>CP089930.1 GCA_021307345.1 Escherichia coli
TTCTGACCGTGACGCCACCAGTCATCCTCGCGGTGAAAATCCGGCATCTCAATCCCCGCCAGATGGTAAGCGTCCCGGAACAGCGTGTAACAGTCCGTCACCCCGTGCTCAAAGCGCCGCCCGATGAGATACGGCACACAGCGGAATTTATGAATCTCCCCGCGGCAGACCAGCCACCACGGTAAATCACTCTGCACCTGCAGCCGCCGGTCGGCTTCACTCAGCCAGGGCAGACCACCGGGATGGCTGTGGACCAGCGCCACAATCTCACCCTGCATCTCTGCCTGCAGCCAGTCCTCCGGCGACATCCGGAAATACTCCTCCGGCTCACCGGAGATATTCACGCAGGGAAAATATCTTTCCCCCTCCGGCGTTCTCACCACGAAGCCGCACGACTCCGCTGGCGCACATCGTCGGGCGTGCGCCAGAATCGCTGATTCTGTCTCTGTCATGGGATTTACTGCGAAAGTTTGTTAATGGAAAGGAAGCCGCCAAAGTTGCCGACGTTATTGCGAAACTTACAGCCACTCAGGCATTTGCTGCATTTATCCTTCGTGATATCGGACGTCGGCTGGTCATATTCATCCGCGACAGCCGGACCGTGATAACCGCACTCATCACCGCGATAGGTCCAGGTGCAGGTATTAGCCAGCATGATGCGCCCCGGAAAAACAGCACCATCCGTTTCAGTCGGCGTGGACAGTACAAAAGAGGCACTCACCGCGCTCAGTTCGCTGCACTGTTCGATGCGCCAGCGGCTGATCACCTCCTGCTCCGGATCGGCGTCGCTGTTTCCGTTAACGAAGTTCACCGCATCCAGAAAACGGGCGTAAACCTTACGCCGGACCACCGTTCCGCCGACCAGACTCTGCAGGTCTTCCGCCATACCGGTGACCATGCCGTGCAGGTTAGAGACCGTCAGCGTGGGGCGCGTACTGGTGCCTTTGCCATTCAGTTCAAAACCGCTCCCCTGAATGGGATACGGCTGATACTGTCGCCCCTGCCAGGTGACCGGCTCACCTTTTTCGTTCTGCTCATTACAGAAAAAATAACGTTCTCCACCGACCTCTGTCAGATCGATTTCCCAGAGCACCACGCTGGCCGACTGCTCCGCACGGGTGCATTCATTCAGTGTTTCCTGCCGGATATCCTGCATCAGTTCACCACCTGTTCAAACTCTGCGCTGAACTCAACACGCAGCATACTGACCCGCGACGACCATTTTGCGCAGGTCACCTTTATCTGCCGCCACTCATAAGGCGGCGTCCACAGAAAGGATTTCCAGCCCCCGTGCTCAGCCAGAAACGACTCAAGCGCCGTGGCCTCCCAACGGGGAACAGAAAGCGTCACGCTGTACGTTTTCAGGTCGGCATTCAGCCCGGCAGGCGCTCGCTGAGAATAGCCATCACCAAAGCGCACCTTTCTTACGGAAGGGGCCGAAGCCACATCCATACCGGGTTTCACTTTCCAGCGGAAGGTTTTCATCGTCCACCTCCGGAGAACAGACCACCATCGCGCATCTGCCCGGTCACAACATCCATTGCCGCCTTACGGGCTACGTCATAAACCGCCTTCAGCGCCTGTGGCCCTATCTGACCGTTCGTGCCGTCGTTGTTAATCACCACATGGTTATTCTGCTCAAACTTCCCGGACGCCTGCGAGCGGCTGTCCGCCATGCTGCCCGGTGTACCGACATAACCGCCGGTGGCATAGCCGCGCATCAGCCGGTAGAGATTCCCCACGCCAATCCGGCTGGTTGCCTCCTTAGTGAAGACAAATTCACCACGGTGAACAATCCCCGCTGGCTCATATTTGCCGCCGGTTCCCGTAAATCCTCCGGTCGCAAAATGGAATTTCGCCGCAGCTGCCTGAATGGCTGTACCGCCTGACGCTGATGCGCCGCCACCAACAGCCCCGCCAATGGCGCTGCCGATACTCCCGACAATCCCCACCATTGCCTGCTTAAGCAGAATTTCTGTCATCATGGACAGCACGGAGCGGGTGAAGCTGCGCCAGTTCTGTTCACTGCCGGTCAGCATCGCCGCCATATTCTGCGCAATACCATCAAAGGTCTGCGTGGCTGCACTTTTAACCTGCGACATACTGTCCGTGGCGCTCTCTTCCCACTCACTCCAGCCGGACTTGAGGCCTGCCATCCAGCTCCCGCGAAGCTGGTCTTCAGCCGCCCAGGTCTTTTTCTGCTCTGACATGACGTTATTCAGCGCCAGCGAATTATCGCCATACTGTTCCTTCAGGCGCTGTTCTGTGGCTTCCCGCGCTGCCTGCCGGTCAGTAAGCCCCCGGTTTTTCGCCTCAATGGCTGCCCGTTTTGCCCGTTGTTGCTGTGCGAACTTATCCGCCTGCTGCGCCAGCGCATTCAGGTGCTCCTGATACGTGACCTTATCGCCAAGTACAGCCAGCTGGCGTTTGTACTCCAGCGTCTCATCTTTATGCGCCAGCAGGGATTTCTCCTGTGCGGATAGCTGGCGACGTTGTGCCGCCTCCTCCAGTACCGCGAACTGATTTTCCGCCTTCCACAAATCCCGGCGCTGCTGGCTGATTTTCTCATTCGCTCCGGCATGCTTCTCCAGCGTCCGGAGTTCTGCCTGAAGCGTCAGCAGGGCAGCATGAGCACTGTCTTCCTGACGATCGCCCGCAGACACCTTCACGCCGGACTGTTTCGGCTTTTTCAGCGTCGCTTCATAATCCTTTTTCGCCGCCGCCATCAGCGTGTTGTAATCTGCCTGCAGGATTTTCCCGTCTTTCAGTGCCTTGTTCAGTTCTTCCTGACGGGCGGTATATTTCTCCAGCGGTGTCTGCAGCCGTTCGTAAGCCTTCTGCGCCTCTTCGGTATATTTCAGCCGTGACGCTTCGGTATCGCTCTGCTGCTGCGCATTTTTGTCCTGTTGACTCTGCTGTTCAGCCTTCTTTCGGGCGGCTTTAAGCGCAAGACGGGCCTTTTCACGGTCATCCCAGTAACGCGCCCGCGCTTCATCGTTAACAAAATAATCATCCTTGCGCAGATTCCAGATGTCGTCCGCTTTCTTAAACGCAGCCTCTGCCTTAATCAGCATCTCCTGAGCGGTATCAGGACGACCAATATCCAGCACCGCATCCCACATGGATTTGAATGCCCGTGCTGTCCTGTCTGCCCAGGTTTCCAGCGTGCCCATGTTCTCTTTCAGGCGTCGGGTCTGGTCATCAAACCCTTTCGTTGCGGCCTCGTTCGCCGCCTGCAATGCCCCGGCTTCATCGCCGGAACGCTGCAACTGAGCAACATACGCAATCTGCTCCGCCGTCACGTTATGGAACTGGCGCGCCATCGCCGTCAGCCCCGACGTCGGGTCAGTGGTCAGCTTCCCGAAGGCTTCAGCGACCTTGTCCACCTCCACGCCGGATGCAGAAGAGAAACGCGCCACACTCTGGCTGATGGACGCAATCTGAGCCTCACCGCTTACCCCCGCCTTAACCAGTGCGCTGAGTGACTCGCTGGTCTGGTTAAACGTCAGCCCTGCCGCCTGCCCGGCTCTGGACAGGACCAGTATACGATCTGCCGTCAGCCCCGACTGATTGCCGGAAAGAACCAGCGTTTTGTTGAAATCGGACAGGGTTGAGTTGCCCTGATACCAGGCATACGCCAGCGCACCGGTCGCCACCGCCAGCGAGGTGGCCCCGACCATCGGCAGGGTGATCGCACCGGCAAGCCCCCGGAACATGGGGATCATCCCGCCGAAGGAGTCCTTCACCTGACCCCCCTGTTGCAGCAGGATCAGCCACGGACTTTGCCCGCCTGCAAGCTGCGTGGCCACGTCGGTGAACTGTGCAGGCAGCATACGCATGGCGGCTTTATACTGCCCGACGGAAATCCCCGCTTTCTGTGCAGCCAGCGCCTGCCGGTTCATCGACTGTTCAACGACTGCCGCTGTTTTTTTCGCATCACTTTCCGTACCGGAAAAATGACGCCTGACTCTGGCCATCTGCTCGTCAAATCTGGCCGCATCCAGACTTAAATCAACGACCAGATCGCCTACCGGTTCAGCCATACCGGACTCCTCCTGCGATCCCTTCTGATACTGTCATCAGCATTACGTCATCCTCCGTCATGTCCGCTACATCCGGGGAAGCGGGGATAACTTCTTTCCCGTCCGGGCCAAAACGAACGCCTCCGGCAAGCCCTACCGCTTTCTGCATCAGCACATCATCTTCAGGCTCTTCGTCAGCCTCACGCCGGTTAAGCAGACTGAAATCCAGCGGATGCATATCCGGATCGCTGAAAAACAGGCTGAGCACGGTATATGTCAGCCCGGAAAAGTGCATATCCAGCAGAACATCATGAAAATAATGGGTACTGTAAAAGCGGTGCCAGTCGGCATACTCCGTGGATGACATCCCGGCAAGCATGGCACGCCAGTCGGGTCGCCCCATCTCACGCGCCAGTTTCAGGGCAAAACTCAGCTCACCGTCGAACACTTTCCCGCAGAAACAGGCTCTGCAGGCCCGGCGTCATCTGCCTGTTCAGGAGCATCATTCACCACAAACTCATACATACCGGACAGCCGGTACACCACGTTTTCAGCATGAGAAATTGCCTCCGTGGGCCAGGTGGTAAGCACTTCCTGCTCAATCTGTTTAACGGCTTCATTCATGGAAGGCAGCTTTGTCTTCTGCGGATGGTTATGCCACAGGGACATCGCCACCACAAAAGCGCCGGTTCTGATGGCGTCTTCCACAGTAAACTTCCGGTTGCTGTCTGACTCCGCCTGTTCTGCCTGTCGTTTCATCAGGGCGAGATGCTCAATACGCTGCAGGGCTGACAGTTCAGAAAGCGTGACGGTCACACCGTTATGTTCAAATGATTCGGTTTTCAGGAACATCGCTGACTCTCCGGATTAACTGGCGGTGACGTTGATTTCTGCAACCGCAGCAAGTTCACCATTACCGGATACGACCAGAATGTTGACCTTGCCTGCAGCAACACCTTTCACGGTGATGGTCATACCACTGACCGACACGGTGGCTTTTGTTTTATCCGCAGACACCGCACGGAAGCTCTTGTCGGTTGCGCCTTCCGGCTGGAATGCCACGGTCAGCGTGGTGCTCTGCCCTTTCACCACCGAGGTGCTGGCAGGCGTCACGGTCATGCCGGTTGCCGCTGTTACCGTGCTGCGATCTTCTGCCATCGACGGACGTCCCACATTGGTGACTTTCACCGTGCGGGTGATCACTTCCTTCGCCGTCACCGCCTTACCGATACTGCTGACCCAGCCACGGAACACATCGACCGTGCCGTTCGGGAAGCGGATTTTATAGGCACGGGTATCGCCTTCATTAAACCACGCCAGCAGCGCCTGCTGCCCCTGCTCTCCGGGCATCCACGCCAGCGTGAAGCTGGTATCTCCGGCAGATTTCTGCCCCTGTCCGGTCGCAGTCCAGTCTGCATCTTCATCATCGAGATAGCTGTCGTCATAGGACTCAGCGGTCAGTTCGCCGGGCGTCAGGTCTTTAACTTTAGCCAGACGCGACCAGTCAACGTCTGAAAGCGGGTTTGCATAAGGGTCGCCGCTCCCGTTATAAACCCACAGGGTGGTTCCGGCACCTTTCACCGGTATTGCTGGATTTGGTACAGGCATATCGTCCTCACATTTCATAGGTAATGACATAAGTCAGATCGGCTGAACTCCACAGGCCCGCATCATCGTCGCGCCGGTAGTCATAGCCACTGGCCACCATACTGGTGATCAAATCTGACAGTGCCGGGATATCGCTCATCACCGGATAAATCCGGGACTCCATCCACGAATCCAGCTCTGAATCCGGCACCTGAGCAGGCAGGAAAACTTCAATATGCAGCTCCGCCTGCCAGGTATCGCTGTCCAGCTCTTCGCCCGTGTATTCAGCGCCGGTGAGATAAACGGCAATTGCCGGAAAATCTTCCTCATCAAAAACAGCGGGGCGACCATCAAAAAGCGTCGCCCCGGTGTCATGCTTCTCCAGTGCATCCAGTACGGCTGCACGGAGTTCAGTATGTTTCATCGCTTTATTACCATTCTCAGTTGATGCTGCAGCGCATAGCCCAGCTCTTTCGGAAGACGTTCACGCCGTATCCGTTCAATATTCTGTTTAAACGCCGTGGTCAGCGGCACCGCCATCGGGATTTTCACCACATCAATGGGGTAACGGTTTTTCCCGGCCACACGCTGCATAACATGCCACCGGCCATTTTTCAGTTGCTGAATAAACGCGCCGGGAATACGACGGTTACCCACCACAAGCACGCTGCCGCCACCTTTCAGGGATGAACGCTGCCCCTTTTTACGACGCCTGCGGCGGGACAGGACAACCCGCGCATTACCCAGCCTGATTACGGGCAAATCCCCCCGGTTAACTTTGATTCTGGCCTGCGGATTTTTGACCGTGGCCCTTTTCAGCCTGGCCCTTTCCTTTACCAGTTTCCGGCGTACCTTTGTCTCACGGGCAACCTGTGACGCAGACTGCGATATCGCGGATGAAGCAACGCGGTTAATGGCCATTGCGGCGGCACCAGGCACCGCCGTTTTGCTGATACGGCTGAGGTTTTCAACGGCCTGCTCAAGACCTTTTATGGCCATACATCCCCCTTTCAGCGGCGACGGTTAACGGCAGGCGGTACGCCCCGTCCAAGCCAGAGATGACAACTTCCGCCATCATCCGGCGAAACCCGATCTACCCAGAAATTTTCCTCACCGATGGTCAGCGTGTCTCCACGCCGCAGCTGCCGCACCTCATCAGTCCGGACAAACAGGGACGGGCTGGAGCCTTCAACGCGCACGCCCTGTCCGGCATAGCTGATATTTTCAGGGTCATCAAAAACACCACGTATTACTGCGCCGGACTGCTCACCGGATGTCATGGTGGCTGACGTTCCCATGTACCCGCGTATCGTTTCATCGGCGCGGGCAATGGCAGCATCGAACAGGTTATCGAAATCAGCCACAGCGCCTCCCGTTATTGCATTCTGGCCAGGCCGCGCTCTGTCATTTCGGCTGCCACACCGGCAGAGACACGAAACGCCGTTCCCGGCAGCACAAATGCCACAGCCTCATCCCGCGTGGCGTGAAGTGCATCAGTATGCAGCGTCACCAGTGCCACAACCGTGACCAGATCAGCCGTATCAGTCACGGTATCCGGCTGCGCTGATACAACCTCATTTTCATGTCCGGTCAGCACATTTTCCGGGCTGAGAGGGGTATCCTGACCGGCAGTGTCGCCCGTGTCATCAAGCTCTTCTTCCAGCTCTGCCACACGGAGCGCCAGTTCTTCTTTCGTCCCCGTCAGGCTGATATCACGGTTCAGTTGTTCACCCAGCGAGCGGAGACGGGCAATCAGTTCATCTTTCGTCATGGACTCCTCCACAGAGAGAAAATGGCCCCGAAGGGCCATGATTACGCCAGTTGTACGGACACGAACTCATCAGGGTCAGCCAGCAGCATCAGCGGTGCTGACTGAATCATGGTGAACTCACGCGCCGGGTCGCCGGTGGTCACCCAGTTTTTCGGGTAACGGGCAGAGGCGTTAATGCCTTCGCGCTGTGCGTCCGCATCCTGAATGCAACCATAGGTGCGCAGACCGCGTGCCTGAGTGTTCCCCAGCACCATCGTGTTGTCCGGCAGGAAGTTCTTTTTGACGCCGTTTTCCACGTACTGTCCGGAATACACGACGATGGCCACATCGCCATACATTCCCTTATAAGACACCGCTTTGCCCAGGTCTTTTACCGCTGTCTCCAGCTCGGAATGAGAGCCGCGACGGGTATCCAGCTTCTCCTTGACGGCCTTGAAGGAACGGAACAGCGCCCAGCCTTTCGGATCAAACACGATGATATTCACCACACCGCTGGCGTTCAGCGCGTAGGCTTCGATATCGTCGGTCGGGTCATACGTGGACTTGTCACGCTTGCTCCACTCCGTGCCGCCGGACTGCGTGATGTTATTCGCCGCACTGCGGCCCATATCCACCTCAACCGGATCGAAGGCTTCACCGGTCATGGTGTATTTGCCCTTAAGCACGGCAGAAACTGCCTGCATCTCTTCGACCTGGGCAATCGCCAGATTTTCATCCAGCATATTCTGCCGAATAATACGGCGACGACGGTAAGCCGGGTCAGCCAGGTTCTGCGGATCTTCATCCGGCAGGCGACGCAGGGTCATCTGCGGATTCACCTCATGCTTCGGCTTGACATAACCCGGCGTAAATTCAGAGGTGGAGCCGCCACGGGATCGGATAACCTCACCGGAAACAATCGGCGAAACGTACAGCGCCATGTTTACCAGTCCCGGAATTTGTGAGAGATAGACTTTTTCCGTGGTGAAAGGATAGGTTTCACGGAAAAAGAGACGCAGAAACAGCGGATCGAACTTAAAGTGATGCTGGGTCGATGCCAGTAATTCTGCAGTTGTATATACAGACATAAATTATTTCCATAAAAAAAGCCGCACAGGCGGCCTTTGTTGATGAAGGGGAAGATTAAACGATGCTGATTGCCGTTCCGGCAAACGCGGTCCGTTTTTTAGTCTCGTCGCTGGCAGCCTCCGGCCAGAGCACATCCTCATAACGGAACGAGCCGGACTTGTAGAACGTCAGTGTGGTGCTGGTCTGGTCAGCAGCAACCGCCAGAATGCCAACGGCTGCACCGTCGGTGGTGCCATCCCACACAACCAGCTTACGGGTAGTGCCATCCAGCATCAGCGGGGTCATTGCAGGCGTTTTCGCACTCAATCCGCCAGGCGCAATTGCTGTATGAGCCGGATCACTGTTACCCAGCGGCTGGTAATGGTTAAACTCTTCTTTTGACGCCATAACTGCCTCTTATACCGGTAAAGCTTCAGGTGTATTAAGTAATTCTTTATTGGTATCAGATGCCAGGTTACCTGCAGCCAGCGGTGCCGGTGCACCCTGCATCAGACGATCCAGCGCAGTGTCACTGCGCGCCTGTGCACTCTGTGGTGCTGCGGCCAGAATGCGGCGGGCCGTTTCCACGGTCATTCCGGGGGTTTCTGCCAGAACGCGCGCCTGTTCTTCGCGTCCGTGAGCCTCCTCACAGTTGAGGATCCCCATAATGCGGCTGTTTTCTGCCGCAACCGCTGCGGTGATCTGCGCGTTCACGTCCGGCTGCGCCGCGCTGGCGTTTTCGCCCTCCGTAGCTGGCACCACGTCAGTAACGTCAGCCTGCGAAGCGGTGGCTGAAACAGTTGTTGATTGAGTCTCTTTGGTCATTCGCCCTCCTGAGAGACGGGATTTACGTGCATCCAGTGCATCACGCATAACGGTGATCGCATCGGTGCTGTTGACAAGTTCATCAGCCAGTCCGGCATCAATGGCCTCCTGACCGCTGTACACTGCAGCCTCTGTATCCAGCACAGCCTGCACAGACAGGCCGGTATATGCCGACACCTTCTGCGCAAACATCCGGCGGGTTGCATCCATCCGGGACTGCAGTGTCTCCCGGACGTCATCCGGAAGATGGCTGTAGGGGTTGCCATCCACCTTATGGCTGCCGCTGTAAATCAGCGTGATTTCCACACCCTGTTTCTCCAGCGCAGCACCGTAATTACTGTGAGCCATCATGACGCCGATGGAGCCTGTCCGGGCGGTCTGCGTGACCAGACGCCGGGAGGCGGCACTGGCAAGCAGCTGACCTGCACTGCAGTTCATATCGTTGGCCAGCGCCCATACCGGTTTTATGTCACGCACACGGGCAATGATGTCAGCGCAGTCAAATGCTCCCGCCACCATTCCGCCTGGCGTGTCCATATCGAGCAGAATGCCGTCCACCATCGGGTCGCTGGCAGCCTGTTGCAGACGGGCGATAATGCCGTTGTAACCGGTCATCCCCGAATACGGCTGCAGCGCCCGCGTCCGGCTGACCAGCGTGCCGGACACCGGCAGCACGGCGATGCCGTTCATGACCTGATAACTGCGGGCCTGTCGTGGTCCGTCATCATCACCGGATAATGCCAGCGTCGCGAGTGCCTCCTGGGCAGTCAGGCTGTCGCCGGACACCGCATCCGTCAGGCGGCTGATCCCAAGCTGGCCTGCAAGCGCACAAAAGAAAACCCGCGCATAAGCGGGTTCAAGCATCAGCGGCTCATTAAAGGCCATACTGGCAATATGCGGGAGATTACGCAGCTCTGCTGTCACTCTTCTCCTCCTCTGTTGATTGTCGCAGCCCGGATTCAAATGCTGCAGCCGCCCAGGCGGGCGGTTTAAGACCAGCCGCGCGGCGCTCCATCGTTTCACGGACCTGCTGGGCAAAAATTTCCTGATAGTCGTCACCGCGTTTCGCGCACTCTTTCTCGTAGGTGCTCAGTCCGGCTTCTATCAGCATCACCGCTTCCTGAACTTCTTTCAGACCATCGATGGCCATACGACCGGAGCCTATCCAGTCACAGTTCCCCCAGGCACTTCGGGCTTCCTGAAAACTGAAGCGCGCTTTTGAAGGTAACGTCACCACGCGGCGAACGATGGCCTCTTCCAGCCAGCACAGAAACATCTGGCTCGCCTGACGGGATGCGACGAATTTTCGCCGTCCCATAAAGTGCGCCCACGACTCGTTCGCGCTGGCCCGTGCCGTGGAGTAGCTCATCTGGGCGTAATTCCGGGAAAGCTGCTCATATGAGACACCCAGGCCGGCAGCGATATACCGCAGCAGTGACTGCTCAAACACGGAGTAGCCGTTATCCGTGTCCTGAGCCGTCTGCAGGTTCAGTGAGTCACCCGGCATCAGGTGCGGCACTTTTGCGCCTCCCAGCCGGACCGGTGCTGCGGCGTAATACGCGGCAATTTCACCAATCCAGCCGGTCAGCCTTTCCCGCTGCTCCTGACTGTTCGCGCCCAGAATAAAATCCATCGCTGACTGCGTATCCAGCTCACTTTCAATGGTGGCGGCATACATCGCCTTCACAATGGCGCTCTGCAGCTGCGTGTTCTGCAGCGTGTCGAGCATCTTCATCTGCTCCATCACGCTGTAAAACACATTTGCACCGCGAGTCTGCCCGTCCTCCACGGGTTCAAAAACGTGAATGAACGAGGCGCGCCCGCCGGGTAACTCACGGGGTATCCATGTCCATTTCTGCGGCATCCAGCCAGGATAGCCGTCCTCGCTGACGTAATATCCCAGCGCCGCACCGCTGTCATTAATCTGCACACCGGCACGGCAGTTCCGGCTGTCGCCGGTATTGTTCGGGTTGCTGATGCGCTTCGGGCTGACCATCCGGAACTGTGTCCGGAAAAGCCGCGACGGACTGGTATCCCAGGTGGCCTGAACGAACAGTTCACCGTTAAAGGCGTGCATGGCCACACCTTCCCGAATCATCATGGTAAACGTGCGTTTTCGCTCAACGTCAATGCAGCAGCAGTCATCCTCGGCAAACTCTTTCCATGCCGCTTCAACCTCGCGGGAAAAGGCACGGGCTTCTTCCTCCCCGATGCCCAGATAGCGCCAGCTTGGGCGATGACTGAGCCGGAAAAAAGACCCGACGATATGATCCTGATGCAGCTGGATGGCGTTGGCGGCATAGCCGTTATTGCGTACCAGATCGTCTGCGCGGGCATTGCCACGGGTAAAGTTGGGCAGCAGGGCTGCATCCACACTTTCACTCGGTGGGTTCCACGCCCGCAACTGCCCACCAAATCCGCTGCCACCGCCGTGATAACCGGCATATTCACGCAGCGATGTCATGCCGTCCGGCCCCAGAAGGGTGGGAATGGTGGGCGTTTTCATACATAAAATCCTGCAGGTCCCCTGCGTCGCTGTGTCATGCCGGTCTGCACTTCCAGCTCCGCAATGTATTTTTTCAGGTCAGACACGGAAGTGGCCGTAAACTCCACTCGCCGTCCGTCTTTCTGTACTGTTGCCACCCGTTTACCTGTCATCAGGTCATGCAGTGCCGCACGGGCAGCGGCAAGTTCTTCCTGTTGCGTCATTCATCCTCTCCGGATAAGGCACGGGCGTAATCTGCCAGTGTTTTCTTGTTGGTTGCAGCACCATCCTCTTCCTGCAGGCTCGCCAGCAGTGCGCTGAGATCCAGCTGCCAGCGGGAAATACTGATGCGCAGCGCCGCCAGCGCATAAACGAAGCAGTCGAGTGCCTCATTGCGTCGCTTTTTGCTGTCCCACAGTATTTTTTTCCTGCCATCCACCCATTTTTCGACCTGCTCTTCAGCAGTCAGCTGCTGCGCTTCGGTCAGATCAAAAATATCCGGGTTATTCGGGAAGTGAACGGCACCGGGAAGCGGTTCATCCCCTTCCGGCGTCAGTGTGAAGCGGTTATAAATCTGCTCTTTCGCGGTATCCGTACCGATTTCGGTAAGGTAAACCCCGTTTTTGTTTCGCTTACGTGGCATGCTGGCCACCGGCTTACCGTAGACGGATGCCCCTTTAATGGGGATCACCCGGAACAGCCCATGCTTTTTCGAGCGTTCATACACAATGGTCGGGTCAATGCCCCCAATATCCCAGCAGATACGGGATATCGACATTTCTGCACCATTCCGGCGTGTATAGGTTTTATTGATGGCCTCATCCACACGCAGCAGCGTCTGTTCATCGTCGTGGCGGCCCATAATAATCTGCCGGTCAATCAGCCAGCTTTCCTCACCCGGCCCCCATCCCCATACGCGCATTTCGTAGCGATCCAGCTGGGAATCGATACCGGCAGTCAGGTAAGCCACACGGTCAGGAACGGGCGCTGAATAATGCTCTTTCCGCTCTGCCATCACTTCAGCATCCGGACGTTCGCCGATTTTCGCTTCCCACGTCTCACCGAGCGTGGTGTTCACGAAGGTTTTACGTTTTCCCGTATCCCCTTTCGTTTTCATCCAGTCTTTGACAATCTGCACCCAGGTGGTGAACGGGCTGTACGCCGTCCAGATGTGAAAGGTCACACTGTCCGGCGGCTCAATCTCTTCACCGGATGACGAAAACCAGAGAATGCCATCACGGGTCCAGATCCCGGTCTTTTCGCAGATATAACGGGCATCAGTAAAGTCCAGCTCCTGCTGGCGGATGACGCAGGCATTATGCTCGCAGAGATAAAACACGCTGGAGGGATCATCCGGCGTCCATTTGAGGCCAAACGGCGTCTCTTTATCGCCAAATTTAAGGTACTGCTCCTCCCCGCAGTGCGGGCAGGCAACATGAAAACGCATAAAATGCGGGGATTCACTGGCTGCACGCTCAATCTGGCAGGTGCCTCTCACTTTGGGCGTGGAGCCACGGATGGACTTTGGCCAGACCGAGCCTTCAATACGCTTGTCACCCAGGAACGTCGGAGAGCCTTCCTGTTCAATATCATCATCAAAAGCAGCAAGTTCATCATAACCCGCCACATCCACCGACTTTTCACGGTAGTTTTTTGCCGCTTTACCGCCCAGGCACCAGAAGCCACGCCCATTGGTGAAACGCTTCATGGTGAGCGTGTTATCCCGGTGCTTTTTGCCATACCACGGGGCCAGCGCCAGCAGCGACGGAATATCGCGGATGGTCGGCTCAACGTGGGTTTTCATAAAGTTCTCGGCATCACCATCCGTCGGCAACCAGATAAGGGTGTTGCGCTGCTTATGCTCTATGAAGTAGGCATAAACACCCAGCAGCATTTTGGAATAACCAACACGGGCAGACTTCACCACATTCACCTCACGGATGTAGTCGCTGCCCATCGCATTCATGATGGCCCGCTGAAAGGGCAGTGTTTCCCAGCGCCCTTCCTGGTATGCGGATTCTTTCGGGAGATAGTAATTGGCATCCGCCCATTCAACGGCGGTCTGTGGCTCCGGCCGGAACAGTGAGCGAAGCCCGGCGCGGACAAAATGCCGCAGCCTGTTAACCTGACTGTTCGATATATTCACTCAGCAACCCCGGTATCAGTTCATCCAGCGCGGCTGCTTTGTTCATGGCTTTGATGATATCCCGTTTCAGGAAATCAACATGTCGGTTTTCCAGTTCCGGAAAACGCCGCTGCACCGACAGGGGGATCCCGTCGAGAATACTGGCAATTTCACCTGCGATCCGCGACAGCACGAAAGTACAGAATGCGGTTTCCACCACTTCAGCGGAGTCTCTGGCATTTTTCAGCTCCTGTGCGTCGGCCTGCGCACGCGTAAGTCGATGGCGTTCGTACTCAATAGTCCCTGGCTGCAGATCTGTCTCGCTGGCCTGCCGCAGTTCTTCAACCTCCCGGCGCAGCTTTTCGTTCTCAATTTCAGCATCCCTTTCGGCATACCATTTTATGACGGCGGCAGAGTCATAAAGCACCTCATTACCCTTCCCGCCACCTCGCAGAACGGGCATTCCCTGCTCCTGCCAGTTCTGAATGGTACGGATGCTCGCACCGAAAATGTCAGCCAGCTGCTTTTTGTTGACTTCCATTGTTCATTCCACGGACAAAAACAGAGAAAGGAAACGACAGAGGCCCAAAAGTTCGTTTTCAGCACCTGTCGTTTCCTTTCTTTTCAGGGGGTATTTTAAATAAAAACATTAAGTTACGACGAAGAAGAACGGAAACGCCTTAAACCGGAAAATTTTCATAAATAGCGAAAACCCGCGAGGTCGCCGCCCCGTAACCTGTCGGATCGCCGGAAAGGACCCGCAAAATGATAATAATTATCATCTACATGTCACAACGTGCATCTACGCCATCAAACCACGTCAAATAATCAATTATGACGCAGGTATCGTATTAATTGATCTGCATCAACTTAACGTAAAAACAACTTCAGACAATACAAATCAGCGACACTGAATACAGGGCAACCTCATGTCAACGAAGAACAGAACCCGCAGAACAACAACCCGCAACATCCGCTTTCCTAACCAAATGATTGAACAAATTAACATCGCTCTTGATCAAAAAGGGTCCGGGAATTTCTCAGCCTGGGTCATTGAAGCCTGCCGCCGGAGACTGTGCTCAGAAAAAAGAGTTTCTCCTGAAGCAAACAAAGAAAAGAGTGACATTACTGAATTGCTCAGAAAACAGGTCAGACCAGATTGAAGCAATTTAGATAATCGTGCAGACTACGCCCCCTCATATCACATGGAAGGTTTATCTATGGATCAGGTAGTCATTTTTAAACAAATATTTGATAAAGTTCGAAACGATTTAAACTATCAATGGTTTTATTCTGAGCTAAAACGTCACAATGTCTCACATTACATTTACTATTTAGCCACAGAGAATGTTCATATTGTATTAAAAAATGATAATACAGTGTTATTAAAGGGCCTAAAAAACATTGTGTCTGTCAAATTTTCAAAGGATAGGCATCTTATAGAAACGACCTCTAATAAGCTGAAATCCAGAGAGATCACATTTCAGGAATACAGAAGAAACCTTGCTAAAGCAGGAGTTTTTCGGTGGGTTACAAATATCCACGAAAACAAAAGGTATTACTATACCTTTGATAATTCATTACTATTTACTGAGAACATTCAGAACACTACACAAATATTTCCGCACTAAATCATAACGTCCGGTTTCTTCCGCGCCAGAACCGGACTCGCTGGCATGATGAAATATGTGTACCCGGTAACCCCGGTGTGCATCGTTTTTGATTATTCCCGCACACTCGCGCAGAAGGAGTTCCCCGTCAGGCTACAGTCATAATTAATGCAAGAGTACAGCGACGATACAGCGCATGATGTGTCAGGCTTGAATACCTTTATCCGTTAAAAGGGATATCAGTTAAGTTATCCCGTGTAGGGTATAAGCCATTGTCGAGACCACTCATTGAATGGCCTCTGCAATAACCGATGTCTTTCCATCAGTCCGCCACCACAAAGAATCTTTTTTGCCATAAGGCAGGAGGTTCATCTTTCAGTGGCTGCCGGTGTTATTTCTCCACTTACTGGCTTGGGTTGTTTCGTGGTACTGCCGTTAACTGGTGGCCCAGAATAAATTCCGGTTTCATTATCAAGCCCACCCGTAAATGGGCTTTGTAATGAAGAGTTGTTATGAAAATTGCTCTAAACAAGCATTAATAGCCATCAGAAGTAATCGCTACAGATTTCAATCCCTCAATGTCATCCTTGGACAGGGCGAACCATTCACCGTGCTTTCTCTTTGCGGCAAATTTGCGATGAAGCATGTTTTCAGTTTCTCTTCCACCAGGGATCAGGCACTCAAGCTTCAAGCAGTCTGGTCCAGAGTTGCCAAGCGATTTGATGCGTTGTGGAATGTTGGATGAATACCCAATTTTGGTTAGCCCAGTTTTCTTCGATGACAAAACGTATACCTGAGGAGGTTCTTTTCTCTGGTCTTCCATTACACGTCTCATTGTTGCCATAAGTCCGCCGTGCATCAGCATTTCAACAAAGAACGCTGACCGAACACCTGACGACTTAAGCATGCCAGAAAATTCACTTGCCAATTCCATTAACTCTGCGATGTTTTCAGGAACTTTTTGGCAGTTATCTTCCTTGTATAAGGAAATCATTCTTTGAAGCTTTTCTTCTAATTGGTTCATAGCGTCTTTACCTTTTAGAAAGTGAGCCTGTCTCACAGAAAAGCCGCCCCGAGATGGTCGCCACCATATACGGCAGTTCTCAGGCTCAACTTTCTGAAAGGCTCGGGTGATGTAATATGCGCGTGAGATGCGCTGTGAAATTCAGATGTAAAAAAAGCCCCGCATCGCGAGGCTCATTAAATGGACTTTGTGATTTGCAAAAAAATTATTTCAGGCATTGCGTCCTGATGTATTCCTGCAGGTAGTTAACCTGCGCGGTTATCTTGTCGATTCCACTTCGGAGACGGTAATAATTGAGTTCAGCATCTGCTGTAAGTCCTGGGCTTTCTCCATCGCCCATGCCGCTGGCTCCGGTCGTTGACTTTGCACAGGTGGCGGCGACTTGCAGGCGCTTACGCCCAGCAGAAACATCAGCACGGAGACTTTCGATAGTCGCGTTAGCATCAGCAAGCTCCTTTGTGTATCTTGCGTCGAGTTCTGCTACATCACGTTGACGCTTCCGCATGTCAGCGATGGTGGCGTTCGCCTTCTCCAGTTCACTGGCCTTGTTATCGCGCTGCTCTTTGTAGGCGATTGCGTTATCACGGTAATGATTAACAGCCAATGACAGGCAGACGATGATGCAGATAACCAGAGCGGAGATAATCGCGGTTACTCTGTTCATTGCTGACCCCACAAACAGATTTCACGCTCAATCTCACGACGAGTCATGAGACCTTTCCATTGCTTACCGCCAGCATATGTCCAGCGACGTAGCTGATCACATGCGCCTTTGATATCGCCCTGGTTTATTTTGCGAAGAAGCGTCGATGTTCTGAAATTGCCAGCGCCCACGTTGTAAACGAACGAGTAAAGAGCGCCGCGCATTGTTTCCGGTATATCAACTTTTATGTACGGGTTAATTTGTCTGGCGACCGTGGCAAGGTCTTTATTCAGGAGGGCTTTGCATTCTGCTTTGGTATACGTTTTACCGAGCATGATGTCTTTTCCTGTATGCCCGTGACATACAGTCCATACACCAACAATATCTTTGTATGGTATGTAGCTGACACCTTCCAGACCATCGTTACCACTTGGGCCAGTGATTAACACTGATGCTATAGCAATTGCTCCGCCACCAATAGCAGCAGCAACGGCTTTTCGTAATGATGGAGGCATTATTCACCTCTCGCAGCCTTGCGCTTATCTTCTTTAATCTTGAAATAAAGGTTTGTCAGGTACGTCAGCAGGCCAAATACCAGGCTACCCAGCACACCTATTGCTGCCCACTGTGAGGGCGTGACTTTATCGAGCAGCTGTAAAAACCAGTAGCCAGCACTGCCTGCGGAGGTGCCGTAGGCAATGCCCGTTGTTAACTTATCCATGGATTTCATAGCCTCACCTCCGCAAATAACGGATGGTGTACACGGTTCGGAACGAAGAGGAAAGGTATAGAAGTTACATTAGCGTAAGGCTTGAACATCTATTCAAAAAGAAAAACGCCAGCGATTATTCTGGCGTAGCTGAAAGCATCATACAATTATCAAATACGAAAATTACAAAATCATTAAAACGCATCACGTTACATCATGTCTTTTTCTAAAAAAAATCTTGATGAATATTGATGGGGAGGAACACCAAAATATCTTCTGAAAACACTTACAAAATATGACGTGTTTTCATAACCGCATATCTCAGCAACTTTTCCAACAGAATATAAATTGTAGCTTAATAACCTTTCCGCCATCACCATTCGCTCTTCAAGAATTAATTTACTAAATGATAAGCCTTCGTGCTTTAATTTTCTTTTTAACAGACTTTCACTCAGATACAGTCTTGAAGATATATCACAAAGTCTCCATGTTGCAGATATATCCGTGTGAATAATAGCCTTAACTTTACTTCCTAAACTATTAAGACATCCAAATAAAAAACTTTGCACTATTTTCTCTGAAGATAAGATAGCAAGACATGCAAGTGATATTTGATTTCTAACAAAATCCACAGTTCTGCCATCACAATTCAAGCATGCAATCAAGTTCTTTAACAATGAAAAATCTTCACATTCCACCATCAAGTATGCCGGATAAAACCTTCTTACAGAAAAAGGTGAGAGTGTGTTGCTTTTAAAGAAATCATTAACTGTTTTCTCTTCAACATCTACGATCATTACATGATCTATATTTGATGAAAAAAAATCTTTTAAATTGTAATCAATGAGAACAGCACTTCCTTTTTTAAACAAAATATCTTCTTTACCAATTCGGACATCAAACGAGTTCAACACCAAAATGATAGAACATATGTATGGCATATTATCCACCTGATATCATTGGGGTTACACCAGGTAAGTATAGGTGGAAAATCAATATTCGCCAGTTCAACAATAAGGAAAATCTCATTGCATCACAAGTATAAAATTATGTATTTAACTCACAAAGACAAATTATTAAACCAATCTGTTATATTATATATAGCTGCGTGGAATCATAATATCATATATTTTGACTGGCATGTTTACCAAATTTAAGTTGCATCTCAATGGTTTCTTCAGCGTAAACAGAGTTTTTATACAAACTGACACTCTGGGTATCATAGTGTAGTTTTTACGATTGTAAATATCCTGTATGCAGGAACTCATCCTTTTGGATGATATCGCATACAATTAATTTACCATCAGTCTTAGAGCCAGTTCGTCCGGATAGGGATCGAAGTAATTCTGTGTAAGCAAGTAATCATTAGGATACTCACCCAGATAATGCTTCAGCAGAGTCAACGGCGCAAGAAGAGGTAATGTGCCAGAACGATAGTTAAGTATAACCTCGCTCAACTCTTTACGCTGGCGTGTACTTAAGTAGTTACTAAAATACCCCTGTATATGCATCAGCACATTCGTGTGATTTTTACGTGATGCAGGTTTTCTGAGAATCGCCATCAGCTTATCACGATACACCTCAAAGTATGATTCAAGATCCGCCCACTCGTGTATTGCAGCCACAAATGGTCCCATATCTTTATAGCCTGTCTGACTATGCGCCAACAACTGAAGCTTATAACGACTATGAAAAGCCAATAACTCTCTTCTTGATAATTTCTCCTTGTAAAGGTGATTGAGCTCATGCAAAGCAAAAACTCTTTCAACAAAATTCTCACGAAGCACTGGATCATGTAATCGCCCATCCTCTTCAACCGGTAGCCAGGAAAACTTTTCCATCAAAGTGCTCGTAAATAGTCCCACTCCATCTTTACGACCTCGATTACCATTTTCATCATAGACACGCACGCGCTCCATGCCACAGCTGGGAGATTTAGCACAAACCACAAACCCCGATACATCCTTTAATTTGTCCATATAAGAACGACTAAACTCTGTCATTCTCTCTGTCACATCCTCATTCTGGTCGTGGCTGAAACACATCCGTATATTTCCTTGCGTCGAGCGCACAAGACGTAGAGCAGGACGCGGAACTGGCAGCCCTATAGCCATTTCCGGACATACTGGTCTGAATGTTACCCATTCCACTAATTTGTCCATTAAAAAGTCAGCTCTTTTGTGACCACCATCAAAACGAACAGCAGAACCGGCCAAACAACCGCTGATTCCAATCACAGGTTTTTTTATCATATCCTCCCCCTTGACTAATTCATTAACACATAAACTGTGTAGTGCACGGAATAAATTGCCTTTCTGGCGTCATCACTGACAATTTTTCTGTTATGGACTATTCCTAATATAGTATGAAAGTTCTTTAAGTGATCGGTCGTAATCATCTATCTTTCATACTTACTCTCAACTATCAAAAGTACAGGATTTATTATGAAGTTATGGCCTGTGTTGACTGGCATTGCGCTCTCTTTCACTCTTATAGCATGTAAGGCCCCGACACCACCTAAAGGTGTGCAGCCGATTACAAATTTTGACGCCAACCGCTACCTCGGAAAATGGTATGAAATAGCTCGCCTCGAGAACCGGTTCGAACGTGGTCTGGAACAGGTCAGCGCTACTTATGGAAAACGGAACGACGGAGGGATTCGTGTACTTAACCGTGGATACGATCCAACGAAAAATAAATGGAGCGAGAGCGAAGGTAAAGCATACTTTACTGGAGATACTAAAACTGCAGCATTGAAGGTTTCGTTTTTTGGCCCCTTCTATGGTGGCTATAATGTAATCAAACTGGATGATGAGTATAAGTATGCTCTTGTCAGTGGTCCGAACAGAGAATACCTATGGATTCTGGCAAGGACCTCAACTATTCCAGATAAAGTAAAAGCAGACTATGTGCGAACCGCTCAAAAGTTGGGATTCAATGTCAATGAATTATTATGGGTTAAACAATAAAATCCCTACCCGAAATGATACTTATTAGAAAAAAACCAGCCTTTGGGGAGGCTGGCTAAATCAGGAAACAAGCTGTTATATGATAATAACTACGTTGCGATTCCAACATTTAAAATGTTAGACTAATGACAATCAGACAGCAACTTTTCCTTTAATTATTTCGAACAATCAGCATCCATCTCCAATCGGAGATCCAACACCATCAGCATACCCTCCACTACGCCCTCAGCTTTCTGGAGCATCCTGCCAACCCAACAATCAGATCGCCCATGCTTACGTGCAAGCGCCATAAAAGTCATGCCGCCGACATAATAGTCCACCAATAAATCATGCAAATCGCTGTTGTTCTTTTTCAGACGGGCCATGCACCCGCAAATGATCATCGCGTCATCGTCACAACATTGTGGGCGAGATTTTACTTTTGAAGGAATTAATCCCTTAAAACCGGCGGCAATGGACGACCAGGTCACATCTTCATGATTATTAGCCGCCCACGCTCCCCAACGCTCAAGAACCATCTGAATATCACGCATCAACTTACTCCACAAAAATCAGACCAGAACGCCAATTACAAGCAAAAATCAACAAAACAGTATTAGTTGATTGTTATCTCTGACTTCATACTCCTGCTCCTGTCAGGGTTTTGGCGTAATTCTTCAGTATTCGGTAATCGGTCAAAACAGAACCGGGGAAACGATATAAGCGCAGACGCCCCCAGCGGTGGCGAAGAAGTTCTGCCATATAAAACTCAAACATCATTCATTCCCCATTTCGGTGATGGTCAGTTCCAGCCTCCCACCTTTGGTAACAGGCATCTTCACAACGCGGTAATCAACGACCTGAGCATCATCCAGCCAGAAACCTGCTTTGGTGAGTGCGTCAAAAGCGGCTTTTTGCAGATTATCCAGGTCACGGCGACGGCGATCCGGCATGTGGCACTCAATACGGATTTTCACTGGCATAGCCAGGCCGATATCCAGCATTGCGTTTTTAATGATTCGGGTGACGTTATCGCGGTATGCCTGCCCTTCTGCGCTGATGTGTGTGCGCCCGCGATTATGGCGGTAGTAGCGGTTATTGCTCGGCGGCCAGGGTAGTGTGATGTGGTAAGTATTCACGCCTTAATTACCCCCTCTTTCAGCCAGATAACCTGCGTTCTCGCCATACCTTCCAGCGCGCATTCTTTTGCATATGCAGCATCGACAAAATGTGTGCGGCGGTCGATTTCGTCGTGGCAGGCAGAACATGCAATGGTGGCAATCAGGTCTGGCGGTTTGATACCGGTACCGCACAATCCAGCCAGCCGGATATGTGCCAGTACAGACGTTTCAGAATTGCCATTACATACGCCAGGGATTCTTACCTGGCATTCCCGACCACGCGCTGCTTTTCTCAAATCAGCCATGATTCCTCCTTGCTGCCAGTCGCAACCATTTTTTATCAACCAGGCTAGCGGTATATCCGAGCAGTGTTGGTATTTCGGATGGCTTCAGCTCAGGCTTACGCTTACGACGATTTGATACTCTGTAGATGTGTCCGTTCATGACACGAATAAGCGGTGTAGCCATTACGCCTCCTGCTTGTCGCGGAGCTGCTGGAATTCGCAGCTCTGCGGAATAGTCAGGTGGCAGCCAATATTCACCGCCCAGGCTTCAACCTTACACAGGAAGACATACATCTCTCCGGTATCAAGATCGGAGGTATGGCGTAACGACTGGATAGTGGTGATATCACCGGTTACGACATCAACCAGGTCTTTGGTTTCATAACCGAGATATGTGTGTTTGAGAGCATCTTTTACCCAAGCTGGAGTGGCGAACGTTTTACCCCTGCTGATGAGGTGTTCACTGATTTCGCTGTACCACATGTGGCTGAGTGCATTCTGGGAAAGACTGCGTTTCTCACGCCACGGTTTAAGCACCATGCGAAAGCATTTGCCCTCCTCCAGATAAGGCTGGATCTGCCGACCGATAGCGGTGAAGTTGCCGCGATGTAATTTGATGCCGTCTTGTGAGAGGTTCACGCTTCACCTCCGCAGAGGTCAAACGCTAGATGCAAAGAATTGCAGGTGCATTTCTGCATCTGTGAAGGGAGAAGAGAGTTTGGATTGTATGTGCGCATAAACGTCCCCGTTTAGCGCAGAAGTCACCGGAGTTGTTCAGGCTCCGGTGACATAATTATGCCGTGTTGATTTCCCAAAATCAAAATCGATAGAATTGCTCCTTCTTAAAACACTTTTACTCTCTGGAAGCTTTTCTTATCTCTCTTGGTGTTATATTAAAACGATTATGAAATCTTTCAGTAAAACGAGAAGGACACTTATAACCATTTTCTCTGGCAATCTCGCTTATAGGTTTTACCGTCGTTTGTATAGCAGACAACGCATTATTTAACCTCACATCGTCCAGTATACTTTGGAAACTTACCCCCTCGCTTGCTAGACGGCGATGTAATGTAGAAACAGAAATGTAGAGATATCGAGCAACCTTGTTTGCTGTCCATTTTGTGCCGGGTTCGGATAGCAGCAGGTTATAACAACGACTTATCAATGATTGTTTACTATATGATAAAAGTAAATGATTAACATGATTCACTCCTAACGAAAGTAGAACGCCCATTGCTAAGTGCTCCTGAATTTTAGTTGAGAAGCCTCGGGAAACAGATGTTTTTAGTTGCTCCCAACAATATATTAACTCAGGATTCTGAGGTAAAAAGAAACTTGTTTTGTTACGTATTTGATCAGTTACCGTATAAAGTTTTTGGAAACTCTCAATTAAATCAATGGGTAAGTAAAGCATTTCTGCAAGATAAAGCCCTGCTTCAGGATAATTCTCAATATAAAATTCATAACCACAAGGAAATAATATTATTTGATTATTATCAACAGTTAAAGTATGCGTCTCCCAATTGATAACTTTCTTTCCCTGACGGATACGACACAAAGCTGGCATAAGAGGCTTAACCCTATGAATCTCATGATGTTTATGCATCCGTATTTCTTCGATCTTTAAGTTAGTCTTACCTCTTGCCAGCATACTCTCACCCTACTTTATCTCATAAACTGGTGTTATCTCAGCGGTTGCGATTTTATTAGCATTAAGCATATAACCAACTAACGCTCCGCTGGAGTTAGAATCTACAGGAATCTTTTCAGTTTTTAGAGCCCATACTTTAAACTGGTAATGATGTGGTTTATCTCCTTTAGGAGGACATGCGCCACCAAACCCAGCATAGCCAAAATCATTTCGGCCTTGAACAGCACCAGTCGGCAGTTTTGTTCCATCACGTCTCCCTGCATCAACGGGCAAATATGTTATTGTTGCTGGAATATTAACAACAGTCCAATGCCACCAACCACTGCCTGTAGGTGCATCTGGATCATATACAGTTACGGCAAAGCTTTTGGTACCTTCAGGAACACCAGACCAGGTTAATGAGGGCGATGTATTACCACCTTCACACCCAAATCCAGAAAAGACATGAGACGTTGTAAGTTGCTCTCCTGTTTTTATTTCATTACTAGTGACCTGAAATGCTGCAGCCTGCGCAGAAAATGTTATGAATGCCAATACAGTTGAAACGATAAGTGTTTTCATAAAAACCTCTTTGTTATGACCTATCGTTATTTTATTTGATATTCCTTTATCTCATTATGCATAAAGGCGCAATGTTTATGCAAAAGCAATCACAATTGTACCCCCAACCCAATTATTTGCCACAATATACACAAAGCACATTGATACTATCTAAAAACTCTGCTTTATTATTAGTAATACCTACGAAAGTCGGTGTTATTTTTTAACCTACCATTCAAAATACGTGACATACACCATTTTGCTCATAATAATTTGTCACGTATTTTCAGTATTTGAATCTGCGACCAAGAGTTCTCACCTAACAAATGATTAAGATTGTATAGCTCATTTACTACCCCAATACAGCCGTACAAAACTCGCTTGTGGGAGCAAACAAAGTAATTACCCATTAAGTTTCGTCAAAGATAATTAATTCTGTCTTGCACTTTATCACCATAGCATAACTTAAAATCCGAGATCATTATTTAGAAATAAATCTCACCATCAACCATATATTTGAGAGCACTTATCGCCTGCTGGGCGGATATTACTTTCATTAAAGGATAGTGTTTAAAAACAATGCCATTCATAAAATAGATATCACAGGTTTTATTATCCGTATTAATTATGATTTTTTCGAATGTTTTATAGGCAAGTGTACGGCATAACTCTCGTCCATTTTTACTGGTTAAGTCAATAGCATAAAAATCACTGAATGAATTTACACCTTTACTCTTCAAAGTTTTCAATGATACCGAAGCCCTTCGTAATTCCTTATCTAATAGTCTTATTTTCTCTGCTATAGCGGTAACTTCAGGCGCGACAGACAATGCAACGATTAAATTATTAATTTTCATCTGAAGCTCAATAATTTTTAACTCTAAAGTTTCATTAGCATCTTTCTTGTTTTCAACTGGTTGAATTTTGCTACAATTAAAAAGCAATTCATTAATGATATTATAATCAACCAAATCTCTTTTTATTGATGGCCTGTCACATCGATGTAATCTTCTCATCGGACAAACATAATAGCCATGCAAACTTCCAGATACCGCATGAACAATCATGGTATTACCACAAGCCTCACACTTCATAACTGTTCGAAGTAGATTTATTAGCATAGGATTCTTGCTACTATTGCTAATACCAAAAGGTGCCAACCGAATTTCCTGTACAGCGTAAAACAAATCATCTGATATGACTCTGGGATAATAGCCAGCGATTTCACTTATCCCTTTCCCTCTTGCACGATATGAAGGTACGCATATACCTATCAGAGCTTTATTCGCTAATAATTTTTCAATTACAGAAGGTCCCCATGCACTTTCTTTTCCTGAGAAATTCTTTACAGCATGATCATTTAAATACTTGGCTATTGCATTCAATGAGCGCCTTTCCATCCTGAGTTTAAAAATTAGCTCAATAGTTTTCACCCTGTCGGGGTCTGGAACAAAAGCCGTTCTTTTGTCATCTAAGGAGAGCCATCTCGGACAAGACGCCGTCATAATCGTACCTGATTCCAGTGCATCCTGCCGTTTTTTCTTCCATGATAATTTAACCCGACTTGACTTTATCTCGCTTTCTTCATTTGCCCTTTGTGCTATAAGTATGGCTTTTATTAATGAATATGGCTCATTCAAAGAGTCAATATTATAGACTGTATTGTCGCAAAGAGTTATAACATCAATACCGTGATTCAAAATCAATTTCAGACGTTCAATCGCTTCACCGACTTTTTCTCTTGAAAGTCTGTCCAGACTTTCAACTAACAATGTAGTTCCTGGCAATATATAACCATGCTCTATAGCATCTAAAAATTCCGAAAAAGCTCCTGATTGTGCATGCTTTCCTTTGAATGCACTTAATCCTAAATCTTCATATGTTATGGTATCAAGATAATAATCACTATTTACCTTTAACCATTCAGCAATAAGTCTTCTCTGTCGGTTTAATGAGTCACCAGACATCTGACCTGGTGATGAAAATCGCATATATGCTATGGCTTTTTTCATGGTGACACCTGCTAACGTATGCTTTTATAAACCTTAGTGGTGGGATATAATTTTTGTTTAATTTTTATTTAAAAAGACAATTAAGGTCACATTATCTTGAATATACAACAATAATCGTATTGCAATTTTCTTACGCCATAATCTTGAAAGCACAAAAGAATACATAAAAAATAAAGACATTAACAAAAAGCATAAAACGAGGCTCATATAAATATAAGAGCCTCCATATTTTAGTCGTTTAGAAACAAATTATTTTAATGTGGTGTGCTTCGTGACAATAAATTAATAACCAACACACCGGCACAAATCAACATCATGCCTATAATGGCTGGCAGGTCCAGCCGTTGGCCGAAAAGTCCCCATGACAGTAAGCTAATCAGGACAATACCGACTCCTGACCAGATAGCATAAGCAATCCCTGTAGGAATATAAGCCAGCGTCTGAGCTAATAACCAGAATGATGCACAATAACAAATAATTGTACCAACAGATGGCCATAACCGTGTAAAACCTTCTGAAAACTTCATTAAGGTTGTACCAATGACCTCTGCAAGTATTGCACCACCAAGATAAATATAAGGGTTCATAGCATATTCTTTCCTGTTCAAACTGGAGAGAATTGTACTACAGTTTGAACTCAACTCACCTGTTTCATCATTGTGTACCCATTGATGTTCTTTTATATACCCTCAATACCCGTTTCATCGCGGCACTCTGGCGACACTCCTTAAAAATCAGATTCGTGCTCACCTTTCCTTCCCGTTCTTCTCTGGTAGCGAACCGGTAATACACCGTTCGCCAGACCTTACCATCAACGACCAGGATTCCTGCCCGCGCCATTTTAGCCGCAGCCTGATTTATGCTGGTTACGGTTGCGCCTGTTACCGCGGCAACGTCCTGTGCACAGAAGCTCTTATGCGTCCCCAGGTAATGAATAATTGCCTCTTTGCCCGTCATACACTTGCTCCTTTCAGCCCAAACTTAGCTTTGATTTCTGCGATCTTCGCCAGAGCCTGTGCACGATTTAGAGGTCTACCGCCCATGACAGGAAGTTGTTTTACTGGTTCAGGTATCGCCTCATCACGGTTAATTCGCGCTGTCATACAGGCCAGTTCATCGGCAGCCTTGCGCCGTAATTCCGCATCAGTCAGCGCATTGGCCCGCATGTTCTGATACAGGTTGGTAACCAGCCAGTAGTGCGCGTTTGATTTCCACGGATAAGACTCTGCATCCGGATACAGGCCACGTTTCCGGCAATACTCGTAAACCATATCAACCAGCTCGCTGGCGTTTGGCAGCCCGGCGGTAACGGATGCTTCTTCCCGGCACCAGGCAACAAACTGCCCGGGTGATGGCAGGAATGGTCGATTCTGCCGACGGGCTACGCGCATTCCTGCGTTAACCTGTTCCATCGTGGTGATCCCGTTTTCCCGGAAAGCCAGAACCCACTGGCGGCGGATTTCGTTCAGTTCGTTCTGGTCCCGGTTAGCCAGGCTCGCCGGGAAAGTTGCCAGTAACTGGCTGAACACACCGTTGATGATCTGCGCTACCTGCTGTACCTGCGGCTTTTCGTCGTACTTTTCCGGCATGTTGTTGGCGATCCGACGCATCTGCTCACGGTCAAAGTTAACCATCTGTGCGGCGATGTTTTTCATAGATCCACCCCGTAAATCCAGTCTGTGTTTGTCAGGTCGAGTTTTGGTTTGCTGGCTATCACGCCTGCCTGTTGCTTGTTACGGTTAATTTCGAGTTGGGTCCACTTGTCGCGGAGTTTGGCCGGACTTAGCACGTTACCGGACCAGAAGTTGTCCTGGCATGCCCAGCGGAACAGCACGCACATGTCGCGGTGGTTACGTCCGTCACGTTCACGCATCAGGCGGATATCGTTAGCCCACCCAGCAAAATTCGGTTTTCTGGCTGATGGTGCGATAGTCTTCACCATGTCAAACATCCACTCTGCGGCGGTCAGGTCTTCTGCTGTCCCCCACTTGCTGCCGCTCTGAATTGCAGCATCCGGTTTCACCACAGGAAGATCGTTTTCTGGCTGGTCAGAGGATTCGCCAGAATTCTCGGACGAAAAAGGTTTTATATTGTCTTTTGTTAGTTTGTCTTTTGTGTTTACCTGATTCGGGTAAACGCCTTTACCTGATTTGGGTAAACTTTTCTTACCTGATTCAGGTAAATTTACCTCTTTCAGGTAAACTTTATTTTTCTTACCTGATTCGGGTAATGTTGACCATTCACTGACCACATTATTAATGCCGATATTCCGCCCGCTCTGAATAAGAATCCCACGCTTTACCAGAACGCTTTTTGCAGCAGAACACTTGTGCGGCAATATCCCGGTCAATTCGGAAAGTTGCTCGTTGCTCACCCAATCCAGTTTTTTATTAAAGCCATATGTTTTGCGCATGACAGCCAGGAAGACCAGAAGCTGGTGCTGTGTTAATCCGGCCAGCATCACAGCTTCCAGCAACTCATTTGCAATGCGCGTATAACCATCATCGAGATCTGCCACGCGCGGCTCCTTTTGTGCCGCATCCGGCACTGGAAAATTGAATATCTCAGCAGTGTTTGCCATAATTCCTCCCGCAATGAGTGCGTTACGATTTGCACCTGAAAGTCGGTTCTGTTCCAGCAGACCGGCTTTCGCCATTTCTGAACCAGTCATATTGCCCCCAGCATGGTGGTGACCATCGCCATCAATGGACCAGCCAGATCCGGGTCCACACGAAACATCGACACAATGCCTTCACTCATCTCCTTCAGTTTCTGGTGGCGTGGCGCGTTGAGAATGACAGCCTGTTTTGCTTCACTGAGTTCCTTTTCCATTTCAGCCAGCCGAGCCATGAAGCTATCCTGCTCAACCAGGTGGCCGCGATAGTCCAGCGGTAGTACCGCCAGAATTGCCGGGGTCAGTTCACGCACGTTATTTCGGTATTTTTCAGAATCGAATTTGTTATCGAGGAAGCGGAACAGCTTCTGGCGTGCACGGCTGACATCATCAGGGAAATCGATGGTGCCGCCGCCCTGCTCCCGATACTCATTCACAATGAGTGCGGCAACAACATCCTGATTATCTGCAGCCGACCAGGCGCGGACGGCATCACGGATTTTTTCGTGGCCTGGAGCTTGTTTTGTTTGAGAACGATTTATCACCGCAGTCGGGCTAAATCCGCTAGTCTGTTGGTATGTAAGTGGTTGCATAGTCATTGCCTTATCAGTTAACGCCGCAGATTAGGCGGCAGAATTACTCGCGTTAAACAATGGTGCGAGGTCGGGACGAATATCTGCTGGTTTAATCTTTCCACCAGTGGCTGAGACAATTTTCATTACATAGCGGGCATCAATTCCGCCACCGTGTAGCCAACGCCAAACAGTGGGCTGGGCTACACCGCATAGATCTGCCAGTCGTTTTTGACTACCTGTAATACTGATTGCGAGTTGAATGGTTTGATTTGTCATTGTTAATTCCTATTGGTATTACAATGAATAAATAATAGCAATGCGTATTAATCACAACAATAGCAAAACGTGTTTTGACCATCAATACGCAAGCGTATAAATTAAAACTTATGAAAAAAGAAACTCTTGCTGATCGCTTAAACCTAGCGATGGAACAATCTGGAATGTCTCAAGGCGCTCTTGCAAAGGCGTCTGGCGTAGCTCAACCCACAATCTGGAGACTGACAAGCGGCAACGCGCGCGGCTCAACAAAAATTGTTGAAATAGCTAATGCATTGGGTGTTCGAACAGAGTGGCTCTCATCAGGCATAGGCCCGATGAGAAATGACGGTCAACAATTAGGGAAGCCTACTGCCAACCATCCCAAATACTTCAAGATTGACGTTCTTGATATAGAAGTGAGTGCCGGGCCGGGAGTCATCAACCGTGAGTTTGTAGAAGTTCTACGCTCGGTTGAGTACTCGTTTGACGATGCTCGTCACATGTTCGATGGTAGGAAGGCAGAAAATATCCGCATCATTAACGTACGCGGTGACAGCATGTCAGGAACGATTGAACCTGGTGATCTTCTATTCGTTGATATCACGGTTAAATCTTTCGACGGTGATGGTATCTATGCGTTTCTGTACGACGACACAGCCCATGTAAAGCGCCTGCAAATGATGAAGGATAAGCTGCTGGTTATCTCTGATAACAAAAGCTACTCACCGTGGGACCCGATCGAGAAAGATGAGATGAACCGGGTATTTATCTTCGGGAAAGTTATTGGGAGCATGCCGCAGACGTATAGGAAGCATGGATAGTACCAATTAAAAATTATCAACCGGGCATTGTGCTCATTCAGTAAAACAACTTAATTATTCATTTTAGAATGGAGAACTTAATGGATACTTTAAAATATGAGAAATTCTCTGATTTTGATCACAATGACCCATTTTTTGACTCTTTAAAAAAAGATTATAAAGAGTTTCCTCTTTGGTTAGAAAAAAAAGCCAGAGAAGGAGAATCAGCTTATGTGCTCTATGATGACAAGCATAAAATCGAAGGTTTTATGTATCTAAAAGAAAATGATGATGCAAATGACATTAATCCAGCGCTCCCACCAGGACGTCATCTAAAGATAGGAACATTCAAATTTGAATCTAAAGGCACCCTTCGCGGACAACGATTTCTAAAAAAAGCGTTTGACCATGCATTTTCATCAAAATCTGATGATATTTATGTTACTGTTTTCGACAAACACGTCCATCTAATAAAACTTTTCCAAACGTACGGATTTTACATTCATGGTGAAAAAGAAACACATAACGGGAAAGAGTTTGTATATGCGAGGTCTTTGCATGAGCCTTATGGTGATATTTTATTAGATTACCCTCGAATAATGACATCAAGGGCCAACAAATATTTACTGGCGATTTATCCCGAATATCACACTAGACTATTCCCTGATTCAAAACTTGTAAATGAATCACCAGATATTGTCAAAGATATATCCCATGCTAACAGCATTCATAAAATTTACATATGTGGAATGCGTTCTGTGATGGGAATGAAAAGAGGAGATATCATTGTCATCTATAGAACCGGAGACAAAAAAGGGCCAGCTCGCTATCGTTCTGTAGCCAGTACATTATGTGTAGTTGAGAGCGTAAAAAATATTTCTGAATTTTTAAGCGAAGATAGTTTTGTAGACTATTGTATTCGTTTTAGCGTATTTTCTGAAGATGAACTCAGAAAAATCTATAAAGAACGTCGATACCCTTTCATTATAAGATTCACATACAATCTGTCTTTGCCAAAGAGACCCAATCGTGCTATTTTAATAGATCATGTGGGGCTAAATGGTTCGCGTGCATTCCGATGGAGTCACTTTAAACTCACAAATGAGCAGTTCTTAAAGATCATCGAGTTAGGCAAGATAAATGAAAGTTTTATTATCCATTAAGCCTGAGTTTGCAGAAAAAATATTGAACGGAACAAAGCGGTTCGAGTTTCGTAAAGGTATATTCAAAAATCCGCAAATTAGCACCGTTGTTATTTATGCCACGATGCCATTAGGTAAAGTTGTTGGTCAATTCCGTATTGAATCAATACTAAGTGACGAACCGGAATCTCTTTGGAAAAAGACGGAAAAACACGCAGGTATTTCTAAGCAATTTTATGACTCATATTATTCAGGTAGAGAAAAGGCCTACGCAATAAAAATTGGTGAAGTGGAAAGATATAAAGAACCAATTCCTATCTCTGCTCTAGGTAGTAATATTAAGCCACCACAATCATATCTTTACCTACCTGCGTAAGAATCCCGGCCACCGTGCCGGGTTTTCTTTTGTCCCCTCATCACACAAACCGTTCGAAAAACCACCACATCCTCCCTTCAGTTATCGCTATGCGATGCAAGTCACAAAATTAATTCTTTTTGCTATCAAACAGTTAATATCAAAACACATCAATCAATAGCAATAAGTATTGATACAGCCAATAGCAATAGCTATTATCACCATATCGCAACAACACAACGATACGGCAATCACCTGATTCACCGTTGCGATGACCGCTTAGATCCGCAGCTTGAATTTCAGCAGGCTCCGGGGAGTGCGAGGGGTGAAGCGGACGCGTGAACGTCGGTGTGACCAGCTGAAATCAACCCAACTCAACACCTCATACCTCAGTCGCTTCAACGAGGCGGCTTAGTTATGACAACCGGCGGCCATCCACCGCCTGAATACGCGCAGAAGTCTCTATATGTTCAGCAGCCCAGCTTACGGGCAGGAGTTTTTATGGTTCATCAACATTACGGAACGCAGACCGTTAATCGAGGTGCGGTCATGCCAGGAATGCTGGTCAAACACAAAGATGGTACCTGGACTGCATCAGCTAATTTACGCGGACGGCTATATCTGCATCGCGGCATCGAGCGCACTTATACCCGTGATTTGCTCGTGGAAGTTTTTCTCGACGGACGCGGTAACGGCCTGAATCGCTAATCCCCTTTCCTGTTTTCCTAATCAGCCTGGCATTTCGCGGGCGATATTTTCACAGCCATTTTCAGGAGTTCAGCCATGAACGCTTATTACATTCAGGATCGTCTTGAGGCTCAGAGCTGGGCGCGTTACTACCAGCAGATCGCCCGTGAAGAGAAAGAGGCAGAACTGGCAGACGACATGGAAAAAGGCCTGCCCCAGCACCTGTTTGAATCGCTATGCATCGATCATTTGCAACGCCACGGGGCCAGCAAAAAAGCCATTACCCGTGCGTTTGATGACGATGTTGAGTTTCAGGAGCGCATGGCAGAACACATCCGGTACATGGTTGAAACCATTGCTCACCACCAGGTTGATATTGATTCAGAGGTATAAAACGGATGAGTACAGCACTCGCAACGCTGGCAGGGAAGCTGGCTGAACGTGTCGGCATGGATTCTGTCGACCCACAGGAACTGATCACCACTCTTCGCCAGACGGCATTTAAAGGTGATGCCAGCGATGCGCAGTTCATCGCATTGCTGATCGTCGCCAACCAGTACGGCCTTAATCCGTGGACGAAAGAAATTTACGCCTTCCCTGATAAGCAGAACGGCATTGTTCCGGTGGTGGGCGTTGATGGCTGGTCCCGCATCATCAATGAAAACCAGCAGTTTGATGGCATGGACTTTGAGCAGGACAATGAATCCTGTACATGCCGGATTTACCGCAAGGACCGTAATCATCCGATCTGCGTTACCGAATGGATGGATGAATGCCGCCGCGAACCATTCAAAACCCGCGAAGGCAGAGAAATCACGGGGCCGTGGCAGTCGCATCCCAAACGGATGTTACGGCATAAAGCCATGATTCAGTGTGCCCGTCTGGCCTTCGGATTTGCTGGTATCTATGACAAGGATGAAGCCGAGCGCATTGTCGAAAATACTGCATACACTGCAGAACGTCAGCCGGAACGCGACATCACTCCGGTTAACGATGAAACCATGCAGGAGATTAACACTATGCTGATTGCCCTGGACAAAACATGGGATGACGACTTATTGCCGCTCTGTTCCCAGATATTTCGCCGCGACATTCGCGCATCGTCAGAACTGACACAGGCCGAAGCAGTGAAAGCTCTTGGATTCCTGAAACAGAAAGCCACTGAGCAGAAGGTGGCAGCATGACACCGGACATTATCCTGCAGCGTACCGGGATCGACGTGAGAGCTGTCGAACAGGGGGATGATGCATGGCACAAATTACGGCTCGGCGTCATCACCGCTTCAGAAGTTCACAACGTGATAGCAAAGCCCCGCTCAGGAAAGAAGTGGCCTGACATGAAAATGTCCTACTTCCACACCCTGCTGGCTGAGGTTTGCACCGGTGTGGCTCAGGAAGTTAATGCTAAGGCGCTGGCCTGGGGAAAACAGTACGAGAACGACGCCAGAACCCTGTTTGAATTCACTTCCGGCGTGAATGTTACTGAATCCCCGATCATCTATCGCGACGAAAGTATGCGCACCGCCTGCTCTCCCGATGGTTTATGCAGTGACGGCAACGGCCTTGAACTGAAATGCCCGTTTACCTCCCGGGATTTCATGAAGTTCCGGCTCGGTGGTTTCGAGGCCATAAAATCGGCTTACATGGCCCAGGTGCAGTACAGCATGTGGGTGACGCGAAAAGATGCCTGGTACTTTGCCAACTATGACCCGCGTATGAAGCGTGAAGGCCTGCATTATGTCGTGATTGAGCGGAATGAAAAGTACATGGCGAATTTTGACGAGATGGTGCCGGAGTTCATCGAAAAAATGGACGTGGCACTGGCTGAAATTGGTTTTGTATTTGGGGAGCAATGGCGATGAAGCATCCTCACGATAATATCCGGGTAGGCGCGATCACTTTCATCTACTCCGTTACAAAGCGAGGCTGGGTATTTCCCGGCCTTTCTGTTATCAGAAATCCACTGAAAGCACAGCGGCTGGCTGAGGCGATAAATAATAAACGGGGGCTGTATGACTGATTTCACCGGAAGCAATACTCCTGCCGAACATCGCGACAGCTGGCGCACACCACCAGAGATTTTTGCTGCGCTTAATGCAGAGTTCGTTTTTCAACTTGATGCTGCCGCCAGCGAAAAAAACCGACTATGTCGGCTTTTTATCTCACAGGAGCAGAACACATTAACCACTTCATGGCCTGAAGCAATGGGATATGCCTCTGGTTATGTCTGGTTGAATCCACCATACAGCAATATTTCCCCTTTTGTGAAAAAGGCAGCCACTGAAAACAAATTCAGTAGTGTGGGATGTGTAATGTTATTGCCTGCTGACACATCTGTCGGATGGTTTCATGAAGCGATACAAACCGCCAGTGAGGTCAGATTCATCACGGCAGGACGACTGGCATTTATTAACCCACTCACTGAGAAACCCGTCAGTGGAAATAATAAAGGCTCGATGCTCATTATCTGGCACCCATACCCCCGTACACACTGCCACTTTACGACCGTTGATCGTGGAGAGTTGATGGCGTTCGGCTCAAGGATTCTTGCCCGTCGGGAGGCTGCATGACAACCACGGAATGCATTTTTCTGGCAGCGGGCTTCATATTCTGTGTGCTTATGCTTGCCGACATGGGACTTGTTCAATGACACCTCAGCAGGAAAACGCCCTTCGCAGCATTGCCCGTCAGGCTAATTCTGAAATCAAAAAAGCCAGACAGCAGTTTCCGGATAAAAACGTCGATGACATTTGCCGTAGCGTACTTAAGAAGCACCGCGAAACGGTAACGCTGATGGGATTCACACCGACTCATTTAAGCCTGGCGATCGGCATGTTAAACGGCGTCTTTAAGGAACGGTGAACATGAAAAGCAAAATCATCAGGGAGCTACAGGCTCCTTTTTTATTGTTCGCATTCATCCTCAAGCGTATTAACCAACAATTCAGGGATTAATGAAAGATGGCAGACATCATTGATTCAGCATCAGAAATCGAAGAATTACAGCGCAATACAGCAATAAAAATGCGTCGTCTGAACTATCAGACTGTATCCGCAACTCATTGTTGTGAATGTGGCGATCCGATAGATGAGCGAAGACGCCTGGCTGTTCAGGGTTGTCGGACTTGTGCAAGTTGCCAGGAGGAGATCGAACTTAAGAACAAACAATGGGGACTGTGATGGCCTCAAAGCAGCAAATTTCAACATCGTCCAACTGAGGTGTAAAAATGTTCAGAATCATTTTTCCTAACACCTGGTACGTCGACCACCACGGCACTCCCTGCAAAATCCTGCGTTCTACCCACAACAAAGTTCACTACATCCGAAAAGGCAGAACATGTATCGCCAGCATGTTCCGCTTTAATCATGACTTTGAACCTGTGAATAAAGCTGATGCAGATCGGATAGCAGAAGAGATCGAAACGGCAGAACACATTAAGAAGTTACGTGCCATACGCAGGAAATAGAAAAATTGATAAATTCAATACTGCATTTCTCAGCATTAAATTTATCTCTATGACCAGTCAAGAGATGTACCTGCCATGAGCTTAATATCATGTCAGATATATCGGTCACAAACTCCCTCAGCAGCTAAGAGGAGGACAAATGTCTCGACTAATCACTTTACAGGACTGGGCTAAAGAAGAATTTGGGGACTTAGCACCAAGTGAGCGAGTTCTGAAAAAATACGCGCAAGGGAAAATGATGGCCCCACCCGCTATAAAAGTTGGTCGCTACTGGATGATTGACCGAAATTCCCGTTTTGTAGGAACGCTTGCAGAACCGCAACTCCTAATAAACGCAAACCCAAAACTCCAACGGATAATCGCTGATGGCTGCTAGACCCCGATCTCACAAAATCTCTATACCTAATTTATATTGCAAATTAGATAAGCGAACCGGAAAGGTATATTGGCAATACAAACATCCACTATCCGGTCGTTTTCATAGCTTAGGAACTGATGAGAATGAAGCAAAACAAGTTGCTACTGAAGCAAATACCATTATTGCTGAACAACGTACCAGACAAATATTAAGCGTCAATGAGCGTCTGGAAAGAATGAAAGGCAGGCGCTCAGACATTACGGTGACAGAATGGCTTGATAAATATATTTCTATCCAGGAGGACAGGCTGCAACATAATGAACTAAGACCCAACTCCTATCGGCAAAAAGGCAAACCCATTCGTCTTTTCCGTGAGCATTGTGGAATGCAACACCTCAAGGATATTACCGCACTTGATATTGCCGAAATAATTGATGCTGTAAAGGCTGAAGGTCATAACAGGATGGCGCAAGTCGTGAGAATGGTGTTGATCGACGTCTTCAAAGAAGCACAACACGCAGGACATGTTCCGCCAGGATTTAACCCAGCGCAGGCAACAAAACAACCGCGAAATCGAGTAAACCGCCAAAGATTGTCACTGCCCGAATGGCAGGCAATATTTGAAAGCGTAAGCAGACGGCAGCCCTATTTAAAATGCGGCATGCTACTTGCTCTTGTTACTGGACAACGTTTAGGCGATATCTGCAATTTGAAATTCTCTGATATATGGGACGACATGTTGCACATTACTCAGGAAAAAACCGGTTCAAAACTTGCTATTCCGCTTAACCTGAAATGCGATGCTCTGAATATTACCCTTCGTGAAGTTATATCTCAGTGCAGGGATGCTGTTGTTAGTAAATATCTGGTCCATTACCGTCACACTACCTCTCAAGCAAACAGAGGAGACCAGGTTTCTGCAAATACTCTGACAACGGCTTTTAAAAAGGCCCGGGAAAAATGTGGCATAAAATGGGAGCAAGGAACTGCGCCCACATTTCATGAGCAGCGATCTCTGTCAGAACGGTTATATCGGGAACAGGGTCTGGATACGCAAAAGTTGTTAGGTCATAAATCCAGAAAAATGACCGACCGATACAATGATGATCGTGGTAAAGACTGGGTTATCGTAGATATTAAAACAGCATAGAAAATAGCCAGTTTTGGGGAAGGGTTTTGGGGAAAGTTTTGGGGAAGATTTTACATCTTCATAAAACAACGGGCGTATAACACGCCCGTTTCAATATTTAACACATGTAGAGATTACATGTTCTTGATGATCGCGTCACCAAACTCTGAACATTTCAACAGTTTAGCGCCTTCCATCAGACGTTCGAAGTCATAGGTTACGGTCTTGGCGTTGATTGCGCCTTCCATACCTTTAACAATCAGGTCTGCGGCTTCAGTCCAACCCATATGGCGCAGCATCATCTCAGCGGAGAGGATGATAGAGCCTGGGTTAACTTTATCCTGACCGGCATATTTCGGTGCAGTACCGTGGGTGGCTTCAAACAGCGCGCATTCGTCACCGATGTTTGCGCCAGGGGCGATACCAATACCGCCAACCTGCGCTGCCAGGGCGTCAGATATATAGTCACCGTTCAGGTTCATACAGGCGATAACGTCGTATTCAGCCGGACGCAACAGGATCTGTTGCAGGAACGCATCAGCGATCACATCTTTAATAACGATCTCTTTGCCGGTATTCGGGTTTTTAACTTTCAGCCACGGGCCGCCGTCGATCAGTTCACCGCCAAACTCTTCACGCGCCAGCTGGTAGCCCCAGTCTTTAAACGCGCCTTCGGTGAACTTCATGATGTTGCCTTTGTGCACCAGGGTCACAGAGTCACGATCGTTAGCAATTGCGTATTCGATCGCGGCACGAACCAGACGTTTGGTGCCTTCTTCAGAACACGGCTTAATGCCGATACCGCAATGTTCCGGGAAGCGGATTTTCTTCACGCCCATCTCTTCACGCAGGAATTTAATCACTTTCTCAGCGTCGGCAGAGTCAGCTTTCCATTCGATACCCGCATAAATGTCTTCCGAGTTTTCACGGAAGATAACCATATCGGTCAGTTCAGGGTGTTTAACCGGGCTTGGAGTGCCCTGATAGTAACGTACCGGACGCAGGCAGATGTAGAGATCCAGTTCCTGGCGCAGGGCTACGTTCAGAGAACGAATACCGCCACCAACCGGGGTGGTCAGCGGACCTTTAATGGCAACGCGATATTCACGAATCAGATCAAGGGTTTCAGCAGGCAGCCAGACGTCCTGACCATAAACCTGTGTGGATTTTTCACCGGTGTAAATTTCCATCCAGGAGATTTTACGCTCGCCTTTATAGGCTTTCTCGACCGCAGCGTCGACCACTTTCAGCATGGCTGGGGTTACATCTACACCGATTCCATCACCTTCGATGTAAGGGATAATCGGATTTTCAGGAACGTTGAGTTTGCCGTTTTGCAGGGTGATCTTCTTGCCTTGTGCCGGAACAACTACTTTACTTTCCATTCACCTCTCCTTCGAGCGCTACTGGTTTGCTCGTCTGCCACCACGTTGCATATGCGTTTGCGTCCTGCGATACGGATGCTTTAGAGCAATTTTTTGTTAATGATTTGTAATTGGCTTGTCAATACTACCCTATTGTTTGCCGTCATGAAAGATGCGCGTTATTAGGCTATAATGCGGCAATTCATAATCTCTGAAAATACCATGCAAAAAACTTCTTTTAGAAATCACCAGGTTAAGCGATTCAGCTCGCAACGTTCTACCAGGCGAAAACCTGAAAACCAGCCCACGCGCGTGATCCTGTTCAATAAACCCTACGATGTTCTTCCGCAGTTCACCGATGAAGCAGGGCGTAAAACATTAAAAGAATTCATCCCGGTTCAGGGCGTTTATGCGGCTGGTCGTCTCGACAGAGATAGCGAAGGGTTACTGGTGCTGACTAATAATGGCGCGTTACAGGCGCGTTTAACCCAGCCGGGCAAACGCACCGGGAAAATCTATTATGTGCAGGTGGAAGGCATTCCTACGGAAGACGCTCTTGAAGCCTTGCGCAATGGCGTAACCTTAAATGATGGCCCTACCCTGCCCGCTGGCGTGGAATTGGCTGAAGAACCGGAGTGGTTATGGCCGCGTAATCCGCCAATTCGTGAACGAAAAAGTATTCCCACCAGCTGGCTGAAGATCACCTTATATGAAGGACGTAATCGCCAGGTACGCCGCATGACCGCCCATGTTGGTTTCCCCACACTGCGACTGATTCGCTATGCGATGGGGAGTTACACGCTGGATAATCTTGCTAATGGCGAATGGCGAGAAACCACAGAATAAGGAAGCACAATGTTTAAACCGCACGTTACCGTTGCCTGCGTGGTGCACGCAGAAGGCAAATTTTTAGTCGTTGAAGAGACGATTAATGGTAAAGCGTTATGGAACCAACCTGCCGGGCATCTGGAAGCAGATGAAACCTTAGTGGAAGCCGCCGCGCGTGAGCTGTGGGAAGAGACGGGCATCAGCGCGCAACCGCAACACTTTATTCGTATGCATCAGTGGATTGCGCCGGATAAGACGCCGTTTTTGCGCTTCCTGTTTGCCATTGAGCTTGAGCAAATATGCCCGACCCAGCCTCATGACAGCGATATCGACTGCTGCCGTTGGGTCAGCGCCGAAGAAATTTTACAGGCGTCAAATCTGCGTTCGCCGCTGGTGGCGGAAAGTATTCGTTGTTATCAAAGCGGGCAACGCTATCCGCTGGAGATGATTGGCGATTTTAACTGGCCTTTTACAAAGGGTGTCATCTAAAAGGCTGCGTGATAGAATACGCCGCCTTGAAGTTCAATGTCGTGAGTGATCCAATGTCTGAAACCGCAAAAAAAGTAATCGTCGGCATGTCCGGCGGTGTCGATTCCTCCGTTTCTGCCTGGCTGTTGCAACAACAGGGATATCAGGTCGAAGGCCTGTTTATGAAGAACTGGGAAGAAGACGACGGTGAGGAATATTGCACGGCGGCAGCGGATCTGGCTGATGCCCAGGCTGTCTGCGACAAGCTCGGCATTGAACTGCACACCGTTAACTTTGCTGCCGAGTACTGGGACAACGTCTTCGAACTGTTCCTTGCCGAATATAAAGCCGGTCGCACGCCGAATCCGGATATTCTGTGCAACAAAGAGATCAAATTTAAAGCTTTCCTCGAATTTGCCGCCGAAGATTTAGGTGCCGATTATATCGCTACCGGTCATTACGTACGTCGGGCAGATGTCGATGGCAAGAGCCGCCTGCTGCGTGGTCTGGACAGCAATAAAGACCAGAGCTACTTCCTTTACACGCTTAGCCATGAGCAGATTGCGCAAAGCCTGTTCCCGGTCGGCGAACTGGAAAAACCGCAGGTGCGTAAGATTGCTGAAGATCTCGGTCTGGTTACCGCGAAGAAAAAAGACTCTACCGGCATTTGCTTTATTGGCGAACGTAAATTCCGCGAGTTCCTGGGGCGTTATCTCCCGGCGCAACCGGGCAAAATAATTACCGTTGATGGCGATGAAATTGGCGAACACCAGGGGCTGATGTATCACACCCTCGGTCAGCGTAAAGGTCTGGGTATCGGTGGCACTAAAGATGGCACCGAAGAACCGTGGTACGTCGTCGATAAAGACGTCGAGAATAACATTCTGGTTGTCGCGCAGGGTCATGAGCATCCACGTCTGATGTCTGTTGGGTTGATTGCCCAGCAGTTGCACTGGGTCGATCGTGAACCGTTCACCGGCACTATGCGTTGCACGGTGAAAACCCGCTATCGCCAGACCGACATCCCATGCACCGTCAAGGCGCTGGGCGATGATCGCATTGAAGTGATTTTCGATGAGCCGGTTGCCGCCGTGACGCCGGGCCAGTCTGCCGTCTTCTACAACGGTGAAGTGTGCCTCGGTGGCGGTATTATTGAGCAGCGTCTGCCGCTGCCGGTCTGATTATTATCTTTACTTAAAACAAGGAAGCAGTGAACGTGGCAAAGAATTACTATGACATCACCCTCGCCCTGGCCGGTATTTGTCAGTCGGCTCGCCTGGTGCAACAACTCGCTCACCAGGGGCATTGTGATGCCGATGCGCTACACGTTTCACTCAACAGTATTATTGATATGAACCCCAGCTCCACGCTGGCGGTTTTTGGCGGTAGCGAAGCCAACCTACGCGTCGGGCTGGAAACCCTGCTCGGCGTGCTCAATGCCAGCAGCCGTCAGGGTTTGAACGCTGAGTTAACCCGCTACACCCTTAGCCTGATGGTGCTTGAGCGTAAACTTTCATCTGCCAAAGGTGCGCTCGACACTCTGGGCAACCGGATCAACGGCCTGCAACGCCAGCTCGAACACTTCGATTTACAGTCCGAAACGCTGATGAGCGCGATGGCTGCTATCTATGTTGATGTTATCAGCCCGCTTGGCCCGCGCATTCAGGTCACCGGTTCCCCTGCTGTACTGCAAAGCCCGCAGGTGCAGGCGAAAGTTCGCGCAACCCTGCTGGCAGGCATTCGCGCCGCCGTGCTCTGGCACCAGGTCGGCGGTGGACGTCTGCAACTGATGTTTTCTCGTAATCGCCTGACCACTCAGGCAAAACAAATTCTTGCTCATTTAACCCCGGAGTTGTGATCTATGGAATTATCCTCACTGACCGCCGTTTCCCCTGTCGATGGACGCTACGGCGATAAAGTCAGCGCGCTGCGCGGGATTTTCAGCGAATATGGTTTGCTGAAATTCCGTGTACAAGTTGAAGTACGTTGGCTGCAAAAACTAGCCGCGCACGCAGCGATCAAGGAAGTTCCTGCTTTTGCTGCCGACGCAATCGGTTACCTTGATGCAATCGTCGCTAATTTCAGCGAAGAAGATGCTGCACGCATCAAAACCATCGAGCGTACCACTAACCACGACGTTAAAGCGGTTGAGTATTTCCTGAAAGAAAAAGTGGCAGATATCCCGGAACTGCACGCGGTATCTGAATTCATTCACTTTGCCTGTACTTCGGAAGATATCAATAACCTCTCCCACGCGTTGATGCTGAAAACCGCGCGTGATGAAGTGATCCTGCCATACTGGCGTCAACTGATTGACGGTATTAAAGATCTCGCTATTCAGTACCGCGATATTCCGCTGCTGTCCCGTACCCACGGTCAGCCAGCCACGCCGTCAACCATCGGGAAAGAGATGGCTAACGTTGCCTACCGTATGGAACGCCAGTACCGCCAACTTAACCAGGTGGAGATCCTCGGCAAAATCAACGGCGCCGTCGGTAACTATAACGCCCACATCGCCGCTTACCCGGAAGTTGACTGGCATCAGTTTAGCGAAGAGTTCGTCACCTCGCTGGGTATTCAGTGGAACCCGTACACCACGCAGATTGAACCGCACGACTACATTGCCGAGCTGTTTGATTGCGTTGCGCGCTTTAACACTATTCTGATCGACTTTGACCGTGACGTCTGGGGTTATATCGCTCTTAACCACTTCAAACAGAAAACCATTGCTGGTGAGATTGGTTCTTCCACCATGCCGCATAAGGTTAACCCGATCGACTTCGAAAACTCCGAAGGGAACCTGGGGCTTTCCAACGCAGTGTTGCAGCACCTGGCCAGCAAACTGCCGGTTTCCCGCTGGCAGCGTGACCTGACCGACTCCACCGTGCTGCGTAACCTCGGCGTGGGTATTGGTTATGCACTGATTGCTTACCAGTCTACCCTGAAAGGCGTGAGCAAACTGGAAGTGAACCGTGACCATCTGCTGGATGAACTGGATCACAACTGGGAAGTGCTGGCTGAGCCGATCCAGACAGTCATGCGTCGCTATGGCATTGAAAAACCGTATGAAAAGCTGAAAGAGCTGACTCGCGGTAAGCGCGTTGACGCCGAAGGCATGAAGCAATTTATCGACGGTCTGGCGCTGCCAGAAGAAGAGAAAGCGCGCCTGAAAGCGATGACGCCGGCTAATTATATTGGTCGTGCCATCACGATGGTTGATGAGCTGAAATAATCCCCTGTCAAGGCCGGATGGCGATGCTGTCCGGCCTGCTTCTTAAGCGAATCTTTTCCTGTGTTACCTCCCCTACCCGCTGGTTTAATTAATGTTTACTCCCATAAATACATAATCGCGTTACACTATTTTAATAATTAAGACAGGGAGAAATAAAAATGCGCGTACTGGTTGTCGAAGACAATGCGTTGTTACGTCACCATCTTAAAGTTCAGATTCAGGACGCTGGTCATCAGGTCGATGACGCAGAAGATGCCAAAGAAGCAGATTATTATCTCAATGAACATTTACCGGATATTGCCATTGTCGATCTTGGCTTGCCTGATGAAGATGGTCTGTCGCTGATCCGCCGCTGGCGTAGCAATGATGTTTCACTACCGATTCTGGTATTAACCGCCCGTGAAAGCTGGCAGGACAAAGTCGAAGTCTTAAGTGCCGGTGCTGATGATTACGTGACCAAACCGTTTCATATTGAAGAGGTGATGGCGCGTATGCAGGCGTTGATGCGGCGTAATAGCGGTCTGGCTTCACAGGTTATTTCGCTGCCACCGTTTCAGGTTGATCTCTCCCGCCGTGAATTATCCATTAACGACGAAGTGATCAAACTGACCGCGTTTGAATACACCATTATGGAAACGCTAATCCGTAATAACGGCAAAGTGGTCAGCAAAGATTCGCTGATGTTACAGCTCTATCCGGATGCCGAACTGCGGGAAAGCCATACCATTGATGTATTAATGGGCCGACTGCGTAAGAAAATTCAGACGCAATATCCGCAAGAAGTGATTACCACCGTTCGCGGCCAGGGCTATCTGTTCGAATTGCGCTGATGAAAAAATTACTGCGTATTTTTTCCCCACTCTCGCTACGGGTTCGTTTTCTGTTGGCAACGGCAGCGGTAGTGCTGGTGCTTTCGCTTGCCTACGGGATGGTCGCGCTGATCGGTTATAGCGTCAGTTTCGATAAAACCACGTTTCGGCTGTTACGTGGCGAGAGCAACCTGTTCTATACCCTCGCGAAGTGGGAAAACAACAAATTGCATGTCGAATTGCCAGAAAATATCGACAAGCAAAGCCCTACTATGACACTGATCTATGATGAGAACGGGCAACTTTTATGGGCGCAGCGTGACGTTCCCTGGTTGATGAAAATGATCCAGCCTGACTGGCTGAAATCTAATGGCTTCCATGAAATAGAAGCGGATGTTAACGATACCAGCATCTTGCTGAGTGAAGATCATTCTATACAGCAACAGTTGCAGGAAGTACGGGAGGATGACGACGACGCTGAGATGACTCACTCGGTGGCAGTAAACATCTATCCGGCAACGTCGCAGATGCCAAAGTTAACCATTGTGGTGGTTGATACCATCCCTGTAGAGCTTAAAAGTTCCTATATGGTGTGGAGCTGGTTTGTCTATGTGCTCTCAGCCAACCTGCTGTTAGTGATCCCTCTGTTATGGGTCGCCGCCTGGTGGAGTTTACGCCCTATCGAAGCCCTGGCAAAAGAAGTCCGCGAACTGGAAGAGCACAACCGGGAACTACTCAACCCTACCACCACGAGGGAACTTACCAGCCTGGTACGTAACCTGAACCGACTGTTAAAAAGTGAGCGTGAACGTTATGACAAATACCGCACTACGCTCACCGACCTGACGCACAGTCTGAAAACACCGCTGGCGGTGCTGCAAAGTACGCTACGTTCCATGCGTAGTGAGAAGATGAGCGTCAGCGAAGCAGAGCCAGTAATGCTGGAACAAATCAGCCGCATCTCGCAACAAATTGGCTACTACCTGCATCGCGCCAGTATGCGCGGTGGAACATTACTTAGCCGCGAATTGCATCCTGTCGCCCCACTGCTGGACAATCTCACCTCGGCGCTGAACAAAGTTTATCAGCGTAAAGGGGTTAATATTTCCCTCGATATCTCGCCAGAAATCAGCTTTGTGGGTGAGCAGAATGATTTTGTCGAAGTGATGGGCAACGTACTGGATAACGCCTGTAAATACTGTCTTGAGTTTGTCGAAATTTCAGCCAGACAAACCGATGATCATCTCTATATTGTTGTCGAGGATGATGGCCCCGGTATTCCATTAAGCAAGCGAGAGGTCATTTTCGACCGTGGTCAACGTGTTGACACTTTGCGCCCAGGACAAGGTGTCGGTCTGGCAGTCGCACGTGAAATTACCGAGCAATACGACGGAAAAATCATCGCCGGAGAGAGTATGCTCGGCGGTGCACGAATGGAAGTGATTTTTGGTCGCCAGCATTCTTCGCCAAAGAGTGAATAAATATGCCCTTTCTTCACGCATTACGTTAAGCATCCGTTATAATCGGTTGCAGATACCAGCCTGTGGATGCTTAACATGGAATACCAACTTACCCTTAACTGGCCCGATTTTCTTGAACGCCACTGGCAGAAACGTCCGGTAGTGTTAAAACGCGGCTTTAATAATTTTATTGACCCAATCTCTCCAGACGAGTTAGCGGGTCTGGCGATGGAAAGCGAAGTCGACAGTCGGCTGGTCAGTCACCAGGATGGTAAATGGCAGGTCAGCCACGGTCCATTCGAAAGCTACGATCATCTCGGTGAGACCAACTGGTCATTGCTGGTGCAGGCAGTAAATCACTGGCATGAACCAACCGCCGCGCTGATGCGTCCGTTTCGTGAACTGCCGGACTGGCGCATTGACGACCTGATGATCTCATTTTCCGTACCCGGCGGCGGCGTCGGCCCGCATCTCGATCAATACGATGTGTTTATTATCCAGGGAACCGGTCGTCGTCGCTGGCGAGTGGGCGAAAAGCTGCAAATGAAACAGCACTGCCCGCACCCGGATCTGTTACAGGTCGATCCGTTCGAAGCCATCATCGATGAAGAGCTGGAGCCTGGCGATATTCTTTATATTCCGCCGGGATTCCCGCACGAAGGCTACGCGCTGGAAAATGCGATGAACTACTCTGTCGGTTTTCGTGCGCCCAATACGCGGGAGCTGATCAGCGGTTTTGCCGATTATGTTCTGCAACGTGAGCTGGGCGGTAATTATTACAGCGATCCGGATATCCCTCCTCGCGCCCATCCGGCTGATGTTCTGCCGCAAGAGATGGATAAATTGCGTGAGATGATGCTTGAACTGATCAACCAGCCGGAGCACTTTAAGCAATGGTTTGGCGAGTTTATTTCCCAGTCACGTCATGAACTGGATATCGCGCCGCCAGAGCCGCCTTATCAGCCGGATGAAATCTACGATGCGCTGAAACAAGGTGATGTGCTGGTGCGCCTGGGTGGTCTGCGCGTATTGCGCATTGGTGATGATGTATACGCCAATGGTGAAAAGATCGATTCTCCGCACCGTCCGGCACTGGATGCGCTCGCCAGTAATATTGTGCTGACTGCCGAGAATTTTGGCGATGCGCTGGAAGATCCATCATTCCTCGCGATGCTCGCGGCGCTGGTCAATAGCGGGTATTGGTTCTTCGAAGGGTAAGTTTGGATGTAAGCCGGATGCGGCATCACATGCCGCATCCCTTTTCGCTTACTTCCGTTGCGCCGTTAACTCGGCAATACGCACGATCACCTGCACCGCTTTTTCCATTCCTTCCAGGGTCACAAACTCATGTTTACCATGATAGTTGTAACCGCCAGTGAACAGGTTCGGGCACGGTAATCCCATAAACGACAACTGCGCGCCGTCGGTGCCGCCACGGATCGGCTTCAGATCCGGTTCAATATCACAATCGCGCATCGCCTGCTGGGCGATATCGAGAATATGCGGATGATCCACAATTTTCTCGCGCATGTTGTAGTAACTGTCTTCAATCACCAGTTCAATGTAGCAATCAGGGTGCAGCCCTTTGCCCACTTTCTTGGCAATCTCCATCATCTTACGTTTACGCGCTTCAAACTGTTTACGATCGAAATCACGAATGATGTAGTGCATATCGGCGCGCTCAACGGTGCCTTTCATGCTCGTCAGGTGATAAAAACCTTCATAACCTTCGGTAGTTTCTGGGCTTTCATCCGCCGGAACTTCTGCATGAATGCGTGCGGCCAGCGATAGCGCGTTAACCATCACGCCTTTTGCCGAGCCTGGGTGAACGTTGTTACCGACAATTTTGATATTCACCGATGCGGCGTTGAAGTTTTCAAACTCCAGTTCGCCTACGCCACCACCATCGACGGTGTAAGCCCAACGAGCATCAAAGGCGTCAACATCAAAGTGTTTCGCCCCTTTCCCCACTTCTTCATCTGGCGTAAAGGCGACGCGAATATCGCCATGCGGAATGTTTTTCTGCTGCAATACCGCCAGCGCGGTCATAATTTCCGCAATACCGGCTTTATCGTCAGCGCCCAATAGCGTTTTGCCATCGGTGGTGATCAGCGTCTGCCCCAGCAATTGATGCAGAACCGGGAACATCACTGGTGACAAGACTTCGTCGCCAATACCCAGCGCGATGTCGCCACCACGATAGTTTTCAACAATTTGCGGATTTACATTTTTACCGCTGCAATCCGGAGAGGTATCCACATGAGAAATAAAACCAATCGCCGGGATATCGCCAAGAACGTTAGCCGGTAACGTCGCCATTAGCGTTCCTTTCTCGCTTAAGGTCACATTGATAAGCCCCATCTCTTCGAGCTGATCTTTCAACAAATGCAATAACTTCCACTGACCTTCCGTGCTGGGAACCTGTCTCACTCCCGCTTTTGATTGGGTATCCAGAGACACGTAGTTCAAAAAACGCTCAAGTAGTTTATCCATGTAGTCACCCTCACTTTTCGTGACAACATTATTAAGAAGCAAGAAAAGACAAATATTGCGTCAGGTCACTTTTACCCCTGCAAGCGGGAATATTTATCAACATTACCTTAATCAATATAAAGCTAAGCCAGTAATTCACAACAAGGATTGGCGATTCCGATGGTTTGCCGTAGAATTACCGCCCTCATTAAGAGTCACCAAGGTGGTTAACCACAAACCCCGCATCGGTAAGCCATCCGTTGCGTTTACATGGGACAGAGTAAAAAATTGAATAAACAACCGAGTTCGCTTTCACCGCTGGTGCAATTGGCGGGAATTCGCAAATGCTTTGATGGTAAAGAAGTCATTCCCCAGCTTGATCTGACTATCAACAATGGCGAGTTCCTCACGCTGCTTGGCCCTTCTGGCTGCGGTAAAACAACCGTTCTTCGCCTGATTGCGGGTCTGGAAACTGTTGATTCCGGGCGCATCATGCTGGATAACGAGGACATCACCCACGTTCCGGCGGAAAACCGCTATGTGAACACCGTTTTCCAAAGCTACGCGTTATTCCCCCACATGACCGTATTCGAAAATGTGGCCTTTGGCTTGCGTATGCAAAAAACCCCCGCTGCTGAAATTACGCCTCGCGTGATGGAAGCCCTGCGGATGGTACAACTGGAAACCTTCGCTCAACGCAAACCGCATCAACTCTCTGGCGGTCAGCAGCAACGCGTGGCCATTGCCCGCGCAGTGGTTAACAAGCCTCGTCTGTTGTTGCTTGATGAATCGCTTTCCGCGCTGGATTACAAACTGCGCAAACAGATGCAGAACGAGTTAAAAGCGTTACAGCGAAAACTTGGCATTACTTTCGTCTTCGTTACCCACGACCAGGAAGAGGCACTCACTATGTCTGACCGGATTGTGGTGATGCGCGATGGTCGCATTGAACAAGACGGCACACCACGTGAAATCTACGAAGAACCCAAAAACCTGTTTGTTGCCGGATTCATTGGCGAAATCAATATGTTTAACGCCACGGTGATCGAACGTCTCGACGAGCAACGCGTACGCGCCAACGTTGAAGGCCGCGAGTGTAATATCTACGTTAACTTCGCCGTTGAACCGGGGCAAAAACTGCATGTTCTGCTGCGCCCGGAAGACTTACGTGTTGAAGAGATTAACGACGACAACCACGTCGAAGGGCTGATTGGTTACGTTCGCGAGCGTAACTACAAAGGCATGACGCTGGAGTCGGTTGTCGAACTGGAAAATGGCAAGATGGTGATGGTCAGCGAATTCTTCAACGAAGACGATCCTGACTTTGACCACTCACTCGACCAGAAAATGGCCATTAATTGGGTAGAAAGCTGGGAGGTCGTACTGGCTGATGAAGAACACAAGTAAGTTCCAGAATGTAGTGATTGTCACTATCGTCGGTTGGCTTGTGTTGTTTGTCTTTCTGCCCAACCTGATGATCATTGGCACCAGCTTTTTGACCCGCGACGACGCAAGTTTCGTCAAAATGGTCTTTACGCTGGATAACTACACACGTCTGCTCGATCCGCTCTATTTTGAAGTGCTCGTGCACTCACTGAATATGGCGCTGATCGCCACTCTCGCCTGCCTGGTGCTGGGCTACCCGTTTGCCTGGTTTCTGGCAAAACTGCCGCATAAAGTGCGACCGCTGCTGCTGTTTCTGCTGATTGTTCCGTTCTGGACAAACTCGCTGATTCGTATCTACGGGCTAAAAATTTTCCTCAGCACCAAAGGCTATCTCAACGAGTTCCTGCTGTGGCTGGGCGTTATTGATACCCCAATTCGCATCATGTTCACCCCCAGCGCGGTGATTATCGGTCTGGTTTACATTCTGCTGCCGTTTATGGTGATGCCACTCTATTCCAGTATTGAAAAACTGGATAAACCTTTACTGGAAGCGGCGCGCGATCTCGGTGCCAGCAAATTGCAGACTTTTATCCGTATTATTATTCCGCTGACGATGCCGGGAATTATTGCCGGATGTCTGCTGGTGATGCTGCCAGCTATGGGCTTGTTCTATGTATCCGACCTGATGGGAGGTGCGAAAAACCTGCTGATCGGTAACGTCATCAAGGTACAGTTCCTCAATATTCGTGACTGGCCATTTGGTGCAGCCACCAGCATTACGCTGACTATCGTAATGGGCCTGATGTTACTGGTTTACTGGCGCGCTTCTCGTCTGCTGAACAAGAAGGTGGAACTCGAATGATCGGTCGACTGCTTCGCGGCGGTTTTATGACCGCTATCTACGCGTACCTGTATATCCCAATCATTATTTTGATTGTGAACTCCTTTAACAGCTCGCGCTTTGGCATTAACTGGCAGGGTTTTACTACCAAATGGTATAGCCTGCTGATGAACAACGACAGCCTGTTACAGGCAGCGCAGCATTCACTAACAATGGCGGTGTTTTCGGCGACGTTTGCTACGCTTATCGGTTCACTGACGGCAGTTGCGCTGTACCGTTATCGCTTTCGTGGTAAGCCGTTCGTTAGCGGAATGCTGTTTGTGGTGATGATGTCACCAGATATCGTGATGGCGATTTCGCTGCTGGTGCTGTTTATGCTGCTGGGTATTCAGCTTGGCTTCTGGTCGCTGCTGTTCTCGCATATCACCTTCTGCCTGCCATTTGTGGTGGTGACAGTGTATTCGCGCCTGAAAGGTTTTGACGTGCGAATGCTGGAAGCGGCGAAAGATCTCGGTGCCAGCGAATTTACCATTCTGCGAAAAATCATTCTGCCACTGGCAATGCCAGCGGTAGCGGCGGGCTGGGTGTTAAGCTTTACCCTGTCGATGGACGATGTGGTAGTTTCTTCGTTCGTCACCGGACCAAGTTATGAAATTCTGCCGTTAAAAATTTATTCGATGGTCAAAGTCGGCGTATCGCCGGAAGTTAACGCGCTGGCAACCATATTACTGGTGCTGTCGCTGGTAATGGTAATTGCCAGCCAGCTTATTGCTCGTGATAAAACGAAAGGTAACACAGGGGACGTTAAATGAAAAAATGGTCACGCCACCTGCTCGCGGCGGGTGCTCTGGCACTGGGCATGAGCGCCGCTCACGCCGATGACAACAACACGCTGTATTTCTACAACTGGACCGAGTACGTGCCGCCAGGACTGCTTGAACAGTTCACCAAAGAAACCGGTATTAAGGTTATCTATTCGACTTACGAGTCGAACGAAACCATGTATGCCAAGCTGAAAACGTACAAAGACGGTGCCTATGACCTGGTGGTTCCTTCAACCTATTACGTCGATAAAATGCGTAAAGAAGGGATGATCCAGAAGATCGACAAGTCGAAGTTAACGAACTTCAGCAATCTCGATCCAGACATGCTCAACAAGCCTTTTGACCCGAATAACGACTACTCCATTCCGTATATCTGGGGTGCGACGGCGATTGGCGTTAACGGTGATGCGGTGGATCCGAAATCCGTTACCAGCTGGGCCGATCTGTGGAAGCCTGAGTACAAAGGCAGCCTGCTGCTGACCGACGATGCCCGTGAAGTGTTCCAGATGGCGCTGCGTAAGCTGGGCTATTCCGGTAACACCACCGATCCGAAAGAGATTGAAGCTGCATATAACGAGCTGAAAAAACTGATGCCAAACGTCGCAGCGTTTAACTCCGATAACCCGGCTAACCCGTACATGGAAGGCGAAGTTAACCTCGGCATGATCTGGAACGGTTCTGCTTTCGTTGCGCGCCAGGCGGGTACGCCAATTGACGTGGTGTGGCCGAAAGAAGGCGGCATTTTCTGGATGGACAGCCTGGCGATCCCGGCAAATGCCAAAAACAAAGAAGGCGCGCTGAAATTGATCAACTTCCTGCTGCGCCCGGATGTGGCAAAACAGGTTGCCGAAACTATCGGTTATCCAACGCCAAACCTTGCGGCGCGTAAGCTGTTAAGCCCGGAAGTAGCGAACGATAAAACGCTCTACCCGGATGCTGAAACCATTAAAAATGGTGAATGGCAGAATGACGTTGGCGCAGCCAGCAGCATTTATGAAGAGTATTATCAGAAGCTGAAAGCAGGACGTTAATTCAGCAAACGGGCGGTGGTATTACCGCCCGTTTTTTATTTAGCAAGGAAGTGACATATGAGTCAGGACAGTAACGTTTTATCCCGCTCTTTCGTCGGTATTGGTTTGGTACTGCTCGTTATTTCTGTTGTTATATTTTACAACCAGTTCACCTATACCAAAAATGCGATGCATACCGAAGGGGTCATTGTTGATGCCGTCTGGTACAACAATCATTCAAACGACGTCGGTGATAATGGTTCCTGGTATCCAGTGGTTGCCTTTCGCCCTACACCAGATTACACGCTAATTTTTAATTCAAATATTGGTAGTGATTTTTATGAAGATAGCGAAGGTGACAAAGTCAATGTCTATTATCCGCCAGGGCATCCAGAAGAAGCCGAAATAAACAATCCCTGGGTTAATTTTTTTGAATGGGGCTTTGTTGGCATAGCAGGCATTATTTTCGGTGGTATCGGTCTGATAATCATGGTCCCCTCCTCTAAAAAATCACGCAGGAACAGGAAGTCCCGCCCATGAAAAAATTCATACGAGTAAAAGTTAAAAGAGGCCAATAAAGTGCGCGTGTATTATGCCGGATGCGGCGTTAACGCCTTATCCGGCCTACAAAACCCGCAAATTCAATTAATTGCGCCCTATCGTAGGCCTGATAAGCGTAGCGCATCAGGCAATTACTCCTGATTTATAATCCCTTCAGCAACTTTTCAACAAACTCTGGCACCACCTGGCTTGCCGGGCCGTAATATTTCTCGGCAAATTCGTTACCAACCTGGCTCGGCTCAAGATTGAGTTCCACGGTGTGCGCGCCATGCAATTTTGCTTCATGAACAAAACCGGCCGCCGGATAAACATGCCCGGATGTGCCAATGGCAATGAAAATATCCGCCATCGCCAGTGCCATATAAATTTCATCCATACCAAGCGGCATTTCGCCAAACCACACCACGTGCGGGCGCAGCGGAGCCGGAAACTGGCAGCAATGACATTTATCTTCTGGCGTAACATCACCAGTCCAGTCGAGAACCTGCCCGCTTTGCGAACAACGTACTTTCAGCAATTCTCCATGCATATGAATCACATTGGTATTGCCTGCGCGTTCATGCAGGTTATCGATATTCTGCGTCACCAGCAAAAAGCGGTCGCCGAGGGCATCTTGCAGTTTAGCCAGCGCAAGATGCGCGGCGTTAGGCTGTATTTCTGGCTGCTGTAACTGTCGGCGACGAGCGTTATAAAACGCTTGCACCAGTTCAGGGTCGCGATCAAAGCCCTCTGGCGTCGCAACATCTTCAACACGATGTTCTTCCCACAGGCCATCTGCGGCGCGAAAGGTACGAATACCTGATTCCGCAGAAATACCAGCCCCTGTCAGTACGAGTACTCTTGGTTTTTCCATTGCTTCCGACACCACTTTATCTCTGAAAAAAATACGCTGACGTAAACGCTCCCGCAGGCGGCGTTTATTTTTACGAAAACGACTTAACCGATGACCCCGACGCGACAGCATAGCAACCTCTGTTGTTTAATCGGTTAGATGTAGGAAGGCAGCTCCACGCATTCCGCCTGCATCACCGTGGCGCGCGCGTTCAATGCGCGGAACACGAGCTACAGGTAAGAGATGACGAGGCAGCCTGTCCGCCAGTTGCGTTGTGATTGCCGGGAAATTGGATAAACCACCGCCAATGACCACCAGATCAGGGTCAATAATGGTCAGGATGTTTCCCAGACAAACCGCTAATAGATCCAGATAACGCTCAACATGCGCCCTTGCCTGCTCATCGCCTTGATCATAAAGCGCAATAATTTCGGGAGCCTGCAACGGTTGATGATAATAGTGTTGATACAGCCACGCAAAACCGCGACCAGACAGATAATTTTCAATGCAGCCATGCTGACCACAGCCGCAGCGGCGTAATGGGAAATCAAGCCCCATCATGGTTAACGCATCGACCGGCAGACGCATATGACCAAACTCGCCGGTAATATAGCTTTTACCCGTCACCGCTTTACCGTTAAACACCAGTCCACCGCCAACGCCGGTGCCGAGAATTAACCCCATCACCAGCGGATATTGGGTAAATTCATCATCCCAGGCTTCAGAAAGGGCAAAACAGTTCGCGTCATTATCAAGTCGCACATCGCGCTCAAGACGTGCGCTCAGGTCGGCACGCAGCGGTTTACCGCTGGCAGCGGGGACATTGGCGGCATACAGCGTGCCATCTTCTGTTTCCGGCATTCCCGGAATACCGATGCCGACAGAACCTTTACAGCCAAAACGCTGATCGGCTTCGACGACCAGCTCGCACACTGCATCTAAAAATGCGTCATAGCTGTCACGCGGTGTCGGCACCCGCTTTTCCCACTGCAACTGCCGACTGCTATCAAATACGCCAAGCGCAATTTTTGTTCCACCAATATCAAACCCGTAATACATTGCCGCTCCTTGTTTTAATGTACTGCCTTTACTGGCCGCTAAGGACTCGCGCAGGGTCAATATTGCTGGCGCGCCGCGCCGGATACCAACTTGCCAAAAGACTCAGCAACAATGCTGTGACCAGTACGTAGAAGACATCCAGCCAGTGCAATTCCGATGGCAGGAAGTCAATAAAATAGATATCGCTGGAGAGGAACTGATGACCGATCAGCTTTTCAATCCACTCGATGATCGGAGTAAGTTGCAGCGAAACCACTACGCCGATAATCACACCACACAAGCTGCCGAACAACCCTGCCAGTAATCCATACCAGACAAAAATGGCGCGAATTAAACCGTCTTTCGCGCCCAGCGTTCTTAATACTGCGATATCGCCACTCTTGTCTTTTACCGCCATCACTAAAGTGGAGACGATGTTGAAACAGGCTACGCCAATCACCAGTACCATCGCCAGATACATAATGGCGCGGATCATCTGGATATCACGATACATATAGCCGTAAGTGCCGATCCAGCTCTTGATATAAACATAGCTATTGGTCACTTCGCCCGCGTCACGCACCAGTTTGTTGGCGTTAAATACATCCGTCATTTTAAGGGCAATACCTGACACACTGGAACCCATATCAAGATATTGTTGGGCATCCGCCAGCGGGATCATGGCAAAACTGTGATCGAGTTGACCGCTCAGCTGCAAAATTCCGGCAATTTGCAAGCGCACACGTTTTGGCTGCATCAGTTTATGCTCGGGATTCGAATTTGGGATCATGATCGACACCCAATCGCCCTGCTTCACTTTTAACGCATCCGCTACGCCTTTGCCGATAATAATCTGCTGCTCACCGGCTTTAAAATTGTTCCAGGCATCACCCTGGACAAACGAGGGCAGCGCACTTAGGCGCTGTTCCTGTTGCGGATCAACCCCTTTAACCTGAAGCGCGCGCAGATTTGCTCCGCTTTCCACCAGCCCCGTGAAATTGATATACGGCGCAGCAGCGGCAATACCTGGCACTTTTTGCACGTTATCCAGTGCTTCCTGCCAGTTAGTCCACGGCTGATCCACTGCTTCAATTTCGCCATGCGGTACTACCGCCAGAATGCGGTTATTCAGTTCACGTTCAAAGCCGTTCATCGCGCTTAAGCCGACGATCAATACCGCCACGCCAAGTGCAATGCCAATGGTAGAAATGACGGAGATCAGCGACACCATGCCGCCACGCCGCCGTCCGCGACTAAAACGCAGACCAATTAATAACGATAAAGGCATCGCCATTACTCCGCCCCCATCAGGCTCAGTTCCGCCGTCAGACGACCATCACGCATTTCTAACTGGCGGCTCATACGTTTCGCCAGTTGCAGGTCGTGAGTAACCACCAGGAAGGCGGTGCCCTGCAAGCGATTCAATTCCCCAAGCAACTGGAAGATGCTATCGGCGTTACGTGCGTCAAGGTTACCGGTAGGTTCATCTGCCAGTACCAGACGCGGGTTATTGACCAGCGCACGGGCAATCGCCACACGCTGACGTTCGCCGCCGGAAAGTTCGGATGGACGGTGATTCGCGCGATGCTCCAGCCCCACCGCTTTTAGCATTTCCAACGCTCGACTGTTGATTTCAGCGGGCTTTTTCTTGCCAATCAGCAGCGGCATAGCTACGTTTTCCAGGGCGGTAAAATCCGGTAGCAGGTGGTGAAACTGATAAATAAAGCCCAGCTTCTGGTTGCGCAGTTCTGCTTTTGCCGCCGACGACAGTTTGCTCATCGGCTGACCGCTAAAAATCACATCGCCGGAAGTTGGCGTATCCAGCCCGCCCAGCAGGTGCAGTAAGGTACTTTTACCGGAACCTGAACTGCCGACGATAGCCATCATTTCGCCTTCACCCACGCTGAAACTGACATTGTGCAGCACGTCGGTTTGCACACTGCCTTCCTGATAGCGTTTGCACAGGTTGTCGCATTGCAACAGGATCTTATTCATAACGTAAAGCCTCAGCGGGTTGTGTGGCGGCAGCGCGCCATGAAGGGTAAAGCGTAGAAAGCAGCGCGATAGCCATCGCCACCAGCGCAATAATAATGACCTGTAAAGGTTCGATAGCGACCGGCAGCGCCGCGCCATCAAGCAGGACGCCGATTATCGGCATCAGATTATTCAACTGGCTGGCAAGCAGCGCACCAAGCGCCGCGCCCAGGATCGCACCAATAATTCCGGCGCTGGCACCCTGTACCATAAAGACCATCATGATTTGTCGCGGAGTTAAACCTTGCGTTTGCAAAATCGCCACTTCGCCCTGCTTCTCCATCACCATCAGCCCCAGCGAGGTAATAATGTTAAACGCCGCAACGGCGACAATCAGGCTCAGCAGCAAGCCCATCATATTTTTTTCCATACGCACGGCCTGGAACAGCTCACCTTTACGGTCGCGCCAGTCCTGCCATTTACTGCCTTCTGGCAGTTTTTGCTGGCTTAACGAATCCACTTTCAGCGGCTCATCCAGCCACAGACGCCAGCCGGTGATATTACCTGCCGGATAACGCATCAGACGCGAGGCATCCTCAATATTCACCAGCATTTCATAGCCGTCGACTTCACTGTTGGCGGCAAAAGTGCCAATCACATTGAACAGACGCTGACTTGGAATACGCCCCATCGGCGTGAACTGGCTGGCAGAAGGCACCATCACGCGGATTTGGTCGCCGCGATTGACACCTAACTGTGAGGCAAGCTGTTCACCGAGGATGACATTATATTTCCCCGGCTCGAGGTTGGCTTGCTTCACATTGACCAGATACGGGGTTAGCGGATCTTTTTGCGCCGGATCGATACCTAGCATGACGCCAACCGCCACGCTGCGTGCGCTTTGCAGCACCACATCACCAGTAGTGATAGGCGCGACGCGATTTACGCCGTCCAGTTTGACTGCCGATTCAGGGAGTTTCTGCGGGTTAAGAGAGCCCTGCTCCGAAGAGAGGATCGCCTGTGGCATCAGGCCAAGGATGTTGTTTTGCAGCTCGCGCTCAAAGCCGTTCATCACTGACAATACTGTGACCAGCGCCATCACCCCGAGGGTAATGCCGATGGTAGAAAGCCAGGAGACGAAACGACCGAAGCGATCCGCTGCACGCCCACGCATGTAACGCAGGCCAATAAATAGAGCGACAGGTTGGTACATGAAATCCGTCTGGTTGCTGTTAGCAAAGACACGAGTATATAAGCGAAAGCAGGATGGGTAAACGCCTGAACTGTAAGTGATCATCAGGGCTAATCTGAAAAGCATCCATAAATCAATCGGCTAAATTGCCATATTTTACCAGCAGGCTTGCAGCCTGATCTTAATCTGAAAAATCATCTAATACAGACAGATACCCATTACACCTCGGTTAATAACCAGCAGGATCAGTTGTTGGTAAATTAATAAAAGAGCGTGTTCTTCTGATGAAACAAAAAGAACTATGGATTAACCAGATCAAAGGGTTATGCATCTGTCTGGTGGTGGTTTATCACTCGGTCATTACCTTTTATCCGCATATGACCACTTTTCAGCATCCGTTATCGGAAGTCCTGAGCAAATGCTGGATCTATTTCAATCTTTACCTTGCGCCCTTCCGTATGCCGGTTTTTTTCTTTATCTCCGGCTATTTGATTCGCCGCTATATCGACAGTGTGCCGTGGGGAAATTGTCTCGATAAACGGATCTGGAGCATCTTCTGGGTGCTGGCGCTGTGGGGTATCGTCCAGTGGCTGGCGCTGAGCGCACTGAATCAGTGGCTGGCACCTGAGCGCGATTACAGCAATGCCTCAAATGCTGCTTATGCCGATTCCACCGGTGAGTTCCTGCACGGGATGATCACCGCCAGCACCAGCTTGTGGTATCTGTATGCTTTAATTGTCTATTTCGTGGTGTGTAAAATTTTTAACCGCCAGGCGCTGCCATTATTCGCCCTGTTTGTACTGATGAGTGTGGCTGTTAATTTCGTTCCCACGCCGTGGTGGGGAATGAACAGTGTGATCCGCAATTTGCCTTATTACAGCCTTGGCGCTTGGTTTGGCGCAACATTAATGACCTGTGTTAAAGAAGTACCGTTGCGCCGCCATCTGCTGATGTCTTCGCTGCTGGCCGTTCTGGCGGTCAGTGCCTGGTTGTTTAACGTGTCGCTACTCCTGTCGCTGGTATCGATTGTGGTGATCATGAAGCTGTTTTATCAGTACGAGCAGCGTTTCGGTATGCGCTCCTCCAGCCTGCTGAATGTGATTGGTTCCAACACCATTGCCATCTACACCACCCATCGCATTCTGGTAGAGATATTCAGCTTGAGTCTGATTCCGCAAATGAACGCGGCGCGCTGGTCGCCGCAACTCGAACTGACGCTCCTGCTGGTTTACCCCTTTGTCAGTTTGTTGATTTGTACTGTTGCTGGCTTGTTGGTACGCAAAATTTCACAACGCGCATTCAGCGATCTGTTGTTCTCCCCGCCTTCTCTGCCTACAACCAGTTACTCTCGCTAAGCCATCGCCCCAGCCGGGGCGATTCAATTTGCTAAACCATGTCGATTCCGGATAATGAACAGCATTGCTTATCAGAGATATGCCCCCATATGTTGAGGCATATCCTAACGAGAATCTGACAACCGTTATGCCTGAACAATATCGTTATACGCTGCCCGTCAAAGCGGGTGAACAGCGTCTGCTGGGCGAGTTAACCGGCGCTGCCTGTGCGACGCTGGTAGCGGAAATTGCCGAACGTCACGCCGGACCGGTGGTGCTCATCGCACCAGATATGCAAAATGCTCTGCGTTTGCATGATGAAATCAGCCAGTTCACCGACCAGATGGTGATGAATCTGGCGGACTGGGAAACCCTCCCTTACGACAGTTTTTCGCCTCATCAGGATATTATCTCCTCGCGTCTTTCCACCCTTTACCAGTTACCAACAATGCAGCGTGGTGTACTGATTGTTCCGGTGAATACGCTTATGCAGCGCGTTTGCCCGCACAGTTTTCTCCACGGCCATGCGCTGGTGATGAAAAAAGGTCAGCGCCTGTCACGAGATGCATTGCGTACCCAACTGGACAGCGCCGGTTATCGTCATGTTGACCAAGTGATGGAGCACGGCGAATACGCCACGCGCGGCGCGTTGCTGGATCTCTTCCCGATGGGGAGTGAGCTACCTTATCGTCTTGATTTCTTTGATGATGAAATCGACAGCCTGCGGGTGTTTGATGTCGATAGCCAGCGCACGCTGGAGGAAGTAGAAGCGATCAATCTGCTGCCCGCCCACGAATTTCCGACCGATAAAGCGGCAATTGAACTGTTCCGCAGCCAGTGGCGCGATACCTTCGAAGTAAAACGCGATCCAGAACATATTTATCAACAAGTGAGCAAAGGCACATTGCCTGCCGGGATCGAGTACTGGCAACCGCTGTTCTTCAGCGAACCGTTGCCGCCACTGTTCAGTTATTTCCCTGCAAATACACTGCTGGTGAATACTGGCGATCTGGAAAACAGTGCCGAACGTTTCCAGGCTGACACGCTGGCGCGTTTTGAGAATCGCGGCGTCGATCCGATGCGTCCACTACTGCCGCCACAATCGCTCTGGCTGCGGGTCGATGAACTGTTCTCAGAGCTGAAAAACTGGCCGCGTGTACAGCTAAAAAATGAACATTTACCGACAAAAGCAGCGAATGCCAATTTAGGCTTTCAGAAACTGCCAGACCTTGCCGTTCAGGCGCAGCAAAAAGCCCCGCTGGATGCGCTGCGTAAATTTCTTGAATCTTTCGACGGCCCGGTGGTGTTCTCGGTAGAAAGTGAAGGTCGCCGTGAAGCACTCGGTGAACTGCTCGCCCGTATTAAAATTGCTCCGCAACGCATTATGCGCCTCGATGAGGCCAGCGACCGTGGGCGTTATCTGATGATTGGCGCTGCCGAACATGGTTTTGTCGATACGGTGCGTAATCTGGCACTGATTTGCGAAAGCGATCTGCTCGGTGAACGCGTTGCCCGTCGTCGTCAGGATTCTCGCCGCGCCATCAACCCCGATACACTGATCCGCAACCTCGCGGAACTGCATATTGGTCAGCCGGTGGTGCATCTGGAGCACGGTGTCGGGCGCTATGCCGGAATGACCACGCTGGAAGCTGGCGGCATTACCGGCGAGTATCTGATGCTCACCTATGCCAACGACGCCAAACTGTATGTTCCGGTGTCGTCGCTGCATCTGATTAGCCGTTACGCGGGTGGTGCAGAAGAAAATGCCCCGCTGCATAAACTTGGCGGCGATGCGTGGTCACGCGCTCGGCAGAAAGCGGCAGAAAAAGTGCGTGATGTGGCGGCGGAATTGCTGGATATCTACGCTCAACGCGCCGCCAAAGAGGGGTTCGCGTTTAAACACGATCGTGAGCAATATCAATTGTTCTGCGACAGCTTCCCGTTCGAAACCACGCCGGATCAGGCGCAGGCCATTAATGCGGTGCTTAGCGACATGTGTCAGCCGCTGGCAATGGATCGTCTGGTGTGCGGCGATGTTGGCTTTGGTAAAACAGAAGTAGCGATGCGCGCCGCTTTCCTGGCGGTAGAGAACCACAAGCAGGTGGCGGTGCTGGTGCCAACAACTCTGCTCGCGCAGCAGCATTACGACAACTTTCGCGACCGTTTCGCCAACTGGCCGGTACGCATCGAAATGATCTCCCGTTTCCGCAGCGCCAAAGAGCAGACGCAAATCCTTACGGAAGTGGCGGAAGGGAAAATCGATATTCTGATCGGTACGCACAAACTGCTGCAAAGTGACGTCAAGTTTAAAGATTTAGGCCTGCTGATTGTCGATGAAGAACACCGCTTCGGGGTGCGTCATAAAGAGCGCATTAAAGCGATGCGCGCGAACGTGGATATTCTGACACTTACCGCAACGCCGATCCCACGAACGCTGAATATGGCGATGAGCGGAATGCGCGATCTGTCGATTATCGCCACGCCGCCCGCTCGTCGTCTGGCAGTTAAAACCTTTGTCCGTGAGTATGACAGTCTGGTGGTCAGAGAGGCTGTCCTGCGTGAAATTCTGCGCGGGGGACAGGTTTATTATCTCTACAATGATGTGGAAAACATCCAGAAAGCCGCCGAACGGCTGGCAGAACTGGTGCCAGAAGCGCGGATCGCCATCGGTCACGGGCAGATGCGTGAGCGCGAACTGGAACGGGTGATGAATGATTTCCATCATCAGCGTTTTAACGTGCTGGTTTGTACCACAATTATCGAAACCGGGATCGACATCCCTACCGCCAACACCATTATTATTGAACGCGCAGATCACTTCGGTCTGGCGCAGCTGCACCAGTTGCGCGGCCGCGTCGGACGTTCGCATCACCAGGCATATGCATGGCTGCTGACGCCGCACCCGAAAGCGATGACTACCGATGCGCAAAAACGTCTCGAAGCGATTGCTTCTCTGGAAGACCTTGGCGCGGGCTTTGCGCTGGCAACGCACGATCTGGAGATTCGCGGCGCCGGTGAACTGCTCGGCGAAGAACAAAGTGGCTCGATGGAAACTATCGGTTTCTCGCTTTATATGGAGTTGCTGGAAAATGCCGTCGATGCACTGAAAGCCGGACGCGAGCCGTCGCTCGAAGATCTCACCAGCCAGCAAACGGAAGTCGAACTGCGGATGCCGTCGCTGTTGCCGGATGACTTCATTCCTGATGTAAATACCCGTCTGTCGTTCTATAAACGTATTGCCAGCGCCAAAACGGAAAGCGAGCTGGAAGAGATCAAAGTCGAACTTATCGATCGCTTCGGCCTGCTGCCGGATCCGGCGCGAACCCTACTGGATATTGCCCGTCTGCGCCAGCAAGCGCAGAAGCTGGGGATCAGGAAGCTGGAAGGGAACGAGAAAGGCGGTGTGATCGAATTTGCTGAGAAGAATCACGTGAATCCTGCCTGGCTGATTGGTTTGCTGCAAAAACAGCCGCAGCATTACCGCCTTGATGGCCCGACGCGCCTGAAGTTTATTCAGGATTTGAGCGAGCGGAAAACGCGAATCGAATGGGTGCGCCAGTTTATGCGTGAACTGGAAGAGAACGCGATCGCTTAATGGTAAATTGGGGGCGTTTCTTCGCCCCCATCCCCAACATTTACAAATTCTTTGCACTTCCCTGCACTATCCGACACTGTCACCATCCATAATTCAGACTTATCTTTTTATTACAATAACCTTATATTTATTATGGACTTTTGGTGATGATCAAAACGCGTTTTTCTCGCTGGCTAACGTTTTTTACGTTCGCCGCTGCCGTGGCGCTGACGCTACCGGCAAAAGCCAACACCTGGCCGCTGCCGCCTGCGGGCAGTCGTCTGGTGGGCGAAAACAAATTTCATGTGGTGGAAAATGACGGCGGTTCGCTGGAAGCGATCGCCAAAAAATATAACGTCGGTTTCCTCGCTCTGTTACAGGCTAATCCCGGCATTGATCCGTATGTACCGCGCGCAGGCAGTGTGTTAACCATTCCATTGCAAACTTTACTGCCAGACGCGCCGCGTGAAGGCATTGTGATCAACATTGCGGAGTTGCGTCTCTATTACTACCCACCGGGCAAAAATTCAGTGACCGTGTACCCCATCGGCATTGGTCAGTTGGGGGGTGACACGCTGACGCCGACAATGGTGACTACCGTTTCGGACAAGCGTGCAAACCCAACCTGGACGCCGACTGCAAACATCCGCGCCCGTTATAAAGCCCAGGGGATTGAGCTTCCACCAGTCGTTCCGGCAGGACCGGATAACCCCATGGGCCATCATGCGATTCGTCTGGCGGCCTATGGCGGTGTCTATTTGCTTCACGGTACGAACGCCGATTTCGGTATTGGTATGCGGGTAAGTTCTGGCTGTATTCGTCTGCGTGATGACGATATCAAAACACTTTTCAGCCAGGTCAGCCCCGGCACCAAAGTGAACATTATCAACACGCCGATTAAAGTCTCCGCCGAACCAAACGGCGCACGTCTGGTGGAAGTGCACCAGCCGCTGTCAGAGAAGATAGATGACGATCCGCAATTGTTGCCGATTACGCTCAACAGTGCGATGCAGGCATTTAAAAATGCTGCGCAAACTGACGCCGAAGTGATGCAGCACGTAATGGACATGCGTTCCGGAATGCCGGTTGATGTGCGTCGTCATCAAGTGAATCAGCAAACGCTGTAAATCGCGGACAAAAAAATCCCCGCAGCACAGGGTGTTGCGGGGAAATAGCAGCAATAACAGGCATTAATGAGGGTTAATGCTTATTTATAAATTACTGCCGTTCCGTGGAGGGTATTCGGACCGGTTACTGAAGTAATACGGAAAGATTTTGCGCCCATCTCATCTGCTTTTTGTGCCAGTTGTTCTTCCAGCGATCCCAGATTTGTCCCCGCGTTAGCACTGATAGTGCCCACTTTTTGTTGACCTTCTGGTGTTGCCTGAACTTCGACAGCCGCAAAGCTGGCAAATGACATGGAGCTTAAAATCGCCGCAGCGATGAGGGTTTTTACATTTTTCATAATAGTGACCTTATGCAGATGAATAGCGTCGCAAGCAATTACTTAACGATCGATAACTAAATGATAGATGTGATCTTGATCACATACAAGATGTTTTTTATAACAATCATTAGTTAAATTAAAACCCTTTGAATTTCAGTTAAATAGAGGGAAATTATTTTTCTGTCTTCTGGACTGGTGAACGGAAGTGATTATTTTTATAATAACCGTTCATTCACAGCTACAAGGTACAACGGCATCATGGCAACTGACTCAACACATTGTGTAAAAAAAAGCCGTGGTCGCCCAAAAGTGTTCGACAGGGAAGCCGCGCTTGATAAGGCCATGAAGTTGTTCTGGCAGCATGGTTATGAAGCCACTTCTCTTGCCGATCTCGTCGAAGCGACCGGAGCCAAAGCGCCAACGCTATATGCGGAGTTCACCAATAAAGAGGGATTATTCCGCGCCGTACTTGATCGCTATATCGACCGTTTTGCCGCAAAGCACGAAGCACAACTGTTTTGTGAAGAGAAAAGCGTGGAGTCTGCGCTGACTGACTATTTCGCTGCCATCGCCAACTGCTTTACCAGCAAAGACACCCCTGCTGGCTGCTTTATGATCAACAACTGCACCACGCTCTCCCCGGATTCAGGAGATATCGCCAATACGTTGAAATCACGCCACGCGATGCAAGAACGCACCTTGCATCAGTTTTTATGTCAACGCCAGGCGCGCGGGGAAATCCCTGCCCACTGTGACGTAACGCATCTGGCGGAATTCCTTAACTGTATTATTCAGGGGATGTCGATCAGCGCCCGCGAAGGCGCATCGCTGGAAAAACTGATGCAGATTGCCCGAACCACTTTGCGTTTATGGCCGGAACTGGTGAAATAAAGCGCAAAAAAAGCCCCTCAGCCTGAGCGAATGAGGGGCTAAATTGCAGAGTACAGCCTTGTTATACTTTGTTATTCAGAACCAGTTGTCCGTTGTTATCTAATTGGATTTGTGTACCCGGATCGCGGTCCATACGGATTTTGCCCTGCTGATCGCCAATCTTATAGGTCACGTCATAGCCGAGCATTTTTTCTGACTTGTCATACACCGTTTTACAACGCTGTTGGGTGGTGGTGTAAGTATCACGTTCCTGGAGAGAGCCCTGAATCTGGTTACCAGCATATCCACCACCAAGCGCCCCGACGACTGTAGCAACATCCTTACCGCGACCACCGCCAAACTGATGCCCTATCACCCCACCAGCCACAGCGCCCAGAACCGAACCCGCAATGCGATTTTCATCCTGCACCGGTCGGCGATGAGTCACTGTGACATTGCGGCACTCCTGGCGCGGTGTTTTAACCGTTTCCTTGATTGGGATTGCAGAAACAACCTGAGCGTATTGCGGGCCACGTTCAAACACGTTCAGGCTGGCCACTGCCGCTACGCCCAGCGCAGCCGCGACACCAATCCCGATACCCGCCAACATTGATTTATTCACGGGAACACCTCCTTCTTTGCAGTTATGTCAATCATGCAAGCGAAGGGGTGAAACAACCATCAGACAGAAGATGAAAAGCGCAGGAATGGCAGGAAATACTTAAGGATTCGGAGAAGTCTGAGGGAATGCCTGATGCGACGCTTAACGCGTCTTATCAGGCCTGCCGCTCATACTATTTATCCTGGGCGGATAAGGCATTTACGCCGCATCCGCCAGTACAAGTTGATTAATGCAGTTTCAAACGCGGACGGATAACGCGGTTGATACTCCCCACCAGCATCATTAATCCGGTTTTAAAGTAACCATGTAGCGCAATCTGATGCATTCGGTACAGCGAGATATACACAAAGCGCGCAATACGTCCTTCAATCATCATTGAGCCGCGCGTCAGGTTACCCATCAGGCTACCGACGGTAGAGAAGTTCGACAGCGATACCAGCGAACCGTGATCTTTATACTGATAATTTTTCAGCGGTTTGCCATTCATCTGCGCCAGAATATTGTTCATTGCGCAGGTAGCCATCTGGTGTGCGGCCTGAGCGCGCGGCGGAACAAAACCCCCTTCCGGACGCGGGCATGACGCACAGTCGCCAATAGCATAAATGTCTGGATCGCGCGTGGTTTGCAGCGTCGGTTCCACCACCAGCTGGTTGATACGGTTGGTCTCCAGCCCACCAATATCCTTCAGGAAATCTGGCGCTTTGATCCCGGCAGCCCACACCATCAGATCAGCCTCAATATATTCGCCATCTTTAGTGTGCAGCCCCCCTTCATCGGCGCTGGTGACCATGGTTTGCGTCAGCACGCGAACGCCCAGTTTCGTCAACTCATTGTGGGCGGCAGCAGAGATACGTGGCGGCAGCGCAGGCAAAATACGTTCGCCCGCTTCTACCAGCGTTACGTTCAACGCTTCGTTGGTCAGGCCTTTGTAACCGTAGCTGTGCAGTTGCTTGACGGCGTTGTGCAATTCAGCGGAGAGTTCTACACCCGTCGCGCCGCCGCCAACAATCGCAATATTCACTTTGCCATTCGCGCCCAGGTTGGCGGAGTATTTCAGGAACAGATTCAGCATCTCCTGATGGAAACGACGCGCCTGATGCGGGTTATCGAGGAAAATACAGTTCTCTTTTACACCCGGCGTATTGAAATCGTTAGAGGTGCTGCCCAGCGCCATCACCAGCGTGTCATAGGCGATTTTACGTTCCGGAACCAGCAGTTCACCTTTTTCGTCGCGCAGTTCTGCAATAGTGATTGTTTTCGCTTCACGATCAATATCAATTACGGAACCCAGCTGGAACTGAAAACCATGATTACGCGCATGAGCCAGGTAGCTCAGTGCATCGACGCCTTCATCAAGCGAGCCAGTCGCCACTTCGTGCAGCAGCGGTTTCCACAGGTGGCTGTGGTTACGATCGACCAGCGTAATTTTGGCTTTTTTCTTGCGTCCCAGCTTATGCCCCAGCTGTGTCGCCATTTCCAGCCCACCAGCACCGCCGCCGACAATCACAATTTTTTTCAATGGCGTAGTCAACGTGACCCCCTTAAATTTATTAACCAATTGTTAATTAATAGTTATTAAGATAGCTCTTAATTAACAACAGGTTACAGCAATGAAAATGTTCTTCGCTATTGAGAATAACATGAATGGTGCATTGGTCATACCAAAATTGATGTTAATCAAGTTTTGTTGCTGAAAAGATAGGCGACTTTACCGGGTGAGATCAAAAAACAGAGTTTATTGTTTATTATTTAAGCGGATTCGGGAGAGTGAGGCGTATATAGAGGGCAGTTGGTGGGCCGGATAAGATGCGCAGCATCGCATCAGGCATTGGTACACGGCTGTCGGATGTGGCGTGGACGCTTCATCCAACCTACAAAATCCGGGGCGCATCAGATATAGGCAAGGTTACCTGATGCGACCGAGGATAGCTTTAACCGAGGGTTTTGAACGCCTTAATGCGCTGCAAATGCGGAGAGATATTTTTGAATTTGTGCGTCTGATCTTCGTCCCAGACAATCTCGTAATAATGATGCAACTCTTCAGATGTCCGCTGACTATTAAGCGCCTCATCATTACGCGACAATATCACCAGACAACGATCGCGATTCTTCTCGCGGAAGTTAGTCACACATTTAGTCGCGATGTCGGCGTACTCTTCCGGGCGATCAATCTTCCCTTCCATGTTCTCGTAAGGGAACAAATTAGGGTTGAAGATCACCTGGCGGATATCACAGAGAAAACCAATCCGTTCCGCCCAGTATCCGCCCAGACCAACGCCGCAAATTAGCGGGCGCTCGTCAACATTCAGTTGCAGCATTTTGTCTACTTCTTTGAGCAGATGCTGCATATCATGTTTCGGATGCAGAGTGCTGTAGCTTATCAAGCGTACATCCGGGTCAATAAACTGCAATTGTAAAACTTTCTCGTGGTTACCCGGACTGTTAGAGTCAAAACCGTGTAAATAGATAATCATCGCTTCCTCACATAAGCCAGGGTTAGTGACCTGCTTTCTCTTCCTGCCAGCGTTCATGTAACTGATTCAGACGGGCGCTGATCTCTTTCCAGCGAGCCGAGTCCATCAGCTCCTGTCGCGAAAATGAACCTTTATGATACAAACGTGTAACACGCTCTGCCTTGATCGGTGACAGATTATCTAACACGCTGACGGCCCCTTTACGATTATTGCAGACCAGGATCATATCGCAACCCGCATCCAGTGATGCCTGCCCACGTTCGGCATAACTGCCCATAATCGCGGCACCTTCCATCGATAAATCGTCTGAGAAAATCACGCCGTCAAACCCCAGCTCCTGACGTAAAACAGTTTTCAACCAGTAGGGAGAACCGCTAGCCGGACGTGGATCAACATCGCTGTAGATCACATGCGCAGGCATAATGGCGTCGAGTTTATTTTCGCGAATTAACGTACTGAAGACCGACATATCTTTGGCGCGAATTTCCGCTTGCGGACGTGGGTCGCACGGTGTCTCTTTGTGCGAATCTGCCGTTACTGCACCGTGGCCAGGAAAATGTTTACCGGTGCTTTTCATTCCGGCTTCATGCATACCATCAATAAACTGGCTGGCGATTGCGAGGGCTTTTTCGGGAGCGGCATGGTAAGAACGCTCGCCTATCGCCGCGCTAATGTGCCCTACGTCCAGCACGGGTGCAAAGCTGATATCAATATCCATGGCGATCATTTCGCTGGCCATCAACCAGCCTGCCTCTTGCGCCAGTTTGCCGCCTTCTTCCATTCCCAACAGCGCAGCGAATGATTGCGCCGCTGGCAAGCGGGTAAAACCTTCACGAAAACGCTGCACTCGCCCACCTTCCTGATCCACCGCCACCACCAGATGATTGCGCGAAGCTGTGCGGATTTGGCGCACCAGTTCGCGTAATTGCGCAGGATCATGATAGTTACGCGTAAAGAGAATCAGCCCTCCCACCAGCGGGTGCGCCAGTATTTCACGCTCTTCCGCGTCCAGTTCGTAACCTTCAACATCCAACATTACTGGACCCACACTGCTCTCCTTATTGTTTTATTGATAGCTGCCGCCAGGTGTCATCGGCAAGCCTGATAAATTGTTGATCGCCGGTTTGTTGCCAACGGTACTCAAACCACCCTGCTTTGAGCATCAGCAACCAGGGAAACCAGCGCCTGACCTGACGCCATAATTGCGCCGGATTAATCTTCGCACGCGCGGCATAGTCATTGACCAATTGCCGATGCTGGTGAGTATTTTCCACCCACACCGCCGCCAGTTCCAGCGCGATATCGCCATCACCGGCATACTCCCAGTCAATGAGTTTTAACCCTGACTCACTATGCACTAAGTTTCCGGCATGAACATCCATATGCAATGGGCTTAAGCGTAATGGCTGTGGTTCCCGTATTTTGCGCAGATGTTTTAATAGTCGCAGCCAATCCGCTGTCCGCCGCGCCGGATCGCTTCGCTGCCAGTACCGTTCCAGTAACGGTAGCAGGGTTATTCGCCAGCCAAAACGCGGTTGTTGATGCAGATAATACAGCAAGCCTGCCAGTTCGTCGGTATCCGGCAATTGCGTTTTTACCTCGCCGGGCAAATAGTCAACCACCATCCAGCCACGGAGATAGAGATGTGGCTTCGGTGCAAGGTATGCCGGTAATCGTGTTAACGCCCGATACTGGCGCAGAAACACGGACTGCGGTGCATCAGGATCGTGAGTCTGACGCACAACGAAACGCAGATCCTGATGTTCAATGAGAAAACTCCCGCCGCTAAGTCCATGATTAAACGTCGCGACGGGATGATACTGCGGGAAATAGCGCGACAATAATTCGTCGCGCGTGATGGGATTATTGTTGCTGAACGGCACCTTTACCTGACCAGATAATTTCACCCGTCTGCACCAGCATGAGTTGCATTTGCAGGGTCGGTGCGTTGACGTTACCAGAGGCACTGGAGTACAGCACATAATGAGCGCCGACGTTACGGGCAATGCCAATCGCTTTACTGCGAGTGCCTAAACTGTCCTGCGGCGACAAACCTAACTGCTGTTTGGCCATTGAAAGCTGTTGGGCAGAAACGAGTGTAAATTTACCGTTATTGGCCAGCGCATTACGTAGCGTTTCAGTCGCTTCTCCAGCATTCAGCGAACCGTTAGTACGGTTATTAACGCTATCAACCAGCAGAACGCTGCCTGCGGTCACACCATCAGCCCCAAGCATTTTACTGACCATCGGCTGCATTGCGCCGTTCCAGTCATAATGACGAATATGCGGCGCAGGCGGTGCAGTTTGATCTTCGTGCTCAATTGGCCCTGGCTGCTGCGGGATCGTCGGCACCGATGGCACGGTTGGTACTGGCTGTTGCGGCTCGGCTGGTTGCTCCGGCGCAGGTTTCACCTCTTCTACCGGTGCAGGTTCTCGAGGCCCCACACACCCGGCGAGAAACATCGCCAGCGCGGTGATTAAGGCGTAGCGACTCATTTTTGTCATCAAGATTCACCCCTTACAAATATAGATAAAGTCTGACTTTGTGCGCCCCCAGATAATTGGCGCTGCCGTACAGAGTTACCGCCGAACGTGCGGGAATGGTAACGCTGCGGGGCGTTTCCAGAGGATGCATCTCCAGCCCTCTGGCGTCATACCAGTAAAAACGATAATGAACGGTAACGGGTTCTTGCCTTTCGTTATAAAGCGTCGAGGATGCTGAAGGCTGAATATCAGACATTGAAAGAACGGGCTTTTCTGCACTGATGCCCGCAGCCAGAAGAGATGACTCCATCACCAGCGACTGTTCTTCATTCACCGGAATTTCCGGATGTGAACGACACCCCACCAGCAATAGCAGCGCCAGAGACACCAGCCCAAAGCATCCTTTTCTCATCGTTACAGACCTTTATGCGCCAGCATTGGGCCAAGAGGACGGCCACCCAGCAAGTGCATATGGATGTGGTACACCTCTTGCCCGCCATGGCGGTTGGTGTTCATGATCAGACGATAGCCATCTTCGGCAATGCCTTCTTGCTCAGCAATTTTTGCCGCTACAGTGATCATGCGCCCCAGCGCCTGCTCATGCTCGGCAGAGACGTCGTTCACGGTAGGAATCAGGATATTAGGAATGATGAGAATATGTGTTGGCGCTTGCGGCGAAATATCGCGAAACGCCGTTACCAGATCATCCTGGTAGACGATATCGGAGGGGATCTCACGACGAATAATTTTGCTGAAAATAGTTTCTTCTGCCACGACATTTTCCTTTTTTAAATAGCCATGCGTTGCGCCATGCTACGCCGCGCCACACTGCGAGTATAGAGTATGGTCGAGTTAAACCCGCTCTTTCAACCTTAACCCACGATTTATTAAGCAAAAAACCGTTTTACTGCCGCATACATCGCCATTATTCCCCTTTATGCCTATGAATGAACCGAAAACACACTTTCTCTTTGGTTTACATGTTAAATATGAATGCGTATATTTCTCATTTGCATTACCATGCAGAATTATTAGCGCGCTAAATATAAACGCTCATCACCTTCCTCTGGAATGAGCCTGACTACAACATAAATCAAGAGATTTCAGATGCTTTCGACACAATTTAACAGGGATAATCAGCATCAAGCCGCAGCCACGCCGTCGCTGCTCGCAGCCTGCATTGCTCTGGCCTTATTTCCTTCCTCCACTCTGGCCGTGCCAACCGCCGAAGAAACGGTGATTGTTGAGGGAGCAACCAATGCTCCAGTTGATGACGAAAATGATTACAGCGTAACGTCTACCTCTGTAGGTACTAAAATGCAGATGACCCAACGTGATATTCCACAGTCGGTCACTATTGTCAGCCAGCAGCGAATGGAGGATCAGCAACTTCAAACGCTGGGCGAAGTGATGGAAAATACCCTCGGGATTAGCAAAAGCCAGGCTGACTCCGACCGTACCCTCTATTATTCGCGTGGATTCCAGATCGATAACTATATGGTCGATGGTATTCCCACCTATTTTGAATCACGCTGGAATCTGGGCGATGCACTCACTGATATGGCGTTGTTCGAGCGTGTAGAAGTGGTGCGTGGCGCGACCGGGCTAATGACGGGTACTGGCAATCCTTCTGCGGCGATTAATATGGTTCGTAAACATGCCACCAGCCGTGAATTTAAAGGCGATGTCTCGGCGGAATACGGAAGCTGGAACAAAGAACGTTATGTGGCGGATTTACAAAGTCCGCTCACGGAAGATGGTAAAGTCCGCGCGCGAATTGTCGGCGGCTATCAGAACAACGATTTATGGCTGGATCGCTACAACAGCGAAAAAACTTTCTTCTCCGGCATTGTGGATGCTGATTTGGGCGAGCTGACCACGCTTTCTGCCGGTTATGAATATCAACGTATTGATGTTAATAGCCCAACCTGGGGTGGCCTGCCACGCTGGAATACCGATGGCAGCAGCAACAGTTACGATCGCGCCCGCAGCACCGCGCCTGACTGGGCGTATAACGACAAAGAGATCAACAAAGTCTTTCTGTCACTGAAGCAACGATTTGCCGATACCTGGCAGGCGACGCTGAATGCCACCCATTCCGAAGTCGAATTTGACAGCAAAATGATGTATGTCGACGCCTACGTAAATAAAGCAGATGGAACGCTAGTGGGACCATATGGCAGCTATGGCCCCGGATTTGATTATGTGGGCGGCACTGGCTGGAACAGTGGCAAACGTAAAGTTGACGCGCTGGATCTGTTTGCCGACGGTAGTTATGAAGTGTTTGGTCGCCAGCACAATCTGATGCTCGGCGGTAGCTACAGTAAACAAAACAACCGCTATTTCAGCTCCTGGGCCAACGTTTTCCCCAATGAAATTGGCAGTTTCTACAACTTCAACGGTAACTTCCCGCAGACCAACTGGGCACCGCAAAGCCTGGCACAGGACGATACCACACATATGAAATCGTTATATGCCGCCACCCGCGTCACCCTTGCCGATCCGCTGCATCTGATCCTCGGCGCACGTTATACCAACTGGCGGGTTGATACGCTGACTTACAGCATGGAGAAAAACCACACCACGCCTTATGCTGGTCTGGTGTTTGACATCAATGACAACTGGTCGACCTACGCCAGCTATACCTCTATTTTCCAGCCACAAAATGATCGTGACAGTTCAGGCAAATATCTGGCGCCGATCACCGGTAACAACTACGAACTGGGTCTGAAATCAGACTGGATGAATAGCCGTCTGACCACCACGTTAGCCATCTTCCGTATTGAGCAGGATAATGTCGCCCAGTCCACCGGAATGCCTATCCCCGGCAGTAACGGCGAAACCGCCTATAAAGCGGTGGATGGGACAGTAAGTAAAGGCGTGGAATTTGAACTTAACGGCGCAATTACCGACAACTGGCAACTGACGTTTGGCGCAACGCGCTATCTGGCGGAAGATAACGAAGGGAATGCCGTTAACCCGAATCTGCCGCGTACCACGGTTAAAATGTTTACCAGCTATCGGTTGCCTGTCATGCCAGAGTTGACGGTCGGCGGTGGTGTTAACTGGCAAAATCGCGTGTATACCGACACCGTGACACCGTATGGCACCTTCCGCGTCGAGCAAGGTAGCTACGCGCTGGTGGATCTGTTCACCCGCTACCAGGTGACAAAAAACTTCTCGTTGCAGGGTAACGTCAATAATCTGTTCGATAAAACCTATGACACTAACGTGGAAGGTTCTGTCGTCTACGGCGCACCACGTAATTTTAGTATTACCGGCACGTATCAGTTCTGATTAACACCTGTAAAAAAGGCAGCCATCCGGCTGCCTTAGTCTCCCCAACATTTTACTGATTAGTTGTTGCGGATGTACTCATCCATCTCGGTTTTCAGGTTATCGGATTTAGTACCGAAAATTGCCTGAACACCAGAACCAGCAACCACTACGCCCGCTGCGCCCAGTTTCTTCAGGCCAGCCTGATCCACTTTGGACACATCAGCAACGCTGACGCGCAGACGAGTAATACATGCATCGAGGTTAGTGATGTTTTCTTTACCACCAAATGCGGCAACCAGAGCCGGTGCCATTTCGCTGGTGCCGGTAGCTTTCGCATCTTCAGTTGCGTCTTCACGGCCCGGCGTTTTCAGATCCAGAGCTTTAATCAGCACACGGAAGATGGTGTAGTAAACAATCGCATAACCAATACCGACAATCGGGAACAGCCACAGTTTGCTGCTGTTACCAGACAGTACGATGAAGTCGATCAGGCCGTGTGAGAACGACGTACCGTCGCGCATTCCCAGCAGAATACAGATTGGGAATGCCAGACCAGCCAGTATCGCGTGGATGATGTACAGGATCGGCGCAACGAACATGAAGGAGAACTCGATCGGCTCGGTGATACCGGTCAGGAACGAGGTCAACGCAGCGGAGATCATGATACCGCCAACTTTAGCGCGGTTTTCTGGTTTAGCAGAGTGCCAGATAGCAATCGCAGCTGCCGGCAGACCGTACATTTTGAACAGGAAGCCGCCAGACAGTTTACCCGCAGTCGGGTCACCCGCCATATAACGCGGAATATCGCCGTGGAAAACCTGACCTGCTGCGTTGGTGTATTCACCAATCTGCATCTGGAAAGGTACGTTCCAGATATGGTGCAGACCAAACGGCACCAGACAACGTTCGATGAAGCCGTAAATACCAAACGCAACTACCGGGTTCTGGTAAGCAGCCCACTGGGAGAAGGTCTGGATTGCGGAACCAATCGGCGGCCAAATGAAGGACAGCACAACGCCAGTAAAGATGGCAGCCAAACCAGAAATGATCGGTACAAAGCGTTTACCGGCAAAGAAGCCAAGATACTCAGGCAGCTTAATACGGTAGAAACGGTTAAACATGTACGCTGCAATCGCACCGGAGATGATCCCCCCAAGTACGCCAGTATCCGCCAGATGTTTAGCGGCAATTTCTTCAGCAGGTAAATGCAGTACCAGCGGCGCGACCACAGCCATGGTTTTTACCATGATGCCATAGGCAACAACTGCGGCAAGAGCGGATACGCCATCGTTATTGGTAAAGCCAAGGGCGACACCGATCGCAAAAATAAGTGGCATGTTTGCAAAGACGGAACCGCCTGCTTCTGCCATAACATGCGATACAACGGCTGGCAGCCAGCTGAAATTCGCGGAACCGACGCCCAGCAGAATACCTGCGATAGGCAGTACGGATACCGGCAGCATCAGCGATTTACCGACCTTTTGCAGGTTAGCAAATGCATTCTTAAACATAATTGAGAGTGCTCCTGAGTATGGGTGCTTTTTACGTTCTCACGCGTGGCAAGGGGGGAGAACCTTGCCGTGTACAGGGCATCTAAGCGCCCTTTATTTATTACACAGAGTAAAATAATTCAGTGTCGATTTGTTTGACGGCTATCACGTTTCAACTTCAGGTCTTTAGCGAAGTTGCACATTTTGACAAAACATATGTCAAGATATTACAAACATGGTTAGCCACCGCCCAATTTGCGGCGGTGAACTTTACTCGTTTTAACCATTAATTACGAGCTTAAAAAAAATTCATTCAACTGATGGACTGAAGGCGGGAAGCGTCGATGTGAAACAGACGGGCGAAGTTATCGGTGGTTACCTGCGCCAGTTCTTCAACGGCAACACCTTTCAACACAGCCATGTATTCTGCAACGTCACGAACCATTGCAGGTTGATTCTCTTTTCCTCGATGTGGCACTGGCGCCAGGTAAGGCGAATCAGTTTCCACCAGGAGTCGATCCAGCGGGACATAACGCGCGGCATCGCGCAGTTGTTCCGCATTACGGAAGGTCACAATGCCGGAAAAGGAGATATAAAATCCGAGATCCAGTAACTTGCCCGCCGTTTCTTTGTCCTCTGTAAAACAGTGTAGTACGCCACCACAATCCGTCACTTTTTCTTCGCGCAGAATAGCCAGCGTATCGGCGCGGGCGTCACGCGTATGGACGATAACCGGCTTGTTCAGTTCGCGACCAATCTGGATATGGTGAATAAAGGATTCTTGCTGACGGACTTTTGTTTCCGGCGTGTAATAATAATCCAGCCCGGTTTCACCCAGCGCAACAACGCCCTCTTCTGTTGCCAGACGGCGTAAATCTTCCACATCGTAGGGATCATTCTGATTTAGCGGATGCACGCCGCAAGAAAAAACGACGTTGTCACGTTCACCGACCAGATCCCGCATATGCAGGTAACCGGGCAATGTTGTGGCGACCGCCAGGCAAAATTTCACATCGCGCGCAGCGGCTTTCGCCAGAACGTCATCCACGTCCTTGTGCAAAGATTCATAATTCAGACCATCGAGATGGCAGTGTGAGTCGACTAAAAACATAATGTCTCTCTTAAAGATGAGGAACCGGTAACACAACACCCGGTTGCAGGTAATGCTCAATACGCAGTAAAAGATCGGTGATGACAAGCTCGCGGTTTACGCCTGTGACAGAAATTAACTGCTCACGACTTTGGCAAACATCCCCCAGTATAGCCTGCAGGCGAGAGGGAGAAAGCTGGTTTGCCAGTGCGGCGACAACACCAGGAACATCAACATTGGTGACTTGTGAAGCACCATAATGGCATTTGAGCGCATCCATCAACAAAGTTGCCAACCAGTGCAGACGCGCCGGAGCTTGTTCGTGGTTCAGTGCCGACAACATCGAATACCAGTCACCCGATTGCACGCTGTGTGCCAATGCCTGACAAAGTATCTCACGTGCCTGCCAGGTATCTCCCTGAAACAACCCCAACGCCGCGCCAGGCGAACCGGCGCTCAGACGCAATGCGGTTATTATGGCCTCTTGTGACATTGTCACTTCACGCGCAAGCCAGCTCACTGCGTACTGTTCTGGCGGCGGTGCAAGGTAATGTAAGCGACAACGGCTGCGCAGTGTTGCCAGTAAGCGTTCAAGTTCTCGTGTAGCGAGGAAAAACCAGGTTTCCGCTGGCGGCTCTTCCAGCGTTTTCAGCAAGGCATTGGCAGCAGCATCGGTCAGCAAGGCGGCATCGGTGACCCAGACAACTTTCGCACCGCCTAATCGTGCGTGTTCATTCAGCTTTTCAGTGACTTCACGCACGGCATCAATGCCCAGAGCATTCTTCCCTTTTTCGGGAGCAAGAGTGTAATAATCGGGATGCGTCCCCGCCTGCATCAACTGGCATCCGCGACAATGACCACAACTTTTGTGCCCCTGCGGTTGTTGGCAAAGTAAATAACGGCTAAGAGCGTAGATTAAGGCATCATCGCCCATGCCAGGTAATGCCTGAATCAGTAGCGCATGGTGACCCCTTCCGGCCTGATAGCTGGCTACCAGTTTTTCGAAATCAGGTCGTAACCATGGATACCATCTCATTCGCCCTGCTCCTTAACCCAGTGAGTCACGGTGGTGCGAATCGCGTCCATGACGGCTTCCAGCGATTGTGTTGCATCAATAGTGTGAATGCTTTTATCTTGTGCAGCCAGTTCCAGATAGCGGGCGCGGGTGCGATTAAAGAAATCAAAAGACTCTTGCTCAATGCGATCCAGCTCGCCGCGCGCGCGCGCGCGCTTAAGGCCGACTTCTGGGGTAACATCGAGATAGAGCGTTAAATCAGGGCGAAAATCCCCAAGAACGGCATCACGCAACGTTGCCAGCATATGTTGGTCAATACCACGTCCGCCGCCCTGATACGCCTGAGTGGAGAGATCGTGGCGATCGCCAATCACCCAGGTGCCGTTAGCCAGCGCAGGTTTGATGACCGTTTCTACCAGTTGAACGCGCGCGGCATAAAACATCAGAACTTCGGCTTTATCGGTAATGACTTCATCGCCTACCGATTTGATATCCAGCACCAGGCTTCTTAACTTTTCGGCAAGTTGCGTACCGCCAGGTTCCCGAGTGAAAACCATGTCGCGGATACCCAGTTGCTCAAGCGTCTCAACCACCACGTTGCGTGCGGTGGTTTTGCCTGCGCCTTCCAGCCCTTCAATGACGATATACTTACTGCGCATTTTTTTCCTTAAGCACTTTCAGATAATCCTGCACAGACTTGTTATGACTGGCAAGATTGGTATTAAACGTGTGACCACCTTTACCATCGGCCACAAAATAGAGATACGGCGTTTTTGCCGGATGCGCAGCAGCCTTCAGCGAATCAGCCCCCGGCGTAGCAATCGCGCCTGGCGGCAAACCGGTAATGGTGTAGGTGTTATACGCTGTTGGCGTTTCCAGATCTGCACGAGAAAGTTTGCCATTATAACGCTCTCCCATCCCGTAAATCACCGTCGGGTCGGTCTGCAGGCGCATACCAATGCGTAAACGGTTGATAAAGACCGAGGCAACCTGATCTCGCTCACTGGCAACGGCGGTTTCTTTTTCGATAATTGATGCCATCGTCACCAGCTGGTTTTTATCTTTATAAGGTAGACCGTCCGCACGCCCTTCCCAGGCGCTATCAACCGCTTTCACCATTTTCTTGTGTGCTCGCTTGAGTAACGCAACATCGGTGGTATTGGCGGTATACATCCAGGTGTCTGGCCAGAACCAGCCTTCAATCCACTCCGGGTTTTCCAGTTCAAGTGCCTGCGCTACGGTGGCGTACTTATCGTCGCTCAGCGTATGCTTGACATACGGTGCCTCACGCAATTGTTTGAGGTAATCGCTCAGACGCATCCCTTCCACCAGGCGTAGTGGAAACTGTGCTTCTTTACCGCTTTCCAGCAATTTCAGCATCTCACGCACAGTCATCTGCGGTGTAAAGCGGTAAGTTCCGGCTTTGAAATGAGAAAGATCCGGCTCGATACGCAACAGCCATTGAAATACCCGTGGGCGATTGATGATCTTATCGGCATAAAGCTGTTCACCGAGCGCCAGACGTCCGGTTCCCGGTTTGAGGGTAAATATCGTCTCTTCTTTAATAAGTAATTTGCTGTCGGCGAGATGGCGAACCTTCCAGACGCCCACACCAGCGGCGATACCCAGTACCACCAGCAATAACAAGACAATCAATAACACTTTTTTCATGACTAATTCGGGTGCTCACAAAGTGGGGCTAAATATTCATATAGCGTTGTTGACGAAAAGGAGGCTTCGCCACAGGCACGCACGGGAATCACTGGCATCAACGCATTACAGACTACCATCTCATCTGCCTGCATCACCTCCTCCAGCGAGGCTTGTACTTCGACAAGCTGATAAGAGGATTGTGCCAGTAAACCGATGCAGAATTGTCGCATAATGCCGTTGACACCAGCCTGATCCAGACGCGGCGTATAAACTACGTTGCCCTTGCGCCAGAACAAATTAGCCGCACAGCATTCCGTAACCCACCCATCGCTGTCAAGAACCAGCGCCTCATCGGCGTTTGTCTGCTCAAGATGAGAGCGGATCAGTACTTGCTCAAGCCGATTAAGATGTTTAATTCCTGCGAGATAAGGATTACGTCCAAGGCGTACTGGACTTAGCGCCAGAGTAATACCCTCTTTGCGTAAGAGGTCATAATGTGCAGGGTAAGCCGCAACGGAGAGAATGCGTGTTGCCGGACCGCTGTTCAATGTGCTGTATCCTCGCCCACCACTGCCGCGACTGATCACCACTTTCAGCACACCGTTCTGTTGTTCTGCTGCCAGCGTTTTCATCTCTTGCTCAAGCTGCGACCAGAAATCACAGGCGATCATTAACCGCTGAGTGGCTTCCTGTAGTCGCTGTATATGCGCGGATAACAAACTGACTTCACCGTCGATAATTCTGGCTGTGGTGAAACAACCATCACCAAATTGCGTTGCCCGATCGCTTGCTGCCAGCGAATCCTGTTTATGACCGTTAATTAAGAACATACCGGCTCCTTATCAGAGGATTGTTAGTGTGGCAGCATGTTCACTGCGGAACAAGTCTGAATAAAACCTAAGAAAAAAGGCCCGCAAGCGGACCTTTTATACAGGTGGGAAATAGCAACTTAGATCTTTTTAAAGATCAAAGAACCATTAGTGCCACCGAAGCCGAAGGAGTTACACAGGGTATACTCCATTCCGCTGACCTGACGCGCTTCGTGCGGTACGAAATCCAGATCGCAACCTTCATCCGGGTTATCCAGGTTGATGGTCGGTGGAACAGCCTGATCGCGCAGCGCCAGGATGGAGTAGATAGACTCTACCGCACCCGCCGCACCTAACAGGTGACCGGTCATGGATTTCGTGGAGCTTACCAGCACACGGCTTGCAGCTTCACCGAAGATGGTTTTCACTGCCTGCGCTTCGGCTTTATCGCCAGCAGGCGTTGAAGTACCGTGCGCGTTAACGTAGCCAATCTGGCTCGCTTCAATACCTGCATCACGCAGAGCATTTGCCATTGCCAGAGCTGCGCCTGCGCCATTTTCCGGCGGCGACGTCATATGATAGGCATCGCTGCTCATACCAAAGCCGACGAGTTCAGCGTAAATTTTCGCACCGCGTTTTTTCGCGTGTTCGTACTCTTCGAGCACCAGCATACCGGCACCATCGCCCAGTACGAAACCATCACGCTCTTTATCCCACGGGCGGCTAGCCGCTTGCGGGTTATCATTGCGGGTAGATAATGCACGTGCCGCGCCGAAACCGCCAACGCCCAGCGGCGTACTGGCTTTCTCTGCGCCACCTGCAACCATCACGTCAGCATCGCCATACGCGATAATACGCGCAGCATGACCAATGTTGTGCACGCCGGAAGTACAGGCGGTCGCGATAGAGATGCTTGGGCCACGCAGGCCATACATGATAGTCAGGTGACCTGCCACCATGTTCACAATCGTTGACGGAACGAAGAATGGGCTGATCTTACGTGGACCACCGTTCATCAAAGATGTGTGGTTTTCTTCGATCAGTCCGAGGCCGCCTATCCCGGAGCCAATTGCGGCACCAATGCGGGTTGCGTTCTCTTCCGTTATTTCAAGGCCAGAATCCTGCATGGCCTGAACGCCAGCGACAATTCCATATTGAATGAAGGCATCCATCTTGCGCTGTTCTTTGCGCGAGATAATGTCCTCACAGTTAAAATCCTTTACTAAGCCAGCAAATTTCGTTGCATAGGCGCTAGTATCGAAATGGTCGATTAGGCTGATGCCACTCTGACCGGCAAGCAGAGCTTTCCAGGTAGACTCTACGGTATTGCCGACAGGAGACAACATGCCCAGTCCGGTCACAACTACACGACGCTTAGACACGTTTGTCCTCCAGGGAGGGAAAAAAAATGATTCTAGTGGGACAAAAAGATAAAACTCAGGCGGTCGAACGACCGCCTGGAGATGTTCACTTACGCCTGGTGGCCGTTGATGTAATCAATGGCAGCCTGAACGGTGGTGATTTTCTCAGCTTCTTCGTCCGGAATCTCAGTATCAAACTCTTCTTCCAGAGCCATTACCAGCTCAACGGTGTCAAGAGAATCCGCGCCCAGGTCTTCAACGAAAGAAGCATTGTTGGTAACTTCTTCCTGCTTAACGCCCAGCTGTTCGCCGATAATTTTCTTAACGCGTTCTTCGATAGTGCTCATACTCTTAAATTTCCTATCAAAACTCGCTTTCGCGATGGTTTTCGTAGTGTATAAAATGTTGAAAAATTTGCAACTAAATCCCGGCAGGTCTTACCACGATTTTACGTTATTTTGAGGCCATACCCCCCAACAACGCAAATCATTTTGCACTAATTATTACTCATAACCACGCAGACTGCGCGCAACATGAGCATTTTGTGCAAATCGCGGTCAGACCATGTACATCCCGCCGTTCACATGCAAAGTTTCACCCGTGATGTAAGCTGCTTCGTCGGATGCCAGGAATGCAACCGCGTTGGCGATTTCCTGTGCGCCGCCGAGGCGACCCGCAGGAACCTGCGCCAGGATACCCGCACGCTGGTCATCGCTCAGCGCACGTGTCATGTCCGTTTCAATAAAGCCCGGAGCAACAACGTTTACAGTAATACCACGTGACGCAACTTCGCGCGCCAGGGATTTACTGAAGCCGATCAAGCCCGCTTTCGCCGCAGCGTAGTTGGCCTGACCGCCATTTCCCATGGTACCAACCACAGAACCGATAGTGATAATACGACCATGACGCTTTTTCATCATAGCGCGCATTACCGCTTTTGACAGACGGAAAACAGATGAAAGGTTGGTTTCGATAATATCGTTCCACTCATCATCTTTCATTCGCATTAGCAGGTTATCACGAGTGATACCGGCATTATTGACCAGGATATCGACTTCACCAAATTCTGCGCGAATTTTTTCCAGAACAGATTCGATAGATGCCGGGTCGGTCACATTCAACATGAGACCTTTACCGTTATCACCTAAATAATCGCTGATCGCCTGAGCGCCGCTTTCACTGGTCGCAGTACCGATAACTTTCGCGCCACGAGCTGCGAGCGTTTCAGCAATTGCGCGGCCAATCCCACGGCTTGCACCGGTTACCAGTGCGATTTTTCCTTCAAAATTCATATTTTTCCTCTTTTAAAGCTCGAGCGCCGCTGCCATCGCTGAAGGTTCGCTCAGCGCCGAGGCGGTCAGGGTGTCGACAATGCGTTTCGTCAGGCCAGTAAGCACTTTGCCCGGGCCGACTTCATAAAGATGTTCAACGCCTTGCGCTGCCATGTATTCAACAGATTTCGTCCACTGAACCGGATTATACAGCTGACGTACCAGCGCATCACGGATAGCATCGCCATTAGTTTCGCATTTCACATCAACGTTATTCACAACCGGAACGGTTGGGGTATTGAAGGTGATTTTCGCCAATTCAACAGCCAATTTATCGGCAGCCGGTTTCATCAGCGCACAGTGTGACGGTACGCTTACAGGCAACGGCAGCGCACGTTTTGCGCCCGCAGCTTTACAGGCAGCGCCTGCACGCTCAACCGCTTCTTTATGACCGGCAATAACGACCTGCCCCGGAGAGTTAAAGTTTACCGGAGAAACGACCTGACCTTCTGCAGCTTCTTCACACGCTTTAGCAATAGACGCATCATCAAGACCGATAATTGCCGCCATTGCACCTGTCCCTTCCGGTACAGCTTCCTGCATGAACTTGCCACGCATCTCAACCAGACGCACCGCATCAGCAAAATCAATCACACCAGCGCAAACCAGCGCGGAGTATTCACCCAGGCTGTGACCGGCCATCATCGCCGGTGCTTTACCGCCCTGCTGCTGCCACACACGGTACAGCGCAACAGATGCCGTCAACAGTGCTGGTTGGGTTTGCCAGGTTTTATTCAATTCTTCGGCAGGTCCCTGCTGGGTCAGTGCCCACAAGTCGTAGCCCAGCGCCGCAGAAGCTTCAGCAAACGTTTCTTCGACAATGGGATAGCTCGCCGCCATATCAGCCAGCATTCCAACGGTTTGAGAGCCCTGTCCAGGGAACACAAATGCAAATTGCGTCATCTTTAAATCCTTATCCTAGAAACGAACCAGCGCGGAGCCCCAGGTGAACCCGCCGCCAAAGGCTTCAAGCAGAACCAACTGCCCCGGCTTAATGCGCCCGTCACGTACAGCTTCATCCAGCGCGCACGGGACAGAAGCGGCAGAAGTATTACCGTGGCGATCCAGCGTCACCACGACATTGTCCATCGACATGCCGAGTTTTTTCGCCGTTGCGCTGATAATACGCAGGTTAGCCTGATGCGGAACCAGCCAGTCCAGTTGAGAACGGTCAAGATTATTCGCCGCCAGCGTCTCATCAACGATGTGCGCCAACTCGGTTACTGCAACCTTGAAGACTTCGTTGCCCGCCATGGTCAGATGAATTGAATTTTCAGGATTCACACGGTCGGCATTAGGCAACGTCAGCAATTCACCATAGCTGCCATCAGCATGAAGATGCGTTGAGATAATTCCTGGCTCTTCAGAGGCAGCCAGCACTGCAGCGCCCGCGCCATCGCCAAAAATGATAATGGTCCCGCGATCTGTCGGATCGCAGGTGCGCGCCAGTACATCGGAACCGACGACCAGAGCATACTTCACCGCACCAGATTTCACGTATTGATCGGCTACGCTCAACGCGTAGGTGAAACCTGCACAGGCTGCAGCAACGTCAAACGCCGGGCAACCTTTGATGCCCAACATGCTTTGAATCTGACATGCTGCGCTCGGGAAGGCGTGCGTGGCAGAAGTCGTTGCCACAACGATCAGGCCAATCTGGTCTTTATCGATGCCCGCCATTTCAATTGCACGCGTCGCCGCTTCGAAGCCCATGGTTGAAACGGTTTCGTTTGGCGCGGCAATGTGGCGTTCGCGGATGCCTGTACGAGTGACAATCCACTCGTCAGAGGTATCCACCATTTTTTCCAGATCGGCGTTTGTCCGCACTTGTTCGGGCAGATAGCTGCCAGTACCAATAATCTTCGTATACATGTACGCTCAGTCACTTTTCGGTTATATACCGTCACTTGCAAACTGCGAGTTCGCTGGCAGCGTCCTGCTACCGCAGAGCTCCGCTTTTGCCACCGTCCAACAGCTCAAAACCAGCTGGGTATACAGATTCCAGGCGAGCGGCAATTCGCTGAGGAACTTGTCGCTGCACCGCCTGCACTGCCTGTTCAATCGCGACCGCAAAAGCTCGCTGATTGGCTGCACCATGACTTTTTATCACCGTGCCGCGCAATCCTAACAGACAGGCGCCGTTATACTGGTCGGGGTTGAGGTGACTGAATCGCCTCGTCAGGCTCTTTTGTAGCCAACGCTTTAATAACAGTAGCCACCACGACCGTTTTTTCCCTTCTCCCTGAGATTTCAGCAGAGAAAGGAACATCCTGACAACACCTTCCATCGTCTTTAATGTGACATTTCCTGTAAAGCCGTCACAGACCAGCACATCTGTCTTGCCAGTTAATAACTCATTGGCTTCAAGATAGCCGATATAGTTGATAGAAGGGATTGTTTTAAGCACCGCTGAGGCATCCCGAATACTGTCGAGACCCTTTACTTCTTCTTCACCAATATTGAGCAACGCCACGCGAGGATTGGGAATTTCCACCACCTCTTCAGCCAAAACTGAGCCCATAATGGCAAATTGCACCAACATTGTGCTGTCACAATCGACGTTGGCTCCTAAATCGAGAACCACCGTTTTGCCCTTTTGTTGATGCGGTAACACCGTCACCAACGCCGGGCGCTCAATCCCCTCCAGGGGCTTGAGTAATAATTTAGCCAGCCCCATCAGCGCCCCGGTATTGCCAGCACTGACACAGGCTTGCGCTCGACCTTCTTTCACCAGTTCCAGCGCCACGCGCATTGAGCTACCACGACTGGCGCGGATAGCTTGCGAAGGCCGGGCATCACTGGCGATAACTGACTGCGCAGGAATAATCTGCAAACGAGAACGTTGTTCGAAGTCAGCTTTAGCAAGTAATGGCGTGATGGCGTCGGGATTACCGACTAAAAGAAGAGTGAGTTGCGAATTAGAGTTCAGTGCCTGCAAAGCTGCAGGCACTGTCACAGAAGGACCAAAATCGCCCCCCATGACATCTAACGCCAGGGTTAGACGTGTCAAGGTATCGTCGCCGCCCGGTTTGGTCTTTCCCCAGTTGCCTGGGGAAAATCCTCACTAAGCTTCATCACGCAGATGCGTGATTACTTAGCGATGACCTTGCGGCCACGGTAGTAACCGTCGGCAGTGATGTGGTGACGCAGGTGTTTTTCACCAGAAGTTTTGTCTACAGACAGGCTGGTGACTGCGGTCAGCGCGTCATGGGAACGACGCATGCCACGTTTGGAACGGGTTGGTTTATTCTGTTGTACGGCCATGGACCTTACTCCTCAATTACGGTTTATCCCCGATCCAACGGGGAGCACCAATTACTTACGCTTTAAGCTGGCTAATACGGCAAATGGATTTGGCTTTTGCGCTTCTTCAGGCAGTTCACCAAAGACCATGTCCGCTTCGGACACTTCACAGTGTTCAGAATCATGCACCGGAACTACCGGCAAGGCGAGGATGATTTCATCTTCAACCATTGCAAGCAGATCGATTTCACCGAATTCGTTAACCTCAATCGGTTCATACGCTTCCGGCAGTGCTTCAGCCTGTTCGTCTGAACGCACAGGACTAAAACAGTACGTTGTGTAGACCTGATGAGTAAACGGCTTCCCGCAACGCTGACACTCGAGCGTTACCGTCACCTTCGCATCGCCGTTTAACACTGCGAGACGTTGGTTATCGATAGCGAACGACATGGAGCATTCCACATCACTGTCCACACTGACTACGGATTCGGCGACGCGCTCAACCTGATCAGGAGTATAGATACCCTGGTAATCAAGGCGTTTTTGAGCCGTACGAACCGGATCGAGAGTCAGGGGTAATTTTACCTTTTGCATAGGGCGCGCATATTAACTTTGTAACGTCATAGAGTCAAAGAAAAAGGCAGCCTGTGGTTGCCTTTTGCCAATAATTCGCACACATTGCGGGTTACTGCTTTATTTTCGTTCAGTGCTGATAACGAACATCAACCTGCAAAACGAAGCGCATAGTTTAAAATGGCTATCATCAATACGCTATATCTGATGGAAAAAAATATGTCTAAACTTATTTTAGCCTCCACTTCGCCCTGGCGCCGCGCCCTACTTGAAAAACTACAAATCTCTTTCGAATGTGCCGCCCCGGAGGTCGACGAAACCCCGCATAGCGATGAATCACCGCGCCAGCTGGTGCTCCGGCTGGCGCAAGAAAAAGCGCAATCCTTAGCGTCACGTTATCCCTCTCATTTAATTATTGGTTCAGACCAGGTGTGTGTTCTTGATGGGGAAATCACCGGTAAACCGTTAACGGAAGAAAATGCGCGTCTGCAATTACGCAAAGCCAGCGGCAATATCGTCACCTTCTATACTGGACTGGCGTTGTTTAATTCGGCGAATGGGCATCTGCAAACAGAAGTGGAACCTTTTGACGTTCATTTCCGCCACTTAAGCGAGGCGGAGATTGATAATTACGTGCGTAAAGAACATCCCCTGCACTGCGCTGGCAGTTTTAAGAGTGAAGGATTTGGCATTACGTTATTCGAGCGTTTAGAAGGACGTGACCCTAACACGCTGGTTGGTTTGCCGCTCATCGCACTCTGTCAGATGTTACGTCGGGAAGGGAAAAACCCACTGATGGGATAGTTGTTTGCGCCGGATGCGGTTACGTCGCATCCGGCAATCGGTGCTGGCGGCCTGAGGCGGCGTAAACGCCTTATCAGGCCAACCGCCCATTATCAGGCTTATATGCTTGTATCAGTGCGCGTTACGCAGCTTTTGCAAACACCGCTTCAAACCTTCATCCATCGGCGCTTCGATACGCATCACCTCACCCGTTCCCGGATGGGTAAACTTCAACGCTGCGGCGTGCAGGAACAGACGATTTAATCCCGTGCCTGCTTCAGTGAGCTGTCTGTCAAATTCACGGTCACCGTAGCGATCATCAAACGCAATCGGATGACCAGCGTATTGAGTATGCACACGGATCTGGTGCGTACGTCCGGTAACCGGACTGCAACGAACCAGCGTGGCAAACGCATAGCGTTCTTCCACTTTGAAGCGAGTTTCTGACGGTTTACCTTCCTGGCTCACGCGCACAATACGTTCACCGCTTTGCAGAATATTCTTCAGCAGCGGAGCCTGGACACTCTTCACGTGTGACTGCCACTGACCGCGCACCAGCGCCAGATAATCTTTTTGCATCCCTTTTTCACGTAATTGCTCATGCAGAGAACGTAACGCCGAACGTTTTTTCGCTACCAGCAATACACCTGAAGTGTCCCGGTCGAGTCGATGCACCAGTTCAAGGAATCGCGCTTCCGGGCGCAACGCCCTCAGCCCTTCAATAACGCCGAAACTTAAACCACTGCCGCCATGCACCGCCGTACCTGAGGGTTTATTCAGCACCAGGATATGATCATCTTCATATAAGATGACGTCCGCCAGCGCCGCCACTTTTTGCAGATGCGGCGAAACGGCCTCTTCTTCCCGTTCAGCAACGCGAACCGGCGGAATACGCACTTCATCACCGGCTTCGAGTTTATATTCAGGCTTAATACGTTTTTTGTTCACCCGCACTTCGCCTTTACGCAAAATACGGTAAATCATACTTTTTGGTACGCCTTTCAATTGGGTGCGCAAAAAGTTGTCGATACGTTGCCCCGCTTCATCAGCGGTAATAGCAACGATTTTTACGGATGGAGTCTCTGTTTTCATGGTGGGCGATTCTAAATAGCCAACAGGATTCGCGCCACTCATTTTTCTATGCTTATATTTAGTTCTGCACCTTATTACTTCCCAGTGCAATCACTTAATTGATGGTTATTAAACCAATCGCCAGTAAGAAGTGAAAAAACTGTGAGTAAGTGGGTGATAAATGGTAAAAGTCATCTTGCTATAACAAGGCTTGCAGTGGAATAATGAGAACGTTTCCGTGTCCAACCTTGTTAAAACAAGAAATTTTACGGAATACCCCATTTTGCCCGACCGATCATCAACGCAGCAATGGCGTAAGACGTATTGATCTTTCAGGCAGTTAGCGGGCTGCGGGTTGCAGTCCTTACCGGTAGATGGAAATATTTCTGGAGAGTAATACCCAGTCTGTTTCTCTGATAATTGCGCTGTTTTTCCGCATGAAAAACGGGCAACCGACACTCTGCGCCTCTTTGAGCTGACGATAACCGTGAGGTTGGCGACGCGACTAGACACGAGGCCATCGGTTCACACCCGGAAAGGCGTTACTTTGCCCGCAGCTTAGTCGTCAATGTAAGAATAATGAGTAAGTTACGATGAAAAGAATGTTAATCAACGCAACTCAGCAGGAAGAGTTGCGCGTTGCCCTTGTAGATGGGCAGCGTCTGTATGATCTGGATATCGAAAGTCCAGGGCATGAACAGAAAAAGGCGAACATCTACAAAGGTAAAATCACCCGCATTGAACCGAGTCTGGAAGCTGCTTTTGTTGATTACGGCGCTGAACGTCACGGTTTCCTCCCACTAAAAGAAATTGCCCGCGAATATTTCCCTGCTAATTACAGTGCTCATGGCCGTCCTAACATTAAAGATGTGTTACGCGAAGGTCAGGAAGTCATTGTTCAGATCGATAAAGAAGAGCGCGGCAACAAAGGCGCGGCACTGACCACCTTTATCAGCCTGGCGGGTAGCTATCTGGTTCTGATGCCGAACAACCCGCGCGCGGGTGGCATTTCTCGCCGTATCGAAGGCGACGACCGTACCGAATTAAAAGAAGCACTGGCGAGCCTTGAACTGCCGGAAGGCATGGGGCTTATCGTGCGCACCGCTGGCGTCGGCAAATCTGCTGAGGCGCTGCAATGGGATTTAAGCTTCCGCCTGAAACACTGGGAAGCCATCAAAAAAGCCGCTGAAAGCCGCCCTGCTCCGTTCCTGATCCATCAGGAGAGCAATGTTATCGTTCGCGCATTTCGCGATTACTTACGCCAGGACATCGGCGAAATCCTTATCGATAATCCGAAAGTACTCGAACTGGCGCGTCAGCATATCGCCGCGTTGGGTCGCCCGGATTTCAGCAGCAAAATCAAACTGTACACGGGTGAAATTCCCCTGTTCAGCCACTACCAGATCGAATCGCAGATCGAGTCCGCCTTCCAGCGTGAAGTCCGTCTGCCGTCTGGTGGCTCCATTGTTATCGACAGCACCGAAGCGTTAACCGCCATCGACATCAACTCCGCGCGTGCAACTCGCGGCGGCGATATCGAAGAAACTGCATTTAACACTAACCTGGAAGCAGCCGATGAGATTGCTCGTCAGCTACGCCTGCGTGACCTCGGCGGTCTGATTGTTATCGACTTCATCGACATGACGCCTGTACGCCATCAGCGCGCGGTGGAAAACCGTCTGCGTGAAGCGGTACGTCAGGATCGTGCGCGTATTCAAATCAGCCATATTTCTCGCTTTGGCCTGCTCGAGATGTCCCGTCAGCGCCTGAGCCCGTCGCTGGGTGAATCCAGCCATCACGTCTGCCCGCGTTGCTCCGGTACTGGCACCGTGCGTGATAATGAATCCCTGTCGCTCTCTATTCTGCGTTTGATTGAAGAAGAAGCCCTGAAAGAGAACACCCAGGAAGTCCACGCCATTGTTCCTGTCCCTATTGCCTCTTACCTGCTGAACGAAAAACGTTCTGCGGTAAATGCAATTGAAACCCGTCAGGACGGCGTGCGCTGTGTGATTGTACCAAACGATCAGATGGAAACCCCGCACTACCACGTACTGCGCGTGCGTAAAGGGGAAGAGACGCCGACCTTAAGCTACATGCTGCCGAAGCTGCATGAAGAAGCAATGGCGCTGCCGTCAGAAGAAGAGTTTGCGGAGCGTAAACGTCCAGAACAACCTGCACTGGCGACTTTTGCCATGCCGGATGTGCCACCAGCTCCAGCCCCGGCAGAACCTGTAACGCCTGCGGCAGCCACAGCGCCTAAAGCCGCGCCGACAACACCTGCTGCTCCTGCACAACCAGGCCTGTTAAGCCGTCTCTTCAGCGCCCTGAAATCGCTGTTCAGCGGTGGTGAAGAAACCAAACCAACCGAGCAACCTGCACCAAAAGCAGAAACGAAACCGGAACGTCAACAGGATCGCCGTAAGCCTCGTCAGAACAATCGCCGTGACCGTAATGAACGCCGCGACACGCGTAGCGAACGTACAGAGGGTAGCGATAATCGCGAAGAAAACCGTCGTAATCGTCGCCAGTCACAGCAGCAAACTGCCGAGACGCGTGAGAGCCGTCAGCAGGCTGATGTAACAGAAAAAGCGCGTACCACCGACGAGCAGCAAACACCGCGTCGTGAGCGTAGTCGTCGCCGCAACGATGATAAACGTCAGGTACAACAAGAAGCGAAGGCACTGAATGTTGAGGAGCAATCTGTTCAGGAAACAGAACAGGAGGAGCGTGTACGTCCGGTTCAACCGCGTCGTAAACAGCGCCAGCTAAATCAGAAAGTGCGTTACGAGCAAAGCGTTGCGGAAGAAGTGGTAGCCGCTCCGGTGGTTGAAGAAACCGTCGCCGCCGAACCTGTTATGCAGGAAGCGTCTGCCCAACGTACTGAACTGGTGAAAGTACCATTGCCAGTCGTTGCACAAACTGCGCCGGAACAACAAGAAGAGAACAATGTCGATAACCGTGACAACGGCGGTATGCCGCGTCGTTCTCGTCGCTCGCCTCGCCATCTGCGCGTGAGTGGTCAGCGTCGTCGTCGCTATCGTGACGAGCGTTATCCGGTTCAGTCACCAATGCCGTTAACCGTAGCGTGTGCGTCTCCGGAACTGGCCTCTGGCAAAGTCTGGATCCGCTATCCGGTTGTACGTCCGCAAGATGTACAGGTTGAAGAGCAACGCGAACAGGAAGAAGTACAGATGCAGCCGATGGTGACTGAAGTCCCTGTCGCCGCCGCTGTCGAACCTGTCGTTGCCGCGCCGGTTATTGAAGAAGTGACCGAAACTATAGAAGCACCGGTTCCGGTTGCACAAGCGCAACCGGAAGTGGTTGAAACGACGCATCCTGAAGTGATTGCCGCAGCGGTAACTGAACAGCCACAGGTGATTGCCGAGGCTGATGTTGCTGTAGCGCAGGACGTTGCAGAACACGCGGAACCGGTAGTTGAACCGCAGGAAGAGACGGCAGATATTGAAGAAGTTGCCGAAACTGCCGAAGTTGTAGTTGCCGAACCTGAAGTTGTCGCTCAACCTGCCGCACCTGTGGTCGCTGAAGTCGCAGCAGAAGTTGAAACGGTAGCCGCTGTTGAACCTGAGATTACCGTTGAGCATAACCACGCTACCGCACCGATGACACGCGCTCCGGCACCGGAATATGTTCCGGAAGCACCGCGTCACAGTGACTGGCAGCGCCCTACTTTTGCCTTTGAAGGTAAAGGTGCCGCAGGTGGTCATACGGCAACGCATCATGCCTCTGCCGCTCCTGCGCGTCCGCAACCTGTTGAGTAATCATTAGCTCAAAGTAATCAAGCCCTGGCAACCGCCGGGGCTTTTTATTTCATCTTTGAATCAACATATTCAAATTCATCAAATGGCATTCTTGCTAGCCAACTACTCAAATCAGGCAAAAAAAATGCCCGCCCCGGCGATCCCAGAGCAGGCAGACAAAACATACCCAGTTTCATGATATGTTTGAAAAAGTGCTTATTTGTTGAGCTGGAAAAGCGATAACCCCTGCATATCAGTAAACGCTTTGTACGACGCCTGCAATGCTGTTTGCTGCATGATGTAAGATGAAATAGTCGCGTTCCAGTCCACATCAACCAAATCACTCATCTGCTGCGTTTGGCCTAAAGCGCGATCGCTACCTAAAGAATCCAGCGACTCCAGCTCGTTCAGCTGCGTACCTAATTCCGCGCGTACGGTGAGCACATTATTCAGCGAGTTTTTCAGGCCACGGTTGGTTTTATCTAACGCCGCAGCGGAGGTTTCTTGATCCGCTTCACCATCCGCAACCGGTGTTTTAAGCGCAGCGATGGCGCTATCCAGCATGGCAAAAAGATTGGTTTCAGAATCGCTACCGTCTGGTTCCGCTACTGCATTACTGGTAATGCTATTAAAAATTTTGTCGCCGGTATGCCCTATCACCATCGAACGCGAAGCATCTACCTGTTGCTTAATACTTTCTGTTCCGCCGACATATTTACCTTTCTCTTCGCTAAACGGCGCGGTTTCTGTTTTATAACCCGCAAAAATGTAGCGCCCGTTACCGTCAGTGGTATTCGCCAGATTCAACAACTGGTCACGGAGCCCCTGAATATCCGTTGCCAGCGATGCCCGGTCATCGTCACTCAAGGTGCCGTTGCTGGCATAGACAATTTTCTCCTGAGCATTCTGGATAGCAGTGGTCACCTGGCTAAGCACACTCTCTTCCAGTGATACTTTTTGAGTCGCGAAAGTACGCGCCAGCGTGTACTGGCTGTTTTGCGCCTGCGCTTGTGAGAGCACTACGGCTTGTGATGCAGCAATGGGATCATCTGAAGGGTTAACGACTCGCTTACCCGTCGACATCTGTTCGCCGTACTTCATCCATTCCGCCTGAGAACTGGTGATACCGCGCATGTTCTGCTGGTACATCATTTGAGTACTGAAACGCATTTTTTCTCTCCCTTAGCGAATGTTAATCAGCGCATCAAAAATGGCGTTCGCCGTCTGCAAAACCTGCGCATTCGCCAGGTAATACTGCTGAAAGCGTTGCAGGTTGCCGTACTCTTCGTCGAGGTTGACGCCGGAAATAGATTGCTGCTGATTAGAAAGTTGCGTTACCACATTACCTTGCGTGGTACTGCTGGTTTTCAACGTAGCGGTTTTATTACCGATGTCGCTGACCAACGAGGCATAGGCGTCGTTAAAGGATTTCGCCCCGCCCACCGTTTTACCGTTGCTTTGCAAATCCAGCAGCGCCTGACCATTGCGGTTGTCGCTCTCACCAGCCGTTTTATCACTCGCCATGGCGATTTCTGCTTCGTCGGTGATTAAAACGTTCATATTGACGATGGCATCGCTTACCGGTTTCAGCGTAAAGCTGTCGTTAGCGACTGGTGTGCCAGTAAACGTCAACTCCAGACCATCAAACGTGACTTTACCGTCAGCATCCGGCGTCACCGGAAAAGTGGTATTGCTGGCAAGGCGGGTGACCTGCCACTGATCGTTGCTAAAGGAGATTTTGTAATCTGTCGCCAGCACGGCAGAGCCATCGGTCACTGTGGCGCTAATCGCGCTGTTACCCTGGTTTTTAGTATTCTCCAGTACAGCCGGCTTACCGATGGCAAAGAAATCCTGCCCTTCCTTACCATTGGCATCAAATCCCTTGTTATGTTGGGTATTGAAAGCCTCGGCAAATGCCAGCGCCAGTTGCCCGAGCGTATTGCGCGTCTGGTCAAGATCCTGAGAACGGAATGTCAGAATGCCGCCCAGCGACCCGGTATTCAGCAACTTCTCCGGGATCTCAATATTGCCTACTGTCCCATCAACATAAGCGACAGTGGTACGAGAAGGATCGGCGCTGGACGGTACTGCCGCCAGCTGGCGCGCCGTACTACCTTGTACCAGCGAGTAACCATTGGCCATCGTGATGTTATAAGTGCCGCCATCCTGAACGCTGACTTCTACACCAACAATCTGGTTTAATTCACTCACCAGTTGATCGCGTTGATCCAGGAGATTGTTGGGTGACGCCCCTGCCCCCACACCTGTCAGGCGTGAAATTTGATCGTTCAGGCTGGCGATTTGTTTAGCGAAATTGTTGATCTGGTCAACGCTGGCACCTATCGCGATATTGACCTGTTTGTCCTGGTCGCGCAGATACTGATCGGTGGTTTTAAACTGATTCACCAGCCCTTCTGATTTACCAATCAATGCCTGACGTGCTGCTGGATCTTCCGCGTTGCTGACCAGCGTTTGCAGACTGGTGAAGAAGTCCTGCATCTGTGTTGCCAGCGACGTGGTGCTACCAGAGAGCATATTGTCGATTTTCGACATCTGTTCATAGCGGGAAGTCAGGCCGCTACTCTGGGTCTGCGCCGCACGTAACTGGTTGGTAATAAAGGCGTCGTACTCACGCTGTACGCCGGAAACGTAGACGCCATTGCCAACCCAGCCGCCTGCCCCCAGAGTGCTATTGGCCTGCGCCATAATGGTCGTTTGACGGGTATATCCGGCAACGTTATAGCTGGAAATATTATTACTCGCCGTATTTAACGCCGCCTGAGCCGCGTTAAGTCCGCTCATGGCGTTATTGATCAAGCTGGACATGGAGGTTCCTTATAAGCTTTCAATTACAGAGCATTATCGGCAGCGACCCGCCGGACTTGAGTTGTTCAGAACAGATTATCGATACTGATGTTGTAGGTCTTACTCACCTTGTCGCTTACCGATTTCATCTGTTGAATCATCTTGGTGAGTTTGCGGGCATAATGAGGATCGGTAGCATAGCCCGCGTCCTGTAATGCCTGCGCGCCCTGCTCGGCGCTTGGGGCGGTCGCCACGGCAGCGTAACGCGGATTACGCGTTAACAGTCCTACATAATCCGACAATGCTTCAAGATAAGAGCTGTAGACCCGAAACTTCGCCTTCACTTTCCTCGCTTCGCCGTTTTCATATTCGGTAGTGGTAATTTCAGTCACCGCCCCTTTCCAGTTGGCAGAGGCTTTGACGCCAAACAGGTTATAGCTTGGTTCACCATTTTCACGACGAATTTGCCGTTGACCCCAGCCTGATTCCAGCGCGGCCTGGGCGAGGATCAGATGATGTGGCACACCGCTTTGCTGGCTTGCCAGTTGGGCGGGCAATGAGAGTTGGGCGAGGAATGCTTTACTGTCACCTGGCAGCGAATCATCGTAGTTACGTGGCACGGCTTTTTGCACAAGCTGCGTGAGTGTCTGATTTTGATAACGCACCACGGTTTCGAGCGGGAATTTCATCGGTGCCGTTGGCGTCGCTTCATCTGGCAGTGGTTGTTCTGGCGTCATCTGTTTTACCATCATCTCCGCCAGTCCCAGACCTTTGCCCGCCGTCATCTGTTGGGCAATCTGCTGGTCATACATACTGGTGTAGAGGCGAGTGTGCTCACTACTGAACAGGCCATCTTTCGGTAGGGCTTCACGCATACTTTTCAGCATCATCTGCACGAACATCCCTTCCACCTGGCGGGCAACCGGACGAATATTTGCCGCCGGATCTTCGCCCGCTTTCGCTTTCAGATCGTTAAGCGATTGCGCATCCCAGGCGGCACTTGCCAGTAGTTTGCTGTCGCTAATCATCAGATGATTTCCAGTTTTGCCCGCAGACATCCCGCGCTTTGCATTGATTGCAGTATGGACATCAGATCCATCGGCGTAGCGCCCAGCGCATTGAGCGCGCGCACCACGTTATTGAGGCTGGCACTAGAACGTACGCTTTGCAGCGAACCGCCGCTCTGGCGTAAGTCGATCTGGGTTTGTGGCGTGACAACGGTCTGCCCGCCACCAAACGGTGTGTCTGGTTGACTCACGTTAACCTGACGATTTACCGTAACCGAGAGATTCCCCTGTGCTACCGCGCAACTGTCCAGCGTCACTTCACGATTCATCACCACTGAACCAGTACGCGAGTTAATAATCACTTTGGCGTCCTGCGGGATGACATTAACCTGCATATTCTGGATATCAGCAAGGAAACGCACCTGGGAACTGTTGCCACTCGGCACGCGTACCTGAATAGTCCGCGCATCTAACGCCGTCGCGTTACCGTATCCACGTGTGCGGTTGATGGTATCGGCAATTTCCTGCGCCATGGTGAAATCTTCCTCATTTAGCTGCAAATTGAGGGTATTGCCAGCGCCAAACTGGCTGGGCAATTCGCGCTCAATAATCGCACCATTAGTGATCCGTCCGCCGTTCAGTTGGTTAACCTGGACACTGCTGCCCCCCGCCGATGCGCCCGCACCGCCAACCAGAATGTTGCCCTGCGCCAGCGCATACACCTGGCTATCAACGCCCTTAAGCGGTGTCATCAACAACGTGCCGCCACGCAGACTTTTGGCGTTCCCCATAGAAGAAACCACCACGTCGATGGTTTGCCCCTGGCGACCAAATGGCGGAAGCGACGCCGTCACCATTACTGCAGCGACGTTTTTTAGCTGCATATTGGTGCCCGTCGGAACGGTAATTCCCAGCTGTGAGAGCATGTTATTAAGCGTTTGTGTGGTAAACGGCGTCTGGGTTGTCTGGTCACCGGTGCCATCCAGCCCCACCACCAGACCATAGCCAATCAGTGAGTTTTGCCTTACCCCCTGAACACTGGTGAGATCGCGAATACGCTCAGCCTGAGCCGCCGTCGTAACCAGTAGAAGAATTAATGCAGAGAGAAATTTAATCACCACAGCCTCACTTACATTGGCGACAGGTTAAGGAAGAAACGCTGCAACCAGCCCATATTTTGCGCTTCGTTAATGTAGCCATTGCCTACGTATTCAATACGCGCATCCGCCACCTGAGTAGACGGTACGGTATTGCTGCCGCTGATAGTGCGTGGATTAACCACGCCAGAGAAGCGAATAAATTCAGTGCCCTGATTAATGGCGATCTGTTTTTCGCCCACTACATGCAGGTTACCGTTGACCAGCACCTGATCGACCGTCACTGTTAATGTGCCGCTAAAGGTATTGCTGGCATTAGCACCGCCTTTACCGTTGAAACTATTGCCACCAGAGGCATCGACATCGGCGCGGGCGTTACCAAACAGCCCCTGCAAATAGCGCGGCACAGTATCAAAGCCAAAATTAGTTTTACCGTCACGGCTGGCATTCGCAGAGGAACTCTTGCTGGCGCTGACGTTCTCCTGCAACACAATGGTCAGCGTGTCACCAATATTGCGCGGTCGGCGATCTTCAAACAGCGGTTGATAGCCATAGTTAATCGGCTGGGCAGACTGAAAAATTGAACCGTTGGCAACGGGCGTCGGGCCGGGAACCGGCTGTGCACTGGTCGCCCCCTGCACCAGCGGCGTGGAGGGTATCCAGGCACAGCCGGATAGTGAAAGCACCAACAAGCTGGAAATGGCGTAAGTATGCACAGCGTTTTTTTGCATGGCTATCATCTTCAAAATCAGTAAACCGGTGAGAGTCCCCACCGGTATGCCTTAGAGTTGCGTCAGTTTTTGCAGCATTTGATCGGTAGTGGATACCGCTTTACTGTTGATTTCGTAGGCGCGCTGTACCTGGATCATGTTGACCAGTTCTTCCGCCACGTTGACGTTAGATGTTTCAACATACCCTTGATACAACAGTCCTGCACCGTTCAGACCCGGTGTGCTTTCATTCGGTGCGCCGGAGGATTGCGTTTCGGTGTAAAGGTTTTCACCAATACTCTCCAGCCCGGTGTCGTTCATAAAGGTAGTGAGATTGAGTTGCCCAACCTGAACCGGCGCCGCCTGACCTTGCTGGGTAACGCTTACCACGCCATCACGACCAATGGTGATACTTAACGCATTCGCCGGAATGGTGATTGCTGGCTGCACCTGAAAGCCACCGGCCGTCACCAGTTGCCCGTTCTGATCCACCTGGAAAGAGCCGTCACGGGTATAGGCTGATGAGCCATCCGGTAACATGACCTGGAAAAAACCCTGCCCTTTGATGGCAACATCTTTGCTGTTATTGGTTTGCGACAGATTGCCCTGACTGTGTAAACGTTCAGTGGCGACCGGACGCACACCGGTGCCAATTTGTAACCCGGATGGTAAGGTGGTTTGTTCGGAAGACTGTGCGCCAGGCTGGCGAATGGTTTGATAAAGCAGATCTTCAAACACCGCCCGCTGGCGCTTAAAACCGTTGGTGCTGACGTTTGCCAGGTTGTTGGCAATAACGTCCATATTGGTTTGCTGGGCGTCGAGACCCGTTTTGGCGATCCATAATGAACTGATCATAAAATATCCTGTGGTGGATTGCTGACAAGCAGAGCAAAAGCACGCGACAGTGTGAATTTCCCCTCACCCTAACCCTCTCCCCAAAGGGGCGAGGGAATAGTCCGCGCGCTTTTATTGCAATGTCATCAATCGTTGAATTAACTCATCGACAGCAGTTGATTGGCACGCCCCGCGTTATCATCGACGCTGCTGATCACCTTCATCTGCATTTCAAAACGCCGCGCGCTGGCAATCATGTCGCTCATTGCCGAAACGGCATTGACGTTACTGCCTTCCAGAACGCCCGACATCACACGCAACGTCGGGTCAGCCTGCAGCACCGTGCCACGCGTTGCCTGGCTTTCCGCATTTAAACGAAAAATACCGTCATCACCACGCTGTACTTCACTACCCGTGGCTTTCACCAGTTTCAGACGCCCCACTGGCGCGACGGTATTTGCCGGATCGCCGGGATTCCGCGCCGAAATCGTGCCATCGGCGGCAATCGTGATTTCTGCCCCTTCCGGTACAGCAATCGGTCCCGCCTCGCCAATCACCGGATGCCCCTGAATCGTCAGTTGCCCGGTGGGATCAACCTGGATGCTGCCGTTACGCGTATACCCTTCGCTACCGTCAATAGTCTGCACGGCCAGCCAGCCGTCCTGCTGTAATGCGACGTCCAGCGGGCGCGAGGTGTAATCCATCTTGCCGGGAGTCATGTCTGCACCCGGCGTTGACGCGGTCACCAGCGTACGCGTGGGCAGAGAAAGCCCTTCCACCGGCACCGCACGTAAGGCGTTTAACTGCGCGCGAAAACCCGGTGTCGAGGCATTTGCCAGATTACTGGCGGTCACCGCCTGCTGATTCAGCGTCTGGCTGGCGGCGCCCATTGCGGTATAGATTGCGTGATCCATTGAGCTATTCCGTCAGCAATTAGCGTAAGTTAACCAGCGTGTTAAGGATCTGATCCTGGGTTTTGATGGTCTGAGCATTGGACTGATAGTTACGCTGGGCGACAATCATATTGACCAGTTCTTTGCTGAGATCGACGTTGGACGCTTCCAGCGCGCCGTTGGTCAGACTGCCAAAATTACCCGTTCCGGCAGTCCCCAGCAGCGCCACACCAGAAGATTGCGTCGCAGACCAGACGTTATCGCCTTCGGAAGCCAGCCCTTCGTTGTTAGCGAAGTTTGCCAGCACAATCTGCCCCAGCAACTGGGTTTGTTCGTTGGAATAGTTACCGACTACCGTGCCGTCATCGTTGATTTGATAGCTCACCAAATCGCCAGGTTTGTAGCCATCCTGCGTGGTTGCCACAATGTTGTTTGCGCCGGTGTTTTGCTGCATAGAATTGAGGAAACTTAACGAGAATGAGGCAGGATCTGCGCCATTGATTGCGCCGGTGGTAATGTTCGCTGTCCCCCCCGAAGTCAATATGCCATTGGCATTAAACGCTAGCGTCGTTGCGTGGTTCGCTGTGCCTGTTGGATCACTGCTGTCCTGGGTATAAACATCCCAGTTATTATCCCCGGTCTTCACAAAGTAGACGCTCATGTCATGAGCATTCCCCTGACTATCGAAAACAGTCACCGAGCCTTTTTTGTTATAGCTATCCGCATTACTGGCATCAAAGGTAGTCACCGACGGAAGCGGATCACTGGAGTTCAGGTTGATCTGCATCGACGCCGTGGTGGTGGTTTTTGCCGCCATCAGGGTATTTGGAATCGAAATATTGGTCGGATTCGCCCCTTGCTGAATGGTCGGCGGCGTGCCGGTTGCCGGATAACCTGTCAACTGTAAACCTTGCATATTCACCAGGTTGCGGTTTTCATCGAGTTTGAATTGCCCGTTACGGCTATAAAACACCGAGCCGTTGCTGTCTACCAGGCGAAAAAAACCGTTCTGGCTGATAGCAACGTCAAGACCACGTCCGGTATTGGTGGTCGTGCCATCGGTAAAATCCTGGGTGATGCCAGCAACTTTTACTCCCAGTCCCACTTTAGAACCCGCGAACATATCAGCAAATGAAGCCGTGCCGGATTTAAAGCCATAGGTGGCGGAGTTGGCGATATTGTTGCCAATGACATCGAGGTTGGTGGCGGCAGCGTTTAATCCGCTTACCGCTTGAGAAAAGGCCATGACTGACTCCTGAAATGTGAAGGCTTAGATTATCTGCCGTACTTCGTCGAGCGTGGTGGTGCCGTAAGTACCAAGATCCAGCGTATTCCCGTTGTTGCCGCGAATCACGCCCTGTACCAGAGCAAACTGCAGCGGTTGAGCCACTAACTGCGTACCACCATTACTGGCGCTAATCGCCACGTTATAAGAACCATTTGGAGCGGTTGTGCCATCAGTTAACGTACCGTCCCAGGTGAAACTGTGGACGCCGGCGGTCAGTTCACCGATATCAATAGTGCGCACAACCGCGCCGTTTTTATCAGTGATAGTGGCAGTGACTTTGTCTGCCGCCTGTTGCAGTTCAACACCGAACGGTGTGGTCGTGGTTACCGCACCTTCTTCACTGCCGGTTCCGGCAAGAATAGTGGTGCCGGGGATCATCACACCGTGACCAATCAGGTTACTGGCCTGTAGCGACTGACTGTTGTCTATCTGCCCGGAAATCGAACCGAGCGTAGTATTGAGTTTTTCAATCCCACTGACCGTGCTGATTTGCGCCAGTTGCGACGTCAGCTCGTTGTTTTCCATTGGATTGGTCGGGTCCTGGTTTTTTAGTTGTGCCACCAGCAAGGTCAGAAAACTGCTTTGTAAATCTGCGGCGTTACTGCCCGTGATCGAACTACTGCTGGTAGAGCTGACGCCGGTATTTGTCGGATCGGTGGTGGTTACCGCAATGGACATGGCTTTCTCCTTTATTGACCGAGCGTGAGGGTTTTCAGCATCATGCTTTTCACCGTGTTAAGCACTTCCACGTTGGCCTGATAGCTGCGCGACGCCGACATGGTGTTAACCATCTCCCCGACAACATCAACGTTTGGCATTTTCACGTAGCCCTTCGCGTCCGCCAGCGGATTACCCGGCTCATAAACCAGTTTGTCCGGAGCCTGACTTTCAATAACATCGGCAACCTTTACGCCGCCCGTAGCAGCGCCTGGCGCGGCGTTCACCTGGAACACCACCTGTTTTGCCCGATAAGGTTGTCCGTCTGGGCCAGTCACACTGTCGGCATTAGCCAGATTACTGGCCGCCACGTTCAGACGCTGGGACTGAGCAGTTAACGCCGATCCGGCGATATCAAAAATATTCAGCAGTGCCATCCGTTAATTTCCGCTCTGTAAAACGTTCATCATGCCTTTGATTTGCCCACTCAACGCACTAAGGCTCATCTGGTATTGCAGGCTGTTATCGGCAAACTGGGTACGTTCGCGATCCATATCGACGGTATTGCCGTCCAGCGAAGGCTGATCCGGAATACGGTATTGCAGTTCTGTGGAAGGAGGCGTCAGCGCCTGCGCCGGAATGTGTTGCGTTGAGGTCATGGTCAGCGCAACCACGCTGGTTTCATCTCGTCCACGCTGCATCACTTTTTTAAGTTCACTGGCAAAATCTATATCGCGCGCCTGATAACCAGGGGTATCAGCATTGGCGATATTTGCCGCCAGCACTTCCTGACGCTGGGCGCGCAGATTGAGCGCCTCTTGTTGAAAACGTAAGGCGGCGTCGAGCTTATCGAGCATATCTCCTCCGCAGGTATCAAAATTCTGCCGTCAGCTTAAAGGCTTTACGCGTGCGTTATCGGCGGAATAAACGCAAAATGGGTCGCTATTTATGCCGTTGATGGTCACAGCGCGCGGGTACAATTTGGCCTGTAGAAATGGCTGGAGGTGAAAATGCTGGCAATGAAGCGTTGTATGGCGATCATCGCGATACTGTTCAGTCCGCTGAGTGCGGCTGGCGATCTCACATCACAATTGCAAACCTTTTTTGCCGCACAACTGGCAGGACTGAGTGATGAAGTCCGGGTCTCTATTCGTACTGCGCCCCATTTACTGCCTCCGTGTGAACAGCCATTGCTGTCGATGACCAGCAATTCCCGCCTGTGGGGCAATGTGAATGTGCTGGCGCGCTGCGGCAACGACAAACGATATTTGCAGGTTAATGTGCAGGCCACGGGAAATTATGTGGTTGCTGCGATGCCCGTTGTGCGTGGGGGAAAACTGGAATCTGGCAGTGTCAAACTAAAACGCGGACGGCTGGATACCTTACCGCCGCGTACTGTGCTGGATGTCAATCAACTTGTTGATGCCGTCAGCCTGCGCGATCTGGCGCCCGAACAGCCTGTACAGCTAACTATGCTGCGCCAGGCCTGGCGAGTCAAAGCCGGTCAACGCGTCAATGTGATTGCCAGCGGGGAGGGATTCAGCGCCAATGCTGAAGGTCAGGCACTGAACAATGCCGCCGTCGCGCAAAATGCCCGTGTCCGCATGGTGTCGGGTCAGGTGGTCAGTGGCGTGGTGGATGCTGATGGGAATATTCTTATAAACCTGTAAGCTGTTAAAGATTGACCGACTATTGCCGATAAATAAGCAACAAATGATAAAAGCGCCCTCAATGAGGAATAAACCATGAGTATTGACCGCACTTCACCTCTGAAGCCCGTAAGCACCGTTCAGCCACGCGAAAACACTGACGCGCCGGTAGCCAATACCCGCTCGACTAAAACGACCGCAGCCACCAGCACCAACGTCACGTTAAGCGATGCGCAGGCAAAATTGATGCAGCCAGGCAGCAGTGATATCAATCTTGAACGCGTAGAAGCGTTGAGACAGGCGATTCGTAACGGTGAGCTAAAAATGGATATCGGCAAAATTGCCGACGCGCTGATCAGCGAAGTACAACAAGACTTACTGAGTAAATAGGCTTATGACGCGTCTTGCAGAGATCCTCGACCAGATGTCCGCAGTGCTTAACGAGCTTAAAATGGTGATGGATCAAGAGCAACAACATCTCTCTATGGGGCAGATCAACGGCAGCCAGTTGCAATGGACTACAGAACAAAAAAGCTCACTGCTGGCAACGCTGGATTACCTTGAGCAGTTACGTCGGCAAACACTGGATACTGTAAACAGCGACGAGATCGCACAGCGATGGCAGGAAATTACCGTGAAAACGCAGCAACTGCGCCAGTTAAATCAACATAACGGCTGGCTTCTGGAAGGACAGATTGAGCGCAATCAACAGGCGCTGGAGATGCTGAAACCGCATCAGGAACCGACGCTGTACGGGGCTAACGGTCAAACCTCAACGTCCCATCGCGGCAGTAAAAAGATATCTATCTGAAGATTTTCTCCGGCCTGCAATGCAGGCCGGAACGCATTATTACACCGTCCGACGGGCAAACTCTTTAACTTTGAAGCCCAGCACCGCCAGCGCGGCAAAGTATGCCGCGATCCCCGCAACAACAACCGCCATCAAGCGTAGTAAGCGCCAGGGCATAGTGCCCAATGACCACTCTGGCATGATGTGTAACATACCTAACAGCACGCCTGACATCACCAATACGGCTACCAACAAACGCAACAGAAACGCAGTCCAGCCGGGCTGCGGGGTGAAGATTTTCTGCTTACGCAACTGCCAGTACAGCAGCGAAGCATTCAGGCAAGCCGCCAGACCAATGGAAAGCGACAATCCGGCATGTTTCAACGGGCCGATAAACGCCAGGTTCATCAATTGCGTCAGGATCAGCGTGACGATGGCTATTTTTACCGGTGTTTTAATGTCCTGGCGGGAATAAAAGCCCGGAGCCAGCACTTTCACCACAATCAGGCCAATCAAACCCACCGAGTAAGCAATTAACGCCCGCTGGGTCATCAGCGCATCAAAGGCGGTAAATTTACCGTATTGAAACAGTGAAACGGTCAACGGCCCGGAAAGGATACCCAGCGCCACCGCGCTTGGCAGCGCCAGCAAGAAACAAAGACGCAGCCCCCAGTCCATCAAGCGGTTGTATTCATCGTGATTGCCGCTGGCAAAACTTTTCGACAGCGACGGTAGCAAAATGGTGCCCAGCGCCACGCCCAGTACGCCAGACGGGAACTCCATTAAACGGTCGGCGTAATACATCCAGGACACAGAACCGGATGCCAAAAACGAGGCAAAAATGGTGTTAATGATCAAGGAGATCTGACTGACAGAGACGCCAAGAATCGCCGGTCCCATCTGTTTCACCACGCGCATCGCACCCGCATCGTGGAAGTTAATGCGTGGCAAAACCAACATGCCTATCTTCTTCAGGTGCGGTAGCTGATAAACCAGTTGCAGGATACCGCCCACCGTTACAGCCCACGCCAGCGCCAGCACAGGCGGATTAAAGTACGGCGCGGCAAACAGCGCAAAACCAATCATGCTGATGTTAAGTAACGTCGGGGCAAATGCCGGAATCGAAAAACGGTTCCAGGTATTGAGAATCGCCCCCACCAGCGACGCCAGGGAGATCAGCAAAATATAGGGAAAAGTAATCTGTAATAGCTGGGTAGTCAGGGCAAATTTGTCGGCAGTATCAGCAAAGCCCGGCGCGGTCACCATGATTACCCATGGCGCGGCGAGCATCCCGGCAACCGTCACAACCGCCAGCGCGAGTGTCAGCAGACCAGAAACATAAGAGACAAAGACCCGCGTGGCGTCTTCACCCTGCTTGCTTTTATATTCCGCCAGAATCGGTACAAATGCCTGGGAAAATGCCCCTTCAGCAAAAATACGGCGCAACAAGTTAGGAAGTTTAAAAGCGACAAAAAAGGCGTCGGTTGCCATCCCTGCGCCAAAGATTCTGGCGACAATTGCGTCACGTGCGAAGCCAAGCACACGCGAAAACATGGTCATCGAGCTGACGGCGGCCAGCGATTTTAATAAATTCATCGGTGTTCTAATCCAGACCCACGGGCAAAACGCCTGCAAGGCAGGCGCTGAAAGAGGCGAATAGTCTACCTGGATTATGGTGAATTGCTACCGCCAGATGTTACAGGGTTTATTCACTCATCGCGTCGCGCCAGATCTTGTCAACGATGCGCTGCGCCAGCACAGCCTGTTCACCGGCGGTTTGCGGAACTGTCTGATTTTGCACGCATTCAATGAAGTGACGTGCGCAACCAACAAATCCACGCTGCTCAAGGGTACTCTGCCAGCCTGGAATCGGTTTATGCACTACCCCCTGCCCGCGCTCCTCACGCCATTCACGCATATCCGTAATGTCGATGAGCGCACCGTCAGTCACGGCCTGCACGGCTTCACGCTGACTTCCGGCACGGCGATGCATACTGGTGGTAATCTGCAAAGAACCCGCAGAAAAATGGTGCTCGGCAAATAGCATTTCGCCAGCGTCGTTAGTCAGTAGTGTGCCGCCATCCAGAGAGGCTTTGCCGCCAGACAACCACAGCGCGGTATCCACCACATGCAGATAATCATCCAGCAACGTGAAATAAAGATCGTGCGGCCCGACACTATTGCTACGATGCTTATCCATTCTTAGCGAGGCCGCCGTAGCGAGTTGCGTTTTTAACTCACAGTAGAGCGGTGCGAAACGGCGGTTAAAACCGACCATCAGGGTGAGTTTTTTCCGTGCTGCCAGTTCCACCAGCCGCTCGGCATCACGCAGATTTTCCGCCAGCGGTTTATCAACACAAACATGCACCCCCGCATTTAACAGCGCACTGACAACCTCAAAGTGGCTGGCAGTGCTTGAATGCACGAAAACCGCATCGCAACTGGCGGCGAGGCTGGATAACGAATCAGCGTAGGGAATGCGCCAGCTTTCACAAACTGGCAGGGCTTTCTCACGCGTTGGCGACCACGCGCCTTGTAACGTCCAGTCTGATGCTGCCGCCAGCACCGGTAACCACGCTTTTTGCGCGATGCCGCCTAATCCCACTACGCCGATACGTAATTTTTTCACTTTAATCTCCCAGATGGGCCAGCAATGAATCAAGACGCTGTTTCAGTTCTGCCACTTCGATTTCCAGTGCTTCGACACGAGCCTGTAAATCGCCGTCAACCGCGTTCGACGGCTCCGTTAACACCGGCTGATCCTCAACCTCACCGCTGAAAAGATGCATATAACGGCTTTCACGTTTACCCGGTTCACGAGCCAGGCGAACCACAAAAGGCCCGTCTTCACGATTAGCCAGTTGTTCCAGCGTGGACTCCACTTCCGCCATATCGCTAAATTCATACATCCGCGCCGCGCGGCTGCGCAATTCGCCTGGCGTCTGGGCACCGCGTAACAACAAAGTGGTTATCAACGCCACTTCTGCGGCACTCAGTTTCAGATCGCCAAATTCTGAATTACAAAAGCGTTGCTCATATTTGGTGACCCGATTACCAAAACCGCTCACCGTGCGTAAATAATGACGTTTGACCAGATTATCCAGCTGCTCCTGCACCTCGGATTCACTCAGATTCATTACCGGTTCACGGTTCGTTTTCTGATTACAGGCCGTTACTACACCATTTACAGAAAGCGGATATTGCTCCGGCGTTGTCACCTGTTTTTCCAGCAAGCAGCCAATCACGCGGGCTTCCAGTGCAGTAAGTTGATATTTCATGAGATTCTCCTTAGCGGCCGGGCGTCCAGTCTGGGGTGGTTAATGCCGTCAGTACGTGATCGCGCCATTGTCCATCAATCAACAGATAGTCTTTCGCATAGCCTTCTTTTTCAAAACCCAGTCGCGCAAGTAAATCACCGCTGCGTTTATTGTGCGGCATATAGTTGGCCATAATGCGATGAATATGTTGGGTGCGCTGCATATAACGAATGGCGGCGGTCAGGGCTTCAAACATTAGCCCTTTGCCCTGCCATTTTTGCCCAATCGAATAACCGAGATAGCAGGCATGAAAAGATCCTCGCACCACATTAGAAAAATTGGCAACGCCAATAATCTCTTTCTCATCCGGGTCGAACAACCCAAAATAGAATGCAGAACCTTGTTTATGAAATTCATTAATCATGCTTAACCTGGCCTGCCAGCCTGAAGGATAGCAGTGGCTTTCGTCGCGCACTGGCTCCCAGGGCTTGAGGAAATGGCGATTCTCTGCGTAATAATCCGCCAGCCGCCAGGCATCACGATCATGCACCAGACGCACGACCAGTCGGTCCGTGGTTAAGCGCACTTTTGGCACGTTACTGCGATAGCCAAACATTCTATACCTACTCCTTCCCGTAACGTCTTTAATACGCTGTAAGTATTACTATACCTGCGCAACCAGAGCCTGTGAAAAGTCCAAAATGCCATTTCCTGCATTATTCACATATTTGATAAAAACTCTCTATCAAAGAGGGCTTTCGATAAAAAAATATTGTCCCGGGAATTGTGGGAAAAGTATTAGCGACCATGCAGAATAGAAAGTGCTCATCTTTTATTTCCCGGGAGGGGAAATGTCGCGCGTGTCGCAGGCGAGGAACCTGGGTAAATATTTCCTGCTCATCGATAATATGCTGGTCGTGCTGGGGTTCTTTGTTGTCTTCCCGCTGATCTCCATCCGCTTCGTTGATCAAATGGGCTGGGCCGCCGTGATGGTCGGTATTGCCCTCGGTCTGCGTCAGTTCATTCAGCAAGGGTTGGGTATTTTTGGCGGCGCAATTGCCGACCGCTTTGGCGCTAAACCAATGATTGTCACCGGTATGCTGATGCGCGCCGCCGGATTCGCCACTATGGGCATCGCCCAGGAGCCTTGGTTACTGTGGTTTTCCTGCCTTCTCTCAGGTCTTGGCGGCACTCTTTTCGATCCGCCGCGTTCGGCGCTGGTGGTCAAATTGATTCGCCCGCAGCAACGTGGGCGCTTTTTCTCGTTGTTGATGATGCAGGACAGTGCCGGTGCGGTCATTGGCGCTTTGTTGGGAAGCTGGCTGTTGCAATATGATTTCCGCCTGGTCTGCGCCACAGGGGCGATTCTATTTGTACTGTGTGCAGCGTTTAATGCCTGGTTGTTACCGGCATGGAAACTCTCTACCGTGCGCACGCCAGTCCGCGAAGGCATGGCTCGCGTGATGCGTGATAAACGTTTTGTCACCTACGTCCTGACGCTGGCGGGCTACTACATGCTTGCCGTTCAGGTGATGTTGATGCTGCCGATTATGGTCAACGACGTCGCCGGAGCGCCCTCTGCCGTTAAATGGATGTATGCCATTGAAGCATGTCTCTCCTTAACCTTGCTCTACCCTATCGCTCGCTGGAGCGAAAGGCGCTTTCGTCTGGAACACCGGTTGATGGCTGGGTTGTTGATAATGTCATTAAGCATGATGCCGGTGGGCATGGTCAGCAGCCTGCAACAACTTTTCACCCTGATTTGTCTGTTTTATATCGGTTCGATCATTGCCGAACCTGCGCGTGAAACCTTAAGCGCCTCGCTGGCGGATGCGCGAGCACGCGGCAGCTATATGGGTTTTAGCCGTCTGGGTCTGGCCATTGGCGGCGCTATTGGCTATATCGGCGGCGGTTGGCTGTTTGATCTGGGAAAGTCGGCACAACAACCAGAGTTACCGTGGATGATGTTGGGCATTATTGGCATAATCACCTTCCTTGCGCTGGGTTGGCAATTTAGCCAGAAACGCGCGGCGCGTCGGTTGCTGGAACGTGACGCCTGAAAACGCGATGCTTTCTGTTACCATTGCTCGCCCTGTCAACCTGACGCGCCTTAACAGCTTGTTATTACCTGCCGCCGCAGAATTCAGTTTTTTCTGCTGGCGAGTTTAACGCTGGTGGCACATGCTGCGTTGTGTCAGGATATTGACGCAGATTTCATGTCGAGGACTACCATGAACAAGTTTTTATTTGCCGCTGCATTGCTCGTCAGCGGCCTGCTCGTTGGCTGTAATCAACTCACCCAGTACACGATTAGCGAACAAGAAATTAACCAGTCACTTGAGAAACATAATAATTTCTCGAAAGATATCGGTTTGCCCGGCGTAGCGGATGCCCATATTGTTCTGACAAACCTGGCCAGCCAAATTGGTCGCGAAGAGCCGAATAAGATAACCTTAACCGGGGATGCAAATCTGGATATGAACTCCCTGTTCGGCAGCCAGAAAGCGACCATGAAACTAAAACTGAAAGCACTGCCGGTTTTCGATAAAGAAAAAGGCGCTATCTTCCTGAAGGAAATGGAAGTGGTCGATGCGACGGTACAACCGGAAAAAATGCAGACAGTCATGCAAACGTTGCTCCCCTATTTGAATCAGGCATTACGCAACTACTTTAACCAGCAACCGGCTTACATTCTGCGCGAAGATGGCAGCAAAGGTGAAGCAATGGCGAAAAAACTGGCGAAAGGCATTGAGGTGAAACCTGGCGAAATTGTCATTCCGTTTACTGATTAAACACGAGGGCGCATTCGCGCCCTTTATTTTTCGTGCAAAGGAAAACGTTTCCGCTTATCCTTTGTGTCCGGCAAAAACATCCCTTCAGCCGGAGCATAGAGATTAATGACTGCACCATCCCAGGTATTAAAGATCCGCCGCCCAGACGACTGGCACCTTCACCTCCGCGATGGCGACATGTTAAAAACTGTCGTGCCGTATACCAGCCAAACCTATGGTCGGGCCATCGTTATGCCCAATCTGGCACCGCCCGTGACGACCGTTGAAGCTGCCGTGGCTTATCGTCAACGTATTATTGACGCCGTCCCTGCCGGGCACGACTTCACCCCGCTGATGACCTGCTACCTAACTGATTCACTGGATGCAGACGAACTGGAGCGAGGGTTTAACGAAGGCGTGTTCACCGCTGCAAAACTTTACCCAGCAAACGCGACCACCAACTCCAGCCACGGCGTGACGTCGGTTGACGCTATCATGCCCGTACTGGAGCGAATGGAAAAAATGGGTATGCCGCTGCTGGTACACGGGGAGGTGACACACGCCGACATCGACATTTTTGACCGTGAAGCGCGCTTTATTGAAACTGTTATGGAGCCACTACGCCAACGTCTGGCTGGGCTGAAAGTGGTTTTTGAGCACATCACTACGAAAGATGCCGCTGAATATATTCGTGACGGTAATGAACTGCTGGCTGCTACCATTACACCCCAGCATTTGATGTTTAACCGTAACCATATGCTGGTTGGTGGCATACGTCCGCATCTGTACTGCCTGCCCATTCTCAAACGTAATGTGCATCAACAGGCGCTGCGTGAACTGGTCGCCAGTGGCTTTAGTCGCGTTTTCCTTGGGACTGACTCCGCGCCACATGCGCGTCATCGCAAAGAGAGTAGCTGCGGTTGTGCCGGCTGTTTTAATGCCCCAACGGCGCTGGGCAGTTACGCCACTGTCTTTGAAGAAATGAATGCGTTACAGCACTTTGAAGCATTCTGTTCTTTAAACGGCCCGCAGTTCTATGGTTTGCCAGTCAACGAATCGTTTATTGAACTGGTACGCGAAGAGCAGAAAGTGGCTGAAAGCATCGCTCTGACTGACGACACGTTGGTGCCATTCCTGGCCGGAGAAACAGTACGCTGGACAGTTAAACAATAAAAAACGTAGTTCCCTGTTGTCATTAGGTTATTTTACCTGTATAAATAACCAGTATATTAAACAGGGGGCTATTATGAGAATTGAAGTCACCATAGCGAAAACTTCTCCATTACCTGCCGGAGCCATTGACGCTCTGGCAGTTGAACTTTCCCGCCGTATTCAATATGCGTTTCCTGATAACGAAGGTCATGTTTCTGTTCGTTATGCCGCAGCTAATAATTTATCGGTTATTGGCGCAACAAAAGAAGATAAACAGCGCATTAGCGAAATTCTGCAAGAAACATGGGAAAGCGCAGATGACTGGTTCGTTAGCGAATAATATGCAGTAATGTTTGTTTTTGCCGGGTCGCCCCGGCTTTTTTATTTTCAGCACAAAATTTCTACACTCCCTCAAAATAATTGCACGATATGCTAAAAAAATATGAATGACATGCTGTTTTATTGTTCATATAAATCTTAAAAACAAAAAAATATCTCTTTCCCCCTTTAAAAATTCTGTGGATACCCTTACTTATTGGTATACTGAAGTTGCTTCAGATAAAAATGCATTGAACCTCGAATAACGTTGTCTAGTAACACGAATTAGGGGGCCATGATGGAAAAAAACAATGAAGTCATTCAGACTCATCCGCTCGTAGGGTGGGACATCAGCACCGTTGATAGCTATGATGCTCTGATGTTGCGTTTGCACTACCAGACCCCAAATAAGTCCGAGCAGGAAGGGACTGAAGTTGGTCAGACACTCTGGTTAACTACTGATGTTGCCAGACAATTTATTTCGATATTAGAAGCAGGAATCGCCAAAATTGAATCTGGTGATTTCCATGTAAATGAGTATCGTCGTCATTAACTTGACATGACCATCCACCCAAAAGGCACCAGATTGGTGCCTTTACTATTTCTGGGTTGTATATCTGCATTCACTTAATTACTCTGCTTAAACCATGAGAGCAGAGAGAAAAAAATGAAATACGATCTCATCATTATTGGCAGCGGCTCCGTAGGCGCTGCAGCCGGGTATTATGCCACTCGGGCCGGTTTGAAAGTGCTGATGACCGACGCCCATATGCCGCCGCACCAACACGGCAGCCACCACGGTGATACACGATTAATTCGCCATGCTTATGGTGAAGGTGAAAAGTATGTTCCGTTGGTACTTCGCGCGCAAACCCTGTGGGATGAACTCTCCCGTTACAACGAAGAAGACCCCATTTTTGTGCGCTCTGGCGTCATTAACCTCGGCCCAGCCGACTCCGAATTCCTCGCCAATGTCGCCCACAGCGCGGAACAATGGCAACTCAACGTCGAAAAACTGGATGCGCAAACCATTATGGCTCGCTGGCCTGAAATACGCGTCCCTGACAATTACATCGGCTTGTTTGAGGCTGATTCTGGCTTTCTGCGCAGCGAACTGGCAATTAAAACCTGGATCCAACTGGCGAAGGAAGCTGGCTGTGCCCAACTGTTCAACTGCCCGGTCACCGCAATTCGTCATGACGATGACGGCGTAACTATTGAAACAGCTGACGGCGAGTATCAGGCGAAAAAAGCGATCGTCTGCGCGGGAACCTGGGTAAAAGACCTGCTGCCAGAACTGCCTGTCCAGCCAGTACGCAAAGTGTTCGCCTGGTATCAGGCCGATGGTCGTTATAGCGTGAAAAATAAATTTCCGGCCTTTACCGGAGAACTGCCCAATGGCGATCAGTATTACGGCTTTCCCGCCGAAAATGACGCTCTGAAAATTGGAAAACATAATGGTGGTCAGGTGATTCATTCAGCGGATGAACGCGTTCCGTTTGCTGAAATCGCCAGTGACGGTTCTGAAGCATTTCCCTTCTTACGTAGCATACTGCCGGGCATTGGTTGCTGCCTGTACGGAGCTGCCTGTACCTACGATAATTCGCCTGATGAAGATTTTATTATCGACACCCTGCCCGGTCACGATAATACGCTGCTGATTACCGGCCTGAGTGGTCACGGATTTAAATTTGCATCGGTATTAGGGGAAATAGCCGCCGATTTTGCGCAAGGTATAAATAGCGATTTTGATTTGACGCCATTCAGACTTTCCCGCTTCAAATAATCATCATCACGGCCTCAAAATGAGGCCGTTTTTACAGGAGTATTTAATGCGTCGGCTGTTGAACTATCTCATCAATAATATTCGCGAGCATCTGATGCTTTATCTTTTTCTGTGGGGATTATTGGCCATTATGGATCTGATCTACGTGATTTATTTTTAACCACGCAGCACTGACATAAATTGACAAAAACTTAATCTCTCTTTCATTTGGTGTGAAAAATTGAATAAGCTTATGTCTCTCTTAACTTCATTCCCCAGACATACCTCATCCTGAAACCACTAAACTTATGAAGATTCTTTCATTATTAAATCAAAATTATTGAAATAAAAATAAATATCATTTGAATTGTTATTTTTAAGTTGCAATTCATTCTCCAACGCGCCATTTTCATTCTTTCGCAAATAAGTTTCGGATGCACTGATGTCCCTTACAAATACCCCCAAACGCTATGGTGTTATATCAATGACCTTTCATTGGCTGAGTGCAATCATTATCTACTGCATGTTTGCTTTAGGGCTATGGATGGTAACACTCAGTTATTACGATGGCTGGTATCACAAAGCACCAGAGCTGCATAAAAGCGTCGGTATTCTGCTCATGATGGGGCTGGTTATACGCATTCTGTGGCGTGTTATATCCCCACCACCTGGTCCGTTGCAAAGTTATTCGACCATGACGCGTCTCGGCGCACAAATTGGACATCTCGCGCTATACCTTTTGCTCTTCGCCATTGGCATCAGCGGCTATCTCATCTCGACCGCCGATGGCAAACCAATCAGCGTTTTTGGCTGGTTTGACATCCCCGCGACCCTTGCCGATGCTGGCGCACAGGCTGACTTAGCCGGTGCCCTGCATTTTTGGCTAGCGTGGAGCGTCGTCGTACTGTCCGTTATGCACGGATTTATGGCCCTGAAGCATCATTTCATCGATAAAGACGACACCCTGAAGCGTATGCTGGGAAAATCGTCATCTGACTATGGAGTATAAAATGAAAAAAAGCCTGCTTGGTTTAACCTTCGCTTCCCTGATGTTCTCTGCCGGTTCAGCTGTCGCCGCCGATTACAAAATTGACAAAGAAGGTCAGCACGCCTTTGTCAATTTCCGCATCCAGCATCTTGGCTATAGCTGGTTATATGGCACCTTTAAAGATTTCGACGGTACTTTTACCTTTGATGAAAAGAACCCAGCTGCTGATAAAGTGAATGTGACAATTAACACCACCAGCGTCGATACCAATCACGCCGAACGTGATAAGCATCTTCGCAGCGCAGATTTCCTCAACACCGCAAAATATCCGCAGGCGACGTTCACTTCTACCAGCGTGAAGAAAGACGGTGATGAGCTGGATATTACGGGTGATCTGACACTCAATGGCGTAACCAAACCAGTAACGCTGGAAGCAAAATTGATTGGTCAGGGCGACGATCCGTGGGGCGGTAAACGTGCGGGCTTCGAGGCAGAAGGCAAAATTAAGCTGAAAGACTTCAACATTAAGACTGATTTAGGTCCAGCTTCGCAGGAGGTTGATCTGATTATTTCGGTGGAAGGTGTACAGCAGAAGTAATGCATAGATGTTGCCGGATGACGCGCATCCGGCACGAATGTTTATTTTGTTGGCTCAGGAATGACCAGCGTCGTGTTCAGCCGTCCACGCGATTTATTAAAGATCTTATTGCCATTTTCTCGCCCGGCACGACGGCGGCGCTGTTCTTCTGGCGGTAATGCGCTTTCTTCACAGCAAATCTCACTACAACAGCCCTTGAATTTCTCGGCACATGCCGGACACTGGATAAACAACAGATGACAGCCATCATTTCTACAATTGGTATGGCTGTCACAAGGTGTGCCGCACTGATGACAATGCGCAATAATTTCGTCAGAGATCCGCTCGCCCATCCGCTCGTCAAAAACAAAATTTTTACCAATAAAGCGGACAGGCAAACCTTGTTCACGCGCCTTACGAGCGTATTCAATAATCCCGCCTTCAATATGCCAGACTTTATTGAATCCGTTATGTTTCATCCAGGCACTGGCCTTTTCGCAACGAATACCACCGGTACAGTACATCACGATTTTTTTATCTTTATGCACCTGCATCATCTCAACCGCTTTTGGCAGTTGTTCGCGAAAGGTATCTGCCGGAATTTCCAGCGCGTTTTCAAAATGCCCCACTTCATATTCATAGTGGTTGCGCATATCGATAAACAGCGCATCGGGATCATCAAGCATGGCATTCACTTCCGCTGCTTGCAGGTATTCCCCCACGTTACTGGCATCAAATTGAGGATCGTCAATACCGTCGGCAACAATTCGGTCGCGAACCTTCATGCGCAGCACCCAGAAGGATTTCCCGTCATCATCCAGCGCAATATTCAGACGTAAACCGTTTAAAGCAGGATCAAAAGCATAAAGCTGTGCGCGAAATGTCTCTACGTTGCTCGCCGGTACGCTGATTTGTGCGTTGATCCCTTCATGCGCCAGATAGACCCGCCCAAAGACATTCAACGCGGTAAATAGCTTATATAAAGCATCGCGGGTCGTTTTGGGATCGGTAATGTGGAAATATTTATAGAACGAAATGGTGGTACGTGGTTCGCTCTCGGCCAGCATTTTGGCTTTCAGCGCGTCATTAGAAATGCGGTTGTGTAACACTGGCATGGTGTACGGTTCCTGCAGGGTGGGAAAGTAAAAATCCGCAGCATGATATAGCAATTATCGACAATTAACATCCATACATTTTACGCTACATTTGCGCATTAAAAATTATTAATGATTTACATACGCGGTAATTTCGCCCAGTCTTCGGTCACAAATTTTGGTTGCGGACGAAAAAATGCGACAATACATACAATTGCCCGTATAGGTTGAAAGACAGGATTGATATGACGAATCTACCCAAGTTCTCCACTGCACTGCTTCATCCGCGTTATTGGTTAACCTGGTTGGGTATTGGCGTACTTTGGTTGGTCGTGCAATTGCCCTACCCGGTCATCTACCGTCTCGGTTGTGGATTAGGAAAACTGGCGTTACATGTTATGAAACGTCGCGCCAAAATTGTACATCGCAACCTGGAACTGTGCTTCCCGGAGATGAGCGAACAAGAACGCCATGAAATGATGGTGAAGAATTTCGAATCCGTTGGTATGGGGTTGATGGAAACCGGCATGGCGTGGTTCTGGTCGGATCGTCGAATTGCCCGCTGGACGGAAGTGATTGGCATGGAACATATCCGTGACGTGCAGGCGCAAAAGCGCGGCATTCTGTTGGTCGGCATCCATTTCCTGACGCTGGAGCTGGGCGCAAGGCAATTTGGTATGCAGGAACCGGGTATCGGCGTCTATCGCCCAAACGATAATCCGTTGCTCGACTGGCTGCAAACCTGGGGGCGCCTGCGTTCGAATAAGTCGATGCTTGATCGCAAAGACTTAAAAGGAATGATCCGGGCACTAAAGAAAGGCGAAGTGGTCTGGTATGCGCCAGATCATGATTACGGCCCGCGCTCAAGTGTTTTCGTGCCGCTGTTTGCCGTTGAGCAGGCGGCGACCACCAGTGGCACCTGGATGCTGGCGAAAATGTCTGGTGCGTGCCTGGTGCCGTTTGTTCCGCGTCGTAAGCCAGACGGCAAAGGGTATCAGTTGATCATGCTGCCGCCAGAGTGTTCACCTCCGTTGGATAACGCTGAAATCACCGCTGCATGGATGAATAAAGTGGTCGAAAAATGCATCATGATGGCACCGGAACAGTATATGTGGCTGCATCGTCGCTTTAAAACGCGCCCGGAAGGCGTACCTTCACGCTATTAAATCTCCCTTGCCGGATGTTTCGAACTGCATCCGGCATTACCACTACAAATCCTCCTGATTTAGCGATAAAAGCTCTGTACATTGCGTCACCTATAAGTCAGGCGCATAATTAGTGTGCTTACTTTTTCTTCTTTTAATCACCGCGCCTGGCGCACCAACAGCGGATTGCTATGTCACTCTGTGAAAATGACACCCCCATAAACTGGAAACGAAACCTGATCGTTGCCTGGCTAGGTTGTTTTCTTACCGGTGCCGCCTTCAGTCTGGTGATGCCATTCTTACCCCTCTACGTTGAGCAACTTGGCATCACCGGCCACAGCGCGCTGAATATGTGGTCGGGGATTGTCTTCAGTATTACCTTTTTATTTTCCGCCATCGCCTCCCCTTTCTGGGGCGGGCTTGCCGACCGCAAAGGCAGAAAAATCATGTTATTGCGTTCTGCTCTCGGCATGGGCATCGTGATGGTGCTGATGGGGCTGGCGCAAAATATCTGGCAGTTTTTGATTCTGCGGGCGCTGCTTGGTTTGCTTGGCGGATTTGTCCCCAACGCCAATGCTCTTATCGCCACACAAGTACCGCGTAATAAAAGCGGCTGGGCGCTGGGCACGCTCTCCACCGGCGGCGTTAGCGGCGCGTTGCTCGGCCCGATGGCTGGTGGCTTACTCGCTGATAACTACGGCTTACGTCCGGTATTCTTTATTACCGCCAGTGTGCTCATACTCTGCTTTTTCGTCACCCTGTTTTGTATCAGAGAAAAATTCCAGCCAGTCAGCAAAAAAGAGATGCTGCACATGCGGGAAGTCGTGACATCGCTTAAAAGCCCGAAACTGGTACTTAGCCTGTTTGTCACAACATTAATCATCCAGATTGCTACTGGATCTATCGCGCCAATCCTGACGCTGTATGTCCGCGAACTGGCAGGAAATGTCAGTAATATCGCCTTTATTAGCGGCATGATCGCCTCCGTGCCCGGCGTTGCTGCACTGCTAAGTGCTCCACGACTCGGTAAACTTGGCGATCGTATCGGGCCAGAAAAGATCCTGATAACTGCGCTGATCTTTTCTGTGCTGCTGTTGATCCCAATGTCTTATGTCCAGACACCACTGCAACTGGGGATTTTACGCTTTTTGCTCGGCGCCGCAGACGGCGCTCTGCTCCCAGCCGTACAAACGTTGCTGGTTTATAATTCGACCAACCAAATCGCCGGACGCATTTTCAGCTATAACCAGTCGTTTCGCGATATTGGCAACGTTACGGGGCCGTTGATGGGCGCAGCTATTTCAGCACACTACGGCTTTCGTGCTGTATTTCTGGTTACCGCCGGAGTCGTTTTGTTTAACGCGGTCTATTCGTGGAACAGCCTGCGCCGTCGCCGACTCCCCCAGGTATCGAACTGATTTTTCGCCTTTCATACTTGCAAAAGCGGAGAATCAGCTATTCTTTCCCTGAACACCTCAGCAAATCAAAGGGAGAGTCGTGATGACTATGTACGCAACGCTTGAAGAAGCCATTGATGCCGCACGCGAAGAATTTCTTGCTGACAACCCCGGCATCGACGCCGAAGAAGCGAATGTGCAACAGTTCAATGTCCAGAAATATATTCTGCAAGATGGCGACATTATGTGGCAGGTTGAGTTTTTAGCCGATGAGGGCGAAGAAGGTGAATGCCTGCCAATGTTCAGTGGAGAAGCCGCACAAAGCATCTTTGATGGCGACTATGATGAGATTGAAATCCGCCAGGAATGGCAGGAAGAAAATACCCTGCATGAATGGGACGAAGGTGAATTTCAGCTTGAACCACCGCTGGATACCGAAGAAGGACGCGCAGCAGCAGATGAGTGGGATGAGCGTTAATTACTCATATGCTCCGTGATGAATGTCGATCGGTAGCAGTAAGGTATCAAAGACTAAAGAGAAAGGGAGATCAAGGATTGTGACATAGCGCCATGCGGAGTCACGTACATCCCATTGCACGCCGGGATAATATTGGTTGCCATGCCCCTGTCCCGGTATGGTGCGGCTAATGATGCTGCCACAACCACTCAGCAAGGTAACCATGATGCTGACTACGATGAAACGCATTTGAACCCTCTTCCGTAAAAAAATACCGGCATAACGCCGGTATTTTTATTGCTGACAAAATGCTTGTTGTTTTTGCCGGATGCGGCATGAACGCCTTATCCGGCCTACGAAACCTTGCAAATTCAATATATTGCAAGTATCTACACTTTTATTGCGAAGCCGCATCCGGTTTACGCAATGCCAGTGGATTCAACTTTATCCCTTCGTAGTAACTCACCCATGAAGAATATCTCTCCGGGGAATTCCAGACGCGGAAATGCAAACGAGCCATCGTCACCGGATCGCTTAGCAGCACCAGACGACGATCGCGATTCAGCTTCTCTGGCGTCTCGTTCAGCGCCTGTTCAACATGGCGGTCACGGGCGATTTCCAGCACCTTACTGGCGCGGTGACGCGCAGTGGCCATTGCCGTTGCCAGAGCGTTAAACGACGGATTAAACACTGCATGCATAAAGCCATCGTCGAGAGAACGTTGACGGTTCATCTCAAGGAAACGATCGGTATCGATCAGTACCTGAGGCGGTGAATACTCTTCCGGGATCAGGAACAGTTTCCAGCGTTTCGTGCGCAGCCCAACGGTTGTACGGCTGGAGATCACCGAAACAAACGGTGACAGAATCAGCGAGAAGACAATCGGTGCCAGCCAGAACAGGAAACGCAGATCCAGCCACGCCATACCGACCGCCCACACTAACCCCAGCAGCAACTGTGAGCCGTGGCGTTTAAACGCTTCGCCCCAGGAGGTAGAGTCGTCATCACGTTGCGGGGAATTCCACACCACTTCCCAGCCAAGGAAGGCGCTAACCACGAATACCGTATGGAACAACATACGCACCGGCGCCAACAGCACGGAGAACAGCACTTCTAACAGCAGCGATAACGTAACTCGCCAGAAGCCGCCATACTCTTTAGTCCCTTTGCACCAAATAAGCAAAATACTCAACAACTTCGGCAGGAACAGCAGCACCATCGTCGAGGCAAACAGCGCAATCGCCAGTTCAGGACGCCACTGTGGCCAGACCGGGAATAACTGCCGTGGTTGCAGGAAGTATTGCGGTTCGGTCAGGGCGTGCACGACCTGCAATGCGGTAGAGAGCGCAAGGAACATAAACCACAGCGGTGCGGAAAGATAAGACATCACGCCCGTCAGGAACACCGCGCGGTGAACCGGGTGCATCCCTTTAACCAGGAACAAACGGAAGTTCATCAGGTTACCATGGCACCAGCGGCGATCACGTTTTAACTCGTCAAGCAGGTTAGGCGGCAGTTCTTCATAAGAGCCAGGGAGATCGTAAGCAATCCATACCCCCCAGCCTGCACGGCGCATCAGTGCGGCTTCCACGAAGTCGTGCGAAAGGATTGAACCCGCAAATGATCCTTCACCAGGCAGCGGCGCCAGCGCGCAGTGCTCGATAAACGGTTTCACGCGGATAATCGCATTATGCCCCCAGTAGTGCGACTCGCCGAGCTGCCAGAAATGCAAACCGGCAGTGAACAATGGCCCATAGACACGGGTCGCAAACTGTTGGCAACGTGCATATAGCGTATCCATACCAGACGCTTTCGGCGACGACTGGATAATCCCGGCGTTCGGGTTGGCTTCCATCAGGCGCACCAGACCGCACAAACAATCACCGGTCATCACCGAGTCCGCATCCAGCACCACCATGTAGCTGTACTGGCTACCCCAGCGACGGCAGAAATCGTCAATGTTACCGCTTTTACGCTTCACGCGACGGCGGCGACGGCGATAGAAAATCTGGCCTTCGCCCTGCACTTCGGCGATCAGCTCCATCCAGGCTTTTTGTTCTGCCACACAGATGTCCGGGTTGTAGCTGTCACTCAGGATATAAACATCAAAGTGTTTGGCATTACCAGTCGCTTTCACGGATTCCCACGTTGCACGCAGACCTGCAAAAACGCGATTCACGTCTTCGTTACAGATAGGCATGATCAATGCTGTGCGATGCTCCGGATTTAACGGTTCATCGCCAACGGTTGAAGCGGAAATACTGTATTTATCGCGCCCAATAAGCAGTTGCAGGAAGCCCATCAACGCCGTCCAGAAACCGGCTGACACCCAGCAGAAAAGAACAGCGAAGAGGATCAGAATACCGGTTTGCAGCATGTAAGGCAGAAGCTGCATAAAGGAAACCCACAAATCCTGATCGACCATATCAACTGGATTAATCAGCGCCCACCCCTGATAAGGCAGAATGGTCTTCATATACCAGGTAGCGACGACGGTTTGCGCCAGAGTGAGAAGAAGCAGGATGTAACGACGGATGGTGCCGACGGTACGCCACTTTTGCTCGCTCTCCTGCTCTTCTTTGGTCAATCGCGCCAGATAGCGCGGCGTCACATCGCGCCCACGCAGACGATCCCAGAAACGACCAACCGGGTTAGTACGCCACGGATCGGGGAACATAGAAGAACGTTTTGCTTTCGGCATTGCCTTAAGCTGATCGCGCCCTTCGTCGTCTTGAATTAACTGTCCATCAGCGAGTGAATCTGGCCAGGCTTGTTCCAGACGTGCTTTTACCGACCCTTGCGGGGAGTCATCCTCTCGCGCCCAGGTTCGGTGTTCAGCATCCAGCGCCTGATGAACAGCGCGGATATCAGTCTTCGGCAATGCCGCTTTCTCGCTTGCGGAGATGGGCATTGCGTCAATGTACTCGGTTGTCTTATTCATTGGCAGGTAACTGGTAGCTCCAGGTTTCACTCAACGTTTGATCGGCATTCACCAGGGCAGCACGCATTTCAGTGGTTTTCTTGGCATCTTTCACTTTCACACGCATTACCAGACGCCAGCCTTTGGTGACCGGGTTATAGCGCACCGTGCTTTCTACAATCTCACCATTATCGCCAATGCTGGTTTGTGCAGTGACCGGTGTATTCTCTGGCAGTTTTTTCATCTCTGCGCCAGTAAAATCGACCACAAAAGCGATAGTGCCGTCAGGCTGGCGAATCAGGTTCGACTGCTTCACATCCCCCGTTGAACGACGCGTCTGCTGCACCCAGGCGTTATCAGGCGCGTGAAGTTTGTCTTCATCACGGCTGAAAGTAATGGTGTATTTAAAGTTCATCTCTTTACCTGGTTCCGGTAACTGATCCGGCGTCCAGTAAGCGACGATGTTATCGTTGGTTTCATCGTTGGTTGGAATTTCCACCAGCTCAACGCTGCCTTTGCCCCACTCCCCTTTCGGTGTCACCCACGCGCTTGGACGGAGATCGTAACGATCGTCGAGATCTTCAAAGCGGGAGAAATCGCGGCCGCGCTGCAACAGACCGAAGCCTTGCGGGTTTTCCATCGAGAAGCTGCTGATCGCCAGATGTTTCGGGTTGTTTAGCGGACGCCAGATCCACTCACCGTTACCAGCATGGATAGACAGACCGTTGGAGTCGTGCAATTCCGGACGATAATTATTCGCCGGAGATGGCTGGTTCGGCCCGAACAGGAACATACTGGTTAACGGCGCAACGCCCAGTTTGCCGACTTTATCGCGCAGGTAGATTTTCGATTGCACATCAACAACCGTGTCACGTCCCGGCATAACAACGAACTTGTAAGCGCCTGTCGCACGCGGCGAATCAAGCAACGCATAAATCGTTAAACGCTTATCGGTCGGTTTTGGACGCTCGATCCAGAACTCCTTAAAGCGTGGAAATTCTTCACCTGATGGCAAAGCGGTATCAATAGCCAGGCCTCGGGCAGAAAGACCGTAAACCTGACCTGCGCCAATCACGCGGAAATAGCTGGCCCCGAGCATGCTGACGATTTCATCATTTTTATCTTTGCTGTTGATCGGGTAAAGCACTTTAAAACCGGCAAAACCAAGATCTTTGACCGTGTCTTTGTCATGCTGAACATCGCCGAAAGTGAAATAATCCGGGCTGTATTTGATTCTTTTTACTGCCGTTGCAGTGACTTCATTTATTTTGACCGGTGTGTCGAAGTACATACCCTGATGGTAGAACTCGAGCTTGAATGGGGTCTTCAGATTGTTCCAGTATGCTTTGTCATGATTAAACTGGATCTGTTGATAGTCCGCGTATTTCATGTCGCGGAAAACGGAGGGCAAGTTACTTTTAGGCGCCTCATAGCCTTTCCCGGCTAAGGATTGAGCTTGCTTTGCGACATCGTCAATGCTGAAGGCCCAGCTTGATGATGTATACAGGGTTAACATTACTGCAGCACTCAACCAACGCATTTTCATCATTTGTAGTTTATGTTTCATAATAAGTAAGCACTTCCCCCTTTGTGTGCTTATATCGATCCGATCTATTTTAATGGATAACCAGCCATTCCGACAACAGAATCCCGGTATTATTCAGCGCGCCGGCTCATGGATTAAGCACCTGATTGCAACCGTTTTCACTTTCCGTGCTTATTCTAAAGACAGAAGGAGCGAGTTCGTGTAGGGTTTGCCGGCAAATTTATTTATCAACCGTCTTACAGGCGCTTCCATTTTGGTTAGTGATTGCGGCTATGCCGCGCAAAAACACATTTGAAGCCTGCACCTCATGCAGCAGGTCAGTGTCGTTACGGCAAAAGCCTAAAGGCATTACCCGGCGGGGATAAGACGAAAAATCCGAGATTAGTTAACCATATATGAATCCAGTACCCGCGCAGCGTGAATATTTCCTCGACTCCATCCGCGCATGGTTGATGTTGTTAGGGATCCCTTTTCATATTTCTTTAATCTATTCAAGCCACACCTGGCATGTGAATAGCGCAGAACCGTCATGGTGGCTGACGCTTTTTAACGATTTCATCCACGCCTTCCGTATGCAGGTATTTTTCGTTATTTCCGGATATTTTTCCTACATGCTGTTTTTGCGCTACCCGTTGAAAAAATGGTGGAAAGTGCGCGTTGAACGCGTAGGGATCCCGATGTTAACGGCTATTCCCCTGCTCACCTTGCCGCAATTCATTATGCTGCAATATGTCAAGGGCAAAGCGGAAAGCTGGCCTGGGCTATCATTGTATGACAAATATAATACTCTGGCCTGGGAGTTAATTTCACACCTGTGGTTTTTACTGGTGTTGGTCGTTATGACGACACTTTGCGTGTGGATATTTAAACGAATAAGAAATAATTTAGAAAATTCAGATAAGACAAATAAAACTTTCTCGATGGTTAAGCTATCGATACTATTTTTCTGTCTGGGAATTGGCTATGCAGCAATAAGAAGAACGCTATTTATCGTTTATCCACCCATTTTAAGCGATGGCATGTTCAATTTTATTTTCATGCAGACGCTGTTTTATATGCCGTTCTTTATTCTCGGTGCGCTGGCTTTCATTTTTCCTAATCTAAAAGCCTTGTTTACCACACCGTCTCGTGGATGTACTCTCGCGGCAGCACTGGCATTTGTTGCTTATTTGCTCAATCAACGCTACGGCAGCGGCGATGCCTGGATGTATGAAACCGAGTCAGTGATCACGATGGTGCTCGGCCTGTGGATGGTGAATGTGGTCTTCTCCTTTGGCCACCGTTTGCTTAATTTCCAGTCAGCGCGGGTAACCTATTTTGTAAACGCGTCGCTATTTATTTATCTGGTTCACCACCCGTTAACGCTCTTTTTCGGTGCTTACATCACTCCGCACATTACATCAAATCTGCTGGGTTTCCTCTGCGGTCTGATATTTGTGGTAGGGATTGCGATAATTCTGTACGAAATTCATTTACGCATTCCGTTGTTGAAGTTTTTGTTCTCCGGCAAACCGATCGTAAAACGCGAGAATGACAAAGCGCCAGCTCGCTAAACCATACTTACAATAACCATTCAACGGGCAATATTGACGCCAGTCTGACCATAACCCGCTTCCAGAAACTGGTGGCGGGTTCTTTTTTGAGGATAATTTCCTCCTTCCCATGGCGATCGACCCAGTTGATTCGTCCCCACCGATCCAGACGGAGCTGCCAGGCCGCATCATACTGGCTCTGAATAAAGCGTTTATCGATTAATTGTGCCAGCGTTTCGCTCTCTATCACGAAGCCCATTTCAGTATTGAGCAGCGTTGAACGCGGATCGAAATTGAATGAGCCAATAAACACTATTTTGCCATCGACACTGAATGTTTTAGCATGAAGGCTTGCGCCGGAATTACCAGTTATACCGCGATCGTGCAACGTGCTGCTTTGTTCCCGCGTCGGTTTCAGTTCATATAACTCAACGCCATAGCGGAGCAATTTTTTGCGCCAGCGAGCATACCCGGCATGAACGACAGCGACATCGTTAGCGGCAAGTGAATTGGTTAAGATAGCTATCCTGACCCCTTTTCTGACCATTCGTAAAAGCTGCGCCACTCCCGCGCGCGTTGGCACAAAATAGGAAGAGATAATATCAATACGTTCGCTGGGGGAGCCCATGATATCGAACAGGCGCTGCGGTAACAGTGAATGCCGTTTTGCCTTGCCCTCCCCTTTTGCCGGATCATCACTTAATAAACGCGTTCTTGCCCAGATAAGCGGCAATGTTCCGTCAACCAGTTGATTTATAAACGGACTTAACTCCATTTGGCACAAATAGCGATGTGTCTCGGTGTCGTTGTACCAGGACGCAGGTAGCTCAATACGGTCAGCCATTTCGCCATCGGGAACATCCAGCACCTGCTGCAACGGTGAAACTGATTTGCAATACCAGTAGCGGGCAAAATCATCGGCAACATCCTCAACAACCGGCCCTATTGCCAGGACATCTAAATCTGAAAAAAGTGGCTCTTCTCCCGCGCCGAAATAGGCATCGCCAACGTTGCGCCCGCCCACCAGCGTTACCACGCCATCGACGGTAAAACTTTTATTGTGCATACGACGATTGAGGCGGGAAAAATCGGTGATATAACCAAGCGGACGTAACAAGCGAAAAGAGAAAGGATTGAAAAGTCGAACTTCAATACGCGGGTGACTATCGAGCAAGCGTAAAATATCATCAAGACCGGGAGTATTATTGTCATCCAGCAGCAAACGGACGCGAACGCCACGCTTCGCTGCGGCTAACAGAGCCGAAAACAGCAATCGCCCCGACATATCGTCCTGCCAGATGTAATACTGAACATCCAGCGTATGCTCCGCCATTTCTGCCAGACGATATCGTGCAGCAAACGCATCCAGACTTTTATCAAGGGGGAAAATGCCGCACTGCCCAGGATGTTGCGAGCACAGCGGCAGCACCGCGCTCGCCAGCCGGGGCAAATCATTCATCTCCTTGTTGGGTAAGGAGTCTTTCGTAGAGGTGGACATTTTCTGCATCATAACAGACAAAGTATACCTGCTCAGGCAAAGCGTGACGGGTAATAAATTCTGAAACGGTTTTTACTGCTATTTCAGCCGCTGCAGCACGCGGGTAACCATAAACGCCGGTGCTGATGGCAGGAAATGCCACTGTCGCATAGCCGTTCGCCGCTACCAGTCGTAGACTATTGAGATAGGCATCCTGCAATAACTGGTCTTCGTTTTGTTCGCCACCGCGCCAGACAGGCCCAACGGTATGCACAACAGCTTTGGCAGGGAGATCGCCCGCAAGAGTAATCACTGCATGTCCCGTGGGGCAATCGCCCTGTTGCTGGCGAACTTTCAAACAGGCATCCAGCAACGCCGGGCCGGCTGCGCGATGAATAGCGCCATCAACGCCGCCGCCCCCCATTAATGACGGATTAGCCGCATTAACAATAACATCAACGGCTAGTTTAGTAATATCACCCTGCACAACATGAATACGCGATTTCATAACGCCTCCTTACACCCTCTTGTTTCTTAAGTGTACAGCAGTGTTTTTAGGTAAATCGCATTTTTCTTGTCAGCAACGTGAGTAGTTCAGAAACTTAGTTATATTCGATGTTCATCACAGCCAGCTTTTTCTGCTCATCAAGATACTGCACTTTTACTGAGGCAATTTGCGCATTTTTAACTTTGCCACTCATTAACTCTTTGCTGGAATACGTTTTGCTCTGTACTGGACCATTTTGCATACAGGTCATTTCAACTGGCGTTTGCAAAGAGCTCACGTCACACGCGGGTTCCACGATTTGACCATAAAAATGAATCACGCCACCTTGCGCATTGCTTTCCGCTGTTGCAAAGAAAGGAAAAACCAGGCTGCCGAGCATAAGGGAGTTTAACAACGGTCTGAACATCTATTCTGTTTCCTCAATGATTAATCATCCTTGAGGGGGTTATCCATGCTTTCAGGTTGGTCGATTCGCATCAGACCGTTCTCTTCCGGCTCGTTTTATGCTCAACTATTAATACATTAAGACTTTCCTGAAGAGGGCGGCCATTGTTGTGATAAATGAAGTGACTGTCCATCAGAAACCGTAACAACTATTTTCACCCGATCGTCCGGGGAAATATTTAAACTCAACTTCGTCAAGGCAATGGGTTGATTAGCGGGTAATGAAAGGGTCTTTTCTTGCTTCGTCTGACTTTGTCCCGAACTGCCTTCGCGTAGTGACAATATCTGAACCCGGCACAAGCATGATTGCGTAAGAGTAACTTCAGGAATAATGGTGTACATGTCACCTTGCTGGGTTGTATTAAAGGTTATCTGGCTGGAAAGTGCCGCGAGAAGTAATAACGCGTTCATACTATTCTCCCGAAAAAAAACAGGGCTTGCGCCCTGTTTCTGTCATACAAATTCTGTATTAGTACTGATGAGCGGTCGCGTTGTTACCAAAGCCAACCTGAGTTACGTTGACGCTGGAGTTAGATGCAGTCTGGTCAACTGCTGCACCGTTGCCACCACCGAACTGTTTAACAGTCATTTCAGAGTTTTTACCGTTCCACTGATCAAGAGTGGCGCTGTTACCGAAGCCACGCTGGGTCAGTTCAATTGAGCTGTCATCAGAACCTTGTCCTACGTCCGCGCCGTTACCGCCGCCGTGCTGGGTAATAGTCAGATCAGAGTTGCGGGCATCAGCCTGCAATGCAACAGCAGAGTTACCGCCACCGTACTGATAAATATTCAGCTCTGAATTCGGGCCGCTGTTATTGCCGCCACCACCGTGGTTGCCGCCGCCACCGCCGTACTGAGGAATAGAACCTGCCAGAGCGCTACCGGAGAATACGATTGCTGCAATTGCTGCTACTTTTAAAAGTTTCATGTAAAACCCCCATCGGATTGATTTAAAAGTCGAATGGAAATTAACGTTGTGTCACGCGAATAGCCATTTGCGACTGTCTCTGCACTACAATTGCCGTTTTTTGAGTACCATGCTGCGTAATATTTGCTTTATTACCAGAACCTTTCTGGATAATCATTGCAGTATTACCATATGCGCCTTGCGAAATACTGGCATCGTTGGCATTGCCCGCCTGATCAATATATGCAAGGTTATAATCTCCTGTCTGGTCAATCTTTGCCCGGTTGCTATTACCCTCTTGCGAAACAACCGACAAAAGTTTTGAGCCTCCCTGCCGTAACTGTGCACTATTATTAGTACCAGCTTGACCAACTATGGCTGCCTGATTAAATGAAGACTTACTCAATTCATTTACCGCTAAGTTATATTCTGAATTAGCTAAATCATAACCTGCTGCGGCTGCAATCCCAGGCGCACCCAGTATTGTTAACATCACAAATAACAATTTGTTTTTCATGTTGTCACCCTGGACCTGGTCGTACATTTAAGAAATTAAATCATTTCAACTTGGTTGTTAACGCAAACCGTTTTTTGTTAACGCTGCGTTACGATGGAAAGTATGTCTGCGGAAATATTTTTAATAACTCACCCGCGCGTTGTATTTTTCTTTTTTTGTTCATACCAAAGTATTAAAACTCGCGCAAATACGCTGTTATTTACGCAAAAATTATTTTGTTTTCTTTTAAAGTACCGTTTTTTGACAGCAAAAAATCGACAGTCAGCCTTCCTTCATGATTCGCGAAGATTACGTCGATATGTCTGTTTGACAAGCCGTGACAAACATCGTCTTTTTACGGCAAAAAATTGTCCATGGGCAACATCAGAGAAAGTAAGAAATTTTCACACGACAAAAGAACTATGTGAAAATAATTTTTATATGGATAATTATGTACTTAGCGTAATTTGTATGACTTTTTAAAATTGTGCAATAAAAGCCATATGTACAACTTTTCTATCAATTCTAAACTCCACAATCACGCTGCATTAACATTTTAAAATTCCAGATTACATTTTGTTACACGTTTAACACTTGATTTAAGATTTGTAATGGCTAGATTGAAATCAGATGTAATCCATTAGTTTTATATTTTACCCATTTAGGGTTGATTTATTACTACACACAGCAGTGCAACATCTGTCAGTACTTCTGGTGCCTCTATTTTATAAAGGCAGCTGTCAGGTGTGCGATTAATAAAAAAAGCGGGGTTTCATCATGTTTAATGAAGTCCATAGTATTCATGGTCATACATTACTGTTGATCACTAAACCTTCTTTGCAGGCGACCGCGTTATTGCAGCATTTAAAACAATCGCTGGCAATCACAGGAAAACTGCATAATATTCAACGTTCTCTGGACGATATATCTTCTGGCTGCATTATTCTGTTGGATATGATGGAAGCAGATAAAAAGCTCATTCATTACTGGCAGGATACATTAAGCAGAAAACACAACAACATTAAAACGCTGTTGTTAAATACTCCAGATGATTACCCGTACCGCGACATTGAAAACTGGCCGCATATCAATGGTGTTTTTTACGCCATGGAGGATCAAGAACGCGTAGTCAATGGGTTGCAAGGCGTCTTACGTGGTGAATGCTACTTTACGCAAAAGCTTGCCAGTTACTTGATTACACATTCCGGTAACTATCGTTATAACAGCACGGAATCTGCCCTCCTTACTCATAGGGAAAAAGAGATCCTTAATAAGCTGCGTATCGGCGCCTCCAATAACGAGATTGCTCGTTCGCTGTTCATCAGCGAAAACACGGTAAAAACGCATCTTTATAATCTTTTCAAAAAGATAGCAGTTAAAAACCGAACACAAGCGGTCTCATGGGCAAACGATAACCTCAGGCGATAAAGCCATGAAACGTTATTTATGCTGGATTGTAGCAGTAGAACTTCTCTTCGCTGCGGGAAATGTTCACGCCGTTGAAGTAGAAGTACCGGGATTGTTAACTGACCATACTGTTTCCTCTATTGGCCATGATTTTTACCGTGCCTTTAGTGATAAATGGGAAAGTGACTACACCGGTAACTTAACAATTAATGAAAGACCCAGTGCACGATGGGGAAGCTGGATCACAATAACGGTGAATCAGGACGTTATTTTCCAGACATTTTTATTCCCATTGAAAAGAGACTTCGAGAAAACTGTTGTCTTTGCACTGATTCAAACTGAAGAAGCACTAAATCGTCGCCAGATAAATCAGGCGTTATTGAGTACGGGCGATTTGGCGCATGATGAATTTTAAATAAAAAATTGTTCGGAGGCTGCAATGCGTGTCAAACATGCAGTAGTTCTACTCATGCTTATTTCACCATTAAGTTGGGCAGGAAATATGACTTTCCAGTTCCGCAATCCAAACTTTGGTGGTAACCCGAATAACGGCGCTTTTTTATTAAATAGTGCCCAGGCGCAGAACTCGTATAAAGATCCGAGCTATGACGATGACTTTGGTATTGAAACGCCATCGGCGTTAGATAACTTTACTCAGGCCATTCAGTCCCAAATTTTAGGTGGACTGTTGTCGAATATTAACACGGGTCAGCCAGGGAGAATGGTGACCAATGAATATATTGTTGATATTGCCAACCGCGATGGTCAATTGCAGTTGAATGTGACGGATCGCAAGACAGGACAAACCTCGACCATCCAGGTTTCGGGTTTACAAAATAACTCAACCGATTTTTAAGCCCCAGCTTCATAAGGAAAATAATCATGCAGCGCTTATTTGTTTTGGTTGCCGTCATGTTGCTGAGCGGATGCTTAACCGCCCCACCTAAAGAAGCCGCCAGACCGACATTAATGCCTCGTGCCCAGAGCTACAAAGATTTGACCCACCTGCCAGCGCCAACGGGTAAGATCTTTGTTTCGGTATACAACATTCAGGACGAAACCGGGCAATTTAAACCCTACCCGGCGAGTAACTTCTCCACTGCTGTTCCGCAAAGCGCCACTGCGATGCTGGTCACGGCATTGAAAGATTCTCGCTGGTTTATACCGCTGGAACGTCAGGGCTTACAAAACCTGCTCAACGAACGCAAGATTATTCGTGCGGCACAGGAAAACGGCACTGTCGCGGTAAACAACCGAATCCCGCTTCAATCGTTGACCGCAGCCAATATCATGGTTGAAGGCTCTATTATTGGTTATGAAAGCAACGTCAAATCGGGCGGTGTTGGGGCGAGATATTTTGGTATTGGTGCAGATACGCAATACCAACTTGATCAGATTGCCGTGAACCTGCGCGTCGTCAATGTAAGTACCGGTGAGATCCTCTCTTCGGTGAACACCAGTAAGACGATCCTTTCCTATGAAGTCCAGGCGGGTGTCTTCCGCTTTATTGACTACCAGCGGTTACTGGAAGGGGAAGTGGGTTATACCTCTAACGAACCGGTTATGCTCTGTCTAATGTCCGCCATCGAAACAGGCGTTATCTTCCTGATTAACGACGGCATCGACCGTGGCTTGTGGGATTTACAGAATAAATCAGAGCGGCAGAATGACATTCTGGTGAAATACCGTCACTTATCAGTACCACCGGAATCCTGATACATAAAAAAGCCGGAGTTTATTCCGGCCCTTTACGATTCAATCTAAAGCGTGAGTGCTCCTCACGCTTTATTTTTGACTTGTTGCTCACGGTGAGCGGACTTAGCACTGCGCGCCGCCAGCCAAAGACCGCTGTTTTTCATTGCGTAACCAAACACCAGCCCAAGCGCCAGCGAAGGTAGCACCAGCTTCCAGTTCCCTTGCCCGGCAAACGTCGCACATGCGCCAATAAACGTCCCCGGAACAAACGACAACAATACCTGTTTCGCCTGAATACACATCAGAAAAGCGACAATACCGGTTATGACATAACCGAGAATTTCCAGATGTGATGCCAGAGCACTGCCGTAAATAATAACCATCGCCCACACCACGCCGCTAAGCAGTGTTGCAGCGGAAATAGCCAGCCCTTTTAGCCCACCTTGCGGACAGGCAAAGTAGGCCGTACAGCCCAGGAAACCTGCCCAGCTAAGTAAGCCAAGGGAAACAGCCACCCAGCCCCAGATACCGGAGAGAATGCCTGTTGTGATTGCAATAGAGAGAAGTATGTTCATGCCGCGCATAATAGCAGAAAACGCGACTATGAATGAGATCGAGCACACATTTTATGCAACAGCTATATATAGATTGCAGTAATGAGTGATTCCGATCACATTTATTCCTCTGATTCTTCCTCAAGTTCATCCCACATTGCGCTGATTGCATCGCGGGTTAGCGGTGCCATGGTGCGCCAGAACGGTGTAGTCGCATGAGCCTCAACTTTACCGAGAAATGCGCCGCACCAGGGCAACAGATACTCGCTAAACAGTGTTTCCAGAGCTTCGCTTTCATCCTCTGTTGACTGATCTTCCAGCCAGGAAGCGGCCAGCAGCAAAGTACCAATGTGATCGGCTGGCGTATCCGCTAACGGCATACCGCGTTCGGAAAGGAAAGTACGGACTTCTGTTTCTGTGGCGCCCTCAACCCAGGTGCTGCGATAAGGTGAAACTGCGCATTCATCACCGACGAATAATGCATTGTAATCGGCAGAAACTTGCGCCATATCACAGCTTTTCTGCAAACGCGCCAGCAATTCATCCTGTTCCAGCGGCCAGTTCGCCGCCAGTTTCCCTTCACGAATTAAGGTAAACAGCGGAACCAGTAAAGGATCCTGCGGTTGACGGTAATAGAGCGAACCCAGCACACGACACAGGATAGAAAACTCGTTCATTAATTTATTTCCGTTAATAGCAATTAAAGATCAGCAAATTCCGCAATCGGCGCCATGCCGCGAGATTCAAGGAAATTCAGCAAACGGCGTGGCGAAACATTCAATATTCTCTCTTCCGGAAAATCCACTGCGTCGAGGATCTTACGGCATTCTTCAAAATCGCCCATGGTAAAAGCGGTATGAGAATCCGATCCTAACGCGACCCAACCTCCGGCATCGCGCACCGCAGCGGCAACCGCACGGCAGTTATCTTCACTGCCCTTACGCGAATGTAAGAATGAGGAGTTATTGATTTCCAGCGCCACCTGATACTTAGCAGCAGCTTCAGCAACAGCTTTAAAATCAATTGGATATCGTGGATTTCCGGGATGGCTAACCACGTGCACATGCCCACTCGCCATCGCGGCAATCATGGCCTGAGTATTCGTAGCTTCATCATGCGGCGCAAAAACCGGTTCATGAAAACCAGCAATGATCAGATCCAGCGAGTCAAACATTTTGCCGCTGCAATCAATTTCACCATCAATATTTTTGATATTGGCTTCGATGCCACGCAGGATCCCCACCCCATCGACGACTCGCGGCCAGATACGCATATTAATGAAGTGCCAGTGATGCGGTGCATCTTCCATATCAGGGCCATGATCGGTGATCGCAAAAAGTTTAATGCCTTTCTGTTTGGCCTGGGCAATGTAATCACTTAATGTGCTATATGCATGTGTACTGGCAACGGTATGCATATGAAGGTCGACGGGATACATAACTCTCTCCTGTATTCAATTCCCGCCAAGGATAGCAGGAATCCGTATGGTTTATTAGTAGCCTCGTACACGGTCGACTTGTCCGCTGACCGTCTTCCCTTTTTCGAGTTGTGTAATGGCGCGAGCAATGTACTCCACCGCTTCAACGGGTCGGGTAATGGCTGCAACATGTGGTGTTATTGTCACGCGTGGATGTTGCCAGAGCGGACTTTCAGGCGGTAAAGGTTCACGATTAAAAACATCCAGCATCGCCGCTTTAACTTTACCGCTATCCAGCGCCGCAAGCAGGTCATCTTCTACCACATGAACGCCACGCGCCAGGTTGAGGAGATATGCGCCATCCGGTAATTTTTCTAATAATTGTTGATTAATAATGCCGACGGTTTCAGGCGTATTCGGTAACAGATTAATTAATACACGACATTGACTCAAAAATTTGCCCAACTCTTCAGTTCCGGCAAAACTTTGTACACCGGGCCAGCTTTTATGGCTACGGCTCCAGCAACGCAGCGGAAAACGCCAGGTCTGCAAGCTCTGTGCGACTTTACTGCCTAATACGCCAGCCCCCAGGATGCCGATAGTAAAATCTTCCCGTTGATACTCAGGCAGAGGTTGCCAAAGCGAAGCATTTTGCTGCGCTCGATAATCGTCAAAACGTCTGAACCAATGGAGCACCTGACTGACAGCATATTCCTGCATTTGCTCGCCCATACCGGTATCTTCCAGACGAAAAAGCGGAATAGACGGTTTCAGCATTTCAGGGTACGTCTGTAATTTACTCAAAATCGAATCAACACCGGCACCCAATGCGAACACGGCCTTAAGGTCACGACCTGCCAACATTTCAACAGGCGGATGCCAGACCAAAGCATAATCCGCAGGATGATTATCACCGGTTTTCCATGCTCTGACTCTGGCCTGAGGAATAGCTTTACCCAGTGCATCAATCCACCAGGCGGTATCGAACACAGGATGATAAAAAATGATATCCATACTGACTCCCGAAAGCGGTTGTGCGGAATTTACCCGCACTTATCATTATGATCTACAAAGCACCTCAGCATAACAAATCCACTACCGGTGGCAAAAAAAGCAAACTCTGCTTACTAAAAGCGCAGATTGATTGAAGTTTGAATAAACGCGCTATTTTTTAAAAAAGTTTGTTGACCTCAGGCCGTGATTTCCCTAAATTAGCGCCCGTTCCAGCAAGACAGGAACGACAATTTGGTGAGGTGTCCGAGTGGCTGAAGGAGCACGCCTGGAAAGTGTGTATACGGCAACGTATCGGGGGTTCGAATCCCCCCCTCACCGCCATCTTTTAAGAAGAGCCCGTACGTAAGTACGGGCTTTTTTTTCGCATATTGCACGCACCGGGGGGATGAGAAGCCCCGACAGGGGTTCGACAACTGGCGACAGTCCGCGAACGCAGTGAGTGGACTGCACCTTACTCAGTTGGGTGTCCAACTTTTGGGGTGCACTCCACGCCAGGGCTTTGTACCATTAAAACTCTCAACTATAGGCATGTAGCGTACGTTGGCAAAGTGCCGAACGTACGCAATCCTCTTTACCGAATCGGACAATCCCGACCATTTCATCTTCTTCGAAACGTTCCAGCGCGTCACTTAAGCCGGAGCGCACACCGCGAGGTAAATCGCACTGTGTAATATCTCCGTTAACAATAACCGTCACGTTCTCCCCCAGACGGGTTAAAAACATTTTCATTTGTGCGGCAGTCACATTCTGCGCCTCATCAAGAATGACGACCGCATTTTCAAATGTACGTCCACGCATATAGGCGAACGGCGCGATTTCGACCTTCCCTATCTCCGGTCGCAGGCAGTATTGCATAAAGGAAGCGCCCAACCGCCGAACCAGCACGTCGTAGACCGGACGAAAATAAGGAGCAAACTTTTCTGCAATATCTCCAGGTAAGAAGCCAAGATCTTCATCGGCTTGCAGAACAGGACGGGTGACGATAATCCTGTCGACATCCTTATGTATCAGGGCTTCTGCCGCTTTTGCCGCACTGATCCAGGTTTTACCACACCCGGCTTCGCCCGTGGCGAATATCAGTTGCTTACTCTCAATAGCCTTCAGATAGTGCAATTGCGCTTCATTTCGCGCGAGGATTGGCGAGGTATCGCGACTGTCGCGAGCCATGCCAATGGCTTCTACGCCGCTCATCTGCACAAGCGAGGTGACCGATTCTTCTTCACGCTGTTTATGGCTGCGCGAATCCCGTCTCAGCACACGTTTTGCCTCGCGACGAGCTTTGATCACTGCTTTTTGTCTTCCCATGGAGAGCACCTTGAGTTGTTTGTATTCATCACACGCGCCGTTGGCAGCGCGATTATGCGCACGAACATCAGAGGGTTGGCTTCCTTGTAAGCCATAGTTTGCTTTTGGAAATAACACCGAAAACGGCTACGCGCACCGTTAAAGGCGTCGGTAACACGAATAAAGAAAGGAAGTGGGTAAAAATACAGAGTGACGAGATGACTACCGGAGGAGAAATCTCCGCGAGTGGTGGAGCGTTGCTTAACAAAACATTGTCCAGTACAGGACGTTACCATCCGCGATCTCCATAGTGACTGACTATCACTGCCGGGAACTACCGCTGTTACTTAATAAGTACAACAGTTTTCGCATTTGTTGCAACAATATATTTACTTATATTTAACCATAAAGCACCATTTAGATGGCATTAGCTTCTACTGGAAAGATGACAGAGTGATGACAGTGATGGTAAAAGCTGTGTACTTTCAGCAGGATTCGCGTTTGCTGGTAAAATGAGCCTTGTGCTTGCCGGATGCGGCGTAAACGCCTTATCCTGCCTACCGATCCGGCACCGATTGTAGGCCTGATAAGATGCGCAAGCATCGCATCAGGCACCAGCGCACGAATGCCGGATGCGGCGTAAACGCCTTATCCTGCCTACCGATCCGGCACCGATTGTAGGCCTGATAAGATGCGCAAGCATCGCATCAGGCACCAGCGCACGAACGTCGGATGCGGCGTAAACGCCTATCCGCCTAAAAACATTAAACCCGCAATAATGCGCTTCCGAGATAATCGTTCGTGTCCTTCACCCCTGGCAATGCAAAGAAATAACCGCCACCGATAGGTTTGACGTATTCCTCCAGCGCCTCGCCATTCAGTCTTTTTTGTACTGTCAGAAAGCCCTTTTCCAGATCGTGTTGGTAGCAAACGAACAGTAACCCCATATCCAGTTGCCCGGAGTTGGTGACGCCCAGTGAATAACTGTAGCCACGGCGCAACATCAGGCTGGACTCACTCTCTGGCGTGCGCGGATTCGCCAGCCGGATATGGCTGTCCAGCGCAATCACCTTACCTTCAGGATCGCTGGCGTAATCGGGCACATCATGCTCGTGCTGCATTCCCAGCGGAGCACCGGTTTGCTTATCACGACCAAAAATCGTCTGCTGTTCTTTCAGTGGCGTTCTGTCCCAAAACTCCACCCGAAACTGAATCAACCGCACCGCCTGGTAGCTGCCGCCGATGGTCCAGGCAGGTTCCTGCTGATCTGCCGTGACCCACACCACTTTTTGCATCAACTTCGCATTATGGCTGTCGGGATTAGCAGTGCCGTCTTTGAAGCCCAGCAAATTAATTGGCGTCTCTTTGCCTTTACTTCGCGCCGCATGATCGGAAATAAACCCTTCCCGCTTCCAGCGCACGCTGAGCAAATCCGGCGTGTGTTTAATGATATCGCGCAGCGCATGGATCACCGTGTCCTGGGTGTTGGCGCAAATCTGTAGCAACACATCTCCATGACATAACGCTGCATCAAGCGAGTCGTTGGGGAAACGCGTCATCTTCTGCAACTTTTTCGGCATCTGTGGCGCAAGGCCAAACCGCTCATCAAACAACGAGTGACCAACAGACAACGTGATGGTGAGATTATCGGGCGCAATGTAGCCGCCGAGAATGCCGGAATCGAGTGGCGGCAGGCGCGGATTTGGCGTTTCTGGTGCCGCTCCGCCCTGAGTCAGAAAAGCAAAACGCTGAGTCAACAAGCGAAACAACCGTTCAAGATCGGGTTTATCGCTGGCAAGCACATCAAACGCCACCAGCATCATTGCGGCCTGTTGTGGCGTCAGGATCCCTGCCTGATGCTCACCATAAAACGGCTGTTTCTCATTGCGTGCATCCGGTGAAAGCGTGCCCGGTGCACTTTGCGGTTTTTGTGCATGAGCGACCGGACAACTTCCCGCCAGCGCCAGTGCACCAATCCCTTTCAGTAAACGTCGGCGTGACGGTTCATTCACGCCGTTTTCATCTTCATACTGCATAACGCTTAATCCAGTCCCAGCACACCGCGAAGTTGCGCCAGATCTTCCGCCAGCGCAGTAATCGGCCCTTTCAGCGCGTTCCGGTCGGCATCGGTCAATTTATCGTAGGTTTCAAAACCGTCTTTAGTACGGTATTTCGCCAGAATGGTATCGACCTTTTTAAAGTTGGCATCGACTTTTGCCAGCAGTTCCGGGTTGGCTTTTTGCAGTTGTGGACGCAGCAGATCGACAATTTTCTGCGAGCCTTCAACGTTAGCCTGGAAATCCCACAGATCGGTGTGGCTGTAGCGATCTTCTTCACCGCTAATTTTGCTGGCTGCCACTTCCTCAATCAGTCCCGCTGCGCCGCCGACCACTTTTGAAGGTGGGAAAGCCAGTTCACTGATGCGTTTATGCAAATCAACCACATCGGTATAAAGCTGGTCAGCGTACTGATCCATTCCTTTGGTGGTGTTGTCGCCAAACAAGGCTTTTTCCAGACGGTGGAAACCGGTGAATTTTGGGTCGGCGGCTTTTTGCTCGTAATCATCCTCACGGGCGTCAATGCTGCCATCCAGATCGGAGAACAGTTCAGCGATCGGTTCAATGCGCTCATAGTGCTGGCGCGTCGGTGCATACAGTGCTTTCGCTTTTTCGATATCGCCCGCTTTAATGGCGTCGGTAAAGGCTTTAGTGTCGGTCACCAGCTGCGTGGTTTCCGCCATGACATACGCCTTATATGCGGTAATTGCACCGCCGAGGCTTAACAGTGCATCACTTTGCGCCGCATCCGCTGTCGCCTCGCCTTTGACGATCAACTTCCCTTTCGGGTTAGTCAGCAGACCGCAGGTCATATCGTATTCACCAGGCTGTAAATTCGCCGTCATTTTCTGGCTAAAACCAGGGGCGATATTTTCCCGCTCTTCCACCACCATCACGCCTTTGAGGATCTCCCACTCCAGCGCCTTCTGGCTGTGGTTCTGAATGATAAACTGCGTTTTCCCGGCGTTAACCGTAATAGTCATTGGTTCGCACTGCTTATCCGTCACGGTCACTTTGACTTGCGGAATATCGGCGGCGTTAGCAATAAAAGCAGAAGAGAACAGCGCAGCCACGCTTAATTGCAGTGCGCTACGACGGAAGTTAATGGTCATGACGAGACTATCCCTTTAGAGTATGTTGTAACTAAGCAAGAGTTTGCGTCGTATTTGTTACGCGGAGCGAGACGCTGTCGTTCCTGCACGTGGCGGCAGAGCAAACGCCACCAGCGCCGGGATGAGATAAATAAACCAGACGGCGACTTCGCTGACGCTCGGCGCTTCCTGATAACCAAAAATACCTTCCATCAGCGTGCCGAACAGCGAGTGAGTTGAGAGCACCGCGCTCATATCGAAGGCAATTTCCTGAAAGTGGTTCCATAATCCGGCTTCATGAAATGCGCGAATGGCACCTGCTGCCAGCCCTGCGGCGACGAAGAGAATAAACAGGCTGGTCCATTTGAAAAATGCGCCAAGATTGAGGCGAATACCGCCCCAGTAGAGCAGGAAACCAAGCACCACGGCAGTGGCGAGGCCAAGCATTGCGCCGAGCGGCGGCCAGATCCCGACATCTTGTTGAAATGCCGCCAGCAGGAAAAAGACCGACTCCAGCCCTTCCCTTGCAACGGCAAAAAAGACCATCATCACCAGCGCCCAGCCGTGATGATTTCCGCGCTGCAATGCGCTATCGACCGCCTGCTCCAGTTGCACTTTGACGTTGCGCGACACTTTGCGCATCCAGAAAACCATCCAGGTAAGGATCACCACGGCGATCACCGCCACGATACCTTCGAACAGTTCCTGTTCTTTTTGCGGAAATTCGCCGGTAGTTTCATTAATGAAGATACCCAACCCCAGGCACAACGCAGCGGCAAGCAACACGCCAATCCACATCACACCAATCCATCGGCCTCGCTGGGTACGCTTAAGATAGCTGGCAATCAAACTGACAATCAGCGCGGCTTCAAGTCCTTCGCGCAACATAATGAGAAACGGAACAAACATGCCACCCACCCTTAAACGTTTTTCTGAGTCAATCTATGCAAAGAAAAGTAAATCGCAGTGATAGCGATTATCATTACGGCGGAGAAAAACACAAGCGGAATGTAGTGATAATGATGAGGAAATGTAAAAATATTTTGAGAGAAAACACAGAGGGCAATCACTGATTGCCCTCTGTCTGCTTCCCATTATGACGTGGGGTTTTCGGTAAAACGCCTTCCCTTAACCTTCCTGCAACCGTGACGGCGGCGCCGAATGATAATGCGCATCTGCTTCAGCAAAACGTTTTTGCATCGCCGCTGACGGCGCTTTACCCAGCAAACTGAACACCACAATCCCGATACTGCCGAAGATAAAGCCCGGAATAATTTCGTACAGACCCAGCCAGCCGAACTGTTTCCAGACGATAACCGTGAGCGCACCGATGATCATTCCCGCCAGTGCGCCGTTGCGCGTCATGCGTGACCACATCACCGAGAACAGTACCACCGGACCAAACGCCGCGCCAAAACCTGCCCATGCATAGCTCACCAGCCCCAGCACGCGGTTTTCCGGGTTTGCCGCCAGCGCAATGGCCACCAGCGCCACCACCAGCACCATCACACGCCCTACCCACACCAGTTCTTTCTGGCTGGCATGTTTACGCAGAAACGCTTTGTACAGATCTTCGGTAATCGCACTGGAACATACCAGCAGCTGGCAGCTTAACGTTGACATCACCGCAGCCAGAATCGCCGACAGCAGGATCCCGGCAATCCACGGGTTAAACAGAATTTGCGCCAGTTCGATAAACACGCGCTCGGCATTCTGATTTACCGCACCTGCTACCGCCGGATGATCATTAAAGTAAGCAATCCCAAAGAAGCCGACAGCCACCGCCCCTGCCAGGCAGAGGATCATCCAGGTCATACTGATACGACGCGCATGGACAATGCTGTGGTGAGAATCTGCCGCCATAAAACGCGCCAGGATGTGCGGCTGCCCGAAGTAACCAAGCCCCCAGCCCATCAGCGAGATAATAGCGACAAAGTTCAGCCCTTTGAGCATATCAACGTTTTCGATGCTCTTTTGTTTGATCACTTCCAGCGAGTCGCCAAATCCACCGACGCTGATAATGACAATAACCGGCGTCAGGATCAGGGCAAAAATCATCAGACTGGCCTGTACGGTATCGGTCCAGCTCACCGCGAGGAACCCACCAATAAAGGTATAAAGGATGGTCGCCGCTGCACCTGCCCACAGAGCCGTTTCGTAGCTCATGCCAAAGGTGCTTTCAAACAGACGCGCGCCTGCCACAATGCCCGAAGCGCAATAAATGGTGAAGAACAGCAAAATAACCAGCGCGGAGATAATGCGCAAAATACGGCTTTTATCTTCAAAGCGCCCGGTGAAATAATCCGGCAAGGTTAAGGCGTTATTGTTGTATTCGGTATGCACACGCAACCGCCCGGCCACCAGCTTCCAGTTAATCCATGCGCCTAATGTCAGGCCAATAGCGATCCAGCTTTCAGAAATCCCGGAAAGAAAGACTGCGCCTGGCAATCCCATTAACAGCCAGCCGCTCATATCCGACGCACCCGCCGATAACGCCGTCACAAACGGCCCAAGGCTGCGACCGCCCAGAATATAGTCGTCAAAGTTTTTAGTCGATCGCCAGGCGATAAACCCAATCAATATCATGCCAAAGATATAGACACAAAATGTCACCAACATCGGTGTGCTAATAGCCATCTAAAGTCTCCAAAAAATTATTATCGGCAATGTCGAAACTTGCCGTTATATCTGCCACCGGAACGGGGTAACAGAGTTTATGTTTACCAGGGCGACCGTATCCTGCCGGAAGCGTTGGTTATTCACAATCGATTTAACACATCATTTACATTAAATTTTAGTGCCCAGCGATACTATTTTTCATCAGGTTGCACTCCCTCACATTTTTTGCGGTTGCACCTGTCAAAAATGTTAACTGCCGCAGAGAAAAAGTCTGCGTTATTTTTTTATTCCCTGTCATATCGATTTCTTTTATTAACATTTAATTCATTTTTAAGCTTGCTACGTAAGTCACATTTAACATGGTTGCACAAAGTTGCAACATAATAGATATTTCACGATAACGTTAAGTTGCACCTTTCAGAACAACAGGAGTAATGGCATGGGAACCACCACCATGGGGGTTAAGCTGGACGACGCGACGCGTGAGCGTATTAAGTCTGCCGCGACACGTATCGATCGCACGCCACACTGGTTAATTAAGCAGGCGATTTTTTCTTATCTTGAACAACTGGAGAACAGCGATACCCTGCCGGAGCTGCCTGCGCTGCTTTCTGGCGCTGCCAATGAGAGCGATGAAGCACCGACTCCGGCAGAGGAACCACACCAGCCATTCCTCGACTTTGCCGAGCAAATTTTGCCGCAGTCAGTTTCCCGTGCTGCCATCACCGCTGCCTATCGCCGCCCGGAAACCGAAGCGGTTTCTATGCTGCTGGAACAAGCTCGTCTGCCGCAGCCGGTTGCTGAACAGGCGCACAAACTGGCATATCAACTGGCAGATAAACTGCGTAATCAAAAAAACGCCAGTGGTCGCGCAGGCATGGTTCAGGGGCTATTACAGGAGTTTTCACTGTCATCGCAGGAAGGCGTGGCGCTGATGTGTCTGGCAGAAGCGTTATTGCGTATTCCCGACAAAGCCACCCGTGATGCGTTAATTCGCGACAAAATCAGCAACGGTAACTGGCAGTCACATATTGGTCGTAGCCCGTCTTTGTTTGTTAATGCCGCCACCTGGGGGCTGCTGTTTACCGGCAAACTGGTTTCCACCCATAACGAAGCCAGCCTCTCCCGCTCGCTGAACCGCATTATCGGTAAGAGCGGTGAACCGCTGATCCGCAAAGGTGTGGATATGGCGATGCGCCTGATGGGCGAGCAGTTCGTCACTGGCGAAACCATCGCGGAAGCGTTAGCCAATGCCCGCAAGCTGGAAGAGAAAGGTTTCCGTTACTCTTACGATATGCTGGGCGAAGCCGCGCTGACCGCCGCAGATGCACAGGCGTATATGGTTTCCTATCAGCAGGCGATTCACGCCATTGGTAAAGCGTCTAACGGTCGTGGCATCTATGAAGGGCCGGGCATTTCAATCAAACTGTCGGCGCTGCATCCGCGTTATAGCCGCGCCCAGTATGACCGGGTAATGGAAGAGCTTTACCCACGTCTGAAATCACTCACCCTGCTGGCGCGTCAGTACGATATTGGTATTAACATTGATGCCGAAGAGGCCGATCGTCTGGAGATCTCCCTCGATCTGTTGGATAAACTCTGTTTCGAGCCGGAACTGGCAGGCTGGAACGGCATCGGTTTTGTTATTCAGGCTTATCAAAAACGCTGCCCGTTGGTGATCGATTACCTGATTGATCTCGCCACCCGCAGCCGTCGCCGTCTGATGATTCGCCTGGTGAAAGGCGCGTACTGGGACAGTGAAATCAAGCGTGCGCAAATGGACGGCCTTGAAGGTTATCCAGTTTATACCCGTAAGGTGTATACCGACGTTTCTTATCTCGCCTGTGCGAAAAAGCTGCTGGCGGTGCCGAATTTAATTTATCCGCAGTTCGCGACGCACAACGCCCATACGCTGGCGGCAATTTATCAACTGGCGGGTCAAAACTACTACCCGGGTCAGTACGAGTTCCAGTGCCTGCATGGTATGGGCGAGCCACTGTATGAGCAGGTCACCGGGAAAATCGCCGACGGTAAACTTAATCGTCCGTGTCGTATTTATGCCCCTGTCGGCACACATGAAACGCTGCTGGCGTATCTGGTGCGTCGCCTGCTGGAAAATGGTGCCAACACCTCGTTTGTTAACCGTATTGCCGACACCTCTTTGCCACTGGATGAACTGGTTGCAGATCCGGTCGCGGCTGTAGAAAAAATTGCGCAACAGGAAGGGCAAACAGGCTTACCGCATCCGAAAATTCCCCTGCCGCGCGATCTTTACGGTCAGGGGCGCGATAACTCGGCAGGATTAGATCTTGCCAATGAACATCGTCTGGCATCGCTCTCCTCTGCCCTGCTCAATAGTGCACTGCAAAAATGGCAGGCCCTGCCAATGCTGGAACAGCCGGTTTCGACAGGTGAAATATCACCCGTTATTAACCCTGCGGAACCGAAAGATATTGTGGGCTATGTGCGTGAAGCCACGCCGCGTGAAGTGGAACAGGCACTGGAAAATGCTGTCAATAACGCGCCAATCTGGTTTGCCACTCCTCCGGCTGAACGTGCGGCGATATTGCATCGCGCTGCCGTGCTGATGGAAAGCCAGATGCAGCAACTGATTGGTATTCTGGTGCGTGAAGCCGGAAAAACCTTCAGTAACGCCATCGCCGAAGTGCGTGAAGCCGTCGATTTTCTCCACTATTACGCGGGACAGGTGCGGGATGATTTCGCTAACGAAACCCACCGTCCATTAGGGCCTGTGGTGTGTATCAGCCCGTGGAACTTCCCGCTGGCGATTTTCACCGGGCAGATCGCTGCCGCACTGGCGGCAGGTAACAGCGTACTGGCAAAACCGGCAGAACAAACGCCGCTGATTGCCGCGCAAGGGATCGCCATTTTGCTGGAAGCGGGTGTACCGCCAGGCGTAGTGCAGTTGCTGCCAGGTCAGGGTGAAACCGTAGGTGCGCAACTGACGGGGGATGATCGCGTGCGCGGGGTGATGTTTACCGGTTCAACCGAAGTCGCCACGTTACTGCAACGCAATATCGCCAGCCGCCTGGACGCTCAGGGTCGCCCCATTCCGCTCATTGCTGAAACCGGCGGCATGAACGCGATGATTGTCGATTCTTCAGCACTGACCGAACAGGTCGTCGTGGATGTACTGGCTTCGGCGTTCGACAGTGCAGGTCAGCGTTGTTCGGCGCTGCGTGTACTGTGCCTGCAAGATGAGATTGCCGACCACACGCTGAAAATGCTGCGCGGCGCAATGGCTGAGTGCCGAATGGGTAATCCGGGTCGCCTGACCACCGATATCGGGCCGGTAATTGATAGCGAAGCGAAAACCAATATTGAGCGTCATATTCAGACCATGCGCAGCAAAGGCCGTCCGGTGTTCCAGGCGGTGCGGGAAAACAGCGAAGATGCCCGTGAATGGCAAAGCGGCACTTTTGTTGCTCCGACGCTGATCGAACTGGATGACTTTGCCGAATTGCAAAAAGAGGTCTTTGGTCCGGTGCTGCATGTGGTGCGCTACAACCGTAATCAATTGCCGGAGCTGATCGAGCAGATTAACGCTTCCGGTTATGGTCTGACGCTCGGCGTCCATACGCGTATTGATGAAACCATTGCCCAGGTCACTGGCTCGGCGCATGTCGGTAATTTGTATGTTAATCGCAATATGGTTGGTGCGGTGGTTGGTGTGCAGCCGTTCGGCGGCGAAGGGTTGTCCGGTACAGGTCCGAAAGCAGGCGGTCCGCTCTATCTCTACCGTCTGCTGGCGAATCGCCCGGAAAGCGCGCTGGCAGTGACACTCGCGCGTCAGGATGCAGAGTATCCGGTCGATGCACAGTTGAAAGCCGCATTGACTCAGCCACTGAATGCACTGCGGGAATGGGCGGCAAACCGGGCAGAATTGCAGACGTTATGTGCGCAATATGGTGAGCTGGCGCAGGCAGGAACACAACGATTGCTGCCGGGGCCGACGGGTGAACGCAACACCTGGACGCTGCTGCCGCGTGAGCGCGTGTTGTGTATTGCCGATGATGAACAGGATGCGCTGACTCAGCTCGCCGCCGTGCTGGCGGTGGGCAGCCAGGTACTGTGGCCGGATGACGCGCTGCATCGTCAGTTAGTGAAGGCATTGCCATCGGCAGTCAGCGAACGTATTCAACTGGCGAAAGCGGAAAATATAACCGCTCAACCGTTTGATGCGGTGATCTTCCACGGTGATTCGGATCAGCTTCGTGCACTGTGTGAAGCGGTTGCCGCGCGGGATGGCGCAATTGTTTCGGTGCAAGGTTTTGCCCGTGGCGAAAGCAATATCCTGCTGGAACGGCTGTATATCGAACGTTCGCTGAGTGTGAATACCGCTGCCGCTGGCGGTAACGCCAGTTTAATGACGATCGGTTAAACAGATAGCCGGAGGATGTTGCAACTTCCTCCGGCATCATTAACGTGGTCGAATCCCTTCAATAATAATCCGCTGCACGTTCTCAACCGTTTGATTGAAAAACACCTCATCGCGCAACGTCGCGCCTGTCACCGCCTCCACCTGCGGAGCGAAATCGGCGTAATGTTGAGTGGAAGCCCAAATCATAAAAATCAGATGCTGCGGGTCAATCGGCGCGAGTTTGCCGCTTTTGACCCAACCGGCAATCAGCGCCGATTTCTCATCAATTAACGCCTTCAAGTCCCCCGTCAGCTCATCCATTAATAGCGGCGCGCCTGCCAGCATCTCCATACAGAACAGGCGTGAAGCCTGCGGATAATCACGGGAGACTTCCAGCTTCAGACGAATGTATTCTTTGATTGCCGCCAACGGGGCGAAATCTTCACGAAACGCTTTTAACGGTGCCAGCCAGATATCGAGAATTTGCCGCAGCACGGCAATATACAGTGCCTCTTTCGACGGGAAATAATACAGCAGATTGGTTTTTGACACGCCCGCCAACTCTGCGATCTGCTCCAGCCTTGTGCCGTGAAAACCGAATTGTGAAAAAGTGTCCAGTGCCGCACCAAGAATCGCTTTTTTCTTCGCACTCACTGCGCGCGAACGTTTACCCGTTGTTTTCACTGCGCCTTGCGTCATGCGCTCACCCCTCTTGTAGACTGGCAACAGGATAGCAAAATCAGCACGATGCCTCGACCATCAACATTCACGGCACGAATGAATAATGGTGGAATGAGCGAGAAAGGTATTAACGTAAGGATATTAAGGAGAGTACCAGAACGAAAAACCGCCGGAATTACCGGCGGCAGTGGCGTATTGACGCGCGTCAGACAAAACGCATTCGTCATAGAGTAGCCCGGCTAGTTGTTGCTTTTGCCGTGACTGCTTTTGCCCCCTTTTTTTCCTGCTTCAGATGCGCGCTGCGGGTCATTTTTGAAATTCCCCCCGCTGTGCTGTCCACCTTTTTTACCTGCTTCTGATGCTCTTTCGCGGTCTTCTGCAAAATTGCCGGAACCGCCTCGATGGTTTGCCATTACTGACCTCCGTCATCATAGTGCCCAGGATTAACGCGGCGTATGGCGGGTGCCATATTTTCGCTACGTGGGACTAAGCTTAGTGAACTGACGCGGGTAAGCCTGCGTTTGGTAATATCCTGCAACAGCTTCTTAGCGAGAATAGATATCATTTCCGGTAATCAGCCATAAGCCGCTCTTATGATTAAAAAAACACTATGGGATAAAAATGTATCATTTTGCGACAAAATTACATGCTTGTGAAAATTGTTATAAATCAAATAAGTGGTTGTGAAATTTGCACTCTGAATAGGACGTCTTATCTTTAAATGAGTGGTAGCGAATCGCTACGGAATAGAGATAACACGAGGAGTGGTTAGAAATGGCTAAAGTTCTGGTGCTTTATTATTCCATGTACGGACATATCGAAACGATGGCGCGTGCAGTCGCTGAAGGCGCAAGCAAAGTCGATGGCGCAGAAGTTGTCGTTAAGCGTGTACCGGAGACCATGCAGCCGCAATTATTCGAAAAAGCAGGCGGTAAAACGCAAACTGCGCCCGTTGCAACCCCGCAAGAACTGGCCGATTACGACGCGATTATTTTTGGTACACCAACCCGCTTTGGCAATATGTCAGGCCAGATGCGTACTTTCCTGGATCAGACTGGCGGCCTGTGGGCTTCCGGCGCTCTGTACGGCAAACTGGCGAGCGTCTTTAGTTCGACCGGCACCGGCGGCGGTCAGGAACAGACTATCACTTCAACCTGGACGACCCTTGCACATCACGGCATGGTGATTGTCCCCATTGGCTACGCAGCACAGGAATTATTTGACGTCTCGCAGGTTCGCGGCGGAACGCCTTATGGCGCGACCACCATTGCAGGCGGTGACGGTTCGCGCCAGCCCAGTCAGGAAGAGTTGTCTATCGCACGTTACCAGGGGGAATATGTTGCTGGTCTGGCAGTCAAACTTAATGGCTAATCTTCAACAGGAGGATACGCATGCCAACTCAAGAAGCGAAAGCTCATCACGTGGGTGAATGGGCATCTCTGCGCAATACGTCGCCGGAAATAGCCGAGGCCATTTTTGAAGTCGCCGGGTACGACGAGAAAATGGCGGAAAAAATTTGGGAAGAAGGTAGCGATGAAGTGTTAGTCAAAGCCTTTGCCAAAACCGATAAAGATTCGCTTTTTTGGGGCGAACAGACCATCGAACGTAAAAACGTTTAACCAGTGACTCCCCCGTTTCTCGCGGGGGAGTTTTCTGTTATTTCACTGCTTCATTCAACACGCTATCAAACTTATCCATTGGACAGAAACCATCAGCGTCTATCGGGCAACCGCTTAATTCCAGCGTCACCCGCTGAGCCGGAGCCTGTAACGTTAACGCGTCGGCATTACGCAACTGTTCCGAACTTTGATAAACATATTCAATTTTCATCAAATCACGATTGGCTTTGCTGTCATGCCAACGCTGGAAAACGATTTTGCCGCCAATTGGCGTGCGTTCGTTCTGGTCATGCAACTGATAGGGTTTAAAGTCCAGCGCGGTGAGCAGCGAGGCAATATTAGAGTCATGCCCTACTAACACAGTGATTTTCGGTGCGCTGGCACGATCGGTGACCAGGGCTTTGTCGATATAACTGACCAGCGGTTTCGCAACATTGCGCGCTACTTCCGGTGAGGTAAACAAGCTGTCCTGGTAGCCGTTTTTCAGCTTCGACAACACCTTCCACTGTTGGTCAGATTTAATTTCCCCCCACGCCACCTGATCCATCGGGAAACCTTCGTAGTATTGCAAAGTAAACGCATCTACCAGCGAATTGCCGACTTTCAATGGCCCGGAAACGCCCGGCTCTTGTTGATACTTAGCACTGAAGGTATTTTTGCCATCCACCAGCGAACATTGCTGCTTCTCTTTACAGGCTGGAGAGTCTTTATAGTTAACGATTTTTTCCAGTAGCTGATAGCTGTCAGTCAGTTGTAGTTTGCTGAACTCTTTCTCCATTGCCGCTACCGCCTGCTCACTGAATGCGGCGGAATCATCGGTGATGACCGGGTTAAAGGTTGGATCCATAGTGCCCATTTTTTCCTGGTGATGAACAGGAATATCACATCCAGGGAATGCGCCAGTAATAAAGAATTGTGCGGTAGCGACGGTACGTTGCAGGCTGTTTGCGTAGGCATAAACGGTGTCCGGTGGCGGGCATTCACCCGACTTTACCATCCCCTGCTCTGCCAGCCATTCACGCATGTAATGCCCCATATACACTTCCAGCACGCCACCTTTAGTGGTGAGCTGCCCGCCGGGAACATCCCATTCTGGCCATTTATTCGGCGTCGACTGCTCAAGCACACTGCCATTATTAGCCAGCGGTGCGCGTAAGTTATGGCGACTCATCATAAGCACTTGCTGTAGCTGATAGCCCTCCGGTACAGCCTGTGCCTGAGTATTTGAAGAAAGCAAAGCCATCCCTGCCACGGCTGCGGCGATTAGCGTTTTTTTCATTCCTCACACCTCTTTTGTTATCAATGATTAAAGAGTGTGACAGAAATATGACTTATTTCCGGGAACCGGTTCGCAAATTAGCAGATAACGAGGCGGGAAACTTGCAGGGCACCAGGCGATGACTGACAGTAGCTGCGCTATCGCCTGGTTTGTATCGTTAAACTAATATCTGAAACAGCACGGCAAAAAGAATGATATTGGCAATGACAATGGTCCAACCGTTATAAAGCATATATTTCAGATGGGTTGATTGTGCCAGCCCCATTTGACCAAACATATCCGATGAAGGGAAAGGCCCAAACCAGTCCACTTGCGATGAGGCCAACAATACCGCCGTTGTCCCCTGTGGCGGCACTCCCGCAGCCATCAACATCGGACCAAATATTTTGTGCGTAAAGGTCATCTGAGCAACAGCGGCGCCTGGCACATGACCGATAATGTTAAAGGCAAAAATACAGAAGCAAAGCCATGCTGGTGATATCCCGGTTAACAGAGGTTGAGTGTATTCGAGCAACCCCTGATACGCCTGCAGGCTATCCATAAGTTCCAGAATCGGGTTATACAGCCAGTAGAGCAGAAACATCCACACCAGTCTGCCACACCCCTTATACAGCGCCTGCAGTATCCCGGCAGGGCTTAATCCTCCCACCAGTCCGGTGATCAAAGCCACCAGTAACATCACGATAATGGCAAAACTAAAACCTGCTTTTATCACTACACCGATAACCGCCATAACAATAATGGTTGCGGCAAATGCCAGCGCGCTGAGCTTGCGACGGCGAACACGGGCGGGCTGCTCTTCTTCCTGAGTTTTCTCAGAGAGATCCACCTCGTAATGTAATTTTCCTTCCGTCATCTTCTGAATTCGCCCGGCCATGATCCAGCCAGCGAATAACGTCACGGCACTCATTGGTAGCCCGACGTACATCAGGTATTGCGGATAAGTCAGGCCGCCGAGTTGTAAAATCGTCACGGTACTGGGAGTAAATGGCCCGGTAAACAATCCCACTGAGCCCGCCGTCATCATCAGTGCAGCCACCGTGGGAGGCGTCAGCCGTACTGCCGCCGCCACAGGAATAATCACCGCGACAATAATGGCATTACCGCCTGCCATAGTGCCCAGCGCGCCACAGATGAGAATGGAAGAGACAACGATGCCAAATTTGACCCGCGTCTGGCTGGAAAGCCCGATACGATGTACCACAAATTTGACCAGTTCAACGGCGGCTCCGGTACGTGTTGCCACTTCCCCGACACCGGCACCAAGCATAATGATCAGACCAACTGTGGCGATAAACGATCCCGTCGATTTTGCCAGCATGGTGCCCATTTCAGGTAAGCCGGTGGAAGTCATTATCATCGCAATAATAATCGATGAAATAACCGCCAGAACAATATCGACGCCTATCAACGAGAGCACCGCTAACGCTACCAGCGGTGTAAAACCAAGCAGTCCGAGTTCATTACCTGGACGCCCCTGACACCAGAACGCTGTCAGTAAAAAAACAACCAACAGTAAACCAATAATGACATTCTTTTTGGTGATATTTTGTCTGGTTAGCGAACCACCAGCGAGCATTGAGTCACTCATATAACTCCTTAACCCCATCGAATCGACCATCAATATCAGCCGATGTATTTGGACAGCTCAGAAAATATCCCCCCTCGTTATTATTGTTAGCAAAATGCACTGAGGGTTTGTCCGGGTACTACAGGTATTATTCTGAGTTCGTAATTAACCCCTTTAGGTGGGCAAATAACGCATTGTTACCAGAACAGGCGTTACAGATTAAATTTATGTTAACTTGGTGTTACCATGAAATGACTTTTTATCTATTGTCTATAACTCTGGGTTAACTCTTAATGAAACTGCGCCACCTGGAAATCTTCTATGCCGTAATGACATGCGGGACACTTTCCCGGGCAGCGGAATCGCTGAATATTTCCCAGCCGGCCGCCAGTAAAGCGTTAAAAAACGCTGAACAAAAACTCGGGTTTCAGCTCTTTCAGCGAGTGCGTGGCAAGCTTCTTCCAACCAGCGAAGCGATCACACTTTTTGAAAAAGCGCAGTCGATTTATCACGAACTCGATAACCTGCGACTGCTGGCCGATAACCTGACGCGAGATCCGCGAGCCAGAATAGCTCTGGGATGTCTGCCAAGCCTGGGATTAAGTCTGGTGCCGGAAATAGTCACTGCGTTTTACCAGCAGAATGCGAATCTGGTAATGACACTGACGACAGAGCACACCGAAACGTTGGTTAAAAAACTTGATCTGCGCGAGATTGATCTGGCTCTGACGCTACAGCCGATTCAACAGGGGGAGATTATGACGACGCTGATAGCCGAAGTTCCGCTGGTTTATATCGACCGGGACTATCGACAGGGCGCGGTAGAAATAGACAAGATTGACCAACAACGCTGGATTTCTCCCGGCCCCTATTCCCTTTCTGATGCAATAGCTAAACGACGTGATTTTTTGACGACACGCCTGAATGTCCAGACCTATTACATGGCGACTGAATTTGTAAAACGAGGAATGGGATGCAGTATTACCGATATTTTCTCTGCCCGTCATAACCTCCCGGCAGAGACGATTCACCCCATCGCCCCCCCAATGAAAATTGACCTTTGTTTGCTACGCCGTGCCGATGTTTCGCTTAGCCCTATTACACAAAAATTTGTCGATTTCCTCTGTCAGCAATTACGTCAGCAACTGCGAGCCATTAACCTTGAGTTATACCCTGAAAATAAAAAGTCAATTGCTCCTCAGGCCTAAATGTTTTGACATATCCCCAACGCACTTATTAGCGGTGGATATCTCAGGTGATGAAAAAACGCATTGTAGTTATTGGCGGCGGGGTAATTGGTCTGGCGACAGCATGGGTGCTAGTAAAACAGGGCCATCAGGTGCAATTGTTAGAACGCAACAGTCAGGCAGGCGTCGCCACCAGTTTCGCTAATGGCGGGCAACTCAGCTATCGCTACGTTGCCCCTCTGGCGGATAAAGGCGTACCGATGCAGGGGCTTAAATGGATGGGGAAAAGTGACTCCCCTCTGAATATGCGTTTGCGCCTGTCATTTAGCCAGTGGCGCTGGTTGCTGGCGTTTTTAATGTCCTGTAATAGCCGGACAAATAAACTCAATGGCGACCATATTTTACGCTTATCACTGTTAAGTCGTCAGGTCATGGAAGCATGGTTGTTGGAAGATAATCTTGATGATTTTCACTGGCGCCGTTCTGGCAAACTGATTATTCATCGCCGTCAGCAAGATTTAGCCAAAGCGGCAAAAGGCATTGATCCGCAATTTCAACAGGCTTTATCACGCGAAGAGTGTGTTCATCTTGAACCTGCACTAAAACATATTGGTCATTCCCTGTGCGGTGGTATTTACTCCCCCGGCGATGAAACGGCGGATTGCTATAAGTTCTGTCAGGCATTACTTGCCAAACTTAATGCCAGCGCGAATTTTTCGCTACAAACCGATTGTGAAGTTTTGCAGTTGAATAAAAAAGGTGAGCGCATTGTCTCTATTACCACCCGCACTGGAACGCTGGTTGCGGATGATTATGTCGTTGCCGCCGGTAATGGCAGCACGCATTTGCTTGCCGGAACCGGGACTCACGTACCGCTCTGCGGTTTGAAAGGTTACAGTCTGACGCTCCCCTTCCCACAAAAAATGGGGATCGCACCACAAATCAGTGTCACCGACTATGGTCATAAAATTGTCTATGCCCGACTCGGTGACCGGTTGCGCATCGCCGCCATGGTCGATATTGGCTATGACGGTAATGAACTGCGCTCTGAACGCATTGGCGCTTTAAAACAGATCGTAGCGGCCAGCTTTCCGCAACTACAAGGTATCGATGAGGCCGAATTATGGACGGGTATGCGTCCATCCACCCCTGCGGGTCCGCCACTATTAGGACGGGCGAAGTATCAAAATCTATGGATGAATCTTGGTCAGGGCAGTCTGGGCTTTACGCTGGCGGCGGGTAGTGCCGTGGTGTTAGGCGCTCTGCTGTCGGGCGAAGACCCTGCAATTTCACTTGATGGACTGACATGGAGCCAATCAGCTTGAATATCAAACGTAATAACCCACAACCGCGTCTTGCCGCCAGCGTGGAATATGGCAATCTTGTTTTTCTCTCCGGTCAGACACCGAAGAGCAATACCCCGTCCATCGCGCAACAAACGCGCGAAGTGCTGGAGAAAATCGACGAATTACTTGCGGCAGCTGACAGTGATAAATTTCATCTCTTGTCCGCTCAGATATGGTTAAAAGATATCAGCCGCGATTTTGCCGATTTCAACGACGTATGGGTTAGCTGGATACCAGAAGGATATAGCCCGGCACGTGCTACCGTACAAGCTGAGATGGCCCGCCCGGAGATTCTGGTTGAAGTGATGGTAACTGCGGTAAAAGCGGGATAAGCCCCCATTTTCTGCCCCCTGGCAAGGTCGTCATGGGGCATCCCTGAAGGTTAAACGTCCCCTCTTTTACCTGCCAACATTCAGGCTGAAAATATCATTTTTAGTTATGTTGTTGTCTCTGGCCTACGATTTTTTCTGATTTCCCCTACACTTAACACTGATACCTTGTCAGGGGTTTCCCTTTGTCTGTATTGATTTACGCGAGATAACGCTATGGAATTAAAGGATTATTACGCCATCATGGGCGTGAAACCGACGGACGATCTCAAGACAATCAAGACCGCCTATCGTCGACTGGCCCGTAAATACCATCCCGATGTCAGTAAAGAACCCGATGCCGAAGCCCGCTTCAAAGAGGTCGCTGAAGCGTGGGAAGTGTTGAGTGATGAGCAACGTCGCGCTGAGTATGATCAGATGTGGCAACATCGCAACGATCCGCAATTTAACCGTCAGTTCCATCATGGCGACGGTCAGAGTTTTAACGCCGAAGATTTTGACGATATCTTCTCGTCAATTTTCGGTCAACATGCCCGCCAGAGCCGCCAACGCCCCGCTACACGTGGCCACGATATTGAAATCGAAGTGGCGGTATTCCTTGAAGAAACGCTTACTGAGCACAAGCGTACCATCAGCTATAACCTGCCGGTTTATAACGCCTTTGGCATGATCGAACAGGAAATCCCGAAAACGCTGAATGTGAAGATCCCGGCGGGCGTCGGCAATGGTCAACGCATCCGCCTGAAAGGCCAGGGGACGCCGGGCGAAAACGGTGGCCCGAATGGCGATTTGTGGCTGGTGATTCATATTGCGCCGCATCCGCTGTTTGATATTGTCGGTCAGGATCTGGAAATTGTGGTGCCGGTTAGCCCGTGGGAAGCGGCGCTGGGTGCTAAAGTCACCGTCCCAACACTGAAAGAAAGCATTTTGCTGACTATCCCGCCAGGCAGTCAGGCCGGGCAACGATTACGCGTTAAAGGCAAAGGTCTGGTGAGCAAAAAACAGACCGGCGATCTGTATGCGGTACTGAAAATCGTGATGCCGCCGAAACCAGATGAAAACACTGCCGCGCTGTGGCAGCAACTGGCAGACGCCCAGTCGTCTTTTGATCCACGCAAAGATTGGGGGAAAGCATGATGGCTAATGTTATGGTGACTTTTACCATTACCGAATTTTGCCTGCATACCGGCATCTCTGAAGAGGAGTTGAATGAAATTGTCGGTTTGGGGGTGGTTGAACCGCGTGAGATCCAGGAAACAACCTGGGTATTTGACGACCATGCCGCCATCGTGGTGCAACGCGCAGTACGGCTGCGTAATGAGCTGGCGCTGGACTGGCCGGGGATCGCGGTGGCGCTGACGTTAATGGATGATATTGCACATCTGAAACAGGAAAACCGCCTGCTGCGCCAGCGGCTTTCCCGGTTTGTGGCTCATCCGTGATATGTGTTTGCCGGATGTGATGACGCATTTTAACCGGTCTACAAAGATTACAGTTCCTGTGGGCCGGATAAGGCGTTCACGCCGCATCCGGCGGCTCTGCCATAATGCCTGATGCGACGCTTACCGCGTCTTATCAGGCCTACAAATCGGCATTATCTCTTTTGGTTGTCGCACTCCACCAACATCTGCAACAACTGGCTTAGTGCCGCGTAGAAACCAAAGCTATCATACTGACGGCAACGCGCAGCAAACTCTGGTAACCATTGCCGCAGCGCCGTCAGTGTTTTTTGCCGCAAACTGTCGATTCTTCGCGCAGGAACAGTCTCCTCTCCCAGTGAAAAATGCAGGTGACTTAACAACTCCAGATAGATTGCCAGATGATCTGCCGGTTCGTTGAAATTGCCGCTGGTTTCCATCCCCGCCTCAACTAACAAGCGTTTAATCTCCTGCTCGTCCTGTTTGTAGGCCGAAGCATAAGGCAGCGCCGCTTGTTTGTCGGTCATCAGAAACAGGCCGCAAAAGTCAGCGGCCAGTTCCAGACGGGCATCGTCACGTACTGTCAGCGTGGCAATACGGTTTTCCAGATCATTCACCGCCGCTGTGAGCGGCGGTTCGCTTTTCAGCAACGAAAACCATTCAGCCATCTGCGCACTGGCGATTTGCGTCAGTTGTTCATCGTCCAGTTCACGGGAGAACAACTGCGCCAGCCAGGCGTAAACACAGGCAATCTGTTGTGCTGTCAGCGTGGTCATGATTTCACCTGCGACGCCGGAACATATTCGCACTGCGCCACCATCTCCACGGGGCCGTTAAACGCCGTCACCTGCTCCACTGTTCCGTTGTACTTCTCAATTTCCACCAGCGTAGTGTGCGCACTGGTCGCCTGCGCCAGCTGCGAAGTTCCGATGTCGATGGTCAACACGTTGGGGTTACCGTATTTGCACAGCGCACCAGGCTCGCCGCCTTTATCTGGATCGTACCATGCCCCTTCGTGAATTCGCGCCACGCCGGGTGCATAGCGGTCAGAAACTACTGCTCCTGCCAACACCTGACCGCGAGCGTTAAACACGCGTACCACATCACCGTTACGAATACCGCGCGCGCTGGCATCCTGCGGGTTAATGAACACTGGCTCTTTACCCGCTACCGTATATTGCTGACGCAGCGTTTCCGACTCACATAACTGTGAGTGAAGTCGGAAATCGGGATGCACAGATTGCAGATGCAACGGATACTTCTGCGAGCCGGGTCCACCGTGGGAGCGTTCGATTTTCTCAAACCACATCGGATGCCCCTGACAATCGTCATAGTTCATGTCGGCGATGGTTTTCGAGTAGATCTCAATCAGGCCACTCGGCGTGCCCAGCGGTTCGAGATCCGGATCTTCGCGGAATGCCTGGTGGCGAACGAACATCTGCGGATGGTCAAACTCGACGTACTCTTTGTTATTCCAGAAGTCATCAAACGCGGGCAGATGAACGCCGCGTCCTTTACCCTGTTGTACACCTTCCTGCCAGATGCGTTTCAGCCAGCCCATTTCGTCCAGCCCTTCGGTAAAGGCTTCTTCGCGATTAAAGCGGCGGCACAGCTCGCGGAAAATATCAAAGTCGTTGCGCGCCTCGAACTGCGGCGGCACGACCTGTTTCATGGCGATAATGCCACGGTTGGAGTGGTTGCCGTACTGGTCGAGATCGTTACGCTCAAACTGCGTGGTCGCAGGCAGCACGATGTCGGCAAAGCGGCAGGTTGAGGTCCACTGGTTATCTATGGCGATAACCGTTTCCAGCTTGCGCCAGCCTTCAATAATGCGGTTGATCTGCTGATGGCGATGGAACGGGTTAGTTCCGGCAAAAATACACATTTTCAGCGGCGGCAGTTTTACCGATTTACCGTTCCAGTTGATCACTTTCCCCGGTTCGAGGATCGCATCGATAAAACGGGCAATCGGAATGGTGCTGCTATAGCCTTTGTAGTCACTGTTGTCGTGAACAGGCGGAATCGACGTAGAGCCGGAGAAACCACTCAGAATAACGCCTTTACGCCCCGGCGTGCCTGCGCCGTTATAGTGCCAGCCAAAACCAAAGCCACCACCTGGCAGGCCAATTTGCCCCAGCATCGCCGCCAGAACGACAATCATCCACGCCCACTGTTCACCGTGCTGCATACGCTGTACGCACCAGCCAGCAATAATTTGCGTTCTGTTCGCCGCCATCTGCCGCGCCAGCCCACGAATGGTTTCGGCATCAATGCCGGTCAGTTTTTCAGCCCATGCGGCATCTTTCGGCTGACCGTCTTTCTCACCCAGCAGATACGGCAGGAACTGCTCAAAACCCACACAGTAGTTAGCGAGGAAGTTTTTGTCGTACAGGTTTTCACTGTACAGCGTATGTGCCAGCGCCAGTTGCAGCGGCACGTCAGTTTGCGGGTTAACCGCAATGTGCTTCACATGCTCGCGTCCCAGATACTCATGGGTGGATGTAACAACCGGATCGATGCTGATGACCTCAATTTCACCGGCGGCGACTTTCGCTTTCAACTGCTCATAATATTCATAAACATCGTGATCCGGGCACCACCAGTTCGCTTGCTGGTTTTTCAGCAAATCGGAGCCCCACAGCACAATGGTTTTGCTGTTCTGCAATACCAGCGGCCAGGAGGTTTGCTGTTCATACACTTCCATTGAGCCAACTACACGCGGCAGGATCACCTGCGCAGCACCGGTAGAATAATCTCCGCCCGTACCCACGCTATTGCCATGCAAGGCAATAGCTTTCGCCAGCATCCCCGAAGCGTTATGGAACATCCCCGTCGATTGCCAACCACTGGCGGTCAGCAAGGCACTCGGCCCGTGAGTTTTCTGTACGCGTTCCAGTTCTTCATAGAACATGTCGAGGGCTTCATCCCAGCTCACGCGCACAAAACGGTTATCACCGCGCTGGGATGTGTCGCTCAGATGGCGCTTACGCAGCCAGTCCACGCGTACCATCGGATAACGAATACGCGCCGCGTTGTGTACGTGATCCGGCAATCCGGCGATCATTTTCGACGGATATTTATCCAGTTCGAACGGTTTTGCCGCCACAAAGCGACCATCCTTCACCGTCGCGCGGATAGCCCCCCAGTGCGATCCGGTCAGAATGCCCTCTTTCGAGGTGACGGCCTCAGTAGCCGCTTGCGCCGCAGTCGCACGGCGCGGCGTTAACAATGACGGCCCCAGCATCCCGGCGACGGTTAAGCCGCCGAGCTGCGCCAGAAAACGCCGACGTGATGCCTGAAAGAGATCGTTATTGTTCATTATTTTTCTTCCTTCTTATCGCCGTGAGCCTTACCTGCGGTGTCAGACGCATTCATTTGCAGATATTTCAACAAGGTGCGTTCTTCACGTTTATCGAGGCTGGTAAAGCCAATCATGCCGTTGAGCGTGCCGATCCAACCATTAGCGTCAAAGTGGGAGATTTCCGGTGCGCCGTGGCACTGGTTACAGGTGCCGTTGTACAACGAATCCGCATAAGCCCAGATAGGTTTGATATCGTTCACCATGTCGCCTTTCTTCATCCACGCGGTGGCCTGTAACTTGCTCCACTCGGTATTGGTGTCGGCAACGGTGGTTTTCTCCAGCGTTTTCACCTGCTGCTGCACATCACCACGAATCGAGGCAACAAAGATGCGTTTGCCTGGGAACTGGGTGAGTACACGCTGACGTCCGGCGCTTTCTGTCCAGCCGGTAATCTCAATTTGCAGCCAGTCGCCGTCACGTTTAAGGACTTTCACTTCCGAAGCAGGCAGCAGTGAACCAGACGCTTCTTTATCGCCTTTCGCCGCATAAATCGGCTTGATATCAATGGAGTACAGCGTGTCACCACTGTCATTAGCACTGGCGCGCAACTCGTCGAACTGCTTACGGAAGCCGCTACTCATATCCGGTAACTGGTGGGCAATACCTTTATGACAGTCGATGCAGGATTGATTATCTTTCGCTGCCACCTTCATCTGACGTGCCGCTTCCGGATGCTGCTTCGCATGATCCATCGCATCGTAGTTATGGCAGGAGCGGCAGGTTGCCGAGTTGTTTTCTTTCATTCGCGCCCATTCACGCTCGGCAAGTTCCGCGCGTTTAGCTTCGAATTTTTCAGGTGTATCAATGGAGTGGGCAATAAAGGTCTGGTAGATATCGTTGCTCGCTTCCAGTTTGCGCTTCACCATGCCTGGAATATCCGGCGGGATATGACAGTCATGGCATTCAGCTCGCACGCCGGAGGCGTTCTGGAAATGCACCGACTGTTTATATTCTTCATACACCGGTTGCATACTGTGGCAACTGACACAAAATTCGGTTGTGCTGGTGACTTTGATCCCAACGTGTGGCAATACAATCAGCGCAATGCCAATCACAATCCCAATAGCGACCAGCGCCAGTACCGACCAACGAGCACTGGGTCGGCGTAGCGCGTTCCAGAGTTTCCGCATAATAGCCCCTGTAAAATTATGGTTTAGTGAAGCGATCTTAATGAGCAAATATGAACAGCGGCACTGGTCAGGATGAACGGCTTACGGCAGAATATGAACAGATATGAACAGAATGAGTAAAACCCTCTGATGCCACATCACATTGTTATTGTTGAAGATGAGCCAGTTACCCAGGCACGATTACAATCCTACTTCACTCAGGAGGGGTATACCGTTTCCGTTACGGCGAGCGGTGCCGGGCTGCGGGAAATTATGCAGAATCAGCCGGTAGATATAATTCTGCTGGATATCAACTTACCCGATGAAAATGGCCTGATGTTAACCCGCGCCCTGCGGGAACGTTCGACGGTGGGGATTATTCTGGTTACCGGACGCAGCGATCGAATTGACCGTATTGTTGGGCTGGAAATGGGCGCAGACGATTACGTCACCAAACCGCTGGAACTGCGCGAACTGGTAGTACGGGTAAAAAATCTGCTCTGGCGAATCGACCTCGCGCGACAAGCTCAACCGCACACTCAGGACAACTGCTATCGCTTTGCGGGTTATTGCCTGAATGTGTCGCGCCATACGCTGGAGCGGGATGGCGAGCCGATTAAACTGACCCGCGCAGAGTATGAAATGTTGGTGGCATTTGTGACGAATCCGGGCGAAATTCTCAGCCGTGAACGTCTGCTGCGTATGCTTTCTGCGCGTCGGGTGGAAAACCCTGACCTGCGCACCGTCGATGTGTTAATTCGTCGTTTACGCCATAAACTCAGCGCGGATTTACTGGTGACGCAACATGGCGAAGGTTATTTCTTAGCCGCTGATGTGTGCTGATAAAAATAGACCGGACGAAATCCCCCTGGCGACAGCGAGCGGCGGATATGTTCACGGTCGGCATTTTTCGGCGTCAGAACTAAAATCGGTGGGCTGACATTATCAGACACCGATTCTCCCTGTAATTGCCTGATGGCCTGCTCAACTGCCAGTTCCCCCTGCCAGACCATTTGATCGCTGGCAGCCATAATCACTCTTCCCCGCTTCAGCCCGCGATACACCTGATGTGAAAGATAAAACGACACCACGGTAAGCGGCGTTTTCAGGTTACGCCCTTCACCCATTGCCGCCTCTGCCGCAATGGCCGTTCCGGCAACGACGTCGATTTCTGGATGGCGCTCCAGCATCTCCTGCAACAGGTTACGCTGGATTTCAATATCGTTGTCACCGAGCGCAATATCGACAATACGCACCGGGCTTCCGGCAATGGCTGCTCGAAAACCCTCAACCATCTCCTTACTGCCCCCAGCGTTATCGGGGCCGGGCATCAACAGCACGTTCAGTGGTTTACCGTGCGCCCATTGCACCAGATATCGCCCTGGTTGATAGCCCATCTGAAACCAGGGCACACCAACGCGGCTTTTCACCTGGGGAGCATCAATAGCATTTACCAGTTCGATCACCGACAGACTTGCTACCTGCTTTTGCAGATCGGGAAATGACGTCGTGCTACTACCGAGCAAAATGGCCTCTGCGCCCCACTCTTTACACTGGTCGATTTGTGCTTGCTGGGTAGCCAACTGGCTGTAGCCGCCTGCCTCCAGCACTTTTAAATCCACACCGTAGCGGCGGGCAGCCTCCTGCATTCCATAGTTCAACGATAACCAGTATGAATCTTTCAGGCTGGGATAAAGCGCGCACAGTTTCCATACGCGTTTGGCTTTAAGCGGCATAGAGGCTTGCACCGTGAAATGCTGCGCATCATGCCAGCGCAACAGGTTATCAGCCGAAAATGCCGATAACATGAAAAGGGAAAGAAGTAAAAATAGCAGTACGCGCATGATAGCCTCATCAATAATAAGGCTTTATGCTAGATGCATTCCGCTTTGCGACTCAACCTTTTTCACCTAAAGGATGACAAAATCATATAAATTATTTAAAAATCATATGCTTATAAGTATTTACGGTTAAATAACAGACTACAAAATGCGACAAAACACAACATATGCAGTCACTATGAATCAACTACTTAGATGGCATTAGTGACCTACAACAGAGCATTAGCGCAAGGTGATTTTTTGTCCTCTTGCGCTAATTTTTTGTCAACGCATTGGGTTAGCTGAATTTACAACCATGCTCAGTATCTCGATAAGCGCAGAGAAATGATGCAGTGGTGGGTGGACTAGCTTAATGGGAAGATTAACCTTTAGTGAGTAATGCAACGAACAAAAAGTTCGCTATTGCAATATCAAAAAACACTTTAGTTATAACTATGAAAATAACCAAACTCATAATGTTGGGTTATCAATAGATTCCCCAACACTATATATAATATGTTTAATTATTATTAAATAACTCCGTCACATCGCTATAATAGCGACAGAAGAAATTATAATTTTCGCTCCCACCTAACACCCTCACGGATGAGTCTCAATGGTATTCCAGCATAAGATGATGATGGTCTTGATAGTTTTTTACCAACTAATGACTTAGTGCCAATAATACACCCATATGGTATTACAGAACCTTTGTTTATTGTGACACCTTCACCAACCCACACATGGTCTGAGATAACAATATCTTTTGCGTGATTTATCCTCTCTCCACTTTCAATATCAATAATAGGATGCTCATCTGAAGTTCTAATATAAATAGAACTAGAGAACATGCAATCGTCACCAATTGTAATTGATTTACCTTCCATTGCGAAGAAATGCACACCAGCGGTGGTCGTCCCGCTTCCAATAATTAACTTTGAACTGTTTTGCCGAATATCAATACAGCCTCTTATATTGCTCTTTTTTTTAATATGTAAGGTATTATTCTCACCAATGATGTTTATTCTTAAATTTCTAAGAATTACACCTTCATCTATTGTAATTTTATGCCCGCTACCCTGCACATTAACTTTAACACTTTTGTCAATGAGTACTGATGGATGTACATTTATTTCATTACCACTTTCAAATTCACTGAATATATTTTCCATAAAAATATTATCCGCATTACATAAACAGTCATACCAATCGATACAATCTATCTCTGGTAGTATAAACGACCTTCCAATTCCATGGAAGATCCATTACACGTTATAGGTTTTCGAGTTTGTTCAATCTTTGCTCTAACCCCTCTATCCTTGAAAATGCAACATCTATAGCCTTTGTAACAAACGGTATAACCTGTTCGTAGGCAATTGTTTTTACATCGCATCCATTGTTTACTAGATGATCTTGATATATACCACAGTCAATTCCAAGTCGATCAAGTAATTCTTTAACTTGCTGTGCAAGATACCCGGCATGTTCTCTTTTCCTTTTTCTACTGCCATCTTTTTCATGTTGATGAATTCTAGTTTCAAAAATCGGATTGCCATTAGAATCATCACCAATTTTTACATTGTATTCTTCTATATAATCATCACGAAAATCCCACTTATAAAAATATGGGATTATTCCACGGACGAATGATACAGCAAGTTCTCCGTCTATTATTCGTTTATCTGCTTTATCACGCTCATCAGACCGAGTTTGCACCGTACCATATACATAAACTGTCTGAGAAGAATTTCCTAACTGAATCTCATGATCTCCACCAACTCTGGCACGGTAGCCTAAAGCTACACAATTTAATTTCTCTTTTGCAGGTGTCCCATCAATCAAAAACCTACCAGCTTGATGTCCAAGATATACTAATTGGGTTCCAGTAGTCTCACTATCTCCTGACGCTGCACCAACAAAAACATTATCACTTCCTGTTGTTAAATTAAAGCCGGAAGCCCGGTAATGACTCTAACTTATTGATAGTGTTTTATGTTCAGATAATGCCCGATGACTTTGTCATGCAGCTCCACCGATTTTGAAAACGACAGCGACTTCCGTCCCAGCCGTGCCAGGTGCTGCCTCAGATTCAGGTTATGCCGCTCAATTCGCTGCGTATATCGCTTGCTGATTACGTGCAGCTTTCCCTTCAGGCGGGATTCATACAGCGGCCAGCCATCCGTCATCCATATCACCACGTCAAAGGGTGACAGCAGGCTCATAAGACGCCCCAGCGTCGCCATAGTGCGTTCACCGAATACGTGCGCAACAACTGTCTTCCGGAGCCTGTCATACGCGTAAAACAGCCAGCGCTGGCGCGATTTAGCCCCGACATAGCCCCACTGTTCGTCCATTTCCGCGCAGACGATGACGTCACTGCCCGGCTGTATGCGCGAGGTTACCGACTGCGGCCTGAGTTTTTTAAGTGACGTAAAATCGTGTTGAGGCCAACGCCCATAATGCGGGCAGTTGCCCGGCATCCAACGCCATTCATGGCCATATCAATGATTTTCTGGTGCGTACCGGGTTGAGAAGCGGTGTAAGTGAACTGCAGTTGCCATGTTTTACGGCAGTGAGAGCAGAGATAGCGCTGATGTCCGGCGGTGCTTTTGCCGTTACGCACCACCCCGTCAGTAGCTGAACAGGAGGGACAGCTGATAGAAACAGAAGCCACTGGAGCACCTCAAAAACACCATCATACACTAAATCAGTAAGTTGGCAGCATCACCTGCAATCTGCACAAGCATTGCAGTAGCCTGGAAGATTATCGGCGAATTATCAGTGATGGTCGTCGTGAATTCCTTGCGTCCGGGAAAGGCAAAGCGCTGGTTCGTATGGGATTGGTTGAAATGAAATCTGACCCGGTTGTGTTCTGGTTTGAAAAATATCAAGAAGGGGCTACGGCATGACCACTATTACCAAAGAGCGACTGCTGACAATCAAGCAGTGGCGCGAAACATACGGACCTGGTAGCAACGTTGTCCTTCCAGCAGAAGAAGCGGAGGAACTGGCACGAATTGCACAGGCATCGCTGGAAGCAGAGCCAGTGGCGTGGAAGACAACTTTCACGCAAATTGGCCATGAATGTAATACGTACACCGTTACGTATTTTGACAAAGCAGAAGCTGAGCGGTGGGTACATATTCATAATATAACAGGTGAGTTTCGTGCTGAAGTGGTGCCACTTTATACAGCCCCACCAGTGTCAATTGTGCAATTGCCGTTTGAGCAATGGCTGGAACAGCAGCGCGAAAAAATCGAGGTTGATTGCGGATGCGTGAGCACTGAAACGCTCATGCACTGGATGAGGGTGGCGTATGAGGCGGGCAACTATCCGGTAATTCCGGATGGTTGGATAAGCTGTAGTGAACGAATGCCGGATAATAATCACGACGTACTTTTCTTCGATGTGTGGGGTTATATCCGGATTGGCTGGTTCAGTGCGGACGATCGTTCGTGGTTTACGTCGGATGATGGGTGCTGCATGGAGGTAACCCACTGGATGCCGCTACCAGAACCGCCACAGGAGGCGAAATGATGGATGTAAAAGAGAAGGTTTTGCAGGTGATGCATTCCCGGGCTGCCCTGCAAGATAAAGCTCTCGGCGGGGAATATCCATTCAGGATGGCAACCTGGAATCTGCGGTTGGCAATGGAAAAGGAATTTCCTGATGAAGAATGGCGTTCAGCAGATTTGCGCAAAATTCTTATGGAGATGGCTAAAGACGGAACAGTATCCAAAGATACCCATGCCAGCCGGATTGGTCAGGCGGTATGGAGACTGGAGGTGCGGTAATGGCTAACCTGCAACTTGCCGTCAAAGGTGAATACTTCGATGCCATGATTCGCGGGGAGAAAACGGAAGAGTATCGCCTGTGTAATGACTACTGGAATAAGCGAATTATGTTCCGGGAGTATGACCGCCTGATTATCACAAAGGGATATCCGAAGCGCGACGACTCCAGTCGCAGAATTGATGTTCCGTATGGAGGATATGAAGTGAAAACAATCACACATCCGCACTTCGGCGATAAACCGGTAAAGGTGTTCGCTATAAAGGTAAATATCAGCACTGAATAACAATCCTCGCACTCGCGGGGATTTCTTTTATCTGAACTCGCTACGGCGGATTTTGTTTTATGGAGATGATAAATGCACTTCCGAGTCACAGGTGAATGGAATGGAGAACCATTCAACAGAGTTATCGAAGCAGAGAACATCAATGACTGCTATGACCACTGGATGATATGGGCGCAGATAGCACATGCAGACATAACCAATATTCGAATTGAAGAACTGAAAGAACATCAAGCCGCCTGATGGCGGTTTTTTCTTGCGTGTAATTGCGGAGACTTTGCGATGTACTTGACACTTCAGGAGTGGAACGCTCGCCAGCGACGCCCAAGAAGCCTTGAAACAGTTCGTCGATGGGTGCGCGAATGCAGGATATTCCCTCCTCCGGTTAAGGATGGAAGAGAGTATCTGTTCCACGAGTCAGCGGTAAAGGTTGACTTAAATCGACCAGTAACAGGTAGCCTTTTGAAGAGGATCAGAAATGGGAAGAAGGCGAAGTCATGAGCGCCGGGATTTACCCCCTAACCTTTATATAAGAAACAATGGATATTACTGCTACAGGGACCCAAGGACGGGTAAAGAGTTCGGATTAGGCAGAGACAGGAGGATAGCAATTACTGAAGCAATACAGGCCAATATTGAGTTACTCTCAGACAGCGGACGCAAATCACTAATAGACAGAATTAAAGGCGGTGACGCAATCACTCTTCATGTGTGGCTTGACCGATATGAAACAATCCTCACCGAAAGGGGGATCAGGCCGAAAACTCTACTCGACTACGCCAGCAAAATCAGGGCAATCCGAAGAAAATTGCCGGACAAACCGCTCACTGACATATCAACGAAAGAAGTGGCAGCAATGCTAAACACCTACGTAGCAGAAGGTAAAGCAGCTTCCGCAAAATTAATCAGGTCAACCCTTGTTGACGTTTTTCGTGAAGCAATAGCCGAGGGGCATGTGGCAACGAATCCGGTAACAGCAACCCGTACAGCAAAGTCAGAAGTAAGGCGCTCAAGGCTGACAGCTAATGAGTATGTCGAGATTTACCATGCAGCCGAACCTCTCCCTATCTGGCTAAGGCTGGCGATGGATTTGGCCGTCGTTACAGGGCAGAGAGTCGGCGATTTGTGCAGAATGAAATGGTCAGACATAAACGACAACCATCTTCACATTGAACAGAGTAAAACAGGGGCTAAACTCGCCATTCCGCTAACGCTAACGATTGACGCGCTCAATATCTCATTGGCTGATACACTACAGAAATGCAGGGAGGCCAGCAGCAGTGAAACTATAATCGCATCAAAGCATCACGATCCGCTTTCCCCGAAAACAGTATCAAAGTATTTTACAAAGGCGAGAAATGCATCTGGACTCTCATTTGATGGAAACCCGCCAACATTCCATGAACTGCGTAGCCTGTCAGCGAGGCTATACCGGAACCAGATTGGCGATAAGTTTGCTCAACGTCTTCTCGGGCATAAATCAGACTCAATGGCGGCGCGGTATAGGGACAGCCGTGGACGGGAATGGGACAAAATTGAAATCGACAAATGATTTTATTTTGACTAATAATGACCTACCTACATTAATTCATTGATAATAAAAGAGATTTTAAATATACAACTTATTCACCTTAAGTACACCGACCGTGAATTTAACCCTGACCCGAAGACTCTGGATGGGCTTTGCCCTGATGGCGCTGTTAACCCTGACCAGTACCCTGGTGGGATGGTACAACCTGCGCTTTATCAGCCAGGTGGAAAAAGACAACACTCAGGCATTGATTCCTACCATGAATATGGCGCGCCAGTTGAGCGAAGCCAGCGCCTGGGAACTTTTCGCCGCGCAGAACCTGACCAGTGCCGATAACGAAAAGATGTGGCAGGCGCAGGGGCGAATGCTCACCGCACAAAGTCTGAAGATTAATGCGTTGCTGCAAGCGTTACGGGAACAAGGTTTTGATACCACCGCTATTGAACAACAGGAGCAGGAGATTTCCCGTTCGTTACGTCAACAAGGGGAGCTGGTGGGGCAGCGTTTGCAACTGCGCCAGCAACAACAGCAACTCAGTCAGCAGATAGTCGCCGCCGCCGATGAAATCGCACGCCTGGCGCAAGGTCAGGCGAATAATGCGGCAACCTCCGCCGGAGCTACCCAGGCCGGGATTTACGATTTGATCGAACAACATCAGCGTCAGGCTGCTGAAAGTGCACTCGACAGGCTGATTGATATCGATCTTGAGTATGTTAACCAGATGAATGAACTGCGCCTTAGTGCTCTGCGGGTGCAGCAAATGGTGATGAATCTGGGGCTGGAACAGATCCAGAAAAATGCGCCAACGCTGGAAAAGCAGCTCAATAATGCGGTGAAAATTCTGCAACGTCGGCAAATACGCATTGAAGATCCGGGTGTTCGTGCTCAGGTTGCGACAACGTTAACTACCGTTAGCCAATATAGCGATTTGCTGGCGCTGTATCAGCAGGACAGTGAAATCAGCAATCACCTGCAAACTCTCGCCCAAAATAACATCGCCCAGTTCGCGCAGTTTAGTAGTGAAGTCAGTCAGCTGGTCGACACCATTGAGCTGCGCAATCAGCACGGACTGGCGCATCTCGAAAAAGCCAGTGCACGCGGGCAATACAGCCTGTTATTGCTGGGGATGGTTTCACTTTGCGCACTGATTCTGATCCTCTGGCGCGTGGTTTATCGCTCTGTCACACGTCCACTTGCTGAACAAACGCAGGCGCTGCAACGCTTGCTGGACGGTGATATCGACTCCCCTTTCCCGGAAACCGCTGGCGTGCGGGAGCTGGATACCATCGGGCGGCTGATGGATGCGTTTCGCAGCAGCGTTCATGCGCTGAATCGCCAGCGCGAACAGCTGGCGGCACAAGTAAAAGCGCGCACGGCTGAATTACAGGAACTGGTGATAGAACACCGACAGGCTCGTGCGGAAGCTGAAAAAGCTAGCCAGGCAAAATCGGCATTTCTGGCGGCAATGAGCCATGAGATCCGCACACCGCTGTACGGTATTCTCGGCACCGCGCAACTGCTGGCAGATAACCCCGCACTTAACGCCCAGCGTGATGATTTGCGGGCAATTACCGACTCCGGCGAATCGCTGCTGACCATCCTTAACGATATCCTCGATTATTCGGCTATCGAAGCGGGGGGCAAAAATGTTTCGGTCAGCGATGAACCCTTTGAACCACGCCCGCTGCTGGAAAGTACCCTGCAATTAATGAGCGGGCGGGTGAAAGGTCGCCCGATTCGCCTGGCAACGGCAATTGCCAACGATGTACCGAGCGCGTTAATGGGCGATCCGCGACGTATTCGCCAGGTTATTACCAACTTGTTGAGCAACGCCGTGCGTTTCACTGACGAGGGGCAGATCGTCCTGCGCAGTCGCACTGATGGCGAGCAATGGTTGGTCGAAGTGGAAGACAGCGGCTGCGGTATTGATCCCGCGAAACTGGCAGAAATATTCCAGCCATTTGTTCAGGTAAGCGGCAAACGCGGCGGCACCGGTCTGGGGCTGACTATCAGTAGCAGTCTGGCTCAGGCGATGGGCGGCGAACTGAGCGCCACCAGCACGCCGGGGGCTGGAAGCTGTTTTTGTTTACGCTTGCCGTTACGTGTTGCCACTGCCCCCGTGCCAAAAACAGTCAATCAGGCGGTACGTCTGGACGGTTTACGTTTGCTGTTAATTGAAGATAACCCGCTAACCCAGCGAATTACCGTTGAGATGCTAAACACCAGTGGTGCGCAGGTCGTGGCTGTTGGCAATGCCGCGCAGGCGATAGAAACGCTGCAAAATAGTGAACCATTTGCTGCCGCACTGGTGGATTTTGATCTGCCGGATATCGACGGCATTACCCTTGCCCGACAACTGGTACAGCAATATCCGTCGCTGGTTTTGATTGGCTTTAGCGCCCATGTCATCGACGAAACGCTGCGCCAGCGAACCAGTTCGCTCTTTCGCGGGATTATCCCTAAACCAGTGCCGCGTGAAGTGCTCGGTCAGTTACTGGCGCACTATCTCCAACTGCAAACCAATAAAGATCAATCGCTGGATGTATCGCAACTCCATGAAGATGCTCAGTTAATGGGGACGGAGAGTATTCGCGAATGGCTGACATTATTTAAACAACATGCCCTGCCACTTCTCGATGAAATAGACGCAGCCCGCGCCAGGCAGGACGGCGAAAAAATTAAACGTGCCGCGCACCAGCTAAAAAGCAGCTGCGCGAGTCTGGGAATGCGTAGCGCCAGCCAGCTATGCGCGCAACTGGAGCAGCAACCATTATCTGCCCCCCTCCCACACGAAGAAATTACACACAGTGTTGCCGCTCTGGAAGCATGGTTGAATAAGAAAGACCTGAACGCGATTTGAATCAATATCAGCCAGTTAAGAATATTTAGAATAGTGGTATTTAGCATGCAACTTAACGGGCTGGCAAAATCATGACAGAGAAAAAAAGAACCCGCTGGCAGCGGCGGCCAGGCACGACGGGCGGCAAATTACCGTGGAATGACTGGCATAATGCCGCGACCTGGCGTAAAGCGACGCAATTATTACTGTTAGCAATCAATATTTATATTGCCGTCACCTTCTGGTACTGGGTGCGCTATTACGAAACGGCAGGTAGTACGACATTTGTCGCCAGACCAGGAGGCATCGAAGGCTGGCTACCGATTGCCGGCCTGATGAATCTGAAATATAGCTTTGAAACAGGCCAGCTACCTTCCGTCCATGCCGCCGCGATGCTGTTGCTGGTCGCTTTTATCATCATCAGTCTGTTGCTGAAAAAGGCCTTTTGTTCATGGTTATGCCCGATTGGTACGCTTTCTGAATTAATCGGCGATCTCGGGAAAAAACTGTTTGGTCGGCAATTTGCCCTTCCCCGCTGGCTGGATATTCCTCTGCGCGCAGTGAAGTATTTGCTGTTGAGTTTTTTTCTCTATATCGCGTTATTGATGCCCGCTCAGGCAATTCACTATTTTATGCTATCGCCCTACAGCGTGGTGATGGACGTTAAAATGCTCGATTTCTTTCGTCATATGGGAACCGCGACATTAATCAGCGTGACCGTTTTGCTGATTGCCAGCCTGTTTATTCGCCATGCCTGGTGTCGTTATCTTTGCCCATATGGCGCGCTGATGGGCGTGGTTTCGTTATTTTCGCCGTTTAAGATTCGTCGCAATGCCGAAAGTTGTATCGATTGTGGCAAATGCGCAAAAAATTGCCCATCACGGATCCCGGTCGATAAATTAATTCAGGTACGAACAGTGGAATGTACCGGCTGTATGACTTGCGTAGAGTCATGTCCGGTCACTTCAACATTAACTTTTTCGCTGCAAAAACCTGCGGCAAATAAAAAGGCCTTTGCGTTGTCTGGCTGGTTAATGACGCTATTGGTTCTGGGGATTATGTTTGCGGTGATTGGATATGCGATGTATGCGGGTGTATGGCAAAGCCCGGTGCCAGAAGAATTGTATCGACGCTTAATTCCACAAGCGCCAATGATTGGTCACTAAATTAGCAACAAGCGGAACATCACCTCGCACGGGGTGATGTTCACAAAATCACATTATTTTGATTTTGACGTCATAACCTTCAAGCCCGGTCATTTTCTCCCGCGCAGTAAAGCGAATTTCAGAGACTTCTTTCCCTGTGTTCTTACTCAATTCGGCGATTTTTTGCGCAATAAAGTCGGAGATTTCCGTTTCGGCTTGTTTTTTTAGCTCTTCAATATTCACTGTTAACCTCTTCTGGTCTTAAAAGACAGCAACACGCCAGCAAGGTGTTGGTTCCGATCCCCTGGTCAGGTTAGAAATGTTATAAGCCATCTGCATGAAAGATTCAATAATCAGTAGGTTATCGCTCAATATGCGTACAGGGATAAGTGCAAACAGAAGATATAAAAAAGGCTCCGCGAGGGAGCCTGATATTATTTTGTGAAATCCAGCGGCGCATGGTCAGTGCGTATTTGCAAGGCAACGTTATCAAAGGTGATCATCGTCGATTTACAGAAAATACACTTAGCGCCCAAAGGGTTTCGCTCCGTCACATCGAATGCCGATGTGCGGTACTGTGAACCATGACAACATGGACAGCGGAAATGGAGATGTTGAGTAATAACGGCAACCTTAGAGCGTAACAACGTTCGCTGCCGAGGGGCCACGTTGCCCCTGCTCAATAGAAAATTCGACTTTCTGATTTTCATTCAGCGTGCGGAATTCATTGCTCTGGATGGCGGTGAAATGAACGAAAACGTCCTTGCTGCCATCATCAGGAGTGATAAAACCAAAACCTTTATCTGCGTTAAACCATTTTACTAAACCAGTCATTTTATTAGACATATTTTACTTCCTTCATTTTGAGCCTTTCGGCAAACAGGGCTTTATTACAGAAACTACTTAGTGTTCAGGAGAGAGACTCAAAAGAAGGGGATAATGCCTGATAATGAGAACTGCTTTAGTAAACTACTTTGTATGCTGTCTGTCTTTCAAACCGACGCAGCTATTAACGCATGATAAATATGATTAAGCAAATTTTATTTTAGCCGTCCGGCGGTCTTAAATATCGCTGGCTTTATTTTATTAACACCGTATAGTGCGGCGCAGTATTTTTAGTAAGGAATTTGTTTGTCCCGTAAAATGACAGGAATTGTCAAAACCTTTGATCGCAAAAGCGGCAAAGGATTCATCACCCCCTCCGACGGTCGTAAAGAAGTCCAGGTTCATGTTTCCGCATTCAGTCCCCGCGACGCAGAAGTGCTCATCCCAGGATTACGCGTAGAATTTTGCCGCGTAAATGGCCTGCGAGGACCAACAGCGGCAAATGTTTATTTATCCTGATGTAAACTACATGCCGGAATACGCGCTTCATTCACTATTTGCGTAAAATCCGCCAGTGAACACATGCCCTGCGCGTTTCTCTCCTCACATTCTGCCAGTGTCAGTTTTACCTCTCCAGGCGGCGTTTTTAGCGATAGCGGCGTTTTATCACGCATCTGCTGCAAGGTCTGGAATACCAGCGAAACCTGAATCCATTGACTGTTATCACTTAGCCGCCGCCAGCGTTCAAATACCAGTTCACCACCCGGCGGGGTGTTATCCGGTTGACCCGGCAGCGTCCAGTTAAGCTTCAGTGCCCCCCCCAGATTCGCCAGGTTGGTATCATGCCCGGCAATAAACAACAGTGAAGTCGGCAGCGTAATTCCATAGTTCGATTTTTGCGGGTTGTTTGGCGTCAACGCCGTCAGAACTAAATCCAACAGCGGTGTGGCACGACGACGAGCCACATCCGGGGTACGTTGCAGCAAATAAAACTGCGCATTATGCAGGCTTAACAAGGTGTTCCACTGATGTGAATCAGTAATTCGTCCCCAGCCAGGCTCCGGCATTCCCTGTGCTTGTTGCAGGAGAAATATCTCCGTCAGCATGGATGCGAGGCTTACCGCACCCGTTAATGAGACGTTATCAGCACTCACCTTGAGTTCAGAGGGCAATGCCTGCGTGAACGAACAGCTTTCGTCTTGTTTCTCTCGTTTGAGGCACAGACTTGATTGCGGAAAATTGAGTACCCGCTCCAGTTCGTGAAATGCCGTTTGCCGATGATCGGTAAAATCAACGAGAGAGCCGCCTGCCCTGCTGAGAATCGCCTCAGTTACGTTCACTTTATCCAGTTGGCAAACACCGGTTTTCAGGGGATTAAATAACGGATCGGGACGGGAAGTGTCTGACTGAGTATGTACGGTTATTGCACAGTCGGGAGCCAGCCCGGCAGCAAAGGCTTCGCCTGTTTTACGAGTGCGCTCGTCAACATCGGCAATAATCGCGACCTGCCCAGCTTTCGGGCAACCATTTTTTGCCAGCAAACCGTCAGCCACCAGGCGTTGGCGTTGGTAATGTCCGAGATAAGAGATCAGCTCACCGCCTCGTGGTGTCAGCCAACCCAGTTTCACCGGCCAGCCAGGCCAGGTGTCTGGAGTAACGTCCTGCATGATTTGCGTAGATTTGGTGGGTGCTCGCACACCATGACGGCTGACAATCACCACACTTTCCAGCTTCAGTTCCGGCGCCCCCTGAGCAAATGCAGGTAGCGGAGTTAACGGAAGCAAAAGAGAAAAAAAGGGGATCAAAATCGCTTTCATCGCCAGGTTTCCGTTTTTCATGTTTCGCATTATTGCCTGATGCGACGTTGATGCGTCTCATCAGGCCTACGTTTGTTGTGCGTCAAATCAACCTTTCAGACGCGGTTCCAGCCATACCAACACCACGGTGGAGAGTGAACACATCAACAAAATTCCGACGAACCACAATAAATACCACATTGATCATCCCTCCTTAGTACAGCTCACTATCGTGACGGCGAAGCGTTTCAGTTGTCATGCGCCCCCACATTTTGTAGTAGCTCCATACAGTGTAGAGCAACACAATAGGCAAAAATATCAGCACAATTACTAACATAATGCTCAACGTCATCTGACTGGAGGTGCTGTCCCACAGCGTCAGGCTGGAGATCGGACTGATGCTCGAAGGCATGACAAACGGAAACAGCGTGATGCCCGCCGTGAAGATAACGCCAAATTGCATCAATGAGGCCAGCAGAAATCCCCAACCGGGGCGACCCCGATAAATAGCCATCACCGTCAGTAATGGGCAGAAAAAACCCAGCAGCGGGAAGATCCACAAAATCGGCGATTCAACAAAATTATTCATCCAGGCACCGGGCAGTACTGTAACCAGTTTCATTAACGGATTGGACGGGCCGTTAACATCCTGGGCGAGCAATACAAAGCCATCAATACCCACCCACAGCCAGTACCCCGCCAGCAAAAAGCACAGCATGACCAACAGCGCAGCGCGTTTGATCGCCAGTTGCGAACGCAGGTGAATAGCTCCGACCGTTTTTAGTTGCAACCAGACGCCACCTTGTAAAATCACCATGCCCAGACTGAGCAAACCACACAGTAATGGGAACGGTGTCAGCAATTGCCAGAAAGAACCGAGGTACTCCACGCGTAATTGCGGCGTGAAGACAAACGGCACGCCAAGTAACAAATTGCCGAACGCGATACCGAAGACCACCGGCGGCACCAGGCTACCGATGACCAGACCGGCATCCCACATTTTACGCCAGCGCGCATCAGCGATTTTTCCACGATAATCAAAAGCCAGCGGGCGAAAGAACAGCGAGCACAGCACCAGAATCATCGCCACATAAAAGCCGGAAAACGCCGCTGCATAGACTCTGGGCCAGGCGGCAAATAATGCACCGCCCGCAAGAATCAACCAGACCTGGTTGCCTTCCCAGTGTGCGCCAACGCTGTTAATCAATACCCGACGTTCATCATCATTACGCGCCACCAGCGGCAACAGACAGCCAATCCCCATGTCAAATCCATCGGAGATCATAAAGACCACCAGGATGACGCCAATCAGCAGCCACCAGATGAAGCGCAATGTTTCATAATCAAACATGATTCTCTCCTTTACCCCTGTTGCTGCGTCGGTTGTTCACTCTGCATCGCGCTCGGCCCCAGACGGGCATATTTCTGCATCAGGTAGACTTCGGCGATTAAGAACAGGGTATAAAGCCCTACGATCATGATCAGTGAGAAAGCCAGTTGTCCCGTGGTTAACGCGGAGTGCGCGGAGTATGTCGGTAAGATGTCCTGAATCGCCCACGGCTGACGACCAAACTCGGTCATAAACCACCCGGCTTCAATGGCAATCCACGGCAGTGGCAAACTCCAGAGCGCCATTTTCAGCACCCAACGATGCTGGTCAATTTTACCGCGCAGCGTCTGAACGAGCGCAATCAGCATTACCAGTAACAGCAGCGAACCGCAGCCCACCATGATGCGGAAACTCCAGAACACCGGCGCAACCTGTGGAATAGCGCCACGCATTGCTGCCTGATACTGCGCCGGTGTGACATGATTCATATCCGGCGCATAGCGGGAGAGCAACATGCCGTAACCAAGGTCGCTTTCCAACTCCCGGAATGCCTGCAACACATGTGGCTCCCGGTTACCTTGCGAGATCTCCTGCATCAGCAGCCAGGCCATACGTCCGCGTTGCAAGCGTGGATAGGTTTCAGCCATCAAATTTTTCAGCCCCGGAACGGGCTTATCTAATGAGTGAGTGGCGAGGATCCCTAACAGTGCGGGAATTTTGATGGCAAAGGCATTACGTTCTTGATCCTGTTCCGGCCAGGCAACGAGATGGAACGGCGCAGGTGCGGGTTCGGTTTGCCACTCCCCTTCCATTGCGGCCAGTTTTACCGGCTGAACGCGTGCGACTTCATAAGCAGAACTGTCTCCAAGTTGCAGCGCGCCGATTATCGCCAGTGTGCCAAAGACCGAACCGATGGCGAACGAACGTAGCGCAACATCACGCTCCCGTCCGCGCAGTAAATACCAGGCGCTGATCGCCATAATAAACATGGCCCCGGTCACATAGCCCGCCATCACCGTATGGACAAATTTCACCTGGCTGACAGGGTTAAAAACCAGATCGCTGAAACTGGTCATCTCCATACGCAGGGTGTCGATATCGAAATGCGCGCCGGTCGGGAACTGCATCCAGCCGTTAGCATTCAAAATCCACAATGCGGAGATATTGGAACCGAATGCCACCAGCCAGGTCACCAGCAGATGCTGGTATTTATTCAGCCGTTGCCAGCCGAAGAAGAACAGACCGACAAAGGTGGATTCGAGGAAGAAGGCCATTAATGCTTCCATCGCCAGCGGTGCGCCAAAAATGTCGCCCACATAGTTGGAATAGAATGACCAGTTAGTACCAAACTGAAACTCCATCGTCAGGCCGGTGGCCACACCGAGAGCGAAGTTGATACCGAAGAGCTTACCCCAGAAACGCGTCATATCGCGGTAGACTGTTTTGCCGGTGACCACGTAAATGGTTTCCATGATAGCCAGCAAAAAAATCAGCCCCAGGGTAAGGGGCACGAATAAAAAGTGGTACAGCGCGGTCAGTGCAAACTGCCAGCGCGATAAATCAATAACATCCCACATGCGAACTCCTGTAGGCGAAGAGAGGGAAATAACCCTTTAATAGTAGATCTCCCTTTTTATCCTTACAGTTTGTAGGTGGTCGTATTCGCTGATTGCGATATTCATAAGACTGAAAGCGACATTTGCCGCCGTTTTCACTGTTGCTCGTTTTCCACCAGCCACTGACACACCTCGCCCAACCGCTGCGCAGAATCAGCCAAATCTTCCGGCGCTGCCAGCACAACTTCCGGTATAGGGCAGATTTCATAACTCTCAAGCAGCGGGCCTTTTAGGGTGTCCGTGCAACGTAAATGCCAGACATGGCGTAACCCGGTGGCGTTGATATAGCTCTCGCCATAGCCAATGGTGCGAATCTGAATATTCCCCGCCCCGCAAAGGCGCGAGAGAAACAGCCGGTCAGCCTCGCTGATGGGCAATTGCGTCAGGTTAATACTGTGCGGCTGCGTGTCAGGGTTACGCACATGCGCCAGCAATTCATGAGCCAACGGCAGTCCGTTCATCAGGCCATCGATGGGTGGCGGTAACAGCGAATCTGTCGGCAAGACGTTTTGCGTTGCCGCCTGCCACAAAGGCAGCGGCGCGCAGCCAGTCTCCAGACGGTCTTCCAGTAACTGCTCTCCGCGACGTCTGCGCACTCGCCATAATCCGCAAAAAATTGCCTCCTGAATTTCACTTTCACTGCCATCAACGTGTTGGATGCGAACTGACACTTCCCCTTCCCCGAGAAGCGTATTGATAAAGTGGCGATCGTAAGCGTTGAGATTGAACAGATCGACTGCCAGTACCTCGCCCAAAGGGGGGATACGTTGACTTAGCTGTTGTTGCAGTTCGTTTAACAGCACAATCACCTGCGGGCTATGAGCACACTGTTCCAGTGCCGCCATACTCGGTTCATCATTCACCTGGCAGGTGATCGGCAGCGGATTCATACTGAAGCTGTCGTCATCAGGTTGCGTTCCTGGCCCCAGTAAATGGAAAAAAGTGTCACTCATGAGGCACGCTCCTGTTGCGGTTCGACAAGCCCATGCATCAGGTTTATCAGCTCCGCCCACGGGTGAATACCATTCAGCACGCCGCGATAGCTACCGCCGGTAAACACCAGTGTGGCGGGAAAGCGAAAAACACCAAAGCGATCGCCGATGGCTTCGCTTTGCTCAAGGTCAGCAATCGCTACCTGCCATGTATAATCGGGAAACTCGCGCAATAATTCGCCAATCATTACCGGATTATCGCTGACCTCTGGCGTGCGTTTCGGATCGCTGCTTAATAACACCACGCCGTCTGGCGCTTGCGTAAGCCAGTCATCAAGACGGGATTCACTGACCGGCGTCCAGCCGCGCGCCAGCATTCGTTGCCACAACGCATCAAATGGCGTGTCGTTGCTCATCCCTGCTCCTCCAGTGTCATCCGGTACTGGCGCAAGCGAACGCCTTCATAGTTTTCCATCGACAGACAGTCATAATTGAGACAGCGCGATTCATTAGCCGGTTGCGGCACAATTCCCCACGCAGCCAGCTGCGCCAACGCCGATTGTTCCGCAGCGGGCAGTTGCTCCCGTGCCAGTTCGCTCAGGCTGCCACCGTAGTCGTCGAGCATTGCCGGTTGCAGCCCGACCAGGGCGATTTGTTCAGGCAAATGTCCACGAATATCCGCCAGCGCCAGCACTTCGGAGAAACTGTTCTGGTGCAGACTCATTTTCTTTGCGCTAAGGTATGCCGGAATGCGCTCTCCGGCATATGTCCGTAGCGTTCCTGGCTCCAGCCCATAATCAATGGCATCGAGGATCAACAAGTGACTGGCGCTTTCAACGTAGCCCAACAAATTCAGCCCCTGAGTGCCGCCATCGACAATCTCCACGTTTTCGGGCCAGTGATAATGTGCATATAGCCGTTCCGCCACCCGCACGCCGAAACCTTCATCGGCCCATAGCAGGTTGCCCAGCCCCATCACCACCACGCGCTGCTCGCTCATGAACGCTCCTTGTTGCTTTTGACTTTAAAAAACTTGTGGCTGCGGTAACCGTTCACCATCGTGGAGATCACCGTGTCATCAGACATGATGTCTTCACGCAGCGCCATATAGACATGACCGATCACAAACGCACCAATTAGCCACATCCCCAGCCGATGCCAGCTGTGAATGTCCAGCGAGTTGCCGCCCGTCCAGTAGAAAAACTCCACCACATAACGGAATGGCGCAAAAATAGCGTACTGGCTGTGTTCGCTGTACAGCGCAAAACCGGTGATGATCATAAAGACCGACATCAGGAAATAGCCGAACATCGCCGCCTGGGCGATGGGGTTATGACCGATGTCGGCACTCGGGCGTTTTGCCAGAAACAGATACCAGCGGATTTCATACCACACGCCCAGCCACCAGCTTTTACGCCATACCGGCACAATGAAAAGCTCGCGTGAATAGCGATTACCCACGAACGCCCAGTAAATCCGCATCAGCAATATCACGGTAAAAATCATTCCGGCGCTGAAGTGAATTAACCTGATGTAGCCCATATAGAACAGATACGTCGCCTCGCCGCTGACCGAAGGCAGCGGCTTGCCGATAAAGTAACCGGTGACCATCAACACCGCCATGCATAACACCGTCAGCCAGTGCCAGATACGGACTGGCGCTTCAAAGACATAGTGGCTGACAACGTTGTCGCTTTTCTCTTGCATGATGATTCTCCTTCGCTGTTAACGCACCTGCACGGAGATAAGCTCGCTACCGTCGTCGCCCAGCACGTGTGTTGAACAGGCGAGGCACGGGTCAAAGCTGTGCAGAGTACGCAGGATCTCCAGCGGTTGCTCGGGGATCGCCATTTTGGTGTTCATCAGCGCCGCTTCATATGCGCCAATCTGCCCTTTGGGATCGCGCGGGCTGGCGTTCCAGGTGGTCGGCACCACGCACTGGTAGAGATCAATCTTGCCATCGCGAATGGCGGCCCAGTGACCTAACGCCCCGCGCGGCGCTTCGGTAAAGCCGACGCCACGGCACTCTTTCGGCCAGGTCGCAGGCTCCCATTTTTCAGTGGAGGCAGTGGCGAGATTGCCGTTTTTCAGGTTGGTCATCAGCTTGTCGAAGAAGTACTGCAACTTACCTGCGGCCCACTGCGCTTCGTGCGCGCGGCACAGAATGCGGCCTAACGTTGACTGGATGCCAGAAAGCGGCAGGTTCAGCGCCGACATCATGCGATCGACCGACTCAACGGTCGCAGCATCGCCTTTGTGGTAGGCGATTAACGTGCGCGCCAGCGGCCCTACTTCCATCGCGTTACCGCGCCAGCGTGGCGCTTTGATCCACGAGTAACGTTCCTGTTCATTCAGTTGCTGAATGTTGGTATCGCTGCCTTTGACATCGCCAGGGTTGTACCACGGGTCGGTAATACCATCGAATGGATGACGCCCAACCTGATCGTTGGGATACCGATACCAGGCGTGATCGACAAACTCCTGCACCTGCTGCGGATCAACCAAATCCACTGGCAGCACATTGTTGAAGTCGCCATTGATTACCGCACCACCTGGCATCAGCAGACTTTTCTCGCCAAAGTCGTTGGCAATATCCGGGAATGCGCCGTAGCTAAGGACGCATTTATCAGAAAGACCAGTGCCGATTTCACTCCACGGTTTGTTGAACTGACCGATGGCTAAGGCGTCGGGGATCATCACGTTGTTAATGAAGTCCGCCGTGCGGGTAATGATCGACTGAACCAGGTTCAGGCGTTCCATATTGACCGCCCCGACCGCGCCGCTTTCGTCAATGTTAATGGCGCACGGCATCCCGCCGACAATCCAGTTCGGATGCGGGTTTTTACCACCAAAAACGGCGTGAATTTTGACGATCTCCCGCTGGAAATCGAGGGCTTCGAGATAGTGGGCAAAGCCCATCAGGTTGGCTTCCGGCGGCAGTTTGTACTGCGGGTGCCCCCAGTAGCCATTGCGGAAGATCCCCAACTGCCCGCCTTCAACAAATTTCTTCAGGCGGTTTTGTACGTCGAAGAAATAGCCAGGGGATGATTTCGGCCACGAGGAGAGGCTTTGCGCCAGTTCTGACGTTTTCCGTGGGTCGGCTTTCAGCGCATCTAATACATCTATCCAGTCCATCCCGGCGAGCTGATAGAAGTGCACCAGATGGTCGTGGCACCAGAGCGTCGCCAGCATAATATTACGGATGATATTGGCGTTGTCCGGCACTTTAATGCCGATGGCATCCTCAATTGCATAGACCGAAGCCAGAGCGTGTACGCCAGTGCAGACGCCGCAGATACGCTCAACGAACGCCCACGCATCACGCGGATCGCGGCCTTGCAGGATGATCTCCAGCCCGCGAAACATAGTGCCGCAAGAAACAGCATTGGTGATCACATTCTGATCGTTAATATTCACTTCGCAGCGCATATGACCTTCGATGCGCGTAATCGGGTCGACCACCAGGCGGCGTCCGGCATTGTTGATGGTGTATCCCTGAGTTTCGTACTGAGTGCTCATGCCTGTTTATCCTCGTTGCCCGGCTGTTGTTCGGCTTCTGCAAGTTGCTGGTTATGACGTCTGCGCTGGTCAACGGCGCTGGCGACTGCATGTACGCCAACAGCCGCAGCCACGACACCAAGCGCGGTTAAGCCCACGGTATCGGCGGTAGAGTGCGTTCCCATCTGCGGAATATCGACCACGCGGCTATAGAACGAACCGCGATCCCAGAAACCATTTTCAGAACAGCCCAGGCAGCCATGACCAGACTGGATTGGGAAAGAAACGCCATCATTCCAGCGTGTGGAGGAACAGGCGTTATAGGTGGTAGGCCCTTTGCAGCCCATTTTGTACAGGCAGTAACCTTTACGCGCGGCGTCATCATCCCAACTCTGGACGAACTCTCCGGCATCAAAGTGAGCGCGGCGATAGCATTTATCGTGGATTCGCTGACCGTAGAACATCAGCGGACGCCCCATTCTGTCGACATCCGGCAGACGATCGAATGTCACCATGTAAGTAATGATGGCGCTCATCACATCCGGGATCGGCGGGCAGCCGGGCACTTTAATGATCGGTTTGTCGGTGATGACTTTGTCGATGGGGGTGGCCTGCGTCGGATTGGGTCGGGCGGCTTGCACACAGCCCCAGGACGCACAGGTGCCCCAGGCAATAATTGCACTGGCTCCGGCAGCTGCACGTTTGAGTTTCTCAATAAACGGTCGACCGCTACTGATACAGAACATCCCCTGCTCGCCCAGCGGCGGGTTACCTTCTACTGCGAGGATATATTTGCCGTTGTATTGCGTGATGATGTCTTCAAAGACTTCCTCTGCCTGAGTGCCTGCGGCAGCCATCAGAGTATCGTCGTAGTCGAGAGAAATAAGGGAAAGAATGACATCCTTCGCCAGCGGATGAGCAGAACGGATAAAAGATTCGGTACAGCAGGTGCATTCAAGACCGTGGATCCACACCACTGGAATGCGCGGTTTATTCTCCAGCGCCCAGGCAATCTTTGGTGCCATCCCCGCGCCTAATCCCAGCGACGTGGCAGCCAGACTGCAATATTTAAGAAAACTTCGCCGGGTAACCCCCTGACGTCGCATAGCCTGGTAAAAGGTTTCCTCGTTATTCATATAGCACGTCTCTTCTCCTTGCGACACCGACTGGAGTGCCGGGCGCTTTTGGTCGGCAAGCGACGTCCCTGGAGCAAGGCAAACCATCGCTTCACGAGAGAGACAGAAAACGAAAGCTCATCCTTCTGCACTGGCGCACGTCGCCAGAAAGTATTGTTAATAAAGCGTAGTGAAACTTTTGCACAAAACAACACAGAGTATGTGGATTTATCTTTTAGCGATAAAAATGAACCTTATTTTCCTTAAGGTTTGCCGCAGGAAGGTTATGAAGCGATTTTTATGGCGATGGAATGCGCAAATTGCTGTTATTTCACGCAACCAACACGATTTTGTCTGTTTTTCAGGCAAACAAACACATTGGGGGTTTACACGACGCATCGGGATGTTTATAGTTCGCGTCATTCCGGAAGTGTGGCCGAGCGGTTGAAGGCACCGGTCTTGAAAACCGGCGACCCGAAAGGGTTCCAGAGTTCGAATCTCTGCGCTTCCGCCAAATAAGATAAGGGGTTAGCTAAATGCTAACCCCTTTTTCTTTTATCTGTCAAAATCACCATGCCGTTATGCCATCCCAATGACTTAATCTGTCTTTGCTAAACCTGTTCCAGATCAAATGCGTAAAGATGGGTAAAACCTCTGGGTAGCTTTCGGCAATATCATTATGCTGCTTTATTAATTACACCTGTCATAGAGAGTGACTCCATGGATCGTATAGTTAGTTCTTCACATGACCGTACATCGCTACTTAGCACCCATAAGGTGCTGCGTAATACCTATTTCTTGCTGAGCCTGACGCTGGCCTTTTCTGCGATTACCGCGACTGCCAGTACGGTTCTGATGCTACCATCTCCGGGTCTGATTCTGACGCTGGTGGGGATGTATGGTTTGATGTTCCTGACCTATAAAACGGCGAATAAGCCGACCGGGATTATCTCCGCGTTCGCCTTTACCGGTTTTCTGGGTTATATCCTCGGCCCGATTCTGAACACCTATCTGTCTGCCGGAATGGGTGACGTAATCGCTATGGCACTGGGCGGCACGGCGTTAGTGTTCTTCTGCTGCTCTGCCTATGTGCTGACCACCCGCAAAGATATGTCGTTCCTCGGCGGTATGCTGATGGCGGGTATTGTGGTGGTGTTGATTGGAATGGTAGCGAATATCTTCCTGCAACTGCCTGCCCTGCATCTGGCAATCAGTGCGGTATTCATTCTGATCTCCTCTGGCGCAATTCTGTTTGAAACCAGCAACATCATTCATGGCGGTGAGACGAACTACATTCGTGCCACGGTTAGCCTGTATGTGTCGCTGTACAACATCTTCGTCAGCCTGCTGAGCATTCTGGGCTTCGCCAGCCGCGATTAATCTCACCCGCTAACACTTTCATAGCCTCGCTTTATGCGGGGCTTTGTTTTTTGTTACACTGCCGCCAGTCTGATTAAGGTAGTAATAATTATGCTGATCTTCGAAGGTAAAGAGATAGAGACCGATACCGAAGGCTATCTCAAAGAAAGCAGCCAGTGGAGTGAGCCGCTGGCAGTGGTGATTGCAGAGAACGAAGGGATTTCGCTGTCGCCAGAACACTGGGAAGTGGTGCGTTTTGTGCGTGATTTCTATCTGGAATTTAATACTTCTCCGGCGATTCGTATGCTGGTAAAAGCGATGGCGAATAAATTTGGCGAAGAAAAAGGTAACAGCCGATATTTATACCGACTGTTTCCGAAAGGTCCGGCTAAGCAAGCCACCAAAATTGCTGGCCTGCCAAAACCGGTAAAATGTATTTAACGGATACGAAAATCGGTTAATTCCCCCGAGGGATGATGCGGCTCGCTGAGCACCCGTTCCACACGCGCAGAACGCGGGCCGCCACTCTTTAACCACTGCATTAATTTTTCCACCTGCCCTTCTTCACCGCAGGCAACCACTTCCACGCTGCCATCGTCAAGATTTTTGGCGTACCCGGTTAATCCCAGTTTTTTCGCTTCGTACTGCGTGGTATAGCGAAAGCCTACCCCCTGAACTCGCCCGAAAACCCAGGCAATTATGCATACTTTCGACATCACCGCTCTCCTTATTCTTATAGCTGCGTTGCAAATCCATGGAAAACTCCGGACAATGGCGCCCATTTCTTTGCATCGACAGAATAGTAAATTATGAGTGTACGTTTAGTGTTAGCCAAAGGGCGCGAAAAATCATTACTTCGTCGCCATCCGTGGGTCTTTTCCGGGGCCGTTGCCCGCATGGAAGGTAAAGCCAGCCTCGGTGAAACCATCGATATTGTTGATCATCAGGGAAAATGGTTAGCACGCGGCGCTTATTCGCCGGCTTCGCAAATCCGCGCTCGCGTCTGGACTTTCGATCCTTCGGAATCCATCGACATTGCCTTTTTCACCCGACGCTTACAACAGGCGCAAAAGTGGCGCGACTGGCTGGCGCAAAAAGATGGCCTCGACAGCTATCGTTTAATCGCCGGAGAATCTGATGGCCTGCCGGGTATTACTATCGATCGTTTCGGTAATTTTCTGGTGCTGCAACTGCTGAGTGCTGGCGCAGAATATCAGCGCGCGGCATTAATTAGTGCCCTGCAAACGCTGTACCCGGAATGTGCGATTTACGATCGCAGCGACGTCGCGGTACGTAAAAAAGAAGGGATGGAGTTGACCCAGGGCCCCGTCACCGGCGAGTTGCCGCCTGCCCTGCTGCCGATTGAAGAACACGGTATGAAGCTGCTGGTGGACATTCAGCACGGGCACAAAACGGGCTACTACCTGGATCAGCGTGACAGCCGCCTGGCAACCCGCCGCTACGTTGAAAATAAACGCGTACTGAACTGTTTCTCCTATACCGGTGGTTTCGCGGTATCGGCATTAATGGGCGGTTGCAGCAACGTTGTTAGCGTTGATACCTCCCAGGAAGCACTGGACATTGCACGGCAGAACGTTGAGCTGAACAAACTGGATCTGAGCAAGGCAGAGTTCGTGCGTGATGACGTCTTTAAATTGCTGCGAACTTATCGCGATCGCGGGGAGAAATTTGACGTTATCGTGATGGATCCGCCGAAGTTTGTTGAGAACAAAAGCCAGTTGATGGGCGCCTGCCGGGGCTATAAAGACATCAACATGCTGGCGATTCAGTTGCTGAATGAGGGCGGTGTTCTCCTGACTTTCTCCTGTTCAGGTCTGATGACCAGCGATTTATTTCAGAAAATCATCGCGGATGCCGCAATTGATGCCGGTCGTGATATACAATTTATAGAGCAGTTCCGTCAGGCAGCCGATCATCCGGTGATCGCTACCTACCCGGAAGGGCTATATCTGAAAGGGTTTGCCTGTCGCGTCATGTAACTTGAAATGTGGAATTTTACCCTTATATCAAAGGTGAAGATTTCCCGGGAGGTGACTATGATTGCCAGCAAATTCGGTATCGGCCAGCAGGTCCGCCATTCCCTGTTAGGTTATCTCGGAGTGGTCGTGGATATCGACCCGGTTTATTCGCTCTCTGAACCGTCGCCTGATGAGCTGGCGGTGAACGATGAGCTTCGCGCCGCTCCGTGGTATCACGTGGTGATGGAGGATGACAACGGCCTACCGGTTCATACCTACCTGGCTGAAGCCCAGCTAAGTAGCGAATTGCAGGATGAACATCCTGAACAGCCATCCATGGATGAGCTGGCGCAGACCATCCGCAAACAACTCCAGGCGCCGCGTCTGCGTAACTAACCCCCATACAAATACCCGGAAGGCAAAAACCTTCCGGGTATTTTTTATTTAGCCAGCCCCAGGCGAGGGATCTCAATTGCCGGGCAGCGATCCATGACTACCTGTAACCCGGCATCACGTGCCAGTACAGCCGCTTGCTCATTAATCACCCCTAGCTGCATCCATAAGGTTTTCGCACCAATGGCGATAGCTTCCTGCGCCACGCCCCACGCGGCTTCCGAATTACGGAAAACATCGACCATATCGACTTTTTCCGGAACCTCTGCCAGCGTGCCGTAGCCCTGCTGACCCAGCAGCGTTTTACCGGCGACTTTAGGTGAGACCGGAATAACGTGATAGCCCTGATCAAGCAAGTATTTCATCACGCGATAACTTGGACGGTCGGGTTTATCACTTGCCCCTACCAGCGCAATGGTATGAGTGGACGTTAAAATGGCTGCAATATCGGTCTCTTTCATCATTTCCTCCAGACTATTTATCAAAGTGTACGACAATCCCAACATACCAACCATGCAGCTAATACGAATGAATGAGAGCAAAAGCGGAAAACATGTCTATATGTTAGTAAGTATGATTAAAGAAAAATTTTGATACATTATTATTCAGGCGGTCATTAGACAGGAGCTATCTATGAAAACCGGCATTTTGACCACCTTGATTGCATTATGTTTGCCGGTATCCGTTTTTGCCACCACGCTACGGCTGTCCAGCGATATTGATCTTCTGGTACTCGACGGCAAAAAGGTTTCAAGCTCTCTGTTACGCGGAGCGGATAGCATTGAACTGGATAATGGACCGCATCAGTTAGTGTTTCGCGTCGAGAAGACTATCCATCTTTCCAGTAGTGAAGAACGGCTTTATATCTCCCCGCCGCTGGTCGTCAGTTTTAATACACAGCTCATTAGCCAGGTGAACTTTCGCCTGCCACGCCTGGAGAATGAACGGGAAGCCAATCATTTCGACACAACGCCGCGCCTTGAATTGTTAGATGGCGATGCGACGCCGATTCCGGTAAAGCTGGATATTCTGGCTATTACTTCAACCGCAAAAACGATTGATTATGAAGTCGAGGTCGAGCGTTATAACAAATCCGCGAAACGCGCTTCTCTACCGCAATTTGCCACCATGATGGCAGATGACAGTACACTGCTCTCTGGTGTTTCCGAACTGGATGCCATCCCACCACAGTCCCAGGTGCTCACTGAACAACGGCTGAAGTATTGGTTTAAACTGGCAGATCCGCAAACGCGCAATAACTTCCTGCAATGGGCGGAAAAACAACCATCTTCCTGAGATTTTTGTGCCTGTGCGCAGGCTTTTTCGGTCTTTATCTTGCAGCGATAAGTGCTTACAGTAATCTGTAGGAAAGTTAACTATGGATGTAAATTATGGAACTGACGACTCGCACTTTACCAGCGCGGAAACATATTGCGCTGGTGGCACACGATCACTGTAAACAAATGCTCATGAGCTGGGTGGAACGGCATCAACCATTACTGGAACAGCACGAGCTTTATGCGACGGGCACCACGGGTAACTTAATTTCCCGCGCTACCGGTATGAATGTTAACGCCATGTTGAGCGGCCCAATGGGCGGTGACCAGCAGGTGGGCGCACTGATTTCGGAAGGAAAAATTGATGTGCTGATTTTCTTCTGGGATCCATTAAACGCCGTACCGCACGATCCTGACGTGAAAGCGTTACTGCGCCTGGCGACGGTGTGGAACATTCCGGTCGCCACCAACGTGGCAACGGCAGATTTCATCATCCAGTCGCCGCATTTCAACGACGCGGTCGATATTCTGATCCCCGATTATCAGCGTTATCTCGCAGAACGCCTGAAGTAATATTGCACAGGTGGCAAACGCCACCTGTTTCTTACGGTTTTCTCGCCACCGGCACATCCAGATTTTTCAGTATTTCCACAAAGGGAGAGGAATTCTCTTTGTTAAACAGTGCCCATACCCGATGGCGTGCGCGGGTCAGCGCCACGTACATTAACCGCCGTTCTTCAGCGTCCGGGAAATCCTCAACCGGTGGCAGTAGCGCCTCTTCCATAATCGACTCCCGCGCCGCAGCCGGAAAACCATCACTCCCCTCCTGCAAGCCAACGATGATGACGTAATCCGCCTGTTGCCCTTTGCTGGCATGAATAGTCATAAAGTCGATTTGCAACTTCGGCCAGCGTGTTGCCGCTTTTTCCAGGCTGGCAGGCCTCATGTGGTGATAACGCGCCAGAACCAGAATGCGCTCTTCCGGTTTGGCATAACCAGAGAGCTTATCCAGCAAAGCGTCAAGCTGGCTCTCATCCAATAACGTGACGGCTTTTTTGTCTCCATTGGTTAAGCTATTTAGCGGCTTTTTCAGCTGGCTTGGGTTCTGCTGAATAAACCGGTTTGCCACCTCACCGATACGACTGTTAAAACGGTAAGTCGTGTCTAAATCACAGCGATCGCCTTCACCAAAGTTTTCATGGAAAGCCGTGGTGAGCGACATTTGCGCGCCACTGAAGCGGTAAATCGCCTGCCAGTCATCGCCAACGGCAAACAACGTCGTCTGGCTGTTTTGCTTGCGTAATGCCGCTAACAACGCTGCGCGCTGCGGCGAGATATCCTGAAATTCATCAACCAGAATATGCTTCCAGGGGCTGATAAAGCGACCTTTCTCCAGAATCACAATCGCCTGGTGAATAAGGCCCGAAAAATCGACGGCGTTTTCTGCCTTCAGCGCACCTTTCCAGGCTTTTAATAACGGGGCCATCAACTTGATACGTTTACTGAACAGATCGCGAATCTCTTCGGGCGCGCTGGCAATCATTTCTGCCTGTGCACCGCCGTGCATCCGCATCAGACTTACCCAGCGATCGAGGCGTGAGGCAAGACGACGCTGTAATTTTTCATCATCCCAGAAGTTACCTTCTGGCACTGACCACTGCATTTCTTCCGTCAGCCATTGCCGCCAGCCCTTCGCCTGCGCTTTCTTCTCGCTGCATTGCTTGCGCCACTCAGCAATAAAGAGTTCATGTCGGGCAGCGGTGTCATTTTCCAGTTTGCTGACTGTGGGTACTTTTTTGCTACATTGCTGAATAATATGTAGCGCCAGTGAGTGAAACGTGCGTGCGGTAATGTCTTCGGTATGTAGCCGGTCGCGAATACGCTCGTCCATCTCTTCAGCGGCTTTGCGACCAAACGCCAGCAATAAAATTTGCTCAGGGGACGCTTCACCACGCGCCAGCAACCAGCCTGCACGCGCTACCAGCACCGATGTTTTACCGCTTCCTGCGCCTGCCAGCACTAACAGAGAATGTTCGCCATTAACGACTGCCCGAGCCTGCGCCGGATTAAGCGGTGAAGATTCAACCTGACGGAAAAAATCCGCATACTCATTAAGCATGGTTTCGGTATACGCCTGATTATGCTGCAACCGAGCGCCTTCAATATCTTTCAACCAAGCCTGACATTTGCGCCACGCCTCACGGCAGTTATCGAATTCTTCCAGTCGATTAACCGGCAACGGCAACGCCGACAAAGCCTGGCGGATTTGTTGCTGCACGCCAGAAGTTTGCTCCCGCGTCAGCCATTTATTATCGTTGGTGCGTGCGGCGATAAGATCCAATTGCTGCTGTAATACGCCAGCCGCAATTTCGCTCATCTCCTCGCTCCAGCGCCGCCAGTGAGCATCAAGATGGCGGTGAAAACGCTGCGTCTCACCCCATTCGGTGCCGTGCAGACGCACTACTTTTTCATCAGGCAGTACAAATTCCAGCTCACCCCATACCAGACCGCGCTTGCAGTGAATTGCCAGTAATTGATTGAAAGGAATGAGATATTCGTGACGATCGCCGGAGACTTTTATCCCGGCATTGAGGATCACCGCCCGATCATAAGGGTGCTGTGCCAGACGTTTGCCAAGAGTTGTCGCTTTCAGTTCCATGACTCTGTAGATCCACACGATGTTATTTCTTATCAGTGTAACCGTCAGAGAAAACGTGCTCCAGCCCAAAAAAACGTTACAATTGCCGCCCATTACTGAAAACCACAGTAAAGCGAGGTTTTATGCGTACCGTTTTGAACATTCTGAACTTTGTGCTTGGCGGATTTGCCACCACTCTGGGCTGGCTGTTGGCAACCCTGGTCAGTATTGTGCTGATTTTTACCTTACCGCTGACACGATCCTGCTGGGAGATCACCAAACTGTCTCTGGTGCCTTACGGCAATGAGGCCATTCATGTCGATGAACTGAATCCGGCAGGTAAAAATGTACTGCTGAATACTGGCGGTACGGTACTGAATATTTTCTGGCTGATTTTCTTTGGCTGGTGGTTATGCCTGATGCACATTGCGACAGGTATCGCACAATGCATTTCCATCATTGGCATTCCGGTTGGCATTGCGAATTTTAAAATTGCCGCTATTGCACTGTGGCCAGTCGGTCGCCGCGTAGTTTCTGTGGAAACAGCTCGTGCTGCGCGTGAAGCCAATGCGCGACGTCGTTTTGAATAATCTAACATTATGGCTTTTATGCTAAGTCCTTTGCTCAAACGCTATACCTGGAACAGCGCCTGGCTGTATTACGCGCGTATTTTTATTGCGCTTTGTGGAACCACAGCGTTTCCGTGGTGGCTGGGTGATGTAAAACTGACGATTCCGCTGACACTGGGAATGGTGGCAGCGGCGCTAACCGATCTCGACGACCGACTGGCTGGGCGTCTGCGTAACCTCATCATTACGCTGTTCTGCTTTTTTATTGCCTCGGCCTCGGTAGAACTCCTTTTCCCCTGGCCCTGGTTATTTGCCATTGGCTTAACGCTCTCCACCAGCGGTTTCATTTTGCTTGGCGGTTTGGGTCAACGCTATGCAACAATCGCCTTTGGTGCGTTGCTGATCGCCATTTACACCATGCTGGGGACGTCTCTCTATGAGCACTGGTATCAGCAGCCGATGTATCTGCTTGCTGGTGCCGTCTGGTACAACGTTCTGACGCTTATTGGTCATCTACTGTTCCCTGTCCGCCCATTGCAGGACAATCTGGCGCGTTGCTATGAACAACTGGCGCGTTATCTGGAACTGAAATCACGCATGTTCGATCCTGATATAGAGGATGAAAGCCAGGCACCGCTGTACGATTTGGCTCTCGCCAACGGGCAACTGATGGCGACACTGAATCAGACGAAACTCTCGTTGCTGACTCGTTTACGCGGCGATCGTGGTCAGCGGGGGACACGTCGCACATTGCATTACTACTTTGTAGCGCAGGATATCCACGAGCGTGCCAGCTCTTCCCATATTCAGTATCAAACGTTGCGGGAACATTTTCGCCACAGTGACGTGCTGTTCCGTTTCCAGCGACTGATGTCAATGCAGGGACAGGCCTGCCAGCAACTGTCACGCTGTATTTTGCTGCGTCAGCCTTATCAACACGATCCGCATTTTGAACGCGCTTTTACGCATATTGATGCTGCGCTTGAGCGGATGCGCGATAACGGCGCGCCCGCCGATTTACTCAAAACACTGGGATTTTTGCTGAACAATTTACGTGCCATTGATGCCCAACTGGCAACAATTGAATCAGAACAGGCACAGGCGCTGCCCCATAATAATGACGAAAATGAACTCGCAGATGACAGCCCGCACGGGTTGAGCGATATCTGGCTGCGTCTTAGCCGTCACTTCACGCCGGAATCCGCCCTCTTCCGTCATGCGGTAAGAATGTCACTGGTCTTGTGCTTCGGCTACGCCATCATTCAGATAACCGGGATGCATCACGGGTATTGGATCTTGCTGACAAGTTTGTTTGTCTGCCAGCCAAACTATAACGCCACGCGCCACCGCCTGAAATTAAGGATTATTGGTACGCTGGTGGGTATTGCGATTGGCATTCCTGTGCTGTGGTTTGTGCCGTCACTGGAAGGGCAACTGGTGCTGCTGGTCATTACCGGTGTTCTCTTTTTTGCCTTCCGTAACGTGCAATACGCTCATGCAACGATGTTCATTACGCTTCTGGTGCTACTGTGCTTTAACTTGCTGGGTGAAGGTTTTGAAGTGGCATTGCCTCGCGTAATCGATACGCTAATCGGATGTGCCATTGCATGGGCAGCGGTAAGTTACATCTGGCCAGACTGGCGGTTTCGTAATCTGCCCCGAATGCTTGAGCGCGCAACCGATGCCAACTGCCGTTATCTCGATGCTATTCTCGAACAATACCACCAGGGGCGCGATAACCGTCTGGCATATCGTATTGCTCGTCGCGATGCACACAATCGTGATGCAGAGCTGGCGTCGGTGGTGTCGAATATGTCCAGCGAACCGAATGTCACACCGCAAATTCGCGAGGACGCGTTCCGGTTACTCTGCCTTAACCATACGTTTACCAGTTACATTTCTGCCCTCGGAGCACACCGTGAGCAGTTAACTAACCCTGAAATTCTGGCGTTTCTTGATGACGCAGTTTGCTATGTGGATGACGCGTTACATCATCAACCTGCTGATGAAGAACGCGTCAATCAGGCATTAGCTGGCCTGAAACAACAGATGCAGCAACTTGAACCACGGGCAGACAGCAAAGAACCTCTGGTTGTACAGCAAGTCGGATTATTGATTGCATTACTACCAGAAATTGGTCGTCTGCAGCGCAGAATTACTCAAGTTCCGCAGGAAACTCCTGTTTCGGCGTAAGAGAATCTGCCCATTCTGCAAGCTCCTGGCGGCGTGCCACCGGGAGCGCAGCTTCATGAATACCGAGAATTGCGCCTTCAAGCATAAATAAGATTTTTTCTGTCACCAGACTGTTTTGTTGCCGCAGTCGCAGCCAACACATTTTCGCCCCAAGAATACGTAACGCCCGTACATCCTTAATCCCCACTTCCCCGAGAATAGCCTCAAGATGGTAAGACATATTGGGTAAATCTTTCAGCCGTTGCCGGATATTGCGCGTACTTTTCTCTTGAAGCGCGGCGTCCAGAGAAAATTTCGACAGGCGCACCAGCTTTTGTTGATTTCGCCATAGGCTTTCATCGACCCGGTAGTAATTGAGGGTAACAAACCGCCCACACTTTTTATATGTCAGCCATACTGGCGGATGTTTTACACAGTATTGTGCACTTTGTTCACAAGCCCGAAGATACAACTCGCCATCAGAAACCATTGCAAATACCGTGTCATCAACGGTCAGACTGTAACTACCAAACAATGATCGGTATTCAATGGTGCCCAGCGTAGCCAGGTATTCTTGTGACTTATAGATCCGCTTATAAGAGAGGCTTTTCATAAAATTCCTTTTAAAATCATAATATAAAAGAATGATTCACATTAACGGATCCGTTAAATACGAAAATAGGCAACTTATTATCAAGGGGCAAGATTAATTTAAGTTTTCAGGTCACGAACGACAAAATTTGCGAGGCTCTTTCCGAAATTAGGGTTGATCTTTGATGCCACTGGATGTACTGTATATTCATACAGTAACTCACAGGGCTGGATTGATTATGTACACTTCAGGCTATGCACATCGTTCTTCGTTGTTCTCATCCGCAGCAAGCAAAATTGCGCGTGTCTCCACGGAAAACACTACAGCCGGGCTAATTAGTGAAGTTGTCTATCGCGAAGATCAGCCCATGATGACGCAACTGCTGCTTTTGCCATTGTTGCAGCAACTCGGTCAGCAATCACGTTGGCAACTATGGTTAACACCAAAACAAAAACTGAGTCGTGAATGGGTTCAGGCTGCTGGGCTACCTTTAACGAAAGTGATGCAGATAAACCAGCTTTCCCCTTGCCACACGGTGGAATCAATGGTTCGCGCTTTACGCACGGGAAATTACAGCGTGGTGATCGGTTGGTTAGCAGATGATCTGACAGAAGAAGAACATGCAGAGCTTGTGGATGCCGCTAATGAAGGTAACGCAATGGGGTTTATTATGCGTCCAGTAAGCACAACCTCTCACGCCACGAGACAACTTTCCGGGGTAAAGATTCACTCTAATTTGTATCATTAAGTAAATTTAGGATTAATCCTGGAACTTTTTTTATCGCCCGTCTGATGATTTCACTCATGGCTAACTTTCCCTGCGGAGGCTTGTCTGAAGCGGTTTCCGCGATTTTATGCTGTAAAGTGTCGTTAACAAAAAAGGTTAAACGCGCCTTATACAAATCTTTTTTTTCATATGCCTGACGGAGTTCACACTTGTAAGTTTTCAACTACGTTGTAGACTTTACATCGCCAGGGGTGCTCGGCATAAGCCGAAGATATCGGTAGAGTTAATATTGAGCAGATCCCCGGTGAAGGATTTAACCGTGTTATCTCGTTGGAGATATTCATGGCGTATTTTGGATGATAACGAGGCGCAAAAAATGAAAAAGACAGCTATCGCGATTGCAGTGGCACTGGCTGGTTTCGCTACCGTAGCGCAGGCCGCTCCGAAAGATAACACCTGGTACACTGGTGCTAAACTGGGCTGGTCCCAGTACCATGACACTGGTTTCATTCCTAACAATGGTCCGACCCACGAAAACCAACTGGGTGCAGGTGCTTTTGGTGGTTACCAGGTTAACCCGTATGTTGGCTTTGAAATGGGTTACGACTGGTTAGGTCGTATGCCGTACAAAGGCGACAACATCAATGGCGCATACAAAGCTCAGGGCGTTCAGCTGACCGCTAAACTGGGTTACCCAATCACTGACGATCTGGACATCTACACTCGTCTGGGTGGTATGGTATGGCGTGCAGACACCAAGGCTAATGTACCTGGTGGCGCATCCTATAAAGACCACGACACCGGCGTTTCTCCGGTATTCGCAGGTGGTGTTGAGTACGCGATCACTCCTGAAATCGCTACCCGTCTGGAATACCAGTGGACCAACAACATCGGTGACGCACACACCATCGGTACTCGTCCGGACAACGGTCTGCTGAGCCTGGGTGTTTCCTACCGTTTCGGTCAGGGCGAAGCAGCTCCGGTAGTTGCTCCGGCTCCGGCTCCAGCTCCGGAAGTACAGACCAAGCACTTCACTCTGAAGTCTGACGTTCTGTTCAACTTCAACAAAGCAACCCTGAAACCGGAAGGTCAGGCTGCTCTGGATCAGCTGTACAGCCAGCTGAGCAACCTGGATCCGAAAGACGGTTCCGTAGTTGTTCTGGGTTACACTGACCGCATCGGTTCTGATGCTTACAACCAGGGTCTGTCCGAGCGTCGTGCTCAGTCCGTCGTTGATTACCTGATCTCTAAAGGTATCCCATCTGACAAGATCTCCGCACGTGGTATGGGCGAATCCAACCCGGTTACCGGCAACACCTGTGACAACGTGAAACAACGCGCTGCACTGATTGACTGCCTGGCTCCGGATCGTCGCGTAGAGATCGAAGTTAAAGGCATCAAAGACGTTGTAACTCAGCCGCAGGCTTAAGTTCTCGTCTGGTAAAAAAACCCCGCTTCATGCGGGGTTTTTTTCGTCTTCAGTAAAATAAATAACCCTGGCAAGTTATTCCTTTCCGAGTAAAGCCTGCAAATCCTGCTTCAAAGAAGACATTTTATTTGCATATTTCTCTTTGTTTTCCGCATCTTCTATCAGCTGGACAATCGTTTCGGAAAGTGTTTTACCGCGCCGCTGTGCAAGACCAGCCAGCCGTTGCCAGACAATAAATTCCAGATCGATTGATTTCTTACGCGTGTACTGATGTTCCGCATTAAAATGGCGTTTCCGTCTGGCTCGAATAGTCTGCTTCATGCGATTGACCAGCTCTGGATTCATATGCTTGTCAATCCAGCCATTTACCAGCACGGGTTCATTTTCCAGCGATAGCAACACGTCAACGGCTTCCTGGGCGGCACTGGCTTCTACGTAACGGGTAATTAGCTCCCCTTCACGGTGTTTCTTCACCAGATACTTCCATTTCCAACCGCTTTCCAGATTTTCAAGTTGTTGATATTTCATAGCGATCTCAATGTTACCGTGTAACTCTTTACAGAATATCAGTTTTTTAACTGTGTGATGAAAAGAATCTCCATCCTGTGAGCTTTAACGCCCATGCAAGGAGTATTGTCGGTGCTTTCTACGTGTGCTGCAGTGCCGGTTACGGTATAATCGCGGCTTTGACAACAGACTAAAAAACATCAACTTTGACCATTACGAAACTTGCATGGCGTGACCTGGTTCCTGATACCGATAGCTATCAGGAAATATTTGCTCAGCCACATTTGATTGACGAAAACGATCCTTTATTCAGTGATACTCAACCGCGACTGCAATTTGCGCTGGAGCAGCTGCTGCATACGCGAGCATCCTCCTCTTTTATGCTGGCAAAGGCCCCGGAAGAGTCTGAGTATCTGAATCTTATTGCCGATGCCGCACGTGCGCTACAAAGCGATGCAGGCCAACTGGTGGGTGGTCACTATGAGGTTTCCGGCCACACCATTCGCTTAAGTAACGCAGTGAGCGTAGATGATAATTTTGCGACTTTAACGCAGGTTGTCGCTGCCGACTGGGTAGAAGCGGAACAACTCTTTGGCTGCCTGCGCCAGTTTAATGGCGACATTACCTTCCAGCCAGGCCTGGTGCATCAGGCAAATGGCGGTATTCTCATCATCTCTTTGCGTACTCTGCTGGCGCAACCTCTGCTGTGGATGCGGCTGAAAAACATCGTTAACCGCGAGCGTTTTGACTGGGTAGCGTTTGATGAGTCGCGCCCTCTCCCCGTCTCTGTGCCTTCGATGCCACTGAAGCTGAAAGTCATTCTGGTAGGCGAACGCGAATCATTGGCTGATTTCCAGGAGATGGAGCCAGAGCTTTCTGAGCAGGCTATTTATAGCGAATTTGAAGATACTCTGCAGATTGTCGATGCGGAGTCAGTAAACCAGTGGTGTCGCTGGGTGACATTTACCGCCAGACATAACCACTTACCTGCTCCGGGAGCGGATGCCTGGCCGGTACTTATCCGCGAAGCAGCACGCTACACCGGTGAACAAGAAACACTGCCGCTTAGCCCGCAGTGGATCCTCCGCCAGTGTAAAGAGGTCGCATCCTTGTGCGAAGGCAATAGCTTTACCGGCGAGCAGCTAAACTTAATGCTACAACAACGGGAATGGCGCGAAGGCTTCCTTGCCGAACGAATGCAGGATGAGATCCTTCAGGAGCAGATCCTGATTGAAACCGAAGGCGAACGCATCGGGCAAATCAATGCCCTTTCGGTCATTGAATTTCCGGGTCATCCACGCGCTTTTGGCGAACCTTCTCGCATTAGCTGCGTTGTGCATATTGGTGATGGCGAATTTACCGATATCGAACGCAAGGCCGAGCTTGGCGGCAACATACACGCTAAAGGGATGATGATCATGCAGGCGTTCCTGATGTCGGAGCTTCAGCTTGAGCAACAGATCCCTTTCTCAGCATCGCTGACGTTTGAGCAGTCATATAGCGAAGTGGACGGCGATAGCGCCTCGATGGCGGAACTCTGCGCCCTGATAAGTGCCCTTGCCGATGTGCCGGTGAATCAGAGTATCGCTATCACAGGTTCAGTCGATCAGTTCGGTCGCGCCCAGCCGGTCGGTGGTTTGAATGAGAAAATCGAAGGCTTCTTTGCTATTTGTCAGCAACGTGAGTTAACGGGGAAACAAGGTGTCATTATCCCCACCGCTAACGTTCGCCATTTAAGTCTTCACAGTGAACTGGTGAAAGCGGTAGAGGAAGGCAAATTCACCATCTGGGCAGTAGACGATGTGACTGACGCACTGCCTTTATTATTAAATCTTGTGTGGGATGGTGAAGGCCAGACAACGCTGATGCAAACTATCCAGGAACGTATTGCGCAAGCATCGCAACAGGAAGGACGTCACCGTTTTCCATGGCCATTACGTTGGCTGAACTGGTTTATTCCGAACTGATCGGACTTGTTCAGCGTACACGTGTTAGCTATCCTGCGTGCTTCACTAAAATAAGGCTTACAGAGAACATGGTAGATAAACGCGAATCCTATACAAAAGAAGACCTTCTTGCCTCTGGTCGCGGAGAACTGTTTGGCGCTAAAGGCCCGCAATTGCCAGCACCAAACATGCTGATGATGGATCGAGTGGTCAAAATGACCGAGACCGGTGGTAACTTCGACAAAGGCTATGTCGAAGCAGAACTGGATATCAATCCAGACCTATGGTTCTTCGGCTGCCACTTCATCGGCGATCCGGTAATGCCGGGATGTCTGGGTCTGGATGCGATGTGGCAGCTGGTAGGGTTCTACCTTGGCTGGCTGGGCGGCGAAGGTAAAGGCCGCGCACTGGGTGTAGGCGAAGTGAAGTTCACTGGTCAGGTTCTACCTACCGCGAAAAAAGTGACCTACCGTATTCACTTTAAACGCATTGTTAACCGTCGCTTGATCATGGGTCTGGCAGACGGCGAAGTACTGGTAGATGGTCGTCTGATCTACACCGCCAGCGACCTGAAAGTCGGTCTGTTCCAGGATACTTCTGCATTCTGATTTAAATCAGGCTACATATTAAAGGCGAAACCTCCGCATTGCGGAGGTTTCTTTTTAAAGAGACAGAATCAGGCCATTACTACCCTGTCCGCCATGGCTTCTCGCCAGCCTCCCAGCCATTGTGACCTTTGATTCAGCGTCTGATAGGGACACATTTCTTTTGAGCGTCCGGCGATGCCGGCCTGATAACCACGTTGATGTGCCCGTTCCAGGCGATCTCGTTTTTGTCTCTTCATGCCTCGTTTCCCTCATACTGGTTTCTGGTGGAAAAGAAAACAGTGATTACTAAATGTGCAATCACAGTTAAGCAATACCGCGAATCATAACTGCCGTCAATGCGCAAAATTCACGCCACTGTCATATTTGTGAGCCACACGGGCATGTTGGTTGTACAAAAAATGTGAAGCGGAACAAGTTTTTCTCGGTGAATTAAACAAAAAAACCGCCTCAGGCTACATGCCGGAGACGGTTATATTTACAAATATTTATAATTAAGGTAGACGCTTTATCTCTTGCGCAATAGCAGCGGCTTCCTGACTCCAGACACTGGCCAGCACTTTGACCATTTCATCGTAGCCATCCTGATTTTGCACCCCTTCCAGACGGAACGGTCGTTTGATCAATTGTCCCTGGTGATTCAACAACCACTCGCCGCTGACAATGACCTTGCCATCATAGCGACCGTTAAACTCCGTTACGGTTACGTTGAGCGTGTCCTGTGCGCTTCCCAGAGGCTGGGAGGCAACCACCCAACCGGGGAGTTGCGTACTCAGATTCGCCACCAGGGTGTTGCGCAACTGTTGATCCAGCGGGCTGGCCCACAGGTTGTTGTTGGCAATCACATACTTCACATCACTGGTCTGATAAACCACCCCATTCCCCGCCAGATAGTCTGGAACAACGACTTGCTCTACCCATAACAGGCGATTGCCCTGGCTGGCGGTACTTTGCGTACCGCTCTGCACAACAGGTAACTGGTAATAGTTTTTATTGATCTCGCCGGAGCTGCATCCGGCCAGCCACAGTGCCGCAATCGTCACTAGCCACTTTTTCATTGTTTCGCCCTCTTCGGCTCTGGATCTTTTTTGTCCTTCGCTTCAAATACCAGCGCGTTACTCTTCTCGTTAAGCGTTTTCAGCACCGGTTGCAGTTCACGCAACACCTGATCAAGCCGCTGCATATCCGCTACCATCTTGTTGTAGGCTGCGGAGCCTGGCTGGAAGCCCTGCATACTGCGATTCAGCTCACGCAACGTTGACTGCATATCCGTTGGCAACTGCTGCATCGACTGGCTGGCGAGGATCTTGTTCATACTATCCAGCGTCGTTTGCAGGTTTTTCATCGTGCGCTGGCTTTCAGACAGCGTACTGGTCGCCTGCTCAATCATCGGATTCAACGGCAGCTTGTTGATCTTATCTAATGCTTCCATCAGACGTTGCTGGATTTGCGCCAGACCGCCGCTAACGGTCGGGATAATCTGATAACCATTAAATTCACGAATACCGGTTATTGCAGGCGTATTTGGATAGAAATCGAGATCAACATAGAGCGCACCAGTGACCAGATTTCCGGTCTTCAGCGATCCGCGCAAGCCACGTTTCAACAACTCTCCAAGGTGCTTAACGACATCCGCATTTTCGCCAAGCTGCATTTTCAGCCGTTCCGGTTCGATGCGTATGAGTACCGGAATACGGTAATCATCATTAAATGTCTGACGCATATTCGGCGCAAAGAAAGGAACTTTACTTACTGTACCCAGGCGAATACCCCGGAATTCTACCGGAGCGCCAGGCTGCAGGCCACGTACCGAATCTTTAAAGAACATCAGATAGTCAATGTGATCGGTGTATAGCGAATCCTGAATGCTCTTCTGGTCGTCATACAAAACGAATGCGGTTTTCGGCGCAACAGGCTGCCCTAAATCCAGACCTTCAGGCACGTCAAAGCTGACGCCGCCGCTGAGTAGCGTTGTCAACGATCCCATCTCTACGCGCATTCCCGCTGACGTCAGATCAACCGCAATGCCACTATCTTTCCAGAAGCGAACATTGCCGGTCACCAACCGGTCATAAGGTGCATTGATAAACAGTTGATAGCTGATATTGCGTTTTTGCGTATCGAAGGTGCTGGTTTCAACCGAACCTACCCGATAGCCACGGAACAGCACCGGATCTCCCGGCGAGAGTTGTCCGGCTTTTTTGCTATCAAGAATCACACGAATACCTTTCGCATCAGGCGGTGCCAGCGGTGGCGAATCGAGCAAATCATAACTTGCCTGTTTGCTGCCTTTCGCCCCCGGTTGCAGTTCGATATACACACCGGAAAGCAGTGTGCCCAGGCCGCTAATACCTTCTCGACCTATCTGCGGTTTTACCACCCAGAAGACGGTATCTTTATGCAGCAGCTTCTCCATACCGGCGTTCAGGCGCGCTTTGATTTCAACGTGCGTCAAATCATCGGCTAGCGTTGCGCTCTCGACCACGCCGACGTCAACACTACGGCTTTTAATGGTAGTCTTGCCGCCCTCAATCCCTTCCGCATTCGCGGTGATCAGGGTAACTTCCGGTCCCTGATGGCTGTAATGATAAAAAAGAACCCACGCCCCTATAAGCGCCGTGACGATAGGAAATATCCACACGGGAGACCAGTTCTTCACTTTCTGGATTTTGGCTTCCCCATTATTAGATTCCATACTGTCAGGACTCCTCATGCACTGATTCAGGTTGACGATCCCACGACAAGCGTGGATCAAACGTCATTGCAGAAAACATTGTCATTATGACGACTAAAGCAAACATTAACGCACCCATTGCAGGATAAATACTCATTAAACCTCCCATACGCACCAGCGCCGAGAGCACCGCAATCACGAAAACGTCAATCATCGACCAGCGGCCTACAAACTCAACAACTTCATAAATCAAATGCATTCTTTCGCTGTCACGCTTGCCGTGCCCTTTGGCATCCCAGCACAACCATGCGATGGCGATCATCTTTAACGTTGGCACCATGATACTGGCTAAAAAGATAACTGCAGCAACAGGATAAGAGCCTTCACTCCACAACAGGATGACCCCGGCGAGAATCGTTGACGGCATCTTAGAGCCTAATAAATCAGTCACCATGATGGGTAAAAGATTAGCCGGGAGATACAGCATGATGGACGTAACAAGCAGCGCCAGCGTCCATTGCAGGCTATTTCTGCGCCGAACGTATCCTTTCGTACCGCAACGTGGACACACCGTTTCATCGGCGGGAAGGATCGCCGTACAGCAAGAGCAAGAGCGCAATCCTTGTCGGATACCCGTAATGCCCGGTTTTAACGGCTTAAGTAGCTCTGGCATCGGCGCGATATCATCCCACAACCAGCGACGATCAACGCACTGGAAGGCGCGCAGTTGCAGCACACAAAATAAACACCAGGGGAGAAAACTGCTGCCCACACCAATACTGCCGTAGGCCATCAGTTTGACGAAACTGACCAGCACACCCGCGAGGAAAATCTCTGCCATTCCCCAGGTTTTGAGTTGAAAGAGCACCCGTGCCAGTTGCTCTTTCAGACGTACCGGTAATTCGGCGCGATTCACCAGAAGCAGTATGGTAACCAGGCAAAATGCAGGAACCAGTTGCACAAACAACAAGAAAAAAGTGCCGAGGCTGGCGTAGTCCTCAGAAAACAGCACGCCCGGAATTTCCAGTAATGTAATTTCACTGGTAACTCCTGCGACGTTCATATTCACAAAAGGGAATAAGTTGGACAGCAACAGCATGAACAGTGCGGCCAACGCATAGGCGGTAGGACGCTGCCGGGGCGCGTCCCACGCAACGGTTAACGTTGTGCCACACCGAGGACATGCCGCTTTCTGACCATGCTCAAGGTGGGGTAATGCCACCAGCATGTCACACTGCGAGCACAAGATATGCTTCGCGGCATGATGATGTTCGCACATTGGTACTCCTTAATGATGCGCTATTCTACAGATTGCTGACAAAGTGTCCTTTTTTCATGCCGGATGCAGCATTGGTGCCTTTACCGGTCTGAGAGAATACAAATGATTTCCCCCATGCCTGATAAGCGTAGCGCATCAGGCAACTTTACCTTTGTCATCAGCCTCTATATCAATCAACTGTTTTGCGATCAGCCACCATTTTTTAACGCTTCAAGATACTCCCAGCGTTCAAAAGCCTGCTCCAGCTCCTGCTCCGCAGCAGCCAGATCAGCGAGCACTTTTTGCGTATGTTCATGAGACTGGCTGAAGAAGGAGGCATCTGCCACCTGCGCCTGTAAGGCTTCCAGCTTCGCTTCCAGATCTTCAAGCAATTGCGGAAGCTGTTCCAGTTCGCGCTGCAATTTATAGCTTAGTTTGCTAGTGTTGCGTTTTACAGTTTCTGCTTTTGGCGCTGCCGCTTCTTCGGTTTTTTTCACCACCGGCTGTTTAAGCGCCACATACTGTTCTTGCTGACCACGGGCATCATGATAACCGCCAACATAACGACCAATTTTGCCGCCGCCTTCGAAGATCCAGCATTCTGTCACAGTGTTATCGACAAACTGACGATCGTGGCTTACTAACAACACCGTCCCCTGGTAGCTGTCGATTAGCTCTTCAAGCAGTTCGAGCGTTTCGACGTCAAGGTCGTTGGTCGGTTCGTCGAGGATCAGTAAATTGCTTGGCTTAAGGAACAAACGTGCTAACAGCAGACGGTTACGTTCCCCGCCAGAAAGCGCACGTACCGGCGTCATCGCCCGTTTCGGATGGAACAGGAAGTCCTGCAAATAACCCAGCACGTGGCGTGGTTTACCGTTAACCATCACCTCTTGCTTACCTTCGGCAAGGTTATCCATCACCGTTTTATCGGGATCCAGTTCCGCGCGGTGCTGATCGAAATAAGCCACTTCAAGTTTGGTGCCAACGTGAATACGTCCGCTGTCTGGCTGAAGTTGCCCCAGCATCAGTTTTAACAGCGTGGTTTTACCGCAGCCATTCGGGCCAATCAGCGCAATTTTGTCGCCACGTTGTACCTGAGCGGAAAAGTCTTTCACCAGTTGTTTGCCCTCAACCTGATAGCAAACATCTTCCATTTCAAAGACTATTTTACCGGAGCGGCTGGCTTCTTCGACCTGCATCTTCGCCGTACCCATTACCTCCCGGCGTTGGCTACGTTCACGACGCATCGCTTTCAATGCACGCACGCGACCTTCGTTACGGGTACGACGCGCTTTGATCCCCTGACGGATCCACACCTCTTCCTGCGCCAGTTTGCGGTCGAACTCGGCGTTTTGCAGCTCTTCCACGCGCAGGGCTTCTTCTTTTTCCAGCAGGTACTGGTCGTAATTCCCTGGATAGGTCACCAGCTTGCCGCGATCGAGATCAACAATGCGCGTCGCCATATTGCGAATAAACGAACGGTCGTGGGAGATGAAAATAATCGTCCCATTGAAGGTTTTAAGGAACCCTTCCAGCCAGTCGATGGTTTCGATATCCAGGTGGTTAGTCGGTTCGTCGAGCAGTAACACGCGCGGATTGCTCACCAACGCGCGTCCCAACGCCGCTTTACGCAACCAACCGCCGGAAAGTGACGACAGCGCAGCATTGGGGTCTAATCCCAGCTGTGCCAATACTTCGTTGATGCGGTTTTCCAGTTGCCACAGATTATGGTGATCAAGCTGCTCCTGGACTTTCGCCAGTTCATTGAGATTTTTCTCGCTCGGGTCATTCATCACCAGGCGCGAAATATCGTGATAGCGTTTCAGGTATTCCGCCTGTTCTTCGATGCCTTCGGCAACGAAATCATAAACGCTGCCCTCAACGTTACGCGGCGGATCTTGTTGCAAACGCGCAACGATCAAATCTTGCTCATAGATTATCCGACCGTCATCCAGCCCCTGTTCACGGTTGAGGATTTTCATTAACGTCGATTTGCCTGCGCCGTTACGGCCCACCAGACAAACACGTTCGTTATCTTCGATATGCAGTTCTGCGTTATCGAGAAGCGGCGCGTCGCTGAACGACAGCCATGCGCCATGCATACTGATTAATGACATTACTATTCCTTTCAGGCTGCGGTAATCAGCCAGCAGTTGTGGATCTGGCGGTTACGGGCGAAATCCTGGGAGAGCGTTTTTTGCGTAATTTCTTGTGCTTTCAGTCCCAGTTTTGCCAGTCCGTCAAGATCCATACGGAAGCCACGCTTGTTGTTCGAGAACATGATCGTCCCGCCAGCACGCAGCAGACGCTTCAAATCTTTCATCAGCGCCAGATGATCGCGCTGAACATCAAACGCATCTTCCATTCGTTTTGAGTTAGAGAAGGTTGGCGGATCGATAAAAATCAGATCGAACTGTTCATTAGCTTCACGCAACCACGCCAGACAATCGGCCTGAATCAGGCGATGCGCACGGCCGGTTAAGCCATTCAGACGCAGGTTGCGTTCTGCCCACTCCAGATAAGTACGCGACATATCCACTGTGGTGGTGCTGCGCGCGCCGCCTAAGCCCGCGTGCACGGTGGCGCTACCGGTATAGGAGAACAGGTTGAGGAAATCTTTGCCTTTACTCATCTGACCGAGCATACGACGGGCGATACGGTGATCGAGGAACAAACCCGTATCAAGGTAATCCGTCAGGTTCACCCACAGGTGCGCGTTATATTCGGTGACTTCAAGAAACTCGCCCTTCTCGCCCAGTTTCTGATACTGATTTTTGCCCTTCTGGCGTTCACGGGTTTTCAGCACCAGTTTGTTTGGCGCAATCCCCAGTACCGAAATGGTCGCAGCGATAATATCGAACAAACGTTGACGCGCTTTGTGCGCATCGATGGTCTTCGGCGGCGCGTACTCCTGCACGACCACCCAGTCGGCGTAGCGGTCAACAGCGACGTTGTATTCTGGCAAATCGGCGTCATACAGGCGGTAACATTCAATCCCTTCCTGCCGCGCCCATTTTTCGAATTTCTTCAGGTTCTTACGCAGACGGTTGGCGTAATCTTCCGCCACCATCGCCGGTTTGCTGTCCGGGGTACTTTCGGCAACGTGGTAGTTTTTCTGCACGCAGTCCAGCGGGCCATTTTTCGCCTTGTACTGTTTGTCTGCGCGCAATTGCAGACAACTTAACAAATCCGGCGAGGCGCTGAATAAAGAGAGATTCCAGCCACCGAACTGGTTTTTCATGATTCGGCCCAGCAGGCTATGCAGCGCAATCAGCGCCGGTTCGCTGTCCAGACGCTCACCGTATGGCGGGTTGCTCAGTACGGTGCCATACGGTCCTTTTGGTAGCGGATTGGTCAGTTGCGCGACATCTTTCACCTCAAAAGTGATCAGTTCGCCAATCCCCGCCAAGCGGGCGTTAGTACGCGCACGTTGAATCACCCGCGCATCGCTGTCGGAACCGTAGAAATGAGAGCTGTATTCTGCCAGACCTTTACGGGCGCGAGTTTGTGCTTCCGCTTTCACTTCCTGCCAGATGGCTTCGTCGTGCTGCGCCCAGCCGCTAAATCCCCAACGCCCACGGTGCAAGCCCGGCGCGCGGTCGGTCGCCAGCATCGCGGCTTCAATCAGCAACGTACCGGAACCACACATCGGGTCGAGCAGTGGTGTTCCTGGCTGCCAGCCAGATCGCATCACAATGGCTGCCGCCAGTGTTTCTTTGATTGGCGCAATACCGGCACGGTCACGATAACCACGCAGATGCAAACCATCACCACTTAAGTCGAGAGCGATACTGGCGGTTTCTTTATGCAGCCAGACGTTAACGCGAATATCCGGCGCATCGCGATCAACATTTGGTCGCGGCAGATTTTTACGCGTGAAAGCATCAACAATTGCGTCCTTAACTTTCATCGCGCCATACTGGCTGTTGCGGATAGTGTCATTCAGACCACTAAAGTGGACAGCAAAGGTCGCGCCAGGATTAAACATCTCTGTCCAGTTGATCGCCTGAACGCCGAGATAGAGGTCTAAATCACTGTAAACCTTACACTCGCCCAGCGGCAACATAATACGCGAGGCCAGGCGGCTCCACATCAGGCTCTGGTATACAAGCCGCGTGTCGCCCTTGAAATGGACCCCACCCTGAACCACCTGGCATTCAACGGCCCCCAGGTTTTCCAGTTCAGTTTTTAACAGCTCTTCCAGCCCACGGGCCGTACTGGCAAACAGAGAATTCATATCGTCACTTTTACTCTAAGAAAATTGTTGCGCATTATAGCTAATAAGTCCGTCATGTCATAAAGTTGAAGGCTTATTTTCATTTGGGGACCGCACCGTGGCGACATTAACCCGGCTTTTTATTCATCCTGTTAAATCCATGCGTGGCATCGGTCTGACACACGCTCTTGCAGATATCAGCGGGCTGGCCTTCGATCGCATTTTTATGCTGACAGAACCCGACGGTACATTTATTACCGCCCGTCAGTTTCCACAGATGGTGCGCTTTACCCCATCTCCCGTTCATGACGGTCTGCATCTCACTGCGCCCGATGGTAGTAGTGCGTGGGTACGCTTTGCCGATTTCGCCGAACAGGACGCACCAACGGAAGTGTGGGGTAACCATTTTACTGCGCGCATTGCGCCAGATGAGATAAACAAATGGTTAAGCGGATTTTTCTCCCGCGACGTGCAATTGCGCTGGGTGGGGCCACAGATGACGCGGCGCGTAAAACGCCACAACACTGTACCCCTGTCATTCGCTGATGGCTATCCGTATCTGCTCGTCAATGAAGCTTCATTGCGCGATCTCCAACAACGCTGTCCGGCAAGCGTCAAAATGGAACAATTCCGCCCCAATCTGGTTGTTTCTGGCGTAGCCGCGTGGGAAGAAGACACCTGGAAAGTGATTCGTATTGGCGATGTGGTGTTCGATGTGGTGAAACCTTGTAGCCGTTGTATTTTCACCACCGTTAGCCCGGAAAAAGGGCAAAAGCATCCGGCTGGCGAACCATTAAAAACGCTGCAATCTTTCCGTACAGCCCAGGATAACGGCGATGTCGATTTCGGTCAAAACTTAATTGCCCGTAACAGTGGTGTTATCCGTGTTGGCGATGAGGTGGAAATCCTGGCGACAGCACCGGCAAAAGTCTACGGTGCGGCCGCAGCCGACGATACTTTCTCCGCGACACAACAACCAAACGCGAATGTTGACATCAACTGGCAAGGGCGGGCATTTCGCGGTAATAACCAACAGGTACTGCTGGAACAATTAGAAAATCAAGGGATTCGTATTCCCTATTCTTGCCGTGCCGGCATATGCGGAAGTTGTCGTGTTCAGCTTCTCGAAGGCGAAGTCACCCCGCTGAAAAAATCAGCTATGAGCTACGATGGAACAATTCTTTGCTGTAGTTGCGTACCGAAGACTGCATTGAAACTGAAAAGTTAAACGGCTTGTTCAAGGCTGACGCTGTCATAACTCACATGCGGTCTCAGCCTGTCATTCATAATTTTGATGGCGTCACCCAGTTGCATGGCGCGCCCGGCGATGACGACGCAAGGCTGTGCCAGCAGGCACAGTGCGGCATTTTCGCCAGATTCAATAACCAGTAAATTGACCTGCTCATTGGTGTCGCTTAACCAGACACAGGCAGCATCACCTGACGCTGGAGCCCACATTTCGCCATGAGAAACAAAATGCCAGCTTTTCGGCATTTGCGGTTTGAGATAACGAATCGCTACCAGTGCATTAAGCACCAGTTCAGCTTTTTGTTCTTTTGATAAGTTAAGGTCGCGGCATTTTTCTTCAAACGTGAAATAGAGCGCGGCGTCATCAACGCAAAATCCCGCAGGAGAAAAAGCATCCGGCGTCAACATTTTACGCGCAAAACGTGAGCGAAACAGCATACCATTGGCTAAATCAAGCATCATTCGATCATGCTCTTCATCGTAATACCAACGCCAGTTATCGTCTGGTTTAATTCGCATATGCCTCTCCTCTACCCTATAAATTCACTGCAACACATTCCATTGTCGCTTTGCTTAATAACCTCAACAAGAAAAGTACAAAATGTCTAAATAAGTAACAGGAATGAATATAAAACAACCAGGGCTGAAAATAAAGCCCTGATTATCTTATAAAGAGAAAGTGAAAGAAATAATTAGATATGAGTAACGATTTCTTTAATCAGCGGTGGTCCTTTAAAAATAAAACCAGAATAAATTTGCACCAGTGAAGCCCCCGCTGCTATCTTCTCACGGGCAGCAATAACCGAGTCAATACCACCAACACCAATGATCGGTAAACGACCGTTTAATTCCTGCGACAAGCGGCGAATAATTTCTGTGCTTTTTAATTGCAACGGACGACCACTTAAGCCACCGGTTTGATCGCAATTTTTCATTCCCTGAACTAAAGAACGATCGAGGGTGGTATTAGTCGCAATAACGCCATCAATATTATGACGTACCAAACTATCGGCCACCTGGATCAACTCTTCTTCAGAAAGATCCGGCGCGATCTTCACTGCGATCGGCACATATTTATGGTGCATCGCTTGCAAATCATTTTGCTTATTTTTAATTGCCGTTAATAAATCATCCAGTGCTTCGCCATATTGCAGAGTACGTAATCCTGGAGTATTCGGTGATGAAATATTGATGGCAATATATCCTGCATAGGCGTAGATTTTTTCCATACAAATCAGATAGTCATCTTTGCCTTGCTCAACCGGTGTATCTTTATTTTTACCGATATTAATTCCCAGAACGCCGTCATAATGTGCTTTTTTAACGTTCTCAACGAGGTTATCAACGCCGAGGTTATTAAAGCCCATACGGTTGATCAAACCTTCAGCATCCACCAGACGGAAGAGACGCGGCTTGTCATTTCCTGGTTGTGGACGAGGGGTGACAGTGCCGATCTCGATCGATCCAAATCCCATTGCGCCTAAAGCGTCAATACACTCCCCGTCTTTATCAAGACCGGCAGCCAGACCAAGCGGATTTTTAAAGGTCAGTCCCATGCAGTTAACCGGTTTCGCTGGAACGTTCTGTCGAACAAGTGCTTCAAACGGCGTTCCGGTAATGCGACGTAATTGCTGAAAAGTAAACTCATGAGCGCGCTCAGGATCGAGCTGGAAAAGGGCTTTACGAACGAAGGGGTAGTACATGAACTCTCCTGGATTCCCGGTGTGCAAACCGGGTGCGTATTATGTGCGAGTTCGAATCAAAAGGGAATTGACCTGTGGCAATAAATAGCAAACGTTTTCTTGTTGTGCTTTTTTTATGCTTTTTTTTGCTTTTCTTCATCAGATAAATCATTTCGACTCACAAGCTCTCTCTGTCAGACTGACCGAATTGTTATCAATTTTAACAAAACAAGAACTATTGGTTATAAGGAGAGAGTATGCGTGTCATTACCCTGGCAGGAAGTCCTCGCTTTCCTTCTCGCTCCAGCTCTTTGCTGGAATATGCGCGGGAAAAATTGAATGGCCTGGATGTGGAAGTTTATCACTGGAATCTGCAAAACTTCGCCCCGGAAGATTTGCTTTATGCCCGTTTCGATAGTCCGGCACTCAAGACTTTCACCGCTCAGTTGCAAGAGGCTGATGGGCTGATTGTCGCCACTCCCGTCTACAAAGCCGCCTATTCCGGCGCACTGAAAACGCTTCTCGACCTGCTACCAGAACGCGCACTACAAGGAAAAGTGGTGTTGCCGCTGGCGACAGGTGGCACGGTGGCTCACCTGCTGGCGGTTGATTACGCACTTAAACCAGTTTTAAGCGCACTAAAAGCCCAGGAGATCCTACACGGCGTATTTGCCGATGACTCGCAGGTGCTTGATTTCCAACATAAGCCGCAATTCACGCCGAATCTGCAATCCCGTCTAGATACCGCGCTCGATACCTTCTGGCAGGCGCTGCACCGCCGCGATGTCCAGGTTCCTGACCTTCTCTCTCTGCGAGGTAACGCTCATGCGTAATATTTTTAAACTGGTGCTGATGGGATTATTCAGCGTCTCTACGCTCACGATTGCTGCGGAGTCTTCTCCTGAAGCGTTACGGATAGGTTATCAAAAAGGCAGCATCAGCATGGTGCTGGCAAAAAGCCACCAGTTACTGGAAACACGCTATCCGCAAACCAAAATCTCGTGGGTGGAGTTTCCCGCTGGTCCGCAAATGTTGGAGGCGTTAAACGTCGGCAGTATCGATCTGGGCAGTACGGGGGACATTCCTCCAATTTTTGCTCAGGCCGCCGGTGCTGATTTGGTCTACGTCGGTGTCGAGCCACCGAAACCAAAAGCCGAAGTGATTCTGGTGCTCGAAAACAGCCCGATCAAAACTGTGGCTGAACTAAAGGGCCACAAAGTCGCGTTTCAGAAAGGTTCAAGTTCGCACAACCTTTTACTGCGCGCACTGCAACAGGCCGGGCTTAATTTCACTGATATTCAGCCGACCTATCTGACGCCCGCCGATGCGCGCGCTGCATTTCAGCAGGGTAACGTCGACGCCTGGGCTATCTGGGATCCCTACTATTCCGCTGCGTTATTGCAGGGCGGCGTGCGGGTGCTGAAAGATGGCACCGATCTCAATCAAACCGGATCGTTTTATCTGGCAGCCCGTCCGTATGCAGAAAAAAACGGCGCATTTATTCAGGGCGTACTGGCAACCTTTAGCGAGGCCGATGCGTTAACCCATAGCCAGCGCGAACAAAGCATCGCCCTGTTGGCAAAAACAATGGGTTTACCGGCGCCGGTCATTGCCTCATATCTTGACCATCGCCCCCCTACCACCATCAAACCCGTGAACGCCGAGGTTGCTGCTTTACAGCAACACACTGCCGACCTGTTTTATGAAAATCGTCTGGTGCCGAAAAAAGTCGATATCCGCCAACGCATCTGGCAGCCCACTCAACTGGAAGGAAAACAATTATGAGTCTGAATATGTTCTGGTTTTTACCCACGCACGGTGACGGTCATTATCTGGGAACGGAAGAAGGGTCTCGCCCGGTTGATCATGGGTATCTGCAACAGATTGCACAAGCGGCGGATCGTCTTGGCTATACCGGCGTGCTGATCCCAACAGGCCGTTCCTGCGAAGATGCGTGGCTGGTGGCGGCATCGATGATCCCGGTGACGCAACGGCTTAAGTTCCTCGTCGCTCTACGCCCAAGTGTGACATCGCCTACCGTAGCCGCTCGCCAGGCTGCCACGCTTGATCGCCTCTCTAATGGACGCGCGTTGTTTAACCTGGTCACAGGCAGCGATCCGCAAGAGCTGGCAGGCGACGGCGTGTTCCTTGATCATAGCGAGCGTTACGAAGCCTCGGCGGAATTTACTCAGGTCTGGCGACGTTTATTGCAGGGAGAAACCGTCGATTTCAACGGTAAACATATTCATGTGCGCGGAGCAAAACTGCTCTTCCCGCCGATTCAACAGCCGTATCCGCCACTTTACTTTGGCGGATCGTCCGACGTTGCTCAGGATCTGGCTGCTGAACAGGTTGATCTTTATCTTACCTGGGGCGAACCGCCGGAGCGGGTAAAAGAGAAGATCGAACAAGTGCGGGCAAAAGCTGCCGCGCATGGGCGCAAAATTCGTTTCGGTATTCGTCTGCATGTAATTGTCCGCGAAACCAACGACGAAGCCTGGCAGGCCGCCGAACGGTTAATCTCCCATCTTGATGATAAGACGATTGCCAAAGCACAAGAAGCATTTGCCCGGACGGATTCAGTCGGTCAACAACGAATGGCGGCGCTGCATAACGGTAAGCGCGACAATCTGGAGATCAGCCCCAATTTATGGGCGGGAGTTGGCTTAGTACGCGGCGGTGCCGGAACGGCGCTGGTGGGCGATGGGCCGACAGTCGCTGCGCGAATCAACGAATACGCCGCGCTTGGCATCGACAGTTTTGTCCTTTCTGGCTATCCACATCTGGAAGAAGCGTATCGGGTTGGCGAGTTGTTGTTCCCACATCTGGATGTCGCCATCCCACAGATTCCCCAACCGCAGCCGCTGAACCTGCAAGGCGAAGCGGTGGCAAATGAGTTTATCCCACGTAAAGTCGCGCAAAGCTAAGGAACACGATGATGGCAACGCCAGTGAAAAAATGGTTATTGCGCGTTGCCCCCTGGTTTTTACCGGTGGGCATCGTGGCGGTGTGGCAACTGGCCTCGTCAGTTGGCTGGTTGTCGACGCGTATTTTGCCCTCGCCGCAAGGGGTGGTCGCGGCGTTCTGGACGCTCTCAGCCAGCGGCGAATTGTGGCAGCATCTGGCGATCAGCTCCTGGCGGGCGCTGATTGGTTTTTCCATTGGCGGATCGCTGGGCTTGATTCTGGGACTGATTAGCGGACTGTCGCGCTGGGGGGAGCGACTACTGGATACCTCAATTCAGATGTTGCGCAACGTACCGCATCTGGCGCTGATCCCGCTGGTGATTTTGTGGTTTGGCATTGATGAATCCGCAAAGATTTTCCTGGTGGCGCTTGGCACGCTATTCCCCATTTATATCAACACCTGGCATGGGATCCGTAATATCGATCGCGGGCTGGTAGAGATGGCGCGCAGCTATGGCTTATCCGGCGTGCCGCTGTTTATCCATGTGATCCTGCCCGGAGCCCTGCCCTCAATTATGGTCGGCGTGCGTTTTGCGTTGGGTCTGATGTGGCTAACGCTGATTGTTGCCGAAACCATTTCTGCCAATTCAGGCATTGGTTATCTGGCAATGAATGCGCGGGAGTTTCTGCAAACGGACGTGGTGGTGGTCGCCATTATTCTTTACGCCCTGCTCGGCAAACTTGCTGACGTCAGCGCGCAACTATTAGAGCGCCTCTGGTTGCGCTGGAACCCGGCTTATCATCTGAAGGAGGCCACGGTATGAATACTGCTCGTCTGAACCAGGGCACACCGCTGTTGCTCAATGCGGTATGCAAACATTACGCGGATAATATCGTCCTGAACCACCTGGATTTGCATATTCCAGCGGGTCAGTTTGTGGCAGTGGTCGGTCGCAGCGGTGGTGGCAAAAGTACCCTGCTGCGCCTGCTGGCGGGGCTGGAAACGCCAACCGCAGGCGATGTGTTAGCGGGTACAACGCCACTTGCCGAAATTCAGGACGATACACGCATGATGTTTCAGGATGCCCGTCTGCTGCCGTGGAAATCGGTAATTGATAACGTTGGGTTAGGTCTGAAAGGCCAGTGGCGCAATGCCGCGCGTCAGTCGCTGGCTGCGGTAGGGCTGGAGAATCGCGCCGGGGAATGGCCTGCGGCGCTGTCTGGCGGGCAGAAACAGCGTGTGGCGCTGGCAAGAGCGTTAATTCATCGACCGGGTTTATTGTTGCTTGATGAACCGCTCGGGGCACTGGACGCCTTAACGCGACTGGAGATGCAGGATTTGATTGTGTCACTTTGGCAGGAGCACGGTTTTACCGTCTTGCTGGTAACGCATGATGTGAGCGAAGCGGTGGCGATGGCTGACCGGGTGCTGTTAATTGAAGAAGGAAAAATTGGTCTGGATTTGACGGTGGATATACCCCGTCCGCGCCGGTTAGGGTCGGTACGATTAGCAGAGCTGGAAGCGGAAGTGTTGCAGCGGGTGATGCAGCGTGGGCATTCTGAACAACCGATTCGACGTCATGGTTAATATGCCGGATGCGGCGCATAAAACCAGCAATTTCAATGGAATTGTAGGCCTGATAAGACGCGTCAAGCGTCGCATCAGGCCGTTGGGCACGGTTGCCGGATGCGGCGTGAACGCCTTATCCGGCCTACAAAACCAGCAATTTCAACAGGTTGCCTGATAAGACGCGGCAAGCGTCGCATCAGGCATGTTTGTATCAAGCCAGAGCTTTGGTGATCTTCTCGTACAGATCACCAGAAAGATTTTCCAGTCCTTTTAACTGCTCCAGCGCCGCACGCATTTTCGCCTGACGTTTAGCATCGTAACGTTTCAGGCGAATCAACGGCTCAATCAGGCGCGAAGCCACCTGCGGGTTACGGCTGTTCAGGTCGGTGAGCATTTCCACCAGGAACTGATAACCGCTGCCATCTTCGGCATGGAACGCAGCCGGGTTGCTGCCCGCAAACGCCCCAATCAACGAACGAATACGGTTCGGGTTGCTCATGGTGAACGAACGATGCTGCAACAGGCTGCGCACCGTCTCCAGTACATTCGCCGCCGGACTGGTGGCTTGCAGGATAAACCATTTATCCATCACCAGACCGTCCTGATGCCATTTGTCGTCGTACTCCTGCATCAGCGCATCACGACATGGTAACTGCGCAGCAACCGCCGCCGAGAGCGCCGCCAACGCATCGGTCATATTGTTGGCCTCGTGGAACTGCTTGCTCACCAGCACGTCAGCCAGATGCGTTTCACCAAAAGCGAGGAAACGCAGGCAGGCATTACGCAGAGTGCGTTTTGCAATATCTTCATGCTCAACGCGGTACTCGCTCTGGTAATTCGCGTTATAAATAGCAAGCAACTCATCCGCCAGTTCAGCCGCCAGAGTACGGGTGAGAGCTTCGCGCACTTCAGCAATGGCAATCGGGTCGATGATATCGAACAGTTCTGCCATTTCATTGACGGAAGGCAGCGTCAGGATTTCTGCCGCCAGCGCCGGATCAATCCTCTCATCGAGCAGTACCGCGCGGAAAGCATCGGCAACATGTGCTGGTAAAGACAATGGTTGACCTTGCTGATGACGGGCGACGTTCAGTTTGATGTAGGTTGCGAGCAGGCTTTGCGCCGCATCCCAGCGAGAGAAATCATTACGCGCATGGCGCATCAGGAAAGTCAGTTGCTGGTCGCTCCACTTATATTCCAGTTTCACCGGCGCAGAAAATTCGCAAAGCAGCGCAGGCACAGGCTGGAAGTAGACGTTATCGAAGACAAAGGTCTGTTCCGCCTGGGTGACATTCAATACCGGATTGACCGGATGGCCACCCTTCTGCAACGGAATCACTTTGCCTTCGTTGTCATACAGTTCGATAGCAAACGGAATATGTAGCGGCTGTTTTTCTGCCTGATCCGGCGTGGCTGGTGTGCGCTGGCTGATGGTCAGGGTGTACTGCTCGGTTTCCGGATTGTAGTCGTCTTTAACAGTCACAATCGGCGTACCGGACTGGCTGTACCAGCGACGGAAATGGGAAAGATCGACATTTGACGCATCTTCCATCGCCTGAACGAAATCGTCGCAGGTCGCAGCACTACCATCGTGACGCTCGAAATAGAGCTGCATCCCTTTCTGGAAGTTTTCTTCACCCAGCAGAGTGTGGATCATACGAATCACTTCCGCGCCCTTCTCGTAAACGGTCAGGGTGTAGAAGTTGTTCATTTCAATGACCATATCCGGACGGATTGGGTGCGCCATCGGACTGGCGTCTTCCGCAAACTGCAATCCGCGCATGGTGCGCACGTTGTTGATACGGTTTACCGCGCGGGAACCAAGGTCAGAACTGAACTCCTGATCGCGGAAAACAGTCAAGCCTTCCTTCAAACTGAGCTGGAACCAGTCACGGCAGGTAACGCGGTTGCCGGTCCAGTTATGGAAATATTCATGACCGATGACACGCTCAATGTCGAGATAATCTTTATCGGTTGCAGTGTCGGTACGCGCCAGCACATATTTGGAGTTAAAGATGTTGAGACCTTTATTCTCCATTGCGCCCATGTTGAAGAAATCCACTGCAACGATCATATAGATGTCGAGGTCATACTCCAGACCAAAGCGTTCTTCATCCCACTTCATGGAATTTTTCAGCGAGGTCATCGCCCACGGCGCGCGATCAAGATTGCCGCGATCGACATACAACTCCAGCGCCACTTCGCGACCGGAGCGGGTAGTGAAAGTGTCGCGAAGTACATCGAAGTCACCAGCTACCAGCGCAAACAGATAGCTCGGTTTCGGGAACGGATCCTGCCACTGTACCCAGTGACGTCCATTTTCCAGTTCGCCTTGCGCAACACGGTTACCGTTGGAAAGCAGGAACGGGTATTTGGTTTTATCCGCAATAATTTTGGTGGTAAAACGCGCCAGCACATCCGGGCGATCAAGATAGTACGTAATATGGCGGAAACCTTCAGCCTCACACTGGGTGCAGAGCGCATCGCCTGACTGGTAAAGCCCTTCCAGCGCGGTGTTGGACGCCGGGCTAATTTCATTAACAATCTTGAGCGTAAAACGTTCCGGTAAATTACTGATGATCAGTGCGCCCTCTTCTTCTTTCCAGGCTGTCCACGGCTCATCATTAATATGAATAGAGACTAGTTTAAGGGCTTCGCCGTCCAGACGAAGCGGAGCATCTGATGCACCATGACGGACAGCCTGGCTGATCGCGGTAACCACCGTCTTTTGCGCGTTCAGGTCAAAGGTCAAGTCAATATCAGTAATCTGGTAATCCGGCGCACGATAGTCGTGACGGTATTTGGCTTGTGGCTGTTGAGTCATAAATAACCTTTAGCATCTTTTATAGAGTCAGGTGTTCAGTCTATTCCTGTTGCATAAATCTCGCTACGCAGAATCTTCATCTTTTCAGGTACAAACGCTTTTATTGCTACATTTTTATAACATAAGGTGCGCAATGCCATCGACCATAAAGGTGGCATATGGTGTGATCGGGGTTCAATAAATTGCGAAACAAGGTATACTCCAGCAGTTCCTGAAGATGTTTATTGTACTAAACGCTCCCGTACGAGGACGCTACTGCGCACCTATGACACAATTCGCTTCTCCTGTTCTGCACTCGTTGCTGGATACAGATGCTTATAAGTTGCATATGCAGCAAGCCGTGTTTCATCACTATTATGATGTGCATGTCGCGGCGGAGTTTCGTTGCCGAGGTGACGATCTGCTGGGTATTTATGCCGATGCTATTCGTGAACAGGTTCAGGCGATGCAGCACCTGCGCCTGCAGGATGATGAATATCAATGGCTCTCTGCCCTGCCTTTTTTTAAGGCCGACTATCTCAACTGGCTACGCGAGTTCCGCTTTAACCCGGAACAGGTCACCGTCACCAACGATAACGGTAAGCTGGATATTCGTTTAAGCGGCCCGTGGCGTGAAGTCATCCTCTGGGAAGTTCCTCTACTGGCGGTCATCAGTGAACTGGTACATCGCTATCGCTCACCGCAGGCCGACGTTGCGCAAGCCCTCGATACCCTGGAAAGCAAATTAGTCGACTTTTCGGCATTAACCGCCGATCTCGAGATGTCGCGCTTCCATCTGATGGATTTCGGCACTCGTCGCCGTTTTTCCCGCGAAGTACAAGAAACCATCGTTAAACGTTTGCAACAGGAACCCTGGTTCGTTGGCACCAGTAACTACGATCTGGCACGTCGGCTTTCCCTCACCCCGATGGGAACACAGGCGCATGAATGGTTCCAGGCGCATCAACAAATCAGCCCGGATCTTGCCAATAGTCAGCGCGCTGCACTTGCTGCGTGGCTGGAAGAATATCCTGACCAACTTGGCATTGCGTTAACCGACTGCATTACTATGGATGCCTTTCTGCGTGATTTCGGCGTGGAATTTGCCAGTCGTTACCAGGGGCTTCGCCATGATTCCGGCGACCCGGTAGAATGGGGCGAAAAAGCCATTGCACATTATGAGAAGCTGGGAATTGATCCGCAGAGCAAAACGCTGGTTTTCTCTGACAATCTGGATTTACGCAAAGCGGTCGAGCTTTATCGCCACTTCTCTTCCCGTGTGCAATTAAGTTTTGGTATCGGTACACGCCTGACCTGCGATATCCCCCAGGTCAAACCACTGAATATTGTGATTAAGCTGGTGGAGTGTAACGGTAAACCGGTGGCGAAACTTTCTGACAGCCCTGGCAAAACTATCTGCCATGACAAAGCGTTTGTCCGTGCGCTGCGTAAAGCGTTCGACCTTCCGCATATTAAAAAAGCCAGTTAATATCATCAGGGAGCCATAACGGCTCCCTTTTTTGCCTTTTATTCCGAAATCTTTTGTCCCATCTGCGAATTCTGCTTGTCTGATTGCAGATGCCAGGTAACATAGGTATCCCCCCATTGACGGGTGGACAAGTGTTTATTTTTTCCGACTATTAACAGAGAGAATATTATGAGCGTTGTGCCTGTAGCCGACGTACTCCAGGGCCGCGTAGCCGTTGACAGCGAAGTCACCGTGCGCGGATGGGTGCGTACCCGCCGAGATTCAAAAGCTGGCATCTCCTTCCTCGCCGTTTATGACGGTTCCTGCTTTGATCCTGTACAGGCTGTCATCAATAATTCTCTGCCCAATTACAATGAAGACGTCCTGCGTCTGACCACCGGTTGCTCGGTCATTGTGACGGGTAAAGTCGTGGCGTCGCCGGGTCAGGGGCAACAATTTGAAATTCAGGCCAGCAACGTTGAAGTTGCCGGCTGGGTTGAAGATCCAGATACTTACCCGATGGCAGCAAAGCGCCACAGCATTGAGTATCTGCGTGAAGTCGCTCACCTGCGTCCACGTACCAACCTGATTGGCGCTGTTGCGCGCGTTCGCCACACGCTGGCACAGGCGCTGCATCGCTTCTTTAACGAGCAGGGATTCTTCTGGGTTTCAACGCCACTGATTACCGCATCTGATACCGAAGGCGCTGGCGAAATGTTCCGCGTTTCAACGCTGGATCTGGAAAACCTGCCGCGTAACGATCAGGGCAAAGTGGATTTCGACAAAGACTTCTTCGGTAAAGAGTCTTTCCTGACCGTATCTGGTCAGTTGAACGGTGAAACCTACGCTTGCGCATTGTCCAAAATTTATACCTTCGGCCCGACTTTCCGTGCAGAAAACTCCAACACCAGCCGTCACCTTGCGGAATTCTGGATGCTGGAGCCGGAAGTGGCGTTTGCTAACCTGAACGATATCGCCGGTCTGGCTGAAGCCATGCTGAAATATGTCTTCAAAGCGGTTCTCGAAGAACGTGCAGACGACATGAAATTCTTCGCTGAACGCGTAGATAAAGATGCTGTCAGCCGTCTGGAACGCTTCATTGAAGCCGACTTTGCGCAGGTTGATTACACCGATGCGGTAACCATCCTCGAAAATTGCGGTAAGAAATTTGAAAACCCGGTTTACTGGGGCGTGGATCTCTCTTCCGAGCATGAGCGTTACCTGGCAGAAGAACACTTTAAAGCGCCGGTCGTGGTGAAAAACTATCCGAAAGATATTAAAGCGTTCTATATGCGCCTCAACGAAGACGGTAAAACCGTTGCGGCTATGGACGTTCTGGCTCCGGGCATCGGTGAGATCATTGGTGGTTCACAGCGTGAAGAACGTCTGGACGTACTGGACGAGCGTATGCTGGAGATGGGCCTGAACAAAGAAGATTACTGGTGGTATCGCGATCTGCGTCGCTACGGTACTGTTCCGCATTCCGGTTTCGGTCTTGGTTTTGAACGTCTGATCGCCTACGTGACTGGTGTGCAAAACGTGCGTGACGTGATTCCGTTCCCGCGTACTCCGCGTAACGCCAGCTTCTAATTTAGTTTTTCCGAGAGCCAGCGCCCGCTGGCTCTTTTCTATTCCCTTCTGTCAAGTTATCTGTTTGTTAAGTCAATCAATCTATTTGCAACCCTGTCACAACAACCTTCCTGTTACGGAATATTTCCACGTAATATTTATGAACAAAAAATAATCCGCATTCTTATTGCGGATTAGTTATTTCTTAGCTGATAGCACAATTTTTATACTTCTTATTGGCTTTCTGGACGTCTGAACCTGTGTTTTAGCGAAGCCACTGAGAGGAATTATCAGAGCGAAAATTTTCGTTTAGCTAAATTTAATATAAGGAAATCATATATATAGATCAAACTCTCTGCAAATATCATTAAAGTCTAATGGAAATATGACGGCGTTCACAAAGTTCCTTAAAATTTACCTTTGGTTACATATTTTTTCTTTTTGTAACTATATCTTTATATTTGTAGCACTTTCACGGTAGCGAAACGTTAGTTTGAATGGAAAGATGCCTGCAGATACATAAAGACACCAAACTTTCATCAATAGCTCCGTAAATATTTATTGACGAAACTTATTGACGGCAGTGGCAGGTGTCATAAAAAAAACCATGAGGGTAATAAATAATGATGAAGCGCAACATTCTGGCAGTGATCGTCCCTGCTCTGTTAGTAGCAGGTACTGCAAACGCTGCAGAAATCTATAACAAAGATGGCAACAAAGTAGATCTGTACGGTAAAGCTGTCGGTCTGCACTATTTTTCCAAGGGTAACGGTGAAAACAGTTACGGTGGCAATGGCGATATGACCTATGCCCGTCTTGGTTTTAAAGGGGAAACTCAAATCAATTCCGACCTGACCGGTTACGGTCAGTGGGAATACAACTTCCAGGGTAACAACTCTGAGGGTTCTGATGCCCAAAATGGCAATAAAACCCGTCTGGCGTTCGCTGGTCTGAAATTTGCTGATGCTGGCTCAATCGATTACGGTCGTAACTATGGTGTTGTTTATGATGCACTGGGTTACACCGATATGCTGCCAGAGTTTGGTGGTGACACTGCATACAGCGATGACTTCTTCGTTGGCCGTGTTGGCGGCGTTGCAACTTACCGTAACTCCAACTTCTTTGGTCTGGTTGACGGCCTGAATTTCGCTGTTCAGTACCTGGGTAAAAACGAACGTGACACCGCACGTCGTTCTAACGGCGACGGTGTTGGCGGCTCCATCAGCTACGAATTCGAAGGCTTTGGTATCGTTGGTGCTTATGGTGCTGCTGACCGCACCAACTTGCAGGAAGCTCAGCCTCTTGGCCAGGGTAAAAAAGCTGAACAGTGGGCTACTGGCCTGAAGTATGATGCAAACAACATCTACCTGGCGGCAAACTACGGTGAAACCCGTAACGCTACGCCGATCACTGGCGGCTTTGCCAACAAAACACAAGACGTTCTGTTAGTTGCACAATACCAGTTCGATTTCGGTCTGCGTCCGTCCATCGCTTACACCAAATCTAAAGCGAAAGACGTAGAAGGTATCGGTGATGTTGATCTGGTGAACTACTTTGAAGTGGGCGCAACCTACTACTTCAACAAAAACATGTCCACCTACGTTGACTACATCATCAACCAGATCGATTCTGACAACAAACTGGGCGTAGGTTCAGACGACACCGTTGCTGTGGGTATCGTTTACCAGTTCTAATAGCAGACCTCTTTGTTAAATGCCGAAAAAACAGGACTTTGGTCCTGTTTTTTTTATGCCTTCCAGAGCAATCTCACGTCTTGCAAAAACAGTCGGCGTTTTCATCAGTAATAGTTGGAATTTTGTAAATCTCCCGTTACCCTGATAGCGGACTTCCCTTCTGTAACCATAATGGAACCTCGTCATGTTTGAGAACATTACCGCCGCTCCTGCCGACCCAATTCTGGGTCTGGCCGATCTGTTTCGTGCCGATGAACGTCCCGGCAAAATTAACCTTGGGATTGGTGTCTATAAAGATGAGACGGGCAAAACCCCGGTGCTGACCAGCGTTAAAAAGGCTGAACAGTATCTGCTCGAAAATGAAACCACCAAAAACTACCTCGGCATTGACGGCATCCCTGAATTTGGTCGCTGCACTCAGGAACTGCTGTTTGGTAAAGGTAGCGCCCTGATCAATGACAAACGTGCTCGCACAGCACAGACTCCGGGTGGCACTGGCGCACTACGCGTGGCTGCCGATTTCCTGGCAAAAAATACCAGCGTTAAGCGTGTGTGGGTAAGCAACCCAAGCTGGCCGAACCATAAGAGCGTCTTTAACTCTGCAGGTCTGGAAGTTCGTGAATACGCTTATTATGATGCGGAAAATCACACCCTTGACTTCGATGCACTGATTAACAGCCTGAACGAAGCTCAGGCTGGCGACGTAGTGCTGTTCCATGGCTGTTGCCATAACCCAACCGGTATCGATCCTACACTGGAGCAATGGCAAACGCTGGCGCAGCTTTCCGTTGAGAAAGGCTGGTTACCGCTGTTTGACTTCGCTTACCAGGGTTTTGCTCGCGGTCTGGAAGAAGATGCTGAAGGTCTGCGCGTTTTCGCTGGTCTGCATAAAGAACTGATCGTCGCCAGTTCCTACTCTAAAAACTTTGGCCTGTACAACGAGCGCGTTGGCGCTTGTACTCTGGTTGCTGCTGACAGTGAAACCGTTGATCGCGCATTCAGCCAAATGAAAGCGGCGATTCGCGCTAACTACTCTAACCCACCAGCACACGGCGCTTCGGTTGTTGCCACCATCCTGAGCAACGATGCGTTACGTGCGATTTGGGAACAAGAGCTGACCGATATGCGCCAGCGCATTCAGCGTATGCGTCAGTTGTTCGTTAATACGTTGCAGGAGAAAGGTGCAAACCGCGACTTCAGTTTCATCATCAAACAGAATGGCATGTTCTCCTTTAGCGGTCTGACTAAAGAACAGGTACTGCGTCTGCGTGAAGAGTTTGGCGTGTATGCGGTGGCTTCCGGTCGTGTTAACGTAGCCGGGATGACGCCAGACAACATGGCTCCGCTGTGCGAAGCGATTGTGGCTGTGCTGTAAGCATTAAAACCAATGAAGCCCGCTGAAAGCGGGCTGAGGTTGCTGACAAACGCAGCATTGCCTGATGCGCTACGCTTATCAGGCCTACGCGTCCCCTGCAATATTTTGAATTTGCACGATTTTGTAGGCCGGATAAGGCGCTCGCGCCGCATCCGGCATAAACAAAGCGCACTTTGCCAGAAATCCAGGCCCGCATTGAAAGCGGGCTTTTTTATATGCCTTTACCAGACGGGCATTTCGTCTTGCAGGAAGGGATTATGCAGGCGCTCATAACCAAGAGTGGATAATGGCCCGTGACCCGGAATAAATGTCACGTCATCGCCCAGTGGCAGCAGTTTATCTTTAATCGAAGAGATCAGTTGATTATGGTCACCACGAGGGAAGTCACTGCGCCCTACTCCGCCTTTGAAAATAACGTCGCCAGAAATGAGTAGTTTTGACTGATTATCAAAGAAGACCACATGACCCGGCGTATGCCCAGGGCAATGTAACACCTGTAAAGTCACATTCCCTATGCTGATAGTGTCGCCTTCGTTCAGCCAACGATCCGGCGTTAGTGGCTGACACTCCTCCAGACCGAACATACGGCTTTGCGCAGGCAAGCCTTGCAGCCAGAACTCATCTTCTTTTTCCGGCCCAAGAACCGGCACGCCGTAATGTTGCGCCAGTTCCGCCGCCGCGCCAACATGATCAAGGTGACCATGCGTCAGCAGGATCTGCATTAGCGTCAGGCCGCTGGCATCAACTTCCTGTTTGATTTTTTCCGCATCGCCGCCAGGATCAACCAGTGCAGCCAGGCGAGTTTGTTCACACCAGATCAATGAGCAGTTCTGGGAGAATGCAGTGACCGGAATAATACGATAATTCATACTGCCCCTGTTTTGTTAAGCGATTGTTACCAGTGCCGTGCTGGCCCGGTATCAATATGCACAAAGTTACTACGTGGGTAATATCCTACACCACCTGCACGCATAGATAACGCTGCTTTGCGAATATTGCTTAACGCGACACCTTCAATATGGAAATCCATCGCCTGGCCTTTGGTGTGATAGCTTTTCTTCGCTACCCCACGGCTGTGCGCGCGTAGTTCATTGTTGGTATCAATGGAGCGATAACCGGAAATGAGTTGCACCGGTTTGCGGGTGCCTAACAGCCCTTGCAGGCGATACAACTGGTCGAATAATCCTGGGTCGATGGACTTTATTTTGTTCGCGCGGAAATCGCGGAAAAAATGGTTTAGTTTTGCCAATTCTTCCTGAATATAGCCTCTGCCATCGAAAAACTCCGCTTTAATGGACTCTCCGGTATGGAGATTGTTGAGTGTCAAAATACGCGGACGTGGGGTAGAGAGTGTCGCAAACGCAGGGGTCGGCAAGATGGCGGCACCAAGTGCAACGCCACCAAGCGCCAGCAGTTTACGGCGATTAGCGTCGAATTTGTCCATGATAATCAAGTCTACAGGTCAATGTTATCGTTTATATGCACTTCTGGCGCACAAGAGGCACCTTAACCGCGCATAAAGCTAACGTCAAGATGACTCAATCCCAGCAGTGATGGGGGCTAGCGAGAATAGCCCCCAATTTTGCCAATTATTACGACAACTGATTTACCCGAACTACTTCATTTATCTGATTAATTGTTCCGCTTTCGATACAATTTGCGAGCTGGATCGCGCAGGCAGATCATAATTGTAAATATCTGTACGATATTGAGTACGACCATCTGCACCGACAAAAGCGGTCAGGTAGTAGAGATTAACCGGGATCGACTGACGGATATTGACGTAACGGGTATCTCCCTGCTTCAGGGCGTCGGAAATACGCTTGTCATTCCAGCCTGCATCCTGCAACAGCATATTTGCCAGATCAGATGCCTTATTCACCCGCACACACCCTGAGCTTAACGCGCGTGTATCACGCTTGAACAGATTGTGATTAGGCGTGTCATGCAAGTAGATAGCGTCTGAACTCGGCATATTAAATTTATACCGTCCTAGCGAATTTCGTGGGCCAGGAGCTTGCTGGAAGCGGAACGGTAAATTCGAGGCGGTAATCGTTGACCAGTCAACCTGCCACGGATCAATCGCTTCTTTGCTGTTCCAGCCGCGCATCACCGTATAGCCATGACTTTCCAGATAACCCGGATCGTTACGCACTTTCGGCAGAATATCTTTGCGTGCCAGCGTCGGCGGTACGTTCCACGGCGGATTCACCACCACATTGTTTAAAGCACTGCTCATCATCGGTGTTTTGCGGTCAGGACGGCCGACAATCACCCGCGAGTCCAGCACCTGATTACCGTTCTGGTAATAGACCAAAGAATAGGCGGGTATATTGACCATGATGCCAGTAGAAAGCTCCGCAGGCAGCAAGCGTAAACGCTGGATGTTGAGTGCCAGCACACCTGCACGCTGGGCTGGCGTTACATTTAACCAGTCCCGAGTTGCCGGACCAATAGCGCCATCGGCTCCCAATCCTTGCCATGCCTGAAAACGTTTAACGGCTTCCACCAGCTCATTATCGTAGGCAGCGCGTACGGCTGGCGCAGGTTTACTGCGAGCCGTAGTTTGCCTGTCCATCGGCTTAGTTTCTGCTGTTTCGACGGCAACGGCGGACGGACTCACGACTGCATCTGCGGGTGTTTCATCGCCAGGGAGCGCAATTTTCGGCCCGCCTTCGAGCATTCCCGTACGCTGCAAAATCTCGCGCAGTGCTGGTACGTCATTACTCCACTGGCCAGGACGCAGCGTTGCTTTACCGGTCAGTTGTGGCCACGGTTTCGTATCGCTGAGTAAGGTCAATAAAGATTCATGCATCGCGGCATATTGCGGATGCTGCGGAGCCAGTCCTGCAACAAACGTTGGCAACTGACCATTATTTAGCGCCACCTGCCATTGGTTAATGACCGAGAGCGGTGGTGTAGAGAGCGCATAAGGTTTACTGCTGTACAACCAGTGCGTACCTTTGACCGGAATGTTGGCAACGAAATGGAGATAGCCCAGCATTGCATCCGACAGCACTACGTCGCGTGCCAGACCGTTAACGCCAGGATCAGTCAGTAACTCTACCCATTTATTAAACTGCGGCTGAAAACCGGCAATCGCCACTTCCGCCAGTTGCTGCTGGAAGGCTTTTACCGCATCACGGTTTTCCCACATAGGCTGCATGTCACGTGCGGCATACAGCAGTTGAAGCTGGTTAAGATAAACCGGCTTATAACCTGCGGGTAATTGAGATTCGATTTGTGTGCGAGCGTTTTCCGCCGCACCCTCTGGTAGCGGCTGAAGTCCCGCCATAATTGCCGTAGCTTGCGCTTGCGGCAGTGCATCTCCCTGTTCGCTAACAGCCACCGGGCTGTCGCCAGGGATTACTTCAGGCTCATCAGCCTGCACACTGAACAGTGGAGCGAATGTTACGGCCAGACACAAACTTATTGCCGAAAGCCGACGACCACACATCATGTTAAGCAACATCCCTTGCCCCCTGTTTTTATCATACTTTGAATAGCCAGGCTGCTTTTCTCTACTTGCCTGTACAACGCCAATACTCACGAAAGTATGACGAGCAAGCCTGTTACTTATCAGGCTTACCTTCAGTATATAAACACCGATACGTTTTTACACAACCTAATGTAAAGAAGTTTAAAGAAAAGCGCGCCGTAATGCGGCATTTTTTTAGTGCAGAAACGGAGTTTTCTGAAAAAAGGCGACATCGCTGCCGCCTTAATCTTAACTTGCCTGGGAAGACGCTTCGTCAGCCCCTGGAAGCGTTTCTGGAAGCTGCGGCGCAAAGCCACGTAAACCAACCACATGAACGTGCTCGGTATTCTGGAATACCTTACGCACCAGTTTGTAGGTGGTGCCTTTCTCCGGGCTAATATTTTCTGGCGCCGCGATGATGAGCTGCATTTGCAAACGCTCACACAATTCAAACAGCGTGGCGATAGAACGAGCATCCAGTCGCGCTGCTTCATCGAGGAACAGCAGGCGGCAAGGAGAAATGTCTTTACCGCGCAGTCGGCGTGATTCATCTTCCCAGCTCTGTACCACCATCACCAGAATCGACATACCTGTACCAATTGCTTCACCGGTAGATAGTGCGCCCGATTCCGCACGCAACCAGCCATCGGAACCACGGTTAACCTCAACTTCCATCTCCAGGTAGTTGCGGTAATCCAGCAGTTCTTCACCAATGGTCTGCGGTGTGCGCTGGCCCATATCAATCTGCGGGTTAAGACGCTGATACAGTTTCGCCAGGGCTTCCGAGAAGGTCAGACGGTTGCTGTTAAATAGATCCTGATGTTGTTCATGCTGTTCAGAAAGGACATCCAGCAGCATGGCGTGAGTTTCACGCACGTTCACGTTCAGACGCACGCTGTTCACCTGACCGAACGAAACGTTCTGCAATCCCTGGTTGAGCATACGGATGCGGTTCTGCTCGCGCTGAATGGTTTTACGAATGATGTTTGCCACGCTGCGAGAACTGATCGCCAGTTTCTGTTCGCGGGAAGTTAACTCTTCGGTCAGACGGCTAAGTTCGATTTCCATCTGCTCGATAGCTTCAACCGGATCATCGGTACGAATAATATCCTGACGAATACGTTCACGCAGATGCTGGTAAACCGCCACGAAGAACTGAATTTTACGTTCCGGACGTTTTGGATCTTCCGACATACGCAGCACGTCGCGTAGATGTTCGTTATCCGCTACCGCCAGACGCAGCGCACCTAACGCCTTATCCGACATGGAACGCAAATCATCAGCGGAGAGATAAGCCAGCTCGCGACGGTGCAAGCGACGCTCAACACCGTTATCTTTCACCATGCGCATGACTGCACACCAGCCCGCTTTAGCGGTCACCACCTGCTCGCGCATCTCAAAGTAATCACGTTCCAGCTTGCGCAGTTTGCGGGTCAGGTTGTCCATCTCCGCTTCGCAGAAGGTAAGTGCTTTTTCCAGTTGGTTGCGACGAGAACGGTTATTGCTCAGTTGCGCATGTAGTTCGTCACGGCGAATGCGCGCCCGTTCTTCTGCCCCGCTATCGGCACGCACACCGATATCCTGCAATTCGCGTTGCAGATCGTTAAGCAGCTCTTTTTTGGTGTCGTAAGAACTTTTCAGCGAGGCCAGTACCTGGTTGTACTGGCTCAACTGCGCTGCATGACCACGCAACGCTTCACGAGCGCGGGTACGTTCCGCCTCTGCCTGCTCCAGACGTTCACGCAGTTTTTCGTTGAGATCGCTGTTACCGCTGAGCATTTCTGCCGAGTCGGAGTAGCTAAAGTGCGCACGACGCTGCACAACTTCAGTCAGGGCAAATGCCTGCTGACGGGCATCGCGCTGCATCTGCTGGGAGTACGCGTAATCTTCTTTTAACTGTTCGAATTGTTCAGGGTCGTTCTGCAATACTGAAACCATCGGCTCCAGTTTCGCCAGTTGATTACCGAACTGCTGAACAAAACGCGCGGCTTCCTGGGCTTCATCCAGACGTTCGCGGATTTCATCGACGCGATCTGCCAGGCTGTCATCAGCCAGCAGGTTGAGACGCGGCAGAATGCGGTTCAGCGCGGTAACGCCCTCTTTCGCCTGCTCAAACTGAATACGTTGCTGCTGGTTATCATTTTCATGATTACTCAACGCCCGCTCCAGTTCGACGCGACGGCTGTTGAGTTGGCGGATTTCGGCTTCCGGATCGGACTCAAACGCCACCGCCAGATGGCTGCCGATAAAGCGGCTAAATGCCTGATGCAAACGCTGGGTTTTCTGTACATCAAAGGAGAGCGTAGCAAAACGTTCAGAGAGCACTTCACGCTCAGCATGAAGGCTTTCAATGCGGCTTTCGCGCGCCGCACGACCAAACAGAGGAACTTCCGGGAAGCGAGAGTAACGCCACTGACGGTCGGCAACTTTCACCACTACCGCTTTTTCCAGCTCATCAACGCTGAACACACTGTCATCGAACGACTGCGGATCACCTTCGATCAGATAGAGATCTTCCGGGCAATCGGTTAAACCTTCCAGTTGTTCGGCAATCTGCGACAGATCCGGCACGACGATCGCGTGACGAGACGGGCCATAGAGTGCAGAGAAGTACGGCGCATCTTCAAGGCTAACGTCGTCATAAATTTCTGACAGCAGCACGCCACCAAAACGTTCTGCCAGCGCATTCAGGCGGTGATCTTCAGAGCCGCCCGGCTGGCTTAAACGCTCAATCTCTTCGTCAACGGCGTTTTTGCGTGCCCCCACTTCGTCACGTTCAACAATCGCTTCGCGCTCACGCTCCAGCAACTGTTGCATGTATTCAGTGACGTCCTGGCTGGAAGTGAACTCTTCACCGCACTGCTCACTCAACTGATTGAGGCTGTTTTGCGCCGCCAGCCAAACCGGCGCACGCTGCATCAGACTCTGAATGCGTGATTGTAGTTGTTCCTGTTCCTGACGCAGCGCCATGCGCTCTTCACGGGCGTTAGACACGCTGTCAGAAAGAGAGGCAATGCGCGCTTCCAGCTCCTGATGCAGGGCTTCCAGTTCGTCGATATCGAAATTCTTGCCCTGACGTTTGCAGAATTCTGCCAGCAGGCGTTCGGCTTCTTGCTGCTCGCGCAGACGCTGTTCCAGTTCGCTTAAGCGCATCCGCAGCGGCTGAACCTGTTCTGCCAGGTGGCGCTGATCGACCCCTTCGCGCAGCAGTTCGCGGGCGACCTCCCACGCTTCGTTACGCGCCAGCGGACCGTTGATTGCTACTACCAATTGATAAGCCTGCTCAAACTGGCTGTGCGCGGTTTGCGCCATGCTCATTTTCTGCTCAAGAGAGAGCATTTTTTCGGTCGCTTCCAGCTCTTTCGCCTGGAAGGTTTCCAGCCATTCGGCGGCGCTGTCGGCGGTTAAGTCCGGCAGATGACACAATTCTTTGGCACGATTAAGCGCAGCAATCGCCTGGTTGTACTGGATCGCGCGCGTTTGCTGGACGTCCAGCGCCTGCTGGTAGTCAGCAAGCTGGCTTTTCAGCTCATCCACTTCCAGTTCGGCGGCTTCCGCACGCGCTTCGTTCTCTTCCTGGCGCTCGATGGCTTCTGCCACCACTTCGTTTTGCTCTTCCAGACGGATCTGCAGCTCATCGAGATCCGCTTCGTAACGTTCGATCTTTTCCTGCTGACGCAGTGCAGTCTGCACCAGGTTCAGGTGATCGCTGGCCGCCTGATAATCCGCTTCCAGATCGCCTTCGGCACCGTTGTGCTCTGCCAGCTCACGCGCCATATCGACGTGTTTGTACTGCTCCGCCGCCAGTTGCTGACGCGAAGTGTGTAGCTCACGACGAAACTCCAGAGCTTTGTCGAGATGGACACGGCGCTCGTTAGCGTGACGCATGTAGTCTGCCGCCACGTAGTTGGTGGCTTCGCTAATCAGATGCTTGAACAAGTCACGGTCAGACTGGGTGACACGAATCGCTTCCAGCGTCATGCGGTTTTCACGCAGCGCCGCTTCCATGTCCTGGAACGCTTTACGCACACCGCTGTTTTCTGGCAGCAGGTAGTCGCGCAGAGAACGGGTAATGGCGCTGGAAATACCGCCGTACAGCGAGGCTTCGATCAGACGATAGAATTTACTACGATCAGAAGCAGAACGCAGACGACGCGCGATGATGCCCAGATCGAACATCAGCGAATGGTAATCGGTGATGGAGTTGAACTGCTTAAACTGCACGCCTTCCATCGCTTCGAGTTTGTCTTTCAGCTCGTTAAGCGGCAGCACGCGCGCCTGACGTTCGTTCAGGGTTTCGGTCACCAGTTGCGTCGGCTGCACCGACATCGGCAGCCCCTGAATGGCAAACGGTTTGATATCAACTTTACGATCGCGCCCGGCAACCTGTTGTAGACGCACACCAACCACCACGCGCTGGTGGCGCGAGTTGATGGTGTCGAGCATTGAATAACAGACACCCGCTTTTAACTTACCGTGCAGGCCTTTATCGCGCGAACCGCTGGTGGCTCCGGCTTCCGTGGTGTTACGAAAGTGCAATAAGGTCAGGTCGGGGATAAGCGCCGTAACGAACGCCGCCATGGTGGTTGATTTACCCGCACCATTACCGCCGGAAAGCGTCGTGACCAGCTCATCAAGGTCAAAGGTACGGGCAAAAAAGCCATTCCAGTTAATCAGCGTCAGTGAGCGAAATTTACCGCGTTCAATCATTATTCTTCCTCTCCGCTATCTGGCTGATTCTCTTCAGTTTCGTCGTTGAGTTGCAGGTGGTTTTCCAGCGACATAGCTTCACCATCGCGAATCAGGCGACGCTGGGCTTCGCGCGGATCGTCGCCCGCACGGACATCCGCACCGAAACGGAACACCGATTCAGTAATGCGGAACTTGCTGCTGTCGTGCCCCATAAACCACACCATGCCTAAGCGGCGCAGACGGTTGAGCGAAGAGCGTACTTTTTCCTGCAACTTCTGGCGATCCACGTCCGAACCGGTAGAACGGTTGTTTACCAGTTTCAGCAGTTTCGCTTCATCAGCCAGGGTGAGCAGTTCATCATACAGTTCCTGCTGAGTAAAAATCCCCTCGTTCGCCAGCCGTTCCGGGCTGAGATAGAGATAACAGAGGATTTTCCCGACCATCATGTCCAGTTCCGACAATACGGAGCGCGGGATAATAGTGGTAGAACGTGGGCGCAAATAGAAAAAACCTTCCGGCGCGCGAATAAGCTCCACGTTATAACGTGCGTAAAACTCTTCCAGATATTCCTGAAAATCCATCAGGAATGCATGATTATCCAGTTCGTCGAGGCCAATATGACGGCCTGAACGTAAGGCGCTATCCAGCGCCGGAAATAACGGATTCGCCAGCGCCTGCGCCAGCTTAACCGGCATCACTTGTTCAATATTTGTCGATGACATGCGCCTGTACCTTGGCTCCGTAATCATTAATCGGCTGCCATTTCGCAGGCAGTCCGGTGAAATCTGCTTGCGCTACGCCGAGGCGTACCGCCTGATCAATAACAATACGCGCAACGTCAAAGTGACGCGCACGTGGATACTGCGCCAGATATTCGCGTACCACCAGACCAAGATCCAGCGGTACTTGTCTGGTTTTGTACACGGCGAGCTGTTCTTCGATGATCGCCGCCAGTTGTTCGCGGATCTCGTTGAACTCTTCGTACTCTAAATCTGGCGGAAGCTCCCCGGTCACTTCTTCGTCGCGCAGCGCCATCTCTTCGTCACGCATATCCAACAGACGATCGGCATTAGCGTAAGTCAGCGCCCACGGTTCATCAAAATAGGTTTGTACCGACTGACGTAACCGCTGAGCAAAGACGCGGTTTTTATCCATATCGATAGCAGTACGGATAAATTTGTGTACGTGGCGATCGTAGCCAATCCACAAGTCGATAGATTGCTGTCCCCAGCTGATAATACGATCGAGCTTACTTTGCAGATCGAACACCAGACTATCGACAAAATGCAGATCGTCATGCGTCATGGTCGCATCCTGGATGCGCAACAGGTTAGCCTGCAATTTGTCACCTGCCGCTTCCAGCGTATCCTGCAATTCACGCAGCGTACCGGAGGTTTCTGAAAGCAACAATTCGCAGCTGGAGATCGCCGCGCGCCAGTCTTTATTCAGCAACTGAGCGATGTCATCTTTCACCTGCTGCTGCTGCTCATCCATCAGACGTTGCGTTAGATCGATGCTGTCGAAAATTTCTGCTACCGAATATTTCAGCGGAGCATAGACATTGCGGTGCCAGTGAAACTCATCGCCGCCCTCTTCTGCCGCGTCCGCCGCACGCTTCAGTTCGCCTGCAACGATCGACAACTGCATAGAAAGACGTAGCGTAGAAAACTCACGCTGACGGATGTAGTAGTCAGTAATGCCTATGCCGAGCGGCGTCAGACGATATATAGCATTCCCTTCCGCCTGCTCACTGGTAAAGCGGTTCAGCAGACGTTGACGCACCATGTCGTTGATCGCGTTGTTGGCGCGCACGCCGATGGTTTCGCTGGTTTGCTCAAACGCATCACTCACATGGCGGAATGCATCCACCAGCTCGCCTTCACTCATCTCACCATCCAGACGCTCGCCATTCAGCGTGGCAACCGCCAGCAGAAAAGAGAGTCGGTCTACCGGCAGCGAGATGGAGAAGTCATTTTTTCTGGCCCAGGCAACCAGTTCGGGGACTGTCTGGGAAAATTCACTCATACTTTATCCTTGCTCTGCGGTTTGCGCGCGGTGACATGAATATAACGCCCCAGGCTGATATACGGTTCCTGACGGCAATAACGCGTTTCTAATTCAAGTAATGCTTCGTAGCAGTCGCGCTGCTGGTGCTTTTCACGCAGATAATCATGAAACACGCGAACGCCGGTTTTACCCATAATTTGCCAGCCAGCTTCTTCCAGCCACTGATATACCTGCGCCGGGTCGCGTGGATAGTCTGGCGAAAGCGTCCGTTTTTTCTTTTTCGGCATTCCCGCCTGCACGTAATCAAAATTCCCTGCGACCATGTTATGCATCAGCAAGCCATGCGCATTGTAGAACATTAATGACAACACGCCGCCTGGGCGCAACACTGACCACAACGTTTGCAATACGCTGCGGGGATCAGCCACCCATTCCAGCACCGCATGGAACAATATCAGATCAACGGGCGTTTCCAAATGCGAAGCAACGTCCTGAGCGGCGCAATGTATAAATTGCATGTTGTCGCTCACACCTTTAGCGTCTGCCGCCTGCTTTGCGCGGTCGATCATCTGGGCGGAGAGATCGCATAAAATGACCTGATGCCCTCGTTCGGCCATTTTGATCGCGGTCTGTCCTTCTCCACCACCGGCATCCAGCACACGCAGTTTTTGCGGTTCCATATCCACCAGCACACGATCGAGATCCTGCCACAGAATAGCCTGTCGAAGCTGTCCTTTGGTGGTGCCGTAAATGTTACGGGAAAACTTTTCCGCAATGTCATCAAAATTGCGATCCTGCATTGCTTTCTCCACCGGTTGGCTAAGACGTTTTCTGATAAAGGCGCTATTTTGTCACAGCCACGGCGAGAATGAACCCGTCTGGTGTAATATCACTGTCGATCCCTCGCTATATGGTTAAAAAAGGAACCAGAAAGGATGCTTTTTACACTGAAAAAAGTGATTGGCGGTATGCTGCTGCCGCTTCCGCTAATGTTGTTGATTATCGGTGTGGGTCTGGTGCTACTGTGGTTTAGCCGTTTTCAAAAAACTGGAAAGATATTTATTAGCGCAGGATGGTTGGCGCTTTTGTTATTAAGTTTGCAACCGGTAGCCGACCGCCTGCTGCGTCCCATCGAAAGCACTTATCCGACATGGAATAATGCACAAAAAGTGGACTATATCGTGGTGCTCGGAGGTGGTTATACCTGGAACCCGCAGTGGGCACCAAGTTCAAATTTAATCAATAATAGTTTGCCGCGTCTGAATGAAGGTATTCGTTTATGGCGCGAGAATCCGGGATCAAAACTGATCTTCACGGGAGGCGTAGCAAAAACCAATACGGTGAGTACAGCGGAAGTAGGTGCCAGAGTGGCGCAATCGCTGGGCGTGCCGCGTGAACAAATTATTACGCTGGATTTGCCAAAAGATACCGAAGAAGAAGCAGCCGCAGTGAAACAGGCCATTGGTGACGCCCCTTTCCTGCTGGTGACATCTGCGTCTCATTTGCCGCGCGCGATGATCTTTTTCCAGCAGGAAGGCCTGAATCCGCTGCCAGCCCCGGCGAATCAGCTGGCAATCGACTCGCCGCTTAATCCGTGGGAACGGGCAATTCCCTCTCCGGTCTGGTTGATGCATAGCGACCGTGTAGGCTATGAAACGCTTGGTCGCATCTGGCAGTGGCTGAAAGGTTCGTCAGGCGAGCCAGGGAAGGAGTGATTTTGATGCCAGATCGAAGTTGCGCCGACTAAACCGTCCAGTATTGACCAGTTGCGCAACTTCATCCCATAACACATACAGCCAACGCCGCCAGATGAAAGACTCCGCCACTGGCGCGCGTTGCAGGTAACTCCAGAGTAAATCTTCTGCCAGAGTGTTATCCATCAACCGGAACAGCTCATACTCACGTGGCGCCCAAAGCATGAGGCCCGGCCCTACCATCGCCAGTAATTGATCGCTACGAGAATCTTTCAACATGCTGCGCAAACAGAAATTGCCATGAATCAGCACACAATTGTCGTTAAAGCCTTCAAATAAGGCCGGAAGACATTCGCGAGTGCGGAACAGGATACGCTTATCCTGCATCGTTAGTCCGGTGTTATGGAACTGATTGAGCGTGGTCCATAGCACTTCAACATGTTGCCGATACCAGGAGGGCCAGAAATTTTCCTGAGTGTTGTCGACTGCGCCGACGCAACCTCGACTGTCCTGTCGATGCCAGGCCAGCAGAGCTTCAACAATTTGCTCTTTCAGATGCTCCCAGCGTTCCGGTGTACGCGCGGGAGCTTCTACAGAAACACCACGCATCCGCTCCAGTAACAGGACATCGGGGCCAGGATGTTCTTCATGTGTCATCACGCCATAGATGGTTGGCATACGAACAGTCCCGCTGCGCGCCAGCATGGTGGTCTTCCATGCCAACTGGCGGGCTTGGCCTGGCGTACTAAAGCTTCTCGCCATTAACGGCATTGGGTTTCCCTGGCTGTCATACAAAGCCCACAACGCCGTATCCGCTTTTTCATTGACGCACTCAATACGACTGAGTTTTTCGCCCAGTAAATGGCTTAATTCGGCACGCAGCTGTTCCATTCAGATTACCCTCATAAAAGCTACTGCCTTCATAATGAGCGCCAATGTAAAAGATGTCACCTGAATGAGATCAATTGTTGAAAAGAAAAATGAGGAAAATCGTAACGGTACGACACTCCCCCCAAAATCAGGTGGAGTGTCGTGAAATCAGCTTAGAGCATTTCAGCGCGAACGCGCTCGAGATCTTCAGGGGTATCCACTCCTGTGCCAGGAACTTCCTGGGCAACAGCAACGTGGATTTTTTCGCCGTACCACAGTACGCGAAGCTGCTCTAACATTTCGATGTGTTCTAACGGACTTGGCTGCCAGGTGACGTAACGACGGATAAAGCCTGCACGGTAGCCATAAATACCAAGATGACGCAGGAAGTTATCACCAACGGTTTCCAGACCTTTTGCAAAACGGTCACGATCCCACGGAATGGTGGCTCGTGAGAAGTAAAGCGCATAACCTTCAGCGTCAAGCACCACTTTAACCGCATTCGGATTAAAGGCTTCTTCCGCACTGTGGATAGGTACAGCCAGAGTAGCCATGCCTACTTCACGCTGGGCGAGATTATCAGCAACCTGACGAATGATTGTCGCAGGGATCATTGGCTCATCGCCCTGCACATTAACAATCACCGTGTCGTCGCTGAACGCGCATTTTTCGACAACTTCCGCCAGGCGTTCGGTGCCTGACTGATGATCGGCGCGCGTCATGCACACTTCCCCTCCTGCCGCTTCAACAGCGCGGGCAACATCTTGATGATCGGTTGCGACAATGATGCGATCGGCTCCTGATTCGCGGGCGCGTTCAAGAACATGAACGATCATCGGCTTACCGTTAATATCGACCAACGGTTTACCAGGCAGACGCGTAGAAGCGTAGCGTGCAGGAATAATCACCACAAAACTCATGATTTACTCTCATCAGCAGTCAGCACGCGGGCTTCCGTTTCCAACAGCACAGGGATGCCATCGCGCAGCGGGAAAGCCAGGTTATCCAGTTTGCAAATCAGTTCTTGTTTTTCCTGGTTATACCAAAGTTTGCCGTTGCAAACCGGGCAGGCAACGATTTCAAGCAGACGATGATCCATAGTTCCTCCAGATGGATCGGGTTATGAATGCATAAATCTTATCATAATCATTTATGCCCAGGGGGCTATTTCCCAGCCTGTGCGGCAATCACTAAAGAGACCGTGTGGGCAGCGCCCTAATGTCACTCGCGTTGCCTGCTGCCAGCCAGCAAAATCGGTAATCGCCTGGCGTAATCCTTTTTGAAGAGAAGCAGTCAGTTTGATGCCATCCTGTAACCAAAGGGCGATAACTTCAAGGACGCCCGTCTGGCGATGCATTTTAGCATCCATTCGCCCGACTAATTGTCCACGATGCAGTAACGGCAGAACGAAATAGCCATACTGGCGTTTCGGTGCCGGCGTGTAGCATTCCAGCCGGTAGCTAAAATCAAAAAGCTGCTCTGCGCGTTTGCGATCCCAGACGACAGGGTCAAAGGGTGACAGTACAGTGCTATGCGTCGCGGTGAGTTTCCCCGCGAGAGCTGTTTCGAGAAGAGGCAACAAATCAATATGCAGCCAGAGTTGTCCTAACCTCTCCACATTTACGGGGATAATTTTCTGCTGTTCAGCACGCACATCACGCCAGGCAGCCAGCGCCGGGCGTTTAAGGCGATAGTAATCCGCCAGCCACTGTTCGCGGAATATTCCCAGGCTACGCGCACTGTTATCCAGCATAGTGATTTCTGCTTCTGTTTGCGAAACGAGGTCACACTTATCATCCCAGTGCGGCATGACGCGATGGGTTAAATCATAAATGCGCTGGAAATTACGCCTTTCAATCACCATAACCTTTCCAGCAGTAAACAGCCCTTCCAGATGGCGTTTATGCGGCTTCCACTCCCACCAACCGCTTGCCCCTTTGCGGGGATGAGCAAAATCGGCTGAACGTACGGGTCCGTTATCCTGAATGTACTGAAGTAACTGTTCAATTTCTTCTGCATGTTCCCGCATCCAGGCGTCTTGATATTTCCAGCCCATTTTTTCTGGCGCCAGCATCCGGTGGCGAATGAGATGAAAATCACTACGTGGCATAAAGCAGGCTTCATGCGCCCAGTATTCCATTAATTCGCCATGCGCCAGCGACTCGTCCAGCCACTGCGGAGGATAATTACCCAGACGACTAAAAAGCACTAAATAAGGGCTGCGAGCAACGATATTGATAGTGTCGATTTGCAGCAAGGACATGCGGGAGATAGCTGCCAGAATATCTTGCGGCAACGCGCGACGACGAGATTTTTTTAACAGACCTTGCGCAGCGAGATGAAGATTACGTGCATCAGCAAGAGAGATATACGGCAGCGTCATTCATGGCTCCATCAATTGAACGCTGCTGCTGCGAATTAGTTGCCAGAAGCCAGCGAGGAAAGTTGCGCGAGCAGTTTCTCTGGCTCAGCGCCCGAAAACTGTGCGTCAACGGGCAAATACCACCAATTTTCTTCTGCAAAGCCCCGGCATTTCACCGCATCTTTTTCAGTCATAACCAGTGTTTGCCCGGCACTTAACAATGCGCTGACATCTGCATGATTCAAAGACTGATGATCGGACAACGGCACACATTTTTCCGGTTGCACACCACACATCTTCAGCGTGGCAAAAAAGCGCGGCGGATGACCAATCCCCGCCATTGCCACCACATGTTCAAGCTGAGCAACGTCACAACGCGTACCGGTACGTAAATTCACCGCCTGACCCGGCAGCAGATGCATGGGGATTTCACCGCTGCGGGGGACACCGCCGTTGACGATTACCGCATCAACCGACTTTAAGCGCCCCGCTCGCTCACGCATTGGCCCCGCCGGCAACCACCAGCCATTGCCAAAGCGACGCACACCATCAATAACGACGATTTCCACATCACGCGCCAGACGATAATGCTGTAAACCGTCGTCGGTTACGATGAGCTGCACATCAGGATGTTGCGCCAGAATGGCTTTTACCGCATCAGAACGCACGGGAGAAACTGCAACAGGCGCGCCAGTACGCTGATAAATCAGCACCGGTTCATCACCCGCCTGTGCTGTGGTGGTCTCTGCCGACAATAACATCGGATACGACTCGGCCTTACCGCCATAGCCCCGGGATACAACACCAACACGAATACCACGTTTTTGCAGTTGTTCTACCAGCCAGACAACGACCGGGGTTTTCCCGTTGCCACCTGCGGTGAGATTACCGACCACCACAACTGGCACCGGGGCACGCCATGCGCGCTTCAGTTTTAGTTTATAGCAAAGACGGATAGCGCCACTCACCAGACCATACAACCAGGAGAGTGGCAGCAACAGCCGCCACAAAGGAGATTCACCAGACCAGATTTTTTCGATCATTGACCAAATTGCATTTTGTGAAGTTGCGCGTAGACACCACGGTGCTCAAGCAAATCGTTATGCGTGCCGCGTTCCACAATGACACCATCCTCAACGACCACAATTTCGTCTGCCTTTTCAATGGTAGACAAACGGTGAGCAATCACCAGTGAGGTACGGTTTTTCTGTAGCTCGTCAAGCGCCGCCTGAATCGCACGTTCGGATTCTGTATCCAGCGCCGAGGTGGCTTCATCAAGGATCAGAATCGGGCTGTCACGCAACAAAGCTCGAGCGATAGCGATACGCTGGCGCTGACCGCCAGAGAGCAACACGCCGTTTTCACCAATCACCGTATCAAGACCGTTATCCATCTTATTGATAAAGTCCATGGCATAAGCCATACGCGCCGCTTCTTCAATTTGCTCACGGCTGTACTGGTCTGTACGTGCGTAAGCAATGTTGTTGGCAACCGTATCGTTAAACAAATGGACATTCTGCGATACCAGTGCAACCTGGTTACGTAACGACGCCAGGGTATACTCGCGCAGATCGTGACCATCCATCAGGATCTCGCCTTCATCAATATCGTAGAAACGCGTGATCAAGCTGGCGATTGTTGATTTACCTGAACCAGAACGTCCGACCAGAGCGACCGTTTTCCCTGCCGGAATTTTTAGGTTGATGTTACGCAGAGCGGGAACTTCACGCCCCGGATAGGTAAAAGTGACATTGCGAAATTCGACGTCGCCGATTGCTCGTTCAATCTCGCGTTTACCTTCGTCTTTCTCCTGTTCACTATCCAGAATGGTAAACAGCGTCTGACAGGCCGCCATACCACGCTGGAATTGGGCGTTAACGTTGGTCAGCGATTTCAGCGGACGCATCAGTGCAATCATCGAAGAGAAGACAACGGTAATCGTACCTGCTGTCAGGCTATCCATTACACTTGGGAAGCTCGCTGCATACAGAACAAACGCCAGCGCCAAAGAGGCAATCAGCTGAATGATTGGGTCAGAGATAGAAGAGGCTGATACCATCTTCATTCCCTGCAAACGCATCTTGTTGCTGACCTTATCAAAACGCTTCGTTTCCACTTCCTGGCCGCCAAAAATCAGCACCTCTTTGTGGCCTTTCAGCATCTGTTCTGCACTGGTGGTCACCTGCCCCATGGTGTTCTGCATGTTTTTACTGATGCTGCGAAAACGCTTCGATACGATACGAATCGCAATCGAGACGATCGGCGCCAGCACAATCAAAATGATCGACAACTGCCAGCTGTAATAGAACATCATGGCGAACAGACCGATAATGGAAGCACCTTCACGCACCACCGTAATCAGCGCGCCGGAAGACGACGAAGCAACCTGTTCAGAATCGTAAGTAATACGTGAAAGCAGTGTCCCAGTTGACTGTTTGTCAAAAAATGACACCGGCATTCCCATCATGTGACCAAACAGGCGGCGACGCATAGTCATTACCACTTTTCCTGATACCCAGGAGATGCAGTAACTGGAAATATAACTGGTGATACCACGTAAAATCATCAGCCCAATAACCACCAGCGGCATCCACATCAGCACGGAGCGATCGGTTTTACCAAAGCCATCATCGAGAAGTGGCTTAAGGAGCGATAACATGAAGGTATCGCTGGCTGCGTTGAGAATTAACGCTATGCCCGCCACGATCAGACCCGCTTTAAAAGGCGCAATGGTTGGCCACAGTCGGCGGAATGTCTGCCACGTAGAGAGATCTTTGTCGTTATGCATTCAAAAAACCAGCATTTGTTGAAATAGCCGCATATTCTACCCGTTATCCACTGGCACGCCAAACCACTGATGATACCAACGAGGTAAAATTTGCTCTCTTAGGCTGCGTACCTGCCAGCCTTGCGCTGAAAAATCGACGGTTATTTGCCCCTGATGCGGGGTGTCAACCCATTGATATCCCTGAAGTTGATAGCGTCTTTTAACTTTACTGGAGGGTAGTCGCCATGCGTTATAGCGCGATGCCGATGCCAGTGCCACTTTTCCATTCACACGCTGAATTAATGGCAATGATGATGAGGTATTACTGCCATGATGGGGCACCTGAAGTAATGTTGCCTGCACGTGTTGCCAGTAACGACTTAGCATTTTTTGTTCAGCGAATGCTTCAATATCACCGGTTAAAAGAATGCTATACGTTCCGTCATCAACCTTAACCACACAGGAATGGTTATTTCCTTTATCGTTGCTACCTTGTAAAGGCCAGTGTGCGCTAAAACGTAATCCTTGCCACTGCCACGCTTCACCACGCATACAGGGCTGATGATGTTCCCAGTTTAAAGGACTTCTGACCCATAACGTCGGCCAGACACGTAATATCGAGTCCAGCCCTCCCCGATGATCCAGATGCTCATGACTCAGAATGACGCCTTCCGGTTCAAGGTTATGCCAGCGTAGCCAAGGGACAATCAGTTGTTGCCCGCTGTCACCTTCTGGCCAGGCGAGCCCCGTATCATAGAGAATCGCTTTGCCGTTTCGCGCAATTACCATTGCCAGCCCTTGCCCAACATCAAGCATGTACACTTGCCACTCGTCAGGTCGAGGTTTTTGCCACAGCGGCCAGCACATCAGCAAGCCCCCAGCCACACACATTGCTGGCAACGTTCGCCAGGCGTTTAATCGCCATACCACCAGTAAGAACCATGGGGAAAATAATAGCCATTGCCAACGTTCAGCAATGTTGATCCACCCTTCCGGCAAACTCTTTAACCCCCAGAAAAGTAAAGCCAAAGACCGGTCGGCAAGAAACCATAACCCTTGCTCCAGGATTAACGGCCCGCTTAAATGCACAACCATCGCGGCGAGGATCAACGGAACCGTGGTAAATGTCACCAAGGGAATTGCAAATAGATTTGCAATAAACGAGGTCAGACTAATGCCATGAAATATGACGATTTGCACGGGCATAAGCAGGAGTGTGATTCCCAGTTGCAAATGAATGAGGGAAACAACTGCACGCAATACCGGCGGCAGTTGCCACTCAGGACAGGGAAACCACTGATACCAAAAAATCAGTGCCGCGACCGCAGCGGCAGAGAGCCATAAACTTTGCGAGAGAATGGCAACAGGATCCATCAGCAAAATTGCCGCCAGACAACATATCCATACATCCCAGCCACTCCACTGTCGCCCACTTAACTTAAGCATTCCCCACGTAGCAAGCGCCACGATGGTACGCAGTGCCGGAGGTTGCATTCCCGTCAACCAGGCATAAAAAGCAGCACAGCAGGTTCCGCCAATTAATGGCATCTGCCAGTGGATCCAATGACCAGGGAGGAAAATTTGCCCAACGCGAATGAGCCCGGCTGCCAGCAACGCCGCAAAAGCGATGTGCAATCCCGATATAGCCATTAAATGCGCTGTACCAGTATTGCGCATAATATCTTTGATTTCTTTAGGCACAGATAACCGTTCACCCATACCTAAGCCAAGAATCACCGCTTTCCACAGATAAGGTTGCAGGGTCGTTTGCAAAGAGGCCAGATATTGCGCCCGCAGACTACACCCCGGTTCAATGATTCTTGCCTGAAGAAAACGCCCGGTTAGAGTCTGGTGCTGGGCAATAGCATAACGCTGGCTGTCAAAGCCGCCATCATTAAGCTGACCGTGAACCGCACGAACTCTGAGTTTCATTGACCATTGTTGTCCGGCACAAACCGCTTGTGGCAGATACTCGCCATACAGCACGATGCCTGGCGCAGGGAAAAGACGTCGACCTTGTAGATGGGTAATTTGAGCGTAATGAGTGGTCATGCCGTCAGTAGCAGTAATTTCGACAATTGCATCCTGCGTCGCGCCAGTTAAGGTTTCTCCTGCCCACAAAATTTGCTTTGCCGCCAATACGCCCCAAAGGAAAAACAGCAATGTTAGCGTGAAATAACGGACGGTTTTAACAGGGATAAATGCCAGTACGCAGGCGAAGAGAGTCAGAAACGCAAGGGTTAATGTCCCAGGCAATTGGGGCAAAATCAGCAACGGAAAAATTCCGCAAATTATGCATACGCCGACTGTCGTTATTTTCATGCACCCCTCCCTGTTTATGGAAAGTGTGCAACTTTGTTGAGCGGTTGTCTGGTGGGAATTTTGCGTTCCCCGAGGCACGTTCAGAAGAATTTAACGAAAGGGTGAAAACTGCTCAAAACTCTGCGAAGCAGCTTCCAGTTCCAGATTAGAGAAATGAAAAAAGCACCCGACAGGTGCTTTTCTCTCGTTCAAGTTTGAGTAAAAACTTAACCGTAAATATTGGCGCGATCGCGCAGTTCTTTACCAGGTTTAAAGTGAGGAACGTATTTTCCTTCCAGTTCTACTTTATCGCCAGTCTTCGGATTACGTCCGGTACGTGGTGCGCGGTAGTGCAAAGAGAAACTGCCGAAACCGCGGATTTCAATACGCTCGCCCTGCGCAAGAGTCGAGGCCATATGCTCCAGCATCTCTTTTACTGCATCTTCAACCGTCTTGGCGGGAATGTGCGATTGCTGGGTGGCAAGTCTTTCTATCAATTCTGACTTGGTCATGATTCCTCCGGTTCCTTAAAGGCAAATTAAGCGGCTGCTGTTGCTGCATTGATTAAGGGCGGCCGTAGCCGCCCTTAGTGCTTGATTACAGGACGAAACCTGCAATCTGTCAAGTAAACTCAACAAACTTCGGAATAAAAATCCCGAAGAGTCAGAGAATTACTCGCCTTTAGCTGCTTTGAAAGCTTCAGCCATTGCGTTGTTGGAGAAGTTTGCATCTTCCTGTTTGTTAACAGTTGCGATTGCATCTTTCTCGTCAGCTTCGTCTTTCGCACGAACAGACAGGCTGATTGCGCGGTTTTTACGATCAACGCCGGTGAATTTAGCTTCAACTTCGTCGCCAACGCTCAGAACCAGGGTAGCGTCTTCAACGCGGTCACGGGATGCTTCAGAAGCACGCAGGTAGCCTTCAACGCCGTCAGCCAGTTCTACGGTTGCGCCTTTAGCGTCAACTGCAGTTACTTTACCAGTTACGATAGCGCCTTTCTTGTTCAGAGCAACCCAGTTGTTGAACGGATCTTCTGCGAGCTGTTTAACGCCCAGGGAGATACGTTCACGTTCTGCGTCAACTTGCAGAACAACTGCAGCGATTTCGTCGCCTTTTTTGTATTCACGAACTGCTTCTTCGCCTGCAACGTTCCAGGAGATGTCAGACAGGTGAACCAGGCCGTCGATGCCGCCGTCCAGGCCGATGAAGATACCGAAGTCAGTGATAGACTTGATTTTACCTTCAACACGGTCGCCCTTGTTGTGGGTTTCCGCGAACTGCTGCCACGGGTTAGCTTTGCACTGTTTCAGACCCAGGGAGATACGACGACGTTCTTCGTCGATATCCAGAACCATAACTTCCACTACATCGCCAACGTTAACAACTTTGGACGGGTGGATGTTTTTGTTGGTCCAATCCATTTCGGAAACGTGTACCAGGCCTTCAACGCCTTCTTCGATTTCAACGAAGCAGCCGTAGTCGGTCAGGTTGGTCACGCGACCAGTCAGTTTAGTACCTTCCGGATAACGTTTAGCGATAGCTACCCACGGATCTTCGCCCAGCTGTTTCAGGCCCAGGGATACACGGGTACGTTCGCGGTCGAACTTCAGCACTTTAACAGTGATTTCGTCGCCCACGTTGACGATTTCGCTCGGATGCTTAACGCGTTTCCAGGCCATGTCAGTGATGTGCAGCAGGCCGTCAACGCCGCCCAGATCAACGAATGCACCGTAGTCAGTGAGGTTCTTAACGATACCTTTAACTTCCATGCCTTCCTGCAGGTTTTCCAGCAGCTGATCGCGCTCTGCGCTGTTTTCGGATTCGATAACGGCACGACGAGAAACAACAACGTTGTTGCGCTTCTGATCCAGCTTGATTACTTTGAATTCAAGCTCTTTGCCTTCCAGGTGCAGAGTGTCACGCACCGGACGAACGTCTACCAGAGAACCTGGCAGGAACGCACGAATACCGTTCAGCTCAACAGTGAAGCCGCCCTTAACTTTGCCGTTGATAACACCGGTAACAGTTTCAGCATCTTCGTAAGCTTTTTCCAGCGTGATCCAGGCTTCGTGACGTTTAGCTTTCTCACGGGACAGCAGAGTTTCACCGAAGCCGTCTTCTACTGCGTCCAGAGCAACGTCAACTTCGTCACCTACCTGGATTTCCAGCTCGCCCTGGGCGTTTTTGAACTGCTCAGCCGGGATGGCAGACTCAGATTTCAGACCAGCGTCAACCAGTACTACGTCTTTGTCGATAGCAACAACAACGCCACGAACGATAGAACCCGGGCGGGTTTCGATTTCTTTTAAGGACTCTTCAAAGAGTTGAGCAAAAGATTCAGTCATGTTTAATCTTCAGGTTTATATTTAACGTCCACCTGGCTCCGTGCCGGATGGGGTTGTTTAACATACCCGCTGTCATTCCATTGCAACGGGGGTACTGCAAATTCGGTCGCTTATGCGAGAACCAATTTTTGGCGCGCGTAGTGTAACGCTTTTTCAATTACTTGCTCAATGCTTAAGGTGGTGGAATCCAACACTAAAGCATCGGCTGCCGGAACCAGTGGCGCTACCGCTCGGTTACGATCGCGGTCATCGCGTTCTTTGATCTCGGCCAAAAGGCGTTCAAAGTTAACACTAAAGCCCTTCTCCTGCAACTGTAGCATTCGGCGATGCGCACGTTCTTCCGAAGAGGCGTCAAGGAATATTTTCACTGGCGCATCAGGGAATACCACTGTTCCCATGTCGCGGCCATCGGCAATCAGGCCCGGCAATTCGCGAAACGCACGTTGGCGACGCAATAATGCTTCACGAACACGGGGAAATGCGGCGACTTGTGAAGCGGCATTCGCCACTTCCTGAGTACGAATTTCACCGCTGACATCTTCCCCTTCGAGGATCACTTCCAGATTGCCATTGGTTGACACAAAACGTACATCCAGGTGGGATGCCAGCGGCACCAGAGCGTCTTCTGACGCCACATCAACATGGTGATGTAATGCCGCCAGCGCCAGTACGCGATAAATTGCACCCGAGTCCAGCAGATGCCATTGCAACGCTTCCGCCATAGCCTTACACAAGGTGCCTTTCCCTGCACCGCTTGGGCCATCAATGGTAATAACCGGGGCAATTGCCGTCATCTTTATCTCCTTAAAACAGGCGTACCGTTAACATAACCGCGCGCATTATACGCGTCGGCGCCACAAATCGTTAACGTTGTGTGCAAAAACCAGTTTTGTCTGTATTCAGATGGGGATTTATTGCGCAATTATAGCGGGCTGGCAGAAGACCAGCCTGAAAGATGACAATGATTTACTTACCAGAGGCGATACGATCACGGATGTGTTGCGCACGCTCTGTTGATGGTGGGTGAGAGTCAAACATGGACTGGGTACGACCGCCATCCAGGCTAGCCAGTTTTTCAAAGCTACCGACCAGTCCCTGGGTGCTGATGCCACGTTTCTTCAGCAGATCAAAGGAGAAATCATCTGCTTCAGACTCTTTATCGCGGGAGTATTTAGCATTGATAGCGCCTTCTGCGATATCACCTAATTGTGAACGGGAAAGCTGGGAAGCAACACCGCTGGTGGCGGAAATCGCATCACGTGCGGCAACAATCGCATAAGAGGCTTTCATTTCAGCCAGCGAGTGTCCCAATGCGACGTGGCCCAGTTCATGGCCCAGAACCCCTTCAATTTCGTTGTCGTTCATCATGTCCATCAGGCCACTGTAGACACGAACACAGCCGTTCGCCATCGCCCATGCGTTGACGTCGCTGGTCATATAAACCTTATAGTTGACCGGCGTGCCGTTAATATTGTTACCCAATGCTTTGGCGATTTTTGCCAGACGTTTACCGTACTTGCTGGATTTACTTGCGACTTGATTGCCGCTGTCCATTTCGGCACAGCCCTGATTGGCAATCACTTTTGCATCGGCATCGCTTAACGTTACAGCTTTATAGGCATTTAAACCGGAGCTGATGGCCAGATCGGTATTAATACCGTGCGTATTCTGACACCCCGTCAGCAATGCTGCAGAGGTCGCAATCGCCAGCAGTAATTTAGTATTCTTCATGTGAATCATCCGTTGATTAATCATATATAAATATTATGTATCAACAACTTACATTGACAGTTAACGCTACCATCAATAAAAATGGTTCACAATGTCCGAAAAAAAACGCCGACAATGTGTCGACGTTTTGATAAAGAAAGATTCGGATATTTATTGCCCATCGTTTATTCAGGCAGCCTGGCTAATCCGCGCCAGTTGCTCGAAATAATCCGGAAATGTTTTGGCCGTACATTTTGGGTCAAGAATTGTCACCGGCGTATCTGACAAGGCCACCAGCGAGAAACACATCGCCATCCGGTGATCGTTATAAGTGGCTATCTCGGCAAAGTTCAGTTTTTCCGGCGGCGTAATGCGAATGAAATCATGTCCCTCTTCTACTTCCGCACCGACTTTACGCAACTCTGTTGCCATCGCAAACAGGCGATCCGTCTCTTTTACGCGCCAGTTATAAATATTGCGCAGCGTGGTGGTGCCTTTCGCAAAAAGCGCCGTTGTAGCAATGGTCATCGCCGCATCGGGAATATGGTTCATATCCATATCGATGGCGTTCAGTTCACCATGCGTGCAGGAAATATAATCATCGCCCCAGCAAATGGTCGCGCCCATTTTTTCCAGCACATCAGCAAAGCGAATATCACCCTGCATACTGTTGCGTCCAATGCCGGTCACTTTTACAGTGCCGCCTTTGATTGCTGCTGCTGCCAGGAAGTAAGAAGCTGAAGATGCATCGCCTTCGACCAAATAAGTCCCCGGAGACTGATAAGACTGCCCGCCTTTTACGACAAATTGTTGATAGTGCTGATTTTCAATTTCAACACCAAACGTCTTCATCAGGTTGAGCGTGATGTCGATATAAGGTTTAGAAACCAGATCACCTTTAATACGAATAACCGTATCTTCCGACGCAAGCGGCGCGGTCATTAACAGTGCGGTGAGGAACTGGCTGGAAACGGAGCCATCGACTTCTACGTTGCCCCCCACAAAACCCCCCTGTAAACGCAGCGGTGGGTAATTCTCTTGTTCCAGGTAAGTAATTTTCGCCCCGCCCTGGAGCAGCGCATCCACCAGATGACCAATCGGGCGCTCTTTCATGCGAGGCTCACCCGTCAGGACAATATCATTGCTTCCCAGACAAAGTGCCGCCGCCAGCGGACGCATCGCTGTTCCCGCATTACCCAGGAACAACTCCAGCGCATTTTCCGCATGTAATGGACCGCCGTTACCGATGATTTCGCAGCGCGTACGATCGGCAGAAAGCGTATAGCTCACTCCCAATGCCTGCAACGCATTCAGCATATGACGAACATCATCGCTATCCAGCAGATTGGTTAATACTGTTTTGCCGTGTGCTAATGCCGCCAGCAATAAAGCGCGGTTAGAAACGCTCTTGGAACCAGGCAGATTAATAGTGCCATCGACACGGGCGATGGGGTGTAACGTCAGGGATTCCATGAACTCAACTCTCTACAACCGAAATAAAAACCCCACAGTCTGGCTGTGGGGATTAAGCAAATTTTAGGCATTAGCCATGACGACGTTCGAACTCAACCATGAAATCTGTCAAAGCTTTAACGCCTTCCAGCGGCATCGCGTTATAAATAGAAGCGCGCATTCCGCCGACTACACGGTGACCTTTCAGCGCATGAAGACCAGCGGCAAAAGACTCTTCGAGGAACAGCTTGTCAAGCGCACTATCTGCTAACTGGAACGGCACATTCATCCGCGAACGGTTAGCTTTCGCCACATCATTACGGTAGAAATCGCTGTTATCAATCACGCCATACAGCAGTTCTGCTTTTTGCTGATTGATATTATCCATTGCAGCCACGCCACCGTTCGCTTTTAGCCATTTGAAGACCAGGCCAGATAAATACCAGGCAAATGTTGGCGGCGTATTAAACATGGAGTCGTTATCGTTGAGGATGGAATAATCCAGAATCGACGGGCAGGCGATATTTGCTTTACCCAGCAAATCTTCGCGAACAATAACGATCGTCAGGCCAGCCGGGCCGATATTTTTCTGCGCGCCAGCGTAAATCACGCCATAACGGCTGACATCAATCGGGCGGGAAAGAATCGTTGAAGAAAAGTCGGCAGCGACCACCACATCTTTGCCGAAGTCTGGCGTTTCGTCGATGGCGATACCGTCGATGGTTTCATTCGGGCAGTAATGCATATAAGCAGCATTATCTGAGAGTTGCCATTCACGCATTGGCTTAACCGCGCGCAGGCCATCAACAGTCACTTTGGCGTCAAACACATTTGGCGTGCAGTATTTTTTCGCTTCTTTGATGGCGCTTGCCGCCCAGTAGCCGGCATCAACATAATCTGCGGTGGTTTTATCACCAAGAATATTCAGAGGTACAGCAGCAAACTGACCGCGACCGCCGCCGTGACAGAATAATACTTTGTAATTGGAGGGGACGTTAAGAAGATCGCGAAAATCCTTCTCGGCTTCCTCTGCAACCTGAATGAATTCTTTGCCACGGTGGCTCACTTCCATCACCGACGTGCCAAGACCGTTCCAGTCGCGCAGTTCCTGTTGAGCCTGTTTAAGCACCTCTGCCGGTAGCATTGCCGGACCAGAACTAAAATTGAAGATTTGAGCCATTTCCCCTCACCACGTTGCGTTGCTATTAACCCCGGTCAATCGATTGCGACCGCAGGTAATACGTTATTCCTGTGGCTATCGGTTTTATCATTCAGTGACACGCATCGCAATGGGTAAAACCGTTGAGAGCCAAAATGCGGTACGCGTCACACAATAGAAAATCTCGGATTATTGGAAAAAAACCGATATTTTTGCTGTCAGGTCACTCGTTTTGCCCGACTTGCCTTCGTCCATTCTGGATTTGCACAGCGCGGACATAATTGTTTTTCACCCGCCTTCATGTGAATGATTTCACTGCAACGGATGCAGGCATAGTCCGCCGACTCCGGCACCACTTTATAACGCTGGGTACAATCACTGGGTAAAATAAGTAACCCCGGCTTCACCTTGTCATCTTCAAAGAAATAGACGCTGATTTGCCCGTTGGTTTCGAGAATCGCCAGACGTACTTGCCCCAACTGCTCTACACCGCGCAATCGTAGCTCCATAAAGAACTCAAATTCCGTCATGTTGGAGTTATTGAGTTTCGACCAGGCCAGTTCGCCATCTTCAATAATGACAACCGGCTTGCCCTCCAGCAGATCTTCCAGTTTCTCACTGTGCGCCATCAGCCACATCACAAGGCGGTATAACAACGCCAGGGTAATGAAGACGATAAGCACCGGGATCATCGGCACATCGTCGTAAAACGCCACATCCCCTGCTGCCGACCCCAGTGTCAGAATGATTAACACTTCAAACAGCGACATTTGCCGCACTCCACGCCTACCTGTCATTTTAAGAAACAGAAAGACCAGTACAAAGGTATAGAGACTGCGTAGAGCGACTTCGCCAAGAAAATCCAGCGGCACTTTATCGAATGCCATACGGTGGAGATCGAACGCCTTCATTTTTATGCTCTTATCGTAATTTATCCGCTAAAAGCATAGTCAACAGTTCACCGGCGTGGCGGCGGTGATAGCGCCTTTGAGATAAAACCCGTATTATTGCGCGCTTTCCGTACGACTAAAGTGATTTTCATGACACAAACATTTATCCCCGGCAAAGATGCCGCCCTGGAAGATTCCATCGCTCGCTTCCAGCAAAAACTCTCCGACCTCGGTTTTCAGATTGAAGAAGCTTCCTGGCTGAATCCGGTGCCTAACGTCTGGTCTGTACATATTCGCGACAAAGAGTGCGCGCTGTGTTTTACCAACGGTAAAGGCGCAACCAAAAAAGCGGCGCTGGCTTCTGCTCTGGGTGAATATTTCGAGCGTCTCTCAACCAACTACTTTTTTGCTGATTTCTGGCTGGGCGAAACTATCGCCAACGGTCCGTTCGTCCATTATCCCAACGAAAAATGGTTTCCACTAACCGAAAACGACGATGTGCCGGAAGGCCTGCTTGATGACCGTCTGCGCGCATTTTACGACCCGGAAAATGAATTGACCGGCAGTATGCTGATTGATCTGCAATCAGGTAATGACGATCGCGGTATATGTGGCCTGCCGTTTACGCGCCAGTCTGACAATCAGACCGTCTATATTCCGATGAATATTATCGGTAACCTGTACGTTTCCAATGGTATGTCCGCTGGCAATACCCGCAACGAGGCGCGCGTTCAGGGGTTGTCCGAAGTTTTCGAACGCTACGTGAAAAACCGCATTATTGCTGAAAGCATCAGCTTGCCGGAGATCCCGGCAGAGGTACTTGCGCGTTATCCGGCTGTAGTTGAAGCGATCGAAACACTGGAAGCGGAAGGTTTCCCAATCTTTGCTTATGACGGCTCGCTTGGCGGTCAGTATCCAGTGATCTGCGTCGTACTGTTCAACCCGACCAATGGCACTTGTTTTGCCTCCTTCGGCGCGCATCCTGATTTTGGCGTTGCACTGGAACGTACCGTGACCGAGCTGCTGCAGGGTCGTGGCCTGAAAGATCTGGATGTGTTTACTCCGCCGACCTTCGATGATGAAGAAGTCGCCGAACATACTAACCTCGAAACGCACTTTATCGATTCCAGCGGTTTGATCTCCTGGGATCTTTTCAAACAAGATGCCGATTATCCGTTTGTGGACTGGAATTTCTCTGGCACCACTGAAGAAGAGTTTGCCACGCTGATGGCTATCTTCAACAAAGAGGATAAAGAAGTTTATATTGCCGATTACGAGCATCTGGGCGTTTATGCTTGCCGCATTATCGTGCCGGGTATGTCCGATATTTATCCGGCGGAAGATCTGTGGCTGGCAAATAACAGTATGGGCAGCCATTTACGTGAAACGATTCTTTCGTTGCCAGGCAGTGAGTGGGAAAAAGAAGATTACCTTAACCTCATCGAACAACTGGATGAAGAAGGTTTTGATGACTTTACCCGCGTGCGTGAGCTGTTAGGTCTAGCGACCGGGTCAGATAACGGTTGGTATACCCTGCGTATCGGTGAATTAAAAGCAATGCTGGCACTGGCTGGCGGCGATCTGGAACAAGCTCTGGTCTGGACTGAATGGACGATGGAATTTAACTCATCGGTGTTCAGTCCGGAACGCGCCAACTATTATCGCTGCCTGCAAACATTGTTATTACTGGCGCAGGAAGAAGATCGCCAGCCGCTGCAATATCTGAATGCCTTCGTTCGTATGTACGGCGCAGACGCGGTAGAAGCGGCCAGTGCGGCAATGAGTGGCGAAGCGGCGTTTTATGGCCTGCAACCGGTAGATAACGATCTACACGCGTTTGCTGCGCATCAGTCGCTGTTAAAAGCCTACGAAAAGCTGCAGCGTGCCAAAGCGGCATTCTGGGCAAAATAAAATCAAATAGCCTACGCAATGTAGGCTTAATGATTCGGCTGAGTTATATTACGGGGCGTTTTTTTAATGCCCCGCTTTACATATATTTGCATTAATAAAATAATTGTAATTATAAAGTTAAATATCGGTAATTTGTATTTAGTAAATACGATCGATATTGTTACTTTATTTGTCTGATGCTCCCTTTTAATTAACTGTTTTAGCGGAGGATGTGGAAAAAATTCAACTCATTTGTTAATTTTTAAAATTTATTTTTATTTGGATAATCAAATATTTACTCCGTATTTGCATAAAAACCATGCGAGTTACGGGCCTATAAGCCAGGCGAGATATGATCTATATCAATTTCTCATCTATAATGCTTTGTTAGTATCTCGTCGCCGACTTAATAAAGAGAGAGTTAGTGTGAAAGCTGACAACCCTTTTGATCTTTTACTTCCTGCAGCAATGGCCAAAGTGGCCGAAGAGGCAGGTGTCTATAAAGCAACGAAACATCCGCTTAAGACTTTCTATCTGGCGATTACCGCCGGTGTTTTCATCTCAATCGCATTCGTCTTCTATATCACAGCAACTACTGGCACAGGCACAATGCCCTTTGGCATGGCTAAACTGGTTGGCGGCATTTGCTTCTCTCTGGGGCTGATTCTTTGTGTTGTCTGCGGAGCCGATCTCTTTACTTCTACAGTGTTGATTGTTGTTGCCAAGGCGAGTGGGCGCATCACCTGGGGTCAGTTAGCGAAAAACTGGCTGAACGTCTATTTTGGCAACCTGGTCGGCGCGTTGTTATTTGTGCTTTTAATGTGGCTTTCCGGCGAGTATATGACCGCCAATGGTCAATGGGGACTTAACGTCCTACAAACCGCCGACCACAAAGTACACCATACTTTTATTGAGGCTGTCTGCCTCGGTATCCTGGCTAACCTGATGGTATGCCTGGCGGTATGGATGAGCTATTCTGGCCGCAGCCTGATGGACAAAGCGTTTATCATGGTGCTGCCGGTCGCGATGTTTGTTGCCAGCGGTTTTGAGCACAGTATCGCAAACATGTTTATGATCCCGATGGGTATTGTAATCCGCGACTTCGCATCTCCGGAATTCTGGACCGCTGTCGGTTCTGCACCGGAAAATTTTTCTCACCTGACCGTGATGAACTTCATCACTGATAACCTGATTCCGGTTACGATCGGTAATATTATCGGCGGTGGTTTGTTGGTTGGGTTGACATACTGGGTCATTTACCTGCGTGAAAACGACAGCCATTAATGGTTGTCGAAGTACGCAGTAAATAAAAAATCCACTTAAGAAGGTAGGTGTTACATGTCCGAGCTTAATGAAAAGTTAGCCACAGCCTGGGAAGGTTTTACCAAAGGTGACTGGCAGAATGAAGTAAACGTCCGTGACTTCATTCAGAAAAACTACACTCCGTACGAGGGTGACGAGTCCTTCCTGGCTGGTGCTACTGAAGCGACCACCACCCTGTGGGACAAAGTAATGGAAGGCGTTAAACTGGAAAACCGCACTCACGCGCCAGTTGACTTTGACACCGCTGTTGCTTCCACCATCACTTCTCACGACGCTGGCTACATCAACAAGCAGCTTGAGAAAATCGTTGGTCTGCAGACTGAAGCTCCGCTGAAACGTGCTCTTATCCCGTTCGGTGGTATCAAAATGATCGAAGGTTCCTGCAAAGCGTACAACCGCGAACTGGATCCGATGATCAAAAAAATCTTCACTGAATACCGTAAAACTCACAACCAGGGCGTGTTCGACGTTTACACTCCGGACATCCTGCGTTGCCGTAAATCCGGTGTTCTGACCGGCCTGCCAGATGCTTATGGCCGTGGTCGTATCATCGGTGACTACCGTCGCGTTGCGCTGTACGGTATCGACTACCTGATGAAAGACAAACTGGCACAGTTCACCTCTCTGCAGGCTGATCTGGAAAACGGCGTAAACCTGGAACAGACCATCCGTCTGCGCGAAGAAATCGCTGAACAGCACCGCGCTCTGGGTCAGATGAAAGAAATGGCTGCTAAATACGGCTACGACATCTCTGGTCCGGCTACCAACGCTCAGGAAGCTATCCAGTGGACTTACTTCGGCTACCTGGCTGCTGTTAAGTCTCAGAACGGTGCTGCAATGTCCTTCGGTCGTACCTCCACCTTCCTGGATGTGTACATCGAACGTGACCTGAAAGCTGGCAAGATCACCGAACAAGAAGCGCAGGAAATGGTTGACCACCTGGTCATGAAACTGCGTATGGTTCGCTTCCTGCGTACTCCGGAGTACGATGAACTGTTCTCTGGCGACCCGATCTGGGCAACCGAATCTATCGGTGGTATGGGCCTCGACGGTCGTACCCTGGTTACCAAAAACAGCTTCCGTTTCCTGAACACCCTGTACACCATGGGTCCGTCTCCGGAACCGAACATGACCATTCTGTGGTCTGAAAAACTGCCGCTGAACTTCAAGAAATTCGCCGCTAAAGTGTCCATCGACACCTCTTCTCTGCAGTATGAGAACGATGACCTGATGCGTCCGGACTTCAACAACGATGACTACGCTATCGCTTGCTGCGTAAGCCCGATGATCGTTGGTAAACAAATGCAGTTCTTCGGTGCGCGTGCAAACCTGGCGAAAACCATGCTGTACGCAATCAACGGCGGCGTTGACGAAAAACTGAAAATGCAGGTTGGTCCGAAGTCTGAACCGATCAAAGGCGATCTCCTGAACTACGATGAAGTGATGGAGCGCATGGATCACTTCATGGACTGGCTGGCTAAACAGTACATCACTGCACTGAACATCATCCACTACATGCACGACAAGTACAGCTACGAAGCCTCTCTGATGGCGCTGCACGACCGTGACGTTATCCGCACCATGGCGTGTGGTATCGCTGGTCTGTCCGTTGCTGCTGACTCCCTGTCTGCAATCAAATATGCGAAAGTTAAACCGATTCGTGACGAAGACGGTCTGGCTATCGACTTCGAAATCGAAGGCGAATACCCGCAGTTTGGTAACAACGATCCGCGTGTAGATGACCTGGCTGTTGATCTGGTAGAACGTTTCATGAAGAAAATTCAGAAACTGCACACCTACCGTGACGCTATCCCGACTCAGTCTGTTCTGACCATCACTTCTAACGTTGTGTATGGTAAGAAAACGGGTAACACCCCAGACGGTCGTCGTGCTGGCGCGCCGTTCGGACCAGGTGCTAACCCGATGCACGGTCGTGACCAGAAAGGTGCTGTAGCTTCTCTGACTTCCGTTGCTAAACTGCCGTTCGCCTACGCTAAAGATGGTATCTCCTACACCTTCTCTATCGTTCCGAACGCACTGGGTAAAGACGACGAAGTTCGTAAGACTAACCTGGCAGGTCTGATGGATGGTTACTTCCACCACGAAGCGTCCATCGAAGGTGGTCAGCACCTGAACGTTAACGTGATGAACCGTGAAATGCTGCTCGACGCGATGGAAAACCCGGAAAAATATCCGCAGCTGACCATCCGTGTATCTGGCTACGCAGTACGTTTCAACTCGCTGACTAAAGAACAGCAGCAGGACGTTATTACTCGTACCTTCACTCAGTCTATGTAATTAGATTTGACTGAAATCGTACAGTAAAAAGCGTACAATAAAGGCTCCACGAAAGTGGGGCCTTTTTTAGCAAGAGAGCCTTTTTTGTCAGCTATCTATACTTTAAGGTAACTGCCAAAACAGACTCGACGTAGCCTTCGAGCTGCGCACCAACACGGCCTCAGATGGGCCACATCTGGAGAAACACCGCAATGTCAGTTATTGGTCGCATTCACTCCTTTGAATCCTGTGGAACCGTAGACGGTCCAGGTATTCGCTTTATCACCTTTTTCCAGGGCTGCCTGATGCGCTGCCTGTATTGTCATAACCGCGACACCTGGGACACGCATGGCGGTAAAGAAGTTACCGTTGAAGATTTAATGAAGGAAGTGGTGACCTATCGCCACTTTATGAACGCTTCCGGCGGCGGCGTTACCGCATCCGGCGGTGAAGCAATCCTGCAAGCCGAGTTCGTTCGCGACTGGTTCCGCGCCTGCAAAAAAGAAGGCATTCATACCTGTCTCGACACTAACGGTTTTGTTCGTCGTTACGATCCAGTAATTGATGAACTGCTGGAAGTGACCGACCTGGTAATGCTTGATCTCAAACAGATGAACGACGAAATCCACCAGAATCTGGTGGGCGTTTCCAACCATCGTACACTCGAGTTTGCTAAATATCTGGCGAACAAAAATGTGAAAGTCTGGATACGTTATGTCGTAGTACCTGGCTGGTCTGACGATGACGATTCAGCTCATCGCCTCGGTGAATTTACTCGCGATATGGGTAACGTCGAAAAAATCGAGCTCCTCCCCTACCATGAGTTAGGCAAACATAAGTGGGTGGCGATGGGCGAAGAGTACAAACTCGACGGTGTGAAACCACCGAAAAAAGAAACCATGGAGCGCGTAAAAGGGATTCTTGAGCAATATGGTCATAAGGTGATGTTCTAAAACATCATATTTCGACCTGGGGCCCTTCCTTTAGTAGTAATGAGTAAATCAGCGTTGAGAACATGCTCGACGCTGATTTACTGGACTTAATTTCCGAGATTTAACCTTCTGATTCTACCTCGTTACCAGTCGGCGTAAGGTATCAGCGGCTGCGGCGGTAAATCCATGTCGCCCTGCCATCCGGCGGCGGAATACCGCACGTAGAGCAGGAAATGGCTTGGCGCATAATCTTTCGCCTGCTGGATATCAATCGCCGTGCCGACAAACCAGTTGGACGTGACGCGACGCTCAAGTAACGCCCGCGCCGTGTAGCCAAAGCCCTGACTGCTGCCGCCGTCGTTGGTCTGGCTGGCGGCATCCTCTTTCCAGTCCGTCGGGATCAGGTTCATCAGCGGATAACGCGGCATGGTTTTGGTGCGCGAATGCGACCACGAGCCAGACGCGCCCAGCTCCCACGACCAGTTTTCCGTCCGCTCACGCCACATCACCGGTATGGCAAACGACAGGTATTCCTGCGGGCTGTAGTAACCGCCCTGACCGAGTGAGTACCCACTCAGGTCTTTGTCGTAATGCCAGATCATATTGTTCAGGCCAATGGTCACACGGCGATTATTCTGGTTGATGACCTTATAGTAATAGCCCGTCATCCAGCGCACACGCCAGTTATCTTCGACATTTTTGCCGGTTAACTGGTCGCCGCTAAGGGATGCCCAGACGCCGTTCGCTTCACCTTTATCGTAGCTCAGACTCAGCCCCACGCCATCGGCACGCACACCGCCCCATTTTTTCCCGGTATTGCCCGGAGAGTCTTTCTGCCCGCCAAAGGCCAGTAACGAACTGGAGATGGGGCGACGATGGGCGTTAACGGTGTAACCAAGCGGCCCGATATCATCGCTGTAACTGATGCCGCCGACCACATCCACCACGTTGAAGCCCATCGGCGTGGTACCGATATCCCAGCTCCAGACGTCATTTCGCCAGCCGACCGCCACGCTGGCGCCGGAATCCGACTGGCTGCGGTTGCCGCTACAGTCCTGCAACGTACAGGTGCCCCAGTTGTTATCCCATTTACCCTCAGCGTCGGCGGAAAAACTGCCGACATTCATATTGACGAAATCACTGCGAAAGAACATCCGTCCGTCAGAATACGGTGCATCCACCTGCAACATGGTGGTGTGCGCTTTCAGGTCGGAGTAACCACCGGTGCCGCTCGATCCCCAGTAGTCGTGCTCCAGGGTGACGTTAAGATCCTGCTGACGATAGAGATCCGCCGCATCGCTGCGCACGCCGCGCTTCAGCCAGTCGTCCTTCTCATCGTTACGGGTCAGACGGGTAAAGGTGTCGTTATCCTGCGGACGCGTCGTGGTCACACCGGATGCGACCATCGCGTCTTTGTAGGTTTCCAGCGCCTGCTCCGGATCGCCCGCCTGCGCTTCAAACCCTGCACCATCACGCAGTACCATCGCACTTTCCATCGACGGCGGCTGAGATTTTGCCTGTGGGATCAGCTTGTTAAACGTCTGCTGCGCCGCTGCGGTATCGCCAAGCTGCGCCTGTACCAGCGCCACGCGCCGCTGTGTATTCAGTGAAGTATTGTCGGTGGCGGGCAGTTTCACCAGCTGGCTGCGTGCCGCCGCTTTGTCACCGGCGGCGATATCCACTTCCGTCAGGCCAAGAATGGCATCAACGTTAGCTGGCTCCCGCGTCAGGACATTCTGATACGCCGCGCGGGCAGCGGTGTCATCACGTCGCTGCTGCGCCCAGTCGGCCAGGGTGAGGTCAATGCGCGTGGACGGTGGCTGCTGGCGCAGCATCGCTTCCGCTTCTGCCTCTTTACCGCTTTCACGCAGGCGGCTGGCGGTTTCCAGTTCCTGATCGCTTTGCAGGCGGTTTGCCAGTTCCTGAATATTGCTGTTCCACTGCGCGCGCGGCAGGCTGTTGATATGCGCCAGCGCCGCTCTGTCCTGGTCATGACCAGAGAGGTACAGCCCGTAAGCGTAAACCTGCTCCGGGTCGTTCGGCTTCTGCTGCGCCAGATGGCGCATTAACGTATCGGCCTGGCTGCGTTGTCCGGCCTGCCAGAGATCCTGCGAAAGCCGGTAAGTAATCCACACACTGCCGGGATCGAGCGCCAGTCGCTGACGCTGAAGTGCTGCCGCCTGCGCCCATTTACCCTGATTTTCCAGTGCCTCTGCCTGCTGTGATAAACGCGTGTTTTGCAGGCTGCGTTCGATGTCATCAACGCTGCGCCGCTGGCTGGCAGAGAGCGAGGCAATAAACGCTTCGGCTTTTTCCGGCGACTGCTGGCGATAAAGATTCGCCAGCCCGCGCACGGCGTTAGTGTTGCCGCTGTCCATGCGCAGCGTCTGCTGGTAATAGCGTTCAGCGGCGGGATAATCTTTGCGCGCCATCGCCACATCGCCCAGCCCCAGCACCGCATAGCTGTCGGCGTTATCGACATTGCGCGCCTGCTGGAACAGGCGTTCTGCCCGGTCGGGATTATTGGCTTTCAGCGCAGCATCGCCCTGCTGGATCGCCAGCCAGTAGCGATTCACCTTCAGCAGACTGTTCCATTTGTCGTTGTTGCTGCTGTGCGGATCCAGCGCGAGGGCTTTTTCCAGATTCGCCACCGCATTAGCGCGATCGCCATTCTGGGAATACGCCTGCCCCAGCGCCCCAAATATGGCACCAGAGTCAGGATTATCAATATTAAGTATTTTCAACTGACGAATCGCTTCGTTGCGACGGGAGGCAATTTGCGTCATTGCCCCCCAGTATTCCAGCGCCATTTCGATATCTGGCGGTGCCCCGTTAAATAGCTTGTCGTAACTGTCGATAGCCTCTTTATGTCGCCCGGAGATAGCTTGTAAGCGTGCCATTTGCAGTGCCTGACGCCCCTCAGGCGAAGAAAGTCGCATGGCCGTGCGCGATGCTTTATATATTTTTGAATCAGGAGCGAGCAGGGAAAGTCTGGCAAGTTGTTTTTGCGCGCCTTCAATATCCCCCTTACGCAGCAGATAGCGAAAACGCGCCGCAACGACATCTGGATTATCAGGTTCCGCCAATTCAAGACGATAAAGCGACTGTTCGACCAGATCTTCACGATGAATGTCTTCGCCTAACCGAATCTGCGCCATTAACAGCTTGTGTGCAGTTGGTGTGGCTTTCGCCATCGACATTACCGCCAAACCAAGGGATATTGTGAGTAAATTTAGGGTGAATTTGTACATGCCTGCCTCAATCAGGTGTTAACTCACTTTTTATTAAAAACAGAACGGGCGCAGCTCCCTGCCTGTATAAAGTCAGGACAGAATGGAGCCGCAAAATAGAAATGATGATGAATTACTGTTGATGAGGGTTCAGACGACGGCGACTAATGTTACGTAACAGACTCCATACTACCCACGCCAATAGCACCACACTGAGAGTTGCCAGCACTGCCAGTAGAATGGGGTGTCTGGCTAACACATATTGCACTCGTTCAATCCAGGGGAGATGCCCAACGTAATAAGTATCTCCAACCTGTAAACTATTGACGCCAGATTCGCGAATAACCGCGACTGAACCAAAAATATTGCCGCGTTTTGTACTATTAATTAACGCATTGTTGAGTAGCGTATCTCCGCGTGATCCCTCGGACATTAAAGCAATTACGCTGCGTTGGGTATGATATGGAGACTGAAAACCAACTATCGCCGCCATTGGCAATGGGGAATTTATAGTTGTTTGTATTTCAGGTTTTTGATCGTTTTTATCTGCCATAATTTTTGCGTAATCAGTGTTCCGCATTGGGCTTTTTACCCAACTTGTTGTTGCCTCAATGAGCAGATTAATTTGCTGTTTATCTGCAAATTCTTGCGGAAGTGTTCCTATAAGCAGAATATCTGAATCCTTACCCTGGACAGAACCTATATCATCAGTAATTGTCAGATTAATTGCCGGAAATCCAGTTTGAGCACCAATCAGTCCAAGGGTATTTAATAATGTTTCAACTTGCGTTGTACCAGGATTTTCAGGCATAACCACAACCGTTTCTGATAGATCGGCCATGCGGCTAAATGGAAAGCCTGAGCTGGCAAAAGCGCGTAAATCTGGCATTGCGATAAAGTGATGGTACTTTGAAAAATCGATAGTGGAATCATCTGCAATAACCGCATGATTTTTTAGAGGCCTGGAAATAATACAGCTATCAGCATCAGAACGCGGCATTGTATTAATGTACTCAAAATTAAATCGCAATTGATTAAGCGCCCCCAACGTCAGCGCAGGAATGGTAATTCCATTATTACCATCCAACAATTCTTGCAATAACGGTAAACGTAACAACAATCTATCGGTAGCAGATTGCGGACTTAGCCGGAAAGATTCAAGGTACTGGTTATTAAGGCTGACATCCATGCGTGAACCACCTATCGTTGGCGTGGTATAGCGATAGTTAATCTTCATATCAACCCCACGATTACGCAATAGAAAAAGATCAGGTGGCAAATTAAATGAAACATTAATTGCCGCAGACTCCAGGCCACTTGCCTGTAACTGCCCTTCATAATTTTTAAGCTCTGCGAAAGTTACAGGACGGTCAGTGCGTACCCAGTTTGGCGCATCATAAGGTTTACGCGGCAGTAACGGCGTCACTTCATTTACGATCACACTATCGCCGCGAAAAAGTATATTTCCCTGTGCAAGGCCTTTTGCCGCCTGTAATAAATCTTTGTCATCGCGGCCCAAAAGTACCAGCAATTTGATAAAAGGATTTTGTGGATGACTGATCATTTTAATAACAGGTGCATTCACCAACGGATGCTCGCGCAGAAAGTCCGGGCGTCTATTGTTAGTGGCAAAGACCACTGCATTACTTTCCGGTAACTGGTTATAGAAAACCGGAAATCGGTGACCACGCCAGCCAGATTGCGCACCAAACCACGAAGCGACAATAGCTGATGCCTGCTGCAAACCAGTCTCAGGAGTACCGGCAAAAACCATCGGCAATGTATTAGTGCGGTTATCTCGCGGGTCAAAAAACGGTACAGGAAAATATGAAAGATCATTTTTCAGATTAAGTCTCTGAAATACCAGTTCAAGTTCACTGGTACGTCCAATATCAAGCCACAAATTGCTGCTGGTCGGGTTTTCACAGGCGCTCTGGTAGTGACTAATTAATTCGAGGCGCAAGCGATTAAAATCAGAAAAATACAATGGGTTAAGAGTTATTTCCGCCAGCGTTTTCTTTCCCAGTTGTTCTTTGGTAATCGGCAATACCCCCATCAACTCGTCATTAAGATAGACCTTAAGCTGTGACTGGACAGGGATCAGCGACGGTGATGGTGTGTATTCAAGTTTTAGTTTCGCTTCTGATACTATTTCATCGCTACGCATACCAAACTCAATTTGCCCCTGTGGGTTAACGCCATTCAGGACTATGTTTCCTGGCGCTGGTGCGATTTGTGTAAATGGGAGTTTAAAATGGCGAGACGACTCTTTCGCATAAGCAGAGATATTTGTCTTCTGGATAGATGGTAATACTTCTCCAGAGGAAGACTTACTGATTACTGTATCTGTAGCCGATGCTGTATTTGCCTGGTAAAAACATAATAACCCCAAGCCAATTATCGCAGCACTTAATCTCAAAAATTTTCTTTCCATTTTAAAAAATTCAACAACCATAATAAACACAAACAATATATTTAATTAGCAGTCAGAAATTAGAACTAACTTTTGGAACTGCTTTTCAGCGTCCGCAGAATATAAAAAACCATATTGCAATAACCTTTCAGAGAGATGAAACATATTTCAAAAAAACTCTTTAGAATATTGTCCCGTCTAATTTTATTATTCCACTCTTGCCATAATGAATCACGAGAAAACGTTGCTCTTACATAATTAACACTTTGTTCATAACTCATTGGCATAATCTTCAGACCAATTTTATTATTGTAAGCATGAACTATTTCTACCGGAATATCACATTTCCCGTTGCTATCATCCAGATAAAGAGACAATTGCTGTGCTTTAAGCATATCTTTTACGTCGGAGATATTATCAAGGATTACACCTAATCCTCCTTCGGAAAAATCAAGAACAGAACAAGGATAGCGCCGTCCATCATCCAGTTGTATAACGCCCTTGAAAGAAACATCAATACGGGGAGAAAAACGCACCTGCTTTTGTTCAATAGAAACAGCCAAAGTTGCGCCAATAATAATTGTATTATAAAATAGCCAAATCAAACAAAAAAAATTCAGGATGGCGATATGCCCTTGCAAACTATAAACATTAATAACACCTATTATCAGCCCGATTACATTTAAAATAGCAAAAATAAGATAGGGATAGGAAATTCGCCAGTCAACAAACTTATTTTTTATCAGTCCCCCTTTGGCCGTAACGTTAAAACGACCTTTTGCTGGCGCAAGTAAAGCTACAAGCGTTGGTAGCGTAATATACCAGGCCAGAACCATTTCATAAATCTCATTCCAGAATGAATGTCTGTATTTACCTTGTACTCTTGAATTAGTTAAAATAATAACAAATAGATAAGGTAAAACATAAGACATAATATCTGCAACTGATGCATCGATCAGATTGACCGAAAAGAAAATAGGACATAACGGTGCGAACAAGAAAATCAGGCGTGGCACACCTGATAAAAAATGCATCATGCTGCTGAGATAGCAAAGGCGCTGTGATAATGTCAGCCCCTTGCCCAATAATGGATTGTCAATACGCAAGATTTGAATCATGCCTCGAGCCCACCGAATCCGTTGTCCAATATGAGCAGACAATGTTTCGGTGGCTAGCCCGGCAGCCAGAGGATAGCGAAGATACGCAGAGTTATAACCTGCACGATGCAAGCGTAACGACGTATGCGCATCTTCTGTTACTGTTTCGACTGCAATGCCTCCAACCTCATCCAGAGCAGATCTACGGATGATTGCACATGAACCACAAAAAAATGAAGCATTCCATGTATCCGTACCATTCTGGATTAATCCATAAAAAAGGTGTCCTTCATTTGGCTTTTGCCGGAACTGTCCCAAATTTCGCTCAAAAGGATCGGGGGAAAAAAAATGATGTGGTGTTTGCAACATAGATAATTTTTTATCGGCGATAAACCAGCCCATCGTTTTCTTTAAAAAAGAAACTGAAGGTATATGATCGCAATCGAAAATAGCAACAAATTCGCCATTAGCTATTTTAAGCGCATTATTTATATTTCCGGCCTTAGCATGTTCATGTGTTTCTCTTGCGACATAGTAAATTCCTGACTCGTTCGCGAATTTCCTGAACTCGTCCCTGGCTCCATCATCAAGGAGCCAGATATTTAGTTTATCCGTTGGCCAGTCTAAGGCCAACGCACCATAAACTGTATTCTTCACGACTGTAAAGGGTTCGTTATATGTGGGTATTAATATATCAACAACGGGCCATTCTTCTTTATTCTCTGGTAAGGGTATACTTTCTCGGTTCAGCGGGAAGCAAACCTGAAAGTAACCAAGTAATAAAACAAACCATGCATACGTCTCAGCAACTAATAGCGTGACTGAAAATAAACAGTCTGGAAATTCATCCAGGATTACTGAAGAAGAGTAACGCCACCATAGATATCGGGATGATATGAGTATTCCAACACCCATTAGAATCAGAGTAATCATCCTTCCTTTGAGAAAATTAAGGAAGATAGCAGCGATACAAATAATAATTGAAAATAATGTTTGTTGATAAAATCCAAGGGGCTGTTCAACAATTGATAAAAAAACAAAACATAGCAGTATAGCAACAACCAAAAGGATTTTGTTTAATATTACTTTATTTTTTATGAGCATTGCACTTAACGATTCATTAATAATATAACTTGAACTGTGTGATTTTTGTAAACATCGATGACCAATGACATGCAAATTAAAATATCAACACCACGTTATCTGTGCTCGGCCATTTTGCTTACTTTTATATAACCGTTCATCTGCCAGCAATTTCAACCGTTCAATGTTATTCATGCACTCATCTGTGCTGGCAACACCTATACTGCAACTACAATTTAACCCACCAATGGCGAAATGAACAACTCTGTGCAAAATTCTTGATAGCTTATTTTTATCTTTCTCATAATAAATAATAGCAAACTCATCACCGCCAAACCGGTATATTTCCCCTTCACGACGGGGTAACTCTTCTTTAATGATATTAACAAGTTTGATGAGTACTTCATCACCAAATAAATGACCAAACTTATCATTAATGGTTTTAAATTTATCCACATCAAATAGACACAGGTAGCCAAAACTTTTTCTCAGTATCTTGATTTCTTTATCAAAACTCCGGCGACCAGAAGCCCTGGTTAATGCATCACAAGTGCCAAAGTCATATATCTCTCGAATTGCATTAATCTCTTCCGTATTAAAGAATAGATTTTCTCCACGTAAATCATATTGATGATTCGACAATATAGATTCTTTTTCCAACCTACCCTTATTTATAATATCACGCAATAATTTAACATAATAAACATACATTATGACTGCAGATATTGCCGATGCAAAAACGAAAAACGCACATATATATAGATATTTACTTTTTTTATAGGCGACAATAAACATCATTTCTGGAAGATAAGAATACGACAGAGTGATAGCTGACATCTCAAATACTGCATCATTTATCAAAAAATCATCACCTGCGATTTTCTTTTCATTATCATTAATATCATAAAATGAGACATAGATATCTTCTCGTTCCCCTGATTGATTTCTTATCAAAGATAAATAACGTTCAGGATCTACCACTGATATCAAACTTGTACGTTTTGCAATGGGATGAGCATAATAAACATAGCACTTATTTTTTAAGCTAATAATGCCTCTTTCAAATTCATTAATTACCCGAATAGAGGAAACTATGTCGTCACAAAAATTATCCCCTTTCGTTGTAACTTTGATACATTTACCATCGCTAATCATATAAGGACCGAGATCATATAAATATCCAGGGTTTTCATAGCCAGCAAAGCTATTGCGTATTTTTTTTAACAACTCTTCTGGCGAAACCTCAAGTTCATAAAATATATTATTAGATACTGAGCGGCGATACTCAGAAACATTAGCTATTGCAAGCCCACTATCTACAATAGATACCTTCACCGAATTTATACGGCCTTTAACATGAATGGTGTACAAATAACAAGTTACTACAGCGACGCACAAAAAATACAAAAAACAGATCACTGCCGCTTTTTTTTTATATTTGAACATTGCTTATTTTCTTTTTTTCGGTTTGCTGTCTATATGCCATTCTGAAAACGGTAACGGTTTCTGGTATAAGTATCCCTGAACATGAGAAAATCCTAATTTTTGCAATTCTCTAGCCTGACTTTCAGTTTCAACACCTTCAGCTATTACCGGCATATTTTCTTCACGAGCAAGATTGGATATAAAATATACAACCTTGTTAGTTTCATCGAAAATACCAGAGGTAAACTCTGAATCAATTTTAATGCTATCAGGTCTTACTTTATAAAGTTTTTTCAGGTCAGCTAATCCACTTCCGAAATCATCAAGGGAAATCTTGATACCATTTTCTTTTAAAATATTTATATTATTGTAAAAGCTATCATTTATATCTTTTACTGCTGATTCGGTGATCTCCAGGCAGATTTGATCAGCATTTACACCAAATGCATTAATTAAAGTAAGAACACGAGTGTGGAAGTCAAATTCATTTAATTGCCAGGGAGAAACATTGATATGCAGGAGAAAATCGTTAGCAACCTCATATTCACAACTAAACACCCCAAATTCGCTAATAGCTGTTTCGAGAACAAAATCACCCAGTTCTTTAATTAATCCTATTTCTTCAGCAACAGGTACAAAAATTGATGGCGGTATTACTCCATTTTCGCAGGACAACCAGCGACATAACGCCTCCGCGCCTACAACCCTATTATTATCCATATCAACAATCGGTTGATATACTAAATAAAGCTCATTACTCGCAATCGCTTTTTTTATATTTCCTGCCACCCAGACCTTTTGATCAAGTTCATGGACTTTGATGTCATCATAAAAAATAAATTCAGATTCTTTATTTTCCCGCATAGCTGTTAATGCCAGTTTCAGTTTCCTTTCATAAATCGATACATTTTCCCCTGAAAAATTTTCGCAAATGGCAATCTTGTGGATATATATATTTCTTATGCAAAATATATGTTCAGGAAAGTTTAAAACCGATAATTTTTCGATGAACTCTTCGCAATCAGTGTGACATAGCAACAAGTATGTTTCAGTTGATATTTTTACGATATCACAATATTTTGAATATTTTTGTGATATCTTAGATTTTATATCATTAAAAATTTCATGAAATTTCTGACTCCCATATACCGCTTCAACAAACTCTAATCCATAGATGCAAAGCATACCAATTGCCAAATAGGTTTTATTATTAGTTTCAATAATAGCCTTATTAATATAAAAGCAACTTCCTTGTTCATAGGACACAAGATTAAGTAATCGGTCCATACGCTCCTTGTATTTATCGCTGATATTATTAATGATTTTTTTGAGTTCAACAATCTCACCACTGTCATTTTGCACAATATCAATTGTGTCGTTTCGATATACTGAATTAGCTAATTTTTTCAGATGTTCTATCAGTTTGCTGGATTCACCTTTGATTTTTCTTGTTATTTTTTCAACGATATACCATAATAAACAGAAACAAACCAAGCCACATAAAAACATCAGTGTAAAATATTTATTGATGTTTGTATCTTCTGATTTTTGATAGTGGAAATAATGGAATCTGACATCAGGAAGCCTGGGGAGTGAGATAACATTGCCTGTATAGTTGCCACTATTATTGCTTATGTTATAACTTCCCGATAAATCACGGACAATAAGATGTAACATTGATTTTTCATTACCCACCATAATCCTTTTGTTTTGTTCCATGAATAAAATATCAGAATCACCACCCAGTTTATTTAAAAAATTACTGAAATATTTTTCATCAACATCCAGATGTATTAACTTCAAAGCAAATGAATTTTTTTCTTCTTCGGATGGTCGTAGTGAAAACGAAAAACATTTTTTTCCGGCGATACCATAACAATTATACCATGGTGACCATTTTGAATAAGTCCCCCCCGGTAATTTATTCCATGGGCGTGATTCCGGATTAAAGTAGTTATCACTGATATCACCATCGTCACCAATAAAAGGTTTACCGGGTTCTGATTGCCCCAGAAATTTTACCTCCCCATTCTCAGTTCGAATAAAGCTAAGATATTTTCCATTATTGAGCATTATCCCTACTAAATTAACCGCGTCTATTTTTTTCATGCGATGAAGGACTGCTCGCTTTATTTCATCTTCATCATGTAACAGATAGATTGCATCTTTTAATGCATCAGCCTCTTTTTCAACTTTAGAAAAAAAATTATTCAAATTGTTATTGATGAGTATAAGGTTAATCTGTGCAGAGTTTTCTGCTATTTTTTTATGGAAATCAATTGCGGTAATAAATGACAAGACAATATAGACAGTAACAGCTAATATAACCGCAGTGTTAAATCTTGAGTTTAATTTTTCGGTAATGCTATACATACTGGTGTTCTGACTAAAATGTTATCAATAGCTTTAATATAAGATCGTATAAAGTTCTGTATATTAGCCGATGTTACCCTCCTCTTTATGACTTTCTTAATTTCATTATTCCCATATAACAAATATGTCATGATGAGAAGATTACTTTTTTCTTAATTTCCACAAGTGATTATCATTCATTCTATTTTAACCAAGGTAATATTGTTATATGTAACACTCATTTTGTATCTTTCACCCACGCTACCGCCTTTCGTTAATTTTTCAACGAAATAATTTAGCCATGAAAAAATTAACTTATAACAACACAGCTACTACATCCTGCTGAGTCGTGGCTTCTACTCTATAACTATCCAAAAGTGTTATTAGTATCTATTGTGAGTAATCCTTTCTGTTTATTTATCTTTTTTGAGACATGTGTAATACGGCTCTCTGAGCCAAAAATATATTAATTAATAACCTTAAGGTAAGGTTCAGTCAGATAGTGGGCATCAAAATTTCACTGCCAGTGACTGTAATTTGTCCAACACCCTAACAGATAAATATTTTCAGGAATACGCGTTTGATAAAACAATAGATGCAACATCAGAGCACTATTTTATTTATAAAAAAAAGACTGTGAACTACACCAGGTATGAGCGGATTCTGTCGGGAGATGATTTTTGTCAGATTAAAACACTATAAAATTTCATTTTGTCAGAATATTACACCGATAAATCAATATACCATCTGCATATCCAAACAATAACCGCAATCATTCTCAGCAAATTTAACCATAATTAGCAACGTGCGAATTCATTGATGCAGATCAAAAAATACGAGTTTACATTACCAATCTTTGTTGAAAATTTAGCCGTAAAAATCATGTTATTACTATGCGCAAGAGTTTACTCCAGAGCCCAAAATAATAACTTGCAAAATAACCAATAATTAAAACTATCACCATATCTAAAAATAATGGTCTCCGATAACTAAAATTCGTATTATCACGGTAGCGTTGATTTTCTTTCATCTCTTAAGAAAAACTTAACTTTTGCCTTATCAGGCCTGATCTAATTTTAGTCTATTTGATATCACAGCCCCGGCGAACCGGGGCATGATGACTATTTTGTATTCGCTTTACGTGCAAGCAGCGGGAATATCAGCCCCAGCCCAACGAGGACAAATGGCGTAGTAATGTTCAGTGCCAATTGGAATGTCCACTCTGCAGTGAAGGCTTCCATTTTAGGGAAAATTCCTGTCAGGCAGGCAAAAGCGGTAAAGGCAAAACACCATATCCCGACGGTCATTGCCATCGGCTTATTACGAATAAAGACATACTCTGGTTTATATTTCTGCGCCAGGCGAACGACAGCAATAAACGCAACAAATACCCACAAATAACGCAGCGGCATCACTACCGAGTTAAGATTCAACAGCCATTTATAGAGATTGTTCATATCACCGATGCCGAGAGTCGGTAGCATAATCAGGATCGCCACCAGCACCAGAGTCAGAAAATAACCATTAACCGGCGTACCAGAAGCGTTGGTACGACATAAACTTGCTGGAATATATTTGCTGTCGGCATCGCCTAATAACACTTTAAGCGGTGCATCAATCGAAAATACCAGTGCGGCAACTTGCCCCAGAGTGTTCGCAATGGCATAAATCACCATTAAGGTATTACCCATATTGTAATACTCCCCCAGCTTCTGGAAGGCGTAATACTGACCGTTAGTCATCAAATCATCGGGAATATTGCGCGAGTCAAACATCATCCCCATCGCCAGTGAGCCGAGAATCGCACATACTGCTACCATGCCCGCCAGACACAACATCCCTTTTGGAAATTCTTTTCCTGGGTTGCGTGTTTGGTTAACGTAAGGAGAAATCTTCTCAGCACCACCAACCGCAAAAACCAGCATTGAAATGGTGGTAATGTAGGTGAAATCGATATGTGGTATGAATGTTTCCCAGGTAATATTAGTAGTCGCAATATGCACTTCAGTAATCGCAGGCGCGGTTACCGCCATCGCCACATAGAGGAGCGACATGACAAACATCGCAATCCCTGCCACAGAACCAACAATTTTCAGTGACTTCATGCCTCGGGAGGCAACCCACATAAAGAAGATAAACAGCACCAGCGTTAACCCCTGTAACGCTACGACCGAATATTCTTTGATTAACGAACCATCGCCTTTCATCGCCCAACCGAGCGCGATCAGTATTGCCTGTGGTTTTTGTGCCAAATAAGGAATATGCACCACCCAGTAGGTCCATGCTGCAAGGTAAGCCAGCCCTGGCCCCATGGTATGTTTAATCCAAGTACTAACGCCCCCTCTCCCGTCTTTAAAGGTCGAACCTAACTGGCCGACAATCAGGGCATAAGGTGTGAAATAGAGCGCAAAAATAAATACCCATGAAAAAACAACCACCAGTCCCTGGTTGGCATAGTTATTTACAACGTTGCCAAAGCCCCAAACGGTAATAAATGACATCAAAGCAATGTTGTACCATCGCAACTGTTTTTCCTGAACGTTCCCAGCCATAGTTCGATCCTTCGCCAATATTTAATGGATATTTCGAAAACGAGGAATTATGCGCGGCAAACAAGACGTGCGGAAATAGCGGAATGCAAAATTATAACCTGCTGCACACTTTATTTTTTAACGAATAAAATTTGCTAAAAAATAGTTGTACAGTGGAAACAAAAAACAGAGTGCGAAACAGCCAGTTCACACTCTGCACTCATTCATTTACACGTGAGCAACGGGTTTTGGTGTATGACCGGCGTTGCGAAGCAGCATGAGTAAATAAATAAACGACACACTGGCGATCATGATAAACAGCAGATTATCAGAGAAATTCTGCATTAACATGGCAGTAAAAGACGGGCCAAGCAGACTACCGACGGTATAACTTAACAATAACGCCTGATTCATTGCCACCAGCTGATGATGTTCAACTTTCTCGCAAGCCCAGGCCATCGCCACCGGATAGAGCGTAAAACCGGCTGCACCGAGGATGAACAACGCAGGTGCCATTGCCGCCTGACTTAACATCGCAATACTACCGAGAATGACGACAAATACCTGAACGCGCAGTACCAGCAGGCGACCAAATTTATCTGCCAGACGACCAATTGGCCATTGCCCAAGGATACCAGCACTAACCAGAACCGCCATCCAGAAGCCAATGCTGGCGTTGCTAATCCCTTTATGATTGAGGTACAGCGGCATCAGACCATACAAAGAACCCAGAACGATTCCCGAGATAATACAACCGTTCACGCCAAGCCGCGCCTGACGAAGTTTTAGCATTGACGTAATTGGCGTCGAAGCATGGTTCTCAGCCTGCTGATTCACGATACGAGTAAACAGCAGCGGCAAGATCCCTGCCAGGGTCAACCCTGTAGCCCACGGCAATACGCTCATCAACTCGGTTGAAACTTTACTGAGCAGTAACTGGCCTAAAAACGTCCCCACATAATAAACCATCATATAGGCGGCAAGTAACCGCCCACGGTTACGTGACGTTCCGCTGCACATCAGCGCGCTTTCTACCACCACCCAAATCATGGCGCAACCAACGCCTGCGACGAACCGCCAGGCTAACCAGCTCCAGAAACCAATCATCAAGCCAAGCCCGGCACAACCCGCAGCAAAAATAAAGGAAGCAAGGTAATAGCTGCGATTAAACCCAAAGCGTTTAATGACATACCCTGTCAGTAAAGTACCAACCAGGTTGCCGGTAAAATAAGACGAACTGACGACGCCGACCTGCCATGTGGGCAAGTGTACCTGGGCGAGCCATAGCGGCACGAGTGTATTTAACACCGCGATCGCCAGAGTCAACAAAAGTAGGCCAGACAGCAAAAGCATGACAGGCCGGGTATACGTGGACATGAATGAAAACCGTGAGGAAGTTCAAATTTCATGCGCATCATGCCACCGCCAAAAACATTGTCAATGGGTGAAAATACGTACATAACGCAGCGGCTGTATTATCGATTTATATTACTCATTCATAACACTAATAACGAAAAGATAATCAGTCTCATCTAATTGTTTTTATTGATCTAACATAACGTTCATATGTTTAGTTCAGTCGAAAAATTTCATGGTCACTGCAAACCTGAATTTCCCGTCTATGCTTTCAGGGCAACGCATCGCGTCTGAACGATTTCAGGCGTACCACTGACTCTCGAAAGGAGAAGAGAATGACCAAACCGTATGTTCGTCTCGATAAAAATGATGCTGCTGTTTTGTTAGTTGATCACCAGGCCGGTTTACTTTCCCTCGTGCGGGATATTGAACCTGACAAATTTAAAAATAACGTGCTGGCGCTGGGTGACTTAGCCAAATATTTCAATCTACCCACCATTCTTACTACCAGTTTTGAAACCGGTCCTAACGGCCCATTAGTCCCTGAACTGAAAGCACAGTTCCCGGATGCACCGTATATTGCCCGTCCGGGAAATATTAACGCCTGGGATAACGAAGATTTTGTTAAAGCGGTCAAGGCGACAGGTAAAAAGCAGTTGATTATCGCCGGAGTGGTCACCGAAGTTTGCGTAGCATTCCCGGCGCTTTCGGCGATTGAAGAAGGTTTCGATGTCTTTGTGGTGACTGACGCGTCAGGAACCTTTAACGAAATTACCCGGCATTCGGCATGGGATCGTATGTCACAAGCAGGGGCACAATTGATGACGTGGTTTGGTGTCGCCTGCGAACTGCACCGTGACTGGCGCAACGATATCGAAGGTCTGGCGACGCTGTTCTCTAACCACATTCCTGATTATCGTAATTTGATGACCAGTTATGACACCTTAACGAAACAGAAATAAAAGAAAACCGGGGCCGAGACCCCGGTTATAAACATCTTAGCTGGCAACGGCCATCCCCACAGTCATATGCAACCCGTAGAACACGCCACGCCCGATTAATTCACCAGCCAAAAGCAGGATGAATGACACGGAAAGCAGCGATACCGCAGGCTGAGAACCTTTTAACTGAGGTACAATCCACAAGCACAGTGCCACGGCGATAAGCACAATCCGCCAGGCCATCAGCGCACCATAATCCGGCACCAACGCCGCTGCCTGTTGTACAGAAGAGTGAATCGTAGCGAGTTCAGCCCCCTGCATTACAGACATTACGCCGCTCACCACCAGTGCCAGCACTGAAATGGCCGGAAGTAAACGCATCACCCAACCATTAACCCCCGCCAGACGCAGTAACAAATATCCCAGCAGCGGGCCTCCCATAAACATAGTCAGGAAGAAGCCCATCGGTGTCCAGATGCTGTACCAGGTCGGTACGGTATCGATGCTGTTATAAACTCGCACCATCATCCAGACAAACACCACGCCGAGAATCATCGTCACCACCAGCCACAGCGTGCGTAATGCCGGTGACAGTTTTTTCAGCACTGCCAACAACCAGCCGATGCCACCTACGGCAAAAAAGATCGAACCACTGGCGATTTCATTACTCAATGCCGAAGCGCCAACCCGGTTGAGTGAGTTAAAGGCGCGCATGGGTGAGCCAAGGTGAAGCATTGAGGCGATAAAGCCAATGCCCATCAGTACCCACAAGCCAAACATACAGGTAATCACCCGCTGTTGGGTATCAGCCCGAAGTTCGCCTTTCAACAAGGCAAATGCCAGAACGATAAAACCGCCCACGACGCACTGCCCGAAGACCGTGAAGATCATCAACGGCCATTCATGCCATCCACTTCCCATCTCACACCTCCTTCGGATTTGCCAGATAGCCAGTGGTATCCCCGGTTGGGCGGCTGTTGGCGTTAGGTTTGATCACAATATTCGGTTTGGTAAAGTGCGCTCGTGGCAATGGCGCAACGGCCGCCAGATCGCCATGTTTTTTACGCAGCTCGTCGATAGGGCCAAAATCCAGCGCCCGCAGCGGACAAGATTCAACGCAGATCGGCTTTTTACCTTCCGCGACACGGTCATAGCAACCATCGCATTTGGTCATATGCCCTTTGGTTTCGTTATACTGCGGTGCGCCATACGGGCAAGCCATATGGCAGTAACGACAGCCGATGCACACATCTTCATCAACAACGACAAAACCATCTTCACGTTTATGCATCGCACCGCTCGGGCAGACTTTGGTACACGCCGGATCTTCGCAGTGATTGCACGAAATCGAGAGATAGTAGGCAAATACGTTTTGATGCCAGACACCGTTATCCTCCTGCCAGTCGCCACCAGCATATTCATAAATGCGGCGGAAGCTGACTTCAGGCGTCAAATCTTTGTAGTCTTTACAAGCCAGTTCGCAGGTTTTGCAACCGGTGCAACGGCTGGAATCAATAAAAAATCCATACTGGGTTGTCATCGGTTACTCCTTACACCTTTTCAACCTGAACAAGGTTTGTATGCGACGGATTCCCCTTGGCGAGAGGAGACGGACGTTGAGTGGTCAGTACGTTGATACAACCGCCCTTATCGACACGTTTTGCATCCGGGTCATACCAGGCACCTTCGCCCAGTGCGACCACGCCCGGCATCATTCGTGGCGTCACTTTCGCCTCAATATGAACTTCACCACGATCGTTAAAGATCCTGACCTTATCGCCGTTGCTGATACCACGTTTTTGCGCATCAAGCGGGTTGATCCACATTTCCTGGCGGCAAGCCGCTTTCAGCACGTCTACGTTGCCGTAGGTGGAGTGAACGCGAGATTTATAGTGGAAACCTGTAAGTTGCAGCGGATACTGTTTGTTCAGCGGATCCTGATAACTTTCAAAACCTGGCGTGTAGATCGGCAGTGGATCGATCACGTCGCCTTCCGGCAATTCCCAGGTAGCGGCAATGTCAGCCAGCGCCTGTGAATAGATCTCAATTTTGCCTGATGGCGTGGTCAGTGGATTAGCCTGCGGATCTTCACGGAAGGCTTTATAAGCAACGTGATGCCCTTGTGGGTCGCGCTTTTTAAAGATCCCCTGCTTGCGGAACTCTTCAAACGTTGGCAGTTCAGGAATCGCTTCCCGCGACTGGGCATACAGATGCCGCATCCACTCTTCCTGTGTACGGCCTTCAGTAAACTGTTGCTCAACGCCAAGACGTTTTGCCAGTTCGCTGGTCATTTCATAGATGGTCTTACATTCAAAGCGCGGTTTAATCACCTGATCGTTGAAAATCACGTAAGACATATTCCCGCAGGATGCATCCAGCGCAAAGTCCATCTGTTCGGAAGCGGTGCAGTCCGGCAGCAGGATATCAGCGTATTTCGCGGATGAGGTCATGTGGCAGTCGATAACCACAATCAGCTCGCACTTCTTATCATCCTGAAGGATTTCATGGGTGCGGTTAATTTCTGAATGCTGGTTAATCAGGCAGTTACCGGCATAGTTCCAGATCATCTTGATCGGCACATCCAGCTTATCTTTCCCGCGAACCCCATCACGCAGCGCCGTCATTTCCGGGCCTCGTTCAATGGCATCGGTCCACATAAACATGGATATGCTGGTCTGGATCGGATTTTCGAGAGTCGGCATACGGACAAACGGTAAGCTGTATGAACCTTCACGCGCGCCGCTGTTCCCTCCATTGATACCAACGTTACCGGTCAGAATCGCCAGCATCGAGATAGCACGGGTTGCGATTTCACCATTAGCGTGACGCTGCGGCCCCCACCCCTGGCTGATAAACGCCGGTTTGGTACTGCCGATTTCACGAGCCAGTTTGATGATTTTGTCTGCCGGAACACCGGTGATTTGCGATGCCCATTCCGGCGTTTTGGCAACGCCGTCTGCCCCTTCACCCAGAATATAGGCTTTGTAGTGGCCATTTTTCGGCGCACTGGCTGGCAGGGTTTTCTCGTCGTAGCCAACGCAATATTTATCGAGGAATTCCTGATCAACCAGATTTTCGGTGATCATGACGTACGCCAGACCGTTAACCAGTGCGGCATCTGTTCCCGGACGAATTGGGATCCACTCATCTTCACGCCCGGCACCGGTGTCGGTATAGCGCGGATCGATGATGATCATGCGAGCATTTGATTTCTGACGTGCCTGTTCAAGGTAATAAGTTACCCCGCCGCCGCTCATTCGCGTTTCGCCCGGGTTATTACCAAACAGCACCACTAGCTTACTGTTTTCGATATCTGACGGGCTGTTGCCATCCGCCCAGCCGCCATAGGTATAGTTCAGACCTTCTGCAATTTGCGCGGAGGAATAATCACCATAATGGTTCAGATAACCGCCGCAGCAGTTCATCAGGCGCGCGACCAAAGTATTTCCCGGTGGCCAGGAACGGGTCATGGTGCCGCCCAGCGTACCTGTACCATAGTTCAGATAGATGGATTCATTACCGTACTCTTTAATCAGGCGCTGCATATTGGTCGCGATAATGTCGTAGGCTTCTTCCCAGCTAATACGCTCGAATTTGCCTTCACCGCGCGCCCCGACGCGTTTCATCGGATATTTCAGGCGGTCTGGGTTATAAACGCGGCGACGCATGGAACGTCCACGCAAACAGGCGCGTACCTGGTGCAGGCCATCGTAATTGTCATCACCGGTATTATCTGTTTCGACGTATTTGATTTCACCGTCCACAACATGCATTCGCAGTGGGCAGCGGCTACCGCAGTTAACTGTACATGCGCTCCAGATAACCTTCTCGTCAGAATTTGCCGCAATGGCGTTATCGACAGCGTGCGCTATTCGACTAAAAGGTAATGTTAATGCACTGCTGGCCATCGCCAGGCCACCGATCGCTGTCGTTTTAACCAAACCACGGCGACTCACCTCAGCAGCCAATACCGCATCAGGGATTTTCGTTTTCATAATGGCTCACTCAAGCTTGCTCACGATTAATTCCAGTAACAAACCGTATTGTGTAATTATTTTTATAGCTGGCGCTATATAGGTTTGTATACATCGAATGATTTGAAAATCAACAGGATAGGTAGATTTTCACTCGTAAGTAGTATTGCGCTTAAGTAACGAGTAATTATTGTTTGGTATCAAAGGGAGACAAAAAAAGCGCCCGCAGGCGCTTTTTAGATTCAGAAAAATTGGGTATTAGCCAATATATTCCAGTCCGTTCATATATGGACGCAAAACTTCTGGTACTTCAATACGACCATCGGCCTGCTGATAGTTTTCCATTACCGCAACCAGCGTGCGACCAACAGCCAGCCCGGAACCGTTCAGGGTATGAACCAGACGGGTTTTCTTGTCAGACTTGCTGCGGCAGCGTGCCTGCATACGACGCGCCTGGAAATCCCAGACGTTAGAGCAGGAAGAAATTTCGCGGTAGGTGTTCTGCGCCGGGATCCATACTTCCAGGTCGTAAGTTTTGCACGCGCCAAAGCCCATGTCACCAGTGCAAAGGATGATTTTACGGTACGGCAGACCCAGCAGTTGCAGGACTTTTTCTGCATGACCGGTCATCTCTTCCAGCGCCGCCATAGAGTCTTCCGGGCGCACGATCTGAACCATTTCAACTTTGTCGAACTGGTGCATACGGATCAGACCACGGGTATCACGACCATAAGAACCGGCTTCAGAACGGAAGCATGGCGTATGGGCGGTCATCTTAATCGGCAGGTCATCTTCATCAATGATTTCACCGCGAACCAGGTTGGTCAGCGGAACTTCTGCCGTTGGGATCAGCGCGTAGTTACTGGTGTCTGCTTCTTCTTCCAGCGGACGGGTATGGAACAGGTCGCCAGCAAATTTCGGCAACTGACCTGTACCGTAAAGCGTATCCTGGTTAACCAGATACGGGACATAGTTTTCACTATAGCCATGCTGCTCGGTATGCAGATCCAGCATAAACTGCGACAATGCGCGGTGCATACGTGCGATCTGCCCTTTCATCACCACAAAGCGCGAACCGGTCAGCTTAACCGCTGCTGCAAAGTCGAGGCCAGAGTGCATTTCACCCAGCGTCACGTGGTCACGAACTTCAAAGTCAAACTCACGCGGGGTGCCCCAGCGGCTGACTTCAACGTTGTCATTTTCGTCTTTACCCACCGGCACTTCATCTGCAGGCAGGTTAGGGATTGTCAGCGCGATATCGCGAATTTCAGCCTGTAAAGCATCCAGCTCGGCTTTTGCTGCATCCAGCTCTTCGCCCAGTTTGTTCACTTCCAGACGTAAAGGCTCGATATCTTCCCCGCGCGCTTTCGCCTGGCCAATGGATTTCGATCGGGAGTTACGCTCCGCTTGCAGGTTTTCCGTTTTGACCTGCAATACTTTACGACGCTCTTCAAGAGCGCCCAGCTTATCTACATCCAGCTTAAAGCCCCGGCGTGCCAGTTTTTCAGCGACTGCGTCTGGCTCATTACGCAGCAGATTGGGATCGAGCATGCTTATCCTGTGCTTATCGAATTAAATGGGAGATGTGGCCACAGCCTGCGACCACAGGGATACAGTAACAACATTACCGCAACGATAACATTAACGGTAGCGTTTTATGGGGCTATTTTGATCCTGTTCAGCCAGCCAGGCGAGCTTTTCGCCAATCTTGCCTTCCAGCCCCCTGTTTGTCGGGAAATAATAGCGTGTTTGTGCTATTTCCGGTGGGAAGTAAACCTCACCGGCCGCATAAGCGTTTGCTTCATCATGAGCGTAACGATATTCCTGCCCGTAGCCCATTTCCTTCATTAATTTCGTCGGCGCATTACGCAAATGAACCGGCACGTCATAATCCGGACGTTCGCGAGCATCGGCCAGCGCGGCTTTAAACGCCGTATACACAGCGTTGCTTTTCGGCGCGCAGGCCAGGTAAACAATCGCCTGGGCAATGGCGCGTTCGCCTTCTGCCGGACCAACACGGGTAAAGCAATCCCATGCAGCAATCGCTACCTGCATCGCACGTGGGTCAGCATTGCCGACGTCTTCCGACGCTATCGCCAGACAGCGACGCGCGACATATAACGGATCACCACCAGCAGTAATAATTCGCGCATACCAGTACAACGCCGCATCAGGTGCGCTGCCACGCACAGATTTATGCAGTGCGGAAATCAGATCGTAAAAGCGATCGCCTTTGTTATCGAAGCGGGCGCTACGCTCACCGGCGATTTCCGTCAGTAATTCGGGCTTCAGGACACGTTTGCCACTGCCATCGACTTCGGCCATATCCGCCATCATTTCCAACGTATTTAACGCCCGACGCGCGTCACCATTCACCAGTTCAGCAATCGCACGGCGTGTTTCATCTGGCAGAACAATATCCTGCCCACCATAGCCGCGCGTTTTGTCTTCCATCGCCTGAGTAAGTACTCGCTCAATATCCTCGGTCGTCAATGATTTCAGCAGATAGACGCGGGCACGTGAAAGCAGCGCCGAATTAAGCTCAAACGAGGGGTTTTCAGTCGTCGCGCCAATGAAAGTGATGGTGCCATCTTCAATATGCGGTAGAAACGCATCCTGCTGGCTCTTGTTGAAGCGATGTACTTCGTCAACAAACAGAATGGTGCGGCGTCCGGCGTTGCGGTTCTGCCGCGCGCGCTCGATCGCCTCGCGAATCTCTTTCACACCAGAAGTAACGGCAGAAATACGTTCCACATCAGCGTTTGCGTAGCGGGCGATCACTTCAGCAAGGGTCGTTTTACCCGTACCCGGCGGCCCCCAGAGGATCATTGAATGCAGGTGCCCGGCTTCGATAGCGCGCGGCAACGGCTTCCCCGCAGCCAGCAAATGTTGCTGACCGATATACTGTGCTAAATTTTCTGGCCGCATACGCGCGGCCAGAGGTTGAAAAGTATTATCCGAAAAATCGAGCGACAGATTGCTCACTCAGGTGCCTCTACTTACGTTGGTCATCTACCGTTACGCCTTGCGGCGGGGTGAAGGTAAATTTCGCTGCATCCACAACGCCATTTTGCTGGGATTTCAGTTGATAACTGCTGCGCTGATCGTCCTGCTCCACCGCGCTAAACTGATGGATTGTGCCGTCACGCCCCACGTTGATGGTGAACTGCTTCAGGTTGCCATTGCTGGCTTTCGGCGTCAGGATAAAGTCATCACCATTCTGTTTGATATTGTACTGCTGCCAGTCGCTGGACTGGTTGCGGGCAATCAGCATAAACGGCGTATTACCGGTAGCATCTTTCAGCCAGGTTGCCGTAGCCTGCTCAACGAACGGGTTATAGAACCACAGTGTTTTACCGTCAGAAACCAGGATGCTTTCATCAGGTTGAGTCATATGCCAGTTGAACAAGTTAGGACGTTTCACCCACAGATCGCCCTGACCTTCCTGCACCGCCGCACCGCTACCGTCAGTCACTTTTTGCGTGAAGCTGGCGTGGAAGCTGCTGACTTTATCCAGGCGGCTTTTCAGATCGCTTGCGGCATCAGCCCAAACACTGGACGCCACTAAACTTGAGAGTAATGCACAGGTGATGGCAATTTTTTTCATCATTGTTCCTCAAATTACGTCACTCCCAAACGGGAGTTCCCTCTACTCTATTCCAGGCTAATAATCAGCTTGAGGAAAGAAGAAAATACTGAATTTTCAGTTGATAGAGTGCCGAATGCGACGCTATTGCGTCTTATCCGGCCTACACATCCATTAGTCAAACGGCGGTGGGGCCAGCACTTCACGATTACCGTTGTGCCCCTGTTCGCTGACGATCCCCTGCGCTTCCATCTGTTCGATAATACGCGCCGCACGGTTATAACCAATGCGGAACTGACGCTGTACGCCTGAAATTGACGCTTTGCGTTTTTCAGTGACAAACTGCACCGCCTGATCGAACAACGGATCCAGTTCTTCAGCGCCATCGAAACCGCCCGCGCCACCTTCGCTTTCACTGTCGGAGGTGATGCCATCAACATACTGTGGGCGACCACGCGCTTTCCAGTCCTGCACCACGGCATGAACTTCCTGATCCCGAACAAAGGCACCATGAACACGTACCGGCATGGTGGAGTTCGGCCCGGAGTAGAGCATATCCCCCATGCCCAGTAACGATTCGGCACCAGCCTGATCGAGAATGGTTCGTGAGTCAATTTTACTGGATACCGTAAAGGCGATACGGGTCGGAATATTCGCTTTAATCAGACCTGTAATAACATCAACTGATGGACGTTGCGTTGCCAGTACGAGGTGGATACCTGCGGCACGGGCTTTTTGCGCCAGACGTGCAATCAGCTCTTCCACTTTTTTACCCACCGTCATCATCAGGTCGGCAAATTCATCGACCAGAACAACAATATAAGGCTCTTTTTTCAGCACCGGATGCTGAGCATCCATACTGTCGCCCGGTTTCCAGTACGGATCTGGTATTGGGCGCATCATACGGTCAGCTTCAGCAATTTTTTCGTTATAACCCGCCAGGTTACGCACACCCAGCGCAGACATCAGTTTATAACGACGCTCCATTTCGTTGACGCACCAGCGTAAAGCGTTGGCAGCATCTTTCATGTCGGTCACGACTTCCGTTAGCAGATGCGGAATACCTTCATATACCGAAAGCTCCAGCATTTTCGGGTCGATCATGATGAAACGCACATCTTCCGGCTGCGCTTTATAGAGCATACTCAGGATCATGGCGTTCACACCGACTGACTTACCGGAGCCGGTAGTGCCCGCAACCAACAAATGCGGCATTTTTGCCAGATCGGCAACAACCGGATCGCCAGCGATATCTTTACCCAGCACTATCGTTAATGGCGATGGGTTATCGCGGAACTTAGCATTGTCCAGCACTTCACGCAGGTAAACGGTTTGGCGTTTTTTGTTGGGTAACTCCAGACCTACGTAAGGTTTACCCGGAATAACTTCAACGACACGAACCGCCACGGTTGATAGCGAACGAGCGAGGTCACGTGACAAATTAGAAATACGCGCCGCTTTTACGCCCGGTGCCAGATTCAGCTCAAAGCGGGTGATAACCGGCCCCGGAGAATAATTGACGACATCGGCTTTAATGCGGAAATCAGCCAGACGCGCCTCTACCAGACGCGCCATTTGCTCAAGCGCAAAGGTATCTACGGGTTCCACTTCGCTCGGCGGCGGCGTCAGCAAATCCAGAGAAGGCAGCGGCGTCGTCGGTTTGTGTAGTGGACGACTGTCGCCATTGCGCATTAACAGCGGATGAAGCAGAGTATCCTGCGGCTGCGGCGCTACCGGTTGCTGATATTGCTGCTGTGGCGCTACCGGTTGCTGCGGCTGCTGAACAGGTTCAACAATTGGCGTAAACAGCGGTTCGTGTGGACCATCATCCACTAACGCTTTCATCGGTGAAAATTCGAAATCATCCAGCGAGAACGGATTCGCCCCAGCCGGTTGTTCACCGGAATAACGCTGCTGCTGAGTCTGGGCAAACTGACGAGCCAGCTCAGCCTCTGCCGCAGCATCTGCATCTTCCACGTTCACTGGCACATCATGTTGATATTGCTCGCCATAGCGTTGCTGCTGCGTCTGGGCGAACTGACGAGCCAGTTCATCCTGCTGCATCGCATCGATTTCATCATCGTTATACTGCCCGCCAGCATCGTACTGGTTGCGCTGGGCTTCACGAGCCTTCTCTTCCGCTGCACGCTGTGAGGGCAGCTTAATGCCATATGACGCCAGTTCACGACGTGTTGGTACGCGGATACGCTTCGGTCGAGGTAACTGCGGGCCAATGCCCTCTTTCACTTGCGGACGCGGCGCACCGCTATTTGCCAGGCTGAAAACAGGCGCAGCAACCGTCGCTGCGGCTCCCGTCGCCAGGGTCGCTTTTTTCACGCCCGATGCCAGCGGTGAAACAGCGGCAGCGGCTTCTACTGGAGGTACTGCTGCAACAGAAGTTGCTTTCAGCGAAGATTTGATCGGTTCTGGTTCTTTAACCGGTTCAGGAATCGGTTGATACCAGGCCGCAAGTTGTTCACGTTCACGGGCACGCTTCTCTTCCACTTCTTCAAAATAGTAAAGCGGCGGACGCGCAGGCTTTGTCTCTTCTACAACAGGCTCAGGTGTCGCGACAGGCTGCTGTTCAACAGGTTGCGGCTGTTGGTACAACGGCTCCTGAACGGCTGGCTGCTGGTAAGTTTGCTCCGTCTGGTTTGTAGACTGTGGAGCAAAAGCGGATTGCTGCTCTTCGGCTTGCCAGGCGTTACCAGCCACCGGCTGTTCTGGTGCAGGGGCATAATACGGCTGTTGAACAGGTTGTTCCGCAGCAGGCGCGTAAGATGGTTGCTGAACAGCTTGTTCAGGGGCGTAGTAAGGTTGCTGAACCGGTTGTTCCGCAGCAGGCGTATAGTACGACTGCTGTGGCGGTACAGGCTGTTGCAGCGGCTCATTATATTGCACCGCAGGCTGCGAATATTGTGGCTGCTGTGGGTAACCTTCCGCTGCAGGAGCAATAACCGGCTCGCCCGTTTGCGGCCCCGGCACAGGCTGCCAGGCAACAGTAGGTTGCGCAGGTGGAACATCAACAGAGGCAACAGGCGGCGTCTGAGTAACAGGTTCAACCGGCGCGGCCCAGCTTTGCGTCGCCGTGGTTGCAGCCGCTGCGGCAGCGACAGGCTCGGTAATCGGCGCACCATTTAATAAAGGATCGTATTCGTCATACTCTGGCTGCGTTGCACGATTGCCCGAAAACAGGACGTCATCAGGATCGGCTGCTACGCCGCGCGCAGTGTAGGTAACATCGTCTTCATCATCCATCCGCTTGCCGGAGAATAACGCAGCGTCTGTTTGCCGCCCCATCGGATTAATGAATTTTTCCGCCAGGCGTTTACGACGCGCTAGCGCGCCACGAAGAATACGAGCACGGCGCGATTCATGCTGTTTGCCGTGGTTTTCATCTTCGTACTCTTCGTCGTCTTCATACTCATCTTCATCGACCCAGGTATCATCGCGACGGGTGCGATTACTGGCGAAGGTGAGAATGTTTAAAATCCAGCCGCCCAGTTTTTCGGCAATAGTCACCCAGGACCAACCGGTAAACAGCGTCAGGCCAGCTGCCCAGACGCAAAGCAGCGCAATAGTTCCCCCACTGCTGTGTAGCAGAGGCTGCAACGTGGTGCTTAATAAACTACCGATTACGCCACCAGAGGCAAAATACCAGATATCGTCGGCGTTAATGGCTGCCAGACCACAGGAGGTAAGGATGAGCGCCAGCACGCCAATAATACGTAACGAAACGGCAAAATAATCAATGTATTCGTCGCTGGCCTGATGACGCCACGCAAACCAACAGCCACCGACAATGATGACGGGGATGGTGTAAGCCATCACGCCAAAAATGAAGAACAGGGTATCGGCCAGCCACGCACCAGGAGCCCCACCTAAATTATGGATAGGCTCATGCCAGGCCGTTTGCGACCAGCTAGGATCCGAAGGGTTAAAACTCAATAAAGCTGCCATCAACCAGACGGCAAACAGGACAATAAGAATCAGCAACGCCTCCAGAAGTCGGCGCCCGCTGCTTAACTTTGTCAATGTGACTTCTTTGTCTTCAGTGTATTCCTGGCTCAAGAAAGGCTCTCCAGGTTACAGGCTTTTCCTGCCCGATGCTAAAACGGACAACAGTACCAGGTTACCCCAGTACTGTTGCTGTATGGATTAACAGGAGTGTAATCAAAATACGCCGATTTTGCACCTGTTCCGTGTTAGCGCGTCTTAATAACCAGACGATTACTCTGCTTGACTTCTTCCATAACAACGTATGTCCGTGTGTCATTGACGCCAGGCAGACGCAGCAGAGTTTCCCCCAGCAGCTTACGGTAAGCTGACATATCCGGCACGCGTGTTTTCAACAGGTAGTCGAAATCACCAGATACTAAATGACACTCCTGAATTTCTTCAAGTTTTTGTACAGCGGTATTGAATTGTTCAAACACATCCGGAGCACCACGATTCAGAGTAATCTCAACGAATACCAGAAGTGATGCATCCAGATAATGCGGGTTCAGCAGTGCCGTATAGCCCTGGATAAACCCTTGTCTTTCCAGCCGACGCACACGCTCAAGGCACGGCGTTGGGGAAAGTCCCACACGTTTAGAAAGCTCGACGTTAGAAATACGCCCATCCTTTTGCAACTCATTAAGAATGTTACGATCGATACGGTCGAGATCTTTGCCAGGGCGCTTCTTGCTATCTACCATTATTATTGTCTCTCTGTATTCCTTCCCTACTCCTGTCTGACCCTGAAAACATCACTGTTCAGAGTCGCTACCCGTCACGATAGACCGAAATCATTAAGATTCACGGCGCGCAATGCCTGGGTCTACGGTGAGAAGACCGTTGCCTGGAGGCTGCTATCGACATCACGAATGGCGTCTGTCCACGCCATGCGTAGATTTCACTAGCACGGTAAACATGGTATTTACATGCATGATTATGCGCATATAAGAATACTGTTTTTTTCTTCCTCGAATGTTTTCGCAAAACACCAGGTGATTGTCAAAGCAAAACATCGTTTTTTAGTACAACATGCCAGTTATTCATTAACAGTCGCGTTTAATCATCATTTAATCGGCTTATAAACCGGAAAAATTAAGTAGCAGGCGTGATAATGACAGAAGAATTTGACATGCTTATCGCTTCTGACGATTGCACAAATCGTTAACAAAATCGTCATACTCTTTTTTTACGTCTGTAAATTCCCTACAATCCTGCCCATTGTCTGCCAACAACTATGGGGATCTCATGGGCACGACCAAACACAGTAAACTGCTTATCCTGGGTTCAGGCCCGGCGGGCTATACCGCTGCTGTCTACGCGGCGCGCGCCAACCTGCAACCCGTGCTGATTACCGGCATGGAAAAAGGCGGCCAACTGACCACCACCACGGAAGTGGAAAACTGGCCAGGCGATCCAAACGATCTGACCGGTCCGTTATTAATGGAACGCATGCATGAACATGCCACCAAATTTGAAACTGAAATCATCTTTGATCACATCAACAAAGTGGATTTGCAGAATCGTCCGTTCCGTCTGTCTGGCGACAGCGGCGAGTACACCTGCGATGCGCTGATTATTGCTACCGGAGCTTCTGCTCGCTATCTCGGCCTGCCCTCTGAAGAAGCCTTTAAAGGACGTGGGGTTTCTGCCTGTGCGACCTGCGATGGATTCTTCTACCGTAATCAGAAGGTTGCGGTTATCGGCGGCGGTAATACCGCTGTTGAAGAGGCATTGTATCTCTCTAACATTGCTTCTGAAGTACACCTGATTCACCGCCGCGATACTTTCCGCGCAGAAAAAATTCTGATTAAGCGTCTGATGGATAAAGTGGAGAACGGCAACATCATTCTGCACACCAACCGTACGCTGGAAGAAGTGACCGGCGATCAGATGGGTGTCACTGGCGTTCGTCTTCGTGATACACAAAACAGCGATAACATCGAGTCGCTCGACGTTGCCGGTCTGTTTGTTGCTATCGGTCATAGCCCGAATACCGCCATTTTCGAAGGGCAACTGGAGCTGGAAAACGGCTACATCAAAGTACAATCGGGTATTCATGGTAATGCCACCCAGACCAGCATTCCGGGCGTCTTTGCCGCAGGTGATGTGATGGATCATATTTATCGCCAGGCCATTACTTCCGCCGGTACAGGCTGCATGGCGGCACTGGATGCTGAACGCTACCTCGACGGTTTAGCTGACGCAAAATAATTTTACAAATCAGTAACAAAAGTAAAGAAGGCGACACCATGCGACTATGGGTCGCCTTTATTATTCCTCCGTTGTAACATTGCCCTGCAAAAAATTCTGATAACTCACCTGCTAAGCGTGCAATGAATAAATCCCGTCAAAAAGAGTTAACCCGCTGGTTAAAACAGCAAAGCGTCATCTCCCAACGGTGGCTGAATATTTCTCGTCTGTTGGGCTTTGTGAGTGGCATATTGATAATTGCCCAGGCCTGGTTCATGGCGCGTATTCTGCAGCACATGATTATGGAGAACATCCCCCGCGAAGCCCTGCTTCTGCCCTTTACTTTACTGGTGCTGACCTTTGTGTTGCGCGCATGGGTGGTCTGGTTGCGCGAACGGGTGGGTTATCACGCCGGGCAGCATATCCGTTTTGCCATCCGCCGCCAGGTTCTCGACCGTTTGCAGCAAGCAGGACCGGCGTGGATTCAGGGCAAACCAGCGGGGAGTTGGGCGACGCTGGTACTCGAGCAAATTGACGATATGCATGATTACTATGCTCGCTACCTGCCACAAATGGCGCTGGCAGTGTCGGTGCCGCTGCTGATTGTGGTAGCAATATTCCCTTCTAACTGGGCTGCGGCGCTTATTCTGCTGGGCACTGCGCCGTTAATCCCGTTGTTTATGGCGTTAGTTGGAATGGGCGCCGCCGATGCTAACCGACGTAACTTTCTCGCACTTGCTCGCTTAAGTGGGCATTTCCTCGATCGCCTGCGCGGCATGGAAACGCTGCGTATTTTTGGTCGTGGTGAAGCTGAAATTGAAAGCATTCGTTCTGCTTCGGAAGATTTCCGTCAACGGACAATGGAAGTGCTGCGGCTGGCATTTTTATCCTCCGGCATACTGGAGTTCTTTACCTCGCTGTCGATTGCCCTTGTGGCGGTGTACTTTGGTTTTTCCTATCTCGGCGAGCTGGATTTTGGTCACTATGATACTGGCGTGACGCTGGCTGCGGGTTTTCTGGCGCTGATACTTGCGCCTGAGTTTTTCCAGCCATTGCGCGATCTCGGTACGTTTTATCATGCTAAAGCCCAGGCTGTTGGCGCGGCGGACAGTCTGAAAACGTTTATGGAAACCCCGCTCGCCCATCCGCAGCGCGGTGAGACGGAATTAACATCGACCGATCCGGTGACCATTGAGGCCGAGGATCTGTTTATCACATCGCCAGAAGGTAAAACGCTGGCCGGACCGCTGAACTTTACTTTGCCAGCAGGTCAACGTGCGGTGTTGGTTGGTCGTAGCGGTTCAGGTAAAAGTTCACTGCTTAATGCGCTTTCCGGTTTTCTCTCATATCAGGGATCACTACGGGTCAACGGGATAGAATTACGTGATTTATCACCGGAATCGTGGCGTAAACATCTCTCCTGGGTTGGGCAAAATCCACAATTACCAGCAGCAACACTACGGGACAATGTGCTACTGGCGCGACCTGATGCCAGCGAACAAGAGTTACAAACAGCACTGGATAACGCCTGGGTCAGTGAGTTTCTACCGCTCCTGCCACAAGGAGTTGATACGCCTGTTGGCGACCAGGCTGCCCGCCTTTCCGTGGGGCAGGCGCAACGCGTGGCGGTGGCTCGCGCATTACTGCATCCCTGTTCGCTATTACTGTTGGATGAACCCGCTGCCAGCCTGGATGCACACAGTGAACAGCGAGTGATGGAGGCGCTGAATGCCGCCTCTTTGCGCCAGACTACGTTAATGGTCACCCACCAGTTAGAAGATCTTGCTGACTGGGACGCCATATGGGTAATGCAGGATGGTCAGATTATTGAGCAAGGACGTTACGCGGAATTAAGCGTGGCTAACGGTCCTTTCGCTACATTGCTGGCTCATCGTCAGGAGGAGATTTAAATGCGCGCTTTGCTACCCTATCTGGCTCTGTATAAACGTCATAAATGGATGTTAAGCCTTGGTATTGTGCTGGCGATTATTACTCTGCTCGCCAGTATCGGTCTGTTGACGCTTTCCGGCTGGTTCCTCTCCGCCTCAGCGGTTGCGGGCGTTGCAGGACTGTACAGCTTCAACTATATGCTCCCCGCCGCAGGGGTGCGTGGCGCGGCAATCACCCGTACCGCAGGGCGTTATTTTGAACGTCTGGTGAGTCATGACGCGACTTTCCGCGTATTGCAGCATCTGCGCATTTACACCTTCAGTAAACTTTTGCCGCTCTCCCCTGCCGGGCTGGCGCGCTATCGTCAGGGCGAATTGCTCAACCGCGTCGTGGCGGATGTTGATACGCTCGATCATCTTTATTTGCGCGTTATCTCACCGCTGGTGGGCGCTTTTGTGGTGATTATGGTGGTGACAATTGGGTTAAGCTTCCTCGATTTCACCCTCGCCTTCACGCTGGGCGGCATTATGTTGCTGACGTTGTTCCTGATGCCTCCGCTATTTTATCGTGCTGGTAAAAGCACAGGGCATAATCTGACTCATCTTCGCGGGCAGTATCGCCAGCAACTGACAGCCTGGCTGCAAGGGCAAGCTGAACTGACCATTTTTGGTGCCAGCGATCGTTATCGTACGCAGTTAGAGAATACTGAAATTCAGTGGCTGGAAGCGCAACGCCGTCAATCTGAACTAACCGCTTTATCGCAAGCGATAATGCTACTCATTGGCGCGTTAGCGGTGATCCTGATGCTGTGGATGGCGTCTGGCGGCGTTGGTGGCAATCCTCAACCCGGCGCGTTAATTGCCCTGTTTGTCTTCTGTGCGTTAGCTGCGTTTGAGGCTCTGGCGCCGGTGACAGGTGCATTTCAGCATCTGGGGCAAGTCATTGCCTCTGCAGTACGGATCACTGACTTAACGGATCAAAAACCGGAAGTCACCTTCCCTGATACCCAAACCCATGTTGCCGATCAGGTTTCCGTGACGTTACGTGATGTTCAGTTCACTTATCCTGAGCAATCACAGCAAGCTCTTAAAGGGATTTCCCTTCAGGCAAACGCCGGAGAACATATTGCGATTCTCGGTCGAACGGGATGCGGTAAATCAACACTGTTACAACTGCTGACTCGCGCATGGGACCCACAACAGGGCGAAATTTTGCTTAACGGTAGCCCTATAGCCAGCCTGAATGAAGCGACTCTGCGCCAGACCATCAGCGTTGTGCCACAGCGTGTACATCTGTTTAGCGCCACGCTGCGAGATAATCTGTTACTTGCAGCACCAGGCAGCAGTGATGAGGCTCTGGCGGAGATCTTGCGCCGCGTCGGTCTGGAGAAGCTGCTTGAAGACGCAGGACTCAACAGTTGGCTGGGTGAAGGTGGACGCCAACTCTCCGGTGGCGAACTGCGCCGTCTGGCTATCGCCCGTGCGCTATTACACGATGCGCCACTGGTATTGCTGGACGAACCAACCGAAGGCTTAGATGCCACAACTGAAAGTCAGATCCTTGAATTACTTGCAGAAATGATGCGTGAGAAAACGGTGTTAATGGTCACCCATCGACTTCGCGGTCTCTCTCGTTTCCAGCAAATAATTGTGATGGACAACGGACAAATTATTGAGCAAGGTACTCACGCAGAACTGCTTGCCAGACAGGGGCGTTATTACCAGTTTAAGCAGGGTTTGTGAGCTATTATTGAACGATCCGACTTGCGTAGTGGAGTTTTGCGGTCATGCGCCTGGTTCAGCTTTCTCGCCATTCAATAGCCTTCCCTTCCCCGGAAGGCGCATTACGTGAGCCTAACGGCTTGCTGGCGCTGGGGGGCGATCTAAGCCCTGCGCGTCTGTTAATGGCTTATCAACGCGGTATTTTTCCGTGGTTTTCTCCTGGCGACCCCATTCTGTGGTGGTCGCCCGATCCGCGCGCGGTATTATGGCCAGAATCACTGCATATTAGTCGCAGTATGAAACGCTTTCATAAACGCTCGCCCTATCGTGTCACAATGAATTACGCCTTTGGTCAGGTTATTGAAGGTTGTGCCAGCGATCGCGAAGAAGGAACCTGGATCACGCGCGACGTGGTTGAAGCCTACTACCGCCTGCACGAGTTGGGTCATGCCCACTCGATTGAAGTCTGGCGTGAAGACGAGCTTGTCGGCGGCATATATGGCGTGGCGCAGGGAACGTTATTTTGTGGTGAGTCGATGTTCAGCCGCATGGAAAATGCGTCCAAAACGGCGCTCCTGGTATTCTGCGAAGAATTTATCCATCACGGTGGCAAATTAATCGACTGTCAGGTGCTTAATGATCACACAGCTTCGCTTGGCGCCTGCGAAATTCCCCGCAGGGATTACCTCAATTATCTTAATCAAATGCGCCCGGAACGATTGCCGAATAACTTCTGGGTGCCACGGCAATTGTTTTCGCCTCAGAAATGAATGTTTTCGGCACATTTCTCTCCAGAGTGTTATAATTGCGGTCGCAGAGTTGGTTACGCTCATTACTCCGCTGCCGATAAGGAATTTTTCGCGTCAGGTAACGCCCATCGTTTATCTCACCGCTCCCTTATACGTTGCGCTTTTGGTGCGGCTTAGCCGTGTGTTTTCGGAGTTATGTGCCAAACCTGTTTGTTGCGATTTAGCGCGCAAATCTTTACTTATTTACAGAACTTCGGCATTATCTTGCCGGTTCAAATTACGGTAGTGATACCCCAGAGGATTAGATGGCCAAAGAAGACAATATTGAAATGCAAGGCACCGTTCTTGAAACGTTGCCTAACACCATGTTCCGCGTAGAGTTAGAAAACGGTCACGTGGTTACTGCACACATCTCCGGTAAAATGCGCAAAAACTACATCCGCATCCTGACGGGCGACAAAGTGACTGTTGAACTGACCCCGTACGACCTGAGCAAAGGCCGCATTGTCTTCCGTAGTCGCTGATTGTTTTGCCGCCTGATGGGCGAAGAGAAAGAACGAGTAAAAGGTCGGTTTAACCGGCCTTTTTTGCGTCTGGAGTTAAGGAAGAAAATAAATATTGGGTTATGGATTTTATAACTGCCTGTGCGGCAGTGAACGATGATCCGTACCGGCTACGCCGGGCTTCGGCTTTCTAAGCTGCCTGTACGGCAGTGAACGATTCTCTAGCAGCGTATGCCAGAGACCCCCGTTTCTAAGCTGCCAGTACGGCAGTGAACTTTGTCTGCGCGGGTCATGCGGGGTTTACCCATTTCTAAGCTGCCTGTACGGCAGTGAACATCAAATAACGCGTCTAACAGGGATTTAGTGATTTCTAAGCTGCCTGTACGGCAGTGAACTGCACGGCAGTGAAAGAACGTATAACCGAAGATTTTCTAAGCTGCCTGTACGGCAGTGAACGAGGTTGTATATCCCGCCGTTCAGTGTGTGCATTTCTAAGCTGCCTGTACGGCAGTGAACACACGCAATAACAGGCCTTACTCCACGCAGCTTTTCTAAGCTGCCTGTACGGCAGTGAACTGGAATAATAGCAGACTATCCGATTGATTTACTGTTAAAACTTACAAAATCTCCAATTCATACCCTTTTTCGAGGCATCAAAATAGTAATAAATAAAATCAATGAGTTACATCTCACCCTGAAAAAAGGGTCGATTAGAATGTCTTCAATCTCATATTTCCAGCGTAGCTTTTGATAAATACTTGCCCAGAGCATGTACAGTCACAATCCTGGACGGATGAACCGCATGAACAATGCATAACCAAACAAACCAATCTAAATAAATTCTTCTTGACCGTTTTACTCCAACTCCCTATAGTAGCGCCCCGTTGCCCCCATGAGGTCAGGCAACAAAAATTTGGTGAGGTGTCCGAGTGGCTGAAGGAGCACGCCTGGAAAGTGTGTATACGGCAACGTATCCGGGGTTCGAATCCCCGCCTCACCGCCATATTTTAAGAAGAGCTCGTACGAAAGTACGGGCTTTTTTTTCGCATATAGATGGCTTCGTATACCTCCCAGCTTAATAACTCTCTCTCCAGGAAATGGTTTAGCAAAGAAAACAACATCCCGGATATGAACAATTAATATCCAACACATCTTCTCAACGGCCAGTCCACACTAAAAAAAAGCCCAGCCGCACGGCCAGGCATCTTAATAATTGCAAAACATCAAAACCAGGGTATGGTTGCTGTTGCGCTTAATCCATAACTACTGAATTCCCCTTTAACCGGTTCTGCGCGCAAATCACCGTGCTGGATAAACAACTTGAACTGTTGCTGACTCGACAAACTCTTCATATTAAGAAAAGGTAAATCGGTCCGCTGTTCAGCTTGCGTCGCCAGTCGCTCAATCGCCTGTTCTTCAGTAAGCCAGCCTTTTTTCACTGAACGCCTTAACAGACGCTGTGGGTTACTTTTAACCTGTACACGACTTACCACTCGCCAGCCCTTTATTTCAGGAATGGGAGTGACAGGCGAACATTGGCAATAATCCGTAAGCCCTTTACGCCACGTTGAGTCTTCAAGCTCCTGCAATGCCGGGGCGCTACCATGTAAGCGTAAGCGCGCTCCTGGCGTAACGTTTATGTCCGGGAAACTCACGCCGATATCACCTTGCCCTCTTGCACCCAATGTCCGGTGCAATTTGGCAAATAACGCCGCCATCAACATTTCACTCGAAAATTCAGGATCGGGCAGAACACGGATCTCAAGATAGTGATCCATTGACAGCTCCTTATTCCGCTTTCTCACCAAAAACACCACCACGAATCAAGACAGCCATCACGTAGTGCTGCTGATCAACTTCCGGTTTGACGCCTTTAGTCACCCAATTATCCAGTAAGGTATAAAAATCGAGTTTTTCTTTTGGCTGACGACAAGCGACACCGCGACTGGTTACAGAACCATAAGGTTCCACAGCGATAGCTCCCAACTCATCAACCTTCGGATGCCAGGTATCAATGGTACGTAAAGCGTTGCCAATTTTTTGGGAGTGAATACCGGCAATGCCTGCAACCTGGTACAACACACGACTTTTGCTACTGTTACTGTCGAGCACCAGTTCCTGTGATGGGAAGACTTCTTGCCCGGCACCGAGGCGAACCTGTGCCTCAACCGTAAGCATGACCCACTCTTTTCCGCTTAACCCTTGTTCAATCGTTGCCGCCAGTTCTGTGACGCTACTCTGGCCTTGACCAAATTGACGTAAAGAGAAGTCATGGCTGTTAAAAGTCCATGAAGTATCATTCGCAGTAACTTTCACCAGGATCTGCTCAGCACCAATGCGGTTGCGCCACAAAAAACGACCATTTGCCAGATTCAGCGCATAGCGTAACGCCAGCTCTTTAAAGCCATGCTCGCTGATGTAACCTTCAATGACCTCAGAAAGCGCCTCCTGATAGGCCATATCATTACATACTGAAGGTGAAGATAAATTACCCAGCACTCGCAGCGTAAACACCACTTTTAGCGTATCTGCATCTACCGGAAGCGAAGCCACATCCACCCGTTGTAGGTTGGCTTTTTGGATTTCAGCATCCAGTTTGGTGGGATCGCTGGTAATCGTGTTCTTCAGGCGATTAGAGATGGTTCCACGAACCGCTTTCTCCTGAATTTCAATGGGTTGCCATTCATTTCCTTGCCAGTTACCGGCATACATCACCGCATCAGAGGTTGCCAGTTTGCGTTCAAATGCCAGTACCGATGCTGTTTTTATTGCTACAGGAGCCTTTGCCATAATTATGTCCTTATTCTGAATCGTCATCTTCATGAGTTATAGGGTCGTCAACGAGTGGTATTGCCGAGCAATAGTATCCAGTGTCCGTTGTACGGTAGCGCCACATCAGCGGTTGCAGGTCAGTAATGCGATGTAATCCGCGCCATTCACCAATCCCATAAACGGCTTCGGCAAAAGCAAATGGCGTCACGGTGTCGCGCGCATTTTCAACTTCACCAGAGGCGTACACAGGAGAAATACGTTGGTAACCACACATTAATGGCACGAGGAAACCGGGCATTGGCTTCGGCTGGTATGTCCATTGTGCGCTATTGTCTTCAGCCGGGGATTCGGCCTGATATTTAATGGCGGCGAAATCGAGCCAGGCATCAAGCAACGATATGTCAGGATGTTGTTGGTGATGTTCAGCCAGCCATTCGCTGCGATCGTAAAGCGCGTAACCCGGCATTAAACGCCAGATGATTTTACGCAGTTGCTTTTCATCTTCAGGTGCATGAAAAAGCTGCGGATCGCGCATACTGACAATGCTGCCACCCGCCAGTTTATGGCTCTGGCAAAGCATTTTCAGATGGTCACACAGGGCTTTTCTACCGTATTCACCATTAGTAATTTCGCCATTACATTCAACAAGTAGAGAAACCGTCAGGTGCATACGCCCCTCTTCATTGAACGAGGCAGTTTTACCTTCTTTGGTTAATGGGTTACGGGTGAGAGCGAACTGAAAATCGCGCCCGGAACTGTACGCCTGAATATGCTGTTCATGGCTAACGACTGCGCAACCGGCAAAACTTACGCCAAATTCATCCACCACTTTGCGAGAAAGCGCATGAACATAGCCGAGAAAATGGGTCATCGCCGGGAATCCCCAGGTCAACCCGGAAACGGCGTTAGCGTTTTCTATGCGTATATGGGGTAACAAGAGCAGATAACTCATTTCAGCGCCTCCTGCAAAACGGCTTCCATTTCACGCATCCGTTGAGTGAACAGGGACTGACTACGCCACTCTCTTTGCTCGACGGCTCCCACATCGAAACTTGCTTTTTTCAGGCGATAGTTCAGCCAGCGCGCGAAGTCATCAGCGACTATCCTCTGCCAGTCGTTTTTCTCACGCTCCAGTTTGAAAGCCTCATCTGACAAGCTTCGCCACGGGTCCAGCCAAAGCTGCTGGTGACGAGGTAATTCTGGTGATTGTGCTGACCATCCCTGCCATTTTTCTTGCTGAAAAGAGGATGCCTGCATGAACAGCAAATCTATCAACTCATCAATATATTTCGCGCGCGCAGTACGGATATGAACATTGTTTATGTCAACTTTCAGTAAGTAGGTCATCCTGGCGATAGTGCCCGAAGCTGAGCGATTGAAATCGCCGCGTAAGGCAAAAATACTGCGCATGTTTTGTGGTGCGCGCTCCTGCGTCGTCCAGGTAGGCGGCATTGATGGCAACAACCAGACGCGTCCAACTCTGGCACTGTTTAGCAGGGAGATATTCTGTTGATTTCCACCTCCATAATGCATCTCAGCAAGATTAGGGAAACGAATATCTGGCTGTGAGTGCCATTTACCTGCCTTGTGCGCATCGCGAATGGCTTTTGATTCCTCGCTAAAGCGCACAGCGGTTAGATTTTCATACATTGCCTGCGCCAGTGAGCTGGAAAACAGCGGGCATAACAGGTGATAACCATCATCCACAGGGAAATAGATTTGCTTCGATAGTTTGTGCGCTTTTATCCACTCCGATGCATATGCTTGACTAAAGCATTCAACCCATTGTTTTAGTTGTTCATCATCCAACGCAAAGGCATTTAATGATTGATAATCGCCACGTTTTAAGCTGGCGAGTAACGAATCTCCGTGAACATCTGTTAGGAGTATTTTTGCAACATCATAAAATGCAGCGTTGCCTTCAGCATCCTCTTTAATAATTGCCAGTGATGCTGTATTTAAATATCCCTCGCTGACGAATTTCTCCAAATAACGTCCATATGCTTTGGAGTCACCATTACTATATTTTGCCCCGTGGGAGATTATCCTTATAGAACGAACACGCTTCGCCGCATCCGTTAACCAGTTACGAGGCAGGTAGCGTGCTTCAAGTTCCTGCCGTTCCTGAGCGATGGCGCTGGCATCATCGCCCTGCTCCAGCCTCTTTGCTGCTTCTTTTTCAAAGGCATCGATTTTGGGTTGCCTTCGCGAAGCGATGTAATCAGTAATAAATTGTATTAGCGCCGTTTTTTCCATCTCGGCTCCTTTCGTTAATCCATCAAATTAAAGTTGTTCCCTAACTTCACTGAAAAATCTCCGTAGCTCAACATGGCTTCAGTACAACGACGCATACAGCAAAAGGGACAACACCCGTGGTGATAATCATGGATAGTTCACCTAGATGTATCTACGCATTAATCTAGCTAAACCCAATGCAATAAACCAAAGTTATATTACCATGCATAAATCATTTGAAACATAATAGTTGCGAGATTAATATTCACGCACTGCCGTTGGCAGCTTAGAAATAGATGTATCTCCGGATACGGACTTGTAAACTGCCGTACAGGCAGCTCGCGCCCCTTCACGGGGCGCGAAACACCCCTAACCATGGGTGATAATGCCAGCCGTTGAGCGCATCTTCGTCACAGACGGGTACTCTCACTTCAGCAAACCTTTCCCCGACACGATTAATCTCACAACTGTGCTCAACAGCCAGATCCAACAAAACTTGTTGGTAATCCATCATGCCCCAGCAAGCAACGCCGCTGGCGCATATCACTTCTTCTCGTTTGAAATTCCCCTGCTCTTTACGCTCGTTGTCGCCCATGCGGGAATAGAAACTCGCTTTACTTTCTTCGTCATCCATATGCAGAAAAAACACCGCTTCCGGTAACGACGAATAACGAAAAGGCGTCTGGCGCTGCATCCAGCCGTTCCAGCTTAGCGGTGCGCGCCACCATTGCGCAGCTACCACATGTTTGCTTTTACTACTCATCAACTCGGTGAATAAACGACTATGCTCAAGTTCCGCCAGTTTATTTTCATTATTGGCAGGTAAGATCCGTGGTAAGGCATTAATCGTCCGGTAGTCCGTGAGTGGTATCAGCTCGCAAATATCATGGCTATTCAGCACGCGATCTTTTGTTTCGAAACCCGGTTTACAAAATGCGGGGCATTTTTTCTGCAATGCTTTGATATTGCTCCGCAAAATAACCAGATTCTCACTGGTTGGCACATTTCTGCGGTGGCGTTGAATACGTCCGGCAAATTGAATAATCGAACGCATAGAACTCGGTTCAATAATTCCCCAGTCCGCATCCCAGTCACGCCCCACTTCTATAACTGATGTGCCCAACACCACAAAAATATGGTGCGATTCCGGACTTTTATGTAAGGCTTCAGCGATATCCTCGTTTTTCCAGAAATCATCTTCTCTATGACGAGTAAAAGCGCGATCCAGCCGCTTCTCAATATTTGAACGTACCGCCAGCGGATGTCGGGAGTGGTAAACGCAATAATGAATGCAGACATCTTCTGGTGAAGGAATGGTAATCAGAGCTTTGGCCACCGCGACCAGAGAATTAATATTGGCGAAGCGCACCAGACCCAGCGAAACAGTTTTGCCGCTTTCGTGTTGCTGGCGATGCGCCTGATGCAACTTCAGCATTTGCTCATGTACCGTCTGAGCCACGCTTTCGATAACATCCTGAATCGCGCTTGATGGGGATGAAATCGAAGCTATACGCCCGAAATGCAGTCGTTCTTTTTCAGCCAACATTAACGCTCGTCGCGCAACAAACTTTTTGTGCGTCTCACGAAAAGTAGCGCCATCACCAATTTGTGTGGCATCAGCATCTTTTTCATCAAACCAGGCACAGCAGATATTGACGGGTCTGCCGTTCGTACCGCATGACGCCTGCCACATTTTGCGCCCGGCAAGATAAGCCGCGAACAGAGCCTGAATCAAATCTGGCGGCAACGTCGCGGAAGAAAGTAATACCCGCGTTCCCAACATTCCGGCCCAGTTCATCAGACGACATACTGCATAGAGATCGGCAATATCAAAATCGTCAGGTTCGTCGAGCACTAAATCACTGGTTAACAGACGCAACATCGCCGGAAGCTGTTTCCCGCCACGCACACCTTCGGTCGCGGAAATAAGATGATCAATCGTTGCTACCAGAATCGGTGCGCTTACTAACTCCTTAAGTTTGCTGTCATCCTTCAACCATTTTTCCAGCGCCCCGGTATGAAGACTGCCTTCGTATTTAACAAACTGTTGCTCCTCTGCCAGCGACTCTTGCGAAGCACTTCCACAATCATTGTCTGTTTTTTCCTGCTGCCAGAGTTGTTTGACTGCCGCCGAACCAATCAGTACAGCCAGCTCATCCTCACCGAGTCCAAGCCGGCTGCGCAGAGCATCACCCGTTTGTAAAGTCAGCGTACGTAATCCCAATGCGATGGTAAAACGACACCCTTCACGCTCATCAGCAAGCGCATACATAATGCGGGCGTTAGCAAAGGTTTTACCGCACCCCGTCGAGGCCATATTGACACCGAAAAAGCCATCTTCCCGACTGCGTTCACGTAACGCACGCGCCACATCCCAGGCTTTGTCCTGCCAGCGATATTTCGCATCTGTAGCTCGCTGGTTAAAACCTTTATGTCGGGCAATTGCCGGAAGCGATGCCCGTGTGTGCATCAGTTGCCGCCCAAGCAAATACGCATGATGCGCGACGCCCACAAGATGCTCATCTACCCGTTGTTTGAGCGTGCCGCTCTGCCGATCGCTATTTGCCCAGACGATATAATTCGGATCTTGCCATTTTTGCTGCGCGTCGTTAGATGAATAGTAGTGATCGGCAAGCATCAGGCAAAAACGCGCCATATGTAATGGAAACAGTTGCTCCATCAGCCCCCATTCCTTTAAACCGACAGCGTTACGCGCCCGACGGGCAATCTGACGCGCTTTTTCTCGCCAGCTCGCGCTTTGAAGCGGAGTGCCTGCCGGAAACTGCCAGACTTGCTCGAAATCCTGAGGTGACCAGTCATTCTTACGGTGGTTAACGGCATTCCAGTCAGCATTGAGTTGCTTCTCCAGCCAACTTTCACAGCCTTTGCATGATTGTTCCGGTTGTGGCGAAAGATTCTCCGGCATTCGATGATGGGAAAGGATCAACCAGCCTACCGTTTTGGCGAGTGGTTGCAGCGAACTGAATGGACTATTGGAAAAATGAGGCGTGTCCTTTTGCAGGCGCTCAAGAATCGCGGTTTCATCATCTGCCGTTAATTCCCCAAGTTTTTCCAGCCACACATCATCTGACTGCTTACCGACAAAAGCCTGAAAAAGCCGCAGCGAAATCCACTCATGCCGGTAAGGTTGATAACTTCGTGCACTCTTTTTGGTCAGGCTTTGCTGAAAGCTGCGTCCTGCTTTACCAAAATCATGAAATAACCCAGCAATAGCCGCCAGCAGCGCAATGCTTTCCGCGCACTGCCAGCGATGTTCTTCTTTGTTCACCAGGCTGGTTTGCGTTGTTCGATTTGTGGGAACGCGGCCTTGAGCATTAAAGCGACGAATATTGCCGACAATCCACATCAGCTCCGTTTGCCCATTCTTCTTCAGCCAGTGACAAGCAACCGCTGTGTTTCGTCTTGCCGTTTTGCGCAGTAAACGGCGTAAAGTGTTAACACCTTCCTGAGTAATCACCGTTTGCCATGCGGCATCACCTGTGCGTTCGGCAAACTGATCAATAATACGGCAACTCTCAACACGAGCATTTTTTGTGCATCGCGAAATAATCAGGACGTTCATTGGTCACCCTTAGGCAGTGCCTGAGCCGTTTCCTGCAGAGAGGTGATCATGACATCCAGCGCATCCGCTTGTTGAAAGATATTGATGCAGCGTTGACGAAACTCCTGAGCATTCTCTCCCGCCATTGCGGCGATAAATGCTTGTGGCATAACAAGGGCATCTTTAATCAGATCGGCAAGGTCAAAAACAAGCCCACCGCGACGTGTTTTACCGTGCATTACCGCTAAACCGTGGGGAATACCTGTTACCCACGCCGCCACTGCCGCCAGGCCATAGGCCAGATAATTCCCTTGATCGAGGAAACGGTTGGCCATATCAATCCCACCGCCCTGTTTTGCGCGGGTGAAATCGCCATAGCCCACTGTTTGACTGACCATTTTGTATAACGCCCTGGTCATTTTGGCTTCTACGAGCATAAGCTGCGTATGGTTTTCTGCCGCGTCTATTTCTTCGCGAGTGCGATTTATCAAGGTCTGGAGCTCGCTGGTATCAGGTTGAAATGCGTGTTCACGCTGCATTTTCGCGCTGGTCCAGTGCTTATCAATATGTGTCAGGCGGATTAACTGAAAACGTTTCGCGGCGGCAAGTCGTTTGTCTTCAATAAACCAGAAAGAAACCCATTGCTGAAGGTACTCGGTAGGACGATATTCGCTTTGTGGGCTGAGCCAGGAGACATCAACATCTACTTCATTGGCGGAGTAAAGCGGTGTGCCATCCGTACCACAAAATCCTACCATCACCCCCGCATGGGCAAATTCACGCATCGCCGCCTGGGTAACGGAAGTTCCCATCCCCAACATCAACGCCGTGGTATTCGCAATGGGGATATTCCAGTAATACGACTCCTTGCCTTCACTGGTAACATACTCCACCCGCCCACCATTCACCTGTACCCGGCATTTTTCCAGATAATAAATATTGGCGCGTTTGGAGTGGAGAATAGTTTTGAGGTCAGAAGGAGTAAGGTAATTTGAAGACATAAACACATCCTGTGATTATTTTTGTTTTAAGGCGTTAGGATTAGTACAACATTGATTTCTGTGCAGGAAATTGATTTCTGTCGCAATTATTACAATTGTTATTGTGTGCTAAGGCTAATGTTTTGACGTTGAGAGCATCATGATATGACCAAACGTCTACCATTACGTATTGTGAAACTGCCTGTACGGCAGTGAACAATCTTCCGCTTCTCTCCACCAGAGAGTGTCTTTTCTAAGCTGCCTGTACGGCAGTGAACTATATGTGGATGGGTTGGTAGAGGTACCGAGCTTTCTAAGCTGCCTGTACGGCAGTGAACGTGCAGGCGCAATCGGTGCAGCTACCGGAACCTTTCTAAGCTGCCTGTACGGCAGTGAACTTAATGGTGCTGGTTTTGTCGCGTCAGATGTATTTCTAAGCTGCCTGTACGGCAGTGAACTAGCGTGTGATCCAGCAGTGAATTTTGACTGATTTCTAAGCTGCCTGTATGGCAGTGAACGCTGATGAACTTCATGAGGCAAACAGCGACCATTTCTAAGCTGCCTGTACGGCAGTGAACTCGCTTATTTCCCTGCGGACGTATGCCAGCCGTTTCTAAGCTGCCTGTACGGCAGTGAACACCTTCTCTTTTTCCTTCTCCCACGGCACGGGTTTCTAAGCTGCCTGTACGGCAGTGAACTGGTCGGCGGCAAACGGTGAGGCGCGACCGATTTTCTAAGCTGCCTGTACGGCAGTGAACTGTACCATTTTTGATGGCGGTCAACGCTTGACTTTCTAAGCTGCCTGTACGGCAGTGAACTATCGAACAGGAGTTTCGGAACATGCGAGGCTTTTCTAAGCTGCCTGTACGGCAGTGAACAGCTCCCGTAGATCTTCCATATACCAGAGCAGTTTCTAAGCTGCCTGTACGGCAGTGAACGGTCGTAGCGGGTAGACAATTCAGAGCCGACATTTCTAAGCTGCCTGTACGGCAGTGAACGCGAAAAACAGGCATAAAAAAACCCGCTCGATTTTCTAAGCTGCCTGTACGGCAGTGAACGGTTTGAATCGGCGGCCTCGTATCTCGGTTGGTTTCTAAGCTGCCTGTACGGCAGTGAACTATACCTGACACTGTACACATCGAAGCACACATTTCTAAGCTGCCTGTACGGCAGTGAACATTCGCTGACGCGCGCCAGGTCATGCCGTTGTTTTCTAAGCTGCCTGTACGGCAGTGAACGTTCTGCGGTTTCCCCCGGAAGGTGTGGGCAATTTCTAAGCTGCCTGTACGGCAGTGAACGTAAAAACTTTTAACGTAGGTCCCCGAGTCGATTTCTAAGCTGCCTGTACGGCAGTGAACACGCTCGGCGTTGATCGTGTTGTAGACTTTGCTTTCTAAGCTGCCTGTACGGCAGTGAACCAGCGCATCAGCGATTTGTTGCTCGCTCATGCTTTCTAAGCTGCCTGTACGGCAGTGAACTCTGCTGGCAGAAATAGCGCCCGGTGCTGAGTTTTCTAAGCTGCCTGTACGGCAGTGAACTATACGTTAAAACGCGCGGGTAACTCGAGTTGTTTCTAAGCTGCCTGTACGGCAGTGAACCTTCATTACTCAAACAAGCTGCATAACATAGGTTTCTAAGCTGCCTGTACGGCAGTGAACTGAACAGTTAGACCCCCAAAAACTTTTCCATATTTCTAAGCTGCCTGTACGGCAGTGAACCTTCTAAATTCATATAGTTAGCTCGCTTTTATTTTCTAAGCTGCCTGTACGGCAGTGAACTTGAAGTGATCGGCAACTGGGCATGGATTTCTTTTCTAAGCTGCCTGTACGGCAGTGAACCCAGAACATCGAATTAACATCAGTTTCGATCATTTCTAAGCTGCCTGTACGGCAGTGAACACCCGCCGTTTGCCGTGGTAATTTTTGTTCCGTTTCTAAGCTGCCTGTACGGCAGTGAACAAATATTCTTTTTGGCTGGATATTCCTGATGTTTTCTAAGCTGCCTGTACGGCAGTGAACTGTGGCTGCTGAGGTGGTGAAGCAGAGGTATATTTCTAAGCTGCCTGTACGGCAGTGAACTTTGCGCCCACGGTAAGCAGGCTTTGTTATTTTTTCTAAGCTGCCTGTACGGCAGTGAACCACAATTATTCGTTACGACGGTTTCAGGCATTTTTCTAAGCTGCCTGTACGGCAGTGAACTCCCCGGCAGTAATTACACATTTTGCGCCCACTTTCTAAGCTGCCTGTACGGCAGTGAACCCTAACCCTGCAAGTTGTTCCTGATCCAGTGTTTTCTAAGCTGCCTGTACGGCAGTGAACGAACGAATCACAGACAAAGATGCCATGCACCATTTCTAAGCTGCCTGTACGGCAGTGAACTCAAATACTACACGTTTAGCCCGTTGTTAATAAAGTAAAACTATCCAATTTCCCTGCTGCCACCCTTTTTTATCCTTGCCTTCCAGCAGCGTTAATTATCAATAAGTTACAGAAACCATAAAAATTAGGGTTACAACCGCCCTCACCTCACAAACAAAAAAGTCCGTAACCCCATACAGGATTACGGACTTTATCAACCTACTTAAAAGGCTTTACACCATCAGATTAATGCGCTGCTTCCGCCTTGTGCTTTTGCGCACTCTGGAACCCGTAGGTCAGCTCATTTTTCTCTTTATCCAGTGCAACGGTGACCTGGCCGCCGTCCACCAGCGAGCCAAACAGCAGTTCGTTAGCGAGCGGTTTTTTCAGGTTGTCCTGAATGACGCGAGCCATCGGACGTGCACCCATTGCCCGGTCGTAACCTTTCTCGGCCAGCCAGTTACGTGCTTCCTGACTCACTTCCAGAGAAACACCTTTTTGATCCAGCTGAACCTGCAACTCGACGATGAATTTATCCACCACCTGATGGATTACGTCGGTTGACAGATGATCGAACCAGATAATGTTGTCGAGACGGTTACGGAACTCTGGCGTAAAGATCTTCTTGATCTCTTCCATCGCATCGGTGCTGTTATCCTGGTGGATAAGGCCAATAGATTTGCGCTCGGTTTCACGTACCCCGGCGTTGGTGGTCATCACCAGCACCACGTTACGGAAATCTGCCTTGCGTCCGTTGTTATCGGTCAGCGTGCCGTTGTCCATCACCTGCAACAGAATGTTGAATACGTCCGGATGCGCTTTCTCGATTTCGTCCAGCAGCAGCACCGCGTGCGGATGTTTGATCACCGCATCGGTCAGCAGACCACCCTGATCAAAACCAACGTATCCCGGAGGTGCACCAATCAGGCGGCTGACGGTATGACGCTCCATATACTCGGACATATCAAAGCGTAAAAGCTCAATGCCCAGGGCTTTGGAAAGCTGTACCGTCACCTCGGTTTTCCCGACCCCAGTTGGACCAGCAAACAGGAACGAACCGACCGGTTTATGTTCGTGGCCTAAACCCGCACGCGCCATCTTGATAGCCTCAGTCAGCGCCTCAATGGCTTTATCCTGACCGAAGACCAGCATTTTCAGGCGATCACCGAGGTTTCTCAGCGTATCGCGGTCACTCTGAGAAACGCTCTTCTCTGGAATACGTGCAATACGGGCTACCACGGACTCAATATCCGCCACATTGACCGTTTTCTTGCGCTTGCTTACCGGCATCAGGCGTGCGCGAGCGCCCGCTTCGTCGATAACGTCAATCGCTTTATCCGGCAGATGACGATCGTTTATGTATTTCACCGCCAGCTCTACCGCCGCACGCACCGCTTTCGCGGTATAACGCACGTCGTGGTGCGCTTCGTACTTCGGTTTCAGGCCGTTGATGATTTGAACAGTTTCTTCGATCGACGGTTCAGTAATATCAATTTTCTGGAAGCGACGCGCCAAAGCACGGTCTTTCTCGAAAATGTTGCTGAACTCCTGATAGGTTGTCGAACCAATTACGCGAATTTTACCGCTGGAGAGCAACGGTTTGATCAGGTTAGCTGCATCCACCTGACCGCCAGAGGCTGCACCTGCGCCGATGATGGTGTGGATCTCATCAATAAACAGGATGCTGTTTGTATCCTGCTCAAGTTGTTTAAGCAATGCTTTGAAACGTTTTTCAAAGTCGCCGCGATATTTGGTGCCCGCTAACAGAGAACCGATATCGAGGGAGTAAATCGTACAGTCAGCCATCACTTCCGGTACATCGCCCTGAACAATACGCCAGGCAAGACCTTCCGCAATGGCGGTTTTACCGACGCCAGACTCCCCGACCAGCAGCGGGTTGTTTTTACGGCGGCGACAGAGAACCTGAATGGCGCGCTCCAGTTCCTTCTCACGACCAATCAGCGGGTCGATTCCTCCCACGCGTGCAAGCTGGTTCAGGTTAGTCGTGAAATTCTCCATACGGTCCTCCCCACCAGCTTGTTCTTCACTGCTCGGCTGGTTTCCTGGTTCAGAAGACTGAGATGGCTCGTCTTTACGCGTGCCATGAGAAATAAAGTTCACCACATCGAGACGGCTGACTTCATGTTTGCGCAACAGATACGCCGCCTGTGACTCCTGTTCGCTAAAGATAGCAACCAGAACATTCGCACCGGTAACCTCACTGCGACCGGAGGACTGAACATGGAAGACCGCACGTTGCAGTACACGCTGAAAACTCAGCGTCGGCTGTGTGTCGCGCTCCTCTTCACTGGCAGGCAGAACGGGTGTGGTTTGTTCAATAAAGGCTTCCAGTTCCTGACGGAGCGCCACCAGATCCACGGAACATGCTTCCAGCGCCTCCCGAGCAGACGGATTACTGAGCAATGCCAGTAACAAGTGCTCGACGGTCATAAACTCATGACGGTGCTCGCGCGCTCTGGCGAAAGCCATGTTTAAACTGAGTTCCAGTTCTTGATTGAGCATAGGCACCTCCCCCAATTTTTATGCCTGCATTCAGGCTTTTTCCAGCGTACACAGCAATGGATGCTCGTTCTCCCTCGCGTACTTGTTCACCATCGCCACTTTGGTTTCTGCAACCTCGGCGGTAAAGACTCCGCAAATGGCCTTCCCCTGGTAGTGAACAGCGAGCATCAATTGCGTTGCACGTTCTACATCATAAGAAAAGAATTTTTGTAACACGTCAATAACAAACTCCATCGGAGTGTAATCATCATTGACTAATATCACTTTATACATAGATGGCGGTTTTAGCGCGTCACGCACTTTTTCTTCCGCCAGTTGTTCAAAGTCCAGCCAGTCGTTCGTTTTACCCATTGTCAGTTATCATCTTCGGTTACGGTTATCGGCAGAACGCTCTGCCGCTGACAAGAGCTTATTTGCCTGACCAATCTACTCCACATAATAGATAAGTATCATCTATCGTTGGCATCAGCGACATCAGTCACATTACTGTCAATAGCGTTAACTGCTTCAAATTTTTGATGCATACCTACCCCCTGGCCCCTGTCAAACGCTTGACGACTCGCCCTATTTCTCTAAATTGTATTTCTAGAGTTGGCGAGGTTTTGAACTGCCCCCTCTCTGACCCCGGTTTATTCCATCTTACTTGTATAAGATTTGCGAAGGATGTCGAAGCATGGAAAAGGGTACTGTTAAGTGGTTCAACAATGCCAAAGGGTTTGGTTTCATCTGCCCTGAAGGCGGCGGCGAAGATATTTTCGCTCATTATTCCACCATCCAGATGGATGGTTACAGAACGCTAAAAGCTGGGCAATCCGTTCAGTTTGATGTCCACCAGGGGCCAAAAGGCAATCATGCCAGTGTTATTGTGCCCGTCGAAGTAGAAGCGGCAGTCGCATAGCTCTTCTGTCTCATTGTGTACATCCTACAGGCAAAATGCCAGCCCGATCGGCTGGCATTTTTATCTCAAATACTACTCTCGCGCCAGAGCATCCACTGGATCCAGCCGTGCCGCATTTCTCGCAGGCAGCCAGCCGAATAAAATCCCGGTAATGGTCGAGCAAAGAAACGCCAGCAGCAGCGCCAACGGAGAAAAGCCAATTTCCCAGCCGGGTAAAAAAAGCTGCAAGGTGAAAGCGATTAACAGCGAAAGAGAGATCCCTAACGCGCCACCCACCAGACAAACCAGCACGGCTTCGATCAGAAACTGTTGCAGTACATCGCTGGCTCGCGCACCCACAGCCATGCGAATGCCAATTTCCCGCGTTCGCTCGGTCACTGACACCAGCATAATGTTCATTACACCAATGCCTCCAACCACCAGCGAAATCACCGCCACCAGCGTCAGAAACAGTTGTAAAGTACGTGTGGTCTTTTCGACGGTTTTCAAGACGCCGTCCATGTTCCAGGTGAAGAAATCCTTTTTGCCGTGACGCAGCGACAACAAACGCGTCAGTTGCTGTTCCGCCTCGGCGCTGTCAAAGCCTTCTTTCACTCTTACGGTAATTGAGTTAAGCCACGACTGTCCCATAACTCGCCCGGACATCGTGCTGTAAGGCAACCACACGCGCAGCACTTTACTGCTACCAAACATCGACTGTTTTTCTTCCGCTACGCCGATGACCCTCGCTGGCATATTACCAACCAGAATCACCTCGCCAACCACATCCGCTTTATGCGGGAAAAGCTGACGGCGGGTATTACTGTCGAGAACGACGACCTGCGCGCGACCGTTGAGTTGCTCCTGATTAAAGGTGTTGCCTTCGCTGAAGGTCATGCCATAGACATTGAAATAATCGCCGCTCACGCCGTTGGCACTGGCAGCAACATCAACATTGTTATAACGCAGGCGCAGGTTTTGCGAGACAGCGGGGGTGGCAGAGGCGACCCACGGCTGTTTTTGAATAGCGATTAAGTCGTCGTATTTCAGCGCCTGTTGATATTGCGGATCGTCATCGCCAAAATCTTTCCCGGGATAGACATCAATAGTATTCGTACCAATAGAACGAATATCCGCCAGCACCATTTGTTTGGCGGCGTCGCCCACCACGACAATAGAAACCACCGACGCAATACCGATAATAATCCCCAGCATGGTCAGTAAAGTACGCATTTTATTCGCTGCCAGCGCCCGCCACGCCATCGTCAGTGCCTCGTTAAAACCGCTGACAAACTGCCGCCAGCCAGACGCCGTTTTGACTACAGGCTCCGTCCCGCCAGCAACATTCTCCTTTTCAATAGCGGGCGGATTGCGCACGATTTCGCCGTCGCGAATTTCGATCACCCGCTCGGCCTGAGCAGCGACCTGCGGATCGTGGGTGACAATAATCACCGTGTGCCCGCGATCGCGTAACTGATGCAGGATCGCCATGACCTCTTCGCCAGAATGGCTGTCCAGTGCGCCGGTCGGTTCATCGGCAAGGATCACCTGCCCGCCGTTCATCAATGCCCGCGCGATACTGACGCGCTGTTGCTGACCGCCGGAAAGCTGCGCAGGGTAATATTCTGTGCGGTCTTCCAGCCCCAGTCGTTGCAGTAACTCCTGGGCGCGCAGCAGTCGCTGTTTCCTCTCAAGACCGGCATAGACGGCGGGTACTTCAACGTTCTGCTCGGCGGTTAAATGCGAAAGCAAATGGTAACGCTGGAAAATAAAGCCAAAATGCTCGCGGCGCAGTTGCGCCAGCGCATCGGCGTCCAGTGTGGCAACATCCTGACCGGCAACGCGATAGGTGCCGCTGGTGGCTTTATCCAGGCAGCCGAGAATATTCATCAGGGTCGATTTACCAGAACCCGAAGCGCCGACAATCGCCACCATCTCACCGGCATAAATATCAAGGCTGATGCCCTTCAGCACCTCGACCTGCTCATCCCCAGCGGGATAGCTGCGGCGAATATCCTTCAATTCGAGCAAAGGCGTCATTGCGCAGCTCCTGGTTTGGCCTCACCAATCACCACTTCATCGCCCGCTTCCAGCCCTTTGACAATCTCAACATCGGTATCGTTACGTGCGCCAATCGTCACTTCACGCTCGCGTGTTTCACCATTACGCAACAATTTAACCTTATAACGATTATCACCAACCGGATCGCCTAACGCTGACAGAGGGATCGTCAGCACGTTTTTCACATCGGTGAGCTGAATATGAACCTGTGCGGTCATATCCAGTCGCAGCAAACCATTGGGGTTTGGGACTTCAAAACGGGCATAGTAGAAAATGGCGTCGTTAACCTTTTCCGGCGTCGGTAGCACGTCTTTAATCTGCCCTTCGTAGCGCGTCAGCGGATCGCCAAGCACCGTAAACCAGGCTTTTTGCCCCGGCTTCAGGTGAATGACGTCCGCTTCAGAAACCTGCGCTTTTACCAGCATGGTGCTCATATCCGCCAGCGTCAGAATGTTCGGTGCTTGTTGTGCGGCAATCACCGTCTGACCTTGCAGAGTGGTGATTTGCGTGACTTCCCCAGCCATCGGGGCAACGATGCGGGTGTAATCAAGATTGGTTTTAGCGGTGTCGAGAGAGGCCTGATTGCGCTTGATTTGCGCGTCAATAGTGCCGATTTGCGCCTGTTTCACAGCCATCTCCGTCGCGGCGGTGTCGAGATCCTGTTGTGAAACCGCCTGCGTTTGCGCCAGACGTTGTTGACGTGAATACGTCACCCGCGCCAGTTTCAACTCCGCTTCCGCCTGTTGCCGCTGCGCGCGCAGCTCCATCAGTGTTGCTTCCACTTCCTTGATCTGGTTTTCAGCCTGCTCAGGATCAATAACCCCTAAAAGCTGATCTTTTTTAACTTTATCGCCAATCGCCACCGACAGCGTTTTCAACTGACCGCTAACCTGCGCGCCCACGTCAACCTTACGCAGCGCGTCCAGCTTTCCGGTCGCCAGTACGCTTTGCTGCAAATCACCGGGGCGAACAATCAGTGTCTGATAAGTCGGCACGGGCGCGTTGAGAATTCTCCATAACGCAATCAGCCCGGCGATGACTATCACCAGCGCAATAACGTAACGTTTCTTCACGGTTCTCCGATTTTTCATAAATATTCTGAATACTCCATATGCCAATCCGGGTCATCAACTTCAACGAAATATCAACAAAACCCTAAAATTTACGTTAGTAATCACACTATTGATGTTTGGTTAAGATACGCAATGGTGAAATCGGCGTCATGTATAACCATTGATTTCATGAATATGTCGCAGCTAACTGAACGGTCCTTTACGCCATCTGAATCTCTCAGCAGCCTGTCTCTTTTTCTTAGTCTGGCACGCGGACAGTGTCGACCAGGTAAATTCTGGCACCGACGTAGCTTTCGTCAGAAATTTTTGCTGCGCTCGTTGATTATGCCGCGCTTAAGCGTTGAGTGGATGAACGAACTTTCCCATTGGCCTAATCTCAATACGCTGTTAACACGCCAGCCGCGACTGCCTGTTCGTCTGCATCGCCCTTACCTTGCCGCCAATCTTAGCCGTAAGCAATTACTCGAGGCGCTACGTTACCATTATGCATTGCTGCGTGCGTGTATGTCGGCAGAAGAATTCAGCTTATATTTGAATACCCCCGGCCTGCAACTGGCGAAGCTGGAAGGTAAAAATGGTGAGCCGTTCACGCTTGAGCTGACCATGATGATCTCAATGGATAAAGAAGGTGACAGCACAATCCTGTTCCGCAACAGTGAAGGTATTCCTCTGGCAGAGATCACTTTTACCCTGTGTGAATATCAAGGGAAAAGAACGATGTTTATTGGTGGACTGCAAGGTGCGAAATGGGAAATTCCGCATCAGGAAATTCAGAATGCGACGAAAGCCTGCCACGGGCTATTCCCAAAACGCCTCGTGATGGAAGCGGCCTGCCTGTTTGCCCAACGTTTGCAGGTAGAGCAAATCATTGCCGTCAGTAATGAAACGCATATTTACCGCAGCCTGCGTTATCGCGATAAAGAAGGCAAGATCCATGCAGATTACAACGCTTTCTGGGAATCGGTTGGCGGCGTATGTGATGCTGAACGCCATTACCGCCTTCCGGCACTGATAGCACGAAAAGAAGTTGCCGAAATCGCCAGTAAAAAACGAGCTGAATACCGTCGGCGCTATGAGATGCTCGACGCCATTCAGCCACAGATGGCAACGATGTTTCGCGGTTAATCTGCCCGACCGCGCGCCAGCCACAGCACGCGTGAGAACATTTTTTTCAGCAGCGTCGGTACGGATTCCACACCACGACGGCCGGCCTCCATTGCCACTTCGATGGCAAGATCGGGTTTGGAAGAGCGATGGATCGCCTTCGAGATAATTTTGCGCAGATTCATCGGCACATTTTCCGGGATCTGCGCCACGCGGTGGAACACATCGGAAAATCCCTGGCGATACATAAAATGTTCCATATCCAGCGCCGGTAACGCCGTTAAATGTTCTCGTTCAGCTTCCCGATCGTTATTCAACAGGCTGCGTACCGTAGCGGCATATTTCTTCCCTGCTTCATCGCCATCGACCAGTACATGCCATTCAATCCCCATTCGCCGGGCAAATTTAACCAGTGGCTTTAGCCCGGACTGGGCAAATTCAATGACCTTGATCCCTTCGGCATCGAAATGGTGTCCACACTGGCGCGCCAGTTCATTGATAACCCAGGTTTCTGTTTCCCCTTCCACCAGCAACCAGCAGCGAGCAAACAGCGATGACGGACGATTAAAACGAATATGAAAGGATATGCGTCGGCTATCTTCAGTACTCAAGCCACTCGGCCCCAGACGCCAGGCGGCAACGCGAGAAGATTCACGCACCAGTCGGCAAACATGCTCTACCGGCGTTAACGAAAGCAACTCACCCGAGTTGGTGGTGGCAATGCGCTGCAATGGCAGAAGATTCAACAGATGCCAGGCAACTGAAAGCATAATGGGGTGTAAACGGGTTTCTGGATCTTCTATCAGCAATAATGGACGGGCGTCTTTATCCAGCCGTAATGTACCTTTTGCCTGCAATAAAGTGGCAAACAGGCCGAGCAAAATAACCCTATACGAGCGACCTCCAGGCCGGTCAATCATCCGGTTGATGATATCCAGATATCGCCAGCTTCGTTGCTCATTGCTGGCTCGCCGCCGCATTAAACGATATCTCGCCTGTCCGGCTCCCTGCTCAGAGAAATAATGCTCAAGCAGTTGCACCATTGCCGAAAGTCCCTGACGAATCTGCCCATCAGAGAGATTTTGTGGATGCGAGGATAACTCACGGGCGAGGAAATCGAGCTGGCGTGCGGTGACTTCCACATTGGGGACATTTGGCACCGTGCCACTACGAATACGGCGCATAAAACGGGCATCACGCAAGCGCAGCACCGGCATTAAACGCACCAGATGGCGTGCCTGATCGTTAATATCCTCGACATCAATCGGATGTCCGTCTTTATCGAGAAAACTGCGGAGTGTCATCACACTGCCGTCTTCCGCACTCTCCCCTTCCAGGCGATAAAAAATACGGTGATAGCCATCGGCGCACGGCGTCCAGCACGCTTCCAGCGGACGATAGCGGCGCACCCGATGCCGGCCTGGCAGCGATTCGCGGAAGGTCAAAATGATATGCAGATGATGTTCCCGCCCATTGATATCTCCCGTCGGAAACCAGAAATCGTCGCGCTCAAAATGGTAGAGATCTGACTCTGGCGATAACAGCAGGGTTAAAGCGTCCAGCAAGCTGGATTTACCCCACGCGTTCTCCCCAATCAGGACATTGTTTTGTTCCAGCATCAACGATAAACGGTTGATACCGCGAAAACCCACAATTTCAACGCGCTCAAGAATCATATCCCCTCCAGAAATATGTTATTTATCTTCTACTCCGGCAGTATAACGAGAAAGACGGTGACAATACGTGATGACAGCACAATTAAGCATGGCAAATGACTGAAAAATGAGCGAATAATTGTGTTATATACCCTCTTAACGATCCCCCCGAAAAAACAACAAAATCAAATAATTAGCTTATGAATTATTTTTGTTACCACCAAAGGCTTAATTCAGTTGTTTGCACTACAATGTCAATCAGGCAAATGACTATATGAGGGAACTGACTATTGCCCTAAATCAAAATTACTGGATTTATTTATCTGGCGAATGACTCGCCTTCGTTTTTAAAATACCCACGCATTATTTCTGTCGTCACTTTTTTACGACGACCCTATAAAACGACCATATTTTTCACAGGGTCAATTTTTAATTGAGGTGGATATGTTCAGAAAATTAGCAGCTGAATGTTTTGGTACTTTCTGGCTTGTATTTGGTGGCTGCGGTAGCGCAGTGCTGGCAGCAGCGTTCCCGGAATTAGGCATTGGTTTTGCTGGTGTCGCGCTGGCTTTTGGTCTGACCGTACTGACCATGGCCTTCGCTGTCGGTCATATTTCTGGTGGTCATTTTAACCCGGCGGTCACTATTGGTTTATGGGCAGGCGGTCGTTTCCCGGCAAAAGAAGTCGTTGGCTATGTGATTGCCCAGGTTGTCGGCGGTATTGTGGCGGCGGCATTGCTGTATTTAATTGCCAGCGGCAAAGCTGGATTTGACGCGGCAGCCAGCGGTTTTGCTTCTAACGGTTATGGCGAGCATTCACCGGGCGGTTATTCCATGCTTTCTGCACTGGTGGTTGAACTGGTACTGAGTGCGGGTTTCCTGCTGGTGATCCACGGTGCAACCGACAAATACGCTCCGGCGGGTTTTGCACCCATTGCCATTGGTCTGGCATTAACACTGATTCACTTAATCAGTATTCCGGTGACTAACACTTCCGTTAACCCGGCGCGCAGTACTGCGGTTGCTATCTTCCAGGGCGGTTGGGCATTAGAACAACTGTGGTTCTTCTGGGTGGTGCCAATTGTCGGCGGTATTATCGGTGGTCTGATTTACCGTACTCTGCTGGAAAAGCGTGATTAATTAGCATTGGCATTTTATCTGCCCTGATTGTTTTATCTTCGACGTTACAAACCGCACGGGTGTTGGTGGCGTCAAAATCGCTGAAGCGTTCCCCGAAGGCCGGGGCAGCCCACATGGATGTGGGCTGAGGGCGCGTCTTACAGGGACGTTACCTCGCGCCCGACCCGGTAGCCGAAGGGGATAAGCTGAAGGCACCGCGCAGCGGCGATTTTGTTCGCCAGAGCCCGGGGGTGCAGGGGGCGGCGGCGACTGGCCGCCCCCTGCGCGCTCCTTGCACCAGTGGCTTTATATGGCATTGCACATGAAAGGAGTGCAACAATGTTAAGCTCTCAAATAGAATGACGAGATCTTTAAGCTCAACGCAGTCCCCTTCTTGTGCATAACATTTCCTTTTAATTGCAACTTTACTCGTCCTTCCGCTTTCAGTAGTGTGTCATCGCGCATTTCGACTTCATCTTTGCAAGGACTGGGTTTTCATGTTTTCTGGGCTGTTAATCATTCTGGTTCCCCTGATTGTGGGTTACCTCATTCCTCTTCGCCAAAAAGCTGCATTAAGAGTTATTAATCAGCTATTAAGCTGGATGGTTTACCTTATTCTCTTTTTTATGGGTATCAGTCTGGCGTTTCTCGATAACCTCGCCAGTAACCTGTTGGCGATTCTGCATTATTCTGCCGTCAGTATTACCGTTATTTTACTGTGTAATATTGCCGCCCTTATGTGGCTGGAGCGCGGTTTGCCGTGGCGTAATCACCATCAGCAAGAAAAACTCCCGTCACGTATTGCGATGGCGCTGGAGTCGCTAAAACTGTGCGGCGTAGTCGTAATTGGTTTTGCCATTGGCCTTAGCGGATTAGGTTTCTTACAACACGCCACTGAAGCCAGCGAATACACCTTAATTCTGTTACTTTTTCTCGTCGGTATTCAGCTACGCAATAATGGCATGACCTTAAAGCAGATTGTCCTTAATCGCCGGGGAATGATTGTCGCTGTAGTGGTGGTTGCCAGTTCTTTAATTGGTGGCTTAATTAACGCCTTTATTCTTGATCTCCCCATCAATACCGCGCTGGCAATGGCCTCCGGTTTCGGCTGGTATTCTCTTTCCGGTATTTTGTTGACCGAATCTTTTGGGCCAGTAATCGGAAGCGCGGCGTTTTTTAATGATCTGGCTCGTGAGCTAATCGCCATTATGTTAATCCCCGGTCTTATCCGTCGCAGTCGCTCAACGGCACTGGGTTTGTGCGGTGCCACATCAATGGATTTCACCCTGCCCGTGCTTCAGCGGACAGGCGGGCTGGAGATGGTTCCAGCGGCGATTGTTCACGGTTTTATTCTTAGTCTGTTAGTGCCGATTCTGATCGCCCTTTTCTCTGCGTAATACCTCTCTGGCGGTAGATCCCTGCCGCCAAAATTGCGCTAAATCAATCTCCCTTAAAGTTGCATGAAAAACCCCTTTTATCCCGTCTTGAAGAGTCTTAATCTTAAACATGTATATTAAATATAACTTTAAAGGTGTGATCATGTTTTGTGTGCAATGTGAACAAACTATCCGTACTCCGGCAGGAAACGGCTGCTCATACGCGCAGGGGATGTGTGGTAAAACGGCGGAAACCTCTGACCTTCAGGATTTACTCATCGCGGCGCTGCAAGGGCTTTCAGCCTGGGCGGTTAAAGCGCGTGAATACGGCATCATCAACCACGATGTAGACAGCTTTGCGCCACGCGCATTTTTCTCAACCCTGACCAACGTTAACTTCGATTCTCCGCGTATTGTCGGCTACGCTCGTGAAGCGATTGCCCTGCGTGAGGCGCTGAAAGCACAATGCCTGGTTGTAGATGCCAACGCCCACGTCGATAATCCGATGGCGGACTTACAACTGGCGAGCGACGATCTCGGCGAACTGCAACGTCAGGCAGCAGAATTTACTCCGAACAAAGATAAAGCGGCGATTGGCGAAAACATTCTCGGCCTGCGTCTGCTCTGCCTGTATGGCCTGAAAGGTGCGGCGGCCTATATGGAACACGCACACGTTCTCGGTCAATACGACAACGATATTTACGCCCAGTACCATAAAATCATGGCATGGCTGGGGACGTGGCCTTCCGATATGAACGCACTTCTCGAATGTTCAATGGAAATCGGTCAGATGAACTTCAAAGTGATGAGCATTCTGGATGCAGGCGAAACCGGTAAATATGGTCACCCGACGCCAACTCAGGTCAACGTGAAAGCGACGGCGGGTAAATGCATCCTGATTTCCGGTCACGATCTCAAAGATCTCTACAACCTGCTGGAACAGACCGAAGGCACGGGCGTTAACGTCTACACCCACGGCGAAATGCTGCCAGCGCATGGCTATCCGGAACTGCGTAAATTCAAACATCTGGTCGGTAACTATGGCAGCGGCTGGCAGAATCAACAAGTTGAGTTCGCTCGCTTCCCTGGTCCCATCGTGATGACCTCTAACTGCATCATCGACCCAACCGTGGGCGCTTATGACGATCGTATCTGGACCCGCAGTATTGTTGGCTGGCCGGGTGTACGTCATCTGGATGGCGAAGATTTCTCTGCGGTTATCGCCCAGGCGCAACAAATGGCGGGCTTCCCGTACAGCGAAATTCCGCACCTGATCACTGTGGGCTTTGGTCGCCAGACGCTGCTTGGCGCGGCGGATACGCTGATTGATCTGGTCAGCCGCGAAAAACTGCGTCATATCTTCCTGCTTGGCGGCTGTGACGGCGCACGCGGCGAACGTCACTACTTCACCGATTTCGCCACCAGCGTGCCGGATGACTGCCTGATCCTGACCCTCGCCTGTGGTAAATATCGCTTTAACAAACTTGAGTTTGGCGATATCGAAGGTCTGCCGCGTCTGGTGGATGCCGGTCAGTGTAACGATGCATACTCGGCGATTATTCTGGCGGTAACGCTGGCAGAAAAACTGGGCTGCGGTGTCAACGATCTGCCGTTGTCGCTGGTGCTCTCCTGGTTTGAACAGAAAGCGATTGTCATTCTGCTGACACTGCTTTCTCTGGGCGTGAAAAATATCGTCACCGGCCCGACTGCACCTGGCTTCCTGACCCCAGACCTGCTGGCGGTGCTGAATGAGAAATTCGGCCTGCGTTCTATCACCACTGTTGAAGAAGACATGAAGCAACTGTTGAGCGCGTAAGGAGTTTGTCGATGACGATGCCAACGAATCAATGCCCGTGGCGGATGCAGGTTCATCACATTAAGCAAGAAACGCCGGATGTGTGGACGATTTCCCTGATTTGCCACGATTACTATCCGTATCGCGCCGGGCAATATGCGCTGGTCAGCGTGCGAAACTCAGCCGAAACGCTGCGTGCTTATACCATCTCTTCCACACCTGGTGTGAGTGAATACATCACCCTGACCGTGCGGCGGATTGATGACGGTGTCGGTTCCCAGTGGTTGACCCGCGAAGTGAAACGCGGTGACTATCTCTGGCTTTCGGACGCGATGGGGGAATTTACCTGCGACGATAAATCTGAAGATAAATTCCTGTTACTGGCGGCCGGCTGCGGCGTCACGCCGATTATGTCGATGCGTCGCTGGCTGGCGAAAAATCGTCCGCAGGCAGATGTACAGGTGATCTACAACGTGCGTACGCCGCAGGACGTCATTTTCGCCGATGAGTGGCGTAATTATCCGGTGACGCTGGTGGCAGAAAATAACGTCAGTGAGGGCTTTATCGCTGGGCGTCTCACTCGTGAACTGTTGGCAAGCGTTCCTGACCTGGCTTCGCGTACTGTGATGACCTGTGGCCCGGCGCCGTATATGGATTGGGTGGAACAGGAAGTGAAGACGCTTGGCGTGACACGTTTCTTTAAAGAGAAATTCTTTACGCCAGTGGCGGAAGCGGCGACCAGCGGTCTGAAATTCACCAAACTGCAACCGGCGCAAGAATTTTACGCACCGGTTGGCACCACGCTGCTGGAGGCGCTGGAAAGCAACAAAGTTCCGGTTGTCGCCGCCTGCCGTGCGGGTGTTTGCGGCTGCTGTAAGACAAAAGTGGTTTCCGGTGAATATACGGTGAGCAGCACCATGACGCTGACCGACGCCGAAATCGCTGAAGGTTACGTACTGGCGTGTTCATGTCATCCGCAGGGGGATATGGTGCTCGCCTAAAGTTTAATGCCCGGCAAACTTAGCCGGGCATTTTTTAAGGAATTATCGCCAGGCAGAATTACCCGCCACGGCATAACGTCCGGCACCAAGAAAAGCGACGGCGAGAGCTGCAATAAAGAAATAAACCAGGCTTTCAATCGCCCAGGCTCCGGTTTTATCCAGCATCCCTGTTTTTCCCATTCCCACCATCAACCACGCCACGACCATTGTCAGGGCGATAACCAATGCGGCAGGTCGCGTCAAAATACCGAATATAATCAATATCGGCGCAACCACTTCCCCAATCAGTACGCCGTAGGCAATAAAGCCAGGAAAACCTTTTGCAACCAGCATTCCACTAATACCGTCAATTCCGGCAAATAACTTATGTATCCCGTGGAAAAGCATCAATCCTCCCACCGCCAGGCGTAACAATAATTTGCCAAAATCCTCATGCGTCAGCATCCGGTTCACTGCATTTAACATTGGTGTAACCATCTGAATTAACTCCTTTTATCGTAAAAATGCCATTCGCATCAGCCTTGGCGATTCCCGGATTAAAAGCAACAGAAATATCAGTATTCAGCCAGCGCAACAGGCAGCATCTACTAAACTTGTTACCGTTATCACATTCAGGAGACGGAGAACCATGAAACAAACGGTTGCAGCTTATATCGCCAAAACTCTCGAATCGGCAGGCGTGAAACGCATCTGGGGAGTCACGGGTGACTCTCTGAACGGTCTTAGCGACAGTCTTAATCGCATGGGCACTATCGAGTGGATGCCGACTCGCCATGAAGAAGTCGCGGCCTTTGCCGCTGGCGCTGAAGCCCAGCTTTCGGGAGAACTGGCGGTCTGTGCCGGATCGTGCGGCCCCGGCAACCTGCACTTAATCAACGGCCTGTTCGATTGTCATCGTAATCACGTTCCGGTACTGGCGATTGCCGCCCACATCCCTTCCAGCGAAATTGGCAGCGGCTATTTCCAGGAGACCCACCCGCAAGAGTTATTCCGCGAATGTAGTCACTATTGCGAGCTGGTTTCCAGCCCGGAGCAGATCCCACAAGTGCTGGCGATTGCCATGCGCAAAGCGGTGCTTAACCGTGGCGTTTCCGTTGTCGTTTTACCGGGCGACGTGGCGTTAAAACCTGCGCCAGAAGGGGCGACCTCGCACTGGTATCATGCGCCACAGCCGGTAGTCACACCGGAAGAAGAAGAGTTACGCAAACTGGCGCAACTGCTGCGTTACTCCAGCAATATCGCCCTGATGTGCGGCAGCGGCTGTGCGGGGGCGCATAAAGAGTTAGTCGAGTTTGCCGGAAAAATTAAAGCGCCAATCGTCCATGCCCTGCGCGGTAAAGAACATGTCGAATACGACAATCCGTATGATGTCGGAATGACGGGATTAATCGGCTTCTCGTCAGGTTTTCATACGATGATGAACGCCGACACGTTAGTGCTGCTCGGCACCCAGTTCCCCTACCGCGCGTTCTACCCGACCGATGCCAAAATTATTCAGATTGATATCAACCCAGCGAGCATTGGCGCACACAGCAAGGTGGATATGGCACTGGTCGGCGATATCAAAGCGACTCTGCGTGCATTGCTGCCGCTGGTGGAAGAAAAAACCGATCGCAAGTTCCTCGATAAGGCGCTGGAAGATTACCGCGATGCCCGCAAAGGGCTGGACGATTTAGCTAAACCGAGCGAGAAAGCCATTCATCCACAATATCTGGCGCAGCAAATTAGCCATTTTGCTGCCGATGACGCCATCTTTACCTGTGACGTCGGCACGCCAACAGTATGGGCAGCGCGTTATCTGAAAATGAACGGCAAGCGTCGCCTGTTGGGTTCGTTTAACCACGGTTCAATGGCTAATGCTATGCCACAGGCGCTGGGGGCGCAGGCAACAGAGCCAGAACGTCAGGTGGTCGCCATGTGCGGCGATGGCGGTTTCAGCATGTTGATGGGCGATTTCCTCTCAGTAGTGCAGATGAAACTGCCGGTGAAAATTATCGTCTTTAATAACAGCGTACTGGGCTTTGTGGCGATGGAGATGAAAGCCGGAGGCTACCTGACTGACGGCACCGAACTGCACGACACCAACTTTGCCCGCATTGCCGAAGCGTGCGGTATTACGGGTATCCGCGTAGAAAAAGCCTCTGAAATCGATGAAGCTCTGCAACGCGCCTTCTCCATCGACGGCCCGGTGCTGGTGGATGTGGTGGTTGCCAAAGAAGAATTAGCCATTCCGCCGCAAATCAAACTTGAACAGGCCAAAGGATTTAGCCTGTATATGCTGCGGGCGATCATCAGCGGACGCGGTGATGAAGTGATCGAACTGGCGAAAACGAACTGGCTAAGGTAAAAAGGGTGGCATTTCCCGTCATAAATAAGGACATGCCATGATTGATTTACGCAGTGATACCGTAACCCGACCGAGCCGCGCCATGCTCGAAGCGATGATGGCCGCCCCGGTAGGGGACGACGTTTACGGAGACGACCCTACCGTTAATGCTTTGCAGGACTACGCCGCAGAGCTTTCCGGTAAAGAAGCCGCCATCTTTCTGCCGACCGGCACCCAGGCTAACCTGGTCGCTCTGCTCAGTCACTGCGAACGCGGCGAAGAGTATATTGTCGGTCAGGCCGCGCATAATTATCTGTTTGAAGCTGGTGGTGCGGCGGTGCTGGGCAGTATTCAGCCGCAACCTATCGACGCAGACGCCAACGGCACGCTGCCACTGGATAAAGTGGCGATGAAAATCAAACCTGACGATATCCACTTCGCCCGCACCAAATTACTCAGTCTGGAAAACACCCACAACGGCAAAGTGCTGCCGCGTGAATACCTGAAAGAAGCATGGGAATTTACCCGCGAGCGCAATCTGGCGCTACACGTTGACGGCGCGCGCATCTTTAATGCCGTAGTGGCTTACGGCTGCGAACTGAAAGAGATCACGCAATATTGTGATTCGTTCACCATTTGTCTGTCGAAAGGTCTTGGTACGCCAGTCGGTTCGTTACTGGTCGGCAATCGTGATTATATTAAACGCGCCATCCGCTGGCGGAAAATGACCGGCGGCGGGATGCGCCAGTCCGGCATTCTGGCTGCCGCCGGGATGTATGCGCTGAAAAACAACGTTGCACGGTTGCAGGAAGACCACGACAACGCCGCCTGGATGGCGGAGCAGTTGCGTGAAGCAGGCGCGGATGTGATGCGTCAGGACACTAATATGCTGTTTGTCCGCGTCGGGGAAGAAAAAGCTGCCGCGTTAGGTGAATACATGAAAGCGCGAAACGTACTGATCAACGCCTCGCCGATTGTCCGCCTGGTGACGCATCTTGACGTCTCGCGCGAACAACTGGCGGAAGTCGCCGCCCACTGGCGCGCATTCCTGGCGCGTTAAGGAGAGAGACGTGCCGCAACGCATTTTAGTTCTCGGTGCCAGTGGCTACATTGGTCAGCATCTGGTGCGCACACTCAGCCAGCAGGGGCATCAGATCCTGGCGGCGGCACGTCACGTCGACAGACTTTCGAAGCTGCAACTGGCTAATGTCAGTTGCCATAAAGTCGATCTTAGCTGGCCGGATAACCTACCGGCACTATTGCAGGATATCGATACCGTCTATTTTCTGGTGCACAGCATGGGCGAAGGCGGCGATTTTATCGCGCAGGAGCGCCAGGTGGCTCTCAACGTCCGCGATGCGCTGCGCAAAGTGCCGGTTAAGCAATTAATCTTCCTCAGTTCACTGCAAGCCCCGCCACATGAGCAGTCAGACCATCTGCGCGCCCGTCAGGCTACGGCGGACATTCTTCGTGAAGCGGGTGTCCCGGTGACCGAATTGCGTGCCGGAATTATCGTTGGCGCAGGTTCAGCGGCGTTCGAAGTCATGCGCGATATGGTATACAACCTGCCGGTGCTAACCCCGCCGCGCTGGGTTCGTTCACGCACCACACCCATCGCGCTGGAAAACCTGCTGCACTATCTGGTGGCGCTGTTAGATCATCCGGCCAGCGAACACCGCATATTCGAAGCTGCCGGACCAGAGGTGCTCAGTTATCAACAACAATTTGAACATTTTATGACCGTAAGCGGTAAGCGCCGCTGGTTGATCCCCATCCCCTTTCCCACCCGCTGGATTTCGGTATGGTTTCTCAATGTGATTACTTCCGTACCGCCCACCACCGCCAAAGCGTTGATTCAGGGGCTGAAACACGATCTGTTAGCAGATGACACCGCGTTACGTGCACTCATTCCACAACCGCTGATCGCTTTCGATGATGCGGTACGTAGCACGTTGAAAGAGGAAGAAAAACTGGTCAACTCCAGCGACTGGGGATACGACGCTCAGGCCTTTGCCCGCTGGCGACCAGAATACGGTTATTTCGCCAAACAGGCGGGGTTTACCGTTAAAACTTCCGCCAGCCTTCAGGCTTTATGGCAGGTGGTGAATCAAATCGGCGGTAAAGAGCGTTATTTCTTTGGCAATATTTTGTGGCAGACCCGGGCGCTAATGGATCGCGCGATAGGTCACAAACTGGCGAAAGGTCGCCCCGCACGGGAATATCTGCAAACAGGCGATGCGGTGGATAGCTGGAAAGTGATTATCGTCGAACCGGAAAAACAACTTACCCTGTTATTTGGCATGAAAGCGCCGGGGCTGGGAAGACTGTGTTTTACTCTGGAAGATAAAGGCGACTATCGCACTATTGATGTACGCGCCTTCTGGCATCCTCACGGTATGCCAGGGTTGTTTTACTGGCTACTGATGATCCCAGCGCATCTGTTTATTTTTCGCGGCATGGCAAAACGAATCGCCAGACTTGCAGAACAAAGCACAGATTAATCGAAAAAAACCTGCGTTATTCTTTCACGTTTCCCATTGCATCAAGGAGGAAATCACGGAAGAATGCGCTCGTCGTTTTATCAACAACAGTGGAATGATATGAAGGTACTGGTTACCGGCGCCACCAGCGGTTTAGGTCGAAACGCGGTTGAGTTTTTATGCCGGAAAGGCATCAGTGTGAGAGCAACCGGTCGCAACGAAGCGATGGGCAAATTGCTGGAAAAAATAGGTGCAGAGTTTGTCCATGCGGATCTGACTGAGCTGGTCTCATCGCAGGCGAAGGTGATGCTCGCAGGCATTGATACACTGTGGCACTGTTCCAGCTTTACCTCGCCATGGGGAACGCAGCAGGCTTTCGATCTGGCAAACGTTCGTGCCACTCGCCGCCTGGGCGAATGGGCTGTCGCCTGGGGTGTACGTAACTTTATTCATATCTCTTCACCCTCCCTGTACTTCGACTATCACCACCATCGCGATATCAAAGAAGATTTTCGCCCTCACCGCTTCGCCAACGAATTTGCCCGCAGCAAAGCCGCCAGCGAAGAGGTGATCAATATGCTTTCGCAGACCAACCCACAAACGCGCTTTACTATTCTGCGCCCACAAAGTCTGTTCGGCCCGCACGATAAAGTTTTTATTCCCCGTCTGGCGCATATGATGCACCACTACGGCAGCATCCTGTTACCCCACGGTGGCAGCGCGCTGGTCGATATGACCTACTATGAAAATGCCGTGCACGCTATGTGGCTGGCGAGTCAGGAAGCGTGCGATAAGTTGCCTTCTGGTCGTACATACAACATTACCAACGGCGAACATCGCACTCTGCGCAGCATCGTGCAGAAACTGATCGACGAACTGAACATTGATTGCCGTATCCGGTCGGTGCCTTACCCGATGCTGGATATGATTGCCCGCAGTATGGAGCGTTTAGGACGCAAGTCAGCAAAAGAGCCGCCGCTGACCCATTACGGCGTCTCCAAGTTGAATTTTGACTTTACGCTGGATATTACGCGTGCGCAGGAAGAGTTAGGTTATCAGCCGATCATCACGCTAAATGAAGGTATTGAGCAAACTGCCGCCTGGCTGCGCGACCACGGAAAACTGCCGCGCTAATCCTGACCGTATTTCTCCAGCAACGCTTCGACAATCGCCTGAGTTTCTGCATCCGCTTCGCCGTTATATAACGTCGGGCGGAAATGCATCTGAAACGCCATAATCACTCGCTGCTGTTCGCGCGGCGTCATTTCAGGTTTTACGTCATAGCCGTAGCGTGCCAAAAGCTCAAGCAACGATGCGGTTTCTACCGGCGTGTGGGGCGCGCGCCCGGCCAGATAAAAGCTAACGCGCGATGCATCCGGCCAGGCACCAATCCCCTGCTGCGCCAGTTGCTGCCACGGGAACAGTGGACCAGGATCGTCTTTGCGCTGTGGGGCAATATCCGCATGTGCCACTACGTTTTCTGGTTTGATGTGATAGCGGGCGATAATATCTTTCGCCAGTGGAATGAGCGCCTGAATTTGCGCTGGTTCAAACGGCGTAAAATATTTCATCCCCGCTGATTTCTGCCAGCCGCGATTTTCCAGCTCAATGCCAATAGAGGTATCGTTAATCCGCGTCGCCCCGCGCCAGGCGCTAATCCCCGCGTGCCAGGCCAGTTCTTGTTCCGGCACCAGTTGCCAGATACGCGGTTTGCCGTTGAAACGCGGCGGCACGGCTGGCACCAGGTAGTGCGAGCTGACTTTTTTATCGGTCAGCGTCGCCAGCGACGTGTCGAAATCATCCGCCGTGTAGTGGATCACCAGCACTTTAATGCGCGGATACGCCGCCTGCGCCTGGCGTCGGGTATCGAGTTGGTATCCCTCTTTCTCGACAATGCCTTTTTCGCCTGCACACCCTGCCAGTAACAGGATCGCCGCAACCAGCCAGAAAACGCTTCTCATCGACGTGTTTTCACCGCCGTTCCGCTGACGCTGACCATCAGCATACTGCCGTTTTGCCCGACAGTTTCGTAGTCGATATCAATGCCAACCACTGCGTCCGCTCCCAGCGCCCGTGCCTGGGAGCCTAATTCTTCAAACGCAATCTCCCGGGCTTTGCGCAGTTCCTTTTCGTAAGCCCCTGAACGACCGCCGACGATATCGCGGATACCGGCAAAGAAATCACGAAAAATATTGGCGCCTAAAATCGCTTCGCCCGTCACCACACCGCAATATTCAACGATGGTCTGACCTTCAAGTGTTGGGGTTGTGGAAAATTGCATGATCGATCTCCTTGTTTGCTAAGCCTTCGATCTCAAAAGCATTATCGGACTGATACGCTATTATTGAAAGGATATCATTATTATCGTAGAACGCTTTCAAGGTGTTCGCTTATAAGGAAATCATTATGCGCTACAGCAAATTGACCATGCTTATCCCTTGCGCACTGTTACTCAGTGCTTGCACCACCGTCACGCCAGCCTATAAAGACAACGGCTCCCGCACAGGTTCTTGCGTCCAGGGCGGCCCTGACAGCGTGGCTCAGCAATTCTATGACTACCGTATTCAGCATCGCAGTAACGACATTACCGCTCTGCGTCCGTACTTGAGTGACAAACTGGCGGCACTGCTCAGTGATGCCAGCCGCGATAACAACCAACGCGAATTGTTAAGCAGCGATCCCTTCTCCAGTCGTACCACCTTGCCAGACAGCGCCCGCGTCGCCAGTGCTTCTACCATCCCGAATCGCGATGCACGTAATATTCCGCTGCGCGTGGATCTGAAACAAGGCGACCAGAGCTGGCAGGATGAGGTGCTGATGATTCAGGAAGGCCAGTGTTGGGTCATCGACGATGTGCGCTATTTAGGTGGCAGCGTTCACGCCAAAGCGGGGACATTACGCCAGTCCATTGAGAATCGTTAATCCCTTGATTAGATTATAACCCCCATAAATTGTCCGGCATTCTGAGAGGAATGCCGACATTTATGCTCGCCGAACAACGCCCCCGTTATTTTGTGCTATGTTTATTGAATAATGCGCTTTGCTTTTAACTTTTAAAGCAGAAATATTGCATAATTATTCTGTCAAAGGTACTATCTTCGACCTCAATAGCTATCAGACTGCCAGTATACGAGTGTCAATGAGTATTCAATTAAACGGCATTAATTGCTTCTACGGCGCACATCAGGCGCTGTTCGATATCACGCTGGATTGCCCGCAGGGCGAAACGCTGGTGTTACTTGGCCCCAGCGGCGCGGGGAAAAGCTCGCTGCTGCGTGTACTCAATCTGCTTGAGATGCCGCGCTCCGGTACGCTCAACATTGCAGGCAACCATTTCGATTTCACCAAAACACCGTCAGACAAAGCGATTCGCGACCTGCGTCGCAACGTCGGCATGGTGTTTCAGCAATACAATCTGTGGCCGCATCTCACCGTACAGCAAAACCTGATCGAAGCGCCATGCCGCGTACTCGGCTTGAGTAAAGATCAGGCGCTGGCTCGTGCAGAAAAACTGCTGGAGCGTCTGCGTCTCAAACCTTATAGCGATCGTTACCCGCTGCACCTTTCTGGTGGTCAGCAACAACGTGTTGCTATTGCCCGTGCGCTGATGATGGAGCCGCAGGTACTGCTGTTTGATGAACCGACCGCCGCGCTGGATCCGGAAATTACGGCACAAATCGTCAGCATCATTCGTGAGCTGGCGGAGACCAATATTACCCAGGTGATCGTCACCCACGAAGTTGAAGTGGCGCGTAAAACCGCCAGCCGTGTGGTGTATATGGAAAACGGTCACATCGTTGAACAAGGCGACGCGCGCTGCTTTACCGAGCCGCAAACCGAAGCATTTAAAAACTATCTCTCTCACTAAAGATTCGGGATAACGACAATGAAAAAAGTTCTGATTGCCGCGTTAATTGCAGGTTTTAGTCTTTCCGCCACAGCTGCCGAAACCATTCGTTTTGCTACCGAAGCCTCCTATCCTCCGTTTGAATCTATAGACGCGAATAACCAGATCGTCGGTTTTGACGTCGACCTCGCACAGGCGCTGTGTAAAGAGATTGATGCAACCTGTACTTTCTCCAACCAGGCATTTGACAGCCTGATCCCGAGTCTGAAATTCCGCCGTGTGGACGCCGTTATGGCGGGTATGGATATCACTCCAGAGCGCGAAAAACAGGTGCTGTTCACCACCCCGTACTATGACAACTCCGCCCTGTTTGTGGGTCAGCAAGGTAAATACATCAGCGTTGATCAGCTGAAAGGCAAGAAAGTCGGTGTGCAGAACGGGACGACACACCAAAAATTCATTATGGATAAGCATCCGGAAATCACCACAGTTCCGTATGACAGCTACCAGAACGCAAAACTGGATCTGCAAAACGGGCGTATCGACGGTGTATTCGGTGACACCGCAGTAGTAACCGAATGGCTGAAAGATAACCCGAAACTGGCGGCAGTGGGCGACAAAGTGACCGATAAAGATTACTTCGGTACTGGCCTCGGCATCGCAGTACGTCAGGGCAACACTGAACTGCAGCAGAAATTTAATACTGCGCTGGAAAAAGTGAAGAAAGATGGCACTTACGAAACCATCTACAACAAATGGTTCCAGAAGTAATTCCTGATGAATGAATTTTTTCCTTTAGCAAGCGCCGCCGGGATGACCGTCGGCCTTGCCGTTTGTGCATTGATTGTCGGACTGGCGCTGGCGATGTTCTTTGCAGTATGGGAGTCAGCAAAATGGCGCCCTGTTGCGTGGGCAGGTTCGGCGCTGGTGACGATTCTGCGCGGCCTGCCAGAAATTCTGGTGGTGCTGTTTATCTATTTTGGCTCCTCGCAGTTACTGCTGACGCTTGCGGATGGCTTCACCATCAATCTTGGGATTGTAGAGATCCCGGTGCAGATGCAGATTGAAAACTTCGATGTCAGTCCGTTCCTTTGCGGTGTTATCGCTCTGTCACTGCTGTATGCCGCTTATGCTTCGCAAACTCTGCGTGGCGCACTGAAAGCGGTGCCGGTGGGTCAGTGGGAATCGGGTCAGGCGCTGGGGCTGTCGAAATCGGCTATCTTTTTCCGTCTGGTGATGCCGCAGATGTGGCGTCATGCGCTGCCTGGTCTCGGCAACCAGTGGCTGGTACTGCTGAAAGATACCGCGCTGGTCAGTTTGATTAGTGTGAATGATTTAATGCTGCAAACCAAAAGCATCGCCACCCGTACCCAGGAACCGTTCACCTGGTACATTGTGGCGGCGGCGATTTACCTGGTGATTACCCTGTTGAGCCAGTACATTCTCAAACGCATTGACCTGCGCGCGACACGTTTTGAGCGGAGACCTGGCTGATGCTTGAGTATTTACCCGAACTGATGAAAGGGCTGCATACCAGCCTGACCCTGACGGTTGCCTCGCTGATTGTGGCGCTGATTCTGGCGTTGATTTTTACCATCATCCTGACGCTAAAAACGCCGGTGCTGGTGTGGCTGGTGCGTGGTTATATCACGCTGTTTACCGGTACACCGCTGCTGGTGCAAATCTTCCTGATTTACTACGGACCAGGTCAGTTCCCGACGTTGCAGGAGTATCCGGCGCTGTGGCATTTGCTGTCGGAACCGTGGCTGTGTGCGCTAATTGCATTGTCGCTGAACAGTGCGGCGTATACCACGCAGCTGTTTTACGGGGCGATTCGCGCGATCCCGGAAGGTCAATGGCAGTCCTGTAGCGCGCTGGGAATGAGCAAAAAAGATACGCTGGCGATCCTTCTGCCGTATGCCTTTAAACGCTCGCTCTCGTCTTATTCCAACGAAGTGGTGCTGGTGTTCAAAAGTACCTCTCTGGCATACACCATTACGCTAATGGAAGTGATGGGCTACAGCCAGTTACTGTACGGACGCACCTACGACGTAATGGTGTTTGGCGCGGCGGGGATTATTTACCTCGTCGTCAACGGCCTGCTGACGCTGATGATGCGTCTGATTGAGCGTAAAGCACTGGCATTTGAACGTCGGAATTAATGTGACTGCGTACACATTCGCCGGGGGGTTTTGTAGGTCTGAGAAGACGTGCCAGCGTCGCATCAGACACCTGCACGGTGCCTGTGCCGGATGCGGCGTAAACGCCTTACCCGGCCCACATAGTGCATAAATCCTTATAATGAAGACGGACAACCCACTAAGTTGTCCGTCTTTTTTTATCCCTCACAAACTATTTAATCATATTTATTGCATATAAATTCATTTGATGGCATTGTAAATCCATGCCGCAGACACGGCTAATAATCATAAGATTGACAGACGGGAGTTCCATCATGAAAAAGCTAGTTCTTGCCGCATTACTTGCATCCTGTGCATTCGGCGCTTCTGCCGCAGAGAAAATCAATTTCGGCGTCTCTGCCACTTATCCGCCATTCGAATCGATGGATGCAAACAACCAGATCGTCGGCTTTGATATCGATCTGGCAAAGGCGTTATGCAAACAAATGCAGGCAGAATGTACTTTTACTAATCACGCTTTCGACAGCCTGATCCCGTCACTGAAATTCAGAAAATATGACGCTGTGATTTCCGGGATGGACATCACACCGGAACGTAGCAAACAGGTCGCCTTTACCACCCCCTATTACGAAAACTCAGCCGTTGTGATTGCCAAAAAAGATACCTATAAGACTTTTGCCGACCTGAAAGGTAAACGTATTGGTATGGAAAACGGCACTACCCACCAAAAATATATTCAGGATCAGCATCCGGAAGTGAAAACCGTCTCTTATGACAGTTATCAGAATGCATTTATCGACCTGAAAAATGGTCGTATTGATGGGGTATTTGGTGATACAGCGGTAGTTAATGAGTGGCTGAAAACCAATCCGCAACTGGGCGTTGCGACTGAGAAAGTAACCGATCCGCAGTACTTCGGCACCGGTCTGGGCATCGCTGTACGTCCGGATAACAAAGCTCTGCTGGAGAAACTGAATAACGCACTGGCAGCCGTTAAAGCAGACGGTACATATCAGAAAATCAGCGATCAGTGGTTTCCGCAGTAATTGAGACTGAGACGAAAGTAAGATGCCTGATGCGCTACGCTTATCAGGCCAACATCGACTCTGCAATGTATTGATTGAGCACGATTTGTAGGCCGGATAAGGCGTTCACGCCGCATCCGGCATGAACAAAGCGCACCAGGTCTGCGATCTGAAGCCGCAGATGCGGCTTTTTTATTGCTTCACCAGCAGCGTCAGCACTTCATAATGTGCGGTGTGAGGGAACATATCGAAAAGCTGTACCCGCTCAATGCGATATCCTGGCAGTTCGCGGATATCTTTCGCCATCGTTTGGGCGTTACAGCTTGAGTAGATAATAAAATGCGGTGCCATCGTCGAAAGATAATCACACAGCGGTTTACCAATGCCGCGACGCGGTGGATTAACCAGCACCAGCTCCGGCACTTCGCCCTGAGCGGTGGCAAACTGAGTGGAGTCCAGCGCCTGAAATTGCAGACGCGTTAGACCCAGTTCAGCAGCAGATTGTTTCGCACAGGCTATCGCTTCTGGCGCAATTTCAATCCCCGTTAGCTGCATTTCTGGCGTTGTGCAATGCAAACCAAAACCACCAACGCCGCAGAACAGATCCCACATATGATTTACCGGCAATTGCCGCACCCAGTCACGCGCGGTGGCGTACAGCTGGCTGGCGACCGCCGGATTAGTCTGGAAGAAACTTTGCGGGCGGATCCACAGCGGCACGTCATTAAAACGCTCTGCCAGCGCCTGCTGTTCGGTCAGGTAGATCTCCGTCTCCCCTTCCATTATCGCCATATGCACTGGCTGAATATTGACGGTAATGACTTTTAGCTGCGGCAGTTGCGCCTGTAACCACGGCAGCGCCTTACGCAGTTGCGCCAGCTTGGTTTCAGAGCGCAGTACAAAGCGCAGCATCATACCGCCATCCATCTGGCTTTCAGTCAGCAGAATATATTTCAGTTCGCCACGCTTGCGCGCCACGTTGTAGGGCGTCAGCCCCGCACGGGCGATAAACGGTTTTAGCGCCGCAAAAACAGGCGCAAATGAGGCAGGGTAAAGCGGACAGTCGCAAAGATCTTCTGGCGTACCGTCGCGGTGTAGCATTCCGAGCAGTGGTTTTTCAACGCTACCACTCACCACCATTTTGGCTTTATTGCGAAACCCTTGTTCCGGGCCAGACACCGGCGCGCACCATTCCGCGACCGGAAAATCGGCCAACAGATTTTTAAGATCGGTGGTTTTAGCGGAGAGTTGCTCTGGAATCGGCTGCGTTATCCACTGACAGGAGCGGCAGCGACCCGCGTCGTAAAGTGCGCACTGCATACATTGACCTTCACATCATCAGGGGCGAGGATTATACACATTATTGCAACTGGAAGAACCGCCGACTGGTGGCGGGAACAAACAGCAGCAATAAGATGAGCATGTCCGGCAGCTTTTGTAACATCAGACTATGGAAGATTTCGCGTTTCGATTCACCGGGAATGCTGAACAGCTCAGGGTAACCATAACCGAGCGAAGCTGCCCACAGATAACTGGCGGCCGTGATTTGCGTCAGCAGATACAGCCAGCGCGCCAGGCGACGCCCTTTCACCAGCGAAAACGCACACCAGATTTCAATAAAAACCAGCGCAAGGCTGCTTAGAAAGACCAGCGTTAAACTCCAGGTTTGTACGCTGCGATGTATGAACTCGCCGATACCGCGCACGCCCAGCGTATTGAAAATCATCAGCACGTCGAGGCCACGGATCATAATAATGGCGAGCGCCGCCACCTGCACCAGTGCAGGCACATTCAGGCGAGCATGTGATGAAGATGTTTTCTTAAAAAATCCCAACGTTTCGTCTTCCATGAAAACAATGCCGCGACATGCGCGGCATTATGTAGCCAGGTTGGCAAATTTTAGTGTCTTCAGCCACGTCTTGCACGCTGGATATCGCGTATCCGCTGCTTTTCTGCGCGCGCCATTAAATACCAGGCGATAAATCCGACAATTCCTACCGCGCCGAGAATCAATGTTGCCAGGGCGTTGATTTCCGGATTCACCCCCATCCGCACGCTGGAAAAGACCAGCATCGGTAAGGTGGTGGCTCCCGGCCCGGAAACAAAGCTGGCGATCACCAGATCATCAAGCGACAGAGTAAAAGCCAGTAACCAGCCAGAAATGATCGCCGGCATGATCATCGGTAGTGTAATGACGAAAAACACCTTCAGCGGCGTCGCGCCGAGATCCATCGCCGCTTCTTCAATGGAGCGATCCAGTTCCCGCAGACGCGAAGAAATAACGACTGCCACATAAGCTGTACAGAAAGTGACGTGCGCCAGCCAGATAGTTAACATACCGCGATCGGCAGGCCAGCCGATGGCATGAGCAAGAGCAACGAACAATAACAACAGCGACAGGCCAGTGATCACATCCGGCATGACTAGCGGCGCGGTGATCATAAAGGCAAAGCCATTTGATCCACGAAACCGCCCAAAGCGTACCAGCACAACCGCCGCGATAGTCCCAAGAATTGCCGCCGCCGTCGCCGCACAGGCGGCAATCGTCAGACTTAAGCCGACCGCACTCATCATCGCATTATCACGCAATAACTCGCCGTACCAGCGCGTTGACCAACCGGCCCACACCGTCACCAGCTTCGAACTGTTAAATGAATAGATGACCAGCATCAGCATCGGCGCATAGAGAAAGGTGAAGCCCAGCAACAAAATCACCATTCGCCAGGGCGAACGAACGACCGGTAAATTATTCATCCGTGTTCCCCCACGCTTTTTTGCTGATATTTGTGGAACCACATAATTGGCACAATCAGCAGCAATAACATAACGATTGCCACCGCTGAGGCCACCGGCCAGTCACGGTTATTGAAAAACTCCTGCCACAGAACGCGCCCGATCATGATGCTGTCCGGGCCGCCGAGCAGTTCCGGGATCACAAACTCACCCACCGCCGGAATGAAAACCAGCATCGATCCGGCGATAATCCCACCTTTGGTAAGCGGCACAATCACCGTAAAGAAAGTCTTCAGCGGACGCGCGCCGAGATCCAGCGCGGCTTCCACCAGCGAATAATCAATACGAATCAAGGCCGTGTAGATCGGCAGCACCATAAACGGTACGTAGGCGTAAACAATGCCGATATAAACGGCCAGATTGGTATGCAGAATGGTCAGCGGCTGATCGATAACCCCCAGCCACAGCAGGAAGTTATTCAGCACCCCATTATTTTTTAGTATCCCCATCCAGGCGTAAACGCGGATCAAAAATGAGGTCCACGAAGGCAGGATCACCAGCAGCAATAGGATATTGCGGGTCGACGGTTTACTGTGCGCCACTGCCCACGCCAGCGGATAGCCGAGCAATAAGCAACAAACGGTCGAAATCGCCGCCACCTGTAACGACTGGAGATAAGCATCGAAATAGAGCGGATCGTCAGTCAGTTGCAGGAAATTGCCGAGATTGAGGGTGACAGACAGTTGCCCGTCAGCCCACGCCATCAGTTCGGTATAAGGCGGAATGGCGCGCGCCATCTCAGCCAGGCTTATTTTAAAGACGATAAGAAATGGCAGCAGAAACAACAAAATCAACCAGATATACGGCAGCGCAATCACCAGTTTGCGCCCGTGCTTCATTTGCCACTGTGTAAGCCACTGCTTTAATCCGCCCGGCTGGGCAGCAGGTTCAAGTGTACTCATCTTTGCTCCTTAAACCGTCAGCACCACACAACTGTCTGATTCCCAGCACAAACGAACTTCATCGCCCCAGGTCGGTAACCCTTTGCGAAAACGATGGGCGTTTTGTAACTGGGCGCTGATCATCTGCCCGCTTTTCAGGCGGACATGATAAACAGACAAATCACCGAGATAGGCAATATGTGTCACCTCTCCCACTGCAAAATTGCAGCCATCAGCAGGCGGTTCGTCACAGAGCATGATTTTTTCCGGGCGCAGCGCCACATGCACCGGCACGTTATCCACCACCGACGCATCGGGATCGACTTTCAACGGATGCACCAGCCCAGGCGAATAAAGCAACAGGCCATCTTCCTGGCGTTCCTTTAGCAGCCCTTCGAAAACATTGACCGATCCAATGAACTCGGCGCTATATCGTGTCGTCGGGTGCTCATAAATTTCCTCCGGCTCGCCAATCTGAACAAATTTACCGCGATTCATAATCGCGATGCGCCCCGCCATGGTCATCGCCTCTTCCTGATCGTGCGTTACCATCACACAGGTCACGCCGACACGCTCCAGAATATCCACCACTTCAAGCTGCATCCGGTCGCGCAGTTTTTTATCCAGCGCGCCCATCGGTTCATCGAGCAGTAATAGTTTCGGGCGTTTAGCGAGGCTTCGGGCCAGCGCCACTCGCTGACGTTGGCCACCGGAAAGCTGATGCGGTTTGCGTTTGGCAAACTCCTGCATATGCACCAGCCCCAGCATTTCATTGACCCGACTGGCAATTTCCGCTTTTGGTAACTTGTCTTGTTTCAGACCAAAAGCAATGTTTTGCTCCACGGTCATATGGGGGAATAGCGCGTAGGACTGGAACATCATGTTGATGGGGCGCAGATAAGGCGGAACCTGTGACAAATCAACACCATCAAGCATAATTTGCCCGGCAGAAGGTTGTTCGAAACCTGCCAACATACGCAGCAGTGTGGACTTGCCACAGCCGGATGCGCCCAGCAGTGCAAAGATTTCGCCTTTATAAATGGTCAGACTGACATCATCGACCGCATGTTGACCCTCGTAAGATTTGGTCAAATTGCGGATTTCTAATAGTGGTGTCAGCGACTTACGACTTTTCGCCTGCGGGCGAGGGATAGCGTCATTCACGGCTGCTCTCCGGCATTTAATGTGTGCAAGCGCACCAGGATGGTGCGAATTGCCGGCGGGAGTGGTGCGCCCGTCCGGCATCTACGGCAGCGGATTATTTTCCGCTCTTCACTTTGGTCCACGCGCGGGTGCGCACACGATCGATTTTCGGATCCTGTACTTGCAGGGTGAACATTTTGGCGCGAACGTCCGCCGGAGGATAAATACCTGGATTATCACGCACTTCCGCACTCACCAGCGGCGTAGCTGCTTTATTGGCGTTGGCATAGAACACATGGTCAGAGATATGTGCTACTACATCCGGGCGCAGCAGATAATTCAGGAACTGATACGCTTCGTCTTTGTTTTTGGCATCTGCCGGCATGGCGAAAACATCAAAGAACGCCATCGCCCCTTCTTTAGGAATCGAGAAGGAGACATTCACGCCGTTCTTCGCTTCTTTCGCACGGTTAGAAGCCTGCCAGACATCACCCGCCCAGCCAATAGCGACGCAGATATCGCCGTTTGCCAGGTCGTTAATGTATTGAGATGAATGGAAATAACGAATGTTCGGGCGCAGCTTTAACAGCAGATCGGTTGCCGGTCCGGTGTAATCATCTGCTTTAGTGCTGTTGGGATCTTTACCGAGATAATTCAGCACGGTAGCAAAAACTTCTTCCGGCGCATCGAGGAAAGAGACACCACAGCTTTTCAGTTTTTCCAGATTTTCTGGTTTGAGGATCAAGTCCCAGCTATCGACCGGCGCGTTTTCGCCCAGCACCGCTTTGACTTTATCGACGTTATACCCAATCCCGGTAGTCGCCCACATATACGGCATAGCAAATTTATTGTCGGGATCGTGTTTTGCCACCAGCTTCAGCAGTTCTGGATCGAGATTCTTCCACTCCGGCAATTTGCTTTTATCCAGCGGCTGGAATACTCCCGCAGTCAACTGGCGCTCCAGAAAGCTGGCTGACGGCACGACCAGGTCAAAACCGGTACTCCCCGCCATTAATTTGCCTTCCAGCACTTCGTTGGAATCAAAAACATCGTAGACGACTTTAATACCGGTCTCTTTTTCAAAATTTGCCACCGTATCCGGGGCGATATAATCAGACCAGTTATAAATGTGGAGTGTTTTTTGTTCAGTCGCGAGCGTGCCGACAGAGACGGCCATCAGAGCACCCGCAATCAGACCCGATAGCCATTTTTTATTTAAGGCGGTCATATCTCTTTCCTTCTGAAAGTTCGTTAACAAACGAACAAAAGTTGTCACACTGAAAGATATGCAATAAACGCGCATATTTTTTATCGGCGCGGTACAAGAAAAGAGAACTCTCTCCCGGCCAGCATTGCTCGCTATATAAAAGCCTCGCAAGAATAACTTTAGCCAGGGTTTGAAACTATAGCTGTAATTAAAAAACGGTATTTAACAAATTTTTATGCGCATTTGCTCTATGTGATAAAGCAAATCTGGCACAATAGAAGTGAAATAATCTTTAATGAAAGGTTAAAATCAGCAGGAAATATTACGACGCGCAGTCACTGCGGCAGCGACTGCGTGCTCGAAGAAAGTTATCAGTGAAGGAAATAGTTTTCGGTAACGTTGTTTTGCCCTTCATCGTCAGTCGGCAACAGCAGCTGATGGGCATTAGCTTCGAGGATGACCATTGAAATCTGCTCTTCGCTCTGGCGTACAAACCATGCAAACTGTTCATAGGTTACGCCCTGCATAACAGATAAAGACTGGCAAACCACCAGCTTTGGCAGATTATCATCCTGCATATCGAGAAATGCTTTCACGGTCAGTGAGCTGGCATTGATGGCTGATAAATCCGCCGCCAGCGGCAACACGGCTGAAGGCCTGACTTCCGCCATGGCAGAAAACAGGATTGTGTTATCAATCAGGTCGATTTTGGCATCAAAGACACCGTCGAAATTCTGCATATGGGGCAGATGCAAAGCCTGACAGTTATCACATTCAAAAAAACTCATCCCCAGGTCATCGAGCCATTGACGCAACGTATCCAGACCAGGAACGACCAGCGATGTCATAATTTTGTACAACCTCTTCCGATAAAAAGACTGGCACAGCTTACGCAAAAAGCGCAGGCAAAACCATGATCAGTAATGTGATTGCGACTAACCACCCGTTTTCAGGCAATATTCTGCCGTGGCGTGGCGTTCGATCCAGCGGATCATTTTACCCGCAATGTCGATACCGGTGGTTTTTTCTATTCCTTCCAGCCCCGGCGACGCATTCACCTCCATCACCAATGGCCCGCGATTGGCACGCAGAATATCCACACCGGCAACATCCAGCGCCATCGTTCGCGCGGCTTTGATGGCGATTTCACGCTCCTTCGGCGTGATACTGGCGATGCTTGCCGCGCCGCCACGATGCAAATTGGAGCGAAAATCGCCCTCTTTCGCCCGCCGTTCAATCGCCGCGACAACTTCATCACCGACGACCAGACAGCGGATATCGCACCCTTGCGCCTCTTTGATATATTCCTGCACCAGAATATGAGCGTTCAGGCCGCGAAAAGCATCAATCACGCTTTCTGCCGCCTGGCGCGTTTCCGCCAGCACCACACCAATTCCCTGCGTGCCTTCGACCAGCTTAACCACCAGCGGCGCACCACCGACCATATCGATTAAGTCGCTGGTATCATCCGGCGAATGCGCAATCCCCGTGACAGGCAGGTCAATGCCCTGACGCGCCAGCAGTTGCATTGAACGCAATTTGTCACGCGCTCGGGCAATCGCGACCGATTCGTTCAGCGGATAACTGCCCAGCATTTCGAACTGGCGCAGCGCCGCCGTCCCATAAAAGGTTATAGCAGTGCCAATGCGTGGGATCACCGCGTCAAAATGGGGGAGTTTGCGGCCTTTATAGTGAATGGAAGACGCCGCAGGATTTATGTTCATGTAGCAAGAAAGCGGATCGAGAATTTCAACCAGGTGACCACGCTGTATGGCGGCTTCACGCAACCGCTTACACGAATAGAGCGTTCCATCCCGGGACAATATGGCAATTTTCACCCTGCACCTCTCTGTCAGACCTGGTCAAAAGCCCGCGTATAATACATCGCCGTAACGGTTTTAGCGCGTCGCCCAACCTTGTTTATGCAAATAATCGAGAATAAAAGGACGGCTTTCTTTGATAATCGTCCGGCGAATATGATCGCTCCAGGTATCCCGGCGATTATTACTGCCACGGGTAAGATAATATTCCGCCAGTTGCTCGTCATACTGCGCCAGAGCATCTTTATCCAGCGGCTGGTAGCTGTTTTCATGCACCAAAATGGAGGCCGGTAAACGCGGCTTGAGATCCGGGTTATCCGCAGGCCAGCCGAGACACAGGCCAAACAGCGGCAGAACATGCTTTGGTAATTTCAGCAGCTCCGTCACCGCTTCAATGTTATTGCGCAAGCCGCCAATATATACACCGCCCAACCCCAACGATTCCGCTGCGGTTAAGGCATTTTGCGCCATCATCGCCGTATCAACAACACCGAGCAACAACTGTTCTGCCAGGCCGAGTTGAGCATCCGGGCAGATCTGCAAATGACGGTTAAAGTCGGCGCAAAACACCCAAAACTCCGCCGCTTGCGCAACATGTTTTTGCCCGCCGGTCAGCGGCACCAGGGCTTCACGCAATGCGGGGTCGGTAATGCGAATAATGCTACTACACTGCAAAAAGCTGGAACTGGAGGTCGCACGGGCGCTGTTGATAATCGCCTCACGCTGTTCAGCGGAGATAGGTTCATCAGTGAAATGGCGAATGGAGCGGTGACCACAAATAAGTTCAATGGTTGGCGTCATTATCTTTTTCTCTTTCTGAACGTGAAGATTCCAGTGGATGATTCATCAGTTGCGGGGCCAGCCGTTTTGCCACCTGAAGAATAACCACCACCGCAGCGGGAAGCATGAGCAAAACACCGAGAAAAATCATCAGAATTTGCGCTTCTGGCGTAGAAAACGGCGCTGGAAGCGAAAAGTTGTCACTTATCGACAGCAGCGCCGCCGCCAGTAACATCATTCCAATAAATTCCAGTATCAACACGCTTTTAGGCAATTTACCGATCGCGCGCATAAACTTCCCTCTGCAAAGTGAGCTGCCAGTTTAAAACCTTTCGCCGCGTTGTGCTTAACAGTTATAGCTTTAAGCAATCAATGCAACAGGTTAAACCTACTTTCAGCGAATAAGATTTGGCGTGATCATGCACACATGACAGATAAATGGAGAAAGCCAATGCAAACCGTTATTTTCGGTCGTCCGGGTTGCCCTTACTGCGTGCGTGCCAAAGATTTGGCACAAAAGTTAAGTAATGAACACGATGATTTTCACTATCAGTATGTGGATATTCGTGCTGAAGGGATCACGAAAGAGGATCTGCAACAGAAAGCTGGCAAGCCGGTAGAAACCGTACCGCAGATTTTTGTCGATCAGCAACACATCGGTGGCTATACCGATTTTGCTGCCTGGGTGAAAGAGAATCTTGACGCCTGATTACCGGATAAGCCCTCTCTGTTTGAGGGCTTTATTGATTTTTTCTGTGTTGTGGCCTGAACAAGCTACTAATAAACAAAAAACATAACGCGCCCAGCGCACACCAGAAGACGGCACTCAACAACCACGCCAGCTCCTGCCAGAATGAGCGTGATGGTGAAAAAAACAGACGCATAATTAACATAGAACAGGGTGCTGCCAGCATTGCGCCAAACAGTGGTTTAAGGACTTCCCTACGCCGCGAAAAAAAGCTGGCTACAGCCCCAGGAAGAATGAAAAACAGTAAGCCGATTTCAGGGTGCCCGGCAGCCCGAAAAGCTCCCTTCATATGTGTCGCCAGAAAAAGGCACACCACAATAAAGAGGACAAAACAGCAAATTGCCCCCGCCCAATGTTGTTTATGTTTCACATGTTCCTCCTGACACTGCCTCTATCGAACACATTTTTCGCCGGTGTGGCGCTCAGTAAGATAAAGCCGCTTCGCATTCCATGCTAATATAGGCCAACACAATTCTTATAGCCGTTGGTATCTAATGTGATTACACTAGTAAAATATATTGTTACTTTACTATTGATTAAGTGCGCTGAATGAATCTGCGCTCTGAATTCAGGTAAAAACATTATCTTAAATTACCATTTCTTTCAACAGCTTACTCGTAAACAAGAAGTTAGTCTCCGTGAATATAAACGTCGCCGAATTGTTAAATGGGAATTACATTCTGTTATTATTCGTGGTCCTCGCGCTTGGGCTATGTCTCGGAAAATTACGACTTGGTTCAATCCAACTGGGTAATTCCATTGGCGTTTTAGTCGTATCACTGTTATTAGGTCAACAACATTTCAGTATTAACACCGACGCGCTTAATCTTGGCTTTATGCTGTTTATTTTCTGCGTCGGGGTCGAAGCCGGACCCAACTTTTTTTCCATTTTTTTCCGCGATGGTAAAAATTACCTAATGTTAGCCCTGGTAATGGTCGGTAGTGCGCTGCTGATCGCCTTAGGGCTGGGTAAGTTGTTTGGCTGGGACATCGGCCTGACGGCCGGTATGTTGGCTGGCTCAATGACATCAACACCGGTTTTGGTTGGTGCGGGCGATACCTTACGCCACTCTGGAATAGAAAGCAGGCAACTCTCTGTGGCACTGGATAATTTAAGCCTCGGGTATGCATTAACCTATTTGATTGGCCTGGTGAGTTTGATTGTCGGTGCGCGTTACTTGCCTAAGTTGCAGCATCAGGACTTACAGACCAGCGCCCAGCAAATCGCTCGTGAACGAGGTCTGGATACCGACGCCAGCCGTAAAGTCTATCTGCCGGTAATTCGCGCCTACCGCGTCGGGCCGGAACTGGTCGCCTGGGCCGACGGCAAAAACTTGCGTGAACTGGGTATTTATCGACAAACCGGTTGCTACATTGAACGTATTCGTCGTAACGGGATTCTGGCAAATCCGGATGGTGACGCCGTGCTACAGATGGGCGATGAAATAGCGTTGGTAGGCTATCCCGACGCCCACGCCCGACTCGATCCCAGCTTCCGTAATGGTAAAGAAGTTTTTGATCGAGACCTTCTCGACATGCGTATCGTCACTGAAGAAGTGGTCGTCAAAAACCATAACGCTGTCGGTAAACGTCTGGCACAACTGAAGCTGACCGATCACGGTTGTTTCCTTAACCGCGTCATTCGCAGCCAGATCGAAATGCCGATCGACGATAACGTGGTGCTTAATAAAGGCGATGTATTGCAGGTGAGCGGCGATGCCCGTCGCGTGAAAACCATCGCCGATCGCATCGGCTTTATCTCGATTCACAGCCAGGTTACTGATCTACTGGCATTCTGCGCGTTCTTTGTCATCGGTCTGATGATCGGGATGATCACCTTCCAGTTCAGCACATTCAGCTTCGGCATGGGTAACGCCGCCGGATTGTTATTCGCTGGTATTATGCTGGGCTTTATGCGAGCGAACCACCCGACCTTCGGCTATATTCCCCAGGGCGCGTTAAGCATGGTGAAAGAGTTCGGTTTGATGGTATTTATGGCGGGCGTTGGTTTAAGTGCCGGCAGCGGCATCAATAACGGCCTGGGCGCGATTGGCGGTCAGATGTTGATTGCCGGGTTAATTGTCAGCCTGGTGCCCGTTGTGATTTGCTTCCTGTTTGGCGCTTATGTGCTGCGCATGAACCGCGCGCTGTTATTCGGTGCAATGATGGGCGCGCGTACTTGTGCTCCAGCAATGGAGATCATCAGCGACACTGCGCGCAGCAACATTCCGGCATTAGGTTATGCGGGCACTTATGCAATAGCTAACGTGCTGCTGACGTTGGCAGGGACAATCATCGTAATGGTATGGCCAGGACTCGGATAAAACTGAAGTTGCCCCAAAAATGAAATTTTTTTGCACAACCGCAGAACTTTTCCTCGGGGCATCAGTCTTAATTAGTGCCACTGCTTTTCTTTGATGTCCCCATTTTGTGGAGCCCATCAACCCCGCCATTTCGGTTCAAGGTTGGTGGGTTTTTTGTTGCCTGAATTTTATCTCCTGCCCTGCCAATTGCGCCACCATCTGCAAAATATCCTCGCGCGATAGCGGCTTACGGTCAGTGACAAAATGCAGTGTCATCCCTTCAATAAACGCATCCAGCGCGCGGGCGGTTCCGGGTTCAAACCATTGTTCGAGCGTTTGCTGACTGCGCTGCATCCAGTTTTGCATCACCGTTTTTAATAGCGGTTTTCGGCTGGCCAATGCGTAGAGTTGATACATCAGTTCCATGTTATCCGGCGTTGCAACCTGCGAGCTGTAGATCATGTCAGTTATGGCCTGGCAGGCGCCTGAAGCATCACTGACATCACTAAAAAATGCCTGATATTGCTTAGACATTATCTCTGTAAAACTGCTGAACGCCTCCAGCAGCAGCTCATCAATTCCTGAAAAATAGTAGGTCATCGACCCCAACGGCACTCCGGCAAGGGTAGCGATTTTGCGGTGTGTAACGGCATGTATTCCGTAAAGTTTCACCGCCTCCAGCGTGGCCTGAATGATTTTTTCTCGCCGTTGCGGATCGTTAGCGCGACGCATGTCATTTCCTCTCTTTGCAATTGTGTACAAATGTACACAACCTTGCTAATGTTGTCTTCCCTCTTCTTTTTTTGACGTGATCTATGACCGTAAATTCTTCACGTAATGCCTTGAAACGCCGAACCTGGGCGCTGTTTATGTTCTTCTTTTTGCCAGGCCTGTTAATGGCATCCTGGGCAACCCGTACGCCTGCTATCCGCGATATTCTTTCTGTCTCGATCGCTGAAATGGGCGGTGTCCTCTTTGGCCTGTCGATCGGTTCGATGAGCGGAATTCTCTGCTCGGCGTGGTTAGTGAAACGTTTTGGGACGCGTAATGTCATCCTGGTCACGATGTCCTGCGCGTTGATCGGGATGATGATATTAAGTCTGGCGCTCTGGCTGACATCGCCCGTGCTCTTTGCCGTGGGTCTTGGCGTCTTTGGAGCCAGTTTTGGTTCTGCGGAAGTGGCGATAAACGTTGAAGGTGCCGCCGTTGAGCGAGAAATGAATAAAACGGTTTTGCCGATGATGCACGGCTTTTATAGCCTGGGCACGCTGGCAGGTGCTGGTGTCGGGATGGCGCTGACGGCCTTTGGCGTTCCGGCAACTGTGCATATTTTGTTGGCGGCACTGGTCGGCATCGCACCTATTTATATCGCCATTCAGGCAATCCCTGACGGAACAGGAAAAAATGCCGCCGATGGCACGCAGCATGGCGAAAAAGGCGTACCTTTTTATCGCGATATCCAGTTGCTATTGATTGGTGTCGTGGTGCTGGCGATGGCGTTTGCAGAAGGTTCAGCCAACGACTGGTTACCCTTATTAATGGTTGATGGTCACGGTTTTAGCCCTACTTCCGGCTCGCTGATTTATGCCGGTTTTACCCTGGGGATGACCGTTGGACGCTTCACTGGCGGTTGGTTCATAGACCGTTACAGTCGCGTTGCCGTGGTTCGGGCCAGTGCACTAATGGGGGCGTTGGGTATTGGGCTGATTATTTTTGTCGATAGCGCCTGGGTCGCGGGGGTGTCTGTTGTCCTTTGGGGGTTGGGAGCTTCTCTGGGCTTCCCACTGACCATTTCTGCCGCCAGCGATACCGGCCCCGATGCACCGACCCGCGTCAGCGTAGTAGCAACGACCGGTTATCTGGCTTTCCTCGTCGGGCCGCCGCTGCTGGGCTATCTCGGCGAACATTATGGACTACGTAGTGCAATGCTGGTTGTACTGGCGCTGGTTATTCTCGCGGCTATTGTCGCGAAAGCCGTCGCCAAACCCGATACCAAAACGCAGACGGCGATGGAGAATAATTGATGAGCATTAAATTAATTGCGGTAGACATGGATGGTACTTTCTTAAGCGATCAAAAAACCTATAACCGTGAGCGGTTTATGGCTCAGTATCAGCAAATGAAAGCACACAGCATTCGCTTTGTGGTCGCCAGCGGGAATCAATATTATCAGTTGATCTCTTTCTTTCCGGAAATTGCTAATGAAATAGCCTTTGTGGCAGAAAACGGCGGTTGGGTAGTGAGCGAAGGCAAAGATGTTTTTAATGGCAAGCTGTCGAAAAATGCATTTACCACTGTAGTGGAACATTTACTGATGCGCCCGGAAGTGGAAATTATTGCCTGCGGAAAAAATAGCGCCTATACCCTCAAAAAATATGACGATGCCATGAAAACGGTGGCGGAAATGTATTATCACCGTCTGGAATATGTCGATAACTTTGACAACTTAGAAGATATCTTCTTTAAGTTTGGCCTGAATCTTTCCGATGAACTGATTCCGCAAGTGCAAAAAGAGTTACATGATTCGATTGGCGATATTATGGTGCCGGTTCACACCGGCAACGGTAGCATCGATCTGATTATCCCCGGCGTACATAAAGCCAATGGCCTGCGGCAACTCCAGAAGTTATGGGGAATAGACGACAGTGAAGTGGTGGTCTTTGGCGATGGCGGTAACGATATCGAAATGCTGCGCCAGGCTGGCTTTAGCTTTGCGATGGAAAATGCCGGCAACGCGGTCGTAGCTGCGGCGAAATACCGCGCAGGCTCCAATAACCGTGAAGGCGTACTGGATGTGATCGATAAAGTTCTTAAGCACGAAGCGCCATTTAATCAATAAAACGGCAGCACGCCCGGCAACACAATGCCTGAATGAAGGATGCATAATTCGCGGAAATTCCCCTTCTGGATTATTTCAGGCGAAATGATGATGAAAAATTGTGTACTGCTGGGCGCGTTTCTGTTGAGTTTTACTGGTGTGGCAATGGCGCAAAGTGTCACCGTTGATGTGCCGAGCGGATACAAAGTGGTGGTAGTCCCCGATTCAGTCAGCGTTCCACAAGCGGTCAGCGTCGCGACTGTACCGCAAACTGTCTATGTGGCGCCTACTCCAGCGCCGGCTTACCGCCCACATCCGTATGTTCGTCACCTTGCCAGCGTAGGCGAAGGGATGGTTATCGAACATCAAATCGACGACCATCACCATTAATCTATGAATGCCTGATTGTGCAAAGCAACCAGGCATTTTCTTATCCGTCGTTTGAATTTCCTGTTTGTTTATCTTTTAAAAAGATAAACATCAGCAGCAGCCACAAAATTCCGTTGGCAAAGTTAAAGAGATTAAACAGGCCGTTGCCCCCGTTCAGCCAGGCATGTTTACTGATTTCGATACCGACGGTAAAGATCAGCATTTGTAACATCCCCATCGCCGCAGAAACCGTACCTTTACTCATATCGCTGGCAAACAGGGTTAATCGCACCAGCCCCGCATTCGCCAGGCCAATACCAAAAGCATAAATACTTAACCCGGCGGTCATCCATAAATACGCGTGCGATGAGATAACCGTTGCGGCAGCGGCGACTAACAGGCCAATCATAATCGGCCAGCCGCCCATGATGATCAATGCACGAACGGTGCGGCGCGAGGTCAAACGCGCTAACAGCAAGTTACCCGCAATTAACGCCCCGAAAACTGGCACTTGCAGCAAACCATATTCATAGCTGCTCAACTTTTCGCCAGTGATAATGATAATTGGTGACTGGGCGATCCACGCCAGCAACGGCAGGCTGACGAACCCCAGCGCCAGAGCTCCGGCAACAAAGCGACCGTTCTTCAGCACCAGCTTGTAGTCATGCCCAAGCTCTTTCAGGGACAGTTTCTCACCAATACGCGTGGCGGTTTCCGGCATAGCGCGTTGCAGACCGAAAAAGGAGATCGCTGCCAATGCGGCAAACAAGACAAACATCCCCTCCCAGGGCAGCACATGGATCCACGCGGCGCCCACCAGCGGACCGAGTAGCGGAGCAATCAGCGCCACGTTCGCCATCAGCGCGGTGATCTTGATACAAACCGCCTCTTCGAAGGATTCCTGAATCGCGGCGTATCCGACAGCGCCAATGAAACAAAGGCTTATCCCTTGCAGGAAGCGTAATAGCGTGAATTGTTCAATGTTTTGCGCCAACAATATTGCCAGACAGGTGACGATAAACCACACCACGCCCGCCAGCATCACCGGACGGCGGCCAATACGATCCGACAGCGGTCCCAGGAGCCACTGTAAAAACATCCCGCCCGCCAGGTAAGCGGTCATCGAAGTAGGAACCCAGTCAATACCTGCCTGATACTCTTCCACTACAGCGAGCATACCGGGTTGAATCATATCATTGCCGATATAGGTCGAGAATTCGTAGAGCACCAGACAGAGAGGAAAAAGTAACGCCTGACGTCCAAGCCGGGCACCGGAAGCTAATCTATTTTGCATGCAATTTCTTCGCCAATAATAATCGCGCAAAGTTTAATAAAAGCGCGGCAAACGAGAAAGCAAATTTTGTAGGTGAAACCACGCTTAAGCACATTCTTACATTATTCCGAGTATAGCTACTCTTTCTTTAAGCTTTATTTAATTCCTTCGCGTTACTATTCCCTGTTGTAAACCAATCCGAAAGTGAAATAAGACGATGCCGCTTTACCCTGTTTAACATGCACTTTATGCTCATCGACTTGCCTGATGGCTCCCCAATAATCACCTTTTGAGTCTGAAAGTTATGCTGGAAAATCTGAATTACTCATTATTCTCTCTTATTAACGCGACGCCAGACTCATCCGCATGGATGATTTCGTTAGCGATTTTTATTGCCAAAGATTTAATTACTGTAGTACCGCTGCTGGCTACGGTGCTTTGGCTATGGGGGTTTACAGCGCAACGGCAACTGGTGATAAAAATCGCTATCGCGCTGGCGGTCGGCCTGTTTGTTTCCTGGACGATGGGGCACTTATTTCCGCACGACCGTCCGTTTGTTGATCATATCGGCTATAACTTCCTGCATCATGCGGCGGATGACTCTTTCCCAAGCGATCACGGCACGGTGATATTTACCTTTGCGCTGGCATTTTTATGCTGGCATCGCCTGTGGTCAGGCGCAATCCTCATGACGCTGGCGGTGGTCATTGCCTGGTCACGTGTTTATCTCGGTGTTCACTGGCCGCTGGACATGCTCGGTGGATTGTTGGCAGGAATGATTGGTTGCCTTAGCGCCCAGATTATCTGGCAGGCTGTGGGGGCAATGCTCTACCAGAAGCTGCAATTATGGTATCGCTTCTGTTTCGCCTTACCTATACGTAAAGGCTGGGTGCGTGGCTGATTTCGGATAAAAAGTGTAATATCAGGCGGCTCGCTTCAATAACTATTCAGAGGGAATATGGAAACACGTCGCGAAGAGCGTATAGGGCAGTTACTACAAGAATTAAAACGCAGCGATAAGTTACACCTGAAGGACGCCGCCGCCCTGCTTGGGGTTTCAGAGATGACGATTCGTCGTGATTTGAATAACAACAGTGCCCCCGTCGTACTACTCGGCGGCTATATTGTTCTGGAACCGCGCAGTGCCAGCCATTACCTGTTAAGCGATCAAAAATCCCGCCTGGTGGAAGAAAAACGCCGGGCGGCAAAACTGGCTGCGACGCTGGTAGAACCCGATCAGACCCTCTTTTTTGACTGTGGCACCACCACGCCGTGGATTATTGAAGCGATAGATAATGAAATCCCTTTCACCGCCATTTGTTATTCACTAAATACCTTTCTGGCGCTGAAAGAGAAACCCCATTGTCGCGCGTTTCTTTGCGGTGGTGAATTTCACGCCAGCAACGCTATTTTCAAACCCATTGATTTTCAGCAAACACTGAATAATTTTTGCCCGGATATCGCTTTTTATTCCGCAGCTGGCGTGCATGTCAGTAAAGGCGCAACCTGTTTTAATCTTGAAGAGTTGCCGGTAAAACACTGGGCGATGTCGATGGCACAAAAGCACGTGCTGGTTGTCGACCACAGTAAGTTTGGCAAGGTACGTCCGGCGCGCATGGGCGAGCTGAAACGCTTTGATATTGTGGTGAGCGATTGTTGTCCGGAAGATGAGTATGTGAAGTATGCGCAGGCGCAGCGTATTAAGTTGATGTATTAATGACGCATAACCGGATGACGTTTCCGCGCCATCCGGTCATCAGAAGATTAAGAGAACCAGCTGCCGAACCACTGATGGAATTTCATCATCACGAAGTCCCACATCCGACCAAAGAACCCACCCTCTTCCACATTTTCCATCACGATCAGCGGACGCTGTTCAATAGATTTACCGTTAAGCTGGAAATCAATGGTGCCGACAACCTGACCTTTTTTCAGCGGCGCGGTGAGCTGCGGTTCCGTTAACGTATAACTCGCTTTCAGGTTTTTCAGTTGCCCGCGTGGGATGGTCACTGATCCCCCTTCGCCTGCGCCGAGATTCACTTCGCTCTTATCACCGAACCAGACGCGCTGAGTCACAAAGGTGGCATCAGGTTTAATTGGCGTCACGGTTTCAAAAAAGCGAAAGCCCCAGGTCAGTAATTTCTCAGACTCATTAAAACGGATGCGGTCAGTTTTTGCCCCCAGCACTACGGAGATTAAACGCATATCACCCTGGGTAGCCGAAGCAACCAGATTATATCCCGCACCTGCCGTGGTTCCGGTCTTCATGCCATCAACATTCAGATTGCTGCTCCACAGCAGACGATTACGGTTAGGCTGACGAATTTTGTTAAAGGTAAACTCTTTCTCTTTATGAATAGCGTACTCTTCCGGCACATCGTGGATTAACGCTTTACCCAGCAATGCCATATCGCGCGCGGTACTGAATTGCCCCGGCGCATCCAGACCGTGCACCGTCTGGAAGGTGGTGTTGGTCAGGCCCAGTTTTTTGGCATAACCATTCATCAAACCAATAAATGACTCCTGACTCCCGGCAACGTAATCGGCCAACGCAATACAGGCGTCATTACCGGACTGGATAATCACACCTTTGTTCAAATCCGCCACCGAAACCTGATCGCCCGGTTTGAGGAACATTACCGACGAACCGCGCAGTGCCGGGTTTCCCGTCGCCCAGGCATCTTTACCGACCGTCACCATATCGGTGAGTTTGATCTTATCGGCCTTAAGCGCCTGCCCAACCACATAGCTGGTCATGATTTTAGTCAGACTCGCGGGATCCAGTTTCTCATCCGCATTGCCTTCTGCCAGCACTTTACCGCTGGCGTAATCCATTAAAATCCATGCACGCGCATCCACGCTCGGCGCTTCAACGGTTTGTTCTGCCGCGAATGCCGTTGGGGCAAAAAGGAATAAAAATGCAGAACCCGCTGCAAGACCACGAAGGAAAGAGGAGTATTGCGTCATAAATGCCACCCGAGTATCCATTCAAAAAAAATACGTTATATCGCCGTATGATAAGTTCGGTGATTAATAACGCACACACAAGTTTAAAGAAACCGTAAGTTGGTAAAGTTTTTAAAGTTTATGCAATATCCTGCCGCTTCGCTGCTTCTGGCGTCATTTTTTTACTCGCTGTTGCTTAAAAGTTAACTTTACTTCACCATCGGAGTCCTGTTCAGCCTGTGGCTGCCTGTCGGAAAAGGGGTGAGTATGATTACGTTGTGGGGTCGGAATAATTCAACCAACGTTAAAAAAGTGTTGCTGACGCTCGAAGAACTGGAACTGCCTTATGAGCAAATTTTGGCGGGTCGTGAGTTTGGGGTAAACCATGACGCCGATTTTCTGGCGATGAACCCTAACGGGCTGGTGCCGCTGTTGCGTGATGACGAAAGTGATTTAATTCTTTGGGAATCAAACGCCATTGTCCGCTATCTGGCGGCACAGTACGGGCAAGAACGTCTGTGGATCGACTCACCGGCACGTCGCGCAGAAGCCGAAAAGTGGATGGACTGGGCAAACCAGACGCTCAGCAATGCCCATCGTGGGATCCTGATGGGATTAGTCAGAACGCCACCAGAAGAACGTAATCAGGCCGCCATTGATGCCAGCTGCAAAGAGTGCGATGCCCTGTTTGCCCTACTCGATGCGGAGCTGGCAAAAGTAAAATGGTTTTCTGGCGACGAGTTTGGTGTGGGCGATATCGCTATCGCACCGTTTATTTACAATTTGTTTAACGTTGGCCTGACCTGGACACCGCGTCCGAATCTGCAACGCTGGTATCAGCAACTCACCGAACGCCCCGCAGTGCGCAAAGTGGTGATGATCCCCGTTAGCTAATTGCGTGGGCTAACTTTGAGTAATTCCCCGTTGGGCTCGTCGGTGAGAACATATAAATAACCGTCGGGTCCAGTGCGAACGTCACGAATTCGCTGCCCCCTGTCCGTTAATATGCGGCCATCTTCCGTCACTTTGTCGCCTTTGACGCTCATCACGATGACATCTTTATCTTTCAGCGCGCCAATAAATAATTTTTGCTGCCACTGGGGGAATTTGTCACTGTTATAGAAGGCCATACCGCTCACGGCGGGCGAATCTTTCCAGTAAAAAACCGGTTGCTCGGTTCCGGCGACGATTTCCCCTTTTGCTTCCGGTATTTTAAAACCTGAGTAATTAATGCCCCAGGTTGCCAGCGGCCAACCGTAGTTTTTGCCTTTTTGCGGGATATTAATTTCATCACCACCGCGCGGGCCATGTTCATTCAGCCACAGCGCATTACTCCACGGATTCATCGCCATCCCTTGCGGGTTACGAATGCCATAAGACCAGATCCCGGCTCGCGCACCGGATTCGTTTACAAAGGGATTATCATCCGGGATCTCGCCCTGTTCGGTCAGACGCACCAGTTTGCCCTGTAATTTATCCAGATCTTGCGCCGTCAGACGCTGATTGTTTTCGCCCAGAGCAATAAAAAGATAACCGTTACCGTCGAAGACCAGCCGCCCGCCAAAATGGTTGCCGGTAGAAAGTTTTGGTGTCTGGCGAAAAACGGTGCGGAAGTCGGTCACTTTTGAGAGATCATCACTTAAGCGGCCATACCCCACGGCAGTTCCGGCTTTGCCATCATCGCCAACTTCGGAATAACTTAACCAGATGCGGCGCGACTGGGCAAAATCAGGCGCTAATGCCACATCCAGCAGGCCGCCCTGCCCGTGCGCCCAGACTTCCGGCACACCGACAAGCGGCGCAGATAATCCTTTTCCTGCTTGCCAGTGACGCAACTCGCCACCGCGCAGGGTGATTAACATGCCGTGATTATCAGGTAAAAAGGCCAGCGCCCACGGATGGTCGAGTTTGTCTTGCAGTACTTCGACATTTACCGGCGCGGGAGCCGCCCAGAGAGAGGAAGAAACACAGAGAAAGGGCACAAGGAAAAGGGATTGTCGATGCATAACGCCTCCGGATTGACTCTGGCTTAAAGCGTAGTCAGTGGAGGAGATGACAAATTCATTTTTACAAAAACTTAAACATGAAGGGGGAGACGCTTTCTCCCCCTTAGTTTTCAGGCCTGCGCAAGCATGGTGTGCTTTTCAAGGCTCTGGATACTCAGCGTTAAGCTCATCAGACAATTTTCAAGCTTATCGGCGTTGACGGTAATAACAGTCGGGCAATCATGATGCCCGCTCATCAAACATACTGCGGCTGTCGCTAATGCTTCTTCAGCATGATGAAGAGCACTCCACTCTTCCTGATCCAGATGAAGATTCAACCGCAGCGATTTATCGTGCAGTTCGCGATTCAGTTTAAAAAAGTTATCTCGTAGATGATTGCTTTCGCTGACGGACATGTATCCTTTGGCCTTCCTCAGTTGCACATATGCGGCGAGGTCAACTCTTGCATCGATCAACCGGTTAAGTAGATCGCTTCGCTGTCTGTCAACGAACATACTTCGATCCTCCTCTTTGCAGCCTTTGTGCAATTAAATAGTATGGCTACTTTTTGTACAAAAAGCTGTCAGGGATCAATACTTCACATTTTATTAATAAGAATTTACATTATTTCTCTTTCCAGCACCTCGCATCCCCACGGCGCCAGTTCTAAGTCTTGTGAACAAGCTTTACCTGTTTCCGCCACTCGCCACGCTCCAGGAAGCACAATATTTTGTACATGAGCAGTGTAGTTTTGTACAAAAACCCATTCCTGATCGCCGTCTGTCCGACGCGTTGCAATAACGCCAGCAGGAAGTTCAGTAGCAAGTGCTTTTGGGAGATGAAGTGTGTTGATCAACATCGCGGCAAACGCTTGATGAAATGACGCATCATTACGCGAAGCCACATAGAAAGCTCGACCTTGTCCGACGTGATTTACCGTTAACGCAGGCGTACCCGCATAAAAATCCTCGCCATAGCGCGCCAGAACCTGTGCACCTTCGGCGTGAATAACCGCACATAATTCCCGTGCCTGCCATTGCCCCTGCAGTCCATACGCATTCGGCTCACAGATAACTTCGTTATGCTGATAATCATTAAGGCTATCAATCTCTTCAGCCCACACACCCATCAGGTCACGCAACGGGCCAGGGAACCCACCCAGGTGACATAAATCGGTTTCATTGACAATCCCGGACCAGTAAGTGGTGACAAAATTGCCACCAGCGTCAACATAGGCGCGAGCACGAGCAGCAAATCCATCGCGAACCATATAGAGCATTGGGGCAATAACTAACTGATAACCCGTAAGATCACAATCAGCATTGATAATATCGACCGCCACGCCCTGCTCCCAGAAAGGTCGGTAATGCTCCACTACCGTTTGCTCGTAGTGGATACCGCAATTGCGCGGCCCGGCAGCATCATTGACCGCCCAGCGGTTTTCCCAGTCGAAAATAATGGCAACTTTTGCCTGCGTTTTCGTCCCAACCAATTGGTTAAGATGAGCCAGCCGTTGCCCCAGTTGTATGACTTCGCGCCCGGTACGCGTCTCCAGATGACCGACATGATCAACTACCGCACCATGAAACTTCTCCACGGCGCCACGACTCTTACGCCACTGAAAATAGTGCACGCCGTCTGCGCCGTGAGCGACGGCCTGTAAGGAAGAAAGAATATTCATTCCCGGCTTTTTCAATTTGCTGGTTGGCTGCCAGCTTGTCTGGCTGGGCGTGGATTCCATCAGAATAAACGGTTTATTTTTCAAGGTACGCATCAGGTCGTGATACATCGCTGTTTTACAGGCAACGGCGCGTTCATCTTCCTGTTTATGCCACATGGGATAGCTATCCCAACTCACAAAATCAACCACTTCGGCCAATGCCCAGTAGTTGTAGTCATTGAAATACCACATAAAATTGGTCGTCGCAGGTAAATCTGGGCGTTCAGCTTTTAACGGCGCGATCTCCATTTGGTAGAACTCTTTTACCTGCGATGTGACAAAGCGCCGCCAGTCAAGATTCAAACCGTGGTTAGACATCTCACCTAATGGGGAAGGCGATTCAATTTGTGACCAGTCACTGTATGTATGGCTCCAGAAGCCAGTCCACCATGCCTGATTAAGCGCCTCAAGAGTGGTGTAACGAGTCTGCAACCAACGGCGAAACGCCTGTTGGCATCCCTTACAATGACACTCTCCGCCATACTCATTACTGATATGCCACCCCAGAACCGCCGGATGATTGGCGTATCGCTGCGCCAGCTTACGGTTAATTTGCGTCACTTTATCTTTATACACTGACGAAGAAAGGCAATGATTATGGCGACCTCCGTGAAGCATTTTCTCGCGTGAGGCGCTAACTCTCAGAACCTCTGGATAACGAGCTGCAAGCCAGGCGGGTTTTGCTCCGCTTGGTGTTGCGAGGAAGACAGAAATCCCGCCAGCATGAAGTTTATCCAGCACTTCATCCAGCCAGTCAAAGCGATACTCACCCTCTGTGGGTTCCAGCATTGACCAGCTAAAAATGCCCACCGACATGGTGTTACAACCAGCCTGTTGCATCATGGCGATATCTTTCTCCAGAATCCCAGGGACATGTAACCATTGCTCCGGATTGTAATCAGCACCATGAAGTAACCATGGGGCTCTGGGGATGATCGGTGGGTGCTTGTCCATGCTGACTCCTGAATTGTTTTAAACAGACAAAAAATGTTATTCGTTCACAACGATGTCATCTAGTAATTAATTGCTTCGCTATGCAAGGAATGTCCGGCAAGAATGTGATCAAGTACGCGTTTTTTCCCTTCAAACAGGTTCGTCGGTTCAGCTTACCAGCACTGAGACAGGTGAGCGTGATACGTATGACATTCACTGCGGTATACTGTGACAAATCTTTTAGCCGGGGCGAATATGAAAACCAAAGCTGCAACCCTTGCCGATGTTGCTCGTCATGCCAATGTTTCTTATCAGACAGTGTCGCGGGTGCTTAACAATTCAGCGAACGTGTCTGCCAAAACACGTCAAAAAATTGAACAAGCCATTGCCGAACTTAAATACGTTCCAAATCGCGTAGCTCAACAGTTGGTAGGGAAAGAGAGCAAAACGATCGGGCTGGTTACAACTTCGCTCGCCCTACATGCCCCCTCGCAAATTGCGGCAGCAGTGAAAAAATATGCCGGAGAACAGGGATATCAGGTGCTGATATCCATGATCGATGATATTGATATTAAAGGTATTCAGGCTGCAATTAATGACTTAAAAGCACAACGGGTAACAAAGATTATTATCAACGCACCGCTGGAAACGGCATTGGCTGAAACTCTGGTTGCTGAAAACAGCGATGTGTTGTGTCTGTTTCTCGACGTGGATCCTTATAGCCCGGTATTTAACGTCACCTTTAATCCCGCAGAAGGTGCACGCGCCAGCGTGAAATATCTTTACGATTTGGGGCATCGTCAATTTTGCCTGATCTCTGGCCCAGAAAACTCAGTACCGGCGCGGCTACGACTCAATACCTGGCGCGATACCCTCTCCTCACTCCAACTGACGCCGCTGGCCATTCATTACGGTAGTTGGGACGCTCAAAGCGGCTATCTGGCGACGTTACAGATGCTACGTGAAACGCCACAGGCGACCGCTCTTCTGATCGCCAATGATCAGATGGCATTGGGGGCGTTAAGCGCCTTACATCAACAAAAACGTAAAATCCCGCAAGATATTTCTGTCATTGGCTATGACGACACCTATGAGAGTGCGTTTTTTGAACCTTCGCTAACGACCGTCGCAATCGACTTTGATTTACAAGGGAAAATTGCCGTTCAACAGATTTTACAGCCGGACGATGAACATGCGATGCTCCGCTCTTCAACCATCCTTCCCAGTCGCCTGGTCGTGCGTAACTCTGCTGGCCCTCTGCACTCACCACAGACTGATCTGATGAATATTGCTGAACACCTTCGCACACTGGCGGATGAGCTAACACGCAAGGCATAAAAGTAATACGTTCTCATAAAAAGATTTAGTGATCTATTTCGCTAAATCTTTTTTATTACCAGCAATAATTGTGATGCAAATCGCAAACATTCATTTAACACATTGCCTAATCATCGCGGTCAGGGTCAGAGTAAAAATGAAATTGTTAACGTATGACATTTTCCGGAGATGCATACCAAAACAATAACCAGTAAGCACAGCGAATGCCTGTGCCAACGGTAAATGACCCAACGCCAGTGATTGAGGATATGGCTATGTTATTGCCCGGTAAACGTAATTATATTTTGCTCAGTATTTTCGATTTCCTGTACCTCTTTGCCTGGTCGGCAACGATGGCATTTTTTGTCATATGGACGACACAGCATCTGGAAATTACCGCCACACGCACAGGATTACTTTATTCCGTTAATGCTTTCATTGCGTTATTAATGCAACCGTTCTTCGGTTTCATCTCCGATAAATTTGGTCTTAAGAAACAACTCATCTGGCTCCTCGTCGCATTATTACTTCCCGTAGGCCCATTCTTTATTTATGTGTACGCCCCGCTTCTGGTTCATAACTTCTGGCTGGGCGCTGTTTTGGGTGGCGTTTACCTGGGGATCATTTTTAATTCTGGCTGTGGCGTTCTGGATTCCTGGATAGATAAAGTTTCGCGTCGTTATCATTTTGAATATGGTCGCGTAAGAATGTGGGGCTCTCTGGGATGGGCCGCCGCCGCGTGGATTGTGGGGAAATACATTGATACCAGCCCTAATCTCTCTTTCTGGCTGGCAAGCTGTGCCATTGTGGTCGCCGCAATCTGCTTTATGTTTACCAAAATTGAACTGACCGAGGCGGAAATTGAAAAAACCAATTCGCTGAAAGCTATCCATGCGCTTGAACTGGCGAAAAATAGTCAATTCTGGTTTTTATTGATGTTCACTCTGTTCGTAACGCAGATTTATGACACCTACGATCAACAATTCGCACAATATTTTTCGCTGCAATTTCCGACGCCAGAAGAAGGCAATCGCTGGTACGGGATTCTGGCTTCTGTCCAGGTCTGCGGAGAAACCTTATTTCTCTGTCTGATGCCCTGGTTTGTTAACCGCACTGGCGCAAAATGGGCATTAGTGATTGCCGGAACCATTATGTCGTTGCGCATTGCCGGTTCTGCAATCCAACTGGGACCAGTGTGGATTGCAGCCGTTAAAATGATGCACGCCATCGAAAAACCACTGATCCTGGTATCTGTGTTTAAATTTATCGCAGCTAACTTTGATCATAAACTCTCTTCGACGGTCTACCTGCTGGTGCTTTTTGTGGCATCCATCGCCACGGCAATCTATTCACCTATTGCCGGCTATCTGTATGACACCATTGGCTTTGCTGAAACCTATCTCATCCTGGGGGCGATTGCCGGTTGCTTCACGCTTATTTCGGTCTTTACGCTGCGGGACAAATCCAGCAACCAGCCTGCAAAGGCGCTAACTGAAAACCCTGTAGCCTGATAACCATTTGCGCCCCGATATTTGGGGCGTTTTCCTCGCCTGTTGACCAGATTACGATACAAATTTTATCCAGAACTCTGTAGAATCCCTGCCCTGACCTTTCCTGTAACTGAATATTTTTTAAGCTATGAGCAAAGTAACTCCCCAGCCGAAAATCGGCTTTGTTTCCCTCGGCTGTCCGAAAAACCTCGTCGATTCAGAGCGTATTCTGACCGAATTGCGCACTGAAGGTTATGACGTAGTACCGAGCTACGACGACGCAGACATGGTAATCGTCAACACCTGCGGTTTTATTGACAGTGCGGTGCAAGAATCACTGGAAGCCATTGGCGAAGCGTTGAATGAAAACGGCAAGGTAATAGTGACCGGTTGTCTGGGGGCGAAAGAAGATCAGATCCGCGAAGTCCACCCGAAAGTGCTGGAAATCACTGGCCCTCATAGCTATGAGCAGGTTCTGGAGCACGTTCATCACTACGTGCCAAAACCGAAACACAACCCATTCCTGAGCCTGGTGCCTGAGCAAGGCGTTAAGCTGACGCCACGTCATTACGCTTATCTGAAGATATCCGAAGGCTGTAACCATCGCTGCACCTTCTGCATTATTCCGTCTATGCGCGGCGATTTGGTGAGCCGTCCGATTGGCGAAGTGTTAAGCGAAGCGAAACGCCTGGTAGATGCGGGCGTTAAAGAGATTCTGGTGATCTCCCAGGATACTTCCGCGTATGGCGTTGATGTTAAACACCGTACAGGCTTTTACAACGGCGAGCCGGTAAAAACCAGTATGGTCAGCCTGTGCGAACAGTTATCAAAACTGGGGATCTGGACACGTCTGCACTACGTTTACCCTTACCCGCATGTAGATGACGTTATCCCGCTGATGGCTGAAGGCAAAATCCTGCCGTATCTGGATATTCCGTTACAGCACGCCAGCCCGCGCATTCTCAAACTAATGAAGCGCCCGGGTTCTGTAGATCGCCAACTGGCACGCATCAAACAGTGGCGCGAAATCTGCCCGGAACTGACCCTGCGTTCAACCTTTATTGTCGGCTTCCCTGGCGAGACGGAAGAAGATTTCCAGATGCTGCTCGACTTCCTGAAAGAAGCACGTCTGGATCGCGTTGGCTGCTTTAAATACAGCCCGGTTGAAGGCGCAGACGCCAATGCCCTGCCTGACCAGGTTCCGGAAGAAGTGAAAGAAGAACGCTGGAATCGCTTCATGCAACTGCAGCAGCAGATTTCCGCCGAGCGCCTGCAAGAAAAAGTGGGCCGTGAAATTCTGGTCATTATCGACGAAGTGGACGAAGAAGGCGCAATCGGCCGCAGCATGGCAGACGCTCCGGAAATCGACGGCGCGGTTTATCTCAATGGTGAAACCAACGTTAAGCCGGGCGATATCCTGCGTGTGAAAGTCGAGCATGTCGACGAGTACGATTTGTGGGGTAGTCGGGTTTAATTAATTCAGGCCGGGCAAAATCATTTGCCCGGTTCGTTAATAAAAATTACTGCCAGCTAATCTGTGCCCTGCCGTTTTTCTTACTTTTATACAGCCGCTCATCCGCCAGCATTTTTAACCGTTCAACGGTAGTACATTCATTTGAATGCGCCACGCCGATACTGGTGCTTAAATTAATACTCCCCACCTGGAAATTGACGATATCTTTTAAAATCGATAGCAACTCATCCAGGGTTCCGCCAGTATAAATCACCGCAAATTCGTCGCCGCCAAAGCGGTAGACTTTGCCTTTATCCACCGGAATTTGTGATTTAAGGATTTTCACGACCTTCATCAACACTTCATCGCCCAACAAATGACCGAAGGTATCGTTAATATTTTTGAATTTATCGACGTCAAACAGGCATAAATAACCGCCTTTTTCCGGTAAGGTTTTTAAATCTTCGTCAAAGGATTTTCTGCCCATTGCTTTTGTCAGATCGTCAAGAAACGCCGAGTTATACATGCTGTAGAGTTTTTTGACATCCGCCGCCGAAAAGAAAAGCCCACCGTCCAGCACGCGATCAAAATGGTTATTAATAATGGCTTCTTTCTCAACAATGCCACGATTAATCACTCTGCGTATCAGATAGAGGCAACTTGTGCCTGAAATAACTGCCACCAAGGCAGCAAAGAAAATAATCAGCGTACATACCTGCAAATAAACGTCTTTTTTATAAGCAAATACGTACAATCCGGTCGGCAAATAGGAGAAATGTTCCATCGCTTCCGAAACGGTGAAGATGGCGTTTTTGGCATTATATTCATCACCGGTAACTGGCTTGCCGTTCTTAAACAGTGAGAACATCAGGTTCTCGCTATCCATTGCCAGTGACTTTGACAGTAACGAAAATCGCTCCAGCCCAAGCAAAAATATCAAACTGCGATTGTGAGTAACCGGATAGAGATAATAGACGAAGGTTTTGCCGTCAAAAGAGATGAACCCCGTATTTTTAACATGCCGATACTTAACAACTTGCATAATATCTGCACAATAATTATTTTCATACTCCTTAACCTGAATACACTCATCACTGGAAATCAGATAAGGACCAACATCATACAAATAAGAAGGTGAAACCGAGTCAGCGTAAGCTGTGCGCAAGCCAGCCAGCAATTCTTCTTCAGTCGGGTTAAGCGTGTTAATGAGATCAATTGCCACACTACGCCGATATTCAGCAATATTTGCCACCGCAAAAGCAGTATCAATAACGGACTGTTTCAGGCCATACACCCGTTCTTTTACCATCTGGGTATAGATCCCGCAGGCAACTGCTGAAATCATGATAAAAATCAGCAGACTGACTGTAAGTACGAATTTATTGATTCTGGACATACCTAAACTACTCTTTTACTAACTTTCCACTTTTGTCCCAGGCAGAGAATGGCAACGGCTTCTGGTACAGATACCCCTGGGCCTGAACACACCCTAATTTGATTAATTCACGCGCAACCTCTTCGCTCTCAACACCTTCTGCAATCACCGGGATCCGGTTATAGCGTGCCAGGTCGAAGATAATGCGCAAAATTTTACCCGCAGTGCCGAAAATATCGCCGGTAAATTGCGAGTCCACTTTTATGCTATCAGGATTAATTTCATAAAAACGTTTCAGGTTTGACAAACCCGTACCAAAGTCATCAATCGATATTCGTACCCCTTGTTTACGCAGCTGTTCAATATTGAGATAAAAATGTTCACTAATTCGCTCAATCACAGTTTCAGTGATCTCAATACAGAGACTTTTCGCTGTCAGTTCATGTTCTTTCATGATGGCGATAAAACGCTCATGAAAATGAGGTTCGTTTAACTGCCAGGGCGAAACATTTATATGCAGTAAGAAATCCTGTTTCAGGAGCGCACGCTGGCTAAAATGGCGGAATTCAGCCATCGCCGTTTTAATAATTTGGTAACCCAGTTCATTGATAAAAGCGATATCTTCCGCGATAGCAATAAACTTCAGTGGCGAGATGATCCCCCGCTCCGCAGAAACCCAGCGGCACAGTGCCTCAGCGCCCAGAATTTCACGGGTGTTAATATCAACAATCGGTTGATAAACCAGGAATAGCTCGCCTTTTTCCATTGCATGACGGATATTGCGCGCAATCCAGATATTCTCTTCAATTTCGCTGAGTTTCGCATCATCACAGAAAATAAACTCAGAGAACATATGGTCACGGATGCTGGAAATCGCCAGCTTCAGTTTTTCTGCGTAGCTCCAGGCATTTTCGCCCTTCAGAGGTTCACAAATGGCAGATTTGTGTATACGCAGATTGCGATAGCCAAAGCTACTGTCGAAATCGTTTATCATCGCTATTTTACGAGTAAACGTCTGTATATTTTCCCGACACAATAATAAATATAAATCGGCATTAAATGTCACGATATCGCAGCATTGTGCATATTTCTCGGCAATTCGCTGACACAGCCTCCTGACGATTTTGTTGCGTTCCTCGACACCAAACACGGCTTCGACGGCTTCCAGTCCGCACAGTTTGATGATCCCGGCGGCCAGATACTGATTATTGTTTGACTCAATAATCGCCATATTTTTGATAAAACCGCTTTCCTGATCGTAGGAGATCAGCGAGAGCAATTTATTTGAACGCTCAACTTCAGCATCTTTCATTTCCGCGATCGAATTTTTGATGCTGATAATCTCTTTCGCATCGCCGTCACGAATTTTCAGTGCCTGCATTTGATCCGCAGAGTCAGGTAAAAACTCCAGCGTATTGACCAGCGTTGTCATTTCTGAAAATTGGCGACGGAACACACGGGTCGTCATTAAGTAAACCGCCAGCAATACGACAATAATGAAAACAAACGGTAAATAAAAAAGTTTATCTGACGCGTTAAATAGTTTCCCCATAGGATAATAAAAATAGATTTCGAATAGCGAGTTATTGGGTACGCGCGATGTTTTTGCTATATACTCTGTATCGACAGAATCAATAATATTATAATTATCTTCGCTATTATAAATAATCAATTTTTCACGGGCGAGTTGGTTCTTGGCAATGATTTCATGGCCTTGTTTCAGAAACAACACTTCATCAGTTGCGCTGATTTGATCAAGGTATTCGTTCAGGTATCGCCAGTTTAAATCGACATGAATTTTATCAATAGCCAGCAAATCACGGTCTTTGCCGTTAATTCGTAGTGTAAAAGAAATACATTTTTTCCCCGGACGATCAAAGCAATTATATGCCGGATTCCAGCTACTATCAGAGCCATCCGAAGCTACTGACCACGGGCGCTGCGACGGATTAAAATCGGCAAAGATGACGCGTCCTGCCTCATCAACAAGGGGACCATTTACCTTTTCCTGATGATAAACAAAGATTTTATCATTCGCCCGCCGCGAAAATAGATAATATTTATCATTATCCAGTACCAGCCCCACTGAGTCTAAAAATGGCATCATTTCCATTTTCAGGATGACAGCTCGTTTAATCTCCTCACTGTTTTTCAATAAATAAAGTGAGTCCTTTAACGTCAGAGCGGAACGTTCAATATCTTTAAAGAAATAGCCAACGTTTTTTTGAATAAGTTCAAAGCGGCTATCAGCACGTTTTACCGCACGCTCCGATACCAGCTGATAGTTAATGATGAAAAAAAGAACAATAAATGACAGCGCAGCCAATAAAAATAAAATTATCAGCCTGATCTTTATCTTTTCGTATAAACTCAGCATGTTAATACATTTAACAAAATAACTGTCAGTACGCTGTGCCGCTGCATAAATAGTCCCTCACAGCGGCTTTTTAACCAAATTACCCGATTCTACAAAATTAGAAGAAAGTTACAACACTTGCTTAAGGCAATAATTTCCTCTGAGGTCATTACCCTTTCAAGCAATATTTAACCGTGACTATCCTTTAATTTTGGGGTCCAGCGCATCACGCAAACCATCACCCAGCAAGTTGAACGCCAGCACGGTCAGGAAAATAGCCAGTGCCGGAAAAACCGCCACATGCGGCGCGATAACCATATCCGCTCTCGCTTCGTTGAGCATCGCTCCCCACTCCGGGGTCGGCGGCTGCGCTCCCAGACCGAGAAACGACAGACTGGCGGCGGAGATAATTGAGGTGCCAATGCGCATGGTAAAGAACACGACGATGGAAGAGACTGTCCCCGGTAAGATGTGGCGCAACAAAATGGTCATATCGCTGGCACCAATACTGCGCGCTGATTCAATAAAGGTTTGCTGTTTTAACACCAGCGTGTTGCCGCGCACCAGTCGGGCAAACGCAGGAATAGAAAAGATAGCGACGGCGATAATCACGTTAGCAATGCCGCTTCCCAGCACCGCGACAACAGCAATAGCCAGCAAAATGCCAGGGAAAGCAAACAGCACATCGCAAATACGCATGATCAGCCGATCCCACCAGCCTTCGTAATATCCAGCCAGCAAACCCAGCAACGTCCCAATCGCCGCACCGATAAACACCGCAAACACGCCCGCCGCCAGCGAGATTTGTGCACCAACCAGGACACGGCTGAAAATGTCGCGCCCCAGTGAATCGACGCCAAACCAGTGCTGCAAAGAAGGTCCGTTATTCAGATTGTCATAATCGAAATAATTTTCGGCGTCATAGGGGACGATCCAGCGTGCAAAAATTGCCATCACAATCAACAAAATGACGAATAATGCGGCGGTCATCGCCATATGCTGACGGCGAAAACGTCGCCAGAACTCATGCCACGGAGTACGCACCTGATCAGGTTTTACTAGTGGCATGGCGTTTAACACCGCCTGACGACGCCAGTTAAATAATCGCATCCTTACTTGTACCTGATAGCCGGGTTAATGGCGGCGTAAAGCACATCCACCACTAAGTTGATAAGAATAAATTCCAGCGAGAAAAGCAGAATTTCCGCCTGAATCACCGGGTAATCGCGCATTTCTACGGAGTCAACGAGTAAGCGTCCAAGTCCGGGCCAGTTGAAAACCTTCTCCACCACGATGGAACCTCCGAGCAAAAAGCCAAACTGTAAGCCCATCATAGTCACTACCGGGATCATCGCGTTGCGTAGCCCATGTTTGAGGACAACCCTGGTTTCGCTCACCCCTTTCGCCCTCGCGGTACGCATATAATCTTCGCTTAAGACATCGACAAACGACGCACGGGTAAAGCGCGCCATCACGGCTGCCACTGCCGCGCCGAGCGTCAGGGAGGGTAAAATGTAGTGCTGCCAACTGTCTGCACCTACGGTAGGCAGCCAGCCCAGCTCAACGGAGAAAACCTGTATCAAAAGCATCCCCAGGGCAAATGCCGGGAAGGAGATCCCCGACACCGCGATGGTCATACTCAATCGATCCGGCCAACGGTTACGCCAGACGGCGGCGATAATTCCTGCCGCCATACCAAATATCACCGCCCAGACCATACTGGTTATGGTCAGCCACAGCGTTGGCATGAAGCGGCTGGCAATCTCATCGGCAACCGGACGACGCGACACCATCGACAGGCCAAAATCTCCCTGCACTGCGTTGCTGATGTAGTGCCAGAACTGGTGATACAGCGGCTGATCCAGACCCAGTTGCTGACGCACCAGTTCGATGACCTGAGCATCGGCTTCGGGGCCGGCAATCAATCGCGCCGGATCGCCGGGCAGCATATGGACAAATAAAAACACCAGCACCGAGACGATAAACAGCGTCGGAATCAACCCCAGTAAGCGTTTGATAACGTAATTAAGCATTCCACTCCCTGCGTTGCTTATTGCAAGTCCGCATCTTCAAAGCTGAAGCCGGTGTCTGGCATGATCCAAAAACCGGTCAGATTTTTACTGTGTGCCGACACCAGTTTTTCGACCACCAGCGGGATCCACGGCGACTCTTGCCAGATGATATCCTGCGCCGCCTTATATAAGCGGGTCTTTTCCGCCGGATCGTTAGTTTTCAGTGCCTGAGCCAGGAAATCATCCACCTGTTTATTACTGTAAAACGCAGTATTAAACAGCGTCGGTGGCCAGTTCTGTGACGCAAACAGCGGCGATAACGCCCAGTCAGCTTCGCCGGTCGATGCCGACCAGCCGGTGTAGAACAGTCGCACGCCGCTCTCTTTTTGCCCTTTACCTTCTACTTCTGCCGCCCGCTGTCCGGCATCCATCGCCGTCACCTGGGCTTTAATTCCTACCTGCGCTAACTGCTGCTGGGTAAATTGCAGCACTTTCTGCGCGGTGCTGTGGTTATGTGACGACCACAGCGTGGTACTGAAACCGTTGGGATATCCCGCCTCTTTAAGTAATTCGCGCGCTTTTGCCGGATCGTAAGGCCACGGTTGGTAACTTTGCGCGTAGGCGATACTCGGCGGCACCACGCCAGTGGCGGGCGTTGCATATCCCGCAAACGCGACTTTCACCAGCGCCGGACGGTTGATGGCATAATTCAGCGCCTCCCGTACCTTCGGGTTATCGAACGGCTTTTGCGTCACATTCATACTGATATAACGCTGCATAATCGACGGGCTGGCCATCAGCTCGATATTTTTGTTTTTCTCCAGCAGCGCGGCCTGCTCGTAGGGAATGGGGAAAGCAAACTGCGCTTCACCGGTTTGCAACATTGCCGCGCGAGTGTTGTTATCCGCCACCGGACGCCAGGTAATGCTGTCCAGTTTGGGCAGTCCTGACTGCCAGTAACCGGTGAATTTTTTGACCTTCACAAAATCGGTCTGATTCCAGGTGTCCAGTTCATACGGCCCGGTTCCCACCGGATGAAAACCAATCTCTTTGCCATATTTTTCCAGCGCCGCCGGAGAAATCATCGCTGTCGCCGGATGGGCAAGAATATTAATAAACGCGGAGAACGGCTGTTTAAGCGTAATCTTCACCGTTGTCGGATCGACCGCTTCAGTTTTGGCAATATTCTTATACAAGTTATAGCGTTTAAGATGATTCGCTGGGTCACTGGCCCGATCCAGATTCGCTTTTACCGCCGCCGCGTTGAAGTCGGTGCCATCCTGGAACTTAATCCATTCACGCAATTTCACGGTGTAAGTGAGGCCGTCACCGGAGACGGTATAACTCGCCGCCAGCACATTTTTCAGCTTCATCTCTTTATCCAGACCGAACAGCCCCTGGTAAAACGATTTCGCCACGGCCTGTGACAACGTGTCATTCGCGTCATACGGGTCGAGGGTGGTGAAGTTCGATCCCACCGCCACAACCACATCTTTGGCAGCGAATGCACAAGATGCCATCAACGCTGTGACAATACCCAGCGCCACTAACCCACTACGGTGTACAGCTCTTGCCATTTGATTCTCCGCCTGAATGTTATCTACGCATGAATGCGTATTCTGATTGTGGTTGTGCGACGTAATGCCCCGGCCCGACGCATTGCAACGAGACGGCTGCAACCTCTTCGCCACGCTGATGAATATTGCTGGGAAGATCGTCCGATAGCAGTACGCGCTGTGGTCGCAGCCGGGACGGTTCAGCAACCGGAACTGCCGCCAGTAATTTACGCGTATAAGGGTGCTGTGGATTTTCAAAGACCGCGCGCCGGGGGCCTATTTCGACAATTTGTCCAAGATACATCACCGCTACACGATGGCTGATCCGCTCCACGACCGCCATATCGTGAGAGATAAACAGATATGCAATGCCGAAATCACGCTGGAGATCGAGCAACAAGTTGATAATCTGCCCGCGAATAGAAACATCCAGCGCCGACACGGCTTCATCGGCAATAATGACTTTGGGATTCAACGCCAGCGCACGGGCAATACAGATACGCTGACGCTGGCCGCCGGAAAACTCATGCGGGTAGCGCCACGCATGTTCGGGTAACAGACCAACGCGTTCCAGTAGCCACGCAACGCGTGCAGCGGCTTCATTACCCTGCAATAATCCATGAACACGTAGCGGTTCGATAATCGAATCACCGATCGTCTGGCGTGGATCCAGTGAGGCGTAAGGATCCTGAAAAATAAACTGAATATCGCGGCGCAATGCCTGAAGTTTACCGGGTGACAGAGTATCGATTCGCTGGCCGTTGAAGATAATTTCTCCGCCCTGACTTTCAACCAGGCGCAACAACGCCCGTCCGGTGGTGGATTTACCACTGCCAGACTCCCCCACCAGCGACAACGTTTCACCCGGCCAGAGATCAAAACTAACCTTTTCAACGGCGTGCACTTCCCGCGTTACGCGATTCAACAACCCACTACGCAAAGGGAAACGGGTGACCAGATTACGCACCTGTAAAACAGGTTCGCCATCAACCACCGTTTTCTGCTCGACAGGGCGTTCCTGTTGAGTCGGATGTTCAAGCGATATCAACGGGAAACGTCGGGGATAATCTTGCCCTCTCATCGCGCCAAGCTGCGGAACAGCAGCCAATAGCGCACGGGTATAAGGATGCTGTGGCGCATGAAAAATCTGTTCGACGCTGCCCGTTTCCACCGCCTCGCCCTGATACATCACCAGTACCCGATCGGCAATCTCCGCCACCACGCCCATGTCGTGAGTGATAAAGATGACGCCCATCGACATCTCTTTTTGCAACACTTTGATTAATTGCAGGATCTGCGCCTGAATGGTGACGTCCAGTGCAGTCGTCGGCTCATCGGCAATCAGCACCGCCGGGCGACATGACAGCGCCATGGCAATCATCACCCGCTGACGCATCCCACCGGAGAGTTGATGCGGATAACGCGAAAGAATGGTTTGTGCTTCCGGGATGCGAACCTGATCCAGCATCCGTTTCGCCTCCGCCATCGCTTCTTCACGACTGGCGTTCTGATGCAGACGGATAGACTCGGCAATCTGTTCGCCCACGGTAAATACCGGATTTAGCGACGTCATTGGCTCCTGGAAAATCATCGCTATATCCGCACCGCGTATATGCTGCATTTGCCGGGAGCTCTGCTGCTCACTAAGCTCAATCACCTCACGACTGCGGCGCCGCAATAACATTTTGTCGCACTGCACCAGCCCCCCCGCCTGTTCTAACAGACGCATCAACGCCAGTGCTGTGACGGATTTACCGGAACCTGATTCCCCGACAATGGCCAGCGTCTCACCGCGTCGCAGCCGAAAAGAAAGATTGCGCACCGCAGCCACTTTCTGCTGGTCCTGCATAAAGGCAATGTTGAGATTATCGACCGCCAGGACATCACCGGCATCAAGTTCATCACTGTGTGGCAACGGTGTCCCCTTTTTCGCGGTAGATACCAGTGGTTGGTGTATCGCCTGCGTAGCCCCAGGCGCGATACATTCCTTCGGTGTTAAACGGTAGTGCGACGTTACCTTCGTGGTCGATAGCGATTAGGCCACCGCTGCCGCCAAGCGCAGGGAGTTTTTCCATCACCACCCGCTCGCAGGCTTCCGCGAGGCTTAGACCGCCATAATCCATTAACGCGCCGATGTCATACGCCGCCAGCGCGCGAATGAAGACTTCGCCCGTACCGGTACAAGAAACCGCCACACTGGCGTTATTGGCGTAGCATCCGGCACCCACTAAGGGACTATCGCCCACTCGTCCGGGTAATTTATTGGTCATTCCGCCCGTGGACGTGGCTGCCGCCAGATTGCCGTGTAAATCCAAAGCCACGGCCCCCACGGTGCCCATTTTTTGTTTTTCATCCAGCGGAGCGCCGCTATGGTCGAGGACGGTTTCCCCGCACTCACGCGCCGCCAGCAGCTGTTCATAACGCAAAGGCGTGGAGAAAATCTCCGGCGAGACGCGCTCCATGCCATGAGAAAAAGCAAAGTTTTCCGCCCCCTCACCAATCATCATCACATGCGGGCTTTGCTCCATCACCAGACGAGCAGCAAGAATTGGGTTGCGCAGATGGCTAATGCCCGCCACCGCCCCCGCTTTCAGTGTGTTGCCATCCATCACGCAGGCGTCCAGTTCATGCGTTTCATCACGCGTAAAGACGGCGCCAATTCCGGCGTTAAAGAGCGGACACTCTTCCAGCAAGCGCACCGCTTCTGTCACCACATCCAGCGCGCTTTCACCCGCTTCGAGCATTTGCTGTCCGGTTTCAACAATGGCAGACAGCGCCTCAATGTAGCGTAATTCCTGTTGCAGACTCATCTGTGCGCGGCTAATTGCGCCTGCGCCGCCGTGGATTGCAATGACTGCTTTGCCCATAGTCTTCGTCCATTAAGGGTGGCTCGCCACTTTTGCTATAAATATCAGAATTTTTATGAATTACTCATTCAATTTTTGAATATAGAAAGATGTATATGGCATGTAAAGGCAGGAGCCCGCTCTACGACCGAGGTGGCATACAGTCCGTGGCGTTTTTCTGACATAATAGGCGGATTCGATTTTGCCCCGCAGGAGTGTTTTCATGGAATTTACCACCGGTTTGATGTCGCTCGACACCGCGCTTAATGAGATGCTTTCTCGCGTTACCCCTTTGACTGCTCAGGAAACGCTGCCACTGGTTCAGTGTTTTGGTCGTATTCTGGCGAGCGATGTGGTTTCGCCGCTCGATGTCCCTGGGTTTGATAACTCGGCAATGGACGGCTACGCGGTTCGTTTAGCCGATATCGCCTCCGGGCAACCGCTGCCCGTTGCTGGCAAATCGTTTGCCGGGCAGCCGTATCATGGTGAATGGCCTGCTGGCACCTGTATTCGCATTATGACCGGTGCTCCGGTGCCGGAAGGCTGTGAAGCGGTGGTGATGCAGGAACAGACCGAACAAACGGATGCAGGAGTGCGTTTTACCGCTGAAGTGCGTAGCGGGCAAAATATTCGTCGTCGCGGTGAAGATATCTCTGCGGGTGCGATTGTTTTCCCGGCGGGGACTCGCCTGACTACCGCAGAGCTGCCGGTGATTGCTTCGCTGGGAATTGCCGACGTTCCGGTGATTCGCAAAGTGCGTGTGGCGCTGTTTTCCACCGGTGATGAACTCCAGTTGCCAGGTCAGCCACTGGGCGACGGTCAAATCTACGATACCAACCGTCTCGCCGTACACCTGATGTTAGAACAACTGGGTTGCGAGGTGATCAACTTAGGGATTATCCGCGACGATCCCCACGCCTTGCGCACAGCATTTATTGAAGCCGACAGTCAGGCGGATGTAGTGATCAGTTCTGGCGGTGTTTCGGTTGGTGAAGCAGATTACACCAAAACCATTCTCGAAGAGCTGGGCGAAATCGCCTTCTGGAAGCTGGCGATTAAACCGGGTAAACCGTTCGCGTTCGGTAAACTCGGCAATAGCTGGTTCTGCGGCCTGCCGGGTAATCCGGTTTCAGCAACGCTGACATTCTACCAACTGGTACAGCCGTTACTGGCAAAATTAAGCGGCAACACCGCCAGCGGCCTGCCTACGCGCCAGCGTGTACGCACGGCTTCTCGCCTCAAGAAAACGCCTGGTCGTCTTGATTTCCAGCGTGGTGTGCTGCAACGCAATGCCGACGGCGAACTGGAAGTGATGACCACCGGACATCAGGGTTCCCATATATTTAGCTCTTTTAGCCTCGGCAACTGCTTTATCGTGCTGGAACGCGATCGCGGCAATGTTGAAGCGGGCGAATGGGTGGAAGTCGAGCCGTTTAACGCGTTGTTCGGAGGCCTGTAATGGCGGAACTCAGCGATCAGGAGATGCTGCGCTACAACCGGCAAATCATCCTGCGTGGTTTTGATTTTGACGGCCAGGAAGCGTTGAAAGATTCTCGCGTGCTGGTCGTCGGCCTCGGTGGACTCGGTTGCGCAGCCTCGCAGTATCTGGCAAGCGCCGGTGTCGGCAACCTGACGCTGCTCGACTTCGACACGGTTTCGCTCTCGAATCTGCAACGCCAGACGCTACACAGTGACGCTACGGTCGGGCAACCGAAGGTTGAATCTGCCCGTGATGCACTGGCACGGATCAATCCACATATCGCAATTACACCAGTGAATGCGTTACTTGATGATGCTGAGCTTGCTGCGTTGATTGCTAAACACGATCTGGTGCTCGACTGTACGGATAACGTTGCGGTACGTAATCAACTGAACGCAGGCTGTTTTACCGCGAAGGTGCCGCTGGTTTCCGGCGCGGCAATTCGTATGGAAGGTCAAATCACCGTCTTTACTTATCAGGACGGCGAGCCTTGCTACCGCTGCCTTAGCCGTTTGTTTGGCGAAAACGCGTTAACCTGCGTGGAAGCAGGCGTGATGGCGCCATTGATTGGCGTAATTGGTTCGTTGCAGGCAATGGAAGCGATCAAACTGCTGGCAGGCTATGGGAAACCTGCCAGCGGAAAAATCGTTATGTACGATGCGATGACCTGTCAGTTTCGCGAAATGAAACTGATGCGTAATCCGGGGTGTGAGGTTTGCGGGCAGTAATTACCACCTCCAGGCCTGATAAGACGCGGCACTCCGCCACGTCATCAGCAATTTATGAGGATGCAGAACATCCCGTTAAATCGACGTTCTGCCAAACGCGCCCTGCCAGTCCTGCTCAAACTTCGCTACGGCAGCGTCAACCGCCGGATAGCTAATCATCTGTTGTGCCACATCCAGCGGCAGGGTGATGGATTCACATCCTGCCAGTAAGCAGTCCAGCGCCTGACGCGGGGTTTTGAAACTCGCGGCTAACACTTTCGCCTGTGGCGCATGCATTTTCAGTAACTGATGCAAATCGGTCACGGTTTGAATACCGCTACCACCCTGAGCATCAATACGGTTGACATAAGGCGCAACATATTCCGCGCCCGCCAGCGCCGACAACAGCCCTTGTGCCGCGCCATACACCGCCGTGCCCAGCGTCGGGATCCCTTCCGCTTTTAACATCTTAATAGCTGCCAGCCCCTCGGCGGTCACCGGGACTTTCACCACGATATCCGCAATAATAGAACGCAACTTACGTGCGTCATTCACCATCCCTTCAGCAGTGGTAGCCATTACCTGGGCAAACAGACGCCCCTGACCGCCCATCGCCTCGTGAAGTTGCGGAAGCACAACGTCCAGCGGTTTTTTACCCGCTGCGATAATGCTTGGGTTAGTGGTCACACCCGCCAGCGGAAAAATACGTGACAGCGCCTTCACCGCAACAACGTCTGAAGTATCCAGATACAGTTCCATAACCATCCTCAAAATGTACTTTTTGTCTGAAACCAGACTACCACGAGAAAACTCTCTGAACAGTTGACGCACATCAACATAACTTTCATTCGAAAGTAATTTAATGTTTGAACGAAACAGAGAGGCATCTATGATCTTCAATATTCAACGCTACTCGACCCACGATGGCCCCGGCATTCGCACAGTGGTTTTTCTGAAAGGTTGCTCGCTGGGTTGTCGCTGGTGTCAGAATCCTGAAAGCCGCGCCCGCACGCAGGATCTACTGTATGACGCACGTCTGTGCCTGGAGGGCTGCGAGCTATGTGCTAAGGCCGCGCCGGAAGTGATTGAGCGCACGCTGAATGGCCTGCTTATTCATCGGGAAAAGTTAACCCCGGAGCATCTGACGGCGTTAACCAACTGCTGCCCGACACAGGCGTTAACCGTGTGTGGTGAAGTGAAAAGCGTTGAGGAGATCATGGCGACCGTTTTGCGCGATAAACCGTTTTACGATCGCAGCGGCGGCGGCTTAACGCTTTCTGGCGGTGAACCCTTTATGCAGCCGGAAATGGCGATGGCACTACTGCAAGCCAGCCACGAGGCCGGCATTCATACTGCGGTAGAAACCTGCCTGCATGTGCCGTGGAAATATATCGCCCCTTCTCTGCCCTATATCGATCTGTTTCTTGCCGATTTAAAACACGTCGCCGACGTGCCGTTTAAACAGTGGACCGACGGTAACGCCGCCAGAGTGCTGGATAACCTGAAAAAACTCGCCGCAGCGGGGAAAAAAATCATTATCCGCGTGCCGCTGATTCAGGGCTTTAATGCTGACGAAACCTCTGTAAAAGCCATTACCGATTTTGCCGCCGACGAGCTGCACGTTGGCGAAATTCATTTCCTGCCCTACCACACGCTGGGCATCAACAAATATCACTTACTTAATCTGCCCTATGACGCCCCGGAAAAACCGCTTGATGCGCCAGAACTGCTCGACTTTGCCCAGCAGTATGCCTGCCAGAAAGGGTTAACCGCGACTTTACGAGGATAACAACCATGACAACACTGAAACTGGACACGCTCAGCGACCGCATTAAAGCGCACAAAAATGCGCTGGTGCATATTGTGAAACCGCCGGTTTGTACCGAGCGCGCGCAGCACTATACCGAGATGTATCAACAACATCTCGATAAGCCGATCCCGGTTCGTCGCGCGCTGGCGCTGGCGCATCACCTGGCGAATCGCACCATCTGGATCAAACACGATGAGTTGATCATCGGCAACCAGGCAAGCGAAGTTCGCGCCGCGCCAATCTTCCCGGAATATACCGTGTCGTGGATCGAAAAAGAGATTGATGATCTGGCCGATCGTCCCGGCGCGGGTTTTGCGGTGAGCGAAGAGAACAAACGCGTTCTGCATGAAGTGTGCCCGTGGTGGCGCGGTCAGACCGTACAGGATCGCTGCTACGGCATGTTTACCGATGAGCAAAAAGGCCTGCTGGCGACCGGTATTATCAAAGCAGAAGGCAATATGACCTCCGGCGATGCACACCTGGCGGTCAATTTCCCGCTGCTGCTGGAAAAAGGGCTTGATGGTCTGCGCGAGAAAGTGGCGGAGCGTCGCTCGCGTATCAACCTGACTGTGCTGGAAGATTTGCACGGCGAGCAGTTCCTGAAAGCGATTGATATCGTGCTGGTTGCAGTCAGTGAACATATTGAACGTTTCGCTGCCCTGGCGCGTGAAATGGCAGCCACCGAAACCCGCGAAAGCCGTCGCGATGAACTGCTGGCAATGGCAGAAAATTGCGATCTTATCGCCCACCAGCCGCCGCAGACGTTCTGGCAGGCGCTGCAACTGTGCTACTTCATCCAGTTGATTTTACAGATCGAATCTAACGGTCACTCGGTGTCGTTTGGTCGTATGGACCAGTATCTCTATCCGTACTATCGCCGCGACGTTGAACTCAACCAGACGCTGGATCGCGAACACGCCATCGAGATGCTGCATAGCTGCTGGCTGAAACTGCTTGAGGTGAACAAGATCCGCTCAGGCTCGCACTCGAAAGCCTCTGCGGGAAGTCCGCTGTATCAGAACGTCACCATTGGCGGGCAAAATCTGGTTGATGGTCAGCCGATGGACGCAGTGAATCCGCTCTCTTACGCGATCCTGGAATCCTGCGGTCGTCTGCGCTCCACTCAGCCTAACCTCAGCGTGCGTTACCATGCGGGAATGAGTAACGATTTCCTCGACGCCTGCGTACAGGTGATCCGCTGCGGCTTCGGGATGCCAGCGTTCAACAACGACGAAATCGTGATCCCGGAATTTATTAAACTCGGTATTGAACCGCAGGACGCTTACGACTACGCAGCGATTGGTTGTATCGAAACCGCCGTCGGCGGCAAATGGGGCTATCGCTGCACCGGCATGAGCTTTATCAACTTCGCCCGCGTGATGCTGGCGGCGCTGGAAGGCGGTCGTGATGCCACCAGCGGCAACGTGTTCCTGCCGCAAGAAAAAGCGTTGTCAGCGGGTAACTTCAACAACTTCGATGAAGTAATGGACGCGTGGGATACGCAAATCCGTTACTACACCCGCAAATCGATCGAAATCGAATATGTGGTCGACACCATGCTGGAAGAGAACGTGCACGATATTCTCTGCTCGGCGCTGGTGGATGATTGCATTGAGCGAGCGAAAAGTATCAAGCAAGGCGGCGCGAAATATGACTGGGTTTCTGGCCTGCAGGTGGGCATTGCCAACCTCGGCAACAGCCTGGCGGCAGTGAAGAAACTGGTATTTGAACAGGGCGCGATTGGTCAACAACAACTGGCTGCCGCGCTGGCGGATGACTTCGATGGCCTGACTCATGAGCAGTTGCGTCAGCGTCTGATTAACGGCGCGCCGAAGTATGGCAACGACGATGATAGCGTCGATACGCTGCTGGCTCGCGCCTATCAGACCTATATTGACGAACTGAAGCAGTACCACAACCCGCGCTACGGTCGTGGTCCGGTTGGCGGCAACTATTACGCAGGTACGTCGTCTATCTCCGCTAACGTACCGTTTGGCGCGCAAACAATGGCAACGCCGGACGGACGTAAAGCACATACCCCGCTGGCGGAAGGCGCAAGCCCGGCTTCCGGTACTGACCATCTCGGCCCAACGGCGGTCATTGGCTCGGTGGGTAAACTGCCTACCGCAGCGATTCTCGGCGGTGTATTGCTCAACCAGAAACTAAACCCGGCGACGCTGGAGAACGAATCTGACAAGCAGAAACTGATGATCCTGCTACGCACCTTCTTCGAAGTGCATAAAGGCTGGCATATTCAGTACAACATCGTTTCCCGCGAAACGCTGCTGGAAGCGAAAAAACATCCGGATCAGTACCGGGATCTGGTCGTGCGCGTAGCGGGCTATTCCGCCTTCTTCACCGCGCTCTCTCCAGACGCTCAGGACGATATCATCGCCCGCACCGAACACATGCTGTAATCCCCTCAGCCCGGCGGCGTCGCCGGGCTAAAACATTCACGAAATCAATTTTACTCTCGCTTTCATTCGAAATTAGTTTGTGCTCCGCATCACATTGTCATTACACTGTGGCGTTTGCATTCATTGCCGGGAGCACTTTTATGACTGTAAAAGTTATCGTTTGCGATATGGACGGTACTTTTCTTAACGACGCCAAAATGTACAACCAGTCACGTTTTATGGCGCAGTATCAGGAACTGAAAAAGCGCGATATTGAGTTCGTTGTCGCCAGTGGTAACCAGTATTACCAGCTTATTTCCTTCTTTCCTGAGCTAAAAGATGAAATCTCTTTTGTCGCGGAAAATGGCGCGCTGGTCTACGAACATGGCAAGCAGTTGTTCCACGGCGAACTGACCCGGCATGAATCCAGGATTGTCATTGGGGAACTGCTGAAAGATAAACAACTCAATTTTGTCGCCTGTGGTCTGCAAAGCGCATACATCAGTGAAAATGCGCCGGAAGCATTCGTCGTACTGATGGAAAAACACTACCATCGACTGAAACCTGTGAAGGATTACCAGGAGATTGATGACGTGCTTTTCAAGTTTTCGCTCAACCTGCCGGATGAACAAATCCCGCTGGTTGTCGACAAACTGCACGTTGCGCTCGATGGCATTATGAAACCTGTCACCAGTGGCGCGGGTTTTATCGACCTGATTATTCCCGGCTTGCATAAAGCAAATGGTATTTCGCGGTTGTTAAAACGCTGGGGTCTGTCACCGCAAAATGTGGTAGCGATTGGCGACAGCGGTAACGACGCAGAGATGCTTAAAATGGCGCATTATTCCTTTGCGATGGGCAATGCTGCGGAAAACATTAAACAAATCGCCCGTTACGCTACCGATGATAATAATCATGAAGGCGCGCTGAATGTGATTCAGGCGGTGCTGGATAGCTCCGCTCCTTTCAATAAGTAATCTTCTCCCGGCCGGAGCGACCGTTCCGGCATCTCTCTTTTTTGCTCACTTTGTGCACTGACTCAAGATTTTTATCTTGCGTTAACTTATTTTTAACTTAAAGTATCAATCGTAACTATTTTCACTTTCGAACGAAAGTTGCGAGGTTGATATGACTTTTACCTATGAGACGTTGCCAACAGATGCGAAAACGGCTATCCGTGAAATGAAAGCGAAGCTGCGACAACAGATCGGCGATGTACAACAGGTCTTCGAAAAACTCTCTGCAAAAATCGAAGCGCGTGTAGCAGAAATAGACGCACTGAAAGCGCAAGGATTGCCGGTTTGGCCGGAAGTTCCTTATAGCGACATTGCAGCAGGTACAGTGAGTGAAGCCACGCGCAATGAGATAAAACGTCGCGGTTGCGCGGTAATAAAAGGCAATTTCCCCCGCGAGCAGGCGCTGGCGTGGGATCGCGCAATGCTCAACTACCTTGATGCCAATCACTTTGATGATGTGTATAAAGGTCCCGGTGACAGCTTTTTCGGCTCGCTGGAGGCGTCTCGCCCCGAAATCTATCCCATTTACTGGTCACAGGCACAGATGCAGGCGCGGCAGAGCGACAATATGGCTGCGGTGCAATCTTTCCTTAACCGTCTGTGGAAGTCTGAAAGCAACGGCAAACAATGGTTTGATCCCGATGTCAGCGTGATCTATCCAGACAGGATCCGCCGCCGCCCACCGGGCACGACGTCCAAAGGTCTGGGGGCACACACTGATTCTGGCGCACTGGAACGCTGGTTATTACCTGCTTATCAGCGCGTTTTTGCCCATGTTTTCAACGGTAATTTTGATGATTACGATCCGTGGGATGCCGCACACCGTACCGAAGTAGAAGAATACACCGTCGATAACACCACCAAATGTTCGGTGTTCCGCACGTTCCAGGGCTGGACGGCACTTTCCGATATGTTACCAGGCCAGGGATTGTTACACGTGGTGCCGATCCCGGAAGCGATGGCATACGTTCTGCTGCGTCCGTTGCTGGATGACGTACCGGACGACGAGCTGTGCGGTGTTGCGCCTGGTAAAGTTCTGCCTGTTTCAGAGAAATGGCATCCCTTATTGATGAAAGCACTAACGTCAATTCCGGCAATAACAGCGGGGGATTCTGTCTGGTGGCACTGCGATGTGATCCACTGTGTCGCACCGGTAGACAATCAACAGGGCTGGGGGAATGTGATGTATATTCCTGCCGCGCCGATGTGCGAGAAAAACCGGGTTTATGCGCACAATGTCAGGAAAGCACTGGAAAAAGGTGCATCGCCGGGAGACTTCCCACGGGAAGATTATGAAACAAACTGGCAAGGCCGATTTACACTGGAAGATCTGAACGTTCACGGTAAACGCGCGCTGGGCATGGATGTTTGAGAAGTGATGGATTAGTGGAAGTGAATTGATGTGAGGTTAAGAAAGTAGGTTCGATGTTGCTCAGATTGCTGACAAAGTGCGCTTTGTTCATGCCGGATGCGGCGTTAACGCCTTATCCTGCCTACAAAGTCCTTCATATTCAATATATTGCAGGTACTGCATAGGCCTGATAGCAATCTTGTATTTGTCATCAGTAGCCCTGACATAACCAGGGCTACTGACTATAACTTACTCGATCCCTTTACTACGCAGGTAATCTTCGTAATTACCGCTAAAGTCAATCACGCGTTCCGGCGTGATTTCCAGAATACGGGTCGCCAGGGAGCTTACGAACTCACGGTCGTGTGAAACAAAGATCAGCGTGCCCTGATACAGTTCCAGCGCCATGTTCAGTGACTCGATGGATTCCATGTCCAGGTGGTTGGTCGGTTCGTCCATGATCAGAATGTTCGGCTTCTGCATCATTAACTTACCAAACAGCATCCGCCCTTTTTCTCCACCGGAAAGCACTTTCGCTGGCTTTTTGATGTCGTCCTGGCTGAACAACAAACGACCGAGAATGCTGCGCACCGCCTGCTCGTCATCGCCTTCCTGTTTCCACTGGCTCATCCATTCAAACACGGTCAGGTCATTATCGAACTCATATTCGTGATCCTGCGCGTAGTAACCAATGCGCGCGTTCTCTGACCATTTTACGGTGCCACTATCCGGTTCCAGATCACCCACCAACGTTTTCAGCAAAGTCGATTTACCGACGCCGTTGGTGCCGAGTACCGCCAGCTTTTCACCCACTTCCAGCAGCAGGTTGAGATTTTTAAACAGCGGACCGTTATCAAACCCCTTGGTCAGCCCTTCCACTTCCAGCGCGTTACGGAACAGTTTCTTATCCTGCTCAAAACGGATGAACGGGTTCTGACGGCTGGAGGCTTTCACCTCTTCCAGTTTGATTTTATCAATCTGGCGCGCGCGCGAAGTTGCCTGGCGAGATTTCGAGGCATTGGCGCTAAAGCGGCTAACGAAAGATTGCAGCTCAGCAATCTGCGCTTTCTTCTTGGCGTTATCAGCCAGCAGACGCTCACGCGCCTGGGTCGCCGCCGTCATGTACTCATCGTAGTTGCCCGGATAAACGCGCAGCTCGCCGTAATCCAGATCCGCCATGTGGGTACAAACCATGTTAAGGAAGTGACGGTCGTGCGAGATGATGATCATGGTGCTGTCACGCTCGTTCAGCACCTGTTCCAGCCAGCGAATGGTGTCGATGTCGAGGTTGTTGGTCGGTTCGTCGAGCAGGAGAATGTCTGGATCAGCAAACAGCGCCTGCGCCAGCAGCACACGCAGCTTCCAGCCAGGAGCAACTTCACTCATCGGGCCGTAGTGTTGTTCCACTGGAATTCCCACACCAAGCAACAGTTCACCGGCGCGAGCTTCCGCAGAGTAACCGTCCATTTCGCCGTATTTCACTTCCAGATCGGCAACTTTATAGCCATCTTCTTCGCTCATTTCCGGCAAAGCATAGATGCGGTCGCGCTCCTGCTTCACTTCCCACAACTCTTTATGCCCCATGATCACCGTATCCAGCACGGTGAACTCTTCAAAGGCAAATTGATCCTGACGCAGCTTACCAATGCGCTCGTTGGGATCGAGGGAAACGTTACCCAGCGTCGGCTCTAAGTCGCCGCCGAGGATCTTCATAAAGGTGGATTTACCACTACCGTTCGCGCCAATCAGGCCGTAACGGTTGCCGCCGCCAAATTTGACGGAAATGTTTTCAAACAACGGCTTACTGCCGAACTGCATGGTGACGTTACTGGAAACTAACACAGGCGTATCCTGAAAAGAGATATGACAAACCGCGCATTATGCCATAAGTCTGAAAGAAGATCCCGTCCCCCGCTTAAGGTCTACACTCTTCCCAAAGGCAAAAAATGTGATTTAGTACACATCTGATTTCACTGTTAGCTGGAATGAACATATAATGCGCTTCCAATACTCTAATATTCTCAACCTAATGGCCTGCCAGGCACGAAATCTCGCTTAACATGAATATGAAATTGAAAACGTTATTCGCAGCGGCCTTCGCTGTTGTCGGCTTTTGCAGTACCGCTTCAGCGGTAACTTATCCTCTGCCAACCGACGGGAGTCGCCTGGTTGGTCAGAATCAGGTGATCACTATCCCTGAAGGTAACACTCAGCCGCTGGAGTACTTTGCGGCGGAGTATCAGATGGGGCTTTCCAATATGATGGAAGCGAACCCGGGTGTGGATACCTTCCTGCCGAAAGGCGGCACCGTACTGAATATTCCGCAGCAACTGATCCTGCCGGACACTGTTCATGAAGGCATTGTGATTAACAGCGCAGAGATGCGTCTGTATTACTATCCGAAAGGAACTAACACCGTTATCGTACTGCCGATCGGCATTGGTCAGTTAGGCAAAGACACACCTATCAACTGGACCACCAAAGTAGAGCGTAAGAAAGCAGGCCCGACCTGGACGCCGACCGCCAAAATGCATGCAGAATACCGCGCTGCGGGTGAACCGCTTCCGGCTGTCGTTCCGGCTGGCCCGGATAACCCGATGGGGCTGTACGCACTGTATATCGGTCGCCTGTACGCTATCCACGGCACCAACGCCAACTTTGGTATCGGCCTGCGCGTAAGCCACGGTTGTGTGCGCCTGCGTAACGAAGACATCAAATTCCTGTTCGAGAAAGTGCCGGTCGGTACTCGCGTACAGTTTATTGATGAGCCGGTAAAAGCGACCACCGAGCCGGACGGCAGCCGTTATATTGAAGTCCATAACCCGCTGTCTACCACCGAAGCCCAATTTGAAGGTCAGGAAATTGTGCCAATTACGCTAACCAAGAGCGTGCAGACAGTGACTGGTCAGCCGGATGTCGATCAGGCTGTTCTGGATCAGGCTATTCAAAACCGTTCCGGGATGCCGGTTCGTCTGAATTAATCTTTAAAACTTAAAGCAAAGGCGGACTTATAATCCGCCTTTTTTATTTGTCGGCTCTTACACTGCCGGGAACATAACTAACAAAACGTATCCTACCAGCGCCGCCCACAACAGCATCGGTATCGAATAGAGATGGAAACGCCACCAGATCCGGCGATCGTTCGCCATCCGTAGCGCAATCAAATTTGCCAGCGATCCGGGTAATAAGCCAAAACCACCTACGTTTACCGCCCATGCCAGTAATAAAGACGGTGGTACATAATTGAGCAGCAAAATCGTGCTCGGCACGTTACTGATCACCTGCGATAAACCAATCGCCGTTAACCATAATCCAGGTTCGGATAAATGACTCACGTTACTCAACACGCCTTGCAACGCCGGAAGCTGGGTCAGTAAATGGACGTCGATAAACATCGCCATAAACACCAGCAGCAACGTCCAGTCCACACTCAGCACCACGCGACGCGCCAGCAGCGTAAACCCCACTGCCACAATCACCAGCCCCCACAGCTCTTGTTTCAACTCCAGCGCCGTAAGGAAGACGATATACAGTCCCAGACAACTCCACACCAGCCGTGGTTTCCACTCCGGCGTTTGCGTCCCCGTATGATATTGCAGCGCCTTTCCAGGGAAACAACACCAGCACAGCAGCAGCAATGTCAGCATCATTGCGCCAGCCAACGGTGCCATCTGTGCAATAAAACCGGCAAACGAAAGACCCGAACGTCCCCAGATAAGGATATTTTGCGGATTACCAATCGGCGTCAGCAGCGATCCAGCATTCACTGCCAGCGCCTCAAAAATAATCAGCCGATTAACCGGGATCTCACACAGTCTTTTCAGCGTGATGGTCAGCGGGACAACAATAAACAGCGCGACATCGTTGGTCAGAAAGGTAGAAAGCAGCGCCGCCGCCAGCACCATAAACATCGCCAGCCGACGCTCAGTAGCAAAACGGCGCACCATTTTGCGCCCAAGCACATCAAAATAACCGCTTAATTCAACACCTTTGGTCAGCAGCATCAGGCCACTTAAGGTAATGATGGTGTGCCAGTCGATAGCGCCAGGCCAGGATTTCGGCGCAAAGGGAACAAAAAAACTTAATCCGATACCAACGAGAATTAATAACTGAAAAAAGCGATCGCCTTGCAGCGTGCGTAAAAAAGGCAGGCTCATTTGGCACCGTGTTTCTGGGTAAACAAACGAAAGGCGTCCAGCGTCTCTTCACTGACATGGTGTTCCATGCCTTCCGCGTCGCGACGGGCAATTTCCGGGCTGACGCCCAACACCAACAAGAAATTTTCGACTATCTGATGGCGCTCGCGGCTTTCCTGCGCCAGCTTCTCTCCTTCCGCCGTTAAAAACACGCCACGCCACGGGATCATTTCAATCAGCCCCAGGGTTGCCAGCCGCTTAAGCATTTTAGCCACCGTCGGTTGCGAAACGCCCAGACGAGCAGCCATGTCCACCTGACGGGCTTCCCCCACTTCTCTTATCAGGTCAGAAATCAGCTCAACATAATCGTCAATAAGTTCGCGGCGATGCGCTTCTCTTACCTGGCGAAACCCTTCAACGTGCTCTTCCACGTTCACTAACTGCGTCACTTTTTTTGCTGTTGGCGTACCTGCGCGACGACTCATTGTGCTTCCTCATTATGGTGACACATATATAGCGTTCTTATTTCGTGCGCACATTGTAAACCAGAGTTGCGAAGGCACAAAAAATTAACGTTTTAGCAATAGCTATATAATATAGCCTGTGCTATATCTGTATGTAATGCAATCATCCCTCAAGGAGTGACGGGATTAGCAAGTCAGGAGGTCTTATGAATGAGTTCAAGAGGTGTATGCGCGTGTTTAGTCATTCTCCCTTTAAAGTACGGTTAATGCTGCTCTCGATGTTGTGCGATATGGTCAACAATAAACCGCAGCAGGATAAACCCTCCAATAAATAGCGGCGTCGCGGTACGCCGCTTCACTCCTGCTTTATTGCAGGCATAAATCTTTACTGCCTGAAAACCCCCACTTTTTGTCAGATTTGCAATCTTCTTCGCAAAAGATTTGTTCGTCAGTAGTTGACCTGAACGGCGGCTCGCTCTATCTTCTTGCAGCCCTGCGTATATTGCGGCTCGCGGATGCGGACCCTTTTCCCCTCTTCACGCACTCTTGCAGGTATTGACCCTTGACGCCAGGGTAAGCACATGGCGTTTGTTACGATAGTGGCATATGAATTTAACCCTCAAAGAATCGCTTGTTACCCGTAGCCGGGTATTTAGCCCGTGGACTGCGTTCTACTTTTTACAGTCGCTATTAATTAATCTCGGCTTAGGCTATCCCTTCAGTTTTCTCTACACCGCCGCGTTTACGGCTATTTTGCTTTTGCTATGGCGGACATTGCCTCGCGTGCAAAAAGTCCTGGTCGGCGTCAGTTCATTAGTGGCAGCCTGTTATTTCCCTTTTGCTCAGGCCTACGGCGCGCCTAACTTCAATACCTTGCTGGCCCTGCACTCCACCAATATGGAAGAGTCAACTGAAATCCTGACGATTTTTCCGTGGTACAGCTATCTGGTCGGCTTATTTATTTTTGCGCTCGGCGTGATAGCTGTCCGGCGACAAAAAGAGAGTGAAAAAACGCGCTGGAGTAAATTCGACAGCCTGTGTCTGGTATTCAGCGTGGCGACATTTTTTGTTGCTCCCGTGCAAAACCTGGCCTGGGGCGGCGTATTTAAACTGAAAGATACTGGCTATCCGGTATTTCGTTTTGCTAAGGATGTCATCGTCAATAATAACGAGGTGATTGAAGAGCAAGAACGGATGGCAAAACTTTCCGGGATGAAAGATACCTGGACGGTTACTGCAGTTAAACCGAAATATCAGACCTATGTGGTGGTGATCGGTGAAAGCGCACGTCGCGACGCTCTCGGTGCCTTTGGCGGTCACTGGAATAACACCCCGTTTGCCAGCAGCGTTAACGGTCTGCTCTTCGCTGATTACATTGCCGCCAGCGGCTCCACGCAAAAATCGCTCGGCTTAACGCTTAACCGCGTCGTCGATGGCAAACCACAATTTCAGGATAACTTTGTCACCCTTGCCAACCGCGCAGGTTTTCAGACCTGGTGGTTTTCCAATCAGGGACAAATTGGTGAGTACGATACCGCCATCGCCAGCATTGCCAAACGTGCAGATGAAGTGCACTTCCTGAAAGAAGGTAATTTTGAAGCAGATAAGAACACCAAAGACGAAGCGTTACTGGACATGACCGCTCAGGTGCTGGCGCAAGAACACTCGCAACCGCAACTGATTGTTTTGCATCTGATGGGCTCACATCCGCAGGCCTGCGACCGGACACAAGGCAAATACGAAACCTTTGTGCAATCGAAAGAGACGTCATGCTATCTCTACACCATGACGCAAACAGACGATTTACTGCGCAAACTCTATGACCAGTTACGCAACAGCGGTAGCAGTTTCTCGCTGGTTTACTTTTCTGACCACGGTCTGGCCTTTAAAGAACGCGGTAAAGAAGTGCAATATCTGGCTCATGACGATAAATATCAGCAAAATTTCCAGGTGCCTTTTATGGTCATTTCCAGCGACGATAAAGCGCATCGGGTGATTAAAGCCCGCCGCTCAGCCAATGACTTCTTAGGTTTTTTCTCCCAGTGGACGGGAATTAAAGCGAAGGAAATTAACATCAAATACCCGTTTATATCTGAGAAGAAAGCCGGGCCGATATACATCACCAACTTCCAGTTACAGAAGGTAGATTACAACCATCTCGGAACAGATATTTTCGACCCGAAACCTTAAACAAAAAATCCGCCCCGAGAGGCGGATTTTTTATATCACCGAAGTGATTAGAAGCGGTAACCAACACCAGCAATCCAGGTGCCTACGTCAACGCTACGAATACGGCTCTGCTCGTAAGAGAAGTCCAGAGCAACGTTTTCCATCGGGTTGAACTGCAGACCAGCACCGTAGGAGAAACCGTAGTCGCTGGTGTCGTGTTTGTAGGTCGGGTATTCAGTGGTCTGGAATTTACCATAACCCACACCCACTACACCGTAGATGCTTGCCCAGTCGTTAATGCGGTAAGCCGGACCAGCAGTGATGCCGTAGTACTGGTTTTTGTTGTAGTCACCAGAGCTTGCAGTACGGCTTTTCTCGGTGTAAGTGAAAGAACCGATCACACCCAGCGGGCTGTTGTCTTCTTCATAGCGGTATTTCAGGTTGAAACCGCCCATTTTGTTCATTTTGCCCTGAGCGTCGCTCTGTGCATAACCACCAGTTACGGTAGAAGTAGCAGCTACAGAAGTACCTGCGGTGAAAGCCAGAACTGCGGCCAGTGCTGAAAGACATGCAATTTTTTTCATAACCACCTCAAATGTGATTCAAATAAGTCCTAAGTTTTAAATATATCAAAAATTAATGGGAAACTCTTGGCGATTTGTGATGTCTAACGGGCCATTTCGTGTAACAGAACGTTTCCATTCACCGCTATCCATCTAAATTTAAATCATTTTTTCAGTGAACTGCGTAAGTATTACGCATATATTCACACTCTCTCATCCAGATTATTCTTAATCAGCAAACTGATGAATCCATCAATCCTGGCGCATTTTAGCCAAAACGGGGAAAAAATTTTTCAACAAATGCTCAACCACCCACTGGTACATCCAGTACACTCCACGCTTTACCTTGCTATACAACTTTATGGGAGAAAGGATGCCAGGGTCATTACGTAAAATGCCGGTCTGGTTACCAATAGTCATATTGCTCGTTGCCATGGCGTCTATTCAGGGTGGGGCTTCATTAGCAAAATCACTTTTTCCACTGGTTGGCGCGCCTGGAGTGACTGCGCTGCGCCTTGCACTGGGAACACTGATTCTTATCGCTTTCTTTAAACCGTGGCGGCTGCGTTTTGCCAGAGAACAACGGTTGCCGCTGTTGTTTTACGGTGTATCTCTGGGTGGGATGAACTATCTCTTTTATCTCTCTATTCAGACTGTACCTCTGGGAATTGCAGTTGCGCTGGAGTTCACCGGGCCACTGGCGGTGGCGCTGTTCTCCTCTCGTCGTCCGGTAGATTTCGTTTGGGTTTTGCTGGCAGTGCTCGGTCTGTGGTTCCTGCTGCCGCTGGGGCAAGATGTTTCCCATGTCGATTTAACCGGCTGTGCGCTGGCGCTCGGTGCCGGTGCTTGTTGGGCTATCTACATATTAAGTGGGCAACGTGCTGGTGCTGAACACGGCCCTGCGACGGTGGCGATCGGTTCGCTGATTGCGGCATTAATTTTCGTGCCAATCGGTGCGTTACAGGCTGGAGAGGCTCTCTGGCATTGGTCGGTTGTTCCATTAGGTTTAGCTGTCGCAATTCTCTCGACCGCTCTGCCCTACTCGCTGGAGATGATTGCCCTCACCCGTTTGCCGACGCGGACATTTGGTACGCTGATGAGCATGGAACCAGCACTGGCCGCCATTTCCGGGATGATTTTCCTCGGTGAGATGCTGACGCCAATACAGATTCTGGCGCTCGGCGCTATCATTGCCGCTTCAATGGGCTCCACGTTGACAGCACGCAAAGAGAGCAAAATAGAAGAAATAGATATTAATTAAATTTACAATTCTGCATGGTTATGCATAACCATGCAGAATATTTCGCTAAATTTCACCTGCCACATCCTTATATATCTGACTATACAAAAGCATATTTATTCCGAAAATTCCTGGTGAATATATAAATAAGAATTATTCTTACTATAATATATAACCAACTGTATTTTATGCAGTTTTATTTTTTACGTTTGTTACCACTATTAGTGTGATAGGAACAGCCAGAATAGCGGAACACATAGCCGGTGCTATACTTAGTCTCGTTAATTACTGGGACATAACATCAAGAGGATATGAAATTATGAGTACCGCTAAATTAGTTAAATCAAAAGCGACCAATCTGCTTTATACCCGCAACGATGTCTCTGACAGCGAGAAAAAAGCGACAGTAGAGTTGCTGAATCGTCAGGTTATCCAGTTTATTGATCTTTCGTTGATTACCAAACAGGCACACTGGAATATGCGCGGCGCTAACTTCATTGCCGTACATGAAATGCTGGATGGCTTCCGTACCGCTCTGATCGATCATCTGGATACCATGGCTGAACGCGCGGTACAACTGGGCGGCGTTGCCCTTGGCACCACTCAAGTTATCAATAGCAAAACACCGCTGAAAAGCTACCCGCTGGACATCCACAACGTTCAGGATCACCTGAAAGAGCTGGCGGATCGTTATGCAATTGTCGCCAATGATGTACGTAAAGCCATTGGTGAAGCAAAAGATGATGATACTGCAGATATCCTGACCGCCGCCTCCCGCGACCTGGATAAATTCCTGTGGTTTATCGAATCTAACATCGAATAACACCACCGCTGATGGTTCAAAACGTTAACAAACAATAAAAGCGGCTTCCTGAAAGGGGCCGTTTTTTTTGATGCCCTGTCTCTACGCACTTTTTTAGTGCATCCCATTGCCCTTCCAGCCTGATAAAGTAAACTTTTTGTATCAACATCATCACACAATCGTTACATAAAGATTGTTTTTTCATCAGGATTTACGCTAAATAATCATTGTGTTGACTGCACTATTTTAGCGCACCACTTTGGCGCCCCATAATGGTGCAATCTAACGGTGTTGCCTCATAAATCGTGCAATGCATTTTTATCGCCTCTCGAAAAATCAACGAGTTGCAAAACTGGCACGATTTTTTCATATAGGTAAATGTTACGCAGGGGATCGTCCCGTGGATAGAAAAAAGGAAATGCTATGAAGTCTGTATTAAAAGTTTCACTGGCAGCACTGACCCTGGCTTTTGCGGTTTCTTCCCATGCCGCAGATAAAAAATTAGTTGTCGCGACAGATACCGCTTTCGTTCCGTTTGAATTTAAACAGGGCGACAAATACGTGGGCTTTGATGTCGATCTGTGGGCGGCAATCGCCAAAGAACTGAAGCTGGATTACGAGCTGAAACCGATGGATTTCAGCGGTATCATTCCGGCGCTGCAAACCAAAAACGTCGATCTGGCGCTGGCGGGCATCACTATCACCGACGAGCGTAAAAAAGCGATCGATTTCTCTGACGGCTACTACAAAAGCGGTCTGTTAGTGATGGTGAAAGCGAACAACAACGATGTGAAAAGCGTGAAAGATCTCGACGGTAAAGTGGTTGCAGTGAAGAGCGGCACTGGCTCCGTTGATTACGCGAAGACGAACATCAAAACCAAAGATCTGCGACAGTTCCCGAACATCGATAACGCCTATATGGAACTGGGTACTAACCGCGCAGACGCCGTCCTGCACGATACACCAAACATTCTTTACTTCATCAAAACCGCTGGTAACGGCCAGTTTAAAGCGGTGGGTGACTCTCTGGAAGCACAGCAATACGGTATTGCTTTCCCGAAAGGTAGCGACGAGCTGCGTGACAAAGTTAACGGCGCGTTGAAAACTCTGCGCGAAAACGGAACTTACAACGAAATCTACAAAAAGTGGTTCGGTACTGAACCGAAATAATAACACCACGCCTGTAAAGCGCACGGACAGTCCCCTCTCCCCTCTGGGGAGAGGGTTAGGGTGAGGGGCACAAGCCTGCTCCAACGCCATTAATTACCCTGAATTTGATTATTTACACCACGGTAACAGGAACAACATATGCAGTTTGACTGGAGTGCCATCTGGCCTGCCATTCCGATTCTGATTGAAGGCGCCAAAATGACCCTGTGGATTTCGATCCTCGGTCTGGCTGGCGGCCTGGTGATCGGACTGGCGGCAGGTTTTGCACGCACCTTTGGCGGTTGGATAGCCAACCACGTCGCGCTAGTCTTTATTGAAGTGATTCGCGGCACACCTATCGTCGTCCAGGTGATGTTTATCTACTTCGCCCTGCCGATGGCGTTTAACGACTTACGCATCGACCCGTTTACTGCGGCGGTGGTCACCATCATGATCAACTCCGGCGCGTACATTGCGGAAATCACGCGTGGCGCAGTGCTGTCAATCCACAAAGGTTTCCGTGAAGCCGGGCTGGCACTTGGTCTTTCACGTTGGGAAACCATTCGCTACGTCATTTTACCGCTGGCACTGCGCCGTATGCTGCCGCCGCTGGGCAACCAGTGGATCATCAGCATTAAAGACACCTCGCTGTTTATTGTTATCGGCGTGGCGGAACTGACTCGTCAGGGGCAAGAAATTATTGCCGGCAACTTCCGCGCCCTTGAGATCTGGAGCGCCGTGGCGGTGTTCTATCTGATGATTACCCTGGTGCTGAGCTTTATTCTGCGTCGTCTGGAAAGAAGGATGAAAATCCTGTGATTGAATTTAAAAACGTCTCCAAGCATTTTGGGCCAACCCAGGTGCTGCACAATATCGATTTGAACATTGCCCAGGGTGAAGTGGTGGTGATCATCGGGCCATCAGGTTCCGGTAAATCAACCCTGCTACGCTGCATCAACAAACTGGAAGAAATTACCTCTGGCGATCTGATTGTTGATGGTCTGAAGGTTAACGATCCGAAAGTTGACGAGCGTCTGATTCGCCAGGAAGCGGGCATGGTGTTCCAGCAGTTTTACCTCTTCCCGCATCTGACGGCGCTGGAAAACGTGATGTTTGGCCCTCTACGCGTGCGTGGCGCAAACAAAGAAGAGGCAGAAAAACTGGCACGTGAGTTGCTGGCGAAAGTTGGTCTGGCAGAACGCGCGCATCACTACCCTTCCGAACTTTCTGGTGGTCAGCAACAGCGTGTGGCGATTGCCCGTGCGCTGGCAGTGAAGCCGAAAATGATGCTGTTCGATGAACCGACTTCCGCTCTCGATCCTGAACTGCGCCATGAAGTGCTGAAGGTTATGCAGGATCTGGCTGAAGAAGGGATGACGATGGTGATCGTGACCCACGAAATCGGTTTTGCTGAGAAAGTGGCTTCACGTCTAATCTTTATTGATAAAGGCCGGATTGCGGAAGATGGCGATCCGCAGGTGTTGATCAAGAACCCGCCGAGCCAGCGTTTGCAGGAATTTTTACAGCACGTCTCTTAACTTCTCAGCCTCCCTTTCCCCTGAAAGGGAGGCACACCAGATTCCTCTCATTTCAAATCGCCCCTCCCCCAGCATCTATACTTATCTTTTTGCTTTATTTTCTCACTGGAGGAGTCATGCGGTGGATCCTGTTCATCCTCATCTGCCTGCTGGGCGCACCTGCCCACGCGGTGTCCATACCCGGCGTAACAACCACAGCAACAACAGATTCAACCTCTGAACCGGTTTCAGAACCGGATATCGAACAAAAAAAAGCGGCCTATGGCGCACTGGCGGACGTGCTGGATAATGACACCTCGCGCAAAGAGTTGATCGACCAGCTACGCACCGTTGCCGCCACGCCCCCCACAGACCCCGTACCGAAAATCGTACCGCCGACGCTGGTTGAAGAGCAAACCGTGCTGCAAAAGGTGACTGAAATCAGCCGCCATTATGGCGAAGCACTCTCCGCGCGCTTCGGGCAACTTTACCGTAATATCACTGGCTCCCCGCATAAACCCTTTAACCCGCAAACCTTCAACAACGCGCTGACCCATTTTTCAATGCTAGCGGTGCTGGTGTTTGGCTTTTACTGGCTGATTCGCCTGTGCGCGCTGCCGTTATATCGCAAAATGGGTCAGTGGGCGCGGCAAAAAAACCGTGAGCGCAGCAACTGGTTACAGCTTCCGGCGATGATTATCGGGGCGTTTATTATCGATTTGCTGTTGCTGGCACTGACGTTATTTGTCGGCCAGGTATTAAGCGACAACCTGAACGCCGGTAGTAAAACCATTGCTTTTCAACAAAGCCTGTTTCTCAATGCTTTCGCTCTGATTGAGTTTTTCAAAGCTGTTTTACGCCTGATTTTCTGCCCGAACGTGGCAGAGCTGCGCCCGTTCAATATTCAGGATGAAAGCGCCCGCTACTGGTGCCGCCGCCTTAGCTGGTTAAGCAGTCTGATTGGTTATGGACTGATTGTGGCAGTGCCAATTATCTCTAATCAGGTGAATGTGCAAATCGGGGCGCTCGCCAACGTGATAATCATGCTGTGCATGACCGTCTGGGCGCTGTATCTGATCTTTCGTAATAAAAAAGAGATCACCCAGCATCTGCTCAACTTCGCGGAGCACTCGCTGGCATTCTTCAGCCTGTTTATTCGCGCTTTTGCGCTGGTGTGGCACTGGCTGGCAAGCGCCTATTTTATTGTGCTGTTTTTCTTTTCGTTGTTCGATCCGGGCAACAGCCTGAAATTTATGATGGGTGCAACGGTGCGCAGCCTGGCGATTATTGGTATCGCAGCGTTTGTTTCCGGTATGTTTTCCCGCTGGCTGGCGAAGACCATCACCCTCTCGCCACATACTCAGCGTAACTATCCGGAGCTGCAAAAACGGCTGAACGGCTGGCTATCAGCGGCGCTGAAAACGGCGCGTATTCTGACGGTATGCGTGGCAGTGATGCTGCTACTCAGCGCCTGGGGGCTGTTCGATTTCTGGAACTGGCTGCAAAACGGCGCGGGGCAGAAAACCGTGGATATCCTGATCCGTATCGCGCTCATCCTTTTCTTCTCGGCGGTTGGCTGGACAGTGCTCGCCAGTTTGATCGAAAACCGGCTGGCTTCGGATATTCATGGCCGCCCGCTGCCCAGCGCCCGCACGCGCACCCTGCTGACGCTGTTCCGTAATGCGCTGGCGGTAATCATCAGTACCATCACCATCATGATTGTGTTGTCGGAAATCGGCGTCAATATCGCGCCACTGCTGGCAGGTGCCGGGGCATTAGGCCTGGCTATCTCGTTTGGTTCGCAAACGCTGGTAAAAGATATTATTACCGGCGTGTTCATTCAGTTTGAAAACGGCATGAACACTGGAGATTTGGTTACCATCGGGCCGTTGACCGGCACGGTGGAACGAATGTCGATTCGCTCCGTGGGCGTGCGTCAGGATACCGGGGCATATCACATTATTCCGTGGTCTTCGATAACCACCTTTGCTAACTTCGTCCGTGGCATTGGTTCGGTGGTCGCAAATTATGATGTCGATCGTCATGAAGATGCTGATAAAGCCAATCAGGCACTGAAAGATGCGGTAGCGGAATTGATGGAAAATGAAGAAATTCGCGGGCTGATTATTGGTGAACCGAACTTTGCCGGCATTGTCGGCTTAAGCAATACCGCGTTTACGTTGCGTGTTTCGTTCACCACACTGCCACTCAAACAGTGGACGGTACGCTTTGCCCTCGACAGCCAGGTGAAAAAGCATTTCGACCTGGCGGGTGTTCGCGCGCCGGTGCAAACTTATCAGGTGCTGCCTGCACCGGGAACGCCCCCGGTAGCACCACTGCCATCGGGGGAGCCAACGCTTTAACGCTGGCGATTGACAAAACGACGGCGCTGTTCGTCGTTCATAAAGGTCCAGGCAATAAAGCGACTCTGCTTTTGCCCCTGGGCCATCTCTTTTTTGACCACTTTCACCGCACCAACATCCGTCAGTGCACGATACAAAGGCGGTAAGTTTTCGCCACGAGATACCAGCGAGGTAAACCACATCACCTGCTTTGCGAAGCCTTTACTCTCTTCAATCATCTTTTTGATAAAGGCCACTTCGCCGCCTTCACACCACAATTCCTGCTGTTGACCACCAAAGTTCAGCGCGTTATCTCTGTCCAGCCCCAGGTTACGCCGTTTGCGCTCGCTGCCTGCACGCGCTGCTGCTGCGGAGTCATGGAACGGCGGGTTGCACAAGGTTGCGTCGTATTGCTCGTTTTTGTGGATGATGCCGTTAAAAATGGCGCCGGTATCCTTTTGCCGACGCAGACGGATAGCGCGGTTAAGACCCGGATTGGCGCTGATGATCGCCTGCGCACTGCTTAACGCCTGGCTGTTAGTTTCTGTACCGGTAAAACGCCAGCCATATTCATGCACACCAATCAGCGGATAAATACAATTCGCACCAACACCGATATCCAGAATACTGGCATTGGCTGGAATTGTTCCGCTTGCCTCAGCCAGTAAATCGGCAAGATGATGAATATAATCTGCCCGCCCCGGCACTGGTGGGCAGAGAAAACCGTCAGGGATATCCCAGCTCGCCACAGCATAAAAATGTGCCAACAGCGCCTTGTTGAGCGCCTTCACTGCCAGCGGATTGGCGAAGTCAACGCTTTGCTCACCGGCAGGGGTAAGCGTAAGGAATTGCGCCAGTTCAGGATTCACCTGACAAAGCGTGGCGAGATCGTAGCGACTGTGATGACGATTGCGCGGGTGTAACCCCGGTTTCTGGGCGGACATAGCATTCTCCTTTAAGCAGCGGCGTAAGATACCCGCATAACGCAGCAGGGTAAATATCTGGCTGCGTTTAACATGCTTCAAAACCTTAACCCGACTTCATTTTTTATCAATTCATCATAAAAATCAGTGTTCTTCATGTCATTGATTTGTCTGGTTTTGTAAAATTATTTTGTTCAAAAAATAAGCACATCTCTGTCAATTTTTTGCGTCATTTCCATCGCACAGGAGACCTACACTTATCATGCACTACTCGTTGTATTTATGAGGATGTCATTATGAAAAAGTGCCTCGCACTACTGATTGCCACCGTCCTGAGCGGAATCACCTTCACGGCTTATGCCGCGCAACCACTGAGTAACCAGGACAGCGGTCAACTACGACCCGCCGGAACCGTTTCGGCGACCGGCGCATCTAACCTAAGCGATCTGGAGGATAAACTGGCAGAAAAAGCGCGCGAACAAGGCGCGAAAGGTTATGTCATTAATTCCGCAGGCGGAAATGACCAGATGTTCGGTACTGCAACCATCTACAAATAACCCCACCAACGCAACTGCATTCACCTCTGGATGCAGTTTTCGCCCAATTTGTAATCAAAAAACATCAAATATGAACACAATGTAAATAAATGTATTTCTTTTTCGTGCAATGGGTGATAGAAAATCGCGCCAAGTGATAATGCTTATCAAAATTATTATCACTTGCACGAACACTTTTACGGGATTAACAGTGGCATCGCATCCGCAGAGATGCTTTCTCGTGACAGTGAAAATTTCAACATATAAGAAAAAGTCACCTGCAAAAATGGAAAACAATCGCAATTTCCCTGCCAGACAATTTCATTCGCTCACGTTCTTTGCCGGTCTTTGTATTGGCATCACGCCTGTGGCTCAGGCACTCGCCGCCGAAGGGCAAACTAACGCGGATGACACGCTGGTTGTCGAAGCATCAACGCCTTCGCTTTATGCGCCACAACAATCTGCCGATCCGAAATTCTCGCGTCCGGTAGCGGATACTACCCGCACGATGACGGTGATTTCTGAACAAGTGATTAAAGATCAGGGCGCAACCAACCTTACCGACGCGCTCAAAAACGTTCCCGGCGTGGGTGCGTTTTTTGCTGGTGAGAACGGTAACTCCACCACTGGCGACGCTATTTATATGCGCGGCGCCGATACCTCTAACAGCATTTATATTGATGGCATTCGCGATATTGGCAGCGTCTCGCGCGACACCTTCAATACCGAGCAGGTCGAAGTGATTAAAGGGCCGTCCGGCACCGACTACGGGCGCAGCGCACCGACAGGCTCGATCAATATGATCAGCAAACAGCCGCGCAATGATTCCGGCATTGACGCCTCCGCCAGTATTGGCAGCGCCTGGTTCCGTCGCGGCACTCTGGACGTTAATCAGGTCATTGGCGATACCACTGCGGTACGTCTTAATATGATGGGCGAAAAAACGCACGATGCCGGGCGCGATAAAGTCAAAAATGAGCGTTATGGCGTCGCCCCTTCCGTGGCATTTGGTCTTGGTACATCGAATCGTTTGTATCTCAACTATTTACACGTTACCCAGCACAATACGCCAGACGGCGGCATTCCGACCATTGGTTTACCGGGCTATTCCGCACCTTCTGCGGGTACGGCGGCGCTGAATCATTCCGGAAAAGTTGATACGCATAACTTTTATGGTACGGATTCCGATTACGACGATTCGACCACCGATACTGCCACCATGCGTTTTGAGCACGACATCAGCGATAACACCACGATTCGCAATACCACACGTTGGTCGCGCGTGAAGCAGGATTATCTGATGACGGCGATTATGGGAGGGGCGTCAAATATTACCCAGCCCACCAGCAATGTGGATAGCTGGACATGGTCACGCACGGCGAATACCAAAGATGTAAGCAATAAAATCCTCACCAACCAGACTAACCTGACATCGGCATTTTATACCGGTTCAATTGGTCATGACGTCAGTACCGGCGTGGAATTTACCCGCGAAACGCAGACCAACTACGGCGTTAATCCGGTGACGTTACCGGCGGTGAATATTTATCATCCTGACAGTAGCATTCATCCTGGCGGCCTGACGCGCAATGGCGCAAACGCTAATGGTCAGACGGATACCTTCGCGATTTATGCCTTCGATACGCTGCAAATCACCCGTGATTTTGAGCTAAACGGCGGAGTTCGGCTGGACAATTATCATACTGAATATGACAGTGCCACCGCCTGCGGCGGCAGCGGACGCGGTGCCATCACCTGCCCTGATGGCGTAGCGAAAGGTTCTCCGGTCACCACCGTCGACACCGCCAAGTCGGGCAATCTGGTGAACTGGAAAGCCGGGGCGCTGTATCACCTGACGGAAAACGGCAATGTCTATATTAACTATGCCGTTTCCCAGCAGCCGCCGGGCGGCAACAACTTCGCCCTTGCGCAGTCTGGCAGCGGTAACAGCGCCAGCCGCACCGACTTCAAACCGCAAAAAGCCAACACCAGTGAGATTGGCACCAAATGGCAGGTTTTGGATAAACGCCTGTTGCTCACCGCCGCGCTGTTCCGTACTGATATCGAAAATGAAGTTGAGCAAAATGATGACGGGACTTATTCGCAATACGGTAAGAAACGCGTCGAAGGCTATGAGATATCCGTGGCCGGGAATATCACTCCCGCGTGGCAGGTGATTGGCGGCTATACCCAGCAAAAAGCAACCATCAAAAACGGCAAAGATGTTGCCCAGGATGGTTCCTCATCGCTGCCGTATACCCCGGAGCACGCCTTCACCTTATGGAGCCAATATCAGGCAACCGATGATATCTCTGTTGGCGCGGGCGCACGCTATATCGGCAGTATGCATAAAGGTTCAGACGGCGCGGTGGGAACGCCAGCGTTTACCGAAGGTTACTGGGTCGCCGACGCCAAACTGGGGTATCGGGTTAATCGCAATCTCGACTTCCAGCTAAACGTCTACAACCTGTTTGATACCGATTACGTCGCCTCAATCAACAAGAGCGGCTACCGTTATCACCCGGGCGAGCCAAGAACTTTCCTGCTCACCGCCAATATGCATTTCTGATTCAGATGTGGGGTGAAAGCCCCATTTTTTGGAGAACTTATATGATGTACCACATTCCCGGCGTGTTATCGCCACAAGACGTCGCCCGCTTTCGTGCACAACTGGAACAAGCCGAATGGATTGATGGACGCGTCACCACCGGTGCACAAGGCGCGCAGGTCAAGAATAATCAACAGGTAGACACCCGCAGCGCGTTATATGCCGCATTACAAAATGAAGTGCTGAACGCGGTTAATCAACATGCTTTGTTCTTTGCCGCTGCCTTGCCGCGTACCATTTCCACGCCGCTGTTTAATCGCTATCGGAACAATGAAACCTATGGTTTTCATGTGGATGGCGCAGTACGCAGTCATCCACAAAACGGCTGGATGCGCACCGATCTTTCCGCCACGCTATTTTTGAGCGATCCGCAAAGTTACGAAGGCGGCGAACTGGTCGTCAATGACACCTTCGGGCAACATCGGGTAAAACTCCCGGCTGGCGATCTGGTGTTGTATCCCTCCAGCAGCCTGCACTGTGTGACCCCCGTAACGCACGGCGTACGGGTGGCATCATTTATGTGGATACAATCAATGATCCGCGATGATAAAAAGCGCGCCATGCTGTTCGAACTGGACAACAATATTCAGTCACTCAAAAGCCGCTACGGCGAAGGAGAAGAGATCCTGTCGCTACTCAATCTTTATCATAATCTGCTGCGGGAATGGTCGGAGATCTGACGCTTGAACTGCCCAGGTTCGTCCCTGGATTAGCTACACTTAACTGTACAAGCATTGATATGGGGAGGACGATATGGCATCCGGTTGGGCTAACGATGACGCCGTCAACGAACAGATCAACAGTACAATTGAAGATGCGATTGCCCGCGCTCGGGGTGAAATTTCGCGTGGCGAAAGCCTGTATGAATGTGAAGAGTGCGGTGCCCCCATCCCGCAAGCCCGTCGGGAAGCCATTCCTGGCGTGCGCTTATGCATTCATTGTCAGCAGGAGAAAGATTTACAAAAACCAGATTATACAGGATATAATCGCAGAGGTTCGAAAGACAGCCAGTTACGTTAACTACAACTGGCGAGATGCATAGCGAGTATAATTTGTATTTTGCGTGGCATTCCGTGCCTTTAACGCTGCTGTGACTGCCACGCTGCATAAAACAAGTCCATAAGTACAACAAATAAATGGTTTATCAGTATGTTAGATATCAATCAATTTATTTGAACAAGGCGGTCAATTCTCTTCGATTTTATCTCTCGTAAAAAAACGTGATACTCATCACATCGACGAAACAACGTCACTTATACAAAAATCACCTGCGAGAGATTAATTATGAAAACTATCAATACTGTTGTTGCTGCTATGGCTCTTTCAACTCTGTCATTTGGCGTGTTCGCGGCGGAACCGATAACAGCATCCCAGGCACAGAACATGAATAAAATCGGCGTGGTTTCTGCCGATGGCGCATCCACCCTCGATGCCCTGGAAGCAAAACTGGCTGAGAAAGCGGCAGCAGCCGGTGCTAGTGGATACAGCATTACTTCCGCCACCAACAACAATAAATTAAGCGGTACTGCGGTAATTTATAAGTAATTCGTAGGACGGATAAGGCGTTTACGCCGCATCCGGCAACAGATGCCTGATGCGACGCTACCGCGTCTTATCAGGCCTACAAAATCCGAACCGTTGGACGGATCAGGCGTTTACGCTACGTCCAGCACAAGTATTTCCCTGTCTGTTTGCCGACAGACGCATGTGCTCCAACCCTCATTGATCCTATGTTACCCTTGTTTGCCCGTCCGTCACTGGACGGGCTTTTTTTAGCTGACTGATTGCTGGCAGAAAGCCTGCAACGTCTCTTCTGATATACCAATCTGCCGCGCTGCGTCGCAAATTGCCTGCCAGCTTCCGGCATCCAACGGGATCCCCATCTCCTGCCGTTCGCGACGCGTGTTCACTTCCCACTCACCCGGCAGCAAAATCGGTTTATCGTCATCATGCGGCGAGGCTTTCACCCACTCGGCAAAGGCTTCGGACTGCGTTGCACAATCTGGCGCACCGAACAGCTCCGGGTTAATGATAATGGTCGTCATGCAGTTAAAACCGGCATCGGGGCTGTGCTGCAATGTTTCCTGATAAGTAGTTTTGCCGCCAGAAAGTGCACCACCGAGAATTTCGCACATCACTGCCAGGGCATAACCTTTATGTTCAGCAAAGGCCAGCAACGCTCCTAACGGTGACTCCAGCATGACTGCCGGATCGGTCGTTGGCACGCCATTAACGTCGATCAGGCAACCAGGTGGTACAGGCACGCCTTTATGCCAGGCCACACGCGCTTTACCAAACGCAATGGTGCTGGTGGCGTAATCAAGCAACAGCGGGAAATTATCTTTTCGGGGAAAGACCACGCAGAACGGATTTGTGCCAAAGCGACTGTCACGACCACGGAACGGCGCGACAGCCTTACTCCCTACCACACTGACAAAGTGGATAGAGACAAAACCCGCCGCCGCGCACTGTTCCGCCCAATAACCAATGCGCCCGATATGATGTGAGTTACGCAGCGCCACGGCAGCAATGCCGTGGTGACGTGCTTTTTCAATCCCCAGAGCCATGGCCTCATATGCAGCGACCTGACCACATGCACGATCGCCATCAAGCGTGACCACAGCCCCCGCATCTTTGACAATTTTGGCGTGATGGTTGATCTGCAAATAGCCCTGCTGCCAGGAACGCACATAATTCGGGATCATGCCAATACCATGTGAATCATGTCCTGCCAGATTTGCTGCGATTAAATGATCTGCTACTAATTTTGCTTCCTGTTCCTCGCTACCCATCTGACGAAACACAGTCAGGACAAAGTTGTGCAGCGTCCGGGCATCAAAGCGATGACCACTTTCCATGGTTAACTCCTGTTTATGTTATATGCCTGTTGTTTTTTTATGCTGCGCGCCGCACACGGGAAGGTCAATAAAGATGCTGCACTTTCATGGTGCAGTGGAGTAAAGACCGGATGACAGTCATCATCCGGCTGAGGAAGAAATTAAAAGGATTGTTTAATGCGCGCCAGACCATCGCTAATGGTTGCCACTTCGCCCGCCGCCGCCAGACAGCAAGCCATCTGGATGTTCAGTGACTCAGGAATTGGTTCGTTGCCTGCCAGGCAACGCTCAATCCACTTCGCCGTGGTTTCCGGGTCTTTTGCTTGTGGCAGTAGCTCGTTGCCAGCAGTGTCCTGTTTTTCATACAGCACCCGCATCCCTTCGCGGTCAATAAGATTTATTTGCGGGCAGCGTTGCGGATTAGCATAGACTTCGCCTTCGGTGCCGTGCATTAACAGCGCCCGTCCGCCAATATCGCTAAAGAATTTCGCGACTCGCCCGATGTATTCCGGATGCGAGACGCTGGAAAGACGCAGTGCCTCACCTTCGACAAACGGTGTCGCCAGTTTCGCCAGGGTATGCGCACTGTTACGCACGCCCATCCGCCAGCGCATTGCCAGTTGTTTTTCCAGCGGCGGGCAAAACGCGCCTACGGGCATAAATACCGGCTGGTGCTCGTCAAGCTTCGCCTGTGCTTGTCCGGCATGTAGCGTTGGCGCAATCCCCATCAGTTGAAAAATGGTTTCGGTCAGCACGCGAGTCGGATCTTCACTCACGCCGTGAACCACCACCGGAAAACCGAGTTTATGCAGCAGAATCGCCAGCAACGGTGTCAGGTTGGCCTGTTTACGCGCACCGTTGTAACTGGGGATGACAATCGGCATCGGCTTGCCGGCGGGGGGCGTTAGCTTGATGGTGTGATTTTGCATGGCTTCGTAAAAGCCGAGCATCTCTGCTTCCCCTTCCCCTTTGATACGCAGTGCAATCAATACACCACCCAACTCAAGGTCAGGCACTTCGCCATTGAGCATATGGGCATACAGACCGCGCGCCGTATCCTGATCCAGATCGCGCGCGTGGTTTTTTCCGCGCCCGATCTCTTTGATGATTTTGCGATAGTCCATTTACGACTCCTTACCTGACTCACATCATTAACGCCGCCGACGGCGTGGGGATTTCGCTTTTTCTTTCTTTTTAACTATACCTTCAGGGACTTCCGGTTGCTCTATCGGAAATACCGGTAATGCGTCCAGTAGTCGCTTGCCATAATTTTTGGTCAACAAGCGTTTGTCGTAGATAACCACCTCGCCCCAGCAACTGTGGCTTCGAATAAGACGCCCAACCTGCTGAATCAGATTAAACGAAGCACTCGGCAGGCTTTGCACCTCAAACGGGTAGCGGTTAAGACTTTTTAGCCATTCGCCTTCGGTAATCACCACTGGACTGTCGATAGGCGGAAAGGCGATTTTATGGATATGCACCTGGCTGAGCAGATCGCCTTTCAAATCAAGCCCTTCGGCAAATGACTGTAAACCTACCAGTACACTGCGTTCACCGTTAGCGACGCGTTTGCGATGCAGTTCAACTAAGCGGTAGCGCGGCTGATCGCCCTGCACTAACAGCATCAGACGTAAATCCGTCACATAGTCGAGAAACCTCTGCATCGCCCGTCCGCTGGCAAACAGCACCAACATGCCGAGATGCTTTTTGCTCTCCACCTGCTCACGGAAAAAAGCGGCCATTTCGGCAATATGCTGCTCTTCGCTGTCGATAGAAGGCTCAACGCGCATCCGGGGAATAACAATTTTGCCCTGCTCACAGTGGTTGAACGGTGAATCCAGCGCCACGAAGCGATCGCCCGCTTTTTCTTTCAGCCCGCTCATCTCCTGCAAACGCGAAAAACTGTTCAACGAACGCAAGGTCGCGGAAGTGACAATAATGTGCGGAATGCTGCGCCACAGCAGCCTTTCCAGCTGATCGCTGACGCGGATCCCCACGCAGTGAAACCAGAGATGTAGCTGCCCGTCACGCTCTTCCCGCGTCGCCCATTTGGTCACTGGCGCACCGGAAGATTGCGCCAGCGAGGCCAGCCGCCAGAGTTTGCTTTGCGCCTCAAACATCCCCAGCGCGCGGTTCATCTGCAAAATAAGCCGATGCAGGCGCACAATGTCATGGCTGCCGGTTTTCTCGCTTAAATCGTTAAGGAATAGTTCTGCCAGACCACGCAACATCTCTGTCAGTTTCGCCAGCCGCTGGCAGATCTCCAGCACTTCATCAGGCAGTTCGCCCATCGCAAACCGGTGCTCAGCCTCCTGCCCGGCAGGCATATAGAGATTGAGAATGTTGTTTAAAGAGGCGATAAGCTCATACAACTCTTCACAATGCGCATTCAAACGTTCAGGGATTGCCAGCGGCGGGATCGTCTTCGGGCGAAACTGCTCCATGCAGGTGGCGACCAGTTTCATGAACAAGTCAAGTTGCAGCCGATACCAGGGCGCGGTGATTTCGGCGCTCATCTCCAGCGCATCCCGCGCCACGTCCGGCAGGTGATGCCCTTCATCCAGCACCAGCAGCAAGTTTTTCGGGTCTGGCAATACCGCTTCGCTTTCCATCGCCGCCATCACCAGCGCATGGTTTGCCACCACCACTTCCGCTTCCTGAATCTCCCGACGAGCCACAAAAAACGGGCATTCGCGGTAGTAGTAACAGTTGCGGTTTAGGCAACTGGCTTTGTCGGTACTCAAACGGCGCCAGAGATCGTCATCAATAGCGATATCCGTATGATCGCGCAGGCCATCCCATTTATAAGTGTCGAGATCGCCCTTCAGCTTTGCACAGCGTTTTTGCTCTTCCTGATTATTAGGCGTCAGTTCGTCGTCAAGAAAAGCGAGCAGATCCTGTTGCGTGGGTTCAGTGCTGGCGAGCGCCGTCAGGTTACGCGGGCAAACGTAGCGCCCACGCCCGAAAGCGGCGGTAAATTTGAGATCGGGAATGATCTTTTTCAGCAAAGGTAAATCTTTGCTGTAGATCTGATCCTGCAACGCCACGTTGGCGGTACTGACCACCAGCGTTTTTTGCTCTTCGCGGGCAATGGCGATGCCAGGAATCAAATAGGAGAGCGTTTTCCCAACGCCGGTGGGTGCTTCAATCGCCAGATGCCGCCCTTCTTCTCCGGCCAGCGTTTTGGCGACGTCCGCAATCATCTGCCGCTGCGGCGCACGGGGAATAAAGTCGGGGATCTGTTCCTGAAGCGCCTTATACCAGGCGGCAATTTGCGCTTTAAGCGCGGCGGTTAATGCCATGAGAAAACCTGAAATACTGTATAAACAGCCAATATTGTGGCATTTTTCGGTTTTCAGGGGTAATGGTTTTTCTGTTTCTGGAAAGCGGCTCGCAATAACGTTTTCCGGATGTGGGGATTTCCCGCATCGGGAGAAACATCATTGTCAGCAATCTTATGCCGGGCATAGCCCGGCATAAAAGATTATTGCGCAGCGGCAGGTTTACGCGGACGGCGGCGACGTTGTTGTTCGCCTGCCGGTTTGGCATCGCCGAGACGACGAGATGGTTTTTCTGCGGGTTTCGCGTTACCAGACTTCGCTCCACCTTCAGCGCGGCGTGGCTGCTGTTGACCGCGACCACCACCTTGCCCACGACCGCCGCCACTGCGTTGCTGGCGACCATTCTGGATCGGTTCGGCTTTGATTGACGGGTCCGGCTCATAGCCCGGAATTGCAATGCGCGGGATCTCTTTTTTCAGCAGTTTTTCAATATCACGCAGCAGTTTGTGCTCATCAACACACACCAGCGATAACGCTTCGCCGGTGGCGGCGGCACGACCGGTACGCCCGATACGGTGGACATAATCTTCCGGTACGTTTGGCAGCTCATAGTTGACGACGTGTGGCAACTCTTCGATATCCAGGCCACGCGCGGCGATATCAGTTGCCACCAGTACACGAATATCACCAGATTTAAAATCGGCCAATGCACGGGTACGCGCACCTTGCGATTTATTACCGTGGATCGCCGCACTGCGAATACCATCTTTATTTAATTGTTCAGCAAGATGATTAGCGCCATGTTTGGTACGGGTAAACACCAGCACCTGCTGCCAGTTGCCTTTACCAATCATGTGTGACAGCAATTCCCGTTTGCGTTTCTTATCAACAAAGTGAACGTGCTGGGTTACCTGCTCAGACGCGGTATTGCGGCGTGCCACTTCGATTTCCAGCGGGTTGTGCAACAGTTTTTCCGCCAGAGCTTTAATATCGTCAGAGAAAGTCGCGGAGAACAGCAGGTTCTGGCGCTTCGCGGGCAGTTTTGTTAACACACGACGAATATCGTGGATAAAGCCCATATCGAGCATACGGTCAGCTTCATCAAGGACGAGGATCTCTATCTGATCCAGTTTCACCGCGTTCTGGTGTTCCAGATCCAGCAAACGCCCCGGCGTTGCCACCAGCACATCAACACCGCCACGCAGCTTCATCATCTGCGGGTTAATGCTGACGCCACCAAACACCACCAGCGAACGAATGTTCAGGTATTTGCTGTAATCACGGACGTTTTCACCAATCTGCGCCGCCAGTTCACGGGTCGGGGTAAGAATGAGCGCGCGCACCGGACGACGCCCTTTGGCGTGCGGCTCGCGGGAAATCAGGTGTTGCAACAGCGGCAGCGTAAAGCCCGCTGTTTTGCCGGTGCCGGTCTGGGCACTGGCCATCAGGTCGCGACCTTCCAGCACCGCAGGGATCGCCTGCTGCTGAATAGGGGTGGGTTCACGGTAACCTTGCTCGGCAACGGCGCGCAGGATATCAGGGCTTAAACCCAAAGAATCGAAAGACATAACTACTCCGAACCGCCCCGACCGTTACCGGTGTAGTTTTCAGGGAGATACTGAAAAGGAAAATGACAAAAACCACAATGTCATGAGGGAGCGGAGTGTAGCAGTTTTTGTGACGCAGCGCATAAATTATCCCTGTGACTGACGTTGCTCAAATTCTTAGCCATACTGGACAACGCGAAAAATGAGTCATAATCTTAATCAATCATTTGATTAAGAATGGGCTGTGCTATGAATAGTCCTGCCATGACAACCAAAGGTGAACAGGCGAAAAAGCAGCTGATTGCTGCTGCACTGGCGCAGTTTGGTGAGTATGGAATGAACGCCACCACCCGCGATATCGCCGCCCTGGCCGGGCAGAATATCGCTGCTATTACCTATTACTTCGGTTCGAAAGAAGATTTATATCTCGCCTGCGCCCAGTGGATTGCCGATTTTATTGGCGAGCAGTTCCGTCCGCACGCCGAAGAAGCCGAACGCTTGTTCGCACAACCACAGCCTGATCGCGCAGCTATCCGTGAACTGATCCTTCGCGCCTGCAGGAACATGATTAAGCTGCTCACCCAGGATGACACCGTCAACCTCAGTAAGTTTATCTCCCGTGAGCAGCTCTCTCCTACGGCGGCCTACCATCTGGTGCACGAACAGGTGATTAGCCCGTTACACAGCCATCTTACGCGTCTGATCGCCGCCTGGACCGGTTGTGATGCCAACGATACCCGTATGATCCTCCATACCCATGCATTACTTGGCGAGATTCTGGCGTTTCGTCTCGGCAAAGAAACGATTCTGTTACGTACCGGCTGGAGCGCGTTCGATGAAGAAAAGACCGAACTGATTAACCAGACGGTAACCTGTCATATCGACCTGATTTTGCAAGGATTATCGCAAAGGAGTTTGTAGTGATGAAAAAACCTGTCGTGATTGGACTGGTGGTTGTGGTACTTGCCGCCGTGGTTGCCGGAGGCTACTGGTGGTATCAAAGCCGCCAGGATAACGGCCTGACGCTGTATGGCAATGTGGATATTCGCACCGTGAATCTAAGCTTCCGTGTCGGTGGTCGTGTTGAGTCGCTGGCAGTAGACGAAGGTGATGCGATCAAAGCGGGCCAAGTTCTGGGCGAACTGGATCATAAGCCGTATGAGATTGCCCTGATGCAGGCGAAAGCAGGCGTTTCGGTGGCACAGGCGCAGTACGACCTGATGCTTGCCGGGTATCGCGATGAAGAAATCGCTCAGGCCGCCGCAGCGGTGAAACAAGCGCAAGCCGCGTATGACTATGCGCAGAACTTCTATAACCGTCAGCAAGGGTTGTGGAAAAGCCGCACCATTTCGGCAAATGACCTGGAAAATGCCCGCTCCTCGCGCGACCAGGCGCAGGCAACGCTGAAATCAGCTCAGGATAAATTACGTCAGTACCGTTCCGGTAACCGTGAACAGGACATCGCCCAGGCGAAAGCCAGCCTCGAACAGGCGCAGGCGCAACTGGCGCAGGCGGAGCTGAATTTACAGGACTCAACGTTGATAGCACCGTCTGATGGCACGCTGTTAACGCGCGCGGTGGAGCCAGGCACGGTTCTCAATGAAGGTGGCACGGTGTTTACCGTTTCACTAACTCGTCCGGTGTGGGTGCGTGCCTATGTTGACGAACGTAATCTTGACCAGGCCCAGCCGGGGCGAAAAGTGCTGCTTTATACCGATGGTCGCCCGGACAAGCCGTATCACGGGCAGATTGGTTTCGTTTCGCCGACTGCTGAATTTACCCCGAAAACCGTCGAAACGCCGGATCTGCGTACCGACCTCGTCTATCGCCTGCGTATTGTGGTGACCGACGCCGATGATGCGTTACGCCAGGGAATGCCAGTGACGGTGCAATTCGGTGACGAGGCAGGACATGAATGATGCCGTTATCACGCTGAACGGCCTGGAAAAACGCTTTCCGGGCATGGATAAGCCCGCCGTCGCGCCGCTCGACTGCACCATTCACGCTGGTTATGTGACGGGGTTGGTAGGGCCGGACGGCGCGGGCAAAACCACGCTGATGCGGATGCTGGCCGGGTTGCTGAAACCTGACAGCGGCAGGGCCACAGTTATCGGTTTTGATCCGATCAAAAACGACGCTGCGCTGCACGCGGTGCTCGGCTATATGCCGCAGAAATTCGGTCTGTATGAAGATCTCACGGTGATGGAAAACCTCAATTTGTACGCGGATTTACGCAGCGTCACCGGTGAAGCACGTAAACAGACTTTTGCTCGCCTGCTGGAGTTTACGTCTCTTGGCCCGTTTACCGGGCGCCTGGCGGGTAAGCTCTCCGGCGGGATGAAACAAAAACTCGGGCTGGCCTGTACCCTGGTGGGCGAACCGAAAGTGTTACTGCTCGATGAACCCGGCGTCGGCGTTGACCCTATCTCACGGCGCGAACTGTGGCAAATGGTGCATGAGCTGGCGGGCGAAGGGATGCTGATCCTCTGGAGCACCTCGTATCTCGATGAAGCCGAGCAGTGCCGTGACGTGTTGCTGATGAACGAAGGCGAGTTGTTGTATCAGGGGGAACCGACGGCTCTGACGCAGACTATGGCCGGACGCAGTTTTCTGATGACCAGCCCGCACGAGGGCAACCGCAAATTGCTGCAACGGGCATTGAAACTGCCGCAGGTCAGCGACTGCATGATTCAGGGGAAATCGGTACGTCTGATCCTCAAAAAAGAGGCCACACCAGACGATATTCGTCGCGCCGACGGGATGCCGGAAATCAACATCAACGAAACCACACCACGTTTTGAAGATGCGTTTATTGATTTGCTGGGCGGTGCCGGAACCTCAGAATCGCCGCTGGGCGCAATATTACATACGGTAGAAGGCACTCCCGGCGAGACAGTGATCGAAGCGAAAGAACTGACCAAGAAATTTGGTGATTTTGCCGCCACCGATCACGTCAACTTTGCCGTTAAACGTGGGGAGATTTTTGGTTTGCTGGGGCCAAACGGCGCGGGTAAATCGACCACCTTTAAGATGATGTGCGGCTTGCTGGTGCCGACCTCTGGTCAGGCGCTGGTGCTGGGCATGGATCTGAAAGAGAGTTCCGGTAAAGCGCGCCAGCATCTTGGCTATATGGCGCAAAAGTTTTCGCTCTATGGCAATCTGACAGTCGAACAGAATTTACGTTTTTTCTCCGGCGTGTATGGCTTACGCGGTCGGGCGCAGAACGAAAAAATCTCCCGTATGAGCGAGGCATTCGGCCTGAAAAGTATCGCCTCACATGCCACCGATGAACTGCCGTTGGGTTTTAAACAGCGGCTGGCGCTGGCCTGCTCGCTAATGCACGAACCGGACATTCTGTTTCTTGATGAACCGACCTCCGGCGTCGATCCCCTCACCCGCCGCGAGTTCTGGCTGCATATCAACAGCATGGTAGAGAAAGGCGTCACGGTGATGGTCACCACCCACTTTATGGATGAAGCGGAATATTGCGACCGCATCGGGCTGGTATATCGCGGGAAGCTGATTGCCAGCGGTACACCGGACGATTTGAAAGCGCAGTCGGCTAACGATGAGCAACCCGATCCCACCATGGAGCAAGCCTTTATTCAATTGATCCACGACTGGGATAAGGAGCATGGCAATGAGTAACCCGATCCTTTCCTGGCGTCGCGTGCGGGCGCTGTGCGTCAAAGAGACGCGGCAGATCATTCGCGATCCAAGTAGCTGGCTGATTGCGGTGGTGATCCCGCTGTTGCTGCTGTTTATTTTTGGTTACGGCATTAACCTCGACTCCAGCAAGCTGCGCGTCGGGATTTTGCTGGAGCAGCGTAGCGAAGCGGCGCTGGATTTCACCCACACTATGACCGGCTCGCCCTATATTGACGCCACCATCAGCGATAACCGTCAGGAACTGATCGCCAAAATGCAGGCGGGGAAAATTCGTGGTCTGGTGGTGATTCCCGTGGATTTCGCCGAACAGATGGAGCGCGCCAACGCCACCGCGCCGATTCAGGTGATCACCGACGGCAGTGAGCCGAATACCGCTAACTTTGTGCAGGGGTATGTCGAAGGGATCTGGCAGATCTGGCAAATGCAGCGGGCAGAGGACAACGGGCAGACCTTTGAACCGCTTATCGACGTCCAGACACGCTACTGGTTTAACCCGGCGGCGATAAGCCAGCACTTTATTATCCCCGGTGCGGTAACCATTATCATGACGGTCATCGGCGCGATCCTCACCTCGCTGGTGGTGGCGCGGGAGTGGGAGCGCGGCACTATGGAGGCTTTGCTCTCTACTGAGATTACCCGCACGGAACTGCTGCTGTGTAAGCTGATCCCCTATTATTTCCTCGGTATGCTGGCGATGCTGCTCTGTATGTTGGTGTCGGTGTTTATTCTCGGCGTACCCTATCGCGGTTCGCTGCTGATCCTGTTTTTTATCACCAGTCTGTTTTTACTCAGTACGCTGGGGATGGGGCTGCTGATTTCTACGATTACCCGCAACCAGTTCAACGCCGCTCAGGTGGCACTGAACGCCGCTTTCCTGCCGTCGATTATGCTTTCCGGCTTTATATTTCAGATAGACAGTATGCCAGCGGTGATCCGCGCGGTGACGTACATTATTCCCGCACGTTATTTCGTCAGCACCCTGCAAAGCCTGTTCCTCGCCGGGAATATTCCGGTGGTACTGGTGGTAAACGTGCTGTTTTTGATCGCTTCGGCGGTAATGTTTATCGGCCTGACGTGGCTGAAAACCAAACGTCGGCTGGATTAGGGAGAAGAGCATGTTTCATCGCTTATGGACGTTAATCCGCAAAGAATTGCAGTCGCTGCTGCGCGAACCGCAGACGCGAGCGATTCTGATTTTACCCGTGCTTATTCAGGTGATCCTGTTCCCGTTTGCCGCCACGCTGGAAGTGACCAACGCCACCATCGCCATCTACGATGAAGATAACGGCGAGCATTCGGTAGAACTTACTCAACGTTTTGCCCGCGCCAGCGCCTTTACCCATGTGCTGCTGTTGAAAAGTCCGCAGGAGATCCGCCCGACCATCGACACGCAAAAGGCGCTACTGCTGGTGCGTTTCCCGGCTGACTTCTCACGCAAACTGGATACTTTCCAGACCGCACCGTTGCAGTTAATTCTCGACGGGCGTAACTCCAACAGTGCGCAAATCGCCGCCAACTACCTGCAACAGATCGTCAAAAATTATCAGCAGGAGCTGCTGGAAGGAAAACCGAAACCCAACAACAGCGAGCTGGTGGTACGCAACTGGTATAACCCGAATCTCGACTACAAATGGTTTGTGGTGCCGTCGCTGATCGCCATGATCACCACTATCGGCGTAATGATCGTCACTTCACTTTCCGTCGCTCGTGAACGTGAACAAGGTACGCTCGATCAGCTACTGGTTTCGCCCCTCACCACCTGGCAGATATTCATCGGTAAAGCCGTACCGGCGTTAATTGTCGCCACGTTTCAGGCCACCATTGTGCTGGCGATTGGTATCTGGGCGTATCAAATCCCCTTCGCCGGATCGCTGGCGCTGTTCTATTTCACGATGGTGATTTACGGTTTGTCACTGGTGGGATTCGGTCTGCTGATTTCATCACTCTGTGCAACACAACAGCAGGCGTTTATCGGCGTATTCGTCTTTATGATGCCCGCCATTCTGCTTTCCGGTTACGTTTCGCCGGTGGAAAACATGCCGGTGTGGCTGCAAAACCTGACGTGGATTAACCCTATCCGCCACTTTACGGACATTACCAAGCAGATTTATTTGAAGGATGCGAGTCTGGATATTGTGTGGAACAGTTTGTGGCCGCTACTGGTGATAACGGCCACGACAGGGTCAGCGGCGTACGCGATGTTTAGACGCAAGGTGATGTAACTTTTTATCTTTCGCCAGTAACGACACCACCGCCGGGCCGGCAAGGATCGCCAGCCCTGCAATTGCCAGCAAATAGTTGTTTTCCAGTACGCGGGACAACAGCCACAGCACAATCAGCGCCGCGCCAAAATACCAGGTGGTGGTCAGCTCTTCCAGTACGTCTGCCACCTCGCGCCAGCGTTGTTCGGGGTGGCGCTGAAACACCAGCATCATCACTACCGTTACGCAATACAGCACGCACAATCCCACGCCGACGTGAACCAGGGTTTTACTCATCCAGCCCACCACCAGCAGCGCCACTACCAGTAAATGCAACATAATCTGCCAGCAACTTAGGCCAGTTGCGACACGAACACGTTGTTGCCACTTCATGGCTTCTCTCCTGAAGAATTTATCTCTACTAACTCAGAGTACCGAACTTTACGGAAAATTCCGTAAGACCGCACCTTTTTGTGACGCCGACTACACTATTTCAATGAGATAAGAGGCAAAGACAGGAAAATTATGCCCGATCAAACACAACAATTTTCGTTCAAGGTACTCACCATCAATATTCACAAAGGCTTTACCGCGTTTAACCGACGCTTCATTTTGCCGGAACTTCGCGACGCCGTGCGCACCGTCAGCGCCGATATTGTTTGCCTGCAGGAAGTGATGGGCGCGCACGAAGTTCATCCGCTGCATGTGGAAAACTGGCCCGATACCTCGCACTACGAGTTTCTTGCCGACACCATGTGGAGCGATTTTGCCTACGGTCGCAATGCTGTGTATCCAGAAGGGCATCACGGAAACGCGGTGCTGTCACGCTATCCCATTGAACATTATGAAAATCGTGATGTTTCTGTCGATGGAGCGGAAAAACGTGGCGTACTGTATTGCCGCATTGTGCCACCGGTGACCGGGAAAGCGATTCATGTGATGTGCGTGCATCTTGGCCTGCGTGAGGCGCACCGTCAGGCGCAGCTTGCGATGCTCGCCGAATGGGTGAACCAGCTTCCGCCCGACGAACCCGTTTTAGTGGCGGGTGATTTCAACGACTGGCGGCAAAAAGCCAATCATCCCTTAAAAGTACAGGCCGGGTTGGATGAGATATTTACCCGCGCCCACGGACGCCCGGCGCGCACGTTTCCAGTGCAATTTCCTCTACTACGTCTGGACAGGATCTATGTCAAAAATGCCAGCGCCAGCGCGCCAACCGCGTTGCCGCTGCGGACATGGCGACACCTTTCTGATCATGCCCCTCTAAGTGCGGAGATTCATTTATGAAATGTAGCTGGCGCGAAGGCAATAAGATCCAGTTGCTGGAGAACGGCGAGCAATATTATCCCGCTGTATTTAAAGCGATTGGTGAGGCGCAAGAACGCATTATTCTTGAAACGTTTATCTGGTTCGAGGATGACGTCGGTAAACAATTACACGCAGCATTGCTGGACGCTGCACGACGCGGGGTTAAAGCGGAAGTCTTGCTGGATGGCTACGGTTCGCCGGATCTCAGCGATGAGTTTGTCAATGAACTGACGGCGGCTGGCGTGGTGTTTCGTTATTACGATCCCCGCCCTCGCCTGTTCGGTATGCGCACCAATGTGTTTCGCCGGATGCATCGCAAAATTGTGGTGATCGACGCACGTATCGCCTTTATTGGCGGGCTGAATTACTCCGCCGAGCATATGTCCAGCTACGGTCCAGAGGCTAAACAGGATTACGCGGTACGCCTCGAAGGGCCGATTGTCGAAGATATTCTCCAGTTTGAGCTGGAAAACCTGCCAGGACAGAGCGCGGCACGACGCTGGTGGCGACGTCATCACAAAGCGGAAGAGAACCGCCAGCCGGGAGAAGCGCAGGTATTGCTGGTCTGGCGCGATAACGAAGAACATCGCGATGATATCGAACGTCACTATCTGAAAATGCTCACTCAGGCGCGGCGGGAAGTGATTATCGCCAACGCCTACTTCTTCCCCGGCTATCGATTTTTGCACGCCTTGCGTAAAGCGGCACGGCGCGGGGTGCGGATCAAACTGATTATTCAGGGTGAACCGGATATGCCTATTGTCAGAGTCGGCGCGCGCTTGCTGTATAACTATCTGGTTAAAGGCGGCGTTCAGGTGTTTGAATATCGCCGCCGCCCGCTCCACGGCAAAGTGGCATTGATGGACGATCACTGGGCGACGGTGGGCTCCAGTAACCTCGATCCGCTCAGTTTGTCGCTGAATCTTGAAGCAAACGTTATTATCCACGATCGTCATTTTAACCAGACGCTACGCGACAATCTGAATGGCATCATCGCCGCTGACTGCCAGCAGGTAGATGAAACCATGCTGCCAAAACGCACCTGGTGGAACCTGACCAAAAGCGTGCTGGCATTCCACTTTTTACGCCATTTCCCGGCACTGGTGGGCTGGCTTCCGGCGCACACGCCACGTCTGGCGCAAGTTGATCCGCCCGCGCAGCCGGCAATGGAAACTCAGGATCGGGTAGAAACTGAAAATACGGGGGTGAAACCCTGATGAGTAAATCACACCCGCGCTGGCGCTTAGTAAAGAAGATCCTCACCTGGCTGTTTTTTATCGCGGTGATTGTGTTGCTGGTGGTCTACGCCAAAAAGGTGGACTGGGAAGAGGTCTGGAAGGTCATCCGTGACTACAATCGCGTTGCGCTGCTCAGTGCGGTTGGGCTGGTGGTCGTCAGCTATCTGATTTACGGCTGCTATGACCTGCTTGCTCGCTCTTACTGCGGTCATAAACTGGCGAAGCGCCAGGTGATGCTGGTGTCGTTTATCTGCTACGCCTTCAACCTGACGCTTAGTACCTGGGTTGGCGGCATTGGTATGCGCTATCGTCTTTACTCCCGCCTGGGATTACCGGGTAGCACTATTACACGGATTTTCTCGCTGAGTATTACCACCAACTGGCTGGGCTATATTTTGCTGGCGGGGATTATCTTTACCGCAGGCGTGGTGGAGCTGCCGGACCACTGGTATGTCGATCAAACCACGCTGCGTATTCTCGGCATTGGCTTACTGATGATTATCGCGGTTTATTTGTGGTTTTGCGCTTTCGCGAAGCACCGCCATATGACCATCAAAGGACAAAAGCTGGTGCTGCCTTCATGGAAATTCGCCCTCGCCCAGATGCTGATTTCCAGCGTTAACTGGATGGTAATGGGAGCGATTATCTGGCTGTTACTCGGTCAAAGCGTGAACTATTTCTTTGTACTGGGCGTGTTGCTGGTTAGTAGTATTGCTGGCGTCATCGTGCATATTCCGGCGGGAATTGGTGTGCTGGAAGCGGTATTTATCGCGCTACTGGCTGGGGAGCATACCTCCAAAGGTACAATTATCGCCGCCCTACTCGCTTACCGTGTGCTGTATTACTTTATCCCACTGCTGCTGGCGCTGATCTGTTACCTGCTACTGGAAAGTCAGGCGAAGAAGCTACGGGCGAAAAATGAAGCGGCGATGTGATGTTTAGTTAAGTTCTTTGGTTTGTGCAGATTGTTAGCAACGTGCTATTTGTTCATGGCGGATGCGGCGTGAACGCCTTACCCGCCCTACACAACTAATGCTTTCCTGCATTCTGATACGCTACAGCCCTTTAACAAAGTATGTTTTACGCCAGAGTAATGTTTGTTGTTTCCTTAATAATCATCAGGGGACATCTGGCGATGTCCTCTCAGCATAAAATTACAGCGGATTCGGACTGGCTTCGCGATAAGAAACCTTTTTCTTCGGTGATGTAAAGGTGTCTCGCAGATCTTTATATTCATATATTTTAGCTCGGGTGCCATCCGTTACTGGAATAGAGGAGTGCGGACGATAACACTGAGATAATGGCGAATTGCAATGCTCTTCGTGGGTAGAGATGCCCAGCCAGTCAAGAATCATCGCATAGTTATTAAGCAATGAATAAACTTCTTGAATGTGTCCAAGTTTACGCGGTTGACTGGCGATAGCAGCCTGGCTATACCAGATAAATTGCGGTACATCGTAGGCTTCTTTACTGGGAGTATCTGCGGCGTGCATATAATACGATGGAATATTGGGATTTTTCTCCAGACCGTGGTCAGAAAAATAGAGTAATGAGGATTTACTTCCCTCCAGTCTTTTCATGATTTCGCCAATGATGTAATCGGTAAATCGTATGGAGTTGTTGTAGCAATCCTCGTATTTATCCCCAGTTTTAATTTTATCTGCCCATTCAGGGTAGCGTGTACAGGCAATTTCATGGCTACCATTACCATGTAGCAGTATTAATTTCTTACCCTTGACTTTTAATGCTTCATCCAACAACGGCAGAAGGCTATCATCGTATTCCTCGCTTACCCAATGTGTATTATTACTGGAACGACCAATGAGCGTAATATAGTTATTATGCTTCCCGGACATACCCACGGTACTTAACCAGGTAGTCTGATACCCCACTTTATTAGCTACGGCAATAACATTATTTGATAAGTCCGCAGTGGTAAAACTTTCTGTTGTCGCTTTACTAAGGATCATCGGAACAGAAGTTACTGTTGCCGCCGCTGGGGAAACCGCATTATCAAAGATAAGCGCCTGTGGTCCAATCTCATTTTGTACAGGCGTTGTATTGATACCAAAGCCATACAAACTCATATTACTGCGCCGTACAGACTCCCCTACGATAATAACATAATTTTCAATATCCGTTTCTTTAGCAATCAATCCCGGTAAATCCACATCAATTTGTTTTATTTCTCTGGCAAAAGAAATATCTCGATAAGCAATAATAAAATCGGCAGCGGTATAAAATGGTGTAAATCTTAACACCCTGGAGCTTAATGGAGAGTATCCTCCAAGACCATCTTTTTTCTGTTTACTCCATTGATTGTAACTAAACCATGAGATAAATATTAATAGTATCACCAGTGATGCACATTGAACCTTAGTAGACACACACTTAACGCCCATGGGTATAGAAAAATAAGTCAGCAAGAAATAAACAACACATACTGGCATCCAGGATAGATATAACCCCGACATTGCTTTCACTTCAGACCAGTGGGTTTCCATGATACTCATTGCAAAGATAATATTAAATTCACTTTGATAAATTTGCCATGTACAAAGCGCGACCATAAAATTAATGGTCAATAATAGTGACACACTCAATGCCACTATTTTCCCAACAAATAATCGATAACACCCTGTCAAACACAGGATGATTAGCAAGTTGCAGATACCGACGCGCAGGATAACTCTCAATGGCTGTAAAAAATAAACAGGCCAAAGCTGGAGTAATACAGACACAAGTAGCAATGCGATGAAAATGTATTTTTTTGACTGCCGAGGATAAGCCGTTATCGATGGTAATACGAAAGACATAGAACCCTGACCCATTTATTATATGAATATATATTTAAAAATTAATCCCATTGAAATATATTATCAGCAGATGATTGATTTTTACCCGCAAGCATTTATTTAACAGATGAATATCGCCAGCCATTAATAAAACCGTAGGATTGTACTCTATTTTCTTTTAGGTATACCAGATTTATAAAAATGCATCATATGCATAGATATAATCAATGTGAATTATATCTTTATGTCTATTTTTTAAATATATACTTATTATCGAATAGACAAAAAAATCCCGGTGTCGTTCCGGGATTTTTATAAGAAATGCGTTTAACGGCGGTTACCGAATATCCGCAGCAACATCAGGAACAGGTTGATGAAGTCCAGATACAACGTTAAGGCGCCAAGAATGGAATATTTACGCAGGTTCGACGTGTCGCGGGTATCAATCTGTTCACCCATATTTTTCAGTTTCTGAGTGTCATACGCCGTCAGTCCAACAAAGACAATCACGCCGATGTAGGTGACTGCCCACATTAATGCTTCGCTTTTCAGCCAGAAGTTCACCAGAGAGGCTATGACGATACCAATTAATGCCATAAATAGCATATTGCCGAAGCCACTTAAATCGCGTTTCGTGGTGTAACCATACAGACTCATCGCGCCGAACATCCCGGCGGTGACAACGAAGGTACTGGCAATAGAGGCGGCAGTGTAGACAATGAAAATACTGGAGAGCGTTAAGCCCGTTAGCGCCGAATAAAGCATAAAGAGCATCGTCGTTACGCCCGCGCTGAGTTTTTGAATCATCGCTGATAACACGATAACCAGAGCTAATTGCGCGATTATCAAACCGATTAAGAAGACACGGTTAGTGAATAGCAGCTCCATAACGGCAGCAGAGTTGGCTGCATACCAGGCAACAAATGCGGTCAGTAACAAACCAACTGTCATCCAGCCATAGACTTGCGCCATATAGGTTTGCAAGCCAGCACGGGGTTGTACGATTGAATCTGAACGTGGGAATCTGTCCATGACTTTCTCCTGAAGATATAAGGAATATCTAAAGGATACTGCAAATGATGAGGGTGTGCATCGACGCAGCGTAAACGCATGTACTGAGCGGTGAAATTGCCGGACGCAGCGGTGCCTTATCCGGCCAACAAAAAACTACCAGCGTTTCGCCGCCTGCTGATCGCTCTCCCGAGCTTCGACCCAGCGATCACCTTCCGGCGTGGCTTCGCGCTTCCAGAACGGTGCGCGGGTTTTGAGATAGTCCATAATAAACTGCCCGGCTTCAAACGCGCTGCTACGATGCGCGCTGGTGACCCCGACAAATACGATTTCATCGCCCGGCCATAATTCGCCAATGCGATGAATCACCGTGACTCTCCCCAGCGACCAGCGGTTACGCGCCTCATCCACGATTTCCGCCAGTGCTTTTTCCGTCATCCCCGGATAGTGTTCGAGGGTTAATGCTTTGACGCTGTCGCCCAGATTATGGTTGCGCACCTTACCGGTAAACGTGACCACTGCACCATCTTCGTCACGCTCAGCCAGCCACGGGTACTCTTCCCCAACGCTAAAAGGCTGAGGTCCGACAACAATTTTGGTTTCTGCCATCTTAACCTCCGGTTACCGGCGGGAAGAAAGCAACTTCGTCGCCGTCAGTCAGCGGATGGTCAAAACTCACCAGCGTCTGGTTGACAGCAGCCAGCAATTTGCCATCTTCCAGCGCCAGCGCCCAGCGATCGCTCTGCGCTGCCAGGTGTTGGCGTAATGCTTCTACGGTTGAGAAATCCGCAGCCACTTCGGTTGCATCCGTTCCTACCAACTCGCGCACCTGAGCGAAAAAAAGAACTTTAATCATCCGCTTCCACCTTAAAATCACCCGACTTGCCGCCGCTCTTCGCCAGCAAACGTACCGGACCAATCACCATATCTTTTTGCACCGCTTTGCACATGTCATAAATGGTCAGCGCCGCCACGGAGGCTGCGATTAATGCTTCCATTTCGACACCCGTTTTCCCTGTCAGGCGGCAAAGCGTTTCAATTCGTACCCGATTATGTTCCGGCTCAGCCTGTAAATTGACTTCAACTTTGCTGAGCATCAGCGGATGACAAAGCGGGATCAGATCCCAGGTGCGTTTTGCCGCCTGAATACCGGCAATGCGCGCAGTGGCAAATACGTCGCCTTTGTGATGGCGACCATCAATGATCATCGCCAGCGTCTCACTGCGCATGGTGACAAAGGCTTCGGCGCGCGCTTCACGCACAGTTTCCGCTTTGGCGGAGACATCCACCATGTGCGCTTCGCCAGCGGCGTTGATATGGGTCAGTTGCGACATACTTATTTCTTCAAATGTGGATGGAAATTGCACGGACGCGTACGGGCATCCAGCTGCGGGGCGATGATATTTTCCCAGGCGGTGCGGCACGCTTTAGTCGAGCCGGGCATCGCGAAAATCAGCGTTTTGTTAGCAACACCCGCCACCGCACGAGATTGCAGGGTTGCGGTGCCAATCTCTTCGAACGACAGCATACGGAACACTTCGCCGAAGCCTTCGACTTCACGATCGAACAGCGGCAACAGTGCTTCTGGCGCCTGATCGCCTTCTGTCAGGCCAGTACCACCTGTAATCAGCACCACTTGTACATCGTCGCTGGCGATCCACGCAGATACCTGAGCGCGAATGGCGTAGCGGTTTTCTTTGACAATGGCTTTATCGACAACGTGATGGCCTGCTTCCTGCGCCGAGTCGCGCAGATAGTGACCGGAGGTATCGTCTTCTTCACCGCGACGATTAGAAACCGTAAGAATAGCAATACGGGTCGGGATAAATTCAGTGCTTACCTGACTCATCTGATCTCTCCTTTTGACGTTTTAACCGCCAATGTACGATAAGTTTTGCGTAATACCGGTGTTGTTTTGATGCAGGAAATGGGTCTGTTTTTTCTCCCGCAGCGCCGCCGAAATACGCGCTTCCAGCGCCTGTTGCTGGGTATCGTCTTCCAGCAGATCGCGCAGGTTAACGCCGCCTTCACCAAACAGGCAGAGATGGAGTTTACCAATGGAGGAGACGCGCAGGCGGTTGCAGGTGGCGCAGAAGTCTTTTTCATACGGCATGATAAGGCCGATCTCTCCGGCGTAATCCGGATGACAAAAGACTTGTGCGGGGCCGTCGCTGCGTTGACGAAGCTGATGGATCCAGCCGCGACGCAGCAGCTCGTCACGCAGAACCTGACCAGAAATATGGTGCTTGCGGAAGAGTTCGCTGCCCTCGCCCGTTTCCATCAGTTCGATAAAACGCAGCTGAATGGGGCGATGCTGGATCCAGTTCAGAAAGGTGTCGAGTTGATGATGATTGACATCCCGCATCAGCACGGTATTGACTTTAACCTTCTCAAACCCGGCTTCAAATGCAGCATCGATGCCTGCCATTACCTGGTTGAATTTATCCTGCCCGGTAATGGCGTGAAACTGACGGGCGTCGAGGCTATCAACGCTGACGTTAATGCCCGTCAGGCCTGCATCGCGCCAGTTCGCGACATCGCGTTCCAGGCGATAACCATTGGTGGTGACCGCAATCTGGCGAATAGCGTCGTTTTCCCGCACAGCGGCGATGATATCGGTAAAGTCGCGACGTAAAGACGGCTCGCCGCCTGTCAGACGCACTTTTTCGGTGCCCAGACTGGCGAAGGCGCGAGTAACCCGACGAATTTCATCGACGGTCAGGAAGCCTTTATTAGTGACGCCGCTCGGCTTGTAGCCATCCGGCAGGCAGTAGGTGCAACGAAAGTTACACACATCGGTAATCGACAGGCGCAAGTAGTAAAACTTACGCGCAAATGCATCAGTCAGTTGTGAAGCCATGTACACCTTTCCAGATACGGGAGGCGAAGTCATTTCTTCCTTCGCCCTGGTGGCAATCTTTATGAGCATTGTCACGGCCAAAGCACCGTATCAGTTGACCCAGGTGCAGAGGCTAGAGTGTTTAGTGGTTATGCCGATACTAGCGTGTAAATGAGATTTTTACCATTCACACTTTCCGCTATGTAATCATGTATATAGCGTCATGATCGTGCTATTTCCCTACAGAATAAGGGAAAATGATGGTTTTACTTTGATGTACATCATCAGCAATGCAGTGCGTATATCGTCCTTTAGAGGTAGAAAACAATTATTTGTATCCTCAATTTTGGCGGGTTAATTGCTGTTTCCCTGTCAGTTGCGCTACTGTAGCGCGGATAATCTGACTTCAGGAATTTATATGCGCAATCGTACGCTGGCTGACCTTGATCGTGTCGTTGCTCTCGGCGGAGGGCATGGACTGGGACGCGTTCTCTCATCACTTTCGTCTTTGGGTTCTCGTTTAACGGGCATTGTGACCACCACCGATAACGGTGGTTCAACAGGGCGTATTCGCCGCTCAGAAGGCGGTATTGCCTGGGGCGATATGCGCAACTGTCTTAATCAGTTAATTACAGAACCCAGCGTCGCTTCCGCGATGTTTGAATATCGTTTTGGCGGTAATGGCGAGCTTTCCGGGCATAACCTTGGAAACCTGATGTTAAAGGCGCTGGACCACCTTAGCGTGCGGCCTCTGGAAGCCATCAATTTAATTCGTAATCTGCTGAAAGTGGATGCACATTTGATTCCGATGTCAGAGCATCCCGTTGATCTGATGGCGATTGACGATCAGGGGCATGAAGTTTACGGCGAGGTAAATATTGACCAGTTAACCACGCCGATTCAGGAATTACTGTTAACCCCTAATGTGCCTGCTACGCGTGAAGCTGTACATGCTATCAATGAAGCAGATCTGATTCTTATCGGGCCAGGCAGTTTTTATACCAGCCTGATGCCGATCCTGCTGCTTAAGGAAATGGCGCAGGCATTACGCCGCACGCCAGCACCGATGGTCTATATCGGCAATCTGGGACGTGAACTTAGCCTACCAGCGGCGAATCTGAAACTGGAAAATAAGCTGGCGATTATGGAGCAGTATGTCGGCAAGAAGGTTATTGATGCCGTCGTCGTTGGGCCGAAAGTGGATGTTTCTGCGGTCACCGACAGAATAGTGATTCAGGACGTACTGGAGGCCAGCGATATCCCCTATCGTCATGACCGCCAGTTGTTACATAACGCACTGGAAAAGGCGTTACAGGCGTTGGGTTAACGGAAAACCGGAAGAACATTCCGGCGTCAGATTGCAGACAAAGTGCGCGTTGTTCATGCCGGATGCGGCGTGAACGCCTTATCCGGCCTACAAATCGCGCAAATTCAATATATTGCAGAGTGCATGTAGGCCTGATAAGCGTAGCGCATCAGGCAATTTCGCGTTTCTCATCAGCCTCAAACCAGAAAAACATTCCGGCTTTTTCATCTCGTCACGAAGCCGCAATAAACAGCTCACGCAACTGATGCAACTGGTCACGAATTTGCGCCGCCTCTTCGAACTCCAGGTTTTGCGCGTGTTTCATCATCTGCCCTTCCAGTTCATGGATTTTCTGCTGCAACGCTTTTGGCGACATATCCATCGGCACATTATCCGGCTCAACAATCGCGCGCGCTTTCCCTCTGCCCTTGGCTTTGGTTTTAGCAATGTTCTGCCCCAGCGCCAGGATATCGACCACTTTCTTGTTCAGCCCTTGTGGTGTAATGCCATGCTCTTCGTTGTACTTCTGCTGTTTCTCGCGGCGACGTTCGGTTTCGCCAATCGCTTTCGCCATTGACGGGGTTATCTTATCGCCGTAGAGAATCGCTTTACCGTTAACGTTACGTGCCGCACGACCAATGGTCTGGATCAACGAACGTTCAGAACGCAGGAAGCCCTCTTTGTCGGCGTCGAGGATCGCCACCAGCGACACTTCCGGCATATCCAGACCTTCGCGCAGTAAGTTGATGCCAACCAGCACATCGAACTCGCCCAGACGCAAGTCGCGGATGATTTCCATACGTTCAACGGTATCAATGTCGGAGTGAAGATAACGCACGCGCTCGCCGTGTTCTTCGAGATATTCGGTGAGGTCTTCCGCCATCCGCTTGGTCAGCGTCGTCACCAGAACGCGTTCGTTAATTGCCGCTCGCTGACGAATCTCCGAAAGAAGATCATCGACCTGGGTCGCGACCGGACGCACTTCGATAATCGGATCAAGCAATCCGGTTGGACGCACCACCTGATCCACCACGTCGCCGCCAGATTTCTCCAGTTCATAGTTGCCGGGCGTCGCGGAAACATAGATGGTTTGCGGGGCTAATGCTTCGAACTCTTCAAACTTCAGCGGACGGTTATCCAGCGCAGATGGCAGACGGAAACCATACTCCACCAGCGTTTCTTTACGCGCCCGGTCGCCGCGATACATACCGCCTATCTGCGGAATGGTGACGTGTGATTCATCAACCACCAGCAGCCCATCGGCAGGCAGGTAATCAAACAGCGTCGGCGGTGGCTCGCCAGGCCCACGCCCGGAAAGAAAGCGAGAATAGTTTTCGATGCCCGAGCAATATCCCAGCTCATTCATCATCTCCAGATCAAACTGAGTACGCTGGGTCAGCCGCTGCTCTTCCAGCAACTTGTTATTTGCCAGCAGTACCTTGCGCCGATCCGCCAGTTCTTCTTTAATCTCTTCCATCGCCTGCACAATGCGCTCGCGCGGCGTAACATAGTGCGTTTTCGGGTAGATGGTATAACGCGCAATGGTCGAGATAATCTGCCCGGTTAGTGGGTCGAAAAGCGAGAGCCGTTCCACTTCTTCGTCGAACAATTCTACACGTAGCGCAACGTCGTCGGACTCTGCCGGGAAGATGTCGATCACCTCACCCCGCACGCGAAAAGTGCCGCGCTGGAATGCCTGGTCGTTGCGGGTGTATTGCAACTCCGCCAGGCGACGCAGGATCGCGCGCTGATCGATAATCATACCGACCGTGAGGTGCAGCATCATCTTGAGATATAAATCAGGATCGCCCAGACCATAAATTGCGGAAACTGACGCTACGACAATAACATCTCGCCGCTCCAGCAACGCTTTGGTTGCTGAAAGTCGCATCTGTTCGATATGTTCGTTTACTGAGGCATCTTTCTCAATAAACGTATCTGAACTCGGAACATAGGCTTCTGGCTGATAGTAATCGTAATAGGAGACGAAATACTCCACCGCGTTTTCCGGGAAGAACTCTTTCATCTCACCATATAGTTGCGCTGCCAGCGTTTTGTTGGGCGCCAGCACCATAGTTGGGCGTTGCAGGTCAGCGATGACATTAGCAATAGTGAAGGTTTTCCCCGACCCCGTCACGCCAAGCAGAGTCTGATGCGCGAGGCCATCCTCCAGCCCCTCTTTGAGGCGTCGAATCGCCTCCGGCTGATCGCCAGAAGGTTTGAACGCGGAATTCAGTTTGAATGGTTTACTCATGAGTTGCTACCTGAAGGAATGGGCGGGCAGGTGTGTAATTTTACTCGTCATGATTAATAATGCCAATAAATTATACTGGATAAAAAAACAGTCTCACACCACAACATTTCTGTTACGCCGTAAACTAAGGTCTAAACCGTAGGCAAAATTGACGCTGTGACGAGATAAAACTCTGGTCTGCAGGGTTATCCCCAGAGCAATGGCTTTTTTAACATTTGTCAAGATGGCTGATGACGGATTTATTGCAGGAGATAACACTTTCCTGACAGCCATTGCATTTATCTAACAGATTGAAAAATAAAAAATATTTATTTAAGCCGTCTTTAGCGCCAATTTGCGTGCAAGCCGCGTATTCTCTCGCTTACCTTACGTTTTCTAACTCTAATGCACATGGTTATCCACAGGAATAGTGGATAACTGCCTGCAGCCCCTATGTCCAGCCGCCTGGGCAATTCCCATACTAATCGTATAATGCCGGGGTAAAATTTTTTTCGCGATTTTTTTAGCATTTGGTTGGTTAAATTACGGGCGACCGAAGACGCGATCTCGCTCGCAATTCAACCAATTTTTTTGCTACTTCAGTGATGTGAGATTTATATATTTTCCGGTTAGCGCACTTTCTGGATTTTCCTGAAGCCAGGGAATTTCCCCCAGCAGCGGCGCGGGGATCATTCGGGTGAGCGTAGCCATATATTCAGCATGACGTTTGCCTGGCGGAGTGACATCGTTCGCCACCCAGCCTGCGAGAGTTAGTCCTGCCTGCTGTACTGCCTGTGCTGTCAGCATTGCATGATTGATGCAGCCCAGTTTTACCCCAACGACCAGAATCACCGGCAGTTGTTCCTGCGTTACCCAATCTGCAAACATGAAGGAATCCGAAAGCGGCGTAAACCAGCCGCCAGCACCTTCCACTAACACCCAGTCAGCCTGTTGTTCAAGCACGCGTAATCCGGCGCTCATTACCAATGATTCTATCGGCCTGCCCTCTTGCGCGCTGATGATGTGCGGCGAAGTGGGTTCTGCGAAGGTATAAGGATTTACCGTTGCGTAATCCAGCTGCAGGCTGCTGTTGCGCTGTAACGCCAGCGCGTCGCTGTTACGTAAGCCTTCCGGGGTATTTTCGCTGCCAGAGGCCACCGGTTTATAACCTGCCGTCCGATAACCTGCTGCCTTCGCGGCTTGTAAAAGTGCACAACTGGCGACAGTTTTCCCTACTTCGGTGTCCGTTCCGGTGACAAAATAACGTTTACTCACGAGCAATCACTCCCAAAAAAAGATGATACGTCAGAGGATATCGCCCCTGCTGTTGCGGCCAGGCCAGTTGCAGTTGTTGTAACTGTGAACGGGTTAATACTCGCTGATCGCGCCCTGCGTGAAGATGCGTTGCGCCAATGCCTTTCAGCGAACGCATGGCACTGAGCGCATCATCAAAGCACAGGGTGATGGGTTGAAGATGGTGTTGATAACATAAGCCTTTCAGCGCCTGTTCAATGTCAGCGGGTAGTAAAAAGTGATTAGCATGAGGCCGTTCATCTACCGCTTGCCACGCCTGATGTAATTCAGGGAGCGATCCCTGCGCCAGCGTGGTAAATGCCACCACGCCGCCGGGGCGTACTACGCGACAAAGCTCACCTAATGCCGTGGATAAATTACCGCACCACTGCACCGCGAGATTGCTCCATGCAAGATCGAACGTCGCAGTCGCTAACGGCAGGGATTCGATATCCCCCGCCAGATAATGATCTGCGGCATCCTTCTGGCGTGCCTGGGCAAGCATTGGCGGCGAGAGATCTAACGCCATCACCTGCTCGCTGCGCTCGCGCCAGTGGCGGCTCATCCAGCCAGGTCCACAGCCAGCATCCAGCACTCGGGCGTATTTGCGTTGCGGGAGCATTGCCAGCAAGGCATCGGCGCTCTGACGCTGTAACTCTGCGTGTTGCTCATACTGTGAGGCAGCCCGACCAAATGCCGCCGCAATGGCTTGTTTATTAACCGTTGCCATGCAGCACCTCCACCAGACGGTCGATATCCTGCGTTTCATGAGCTGCGGTTAAGGTCAGGCGCAGTCGCGCAGTGCCAGCGGGTACGGTTGGCGGGCGAATCGCCGTGACCCAGCAGCCTTGCTGGCGCAGTTTTTCTGCCAGTTGTAACGCACGGCTGTTGTCACCGACGATCAATGGTTGGATGGCGCTGCATGAATCCGCAAGCGTAAACGGCAAATCCTGTACTCCGGCACGAAAACGCGTAATGAGTGCTGCCAGTTTTGCGCGTCGCGCGTCACCTTCTTCACTGCGAATGACCGCCAGCGACGCACGTAATGCCTGCGCCTGAGCGGGCGGCATACTGGTGCTATAGATAAGATGGCGGGCAAATTGCAGCAGATAATCCGCCACAGTTTCAGAGCAAAGCACCGCCGCACCGCTGACACCAAATCCTTTGCCAAACGTAACAACCAGCAATTCCGGCCTCACCTGCTGTTGCCAGCAGCTACCGCGCCCCTGTTCACCGATAACACCCGTACCGTGGGCATCGTCGACCATCAACCAGCCATTGTGCTGCTGCGTCTCACGGTGGATTTCCGTCAGCGGCGCACTATCGCCGTCCATACTGAATACGCCTTCTGTCACCACCAGTCGCAACCCTGGACAGGAGGAAGCAAGCAGGCGCGCCAGATGAGCGACATCGTTATGAGCAAAACGACGAAGCTGCGCCGGACTTAAACTGGCCGCTTCCAGCAAGGAGGCGTGGCTAAGCCGGTCGGCAACGATGCGGTCATCTTTCGCCATCATCGCGGCAATGACCGCCTGATTAGCGGCAAAACCGGAGATAAACAGCAGCGCCCGCGAATAACCCAGCCACTCGGCCAGTTCTTCTTCCAGCGCCTGATGCGCCACGCTATAACCGCTGACGTGACCGGAACCGCCACTACCGACGCCAAATTGCTCCGCACCCTGCTGCCAGGCACGGATAATTTGCGGATGATGGCTTAAACCTAAGTAATCGTTACTGGAAAAGTTCAGATACTGCCGTTCGTCCGCCACCAGCCAGCGTCCGGCGCCTTGTGCCACCGGATAACGGCAACGCAGGGCATCGGCAGCACGCCGCGCATCGAGCGCCGCGTTAATCTTCTCCTGCCAGGTCATAGGGCTGCCGCGTTGTAGTATTCGTCGGTGTCCGGGGTCATCAGCGCCTGTTCCAAACGTTGCTGTTGTTCGTTATCGCCCGCCAGAACGGCGGTTTGTTGCGGATTCAGCCCCAGTTTGCGGAACAGTTGCAGGTCTTTATCTTCTTCCGGATTCGGCGTGGTCAGCAGTTTGCAACCGTAGAAAATCGAGTTTGCACCTGCCATAAAGCACATCGCCTGAGTCTGTTCGTTCATCTGCTCGCGTCCGGCAGAAAGGCGCACATAAGAGGTCGGCATCAGGATCCGCGCTACCGCAATGGTGCGAATAAAATCAAAGGCATCGACATCATCGTTATCCGCCAGCGGCGTACCTTTCACCTTCACCAGCATGTTGATTGGCACGCTTTCCGGCGGCGTCGGCAGGTTTGCCAGTTGCAGTAATAATCCGGCGCGATCTTTCACCGTTTCGCCTAAGCCCACAATGCCACCTGAGCAGACTTTGATCCCGGCATCGCGCACTTTTTCCAGCGTATCGAGGCGTTCCTGATAGGTGCGCGTGGTGATGATATTGCCGTAAAACTCCGGCGAGGTGTCGAGGTTGTGGTTGTAGTAATCCAGTCCGGCATTCGCGAGGCGCTGCGCCTGGGATTCACTTAATGTCCCCAGCGTCATACACGCCTCCAGCCCCATCGCTTTTACCCCCTGCACCATCTGCTCGAGATAGGGCATATCGCGTTCGTGCGGATTCTTCCACGCCGCGCCCATGCAGAAACGCGTCGATCCCGCCGCTTTCGCTTTGCGCGCCGACTCCAGCACCTGTTCAACTTCCATCAACCGCTCGGCTTCCAGCCCGGTTTTATAGCGCGAGCTTTGCGGGCAGTATTTGCAATCTTCCGGGCAAGCTCCGGTCTTAATTGACAGCAAAGTGCTGACCTGTACCTGACGAGGATCGAAATGCTGACGATGCACCTGCTGCGCTTCAAACAGCAGATCCAGCAACGGTTTTTCAAATAATTCTGTGACTTGCGACAATGTCCAGCGTGGGCGGTGAGCCATGGGGCTTCTCCAGAACGTGTTTTTTGTTGTTAATTCGGTGTAGACTCGTAAACCTAAATCTTTTTAATTTGGTTTACAAGTCGATTATGACAACGGACGATCTTGCCTTTGACCAACGCCATATCTGGCACCCATACACATCCATGACCTCCCCTCTGCCGGTTTATCCGGTGGCGAGCGCGGAAGGTTGCGAGCTAATTTTGTCTGACGGCAGACGCCTGGTTGACGGTATGTCGTCCTGGTGGGCGGCGATCCACGGCTACAATCACCCGCAGCTTAATGCGGCGATGAAGACGCAAATTGATGCCATGTCGCATGTGATGTTTGGCGGTATCACTCATGCGCCAGCCATTGAGCTGTGCCGCAAACTGGTGGCGATGACGCCGCAACCGCTGGAGTGCGTTTTTCTCGCGGACTCCGGTTCCGTAGCGGTGGAAGTGGCGATGAAAATGGCGTTGCAGTACTGGCAAGCCAAAGGCGAAGCGCGCCAGCGTTTTCTGACCTTCCGCAATGGTTATCATGGCGATACCTTTGGCGCGATGTCGGTGTGCGATCCGGACAACTCAATGCACAGCCTGTGGAAAGGCTATCTGCCAGAAAACTTGTTTGCTCCAGCCCCGCAAAGCCGCATGGACGGCGAATGGGATGAGCGCGATATGGTGGGCTTTGCGCGCCTGATGGCGGCGCATCGTCATGAAATCGCTGCGGTGATTATTGAGCCGATTGTCCAGGGCGCAGGCGGGATGCGCATCTACCATCCGGAATGGTTAAAACGAATCCGCAAAATGTGCGATCGTGAAGGTATCTTGCTGATTGCTGACGAAATCGCCACCGGATTTGGTCGAACCGGCAAACTGTTTGCCTGTGAACATGCAGAAATCGCGCCGGACATTTTGTGCCTCGGTAAAGCCTTAACCGGCGGCACGATGACCCTTTCCGCCACGATCACCACGCGCGAGGTTGCAGAAACCATCAGTAACGGCGAAGCCGGCTGCTTTATGCACGGGCCAACTTTTATGGGCAATCCGCTGGCCTGCGCGGCAGCGAACGCCAGCCTGGCGATTATCGAATCTGGCGAATGGCAGCAGCAGGTGGCAAAGATTGAAGCACAACTACGCGAGCAACTGACCCCAGCCCGTGACGCCGAACTGGTTGCCGATGTGCGCGTACTGGGGGCAATTGGCGTAGTCGAAACCACTCGTCCGGTGAATATGGCAGCACTGCAAAAATTCTTTGTCGAGCAGGGTGTGTGGATACGGCCTTTTGGCAAGCTGATTTACCTGATGCCGCCCTATATTATTCGCCCGGAACAGTTGCAGCGCCTGACCGCAGCGGTAAATCGCGCCGTACTGGATGAAACATTTTTTTGCCAATAACGGGAAGTCAGCGTGAGGGTTTCTGGCTACACTTTCTGCAAACAAGAAAGGAGGGTTCATGAAACTCATCAGTAACGATCTGCGCGATGGCGATAAGCTGCCGCATCGTCATGTCTTTAACGGCATGGGTTACGATGGCGATAATATTTCGCCACATCTGGCGTGGGATGATGTTCCTGCGGGAACGAAAAGTTTTGTTGTCACCTGCTACGACCCGGATGCGCCAACCGGCTCCGGCTGGTGGCACTGGGTAGTTGTTAACTTGCCTGCCGATACCCGTGTATTGCCGCAAGGATTTGGCTCTGGTCTGGTAGCAATCCCTGATGGCGTGCTCCAGACACGCACCGATTTTGGTAAAACCGGGTACGATGGCGCAGCGCCGCCGAAAGGCGAAACTCATCGCTACATTTTTACTGTTCACGCGCTGGATGTAGAACGTATTGATGTCGATGAAGGAGCCAGCGGCGCGATGGTCGGTTTTAACGTTCATTTCCACTCTCTCGCCAGCGCATCAATTACCGCGATGTTCAGTTAAATGTTCTGTCAGATGGTGCAAGGCCATCTGACATCACTTAAAGGTATTAAAAACAACTTTTTGTCTTTTTACCTTCCCGTTTCGCTAAAGTTAGTATAAAAAAGCAGGCTTCAACGGATTCATTTTTCCATTTCAAAGCCCGGAGCAACCTGTGAACACATTTTCAGTTTCCCGTCTGGCGCTGGCACTGGCTTTTGGCGTGACGCTGACCGCCTGTAGCTCAACACCGCCCGATCAACGTCCTTCTGATCAAACCGCGCCTGGTACCTCTTCTCGCCCGATTCTGTCGGCAAAAGAAGCGCAGAATTTCGATGCTCAACACTATTTTGCGTCCCTGACACCAGGTGCTGCAGCATGGAATCCTTCCCCGATTACCCTGCCTGCGCAACCTGACTTTGTTGTCGGCCCGGCGGGTACTCAAGGTGTAACGCATACCACGATTCAGGCGGCGGTAGATGCGGCAATTATCAAGCGTACTAATAAGCGCCAGTATATTGCCGTGATGCCAGGTGAGTATGAAGGTACGGTTTATGTCCCTGCGGCACCGGGCGGAATCACTGTCTACGGCATGGGCGAAAAACCGATTGATGTGAAAATTGGACTTTCCCTTGATGGTGGCATGAGCCCTGCTGACTGGCGTCATGACGTTAACCCACGCGGCAAATATATGCCCGGTAAACCAGCGTGGTATATGTACGATAGTTGCCAGAGCAAACGCAGCAACAGCATCGGCGTTCTCTGTTCTGCGGTCTTCTGGTCACAAAACAATGGCCTGCAACTGCAAAACCTGACCATCGAAAACACTCTGGGCGATAGCGTAGATGCGGGTAACCATCCGGCGGTGGCGTTGCGTACTGATGGCGACAAAGTACAGATCAACAACGTTAACATTCTTGGTCGTCAGAATACCTTCTTTGTCACCAACAGCGGTGTGCAAAACCGTCTGGAAACGAATCGTCAGCCGCGTACTCTGGTAACTAATAGCTACATCGAAGGGGATGTGGATATCGTTTCCGGCCGTGGTGCAGTGGTGTTCGATAATACCGAATTCCGCGTGGTGAACTCACGTACTCAGCAAGAAGCGTATGTGTTCGCACCGGCTACGCTGTCCAATATTTACTACGGTTTCCTTGCCGTAAATAGCCGTTTCAATGCCTCCGGTGATGGCGTCGCACAGCTGGGCCGCTCGCTGGATGTTGATGCCAATACCAACGGTCAGGTAGTGATCCGTGATAGCGCCATCAACGAAGGCTTTAACACGGCTAAACCGTGGGCCGACGCGGTGATTTCTAATCGTCCATTTGCGGGTAATACCGGCAGCGTTGATGATAACGACGAAGTACAGCGCAATCTGAATGACACTAACTACAACCGCATGTGGGAATACAATAACCGTGGCGTGGGTAGCAAAGTGGTTGCAGAAGCAAAGAAATAAGCGTTGTTAACTATTTGCCGGATGCGGCGTAAACGCCTTATCCGGCCTACGGGTCGATGCGATTCGTAGGTCGGATAAGATGCGCCAGCATCGCATCCGACAAATGTGCCGGATGCGACCAACATTCACATGGCGCTTTTTAAATCTGACGGTTTTTATTGAAGTTAATCAAACTACCCGCCTTGATAATCTCGCGCTCTTCCGCAGTCAGATTTTCCATATACAGCGTAATTTCCGTAACCGGCGCATCTTCATGGATCACATAACCTTTGAAGGTCGTACCTGGATTATCCAGCGCCGCTTTAATGCCAGGAATATAAATGTAATCCCCCACTTCAAAGTTCGGCACTTCTGCCATTTGCAGCGGTAACATCCCCCAGTTGATGACATTAGAACGGTAACGTTTAGTCGCGTATTCCTCGGCAATATTCGCCAGACCGCCAATCACACGCTGGCAGCTCGCCGCCTGTTCACGCGCAGAACCATCACCTGGTTTGACCGCATAAACCATGCTGCCAATTTCAGTTTGCAGCGGATCAATATGTTCCTGACCAGCAATCTGTTTAATACGGGCAAATACGGATTCCAGCTCGCTGACATTCCCCGCCAGACGTTGATTTTCCAGCTCAGCAGTGGCTTTACTTCTGCCAACATAGCCTGGATCGCGGCGTGACAGGGTAAACTCCGCCAGACCAATCGGATTTGAACGATATGAAGAGGTTTCACCGGAAGGAATCAATTCGTCAGTGGTAGTCACTTCGTCGAGGATCTTCGAGCACACTTTGAGGACGATATTGTCAGTCAGCGCACCCAATTCCGGCCAGTCTTTGATGTTCGGTCCATAGATCAACGGTTGCTGGGTTGCCCCTTTCACAAAGCCCTGATAAACACGGTTTTTATACGGCGTTACATCGAAGGCGTACTCCGGCACGTTGTCCCAGCAATCAAGTTCGCTGGCAGAGGTTAAATAGCCACCGTTTGCCGCAGTCGCAGCGATAGAACGGGCGTCCATTAATGCAACCGCTGACATCTGCCCATTAGCTGGCTTAGAGCCTTCGCGGTTCGGGAAGTTACGCGTGGTGTGGCGAATACTCAAACCGTTGTTGATTGGCGTATCACCCGCCCCAAAGCATGGGCCGCAGAACGCGGTTCTGATGATTGCGCCTGCGCCAATCAAATCTGCTACCACGCCTTTTTTGGCTAAATCCATAAACACCGGCTGCGATGACGGGTAAACCGCCAGCGAGAAGGTATCATTGCCACAGGATTGACCGCGCAGCGCATTTGCTGCGGCGATAACGTTTTCATAGTTACCGCCAGAACAGCCTGCGATAATCCCCTGTTGTACTTTCAGGCGTCCATTTTCCACTTTATCCAGCAGCGAGAGTCTGGCTTTACCGTGCGCCACGCGCTCGGACTCAATTTCAATCTCACGCAGAATATCGGTCAGGTTCTGGTTCAGCGTGTCGATTTCATACACGTTGCTTGGGTGGAACGGCAGCGCAATCATTGGTTTGATGGCGCTTAAATCAACGCTGATGCAGCCATCGTAGTACGCCATCGGTTGAGGGTTAAGCTGGCAGTAATCCTGGCCGCGACCGTGCAGGGCCAGCCAGTTATGGACTTCTTCATCGGTTTGCCAGACGGAACTTAAACAGGTGGTTTCAGTGGTCATCACGTCAACGCTGTTGCGGAAATCGGTAGAGAGCGCAGCAACACCCGGCCCCACGAACTCCATCACTTTATTTTTGACGTAGCCGTTTTTGAACACCGCGCCGATGATCGCCAGCGCCACATCTTGCGGTCCCACATAAGGTGCTGGTTTTCCGGTCAAATGCACCGCAACAACGCCCGGATAGTCGATATCCCAGGTATCATTAAGCAGTTGTTTTACCAGCTCGCCGCCGCCCTCACCGACCGCCATTGTCCCTAATGCACCGTAACGGGTGTGGCTGTCTGAACCGAGGATCATTTTGCCGCCGCCTGCCATCATTTCACGCATATATTGATGGATTACAGCAATATGCGGAGGCACAAAAATACCGCCATAACGCTGCGCTGCCGATAAACCAAAAACATGGTCATCACCGTTAATGGTGCCGCCAACTGCGCACAGTGAGTTATGGCAGTTGGTCAGCACATACGGTAGCGGAAAACGTTCCATACCGGACGCTTTAGCGGTCTGTACAATACCAACAAAGGTAATATCGTGAGAGGCTAATGAATCAAACTTAATTTTAAGTTTGTCCATATTTCCGGATGTATTATGAGAAGAGAGAATAGACCAGGCAATAGTGCCTTTTTTTGCTTCTTCTTTATTAATTTCGCCGGTGAAATGTTCTTCGGTAATTATTTCGTTATTACTGGCGAGAAACACGCCTTTTTCAGATAACTTGATCATCAAATGCTCCAGATATCTGCGCACCGTAAAGTGCGCAGAAAGATAATAAATGGATATACTCTAAATAATTCGAGTTGCAGGAAGGCGACAAGCGAGTGAATCCCCAGGAGCTTACATAAGTAAGTGACTGGGGTGAGCGAACGCAGACGCAGCACATGCAACTTGAAGTATGACGAGTATATTTACAGCATGTTCCAGCCGATCAGCATATTCCACCACCACACGCCGAGGGTGATATGCACCAGGAAGGTTAATATCGTCAGAACCGCACCGACCAGCCACCAGGACTTAATGTCGTTATAGCCAACACCGAAGATAACCGGACCAGCCGCGCCGCCATAGTGAGTGACCATGCCGCCGTAGGAGTTGGAGAACAGCAGCGCCAGCGCAGTTAACATTAACGGTGCGCCGGAGACGTTCGCCAGCATGGCAAATACCGGCAACATAGCAACGATATAGGCGCTACCAGAAGCGAAGAAATAACGCACGATGATGCTGAGGAAAATAATAACGAAGAAAGCAACGTTACCGTGACCATCAAATGCCAGGTTATTTTTAAAGACTTCAGCTAACCATTCGAAGAATTTAACTTTCGATAATAAGGAGCTTAAACCGATAATACCGCCGTACCAGATTAAGGTATTCCAGCCGCCTTTATTTTTAACCACATCTTCCCAGGTCACAATACCCAACAGCAGCATGGTTGCCATAACAACGATTGCCACAGTGGATTCATCAACCCCCAGAGACTTACTGAAAATCCAGCCCAGCAGCGCCAGCACAAAGACACCGAGCAGCATTTTTTCGCGAATTTTCATCGGCCCCAGTTCGGCAAGACCCGCTTTAGCGATAGTTTTGTTATCCACCTTCTTAATTTCTGGCGGATACATGGTGTAAATCACCAGCGGAGTGACCAGCAGCATAATGATGCCAGGCAAACCAGCGGCCAACGCCCATCCACCCCAGCTAATTTGCAGATGCAGAATGTCGTTGATCATTTTCAGCGCCAGAATGTTCCCCGCCATTGCGGTAAAGAACATATAGCTGGTGGTTTTGGTGACCATGTAAATGGACATCATCAGGTAATGTCCAACACGACGCGGGCTTTTTTCCGGTTCTGACCCCAAAGCCACCGCCACGCTGTTGATGATCGGTAACACAATGCCGCCCGCACGCGCGGTGTTAGACGGTGTTGCCGGAGCCAGTACCAGGTCGAGGAATACGGTAACGTAACCCAGACCCAAGGTGGTGCTACCAATTTTACCAATCAGCAGATAGGCGATACGTTTGCCTAAGCCGGTGGTAACAAACGCGGCGCTTAAGGTGAACGCCGAGAACACCAGCCAGGTTGTACCGGAAGAGTAACCGCTTAATACGGCGGTGGTTTTAAACGCACCATCGGATAAGTTACCCACGACGACCATTGAAGCGGCAACCGCAATTAACAGTACGACAGGTTCCGGGAATGGCTTAATAACCAGACCCACAATTGCCGCCAGGTAGATACCAAACAGTACCCACGCCAGTTCGCTTAATCCTGCCGGAGCAGGCATAAAGCCAATAATACATGGGATCGCTAATATCAGAATTAGCTTCCATAACGATTTCTTATTCATTTAAAATCCTGTTCTTTCTGTATGACTCATACAGAAGTCCTTTATTGATTGTCCTTATCCTGACAACGAATTTTTTCAGGGAAGATAAACTTCACCGGAAAATATTTTTCTGGTCGTCCGAATAACAGATGCACGTAACGTCGTGGCATCCTGACCTTCATTGCTTAAATGAACGTCAAGCGCACCACTGGGGTGTTCAATATTGATATTGCCGTATCCTACAGAAGGGACGATTTGTCGGGTGACGGTGCCTTCCAGCGCACAGCTACTGGAAATGGCAATAGCACCAGTTATCGCCAGCGCGCGATGGCAAGAATGCGGCATAAAATAACGCACATTAATTGCCCCACCTTTCTGTGCTGGAGAAATAAGTACAGGTTTAGGGATAACCATATTACTGACATCGCCTAAGCCCATTGCTTTACCCGCTTGTAGACGGATAGATTCAATGCGGGCTAATAATGCTTTGTCGGCATCCAGTTCCGCTGGTAATTCATAGCCTGTTTTTCCCAGATATTCAGCTGGAATAATAACGACTGGCATCGCCATATCGATACAAGTCACCGGGACATCGTCAAAATAATCAATTTGTTTATCTGTCGGGAAGACTTTTCCGGTTTTCGTTCCTGCTGCATTCAGAAAAGTGAGCGCGACCGGCGCGGCTGTCCCTGGTACACCATCAATTCTGGCGCTACCCTCATACTCGACGACACCGTTTGGCGTTTGAACATCGGCTTCGATGAACGTGCCTGTATTGACGTTACGGATACGCACGCGGGTGACCGGTGATGTCGCTGCAATCAAACCATTTTCAATGGCGAATGCCCCAACACCAGACAACATATTGCCGCAGTTAGGTGTGGTATCGACACGTTGCTCATGGACGATTACCTGCGCAAACAAATAATCGACATCAGCACGCGGATCGCTGGAACGGCTAATAATGGCGACTTTACTGGTCAGCGGATTACCGCCGCCGATACCGTCAATTTCCAGATCATTACCGGGTGATGCTGCCAACTTACTGATTTAGTGTATGATGGTGTTTTTGAGGTGCTCCAGTGGCTTCTGTTTCTATCAGCTGTCCCTCCTGTTCAGCTACTGACGGGGTGGTGCGTAACGGCAAAAGCACCGCCGGACATCAGCGCTATCTCTGCTCTCACTGCCGTAAAACATGGCAACTGCAGTTCACTTACACCGCTTCTCAACCCGGTACGCACCAGAAAATCATTGATATGGCCATGAATGGCGTTGGATGCCGGGCAACTGCCCGCATTATGGGCGTTGGCCTCAACACGATTTTACGTCACTTAAAAAACTCAGGCCGCAGTCGGTAACCTCGCGCATACAGCCGGGCAGTGACGTCATCGTCTGCGCGGAAATGGACGAACAGTGGGGCTATGTCGGGGCTAAATCGCGCCAGCGCTGGCTGTTTTACGCGTATGACAGGCTCCGGAAGACGGTTGTTGCGCACGTATTCGGTGAACGCACTATGGCGACGCTGGGGCGTCTTATGAGCCTGCTGTCACCCTTTGACGTGGTGATATGGATGACGGATGGCTGGCCGCTGTATGAATCCCGCCTGAAGGGAAAGCTGCACGTAATCAGCAAGCGATATACGCAGCGAATTGAGCGGCATAACCTGAATCTGAGGCAGCACCTGGCACGGCTGGGACGGAAGTCGCTGTCGTTTTCAAAATCGGTGGAGCTGCATGACAAAGTCATCGGGCATTATCTGAACATAAAACACTATCAATAAGTTAGAGTCATTACCCATTACCGGAACCCATAATTGCCATCAATATTTTATCGCGCTGCGTTTGATCTTCGGGTAAATGTTCCGCTAACAGGAACGCGCCCCTCGAGGTTCCACCTCGCATCATCACGCAGGGTATTTTTTTCATAATAATGCCCTCAATTTAAAAACATAACTTATTGCGATATGGTTACATTAAGGGCAAAGCATCTCTAATGACTTTAGCTTCACGATTAATAACATTTTTTCATTAATTTAAGTGATTAAAAGGCAGTTAAACTGGTTTAACTGCAAATCACTAAAAAGCACCGCTTCCATTTTCCGGAGTAATAATGAAGCATGAGTTATCAAGTATGAAAGCATTTGTCACGCTGGCAGAGTCCAGTTCATTTAACAATGCTGCTAAATTACTTAATATTACGCAACCTGCATTAACGCGCAGAATAAAAAAGATGGAAGAGGATTTACATATTCAACTCTTTGAGCGTACAACTCGCAAGGTTACTTTAACAAAAGCGGGGAGAATGTTGCTTCCTGATGCGCGGGAATTAATAAAGAAATTCGATGAAACACTGTTTAATATTCGCGATATGAATATTTATCATCGTGGTATGGTGACATTAGCGTGTATTCCTACCGCTGTGTTTTATTTCTTGCCGTTGGCAATTGGCAAATTTAATGAGTTATATCCCAATATTAAAGTGCGAATTCTGGAACAAGGCACGAATAATTGCATGGAATCGGTGCTGTGCAACGAATCGGACTTTGGCATAAACATGAACAACATCACAAATTCATCCATCGATTTTACGCCACTGGTCAACGAGCCGTTTGTGCTGGCCTGTCGGCGTGACCACCCATTAGCCAAAAAGCAGCTGGTGGAATGGCAGGAACTGGTAGGTTACAAAATGATTGGCGTGCGCTCCTCCAGCGGCAACCGACTGCTGATTGAGCAAAAATTGTCCGACAAACCCTGGAAGCTGGACTGGTTTTACGAAGTGCGTCATCTTTCGACGTCATTAGGACTGGTGGAAGCAGGACTGGGGATTTCGGCGCTTCCTGGCCTGGCAATGCCTCATGCGCCCTATTCTTCTATTATTGGTATCCCGCTGGTGGAACCCGTTATACGTCGGACATTGGGGATTATTCGTCGCAAAGATGCCGTGCTTTCTCCGGCAGCAGAACGCTTTTTTGCCTTGCTGATTAATTTGTGGACTGATGATAAAGACAATTTATGGACCAATATCGTCGAACGCCAGAGACATGCGTTACAGGAGATGGGGTAATACCCCGGCGCAGGAAATACTGCGCCGGGTAACTCAACGGTTAGTGTGCGTTCACCACCACCCACATCGGCCCCTGCCCGACCGCATAGCGACCTTTTTCATGCAGTAGCCCCTGCTCGCCGACAATTTCGTAAACTGAGATGTGGTGAGATTTTTGCCCGGCGGCAATCAGATACTTGCCACTGTGATCAACGTTAAAGCCGCGCGGCTGGGTTTCCGTTGGCTGGAAACCTTCTTTGCTCAACACGCTGCCATCTTCCGAAACGCTGAAAACGGTAATCAGACTGGCGGTACGGTCACAAGCGTATAAATGACGACCATCCGGGGTGATATGAATATCAGCCGCCCAACGGGTGTCGGAGAAGTTTTCCGGCATCATATCCAGCGTCTGGACACATTCGATATTGCCGTGCGGATCTTTCAGTTCCCAGACATCCACTGAACTGTTTAACTCATTGACGCAATACGCATATTGTTCGTTTGGATGGAACACCATATGACGCGGGCCGGCGCCTTCAACGGTTGTCACTTCCGCCGGGTCCTGCGCCACCAGATGACCATCATCGCTGAGCGTAAACAGGCAGATGCGATCCTGCTTTAATGCCGGAACCCACAGCGTGCGGTTATCCGGTGAGATATTGGCGGAATGGCAGCCGTCCAGCCCCTCGACCACATCGACGACGCCCACTGGCAGACCATCTTCCAGTCGCGTTACGCTCACGTTACCCGCATTGTAAGAACCTACAAAGACAAACTGCCCCTGGTGATCGGTAGAAATATGCGTCGGGCTACCCGGCAGCGCCGACTCTGCGGCGAATGTCAGTGCACCATCGTCCGGGGCGATACGATACGCCAGGACGCGAAACTCAGGGCGAACGCCAACGTAGAGATAACGTTTGTCCGGGCTGACCACCATCGGCTGCACCTGCCCCGGCACATCAACAACCTGCGTCAGCGTCAGTACGCCTTCATGATTCAGGTTCCAGACGTGAATTTGCTGGCTCTCAGGGCTGGCGATATAAACTGTTTGCTTCATGAATGCTCCTTTGCATTTAGCAACTGACTGTAACAGCTAAAATTAGTCGCTTTTGGCGGTGAATGCTGAATTAAAGCGCAGAATTTTGTCCGATAGTGGTATCGGTGTACCATTCGCTCAGACGAAAATTCTTAACCTTAATCTGGAATACGCCATGACCACACGCGTGATTGCTCTCGACTTAGACGGCACCTTATTGACCCCGAAAAAGACCTTGCTTCCTTCATCGATAGAAGCCCTGGCCCGCGCTCGCGAAGCAGGCTATCAATTAATCATCGTCACAGGTCGCCATCACGTCGCTATTCATCCTTTTTATCAGGCGCTGGCGCTGGATACACCTGCTATTTGCTGTAATGGCACCTATTTGTATGATTATCATGCAAAAACCGTGCTGGAAGCCGATCCAATGCCCGTAAACAAAGCCCTGCAACTCATTGAGATGCTGAATGAACACCACATTCACGGGCTGATGTATGTGGATGATGCAATGGTGTATGAACACCCGACCGGGCATGTCATTCGTACTTCTAACTGGGCGCAAACCCTGCCACCAGAACAGCGTCCTACCTTTACCCAGGTTGCCTCACTGGCCGAGACGGCACAAGAAGTTAAGGCGGTGTGGAAGTTCGCCCTGACGCACGATGACCTGCCGCGATTGCAGCATTTTGGTAAGCATGTTGAACATGAATTGGGACTGGAGTGCGAATGGTCCTGGCACGATCAGGTTGATATTGCACGCGGCGGCAACAGCAAAGGTAGACGCCTGACGAAATGGATTGAGGCGCAAGGCTGGTCGATGGAAAATGTGATTGCGTTTGGCGATAACTTTAATGATATCAGTATGCTGGAAGCCGCCGGGACGGGTGTGGCGATGGGCAATGCCGATGACGCAGTAAAAGCCCGCGCCAATATTGTGATTGGAGATAACACCACCGACAGCATTGCTCAGTTCATTTATAGTCACCTGATTTAATCAGGCGGTTATCGACACACTTTTAATTTGCGCGTACAGCCACAGGCCTGGTCTGATTGCCAGTTCATCCCTCGCCCACGGGCTAATACGCGCCCACAGCGTTTTACCACCGACTTCCAGTTCGACCTCAACCTGGCCGTTGTCGTCATAGCTATTGACCACTTTTGCGCGCAACACGTTACGAATGCTGGTTTGCTGCGGAGGCTGTAAAACCAGCGAGACATCGGAAGCCTGAATGCGGATACGTAGCGCAGCTTGCAGCGGCGCGTCCAGCTTATTGACCCACAAATGCTGATCGCCCAGCGCCAGCGCGGTCATTGCGTAATGCGGGTGATGTTCCAGTATCGACACTTTCAGAATGCTGCTTTGTTGCTCTTTCGGCAGCCACGGATTCATCACGCTGCTGCCCCATACCTCTTCCAGAGCGCCAAAGGCTTTTACCTGACCGTTTTCCAGCACCATCACTCTGTCTGCCAGATGGAGGATCTCATCCAGAGAATGGCTGACATACAACATCGGAATGTTGATTTCCCGCGTCAGACGTTGCAGATAAGGCAACAGTTCGCGTTTACGCGGAATATCCAGTGACGCCAGCGGTTCATCCAGCAACAGCAATTCCGGTGCTGTCAGCAAAGCCCGCCCAATCGCCACACGCTGTTTTTCGCCTCCGGACAGGCTGCCCGGTAAACGGTCAAGCAACGGTTCAATGCCTAAAAGCGCCACCAGCTTATCGAACTGATCGACCATGCTTTTCGCCATGCCGTAGCGCAGATTGCCACGCACTTTGTAATGCGGAAACAGCCGCGCATCCTGAAACACATATCCAACACGACGCTTTTCTGGCGTCAGGCAGATACCTTTTTCGGCATCATTTAGTACCCGACCATTGAGGACAATCCGCCCTTTTTGCGGACGCGTCAGTCCACTGATGGCGTTAATCAGCGAGGTTTTTCCGGCACCGGAGACGCCAAAGATAGCAGTGATGCCGTTGGCGGGCAGCGTTTCATTAATGGTCAGGCAATGGTTGCCCAACGTCTGGGAAAAATTCAGTTCCAGCATGATTAGCGCCCCGCCCGCTCACGGCTGATTCTGGCCAGCCATTCTGAAATCAACAGAGAGATCATCGCCAGCGCAATAGAGATGATGCAAAGTCTCGCCGCACCGCTTTCCCCGCCAGGAGTCTGGATCAGGGTATACATGGCTGAAGGAATGGTTCGCGTTTCACCAGGAATGTTAGAAACAAAGGTGATAGTTGCACCAAACTCACCGAGCGAACGAGCGAAAGCCAGCACCGTACCGACAATAATTCCCGGCAAGGTCAGCGGTAACGTGATGGTAAAGAAAACGCGCCAGCGCCCGGCACCCAGTGTTCTTGCGGCCTGTTCCAGTTTGACATCAACCCCTTCCAGCGCCAGACGAATTGCCCGCACCATCAGCGGAAAAGACATGACGGCGGCAGCGAGAACCGCACCGCGCCAGCTAAAGGCGAAGGTAATGCCAAACCAGTCATACAGGCGTTCACCGATAAATCCGCGCCGTCCCATAGAGACTAACAGCAAGTAACCAACGACCACGGGCGGTAACACCAGCGGTAGATGCAGTACGCTGTCGAGCAGAGCTTTGCCCGGAAACGTGCAACGCACCAGTAACCAGGCAAAAAAGATCCCAAACGGCAGGCTAAACAGCACAGCCAGGGAAGAAACTTTCAGGCTTAGTAAAACCGCCTGCCATTCTGGATCGGTCAGTATCATTACTTAGTTGTAAATCCGTAACGTTTAAAGATTTCCGCAGCCTGCGGTCCCTTCAGATAATCATAAAATGCTTTCACTGCCGCATTGTTATGCCCTTCAACAACAGCAACCGGATATTCCACTTTTTTATGTGAATCTTCCGGGAAGGTGGCAACCACTTTTACCCCTTTGCTGGCAACTGCGTCAGAACCGTAAACAATGCCCAGCGGAGCTTCATTACGTTCGACCAGCGCCAGCGCCCCACGAACATCTTCCGCCGGAGCCAGTTTCGGGGAGAGCGTATCCCATGCGCCCAGTTTTTGCAGTGCTTCTTTCGCATAAATGCCAGCGGGGACATGTTCCGGATCGCCAACCGCCAGGCGACCGCCATTCAGCAGCGAAGTCCAGTTGGTTTTACTGTCGATAGTGAAATCTTTCTGTGCACTGGTTTTCGGTGCTACAACGACCAGACTATTGCCGAGCAATGTCTGGCGCGTGGCAGTATCGATCGCTTTTTTATCAACCGCATAATCCATCCATTTCTGATCGGCAGAAATAAACAGATCCGCAGGCGCACCCGCTTCAATCTGACGAGCCAGGGTAGAAGACGAGGCGAAAGAAGAAACGACGTCCACGCCTTTCTCTTTTTTATATTGCGTAGCGATGTCCTGCATTGCGTTGGTCAGTGATGCTGCCGCAAAAACTGTAATCTTCCCTTCGTCTGCCAGCGCATTGCCTGCAAGAGTTAAAGAGAGCGCCGCTCCGGCAAACAAGTTCAACCATTTACGAGCCATTGGTAACCCCTTCATGTAACGTTATGTAGGCAACAATATAACGACTGATTCAGAATTTTCCCAGCAGTTATTGTTAACCTTTGAGAGGTAGCTAGAAAAAATATCGGCAGGAAAAGCAGGAAGTTGAGAAAAAAGAAAATGCCCGACTAAGCGGGCATTCAGGGAATCAATGATTTTGTCCGGGCTGGTCTTTTTTACCAACACCAGAAAAGATGTTGAATACTTCACCAAGACCGTAAATCAGACCCAGGATGATGGCCATCACGACAGGTACCATGATTACGGCGAATACCAGACTTTTTAATAACTCTAACATGGTCAACTCCAGATATAGTCCTGTCACTATTCTAACCGCTAAGCACAGAAAAGCACTCCCCTTTTGTGCGGTCAGCTTTGCGTGGCGTTCGTTTTCCGTCACAATAAGACTTTTGCCAGGACATTGTTATGCAGGCCGAAATCCTTCTCACCCTTAAGCTTCAACAAAAGCTCTTTGCCGACCCACGCCGCATTTCGCTACTAAAACACATTGCCCTTTCCGGTTCTATCAGCCAGGGGGCGAAAGATGCCGGTATCAGCTATAAAAGTGCCTGGGATGCCATTAACGAGATGAATCAGTTAAGTGAGCATATTCTGGTTGAGCGTGCAACAGGCGGTAAAGGTGGCGGCGGCGCAGTCCTGACCCGCTATGGTCAGCGGCTGATTCAGCTCTATGACCTCCTGGCGCAGATCCAGCAAAAAGCCTTTGATGTATTAAGTGACGACGACGCCCTGCCGCTGAACAGCCTGCTGGCAGCTATCTCACGTTTTTCACTGCAGACCAGCGCCCGTAACCAGTGGTTCGGCACCATCACCGCCCGCGATCATGATGACGTTCAACAGCATGTTGATGTCTTACTGGCTGATAGTAAAACACGATTAAAAGTCGCGATTACCGCGCAAAGCGGCGCGCGTCTGGGTCTGGATGAAGGCAAAGAAGTATTGATACTGCTGAAAGCGCCGTGGGTAGGTATTACTCAGGACAAGGCGGTCGCACAAAACGCCGACAACCAATTGCCGGGCATTATTAGTCATATTGAGCGCGGCGCGGAGCAGTGCGAAGTATTAATGGCGCTACCCGACGGGCAAACCCTGTGCGCTACGGTGCCGTTAAATGAAGCAGCTTCTCTTGAGCAAGGGCAGAATGTCACGGCCTACTTTAATGCCGATAGCGTGATTATCGCCACGCTGTGCTAAGCGTGTTGACAATTTGTTATGAAACACGTATCCCTGTCAGTAATCGCTGCAAAAAATGGGATATAAAATGTCATCGTTGCGAATTTTGCAAGGCACGTTTCGTCTTAGCGACACAAAAACGCTGCAATTGTCTCAGCTAACGTTAAACGCGGGTGATAGTTGGGCGTTTGTCGGTTCAAATGGCAGCGGGAAGTCGGCGCTGGCTCGCGCGCTGGCCGGTGAACTTTCGCTTTTGAAAGGCGAACGGCAAAACCAGTTTTCCCGCATCACTCGTCTCTCCTTCGAGCAGTTACAAAAGCTCGTCAGCGACGAATGGCAGCGGAATAATACCGATATGCTGAGTCCTGGCGAAGCTGACACCGGGCGTACCACGGCTGAGATCATTCAGGATGACGTTAAAGATGCACAGCGTTGTGCGCAGCTGGCACAGCAGTTCGGTATTACCGCTCTCCTCGACCGACGCTTTAAATACCTTTCCACTGGCGAGACGCGTAAAACCCTGCTCTGTCAGGCGCTGATGTCAGATCCTGATTTACTGATTCTTGATGAACCATTCGATGGCCTTGATGTTGCCTCACGTCAGCAACTGGCAGAACTGCTCGCCTCGTTACATCAGTCTGGTATTACTCTGGTACTGGTGCTCAATCGCTTCGATGAGATCCCGGAATTTGTCCAGTTTGCCGGTGTGCTGGCGGATTGCACGTTAGCGGAAACTGGCGCGAAAGAAGAACTGTTCCAACAGGCACTCGTCGCACAACTGGCGCACAGCGAGAAACTTGCTGGCGTGCAGCTACCAGAGCCGGATGAACCTTCAGCACGTCACGCCTTACCCGCCAGCGAACCGCGCATTGTGCTGAACAACGGCGTGGTTTCTTATAATGATCGCCCCATTCTTAATAACCTTAGCTGGCAGGTGAATCCAGGCGAACACTGGCAAATTATCGGGCCAAATGGCGCGGGAAAATCGACGTTATTAAGCCTGATTACTGGCGATCACCCGCAAGGTTACAGCAACGATTTGACGCTTTTCGGACGACGTCGTGGCAGCGGCGAAACCATCTGGGATATCAAAAAGCATATCGGTTACGTCAGCAGTAGTTTGCATCTGGATTACCGCGTCAGCACCACTGTGCGTAATGTGATCCTTTCTGGCTATTTTGATTCGATTGGCATTTATCAGGCCGTTTCGGATCGCCAGCAAAAACTGGTGCAACAGTGGCTGGATATTCTCGGCATTGATAAACGCACCGCAGACGCCCCTTTCCATAGCCTTTCCTGGGGACAACAGCGTCTGGCATTGATCGTCCGGGCACTGGTGAAGCATCCGACCTTGCTTATTCTTGATGAACCATTGCAGGGGCTTGATCCACTCAATCGCCAGCTTATCCGTAGATTTGTTGATGTGCTGATTAGCGAAGGTGAAACGCAGTTGTTGTTTGTTTCACACCACGCCGAAGATGCGCCAGCCTGTATTACCCATCGTCTGGAGTTCGTGCCAGACGGTGACCTCTATCGTTATGCGCTTACCAAAATAAATTGAGTGACTGTGCCGGATGCGGTGTGAACGCCTTATCCGGTCTACGGTTTAACGCATCCAGTCATGAAAACGCGCTTTTTTTCAGATAAAAGGCGCAATCATTCATAAACCCTCTGTTTTATAATCATTTAATTGCGCATAGAAAATGGCTAAATTCTTGTGTAAACGATTCCACTAATTTATTCCATGTCACACTTTTCGCATCTTTGTTATGCTATGGTTATTTCATACCATAAGCCTGATGGAGCGAATTATGAGAGTTCTGGTTACCGGTGGTAGCGGTTACATTGGAAGTCATACCTGCGTGCAATTACTGCAAAACGGTCATGATGTCATCATTCTTGATAACCTCTGTAACAGTAAGCGCAGCGTACTGCCTGTTATCGAGCGTTTAGGCGGCAAACATCCGACGTTTGTTGAAGGCGATATCCGTAACGAAGCGTTGATGACCGAGATCCTGCACGATCACGCTATCGACACCGTGATCCACTTCGCCGGGCTGAAAGCCGTTGGCGAATCGGTACAAAAACCGCTGGAATATTACGACAACAACGTCAACGGTACTCTGCGCCTGATTAGCGCCATGCGCGCCGCTAACGTCAAAAACTTTATTTTTAGCTCCTCCGCCACCGTTTATGGCGATCAGCCCAAAATTCCATACGTTGAAAGCTTCCCGACCGGCACACCGCAAAGCCCTTACGGCAAAAGCAAGCTGATGGTGGAACAGATCCTCACCGATCTGCAAAAAGCCCATCCGGACTGGAGCATTGCCCTGCTGCGCTACTTCAACCCGGTTGGCGCGCATCCGTCGGGCGATATGGGCGAAGATCCGCAAGGCATTCCGAATAACCTGATGCCGTACATCGCCCAGGTTGCTGTAGGCCGTCGCGACTCGCTGGCGATTTTTGGTAACGATTATCCGACCGAAGACGGTACTGGCGTGCGCGATTACATCCACGTAATGGACCTGGCAGACGGTCACGTCGTGGCGATGGAAAAACTGGTGAACAAGCCTGGCGTACACATCTACAACCTCGGCGCAGGCGTAGGCAGCAGCGTGCTGGACGTGGTTAATGCCTTCAGCAAAGCCTGCGGCAAACCGGTTAATTATCATTTTGCACCGCGTCGCGAAGGCGACCTTCCGGCCTACTGGGCGGACGCCAGCAAAGCCGAGCGCGAACTGAACTGGCGCGTAACGCGCACTCTTGACGAAATGGCGCAGGACACCTGGCACTGGCAGTCACGCCATCCACAGGGATATCCCGATTAAGGAACGACCATGACGCAATTTAATCCCGTTGATCATCCACATCGCCGCTATAACCCACTCACCGGGCAATGGATTCTGGTTTCACCGCACCGCGCTAAGCGCCCCTGGCAGGGGGCGCAGGAAACGCCAGCCAAACAGGTGTTACCTGCGCACGATCCAGATTGCTTCCTTTGCGCAGGTAATGTGCGGGTGACAGGCGATAAAAACCCCGATTACACCGGGACTTACGTTTTTACCAATGACTTTGCGGCGCTGATGTCCGACACGCCAGACGCGCCGGAAAGTCACGATCCGCTGATGCGTTGCCAGAGCGCGCGTGGCACCAGCCGGGTGATCTGCTTTTCACCGGATCACAGTAAAACACTGCCAGAGCTCAGCGTTGCAGCATTGACAGAAATCGTCAAAACCTGGCAAGAGCAAACCGCAGAACTAGGGAAAACATACCCGTGGGTGCAGGTTTTTGAAAACAAAGGTGCGGCGATGGGGTGCTCTAACCCGCATCCGCACGGTCAGATTTGGGCAAATAGCTTCCTGCCTAACGAAGCTGAGCGTGAAGACCGCCTGCAAAAAGAATATTTCGCCGAACAGAAATCGCCAATGCTGGTGGATTATGTCCAGCGTGAACTGGCAGACGGTAGTCGTACCGTTGTCGAAACCGAGCACTGGTTAGCCATAGTGCCCTACTGGGCTGCCTGGCCGTTCGAAACGCTACTGTTGCCCAAAGCCCACGTTTTGCGGATCACCGATTTGACCGACGTCCAGCGCAGCGATTTGGCGCTGGCGTTGAAAAAGCTGACCAGTCGTTATGACAACCTCTTCCAGTGTTCCTTCCCCTATTCTATGGGCTGGCACGGCGCGCCGTTTAATGGCGAAGAGAATCAACACTGGCAGCTGCACGCGCACTTTTATCCACCTCTGTTGCGCTCTGCCACTGTACGTAAATTTATGGTCGGTTATGAAATGTTGGCAGAGACCCAGCGTGACCTGACGGCAGAACAGGCAGCAGAGCGTTTGCGCGCAGTCAGCGATATCCATTTTCGCGAATCCGGAGTGTAAGAAATGAGTCTGAAAGAAAAAACACAATCTCTGTTTGCCAACGCATTTGGCTACCCTGCCACTCATACCATTCAGGCGCCTGGGCGCGTGAATCTTATTGGCGAACACACCGACTACAACGACGGTTTCGTTCTGCCCTGCGCGATTGATTATCAAACCGTGATTAGCTGTGCGCCACGCGATGACCGTAAAGTTCGCGTAATGGCAGCCGATTATGAAAATCAGACTGACGAGTTTTCCCTCGATGCGCCCATTGTCGCGCATGAAAACTATCAATGGGCGAACTACGTTCGTGGCGTGGTGAAACATCTGCAACTGCGTAACAACAGCTTCGGCGGTGTGGACATGGTGATCAGCGGCAATGTGCCGCAGGGTGCCGGGTTAAGTTCTTCCGCCTCACTGGAAGTCGCGGTCGGAACCGTATTGCAGCAGATTTATCATCTGCCGCTGGACGGCGCACAAATCGCGCTTAACGGTCAGGAAGCAGAAAACCAGTTTGTTGGCTGTAACTGCGGGATCATGGATCAGCTAATTTCCGCACTGGGTAAGAAGGATCATGCCTTGCTGATCGATTGCCGCTCTCTGGGAACCAAAGCCGTTTCCATGCCGAAAGGTGTGGCTGTCGTCATCATCAACAGTAACTTCAAACGTACCCTGGTTGGCAGCGAATACAACACCCGTCGTGAACAGTGTGAAACCGGTGCGCGTTTCTTCCAGCAGCCAGCCCTGCGCGATGTCACCATTGAAGAGTTCAACGCGGTTGCGCATGAACTGGATCCGATCGTGGCGAAACGCGTGCGTCATATCCTGACTGAAAACGCCCGTACCGTTGAAGCAGCCAGCGCGCTGGAGCAAGGCGACCTGAAGCGTATGGGCGAGCTGATGGCGGAGTCTCATGCCTCTATGCGCGATGATTTCGAAATCACCGTGCCGCAAATTGACACTCTGGTAGAAATCGTAAAAGCTGTGATTGGCGACAAAGGTGGCGTACGCATGACCGGTGGCGGATTTGGCGGCTGTATCGTCGCGCTGATCCCGGAAGAACTGGTGCCTGCCGTACAGCAAGCTGTCGCTGAACAATATGAAGCCAAAACAGGTATTAAAGAGACTTTTTACGTTTGTAAACCATCACAAGGAGCAGGACAGTGCTGAACGAAACTCCCGCACTGGCACCCGATGGTCAGCCGTACCGACTGTTAACTTTGCGTAACAACGCAGGGATGGTAGTCACGCTGATGGACTGGGGTGCGACTTTACTTTCAGCCCGTATTCCGCTTTCCGATGGCAGCGTCCGCGAGGCGCTGCTCGGCTGCGCCAGCCCGGAATGCTACCAGGATCAGGCCGCGTTTCTGGGAGCCTCTATTGGTCGTTATGCCAACCGTATCGCCAATAGTCGTTATACCTTTGGCGGTGAAACCGTGACGCTTTCGCCAAGTCAGGGTGTTAACCAGCTGCATGGCGGCCCGGAAGGGTTCGACAAACGCCGCTGGCAAATTGTTAACCAGAACGATCGTCAGGTGCTGTTTGCCCTGACTTCAGAAGATGGCGATCAAGGCTTTCCGGGGAATCTCGGCGCGACGGTGCAGTATCGTCTGACCGACGATAACCGTATCTCTATTACTTATCGCGCCACAGTTGATAAACCTTGCCCGGTGAATATGACTAACCACGTCTATTTCAACCTCGACGGCGAGCAGTCTGACGTGCGTAATCACAAGTTGCAGATTCTGGCGGACGAATATCTGCCGGTTGATGAAGGCGGCATTCCGCACGACGGCCTGAAATCTGTCGCCGGGACATCTTTTGATTTCCGCAGTGCCAAAATCATCGCCAGTGAGTTTCTTGCCGACGACGATCAGCGCAAAGTGAAAGGTTACGATCACGCGTTTTTGTTGCAGGCCAAAGGTGATAGCAAGAAAGTGGCGGCGCATGTCTGGTCAGCAGATGAAAAATTGCAGCTGAAGGTCTACACCACCGCTCCGGCTTTGCAATTTTACTCCGGCAACTTCCTCGGCGGCACGCCGTCACGAGGAACCGAACCTTACGCCGACTGGCAAGGGCTGGCTCTGGAAAGCGAGTTTCTGCCGGACAGCCCTAACCATCCTGAATGGCCGCAACCGGACTGCTTCCTGCGTCCAGGCGAAGAGTATTCCAGCCTGACGGAATATCAGTTTATTGCTGAGTAACCTGAAGCCCTCGTCATGAGGGCTTTATCTTCATATTGTTCAAATCACCAGCAAACACCGACATATTTGCAACTCAATATTCACAACAACCTTACACTGCGACACTATTTTCGCTATGGTTATGCGTAAGCATTGCTGTTGCTTCGCCACGGCAATATAATGAGAATTATTATCATTAAAAGATGATTTGAGGAGTAAGTATATGGCTGTAACTAAGCTGGTTCTGGTTCGTCATGGCGAAAGTCAGTGGAACAAAGAAAACCGTTTCACCGGTTGGTACGACGTGGATCTGTCTGAGAAAGGCGTAAGCGAAGCAAAAGCAGCAGGTAAGCTGCTGAAAGAGGAAGGTTACAGCTTTGACTTTGCTTACACCTCTGTGCTGAAACGCGCTATCCATACCCTGTGGAATGTGCTGGACGAACTGGATCAGGCATGGCTGCCCGTTGAGAAATCCTGGAAACTGAACGAACGTCACTACGGTGCGTTGCAGGGTCTGAACAAAGCAGAAACCGCTGAAAAGTATGGCGACGAGCAGGTGAAACAGTGGCGTCGTGGTTTTGCGGTGACTCCGCCGGAGCTGACTAAAGATGATGAGCGTTATCCGGGTCACGATCCGCGTTACGCGAAGCTGAGCGAGAAAGAACTGCCGCTGACTGAAAGTCTGGCGCTGACCATTGATCGCGTGATCCCTTACTGGAATGAAACCATTCTGCCGCGTATGAAGAGCGGTGAGCGCGTGATCATCGCAGCACACGGTAACTCGTTACGTGCGCTGGTGAAATATCTCGATAACATGAGCGAAGAAGAGATTCTTGAGCTGAATATCCCGACCGGCGTGCCGCTGGTTTATGAGTTTGACGAGAACTTCAAACCGCTGAAACGCTATTATCTGGGTAATGCTGACGAGATCGCGGCGAAAGCAGCAGCCGTTGCAAACCAGGGTAAAGCGAAGTAAACGTCATTCGTTTAAAAATGAGAAAGCCGACTGCAAATAAGTCGGCTTTTTTGTTGCTAACAATGGAGCAGGAGCACATTGCCTGATGCGACGCTGCGCGTCTTATCATGCCTACGGTGATTAATCGGATACGCCACTCTGGCGGTGCATCCGACAATTAAACCTTACCCGCGACGCGCTTTTACTGCATTCGCAAGTTGACGTAACAGAGCATCGGTATCTTCCCAGCCGATGCAGGCATCGGTGATGCTCTTACCGTAGGCCAGCGGCTCCCCGCTCTCGAGGCTCTGATTGCCTTCCACCAGATGGCTTTCCACCATCACGCCAATAATGGCTGTTTCGCCACCGGCAATCTGCTGGCAAACGTCAGCACAAACATCCATCTGCTTTTTGAATTGTTTGGACGAGTTAGCATGGCTGAAATCGATCATCACCTGTGCTGGCAGGCCTGCTTTGTTCAGCCCTTCTTTCACTTCAGCAACGTGCTTCGCGCTGTAGTTAGGCTCTTTACCGCCGCGCAGAATGATATGGCAATCACCGTTACCGCTGGTATTCACAATCGCCGAATGCCCCCATTTGGTCACAGACAGGAAGCAATGCGGCGCACCGGCGGCATTAATAGCATCGATAGCCACTTTAATCGTACCGTCGGTGCCATTTTTGAAACCTACCGGGCAAGAAAGACCGGACGCCAGTTCGCGGTGAACCTGAGATTCGGTTGTACGTGCACCAATTGCGCCCCAACTCATCAGGTCAGCGAGATACTGCGGGGTGATCATATCGAGAAATTCACCCGCCGCTGGCAGACCACTGTCGTTAATATCGAGCAGCAACTTACGGGCAATGCGCAAACCGTCGTTGATCTGGAAACTGTTATCCATATGCGGATCGTTGATCAGCCCTTTCCAGCCCACCGTGGTGCGCGGCTTTTCAAAATAGACGCGCATAACGATTTCCAGCTCATCTTTCAGCTCTTCACGCAGCGCCAGCAAGCGAGTGGCATACTCTTTAGCCGCGACGGGATCATGAATAGAACACGGGCCAATCACCACTAATAGGCGATCATCATTACCTTTCAGGATCTTATGGATCGCTTTTCTGGCATGGGCAACCGTATTCGCGGCATTTTCAGTAGCGGGGAATTTTTCCAGCAGTGCGACAGGTGGAAGTAACTCTTTGATTTCTTTGATACGTAAATCGTCGTTCTGATAATTCATGTCTGTTCCAGTGTTGCCATACTTATCTTGGTGAATGCAATCCCTCCAATCTATATCTTCCGTCAGAATGTGTAAACGGGGTTTTACACTATGAACGGATTAATCCTGGAATTAGCAAGAAAAACGCCAGATTGTCGCGAAAAACGAGATCTGACCTACAATTTCTAACTGTAACTTCTCTGTTTATTAATTTTTTCAAGATTCTCTGCTGGATTTATTCTTCTGGCTGAAATCTTAAACCATTACCTGATATTCACCTGCAAATGCACTGTTGGAAGAGGTTATCCGACATAACGACCATAACAGGAGCATCCTATGAAAATGACAAAACTGGCCACACTATTTCTGACTGCCACTCTAAGCCTTGCCAGCGGTGCCGCGCTGGCTGCCGATAGCGGAGCGCAAACCAATAATGGCCAGGCAAACGCCGCAGCTGATGCGGGTCAGGTTGCCCCGGACGCCCGTGAAAATGTCGCACCAAATAACGTTGATAATAGCGGGGTTAATAACAACTCAGGCGGCACCATGCTGCACCCGAACGGTTCATCAATGGACAATGACGGCATGACCAAAGATGAAGAGCACAAAAATACGATGTGCAAAGATGGTCGCTGCCCGGACATTAATAAAAAAGTACAAACCGGTGATGGCATCAACAATGATGTCGATACCAAAACCGACGGTACTACGCAGTAAGCCAGGATATATGGCTGATAATGGGAGAGCGGAGGCTCTCCTTTTTAATTTTTCCCTTCTAAAAGCAGTATGATGTCATAAAGTTAAGTGAGATAAATTAAGGGATGACTCGTCATGGCGCACTCACACTCACACGCTTCCTCACACCTGCCAGAAGATAATAATGCTCGTCGCTTGTTGTATGCTTTCGGCGTGACTGCCGGGTTTATGCTGGTTGAGGTTATTGGCGGTTTTCTCTCAGGCTCTCTGGCGTTGCTGGCCGACGCGGGTCATATGTTGACCGATACTGCCGCCCTGCTTTTCGCCCTGCTTGCCGTACAATTTTCACGTCGTCCTCCCACCATCCGCCACACTTTCGGTTGGCTAAGATTGACCACGCTCGCGGCGTTTGTGAATGCCATCGCCCTGGTGGTGATTACCATTTTGATTGTCTGGGAGGCGATAGAACGCTTCCGCACGCCGCGTCCGGTCGAGGGCGGCATGATGATGGCAATTGCCGTGGCTGGGTTGTTGGCAAATATACTTTCTTTCTGGTTACTGCATCACGGCAGCGAAGAGAAAAACCTCAATGTGCGCGCAGCGGCACTGCATGTACTGGGAGATCTTCTGGGTTCGGTTGGTGCTATCGTTGCCGCGTTGATTATTATCTGGACCGGCTGGACGCCTGCTGACCCCATTCTCTCGATACTGGTGTCGCTTCTGGTTCTGCGCAGCGCGTGGCGATTATTGAAAGACAGCGTGAATGAATTACTTGAAGGTGCGCCGGTGTCGCTGGATATCGCTGAACTCAAGCGCCGTATGTGTCGGGAAATTCCGGAAGTCCGCAATGTGCATCATGTACACGTGTGGATGGTGGGTGAGAAGCCAGTAATGACGCTGCATGTGCAGGTGATCCCGCCACACGATCACGATGCGTTGTTGGACAAGATCCAACATTATCTGATGGATCACTATCAGATTGAGCACGCCACCATCCAGATGGAATATCAACCTTGTCATGGGCCAGACTGCCACCTGAATGAAGGGGTGTCTGGCCATTCACATCATCACCATTAATGGGACAGCGCGCGTGAACCTCTTTCGCGTGCGCTGTTGATCCACATTCGGCTGCCGTTGAGGGCAATAAACGTCAGGATCAGATACTCCAGCGACATGGCATAGACGCCCTGCAAGGCGAAAATCACCACGCTAATTACGTTAATAATGACCCACAGCAACCAGTTTTCGACGTATTTCCGCGTCATCAGAATCATTGCCACGATGGAGAGTACCATCATGCAGGAATCCCAGAACGGGAAGGCGTCCGGTTGCAGTTCAGGCATCGCAACCTGTAATCCTAATGCTTGCATGATCATGACTGCCACGCGGGTCAAAAATGCAAACACCGGATTGATAAATACCGTCATCAGACCAATAGCAATGACACAAACCGCCAGCCAGGTTAATGCCTTCGGCAATGGTAACCAGCGAATTTTCAACTCCGCCTCGTTCTGACTGGTTTGTCGCGACCACGCATACCAGCCGTAAATATTCGCGGCAAAGAAAAACACCTGTAATAGCAGGCTGGCATACAGCTGAATCTGAAAGAAAATAATGCCAAACAAGGTGACGTTGATCAGGCCAAAGAAGTAGTTGCTGATCTTCTCCAGACTGGCAAGGCCAATACACAGCAACCCGGCGATCGTGCCTACCGCTTCGATCCATGAAAGATCGTAACCGCCCGCCCCTATTGGTATATGTACCAGGATATTCTGTACGCTAAAAAAATCCATCTTTCCCCCAAAGCGTAACGTTACGCCTTATTATTCGTTATCCACGTAGTGTAGCCGCAAATTCCAGCATACGATTGAGCGGCACTAGCGCCCTCTCTCGCAGCCTTTCATCAACATGAACCTCGTGATTGCTTCCTTCCTGTTCTAATGCCTCTGCGATGGCCTGAAGGCCATTCATGGCCATCCACGGGCAATGCGCGCAGCTACGGCAAGTTGCTCCCTCGCCAGCGGTTGGTGCTTCCAGTAACTCTTTGTCTGGCACTGCCTGCTGCATTTTGTAGAAGATACCCCGGTCAGTCGCCACAATAAGGCGCCGATGCGGCAATGTTTTCGCAGCATTGATCAACTGACTTGTGGAACCGACCGCATCCGCCATATCGACAATGGCTTGTGGTGATTCCGGATGCACCAGTATGGCTGCATCAGGGTGTTGTTTTTGTAAACGGATTAACGCCTGAGTCTTAAACTCATCATGCACAATGCAGGCACCTTGCCAGCATATAATATCTGCCCCCGTCTGCTTTTGTACGTAACGCCCCAGGTGTTTGTCTGGTGCCCAGATGAGTTTTTCACCCAGACTATCCAGATGATCAATGAGTTCAACAGCAATACTTGAAGTCACCACCCAGTCTGCACGCGCTTTTACTGCAGCAGAAGTGTTAGCGTAGACCACGACAGTGCGATCGGGATGGGCATCACAAAATGCGTTAAATTCTTCAATTGGGCAGCCGAGATCCAGTGAACATTCAGCCTGAAGTGTCGGCATCAGAATTGTTTTTTCCGGGCTGAGAATTTTGGCAGTTTCTCCCATAAATCTCACCCCGGCTACGAGTAGCGTTGAAGCGGGATGTTTGGCACCAAAGCGCGCCATTTCTAAAGAATCAGAAATACAACCACCCGTTTCTTCTGCCAGTTGTTGAATTTCAGGATCGGTATAGTAGTGGGCAACCATCACCGCATTACGTTCTTTTAGCAGACGTTTTATTTTCTCACGGTAATACGCTTTCTCATCAATGCTTAACGGCGTCGGCTTCGGGGGGAAAGGATAAATCGCCGCTTCAGGATCAAACATCACGCTCATCTTGCCATCTCGTTTTACAGGCTTAACATTTAAACCGATATAAAGCGTGATGTTCGCCGTTATCGGTTTTATTCGTTTTATATGCTAAACAAGATAGCCGAACAGTGGGGGAAAGTCACTCGAATTACGTATGAGATGTCGGATGTAATGCCAGGTATCTTATTTCCACCGACGTAGAGTTGCTTACGCAGCAAGCGCAAAGTATGTCATCAGGGTTAAGAATTGAAATTGTGGAATGCCTGAATAGCAAAAAAGCGCCTTTAGGGCGCTTTTTTACACTGGTGGTTCGTGCAGGATGACTCGCTTCGCTCGCCCTTCGGGTCGTCGCCGCGAGCGGCTCCGTTGTTTCGCTGCGCTCAACTCGAACCTGCTGCAGGTTCGAATCTTTGAATATCTCAGATAGCAAAAAAGCGCCTTTAGGGCGCTTTTTTACATTGGTGGGTCGTGCAGGATTCGAACCTGCGACCAATTGATTAAAAGTCAACTGCTCTACCAACTGAGCTAACGACCCCTTGCGGGATTATGCTGCTTTAATCATTCAGGATGGTGGGTCGTGCAGGATGACTCGACTTCGTCTCGCCCTTCGAGCCGTTGCTAACGCAACGTTATCCTTCACGTTCTCTACCAGAGACCACCTTTAAATTGGTGGGTCGTGCAGGATTCGAACCTGCGACCAATTGATTAAAAGTCAACTGCTCTACCAACTGAGCTAACGACCCATACGGGTGTTACCTGAAAGATTTTTTACTTGATGCCAATATTAAAATTGGTGGGTCGTGCAGGATTCGAACCTGCGACCAATTGATTAAAAGTCAACTGCTCTACCAACTGAGCTAACGACCCGAGTGGTGGGTGATGACGGGATCGAACCGCCGACCCCCTCCTTGTAAGGGAGGTGCTCTCCCAGCTGAGCTAATCACCCGATACTGCGCTGGATACTACAAACTACTTCCACCGAACCCACCGTAATTAGTGGTGGGTCGTGCAGGATTCGAACCTGCGACCAATTGATTAAAAGTCAACTGCTCTACCAACTGAGCTAACGACCCGGTGGTGGGTGATGACGGGATCGAACCGCCGACCCCCTCCTTGTAAGGGAGGTGCTCTCCCAGCTGAGCTAATCACCCGATACTACGCTGGATACTACTTAAAGTGGTGGGTCGTGCAGGATTCGAACCTGCGACCAATTGATTAAAAGTCAACTGCTCTACCAACTGAGCTAACGACCCACTTTTGCGTTGCTTTCGAGTTGTTTGATATCCCGTGGCAACGGCGGCATATATTACTGATTTCAGATTTGAGCGCAACAAAAATTTCGATGTAGATCACTCAACTGCTTATGATTCGCACGACACGACCAGAAATAATGCGACTTCTGGTCGTGTGTTATGCATTACATCGCGTTCAGACGTTTTTGCGCCTGTTTTGCGCCATCAGTCCCAGGGTATTTACTGATAACCTGCTGGTACACGGCTTTCGCTTTCGCGGTGTCACCTTTGTCCTGCATGATGACGCCAACTTTAAACATCGCATCCGCAGCCTTCGGTGACTTCGGATAGTTTTTCACCACCGAAGCAAAATAGTAGGCCGCATCATCTTTCTTACCCTTGTTGTAGTTTAACTGACCCAGCCAATAATTGGCGTTTGGCAGGTAAGTTGAATCAGGGTAATTTTTGATGAAATTCTGAAATGCCACCATTGCGTCATCCTGGCGGGATTTATCCTGTACCAGCGCAATAGCTGCATTGTAATCCGTGTTTGCATCGCCGCTTTTCACCGGCGCGCCAGCATTCGCAGTACCTGCATCAGCTGTTGGCGTCGTTGATGCCGCCGCACCGCTTTGATCGCCGCTGGTTGATTGCGCCGCTGCGCCACCGCTGCTGAGGCTATCGATCTGCAACAGGATCTGCTTTTGCCGCTCCACGACCTGATTCAGTTGATACTGATTTTCCTGAATCTGACCACGCAGGGAGTCAATATCGGACTGATTATCAGAGAGTTGTTGCTGGAGTTGGGTTAAAAGCTGGCTGTGAGCATTAGAAATACGCTCAAGTTGAGTGACGCGGTCTTCGACCGAGCCAGAGCCGACACTACTGATTGGTGCCTGAGCAAAAGCGGCCCAGGGGGCCGCTATACCAACCAGTAACGACAGACTCAATAGTTGATGTCTGAAGTTACTGCTCATGCAATTCTCTTAGTAAACCAGTACCGCACGACGGTTTTTGGAGTATGCCGCTTCGTCATGACCCAGCACTGCAGGTTTTTCTTTACCGTAAGAAACGATGGAGATCTGGTCTGCAGAAACGCCTTTACCCTGCAGGTACATCTTAACGGCGTTCGCACGACGTTCACCCAGGGAGATGTTGTATTCCGGAGTACCACGTTCGTCCGCGTGACCTTCTACGGTGACTTTGTAAGACGGGTTGCTACGCAGGAAGTTTGCGTGTGCATCCAGCATTTGAGCGAAATCAGAACGGATATCGTACTTGTCCAGATCGAAGTAAACGATGTTGTTCTGCTGCAGCTGTTGCATTTGCAGACGAGCCTGCTCTTCGGAAGACATATTGCCATTGCCGCCATTCGCATCCATACCAGTGCCGGCACCCAGCATGCCTTCGCTGCCGTCATTGCTGGCGTTCTTATTGGAAGAACATGCCGCAATTGCCATAACAGGCAGAGCGATCATCAGCCCTTTCAGCACTTTGTTCAGTTGCATTTCAATGATTCCTTTACTATTCAATTAATTATTATCACAGATACGGCGACCAGGCAGGGAATTTGACCTGTCCATCAGTTGCCGGAAGACGCGCTTTGAAACGCCCATCTGTAGAAACCAAATTCAGCACGGATCCCATCCCCTGAGAAGAGCTGTAGATTACCATAGTGCCGTTAGGTGCCAGACTTGGCGTTTCATCCAGGAACGTTGACGACAGAACTTGTACGCCTCCCGTTACCAGATCTTGTTTGGCAATGTGCTGCTGTCCACCATTGGAGCTGACCATTACCATAAATTTACCGTCGCTGCTGACATCCGCATCCTGGTTCTGAGAACCTTCCCAGGTAATACGTTGTGGCGCACCGCCGTTAATATTCACTTTATAAACCTGCGGACGACCGGCCTGGTCAGAAGTGAAGGCCAGGTTCTGGCTGTCCGGGAACCAGGTCGGTTCGGTGTTGTTGCTGCGACCATCAGTCACCTGACGAATCTGACCAGAAGCCAAATCCATTACGTACAGGTTCAGGCTACCGGTTTTCGACAGAGCGAATGCCAGTTTGCTGCCGTCTGGCGAGAATGCAGGCGCACCATTGTGACGAGGGAATGAAGCTACCTGACGTACAGCGCCATTTGCCAGCGTCTGGATGACCAGCGCGGAACGACCGCTTTCGAAGGTGACATATGCCAGTTTAGAGCCATCCGGTGACCACGCCGGAGACATCAGCGGCTGCGGTGAGCGATGAACCACAAACTGGTTGTAACCGTCATAGTCAGATACGCGCAGTTCATACGGGAACTGACCGCCATTGGTCTGAACAACGTAGGCAATACGGGTACGGAACGCACCTTTAATGCCGGTCAGTTTTTCAAACACTTCGTCACTGGCGGTATGACCAGCATAACGCAGCCATTGCTTGTTAACTTTATATGAGTTCTGAGCAAGTACAGTACCCGGCGCACCGCCGGTATCAACCAGCTGATAAGCAACATTGTAAGAGCCGTCAGGATTCGGAGTGACCTGACCTACAACGACAGCATCAATGCCCAATGCAGACCATGCAGCAGGTTGCACTTCTTGCGCACTACCCGGCTGCTGTGGCAGACGAGCGCGATCTAACGGATTAAACTTACCGCTGTTACGCAAGTCAGCAGCAACGATGCCACCAATATCTTCGGGTGCCGCGCCAGGGCCTGCCCACTGGAAAGGAACTACACCAATAGGACGACCGGAATCTACACCGCTGTCGATCACAATGCGGACTTCAGCGTGCAGAACTGATGCCCACAGTATGAGAAAACCAAATGCTACTCGTAATGCCTGCTTCATCATATCTCCCTTATCTGGACAGATAGCCCACGATAATTTAGCAGAATGTTAACAAACTCAAATACACAAAACTACCAGAACCCAGCGACAACCGATGTTTGATGTTAACCGCCGTGACGGTCAACATCGCGATTACGGCTTGAAGTCCAATGGTGCGTTTTTGAACACTTCATATACTGCCTGGCTTGGTGGTTTCGGGATCTTCGCAAGTTTAGCTGCTGCCAACGCAGCCTGACAAAGTGCGGGATCGCCACCTTCAGGTTTGATATCCAGTAACATACCATCTGGCGCCAGTTTTATGCGCAGCGTACAGGTTTTGCCTGCATAGGACGATGCGTCATAGAACTTACTTTCGATAGCAGATTTAATCTGCCCGGCATAGTTATTGATATCGGCCCCTGATGCGCCATTGTTTTTAGTATTACCACTCCCGGCAGGCGAAGCATTGTTCCCTTTCGCACCACCACCGGTTTTCGGTGCATTCTTACCAGAGCTTAGCTCACCGAAAATATCATCTGCCTCTGCGGCAGCTTTTGCTGCAGCGGCTTTTTCAGCGGCTGCTTTTGCCGCTGCCGCTTTTTTGTCTGCGGCGGCTTTTTCTGCAGCTGCTTTCTTATCAGCAGCAGCCTTTTCAGCAGCCGCTTTTTCTGCTGCTTTTTTCTCGGCTGCGGCTTTCTCTGCTGCCGCTTTCTTATCAGCAGCAGCTTTTTCTGCCGCTGCTTTCTTCTCAGCTTCGGCCTTCGCTTTTTCAGCAGCTTCGGCAGCCGATTTTTTTCTCGCTTCTGCTGCTGCGGCTTCTGCTGCTTCCGCCTTCTTCTTCAGCGCCGCAGCAGCTTTAGCGGCTTCAGCCTCGGCTTTTTTCTGTGCTTCAGCAGCGGCTTTGGCGGCTTCTGCTTCCGCTTTTTTCTTCGCGTCTGCAGCCGCTTTCTTCGCAGCTTCTGCGGCTGCTTTGGCATCCGCTTCGGCCTTCGCTTTGGCATCTGCTGCCGCTTTCGCTGCCGCCTCTTCCGCTTGCTTCTGCTTTAACTCGGCCTGTTTAGCGGCTTCTTCAGCCTGCTTTTTCTGTTCCTGAGCAGCTAACCGCTCTTTCTCAAGTTGCTTCAGGCGTTCCTGTTCAGCCGCTTGTTTCTCACGCAGTTCTTCAGCAGCCTGCTGTTCCTTCATCTTGCGCTGCTCTTCGGAACGCTTCGCGCTTGATTCCTGGCTTTGCATACGTTTGTACTGCTCAACTACCGCACCTGAGTCAACCATTACCGCGTCGATGGACGAACCACCGCCGCCTCCGGCTGAAGCTTCTATATTCTCATCGAACGAACTCCAGATCAGCGCCGCAAATAAGATGACATGCAGCACTGCTGAAATAATTATCGCCCGCTTGAGCTTGTCGTTTTGTTCGGTTGCCTTTGACACTCTCGGTTCCCAAAAACTGTTCGCCTGTTACCCGCTCTCTTTCAAGCAAGGGAAACGCAGATGCTTAGATAGGCTGCGTCATTAAACCAACCGATTTCACACCCGCACTATGTAACAAGTTCAGTGCTTTAATTATTTCATCGTAAGGCACATTTTTTGCGCCACCGATCAGAAAGACCGTTTTCGGATTAGCCTTGAAACGGCTGGACACTTCCGCCACCACCTGCTCTGGGGGTAAACGCTCCAGACGATCTTTCTCAACCACCACGGTGTACTGACCAATACCAGACACTTCAACAATCACTGGCGGGTTATCGTTACTGCTCACCGCCTGCGATTCAGTAGCGTCTGGCAGATCGACCTCCACGCTCTGGGTAATGATGGGCGCTGTCGCCATAAAGATCAGCAACAGCACCAGCAGTACGTCCAGCAACGGAACAATGTTGATTTCGGACTTGAGATCGCGACGACCTCGTCCACGCGCTCTGGCCATGGCTTACCCCTTGTTGCTCTCACTAACGGTAAACGCCTGGCGGTGCAGAATCGCGGTAAACTCTTCCATAAAGTTGTCGTAATTCAGTTCCAGTTTGTTTACGCGCTGGTTGAGGCGGTTATAAGCCATTACCGCTGGAATTGCGGCGAACAGACCAATTGCCGTCGCAATCAACGCTTCTGCGATACCGGGCGCAACCATTTGCAGCGTTGCCTGCTTCACTGCGCCAAGAGCGATAAAGGCATGCATGATCCCCCAGACTGTACCAAACAGACCAATATATGGGCTGATGGAACCTACCGTACCGAGGAATGGAATGTGCGTTTCCAGATTTTCCAGTTCACGGTTCATCGAGATACGCATCGCTCGTGAGGCCCCTTCTACTACGGCTTCCGGCGCATGGCTATTGGCACGATGCAGGCGCACAAATTCTTTGAACCCGCTGTAAAAGATTTGTTCCGAACCAGTGAGATTATCCCGTTTTCCCTGGCTCTCCTGATAGAGGCGAGAAAGTTCGATTCCAGACCAAAATTTATCTTCAAACGCTTCGGCTTCACGCGCCGCAGCGTTCAGAATACGGGTCCGCTGGATAATAATGGCCCAAGATGCGATTGAAAAACCAATCAAAATCAACATGATAAGTTTAACCAGAAGGCTAGCCTTCAGGAACAAATCAAGGATATTCATGTCAGTCACTGCTTAAACTCCGCGACAATAGACTTAGGAAGCGCACGAGGCTTCATTTTGAGTGGGTCAACGCAAACAATCAGAACCTCGGCTTCATTCAGCAGAGTATTCTCAGCGTTGACAATACGTTGCGTGAAAACCAAAGAGGTGCCACGCATTGATGTTATTTCAGTCTGTATTTCGAGCATATCGTCGAGCCGTGCAGGTGCGTAATATTCCACCGTCATTTTACGTACCACGAAGGCAACACGCTCAGCCATCAGCGCCTGTTGACTGAAGTGATGGTGACGCAGCATCTCTGTGCGTGCTCTTTCATAAAAAGCGATGTAACTGGCGTGGTACACCACACCACCGGCATCGGTATCTTCATAGTAGACGCGAACCGGCCATCGAAACAGCGTTGTATTCACTTTACATCCCGGTAATGCAACAAAAGTTAGAACTTTTAAACGCTGCTACTATACGCGTGCGATTGAGGTTTGGGAATGAGGGCAAGTTAAGGGAGCGTAAAAATTTATGGACTGTTGAAGGTCCATAAATTTTTAAAGAGAATTCTGATTTAAAAGAAGAAGAAAATCAGCCCGACAATGAGAACAATATCGGCAAGCAGTGGGCAAAAAATCCCTTGCCAAAGAACCTGCTGCGGACGAAAACCCACGCCGTGAATCACGCCAGCACAGACGGCCCACATCAGCAATAAACCATGCCAGATTTCCAGTTCACTGGTCTTCGCGGCGAAACGTGATGGATCCCAAAACATACATCCTGCTAACAGAAGCGCCATCACGAAGGAAAGCGCCCGCAGAGGGCGCTTGTCCATTACCGCATACAAGGTTGCGATAATCTTGCTCATTAGCTGTCTTCTTGACCGGCTTTACCTGATTCGACGTGCTCAAGCGCCAGCGCGGTGATTACCCCAAATGAACAGGCAAGAAGCGTTCCCAGAATCCATGCGAAATACCACATTATTAGCTCCTTACTTAGTACAGAGAGTGGGTGTTACGTTCAATATCTTCTTTGGTGATACGTCCGAACATTTTCCAGTAACACCAGATGGTGTAGAGAAGAATGATCGGAACCAGAACCACCGCAACCCAGGTCATGACGTTAAGCGTCAGCTGGCTGGAAGTTGCATCCCACATTGTCAGGCTTGCGTTCATCATGGTGCTGGACGGCATCACAAACGGGAACATTGCAATACCGGCAGTCAGGATGATACAGGCCAGCGTCAGGGAGGAGAACACAAACGCCCACGCGGCTTTATCCATACGTGCAGTCAGGATGGTCAGCAGCGGCAGAACAACACCCAGCGCCGGAATAGCCCACAGAATCGGCATATTGTTGAAGTTCACCAACCATGCGCCAGCTTCACGAACAACTTCTTTATTCAGCGGATTAGATGCTGCGTAATGATCCATTGTCGATTTAACGACATAACCGTCGATACCGTACATCACCCATACGCCAGCCAGTGCGAAGCAGACCAGTGTCACCAGCGCCGCCACCTGAGCTGTTGCACGGGTACGCAGGTGCAGTTCGCCCACGGTACGCATCTGCAGATAGGTCGCGCCCTGAGTAATGATCATCCCTACGCTCACCACACCTGCCAGCAGGCCGAACGGGTTAAGCAACTGGAAGAAGTTACCGGTGTAATACAGACGCAGATACTCATCCACGTTGAACGGTACGCCCTGCAACAGGTTACCGAATGCCACGCCAATCACCAGCGGTGGAACGAAGCTACCTACGAAGATGCCCCAATCCCACATGTTGCGCCAACGGGTGTCTTCAATCTTGGAACGGTAATCAAAACCGACCGGACGGAAGAACAAAGACGCCAGCACGAGGATCATCGCGACATAGAAGCCGGAGAACGCAGCGGCATAGACCATCGGCCAGGCAGCGAACAGCGCGCCGCCTGCGGTGATCAGCCATACCTGGTTACCGTCCCAGTGTGGCGCGATAGAGTTAATCATAATTCGACGCTCGGTGTCGTTACGACCGAGGAAACGGGTGAGCATCCCCACCCCCATGTCGAAACCGTCAGTGACTGCAAAACCAATCAGCAGAACGCCAACCAGCAGCCACCAGATAAAACGCAATACTTCATAATCGATCATTTGACGACTCCTGTCTTAGCGTGCCGGCTGAGTAGTCGTTGAAGACTGCTCAAAGTGATAGCGACCGGTTTTCAGGCTGCTTGGGCCAAGGCGTGCAAATTTGAACATTAAGAACAATTCTGCCACCAGGAACAGGGTATACAGGCCGCAAATCAGCACCATCGAGAAGATGAGATCGCCTGCAGTCAGCGACGAGTTCGCTACTGCGGTAGGCAACACTTCACCGATAGCCCACGGTTGGCGACCATATTCAGCAACGAACCAGCCCGCCTCTACAGCAATCCACGGCAGCGGAATACCGTACAGCGCAGCGCGCAGCAGCCATTTTTTCTCGCCAATGCGGTTGCGGATGACACTCCAGAAGGAGAGCGCAATAATTGCCAGCAGCAGGAAGCCACACGCCACCATGATACGGAACGCGAAGTACAGCGGCGCTACACGTGGAATGGAGTCTTTGGTTGCCTGTTGAATCTGCGCTTCAGTCGCATCTGCCACGTTTGGCGTATAGCGTTTCAGCAGCAGACCGTAACCGAGGTCTTTCTTCATGCTATTGAACTGGTCACGTACAGCCTGATCGGTGGAACCAGAACGCAGTTGTTCGAGCAGAGAGTACGCTTTCATCCCGTTACGAATACGTTCTTCGTGCTGCACCATCAGTTCTTTCAGGCCGATAACCGGTGTATCCACGGAACGCGTTGCGATAATACCCAGCGCGTAAGGGATCTGGATCGCAAATTTGTTCGTCTGCTCTTCCTGATCAGGAATACCAAACAGAGTAAAGGCGGCGGGCGCAGGTTGAGTTTCCCACTCGGCTTCAATAGCAGCCAGTTTGGTTTTCTGCACATCGCCCATTTCGTAACCAGATTCATCACCCAGAACAATAACAGACAAGACGGCAGCCATACCGAAGCTGGCAGCGATAGCAAAGGAGCGTTTTGCGAAGGCGAAGTCACGACCTTTCAGCATATACCATGCGCTGATACCGAGGATGAACATCGCGCCAGTCACATAACCAGACGCTACAGTGTGAACGAATTTCACCTGAGCAACCGGGTTAAGCACCAGCTCGGAGAAGCTCACCATCTCCATACGCATAGTTTCGAAATTGAAATCGGACGCGATTGGGTTTTGCATCCAGCCGTTCGCAACCAGAATCCACAGTGCGGACAGGTTTGAACCGAGCGCCACCAGCCAGGTGACACACATATGCTGAACTTTACCCAGACGATCCCAACCGAAGAAGAACAGACCTACAAAGGTGGATTCGAGGAAGAAGGCCATCAGACCTTCGATTGCCAGTGGCGCACCGAAGATATCCCCTACATAGTGGGAATAGTAAGACCAGTTAGTCCCGAACTGGAACTCCATGGTCAGACCGGTTGCCACACCCAGAGCAAAGTTGATACCAAACAACTTGCCCCAGAACTTGGTCATATCTTTATAAATCTGTTTGCCGGAAAGGACGTAAACCGTTTCCATGATGGCCAGCAGGAACGCCATACCGAGCGTCAGCGGCACAAAAAGGAAGTGGTACATCGCGGTCAAGGCAAACTGTAAGCGCGACAGTTCGACTATATCTAACATCATGACTCCTTGCTCATCGCATGAAGACTCCGAGAGTGAACCCCGTTAGAAAGGGTCACACGCATGCCCCAATACAAAATTATTTGCTCGCCCCTACCGTTGCCATTTCATCAAAAGAGGAAAGACAATGATAAAAAAGTTACAAATATGTTAATGAATAAACCAAATTGATCCCGTAATTATATTACGCCGCAAAATCCTTACAATAAACAGGTTTTTATTGAGCAAAATTGCATTTTTCGACAGTGATCAATTTATAGCGAAATTGTCACCATCTCACCAATTTGATCTACGACAATTTATCTCGTTTTGCAGATTTTTTTCAAGAATTAAAAATTGATTTATATCAAAATCAATCAGATATGTTAATTATGTGTAAATCATGAGCCACTAGTAATTTTATTGTTAATTTATTGTAACCAAATAACACAGTAAAATTACCGGCATGGAAATATATAGATAAAAAACCAGTATTTTATTTAACAGAGCCGCCTTATCGACTTTTTGTAATCCTAATTGATTAGAGTAGCCAATTTGTTGCTATTCCACATAACAAATTTTTATCAAAGTTAATTGATTGTTGTCTTTATGAGCAACATACTGTAAATCCGTCACTTATTGTTTTTCTGGTAATAATCACGAAAAGAAATAGATACCTTCGGTATAGTCAGATAGAACAAGAATTTTCAAAAGAAATGATATATGGTATTGATATTTCCTGATCGGTATTCAATGATTCGCTCAACGATCGAAAATCAAGAGAAATTGTTATAGCAGTGATACGAAACAACCAAACGGAATTATAACCAGGCGTTAGAAAACACTGGATATTCTCGGATACACGCTACCTTGTCTAAAAAATATTAACTCTCTGCCTTACAAAGGATTCCCCATGAAGAAAGCAACACATGTGATTGGCGTTGATGCGATTGTACTCTCCCCTATCTATGGATATAGCGATATCGACTCATCAAGCATGAACTGAGTGATATTCAGCTCCATATGAGCAGCAGCGATTTCGCCGTTGGAATCAAGGTTGTTCTGCAACATCTAATAGATTGCTTTAATTTACCTGTTTTAGCAGTGTAATATTCTAAAATTAACTATTTGAAGATGATGATATTGTAAGATGTCAGAAATTTAGTTATCTGGAGATACAGCTTTACGACTACTGAACCTTAAAGTAATAGTTGATAATTCAGTAGTACATCGAGTGATATAACTAATTACATTAAAAAAGTTTTTTATACAATCGCATTGTAAAGAAGCACCAGCTACTTATAAAGCCCCAAAAAAAATATATATTAATTCATACTGAAATAATATTTTCGACCGTAGTTCACGTTTGAAATGATTAATGACCTGCGCCTCTCACGCAGGTCAAATCAGGAAACTGTGTAACCGGAAAATAAAATGTTCGTAAACAGTGGGCATCATCAGTTGCCCTCAAAATACAGCTGATTTACATTTTTGCTTTTACACGTGCGATAGCTTCTTCATAAGAGGGCTTATTTTTTTCCGCATACGACAGTTGATAATGCTGCAAGGCATCGGCGTTCTGACCTGCGATTTCATAAATTTTAGCAATGTTATAATAGGAGTTAGCGCGCGTTGTCGCCGCATTTGCTCCACTGGCTAACGAGATCGCTTTACGATTTGCCCAAATCGCTTCTGCTATGTTGCCATTTTTCTGATAAGCCAGACCCAGGTTACTAAATGCCTGTCCGTAATTGCCGTCTAATTCTGTTGCCTGTTGGAAGAGTTGAATGGCTTGCTCAAGTTGACCGGTTTTGTAAACAGCTTCACCTTCACGATTATATTTTCTTGCCAGTTGAGTATCTCCACTGTTTTGCATTGCAAGCGCAGCCGGAGTTGCAGTACCTGTCGCTGGCGTTAACACAGTGGCTAAATCACTGACGTCTAATGTGGTGTCGTTAAAAGATTGGAATAACCGTCTTTTTTGACGATTAATAAAGCATCTTGATTATCAGCAAATGAAGACCCCAGACTAACGCCGCCCGAGGCATTTGTGATACCAGAAACAGACTGCGCGCCATTGCGTTGCAGCGTCACCGATGCCCCCTCAATGCGTTTATCTTTCACTGTCGCACTTAAAATATCGATCTTTACATCGGCCGCATAAACGTCCGCATTTATACCCATCAGGGTCAGAGCAACCGGCAGAATAATTGTCTTCATGTATAAATCCTTTTACTGAATGGAGAAGAGATATTTCGCCGGGCATTATTACGCAAGGGATGGGAAAAAAAGCAGCGGGAAAGCTTTTCAGATTAGCGCCCGAATAAAAACAAAAAAGGCCATCATAAGATGGCCAACCATGTCGAAACCGACAGCCCTTCGCCATTCCTGTAGAGGGAAGCGGCGAGGGCTATTTCTTATTACAGATATTTATTTCAGAACAGTTTTCAGTGCTTCACCGATATCAGCCAGGCTGCGAACAGTTTTCACGCCTGCGGCTTCCAGAGCGGCGAATTTCTCATCCGCAGTCCCTTTACCACCGGCAATGATAGCACCAGCATGACCCATACGTTTGCCTTTCGGCGCAGTCACACCGGCAATGTAACCAACAACTGGCTTGGTGACGTGCTCTTTGATGTACGCAGCCGCTTCTTCTTCGGCGCTACCGCCGATCTCACCGATCATCACGATCGCTTCGGTCTGCGGATCTTTTTCGAACATTTCGAGAATGTCGATAAAGTTAGAGCCAGGGATCGGATCGCCGCCGATACCGACACAGGTAGACTGACCGAAACCGTAATCCGTGGTCTGTTTAACCGCTTCATAGGTCAGTGTACCGGAACGGGAAACGATACCCACTTTACCCGGTTTGTGAATGTGACCCGGCTGAATACCGATTTTGCATTCACCCGGAGTGATTACTCCCGGGCAGTTCGGGCCAATCATACGAACGCCTGCTTCATCCAGTTTCACTTTCACAGTCAGCATATCCAGCGTCGGGATGCCTTCAGTGATGGTGATAATCAGTTTGATGCCTGCGTCGATGGCTTCCAGAATGGAGTCTTTGCAGAACGGCGCTGGTACATAGATAACAGAAGCGGTAGCGCCAGTGGCGGCAACGGCTTCACGCACGGTGTTGAATACCGGCAGGCCGAGGTGGGTAGTGCCGCCTTTACCTGGGGTTACGCCGCCAACCATTTTAGTGCCGTATGCAATGGCCTGTTCAGAGTGGAAAGTCCCCTGGCTACCGGTAAAGCCCTGGCAGATAACCTTAGTGTTTTTATCAATTAAAATGGACATTATTTCCCCTCCACTGCGGCAACAACCTGCTGAGCTGCATCCGTCAGACCTTTTGCTGCAATAATATTCAGGCCGCTGTCAGCCAGTTTCTTCGCGCCGAGTTCGGCGTTGTTACCTTCCAGACGTACCACGACCGGTACGTTAACACCCACTTCCGCTACCGCGCCGATGATACCGTCAGCGATCAGGTCGCAACGAACGATACCGCCGAAGATGTTAACCAGAACGGCTTTCACTTTGTCGTCAGAGAGGATGATTTTGAACGCTTCGGTTACACGTTCTTTGGTTGCGCCGCCGCCAACGTCCAGGAAGTTAGCCGGTTCACCGCCGTGCAGTTTAACGATGTCCATGGTGCCCATTGCCAGGCCCGCGCCGTTAACCATGCAACCGATGTTACCGTCCAGCGCAACGTAGTTCAGTTCCCACTGTGCAGCCTGTGCTTCACGCGGATCTTCCTGCGACTGGTCACGCATTTCGCGCAGATCAGGCTGGCGGAACAGTGCGTTTCCGTCAGCGCCCAGTTTGCCGTCGAGGCAGACAAGATCGCCCTGTTTGGTAATAACCAGCGGGTTGATTTCGATAAGCGCCAGGTCGCGCTCAAGGAAAATGGTCGCCAGACCCATGAAGATTTTGGTGAACTGCTGAACCAGTTTACCTTCCAGACCCAGTTTGAACGCCAGCTCGCGTCCCTGATACGGCATCGGGCCAGTCAGCGGATCAAGCGCAACTTTGTGGATCAGGTGCGGGGTTTCTTCCGCCACTTTTTCGATTTCCACGCCGCCTTCGGTGGAGGCCATAAAGACCACGCGACGGGAACTACGGTCAACAACAGCACCGAGATACAGCTCTTTAGCGATATCGGTCGCTGCTTCAACCAGAATCTGGTTAACCGGTTGGCCATTGGCGTCTGTTTGATACGTTACCAGACGTTTACCCAGCCAGTTTTCTGCAAAAGCACGGATATCTTCTTTGCTGTTTACAACTTTCACACCGCCCGCTTTACCACGGCCACCAGCGTGAACCTGACATTTCACTACCCACGGACCAGCACCGATTTTTGAAGCGGCTTCTTCTGCTTCGCGCGGAGTAGTACAGGCATAACCCACTGGCGCCGGTAAGCCATAGCGGGCAAAAAGTTGTTTTGCCTGGTATTCATGTAAGTTCATGTGTTCTGTCCATCCTTTAGTAATCGTTATCTTTTAAACCGTAGACCGAGTATGACGTATCGCTACCGGGCATTGTCGGTCACCCGTAGGCCTGATAAGACGCGCCAGCGTCGCATCAGGCTTCCATTGCCGAAGAGGGCGATCCCTTATCCGGTCTACAGTGCAGGTGAAGCTTAAACTACTACACGTCCAGCAGCAGACGAGTCGGATCTTCCAGCAACTCTTTGATCGTTACCAGGAAGCCCACGGATTCGCGACCATCGATCAGACGGTGATCGTAGGACAGCGCCAGGTACATCATCGGCAGGATCTCAACCTGACCATTCACGGCCATCGGACGATCTTTGATAGCGTGCATACCCAGAATTGCGCTCTGCGGCGGGTTGATGATCGGCGTAGACATCAGGGAACCGAACACACCACCGTTGGTGATGGTGAAGTTACCACCGGTCAGATCTTCAACCGTCAGCTTGCCGTCACGGCCTTTAACTGCCAGCTCTTTGATTTTCTTCTCGATGTCTGCCATGCCTAGGGTATCGACATCACGCAGTACCGGCGTCACCAGACCGCGCGGTGTAGAAACCGCCATGCTGACGTCGAAATAGTTGTGGTAAACCACATCATCGCCATCGATAGACGCATTCACTTCCGGGTAACGTTTCAGGGCTTCAACCACCGCTTTCACGTAGAAGGACATAAAGCCCAGACGGATGCCGTGGCGTTTTTCAAACGCTTCACCGTACTGCTTACGCAGATCCATAATCGGCTTCATGTTGACTTCGTTGAACGTGGTCAGCATGGCGGTGGAGTTTTTCGCTTCCAGCAGACGCTCTGCCACACGCTTACGCAGGCGAGTCATTGGTACACGTTTTTCGCTACGTGCAGCCAGTGCCGGTTGCGCCGCCGGAGCAGCAACTGCCGGTGCAGACTCTTTCGCCGGGGCTTTCGCCAGATGTTTTTCCACATCTTCACGGGTCAGACGACCACCGACACCAGTGCCTTTAATCGCGCTGGCGTCGAGGTTGTGTTCAGCCAGCAGACGACGGATCGCCGGGCTTAACGCATCGTTGTTTTGCTCTTCCAGAGACGCCTGCTGGCGTTGCGCCGGAGTGGACGCTTTCTCTTCAGATTTGGCACTGGTTTCTTTACCGGCGCTGTTGCCTTCACGCAGGCGACCAAGGATCTGACGAGACGTTACGGTTGTACCTTCATCTTCCAGAACCGCATCCAGAATGCCGTCTGCTGATGCCGGTACTTCCAGTACCACTTTGTCAGTTTCGATTTCTACCAGAACTTCATCACGTACGACTGCGTCGCCGGGTTTTTTATGCCAGGTTGCGACGGTGGCATCGGCTACGGATTCAGGCAGGTCAGGGACCAGAATATCTACGCTACTCATTATGTATCCTTTATTTATTCGACGTTCAGCGCGTCATTAACCAGATCTTGTTGCTGTTTCTGGTGAACGGACATATACCCTACCGCCGGAGAGGCGGAGGCCGGGCGGCCTGCATAACGCAGAGAAGCCCCAAACGGAATCACTTCACGGAAATGATGCTGGCTGCAGTACCATGCGCCCTGGTTGAGCGGCTCTTCCTGGCACCAGACAAAATCCTTGACGTGAGCAAACTGCTGCAACACTTCCTGCATCGCTTTATGCGGGAACGGGTAGAGTTGCTCGATACGCACAATGGCGACATCGTGTTGATTATTCTTACGGCGTTGTTCCAACAGGTCGTAATAAACCTTACCAGAACACATCACTACGCGCTTCACGCCCTTCGGATCAAGCTCGTCGATTTCACCGATGGCTGGCAGGAAGGTGCCGTTCGCCAGTTCTTCGAGGCTGGAGACCGCCAGCGGATGGCGCAGCAGCGATTTCGGCGACATCACGACCAGCGGACGACGCATCCCGCGCAGCGCCTGACGACGCAGCATGTGGTAAACCTGTGCCGGAGTAGACGGTACGCACACCTGCATGTTTTGCTCAGCGCAAAGTTGCAGATAACGTTCCAGACGCGCGGAGGAGTGCTCCGGCCCCTGCCCTTCGTAACCGTGCGGCAGTAGCATCACCAGGCCACACATCCGACCCCATTTCTGCTCGCCAGAGGAGATGAACTGGTCGATAACCACCTGTGCACCGTTGGCGAAGTCACCGAACTGCGCTTCCCAGATGGTCAGAGTGCGTGGTTCTGCGGTGGCATAACCGTATTCAAACGCCAGCACTGCTTCTTCAGACAGTACGGAGTCCCAGACACGGAACGCGCCCTGGCCGTTATGGATGTGTTGCAGCGGCGTGTAAGTTGAACCGTTGGACTGGTTGTGGATCACCGCGTGGCGGTGGAAGAACGTACCGCGACCAGAGTCTTCACCCGACAGGCGAACCGGAATGCCTTCATCAACCAGTGTGGCGTAAGCGAGGTTTTCCGCGCCGCCCCAGTCGAACAGTTTTTCACCAGCCGCCATTGCCTGACGGTCGCCATAAATCTTGGCAACACGAGACTGCATTTCAATGGCTTCTGGCACCGTACTGATGCGTTTAGCCAACTCCTGCAGGCGCTTCATCTCAACTTTATTCGGGTACTCTTCGTCCCATTCGTGGTTGAGGTACGGCGACCAGGTGAAGGAGTGCATGTTCATCGGACGCCACTCTGCCACCACGCAATCACCCGCATCCAGCGCATCGCGGTACAGGTTAACCATTTCGGTGGCATCTTCCAGCGTTGCCACTTTTTCCTGCTCCAGCTTGTCAGCGTAGATTTTGCGCGGCGTTGGATGTTTTTTGATTTTCTGATACATCAGCGGCTGAGTTGCACTCGGCTCGTCGGCTTCGTTGTGGCCGTGACGGCGGTAGCACACCAGGTCGATGAAGACATCACGTTTAAAGGTGTTACGGAAATCGAGCGCCAGACGGGTCACAAAGGCAACGGCTTCCGGATCATCCGCGTTTACGTGGAAAATCGGTGCCTGAACCATCTTGCCGATATCCGTACAGTACGGCGTAGAACGGGCATCCAGCGGGTTAGAGGTGGTGAAGCCAACCTGGTTGTTGATAACGATACGTACCGTACCGCCAACTTCATAACCACGCGCCTTCGACATGTTCAGGGTTTCCTGAACCACGCCCTGTCCGGTCACTGCGGCGTCACCGTGGATGGTGATTGGCAGGACTTTGTTGCTGCTCGGCTCATCAAGTCTGTCCAGACGGGCACGAACAGAACCGATAACTACCGGGCTTACAATCTCAAGGTGAGACGGGTTAAACGCCAGCGCCAGGTGTACCAGGCCGCCATCGGTCTGGAAGTCAGACGAGAAGCCCATGTGGTATTTCACGTCGCCCGTGCCGAGGTGTTCTTTATGTTTACCGGCAAACTCGTCGAACAAGTCTTGCGGTTTTTTACCCAGCACGTTCACCAGCACGTTCAGACGACCACGGTGCGCCATCCCAAGAACCACTTCACGGGTGCCGCTGTTGCCAGCATGGCGGATCATCTCTTTAAGCATCGGGATTAACGCGTCGCCGCCTTCCAGCGAGAAGCGTTTTGCGCCAGGGAATTTTGCGCCAAGGTAACGTTCAAGGCCTTCAGCGGCGGTCAGTTCGCTTAAGAAGCGTTTTTTCTCTTCGCTATTGAACGTCGCGCGACCAGACTCGATACGCTGTTGGATCCAGCGTTTTTCTTCGGTGCTGGTAATGTGCATATACTCGGCGCCAATCGGGCCGCAGTAGGTTTGCTTCAGGGCTTCCAGCAGCTCGCCGAGTTTCATGGTCTCTTTGCCGCTGGCAAATGAACCGACGTTGAAGGTCTCCTGGAAGTCTGCTTCGGTCAGATCGTGGAAAGACGGATCCAGATCGGCCACCTTATCTTGCTGCCACAGTCCCAGCGGATCGAGATTCGCATGTTGGTGACCACGGAAGCGGTATGCGTTAATGAGCTGCAGGACTTTAACCTGCTTCACATTGGTGTCAGGGTCGGAGATCGTTGAAGAGTAACGTGAAGCGTCTTTCGCCAGGCGGCGGAAATATTCACGCGTTTGAGAGTGGAATTGATCCGGTTTGACTCCCGTACCAGGTAACTGCTGGAACGTCGAACGCCAGTTAGCGTCAACCGAGTCAGGATCGGTTAAGAAGTCTTCATAGAGCTGTTCTATCCAGCTCTGGTTTGCGCCAGAGAGGTAAGAAGAGTCCAACCAGGCTTTCAAAGCGCTGTTCTGCATCGTGATCCCTTAAGCATCTTTTTTATGCTTACTTCGCCGTGGATACTACCACGCACAGTGATGTGCGTGCCGGGGTTCACTTGTTGCGGACTTGTCGTATTTTCTGCGTCCGCTAAGGAACCTTTAAAAACTGTCTTAGTGTCAGGGGCAGTTTTTAAAGATTTCCTGCATTTCTTTTGTAGACCGGATAAGGCATTCACGCCGCATCCGGCGCTGGTTGCCTGATGCGACGCTTGCGCGTCTTATCAGGCCTACGGTTCCTAACAAACCTGCTTAATTGTTAACGCAGGCTCGATTTTCCCCCTCGCCCTTCCAGGGAGAGGGTCGGGGTGAGGGTCATTGTCCGCACCGGCGCTGACCTTTTCCCCTCACCCTAACCCTCTCCCCAAAGGGGCGAGGGAACCGTTCGTGCACATTTTTGCCTTGACCATCAGGCCGGGGCATTACGCATTACGTTGCAACAACATCGACTTGATATGACCGATGGCGCGCGTCGGGTTCAGCCCTTTCGGACATACACTGACGCAGTTCATGATGCTGTGACAGCGGAATACACTGAATGCATCACTCAAACCGTCAAGGCGGCTGTCAGTCTCGGTATCACGGCTATCAATCAGGAAACGATACGCCGCTAACAAGCCTGCAGGACCGATAAACTTATCGGGATTCCACCAGAAAGACGGACAAGAGGTTGAACAACATGCGCAGAGAATACATTCATACAGCCCGTCGAGTTTTTCACGTTGCTCGGGCATTTGTAAATGCTCACGAGCTGGTAGATTTTGTCCATTATTCAACAAGTAAGGCTTAATTTTCTCATATTGCGCATAGAATTGTCCCATGTCTACCACCAAATCGCGGATCACCGGTAAACCTGGCAACGGACGAATTACAATCTTCTTGCCCGGCTGGTTGAGTGCCGAAATCGGGGTAATACAGGCCAGACCATTCTTGCCGTTCATGTTCAGACCGTCGGAACCACACACACCTTCACGGCAGGAGCGACGGAACGACAGGCTGGGATCTTTCTCTTTCAGCTGGATAAGCGCATCCAGCAGCATCATGTCGCGACCTTCTTCCGCTTCCAGGGTGTAATCCTGCATACGCGGAGCATCATCAACATCCGGGTTATAGCGATAAATTGAAAACTCGAGTCTCATTTTCCTGTCTCCGCATTAGTAAGTACGAATCTTCGGCGGGAATGCCGGGCGCAGTTTCGGTTCCATGTTGACGCTACGTCGCGTCATGGATTCCGACTCTGGCAGATACAGGGAGTGACACAGCCAGTTTTCATCATCACGCTCCGGGAAGTCGAAGCGGCTATGCGCGCCACGGCTTTCGGTACGGAAGTTGGCAGAAACAGCCGTTGCATACGCCGTTTCCATCAGGTTATCCAGTTCCAGGCATTCAACGCGCTGGGTGTTGAACTCGCTGGAGGTGTCATCCAGACGGGCATTTTTCAGACGCTCGCGGATCACTTTCAACTGCTCAAGCCCTTTCGCCATCGCATCACCTTCACGGAAGACCGAGAAGTTATGCTGCATACATTCTTGCAGTGCTTTACGAATCGCCACCGGATCTTCACCGTTACGGTTGTTGTTCCAGCGGTTCAGGCGCTCCAGAGAAGCTTCGACATCAGACTCGCTGGCATCGCGCAGTGCGCCCTGCTCGGCGATAGACTCTTGCAGATGCAGACCTGCCGCACGACCAAAGACTACCAGGTCCAGCAGCGAGTTGCCGCCAAGACGGTTAGCGCCGTGTACCGATACGCAAGCAATTTCACCCACCGCGAACAGGCCAGGGATCACCACATCTTCGCCCTTCTCGTTCACCGTCAGCGCCTGCCCGGTCACTTTGGTCGGAATACCGCCCATCATGTAGTGACAGGTTGGGATAACCGGAATCGGCTCTTTCACCGGATCGACGTGAGCGAAGGTACGGGAGAGTTCAAGAATGCCCGGCAGACGGGATTCGAGAACTTCTTTACCCAGGTGGTCGAGTTTCAGTTTTGCGTGTGGTCCCCACGGGCCATCACAGCCACGACCTTCACGAATTTCGATCATGATGGAACGCGCCACCACATCACGCCCCGCCAGGTCTTTGGCGTTCGGCGCATAACGCTCCATAAAGCGTTCGCCATGTTTGTTCAGCAGATAACCGCCTTCACCACGGCAACCTTCGGTGACCAGTACGCCCGCACCGGCAATACCGGTTGGGTGGAACTGCCACATTTCCATATCCTGCACCGGTACGCCTGCACGGATAGCCATGCCGACACCGTCGCCGGTGTTAATGTGGGCGTTAGTGGTGGACTGATAAATACGCCCTGCCCCGCCAGTCGCCAGCACGGTAGCACGAGCTTTGAAGTAAACCACTTCACCAGTTTCGATGCACAGTGCGGTACAACCGACCACTGCGCCATCCTGGTTTTTCACCAGATCCAGCGCATACCACTCGGAGAAAATGGTGGTGTGGTTTTTCAGGTTCTGCTGATAAAGGGTGTGCAACAGTGCGTGACCGGTACGGTCAGCCGCTGCCGCTGTACGTGCCGCCTGCTCGCCGCCGAAGTTTTTCGACTGACCGCCAAACGGACGTTGATAGATACGACCATCATCAAGGCGCGAGAACGGCAGTCCCATGTGTTCCAGTTCCAGAATCGCTTCCGGCCCGGTTTTACACATATATTCAATCGCGTCCTGGTCACCGATATAGTCCGACCCTTTTACGGTGTCGTACATATGCCATTCCCAGTTATCTTCATGGGTATTACCCAGCGCAACGGTAATGCCGCCCTGCGCCGAAACGGTATGGGAACGGGTCGGGAAGACTTTAGAGAGCAGCGCACAGGTCTGGCCGCTCTGGGAAATTTGCAGCGCCGCGCGCATACCTGCGCCGCCGGCACCAATCACAACTGCATCAAATTCTCTGACTGGCAATTTCATCACACACCCCACACCACAACGAATCCATAAATCACGTAAACCACCAGTGCAACGACAATCACCAGTTGCAGCATCAGGCGCAAAGCCAGCGGTTTAACGTAGTCGGTCAACACCTGCCACATGCCGATCCAGGCATGGATCAAGATGGAAAACAGCGCCAGCAGGGTGAACACTTTAGTGAACGCAGAGGCAAAGAAACCGATCCAGACTTCATATGTCAGTTCGCCACTGGTAGCGAAAAAACCGACCATATAAATGATGTAGAGCGTCAGGACGATAGCAGTAGCGCGAACGAGGATGAAATCATGTACGCCATTGCGTCCTAATGCGGAGGCGTTGCTTACCATACGAGGACTCCTGCAAGAATTGAAAGCACGACAGTAATGACAAAGGAGATTTTGGCGGAGCGTTTACCCGCTTCGAATGTTTCTTCCAGATAGCCAAAATCCATCATCATGTGGCGAATACCTACGACGACGTGATACGCCAGAGCGGTAAGGATGCCCCACATGATAAATTTAACGAAGAAGCTGCCCATAATGGCGGAAGCTTGCTCGAAACCTTCAGGGGAAGAGAGGCTAGTACCCAGAAGCCACAGCAGGATGCCCACTGCAACGAAGGTGATCACACCGGAAACGCGATGGAGAATGGACGCTATCGCCGTGACGGGGAACCGGATGGTCTGTAGGTCCAGATTAACAGGTCTTTGTTTTTTCACATTTCTTATCATGAATAACGCCCACATGCTGTTCTTATTATTCCCTGGGGACTACGGGTACAGAGGATAACTTTCTGTTACCTGGAGACGTCGGGATTTCCTTCCTCCGGTCTGCTTGCGGGTCAGACAGCGTCCTTTCTATAACTGCGCGTCATGCAAAACACTGCTTCCAGATGCGAAAACGACACGTTACAACGCTGGGTGGCTCGGGATTGCAGGGTGTTCCGGAGACCTGGCGGCAGTATAGGCTGTTCACAAAATCATTACAATTAACCTACATATGCTTTGTCGGGTTTTATCCAGAACAGTGATCTAAGTCACGATAACAACATTTATTTAATTTTTAACCATCTCATTTGACAATCATTCAACAAAGTTGTTACAAACATCATCAGGAAAAGCATATAATGCGTAAAAGTTATGGGGTCACTATTTCACCTAAGATTAACTTATGTAACAGTGTGGAAGTATTGACCAATCCATCCAGGACAGTTATTAGTGATAGACAGGTTTAATAATTCGGATTGCTAAGTGCTTGATTCGCCGTTTATTCGTCATCAATGAATCCTTTACCTGCAAGCGCCCAGAGCTCTGTACCCAGGTCTTCCCCTCTTTCGCAGAGCGGCGAGCCAAATAACAAACGGGTAAAGCCAGGTTGATGTGCGAAGGCAAATTTAAGTTCCGGCAGTCTTACGCAATAAGGCGCTAAGGAGACCTTAAATGGCTGATACAAAAGCAAAACTCACCCTCAACGGGGATACAGCTGTTGAACTGGATGTGCTGAAAGGCACGCTGGGTCAAGATGTTATTGATATCCGTACTCTCGGTTCAAAAGGTGTATTCACCTTTGATCCAGGCTTCACTTCAACCGCATCCTGCGAATCTAAAATTACTTTTATTGATGGTGATGAAGGTATTTTGCTGCATCGAGGTTTCCCGATCGATCAGCTGGCGACCGATTCTAACTACCTGGAAGTCTGTTACATTCTGCTGAATGGTGAAAAACCGACCCAGGAACAGTATGACGAGTTTAAAACTACCGTTACTCGTCATACGATGATCCACGAACAGATTACCCGTCTGTTCCACGCCTTCCGTCGCGACTCTCATCCGATGGCGGTCATGTGCGGTATCACCGGCGCGCTGGCAGCGTTTTATCACGATTCACTTGACGTCAATAATCCGCGTCATCGTGAAATCGCCGCGTTCCGTCTGCTGTCGAAAATGCCGACCATGGCAGCGATGTGTTACAAATACTCCATCGGTCAGCCATTTGTTTACCCGCGCAATGACCTTTCCTACGCCGGAAACTTCCTGCACATGATGTTCTCCACCCCGTGCGAACCGTATGAAGTCAATCCAATTCTGGAACGTGCAATGGATCGTATTCTGATCCTGCACGCTGACCACGAACAGAACGCCTCGACTTCCACCGTGCGTACCGCTGGTTCTTCGGGTGCGAACCCGTTTGCTTGTATCGCAGCAGGTATTGCTTCGCTGTGGGGGCCGGCTCACGGTGGTGCTAACGAAGCTGCGCTAAAAATGCTGGAAGAAATCAGCTCCGTTAAACACATTCCGGAATTTGTTCGTCGTGCGAAAGATAAGAATGACTCTTTCCGCCTGATGGGCTTCGGTCACCGCGTGTACAAAAATTACGACCCGCGCGCCACCGTAATGCGTGAAACCTGCCATGAAGTCCTGAAAGAGCTGGGCACCAAAGATGACCTGCTGGAAGTGGCAATGGAGCTGGAAAACATCGCGCTGAACGACCCGTACTTTATCGAGAAAAAACTGTACCCGAACGTCGATTTCTACTCCGGTATCATCCTGAAAGCGATGGGGATTCCGTCTTCCATGTTCACCGTCATTTTCGCAATGGCACGTACCGTTGGCTGGATCGCCCACTGGAGCGAAATGCACAGTGACGGCATGAAAATTGCCCGTCCGCGTCAGCTGTATACTGGCTATGAAAAACGTGACTTTAAAAGCGATATCAAACGTTAATCGGTGATTACTGAGCAGCAAATAATTTAGCCCGCCGTTTATATGGCGGGTTATTTTTTGTTGGTTTAAGCATAAAAAAATGTAAAAATAAAATCAAAAACCGGACGCCAAATAAAAAACAACCAGTTCAAATAGCAGTCAATGCAATATCTTCATAAAAATAATTGTTCTCTCCGTCCTGTTTATAATCCACTGAATATTATGCATATCCATAATTCACTTCTATTTTCTACGTCTTGATTAATTCACAACACCAATCAATTGCATTTGCATTTAATAAAACTAAATATATTTTTAAGCAAAACTAAAAACAATCCTCACGCAAAATCAGATAATCTGGTAGAGCTATACTATTTTTCTATTTCCTTAAAGGATTCTGTTATGTTTAAAGGACAAAAAACATTGGCCGCATTGGCCGTATCTCTGTTGTTCACTGCTCCTGTTTATGCCGCAGACGAAGGCTCTGGTGAAATTCACTTTAAAGGTGAAATTATTGAAGCACCTTGTGACATTCATCCAGATGATGTTGATAAAAATATTGACCTTGGACAAGTCACGACAACCCATATAAACCGGGATCATCACAGCAATAAAGTGGCCGTCGACATTCGCTTAATAAACTGTGACCTGCCAGGTTCTGATAATGGTAGCGGTTCGCCAATATCCAAAGTTGCCGTAACCTTCGACGGTTCGGCTAAAACGACGGGGGCAACACCTCTGTTGAGCAATACCAGTGCTGGCGAAGCAACAGGTGTCGGCGTAAGACTGATGGACAAAAATGACACAAACATCGTATTGGGTACAGCTGCGCCAGACCTCGACCTGGATGCAAGCTCAACAGAACAAACGCTGAACTTCTTTGCCTGGATGGAACAAATTGACAATGCAGTCAATGTCACTGCCGGTGCCGTAACCGCTAACGCGACCTACGTTCTGGATTATAAATAAGAATAATTATGGCGGCGACGTAGCCGCCTTTCTGCAGATATTTATCAGGTATGGACACCGTGAATATTTATCGACTCTCTTTTGTATCCTGCCTGACGATGGTAATGCCGTCCGCGCTGGCGGTCGAATTTAACCTGAGCGTCCTCGACAAATCGATGCGTGATAGCATTGATATTTCATTATTAAAAGACAAAGGGGTGATTGCCCCCGGTGAATATTTTGTTAGCATTACCGTTAATAATAACCAAATAAGTAACGGGCAAAAAATTAGCTGGCAAAAAAGCGGTGATAAAACCATTCCGTGCATCGATGAATCACTGGTGGATAAATTTGGTTTAAAACCAGACTTCCGTCAATCATTAGTACAGATAAATCAGTGTGTTGATTTTAGTTCGCATCCAGAAATACTCTTCAATTTCGATCAAGCCAATCAGCAACTCAATATCACCATTCCGCAAGCGTGGCTGGCATGGCACTCAGAAAACTGGATGCCGCCATCAACATGGAAAGAAGGTGTAGCCGGCGTCCTGATGGATTACAACCTGTTTGCCAGCAACTACCGTCCACAGGGCAGTAGCAGCAACACCAACCTGAACGCTTACGGTACTGCCGGTATTAACATGGGTGCATGGCGCTTACGCAGCGATTACCAGCTGAGCAGCTCCGAAAGCGACGATGCCCATGACCAGAGCGGCGGAATATCACGTACTTATCTTTTTCGCCCACTACCGCAATTAGGTTCGAAATTAACCCTGGGCGAAACTGATTTTAGTTCCAATATTTTCGACGGTTTTTCTTATACCGGTGCGGCACTGACCAGCGATGACCGGATGTTGCCCTGGGAATTGCGTGGTTACGCCCCACAAATCAGCGGTATCGCGCAAACCAACGCCACTGTCACCGTAAGTCATTCGGGGCGAGTTATTTATCAGAAAAAAGTCCCGCCAGGCCCGTTTATTATTGATGACCTCAATCAGTCTGTTCAGGGCACGCTGGATGTCAAAGTGACGGAAGACGATGGACGTGTGAACAACTTTCAGGTTTCGGCCGCCTCGACGCCCTTCCTGACGCGCCAGGGTCAGGTTCGCTATAAACTTGCTGTTGGTCAGCCGCGAACCTCAATGTCTCATCAAACTGAAAATGAAACCTTTTTTAGTAATGAAATATCCTGGGGGATGCTCTCGAATACCTCGTTATATGGCGGTTTGCTACTCTCCGGAGATGACTACCATTCTGGCGCAATAGGCATCGGGCAAAATATGCTCTGGCTGGGGGCGTTGTCATTTGATGTCACCTGGGCCAGTAGCCAATTTGATACCCAGCAGGACGAGCGGGGCTTAAGCTACCGTTTCAATTACAGCAAACAAGTGGACGCCACAAATAGTACGATTTCACTCGCTGCTTATCGCTTCTCCGATCGTCATTTTCACAGCTACGCCAACTATCTGGATCACAAATACAACGACAACGATGCACAAGACGAAAAACAGACGATCAGCTTATCAGTAGGCCAACCGATAACCCCTCTGAACCTCAACCTGTACGCCAACCTGTTACATCAGACCTGGTGGAACGCAAATACCTCCACGACCGCCAACATAACGGCAGGTTTTAATATTGATATCGGTGACTGGAAAGATATATCGATCTCGACGTCATTCAACACAACCCACTACGAAGACAAAGATCGCGACAACCAGATTTACCTGTCGATTTCATTACCTGTCGGTAACGGTGGTCGAGTCGGCTATGACATGCAAAACAGTAGTAACAGCACCACGCACCGCATGTCGTGGAACGATACGCTGGATGAACGTAATAGCTGGGGCATGTCTGCCGGGCTGCAATCCGACCGTCCTGACAATGGCGCCCAGGTGAGTGGTAACTATCAACACCTGAGTTCAGCCGGCGAATGGGATTTGTCTGGCACTTATGCCGCCAATGATTACAGCTCTGTCAGCAGTAGCTGGAGCGGTTCCTTTACCGCCACTCAATATGGCGCAGCCTTCCATCGCCGCAGTTCAACCAATGAGCCTCGGCTGATGGTCAGCACCGACGGCGTGGCAAATATTCCGGTTCAGGGTAATCTCGACTACACCAACCATTTTGGTATTGCGGTAGTGCCGCTAATTTCCAGTTACCAACCTTCCACCGTGGCAGTCAACATGAATGATTTACCTGATGGCGTAACGGTTGCTGAAAATATCATCAAAGAAACGTGGATTGAAGGCGCTATTGGTTACAAATCGCTGGCTTCCCGTTCTGGTAAAGACGTTAACATTATTATTCGCGACGCCAGCGGTCACTATCCCCCTCTCGGTGCCAATATTCAGCAGAATGGCAGTGGAATTAGTGTCGGTATGGTTAGCGAGGAAGGCCATGCCTGGCTTGGCGGAGTAGCTGAAAACCAGCAATTTACTGTGCTCTGGGGCGATAAACAAAGTTGCATTATTCATCTGCCAGAACGTCTGGAAGACACGACCAAACGCCTGATTTTACCTTGTCATTAATTAAGGAAAAGAGAATGACATTTATTAAAGGATTGCCCCTGATTCTGTTAGCCGTCAGCCTGGGTAGCAACGCTGCAGTGCAACCCGATCGCACACGAGTTGTGTTTAACGCCAACGACAAAGCCACCAGCCTGCGCATAGAAAACCAAAGTGACAAACTGCCTTACCTTGCATATTCCTGGATAGAAAATCATAAAGGGGAGAAAAGCGACGATCTTCTGGTCGCCCTGCCACCAATACAGCGCCTGGAACCAAAAGCAACATCGCAGGTGCGGATTGTAAAGCAAGCGTCAACCACACAATTGCCCAGCGATCGTGAAACGTTGTTCTACTATAACATGCGCGAAATTCCGCCAGCGCCGGATAAAAGCAGCGACCATGCGATACTTCAGGTCGCGATCCAAAGCCGTATTAAGTTGTTCTGGCGACCTGCGGCATTGCGCAAGAAAACAGGTGAACACATAGAGTTACAGTTACAGGTTAGCCAGAAGGGCAACGAACTTACCCTGAAAAACCCTACCGCCTATTACCTGACGATTGCCTATCTTGGGCAAAATGATAAAGGTGTGCTCCCCGGTTTTAAATCGGTGATGATTGCCCCTTTTAGCACCGTCACAACGAATACAGGAAGCTATAACGGTAATCAATTTTACCTGGGTTACATGGATGATTACGGCGCATTACGGATGAATACTCTGAACTGTAACGGACAATGTCGTTTACAGGCGGTGGAGGCGAAGAAATGAGTGCTGGCAAGGGATTGTTGTTCGTTATCTGTCTGTTATTTCTACCGTTGAAGTCTGCGCTGGCGCTGAACTGCTATTTTGGCACATCTGGCGGATCTGTAGAAAAATCAGAAGCTATTCAACCCTTTGCTGTGCCGGGCAATGCTAAACCTGGCGATAAAATCTGGGAATCTGACGATATTAAAATTCCCGTCTATTGTGACAACAATACTAACGGCAACTTTGAAAGCGAGCATGTTTATGCCTGGGTAAACCCCTACCCCGGAATGCAGGATCGCTATTATCAACTTGGCGTAACATATAACGGCGTTGATTACGATGCCAGTCTCGGGAAAAGTCGAATCGACACCAACCAGTGTATCGACAGCAAGAAAATTGGTATCTACACACCAGAGCAGATCATTGCTATGGGGTGGCAAAATAAGATTTGTTCCGGCGATTCCAACAATATTCATATGTCGCGTACATTTCTCGCTCGTATGCGGCTCTATGTTAAAGTTCGTGAAATGCCGCCGCATGATTATCAAAGTACGCTGAGCGACTATATTGTGGTGCAATTCGATGGCGCTGGCAGTGTTAATGAAGATCCTTCTGCCCAAAACCTGAAATATCACATTACCGGTCTGGAAAACATTCGTGTACTGGATTGCAGCGTTAACTTTTCTATTTCGCCTGAAACACAGGTGATTGATTTTGGTAAATTTAACGTCCTGGATATTCGCCGCCACACGATGTCGAAAAATTTTAGTATTAAGACGACAAAATCACAAAATGACCAGTGCACCGACGGATTTAAAGTCAGTTCCTCGTTTTATACCGAAGAAACGTTGGTTGAAGAAGATAAAGCATTGTTGATTGGTAATGGACTTAAACTACGTTTACTGGACGAAAACGCCTCGCCCTATACCTTCAATAAATACAGCGAATATGCCGATTTCACCAGCGACATGCTGATCTACGAAAAAAACTATACGGCTGAACTTTCGTCCATTCCAGGCACCCCCATCGAGGCTGGTCCCTTCGATACTGTGGTGCTTTTTAAGATTAACTACAACTGAATCGAGATGATGCCCTTTTCAGTCGAGAAGGGTATCGCATTCAGATAATTACTCATTTCCTCCTTTTCCTTGATTACCGTTATTTTTTCCAGACCCGGCTTTCTTTATGCTGTATCGATACACCAAAGAGATAATAATGAAGGAGCGAAGGATGCCAGTTTTGCAGTGGGGAATGTTATGTGTACTATCACTTCTCCTTTCTATTGGCTTCCTCGCGGTACATCTCCCGGCGGCGCTATTACTTGGGCCGATGATCGCCGGGATCATCTTCAGTATGCGCGGAATAACTCTGCAACTCCCTCGCTCCGCTTTTCTTGCTGCGCAGGCCATTCTTGGCTGCATGATTGCGCAAAACCTCACTGGTTCGATTCTCACCACCCTGGCCGTTAACTGGCCGATCGTGTTAGCTATTTTACTGGTGACGCTGCTTTCCAGCGCCATCGTGGGCTGGCTATTGGTGCGCTATAGCTCACTGCCTGGGAATACCGGTGCCTGGGGTTCCTCCCCCGGCGGCGCAGCGGCAATGGTCGCTATGGCGCAGGATTACGGCGCAGATATCCGTCTGGTGGCGTTTATGCAATATCTGCGGGTACTGTTTGTCGCAGGTGCGGCAGTTCTGGTTACGCGGATGATGCTGGGCGATAACGCTGAAGCGGTTAATCAACAGATTATCTGGTTCCCGCCAGTGAGCATTAATCTTATGCTTACGATTTTGCTCGCAGTGGTTGCCGGTACAGTGGGATGCCTGCTACGTCTTCCTTCCGGCACGATGCTCATCCCGATGCTGGCGGGCGCAGTGCTCCAGTCTGGTCAGCTCATCACCATCGAACTACCAGAATGGCTGCTGGCGATGACGTATATGGCAATTGGCTGGCGGATTGGTCTTGGTTTCGATAAACAAATATTACTGCGGGCATTGCGCCCACTACCGCAAATCCTGCTGTCGATTTTTGCTCTGCTGGCTATTTGTGCGGGTATGGCGTGGGGGCTGACCCGGTTTATGCATATTGATTTTATGACCGCCTATCTCGCCACCAGCCCCGGCGGGCTTGATACGGTGGCGGTCATCGCCGCAGGGAGCAATGCCGATATGGCGTTCATCATGGCGATGCAAACCCTGCGCTTGTTCAGTATTTTGCTGACGGGGCCTGCCATTGCACGGTTTATTTCAACTTATGCGCCGAAGCGGTCGGCCTAGTGCTGGCAGCCTGGACACCAGTAAAACGGGCGCGATGACAACATGGTTTTCTCAATGATGCCGCCACAGCGTTCGCACTTCTCGCCATCACGATGAAAAACTTTAAAGCGAAACAGCGCCCCATGATGTTTATTCTCATCCACCTGCCCCCGCGTAGCGTAAGAAAGACGCGGAATATCCAGTAGCGCGTGCGCGAGTGCATCCAGTTGCGCCACATTGAGATCTTTCGCTTTATGACTTCCGGTCAACCCGACCTGCCAGAGGATCTCCACCCGCAAATAATTGCCAAGCCCTGCCAGAAACGCCTGATCGAGCAGTAATCCAGCAAACTGCCGATTACGAAAGCGCGGCGATAATAACCGTTCTTTCACCACCTCCGGCGTCAGATTCGGATCCAGCACATCGGGGCCAACGCGTTGTAAAAACGGATGTGTGGTCAGTTGTTCCGGGGTCAACATCTCAATATCCGAGGCGCTATAAAGCAGAATGGTTTTGTCAGCCGTTTGCAGTTTTACCCGCAGCACCCGCGTGGTCTGCGGCTCTTCGCCGGTATCAACCACGCGCCACACGCCGTAAAGCTGATTATGGCTATAGAGCGTTAAACCATCAGAAAAATGAGTTAACAACGCCTTACCACGAGTTTCCACATGGGTGACGTGTTGACCAATAAGTTGTGATTGATACGGTTTTAACTGCGGGAAGGCAAACCAGACATCAGTTAGTAGTTTGCCTTTGATCGCCGCCTCCAGGTTATCCGCTGCACGGCGGATCTCCGGGCCTTCAGGCATGGTGATATCCTTTTTTCGTTCTTTGTTCAGCGGGATTATGCTGCGACAACAATCCCCTTTTTGGTAAATGTAGCGCGTAGTCGGCGGGCGAACGCCAGTGCGTGCTCGCCGTCGCCATGCAGGCAGACCGTTTGCGCCGTGACCTTCGCCCATTCGCCGGTGATACTTTTGACTCTGCCGTGTTGCACCATCTCCAGCGTCTGCGCCAGCGCCTGTTCTTCGTTTTCAATCAACGCGCCTGGCTGGCTTCGCGGCACCAGCGAGCCGTCAGCCTGATAACCGCGATCGGCAAACACTTCCTCGCGCGTTGTCAGGCCATTACGCTTGCCTGCACGGATCAGCTCGCTTCCCGCCAGCCCGACAAGAATCAATGCCGGATCGCAAGCGTATACCGCTCTGGCGATGGCATCTGCCAGTTGTGCGTCTTTCGCCGCCTGGTTATACAACATACCGTGCGGTTTGACGTGGCGCATCACACCACCTTCTGCACGGACAATCGCTGCCAGCGCGCCAATTTGATACAGCGTCTGGGCATAAACCATTTCCGGCGGCAGTTGCATGGCGCTACGACCAAAATTTTCCCTGTCGGGAAAACTCGGGTGCGCGCCAATCGCTACGCCATTTTTTATTGCTTCACGCACGCTTGCCAGCATGGTTTGCGCGTCGCCTGCATGAAATCCACAGGCAATATTGGCTGAGGAAACCAGCGTTAACAGTTCAGCGTCACTGGCACAGCCTTCGCCCAGATCGGCGTTCAGGTCAATTTTCATTGTGCAGCCGCCACGCTAATTGTTCGAAATAACGTTGCTGATCTTGCCGCGCTTTTAGTGCCTCTTCCAGTGAACACTGGACAAAATGAATGGGCTGTCCGAGTGGGATTTGCGCCAGATGATACATGTCGGCTTCAATAATGCAGGCAATGCGCGGGTAACCGCCGGTGGTTTGCGCGTCGTTCATTAGCACAATGGGCTGCCCGTTATGCGGCACCTGCACCACGCCCGGTAGCAAACCGTGAGATAACAGTTCACGATCGGTGGTGCGTTTTAAGATTTGCCCCTGTAAGCGATAGCCCATCCGGTTGCTTTGCGGGCTAAGTTGCCAGGGCGAACGCCAGAATGCATCCTGCGAGGCGCGATCGAACTCATGATATTCCGGCCCCGGCAAGGCGCGAATGCGGTTGCCCCACAGTAGCTGTTTAACGCCCTGTGCTTCCATAAAATCCCGCTTCGCTTTGCCAATCGGGAGTCGGTCACCATCCTTTAGTAAACGCCCTTCCAGCCCGCCAATCCCCACTTTGAGATCGGTACTGCATGACCCCATCACTGGCGGGACATCAATACCGCCCGCCACCGCCAGATAGCTACGAACACCATGTTGCGGACGTTTAAGGGTTAAACGCTGGCCTGCTTTCATCGGCAAGCGCCAGCCGGTCCAGACGGCGTTATCATCCAGCCGCGCTTCACAACCTGCGCCGGTCAGGGCAAACCAACCATCGCGTTCAAATTCAACCGTTAACTGACCGAGCGTAATTTCCAGTGCGGGAGCGTTGGCATCATTCCCCACCAGCAGATTAGCAATGCGCAGCGCGGGTATATCCAGTGCGCCGCAATGGCTGATACCCGACTGGCGAAAACCGTGACGACCACCATCCTGCACGGTGGTATACATCCCCGCACGAATAATTTTCAACATACTCCCTCCTTCTGCGGCACAAAGCGCACGCTATCTCCAGGACGTAATAAGATGGGTTCGTCACGCGCCGGATCAAACAGGCTGAGTGAGGTATGACCAATCAACTGCCAGCCACCCGGCGTTGCCAGCGGATAAACACCGGTCTGCGGCCCGCCGATCCCGACAGAACCTGCCGGAACGAGCAAGCGCGGTTCAGCGCGCCGTGGCGTGTGTAGTTGTTCCGGCAAGCTCCCGAGATACGGGAAGCCCGGTTGAAAACCTAAAAACCAGACCACGTATTCCACGGAGGAGTGCAATTCAACAACCTGTTTCTCGCTCAACCCACAATGCGCCGCGACCACCGCCAAATCCGGCCCGCCAACGCCGCCGTAAACCACCGGGATTTCGATATGGCGTGACTCCGGTTCCAGCGCCTCACTCTCCTCCCACCAGCGTTGCAAACGCTCAATGGCATCCAGCGCCAGCGACTCAGGATTGCGCAAAATCACCGTGATATTGTTCATGCCGGGAATGGCTTCCACCACATTCGGCATATCCACCAGACGCTGCGCCAGTCGCCAGATCCGTTTCTGGCTAGCCAGCGTCACTGGCGGTTCCAGTTCCAACACTACCGCCGTTTCACCTATCAGATAACAACGCGCTCGTTGCACTTTCGATCCCTCTGATTATTCGTTATGCAGGATTAGGAATATCAATAAAGGTCACATCAAGATCGGTATTTTCATTCAGCCACTCGCTCAACGCGCGAATACCGCCGCGTTCAGTGGCATGGTGACCTGCGGCATAAAAATGCAATCCCTGCTCGCGGGCTGAATGAATGGTCTGTTCAGAAACTTCGCCAGTAATAAATGCATCCACGCCAAAACGCGCGGCGCTATCGATAAAACTTTGCCCGCCGCCCGTGCACCAGGCGACGCGTTTCACTACATCAGGTCCGGTATCGCCACACCACAACGGCTTGCGTCCCAGACGCGCTTCAATCCAGGAAGCCAGTTCCAGCCCCGGCACAGGCATGGTCAGTTCGCCCCACGGCACCAACGGCTCAATTTCGCCCATGACCGTGATCCCCAGTAACGCCGCCAGTTGTGCGTTATTACCCAGCTCCGGATGTGCGTCCAGTGGCAGATGCCAGCCATACAGGTTGATATCATTCGCCAGCAAGGTTTTTAAACGGTTACGCTTCATGCCGCGAATGACCGGCGATTCGCCTTTCCAGAAATAGCCATGATGCACAATGACCGCATCCGCGCCCAGACGCACCGCTTCATCGAGCAGCGCCTGGCTGGCGGTGACACCGGTAACAATTTTTTGCACCGTCTCTTTGCCTTCCACCTGCAAACCATTCGGCGCGTAATCACTTATCGCCGCGCTGTTCAGTTTTTCGTTAATCAGTTGTTCCAGTTCGGTGTTTTTCATCTTCGCGCCTTCCGTATTCTGATAGCTACACCGTTAACATAGCGTTACCTCGCCTGTTCGTCGATAGCCAATCTTTTGACATATTAAGAAACAAACAGGCGGCCAAAAGGCGCAAATTGTTTATTTCACCACACCTCAGTTCATGTATATTTATGCAAACAGACAGCATATTGCATAAATAATCAGATCTGTATCAAGGTTTTAACTTTAAGGAAACACACGCACACCGCGCTTTTATTACGTGGCGTCGCATCCAACTGTGGAATTATTATGAATAAACACGCATCACAGCCGCGCGCTATCTACTACGTTGTCGCGCTACAAATCTAGGAATATTTTAGCTTCTACGGAATGCGCGCCCTGCTGATTCTCTATCTCACCAATCAACTGAAGTACAACGATACCCACGCTTACGCGTTATTCAGTGCCTACTGTTCACTGGTATATGTCACGCCAATTCTTGGCGGTTTCCTGGCCGATAAAGTGCTCGGCAACCGTATGGCGGTAATGCTGGGAGCGTTGTTGATGGCGATCGGGCATCTGGTGCTGGGCGCCAGCGAGATCCATCCGACATTCCTCTATTTGTCGCTGGCGATTATCGTCTGCGGCTATGGCCTGTTTAAATCCAACGTCAGTTGCCTGCTTGGCGAACTCTATGAGCCAACCGATCCGCGTCGTGATGGCGGTTTCTCGCTGATGTATGCGGCGGGTAACGTGGGTTCTATTATCGCCCCTATCGCCTGTGGTTACGCCCAGGAAGAATACAGCTGGGCAATGGGCTTTGGCCTGGCTGCGGTCGGGATGATCGCCGGACTGGTCATTTTCTTATGCGGCAATCGTCATTTCGCTCATACCCGGGGCGTTAATAAAGAGGTGCTGTGTGCGAAAAACTTTCTCCTGCCAAACTGGGGATGGCTGCTGGTTCTGCTGGTCGCAACGCCCGCGCTGATTACTGTATTGTTCTGGAAAGAGTGGTCGGTATACGCCTTAATTGTTGCCACGGTGATTGGACTGGCGGTGCTGGCAAAAATTTATCGCAAGGCAGAAAATCAGAAACAGCGTAAAGAACTGGGGCTGATTGTTACCCTTACCTTCTTCAGTATGTTGTTCTGGGCCTTCGCACAACAGGGCGGCAGTTCGATTAGCCTTTATATCGACCGTTTCGTTAACCGCGATATTTTCGGTTATACCGTTCCTACGGCGATGTTCCAGTCGATTAATGCCTTCGCGGTCATGCTGTGTGGGGTGTTCCTTGCGTGGGTGGTAAAAGAGAGCGTCGCGGGAAATCGTACCGTGCGCATTTGGGGAAAATTTGCTCTTGGCCTCGGTCTGATGAGCGCCGGATTCTGCATTCTGACCTTAAGCGCCCGCTGGTCTGCGATATATGGACACTCTTCCCTGCCGCTGATGGTTCTGGGGCTGGCAGTGATGGGCTTTGCCGAACTGTTCATCGATCCGGTAGCCATGTCGCAAATTACGCGTATTGAAATCCCCGGCGTGACCGGCGTATTAACCGGAATTTATATGCTGCTTTCCGGCGCGATTGCGAACTATCTGGCGGGTGTAATTGCCGATCAGACATCGCAAGCTTCGTTTGATGCTTCCGGGGCGATCAACTACTCCATCAATGCATATATTGAAGTATTTGATCAAATTACCTGGGGCGCACTGGCGTGTGTAGGACTGGTACTGATGATTTGGCTGTACCAGACGCTGAAGTTCAGAAATCGCGCGCTGGCGCTGGAGTCTTAATAAGCGCCTGATGCGACGCTGACGCGTCTTATCACGCCTGAATGGCTCATTAAATTTGCACTATCAGGCCGGATACGGCGTTCACGTCGCATCCGGCATCTGGGCACAACTGCCTGATGCGTTTGTTATTTCCCCTTCCTCGCCGCCTCATACGCTGCCAACGTTCGTACTCTCGCTTCTTTGTGATCGACAATCGGCTCTGGATAATCCAGCTTCACACCCGCTTTCTCTGCCCACTTCCACGGCTCATGCACCGATTTTCCCGGCACATCGCGCAGCTCCGGTAACCACTGGCGGATAAACTCGCCTTCGCGGTCAAATTTCTCGCCCTGGGTTGTCGGGTTGAAAATACGAAAATACGGCGCAGCGTCGGTTCCGGTGGAAGCCGCCCACTGCCAGCCACCGTTATTGGCTGCCAAATCACCATCAATCAGCTGCGACATGAAATACCGCTCCCCTTCGCGCCAGTCGATCAACAAATCTTTCACCAGAAAGCTAGCTGTGATCATCCGCAGACGGTTATGCATCCAGCCAGTGCTGTTAAGCTGACGCATGGCGGCATCGACAATCGGGTATCCCGTTTTGCCTTCCTGCCAGGCCTTTAAATGCGCGGGATTGCTTTGCCACTGTACGCGGTCAGTCCAGGCAATAAACGGACGATGTTTACACAGCGAGGGGTAATACGTTATCAGGTGACGGTAAAACTCGCGCCAAATCAACTCATTAAGCCAGACGCTACCTGCCCCGCCCTCCATCGCCTGCGGTTGTTCCGCCAGCAGGCGATGTAAACACTGGCGAGGCGATAATCCTCCCGTTGCCAGACTAGCGGACAAACGGCTGGTGCCTTCCACTGCCGGGAAATCACGCTGTTGCTCGTACAGCCCTGCTCCGTTCTGGCAAAACTGGCGTAATTGCGCGATCGCCACTTTTTCTTCCACCGGGAAATATGCTGTGTCGAAAGGCTGACGAGGGTAATTCAGCGAAATGGATGGTGCGGGGTCTATCGATCCGCTACTACGTACTTTTGGTGCAGCGACGCACTCCGGCATCCCTTCCCGCAGCCGTTTCAGCCAGGCATTTTTAAATGGCGTAAAGACTTTGTACATCTCATAGTTACCGGTCATCACCGCGCCAGGTGGCAGGATCACGCTGTCATCAAATCCTTCACACACCACGTTACAAAGCGTTTTCTCAACCAGAGCATCCCGCGCTCGCTCATTCACTTCATACTGATAGTTATAAAACAAATGGGTAATGCCGTTTTCCACGCACACCTGTTTAACCATTTCGACGCTGGCAGCAAAGTCATCCACTTCATGAAATAACAAAGGAATACCTTTTTCCGCCAGCGCGATTTGTAGCCCGTTCAGTTGAGCATTGATAAGTTCAGCCTGACGCGGCGACATATTATGCGCTGCCCACTGCTGCGGTGTGGCAATAAACAGCGCCACCACGTGTGCAGATGAATTGCGGCAGGCAGCAGCCAGCGCGAGATTATCGTGCAGACGTAAATCCTGGCGAAACCAGACCAGATGGGTGGTCATAAAACTCCTGCATGGCGCAAGTTAATAACACGCGGCCAAAGTTCGAAATAACGTTGCCCTGAAAGCCAGGCATTAGGATAAAGCGCCATATAGTGTTTGATACGCATCAGCGGCGCAAGAAGCGGTTGCTCGCCACATCGATAACTGTCGATAAGCGCCGCCAGTTGCTGACGTTCTGTGGAATCAAGATGGGGACGAAAATACCCCTGAACGTGCATCAAAACGTTGGTGTGATCGCGCGGGTTGGCGGGGTGAGAAAGCAAAATAATTACGCGCTGGCGATACTGGTTGTAATACTCCTCCAGATTATGCCACTGGTGAATATCTGCCACGAACGGGCCGAGCTTGCGGTACTCGGGCTGAGAATGAGCCAGAAATACGAGTTTATAGCGGCTGTGATAATCGTTGAGCATACCGCGCGTTAAGCCTCGCTCTTTAAGACGGTGTAACTCGTGAAGCGCGAAGATACGGATTAGGGTGCTTTCATCAAAAAGTTGCTGATTCATTACTGCTCCTGAGCGGTTTACAGGAGTAAGTGTAGACGGCGAAAACAAAAAAACCGCCAGCGTTTCCGCTGGCGGTTTTCTTTGAACTTAGTGTTTAGCAATCAATAAAAATCACCGGTTGCCTTTTCGGCCTGATCCATCCACACCGGTTTCTCGCTGGTTTTCGACCAGACGCGATGCAGGTAGCTGTAAAAGCGGGCGCGGTCTTTCCAGAAAAGCATGAAAGGCAGCGCCAGAACGCCCGCTGCAACCGCATAAGTACGGCGTAAAAAGATAAGCCATGCAGGATATTCTCTGTAGAGTTCCATACTTTTCTCCCCCTTTTTGTATCTACCCGGTGAATGGCACCGGAAAAATGAATTTGTTTATCTGATGAAAATAGTACCGCCTTTTGTGTAATTTTACTACTCATCCGACCACTTATTTTTGCTTATTGATGGTTTATTTACATTCACCGTGTAATTAAGTTACATGAAAGTTAAATTAATACTAATCATTAGTTAAATCATGGCTTTTGCCATTTTTATACTTTTTTTACACCCCGCCCGCAGATTTTTGCGAAATCTTTGCAGCCAGAATTCTACCCTTCCGGTATCACTTTTAGGCCACTGGAGGTGCACTGTGAGTGCAGGCGTGATAGCCGGCGTATTGCTGGTGTTTTTATTACTGGGTTATTTGGTTTATGCCCTGATCAATGCGGAGGCGTTCTGATGGCTGCGCAAGGGTTCTTACTGATCGCCACGTTTTTACTGGTGCTGATGGTGGTGGCGCGCCCTTTAGGCAGCGGGCTGGCGCGGCTGATTAATGATATTCCTCTTCCCGGTACGGCGGGCATTGAGTGCGTACTCTTTCGCGCACTTGGCGTCTCTGGTCGCGAGATGAACTGGAAGCAATATCTCTCTGCCATTCTCTGCCTGAACATGCTGGGGCTGGCGGTGCTGTTTTTTATGTTGCTCGGTCAGCACTATCTGCCGCTTAATCCGCAGCAGTTGCCGGGGCTGTCGTGGGATCTGGCGCTCAATACCGCCGTCAGCTTTGTCACGAATACCAACTGGCAATCTTATAGCGGTGAAACCACGTTGAGCTATTTCAGCCAGATGGCGGGTTTAACAGTGCAAAACTTTCTTTCTGCCGCCAGCGGGATTGCGGTGATTTTTGCCCTCATCCGCGCATTTACCCGCCAGAGCATGAGCACGCTCGGCAATGCCTGGGTCGATCTGCTACGCATCACGTTATGGGTGTTAGCCCCTGTGGCGTTGTTGATCGCACTGTTTTTTATTCAACAAGGTGCGCTGCAAAATTTTCTGCCCTATCAGCCGGTGACGACCGTTGAAGGTGTACAACAACTGTTACCGATGGGACCAGTAGCTTCTCAGGAAGCGATCAAGATGCTCGGCACTAACGGCGGCGGTTTCTTTAATGCCAACTCGTCGCATCCGTTTGAAAACCCAACCGCACTGACCAACTTCGTGCAGATGCTGGCGATCTTCTTGATCCCAACGGCGCTGTGTTTTGCCTTTGGCGAAGTGGCGGGCGATCGCCGCCAGGGGCGCATGTTGCTGTGGGCGATGTCGGTGATTTTTGTCATCTGCGTAGGCGTGGTGATGTGGGCAGAAGTTCAGGGTAATCCGCATCTGCTGGCACTCGGCGCAGACAGCAACATCAATATGGAAGGTAAAGAGAGCCGTTTTGGCGTGCTGGTCAGTAGCCTGTTTGCAGTCGTGACTACAGCAGCTTCCTGCGGTGCGGTGATTGCGATGCATGATTCGTTTACCGCTCCTGGTGGCATGGTGCCGATGTGGTTGATGCAAATTGGTGAAGTGGTATTCGGCGGCGTTGGTTCTGGCCTTTACGGCATGATGCTGTTCGTCCTGCTGGCAGTGTTTATTGCCGGGCTGATGATTGGTCGCACACCGGAATATCTGGGTAAAAAGATCGACGTGCGCGAGATGAAACTGACCGCGCTGGCGATTCTGGTCACCCCGACGCTGGTGCTGATGGGCGCGGCGCTGGCAATGATGACCGACGCCGGACGTAGCGCCATGCTCAACCCTGGCCCGCATGGTTTTAGCGAAGTGCTGTACGCCGTGTCGTCCGCCGCCAACAACAATGGCAGCGCCTTTGCCGGCTTAAGCGCCAACTCACCATTCTGGAACTGTTTACTGGCGTTCTGCATGTTTGTCGGTCGCTTCGGGGTGATTATTCCGGTGATGGCGATTGCCGGTTCGCTGGTGAGTAAAAAGAGCCAACCCGCCAGCTCCGGCACGCTGCCTACGCACGGCCCGCTGTTTGTTGGCCTGTTAATCGGCACCGTGTTGCTGGTTGGCGCACTGACCTTTATCCCTGCCCTGGCGCTTGGTCCGGTGGCGGAATATCTCTCCTGATGATCTTGAGTGAGCACTGAATATGAGTCGTAAACAACTGGCGCTATTCGAACCAACACTTGTCGTTCAGGCGCTGAAAGAAGCGGTGAAAAAATTAAACCCGCAGGCGCAATGGCGCAATCCGGTGATGTTTATCGTCTGGATAGGCAGTCTGCTGACCACCGTTATTAGCATCGCGATGGCAAGCGGCGCGATGCCTGGCAATGCGCTGTTTAGCGCGGCAATTAGTGGCTGGCTGTGGATCACCGTGCTGTTCGCTAATTTCGCCGAGGCGCTGGCAGAAGGCCGCAGTAAAGCGCAGGCCAACAGTCTGAAAGGGGTCAAAAAAACTGCCTTTGCCCGCAAGCTGCGCGAGCCGAAATATGGCGCTGCGGCGGACAAAGTACCTGCCGATCAACTGCGTAAAGGCGATATCGTACTGGTAGAAGCTGGCGATATTATCCCCTGCGATGGTGAAGTTATTGAAGGGGGGGCATCGGTCGATGAAAGCGCCATCACCGGGGAATCGGCACCGGTGATCCGTGAATCCGGCGGCGATTTTGCCTCCGTCACTGGCGGCACGCGTATTCTTTCTGACTGGCTGGTGATCGCGTGCAGCGTTAATCCCGGCGAGACGTTTTTGGATCGGATGATCGCGATGGTGGAAGGCGCACAGCGACGCAAAACGCCGAACGAGATTGCCCTGACCATCCTGCTGATTGCCCTGACCATCGTCTTTTTACTGGCAACCGCAACGCTATGGCCATTTTCTGCCTGGGGCGGTAACGCGGTCAGCGTAACGGTACTGGTGGCGCTGCTGGTCTGTCTGATCCCAACGACTATTGGCGGCTTGCTTTCAGCGATCGGCGTCGCCGGGATGAGCCGGATGCTGGGCGCCAATGTGATCGCCACCAGCGGACGTGCCGTTGAAGCGGCAGGCGACGTTGACGTTCTGCTGCTGGATAAAACCGGCACCATCACGCTAGGTAACCGTCAGGCGTCGGAGTTTATCCCCGCGCAGGGCGTAGAGGAAAAAACGCTGGCCGATGCCGCACAACTGGCTTCGCTGGCCGACGAAACGCCGGAAGGCCGCAGTATTGTGATCCTCGCCAAGCAGCGTTTTAACCTGCGCGAGCGCGATGTGCAGTCGCTTCACGCTACTTTTGTGCCGTTTACTGCGCAAAGCCGGATGAGTGGGATCAACATCGACAACCGTATGATCCGTAAAGGTTCTGTCGATGCCATTCGCCGCCATGTTGAAGCTAACGGTGGTCACTTCCCTGCCGATGTCGATCAAAAAGTTGATAACGTTGCGCGTCAGGGTGCCACGCCGCTGGTAGTAGTAGAAGGTTCCCGTGTGCTGGGCGTTATTGCACTGAAAGATATCGTCAAAGGCGGCATAAAAGAGCGTTTCGCGCAACTGCGCAAAATGGGCATTAAAACGGTGATGATTACCGGCGATAACCGTCTGACTGCCGCCGCGATTGCTGCGGAAGCGGGCGTCGATGATTTCCTCGCCGAAGCGACACCGGAGGCCAAGCTGGCGTTGATTCGTCAGTATCAAGCAGAAGGCCGTTTAGTGGCGATGACCGGCGACGGCACCAACGATGCTCCGGCGCTGGCGCAGGCAGATGTCGCGGTGGCGATGAACTCCGGCACCCAGGCGGCGAAAGAAGCGGGCAATATGGTGGATCTCGACTCCAACCCGACCAAGTTGATCGAGGTGGTGCACATTGGCAAACAGATGCTGATGACCCGTGGCTCGCTCACCACCTTCAGCATCGCTAACGATGTGGCGAAATACTTCGCCATTATTCCGGCGGCGTTCGCGGCAACGTATCCGCAGTTAAATGCGCTGAACATTATGCGCCTGCATTCGCCCGACTCCGCCATTCTCAGTGCGGTGATTTTCAACGCCTTGATTATCGTCTTTTTGATTCCTCTGGCGTTAAAAGGCGTGAGTTATAAACCGCTTACGGCTTCTGCCATGTTGCGCCGTAACTTATGGATTTACGGTCTGGGTGGGCTGCTGGTGCCGTTTATCGGTATCAAAGTGATTGATTTACTGCTGACCGTTTGCGGTCTGGTGTGAGGGTTACCATGCGTGGATTACGTCCGGCATTATCGACATTTCTCTTTCTGTTATTGATTACCGGCGGTGTTTACCCGCTGCTGACCACCGCGCTGGGGCAATGGTGGTTTCCCTGGCAGGCCAACGGTTCGTTGATTCGTGAAGGTGATACGGTACGCGGCTCAGCGTTAATCGGGCAGAATTTTACCGGCAACGGCTATTTTCATGGTCGCCCATCGGCAACGGCAGAAATGCCCTATAATCCACAGGCTTCTGGCGGGAGTAATCTGGCGGTCAGTAACCCGGAGCAGGATAAACAGATAGCTGCACGCGTTGCCGCCTTACGGGCAGCAAACCCGGATGCCAGCACGAGCGTTCCGGTTGAACTGGTGACGGCGTCGGCAAGCGGGCTGGACAATAACATTACCCCGCAAGCGGCGGCCTGGCAGATCCCACGCGTGGCGAAAGCGCGTAATCTCAGCGTTGAACAGCTCACGCAACTGATCGCAAAATACAGCCAACAACCGCTGGTGAAATTTATCGGCCAGCCGGTCGTCAACATTGTTGAACTCAATCTGGCGCTGGATAAACTTGATGAATAACGAACCCTTACGTCCCGACCCCGATCGTCTGCTGGAACAAACTGCCGCGCCGCATCGGGGGAAGCTAAAAGTTTTCTTCGGTGCCTGTGCAGGCGTCGGGAAGACCTGGGCGATGCTGGCAGAAGCACAGCGACTGCGGGCGCAAGGGCTGGATATTGTGGTTGGCGTGGTAGAAACCCACGGTCGGAAAGATACTGCCGCAATGCTGGAAGGGCTGGCTGTTCTGCCGCTAAAACGCCAGGCGTACCGTGGGCGGCACATCAGCGAGTTTGATCTCGATGCCGCCCTCGCCCGCCGTCCGGCACTGATCTTAATGGACGAACTGGCGCACAGTAATGCGCCAGGTTCCCGTCATCCCAAACGCTGGCAGGACATCGAAGAGCTGCTGGAAGCTGGCATTGATGTTTTCACTACCGTTAACGTTCAGCACCTGGAAAGCCTGAACGATGTGGTCAGCGGCGTCACCGGAATTCAGGTACGGGAAACCGTGCCCGATCCTTTTTTCGATGCCGCCGACGACGTGGTGCTGGTGGACTTGCCCCCGGACGACCTACGTCAACGGCTGAAAGAAGGCAAAGTCTACATTGCCGGGCAGGCGGAGCGCGCCATTGAACATTTTTTCCGCAAAGGCAATCTGATCGCCCTGCGCGAACTGGCTCTGCGCCGTACTGCCGATCGCGTAGATGAGCAAATGCGCGCCTGGCGGGGGCACCCTGGCGAAGAGAAAGTCTGGCACACGCGTGACGCGATCCTTTTATGCATCGGCCATAACACCGGCAGCGAAAAACTGGTTCGCGCAGCGGCGCGGCTGGCGTCAAGGCTGGGGAGCGTCTGGCACGCGGTGTATGTTGAAACCCCTGCCCTGCACCGCTTACCGGAGAAAAAACGTCGGGCAATTCTCCGCGCCTTACGTCTGGCGCAGGAGCTGGGCGCAGAGACGGCAACACTTTCTGATCCAGCGGAAGAAAAAGCCGTAGTGCGTTATGCCCGTGAACATAATCTCGGCAAGATTATTCTCGGTCGTCCGGCCTCGCGCCGCTGGTGGCGTCGGGAAACGTTTGCTGACCGACTGGCGCGCATCGCCCCCGATCTCGATCAGGTGCTGGTCGCGCTTGATGAACCACCCGCCCGCACGATTAACAACGCGCCGGATAGCCGCTCTTTTAAAGACAAGTGGCGGGTACAGATTCAGGGATGCGTGGTTGCCGCCGCGTTATGCGCCGTTATCACCTTAATTGCCATGCAGTGGCTGATGGCGTTTGATGCCGCCAACCTGGTGATGCTGTATCTGTTAGGCGTGGTAGTGGTGGCGCTATTTTATGGGCGCTGGCCTTCAGTGGTCGCCACCGTCATTAATGTGGTGAGTTTCGATCTCTTTTTTATCGCCCCACGCGGCACGCTCGCCGTCTCTGATGTGCAGTATCTGCTGACCTTCACGGTGATGTTAACCGTCGGACTGGTGATCGGGAACCTTACTGCTGGCGTGCGTTATCAGGCGCGGGTAGCCCGCTACCGCGAGCAACGCACACGACACTTATATGAAATGTCGAAAGCTCTGGCTGTGGGCCGCAGTTCGCAGGATATCGCCGCCACCAGCGAACAGTTTATTGCCTCCACGTTTCATGCTCGCAGTCAGGTGTTGCTGCCTGATGACAATGGAAAATTGCAGCCAATGACACATCCGCAAGGAATGACGCCGTGGGACGATGCCATCGCGCAGTGGAGTTTTGATAAAGGCCTGCCTGCGGGCGCGGGCACCGACACGTTACCCGGCGTGCCGTACCAGATTTTGCCGTTAAAAAGCGGCGAGAAAACCTACGGTCTGGTGGTGGTGGAACCGGGGAATCTGCGCCAGTTGATGATCCCGGAACAGCAGCGCCTGCTGGAGACGTTTACGCTGTTAGTTGCCAATGCCCTGGAACGCCTGACGCTGACCGCCAGCGAAGAACAGGCGCGGATGGCAAGCGAACGTGAACAGATCCGCAACGCCCTGCTGGCGGCACTTTCGCATGATTTACGCACTCCGCTTACGGTGCTGTTCGGTCAGGCTGAAATCTTAACGCTCGATCTGGCAAGCGAAGGATCGCCCCACGCCCGCCAGGCCAGCGAGATTCGCCAGCATGTGCTGAACACTACCCGACTGGTGAATAATCTACTGGATATGGCGCGAATTCAGTCCGGCGGCTTTAATTTGAAGAAAGAGTGGTTAACGCTGGAAGAAGTGGTCGGCAGCGCGCTGCAAATGCTGGAACCGGGATTATCGTCGCCCATCAACCTTTCTCTGCCAGAACCGCTGACTTTAATCCACGTTGACGGACCACTCTTTGAACGGGTGCTGATTAATCTGCTGGAGAACGCGGTGAAATACGCGGGTGCGCAGGCCGAAATTGGTATTGATGCCCACGTTGAGGGCGAGAAGCTACAACTGGATGTCTGGGATAATGGCTCCGGTCTTCCGCCAGGCCAGGAGCAGACGATATTCGATAAGTTTGCGCGTGGGAATAAAGAATCGGCGGTGCCGGGTGTAGGGCTTGGGCTGGCAATTTGTCGGGCGATTGTGGATGTACACGGCGGCACCATTACCGCGTTCAACCGACCGGAAGGTGGTGCCTGTTTTCGTGTTACACTTCCCCAGCAAACTGCCCCTGAACTTGAAGAATTTCATGAGGATATGTGACAAACGTTCTGATTGTTGAAGATGAACAGGCTATTCGTCGGTTTCTGCGCACGGCGCTGGAGGGCGATGGTATGCGCGTCTTTGAGGCCGAAACGCTGCAACGCGGCTTACTGGAAGCGGCAACCCGCAAGCCGGATTTAATTATTCTCGATCTCGGTCTGCCCGACGGTGATGGGATTGAGTTTATCCGCGACCTGCGCCAGTGGAGCGCGGTGCCGGTGATTGTGCTTTCCGCACGTAGTGAAGAGAGCGACAAAATCGCCGCGCTGGATGCCGGAGCTGATGATTACCTGAGTAAACCGTTTGGCATTGGCGAATTGCAGGCGCGTCTGCGCGTCGCTTTACGCCGCCACTCAGCTACCGCCGCGCCCGATCCGGTGGTGAAATTTTCTGATGTTACCGTCGATTTAGCGGCTCGGGTGATCCATCGCGGTGAAGAGGAGGTGCATCTTACCCCGATTGAGTTTCGCCTGCTGGCGGTGCTGCTTAATAACGCCGGGAAAGTGCTCACCCAGCGCCAGTTACTCAACCAGGTGTGGGGGCCAAATGCGGTTGAACACAGCCACTATTTGCGGATTTATATGGGGCATCTGCGGCAAAAACTGGAACAAGACCCGGCTCGGCCTCGCCATTTTATTACTGAAACCGGTATTGGGTATCGGTTTATGCTTTGAATGTTTATTCATTTTTCATGCTTTAAATTTTAACCTTAGTTCTGCTGAAATATTATTCGGCCGAACTAAGGCACCTGCGAATAAAAAACAATGAACTCACAATCTCAAAACAACAAGATAACAATCTATTCTGGGTCATTGATGCTTAATGATTAAGCGATTTAGATTTGATTATTTTTTTGATCTTCTTCACAGATCGGAGACTTTTCATGGATAGAATAATTTCACCTTCAACTGATACAGAAAAAGGTAAAGGAAAATGGAAAATAATAACCGTGCAATGCCTCATATAAGGCGAACAACTCATATTATGAAGTTTTCCCATCGCAATAGCTTTGACTTTCATTTCTTTAATGCCCGCTAGTCTTCTGACTAAAGGGCACCTCAAAATACAGGTCTCCCTGTCTTTAAGCATAACAGGTTAATACCTGTATCCCCTGGTGCTCATACATTGCTAACCCTTTTATACCCTTATTAATTCAGATCGCTACGCCGCAATCTGGATAGGTAGAGTATTGCCAGTTACCGGGCTGGTCGGGTTATTGCATCTACAAAAAGCAAACTACTGATTTATTTATCAGGGGTGATGTTTTGCTTTTTTCCGGCGTTATCAATTTCTCTTTTGAGAAATTGAGGACCTGCTATTACCTGAAATAAAGAGATGAAAAATGTCAGAATTAAAAATTGCCGTTAGTCGTTCTTGCCAGAATTACTTTTCCACTCATCGTGTATGCGTGAATATTGAAGAAAGTAATTATATTGACGTTGCTGCCATTGTTTTATCGGTCGATGATGTTGAACGTGGAAAACTCGATGAAATAGACGCTACTGGCTATGGCATTCCTGTATTTATTGCCACGGAAAATGAAGAACATGTGCCTGCAAAATACCTGTCACGTATTTCGGGTGTCTTCGAACATTGCGAAGCGCGGAAAACGTTTTATGGTCGCCAGTTAGAAACCGCAGCCAGCCATTATGAAACGCAGCTGCGCCCGCCTTTCTTCCGCGCACTGGTTGATTATGTCAATCAGGGTAACAGCGCGTTTGATTGCCCCGGTCATCAGGGCGGCGAATTTTTCCGTCGCCATCCGGCAGGTAACCAGTTTGTAGAGTATTTTGGTGAAACTCTTTTCCGTTCCGACTTGTGCAACGCTGACGTGGCGATGGGCGATCTGCTGATTCATGAAGGTGCGCCGTGTATCGCACAACAACATGCGGCAAAAGTGTTTAATGCCGATAAAACCTACTTCGTTTTAAACGGCACCTCCTCTTCAAACAAAGTGGTATTAAACGCACTGCTGACACCGGGCGATCTGGTGCTGTTTGACCGCAATAACCATAAATCTAATCACCACGGGGCGTTGCTACAGGCTGGTGCAACACCGGTTTATCTGGAAACGGCACGTAACCCGTATGGCTTTATCGGTGGCATTGATGCGCACTGCTTCGAAGAAAATTACCTGCGCGAACTGATTGCAGAAGTCGCACCGCAGCGGGCAAAAGAGGCTCGTCCGTTCCGCCTCGCGGTTATTCAGTTAGGCACCTACGACGGCACTATTTATAACGCCCGCCAGGTGGTGGATAAAATTGGTCATCTGTGTGACTACATTCTGTTTGACTCCGCATGGGTCGGCTACGAGCAGTTTATCCCGATGATGGCTGACTGTTCGCCGCTGCTGCTGGAGCTTAATGAAAACGATCCGGGCATTCTGGTTACGCAATCAGTCCATAAACAGCAGGCAGGTTTTTCCCAGACTTCACAAATTCATAAAAAAGACCGCCATATCAAAGGGCAACCGCGTTATGTACCGCATAAACGCATGAACAATGCCTTTATGATGCATGCCTCTACCAGCCCGTTCTATCCGTTGTTCGCGGCACTGGACGTCAACGCTAAAATGCATGAAGGCGTAAGCGGTCGCAATATGTGGATGGACTGCGTGGCGAATGGCATTGATGCACGCAAACTGATCCTTGAAAACTGTCATCATATTCGTCCGTTCGTTCCTGAACTGGTGGATGGCAAGCCATGGCAGTCATACCCCACCGCTGAAATTGCCAATGACCTGCGCTTCTTCCAGTTTGTACCAGGAGAACACTGGCACTCTTTTGAAGGCTACGCAGAAAACCAATATTTTGTCGATCCGTGCAAGCTGCTACTGACTACCCCAGGCATTGATGCACGTAACGGCGAATATGAGGCATTCGGTGTTCCTGCAACCATTCTCGCTAACTTCCTGCGTGAAAATAGTGTCGTTCCAGAAAAATGCGACCTTAACTCCATTTTATTCCTGCTGACTCCGGCAGAAGATATGGCCAAACTACAACAGCTTGTCGCCCTGCTGGCACGTTTCGAAAAACTGCTGGAAGATGATGCGCCTCTGGCGGACGTACTGCCTTCCATTTACAAACAGCATGAAGCCCGTTACGCCGGTTATACCCTGCGTCAGTTGTGCCAGGAAATGCACGACCTGTATGCCCGTCATAACGTGAAACAACTGCAAAAAGAGATGTTCCGTAAGGAACACTTCCCTCGCGTCAGCATGAATCCACAAGAAGCTAACTACGCCTACTTACGCGGTGAGGTGGAGCTGGTTCGTCTGCCGGATGCAGAAGGGCGTATCGCAGCCGAAGGTGCCCTGCCTTATCCTCCGGGCGTGCTGTGTGTTGTTCCGGGTGAAGTCTGGGGCGGTTCAGTTCTGCGTTACTTCATTGCCCTGGAAGAAGGCATTAACCTGCTGCCAGGTTTTGCGCCGGAATTACAGGGGGTCTACATCGAAGAACATGACGGTCGCAAACAGGTCTGGTGCTATGTCATCAAATCAAGCGAAGCACAAAGCGCCCTGCTGAAGGGAGAAAAATTATGAGTCAGGCTAAAGCGAATAAAATGGGCGTCGTGCAGTTAACCATACTGACGATGGTCAACATGATGGGTTCCGGCATCATTATGCTGCCGACCAAACTAGCCGAAGTCGGGACGATCTCGATTATCTCCTGGCTAGTGACGGCTGTAGGATCAATGGCGCTGGCCTGGGCCTTTGCAAAATGCGGTATGTATAGCCGTAAACCAGGTGGTATGGGGGGTTATGCCGAATATGCCTTCGGTAAATCCGGTAACTTCATGGCGAACTATACCTACGGTGTGTCGCTACTGATTGCCAATGTCGCCATCGCTATTTCCGCCGTTGGCTACGGTACTGAGTTGTTTGACACAACCCTTTCGCCTGTTCAGATTGGTCTTGCCACTATTGCTGTGCTGTGGGTATGTACCGTGGCTAACTTTGGTGGTGCACGCATTACCGGGCAAATCAGTAGCATTACCGTGTGGGGTGTCATTATTCCGGTAATTGGCCTGTGCATTATCGGCTGGTTCTGGTTCAGCCCGACGCTTTACGCTGACTCCTGGAATCCGCATCATGCGCCCTTCTTTAGCGCGGTTGGTTCTTCCATCGCCATGACATTGTGGGCTTTTCTCGGTCTGGAGTCTGCCTGTGCGAATGCTGAAGTGGTAGAAAACCCGGAACGTAACGTGCCAATTGCTGTTCTTGGCGGTACGTTGGGTGCGGCAGTAATTTATATCGTCTCTACTAACGTGATTGCCGGGATTGTGCCAAATATGGAGCTGGCAAATTCAACGGCACCGTTTGGAGTGGCCTTCGCGCAAATGTTCACACCAGAAGTCGGTAAAGTGATTATGGCGTTGATGGTGATGTCCTGCTGCGGTTCATTGCTCGGCTGGCAGTTCACCATCGCCCAGGTGTTTAAATCTTCTGCCGATGAAGGGTACTTCCCGAAAATTTTCTCTCGTGTAACCAAAGTAGATGCACCGGTTCAGGGAATGTTGACCATTGTGATTATCCAGAGTGGATTATCGCTGATGACCATTAGCCCGTCGCTGAACAGCCAGTTCAACGTGTTGGTTAACCTGGCCGTGGTGACCAATATCATCCCGTATATTCTGTCGATGGCAGCACTGGTAATCATCCAGAAAGCAGCGAATGTTCCGGCTGCTAAAGCGAAAGTGGCTAACTTTGTTGCCTTTATTGGTGCGATGTACAGCTTCTATGCGCTGTACTCGTCTGGGGAAGAGGCCATGCTGTATGGCTCCATCGTGACCTTCCTCGGCTGGACACTGTATGGTCTGGTATCACCCCGCTTTGAACTGAAAAATAAACACGGTTAATAAAGCGAAGTAAAAAAGGGCGATCGAATGATCGCCCTTTGGGATTATTAACAAAGTGCTCGTTGTTCATGCCGGATGCGGCGTGAACGCCTTATCCGGCCTACAAAATAGCGTAAATTCAATAGATTGCACTATCCTCGTAGGCCTGATAAGCGTAGCGCATCAGGCAGTCATAAGTAAAAAGGGCGATCTTCCGACCGCCCTTTTTCTTATTTAATATGTTTACGCGTTTTTCAGAACTTCGCTAACAATCTCGACTGCTTCTTTCTCGATCTGCTTGCGATGTTCTTCACCGAGGAAGCTTTCGCAGTAGATCTTGTATGCGTCTTCCGTGCCTGACGGACGCGCGGCGAACCAGCCGTTGTCAGTCATCACTTTCAGACCGCCAATAGAAGCACCGTTGCCCGGAGCAGCAGTCAGGCGCGCGGTAATTGGGTCACCTGCCAGGGTGCTGGCGCTCACCATTTCCGGAGACAGCTTAGACAGCGCCGCTTTTTGTGCGGAAGTCGCAGCTGCCTGCAAGCGGTTGTAGCTCGGCGCACCAAAGCGTTTCGCCAGTTCGTTGTAGTGTTCCTGCGGGTTCTTACCGGTGACTGCGGTAATTTCCGCAGCCAGCAGACACATGATGATGCCGTCTTTATCGGTTGACCACGGCGTACCGTCGAAACGCAGGAAGGAAGCCCCCGCGCTCTCTTCACCGCCAAAGCCGAAGCTACCGTCGAACAGACCATCAACAAACCATTTGAAGCCTACCGGTACTTCTACCAGCTTGCGCCCCAAATCGTTGACCACGCGGTCGATCATCGCAGAAGAAACCAGCGTTTTACCCACGGCAACATCTTTGCCCCACTGCGGACGATGCTGGAACAGGTAGTTGATTGCCACCGCCAGGTAATGGTTTGGATTCATCAAACCTGCAGGAGTGACGATGCCGTGACGGTCATAATCCGGGTCGTTAGCAAACGCCAGATCGAACTTATCACGCAGCGCCAGCAGACCCGCCATCGCACACTCAGAAGAGCAGTCCATACGGATCGCGCCGTCTTTATCGAGGTGCATAAAGCGGAAGGTTTGATCGACCTGATCGTTAACGATGGTCAGGTTGAGGTTGTAATATTCGCCAATGCGCTTCCAGTATTCGATACCGGAACCGCCCAGCGGATCAACGCCCAGCGTCAGGCCAGCTTTCTGAATCGCCGCCATATCAACGATATCCGCCAGACCTTCCACAAACGGCTGCACCAGATCCTGCTCTTTCACATGACCGGATGCCATCGCTTCGTCGAGGGAGATACGCTTCACGCCTTTCAGGCCATCGGCCAGCAGTGCGTTAGCTCTGTCTTCCACCACTTTAGTGACGTTGGTATCAGCCGGGCCACCATTTGGCGGGTTGTATTTGATACCACCATCTTCCGGCGGGTTATGGGACGGCGTAATCACGATACCATCTGCCAGCGGGCCACCTTTTTTGTTGTGAACCAGAATGGCATTGGAAACGGCAGGCGTCGGAGTGAAGCCATTGTTTTCCTGCACAATAACGTCTACACCGTTCGCTGCCAGCACTTCCAGTACGGAAATGAACGCAGGTTCGGACAGGGCGTGAGTATCTTTACCCACATAGCAAGGGCCAGTGATGCCGTTTTTCGCACGTTCTTCAGCAATTGCCTGAGCGATTGCCAGAATGTGCGGCTCGTTAAAGCTGTGGCGCGCTGCACTGCCACGGTGACCGGAAGTACCGAATTTCACCGCATGCTCCGCATTCCCTGCTTCTGGTTTCAGTACATAATATTGCGCCGTCAGTTGGGCGACGTTAATCAAATCACTCTGTTGTGCAGGTTGACCTGCACGATTGTGGATTGCCATTGCTTTGTCCTTTATCTGCAACGTTTTAGATAGTTCCGCAAACCTTCTCAATCAATTCCGCCGGGAATTGCATCGACTGCATGATGTGTTCGATCATGCTGCATTTACGGCCGGTGTTAGTGTTGGTGATCACCCAATACGGCGTGCCTGGCACATGTTTCGGCTTGGTCTGATTACCATTTTTCAGCAGCGTTTGTTCATCTGCCGCAAAGTAAACGCGCGTGCGACCGTGCAACGATTCCGTTGCCTCGGCAAACGCCTGAGCGTCAAGAGAATATAGTGTAGACAACAGCAGCATAAAGCGGTTGACCGCGCGCTTCTGCTCTGCGTATTCATCGGAAAGCAGAAGTTCACGCATTGCGCGTACTTTGTCTTTAATCGTTTTGATCGGCTTCGCTTCGACGATAGCAGGCGACGCAATGCGAACCTCTTTCGTCACCGGAGCAGCAGGCTGTGATGCGGCGGAAAATTTCAACATGCGCCGTAAAATGTCGGATGCGCTCTCGCCGATATGCTTAGTGTGGCTGGCAATATAGCTGTAGAGTTCATCATCAACTTCAATCGTTTTCATCTTAATCCAGTGCGGTGTCTTAGCTGAATACAAGTCGCCAGGAGTATATGAATAAATCCCGGCAGCGGATAGCGTCAAGCCTGGCTTGCAGAAAAACTCGGATTAAACCTTATTTGTTGCAGCCCTGTGGCACAATGGTCAACATAATACCCTAACCCGACTTCGCGAAAAAAAGAACTTTGCCATGAAATTGAATATCCGCGCGCAATCTGCACAAAACCAGCATAATAATTCTCCCATCGTCCTCGTCCACGGTTTGTTTGGTAGTCTCGACAACCTCGGCGTTCTGGCGCGCGACCTGGTGAGCGACCACAATATTATCCAGGTCGATATGCGTAACCACGGACTTTCACCGCGCGATCCTGTGATGAATTATCCAGCAATGGCGCAAGATCTGCTGGATACGCTGGATGCACAACAGATCGAAAAAGCGACGTTTATCGGTCACTCTATGGGCGGTAAAGCCGTTATGGCGCTAACTGCACTAGCCCCCGATCGCATCGATAAGCTGGTGGCGATCGATATTGCGCCGGTTGATTATCACGTGCGTCGTCATGATGAGATTTTCGCCGCCATCAACGCCGTCAGCGAATCCAGCGCGCAAACACGACAGCAGGCAGCAACGGTGATGCGCCAACATCTGAATGAAGAAGGGGTGATTCAGTTTCTGCTGAAATCTTACGTTGATGGTGAATGGCGTTTTAACGTGCCAGTGTTGTGGGATCAGTATCCGCATATTGTTGGCTGGGAGAAAATCCCGGCATGGGATCACCCTGCCCTGTTTATCCCCGGCGGTAATTCACCGTATGTCACTGAACAATATCGTGATGATTTACTGGCGCAATTCCCGCAGGCACGGGCGCATGTGATTGCGGGTGCGGGTCACTGGGTACACGCCGAAAAACCTGATGCGGTACTGCGCGCCATCCGTCGCTATCTCAATGATTAACGCAACTGATTAAAAACCCAGCGTCCGCGTCGCTTTCCGCGCGTGGGCGTTGGCGTGACTCATCGCGCTGATGTATTATGGCGCGCTATCCATCCGGGCAGACGCCCGGCTGATTGTTTCCCCCGAAGTCACCAAGATCATGGCCAAAGAACAAACGGACCGTACGACATTAGATCTGTTCGCGCACGAGCGTCGACCGGGACGACCGAAAACCAATCCGCTTTCGCGCGATGAACAGCTGCGTATTAATAAACGCAACCAGCTAAAACGCGACAAAGTACGTGGTCTTAAGCGTGTCGAACTGAAGCTGAACGCGGAAGCTGTCGAGGCGCTGAATGAGCTGGCAGAGTCGCGCAATATGAGCCGTAGCGAACTGATCGAAGAGATTTTGATGCAGCAGTTGGCGGCACTGCGTAGTCAAGGCATCGTTTAAATTTCCACTTTCATGTAGCACAGTGTGCAGTCCTGCCCGTTTGCTGATTCCGCAAGACTGCCTGTTCTGCTATGATTGCCTTTATCCGTGGGCAATTTGCCACCCCCATTTCAATAAGTTTCAAGAGGTTATTTCACTCATGGCTATCACTGGCATCTTTTTCGGCAGCGACACCGGTAATACCGAAAATATCGCAAAAATGATTCAAAAACAGCTTGGTAAAGACGTTGCCGATGTCCATGACATTGCAAAAAGCAGCAAAGAAGATCTGGAAGCTTATGACATTCTGCTGCTGGGTATCCCAACCTGGTATTACGGCGAAGCGCAGTGTGACTGGGACGACTTCTTCCCGACTCTCGAAGAGATTGATTTCAATGGTAAACTGGTTGCCCTGTTTGGCTGTGGCGACCAGGAAGATTACGCCGAATATTTCTGTGATGCATTAGGCACTATCCGTGACATCATCGAACCGCGCGGCGCGACTATCGTGGGTCACTGGCCAACTGCGGGCTACCATTTCGAAGCATCAAAAGGTCTGGCAGATGACGATCACTTTGTCGGCCTGGCTATTGACGAAGACCGTCAGCCGGAACTGACCGCTGAACGCGTGGAAAAATGGGTTAAGCAAATTTCTGAAGAGCTGCATCTCGACGAAATTATCAACGCCTGATGTGATGCGGTGTAGGCTAATGTCTACGCCGTATTAATAGATAATGCCAATCAAAATAATTGCTACAAATTTGTAACTTTTGCCGTAGTACCTGTACAATGTTCCAGTATTGAAGTGGCCTTGCCGATGTAAATGTAAGCTAAGCCACGTTTTTATTAACAATATTTGCCAGGGACTTGTAGTTTTCATTTAGGCGTGGCAATTCTATAATGATACGCATTATCTCAAGAGCAAATTCTGTCACTTCTCCTAATGAAGTGAACCGCTTAGTAACAGGACAGATTCCGCATGACTGATAACAATACCGCCCTAAAGAAAGCTGGCCTGAAAGTAACGCTTCCTCGTTTAAAAATCCTGGAAGTTCTTCAGGAGCCGGACAACCATCACGTCAGTGCGGAAGATTTATATAAACGTCTGATCGATATGGGTGAAGAAATTGGTCTGGCTACGGTATATCGCGTACTGAACCAGTTTGACGATGCCGGTATCGTCACCCGCCACAATTTTGAAGGCGGTAAATCCGTATTTGAACTGACCCAGCAACATCATCACGATCACCTGATCTGCCTCGACTGCGGCAAGGTTATTGAATTTAGTGATGAATCTATCGAAGCGCGTCAGCGTGAAATCGCCGCGAAACATGGTATTCGCCTGACTAACCATAGTCTCTATCTTTACGGTCACTGCGCCGAAGGCGATTGCCGCGAAGATGAGCACGCGCACGAAGGCAAATAAGTCAGCCTGAACGAGAAAAGCCAACCTGCGGGTTGGCTTTTTTATACCAGGGAAATAAGAACAAGCGAGAGTTACAGCCCTCGCTTTTTTTGTTTTTACTGCGTAGCGTTATTACTGCGAATTTCCTGCCAGACTTTATCGCAATCGGCTTTCACTGCCTGGTCGTTACCGGTTTGCGTTGCGCGCAGACACTGCTGATAATCCAGTACCCGCACACTTTCCTGGTCGGCAAACTGCTGATGTTGTTTCTCTTTCTTCAGCACGTTTAACACGCTCTGGCAGGCCTCAATTTTTTCCGGCGAGCCTTGTGCTGTGTTGATGCAGGCGCTGTAAGCTTCTTTCAGACGACTGTCTTCCTGTGGCGCGGTTGATTGCGCACAAGCCACCAGCCCCGATGCCATCATGGTGATGAGAATCAGTTTTTTCATAGCAAATTCCTCAAACGCGCGGCAGGCGAAATACCTGCCGCGTCGGGCATCAGAAGATAGTGAACGGCGCGATAACCATGAATTTCACGTCACGCTCATCCTGGAAGATGTTGCCGTAACCGCCCCCCCAGCTTGGGATGTCGGAGTGGTTGTCGTATTCGGTGAAATGCAGTTTGAACATCGTGCCCTTGGCGCGACCGTCCTGAATGGTGTAGACCGCATCCAGACTGTAAGCAGACTCTTCGATAGTCCGGTTTTTGTCGTAGTACGCATCCGGATTGCTCTGCCATGTCGCTGGTTTGGCATCCCATGCATAAACGTAGGAAGCGCCGATGGCGAAGCCGGGAAGATTCCAGTTTTTCAGGTCATACATCGCACCGAAGAAGACCGCTTTTTCGCCGTTGGCGTTAAAGTCAGAGCGGTTATCCCACCAGATATCCAGGCGACCGTTCGAGGAAGCGTAGGTTGGGGTCATACGTTGCAGGAAGTATCCCTGCTGACCATCGGCTTTAACCCAGGTGCCTTCGAGGCGCAAATCCACTACGTCAGCCGCCCGGTAGCCAAAGGTCAACGCCTGCAGCCAGGCGGTGCCGTCATAAAGATCGTTGACGCTGCGATCGTCAACTTTGTCGCGCGTACCGTAGAACTGGTAGCTGGTGGTTAACGGGCTACCGGCGATATCAAATTTATAGCTGGCTTTGGCAAAATATTGATCGATATACCCTTCCGCCTGACCAAACGCCGCTTCCAGTACGAAGTTATTTTTGAAGTCGTACTTCGCCCCGAGGGAGTGCAGATAATCAACTTTGGTAGTCTTATCGTTCTGATAAAACTCATCCATTTCCAGATGCCACGGCGCTTTGTATTCGTTGGTCCACATGTAGGAGAAACTCAACGCACCGGCATCGCCGTAATCAAAATTCGCCCCGGCTTCCGCACCCTGATAAGTACCCGGCATAAAGCTCCAGTGCGGCGCTAACAGCGTCTGACCGGTTGGCTGAATATAACCAGCCCTCGCCCACACCGGACCGTATTTAAATTTGGCCGCTGCTTTATACAGGCTTATACCGCTTTTATCGCCGGACCAGTCTTCGTCATAGGCTTTATTACTTTTTGAAAACGCGATTTCGTTCGGGTGAGAGCTGTCGCCGTTTTCTGCCATTTCAATCGCCGTAAATGCGGCAATATCAAGGCCGAACATATCAGCAGCATAACCAGACTGAAAATCGAGGTTGGCGTTCCAGGTGGAGTGAGAAAGGTTGGTTTTGTATTTGTCACCGTCGGTAACATCTTTACGGTCGCGTTCACGCTGCCAGTAATAGATACCGCCGGTTAAGGTTGAATCGTCGATGAATCCTTCGGCGCGAGCCTCCGGCATTGCCATAAAGCCCGACATTGCTGTAACACCGGCGATAGCCAGCGCCAGCGTACTACGTTTGCCACTAAACGCACGCATGGGTTAATCCTCTTTGACGTATAAATTGCTGCACCACAGGTGAACAGCGAAAAAAATAAAAATTAAAAAAGTAGCGTTGAGAAAAGTCTCGCTGACTACAGGAACAGACTATTTTTCGCGACGCGAATTATCAATCTCTTTCTGTAACGAGAATGTAAGAACATGAGCAACCGCACATATTTTGATGATTTTTGTTACAGGATTTAAGTTTGCAGCAGAAGAGTTTGTAGAAGAAAAAATATGTGGCTTTCCAGTAGGATGAAAGCGGTTACATTTTATTTAATTATGATTTGTGTTTTTAAATTTATTTTACGGATAAATTGCGAAGCGGAATTAATTCGCGATGATAAGCAGAAAAAACGCCGCAGAGCGCGGCGTTTGGGATTGTTTGTATGTTTCATGCCGGATGTGGCGTAAACGCCTTATCCGACCTACAAAAGCACGCAAATTCAATATATTGCAGAGATCATGTAGGCCTGATAAGCGAAGCGCATCAGGCAATTTAGCATTTGAAATTTATTGTCTATTTATTGCCGGATGCGACGTAAACGCTTCACCCGGCCTGGTAGAACTTAAAATTACTCGCCAACCTTCGCCCAGGTATCACGCAGCCCAACGGTGCGGTTAAATACCGGTTTTTCCGCAGTGGAATGGCGGCTGTCGAGGCAGAAGTAACCTTCACGCTCAAACTGGAACGCTTTACCCGCAACCGCGTCTTTCAGAGACGGTTCAGCAAAGCCCTGTTTGATGACCAGTGATTCAGGGTTAATCACCGACAGGAAATCATCCGCAGCGCCTGGATTCGGCACGCTGAACAGACGATCGTACAGGCGGATTTCAACCGGCAGCGCATGTGCCGCGCTTACCCAGTGAATAACGCCTTTCACTTTACGACCATCAGCCGGATCTTTGCTTAAAGTGTCGGCATCGTAAGTACAGAAGATGGTGGTGATATTGCCTTCGGCATCTTTCTCCACGCGTTCTGCTTTAATCACGTAAGCATTACGCAGACGCACTTCTTTACCCAGCACCAGACGCTTGTACTGCTTGTTAGCTTCTTCGCGGAAATCGGCGCGATCGATCCAAATCTCATCGCTAAACGGCACCTGACGGCTACCCATTTCCGGTTTGTTCGGATGGTTCGGCATAGTGACCATTTCGCCTTCGCCCTGATAGTTTTCGATAACCAGTTTCACCGGATCGATAACCGCCATTGCGCGCGGCGCGTTTTCGTTGAGATCTTCACGAATACAGGATTCCAGAGATGCCATCTCAATGGTGTTGTCCTGCTTGGTCACGCCGATGCGTTTGCAGAACTCACGAATAGAAGCCGCAGTGTAACCACGACGACGCAGACCGGAAATGGTCGGCATACGCGGGTCATCCCAGCCTTCAACGTGCTTGTCGGTCACCAACTGGTTCAGCTTACGCTTGGACATCACGGTGTATTCCAGATTCAGGCGCGAGAATTCGTACTGGCGCGGATGAACAGGAATGGTGATGTTGTCCAGAACCCAGTCATACAGACGACGGTTGTCCTGGAACTCAAGCGTACACAGAGAGTGCGTAATACCTTCCAGCGCATCGCTGATGCAGTGGGTGAAGTCGTACATCGGGTAGATGCACCACTTGTTGCCAGTCTGGTGGTGTTCAGCAAATTTAATGCGGTACAGCACCGGATCGCGCATCACGATAAACGGCGAAGCCATGTCGATTTTCGCACGCAGGCAGGCTTTACCTTCTTCAAAACCACCGGTACGCATTTTTTCGAACAGCGCCAGGTTCTCTTCAACGCTACGGTCGCGGTACGGACTGTTTTTACCCGGCTGCGTCAGGGTGCCACGGTATTCGCGGATCTGTTCCGGCGTCAGTTCATCGACATACGCCAGGCCTTTATTGATCAATTCGATCGCATAGGCATGGAGCTGATCAAAATAGTCGGAGGAGTAACGAACGTTACCAGACCAGTGAAAACCTAACCATTCAACGTCGTTTTTGATCGACTCTACGTACTCGATATCTTCTTTTACCGGGTTAGTGTCGTCGAAACGCAGGTTGCACTGGCCTTTATAGTCCTGGGCGATCCCGAAGTTCAGGCAGATAGATTTCGCATGACCAATATGCAGATAGCCATTTGGTTCTGGCGGGAAACGGGTGTGTACTGTGGTGTGCTTGCCACTGGCCAGATCTTCATCAATGATCTGACGAATAAAGTTAGTCGGGCGGGCTTCTGCCTCACTCATCGTGGATTCCTCAAAGCGTAAACAACGTATAACGGCGTATGATCTTATAAGCGGGACAGGCTGACAACTGTTAGTTAGAGAAAATAGAAAATCTCACTGAGATTATGGGGATGATTGATGAAAAAAAAAGCGGCGAAGATGATATCTGCCGCTTTTGCCACCCCTGTGTCATTGTTGGATGCGACGCTGGTGCGTCTTATCCAACCTACACTGAGCTTTTGTAGGCCTGATAAGACGCGTCAAGCGTCGCATCAGGCATGAAACAGATTACTTTTTGATTTCATACAGCGGCGTTTGACCCGCCACAACATGACCCTGGGCTTTAATGATCAGACCGCTGAAATCGTCGATATTGCTGCAAACCACCGGGCTAATCATCGAACGAGCGTTAGCATTCAGGTAATCCAGATCCATTTCCAGAATCGGTTGCCCTGCACTTACCTGCGCCCCCTCTTCCACCAAACGCTTAAAGCCTTTACCTTCCAGCGCCACGGTGTCGATACCCATGTGGACGACGATCTCCGCGCCTTTTTCGGTTTCCAGGCAGAACGCGTGGTTGGTGTTGAAGATTTTTACGATAGTCCCTGCGGCTGGTGATACAACGATTTTATCCGTCGGTTTCACCGCTACACCGTCGCCCACCGCTTTGCTGGCGAACGCTTCGTCTGGCACCTGATCCAGTGCGACAACATCACCAGTAATCGGCGATACCAGCTCAGCGATAGACACTACATTTGGTACAGCCTGTGGTTTTGCTGCCGGCGCGGCAGTTGCCGGAGCCGCTTCAGCAGAAGCAGCAGCTACCGGGCCACGAGCAACGACTTTCTTCATCGCATCACCGATAGATTCCGCTTTCGCACCAACAATCACCTGGATGGTTTGTTTGTTCAGTTTCACCACCCCAGAAGCCCCCAGACGTTTACACATCGCATCGTTGACGCGGGCTGAGTCACCCACCGTCAGGCGCAGACGGGTAATACAGGCGTCAATCGCTTTCAGGTTGTCGCTACCGCCAACCGCAGCAATATAGTTGGTCGCCAGTTGAGTCAGACCTTCTTCAGTGTTGCTGTTGGCTTCTTCAGTAACAATTTCGTCTTCTTTATCTTCACGGCCTGGCGTTTTCAGGTTGAACATGCGGATAACTGCACTGAATACCACAAAGTAGATAACGAAGAAGATAACGCCCATCACCAGCAGCATCCAGACGTTCTGGCTGGCTGCCGGCAGGTTATACATCAACGCATAGTCGATGGCGCCCGCAGAGAAAGAGAAGCCCGCGTGAATACCCAGCAGCGTCGCCACAAACAGGCTGATACCGGTCAACAGTGCGTGCAGGAGGTACAGCAGCGGCGCAAGGAACATGAACAGGAATTCCAGCGGCTCGGTAACACCAGTCAGGAACGCGGTGATAGCAACGGAAAGCAGCATCCCGCCAACCATCGGACGACGCTCTTTCGGTGCTGCGAAGTACATCGCCAGTGCCGCACCCGGCAGACCAAACATCATGATCGGGAAGAAGCCGGACATGAACATCCCCGCAGTGCCGTCACCGGCATAGAAGCGGTTGATGTCGCCGTGGAAAACCGTCCCTGCCGCGTTGGTAAATTCACCAATCTGGAACCAGGCAATGGTGTTCAGTACCTGATGCAGACCAGTTGGGATCAGCAGACGGTTGATGAAACCAAAGATACCGGAACCCAGCGCGCCCGCAGAAACGATCCATTCACCACCAGCATGAATAGCGTGCTGCACCGGTGGCCAGACATAACCAAAAATAGCCGCCAATACCAAGCAGAAGAAGCCAGTGGCAATCGGCACAAAACGTTTGCCGCCGAAAAAGCTCAGGAAGTCCGGCAGTTTAATATCGGACCAACGGTTATAGGCTGCACCACCGACCAGGCCGGTAATGATACCCGCCAGTACACCCATATTGATTTCCGGGTTGATGGTCACCATCGCTTTGGTTAACACAAAGTAACCTACCGCACCCGCCAGCGCCGCCGCACCTGCGCTGTCTTTGGACCAGCTGGATGCCACGCCGATGGCGAAGATTAATGCGAGGTTATCAAAAATCGCGCCGCCCGCCTGGGCAATAAACGCAACGTTAAGTAAATCTGGCTGACCGAATCGCAGCAACAGCGCCGCCACCGGCAGTACTGCGATAGGGAGCTGTAACGCCCTACCGAGTCGCTGGAAAAACCCTAAAATATTCATCTTATTCCCCCTACGAGAACCCTATTTGGCTTGTTTAACGCCGTATTTTTATTTTGCTGCAAACTGTACTGCCGATGTTCTGTAATCATATTGTTAGATCATCTGCTACAGAGTGTGTAAAAAATTAATTCGTACCGCAAATTAAACGCGTGTCTTTTGTGAGTTTTGTCACCAAATATCGTTATCATCACTCCCTTTTACTGGCTAAACCAGAAAACTTATTTTATCATTCAAAAAATCAGGTCGGATTGACGCCTGTCTGCGCAAATCCAGGTTACGCTTAAAGATGCCTAATCCGCCAACGGCTTACATTTTACTTATTGAGGTGAATAATGAGACTGATCCCCCTGACTACCGCTGAACAGGTCGGCAAATGGGCTGCTCGCCATATCGTTAATCGTATCAACGCGTTCAAACCGACTGCCGATCGTCCGTTCGTGCTCGGTCTGCCGACCGGCGGCACACCAATGACCACCTATAAAGCGTTAGTCGAAATGCATAAAGCAGGCCAGGTCAGCTTTAAGCACGTTGTCACCTTCAACATGGATGAATATGTCGGTCTGCCAAAAGAGCATCCGGAAAGCTACTACAGCTTTATGCACCGTAACTTCTTCGATCACGTTGATATTCCAGCAGAAAATATCAACCTTCTCAACGGTAACGCCCCGGATATCGACGCCGAGTGCCGCCAGTATGAAGAAAAAATCCGCTCTTACGGTAAAATTCATCTGTTTATGGGCGGCGTAGGTAACGACGGTCACATCGCATTTAACGAACCAGCCTCCTCCCTGGCTTCTCGCACCCGTATCAAAACCCTGACTCATGACACTCGCGTTGCTAACTCTCGTTTCTTTGATAACGATGTCAATCAGGTGCCAAAATATGCTCTGACTGTCGGTGTTGGTACATTGCTGGATGCCGAAGAAGTGATGATTCTGGTTCTGGGTAGCCAGAAAGCACTGGCGCTGCAAGCCGCAGTTGAAGGTTGCGTTAACCATATGTGGACCATCAGCTGTCTGCAACTGCATCCGAAAGCGATCATGGTGTGCGATGAACCTTCCACCATGGAGCTGAAAGTTAAGACTTTAAGATATTTCAATGAATTAGAAGCAGAAAATATCAAAGGTCTGTAATTGTTATCCCTGCCCTGACACCTTGCTCAGGGCAATATTATTTTTAAAATCGGGGGTCGGAATGTATGCATTAACCCAGGGCCGGATCTTTACCGGTCACGAATTTCTTGATGACCACGCGGTTGTTATCGCTGATGGCCTGATTAAAAGTGTCTGTCCGGTAGCGGAACTGCCGCCAGAGATTGAACAACGTTCACTGAACGGAGCCATTCTCTCCCCCGGTTTTATTGATGTGCAGTTAAACGGCTGCGGCGGCGTACAGTTCAACGATACTGCGGAAGCGGTAAGCGTTGAAACGCTGGAAATCATGCAAAAAGCCAATGAGAAATCTGGCTGTACTAACTATCTGCCAACGCTTATCACCACCAGCGATGACCTGATGAAACAGGGTGTGCGCGTAATGCGCGAGTACCTGGCAAACCATCCGAACCAGGCGCTAGGTTTGCATCTGGAAGGTCCGTGGCTGAACCTGGTGAAAAAAGGCACTCATAACCCGAACTTCGTGCGTAAACCCGATGCTGCGCTGGTTGATTTCCTGTGCGAAAACGCTGATGTGATTACTAAAGTTACCCTGGCACCGGAAATGGTTCCTGCGGAAGTGATCAGCAAACTGGCAAATGCCGGGATTGTAGTTTCTGCCGGTCACTCCAACGCAACACTGAAAGAAGCGAAAGCCGGTTTCCGCGCAGGGATTACCTTTGCCACCCATCTGTACAACGCGATGCCGTATATTACCGGTCGCGAGCCAGGTCTGGCGGGCGCGATCCTCGATGACGCCGACATTTATTGCGGTATTATTGCCGATGGCTTGCACGTTGATTACGCTAACATCCGCAACGCCAAGCGTCTGAAAGGCGACAAACTGTGTCTGGTCACCGACGCTACTGCACCAGCAGGCGCCAATATTGAACAGTTCATTTTTGCGGGTAAAACAATATACTACCGCAACGGACTTTGTGTGGATGAAAATGGTACGTTAAGTGGTTCATCCTTAACCATGATTGAAGGCGTGCGCAATCTGGTCGAACATTGCGGTATCGCACTGGATGAAGTTTTGCGTATGGCGACGCTCTACCCGGCACGTGCAATTGGCGTTGAAAAACGTCTCGGCACGCTCGCCGCAGGCAAAGTGGCCAACCTGACCGCATTCACACCTGATTTTAAAATCACTAAGACCATCGTTAATGGTAACGAGGTCGTAACTCAATAAGAGAAAGTATGACACCAGGCGGACAAGCTCAGATAGGTAATGTTGATCTCGTAAAACAGCTTAACAGCGCGGCGGTTTATCGCCTGATTGACCAGTTCGGGCCAATCTCGCGAATTCAGATTGCTGAGCAAAGCCAGCTTGCCCCCGCCAGCGTAACCAAAATTACACGTCAGCTTATCGAGCGCGGGCTGATCAAAGAAGTCGATCAGCAGGCCTCCACCGGAGGCCGCCGCGCTATCTCCATCGTCACTGAAACTCGTAATTTCCACGCTATCGGCGTACGACTTGGTCGTCACGATGCCACCATCACCCTGTTTGATCTCAGTAGCAAAGTGCTGGCAGAAGAACATTACCCGCTGCCTGAACGAACCCAGCAGACGCTGGAACATGCCCTGCTGAATGCCATTGCTCAGTTTATTGATAGCTACCAGCGCAAACTGCGCGAGCTGATCGCGATTTCCGTGATCCTGCCTGGGCTTGTTGACCCGGACAGCGGCAAAATTCATTACATGCCGCATATTCAGGTGGAAAACTGGGGGCTGGTAGAAGCACTGGAAGAGCGTTTTAAAGTGACCTGTTTTGTCGGCCACGATATCCGTAGTCTGGCGCTGGCAGAGCACTACTTCGGTGCAAGTCAGGATTGCGAAGACTCCATTCTGGTGCGCGTGCATCGCGGAACGGGGGCTGGAATCATCTCTAACGGGCGCATTTTTATCGGTCGCAACGGCAACGTCGGTGAAATTGGTCATATTCAGGTCGAACCGCTGGGTGAACGCTGCCACTGCGGCAACTTTGGTTGTCTGGAAACTATCGCTGCCAACGCTGCCATTGAACAACGGGTGTTGAATTTATTAAAGCAGGGCTACCAGAGCCGTGTGCCACTGGACGACTGCACCATCAAAACTATCTGCAAAGCCGCGAACAAAGGTGACGGTCTGGCGTCGGAAGTGATTGAGTATGTCGGTCGTCATCTGGGTAAAACCATCGCCATTGCTATCAACTTATTTAATCCGCAAAAAATTGTTATTGCCGGTGAAATCACCGAAGCCGATAAAGTGCTGCTCCCTGCTATTGAAAGCTGCATTAATACCCAGGCGCTGAAGGCATTTCGCACTAATCTGCCGGTGGTACGTTCTGAGCTGGATCACCGCTCAGCAATCGGCGCTTTTGCGCTGGTAAAACGCGCCATGCTCAACGGTATTTTGCTCCAGCATTTGCTGGAAAATTAATGTGCTTTTATAGTGGCGCTTATTGTTGTCAATATTCTGGGTAGTCCATGACCATTAAAAATGTAATTTGCGATATCGACGGCGTGCTGATGCACGATAATGTCGCCGTACCAGGTGCAGCGGAATTTTTGCACGGGATTATGGATAAAGGCCTGCCGCTGGTGTTGCTGACCAACTATCCTTCGCAGACCGGGCAAGATCTGGCGAACCGCTTTGCCACTGCCGGTGTCGATGTACCGGACAGCGTGTTTTATACCTCCGCGATGGCGACCGCCGATTTCCTGCGTCGCCAGGAAGGTAAAAAAGCGTATGTAGTGGGCGAAGGCGCGCTGATCCATGAGCTGTACAAAGCCGGTTTCACTATTACCGATGTGAATCCTGATTTTGTGATTGTTGGCGAAACGCGCTCCTACAACTGGGACATGATGCATAAAGCGGCGTATTTCGTCGCCAACGGTGCGCGCTTTATCGCCACCAACCCGGATACTCACGGGCGCGGTTTTTATCCCGCCTGCGGCGCGTTGTGTGCAGGGATTGAGAAAATCTCCGGGCGCAAACCGTTTTATGTCGGTAAGCCAAGTCCGTGGATCATCCGCGCGGCATTAAACAAAATGCAGGCGCATTCAGAAGAAACGGTGATTGTCGGCGATAACCTGCGTACCGATATTCTGGCGGGCTTCCAGGCAGGTCTGGAAACGATTCTTGTGCTTTCTGGTGTTTCGTCGCTCGACGATATCGACAGTATGCCGTTCCGCCCCAGCTGGATTTACCCGTCGGTCGCTGAAATCGACGTTATCTGAATACCACCCACGTCTGCGGACGTGGTTGGCTCTGATGACAAACGCCAAACTGCCTGATGCGCTACGCTTATCAGGCCTACGCAGCTCCTGCAATACATTGAATTTTCATGCTTTTGTAGGCCGGATAAGGCGTTCACGCCGCATCCGGCATGAACAAATCGCACTTTGTCAGCAATTTGGCCCCCGTAAAATATAACCATTCAATAAAACCCGCTAAAAATTATCGATTCATCAATAAACACGCCACCATACCCTACCCTTTTTCATCAATCAGCAATCACCATTACGTTTTTTATTTTTCCACCGCCAAATCGCTTGCGCACAGTGCTGCTTTGCGGCATTTTTTTAAACAAGCAAACACAACAAGCAACAAATACCAGGTTAACGGAGAAGGTTATGTGTTCAATTTTTGGCGTATTCGATATCAAAACAGACGCAGTTGAACTGCGTAAAAAAGCACTCGAGCTGTCACGCCTGATGCGTCATCGTGGCCCGGACTGGTCCGGTATTTATGCCAGCGATAACGCCATTCTCGCTCACGAACGTCTGTCAATTGTTGACGTTAACGCGGGGGCGCAACCTCTCTACAACCAACAAAAAACTCATGTGCTGGCAGTAAACGGTGAAATCTACAACCACCAGGCACTGCGTGCTGAGTATGGCGATCGTTACCAGTTCCAGACCGGGTCTGACTGCGAAGTGATCCTCGCGCTATATCAGGAAAAAGGGGCGGAATTTCTCGACGACTTGCAGGGCATGTTTGCCTTTGCCCTGTACGACAGCGAAAAAGATGCCTACCTGATTGGTCGCGATCATCTGGGGATCATCCCGCTGTATATGGGCTATGACGAACACGGTCAGCTGTATGTGGCCTCAGAAATGAAAGCCCTCGTGCCGGTTTGCCGCACGATTAAAGAGTTCCCGGCGGGGAGCTATTTGTGGAGTCAGGACGGCGAAATCCGTTCTTATTATCACCGTGACTGGTTCGACTACGATGCGGTGAAAGATAACGTGACCGACAAAAACGAGCTACGTCAGGCACTGGAAGATTCCGTGAAAAACCATCTGATGTCTGATGTGCCTTACGGTGTGCTGCTCTCTGGTGGTCTGGATTCCTCAATTATTTCCGCTATCACCAAGAAATACGCCGCCCGTCGCGTGGAAGATCAGGAACGTTCCGAAGCCTGGTGGCCGCAGTTGCACTCTTTTGCCGTGGGTCTGCCGGGTTCACCGGATCTGAAAGCGGCACAGGAAGTGGCAAACCATCTGGGTACTGTACATCATGAAATTCACTTCACCGTACAGGAAGGTCTCGATGCCATCCGCGACGTGATTTACCACATCGAAACGTATGACGTGACGACTATTCGTGCTTCAACACCGATGTATTTAATGTCGCGTAAGATCAAGGCGATGGGCATTAAAATGGTGCTGTCCGGTGAAGGTTCTGACGAAGTGTTTGGTGGTTATCTTTACTTCCACAAAGCGCCGAACGCCAAAGAGCTACATGAAGAGACAGTACGTAAACTGCTGGCTCTACATATGTATGACTGCGCGCGCGCCAACAAAGCGATGTCAGCCTGGGGCGTGGAAGCACGCGTTCCGTTCCTCGACAAAAAATTCCTTGATGTGGCGATGCGTATTAACCCACAGGATAAAATGTGCGGTAACGGCAAAATGGAAAAACACATCCTGCGTGAATGTTTTGAATCGTATTTGCCCGCAAGCGTGGCCTGGCGGCAGAAAGAGCAGTTCTCGGATGGCGTCGGTTATAGCTGGATCGACACCCTGAAAGAAGTGGCGGCGCAGCAAGTTTCTGATCAACAACTGGAAACCGCCCGCTTCCGCTTCCCGTACAACACACCGACCTCAAAAGAAGCGTATCTGTACCGGGAAATCTTTGAAGAATTGTTCCCGCTTCCGAGCGCCGCTGAGTGCGTACCGGGCGGCCCATCCGTCGCCTGTTCTTCTGCCAAAGCGATCGAGTGGGATGAAGCGTTCAAGAAAATGGACGATCCGTCTGGCCGCGCGGTCGGCGTTCACCAGTCGGCATATAAATAAGAAGTGTATTAACGCCCCGGAGAATTCCGGGGCAATTTCAGTTACTGGGGAGCTTGTTGATTCTGATACGCAGTGAGGAAATGTTCCGGATTTGCCACATCACTGTTTGACAATTCATCACTGTAGGCCAGTACTTCATAGATTAATTTCCCACCACTATTGTTGAATTCCGAATTTCATCCTGTACGACAAAAGAATGGCTGTAGGGTGGGGAAAAAACACAAAGTAAACAATAATTGACGAATATAGCGCCACGCTGTTCGCAACCTAACCAAACAGTCACTTTCGAGCAATTTTCCTTGAAAAAGAGGTTGACGCTGCAAGGCTCTATACGCATAATGCGCCCCGCAACGCCGATAAGGTATCGCGAAAAAAAGATGGCTACGTAGCTCAGTTGGTTAGAGCACATCACTCATAATGATGGGGTCACAGGTTCGAATCCCGTCGTAGCCACCATCTTTTTTGCGGGAGTGGCGAAATTGGTAGACGCACCAGATTTAGGTTCTGGCGCCGCAAGGTGTGCGAGTTCAAGTCTCGCCTCCCGCACCATTCACCAGAAAGCGTTGTACGGATGGGGTATCGCCAAGCGGTAAGGCACCGGTTTTTGATACCGGCATTCCCTGGTTCGAATCCAGGTACCCCAGCCATCTTCTTCGAGTAAGCGGTTCACCGCCCGGTTATTGGGGTATCGCCAAGCGGTAAGGCACCGGTTTTTGATACCGGCATTCCCTGGTTCGAATCCAGGTACCCCAGCCATCGAAGAAACAATCTGGCTACGTAGCTCAGTTGGTTAGAGCACATCACTCATAATGATGGGGTCACAGGTTCGAATCCCGTCGTAGCCACCAAATTCTGAATGTGTCGAATAGGTTCGGCAAATTCAAAAACCAATTTGTTGGGGTATCGCCAAGCGGTAAGGCACCGGATTCTGATTCCGGCATTCCGAGGTTCGAATCCTCGTACCCCAGCCAATTTATTCAAGTCGCTTACTTTGTAAGTGCGCCCTGTTGGGGTATCGCCAAGCGGTAAGGCACCGGATTCTGATTCCGGCATTCCGAGGTTCGAATCCTCGTACCCCAGCCACATTAAAAAAGCTCGCTTCGGCGAGCTTTTTGCTTTTCTGCGTATATTCAATGTCGGATGCGATGTTGACACGTCTTATCCTTCAATGTCGGATGCGACGCTGCCGCGTCTTATCCGACCTACGGTTGGCATGCATCCGGCAATGTTGTAAGGCTATAATCCTAACGCATATTTCAGCGCCTGACGTTTCAACACGCCAGCACGCTCTGCCGCCATTAACCCGAGATTACGCACAAAACGCAGCGGCGGCAGATTATTGCTGAATCCGGCATAAAACAGATCCATACCGCTTTGCATAATGAAGTTATCCGCCATGCGCCGCATCTGGTAACGCTTGAGGATTGGATAACTGGCCCATGCTTCCCCATGACTGCGCGCATTGACCAAAACATCAATCAGGGCATCGACATCACGATAACCAAGATTCACCCCCTGCCCCGCCAGCGGGTGGATGGTATGCGCGGCATCGCCCACCAGCGCAAGCCCTGGCTGCACATACTGCAACGCATGGCGACGCGTCAGCGGAAACGCACCAGCGGCAAGCGGTGTCACATAACCCAGACGCGACGGGAAATGCTTCGCGATTTCCGTCTGGAGCTGCGCCATATTCATATTCTGCAACTGGCGAATACGCGCCGGAGAGTCATACCACACCAGCGATGCCCAGTTATCAAACAATGGCAGAAACGCACGCGGTCCGTCCGGGGTAAATTGCTGCCAGGTGCTGTCGCCGGGATCGTTCTCACACTGTACGCTAATCAACATACACGACTGCGCATACTGCCAGGCATGAACGCCAATTCCCGCCATCTGCCGCACCTGCGAATTTGCGCCGTCGGCACCAATCACCAGTTTCGCGCGGATCGTTTCACCGCCCTTCAGTTCCAGCTCCTGAAGATCATTATGGCGATGCAGCGCAATCAGCGAGGTTGGCACACGTAACGTTACTTTCGGATGCGCTTCCAGCGCCTGCCACAGCGCCTGTTGCAGGACGGTGTTTTCCACCATATAGCCAAGCAACGGCAGCTTTAATTCAGCTGCGTCAAACACCACATGCGCGGTTTCCCACTCCCAGGTTTCCAGTCTGCGATAAGGATGGCAACGCATGGCCTGTACCGCATCCCAGACCCCTAACCCTTTAAGCAATGATACCGAAGCCGCGCTGATCGCCGAGATCCGCACGTCCGGCTCACTGCCTGCGACAAACGGCGCGGGCTCTGCATGTTCGATAACCGTTACCGCAAATCCGTGCTGTGCCAGCCCCAGCGCCAGTGCGCCGCCGACCATTCCTCCGCCGACAATGGCAATTTCCGTTGGTTGATTTGTCATGGTCAATCATCCTGTTAGCAATATGCTTTAAGTTTACAGGATTTTTACCCCCAAGGGCTGATAACGCTCATACTGGTCACAACGGCAGCAAAGCATTACACTATGCGCCCTGCATTCCTGGCTACTATTTCGCAAGAGCAAGTCGATGACCAAAAAACTCCATATTAAAACCTGGGGCTGTCAGATGAACGAGTACGATTCATCGAAGATGGCCGATCTGCTGGATGCCACCCACGGCTATCAACTGACCGACGTGGCGGAAGAAGCGGATGTGCTGCTGCTGAACACCTGCTCAATCCGCGAGAAGGCTCAGGAAAAAGTCTTCCATCAGTTGGGTCGCTGGAAACTGTTAAAAGAGAAGAATCCAGACCTGATTATCGGCGTCGGTGGCTGCGTGGCATCGCAAGAAGGCGAGCACATTCGCCAGCGCGCCCACTATGTCGATATAATTTTTGGGCCGCAAACGCTGCACCGTCTGCCGGAGATGATCAACTCTGTGCGCGGCGACCGCAGCCCGGTTGTAGATATCAGCTTCCCGGAAATTGAGAAGTTTGACCGTCTGCCGGAACCGCGCGCCGAAGGGCCGACCGCATTTGTCTCCATCATGGAAGGCTGCAATAAATATTGCACCTACTGCGTGGTGCCTTACACCCGTGGTGAAGAGGTAAGCCGTCCATCCGACGATATTCTGTTTGAGATTGCCCAGCTTGCGGCTCAGGGCGTGCGTGAAGTCAACCTGCTCGGTCAGAACGTGAACGCCTGGCGTGGTGAAAACTACGACGGCACCACTGGATCGTTTGCCGATCTGCTGCGTCTGGTTGCAGCGATCGACGGGATCGATCGTATTCGCTTTACCACCAGCCATCCGATCGAATTTACCGACGATATTATCGAAGTGTATCGCGATACACCGGAGCTGGTGAGCTTCCTGCATCTGCCGGTACAGAGCGGTTCCGATCGCATTCTGAACCTGATGGGACGTACCCATACGGCGCTGGAGTACAAAGCGATCATCCGTAAGCTGCGTGCGGCGCGTCCGGATATTCAGATCAGTTCTGACTTCATCGTTGGCTTCCCTGGCGAAACCACCGAAGACTTCGAGAAAACGATGAAGCTGATTGCCGACGTCAATTTCGACATGAGCTACAGCTTTATCTTCTCTGCACGTCCGGGTACACCAGCCGCCGACATGGTTGATGATGTTCCGGAAGAAGAGAAGAAGCAGCGTCTGTATATTCTACAAGAACGTATTAATCAGCAAGCGATGGCATGGAGCCGCCGGATGCTCGGCACCACCCAGCGTATTCTGGTAGAAGGTACGTCGCGTAAGAGCATCATGGAGCTTTCTGGACGTACAGAAAATAACCGCGTGGTCAACTTCGAGGGCACACCGGATATGATCGGTAAATTCGTCGATGTAGAAATTACCGACGTCTACCCGAACTCTCTGCGCGGTAAAGTGGTGCGAACTGAAGATGAAATGGGTCTGCGCGTGGCAGAAACACCGGAATCGGTCATTGCCCGTACCCGCAAAGAAAACGACCTTGGCGTGGGTTATTATCAGCCGTAATTCTCAGGCCCGCCGTTCCGGTGGGCCTTGTTTTTTCTCTCTTTATCCCCATCTTTATCGCAATGCTTGCGCCTTTTTCCTGTGGCGTGAATAATTTCCTTATAGGCCGGTGAATGTTCAGCTTCCGGCGGCATACAGATAAGAGGAACGGTTTGAACATAGACACTCGCGAAATCACCCTGGAGCCAGCAGACAATGCGCGTCTGTTGAGCCTGTGCGGCCCGTTTGATGACAACATCAAACAACTCGAACGCCGTCTCGGCATCGAGATCAATCGCCGCGATAACCACTTTAAACTGACCGGCCGTCCGATTTGCGTCACCGCTGCGGCAGACATTCTGCGTAGCCTGTATGTCGATACTGCCCCGATGCGCGGTCAGATTCAGGATATCGAACCGGAACAGATCCACCTTGCGATTAAAGAAGCGCGGGTACTGGAGCAAAGCGCGGAGAGCGTGCCGGAGTACGGCAAAGCGGTCAATATCAAAACCAAACGCGGCGTAATTAAGCCGCGCACGCCAAACCAGGCGCAGTACATCGCCAATATTCTCGACCATGACATTACCTTCGGCGTTGGCCCGGCGGGTACGGGTAAAACCTACCTGGCAGTGGCTGCGGCAGTTGATGCCCTGGAGCGTCAGGAAATTCGCCGTATTCTGCTGACTCGTCCGGCAGTAGAAGCCGGTGAGAAACTGGGCTTCCTGCCTGGCGATTTAAGCCAGAAAGTAGACCCGTATCTGCGCCCGCTGTACGACGCGCTGTTTGAAATGCTGGGCTTTGAGAAAGTCGAGAAACTGATTGAGCGCAACGTTATCGAAGTCGCGCCGCTGGCCTATATGCGTGGTCGTACGCTGAACGACGCGTTTATCATTCTTGATGAGAGCCAGAACACCACCATCGAACAGATGAAGATGTTCCTGACCCGTATCGGTTTTAACTCAAAAGCGGTTATCACCGGCGACGTCACACAGATCGACCTGCCGCGTAATACTAAATCAGGCTTACGTCATGCCATCGAAGTGCTGGCCGATGTCGAAGAGATCAGCTTTAACTTCTTCCACAGCGAAGACGTGGTTCGTCACCCGGTGGTAGCGCGTATCGTTAACGCTTATGAAGCCTGGGAAGAAGCCGAACAAAAACGTAAAGCGGCGCTGGCGGCAGAACGCAAGCGCGAAGAACAGGAACAAAAATGAGTCAGGTGATCCTCGATTTACAACTGGCATGTGAAGATAATTCCGGGCTACCGGAAGAGAGCCAGTTTCAAACATGGCTGAATGCGGTGATCCCGCAGTTTCAGGAAGAATCGGAAGTGACTATTCGCCTGGTCGATACCGCCGAAAGCCACAGTCTGAATCTGACCTATCGCGGTAAGGATAAGCCGACCAACGTGCTCTCCTTCCCGTTTGAAGTGCCGCCTGGCATGGAGATGTCGCTGCTGGGCGATCTGGTTATCTGCCGTCAGGTGGTTGAGAAGGAAGCACAGGAGCAAGGCAAACCACTGGAGGCGCATTGGGCGCATATGGTGGTGCACGGCAGTCTGCATTTGTTAGGTTACGATCATATCGAAGATGACGAAGCAGAAGAGATGGAAGCCCTCGAAACAGAGATTATGCTTGCTCTGGGCTATGAGGATCCGTACATTGCCGAGAAAGAATAATTTGCCAGGCATTTGACTGGCAGACGTCCCCGCCGTTGGTGATTAACGACGGCGTTTTGATTAACTAACATGAGAACCCATACGACGCCATGAGCGACGACAATTCACACAGTAGTGACACGATAAGCAACAAGAAGGGATTTTTCTCCCTGTTACTCAGCCAACTTTTCCACGGTGAACCCAAAAACCGTGACGAACTGCTGGCGCTGATCCGTGATTCCGGGCAGAACGACCTTATCGATGAAGATACGCGCGATATGCTCGAAGGGGTGATGGACATCGCAGACCAACGCGTCCGCGACATCATGATCCCCCGCTCCCAGATGATTACCCTGAAACGCAACCAGACGCTGGACGAATGCCTTGATGTCATCATCGAGTCTGCCCACTCACGTTTCCCGGTGATTAGCGAAGACAAAGATCACATTGAAGGGATTCTGATGGCGAAAGACTTGCTGCCGTTTATGCGCAGCGATGCCGAAGCCTTCAGCATGGACAAAGTGTTACGTCAGGCGGTTGTCGTTCCTGAAAGTAAGCGCGTAGACCGGATGCTGAAAGAGTTTCGCTCTCAGCGTTACCACATGGCGATCGTCATTGACGAATTCGGTGGTGTTTCCGGTCTGGTGACCATTGAAGACATCCTGGAACTGATTGTTGGTGAGATTGAAGACGAGTATGACGAAGAAGATGATATCGACTTCCGTCAGCTGAGTCGTCATACCTGGACCGTGCGCGCGTTGGCTTCCATTGAAGACTTCAACGAAGCGTTCGGCACTCACTTTAGCGATGAAGAGGTCGACACTATCGGTGGTCTGGTGATGCAGGCGTTTGGGCATCTTCCGGCACGTGGTGAAACCATCGACATCGACGGTTACCAGTTCAAAGTGGCGATGGCTGACAGTCGGCGTATTATTCAGGTTCATGTCAAAATCCCGGATGACTCACCCCAGCCGAAGCTGGATGAATAAAACCGAAACTGGATAGATAACTACATGGCCTTTGCCTCATTAATTGAACGCCAGCGCATTCGCCTGCTGCTGGCGTTATTATTCGGTGCCTGCGGAACGCTGGCCTTCTCTCCTTACGACGTCTGGCCTGCGGCGATTGTTTCGCTGATGGGGCTTCAGGCGTTGACCTTTAACCGTCGTCCACTCCAGTCTGCCGCTATTGGCTTTTGCTGGGGATTTGGCCTCTTTGGCAGCGGTATTAACTGGGTCTATGTCAGCATCGCGACCTTTGGTGGAATGCCTGGCCCGGTTAACATCTTCCTGGTGGTGCTGCTGGCGGCGTATTTGTCGCTGTATACCGGACTATTTGCTGGCGTGCTGTCGCGTCTGTGGCCAAAAACAACCTGGCTGCGCGTGGCGATTGCCGCCCCTGCTCTCTGGCAAGTGACCGAGTTTCTGCGCGGTTGGGTGCTGACCGGCTTCCCGTGGTTACAGTTCGGCTATAGCCAGATTGACGGCCCGTTAAAAGGACTGGCACCGATAATGGGCGTGGAAGCCATTAACTTCCTGCTGATGATGGTAAGCGGCCTGCTGGCGCTGGCGTTGGTCAAACGCAACTGGCGTCCGCTGGTGGTGGCCGTCGTGCTGTTCGCACTTCCCTTCCCGCTGCGTTACATCCTGTGGTTTACCCCGCAACCGGAGAAAACCATTCAGGTTTCGATGGTTCAGGGCGATATTCCGCAATCGCTGAAATGGGACGAAGGCCAGCTTCTTAATACGCTGAAGATTTACTACAACGCAACGGCACCGCTGATGGGCAAATCATCGTTGATTATCTGGCCGGAGTCGGCGATAACCGATCTGGAAATTAATCAGCAACCGTTCCTCAAAGCACTGGACGGTGAGTTGCGCGATAAAGGTAGCTCGCTGGTAACCGGGATTGTTGACGCGCGTCTCAATAAACAGAACCGCTACGATACCTACAACACCATCATCACGCTGGGTAAAGGTGCACCGTACAGCTACGAATCAGCCGATCGCTATAACAAAAACCATCTGGTGCCATTTGGCGAGTTTGTCCCGCTGGAGTCGATTCTGCGTCCGTTAGCGCCGTTCTTTGATCTGCCGATGTCCTCATTCAGCCGTGGACCATATATCCAGCCGCCGCTGTCGGTGAATGGTATTGAGCTTACTGCGGCTATTTGCTACGAGATCATTCTCGGCGAGCAAGTGCGTGATAACTTCCGCCCGGATACCGACTATCTGCTGACTATCTCCAACGATGCGTGGTTCGGCAAGTCTATTGGCCCGTGGCAGCACTTCCAGATGGCGCGAATGCGTGCGCTGGAGCTGGCGCGCCCACTGTTGCGCAGCACCAACAACGGCATTACAGCGGTGATTGGCCCGCAGGGTGAGATTCAGGCGATGATCCCGCAGTTCACCCGCGAGGTGTTAACCACTCACGTGACGCCGACCACCGGACTCACACCTTACGCACGTACCGGCAACTGGCCGCTGTGGGTGCTGACGGCACTGTTTGGTTTTGCCGCTGTGTTGATGAGCCTGCGTCAGCGACGTAAATAACCCCTTCTTATCGTGCCGGAATACATCCCGTATTTCGGCACGCTCGCCGGATGCGGCATCAGTGCGTTATCCGGATAACAAAATTCCCCTATCCAACTTTGGCACATCTATTGCTTTGTTATACAAGGCAAACCCTGAACCGGCATTAGCGCAACCCGGTTGCACCACAGCAATACAGCAATAGCACCAAAAAGGTGCATTTTAAGAATTTTGCTTCGGAATGGTGCGGTACATCTCGCAAAAACAAACAATAAAACAGCAATATCTTTACATTTAGCCAAACTAAATGTTACCTAACAGGCACAACACTGCACAATAAAGTTGCAGACGATAACAACACAAACACTCACAACGGGTATCCATGCGTTCTTAACGCAGGAGATAAAGGAGTTGGATATGCAATTACGTAAACCTGCCACAGCAATCCTGGCCCTGGCGCTTTCTGCTGGACTGGCACAGGCGGAAGACGCTGCCCCGGCAGCGGGCAGTACGCTGGACAAAATCGCCAAAAACGGCGTGATTGTCGTCGGTCACCGTGAATCTTCAGTACCTTTCTCTTATTACGACAATCAGCAAAAAGTGGTGGGTTACTCGCAGGATTACTCCAACGCCATTGTTGAAGCAGTGAAAAAGAAACTCAACAAACCGGACTTGCAGGTGAAACTGATTCCGATCACCTCACAAAACCGTATTCCGCTGCTGCAAAACGGCACTTTCGATTTTGAATGTGGTTCAACCACCAACAACCTCGAACGCCAGAAACAGGCAGCTTTCTCTGACACCATTTTCGTGGTCGGTACGCGCCTGCTGACCAAAAAAGGTGGCGATATCAAAGATTTTGCCGATCTGAAAGACAAAGCCGTAGTCGTCACTTCCGGCACTACCTCTGAAGTTTTGCTCAACAAACTGAATGAAGAGCAAAAAATGAATATGCGCATCATCAGCGCCAAAGATCACGGTGACTCTTTCCGCACCCTGGAAAGCGGTCGTGCCGTTGCCTTTATGATGGATGACGCTCTGCTGGCCGGTGAACGTGCGAAAGCGAAGAAACCAGACAACTGGGAAATCGTCGGCAAGCCGCAGTCTCAGGAAGCTTACGGTTGCATGTTGCGTAAAGATGATCCGCAGTTCAAAAAGCTGATGGATGACACCATCGCTCAGGTGCAGACCTCCGGTGAAGCGGAAAAATGGTTTGATAAGTGGTTCAAAAATCCAATTCCGCCAAAAAACCTGAACATGAATTTCGAACTGTCAGACGAAATGAAAGCACTGTTCAAAGAACCGAATGACAAGGCACTGAACTAATTACAAGAACCAGGGGCGGAAATTCCAGCCCTCTCGATTGTTACGTAGCACGGACAGACTATACGCCTGATGGTCGTTCCCCATCGGGCCTGAAAACCGCAATACGCTGGGTAACAATCTTCGAGGGTAGCAGTTAACGCTGCTACCCTCTTTTTTCTGGAGTAGATTTATGTCTATAGACTGGAACTGGGGTATTTTTTTACAACAAGCCCCGTTCGGCAACACCACCTATCTTGGCTGGATCTGGAGCGGCTTTCAGGTGACGATCGCTTTGTCGATCTGCGCCTGGATTATCGCTTTCCTCGTCGGCTCGTTATTCGGCATTTTGCGTACCGTTCCTAACCGTTTTCTCTCCGGTCTGGGTACGTTGTATGTCGAACTGTTCCGCAACGTGCCACTGATTGTGCAGTTCTTTACCTGGTATCTGGTGATCCCGGAGCTACTGCCGGAGAAGATCGGCATGTGGTTTAAGGCCGAGCTGGATCCCAATATTCAGTTTTTCCTTTCATCCATGCTCTGTCTGGGGCTGTTTACCGCCGCTCGTGTTTGCGAACAGGTGCGCGCCGCGATCCAGTCGCTGCCACGTGGGCAAAAAAATGCCGCGCTGGCGATGGGGTTGACGCTGCCACAGGCTTATCGCTACGTGCTGTTGCCTAACGCTTATCGCGTTATCGTCCCGCCGATGACGTCCGAGATGATGAACCTGGTGAAAAACTCCGCCATCGCCTCGACCATCGGGCTGGTGGATATGGCGGCGCAGGCCGGTAAATTGCTCGATTACTCCGCCCACGCCTGGGAATCGTTTACCGCCATTACGCTGGCGTATGTATTGATTAACGCGGTTATCATGCTGGTGATGACGCTGGTTGAACGTAAAGTTCGCCTGCCCGGCAACATGGGAGGCAAGTAATGTACGAGTTTGACTGGAGTTCCATAGTTCCTTCCCTGCCGTATCTGCTGGACGGGCTGGTGATCACCCTGAAAATCACCGTCACGGCAGTCGTGATTGGTATTTTATGGGGCACCATGCTGGCGGTGATGCGCCTGTCCAGCTTTGCGCCCGTGGCGTGGTTTGCCAAAGCCTACGTTAACGTGTTCCGTTCAATCCCACTGGTGATGGTTCTGCTGTGGTTTTACCTGATTGTGCCTGGTTTTCTGCAAAACGTGCTGGGATTATCGCCGAAGACCGACATCCGCTTAATTTCTGCCATGGTGGCGTTTTCGATGTTTGAAGCGGCCTACTATTCAGAGATTATCCGTGCCGGTATTCAAAGTATCTCCCGTGGGCAGTCGAGCGCCGCCCTGGCACTCGGCATGACCCACTGGCAGTCAATGAAACTGATTATTCTGCCGCAGGCATTCCGTGCAATGGTGCCGCTACTGCTCACTCAGGGCATCGTACTGTTTCAGGATACCTCGCTGGTGTATGTGTTATCTCTGGCCGATTTCTTCCGTACCGCCTCAACCATTGGTGAACGTGATGGTACGCAGGTTGAGATGATCCTGTTTGCCGGATTTGTTTATTTCGTTATTAGCCTTAGCGCGTCGTTGTTGGTCAGCTACTTGAAAAGAAGGACAGCATAATGATTACCCTGAAAAATGTTTCAAAATGGTATGGTCACTTTCAGGTGCTGACCGACTGCTCAACCGAAGTGAAAAAAGGCGAAGTTGTGGTGGTTTGTGGGCCGTCAGGTTCCGGCAAATCAACGCTGATTAAAACCGTCAACGGCCTCGAACCGGTGCAGCAAGGTGAAATCACCGTCGATGGCATCGTGGTTAACGATAAAAAAACCGACCTGGCGAAGCTGCGTTCCCGCGTCGGCATGGTGTTCCAGCACTTCGAGCTGTTCCCTCACCTGTCGATTATCGAAAACCTGACGCTGGCGCAGGTGAAAGTTCTTAAACGCGATAAAGCACCAGCTCGTGAAAAAGCACTCAAGCTGCTGGAGCGCGTGGGACTTTCCGCACATGCCAATAAATTTCCGGCACAGCTTTCCGGTGGTCAGCAGCAGCGTGTGGCGATCGCTCGCGCGCTGTGTATGGATCCTATTGCGATGCTGTTCGACGAACCGACATCGGCGCTGGATCCGGAGATGATCAACGAAGTGCTGGACGTAATGGTGGAACTGGCGAACGAAGGAATGACCATGATGGTGGTGACCCATGAAATGGGCTTTGCCCGCAAAGTGGCGAATCGGGTGATCTTTATGGACGAGGGAAAGATTGTCGAAGACTCGCCGAAAGACGCTTTCTTCGATGATCCGAAATCGGACCGCGCAAAAGACTTCCTCGCGAAAATCCTGCATTAATCACTCTGGCGCGCATAGCCAAGTGCGCGCCATCTCACGCTTTATCGTTTCGCCCCTCGTATCTGTTACATCCTGGCGTTACCCTTGTCGCAAAGAAGCACACAACAAGGAGCAACAATGGCACTGCCAATTCTGTTAGATTGCGACCCAGGTCATGATGACGCTATCGCAATAGTTCTCGTCCTCGCCTCACCTGAGCTTGATGTCAAAGCAATTACGTCTTCCGCCGGAAACCAGACACCAGAAAAAACCTTACGCAATGTTCTGCGTATGCTGACCTTGCTTAATCGCACCGATATTCCGGTAGCAGGCGGCGCGGTGAAACCGTTAATGCGTGAGTTGATTATCGCCGACAACGTGCACGGCGAAAGTGGACTGGACGGTCCGGCATTACCGGAACCCGCATTTGCGCCGCAAAATTGCACGGCGGTGGAGCTGATGGCGAAAACGCTGCGCGAAAGTGCTGAACCCGTCACCATTGTCTCTACCGGACCGCAAACTAACGTCGCCTTGCTGCTCAATAGCCATCCGGAACTACATAGTAAAATCGCCCGTATCGTGATTATGGGCGGTGCAATGGGGCTTGGTAACTGGACGCCTGCGGCTGAATTTAATATTTACGTTGACCCGGAAGCGGCAGAAATTGTCTTCCAGTCAGGGATCCCGGTGGTGATGGCAGGTCTGGACGTCACTCACAAAGCGCAAATTCACGTTGAGGACACCGAGCGTTTCCGCGCGATTGGCAACCCGATTTCCACCATAGTTGCCGAACTGCTGGATTTCTTCCTCGAATATCATAAAGACGAAAAATGGGGCTTTGTTGGCGCACCGCTGCATGACCCATGCACCATCGCCTGGCTACTGAAACCTGAACTGTTCACCACCGTTGAACGCTGGGTCGGCGTGGAAACACAGGGGAAATATACCCAGGGTATGACGGTTGTTGATTATTATTATCTGACTGGCAATAAACCGAATGCCACCGTCATGGTCGATGTTGATCGTCAGGGCTTTGTTGATTTACTGGCTGAACGGCTTAAATTTTACGCTTAATAACTCGCCGGATGGCATCACGTCATCCGGCACTACCATTACGGCTCGAACGGGCGTCTCTGGAACTGGTCATGACCACATTTCGGGCATAGCGTTAGGACTTCCGGCGTGTAGATCGGGAGATGAAAGTGACATTTCTCGCAGACCAGATTCCCCAGCCCTACCACTTCTCCGCTGTGATAAACCCCGTGATGGTTGAGATCCTGGAAAACTTCGCGCCATTCAAGCTGCGTTTTATCGGTGATGTCCGCCAGTTCCTGCCAGAGGCTTTCTTTAATCACCCGCATAAAAACACTGTCAGACTCTTCTTTCAGGCTCTCTTCATAGCTCATGGCGAACTCTTCCAGGTCACGCCTGACAGCTCGCGTCAACTCATCGACCTCGGTTCGCGTTAACTCCCCTGTTTTTATTACGCGCTCACGCGCCTGTTCCACCAGTGCGTCGATATCACGTTCGCCATTGCGCAGGCGTTCGCTCAATGACGCGACCAGTTCACGGTAATATTGAGCAACCTTGTTCATCGTTTCATCTCCCGGGTCGTTAACTGACTATAATAATAGACGTTCTTTGTTCCTTACTTTGCTAATACGCCCACAAACTCTGTAAATTAATGTATGAATAATCCGGGCATCATTTCAACGTCGAGTGCGCGAAAGGCTGTTTTGACGCGGACGTTTGGGCTATGCTATGCGGATCTGAAAAACCACCTCAACGCTACATTTGTAGCCGTATTGAAAACAGGACCACTGGCTGCCATGCAAGAGCAATACCGCCCGGAAGAGATAGAATCCAAAGTACAGCTTCACTGGGATGAGAAGCGCACATTTGAAGTAACCGAAGACGAGAGCAAAGAGAAGTATTACTGCCTGTCTATGCTTCCCTATCCTTCTGGTCGACTACACATGGGCCACGTACGTAACTACACCATCGGTGACGTGATCGCCCGCTACCAGCGTATGCTGGGCAAAAACGTCCTGCAGCCGATCGGCTGGGACGCGTTTGGTCTGCCTGCGGAAGGCGCTGCGGTAAAAAACAACACCGCACCGGCACCGTGGACATACGACAACATCGCGTATATGAAAAACCAGCTCAAAATGCTGGGCTTTGGTTATGACTGGAGCCGCGAGCTGGCAACCTGTACGCCGGAATACTACCGTTGGGAACAGAAATTCTTCACCGAGCTGTATAAAAAAGGCCTGGTATATAAGAAGACTTCTGCGGTCAACTGGTGTCCGAACGACCAGACCGTACTGGCGAACGAACAGGTTATCGACGGCTGCTGCTGGCGCTGCGATACCAAAGTTGAACGTAAAGAGATCCCGCAGTGGTTTATCAAAATCACCGCTTACGCTGACGAACTGCTCAACGATCTGGATAAACTGGATCACTGGCCAGACACCGTTAAAACCATGCAGCGTAACTGGATCGGTCGTTCCGAAGGCGTGGAAATCACCTTCAACGTTAACGACTATGACAACACGCTGACCGTTTACACTACCCGCCCGGACACCTTTATGGGTTGTACTTATCTGGCGGTAGCGGCGGGTCATCCGCTGGCACAGAAAGCGGCAGAAAATAATCCTGAACTGGCGTCCTTTATCGACGAATGCCGTAACACCAAAGTTGCCGAAGCTGAAATGGCGACAATGGAGAAAAAAGGTGTCGATACCGGCTTTAAAGCGGTTCACCCATTAACGGGCGAAGAAATTCCGGTTTGGGCAGCAAACTTCGTATTGATGGAGTACGGCACTGGCGCAGTCATGGCGGTTCCGGGTCACGACCAGCGCGACTACGAGTTTGCCTCTAAATACGGCCTGAACATCAAGCCGGTTATCCTGGCGGCAGATGGTTCTGAACCGGATCTCTCCCAGCAAGCTCTGACTGAAAAAGGCGTGCTGTTCAACTCTGGTGAGTTCAACGGTCTTGACCATGAAGCGGCCTTTAACGCCATTGCCGACAAATTGACGGCAATGGGCGTTGGCGAGCGTAAAGTAAACTATCGCCTGCGCGACTGGGGTGTTTCCCGTCAGCGTTACTGGGGCGCACCGATTCCGATGGTGACGCTGGAGGACGGCACTGTGATGCCTACTCCGGACGACCAGTTGCCGGTGATCCTGCCGGAAGATGTGGTAATGGATGGTATTACCAGCCCGATCAAAGCAGATCCTGAGTGGGCGAAAACCACCGTTAATGGTATGCCGGCACTGCGTGAAACCGATACTTTCGACACCTTTATGGAGTCCTCCTGGTACTATGCGCGCTACACTTGCCCGGAGTACAAAGAGGGTATGCTGGATTCCAAAGCAGCTAACTACTGGCTGCCAGTGGATATCTACATTGGTGGTATCGAACACGCCATCATGCACCTGCTCTACTTCCGCTTCTTCCACAAACTGATGCGTGATGCAGGCATGGTGAACTCTGACGAGCCAGCGAAACAGCTGCTGTGTCAGGGTATGGTGCTGGCAGATGCCTTCTACTATGTAGGCGAAAACGGCGAACGTAACTGGGTTTCCCCGGTTGATGCTATCGTTGAGCGCGACGAGAAAGGCCGTATCGTGAAAGCGAAAGACGCGGCAGGCCATGAACTGGTGTATACCGGCATGAGCAAAATGTCCAAGTCGAAGAACAACGGTATCGACCCGCAGGTGATGGTTGAACGTTACGGCGCGGACACCGTTCGTCTGTTTATGATGTTCGCTTCTCCGGCGGATATGACTCTCGAATGGCAGGAGTCCGGCGTTGAAGGGGCTAACCGCTTCCTGAAACGTGTCTGGAAACTGGTTTACGAGCACACTGCGAAAGGTGATGTTGCGGCGCTGAACGTTGACGCACTGACTGAAGATCAGAAAGCTCTACGTCGTGATGTTCATAAAACTATCGCTAAAGTGACCGATGATATCGGTCGTCGTCAGACCTTCAACACCGCAATTGCGGCGATTATGGAGCTGATGAACAAACTGGCGAAAGCACCGACCGATGGTGAGCAGGATCGCGCTCTGATGCAGGAAGCACTGCTGGCCGTTGTCCGTATGCTTAACCCGTTCACCCCGCACATCTGCTTCACGCTGTGGCAGGAACTGAAAGGCGAAGGCGATATCGACAACGCGCCGTGGCCGGTTGCAGACGAGAAAGCGATGGTGGAAGATTCCACGCTGGTGGTGGTGCAGGTTAACGGTAAAGTCCGTGCCAAAATCACCGTTCCGGTAGATGCAACGGAAGAACAGGTTCGCGAACGTGCTGGCCAGGAACATCTGGTAGCAAAATATCTTGATGGCGTTACCGTGCGTAAAGTGATTTACGTACCGGGTAAACTCCTCAATCTGGTCGTTGGCTAAGCGCGGGAGGAAGCGTGCGATATCTGGCAACATTGTTGTTATCTCTGGCGGTGTTAATCACCGCCGGGTGTGGCTGGCATCTGCGTGATACCACGCAGGTTCCTTCCACTATGAAGGTCATGATCCTGGACTCTGGCGACCCGAACGGGCCGTTAAGCCGTGCGGTGCGTAATCAGTTGCGTCTGAACGGTGTTGAGTTGCTTGATAAAGAAACCACGCGTAAGGATGTTCCATCCCTGCGTTTGGGTAAAGTGAGCATCGCGAAAGATACCGCCTCGGTATTCCGTAACGGTCAAACAGCAGAGTATCAGATGATCATGACGGTTAATGCGACCGTGTTGATCCCTGGCCGTGACATCTACCCGATTAGCGCCAAAGTCTTCCGTTCGTTCTTCGATAACCCGCAAATGGCGTTAGCGAAAGATAATGAGCAAAGCATGATCATTCAAGAGATGTACGACCGTGCTGCCGAACAGCTGATACGTAAGCTGCCAAGCATCCGCGCTGCGGATATCCGTTCCGACGAAGATACGTCGAAAACAACGGATACTGCAGCAACGCCTGCACGCGTCTCTACTACGCTGGGTAACTGATGATTCGGTTGTACCCGGAACAACTCCGCGCGCAGCTCAATGAAGGGCTGCGCGCGGCGTATCTTTTGCTTGGTAACGATCCTCTGTTGTTGCAGGAAAGCCAGGACGCTGTTCGTCAGGTAGCTGCAGCACAAGGATTTGCAGAACACCACACTTTTTCCATTGATCCCAACACCGACTGGAATGCGATATTTTCGCTATGCCAGGCCATGAGCCTGTTCGCCAGTCGACAAACGCTATTGCTGCTGTTACCAGAAAACGGACCAAATGCGGCGATCAATGACCAACTTCTGACACTGACCGGACTGCTGCATGACGATTTGCTGCTGATCGTGCGCGGCAATAAATTAAGCAAAGCGCAGGAAAATGCTGCCTGGTTTACTGCTCTTGCTAATCGAAGCGTGCAGGTAACCTGTCAGACACCGGAGCAGGCTCAGCTTCCTCGCTGGGTTGCTGCGCGTGCAAAACAGCTCAACTTAGAACTGGATGACGCTGCAAATCAGATGCTCTGCTATTGTTATGAAGGTAACCTGCTGGCGCTGGCACAGGCGCTGGAGCGTTTATCGCTTCTCTGGCCGGACGGCAAACTGACATTACCGCGCGTTGAGCAGGCAGTGAATGATGCCGCGCATTTCACCCCTTTTCATTGGGTCGATGCTTTGTTGATGGGCAAAAGCAAGCGCGCATTGCACATTCTTCAGCAACTGCGTCTGGAAGGCAGCGAGCCGGTTATTTTGTTGCGCACATTACAACGTGAACTGTTGTTACTGGTTAATTTGAAACGTCAGTCTGCCCATATGCCGCTACGCGCGTTGTTTGATAAGCATCGCGTTTGGCAGAACCGGCGGGGCATGATGGGCGAGGCATTAAATCGCTTAAGCCAGCCGCAGTTACGTCAGGCCGTGCAACTTCTGACACGAACGGAACTCACCCTCAAACAAGATTACGGCCAGTCGGTGTGGGCAGATCTGGAGGGATTATCTCTTCTGTTGTGCCATAAACCACTGGCAGACGTATTTATCGATGGTTGATATGAAATCTTTACAGGCTCTGTTTGGCGGCACCTTCGATCCGGTGCACTATGGTCATCTTAAACCCGTGGAAACTCTGGCGAATCTGATTGGTCTGACGCAAGTGACTATCATCCCTAACAATGTTCCTCCGCATCGTCCACAGCCGGAAGCAAACAGCGCGCAGCGAAAACACATGCTTGAACTGGCTATTGCCGACAAACCACTGTTTACCCTTGATGAACGTGAGTTAAAGCGCAATGCCCCCTCTTACACTGCGCAAACACTCAAAGAGTGGCGACAGGAACAAGGTGACGATGTGCCACTGGCGTTTATTATTGGTCAGGATTCACTGCTGACTTTTCCCACCTGGTACGAATACGAAACAATTCTCGACAATGCGCATTTAATTGTCTGTCGGCGTCCCGGTTACCCGCTTGAAATGGCGCAACCACAATACCAGCAGTGGCTGGAAGATCATTTGACGCATAATCCAGAAGATCTGCACCTTCAGTCTGCCGGTAAAATTTACCTCGCTGAAACGCCGTGGTTTAACATCTCGGCGACCATCATCCGCGAACGCTTGCAAAACGGCGAATCATGTGAAGATTTGTTACCGGAATCGGTATTGACCTACATTAACCAACAAGGCTTGTATCGCTGATACCTGTCATCACGGAGGGAATGATGCGACTGTGGTTAATTCGTCACGGCGAAACGCAGGCAAATGTCGATGGATTGTACAGCGGTCATGCGCCGACGCCACTGACTGCACGCGGTATCGAGCAAGCTCAAAGCCTGAATACCCTGTTGCGTGATGTTCCCTTCGATATGGTTTTATGTAGTGAGCTGGAACGCGCGCAGCATACCGCGCGGCTGGTTCTCAGTGACCGCCAGCTCCCTGTACAAACCGTCCCTGAGCTTAATGAAATGTTTTTTGGTGACTGGGAGATGCGGCATCATCGCGATTTGATGCAAGAAGATGCCGAAAACTATAGCGCATGGTGCAATGACTGGCAGTATGCCGTCCCAACTAACGGCGAAGGTTTTCAGGCGTTTTCGCAACGGGTAGAAAGGTTTATTGCCGGATTTGTTGAATATCAGCACCACAAAAATATATTAGTCATCAGCCATCAGGGCGTGTTGAGTCTGTTAATTGCACGCTTACTTGGTATGCCAGCCGGGGCGATGTGGCATTTTCGTGTAGACCAGGGCTGCTGGAGCGCCATTGAAATCAATGACGCATTCGCAACTCTACGTGTCCTCAATAGCCGTGCTATATGGCACAGGGATGCATGACTTTTCTGTTTTTTTGCATGTAAGGTGCAGCGCCCATTGACAGCCCCGGACAGGCTGATATTCTCCGCAGCCGGACTTTTTCCGCTAAACACGACTTTGTAGAAATTGTTTTACAAAAATGGCGATGCAATCTGCGGCGCTGGGTGGGATGATAGCCCACTTTCGAAAGCCGATTCGGCGACAATTGTCCCGAAATCGCCTCTGGTTCAGGTATACTGGCAGACCGTTTTTTATCTTTTTAATTCACCCAGGGGGAAAACTTGCAGGGTAAAGCACTCCAGGATTTTGTTATCGACAAAATTGATGACCTCAAAGGTCAGGACATCATCGCCTTAGACGTTCAGGGCAAATCCAGCATCACCGACTGCATGATCATCTGTACGGGTACGTCCAGCCGTCATGTTATGTCCATTGCTGACCACGTTGTGCAGGAGTCTCGTGCTGCTGGTCTATTGCCGCTCGGCGTAGAAGGTGAAAACAGCGCCGACTGGATTGTCGTTGATTTGGGCGAAGTTATTGTCCATGTCATGCAGGAAGAGAGCCGTCGCCTGTATGAACTGGAAAAACTCTGGAGTTAATGTGTGAAGCTGCAACTTGTGGCCGTGGGAACGAAAATGCCGGACTGGGTACAAACCGGTTTTACCGAGTACCTGCGTCGTTTTCCGAAAGATATGCCTTTTGAGCTGATTGAAATTCCGGCCGGGAAACGCGGCAAGAACGCGGACATCAAGCGCATACTCGACAAAGAGGGTGAGCAGATGCTGGCAGCCGCAGGCAAAAACCGCATTGTCACCCTCGACATTCCAGGCAAGCCCTGGGACACACCGCAGTTAGCCGCTGAACTGGAACGATGGAAGCTTGATGGCCGCGACGTCAGCCTGCTTATTGGCGGGCCTGAAGGGTTATCACCTGCCTGTAAAGCAGCGGCAGAACAAAGCTGGTCGCTTTCCGCGCTGACCCTCCCCCATCCGCTGGTTCGCGTACTGGTCGCAGAGAGTCTGTACCGGGCGTGGAGCATTACCACCAACCATCCTTATCACCGTGAGTGATAAGAAAGCTTTGAGTAGAAAACGCAGCGGATGAAACTACAGAACTCTTTTCGCGACTATACGGCAGAGTCCGCACTGTTTGTGCGCCGGGCTCTGGTCGCCTTTTTGGGAATTTTGCTGCTGACCGGCGTGCTTATCGCCAACCTGTATAATCTGCAAATTGTTCGTTTTACCGATTATCAGACCCGTTCTAATGAAAACCGCATCAAACTGGTGCCTATCGCCCCCAGTCGCGGCATTATCTACGATCGTAACGGCATCCCTCTGGCACTCAACCGCACTATCTATCAGGTAGAGATGATGCCGGAGAAAGTCGATAACGTGCAGCAAACGCTGGACGCTTTGCGCAGCGTGGTCGATCTGACCGATGATGATATCGCTGCATTCAGAAAAGAGCGCGCACGTTCACACCGTTTCACCTCGATTCCAGTGAAAACTAACCTGACTGAAGTACAGGTGGCGCGCTTTGCCGTCAATCAGTACCGTTTTCCGGGTGTCGAAGTTAAAGGCTATAAACGCCGTTACTATCCTTACGGTTCGGCGCTGACCCACGTCATCGGCTATGTGTCGAAAATCAACGATAAAGATGTCGAACGCCTGAATAATGACGGCAAACTAGCCAATTATGCGGCAACGCATGATATCGGTAAGCTAGGCATTGAGCGTTACTATGAAGATGTGTTGCACGGTCAGACCGGTTATGAAGAGGTTGAAGTTAACAACCGTGGTCGCGTCATCCGCCAGTTAAAAGAAGTACCGCCACAAGCCGGGCACGATATTTACCTGACGATAGATCTCAAACTCCAGCAGTATATTGAAACACTACTGGCAGGCAGCCGCGCGGCTGTGGTAGTCACCGATCCGCGCACAGGTGGTGTGCTGGCGCTGGTTTCCACGCCAAGCTATGACCCAAACTTGTTTGTTGACGGTATATCCAGCAAAGATTATTCCGCATTGCTGAACGACCCGAACACACCGCTGGTGAACCGAGCCACGCAGGGGGTTTATCCACCGGCGTCTACGGTTAAACCTTATGTAGCAGTTTCAGCATTAAGTGCTGGGGTGATCACGCGCAATACTACGCTGTTTGACCCAGGCTGGTGGCAGCTGCCTGGTTCGGAAAAACGTTACCGTGACTGGAAAAAATGGGGTCACGGACGCCTGAATGTCACAAGATCGCTGGAAGAATCTGCGGATACCTTCTTCTATCAAGTGGCCTACGATATGGGGATCGATCGTCTTTCCGAATGGATGGGTAAATTCGGTTATGGCCATTACACCGGTATCGACCTGGCAGAAGAACGTTCCGGCAACATGCCTACCCGCGAATGGAAACAGAAACGCTTTAAAAAACCGTGGTATCAGGGTGACACCATTCCGGTCGGTATCGGTCAGGGTTACTGGACAGCGACCCCAATCCAGATGAGTAAGGCACTGATGATCCTGATTAATGACGGTGTCGTGAAAGTTCCGCATTTGCTGATGAGCACCGCCGAAGACGGCAAACAGGTGCCATGGGTACAACCGCATGAACCGCCAGTTGGCGATATTCATTCCGGTTACTGGGAGCTGGCGAAAGACGGTATGTACGGGGTTGCTAACCGCCCTAACGGTACGGCGCATAAATACTTTGCCAGCGCACCGTACAAAATTGCGGCGAAATCTGGTACGGCTCAGGTATTCGGTCTGAAAGCGAACGAAACCTATAATGCGCACAAAATTGCTGAGCGTCTGCGTGACCACAAATTAATGACCGCCTTTGCGCCGTATAACAATCCGCAAGTGGCTGTCGCCATGATTCTGGAGAACGGCGGCGCGGGTCCGGCGGTCGGTACGCTGATGCGCCAGATCCTCGACCACATTATGCTGGGCGATAACAACACCGATCTGCCTGCGGAAAACCCAGCGGTTACCGCAGCGGAGGACCATTAATCATGACGGATAATCCGAATAAAAAAACATTCTGGGATAAAGTCCATCTTGATCCCACGATGCTGCTGATTTTACTGGCATTGCTGGTCTACAGTGCTCTGGTAATCTGGAGTGCCAGCGGCCAGGATATCGGCATGATGGAGCGTAAAATCGGTCAGATCGCAATGGGTCTGGTCATTATGGTGGTAATGGCGCAAATCCCTCCGCGCGTTTATGAGGGCTGGGCGCCCTATCTCTATATCATCTGTATTATTTTGCTGGTAGCAGTAGATGCCTTTGGCGCCATCTCCAAAGGTGCTCAACGCTGGCTGGATCTCGGTATCGTTCGTTTCCAGCCGTCGGAAATTGCCAAAATAGCTGTGCCGCTGATGGTGGCACGCTTTATCAACCGCGACGTTTGTCCTCCGTCGTTAAAAAATACCGCCATCGCCCTGGTGCTGATATTTATGCCCACGCTGCTGGTCGCAGCGCAGCCTGACCTGGGGACGTCAATTCTCGTTGCGCTTTCCGGTCTGTTCGTACTGTTCCTCTCTGGCCTTAGCTGGCGCCTGATCGGCGTTGCAGTGGTGCTGGTAGCAGCGTTCATTCCGATTCTGTGGTTCTTCCTGATGCATGATTACCAGCGCCAGCGCGTAATGATGCTCCTCGACCCAGAATCAGACCCTCTTGGCGCGGGCTATCACATTATTCAGTCTAAAATAGCTATTGGCTCCGGCGGATTACGCGGCAAAGGCTGGCTGCACGGCACTCAGTCACAGCTTGAATTTCTGCCCGAACGCCATACCGACTTTATCTTCGCAGTACTGGCAGAAGAACTGGGATTAGTGGGTATTTTGATTCTGCTCGCTCTCTATATTCTGCTAATTATGCGCGGACTGTGGATAGCCGCCAGAGCGCAAACCACCTTTGGTCGCGTCATGGCTGGCGGTTTAATGCTGATATTATTCGTTTATGTCTTCGTAAATATTGGTATGGTAAGCGGTATTCTGCCGGTTGTAGGGGTTCCGCTCCCACTGGTCAGTTATGGAGGATCGGCGCTAATTGTGCTGATGGCTGGGTTTGGGATTGTAATGTCAATCCACACCCACAGGAAAATGTTGTCGAAAAGCGTGTAAGAGGTGCGCAATGCGTAAGCAGTGGCTCGTGATCTGCATCGCGGCAGGAATGCTCGCGGCATGTACAAGCGATGATGGTCAGCAACAGACGGTAAGTGTACCGCAGCCTGCGGTATGTAACGGCCCAATAGTTGAGATTGGCGGGGCAGAACCGCGTTTCGAACCACTGAACGCGACAGCGAATCAGGATTACCAGCGCGATGGCAAAAGCTACAAAATCGTGCAGGATCCCTCACGCTTTAGTCAGGCTGGCCTGGCGGCTATTTATGATGCCGAACCGGGCAGCAATCTGACGGCCTCAGGTGAAGCGTTCGATCCGATGCAGCTAACAGCGGCACATCCGACGCTGCCGATCCCCAGCTACGCGCGAATCACGAACCTGGCTAATGGTCGGATGATTGTGGTGCGCATTAACGATCGTGGTCCCTACGGCAACGATCGCGTAATTTCACTTTCCCGCGCGGCAGCCGACCGTCTTAACACCTCGAACAACACCAAAGTTCGTATCGATCCGATTATCGTCGCCCAGGATGGTTCTCTTTCTGGTCCAGGCATGGCTTGTACCACTGTCGCCAAACAGACTTATGCCCTGCCAGCGCCCCCCGACTTAAGCGGCGGAGCGGGAACAAATTCAGTATCTGGCCCGCAGGGTGATATTCTTCCGGTCAGCAATTCGACGCTGAAAAGTGAAGATCCGACCGGCGCGCCTGTCACCAGCAGCGGTTTCCTCGGCGCACCAACCACCTTAGCGCCTGGTGTACTGGAAGGCAGTGAACCGACGCCGACACCACAGCCAGTGGTCACAGCACCGGCTTCAACGCCTGCAACAACACCTGCAATGGTGACACCGCAAGCTGCTTCGCAAAATGCCAGCGGTAACTTTATGGTGCAAGTCGGTGCTGTTAGCGATCAGGCTCGCGCTCAACAGTATCAACAGCAGTTAGGACAGAAGTTCGGCGTCCCCGGTCGAGTGACCCAAAACGGCGCAGTCTGGCGGATCCAGCTTGGCCCATTTGCCAGCAAAGCCGAAGCCAGTACCTTGCAGCAACGTTTACAAACCGAAGCCCAATTACAGTCATTTATTACCACCGCGCAATAGCGTAAAGCAGGCAACTGAAGTGTCAATTTCTGTAAATGACGTTAACAAAGTCACGCGGAAAGTCAGATGCCTGTCGGTAGTGCATTTGCTATAGTAGGGCACTTTTTTTAATTCCATCACGGATGTCGTAGTTCAGACCATGAATACCATTTCTTCCGCTCGTATCATGAAGCGCCTGGCGCTCACCACGGCTCTTTGCACAGCCTTTATCTCTGCTGCACATGCCGATGACCTGAATATCAAAACTATGATCCCGGGTGTACCGCAGATCGACGCGGAGTCCTACATCCTGATCGACTATAACTCCGGCAAAGTGCTCGCCGAACAGAACGCAGATGTCCGCCGCGATCCTGCCAGCCTGACCAAAATGATGACCAGCTACGTTATCGGCCAGGCAATGAAAGCCGGTAAATTTAAAGAAACTGATTTAGTGACCATCGGCAACGACGCCTGGGCTACCGGTAACCCGGTGTTTAAAGGTTCTTCGCTGATGTTCCTCAAACCTGGTATGCAGGTTCCAGTTTCGCAGCTTATCCGTGGTATTAACCTGCAATCCGGTAACGATGCTTGTGTTGCTATGGCAGACTTTGCCGCCGGTAGTCAGGATGCTTTTGTTGGCCTGATGAACAGCTACGTTAACGCGCTGGGTCTGAAAAATACCCATTTCCAGACCGTACACGGTCTCGACGCTGACGGTCAGTACAGCTCTGCACGAGATATGGCGCTGATCGGTCAGGCGCTGATTCGTGACGTGCCAAATGAATACTCTATCTATAAAGAGAAAGAGTTCACCTTTAACGGTATTCGTCAGCTCAACCGTAACGGCCTGCTGTGGGATAACAGCCTGAATGTTGACGGTATCAAAACCGGTCATACTGACAAGGCAGGTTACAACCTTGTTGCTTCCGCGACAGAAGGTCAGATGCGTCTGATCTCCGCAGTCATGGGCGGACGCACTTTCAAAGGCCGTGAAGCCGAAAGTAAAAAACTGCTGACCTGGGGCTTCCGTTTCTTCGAAACCGTTAACCCGCTGAAAGTAGGCAAAGAGTTCGCCTCTGAACCGGTTTGGTTTGGTGATTCTGATCGCGCTTCGTTAGGTGTTGATAAAGACGTTTACCTGACCATCCCACGTGGCCGCATGAAAGACCTGAAAGCCAGCTACGTGCTGAACAGCAGTGAGCTTCATGCGCCGCTGCAAAAGAATCAGGTCGTTGGTACTATTAACTTCCAGCTTGACGGTAAAACCATTGAGCAACGTCCGCTGGTGGTGTTGCAGGAAATCCCGGAAGGCAACTTCTTCGGCAAAATCATTGATTACATTAAATTAATGTTCCATCACTGGTTTGGTTAAAAATTGAACACTTGAAAGTGTGATTTCCGCCCCCATATACTAAGCATCAGTAAAAACTCCCGCCTTCTGGCGGGAGTTGCTATTTAATTACGTTACGCCGGAGCTGACATGAAAACCAAACTTAACGAACTGCTTGAATTCCCTACTCCTTTTACTTACAAAGTTATGGGGCAGGCGTTACCTGAGCTGGTTGATCAGGTGGTTGAAGTGGTACAGCGCCATGCGCCAGGTGACTACACCCCAACGGTAAAACCAAGCAGCAAAGGCAACTACCACTCGGTATCTATCACTATCAACGCCACTCATATCGAGCAGGTTGAAACACTGTATGAAGAACTGGGCAAAATCGATATTGTCCGCATGGTTCTGTAACTCGCTTTACCATTACCCGGCCTCCTGGTCGGGTAACTCCCCTCCCTCCTCTGTGATATACTTTTTCTCCACTTTTACTCATTCTCCACGGAGATGCCGTTTTGTATCAGGATAAAATTCTTGTCCGCCAGCTCGGTCTTCAGCCTTACGAGCCAATCTCCCAGGCTATGCATGAATTCACCGATACCCGCGATGAAAGTACCCTTGATGAGATCTGGCTGGTCGAGCACTATCCGGTATTCACGCAGGGACAAGCAGGAAAAGCGGAGCATATTTTAATGCCGGGTGATATTCCGGTGATCCAGAGCGACCGTGGCGGTCAGGTGACTTATCACGGCCCAGGTCAGCAGGTAATGTACGTTTTGTTTAATCTTAAACGCCGCAAACTGGGTGTGCGTGAGCTGGTGACCTTACTCGAACAAACGGTTGTAAATACCCTGGCTGAACTGGATATTGATGCACATCCTCGTGCAGATGCTCCGGGTGTCTATGTCGGGGAAAAGAAAATTTGCTCGCTCGGCTTACGTATTCGTCGCGGTTGTTCATTCCACGGCCTGGCATTAAACGTCAATATGGATCTTTCGCCATTTTTACGCATTAACCCTTGTGGGTATGCGGGAATGGAAATGGCTAAAATATCGCAATGGAGACCTGATGCAACAACCGACAATGTTGCGCCACGCTTGCTGAGAAATATTTTAGCCCTGCTAAATAATCCTGCCGTAGAATATATATCTGCTTAACGACGCTCATAAATGACCCAACTTGTACTGGGTCATTACTCATGCCCACATTTATGTCCTCTTTAACCGTTGCAGGCCTCTGGAGAAATAGCTCTTTTCAGCATTAAATGAGGGGCAAATGGATTTTGCTGTCTATTACAACACATTCATCCAGCGTGCTCAGACTTCATGAGTGATTGATGTTACCGACAACGTCATTTGAAAAAATTATTGTTACAGCCAGATCACAGAGATAAACGACAAAATGGCACAAACCAACAACAATTTTACATTTTCGCGACCGCTTTGGCTGCTTTCTGGACCGTTTCAATGATATACTGCCAGTCGTTAATTCAAAAATAGTTGATAATTACAACAATCTATTGAGTTGAACGCTTTCCTTCGTAATTCGCAACTGGAACACGCACGCTATGAGTAAACCCATTGTGATGGAACGCGGTGTAAAATACCGCGATGCCGATAAGATGGCCCTTATCCCGGTTAAAAACGTGGCAACAGAGCGCGAAGCCCTGCTGCGCAAGCCGGAATGGATGAAAATCAAGCTTCCTGCAGACTCTACACGTATCCAGGGCATCAAAGCCGCAATGCGCAAAAATGGCCTGCATTCTGTCTGCGAGGAAGCCTCCTGCCCTAACCTGGCAGAATGCTTCAACCACGGTACAGCAACGTTTATGATCCTCGGCGCTATTTGTACCCGCCGTTGTCCGTTCTGTGACGTTGCCCACGGTCGCCCGGTAGCTCCGGATGCCAATGAGCCGGTGAAACTGGCGCAGACCATTGCCGATATGGCACTGCGTTATGTGGTTATCACCTCCGTTGACCGTGACGACCTGCGCGATGGCGGTGCCCAGCACTTTGCGGATTGCATTACTGCCATTCGGGAAAAAAGCCCGGAAATCAAAATTGAAACTCTGGTGCCGGATTTCCGTGGTCGTATGGATCGCGCGCTGGATATTCTGACCGCCACGCCGCCAGACGTGTTCAACCACAACCTGGAAAACGTGCCGCGTATTTACCGTCAGGTACGCCCGGGCGCGGATTACAACTGGTCGCTGAAACTTTTAGAACGCTTTAAAGAAGCGCATCCGGAAATCCCGACCAAATCGGGTTTAATGGTGGGTCTGGGCGAAACCAATGAAGAAATTATTGAAGTGATGCGAGATCTGCGTCGTCATGGTGTGACCATGTTAACGCTGGGGCAATATTTGCAGCCAAGCCGCCATCACCTGCCAGTTCAACGTTACGTTAGCCCGGATGAGTTCGACGAAATGAAAGCCGAGGCACTGGCGATGGGCTTTACCCATGCTGCATGTGGTCCGTTTGTCCGTTCTTCCTACCACGCTGATTTGCAGGCGAAAGGGATGGAAGTTAAGTAATCCCGTAATAATTACTTACATCTGTCTGATAAAAACCCGCTATCTGAAGCGGGTTTTTTTATCGAACAAGATATAGAGGGAGCGTCCTGCTCGCCACGTCACTCTTTATGAGAGAGCTTTTCAGCCTGAAGATCAACGTCTGCGCCTTTCTTCGCCGCAGCATCGTCATCATTCATCGCTTTCTTGAATCCTTTGATAGCCGCTCCAAGGTCTCCGCCCAGCGTACGTAACTTCTTAGTCCCAAACAGCAGAACGACCAGTGCCGCAACGACCAGCAGTTTGGTAATACTAATCTCACCCATAGATACCTTCTTGACATAAAACCGGCAACAGAACGCGCCTTAAAAACCAGAGAATATTAACGGTCATTCGACGCGCGCACACAATAGCAATCTGTAACAAGGTGAATCAAGCGCCGAATAAAAAAACATCATAATAATTGCGGTGGCGCAAACCGTCGGTTGTTTAAGACGGGGAGTTGTGCACGTACCTGACGCACGCGTTCAGGTGTCACTTCCGCCATGATTAAGGCCGGCATTTCTGCCGCCGCCGCAATGGTGACGCCAAAGGGATCGATAATCCGGCTTTGCCCGATATTTTTGTTCCCGCACTCCCCTGCCGCCACCATATAACAGGTGGTATCCAGAGCACGAGCAGCAAGCAACGTTGACCAGTGGTGCTCTTTGAGCGGTCCGCGAACCCAGGCTGCCGGAAGAACCAGGATTTCTGCTCCCTGTATAGCCTGTGCCAGCGCCAGCTCCGGAAAGCGTAAGTCATAGCAGGTCATAAGACCGACCTTCATGCCTTCGACCTCCAGTAACTGGGCTATTTCATTACCTGCATCAACATGACGCGACTCCTGAATGGAAAACGCATCATAAAGATGCAATTTGGCATAACGAGCGACAATTTTTCCTGCCTGAAGAGCCACCAGCATATTCCATGCTCGCCCCGGCGTAGAGGGAACATGAATCGTCAGAATCGTCGTCATCATGTTACGTTTACTTTCCCGCAATAAACGCCCGATAAATTGGCCTTCCAGCAGCTGCGCTGATTTAACAGATAGATCCGGATCATGATCGTCCCGCGCCAGCAAGGCTTCCGGCAGGACAAACAACGAGGCGTCGTTTTCCGCCGCCTGCGCCATCAACGAGGCGCAAATTTCAGCGTTCTTTTCCCACACGGATGTAACAGCAAATTGTCCTGCGGCAACCAGCATTACCACCTCCTGCCAAAGTCGTAAAATTCGCCAACGATGATTATTCGGCGTTACACTTATCACTCATACAAATCAAATAGCAGGATTTTGCAGTGTTACAACTCCTTTTAGCAGTTTTTATTGGCGGTGGTACGGGAAGCGTGGCGAGATGGCTGTTAAGTATGCGATTTAACCCGCTGCATCAGGCGATTCCTTTGGGAACATTGGCAGCAAACCTGATCGGCGCATTCATCATAGGTATGGGATTTGCCTGGTTCAGTCGGATGACAAACATTGATCCAGTGTGGAAAGTGTTAATCACCACCGGATTTTGTGGCGGGTTGACAACCTTCTCAACATTTTCAGCAGAAGTGGTGTTTTTGTTGCAGGAAGGGCGTTTTGGTTGGGCATTACTGAACGTCTTCGTAAACCTGTTAGGTTCTTTTGCCATGACTGCACTGGCTTTCTGGTTGTTTTCAGCATCAACCGCACACTAAAGACCAAAAAAAACCCGCTGATTAAGCGGGTTTTGAATTCTTGCTGACGTATCTTACAGAGCGATTACGTTTGCAGCAGAAGGGCCTTTGGCACCGTTAGTGATTTCGAACTCTACGCGCTGACCTTCAGCAAGAGTTTTAAAACCATTAGTCTGGATTGCAGAGAAGTGTACGAACACATCTTTGCTGCCGTCTTCCGGAGTAATGAAACCGAATCCTTTGGACTCATTAAACCACTTAACGTTACCTTTAATCTTAGACATCAAAATTACCTTTACATGAAAAATAGACACAAATGCTGTGTCGGTTACCAGTACACCAATTGTGGTACGCTTTGTCCAGTGCAACTTTGCTAAAAAGTGATAAAAGTCGCGTTATTTTTGGTGATACTTGCCTTACGCTATGATTTTTAAGGGTTTTGTAAAAGCATAACTTGTCTAAAACTGAAACCGCATCCAGGCAAAGTAAACATTGCCATTGTTGTAGGTGCCAGGAATATAGGTCATCTGAAAAGTAGCCAGCTCATAGCCCACACAAACCAATGGCAGTACACCGGGACAGGTATGTCGTTCCCGTTATCACGCGTCGTTACGTACAAACCGTACCCGTTACTTTTCTCATCCCAACGCAACTGACCCAAACCGCTGCCCCACGATTTTTCGTTATAGCGATCGTTTTTTCTTTGTTATAAGCGAAAAGTGAATGCCAGGTTTTACCGAGATTCTATCTAAATGTAGTAATCCATAGATCCGTACCAGCAGAAACTTAGTCAACACGGATTCGCTCAATAAAAACAAGGGGAATTACGGCAATACATTTACTTGCGCCCATTAGTGGCCATAAAATATTTATCAGAAATCCACTGTCAGCATAGCTAAACTAAAATAAACAAACCTTAATTACTTCAACCTAAAGAACAAACTTAATATTTAATAGCGTTATACAAGAAAATATCATCAAATTATTCCGGAGACTTAAGTTGTATTTTTCTTTCATATAGCTGCTTAATCACAAAATTCATCCCAGCACGGTTCGCAATCTACAACAGAAAAAAACCTTATTTTTTAACCAGATGAAATAATAAGTCAGCAGATAAACATCTCCTACACTCTCATCACGCGTATACAGAAAATCATTTTTTAAGTAAGAAAAGGTTCTCCCATCAAGCGATTAACAAAACTGCATCAATTACTTATCAATTAGCATACATAATCACATTGATAAATACCGGTCATAAAAACGCATTTTGTTATTCAGGTATAAAAAACAAAAACATCAATGTATTAATGGTAGCTTTTCTTGATTTTAATCAGCATTCGCCACCCATTTATTCGGCATATTTTTTCTTTAGTCTTAGGAATTTGTTATTATTTATCTTGGAGTCTGGAACAGGAAAAATTATGCTGACATTCATTGAGCTCCTTATTGGAGTTATGGTTATTGTGGGTGTAGCTCGCTACATCATTAAAGGGTACTCCGCCACCGGGGTATTATTTGCAGGTGGTCTGTTATTGCTGATTATCAGTGCCATTATGGGGCACAAAGTTTTACCTGCCAGCCAGACTTCAACGGGCTATAGTGCCACGGATATCGTTGAATACATTAAAATATTGCTGATGAGTCGCGGTGGCGACCTTGGCATGATGATCATGATGCTGTGTGGTTTTGCCGCTTATATGACCCATATCGGCGCGAACGATATGGTCGTCAAGCTGGCGTCAAAACCGCTGCAGTACATAAACTCCCCTTACCTGCTGATGATTGCCGCCTATTTTGTTGCCTGCCTGATGTCACTGGCAGTTTCCTCCGCAACGGGCCTGGGCGTTTTACTGATGGCAACGTTGTTCCCGGTCATGGTGAACGTGGGTATTAGTCGCGGCGCGGCTGCTGCCATTTGCGCCTCACCGGCGGCAATTATTCTCGCACCAACTTCTGGTGATGTGGTGCTGGCGGCGCAGGCTTCCGAAATGCCGTTAATTGACTTCGCCTTCAAAACGACGCTGCCTATCTCAATTGCCGCAATTATCGGCATGGCGATAGCCCATTTTTTCTGGCAGCGTTATCTGGATAAAAAAGAGCACATCTCTCATGAAATGTTAGATGTCAGCGAAATCACTACCACCGCCCCCGCGTTTTACGCCATTCTGCCGTTCACACCGATCATTGGCGTGCTATTTTTTGACGGCAAATGGGGTCCGCAATTGCACATCATCACCATTCTGGTGATATGTATGCTGATTGCCTCCGTTCTGGAATTTATTCGCAGCTTTAATACACAAAAAGTCTTTTCTGGCCTCGAAGTGGCTTATCGCGGCATGGCTGATGCCTTCGCTAACGTGGTAATGCTATTAGTTGCTGCGGGGGTATTTGCCCAGGGACTTAGCACCATCGGTTTTATCCAGAGCCTGATCTCAATCGCTACCTCGTTTGGTTCAGCGAGCATTATCCTCATGCTGGTGTTGGTTATCCTGACGATGCTGGCGGCGGTGACTACGGGTTCCGGCAATGCGCCATTCTATGCATTTGTTGAGATGATCCCGAAACTGGCGCACTCTTCAGGCATTAACCCGGCATACCTGACTATTCCAATGCTACAGGCGTCAAACCTGGGTCGCACGATTTCGCCTGTCTCTGGCGTTGTGGTTGCGGTTGCCGGGATGGCAAAAATTTCGCCTTTTGAAGTGGTTAAACGCACCTCGGTGCCGGTGCTTGTTGGGCTGGTGATTGTCATCGTGGCTACAGAGTTGATTGTACCCGGAACAGCCGCCGCAGTTACAGGTAAATAATTCTCCTTGCCGGAGGTATGCTTCCTCCGGCACTCTCTTCAGCCACTGTGGTAAATGCGCTGCGGCCTGCCAACTTTACCGTGAACAATTTCAGCAATAACAAGATGGCGGCTGGCGCAATATTCAAGATAACGTCTGGCGGTAGTGCGACTGATGGTCAATGCCTGCGCTACCGTCTCCGCCGTATGTTGCACACCTGGCTCTTTGAAAAGTTTCCGCACTGCGTTAAGTGTCAACGCATCAATACCAGTCGGAAGATCGTCCTTCGGTTCGCCACGCGCATAAGCGTTAAACATCTCATCAATTTGCTTCTGACTGGCACTATCAATACTTTCCAGCATATGTTTACGCTGGCGAAAACGGGTCAATGTCTGTCCCAGACGCTCATAAGCAATTGGCTTGATCAGATAATCAAACACACCACAGCGTACTGCTTCAGATACCGTTTCCATATCGCTGGCAGCAGTAGTAAACACCACGTCACCGGGATAATGCGCCTGCACCAGTTCATGCAGTAAATTAATACCTCTACCGTCAGGGAGATAGTTATCCAGCAGGATAAGCCCCGGCTTAAAACGCTCGATCATCATTCGGGCCTGCGCCAGGTTTCCCGCCAGCAATATCTGACTGAATCCGGGAATATGACGAATATATTCCGCATGCATCTCTGCCAGCGGCGTTTCGTCCTCAACGATCAATAGAGTTAATGGAGCTGTCATTAGGTTTCACTTTCGGAATATAGATTGAAAATAAAGTACCGCAGGGGTCATTCTCTTCAAGAGTGATAACTCCACCGCAGCGCGTTACATAGCTGGCAATAAGATACAACCCAATGCCATGCTCACCGGGTTCATCAGCACGCGTACTGACGCCCTGCTCAAATATTTTGTCGCGCAGAGCCTCTGGGACACCGCAACCCTGATCGGCGACTTCTATCACCACATCATCGCCTTCATCACTCAAATATAACTCGACTATCTTATTCCCTTCATCGCTGCGCAAACTGGCTTCGAAAGCGTTATCGAGTAAGTTGCCCACAATCGCCGCAAACTCAGTGCTGTCCAGCCCTGGCGGCAGTTGAGAAAGCTGGCTGCCGGGGACGATTGTCATTTTTAGCCCCAGTTCGCGGGCGCGCTGTACTTTACCAAACAACAGCCCCGCCACCTGGCGATCGGCAAAGGCTTCGCGCAGACTGTCAATAAGCTGTTGCTGAGCCTGGGACTCCCCCTGAACCATCGCCAGCACGCGATCATACTCTTTCATCTGCAACAGACCATTGAGCGTAGACATCCAATTGAGATGTTCATGACGCAATGTGCGCAGGCTTTCGACATATTGTTTAATTTGCGTCAGTTGTGCATTGAGGGTGGAAATTTCGTCTTTACTACGAAAGCTGATAATTGCCCCCAGTAAATCGTCACCAGAACGAATAGCCTCCCGATTAGCAATGACGCTCAGGCCGTTAAAATTTGTCACCACATCCTGGCGTTTTTCATCAATCTGCTCGGTGAAGAAATCGGCGGGTCTGACCACCTCTGCAATGGGTTTGCCCAGCCACTGCCGCCCAGGGGAACTCAGCCCCAGCATTTTTCTTGCGTTACGGTTGATGGCGGTTATGTCACCGTGCGGATCCACTGCAATCAGCCCTTCATAAACCGAACTAAACAGCGCCTCTTGCTGACGAACAACCCGCGCAATTTGCTTCGGTTCCATCCCCATCATCTGGCGGCGGATATGTGCGGCTAAGAACCACGACAACAGCATCAGAATACCCAGCAGCACGACAAATACGCCGGCCATTGGTAATAAAAATTCGGCACGCCAGCTATCAATTTTACTGACAAGGTAACCCACCGACACCACGCCGATGACTTTGCCATCATCATCAAAGATCGGTGTTTTGGCACGCATCGCCATACCTATCGACCCTTTACCCGTGATGAAGTAGCTCTCCCCTTTCTCCAGCGCGCCGGGTTTGGTGAATTGCATAGGATAACCAATTTTCTCGGGATTAGGATGGTAAAGGCGGATCGAGTTGCGGTCACCTATCACCACATAGTCAAAATCAGTATCTCTTTGTAATTTATCGGCAATGGTCGCCAGCCGTTTGTAATTACGCGCTTTAACCGCCGTGATGATGCTGTCATTGGAGGCAATAATTTTCGCCTGATTCATTGCCATATCGCGCACATGAAGCGTTAAATAGTCCTCAAAACTGGCCGTAAAATATTGCGCCAGTGCTGCGATGACAAATATTGAGAACACCAGAATCAGCAGGAAGATACGCAACGGAAATGCCAGTCGTTCGAAAAAAGCAAACTGTTTATTCTCATTAAACTGCAACATTGTTTTCCTTGCGGGGTAAACCCTGTCTTTTGGTGAATGTAATTAAAATGTTGAATCTCGATATATAAAAATCAAATATGATCGTGGCAAAATTCATTCATTAAATCAATTAAATAACTTAAAACCACGCACTAATCCGCAATTACATTAATTAAAAAACTTAAAACCATTAAATAAATAAAAAACCACTAACTCTATGTGAAATAAATCAAAATTTCACGCCACAATACTCCTTAGGATGTATGGCAAAAGGAGAAACAGATATACCTCGCTCGCTGCCCTTTCTCCCAACTGAAAATAAAAGGTTATCAGTTTGCAACACTGACTAACATTCATTGCAAATTGATAACAACACATACCTTCAGGATATGACTTATTATGTTCGGCAATGATATTTTCACCCGGGTAAAACGTTCAGAAAATAAAAAAATGGCAGAAATTGCCCAATTTCTGCATGACAATAATTTGAGCGTTGACACAACAGTCGAAGTATTTATTACCGTAACCCGCAATGAAAAGCTTATCGCTTGCGGTGGAATCGCCGGAAATATTATTAAGTGCGTCGCTATCAGCGAATCTGTTCGCGGTGAAGGACTGGCGCTGACATTAGCCACCGAACTGATAAACCTCGCCTATGAACGGCACAGCACGCATCTGTTTATTTATACCAAAACCGAATACGAGGCGCTGTTCCGCCAGTGCGGTTTTTACACGCTGACCAGCGTACCAGGCGTGATGGTGTTGATGGAAAACAGTGCCACACGTCTGAAACGCTATGCCGAGTCACTAAAAAAATTTCGTCATGAAGGGAACAAAATTGGCTGCATTGTGATGAACGCCAATCCCTTTACTAACGGTCACCGTTATCTGATTCAACAGGCAGCGGCACAGTGTGACTGGCTGCATCTGTTTTTAGTCAAAGAAGATTCTTCGCGCTTTCCCTATGAAGACCGGCTGGATCTGGTGTTGAAAGGCACCGCCGATATTCCGCGCCTGACCGTGCATCGCGGCTCCGAATACATCATCTCCCGCGCCACGTTCCCCTGCTACTTCATTAAAGAACAGAGCGTCATTAACCATTGCTACACCGAAATTGATCTGAAGATTTTCCGTCAGTACCTCGCTCCAGCATTGGGCGTTACCCATCGCTTTGTCGGTACTGAACCTTATTGCCGCGTGACCGCCCAGTACAACCAGGATATGCGCTACTGGCTGGAAACACCGACTATCTCCGCACCGCCCATTGAACTGGTTGAAATTGAGCGGCTGCGTTACCAGGAGATGCCGATATCCGCTTCCCGGGTACGCCAACTGCTGGTGAAAAACGATCTCACGGCTATCGCGCCGCTGGTTCCGGCAGCCACGCTGCATTACTTGCAGAATCTGCTTGAACACTCCCGTCAGGACGCGGCAGCTCGTCAAAAGACCCCCGCATGAGAAACAGGTGAAAAATGAAAATAAACCAGCCCGCCGTTGCAGGCACCCTTGAGTCTGGGGATGTGATGATACGCATCGCCCCGCTCGATACGCAGGATATCGACCTGCAAATCAACAGCAGCGTTGAGAAACAGTTTGGTGATGCGATTCGCACCACCATCCTGGACGTTCTCGCCCGCTATAACGTGCGCGGCGTACAGCTGAATGTCGATGACAAAGGCGCACTGGACTGCATTTTACGTGCACGACTGGAAGCCCTGCTGGCGCGCGCCAGCGGTATCCCGGCTCTGCCATGGGAGGATTGCCAATGATTTCCGCTTCGCTGCAACAACGTAAAACCCGCACCCGCCGCAGCATGTTGTTTGTGCCTGGCGCTAATGCCGCGATGGTCAGCAACTCTTTCATCTACCCGGCTGATGCCTTGATGTTTGACCTCGAAGACTCCGTGGCGCTGCGTGAAAAAGACACCGCTCGCCGCATGGTCTACCACGCACTGCAACATCCTCTGTATCGCGACATTGAAACCATTGTGCGTGTAAACGCGCTGGATTCCGAATGGGGTGTTAACGACCTGGAAGCTGTCGTTCGCGGCGGTGCAGACGTTGTGCGTCTGCCGAAAACTGATACCGCTCAGGATGTGCTGGATATCGAAAAAGAGATCCTGCGTATTGAAAAAGCCTGTGGACGCGAACCGGGCAGCACCGGTTTGCTGGCGGCAATTGAATCTCCGCTGGGTATTACCCGCGCGGTAGAAATCGCTCACGCATCTGAACGTTTAATCGGTATCGCGCTGGGCGCGGAAGACTACGTGCGTAACCTGCGCACTGAACGCTCACCGGAAGGTACGGAACTGCTGTTCGCTCGCTGCTCCATTTTGCAAGCCGCGCGCTCTGCCGGTATCCAGGCGTTCGATACCGTCTATTCCGACGCCAACAACGAAGCCGGATTCCTGCAAGAAGCCGCCCACATCAAACAGCTGGGCTTTGACGGCAAATCGCTGATCAACCCGCGTCAGATTGATCTGCTCCACAACCTCTACGCACCAACCCAGAAAGAAGTGGATCACGCACGCCGCGTCGTAGAAGCCGCTGAAGCCGCCGCTCGCGAAGGCCTCGGTGTGGTTTCCCTGAACGGCAAGATGGTTGACGGTCCGGTTATCGATCGTGCCCGTCTGGTGCTCTCCCGCGCAGAACTTTCCGGCATCCGCGAAGAATAAGGCAATCAAAATGACGCAGAAAATTGAACAATCTCAACGACAAGAACGGGTAGCGGCCTGGAATCGTCGCGCTGAATGCGATCTTGCCGCTTTCCAGAACTCGCCAAAGCAAACCTACCAGGCTGAAAAAGCGCGCGATCGCAAACTGTGCGCCAACCTGAAAGACGCTATTCGTCGTTCTGGTTTAAAGGACGGCATGACCGTCTCCTTCCACCACGCTTTCCGTGGCGGTGACCTGACCGTCAATATGGTGATGGACGTCATCGCGAAGATGGGCTTTAAAAACCTGACACTGGCGTCCAGCTCTTTGAGCGACTGCCATGCACCGCTGGTAGAACATATTCGTCAGGGAGTGGTCACCCGCATTTATACCTCTGGTCTGCGCGGCCCACTGGCGGAAGAAATCTCCCGTGGTCTGCTGGCTGAACCGGTACAAATCCACTCTCACGGCGGTCGTGTACATCTGGTACAGAGCGGTGAACTGAATATCGACGTTGCTTTTCTCGGCGTCCCGTCCTGTGATGCATTCGGTAATGCCAACGGTTACACCGGTAAAGCCTGCTGCGGCTCCCTCGGCTATGCGATGGTCGATGCCGACAATGCGAAACAAGTAGTCATGCTCACCGAGGAACTGCTGCCTTATCCGCATAACCCGGCCAGTATTGAACAGGATCAGGTTGATCTGATCGTCAAAGTTGATCGCGTTGGCGATGCCGCAAAAATCGGCGCAGGCGCGACCCGTATGACCACTAACCCGCGCGAACTGCTGATTGCCCGCAGCGCAGCAGATGTGATTGTCAACTCTGGCTACTTCAAAGAAGGTTTTTCCATGCAGACAGGCACCGGCGGCGCTTCGCTTGCGGTAACCCGTTTTCTGGAAGACAAAATGCGTAGCCGCGATATTCGCGCCGACTTCGCCCTCGGCGGCATTACCGCAACGATGGTTGATCTGCACGAAAAAGGGCTGATCCGCAAACTGCTGGATGTGCAGAGCTTTGACAGCCACGCTGCGCAATCGCTGGCTCGTAACCCGAATCATATCGAAATCAGCGCCAACCAGTACGCCAACTGGGGTTCGAAAGGTGCATCGGTTGATCGTCTCGACGTGGTGGTACTGAGCGCGCTGGAAATTGACACCCAGTTCAACGTCAACGTGCTGACTGGCTCTGACGGCGTACTGCGTGGCGCTTCCGGCGGTCACTGCGATACCGCGATTGCATCCGCCCTTTCCATCATCGTCGCACCGCTGGTGCGCGGTCGTATTCCGACTCTGGTGGATAACGTGCTGACCTGCATCACCCCGGGTTCCAGCGTCGATATCCTGGTTACCGACCACGGTATCGCTGTTAACCCGGCACGTCCTGAACTGGCAGAACGTCTGCAGGAAGCGGGCATTAAAGTGGTTTCCATTGAGTGGCTGCGCGAACGTGCGCGTCTGTTGACCGGTGAACCACAGCCGATTGAATTCACCGACCGCGTCGTTGCCGTCGTGCGTTACCGCGATGGCTCAGTGATTGATGTTGTACATCAGGTGAAGGAATAAGCCATGCACCTGCTCCCTGAACTCGCCAGCCACCATGCGGTTTCGATTCCCGAGTTGCTCATCAGCCGGGATGAAAGGCAAGCACGGCAACACGCCTGGCTCAAGCGCCATCCTGTTCCACTGGTCTCCTTTACCGTGGTTGCGCCTGGGCCGATTAAAGACAGCGAGGTCACACGCCGGATTTTTAATCATGGTGTGACTGCCCTGCGTGCTTTAGCCGCAAAACAGGGCTGGCAAATTCAGGAGCAGGCTGCACTGGTTTCCGCCAGCGGGCCGGAGGGCATGTTGAGCATTGCCGTACCGGCTCGCGACCTCAAGCTCGCCACCATTGAGCTTGAACATAGTCATGCTCTTGGACGTTTGTGGGATATCGATGTCCTGACGCCCGAAGGCGAAATTCTCTCCCGCCGCAATTATTCACTGCCGCCTCGCCGCTGCCTGTTGTGCGAGCAAAGTGCGGCAGTTTGTGCGCGTGGGAAAACCCACCAACTGACCGATTTACTCAACCGTATGGAGGCGCTGCTGAACGATGTCGATACCTGCAACGTCAACTAAAACCACAAAGCTTGCGACGTCATTAATCAATGACTACGCCCTGCTGGGCTGGCGCGCCATGCTGACTGAAGTCAATCTGTCACCGAAACCCGGTCTCGTGGATCGCATTAACTGCGGTGCGCACAAAGATATGTCGCTGGAAGATTTCCACCGTAGCGCGCTGGCGATTCAGGGCTGGCTACCACGTTTCATTGAATTTGGTGCCTGTAGTGCAGAAATGGCACCAGAATCAGTACTCAGCGGATTACGCCCAATTGGTATGGCCTGCGAAGGCGATATGTTCCGCGCTACCGCTGGTGTAAACACCCATAAAGGCAGTATTTTTTCTTTAGGGCTGATGTGTGCGGCAATTGGTCGTTTGCTTCAGCTCAACCAGCCGGTAACGCCCAAAACCGTTTGTGCGACGGCAGCCAGTTTCTGCCATGGTCTGATCGATCGCGAACTGCGCACCAATAATCCACAACTGACGGCAGGTCAACGGTTATACCAGCAGCTTGGCCTTACCGGTGCACGCGGTGAAGCCGAAGCGGGTTACCCGCTGGTTACCAACCGCGCCCTCCCGCACTACCTCACACTGCTGGATCAGGGGTTAGATCCTGAACTGGCATTGCTCGATACCTTATTGCTACTGATGGCGATCAACGGCGATACCAACGTCGCATCGCGCGGTGGCGAGGGGGGCCTGCGCTGGCTACAGCGCCAGGCGCAAACATTATTGCAAAAAGGGGGCATCCGAACCCCCGCCGATCTCGATTATCTCCGGCAGTTCGACAGGGAGTGTATCGAACGAAATCTCAGTCCAGGCGGCAGCGCCGACCTGCTGATCCTTACCTGGTTTTTAGCACAGATTTAATAATTTAAGCACTTGATAAATTTGGAAATATTAATTTTCGGAGAACCCGTATGTCTTTAGCAAAAGATAAGATATGGAAATTATTGGCCCCACTGGTGGTGATGGGCGTCATGTTTCTTATCCCTGTACCCGACGGTATGCCGCCGCAGGCATGGCATTACTTCGCCGTGTTTGTGGCAATGATTGTCGGCATGATCCTCGAGCCAATTCCGGCAACGGCGATCAGTTTTATTGCAGTGACTATTTGCGTTATTGGCAGTAATTACTTGCTCTTTGACGCCAAAGAATTAGCTGACCCCGCTTTTAATGCCCAAAAACAGGCGCTGAAATGGGGACTGGCTGGTTTTTCCAGTACCACTGTCTGGCTGGTATTTGGCGCATTTATCTTTGCATTAGGGTATGAAGTTTCCGGATTAGGCCGTCGTATTGCCCTTTTCCTGGTGAAATTCATGGGTAAACGCACGCTGACGTTGGGTTATGCAATTGTCATTATTGACATCCTGCTGGCTCCGTTTACACCGTCTAACACCGCACGTACCGGGGGTACGGTTTTCCCGGTCATTAAAAACCTGCCGCCGCTGTTTAAATCATTCCCGAACGATCCGTCCGCGCGTCGTATTGGCGGCTATTTAATGTGGATGATGGTCATCAGTACCAGCCTTAGCTCCTCCATGTTTGTCACCGGCGCGGCACCGAACGTGCTGGGTCTGGAGTTCGTCAGCAAAATTGCCGGTATCCAGATTAGCTGGTTGCAGTGGTTCCTCTGCTTCCTGCCTGTTGGGGTTATCTTACTTATCATTGCACCGTGGCTTTCCTACGTGCTGTACAAACCGGAAATCACACACAGTGAAGAAGTGGCAACCTGGGCGGGTGATGAACTAAAAACCATGGGTGCGCTAACACGCAGAGAGTGGACGCTGATTGGCCTGGTACTGCTCAGCTTAGGTTTGTGGGTATTTGGCAGCGAAGTGATTAACGCCACTGCGGTTGGCCTGCTGGCAGTTTCGCTGATGCTGGCGCTGCACGTTGTGCCGTGGAAAGACATTACCCGCTATAACAGCGCATGGAACACGCTGGTTAACCTGGCAACGCTGGTTGTCATGGCTAATGGCCTGACCCGTTCTGGCTTTATCGACTGGTTCGCCAGCACCATGAGTACGCACCTGGAAGGTTTCTCACCAAACGCAACAGTGATTGTACTGGTTCTGGTCTTCTACTTTGCGCACTACCTGTTTGCCAGCCTGTCTGCGCATACCGCAACTATGCTGCCAGTCATTCTGGCCGTCGGTAAAGGGATTCCGGGCGTACCAATGGAACAACTGTGTATCCTGCTGGTGCTGTCTATCGGTATCATGGGCTGTCTGACGCCGTATGCAACCGGTCCTGGGGTGATTATTTACGGCTGTGGCTATGTGAAATCGAAAGATTACTGGCGTCTTGGCGCTATCTTCGGGGTGATTTATATTGCCATGCTGCTTCTGGTAGGCTGGCCGATTCTCGCCATGTGGAACTAATACGTTCGTCAAACGCTGAATAAATCATCACGCCCGCCAGGTAACCCCACCTGGCGGGCTTTTTTATGATTTAATAGATAGTATTCAGTGTATGTATGAGTTCCACACCCATTATGAAAGCATTCTGGCGTAACGCCGCTTTACTGACGGCTTCTCTGCTCTCCTTATCTTCTGTCAACGCCGCTGCGTTGCAGGCAAAACAGTATGGCGATTTTGACCGCTATGTCCTGGCTCTCTCCTGGCAAACAGGATTTTGCCAGAGTCAACACGATCGAAATCGTAACGAACGAGATGAATGTCGCCTGCAAACCGAAACGACCAACAAAGCTGATTTTCTGACCGTACATGGCCTGTGGCCGGGGTTGCCAAAATCAGTCGCAGCGCGTGGCGTTGATGAACGCCGCTGGATGCGCTTCGGATGCGCCACTCGTCCAATCCCGAACTTGCCGGAAACTCGCGCCAGCCGGATGTGTTCATCACCGGAAACCGGGTTATCGCTGGAAACCGCAGCTAAACTGAGTGAAGTTATGCCAGGGGCTGGCGGACGCTCCTGTCTGGAACGTTACGAATACGCGAAACATGGTGCCTGTTTTGGTTTTGACCCGGACGCTTATTTCGGCACGATGGTGCGTCTGAATCAAGAAATTAAAGAGAGCACAGCCGGAAAATTCCTTGCGGATAACTACGGTAAAACCGTAAGCCGCAGTGACTTTGACGCGGCCTTTGCCAAAAGTTGGGGGAAAGAGAACGTCAAAGCGGTCAAGTTAACGTGCCAGGGTAACCCGGCGTATTTGACTGAAATCCAGATTTCGATAAAAGCTGACGCCATCAACGCACCGCTCTCAGCAAACTCATTCTTACCACAACCACACCCTGGCAACTGTGGCAAAGCCTTTGTGATTGATAAAGTGGGTTATTAATCATCTGATCTGTAAAACGTCGTCGCGCGTTTTACGTAAAACATGATGGTTAATATATATACATAATGCGCTGCATTGAGGAATTACCTGAATGTGACGTATATCACTTCAAAGAGTGAGCAACAGTCAGTATCATCATATGAGTTAAACCCTCGCCGCCTGACGGTGAGGGTTTTCTTTTGGGTATGTTTATCTGCGACACTCGCAGTACCGACGACATGGAGTAAAAATGTCCAGACCAACTATCATCATTAACGACCTGGATGCCGAACGCATCGATATTCTGCTGGAGCAACCCGCCTATGCCGGTTTGCCAATCGCCGACGCGTTAAACGCAGAGTTGGATCGCGCCCAAATGTGTCGGCCAGAAGAGATGCCACACGACGTGGTGACGATGAACAGCCGGGTAAAATTCCGCAATCTTAGCGATGGCGAAGTGCGTGTACGCACACTGGTGTATCCGGCCAAAATGACCGACAGCAATACTCAGCTTTCCGTGATGGCTCCGGTGGGTGCCGCACTGCTGGGACTTCGCGTTGGCGATACCATTCACTGGGAACTTCCGGGCGGCACCGCAACCCACCTTGAAGTGCTGGAACTCGAATACCAGCCTGAAGCCGCTGGCGACTACCTGCTTTAATCCCATCTGCACAAGCGTTTACTCGCTTTGCCCAGAGGATGCATCCGCATCCTCTTTCTGTTCAAATATCAACCAGACTTATCATTTTGCTCTTCCCCGCTACGTTCTAATCTGAACTGGTTATCAACCTGCGGACTCCATTATGAGTGAAGCTCTTGGTATTACAGTGTTTTATATTTTCATCGCGGCAATACTCGTTGTCGCGGTGCTATACCTTGAGCAACACTGGTAGTGTTTATGTGAATATATTTTACCAATCAATACTTAATAGATATAAAATCAACGTCGCAAATCACAGAACTGCAATCAATAATGTGATGTTATGTATTCATGCAACAGCAAGGAGAGAATGCTTATGTACAAAACAATCATTATGCCGGTAGACGTATTTGAAATGGAATTAAGCGACAAAGCCGTTCGTCATGCTGAATTTCTCGCCCAGGATGATGGTGTAATTCATTTACTCCATGTATTACCTGGCGCCGCAAGCCTTAGTCTGCACCGTTTTGCTGCCGATGTGCGTCGTTTCGAAGAGCATTTGCAACATGAGGCGGAAGAACGCCTGCAGACAATGGTTGGTCATTTCAATATTGATCCCTCCCGTATCAAAACTCATGTACGTTTTGGTAGCGTGCGAGATGAGGTGAACGAGTTAGCCAAAGAACTGAATGCAGATGTCGTGGTTATCGGTTCGCGTAATCCATCAATTTCAACTCATCTGTTAGGATCTAATGCTTCCAGTGTGATCCGCCACACCAACCTGCCTGTATTAGTCGTTCGTTAACAGATTAACGTATTTATGATGCCCTGCCCGGAGCAATCCCGGCAGGTTTTTTATAACGAAAAAAAGCCGCCAGATTTGACCCCGGCGGCTAAACAATAGCAGGTGAATCTTACTTCTTCTTATGCAGTTTTGGTGCGAATCAGGTAGTCAAAGGCGCTCAGAGAGGCTTTGGCACCTTCGCCAGTGGCGATGATGATCTGCTTGTACGGAACAGTCGTACAGTCACCAGCAGCAAACACACCTTTAACGTTGGTTTCGCATTTCGCATCGATGATGATTTCACCCATGCGGTTACGTTCTACTGCGCCTTCCAGCCAGTTAGTGTTCGGCAGCAGACCGATCTGGACGAAAATACCGGCCAGTTCGATGTTGTGAATATCGCCGCTAACACGGTCGCGATATTCAAGGCCGGTCACTTTGCTGCCGTCGCCTTTTACTTCAGTGGTTTGCGCGTTCAGAATGATATCGACGTTTTTCAGGCTGCGCAGTTTGTCCTGCAATACCTGGTCTGCCTTCATTTCCGGAGCAAACTCAAGCAGGGTTACGTGTTCAACAATACCTGCCAGGTCGATTGCCGCTTCCACACCGGAGTTACCGCCGCCAATCACCGCCACACGTTTGCCTTTAAACAGCGGGCCATCGCAGTGCGGGCAGTAGGTTACGCCCTTAGTGCGATACTGATCTTCACCAGGTACATTCATGTTGCGCCATTTCGCGCCGGTCGCCACGATAATGCTGCGTGCTTTCAGCACCGCACCGGAGGCCGTTTCAATCTGATGCAGACCGCCTTCAACCGCCGCAGGAATCAGTTTGCTCGCGCTCTGGCTGTCGATTACATCAACATCGTATTCATCAACGTGAACTTTCAGCGCACCAGCCAGTTTCTGGCCTTCGGTTTTCGGTACGGAGATGTAGTTTTCGATATCGACGGTATCGAGGATCTGACCGCCAAAACGTTCGCCCATCAGACCGGTACGAATGCCTTTACGTGCGGAATAAATGGCCGCCGCTGCACCTGCCGGGCCGGAACCGACGATTAATACGTCATAAGCATCACGTTTGTTCAGTTCTTCTGCCGCACGTTTTTCCGCACCCGTATCGATTTTGGCAACGATTTCGGAAATAGTCATACGACCCTGACCAAACTCTTTACCATTCACGAACACAGCCGGAACGCCCATCACATTGCGATCGGTAATTTCGTTCTGGAACGTACCGCCATCAATCGCCGTGTGCTTAATGCGCGGGTTCAGTACGCTCATCAGGTTCAGCGCCTGCACCACGTCCGGGCAATTATGGCAGGAGAGCGAATAATAAGTTTCAAATTCAAAATCACCGTCGATATGGCGAATCTGCTCCAGCAAAGATTGTGCTTCTTTCGACGGATGACCGCCGGTCCACAACAGCGCCAGTACCAGCGAGGTAAACTCGTGACCCAGCGGGGAACCTGCAAAGCGCGGCCCCTGGTTGGAACCTGGATTGGTGATCAGAAATGACGGCTTACGCACCGGCAAGCTGTTATCTTCTTTAAAGGTGACTTTGTCTGACAGTTCAGCGATTTCAGCCAACAGTTCCTTGATTTCTGCCGATTTTGCGCTGTCATCCAGCGTGGCAATTAACTCAACAGGCTTTGTCAATTTCTCAAGGTAAGCCTTGAGTTGAGTTTTCATATTTGTGTCGAGCATGTTTATCTCCTGGGCTTTAAACATCATCATGCAAGCGGCCTCATCGGCTACCTGGATGCAGCTTGCATCATGGTGCGGGGAAGAAAATCGGGTGCCGCAGCACCCGAAGAATTAGGTGAATTTCCGAAGTATTTCACGCCAGAGCAAGGCGGCTAGCCTGTGAATCCCCGGAAGCTTACACAAGTAAGTGACCGGGGTGAGCGGGCGACGCCAACGCCGCTATGGCGTGAAAGACGAAGGAAATTTAGATTTTACCAACCAGGTCCAGGGACGGAGCCAGAGTTGCTTCACCTTCTTTCCATTTAGCCGGGCAAACTTCACCTGGGTGAGAAGCCACGTACTGTGCTGCTTTGATTTTACGCAGCAGGTCAGACGCGTCACGGCCAATGCCTTCAGCGGTAACTTCGATAGCCTGGATGATACCCTGCGGGTCAACAACGAAGGTAGCACGGTCAGCCAGACCTTCATCTTCACGCATGTTGTCGAAGTTACGGGTCAGGGCGCCAGTCGGGTCGCCGATCATCGCATATTTGATTTTAGCGATGGTTTCAGAGCTGCTGTGCCATGCTTTGTGGGTGAAGTGAGTATCGGTAGATACTGCGTATACGTCTACGCCCAGTTTCTGCAGTTCTTCGTAGTGGTCAGCAACGTCGCCCAGTTCGGTCGGGCATACAAAAGTAAAGTCAGCCGGGTAGAAGAAGAAGACGCTCCAGCGGCCTTCGGTATCTTTTTCGGTGATTTCAATGAATTCGCCGTTTTTGAATGCCTGGTTTTTAAAAGGTTTAATTTTGGTGTTAATCAAGGACATCTATACTTCCTCCGTGTTTTCGATGTGATGTAAGGTAACCAATTTTTGCCGATTCGGCTAATGCGTTTCCATTATCAAATCGATAAGTTTTACCTTACAACCTTCGTAAGACAACTTTGTGAACTTTGCACCGCCAGCGGCGATAAAAAGTAAAAAGGGTCCCCTTTCCAGGTGACCGCATAACCTGAACTACCCTTTGGTATCTTCAGCGCCTGTTCAACAGGCTGCGGTGTTGCAATGATGATCGCAACGACGAGAGGGATTACAACACCCTCATAAACAAAGGGCAATCATCTGACATAAGGTCTTAACTATGACAGTGATAGGTTAAGCCTTTTATTGTGTATTTGCACTGAACGAAAAGGACAAAGCAATGTTAAAAAAGATAATTTTTTTAACCCTACTCCCAGGATTAGCTTACGCCGAAGAGCTTCCTGCGCCCGTTAAAGCGATTGAAAAACAGGGGATTACAATTATTAGATCGTTCGATGCACCGGGTGGCATGAAAGGTTATCTGGGGAAATATCAGGACATGGGAGTCACTATCTACCTTACGCCTGACGGCAAACATGCCATCTCTGGCTATATGTACAACGAAAAGGGAGAAAACCTCAGTAACGCCCTTATTGAAAAAGAGATTTACGCACCTGCCGGACGAGAAATGTGGCAGCGCATGGAACAATCAAGCTGGTTACTTGACGGTAAAAAAGATGCACCCGTCGTGGTTTATGTTTTTGCCGATCCTTTCTGCCCATATTGCAAACAATTCTGGCAACAAGCGCGCCCCTGGGTTGATGCCGGTAAAGTACAAATTCGTACCCTACTGGTTGGCGTGATAAAACCCGAAAGCCCAGCCACTGCGGCGGCAATCCTTGCGTCTAAGGATCCGGCAAAAACGTGGCAAGAGTATGAAGCATCAGGCGGCAAGTTAAAGCTGAACCTCTCCGGGAGCGTGAGCCCGGAGCAGATGAAGATTCTAAGTGCCAATGAGGCGTTGATGGACGAATTGGGTGCAAATGTCACACCTGCGATTTATTACATGAGTCAAGAGAACACATTGCAGCAGGCTGTCGGATTACCGGATCAAAAGACCTTAAATATTATTATGGGAAATAAATAGCATAAATTTTATGGATAATTGGAATAGATCACTCTTTTTCAGTTATCCATAAAATCGCAAGTATTGTTCACCCCACTCATACCAACTATGCTATTTTAGAAAAACTTAATCGTAAATTAAGTAAAACAACATAATATATAAAAATACATAAAGCCATATCATTGACTTGATGAATATTATGAGAGCAAGCATATGAATGGAGTGCATCATGGCTAATCTTTACGACTTAAAAAAATTTGATTTAAACTTGCTTGTCATTTTTGAATGCATATATCAGCATCTTAGCATTAGCAAGGCCGCAGAATCGTTATATATAACACCTTCTGCGGTAAGCCAATCTTTACAACGTCTACGCGCACAATTTAATGACCCCTTGTTTATTCGCTCCGGGAAAGGTATTGCACCAACAACAACAGGGTTAAATTTGCATCATCACCTTGAGAAGAATCTTAAAAACCTTGAACAAACTATCAACATTGTCAATAAAGCAGAACTGAAGAAAAAATTTATTATTTATGGCCCGCAACTCATCTCTTCAACTAACAGTAGCCTTTTGATCGGATGTCTACGACAAGATACAGCCGTAGAAATTGAACACCATGACATTATGATGTCAGCAGAAAGCGCCGAAGATTTATTGACTTATCGCAAAGCAGATCTGGTCATCACATTAATGCCTGTCATCAGTCGCTCGGTGATCTGCATGCCTTTTCAGTCGATACGAAACACGCTTATCTGTAGCGCAACCCATCCGAGAATAACGGAAAACAGTAGCCGCGAAGAAATTCTTGATGAAGAGTTCACCTCCCTGGCATCAAAAGCACCTGGCCTTGAAGATTTTCAGATGGAAATAGAAGCGATTCTGGCAAACCGAAAAATAGCATTTCGTAGCTCGTCACTGTTTACTATTGTCAATACTATTGCAGTAACCGATTTACTGGGTATTGTCCCCTTCGAATTATATCGTAACTATCAAAAAAACCTTCAATTAAAACAAATAAAACTAGAACAAAATCTACCTTCTAATACTCTTTATATTTCCTATAATAAATCATCATTAAACAACCTGAGCTTCTCTCGTTTTATTGACCGCTTGAATGATAACTTTTGTTAAACATCTGCCAGTATGGATAATATCCGCCAGAAAGATTTATTATATGAATATAAAATAAGATACCTCATTTTAATTTATTAATATTATAATCAGGAAACTATCGCACTTTTCTCACGGTCACGTTAAGAGAGCGTCTTCAGATGTCCATTTATAAAATTCCGCTACCTCTCAATATCCTGGAAGCAGCACAAGACCGTATCACCTGGACACTTAATACTCTGCCTCGCGTATGCGTCTCTTTTTCTGGTGGTAAAGATTCTGGCTTAATGCTCCATTTGACCGCAGATCTGGCCAGAAAAATGGGAAAAAAAATACACGTCCTGTTTATCGACTGGGAAGCTCAGTTTTCTTGTACGATTGACTATGTTCAATCGCTACGTGAGCAGTATGCCGATGTTATCGAAGAGTTTTATTGGGTGGCACTACCGCTAACAACGCAAAATTCATTATCCCAATATCAACCCGAATGGCAGTGCTGGCAGCCTGATATTGAATGGGTTCGTCAACCGCCAGAAGATGCGATAACCGATCCCGCATTTTTCTCGTTTTATCAATCTGGCATGAGCTTTGAACATTTCGTGCGTGAATTTGCCGAATGGTTTTCACAACATCGCCCAGCCGCAATGATGGTCGGTATCCGTGCCGACGAGTCTTATAATCGTTTCGTCGCCATTGCCAGCTTAAATAAACAACGTTTTGCTGACGATAAACCGTGGACCACCGCCGCACCAGGTGGCCATTGTTGGTATATTTATCCCATTTATGACTGGAAGGTGGCCGATATCTGGACCTGGTATGCTAAACACCAGTCTCTATCTAACCCTTTGTATAACCTGATGTACCAGGCTGGCGTCCCTCTGCGTCTTATGCGAATCTGCGAACCTTTTGGCCCAGAACAACGGCAAGGTTTGTGGCTATATCATGTTCTTGAACCTGACCGATGGGCCGCAATGTGCGCCCGGGTCAGTGGCATAAAAAGCGGTGGAATTTACGCAGGTCATGACAATCAATTTTATGGTCACAGGAAGATCCTTAAGCCCGACCATCTAGACTGGCAGGAATATGCCTTATTACTGCTTAACAGTATGCCGGAAAAAACGGCTGAACATTATCGCAATAAAATTGCTGTTTATTTGCACTGGTATCAAAAAAAAGGCATCGAGATCCCTCAGACACAGCATGGAGATATTGGCTCAAAAGACGTCCCTTCCTGGCGACGTATCTGCAAGGTATTGCTCAACAATGATTATTGGTGTCGGGCATTATCATTCAGCCCCACAAAAGCCAAAAATTATCAACGTTATAACGAACGGATTAAAGGAAAACGTCAGGAATGGGGAATACTATGCAGCAGCGATTAACGCAGGATTTAACTCAATTTCTCGCCAGTCTGGCAGAAGAAGATCGCATTAAGGCGATCAATGAGATCAGAACGGCGATCCATCAAGTGAGTCCATTTCGCGACGAACCAGTCGATTGTGTTTTGTGGGTTAAGAACACCCAACTCACTCCCAATGATTACAATCCGAATAACGTCGCGCCGCCAGAGAAACGATTACTACAAAAATCAATTGAGATCGATGGTTTTACCCAGCCAATTGTGGTGACCAATACACGAGCCAGCACACTTGAAATTGTTGATGGTTTTCACCGTCATGAAATTGGTAAAGGCTCTAACACGTTAAAATTGCGATTAAAAGGGTATTTACCGGTCACCTGTCTGGAAGGAACACGTAACGAACGTATCGCTGCAACTATTCGCCACAACCGGGCGCGTGGTCGCCACCAGGTCACGGCAATGTCAGAAATTGTTCGAGAACTCAGCCAGTTAGGTTGGGACGATAATAAAATCAGTAAAGAGCTGGGTATGGATAGCGACGAAGTATTGCGCCTCAAGCAAATTAACGGCCTGCAAGAACTGTTTGCCGACCGTCAATATTCCCGCGCCTGGACGGTTAAATAGCTAAAGCTGGCGCAGGCGTTCAGCCGCCGCCAGCAACGTCGATTCCTTCTTGGCAAAACAGAGACGAATCAGTTTATGTGGGAAGGGATCGGCGCAAAACACCGATAGCGGAATCGCCGCTACACCGTGCTCCTGCGTCAGCCACTGGCAAAACTCAACATCATCCAGGGTAGATACGGCGCTGTAATCCACCAGCAAAAAGTATGTACCTTCGCACGGTAAAATATCCAGCCGACTCTCGCTTAACGCGTTCACCAGAATATCGCGCTTCTGGCGATAAAAGTCTGGTAGTGCAAGATAATGTTCAGGATTTTCCCGCAGCATATCCGCAAGCGCCAGTTGCGCCGGGGTATTCACCGAAAAGGTCAGATACTGATGCACCTTACGTATCTCGGCGCTGATGGGCGCAGGCGCAACGCAATAGCCCACTTTCCAGCCGGTCATATGATAGGTCTTGCCAAACGAAGACACCGCTACCGCCCGCTCACGCAGCTGCGGATGCGACAGCACGCTGGCATGGCTCTGTTGTGAAAAGTTGATGTGCTCGTAAACTTCATCGCTAATGACAAAAATCTCGTGCCCGGCAATTGCCTGCCACAAAGCGGCAAAATCAGCCTGCTGCCAGACAGTTGCACTGGGGTTATGCGGGGTGTTGAGGATCACCAGTCGGGTGCGCTCGCTTAACAATGCGGCAAATTCCTGCCAGTCCACGCGAAAATGCGGTGGTTGCAGTGCAATACGTTTCACTATTCCCCCCGAAAGCGCGATGGCGGGCGCGTAACTGTCATAGCTGGGATCAAAGCAGATCACTTCATCACCATTGCGCACCAATGCGGTAATCGCTGCATATAACGCTTCCGTCGCCCCTGCCGTTACGGTGATATCGCTATCGGCATCTGGTTGATAGCCATACAAACGTTCCGTTTTCTGAGCAATCGCCTCGCGCAAGGCCTGCACGCCGGTCATGGGCGCGTATTGGTTTGCCCCCTGGGCAACGTGGTACGCCAGCCGCTCCTGTAAATAGCGCGGACCATCAAAATCAGGAAAGCCTTGCGACAGGTTAATCGCCTGGTGTTGCTGCGCCAGCGCGCTCATCTGGGTGAAAATGGTAGTGCCAAGTTGTGGAAGTTTGCTTTGTGGAATCAGAGGGTTATTTGTCATTTTTATTGTGCCTGACGAAGTTGCGTGTTGAAGGCACTATAACACGATGCTAGTATTTGGCAATCAAGACGTTTAGATGTCTAAATAAAACAATAAGGACAACACAACATGCCTCACAATCCTATCCGCGTCGTCGTCGGCCCGGCTAACTATTTTTCACATCCAGGAAGTTTCAATCACCTGCACGACTTTTTCACTGATGAACAGCTTTCTCGCGCGGTGTGGATCTACGGCGAACGCGCCATTGCTGCGGCGCAAACCAAACTTCCACCAGCGTTTGAACTGCCAGGAGCAAAGCATATTTTGTTTCGCGGTCATTGCAGCGAAAGCGATGTACATCAACTGGCGGCTGAGTCCGGTGACGATCGCAGCGTGGTGATTGGCGTCGGTGGTGGCGCACTGCTCGACACCGCGAAAGCCCTCGCTCGCCGTCTCGGTCTGCCGTTTGTTGCCGTTCCAACGATCGCCGCTACCTGCGCCGCCTGGACACCGCTCTCCGTCTGGTATAACGATGCCGGACAGGCGCTACATTATGAAATTTTCGACGACGCCAATTTTATGGTGCTGGTGGAACCAGAGATTATCCTCAAAGCACCACAACAATATCTACTGGCGGGGATCGGCGACACACTGGCGAAATGGTATGAAGCGGTGGTGCTGGCTCCACAACCAGAAACCTTGCCGCTAACCGTGCGGCTGGGGATCAATAATGCGCAGGCCATCCGCGATGTTTTATTAAGCAGTAGCGAACAGGCGCTGCTCGATCAGCAAAATCAGCAGTTAACGCAATCATTTTGCGATGTGGTTGATGCCATTATCGCCGGGGGCGGAATGGTGGGAGGTCTGGGCGATCGTTTTACGCGTGTGGCGGCGGCTCATGCCGTACATAACGGTCTGACTGTGCTGCCGCAAACCGAGAAGTTTCTCCACGGCACCAAAGTCGCCTACGGCATTCTGGTGCAAAGCGCCTTGCTGGGACAAGATGATGTGCTGGCGCAATTAACCGAGGCGTATCACCGTTTTCATCTGCCGACTACGCTGGCGGAGCTGGAAGTGGATATCAATAATCAGGCGGAGATCGACAAAGTGATTGCCCACACCTTACGTCCGGTGGAATCCATTCATTACCTGCCTGTTACGCTGACACCAGATACGTTGCGTGCAGCGTTCAAAAAAGTGGAATCGTTTAAAGCCTGACGTACAAATTTAGCAGCAGCGCGCGCCGCCTTTTCCACCGTAGCGCGCGTCCTGCCGCTCACGGAAAAACTCTTCGTAGGTCATCGGCGTTTGATCGGGATGGTTAACCCGCATATGTTCGACATAGTTGTCGTAATCAGGCATACCTATCATCAGCTTCGCCGCCTGACCTAAATATTTTCCGGCTTTTGCCAGTGAATCAAACATCAATACCTCCGGTAATCAGATTGCTGAGAGAGTGCATTAATAGCTATCAACGCACTCGGTCAGTCCCCTCGCCCCACCGGGGAGAGGGTTAGGGTGAGGGGGAACCCTCGGCACTATGCCAACATTCGCCAACATCCCCCCTTACTCTGACTTTAGTGCGCGCCTTTCGCCTGCGCTACGATCTCCTCGACATTTTCCGGCATTGGCTCATACGGCGTTTCTTTCGCCGTTGGCTTCGGCTCTTTCAATGCCGCCAGCGCCGTTTTAATCGAGAACAGCGCCAGAACCACCACAACCACCATAAAGAAGATGGTCAACCCGGCATCCAGACGGTTGTTGAACACCAGTTGCGCCAGTTGTGACTCGGTATACTGCGACGGAATGTTGCCGCTGTCGATCATTGCCTGGAACTTATTGGCAATGGCCAGGAAGCCCACTTTCGCATCCGGGCTGAACGCTTTCTGCCAGCCTGCGGTCAGGGTACAAATCAGCAGCCAGGCTGTTGGCACCAGCGCCACCCAGGCGTAACGTTGACGTTTCATCTTGAACAGCACTACGGCACAGAGCATCAGCGCCATCCCTGCCAGCATCTGGTTGGCAATACCAAACAGCGGCCACAGGGTGTTAATACCGCCCAGCGGATCGACCACGCCCTGATGCAGGAAGTAGCCCCACGCCAGCACACACAGCGCCGTTGCCAGCAGGTTAGCAGGCAGAGAATCTGTCCGTTTCAGACCCGGAGACACCACGCCCAGCAAATCCTGCAACATAAAGCGCGCAGCACGCGTACCCGCATCTACCGCCGTCAAAATAAACAGTGCTTCAAACAGAATGGCGAAGTGATACCAGAAGGCCACATCCATCATGCCGCCCAGCGCACCGTGCAGAATGTAGGCCATCCCCACTGCCAGCGTCGGCGCACCGCCCGCACGGGAAATGATCGACTGTTCACCCACTTCGCTGGCAATCTGGTTTAACGTATCCGGAGTTATCGCAAAGCCCCAGCTACTCACCACCTGCGCCGCAGAAGCGACCACATCCGCCGTCCCTGCCGGAGCCAGCACCGCCATCGGGCTGTTCATAGCGAAGTACACGCCCGGATCGATGATACAGGCAGAAACCAACGCCATAATCGCCACGAAGGATTCCATCAGCATTCCGCCATAGCCGATAAAGCACGCCTGACCTTCGTTCGCCAGCATCTTCGGCGTGGTGCCGGAAGAGATCAGCGCATGGAAGCCAGACACCGCGCCACAAGCGATGGTGATAAACAGGAACGGGAACAGGTTACCGGTCCATACCGGGCCAGTGCCATCGACAAATTTGGTCAGCGCAGGCATGGTCAGCGTCGGGCGCATGATCAAAATGCCTACCGCCAGACCGACGATAGTCCCGATTTTCAGGAAGGTAGAGAGGTAGTCACGCGGAGCCAGCAGCAGCCATACGGGCAGCACCGCCGCCACAAAACCGTAACCCACCAGCATCCAGGTCAACTGCACGCCGGTAAAATCAAAGTACGGTGCCCAGGTTGGGCTTTCTGCCACCCAGCCGCCAGAGATAATGGCGAAAATCAGGAACACCAGGCCAATGACCGACACTTCGCCAATACGACCTGGACGCAGATAGCGCAGATAGATCCCCATAAACAGCGCCAGCGGAATGGTGAACGCAACGGTATACGTTCCCCACGGGCTATGGGTGAGGGCTTTCACCACGATCATCGCCAGCACTGCAAGGATGATGACCATGATCATAAAGCAGGCAACCAGCGCAATCACCCCGGCGGTTGGCCCCATCTCTTCTTTGACCAGCTCACCCAGCGAGCGACCGTCACGGCGCGTAGAAACAAACAGCACCATGAAATCCTGTACCGCACCGGCGAGAACCACCCCGGCAAGCAGCCAGATCATCCCCGGCAGGTAGCCCATTTGCGCTGCCAGCACCGGCCCCACCAACGGACCAGCTCCGGCAATGGCCGCAAAATGGTGACCGAACAGCACTTTCTTGTCCGTCGGCACATAATCCAGCCCGTCGTTATGGCGCACCGCTGGCGTCATACGCGTCGGGTCAACCGCCAGCACATTTTTGGCGATATACAGACCATAAAAACGATAAGCGATCAGATAGATACAGACCGACGCCACCACAATCCACAGCGCGTTGATCTGTTCCCCACGATTTAAAGCAATGTATCCCAGAGCAAATGCTCCCATTACAGAGAGCACTGTCCAGACGAGGTATTTCCCTGATTTGTTCATAGTTGTTATCCGTGTGCGTGTCCATAGAGATGTTACATTTTGTTTCTATAACATTTCTGGATAATTTAACAACACAGTAACCATGCAAATCGGAGTTGAAACCAATATTTAACTTAACAATGTTAACTCGATCACTCCGTTAACCGAGTTTTCCTGCAATCTCATTTAATTCTGTCGGGTTCATCCCAAAACCGCCGTGCCCAGCCGACAAGTGCAGCAACGCCGCCCCTGTTCATCGAAAACGACGATTTCCCAACTCTGATTTTGCCGCCCAAGATGCAGCGGCTGGCAGACGCCGCGCACCTTTCCCTCAGACACCGGACGATGATGTGTGGCATTAAGTTCCGTGCCTACCACACACTGCCCGTCGCGGGTCATCATAAATCCGGCCATCGATCCCAGCGTTTCCGCCAGCGCCGCCGATGCGCCGCCATGCAGCAGGCCAAACGGCTGATGAGTACGGGTATCAACCGGCATTTCGGCTTCCAGCACATCATCGCCCAGACGGGTATACACAATTCCCAGATGCGCCACCATTGTGTTGTCGCTGGTGGCGTTGAGTTCGTCGAGCGTTAAATGGCGTTTCCAGATCATGCTTATGCTCCCAGCGTTGAGCCGCCATCCACCACGATATCCTGTAGCGTGATATGGCTGGCGAGGTCAGAGGCGAGGAACAAAATCGTGTTGGCGATCTCTTGTGGACGGGCGATTTTCCCCAGCGGAATGCCGAGCTTAAACTGCTCGCCAAAGCCACGAATACGCTGTTCTTCGGCGTCATCGCTCACCCACAGCGTGCGTTGCATATCGGTATCGGTGGAACCAGGGGAAACCACATTACAGCGCACGCCACTACCCGCCAGTTCCAGCCCGACGCTCAAGGCCAGGCTTTTCAGCGCCGCTTTCGACGCACCATAAGCACTCATACCAATACGCGGCGTGTGTGCAGCGTCGGACGCTACCGTAACAATCGCCCCGCCCCGCTGACGGCGAAACTGGTTCATGGTTTGCTGAAACAGGTTAAACGCACCGCCAACGTTGACCGCAAAGGTCTGCTGCCAGTCTTCTTTGCTGAGCTGATCGGTCGCGCCCATGCGTAAAATTCCCGCTGCATTGACCAGCACGTCCAGTCGTTCCGTTTCCGCTAACAGCCGCTGACACACATGCGCAACCTGCCCGGCATCGGCAACATCCATCACTTCGGTCGCAAAGGGATATTGCTCCTGCGCGAACACCCGATCAAAGCCCGTGACCTTCGCACCCGCTTCAACAAATGCCAGCGCCGTGGCGTAACCGATACCTTTCCCCGCACCGGTTACCCAGACATTTTTGCCGCTGAAATCCATTATTTCACCTCGCGGGAGAGCAGTTTCCACCAGGCATCAATGGTTGGGTTTTTCGCCAGCATGACAAAGTCGATATCGCCATGTACTTTGCGCCAGCGCGCCGCCAGCGCCATCATGCGCACCGAATCCAGACCGTAGTCGATCAGGTTGTCGTCATCGAACGGTTCATCGGACTCATCCAGCAGCGGCAGGATCACCTCACGCAGCGCCGCTTTACTGGAAGGGATTGGTGCTGGCAGTAACTCTTCAGTCATCACCACCCGACCAGAACGTCCGGCCACATATTTCAGCGACATCAAATGCTCGTCACGGCTGAAATCAGCCAGCGCATCCGCCACCATAAACGGTTTAATATCGCGCATAAATGCGTCGGTCGCGGTGGTCATACAGCCAATGTGCGCGTACACCCCGGTGATAATCAGTTGGTTACGTCCGCTTTCTTTCAGCATTTGCTCCAGCGGGGAACGATGAAACGCGCTGTAGCGCCACTTCACCAGCACCGTGTCGTCGGCATCTGGCGTCAGGCGATCCACCACCTTTTGCTGTTCCGGCGAACGGGTCAGACCCGGCCCCCACATATCATTCAGCAGCGCCCGATCTTCATCGCTCTGCTCTTTCGGCTGGGCGGTGTAATAAACCGGGATATTGTGCTTTTTGCAGTAGTCGCGCAGCGCAGCAATATTGGCGATCACCTGCTCCATCATCGGGCAGTTCTCACCCCAGAAGCTGACAAAATAGTCCTGCATATCATGGATTAACAACGCGGCACGTTGCGGTTCAAAGGCCCAGTCGACTTTATTCTGCGGAATATCGTGAGACTCCGGCAGTGCGTAAGCCTGTAATTTTGGAATAGCCATCGTGTTCTCTCCTTCAGGCTGATGCGCGTGACGCCAGCCACTGACGTAATTGTTTTTTATCGACTTTCCCGACCGCCGTCAGCGGAAGTGAATCCACACACTCCACGCGATCCGGTAATTTAAATTCGGCAATACCCTGTTCACGCAAGAAACGACGCACCTGCACCGCGCGCAGCGGCTCTTTTACCACCAGATAAGCGCAGCTTTTTTCGCCCATCAGTTCGTCTTCCATGCTCACCAGTGCGGCGTAGATCACCGCCGGATGGCGCAGCAGCAGGTTTTCGATCTCTTCGGCAGCAATCTTCTCGCCGCCACGGTTGATCTGATCTTTCTCGCGCCCCTGCACGGTGATGTAACCCTCTGGATCAATGGAGATCAGATCGCCGGAACAGTAAAAACCGTTGGCATCAAAGGCGCTGGCATTGTGCTGCGGGCTTTTGTAATAGCCACGGAAGGTGTACGGCCCGCGCGTCATCAGGCGTCCGACTTCCCCTTGCGGCAGTGGATTTCCGTCAGCATCCGCGACCCATACTTCATCGTCCGGGCACATTGGGTAGCCCTGGGTATGGATAATTTTCTCCGCACTATCATCAAGACGGGTGTAGTTCACCAGCCCTTCCGCCATGCCAAACACCTGCTGTAACTGGCAGCCAATCTCTGCGGGAATACGCGCCGCCAGCGTGGCAGAAAGACGTGCACCACCGACCTGTAACAGTTTCAGCGAGGCAAGCTGAGCTCGGCTTTCGCCTTCAGCCAGTGCCTGCAACCACAGGCTTACCGCCGGCGGCACCAGCGCAGTAACGTTGACCTGATGTTTTGCAATCAATGGGAAGCAGAGCGTGGCGCTGGGATCGGCCGCCAGAACGACAGTGCCGCCCGCAAGAAATACGCCCAGCGATCCCGGTGAACTCATGGCGTAGTTGTGCGCCGCCGGAATCGCGCACAGGTAGCGCGTCTGTTGCGTGAACTGACAAATCTCGACGCTACGACGCACGCTGTAGTAATAGTCGTTATGGGTACGCGGGATCAGTTTCGGCGTGCCGGTGGTGCCGCCAGAAAGCTGGAAATAGGCCACTTCATCAGCGGGTGACGGCGTGGCAGTAAAATCCTCTGCCTGATGGTTAAACGCATCCTGCAAATTGTGCTCGCCGCTATCGTTCAGCAGTTGCACCACACGAATAGAGGAATGTTCTGTGACGAAAGTATTGAGGAAATCATCCCCGCTAAACAGCGCATGTTGGCGATCGGCAATCAGCAATGCGGGTTCAATCTGGCTGGCATAGGCGTTCAGTTCACTACGCTGATGGCTGAACAGCGCCAGCACCGGCGCAACGCCCAGTTTCAGCAGGGCAAAAAAGGTAATGTACAGTTCAGCGACATTGCCCAACTGTACCAGCGCGGTTTCGCCGGGTTTAATGCCCTGACGGCGCAAGCTACAGGCGAGATTATCCGCCGCCTGATTCAGTTCCCGATAACTCAACTGCCGCTCGCCGTCGATAACCGCGATGCTGTCACTCGCGGCGTGGCGTTTCAGAATGTCGGTTAGCGGCAAATCCTGCCAGTAGCCTTTTTCCCGATAGCGACGGGCAAACTCTTCCGGCCAGCGGGTGAATGGAATGCTCATCCTCGCTCCTTAATGCAATCCAAAAACGTTCAACATGGTAGAAAGTTTGACGCCTGTTTCGCGCCACTCACCCAACGGTGACGACGCAGGCACAATCCCCGCCCCGGCAAACAGACGCACCTGATTTTCCCGCAGCTTCGCGCAGCGGATGGTCACCACCCATTCGCCGTTACCTTCGCTGTCGCACCAGCCAACGATGCCTCCAAACAGTTCGCGGTCGAACGGCTCCAGTTCAGCAATAACCTGGGTCGCGGCCTGATGCGGGAAACCGCTCAGCGCGGGGGTCGGATGCAGCAGGCAGGCCAGTGTCAGTGCGTTTTCTTGCGAATTAGCTTTACCTTCAAAGGGTGTTGCGAGATGCCACAGCGTCGGCGTGGTGATCAGTTGTGGAGAGGAAGGAACGTGTAACTCACTACTGCGTTCGCGCAGTACCTCTTTCATCGCCTGAGTCACCAGTTCATGTTCATGGCGATCTTTTTCTGACGCCAGCAGACGATTACCCGCTTCGCGATCGAGCACTTCATCCGGCTGACGACGCGCGGAACCGGCTAACGGAATGGAGCTAAAACGCTCGCCGTCTTTGCGCAGCAGCAGTTCCGGGCTGGCACCGAGCAGAACTCCACCATCGGACAGCGGGACATGGAAGTTGTAACTAACCGGATTTTGCGCGATCAACCGTTCCAGCAGTACACCGCTGTCAATGGCGGCGTCGGTGGTGATATCAATCAACCGTGATAACACCACTTTGTCGACCTGCGGCGTGGCAGTGAGTGCAGCGGCGCGGGCGACCATCTGTTCAAAAGTAGCTTGCTCCGGAATTGCCTGACGTTCTACCACGTTCAGCGCCTGGCTGCGGGTGAAACGGCGCGCGGAAGCTTGTTTTTCTTTACGGGAGAATGGCTGCCAGGATTCGGGAATATACAGCGACGAAGGCTGACGTGGATCGAAGGGAATCGCCCCGACCATCACCGGATTTTTGATGCCCTGCGCTTTGGCATCAGCAAACAGCGCGGCGAGTTTTTGCTGGAAGGGACTGTCGGGCGAATCCCCGTTCACAGCAGGTTCATCGAAGCGGGCGAAACATCCTGACGTCGTAAAACTGCGGTACGGCGACATAAAGAAAAAGCGATTGGGCGCAAGTGTTGCCATGGTCTGCTGTACTTCCTCAGCCAGTGACGTATCCATATCATCCTCCATAAAATGATAAAGGCTTTAATAATGATTATCATTTATATTTTCGGTCGCTAACCTAAAAGCAAACGCGCACTATGTCAACTCTTGAGGCAACGCAATCTGCAACTCAGGGTTGCATCTGGTTGTGGTTACAATGAAAATGAGAAGCATTATTGATGTATTCGCATAAGCGCAATGTGATGTCCTGCGCCGTTCTGCCCCCTCTCCCTTCCAGGGAGAGGGCTGGGGTGAGGGTCAGTGTTCGCACCAGTGCTGGCTGTTCCCCTCACCCTAACCCTCGCCCCAAAGGGGCGAGGGGACGGATTGTGCGCTTTGTCGAATTTGTCATTACGCCCTTAACCTTATTAATAACAGGAAGCTGATTTGTGAGACTCGCCCCGCTCTACCGCAACGCCCTTCTATTAACAGGAATTTTGCTTTCAGGAATAGCCGCCGTTCAGGCCGCCGACTGGCCGCGTCAGATTACTGACAGCCGTGGCACTCATACCCTGGAAAGCCAGCCGCAGCGTATTGTTTCCACCAGCGTCACCCTGACCGGCTCACTGCTGGCGATCGATGCTCCAGTGATTGCCAGCGGCGCGACCACGCCGAATAACCGCGTAGCGGATGACCAGGGCTTTTTACGCCAGTGGAGCAAGGTGGCGAAAGAACGCAAACTGCAACGGCTCTATATCGGCGAACCGAGCGCCGAAGCCGTTGCCGCGCAAATGCCGGATCTGATTTTAATTAGCGCAACCGGCGGTGATTCGGCGCTGGCGCTGTACGATCAGCTTTCCACCATCGCCCCGACATTAATCATCAATTACGACGACAAAAGCTGGCAGTCGCTGTTAACGCAGCTTGGCGAAATTACCGGGCATGAGAAACAAGCGGCAGAGCGGATTGCACAGTTTGATAAGCAACTGGCGGCGGCGAAAGAGCAAATCAAATTACCGCCGCAGCCGATCACTGCCATTGTCTATACTGCCGCTGCACACAGTGCCAATCTCTGGACGCCGGAATCAGCACAAGGGCAGATGCTGGAACAACTCGGCTTTACGCTGGCGAAGTTGCCCGCAGGCTTAAACGCCAGCCAAAGCCAGGGCAAACGCCATGACATCATTCAGCTTGGTGGGGAAAATCTGGCTGCAGGGTTAAATGGCGAGTCACTATTCCTGTTCGCCGGTGATCAGAAAGATGCCGATGCTATTTATGCTAATCCGCTGCTCGCACACCTGCCCGCAGTACAAAACAAGCAGGTTTATGCGCTGGGAACCGAGACGTTCCGCCTGGATTACTACAGCGCCATGCAAGTGCTGGACAGACTTAATTCACTGTTTAAAAAAGATTGATAAAACATACAATTAGAGCACTAACAGTCCCCTCGCCCCTTTGGGGAGAGGGTTAGGGTGAGGGGAAAATGCACCTTTAGCTAACTGTCGGACGCTGTCACCTGCGGCGGCGTCTGGCGAAAACGTCGCAACTCCACCAGCACCAGCAATAACAACACGCCGATAATCAACAAACCAAAACCGCTCGCGCTTGCGGAAGCAACCGGCGTCATCATCGCTCCCAAACCGCCCAGCAGCGCCGCGCCTATGGCATCGCCCGTCACGTTCTGCGCCGTCCACAAACCGTTAATCCGCCCTAACATTGCTTCCGGGGTCTGCGTTTGCAGCATTGTATATTGCAGCAACGAACTAACCGCACTCAGCCAGCCGAACAGCGCCAGACAAACCACGCCTAAAATCCACATCGGCATCAGGCCAAACAGACCAATGGCGAGGAACGATCCCAACGTGGAGAGCAACATCAATAAACCTGGTCGCGCACTATGTGCCAGCTTCCCGCTGGTTAACGCGCCAATAGCCGCACCGAGCGGGATCGCCGCATAAAGAAAACCAATCTGTGCCGCTGACATCTGCCAGTTGTCAGCCAGCGCCGGATACAGTACCCGCACCGCACTCGCCATCGTCAATAACCCCCCCAGCAGCGCAATTCCCCCCACCAGCGGGCTGGCGAGCAGAAAACGAATCGCTGCCAGAAGCGATTTCAGCGGATGCTCACGCGGCTGCGGTGGCGGTGGCAGCGCCGGAAGGCTTAACAACGGCAGCAGGGTAATAAACGTTCCCGCCGCCGCCAGCCCGTAGTTCCAGGCCACGCCACCGGTCGCCAGCAATAAACCGCCAATCATGGGCGAAATCACCGAACCCAGGCGCACGGTCAACATGGTGATCGCCCCGGCCTGCATTAAGTTTTCACGCCCTACCAGTGCAGGTGTCGCCGCCAGTAGCGCCGTAACGCCAAGCGATGCGAAAAAACCATCCCATAAACCAAGTAAATAGATTGCCAGCAATGACGGCTCCGGCAGCAGCGCGTTCAGGCACAGTCCAATGAAGCCAATGCCACAGGTGCCGCGCGCCAGCAAAATCACTTTTTTGCGCTCATAGCGATCCGCCAGCACGCCGCCAACCATCAGGCCAACAAACATCGCGCTGCCGGTGAGCGTCACCGAAAGCCCCACCTGCCAGGTAGAATGCGTCATCATCTGGATCTGCACCGGCACCGCGACGCCGAGCAAACCCAGAGACACAATTGAGATAAAACGAGCGAGGAATACTGCGCGAAACGCCGGGTGCGTTTTCAACAGGCTGAGGTTAAGCAGCCAGGATTGTTTATTCATTACAATGCCTTGCCATCAAATATTTTAAATACCTATTCTTAGGCTGCACATGCTAACATATCCAAATAAGATCGATAACGATAATTAATTTCATTATCATGGAAGTTCGTATGTCTGGTTCTGTTGCCGTGACACGCGCCATTGCCGTGCCCGGATTGCTGTTATTACTGATTATCGCGACGGCATTAAGCCTGCTCATTGGAGCAAAATCACTCCCCGCTTCCGTAGTGCTGGAGGCCCTCTCCGGCACCTGCCAGAGCGCCGACTGCACCATCGTGCTCGACGCCCGACTGCCGCGCACCCTTGCCGGATTGCTGGCTGGCGGCGCGCTTGGTCTTGCCGGGGCGTTAATGCAAACCCTCACCCGAAACCCGCTTGCCGATCCCGGTTTGCTTGGCGTAAACGCCGGAGCCAGCTTTGCCATTGTGCTCGGCGCGGCGCTGTTTGGTTACTCTTCCGCGCAGGAACAACTGGCGATGGCTTTCGCCGGGGCGCTGGTGGCCTCGTTGATTGTTGCCTTTACCGGCAGCCAGGGCGGCGGGCAGTTAAGTCCGGTGCGTTTAACCCTGGCGGGCGTGGCGCTGGCGGCGGTGCTGGAAGGGCTGACCAGCGGCATCGCCCTGCTTAATCCTGACGTCTACGATCAACTGCGTTTCTGGCAAGCCGGTTCGCTGGATATTCGTAATTTACACACCTTAAAAGTGGTGCTGATCCCGGTGCTACTCGCCGGAGCAACCGCGCTATTACTGAGCCGCGCGCTGAACAGTTTGAGCCTCGGTAGCGACACGGCGACGGCGCTGGGCAGCCGCGTGGCGCGAACACAGTTAATTGGTCTGCTGGCGATTACCGTGCTTTGCGGAAGTGCGACGGCGGTAGTTGGCCCGATTGCCTTTATTGGCCTGATGATGCCGCACATGGCGCGCTGGCTGGTGGGTGCCGATCATCGCTGGTCACTCCCCGTCACGCTACTTGCTACCCCTGCCCTGCTGCTGTTTGCCGATATCATCGGGCGTGTGATTGTGCCCGGCGAGCTGCGCGTTTCTGTAGTCAGCGCCTTTATTGGCGCACCGGTGTTGATCTTTCTTGTCCGACGTAAAACGCGAGGTGGCGCATGATTTACGTCTCTCGCCGATTAATCATCACCTGTTTGCTGCTGGTTTCCGCCTGTGTAGTTGCAGGTATCTGGGGATTACGTAGCGGTGCCGTCATGCTGGAAACGTCGCAGGTATTCGCCGCGCTGATGGGTGACGCCCCACGCAGTATGACGATGGTGGTCACCGAATGGCGTTTACCGCGCGTGCTGATGGCGCTATTGATTGGTGCGGCGCTGGGCGTCAGCGGCGCGATTTTTCAGTCGCTGATGCGTAACCCGCTCGGCAGTCCGGATGTGATGGGCTTTAACACCGGGGCGTGGAGCGGCGTACTGGTGGCGATGGTACTGTTTGGTCAGGATCTGACAGCTATCGCGCTGGCAGCAATGGCGGGCGGCATTGCCACTTCTCTACTGGTCTGGCTGCTTGCCTGGCGTAACGGCATCGACACCTTTCGATTGATTATTATCGGCATCGGCGTTCGCGCCATGCTGGTGGCCTTTAATACCTGGCTGCTGCTGAAAGCGTCTTTAGAAACGGCGCTAACAGCGGGGTTGTGGAATGCCGGATCGCTCAATGGCCTGACGTGGGCAAAAACCTCGCCCTCCGCACCCATTATTATATTGATGCTCATTGCCGCCGCCTTGCTGGTAAGGCGGATGCGCTTGCTGGAGATGGGCGATGACACCGCCTGCGCACTGGGCGTAAGCGTCGAACGCTCGCGTCTGTTAATGATGCTGGTCGCCGTAATACTTACCGCAGCTGCCACTGCCCTGGCGGGGCCAATTTCCTTTATCGCGCTGGTTGCACCGCACATTGCCCGACGCATTAGCGGCACTGCTCGCTGGGGGCTAACTCAGGCGGCGCTGTGCGGGGCGTTGTTACTGCTGGCGGCCGATCTCTGCGCTCAGCAACTGTTTATGCCGTATCAACTTCCGGTTGGCGTCGTTACCGTCAGTCTCGGCGGTATTTACCTTATCGTCTTGTTAATTCAGGAGTCTCGCAAAAAATGACCGAATCAGTAGCCCGTTTGCGCGGCGAACAGTTAACCCTGGGATATGGCAAATATACCGTCGCGGAAAATCTTACTGTAGAAATTCCTGACGGTCACTTCACGGCAATTATCGGGCCAAATGGCTGCGGTAAATCCACGTTACTGCGTACCTTAAGCCGCCTGATGACGCCTGCTCACGGGCATGTCTGGCTGGATGGCGAGCACATTCAACATTACGCCAGTAAAGAGGTCGCACGCCGGATTGGCTTGCTGGCGCAAAATGCCACCACGCCGGGCGATATCACCGTGCAGGAGCTGGTGGCGCGTGGGCGTTACCCGCATCAACCGCTGTTTACCCGCTGGCGCAAAGAAGATGAAGAAGCGGTAATGAAAGCGATGCAGGCCACGGGCATTACTCATCTGGCGAATCAAAGCGTGGACACCCTTTCCGGTGGGCAACGGCAGCGAGCGTGGATTGCCATGGTGCTGGCACAGGAAACGGCAATTATGCTGCTCGACGAGCCGACCACCTGGCTGGATATCAGTCATCAGATTGATCTACTGGAATTATTGAGCGAACTGAACCGCGAGAAAGGCTATACGCTGGCGGCGGTGCTGCACGATCTTAATCAGGCCTGTCGCTACGCCAGCCATTTGATTGCGCTGCGAGAAGGAAAAATTGTCGCTCAGGGAGCGCCGAAAGAGATTGTCACTGCTGAACTGATCGAGCGTATTTACGGTTTGCGCTGCATGATTATTGATGATCCGGTAGCAGGAACACCGTTAGTGGTGCCGCTCGGACGAACGGCACCGTCAACCGCCGTGATTTAAACTAACCGATCTTCCATCATGGCATCCTGTTTTCTGGATGCCATTGCATGATGCAAGAGCACACTGCCACAAGCAACCATACCGCCGATCAACGCGGAAAGGATCACAATAATCGCTTTGCCCGGACCGTCTTTTTTCACCGGCAAAGTCGGACGCAACTGATATTTAAACGGCGTAAAATTCACATCGTTGACATTTGCTTTTGTTAATTGCTCGACAAGATACTGACGATTACGTAATTCACCGTTCAGTTCCGCAACATCGGTGACCGCTTTTTCAATTTCAAGTTTGCGTTCAATACCGTCTGCGCCGAGAGAAATAGAAAAATCAGGGTCGTCTTTAACGGCCTGACCATTACTGTAAACAGGCTTTTTAATTCCTGCCGCATTGGCAATATCCAGTGAATAATTGAGGCGCTGAATATTTGCATCAAGCTGGTTTTTCGTTTTAATACGATCCTGAGCCAGTTTTTCTTTTTCAAACTGGGTTCTGATTTCCAGTTTATTACGCACATTTTCAATCGACTCTTTCACCACGATAGCAGAGATATAATCGATATACCCTGCCAATACTGTCTGCGCTTCTTCACTGGTGGGTGCGGTGAAACTTAATGTCCAGGAAGTATACAACGCGGACTCATCTTTTTTCTTACTGGCGTTATCATCAACCGCTTTCATTTTTTCGCTCAATGCGACAATAGCGCGATGCAAATCCAGTTCATCGATTTTCGCCTCTTTTAATTGATCCATGACATACGGTGACGAACGCAGATAATCTTCCAGCAAACTAACAGACTGAAACTTTTTGATAAACAGATTAAATACATCACCACGATCAATATTCACGTCAAGTCCCAACACCCGCAGTTTGGTGAAGGTTTTCTCCAGATCTTGCCACTGAATAGCCTCTGCGGGCGTGATGACTGCCGAGCTGGTCCACTTTTGCGGCAGAATGAAAGACACCAGTAACCCGATACAGGCAAAGGTTAAGGCCACCGCGATTACCCGCGTTTTTGCGTACCACAAAACTTCGATAAGTTTAAGTAAATCAATTTCATTATTACTGGGCGATGCCAGATGATAATCGGGAAAATGAGAATCGCTTCCCTGCTTAATATTCAGTGATGACATGCGATATGACCTGAAATGAGTCCAATAAGATTAAATCTCCACGGCGCTCACTTTATCAGTTAGCAAGAATTATCCGAAGCTGAACTTTGTAAATTCCCCTCACCGAACACAACATTAAGCGTGTTTTCAGAGAAGCAACTGAGGATTCATCATAATAATAAATAATAAAACCCACAATCATTTATAATGATTATGGATTTTATTTAAGATAAAGTTATTTATTTAGCGTCGCCAAAATAATTGGCCCGATTTTTTCAAACGCCCCTGGCGAGATAATATCCACATGCGCACAATCTAAACGATAAATATCCAGCTCAGCTATCCATGGCGACCAGGCGCGTTCAGGACTCATACCATTCTGAAGTGTGCGTTCGGCAACAAACAGCGTGGCTTTACCATCAAACGGTACACTATGAGCAGTCGTCAGCAGGCGCACAGCATCAGCGTAGTTGCCTTCAATAGTGGTAAACAACTCCGTTGAAGTACTTCCCTGCTGTGCCGCCAGGAAGGACTCGCGCTCGCGGTTAATCTCCGCCAGCACTTCCGGATCCAGACCATTAGCCTCTTTTTCCCGCCAGTTTTGCGTTTCTGGCGGCCAGGTATCCAGCAAGCCAAGAAATGCCACCTGTTCGCCACGGGCACGCAACCGCGCCGCAATGCCCTGCGCCAGCGTACCGCCAAGTGAATAACCCAGCAGGTAATAAGGACCGTGAGGTTGTTGTTCAAGTAACGTTGCCAGATGCGCTTCGCAGACTTCATCCAGGTTTGCAGCCTTCTGCATGGGGCCATGAGGTCGCGGCGACTGAATGCCGATAATCGACCATTGTGGATCGAGATAACGCGAGAGCACGCTGAACTGCCATGCAAAACCGGACGCCGGATGGAAACAAAACAGTGTCGGGCCATTACCTTCACGCAACGGCAGAATGGTTTCGAATCCCATGCGCCGGGTGCTGTCTTCTTCACCATCAATAATCGTTGCCAGTTTGGCGACGGTTGACGCGACCATCACCTGCCCCGGCGTCACCTGGCGGGAAAACTGCCGACTTAACTGCGCCGCCAGTTTCATTGCCAGTAGCGAATGACCGCCAAGAGCGAAGAAATCAGCGTCGGCATCCTGCACGTCACAACCCAGCAATGACGAGAACGCCCCGGCGATAATCGTTTCACTGCCCGCTTTCGGCGCACGCCCCGGCGCTTGTGTCTTCAGTTCAGGCAACGGTAAGGCTTTGCGATCCAACTTACCATTGGCGCTAAGTGGCAACTGTGGAAGTTGTAGCAGAACCACGGGCACCATATGCGGTGGCAAGGTTTCGCGCAACTGCGCCTGCAATGCGCTGGTATCCAGCGGTAAGCCTGATTGCGACACCAGATATCCTACCAACTGGCGAGCGTCGCCGCCGGTTGCTGCCGCCTGGTTAATCACACAGGCATGGGTAACGGCCTGCTCGACATCCGGCAGCGCCTGCATCACGCGATCAATTTCGCCCAGTTCAATACGCTGACCACGAATTTTTAGCTGATCGTCACTGCGCCCGAGGTATTCCACCGCGCCATTTTCCAGCCAACGAGCAACATCTCCGGTGCGGTACATCCGCTCACCGGGGGCGAAAGGGTCGGCAATAAAGCGGCTGGCTGTCAGATCGGGTCGTCCCAGATACCCCTGCGCCAGTTGAATGCCGGTGAGATAGAGATCACCCGCCACCCCCAGCGGCACCGGATGCATCATCGCATCAAGAATACGCAGCCCCGTGTTCCACACCGGGTAGCCAATCGGCACACTGCTGCCGCGTACCTGTGCCAGTTCCTCGCCAAAAGCCGGATACCAGCTAACGTCCACCGCAGCTTCCGTCGGGCCATACAGATTATGTAACGGCGCACCGGTTAACTGTTGCCATTCGCGGCATAAATCAGCCGGTAACGCTTCACCACTACAGAAAACCTGTTTCAACGTCGCGCAACTCTGGCGAGCAGTTTCCGGCGTCAGCGAAGCAACAAATGCCGCCAGCATAGAGGGCACAAAATGCGTGGTCGTTACGCCATATTCGGCAAAGAATTGCTGCATAGCGAGCGGATCGCGGTGCGCCTCTGGTTCAGCCATCACCAGTTTCGCCCCCGCAATAAATGGCCAGAAAAACTCCCACACCGAGACATCAAAACTGCACGGCGTTTTTTGGGCAACGACATCTTCGCCTGTAAGCGGATAATGATTTTGCATCCACAGCAGGCGGTTAACGATAGCCGTCTGCCCGACCATCACCCCTTTCGGCCTGCCGGTGGAACCGGAGGTGAAGATGATATAAGCCGTGTGGTGCGGTTGTGAAAGTTGCAGCGGCGCACTGCCCTGTGGAGTAAGCGGGGCGTTATAGCAAAGGCTTATTAAATTGGGAACATCGCTAAAGCGCGGCAGTTGATCGTCGGTGGTGATTAACAGCGACGGACGCGCATCTTCCAGCATCATTTTCAGACGATCGTCCGGATAACCCGTATCCAGTGGTAGCCAGGCCGCACCTGCTTCAACAATCGCATGTAGTGCCAGGGTCAAAAAGACCGAGCGCGGTAGCGCCACCGCCACGCTGTCGCCAGGTTTAACGCCGCGCTCACGCAGCAGATTCGCCAGCGCCACCACCTGCTCGCGCATTTCCCGATAGCTGAACTGGTAATACGCATCTGCCAGCGCCGGTGCATCCGGTGCTTTTGCCGCTTGCTCTGCCACCAGCGCGCTCAGCGTGGTTTCAGGGATTTCTACCTGTGTGGCGTTGATCTGCGCCAACTGTGCATACTCACCTGGCAGCATAATATCGACATCGCCGCACAACAGCGCCGGATTCGCGGCGAACTGCGCAATCAGCATTTTCAGCCGTTCGGCGTGCTGAATTAACGTTGGCTCATCGTAACGCTGTTTATTGGCGAGAATCTCAATACTCAAACCACCGTGTTCATCCGGGAACAGCGCCAGTTCAAGGTCATTAACCGGACCGGTTGCCAGTGTATGGGTTTGCGCCTGAACACCAGGAATATCCAGTTGGTAATCAAATACCTTGATATTGAGTACCGGACCAAACAGCGGTTCATCACCTGCCGCTCGCCCGCTGTCACGGACAATCTGTTCGGCATCGTAGCGTTGATGACGGCGCATTTTTTTCAGTTGAGCCGCCAGGCGGATTGCCAACTGAGGCAGCGTCTCTTGCGCCTCAATGTGAATACCCAACGGCAAAACGTTGAGCACGGGACCGGTCGCCGTAAGCGCCGCCGACCCCATTCGACGCATAAAGATAAATCCGGCAGCGTAGTCCATGCGGTTGCACAATCGCCCCAGCCATAAGGTCGCCAGCGCGAGAGCTAAATCGGTACGTTGTACGGTCGGCAGTTGTGCTGCCAACTGCCGAAATTCCCCATCGGTAAATTCCAGTTTCAGGCGCAGAATATCTGCCGAGGCGCCGCGCCCCGCTAAAGGTGCAGACGAAAGTGACGCAGGCGGCGGCAGTTGACGACGCTGTTCCGCCCAGAATGCCGCATCACGCTGCCAGGCCTCGCTTTCCCGATACTGCTGGTACTCTTCCACCACTTCAGCGAAAGGCGTAAACGGCGAAGCAGGCGTTGGTTCGCCACGCAGCCATGCACAGTAAATATTGGCGATCTGGCGGGTAATTGCCGGAAAACTGAAACCATCAACCAGCAAATGATGATAACGCTGATACCAGTACCAGCGGTTATCCGCCACCTGTATCAGCTGATGAAAGACCAGTGGGTTACCGTTATCGACACGCAGATTTTGTTGCAAATCGGTTTGCATTAATGCCTGCGCAGTTCCGTGTGGATCAATGTTGGCACGCAGGTCGATAATTTCTGGCTGTTCGAACGTCAACGCATCATCGACCCATTGCCAGACTTCGCCGTTATCTTCCGTAAAACGCATCCGTAGCGTATCCGCTTGTGCTAATCCGGCAACCACCGCGCGAGCCAGTAATGGCGCATCAACCTCTCCGGTTAACTCAACGTAATGCGCCACGCTCCAGCTGGAAGGTAAATCTGACAGTTTTTCTGCCATCCAGATGCCGGGCTGTGCGGCGACCAAAGGTAAATGTTGGCTCATTGCGCCTCCTGCTGCTGGGTAAAATTCGCCGGTGTCAGAGTACGCCAGTGGGCTTCCAGCCACTGCTGGCAGGACGCCTGTGACTGCGGCTGACACACAACATCCCAGTCTGCCGGTAACGCGCACTGTTGCGGCCACAGACTGAATTGCCCCTGCGCATTGCGCAAAATGTAAAACACGCCCTGCGGATCATCGAAGGGATTACTGAATGCCATATTCAACTCCTGTCATGGAAAAGCGGTTGCCAGAGGTCAATTAGCCCCTGCATCAAGCCACCGCGCCAACAAAGCGCATCATGTCCGCCGTCAACCTGACGCCAGAAAATGGATTCTTTTATGCGATATAGTTGCGCATACAGCGCCTGATTGGCTCGCATAATCATCGGCTCGCGAATCCCCGCTTCCAGCACAATGCGCAGACCTTCGGCGCTAACTTCGCCAGTTTTAAGCTGTTCAAGTAACACGCCCTCTTGCTGACCGCCCCGATGCGGCCACCAGTACGATCCTGACTGGCTTAATACACAGCCAAAGCGTTCAGGCCAGTGCAATCCGGCATACAGCGCGGAAAGCCCACCAAAACTTTGCCCGGCGACCACTGTGCGATCGGCACGATCGCTAAAAGGGGCGATCGTTTTCACCAGCGGCAGTAACTCTTGCTGTACTGCCAGCCAGAAATCCGCATTACACGGCAGTTCGCGGGCACGGTGCGCGGTGTCGATGGCGTCAATCAACACATACACGGCGGGAGGAAGCTGCTGACGACGGGTCAGCGAAGTCAACGCAGGCCAGACGGGCATACTTTGCGCCCAAAATTCACCATCGAGCAGAATAGCTAACGGACGCTCCTCGACTGGCGTATCGCCGGTGGTAAAAATCCATACACGACGTGAATTTCCCAACCGTTCACTTTTCCAGGTTATTTCTTTCGCTGAGTTAGCGGGGGCTTGCGGACAATCCCAGCCGGGTTGCTGCGGCGCTTGCGGCATTTCGAGTGCGGAAACAGCGTGCCCTCGCCCTCCTTTCCAGCTTTGCGGATTCAGCGGATCGGCTATCGCCTGGGGTAATAGTTTTCGCCAACCTTCGCGTAATTCGAGGCGATCGGGTGATGGTGCAGAAAAAATGTCATCGCGTTCGGTGGGAATAAAACAGTAACTGCCGCGCCAGTTAGCATTGAGTTGTGTCGTCCACTGCCAGACGTCGGTGCCTGCAATGCGCTGCATCGACTGGGGCTGGCTGTTCTGATGGTGATCGGTAACGCCAGTGATGTAAACCCATACGCGCTTCACCGTCGAGCGGTCTTCAGAACCTTGAGGGTCACGCCACCAGAAAGTGACCTGATATATTTCGTCATTAAGACGCTGCCATTCCGGGCCATGTTTCGACTGCCACCAGCTCTCATTTCCCACATTTAACACCGTCACACCATAACCCCATGTTTACTGTGCAATTTTTCATTGATTGCAGAAATATATTGATAATATTATTGATAACTATTTGCATTTGCAATAGCGTATTGGCGCGCCATGTCAAGCGCGGACATTAATTAACCAACTGCACTGCGTGTCTTTCAGGATCAAAGGTTTTCGCGGTAGCGGGATGCGTCATGCTGATGACGACCATGCCCGACAGTTGCAATTCGTGGCAAAAATGCAGGAATAAAACAATGAACAAGAAGATTCATTCCCTGGCCTTGTTGGTCAACCTGGGGATTTATGGGGTAGCGCAGGCACAAGAGCCAACCGATCCCCCTGTTTCACATGACGATACCATTGTCGTTACCGCCGCCGAGCAGAACTTGCAGGCGCCTGGCGTTTCGACCATCACCGCAGATGAAATCCGCAAAAATCCGGTTGCCCGCGATGTATCGGAGATCATCCGTACCATGCCAGGCGTTAACCTGACCGGTAACTCCACCAGTGGTCAGCGCGGTAATAACCGCCAGATTGATATTCGCGGCATGGGGCCGGAAAACACGCTGATTTTAATTGACGGCAAACCGGTCAGCAGCCGTAACTCGGTGCGTCAGGGCTGGCGTGGCGAGCGCGATACCCGTGGTGATACTTCCTGGGTGCCACCTGAAATGATTGAACGTATTGAAGTTCTGCGTGGTCCGGCAGCTGCGCGTTACGGCAACGGCGCGGCGGGCGGCGTGGTTAACATCATTACCAAAAAAGGCAGCGGTGAGTGGCACGGTTCCTGGGACGCTTATTTCAATGCGCCAGAACATAAAGAGGAAGGTGCCACCAAACGCACCAACTTCAGCCTGACCGGTCCGCTGGGCGACGAATTCAGCTTCCGCTTGTATGGCAATCTCGACAAAACCCAGGCCGATGCGTGGGATATTAACCAGGGTCATCAGTCCGCGCGTGCCGGAACCTATGCAACTACCCTACCAGCCGGGCGCGAAGGGGTGATCAACAAAGATATTAACGGCGTAGTTCGTTGGGACTTCGCGCCTCTGCAATCGCTGGAACTGGAAGCGGGTTACAGCCGCCAGGGCAACCTGTATGCAGGCGATACCCAGAACACCAACTCCGACGCTTATACCCGCTCTAAATACGGCGATGAAACCAACCGCCTGTATCGCCAGAACTACTCGCTGACCTGGAACGGTGGCTGGGATAACGGTGTGACCACCAGTAACTGGGTGCAGTACGAACACACTCGTAACTCGCGTATTCCGGAAGGTCTGGCGGGCGGCACCGAAGGGAAATTTAACGAAAAAGCGACACAAGACTTCGTCGATATCGATCTCGATGACGTGATGCTGCACAGCGAAGTTAACCTGCCGATTGATTTCCTCGTTAACCAGACGCTGACGCTGGGTACGGAGTGGAATCAGCAGCGGATGAAGGACTTGAGTTCCAACACCCAGGCGCTAACCGGGACGAATACCGGCGGTGCTATTGATGGTGTGAGTGCCACCGACCGTAGCCCGTATTCAAAAGCAGAAATTTTCTCGCTGTTTGCCGAAAACAACATGGAGCTGACTGACAGCACCATCGTAACGCCGGGGCTGCGTTTCGATCATCACAGTATTGTCGGCAATAACTGGAGCCCGGCGCTGAACATATCGCAAGGTTTAGGCGATGACTTCACGCTGAAAATGGGCATTGCCCGTGCTTATAAAGCGCCGAGTCTGTACCAGACTAACCCGAACTACATTCTCTACAGTAAAGGTCAGGGTTGCTATGCCAGCGCGGGCGGCTGCTATCTGCAAGGTAATGATGACCTGAAAGCGGAAACCAGTATCAACAAGGAGATTGGTCTGGAGTTCAAACGCGACGGCTGGCTGGCGGGCGTCACCTGGTTCCGTAACGATTATCGCAATAAGATTGAAGCGGGCTATGTGGCTGTAGGGCAAAACGCAGTCGGCACTGACCTCTATCAGTGGGATAATGTACCGAAAGCGGTGGTTGAAGGTCTGGAAGGATCGTTAAACGTACCGGTTAGCGAAACGGTGATGTGGACCAACAACATCACTTATATGCTGAAGAGTGAAAACAAAACCACGGGCGACCGTTTGTCGATCATCCCGGAATATACGTTGAACTCAACGCTGAGCTGGCAGGCGCGGGAAGATTTGTCGATGCAAACAACCTTCACCTGGTACGGCAAGCAGCAACCGAAGAAGTACAACTACAAAGGCCAGCCAGCGGTTGGGCCGGAAACCAAAGAAATCAGTCCGTACAGCATTGTTGGCCTGAGCGCGACCTGGGATGTGACGAAGAACGTCAGTCTGACCGGCGGCGTGGACAACCTGTTCGACAAGCGTTTGTGGCGTGCGGGTAATGCCCAGACCACAGGTGATTTGGCAGGAGCCAACTATATTGCCGGTGCCGGTGCGTATACCTATAACGAGCCGGGACGTACCTGGTATATGAGCGTAAACACTCACTTCTGATGCTAACGTCAGATTGTTGACAAAGTGCGCGTCGTTCATGCCGGATGCGGCGTGAACGCCTTATCCGGCCTACAAAATCTTGCCAATTCAATATATTGCAGGATCACGTAGGCCTGATAAGCGCAGCGCAACAGGCAGTTTTGCGTTTGTCATCAGTCTCTAATATGGTCGACATGAAAACTACGCATACCTCCCTCCCCTTTGCCGGACATACGCTGCATTTTGTTGAGTTCGATCCAGCAAGTTTTCACGAACAGGATTTACTCTGGCTGCCGCATTATGCGCAACTGCAACACGCTGGACGTAAACGTAAAACAGAGCATTTAGCCGGACGGATCGCTGCTGTTTATGCCTTGCGGGAATATGGCTATAAATGTGTGCCCGCAATCGGCGAGCTACGCCAACCGGTGTGGCCTGCGGAGGTATACGGCAGTATTAGCCACTGCGGGACTACGGCATTAACCGTGGTTTCCCGTCAACCGATTGGCGTTGATATCGAAGAAATTTTTTCTGCGCAAACAGCGACCGAATTGACAGACAACATTATTACACCAGCAGAACACGAGCGACTCGCAGACTGCGGTTTAGCCTTTTCTCTGGCGCTGACACTGGCATTTTCCGCCAAAGAGAGCGCATTTAAGGCAAGTGAGATCCAAACTGATGCAGGTTTTCTGGACTATCAGATAATTAGCTGGAATAAACAGCAGGTCATCATTCATCGTGAGAATGAGATGTTTGCTGTGCACTGGCAGATAAAAGAAAAAATAGTCATAACTCTGTGCCAACACGATTAATTGACAACATCTGGTACGATTCGCCCGCAGCCATCACTGACTGCGGGCGAAAGTGTAAAGCAGGTGCCTTACCACTCTGACCTGACAACCGGATATGCGGGGATTGCTCCCCGCACAACGGCTACTTCTTCGGTTCGTAAGCGAGAACAGCCCTGAACTCAATATTACGTTCCTTTACGGTGAACTCACACAGCGAGTCTCCGACCAGAAGCGTAAATCCCAGCACCGTTAAACACAGCACTATGACTGCCACAAGGGCATATTTCGTCAGCATGTTTATATTGCCTCCATGCGAAGAAGGGACTACCATCCGAGTTGTTGAGGTTCGGAGTGGCAGCCCCAGGATTGATAGAAATATCTCCTGGGGCTTCATCTTTCCAGACCTCAGAGTAAACCTGAAACCGGAAAGCTTCAGGCACCCGCCGTTATCTTACCCTTCCTTAGCAAAATATCTGTTTATTTATACAGTGAGTCCTGTTTCGGACTTCTGTCGGCAAAACTCATCATTGCTCTTAAAACGAGATCGCCCGCAGCCATCACTGACTGCGGGCGAAAGTGTAAAGCAGGTGCCTTACCATCCAGACCTGACAACCGGATATGCGGGGATTGCTCCCCGCACAACGGCTACTTCTTCGGTTCGTAAGCGAGAACAGCCCTGAACTCAATATTACGTTCCTTTACGGTGAACTCACACAGCGAGTCTCCGACCAGAAGCGTAAATCCCAGCACTGTTAAACACAGTACTATGACCGCCACAAGGGCATATTTCGTCAGCATGTTTATATTGCCTCCATGCGAAGAAGGGACTACCATCCAAATTGTTCGGGTTTGGAGTGGCAGCCCCAGAGTTGATAGAAATATCTCCTGGGGCTTCATCTTTCCAGACCTCAGAGTAAACCTGAAACCGGAAAGCTTCAGGCACCCGCTGTTATCTTACCCTTCCTTAGCAAAATATCTGTTTATTTATACAGTAAATCCTGTTCCGGACTTCTCACACTACTCATATGCTCAACCGAAGCTGAGCCAGTTTTTTTCTGCACGCCCCAATCGTCAAAATTCTTCGCCGCCAGCCAGCTCTGCCGCTACTTGTCACATTGCAAAAGTAGCCAAATTGCTTCAGTAGCAATCAGTTCACCATCACCAAAAAAAGAAACATTCCAGAACTTCCGCATCTCGCCCTGCCGCTGACACTTCTATACTGGAATGAAAACGCCAACATAAGAGAAACCTATGCCATTACCCGATTTTCATGTCTCTGAACCTTTTACCCTCGGTATTGAACTGGAAATGCAGGTGGTTAATCCTCCGGGATATGACCTTAGCCAGGACTCTTCAACGCTGATTGACGCGGTAAAAAGCAAGATCACTGCCGGGGAGGTGAAGCACGATATCACCGAAAGTATGCTGGAACTGGCGACGGATGTTTGCCGTGATATCAACCAGGCTGCCGGGCAATTTTCAGCGATGCAGAAAGTCGTATTGCAGGCAGCCGCAGACCATCATCTGGAAATTTGCGGCGGTGGTACGCACCCGTTTCAGAAATGGCAGCGTCAGGAGGTGTGCGATAACGAACGTTATCAACGGACGCTGGAGAACTTCGGCTATCTCATTCAACAAGCGACTGTTTTTGGTCAGCATGTTCACGTTGGCTGCGCCAGTGGTGATGACGCTATTTATTTGCTGCACGGCTTATCACGCTTTGTACCGCACTTTATCGCCCTTTCTGCCGCATCGCCGTATATGCAGGGAACGGATACACGTTTTGCCTCCTCACGACCGAATATTTTTTCTGCCTTTCCCGATAATGGTCCAATGCCGTGGGTCAGTAACTGGCAACAATTTGAAGCCCTGTTTCGCTGCCTGAGTTACACCACGATGATCGACAGCATTAAAGATCTGCACTGGGATATTCGCCCTAGCCCTCATTTTGGCACGGTGGAGGTTCGGGTGATGGATACCCCGTTAACCCTTAGCCATGCGGTAAATATGGCGGGATTGATTCAGGCCACCGCCCACTGGTTGCTGACGGAACGCTCGTTCAAACATCAGGAGAAAGATTATCTGCTGTATAAATTCAACCGTTTCCAGGCCTGCCGTTATGGTCTGGAAGGCGTCGTTACCGATCCGCACACCGGCGATCGTCGTCCACTGACAGAAGACACCTTGCGATTGTTGGAAAAAATCGCTCCTTCTGCACATAAAATTGGCGCATCCAGTGCAATTGAAGCACTGCACCGCCAGGTTATCAGCGGTCTGAATGAAGCGCAGCTGATGCGAGATTTTGTCGCCGATGGCGGCTCGCTGATTGGGCTGGTGAAAAAGCATTGTGAGATTTGGGCTGGAGACTAAGCGGAGAATTGCGTTACGCAGAAATATCCCCGACAATGGTGTTTTAACTTACATTTAACAATGTTATGAAACACCCCTTAGAAACCTTAACTACCGCAGCAGGCATTTTGCTGATGGCTTTCCTCTCTTGCCTGCTGCTGCCCGCCCCCGCACTGGGGCTGATGCTGGCACAAAAACTGGTGACCATGTTTCATCTGATGGATCTTAGCCAGCTTTACACTTTATTGTTTTGCCTGTGGTTTTTAGTACTGGGCGCTATTGAGTATTTTGTTCTGCGCTTTATCTGGCGACGCTGGTTCTCGCTAGCGGATTAAACGTCGATTATCGCCGAACTTCGCGGCATACTTTGCTTATTCTCCTTCGCCTAAAGGAACGTTTATGGATAAGCAATCACTGCACGAAACGGCGAAACGCCTGGCTCTTGAGTTACCCTTTGTCGAGCTTTGCTGGCCTTTTGGCCCGGAGTTCGATGTTTTTAAAATTGGCGGCAAGATTTTTATGCTGTCGTCAGAACTGCGCGGCGTCCCCTTTATCAATCTGAAGTCCGATCCACAAAAATCCCTGTTAAATCAGCAAATATACCCGAGCATTAAGCCTGGGTATCACATGAATAAAAAGCACTGGATTTCGGTGTATCCCGGCGACGAAATCTCTGAATCGTTGCTCAGCGATCTGATTAACGATTCGTGGAACTTAGTGGTTGATGGCCTGGCTAAACGCGATCAAAAAAGAGTACGTCCAGACTAAAGCGGAAATCTATAGCGCATTTTTCTCGCTTACCATTTTACTTCGATCCTTGTAATCTGCTGGCACACAAACATCTTTCACAAGGAGTCTTTATGGATATCATTTCTGTCGCCCTAAAGCGTCATTCCACTAAGGCATTTGATGCCAGCAAAAAACTTACCCCGGAACAAGCCGAGCAGATCAAAACCCTGTTGCAGTACAGCCCATCCAGCACCAACTCCCAGCCATGGCATTTTATTGTGGCCAGCACGGAAGAAGGTAAAGCGCGTGTCGCTAAATCCGCCGCCGACAATTACGTGTTCAACGAACGTAAAATACTTGATGCCTCGCACGTCGTGGTGTTCTGCGCGAAAACCGCAATGGACGATGCCTGGCTGAAGCTGGTTGTTGACCAGGAAGATGCCGATGGTCGCTTTGCCACGCCGGAAGCCAAAGCGGCGAACGATAAAGGCCGTAAGTTCTTCGCCGATATGCACCGTAAAGATCTGCATGATGATGCAGAGTGGATGGCAAAACAGGTTTATCTCAACGTCGGTAACTTCCTGCTGGGCGTTGCGGCACTGGGTCTGGACGCGGTGCCAATCGAAGGTTTTGACGCGGCGATCCTCGATGAAGAATTTGGTTTGAAAGAGAAAGGTTACACCAGTCTGGTGGTCGTACCGGTAGGCCATCACAGCGTGGAAGATTTTAACGCTACCCTGCCAAAATCTCGTCTGCCGCAAAGTATCACCTTAACTGAAGTGTAATTCTCCTTTATAGCCGGGAACTGATCCCGGCTATTTCACATCAGATTTTCCTGATTTGCATAACCCTGTTTCAGCCGTCATCATAGTCCGCTGTTGTATACAGGAGACGTTATGCAGGATTTAATATCCCAGGTTGAAGATTTAGCGGGTATTGAGATTGATCACACCACCTCAATGGTGATGATTTTCGGTATTATTTTTCTGACCGCCGTTGTAGTGCATATTATTTTGCACTGGGTGGTATTACGTACCTTCGAAAAACGCGCCATTGCCAGTTCACGGCTGTGGCTGCAAATCATTACCCAGAATAAACTATTTCACCGTTTAGCTTTTACCCTGCAGGGGATTATCGTCAATATTCAGGCGGTATTCTGGCTGCAAAAAGGCACCGAAGCGGCTGATATTCTGACCACCTGCGCACAGTTGTGGATCATGATGTATGCGCTGCTTTCAGTCTTCTCGTTGCTGGATGTTATTTTAAATCTGGCGCAGAAATTCCCGGCAGCAAAACAGTTACCGCTGAAAGGGATATTTCAGGGGATAAAGCTGATCGGCGCTATTCTGGTCGGCATTTTGATGATCTCGCTGCTGATTGGTCAGTCACCGACCATTCTGATCAGTGGTCTTGGCGCAATGGCTGCCGTGCTGATGTTGGTATTTAAAGATCCGATTCTTGGTCTGGTGGCAGGTATTCAGCTTTCCGCGAACGATATGCTGAAACTGGGCGACTGGCTGGAAATGCCGAAATACGGCGCGGATGGCGCGGTGATCGATATTGGTTTAACCACCGTCAAAGTACGTAACTGGGACAATACCATTACCACTATTCCCACCTGGTCTCTGGTTTCTGACTCCTTTAAAAACTGGAGCGGAATGTCAGCCTCTGGTGGACGACGCATTAAACGCAGTATCAGTATTGATGTCACCAGCATTCGCTTTCTTGATGAAACCGAAATGCAGCGGCTGAATAAAGCGCATCTGTTAAAGCCTTATTTAACCAGCCGCCATCAGGAAATTAATGAGTGGAACCGCCAGCAAGGGTCTACGGAGTCAGTATTAAACCTGCGCCGAATGACGAATATTGGAACATTTCGTGCCTATCTGAACGAATATCTACGTAACCATCCACGTATTCGTAAAGATATGACCTTAATGGTACGCCAGCTTGCACCGGGCGATAATGGTTTACCGCTTGAGATATATGCGTTTACCAATACCGTAGTGTGGCTGGAATATGAAAGCATTCAGGCGGATATTTTTGACCATATATTTGCCATTGTCGAAGAGTTTGGTCTGCGACTTCATCAGTCGCCAACCGGCAATGATATTCGCTCTCTGGCGGGTGCATTTAAGCAGTAATTAAAAAAACCGCTCTCATCGAATGGATGAGAGCGGACATCGTTTTGTCGGATGTAGCGTGAATGCCTTATTTCCGACGCAGCGTTTTAAACGCCACAAACAGGAACACAATCCACACCGGCAGTAGGATCGCTGACAAGCGCATATCATCTATTGTGCACATCAGCAGCAAAATCATGCCGAGAAAGGAAATGCAAAGATAGTTGCCAAACGGATACATCAGAGCTTTGAAGCGGGTTTCACGCCCCTGACGTCGCATCGCCGCACGAAAACGCAGGTGCGCCAGGCAGATCATAATCCAGTTCAACAGCAGCGTTGCTACCACCAGCGCCATCAGCAGACCAAACGCTTTTTGCGGCAGCAGATAGTTGATTAACACCACCAGCGAAGTGATCGCTCCGGAAAGCATCAGCGAGTTAATCGGAACACCGCGACGGCTTACGCGAGTCAAAAACTTCGGCGCATTCCCCTGGACGGAAAGGCCAAACAGCATCCGGCTGTTGGAGTAAACTCCGCTGTTATACACTGACAGCGATGCTACCAGAATGACGAAGTTCAGCGCAGAAGCTACCACGTTGCTGTCGAGATTATGGAAAATCATCACAAACGGGCTACTGTTGGATTTCACTTCCACCCACGGGTAGAGCGCCAGTAAAACCACCAGTGAACCGATATAAAACAGCAGGATGCGATACACGACCTGATTCACTGCTTTAGGGATGCTTTTTTCTGGATCGCGCGCTTCAGCGGCAGTAATCCCAATCAGCTCCAGACCGCCGAAGGAGAACATAATCACCGCCAGCGACAAAATCAGCCCATTCCAGCCGGTGGCAAAGAAACCACCGTAGCGCCAGAGGTTATCGATACTGGCTTTCTCGCCGCCGTGACCAGAAAACAGCAGCCACAGGCCAAAGCCGATCATACCGATGATCGCCAGCACTTTAATCAGCGCAAACCAGAACTCGGTTTCGCCATATAAGCGCACGTTCACCAGGTTAACGGCGTTGATGATAATAAAGAAGGCGGCAGCCCAAATCCACGTTGGAACATCCGGGAACCAGTACTGCATATAGATGCCCGCAGCGGTCAGCTCTGCCATTCCCACCAGCACGAACATTACCCAGTAGTTCCAGCCGGAGAGGAAGCCCGCAAACGGTCCCCAGTATTTATAGGCAAAGTGGGCAAATGAACCGGATACCGGCTCCTCAACCACCATTTCGCCAAGCTGGCGCATAATCAGGAAAGCGATGATCCCGGCGACGCCGTAGCCCAGCAATACAGCCGGCCCCGCCATCTGAATCGCCGGACCAATGCCAAGAAACAGACCTGTACCAATGGCGCCACCCAGCGCAATTAGCTGAATATGACGGTTATGTAATCCCCGATGAAGCGTCGGTTCTTGATTCGACGCAGTATCTTCCGATACGGTTGACGCGTTTTTCACGCCTTTCCCCTGTGTGTCTTTTTTATTGAGGGGCTCCTTTTAACATTTAGTGCTGGTCGTCGCAAGACACAATCCACACAGTTAAACCGGGTATCCCTTTCTTATGCAAATTGCCGACAAAAAGTACCTTGTTATTGCCAATTAGGGTATTAACGCCTTATTTGGCCTACAGAAATGTGCAAATTCAATAAATTATAATTCACGCTGTAGGCCTGATAAGCGTAGCGCATCAGGCAATTTTGCCTAAATCCGATGCCGGTGCAGCCACATCAGCTTATACGCCGCCGGGATAATAAACAGCGACAGCAAAGGTGCAGTAATCATGCCGCCAATCATCGGCGCGGCGATGCGGCTCATCACCTCTGAGCCCGCCCCCGTTCCCCACAGAATCGGCAGCAAACCGGCGATAATCACCGCCACCGTCATCGCTTTCGGGCGCACGCGCAGTACCGCGCCGTGATACAACGCCTCATCCAGTTTCTGCTCGCTAAAGGTCTGCGGGTTATCCAGCGACGGCTCTGCCTCTATGGCGTGACGTAAATACATCAGCATCACCACGCCAAACTCGGCAGCGACTCCGGCGAGAGCGATAAAACCGGTGCCCGTCGCGACGGAAAGATGAAAGCCCATCCACCACAGGAACCAGATGCCGCCCACCAGCGCAAACGGTACGCTGCTGATAATCAGTAACGCTTCCCCCACGCGACGGAACGCCAGATATAACAGCACGAAGATGATCATCAGCGTCATCGGCACCATGAGTTTCAGCTTATGGTTGGCGCGCTCCAGTAGCTCGAACTGACCGGAAAACGCCACGCTGGTGCCCGGTTTCAACTGCACTTTCTCGGCAATCGCTTTTTGCAGATCGTGAACCACTGACACCATGTCACGATCGCGGGCGTCGATATAAATCCAGCTTGTCGGGCGCGCATTCTCGGTTTTCAGCATCGACGGTCCGGTGGAGACGTTAACGTCGGCCACGTCCGCCAGGGTGATTTGCTGCTTCATCGGCGTCAGGATCGGTAACTGTCGCAGCGCCTGCGGGCTATCGCGCCAGCTTTGCGGATAACGCAGATTAATCGGATAACGGGCAATTCCTTCCACCGTTTCGCCAACCATCGCCCCGCCCACCGCAGAGGTGACAAACAACTGCACATCCGCCACCGTCATACCGTAACGCGCGGCTTTTTCACGGTTAATCTCAACGTTGATATAGCGCCCACCTTCCAGACGCTCGGCAAGGGCCGAAACCACGCCTGGCACCGTTCGCGCCACGTCTTCAATTTGCTCCGCCATCGCGTCGATATCCGCCAGCACAGTGCCGGAAACTTTAATGCCGATGGGGCTTTTAATGCCGGTCGAGAGCATGTCGATGCGGTTACGGATTGGCGGCACCCACAGATTCGCCAGCCCCGGCAGCCGCACGGTGTTATCCAGCTCTTCGATGATTTTGTCCATCGTCATGCCTGGTCGCCACTGATCCTGCGGCTTAAGCTGAATGGTCGTTTCTACCATCTCCAGCGGAGCGGAGTCGGTGGCAGTTTCCGCTTTCCCTGTTTTGCCAAACACTCGCGCCACTTCAGGTACGCTCATAATCAGCTTGTCGGTTTTTTGCAACATACTCGCTGCTTCCGACGCGGAAATCCCCGGCAGCGTCGATGGCATATATAACAAGTCGCCTTCATTGATCTGCGGTAAAAATTCCCCGCCAACTTTATTCAGCGGCCAGATAACCGTCAGCACCGAAAGCGCCGCCACCAGCAGCGTGGTTTTCGGCCAGTGCAGTACTTTCAGCAACAGCGGATGGTAAATACGAATCAAAAAACGGTTGAGCGGGTTACTGCTTTCTGGCGGAATTTTGCCACGTATCCAGTAGCCCATCAGGATCGGGATCACCACGATCGCCAGCAGCGCCGCACCCGCCATCGCATAGGTTTTGGTGAACGCCAGTGGGCCAAACAGACGCCCTTCCTGCCCTTCCAGGGTGAAGATCGGGATAAATGACAACGTGATAATCAGCAGACTGATAAACAGTGCCGGCCCCACTTCAACAGATGCATCGGTGATAATCTGCCAGCGCGTTTTATTATCCAGCGTGGCGTCAGGATGCTGGTGCTGCCACTCTTCCAGCCGTTTATGCGCATTCTCGATCATGACGATAGCGGCATCGACCATCGCCCCGACGGCAATCGCAATGCCGCCCAGCGACATAATATTGGCGTTCAGTCCCTGAAAGTGCATGACAATAAAAGCAATACACAACCCCAGCGGCAACGAAATAATCGCCACCAGCGCCGAGCGCACATGCCAGAGAAACAGCGCGCAGACTATCGCCACCACAATAAACTCTTCCAGCAACTTGCCGCTGAGGTTGTCGATGGCGCGATCAATGAGCTGGCTGCGATCGTATGTTGTAACTATCTCCACGCCTTCCGGCAGACTGCTTTTCAGCGTTTCCAGCTTGTCCTTCACGGCGGCGATCACTTCACGGGCGTTTTTGCCGGAGCGCAGGATCACCACTCCGCCCGCCACTTCGCCTTCGCCGTTCAGTTCCGCAATGCCCCGGCGCATTTCCGGCCCTACCTGGACTTTCGCAACATCACGCAGATAAACGGGCACGCCATTTTCACTGGCTTTTAAAACGATGTGATTAAAGTCATCGAGCGTTTGCAGATAGCCGCTGGCGCGCACCATATATTCCGCTTCCGCCAGTTCAATCGACGAACCACCCGCTTCCTGGTTTGAGGCATCCAGCGCGCTTTTCACTTCAGCGAGACTGATGCCATATTGCGCCAGGCGCTGGGGATCGATAACCACCTGATACTCTTTCACCACACCGCCCACCGACGCCACTTCCGCAACGTCTGGGATGGTTTTTAGCTCATATTTGAGAAACCAGTCCTGCAATGAGCGTAAATCAGCCAGATCGTGCTTACCGCTGCGATCCACCAGCGCGTATTCATAGATCCAGCCAACGCCCGTAGCGTCTGGCCCCAGCTCGGCGCTGACTCCTGCAGGCAGCTTACCCTGCACCTGGTTGAGATACTCCAGCACCCGCGAGCGCGCCCAGTACGGATCGGTGCCATCTTCGAAAATGACATACACATAAGAATCACCAAACTGCGAGAAACCGCGCACGGTCTTCGCGCCAGGCACCGACAACATCGTGGTGCTCAGTGGATAAGTGACCTGATTTTCAACGATTTGCGGAGCCTGACCGGGATAGCTGGTTTTAATAATCACCTGCACATCGGAGAGATCTGGCAGTGCATCCACTGGCGTGTTAATGATGGTCCAGGTGCCCCAGATGCTCAGAAACAACGCGCCCATCAGCACCAGAAAACGGTTCGCCACCGAGCGACGAATAATCCATTCAATCATTGGCTATTCCCTCAATGCGCATGGTCAGCACTTTCAGAGCGCATCCGCTCCAGTGCGCCAGAAATATTGGCTTCAGAATCAATCAGGAACAGGCCGCTGGAAACCACCTTTTCCCCTTCCACCAGACCAGAGCGTAGCGCGGTGACACCTTGCGATGCCTGGAAAACGGCAACGCGTTTCGGTACAAAGCGCCCGTCGGCATCAACGGTAATCACCCGCTGTTCGCTGCCGGTATCAATCAGCGCCTGTGACGGAATGAGCAGCATCGGTTCGCTGGCGGTGTTGAGTTGCAACCAGGCGTTCATTCCCGGTTTTAGTGCCTCGTCGGCGTTATCGACTTCCAGACGCAGTTGCAAAGTGCGGGTCGCGGCATCCACGCCCGGTAGTAGCGTCCATTTGCGGATGGTGAGCGTTTTATCGGGTCGCGCCGGAACGGTGAGTGTAAACTGCGAGGCATCTTTCACCAGCCAGGCGATGGACTCCGGGATCGCAGCAGTGACCCACACCGGATCCATACCCTGAATTTTCGCTACCACGTTATCTTTGGCGATATTCATTCCCGCGCGCAGATCAAACGCGGTGATCACGCCATCAATGGGCGCTTTGAGCGTAAAGCGAGTCTGGATTTTTTGCGTGGCGATCAGGCGGCGAATATCGGCCTCCGGCATTCCCGCCAGTCTCAGCCGCTCAAGAATGCCTTCAGTCTGGGTCGCCGTACCGCCGGTTTCGCGCAGCAGTAAATACTCACTCTGCGCTTCCACCCAGTCGGGAATGGTCAGGTCGAGAAGCGGCGCGCCCTTTTGCACTTTATCGCCCACGGTAAGCGGATAAACTTTGTCGATAAACCCGGCGGCGCGAGCCTGTACAATGGCAAACTGATACTCGTTGTAACTGACATTCGCCGGGAAACTCTGGGCAAACGTCAGCGACCCGCGCGTGACGGTAGCCGTTTTCACCCCAAGGTTCTGCGTCTGAGTCGGGTCAATGCGCACACCAGACGCAGAACTCTCTTCATCGGCATATTTCGGCACCAGATCCATATCCATAAACGGCGATTTACCCGGTTTATCGAACCGCGTATTGGGATACATCGGGTCGTACCAGAATAAGATTTTACGTTCTGCGGTTGGCGTTTTTTCCACTGGCGGTTCCGCCTTTGCAAACCAGGTAAAACCCGCCGCAGAAATAATGCCGCCCGCGATCATGCTGCCGATAATAAGCGCGATTTTTTTCATTGAATTAAACCTGGGTTACTGGCTGACTTTAATATCCTGTAATAAAGAGAGATTGCCCTGCTGGACAAAATTAAACGCCACTTTGTCGCCGGTTTTAATTTCGCTCATTTTCGTCTGCGGGGTGATGGTAAAACGCATGGTCATCTCCGGCCAGTTGACTGCGGCAATCGGATCGTGATGGATGGTGATTTTTTTGCTTTCCAGATCAACGCCTTTTACCACACCGGTGGCGCTAATGACCTGCGGTTGTGCTTCACTCATGGTTTCATGATGATGTTCGTTAGCCTGAGTATTAAAGCCAATAGCGGTAAACAGACTGAACATTGCGACTTGCAGTGCTTTTTTCATTTATTTTCTCCTGGAGTTAAAATTTATTGCTGCCAACCGCCACCAAGTGCGGTATATAAAGAAATTTCGTTAACCTGACGGGCATAATTCAGGTCGAGTAAAGTTTGTCGGGTTGCAAATAAAGAACGTTCGGCATCCAGCACTTCCAGATAACTTACTGCGCCGTGCTGATATAATGCCCGCGCCCGTTGCAGGGTAATTTGTAGCGACGCCAGATAACGCTGCTGGGCGCTAATTTGATCATTCAGGCTTTGACGTAATGCCAGCGCATCAGCCACTTCTTTAAAGGCGTTCTGGATTTTCTGTTCATAATTCACTACCGACTGCTGCTGGCGAATTTCGGCGATATCCAGATTGGCCTGGTTGCGCCCTGCATTAAAAATGGGGATCTCAATTTTGGGAATAAAATTCCACATCCCGCTGCTGGCGTTAAATAATGACGACAGTTCGCTACTAGCGGTCGATATTCCGCTGGTCAGGCTTATAGACGGGAAAAATGCCGCGCGTGCGGCGCCAATATTGGCATTAGCCGCCATTAACGCGTGTTCAGCTTCCATAATATCCGGGCGCTGCAACAAGATTTGTGACGACAAGTCCGCCGGTAATTTAACACTTTGCAGGCTGTCGCTATCCGCTGTCTGCGCTTGCGGCAGCTTGCCGTAGCTTCCCAGTAACAGTTGCAATGCATTATTCGCCTGCGCCAGTTCCCCCTGACGTTTAGCGATATCGCTGCGGGTACTTTCAATCACCCCGCGAGCCTGTTCCAGCGCCAGAACATTACTACTGCCGGTTAACAGTTGTTTTTCGACAAACGCATATGACTGCTGATAATTACACAGCGTTTCTTCGGCTATTTGTAATTGCGCATAAGCCAGTTGCTGATTGAAATAGCTTTGCGCGACATTAGAAACCAGCAGAATATGCACCGCGCGCTGAGCTTCCTCAGAGGCTAAATAATTTTGTCGCTCGGCTTCGCTCATGTTCTTTAAGCGACCGAAAAAATCGAGATCAAAGCTGGCGTTAAGGCCAGTCGAGAACTCCCGCGTCGTGGCTGAATCGCCTTTAAGATTGCCGCTCCAGCTACCGCTGCCCTCGCCATTGAGCTGTGGGTAGCGATCGGCATCGGTCAGACGATATTGCGCACGCGCTTCCTGCACTTTCAGCGTCGCCATGCGCAAATCCCGGTTATTCACCAGCGCCTCGCTAATCAGCGTCTTCACCTGATTATCAACAAAAAAGGTGCGCCAGCCCGCGTTCTGATAGTTATCTGCTGCGTTAACCAGCCCGTTCTGGCTGAGTGAGAACTGCTGCGGCACGGGCATTGCCGGACGCTGATAATCCGGTGCCAGTGAACAACCGGTTAGCGCAAGGGCCACACAAAATGGCAGAAGTTTACAAGGAGACATAGGCTCATAATTTCTGGTGATTTTATACCGCCAACTTTACTCGCCAGGCTCTGATTTTCCGGTGACAGGAAAATGACAAAATTGTCATTTTGCCAATAAGCGATTGCCATCTGATCCCGCTACTCTAGAATTGCCCGGGCAACATGCGGAGGAAATATGAAACTGTTGATTGTCGAAGATGAAAAGAAAACTGGCGAATACCTAACCAAAGGGTTAACTGAAGCCGGTTTTGTGGTCGATTTAGCCGACAACGGGCTGAATGGCTACCATCTGGCGATGACCGGTGATTATGACCTGATAATCCTCGATATTATGCTGCCGGACGTGAACGGCTGGGATATCGTGCGCATGTTGCGTTCTGCCAATAAAGGGATGCCGATTCTGTTGCTCAGCGCGCTGGGTACGATTGAACATCGCGTCAAGGGACTGGAGCTGGGAGCGGATGACTACCTGGTGAAGCCGTTCGCTTTTGCTGAACTGCTGGCGCGGGTGCGCACTCTACTGCGGCGCGGGGCGGCGGTGATTATCGAAAGTCAGTTTCAGGTTGCCGATTTGATGGTCGATCTCGTCAGCCGCAAAGTCACCCGCAGCAGCACGCGCATCACTTTGACCAGTAAAGAATTTACTCTGCTGGAGTTTTTTCTCCGCCATCAGGGTGAAGTGCTGCCCCGCTCGCTTATCGCCTCGCAGGTATGGGACATGAATTTTGACAGCGATACCAACGCCATTGATGTGGCGGTGAAGCGGCTGCGCGGCAAAATCGACAACGACTTTGAACCAAAGCTGATTCAGACCGTGCGCGGCGTGGGTTACATGCTCGAGGTGCCGGATGGCCAGTAAGCCGTTTCAGCGCCCGTTTTCACTGGCAACCCGCCTGACCTTTTTTATCAGCCTGGCCACCATCGCGGCATTTTTCGCCTTTGCATGGATCATGATCCACTCGGTAAAGGTGCATTTTGCCGAGCAGGATATTAATGATTTAAAAGAGATTAGCACCACGCTAAAGCGCGTTCTTAATCATCCCGAAGAGACACAAGCCCGACGCTTAATGACGCTGGAAGACATTGTCAGTGGTTATTCCAACGTGTTGATTTCCCTGGCAGATAGCCACGGAAAAACGGTGTATCACTCCCCCGACGCGCCGGATATCCGCGAGTTTGCGCGCGACGCCATACCCGATAAAGACGCCCGGAATGGCGAGGTGTTTCTCCTTTCTGGCCCGACGATGATGATGCCGGGCCACGGTCATGGGCATATGAAACACAGCAACTGGCGGATGATTAGCTTGCCGGTTGGCCCGCTAGCGGACGGCAAACCGATTTATACGCTCTATATCGCACTTTCGATCGATTTTCATCTTCATTACATAAATGATTTGATGAATAAACTTATTATGACCGCATCGATCATCAGCATCCTGATCGTCTTTATCGTGCTGTTGGCAGTACATAAAGGCCATTCGCCAATTCGCAGCGTCAGTCGTCAGATCCAGAACATTACTTCAAAAGATCTCGATGTTCGCCTTGACCCGCAGACCGTGCCGATTGAGCTGGAACAGTTGGTACTGTCGTTCAACCATATGATCGAGCGTATTGAGGATGTCTTTACCCGCCAGTCCAATTTCTCAGCGGATATCGCCCACGAAATTCGCACGCCGATTACTAATCTCATTACGCAAACGGAAATCGCCCTCAGCCAGTCGCGCAGCCAGAAGGAACTGGAAGATGTGCTCTACTCTAATCTCGAAGAGCTGACGCGAATGGCGAAAATGGTCAGCGATATGCTGTTTCTCGCCCAGGCCGATAACAACCAGTTAATCCCCGAAAAGAAAATGCTCGACCTGGCGGATGAAGTCAGCAAGGTGTTCGATTTTTTCGAGGCGTTAGCGGAAGATCGCGGCGTGGAACTGCGGTTTATTGGCGACGAGTGTCAGGTTGTGGGCGATCCGCTGATGCTGCGCCGGGCGTTAAGTAACCTGCTTTCTAACGCCCTGCGTTATACACCGCCCGGTGAGGCGATTGTAGTTCGTTGCCAGACGGTCGATCACCAGGTGCAAGTTACTGTCGAAAACCCTGGTACGCCCATTGCACCCGAGCACTTACCGCGATTGTTTGACCGCTTCTACCGCGTTGACCCCTCCCGCCAGCGAAAAGGCGAAGGCAGTGGTATTGGCCTGGCGATAGTGAAATCGATTGTAGTCGCGCATAAAGGCACGGTTGCGGTAACGTCAGATGCGCGGGGGACAAGGTTTGTGATCACATTACCCGCTTAATCATTCAGCAATCGGCAACTTTTATAACCAGTGTAAAAATAACGTGCCGCAATAATCCTACCTATTAATGGTAAAAAGCTGTCACAATTCATAAAAAACCTTAATATACGCCACCCTAAACATAACCAGCGTTAATGTAAGGTTTTTGTGTGGACTGGCTTCTTGATGTTTTTGCTACCTGGCTCTACGGCTTAAAAGTCATCGCGATAACGTTAGCGGTCATCATGTTCATCAGCGGGCTGGACGATTTTTTTATTGATGTCGTCTACTGGGTACGCCGCATTAAGCGCAAGTTGAGTGTTTATCGCCGCTACCCGCGAATGAGTTATCGCGAACTGTATAAGCCGGATGAAAAACCGTTAGCGATTATGGTTCCGGCGTGGAATGAAACGGGCGTCATCGGCAATATGGCCGAGCTGGCGGCGACCACGCTCGACTACGAAAACTATCATATCTTTGTTGGCACTTACCCCAACGACCCCGATACTCAGCGTGATGTTGACGAAGTGTGCGCTCGCTTTCCGAACGTGCATAAGGTGGTCTGCGCGCGTCCTGGCCCCACCAGTAAAGCCGACTGCCTGAACAACGTGCTGGACGCCATCACCCAGTTTGAGCGTAGCGCCAATTTCGCTTTTGCTGGTTTTATTCTGCATGATGCCGAAGACGTGATTTCGCCAATGGAATTGCGTCTGTTCAACTATCTGGTTGAGCGTAAAGATCTGATTCAGATCCCGGTGTATCCGTTTGAACGCGAGTGGACACACTTCACCAGCATGACCTATATCGATGAATTTTCAGAACTGCATGGCAAAGATGTTCCGGTGCGTGAAGCTCTCGCCGGACAGGTGCCTAGCGCAGGCGTCGGCACCTGCTTCAGCCGCCGCGCCGTGACCGCACTGTTAGCTGACGGTGACGGTATTGCTTTCGACGTGCAGAGTCTTACTGAAGATTACGACATTGGCTTCCGCCTGAAAGAAAAAGGTATGACGGAAATTTTTGTCCGTTTTCCGGTGGTGGACGAAGCCAAAGAACGCGAGCAGCGTAAATTTTTACAGCACGCACGGACGTCAAACATGATCTGCGTGCGCGAATATTTCCCCGATACCTTTTCGACTGCGGTTCGACAAAAATCTCGCTGGATCATCGGCATTGTTTTCCAGGGCTTTAAAACCCATAAATGGACCTCCAGCCTGACGCTGAACTACTTTCTCTGGCGCGACCGCAAAGGGGCAATCAGTAACTTTGTCAGCTTCCTCGCGATGCTGGTGATGCTCCAGCTTTTGCTGTTGATGGCGTATGAAAGTTTGTGCTCCGATGCCTGGCATTTTCTTTCTATTTTCAGCGGCAGCGCATGGTTAATGACCCTGCTGTGGCTAAACTTTGGCTTGATGATCAACCGCATTGTGCAACGGGTGATTTTTGTCACCGGCTACTACGGCCTGACGCAAGGTTTACTCTCCGTCCTGCGGCTATTCTGGGGCAACCTGATTAACTTTATGGCCAACTGGCGCGCGTTGAAACAGGTTCTTCAGCACGGCGACCCGCGTCGCGTGGCATGGGATAAAACGACGCATGATTTCCCCAGCGTGACTGGCGATACCCGTTCGTTGCGCCCGTTAGGTCAAATCCTGCTGGAAAATCAGGTCATCACTGAAGAGCAACTCGATACAGCACTGCGTAATCGTGTTGAAGGTCTACGCCTCGGCGGTTCGATGCTGATGCAGGGATTGATTAGCGCCGAGCAACTGGCGCAGGCACTGGCGGAGCAAAACGGCGTGGCGTGGGAATCGATCGATGCCTGGCAGATCCCTTCCTCGCTGATTGACGAAATGCCTGCGTCCGTGGCGCTACATTATGCGGTACTGCCGCTGCGTCTGGAAAACGATGAGTTAATTGTCGGCAGCGAAGATGGTATCGATCCGGTTTCACTGGCGGCTCTGACACGTAAGGTCGGACGCAAGGTGCGTTACGTCATTGTTCTGCGCGGGCAAATCGTCACCGGTTTACGTCACTGGTATGCGCGTCGTCGCGGTTATGACCCACGAGCAATGTTGCACAATGCGGTTCAGCAGCAATGGCTCACTGAACAGCAGGCCAGCGACATCTGGCAGCAATATGTACCGCATCAGTTCCTGTTCGCCGAAATACTGACCACGCTCGGCCATATTAATCGTTCTGCAATTAACGTGTTGTTATTGCGCCATGAACGCAGCTCACTGCCGCTCGGTAAATTTTTGGTCACCGAAGGCGTTATCAGCCAGGAAACGTTGGATCGCGTCCTGACAATTCAACGCGAATTACAAGTTTCGATGCAATCACTATTACTCAAAGCAGGTTTAAACACAGAACAGGTTGCGCAACTGGAGTCCGAAAATGAAGGAGAATAACCTTAATCGCGTCATCGGATGGTCTGGTTTACTGCTGACGTCTTTATTGAGTACCAGCGCACTCGCAGACACTATCGGCACCAGCGCAGAAGAGCTGGGGCTTAGCGACTATCGCCATTTTGTTATTTATCCCCGTCTCGATAAGGCGCTAAAGGCACAGAAAAATAACGACGAAGCAACCGCCATCCGCGAATTTGAATATATTCATCAGCAGGTGCCGGATAATATTCCGTTGACGTTATATCTGGCGGAAGCCTATCGCCATTTTGGTCATGATGATCGCGCGCGGCTGTTGCTTGAAGATCAACTGAAACGTCATCCTGGTGATGCCCGCCTTGAACGCAATCTTGCGGCTATTCCAGTAGAAGTCAAAACCGTTAATACCATTGAAGAACTGCTGGCTCAGCAAAAAGCGTGCGATGCTGAGCCGACCCTGCGTTGTCGCAGTGAAGTCGGGCAGAATGCCCTGCGACTGGCACAGTTGCCTGTCGCCAGAGCGCAACTGAACGATGCGAAGTTTGCCGCATCGCCGGAAGGAAAAACGTTGCGTACCGATCTGCTGCACCGCGCAATCTACCTCAAGCAGTGGCCGCTGGCAGAAGCGTTATTCAGTGAATCACGGCTACAAAATACATTAAACGCAGCTGAGCGCCGTCAGTGGTTTGATGTTCTGCTCGCCGGGCAGCTGGACGATCGGATCCTGGCGCTGCAATCACAGGGGATCTTCACCGATCCACAGTCATATATTACTTATGCGACCGCGCTGGCTTATCGTGGCGAGAAAGCACGCCTCCAGCATTATCTCATTGAAAATAAGCCGCTGTTTACCACGGACGCACAAGAGAAAAGTTGGCTCTATCTGTTATCTAAATACAGCGCCAACCCCGTTCAGGCGTTGGCGAATTATACGGTGCAGTTTGCCGATAACCGCCAGTATGTTGTTGGCGCAACGCTACCGGTGCTTTTAAAAGAAGGTCAGTACGACGCAGCGCAAAAACTGCTCGCCACCCTCCCCGCCAATGAAATGCTTGAGGAGCGTTATGCCGTTAGCGTAGCGACCCGTAACAAGGCTGAAGCTCTGCGTCTGGCACGATTGCTGTATCAGCAAGAACCGGCAAATCTTACCCGCCTGGATCAACTGACCTGGCAACTGATGCAGAACGAGCAGTCACGCGAAGCTGCCGATTTATTGCTGCACCGCTATCCTTTCCAGGGCGATGCGCGTGTCAGCCAGACTCTAATGGCGCGACTGGCGTCTCTGCTGGAAAGTCATCCTTACCTGGCAACGCCTGCGAAAGTGGCGATTTTATCGAAACCCTTACCGCTGGCGGAGCAACGTCAGTGGCAAAGTCAGTTGCCGGGTATTGCAGATAATTGCCCGGCGATAGTCCGCCTGCTGGGCGATATGTCGCCTTCCTACGATGCTGCGGCCTGGAATCGTCTGGCGAAGTGTTATCGGGACACGCTACCCGGTGTAGCGTTGTATGCATGGCTTCAGGCCGAACAACGGCAACCGAACGCCTGGCAACATCGCGCGGTGGCTTATCAGGCGTATCAGGTTGAGGACTACGCCACCGCACTGGCGGCCTGGCAGAAAATCAGCCTTCACGACATGAGCAATGAAGATCTACTTGCTGCCGCCAATACCGCTCAGGCGGCAGGAAATGGCGCGGCTCGCGATCGCTGGCTTCAGCAGGCAGAACAACGCGGGCTGGGAAACAATGCTCTGTACTGGTGGCTACATGCACAACGTTATATTCCTGGTCAGCCGGAACTCGCACTGAACGATCTCACGCGCTCAATTAACATTGCACCTTCTGCTAACGCTTACGTTGCGCGGGCGACGATTTATCGCCAACGTCATAATGTCTCAGCGGCGGTGAGCGATTTGCGCGCCGCTCTGGAACTGGAACCCAATAACAGCAATACCCAGGCGGCGCTCGGTTACGCCTTGTGGGATAGCGGTGATATCGCGCAATCGCGGGAAATGCTGGAACAGGCACATAAAGGATTGCCGGACGATCCGGCACTGATCCGACAACTGGCCTACGTGAACCAGCGTCTGGATGATATGCCTGCAACACAACAGTACGCCCGGCGGGTAATTGATGATATTGATAACCAGGCGCTGATAACCCCACTTACGCCAGAGCAAAATCAGCAACGCTTCAATTTCCGCCGTCTGCATGAAGATGTCGGTCGCCGCTGGACGTTCAGTTTCGATTCTTCCATCGGCTTGCGTTCCGGGGCGATGAGTACCGCTAACAACAATGTTGGCGGCGCTGCGCCAGGGAAAAGCTATCGTAGCTACGCGCAACTGGAAGCCGAGTACCGCATCGGGCGCAATATGCTGCTGGAAGGCGACCTGCTTTCGGTTTACAGCCGCGTCTTTGCCGATACCGGAGAAAACGGTGTAGCAATGCCGGTGAAAAATCCGATGTCCGGCACCGGCCTGCGCTGGAAGCCCCTGCGCGATCAAATCTTTTTCCTCGCCGTTGAACAGCAGCTGCCGCTGAACGGACAAAATGGCGCCTCCGATACCATGCTGCGCGCCAGTGCCTCGTTCTTTAACGGCGGCAAATACAGCGACGAGTGGCACCCGAACGGTTCAGGCTGGTTTGCCCAAAACCTGTATCTCGATGCGGCGCAATATGTCCGCCAGGATATTCAGGCGTGGACGGCAGATTATCGCGTGAGCTGGCATCAGAAGGTGGCGAACGGACAAACCATTGAGCCTTACGCTCACGTTCAGGACACCGGCTATCGTGATAAAGGCACTCAGGGCGCGCAGCTTGGCGGTGTTGGCGTGCGCTGGAATATCTGGACCGGCGAGACGCACTATGATGCCTGGCCGCACAAAGTCAGTCTCGGCGTCGAATATCAGCATACCTTTAAGGCGATTAATCAACGTAGCGGGGAGCGCAACAACGCGTTTCTCACCATTGGAGTGCACTGGTAAATGCGTAAGTTAATTTTCGTAATGCTGACACTGCTGCTGGTCAGCCCTTTTTCCTTTGCGATGAAAGGTATCATCTGGCAACCGCAAAATCGTGACAGTCAGGTCACCGACGCCCAGTGGCAGGGACTGATGAGTCAGTTGCATTTGCAAGGATTCGACACCCTGATTCTGCAATGGACCCGTTACGGCGATGCGTTCACCCAGCCAGAACAGCGTGCATTATTGTTCAGACGAGCAGCGGCAGCGCAGCACGCTGGCCTGAAGCTGATTGTTGGCCTGAATGCCGATCCGGAATTTTTTATGCATCAGAAGCAGTCATCTGCGGCGCTGGAGAGCTATCTTAATCGCCTGCTGGCGGCCGATCTCCAGCAAGCCAGATTATGGAGCGCCGCACCGGGCGTAACGCTGGATGGCTGGTACATCAGTGCGGAAATTGACGATCTGAACTGGCGCAGCGAAGCCGCCCGTCAGCCATTGCTGAAATGGTTAAACAATGCTCAGCGACTGCTTAGTGATGTTTCGGCAAAACCGGTTTATATCAGTAGTTTCTTCGCCGGAAATATGTCGCCTGATGGCTATCGGCAACTGCTGGAACAAGTTAAAGCAACCGGCGTTAATGTCTGGGTACAGGATGGCAGCGGCGTGGATAAACTCACCGCCGGGCAGCGCGAACGTTATCTGCAAGCCAGTGCAGATTGCCAGACGGCTTCACCCGCCAACGGCATTGTTTATGAATTGTTTGTCGCGGGCAAAGGTAAAACGTTTGAAGCTAAACCAAAACCGGATGCGGAGATCGCCTCACTATTAGCAAAACGCTCCTCCTGCGGCAAGGACTTGCTCTATTTCTCCCTGCGCTATTTGCCCGTCGCGCGTGGCATCCTCGAATATTAATTGTTTAAGGGAGCAACTTTGCTTGCTCCCTTCCTTTTCACTTTCCTAATCAGAATCCTGTTTGTATTAATTGTTTAGCAGATTCTCTTTTTTCAACGCATTTTATGCGTCTCGGTTTTGCCCCACTACGACCTGCATAGCCAATAAGAAGATAGCCGTGACACAAATAATCGGTGTAGCCACTACTCAGAGGCATTATATAGTTATATTCATGCCACTATATAACCTGTAAATAAGAACAATCATTCATTGATTGCAATAACATCAGCATATTCCTTTACACAGGAATAAAACCTTTTATTTAATAAACAAAGAGAATCAAAGATGAGTAAAATTACAGGCGTTTTAGTTGACAACCATATCTATGATATTAACAATGATATGAAGAATGGTTACCATTTTCCTAACTGCTTGTTTCCAGGCGCCACCTTTAAGATGGTTATTGATAATGACCCGGTTAATAATGACAAGGTAAAATGGAGCTGTAGCACTGATGCAGACAATAATGTTCTGGCGGTCAGTCAGGATGGCACAGTAACTTTTCCTGACGTTGACGAAAAGTGTATTGGGAAGATTTTTGCTATTTTCGCCACTGATAAATCAACGAACAAAACTGCCGGTATTTATATTTTTACTGTTAAGCGTTTTTTTAAATACAGCATTGAAACTTATGATTCAGTTCAAAAGGTTTTACCGTGGGTTGAAAGCATGAACGGAGAATTTCCTGAAGCGCATGATATCGATAGTTACGATTATGATGATGATAATGCATCACATATTATCAAGCGAGAAGTTAACGCAGGACTTTACCAGGAATGGGGTAATGTAGCTAATAGTGGATGGAACACAATTAATGAGCACTCCGGTTTGTGTGCCATTTACGCCTTTAATAAAGATAATAATGCTTATTATTATCTTTGCAATGATGGGTTCAGACAGAAATTTGGGGCAGGTTACCATACTCAGGCAGTCGCATCCTACGGTGAATCGATCAACTGATTGTGCTTTTTGTCCACTATCATTTGTATTATTACAGCGTAAACATTCACTGAAATTATAAAATTAAACTTACGCATAACCACCCGTTCAGCGGGTGGTTCTCATTTTTATTTACGATGTGTATGAGCTTAACAAAATAAACAGACTTAAGAGTTTATTTTTATATTGCTATAAACCATTTAATCATAAAATGTCGACAAAATTTCTCACCGAAAACTTTATTGCTACTGTTCAAAACGCAAATGAGGTAATCCCCTGCTCCACTTGCCAAAAAAAATTTACCCGCACTATAAAAAAGCAGCCCATATAAACATACGGACTGCCATATTTCACTCGATTCAAAAGTAATTATTTTTAATGTGGTGCACTTCGTGACAATAAGTTAATTACCAACACTCCGGCACAAATCAACATCATGCCGATAATGGCTGGCAGATCCAACCGTTGGCCGAAAAATCCCCAGGACAGTAAACTAATCAGGACGATACCGACTCCTGACCAGATAGCATAAGCAATCCCTGTAGGAATATAAGCCAGCGTCTGAGCTAATAACCAGAATGATGCACAGTAACAAATAATTGTACCAACAGAGGGCCATAACCGTGTAAAACCCTCTGAAAACTTCATTAAAGTTGTACCAATGACTTCTGCAAGTATTGCGCCACCAAGATAAATATAAGGGTTCATAGCATATTCTTTCCTGTTAATACCGGAGCGAATTGTACTACAGTTTGAACTTAACTCACCGGATTCATTCTGGTGCATTCATTGATGTTCTTCATCAGTGCTTCAGGAAATGGGCGGATGGGAATCCATAGAAATGGTGCGTAGATATACTCACCTTGCACCTAATCATTTGACGAAGCACGCAAGGAAAACAGACGACATTTTGACGATGATGTCCCAAATATGTCCCACTGTGAAATTATGGAGGAGGTAAAGAAGGCGTAACTGATTGAATTTTAATGGCGCGCCCTGCAGGATTCGAACCTGCGGCCCACGACTTAGAAGGTCGTTGCTCTATCCAACTGAGCTAAGGGCGCATTGACACCACAATGTGCGTGTAATTGCGTGAATTATACGGTCAACCCTTGCTGAGTCAATGGCTTTTGAACTGGTTGCTGAACAAGTGTACGACCGCATCTGATTTATCTCGCTACGGCGGCAAACCAACGACGGTTATCATTATCGCCAGGTACAGAAGGTTTTACTTTTCAGAAAACGAAAACTGACAGCACGCCCCGCTTCTGACAAAATAGATGCATCCCCTTCGACCTACGTAACAGATGGAATCCTCTCTCTGATGGCAGCAAAGATTATTGACGGTAAAACGATTGCGCAGCAGGTGCGCTCTGAAGTTGCTCAAAAAGTTCAGGCGCGCGTTGCGGCCGGACTGCGGGCGCCAGGACTGGCCGTTGTGCTGGTGGGTAGCAACCCTGCATCGCAAATTTATGTCGCAAGCAAACGCAAGGCTTGTGAAGAAGTCGGGTTCGTCTCCCGCTCCTATGACCTCCCGGAAACCACCAGCGAAGCAGAACTGCTTGAGCTTATCGATGCGCTGAACGCCGACAACACTATTGACGGCATTCTGGTGCAGTTGCCGCTTCCGGCGGGAATTGACTACATCAAAGTGCTGGAACGTATTCACCCGGACAAAGACGTGGACGGTTTCCATCCTTATAACGTCGGTCGTCTGTGCCAGCGCGCGCCGCGTCTGCGTCCTTGCACTCCGCGCGGTATCGTCACGCTGCTTGAGCGTTACAACATTGATACCTTTGGTCTTAATGCTGTGGTGATTGGCGCATCAAATATCGTCGGTCGCCCGATGAGCATGGAACTGCTGCTGGCAGGTTGCACCACCACCGTGACCCACCGTTTCACTAAAAATCTGCGTCATCATGTAGAAAACGCCGATCTGTTGATCGTTGCCGTCGGCAAGCCGGGCTTTATTCCAGGTGACTGGATCAAAGAAGGCGCAATTGTGATTGATGTCGGCATCAACCGTCTGGAAAATGGCAAAGTTGTGGGCGACGTAGTGTTTGAAGAAGCGGCTAAGCGCGCTTCTTACATTACGCCAGTTCCCGGCGGCGTTGGCCCGATGACGGTTGCCACGCTGATTGAAAACACGCTCCAGGCGTGCGTTGAATATCATGATCCACAGGGTGAGTAACATGGCGACATTTTCTTTAGGTAAACATCCGCACGTTGAGCTGTGCGACTTGCTGAAACTGGAAGGCTGGAGCGAAAGCGGCGCGCAGGCGAAAATCGCGATCGCCGAAGGCCAGGTGAAAGTCGACGGCGCGGTTGAAACACGCAAACGTTGCAAAATCGTCGCCGGTCAGACAGTGAGTTTTGCAGGCCACAGCGTACAGGTTGTTGCCTGATCCCACTTCGGCCTGCCGGTATGCAGGCCGATTCTCTTTTCAGACCTTTGCCCTCTTCGTCGCTTTCATCCATGCTGATAGCGTCGACATTTTGCCGAAGCGAGCATCATGCCAACCGTTATTACTCACGCCGCCGTTCCCCTTTGTATTGGTTTAGGTCTGGGATCGAAAATCATCCCTCCGCGTCTGTTATTTGCCGGAATCATCCTGGCGATGCTGCCCGACGCCGACGTATTGTCGTTTAAATTTGGCATTGCTTACGGCAATGTTTTTGGTCATCGCGGGTTTACCCATTCGCTGGTGTTTGCGTTTGTTGTCCCGCTGTTATGTGTGCTGATTGGACGCCGATGGTTCAGGGCTGGGCTGATTCGCTGCTGGCTGTTTTTAACCGTCTCGTTGCTATCGCACAGCTTGCTGGATTCGGTAACCACTGGCGGTAAAGGGGTTGGCTGGCTGTGGCCGTGGTCAGATGAACGCTTTTTCGCTCCCTGGCAGGTGATTAAAGTCGCGCCGTTTGCATTGTCTCGTTACACCACGCCGTACGGGCATCAGGTGATTATTTCTGAATTGATGTGGGTGTGGTTGCCGGGGATGCTACTGATGGGAATGTTGTGGTGGCGCAGACGATAACCGGATGCGAAAACTCGCATCCGGCAATAGCGCAATTACTTACGACGCCAGGTGGTCCCTTGCGGGCCATCTTCCAGCACGATCCCCATCTCGTTAAGACGGTCACGCGCCGCATCTGCCGCCGCCCAGTCTTTCGCTTTACGGGCATCCAGACGCTGTTGAATTAACGCTTCAATCTCAGCCACTTCGCTGTCGTCTGCCTGCGCGCCGCTTTGCAGGAACGCTTCCGGTTCTTGCTCCAGCAGACCCAATACAGCGGAAAGTTTACGCAGGTGAGACGCCATTGCGTTCGCCGCTGCCATATCTTCTGCTTTCAGACGGTTCACTTCACGCGCCATATCAAACAGCACGGAATAGGCTTCCGGGGTGTTGAAATCGTCGTCCATCGCCTCAATAAAGCGCGCTTCAAACGCTTCGCCACCGGCAGGTGCAACAGTTTTGTCTGTGCCGCGCAAGGCAGTATAGAGACGCTCCAGCGCCGCACGCGCCTGCTTCAGGTTCTCTTCGCTGTAGTTCAACTGGCTGCGATAGTGACCGGACATTAAGAAGTAACGCACGGTTTCAGCGTCGTAGTATTTCAGCACATCGCGCACGGTAAAGAAGTTACCCAGCGATTTGGACATCTTCTCGCGGTCAACCATCACCATGCCGGAGTGCATCCAGTAGTTTACATACTGACCATCATGCGCACAGGTGGACTGAGCGATTTCGTTCTCGTGGTGTGGGAACATCAGGTCAGAGCCGCCGCCGTGGATATCAAAGTGGTTACCCAGCTGTTTGCAGTTCATTGCCGAACACTCAATGTGCCAGCCTGGACGACCCGCGCCCCACGGAGACGGCCAGCTTGGTTCGCCCTCTTTCGACATCTTCCACAGAACGAAGTCCATCGGGTTGCGTTTGTCGTCGACCACGTCAACGCGCGCGCCTGCCTGCAGCTGGTCAAGATCCTGACGCGACAGCACGCCATAAGTTGGATCGGTCGGTACGTCGAACATCACGTCGCCGTTGTCCGCCACATAAGCGTGACCTTTGGCGATCAGTTGCTCAGTGAGTTCAATAATTTCTGCGATATGGTGCGTCGCGCGTGGCTCCATATCCGGGCGCAGAATGTTCAAAGCATCAAAATCTTTGTGCATTTCGGCGATCATGCGATCCACCAGCGCCACAAAGCTTTCGCCATTTTCATTGGCTCGTTTGATGATTTTATCGTCGATATCGGTAATGTTGCGCACATACTTCAGCTTGTAGCCGAGGAAACGCAGGTAGCGTGCAACCACGTCAAAGGCAACAAAGGTACGCCCGTGACCGATATGACAGAGGTCGTAAACGGTGATTCCACACACGTACATGCCGACTTCCCCGGCGTGAATAGGCTTAAATTCCTCTTTTTGGCGTGTCAGAGTATTGAAGATTTTTAGCATCGAAGATTCCGTTTAGACATGTGTGGGTAATTGAGTTGCGTATAATACCCATATTTCCCGCGCGATTCAGCATACATTGCGAGATGATCCGATCGTGCGGTTATGCTATAACACCACCCTATATATGACCCGAACCGGGTTGAAGCACCAATCAAACGGAACAGGATGCAAAAATGGTTACTTTCCACACCAATCACGGCGATATTGTCATCAAAACTTTTGACGATAAAGCACCTGAAACAGTTAAAAACTTCCTGGACTACTGCCGCGAAGGTTTTTACAACAACACCATTTTCCACCGTGTTATCAACGGTTTTATGATTCAGGGCGGCGGTTTTGAACCGGGCATGAAACAAAAAGCCACCAAAGAACCGATCAAAAACGAAGCCAACAACGGCCTGAAAAATACCCGTGGTACGCTAGCAATGGCCCGTACTCAGGCTCCGCACTCTGCAACTGCACAGTTCTTCATCAACGTAGTTGATAACGACTTCCTGAACTTCTCTGGCGAAAGCCTGCAAGGTTGGGGCTACTGCGTGTTTGCTGAAGTGGTTGAAGGCATGGACGTGGTAGACAAAATCAAAGGTGTTGCAACCGGTCGTAGCGGTATGCACCAGGACGTGCCAAAAGAAGACGTTATCATTGAAAGCGTGACCGTTAGCGAGTAATCGTGGCGACACTCTTTATTGCAGATCTTCATCTCTGCGTGGAAGAACCGGCGATCACCGCCGGTTTTCTGCGTTTTTTAGCGGGGGAAGCCCGCAAGGCCGACGCGCTGTATATTCTTGGCGATCTGTTTGAAGCGTGGATTGGCGACGACGATCCCAACCCTCTCCATCGCCAGATAGCAGCAGCGATCAAAGCGGTGTCCGATTCCGGCGTTCCCTGTTATTTCATTCATGGCAACCGTGATTTTCTGCTCGGCAAACGCTTTGCCCGTGAAAGCGGCATGACGTTATTGCCGCAAGAAAAGGTGCTCGAACTTTATGGTCGTCGGGTGCTTATTATGCATGGCGACACGCTGTGCACCGATGATGCGGGTTATCAGGCTTTTCGCGCCAAAGTCCACAAACCGTGGCTGCAAACACTGTTCCTCACCCTGCCGTTGTTTGTACGCAAACGCATTGCCGCACGAATGCGAGCGAACAGTAAAGAAGCCAACAGCAGCAAATCGCTGGCGATCATGGACGTTAACCAAAACGCGGTGGTCAGTGCGATGGAAAAACATCAGGTGCAATGGCTGATCCACGGGCATACGCATCGCCCGGCGGTGCATGAATTCATCGCCAATCAGCAACCTGCTTTTCGCGTGGTACTGGGTGCCTGGCATACCGAAGGTTCGATGGTGAAAGTCACGGCGGATGACGTTGAGCTAATCCATTTCCCGTTTTAATAACGCACAAGTTTGCTGATTCCACAGCCACGCAACCGTTTTCCTTGCTCTCTTTCCGTGCTATTCTCTGTGCCCTCTAAAGCCGAGAGTTGTGCACCACAGGAGTTTTTAGACGCATGTCTTCCCGCAATAATCCGGCGCGTGTCGCCATCGTGATGGGGTCCAAAAGCGACTGGGCTACCATGCAGTTCGCCGCCGAAATCTTCGAAATCCTGAATGTCCCGCACCACGTTGAAGTGGTTTCTGCTCACCGCACCCCCGATAAACTGTTCAGCTTTGCCGAAAGCGCCGAAGAAAACGGTTATCAGGTGATTATTGCGGGCGCAGGCGGCGCAGCGCATCTGCCAGGCATGATTGCCGCCAAAACGCTGGTGCCAGTGCTGGGCGTGCCAGTACAGAGCGCCGCACTGAGCGGTGTCGATAGTCTCTACTCCATCGTACAAATGCCGCGCGGCATTCCGGTGGGTACGCTGGCGATTGGTAAAGCTGGCGCGGCAAACGCGGCGTTACTGGCAGCACAAATTCTTGCGACTCATGATAAAGAACTGCACCAGCGTCTGAATGACTGGCGTAAAACCCAGACCGACGAAGTGCTGGAAAACCCGGACCCGCGAGGTGCGGCATGAAACAGGTTTGCGTCCTCGGTAACGGGCAGTTAGGCCGTATGCTGCGTCAGGCAGGCGAACCGTTAGGCATTGCTGTCTGGCCGGTCGGGCTGGACGCTGAACCTGCGGCGGTGCCTTTTCAACAAAGCGTGATTACCGCTGAGATCGAACGCTGGCCGGAAACTGCATTAACCCGCGAGCTGGCGCGCCATCCGGCCTTTGTGAACCGCGATGTGTTCCCGATTATTGCCGACCGTCTGACTCAGAAGCAGCTTTTCGATAAGCTCCACCTGCCGACCGCGCCGTGGCAGTTACTTGCCGATCGCAGCGAGTGGCCTGCGGTGTTTGCTCGTTTAGGTGAACTGGCGATTGTTAAGCGTCGCACTGGTGGCTATGACGGTCGCGGTCAATGGCGTTTACGCGCCGATGAAACCGAACAGTTACCGGCTGAATGCTACGGCGAATGTATTGTCGAGCAGGGTATTAACTTCTCTGGTGAAGTGTCGCTGGTTGGCGCGCGCGGCTTTGATGGCAGCACCGTGTTTTATCCGCTGACGCATAACCTGCATCAGGACGGTATTTTGCGCACCAGCGTCGCTTTTCCGCAGGCCAATGCGCAGCAGCAGGCGCAAGCCGAAGAGATGCTGTCGGCGATTATGCAGGAGCTGGGCTATGTGGGCGTGATGGCGATGGAGTGTTTTGTCACCCCGCAAGGTCTGCTGATCAACGAACTGGCTCCGCGTGTGCATAACAGTGGTCACTGGACGCAAAACGGCGCCAGCATCAGCCAGTTTGAGCTGCATCTGCGGGCGATTACCAATCTACCGTTACCACAACCGGTGGTGAATAGTCCGTCGGTGATGATCAACCTGATTGGTAGCGATGTGAATTATGACTGGCTGAAACTGCCGCTGGTGCACCTGCACTGGTACGATAAAGAAGTCCGTCCGGGGCGTAAAGTGGGGCATCTGAATTTGACCGACAGCGATACATCGCGTCTGACCGCGACGCTGGAAGCCTTAATCCCGCTGCTGCCGCCGGAATATGCCAGCGGCGTGATTTGGGCGCAGAATAAATTCAGTTAATCAGGTACTCATTTTCTTGCCGGATGCGGCGTGAACACCTTATCCGGCCTACAGATCCGGCACCCATTGTAGGCCTGATAAGACGCGTCAAGCGTCGCATCAGGCACAAATGTCTAATGCCTACAACTACAGCGAAATACAGGTCCCCGCCTCGCCCGCCAGCGTCTCTTCAATCCGCGATAACGCCCCAATCCACGCGGGTTTACCACGGCTTCTGACATAGCCACTCACCGCCGTTACCTTCGGCCCTATCGAACCATCGGCTTTGGCAAATGGCGCTAACTCATCCGGTGTGGCATGACGGATGGCACGTTGCTGCGGCGTTCCCCAGTGTTCATATACCGCATCAGCATCGGTGAGGATCACCAGTCCATCGGCATTAATCTGCTCGGCGAGCAACGCAGCGGCGAGATCTTTATCAATCACCGCTTCACTCCCTGCCCCGTCTTCCGTCACAGGCACACCGCCGCCACCACTGCAAATCACCACATGCCCTTCTTTGAGCAACAGTTCGATGGCTTCGCTGTCGAGAATTTTACGCGGTTGCGGAGACGCCACCACCCGGCGTAAATATTTACCGTCACGCTTCATCTGCCAGCCATAAGCCGTTTCCAGCGCCTCTTGTTCTTCTGGCTGATAAACCGAACCGATAAACTTCTCTGGCTGCAAAAACGCCGGATCATCAGGCGAAACCTCAATGCGCGTCAGCACTGTCGTGACGGGCGGCATCTGCGGCTGCGCGCTCAAACTTTGCGCCAGCATATAGCCAATCATCCCCTGACTTTCCGCCACCAGCACATCCAGCGGATACGGTTCTACCTCTTTCCACGCCAGATTCTGTAACGCCAGCAGCCCCACCTGCGGCCCGTTGCCGTGAACAATCGCCAGCCGATAAGAACGGGCCAGGCGCGCCAGCGCAGGTACAGCACTGGCGATATTGCGATATTGATTTTCTGCCGTCAGCGCCTCACCGCGCTGAAGCAAGGCATTGCCCCCAAGAGCTACAACCAGTGTTTTCATGGTTTTCCTTGTAATAATTGTTGACCAAGCCAGAACCCCAGCAGCGTATCTGCCCCTGACGTATGCCCCAGCGCCAGCAGCGAATCAATCGCAACAGCGGTACGTTTCGGGCAACTCAGAGCATGAACAAAGTGCAGGAGTGGCGAGGCGAAATATCCTTGCGCGGCATAACGTAAATAACTGACGCTCACCGCCGTGGTAACGAGTTGAAGATTGTCGGAACAGGCAAAAAACGGGCGATCGGAGCGCGCATCTAAAGCGCCAAAATACCAGGCCGCCAGCAGCATTCCCGTCAGCGTGTCATCATGACTTGGCGTTAATCCGGGGCCTTTACCCAGCCAGTGCCGCCAGTCGGTCTTAACGCCATTGAGCGCGGCCTGAAAACAGTGACGAAACTGACGTAATTCAGCGGGCAGCGGATCGCTTGCCGCCAACGCCAGTGGCCCGAAAAGCCCGGTTTCCTTCGCGCGTTGCATCCATGCTGCTGCAAGCGGTTGAGGATGCGCAGGCGGCGTAATACGCAGCAAACAATAACGCTGTGGCTGTTTAACCGTGAAACGCCCGAGGCGAATCCCTTGTGCCACAATCTGTGGTCGTTCATTGCCGCATAATCCACCGCATAACGCATCGAATTGCGCGCGGCGAAGCACCCATCCTCCGGGGCCGAAACCACTTCCCTGACGATGCAGCGTTAACAGTTCGCCGCTTTCCGCCATCAGATTAATCGCCCGCCGCCAGGTGCCCGCTAACCGCCAGGACTGGCGATAATTCGGTGCGCTACGGCTGGCAAGCAGAGGATGGATGATCGTCATTGCGCGTTCCTCAACCAATTCCCATGCTTTCAGCCAGTGCTTCCAGCGCCTGTTCAAAGCACGCCAGCGGCGCCCGCACAGTGCCTGCACCAATCTGCCCGATCCCCGCTTCTTTATGGGCGATACCGGTATTGATAAGTGGCGTAATGCCGGTTTCTACCACGCGACGAATATCCAGCCCCAGGCACGCACCCTGGAAATCCCAGCCGGGGATCTGCAACTGCATATTGCGTTCAAGGAAGATTTCCGCCATCTCTTCAGAAACCGTTCTGGCAGCTTCCATACCACCTGCACCGACGAAGCGCGTTACGCCAGGTGCTGCGATCATTGCGGCTCCGCCAATACCAAAGGTTTCGGTAATCGCGCTATCGCCCATATCCGGGTTTGCCTGCTCCTGCGAGAAGCCGGTGAAAAACAGACCTTGCGGAGTGTTTACAGGCGCAGTAAACCAGCGTTCGCCCAACCCGCTTACCCGAATCCCGAACATGTTGCCGTTGCGGGTCATTGCCGTGACGATGCTGCCCGCGCGGATCATCGCACCTGCATCCATCGCCGCCTTGCAATAGGCCATCGCGAGGTTGAGGAAGAACTGATCGGTCACGCTGAGGAAATCCATCACTTCGGCGATGTGCTGTTTATCATGATCGAGGCGGGCAATTTGTGGGGCCAGCGCACGCATTAACAATGCTGAGGAAGCAATATTGCGTTGATGGAACTCATCGCCCATCGTAATGCCCTGCGCCATCATCGCGGTGAGATCGATACCGCGCTCCATGCGCCCCAGCGCGGCGCTTAATACCGGCATTAACACGTCGCGCATCCAGCGGTGACGGGTCAGAACATCTTCGCCGTAAGCGCCAAAACGCATCACTTTACCGATACCTTCATTCAGGTTGCAGTACGCCCGGTTGCCGTCGGTCACGTTCTCGACCACCAGCATCGGCATACTGGCAGAAGTAATGCCGCCCATTGGCCCGACGGCATTCACATGGTGACAAGGAATGAAGTTCACTTCCCCTTGTTCAAGCATTGCCAGCGCCTGCGCTTCATCTTTCGCCCAGCCTTCAAACAGACATGCCCCTACACACGCCCCTTTCATGGGGCCGGTCATCTCCTGCCAGCGCATCGGCGGCCCGGCGTGAAGCAGTGTTTTGCCCTGATTCAATTCGCTAATGAGTAAAGACGCCGGTTGCACATCCAGCCAGTGTGGACGAGCGCGACGAATTTGTTCGATAACCGCAGCATTGGCTTGCGCCACTGATGTAAACATGGGAACCCCTTATTGCAAACGTTCTAATAAACGAGCCAGTTTTTTATTGCCGCCAGCGACTGGCGCCCATTGGTAATGCACGACCGGTTTGCTGGCGCCTTGTAGTTCCAGCGCAAAACTGCGTAATCCGATGTTAATCACGGCGACGTGTTCCAGTAATGACGGTGTGTGTTGCTGTGTGGCAGGCGAGAGCGGATGAATTAACGCCGCCGCCAGCAAGGTGGCTTCCGGCAGCGAACTCACTACCGCGATCCCCGCATCTTCCAGCGTGGCGATTTGTTGCGAGCGGCATTGCGGGTCACGTTCGGTGCCTGTCAGCGTGGCAATGGCGTACAGCGGTTGGTTGTCTGAACGCGTGGCACAGGCTTTCTGCCAGGCGCTTACCAGCGAGGCCGCAGGATCGGCGGTCGCACCGAAGCCAATCACCACATCAAGCAGCAATACGCGCACGTGTGGTTTTGCACCAAGCTCGGCAATTAACTGGTTGCGTAAGGTCGGGTCGATCATCGGATGGGGACGCCCGACGGTGTAGAAATCATCGCCCAGGTCAATGATCTGGTGACCATCAGCGTCCAGCATCATGCCGTGATGATGGGCATCGTCGGCTGCCACGCCAGGATGCCCGGCGAGTAATCCCGCCGCTTCGGCGGCCAGCGTACCGCCGGTATACAAGCCGCAAATAAATCCGCTGCTGACAGGCGCTATTGCGTTACGTCGCGCCGTAACGCGTGAAAGCAGGCAAGCTAGGCGCGCGGCATCATCCAGCGAGGAGGCAAACCAGACATTCTCTTCACGAGCCACCGCCGGGGCATAACCTAAAAACAGCGCCACCGTCGGTTTACCCGTCGCTTTCATCGCGTTAACGATACGCAGGCGCACGGCTTCGGCAGGTGGTTTAGAGACAAACGCCAGCACTTCACTTTTCGCATCGGCACTCAACATTTCCAGCGCCGTCAGCGCACTGATCCCGCCCACTTCACGACTGAGATCGCGCCCGCCAAGACCAATCGCGTGAGTAATTCCCTCACCTGCCAGCGCAATCTGCGAGCACAGTTCCTGAATCCCTGTACCAGAAGCGCCAATGACACCAATATTGCCTTCTGGCATCACATTGGCGAAAGCCAGCGGCGTGTCGGCAATCATCGACGTACCGCAGTCCGGCCCCATCACCAGCAAGCCTTTTTCCCGCGCGCGGGTTTTGAGTTGGATTTCATCTTCCAGCGTGACGTTATCGGAGAACATCATCACGTTGAGGTTGCGATCCAGCGCCTGATTCGCCAGCTCTGCCGCGTACTCACCAGCCACTGAAATCAGCGCCAGATTGGCGTCGGGTAATTTCTGACAGGCACTGTCCCAGCGACGCACCTGCGTCAACGCCTGGCTGCTGCCTGAACCTTGCGCCAGTTGTTTTAGCGCCTCTTCAAGCTGCTGCATAATCGCCTGCGCGATCCCCGCATCCGCCGCTTCGCTACGAATTGCCACGCAAATATCGTTCGGCGTGGCGTTATTAAAATCGTCATGCCAGAAACCTGTGGTATCTAATAACGCTTTATTGGCGGGCGTACCCATCATTACGGAAACATCATCAATATTTTCTGATTCGCTGAGTTTTCGTGAAATAATCATTAAACTGACCGAATCCTGAAAACACCCTTTTTTAATAAAGGCGTGGATCATAACAACTCCTTAAAAATTGCACCCATGGCAATTGCACGAGCAGTGTTAATGTGTCAATCACGGTATCGATGACCGATGAAAAATAAGGTGATGAATATCACACAGGAATTATTAGCAAAAGAATTCAAATAACCGCCAGACTATTATCTGCTAATTTTTAACAAGCAGGGTTATTTTAAAAAACAAACCAAAAGTGCGCGGATTATCAAATAAATTCTAACTATATTTTTTTGCCTGTCTGGATCACATAATCCAGATATTTTCCCTGTATGTTAATTGCAGTCATGCTTCACACCGTCGTTAAAAAGGAAGACAGATGAAAATCAGTCGGGAAACACTCCACCAGCTAATCGAGAATAAACTCTGCCAGGCTGGATTAAAACGTGAGCACGCTGCAACCGTGGCTGAAGTATTGGTTTATGCCGATGCCAGAGGGATCCACTCTCATGGCGCGGTACGCGTGGAATACTACGCAGAACGTATTTCAAAAGGCGGCACCAACCGCGAACCGGAGTTCCGTCTTGAAGAGACGGGACCGTGTTCGGCAATTTTACATGCCGACAATGCCGCCGGGCAGGTCGCCGCGAAAATGGGCATGGAACATGCCATTAAAACAGCACAACAAAATGGCGTTGCGGTGGTCGGTATCAGCCGGATGGGTCACAGCGGCGCAATCTCTTACTTTGTGCAGCAGGCAGCTCGCGCCGGATTAATTGGTATTTCGATGTGCCAGTCCGATCCAATGGTGGTGCCGTTTGGCGGCGCGGAAATTTACTACGGTACTAACCCACTGGCCTTTGCCGCGCCGGGAGAAGGCAACGAGATCCTTACCTTTGATATGGCGACTACCGTACAGGCATGGGGAAAAGTGCTCGACGCCCGCTCGCGTAATATGTCTATCCCGGATACCTGGGCGGTCGATAAAAACGGTGCACCAACAACCGATCCGTTCGCGGTACATGCTCTGCTCCCCGCCGCTGGGCCGAAAGGGTATGGCCTGATGATGATGATTGACGTCCTCTCAGGCGTGTTACTCGGCTTACCGTTCGGGCGACAGGTTAGTTCGATGTATGACGATTTACACGCCGGGCGTAATTTGGGGCAATTACATGTAGTTATTAACCCGAACTTTTTCTCCTCCAGCGAAATATTCCGTCAACATCTTAGCCAGACCATGCGTGAATTAAATGCCATTACCCCCGCGCCCGGTTTTAACCAGGTTTATTATCCCGGTCAGGATCAGGATATTAAACAACAAAAAGCCGCCGTCGAAGGCATCGAAATTGTTGATGACTTTTACCAGTATTTAATTTCCGACGCGCTTTATAACACGTCATACGAAACGAAAAATCCCTTTGCGCAATAATTATTGAGACAGGACTTTCTTATGATTACACATTTTCGTCACGCTATAGAAGAAACGCTGCCCTGGCTTTCCTCTTTTGGCGCGGATCCAACGGGTGGGATGACCCGTTTACTTTATTCGCCGGAATGGCTGGAAACCCAGCAGCAATTTAAAAAAAGAATGGCAGCAAGTGGGCTGGAAACACGTTTCGATGACGTGGGGAATTTATACGGTCGCCTGAGTGGCAGCGAATATCCACAGGAAGTGGTTCTGAGCGGTTCGCATATCGATACCGTGGTTAACGGCGGTAACCTCGACGGGCAATTCGGCGCACTGGCGGCGTGGCTGGCAATTGACTGGCTGAAAACACAATACGGCGCGCCGCTACGTACTGTCGAAGTGGTGGCGATGGCGGAAGAAGAAGGCAGCCGCTTCCCGTATGTCTTCTGGGGCAGTAAAAATATCTTTGGGCTGGCGAATCCTGACGACGTGCGGAATATCTGTGATGCCAAAGGAAATAGTTTTGTCGATGCGATGAAGGCTTGCGGATTCACTCTGCCGAACGCCCCACTAACTCCGCGTCAGGATATTCAAGCCTTTGTCGAACTGCATATCGAACAGGGCTGTGTGCTGGAAAGTAATGGGCAGTCAATTGGCGTGGTGAATGCAATTGTCGGGCAACGTCGCTATACGGTGACGCTGAACGGCGAATCAAACCATGCAGGCACCACGCCGATGGGCTATCGTCGTGACACGGTTTATGCGTTTAGCCGCATTTGCAATCAGTCCGTAGCCAAAGCGAAAAAGATGGGCGATCCGCTGGTGCTGACCTTTGGCAAAGTGGAGCCGCGCCCAAATACGGTTAACGTAGTGCCGGGTAAAACCACGTTCACCATTGATTGTCGTCACACCGACGCTGCCGTGCTGCGCGATTTCACCCAACAGTTAGAAAACGACATGCGGGCGATTTGCGATGAAATGGACATTGGTATTGATATCGATTTATGGATGGACGAAGAACCGGTGCCGATGAACGAAGAGCTGGTCACCACCCTGACGGAACTGTGTGAAACAGAAAAACTGAATTACCGGGTGATGCACAGTGGTGCCGGGCACGATGCGCAAATTTTCGCGCCTCGCGTGCCGACCTGCATGATTTTCATTCCCAGCATTAACGGGATCAGCCATAACCCGGCGGAACGCACCAATATTACCGACCTTGCCGAAGGGGTCAAAACGTTGGCACTCATGCTTTATCAACTTGCCTGGCAGAAATAAGGAGTTATAAATGGGATATTTAAATAACGTCACCGGTTACCGCGATGATTTACTGGCTAACCGTGCGATTGTTAAACACGGTAATTTCGCGCTGTTAACCCCGGATGGTCTGGTAAAAAATATTATTCCTGGCTTTGAAAATTGTGACGCGACAATCCTGTCCACACCAAAGCTTGGCGCTACGTTTGTCGATTATCTGGTGACGCTGCATCAAAACGGCGGTAATCAGCAGGGATTCGGCGGAGAAGGAATTGAAACGTTCCTGTATGTCATTTCTGGAAATATCACTGCCGAAGCCGAAGGAAAAACATTTGCCTTAAGCGAAGGTGGCTATCTTTATTGCCCGCCAGGCTCCTTAATGACGTTTGTTAATGCCCAGGCCGAAGACAGCCAAATCTTCTTGTATAAGCGCCGCTATGTTCCGGTAGAAGGTCATGCGCCGTGGCTGGTTTCTGGCAATGCCAGCGAACTGGAACACATTCATTATGAAGGCATGGACGATGTTATTCTGCTGGATTTTCTGCCCAAAGAGTTAGGTTTTGATATGAATATGCATATCCTCTCTTTTGCGCCAGGTGCCAGCCACGGTTATATCGAAACCCACGTTCAGGAGCACGGTGCTTATATTCTTTCCGGTCAGGGAGTTTATAACCTCGATAATAACTGGATCCCGGTAAAAAAAGGCGATTACATCTTTATGGGCGCTTATTCTTTACAGGCCGGTTATGGCGTAGGGCGTGGTGAAGCGTTCAGCTATATTTACTCGAAAGATTGCAACCGCGACGTAGAAATTTAAGTCATACCACTCGCCTGATTATTTTTAGCTATGTTGGATTTTGCCACGGTTTATACCGTGGCTTTTTTTGCGGTAAATTCAGGTAAAAAACAGATGCGGGATAAAATGCATCCGCTTCAGGCTGAAAACCACACAGACAATCCCCTCGCCCCTTTGGGGAGAGGGGGAAAGCCATGCTCGTAGCAATCAGAAGCAGATGCGATATGAACCGCATCCGCTTTAAAGGTAAGAATCAGGGTTTAATTCCCTGACCTATTTTAATGGCGCTGGCAATATTTCGCGCGCTGTTGAAGAGATTGGTTTCACCACTGGCGAGCACTTCGGCTAAAGGTGCCAGACGTGGCAAAATGCTGAACACCGCGTCAATGCCGTACTGGTGCACCACTTCCACGCCATCACCCAATACGCCAGCAATCCCAATCACCGGTACATTAAACTGCTTCGCCACCGACGCCACGCCCAGCGGCGCTTTACCGCCTGCCGTTTGCGAGTCGATGCGCCCTTCCCCGGTGATCACCAGCGCCGCCCCCTGCACCGCCTGCTCCAGGTTGACCGCCCGCAGTACAATCTCAATACCCGGTTTAATATCCGCATTGAGAAATACCGCCGCCGCAATACCCATACCGCCCGCCGCGCCGCCGCCCGCCATCTGGCAGACATTGATTTCCGTTTGCTGCTGCAAAACACGGGCGAAATTTTGCAGCCCCTGCTCCAGCTCTTCGACCATCTCCGGCGTTGCCCCTTTTTGCGGGCCAAACACCGCCGCCGCGCCGCGTGCCCCTACCAGCGGGTTATCAACATCACACGCCACTTCAATATGACAGCTCGCCAGACGCGGATCGCATTCCTCCATCTCAATGCTTGCCACACGCGCTAAATTGCCGCCGTTTGCCGCCAGCGCCTGACCGTCGGCATCAATGAAACGCACACCGAGCGCCTGCGCCATGCCCATACCACCGTCTACCGTCGCGCTGCCGCCAATGCCGAGAATAATATGGCGAATGCCGTTATCCAGCGCATGACGAATCAGCTCGCCGGTGCCATAACTTGACGCCAGCAACGGATTACGCTTTTCAGGCGCGACCAGCATCAGGCCACTTGCTGCCGCCATCTCAATCACCGCCGTTTTCCCGTCGCCGGTAAGGCCATAAAAAGCATTCACTTTTTCGCCCATCGGCCCACAGACTTCGAGCGTCACGATGTTGCCGCCCGTCGCGGCAACCATCGCATCCACCGTTCCTTCGCCGCCATCTGCTATTGGCAAACAGATATAGTGCGCATCGGGAAAGAGGGTCGAAAACCCGGCTTTAATTGCCTGACAACATTTTTCTGCACTTAAGCTCTCTTTAAACGAGTCTGGCGCAATGACAATCTTCATTATCAATCCTTTTTCAACAAATTATTCGATGCGTTCCCACGGAATAAGGTTATCCATAAGAACAGCCAGTAAAATTCCGACCAGTAAGCCGTTACTGAGCAGAGGACGAAGCGTTAATGGAAGGTCTTGCAGATACACAGGCGGTAATGCCATTAAAAATATGCCGACAAATAACGGCAATGCGAGTCGATAAATATTGCGCGCGGTAAACGTTATTTGCTGACTAAACACCAGCGCGGAAAAGAGTAAAGGCAGATAAGAAACCAGCATGACCGCGCTACTCACTGGTAAAGGGATACTGCAAAATAGTCGCGTGAGTGCCGGAACCAGTGCCACCAGCAGGCAAATAACGCTGCCATAAATAAACGAACGCCGCGTGTAATCGCCAGTCTGGGTTAATAAACCAATGGATGAAACAAACGGCGAGAATGGTATTACCGCCAGCGGCACGGTTATCAGCGTCATAAATCCGGTTGCCACAAAGCTGCGACGATAACGCGTATTCCCCGCGCCCTGCTGCGGATAAAAAACATCCGTGCCCCGAATCGCACCGTAGGTATTACTGATATTCACCAGACCTGTAATCACCGCCGTCAGAATAATTCCCGGCGACAACGCACCGCCACTGCCGAGCGGGAACCACTGCCAGTGCAACTCACCGGAGAGCGAATGCGAAGAAGGAAAGCAAAAGTACCACAACAACCAGCCGGTTATCGTGCCGACCAACAGGCCGTAACGGGCAAAACGTTGCGGCAGGAAGATAATCATCCCCAGTACCAGGCACATCACCGCCACCGAGAGCGCGAACGGCGGTAACTGAATTTTAAAATTCGGGTCGGCTATGCCAAACGGCAGCCCGAGCATACCTTTGAAAAAGATAGTAGTCAGCTGCGCGCCCAGCATCAGCATAAACAGCACCATCACCGTCGGAGTAAACAACCGCGCAAGGCGATGACCTAATCCACTAAGTCCAATCAATATCGTCAGCACGCCGGAAATCGCAATCCCCACCGCCAGACTGGTGGCGATATCATTGACAGGCGTTCCGCGCGATGCTTCGCCAAGGGTGATAGTGAGGATAGTTCCCCACCACAGGCCGCCTGGCCCTTCCATAATAGCGCGACGATGACCGCAGAACGCCTGAGCGAAGCAGGCCAGTGCAGTAGCAAGAAAAGCATATTGGGTGAGCGTAAGCAGACTACTTTGCGGCAACTGAAAAGCCGAAAGCAGCGTAGGAGGAACCACAACCGTGTTGCAAAAAATAAAGAAAAACCACTGAAATCCTGATAACAGGCTTTCGCGGCTCACTGCAAAATTGAACATAAACACACCTTAACCGGAGAATGCCCGCCGCGAAGGCGGGCATTGCAGGGGCCAGATTACTGCTGATGTTTAAGGATAAATTGACCTTTCGGCGCAACAGGGAAGCCCTGTTCGATGTCGTAAATCACATCACCACGTAAGATGGTTTTCGTGATACGCGCGCCAATGGTTCGGCCAACATACGGGCTGACTTTGTGGCGATATTCCAAATCGTCATTGGTAAGAACATAGCTGCTATTCGGTTGAATGAAGACAAAGTCGGCATCTTTTCCTGGGGCGATACGACCTTTTTGCTGCAGACCGAAGATATCTGCTGCATTAGTCGCCATTAATTTGCCGAACATGGCCAGAGACATACCGCGTTTCTGTACTGCTTCATCGAACATCACGTCCATGCAGCTTTGCAGACCGGCGATACCGCCCCATGCTTTCATGATGTTACCGGCTTTCATTTCCGGCGGGCATGGAGAGTGGTCGGAAACCAGGCAGTCGATTTCACCGTTAAACAGTTTTTCCCACATGCCTTTCTGGTTTTCCAGATCGCGGATCGGCGGTGAACACTTCGCCAGGGTGCCAATTTCTTCGAACTGATCGGTATCCAGCACAAAGTAATGCGGGCAGGATTCACAGGTAACATCCTGACCTTCCTGACGCGCACGAGTCACTTCCTCAACACCTTCCGGGCTGCTGATGTGGCAAACGTGCAGACGGCAACCGGCAACTTTCGCCAGGTACAGTACGCGGCGAATCGCTTCCACTTCGGTAAATACCGGACGAGAAGCCACATAATCATGTGCGGTTACGCGACCTTCACGCTTCGCTTCTTCGCCCAGTTCATCACAGATCAGAGCGTTTTCGCAGTGCACCAGCACCGGCTGCCCCATTTCGCCCAGCTTCTGCGCGCCTTTGAAGAACTGCCAGTCGTTTACGTCACGGAAGTCGTTGTCGATACCACGATCGCCACAGGTCGCAACGAAGCATTTGAAGCCGACAACGCCCACTTCATCCAGTTCGTGCAGACGGTCGATGTTGTAAGAGACCAGGCCTCCCAGTTGTGCCGCATCGACAGTCAACTTACCTTTAGCGGCGTCGAACTTCAGTTCAATCGATGCGCGATCAACGGTTGCTGGCAACTGGTTGAGCGGCATTTCGATCATGGTGGTGATACCGCCTTTTGCCGCTGCGCGAGTGCCGGTTTCATAACCTTCCCAGTGGCTACGACCCGGTTCAGAAATATGGCTGTGCGCATCGACCATGCCCGGAGAAACCACCAGACCAGACGCATCCATAACTTCTTTTGCATCGCCCAGATCCTGACCGATAGCGGCAATTTTTCCGCCTTTAACGGCGATATCTACAACGCGAGCTTCGTTTTCTAAAATGACGGTGCCGTTTTTAATAATTAAATCAAAAGACATAACAAACTCCTTGTAAAATACAGATTGTTTTTTAACTCAATGTTCAATATCGGGATTAATTAACCTGTGACTTTTTGCTCTCCTGTTTTTTCTACTGCTGTGCGTTTCTTTAATAAAGCGTAGGCCGCAAAGGCGACGATGACGCCGACAAACCATGAAACACGCGATAACGGCTCCATGACCGGAATAAATTTACCGCCGAGAGATAAAATAACCGCCACCAGAGTGACTGAGAATGCAGTGAGGTTAAAACCGTTATCGTAATATTTAAAATCACCTGGTGCGGTGTACAGTTCATCAAGATTAATTTGCCCGCGCATTACTACGAAATAATGCGCCATCATCACACCAATTACCGGCCCCAACATCCCACCGATAATATCGAGGAACAAATAAATACTGTCCTGGTTTTCCATTAATTTCCACGGGCAGATCAGCAGGCTGATAATACTGGCAATCAGTACACCGTTTTTATAGGTCAGTTTCGTCGGTGCAATAGCGGCAATCTGATAACCAGCCGGAATAATATTACCGGTGGCGTTAGTGGAGATGGTTGTCATCAGAATAACCAGTACCGCAAAGAACGAGGCAAACAGGCTGTCCCAACGCTGAACAATATCCAGCACGTTCCAGGTGTCAGCGCCGTAATGAATACTGGCTCCGGCAATAATACATACCCCGGCGACCGCAAACAGAATATAGGCCACAACCAAACCGAGCGTTTGCCCCAGCGCCTGCTCACGGAAAGAGTGAGCGTTTTGCGTAAAGTCTGATGCGCTCACCGCCGGTGCCGCCCAGACCGCAACCACCGCGTTGATCACCACCAGGAACAGGAAGCCACTATTTTCTGCTTTCTGAATACCGCCAGGAATGTAGTCAAAGATTGGAGCAATCCCTACCAGCGAAATCGCCCAAATTGCCATACCGCCGAAGACGATATAGATGCACGGGTTAAGAATAGCGGTGAATTTATTTAAAACTTTGCCACCGCCAAAACCAATACCAACGTTAACCAGCCAGAAGAGTAAGAAAGTGATTAAGCCCGGTAGAGAAAGCCCTAACAGGGTAAAATCACCGCCGAGAGTTAAAAATCCCGGCCAGATTTTGCCAATCAGGATCAAGCAGGCCAGCGATCCAGCATAACACTGCAAACCAAACCACATGATGGCGGCAATCCCGCCTCTTAACAGTCCGGGAAACAGTGCGCCACGCACGCCATACGAAGCTCGCAGGATCATAGCAAAAGGCACGCCGTATTTACTGCCCGCAGCACCGTTTAATACCATTACCGCAGCTATAAAAAAGGCGCTAAGGATAATTGCCAGCATAATACTAAAAGTAGACAAGCCGAGAATAAAAAAGCCGCCGACCATTACATAATTGGGAACGTTATGAACCGAACCCATCCATAAGGTAAAGTAGTTAAATGTTTTCCAGGTACGTTGACTTTGTGTTTTCGGTAATAAATCTTCGCTATATCCGCGTTGCTGGAATAGTTTTCTCTGATGTTCCATAAATCCCTCTTAATTTCACGTATCGAATAACGCTGTTTTAATCTAGCTATGAGGAACTAATAAAATAAAAAATAATTTTTAATACTGAAGCAACGTCGTTGGCTGCTTTCTTTTTTTACTGCTGGCCGAATCAATTATTTGATATCGGCCATTTTTATTGCAGGCATCGAGGCTTTATCGGCAACGATGCCTTTTTATCAGGCGAGTTTATGATTCGCCATTAACTCCAGCGCCTGCACTAATGCAGAGTGATCCAACTGGCTGCCGCCGTTTGCCGCACAGGTATTAAATAACTCCTGGCAGGTTGCGGTGTTTGGCAGATTCAGCGCCAGTGCTTTCGCACTTTGCAGCGCCAGGTTGAGATCTTTCTGGTGCAGAGCGATTTTGAAGCCCGGATTAAAGGTGCGTTTAATCATTCGCTCACCGTGAACTTCCAGAATGCGCGAGGAAGCAAAGCCGCCCATCAGCGCCTGGCGCACACGCACCGGATCGGCACCGGCTTTCGATGCAAACAGCAGGGCTTCAGAAACCGCTTCAATATTGAGCGCCACGATAATCTGGTTTGCTACTTTACAGGTCTGACCGTCGCCGTTACCGCCCACGAGGGTGATATTTTTACCGAGCAGTTCAAACAGCGGTTTAACACGTTCAAATACCGCTTCGTCGCCACCAACCATAATTGACAATGTCCCTTCACGGGCGCCGATTTCGCCGCCGGAGACTGGCGCGTCGAGATAATCGCCGCCCAGTTCATTCACCTGACGGGCGAAACGTTTAGTTTCAATCGGTGAAATGGAGCTCATATCAACAATGGTTTTGCCCTTCAGAGACGCTTTGGTGCAGCCATTTTCACCAAACAGAACTTCTTCAACCTGTGGCGTATCCGGTACCATAATAAAAATGATGTCTGACGCTTCTGTTACCTGGCGCGCAGTGTCAACGCTGACGGCACCGAGTGACAGTAATTCATCAGCAACCGAACCAATAGTTGTGACATGCAGTTGATGACCGGCGCGCGCCAGATTAATGGCCATCGGAGTACCCATAATGCCTAAGCCAATAAATCCCAGTTTCATATTTAGCCTCTTTTAAATGTCGCTTTTCCTGAATTCAGACAACGCGATCCCCTGCCGACGTAGCGGCCTAAAAAAGCATTGTCTGAACAGCGTTACGTTTTAACGGTACGGTTTCATCCAGCCTAAACCGGCTTCCGTGGTGGTTCTGGGTTTATATTCACAGCCAACCCAACCGTTGTAGTCAGAATTTTCAATTACCTTAAAGAGATAATCGTAATTAATTTCTCCGGTTCCCGGTTCGCCACGATGTGGATTATCGGCGATTTGCAGGTGACCAATTTTATCGGCCCATTGGGTCATGGTGTTGGTTAATTCACCTTCCATCCTCTGCATATGATAAATGTCATACTGAATTTTCAAATTGCAGCAGCCTACATCATCAATCAGTTTCAGCGCCTGCTGAGTTCCGGTGAGATGGAAACCAGGGATATCGAAATGGTTGATAGGTTCAATCAGTAATAAAATATCTTCTTTCATCAACATATTCGCGGCATAACGCAGGTTTTCCACAAGCGTTGCGTGAATCTGTTCACTGCTGAAACCCGCCGGAGTTTTACCGACCAGACAGTTGATTTTTTTATTACCCAGCGCACGGGCATAACGAATCGCCGCTGCTACGCCATCACGAAACTCTTCTTCACGGCCAGGAATACAGGCAATACCCCGCTCGCCCGCCGCCCAGTCACCCGCAGGTAAATTATGCAGCGTATGCTCGAGTTTATTACTCGCCAGCACCTGTTTTAACTCTTCAATGTCGTAGTCATAAGGGAACATAAATTCAACGCCGCGAAAACCACACTGCGCGGCTTTCTCAAAACGGGCGAGAAAATCATATTCGCCAAATAACATCGATAAATTAGCAGAGAAACGTAACATTATTTATCTCCCTTATTCATAGTGCATGAAGCAGGTTTCAGTCGGCGCGTCCGCTGCGTTATCGGCGATATCTTCAAATTCCATAACGTTATCCAGTTCGCTACCCATCGAAATATTGGTTACTCGCTCCAGCATAATTTCCACCACCACCGGGACTCGGTACTGATTCATTAAGACTTTCGCTTGTTCAAAGGCCGGTGCAATATCTTCCGGTTTGAAAACGCGAATCGCTTTACAACCTAAACCTTCTGCCACTTTCACGTGGTCAACGCCATAACCGTTCACATCACTGGAGTTAATATTTTCAAACGCAAGCTGTACGCAGTAATCCATATCAAATGCACGCTGCGACTGACGAATCAGGCCGAGATAGGCGTTATTAACCAGCACATGGATGTACGGAATATTGAACTGTGCGCCAACGGCTAATTCTTCAATCAGGAACTGGAAGTCGAAGTCACCGGAAATCGCCACCACATTACGCTCTGGATCAGCCGCACACACACCCAGCGCCGCCGGAATGGTCCAGCCCAGCGGGCCTGCCTGACCACAGTTGATCCAGTGACGGTCTTTAAAGACATGCAGCATTTGCGCCGCAGCGATTTGTGACAGACCGATGGTGGTGACATAGCAAACATCGCGACCAAAGGCTTTGTTCATCTCTTCATACACGCGCTGCGGTTTCACCGGCACGTTGTCGAAGTGAGTTTTACGCAGCAAAGTGCGTTTGCGCTGCTGGCAGTCGGCGACCCACTCTTTACGACACGGCAGACGACCGGCTTTTTGCATCTCCTGCGCCACTTCAACCAGCAGCGTCAGTGCCGCTTTGGCGTCGGAGACAATACCCAGATCCGGGCACAGTACGCGGCCAATTTGCGTCGGTTCAATATCGATATGGACGATTTTGCGCCCTTCGGTGTATTTCTCTACCGAACCGGTATGACGGTTGGCAAAACGGTTACCGATACCAAACACCATGTCGGACGCCAGCAATGTTGCGTTACCGTAACGATGCGCAGTTTGCAGACCCACCATCCCGGCCATCAGTTCATGATCGTCCGGGATACAGCCCCAGCCCATCAGCGTTGGGATCACCGGAACGCTGGTCAGTTCAGCAAACTGTTGTAACAGCGCGGCTGCGTCAGCATTGATAACCCCGCCCCCGGCAACGATCACTGGACGCTCAGCCTGGATTAACATTTCTACGGCTTTTTCGATCTGCATACGGCTGGCAGCAGGTTTGTAGACCGGCAGCGGTTCGTACATATCAGGATCAAACTCGATTTCCGCTACCTGAACGTCGAACGGTAAATCCACCAGTACCGGCCCCGGACGACCAGAACGCATCAGGTGAAATGCCTGTTGCAGCACACGAGGCACCAGCGCCGCTTCACGTACTGTAACCGCCATTTTACTGACCGGTTTAGCAATTGCTTCAATATCAACGGCCTGGAAATCTTCTTTATGCAAACGGGCGCGCGGAGCCTGGCCGGTAATGCACAAAATAGGAATGGAATCAGCAGAAGCGGAATAGAGCGCGGTGATCATGTCAGTGCCTGCTGGTCCCGATGTTCCCAGACATACGCCGATATTCCCTGCCGTTGCGCGGGTGTAGCCTTCCGCCATGTGCGACGCACCTTCCACGTGACGCGCCAGAATGTGACGAATACCGCCGTGCTTACGCATCGCTGAATAGAAAGGATTGATTGCTGCTCCCGGAACGCCGAAGGCGGTGGTGATACCTTCTTTCTCCAGCACATACATTGCCGCGTCAACGGCTCTCATTTTTGCCATTTTCTTCCTACCTCAATTAATTGGAAAAATTTTCCAACTTTCAAATTTTGTCAAAAAAACCCGCTCCGCAGAGCGGGATGCGACAGACACTATGGATGTGCTTTCAGTCCCAACGCCGTGCTGATATCGCGGGCGGTGTCTCTGACCAGCTCACCCTGACTGACAAAACGATCTTCTGTCAGTCTTGATGAAGGCCCGGAGATGGAGATAGCGGCAACAACACTACCCACATCATCGTAAATTGCTGAAGCTATGCAATTCAGGCCAACAACATGCTCTTCTTTATCTACGGTATAGCCCAGTTCACGCGCTTGTTCCAGATCCTTCAGCAAGGTGGGCATATCCACAAGCGTAGTTGGCGTAAACTGCTGCAAACCGGTTTGCAGGATGATGCTCATCAGCTCCTCTTCCGCCAGCGGATAAAGCAGCGCCTTGCCTGCGCCGGAAGCATGTAACGGCAGACGACTGCCCAGCGGCGCACACATCCTGACCATCGATTTACACTCTAACTGACCAATTAATACTGCTTCATTGCCGTTACGAATCGCGACATTGACCGTTTCGCCGGAAAGTAACATCAGGCGGCGCATAAACGGCCCGGCGACGGAGAGGACATCGCGGTTATGGATGTACGCCGCACCGACGTTAAAAACACCTAATCCTATATGCCACCAGCCTAACTGACTGTCCTGATAGACAAAATCCGCTGCCTGTAAAACCTTCAGCAGGCGAAAGGTCGTGGAGAGCGGCAAATCCAGATTGAGAGAAATATCGCTAACTGACGAACTTCCCCCACTTTTTTCCAGATATTGCAGAATCGCAATTCCCCGCTCTAACGCCTGTGCGCCCTTCTGTGCCACAGGCTCCGCCTGTCCTGGCCTGCCGCGCCGTCTAACTTCCGTCATACCTACGTTAACTCCGACCTACAAGTGAGCATAAACAATGAACAATTCGTTTATCTTATGCAAGTCGGTTGTAGGCGTCACGCAAAACAGAGCTCCTGCTCAGGAATACTTTCGACATCACAGTTGTCACTGCCGCCGCGATCGATGGTCAGAAAATCGGTGACGCGCTGCCAGGCGAAAAGCGGGTGATGCCAGACATTACGATGGTAATTCACCCCCTGCTCACCGTTGGTGATAAACGCCCGCAGCGTTGTCAGGTCTGGTTTGTCGTCACCTAACGCCACGACCACCACAAACACTTCCCCTTTCATCGGGATAAACGCCTGAGTGCCCAGCGGATGACGTTCGAGTTCGTGAATGGTCAGCGGCAGCCTGGCAGGTTGCGCGCGGTTAATGCTAATCAGAGTACGGTCTTGCTCAAGAATCTCAACCAGCGCCAAATCGTGATAACGCTCCACCAGGCCATTGTTAATATGAAAAAAATCCCGTTGCTGCGTTTCGATTACGTCGCCATAAGCACTGAAGGCTTCCTGACTTAACGGTAATACCTGAAGTTTCATCTTGTTGTCCTTGTAACATAATTCCGTTCAACCAGCGCCGACCGGTCAGCTTGGTTTCAATAACAGGCAATCTAAAACCTTAAGAGAACAACATCAACACAAAAGTTGGAATATTTTTCCAAAACTAGATTTAGCCCACAAATCACACAGGGTTATCATGTAAAAATACAAGTAAATCAAAGGACAGCAAAATCACGCAACTTGCGGATTTAAAAGGGGATACCTGAAGATGTTTGATCCAGAAACCTTGCGGACTTTCATTGCGGTTGCTGAAACAGGAAGTTTTTCAAAAGCGGCAGAACGATTATGCAAAACCACGGCGACCATCAGTTATCGCATTAAACTTCTGGAAGAGAATACCGGGGTGGCGTTGTTTTTCCGCACGACTCGCAGCGTGACATTGACAGCGGCAGGCGAGCATCTGCTTTGTCAGGCCAGAGACTGGCTGAGCTGGCTGGAAAGTATGCCCAGCGAGCTGCAACAGGTGAATGATGGCGTAGAACGCCAGGTGAATATTGTCATCAACAACCTGCTCTACACCCCCCAGGCCGTCGCCCAATTGCTGGCGTGGCTGAATGAACGTTACCCGTTTACCCAGTTTCACATCTCCCGGCAAATCTATATGGGCGTCTGGGATTCTCTATTGTACGAAGGTTTTTCACTGGCTATCGGCGTCACAGGAACCGAGGCGCTGGCAAATACTTTTAGCCTTGATCCTTTAGGTTCGGTGCAATGGCGCTTTGTCATGGCGGCGGATCATCCGCTGGCGAACGTTGAAGAGCCGCTCACAGAAGCGCAGTTACGGCGCTTTCCGGCGGTCAATATTGAAGACAGCGCCCGCACCTTAACAAAGCGAGTCGCCTGGCGATTGCCGGGGCAAAAAGAGATTCTCGTTCCGGACATGGAGACGAAAATCGCTGCCCATCTGGCGGGCGTTGGTATCGGTTTTTTGCCAAAATCACTTTGCCAGTCAATGATCGATAATCAACAACTGGTCAGCCGGGTCATCCCAACGATGCGCCCTCCTTCGCCATTGAGTCTGGCATGGCGCAAATTTGGTAGCGGCAAAGCGGTAGAAGATATTGTGACCTTGTTTACCCAGCGCAGACCAGAAATCAGCGGATTTTTAGAAATTTTCGGCAACTCACACAGTTAAAAATCAAGTTTCCTCGCGCGTTGGCGCGTAAAATAGCGCGCAAGCTGATTTGAGGTTCACTTTTAACTATGCAAGAGAGACACACGGAACAGGACTATCGTGCCCTGCTGATTGCTGATACGCCCATTATTGATGTTCGCGCCCCCATCGAGTTTGAGCAAGGCGCAATGCCCGCCGCTATCAACCTGCCGTTAATGAATAACGATGAACGCGCCGCCGTTGGCACCTGCTATAAACAGCAAGGGTCAGACGCGGCGCTGGCGCTGGGGCATAAACTGGTGGCGGGTGAAATTCGTCAGCAGCGCATGGACGCCTGGCGGGCAGCGTGCCTGCAAAATCCGCAAGGTATTCTCTGCTGCGCCCGTGGCGGTCAACGTTCACATATTGTGCAACGTTGGCTGCATGAAGCGGGGATTGATTATCCGCTGGTGGAAGGCGGTTATAAGGCACTGCGCCAGACCGCGATTCAGGCGACCATTGAACTGTCACAAAAACCGATAGTGCTGATTGGCGGTTGTACCGGCAGTGGTAAAACGCTGTTAGTGCAGCAACAGCCGAACGGTGTCGATCTGGAAGGGCTGGCGCGCCATCGCGGTTCTGCTTTTGGTCGCACGTTACAGCCGCAACTTAGCCAGGCGAGTTTTGAAAACCTGCTGGCTGCCGAGATGCTAAAAACTGACGCCCGTCAGGATCTGCGCCTGTGGGTGCTGGAAGATGAAAGCCGGATGATTGGTTCAAACCATCTGCCGGAATGTCTGCGCGAGCAAATGACCCAGGCGGCGATTGCCGTGGTAGAAGACCCGTTTGAGATCCGTCTTGAACGCCTGAACGAAGAATATTTCTTGCGTATGCATCATGATTTTACCAATGCGTACGGCGACGAACAGGGATGGCAAGCGTATTGCGAATATCTGCATCACGGTCTTTCGGCGATTAAGCGTCGGCTGGGGCTACAACGATATAATGAACTGGCTGCCCGGCTGGATGCGGCGCTGACAACGCAACTCGCAACCGGCAGCACCGACGGTCATATGGCCTGGCTAGTGCCACTGCTTGAAGAGTATTACGACCCGATGTACCGCTATCAGCTTGAGAAAAAAGCGGAAAAGGTTGTCTTTCGCGGTGAGTGGGCGGAAGTGATGGCGTGGGTTAGGGCGCGGTGATGAGCGGTATTCTGAAACGGCGATTGTCGTGAGAACAGAATGATTGCAACAGAATACAGATATAAAAAAACCGACATGACAGTCGGTTTCAGATTGTTGCCAAAGGGCGCACTATTCATGCCGGATGCGCTACGCCTGTCATCACCCCGCAAACTGCCTGAACAGCGCCTTCCCCTTAACCAGTCGCGCGCCCAGCCAGCCGCCGAAAAGCGACAGCAGCAGCGCACCGCTGCACGGCAGCACAATCCACAATCGCCAGTCCGGTTCCCACGGGAAATCAAACACTTTCGATTGCAGTACCGCCAGCGCCGTTTCCGCGCCAATCGCGGCTACCAGGCCAGAAACAAACCCGAGCATGGCGAACTCACACCACAATGTCGTGCGCAGCAGTTTTTTGCCCGCACCGAGAGTGCGCCACACCACCAGCTCCTGATGGCGCTGACGCATTCCCACCTGCACCTGCGCCAGCAACAGCAACATACCGCAGGCGGTGACCAGCACCACCATCACTTCCAGCGCCCGACTTACCTGCTCCAGCACCTGACCGACCTGTTTTAAAATCGCGCCAATGTCTAACAGGCTAATGGTCGGGAACTGGCGGTTAAGTTGCGTCAACATGCCGTTGCCGTTCTCCCAGCGGAAACTGGTGAGCCAGCTTTGCGGCTGCCCGTCCAGCGCCCCTTCCGGGAAAATAAAATAGAAATTAGGCCGCAGACTTTCCCAGTCCACTTTGCGCAGGCTGGTCACTTTAGTGCGGAACTCCTGGGTATCGCCCATAAAAGTCACGGTATCGCCGAGGGTAACTTTTAAGCGTTTCGCCAGCCCCTCTTCCATCGACACTTCATCCGCTTTTGGCGGCCAGTTACCGGCGACAATCGGGTTATGATCGGGCCGCGTATTTTGCCAGGTGAGGTTGAGTTCGCGGTTGAGCGCCTCATCTTCATTGCCTTCTGTCGGCTTGCCGTTAATCGCCGTCAGCCGCGCCCGCACTACCGGATAAAACGATTCCGGGACTATCTGATGTTCCGCGAGGAACGCTTTTAGCGGCGTAACCTGTTCTGTGGCGATGTTGATTAAAAAGTAGTTCGGGCTTTCTGGCGGTAGCTGCTGTTGCCAACGGTCGAGCAGATCGCCACGCAACACCAGCAGCAGTGCCAGCAGCATAAAGGAGAGCGAAAATGCCGAAAGCTGGCTTAACGTTGACCACGGCTGACGTAACAGGCGGCTGACTGCCAGACGCAGAGGTAGCGATTTTAGCGTCATGCTGCGTAATACATTAAGCAGCATCCAGCCCAGCACACCGCACAGCAAAGCCAGCACTACCGCGCCCGCCAGCACCGCCCAGAGCAGCATACTGCCACCCATTAATCCGGCGAGCAGCAGCACAACCACCACACTGACAATCGGCAGATAAAACTTCAGCGGCCAGACGTTCGCTACCACATCATTACGTAATACGCGTAAAGGCTGCGTTGCCAGCAACAGGCGGTACGGTCGCAGCCCCACCAGCAGCGAGATGACCGTCATGGTGCCGAGCGCCCACAGCCACGGCCAGAGGCTGGCTGGCGGTAGTGCGGCAGGCAGAACGGGCTTGAGCAGCACCATCAACACGTTTTCGAACAACAGACCTATCGCCCCACCGGTAACGGCTGAAAGCGTCAGCACCATCAACCACTGACCGACGATTAGCTTACGCAGTTGCGCTCGCCCTGCTCCCAGCGTTTTGAGGATCGCCACCAGATCGTAGCGACTGCGACAGTAATGATTCATCGCCACAGCCACCGCTGCCACTGCCAGCAGCAAGGTCAGAAGCGCCGAAAGCAGCAGGAACTGCTGCGAGCGTTCCATCGATCGCCCCAGCGCGCCTTCGTCCTGTTCCAGACCGTACCAGCGTTGTTCGGGTTTAAGCTGAGGTAACAGCCATTTCTCATAGCCATCGAGCTGGTTCTCGCTGCCGCCGAATTTATAACGCCAGGTGACCCGACTCCCCGGCTGCACGGCTCCGGTTTTATCGACATCCGCCAGATTCATCATCAGACGCGGAGCCATCTGGAAGGGGTTAAAACCAGAATCCGGTTCCTGAATTACTTCTCCGGCAATCCGCAGTGTGGCATCGCCCACGTCAATGGTGTCGCCCGTTTTCAGGTTAAGGAGCGCCATCAGGCGTGGAGCCAGCAATACGCTGCCCGCCTGCGGTTTCAGGCCAGGGGGATTAGTTTGCAGATCGCCATACATCGGGTAGATATCATCCACCGCCTTGACGTTCGCCAGCTGCGGTGTGTCGCCTGCAAAGGTCATTGTGGCGAAAGTCAGCTGCTTGCCGACTTTCAGGCCGCGCTTTTGCGCTTCCTCCAGCCACGCTTGCGGCACTTCGCGCGAACTGCGCAACGCCCGATCGCCCGCCATAAACTCCCGGCTTTGCTGGCTTAAACCTTTCTCCATGCGATCGCTGATATTGCCCAGCGCCAGCACGCAGGCCACCGCCAGGCTTAGCGCCAGCCAGACAATTAATAGCGACGGCGAGCGCCATTCGCGCCAGAACCAACGTGCAATCATGCTTCCTCCTGCAACTGCCCGTTAACCAGCCGTAAGCAACGGTCGCAGCGCGCCGCCAGTTGCAGGTCGTGAGTCACCATAATCAACGTGGTGCCATGTTCACGGTTGAGGGAAAACAGCAGGTCGGCAATTTTATCGCCCGTCTGGCGGTCAAGGTTGCCGGTGGGTTCGTCGGCAAACAGCACATCAGGCCGACCGTTAAAGGCTCTCGCAAGCGCCACACGTTGCTGTTCGCCGCCGGAAAGCTGTGCCGGAAGATGATCAAGACGTTTACCCAACCCTAACTGTTCGAGCAACGCTTTCGCTCCGTTACGACTTTCTGCGCTACTCTCACCGCGCAGCAGCGCCGGAAGCTCGACGTTTTCCAGCGCGTTAAGGGTAGGAATTAACATAAATGATTGAAAAACAAAGCCTACGTGCTTCGCGCGCAACTTTGCCCGCGCTTCTTCGTCCATATTATGTAGCGGTTGTCCCACCAGACTCACTTCGCCACTGCTGCCGTCATCCAGCCCGGCGAGGATCGCCAGTAAGGTTGATTTACCCGATCCCGACTCGCCCACCAGTGCGATAGTTTCGCCACGTTTGACAACCAGCTCAACTCCGGTGAGGATGGAGAGTTCATGCTCCCCCTGACCGACGGACTTCTTAAGATGATGAACTTCAACAATGTTTTCCGCTGGCATTTGCCCTTCCTGTTCCTGGTTCTGTTAACCTTCCGTGCCGCCGCAGCGGACACGTTATTAATTCTGGGTGATAGCCTGAGCGCCGGGTATCGAATGTCTGCCAGCGCGGCCTGGCCTGCCTTGTTGAATGATAAGTGGCAGAGTAAAACGTCGGTAGTTAATGCCAGCATCAGCGGCGACACCTCGCAACAAGGGCTGGCGCGCCTTCCGGCTTTGCTGAAGCAGCATCAGCCGCGCTGGGTGCTGGTTGAACTGGGCGGCAATGATGGATTGCGTGGTTTTCAGCCACAGCAAACCGAGCAAACGCTGCACCAGATTTTGCAGGATGTCAAAGCCGCCAACGCTGAACCATTGTTAATGCAAATACGTCTGCCTGCAAACTATGGTCGCCGTTATAATGAAGCCTTTAGCGCCATTTACCCCAAACTCGCCAAAGAGTTTGATGTTCCGCTGCTGCCTTTTTTTATGGAAGAGGTCTACCTCAAGCCACAATGGATGCAGGATGACGGTATTCATCCCAACCGCGACGCCCAGCCGTTTATTGCCGACTGGATGGCGAAGCAGTTGCAGCCTTTAGTAAATCATGACTCATAAAGCAACGGAGATCCTGACAGGTAAAGTTATGCAAAAATCGGTCTTAATTACCGGATGTTCCAGTGGAATTGGCCTGGAAAGCGCGCTCGAATTAAAACGCCAGGGTTTTCATGTGCTGGCAGGTTGCCGGAAACCGGATGATGTTGAGCGCATGAACAGCATGGGATTTACCGGCGTGTTGATCGATCTGGATTCGCCAGAAAGTGTTGATCGCGCAGCCGACGAAGTGATCGCCCTGACCGATAATTGTCTGTATGGGATCTTTAACAATGCCGGATTCGGCATGTATGGCCCCCTTTCCACCATCAGCCGTGCGCAGATGGAACAGCAGTTTTCCGCCAACTTTTTCGGCGCACACCAGCTCACCATGCGCCTGTTACCCGCGATGTTGCCGCACGGTGAAGGGCGTATTGTGATGACCTCATCGGTGATGGGATTAATCTCCACACCGGGTCGTGGCGCTTACGCGGCCAGTAAATATGCGCTGGAGGCGTGGTCAGACGCGCTGCGCATGGAGCTGCGCCACAGCGGAATTAAAGTCAGCCTGATTGAGCCGGGGCCTATTCGTACTCGCTTTACCGACAACGTCAACCAGACGCAAAGTGATAAACCGGTCGAAAACCCTGGCATTGCTGCCCGCTTTACGTTGGGGCCGGAAGCGGTGGTCGCCAAAGTGCGCCATGCTTTTATTAGCGAGAAGCCGAAGATGCGCTATCCGGTGACGCTGGTGACCTGGGCGGTAATGGTGCTCAAACGCCTGCTGCCGGGGCGCGTGATGGACAAAATATTGCAGGGGTGAGTTGAAGCGCGCGCTTAAGCCCCCATGTCAAAGAAAATATCGACAACAGAGAGCGACTCCATGTCCGTAGAAAATATTGTCAACATTAACGAATCTAACCTGCAACAGGTTCTTGAACAGTCGATGACCACACCGGTGCTGTTCTATTTTTGGTCTGAACGTAGCCAGCACTGTTTGCAGTTAACCCCAATTCTGGAAAGCCTCGCGGCGCAGTACAACGGGCAATTTATTCTGGCGAAGCTGGACTGCGATGCGGAGCAGATGATTGCCGCGCAGTTTGGTCTGCGCGCGATTCCGACCGTATATCTGTTCCAGAACGGGCAACCGGTAGACGGCTTCCAGGGGCCGCAACCGGAAGAGGCGATCCGCGCCCTGCTGGATAAAGTGCTGCCGCGCGAAGAAGAGCTGAAAGCGCAGCAGGCGATGCAACTGATGCAGGAAGGCAATTACACCGACGCCCTGCCATTGCTGAAAGACGCCTGGCAGTTGTCGAATCAGAACGGGGAGATCGGCCTGCTACTGGCAGAAACGCTGATTGCGCTGAACCGTTCTGAAGATGCAGAAGCCGTGCTGAAAACCATTCCGTTGCAGGATCAGGACACCCGCTATCAGGGGCTGGTGGCGCAAATCGAACTGCTGAAGCAGGCGGCTGATACGCCGGAAATTCAACAGTTGCAACAGCAGGTAGCGGAGAATCCTGAAGATGCCGCACTGGCAACGCAACTGGCGCTACAGTTGCATCAGGTTGGGCGCAATGAAGAGGCGCTGGAGTTACTGTTCGGGCATCTGCGTAAAGATCTCACCGCCGCAGACGGTCAGACACGTAAAACGTTCCAGGAGATCCTCGCTGCGCTGGGTACGGGGGATGCGCTGGCGTCGAAATATCGCCGCCAGTTGTATGCATTGTTGTATTGATATTCCGTTGATCGGCACATGAACCACAACGCCGGATGCGATGCTGCGCATCCGGTATCGCATCATTTCTTCTTCAATTGCGTCACCACCAACTGGTGGCGCGAATTATAAAACTTCCGATAGGTTAAATAACAGGCAATAATGGTCGACAAGCTGGCGGTTGAGAGCAGCATAAAGGTCACCATAATCTGATATTTAATCGCCTTCACCGGATCAATCCCGGCAAATATCAACCCGGACATCATTCCTGGTAAACTCACTAAGCCAACCGTTTTTGCTGAATCGACCGTCGGAATTAAAGCCGCGCGAATACTGTCGCGAATCAATATCGCTGAAGCCTGTTTCGGCGTCGCGCCAAGACTCAGTTTCTCCTGAATCTGTTGCTGTTCGCTAATGACCCGTTGCCCTAAATTGTTGTAACACAACCCCACCGCTACCATGGCGTTACCGGCTATCATCCCGGCGATAGGGATCACCTGCATCGGGATAAACTCAATCGAACCCGATAAAATTAACACCGCGAGGGTAATTCCCGCCCCGACCGTAATGGCAATAAACGACGAGATAAAAGCTTTAGCAATATATTTACTGCGTTTTTGCGCATTCCACGCCGCATTAAAGCAAATAAATAACACCATCAATAATGTCAGGCTGGCATCATCAACGCTGAAAATATATTTCAGCACATAGCCAACAATAATCAGCTGAATTATCGCTCGCCCGACGCTCCAGAGAATATCTTTCTCCAGCGCCAGTTTTTCTTTATGGCTAATTAAGATTGCCACCACCACTAGCATTAATGCCAGTGCCAATGATTCGTTAGTAATATTATGCGAGTTCATAGCGTGCTTCCTGCATTTCTCCGGCATGCGGTTGCAGTGTAATCACCTTATCCGCATGATTAATTTCGTCTTTATCGTGTGTCACCCACAGCACGGCAATATTTTGCTCGCGCACATACCGGTGGATCATCTCATTAACGTTATGTTTATTACTTTCATCCAGCGCACTGGTGATTTCATCCAGCAATAAAACCTTCGGCATAAATTGCAGGTTACGAATCAATGAGATGCGTTGTTTTTCACCACCAGATAGCTCGGCGATATTCTTCGTCAAAATGCTGTCCGGCAAAGCGAAGCGTTCGAGAAAATCGAGAAAAATGGCCGGGTCAGGCTGCTGGTTACGGATCTGCCAGGGAAAGATCAGATTATCGTATACCGTGTCGCCAAACAACACTGGTGTCTGGGCACAGTAGGAGACTTGCTGGCGATACTCCTCTGGCTTCAGGGTGAATATATCTTCGCCTGCAAATAGTAACGTTCCACTACTCGGACTGATTAATGAAGCAACAATTTTTAGTAGCGTACTTTTGCCGCAGCCGGAAGGGCCGGTAATTAACTTAAATTCGCCAGCACGCAGCGAAAAATTGATGTTATTGAGAATCTTCGTATCGCCCACCTGATATCCAACATTTTGCAGTTGGAGCAAAAGACTATTTTCCTGCATTACCCATCCCTTTTTCTGATTTTTACTAAAAACAGTTTATCCTCCGCAAGAATAAGGGGGAACTCTCTTTCAGTAATCAGGTATAATTTGTTTAATCAAGCAGCAATTTTGCTGATTATGGACGGTACAACAGGAGGTTTTTCCGATGCTTATTTTTATCCCGATTCTCATTTTTGTCGCGCTGGTCATTGTTGGCGCGGGCGTCAAAATCGTGCCGCAGGGCTATCAGTGGACGGTAGAACGTTTTGGTCGCTATACCAAAACGTTACAGCCGGGGCTCAGTCTGGTGGTGCCATTTATGGATCGCATTGGTCGCAAGATCAATATGATGGAGCAAGTGCTCGATATCCCTTCCCAGGAAGTTATCTCGAAAGATAACGCCAACGTGACCATCGACGCAGTCTGTTTTATTCAGGTGATTGATGCCCCGCGCGCCGCTTATGAAGTCAGCAATCTGGAGCTGGCAATCATCAACCTGACCATGACCAACATCCGTACCGTGCTTGGCTCAATGGAACTGGACGAAATGCTCTCCCAGCGCGACAGCATTAACTCGCGCCTGCTGCATATTGTCGATGAAGCCACCAACCCGTGGGGGATTAAAGTCACCCGTATTGAAATTCGTGATGTGCGCCCACCGGCAGAGCTTATCTCTTCGATGAACGCGCAGATGAAAGCGGAACGTACCAAACGCGCTTACATCCTTGAGGCGGAAGGGATCCGTCAGGCGGAAATCCTCAAAGCCGAAGGTGAAAAACAGTCGCAAATCCTGAAAGCGGAAGGCGAACGTCAGTCGGCGTTTTTACAGGCTGAAGCGCGAGAACGTTCCGCCGAAGCGGAAGCTCGCGCGACCCAAATGGTGTCTGAAGCCATCGCCTCCGGTGATATTCAGGCGGTGAACTACTTCGTAGCGCAGAAATACACCGAAGCGTTGCAACAAATCGGTTCGTCCAGTAACAGCAAAGTGGTGATGATGCCATTAGACGCCAGCAGCCTGATGGGGTCGATTGCCGGGATTGCCGAACTGGTGAAAGACAGCGCCAACGAGCGAAATAAATCATGATCGAGCTGCTGGTAGTACACCCGCATATTTTCTGGCTGAGTCTCGGCGGTTTATTGCTGGCTGCCGAGATGCTGGGCGGAAACGGTTATCTGTTGTGGAGCGGTGTCGCGGCGGTGATTACTGGTCTGGTGGTCTGGCTGCTGCCGCTGGGTTGGGAGTGGCAAGGGGTGATCTTTGCCGTCCTGACGCTGCTCGCCGCCTGGCTGTGGTGGAAATGGTTGTCACGGCGGGTACGCGAACAAAAGCACAGCGACAGTCATTTAAACCAGCGTGGCCAGCAGTTGATTGGCAGGCGGTTTGTGCTGGAATCGCCGCTGGTCAACGGGCGCGGTCATATGCGCGTCGGCGACAGTTCATGGCCTGTCAGCGCCAGCGAGGATCTCGGCGCAGGTACGCATGTTGAGGTGATTGCGATTGAAGGGATAACGTTGATCATCCGTGCGGTCATCGCCTGATGCGACGCTGACGCGTCTTATCAGGCCTACAAAACTAGCCAGTCTGTGCGCGAACGTAGGCCGGATAAGGCGTTTACGCCGCATCCGGCATGTGGGCGGGGAATGGCAATTTACTCTTCTGTGGTTTTACCCATACTTTTCTGGTCTTCATCCGGATAATGTTTTTTTAAATATTCCAGGACGTTTTTATTGACCTTATGTTGGGTATACACCCACCCTTTCCAGTAATCGGGCTGATCCAGGTAAACTTCTGGCGGAATGGTGAAATCAGAAAGCGTTAACCATTCGGCTAACAAATCGGGGTTTCTCTTCTGGATCAACTGCAACAGCATGATCAGCGACATGGCAGAGGCAGGAGCCGTACTATCGCCGCTTAAATACTTCCACACCGTGGAGCGATTCGAACGAAAAAGGATAGGGAGTAACGCCCTGTCCAGATTCATTTCATTAAAAATCTTCTCAAATTCATTCATTTAATTTTCCTGCCTAGCGTAAACCTCTTAAAAATTGAGATTTATCAAAGAAACGCATTCTAACATACATCAGCAACAGCATCACGTTTAGTGCAGAAACAGCATTTATTTCGCTTATCAAAACAAGTCTTTACGGTTTGTTACTGAGAAATAGCACAAAATGATTTTCCATTTTATTTCTAATGGAAACTTTTTTAGTTTCCATTAGTCGGTGTTTACGCTTACATCGTATAAAAACGCGCTTTACATCACACAAATGCCAGCGTAGATTTCGATCAATACGAAACGCATAATATTTCTTATAACAACAATTAATGTTGCTATAAGAAACATAAATGCGACTTACTTTGATTGAGAAAAAATGAATGAAAACTGTAAAGATATCTTTACTGGCTGTCGTTATTGCTACTGCTGTAAGTCCATCTGCCTTTGCGGGTGATACGATTGAGGCGGCAGCGACAGAACTGGAGGCAATCCAACCAGGGATGTCACATGAAGAAGTTGACCAGAAAATTGGACGCTTCATGATTCGTACTGGAAATACAGAAGCCGCGCAAGACTATCTGTTTTCGCATGGGTATATATCTTCAGAGACGGGCGAAAATATCTCCCCGGAACAGACCCAGGCAGACCGCGATGCGGCACAGGATACAGCCATCCAGAATGCGCAAACCACCGCTAACACAGCAGTGTCGACCGCCAATGAAGCGCACCAGGCCATTACGTCAGCGCAAACCGAGATTGACGCCAGCAAAGCGGCTATTCATAAAAATACTGACGACATTATCGAACAGAAGAACATTCTTAGAGCTCAACAAGACCAAATTAACGATACACAAAAAACAGTCGCCGCTACCGGTGATGTCCAAAACGCAGCGCGTTATCAGAGTATGGTAAACGCCCGTCAGGAGGCTGCGGATAACGCACAGCAGCAACAAGCCGAAGCCCAACAAACGCAGATTACCGAGCAACAAAAGCAAATCGAAGCCACACAAAAAACGGTCGCTGCCACCGGTGATGTTCAGACCGCCGCCCGTTATCAGAGTATGGTCAATGCTAAACTGGCTGCGGAAAATGAAACCAGCACGCGCGCTTCTGCGGAGCAAGGGAAAAAAATTGACGCTCTTTCTTCTACCATGACGACGGTATCTCAAAGTGTTGCCACCGAGAACCAATCAAAAGAACTGGAAGAAATTCATGGCGATATAACAAAAACCAACACTGCGGTAAGTAAGCTGGCGGCACAACAACAGATTGATAGCGTTCATTACGGTGAACAAATTCAAAATCTGGTGCAGGATTCCACCGATACACATCATCAGTTATCAACCACGCAAAAACGAGTAGCGGATAACAGCCAACAAATTAATACGCTCAATAACCATTTCAGCTCACTGAAAAACGAAGTTGAAGACAACCGTAAAGATGCCAATGCGGGGATTGCGTCAGCTATTGCCATTGCCTCACAGCCGCAGGTAAAAACCGGTGATTTAATGATGGTGTCTGCGGGCGCGGGAACGTTTAATGGTGAATCAGCGGTATCTGTCGGCACGTCTTTTAATGCCGGAACGCATACAGTGCTTAAAGCGGGTGTTTCTGCGGATACGCAATCTGATTTCGGTGCTGGTGTCGGTGTGGGATATTCGTTCTAAAATTTTACCAGACACCTTATAAATACCAATAAAAAACAGAACTATTGAATAAATTAGAGCAAGGACGTTTGCCTAATATCACCTCTTCATTAATTCTCATATTATTTAAGGTTAACAATGATGAATAGCACCATTAAATCGATTTCCCTGCTGGCGTTAATCATGCTGGCTGGTTGTAGCTCTCCCGCGTCTCGCATTGCAGACTGCCAGGCGCAAGGCGTATCTCATGACACCTGTTATCTTGCCGAACAACAGCGTCAGGCGGCTATTTTAAGTGCATCCGAAGCGCAGGCATTTAAAAATGCAGAAGCCGCACAACATGCCCAGGCGACAAAGAAAGCCATTTATAAAGGATTTGGCATGACCTTTAGAATGAGCAGCAAAAACTTTGCTTATCTCAATGATTCATTATGTGCGATTGATGAAGATAATGCCGATGCTACGGTTTATCAGTCGGGTCTGTATAACGTGATTGTTTATCATCACACAGGAAAAGTCGCATTAATGAAGGAAGGAGAGTTTGTGGGCTATTTAAAATGAAGGATGAAAAGAAAATATCCCTGACACATATTCTGATTATCGGTGCGTTTATTTTTGCCTTCTTGCAAGTAGTATTATTAGCCTCCCTGGTTCACGCGGTTAATGCCAGCAACGCAATACAGGAAGGCTTATTTCAGACGGGACGCATTATGGTAGAAAGTTTGCAGCATATTCTTTCGGTGCAAACGGGGATTAACTGATTTTTCACCCCGCCCGATGATGACAGCAGCCGGAGAGATTTTCGATAATCGGGCAGTCGGCGCTGTCATCGCCGGGGCAGGCATTCGCCAGCGCCAGTAACTGGTCGCGCATGGATTGCAGTTCTTCGATATGTCGCTCGATCTCCGCCACCTTCTCCAGTGTGCGCCGTTTTACGTCAGCACTGTGGCGCTGCGGGTCGTTAAACAGATTCACCAGTTCGCCGCTCTCTTCCAGGTTAAAGCCCACCTGGCGCGCCTGGCGCAGTAAGGTCAGTTCGTTGAGATGCTGCTGCGTGTAGGTGCGATAACCATTTTCGCTGCGCATCGGTGGTGTCACCAGCCCCTTCTCTTCATAGAAGCGAATGGCTTTGCTGGTCAGGCCGGTAATTTTTGCTACATCGCTAATGTTCATCGTTCGCGCAACGCCTCCTGTGCTTTGTTAAAGGGTTTCAACAGATAATCCAGCACGCTCTTTTTGCCGGTGCGGATATCGACCGTCGCCACCATGCCGGGAAATATCGGAAACTGCTGTTTGCTTTTATTTTCCAGATGATTACTGAAAGTGCGAATGTACACCCGATAGTAATAAACATCGCGCCGCACTTCATCCTGCACGGTGTCCGGTGATATCACCGCGACGGTAATGACTCTAACTTATTGATAGTGTTTTATGTTCAGATAATGCCCGATGACTTTGTCATGCAGCTCCACCGATTTTGAAAACGACAGCGACTTCCGTCCCAGCCGTGCCAGGTGCTGCCTCAGATTCAGGTTATGCCGCTCAATTCGCTGCGTATATCGCTTGCTGATTACGTGCAGCTTTCCCTTCAGGCGGGATTCATACAGCGGCCAGCCATCCGTCATCCATATCACCACGTCAAAGGGTGACAGCAGGCTCATAAGACGCCCCAGCGTCGCCATAGTGCGTTCACCGAATACGTGCGCAACAACCGTCTTCCGGAGCCTGTCATACGCGTAAAACAGCCAGCGCTGGCGCGATTTAGCCCCGACATAGCCCCACTGTTCGTCCATTTCCGCGCAGACGATGACGTCACTGCCCGGCTGTATGCGCGAGGTTACCGACTGCGGCCTGAGTTTTTTAAGTGACGTAAAATCGTGTTGAGGCCAACGCCCATAATGCGGGCAGTTGCCCGGCATCCAACGCCATTCATGGCCATATCAATGATTTTCTGGTGCGTACCGGGTTGAGAAGCGGTGTAAGTGAACTGCAGTTGCCATGTTTTACGGCAGTGAGAGCAGAGATAGCGCTGATGTCCGGCGGTGCTTTTGCCGTTACGCACCACCCCGTCAGTAGCTGAACAGGAGGGACAGCTGATAGAAACAGAAGCCACTGGAGCACCTCAAAAACACCATCATACACTAAATCAGTAAGTTGGCAGCATCACCGTCACTTCCTTCCAGGTCATTATTTTAACTAGTTTTTATAACCAGCCTCATTTTATTTAAGAAGGGTAATAACTTGTGCATCTCTTTCGTTTTTATTCCCCCTATTAAAAGAAATGCAGCTAAAAAGCTTATACGTTATTTATTAAGAATACACTACGAGTTTTAGATTACCATCATCCGCATTGAGAATAATCCATAGTAAGAAGTGATAAGAATCACAGTTTTATCGTGTATATACCATTTTTTTGTGACTTATTTATTAAAAGTATAAGACGGAGGGTTTGATTAAGAAAAAAAATAAAGGCGCAGCACAGAAAGCACTGCGCGCAGGTAGATTTTATATGGTTTTATTCCGTTTCATTACCATTGCCACAATAAGGCTTAGTAATAGTGCGCCAATAATCCACATCAGTGCGCTGCTGCCCTGGGACCATAGACTGTAAATAAAACCGATGATTACCAATAGCATGACCATCATACCGACAACGAGGATTGGCAACGAGGCGTGAATATCATGACGCAGACGGATCGCCACCACAAACACCGCAAGGTAGCAGATCAAAAAGGTGGCGCTGGCAACACTGGCCAGGGAACCTAAATTAAGCGCCGCCGTCATCAGCATGATCAACACCACTATGATGATGTTACCCCACGTACTCTGCCGCCACAGGGATTTATTCATTAGCTTCGGCAGTTCACGCTCGCTGCCCATGTTGTCCATGATATTAAACACCGCAAACAGGTTTGCGTTGATGGCTGATGCCGTCGCCAGCAAAGCACCTATCACCACTATCACATAACCCACATGCCCAAGCAGTGGAGAAGCGGCCTGCGCTACGGCGGTATCGGCATATTTTTCTAACTCTAATGCCGAAACATCACTAAGCAGCACCAGTGCCAGGGAAATATAGAGCAGTGTGGTAACGCCTATCGCCAGCAAAAATGCTCGCGGCATAATGACCGCCGGATCTTTCACTTTATCCGCCGCGTTTGCCATCATGCCAAAGCCCGCATAAGCAAGGAAGGTAATCCCGATACAAGAGAAGAATGCGCCGGAGCTGGGGGGCGCAGAGACGGAAATATGCGCCGGTTGCAGCGACCAGACGCCCGCAATAATCAGCAACAACAGGATCATCATTTTGATGCCGACAAGGATCACTTCCAGTCGCCCTACCGCATGGTTGCTTAAGGAGTTGAACAGCGTCATCAGGGCAATGATCGCCAGCGCGTAGAGCAAAATAAGATGCTCATCCTGGCTGCCCTCATGCAAAAACTGCACAGCATAAGCACCAAAGGCACGGGCAACCATCGCGATACTCACCGCCAGCGTCATCAGGTACAGCAACGAGAGCGCCAGCGAAAAAACACCGTTGCCTAACCCCCGGCGAAAGAAGTCAATAATCCCGCCATTGCTGGGATAACTTGCACCAAGGCGCGCATAGGCATATCCGGAAAACATCGCCACAATGCCGCCAAAAGCAAAAGCGACCCAGGTCGAGGCTTCCATTAGCAACGCCGCTTGCCCCAACAGGGCAAAGATCCCCGCCCCCACCATCGCCCCGATACCTATGGAAACCACATTCCATAGTCCCAGAGGTTTGTCACCGTTATTACCTTCCGTGTTCATCATGATCAGCCCTTAAACACGTTATAGCCGAGTTGTTTAGCGACCGATGCCACCATTTTTTGTCCACGAACACTGTTGCCTTCTTCATCCAACGGTGGCGAGAACGCGGCAATCCCCATCACGCCAGGCACTACCGCCAGAATGCCGCCACCGACGCCGCTTTTGCCGGGTAAGCCAACGCGATACGCCCAGTCACCAGAGCGACCATACAGCCCTTCCATCATCATTTCGGCCAGGATGTACGGCACATTGTCAGCCTGGAGAACGCGTTTTTGGCTTAGCGGATTAACACCGCCCGCCGCCAGTGTCGCGCCAAGCGTAGCCAGCTCAACGGTATTGATAAGCGTGGAGCACTGGCGGGTGTACACATCACAGGCTTCCATCGCATCGCAATAGAGATATCCAGAGGAATACAGCAGCCAGGCAATCGCCCGGTTGTGGAAGTTGGTGGTCTGTTCCGACTGGTTCACTTCCTCAGAAAGCGCCACCTGCTCACCAGCAAGTTGTTGTTGGATGTGTAAAATTCTCTGCCAGCGTTGTTCAGCATTATCGGCTTTGATCAGACTGGTAGTGGCGATAGCGCCTGCATTCACCAGCGGCGACAACGGCTTGCCACCATGAAGTTCTAAGGCAATGACTGAGTTAAAAGGCAATCCGGTCGGGTCAGCGCCAATTTTGTCCTGCACCGCCTGCGGGCCGACATCTTCCAGCGCGAGGGCTAAAGTACAGACTTTCGAGATGGATTCCAGCGCAAAGCGGTAATCACTATCACCCGCGCGATAGACGTTGCCATCGCAAGTCACAATAGCTACCCCCGCCAGTTGGCTGGGGACATTCGCCAGAAAGGGAATGTAATCGGCATTTTGCCCGCCGCTAAGTGAGTGAAATTGGACATATGCCTGATCCACTGCCTGCTGTAAATTTTTTGCATCTGACATCTGTTGTTAACTCCTTTTTATAGATGCGGGAGGCTATTCCTCATCCCGATGCCAATTTTCAGGCATCCTGATTTAACTTAGCACCCGCAACTTAACCAAAGGAAAACAAAGAGATAAATGTCTAATCCTGATGCAAATTGAGCCAATCTTTTAATCTCCACCGCGTTTTCATTGCGCTACGAAATAATTTCTTGACCTTCCCCTTGCTGGAAGGTTTACCCTTTATCACAGTCAGTCAAAACTGTCTTAAAGGAGTACGTTATGTCACAAACTATCGACCTGACCCTGGACGGCCTGTCCTGCGGTCACTGCGTTAAACGCGTGAAAGAAAGTCTCGAACAGCGCCCGGACGTTGAGCAGGCAGATGTGTCAATTACTGAAGCGCACGTCACCGGTACTGCCAGCGCGGAACAGCTTATCGAAACCATCAAGCAAGCGGGTTATGACGCATCTGTAAGCCACCCAAAGGCTAAACCGCTGGCGGAGTCATCAATCCCGTCGGAAGCACTGACAGCGGTTTCTGATGAGCTTCCGGCAGCAACCGCCGATGACGACGATAGCCAGCAGTTGCTGTTGAGCGGCATGAGCTGCGCCAGCTGTGTCACCCGCGTACAAAATGCGCTGCAAAGCGTACCGGGCGTCACCCAGGCACGGGTAAACCTGGCGGAGCGCACTGCGCTGGTGATGGGCAGTGCCTCCGCACAAGATTTAGTGCAGGCGGTGGAAAAAGCGGGCTACGGCGCAGAAGCGATTGAAGATGACGCTAAACGACGTGAGCGCCAGCAGGAAACAGCCGTCGCTACCATGAAACGCTTCCGCTGGCAGGCGATTGTCGCTCTGGCGGTGGGTATCCCGGTAATGGTCTGGGGGATGATCGGCGATAACATGATGGTCACCGCCGACAACCGCAGCCTGTGGCTGGTTATTGGGCTGATAACCCTGGCGGTTATGGTTTTCGCTGGCGGACATTTTTACCGCAGTGCATGGAAGAGCCTGCTCAACGGCGCGGCGACGATGGATACGCTGGTGGCGCTGGGTACTGGCGTGGCATGGCTCTATTCAATGAGCGTTAACCTGTGGCCGCAGTGGTTTCCGATGGAAGCACGACATCTTTATTACGAAGCCAGCGCGATGATTATCGGTCTGATCAACCTCGGTCATATGCTGGAAGCGCGTGCGCGTCAGCGTTCTTCAAAGGCGCTGGAGAAATTACTCGATTTAACCCCGCCGACGGCGCGACTGGTTACTGACGAAGGTGAAAAGAGTGTGCCGCTGGCAGACGTTCAGCCAGGTATGTTGCTGCGCCTGACAACCGGTGACCGTGTGCCGGTGGATGGCGAAATCACTCAGGGTGAAGCGTGGCTGGATGAGGCGATGTTAACGGGCGAACCTATTCCACAGCAAAAAGGCGAAGGCGATAGCGTTCATGCCGGGACAGTGGTACAGGACGGTAGTGTGCTGTTTCGCGCCAGCGCAGTCGGCAGCCATACCACGCTGTCGCGGATCATTCGCATGGTGCGCCAGGCTCAGAGCAGTAAGCCAGAAATCGGTCAACTGGCGGATAAAATCTCTGCCGTGTTTGTGCCGGTGGTAGTGGTGATTGCGTTGATCAGTGCGGCAATCTGGTATTTCTTTGGACCCGCACCGCAAATTGTTTATACCCTGGTGATTGCCACCACGGTGCTGATTATCGCCTGTCCGTGTGCGCTGGGGCTGGCAACGCCGATGTCGATTATTTCCGGCGTCGGGCGCGCGGCAGAATTTGGGGTGCTGGTGCGTGACGCCGATGCGCTGCAACGTGCCAGTACGCTCGACACCGTGGTGTTCGATAAAACCGGGACGCTGACCGAAGGTAAACCACAGGTTGTCGCAGTAAAAACGTTTGCTGATGTTGATGAAGCGCAGGCATTGCGTCTGGCGGCGGCACTGGAGCAAGGTTCCAGCCATCCGCTGGCGCGGGCAATCCTCGATAAAGCAGGCGATATCACACTGCCACAGGTCAATAGCTTCCGTACATTGCGCGGACTGGGGGTAAGTGGAGAAGCGGAAGGCCATTCACTGCTGCTGGGGAATCAGGCTCTGTTAAATGACCAGCAAGTCGATACGAAAGCGATTGAAGCTGATATTTCAGCCCAGGCATCACAAGGCGCAACGCCGGTGTTACTGGCCGTTGATGGCAAAGCGGTGGCTCTGTTGGCGGTACGCGATCCATTGCGTAGCGATAGCGTGGCGGCGCTGCAACGTCTGCATAAAGCGGGATATCGTCTGGTAATGTTAACCGGCGATAACCCAACCACCGCCAATGCGATCGCCAAAGAAGCAGGGATTGATGAAGTGATTGCGGGTGTATTGCCGGATGGAAAAGCCGAAGCGATTAAACGTCTGCAAAGCGAGGGTCGCCAGGTAGCAATGGTGGGCGACGGCATTAACGACGCGCCGGCGCTGGCCCAGGCGGATGTCGGTATTGCAATGGGTGGCGGGAGTGATGTTGCCATTGAAACAGCGGCGATTACCCTGATGCGCCATAGCCTGATGGGGGTTGCAGACGCACTCGCCATCTCCCGCGCGACGCTACGCAATATGAAGCAAAACCTGCTTGGCGCGTTTATCTACAACAGTATCGGTATTCCGGTCGCCGCCGGTATTTTGTGGCCGTTCACCGGAACACTGCTTAACCCGGTGGTCGCCGGAGCGGCAATGGCGCTCTCGTCGATTACGGTGGTGAGTAACGCTAACCGATTGCTGCGGTTTAAACCGAAGGAATAAGTATGTCATTGCGGATGCGCTGCTTTAGGGTGGCGCATCCGTTATAGGGAAATGATTCTACGCGACCTTTTTTGCACGCTCTTCACGGCGTGCCAAATATTCAGCCACTGTTTCAATCCGTCCCAATTCTTCCTGGGTGCGCATGTTGTTTTCAACTTCCCAAAGATCAACTGCCGCCTGGAGGTTTAGCCAAAAATCGACTGTGGTATCAAAAACTTTCGCCAGACGAAATGCCATATCAGTGGTGAGTTTACGATTATTATTGATCAGTGCACTGACGCTATTACGATGAACATGCAGCAACTCTGCTAACTCATTGATTTTCAAATCGAGCGGTTCCAGATATTCATAGAGAAGAATATCTCCGGGTGTCGTCGGTTTTCTTGTTGCCTGTTTCATGGTTTTACCTTTCTCGTCAATACGACAGCTATGTTTTAGTAGTTGTGTGGATCTAAAAACAATTCTTCAGCCTTGCCATTAACCCATTTAAATATCAGTTGGTACTGTTTATCCACTCTAATGGAGGAGTATTCCTGCAATTTCCCCGATAACTCTTCGTACCGGTTTCCTGGTGGGGAACGTAAATCCCGATGGGAAGTGGCAGCATTAATGATGTCCAATTTTCTTGATAACGCGTTATGGATTTCAGCAGGGATCTTTCGATGTGGCGTTGAGTGGACAAAAAAATCAGCCAGCCAGGGATCACGAAAACTCCTTATGTTGATTTTTTGAGCCATTCCATTCTCATCTCCTTGTCCATTATTTAATCATTATAATGCACACAAGCACTGTGCATAAGTGCAATAATCAACTCCATTTGCGCCATCCCTCCCCGCGCGCTAGCATGATATTTCACAAAGGGAGGTCGTATGGATCTGTTGTACCGGGTAAAAACACTTTGGGCCGCGCTGCGCGGTAATCATTACACCTGGCCTGCCATCGATATCTCCCTCCCCGGCAATCGCCATTTTCATCTGATTGGCAGTATTCATATGGGTAGCCACGATATGGCTCCTCTACCCGCCCGTTTGCTTAAAAAGCTCAAACAAGCCGATGCGCTGATTGTCGAGGCAGATGTTTCCACCAGCGATACGCCTTTTGCTAATTTGCCTGCCTGCGAGGCGCTGGAAGAGCGCATCAGCGAAGAACAATTACAAAATCTGCAGCACATCAGCCAGGAAATGGGCATTTCTCCGTCGCTCTTTTCTACCCAACCACTGTGGCAAATCGCGATGGTTCTCCAGGCGACGCAGGCGCAAAAACTGGGGCTGCGGGCAGAATATGGTATCGATTACCAGCTATTGCAGGCGGCGAAACAACAACATAAGCCCGTGATTGAACTGGAAGGGGCAGAAAATCAGATTGCCATGTTGCTCCAGCTCCCCGACAAAGGACTGGCGCTGCTGGACGATACGCTGACCCACTGGCATACCAACGCACGGCTACTACAACAAATGATGAGCTGGTGGCTGAATGCGCCGCCGCAAAATAATGAAATAACGCTGCCCAATACGTTCAGCCAGTCGCTGTACGACGTGTTGATGCATCAGCGAAATCTTGCCTGGCGGGATAAATTACGGGCTATGCCACCGGGGCGCTATGTGGTCGCGGTCGGTGCGTTACATCTGTATGGAGAAGGGAATTTGCCACAAATGTTGCGCTAAAAAAAATGGCCAATATCGCTATTGGCCCGTCAAAGAGGAATTTCATATTTTTATTATTATGCCGTCACTTTAAGCGACGGTGTAACTCGATTGTCGCTCAATCTCACCATCCTGCCAATACTATTAGGCAAGATGACTCTTTTTTTTGAGCCGCCATCAGGCGTATGCTTTCTCCGTTTTTTTGTTTAAGGCAGGAAAATTACGATGACACCCGCAGTTAAATTACTCGAAAAAAACAAAATTTCATTCCAGATTCATACCTACGATCACGATCCGGCTGAAACCAACTTTGGCGATGAAGTGGTCAAAAAATTAGGCTTGAATGCAGATCAGGTCTACAAAACGCTGCTGGTCGCAGTGAACGGCGATATGAAACATCTGGCGGTGGCCGTTACGCCGGTCGCCGGTCAACTGGATCTTAAAAAGGTGGCAAAGGCGCTGGGTGCCAAAAAGGTAGAGATGGCCGATCCGATGGTGGCACAGCGTTCGACGGGATATTTAGTTGGGGGAATTAGCCCACTAGGACAGAAAAAACGTCTGCCGACGATTATTGATGCCCCCGCGCAAGAATTTGCCACTATTTATGTTTCCGGTGGCAAGCGCGGACTGGATATTGAACTTGCGGCAGGCGATCTGGCGAAGATCCTCGATGCGAAATTTGCCGATATCGCCCGCCGGGATTAAGCATTGTGCCGGATGCAAACATCCGGCACTTTCAGATTACTGCCAGCTCACCTCACCTTTCGGCTCATACGCGCTCGCATCCAGCGGCGAGTTTTTCTGGATATAGTCTTTCAGCACTTCAGCATCTATAAAGCCGGTATTGACATAGCCCGGTTTGTTATCAAGGCGCGGATAACCATCACCGCCGGTGGCATTGAAGTTTAACGTCGCCATGCGGTAAGTTTTTGCCGGATCGACCGGTTCGCCTTTGATTTTCAGGTCGTTAAGTTTGCCATCTTTCGCCACAAAGCTGACGTTGGCAAATTGCGGATAGGCACCGGAATCCGGCTTCATTTGTGCAACGGCGGTCAGGTAATCAATCACTTCCTTACCGCTCATGTCGGCATACACCACCACATTGCCGAACGGCTGCACTTTCAGCACGTTTTTATAACTGATGTTACCCGCGTCGATGGAGTCACGAATTCCGCCTCCGCTCATCACCGCAAAGTCGGCTCCGGTGCGATCCATTTGTGCTGCCAGAATCAACCGTCCCATATTGGTCTGTACGAAACGAACTTTGCTGCGGTCGCCTTCAAGACGGTCACTAACCTCACCAATTTTCACTTCCAGCTGTGCTTTGCCTTTGTTCTGGAACGGTGATAACAGCGAGATCATTTGCTGGTTTTCGGCGATTTCCGGGGTGTACAGCACGCGTTCGCTTTTTCCGTCTTCCCAGGTCACTTTTTTCTTCAGGTTCACCGGAATCAACTGGTAATTGACCATTTTCATTTCGCCATTGCGAAACTCAAAATCGGCTCGTCCCACATACTTGCCCCACTCATGCGCCTGGACAATCCAGATGCCGTTTTGTTGATCCGGCTTGCAAGGTGTACCCGGCACATAATCGACCTGTTTTTTATTTTCTGCTGCCATGCAGACCGGATCTTGCGAGTGACCGCCGACAATCATCGCCAACGATCCGGCAGGCAGGCTGCGCGCCATCTCTACATCGCCCGGTGCGTTTGAACCGTGTTCGCCATTGTCGTAATGCCCCATATGTGTGGCTGCAATAATAATGTCCGGCTTTTCTGTCTGTTGCAGTTCCTGAATCACCAGCTTCGCTTCGTCGGCAGGTTTACGAAATTCAATGTCGGTGAAATATTCCGGGTTACCAATTTTCGCCGTGTCATCGGTCGTCAGACCAATTACCGCGATTTTCAGATCCTGACGCTTAAACAACGCCCAGGGTTTAAACAAACGCTCGCCGGTACTTTTTTGATAGATATTGGCGGAGAGCAACGGGAACTTTGCCCATTTTTCCTGCTGACGTAATACGGTGAGCGGGTTATCAAATTCATGATTACCGATTGCCATCGCGTCATAACCCACCAGATTCATGCCGCGAAAATCCGGTTCGGCGTCCTGTAAATCAGACTCTGGAACACCAGTGTTAATGTCACCTCCAGAAAGTAACAGCACGCTACCACCTTCAGCCGCGACTTCTTTGCGGATACCATCCACCAGCGTTTTTTGCGCCGCCAGACCATATTCGCCATATTCATTACGCCAGAAATGACCGTGGTGGTCGTTGGTATGAAGTACCGTAATTTTGTAGGTTTTATCCTGCTCATAAGCCTGGGCGGTTTCACTCGCCAGTGTAAATGCGGCTAATAGTGCTAATGCCACACCCCGCTGCAAAAACTTCATATTTCTCTCTCCCTGACCAGATATCAACGTGTTGAAAATTAGTATGACGCGACATAATAGACAAGTCTGTGTTCGGTGATGGTAAATCTACATACAAAAATGGAAATTCTGTATTAAGCATTGAGACTTCCTTCAGACAGCGCATACAGGTATGTTAGTCGGGTAATAATCACAAATAAGATCATTCTTTACATCGCAACTCTGAAAAAGTGACTTTCCTATGGCAATGAGTGAACAAACCCAGCCTGCGGCGGGCGCGGCTGCATCGACCACTAAGGCTCGCACATCATTTGGTATTTTAGGCGCAATCAGCCTCTCGCATCTGCTGAACGACATGATCCAATCGCTGATTCTGGCGATTTATCCGCTGCTTCAGTCAGAGTTTTCCCTGACGTTTATGCAGATTGGGATGATTACCCTCACCTTTCAGCTCGCCTCTTCGCTGTTGCAACCGGTAGTCGGTTACTGGACAGATAAATACCCAATGCCGTGGTCATTACCGATTGGCATGTGCTTTACCATGAGCGGCCTGATACTGCTGGCGCTGGCGGGTAGTTTTGGCACGGTTCTGCTGGCGGCGGCGCTGGTCGGTACGGGTTCGTCGGTCTTTCACCCGGAATCTTCCCGCGTGGCGCGTATGGCGTCTGGTGGACGTCATGGCCTGGCGCAATCTATCTTCCAGGTAGGCGGTAACTTTGGTAGTTCGTTGGGGCCATTGCTGGCGGCGGTGATCATCGCCCCTTACGGCAAAGGCAACGTTGCATGGTTTGTGCTGGCGGCATTGCTGGCTATCGTGGTACTGGCGCAAATCAGCCGTTGGTACTCTGCACAGCATCGGATGAGTAAAGGCAAACCGAAAGCAATAATAATCAATCCACTGCCGCGTAATAAGGTCGTGCTGGCTGTCTGTGTGCTGTTAGTGCTGATTTTCTCGAAATATTTCTATATGGCGAGCATCAGCAGCTATTACACCTTTTATCTGATGCAAAAATTCGGATTATCTATCCAGAATGCCCAGCTTCATCTGTTTGCCTTCCTGTTTGCCGTCGCGGCGGGTACGGTGATTGGCGGGCCTGTAGGCGATAAAATCGGTCGAAAATATGTGATTTGGGGCTCTATCCTCGGCGTTGCGCCATTTACCTTGATTTTACCCTACGCCAGCCTGTACTGGACGGGGGTTTTAACGGTGATTATTGGATTTATCCTCGCCTCGGCGTTTTCCGCCATTCTGGTCTACGCTCAGGAGCTACTTCCGGGACGTATCGGCATGGTTTCTGGACTGTTTTTCGGTTTTGCTTTCGGTATGGGGGGGCTGGGCGCTGCGGTTCTGGGGCTTATCGCCGATCATACCAGTATCGAGTTAGTTTATAAAATCTGTGCTTTCCTTCCACTTCTTGGTATGTTGACCATATTCCTGCCTGATAACCGGCATAAATCCTGATTTCCATGCAGCCAAAGGTAAACTTTGGCTACTTCATTTTGCAGTAGCCATAAGCCTTTCCTCTTCATACACCTTATCACTTTTCCGATCCGTGCCTTTTTTGCGGTTAATTCCATTTTTCTGCAAAATTCAACAATTATTCATAAACATCAACCATGAAATTGTCATAAACTATTACCTGTAATTTTGGTTTTCCCAGCCAAAAATGGACAACAACCACCAGGAACAGGAGACGGAATGCATCACGCCACCCCGCTTATCACCACCATTGTTGGCGGCCTTGTGCTCGCTTTTATCCTCGGCATGATTGCTAATAAACTGCGTATTTCTCCTCTGGTGGGATATCTGTTAGCGGGCGTGCTGGCAGGGCCATTCACTCCAGGGTTTGTTGCCGATACCAAGCTGGCGCCGGAACTGGCGGAGCTGGGCGTTATTTTGCTGATGTTCGGCGTCGGTTTGCATTTTTCGCTCAAGGATTTGATGGCGGTAAAGTCCATTGCCATTCCCGGCGCGATCGCCCAGATAGCCGTGGCGACGCTGCTGGGTATGGCGCTCTCTGCCGTGCTGGGCTGGTCGTTAATGACCGGTATCGTGTTCGGTTTATGTCTTTCCACCGCCAGTACCGTGGTGTTACTGCGCGCACTTGAAGAACGGCAATTAATAGACAGTCAGCGCGGGCAAATCGCCATCGGCTGGTTGATTGTGGAAGATTTGGTGATGGTTCTGACGCTGGTGTTGCTGCCCGCAGTGGCAGGGATGCTGGAACAGGGCGATGTGGGCTTCGCGACGCTGGCGGTTGATATGGGGATCACCATCGGCAAGGTGGTAGCATTTATCGCCATAATGATGTTAGTGGGTCGCCGTCTGGTGCCGTGGATTATGGCACGCAGCGCGGCAACCGGTTCGCGTGAACTGTTTACCCTGTCGGTGCTGGCACTGGCGTTAGGCATTGCTTTTGGTGCGGTAGAACTGTTTGACGTCTCCTTTGCGCTCGGTGCATTCTTCGCTGGGATGGTGCTGAATGAATCCGAACTTAGCCACCGCGCCGCACACGATACGCTGCCATTGCGCGACGCCTTTGCGGTGCTGTTTTTTGTCTCCGTCGGGATGTTATTTGATCCGTTAATTCTGATTCAGCAACCGCTGGCAGTGCTGGCAACGCTGGCAATTATTCTGTTTGGTAAATCTGTCGCGGCACTGTTCCTCGTTCGGCTGTTTGGTCACTCCCAGCGCACGGCGTTAACCATCGCCGCCAGCCTCGCGCAGATTGGTGAGTTCGCGTTTATCCTGGCGGGACTGGGAATGGCATTGAATTTACTGCCGCAGGCCGGACAAAACCTGGTACTGGCAGGCGCGATCCTGTCGATTATGCTCAACCCGGTGCTGTTCGCGCTGCTGGAGAAATATCTGGCAAAAACCGAAACGCTGGAAGAACAGACGCTGGAAGAAGCTATCGAAGAAGAGAAGCAGATCCCGGTGGATATTTGCAACCATGCGCTACTGGTGGGCTACGGTCGTGTAGGCAGTCTGCTGGGGGAGAAATTACTCGCCTCTGATATTCCGTTAGTGGTGATTGAAACATCACGAACCCGTGTTGATGAGCTGCGAGAGCGCGGCGTTCGCGCGGTACTGGGCAACGCGGCGAATGAAGAGATCATGCAACTGGCGCATCTGGAGTGCGCGAAATGGCTGATTCTGACCATTCCTAACGGTTACGAAGCGGGCGAGATTGTGGCCTCTGCTCGCGCCAAAAACCCGGATATTGAGATTATCGCCCGCGCCCATTATGACGATGAGGTGGCGTATATCACCGAACGTGGCGCGAATCAGGTAGTGATGGGTGAACGTGAAATCGCCCGTACTATGCTGGAACTGCTGGAAACGCCACCGGCGGGTGAAGTGGTGACGGGGTAATACATTGACGCCATTGCCGGATGCGATGCTGCCGCATCTTATCCGGCCCACAGGTGCCATCTTCCGTAGGTCGGATAAGGCGTTTACGCCGCATCCGACTGTCATTGGTTCAATGGCTTAACGATCCCAGTAAGACTCTTCCAGGCTGTCTTCTCGCTCCGGCAGACCGCGCGTTAAACGTGGTGAATGCTGGTTCAGTACCTGATAGCTCACACGGTTAGCATATTTACACACCTGCGCTAACGACGAATAAGTCAGCCAGGTGAATTTATGCTTGCTGGAATTTGGCACGTTAGTGCGGTGATAGCTATTGGCGGTAATGTCATGCAACAGCGCCGCCAGCGCCCCATCACCGGCACCGTTAGTGTTCATGATTTTTTCTGGCCCGCCCATATACGGCGCAATGTGCGAATAGACGCGCAGCGGATTCTGGCAATCTTTGTGGCGCATGGCGCGGCTAAACTCATACTGGTTAAATTCCGCGATAGCGCCCGGCAACAGCGGATGCTGGGTTTTGCGTTTCGCTTCGTCTTCCGTAAAGCCCGCCATATACAAGCCGATTGGCCCGGCGGTGCACAGCACCAGATCAACCCAGTCCAGCGCCTTATCAGATGCCAGCAGCGGATCGCTCTCTCCGGTCAACGCTTCAGCTTCTTCTTCGTTCATCGCAAGGATGGAGACGTGTTCTTTGAGGAATTGCTGCCACCATTGCGGATTCTCGGCGATGACAAATTTAGTGCCCAGCGTCAGCACCACCGGTACGTTATATTTCTTCGCATACTCAATGGCTTTCATGGTCGCTTCCGGCATCGGTTCACCCGGCTTGCAACGCACCAGATAGGACGTTAATACCAGCGCCGAGGCTCCGGCGATAACATCTTCCGGAATGCTTTCTGCCCGTAACTGGTTCATATGACCTGGACTGATAGCAAAGGTACGTTCGCCAGACTCGCCAATCAGCGTAAAGCAACGACCAATCGGGCCATCCACACCCTGCAGATAGTTAAGATCGGTACGGCTGGATGTATTGCACAAGTAACGATAGGCGTAGCTGCCAATTTCAATATTGCTGCACATCACGCCCAGCAGCACCGAACGGTCGTCTGCCAGTACAGAATAGTTGTGCATGGTATTGCCAATAGTGCCACCTGCAAACTGATGAGTAATCAGGTTTTTCTGTTTCAGCTCCTGATAAAGTGCTTCAGCAACATCATCTTCAATGACCAGTGAATGCCCGGCGCTTAATCCATAACGTTCAATAAAATCGTCTTCCACTTTGGCTTCAATATCCACCAGCGTCTGGTCGATACCGACCACCCAGGCTGCGCTGGTTTCGTTTTCTGGTTGGATTTGCTGCAACAGCGGATCGCGTGCATTTACGGGGAAGTAATGTTTGGATTTACGTTTGCCGGGAAATTTCATGGTTGTTTTTACGGGTGGTTAACTGAGCGGCGAATGTTAACACAATCATGCCTGAACGCGCGAGACGCAGGCAGTTTCAATATCAGCCGACGGGATCGCATTTTCATGGGAGATGTTCCTTACAATGACGCAATTTGAAAGGAGTTTTTGCATGAAGCCGGAAAACAAACTACCCGTGCTGGAGCTAATCTCTGCCGAAATGAAGGCGGTTGTTAACACTCATCAGCCCGATTTACCGCCCTGGCCCGCAACGGGAACGATTGCCGAACAACGTCAGCATTATACGCTTGAGCGCCGATTCTGGAACGCTGACGCTCCAGAAATGGAAACCAGAGCTTACGCGGTTCCGACAAAATATGGTCAGGTAGAAGCACGGCAATTTTGTCCGAACCCGGATAGCCCGGCGACGCTGTTTTATCTACATGGCGGCGGTTTTATTCTCGGCAATCTCGATACCCACGATCGCATTATGCGTCTGCTGGCAAAGTACACCCAGTGTACGGTGATTGGCATTGATTACACCCTTTCGCCAGAAGCGCGTTTTCCGCAAGCGATAGAGGAAATCGTGGCGTCTTGTTGTCACTTCCACCAGCAGGCGGGCGATTATCAGATCAATATGTCACGCATTGGTTTTGCCGGTGATTCCGCTGGCGCCATGCTGGCGCTCGCCAGTGCTTTATGGTTGCGTGAAAAGCAGATCGATTGCGGCAAAGTTGTGGGTGTTTTGCTGTGGTATGGGCTTTACGGATTACGCGATTCCGTGACTCGTCGTCTGTTGGGGGGTGACTGGGATGGCTTAACGCAACAGGATTTGCAGATGTATGAAGAGGCGTATTTAAGCAACGACGCGGACCGCGAGTCGCCGTATTACTGTCTGTTTAATAATGATCTCACTCGCGAAGTTCCGCCCTGTTTTATTGCCGGGGCGGAGTTCGATCCGCTGCTGGATGACAGCCGTCTGCTTTACCAGACGTTAGCGGCGCATCAGCAGCCCTGTGAGTTCAAACTCTACCCAGGCACGCTGCACGCCTTTTTGCATTATTCACGGATGATGAAAACCGCCGACGATGCTCTTCGCGACGGCGCTCAATTCTTTACCGCTCAGCTTTAGCGATACGCGGCAACAAGATTAGCCATCATTTCGATATGTTCCGGTGTGGCATTAAGCGCCGGAATATATTCATATTTTTTTCCGCCTGCACCGAGGAAGACTTCACGGTTTTGCTCGGCAATCTCTTCCAGTGTTTCCAGACAATCCGCAGCAAAGCCCGGACACATCACCTGAATATGGCCGACACCTTTTTCTCCCAGCATTTTCAGCGTTTCGTCGGTATAAGGCATCAACCAGGGTTCCCGACCAAAGCGCGACTGGAAAGTCATCATCACTTTTTCCGGTGCCATTCCCAGCGCAGACGCCAGTTCACGAGTCGTTGTGCGACAACGTTGCGGATAATCATCGCCTTCATCCGCATAACGTTGCGGAATGCCATGATAAGAAAGCAACAGCAGATCCGGTTCGCCATGTTTAGCGAAAGAGGCGCGAACGCTATTCGCCAGCGCATTAATGTAATCGTGGTTATCGGCGTAATCGCGAATAAACGATATCCCCGGAATGCTACGTTTGCGCGCCAGAATGCGAGCCAGTTCATCCCACACCGCACCGACCGTTGAACAGGAGTATTGCGGGTAGAGCGGCAGTACCACGATATGATCAACATGTTCAGCCAGTAGTTCATCTACGGCGCTTTCCAGCGATGGCGTGCCGTAGCTCATTCCCAGCGCCACGGGCGTCTCCGGTAAACGTTGTGCCAGCGCCTGTTGTTGCTGGCGGCTGTAAACCATCAGCGGCGAGCCACCTTCCATCCAGACAGAGGCATACAGCTTCGCCACACGCGGCGAGCGCAGCGGCAAAATCACGCCGCGCAGCAATGGCCACCACAACAGCCGTGAAGTATCGACTACGCGTCTGTCGCTTAAAAATTGTTTCAGGTAGCGTTTTACCGCTTCAGGTGTGGGGGCATCGGGTGTGCCCAGGTTTGCCAGCAGGATACCGGTTTTTGTCTGACGCATTACCGCCTCTTATCGATTCAACTTGTTGATAATTGTAGCGGAAAAGTGAGGAAGAAGAACTAATTGCTGTGAGAGGTCAAATCAGAAAAAGGAATAACGCAGATTGAGGTTTTTGTAAAAGGCCGAATGAAAATCCGGCCTGAGATTGCTGATAAGTTTGCTTGTGCGAGCCTGTTCCCCTCACCCTCTCCCCGAGGGCAAGGGGACTATCCGTGCGCGCTTTCGAATTAACCGAGGATTTTTTCCAGAGCCGCGCGAACTTCAGCAACCGGTTTGGTGCCGTCGACTTTTGCGTATTTGGTGTTGCCCGCTTCCGCTTCTTTAGAGTAGTAGCCAATCAGCGGCGCAGTCATCTGATGGTATTCAACCAGACGTTTACGCACGGTTTCTTCCTGATCGTCTTTACGGGTAGTCAGTTCTTCACCGGTAACGTCGTCTTTGCCTTCTACTTTCGGCGGATTGAATTTAACGTGATAAACACGACCAGACGGCGCATGAACGCGGCGACCGACAATACGGTCAACGATCAGTTCGTCCGGTACGTCGAATTCCAGAACGTAATCAACATTGATGCCCGCTTCTTTCATCGCGTCTGCCTGCGGAATGGTACGCGGGAAGCCATCCAACAGGAAACCATTACGGCAGTCTTCCTGAGCAATGCGCTCTTTAACCAGCGCGATCACCAGTTCGTCGGTGACCAGTTTGCCAGCATCCATAATGTCTTTTGCTTGTTTACCCAGCTCGGAGCCAGATTTGACCGCAGCACGCAGCATATCGCCAGTGGAGATTTGCGGAATACCATATTTCTCCATGATGAACTGAGCCTGAGTCCCTTTCCCCGCGCCCGGAGCGCCAAGCAGAATGATACGCATTGCGAAAATCCCCTTAAAATGTGTCGAATTTTTTGAAAAAGCGATAAACGATACCACCAACAGGCAATTGCCTCAAGAAAGGCACATGGGGCTGAAACGGTTAAGGGGAGAAAGTTTGGGGGAAAGTGCGGTTGATGCCCCTCACCCCGGCCCTCTCCCCAAAGGGGCGAGGGTGAAAACCAGCGCAGTTCTTTAATATCTGCACGATCGATCCCCTCTCCCCTTTGAGGAGAGGGTTAGGGTAAGGGGGTAAAAGGCTTACGACACCAGCAGCTGGTTCATACGACGAATAAACAGGTTCGGATCTTCCAGCGTACCGCGTTCTGCCAGCAGCGCCTGATCCAGCAGCAGTTCTACCCACTCGCTGAACTTCGCTTCATCTTCAGTATCTGCCGCACGTTTCACCAGCACGTGATCCGGGTTCAGTTCGAAGATATATTTCACTTCTGGCACTTTCTGACCCGCCGCAGCGAACAGTTTCGCCATCTGAGTGCTCATTTCGTCCGCGTCAGTAGACACAATCGCTGGCGTATCGGTCAGACGGTGAGTCAGACGGACATCTTTCACACGCTCGCCGAGCAGGGCTTTCACACGGTCTATAAACGGAGTCAGTGCTTTCTCCGCTTCTTTCGCGCTCTCATCAACTTCGTCAGCCAGTTTTTCCAGCGACTCGTCAACTTTGGACACAGACTGGAACGGTTTACCGTCGAACTCAGTCAGATAGTTCATCATCCACTCATCGATGCGGTCAGAAAGGAGCAGAACTTCGATGCCTTTCTTACGCAGCAGTTCCAGGTGCGGGCTGCTCTTCGCTGCCGCGTAGCTGTCTGCGGTGATGTAGTAGATTTTCTCCTGCCCTTCTTTCATGCGGGAAACATAGTCTTCCAGAGACACGGTCTGCGCAGAAGAATCGGTATGGGTAGAAGCAAAACGCAGCAGTTTGGCGATCGCTTCCTGGTTAGCGAAATCTTCCGCCGGACCTTCTTTCAGTACCAGACCAAACTGTTGCCAGAAGGTCTGGTATTTTTCCGCGTCGTCTTTCGCCAGTTTTTCCAGCATTTGCAGCACACGCTTGGTCAGCGCATTGCGCAGGTTACGCGTTACCGTGCTGTCCTGGAGGATTTCACGGGAAACGTTCAGCGGCAGATCGCTGGAGTCAATCAGACCACGCACGAAGCGCAGATAGTTCGGCATAAACTGTTCTGCGTCGTCCATGATGAACACACGCTGGACGTACAGTTTCAGGCCGTGTTTGTGATCGCGGTTCCACATATCCCACGGTGCCTGCGACGGGATGTACAGCAGGCTGGTGTACTCCTGCTTACCTTCAACGCGGTTGTGGCTCCAGGTCAGCGGATCGTTAAAGTCGTGGGCGATGTGTTTGTAGAACTCTTTGTACTCTTCATCGGTGATTTCCGACTTGTTACGAGTCCACAGCGCCTGCGCTTTGTTGATTTTCTCCCAGGAGATAACGGTTTCGCCGTCTTTCTCTTCGCGTTTTTCGATCTCTACCGGCAGCGCGATATGGTCGGAGTATTTGCTGATGATGGAACGCACACGCCAGTCATCGAGAAACTCGTCTTCGCCTTCTCGCAGATGCAGGGTGATTTCAGTACCACGATCTTCTTTGGTGATGTCGGCAACGGTGTATTCACCTTCACCAGCCGATTCCCAGAAAACACCGTTTTCTGGTTTTTCGCCTGCCGCGCGAGTACGCACGGTCACTTTATCGGCCACGATAAATGCGGAGTAGAAACCAACACCAAACTGACCGATCAGCTGGCTGTCTTTCGCCTGATCAGACCCCAGAGATTCGAGGAACGATTTGGTGCCGGATTTAGCGATAGTCCCCAGGTGGTCGATCACTTCGTCGCGGGTCATCCCCACGCCGTTGTCGGAAATAGTCAGCGTGCGCTTGTCTTTATCGAAAGAGACACGAACGCGCAGTTCGCCATCACCTTCGTACAGATCCGGATTAGAGAGCGCGCGGAAACGCAGCTTGTCCGCCGCATCGGAGGCGTTAGAGATAAGCTCACGCAGGAAGATTTCTTTATTGGAATAGAGAGAATGGATCATCAGATGCAGAAGCTGCTTCACTTCTGACTGAAAACCACGAGTTTCTTGTCCTTTCATGTAGGTCTACCTCAATGATGCCATTTTAAGGTTAAAAACAGGATGAGGGAGAGATGGGGACAAGAGGGGGTAATTTCAAGCGAGAGCAGGTGATCCTGCTCTCGTTTGCTTAAAAACGAATCTTATGACGCCCGGCGAGTGAGTGCGACAGCGTGGTGCCATCGACCATTTCCAGTTCGCCGCCAACCGGTACGCCGTGGGCAATACGGCTGGCTTCCACGTCATACTGCGCGCAAAGCTCGGCAATGTAGTTAGCGGTGGCTTCACCTTCGACCGTTGGGTTGGTGGCGAGGATCACTTCGGTGATTTTTTCCTCCGCCAGACGCTGTTCCAGACGATCAAGTCCGATATCATCCGGGCCAATGCCGTCCAGCGGTGACAGGTGCCCCATCAACACAAAATAACGACCGGAAAACTGCCCCGTCTGCTCAATGGCGTAGATATCCGCAGGACTCTCTACCACGCAAATCTGACCGTTTTCCTGACGACGCGGGTTTGAACAGATGTTACAGACTTCCTGTTCAGTGAAGGTGCGGCAATCGGTGCAGTGACCGATTTCCGACATCGCCCGGGTGAGCGCCTGCGCCAGACGCATCCCGCCGCTACGATCGCGCTGAAGCAGCGTGAACGCCATACGCTGCGCTGACTTCGGGCCAACGCCCGGCAGACAGCGCAGTGCTTCCATAAGCTGTGTTAACAGCGGGCTGGTTTGCATCAGAACGGCATCTTAAAGCCTGGCGGCAACTGCATTCCGGAGGAAACAGAGGCCATTTTTTCTTTCTGAGTTTCTTCGATACGACGCGCCGCATCGTTGAATGCCGCAGCAACCAGATCTTCCAGCATCTCTTTGTCATCTTCCAGCAGGCTTGGGTCGATCTCAACGCGACGGCAGTTGTGTGCGCCGTTGATGGTCACTTTCACCAGACCTGCGCCGGATTCGCCGGTCACTTCCAGCTTCGCGATTTCTTCCTGCATCTGCTGCATTTTTTCTTGCATCTGCTGGGCCTGCTTCATCAGGTTGCCCAGACCGCCTTTACCAAACATAGGTTTCTCTCTCAATCACGTTAAGGATGACGATCGTAAGCTGTGCTTACGATCAAATGGGGCGGATACTTTCTTCATCCAGCTCCGCATCGAAGAATCGACGCAGGGTCTGAATATTATTATCCGCAATAATGGACTCGCGCGCCTGCGCAAGTTTTTCTTCGTATATCGCCTGACGCCACTCCAGCGGCGTACGCACCGCTGGATTATCATCTTCAACGATAGTCAGTTCAACCGTTGAGCCATTTAACGTACTCAACGCTTCAGCCAGTTTTTGTTGTGCACCGCTGTTATTCAAATGACGCTGAGAGGAGCGCAAATGCAGACACACCGTGTTGCCGTTCTCCTCTTTCCAGGCATTTAACGCCACCTGTTCGACCAGTTTTGGTAGCGAAAGTTGGCTCACCTGTGCTGCCCACGGATCGCGCTCAATGGCTTCTGCCGCCAGTTTCGCCGCCAGCTCTGGCGTTTTTTCATGTTCCAGCGCCTTTTTCAGCGCCTTCGGCGTGGCGACGACTTCTTTTTGTTGCATCACTGGGGTGGTTGCCTTCCAGCGATACGCTTCTTTTTTGGCTGGCGCTTTTTCCAGCGCCGATGGTGCCGGACGCGACTGAACGCGATCGGTGACCGAAGCCAGTCTTTCCAGCGCAGCGTTATTCACCGGCCGCGCGCGGGTAGCGGCTGCCGGTTCACTCTTTTTTGCTTTGGTTGCTCCCTGTGCGCGCTGTAGTTGCTGGCGCGCCGCCAGCACCTGGCTGGTGGTTTCTGAGAGCGGTACGGTCGGTGCCTGCTGCGGCGCTGATTGCGGCTGTGGCGGCACCTGCATTGGCGTCATTACCGCCGTCGGCGCGACTGGCGCAAAGGACTGGCGCGGCACTTCCGGTTCGGGTAGAGGCATACGCGGATGGAACGCCAGCGCGCGCAATAGCGTCATTTCAACGCCCATGCGTCTGTCCGGCGCATACGGTAATTCTTTGCGACCAATCAATAGCGTCTGGTAGTAAAGCTGAATATCTGTTGGCGGCACGGTACGTGCCAGTTCACGCATCCGCAGCTCAATGGCAGCCATGTCATTGCCAAGCGCAGCAGGCGAAAGCTGTACCATCGCAATGCGGTGCAGCAGGCCGAGCATTTCCACCAGCAACGCTTCCCACTCAATACCACGAGCAGCGGCTTCATTAATCAGCGCCATTACGCGCTCGCCGTTGGCTTCCACCATCGCTTCTACCAGCGACAGCGCCTGATCGTCGTCGAGCGTACCGAGCATCGAACTGACCGCCTGGGTCGAAACCTGACCATCACCGCTGGCAATCGCCTGGTCAGTCAGACTTAACGCGTCTCGCAGGCTGCCTTCAGCGGCGCGCGCCAGCAGTTGCAGCGCCCGAGGCTCGTGGGCGATATGTTCTTCGTTGAGAATGTGCTCAAGCTGATGACGAATTTGCTCGACATCCAGCGCCTTGAGATGAAATTGCAGACAGCGCGACAAAATCGTCACCGGCAATTTCTGCGGATCGGTGGTTGCCAGCAGAAACTTCACATGCTCTGGTGGCTCTTCAAGGGTTTTTAACAGTGCGTTGAAGCTGTGGCGCGACAGCATATGCACTTCGTCGATCAGATAGACTTTAAAGCGACCGCGCGCTGGCGCGTACTGAACGTTATCCAGCAGGTCGCGGGTATCTTCGACTTTGGTGCGCGAGGCGGCATCGATCTCAATCAGATCAACAAAGCGCCCCTGTTCGATTTCGCGGCAGTTATCGCATACGCCGCACGGCGTCGCGGTAATGCCTGTTTCGCAGTTTAGCCCCTTCGCCAGCAGTCGGGCGATAGAGGTTTTTCCGACGCCACGGGTGCCGGAAAAAAGATAAGCATGATGAATACGCCCTAACGACAAGCCGTTCGCCAGTGCGGTCAGCACATGTTCCTGGCCGACGACGTCAGCAAAGGTTTGTGGGCGCCATTTTCGGGCTAAGACCTGATAACTCATTGGCAGGCTCTGAAACGCTGGAAGGTGGATTCACGAAGGGGTAATGCTAACACAGCCCCGTCAGAACGGCGAGGCTGAATGTACATCTTGTGCTGCCCATGGCGCGGGCTGTCGAAAATTAGTGGCCCGGGAACGGGACAAGGCTATAACAGGTAATGCCTTGATTTTCGAGACGCTGTTCACCGCCGAGGTCGAACAAATTAATGATGAATGCAGCGTCAGTGACTTCACCGCCCAGACGACGGATCAATTTCACTGTCGCCTCAATGGTGCCCCCAGTTGCCAGCAAATCGTCGACTACCAATACTTTGTCACCTGGTTTAATGGCATCAACGTGGATTTCCAGCTTATCGGTGCCGTATTCCAGTTCGTAAGTTTCGCTGATGGTTTCGCGCGGCAGTTTGCCCGGTTTACGTACCGGTACAAAACCTACGCCCAGACCCAATGCTACCGGAGCACCAAACAAGAAGCCACGTGCTTCGGTGCCGACAACTTTGGTAATACCCGCATTTTTGTAACGCTCAACCAGCAGGTCGATGCTGAGAGCGTAAGCTTTCGGGTCTTCCAGTAAGCTGGTGACATCACGGAACAGAATGCCGGGTTTTGGGTAGTCCTGAATGCTTTTGATGCTATTTTTGAGATACTCAAGCTGCTGTGCAGTCGCGGTCATAAGTGTATGCCTGCTTGTTACGGTGGTACTCACGGCGCGTTTTAAACGTATCAAAAGTAACTTTTGTTTAACCTTTGACCGCCTGCGCCTGTGCTCGAAAACGCCAGAATGTACTGGCTGTGCGCGATAATTGCAACAGCGATTGTTGTGCTTCAGTGCTTTTCTTGCTTTTCATCAATCACCGGGATTCGCCACATAAAAATCAGCAAACAAGTGAGGATCACCAGCAACAAAATGCGTACCCACACCATATGCACAAACCATAGTGAAATAGCAAAAGTCACGAGTATCAATAAAATCGCCCGTGGTTTTGCGCCACGCGGCATTGCATGGTATTTCTGCCAGAAACGTAAATAGCTGCCAAACCATGAGCGGTACAACAGCCAGGCGTGAAAACGCGGGGAAGAGCGCGCAAAGCACCAGGCCGCCAACAGGATAAACGGCGTAGTCGGCAATACCGGTAATACCACGCCCAGCGTCCCCAACACTACCGCCAGCCAGCCAATGATGATTAAAATGATTCGTTGCATATTGAGTGTTGTCAGCTTACAGAGTGGCTACTTTAGCATAACAATTATCATTTTCATTGAGGTCTTATCGTGAAAACTACCTTGCTGCTGGAAAAACTGGAAGGTCAGCTCGCCACGCTGCGCCAGCGTTGTGTCCCGGTGGCGCAGTTCAGCACGTTAAGCGCCCGTTTCGACAGGCATCTTTTTCAGACTCGCGCGACAACGTTACAGGCTTGTCTTGATGAGGCGGGCGATAACATGGCTGCGCTTCGTCACGCAGTCGAACAGCAGCAGCTGCCGCAAGTAGCCTGGCTGGCAGAACACCTGGTCGCCCAACTGGAAGCGATTGCCCGTGAAGCGGCATCCTGGTCACTGCGCGAGTGGGACAGCGCGCCACCCAAAATTGCCCGCTGGCAACGAAAAAGGATTCAACATCAGGATTTTGAACGGCGATTACGTGAGATGGTAGCGGAACGTAAATCCCGTCTGGCGCAGGCAACCGATCTCGTAGAGCAGCAAACGCTGCATCGTGAAGTAGAAGCCTATGAAGCGCGTCTGGCGCGGTGTCGCCATGCGCTGGAAAAAATCGAAAACAGGTTAGCGCGTTTAACCCGCTAACAATGGAGAGAGTATGTCACTGGAAAATGCCCCTGACGATGTCAAACTGGCCGTCGATTTGATTGTGCTGCTGGAGGAAAATCAGATCCCTGCCAGTACCGTGCTGCGCGCCCTTGATATTGTAAAACGTGATTATGAAAAGAAATTAACGCGCGATGATGAGGCGCAAAGCGAAAAATAAATGGGGTGGCTAGATGCCGTCCCTGCGATTGCTGACAAACTCGCTTACGGGTCAAAACGGGCACGGCTTTCCCCCTCGCCCTTTTAGAGAGAGGGTCGGGGTGAGGGTATTATTCGCACAGGCGCTGGCCTGCCCCCCTCACCCTAGCCCTCTCCCCGATGGGGCGAGGGGATCGTCCGTGCATATGCCGGGCTTTGTCAGCAATCTCGGGGGCGGATAAATGTCGCCCCCTTTCGTTATTACCCTACCGCTGGCGTCGGATCGTCGCCTTTGTAGTCGCGTTTTACTTCCGTCACCTCATCGCCCTTCTCGTTGTGCAGATGCACTTCAAGCTGGTTAAAGGCAATGTTGATGTCGTTTTCACGGCACAGCTGATCAATGGTACGGTTCAGTTCATCGACAGTACGGCTACGGTCGCGCAGTTCACGAACGTACAGGCGCAGCTCGTGATCCAGGGTGCTGGCGCCAAACGCAGTAAAGAAGACTTCCGGCATCGGTTCGTGCATCACCCTTGGATGCTCAGTCGCTGCCTGAAGCAGGACTCTGCGTACTTTTTCCAGATCAGAACCGTAAGCCACACCCAGGCGGATCACCAGACGAGTGGTGGTGTCGGTTAACGACCAGTTGATCAGACGCTCGGTTACGAACGCTTTGTTCGGGATAATCACTTCTTTGCGATCGAAGTCCGTAATAGTCGTTGCACGAATACGAATCTTACTGACTGTTCCGGAGAAAGTACCGATGGTTACCGTATCGCCAATGCGCACCGGACGTTCGAACAGGATGATCAAACCAGAAACGAAGTTACCGAAGATCTCTTGTAAACCAAAACCCAGACCTACAGATAATGCCGCTGCCAGCCACTGGAGTTTATCCCACGACACACCAAGCGATCCGAACACCGTCATCGCACCAACGGCAATAATGATGTAGTTAAGGATGGTAGTAATGGCATACGACGCGCCCTGGCGCATATTCAGTCGCGAGAGCACCAGCACTTCCAGCAAACCAGGCAGGTTGCGGATCAGCGCCCAGGCAACCATCGATGCGATAATCGCAAACAACAGACTGCCCATAGTGACGCTTTTCACCACCGCAACCCCGGCTTCAGTGCCGTTGTAATGCCAGAGCGTGATGCTGTCGAGATAGCTGAACACGGTGATCAAATCGGACCAAATTGCCCAGAACATGACACCGAACAGCGCAAACATCAGCAACATGGTAATACGCAGCGTCTGCTGGTTAACCTGCTCCAGTGCAATGGTGGGTTCTTCCGGCGGTTCGGCACCTTCTGCGCCCTCTTTCACCAGATTCTGCCGACGCGCCAGCGCACGACGCCAGGCGATACGCCGCGCCGCTACGCTTAAGCCGCGCAATACCGTCTGGTACAGCAGGTTCCAGATGATCACCAAATAAACGGTTTCAATCCAACGCCCGGAGAGGCGCAGCGTGGTGTAGAAATAACCTGTGGCGGTCAGCACCATCAACGCAATCGGGATAATCGACAGCACGGTAATGGTGACCAGTCGCATGGTGTGCGACTCTTTATCGCGCCAGCTTTCGCGGCACATCGGCCATACCAGGAAGGCAATCAGCAGCAGGTTGAAGAAAATCATCGCCTGCCCCAGCACATCATCCATCAGATGCAGCGGGGAAAGTTCTGCCACCACAGACCAGAAATGGATTGGCAGCAACGCGAGGCTGATGCGGACAATTTGCCGACGCCAGTGGCTGGTCTGCTGTTCCGGCATACCAAAGTGACGAACAGCAACGCCATTTTTCTCCAGCACCTTCCAGCACAGGCCAAACACCAGCCAGAAAATCGCCAGTTTTTTGCTGAACGACCACAGTAATTCACTGATGTTGAGCTGCATGGTGAGCAGAATCAAACCGACGGCGAGAATAATCAGACACACCGGCAGCGCGCGGATCAGATCGATAAGGATCGCTTTTGGTGTGTTGAGCTGGCTGTCGTTACGCAGGGAACCTACGGCGGAAGCCAGTTTTTGTTGATACGCTTTCAGCCATCCCAGACGCCAGTGAATCAACCCGGCGATGAGCAGCAGCGGCAAACCTGCGAGGAAAGCGATAAAGACGGCAGGCCAGGCTTTTTCCCAGTTCACCGTAATTTTCATCGACTTGAATTCATCCTGCAGCGTTTGTGGGAACGCTTTAATCCAGTCCCAGTCCATCGGGCGGTTACTGTTCACCCAGAAAATCTGCTGGGTCAGGATGGATTTCAGGTTTTTCGATACGCTCATTAACTGTTGCTGGTTGATTTGCAGGTTAATGGCCATCATGAGTTGGTTGCCCAACTGTTTGTTAAGCTGATCCAGCAATTCGCGACGCATATCAACTACTTGCAACAATGCGTCACGGACTTCGTCGTTGACTTCATTCGCATGACCCTCTTCCAGTTTGGCGACATAAGCATCGCTCTGGAAGAGTGCGTCACGCTGCTGGTTCACTTCGAACTGTTCGAGACGCAAATCCGCAATGCGGTTGGTCATATTTTCCAGTTCGTCCGCCGAGGGCAGCGTTTGTTGTTGCTGATAAAGAATACGTGACAGCAGCAGACTGCCCTTCAGGACAGAAATCTGCTCTTTGATATTGCGTTCCGATTGCAGCGCCCGCTCCAGCCAGTTTTTGACTTTTATGTTTTGCTGCATCAGCAAATTGCCGTTTTCAGTGGCGCTAATCAGACGCTGACTTAACTGCTGGTTAATTTCCAGCTCTTGTTTCACCAGCGGATTAGCCTGAATACGCGCAGCTTCGTCCGGCGTTACCGCTTCCTGCGCCGTTTTTTCAGTTAATGTCAGACGCTTGCTGTTAACCGCCTCCTGCAATAGTTGCAGCTCATGTTCCAGACGAGTGCTGTTCGCCGTCACATAATCGCGTTGCTTTTGCAGGGTATCCTGTAAGACGGTGTTCCCTTCCAGGCTTTTACGTTGCTGGTCAATCTCGGCATTCAACAAAGCCTGCTGCGCCTGCATCAGCACTTTCTGGCTGGGACGTAAGGCTGTCTCACCGACTTCCGTGCCATCCAGGCGGCTGCGAATTTGTTGCAGCTGCTGTGAGGCGGTATACATCGCATTTTGCACGCGCTCAGGCTGCGTCTGTAAAGAAACTAACTGGCTGTTATAAGACGCCAGATCGTTTTGTGCGTTTTGCAAATCGTCCAGCGCCTGGGCAACGCGAGTTTCCAGTTGGCGCAACGAAAGCGTGCTCAGAATTTTGCGCGTTTCGTCGTCGTTGTCCACATCGCTAAGTGCGGTTAACGCTGCGGTCGCCTGGCGCATTTTTTCTGGCGCTTCAGCCACTTTTTGTCGTAACTGAACCGTCTCTTCTTTTACGCGATCGATTTTATCGAGAGTGGCTAATGTGTCTGTCAGATCCTGCTGAACCAGTTTGTCCTGAGCAGAAAGATCTTTTTGTTTATTAAGCGAGTCAAGCTGTGCCTGTAGATCCGCTTTCGTCGGTAAGTCACCATTTGATGACGCCCGCGCAAAGGCCGTGTTCTGGCATAACAAGACCAAAACAAAAGCAATAAATGCTGAAAAAACAAAATGCCGTGATCGTTTGTAATACTGGAACATAGTCATGATGAATGAAGGTTTCTGAACCTGAAGGACGACCTGAAATAGTCAAGCGGCTAGAATAGCACGCCGTAGAGAGCCAGAATAGCAACAGAGAAAATGTCCAGGAAAAATCCTGGAGTCTGATTCAGGATTTTTCGTTGGTGGCCGGTGTACGAAGCGTAGGGCAAAGAAGATACATTTCCAACAATATGGCAACGTAATCGCGGGCTTCTTTTTTGAGGTCAAAAGATTGCGGGGCAAAGAGCCAATTTTCCATTAAGCCGGAAATATAGCCGCGCATAATAATGGCTGCGCGACGCGTCATTAAATCTGCGGGCAGCATTTTCGCTTCAATACAATGTCTTAACGTTTGTTCTATACGGTCATAACTTTCCAGACAGAGATTACGTTGTGCCTGTTGAACAACAGCCATTTCTCCGACAAATTCGCATTTGTGGAAAATAATCTCCATCAATAATCGCCGCCGCTCTTCAGTCACCGTCGATTCAAGAACATGAATTAGTATTTCTCTTAATACTGAGAGTGGATCGTCAGGGAATTTTGCCTGATACTCAAGCTCTAGTTCACCAATATTGGATTCTGACAGCTCCCAGATCTCACTGAACAAATCCGACTTATCTTTAAAATGCCAGTAGATTGCACCACGCGTAACGCCTGCTGCTTTTGCAATCTCTCCCAGTGAGGTGGATGATACCCCCTGCTGTGAGAAAAGACGTAAAGCCACATCGAGGATGTGTTGGCGCGTTTCTTGCGCTTCTTGTTTGGTTTTTCGTGCCATATGTTCGTGAATTTACAGGCGTTAGATTTACATACATTTATGAATGTATGTACCATAGCACGACGATAATATAAACGCAGCAATGGGTTTATCGACTTTTGACCATTGACCAATTTGAAATCGGACACTCGAGGTTTACATATGAACAAAAACAGAGGGTTTACGCCTCTGGCGATCGTTCTGATGCTCTCAGGCAGCTTAGCGCTTACAGGATGTGACGACAAACAGGCCCAACAAGGTGGCCAGCAGATGCCCGCTGTTGGGGTAGTAACAGTCAAAACTGAACCTCTGCAGATCACAACCGAGCTTCCGGGTCGCACCAGTGCCTACCGGATCGCAGAAGTTCGTCCTCAAGTTAGCGGGATTATCCTGAAGCGTAATTTCAAAGAAGGTAGCGACATCGAAGCAGGTGTCTCTCTCTATCAGATTGATCCTGCGACCTATCAGGCAGCGTACGACAGTGCAAAAGGCGATCTGGCTAAAGCGCAGGCAGCAGCCAATATCGCGCAGTTGACTGTTAATCGTTACCAGAAGCTGCTGGGTACTCAGTACATCAGTAAGCAAGAGTACGATCAGGCGCTGGCTGATGCGCAACAGGCAAATGCGGCTGTTACTGCGGCGAAAGCGGCTGTTGAAACCGCGCGCATCAATCTGGCTTACACCAAAGTCACCTCTCCGATTACCGGCCGTATTGGTAAATCGAACGTGACGGAAGGCGCATTGGTGCAAAACGGCCAGGCGACTGCGCTGGCGACCGTACAGCAACTTGATCCGATCTACGTTGATGTTACTCAGTCCAGTAACGATTTCCTGCGTCTGAAACAAGAACTCGCCAACGGCACACTGAAGCAAGAGAACGGTAAAGCCAAAGTCTCGCTAATCACCAGTGACGGTATTAAGTTCCCGCAGGACGGTACGCTGGAGTTCTCTGACGTTACCGTTGATCAGACCACCGGTTCTATCACTTTACGCGCTATCTTCCCGAACCCGGATCACACCCTGCTGCCGGGTATGTTCGTGCGCGCACGTCTGGAAGAAGGGCTTAATCCAACCGCCATTTTAGTTCCGCAACAAGGTGTAACTCGTACACCACGCGGCGAAGCTACCGTTCTGGTAGTTGGCGCGGATGACAAAGTGGAAACTCGTCCGATCGTCGCAAGCCAGGCCATTGGCGATAAGTGGCTGGTGACTGAGGGTCTGAAAGCAGGCGAACGAGTAGTAGTAAGTGGGCTGCAGAAAGTGCGTCCTGGTGTCCAGGTGAAAGCACAAGAGATAACCGCTGATAACAACCAGCAAGACGCAAGCGGTGCTCAGCCTGAACAGTCCAAGTCTTAACTTAAACAGGAGCCGTTAAGACATGCCTAATTTCTTTATTGATCGCCCGATTTTTGCGTGGGTGATCGCCATCATCATCATGTTGGCAGGGGGGCTGGCGATCCTCAAACTGCCGGTGGCGCAATATCCTACGATTGCACCGCCGGCAGTAACGATCTCCGCTTCCTATCCTGGCGCTGATGCAAAAACGGTGCAGGACACTGTTACACAGGTTATCGAACAGAATATGAACGGTATCGATAACCTGATGTACATGTCCTCCAACAGTGACTCCACGGGTACTGTGCAGATCACCCTGACCTTTGAGTCTGGTACTGATGCGGATATTGCGCAGGTTCAGGTGCAGAACAAACTGCAACTGGCGATGCCATTACTGCCGCAGGAAGTACAGCAGCAAGGGGTGAGCGTTGAGAAATCCTCCAGTAGCTTCCTGATGGTTGTCGGCGTTATCAACACCGATGGCTCCATGACGCAGGAGGATATCTCCGACTATGTAGCGGCGAATATGAAAGATGCCATCAGCCGTACATCAGGCGTCGGTGACGTTCAGCTGTTCGGTTCACAGTATGCGATGCGTATCTGGATGAACCCGAATGAGCTGAACAAATACCAGTTAACGCCGGTTGATGTCATTACCGCTATCAAAGCACAAAACGCCCAGGTCGCGGCCGGTCAGCTCGGTGGTACGCCGCCGGTGAAAGGCCAGCAGCTTAACGCCTCTATTATTGCTCAGACGCGTCTGACCTCCACTGAAGAGTTCGGCAAAATTCTGCTGAAAGTGAATCAGGATGGTTCCCGCGTACTGCTGCGTGATGTGGCGAAAATTGAGCTGGGTGGTGAGAACTACGACATCATCGCAGAGTTTAACGGACAACCCGCTTCTGGTCTGGGTATCAAACTGGCGACCGGTGCGAACGCGCTGGATACGGCTGCGGCAATCCGTGCTGAACTGGCGAAGATGGAGCCGTTCTTCCCATCGGGTCTGAAAATCGTTTATCCATACGACACTACGCCGTTCGTGAAAATCTCCATTCACGAAGTGGTTAAAACGCTGGTTGAAGCGATCATCCTCGTGTTCCTGGTCATGTATCTGTTCTTGCAGAACTTCCGCGCGACGTTGATTCCGACCATTGCCGTACCGGTGGTATTGCTGGGAACCTTTGCGGTTCTTGCTGCCTTTGGCTTCTCGATAAACACGCTAACGATGTTCGGGATGGTGCTCGCTATCGGCCTGTTGGTGGATGACGCCATCGTTGTAGTAGAAAACGTGGAACGTGTGATGGCGGAAGAAGGTTTGCCGCCGAAAGAAGCTACACGTAAATCGATGGGGCAGATTCAGGGCGCACTGGTGGGTATCGCGATGGTGCTGTCTGCGGTATTCGTACCAATGGCCTTCTTCGGCGGTTCGACTGGTGCAATCTATCGTCAGTTCTCCATTACCATTGTTTCGGCAATGGCACTGTCGGTACTGGTGGCATTGATCCTGACTCCGGCGCTTTGTGCGACCATGCTGAAACCGATTGCCAAAGGCGATCACGGGGAAGGCAAGAAAGGCTTCTTCGGCTGGTTTAACCGCATGTTCGAGAAGAGCACGCACCACTACACCGACAGCGTAGGCGGAATTCTGCGCAGTACGGGGCGTTATCTGGTGCTGTATCTGATCATCGTGGTCGGCATGGCCTATCTGTTCGTGCGTCTGCCAAGCTCCTTCTTGCCAGATGAAGACCAGGGCGTATTTATGACCATGGTTCAGCTGCCTGCAGGTGCAACGCAGGAACGCACGCAGAAAGTGCTCAACGAAGTGACGAATTACTATCTGACCAAAGAAAAGAACAACGTTGAATCGGTGTTCGCCGTTAACGGCTTCGGTTTTGCAGGACGTGGTCAGAACACGGGTATTGCGTTCGTTTCGTTGAAGGACTGGGCTGACCGTCCGGGTGATGAGAACAAAGTTGAAGCAATTACCACGCGTGCAACGCGCGCTTTCTCGCAGATTAAAGATGCGATGGTGTTCGCCTTTAACCTGCCAGCGATTGTAGAACTGGGTACGGCAACCGGTTTTGACTTTGAGTTGATTGACCAGGCCGGCCTCGGTCACGAAAAACTGACTCAGGCACGTAACCAGTTGCTGGGCGAAGCGGCGAAGCATCCTGATATGCTGACCAGCGTGCGTCCGAACGGTCTGGAAGACACGCCGCAGTTTAAAATTGATATCGACCAGGAAAAAGCTCAGGCGCTGGGTGTTTCTATCAACGACATTAACACCACTCTGGGTGCTGCATGGGGCGGCAGCTACGTGAACGACTTTATCGACCGTGGTCGCGTGAAGAAAGTTTACGTGATGTCAGAAGCGAAATACCGCATGTTGCCAGAAGATATCGGTAACTGGTATGTCCGCGCGGCTAATGGTCAGATGGTGCCATTCTCGGCGTTCTCCTCTTCCCGTTGGGAATACGGTTCGCCGCGTCTGGAACGTTACAACGGTCTGCCATCCATGGAGATCTTAGGCCAGGCAGCACCAGGCAAGAGTACCGGTGAAGCGATGGCGTTGATGGAGCAACTGGCGAGCAAACTGCCTACGGGGGTTGGCTACGACTGGACGGGGATGTCCTATCAGGAACGTCTCTCCGGCAACCAGGCACCTTCGCTGTACGCAATTTCGTTGATTGTGGTGTTCCTGTGTCTGGCGGCGCTGTATGAGAGCTGGTCGATTCCGTTCTCCGTTATGCTGGTTGTTCCGCTAGGGGTTATCGGTGCGTTGCTGGCAGCCACCTTCCGTGGCTTAACCAATGACGTATACTTCCAGGTGGGCCTGCTTACAACCATTGGGTTGTCGGCGAAGAACGCGATACTTATCGTCGAATTCGCCAAGGACTTGATGGATAAAGAAGGTAAGGGTCTGATTGAAGCAACTCTGGACGCGGTACGTATGCGTTTACGCCCAATCCTGATGACCTCGCTGGCGTTTATCCTCGGCGTTATGCCGCTAGTTATCAGCACTGGTGCTGGCTCTGGCGCACAAAATGCGGTAGGTACTGGCGTAATGGGCGGGATGGTGACGGCAACAGTACTGGCAATCTTCTTCGTTCCGGTGTTCTTTGTGGTGGTTCGCCGCCGCTTTAGTCGCAAGAATGAAGATATCGAACATAACCATACTGTCGATCATCATTGATAGATCTCGTAATCACTAAGGCCGCGCAAGCGGCCTTTTTAATACGTATAATCTTAAAATAACAATGTTTACAGCTAAGCTCGCAAACGGAAGTTAGTTTTAACGCTACATAAAATTCATAAAAAATGCTTATTGTTAGTTAATTTATATTAAGTGGTAGTAATAGGTATAATAACCCATAGACATCTAGAGGCTATTCTTAATTATTTGCGGCAATCCTTTATTTATTCATATCAATTACATCATAATCAGAGTAATCCTGGGTATTAGTGTGACAAATTCCCGTCTCATTTTATCACCCCCGACGCAAGGATCCTGATTACGTTATGAATAGCATCAAACAAACTGCTTTAGCCTTTACGTGGTTGATGCAGGGTGAAAAAGTAAGCCTTTTCCCTCTCCTCCCACTAATTGTAATTTTTCGTAATAATGCGATGAAAACCTTCATAGAGTGGATTATAGTTAATCTAACAACTGTGAGGGCAAGTCCAGGTCAGTAAGTTTTCCCACCCCGAAAGGTGTCCGTTAGTTCAACCACTAAGAAGGGGACGCGTTATGGATGAATACTCACCAAAAAGACATGATATTGCACAGCTTAAATTTCTCTGCGAAACCCTGTATCATGACTGTCTTGCAAACCTTGAAGAAAGCAATCATGGTTGGGTTAACGACCCTACCTCGGCTATCAATCTGCAGCTTAATGAACTCATTGAGCATATTGCGACCTTCGCACTTAATTACAAAATTAAGTATAATGAAGACAATAAGCTCATTGAGCAGATAGATGAATATCTGGACGACACCTTTATGTTGTTCAGTAGTTATGGTATTAATATGCAGGATCTCCAGAAATGGCGGAAGTCAGGTAACCGACTGTTCCGTTGTTTTGTGAACGCCACTAAAGAGAATCCTGCGAGTTTATCTTGTTCTAATTATTACAACCATGGGTAGAAGTATGTCCGATAAGCCTTTAACGAAAACCGATTATTTGATGCGTTTGCGTCGTTGTCAGACAATTGACACGCTGGAACGTGTTATCGAGAAAAATAAATACGAATTATCAGATAATGAACTGGCGGTATTTTACTCAGCCGCAGATCACCGTCTTGCAGAATTGACCATGAATAAGCTTTACGACAAGATCCCTTCCTCGGTGTGGAAATTTATTCGATAATTAAACAGTATAAGCACTGGACTATAACCATCTGTTTATTAGATATATTTTATTTTTACTATGACGACATGCCGCGTGTGACTTCTGTCACACAGAGGTGACGGGAACGTTCTCATCACTGACATTTCGTATTACTGTGTTGCCCCATTTCCAGCAACCGGGTCGTCAGTAATGAGCACAGAAAAAGAAAAGATGATTGCTGGTGAGTTGTATCGATCGGCAGATGAGACTTTATCTCGCGATCGCCTGCGCGCTCGTCAGCTTATTCACCAATACAATCATTCCTCGCCGGAAGATCAATCCTTACGCCAAAAAATCCTCGCCGATTTACTCGGTCAGGTTGCGGATGCGTATATTGAGCCCTCCTTTCGCTGCGACTATGGCTATAACATTTTTCTCGGTAAAGGGTTTTACGCGAACTTCGATTGCGTGATGCTTGATGTCTGCCCTATTCATATCGGCGATAATTGTATGCTGGCGCCTGGTGTCCATATCTACACGGCAACACATCCCATCGACCCTGTAGCACGTAATAGCGGTGTTGAACTGGGGAAACCGGTGACTATCGGTAACAACGTCTGGATTGGTGGTCGTGCCATCATTAACCCGGGCGTTACCATTGGCGATAACGTCGTAGTGGCATCAGGTGCCGTCGTCACCAAAGATGTCCCTGATAATGTTGTCGTAGGCGGTAACCCAGCCAGAGTCATTAAAAAACTGTAACTACAATTTGCAACTGTTATGCAAAATTGTAGTTAATCTGTTACTTTTCTCATGTCATTCCCACGTTAAAATAGGGTGTTCCCTGGAGAGTTGCAGATACCACGAAGGCAAAAGATGACCGAAATACAACGCCTACTGACCGAAACAATTGAATCTCTGAATACGCGCGAAAAACGCGACAACAAGCCCCGCTTTAGTATCAGTTTTATCCGCAAACATCCGGGGCTGTTTATTGGCATGTATGTTGCTTTTTTTGCTACGCTGGCAGTGATGTTGCAGTCCGAAACGCTATCAGGTTCAGTCTGGCTCCTTGTCGTGCTATTCATCCTGCTCAACGGTTTCTTCTTTTTCGATGTCTACCCACGCTACCGCTACGAAGACATCGACGTGCTGGATTTTCGAGTTTGCTATAACGGCGAATGGTATAACACGCGCTTTGTCCCTGCCGCGCTGGTTGAAACCATACTGAACTCGCCGCGTGTCGCAGATGTTCATAAAGAACAACTGCAAAAAATGATCGCCCGTAAAGGCGAGCTGTCTTTTTACGATATTTTCACTCTCGCTCGCGCCGAATCAACATCTTAAGTCAGACTGTCACACCAGGCGTAAGCTCTGCGCCTGGTCAATTGACAATGATCGTTGCCACCTATCATTTCATGAAATACTGACCTTACCCACTTATCTCCTGCCAGCCTTTTTCCACAATCAGATATACTTTCCCTACATTGTGTTGATAAGGACATGTTGGTGAGAACACGACATTTGGTCGGCCTGATTTCGGGAGTGCTTATACTTTCAGTACTACTGCCTGTCGGCTTAAGCATCTGGCTGGCTCATCAGCAGGTAGAAGCGTCGTTTGTTGAAGAGCTGAATACCTATTCCTCCCGCGTCGCTATTCGAGCCAATAAAGTGGCGACGCAAGGGAAAGATGCACTACAAGAGCTGGAAAGATGGCAAGGCGGTGCCTGTAGTGAAGAGCATCTCATGGAAATGCGGCGGGTTTCATACAGCTATCGCTATATTCAGGAAGTGGTTTATATCGATAACAACGTTCCCCAATGCTCTTCTCTGGAACACGAAAGCCCACCGGATACCTTTCCGGAGCCGGGGAAGATTTCAAAAGATGGTTATCGGGTCTGGTTAACCTCACACAATGACTTAGGTATTACCCGTTACATGGTTGCTATGGGAACCGCACATTACGTAGTGATGATCGACCCCGCCTCCTTTATCGACGTGATTCCTTATAGCTCATGGCAAATTGATGCCGCTATTATTGGCAATGCCCGTAATATAGTCATAACCAGCAGCGACGAAATTGCCCGGGGTATTATTACCCAATTGCAAAAAACACCCGGTGAGCACATCGAAAATAATGGGATCATTTACGACATTCTGCCCTTACCAGAGATGAATATTTCCATCATCACCTGGGCTTCAACGAAAACGTTGCAAAAAGGCTGGCATCGGCAGGTCTTTATCTGGTTACCTGTAGGGTTGTTAATTGGCCTGCTGGCAGCCATGTTTGTGCTGCGTATTTTGCGTCGTATCCAGTCTCCGCATCATCGCTTGCAGGATGCCATCGAAAATCGTGATATTTGTGTGCACTATCAGCCGATTGTCTCCTTAGCCAATGGCAAAATTGTCGGTGCCGAAGCACTGGCGCGCTGGCCGCAGACAGACGGTAGTTGGTTGTCGCCAGATAGTTTTATTCCGCTGGCACAGCAAACGGGTCTTTCTGAGCCACTGACGCTGCTGATTATAAGAAACGTGTTTGAAGATATGGGCGACTGGCTGCGACAACACCCGGAACAACATATTTCCATCAATCTTGAATCCACCGTGCTCGCCTCGGAAAAAATTCCGCAACTGCTGCGAGACATGATCAATCACTACCAGGTTAACCCCAAACAGATCGCTCTTGAACTCACAGAGCGCGAATTTGCCGATCCGAAAACCAGCGCCCCGATAATTTCGCGCTACCGGGAAGCGGGTCATGATATTTACCTGGATGATTTTGGTACGGGGTATTCAAGTTTAAGTTATTTACAGGATCTGGATGTCGACATTCTGAAGATCGATAAATCCTTCGTTGATGCGTTGGAATATAAAAATGTCACACCGCATATCATCGAAATGGCAAAAACGTTGAAACTGAAAATGGTGGCGGAAGGGATCGAAACGGGTAAACAGGAAGAGTGGCTACATCAGCATGGCGTGCATTACGGTCAGGGCTGGCTGTACAGCAAAGCGTTGCCAAAAGAAGATTTCATACGCTGGGCAGAATACCATCTGTAAATTTTGGGGGCTGGCGGCACGCCGCACAGCCCGTCACGCTACTCGTCGATGATTGACTCAAACCCGCCGTAAATCATCCGTTTGCCATCAAACGGCATTGATTCGCCGAACTCTTTCATTCGTGGGTCAGACATCATTTTTTGATTGGCAGCGTCGCGGATCTCTTTTGAAGGGTATTCAATCCAGCTAAACACCACTTCCTCATTCTCTTCCGCTTTCACTGCCATGCGAAAATCGGTCACTTTGCCGTTTGGCACATCGCTGGCCCAACATTCAACAATACGAAGCGCGCCGAACTCTTTAAACAATGGCGCGGCCTTTGCGGCCATTTCTCGATAGGCATCTTTATTTTCGGCAGGAACAGCAACCACAAAACCATCAACATACTTCATCAGAAATACCTCCGAAGCGTACTGCGCAGCCAGACAATTCTTGCGGCGTCAGTCGTGGTTAAAGTTTAGCCACATTGGGATTTTTTGACGAAACGGCAGGAGCAGAAATGGGTGGGGGCCCTGCCAGCTACATCCCGGCACACGCGTCATCTGCCTTGGCTGCTTCCTTCCGGACCTGACCTGGTAAACAGAGTAGCGTTGCGGGAGAACCAACAGAGCCCCCATTGAGAGCGTTGAGAACCAACGCGCAGGCGCATTATCACTGCTGCCCCGGCTAATTGCAACCCATTGCGTGCCGGATGCTGGTTTCTTGCGCAATGCGGCTTCACTCAGACGTTTTTCCAGATTATGCTGAAAAATTACCCCAGGAAAAAAAGATGGAAAAAGAAGATTCATTTCCCCAACGCGTCTGGCAAATCGTAGCCGCTATTCCCGAAGGCTACGTCACCACTTACGGCGACGTCGCAAAACTGGCAGGATCACCCCGTGCTGCGCGCCAGGTGGGCGGTGTGTTAAAGCGTCTACCCGAAGGCAGCACCCTCCCCTGGCATCGGGTGGTTAATCGCCACGGCACAATCTCGTTAACCGGCCCGGATTTGCAGCGTCAACGGCAGGCATTACTGGCAGAAGGAGTGATGGTGTCGGGAAGCGGGCAAATCGACTTACAGCGTTATCGCTGGATTTACTAACCCTCTCCAGCGGAGAGGGTTAGTGGCGCTTAGTATTGCGTAGGGGCTGGAACTGCCGAAGACGGATTCACCTGGGTTGGTGAAGTCGAAGGTACGGTGGTCGTTGCGCCACCGCTGGCCTGAACCGGTACAGCGGTTTGCTGAACCGGCACTAATGTCAGGTCAGCTTTGGTTCCGCCCTGATTGATCACCGGTTGAACGGTATCGGTGATAAACACCAATTTGTCGTTCACGGTAACCGCCGCACTCAACAGGATACGTGCGTTCGGCTGAACGTCTGCCGGGTTAAATGGCAGAACAAAACTGAACGGTGACTGTTTACCTTCGGTACGTACTGCTTTCTGCGCCAGAACTTTAGAAGGCGCATCGGCTAACGACGCGTCAGAAAGTGTCACGGTCAGCACAGCATCAGGCGGCAGTGCGACTTTCTGACGGATCCAGACCGTACCGGAAACATTCGGTTGTTGTATAGCAGGTTGCTGTGTCGCTGCAATAGACGTATTTGCAGCCGGTGCTGGCGTCTGGATATCCGCGCTTTTATCCGCGCAAGCTGCCAACGCAATTGCAACCGCTAAACCACTGGCCATGTGCACGAGTTTCATTCACTTCTCCTTATTATCAATGCACCAGCGGGCTAACTTTCCTCGCCGGAAGAGTGGTTAACAAAATAGTAACATCAATAAGTGTGGCACATGTCACGTATTAACGCCTGCATTTAGCCCGTAATTCAGACCATTGCACCCATCGGACCAGTACCAAAATTGCGTTATACTCAACTCACTTTGGCTTGCTGCGGCAGCTTTGTTACTGGAGAGTTATATGAGTCAGGCGCTAAAAAATTTACTGACATTGTTAAATCTGGAAAAAATTGAGGAAGGACTCTTTCGCGGCCAGAGTGAGGATTTAGGTTTACGCCAGGTCTTTGGCGGCCAGGTTGTTGGTCAGGCGCTATATGCAGCAAAAGAGACGGTCCCGGAAGAGCGTCTGGTGCATTCGTTTCATAGCTACTTTCTTCGCCCTGGCGATAGCAAAAAACCCATTATTTATGATGTAGAAACGCTACGCGACGGCAACAGCTTCAGCGCCCGCCGGGTTGCTGCTATTCAAAACGGTAAACCGATTTTCTATATGACGGCCTCTTTCCAGGCGCCAGAGGCTGGATTCGAGCACCAAAAAGAGATGCCGCCCGCGCCAGCGCCTGATGGCCTGCCTTCGGAAACGCAAATCGCCCAATCGCTGGCGCACCTGCTGCCGCCGGTGCTAAAAGATAAATTCATCTGCGATCGTCCACTGGAGGTTCGTCCGGTAGAGTTTCATAACCCGCTGAAAGGGCACGTTGCAGAACCGCATCGTCAGGTATGGATCCGCGCAAATGGTAGCGTGCCAGATGATCTGCGCGTTCATCAGTATCTGCTCGGTTACGCTTCTGACCTTAACTTCCTGCCGGTTGCTTTACAGCCGCACGGCATCGGTTTTCTTGAACCGGGGATTCAGATTGCCACCATTGACCATTCCATGTGGTTCCATCGCCCGTTTAATTTGAATGAATGGCTGTTGTATAGCGTGGAGAGCACCTCGGCGTCCAGCGCACGCGGCTTTGTGCGCGGGGAGTTTTATACCCAGGACGGCGTGCTGGTTGCCTCGACCGTTCAGGAAGGGGTAATGCGTAATCACAATTAAAAAAAACAGCCGGAGGTGAAAACCGTCCGGCTATTTTTTTGCAGTGCTTGTTACGCGTTATAAGCATTTTCACCGTGGCTGTTGACGTCCAGTCCTTCGCGCTCCTGCTCTTCCGGCACGCGCAGGCCAACTGTCAAATCCGCCAGTTTGTAGCCAATAAATGCCACCACACCAGACCAGACAATCGTAATGGCGATGCTTTCCAGCTGTACCAACAGCTGATGTCCCATCGTCACACCTTCGGCGAAGCCCACACCACCCAGCGAACTGGCGGCAAAAATCCCGGTCATGATACAGCCGACAATGCCACAAACACCGTGTACCCCGAAGACATCGCAGGGATCATCCACCCGCAGCAGGCGTTTCAACATGGTAACGCCCCACAAGCCCGCCAGACCAGCTACCACGCCGATAATCAACGCACCGCCAACCCCAATATAGCCACAGGCTGGCGTCACGCCGACCAGACCGGCAATCGCGCCAGAACACGCTCCCAGCAGTGAAGGCTTACCACGCAGCGCCCATTCACCGAAGATCCAGCCAAGAATTGCCGCCGCCGTTGCGACCACAGTATTCACAAATGCCAGTGCCGCGATTTCATTCGCCGTGCCCGCTGACCCGGCGTTAAAGCCAAACCAACCGATATAGAGAATGGCAGTCCCGGTAAAGACCATCGGCAGGTTGTGCGGTTTAAACGCCTCTTTGCCGAAGCCCACGCGTTTGCCTATCAGATAAGCACCCACCAGACCGGCGATTGCGGCGTTAATGTGCACCACCGTGCCACCCGCGAAATCCAGCGCACCGTGAGAAGCCAGCAAACCACCGCCCCACACCATATGCGCAATCGGAATGTAAGAGAGCGTCAGCCATACCACCACGAAAATCAACACAGCTGAGAAGCGGATTCGTTCCGCCAGCGCCCCAACGATCAAGCCTACGGTAATGCAGGCAAACGATCCCTGAAACGCCACGTGGATATACTGATAAATGCTTCCCATCACCGCCGTCAGTTCGATGTTTTTCAGCATTAACCAGTTAATGTTGCCAAAGAAATTGTTGCCTTCACCAAACGCCAGCGAGTAGCCGTAAACCACCCAGAGAATACAGACCAGTGCAAACGTCACGGTCACCTGCGTTAGCATCGACAGCACGTTTTTGCCGCGAATCAACCCACCGTAAAACAGGGCAATTCCCGGAATAGTCATAAACAGCACCAGCGCAGTACAAATCATCATAAACGCATTGTCGGCTTTATCGGCCACCGCAGGTGCAGCCGTTACCAGTCCCGGCAGCATCGCCAGTGAAGCAAGCCCAGTTTTTATCGTCGCTATCTTCATTTTTCGTTCCTGTTGCTGTGTGCCAGAGATTACAGCGCCGCTTCGTCGGCTTCGCCGGTACGAATTCGAATGACGCGTTGCAATTCAGCGACGAAGATTTTGCCGTCGCCAATTTTTCCGGTGTAAGCCGCCTTGCTGACGATATCGATCACTTCATCGAGTTGGTCATCAGCAATCGCCACATCAATTTTTACTTTTGGCAGGAAGTTGACGCTGTATTCCGCCCCCCGGTACAGCTCAGCATGTCCTTTCTGACGCCCGAAACCTTTCACTTCGGTGACGGTCAGCCCCTGAATACCAATGGAAGATAACGCTTCACGAACGTCTTCCAGCTTGAATGGTTTGATTATCACGGTCACCAGCTTCATAGATCCCCTCCGGTCAGAATTCGGTAATGGTTCTGCTACACGAAGAAGGTATTGCAAGCGGTGTGCCAGAAATGAAAAACGAGAAAGAGAGCAGGAAGTTAAGAAGATTGAAAATGAAAACGCACTATGACAGTGCACAGTGCGTTACATTTTTGCACCAACGATGAAATATTGCGCTATTCAGGCGCTCAATGATTCCTCTTCACGCACGCTGGCTGCCAGCTCTTCGCCCGCAAGTTGCAGTTGATACATCTGCCAGTAACGCCCCTGGGCCGCCAGCAGTTGCTGGTGCGTGCCCTGCTCCACGGCTTGCCCACGATGAAGCACCAGAATGGTGTCGGCATCGACAATGGTTGATAAGCGGTGAGCTATCACCACCAGCGTGGTATGTTCACGCACCGCCGCCAGTGCGTGTTGGATCGCCTGTTCAGTACCGGAATCAATGCTGGCGGTTGCCTCATCAAGGATCAGGATTTGCGGCGTCTCCACCAGCACGCGCGCCAGCGCCAGCAGTTGCTTTTGCCCGACCGAAAGATTATTCCCCTGCTCGCCCAGCGGCGTATAAATACCGTCGCTCATGCTGCGCGCCAGCTCCGCCAGTTGCACGGTTTCCAGTGCCTGCCAGACACGCTCTTCGGAGATATCACGCCCCAGCGTCACGTTGGCGAGGAAAGTATCCGCCAGCACCACCGGATCTTGCTGCACCATCGCCACGCCCTGACGTAATGCGCTGTGACTTAGCGAATTTAATGGACGACCGTCGAGATGAATCTCACCTTCCGTTAGCGGGTAATACCCCATCAATAAACTTGCAAGGGTGCTTTTGCCACTGCCGGTATGCCCGACCAGCGCCACAAAGTTACGCGAAGGCACAGAGAGATTAATGTTCTTCAGTACCAGATTGTTGTCGCGATAAGCAAACGACACATTATCGACTTCGATGGTGCCGCTCTGTAACGGGCGATCATCATTGCCATATTGCTGGCGCGGTCCGTCCATCAGCTCAAACACGCGCTCACCAGCAACAACAGCCTGTTGCAGCATCGCCTGTTGCGTGGTCAGTTCGATTAATGGTTCGTTAAGCCGCCCAAGATAGCTGATAAACGCATACAGCACGCCCACTTCAATGGTGCCGCTGGCGGAGAAGCCAAACAGCATCAACAAGCCACAAAGGATGAGCGACGAAAAAAGACTCAGTAATGGCCGCAGTAAAAAACCGTCGAGGCGCAGGGTTTGCATCCTCGCCATATAGTGCGACCGACTGGCCTCACCCATGCGTTCACCAAATCGTGCCTGCTGACGGAACTGCTGGATGACGCTCATACCGTTGATGATTTCGTTAAAGCCGTCGTTGATATCCGCCAGATAGGCGCGCACACGGCGGACAATCGGCGTACTGTAACGCTGGTATATCACCATCACCACCAGCACGACCGGAAAAATCATTATCGCCACCAGCGCCATCCGCCAGTCGAGGCTGAACATCGCTACCAGCATCGCGCCCACCAGTGCGGCGCTACGCAGAACGGTTGCCACTACGGTAACGTAGAGGTCGCGGATCACTTCAGTATCATTAGTGACGCGGGAAATCACCTGCCCGACAGGCTGGATATCAAACTCGCTTAATGGCTGGCGTAGCGCAGCATCCATTACATCGGTACGCAACTGTTGTACAACGCCAACTGCCGCCCGATTAAACAGCAGCGACTGTGCGTAGTGCAGTCCAGCGGCAAACAGTTGCAGCCCCACATACGCCGCCGCCAGACCGGCAACCACTTTCAACGGCAGATTATTTTTCGCCACCATATTATCGATGAAATAGCTGATGAGTAGCGGTCCACTGACTTCTGCCGCTGCCGCAACCCACATCATCAGAACCGCAATCCCTAGTGGTTTGCGCCACGGCGAACCATACGCTAACAGGCGTTTGAGAGTCGGCCAGAGTTGGCTAAAACTACGCATCGACGGCCTCCTCACGAATTTCCGGAGCATCGTCAAGCGCCGCCTCCAGTTGTTGATAGCGATACATATCGCGATACCAGCCGCTTTGTTGCGCCAGCGCATCATGATTGCCACGCTGGGCGATATGTCCGTGCTGCATCACAATAATCTCACTGGCCTCCGTCAGCGCAGAAAGGCGATGGGCACTGATGATTACTGTTCTTCCCTGCCCCCACTGGCGCAGGTTATGCAGGATCTGATGCTCTGTGCGTCCGTCCACCGCCGAAAGCGCATCATCAAGGATAAGGATTTCTGCGTTGACTAATAACGCACGAGCAATGGATATGCGCTGCTTTTGTCCACCGGAAAGCATCACGCCGCGCTCGCCCACTTCTGTGTCGTAACCTTGCGGTAGACGCAAAATATCGTCATGTACGCTGGCTAACCGCGCTACGTGTTCAATCTCTTGCTGGGTGGCATTCGGGCAACCCAGCGCGATGTTATTCGCCACGGTGTCGGAAAAAAGGAACGGCGTCTGGCTGACCACCGCCAGGCGGCTACGCCAGCTATCGAGTTGCAGCTGCGTCAAGGGAATATCATGAAAGCGGATATCCCCCTCGCTGACGTCGAAATGACGCTGAATGAGTGACAGCAGAGTACTTTTGCCAGAACCGGTCGGTCCGCAAATACCCAGCATCTGACCGGGTTTGAGTGCGAAACTGACATTCTCCAGCGCAGGATGATCAGTTTGTGGATAAGTAAACTGGCGAATATTTACATCCAGTTCGCCACGCCCGTGTGGCACTGGTTCGCTACCATCATTCACCACCGGCGCTTCAGCCAGCATCGTCCGAATACGGCTATATGCCGCGCTGCCGCGTTCCACAATGTTAAACATCCAGGCCAGCGCCAGCATCGGCCAAATCATTAACCCCAGATACATCATAAAACTGGTGAGCTGCCCCAGCGTTAAGCTGCCCTGCACCACCATCCAGCTTCCCCCGCCAATCGCCAGCAAATTCGCCATGCCAATCGCGATATAGATAGTCGGATCAAAACGGGCATCAATACGCGCCACACGCATGTTTTTCTTGCCGGTGTCTTCAGCATCTGCGGCAAATAGCGCCGACTGGCGATCTTCCAGACCAAAGGCTTTGATCATGCGGATACTGGTGAGGCTCTCCTGGGTGCGATCGTTGAGACTGGAAAACGCCGCCTGCGCCAGCTTAAAGCGTTCATGCAAAGCATCGCCGTTGCGCTTAATCATGATTGCCATCACTGGCATCGGCAATAGTGCAAATAAGGTCAACTGCCAGCTAATTTGCGTTGACATCATAATCAACACTGCGCAGCCCATCACCAGTGAATCCACTAGCGTCAGCACCCCTTCTCCGGCGGCAAACACGACCCGATCGACGTCATTGGTCGCACGAGCCATGAGGTCGCCCGTACGATGACGCAGGTAAAACTCTGGATGCTGGCGGCTTAGCTGGCGGTAATAATCTTCACGCAGTTCAACAGCCAGTTGATAAGACGCGCCAAACAGCAGTACGCGCCAGACATAACGCAGGAGATAAACCACGACTGCAATCAGCACCATGGTGGCGATCCACATCAGGATCTGCCCGGTAGTAAAGTGTTGTTCCGTCACGCCATCGACAACAATACCGACCACTTTCGGCGGAACCAGTTGCAGCATCGCGATAATAACAAGCAAGGCCACAGCCCCGAGATAGCGACGCCATTCCCGACGGAAATACCAGCTTAGTTGAGCAAATAATCGCACGCGTTGTGTCCTGACCTGATTCTGGATATTTATTCGATGGGTAAAGAAGTGGTGTATTTAATCTGTTCCATCGCGAAGCTGGAAGTAACGTCCGACAGACCTGGAACGCTGTTTACCAGACGCTTATAAAATTCGTCATAGCGTTTCATATCGGCAACCTGAACACGCATCAGATAATCATATTCACCGGCCATGCGCCAGAACCCCAGCACTTCTGGCATTTCCGTTACCACCGTGACAAAGCGGCAATACCATTCGCTGCTGTGATGTTGCGTTTTAATCAACACAAAAGCAGTCAGCCCGAGGCCAATTTTTTCCGGGTCCAGCAGGGCGACTTTGCCGATAAGGATACCGTCATCCTCCAGCCGTTTCAGACGCTTCCAGCAAGGCGTGGTTGTCAGATTAACGGCTTCTGCCAGTGCCTGCAAAGAGAGGGTGCAATCCTGCTGTAGTAAGGCCAGCAGCTTACGGTCAATTTTATCTAACATAGCCAATCCGCAGAGAATTTTTTTCTCTTTTAATTCTATTTTAAAGACGAAATACCGACAATTTATTCTGTGCGGTTTAAACGCCACTGCACAAAATGACAAATTCAAAGTAAAAAAAACCGGGCTATTGCCCGGCGCTGGAAGAGATCTCGTTATTCGGGGGAATAAGGTAGATGTGGATTGTCCAGCCAGTGCGTCAAATAGTGAGAGACCGCCTGATTTCGGCAATGTCCAATCACTGGTAAATGAGGGAGTTCCGCGCGCAGTTGCGGCATCGCATTGCCCATAATAAATCCGCTACCGACGCTGCCTAACATTTCGCGATCGTTCATCGCATCACCAAAGGCCATGCAATCGCGCAACGATAAACCTAAATGTTGGGTCAGCACCGCCAACGCCGCGCCTTTATTACACCCCACTGGCAGCACTTCCAGGCAATTAATCGCAGAAAAACACAAATGTGCGCGCTCGCCTAATGCTTCGTTTAGTTGGATATGCAAGCGCATAAGATCGTCGTGATCGCCACAGAAACAGATCTTGGTGACGCTGCCGAGTGGCATTTTTTTGACATCGATAATCTGATAACGGAAACCGCTATACACAAATGCCTGCAACAATGCTGGGATCTCTTGCCCGGTAAACCAGCCATTGTCATTGAAGATATGCATACTGGCCTGGGTATCCCATTTCTGGTACAGCACTAATTCCGCCACGTCCGCAGGCAAATCATCACGATGTAAAAGTTCGCCTTCCAGAGAGTGCACACGCGTACCGTTGCCGGTAATTAAATACGCATCCAGCGATAGCACCCCGATAATATGCTGCATCTCCAGCGCATGGCGCCCCGTAGCAAAAGTGAGGGTAATATCGCGTTCACGCAAACGCGCCAGAGTCGAGAGGGTTTTCTCACCTAAATGGTGATCGGGCATCAATAAAGTGCCGTCCATATCAAATGCTGCCAGACGAGCCATTTCTTTCTCCACTCTGTGACACGGTTAATGGTGATTGAGTATCACCTGATATATACGGAAGTAATAGTGAATAGTTAAATAATATTGTTCCGGGTTTATATGCGACTGCTAAACCGTCTTAACCAGTATCAACGTCTGTGGCAACCTTCTGCCGGAGAGCCGCAATCCGTCACCGTCAGCGAACTGGCCGAACGCTGTTTTTGCAGCGAACGCCACGTGCGCACCCTGTTACGTCAGGCTCAGGAGTCGGGATGGCTGGAGTGGCAGGCGCAATCAGGACGCGGAAAACGCGGGCACCTGCGTTTTCTGGTGACACCGGGATCCCTGCGCAACGCGATGATGGAACAGGCACTGGAAACCGGAAAACAGCAAGATGTGCTGGAGCTGGCGCAACTGGCTCCTGGTGAACTGCGCACCCTATTACAACCGTTTATGGGCGGGCAATGGCAAAACGATACGCCAACGTTGCGTATTCCCTATTATCGCCCGCTCGAACCGCTACAACCGGGCTTTTTACCCGGTCGTGCCGAGCAGCATCTCGCCGGGCAGATATTTTCCGGTCTGACCCGCTTCGACAATAATACCCAACGCCCGATTGGCGATTTAGCACATCACTGGGAAATCTCTGCTGACGGGCTACGCTGGGATTTTTATCTTCGTTCAACGCTGCACTGGCATAACGGCGATGTGGTAAAAGCAACGCAACTACACCAGCGATTATTGATGCTGCTACAACTGCCAGCGTTGGGGAAATTATTGATTAGCGTGAAGCGTATTGAGGTCACCCATCCACAGTGTCTGACCTTCTTTTTACATCGCCCTGATTATTGGCTGGCACACAGGCTGGCGAGCTATTGTAGTCATCTGGCGCATCCGCAATTATCGCTGGTGGGAACCGGTCCTTTTCGCTTAACAAAATTCACAACAGAACTGGTGCGACTCGAAAGCCATGATTATTACCATTTACGTCACCCACTGCTAAAAGCGGTTGAGTACTGGATAACCCCACCACTTTTTGAAAAAGATTTGGGAACCAGTTGTCAGCATCCAGTACAAATCACCATCGGTAAACCTGAAGAGTTGCCACGGGTCAGCCAGGTCAGTAGCGGCATCAGTTTAGGTTTTTGCTATTTAACGTTGCGCAAAAGCCCCCGCCTTTCCCTCTGGCAGGCGCGAAAAGTGATTTCCATTATCCATCAATCCGGTTTACTACAAACGTTAGAAGTCGGAGAAAACCTGATCACTGCCAGTAATGCATTGCTGCCTGGCTGGGCTATTCCACAATGGGATGTACCGGATGAGGTCAAATTACCGGAAACCCTGACGTTGGTTTATCACCTGCCAGTGGAACTTCATGTAATGGCAGAACAATTACGAACGACGCTGGCAGCAGAAGGTTGCGAATTAACGATTGTTTTTCATAACGCGAAAAACTGGGACGACACGACCCCGCTGGCACAGGCAGATTTGATGATGGGCGACAGGCTAATTGGCGAAGCGCCGGAATATACTCTGGAGCAATGGCTGCGTTGCGATCCACTCTGGTCATATGTTTTCGACGCTTCAGCATATGCACATCTGCAATCGACACTGGATACCGTGCAGTTGATGGCTGATGAGGAAAAGCGGAATAACGCGCTGAAAACTGTGTTTAGCCAGTTAATGGAAGATGCAACGCTGACCCCGTTGTTCAATTATCACTATCGCATTAGCGCCCCGCCCGGAGTGAACGGTGTGCGGCTAACACCGCGCGGCTGGTTTGAATTTACCGAAGCCTGGCTTCCCGCGCCATCGCAATGAAGCACTGGTCGGGGTTAACCGCAGGCGTTACCATAACGCTTTTATCGATTTAGCAGGATTATCTATGAAACGTGCCGTCGTTGTGTTTAGTGGAGGTCAGGATTCCACCACCTGTCTGGTACAGGCATTGCAGCAATATGATGAAGTCCATTGCGTGACGTTCGATTACGGTCAGCGCCATCGCGCAGAGATTGACGTGGCACGCGAACTGGCATTGAAACTGGGTGCACGCGCGCATAAGGTGCTGGATGTGACGCTACTCAACGAGCTGGCGGTCAGCAGCCTGACGCGTGACAGCATTCCGGTGCCTGATTATGAACCTAAAGCCGATGGTATCCCGAATACGTTTGTCCCAGGGCGTAATATTCTGTTCCTGACGCTGGCGGCGATATATGCGTATCAGGTTAAAGCAGAAGCAGTGATCACCGGCGTCTGCGAAACGGATTTCTCCGGTTACCCGGATTGTCGCGATGAGTTTGTGAAAGCACTGAACCATGCCGTCAGTCTGGGCATGGCGAAAGATATTCGATTTGAAACACCGCTGATGTGGATTGATAAAGCGGAAACCTGGGCGCTCGCGGATTATTACGGCAAACTGGATTTAGTGCGTAACGAAACGCTGACCTGTTATAACGGCATTAAAGGCGATGGTTGTGGTCATTGTGCTGCATGTAATCTGCGCGCTAACGGATTGAATCATTATCTGGCCGACAAACCGGCGGTGATGGCAGCGATGAAGCAGAAAACCGGGTTGCAGTAATTATTCGGGTGTCGCCGGATGCGGCTTGAGCATCCGGCCAACAAAACGTTTACTGAACCATCAGATCCAGTTTTTCGCGCAGTTCCCCTTCCAGAGCTAATGCTTTCTGCGTTTTGAGATCGATACAAACAAACGTGATAAGTGCATCCGCCACCACCTGCCCTTCCGGCTCAAGAGTGATGACCTGACTCAAAATGCCGCTTTTACCATTTAATTGCTGTAACTGGCTGGTAATGGTTAACAGGTCGCTTAATACCGCCGGGCGGCGATAGTTGATATTGATATTAACCACCACGAAAGCGATGTTATGGGCAGTCATCCATTGAAAGCTGTCGCTATTTTCCAGCCCATCCCAGCGGGCTTCTTCGAGAAACTCAAGGTAGCGGGCGTTGTTGACGTGCTGGTAGACGTCGAGATGATATCCACGAACTTTGATTTGTGTTTGCATAGCGCAATAACCTTACGTTGTTGTTATAAGAACTGTTATAAGTACAGAGGTCATAACTGGTATGACCTCTTCAGTCTGGCAAAAAATTGCCACTATGCAAATTAATTACAGGGTTAATACCGCCAGATTACGTTCCACCAGCGAATTGCCCATTCCCGGCACCTGTTTTAAATCCCCCACCGTTTTAAACGGGCCGTACTCTTCGCGATAACTGACAATTGCCTGCGCTTTCTTCAGACCAACGCCATTCATCGCGCGGGCTAGCTCTTCCGCGCTGGCATTATTAATGCTGACCCTGGTGCCTTCTTCGTCACTGGCTTTCGCCGGTACTGCCGCTTTGCTTTGTGCTGCAGGAGCTTCCGCTTTGGTTTCTACCGCTGCCGGTTTCACCGCAGGAGCTGCCGCCAGCGCGCTATGAGACATTCCGGCACAGGCCAGAGACAGGGTGATGAGCAGTGCTTTAATTCCGTGTTTCATACTGTTTTCTCCTTGTTTGTTAACAGTGGAATCACCTTAACGGCAGCGAAAACAGTAAACAAATGGCAATGTTCAGAAATGGAAAAGGCCGCGAAAGCGACCTTTTCTTGTTACAGCTGCAAAGCATTTTTTTGCGAGGCGGCTTCCGGATTATTGCTGTTCCAGCGCATCGCCAATTTTGATTTTCGCCTCTTTACGCAGGTTACTCATCAGAGCTTCAAAGACGATTTGTGCGTTGTTCTGGGTGATACCCTGCACCATCGCTTTTTTCTGATCTTCCGGCATAGAACCTTGTTTCACTTCGTCCAGCGCCAGCAGAACCACATTACCTTGCATATCGGTCGCCATACCGTAGCTTGGTTTGTCTTTCGCTGGCAGTGGCAGTGCAAACGCCGCCTGGCTAATCGGGTCACGACCGGAACGGCTTAAGGTTTTCGGCTCGCCAAATTTCAGACCGGCAGCCTGCATAGCTTCCGCACCTTTGCCCGCTTTCAGCTCAACCAGCAGTTTTTCAGCATCCACTTTCGCCTGTTGCTCAGCTTTGTTGTGCTGAACCAGTGCCTTAACTTGTTCCTGAACATCTGCCAACGGTTTCACCGCTTCCGGTTTGTGCTCGCTGATACGCAACACGAATGCGCGATCGCCGTCTACGGTGATAATGTCAGAGTTGATGCCCGGCGCGCCGTTTTCACCTACCAGACCGCCGTTAAAGATAGCATCTGCAACCGGCTTGAAGTTCAACTCTTCCGGCAGGTTATCTTTGCTGAACCAGCCAGTCTGGGTAGCTTTAACGCCCGCAGCCTGCTCTGCGCCAGCCAGAGATTCGGTGTCATTGCTTGCCGCATCGCTCACTTTCTGCTGCAGCGCGTAATACGCATCGAGGGCTTTTTCGTGTTTCACTTTCGCCGCGATATCGTCACGCACTTCGTCTAATGACTTCACTTTCGCCGGCTGAATATCATCCAGACGCACAATCAGGAAACCGACCGAAGATTTGATGACGCCAGACAGTTGGCCTTTTTCTTTCAGACCTGCATTTTTCAGTTCATCCGGGATAGTGGCATCTTCTAACCACCCCATATCGCCGCCGTTACGGGCAGAGATAATATCGGCAGATTTTTCTTTTGCTAACGCAGCAAAATCACCACCTTTATTCAGCTCCTCAAGTACTGCTTTCGCTTCATCTTCAGTTTTAGTCTGGATGATGCTGTAGCGAGTACGCTGTGGCTGGGTGAATTGATCCTGATGCTGATCGTAGTAGCTCTGGATATCCGCATCGCTAACCGGTTGCTGCATCGTTGCGGCATCCAGCTTGATGTAGCTCACGCGGAATTGTTCCGGAGTCATGAAATTGTTTTTGTTTTGCTCGTAGTAGCTGGCGATTTCTGGTTCGGTCACAGCTTGTTTAGCCGCCAGCGCGTTAACGTCGATAGTCGCTTCACGCACTACACGTTGTTGAGCGACCAGCGCAGCCAGTTCGTCGGTTTCACCTTTCAACATAAAGTCGGTGCCCGCAACGCCGTTAATCAGCTGCTGGGTAGTGAGCTGATTACGCAGTGCCTGCGCGTACTGATCGGCACTCATCCCCATCTGGTTGAGGATACCGTTATAGCGGCTGTTATCGAACTTGCCGTCAACCTGAAACGCTGGGGTTGCGAAAATCGCCTGTTTAACCTGCTCATCGCTGATACTCAGTTTTAGTTCACGAGCGTACTGATCCAGCAGCGCCTCGTCGATCAGACGATTCAGCACCTGTTGACGCAGGGTTTTCATATAGCCTTCGTTCGCCGCCAGCTCAGAGTATTGATCGCCCAACTGTTGCTGCATACGATTACGCTCGCTGTTGAAGGCGTTCTCGAACTGCCCACGGCTGATTTCCTGGTCATTCACTTTTGCGGCGTAGTTATTGCCTGCGCCAATCAGGTAACCACTCACGCCGGTCAATATGAACGACACGATAATGATACCGAAAATAATCTTGAGCACGAGACTGTTTGCAGCCGTGCGTAAGCTGTCCATCATGGTGTAACAACACTCCGCTGTAGATGACTGTGTACTTCACGCAACATATCGCTGCGCGCAAAGGCCTATTGTGACAAGAAACGGGGGCAATTGTCAGCCCACAACTCGCAGAAAGTCACGCAATACAAATAAAAAAGGCACATCAGTAGATGCGCCCTTGAACTTCGTCACATCCCCAATGGGGATAATCCTTAGTTTACCGCGTCTTTCAGTGCTTTACCTGCACGGAAGCTCGGTACTTTAGCGGCAGCGATGGTGATCTCTTTACCGGTCTGCGGGTTGCGACCAGTACGGGCGGCACGCTCTTTAACGGCAAAAGTACCAAAACCTACCAGTGCTACATCATCCCCTTCTTTCAGGGATTCAGTTACGGAAGCAATAATAGCATCTAACGCACGGCCAGCCGCAGCTTTAGAGATATCAGCCCCTGCAGCAATCTTGTCAATCAATTGAGATTTATTCACTCTTCTCTTCCTCTTTATAATTTATCCCGCACTTGAATCCTTCAACGTGCGAACGCGCAGCAGTTATATCAGGCCAGCCATCCCCTTACAACACCCCTTAATAAGGGCAAGCCTAATCCGCCCTCTAACTTAACGAGACAAAAAAAGGCTGGCAAGTCCGAATTGGCCCGCCAGCCCTCTTTTTATTAGTGCAATTTGCGCAAGGTCACTATTTTGCAGTCACAACCTGCATACCAGACGGTTCATTTTGCAGCGCCAGAGTCAGAACTTCCTCAATGCGCTTCACAGGATGAATGTCCAGATCGGCAATCACGTTGTCCGGAATCTCTTCCAGATCGCGTTTATTTTCGAACGGAATTAACACTGTTTTAATCCCGCCGCGATGTGCCGCCAGCAGTTTTTCTTTCAAACCACCGATTGGCAACACCTGACCACGCAGAGTAATCTCGCCAGTCATCGCCACATCGGCACGAACCGGGTTACCGGTCAGGCAAGAAACCAGCGCGGTGCACATGGCAATACCGGCACTCGGACCATCTTTTGGCGTCGCACCTTCCGGTACGTGCACGTGGATGTCGCGTTTTTCGTAAAAATCAGGGTTGATCCCCAGTTTTTCCGCACGCGCACGAACCACCGTTAACGCCGCCTGAATGGACTCCTGCATGACTTCACCCAGCGAACCGGTATAGGTCAGTTTACCTTTGCCCGGTACACACGCGGTTTCGATGGTCAGCAAGTCACCGCCCACTTCCGTCCACGCCAGACCCGTTACCTGACCGACACGGTTTTCGTTATCCGCGCGACCATAGTCGAAACGCTGAACACCGAGGTAGTCATGCAGGTTATCGCCGTTAATTTCGATATGTTTTAGAGACTTATCGAGCAGTAACTGCTTAACCGCTTTACGGCACAGTTTGGAGATTTCACGCTCCAGACCACGCACGCCCGCCTCACGGGTGTAGTAACGAATAATGCCGATAATGGCGCTATCGTCGACGGTCAACTCACCTTTTTTCAGCGCATTACGTTCAATCTGCTTCGGCAGCAGGTGACGTTTGGCGATGTTCAGTTTTTCATCTTCGGTATAACCGGAGAGGCGAATCACTTCCATACGATCCAGCAGCGGTGCCGGAATGTTCATGGAGTTCGACGTCGCGACAAACATCACGTCGCTAAGGTCGTAATCCACTTCCAGGTAGTGGTCGCTGAACGCCACGTTCTGCTCTGGATCCAGCACTTCAAGCAGTGCGGAGGCCGGATCGCCACGCATGTCAGAAGACATTTTGTCGATCTCATCGAGCAGGAACAGCGGGTTTTTAACGCCCACTTTCGCCATTTTCTGGATCAATTTACCCGGCATAGAACCGATGTAAGTACGGCGGTGACCACGGATTTCCGCTTCATCACGCACGCCGCCCAGCGCCATACGGACATATTTACGTCCGGTAGCTTTGGCGATGGACTGCCCCAGAGAAGTTTTACCTACCCCCGGCGGCCCAACCAGGCAAAGGATCGGCCCCTTGATTTTGTTGACACGACTTTGAACCGCAAGATACTCAAGGATGCGATCTTTCACGCGCTCCAGACCATAATGGTCGGTATCAAGGATTTCTTGCGCCTGACGCAGGTCTTTTTTGACCTTGCTACGCGCATTCCACGGCACCTGCACCATCCAGTCGATATAGCCACGCACCACGGTCGCTTCTGCCGACATCGGAGACATCATTTTCAGCTTCTGCAGTTCTGCTTCCGCTTTCTCTTTTGCCTCTTTCGGCATTTTCGCCGCGTCGATTTTGCGCTTCAGGGCTTCGTTTTCGTCCGGCGCATCGTCCATTTCGCCGAGTTCTTTCTGAATAGCTTTCATTTGCTCGTTCAGATAGTACTCACGCTGGGATTTCTCCATCTGCTTTTTGACGCGGTTGCGAATGCGTTTCTCAACCTGCAGCAGATCGATTTCCGATTCCATCATCGCCATCAAATATTCCAGACGTTCGTTAACGTCGGACATCTCAAGAACGGACTGTTTGTCAGCCAGTTTCAGCGGCATATGCGCGGCAATGGTATCCGCCAGCCGCGCCGGATCGTCGATGCTGTTCAGCGACGTCAGCACTTCTGGTGGGATTTTTTTGTTCAGCTTGATGTAGCCTTCGAACTGGCTGATTGCGGTACGCACCAGCACTTCCTGTTCCCGCTCATCAATGGTCGGCGACTCCAGATACTCCGCCTTCGCAGAAAAGTGTTCGCCATTGTCAGAGAGCGCAGAAATACGCGCGCGCTGTAACCCCTCAACCAGCACTTTGACGGTGCCGTCAGGCAGTTTCAGCATCTGCAATATAGAGGCCACGGTCCCGACAGTGAAAAGATCGTTTACACCCGGCTCATCCGTTGAAGCTTCTTTCTGCGCGACCAGCATAATTTTTTTATCATGGTCCATCGCCGCTTCCAGACAACGGATAGACTTTTCCCGCCCAACAAATAAGGGGATGACCATGTGCGGATAAACCACCACATCGCGCAGCGGCAATACGGGGATTTCAATGCGTTCAGAACGCTCAGGATTCATAGAGCTCTCTCTTAGTTTAATTTCCGCCAGGTAATCAGATGACACGACTGTGCTTCACGCCATCTATTAACATGTACGTCAGTATATGGGGATGTTTCCCCCACATTCAACGCCGAGAATAGAGGAAAAATTAAAGGGGAGATAAAATCCCCCCTTTTTGGTTAACTAATTGTATGGGAATGGTTAATTATTCACCAGATGCCTGCTGAGCTTCCGGCTTGCCATAAATCAGCAACGGTTTGCTTTGCCCATCAATTACCGACTCGTCGATAACCACTTTTTCGACATCTTCCATGGACGGCAGATCGTACATGGTATCGAGCAGCGCAGCTTCTACGATGGAGCGCAGACCACGAGCACCGGTTTTACGCGCCATCGCTTTCTTAGCGATAGCATCCAGCGCCTCGTCACGGAATTCCAGATCCACGCCCTCAAGATTAAACAGCGCCTGATACTGCTTGGTCAGGGCGTTTTTCGGCTCTTTGAGGATCTGAATCAGGGCTTCTTCGCTCAGTTCATTCAGCGTTGCGACAACTGGCAGACGACCGATGAACTCAGGGATCAGACCAAACTTAATCAGATCTTCTGGTTCAACCTGCGCCAGCAGTTCACCTTCGCTTGCTTTGTCAGATTTCGCTTTTACCGTCGCGCCAAAACCAATGCCGGAGCCGGTTTCTACACGATGGGAAATGACTTTATCCAGACCAGCGAACGCACCACCACAGATAAACAGGATCTTAGAGGTATCTACCTGCAAGAATTCCTGCTGCGGATGCTTACGTCCACCCTGCGGTGGGACGGCGGCAACCGTACCTTCGATCAGTTTCAACAGTGCCTGCTGTACGCCTTCACCGGAAACGTCTCGGGTAATAGAAGGATTGTCCGACTTACGAGAAATCTTGTCGATTTCATCGATGTAGACAATCCCACGCTGTGCTTTCTGTACGTCGTAATCGCACTTTTGCAACAGCTTCTGAATGATGTTTTCAACGTCTTCGCCCACATAACCGGCTTCGGTCAGCGTGGTCGCGTCGGCCATGGTGAATGGGACGTCCAGCAGACGCGCCAGAGTTTCGGCCAGCAGCGTTTTACCGGAACCCGTCGGACCGATCAGCAGAATGTTACTTTTGCCCAACTCGACGCCATTGCTGGTATCGCCGTTGCGCAGACGTTTGTAGTGGTTGTATACCGCGACCGCCAGCACTTTTTTCGCCTGTTCCTGACCGATAACGTAATCGTCCAGGTGGTTGCGAATTTCATGCGGCGTCGGTAGCGCACTGCGTTCACGATGCGGTGCAACTTCTTTAATCTCTTCGCGAATGATGTCATTACATAAATCAACACATTCGTCGCAGATATACACGGATGGACCGGCAATCAGCTTGCGCACTTCATGCTGGCTTTTGCCGCAAAAAGAGCAATACAGCAATTTGCCTGAGCCATCTTTGCGTTTATCTGTCATGGGTCAAAACCTCTTCTTTGTTCTTTGTGCCGCACACGACGACGCAAATGCCATTCTCAGGCGCAAGCCGCTTACAGCGTTGTGCCGCCCTGGATAAGTATAGCGGCACAGTTGCGCCTCTGGCATCAATTACGATGGGTCAGAATCGAATCGACCAGACCGTATTCCACCGCTTCAGGGGCGGAAAGGAAGCGATCGCGCTCGGTATCACGTTCAATCTGTTCTAATGATTGACCCGTATGAAGCGCCATAAGTTCATTCATGCGCCCTTTAACTTTCAGAATTTCACGGGCATGAATTTCGATATCGGTCGCCTGGCCCTGATAGCCGCCCAACGGCTGGTGAATCATCACGCGCGAATTCGGCAGGCAGAAACGTTTACCTTTTGCCCCTGCGGTCAGCAAGAAAGCGCCCATCGAGGCCGCCTGGCCCATACAAATGGTGCTGACATCAGGCTTGATAAACTGCATGGTGTCATAGATAGACATCCCGGCAGTGATCACCCCGCCTGGGGAGTTAATGTACAGATAGATATCTTTTTCTGGATTTTCTGCTTCCAGGAACAGCATCTGCGCCACAATCAGGTTAGCCATGTGGTCTTCAACCTGGCCAGTCAGAAAAATGACGCGTTCCTTAAGTAGACGAGAATAGATATCAAAAGAGCGCTCACCGCGTGAGGTCTGTTCAATGACCATCGGCACCAGCGCCATATGGGGTGCAAAGTTATCTCGTTCGCCGCTGTATGACATTTCCGTCTCCTGGATAAAATTGAAAAAACCTGCTGTACCGATTGTAACCTTATGGACGGATTATCAGCTAGTCCCTGTGTTATGGGTACGGCATCATCCTATTTCAAGCATAACAATCTTTTGTTGTTACGCTAACACCGAAAGAGGGTTTTCGCACGGTTCCATGCAAAATTCATGACAAAAAAAAGCCCACCACCTGGCGGTGACGGGCCTTTGTGCGAATTTAGCGCGTTATGCTGCTTAAATTACGCCTGCTGGTTCATCAGCTCGTTGAAAGTGGTTTCTTTTTCAGTCACTTTCGCTTTCGCCAGTACAGCTTCAACAGCCTGTTCTTCCAGAGCAACATTGCGCATGTTGTCCATCAGTTCTTTGTTTTTGCTGTAGAATTCGATAACTTCTTTCGGATCTTCGTACGCAGAAGCCATCTCTTCGATCAGGCCTTTCACGCGCTCTTCGTCAGCTTTCAGCTCGTTGGCGCGAATAACTTCGCCCAGCAGCAGGCCAACAACTACGCGGCGTTTAGCCTGTTCTTCGAACAGTTCGCGCGGCAATTCCAGAGCTTGTTTTTCGTTGCCACCGAAACGCTGTGCAGCCTGGCGACGCAGAACGTCGATTTCGCTATCGATCAGCGCAGCCGGTACGTCGATGTCGTTAGCTTTTACCAGACCTTCGATCGCCTGAGACTTAACGCGGTTACGGATGGCGCTCTTCAGCTCGCGCTCCATGTTTTTACGCACTTCAGCGCGCAGACCTTCTACGGAACCATCTTCAACGCCGAAACGTTTGATGAATTCAGCAGTCAGTTCCGGCAGTTCACGCTCTTCAACTTTCTTCAGGTTGATAGCGAATTTCGCTGCTTTACCTTTCAGGTTTTCTGCGTGGTACTCTTCCGGGAAGGTCACGTCGATGGTGAACTCTTCGCCCGCTTTGTGGCCTTTGATACCGTCTTCAAAGCCCGGAATCATACGACCCTGACCCATCGCCAGTACGAAATCAGACGCTTTACCGCCTTCGAACTCTTCGCCGTCTACAGAACCAGTGAAGTCGATGGTCACACGGTCTTCTGCTTCAACAGCGCCGTCTTTTTCTTTCCAGGTCGCCTGCTGTTTACGCAGAGTATCTAACATACCGTCAACGTCAGCGTCGGTCACTTCAACGATCGGTTTTTCAACTTCAATCGCTTCCAGACCCTGCAGTTCAACTTCCGGATAAACTTCAAACTCTACAGAGTAGGTGAAGTCTTCACCCAGCTTGTATTCGCCCGGAACGTAAGTCGGTGCGCCAGCCGGATTGATTTTTTCTTTAATGATGGCGTCAATGAAGTTACGGCTCATCAGGTCGCCCAGAACGTCCTGGCGTACAGACGCGCCATAACGCTGAGCAACGATATTCATTGGCACTTTGCCTTTGCGGAAGCCGTCAATACGTACTTTTTTCGCAACGTTGACCAGCTCGCTTTTAACAGCGGTCTCGATGCTGTCAGCAGCGATAGTAATCGTTACACGGCGGCCAAGGCCTTGAGTGGTTTCAACTGAAACTTGCATCTTGTTACCTCAAAAAATCACAGTGCTCGGTCAACTCTTACCCCGCAAGCACAGGTTGTTGGCTTCGCGGAACCGGGATGTTCTTATAATCAATCACATTCCCTGTTACCAGAATCATCCCGAAAGCATTCAAATAGGACGCGGCATTATAGCGGCATCACTTTTATGAGTCGAGAACGGTTATTGCGCGCTGCCGCGTATTTTTTCACAATTCTCAGGTAATTTTCGTCTGAATGCTGGGCAAAAAGCGCAAAATCCAGACAAAACAAAACGGCCCGCAGGCCGTTTTTCATAAAATCTTTAACAACATACTGGAAAAACGCTAACTGTTGCAAATGCGTTTAGGCAATGCTTCCAGCTCCACGACAGGGAGGAGAAGCAAAGATGGTATCCTGCAATCCTTCCCACTCTTTAATGGTATAAGTATGCAGAGCCAGCGCATGAACGGTAGTAGAGAGTTCCTCCGCTAAAGTACTGTAAATCATTCGATGACGATTCAGAAAACGTTCACCCATAAAACGATCGCTGACCAGCACAACTTTAAAATGGCTTTCAGAGCCGGCTGGGACATTGTGACGATAGCTTTCATCCACAACTTCGAGGAATACGGGTTGGAACGCCGTCCTTAATTTTTCTTCTATCCGCTCACGTATCATCATGAAATATCTCCTCCGACAACGCTGAGATGTCACCCATCCCTTTAAATACTAGCCGCTTTAACCGTTTCCATTACAGCTTAACAACAAATAATTAGCTTTCATCCTATTTTTTCTGTCAAGCGTATGAAGTTTACTGATTTAAAGATTGATTCACCGGCTTCACATCGGTGTTTCTTTTACCCAAGGCGATTATTTCGTCAACATAATGAATTTACATGCCTTACCCACTTCCCCTCGTCGTTGGCGATGTTATGATGGCGGGAATCTTTACCAAACACGCTAAAAAGTCTCTGAGAGCCAGAACATGTTCAAAAAAATCCTCTTCCCGTTAGTTGCTCTGTTTATGCTTGCAGGATGTGCAAAACCGCCAACAACCATTGAAGTTTCTCCGACGATGACGCTGCCACAGCAAGATCCAAGTCTGATGGGCATCACCGTTAGCATTAATGGTGCCGATCAGCGTACCGATCAGGCGCTGGCAAAAGTCACCCGCGATAATCAAATCGTTACCCTGACCGCTTCCCGCGATCTGCGTTTCCTGCTGCAAGAAGTGCTGGAAAAACAGATGACCGCTCGCGGTTATATGGTTGGCCCGAATGGCCCGGTTAATCTGCAAATCATCGTTAGCCAACTGTATGCCGACGTGTCCCAGGGCAACGTGCGCTACAACATTGCTACTAAAGCAGATATCGCCATCATTGCCACCGCGCAGAATGGCAACAAAATGACTAAAAACTATCGTGCCAGCTACAACGTTGAAGGTGCATTCCAGGCCTCCAACAAAAACATCGCCGATGCGGTTAACAGTGTGCTGACCGACACCATTGCTGATATGTCTCAGGACACCAGCATCCACGAATTTATCAAGCAGAACGCACGTTAATTTCTGCCCTCTGGCCCGGTGTAAATCGGGCCTGTAGACGCCCATGTCCAGTCAATATTTACGTATTTTCCAACAGCCACGTTCAGCTATTTTGCTGATCCTGGGTTTTGCTTCCGGGCTGCCGCTCGCCCTGACATCCGGCACCTTACAGGCGTGGATGACCGTCGAGAATATCGATCTTAAAACCATTGGTTTCTTCTCTCTGGTGGGTCAGGCATACGTCTTTAAATTCCTCTGGTCACCGCTGATGGACCGCTATACCCCGCCGTTCCTCGGACGTCGACGCGGTTGGCTGCTCGCTACGCAAACGTTGCTGTTACTGGCGATTGCGGCGATGGGGTTTCTCGAACCGGGTACTCAACTTCGTTGGATGGCGGCACTGGCGGTGGTTATCGCTTTTTGCTCCGCTTCTCAGGATATCGTCTTTGATGCATGGAAAACGGATGTGCTTCCTGCGGAAGAACGTGGCGCAGGTGCAGCAATCAGCGTGCTGGGTTACCGTTTAGGGATGCTGGTTTCTGGTGGTTTAGCCTTATGGCTGGCAGATAAATGGCTGGGCTGGCAAGGCATGTACTGGTTGATGGCGGCTCTGCTGATCCCCTGTATTATCGCAACGTTGCTTGCGCCAGAACCAACCGACACTATTCCTGTTCCCAAAACACTAGAACAAGCCGTTGTAGCACCGTTACGTGATTTCTTCGGTCGCAATAACGCATGGCTGATTCTGCTTTTAATCGTGCTGTATAAGCTGGGCGATGCTTTCGCCATGAGTCTGACTACCACCTTTTTGATTCGCGGCGTCGGGTTTGATGCCGGTGAAGTGGGCGTGGTTAACAAAACGCTCGGTTTGCTGGCGACCATCGTCGGCGCGTTGTACGGTGGTATTCTGATGCAGCGTCTTTCGCTGTTCCGTGCACTACTGATTTTCGGCCTTTTACAAGGTGCGTCCAACGCCGGTTACTGGCTGCTTTCGGTGACTGATAAGCATCTCTACAGCATGGGCGCAGCCGTCTTTTTCGAAAACCTGTGTGGCGGGATGGGCACATCGGCATTTGTGGCGCTGTTAATGACGCTGTGTAATAAGTCATTTTCCGCTACTCAGTTTGCCCTGCTCTCGGCGCTTTCCGCTGTCGGACGGGTATATGTCGGCCCCGTGGCGGGCTGGTTTGTTGAATCACACGGCTGGCCGACGTTTTATCTGTTCTCTGTTGCGGCCGCTGTACCAGGGCTTATTTTGCTGCTGGTTTGTCGCCAGACGCTTGAATATACACGGGTCAACGACAACTTTATCCCACGTACCGAATATCCGTCAGGTTATGCTTTTGCCATGTGGACACTGGCGGCGGGCGTCGGTCTGTTAGCCGTGTGGTTACTGCTGTTGACAATGGACGCGCTGGATTTGACCCACTTCTCTTTCCTGCCTGCGCTGTTGGAAGTCGGCGTTTTAGTCGCCCTGGGCGGCGTCGTGCTTGGTGGTTTTCTGGATTATCTGGCGCTACGAAAAACGCATCTGACGTAATCTGTGAATATAATTTAGCTGTAGTAATCACCCGGCGTAATTATTACGGCTAAATAAACATCAGCATCGCTTAATAATATTTGTTCTTTTGTGCGGCTTAGATTTCTAAAATTATTGACTGAATCTATATGTTTTATTTTTTTACACGATTCAGCTGATGACTCTTTATTTCCCTACGCCTGATTTGTCACCTCAATGATGATTATTTGTTAAATAATTGTTTTATTTTGAGATTGGTTATACCAATTGCCATCCCCACCCCCTTCTGTAGTCCCCTTTCGTTATAACGCCCTTTTGTAACAGCTTCTTAAAATCAACCTGATATGTTTTGCAACATATGTGACCTGACAGCCAAATCCAAGTAACAGGAATTTAATCATGTTTACAGTAATGTAACCTTCCCGTAAAATGCCCACACACTTTAAACGCCACCAGATCCCGTGGAATTGAGGTCGTTAAATGAGACTCAGGAAATACAATAAAAGTTTGGGATGGTTGTCATTATTTGCAGGCACTGTATTGCTCAGTGGTTGTAATTCTGCGCTGTTAGATCCCAAAGGACAGATTGGTCTGGAGCAACGTTCACTGATACTGACGGCATTTGGCCTGATGTTGATTGTCGTTATTCCCGCAATCTTGATGGCTGTTGGTTTCGCCTGGAAGTACCGTGCGAGCAATAAAGATGCTAAGTACAGCCCGAACTGGTCACACTCCAATAAAGTGGAAGCTGTGGTCTGGACGGTGCCTATCTTAATCATCATCTTCCTTGCGGTACTAACCTGGAAAACCACTCACGCTCTTGAGCCTAGCAAGCCGCTGGCACACGACGAGAAGCCCATTACCATCGAAGTGGTTTCCATGGACTGGAAATGGTTCTTCATCTACCCGGAACAGGGCATTGCAACCGTGAATGAAATCGCTTTCCCGGCGAACACTCCGGTGTACTTCAAAGTGACCTCCAACTCCGTGATGAACTCCTTCTTTATTCCGCGTCTGGGTAGCCAGATTTATGCCATGGCCGGTATGCAGACTCGCCTGCATCTGATCGCCAACGAACCCGGTACTTATGACGGTATCTCCGCCAGCTACAGCGGCCCGGGCTTCTCAGGCATGAAGTTCAAAGCTATCGCAACACCGGATCGTGCCGCATTCGACCAATGGGTCGCAAAAGCCAAACAGTCGCCGAACACCATGTCTGACATGGCTGCGTTCGAAAAACTGGCCGCGCCTAGCGAATACAACCAGGTGGAATATTTCTCCAACGTGAAACCAGATTTGTTTGCCGATGTGATTAACAAGTTTATGGCTCACGGTAAGAGCATGGACATGACCCAGCCAGAAGGTGAGCACAGCGCACACGAAGGTATGGAAGGCATGGACATGAGCCACGCGGAATCCGCCCATTAAAGGGGTTGAGGAAGAATAAAGATGTTCGGAAAATTATCACTTGATGCAGTCCCGTTCCATGAACCTATCGTCATGGTTACGATCGCTGCCATTATTTTGGGAGGTCTGGCGCTCGTTGGCCTGATCACTTACTTCGGTAAGTGGACCTACCTGTGGAAAGAGTGGCTGACCTCCGTCGACCATAAACGCCTTGGTATCATGTATATCATCGTGGCAATTGTGATGTTGCTGCGTGGTTTTGCTGACGCCATTATGATGCGTAGCCAGCAGGCTCTTGCCTCAGCGGGCGAAGCGGGCTTCCTGCCGCCTCACCACTACGATCAGATCTTCACCGCGCACGGCGTGATTATGATCTTCTTCGTGGCGATGCCTTTCGTTATCGGTCTGATGAACTTGGTGGTTCCGCTGCAGATCGGCGCGCGTGACGTTGCGTTCCCGTTCCTCAACAACTTAAGCTTCTGGTTTACCGTTGTTGGTGTGATTCTGGTTAACGTTTCTCTCGGCGTGGGCGAGTTTGCGCAGACCGGCTGGCTGGCCTATCCACCGCTATCGGGAATAGAGTACAGTCCGGGGGTCGGTGTCGATTACTGGATATGGAGTCTCCAGCTATCCGGTATTGGTACGACGCTAACTGGTATCAACTTCTTCGTTACCATTCTGAAGATGCGCGCACCGGGCATGACCATGTTCAAGATGCCAGTATTTACCTGGGCATCATTGTGCGCAAACATTCTGATTATTGCTTCCTTCCCAATTCTGACGGTTACCGTCGCGTTGTTGACCCTGGATCGCTATCTGGGCACCCATTTCTTTACCAACGATATGGGTGGCAACATGATGATGTACATCAACCTGATTTGGGCATGGGGACATCCGGAAGTTTACATCCTGATCCTGCCTGTTTTCGGTGTGTTCTCCGAGATTGCGGCAACCTTCTCGCGTAAACGTCTGTTTGGTTATACCTCGCTGGTATGGGCAACCGTCTGTATCACCGTGCTGTCGTTCATCGTCTGGCTGCACCACTTCTTTACGATGGGTGCGGGCGCGAACGTAAACGCCTTCTTTGGTATCACCACAATGATTATCGCCATCCCGACCGGGGTGAAGATCTTCAACTGGCTGTTCACCATGTATCAGGGTCGCATCGTGTTCCATTCCGCGATGCTGTGGACCATCGGTTTTATCGTCACCTTCTCGGTGGGCGGTATGACTGGCGTGCTGCTGGCAGTACCGGGCGCAGACTTCGTTCTGCATAACAGCCTGTTCCTGATTGCGCACTTCCATAACGTGATCATCGGCGGCGTGGTCTTCGGCTGCTTCGCAGGGATGACCTACTGGTGGCCTAAAGCGTTCGGTTTCAAACTGAACGAAACCTGGGGTAAACGCGCGTTCTGGTTCTGGATCATCGGCTTCTTCGTTGCCTTTATGCCGCTGTATGCGCTGGGCTTTATGGGTATGACCCGTCGTTTAAGTCAACAGATTGACCCGCAGTTCCACACCATGCTGATGATTGCAGCCAGCGGTGCGGTACTAATTGCACTGGGTATTCTCTGCCTCGTGATTCAGATGTACGTTTCTATTCGCGACCGCGACCAAAACCGTGATCTGACTGGCGACCCGTGGGGTGGCCGTACGCTGGAGTGGGCAACCTCTTCCCCGCCTCCGTTCTATAACTTTGCCGTTGTGCCGCACGTTCACGAGCGTGATGCATTCTGGGAAATGAAAGAGAAAGGCGAAGCGTACAAAAAGCCTGACCACTATGAAGAAATTCATATGCCGAAAAACAGCGGCGCCGGTATTGTCATTGCGGCTTTCTCCACCATCTTCGGTTTCGCCATGATCTGGCATATCTGGTGGCTGGCGATTGTTGGCTTCGCAGGCATGATCATCACCTGGATCGTGAAAAGCTTCGACGAGGACGTGGATTACTACGTGCCGGTGGCAGAAATCGAAAAACTGGAAAACCAGCATTTCGATGAGATTACTAAGGCAGGGCTGAAAAATGGCAACTGATACTTTGACGCACGCGACTGCCCACGCGCACGAACACGGGCACCACGATGCAGGCGGAACCAAAATCTTCGGATTCTGGATCTACCTGATGAGCGACTGCATTCTGTTCTCCATCTTGTTTGCTACCTATGCCGTTCTGGTGAACGGTACCGCAGGCGGCCCGACAGGTAAGGACATTTTCGAACTGCCGTTCGTTCTGGTTGAAACCTTCTTGCTGTTGTTCAGCTCCATCACCTACGGCATGGCGGCTATCGCCATGTACAAAAACAACAAAAGCCAGGTTATCTCCTGGCTGGCGTTGACCTGGTTGTTTGGTGCCGGATTTATCGGGATGGAACTCTATGAATTCCATCATCTGATTGTTAACGACATGGGTCCGGATCGCAGCGGCTTCCTGTCAGCGTTCTTTGCGCTGGTCGGGACACACGGTCTGCACGTCACTTCCGGTCTTATCTGGATGGCGGTGCTGATGGTGCAAATCGCCCGTCGCGGCCTGACCAGCACTAACCGTACCCGCATCATGTGTCTGAGCCTGTTCTGGCACTTCCTGGATGTGGTGTGGATCTGTGTGTTCACTGTTGTTTATCTGATGGGGGCGATGTAATGAGTCATTCTAACGTGAGCGGCGGCGCATCCCATGGCAGCGTAAAAACCTATATGACAGGCTTTATCCTGTCGATCATTCTGACGGTGATTCCGTTCTGGATGGTGATGTCAGGTTCTGCCTCTCCGGCCGTAATTCTGGGAACAATCCTGGCAATGGCAGTGGTACAGGTTCTGGTGCATCTGGTGTGCTTCCTGCACATGAATACTAAATCAGATGAAGGCTGGAACATGACGGCGTTTGTCTTCACCGTGCTAATCATCGCGATTCTGGTTGTAGGCTCCATCTGGATCATGTGGAACCTCAACTACAACATGATGATGCACTAAGAGCGGCGGTTATGATGTTTAAGCAATACCTGCAAGTAACGAAACCAGGCATCATCTTTGGCAACCTGATCTCGGTGATTGGGGGATTCCTGCTGGCCTCAAAGGGCAGCATTGATTATCCCCTGTTTATCTACACGTTGGTTGGAGTGTCACTGGTTGTGGCGTCGGGTTGTGTGTTTAACAACTACATCGACAGGGATATCGACAGAAAGATGGAAAGGACGAAGAATCGGGTGCTGGTTAAAGGCCTGATCTCTCCTGCTGTCTCGCTGGTGTACGCCACCGTGCTGGGTATTGCTGGCTTTATGCTGCTGTGGTTTGGCGCGAATCCGCTGGCCTGCTGGCTGGGGGTGATGGGCTTTGTGGTTTATGTCGGCGTCTATAGCCTGTATATGAAACGCCACTCGGTCTACGGCACGTTGATTGGTTCGCTCTCCGGCGCTGCGCCGCCGGTGATCGGTTACTGTGCGGTGACAGGCGACTTCGATAGCGGCGCTGCAATCCTGCTGGCTATCTTCAGCCTGTGGCAAATGCCCCACTCTTATGCCATCGCCATTTTCCGCTTTAAGGATTATCAGGCGGCGAACATTCCGGTACTGCCGGTGGTGAAAGGCATTTCAGTGGCGAAGAATCACATCACGCTGTATATCATCGCCTTTGCTGTTGCCACGCTGATGCTCTCTCTTGGCGGTTACGCTGGATACAAATATCTGGTGGTCGCTGCGGCAGTCAGCGTCTGGTGGTTAGGTATGGCCCTGCGTGGTTATAAAGTTGCTGATGACCGAATCTGGGCGCGCAAGCTGTTCGGCTTCTCTATCATCGCCATCACTGCCCTCTCGGTGATGATGTCCGTTGATTTTATGGTGCCGGACTCGCATACGCTGCTGGCTGGCGTTTGGTAACTGCGACTTCCCTGTTAAAAAAGGTGCTACGGCACCTTTTTTCTTAGCATTAGAAACATATCCCTCACGAAATATTTACTAAAAAATCCGCATGTTTACCCCATTCGTTTGCCGCTTTACACTAGTCGCGAATTTAAAACAGAGGTGGTAATGAACGATTATAAAATGACGCCAGGCGAGCGGCGCGCGACCTGGGGTTTAGGAACCGTATTTTCATTGCGTATGCTGGGCATGTTTATGGTTCTGCCGGTTCTGACCACGTACGGCATGGCTCTGCAAGGCGCCAGTGAAGCGTTGATCGGGATTGCGATTGGCATTTATGGTCTGACTCAGGCCGTTTTTCAGATTCCATTTGGCCTGCTTTCCGACCGCATAGGCCGCAAACCGCTTATCGTTGGCGGGTTAGCTGTGTTCGTCGCGGGTAGCGTGATTGCCGCGCTTTCCAACTCCATCTGGGGGATCATTCTGGGTCGTGCGTTACAAGGTTCTGGCGCCATAGCCGCAGCCGTTATGGCGCTACTTTCTGATCTGACTCGCGAACAAAACCGTACCAAAGCGATGGCATTTATCGGCGTCAGTTTTGGCATTACCTTCGCCATTGCGATGGTGCTTGGTCCGATCATCACTCACAAACTTGGGCTACATGCGCTGTTCTGGATGATCGCTATTCTGGCAACGACCGGCATTGCGTTGACCATTTGGGTTGTGCCTAACAGCCGCACGCACGTACTTAATCGTGAGTCAGGAATGGTGAAAGGCAGTTTCAGTAAAGTGCTGGCGGAACCACGCCTGCTGAAACTCAACTTCGGCATTATGTGTCTGCACATGTTGCTGATGTCGACGTTTGTTGCCCTGCCAGGGCAACTGGCTGGCGCGGGTTTTCCGGCAGCTGAACACTGGAAGGTCTATCTGGCGACGATGTTAATCGCCTTTGGCTCGGTTGTGCCTTTCATTATCTACGCCGAAGTTAAGCGCAAAATGAAACAGGTCTTTATCTTCTGCGTCGGGCTGATCGTCATTGCGGAAATCGTGTTGTGGAACGCACAAACGCAGTTCTGGCAGTTAGTGGTCGGCGTGCAGCTTTTCTTTGTGGCGTTTAACCTGATGGAAGCCCTCCTGCCTTCACTTATCAGTAAAGAGTCGCCAGCAGGTTACAAAGGCACGGCGATGGGTGTTTACTCCACCAGCCAGTTTCTTGGCGTGGCGATTGGCGGTTCTCTGGGCGGCTGGATTGACGGCATGTTTGACGGTCAGGGGGTTTTTCTGGCAGGTGCAATACTGGCGGCGGTGTGGCTGGCGGTCGCCAGTACGATGAAAGAACCGCCGTATGTCAGCAGCTTGCGCATTGAAATCCCGGCTGAAGTTGCCGCAAATGATTTGTTAAAAGTTCGTTTACTGGAAACGGCTGGCGTCAAAGAAGTGTTGATTGCAGAAGAAGAACATTCGGCTTACGTGAAAATCGACAGCAAAGTGACGAATCGCTTTGAGGTTGAACAGGCAATTCGCCAGGCATAAAAACGAGGCTAAATTGCCTGATGCGCTACGCTTATCAGGCCTACAAAGTTGCTGTAATCTTTTGAAATCACAAACTTTTGCAGGCCAGTTAAGGCGATCATGCCGCATCCGGCATGAACAGAGCGGACGTTATCGAGATTAATCGCGGAAGTTTTTGAACTGGAACGGCTGGCCGAGATCGCCACCGCGTACCATCGCCATAACAGCCTGCAAATCATCACGGGATTTACCGGTCACACGGATCTCATCGCCCTGAATTTGCGCCTGCACTTTCAGTTTGCTGTCTTTGATCATCTTGACGATTTTCTTCTGGGTCGCACTCTCAATGCCCTGCTTCAGCTTCGCTTCCACAAACCAGGTTTTACCGCTATGAACGATATTTTCCGGTACATCCAGCGAACTGCCTTCAATGCCGCGTTTCAGCAGTTTGGCACGCAGAATATCCAGCAACTGATTGACCTGGAAATCGGACTCACTCAGCACTTTGATAGTTTTGTTTGCGTCGTTCAGCTCAAACGACGCTTCAACGTTACGGAAGTCAAAACGAGACTCTACTTCGCGACTCGCGTTATCGACCGCGTTACGCGCTTCCTGAAGATCAACTTCAGAGACAATATCGAAAGATGGCATCTTTTTCTCTCCCTTCATTTTTGATGCGAAGCATAATACCTGCAAAGTTAAATAACAGACAGTCCTGCGCCAGGACGTATCCCTTAATTGTGCATAGTCACAACACCATGCACAATTAAGGGATAGCCTTATTGAACACCCGGTGTGGTTGCGGGTGAGGAGGAACAATGAAAATTACCGTATTAGGATGCGGTGCCTTAGGGCAATTATGGCTTACAGCATTTTGCAAACAAGGTCACGAGGTTCAGGGCTGGCTGCGCGTACCGCAACCTTATTGTAGCGTGAATCTGGTGGAGACAGACGGTTCGATATTTAACGAATCGCTGACCGCCAATGATCCTGATTTTCTGGCCACCAGCGATCTACTCCTGGTGACGCTGAAAGCCTGGCAGGTATCTGATGCCGTCAAAAGCCTGGCGTCGACGCTACCTGTAACCACGCCAATTCTGCTGATCCACAACGGCATGGGCACCATTGAAGAGTTACAGAACATCGGGCAACCGTTACTGATGGGCACGACCACCCATGCAGCGCGCCGCGACGGCAACGTCATCATTCACGTGGCAAACGGTATCACACATATCGGCCCGGCACGGCAACAGGACGGTGATTACAGTTATCTGGCGGATATTTTGCAAACCGTGTTGCCTGACGTTGCCTGGCATAACAATATTCGCGCCGAGCTGTGGCGCAAGCTGGCGGTAAACTGTGTGATTAATCCGCTCACTGCCATCTGGAATTGCCCGAACGGTGAATTACGTCATCATCCGCAAGAAATTATGCAGATATGCGAAGAAGTCGCGGCAGTGATCAAACGCGAAGGGCATCATACTTCAGCGGAAGATTTGCGTGATTACGTGATGCAGGTGATTGATGCCACAGCGGAAAATATCTCGTCGATGTTGCAGGATATCCGCGCGCTGCGCCACACTGAAATCGACTATATCAATGGTTTTCTCTTACGCCGCGCCCGCGCGCATGGGATTGCCGTACCGGAAAACACCCGCCTGTTTGAAATGGTAAAAAGAAAGGAGAGTGAATATGAGCGCATCGGCACTGGTTTGCCTCGCCCCTGGTAGTGAAGAGACTGAAGCCGTCACCACGATCGACCTCTTGGTTCGTGGCGGAATCAAAGTCACCACTGCCAGCGTCGCCAGCGATGGCAACCTGGCCATTACCTGCTCGCGCGGCGTGAAGCTGCTGGCGGATGCGCCGCTGGTCGAAGTGGCTGATGGCGAATATGACGTGATTGTGCTGCCTGGTGGTATTAAAGGCGCAGAGTGTTTTCGCGATAGCACCCTGCTGGTTGAAACCGTTAAACAGTTCCACCGTTCCGGGCGTATCGTCGCGGCTATTTGCGCCGCGCCAGCCACCGTGCTGGTGCCGCACGATATCTTCCCGATTGGTAATATGACCGGCTTCCCGACGCTGAAAGACAAAATTCCCGCCGAACAATGGCAGGACAAGCGCGTCGTCTGGGATGCACGGGTAAAATTGCTGACAAGCCAGGGGCCAGGTACGGCTATTGATTTTGGTCTGAAAATTATCGACCTGTTGGTTGGGCGTGAAAAAGCCCATGAAGTGGCATCACAACTGGTGATGGCGGCAGGGATTTATAATTATTACGAGTAGTGTCGGATGCGGCAAACGTCGCATCTGACCAGATGCGACGTAAAAACCACAAATTACGGGCGATATACCTTCACATTGTTAAAGCCCTGCTCGCGCAGATAGAGCGCCTGCAGACGGCTCATCACCCCGCGCTCACACCACAGCAGCCAGGTTTTGTTCTGGTCGAGATCGCCAAATTTGGTGCTCAGTTTATAGAACGGCAGAGAAACCACATCAATCCCTTCGACTTTCAGTGGCTTATCTTCCTGTTCATCGACAGAACGGATATCGAGAATCACGTCGTTCGGGCCGAAGCCATTGACGGTTTCCACTTCCACCACTTCCTGCTCGGTCTGCTGGGCGATTTCGCGGATATCAACGTTATTCGCTTCCTCAACCACTTTATCGAGAATGCTGAAGTCGAACTTCTCTTCTTCCGCTTCAATCTTCGATTTAACCGCTTTCACCGTCGGGCTTTTGGAGATCACGCCACAATATTCCGGCATCGTGCGAGCAAAGTCTTCGGTGCCAATCTGGCGAGCCAGGTTGATGATGTGCTCTTTGTCGTAAGAAATCAGCGGACGCAGGATCAGCGTGTCGGAGACGTTATCAATCAGGCGCAGGTTGGTCAGCGTCTGGCTGGACACCTGGCCCAGTGCTTCGCCAGTGACCAGCGCCTGTACGCCGTAACGTTCAGCCACTTTAGACGCGGCACGCACCATCATACGTTTGAGGATTACGCCCATCTGACCGTCGTCGATTTTCTCGAGAATTTCCCCGACGACCGGTTCGAAATTAATAGCGACAAAACGCACGCGGTGGGAGCTGCCAAAGCGGTTCCACAGATAATGCGCTACCTGACGCACGCCAATTTCATGCGCCGCGCCGCCAAGGTTAAAGAAGCAGTAATGCACGCGGCAGCCGCGACGCATCAACATATAACTGGAAACGCCGGAGTCGAAACCACCAGAAATGAGCGACAGCACATCTTCCTGGGTGCCAATCGGGAAACCGCCAATACCTTCGTAACGGCCTTTAATCAGCAGAAGACGATCGTCTTCCACTTCCAGATGGACAGTCACTTCCGGATTGGTCAGCTTCACGCGCGCGGATTCAATATGCTGATTTAAACCGCCGCCGACGTAACGTTCCACATCAATCGAGCTAAAATCATGTTTGCCACGGCGCTTCACGCGTACGCAGAAGGTTTTCCCTTCCAGCTGATCGCGATACTGAACCAACGCTTTTTCGAAAATATCGTGCATGTCGGTAAACGGCACGTCTTCAACTTCGAGAATATGGTGGATACCCGGAATACGGGTCAGGGCGTCGCGAATAGCCAGACGCTGGTTTTCATCTTTTGCGCGAACTTCGATGTTATCCCAGTGGCGGACGACAGCGAGCGTCTCATCATAGTGCTTTAAAACGTTACGAATGTTCCCGGTAAGGATTTTTATAAAGCGCAAGCGCACAGATTGGCTTTTGATGGTGATTTCCGGGAACAATTTAATGATAAACTTCATGGCGGCAATGGTTCGTTGGCAAGCCTTAAGCGACTTGTATAGGGAAAAATACAGCAGCCCACACCTGCGGCTGCATCCAGGCGCGGAAGTATACCACTAACATCGCTTTGCTGCGCACATCACCTTACCATTGCGCGTTATTTGCTATTTGCCCTGAGTCCGTTACCATGACGGGGCGAAAAATATTGAGAGTCAGACATTCATTATGCCGAAGAAAAATGAGGCGCCCGCCAGCTTTGAAAAGGCGCTGAGCGAGCTGGAACAGATTGTAACCCGTCTGGAAAGTGGCGACCTGCCGCTGGAAGAGGCGCTGAACGAGTTCGAACGCGGCGTGCAGCTGGCACGTCAGGGGCAGGCCAAATTACAACAAGCCGAACAGCGCGTACAAATTCTGCTGTCTGACAATGAAGACGCCTCTCTAACCCCTTTTACACCGGACAATGAGTAATGGACTTTCCGCAGCAACTCGAAGCCTGCGTTAAGCAGGCCAACCAGGCGCTGAGCCGTTTTATCGCCCCACTGCCCTTTCAGAACACTCCCGTGGTCGAAACCATGCAGTATGGCGCATTATTAGGTGGTAAGCGTCTGCGACCGTTCCTGGTTTATGCTACTGGTCAAATGCTCGGCGTTAGCATGAGCACGTTAGACGCACCCGCTGCCGCCGTAGAGTGTATCCACGCTTACTCATTAATTCATGATGATTTACCGGCGATGGATGATGACGATCTGCGTCGCGGTTTGCCGACCTGCCATGTGAAGTTTGGCGAAGCAAACGCGATTCTCGCTGGTGACGCTTTACAAACGCTGGCGTTCTCGATTCTAAGCGATGCCGATATGCCGGAAGTGTCCGATCGCGACAGAATTTCGATGATTTCTGAGCTGGCGAGCGCCAGCGGTATTGCCGGAATGTGCGGTGGTCAGGCATTAGATTTAGACGCGGAAGGCAAACACGTACCTCTGGACGCGCTTGAGCGTATTCATCGTCATAAAACCGGCGCATTGATTCGCGCCGCCGTTCGCCTTGGTGCATTAAGCGCCGGAGATAAAGGACGTCGTGCTCTGCCAGTACTCGACAAGTATGCAGAGAGCATCGGCCTTGCCTTCCAGGTTCAGGATGACATCCTGGATGTGGTGGGAGATACTGCAACGTTGGGAAAACGCCAGGGTGCCGACCAGCAACTTGGTAAAAGTACCTACCCTGCACTTCTGGGTCTTGAGCAAGCCCGGAAGAAAGCCCGGGATCTGATCGACGATGCCCGTCAGTCGCTGAAGCAACTGGCTGAACAGTCACTCGATACCTCGGCACTGGAAGCGCTAGCGGACTACATCATCCAGCGTAATAAATAAACAATAAGTATTAATAGGCCCCTGATGAGTTTTGATATTGCCAAATACCCGACCCTGGCACTGGTCGACTCCACCCAGGAGTTACGACTGTTGCCGAAAGAGAGTTTACCGAAACTCTGCGACGAACTGCGCCGCTATTTACTCGACAGCGTGAGCCGTTCCAGCGGGCACTTCGCCTCCGGGCTGGGCACGGTCGAACTGACCGTGGCGCTGCACTATGTCTACAACACTCCTTTTGACCAATTGATTTGGGATGTGGGGCATCAGGCTTATCCGCATAAAATTTTGACCGGACGCCGCGACAAAATCGGCACCATCCGTCAGAAAGGCGGCCTGCATCCGTTCCCGTGGCGCGGCGAAAGCGAATATGACGTATTAAGCGTCGGGCATTCATCAACCTCCATCAGTGCCGGAATTGGTATTGCGGTTGCTGCCGAGAAAGAAGGCAAAAATCGCCGCACCGTCTGTGTCATTGGCGATGGCGCGATTACCGCTGGCATGGCGTTTGAAGCAATGAACCATGCGGGTGATATCCGTCCTGACATGCTGGTGGTCCTCAACGACAATGAAATGTCGATTTCCGAAAATGTCGGCGCGCTCAACAACCATCTGGCGCAGCTACTTTCTGGTAAGCTTTACTCTTCACTGCGCGAAGGCGGGAAAAAAGTTTTCTCCGGCGTTCCGCCAATTAAAGAACTGCTCAAACGTACCGAAGAACATATTAAAGGCATGGTAGTGCCTGGCACGTTGTTTGAAGAGCTGGGCTTTAACTACATCGGCCCGGTTGACGGTCACGATGTGCTGGGGCTTATCACCACGCTTAAGAACATGCGCGACCTGAAAGGCCCACAGTTCCTGCATATCATGACTAAAAAAGGTCGTGGTTATGAACCGGCAGAAAAAGACCCTATCACCTTCCACGCCGTGCCTAAATTTGATCCCTCCAGCGGTTGTTTGCCGAAAAGTAGCGGCGGTTTGCCGAGCTATTCAAAAATCTTTGGCGACTGGTTGTGCGAAACCGCAGCGAAAGAAAACAAGCTGATGGCGATTACTCCGGCGATGCGTGAAGGTTCTGGCATGGTCGAATTCTCACGTAAATTCCCGGATCGCTATTTTGATGTGGCAATCGCTGAGCAACACGCAGTGACCTTTGCTGCGGGTCTGGCGATTGGGGGGTACAAACCAATCGTGGCGATCTACTCCACCTTCCTGCAACGCGCCTATGATCAGGTACTGCATGACGTGGCGATTCAAAAGCTACCGGTTCTGTTCGCCATCGACCGCGCGGGCATTGTTGGTGCTGACGGTCAAACCCATCAGGGCGCGTTTGATCTCTCTTACCTGCGCTGCATTCCGGAAATGGTCATTATGACCCCGAGCGATGAAAACGAATGTCGCCAAATGCTCCATACCGGCTATCACTATAACGAGGGGCCGTCAGCGGTGCGCTACCCGCGCGGCAATGCCGTCGGCGTGGAGCTGACGCCGCTGGAAAAACTGCCGATTGGCAAAGGCATCGTGAAGCGTCGTGGTGAAAAGCTAGCGATCCTCAACTTTGGTACGCTAATGCCAGAAGCGGCGAAAGTCGCCGAATCGCTGAACGCTACGCTGGTCGATATGCGTTTTGTGAAGCCGCTTGATGAAGCGTTAATTCTGGAAATGGCCGCCAGCCATGAGGCGCTGGTCACCGTTGAAGAAAACGCCATTATGGGCGGCGCGGGCAGTGGCGTGAACGAAGTGCTGATGGCTCATCGTAAACCGGTGCCGGTACTGAACATTGGCCTGCCGGACTTCTTTATTCCGCAAGGAACTCAGGAAGAAATGCGCGCCGAGCTCGGCCTCGATGCCGCCGGAATGGAAGCCAAAATCAAGGCCTGGCTGGCATAATCCCTACTCTACTCCTGCTATGCTTAACAAATTATTCATAGACTCTAAATAATTCGAGTTGCAGGAAGGCGGCAAACGAGTGAAGCCCCAGGAGCTTACATAAGTAAGTGACTGGGGTGAACGAATGCAGCCGCAGCACATGCAACTTGAAGTATGACGAGTATGGCAGGAGTGGCAGCATGCAATACAACCCCTTAGGAAAAACCGACCTTCGCATTTCCCGACTTTGCCTTGGCTGTATGACCTTTGGCGAGCCAGATCGCGGTAATCACGCATGGACACTGCCGGAAGAGAGCAGCCGTCCAATCATCAAACGTGCGCTGGAAGGCGGCATAAATTTCTTTGATACCGCCAACAGCTATTCTGACGGCAGCAGCGAAGAGATAGTCGGTCGCGCATTGCGGGATTTCGCCCGCCGTGAAGACGTGGTCGTTGCCACCAAAGTATTCCATCGCGTTGGTGATTTACCGGAAGGTTTATCTCGTGCGCAAATTCTGCGCTCTATTGACGACAGCCTGCGCCGTCTCGGCATGGATTATGTTGATATCCTGCAAATTCATCGCTGGGATTACAACACGCCGATCGAAGAGACGCTGGAAGCCCTGAACGACGTGGTAAAAGCCGGGAAAGCGCGTTATATCGGCGCGTCATCCATGCACGCCTCGCAGTTTGCTCAGGCTCTGGAGCTGCAAAAACAGCACGGCTGGGCGCAGTTTGTCAGTATGCAGGATCACTACAATCTGATTTATCGCGAAGAAGAACGCGAGATGCTGCCGCTATGTTATCAGGAGGGCGTCGCGGTGATCCCGTGGAGCCCGCTGGCGCGGGGACGTCTGACTCGTCCGTGGGGAGAAACCACCGCACGATTAGTTTCCGATGAAGTAGGAAAAAATCTCTACAACGAAAGCGACGAAAATGACGCGCAGATTGCAGAACGATTAACGGGCGTGAGTGAAGAATTGGGGGCTACGCGAGCACAAGTGGCGCTGGCGTGGCTATTGAGCAAACCGGGCATTGCCGCGCCGATTATCGGAACTTCGCGGGAAGAACAGCTTGATGAGTTGCTGAACGCGGTGGATATCACGCTAAAACCAGAGCAGATTGCCGAACTGGAAACGCCGTATAAACCCCATCCGATAGTAGGATTTAAATAGATATCCAGGCCTGATAAGGCGTTCACGTCGTATCAGGCATCGGCGCGCAACCGCCGGATGCGGCGTGAACGCCTTATTCGGCTTACAACAGAATACCCATCGGCCAGTGATGGCCGATAAAATAGAGTATTCCAGCAGAAATCACCCCAGCGACAATATCATCGATCATGATCCCCATGCCGCCATGCACATTGCGATCAAACCAGCGGATCGGCCACGGTTTCCACATATCCAGAATACGGAAAATCACAAACCCGGCGGCAACCCACTGCCAGTCATTGGTCGGCAGCGCCATCAGGGTGATCCACATGCCAATAAATTCGTCCCAGACGATACTGCCGTGATCGTGCACGCCCATATCTTTCGCCGTCTGATGGCAAAGATAGACACCGATACAGATCCCCAGCATCACCACCAGCGAATAGAGCTGCCAGGGCAAAAAGGTCATCAGATACCAGAACGGAATCGCCGCCAGCGAGCCCATCGTACCAGGGACAATCGGACTTAACCCACTCCCGAACCCCGTAGCCAATAAGTGCCACGGGTTACTCATTTTCAGGCGACTTTTCGCGACATCTTTATGGCGTGGCAAAATGGTCATATCCTTTCCAGTCTAACGTGACAGGTTCGCCGTCACGAACAAAACAAAGCCCTTCGATATCGGCGGTCATTTGCCCGATACAGGTAAACGGTACGCCCAGGTGTCCGAGAGCCACATCCAGCGCGCCACGGTTCAGTTCCGGCACAGTGAAACACAACTCGTAATCTTCACCGCCAGAGAGCGCCCAGCGCAACGCCTGTTCAGGTTCAACATGACGTGAAAGTGCATCAGAGAATGGCAACAACGCCAGATCAATACGTGCGCCGCAGTCGCTGGCTTTCACGATATGGCCGAGGTCGGAGATCAGACCGTCAGAGAGATCGATGGCTGAACTCGCCAGATCGCGCAGTGCCTGCCCCTGTAAAATACGCGGCGATGGACGGAGATGACGTTTGATCAAGTAGTCAGCATCTTTAGCATCGGCAACCTGCAAACGGTTTTGCAAAATCGCCAGTCCGGCGGCGCTATCGCCCGGTGTACCGGTCACATAGATCCAGTCACCCGGTTTCGCCCCAGAGCGAGTTAAGGCGCGTCCCATCGGAACAAAGCCGTGGATACCCAACGTCATTGATAATGGCCCACGCGTGGTATCGCCGCCAATGAGTTGCATATCGTAATAATTGAGAAGATCAAACAAACTGTCGCTGAAGGACTCAAGCCACGCTTCGTCTACGTCCGGTAAGGTTAATGCCAGCGTCAGCCAGGCCGGATCGGCCCCCATCGCTGCCAGATCGCTTAGGTTCACCGCCAGTGCTTTATAAGCCAGATCAGCAGGATCGATATCAGGGAGGAAATGGTTGCCCGCCACCAGCGTATCAGTGCTGATCGCCAGGGTCTGTTTCTCGGGGATATTGAGAAGTGCACAATCGTCACCGATGCCAAGTTCGACATCAAGACGAGAGCTTCTTACACGGTCAAAATAACGGGCAATCAGGGAGAACTCGCCACATGCCATACGTTATGCCTCAGCAGGTAAAAAAGAAAAGGCCGGAGAGTACGGAAATGCTTTCCGTTACTCTGCCGGCCTGGATATCACTTTTTGTTAGGGCGAATCACAGGTGCTGCTTTATCGAGTACGCCGTTGACGAACTTATGGCTGTCTTCTGCGCCGAACGATTTCGCCAGTTCGATCGCTTCGTTAATGGCCACTTTATACGGCACATCGCTACGTTTAGACAGCTCGTACAGCGCAATGCGTAGTACTGCTTTTTCTACCTGGCCCAGCTCTTCCAGCAGGCGCGAAAGATATGGCTTCATCAGTCCGTCGAGGTATGCGGTGTTAGTCGCCACCCCGGCCAGTAGCTCACGGAAGTACAGGACGTCAACGTCTTTTACATCCTGTTCAGCCAAGAACTGGTATTCAACATCAGCGATGTCGTTCTGGGACAACTGCCAGGAGTAGAGCGCCTGGACGGCACACTCACGAGCGCGGCGACGAGCAGCAGGTTTCACGGATTTCCCCTTACTAATTTCAGGCCTTGATGGCTTTCAATACATTAATCATTTCAAGCGCGGTCAGTGCAGCTTCTGCACCTTTGTTACCAGCTTTGGTGCCAGCACGTTCGATCGCTTGTTCAATGCTTTCAGTGGTCAGAACCCCAAAAGCAACCGGAATTTCGCTGTCCTGGGCAACATGCGCCAGGCCGTTGCTTGCACCACCAGCGACGTATTCAAAGTGGGCAGTGCCACCACGAATAACCGTACCCAGCGCGATCACCGCATCGTATTTACCGGTTTTAGCCAGTGCACCAGCCGCCAGCGGCAGCTCATAGGCACCTGGCACCCAAACAACGGTAATGTTTTCATCTTTTACCTGACCAATACGTTTCAGTGCGTCAATCGCACCTTCCAGCAGGCTGTCATTGATAAAGTTGTTGAAACGCGCAATGGTGATGGCGACGCGAGCGTCCGGGGTAGCAACGTTAGCTTCAATAATGTTCATTTTTTTCCTTCGGGTTCGAGTATGGCCCCGCAGGGGGGCGGATTTTAGCATAATATTTCGTGCGCTGCTTCCCTTTCGAGCCGGGAGATCATGCACCCACTAAATGCAGGCAAACATCCGGGCCTACATGACGTATCTCTTTGAATTTAAATTGGGGGGCGTCAGCTAATTTCTCAAGCCCTGGCAGCGTACATAATCCACGGGCGTCGCTACCTAAAAGTTTAGGTGCGATATAGACAATCAGCTCATCGACTAAACCCGCCTGCAGCAGTGCGCCAGCGAGCGTTGACCCCGCCTCTACCCACACACTATTAATTTGTTGCTTGCCCAGTTGCATCATCAGCACAACCAAATCCAGATGACCTTTATGTTCCGGGATCAGCAAAGTGCGCACTGTTTCCGGCCACTCGCGGGTGTCATCCTGCGTTCGGGCAAACCAGGTCTCGCCTGGCTGCTGCACGATGCGGTGTTCCGGCGTCACGCGATTCTGACTGTCAATGACGATGCGTACCGGCTGGCGGAGATTTTGTTGCGGATAGAGCGCCTGAGTTTGTTCATCCAGTTCAGACCAACGCACCGTTAAGGCCGGATCGTCCGCCAGCACCGTGGCGCTACTGGTTAAAATGGCATGACTTTGCGCACGCAGACGTTGTACATCGCGCCGCGCCTGAGGCGAAGTGATCCACTGGCTCTCACCGCTCGCCATCGCCGTGCGACCATCAAGCGATGCGCCAAGTTTTAACTGGATATAAGGAAAGCCAGTGCGCATCCGCTTGAGAAAGCCTTTATTCAATTGCTCGGCTTCACTCATCATCAGCCCGTGGCTGACGTCAATGCCAGCCTGTTGCAGACGGTAAAGTCCACGTCCAGCGACCTGCGGGTTCGGATCCTGCATCGCAGCGACCACGCGCGCTACGCCAGCGGCGATGAGTGCGTCACAGCACGGCGGCGTTCGACCATGATGACTGCAAGGTTCGAGTGTGACATAGGCGGTCGCACCTTTGGCTTTTTCACCCGCCATACGTAACGCGTGTACTTCGGCATGTGGTTCACCCGCACGGTAATGGTAACCTTCGCCGACAATTTCACCATCTTTCACAATGACACACCCAACATTTGGGTTTGGGTGAGTAGTGAAACGTCCTCGTTGCGCCAGCTTTAGCGCCCGCGCCATGTAATACTCGTCCTGCACGGTTTAATCCTCCAGGCGCGCGATCTCTTCGCCAAATTCTTTGATATCTTCGAAACTGCGATAGACAGAGGCAAAACGGATATAGGCGACTTTATCGAGTTTTTTCAATTGTTCCATCACCAGATTGCCAATCATCTTGCTCGGCACTTCACGCTCACCGGTGGCACGTAGCTGTGACTTTATATGGTTGATCGCCATTTCGACGTCATCGGAACTTACCGGACGTTTTTCCAGCGCCCGCAGCATTCCGCTGCGCAATTTCTCTTCATTAAACGGTTCGCGCACGTCGTTGCTTTTTACAACGCGCGGCATAACCAGTTCCGCCACCTCAAAAGTGGTGAAACGTTCATTACACACCAGACACTGCCGACGGCGGCGTACAGATGAACCCTCGCCCACGAGACGAGAGTCAATAACCTTAGTGTCCACGGCGAAACAGAATGGGCAATGCATACGGCGTCCTGACCAGGTGGTTAACAGAAACCTATTTTACCCTGAACTGACGATACAACAAAGGCGCAACGCTTTTGAGATAAAGGAGCGATGTTTTCGCTGCTTTTACGCTCTACTATTAAGCTAATTGCGACAAGAAAGGGACGACCTATGAACACTAAACCTTTTCGACTATTCCTGCTGGGAAGCCTGTTCAGCTTAAGCGCCTGCGTACAGCAAAGCGAAGTACGCCAGATGAAACAAAGCGTCAGCACGCTGAATAAAGAGATGACGCAGCTCAATAAAGAGACCGTCAAAATCACTCAGCAAAACAGGCTGAATGAAAAATCCAGCAGTGGGGTTTACCTTCTGCCGGGCTCGAAAACAGCCGCACGTCTGGAAAGCCAGATCGGCACCTTACGAATGTCGCTTATGGATATTGCGCCAAATGCAGAGGGCACTACGCTGACCTTACGGATTCAGGGCGAATCCAATGACCCTTTACCCGCATTCAGCGGAACCGTTGAATATGGACAAATTCAGGGAACAATAGATAACTTTCAGGAAATCAATGTGCAGAATCAATTGATTAATGCACCAGCAAGTCTCCTCGCGCCCAGCGATGTTGACATCCCACTACAGTTAAATGGCATCACGCCTGAACAATTAGGCTTTGTACGCATTCACGACATTCAGCCTGTTATGCAATAAACGTTTGGCGGGGTGTTTTGTGCGTCCCGCAACATCTTCCCCTATTATTTTGTTACTCCGCTTACATCACCCGGATTGATAGTAAAAGTTTGCAACAAGGGTGAAAGTCAGTACAATCCCCGCCCGAATATGTGTAAACGTGAACGCAATCGATTACGTAAATGATAGAACTGTGAAACGAAACATATTTTTGTGAGCAATGATTTTTATAATAGGCTCCTCTGTATACGTAATATTTAGAAACGCAATTTGCGCCTTTTTCACTCCCGCAAGGGATTTTCAAACAGTGGCATACATATGAAAAAAACATTACTGGCAGCCGGCGCGGTACTGGCGCTCTCTTCGTCTTTTACTGTCAACGCAGCTGAAAACGACAAACCGCAGTATCTCTCCGACTGGTGGCACCAGAGCGTTAACGTCGTAGGAAGTTATCACACCCGTTTCGGACCGCAGATCCGCAACGATACCTACCTGGAGTACGAAGCATTCGCTAAAAAAGACTGGTTCGACTTTTATGGTTATGCGGATGCGCCGGTATTCTTCGGCGGTAACTCCGATGCAAAAGGTATCTGGAACCACGGTTCTCCGCTGTTTATGGAAATCGAACCGCGTTTCTCCATCGACAAGCTGACCAATACTGACCTTAGCTTCGGTCCGTTCAAAGAGTGGTACTTCGCGAACAACTATATTTACGACATGGGTCGTAATAAAGATGGTCGCCAGAGCACCTGGTACATGGGTCTGGGTACGGACATCGACACTGGCCTGCCGATGAGCCTGTCCTTGAACGTGTATGCGAAATACCAGTGGCAGAACTACGGTGCAGCGAACGAAAACGAGTGGGACGGTTACCGTTTCAAAGTTAAATACTTTGTGCCGATTACCGATCTGTGGGGCGGTCAGTTAAGCTACATCGGTTTCACCAACTTTGACTGGGGTTCCGATCTGGGTGATGACAGCGGTAACGCAATCAACGGTATTAAGACGCGTACCAATAACTCTATCGCTTCCAGCCATATTCTGGCTCTGAACTATGATCACTGGCACTACTCTGTCGTTGCTCGTTACTGGCACGACGGTGGTCAGTGGAACGACGATGCAGAGCTGAACTTCGGTAACGGCAACTTCAACGTTCGCTCTACCGGTTGGGGTGGTTACCTGGTGGTAGGTTACAACTTCTAATAGTTGAAATGCCGGATGCAACATCCGGCATTTTTTATCACTTCTTCTTATTCATCATCGCTTTTAAATCAGCGAAAGGGTTGTATTTCGCTTCACCGACATCTTTCTGCGCATCTTCCCCTGCGATAACCGTCGTACCATACTGATCCGCTTCGGTATATTTCGAATGCTCATGATCGTGGCAATACAGACACAACAATTCCCAGTTACTACCATCTTCCGGGTTATTGGTATGGTCATGATCAATGTGGTGAACGGTAAGCTCACGCAGGTTGGAATAAACAAACTCACGGGAGCAACGTCCGCACACCCACGGATAGAGTTTCAGCGCCTTTTCGCGATAACCGTTTTCTAACCGCGCATAGTTTTTTGGGATGATAGCCATGAAAAGTTACCTGGATAAAATGTAGGGTTACGCGCAGTTTCCCAAGATGGGGAGATTTTCGCAATCACCTCATATAAAAAATCCCGATCTTCTGACCGGGATTTTCAACATCAACTGAAACTTGATTAAGGCAGAATTGACGGCTGATCCGCCCCTTCTTTTTCCACTTTCTGCTGCAGCATGTGCTCACGCTTCATGCCCAGTTTCAGAGCCAGCGCCGATGCAACATAGATGGAAGATGCCGTACCGATGGAAACACCGATAAGCATAGTCAGCGAGAAGCCTTCCAGCACCGGACCACCGAAGAGATACAGCATCAGGATAACCATCAAGGTAGTACCGGATGTGATCAAGGTACGGTGCAGCGTCTGGGTCAAGGACACGTTAAAGATTTCGTAAGGTGTACCGCGACGGATCTTGCGGAAGTTTTCACGAATACGGTCCGATACCACGATACTGTCGTTAAGCGAGTAACCGATGACCGACATCAGCGATGCCACAATGGTCAGGTCAATCTCGATATGGAATAACGACAAAATACCCAGCGTAATGATAACGTCGTGCGCCAGCGCGATAACGACCCCTGCCGCCAGTCGCCACTCGAAGCGGAAACCTACGTACACAAGGATAGACAGCAGCGCCGCCATCAACGCCATTGCGCCGGTTTGCGCAAGGTCTGCACCCACGCTCGGACCGACGAACTCAATACGCTTCACTGCTGCATTCTGATTGGTGGATTCGTTAATCACCTTCAGAACCTGGCTGCCCAGCACCTGACCGCCGGTTTCGCCTTCAGCAGGCGGCATACGGACCATGATGTCGTGGCTGCTACCAAAGTTTTGCAGCATCGGCTCTTCAAAACCGGCTTTTTGCAATGCATCACGCATTACGTCAATTTCAGCCGGCTTTTCGAGCGTAATTTCAATAACTGTACCACCGGTGAAATCCAGCCCCCAGTTAAAGCCGCGCACGCCCATAATGACGATAGCGGCGATTAACAGCAGACCAGAAATGCCGAAAGCCCAGTAGTCCCAGCGCATAAAGTCATAGACTTTACGGCCGTGGTTTAGTTGTTCAACAGTATATTCCTGTGCCACATCGCACTCCTCAGATTGACAGCTTCTTGACGCGCTTGCCGCCATATAGCAGGTTTACGATGGCACGCGTACCAACAATCGCGGTAAACATCGACGTTGCCACACCGATACCGGTAGTAATCGCGAACCCTTTAATTGCCCCGGTTCCCACTGCGTACAGGATGATGACTTTAATCAGCGTGGTGATGTTCGCATCAAAGATGGAACTGAATGCACCGCGATAACCTTCATCAATTGCCTGCTGAACAGTACGCCCGTTGCTCAACTCTTCTTTAATACGTTCGTTGATCAGTACGTTCGCATCGACCGCCACCGCAAGGGTTAAGACGATACCCGCGATACCTGGCATACTCAGCGTTGCGCCTGGCAACAGTGACATAATACCGACGATCAAGATCAGGTTGGCAACCAGAGCACTGGTCGCAATCAGACCAAACTTCTTATAGAAGAGGATCATGAACAGAATAGAAACCAGCAGGCCAGCCAGACACGCTTCCAGCCCCTGTTCAATGTTCTGCATACCCAGAGTCGGGCCAATGGTACGTTCTTCAACAATCTGAATTGGCGCGATCAATGCACCAGCACGCAGCAGCAGTGACAGCTGGCGGGCTTCGTTCGGGTTGTTGATGCCGGTGATACGGAAGCTATTGCCCAGACGAGACTGGATATTAGCGATGTTAATCACCTCTTCCTGTTTCACCAGTACCGCACGACCGTTTGCATCTTTCTTACCGCTGTCTTTGTACTCCACAAACAGGGTCGCCATCGGTTTACCGATGTTGTCCTTCGTGAAGTTAGACATGATGTTGCCACCTGCGCTGTCGAGCGAGATGTTAACCTGCGGTTGGTTGTATTCGTCCTGGCTGGAAGTGGAGTCGGTGATATGGTCACCGGTCAGGATCACGCGTTTGTACAGCACAACCGGCTGACCTTCGCGGGTCTGTTTCACTTCAGAGTCACCCGGTACGCGGCCAGACGCGGCAGCGGCCTGGTCAACGTTGGTGTTTACCAGACGGAATTCCAGCGTTGCCGTCGCGCCCAGAATCTCTTTCGCGCGAGCGGTATCCTGGATACCTGGCAGTTCAACAACGATACGGTCAGCGCCCTGGCGCTGTACCACCGGCTCAGCAACACCAAGCTGGTTTACACGGTTACGCAGAATGTTGATGTTCTGCTGCACCGCATATTCACGCGCTTCGCTCAGACGTGCATCGCTCATTACCGCACGCAGCTGGTTGCTGCCCTGACTGCTAATCACCAGATCAGGATGACGCTTGCTCAGATACGCAATGGCTTCATCACGCGCATTAGAGTCACGGAAGGTGATGCTCAGGCCGTAGTTGTTTTCTTTACGAACGGTGGTATATGGGATGCCTTTTTCACGCAGGTCGCTGCGCAGGCTATCGATATTTTGCTCCTGGAGCTTGCCAAGCGCGGTGTCCATATCCACTTCCATCAGGAAGTGAACGCCGCCACGCAGGTCAAGACCGAGCTTCATCGGCTCAGCGTGAATAGCTGCCAGCCAGCGCGGCGTTGCCGGGGCAAGGTTAAGCGCCACGACGTATTTGTCACCCATAACGCCCATTAATGCTTCACGAGCGCGCAGTTGGGTGTCAGTGGAGTCGAAGCGCGCAAGAATAGCGCCCTCTTCCAGTGCCACAGACTTAGCAGTTATTTTTTCTTCTTGTAACGTTTTCTGGACCTGGATCAGCGTTTGCTCACTGGCGGCGACTCCGCGCGCACCAGTGATCTGAACAGCCGGATCCTCACCAAACAGGTTGGGAAGCGCATACAGCAGACCGATGACAATCACCACGATCAGCATGACGTACTTCCACAAAGGATAACGGTTTAACACGGCAATTCCCTTAGGGAAAAATTTGAATTACAGCGCCTTCATGGTGCCTTTCGGCAGAACGGCAGCTACGAAGTCACGTTTAATAACTACTTCAGTGGTGTCATTCAGCGCGATAGCAATGTAGCCGTTTTCCGCTACTTTGGTTACGCGACCAACCAGGCCACCGTTCGTCAGAACTTCATCACCTTTAGCAATGGAGTCCATCAGCTTTTTGTGTTCTTTGGTGCGCTTCTGCTGTGGGCGCAGGATCATGAAATAGAAAATCAGACCGAATACCACCAGCATCAAAATCAAAGACATCGGGCTACCTTGTGCCGGAGCACCCGTTGCCGCTACCGCATCAGAAATAAAAAAGCTCATTAAATTTCCCTCATTATTAATATTAATCAACGTTCAAAGGTGGTACTTCTCGCCCCTGACGCTGGTAAAAATCAGCTACGAAGCTCTCTAATTTACCCTCTTCAATAGCCTTGCGTAAACCCGCCATCAAACGCTGGTAGTAACGAAGGTTATGAATGGTGTTGAGTCGCGCGCCTAATATTTCGTTGCAACGGTCGAGATGATGCAAGTAGGCACGTGAATAATTGCGACAGGTGTAGCAATCACACTCAGGATCGAGCGGCCCTGTGTCGCTCTTATACTTCGCATTGCGGATTTTCACCACGCCATCGGTCACGAACAGATGACCGTTACGCGCATTACGTGTTGGCATTACGCAGTCAAACATATCGATACCGCGACGCACGCCTTCAACCAGATCTTCCGGTTTACCCACGCCCATCAGGTAACGCGGTTTGTCTGCCGGAATTTGCGGGCACACATGCTCCAGAATGCGGTGCATATCTGCTTTCGGCTCACCCACAGCCAGACCGCCGACAGCGTAGCCATCAAAACCGATATCTACCAGACCTTTAACAGAAATATCACGTAAATCTTCGTAAACGCTGCCCTGAATGATACCAAACAGCGCATTTTTGTTTCCGAGACTGTCAAAACGCTCACGGCTACGCTTCGCCCAACGCAGAGACATCTCCATCGAACGTTTTGCGTAATCCCAGTCAGCAGGATACGGCGTACACTCGTCAAAAATCATGACGATATCTGAACCAAGATCGTACTGAATCTCCATCGATTTTTCAGGATCGAGGAAAATCGGATCACCGTTGATCGGGTTACGGAAGTGTACGCCCTGTTCGGTGATTTTACGGATATCGCCAAGGCTGAAGACCTGGAAACCACCGGAATCGGTGAGGATTGGGCCTTTCCATTGCATGAAATCGTGCAGATCGCCATGCAGCTTCATGATTTCCTGACCTGGGCGCAACCACAGGTGAAAGGTGTTACCAAGGATAATCTGTGCGCCGGTCGCTTCAACTTCTTCCGGCGTCATCCCTTTTACAGTGCCGTAGGTGCCAACAGGCATAAAACAAGGCGTTTCCACTACGCCACGCTCGAAAACCAGGCGACCACGGCGTGCGCGACCGTCGGTGGTATCCAGTTCAAATTTCATTTTTTCTCCACTACGTCAGAAAAACAGTCCAACGTTTAAACCAGCGCCGCAGAATTACTCCCCGACGCGCTCATTAATTGCCTGCGGATTGTACGTGATAAACATCGCATCACCGTAACTAAAAAAGCGATATTTCTCTTCTACCGCCGCTTTATAGGCATTCATCGTGTGTTGATAACCGGCAAATGCCGAAACCAGCATAATCAGCGTCGACTCTGGCAGGTGGAAGTTAGTCACCAGCGCATCGACCACTTTGTACTGGAAGCCCGGATAGATAAAGATTTGGGTATCGTCAAAGAACGGTTCGATGAGATCGTTTTTCGCCGCCTGCGCTGCGCTCTCCAGAGAGCGTACAGAGGTTGTGCCAACCGCAATCACCCGATTTCCGCGCGCTTTCGCTGCCAGCACCGCATCAACCACCTCCTGCGGCACTTCAGCGTATTCCGAGTGCATGATGTGATCTTCAATAGTGTCGACGCGCACCGGCTGGAAAGTACCCGCGCCAACGTGCAAGGTCACAAATGCCATCTCCACGCCTTTGGCACGCAATTTTTCAAGCAAAGGTTCGTCAAAATGCAGTCCGGCGGTCGGCGCGGCTACCGCGCCCGGTTTTTCGCTATAAACCGTTTGATAAAGTTCGCGGTCGGCATCTTCGTCCGGACGGTCGATGTACGGCGGCAACGGCATATGACCGATGCTGTTGAGAATATCCAACACCGAACGATCATCATTAAATTCGACTTCAAACAATGCGCCGTGGCGGGCTGTCATTGTTGCTTTAATGCTTTCGTCATCGCCCAGCAGAAGTTCAGCGCCCGGCTTTGGTGCTTTCGAAGCGCGAATATGCGCAAGAATGCGTTTGTCGTCGAGCATCCGCTCAACCAGCACTTCAATCTTGCCGCCGCTGGCTTTACGCCCAAACAGGCGTGCCGGGATCACGCGGGTATTGTTAAAAACCAGAAGATCGCCGGGGTTGAGCTTATCGAGTAAATCGGTGAAAGTACCGTGCGTCAGCGCGCCCGTTGGCCCGTCCAGCGACAGTAAACGACAGCTACTGCGTTCAGGCATGGGATAGTGGGCAATCAGGGATTCGGGCAATTCAAAGGAGAAATCGGTAACGCGCATGACACTGACTCAGACTAAAATAAGAGGCGGGTAGTCTAGTGCCGGGGCGCTCTCCCTGCAACCTTTACCCCCCTTTGGATAGAATATAATCGATGAATTTTTTAGCTCACCTGCATTTAGCTCACCTGGCGGAAAGCTCGCTTTCCGGCAATTTACTGGCAGATTTCGTTCGCGGAAACCCCGATGAAATTTATCCACCCGACGTCGTGGCTGGTATTCATATGCATCGGCGAATCGACGTATTAACCGACAACCTGCCGGAAGTCCGCGAAGCGCGGGAGTGGTTTCGTAGTGAAACCCGCCGGGTTGCGCCTATCACGCTGGATGTCATGTGGGATCATTTTCTTTCCCGCCACTGGTCGCAGCTGTCACCCAATTTTCCGCTAGAGGAATTTGTCTGTTATGCCCGCGAACAAGTGATCACTATTCTGCCGGACTCACCGCCACGCTTTATCAATCTGAACAACTACTTATGGTCAGAGCAGTGGCTGGTGCGCTATCGCGATATGGATTTCATCCAGAGCGTGTTAAACGGTATGGCTAGCCGTCGCCCACGCCTGGATGCCCTGCGTGACTCCTGGTACGATTTAGACGCCCATTATGATGCCCTTGAAACCCGCTTCTGGCAGTTTTATCCCCGGATGATGGCGCAGGCGTCGCGCAAGGCGTTATAAGACGTTAATTCATCCACACCGTCGCCGATATCGCAGGCAATGTCAAAATGCCATCCGCCAGTTGCCCGTGACCTTCTTTACGTTGCCATTGCGCGACATTAAGCAACGGCGATGCGGGTAGCACTACTTCACAGGCGTCGCCACGGTTGATCGCCACCAGCACATGCTGCTGATTTAGCACGCGCACAAACACCACCACGTTATCTTCCGCGTACAGCACCTGACAGCCACCGCGACGCAGTGCCTGACTCTTCTTACGCAGCGCAATCATTCGCTGGTACAGCGAAAATAGCTCAGCATCTTGTTTTTCCGGCTGCCACGTGAATGGCTTACGGCAAAATGGATCGTTATTGCCATCCAGCCCCACTTCATCACCGTAATAAATACAGGGCACGCCAGGCCAGGTGAGCAGCCAGACCACCGCCAGCGGCAGGCGCGCAACATCCCGACCGAGCAAGGTTTTAAATCGCGCAGTATCGTGGCTATCGAGCTGATTAAACATACGCAATTGCTGTTGATGAGAAAGGCCGGCGCGGTAATTATCCATCCAGGCCATACAGGTTTGGGCATCAATCTGCTGCGGATCGTAAGAGATGTCGGTATTGGCGAGAAATCCCCACAACGGGAATGTGAAGCCGCGATAGTTCATGGCAGCATCTTCCACATCTGCCTGTAGCCATTGTCGTGCATCGCCAAAATGCTCGCCAACAATATAGGCTTCCGGCAGGGTTTCTTTCGCCGCTTCGGTGATCCCGGCGACGTGCTGCAAATTATTACGCGCGCCGCCCGCTTCCCCCAGCATATGCACCACATCCAGCCGCCAACCGTCCATATTCCACGGTGCTTTCAGCCAGTGGCGGACAATGCTGTCTTCGCCGCGATAAATTTCATTCACCAGACTTTCCGATTGATAATCCAGCTTCGGCAGGCTGGCATAGCCCAGCCAGTCGAGCGCCGTGCCATCATCGCTAAACGAGTACCAGTCACGCCAGGGCGATTCGGGGTTGTGACAAGCACCACCCGTCCCGCGATTGTGCCTGTCAAACCAGGCATGGGAATCACCACTGTGGTTAAACACACCGTCCAGTACCAGCCGCATTCCCTGTTGCTGTGTATTGTGGCGTAAGCGCAGCAATGCCCCGTCGCCGCCAAACTGCGGGTCAACATGGCGATAATCTTCGGTATCGTATTTATGCACGCTGGGAGCTTTGAACACAGGATTGAGATACAGCGCCGTCACGCCGAGTTTTTTCAGATACGGCAGTTTTTCGCTGATACCGTCCAGATCTCCGCCATAGAACGTTGATCCACCCGCCTGCGCCGTAACCGGCTCATTCCAGTCACGCAATATGATCTCTTGTCCAGCTGCGTGATGGTAATAGACATGATCCTGCCCGGCTTCGCGTGGCAAGCTACGGGCAAAACGATCCGGGAAGATCTGATAAAAAATCTGGTCTGCGACCCATTGTGGCCCAATATCTGGTACATCAACAGCAAACTGTTCCAGCCGCGCTGGCGGTATTTGGCTAAGACCTTGCGGCGAAAACCATCGCTGGCGATCGTGCCACAGCAATTTGAAGCTATAGCGCCGCCGAGGTTGTCCGGTGGAGAGATCGACAGCCGCCCGCCATGCCGTTACGCCCGGCTGTGGCTGACTGCGCAGTTTGTACATCGGTACTGACGTTTCTTCGTTATCGTTTTCCGTGCGCAGCATAATGCGCTGCGGCGGTTCTTCACCCGTCAACCACAGTGTAATAAGCAGTTGATCTTTGCTTTGCTTAACAAATGGGGGCACCGGCAGGTGCCATGTATTCAACATTATAATTCCCCTGTGATGAAAATCTGATCACATTGCCATAGCCTACTGCAGGATCACTCATCGTCTGAAGGATATTTGGGGGAGGAGGTCGGGGGCGGATAACTTTCGGAATAACCGGTTCAGGCTCTACCCTGAACCGGCTTACAAACGTGGGAATTAGTGGTTTTCAGCCAACTGGCGGTCATGGCGGCGTTTAAACATCCAGCCAATCAACAGCAGAACAATCCACGCGAAACCAACGTACAGAGAGATTCGCGTTTCAGGGTGATAACCGATCAGTCCGATGATAAAGACCAGGAAAATCAGCCCCGCGATAGTCGTTGCCACCCCGCCAGGCACTTTGAATTTCAGCGCCTTAACTTCTTCTGGCGGTAGGCGGCGACGGAAGGCAATCTGCGACAACAAAATCATAATCCACACCCACACCGTGGCAAAAGTTGCCAGCGAAGCGATCACCAGGAAGACGTTTTCCGGCATGATGTAGTTCAGATACACCGCAAACAGTAGCGCAGTGGTCATCACCAGCACAGTTACCCATGGAATACCGCGACGCGAGGTTTTGCTGAAGATTTTCGGTGCGCTGCCCTGCTCTGCCATGCCGTGCAGCATACGACCTACGCCAAACACGTCACTGTTAATTGCCGACAGCGAAGCGGTCAGCACAACAAAGTTAAGAATGCTGGCGGCAAAGGTAATCCCCATATGCTGGAACGTCAGCACGAACGGGCTACCGGCAGTGCCAACCTGATTCCAAGGGTAAATAGACATAATGACGAACAGCGTACCGACATAGAACACCAGAATACGCATCGGCACTGAGTTAATCGCGCGAGGAATGGATTTCTCTGGCTCTTTTGCTTCCCCGGCGGTAATGCCGATAATTTCGATACCACCATAGGCAAACATCACCATTTGTAACGACATCACCATGCCAAGCCAGCCGTTACTGAAGAAGCCGCCGTTGCTCCACAGGTTATGGATACCCGTCGGTTGCCCACCGTTGCCAATCCCCCAGATGATGATACCGAAACCGGCGACAATCATGATGATAATGGTGGCAACTTTAAAGAACGAGAACCAGAACTCCAGCTCGCCGAACACTTTCACGCTCATCAGGTTGATGGCGCAAATGATTAACACCACACTCAGCACCCAAATCCAGTGTGGTACTGTCGGGAACCAGACGCCCATATAGATACCGAAAGCGGTCACATCGGCAATGGCGACAATAAGGATTTCAAAGCAGTAGGTCCAGCCGGTGATATAACCTGCCAGCGGCCCCAGGTTTTCCTGCGCATAACGCGAGAAAGAGCTGGCAGCCGGGTTATGTACCGACATTTCCCCCAGCGCACGCATAATGATATATGCCGCGACACCACCAATAATATAGGCCAACAACACGCTCGGACCGGCCATTTTGATGGCGTCTGCCGAACCGTAAAACAGCCCGGTGCCGATTGCTGACCCCAGTGCCATAAAGCGTATGTGTCGGGTACTTAGCCCACGCTTTAGCTTGTTCTTACTTTCCATCAATTCCTAACCCATCAACACAATAAAAAAACCACGGGGCATCGCAGCCCCGTGGTTAAAACAAATTATCAGTGATTTAGTGGGCGCTGGAGGTCACCTGACGACCTGCCGCGCGATCCCAGATAATGGCCAGAACCACCATCACCACTGTTGGCATTAACCACGCCAGACCTTGTTCGGCCAGCGGTAAACGCTGCGCCCAGGACGGTAAGATATCGCTGAATGCAGATGCTTTGATCCCGTCGAGAATACCAAAAAGCAGGCTGATAAACATCGGCGGAGCAATCACGCGGGACGAATTATGCCACCATGAGCGTGTAAAACTTAATACAACCAGTGCGATACACGGCGGATAAATGGCGGTCAGCACCGGCACAGAGATCTGAATCAACTGGCTCAAACCGAGGTTAGACACCACCATCGAGAAGCCGCCGAGGATAAACACCAGCGTACGGTAAGAGAGCGGTACGTACTGGGCGAAAAATTCTGCACAAGCACAGGTCAGGCCAACTGCCGTTACCAGGCAAGCGATGAAGATTAACGCCGCCAGCAGGAAGCTACCGCCGCCGCCAAAGGTGTGTTGAACATAAGCGTGCAGAATAGCCGCACCGTTTGCTGACTGATCAACCAGCGACGCGCTGTCTGACCCCAGACGGAACAGCGCCAGGTAAAGCAGAGTCAGACCGACACCCGCCATCAGGCCAGCCCAGACGGTATAACGGGTCAGCAGACGCGCTTCGGTAACGCCACGAGAACGCGCCGCGTTAACAATAACGATACCAAACACCATTGCGCCCAGCGTATCCATTGTCAGATAGCCGTTGACGAAGCCGTTAGAAAACGCAGCGTTTTGATAAGCCTCAGTCGCCGTGCTGATAGAACCCGCAGGCCAGACAATCGCGGCGACAGACAGGATGACCAGCGCGATAATTTTCAGCGGCGCAAGGAAGTTGCCCACGGTATCCAGCAGCTTGCCCGGATAGAGCGAAACCAGAATAACGATAGCGAAATAGACCAGGCTGTAGATAAACAGCGGCAGCGCGGAGTCACCCGTCAGCGGCGCAATCCCCACTTCAAAGGAGACGGTGGCTGTACGCGGCGTGGCGAACAGCGGCCCCACAGCCAGGTAGCAAACCGTTGCCAGCAGTACGCCAGCGACTTTACCGATTGGCGTGCTCAGGCTGTCAACACCGCCGCCAACTTTCGCCAGCGCCACTACCGTTAATACCGGCAGACCAACGGCAGTAATGAGGAAGCCGAATGCCGCAGTCCAGACGTGTTCGCCTGCCTGCAAGCCGACCATTGGAGGGAAAATAATGTTACCTGCGCCGACGAACAACGCAAATGTCATAAAGCCCAGAGCGATGATATCGCGCGATCTTAATTGATGGGTCATAAATCATACTGCCTGTGGATGTGGTGTTGTAACGTTAAATTTTTGTGCCAATCCCTGGGGATGATACAGCGGTATATTTAAACAATTTTAGCGGGAAATACTCCCAACCAGGCGCGGCGAAGAATAGTTTTTCGATTTACCGCGTGAATGCAGTCAGTATGACAGCACCTGAAGCGCAATTTAAACGCTTATAACGTTTTAAAGCAAGAAGGGATCTAAAAACCAGAGGGATATAACGATAAGAAATCACCAACCAGTATAAAACACTATTTCCGTGAAAAAGATATGGCTTATCATGCGAACAAAAAATCACCAGCCGTTGTAAAAATTTAGCGTCCATCTTTTGACTGCAAAGAAAAAAAGCCAGCATCGGCTGGCTTATGGCAACAAAAAATGACAAAGGCAGATTAATTGCTGTTTTTGGCAATTAAACGTTCCGGCAGAACAAAACTGAAACGCGTACCTTTGCCCACCGTACTGTCAATATTCAGGCGGCTTTCGTGGTGATTTACCGCATGTTTAACAATTGCTAACCCCAGTCCGCTACCGCCTGTTTGTCGGGAACGCGCTTTGTCTACACGATAAAAACGCTCGGTCAGGCGCGGAATATGCTCCGGTGCGATGCCCGGCCCGTTATCTTCAACGCTAAATTCGGCACCGTGCGGCACTCGCTGCCAGCGTACCGTGATATGCGTGCCTTCTGGCGTGTGATTCACAGCGTTATAGACCAGGTTCGAAATCGCACTGCGTAGCTGATCTTCATTGCCAGACACTTTGAGGTCGTTATCTATTTCAAAGGTAAATGTCTGTTTTTTCTGGCTCAGAGTCTGAGCTTCGCGCTCAACAACACGCAGCATCATCGGCACATCAACCTTTTCATTGAGCAACTGCGTCGGTGCGGCTTCGATTTTCGACAGTGTCAGTAACTGCTTCACCAGCCCTTCCATCCGCTGAGTCTGCTCGCGCATGGTGTGCAACGCTTTTTCGCGAACCGCGCCTTCCAGCGGTTGCTCATCCATCATCTCCAGGTAACCCTGTAACACCGTCAACGGCGTGCGTAACTCATGGCTTACGTTGGCAAAAAAGTTACGCCGCGCCCCTTCCAGTTGATGCATTTGCGTGACATCACGCGCCACCATCAGCAACTGTTTATGGGTATAAGGCATGACGCGAATTTCCAGATGCCGCCCGGTGTTGAGCACCAGATTGAGCGGGCGAGAAAAATCACGCGTTTTCAGATATTGCGTAAACTCCGGGTAACGCAGCAGGTTAAGGATGTTCTGCCCGTTATCTTCCGGCCAGCGCAGGCCAAGAATCTGTTGCGCCAGTCCGTTACACCAGAAAATACCGCCCTCTTCCGTGGTCAGCACCACCGCATCGGGCAGCGACTCCGCGCCACTACGAAAGCGTTTAATCAGATTGCCCAGCTCGCGGCGGCGTTTTTTATTTCGCAGCTGCATCTGGTGTAAGCCATATAGTAGCGGTTCCCAGCTACCACGCCCCGGTGGCGGCGTCATACTGCGATCAACCCACAGCCACCATGAAAGGCGCAATAAATTCCAGAAATGCCAGATAAGCAGTCCTGTTACCGATGCCAGCAAAAACCACGGCAGGTAACCAAAAAATGCACCCAGGATGAAAGCCGGGAGGCAGCAAAGTAGCAGCTCCAGCACCAGCCTTTTCCACGACAGCCGTTCCAGCACGTAAGATACTCCAGTTATGAAATCATAAGCCCTGCTCTGCGTCCGATGAGCAAGGCGTTAAAAGCGGGTTGAAAAACGATATCCTGTACCGCGCACGGTCTGCACCATGCGGTCATGCCCGCCGGGCTCCAGTGCTTTACGCAGGCGACGAATGTGGACATCGACCGTGCGGTCTTCTACATACACGTTGGTTCCCCAGACGTGGTTTAATAGCTGCTCGCGGCTGTACACGCGCTCAGGATGGGTCATAAAAAAGTGCAGCAGTTTAAATTCTGTCGGCCCCATCTCCAGCGGTTCTTCGCCCGCCATCACCCGGTGAGATGTCGGATCCAGACTTAGCCCCTGCATCTCAATCACCTCTTCCACCGCCATTGGCGAAATACGACGCATTACCGCTTTGATTCGCGCCACCAGCTCCTTCGGCGAAAACGGCTTGGTGATATAGTCATCCGCGCCGGTTTCAAGGCCGCGCACGCGATCTTCTTCTTCCCCTCTGGCGGTCAACATCACCACTGGAATATCCCGGGTCATCGACTCGCGCTTGAGGTGTTTGATGAACTGGATACCGGAGCCGCCAGGTAACATCCAGTCAAGGAGAATTAAATCCGGCCAGGGTTCATTCAGTTGATTCACAGCACTGTCATAATCTTCCGCTTCGACCGGCTGAAAGCCATTTTGTTCGAGCACGAAGCAGACCATTTCGCGAATTGGAGCTTCATCTTCTACGACCAGAATACGTCTCGCCATGATTTGCCCTGTTGTAATAAATAGGTTGCGATCATTAATGCGACGCCATTATGCGTCAGATTTATGACAGATTTATGAAAAGCACGTCGCACATATCTTCAGGTTATTGATTTCCGTGGCGCAGAAAAAAGCAAATGACACATCTGTTTGGGTATAATCGCGCCCATGCTTTTTCGCCAGAGAATCGTTATGCGCATCCTTCACACCTCAGACTGGCATCTCGGCCAGAACTTCTACAGTAAAAGCCGCGAAGCTGAACACCAGGCTTTTCTTGACTGGCTGCTGGAGACAGCACAAACCCATCAGGTGGATGCGATTATTGTTGCCGGTGATGTTTTCGATACCGGCTCGCCGCCCAGTTACGCCCGCACGTTATACAATCGTTTTGTTGTCAATTTACAGCAAACTGGCTGTCATCTGGTGGTACTGGCGGGAAACCATGACTCGGTCGCCACGTTGAATGAATCGCGCGATATCATGGCGTTCCTCAATACTACTGTGGTCGCCAGCGCCGGACATGCGCCGCAAATCTTGCCTCGTCGCGACGGGACGCCAGGCGCAGTGCTGTGTCCCATTCCTTTTTTACGCCCGCGTGACATTATTACCAGCCAGGCGGGACTTAACGGCATGGAAAAACAGCAACATTTGCTGGCAGCGATCACCGATTATTATCAACAACACTATGCAGATGCCTGCAAGCTGCGCGGCAATCAACCTCTTCCCATCATCGCCACGGGGCATTTAACGACTGTGGGTGCCAGTAAAAGTGACGCCGTGCGTGACATTTATATTGGCACGCTGGACGCATTTCCGGCACAAAACTTTCCGCCAGCCGACTACATCGCGCTTGGACATATTCACCGCGCGCAAATTATTGGCGGCATGGAACATGTTCGCTATTGCGGATCCCCCATCCCACTGAGTTTTGATGAGTGCGGCAAGAGTAAATATGTCCATCTGGTAACTTTTTCAAACGGCAAATTAGAGAGCGTGGAAAACCTGAACGTACCGGTAACACAACCGATGGCGGTGCTGAAAGGCGATTTGGCGTCGATTACCGAACAGCTTGAACAATGGCGCGATGTGCCACAGGAGACACCTGTCTGGCTGGATATTGAAATCACTACCGATGAGTATCTGCATGATATTCAGCGCAAAATCCAGGCATTAACCGAATCACTGCCTGTCGAAGTATTGCTGGTACGCCGGAGTCGTGAACAGCGCGAGCGTGTGTTAGCCAGCCAACGGCGTGAAACCCTCAGCGAACTTAGCGTCGAAGATGTTTTTAATCGCCGTCTGGCACTGGAAGAACTTGATGAATCGCAGCATCAACGCTTGCAACATCTTTTCGCCACGACATTGCAGACCCTCGCCGGAGAACACGAAGCATGAAAATTCTCAGCCTGCGCCTGAAAAACCTGAACTCATTAAAAGGCGAATGGAAGATTGATTTCACCCGCGAACCGTTTGCCAGCAACGGGCTGTTTGCGATTACCGGCCCGACTGGCGCGGGGAAAACCACTCTGCTCGACGCCATCTGCCTGGCGCTGTATCACGAGACTCCGCGTCTCTCCAACGTTTCACAATCGCAAAATGATCTGATGACCCGCGATACCGCCGAATGTCTGGCGGAAGTGGAATTTGAAGTGAAAGGTGAAGCGTACCGCGCGTTCTGGAGCCAGAATCGGGCACGTAACCAGCCGGACGGTAATTTGCAGGTGCCGCGCGTAGAGCTGGCGCGCTGTGCAGACGGCAAAATCCTCGCTGATAAAGTGAAAGATAAGCTGGAAATGACAGCGACGTTAACCGGGCTGGATTACGGGCGTTTCACCCGTTCGATGCTGCTTTCGCAGGGACAATTTGCTGCCTTCCTGAATGCCAAACCCAAAGAACGCGCGGAATTGCTCGAGGAGTTAACCGGCACTGAAATCTACGGGCAAATTTCGGCGATGGTTTTTGAGCAGCACAAATCGGCCCGCAATGAGCTGGAGAAGCTGCAAGCGCAGGCCAGCGGCGTCGCGTTGCTTACGCCAGAACAAGTGCAATCGCTGACAGAAAGTTTGCAGGTACTTACTGACGAAGAAAAACAGTTACTTATCGCGCAGCAGCAAGAACAACAATCGCTAAACTGGTTAACGCGTCTGGACGAATTGCAGCAAGAAGCCAGCCGTCGTCAGCAGGCCTTGCAACAGGCGCTCGCCGAAGAAGAAAAAGCGCAACCTCAACTGGCGGCGCTCAGTCTGGCACAACCGGCACGAAATCTTCGTCCGCACTGGGAACGCATCGCAGAACACACTGCGGCACTAACGCATACTCGTCAGCAGATTGAAGAAGTAAATACTCGCTTACAGCGCACAATGGCGCTTCGCGCAAATATTCGTCACCACGCGGCGAAGCAGTCGGCAGAATTACAACAGCAGCAACAAAATCTGAATGCGTGGTTACACGAACACGACCGCTTCCGGCAGTGGAATAACGAACTGGCGGGTTGGCGGGCGCAGTTCGCCCAACAGGCCAGCGATCGCAAGTATCTGCGGCAATGGCAACAGCAATTAACCCATGCAGAGCAAAAACTTAATGCCCTTCCGGCGATCTCTTTAACTTTAACCGCCGCCGAAGTTGCCGCTGCGCAGGCACAACATGCCGAACAACGTCCGCTGCGTCAGCGCCTGATCGCACTATATGGGCAGATTGTTCCCCAGCAAAAACGCCTGTCGCAGCTACAGACCGCTATTCAGAGCGTTACGCAGGAACAGACACAACGTAACGCCGCGCTCACTGAAATGCGCCAACGTTATAAAGAAAAGACGCAACAGCTTGCCGATGTCAAAACCATTTGCGAGCAGGAAGCACGCATCAAAACCCTGGAAGCTCAACGTGCGCAGTTACAGGCAGGTCAGCCTTGCCCACTTTGTGGTTCCACCAGCCACCCGGCGGTCGAGGCGTATCGGGCGCTGGAACCGGGGGTTAATCAGTCTCGATTACTGGCGCTGGAAAATGAAGTTAAAAAGCTCGGTGAAGAAGGCGCGGCGCTACGTGGGCAACTGGACGCCTTAACGAAGCAGCTTCAGCGGGATGAGAACGAAGCACAAAGCCTCCGACAAGATGAGCAAGCACTTACTCAGGAATGGCATACACTAACTGCCAGCCTCAGTATCACCTTGCAGCCGCAGGACGATATTCAACCATGGCTTGCCACCCAGGAAGAGCATGAAAAGCAACTGCAATTACTCAATCAGCGTCATGAATTACAGGAGCAAATTGCCGCGCACCATCAGCAAATTATCCAGTATCAACAGCAGATTGAACAACGCCATCAGCAACTCTCTGCGGCGTTAACGGGTTACACGCTGGCACTGCCACAAGAAGATGAAGAAGTGAGCTGGTTGGCGACACGTCAGCAAGAAGCGCAGGGCTGGCAGCAGCGCCAGAACGAATTAACCGAGCTGCAAAACCGTATTCAACAGCTGACGCCGATTCTGGACACATTGCCGCAAAATGATGAACTGCCACACAGCGAAGCTACTGTGACGCTGGAAAACTGGCGGCAAGTTCATGAGCAATGTCTCGCGTTGCAAAGCCAGCGGCAAACCTTGCAGCAACAAGAGGTTTTGGCGGCGCAAGGTCTGCAAAAAGCCCAGACACAGTTTGACACCGCGCTACAGGCCAGCGTCTTTGACGATCAGCAGGCGTTCCTTGCGGCGCTAATGGATGAACAGACACTAACGCAACTGGAACAGCTCAAACAGAACCTGGAAAACCAGCGTCGTCAGGCGCAAACGCTGGCCACTCAAACAGCAGAAACGCTGGCACAGCACCAGCAACACCGACCTGACGAGTTAGCTCTCACTGTGACGGTGGAGCAGATTCAACAAGAGTTAGCGCAAACTAACCAAAAGTTGCGTGCAAACACCACGAGTCAAGGCGAAATTCGCCAGCAGTTGAAGCAGGATGCAGACAACCGTCAGCAACAACAAACCTTAATGCAGCAAATTGCCCAGACAACACAGCAGGTTGAAGACTGGGGTTATCTCAATTCGCTGATTGGCTCCAAAGAGGGCGATAAATTCCGTAAGTTTGCCCAAGGGCTGACGCTGGATAATTTAGTTCATCTCGCTAACCAGCAACTTACCCGCCTGCACGGGCGCTATTTGTTACAGCGTAAAGCCAGCGAGGCGCTGGAAGTCGAGGTTGTCGATACCTGGCAGGCGGATGCAGTACGCGATACCCGAACGCTTTCCGGCGGAGAGAGTTTTCTCGTCAGTCTGGCACTGGCGCTGGCGCTTTCGGATCTGGTCAGCCATAAAACGCGCATTGACTCGTTATTCCTCGATGAAGGTTTCGGCACGCTGGATAGCGAAACGCTGGATACCGCCCTTGATGCGCTGGATGCCCTGAACGCCAGTGGTAAAACTATCGGCGTGATTAGCCACGTTGAAGCGATGAAAGAGCGTATTCCGGTGCAGATCAAAGTGAAGAAGATCAACGGCCTGGGCTACAGCAAACTGGACAACACGTTTGCGGTGAAATAACTATTCAGCAGGATAATGAATACAGAAGGGCGAATTATCTCTTGGCCTCGCTGGTCGTTATCCTGCAAGCTATCACTTTATTGGCTACGGTGATTGGTAGCCGTTCTGGTGGTTGTGATGGTGGTATGAAAAAAGTCATTTTATCTTTGGCTCTGGGCACGTTTGGTTTGGGGATGGCCGAATTTGGCATTATGGGCGTGCTCACGGAGCTGGCGCATAACGTAGGAATTTCGATTCCTGCCGCCGGGCATATGATCTCGTATTATGCGCTGGGGGTGGTGGTCGGTGCGCCAATCATCGCTCTCTTTTCCAGCCGCTACTCACTCAAACATATCTTGTTGTTTCTGGTGGCGTTGTGCGTCATTGGTAACGCCATGTTCACGCTCTCTTCGTCTTACCTGATGCTTGCCATTGGTCGCCTGGTTTCCGGCTTTCCGCATGGCGCATTTTTTGGCGTCGGCGCGATCGTGTTATCGAAAATTATCAAACCCGGAAAAGTCACCGCCGCCGTGGCGGGGATGGTTTCCGGGATGACAGTCGCCAATTTGCTGGGCATTCCGCTGGGAACGTATTTAAGTCAGGAATTTAGCTGGCGTTACACCTTTTTATTGATCGCTGTTTTTAATATTGCGGTGATGGCATCGGTCTATTTTTGGGTGCCGGATATTCGCGACGAGACGAAAGGAAAGCTGCGCGAACAATTTCACTTTTTACGCAGCCCGGCCCCGTGGTTAATTTTCGCCGCCACCATGTTTGGCAACGCAGGTGTGTTTGCCTGGTTCAGCTACGTAAAGCCATACATGATGTTTATTTCCGGTTTTTCGGAAACGGCGATGACCTTTATTATGATGTTAGTTGGGCTAGGGATGGTGCTGGGAAATATGCTAAGTGGCAGGATTTCAGGACGTTATTCACCACTGCGCATTGCAGCAGTGACTGACTTTATCATTGTCCTGGCACTGCTGATGCTCTTTTTCTTCGGCGGCATGAAAACAACGTCGCTTATTTTTGCATTTATTTGTTGCGCGGGATTATTTGCCCTTTCAGCACCTCTACAAATATTGTTACTGCAAAACGCCAAAGGCGGAGAGTTATTAGGTGCCGCAGGTGGGCAAATAGCGTTTAACCTCGGTAGCGCCGTCGGCGCATATTGCGGTGGTATGATGCTGACGCTGGGGCTGACATATAATTACGTGGCGCTGCCTGCCGCCCTGCTTTCGTTTGCTGCTATGTCGTCATTGCTGCTGTATGGTCGCTATAAGCGCCAGCAAGCGGCGGATACTCCGGTGCTGGCGAAACCACTGGGGTAGGTTATAGTCTCGGTGCTAATTACTTATTGCCGGATGCGGCGTGAACGCCTTATCCGCCCTACGCGGTTCTGGCACATTTTGTAGGCCTGATAAGACGCGGCAAGCGTCGCATCAGGCATGATGCGCCAATTGCCTGGGTTTTTTACTCTTGTGGCCATAACCACGCAGCGCCGCGTACGCCGCTGGAATCACCGTGCTTCGCCTTACGCACCGGCGTTTCACATTCGCCGCCAAAGACAAATTGTTTAATCAACTGCGGAACCGTTTGATATAAACGGTCTACATTGCTCATCCCGCCCCCCAGGACAATCACATCCGGATCGAGAATATTCACGACATGTGCCAGCGATTTTGCCAGCCGCAGCTCGTAGCGACGCAATGCCAGTTCCGCTACCGGATCGCTTTCTTCAACCAGGCTGATAATTTCACTGCCTTTCAGCGCATGTCCGCTCAAACGACGATAATCCGTCGCAAATCCCGTGCCCGAAATAAAGGTTTCAATACAACCTTGTTTACCGCAATAACAAGGGACTTCCTCGCGATAACGCAGTTCGTCTTCGTCCATCCACGGTAGCGGATTGTGTCCCCACTCGCCTGCCGTACCATTGCCGCCGATATGCGCCCGCCCATTGAATGCCACGCCCGCGCCGCATCCCGTGCCGATAATCACGGCAAATACCGTCTGCGCTCCCGCTGCCGCGCCATCTACTGCTTCTGAAACCGCCAGACAGTTGGCGTCATTTGCCAGCCGCACTTCCCGCTGCAACCTCGCGCTTAAGTCTTTATCGAATGGCTGACCGTTGAGCCAGGTTGAATTGGCATTCTTCACCACACCGGTGTAGGGCGAAATCGAACCTGGAATGCCCATACCTACCGTTCCGCGCTGCCCTGTCGCCTGCTCCGCCATATCAACCAACGTGGCGATCGTTTCAATAGTCTGCTGGTAATCATCACGCGGCGTGGGCAGACGATAGCGGTACAACTGCTCCCCTGCATCGCCCAGTGCAATCACTTCAGTTTTGGTGCCGCCTAAATCGATACCTATACGCACGGTACTCTCCTTATTTTTTTCAATATCAATAGCGTAGAGACGGACAACCGGATTGGCAATGCAAGGCCGCCGACAATTCGTTATCATGCCCGCTAAATTTAACGACAAGGCCGTGGAAATTATCATGCTGTGGTTCAAAAATTTAATGGTTTACCGTCTTAGCCGCGAGATTTCGCTGCGTGCAGAAGAGATGGAAAAACAGCTAGCCTCGATGGCATTTACCCCATGCGGCAGCCAGGACATGGCGAAGATGGGCTGGGTTCCTCCGATGGGATCGCACAGCGATGCATTAACGCACGTTGCCAATGGTCAAATTGTTATCTGCGCGCGTAAAGAAGAAAAAATCCTTCCGTCTCCGGTGATTAAACAGGCGCTGGAAGCGAAAATCGCCAAACTGGAAGCAGAACAGGCGCGTAAGCTGAAGAAAACCGAAAAAGATTCGCTCAAAGATGAAGTGCTGCACTCTCTGTTACCGCGCGCTTTTAGCCGCTTCAGCCAGACCATGATGTGGATCGACACGGTTAACGGGTTGATTATGGTGGACTGCGCCAGCGCCAAAAAAGCAGAAGATACGCTGGCACTGCTGCGTAAAAGCCTGGGGTCGTTACCGGTTGTGCCATTGACCATGGAAAACCCGATTGAACTGACGCTGACCGAATGGGTACGCTCCGGTAGCGCGGCGCAGGGCTTCCAGTTGCTTGATGAAGCCGAGCTGAAATCGCTGCTGGAAGATGGCGGCGTGATCCGCGCGAAGAAACAGGATCTGACCAGCGAAGAGATCACCAATCACATTGAAGCCGGAAAAGTGGTGACTAAACTGGCGCTCGACTGGCAGCAGCGCATTCAGTTTGTGATGTGTGATGATGGTTCGCTCAAACGCCTGAAATTCTGCGACAAACTGCGCGATCAAAACGAAGATATCGACCGAGAAGATTTCGCCCAGCGTTTTGACGCCGATTTCATCCTGATGACCGGTGAACTGGCGGCATTAATTCAAAACCTGATCGAAGGATTGGGTGGCGAAGCACAACGTTAATTGCTGATTTGCCTTCAATGCCGGATGCGACGCCAGGCGCGTCTTATCCGGCGTAAAAAGTCAAACCTGACATTGATATAATCATTCGCGATTTTTAAGGCGATAACCGGTGTTTCCACTATTTTAAATTACGCGCGGATAACTGATGCAATGAATTTATAGACGGTTCGTCAAAGTCAGTAATACAAGTTATCAACCTATTATTTTTATTCACAATCTTCGCTAAGGTTTATATCAATTTGATATTTTATGTATATATCGAAAATATAAAAACCAGCAGCCACTGGCGTTTATTATTACCAAAATAAAGAATATTCCAGAAAAATGCCCTCCCATTAAATGGGAAGGCGAGATATTACAGATAGCGGCACAAATAAGAGGTCGGTTCAGCAACTTGCAGATGGAACTCGCTGTGGCCGGGAACATTAAATACAGAGCCGGCTTCATACACTTGCCAGTCGGTCGCGTCAGGCAGTAACACATTCAGCGCCCCGCTGATTACCGTCATCTCTTCAGGTTCGGCGGTGCTGAAGGTGTATTCGCCTTCAACCATGACACCAACGCTGGCGCGACCAGTGCTGCTGCTGGAAAAGCCGATCGATTTCACTTTGCCGGAAAAGTACTCATTACTTTGAAGCATAAACTGGCCCTGTCTGGTAGTTGAACGTCTACTTCACTATAGGGGCCAGAGGCGCTGGCTGTCACGCAAAATCACATCAGTAATTCTGCAGCCAGCCTTGTAATCAATACGTTAGAGAGCAAAACAGGAACATCGAGCTGTTTTTGCAGTAAATCACGATGGCGCTGATTAAATCCCAAACAATCCAGCATGATGACATCCGCACCGTTTTCCAGTAGTTCTTTCCCGGCATCAATGATTTTCTGTTCAGAATCATGAATAGGGTTCCCCAGGGAAAACAAGGGCGGTTTCTGCAAGATTTGCCATTTTTGTGCCTGAACGTGCAACAGTTCTTCAACCGGTACGATTACACCGACCTGATGACCTTCGACAATGGTAGAAACCAGCGGTGGCAATATACGCAACGGCTCCAGAAAGATTGTATTACGCGCCGTCATACTGCTAATGTTTGCCGTACTCATCAACAAAATGACGTCGTAACCCTGGTTATCAAGCACTTCAACCACGCTTTGCAGATCGCGTTCTACTTTACGACGCGAGACGTGAGCCGGTTGATTGTCATTTAATAATGTAAGAATCGTTTCTTCGCCTGCTTCTGGCGCATACTCCGCCATCACTTCTTCGCGGCTTAACTTCCCCAGCAGGCTATGATGGGAAATGTTATTTTCGTCAATGTACTCAGTCAGGAGCGGTAAAACTTCCTGCATAGGTACAATGCCGATGGTCAGGATCGCCAACGACGCACTCATTGTTATTCCACCTTACTTTTACTTCGTCGTTAATTACCGGGCAAATGTTAAGCACCACTGCTGGCACTTACCTGTGCTACAAATGACAAAAAGCGTAGCAGTAGACGCGCCCGGAATAATGTAAAGATTCCAAATGATTCCAGTAATAGATTGTTATTGTTTAATATTCTAATTATTTGAAAAACATGAATTGTGAAAAATGTGACGCAGATCCTTTGTAGTAGCACTCAGAGTCCCTTCCGAGCAGTCTGATACGGTCACTCTTTGTCAGGATCCTCATAGCGTTTTTTAGCATCCATCGCTTCCTGAGCGGTCGGATGTTCGCTGATTAAAGAGTCAGGTTTGGGATGATCGGCTCTGAGCTGATACCAGGTTACGGTCTGCCCTGGTTTTCCTTTTTCAATCGTTACAATATATGCTTCACGAGGATAAGGCGGTTTCGTTGGCATCGTTCTTCCTTATTTCACGGGATGAACGTTAAGTATAGGCGCTCGGGAGTCAACAATTGATCGTCTGTGCCAGGGCGCTACGAATTTCAGAAATCACCTGACTGGGTTCATTATTAGCGTTAATGATAATATGCGCGACTTCACGATATAACACATCGCGTTCTTCCAGTACTTCCTGAACTTCTTCACTTAGCGGCTTTCCGGTTAAAGTTGGCCGCAAATCCTCTTCGGGTGCCGCTTGCAGGCGATTAACCAGTACCGCTACTGGCGCACACAGATAAACCACAATCCCGTTATTACGCATGTAGTGACGATTAAATTCCGTCAGAATAATGCCGCCCCCCGTGGCGATAACGGTCGATGGTGCTGTCACCGCTTCCAGTGCTGCGGTTTCTCTGGCGCGAAATCCGGCCCACTCTTCCCTTTCGACGATCTCCGCGACCGTCATATTGAGCTGTGATTGCAACCACTGGTCGGTATCGACAAACCGACGGTTAAGCGAATCGGCAAGAGCCATTCCGATCGTTGTTTTACCACAGCCCCGAGGCCCGATCAGAAAAAGAGGTTGTGTCATCGTGGGTTTTCCCCAAAAGGTCGCAATGCGGCGAAAGCCGGGTTCGTAAGAATAGCGATCATACCATCAAGCTAGTACAATTTCGATTGTAAAGAAATAATTCCACTTAGGGTGAAATTTTCAATACACTCTTTACTATACCAAGAAATGCTCAAGAAAGAAGTGTAACTAATAAATTACATTCATGAGCGACTACGTTGCACTTCCAGCCACCACTTTTCCAGTTCTGCTGCGAATGCCTGGCGGTCACGCTGCGAAAAGCTATCTGGCCCTCCGGTCTGGATACCACTGGCGCGTAAGGTATCCATAAAATCGCGCATCATCAGACGTTCACGAATGGTCGCTGGCGTGTAACGTTCACCACGTGGATTAAGTGCCGCTGCTCCCTTCTCAATGGCTTCAGAAGCCAGAGGAATGTCTGCGGTGATCACCAAATCGCCCGCTTCACACTGACGTACAATTTCATTATCGGCAACGTCAAAACCTGCCGCGACGCGCAGCGTGCGAATAAATGGCGATGGCGGTACACGTAAACTCTGGTTAGCCACCAGTACCAGCGGCATTTGCATACGTTCAGCCGCGCGATACAAAATCTCTTTAATTACATTGGGACACGCATCGGCGTCCACCCAAATTGTCATAAACTCATCCTTTGTTGGGTAATCCTCTATTGTGTCGCGCTTTTGCCTTCCGGCATAGTTCTGTTTATGCTTCTGCCAGCGATTATCAAAACAATGAATTTCACGGCAGGAGTGAGGCAATGGAAAAGAAAATCGGTTTTATTGGCTGCGGTAATATGGGAAAAGCCATTCTCGGCGGTCTGATTGCCAGTGGTCAGGTGCTTCCAGGGCAAATCTGGGTGTATACCCCCTCCCCGGATAAAGTCGCTGCTTTACACGATCAATTCGGCATCAACGCCGCAGAGTCAGCGCAGGAAGTGGCACAAATCACCGACATCGTTTTTGCCGCCGTTAAACCGGGCATCATGATCAAAGTGCTTAGTGAAATCACGTCCAGCCTGAATAAAGACTCGCTGGTTGTCTCTATTGCAGCGGGCGTCACACTCGACCAACTTGCCCGCGCACTGGGCCATGACCGGAAAATTATCCGCGCTATGCCAAATACCCCTGCGCTGGTCAATGCCGGGATGACTTCCGTAACGCCAAACGCGCTGGTTACGCCTGAAGATACCGCTGATGTGCTAAATATTTTCCGCTGCTTTGGCGAGGCGGAAGTGATTGCCGAACCAATGATCCATCCGGTGGTCGGCGTGAGTGGTTCTTCTCCTGCCTATGTCTTTATGTTTATCGAAGCGATGGCCGACGCAGCCGTGCTGGGGGGAATGCCACGCGCGCAGGCGTATAAATTTGCCGCCCAGGCGGTAATGGGTTCTGCAAAAATGGTGCTGGAAACCGGAGAACATCCGGGCGCGTTGAAAGATATGGTTTGCTCACCAGGAGGCACCACCATTGAAGCGGTGCGCGTACTGGAAGAGAAAGGTTTCCGTGCCGCAGTGATCGAAGCAATGACGAAGTGTATGGAAAAATCAGAAAAACTTAGCAAGTCCTGATGCACTCTCCCCGGACGTCAGGCCGCCACTTCGGTGCGGTTACGTCCGGCTTTCTTTGCTTTATAAAGTGCCATATCTGCCGATTTCAGCCACTCACGATAGTGACTCATTTGCGGGCTCAGCGGCGCGACACCGACACTTATCCGCAACATTACCTGCGGCGTATTTGGTAAACGTAATGTATTTAACCCTTCATGTACCCGTAACATGGCGGTAATGGCATTTTCTGCTGGCGTACCAGACATAATCACCGCAAATTCATCCCCCCCAAAACGACCAATCACATCACTACCGCGCAGAGTAATTTGTAACTGACGGGTGAGAGCAACTATCGCTTCATCGCCCACATCGTGGCCCCAGGTGTCGTTGATACTTTTGAAATGGTCGATATCGATGATTAACAACGTCGCATCGCGGTTATGTCGCCGACAATTATCAAACTCATTGCGCAACATTAGTTCCCAGTGACGCCTGTTGTAAACGCCCGTCATGCCATCACGGGTACTCATTACCTGCAATCTGCGTTTATGTTCTGCAAGTTTTGTTGCCGTCTGATAGCTAACCCAGCCAAACAGCAAAGGATAAATGACGATAATGGGCAGTGAGAGCCACCATTCCAGCGGCGCACTATTTAGTGACACCGTGATACCCGTCAGTTCGAGGGTGACAAGGCAGGAAACGACCATCAGCACCAGACCAGCGACGAACAGACGAGGGCCACCGGCTCCCATCAAATTCAGACACATAATCATCAACATCGCGATCGAAGGCAGCACGTTTACGCCCATCACGCCTACCCACATTCCCGCTAACACCGCATCGGTTTTTAAGTTGTAAATTTCCCGACCAAGCGGATCAATGGCTCTGCTCGCTAACTGCCAGGCTAAATGCGGCCAGACAAAAGCCCAGCCCACTAACACCAGCCACCACCAGCCCGACGGCGGATGCGAAACCAGCGTTGAAGCAATCGGTAAGAACATCCCCGCCAGTCCTACCATACGGGGTAACCTGACGCGCCGGGCGAAGCGCAGCCCGGAACGCTGATGTTCGTTTTGAGGAGTTAATGGTGGTTCCTCCCCGTACGCCGCCGCTTTTTTGAAAAAATTTTCATCATTCATTATTTTTGGGAACATTCAGAAACAATTTTCCCAAATTATAGAGACGGGGCGAAAAGCGGAAGTATGATATTTCGGGTGAGCCATTTTCTTAGCTCACCCGTTAGCACTATCAGGGATCAGGCGGCGTTCTTAAGACAGGTACTCATAAACTTATTGCGATCATCGCCTTTCAGAGATTGCTGCGTCGCCTGGCCATTGCATTCACGCATCTTCTGCTGCTGCGGCGTCAAGCTCTTCTCGCCGGGCGCAGATTTACTGTTCTTCAGGCAATCACTCATATACGTCTTACGGGCATCCCCTTTCAACGCCTTCGCCGTCGCCTGTTGGTTACAGGAGGTCATACGTTGTTGTTGCGGGGTTAACGTCTTCTCGGCAGCGCCGACAGTGGTTAAAAAAACTAAACCGAATAACAGGGTAACCAGTAATGTTATTTTCATAGCACCATCCCTCTTCACATTTTAACCAAGAGCGTTTGCGCCCGTGATCTGCCTTTAAGTCTGGTTGCTAACAGAAAAAATACCAACCGGCGGCAAAAATTCACCGCCGGATGCGTTTTGACTACAGACCCAGCGCGGCTTTCATGGTGTAGAAGAGATCGGTCTGATCGGTCAGACCAACCACGTTGGCAGCGTGCGGACCATAAGCGGCAATACGCAACTGGCTGCCGGTATGTTCTTGTGAATCTTCTTCCGAGTTACCGTAGCTCATTACCATCACTGCACCATCTTTGGTCATTAATGCCTGAGTCAGACCCGGAGCTTTGGTATCCGGCGCGACAATCTGGCTGGCGTGAGCGTGGTCAGCGGTAACTATCACCAATGTATTGCCATCTTTTTTGGCAAACTCAAGCGCACGTTGTACCGCTTCATCGAGGTCAACCGTCTCACCAATTTGCCCACAAGGATTAGCGGCATGATCCTGTTTATCGATAGATGCACCTTCAACTTGCAGGAAGAATCCTTTCTCGTTTTTACTCAATAACTCAATAGCTTTATCGGTCATCTGCGCTAACGTCGGCACACTGTCATTTCGTTGCGGATTCGGGGTACAGGTTACTGCGGGTTTATCGATATTACCGTGATAAGACGCCTTCGGCCCTTCCCAACGAACTGGCATATTGCCGTCAGAAAACAGCCCAAGTAGCGGTTTATCCTGATTTGCCTCTGTTACTGCCTCCAGCGACGCTGCGTCACTCACTAACTGATAGCCGCGAGCCTGCGCCTGTTCACGCAGCGTTTTTCCCTGCCACTCACCGGCGGTTGCCGTTTCTGCAAACGTTTTTGCACCGCCGCCAAGCGTAACATCGGCACGGGCGTTAAGAAGTTGTTCGGTAATGGAACCTTTACCGCCTTTTTCCAGCGCATTACTTGGACATTTTTCACTGGTCACGCTCGGTCCGTAGCATTTGCGCGATGTCACATGCGCCACCAGCGCGGCGGGTGTGGCATCCTGCAATTCTGCCGTTGAAACGTTGCCGGTCGCCAGTCCTGCGGCTTTTGCCATCTCCAGAATCGTTGGATGATCTTTTTCATGAATATCGACGCCCAGCGCGCCGTTATAAGTTTTGACGCCAGTTGACCAGGCGGTTGCTGATGCAGCGGAGTCGGTGACATAGTCCGGTTTACCGGTTTTTTTATCCAGCGAGTAGTGGGTGTATTGTCCGGTAAGCGGTAAGGCATCGATTCCTTTAAAAAAACCGCCCGCACCTTCGGCATAATTTCGTGCGGCAGTTATTTCCGAATCCCCCATCCCATCACCAATAAGTAAAATAATATTTTTCGCCGGTTTATCGCTAAGAGAATCACGCAAGGCAGCAGTCTGATCGCCAGTTAAACGGCGAGCGCCGCCCGGCGTAGTAATATCTCCCTGTGCAGCTCGTTTTTCCAGAATGGGTACATCAGGTGTCCGGGCTTTTGTCACAGGGGTAAACAGTAACGGTAAGAGAGCCAGTGCAATAGTGCTTTGTTTCACTTTATTTTCTCCATGTACAAATACAGTAAAAAATAAAAACAAAGCGACTATAAGTCTCTGCCGTGACAGCTTTATGACAACGGTTGAAAAGGTTTAACGTTTTACTGACGAGGATGCCTCAATAACTTTTTTACGTAATCGCGCAGCAGCTCCGTATCGTCGTCAGGAATGCTGGCATCGGGCTTTACCGCGTACAGAGCCCCCTCAACCTGATCAATCAACTGCTGTTGGTCTTTTTGCGTCATATTGCGAAGCATCGCGGTGACTATAATCTCCAGTGCCTCAACCTGCGCGCACAGTTCTTTCGACTCTTCTTCTTTTTGGGCAAGCTTAAATAACAACTCAGCAATGAGATTTTTCATGTCTGTATTTCCTTATCCAAAGTATGGAGAAGTTAACATTATGCTTCATAACTGCATAGGGGTTGTAAGTAGTATTTTTATGACACAGGAAATACTTTGCAAAAATATTTGCACATATTTATCAGCGAAACGTTTCTCTTATTTAAATAATTCCCTTATAAATAAAACAGCTATTCAATTATAAAGCATTAATATAATAAAAAGTTATGAAATATATTTACTTCGTTAACTTATTATTAAGCTATTCACTGATTGAACCATGGTTAATACCAGAGATAAATTAGCTTCCCGTTCATCATTTTTGTGATCTAACGCACATAATTTAGCCATTGATATTTCTCAGTCAGTACGCTGGGCGCTTTGTGACCAGAAGATTGCAACATTCTGTCAGAAGGCCGCGAATCAACCGTTTTGTCGTGGTAATGTATGTGCTTTATGTTCGACGGGATAGGTTTTTAAGATGGAAAAACTGCGGGTAGGTATCGTTTTTGGTGGAAAATCAGCGGAACATGAAGTGTCTTTGCAATCGGCAAAAAACATTGTTGATGCCATTGATAAAAGTCGCTTCGACGTTGTGCTGCTGGGCATTGATAAACAAGGGCAATGGCACGTCAGCGATGCCAGCAATTATCTGCTAAACGCAGACGATCCTGCCCATATTGCGTTGCGTCCTTCGGCGACCAGCCTTGCGCAGGTGCCGGGTAAACATGAACACCAGCTTATTGATGCACAGAATGGTCAACCATTACCAACGGTGGATGTCATTTTCCCGATTGTCCACGGTACGCTGGGCGAAGATGGCTCCCTGCAGGGGATGTTACGCGTCGCCAATTTACCATTTGTTGGTTCCGATGTTCTGGCTTCTGCTGCATGTATGGATAAAGATGTCACCAAACGTCTGCTGCGCGATGCCGGGCTAAACATTGCGCCATTTATTACCCTGACGCGCGCTAATCGTCACAACATCAGTTTTGCCGAAGTGGAGTCTAAACTGGGGTTACCGCTGTTTGTAAAACCGGCTAATCAGGGCTCTTCTGTTGGTGTCAGCAAAGTAACCAGTGAAGAACAGTACGCAATTGCCGTCGATCTGGCGTTCGAGTTCGATCATAAAGTGATCGTTGAGCAAGGGATCAAAGGTCGTGAGATCGAATGCGCAGTTCTGGGCAACGACAATCCGCAAGCCAGCACCTGTGGCGAGATCGTACTCACCAGCGATTTCTATGCCTACGACACCAAGTACATTGACGAAGATGGCGCGAAAGTGGTAGTTCCGGCTGCCATTGCGCCAGAAATCAACGATAAGATCCGGGCGATTGCGGTTAAGGCTTACCAGACGTTGGGATGTGCTGGCATGGCGCGTGTAGACGTCTTTTTAACGCCGGAAAACGAAGTGGTGATCAACGAGATCAACACGCTGCCAGGCTTCACTAATATCAGCATGTATCCGAAATTGTGGCAAGCCAGCGGCCTGAGTTACACCGACCTGATCACGCGTTTGATTGAGCTGGCACTGGAACGTCATGCTGCGGATAACGCATTGAAAACCACTATGTAATTTTCAATCGCCCGGTAATATTTTTATTGGGCGTTTAAGACTGATAGCAAAGGTAAGATTGCCTGATACGCTTCGCTTACCAGGCCTACCAGATAATTGCAATGTATTGATTTTGCACTATTTTGTAGGCAGGGTAAGACGTTCAAGCCATATCCGGCAAAACAACGAGCACTTTGTCAGCACTCCAGAACGCCCAATCCTCTGTTATTGGGCGTTTTCAGTATCCTCTTCGCGACGACGAATAATCATTCCCGCCAGCCAGAAGCTAATCACCCACGTCAGCAGACCGACTGCATAGGTTTGCCAGCCTTTTGCTTCAAATCCCAGCAACCCCACCACACCGTTAAGAATGAAAATCAGGCCAATAGCGAACGCATAATAGTGCCAGTCACGGCGGATTTTTACAGGCAGATTCATGGCGGCTCCGTTAACGAAAAATAACATCCTCGCATAATCGATAACATACGTCTGTGGTGTAGACAGCATTTCCCGTATCGTTAAAAAATTTAACTTAAAGTTACCTTTTTGTGACTCATGGCGAATATTCACGCTTCGGGAATATTCCCACCATCAATTTACCATGATTCTGATATTGACAATCTAAATGACCTGTCAGACTTGCCATAAGCCGCTGGTATCACACCAGAAGAGAAGCAGATGACTTCCGGAGGTTTTTATGGCTGATTTCACCCTGTCAAAATCGCTGTTTAGCGGAAAATATCGCAACGCCTCTTCAACGCCTGGCAACATTGCCTATGCGCTGTTTGTACTGTTTTGCTTTTGGGCTGGGGCGCAATTGCTTAATCTCCTGGTACATGCGCCCGGCGTTTATGAGCGTTTGATGCAGGTGCAAGAGACAGGCCGTCCACGGGTGGAAATTGGTCTGGGAGTCGGCACTATTTTCGGGCTGATCCCGTTTTTAGTTGGCTGCTTCATTTTTGCAGTGGTGGCGCTATGGCTGCACTGGCGACATCGCCGCCAGTAAGATTTACTTTGCCAGATGCGGCCTAAAACGCCTTATCTGGCCTGGTGTTCTCGATTGATCACTGTTTCATACAACGCGCACGTCGTTCATCAACGCGCTTCGCAAACCATGCGGTGGTAAGATTACGGGTGATTTTCGGGCTTTCCAACTGAATGCCAGGCAACATCTCTCGTGGCAAAGATTTCCCCGTTTTCGCTTCTGCAAGCTGATAAACTTTCTTGTACAGCGCCGTCTCTTCAAAAGAGAAGCTATCCCCTTTCTCTAACTGTCGGCGGATTTCGCTGTCGCTCATTCCCAGTTTGCCCGCCAGTTTGCGCGTTGCCAATTCTGTTTTCCCAGGCTCTTTGCTGTCATAGCGAATTAAATCACCATCCAGCGCCAGCTTCACGCCGCTGGCTTTACTGACCGCGTTCTGAAACGCGGCATTCCGGCTGGCATACCAGCCAGCGTTAAAATCGGCAAAACGGAAGATTGGCGCACTGTAACTCGCAGGATAATTCAGTAAATGGTAAGTACCGAACCACAAGCCACCGCGACGACTGAAGACTTCCTGACGTACCGTTCCGTCCATTTTCCACGGATAACCTTTGGTGTGCTGTTCGGCAAAAGCAATGCTGACCTGCATCGGCCCACCGGTGCGTACCGGGTTGAGCGAACCAAACAGCGTCTGCCCCATCGGCACCATGCTGATCAGATCATCAAAAATCGCGCTTAACTGCTTTTCTGTACGCACAGAATCTAATCGTTCGCTGTAACTTTTGCCGTTTGGCGATTTAATTTTTAGCGCGGTATGAACCAAAAACGCGGGGATATGCATCCGTTCGGCGCGACGGTCAATCTCTTGCCAGGCAATTTTGCTTAAGCCCGGAACAGCCGGATCTGCCTGATAATTTGACTCCTGCTGCGCCACTGCCAGCACCGAGCAGACGTTTTCCAGCGTCGGTGCCAGCCCCTGACTTTCAAAAGTGGTGGCAAGATCTTTCGCCCAGGCATCGCGGTCTTTCACGTTGGCGGGTAACTTCTGCCGCACCACGCTCGCCACATCTATCGCTTTTTCACCCTTTTTCAACGGTTGCGGAGCCTGACTACTACACCCCGCTAAAACCAGAACTACCAATAATGAAAGCGAAGAAAGACGAGTGACCTGCGACATTACCTCTCCTTTTTAACTCAACGTATGGGTTACTTCCTGAATTTTGTCACTATCCAGCTCATGTTCAAAGCTACGCAGACGTTTGTAGATAGACATCAGCTCAACCAGCGTAGTCCACGAGTTAATCAGATACTGGAAAGCACCACGAACCTGACCGAAAACGTTGGTAATTTGCGTCATCAGTCCGAGCGTAATCGTACCGGCAACAATCGACGGAAACAGCAGGAACAAACCGAAAACGTTATCGACTTGCAAATAGAGGATACGGGCGATGTTGAAATACATATAGTGAAAATAGAGGCGGAAATAGTTTTTCCGCACGGCGCTGAACAACTCACGTACCGTTGGCGGCGTCGCGCGCGATGCATCATCTTCACCGTAGACCAACTCTTTACGATAAGCCGCTTCTACGCGTTGGTTTTTAAATTCCAGCCCCGGCAGTTTGATACCCACAACCGCCAGCAATCCGGTTCCCATCAACGACCATACGATGGCTGCAATCACCAGTCCATATGGTATATGCCCGATAATCGGCAATTCCGGTACATGTGCGGAGAGCGTCACCAGTACCGGTAAGAAAGCGATTAACGTCATGATAGCGTTAATAAAACTGACACCCATATTCTCCAGCGTTGAGGCAAAACGCATAGTATCTTCCTGCACACGCTGGGCGGCACCTTCGATATGACGCAGTTGTTGCCAGTTCGCCATGTAATATTCGTTCATCGCCGTACGCCAGCGAAACACGTAATGGCTGACAAAGAAGTTGTTCAGCACACTGATTACCACAGCAATCAGCGCGATTCCAAGAAAGACGCCCACTTCGCGATAAAATTGTTCGATGGTGACTTTATGCGGCGAACTTAGCGCGGTTTGAATCAGGTCATAGAACGGTGCATACCAGGCGTTGACGGCAACCCCAACTTCCACCAGAAACCAGGTTACGAAGATAATCAGCGCAGTGCCGAGTATTGACCAGTATTGCCAACGATGCGGACTGTAGATAAACCAGAACAGCGCAAAAAGCCCTACACAAACAATGTAGTAAGCGTAAAAAACCAGGAAGTCTAACGACCAGAAACGTGCGGCGCTAATCGGGATCTGCCCAGTAGCTCCGGTGATACGCGCCACCCAATCACCACCACCGGCTTGCCAGAAGATCACGGCAATCAGTGCCCAAATAAAGGCCGAGAGAAAAAAGGCTCCCGGCTTTGGGAAAAAAGACTTAAACATATGCTCTCCTGCTAACTTCTTATCGTTTTAACAACTGCTGTGCATTAACCGCATGATTGCTCCGAGGAGCCAGCTAAATGAAACCGCCCATTGTGACCAACGGCAAGGTACTTAGTTCGTCATGCTGACCGTAAGAATTGTTTCGACGGATTTCACAAACAAAGGATTGTTTACATTAGCAGATTCACACGCGCAGGATCACAAATGCAGGCATTGGTGCTCAGGAAAAAGATCGTGTTTACGCGCCGTTACGTTTTTAGCACTATTATTGCACTAATTCGCCCTTTGCAATCCATCTATGAGTAGTATAAATACGCTCAGTTACCTTCATTTAATTTATGGACACCACCGTTGAAACGTAGTCTGCTTTTTTCTGCCGTGCTGTGTGCGGCGTCATTGACCTCCGTCCATGCGGCACAGCCGATCACCGAACCGGAGTTCGCCTCTGATATTGTCGATCGCTATGCCGATCATATTTTTTACGGCAGCGGTGCCACGGGGATGGCACTGGTCGTTATTGACGGTAATCAGCGCGTCTTTCGCAGTTATGGGGAAACGCGTCCCGGTAATAACGTTCGCCCACAATTAGACTCTGTGGTGCGAATTGCGTCCCTCACTAAACTGATGACCAGTGAAATGCTGGTTAAGCTGCTCGATCAAGGCACGGTGAAGTTAAACGACCCGTTAAGTAAATATGCTCCACCAGGCACACGCGTGCCGACCTACAATGGAAAGCCCATTACGCTGGTGAATCTGGCAACCCATACCAGCGCCCTGCCGCGTGAACAGCCTGGCGGTGCAGCAAATCGTCCGGTGTTTGTCTGGCCGACACGCGAACAACGCTGGAAATACCTTTCTACGGCGAAGCTGAAAGCCGCGCCCGGCAGTCAGGCTGCATACTCTAACCTTGCGTTTGATCTGCTGGCGGATGCGCTGGCGAATGCGTCCGGAAAGCCTTATACACAGTTGTTTGAAGAGCAGATCACTCGTCCGTTGGGGATGAAAGACACCACCTACACGCCATCGCCAGATCAGTGCCGACGTTTAATGGTTGCCGAGCGCGGTGCCAGTCCGTGCAATAACACGCTGGCGGCAATCGGTAGCGGCGGCGTCTATTCCACGCCTGGCGATATGATGCGCTGGATGCAGCAGTATTTGTCGTCTGATTTTTATCAGCGCAGTAACCAGGCGGATCGTATGCAGACGCTGATTTATCAACGCGCGCAGTTTACGAAAGTGATCGGCATGGATGTACCTGGCAGAGCGGATGCGCTCGGTTTAGGCTGGGTATATATGGCGCCGAAAGATGGGCGTCCGGGAATTATTCAGAAAACTGGTGGCGGCGGCGGATTCATTACCTATATGGCGATGATCCCGCAAAAAAATATTGGTGCTTTTGTGGTCGTCACTCGCTCGCCGTTGACTCGCTTTAAAAACATGAGCGATGGTATCAATGATCTGGTAACCGAACTGAGCGGGAATAAACCGCTGGTCATCCCCGCGTCCTGATTAATACTCTGAAGGCAAACGGTTGATAGCGACCAGTTTGCCTTTATTCATTTCGATATAGCCGCCTTTGCGCAAAGCCGCGAGAACTTCTGCGACGACGGAACGTGATATGCGTGTACGTTGATGGATATAATTCATCACACCAATACGTGCGCGTAATTCGTCATTCCAGTCAATCATTGATAATAAAGTGGCACGAATTTGTTCGTAAGAATTATGTCCAATAAGCTGAACGTCACGTAATTCCAGAATTCGATTTTGCCATGCTAACCAGTAAAAAGCGTCACGCCAGAGTTGATGTTGTTCAATCAGAGAAATGGTTTGTTTGGCAGGCAGATGATATCCCGTACAGTTTCCTTCTGATATTAATTTGTATGGTATATCGTTTTTCATTAAACCATCAGCCAGTCCCATAATAAAAGGAGCCTGGGTAATACCGATAAGTACATTTTCTTCTCTACGCAGAGAGATAACACCTTCTAAAATAACGAATGTGTCTTCGCTATTAACGTCACTTGAAAATATAACTTGCTTTTCATTATTAAACTCGAAGCGAGTGCCGTATCTGGACAAACATTTATCGAGCTTACCAAATTCCTGAAGCGGTTTAACTACAGATAACATTTGCGCGTCCTTTGCAGTAATGCCCGTCAAATCCTTGACGGGCATTATTTAGATTAAATTACCTATTTCTTCGCAGTGAAGAATATTACCAGGTATATTTAACACCCACGTTCGCGGACCAGTCTTGATCTACGTCACCACCACCGAGGTAGTTAGCATCGGTATAGGCACTGAAGTTTTTGGTGAAGCTGAACTGAGTACCCAGACCAACACGTACCGCAGACCCTTCAGTACCGTTATCGATGGAATCGCCGTTCACATCGTTATCGTTGTTAGAGTCGTCGTAAACGTAAGCCAGTTTGAAGTACGGAGTCAGAGCCTGGTCTTCGCTGTAGGTGAAGGTATAACCTGCATCTACACCCAGTTCATAACGCATACTGTCGTAAGACTGACCGTCAACTTTCATGTCGTTGCTCAGCTGGTAGTCATCACCAGACTGGAACAGACCAGAAACGCTGCCGTAAGGAGTCACGTAACCAGCATCACCCAGTTTGAAGTCGTAACCGGCTTTCAAACCGAAGCCCCAAGCGTCGGAGTTGGTGCTACCGTCAACGTAAGTACCGTTGCTCATGGTTGCAGACAGATCGTTGTTGAAGTGAGAGTAGCTCAGGCTACCATCAACAAAGATGTTGTTCGCGAAGCGAGCAGAAGAGTAGATGTAGGCAGACTGGCTGTCTTGATCTACCTGACCAGAACGGTCGTTCATGTCACCTTTAGCGAAGCCTGCTGCTGCACCGACGATCCACTTAGCGTTGTTACCGTCAACTTTGGTATCAACACCGACCATGATGCCGTTAACATCCTGATCATAGTTGATGGTGCCGTTGTCGCCGTTAAAGTTACCACCGAAGTAGCTTACCCATGCGCCGCCGTTATCAGCCAGGCCATGACGAGAGTTGGTCAGACGAGTACCAACGGTGTCTTGTTCCAGGTTCCAGATATTGGTGTTTGCAGACGGGATGCTCAGCGCCATGTTAGCGTAGTCGGTCAGCTCCATCTGTTGCAGAACAACGGTGTTACCGCGCTGTTCAGCCTGATAGGTGTATGCACCCAGGTCAGCTTTGTTAGCAGCAGAGAAGGTAGCGTTGCTGTTTTTGTCGTTAACGTAAATCAGCTCGTTGCCGTTGTAGTCAGCGATAGAACCAGCACCAGTAGCGTTGTCGATACGGACTTTGTAGTTACCGGTTGCAGCTGCAACATGGTCACCGTTGTTATCAACTTCGTTCTGACCGGCTTCGATAGAAGCAGTGTTATCGTTATCGCCGTTACCGTTAATGGTCAGGTGACCATCAGAGTTCATTGCGATTAAGCCATAACCGTAGTTTGACTTGGTAGTATCGTTGGTACGGTCGTTGGTCAGGTCTGCATCAAGTACGAAGCGGTTGCTTTCGATGTTGAACACACCAGCGCGAATGTTACCACTGGTATCAGTAGTGCTGGTCAGGTTCAGAGTATCAACCTGAAGAGCATTCGCCGCAGTGTTACCGACATCCAGAATACCGTCGTTAGTAACGTTGATGGTGTTCGCATACAGAGCAGCATCACCTACAGCCCAACCAGCAGAAACTTCATCAGAAATGGTTACGGTACTGTTGTCGACAGTCAGTGAATCAGTTGCAACATGACCATCTTCGTTGATGTTCAGCGCAGAAAGACCTGTCAGAGAGATAGAATCAGAAATCAGCGTTGAATCAGCAACATTAACAGTTGAACCACTGTTGATGCTCAGGGTGTCAATCAGAGAAGTTTTGGTGGTATCCCACTGTGAACCAGTGTTCAGGGTCACATTGAACAGACCGCTCTGGTAAACCTGATTACCAGTAATATGGTCGAATTCACTGTAACTTGTATCATCGTTTTCAACACCAACGGTTGATAACGGCCACAGGCTATTAGTCGCAATATCAATCAGAGTTGCAGTTGCTTCGGTGCCAACACCGTATGTAGCGATGTCACCTTTACCATCTCCATCAACATCAATAGAACCTGTTTGATGAACAGATTGTGCTGCCCCTACCCATTTACTACCGTTATTTAATGTCAGATCCAAGCGATCTGTTCCATCCCAACCGTTGGTGTCTACTTCACCATCAGCATCGCGATAACTATCTGCACCACGCGGGAAGAAGTTTTCATCAAAGTTGCTAGAGAAGATTACATCGCCCATCAAAGTAGAGTTACTAAAGTCAGCGGTAGTCTGCATAGCATTATCAGCATTCGGATGTGCAACTACAGCTAATGCAACATCATCCCAGCTTGCAATAGTGCTATCAGCAACACCATCTCCGTCAGTATCTGCGGTGACAAAGTTAGATTTACCACTATATTCGCTGGCATTACCAGTATTACCAAACCAGCCAGTAGTACCTTCATCAGTCCATGAACCAGAGGTCACGGTAGAATCTTTAACAGTGATGGTGTTATTAAACACTTCGCTGCTATTTACGCCAGTGCTAACTGTGTTGTCGTCGATATCCTCCCACTCATAACCCTGAGTCAGCGTAATACCTGCTACGTGAGAGTTATTAGAGATGGACAGATCAACTTCCTGATCCAGAGTGATGGCAGTACCGATGTTATAAACGTCTACAACATGAGTATCAGCGGCATTATTGTAGGTGCCGTTATATGTGTAGTGTTCGTAGTTATCGTCGATTGTTGAATTATCAACAGTCAGCGCCAGACGATCATGATAGTAATCATTCGCGCGATCTGTACAACCGTCTTTGGTCATGCACTCGGAATAAATCATACCGTGAATAGTGCTGTTTTTGATTGTCAGACTATTGGCGTTGGTATTGGTAGAAATACCGTCGTCCAGATAGTAAGTAGAAATCACGCCATTAACGGTAGCGTTATTAATGACCGGGTAAATATCGCCGTTGTAGTAGCTATCTGCGGCATAGTTGTTCCAGCCTGCATAACCATCATAGTAAACGTCATCAGCATAGGTGGCGTCGTTGTAGTGATGGAAAGTATTGTAAGTTTGACCAGAAATATCGTTGGTCGCTGCATTAGCCTGAGAGGTGATAGCCAGAGTGCAAGCCAATGCTAATTGTGATACTACAAGTTTCTTTTTCCAGGAGTGCATTTGTCATCCCTCCTCAGGGACGTAATAAGTTGATCCATCAATTATCAATGCATAGAAAACATATTATGTTTCGCGTTTACGATTATGCGGCGTTACAGATGAATGGTTCAATTATTCTTTCCCCTAAGTCCGAATGTGGACATATATGAATAACGTGTAAACACAGATCACAAAAACAGACAAAAACCTAACATTTCAATCTGTTAATGACAGCATTGATTTCAAAGTTATATACTCTACAAATATTACATCAGCAAATTAGACAAATAATGTATTAATAAACAATGAACTTTAAGTCATTCTATTTTTAACAGCGCAGTCAAGCTCCCAAAAACAATAATTAGGGGGAATTAATAAAAATTAAAAATATTTTCAGTGAATATGAAAATATTGCTATTTATATTAAAAAGATGTCCAGGCCGGTCTTTCATTCTCTTCTTGTCAACATCGCGACAACTTTCGTAAAACACCCCCGCCCTGCTTCAGGTATACTATGTCCCTCGATTCCACAAACATCAGGCAGACCATGACAGACTTAATCCAACGCCCTCGTCGCCTGCGCAAATCTCCTGCGCTGCGCGCTATGTTTGAAGAGACAACACTTAGCCTTAACGACCTGGTGTTGCCGATCTTTGTTGAAGAAGAAATTGACGACTACAAAGCCGTTGAAGCCATGCCGGGCGTAATGCGTATTCCAGAGAAACATCTGGCGCGCGAAATCGAACGTATCGCCAACGCCGGTATTCGGTCAGTAATGACTTTCGGCATCTCTCACCATACCGATGAAACGGGCAGCGATGCCTGGCGGGAAGATGGTCTGGTGGCGCGTATGTCACGCATTTGCAAGCAGACCGTGCCTGAAATGATCGTTATGTCAGACACCTGTTTCTGCGAATACACCTCTCACGGTCACTGCGGTGTGCTGTGCGAGCACGGCGTCGACAACGACGCGACCCTCGAAAATTTAGGCAAACAAGCAGTGGTCGCTGCTGCTGCAGGTGCAGACTTCATCGCCCCTTCCGCCGCAATGGACGGTCAGGTACAGGCGATTCGTCAGGCGCTGGACGCTGCGGGTTTTAAAGATACGGCGATCATGTCGTATTCGACCAAGTTCGCTTCCTCCTTTTATGGTCCGTTCCGTGAAGCTGCCGGAAGCGCATTAAAAGGTGACCGCAAAAGCTATCAGATGAACCCAATGAACCGTCGCGAAGCGATTCGTGAATCACTGCTGGATGAAGCTCAGGGCGCAGACTGCCTGATGGTTAAACCAGCCGGAGCGTACCTGGACATCGTGCGTGAGCTGCGTGAACGTACTGAACTGCCGATTGGCGCGTATCAGGTAAGCGGCGAGTACGCGATGATTAAGTTCGCCGCGCTGGCGGGTGCTATAGATGAAGAGAAAGTAGTGCTCGAAAGCTTAGGTTCGATTAAGCGTGCGGGTGCGGATCTGATTTTCAGCTACTTTGCGCTGGATCTGGCTGAGAAGAAGATTCTGCGTTAATTTTGTTTCCTCTCAGAAAGGGGGAGTTAACCTGTTGAAAGTACGGTGAACGCCCCCTCACCCTAACCCTCTCCCCAAGGGGCGAGGGGACCGTCCGCACTCGCTTCATCTATATCACCGTTCTTTCGCCGCTCGAGGGGACCGTCCGTATTCGTTTTATCTAAATCACCTTTCTTTCGCCACACGAGGGGACCGTCCGCGCTCGTTTCACCCCGCCCGATAAAACGGTTTATCCCCGAGGATCGTCGCCCGATGCATAATCCGCCGCTGTGGCAGATAATCTGCATTCGCATAGTGCTGAGTCACGCGGTTATCCCAAATCGCGATATCATTTGGCTGCCAGCGCCAGCGCACCTGAAACTCCGGTTTGGTGATATGGGTAAATAAAAAGCCTAGCAAGGCTTCGCTCTCTTTCTCACTGACATCGACAATTCGCGTGGTAAATCCTTCATTAACAAACAACGCCTGTTTACCGCTCACCGGATGCGTTCGCACCACCGGATGTAGTAAAGGAGGATTTTTCGCTGCCGCCTCGCGCCAGCGTTGATGCTCCTCCTCCGTTTTGCGGTATTTGTATTCCGGGAACGATTTACGGAAATCATGCTCCGCGCGCAGCCCGCTCAACAACTGACGGAAGGGAACAGAGAGCGCCTCATACGCCGCAATACCACTGGTCCATAGCGTATCGCCCCCGGTTGATGGCAACTCTTTCGCTGCCAGAATCGCTCCCGCTGGCGGCGTTTCAATAAATGTCACATCGGTGTGCCAGTTGTCGTTATCCGGCGGATTATCGTTATGGGTATCCAGCACGATGATCTCGTCAACCCCTTCGGCATGAGGGTAAACAGGATGAATATGTAGCTCGCCAAAACGCTGGGCCAGCGCGCGTTGCTGCTGTGGCGAAATGGCTTGTTCACGCAGAAACACCACCTGATGGCGCAACACCGCATGGTAAAGCTGTTCAAACTGATTATCACTTAACGGACGCGTCAGGTCGGCACCCGAAATTTGTGCGCCGATATACGGCCCCAGCGGGGTAATGCTCAGACGTTCACTCATTGTACTTCTCCATGCCAGGGCGTCAGGCGGCGCTGTAACGCACGCAGACCCAGTTCTAAAAGAAAGGCGATAATCGCAATCACCGCGATCCCCGCCAGCACCACGTCAGTTGCGAGAAACTCACCCGCTGACTGAACCATAAAACCTAAGCCTCGCGTCGCGGCAATCAGCTCCGCCGCCACCAGCGTAGACCAGCCAACCCCCAGACCAATACGTAATCCGGTGAGAATTTCCGGCAGCGCGCCAGGCAGAATGACAAACCACAGCACCTGCGTGCGACTGGCGCCCAGCGACTGCGCGGCACGAACGCGAACCTGCTGCACGCTTTTCACCCCTGCCAACGCCGACATCGCCACCGGTGCAAAAATCGCTAAATAGATCAGTAAGATCTTCGAGGTTTCACCAATACCAAACCAGATCACCATCAGCGGCAAATAGGCCAGCGGCGGCACAGGGCGATACAGTTCAATTACCGGATCCAGAATGCCGCGCACCGTCGGGCTTAGCCCCATGGCGATCCCAACCGGAATGCCGATTAACACCGCCGCAAGTAGCGCCAGCACAATGCGCGTCAGGCTGGCTGCCAGATGCTGCCACAGCGTGGCGTCCATAAATCCTTGCGTTCCGGCAATGGTGAGCAGTTTTGCCAGTACCTGTTGCGGCGGCGGCAAAAACAGCGGGCTAATCAGTTGCAGCGCCGCCACTGCCCACCATAAAGTCAGTAAAACCGCTAGTGTGCCAATGCTTAAAGTGACCTGACGCGAGAGCGGCCAGCGCAATTTCAGCCGACGCGAATGCATTTTTTCATTAATAAGCACACTCATGAGAACGCCTCTCGTTGCTCAAATACGCGGCTTAAAACATATTCGCGCATGGCGATGAATTGTGGATCGGACTTGATGCTGCGGCTAGACTCTCCCGCAACAAAGCGGCGGGCGAAGTTGAGCCGCAGACGCTCCAGCACACGACCCGGCCCCGGTGAAAGCAGAACCAGTTCGGTCGCCATAAACACCGCTTCTTCTATATCATGGGTAATCAACAACACCTGCTTGCCTGTCTCCTGCCAGAGTTTCAGCAGCAGTATTTGCATCTGGTCGCGGGTGAAGGCATCCAGCGCGCCAAACGGTTCGTCGAGTAATAACATCCGGGGATTAGCCGCCAGCGCGCGGGCAATCCCTACCCGCTGACGCTGACCGCCAGAAAGCTGCCAGATGTCGCGTTTTCCCGCACCTTCCAGCCCGACTTTTTTCAGCATTTGGTGAGCGATTTCCAGACGTTGCTTTTTCTCCATCCCCGCCAGTTGAATGCTGCCTTGCTGATAATGCACAAAACCAGCAATCAGATTCAGCAAAGTGGTTTTGCCGCAGCCGGACGGCCCCAGCACCACCAACAGTTCGCCGCTTTCCAGCGTCAGGTTGATATCTTCCAGCGCCGGTTTACCGCCATAATCGGCATAGAGATGAGAGATTTGCAGCATTCGTGCCTCCTTTTATTGCACGAAGCGCGAGGTAACGTACTGGCTGTAATCATTCGCCACGGCGGGAACTTTACCCTGCTCTTTCAAAAACTGCGCGGTGTCGATGATCGCTTTGTTCACCGCTCCGGTCAGTTCTGCCGTTTGCTGCTGCGGCGTCAGATAGGTATTTCCCTTGACCAGCCCCGGTACGTCCGCTTCCGGTACACCGCTCAAGCGCGCCAGTTTGCTGATGTTTTCCGGCTGTTTCAGCCACGCGTCCGGATTCGCAATGTACGGTTGCTGGGCATCAATGGCGCTTTTAGCGAACGCTTTCACCACCTCAGGATGTTTCTGGGCAAAATCTTTGCGCACTACCCAAACGTCCAGCGTCGGCGCGCCCCACCGCCCGACCTGTTCAGAATCGGTCAACACCTTGCCGTCTTTTTCCAGCGTATTAACCGCAGGTGCCCAGACATAAGCGCCATCAATATCTCCCCGTTGCCAGGCGGCAATAATCGCTGGCGGTTGCAGGTTCACAATCTCCACTTGTCCGGGTTTAATGCCCCAGTGTTTCAACGCTGCCAGCAGGCTGTAGTGCGTGGTGGAGATAAACGGCACGGCGATGCGTTTGCCAATCAGATCTTCGGGTTTGCTGATGTTTTTCTTAACTACCAGCGCCTCGGAGTTACCCAGTTTTGACGCCAGCAAGAAAACTTCAATCGGCACCTGCTGGCTGGCAGCAACCGCTAACGGGCTGGAACCGAGATTACCGATTTGCACGTCGCCAGAAGCCAGCGCCCTAACGATGCTGGCTCCGCTGTCAAACTTGCGCCAGTCCACGGTCGCCCCGCTCTCTTTGGCAAAGGTGTTATCAGCCTGAGCCACTTTCGCCGGTTCGGCGGAGGTTTGATACGCCACGGTGACGTTCACCGCCTGCGCCTGAAAAGTGATGAATGCCAGTGTGGCAAGAAGTGTGTTACGCGATGAAATTGCCATAATTGTCTGCTCCCCTGTCTTGTTATGAGAGCAGTATTCGCGGAGAAAGATATTTGATAAAAGAATTAATCATTATGGACAATATGTTTTTATTCTTAGCAAAAAAATGGCAAACGATAGATGAGTTATGCATTTACCAACCGTTTTCCTACAAAGCAATGCCACATTTACTTTTATATACGAATAAAAATTCAAACAATAAAAATTTATTTCACCCTCCACCAACCAGACAACCAATAATAAATATATATATTATTTTTATTTTATATAATGCAATCTTCAAAACCTCTTTGCCATACCAATTCATTCATAAAACGAATATAAAAAGTAATGGTTGATAGAAGATATTTTTTAAATGCAATTAATTGACAAACTAAATCACATCTAAATACAATATGTAAAAAATATAATCACGCTCACAAAACACACAAATGTTTAACATATGATGCACACAAATCAAACTTATACCGCTTACGGCCCTCCGGGCATTAATTGACCTGTTCTCAGGATTATTCTTTTTTACCGCGTGTCATTTTTAACATCTGAGTATGTTGCAGAGGGTTGCCGCTCTGCATTCGTCGCGCTTTCAGCATAATAATTACAATGGAGTGTCATGAATTGGATAAGGTTTTAAATTCTGCGTTGCATTCTTCAGCAGAAAAGAGGAAAGGTATTCTTGCGATTGGTGCGCATCCTGACGATATTGAATTAGGTTGTGGCGCATCGCTTGCTCGTCTTGCGCAGAAAGGATTTTATATCACCGCCGTTGTCATGACTGCTGGCGATTCGGGTGTAAGCGAAATCATCGATCGTCATGAAGAATCTCGCGAAGCATTAAAGATGTTGGGGTGTCAGAAAACTATTCATCTTAATTTTTCAGACACCCGTACACATCTGCAACTCAATGATATGATTTCCTCCCTGGAAGATATTATTAAAAATCAAATTCCCGCTGATGTAGAAATCATACGGGTATATACCATGCATGATGCTGACCGCCATCAGGATCATCTGGCAGTTTATCAGGCATCAATGGTTGCCTGCCGCACTATTCCACAGATCCTCGGCTATGAAACGCCAAGCACCTGGCTTTCATTTATGCCCCAGGTTTTTGAATCCGTAAAAGAAGAATATTTTACCGTAAAACTTGCAGCGTTAAAAAAACATAAAAGCCAGGAGCGACGTGATTATATGCGTCATGAACGTTTACGTGCTGTTGCACAATTTCGCGGACAACAGGTCAATAGTGATCTGGGTGAAGGCTTTGTTATTCATAAAATGATTCTTTGAGCAGACTTAATGAAAACCTGGATCTTTATATTTATGGCCGTAGCAATATTGCTATGGTTTTTGAGTACGTTAAGGCGTAAGCCCAGCCAAAAGAAAGGCTGTATTGACGCGATTATTCCTGCCTATAACGAAGGCCCCTGTCTGGCACAATCACTGGATAATCTGCTGCGCAATCCTTATTTCTGCCGGGTAATTTGTGTTAACGACGGCTCCACGGATAATACCGAAGCGGTAATGGCGGAAGTCAAACGCAAATGGGGCGACCGCTTTGTTGCTGTTACGCAAAAAAATACCGGCAAAGGCGGCGCTCTGATGAACGGCCTGAACTACGCCACCTGCGACCAGGTTTTTTTAAGCGATGCTGACACCTATGTTCCGCCCGATAAAGACGGAATGGGTTATATGCTGGCGGAAATTGAGCGCGGCGCTGATGCCGTCGGCGGCATTCCTTCCACAGCGTTAAAAGGCGCAGGTTTGCTGCCTCATATTCGCGCCACGGTAAAACTGCCGATGATCGTTATGAAGCGCACGCTACAACAGCTTTTGGGCGGCGCGCCCTTTATTATCAGCGGTGCCTGTGGGATGTTCCGTACCGATGTATTGCGTAAATTTGGTTTCTCGGATCGTACCAAAGTCGAAGATCTGGATCTCACCTGGACGTTGGTCGCCAATGGTTACCGCATTCGTCAGGCGAATCGCTGTATTGTATACCCTCAGGAATGCAACAACCCGCGTGAGGAGTGGCGTCGCTGGCGGCGCTGGATTGTGGGTTACGCGGTCTGTATGCGTCTGCATAAAAGGCTTTTATTTAGCCGTTTCGGCATCTTCAGTATTTTCCCTATGCTGTTGGTCGTGCTCTATGGCGTTGGGATTTATCTAACCACCTGGTTTAATGAATTAATCACCACCGGGCCACATGGCGTGGTACTGGCCATGTTTCCGCTTATCTGGGTCGGCGTAGTTTGTGTTATTGGTGCTTTTAGCGCCTGGTTTCATCGTTGCTGGTTGTTGGTGCCTTTAGCGCCACTTTCCGTTGTGTATGTATTATTAGCTTATGCCATCTGGATTATTTATGGACTTATTGCCTTTTTTACTGGACGCGAACCTCAGCGCGACAAACCCACCCGTTATTCCGCACTGGTGGAAGCGCCAACCGCTTATTCCCAACCTTCTGTCGCAGGAACTGAAAAGCTATCTGAAGCTTAATGTTAAAGAGAAAAATATTCAGATTGCTGACCAGGTGATTATTGATGAAAGTGCCGGTGAAGTTGTTATCGGTGCCAATACCCGCATTTGCCACGGTGTGGTTATTCAAGGGCCGGTAGTGATTGGTGCAAACTGCCTGATAGGTAATTATGCGTTTATTCGCCCCGGTACGGTAATCAACAATGGCGTAAAAATTGGTTTTGCCACTGAAATCAAAAATGCGGTTATTGAGGCGGAAGCGATGATTGGACCGCAATGTTTTATTGCCGATTCCGTTGTTGCAAGCCAGGCATATTTGGGCGCACAGGTGCGTACCAGTAACCATCGACTGGATGAACAGCCAGTATCGGTTCGCACCCCAGAGGGTATTATCGCTACCGGCTGCGATAAATTAGGTTGTTATATTGGTCAGCGTTCACGTCTTGGCGTGCAGGTAATTATTTTACCTGGCCGAATTATTTCGCCAAACACGCAACTTGGCCCGCGCGTTATTGTAGAACGCAATTTACCTACCGGAAATTATTCACTCCGGCAAGAACTTATCCGTACAGGAGATTAAAATGATAAAACGGACGTTATTAGCAGCGGCAATCTTTAGCACATTGCCCGCTTATGCCGGGTTAACTTCCATTACCGCAGGCTACGATTTTACCGATTATTCTGGCGATCATGGCAACCGTAATTTAGCGTATGCTGAACTGGTGGCGAAAGTTGAAAACGCAACGCTGCTTTTTAATCTTTCCCAGGGGCGTCGTGATTATGAGACTGAACGTTTCAATGCTACACGCGGTCAGGGCGCTGTCTGGTACAAATGGAATAACTGGCTGACAACCCGCACGGGTATTGCCTTTGCCGATAATACACCGGTCTTTGCCCGCCAGGATTTTCGTCAGGATATTAACCTGGCTTTGCTGCCAAAAACGCTGTTCACGACTGGTTATCGCTACACTAAATATTACGATGATGTTGAAGTCGATGCCTGGCAAGGCGGCGTATCGCTCTACACTGGCCCGGTGATCACCAGCTATCGCTATACCCATTATGACTCCAGCGATGCTGGCGGCAGTTACAGCAATATGATTTCCTTGCGTCTGAATGACCCTCGCGGCGGCGGTTATACTCAACTTTGGCTTAGTCGTGGGACGGGAGCTTACACCTACGACTGGTCTCCGGAGACGCGTCACGGGAGCATGAAGAGCGCCAGTTTACAACGTATTCAGCCTTTGACAGAGCAACTGAATCTGGGGCTGACTGCCGGTAAAGTGTGGTATGACACGCCGACCGATGATTATAACGGCCTGCAATTCGCTGCCAATCTGACCTGGAAATTCTGATTCCTTCCGCCGCCTGCTATCCGGGCGGCAATCCCACGAGATTAGCGCCCAAACACTCTTCTTTCCTCTTCGTTTCCTCCAGATATCCCCCACATTCATCGGATAAATTTTATTCTCCAGTGTTATATACTATAGGGGGGTATGCATTGACATATAGCATACCCCCCTATAGTATATTGCGTACAGATGATGAGGTGCGAAATGCCCAGTACTCCGGAAGAGAAGAAAAAGGTGCTTACTCGAGTTCGTCGTATTCGGGGGCAGATTGATGCTCTGGAACGGTCACTGGAAGGTGATGCCGAATGCCGTGCCATACTCCAGCAGATCGCTGCCGTTCGGGGCGCGGCTAACGGGCTGATGGCAGAAGTGCTTGAAAGCCATATCCGGGAAACGTTTGACCGAAATGACTGCTACAGCCGCGAAGTCAGCCAATCCGTTGATGACACGATTGAACTGGTTCGTGCCTATCTTAAATAGCAGAAACCACTACCCTATTGAGGAAAAGCGAAATATGAAATCACGTGCTGCCGTTGCATTTGCTCCCGGTAAACCACTGGAAATCGTTGAAATTGACGTAGCGCCACCGAAGAAAGGTGAAGTGCTGATTAAAGTCACTCATACCGGCGTCTGCCATACTGATGCATTTACCCTCTCCGGCGATGACCCGGAAGGTGTATTCCCGGTCGTTCTCGGTCACGAAGGGGCTGGCGTTGTGGTTGAAGTCGGTGAAGGCGTGACCAGCGTTAAACCTGGCGACCATGTGATCCCGCTTTACACCGCAGAGTGCGGCGAGTGCGAATTCTGTCGTTCCGGTAAAACCAACCTCTGTGTCGCGGTTCGCGAAACCCAGGGCAAAGGTCTGATGCCAGACGGCACAACACGTTTTTCTTACAACGGGCAACCGCTTTATCACTACATGGGCTGTTCCACCTTCAGTGAATATACCGTGGTCGCGGAAGTGTCTCTGGCAAAAATTAACCCAGAAGCAAACCATGAACACGTCTGCCTGCTGGGCTGTGGCGTCACCACCGGCATTGGCGCAGTACACAACACCGCTAAAGTTCAACCTGGTGATTCCGTTGCCGTATTCGGTCTTGGTGCGATTGGTCTGGCGGTTGTTCAGGGCGCTCGTCAGGCGAAAGCGGGACGGATTATCGCTATCGACACTAACCCGAAGAAATTCGATCTGGCGCGTCGCTTCGGTGCTACCGACTGTATTAATCCGAATGACTACGACAAACCGATTAAAGATGTCCTGCTGGATATCAACAAATGGGGTATCGACCATACCTTTGAGTGCATCGGCAACATCAATGTGATGCGCGCGGCGTTGGAAAGTGCTCACCGTGGCTGGGGTCAGTCGGTGATCATCGGTGTGGCTGGCGCCGGTCAGGAAATCTCAACCCGTCCATTCCAGTTGGTCACCGGTCGCGTATGGAAAGGTTCCGCGTTTGGCGGCGTGAAAGGTCGTTCCCAGTTGCCGGGTATGGTTGAAGATGCGATGAAAGGTAATATCGACCTGGAGCCGTTTGTAACGCATACCATGAGTCTGGATGAAATTAATGACGCCTTTGAATTAATGCATGAAGGCAAATCAATTCGAACCGTGATCCGTTATTAATATCCCGCACGTAACGAACCGTCGCCATCCTGTTCGCGGATGGTGACGGACATATAATTACCACATCAAATCATCAGGCACCTTAAAGTCGGCATACGGATCGTCTTCATCCTGCTCTTCGGCGCTGAGTGCACTGTGCAACACAATACTGCTGGCATCACGTTGGGCGATTTTGTCGGCAACGCTTGCCGGAATAATGGCGTATTCACCTTCACTATTGCCGTCAGTAACCAGACGGGCAATTGCCAGGCGGCCATTAATCAACTGCGTTTGCGTGAGCTTATCTACAAAAATTTTCTTAATCAGATTGCCGTCGGTGAAGTTAAAACCGATATCGCCATTAGCAATGGTGATACGGTTCATTTCGATAAGCTGCTTCACCTGAGCTTTATATTCTTTCGCTAATGCCGCTTGTTTTTGTTGTTCACTAAGCTGTTTATCACGCTCAAGCTGTGCCTTTTTATTTTCTTCTACCGCCGCCCGTGCTTCACGCGCCTGAACACGCGATTTTTTCGCCGTTCTCTCGACCTTCGCCGCTTTTTTGCTGGTGACTAATCCTGCTTTGAGCAACTGCTCTTGTAAGGTAAGTTTTGCCATCTTTATTTCCAAACCCGCTGAATAATTTTTGCGAGTATACCTGTAAATACAGTGAGTGTATCGAAGTGGGCTTTCTCTCTCCTGTGACCTGGCGTCAGCATTTTAAATTTCACTTTGGTGTCAGCCCTGCCGGGTGGCGCAAAACCTTCCGTGGTATGGCATGATAACGCCCGGAAGAGAGTCAATTCAGGATGGTGAATGTGAAACCAGTAACGCTATACGATGTCGCCGAGTATGCCGGAGTCTCTTATCAGACCGTTTCCCGCGTGGTAAATCAGGCCAGCCACGTTTCTGCGAAAACGCGGGAAAAAGTGGAAGCGGCAATGGCGGAGCTGAATTACATTCCCAACCGCGTGGCACAGCAACTAGCGGGCAAACAGTCGTTGCTGATTGGCGTTGCCACTTCCAACCTGGCGCTTCATGCGCCTTCACAAATTGTTGCGGCAATTAAATCCCGCGCCGATCAACTCGGTGCCAGCGTAGTGGTATCAATGGTGGAACGCAGTGGCGTCGAAGCCTGTAAAGCGGCGGTTCATAATCTTCTCGCACAACGCGTCAGCGGCCTGATTATCAACTATCCCCTGGATGAACAAGATGCCATCGCCGTAGAGGCAGCCTGCGGCCACGTGCCGGTTTTGTTTCTTGATGTCTCCGACAAATCCCCCATTAACAGCATTATTTTTTCCCATGATGACGGCGCACGGCTCGGCGTGGAACATCTGGTCGCGTTGGGTCACCAGCAAATTGCGCTGTTGGCGGGTCCATTAAGTTCTGTCTCGGCGCGTCTGCGTCTGGCGGGCTGGCACAAATATCTCGATTGCAATCAACTACAGCCAATAGCGGAGCTTGAGGGTGACTGGAGCGCCATGTCTGGTTTTCAACAAACCATACAGATGCTGAATGAGGGCATTACCCCCACCGCAATGCTGGTTGCTAACGATCAGATGGCGCTGGGTGCAATGCGCGCCATTACCGAGTCAGGGCTGCGCGTTGGTGCGGATATCTCAGTGGTGGGGTACGACGATACCGAAGACAGCTCGTGTTATATCCCACCGTTAACCACCATTAAACAGGATTTTCGCCTGCTGGGGCAGACCAGCGTGGATCGCTTGCTGCAACTCTCTCAGGGCCAGGCGGTGAAGGGAAATCAGCTATTGCCCGTATCACTGGTGACACGTAAAACCACCCTGCCACCCAATACGCAAACCGCCTCTCCCCGCGCGTTGGCGGATTCATTAATGCAGCTGGCACGGCAAATTTCCCGGCTGGAAACCGGGCAGTGAGCGCAACACAATTAATGTGAGTCAGCTCACTCATTAAGCACCCCAGGCTTTACACTCTATGCTTCTGGCTCGTATGTTGTGTGAAATTGTGAGCGGATAACAATTTCACACAGGATACAGCAATGACCATGATTACGGATTCACTGGCCGTCGTATTACAACGTCGTGACTGGGAAAACCCTGGCGTTACCCAACTCAACCGCCTTGCGGCGCATCCCCCTTTCGCCAGCTGGCGAAATAGTGAAGAAGCCCGCGAGAATTGCCCTTCCCACCAGTTGCGCAGTCTGAATGGCAAATGGCAATTTGCCTGGTTTCCCGCCCCAGACGCGGTGCCAGAAAGCTGGCTGGAGTGCGATCTTCCTGACGCCGATACACTCCCCGTCCCCTCAAACTGGCAGATGCACGGTTACGACGCGCCCATCTACACCAACGTAACCTATCCCATTGCGGTCAATCCACCGTTTGTTCCCGCAGAGAATCCGACGGGCTGTTACTCGCTCACATTTAATATTGATGAAAGCTGGCTACAGGAAGGCCAGACGCGGATTATCTTTGATGGCGTTAACTCAGCATTCCATTTGTGGTGCAACGGACGCTGGGTCGGTTACGGGCAGGACAGCCGTTTGCCGTCTGAATTTGACCTGAGCAACTTTTTACGCGCCGGAGAAAACCGCCTCGCGGTGATGGTGCTGCGCTGGAGCGACGGCAGTTATCTGGAAGATCAGGATATGTGGCGGATGAGCGGCATTTTCCGCGACGTCTCGCTGCTGCACAAACCGACCACGCAAATCAGCAATTTCCATGTTGCTACCCATTTTAATGACGATTTCAGCCATGCCGTTCTCGACGCTGAAGTCCGCATGTGTGGCGAACTGCGCGACGATCTGCGGGTAACGGTATCCTTATGGCAGGGGGAAACGCAGGTCGCCAGCAGCACCGCGCCTTTCGGCGGCGAAATTATCGATGAGCGCGGCGGTTATGCCGATCGCGTCACGCTAAGTATGAACGTCGAAAGCCCGGCGTTGTGGAGCGCAGAAACCCCGAACCTTTACCGTGCGGTAGTTGAACTGCACACCGTCGACGGCGCGCTGATTGAAGCGGAAGCCTGCGATGTCGGTTTCCGCGAGGTGCGGATTGAAAATGGCCTGCTGCTGCTGAACGGCAAGCCGTTGCTGATTCGCGGCGTTAACCGTCACGAGCATCATCCTCTGCATGGTCAGGTCATGGATGAGCAGACGATGGTGCAGGATATCCTGCTGATGAAGCAGAACAACTTTAACGCCGTGCGCTGTTCGCATTATCCGAACCATCCGCTGTGGTACACGCTGTGCGACCGCTACGGCCTGTATGTGGTGGATGAAGCTAATATTGAAACTCACGGTATGGTGCCGATGAACCGCCTGACAGATGATCCGCAGTGGCTGCCCGCGATGAGCGAGCGCGTAACGCGGATGGTGCAGCGCGATCGTAATCACCCGAGCGTAATTATCTGGTCGCTGGGTAATGAATCAGGCCACGGTGCTAATCACGACGCGCTGTATCGCTGGATCAAATCCGTCGATCCTTCCCGCCCGGTACAGTATGAAGGCGGCGGTGCAGACACCTCCGCAACCGATATTATTTGCCCGATGTACGCACGCGTGGATGAAGATCAACCCTTCCCGGCAGTACCGAAATGGTCAATCAAAAAATGGCTTTCGCTGCCAGGTGAGTTACGCCCGCTGATCCTCTGCGAATACGCCCACGCGATGGGTAACAGTCTTGGCGGCTTCGCTAAATACTGGCAGGCGTTTCGTCAGTACCCACGTTTACAGGGCGGCTTCGTCTGGGACTGGGTGGATCAGTCACTGATTAAATATGATGAAAACGGCAACCCGTGGTCGGCTTACGGCGGTGATTTTGGCGATACACCGAACGATCGCCAGTTCTGTATGAACGGTCTGGTCTTTGCCGATCGCACGCCGCATCCGGCGCTGACAGAAGCAAAACACCAACAGCAGTTTTTCCAGTTCCGTTTATCCGGGCGAATCATCGAAGTGACCAGCGAATACCTGTTCCGTCATAGCGATAACGAAATTCTGCACTGGTCGGTGGCACTGGATGGCAAGCCGCTGGCAAGTGGCGAAGTGCCTCTGACTGTCGCTCCACAAGGTAAACAGTTGATTGAGCTGCCTGAACTGCCACAGCCGGAGAGCGCCGGACAACTCTGGCTCACAGTGCGCGTAGTGCAACCGAACGCGACCGCATGGTCAGAAGCCGGACACATCAGCGCCTGGCAACAGTGGCGTCTGGCGGAAAACCTTAGTGTGACGCCCCTCTCCGCGCCCCACTCCTCCCCGCAATTGACCACCAGCGAAACGGATTTTTGCATCGGGCTGGGTAATAAACGTTGGCAATTTAACCGGCAGTCAGGTCTTCTTTCGCAGATGTGGATTGGCGATGAAAAACAACTGCTGACGCCGCTGCGCGATCAGTTCACCCGTGCGCCGCTGGATAACGACATTGGCGTGAGTGAAGCGACCCGCATTGACCCGAACGCCTGGGTAGAACGCTGGAAAGCAGCAGGACATTACCAGGCCGAAGCGGCGTTGTTGCAGTGCACGGCAGATACGCTTGCCGACGCGGTGCTGATTACGACTGTCCACGCCTGGCAGCATCAGGGGAAAACCTTATTTATCAGCCGCAAAACCTACCGTATTGATGGTCGTGGTCAAATGACGATTACCGTCGATGTTGAAGTGGCAAGCGATACACCGCATCCGGCGCGGATTGGCCTGACCTGCCAACTGGCACAGGTCGCAGAACGGGTTAACTGGCTGGGGCTGGGGCCGCAAGAAAACTATCCCGACCGCCTTACTGCGGCCTGTTTTGACCGCTGGGATCTGCCATTGTCTGACATGTATACCCCATACGTCTTCCCAGGCGAAAACGGTCTGCGCTGCGGGACGCGCGAATTGAATTATGGCCCACACCAGTGGCGCGGCGACTTCCAGTTCAACATCAGCCGCTACAGCCAACAACAACTGATGGAAACCAGCCATCGCCATCTGCTGCACGCAGAAGAAGGCAGTTGGCTGAATATCGACGGTTTCCATATGGGGATTGGTGGCGACGACTCCTGGAGCCCGTCAGTGTCGGCAGAATACCAACTGAGTGCTGGTCGCTACCATTACCAGTTGGTCTGGCGTCAAAAATAATAATAACCGGGCAGGCCATGTCTGCCCGTATTTCGCGTAAGGAAATCCATTATGTTCTATCTAAAAAACACAAACTTTTGGATGTTCGGCTTATTCTTTTTCTTTTACTTTTTTATCATGGGAGCCTACTTCCCGTTTTTCCCGATTTGGCTACATGACATCAACCATATCAGCAAAAGTGATACGGGTATTATTTTTGCCGCTATTTCTTTGTTCTCTCTGTTATTCCAACCGCTGTTTGGCTTGCTTTCTGACAAACTTGGGCTGCGCAAATATCTGCTATGGATTATTACCGGCATGTTAGTGATGTTTGCGCCATTCTTTATTTTTATCTTTGGCCCGCTGTTACAATACAATATTTTATTGGGTTCGGTTGTTGGCGGTATTTATCTTGGTTTTTGTTTTAATGCCGGAGCGCCAGCAGTAGAAGCATTTATCGAGAAGGTCAGCCGTCGCAGTAATTTCGAATTTGGTCGCGCGCGAATGTTTGGTTGCGTTGGCTGGGCGCTGTGTGCCTCGATTGTCGGCATCATGTTCACCATCAACAACCAGTTTGTTTTCTGGCTGGGTTCTGGCTGTGCACTCATCCTCGCTGTATTGCTCTTTTTCGCCAAAACAGATGCCCCTTCTTCCGCCACGGTTGCCAATGCCGTAGGTGCCAACCATTCGGCATTTAGCCTTAAGCTGGCGCTGGAACTGTTCAGACAGCCAAAGCTGTGGTTTTTGTCACTGTATGTTATTGGCGTTTCCTGCACCTACGATGTTTTTGACCAACAGTTTGCTAATTTCTTTACTTCGTTCTTTGCCACCGGAGAGCAAGGTACGCGGGTATTTGGCTATGTCACAACAATGGGCGAATTACTTAACGCCTCGATTATGTTCTTTGCGCCGCTGATCATTAATCGCATCGGCGGGAAAAACGCCCTGCTACTGGCTGGCACCATTATGTCAGTACGTATTATTGGCTCATCGTTCGCCACCTCGGCGCTGGAAGTGGTTATTCTAAAAACGCTGCATATGTTTGAAGTCCCGTTCCTGCTGGTGGGCTGCTTTAAATATATTACCAGCCAGTTTGAAGTGCGTTTTTCAGCGACGATTTATCTGGTCTGTTTCTGCTTCTTTAAGCAACTGGCGATGATTTTTATGTCTGTACTGGCGGGCAATATGTATGAAAGCATCGGTTTCCAGGGCGCGTATCTGGTGCTGGGTCTGGTGGCGCTGGGCTTCACCTTAATTTCCGTGTTCACGCTCAGCGGCCCCGGCCCGCTTTCTCTGCTGCGTCGCCAGGTGAATGAAGTCGCTTAAGCAATCAATGTCGGATGCGGCGCGAGCGCCTTATCCGACCAACATATCAGGACGGAATGATCGCAATGAACATGTCGATGACAGAAAGAATAAAAGCAGGAAAGCTATTTACCGATATGTGCGAAGGCTTACCTGAAAAAAGACTTCGTGGGAAAACGTTAATGTATGAGTTTAATCACTCGCATCCAGCGGAAGTTGAAAAAAGGGAAAGCCTGCTTAAAGAAATGTTTGCCACGGTAGGAGAAAATGCCTGGATAGAACCGCCTGTCTATTTCTCTTACGGTTCCAACATCCATATAGGCCGCAATTTTTATGCAAATTTCAATTTAACCATCGTCGATGATTACACGGTAACGATCGGTGATAACGTACTGATTGCCCCCAACGTTACTCTTTCCGTTACGGGGCACCCGGTACACCATGAATTAAGAAAAAACGGAGAGATGTACTCTTTTCCGATAACGATAGGCAATAATGTCTGGATCGGGAGTCATGTGGTCATTAATCCAGGCATCACCATCGGGGATAATTCGGTTATTGGCGCAGGTAGCGTCGTCACAAAAAACATTCCACCAAACGTCGTAGCTGCGGGCGTTCCCTGTCGGGTTATTCGCGAAATAAACGACCGGGATAAGCAGTATTATTTCAAAGATTACAAAGTTGAATCGTCAGTTTAAATTATAAAAATTGCCTGATGCGCTTCGCTTATCAGGCCTACAAATTCAGTGATCTACGTTGGCCGCATCCGGCATGAACAAAGCGCAGGAACAGGCGTCGCCTCATGCCTCTTTGACCCACAGCTGCGGAAAACGTGCCGGTGCAAAGCGCAGGGTTATGATCATCAACCCAACAACGCACAGCGCATGAAACACCCAGTCCATCAGGTAATTGCCACTGATGCTACGCAGCACACCAGAAAACCAGGGAGCAAGCCCGGCGATAATAAAACCGATCCCCTGCATAAACGCCACCAGCTTGCCAGCAATACCCGGTTGCGCAGAGTGATCGAGCGCCAGCAGCAAACAGAGCGGAAATGCGCCGCCCAGACCTAAACCACACACCATCGCCCATAATACCGGCAATTGCAGCGGCAGCCAGATAAAGCCGCAGAAACCCACCAGTTGTAACGCCAGTGCCAACAGCAAAAGTTTGCGCCGATCCTGATGGCGAGCCATAGCAGGCATCAGTAACGCTCCCGCCGCTTGCCCAAGCGTCATCAACGCCAGCAAAGAACCGCTGTACTGCGCGCTGGCGCCAATCTCAATATAGAAGGCGGGTAACCAGGCAATCAGGCTGGCGTAACCGCCGTTAATCAGACCGAAGTAAAGTCCCAGCGTCCACGCGCGGGGAGTGAATACTACGCGAACCGGAGTGGTTGTTGTCTTGTGGGAAGAGGCGACCTCGCGGGAGCTTTGCCACCACCAGGCAAAGAGCGCAACAACGGCAGGCAGCGCCCACCAGGCGAGTGTTTGATACCAAATCTCGCTGTGTTGAACTAACCAGGGCGTCAGGGCGGCACCAAGTCCACCGCCGCCCATCAGAGCCGCAGACCACAGCCCCATCACCAGTGGCGTGCGCTGCTGAAACCGCCGTTTAATCACCGGAGGCATCACCGTCTGAATGATGCCGATCCCCACCCCACCGAGCAGTGCGCTGCTAAGCAGCAGCACACTTTGAGGGTAAAGCTCACGCATCAATGCACCGACGGCAATCAGCACCAGGCTAATGGCGACGCTGCGACGTTCGCTGACATGCTGATGAAGCCAGCTTCCGGCCAGCGCCAGCCCGCCCATGGTGACCACCGGCAGAGCCGTCAACAGGGCAGCCACGCTAAAGCTCATTCCGCTCGCCTGGCGCAATTGCGGTAGCAGTGGCCCGACGGAAGTGAGCAGTGGTCGCATATTAAGACCAATCAGCACCAGAACCAGCAGCATCGTGAACGTCTTTTGATGGTCGCGCATGGCTGTCAGAACGGTTTGGTCGGCAGATATTTGCCATCTAAAGTGATGACCGCGCGTTCGCCACCTTCCGGATCCGCCACCTTCTTGACGTCGAGTTTGAAGTTAATCGCGCTGATGATGCCATCGCCAAACTTCTCATGAACCAACGCTTTCAGAGTGGTGCCGTAAACCTGCAACATTTCATAGAAACGATACATCGTTGGGTCGGTTGGAACACGGTCATCAATGCAGCCACGCAGCGGAATCATCTGCAACAGTAGAATGGCGTCTTCGTCGAGATCCAGCTTCGCCCCGATCAGGCGGGCGGCGTCGGCAGGAAGCGCCTGCTGCCCCAGCAAAGCAGCGGTCACGAAGGCTTCTGCCAGACCGGTGCCGTCGGCAAGCTCGGCAAATGAGAGATCTTTTTTCGCTTTGCTGAGCAGAATGGCATCGGCAAGATCAAGACGAATATTGCGGTTAATTTGCGACTGAATCATGGTAAATCTCCTGATGGTTTAAAAATAAGGTTACGCTGCGGTTGGCTGGCGTAGCGGTATGGCACAAACGCCGGGATTGGTTGCCAGTGGTACGAACTGGCGGGTTGCGCCGTCAAAGGCTGCGATACTGCCGCTTTCAATGTCGTAGACCCAGCCGTGCAGCGCGATCCGTCCCTCTTCGAGCGCCAGGCGCACCGATGGATGCGTTTGCAAATTAGCCAACTGAGCAATGACGTTTTCACGCACCATCGCCGCAGCTTTGGACGGTAAATCGCGATGCGGGCGCACCTCATTAACGACGCGGGCAGAATCGGCATAACGCAGCCAGTGGGAGACGGCAGGCATATGGTTCATGCACTGACAGCTGGCAATGGCGGTCATGGCGCCACAGTTAGAATGACCACAAATCACAATGTCAGATACCCGAAGCGCAGCGACGGCATACTCCACCGAAGCAGAAACGCCACCGGGTTCCGGCCCATAAGAAGGAACGATATTGCCCGCGTTGCGAATAACAAACAGATCGCCGGGTTCGCGTTGTGTCACCAGCTCAGGGACCAGACGGCTATCGGAGCAGGAAATAAAAAGGGTGCGCGGGCTTTGCTGTGTCGCCAGCTGTTTAAACAAGGCTTCCCGCTCAGGAAATGCTTCGCGCTGGAATTTAAGGAATCCATCAATAATCTCTTTCACCGTTAACCTCTGTCTGTCTCTGGAATGAGAGGCAGACTACTCGCCGATTGTCATAAGGTAAAAGTCTCATTTATGATGAGTTCTATTGGATTTACTTATAGGTTGGCGAATGCTCTCTCGACATATCAATTATTTTCTTGCCGTGGCTGAACATGGCAGCTTCACCCGTGCCGCCAGTGCGTTGCACGTCTCCCAGCCTGCGCTTTCCCAGCAGATTCGCCAGTTAGAGGAGAGTTTAGGCGTGCCGCTGTTTGACCGTAGCGGGCGAACGATTCGTCTCACTGATGCAGGAGAAGTCTGGCGACAGTACGCCAGCCGGGCATTACAGGAACTGGGAGCGGGTAAACGGGCGATTCATGATGTTGCCGATCTGACGCGAGGATCGCTGCGTATCGCCGTCACTCCCACCTTTACGAGCTACTTTATCGGCCCCTTAATGGCGGATTTCTATGCGCGCTACCCCGGCATCACGCTCCGGCTACAGGAAATGTCGCAGGAGAAAATCGAAGATCTGCTTTGCCGCGACGAGCTGGACGTTGGAATTGCGTTCGCGCCTGTACATTCGCCGGAGCTTGAGGCAATTCCTCTACTGACAGAAAGTTTAGCGTTAGTCGTGGCGCAACATCATCCGCTGGCTGCCTGTGAACAGGTGGCGTTGAGTCGCTTGCATGATGAAAAACTGGTCCTGCTCAGCGCGGAATTTGCCACCAGAGAGCAAATTGACCACTACAGCGAGAAAGCGGGGTTACATCCACAGGTGGTCATTGAGGCGAACTCAATTAGCGCGGTTCTGGAGCTGATTCGCCGCACGTCCCTTTCCACATTGTTACCAGCAGCGATTGTCACACAACATGACGGGCTTAAAGCTATTTCTCTTGCCCCGCCACTACTGGAGAGAACGGCGGTTTTGTTGCGGCGGAAAAATAGCTGGCAGACAGCCGCCGCGAAGGCATTTTTGCACATGGCGTTGGATGAATACGCGGTGTTGGCGGGAATGAATCACGGTAGCCACTGACACAGGTCAGTGGCTGGAATTGCCTGATGCGCTACGCTTATCAGGCCTACGAGTTTAGTGCTCTACGTAGGCCGGATAAGGCGTTCACGCCGCATCCGGCATAAACTACGCTCGCTTTGTCAACACACAGCCCAGCCGATCACCGTTTGTAATCGATGGCTTCTGGCTGCTCCAGATACACGGTGGTTTGTGCCGGTTGTGTACTGGCAATCACCTTACCGCCACGAACCGAATAACGCACCGGAACCTGACGGCGCAGCGCATCAAACCCATTTTCAGCCGGCAGGATAATCAGGTTGGCGCTGTTTCCGGCGGCAATGCCGTAATCCTGCAAATTCAACGTTCTGGCGCTGTGGTGGGTGATTAAATTCAGGCCATCGTTAATCTGCCCGTAGCCCATCAGCTGGCAAACATGCAGCCCCATATGCAGCACTTGCAGCATATTCGCCGTTCCCAGCGGATACCACGGATCGAAGACATCATCGTGACCAAAGCAGACGTTAATGCCGGACTCCAGCATCTCTTTAACGCGCGTGATGCCGCGACGTTTTGGATACGTATCGAAACGCCCTTGCAGATGAATATTGACCAACGGGTTAGCGACAAAGTTAATACCGGACATTTTCAGCAAGCGGAACAGGCGCGAGGTATACGCCCCGTTATAGGAGTGCATTGCCGTGGTGTGGCTGGCGGTGACTCGCGCGCCCATTCCTTCACGGTGCGCCAGGGCGGCAACGGTTTCGACAAAACGCGACTGCTCATCATCAATCTCGTCACAGTGAACGTCGATGAGACAGTCGTATTTTTGCGCCAGGGCGAAGGTTTTATGCAGCGACTCCACGCCGTATTCACGGGTAAATTCAAAATGCGGAATCGCCCCCACTACGTCAGCCCCTAAGCGTAACGCCTCTTCCAGCAACGTTTCACCGTTGGGATACGACAAAATCCCTTCCTGCGGGAAGGCGACAATTTGCAGATCAATCCACGGCGCGACTTCCTGCTTCACTTCCAGCATTGCTTTCAATGCGGTCAGCGTTGCATCCGAAACATCGACATGGGTACGCACATGCTGAATACCGTTGGCAATCTGCCATTTCAGCGTTTGCCATGCGCGTTGTTTCACATCGTCATGGGTTAATAACGCTTTGCGCTCGGCCCAACGTTCAATACCTTCAAACAGCGTGCCGGACTGATTCCAGTTCGGTTGCCCGGCGGTTTGCGTGGTGTCCAGATGAATATGCGGCTCCACAAACGGCGGTAAAACTAAACCTTGTTCGGCATCCAGGCTATTTTCTGTTACGGGCATCACGCCGGATTGTGCATCAATGGCGCTGATTTTTCCGTCGTGCAGATGAATCTGCCACAGCCCCTCTTTGCCGGGTAAGCGGGCGTTAATAATGGTCTGTAAAGCGTTATTCGACACTGTTAGCCTCCACATGCGTCATTGTAGCTGTCGTTTTGCGATTCAAAATCGGGTTAAGGATCAGATAGCTCAGCGCGCCACCTAATACCGCGTTGACCGGAACAATTCCCGGTAACCAGTGGCCTGCGGCAATCCCCAGCGCGACAGCCAGAATCGCCACCCAATTGACACTCATCATACGCGTGGTCGCAAAGTGCTCATAGCGGCGACGGTTCATCAGATAGTCGGCGATGATCACGCCCCCTACCGGAGGAATAGCTGCCGAAAGGAAGGTCAGCCAGCCGACAAAATTGTTATACAGCCATAGTGCGCAGACCGTACCGATAATACCGTTAATCACCGAAAGGGTTTTGCTCGACATACCGGTAATGTTGGCGAAACCTAAACCTGACGCATACAGCGCGTTATCGTTGGTGGTCCAGATATTCAGCCCCAGCACCACAATCGCAGGCAGCAGCAAACCCTGAGCAATCATCACATCAGAGATATCCGCCATCCCCAGTGCCGCAGCGCCCGCCGCACCGAAAATAAACATCAACGAGTTGCCGAGGAAAAAGGCCACCATCGCCACCAGCACCGCCAGTCTGGCATTGCGACCAAACCGGACAAAGTCAGCGGTGAGCGTGCCCGCACTGATAAATGAACCGACAACCAGCGCCAGCGCGACATTGAAATCTAACGGTTGTGCGGGAACGACCGCTTTCAATGCCTCCAGACCGCCCATGCCGTTAACGGCCAGCCACACGGAATAACCGCCCAGGCAGGCAATCGCCGGAACCGCAATTACAGACAGAACCGTCAGCGCCGAAATACCAAAGAAGACGGTGACGGTCATCAGTAAACCGGAAACGGCAATCAGCAAATTAATATCCAGGCCGGTTGCCTTGCCCACCGGAATAGCAAACATCGCCACGCCGACGCCAAACCAGCCAACCTGGGTGCCCCCCAGCAGCAGTGAAGGCAGCCATGATCCTTTGACACCAAACGAGAAGCGAGCAAGAAGATGGGTGGTCAGGCCGGTTTTTGCGCCAATGTAACCAAGAAATGAAGTGTAAATACCGAGGAGAAGATTACCGATGAGAACTGCGAGGAAGAAATCATGATAGCTAAGACCGGTTCCGAGAGTGCCGCCGGTCCACATACTGGCGGAAAAGAAGGTTAATCCCAGCATGACGAACGTCAATGCCAATACCCCTTTCCGCGCCGACTGCGGGACTGGCCCCTGGCTAAAGTTGTTATCTTGCGACACGAAATTCCCCCTTTTTGCTGTTTGAAACCCAAAAAATCCGCCGCATTCTATTCATCTGAAAATAAAAAGCAATCGTTTCCGTGGGGAAATATATTTTTTATATGAATGAATAAAAAAAGATGGGGAAAAATTTATCAGTGTAAAAACAGTGGGTAGGCATGATAAGACGTGTCAGCGTCGCATCAGGCATCTGCGCACGATGTCGGATGCGGCGCGCGACGCATCCGACAATACCTTACTCTTCCATCGCCTGGCGGATCTGATCCAACGATGAAGGATCATCAATGGTCGTCAGATCCCCCGGATCGCGCCCTTCGCAAATCGCCTGGATCGTGCGGCGCAGCATTTTTCCGGATCGCGTTTTTGGCAATTGCGAGACAAACCAGACGTGCGCCGGGCGGCCAAAGTTGCCAATCTGGCTGTCCACCAGCGCCATAATCGCCTTCTCTTGCGAGTGCGCCACGTCGCGGTCTTCCAGGCTATCGCTCTCTTTCGGAATGACAAACGCCACCGCCACCTGCCCTTTCAGCGCATCTTTCACCCCAACCACCGCCACTTCGGCAACGCCAGGATGACTGGAAATACTCTCTTCAATCTCGCGCGTGCCCAGCCGATGCCCGGCAACGTTAATCACATCGTCGGTACGCCCGAGAATAAAGTGATAACCGTCAGCGTCGCGGATACCCCAGTCAAACGTGGCGTAAACCGGACGGGAAAACAGCGACCAGTAAGTCTTCACAAAGCGGTCGTCATCGCCCCAGATGGTCTGAATACAGCCCGGCGGCAATGGTCCTTCCACCACCAGCATCCCTTTCTCATTGACACCACACGGCTCACCAGTGACTTCATTGAGCAACTGCACGTTGTAGCCATACATCGGCACGCCGGGGCTTCCCAGACGCGTCGGCCTGTCGTCCAGACCGCGAGCAATCGCCATAATCGGCCAGCCGGATTCGGTCTGCCAGTAGTTGTCGATCACCGGCACATCCAGCGTATTGCTCACCCAACTGGCGGTCGGCTCGTCCAGCGGTTCTCCAGCCAGATAGAGCACTTCCAGCGACGAAAGATCGTGTTTGCGAATTTCAGCGGTAGGGAATTTTTTCAGCACGCGAATGGCGGTCGGCGCTGAGAACATCCGGCTCACCTGATATTTCTCGACGATTTTCCACCACACGCCGCAGTCAGGCCATGTCGGCAATCCTTCGTAAACAATGGTCGCCATCCCCGCCAGCAGCGGCGCGTAGACGATATACGAATGCCCCACCACCCAGCCGATATCCGACGCGCAAAAGAACACGCCACCCGCTTTGCCGCCAAAAATGGTTTCCATCGAGGTCGCCAGCGCCACCGCATAACCGCCGACGTCACGCTGCACGCCTTTAGGTTTGCCGGTCGTGCCGGAGGTGTAGAGAATGCAGGAGGTTTCGTTGGATTCCAGCCACGCCACCGGCACCCGCGCGCCGATGTGCTGATGGCGCAACGACGCGAAATCGACATCCCGCCCGCTGACGCGCGCCATTTTCGCCAGCCCGCGATCCACCAGCAAAACGTGGCGCGGCTGGTGCTGCGCCTGGCTTATCGCATCGTCGAGCAATTTTTTATAGGGAATGATTTTGCCGCCGCGCGCTCCGGCATCTGCCGAGACAATCAACACCGGTTTAGCGTCATCAATCCGCGCCGCCACGCTGTGCGAGGCAAAACCACCAAACACCACCGAGTGAATAGCACCAATGCGCGCACAGGCCAGCAGAGTAATATGCGCTTCGGCAATCATCGGCATATACACCAGCACCCGATCGCCACGCTGCACACCCAGTGAGCGCAGCATTGACGCCACCGCGTTTACTTCGTCATGAAGCTGGCGAAAGGTAAAGGTGCGCTCTTCTTCTGTTTCCGAAGAGACGGCAATCAATGCCAGCGCCTCTGGCTGTTTCTCCAGCCAGCGGTCGATAGCGTTGTGGCACAAGTTGGTTCGGCCTTCACAAAACCAACGGGCAAACGGCGGATTGCTGTGATCGAGCGTTTGTGTAAAGGGCGTCTGCCAGTCAATACGCTGAGCCTGCTCAGCCCAGAACTGCTCCGGTTCGTTAATCGAACGCTGATAAAATTCGCTAAAAGACATAATGCTCTCCTGTTGAACTTACGCCTTACCGCCGTTTACTTAAATGACGTACAGGTCGAGATACTCATTGACCGGCATCTGTTCGAGGCGAGTTCTGTCGAGAGAAACGTCCAGAATGCGCTGCTGCTGGCGAGTCGGGAACTGGCGTGCGAGGTTGATTTTGAATTTATCGACCAGTTTCGGAATGCCATCCTGACGGCGACGGGCATGACCAATCGGGTACTCCACCACCACTTCTTCAAAGCGCGTGCCGTCGGTGAACTCAAGGGTAATGGCATTGGCGATAGCGCGTTTTTCCGGGTCGTGGTAGTCAGCGGTAAATGCCGGATCTTCAAAGCAATTGATCTTCTCGCGCAGGGCATCGATGCGTTTATCTTGCGCAACGTTATCTTCGTAATCTGCCGCCGTTAAGCGCCCGAACAGCAGCGGGATCGCCACCATGTACTGAATGCAGTGATCGCGGTCTGCCGGGTTATTGAGTGGCCCTTTTTTGTCGATGATGCGAATACAGGCTTCGTGGGTGCGAATAGTCACTTTTTCGATATCTGCTGCCGTTTTGCCTACTGCCTGCATCTGTTCATAGAGCGTCATCGCCGCTTCAACTGCCGTCTGGGAGTGGAACTCCGCCGGGAAGGAGATTTTGAACAGCACATTTTCCATAACGTAGGAACCATACGGGCGCTGGAAACGGAACGACTCGCCTTTAAAGGAGACGTCGTAGAAGCCCCACACCGGCGCGGTCAGGGCTGACGGATAACCCATTTCGCCGGTTTTCGCCATCAGTGCCAGACGTACCGCGCGGGAAGTGGCATCGCCCGCCGCCCAGGATTTGCGCGTGCCGGTGTTCGGCGCATGGCGATAGGTGCGCAGCGACTGACCGTCTACCCACGCCAGCGAAACGGCGTTGAGGATTTCCTCGCGGGTCAGGCCGAGCATTTCGGCGACCACGGCGGTGGAAGCCACTTTCACTAACAGAACGTGGTCGAGTCCGACGCGGTTAAAGGAGTTTTCCAGCGCGATGCAGCCCTGAATTTCATGGGCTTTGATCATTGCGGTCAGCACCTGTTTCATGGTCAACGGCGCTTTGCCGCTGGCGACCGCGTTGCGCGAAAGCCAGTCCGCCGTTGCCAGAATGCCGCCGAGGTTGTCGGAAGGATGTCCCCACTCCGCCGCCAGCCAGGTATCGTTGAAATCAAGCCAACGGATCATCGCGCCAATGTTGAATGCCGCCTGGACAGGGTCGAGCTGGAACTGAGTTCCGGGGACGCGCACGCCGTTAGGTACGACGGTGCCGGGGACAATTGGCCCCAGCAGTTTTTTACAGGCCGGGTATTCGAGAGCTTCCAGACCGCAGCCGAGAGTGTCGAGCAGGCAGTAATGTGCGGTGTCGTAGGCCACTCTGGAGCTGATTTCGAAGTTCATTACGTAATCGACGATATCAATAATTTCGCGGTCGAATTCCGGGCGGATGTTGTTGATTTGAGCTGACATTGGGTACGTTTCCTTCGGATTTTTTATAAAGTTAAAGTGATTATTTTTTACTCTGTTATCGAGAGTGAGTGTTTGCTTCTGAGCAGGCCTTTCCCCTCACCCTAACCCTCTCCCCGGAGGGGCGAGGGAACTGTCCGTGCACTCGGTCAAATGGAGCGCGTTTTTCCCCCACTCCCTTCCGGGGAGTGAGCCGGGGCGAGGGAATTGTTCGTGCACCCGGTCAAATGGGGCGCGTTTTTCCCCCTCTCCCTTCCGGGGAGTGAGCCGGGGCGAGGGAATTGTTCGTGCACCCGGTCAAATGGGGCGCGTTTTTCCCCCTCTCCCTTCCGGGGAGTGGGCCGGGGCGAGGGAATTGTTCGTGCACCCGGTCAAATGGGGCGCGTTTTTCCCCCTCTCCCTTCCGGGGAGTGGGCCGGCGAGGGAATTGTTCGTGCACCCGGTCAAATGGGGCGCGTTTTTCCCCCTCTCCCTTCCAGGGAGAGGGCCGGGGTGAGGGTCTGTGCTCGCACCTGAGCTGACCTTCCCCCTCACCCTAACGGGCAAATTGTGCACGCGGTTACCTCCTGCTCCGTTCTTCTTACTGCCGCTTATCCAGCGCGACAAACGGGCGGTCTTCCGGGCCAACATAATTGGCGGAAGGACGGATAATTTTGTTGTCCTGACGTTGTTCGATAATGTGCGCCGCCCAGCCAGTAACGCGGGCGATAACAAACAGTGGCGTAAACATCTCGGTGGGAACGCCCATCATGTTGTAGGAAACGGCTGAGAACCAGTCGAGATTGGGGAACATCTTTTTGCTCTCCCACATCACTGTTTCCAGGCGATCGGCAATGTGGTACATCTTCAGCGAGCCGCCTTCCTGCGAGAGCTGCTTCGCCACGCGTTTGATCACCTGATGACGCGGGTCAGCGATGGTATAAACCGGATGCCCAAAACCAATGACCACTTCTTTGTTTTCCACGCGTGTGCGGATATCTGCTTCGGCTTCGTCTGGCGTTTCGTAGCGTTGTTGGATCTCCAGCGACACTTCATTCGCCCCACCGTGTTTCGGCCCGCGCAATGCACCAATCGCGCCGATAATGGCTGAATACATGTCAGAGCCGGTGCCCGCAATCACCCGGCTGGTAAAAGTGGAGGCGTTAAACTCGTGCTCGGCGTACAGCACCAGTGAAATATGCATCGCCTTTTCCCAGCTTTGCGATGGCTTTTCGCCATGCAGCAGATGCAGGAAGTGACCGCCGATGGAATCGTCATCGGTTTCCGGCTGGATGCGTTCGCCGTTGTGGCTGTAGTGATACCAGTAGAGAAGAATCGAGCTAAGTGACGCCAGCAGTTTGTCGGCAATATCCCGCGCACCAGAGACGGTATGCCCCTCTTTTTCTGGCAGCGTGCAGCCGAGCGCGGAAACGCCGGTGCGCATAACATCCATCGGGTGTGACGCCGCCGGTAAGGCTTCCAGCACGGTACGCACGTTAGCCGGTAGACCACGCAGGGCTTTCAGTTTCGTTTTGTAGGCGGCGAGTTCGTCACGGGTCGGCAGTTTGCCGTGGATCAGCAGATGCGCTACTTCTTCAAATTCGCAATGTTCCGCCAGATCAAGAATATCGTAACCACGGTAATGCAAGTCATTGCCACTTTTACCCACGGTGCAGAGCGCCGTATTGCCCGCCGGAACGCCGGATAGTGCCACAGATTTTTTCGGTTTAATGACATGGGTACTGTTTTGCAGGATCGTTGTGTCGCTCATATTGTCCTCGTCATTTGTAGGGTCGAGATATTTTTCGTTGTGTTTTATTTCACCTGGCTACGGGCAAACAGGTCGTCAAGCTTCTCTTCGTACTGGTAATAGTTGATGCTTTCGTACAACTCGTTGCGGGTCTGCATGGTGTCGATCACGCTTTTCTGCGTGCCTTCCTGACGCAGGACGTTGTAGACATGTTCAGCGGCGCGGTTCATGGCGCGAAACGCTGAAAGCGGGTACAGCGCCATTGCAACATGGGCACTGCGTAATTCATCGGTAGTGAACAGGGGCGTTGCGCCAAATTCGGTAATGTTGGCGAGGATTGGCACCTGCACCGCATCGGCAAACTGGCGGTACATGGCGAGTTCGGTAATCGCCTCCGGGAACAACATCTCGGCACCGGCTTCAACGTAGGCCTGCGCACGCTCGATCGCGGCATCCAGCCCCTCTACCGCCAGCGCATCGGTGCGTGCCATGATCACAAAATCAGGATCGGTTTTCGCATCCACCGCCGCGCGGATCCGATCCACCATCTCTTCTTTTGAGACGATCGCTTTGTTCGGACGATGACCGCAGCGTTTCGCGCCGACTTGATCTTCAATATGTAAGCCTGCCGCCCCTGCTTTGATCATCGATTTCACGGTGCGGGCGACGTTAAAGGCCGAAGAGCCAAAACCAATATCAGCATCCACCAGCAACGGCAGCGAACAAACGTCGGTGATACGGCGAATGTCGGTCAGTACATCATCAAGGGTAGAAATACCGAGATCGGGCAACCCCAGCGAGCCTGCCGCCACACCGCCCCCGGAGAGATAAATCGCCTGATACCCGGCACGCTGTGCCAGCAGCGCATGGTTAGCGTTGATGGTGCCGACAATCTGCAATGGATTTTCTTTAGTGAGTGCAGCGCGAAAAGCTTTACCTGGAGAGTGTAGAGACATAGCACATCCTTTGTTATCAACTTGTTATTTGCGTTAATAAACACAAAGCAAGGGATGTGCCACAATTGCATGAATGTAATTAAATTTTTATTTTCAATAAGTTAGCTTAAAATCCTTAATTTAATCCGCAAATATGCGTTTCAGTTAACGTTTCAGGCAATGTTTCACTGCGTTTCATTGCAACAATTATGAAACAAGACTAAACCCAATATTCGGTTTCTTAATTCTTTAGGGTGCTATGGCACATCCACCACGGCTGAACGACGACAAACCCGTTTTTTGGACGGTATCAGTGACGCGCTTGTTCGAACTGTTTCGCGATATCAGCCTTGAGTTTGATCACCTGGCGAACATTACGCCTATCCAGCTTGGCTTTGAAAAAGCGGTGACCTACATCCGCAAGAAACTGGCCAGCGAACGCTGCGACGCTATCATCGCCGCTGGCTCTAACGGCGCGTATCTGAAGAGCCGCCTGTCGGTGCCGGTGATTCTGATCAAACCCAGCGGATTCGATGTGTTACAGGCACTGGCAAAAGCCGGAAAACTCACCTCTTCTATCGGCGTTGTCACCTATCAGGAAACCATTCCGGCGCTGGTCGCGTTTCAAAAAACCTTTAATTTGCGCCTTGATCAACGTAGCTACATCACCGAAGAAGACGCACGCGGGCAGATTAACGAGCTAAAAGCTAACGGCACCGAAGCCGTGGTCGGTGCCGGGCTGATTACCGATCTGGCAGAAGAAGCCGGAATGACCGGAATTTTTATCTATTCCGCTGCCACCGTGCGCCAGGCGTTCAGCGATGCGCTGGATATGACGCGCATGTCTCTCCGGCATAACGCCCAGGATACTACCCGCAACGCCCTGCGTACTCGTTACGTTCTGAGCGATATGCTTGGTCAATCACCACAGATGGAACAAGTGCGGCAAACCATTTTGCTCTATGCCCGCTCCAGTGCGGCGGTGTTGATTGAGGGAGAAACGGGAACCGGTAAAGAGCTGGCGGCTCAGGCGATTCATCGGGAATACTTTGCCCGCTACGATGCGCGACAGGGCAAAAAGTCGCATCCGTTTGTTGCCGTCAACTGCGGGGCGATTGCTGAATCATTGCTGGAAGCGGAGCTGTTTGGCTATGAAGAAGGGGCGTTTACCGGCTCACGACGCGGAGGCCGCGCCGGGCTGTTTGAAATCGCCCACGGCGGCACGCTGTTTCTTGATGAGATTGGCGAAATGCCGCTTCCTTTGCAGACTCGCCTGCTGCGGGTTCTGGAAGAAAAAGAGGTCACTCGCGTCGGCGGACATCAACCGATTCCGGTGGATGTGCGGGTCATCAGCGCCACCCACTGCAATCTGGAAGAGGATATGCAGCAAGGACATTTTCGCCGTGATCTGTTTTATCGACTGAGTATTCTGCGTCTGCAATTGCCACCATTGCGCGAGCGAGATGCGGATATTCTGTCGCTGGCGGAAAGCTTTTTGAAAGCGTCTCTGGCGGCGCTCTCCGCCCCGTTTTCTGTTGCATTACGCGAGGGGTTAAATACCTGCCAGGTGGTTTTATTGCACTATGAGTGGCCGGGAAATATTCGTGAACTACGCAATATGATGGAGCGACTGGCGCTATTTTTAAGTGTGGAACCGACGCCGGATTTAACACCGCAGTTTTTGCAACAGCTACTGCCGGAATTAGTCCACGAGTCGGCGAAAATTACCGCCTCCCCTTTGCTGACACCCCAACAGGCACTGGATAAATTTAATGGTGATAAAACAGCAGCGGCGAATTATTTAGGCGTCAGCCGGACGACGTTCTGGCGGCGGCTGAAAAATTAAATTGCCGGATGCGGCGTGAACGCCTTATCCGGCCTACAAAACCATGAATTTCAATATATTACGCTCACCGATAGACGTGCGCATCGGGCATATTTACAGGGGCTTCAGAATTACTTCTTCTTATAGATATTTGCCGTACCGTGGATCTTATTGTCAGTCTGACCGGAGGTCAGTACCAACACATCAGCACCTTTTTCATCCGCTTTTTTGATCAAATCTTCTTTTGCATCTGCAGTCGACATTTCATTACTTGTTGAAATATCACCTATTTTTTCATATTGCGATTCAACCTTTTCAAATTCCGCTTTGGTCATCAATTCAGCAGCATAGACGTTTGTAACAACAAAAGCTAACGCACCAACTAAGAGCTTAGTTCCAGTTTTCATAAGTGAACTCCATAATGTGTGATTGGCTAATGCCCTGAAGCTAACAGTCATCATCAGGGTTGATTAATAAGTAGTTCAGCGGTTAGGAAAAATCTATAGGAAAAGAGAATATATTTGTATTGTTCTTAATGCGAACCACTCTTGTCCAACTGGTTAATAACTTTCACTGCAAGTATCGCTGGTGTTATTTGAATTATTTTTCATAAAAATCTCATATTTTCACCCTGCCAGAGATTCAATATAAAACTTACATTATCCACATTATTTTTCTGAACAAGAAAAAACCAACCATCTATTGGATTGATTTTTATAAGCATTGTTTATTTTATTCCTTATTAACCTTAAGACGATTTACTATTATTTTTAATGATAATAGTAAAAAACTTCACTCACACCATTTACAAACCACTAAAACCTATCAATACAATGAACAACTAACAATTTAATAAATTTATTGTATCTAATATTACAGATATTCTTATTTGGCAACTTGCATGCTTACACCCAACAAGTCTTCAGGAAGAAAATCAGTGCAATAAAACACATCTCGCTATTTATATTTTAAGGATGAAAGTGAGTGATATGAGTGATATGAAGTTAACAAAACATGCTTTATCAACCCTGGCTATAGCCATTTCAACAATACTATACACACCAGTATCTCTGGCCGTTGACCCTCCCTCAAATCTAAATAGTAGAGTTGTCGTCAATAATAATGAAGAATTGAAACTCATTGCTTCAGAGGGTTACAATCCCAAATGGAAGCAATTTGGTTTTTTGATGGTGGGCGAAAACTCTAATGGCTCCGTTATCCTTGATAATATGTTAATTATTACCAGATACTCTACCATAGGTAGAAATTCTGAAGGTTCCATCACTTTATTAAACCATACCGACTGGCAGTTTAATCTCACTGCACCCAGGATGGAGCTGGGGACATATGATGGTTCCGGCACCGTATATGTGTTAGAAGGCAGTAAGATAAGTGGCCTGCAAGACCTAAAAATTGGTGATTATTATGGTGATGCCAAAGGATTGATGTTTATTGATGGGGAAAACTCGTCAGTTACCTCTAACATTACTACTGTTGGCAATCAGGGAACCGGCAATTTACGTATTACTAATGGCGGTACATTCACTTCCTTAGCTCAACTAAATATAGGCTATGCTTCTCCAGTCAATGGTATATCAGAAAATCTTAATAGTTATGGAAATATCCTGGTTGACGGTAAAAATTCAACATTGAATGCTGAATATATTTATCTTGGCGGATTTAGCCCTGATGTTCCGGTTACGACTACCGGTATCCTTACCGTTAATAACGGTGCAACAATCAATGCCAATTCGTTTATCTGGGTTACTCTCGCCCCTGGCGCCACAGGCATTTTAAATATTGGTGGTGCGCAAGGTGAGGCTGAACAGCCTGCAGGTTCGATTAATACGCCATTTATTCATTTAGGCACAGCGGATGCCTCTTCCTCTTCGGTAGTAAACTTTAATCACACCAACGCTGATTTTGTCCTGGCCTCCGCTATTGAGGGGAACGGCCAGGTTAACCAGGTCGGCTCCGGGACAACCACATTATCCGGCTCGAATAACTATGCCGGTAATACCTATATAACCAAAGGCAGCCTACGCGCAGGTAAAGAAAATACCTTCAGCCCCAACTCCGATTATATTGTCGACAACGATGGGCATCTCGATTTAAACAGTTATTCGCAGGCGTTAAAAACGCTGACGCTGGCTGGAACAACAACGTTGTCTTCGTATGAACAGGGTCACGAGTTCACGCCGACCACACTGACCATTAACGGCAACTACACCGCCAATGATGGCCTGTTAGTCATGCATACTGTATTAGGCGATGATAATTCCGTAACGGATAAACTCATCGTAAAAGGTGATACTTCCGGTAGTACCCGCATTATGGTCAACAATGCGGGCGGTCTGGGCGCGAATACTCTGGAAGGGATAAAAATTGTAGAGGTTGACGGCCTGTCAGAGGGCGTTTTCAGTAAAGAAGGTCGCATTGTTGCCGGTCCCTATGACTACAACGTGGTAAAAAGCGACAATCAGAACTGGTTTTTAACCAGTGAAATTCCCGCAGGACCGTATACTCCACCGGAACTGCCCGTCATCCCGGAACCAGATCCTGAGCCTCCTGTAACACCAGAACCGCCTGTGACACCGGAGCCGCCTGTTACGCCATCTGTCCCACAACCAGAACGAAAACATCTGTATCGCCCGGAAATTGGTAGCTATCTTGCCAATATTCAGGCGGCAAATACGCTGTTTAATACCCGACTGCATGACCGTCTGGGGGAAACACAATATACCGACCTGCTGACCGGTGAGCAGAAAGTGACCAGCTTGTGGATGCGTAACATTGGTGGACACAATCGTTTTAAAGATCGCTCGGATGAACTGAGCACTCAGAGCAACCGTTATGTTCTGCAACTTGGCGGCGATCTTGCACAATGGAGCAGTAACGCACTCGATCGCTGGCATCTCGGCCTGATGGCTGGCTATGCCAACAGCAAGAGTCACACGCATTCCAGCCTGACCGGGTACAGCTCTCGTGGGCAAATCGACGGCTACAGTGTGGGGGTGTATGGCACCTGGTACGCTAACGAAGCAGATAAAACAGGGACTTATGTTGATAGCTGGTTGCTCTATAACTGGTTTGATAACACCGTCTCCGGCGAGTATCTGCCCAGTGAAAAATATCACTCTGACGGTATCACCGCCGCCATTGAAGCGGGTTATACCTTCCGTCTTGGTGAAAGCGCAGATGCCCGCACCAGCTACTGGTTGCAGCCTAAAATGCAACTGACGTGGATGGATGTGAAGGCAGACAATCATACTGAAGACAATGGCACTCTGGTTGAGGACAGCACCGAAGGTAACCTGCAAACGCGTCTGGGGGTGAAAGCGTACCTGCAGGGTCATAATGCTATTGATGATCATAAAGCGCGTTCCTTCCAGCCTTTCGTGGAAGCCAACTGGATTTATAACTCCCGCAATTACAGCGTGAAGATGGATGGCATCAGCGATGAAATCATCGGCACGCGTAACATCGGCGAGCTAAAAGTTGGGGTGGAAGGTCAGCTTAATCCACGTCTGCAACTGTGGGGCAACGTCGCCCAGCAGTTGGGGGACAACGGTTACAGCGATACCCAGGGAATGCTGGGCATGAAATATCTCTTTTAATGCCACTTTGCCGCCCGTCACGTGCGGGTGGCACTCTTTTTAGATCAACGTTCTTTGTGATCGCGCTCGCAGGTGATGCTGCCAACTTACTGATTTAGTGTATGATGGTGTTTTTGAGGTGCTCCAGTGGCTTCTGTTTCTATCAGCTGTCCCTCCTGTTCAGCTACTGACGGGGTGGTGCGTAACGGCAAAAGCACCGCCGGACATCAGCGCTATCTCTGCTCTCACTGCCGTAAAACATGGCAACTGCAGTTCACTTACACCGCTTCTCAACCCGGTACGCACCAGAAAATCATTGATATGGCCATGAATGGCGTTGGATGCCGGGCAACTGCCCGCATTATGGGCGTTGGCCTCAACACGATTTTACGTCACTTAAAAAACTCAGGCCGCAGTCGGTAACCTCGCGCATACAGCCGGGCAGTGACGTCATCGTCTGCGCGGAAATGGACGAACAGTGGGGCTATGTCGGGGCTAAATCGCGCCAGCGCTGGCTGTTTTACGCGTATGACAGGCTCCGGAAGACGGTTGTTGCGCACGTATTCGGTGAACGCACTATGGCGACGCTGGGGCGTCTTATGAGCCTGCTGTCACCCTTTGACGTGGTGATATGGATGACGGATGGCTGGCCGCTGTATGAATCCCGCCTGAAGGGAAAGCTGCACGTAATCAGCAAGCGATATACGCAGCGAATTGAGCGGCATAACCTGAATCTGAGGCAGCACCTGGCACGGCTGGGACGGAAGTCGCTGTCGTTTTCAAAATCGGTGGAGCTGCATGACAAAGTCATCGGGCATTATCTGAACATAAAACACTATCAATAAGTTAGAGTCATTACCGCGCTCGCATTCAGTCATTTTTACTATAAATATGATGAAGTTAATTCAGCTTATTCATGGGTGAAATGACTATGGCTCCCTTGCACGCCGTATATAACCCCTCCCGTTGTGCAAGTTATTTTTCATCTGTGTAACGGAAGTTAGTTGCATTCGTATATCCGACCTCTCTTACGGTACCGTCGTACCCGGCCATGATGTGTGATTAGGCCAATGCACTAAAGCTATCAATCATCATCAGGGTTGATTAATAATTAGTTCAGCGGTTAGGAAAAATCTACAAAAAAAGAGGATATATTTCTATTTTTCTCAAAAACAGCCACATTTCTCCTGTTGTTGAATAATGCTCACGATAATTATCGCTGGTGTTCCTTAATTTAATTTTCATAAAAATCTCAAATTCCTGCCTCCGCTAAAATCCAATATAAAATTCACATAAGCCATATTACTTTTCTGGACAAAAAACCACCACCCATCTATTAATGTGATTTCCATACCCTTTCGTTATTTCACTTACATAAACTTTAGGATTATTAGATGTATTTTTTCTAAACGACATAAAAAAACTGCATTAACTCCACTTACAAACCACTAAAACCAATCAATGTAATGAACAACTAACACTTTAATAAATTTATTACATCTAATATTACATATATTCTTATTTAGTAACTTGCATGTATGCGCCTTACAAGGCTTCAGGAAGAAAAACAGTGCAATAAAAAACATCTCGCCATTTAAATTTAAGGATGAAAGTGAGTGATATGAAATCAGCAAAAAAAAGCTTATCGACACGGGCGATAGCAATTTCAACAGTATTATTTACACCCGTATCCCTGGCCGTAACCCCACCCACAGATGCAAATAGCGTTGTTATCATTAATAATGGCGAAGAGGCAAAAGTTATTGCCTCCGAAGGTTACGATCCTGGATGGAATCATTTTACTTCTTTGAATGTAGGCCAAAACTCTAATGGCTCACTACTCATTGATAATATTTCACTTATTACTGCTAATGCTACCGTAGGTAATAATTCTGAAGGTTCCCTCACTTTATCCAACCATACCAACTGGCAGTTTGATACCCCTACATCCAAATTGTTTTTGGGTACAAATGAAGGTTCCGGCACCGTATATGTGTTAGAAGGCAGTAAGATAAGTGGCCTGCAGGAACTAAGGGTTGGTGAATATTATGGTGATGCCAAGGGGTTGATGGTTATTGATGGGGAAAACTCATCAGTTTCCTCTAACATTACTCTTGTTGGCGATCAGGGAACCGGCAATTTACGTATAACTAATGGCGGCACACTCACTACCTCAGCTCAGGTAGCTATTGGATATGCTTATCCAGCCAATGATATATCAAAAAATCGTAATAGTTATGGCGAGGTTCTGGTTGACGGTAAAAATTCAACATTGAATGCTGAATATGTTTATCTTGGTGGATTCAGCCCAGATGTTGCTTTTAATACTACCGGTATCCTTACCGTTAATAACGGTGCAACAATCAATGCCAATTCGTTTATCTGGGTTACTCTCGCCCCTGGCGCCACAGGCGTTTTAAATATTGGTGGTGCGCAAGGTGAGGCTGAACAGCCTGCAGGTTCGATTAATACGCCATTTATTCATTTGGGAGCCGCAGATGCTTCCTCCTCGTCGGTAGTAAACTTTAATCACTCCAGTGCCGATTTTGTTCTGGCCTCACCTATCCAGGGAAATGGTCAGGTTAACCAGGTAGGTTCCGGGACAACCACATTATCCGGCTCGAATAACTATGCCGGTAATACCTATATAACAAAAGGCAGCCTACGCGCAGGTAAAGAAAATACCTTCAGCCCCAACTCCGATTATATTGTCGACAACGATGGGCATCTCGATTTAAACGGTTATTCGCAGGCGTTAAAAACGCTGACGCTGGCTGGAACAACAACGTTGTCTTCGTATGAACAGGGTCACGAGTTCACGCCGACCACACTGACCATTAACGGCAACTACACCGCCAATGATGGCCTGTTAGTCATGCATACTGTATTAGGCGATGATAATTCCGTAACGGATAAACTCATCGTAAAAGGTGATACTTCCGGTAGTACCCGCATTATGGTCAACAATGCGGGCGGTCTGGGCGCGAATACTCTGGAAGGGATAAAAATTGTAGAGGTTGATGGCCTGTCAGAGGGCGTTTTCAGTAAAGAAGGTCGCATTGTTGCCGGTCCCTATGACTACAACGTGGTAAAAAGCGACAATCAGAACTGGTTTTTAACCAGTGAAATTCCCGCAGGACCGTATACTCCACCGGAACTGCCCGTCATCCCGGAACCAGATCCTGAGCCCCCTGTAACACCAGAACCGCCTGTGACACCGGAGCCGCCTGTTACGCCATCTGTCCCACAACCAGAACGAAAACATCTGTATCGCCCGGAAATTGGTAGCTATCTTGCCAATATTCAGGCGGCAAATACGCTGTTTAATACCCGACTGCATGACCGTCTGGGGGAAACACAATATACCGACCTGATGACCGGTGAGCAGAAAGTGACCAGTCTGTGGTTACGTAACATTGGTGGACATAATCGTTTTAAAGATCGCTCGGATGAACTGAGCACTCAGAGCAACCGTTATGTTCTGCAACTTGGCGGCGATCTTGCGCAATGGAGCAGTAACGCACTCGATCGCTGGCATCTCGGCCTGATGGCTGGCTATGCCAACAGCAAGAGCCACACACATTCCAGCCTGACCGGGTACAGCTCTCGTGGGCAAATCGACGGCTACAGTGTGGGGGTGTATGGCACCTGGTACGCTAACGAAGCAGATAAAACAGGAACTTATGTTGATAGCTGGTTGCTCTATAACTGGTTTGATAACACCGTCTCCGGCGAGTATCTGCCCAGTGAAAAATATCACTCTGACGGTATCACCGCCGCCATTGAAGCGGGTTATACCTTCCGTCTTGGTGAAAGCGCAGATGCCCGCACCAGCTACTGGTTGCAGCCTAAAATGCAACTGACGTGGATGGATGTGAAGGCAGACAATCATACTGAAGACAATGGCACTCTGGTTGAGGACAGCACCGAAGGCAACCTGCAAACGCGTCTGGGGGTGAAAGCGTACCTGCAGGGTCACAATGCTATTGATGATCATAAAGCGCGTTCCTTCCAGCCTTTCGTGGAAGCCAACTGGATTTATAACTCCCGCAATTACAGCGTGAAGATGGATGGCATCAGCGATGAAATCATCGGCACGCGTAACATCGGCGAGCTAAAAGTTGGGGTGGAAGGTCAGCTTAATCCACGTCTGCAACTGTGGGGCAACGTCGCCCAGCAGTTGGGGGACAACGGTTACAGCGATACCCAGGGAATGCTGGGCATGAAATATCTCTTTTAATGCCACTTTGCCGCCCGTCACGATACGGGCGGCACTCTTTTTAGATCCACGGTCTTTGTGATCGCGCTCGCATTCAGTCATTTTTACTATAAATATGATGAAGTTAATTCAGCTTATTTATGGATGAAATCACTATGGATCCTTTGCACGCCGTTTACCTGACCGTCGGACTGTTCGTCATCACGTTTTTTAATCCAGGCGCAAATCTCTTTGTCGTGGTTCAAACCAGTCTGGCTTCTGGTCGTCGCGCGGGCGTACTCACCGGGCTTGGTGTGGCGTTGGGCGACGCCATCTATTCCGGGCTGGGATTATTTGGGATGGCAACGCTCATTACTCAGTGTGAAGAGATTTTCTCACTCATTAAAATCGTCGGCGGTGCTTATCTCTTATGGTTTGCCTGGAACAGTATGCGCCGACAATCAACACCACAGATGAGCGCGTTACAGCAGCCCCTTAGCGCCCCCTGGTATGTATTTTTCCGCCGTGGATTAATTACCGATCTCTCGAATCCACAAACAGTTTTATTTTTTATCAGTATCTTCTCAGTGACGTTAAGCGCAGAAACGCCGACCTGGGCACGGTTTATGGCCTGGGCGGGGATTGTGCTCGCATCTATTATCTGGCGTGTATTTCTTAGTCAGGCGTTTTCTTTACCCGCCGTGCGTCGTGCATACGGGCGTATGCAGCGCGTTGCCAGTCGGGTTATTGGTGCGATTATTGGTGTCTTTGCGCTACGGCTGATTTATGAAGGAGTGACACATCGGTGAGCTGATAATTGTAACCAACCCAATTGAGAAATTGGACCGCCATCGAGGCCTCGAACCCCGTACCATACAACAATCCTGGTTGTCGTCTGCTCTTCCTGATGAGCTAATGGCGGTTTTTTGATACGAACCTTACAGCATATTTCCTGTCAGGCCCTGGTGCGATGCATAAGATACAGAAACTGCCCTACGCGAACATGACGGAATTATGATTTTTTTCATATGAATGTCAACTCATACATTCACAAAATATCTTCGTTGTTCATTAATAAAGCAATAGCGAATCCCTGTCGATTTACTCGCCCATGGCATTCCCTACGCCAGGGGAGTACCCGCCAGCACCGCTTCAAAATCTGCGGCGCTCAGATCGGTTGCCCCTTTGAGCATATCTCTCGCCAATGCCCGGCGTCGGTTCAGTAATTCATCCAACGTTTCTTCAAAAGTCATTAACTGGCTATCACGCACCGTCGGATAATAGACGTAAACATCTTTCTGCTGCCCGATACGGTAGGCCCGATCGGTCGCCTGATCTTCCTTCGCCGGATTCCAGCAACGGGTAAAGTGGATGACATGATTTGCTTTTTGGACATTGACGCCAAACCCAACCGCAATGGTGGATAAAATAATGACGTTAAAACCGGGCGTTGACTGAAATGTATCGATCAGACTCTGACGATTTTGATCGCTGCCAGATTTGGTGCTGGTATCACCATTAATAATAAAAGGCTTAAAGCCAAAATGCTGCGCAATCAGATGTTGCAGTTCTCGTTGAATATCGCGCAGTTCCGTAAAAATAATCACTTTGTCATCAGATGACTGGCGAATCATATTTAATGTCTCCAGCAACCATTTTACTTTCGGGGCATCGTTCCGTAAGCGCAAATCTGCACTGACGGAATAAGGCCATGCGCAAATAAGTTTCAGGCGATGCAGTAACCCCAGCATACCTGAGCCTCGTTGATCCAGCCCTTCGCTGATCTCCTGTTGGTTTCGCCAGCTTGCAACCGAGTGGGTATAGAGATCCCGTTGCAATGGCAGCATATTCAACTGTTTACAGCGTTGATCTTCAATCTTATCCGGCAGGTCTTTCGCCACTTCTTCTTTGGTGCGGCGCAGCGTCTGCGGTTCTATTAATTTACGTAGCGATTCGAGGACAGCATTATCATTCTGTTGCTCAATGGGGCGCAGATAATCTTTACCAAAATTATTTAAAGCCCCCAACAAACCTGGCTGCACGAAGTCAAATAAACACCACAGATCGACAAGGGTATTTTCGACCGGTGTTCCGGTACATGCGACTTTAAATTGTGCCTGAATGGCTTTTGCCGATTGGGTAATTAATGCCGCCGGATTTTTAATTTTCTGCGCTTCGTCGCACACCATTATGGACCAGGGCTGACGAGCCAGGGAAAATTCCTGATCGCGCAACGTCTCATAAGTGGTAAGAACAATATGCGCGTCACCCACCCAGTCACTTTGCAGTAAGTTCTTAATCCCCTTACTTTTAAGCGCCTGTGGAATACTCTCTTTCGCGCATTTCTTAGCCTTAAGTTCATTACCGTAGAGTTTTAAAATCGACACCTGCTCGCGCAGGAAGAAATTCCCAACCTCACGCTCCCAGTTATCGAGTAACGACACCGGAGCAACAATCAGCGAAGGAGGAGCATCCGGGAAACGTTCACGATGCCAGATGAGAAAAGTTAGAATCTGTAAGGTTTTACCCAGCCCCATATCGTCTGCGAGTAAACATCCCGCCGTCTCTATTGGCGACTTTAGATACAACTGCTGGAGCCACGCTACCCCTTTACGCTGGTGTTCACGTAGCTGAATGGACGTTTTGAGGATCATCGGCAGTTCGACTTCTGCCTGATGTGCACCGAGCAAAGAGTCCCGCCGTTGTTTAACATACAGCGCCTGCTCGATATTTTGTTCTATCAGCAGAACGGCGCGACTGACCGGCTCACTACTGACGCCATCATTTGTTTCACCGTCGATTTTCTTTTTCCATTTATCGTGGAAAATTTCTGCTTCTTCACGGGGCAAAAGGTTGTCGTTCCAGGGCATGGCGACTTCCGGCGCATCCGTAGCTTTTGCCTCTTCCAGCCGCTCTTCCAGTTCCTGAAAATGTTGATGATTATCGAGATCCCAGCCAGAGAACATGGCCTCGCACATCTCTTGCACAAGGTTCTCCGGAAGCCATTTTTCACTTTCACTTTTGACCAGATAAGGCGAACTTATTTTTTCAAATTCACCGATCCCGATAACCCGGTCGCTGTATTTGTTCAGATCGAGGACGTGGGTAAAATTCATTCCCGCCGCCTGGTGCTGCCAGTTTTCAAGCAACGCCTGATAACCTTGCAGTTCTTCCTGGCTGAATCTGGAAAGCTCCAGATCGTAACCCTGCCAGACTCCGGCGGGCAGTTGTGCCGCTAACTTTTGCTCCAGTTCAGAGAGCAACGCCGCCAGTTCACCTGGACGTTTAAAGATATAGGTTTCATCCGCCACAGATTGCTCAGTTCTGGGGCTGAGAAGAAGCGTTACCGCCGCAATTTGCCTGTTTTCATCAATCTGCGGCTCCAGACGGAAATCATAAAAGTAGATCCCGGCGTCCTGCAAATTCTGCTCATAAACGTCAGGATCAAGCACCAGGCTCGCCTCTTCACCAATCCAGGTGTAGGGGTTGCGAACAAATGAGAGCGCATCATCCCCCGCCACGCGACGCCCCGTAATAGCGTGCACGGAGGTCAGGACGTCTTTGACTTCAGGAGAAAGAATGACATGGTTTAAGACACCATCGTCCCCTAAAACACGGTAACGATCCTGCACCTGTTGCGTGCGGTCAAAACTCTGTAACCAGTTGGCAGGCTGCTCATCAAAAACAGGTTCAATTTCCAGCACCGGAGTATCCACCACCAGCGATTTTCGCAGTTTTAACTGCAACGATTCCGGCCTGATGACGATCGTTTTCGCGAGATAGTCATCCAGTTTTGCCCCTGCTTTTTTGGCCTGCCGCCGTATTTTGGCCCAACGGGTTTGGTTGACCGTTTCGCCCGGCGTCTGTCGCTGCTGCAACCTGAGTTGCTGTAGTGCGTCCAGAAGTTGCCAGTTCTCTTCACTTAACACAAAGGTGCCTTCCGCAGAGGAAAAGCTGGCGCCTGTGCAAGTTATCTCAACAGGGCGATAGTCATCAGGTAGGGTCCATTTATCAATGAAAACGCGAAAAGTGTCATCGCTAATGCTTCCTGTTGCAGCAAGATGAGCCGTCAGATTGCGCTGTGAAGGGAAAGCAAAAATCGCCAGACTGCTGGCATAGTCGTCATTTTTCCGGATGCGGTAAAAATCATCCCAGCTAAGAAACCAGCAATCAGACCAGTGTGAAACATAATCTTCCTCATGAAGCTGTTCCAGGCATGAGGCGACAGGCCAGTTATCTTCGCTATCGGCAAGACTAAAGGGGAAAGCAAAACCCTCTTCTTTCATTACATACACCGGCGCAAATGAAGCAGGTAGTGAAGTATTCTCTTTAATAAATTTACCCAACAATTTTTTGAACACTATTTGCTCCAGTAAGTAAATTTACCCAGCACAGGTTTAAACCCAAGGCTGAGTAATTTTTGCGCCGCTTCATGGTCTGGTTCATTGAACTGAATATGGATTGCGCCCCCCAGCCCTCGTTTATCCATCACTTTGCAATCGACCGAACGAATAATCTCCCGGATTTGTTGTTCTCGGTCGGGGAGATCTTTTTTGGCTTTTAACGAGGAGGCGATGATTTTGATTTGCTCTTCCCGGTCTGACTTTGCATCACTGACTTCATGTTCAGATAACGATGCAGGTTCAGGCCGACTCACGGTCTTTGAGGCATTGAAGCGAGAGATATCCAAAGTGACAGAGGACTGATTTAAATCTTCCGCAACGTAATCAATACCCAGCTTACGAAGTTCTTCGTCATATCGGCTCATCCACCCCTCAATTCGGTTGAGTGAGTAGAGAAATACCGGCGACAAATGCGGTAAACGCAACCGGACTTTACGGCGGTTATTCCGCTTATCTTTCAGATCATAATCAATATCAAGAATGCCGGTTTCCGGATTAAAGGGCGCATTCCCCATATGGTAGGCATACATCGCCCCCACTTTCGAAAATTCGACAAACAGATAATCACCAATGCGCATAATCATGGCATTGTTATCGCGTGAACCAGAACCTTGCAGACGGCTTAATCGCCCTGCGTTTTTCGCCCTGAATTCAACATAATCGGCATCTTTGGATCGCAGCGCATCTTCGCCCAGCACAATGCGCGTATAGCTCATTTGGTTGGCAAAACGTAGCCAGTAGAACAGGCGCGCATGGTCAACATCCCGATTGCCTTTCAGCAATTCAAAGAACAGTTTCAGGTCGTCTTTGGCGAACCATCCTTGCACCATCAGTAATACCGGATTTTCAACGTGAACCTGCCAGCTTTTATTACGGCTGGTTAACTGCGGATTTCCCCAATATTCCAGGGCCAATTGCTTGAGTTCGAAATGCGTTTGATGTTTAAAAGCCGACTGATAATAACGGGTCAGAGTGGCTGCCAGAATATTATCTTTAAACCGCGTAAGCTGGCGGCTTAAGGCGATAAGAGAATGAATTTTCTGCTGAAAAGCATCGTCAGTCAGGCAAAAAATCTCATTGACCAGGTGGTTAACAATTTTGCGCCATAACCAGCTGGTTTGCGGAATTTGCGCGACTTTCTCCAGCACCGAAATATCCGTGATTTCTCCACGCCCAAGCTGTTGTCCGAGAAGAAAACCTGCATTATCGGTAAAAATATCGCTATAGGTGTCAATGACCGACATCCAAGACATCTGACGCGGCGCACTCTCTTTTAGCTGTTGAAACCCACGAGCAATCTGCGTGCGTAGCTGAAGCCACTGCGGATTCTTTTCCGGTGTATCGCTGGAATGACCAAAGTAGCTGGTACATAGCGCCAGCCATTCGCGGCGTGTTAACCGCTGCTGCGCAATTTTTTGTTCAATTTCAGCGATAATCCTCGCGAAGTTTGTTGCATCATCAATCAATGCAATTTCAAACAGATCGCCTTCTGCCACGTCATTAAGGCCAAAAAAAATCATCTTCCACTCGAAGGGCTTTGGCGTATCCCCCGCACGCAGCCGGGCAATGGCCTGTCGGCGTTTCTCCAGAGGGGGAACCATCTGCACCGCGCGAGCATCTACCTTCCTCTCAAGTTGCGCGATAACGCGCTGAAGATAGTGAAAAGCATGACTTACCGTCGGCTGCACGTTCTGCTCCCGATAGGGCAGCAAACGGGTTTTCAGTTTTTCAATAGCAGAAGTCATTGCATGGCTCCCAACTGACAGGTTTCCTGACTAATGCCAGGAACAACATCCATGCTTTCGTCGCGCTTTTTGTCTTTCAGGCCAAAGAATTGCATCCGCAGTTCTACGCGACGGCTGGCTTCTTTGCTCTCTTTCGCATTGTTGAACGAAACCCCGCCCGCCAGAAATAATTTACGGATCTGGACCTGTTGTTCCGGGGTTATTTTTTGCTGTAGCGCGCTTCTGCTATCCAGCAAACTGCACATCACCCATTCCGAGCGTTGCAACGAAAGGTGCAGGTTATAGAGATAAGAACCGTCAGTATCCGTAAAACCTTCTATAACAATTTGCTTAAACCATTTTTTGCCTTCATCGCTATTTGCCGCCTCCAGCACTAACGGCACCACATCCTGTAGCGCCTGTAATCCTTCGGCGTTAAGCGCAAAGCGATTGTGCTCAAAACGCCCTGCTTCACCAAAGCTGATACGGTTGTCATGGCAGTCAACCTGAATCGTCTTATTGAGATTCTTTGCCTGAAGCTCAAGTTTTTCACACAGGCGAGCGATATCATGCCCGCGCGATTTCTCCCCCGCCTCCGCCTGCTGGATCCGCTGCGTAACAGAGCTAAGTGACGCCACCATCACCACCAGAAACAGCACCATCATGGCGGTCATCAGGTCTGCATAGGAGATCCAGAAGGGTTTTTCCGCTTCATCGCTGCGCCGTTGCCTGCCATTAAATACCCGGTTAAACATCAGCCTGTTCCTTACGCGCGACGATGACGGAGTACTGTTTCCAGCGTATCCACGCTTTCACCGATAATCTCAACCGAAGAACTTAAGGCTCCCGCCGCTTTCGTCAGTTGCGTATCCATCTCTTGCAGTGAACGATTCAGGCCGTTTTCCACTCCGGTCGTAAAGGATTCAAAACTGGTTCCCATTACCTCGGCAATGTTATGCAGGAACTCCTGAGCCTCACGGTTATATTGTTGCAGGCGTTCAGAGTACGCTTTCAGATCGTCAACAAAACGGCTGCGCGATGTTTGTTCATCATGGCTACGGTTAATCAGCGTTTCGAGTGCCGTTATGGCATTCGCCACGACTTCACGGGTATTACGATAATCAGCAATCAATGCACCCAACTCCGCGCTGGCACTGGAAAGCGTGCGTCCTGCCTGTTGCGTGCCATTGAGCACCTCAGCGGTCAACTGATTAGCCTCAGCAACACGATCGCCCGCAGCCTCAAAGCGGTCGGCAGCCACGCGCATTTTATCGGCTCCTGTTTGTATCTCTTCCAGATGGCGCGTGGTGTTTTGCGCCATCCGTTGCAGCAGATCGCCTGAAGCAGATTGCTGTTCACGCAGCATCTGCATCAGCGACTCAACCTGACTTTCAAGCTGACCAATGATTCGCTGCGCTTCCTGTTGTAACGCACTCTGCGCAGATTGCTGTTGCTGACTGAGCGACTTCTGACCTTCTTCCAGTTGCCCAAACAGGTTGCCAAGTTGGCTACCCAGGTGATCGATACCGCTGGTCATTTTCTCTCGCAGGGCATCCTGACCGGAATGCATGGTTTGCTGTAACGACGTCATAAACTGTTGCTGTTGCTCAGCCGCCGCCTGCTCACGCGCTTCGCTACGTGCCAGAAGCTGCTGAGTTTCTTCATGCAGCACGCGTTGCCCCTGTTCCTGAGTCTGGCTCATCTGTTTTTGCCCGGACTCCAGTTGGCTGAATACACCCGCCAGGTTTTGCGTCAGCGTTTCGATACCTTTGCTCATATTGCCCATCAGCAGATTTTGCGCCTGGTTTTGCTGCTGATTAAGTTGCTGCTGACCATTTTCCAGTTGTGCAAAGAGCGTCGCCATATGGCTGCCAAGCGTATCCACGGAAGCTGCCATTTTCTCCATGGTTTCATTTTGCCCTTGCTGAACACTGGACTGGATAGCCTCAATAAACGCGCGCATCTGTTCCGCCATCGCTTTTTCACGCGCTTCGCTGTCGGCAAAGATTTTTTCCAGTTTTTGCGCCATCCGTTCGCCCGCGCCCTCACCTTCTGCGCCAATACGGGCAACGGATTCCTGCAAGCTGCGCAGCATCTCATTCATCCCTGCCTGCATCTCCTGCTGACCGCTTTTCATTTCGCTTAACAGTTGAGAGATCAGTTGCGCGCTGCCCTGACGTGAGTCATCCCCGGCCTGACGCATATCCTGCAACAACGTTGAGAAGCCGCTTTGCATAGACTGAATGGCTTCCACAGAACGCCCCATCATCTCCTGCATGGTGGTGAATTGCTGACCAAAGGTGTTATCCATTTTGCTCATAAAGGCGGTCAGGACGTTCTCCAGCATCGACTGCACACGATGGCTCTGATCGCCGGAGGCGGTTTGCACCACACCAGCAATTTTATCCAGCGGATTTTTCAGACTGGTTTCGATAGCACCACTGACCTGTTCAGCAAACTGTTGGCCTGACTCGCGGTATGTTGTTGATAATGTCTCTGCCAGCTTTTGATTTTCCCGCACCTGGCTATCCACCAGGTTTTGCAGCATTTCGCGCAGGTCAGTGACCAGACCATCCTTAAGTTGCCGCGCATGGGTGGTGTTTTCTTTAGTACTGGAAAGAAGTTGCGAAAGGTAATCTTCACCGACGCCGCCCTCAAAAAGCTGGTCAATGCTGGCGGTAAGAAGTTCAAGGTTTTTATAACATTGCGCCAGTCGCCATTTTTCAAACATGGTGACCAGAATGGAAAACGTAATAGCAAACGCCGAACCTAAAAACGCATACAGAACGTCGCGTAAAAGGTTAGCGACGCTGGCGCTGACCTGCTCTGGCGTGCTGGGGTCAAAATGGTGCAAACCAATCATCAGCCCCGAAAAGGTGCCGATGATCCCAATTCCGGTCAGGATGCCAGGGAGATGTTTAAACGCTTCCGTATAGAGAGGAATTTCGACTAATAACGGTTCCGTAAACCATGCTGACGACGGAGCCGTTGAACGGATGGCGCTAATTTTTTTTTGCCCGCTGTTTTCGTCAAACTCAAACTGGCGATGTAGAGACTCTTTAAATTCGCTCCAGGGATGCGCAAAAAATTTATCAGAGAATAACGCGTCTAATTTTTCGAGTTGTTGTGCCGGTTTTTCATTGCCAAGTTGCCGAATTGCTTTCGCTTTTTGTTTAAAGCGCGCTGAAACCCTAAATGAAGGAATAGCGTAACGGACAATGAAACCCAACAACAAAACCCCAACCACAATAGCGACATAAATCGGCACATTTTCTGGATTAACAGAGGTTAACGTGTCGAGGAACGAAGTCAGCGAAAACATCTAAATACCTTGAGTGAAGGAAAAGAAATTTGCAGGGCAGAACATCACCAGCAAGGAAAAAAATCGCCCGCTCATTATAGGAAAAGTCTCGATTTTTACATCAATAAAACGTTATATATCTCACAAAAACATTGATCACACGCATATGTAAGAAATTTAAATCGCTTGGTGAAAATAATTCACAGAATTTATGCTTTATGACACAAAAATTGGGGATTTTATTTTTTTCGCCGCCAGACTTACGTATGAAACTTTTTCGTAGGGCGCGCTGCTTCTAATAACGTCCAGTCACTATTCAACGAGACAATTAAATGAGTGAGATTGACATTAAGGGCGATGAAACGCTGGTTGCTCTGCTACTGAACGCCGACAAAAACGATATCGATCTGCTGATTGATTACATTACCCCAGACGGAAAATTTAATTTTTCCCAGTCTGACCGCGTTAAAAAGGCCTTGCGCGATGGTAAAAATAGCGAAGCTGTTGATGAGGAAACATTGCGTTTGCTGATTCGCGAACTGCAACATTTTGGCGGTAACACCGTAATGAATCTGTTCCGACGCAATGGCGTTAGCTATAGCGAAATTGTTGACGATGTCGCCAGCCATCTGAAAATTAAAGTCGCGAAAAATGCACCGGTAAAAGAAAAAGAATCACTGATTATCGATGCCGTTTTTGCGTCATCCTGGAACAAAATGTCAGATGACGATCGCCGTCAGCTTCTCCGTGATATGGGAATTAACACCAGTATTAGCCTGGATAAGTTGTCACGTATGGAGCTGCCACTTTTGCAACGTGCGGCAATGGTAGCAAGCGGTCTGGCGCAGATCGCCACGGGGAAGGCACTCCCGCTAATTGCGGGTCTGGGGATAGGTCGCGTGTTGGGCGTTCTCACCGGTCCTGTCGGGTTAGCCCTCACCGGTTTATATACCGCTTATGATATTTCCAACCCGGCGTTCCGAATCACCTTGCCCTGTGTAGTGCAAATTGCCTGGATTCGCTTAAAAAATTCCCGCCATCACCGTCTGAGCGAATCGGTATCATCAACGGCAATGTCAACCGCAAACTATGGCAATCGCTGGGTGTTTGAAAATGAAAAGTCGCAGCGCGTTTTAACTGTATCGTCTATCGCTTTAAATGAAATTACCCACCCCGACACTCTGATACGACATGACATTACTGAAATTTCACGGTTAGGCCCACTCTTACAGACGCTTCCTTCGCTCGCCACCGCCGCCCATGTCGCCAGTCATCACTATATGGAAGTCATAATTGATGGCGCACTGGCGAAAGTGAAAGATGGCTCGGGATATCGTGGCTTCAGTCTCGGGGAAAAAGGAATTAAAGCGCACGCAGTTTTGCTGAACCCTGACAAACTGAATCAATTAGTCAATGCCAGCATATTACTGAATGTCGCTTCGGCGATACTGGCACAAAAACATCTGGCAGATATCAGCAATAAACTGACGCAGATAATTGAAACTATTCGGGAGATTTCTGCGTTCCAGAACAATGCCCGCAAATCTGAAATTGTCGGCGCTATTCAGTATTTACAGCAAATCACACCTGTCGTCATTGAGGGGCAATCTTCGCCAGAAATACGGCAAATACTTGAAGCTATCGAAAAGGATTTTTCAACGCTCCAGGATCATCTGCTGACGGATATTGCCTTTGCTGGCGAGAAGGTAGCCTCTATAAATGACGGCAGTTTTTTCAGTAGCGCAACCATCACCAGTAAAATTCAGGCGCAACAAAAAATTATTGAAGAACGGACGATGGAGTGGGATTTAGCGATGAGGGTACGCGGGCAAGCATTACATCTGGTCAGCCATAGTGAGGGTCAGACGATACTGGTAGAACGTCGTCAGCAGGCTATAGAACATCATTATGCGCAGTTCGATACGGTTATCAGCAAGGTAGAAAAACAATTACAGTCACGAATTGATAGCATCGGCGCCGTAGCGGAACAGGCGAATACCACCAGCGCCAATAAAGTCATTTTGCGAAAATGGTGCAATAACCGCTTAATGCCGCAAAAAGTCGCAATTAAGGAAGCCCGCATGGCGTTCGACCAATTCCAGCAAAATATGCTGGACAAGCCGTTGCAGACCAGCCGCATGTTGGTGGAAATGAAAGACGGAAAACCGGTGAAGTGTTATGCGTTGCCGGATGCTTAAGGCGGCTCGTAAGGTTTACTGTGTGGTTAGCGGTACCACACACAATGTCTCCGGCTCAGAAGAATCAAGGCCAACAAACCCATATTCAAGTTGCCCCACTCCCTGGGGCGATAAATCTCTTACGACTCACCGTTGAAGACATTTCAAACGGACATCAACCTGCCACACGCCCCCATACCAGTTGCCCTTTATGGAACGTTGCGGTACGTGGCGAGATACGCGCCACCGCCTCGGCGGAACAGGAGGCGTCCACCAGCACAAAGCTGGCGTCATCCTGCGCTTTTGGCCAGACGCGCTCGCCTTTTTCATTCAGCGGCAGGACATCGCCAGTGGCTAAAAACAGCGATCGGGAGAGGTTCTGTTCGTTAGGACGAATATAGAGTTGCGCGTACAGATTGGCTTTTTCCAGCATGTCGCCAAGGCCGTAAGGTGACCAGTGGTCGATAACGCTGTCAGTTCCTGTCATGACTTTTACGCCTTTGTCGTGCAACTGTTTGAGCGGCATATGCAACGTGCCAATCGGCACCGTCGAGGCGATAGTAATTTGCTGCGCCGCCATGCGGTTTGCCAGTTCATCCACCTGTTGCTCGTTAAGCGTTGCCAGCGCAAAGGCGTGACTGATGGTCAGCTTGCCCTTCAGTTGCGGCGTTTTCTCTACGGTTTCAACCATATAATTGATGGCCGCCACGCCTGCCGGCGTGGTTTCGTGCAGGTGAATATCGACGCCTTTGTCGTAGTCCAGCGCAATCTGGAACATGGTGTCGAGAGATTTTTCCATCGCGCCATCAACGCTGGTGGGATCCAGCCCGCCGACGTAATGCGCCCCCGCCTGCATCGCTTCGCGCATTAAGGGTTCCGATTTCGACAACAGCAAACCGTGCTGCGGGAAGGCAACAATTTCACACTCGAAGCCCGCCTGACGTCGCGCCAGCACCGCCTGTAAGTTATGCAGATTTTTCAGGCCGGAAACCGGTTCGATATTGCAGTGGCTACGGGCAATGGTGGTGCCTTTCGACTGCAATAAATCGATCAGTTTTTCCGCCCGCTCCTGAGTGTACGGTTGCAACTCCGGCAGCATTTTCTGCTCAAGCGTGATCATGTCCTGGATTGTGGTGCCTGCCGGGCGATTGAGCGAGCGCCACGGCCCGCCATAAAAGGTTTTGTCGAGATGAATATGCATGTCGCGGGTGGTGGGCAGCATCAACTTACCGCCAGCGTCATAGTGCGGCAGCGTGGCGTCCGGATGCTGCTTATTCTCGCGCAGGGCAACAATTTTGCCGTCCTGAATTTCCACGGTCTGGCGCGCCGTGCGGGTCTGCACCGCTACGCCGTTTTCGTAATCAAAACCGGTTTCCAGCAACACGTTGTCGAGATAGTAGTGCGGGTCAGTGATTTTCATGGTGTTATTCGCTTCGCAGTTTGCGGTGCCAGAGACTGCCGCGTGGGCGAGCGGCACAGACGTACCAAACAGCGCGGCGGCGGTAACCATCTTACCGCTCTGGCTCAAAAACTCACGACGGCTATTGCTTTCTTTCATCTTACGTCCTTACGTTTTAATAATATGGGTGCCCGTTTCACCGCGCAGCGCCGCTGGCAGGCATTCCGGCGTGGTGATAATCACTTCTTTGCCGCCCTGTTCTAAAAATGTCAGGCTGGCGATAATTTTTGGCAACATGCTGCCGGGCGGGAAATGCCCTTCCTGCATATAGCGGGTCATGGTGGCAATATCCACCCGATCCAGCGCCTGCTGCTGCGGCTTGCCAAAGTGAATGCACACTTTTTCGACACCGGTGGTAATCACTAAAATGTCAGCGTGAATTTCGCGCGCCAGCAGTGCAGTGGAGAGATCTTTGTCGATAACCGCGTCCACGCTTTGGTAATCGCCTGCTTCACTGCGCACCACCGGAATTCCGCCACCGCCCGCGCCAATCACCACAAAGCCTTGTTGGATCAGCGCCTTAATAGCAGGCGCTTCCACAATGCGTTTCGGTTCCGGCGAGGCGACAACGCGGCGATAGCCCCGTCCGGCATCCTCAACAAAATGCCAGTCAGGGTTTGCCTTTTGTAATTCGTCACGCTGGCTTTCACTAAAGAATGCACCGATGGGCTTGGTGGGATGAGCAAAACCCGGATCGTTTTTATCCACTTCAACCTGAGTCACCACGGTGACGGCCTTTTTCTCGCCGTGACGCGCCAGTCGGTTGTTCAGCGCCTGTTGGATCAGATAGCCAATGCCGCCTTGCGTATCTGCCACACAGTTCGCCAGCGGCGTTAAGGGCAGCCCTTCACGCTCGTGGGCAATCTCCGCGCGGCGTAAATCCAGCCCGACCTGCGGCCCGTTGCCGTGGGTCAGCACAATGTCGTAATCGGAAGCCAGCATTTCCAGCACCGTATCGGCGACGGCTTTCACCGCCTCCGCCTGATGCTCAATCGACTGGCTGGCGTTATCTTTGATAATGCTGTTGCCACCAATGGCAACGACCACAAGTTCTTTCATGTTGTTATGTCCGCGACAGAGGGTGATGGGGTTATGACCAACGCCAGACTGCCTGATGCGCTACGCTTATCAGGCCTACAGATTCTTGTGCCATCCGGCAATGGTGAAAAATGCCTGATGCGACGTTCGCGCGTCTTATCAGGCCTACAAACTCTTGTGCCATTCGTAGGCCGGATAAGGCGTTCACGCCGCATCCGGCATAAACATGTAGGTCAGACGCCGTAACGTTCGCACCAGCCAAGAATGGCTTTCTCGAAGCAGGCGAATGGTGGATGCACAATGCCCGCGCCAATCATGCCGACGCCCGCATCTTTATGGGCGATGGCGGTGTTGATCACCGGCAGAATGCCGCTGCTGCCCACGCGGGTGATGTCGATTGCCGACGGCACGCCCATAAAACCGAGCAGCGGAATGGTGACATTCGGGTTTTCACCGAGGGTGATTTCTCGCATCTGACGGGAGAAATCGATAGCCTCTTCCACCGTGCCGCCCACCAGCGCGACGATCGCAGGCGCGGTCGCCATAGCAAATCCGCCAATACCGTAGGTTTCGGTGATGGCGCTGTCGCCGATATCCAGCCCCGAATCCTCCGGCTTATAACCGGCAAACATCGGGCCGATGACCTGCTGCGCCGGGCCGGTAAACCACTGCCCCGGCAGGCCGCTGACCCGCAGGCCGAACTCGACGCCGTTTCGCGCCATCGTGGTGACCACGGTGCTGTATTCGATGCCGTGCGCCGCATCCATCGCCGCTTTACACATCGCCATCCACGTCGGGCCGGAGAAGTAGTCGCTGCTGGCGACAAACTCAAACACTTCGCGCTGTTGCTCGACGGAATAGCCCGCCTGAATAATCCCCGGCGTCAGCGCCTGAATCAGCAGCGTCGTCCCGGCGTTATTGCGGTTATGACACTCATCGCCCATATGCAGCGCCTGCGCCAGCATTAAGCGCAGATCGATCTCACCGATAATTTTCATCGCGTCGCGCAGCATTGGTCCCTGCACATCGCGCATCCAGTTGAGGCGGTCGATCACGCTCTGGTCGTTGGCGCCCATACGCAAAATCTTCGCCATCTGCTCGCTCATGTTGGTGTAAGCGATGTTGCCGTAGGTTTTGTTTTTCACGATGTGCATAAACATCGAGGCCGAGGTAACCCCCGCCATCGACCCCACGCAATCATGTTCGTGGCACGGCGAGAAGGTGATCTCCCCGGAAGCCGCCAGTTCAGCCGCCTCGTCGAGGTCTTTCGCCAGCCCTTCGAACACCAGCGCCCCGGTGACCGCGCCTTTCATCGCGCCGCACATTTTTTCCCAGGTGACCGGCGGCCCGGCGTGAAGAATGGTTTTCGCCGTCATGCCGGGCACCACGTTAATCGCCTGATCAAAACCAATCAGCACCGGATGCGACTGGATAATGCGTTCCAGCGCCTGCTGGTTAGCGGCGGCGATTTTGTCTGCCAGGGGCGAATCGGCAATGTTATCCAGCGCCTGCACCACCTGCATATTGCCCTGCCCCGGCGGCGTCCAGTCGAGTTGAGTCACTTCTACATGCTGCTTTTTCAGGTCATCGCTAAACATGGCGATGCCGACGTTAATAACGTTCAACGGTTGGCTAAACAGTGACGGGCTCATCAGGCTTCCTCCCCTTTGCAGATAAATTCACGCGCCAGCAATCCGGTATTGGTGCTGCTGCTCGCCAGAATCACTCCGGCATCAAGCAGCATCTGGCTCTGTTGTTCTAATGATGGCGTATCGAGATCGGTGCCCAGCACATAGGCGAGAATGATCAACTCGCGCCCTTCGGTAGCGGCGATCGCTTTTGCTTCTTTGATCGCCTCGATGGTGGAGCCGACCGGATCTTCATGCGATCCAAATCCGAGCACAAAATCCATCACGATCACCGCCACTTCGGGATCGCGCGCCTCTTCGAGCAACCGGCTGATACGGTTGGTGGGGTCAATCATTGGATGTGGTTTGCCGTTGGTGAAGTCGTCATCGCCAAAGTCGAGGAAGGTGTGTTTGATGCTGCGGTTGATATCTTGCAGGCGGAATTCAGGATCGGGCTGAATGTTGCTGTACACATCGCCATGTTTTTCCATCACCGCGAACATCGTTTCGTCGCACAGCGTGCCGCCGCAGAACAGGCCACGAATGTATTTCTGTTGCGGCTTCAGGCGAGCGCGCACGTCAGCAATCAACGGCTGGTTTAGCGTATGCAGGTCGAGATGTTCTTGTTTCACGCCGGAAAGCATCACTGCTTTCAGCGCCGCTTCTTTGGTGCCGCGAGCAAACTGTAGCCCCTGCTCATCCACAGGCGTTTCGCCACGACCGAGGAAGCAGACCACCACCGGCTTGCGGCAGGCGCGCGCGCGTTCCAGCACTTTGCGAGCCACCGCCGGCGCTGGCGGTTTAGAAATTAAGGCGATGATTTCAGTTTGCGGATCGTTTTCTAACATGCCGATGGCGTCGAGCATCATCAGGCCGCCAATTTTCTCGCTCAGGTCGCGCCCGCCGGTGCCGATCAGTTGTGAAACGCCGCCGCCAAATTCATGGATGCGGACACTCAGTTCCTGGCTGCCGGTGCCGGACGCACCAACAATACCGATGTTGCCACGACGCACGGCGTTACCAAAGCAGAGCGCCGCGCCGTTGATAATCGCCGTGCCGCAGTCTGGCCCCATCATCAGCAGCCCTTTTTCGTGAGCGAGCTGCTTGAGCGCCAGTTCATCTTCAACCGAGACGTTATCGGAGAACAGCATCACGTTGAGGTCATTTTGCAGCGCCTGACGCGCTTCGCGAGCGGCAAACAGGCCGTTGACGGAAATCACCGCCAGGTTACTTTCCGGGATATGCTTTTTGGCGCTGGTGATAGTGGCATAACGCGCCTCGTGCGTACCACTTTGCGCTTTGGTATTGAACAGTTCTTCAATCTCCACCAGCAACTGCTCGTTGTCCGCGCCCGCTTTGCCGTTGATAACGATCATCAGGTCGCCGTTTTTCGCCTGCTCCAGTTCCGGCGTCAGCAGCCCTAAATTTTTCAGCACGCCTTTGTTCATTTCGGTCGCCATCGCCACAAATGCCTGCTCGACACCGTCGAGTTTATTTGCACGCGTGGAGATGGACATCAACGAGACAGAATCAAAATAGGTATTCGGTTTAATGACTATTTTAACTGACATAATTCCCTCCGTAGGTTTGGCTCAGCGCACAACCATCGGCCATGCCATACAGCATGTCGCAGCCGGAACTGGAGCCAATATGTTTAATTTTTTCTATTGTCTGAGTGGCGTTCTCAGGGATGTCATTAATGATGCCGTGAATAAAGTGATAAATATTTTCCCGACAGCGTTGTTGTAATGCGGCTTCCAGCGTTATGGCACTTAATAACGTGGTATTATTTCTGCCGCGTTGCAGGCCGAGATAAAATTCCTCTTTGTATTTTTCTACCGGATGCCCGGAAATAAATAAAACAAGCGCCAGACCTGTTAAATAATCGTCGGCTGAAGGCGTCAGACCAATCCCTAACCCAATCATATTAGCGACCGCTGACGCGATATTTTGTTTATCGTTTAATGCATGAATAACAGCACGTCGCCTGATATGTAATTCTTTATTTAACGCCTGATAAAATGGATTATCGCCGCGATAATTAAACAGGGTTTCATTTTCCCCCAGGTGCTGATGAATAATGTCGTGCCACTGTTGCCAGGCGATAAGGTGAAAATTCAGAGCGGTCATTTGCAGTGTTGGGGACAGCCAACGCTGACAACGATGCTTATCTATATGAATATCTTTACCAATCGTAATCCCATGCTCGTCAAACTGAACCTTATCGCCATGATGGAACAGACCATCAAAGTGAGTGAGTGCCAACCGACAACTGTTTGGCGCATTGTCGTATTCTTCACAAAGCAGCGTCAGCAACTGCTGGCGAGCCGGGAGTGCGATATTTACCGCTCTGGCAAAGACCTGTTCAACCTGTCCTTGCCCCCGCTGCGCCAGAAAATCCGCATCCGCAGTTAGCGCCCACACACACCGTCTTTCTGGTGTGTCGATAGCAAGCCTCCCGGATTATGCACCTGCGGCAATCAGCAATTGCGCAATCTCTTCAAAACCGCGTTCCCGCGCCAGTTCCAGCGGTGTTTTGCCATATTTATCGGTCATATGCGGGCTGGCCCCGTGTTCCAGCAATAACTGGACAATCGCCTGCTGTTTAATACCGCCATCATTAAGCACAATCGCTTCCAGTAATGGCGTCCAGCCAACATGGTTGGTCTGGTTAACGTTAATTTCCGTATGCGCCAAAAGCTCTTTTACAATACTTAAATGGCCTTTTTCACAGGCAGGCGTCAGGCCGACACCGCCAAAACGGGTTACGCAATTAAGATCGGGTTTAGCCGGTAAAATAATTCGTAGTAGCGTTAAATCATCGTTCAGACAGCTAATTAAAAAAGGATTTAAACAGGTATGATCTTGTTTATTAATATCCGCTCCGGCGTCAATTAATGCCTGAATGCAAGCATATTGCTGATATAAACTTGCCAGCGTAATTGCCGTTTTCCCCTGACGATCGCAGGTATTAATATCGACACCCAGCGCAAGGCAGGTTTTTACTTTATCAATATCACCCTGTTGCGCAGCCAATAAATAGTCGGCAGGTAGATTTTTTATAGTCATTCACATTCCCCTGGTTTTTGTGGCTGTTTTCGATGAATTGAGAATAGCAACGATAATCTGATAAAAGAACCCGCTTAAATTTAATTCGCCGTATTTCGCCTTTTTGTTGAAAGATGTTCAACAATCTTTTCGCAGTGTGCGGTAGTGCAATATTTGTTTCTTTGACCCGATACCCTTTCACTCAATCAGGTTTTATTTCTCTATAGTCTGCACATGTAAGAGTAGCTTTCGTCCATGTCTAACCAGAGGGGAACAAGATGAACGGACTCACGGCAACGGGTGTCACCGTCGGTATTTGTGCAGGGCTTTGGCAGTTAGTGTCTTCACATGTCGGGCTCTCTCAGGGATGGGAATTATTAGGAACGATTGGCTTCGTCGCCTTTTGCAGTTTTTATGCCGCAGGCGGCGGTAAATCGGGGTTTATCAGAAGCCTGGCGGTTAATTATTCCGGGATGGTGTGGGCGTTTTTCGCCGCGCTGGCTGCCGGCTGGCTGGCTTCTGTAAGTGGTCTTTCTGGATTCTGGGCAAGCGTGATTACTACCGTGCCCTTCTCAGCGGTGGTGGTCTGGCAAGGACGTTTCTGGTTACTGTCATTCATTCCCGGTGGCTTTCTCGGCATGACGCTATTTTTTGCCAGCGGGATGAACTGGACGGTAACGTTACTGGGTTTTCTGGCGGGTAACTGCGTGGGGATAATTTCCGAATATGGCGGACAAAAATTAAGCGAAGCGACAACTAAACGCGACGGGTATTAAAAGTTATTCAAAAATGATTATCTATCTTTAACCGATACCTCTACAGTCATGGCTGGAGAAATTCATATTAGAAAATGGCGGGAATGGTTTAATGAACTCAATTTTTACCGAAGAAAACCTGTTGGCATTTACTACCGCTGCGCGTTTTGGCAGTTTCAGCAAAGCCGCAGAAGAGTTGGGTTTAACCACTTCCGCCATTAGCTACACCATCAAGCGAATGGAAACGGGGCTGGATGTAGTGCTGTTCACCCGCAATACCCGCAGCATTGAGTTAACGGAGTCCGGGCGTTATTTTTTCCGCAAGGCCACCGACCTGCTGAATGATTTTCACGCCATCAAACGCAGCATCGATACTATTTCGCAGGGCATAGAAGCACGCGTGCGCATTTGTATTAATCAGCTACTTTATACACCCAAACACACCGCACGCTTATTACAGGTGCTGAAAAAGCAGTTTCCTACCTGCCAGATTACCGTCACCACCGAAGTGTATAACGGCGTCTGGGATGCGATTATCAATAACCAGGCGAATATCGCCATCGGCGCGCCCGATACGCTGCTGGACGGTGGCGGCATTGATTACACCGAGATTGGTGCGATTCGCTGGGCTTTTGCTATCGCCCCGGATCACCCGTTAGCCTTTGTGCCGGAGCCGATCGCCGAAAGCCAGCTGCGTCTCTACCCTAATATTATGGTGGAGGACACCGCGCATACGATTAATAAAAAGGTGGGTTGGTTGCTGCATGGGCAGGAGTCGATTCTGGTGCCTGATTTCAACACCAAATGTCAGTGCCAGATTTTAGGTGAAGGGATTGGTTTTTTGCCAGATTACATGGTTCGTGAAGCGATGGCGCAATCACTGCTGGTTACCCGACAAATTCATAATCCGCGCCAAGATTCACGCATGTTACTGGCGACCCAGCACTCTGCAACGGGTCAGGTGACGCAGTGGATTAAAAGGCAATTTGCGCCAAATGGCATATTAACGGGGATCTATCAGGATTTACTGCATCGGGAGAATTAATCGCTGCCAACCTCCCGATGCGCTGTGAATAGCGGCTTACATCAACCACCGGCTTTCATTACCCAGTCAGAGACAAATTTATTACCCGGAACCGGCGGAGAGTACAAATAGCCCTGCAAAAAGTGAACACCTTTACCGATCATTAAGTCCGCCTGCTCCTGGGTTTCTACCCCTTCCGCTACGATACTCAGACCAGGCTTACGCGCCAGTTCGACAATATTGTCCACAATATGGCCGGAGATTTCGTCAACACTCGCCATTTGCACAAACGACTTGTCAATTTTAATAAAATCGACCGGAAACGCCTGCAGATAACGATAGGTCGCATAGCCCGTACCAAAGTCATCCAGCGCAAAGGTAATGTTGTGCTGATGAAGGCTGTCAAATATCGCTCTGGCTTCTGGTGTTACCGGAATGGGGTTACGTTCTGTCAGCTCAAGAACCAGCTTGATTTTATCATTACCTAATTTCTTGACCAGGTTCAGACACTCTTTTTCAAATCCCGCAGCCAAAAAACAGCCCGCCGAGACGTTGATACCAATATGGAAATTGTCCGGTAGCAAATGTTTTACCGGCAGCAGAATATCCGCAGTCTGTTTCATCAACTGGCGGGTCATTATGACAATAAGGCCAGATGACTCCGCCAGAGGAATAAACTGATCCGGAGGGATAATTCCCGTTTGCGGGTGCTCCCAGCGAACAAGCACTTCACAGCCTGTTAGTACCCCTGTCTGTGCGCAGAAAACAGGTTGGATCCACGGTTTAAATTCATGGTTTTCCAGCGCCAGGCTGATGGCTTCAGGCGTGACAATATGGTGACAACGGTTGTCAGGGATATAGAATTTATTTTTATTAACTGTGGCGGTGACTACCTGTGGATGATATTGAAAAAAGATATCCCGCCAGAAGGTAATATCACTCTGAATACCGAGTTTTTCGTACAGTTGTTTCTTTTGATGTGAAATTGTTTTTGCGCTGCGATTTCTATATTGTGATATTTCTGTAACAGACATCCCCTCCATCAGCAGCTTGAGTAAAAGCCGTTCTTTCTCGGACACAATACCAGGCAACGTCAGATTAACGGTTGCCCCGAACTCTTCAAGAAAAACACTCAAATCATGCGAAGCCATTTAACACACCTTGCTTAAATCATGTGCGCCAGCTAAATCCGCTTGTCTCCTTTCTGGCAGAAAAAGCTGGCGGCAAAAAAATAATACAGAGAGTCGAATTGTCACTCATCCGACTCCCTCTCCTTTTACGAATTATTCAGTTCAGAATGACCACTTAACGCCAATCATCGCGGAGGTGTCATTATATCCCTTGTCAGCAACCTGAACGCCCACATTTCCCCAGACATTCAGGTTGGCATTTAGCTGTCCTTCCACCCCGGTTTTTATCTCGGCAATATTTCGGGTTCCATCCTGAGAGACTGACACGCCATCCATGCGAGTGCTGAAATCCTTACTGTTATGTAGCCAGTTCACTTCCATAAATGGCTGGAACTCGCGGGATTTGCCTTCATCCATTTTATGGTGGCTCTTAAGCCAGGTTTTCACGCCCAGTCGGGTCTGAATATTACCGTCTCCTTCGCTTCGCACCAGAGTACCGTTGCTTTCGCGATGCTTATCAGCTTTTACTCCCATCCAGGTAATCTGTGCTTGTGGCTGGATATACCATTCGTTCCGCGTTCCCTGGCTGCCATTAAATTCAGCTAATTTGTGCTTGTATCCAGCCTCCAGTGAAGCGGTAACCCCTTTTGATTTATAAGATTCGCTCTGTAAATCATCACCTTTCACTGTGTTATCAAACCAGCTGTACTGCGCCCAACTGTCGAGATACGCCCCGTTATGTGACTCATCATCCGCATACCAGGTCGCATATAACCCCGTGCTGTAACCATTCACGCTTGCTTTAGTTCGATAACCGGTGCGCGATGAGATAGTCTTGCTGTCACTGTTACCGTAACCAGCCATGACCCCCAGATGCCAGCGGTCGTTGCCACTTATACTCCACTGCGCGATATCGCCCCCCAGTTGCAGAACATAGCGATTGCTTTGGGTTTTCAACTGGCCACTTGCATCACGCCATTTGTTGTGGCCCCCTTCATGACGCATCCACATGGTGGTTTGTTTCTGCTCACCCGTGACCAGATCGGTATAGTATGTGCTCCCCAGACGTTCATGCAGTCGGGAGGTAAACATTGTGTTGGCTGCCGCAAGGTTCGCGATGTAACCACCAGCCTCCGGGCGCAGGTCATTATCCAGAGTCTGGTCAGGAACAGGCGTTGGCTCTGGCGTCGGCTCTGGCGTCGGCTCTGGCGTCGGATTCGGCTCCGGATTCGGCTCCGGATTCGGCATCGGCTCTGGCTCCGGTTGCGGTTCAACTGACTCACCACCGCTGGTCAGATACCAGTTACCGCTGTTTGCCCCCTGACCACGTGCGAGAGTGTAGTCATACGCGCCCGCAACGATACGCCCCGCCTGAACAAACTCCCCCTCGGACTTACCACCTACATGGATAAGTTCGATACCGTTAAGGGTTTTAGCGCCTGTACCGCCAGCGTTATTCACCGTAACGGACGTCATGCCGCTGGTATCGCCCTCAACAACCAGTTTATCAGTCACTGAATCATCGCCATTCAGTACCGTATTCATAACCAGTTGACCGTTATTACCGTGGTAGTTCCCCTTCACCACTAACGCATTGCCCGCTTGCTGTCCTGACATCCCGGTCATCAGCGTGCCGTTGTTGGTCAAATTGCCACCCAGGCTGTAACTCACAGGCACAGCCGCTCTTTTTTCACCGCTATTATTCAACACCAGGGTGCCGTTGTTCTCAACGTTTGCGCTACCCAATCCCTGTGCGTGGCTTACCAGGACATGAGCTGAGTTAGCAATATTCATATTCGCCGTCAGGCTGCTGTTATCGCCCGCGATATCCAGCGTGCCACCCTGAACATTCAGCGTCCCGCTCCCCGTTAATGAACCGGTTGCAGTCCCCCCGTTGGCAAGAGTCAGAGTTCCGCCGTTTAAGTTCAACAGCGAATCGGCGCTACCATTGAGCGTACCCACGGTCTGGCTATGACCATTCATATCCATTTCAGTTTCTGCCGCCAGACGCAGTTCCTGGGTATTACCCAACACATTATCGTTATTCAGCAAGAGCGTCCCGCTACGCAGATCGGTAACACCGGTATAGTCGTTGTCTTTGTTAGAAAGCGATACAGTCTGGCCTTTCTGGCTGCAGAATGCCAGGTCACCATTACCGGTAATTTTTGCGCTGAGATCGGCGGCATTCTCGCTTTTACCATTGGCACTCAGCACCAGGGCATCGCTGTCAGTAGCCTGCAAATCAAGCTGCGTCAGGCCATAGCCGATATACAGGCCGTCATTATTTACCCCACTCGTCAGACGATAGTCATAAGTGCCAACGGCAGCTTTTTTCCCATTCTGCTGAATATCACGTTGCGCACTGCTGGAGAGAGTTTGTCCATTTTTATCCTGCAATTGCAGATTGCCCGCATCCCCCAGCACCTCCGCCCCCTGCGCATCAACCAGCAGAATGGCGCTGTTATCATCATCAACTTCAGTGAGCGATAATGCAGAGTCAATATCACGAGATACTGAGCTTACAACGTCGCGGTCGGCAACCTGAATAACCCCCTCGCCCCGTAGATCCAGCGTTTTGCTAACTTTGACGGTTCCTTCTGTCATCTGTGCATCAGTTGTCAGAGCACCAAAATCAACGGTTCCGCCGGAGAACCCCAGAGTGCTAATGGAGTGAGTACCATTACCCACCGTTATCTGACTTCCCTGACCCGCAGTGATCCCGCCTCTCTGCAGAAACTCAGCATTCTGTTCCAGGTTAAATGTCGTGTTCTGGAACGCCAGTGCCCCCTGGAACCAGTCGGTGTAAGCAAACTCATCGAAGGAGAATGCATGATTCCCCATGTCTATTTCAACAATGCCTTTACCTTGAAGATCGTTATCAAATACCCAATCTTTGTTGGCATTAATTTGCAATTTGCCATCAACATCCAGATCCGCATTACCGATGTTCTTTTCTTCAGTAATAACAGCTACAGCATCGGAGGCAACATCAATATATCCGCTGAATGCATAATTATTACCGGTCAAAGCAACCGTCCCACTGTCGATACTGATTGTACCGTTGCCGGAGATCTTATTGGCAAAGGTCATGCTATCGTCAGCCTTCAGGTGTAATTTTCCGCGATTAGAGATATCTGCCGTGCCTATATTTTGAGTGATCCCCAAAGCTCCATTTTGGCCAATCGTTACTTTGCCGCTAAATGCAGAATTATCACCGGTTAAGTAAGTCGTGCCACTGAGCGCATTGATATTGCCCAGCCCCTCACTACCACTGACAATGTTAGCGGAAATAGTCGCGTTTTTATCCGTGTGGTTTAATGTGATTTTCTTTTCGGATGTCGAAGCCCACACAAACTCAATTTTTTCGGCATCAATAATCCCTGCTGCTTTCGCATCACTCCCTTCCTGTGCACCTAACGCCAACTCCGAATTGGTGCTTAAACTAATTTTCGGTGCAGAAATTTTGCCGCCTTCTGAAACAGCAAGTGTGGTATCGGAGTTTTGATTATAATAGCCCAGACTAATTTGCTCACTGGCATTAACTTCACCACCGTTATTAACAGACAGGTACTGATCTCCACCGTAACTGCTGTAAACGCCCATGAAGAAAGTTTTGGAATTTACCTGGCTGCCTTCGCCACTGACATTTCCCTGCGTATAAGTCAGACGACTGGTGCCATTAACATGAATTTTGCCGCCGTTGGAGACATTAAAATAGCCGCGATCGTGCCTGGAGCCAGAGTTTGAATCATAGAGATCATCAGCATACAATTCACTACCGGCATTTGAAACGTTTAGAAAACCCGTCCCTTTCAGCAATACATCAAGCTGACCATTGATATACACTTTCCCTCCGGTGATATCCAACCCACCACCAGAATTGAGCGTGAAACGTGGACGAGAAGTGTCTGTAACGTCGATAACCAGATTAGCATTATCAGTAACCGTAATACGGTAATCGATGTTCTGATCGGCCTTGCCAAAATCAATAGTCTTGTCCTGGTTCACGGTGACATCACCAGAGAACGCCAGAGATGAATATAAACCTATCGCGCTAATTAAAACGGCTCTTGCCTTCTTTCCTTTTATTCTACTTCCCAGCTCAGAGCAAACGCACCAACAGTTACGGGACCTGTTCCACTTTAGCCGATATATTTTATTCATGAGACTCTCCAGCAATGCATCCAGACAAAACCAAGCTCTCATACACCGAGGTGAATTAAATTCCGCACCTCGACTCATGAGAGATATAAAAATTCAAAAAGACTGCATAATATCGAAAACTGTATAATTCAGGCATACAGTTCAGAGGGTAATATAGGGCTAACTCTCCACTGGACACGTTTTCCAAATTAACAACCGCAACATCATCCTTACATTAACTTCCAGTTTTGAACACAGGCGCATTATATGTATCTACGAATCCAGATCAACTCAAAATATAGCCCAAAGCAAAGCAATGAGACCTCATATTAATATAAGAAAAATTGGTAACACTAAATGAGTATATAAATATAAGACTTATCTTATTAAAAATAATATATCAACTTAGGACTGAATCCATTCAGCAAAAATATAAGATATTATTAAGAAAAGAATAAATCTCAGCGGGATTTAACTGTGATTACAAGGAAAGCATCTGAATGCTGTAAAAATATAAGCGTGGATTTTTACACTAAATCTTTACAGCGTAAAACTATAATGACACAAACAATCGACGTTCGGTTTATTTTTATCCACCAAACATAACACAAATGAACGGGTGTTTTAACTGCCTATTTTTCCATCACCCTGGTATATGCGCTCCCGTTTCTGAGCGCCCAGATAGAGCAGTTATTCCGTTCAATATGACAGCGCCATTCTGGATGTTCATACCAGAATGGCCGCCAATCTCTCTCAACAATCCTCAATAATCAGGTACACCGCCTTCACCGGCCCGTGAACCCCAACGACTTTGATAAGTTCAATGTCCGCTGTTGAACTGGGGCCACTGATGATGTTAATGCAGGATGGCATACGTTCACCAGCCTGCGCTTTCTGGTGCAATTTTTCTGCCAGCTGCGCCACTCGGGGCAAAATAGTGCTTTTACGCAAGATAAAAATAGAGGACTCAGGTAGCAGACTCAATGAACGCCCGCGCTCAGCAGCGGAAAAAAGAACCACACCTCCCGACTCTGTTAAGCCATATTCAGCATACACAACGCCAACTTTCGCCTGCTCCGCCAGAGCGATATTCTCGACACCTTTCGCCGGATCCCAAACAGCGGCATTGCATTCCTGCTGTAAACGTCCACTGATCCCCAGCTCCTCCAGTCGCTTGTCGCCACTCACCACGACCGACTGATCTCCCAGCTCTTTACACAAACGTAATGCCGCTTCTGCCGCCTGCGCCTCGCTGGTCAGTTCACAACGCGTCAACATGACATCGCTGGCAAACTGGATAAACGCATCACAGTGCTGCTGTTGATTAAGTTCGGTAAGCCGCTCGTTAGCATAGTTGTTAAGCGGCGCATCTTCTGCTTGCGGTTCACGTCGCAGCGGGCGACCCAGCGCCTGAGCAACGTTGTTCAAAAATTCGCTCCGATTATCCATTCTTTTTCTCCTGCGCCTGATGTTTCTTAAACCAGCTACGGAAACTCTCTCCGTCAGCTTCAGGAAGATCGCGTGCTTCCATCCAGTCGCTAATTGCGCCGATCCTGAGCGGTGTTTTGCCGCCATTGATAAACCAGCTTGCCGCATGGGCGCCAGCCATCATTCCGACTTTCCACAATCCCGGATGACTATTGGCATAAGCAAACATTTTGATCACCCGTTGCTCTGCTTTTGCGGTGATTCCTTTTTCAGCCATCACCCGACGATGGCGTAAAATCAGTTTCGACAGAGGAATACGCACCGGACAAACGCTGTCACAGGCCGTGCATAAAGAGCAGGCGTAAGGCAAATCTTTAAAATCTTTATAGCCGCCAAGCAATGGAGAAATCACCGCACCAATTGGTCCTGGGTAAATAGAGCCATATCCGTGACCGCCAATATGGCGATATGCCGGGCAGGTATTCATACAGGCTCCGCAGCGAATACAGCGCAGCACATCACGAAATTCAGAGGCCAGCACCTCGGAGCGTCCGTTATCAACAATAACCAGATGAAACTCTTCAGGGCCATCAACATGTCCTGCTTCGCGCGATCCTGTCAGCCAGGTGTTATATCCCGTCAAACGCGTACCAACGGCACTGCGCGCCAGCATGGTGATCAATACGTCTACCTCGGCAAACGTGGGGGCGATACGCTCCATACCCATCACCGCAATGTGCGTTTTAGGCAGCGTGGTACACATTCGCGCATTACCTTCATTAGTCACCAGACATACCGAACCGGTTTCTGCCACCGCGAAATTACAGCCGGTAATACCGATTTCAGCACTGAGGAAATCTTCGCGGATCTTTTGGCGAATGAATAAGGTCATCGCTTCAGGCGTTTCCGGGCCATCATAACCCAGGCGTTCGTGTAGCACCCGGCGGATCTGGTGGCGATCTTTATGAATAGCCGGAACCACAACATGAGATGGCGGATCTTGATCCAACTGCAGAATGTATTCCCCCAGATCGGTTTCAATCACCTGAATGCCAGCATCCTGCAACACATGGTTGACGCCAATCTCTTCGGTCACCATTGATTTCGACTTCACCACTTTCCGCGCATTTTTACGCTGGGCGACCTGTAAAATGTAGCGGGTAGCATCTTCTTTGGTTTTTGCAAAATAGACGTGACCGCCGTTTTGCGTCACTTTTTCTGAGAGCTGGTACAAATAAGCGTCAAGATTACTCAGAACATGATCACGTATCTGGGCAGCGCGATCGCGCCACTCCTCCCAGTGCCCTAGTTCATCAACCATTTTTTGCCGATTTGCACCAATACGCTGCTGCGCATTTGCCACCGCTTTGCGCATGATCGGATCTTCAATTTGCTGACGGATGCGTGTCTTAAATTCTGTATTACTGGTTTTGATCGACATCTTTATATCCTCAGCGGCTCATCAGCACTTCAGCAATATGCATCACTTTGACTTTCTGCCCTTCACGTTGTAATCGCCCACTAATGTTCAGCAGGCAACTCACGTCAGCGCCAATTAAATACTCAGGGCGGACTTCCATCAGGTGCGAAACCTTTTCTTTCACCATCTCGCCGGATATTTCGGCCATTTTGACCGAGAACGTGCCGCCAAACCCGCAGCAAGTGTCCTGTTCGGCAAAGGGCAACAGCTCCAGTCCGCGTACATTTTTCAGCAGCGTAAGTGGCTCGTCCTTCACCCCCAGCTTACGGGACAGGCTGCAAGATGGGTGATACACCGCTCTCCCCTGCAAGCTGGCGCCGACATCCACTACCCCTAATTTATTAACAATAAAAGAGGTGAGATCCTGCATACGCGCGGCAACCTTTTCGGCACGTAATGCCCATTCAGGTTCATCCGCCAGATACGTCGGGTAACTTTTTACGGCATAGGTGCAGGAACCAGCAGGTGAAATAATGGGATCGTCGTTATCCTCCAGTGCAGCGATCAGATTTTTCATCCCCGGAATCGCTTCTTTGATATAACCACTATTGATCGCAGGCTGACCGCAGCATCCCTGTTTCTCCGGGAAATTTACGCGACAGCCGAGTTTTTCCAGTAGCAGCACGGAGTCTCGTGCCATCCTTGATTTCAGTGCATCACCAATACAGGTAACAAAGAAATTTACATTCACAACCAACACTCCATTACTTCATTTCTGTTTATGCCCGATGGCAACCACCCCTTCTGGGTTATCAATCATCAATAAAAATAGGGGCTCTTTTTTATTAAGTAATAAAATACAATTCCAAACTCATTTGTATGACAAAACAGATAATCCGTCATTCAATACCTGGATGCAATAACTAATTTTATTTCTTTCGGCATCGCTCACATTTTTATAAAGACACCAGCTATCAACACTGGGGTGAAAATTTGATTTAAGTGGGTCACAAAATTCATAAACCCGACCTTGAATACCTATTTAGAGTTACTCATTAAGGGGCTGTTAAAATATACATACATTATTTTATAAATCAGAATGCTAACAATAAATATACAAACATTAACAATGTGTAATTTTATTTTACTGAAGCGATTCAGTTTGCATTTTTTATTTTAATAATGAGATAACCTCCATCGGAAAAATAGATAAACAAGGTCGATAAATATAGTCAGGAATAGAAATGCACGGATATTTAATGTTTGCTATTGCACTCTCACCTTTGCTCCTTATGGTATTTTTGATTCTGAAACTGAAGATGCCTGTTCATTATTCAGTTCTGATATCACTGGCATTTACAGCGGCTTTATCTGTCCTGTTCTGGGACATGCCAATACAGAATCTGAAAGCCTCAGTGGGTTATGGCGCACTCAAAGGATTATGGCCGATCGTGATTGTGATCCTCGGTGCAATATTCAGTTATAACGTCATGCAGGCAACCAAAGCTCTGGATATTCTCCGCGATATTCTCGCCAGTATTAGCGAAGATAAGCGTATCCAGGTGCTCCTTATTTCATGGTGTTTTGGTGGTTTTCTTGAGGCTGCTGCCGGCTACGGTACTGCAGTCGCCATTCCTATTGGTATCCTCATCGCGTTGGGATTCAACCCACTGAAAGCCGCAATTGCTTCACTGGTTGCCAATACGGTGCCTACAGCGTTTGGGGCGGTAGGTATTCCGGTTTCAATCCTCGCCGAGCAGGTTAATCTGTCTGTTTACACCTTAGGTGGCACAATTATTCTGCAATTAGCGATTTTTAATCTCCTGCTGCCCTTTGTCATTATTTGTATTATTGGCGGCGGCGTGAAAGCGATTCGCGGCGTATTCCTTATCACACTGCTATGTGGCATCGCGACACTTATTCCGCAATACTTTGTTGCCGTCCATCTTGGTGCCGAATTGCCCGCTTTTGCTGGCAGCCTGGCTAGCCTTTTCGCTGTCGCAATTGCCAGCCGTCTGCGCAAAGGTGAAGTAGACCCAGAGTGGCGTATTGAAGCCAGCCATACCCGTGAAATGGCACCACGTTCGGCAAAGGTGCTGTTCCGGGTCGGTTCTATTTACCTGTTTATTTTTGTCTTTATTCTGCTGTGCTCACCGTTATTCCCAACGATAAAAGCAGCAGCATCTCAGCTGGCTTCAGTGCTGCATTTTTCACTGCTCGATGGCGGGACATTAGCGTTAAAAATAGAATGGCTCACAACGCCTGGAATGTTGATTATCTTTGCAACTATTCTCGGCGGTTTTATTCAGGGAGCATCAGCACGCGGTATGCTGGAAGTATTTATCAAAACCGTATTCCAGCTTAAAAATTCTATTATTGCGATTATGGCCATTGTCGCCATGGCAACAGTTATGGATCTCAGCGGCATTATTTCTACGTTGGCACGGTCAATTGTCGATCTCACCGGAAGTTCATACGTCTTTCTCGCGCCGGTCATTGGTGCGCTGGGTACTTTTGTCACCGGCAGCGACACTAACTCGAATATTTTGTTTGGCAAACTACAAACTATTGCAGCCAGCAAGCTGCATATCGATCCCAATTGGCTGGCGGCGGCAAATACTTCCGGTGCCACGGGTGGGAAAATGATTTCACCGCAAAGTATTGCCATTGCCGTTTCTGCCACAAAAATGGAAGGGCAAGCCAATCAAATAATGTCTGGCACCATGAAATACTGCTGTGCTTACATCGCAATACTTGGCTTAAAAGTAGGTCTCTTTTATTTCTGGTTTATGCGATAAAGTGGTTTTCTTAACCATACGCTTTTATATGGATAAGGATGCACACAAAGATTAAGTAACAGAAATCTTACCTTTAGAATGCCTGGATGTTCTTTATTTCTACCAGAACATCCGGCTGTTTTTCCCCGCTACGCTGAGTATGACTTGCTCTATTTTTATAACAGATAATCTTATCCATACTTAGCTTATAAGATAACCTCCTGAAGCTGTCTGACTCTTTCCCGATATTCACCTGGAGTACAGCCAAACTCGCGAACAAAAGCCTTGTGAAAGGATGATTCACTGGCATAGCCTACTGACTCAGCGATCACCACGACGGAGAGCGTTTCCCGGGAAAACCGCTGAGCCGCTATTTGTAGCCGCAACTTTGTTAATACAGCCAGTGGCGTGGTCCCAGAAACATCACGAAAAAGTTGGGCAAAACTTGCCCTGGACATGTGAACGCTGCTGGCCAGCGATTCGACTGTCCAGGGATGGCCAGGCATTTCCAGCATTTGCTGAATCACCACGCCAAGGCGCGGATGAAGCAACAAACTGAGAATATTTTTCTCCGTATTAGCCTGTACGATCCATCCACGCACGGCGAGTGTAAAGAGTGTGGCGCATACCTGGCTACACAGAGCATCCGCTCCCGGCATTGCCGCTCTGGATTCCTGTTGTAAAAAAGGAATCGCCTCCCTCAGCCAGTTAAACTCCACGCTGTCACTTTCCGGTGCCAAAAACAGAGCTTCCGGCAAAGAGGTCAAAAAATAACGCGCCGAACGTTGCAGCCGAAGAGTGCCGCATACGATACAGGTCGATTCATTTTCAATGTGACTCAGGCGATGAGCTGAGTTTTGTGGTAGCAGAACCACATTCCCAGGGCGCAATGTAAAGGTCTGCCCCGCCGGCATTTCCAGTTTCGCCGCACCTTGTGTTAACACATGCCAACGAATAACCGATAGTTCCCCCGCAACATGTGGAAGCTGCCAGTCACTTCCTAACTCGCAATTTTTATCGATCGTTCCTTGTGGAGCGTTAAGCATCAACAAACGGCTAAGGGCATCCATATCAGACTCCTGAGTAGTTTTTTGATTATAGAATCAATAATCTTATATAAGCCTTAAGCCAATATCATCAATTAGTTAATCATCATCGTTATATTGTGACCCTGATTAAAAAACAACGAACATCAGACGATAAGACAAAATATCAAGCGTTGTGAAGAAGTGTTATTTGCGCATTTACGTCTATAGTCATTACGTCAAATGAATACGTTTCGACAGGAAATTATCATGAATAAATATCAGGCAGTTATTATTGGTTTTGGTAAGGCAGGAAAAACATTAGCCGTCACGCTGGCTAAAGCGGGTTGGCGTGTGGCTCTCATCGAACAATCGAATGCAATGTATGGCGGGACATGTATTAATATCGGCTGCATCCCAACCAAAACATTGGTTCATGACGCACAACAGCACACAGATTTTTCCCGTGCCATGCAGCGTAAAGATGAGGTCGTCAAATTCTTACGCAATAAGAATTTCCATAATCTTGCGGATATGCCCAATATCGACGTGATCGTCGGGCAAGCGGAGTTTATCAATAATCATATTCTGCGTATTCATCGACCAGAGGGAAATCTGGAGATTCACGGTGAGAAAATTTTTATTAATACCGGCGCACAAACTGTGGTTCCATCAATTCCAGGAATAACCACGACGCCAGGCGTCTATGACAGTACCGGATTACTTAACCTGAAGGAATTACCCGAACATTTGGGCATTTTAGGCGGGGGATATATTGGCGTTGAGTTCGCCTCTATGTTCGCTAATTTTGGCAGTAAGGTGACTATTTTTGAAGCAGCGCCTCTATTTTTGCCTCGGGAAGATCGGGACATTGCTGATAATATCGCGACTATTTTACGCGAGCAGGGAGTGGATATTATCCTCAACGCCCATGTGCAGCGTATCAGCCACGATAAAAATAAAGTACAAGTGCATACCGGACACACTCAACTGGCGGTGGATGTCCTGTTAATTGCTTCCGGTCGCCAGCCTGCTACCGCCTCGTTAAAACCAGAAAATGCCGGGGTTGCGGTGAACGAGCGCGGGGCAATTGTCGTTGACAAGCGATTACATACCACCGCAGACAATATTTGGGCTATGGGAGATGTTACCGGCGGGCTGCAGTTTACTTATATTTCACTGGATGATTACCGCATTGTGCGCGATGAGTTACTGGGAGAAGGCAGACGTAGTACTGATGATCGGAAAAATGTGCCTTATTCCGTATTCATGACTCCTCCACTGTCTCGGGTTGGTATGACAGAAGAACAAGCCAGAGAGAGTGGTGCAGATATTCAGGTGGTTACATTGCCTGTAGCGGCAATTCCGCGCGCCAGAGTGATGAACGATACCCGTGGGGTATTAAAAGCGATTATCGATAATAAAACCCAACGTATATTAGGGGCATCACTGCTATGTGTTGACTCCCACGAGATGATCAATATTGTGAAAATGGCGATGGATGCCGGGCTGCCTTATAGCATATTACGCGATCAGATATTTACTCATCCGTCGATGAGCGAATCACTCAATGATCTATTTTCATTAGTCAAATAAACCTAAAATCAGACGCCAGGACAAATATTCTGGCGTCTCAGAGAAAACAATTTTATCAATTTTTGCTTATTCTATAATTCCTCAATCACTTCATTGATGGTATTTTATATGTTTAAAAAAACTGTTTTATTTGCAATGCTATTATCTGGTGTTATGGCTTTTTCCACCAATGCAGATGACAAAATAGTTCTGAAACATGTCAGCGTCTCGTCAGTATCAGCATCACCGACAGTTCTGGAGGATGCCATTGCTGATATCGCCAGAAAACATGACGCATCATCATGGAAAATTACCTCCATGCGGATTGATAACAACTCAACCGCGACGGCAGTATTGTATAAATAAGGACGTTGATAATGAAAAAATACCTGCACCTGTTAAGTCGGGGAGATAAAATTGGCCTGACATTGATTCGTCTGAGCATTGCGATTGTTTTTATGTGGATTGGGTTATTAAAGTTTGTCCCTTACGAGGCCGACAGCATTACACCATTCGTCGCGAACAGTCCGCTAATGTCGTTCTTTTATGAACATCCAGAAGAATATAAACAGTACCTGACTCACGAAGGCGAATATAAGCCGGAAGCCCGGACATGGCAAATTGCTAATAATACCTATGGTTTTTCCAATGGCCTTGGCGTCGTGGAGGTGATGATTGCTCTGCTGGTGTTAGCAAATCCTGTTAACCGGTGGTTGGGTTTATTGGGTGGATTAATGTCATTTGCCACACCGCTGGTAACACTCTCATTTTTAATCACCACTCCTGAAGCCTGGGTGCCTGCTCTGGGGGATGCTCATCATGGTTTTCCCTATTTATCCGGAGCCGGTCGTCTGGTGTTGAAAGATACCCTGATGCTGGCTGGCGCAGTCATGATAATGGCTGATTCGGCGCGGGAAATCCTTAAACAACGAAGTAATGAGTCATATTCAGATTTTAAAATTTAACCCTTTATAATCAGAACAGAATCTGTTGTTTAATTTTTCAGGCGTCAGTTTTCCCTTTGTACAGGTAAGGCTGACGCTATTTTTATGCTCAATGTTTCCTTGTTTAAGGTTGGGGCTTACCATATCTCTCACGCTAACATGTAAACAGATATCTTTTTTCCGCAATGAGAGGCAGAGAGTGGCACGAGAAAATCTTAATGATTTAATGGCATTCATCGTTGTTGCGCGTGAAAAGAGTTTCACCAGGGCTGCTGCTCAATTGGGGATATCACAATCAGCTTTGAGTCACAGTATGCGCACCCTTGAATCTCGTCTGGGTATGAAACTCCTCACTCGCACCACCCGCAGCATATCGCTGACGGATGTAGGGCAATCAATGCTTGATGAGCTGGGGCCTTATATTGATGGGATTCAGGGAACATTGCAGCAACTAAAAGATCTCAACAAGAAGCCTGCTGGAACCGTTCGAATATCCACATCTGATTACGCTATCAGGTCTGTCATCTGGCCAAAACTTGAGCCATTACTAAAAGAATATCCGGATATAAATCTGGAATTAATTGATGATTATACTTTAACGGATATTGTATCCGGCCGATTCGATGCAGGAACGCGCCTGGGAGAACAGATATCCAGCGGTATGATCTCTGTACGTATTGGTCCCGACGTGCGCTTTGCTGTTGTCGGTTCGCCAGCATATTTTTCTCAACACCCTTTGCCAAAACATCCAGATGACCTTATTAGTCATAACTGCATTAATCTTCGTTTTCCAACGCATGGCAATCTGTATGCGTGGGAGTTTGAAAAAGAAGGAAAAAGCCTGAATGTAAAAGTCAGCGGTCAACTGGTGTTTAGCCGTATCTATCAAAATTTGCAGGCGGCGTTAGAGGGCTACGGCCTGGCGCATGTTCCACGCGATATTGCGGAAAAACACATCGCCAGCGGCGAACTGATCAGTGTACTTGAAGACTGGTGTCCTTATTGGGATGGTTATTATATTTATTACCCGGAAAACAGAAATCACTCAAAAGCATTCCAGCTGGTTGTTGATGCGCTACGCCATCATAAAAAAAACTGAACATCAGGCAGACAAAAGCCAGGGCTATCGCAAGGCTCTGGCTTTTTAATATCATTATGTCTGTTAGTGCTCAGCGCAAATTCCTGCTCTCAAACACATTTTTGGTTCCATTATTGAACGCCTTTCTTGTGAGTTGCTGGAAAATATACACTGCTGTAAATTATTCCGTTACTCAGCATTCAGTGACGCCATATCAATAACAAAACGATGTGCCATATCCCCTTTTGCAAGGCGAGCAAAAGCATCGTTTATCTGATCAATATTGATCATTTCACATTCGGGATAGATATTATGCTTCGCGCAGAAATCCAGCACTTCCTGTGTTTCTGCAATACCGCCGATGAGTGAGCCAGCAACACGGCGACGCCCCATAATCAGAGGGATCGTAGACGGTTCTTCCATTGGCCCAACCTGTCCAACAATAACTAATGCACCATCAATATCTAACAATGGGGTGTAGATATTCAGGTCGTGTTTAACGGGAACTGTATCGATAATCAAATCGAATGCACAGGCTGACATCTGTAATGCCTCAGGATCTGAAGACGGGAGAATGCCTTTTGCACCGAGCAATTTTGCGTCTGCCTCTTTGCTTTTAGTCCGGCTGATCACAGTAACGTCAGCCCCCATCGCGACAGCCAGTTTTACAGCCATATGACCTAAACCGCCTAACCCAATAACGCCAACACGGCTGCCTGGGCCAACATTCCAGGTTCGTAATGGTGAGAATGTGGTAATTCCGGCACAGAGAATCGGTGCAGTTTTGGCTAAATCCATATTTTCAGGGATCCGCAGTACAAATTCCTCACGAACCACAATATGTTTGGAGTAGCCTCCCTGAGTAATTTCGCCGCTGATCCGATCCTTAGCACCGTAGGTTGGCGTCATCCCGTGGCGGCAATACTGTTCTTCGCCTTGTTCACACTGGTCGCAATGCATACAGCTATCAACCATACAGCCAACGGCAACATGATCGCCTACTTGATATTTTTTAACCCCCTGCCCCACAGCTCTCACGATACCGACAATTTCGTGCCCCGGAATTAACGGATAAGGCTGAGGCCCCCAGTCACCATTAACTGTATGTAAATCTGAGTGACAAACACCACAATAAAGAATTTCAATGGCAATATCATTGTCCCGTAACTCACGACGTTTAAAATGATAAGGAACCAGTTTTGCGTCGGAAGAGAGTGCGGCATAACCGATAGTTTTCATAAAGTGCCTCTTCATTATGAAATGATTAATAATTTAAGAATCATATACTTAAATCGCTGGTTAAAACCCATATTGTCTGAATTTACTATTTTATAAAACAAAACCTGTAAGCTCAGATAAAAACGTCATTATCCAAATAATATAGCTCAACAAATACTAAAATCAGTCATGTATTTTTACGCCAAGACAACCACGAACAAATTCAGGATTAAAATGTTTTACAGATTCGCCAACATAGCCTAAATCAAGCGAACTAATTTGCTCCATTTCTGCCTCTGTCAGTGAAAAATCCCAGATGGCGAAGTTCTCTTCAATACGCTGTTGATGAGTTGATTTTGGGATAACAACCACGCCACGTTGAATATTCCAGCGCAATATCACCTGAGAAATCGTTTTTTGGTGGGCATCAGCAATACTCTGAAGCATTCTGTTTTCAAATGGATTATGTCTTCCACCGCCTAGCGGAGCCCAGGCTTCAGGTTGCACATTATAGTGCTTCATGGTTGCCAGCGCCTCTGGTTGTGCAAAATAGGGATGCAGCTCAACCTGGTTCACCATTGGTTTTATTCTGACTGTTTCACAAAAGTTTGCTAATACATGAGGATAGAAATTGGAAACACCAATCGCTTTCAGTTTGCCTTCATCATAAGCGGCTTCCAGGGCTCGCCACGCACTGAAATAATCACGCATCGCCTGGTGCAATAAATAGAGGTCAAAATATTCAAGTCCCGATTTTTTTAACGATGCTTCAATTCCTGCTTTTGCTGTATCCTGATTAACCATATCCTGCACCCACAGTTTTGACGTAATAAATAACTCCTCACGGGTACAAAGACCTTCCGAAATGGCCTCACGAACAGCTTCACCGACAGCATCTTCATTACCGTATACCGCAGCCGTGTCGATAAGACGATACCCGGTTCGGATAGCACTTAACACTGACTGTTTACACTCTTCTTTATCGGTAACCTGAAAAACCCCAAACCCTATCATTGGCATTTTTAGGTTGTTGCTTAATACAGAAAACACCACGGTAAGCACCTCCATCACCATCAGGTATGACTTATTATTCTAAGTTAAAATACGACTCTCGATTAGTATGTAAATATCGATTTCACTTATGCAAATAATTCATCAATAAAATAGACCTACACGATAACAGTGCTACTCAATCAGCATTGAGGCAGATTAATGAATTTTGTTCATAGCCCCTGACAAATCCCGCCGTCTAATTGAATAACTCTCTTTACGTTATGCTTCCAATGAACAATAACGGGAGGCTAACACTATGCAAACTGTAAGACTGAACAACGGTATTGAAATGCCCTTGCTGGGTTTTGGTGTATTTCAGATTGAAGTGATGTGATGGACGTCCTTTCCTGAAGCAGTCAGTGCCATACTTTTACCGTCTGTGTTTGCTACGGGAGTAAATCACATGAGTACGATCTGAGTTGTTGGTATTGATATCGCCAAATCAGTTTTTCAGGTCTGTGTCTGGATGGTCGATGGCCCCGTCACATTGAACAAAAAAATCTCTCGTTCTAAATTGCTGGATACTATCCGACAGTTTGAACCAGGAACTCTTGTTGCTAAGGAGGCTTGCGCCACTTCGCATTTCTGGGGGCGAACCCTTACATCTATGGGCTATTGTGTCAGGCGCATCCCTGCACAACACATAAAGGCTTTTGTCCGTAGCCAGAAAAATGATGCCAATGATGCGCTGGCAATTTGCGAGACAGCATTTCGCCCGGGTATTCACTTTGTTTCTGTAAAAACAACAGGATATCAAGGCGCTCCGGAACACACGTCAACTGATGGTTAAGCAGAGAACGGCGCTGGCCAACCAGCTTCGTTCTCTGCTCGCTGAATATGGCTTCGCTATTCCTGTCGGGCTCCTGCGTCACCAGCAAAAACTACCGAAACTGATTGAAGATGCCTCAAACAACCTGACATTCACTCTTCGTCGACTGCTGTCCTCACTACGGGAAGATATGCAGGCATTAAATGAACGAATTACCGGTCTGGATAAGTAAATTGCAGCGCTGTCATCACAACAAATCGCGTACCGGCAACTATTAACAATCCCGGGCGTCGGTCCCCTGATTGCAGCAGCATTTCTCAGTGAAGTTGATGCCACACAGTTCTCGAGTGGGCGAGAATTATCAGCGTGGTGCGGACTGGTTCCCCGACAGCACAGTTCGGGCGGAAAACAGCGCCTGTCTTCTGTGACAAAAAATGGCAACCGGAGTCTGGGAACACTCATTATTCATGGTGCGAGACCTGTAATGCGCTGTGTGAAAAATCGGGATGACAGTCTGAGTAGTTGGCTGCAAAAGCTGGAGGTCCATCGAGGGTTCCTGAAAACCACGGTTGCGCTGGCGAATAAGCTGACGAGAATTATCTGGCGTGTTTTGAGCAATGGTGTTGATTTTAATATGCAGAAGACCGTAGCGATGAATTAAATAAAAACAGCAAATTATAGAAAACATCTTTAAATAAGTTTGCACGCACTGATGAGATAACGGCTATCGTCCCTGTAACAGCCTGAAGTTGACCTGAGTAATTAAATACCGGTGTAGTGATTAGGAAACAGGGTCCGGATAACATCATGGCGCAGGTCATTAAACCTACTAACGTCGCCGCACCACACCTGATTAGGTAGGCTCTGTCACTGCGAACTGCTGCTCAGGGTGATTCGGGATAGCTATGTGTTCATGACCACCACGTTTATACCGGTGAGTGGGCTGCTGACAACTCACCAGTCCCAGCTCTTTCATGAGCCTGCCGGCAAGGCAGCGGCCCATTCTGAAGCCTCTCTGGGTTGCCATAGTCGCGATACTTCTTGCGCCGGCAGAACCATGGCTGATGTTATGCAGCTCCATAACCTGACTGCGTCATACAGCCCGTCTGCCGTCTGGCTTTTCAGGGCGGTTTTTCCAGTATTTGTAACTGCTGTGATGGACCCCGAATACGTGGCAGAGTGTGACCACAGGATAATGCGCTCTGAGTTTCCCGATTAACGAGAACTGTTCAGGGAGTCTGACATCAAGAGCGCGGTAGCCTTTTTTAATATTTCGTTTTCTATTTCAATGTGTTGTGGCTTTTTCCTGAGCTCACGTATTTCGATCTGCTCCGGGGTTATGGGGAGGCTTTTGGCGCTTTTCCCTGTCGTTCATCACGAAGCTGTTTTACCCATCGCGTCATGGTAGAAAGACCCACATTCATAGCACTGGCCGCATCTGCAACGGTGTAGGTCTGGTCAAGAACCAGTTGAGCGGATTCACGTTTAAACTCTGCGCTGAAATTTCTTCTTTTCATTGTGACACCTGTGTTGTTCTGAGGTGAGCATATCACCTCTGTTCAGGTGGACAAATTCAGTAAACCACTTCAAACCCCCTGAGAGATCCGACATTCTGAACAGTTGTGATATGTTTCCCCTGTGCCAATCGACGCCAGCATTGGCCACTCATTAGAGCAGACGCATCCCCGGAACTGATTTCAGGCGACGTATATCGATGACTTTGCTGTCATAAGTGATGGCTGATATGATACATCTTTTCAAATTTGTGATACACCTCAAAAAATTGGTTGACCAAACTCGTTATTTATATAAGGGCACTTACGAAGTGCACTCTTTTTTAAAGCGAGGAAGTACCAATGAAAGAGAATAAAATACAGCAAATCAGTAATAAACTGATTAATATCGTTGTTTTTGTTGCAATTGTAGAATACGCCTATTTGTTCCTCCATTTCTATTAATAACATCATAAAACAATTCACTTGCGTGATATTTAAAATATGTACCCCCCTGCTTTTCAAGCTATTTAGCGGCGTAAGAAAAAGTGTTGATTATGAATTTGACGGTTTAACAATATCTGTCTGACTGGCAACATAATCATCTGTGATTAATGCTGGCCTATTGATTACACCAGCATTAACCACTTAAGGATGTATTATTCCTATTCATTTATAGAATGCGAAAGAGAGAGTAAATAAAACTGTGGCAAATATTACTTTAGCACACCAAACCGAAGCATCCGTAAAATTAGCAGAATAACTGGTACAGTAGGTTGGAATAGAGTCATTTGTCAGGCATTCCATTGCCATAAGAATGACAATTTTGAATCAATATACAAGCTTTCTGGTAATGTATTACAATTTAATTCATTTGCTTTATAAAGCGTTTTTTATTGACAGGTGTTAACTTTGCGATCATATAAACTCTGTTCTTAAAAAACACTCCAAGAATTTTATATGATTTTCCTTGTTTTTCTGCCTGTAAAGATATTTCTTTCTCAGCACTGTCAATGGTTGAACCGACGGCAGTAACAGTTTTGGCGACGCTACTGAAGGACAATAAAGACAGAGCGGCAATGACAATTAAAGAATACGTAGTATTCATGGTTATTATCATGATAATTAAGAGTATGACTTTTTATATGCAAAGGAATTAAACAAGCGACAGTTTATTCCCTGATAAAATCATTTTACTGCAATTAAAACTCTATCTCCCTCGGAGTGAGAATGCATAATTTAGTGAATCTTGCCAGGCACGACAGAGGGATATGAAATTTCCTCCCGATATATTGAATAAAACGGGAATGTAAACATTAACGTTATCCTTCAGTTTGCAGACGCAGTGGGTCTGATGGTAATTTCAGTTGTATCAACGCTTTCAGGAGATTCAATAATATGCCTTACTGCACGAGCTATATCTGCGGGTTGAAGTGCAACAGAACGGTAGGCGTCCATTGCCTTCATGGTTTCCACATGGGTAATGCTTGACGCTAGCTCACTTTCTACAACGCCGGGATTTACGCAGGTCACGCGTATTTTCGAACTTTCCTGCCGTAAGCCATCAGAAATAGCCCGTACAGCAAACTTAGTTGCACAATAGACTGCGCCAGTAGGCACGACAGAAAGAGCACCAATAGAACCAAGATTGATGATCTGACCGGAACCCTGTGCTTCCATCACCGGAAGTACGGCGCCAATTCCCCAAAGCACGCCCTTGATATTCACGTCAATAGTGAGCTCCCATTCATCCTGTTTTCCTGCTGCAAGCGGTGAAAGCGGCATAACGCCCGCATTATTGATAAGAACATCAACCCGGCCCCAGCTATCCAGCGCAGCTTGCACAAAACCGCTCATGGACTGTCGGTCTGTAACATCCAACGCCCGCGCTTTAGCAATACCGCCTGCGCGACAGATTTCTGCTGCAATGGCTCCGATCCGCTCAAGTCTGCGTGCTCCCAGTAAAACCTTCGCACCTGTCGTTCCCAACTCTCTGGCAATACCTTCCCCAATACCACTTGATGCGCCGGTGATTAATATGACCTTATCCATTACGTTCTCCTTCAAATGTGTTCGGAGAGATAATAGAACTTTATGATTGGTTCCAGTATCCTGCTTTCAATGTACTCAGTGGTTAGCGGCATTAAACAATGAAAATCGATCTTAATCTTTTACCCATTTTTATCGCGGTAGCAGAAGAGAGTAATTTCAGTAAAGCCGCCGCACGGCTGGGCGTTACCCGTTCAGCGGTCAGTCAGGGAATAAGACGGCTTGAAGATACTTTCGGGACAATGCTTGTAATGCGGACCACGCGCTCAGTTAATTTGACGGAAGCAGGAGAACGGCTGCACAAATCGCTGTCATTACCTTTATCCGGTATTGAGGCGGCGTTCGAAGAAATGGTATCTGACCATATGCCACGTGGACTTCTCAGAATCGCGGTGACGTCGATAGCTGAAGAATTTCTTTCAGGTCCGCTAATCGCTTCGTTTGCTGCTGCCAATCCCGCCGTTACGCTTGATATTGTAGTCACAGATGAGGAATTCGATATCGTAGCCGCAGGTTACGATGCTGGCGTAAGGCTCGGAGAAGTCATTGAAAAAGACATGATTGCTGTTCCCCTTACCGCCAGGCAGCGTGAAATGGTGGTTGCCTCTCCCTCCTATCTCGCAGCCCACAGCACACCTGTTCATCCGCGTGAACTTGTGAATCATAAGTGTATCGGCTGGCGTCAATCCCCGGATGTTGCGCCTTATCGCTGGCCATTTGAAGAAAACGGGAGAGCTTTCGACCTTGCGATTGAACCGCAGATTACGACTAATGATCTGCGTCTGATGTTGAGGCTGGCTCTTGCCGGCGGAGGCATAACAATTGCCACTCAGGAAACTTTTAGGCCGTATATTGAAAGTGGTAAGCTCGTATCTCTGCTTGATGACTTTCTTCCACAATTTCCTGGCTTCTATCTGTATTTCCCTCAGCGTCGCAATATTGCACCAAAGCTCCGCGCCCTGATTGACCACGTCAAGGAATGGCGACAGCAATTGGCTTAATTATCTGCACCTACACTGCCTCATGCCAGAGCATGTATTTTGATAAATTGCCAGGGTTGCAATGGCACAAATACGGCATAGGAGGGAAAACATGGAGCATTTAAATATGGAGTAACTGCTTGATTTAAATGGTGCCGATAATAGGAGTGTAGTGGCATAGTGAATTTGGCCACCTGAATAGAGGTGATATCATCACCTCATAGTCAAAACAGGTGACATTATGACCGGACGTAACAGACGCAATTTTAGCCCCGAGTTTCGCCTCGAGGCTGCCCAGCTTGTACTCGATCAGCATTACACCGTTGCCGCCGCTGCCACTGCGATGAATGTCGGCAAATCCACGATGGATAAATGGGTTCGACAACTGAAAGAAGAGCGAGCGGGAAAATCACCCATAGCTTCACCCATGACACCTGAGCAGATTGAAATACGTGAGTTGAAGAAAAGACTTCAACGCGTTGAAATGGAAAGGGATATATTAAAAAAGGCTACCGCGCTCTTGATGTCAGACTCCCTGAACAATTCTCATTAGTTGAGAAACTCAGGGCGCGGTTTCCTGTTGCCGTTGTGTGCAACATGTTTGGGGTTCATCGCAGCAGTTATAAATACTGGCGGCAGCCCAGGAAGCCTGACGCCACGAAAGTGGCATTACTGAGCCTTGTGCGTGAAGTTTATCACGAAAGTAACGGTTCAGCAGGAGCGCGAAGCATTGCCGCAATGGTCACCACCAAAGGTATAAAACTGAGCCGCTGGCGGGCAACAAAGCTGATGAAAGCGCTCAATATTATCAGCTGTCAGCAACCTGGCCATCGTTATAAGAAGGCGTCTAAGGAACACATTGAGATCCCTAATTATCTGGATCGCCAGTTTGCTGTTACCGAGCCTAATCAGGCTTGGTGCGGTGATGTGACTTATATCTGGACGGGAAAACGCTGGGCTTATCTGGCTGTTGTACTCGATTTGTTTTCCCGCAAACCGGTTGGCTGGGCGATGTCATTTTTCCCTGATTCCGCACTGACAGGTAAAGCCCTGTCGATGGTCTGGGAAGCACGGGGGAAACCGGCTAATTTACTGTATCACTCGGATCAAGGCAGTCACTATACCAGCAGGAATTTCAGACAGTTACTGTGGAGATATCAGATAAAGCAAAGCCTGAGTCGCCGGGGAAATTGCTGGGATAACAGCCCAATGGAACGGTTCTTCAGAAGCCTGAAAACAGAGTGGGTACCGGATAATGGCTACGCGAATTTTAGCGAAGCCAGCACGGCAATAACGAATTACATCACAGGATATTACAGCCAGCTCAGACCTCATCAATATAATGGTGGTTTGACGCCGAATGAATCAGAACGATTGTTCTGGAAAAACTCTAAAGCTGTGGCCAGTTTTTGTTGACCACTACATCGGGGGTGTTCAGGCTCCGATGACATGATTATGGCGAGTTGATTATGGAAAATCAATTGAAGATGAAATTCAATAATGTCCCATGGTGCTCAATTAATTATATAACTACAGAGAAAACTGATAACCCATTGATGATGACATTAGCTCAGGCTAAGAAGACTGACAACGGGGACGAACATGAACAGCAACGCCTGACATAGGTAAATCTCAAAAGCGAATCATATAATACTTACTCCATCACTCAGAGACATCACATAATAATATTCATACCACTATATAATCTCCAAATAACAACAACAATTCATTGGTTGCATTAATATCAGCGTGTTCCGTTGTTCAGGAATAAAACTTTTTATTTAACAAACAAAGAGAGTTCAATGATGAGCAAAATTACAGGCGTGTTAGTTGATAGCCATATCTATGATATTAAAAATGATATGGAGAGTGGTTACTGTTTCCCCAACAGTTTGTTTCCAGGAGCCACCTTCAAGATGGTCATTGATAATGACCCTATTAATAATGACAAGGTAACATGGAGCTGTAGCACTAATGCAGACAATAATGTTCTGGCAGTTAGCCAGGATGGCACAGTAACTTTTCCGGGCGTAGATGAAAAGTGCGTTGGGAAGATTTTTGTTATTTTCGCCACTGATAAATCAACGAATAAATCTGCCGGCATCTATATTTTTATCGTGAAGCGTTTTTTCAAATACAGCATTGAAACTTATAAGTCAGTTAAAGATATTTTACCGTGAATTGAAAACATGAACGGAGAACTTCCTGAAGCACGTGATATCGATAGTTACGATTATGATGATCATTATGCAACGCATATTATCGAGCGAGAAGTTAACGCAGGGCTTTACCAGGAATGGGGCAAGTTATCTAATAGTGGATGGCACACAAGTGGTGAGTTTGAGGATTTTTGTTGCATTTACGCTTTTAATAAAGATAATAATAATTATTATTATCTGAGTGATTATGGAAGAAGACAGCAGCTTGCTTCTGGATACCCCGCTCAAGCAGTTGCATCCTACGGAGAATCCATCGACTGATTGTGCTTTTTTTCAACTATCATTTGCATTATTACAGCGTAAAGATTCACTGAAATTATAAAATTTAACTTGCGCAAAACCACCCGCTCAGCGGGTGGTTCTCATTTTTATCCACTATGTATATGAAGTTTAAATAATAAACGGACTTAAGCGTTCCTTTTTATATTGCTACAAACAATTAATTCTCGACACCTAATAACTAAAGCCCCTATCTCCCATATACCGCCAATACCCGTTTCATAACAAAATGCTGGTGACATTTCTCACCGGAAACTTTATTGCTACTGCTCAGAACGCAAATGCGACAATACTCTGCTCCACTTATCATCCTGCCAAGGTTGGAATTTTACATGCGCCGTTTCTCTGGCGAGGATTGCTCGCGCTCTGTTGAGTACCTTGGGATATTCTTGAGCGATGGCAGTAAAGCGACCGGCTTCACGATGCTCCGCAACCTGAAGAAGTGGAGTAACATTCTGGCAGGCGGTTAACATCGCATCCCCAGCTCGCCATAACCAAGCAAGTGTGCAAAATTCGTTATCAGTGAATTGTTTTGTGATCGGGGATTGTTGAACTTCTCGATCGAGAATATCCAGAACCCAGCGACGGAACTCTTTGGCTACAGGAGTTCGTGCAAACATGGCGATCAAATGGGCTCCGCGAAGGCTAAATACTCGAGACTCCTGCATTCCACGAGGGGTGGTCACTTTGACCACCCTTGTCATCATATCTGTAAATTCATCTGAGTGACGAGAGTAAATGCGCTGAACTGCTTTATCGTCCGCATATTCCAGAGCTAAACCAACTTCAGTGGCAGTAAGCCAAATTCTGTTATTGTGGCAAATTGGGGTAAAAGTCGTTTTGTGGAATGCTAATTGAGTAGTCATAGTATCACCTCATCAGGTTAACCATCACCACCAACGACGCCAATCGACTGGTGGTGAACTGTGCAAGGTTGGCGTAACCGGCTACTCAAACCCGGCGCTCCCGAAGAAGCCCTCACACAGCCCACCATAATTTGGGCGTAGCCGTGCTTAGCGCATAAAAAAACCGCTTAACGCGGTATGCGTTGAGTAGTATTCCGGGACGCCAATCCCGTGTGCCGATTTTGCGGCAACGGGCAAAATATAACGCCAGACACGAGTTATCGTCAACCTCACTGATTTCCTCCCCCCGCCGCATAAACAAATAAAACCCGCTTCATCGCTGCACTCTGGCGACACTCCTTAAAAATCAGATTCGTGCTCACCTTCCCTTCCCGTTCTTCCCTGGTAGCGAACCGGTAATACACCGTTCGCCAGACCTTACCATCAATGACTAAGATTCCTGCCCGCGCCATTTTAGCCGCAGCCTGATTTATGCTGGTTACTGTTGCGCCTGTTACCGCAGCAACGTCCTGCGCACAGAAGCTCTTATGCATCCCCAGGTAATGAATAATTGCCTCTTTGCCCGTCATACACTTGCTCCTTTCAGTCCGAACTTAGCTTTGATTTCTGCGATCTTCGCCAGAGCCTGTGCACGATTTAGAGGTCTACCGCCCATGACAGGAAGTTGTTTTACTGGTTCAGGTATCGTCTCACCACGGTTAATTCGCGCGGTCATACAGGTCAGCTCATCGGCAGCCTTACGCCGTAATTCCGCGTCAGTCAGCGCATTGGCCCGCATGTTCTGGTACAGGTTGGTAACCAGCCAGTAGTGCGCGTTTGATTTCCACGGATAAGACTCTGCATCTGGATACAGGCCACGCTTCCGGCAATACTCGTAAACCATATCAACCAGCTCGCTGACGTTTGGCAGCCCGGCGTTAACGGATGCTTCTTCCCGGCACCAGGCGACAAACTGTCCGGGTGATGGCAGGAATGGTCGATTCTGCCGACGGGCTACGCGCATTCCTGCGTTAACCTGTTCCATCGTGGTGATCCCGTTTTCCCGGAAAGCCAGAACCCACTGGCGGCGGATTTCGTTCAGTTCGTTCTGGTCACGGTTAGCCAAGCTCGCCGGGAAAGTTGCCAGTAACTGGCTGAACACACCGTTGATGATCTGCGCTACCTGCTGTACCTGCGGCTTTTCGTCGTACTGTTCCGGCATGTTGTTGGCGATCCGGCGCATCTGCTCACGGTCAAAATTAATCATCTGTGCGGCGATGTTTTTCATAGCTCCACCCCGTAAATCCAGTCAGTGTTCGTCAGGTCGAGTTTTGGTTTGCCGGCTGTCACGCCAGCCTGCTGCTTGTTTCGGTTGATTTCGAGCTGTGTCCACTTGTCGCGGAGTTTGGCCGGACACAACACGTTACCGGACCAGAAGTTGTCCTGGCATGCCCAGCGGAACAGCACGCACATGTCGCGGTGGTTACGTCCGTCACGTTCACGCATCAGGCGGATATCGTTAGCCCACCCTGCAAAATTCGGTTTTCTGGCTGATGGCGCGATGGTCTTCACCATGTCAAACATCCACTCTGCGGCGGTCAGGTCTTCTGCTGTCCCCCACTTGCTGCCGCTCTGAATTGCAGCATTCGGTTTCTCCACAGGAAGATCGTTTTCTGGCTGGTCAGAGGATTCGCCAGAATTCTCGGACGAAAAAGGTTTTATATTGTCTTTTGTTAGTTTGTCTTTTGTGTTTACCTGATTCGGGTAAACGCCTTTACCTGATTTAGGTAAACTTTTCTTACCTGATTCAGGTAAATTTACCTCTTTCAGGTAAACTTTATTTTTCTTACCTGATTCGGGTAATGTTGACCATTCACTGACCACATTATTGATGCCGATATTCCGCCCGCTCTGAATTAAAATCCCACGCTTTACCAGAACACTTTTTGCAGCAGAACACTTGTGCGGCAATATCCCGGTTAACTCGGAAAATTGCTCGTTGCTCACCCAATCCAGTTTTTTATTAAAGCCATATGTTTTGCGCATGACAGCCAGGAAGACCAGAAGCTGGTGCTGTGTTAATCCGGCCAGCATTACAACTTCCAGCAACTCATTTGCAATGCGCGTATAGGCGCGATCACTTTCGTCTACTCCGTTACAAAGCGAGGCTGGGTATTTCCCGGCCTTTCTGTTATCCGAAATCCACTGAAAGCACAGCGGCTGGCTGAGGCGATAAATAATAAACGGGGGACTGTATGACTGATTTCACCGGAAGCAATACTCCTGCCGAACATCGCGACAGCTGGCGCACACCACCAGAGATTTTTGCTGCGCTGAATGCAGAGTTCGTTTTTCAACTTGATGCTGCAGCCAACGAAAAAAACCGGCTATGTCGGCTTTTTATCTCACAGGAGCAGAACACATTAACCACTTCATGGCCTGAAGCAATGGGATATGCCTCTGGTTATGTCTGGCTGAATCCACCATACAGCAATATTTCCCCTTTTGTGAAAAAGGCAGCCACTGAAAACAAATTCAGTAGTGTGGGATGTGTAATGTTATTGCCTGCTGACACGTCTGTCGGATGGTTTCATGAAGCGATACAAACCGCCAGTGAGGTCAGATTCATCACGGCAGGACGACTGGCATTTATTAACCCACTCACCGGGAAACCCGTGAGTGGAAATAATAAAGGCTCGATGCTCATTATCTGGCACCCATACCCCCGTACACACTGCCACTTTACGACCGTTGATCGTGGCGAGTTGATGGCGTTCGGCTCAAGGATTTTTGCCCGTCGGGAGGCTGCATGACAACCACGGAATGCATTTTTCTGGCAGCGGGCTTCATATTCTGTGTGCTTATGCTTGCCGACATGGGACTTGTTCAATGATACCTCAGCAAGAAAACGCCCTTCGCAGCATTGCCCGTCAGGCTAATTCTGAAATCAAAAAAGCCAGACAGCAGTTTCCGGATAAAAACGTCGATGACATTTGCCGTAGCGTACTGAAGAAGCACCGCGAAACGGTAACGCTGATGGGATTCACACCGACTCATTTAAGCCTGGCGATCGGCATGTTAAACGGCGTCTTTAAGGAGCGATGAACATGAAAAGCAAAATCATCAGGGAGCTACAGGCTCCTTTTTTATTGTTCGCATTCACCCTCAAGCGTATTAACCAACAATTCAGGGATTAATGAAAGATGGCAGACATCATTGATTCAGCATCAGAAATCGAAGAATTACAGCGCAATACAGCAATAAAAATGCGTCGTCTGAACCACCAGGCTATATCTGCCACTCATTGTTGTGAGTGTGGCGATCCCATAGATAAGCGAAGACGCCTGGCCGTTCAGGGTTGTCGGACTTGTGCAAGTTGCCAGGAGGAGATCGAACTTAAGAACAAACAATGGGGATTGTGATGACCTCAAAGGAGCAAATTTCAACATCGTCCAACTGAGGTGTAAAAATGTTCAGAATCATTTTGCCTAACACCTGGTACGTCGACCACCACGGCACTCCCTGCAAAATCCTGCGTTCTACCCACAACAAAGTTCACTACATCCGAAAAGGCAGAACATGTATCGCCAGCATGTTCCGCTTTAATCATGACTTTGAACCTGTGAATAAAGCTGATGCAGATCGGATAGCAGAAGAGATCGAAACGGCAGAACACATTAAGAAGTTACGTGACATGCGTTCAAAAAGCAGAGGTAACCATGGAATCATACAGCCTCACACTCGATGAGGCCTGTCAGTTTCTCAAGATATCCAGACCTACCGCTACCAACTGGATACGAACAGGCCGCCTACAGGCAACACGCAAAGACCCCACTAAACCAAAATCTCCTTACCTCACAACGCGACAAGCCTGCATTGCGGCGCTTCAGTCTCCGCTGCATACTATCAAGGTGAGCGCGGGTGATGGCATAACAGAGGAAAGAAAATGTCACTCTTCCGCAGAAGTGAAATATGGTACGCCAGTTTCACATTGCCGAACGGTAAAAGATTTAAACAGTCTCTTGGAACAAAGGACAAAAGGCAGGCGACAGAGCTCCATGACAAGCTAAAGGCTGAAGCATGGCGGGTCAGCAAACTTGGTGAAATACCTGATATGACGTTCGAGGAAGCGTGTGTCAGGTGGCTTGAAGAGAAAGCACATAAAAAATCACTGGACGATGACAAAAGCCGGATCGGATTCTGGCTTCAACATTTCGCAGGGATGCAATTAAGAGACATTACTGAATCAAAAATTTATTCAGCAATTCAGAAAATGACGAACCGGCGTCATGAGGAAAACTGGAAACTCAGGGCAGAAGCATGCAGAAAAAAAGGGAAACCAGTTCCAGAATACACGCCAAAACCAGCGTCCGTTGCAACGAAGGCAACGCATCTTTCATTTATAAAGGCCCTGCTAAGAGCCGCAGAGCGTGAATGGAAAATGCTGGATAAGGCACCAATTATTAAAGTGCCTCAACCAAAGAATAAACGGATCCGCTGGCTGGAGCCCCATGAAGCACAAAGGCTGATTGATGAATGTCCGGAGCCATTAAAGTCTGTTGTTGAATTTGCACTGGCAACAGGCTTAAGACGCTCGAACATCATCAACCTTGAATGGCAACAAATAGATATGCAGCGCCGGGTGGCATGGATAAACCCGGAAGAGAGTAAATCAAACCGCGCAATTGGCGTTGCGCTGAATGATACTGTATGTCGCGTATTGAAAAAACAAATCGGGAATCATCACCGTTGGGTATTTGTGTACAAGGAAAGCTGAACCAAACCAGACGGAACGAAAGCGCCAACAGTAAGGAAGATGCGGTATGACGCAAACACAGCCTGGAAAGCGGCGCTGAGACGGGCTGGTATTGATGATTTCAGATTTCACGACTTGAGACACACCTGGGCAAGTTGGCTGGTTCAAGCCGGTGTCCCGTTGTCAGTGTTACAGGAAATGGGAGGCTGGGAGTCTATCGAAATGGTTCGTCGATATGCTCACCTCGCACCTAATCACCTTACCGAACACGCACGGCAAATAGACTCGATCCTGAACCCATCGGTCCCAAATTTGTCCCAGTCAAAAAATAAGGAAGGTACTAATGATGTGTAACTTATTGATTTAAATGGTGCCGATAATAGGAGTCGAACCTACGACCTTCGCATTACGAATGCGCTGCTCTACCAACTGAGCTATATCGGCCCTGAAAGGACATGTTCACGAACGTGAATCACGGTGGACAAGGTTAAAACTAACCGGGCGATGCGTCAATGGCCTTGTGAATCAAACGGCTACTTTTGCATCACCCGGTTTTATTTACGCACGAATGGTGTAATCACCAATGCCGATCCACTTGTAAGTGGTCAGTGCTTCCAGCCCCATCGGGCCGCGCGCGTGGAGTTTTTGTGTGCTTACCGCCACTTCCGCGCCAAGACCAAACTGGCCGCCGTCGGTAAAACGTGTAGAGGCGTTGACGTAAACAGCAGAAGAATCCACTTCGTTAACAAAACGCTGGGCATTGCGCATATTACGTGTCAGGATCGCATCGGAGTGCTGGGTGCCGTGTTCACGAATATGAGCGATGGCATCGTCAAGATCGCTGACGATTTTGACGTTCAAATCTAATGACAGGAACTCATCGTCATACTCTTCGGCTTTAACAGCAACCACCTTCGCGGGGCCTGCCTGCAACTGCGCCAGCGCAGCTGCATCAGCATGTAATGTCACGCCGCTTTCCGCCATTTGTTTGCTTAATGCGGGCAGGAAGCTATCGGCGATGTTTTTATTCACCAGCAACGTTTCTACCGTATTACACGTACTCGGACGCTGAGTTTTCGCGTTGATAATTACTTTCAGGGCTTCAGCGATCTCTGCACTTTCATCAACATAAATATGGCAGACGCCAATACCGCCGGTGATCACCGGGATCGTTGACTGCTCGCGGCACAGCTTATGCAAACCAGCGCCACCGCGTGGGATCAGCATGTCGATGTATTTATCCATACGCAGCATTTCACTCACCAATGCGCGATCCGGATTATCAATCGCCTGCACTGCGCCTGCCGGTAAACCGCAGGATTGCAGGGCGTCCTGAATCACCGCCACCGTTGCAGCGTTGGTGCGGCAGGTTTCTTTACCACCGCGCAGGATCACCGCGTTACCGGTTTTCAGGCACAGGGAAGCGACATCAACCGTCACGTTCGGGCGCGCTTCATAAATCACCCCAATCACGCCAAGTGGGACGCGACGACGCTCCAGACGCAGGCCACTGTCCAATACGCCGCCATCGATTACCTGCCCCACCGGATCGGCGAGGTTACACACCTGGCGCACATCGTCGGCAATGCCTTTCAGCCGTGCGGGCGTCAGTGCCAGACGGTCAAGCATCGCTTCGCTAAGGCCATTGGCACGCGCGTCTGCAACATCCTGGGCGTTAGCGTTGAGGATATTTTCGCTTTGTGCTTCCAGTTCATCGGCGATCTTTTCCAGCACGCGATTTTTTTCGCGGCTGGAGAGTTGCGCTAATTTATACGAGGCTTGCTTCGCGGCAATGCCCATTTGTTCCAGCATCGGCCTGCTCCTTAACGGGTAATCATGTCATCACGGTGAACGGCAACCGGGCCATATTCATATCCCAGTATTGCATCAATTTCTTGCGAGTGGTGTCCGGCAATGCGACGCAATGCATCGCTGTTGTAACGGCTGACGCCGTGGGCAATATCGCGACCTTCGAGGTTGCAAATACGAATGACTTCACCACGCGAGAAGTTGCCGCTCACGCTTTTAATACCTTTCGGCAACAGGGAGCTGCCGCGTTCAAGAATAGCGGCGGTCGCCCCTTCATCAACGGTAATTTCACCCGCAGGTGGCGCGCCAAAAATCCAGCGTTTACGATTTTCTAAAGGCGTTGCCTGGGCATGGAACAGCGTACCGACAGGAATACCTTCCATCACATCACCAATGACGCCCGGCTTGTTACCTGCGGCAATAATGGTGTCGATCCCCGCACGGCAAGCCACGTCCGCCGCCTGCAATTTGGTGCCCATGCCGCCGGTTCCAAGACCTGAAACACTGTCACCGGCAATCGCCCGCAGTGCGTCATCAATGCCGTAAACATCTTTAATCAGTTCCGCCTGCGGATTGCTGCGCGGGTCAGCGGTATACAAACCTTTTTGATCGGTCAGCAGCAACAGCTTATCGGCACCCGCCAGAATCGCCGCCAGCGCAGAAAGGTTGTCGTTATCGCCGACTTTAATCTCTGCCGTAGCAACAGCATCGTTCTCATTAATTACCGGAACGATGTTGTTATCGAGCAGCGCACGCAGCGTATCGCGGGCATTCAGGAAGCGTTCACGGTCTTCCATATCGGCACGGGTCAGTAACATCTGCCCGACGTGAATGCCGTAAATTGCAAAGAGTTGTTCCCACAGTTGAATCAGTCGACTCTGCCCTACCGCCGCCAATAGTTGCTTCGAGGCGATAGTCGCTGGCAGTTCCGGGTAACCCAGGTGCTCACGTCCGGCGGCAATTGCACCCGACGTCACAATGACTATCCGATGCCCGGCGGCATGTAACTGCGCGCACTGGCGAACAAGTTCAACGATATGGGCACGGTTCAGACGGCGCGATCCGCCTGTTAGCACACTGGTGCCGAGTTTTACCACCAGCGTCTGGCTGTCACTCATGATTCTCTGCCATTCAATTTTAGGAAAAATGATATCAAACGAACGTTTTAGCAGGACTGTCGCCGGTTGCCAACCATCTGCGAGCAAAGCATAGCGTTTTGTTGCGCGGGATCAGCAAGCGTAGCGGCAGTTGTTTACGTTTTTATTACAGATTTAATAAATTACCACATTTTAAGAATATTATTAATCTGTAATATATCTTTAACAATCTCAGGTTAAAAACTTTCCTGTTTTCAATGGGTCTCTCCCGCTGAATATTCGCGCGTTAATTAAAATCAGGAATGAAAATGAAAAAGAGCACTCTGGCATTAGTGGTGATGGGTATTGTGGCATCTGCATCCGTACAGGCCGCAGAAATATATAACAAAGACGGTAATAAACTGGATTTCTATGGCAAAGTTAAAGCCATGCATTATATGAGTGATAATGACAGTAAAGATGGCGACCAGAGTTATATCCGTTTTGGTTTTAAAGGCGAAACACAAATTAACGATCAACTGACCGGTTATGGTCGGTGGGAAGCGGAGTTTGCAGGAAATAAAGCGGAGAGTGATACCGCACAGCAAAAAACGCGTCTCGCTTTTGCCGGGTTGAAATATAAGGATTTAGGTTCTTTCGATTATGGACGTAACCTGGGCGCGCTGTATGACGTCGAAGCCTGGACCGATATGTTCCCGGAATTTGGTGGCGACTCCTCGGCGCAGACCGACAACTTTATGACCAAACGCGCCAGCGGGCTGGCGACTTACCGTAACACCGACTTCTTCGGCGTTATCGATGGCCTGAACTTAACCCTGCAATATCAAGGGAAAAACGAAAACCGCGACGTTAAAAAGCAAAACGGCGATGGCTTCGGCACGTCATTGACATATGACTTTGGCGGCAGCGATTTCGCCATTAGTGGGGCCTATACCAACTCAGATCGCACCAACGAGCAGAATCTGCAAAGCCGTGGTACGGGCAAACGTGCCGAAGCGTGGGCAACGGGTCTTAAATACGATGCCAATAATATTTACCTGGCAACCTTCTATTCTGAAACGCGTAAAATGACGCCAATTTCTGGCGGTTTTGCTAATAAGACACAGAATTTTGAAGCGGTCGCTCAATATCAGTTTGACTTTGGTCTGCGTCCATCGCTGGGTTATGTCTTATCGAAAGGGAAAGATATTGAAGGTATTGGTGATGAAGATCTGGTCAATTATATCGACGTCGGTGCTACATATTATTTCAACAAAAATATGTCAGCGTTTGTTGATTATAAAATCAACCAACTGGATAGCGATAATAAGTTGAATATTAATAATGATGATATTGTCGCGATAGGAATGACATATCAGTTTTAATAATATTGCCGGATGCGGCGTGAACGCCTTATCCGGCCTACGAAAACCACTATTTCAGGCCGGAAGAGATGCTCAAACATCACATCCGGCACTTTTCACTCATGCCGTTAACTTCACCGGCTCATCACGAAAATCATCCGCCGGTTCCAGCTTCAGATTCAGCGTCGCCAGCAGTTCACGCAGCTTTTCATGAAACTCGCGCAGAGTGTGCTCCAGCCGCTCAACCACTTCCGCATCTTTTACCTGAACATGCGTCCAGTCGCCTGCTTTATCGAACAGACCAAACTGGTAACTGTAGGTAAAACGGGATTCCTGCGCTTCCAGTTCCATCCACCAGCCCCAGAACTCACGCACTTCCGGCGCCGGTTTCACATTGACGCATACAGCCAGACAATCGAAAAAGAATCGATTATCTTCGCACTTACCTTCACGAATATACGGGCCTAGTGCGGTAAATTTTTTGATCAATCTGCTTTTCGGGTGTCCACTCGGTAACGTCATTGCGATCTCCTGTTGTGAAGCAACTGTTTTACCAAATTGGCAAAATTTAGCAAATTTTTAACACAATCGCTTTTCGAGCCAGTTAGTAATTTCCTGGAGTGCTTTGTCAAAATTCCGATACACCGGATTAAATGGAATTTCTAACAATTTACCGTCAGCAGATGACGAAGTGATTAATCGTGAATCCTCTTCCGGGCTGAACGGATCGTTCTTCCAGAAGCCTGATAACATTGGCGTTGGGCAGCGACGCCCCAGCAACCCTTGCACTTTCAATGAATAGCGATTCAACTCTACACGTAACGCTTCGTCGGAAGCATCGTGCATCCCTAAACGACTCGCCAGAACGTCAAGATACATTTCCGGCACCTGTTGCTGGCAATTAAAATCACTCAGCAAGGTGTGAACCACCGGACCAAGGCAGGCCACAGCTTTCAGACGCGGCGATTCAAGGTAAGCCAGACGTACAGCGACGTTAGCACCAAAACGGAAACCAAAGGCCGCAACGCGTGTGTGATCCACCCACGGCACATTAGGCAGAGCCTTTAACACATGCTGATGCAGAAGGCTGGAATCCTGGGTGAGTTTCCATTTTGAAGAAAAACCAACCGAAGGCATATCGATAGTCAACATCGCAATGCCGCGCGGCGCAAAATAACGCTCATAAAGGGAGTAATAGTCCGTTTGCATCGCATCCAGACCACCACACATTAATACTGTCGGGAACGGACCATCGCCTTTTGGCATATGGAGAAACCCGGTGATGGGCGCGCCCCCTGGCACAGTGAATTCCATTTGCCGCATCGTTCCTGGCAGACGTTGCGCCGCTTCTTCATAAGCGCGGTTTGATAACGTCTGCGCCTGTTCTGCCAGATCATCACCCTTCAGGTGTGGATAGGCAGCAATATTGTACAACGTCGCTGCGTGCAGCCAGTAACGACCGCTGACTTGTGGATTTTCTTCCGCACACGCTTTCTGTTGCCACAACATCGCCTGGGTGGCCCACTCATAAATCCAGTTACCGCCACGGTAACCAATCACCGTATCGTACAAATCATTGTCGGTGCGTTCGGCATCGCTCATCACAATACGCGCCTGGACGTCGAGGATTTCGCGCGGATCAACGCCGCGCCAGATCCACATCAGGCGGTTAATCATGCGATACCAGTGGGGAATAGTTTTGCCATCAAGAGCCGACTGCACAGGCGGTTGTGCACCGTGATTAAAGCGGCGGACAAGCGTCGAGGTTTCAGGGTGTTTAAAGCGGGGTTTGAACAGGGTTTCGCTCAGGTTTGCCTGTGTCATGGATGCAACCTCCAGGAATACTTACTGGAAGCTATTGTAACTCGCCTGCAGTTAAAAAGAACAACGCCCGGCGAAGCCAGGCGTTGAAAAGATTAGCGACCAGAGATAGGCGGAACGAATACCACGCCCATATCCCACGGTTGCTCAATCCAGGTATCTTGTGGGATATCAATAACATAATCATCAACCAGTGGACGACCAGCCGGTTTAGCGAAGATGGTGACAAAGTGCGCTTTAGGATACATTTCACGAATCGCAACCGCAGTACCGCCGGTATCCACCAGATCATCAATGACGATGAAGCCTTCACCGTCGCCTTCTGCACGTTTCAGCACTTTCAGTTCGCGCTGGTTATCGTGATCGTAGCTGGAAATACAAACGGTATCGACATGACGAATACCCAGTTCACGCGCCAGTAACGCACCCGGCACCAGACCGCCACGGCTAACGGCAATAATGCCTTTCCATTGTTCAGAAGGCATCAGTCGGCTTGCGAGTTTACGTGCATGGATCTGCAACATGTCCCAGGTGACGATGTATTTTTCGCTCATGTGAAGTGTCCCAGCCTGTTTATCTACGGCTTAAAAAGTGTTCGAGGGGAAAATAGGTTGCGCGAGATTATAGAGATCTGACGCACTAAAAACCAGTATTTCACATAAGTCCGCGTCTTTTTGCGCACTGCTACTACCTGTCGCTGGATAAAGTGGTATTCTCAAACATATCTCGCAAGCCTGACTTGTGCTGACAACATTTTCTGCTAACCCTGTGACCTGCAATACTGTTTTGCGGGTGATCGACAAGGAGACTTAACGTGTCTGAACTGTCTCAATTATCTCCACAGCCGCTGTGGGATATTTTTGCCAAAATCTGTTCTATTCCTCACCCGTCCTACCACGAAGAGCAGCTTGCTGAATACATTGTAGGTTGGGCAAAAGAAAAAGGTTTCCATGTCGAACGCGATCAAGTGGGGAATATCCTGATTCGTAAACCTGCCACCGCAGGTATGGAAAATCGTAAACCGGTCGTCCTGCAGGCTCACCTCGATATGGTGCCGCAGAAAAACAACGATACCGTGCACGACTTCACTAAAGATCCTATCCAGCCTTATATCGATGGCGAATGGGTTAAAGCGCGCGGCACCACGCTCGGTGCAGATAACGGCATTGGCATGGCGTCTGCACTGGCGGTGCTTGCCGATGACAACGTGGTACACGGCCCGCTGGAAGTGCTGCTGACCATGACCGAAGAAGCCGGTATGGACGGTGCGTTCGGCTTACAGAGCAACTGGTTACAGGCAGATATTCTGATTAACACCGACTCTGAAGAAGAAGGTGAAATCTACATGGGCTGCGCGGGTGGTATCGACTTCACCTCCAACCTGCATTTAGACCGTGAAACAGTTCCGGCTGGCTTTGAAACCTTTAAATTAACCTTAAAAGGTCTGAAAGGCGGTCACTCTGGTGGCGAAATCCACGTTGGCCTGGGTAATGCAAACAAACTGCTGGTGCGCTTCCTGGCAGGTCATGCGGAAGAACTGGATCTGCGCCTTATCGATTTCAACGGCGGCACACTGCGTAACGCCATCCCGCGTGAAGCCTTTGCAACCATCGCTGTCGCAGCTGATAAAGTCGACGCGCTGAAATCGCTGGTGAATACCTATCAGGAGATCCTGAAAAACGAGCTGGCCGAGAAAGAGAAAAACCTGGCATTACTGCTGGATTCAGTAGCGAACGACAAAACTGCGCTGACCACCAAATCTCGCGATACCTTTATTCGCCTGTTGAACGCCACCCCGAACGGTGTGATCCGTAACTCCGACGTGGCAAAAGGCGTGGTTGAAACCTCACTGAACGTCGGTGTGGTAACCATGACCGACAATAACGTACAAATTCACTGCCTGATCCGTTCTCTGATCGACAGCGGTAAAGACTACGTGGTCAGTATGCTGGATTCGCTGGGTAAACTGGCAGGCGCGAAAACCGAAGCGAAAGGCGCATATCCTGGCTGGCAGCCGGACGCTAACTCTCCGGTGATGCATCTGGTACGTGAAACCTATCAGCGTCTGTTCAACAAGACGCCGAACATCCAGATTATCCACGCGGGTCTGGAATGTGGTCTGTTCAAAAAACCGTATCCGGAAATGGACATGGTTTCTATCGGGCCGACTATCACCGGACCACACTCTCCGGATGAGCAAGTTCATATCGAAAGCGTTGGTCATTACTGGACGCTTCTGACTGAACTGCTGAAAGAAATTCCGGCGAAGTAATTATTTGATTTGCTGCCGGATGGCGTTTAATCGCCTTCCGGCAGTTTCCCTTCACTATCCTTCGATAAAAGCCATCCCTGTAAATGTCCGTCGCGGGTTACCACGTTCAATCTGGTGATGGAACATTCGCCGCTGCGATTTCAGCGTTGCGCTATTTTCCTGTTGCTGTTGTTCCAGCTTCCAGGCAATCAGTAATTGTGCCAGCCGTTTATTGGCATGCTGGCTGCGCTCGGACTGTACTTTCACGCTAATTCCGGTTGCCAGATGCGTGGCGCGCACCGCCGAGTCGGTCTTATTAACATGTTGACCGCCCGGCCCCGACGAACGCAGCGTCTCATACCGGATCGCATCGGATTGCTCCTGCTCATCAGCGGTAAAACGCCCAATACCCAGAAACCAGTTTTTGCGCCCATGATGAGGCCGATACGGACTCGGACAAATCCACTGAATAGTGCCACACCAGCTTTCGCTTAATGCCCATGCGCTGTCGCCATCAAGTGAAATCAGCGCCGAACGCAGCGTGTCAGAATAGCGACCCGTTTCTGTTTCCAGCACCGTTACCGCGACGTCTTGTCGGGTAGCTTCTTTAATCAACCTGTCCAGCGCCTTTTTGACTGCGAGACAACATTCTTCCGGCCCCTGAGCTGAGGAGAGTTGTAGCAAAATCATCCTTTTTTCCCTCCACTGTTTTTGAGCGTCAGCACCGGACGCAGCCGCGCGACAGGAATAATTAAACCGGCCTGCACCAGACATTGCACCACGCTTTCTGCCGATTTATAGGCTTGTGGCGCTTCTTCGAAGATGAGTTGTTTATCGCGACAAATTACCCGGCAGCCAAGTTCAGTACGCGAGAGTTGCGTCGCCGTGTATTTAGCTGCCAGCCGCCCTTTACACTCGGTGCGCCCCCATTTACGCCCTGCCCCATGCGCCAGCGAGTGAAGCGTTTTTTCGTTCGCAACAGGTTTAACCAGCCAGGAGTAATCACCGCGTGAACCGGGAATAATCACCAGACCGTTGTCATCCGGCGTGGCACCTTTACGATGCAAGAAACCCTGTTGATCGCCGATTTGACACGCGCTAACAAAGTTATGCGCCACATCCAGAACCGGACTTCCGCTGGCTTTCACCTGTTGCATTATGCGCAGAGCGATCATCTGGCGATTAATACGCGCAAACGCCAGCGCATCGTCATGTTCCGCAATATACCGTAGCGCGTCATCACTGCCTTCAGGCAAACCATGATGCGAAAACGAGGCAATATGTCGCTGTAAAATAGACTGCCCCAAACCCCGCGAGCCGCTATGAACCAGCAGTTGCAGATGCTGCGCATCCAGACCAGCCAGTGCAAACAGTTCCGCGTCGATAATTTGATCAACTTGTTGCAGTTCTGCGAAGTGGTTTCCGCCACCGATAGAGCCAAGCGCGCTGCGCCACGAATGCTGTGCAAACGCTGACGGCAGGTTTTCCTCCAGCCAGCTTTCTTCAGCAACGTCATCCAAAGCTGATAATCGCTTTTCAAACTTATCGGCGTTGTATTTGCGAGCGAGAATATCTGTTTGCCATAGCGCCATGCCGCAGCCGATATCATTGCCGACCAGTGCCGGGTAAAAACGACCAACGGAGAAGAACGCTGCGCCAATCGGGTAGCCGCGTCCGGGGTGTAAATCTGGCATCCCAACTACGCGTTGCATGTTGGGTAAATTTGCCGTGGTGTGTAATTGTTGGATCGCTGAACTCTCGATCCACAGGTCATCAGATGCGATGGTAAATACCGCATCGGATAAGGGACGAATATATTTGCCCATGTACCATTCCATTTATACTCGTCATACTTCAAGTTGCATGTACTGCGACTGCGTTCGTTCACCCCAGTCACTTACTTTCGTAAGCTCCTGGGGATTCACTCGCTTGTCGCCTTCCTGCAACTCGAATTATTTAGAGTATATAAATATAAAAATCAGAAAATGGCAGACGAATCCAGGGCAAGAAAAAAAGAATTAATCCTGGAAAGGTCTGCAAAGAGTCATTGATAAAGGATTTGTCATGATTTACCTCCTTGCAGTTTGTGGAATAAAAAAACGCGCACATATTAGGCGGGCGCTATTTTCATTGCAAGCTGGATTTAATGTTGCTGTTTATATCGCATATAAAAATTAGTAAACCACGCCCCCCGACATTCAACGCGCTGTTGCTTAACCACCTGAAAACCATAACGTTCAAAAAAGGGTTTTGCAGTTATGCTGGCATCCACCGTAAGTTCGGATTCAGACTTAATAAAAGGTTTTAACAAGGCACTGGCGACACCACAGCGGGTGTATTCCGGGTCAACAAATAGCATATCGATATAATGTTCAATACGGGTAATAAAGCCGACCGTTTGTGTATTAATCACCGCAACCCGCACTTGTGATTGTGCGAGTTTCTCCTTCCAGCGAGATTCATCAATCTGCGCCCAGGCGGCAATTTGTTGCGGTGAATAATGCTGACTGGCAGTCATCGTAACCGCTCTAATGAAAATAGCGCATAGTTGCTGAAAATCGCCAGACTGATAGTCTCTTATTTGAATGTTATTCATAATCCCAGCACCAACTGTCTTTCCATTTGCGGATCAAGCAACGTCACATGCAGCCCCACCAACCGTACACCGCGTCCGCCGCGACGTTCATCCCAGGTTTTACGCGCAGTGGCGATTAGGTCAGCTTTATTCAAACGCGGCCAGACATGCTCCTGAGTGGTTTGCTGAAAATCATCGAACTTTAATTTCACTCCCTGGCGGGCGATCAGTAAATCAGGCTTCACCTTTGCCAGACGGCGCTCCAGTTCAGGATAAAGCCGCTCAATAATCGCTTCACATTCAGACCAGTGATGGATATCTTCCGCCATCGTGCGTTCCACACCGACGGATTTACGCAGCCGTTCACTGTTAACATCGCGCTCGTCGATACCCTGGCTACGCTCCCACAAAATGCGGCCAAATTTGCCAAAGCGTTTGAGCAAGGTCACCAGATCACACTTTTGTACATCACCGCAGGTGCGCAGCCCCATCGCCTCTAGTTTTGCCGCTGATACTTTGCCGACACCAGGAATCTTCGCCAGCGGCAACGTTTCCAGAAATGCAGGAACGTCAGCAGGTGTAATCACAAACTGACCGTTGGGTTTGTTCATGTCAGAGGCGATTTTGGCGAGAAACTTAACCGGCGCCACGCCCGCAGAAGCCGTCAGGTGCAACTCGTTAAAGATTGTCTGACGGATTTCCTGGGCGATGAGAGTCGCAGAACCGTGGCAATGCACGCTGTCAGTGACATCGAGATAGGCCTCATCCAGCGACAACGGCTCAATGCGCGAAGTGTAACGCGAGAAGATTTCGCGGATATGATTTGAGGCTTCTTTGTAGGCGTCAAAGCGCCCCGGAAGCAAGGTGAGGTGCGGGCATAATTTGAGCGCCATGCCGGTCGGCATTGCGCTGCGTACACCAAATTTACGCGCGGGATAATTGGCGGTGCTGATCACCCCCCGACGTTCGCGGCTACCGCCAATAGCAACAGGGATATCGCGCAGGGCGGGATTATCACGCATCTCCACCGCTGCGAAAAAGCAGTCCATATCCACATGAATGATTTTACGCATCGCTCACCTCTCAATACTGGTAAAGTATACAGTGATTTTAAGGTTTGAGAAATGCGTAAAGATTCTGCAATCAGTCCCCTTATTGCCGGATGCGCTGCGCTTATCTGACCAACAGGAGGCCGTTTTTGCTACCCGTGCTGCTTATCCAGTTTTTGCACCAGCGGCTGCACCACTTTATCCCCATGCTGACCAAAATATTGATACAACGTATCGGACGCGCTTTTGGTCAGCACCATAATCTCAATGCGCCGGTTGCCCGCGCTTTGCGGGTTTTTGGCATCCAGCAGCATCTGGTCCGCCATTGCGCTCACCTGCATCACTTTATCTTCCGGCATTCCGGCCTCTTCCAGCACCCGACGGGCCGAAAGCGCGCGGTCACCCGAAAGGTTCCAGTTGTTATAGATATTGTTTTTATAGGCCATCGCATCGGTATGCCCGGTAATAATAATTTTGTTGTCGAGCGAGTCGAATACCGGCGCGAGCTCCACCAGCAGCGTTTTAAAGAACGGCATAATCTTGGCGCTGCCGCGCTCAAACATATTACGGTTCTGGTCGTCTTTAATCAGCACGCGTAATCCCTGGGGAACAATCTCCATCTCCAGATTCGCTTCCATATGCGCATTACGGGCGATGGTGTTGATATTGGTCGCCAGCTCGCCCAGTTCAGTGGCGGATTTCTTCTTCAGCAGCGCCGTTTTCTCGTTCACATCACGTGCTTTTTTCTCGGTTTCTTCCGGCACCGCCACGGTAGTCGGTTTCGGCGGATGAGTCGGGCTTATTTTATTTAACGGCGACAGCCCGCCACCGTTGAAGATCGACTGCCCATGCAGCGCCGCCATAATGCTTTCACGCTCGGATTTACTGACGCTGTTCACAATCAACTTTATCGTCGTCACCAAAGGGGCCGAGCGTATTTCCGAGGTTTCTGCCCGCTTTACCTTAGACGCGATGCCCGGTAAGCAGATGGCGATTGACGCCGACCTTAACACCGGGTTGATCAACCAGGCGCAGGCGCAAACCCGGCGTAAAGATGTTGCCAGCGAGGCCGATTTCTACGGCGCGATGGACGGGGCATCGAAGTTTGTGCGCGGGGACGCCATCGCCGGGATGATGATTCTGGCAATCAACCTGATCGGCGGTGTCTGTATCGGGCTCTTCAAATACAACCTGAGCGCCGATGCCGCCTTCCAGCAGTATGTGCTGATGACCATCGGCGACGGGCTGGTAGCGCAAATCCCTTCCCTGCTGCTCTCCACTGCGGCGGCGATTATTGTCACCCGCGTCAGCGACAACGGCGATATCGCCCACGACGTGCGCCACCAGTTGCTGGCAAGCCCGTCGGTGCTCTACACCGCCACCGGGATTATGTTCGTGCTGGCGGTGGTGCCGGGAATGCCACACTTCCCGTTCCTGATGTTCAGCGCCCTGCTTGGTTTTACCGGCTGGCGGATGAGCAAACGCCCTCAGGCGGCGGAGGCGGAAGAGAAAAGCCTCGAAACGCTGACCCGCACTATCACCGAAACCAGCGAGCAACAGGTCAGTTGGGAGACCATTCCGCTGATCGAACCCATCAGTTTAAGCCTCGGTTATAAGCTGGTGGCGCTGGTCGATAAAGCACAGGGTAACCCGCTCACCCAGCGTATTCGCGGCGTGCGGCAGGTGATTTCCGACGGCAACGGCGTGCTGCTACCGGAGATCCGTATTCGGGAAAACTTCCGCCTCAAGCCCAGCCAGTACGCTATTTTCATCAACGGCATTAAGGCTGATGAAGCGGATATTCCGGCGGATAAACTGATGGCCCTGCCCTCCAGCGAAACCTACGGCGAGATTGATGGCGTGCTGGGGAATGACCCGGCGTATGGGATGCCGGTGACCTGGATTCAACCTGCGCAGAAAGCGAAGGCGCTGAATATGGGGTATCAGGTGATCGACAGCGCCAGCGTGATTGCCACCCATGTGAACAAGATTGTGCGCAGCTATATCCCTGATTTATTTAACTATGACGACATCACGCAGTTGCATAATCGCCTGTCGTCGATGGCACCGCGCCTGGCGGAAGATTTGAGCGCGGCGCTGAATTACAGCCAGTTGCTGAAAGTGTACCGCGCGCTGCTGACCGAAGGCGTTTCCCTGCGCGATATCGTCACCATCGCCACCGTGCTGGTTGCCAGTAGTGCGGTGACCAAAGATCATATTCTGCTGGCAGCTGATGTGCGCCTGGCGTTGCGGCGCAGCATTACCCATCCGTTTGTTCGCAAGCAGGAGCTGACGGTGTATACGCTGAACAATGAGCTGGAAAATCTGCTGACCAACGTGGTGAATCAGGCGCAACAGGGCGGCAAAGTGATGCTCGACAGCGTGCCGGTCGACCCGAATATGCTCAACCAGTTCCAGAGCACGATGCCGCAGGTGAAAGAGCAGATGAAAGCGGCGGGGAAAGATCCGGTGCTGCTGGTGCCGCCGCAGTTACGCCCTTTACTGGCGCGCTATGCGAGATTGTTTGCGCCGGGGCTGCATGTGCTGTCGTATAACGAAGTGCCGGATGAGCTGGAGTTGAAGATTATGGGGGCGTTGAGTTGATTGGGGGGATTATTTCACCCTTTGCAGAATCTGACACCATTGGCTGACGTCATATTATAATCGGACTACGATGACACCATACAATGACGTCATGGATTGATAGTATGATTAAGGTCAGCGCGTTAGGCTCTCGCCATAGAAAAACATTCGACGATGTTATGACGGAGCCGCCAAAATCTGGAATTAAATGGGATGATGTTGTTGCACTCATTAAAGCCGTGGGTGGAACAATAAAAAATAACAATGGTTCCAGACGGAAATTTCAGATTGGAACGACCAAATTCAGTACACATGAGCCACATCCAAAAAATGTGATGGATAAAGGCGCAGTAGCAGGTCTTAAGGAGTGGTTTGTTAACTGTGTAGGGGTAGATTATGAATAAAGCATCGAACATTATTACGATTAAAGGTCAACCAGCCGCAGTGACATTTGAAGCTGATATCAACGCATTTCGCGGCAAATTCCTTAATGTAAATGGTTATTGCGACTTTGTGGCCACAAGCATTGAAGCATTGTACCGTGAAGGTGAAAGCGCGCTGGATGAGTGGATTGCAGATTGTGAAGAGGACGGCATTGCCCCTTTTCGTGAAGAAGAAGAGCAAAAACGCCTGACGCTGCGCGTTCCTCATCACATCGATTCACGGCTGACCATCGTCGCCAGGCAACATTCCATTTCAAAAAACCAGCTCATTGTTGATGTCTTAGAACGTGAGTTTTCAGCCCAGATGTAAACAGGCCGGATGCCGCATGGCATCCGACCCTTTGCCTGATCGTCAATATTACCCATTTACAAAATCGTCTCTTCCGTCAAAATCCGCCGCGCGCCCAAAAAATGATCCTGCCAGAAAGGTTCGGCTAACCGGCTTATCCGAATGGTTTCCCCGGTGCGCGGCGACTCGATAAACTGTCCATCGCCCAGATACACGCCCATATGGTCAGCTATCTCACGGCTATGAATATGGAAAAACAGCAAATCCCCCCGGCGCAGGTCGTTGTTCGCCACAATCGTCGCCCGATGGTAGTGATACATCTCATTCGCCGTGCGCGGAAGTTTCGCCTCGAGGATCTTGTTGTAGGCATAAAAAACTAACCCGCTACAGTCGAAGCCTTTATCGGGCCGCGTGCCGCCCCAGACGTAGGGCTTGCCAAGCTGCAGCTCCAGGCGGTGGATCGCTACTTCGGTAATGTTGTGCAGATGATTGCTGCTTAAGAAATGGTTGTTCTCTGCCAGTGCCTGCCAGCGTCTGTCACTCGCCTTGAGTGGCGCAGGAAACCATTCAGGATGCTGTTTTATCTGTTCGCGGTTATGCTGCCGCAGCGCCTTTCTGCTTTCGGCATTACCTTCCACAATGTAGCTGGCCTGTTTTTTCAGATGGGTTTGGTACTGTTTTAATAAACGCGCACGGTTTTGCATCCGCTGGCGGGCGGCGTAGCTGAAAGAGATGTGTGATGTGGTGGCGCTGGCGAGTACAGGAAGCAAAACGCATAACGAAAACACGCCTGGATGCAGAAATCTGCCGTGAAAGAACGAAGACATGAAGGACATAAACCGGCTGAATGAAGGTGAGAATTTTAAAAGACCGAGGGAGTAAACGGGATTATTAATTGCTTATTTGCATATTAATATTGGGGTTTCATAATCTTAGGAAATAAGTAATTAATCCGCGATACATACGCTTTTCGGACTTTTGAAAATCGTCTCTTATGCTAAATTTGTAAACCCTGCACCGACAGGCTTGCGTAAAACTCTTTTGGTGCTAATGTGAGCCTTCCAAATCCAGACTATTCCGATTTGGGATCTATTTTGCCGCCCTGGCGTGTGTAACCGTTTTATCAAGGAATAAGCAGTATGCGTAAAATCGCATTAATTCTTGCGATGTTGTTGATCCCGTGCGTTTCGTTTGCCAGTTTGCTGGGCAGCGGTAGTTCCACCACGCCAGTGAGCAAAGAGTATAAGCAGCAGTTGATGGGATCTCCTGTCTACATCCAAATCTTCAAGGAAGAGCGCACGCTCGATCTCTACGTCAAAATGGGCGAGCAATATCAACTGCTCGACAGTTATAAAATCTGTAAATATTCCGGCGGGTTAGGCCCCAAACAGCGTCAGGGCGATTTCAAAAGTCCGGAAGGGTTTTATAGCGTTCAGCGTAATCAATTAAAACCAGACAGCCGTTACTACAAAGCGATTAATATTGGTTTCCCTAATGCCTATGACCGCGCGCATGGTTACGAAGGGAAATACCTGATGATTCACGGCGATTGTGTTTCCATCGGCTGCTACGCGATGACCAATCAGGGTATTGATGAGATCTTCCAGTTCGTTACTGGTGCGCTGGTATTTGGTCAGCCGAGCGTGCAGGTGAGTATTTACCCGTTCCGCATGACCGACGCCAATATGAAGCGCCATAAGTATTCCAACTTTAAGGACTTCTGGGAGCAACTGAAGCCGGGCTACGACTACTTTGAACAGACTCGTAAGCCACCGACCGTTTCTGTGGTCAATGGCCGTTACGTGGTCAGCAAGCCGTTAAGCCACGAAGTTGTGCAACCACAACTGGCATCAAACTACACGCTCCCCGAGGCAAAATAAGCGCCATTCGCCTGGCATAATCTTTTGCCAGGTTTCATTGCCCGTCAGCGGCTGAGTCGCAATCACCGTGACCACATCATTCGGTGTGGTCTGCGAGCTGAAGTCGATTTCCACATCCTGATCCAGCAACGTCGCCACGCCAAACGGCGCGCGCCGGGTGATCCAGTGTAAATTAGTCGAGCAATACGCCATTACATAGCGCCCGTCTGAAAGCAGCATGTTGAAAACGCCCTTCTGCCGCAACTCATCCGCCAGTGAGGCGATATATTTAAACACCGCCGCCATGTTGCCCGGCGTGCGCGGGTAACGCTGCGTCAGTTTATACAACAACCAGCAGAAGGCTTTTTCGCTGTCGGTTTCACCTACCGGACGGAAGTTGCCGGTTTCCAGTGATTTATAGCCCTTCAGTTGCCCGTTGTGCGCATAAGTCCAGTTGCGTCCCCATAGCTCACGGGTAAACGGGTGAGTATTTTCCAGCGCCACCTCGCCCCGATTTGCCTGGCGAATATGAGCGATTACCGAGCAGGATTTTATCGGGTAGTCCTGAACCAGTTTAGCGATAGGGGAATTAAAGCTGGGTTGTGGATCTTTAAATGTGCGACAACCTTTGCCTTCGTAAAAGGTAATGCCCCAGCCATCTTTATGTGGCCCGGTTCCACCACCGCGCTGTACAAGCCCGGTGAAACTAAAGCAGATATCGGTAGGGACGTTGGCACTCATCCCGAGCAATTCGCACATCGGTAACCTCCACAACAGCAGGGGAAATGCCCCGGCGAAGATTGATTAAAAAGTAAAAAGGTGAGTGCTGTTACCCTCACCCCGACCCTCTCCCTGAAAGGGAGAGGGGGAAGTGCTCTTACTTAACCATCTCTTTTTCAATTAACTGGATCAGGATATGGATAACTTTAATGTGGATCTCCTGAATGCGATCGGCATAGCCAAAGTGCGGAACGCGAATTTCGATATCCGCCGTGCCAGCCATTTTGCCGCCGTCTTTACCGGTCAGGGTGATCACTTTCATGCCCTTCTCACGCGCCGCCGCAATCGCCTTGATTACGTTTGCAGAGTTACCCGAGGTGGAGATCCCCAGCAGCACATCACCTTCGCGACCTACTGCTTCAACGTAACGGGAGAAAATGTCGTTAAACCCAAAATCATTCCCCACACAGGTGATGTGGCTGACATCAGAAATGGCAATCGCCGGATAACCCGGACGGTTTTCACGGTAGCGCCCCGTCAGTTCTTCTGCAAAGTGCATGGCGTCGCAATGGGAGCCGCCGTTGCCGCAGGAAAGCACTTTGCCACCGGCTTTAAAACTGTCTGCTAACAGGACCGCCGCGCGCTGAATGGCGTGAATATTGGCGTCATCTTTTAAAAAGTTAGCCAGCGTTTCCGCCGCTTCGTTCAGTTCGTTACGAATAAGATCCTGGTACATGAGGATATCCTTCAGCATAAATGAATTAGACAAAATGCAGTGTACCGGATACCGCCAGAAGCGAGAAGACCAGTGCGGCGGAATGACCAGGACTTTTTGACCTGAAGTGCGGATAAAAACAGCAACAATGTGAGCTTTGTTGTAATTATATTGTAAACACATTGCTAAATGTTTTCACATCCACTACAACCATATCATCACAAGTGGTCAGACCTCCTACAAGTAAGGGGCTTTTCGTTATGATGATTTTGAGTATTCTCGCTACGGTTGTCCTGCTCGGCGCGTTGTTTTATCACCGCGTGAGCTTATTTATCAGCAGTCTGATTTTGCTCGCCTGGACAGCCGCCCTCGGCGTCTCTGGTCTGTGGTCGGCGTGGATACTGGTGCCTCTGGCCATTATCCTCGTGCCATTTAACTTTGCGCCAATGCGTAAGTCGATGATTTCAGCGCCGGTATTTCGCGGTTTCCGTAAGGTGATGCCACCGATGTCGCGCACTGAGAAAGAAGCGATTGATGCGGGCACCACCTGGTGGGAGGGCGACTTGTTCCAGGGCAAGCCGGACTGGAAAAAGCTGCATAACTATCCGCAGCCGCGCCTGACCGCAGAAGAGCAAGCGTTTCTCGACGGCCCGGTAGAAGAAGCCTGCCGGATGGCGAATGATTTCCAGATTACCCATGAACTGGCAGATCTGCCGCCGGAGCTGTGGGCATATCTGAAAGAGCATCGTTTCTTCGCGATGATCATCAAAAAAGAGTACGGCGGGCTGGAGTTCTCGGCTTATGCCCAGTCTCGCGTGCTACAAAAACTCTCCGGCGTGAGCGGGATCCTGGCGATTACCGTCGGCGTGCCGAACTCATTAGGCCCGGGCGAGCTGCTGCAACATTACGGCACTGATGAGCAGAAAAATCACTATCTGCCGCGTCTGGCGCGTGGTCAGGAGATCCCTTGCTTTGCGCTGACCAGCCCGGAAGCGGGTTCCGATGCGGGCGCTATTCCGGACACCGGGATTGTCTGCATGGGTGAGTGGCAGGGCCAGCAGGTGCTGGGAATGCGTCTGACCTGGAACAAACGCTACATTACGCTGGCACCAATTGCGACCGTGCTTGGGCTGGCGTTTAAACTCTCCGACCCGGACAAACTGCTCGGCGGAGACGAAGATTTAGGCATTACCTGTGCGCTGATCCCGACCACCACACCGGGCGTGGAAATTGGTCGTCGCCACTTCCCGCTGAACGTACCGTTCCAGAACGGACCGACGCGTGGCAAAGATGTCTTCGTACCGATCGATTACATTATCGGCGGCCCCAAAATGGCCGGACAAGGCTGGCGGATGCTGGTGGAGTGTCTCTCGGTAGGTCGTGGCATCACCCTGCCTTCCAACTCAACCGGCGGCGTGAAGTCGGTGGCGCTGGCAACGGGCGCGTATGCTCACATTCGTCGTCAGTTCAAAATCTCTATCGGTAAGATGGAAGGGATTGAAGAGCCGCTGGCGCGTATTGCTGGTAATGCGTACGTAATGGATGCTGCGGCGTCGCTGATTACCTACGGCATTATGCTCGGTGAAAAACCGGCCGTGCTGTCGGCTATCGTTAAGTATCACTGTACCCACCGTGGGCAGCAGTCGATTATCGATGCGATGGATATTACTGGTGGTAAAGGCATTATGCTCGGTCAGAGCAACTTCCTGGCGCGTGCTTACCAGGGGGCTCCGATTGCCATCACCGTTGAAGGGGCGAATATTCTGACCCGTAGCATGATGATCTTCGGTCAGGGGGCGATTCGTTGTCATCCATATGTGCTGGAAGAGATGGAAGCGGCAAAAAACAATGACGTCAACGCGTTCGATAAACTGTTGTTCAAACATATCGGTCACGTCGGTAGTAACAAAGTTCGTAGCTTCTGGCTTGGTTTGACGCGCGGGTTAACCAGCAGTACGCCAACCGGCGATGCAACTAAACGTTATTATCAGCACCTGAACCGCCTGAGCGCCAACCTTGCCCTACTTTCTGATGTGTCGATGGCGGTGCTGGGTGGTAGCCTGAAACGCCGTGAGCGTATCTCGGCACGTCTGGGGGATATTTTAAGTCAGCTTTACCTCGCCTCCGCCGTTTTGAAACGTTATGACGACGAAGGCCGCAATGAAGCTGACCTGCCGCTGGTGCACTGGGGCGTTCAGGATGCGCTGTATCAGGCTGAACAGGCGATGGATGATTTGCTACAAAACTTCCCGAACCGCGTGGTTGCCGGACTGCTGAATGTGGTGATCTTCCCAACCGGTCGTCACTATCTGGCGCCGTCTGACAAGCTGGATCATAAGGTGGCGAAGATTTTACAAGTGCCAAACGCCACCCGTTCTCGCATTGGTCGCGGTCAGTACCTGACGCCGAGTGAGCATAATCCGGTTGGCTTGCTGGAAGAGGCGCTGGTAGATGTGATTGCCGCCGATCCAATTCATCAGCGGATCTGTAAAGAGCTGGGTAAAAATCTGCCATTTACCCGTCTGGATGAACTGGCACACAACGCGCTGGCGAAAGGGCTAATTGATAAAGACGAAGCCGCCATTCTGGTGAAAGCGGAAGAGAGCCGTCTGCGCAGTATTAACGTTGATGACTTTGAACCGGAAGAGCTGGCGACGAAGCCGGTAAAGTTGCCGGAGAAAGTGCGGAAAGTTGAAGCCGCGTAATTGAACAACGGAGCCGAAAGGCTCCGTTTCTTTATCAGCTAATTATTTGAAATTAAATCCATCTGGATGGTTTTCCAGGCTGCCAGTCAACGCCGCGAACAGCACCGTTTTACCATCAATCGAGAGCGCATCGTTCACATTCAGCCAGGTGAGCTTCTCTTGCGAAGTTTTCTCATCAATGGTTGAGAACAGACCCGTCATCTGATTAGATTTCTCGGACCACATCACCGCAATACGTTGCGAGCCGCAATCATGCGGTTTGCACGCACTCATCACCTGATAAGTCTCATCGCCCAACGTTACGGTTTGTGCGGGGGTATAAGTACCGCCTTTCATCACCCAGACTGGTAGCTTATGCCCTTGCACCATCTGATTAAACGCAGCTTTGGTGGCTTCGCCCTTTGCCAGGCTGCTAATTGTTAAATCATCCTGCGCCATTGCACTGGTGGCGATGACCAAAGCGGCGACTGTCGTTATTGCCTTAAACATCATTCCTCCCGAGCTTATCCTGCCCATGTTATTAACACCCTAAAGCCTGGCGATAACACGATATTTTGCAAATCAGATATTTCCAATATCTGCATTTGTTATCAATTTATTCCGCAGTAAGGTAATAGCCTGATAACGTGTTAAAGTTATAAAACCCCTCGAATAAAGGAGTTGTACACCGTGCCTGGTTTGAAGATTACGCTTTTGCAGCAACCGTTGGTGTGGATGGATGGTCCTGCCAACCTGCGCCATTTTGATCGTCAACTGGAAGGTATTACCGGGCGCGATGCGATCGTTCTACCAGAGATGTTCACCAGCGGCTTTGCCATGGAAGCGGCGGTTTCATCGCTATCGCAAGAGAACGTGGTGGACTGGATGAGCGCCAAAGCGCAACAGTGCAATGCGTTGATTGCGGGCAGTGTTGCATTACAAACGGACTCAGGTTCGGTTAATCGCTTTTTGCTGGTTGAGCCGAGCGGCACGGTACATTTTTATGACAAGCGTCATCTGTTCCGCATGGCGGATGAGCATCTGCATTATAAAGCGGGCAATGAGCGAGTGATTGTGGAATGGCGCGGCTGGCGTATTTTGCCGCTGGTGTGCTACGACCTACGTTTTCCGGTGTGGTCGCGCAATTTCAACGATTATGACCTGGCAATCTACGTCGCCAACTGGCCTGCCCCGCGCTCTCTGCACTGGCAGGCTTTGCTGACGGCTCGCGCTATTGAAAATCAGGCGTATGTGGCGGGATGTAATCGCGTGGGTAGCGATGGCAATGGCTGCCACTATCGCGGCGACAGTCGGGTGATTAATCCGCAAGGCGAAACTCTCGCTAGCGCCGAACCACACCAGGCCACACGCATTGATGCAGAACTTTCGATGGTGGCATTACGAGAATATCGTGAAAAATTCCCGGCATGGCAGGACGCGGATGGGTTCAGGTTGCTGTGAGTGGGCGTTGTTTTTAGGGAAGGGACTGGGTAGACGCCCTCCGCAAGGACTGACGCGCGGTCACTGTAATCTCATTGGATTTCTCATCTGTCTTAATCTGCCCAAGGCTCAGACTGTGCATAGTTGAGAACGCACTAATGACATGAATCGCTCCCTTGCGGCGACTCTTATCATAAGAGTGCCGGAGCGTTTTTCCATCAATTGCGATAATGTCTTTATCATTTGAACAATGACAATCACGCATCCAGTTAATAAAACGTTCGTGAAATTTTGTAGGACTGATACAGGATACAACTCTGGCTATTGTGTCATGAACTGGAATACCGTTTTCAAAATCACCATATTGCTTCAGGAAATCAAGATGTGTCTCGCCAAAATCTTCTATATCTTCCTATCCTTCAGCCCCGAAAATGACGGCACAAATAGTCAACAGTAGAGTATCTGACAAATTATGTTCCACTTTCCAGGCTTGTCTGTAATCAGGGATAATAGAAATATGCTCCATCATTTTTTAAGTACCATTTTGTTCTCCTTATTTATGTAAGGAGTATTTGATTATATATAAGCTGTGAAAAACAGTTTTGAGTAATAAGGAATTACTCAATTATTGAATATATAGTGCGAATTATTTAGTGCAAAAAACAACGTTATGTGATCTTTCCCTGGGGCTGCCCCCCCCCCCTTAATCACCGCTCACCACACGCAACTAATCAAGGTAGTTAATCATGGCTGAACACGATATTACGCCAGAAGTCACCATTTCCAAAACACAGCGCCGCTGTACCGTGGGTTATCTGCCCAACCGCAGTGACACGCCGGTGATCAAAATCAGCGCCAAATGGCTGAGAGAAGCGGGATTTGAGATCGGCACGGGCGTTACCGTGAAGATCTCGGAAGGTTGCCTGATCCTGCTAGCGGATAACAACGAAGCACAGGAACTGCGCAGGGAACTTTATCAGTTTAAACAGGCAGTTAAGAGGATGCGTGACGGGATGTTTAGTGTGCTGAACGAGAGTTAAGTCATAAAAAGCCGGGAGGCTTAAATAACCGCCCGGCTTCATTATCATTAAGCTAACTTTAATAATAATTCACTAGCGCGCGAAAACTCATAATCTAAAAGATCGTCATTAATATTAACTTTATAACTTAATGCCTTATTTAAATATATTTTTGCGTCTTCCAATGATCCAACTTCAAAAAGTAAATCACCAAGACATACTAAAGCACGAACCAATATTACAAAATCATTCTCATTTTCGGCCTGTAAAATGACATTCTCTAATTGTGCGCGACCTTTATCTAACTTACCATAATCTAACAATAAAAGTGCTTTTTTTAATTCAATACTGGATTTCATGGCAGTTACTTACACCCGTATCTTTTATTAAAATTCCTTGATGAAGCCGCTATCTTATGCTCTTTCATCATATTTTTTATATTTCTTTGGAGATCAGATTTACTAAAATCAGGATTTTGGGTAAACCAAGCCTTCCACTGATCATTCCACCCAGCATCATGAACTGCACTGTGTTGAGCACTAGGAATACGTGATATTTGCCGATGAATATAATCTGTAGGTTTCAGTATTCCTGCTTTTTCCATTTGCGCTATGAACGCTTTGTCGTTCATCAGCGCCTGAGGAATTAAATGATGATCCCTCATTGAGGCCGGACCATAACGATCACGCCAAGCTGAAGTTTCTCTGTCCATCCCTCCAGCAGTTTTTCCCGTCACCGTTGCTAAACCTAGTGGATCAATCCACCCCAGCGGATTCGGCGCGTATTGGTATAAGTTTAGCCCACCCGCCAACCCTATCGGGTCCGGCTGCGTAAACCGCCCGACATCCGGATCATAGTACCTGTGCAGATTGTAGTGCAGCCCCGTTTCCCTGTCGAGGTACTGTCCCTGGTAGCGCAGGCTCTGCTCCACCCCGCCGTGATCCTTCTCCTGTATTGTGTTTCCCCAGACCTGGTATCCCGTCTCCCACACGATTTTCCCGTCGCTGTCCGTCAGCTCTTCCGGCGCGCCGTTCACATCCGTGTGAAAATACAGTACCCGGGCCGGTTCCCCTTTGCCCGCCTTATCCACCCGCGCCAGCGGTTCATAACTCCCCGGGGCACTGTAAATATACAGGCTGCTGCTCCCTTCCGGCCTGCTCTCCTGCGCCAGCCGCATCCCGTCCCATAAAAATTTTGTCCGGTTGTACGCTTTACCGTCATGGCTGATATGCTGTTTTTCCGTCCGCCTCCCCAGCGCATCGTACACATACCGGTATGTCCCCCGCGCTGTCCTCGCCTCCACCATCCGGTGCTCCGCATCATAGCGGTAACTCTGCGTTCCGCTCCGGCCCTGCTTTTCCACCATCCGGCCATATTCGTCATAACGGTAGTGCACACCACGGTAAGACATCAGCCTGCTGAACGGCACCACGCTGTTTTCTGCCGTGGCCCTTTCCCCCGCACGCCGGTCCAGCAGGTTTCCCGCTGCGTCGTACTGCCAGCTCGCCAGATACCCCTCATCCTCCAGGCGGCACGCCGTGATGCGCCCCGTGCTGTCGTAAAAGTAATCCGTTTCGCCCCGCCGGCTGTGCCGTGTCTTCAGCAGTTCGTCCTGACCGTTGTAGCTGTACTGCCGGTCCGTGAACGTCTCCGGCACCACCCCGCGCATTCCGCTGCAGGTCTCCTTACGTTTCAGCCGCCCGGCAGGGTCATAAAGCTGCCGCGTGCTCAGCCGCCCCTGGCTTCTGAGTACCTCCCGGTGCAGGCTGTCACGCGTGAACTCGCTGATGACTTCCCGGTCCAGATTTATCTGCTGGAGATGACCGCTGCCGTAGTACAGATGCCGCTGCGTTCTGCCGTCCGGAAACGTGGTGGCAGTCCGGTTGCCCAGTTCGTCGTACCGGTGGGTCAGGACGCCCTGCGCCGTCTCCTCGCTCAGCATCCGGCCTGGTCTGTCGTAACTGAAGCGGATTATCTCCGGCGCGCCGGTTTCGTCTGCGTCGTGCCGCCGGCAGCGGATTTCCAGCAGCTGGTCTGCCGCGTCATAAACGTATTCCGTGCGGGTTTCTGCCGTCTCCTTTGCGGTGAGCCGGCCCGCTGCATCACGCATCAGCCGGTGGCGGATTTCTCCGCCCTGGTCGCCCGTGAACACCACCTCCGTGACCGCGTTCAGCGCGTTGTAACGGTACGCCTGACGGCAGCCGTCCGGATTTATCTGCTCCGCCAGACGGTCCAGCACATCGTGGCGGAACCGGTAGCTTTCTCCGTTCTCGTTTGTCAGCGTGACCAGACGCCCGTAGGCGTCGTACCCGAACCCCGTCCTGCGCCCCGCCGCGTCCGTGCGGATGCGCACCCGCCCCTGCCCGTCGCGCTGCCAGCGCGTTATCTGCCCTGCCGGGCTGGTGTATTTCACCAGCCTGCCCGCCGCATCCGGCTGGTAACGCGCCGTGCGACCGTCCGCCAGTATCACCTCCACCAGGTGACCGCTGTCGTCATACCCGTAGCGCGTGCTGTGGCTCTGCGCGTCTGTCATCCGTATCAGCCGCGTGCGTTCATCATAGAACCAGGCCGTCTGCGAGCCGGAGCAGTCCGTGTGCCGCATCAGCTGCCCGTCTTCGTTCCACTGAAGGTATTTATTTCCCCCGCGTGCGTCGGTTATCTGCACCACCTGGCCGTGGCGGTCATACTGATACCGGGAGCTCTGTTGCAGCGGGTCGGTCACGGCAAGAAGATTGCCGCGTTCATCGTACTCACAGCGCCAGCTGTTGCCCCCCGCATCCACCTCCGTCTCCGGTTCGTGCCACACCGGGTGCCACTGCGTCTGCGACACCCGCCCCATTGGGTCGTGCGTCTCCGTGATATGCCCCTGACGGTCATACACATAGCGCCATCTGCCGCCCTGAGCATCGGTCATCCCCAGCAGCAGCCGTTCTTCGTCGCTCCAGCGGAACGTCATCACCTGCCCGGCCTCGTCCCGGTACGCCGTCACCTGGTTCTGCGCATCCCACTGATGATAACGCGTGCGCCCCAGACCGTCCGTCACGCACAGCCTGCGCGCCGCCAGGTTCCACGCCAGCCGGTACCGTTCACCGCTGTCCGTGTGGTGCCCCGTCACCCGCCACGCTGCGTCATCCGGACCGTCATACCAGCCCCACTGATAATAATATCCCTCGCCGCCCGGCTGGCGGTGCAGGGTCATGCAGTGATTATCGTTGTAGGCAAACTCGCGCAGCAGGTGGCCGGTACTGTCGTACACGCCGGTCAGCTGCCCGGCGGCGTCATAACTGTAACGACGCAGCAGTAAAGGTGCAGTATCAGGGAAATGTTGATAAATCTGCGTCACCCGCCGGGGATGCGCCGCCAGGTCGTAATGCAGACGGATGCACGGACGCCGCTGTTCGCCGCTGATTTGCGTGATGCGCCCCAGCTCGTCGTGGTACAGATTCAGACAGTTGCTGTTACGGTCGCCCAGCATTTTCAGCCGCTGGCGCTGCGGGTGATGCGGGTCGGCTTCAAACAGAAAAAACTGTCCATCATCGCTGCTGATAAGCCAGTGCCCCTGCTCACCACGCCGTACTGCCAGTCCTTCACCGGGACTGTAAAACCCGCTCCCCGGCAGCACGGCTTCCATATCCAGGCGTCGCCCCATACCCGACACAAAGGTCATGCAGTTTTCGTCCGCGTTACCCGGTGTGCGCTCGAGGCTCACTTCATACATCACACTCCAGCCCTGACCGAACATCCCATCCGTGCGCTCGTCACGACTGCTGTACACACGCTGCCAGTCCAGCGGAAAGTGACCCGGCAGGCTGAAGTCGAAATCGTCGTCATCCGCCAGATATTTGGCTCCGGTGGCGGCGTTGACCGGATGTGGAAGGGCGCTGATGGCCTTCTGTGTTATCATGCTCATCCCGACACCGGCAGCAAAACAGGCGATTTTAGAAAGCATTTTGCCCGGGCGGAGAAACATCAGCGCCACGGTTGCCACCAGGGTTATCTGCGACCTGCCGCTTCTGATATCCCTGACCACCAGTAACGGCCCCCCAATGCGGACATCCGGTGACACAAACGCCCCGTCCCCCGGCTCATTCACCACCCGGGCCTCACAGGTACAGCGTGCCCCGCTGCGTGCCGCCGGCTGGCTGTTGATACGCACATCCCGAGCGCCTTCCGCGATATACTCCGCCGCTGGCGGTTCGTCATCATCTCTGAACAGATTGCTGATACTGCCAATAACCGCATTCACGCCCTGAAAGGCGGTTTCCAGCATACCGTCCGGACTGAACAGGTTAAGGACCGTTCCCGCAGGGTCATCCAGAAAGGCGGCTTTTTTTTGTGCGAGTAACTGAGTCAGTGAGGAGGGATGTTTATGGCAGTCGATTTTATCGTCAGGGGTCGGGGTGGAGCCCGGAGCCGCACTGGCCACAGTGGGCTGCCACAGTTCCGACACAAAATGTGTCACGCCATCCACCAGCTCAGCACGCCCTTCTTCCGTACTGAGCTGGCCGGACAGCGCCCGGGACATCAGCACAGGTCCTGTCACCGGGTTAACCGCCAGGGCTATGGCCCCCGCCATTTCCAGATATTCCCCGGCCACATCCCGGAATGTTCTGGCGTCCTCCTGACGCTGCGCTTCTTCCTGTTCCGCCTTCGCCTGCGCTTCCTGCGCCTCAATCTCCTGCCGCGATACCGCAGTGGCTGCTGCCCGCGCGGCAGGTTTGCTGTTGATCAATGTGTCACCAGAGCCGGTGAGGATGTAACCTTCAGTCTGAGGCGGGAACAACATATCAGCGAGGGCAGAACAGGCTTCGCTGACCGTTTCTGTCACGCCGGTGTACACCATCGCCACCCCCGCCACAAAACCGGTCAGCACGACGGCCGTGCACCCCAGCGTCACCCCCGCTGACGCTGCCAGCACCGTGGCAGCGCCGACAATCAGGGCATCAATAACGACATTTGCCGCCACTTCCAGCACAGCCCCCAGCACATCTGCCATAAACGACGTATGCAGCAGGGCATCCCCCTGCCTTGCCGCCCAGAATGCCTCTTCCATGTCCCGTTCCCTGTGTGATTAATTCGTCCTGGCTTCCTGCCGCATCCTGAAGCGCAGATTCTTTTTAATTTCAGCCCAGCGCGTCATGTCTGCCGGGGTCAGCGGTGTGGTTCTGGCGTAGGTGAAGGCCATCATGACCCGCTCACCCGGCGATACAAATGCCACCTGACACTGGTACACCTGCTCGTTACCCCGGAGAAACTGACTCTGTATCTCCAGCCCTTCTTCGCCGTCATTAATCCCCACCCGGGTTACCTGCACGGGCGTGTAGTGCAGCTCCTTAACCTGCTTTTCCAGTTTTTTCATCTGCTGTTCAACCTGAGAGGCTAATTCGTCTCCCTCCTGCATCTGGCCCCGGCTGATAATTAATGCGGCATCGGGATCACTGAGGCGCAGCATATTAATGGTACTGTCCTGAGATATATTGCCGTCGAAAGACAGAACGGCTTCATTTACATAATATTCCGTCATAATGGAAAGAGTCCCTTTGAATAAAATATTTAATAATGGTTGTGATTTATTTTTCAGTCATGAAGGTAATATCTATCGCCGTCTGAAGAGTAGTTTTCTCTAATGTGCCAGGCGGCGATATATCTGCCTTTCTGTCATTCATGTTTAAATCAAGCTGCCCTGATTGTGTATTTATTTTTCCGTTCTCTGTTGCAGTAATATTAAAGTTCTTACAGGTTATATTAAATATTCCGTCACTGGTCATTTGTAGGATAGTTTCTCCGCAGCTAAGAATAATGGAATCTCCCGCTGCAAAGCGTAAATTCTGTACGGTCTGAATTGTTTTATCTCCTCCGGCAAGGGAAGTATCATCCGTCTGAACTGTAAGAGAACGTTTCTCACCAATAATCGCTGTTTCTGTTTTATCAATAACTTTAAGTCGATTATTCCCCATCCAGTGACTTTCATTATTATTTACTTCAATGCGCTGATCTTTCTCGGCATGCAACCAGACCTCTTCCCCACCAGGTTTATCCTCAAAACGCAGGGCGTTGGCATTCGTCGGCCCCCCACCAATTGTGTGGCTGTAAAACCCACTTTGCGTCGCTGCGCCAGGCAATCCCCACGGCGGCATCGTGTCCTGGTTATAGGTACGCCCCACGATGATGGGTAAATCCGGGTCACCATTTTTGAAATCCACCAGCACTTCCTGGCCAATACGCGGGATCTGGATCATGCCGAATCCTTTTCCCGCCCACGGATAGCTAACACGGACCCAGCAGGAGCTGTTTTCGTCATTGTTACCATAACGATCCCAGCCAAACTGCACCTTCACCCGGCCATATTTATCCGTCCAGATCTCCTGCCCCGCCGGACCGGTGACGATGGCGCTCTGCGGGCCTTTGGTATGGGGTTTGCTCAGGGTTCGCTGTGGGCGGTAGACTTCACTGGTGGGGTGCAGTTCGAACGTGGTGACATAGGTAAAATGCTGGTCCTGGCCGCTGTACTGCGCATTGTCCCGTAAAAACAGTGTGGTCTGCACCAGCAGATATTCCTGGTTGACCTCCGCCGTCGGATGATTCATCAACGTAAAGGTGTAACCAGTCATGAGGGTGCGGATATTCCCCGCCCCTCCAACCCGGCTGCCAGGGCTGCGCTGCGCTTCCATACGAATGCGCGTCAGCATCTCGCCTTCCCCCATAGTGAAGTAATCACCAGGCCATTCGTAATGCTCATATTCAGCATGACCGGTATCACGCGGATTAGCCACGGTACTTTTCAGCAGTGAACGCGGCTTCATAAAATCAAAATCGTCCAGCACCCACTTTCCAGTACGCAGCCTCTCACTGGCCGTAATGGTGTGGATAAATTCCTTATCGAGCTTCAGTCCTTCCTGGTGCCACTCTACCAGCGGCGAGTCCGGGCACGTTTTATGACCATTGATGGCATCAGCCAGTACCAGCGTGTGGCTGTTCTCGCTGTGCTCAAACCACCAGTAGATACCCCATTCCTGCATCAGGCGCTGGATGAAATCAAAATCGGTTTCACCATACTGCACCTGCCAGGCGCGGGGCGGATAATTTTCCACCAGCCGTTTTTCCACCGGAAAAGAATATTCAGCCAGGACTTCATCGAGAATATCCACCACGGTTTTGTTCTGGAACGCTTTGTAGTCGCTGGTGTGGGTCAGCAGCTTCAGCCACGGTTCAATGCGCAATTCATACGTGACCGAGCGCCCCTCGTGACCGACTACCCTCGCAGCCGTCACCAGCCCGCTGATATGCCGTTTGCCGCCGCCATCCAGTTCAATATTGACGCACAGGTCTTTGCCCACCATCGGTTTGAGCGGCAGATTGGCAGCAGGGGAGACATATCCGAGGTTCAGGGTGTCAGGCGTTTTAAGCTGTACTGTATAGGAAAACAGATTCCCAAGCCCTTCCGAACCATTCATACCTGCAAACAGCAGCATCTGCGCCGGCACCGCACTACCACTTACTGTGACGTTATGCGCCCCCGGACCAGCGGCAGCAAGCGATGCCGCCGCATCCTGAGCTGCACCAGCCATATCCGAGATCCCTGACGCGGCGGCGGCGGCCTGCGCAGCAGCTACTGCAGCTTTAACCAGTCCTGACGGTTCTGGAAGCGCACCAAATAGATCTGCAACTGCCTGTTCTGCCATCTGTTCGGCTGCATCAGCTACATCGGTTGCGGCTGAACTTGCGCTTATAGCACTACTTCCTCCGGCTATCGGTGGCGTGGAGATAGCTGGCCCACCGTTACTGCCAGATTTATTACCCGTAGATACAAAACTCATGATATTTATTCCTTTAATATCGGATTAGAATTTAGCGCCCGGCGACCAGAAAAAATAAGAAATAACCCGCCACTGTCCATCTTTATAATGAAAAAAACATGTAAGATTTAAATCCTGCCGCAAATGCCAAAACATTTCTTTGATGGGGATATTTTTGAATTCAGGATTTGTTGAGCGATAGGTATTTTCAATTTCGATATAATACTCGCCGACAAGTTTATAACGAGGCTTTATAAATTCATACTCTGGCTTACCATAGTTATTTAACAAAACATTCTCTTCAACTCCATTATACACACCACTCGCATTCAGATAAGCATGTTCAGGGATATCAGACATGCTATTTTTCGCCCCACCCACTATCAAAAAAATAATCACAGCGTATATTAGCTTCATTTTTTTACGCTTTTCACAAAAAATTCAGAACCCGGAACCATTCTATTTAACCGCTCAATGACATTTTCCATATAACGAGAGCGCAGTTCCATACCAATATTCATTAACGCACTGGCGTCGCCGGAGAATGGTGTAGTTGCTTTATCTGCATCGTCACTATAGTATTCATCAGTAAGATATCCAATAATATGCCCAAGCTCGTGAGACAGCCCTATTTGCTCATGGCAAACTTTTGATGAGCCAAGACATTTAGCTGCTGCAACTATATCTTTAGAGTCAAATTCAACGTATCGACTATTCCAGACAATGTTACTCTGACGAAAGCTATTTGGATCATCATTATCAATTTTAAACACCACTACATCCCAATACCCATGACGATCAGTCTGAATTATTTCTATTGTGAAGGGTAAGTCCTTACCATTAAACTTACTAACAAACTCAGACTTCCCAGAAACGGATAAAAAAACCTTATTATTCCATGTTTGATTAATGACAAAAATAACCTTCCCATGAAAGGCATTTTTCTCCATATCTGTCCAATCAGTTTTTGCATCCCATCTTTTTATCCAATTATATTTCCATCTCAGCAATAATGAGATTGCACCATTTTCACGGTCAATTCTTAAATCGCCCCAGGCATCATTGTCCCTGATATATCGTTTATCCAGCATTAAGTCGTCATAAGCATCATATGCCTGCTGAATAGCCTCATCATGAGAGTTACCCATGTTCACCTCCGTATATTGCTATATATCCAATAAACCTGAAGATGCTTGCTTATCCACCAACGCAGACGGGACCAGGGATAGTCTGAAGATAGCAATCAACTTGAATTTCATGGGTATATTTGTTTCCCATCTACACGTTTATCGTCATATTTTTGTATAGCTATTCTCAGCATTCGTGGCACATGATTTTTTCTCCAGCCGTAGCGCATCCACATACCGCCCCTCGCTGTTCTGCTGCCAGAACCAGCCCTGCCCTTGTTGTGCCTGTGTCAGCATTTTGTCCGGCCAGCCCGGCCACGGCAGGTGCCGCACGCCGGGCAGTTCCACTACCGGTGCGTCCGGCAGGCCGGTGAGTTCCCGGCTGCGCTGCGGTACACGCCGCAAACCACGCAACCACTGCGCCCAGCGCGGCCCCGGTCGCCACATCGCCCACAGCTGGTCTGCCTGCTCCGCCAGTCGCCCGCAGCGTTCTGTCTGTGGTGAGACATGTACTGCCGCCAGTCTTGCCAGCCAGTACAGCCAGCCTTGCGTTTCATCCAGACTCTCTTCCAGCCATTCCCGTCCGGCACGCTGGTAAATCACCAGCGGCCACGGCCTGCCCGTGCTGTCTCGCGAGGCGGTCAGTACCCCTGTCAGCCATTCATCACGCCCGCCAATGGGTAAAAACCTCGGCGACAGGACGAAGCTCCACGGCAGCGGATGGTGCTCCGGCAGCACCGACTTTTCACGCGGTGATAAGTGCATCCAACCGTCATTCTCTCCCGTCGTCACGGCATCCGTTCCGTCCGGCAGTACAATATGCCGCCCCTGCCCAAGCCACGTCTGCTGGTTCAGCCACGCCTGCCACACCTGTCCTTCGTTCGCGCTCACCCGCCAGCGCACATAATCACGCTGGTCCGGCAACCTACCGAACATCGCCGGGGTCGATACTGCCGTAGCACGGCGCATTAGAGCGCCCTCTCCGGGCAGGCGAAACGTTGCAGTAGTCCCCGGTTCACCGGGTCAAAGTCTCTCCCGGCGGTGATTTCCAGCACTACCCGTCGCCCATCAAAACTGTACTCCACCTGCTGCGTTCCCCGTACCGCTGTATCCTGCGCGTTACCCGCGTCCAGCAGGTGAAACAGCGCCCACGGCCCGTTAGTCAGCAGCGTCGAGGTGTCCTGGCGGATGCGCGGGCTAGCGGTAATTTCCGCCATTGAGCCATTACGCGGTCCAGGCCAGCTTACTTTCAGCGCCCTGACCGGGCCGTGAGCGTAACGCAGCACCTGCCCATCAATGTCAATCACCAGCTCGGTGATGGCCGGATCCATATCCACGACGCGGACCTGCATCGCCCAGGAAAACTTTTTCCCGCCTTCCCCGTTAAAAAAGACGCGGCGGATTTGTTCTGCCTCCTGAAACGGCACCAGATCTGGCCCGTGCAGCGTCATGTTGCCTTCGGTCGGTTTGTAACGCCACGGATTGCTGGCAATGTCCGCCAGCGGGGCCAGTTGTTTCGTCCAGAACGCATCCAGCACGCCGCCGCTGGCAAAGATACGGTTAAAATCGTCCGCGCTGACCTCCTGCGGGCTGTCGGTAAAGGGATAGCGCCCGTCAATGGCGTCACGGCACTCATCACCGATCACCGCCTCCATTTGCGCATTCAGCACTTCACCCGTTCCGGCATTGATTTTGCGTGTCCCCTGTAGTGTTAAATCCAGCAGAATATTTTTCAGCGGCGCGGGTAGTTTTGCTGCCTCCAGTTGAAGTTTATCCGCCGCCGAAATGCGGCCCGGTAATGTGCTGGCCGCCAGTGCACTGTCTGCAATGGTGAGCTGGGTGTAATATTCATTGAGCATCGTCAGCAGCGAATTAAGCTGTGGTGCACCGCCCCCTTGTCCGCTGTCCATACGCCCGGAAACAACTTCCCGCAATGCGGCAAAACGATCATCCACCAGCGTTTTCTCCAGACGTTCTTCTGGATGGATGTCCTGGAACAGCTTCGCCGTCTGTACCACTTTTCCCGCATTACCGGAAAGCCGATCCTGCGCTCGCTGGGCCATCTGCTTTTGTCTGGCCTGTGCATCCAGCGGCGGTACCAGGGTGGTCTGCTCCACCACGGCTTTACTCAGCCGCATCAACGGTGAATCTGGCGAGGCCAGGGTACGGAGCACCTGAAGATCATAGGCCAGCCCCGGACCACCGTCCTCCCCGGCGCTGTTGATGCTGTGAATACTGACCAGAAAATCCTGCCACCGGCGGGCATATTCAGTCAGGTACAGGCGACGGACTTCACGGGTAACCGGGAGTTCCTGTCCCGGTAGCTGACTCATTACACTCTCAGTCGTTTTTTTTTGCGCATTTTCCCGCCCCATCACCCAGGCATCATTCGCTGACGCTGCGGCAACAAATTCAGGCAGTCGTTTGTCGAATAACTCCCGGTAGCCTTCGCGGGTGAAGATGCCCGGTACGCCCCGATCCAGCGGCGCGCCATCCGTGCGAACAAAGACGGTTCCAGCATCTGCCCCTACAGCGCGCACCAGCGAAAACTCCTGCGGTGCTTCACTCTCCATAGAAGCCAGTGCACGGGCATAGATACGCTCAGTGCTGGTGTGTCCATCGAGGAAAGTTCGCGCCTGGCGGATCAACCCCTCATCTTTTTCGTAGGGCGAATGCACTACGCGGCTACCGTCAAACAGAGCGTCGATATGTTCCAGCACGGCTGCACGACCACCAAACTCCGCCACGCTGTCGCGGTTGTCCAGGTCATTCAGTACCCATGAGTGAATTTCCGCCGCGTTGTATTTGTCCTCGTGGTCTTTATCGAGGTTCAGCAGCAGATAAACATGCAGGGTGTCATAGGCGGCTTTGCTGTTCTGACGTGCTATCGCATCCGAAAGCACATATTCCATGCGTTTCACCAGCGGCGGCAACAGCAGCTGGTCCAGCAGGCGGTCGTACAGAGAGGCCACACTCTCCATCACCGGCGGAACGCTGTACAGCCCGTAACGCCAGGCCAACGGCGGTGAGTCCGGATCCAGCCCCGGCCAGGCAGAGAGCGCCCGCGCCTGGTTCAGTAATGCGGGAACCGGGTGCATCGCAGGTTTTCCGGTATAGGCTTTGACATCAGTATCCAGTTTAGCCGTCCGGGTGGCGATTTCATTCAGATACCCGTTGTTACCCTGCTGGCTGCCCTGCATTCCCTGCCATAACCAGAAAGCCAGCGCCAGTACCAGCAGATGCCCGCCGGTACGCAGTAGCCGGTAACGCCATGCCCACTGGAGATTCGGCTCCACCAGGTGCGCTTCGCGGAAGATTAACTGTTTCAGTAGATCGTGGAGAAAATAGCTGCGGTTGCCGTCCGGCAGGGTATGAGACGGTGAATCCGCCTTCCCTTTTATTGCCCGGACAAAACGCGGCCAGATGCCCGTATGGTCTGCCACGGCGTCCGCCTGCGCCTGTGCCGCGCTGGTGAAAAATACGCCGCGCAAGGTGTTGTTAAGCTGGGTGGCATCGAATTTTGAATCGAGGAAGATCTGTTCAATGGCTTCCAGCAATGGCGCACCCAGCGCGGCAAATTCACGCGGGAAGCGATACAGCCGCTGGCGGCTTTTAAGGTCGTACTCTTCCTGCAACCGGGTATCCAGCCCCTGATCCAGCCGCAGCGTCAGATTTGCCAGTTCCTGCCCACAGAGCGCATGTCGCGACTGCAGATCTGCGGAATTACGTTTCCGGCTGTAAGGCAAAGTAAAGCCCCATACCTGGGTACGAAGGTGACTGGTAAGACCACGAAAATACTCCGTAAAGCCCGGTAACAGATCCATTTTTGTGACAATAAGATACACAGGAAAACGGATCCCTAGCGTCTCTCTCAGTTCTGCCAGCCGTGCACGCAGGGCTGCACAAGTAGCCAGGCGTTCTGCCGATGACTGCGCGGTTAGATCTGCCACGTTCAGCGTCAGAAGCACGCCGTTCAACGGCGCGTTGGGGCGGTGTTTTCGCAGCAACCCCAAAAATCCTTGCCACTCTCCGGCGTTACGCTGTGTCGCGTTCGTTTCGCCGCCATCATCGTGGCGGGCATAGCGCCCAGCGGTATCGATAAGTACCGCTTCGTTGGTAAACCACCAGTCGCAATGCAGCGTGCCGCCACCAGGTACATTCAGGATATGTACGGTCTGTTCCATCTGTTCTGCTAGTGGGAACTGCAATCCAGTGTTGAGCAACGCGGTAGTTTTACCATCGCCCGGACTGCCGATGACCATAAACCACGGTAACTCGTACAGAAAACGCTTTCCTTCCAGTGCCTTACGCCAGAATGGCTGATCTACTCGTAGTTGTTTTAGTTGCCGGATGGCGCGGGTGACAATATTGCTGACGGTGCGCAAATCAGCTTTAATTTCCCCGGCCACCGGCACGTCTTCCCCACGTGGATGCAGGAAACGGCGCAGCAATTGTTCATCCAGGCGCAGCGCCCGCCACAGGCGGTACAGGCCGTATAGTGCATAAGTCAGCAGGATCAGGCCGATAAGCGTCAGACGCAGCCACAGTGGCGCAAACGGGCGAACGTCGCCAAAGGCCAGCAACGGTGACACAAAACCGATGATCAGGCACAGAACCGTAACGCCAATAATGCTCATTGACCAGTTCACCAGCCACAGGATGAGCAGCATCAGTAATAGAACGATGGTCACCCCCCTACTGCTCACGGACACCAGCGGATGCAGGGTGTCAAACGCCACCAGCGGTCCGATAAACCAGACCAGCAGCGCAAGCATCACCACGCCGACAATCGCCAATGCGCGGCGGGAAAACAGCAGACTGAGAAATTTTTGCATTATTGTTCAGAGCTCCATGCGATAATCAGTAATAGCAAAATACCCAGGACTGAAAACCCCTTTCCTGTACGTGATACTGAAAGAAAATAAAGAACAATCTGAATAGCCGCTGAAATAAAATAAATTAATCTTCTGATTACCTCTCTATTTCCATTTCTCTGAGGCAATGCTGTCATTGAAGGCTCCATATCCTGCATCCACTGATACTCATTCCCGGAAAAAAGCATGATAGTGACCAACCCCATAATGAATAATAACCATCCTGTTATCTTAATTATTTCTCTCATGAGGACTCCCAGACAGTCATTAATAAACCAGAGAAATGCAACCATTTGTTGATAATAAAATCGCCATAGCTGGTATCTTGCTTTATTTTTTCCAGACTAAGAGAAATACCTCGATTATAACGAGCTTCAATAATTCTTATTTGTTCTTCTGTCAGGTGAGGTAAGGATACCTGAAAGCCATCTTTTTCAGCCAATTGATAACGATGCCTTGCAGCTAATTTTATATTAAAAACATCATGTTGGAGGTAATTCTCCAACTCACGCAACTGAGAATTATCCATTTTAGTCTCATCAAGCCCGAGTGTTTTGGCTGCAGTTCGCAATTGCATACTCACCGCACCAAAAGATGTTTTTTCTGGTTTCGAAGCTATTGTGATATGTTCATCAACCCACTCAGGCCCACTCCAACTCATAGCACGAAATTCAAATGCCAACGTGTCTACAATCTGAGGATCTCCCACTACTTCAATCCAACAAACTCCAGCAAGCAAGGGAGCAGGTAAATGCCAGGCATTTGCAGCTGCATTGATCAAAAGGCTGTTATGCTTCACCCAACCATCTTTAAAATAACGCCCAAATGCTACTCCTCCCCCCCCATTTTTTAGGCGCCAGTTTCCAGAATATAAATTCTGTTACTCCCCACACTGGCGAATGGTTAGACGCATTACACTCCAGCTTTTCCATTATTAATTTACTCCACCACCAGAATTTCTACCCGGCGATTCTGCGCTCGTCCGGTTTTAGTGCGGTTATCAGCCACCGGCACGGTATCCCCTTCCCGACAACCCGGATTCGACTGGTAGAAACACCACCGGACTTCAACAGCGTAGCCACTTCCGTCGCCCTTTTTTCCGATAACTCTTGGTTAGATGGGAATTCCGCAGAATGGATCGGCTGGCTGTCAGTGTGACCAGTCACCGTCACTGCGCCCCCCACTCGCGCAATCTCGCGCGCGGCCTTATCAATCACCGGGCGGAGCGCGTCATTCACGGTTTTCTGCCCCGGCACAAACATCGTGTCGCCCCGGAAGACCACCCGACTGTGATGCTCATCTTCCTCCACCGTCAGCAAGCCACGGGTGATTTCATTCGCCAGCAGAATTTTCAGCCGCAGTTTATGTACCGGAACCGGTGGCGGTGGAAGGTGTTTACCAATGGCATCAATACGCTGCTGTACGGCTTCTGTGGCGAGACTCATCCGGTAGTTGTAAAAACCAAATAAGGTCAACATCACCAGCAGGGCTATTCCGCCACTCAGCCAGACAGGCACTCGCTGCATCCGCCGAATCCGACCGCCGACGGCACCGGTGAAACCAGGCGAAAGTGTTGGTGTTACCGGATCGCGGCGCTGGATCAGTTGAGTCAGCAGTTGCTGGCGGATATCGTCCAGTTGTTTACGCCCGTCGGGGCGCACGCTGTAACGCCCCTCAAAACCCAGCCCCAGTATGTGGTAAATGATTTCCAGCACATCGCTGTGCTCCTGGAAGCTGGAGGCCAGACGACCAATTATCTGAAACAGCTTGATGCCACCTTCACTTTCGCCATGAAAGGTGATCAGCAGGCTTTTTCCAGCCCAAACCCCACGTCGCCCCCAGCTTGTATTGTTGGCGGCTTCATCCAGCGCCGTACACAAGCAATAGCGAACCGCCAGCACATGCTCGCGGCGCAGGTTTGCCTGGTCGCACAGCGTCTGATATCGGCGAACCTCCCGCTCTAGCAGGGCGCGGTAATGTTCGATAAAACCAGGGGCGAGTTCGCGGGGCATCTGCGCCAGTGCACATAACAGAGGACTTGCCGCCGCCAGCAGGGGATTAGCGGCGGCAGTGATTTCAGCCAGCCGGAGTTTCATATCCGGGCCGTCCTCAACGACCACCTTGCTCTCCTCCTTGCGAAGAGTGTCCTTTATGGCCGCGCCGTAACCGTCATTGTCGGGTGCCTTTCCCCCCCCGGTTGATGGCTGAAATGGCAGGGTATTCGCCGCCTGCGGCGTCAGGATATCGTCGGTCATTTATCACGCACTCCCCACAGAGCCATCTCCAGCCCCGGAAACTCTCCGGCAGTGTGCATGGCCATGCCTCCATAGCGGGCAATATGTTCCCAAAGCACGCCATCGCGGCGAATGTCGTAATAGATGTACCCGGACTGGAACGGAATCTGACGCGGGGGGACCGGCAGCACCTGCAAAGTCAGCCCCGGCAGGTGCGAGCGGATCAGTTCCGGCAGGCGTTCGGACGGCCCGATTTTGGTCTGGGCGGAAAAATATTGCAGCAGGGCGTCGGCAGACATCTGCGCCTTCACCGTCAGCACAAGCGCGCTGAAACCCGATAGTTCGGAAGGTTCAACCACCGCATTGAGGATGCCATAAGCCCCCTCTTCCAGCGGAATCCGCTGCGCCCCCCGGATCAGCACGGCATTCAGCAGGTACTGTACCTCGTCCACCACCGATTTCAGCCCTGCATAAGGCGTCAGGTGTTTATATTCTTTATATTCTTCCGGGCGGCGAGTTTGTGGTCGCACATAGGTCGAGAGTTCACCGGCCAGTTCGGACAGGTTACGATAGAGCACTTCCGGCGACAGCGGCGTTTTCGCCAGATGGATCAGTAATGGGCCAAAACGATTGAGAATTTGTAACAGCAGGTAATCCGACACTTCCGCTGCCTCATGGCCGTGTTTATCACTGCCCGTCAACCGTTCCGCCAGTGAATCTGCGCGCATTTTTATCAGATCGTTGATCCACGACAGCCAGGTGCATATCAGTGAACTTGCCTGGTAGTTCACCACTGGCGGGATCAAATCTTTGTCAAGCTCGATCCGGCCATCGGGATGCAGAGCCGTAATGCGCGTCAGCGGCAGGCCGATCCACGCATCCGTCACTGCTTTTTCCGGCAACAGGCGCAGGCGCAGGTGGCTGAGCTGCAACAATTGTGCGCCACGCCCCAGCGAGTTGGCATCGCGAATTTCATTTTCATGCACCGAAAAGCGCGCCAGCGATTCCGGGTTATTGTCGAAGCTGGTTTCCTCGCTGTTCGGCGTGCGTACCGGCACCGCCAGGCAAATCTGCTGGTTAAGATGCTCCGGCAGAATGGTCAACGGCGGCGGCAGCGGCGTATGGCCCGGCGCATTAAACGGCGTACCGTCCGCAAACACCCCGGCAGCCTCTTTCAGTACCAGTTTGCCGATGTTCAGCGCCTCACTGTCAATGCTGTATTCACTGAAGCCCCAGAAAAAGGGGGAAAGCGGCAGACTGCGGTAGTGAATAACGTGTTCCAGATAGCGTTCCTGCTGCTGAAACATCTGTGGCAGCAAAAATTGTCCTTCACTCCAGACCACCCGGTTATTCCAACTCATAATTTACTCATCCCGTTCTTTAATCACGATGGCGCTTTGCTCTATGTCAGCATCCAGTTCGACTTTTTTCTTCGGCATAAAGCGGCTGTACCAACTTTTTTCCGGTGGATCAGGAATTTTATATGTGGCTCGCCAGACCGATTTTCCCAGATTGCGGTATCCGGCGAGGATCCCCAGCGTGGTGGTTTCCTTATTGAGAGAGCGGCGCAGTTTTTTCTCCTCGCCCGGGCGCAAGATAAAGCTGTCGCGGTGCAGTAAATCATCGGCAAGAACAGCCTTGTCATTGTCCTGAAGTGACCACCAGTCCGCCGCCGTGAAGGCTGCATCATTTTTCAGTTCATAAACGCGTATCTCTATGGGCGCGGCTTTTTTCTGATTGTCAGGATTCACCTTATCGGAAGCCTTAATCACCAGATCGAGTCTTTGTGACATCAGGTCCGGCACGTCGTCGCTGTCAATGCTGCACCCGGAAAGCAGGCAGACAAAAGACAAAGCTACCGCACATAACCACCCGCCGGGGTTACGCCATTTATTCACTATAATTTCCTTTAAAATCAAACAATAAAAACCAGCCCGGCTATTTTCCGGGCCGGAAAAGTACCGCTTAAATTTCTTTATTGGCCTTGAAGTCGTAGCCTGCGGTGATGGTGCCGCCGCTGCCACCTTGCTGGTTCTGCACCACGTATTCCTGCTTCACGGTGCTGAAAGAGAGTTCGACTCTCTCGCGGGAAGCTATCTCGCCCTCCTTGCTACCACTGGGGGAAACCACAGCCACAATCAGGTCAGTAAAGGTGTACTTGAGGTATTCCAGTGGATTGCCGCCTGCTTTACGCATGACAAGGATGGACTTCGGAATATGCTTACCGGAGGCGCAGTATTTGAACAGATTCGGGCTGGCGCGATCGATGTAATGTTCAAACTCCAGGTTAGTCACGGAGACTTTACCGGATCCCAGACCGCTGCCTGCGTGCATGGTGGACTCCTGATGGATATTCCAGCGCCAGCTCAGTACCTCAATTTCATTTTTATGTTTGTCATCCATTGACTCGCCATCAATGCCGTCAATTTTCAGAAAAATGTCATAAGCCATTTTCATTTCCTTATTAAGAATTACTTAAAAATAATCTCTGATTTATCTGTACATCTGGATACAGGTAAATCATTGCCGTACAGAACCCCCTCTCCTTAATTTCAGAAGAACAGAAGGCTGTATAATTTCCGGTAATGAGATACCGGCATATAATTAATTCATAAACTGAATGGATTATATTTATTTACATATCACAGATACCGGTGACTCTCCTTGTTCCCGCTGACCCGACAGAGAAGATACCTGACACTGTGTCGCCGATGCAGGTACTGGTTGTGATAACCAAACCTGTCCGTGGTTATAAATACAGGAAACCCAGTAACGTTCACTATCCTGATTACTGTTCATTGTGGTATCCCATATTTGCCTGGTTTCACCCTTTATTTTCTCTGTCTCTGGTTTTAGATCTACCCGGTTTTCAGGTTTTCCCTGCGACATCCCTACGCCGTCCAGCCACAGACGGGGTTCATAGCGGGAAGATTCCTGCCACGATGTAGGTACATCCGACTCCAGTACTGTCGTTGAGGATTTTATATTGATAAACACGGGACAACTGACTTCCCACGCTGCAACATATTGTGGATAAAACAATATATAACCCAATAACAGAGAAAAAATAAAACGCGTCTCCATAGCATCTATTCTCTACTCAATAACATAAAAAGCTTCCGCATTATTACTGGCATCAGGATAGGATCCATCACTGCGCATTCCGCCTTTTCTGGAGATTTTGCGCGCCGATACATTCGAGGCTTTACCTGTCCACTGGTCCATAACATAAATATACGAATCATCTTGTTCGAGATAGAAAGCAGCATGTTTATGAGCATCTTCCCTCGGTGGATATTTCCCATTCACAAAAGTCGCGATTGCTGTTCCTCTGCGGATCGATTTATCTCCGAAAACTTTCCGCCCCTGCTTCCACGTTCCGGTATGCCCTACATGTGCATATACCTGAACTAAGAACACACATTCCTTTCTGTCTCCTGCTCCCGCCATTCCCACCATTTCAGTGCCCTGCAATGAATCTACCAGGCCATAAACATATGCCATATCTCCCCCTGAGTATTATCTGACATCATTCATTAAAATATTCATAAAAATCAGGCAGTACCCTGTTTTACTGACGGCAGTTTTGTGACCAGACGCAGCGACCCCGTTAATCCTTCAAGCTGGAAATGCGGGCGCAGGAAGAATTTGGCATCGTAATAACCCGGATTACCTTCCACTTCTTCCACCACCACTTCAGCAGCCGCCAGCGGCCGACGAGCTTTAGTTTCCTGTGAGGAGTTCACCGGATCGGCATCAACGTAGTTCATGATCCATTCATTGAGCCAGCGCTGCATATCTTCACGTTCTTTGAACGAGCCGATCTTGTCGCGCACGATGCACTTGAGGAAGTGCGCAAACCTTGAACAAGCGAACAGATATGGCAACCGGGCTGAGAGATTGGCGTTGGCCGTGGCGTCCGGGTCGTAATATTCCTGAGGTTTTTGCAGCGACTGTGCGCCAATAAAGGCGGCGTAATCAGAGTTTTTGCGATGGATAAGCGGGATAAAGCCATTTTTTGCCAGTTCCGCTTCACGGCGGTCAGAGATGGCGATTTCCGTCGGGCATTTCATGTCCACGCCGCCGTCATCGGTCGGGAAGGTATGACAGGGCAGATTTTCTACCGCCCCACCAGATTCCACACCACGGATCAACGTACACCAACCGTAATGTTTGAAAGAACGGTTGATATTTACCCCCATTGCATAGGCGGCATTACTCCAGACATATTTGCTGTGATCTGCACCATCCGCATCTTCTTCAAAATCAAACTCATCGACAGGGTTTGTTTTCGCGCCATAAGGCAAACGGGAGAGAAAACGCGGCATCGTCAGGCCAATGTAACGAGAATCCTCGCTTTTACGCAGTGAGTTCCACGGTGCATATTCGAGGTTCTGGGTCACAATTTTGGTCAGGTCACGCGGGTTGGCCAGTTCCTGCCAGGAATCCATCTGCAACACTGATGGAGAGGCCCCGGCAATAAACGGCGCATGGGCGGAGGCTGCCACTTTGGCAATGGAGCCGAGCAGATCCACATCCGGCGGGGTGTGATCAAAATAATAATCCGCAATGATACAACCGTAAGGTTCTCCGCCTAACTGCCCATATTCGGCTTCATAAAGCTTTTTGAACATGGGGCTTTGATCCCACGCGATCCCTTTGTAACGTTTCATATTTTTCCGCAATTCATCCTTCGAAAGGTTCATAAAGCGGATTTTTAATTTTTCATCGGTTTCAGTGTTGTAAACCAAATGTTCCATCCCACGCCAGGAGGACTCCAGTTTCTGAAAATCTGGATGACTCAGGATTAGCTTGATCTGTTCCGTTAATTTGAAATCGATCTGCTCAATAATCGCAGCAATACTTTTATAAGCATCGTCACTAACGATGACCGTATTTGTCAGAGCCTGTTGAGCCAGCGTCTGAACTGCCGCCTCAACCGCCTTTGCAGCCTGAGGTGTCTTGGGACGGAAGGCTTTATCCAAGAGCGAATCAAACTCCGTTTCCTGATAGGCAGTGGTTTGCGCAGTAGAGAGGTCGCCAGTCGCCAGAAGAGTATCGTTTACCATGAAAGTTCCTTAATAAAATCGCAGTTAGTCTGCTGTTCCCGTTTCACCTGATAAGACACTTTCCTGTTGAGCGACAGGTTTTGGCGCGCTGGCCAGAGCTTTCAGTAACGTTGGGTCTTGTAATAGTTTGTTGATCAGATTTTCTGCTCCCGCTTTACCATCCATATAGGTTTGCAGGTTGGCAAGCTGAGTACGTGCTTCCAGCAACTGGTTCAGGGCATCCACCTTACGGGCAATCTGCGCAGGCGAAAAATCGTCCATATTCTCTAACGTGATATCGACCATTAACTGCCCTTCGCCCGTCAGCGTATTGGGGACAGCAAATGCCACGCGCGGCGCAATGGCTTTCATCCGCTCGTTGAAGTTATCGATATCAATATCAAGGAATTTACGATCGGTGACCGGTGGCAGCTCTTCGCGTGGTTTACCGGCCAGATCGGCCAGCACCGCCATGACAAACGGCAGTTCGATTTTTTTCTCGGAGCCGTAAATCTCTACGTCATACTCAATCTGCACGCGGGGCGCGCGGTTGCGGGCAATAAACTTCTGCGCGCTGTTGTTGATAGCCATAATCCTTCATTTCCTTATCAGTCAGCCGACGACACCAGGGGAGTGGTCCGACGGTACAGTTTAAAAATCATACGCAGAGAGTATTTTTATAATCTCTTTGTTTTCTTTTTGTTTTTTCCGCAACACAGGGAGTGATTTCTTCGCCGGAGGACACCAGGTATCAACCCCTTTTTCGATGTCTCTTTTATCCTTCTCTGGTAAAGAGCTGTCCCATTCACCAGCAAGATGCTGGCACATTTCCGCATTACTCAGAAAATGCTGCACATCCTGTGGTAAAGGCGGTTCCCCCTGAACACAGGGGGCGAACATCATTAACAGGAATGTCAACAACATCGGATAACGAAATGCCATACTTAATGTCCATCAGTTGACCAGCGCATGAGATATGCTCTGGCGGGAGGGCGATATGTTGCAGAAATACAGCCCCTTGCACGCGCATTAGCAGGCGTGCGCAAAAATTTATCTACCGATGCACAAAAAGCCCCCTGCAAATCATTGGTGGAAGAATCTCCAGGAAAGCGACTAACCCACAATGCACCACTTAATTCTTTTGCAATAAAGATGTTCCATTAATCCGTTTCAAAAATAATCTGTTCATCCTCATCAACACGGATGCAGATTTGCGTGATAGCTGTTTTCTCTGTCATCGCCTGCAACCAGTAACGGGACAGTTGCGGCAGAATATGCTGCTCGATATAACCAATCAGCAAGCGTGCCCCTGTTTCGTGCATCGGGCAGTGCGCCACAATGTGCGTAATGAGTTCGTCGCCATAGATGAGTGAAACGCTATGCTGCTCCGCCATACGATCCATCAGTCTGCCAAGATGCAGACGGGCAATAACACCTCGCGCCTTCTCATCCAACGGCAAATAAGGGATAACCGTCACCCTCCCCAGGAAAGCCGCTGGGAAGTGTTTGCATAACTCCGGCATTAACGCCTCTTTTAGCCCTGCTGAATCGGGCATCAGCGCCGGATCCTCGTAGAGCTGGCTGATAAGCTCCGCACCTGCGTTAGTGGTCAACAACAGCGTGGTATTTTTGAAATCGATGTGGACACCTTCGCCATCCTCCATCGCACCTTTATCGAATACCTGGTAGAACAACTCGTGGACGTCGTGATGGGCTTTTTCAATTTCATCCAGCAACACCACGCTCCAGGGATGACGGCGTACAGCTTCCGTCAACACACCGCCTTCGCCATAGCCAACATAGCCGGGCGGCGCGCCTTTCAGCGTGGAGACGGTGTGAGACTCCTGAAACTCGCTCATATTGATAGTAATCAGATTCTGCTCACCGCCGTAGATTGCTTCTGCCAGCGCCAGCGCGGTCTCGGTCTTGCCAACACCGGACGGCCCGGCCAGCAAAAAGACGCCCACAGGTTTGCGCGGATCGCCTAACCCCGCCCGCGCGGTCTGGATACGCTCACCAATCTGCGCCAGAGCATCCATCTGCCCGGTAACACGTTGCGCCAGGCGGGCAGGCAGTTCCAGGATCTGGCTGGCTTCATCTTTTACCATGCGCCCAGCGGGAATGCCGGTCCAGTCGGAGACAATCGCCGCTACCACCGCCGCATTCACTTCCGGAAACACGATGGGGTTTTCACCCTGCCAGACTCTTAATGCTGCTTCTGACTGTTGCAGTGTGATTTCATCACGCTCGCGGGTTTCTGCAGCACGCTGCTCCTGTAATCTGTTAACCAGCTCTAGTTCTTGCTGCCAGCGTTCATCCGCATCAAATAGTTCTCTTTTCAGCGATATAATCTGCGACGCCAGTGTGTCGCCTCGCTCTGCGCGGATTCCCATTTTTTCCTGTTTTAATAGCAGTTCCTGCTCCATTTCAGCGGCTTTGAGCCGTTGACGCAGAAACTGGATATTCGCTGGTGGAGTGTGCAGCGACAGCGCCACGCGGGCTGCGGCTGTATCCAACAAACTGATGGCTTTGTCCGGTAGCTGTCGAGCCGGGATATAACGGTGAGAAAGCTGTACAGCAGCACGCACGGCTTCATCAAGGATGAGTACGCTATGGTGCTTTTCCAGCGTAGTGACTAACCCGCGTACCATCTCAACAGCGGCAGCCTCTTCCGGCTCTGCCACCTGCAACACCTGAAATCGCCGGGTCAATGCCGGATCTTTCTCTATATGGCGTTTATACTCACTCCAGGTGGTCGCCCCAATCGTTCGAAGACTGCCACGCGCCAGCGCCGGTTTCAGCAGGTTGGCAGCGTCACCTGTACCGGATGTACCTCCGGCGCCTACCAGGGTGTGAACCTCATCGACAAACAGAATCACCGGCTGCGGCGAGCACGCAGCCTCTTCCAGCAGCGCCTTCAGGCGGGATTCAAATTCGCCTTTCATAGACGCTCCCGCCAGCAGCGCCCCGACATCCAGCGACAGCAACCGCACGTTACGCAGTGAGGGCGGCACTTCCCCCTCGGCAATCGCCAGCGCGAACCCTTCCACCACAGCCGTTTTCCCGACGCCTGCCTCGCCAGTTAGCAGCGGATTGTTCTGCCGACGGCGCAGCAGAATATCCGTCATAGTACGAATTTCGTGCTCTCGACCGGTGACTGGATCGATGCCACCTTCGCGAGCCTGTGCAGTCAGATCCTGACAGTATTTCGCCAGCGCGGATTTACTCCCTGCTGATTTACTGGAAAATGCCTGACTGCTTTCTCCCGGAACCGCAGAATTCAAATCTGAACCATCATATGGAATCTCTGATATTTCAGGGGATGATGAGATTAAAGACGGAAGAATATCCAATAGTTCATTTACCGGTAACCCAGCCAATGGCGCACAGATATTTTTTAACACTCGATACAATTCTGGTGTGGTTAACCAGGCTAGTAGTAACCATCCGCTACGAATTTTGTGATCGCCAAAACGGATGCTTGCCAACATCCAGGCTTTTTCAACAGAAAGATCTATATGGTGGGAAAAGTCGCTAATTACGCTAGCTCCGGCAGGCAATATATCCAATTGCTGAATTAACGCATTCTCTACATCAAAAGATGTTATTTGGTAATGCCGAAGAACATGGTGAATATCATTCTCTGGTTGTTGTATTAGCTGATGCAACCAATGCGTTAGTTCGACATAAGGATTAGCGCGTAATTTACAGAACGTTGTCGCAGACTCCAAAGACCTGAATAAAGGTTTTGTTAGCTTTCCATATAGTGCACTGCGTGAAACAGGAGTGTCCATCTGTTACACCTGATGATGTAAGAACATATAAATGATACATAAACATAAATGTACCGATTAGAACTTCTAATTAATAGAATCATCAAAATTCCAGAATGAAACAATGATGCATATCACAGAACGCAATGTAATATAGCGGTTAGTATCTTTTTTATGTTTTTTTTCAATACAGAAAATCAATCACATATACATTATGAATATATTATATCAAAATTATCACAATACATTTCTGCAGGAATTAATATTGATAAAATAAATTGTTCAGCATTACTTATCTAAAAAATTGAAATTATTCTTCTATTGAAAAGAACACTCTATACAGCGATACGTAATGAAACGAAATATTTCCTGGGGACTACAAAAAATACAAGCGCACGGGGTTACCGATAGCACAATTTACGCGACTGCAGGAACACAGATTATCTTCACCGTCAACGCGCCCTGGCTTCCTGTTTTTGAGGTGGATGAGAATGCGAAAATTGCTCTCAGCCTGACTCGCCACGAAGAGGCGTGGTGGATAATCAATCAGTCCGATGAATATTGTTGCACGGTAAATGATCAGATTGTCGAGCCGCATCACCGTATGCGCCTGAATGAAGGGGATCTGATTGAATGGGGATTATCTTCCTGGTGTCTTGTTCGTAACAATCCGACGTCTCTTACTCCACGTGAGGAAAAGACGACACCACAGACTGCTGTTTCGCTGGAAACAATAAGCGAATATCTCGATCTTGACTGGTTTCGACAACAGCAACGGCAGTCGCAAAATCCGTTTGATATCATTCCGGTTCATGGCACAGTCGCCACCGAAGGCACCCCAGAAACAGATAACCCACTAACCCTACTTTACCAGGAATACCGCCAGGCATTATTGTCCCCTGAACAAGATATCCATCGTTATGCCGATCCATTTCCCCTTAATGAAGAGGCAGTTACGCTGGATCTGGCCTCATTGCGCAATCTGACCACTGAAGCTGATTCATTGCAGGATATGGTCACAGGAGGGTTAAGCATTGACGCTATTCTCGATGTCCTGGATACCACCGGCGAAGGAGAAACGATCTGGCCTACCGAAACGGTTCTCCCCGATATTCTGCACTTGCTTTCCCCGGAATACGCATCGGAAATGGTGCATAGCGCCGTCTTACCCGATCTGACACAACGTGAGCACCGCATCATTGGCATTGACAGCCATTACCGGGTAAACCCGGTACAACACGGAGATATCTATCATGACAAGCAATAACGTGCTACCGGCTACCTTGTCGGCACTGCTGCGGAATTATTCTGTAGCGGAAGGTATTCAGATGGCTGAGCAACAAGTAAAGATGCACCCAACTAAGGCTTTACATCGGCACAGCCTGTTTCAGTTATTGTGCGTGATCGGCAACTGGTCACGAGCGCTGCAACAAATCCAACTGTGCGCCCGACTGGATGCAAATTATACCCGAGAAGCGCAGGTATTTGGGGAGTTGATTCGCTGTGAGATATACCGCCAGTCCTGCTTTCATGGTGAACAACGTCCCGGCTTTATTCTCCCTCCGCCCGTCTGGATGGAGGATCTGCTTGTCGCCCTCGCCTGTAACGCCCATGGTAAAACGTCAGATGCCGATGCCCACCGCAGCCGCGCGTTTGAGACCATAACAGACACTGCCGGACAGTGGAATGGCGGCACATTTGACTGGATAAGCGACAGCGACTCCCGTACCGGCTCAGTGCTGGAACTTGTCACTGGTGGCATGTATATCTGGCTGCCGCTTTCGCAAATTCGCTCACTGAAATCGCCCCCGCCAGCGAGTCTGACCGATCTGATCTGGAAACCCGTCAATATCACACTTCACAATGGTGATGTGCATGGTGCCTGGCTATTTTCCCGCTACAGCGGTTCAGAAAAGGCCTCCGATACCCTGTGTCTGTGCCGCAAAACCGTCTGGCAGGATGGTTCCGGAGAAACCCTGGTACAGGCTCTGGGGCAAAAAATGTGGCTCACCAGCCACGGAGATATCAGCCTGCTGGATTTGAGCACCTGCACCTTTAATTCACCTGAAGGCCAAGATGCATGAATGCCTCCCACCAGCGCCCGGGCAAACACTTACTACCCACTCTGTTTGACCGCCTGTGCGACGACACCCCAAACCAGAAGCGCGACCACGATATCAGTGTTAGCCCAGCTCAGCTTAAAGAGATCATCCGCCGGGATTTGTCGTTTCTGCTCAACACCATCAGCCATGAAGATGATATTGATGCCGCGCGTTACCCGCAGGCGGCTGCTTCCGTAGTGAACTACGGCCTGCCGCCGCTGGCGGGGAGCTTTTTGTATGAACATAAGTGGGATGATATCCGCAGAGCCATTTTGCGTACTATTACCCGGTTTGAACCCCGGCTGAAGACCTCCACACTGCAAATCATCCCGCTACAGGATGAACAACGCCAGAATGGCCATAACACATTACAGTTTGAAATTTGCGGTGAGATCCTCACGCAGCCGTATCCGACAGCATTCCGGGTACGTAGTGCGCTGGATATGGAGCACAGCCGCATTACGTTTTATTAATATAGAGGGTGAGTGATGGATCCACGGCTACTGGAATACTACAACCGCGAATTGAGCTACCTGCGGGAAACGGGAGCCGAATTTGCCGCCCGTCATCCCAAAATCGCCGCCCGTCTGGGAATGCAGGGAGCGGATATTGCCGATCCCTATGTGGAGCGTATGATCGAAGCTTTCAGCTTCCTGACCGCCCGCACGCAGCTTAAAATTGACGCTGAATTTCCCCGCTTCACCCAGCGTTTGTTGGAGGTCGTCAGTCCCAATTACATCACCCCAACCCCCTCAATGAGCGTGGCACAACTACATCCCGATCCGGAAGAAGGTGATTTGGCGAAGGGATTCACCGTCCCACGCAACACTGCCTTTTTTTCCTCCATTCCGGAAGGTGAAAGCGCCGCCTGCCAGTTTCGTAGCAGCCAGGATGTGACACTGTGGCCGCTTGCCATCGAAGAGGCGCGCCTGACCGCCGCGCCGCCGGATATGCCCGCCCTGCACCGCTACCTGCCAGCTAACATTCACGTCGCCGGAGCACTACGCATTACCCTGCGCACCTTCGGTGAACTGACCTTCAGCCAGCTTGCCGGGCTGGACAAGCTGCCGCTCTATCTCTGCGGCGAGGAGCGCACGACCTCACACCTGTTCGAACTGCTGCACACCAGCGCCATTGCCACACTGGCTGGCGTTCCGGGTCATTTTGACGGCGTACTGGATGTGAATCTGAAACAGCCCGTCATGTACGAGGGTCTGGAGCCGGATCAAGGGCTATTGCCGCTGGCGTGGAACGTGTTCCACGGCCATAACCTGTTGCATGAATATTTTGCCTGCCCGGAACGCTTTTATTTTTTCACCCCGACGGGTCTGTCTGCCGGGTTACAAAAAATTCACAGCGGTGTGGCGGAAATTGTTATCTTACTGAACCGCCTGCCGCCAGACTGGCTGATCCACCAGACAAATGCTGCACAGTTCAGCCTGTTCTGTACCCCGGTGATCAACCTGTTTCCCCGCGTCACCGCCCGGATCGATATCACTCACAGCACGACGGAGCAGCACCTGGTGGTGGACAGAACCCATCCGCTCGACTATGAGGTGTTTTCGGTCCAGGAAGTGGAAGGGTTGGAAGTCGACACCACGCGGAAGATGACATTTCGCCCGCTCTACCACACCCGCAATAATGATGAAGGCAATCATGGGCGTTATTTTTCCCTGCGCCGGGAGCCGCGTCGGTTGTCTGAGAACGCCCGCCGCTACGGCACCCGCACACCCTATACGGGTTCGGAAGTATTCCTGTCGCTGGTTGACCAGTATGAAGCCCCATACCCGGAAAATCTGCGCCATATCACCATCACTGCCATGGTCACCAACCGCGATCTGCCCTGTCTTATCGCACGCAATGGCCGGGACGATCTGACCGTGGATGCGGCCATCCCTGTGGCAGGTGTGGGGCTTATCCGTCCACCTCGTCCACCACAGCCACCACTGGCGGAACGTGAAATGGCCTGGCGGTTGATCCGCCAGTTATCCTTTAATTATCTGCCGCTGGCCGATCTGGATCACCGCACCGGCGGTCAGGCACTGCGCGATCTGCTGAACCTGTTTATTCCGGCGCATGACAGTCCGCAGTCGCGTCAGGTACGCAGCCTGATTGGCTGTAAAACAACGCCTGTTACCCGCCGTCTGCCCGGTTCCGGGCTGCTGGTTTATGGTCGCGGCGTCAGTTGTGAGCTGACGGTGGATGAAGATGGATTCTCTGGTATTAGCCCGTATCTGTTCGGTCTGGTGTTGGAGCAATATATCGCTCGTCATGTTTCCATTAATACCTTCTCGCAGATGACGCTGCACAGTATGCAACGTGGGAAAATTATGACCTGGCCGGTCAGAGCCGGACTACGGGGAAGTGTATGAGCGGCGATTTCACCCAAGCGCAGAAAACGCCCTGGCGCTATGGTTTTCTGAACCTGATGCGCCGCGTGGATGTGCAGTTGTGTACCGTCCCCGCAGGTAGTGCCTGGCAACCAGGCATGGAAAAATTTCGCCTGGGACAAACACCTACACTGACCTTTGCGCCACGGGAAATCGCCAATGTGAGCTGGCAACAAGGACGCCTGCACCTTAGCCTTTACAGCCTTGGACTGTGGGGTCCGAACGGTCCGCTGCCACTGCATTACACTGAACTCGCGCGCAATCGGACCGAAAGCCGCTGCGATCCGACCCTGACCCGTTTTACCGATCTTTTTCATCACCGCTGGCTGACGCAGTTTTATCAGGCATGGCGCAGCGCCCAGTCCGCCGGGGGAGGTCTGGATAAACAGGAATATGACCGTTTTGCCTTTTATATCGCCAGCCTCAGCGGGCAGGATTTACGGGAAAGTGCAGACAGCTCGCTGCCGGATCACGTTCGCCTGGCGGCATCGGCCCATCTGGTGCGCGAATCCCGCAACCCGGACGGCTTGGCCGCCACGCTGGCGCACTATTTCAGTGTGCCTTTCCGGATACAAGAGTATGTCCTGCACTGGATAACGGTGGCTGATGATGAAATTACCCGACTGGGGATACCAGCCCCCTCTTCCGTCATTGGCAACGGCGCACTCATCGGCCAGGCCGTGCCGGACATGCAATATAAGTTCCGGCTGGTGATTGGCCCGCTGACACTGGCTGACTACCGGCGTTTCCTGCCTGGTGGTAATAACCTGCCAGTACTAACGGAACTGGTTCGTGCATTTACCGGGTTTGAATACTGCTGGGAAATTGAGCTACAGCTTAAACCACACGCAGCCCCTCCGGCTGTTACTGGCGGTCCATATCAGCTTGGCTGGACCGCCTGGGCAGGGAAAGCCCTGCACGACAACCCGGTGACGGGCATGATTTTCGAACCTGAACACTATCTGGCACACTGAGGATAATTTAATGGATACCCCCCTGTCTGACCCTATTTCGGCTGAATGCCCCTGCGGCCCGGATCTGGAGTATGATCCAGAGTACTTGTTGCTGTTTACCCGCGCCTTAGCGCGTGAAGAGGCGCAATATGGCGATTTTGTCAGTACGCCGGAAACTATTAACTGGGCGGAGCTGGAGCGGGACGCCCGCTGCCTGTTGGCACGCAGTAAAGATATCCGCATCCTGGTTGTCCTGCTGCGCTGCCGTATCCAGCAGGCAGGAGCCAGAGGGCTGGTGGAGACACTCACGCTTCTGGAAACGTTGTGTGTCACAAACCCGGACACCATCCATCCACAACTGCTTACGGCTGAAGATACCACCGCCGAAGATGCGGCTGTAGCACGCAGTAACGCGCTGTCGGCGCTACTGGACCACGAAGGCGTAATGGCTGATATTCGTGGCATTACGCTATCAAACAACGCCGCCATGCGCCTTCAGGTTCGGGATGTGGAACGTTCGCTGTCTGCATCACGCCCGGCGGATGCGCTGGCACCGGAATCAGTACGTCAGCAACTGGCCGACCTGGAAGCACGCGGCGCACTGCCGCTGGACGCATTTCACCAGGCCGCCGAGATCACTGAGCGACTGCAACACCATGCTCGTGAAACGCTGAATGACCTGGCCCCGGACTTTTCGCGTCTGACGCAACTGCTGACCCTGTTGCCTGGGGCGGTACAGACCACTACGCCAGAAATCCCACAACCAAAACCGCAGGCTGATCAGCCGAAACATGCTGCTATCGATAATACCGGACTGACACTAGCAGGGCATGTCGCTCCCACAGTGGATATACCAGCCGAAACGACCGCAAAGATCATCGCAGAGCCACAGCAAATCAGCGATCGGAACGACGCACTGAAACGCTTGCGAGTCATCCGCCGCTGGTTTGAGCACAGTGAACCAAGCAGTCCGACCATTCCTTTGTTGCGTCAGGCGGAACGACTGGTCGGTAAACGCTTTTCGGAGATAATCAATGAAGTTCCAGCAGAACTGCTGGAGAAGTGGGATGCGCAGGAATAACCAAAATGACCAGAACTTATAACTACTGGTCATTATATGGTGTAACTATTTTCTGGATTAAATCCATTTAACTTCCGGGGTGAAAAATCCCGAAAGCCAGAAACGACAAAAGCCTGAACCATTGCTGATTCAGGCTTTCTAAATATTGGCGGAACGGACGGGACTCGAACCCGCGACCCCCTGCGTGACAGGCAGGTATTCTAACCGACTGAACTACCGCTCCGCGTTTTATTCCGTTGGGAACGAGGCGAATACTACGGATTGCCCCGCCCTTCGTCAATTGTTTTTCTCATCTTTTGAATCGTTTGCTGCAAAAATCGCCCAACTCGCTATTTTTAGCACCTTTTACATGTATTTATGCCCGCCAGAGGCAGCTTCCGCCCTTCTTCTGCACCAGATCGAGACGAGCTTCATGCGCTGCTAGCTCTTCATCCGTCGCAAAAACAACGCGTAACTTACTTGCCTGGCGCACAATGCGCTGAATTGTTGCTTCACCTTGTTGCTGTTGTGTTTCACCTTCCATCGCAAAAGCCATCGACGTTTGGCCACCGGTCATCGCCAGATAAACTTCCGCAAGGATCTGGGCATCGAGTAATGCCCCGTGCAATGTACGCTTGCTGTTATCTATTTCGTAGCGGGCGCATAACGCATCGAGGCTGTTGCGCTTACCAGGAAACATTTTCCTCGCTACCGCAAGGCTATCGGTGACCTTACAGAAGGTATTGGTCTTCGGAATATCGCGCTTGAGCAGCGAAAACTCGTAGTCCATAAAGCCGATATCGAACGCTGCGTTATGGATCACCAGCTCCGCGCCACGAATATAGTCCATGAACTCATCAGCTACTTCGGCAAACGTAGGCTTATCGAGCAAAAACTCATCGGCAATACCATGTACGCCAAAGGCTTCCGGATCCACCAGCCGATCGGGCTTAAGATAAACGTGAAAGTTATTGCCCGTCAGTCGACGGTTCACCACTTCAACGGCACCAATCTCAATGATCTTGTGGCCTTCATAGTGCGCACCAATCTGGTTCATACCGGTGGTTTCGGTATCGAGAACGATCTGGCGTGTAATTGCAGTGCTCATAGCGGTCATTTATGTCAGACTTGTCGTTTTACAATTCGATTCAATTACAGGAAGTCTACCAGAGATGCTTAAACAGGTAGAAATTTTCACCGATGGTTCGTGTCTGGGTAATCCAGGACCTGGGGGTTACGGCGCTATTTTACGTTATCGCGGACGCGAGAAAACCTTTAGCGCAGGCTACACCCGCACCACCAATAACCGTATGGAGTTGATGGCTGCTATTGTCGCGCTGGAAGCGTTAAAAGAACATTGCGAAGTCATTTTGAGTACCGACAGCCAGTATGTCCGCCAGGGGATTACCCAGTGGATCCATAACTGGAAAAAACGTGGCTGGAAAACCGCAGACAAAAAACCGGTAAAAAATGTCGATCTCTGGCAACGTCTTGATGCCGCGCTGGGACAGCATCAAATCAAATGGGAATGGGTAAAAGGCCATGCCGGACACCCGGAAAACGAACGCTGTGATGAACTGGCTCGTGCTGCGGCAATGAATCCCACGCTGGAAGATACGGGCTATCAAGTCGAAGTTTAAGCCTGTGGTTTACGACATTGCCGGGTGGCACCGACCGCCTGGCGAATTCGCGGTTTGTTTTTACTCTGTTTCATCGGATTTAGCGTTAAAGGAATAGTCCGTTTCCGGGCAACAATAAGTTGTAAGCAACCAAGCGCAGGAATGTGCGTGCTCAATAGTTTTCCACCGTGCTTGTTCCACGGGAGAACATGGAAACGGCTGGCGTGTAGCACTTCAAAATTCAACAAAGAGAGCCAGTCCAGTTGCCGCATCAGAGTAAACATCCGGCTGTTATAGGGCGATGTTTTTCGCAATACCGGCACAAGTTTGCGTAATCCCATTAAACTGATGGGATTGAAGCCGCTAATAACCAGCCAGCCATCATCAATCAATACCCTATCGGCTTCGCGCAATAAACGATGCGGATCGGTGCACCACGGCAATGTATGCGCCAGTAGACAAACATCGACGGATTTATCGGCAAAAGGAAGATGAAGTGGGTCCGCCTGCACCTGGACGGGCATTCCTTGCGCTGAAACATTCACTTGATGAGAAACCGCGCACGCTTCGCAATTGATTTCTGCGCTTAAATTGCCAATCTTAAGCAGATGAAAACCATACATTTTAGCGAACCACGGGTTGAGCTGGCGTTCCAGCGCCTTGCGATAAAGCTCTCCCCAGGGCAAATCGCCCCAGCAATCAGGAGCCACGACAGTTTGGGGGATCCTTGCCGGTTTCATCACAACCTTCCGTTTCGCACTGAGAGGTAATATATGAATCTTAACAGTATTTCCGCCTTTGATGACAATTACATCTGGGTTTTGTCTGATGAAGCAGGTCGTTGCCTGATTGTCGACCCAGGAGAGGCAGAACCCGTATTAAAGGCGATTTCAGCTAACAACTGGCAACCAGTAGCGATTTTCCTCACCCACCATCACCACGATCACGTTGGCGGTGTAAAAGAACTGGTAGAAAAGTATCCGCAAATTGTGGTGTATGGGCCAGAAGAGACACAAGATAAGGGAACAACGCAGGTAGTCAAAGATGGCGATACTGCCTTCGTTTTGGGGCATGAATTTAGTGTAATTGCTACGCCAGGTCACACTTTAAGACATATCTGTTACTTTAGCGAACCTTATCTATTTTGTGGCGACACTCTGTTTTCTGGCGGTTGCGGTAGACTATTCGAAGGCACTGCATCACAGATGTATCAATCACTTAAAAAATTAAGTGAACTTCCTGACGATACTCTGGTGTGTTGCGCTCACGAATATACTTTATCAAATATGAAGTTTGCTTTGAGCATTCTTCCGCACGATTTGTCTATAAATGATTATTATCGTAAAGTTAAGGAGTTACGGGCAAAAAATCAAATAACACTACCCGTAATTCTGAAAAATGAGCGGCAAAATAATGTTTTTTTGAGAACAGAAGATATTGATTTAATTAATGTAATTAATAAAGAAACATTATTGCAACAACCTGAAGAACGTTTTGCCTGGTTAAGGTCAAAGAAAGATAGATTCTGATAAAACTTTCTTGTCATCAGCTTCGTTCGCCGTTATGATCGGTCGTCTTTTAAGCAACTATTGACACACACATGAAGGCAAAAGCGATATTACTCGCCTCTGTCCTGCTCGTGGGTTGCCAGAGTACTGGTAACGTTCAACAGCACGCACAGAGCCTTTCTGCAGCTGGTCAAGGGGAAGCAGCAAAGTTTACAAGTCAGGCACGATGGATGGACGATGGGACGTCTATCGCGCCGGATGGTGACTTGTGGGCTTTCATAGGCGACGAGCTAAAGATGGGAATTCCGGAAAACGACCGGATTCGCGAACAGAAACAGAAATATTTACGCAATAAGAGCTATCTCCACGATGTAACTTTACGGGCAGAGCCGTATATGTACTGGATAGCCGGGCAAGTTAAAAAACGTAACATGCCTATGGAACTGGTACTACTACCCATAGTGGAGAGCGCTTTTGATCCTCACGCGACGTCTGGCGCCAATGCCGCAGGCATCTGGCAGATCATTCCGAGCACGGGGCGCAATTATGGTTTGAAACAGACCCGCAATTATGACGCGCGTCGCGATGTTGTTGCTTCAACAACTGCCGCGCTGAACATGATGCAGCGTCTGAACAAGATGTTTGACGGCGACTGGCTTCTGACCGTAGCGGCTTATAACAGCGGCGAAGGTCGGGTCATGAAGGCAATTAAAACGAACAAAGCGCGTGGGAAATCCACGGACTTCTGGTCGTTACCGTTGCCGCAGGAAACGAAGCAGTACGTGCCTAAGATGCTGGCATTGAGTGATATTCTCAAAAACAGCAAGCGTTATGGCGTACGTCTGCCAACGACCGATGAAAGCCGTGCTCTGGCGCGTGTGCACCTGAGCAGCCCGGTTGAAATGGCGAAGGTTGCAGATATGGCGGGAATTTCCGTCAGCAAACTGAAGACCTTCAACGCTGGCGTGAAAGGCTCCACGCTGGGCGCAAGTGGTCCCCAGTACGTGATGGTGCCAAAGAAACATGCAGATCAACTGCGTGAATCTCTGGCTTCAGGCGAAATTGCTGCCGTACAGTCGACACTGGTTGCCGACAATACGCCGCTTAATAGCCGCGTTTACACCGTACGCTCTGGCGACACGCTTTCAAGCATCGCTTCACGTCTCGGCGTAAGCACAAAGAATTTGCAGCAGTGGAACAATCTGCGCGGTTCTAAGCTGAAACCAGGTCAAAGTCTGACAATTGGCGCTGGTAGTAGCGCACAGCGGTTGGCAAACAACAGCGATAGCATTACGTATCGTGTGCGCAAAGGTGATTCGCTTTCAAGCATTGCTAAGCGTCACGGCGTAAACATCAAAGATGTGATGCGCTGGAACAGCGATACTGCGAATCTGCAACCAGGCGACAAGCTGACGTTGTTTGTGAAAAACAACAATATGCCAGATTCCTGACAAACCAGATAACAGAAAGGCACCGATTCCCCCGGTGCCTTTTTTATTTATGCCGCTTTATGTGCTTCAACCATGATGATATCACTGGTGAAAGAGCCATCATTCTGCAAGGCAAAATACGTTTTCACCTCTGTCGATGCGCTCTGTTGGTAAACGCGAATAGCGTCCACTAACACTTCTGGCGTACGCATTCTCGCAACCCACGAAGAGAATTCCAGAGGTAATTTATCGGTGATCACATTATCGACAAGCAGATATGCTTCATTGATTAACGTCAACCACTCACCGCTGGCGTAATTACGCACGTGAGAAGCATCGCGCAATGCTTCTATCGTCTGTAACCAAATATCGCGTACCGGGTGACCCGGAGACATTACGTCCATCACAATCAGCATACCGCCGGGCTTCAAGACCCGATTCACTTCACGCAATGCCGCACCGACATCATGCCAGTGGTGAGCAGAATAACGACTAATAACAATATTAAAGGTGTGATCGGCAAAAGGCAGGCTTTCGGCATACCCCTGGCGGGTGGTGATATTTTTCAGTTGTCGGGTATCTGCAGCCTGTGCAACAACATCCAGCATTTGGGAAGATAAGTCATACGCCACCACTTCCTGCACGTTTTGCGCAGCGACAAAGCTGGCATGTCCTGCTCCACAGCCCATATCAAGTACGCAAGCGTCAGGATACTCTGCCAGACACGCCGCCAGGCGCTGTAAGTCGCGCCCGGATGCATGCACGGCACTGGTTAAATATTCACTGGCCTGCGAGCTAAATTGCTTTTCTACGTGCTCATGGTGGGATTGTGTTGTCATTGCACTGTCCTTTTGTTGTTTGAGTATAAAAAGGCAGCGCCAAACGTTGGTCTGCCCTGTGGCAGACCTGACATACCTTATTTATCAGGCTTGCCGGGACTGAATTCAACGAGTAGCGGATTGTGATCAGAAGCGCGCGTAACCAGTACGGAAGCTTCGCTGACATTCAGACCACGGTAGAAAACAAAATCGAGCGGGCGACCAAACGCCCGGCGGCGCTGATCATCAGTAAAACGCACCTGGCGCAGCGACATTTCTCGCGCAAAGCGATATAACGCGTTCATCCTTCTACGGCTCCAGGCATTGAAATCTCCCGCCATAATGACCGGACCGCTGTGGTGGGCTATCTGATCGCCAATAGGAAGCAACTGCTTGCTATAAACATCCACGCCCAGACTGAAGTTGACCGCATGGATATTGACTACCATCAACAGGCGGGTGTCAGGTAATGGATAGACCGTCACCAGTGCCGATTTCGCCAGACGTAAAATAGGTTCACGTTCGCGTAACGGGCAACAATACACCGGATGCGCTGCCGAAAGGGTCATTACGCCGGAAGGATGTTGTGGCAGAACAAAAGCGGGCACCTGATCGGCAGCAAGATAGTTAGTGGTCGCAAACTGCACTAACTCTGGCGTTGTCTGCGCTTCCTGCAATAACACCAGATGTGCATCTTTGCCGTAGTTCTTTAATACCGACAACCATTCAGCGCGTTGCTGTTTGTAAATGTTCCACACCAGGATCCGAATACGCTCTTCGGTACTTAACGGTTCTCCGGGTGGTAATGCCTGGCCGATGCTCGCAAATGACCCCGGCGGTAAGATCCTTTCCGCAGGTTGTCCGGCTACATAGCGCATGGCATAGGTATTTTTTCGCACTTTTGACTTTGAAACCTCTATTACGTCAACCCTTCCGCACTCGGGAGGGTTCTACTGTTATAGGGATTTTAGCTCACTCTTTCAACGAGCAATTGTATATTGTTATGTAAGCAAGTGCTTACACCGCACAGAATTTTGCTCATTATTGAGAACATTAAATCGGATGACATATTACGTATCCTGATGGTTTAATAACAAATAAATTCAAAATATCTCTTCTATTTTGCAACAGGAGCAAAAATGAAAGCCACGTCGGAAGAACTCGCCATTTTTGTTTCGGTCGTCGAAAGCGGCAGCTTTAGCCGGGCAGCGGAACAATTAGGGCAAGCAAACTCAGCGGTCAGCCGTGCGGTAAAAAAGCTGGAAATGAAACTTGGCGTCAGCCTACTTAATCGAACCACACGACAACTTAGCCTGACGGAAGAAGGCGAGCGTTATTTTCGTCGCGTACAGTCAATTTTGCAGGAGATGGCAGCGGCAGAATCAGAAATTATGGAGACGCGTAATACACCGCGCGGACTGTTACGGATCGATGCCGCAACCCCCGTGGTACTACACTTTCTGATGCCGTTAATTAAGCCTTTCCGCGAACGCTATCCGGAAGTCACTTTATCGCTAGTCTCCTCCGAAACGATTATTAATTTGATCGAAAGAAAAGTGGATGTCGCGATACGCGCCGGTACGTTAACGGATTCCAGCTTACGAGCCAGGCCGTTATTTAACAGTTATCGAAAAATTATCGCCTCCCCCGACTATATTGCCCGCTACGGGAAGCCAGAAACTATCGACGATTTAAAGCAACATGTTTGCCTGGGATTTACTGAACCCGCTTCCCTCAATACCTGGCCGATAGCCTGTAGTGATGGACAATTACATGAGGTGAAGTACGGTTTGTCATCCAATAGTGGAGAAACACTGAAACAGCTTTGCCTGAGTGGCAACGGGATTGCGTGTTTGTCCGACTATATGATCGACAGAGAAATTGCTCGTGGTGAACTGGTGGAGTTAATGGCAGATAAAGTGTTGCCAGTGGAAATGCCCTTCAGCGCCGTCTATTACAGCGACCGCGCGGTAAGTACTCGCATCCGGGCCTTTATCGATTTCCTTAGCGAGCATATAAAAACAGCTCCCGCAGGAGCTGTCAGAGAGGCTTAATCCCATTCAGGAGCCAGACCTTCCGGACTTACGAGGCGGTCGTTGCAATCCAGTTCGGCGATCGCTTTTTTGTCTTCTGTATCAAGCTGTAAACTTTGTGCCTTAAGATTACTTTCCAGGTTTTCACGTTTAGTGGAAGACGGTATTACTGAGTAGCCTTCCTCCATTGCCCACGCCAGAATTACTTGTGCCGGGGTCGCATTGTGTTTAGCTGCGATACGAGCAATAACCTCATCTTTCAGAGCCTTCCCATACGCCAGCGTCATATAGGAAGTAATATGAATGCCGTGCTGTTTAGCCCAGGCGACCACTTTACGGTTTTGCAGATAAGGAGAGAGTTCAATCTGATTGGTAGCGATGTTTTCAGCGCCAACAGCAGCAATTACCTTTTCCATCAACGGGATCGTGAAGTTGGAAATACCGATTTCACGCGTCAGCCCTTGTTTTTTCGCTTCCAGCAACGCCTGCATAAACTCTTCAACAGAGACTTCATCGTTTGGTGACGGCCAGTGGATTAGCGTCAGATCAACATAATCGGTACGCAATTTTTGCAGGCTCTCTTTCAGACTCGGGATCAGTTTGTCTTTGCTGAGATTTTCAATCCAGATTTTAGTGGTGATATAGAGTTCATTACGTGGCACGCCACTTTCTGCAATCGCCTGACCTACTGCAGCTTCGTTATCATAGATTTGTGCGGTATCAATTGCGCGATAGCCAAGTTCAAGCGCCGTTTTCACAGATGCAATAACAACGTCGTCTTTGAGACGGAAAGTACCTAAACCAAATGCAGGGATAGCCATAATATGCCTCTTCTAATGCTATGTTCGTTAACTGAGATGATTATGGGCTTCAGACTGTTGCGGAAAAAGAGCGTAAAATGCAGAGGATTTTTGCGATTTTGGCAATAATAGAAATACAGACGAAAAAAAACCTCGAGCGTTAACTCGAGGCTTCTTAATAAGTGGCGGAACGGACGGGACTCGAACCCGCGACCCCCTGCGTGACAGGCAGGTATTCTAACCGACTGAACTACCGCTCCACCGAATTCTTTTACAACCACCAGTTTTATGACCGGCTTACTGCTTAATTTGATGCCTGGCAGTTTATGAATCACTTCGTGATTCACCCTTCGGGCCGTTGCTTCGCAACGTTCAAAAGCTTTCGCTTTTGTCCTACTCTCTTATCGAGTAGTGAACTGCCTCAAAGGTCAGTGCCATTCTTCGTAATTTGATGCCTGGCAGTTCCCTACTCTCGCATGGGGAGACCCCACACTACCATCGGCGCTACGGCGTTTCACTTCTGAGTTCGGCATGGGGTCAGGTGGGACCACCGCGCTACGGCCGCCAGGCAAATTCTGTTTATCAACATGTCCTGTTCCGACATGTCGATTTAATCTGTATCAGGCTGAGAATCTTCTCTCAATCCGCCAAAACAGCTTCGGCGTTGTAAGGTTAAGCCTCACGGTTCATTAGTACCGGTTAGCTCAACGCATCGCTGCGCTTACACACCCGGCCTATCAACGTCGTCGTCTTCAACGTTCCTTCAGGACTCTCAGGGAGTCAGGGAGAACTCATCTCGGGGCAAGTTTCGTGCTTAGATGCTTTCAGCACTTATCTCTTCCGCATTTAGCTACCGGGCAGTGCCATTGGCATGACAACCCGAACACCAGTGATGCGTCCACTCCGGTCCTCTCGTACTAGGAGCAGCCCCCCTCAGTTCTCCAGCGCCCACGGCAGATAGGGACCGAACTGTCTCACGACGTTCTAAACCCAGCTCGCGTACCACTTTAAATGGCGAACAGCCATACCCTTGGGACCTACTTCAGCCCCAGGATGTGATGAGCCGACATCGAGGTGCCAAACACCGCCGTCGATATGAACTCTTGGGCGGTATCAGCCTGTTATCCCCGGAGTACCTTTTATCCGTTGAGCGATGGCCCTTCCATTCAGAACCACCGGATCACTATGACCTGCTTTCGCACCTGCTCGCGCCGTCACGCTCGCAGTCAAGCTGGCTTATGCCATTGCACTAACCTCCTGATGTCCGACCAGGATTAGCCAACCTTCGTGCTCCTCCGTTACTCTTTAGGAGGAGACCGCCCCAGTCAAACTACCCACCAGACACTGTCCGCAACCCGGATCACGGGTCAACGTTAGAACATCAAACATTAAAGGGTGGTATTTCAAGGTCGGCTCCATGCAGACTGGCGTCCACACTTCAAAGCCTCCCACCTATCCTACACATCAAGGCTCAATGTTCAGTGTCAAGCTATAGTAAAGGTTCACGGGGTCTTTCCGTCTTGCCGCGGGTACACTGCATCTTCACAGCGAGTTCAATTTCACTGAGTCTCGGGTGGAGACAGCCTGGCCATCATTACGCCATTCGTGCAGGTCGGAACTTACCCGACAAGGAATTTCGCTACCTTAGGACCGTTATAGTTACGGCCGCCGTTTACCGGGGCTTCGATCAAGAGCTTCGCTTGCGCTGACCCCATCAATTAACCTTCCGGCACCGGGCAGGCGTCACACCGTATACGTCCACTTTCGTGTTTGCACAGTGCTGTGTTTTTAATAAACAGTTGCAGCCAGCTGGTATCTTCGACTGATTTCAGCTCCATCCGCGAGGGACTTCACCTACATATCAGCGTGCCTTCTCCCGAAGTTACGGCACCATTTTGCCTAGTTCCTTCACCGAGTTCTCTCAAGCGCCTTGGTATTCTCTACCTGACCACCTGTGTCGGTTTGGGGTACGATTTGATGTTACCTGATGCTTAGAGGCTTTTCCTGGAAGCAGGGCATTTGTTGCTTCAGCACCGTAGTGCCTCGTCATCACGCCTCAGCCTTGATTTTCCGGATTTGCCTGGAAAACCAGCCTACACGCTTAAACCGGGACAACCGTCGCCCGGCCAACATAGCCTTCTCCGTCCCCCCTTCGCAGTAACACCAAGTACAGGAATATTAACCTGTTTCCCATCGACTACGCCTTTCGGCCTCGCCTTAGGGGTCGACTCACCCTGCCCCGATTAACGTTGGACAGGAACCCTTGGTCTTCCGGCGAGCGGGCTTTTCACCCGCTTTATCGTTACTTATGTCAGCATTCGCACTTCTGATACCTCCAGCATGCCTCACAGCACACCTTCACAGGCTTACAGAACGCTCCCCTACCCAACAACACATAGTGTCGCTGCCGCAGCTTCGGTGCATGGTTTAGCCCCGTTACATCTTCCGCGCAGGCCGACTCGACCAGTGAGCTATTACGCTTTCTTTAAATGATGGCTGCTTCTAAGCCAACATCCTGGCTGTCTGGGCCTTCCCACATCGTTTCCCACTTAACCATGACTTTGGGACCTTAGCTGGCGGTCTGGGTTGTTTCCCTCTTCACGACGGACGTTAGCACCCGCCGTGTGTCTCCCGTGATAACATTCTCCGGTATTCGCAGTTTGCATCGGGTTGGTAAGTCGGGATGACCCCCTTGCCGAAACAGTGCTCTACCCCGGAGATGAATTCACGAGGCGCTACCTAAATAGCTTTCGGGGAGAACCAGCTATCTCCCGGTTTGATTGGCCTTTCACCCCAGCCACAAGTCATCCGCTAATTTTTCAACATTAGTCGGTTCGGTCCTCCAGTTAGTGTTACCCAACCTTCAACCTGCCCATGGCTAGATCACCGGGTTTCGGGTCTATACCCTGCAACTTAACGCCCAGTTAAGACTCGGTTTCCCTTCGGCTCCCCTATTCGGTTAACCTTGCTACAGAATATAAGTCGCTGACCCATTATACAAAAGGTACGCAGTCACCCCATAAAAGAGGCTCCCACTGCTTGTACGTACACGGTTTCAGGTTCTTTTTCACTCCCCTCGCCGGGGTTCTTTTCGCCTTTCCCTCACGGTACTGGTTCACTATCGGTCAGTCAGGAGTATTTAGCCTTGGAGGATGGTCCCCCCATATTCAGACAGGATACCACGTGTCCCGCCCTACTCATCGAGCTCACAGTATGTGCATTTTTGTGTACGGGGCTGTCACCCTGTATCGCGCGCCTTTCCAGACGCTTCCACTAACACACACACTGATTCAGGCTCTGGGCTGCTCCCCGTTCGCTCGCCGCTACTGGGGGAATCTCGGTTGATTTCTTTTCCTCGGGTACTTAGATGTTTCAGTTCCCCGGTTCGCTTCATTAACCTATGGATTCAGTTAATGATAGTGTGACGAATCACACTGGGTTTCCCCATTCGGAAATCGCCGGTTATAACGGTTCATATCACCTTACCGACGCTTATCGCAGATTAGCACGTCCTTCATCGCCTCTGACTGCCAGGGCATCCACCGTGTACGCTTAGTCGCTTAACCTCACAACCCGAAGATGTTTCGTAAAACACCATCGTGTTGCGAAAATTTGAGAGACTCACGAACAACTTTCGTTGTTCAGTGTTTCAATTTTCAGCTTGATCCAGATTTTTAAAGAGCAAAACTTCGCAGTGAACCCTTGCAGGTACACTCTGAAGTATTTTTTATTTAATCACTACAGAGATGGTGGAGCTATGCGGGATCGAACCGCAGACCTCCTGCGTGCAAAGCAGGCGCTCTCCCAGCTGAGCTATAGCCCCATAACATGTAGTTAAAACCTCTTCAAATTTGCGGTGCAAATTTGGTAGGCCTGAGTGGACTTGAACCACCGACCTCACCCTTATCAGGGGTGCGCTCTAACCACCTGAGCTACAAGCCTGTAGAGGTTTTACTGCTCATTTTCATCAAACAATCTGTGTGAGCACTTCAAAGAACGCTTCTTTAAGGTAAGGAGGTGATCCAACCGCAGGTTCCCCTACGGTTACCTTGTTACGACTTCACCCCAGTCATGAATCACAAAGTGGTAAGCGCCCTCCCGAAGGTTAAGCTACCTACTTCTTTTGCAACCCACTCCCATGGTGTGACGGGCGGTGTGTACAAGGCCCGGGAACGTATTCACCGTGGCATTCTGATCCACGATTACTAGCGATTCCGACTTCATGGAGTCGAGTTGCAGACTCCAATCCGGACTACGACGCACTTTATGAGGTCCGCTTGCTCTCGCGAGGTCGCTTCTCTTTGTATGCGCCATTGTAGCACGTGTGTAGCCCTGGTCGTAAGGGCCATGATGACTTGACGTCATCCCCACCTTCCTCCAGTTTATCACTGGCAGTCTCCTTTGAGTTCCCGGCCAAACCGCTGGCAACAAAGGATAAGGGTTGCGCTCGTTGCGGGACTTAACCCAACATTTCACAACACGAGCTGACGACAGCCATGCAGCACCTGTCTCACAGTTCCCGAAGGCACCAATCCATCTCTGGAAAGTTCTGTGGATGTCAAGACCAGGTAAGGTTCTTCGCGTTGCATCGAATTAAACCACATGCTCCACCGCTTGTGCGGGCCCCCGTCAATTCATTTGAGTTTTAACCTTGCGGCCGTACTCCCCAGGCGGTCGACTTAACGCGTTAGCTCCGGAAGCCACGCCTCAAGGGCACAACCTCCAAGTCGACATCGTTTACGGCGTGGACTACCAGGGTATCTAATCCTGTTTGCTCCCCACGCTTTCGCACCTGAGCGTCAGTCTTCGTCCAGGGGGCCGCCTTCGCCACCGGTATTCCTCCAGATCTCTACGCATTTCACCGCTACACCTGGAATTCTACCCCCCTCTACGAGACTCAAGCCTGCCAGTATCAGATGCAGTTCCCAGGTTGAGCCCGGGGATTTCACATCTGACTTAACAGACCGCCTGCGTGCGCTTTACGCCCAGTAATTCCGATTAACGCTTGCACCCTCCGTATTACCGCGGCTGCTGGCACGGAGTTAGCCGGTGCTTCTTCTGCGGGTAACGTCAATGAGCAAAGGTATTAACTTTACTCCCTTCCTCCCCGCTGAAAGTACTTTACAACCCGAAGGCCTTCTTCATACACGCGGCATGGCTGCATCAGGCTTGCGCCCATTGTGCAATATTCCCCACTGCTGCCTCCCGTAGGAGTCTGGACCGTGTCTCAGTTCCAGTGTGGCTGGTCATCCTCTCAGACCAGCTAGGGATCGTCGCCTAGGTGAGCCGTTACCCCACCTACTAGCTAATCCCATCTGGGCACATCCGATGGCAAGAGGCCCGAAGGTCCCCCTCTTTGGTCTTGCGACGTTATGCGGTATTAGCTACCGTTTCCAGTAGTTATCCCCCTCCATCAGGCAGTTTCCCAGACATTACTCACCCGTCCGCCACTCGTCAGCGAAACAGCAAGCTGTTTCCTGTTACCGTTCGACTTGCATGTGTTAGGCCTGCCGCCAGCGTTCAATCTGAGCCATGATCAAACTCTTCAATTTAAAAGTTTGATGCTCAAAGAATTAAACTTCGTAATGAATTACGTGTTCACTCTTGAGACTTGGTATTCATTTTTCGTCTTGCGACGTTAAGAATCCGTATCTTCGAGTGCCCACACAGATTGTCTGATAAATTGTTAAAGAGCAATTGCGACGCGGCTTTCAGCTCACTGTCGCGAGGTGGCGTATATTACGCTTTCCTCTTTCAGAGTCAACCCTGAATTTCAGGATTTTTCTCTTTAACCGAACCGGCTGTTTGTGTGAAGTGATTCACATCCGCCGTGTCGATGGAGGCGCATTATAGGGAGTCGTCTCAGGAAGACAAGCGGAAAAATGCATTTTTATTTCAACCGCTCATCTTTTAATCATTACGCCGGTTTTTGCTGCTTTTTTATCGCTTGCGGCAGGTCTGCCAGGCTATTTAACACCCAATCCGCTGCATTTTCTGCTTCAGGCGTAACAGGTTTACCCGTACGCACCAGCACTTTTGTTCCCACGTTCGCCGCAGCCGCTGCCAGCATATCTTCTAATTTATCGCCCACCATATAAGAAGCGGCCATATCAATATGCAAATAATCGCGTGCCGACAAAAGCATCCCAGGATGTGGTTTGCGGCAGTCGCAGACCTGGCGAAACTCTTCAACACTACCCTGCGGATGATGCGGGCAATAATAGATGCCATCCAGATCGACATCTCGATCCGCCAGCGACCAGTCCATCCACTCGGTCAGCGTTTCAAACTGCGCTTCAGTAAATTTACCGCGAGCAATGCCAGACTGGTTGGTTACTACCACCAGCGCAAAGCCCATTTTTTTTAGCTCGCGCATGGCGTCAATAACACCGTCGATAAATTCAAAATTGTCGATCTCATGGACATAGCCGTGATCGACATTAATGGTGCCATCACGGTCAAGAAAAATTGCGGGTACGCTCTTCGCCACCTTTTATAGCTCCTTAATAAGGCATGTGACGCTAGTATCGCATGTTTCGACCTGCAAGAAAGTGCTCTTCGCATAAACCTGATTGATTTAGACGTCTGGATGCCTTAACATCCATTTCATTGACGGCGTTGCCCGTTCCAGGCATTCGAAATGCCACGACTAACTTAATGACGATAATAAATAATCAATGATAAAACTTTCGAATATCACCAAAGTGTTCCACCAGGGCACCCGCACCATCCAGGCGTTGAACAACGTCAGCCTGCATGTGCCAGCTGGACAAATTTATGGCGTTATCGGTGCCTCAGGCGCGGGTAAGAGTACGCTTATACGTTGTGTAAACCTGTTGGAGCGCCCAACCAAGGGTAGCGTGCTGGTCGATGGCCAGGAACTGACCACGCTGTCAGAATCCGAGTTGACCAAAGCTCGTCGCCAGATTGGTATGATTTTCCAGCATTTTAACCTGCTCTCTTCGCGTACTGTTTTTGGCAACGTGGCTCTGCCGCTGGAGCTGGACAATACACCGAAAGACGAGATCAAACGTCGCGTGACGGAATTGCTGTCATTGGTTGGTCTTGGCGATAAGCATGATAGCTACCCGTCGAATCTTTCCGGTGGGCAGAAACAACGTGTGGCGATTGCCCGTGCATTAGCCAGCAATCCCAAAGTATTGCTGTGCGATGAAGCCACCAGCGCGCTGGACCCGGCAACCACGCGTTCTATTCTCGAACTACTAAAAGACATCAACCGCCGTCTGGGTTTGACGATTCTTTTGATCACCCACGAAATGGACGTTGTGAAGCGCATTTGTGATTGTGTGGCAGTCATCAGCAATGGCGAACTGATCGAGCAAGACACGGTAAGCGAAGTGTTCTCGCATCCGAAAACGCCGCTGGCGCAGAAGTTTATTCAGTCAACCCTGCATCTGGATATCCCGGAAGATTATCAGGAACGTCTGCAAGCGGAGCCATTTACTGACTGTGTGCCGATGCTGCGCCTGGAGTTTACCGGCCAGTCGGTCGATGCCCCGCTGCTTTCTGAAACCGCGCGTCGTTTCAACGTCAACAACAACATTATTAGCGCGCAGATGGATTACGCCGGTGGCGTTAAGTTCGGCATTATGCTGACCGAAATGCACGGCACACAACAAGATACGCAAGCCGCTATTGCCTGGCTGCAAGAACACCATGTAAAAGTAGAGGTACTGGGTTATGTCTGAGCCGATGATGTGGCTGCTGGTTCGTGGCGTATGGGAAACGCTGGCAATGACCTTCGTATCCGGTTTTTTTGGCTTTGTGATTGGTCTGCCGGTTGGCGTCCTGCTTTATGTCACGCGTCCGGGGCAAATTATTGCTAACGCGAAGCTTTACCGTACTGTTTCTGCGATTGTGAACATTTTCCGCTCCATCCCGTTCATTATCTTACTGGTATGGATGATTCCGTTTACCCGCGTTATTGTCGGTACATCGATTGGTTTGCAGGCAGCGATTGTTCCGTTAACCGTTGGTGCAGCACCGTTTATTGCCCGTATGGTCGAGAACGCTCTGCTGGAGATCCCAACTGGGTTAATTGAAGCTTCCCGCGCAATGGGTGCCACGCCGATGCAGATCGTCCGTAAGGTGCTGTTACCGGAAGCGCTGCCGGGTCTGGTGAATGCGGCAACTATCACCCTGATTACCCTGGTCGGTTATTCCGCGATGGGTGGTGCAGTCGGTGCCGGTGGTTTAGGTCAGATTGGCTATCAGTATGGCTACATCGGCTATAACGCGACGGTGATGAATACGGTACTGGTATTGCTGGTCATTCTGGTTTATTTAATTCAGTTCGCAGGCGACCGCATCGTCCGGGCTGTCACTCGCAAGTAACGTTCAACACAACATAAATAATTGAAGAAGGAATAAGGTATGGCGTTCAAATTCAAAACCTTTGCGGCAGTGGGAGCCCTGATTGGATCACTGGCACTGGTAGGCTGCGGCCAGGATGAAAAAGATCCGAACCACATTAAAGTCGGCGTGATTGTCGGTGCCGAACAGCAGGTTGCAGAAGTCGCGCAGAAAGTCGCGAAAGACAAATATGGCCTGGACGTTGAGCTGGTAACCTTCAACGACTATGTTCTGCCAAACGAAGCATTGAGCAAAGGCGATATCGACGCTAACGCTTTCCAGCACAAACCGTACCTTGATCAGCAACTGAAAGATCGTGGCTACAAACTGGTCGCTGTAGGCAATACTTTTGTTTATCCAATTGCTGGTTACTCCAAGAAAATCAAATCGCTGGATGAACTGCAGGATGGTTCGCAGGTTGCAGTTCCAAACGATCCGACTAACCTCGGTCGTTCACTGCTGCTGCTGCAAAAAGTGGGCTTGATCAAACTGAAAGATGGCGTTGGCCTGCTGCCGACCGTTCTTGATGTTGTTGAGAACCCAAAAAACCTGAAAATTGTTGAACTGGAAGCACCGCAACTGCCGCGTTCTCTGGACGACGCGCAAATCGCTCTGGCAGTTATCAACACCACCTATGCCAGCCAGATTGGCCTGACTCCGGCGAAAGACGGCATCTTTGTAGAAGACAAAGAGTCCCCGTACGTTAACCTGATCGTAACTCGTGAAGACAACAAAGACGCAGAGAACGTGAAGAAATTCGTGCAGGCTTATCAATCTGATGAAGTGTACGAAGCGGCAAACAAAGTGTTTAACGGCGGCGCTGTTAAAGGCTGGTAATATTTAGGCTGTTTCCACAATTTGTAATATCATTCAGGACGGGCGCTTGCCCGTCTTGTCATTTTTACAAGCGCCTGATTCAATATTGACGTTTTGATCATACATTGAGGAAATACTATGCGTGCTTTACCGATCTGTTTAGTAGCACTCATGCTAAGCGGCTGTTCCATGTTAAGCAGATCCCCTGTCGAACCCGTTCAAAGCACTGCACCCCAGCCGAAAGCGGAGCCTGCAAAACCGAAAGCACCGCGCGCCACGCCGGTCCGAATTTATACCAATGCAGAAGAATTAGTCGGCAAACCGTTCCGCGATCTCGGTGAAGTCAGTGGCGACTCTTGCCAGGCCTCTAATCAGGACTCTCCACCGAGCATTCCAACCGCGCGTAAGCGGATGCAGATCAATGCCTCCAAAATGAAAGCCAATGCTGTTTTACTGCATAGCTGTGAAGTCACCAGCGGTACGCCAGGCTGCTACCGTCAGGCTGTATGTATCGGTTCTGCGCTTAACATTACGGCAAAATGAGCAGTTTCCAGTTTGAGCAAATAGGCGTTATTCGCTCGCCCTATAAAGAAAAATTCGCCGTTCCGCGCCAGCCAGGTCTGGTAAAAAGCGTCAACGGCGAACTGCATCTCATTGCTCCCTACAACCAGGCCGACGCCGTGCGCGGCCTGGAAGCATTCAGCCATTTATGGATCCTTTTCGTCTTTCATCAAACGATGGAAGGCGGCTGGCGTCCGACTGTACGCCCTCCGCGCCTCGGCGGTAACGCCAGAATGGGCGTTTTCGCCACACGCTCTACTTTCCGCCCTAACCCAATTGGTATGTCGCTGGTAGAACTGAAAGAGGTTGTTTGCCATAAAGACAGCGTGATTCTGAAGCTCGGTAGCCTGGATCTGGTTGATGGTACGCCAGTGGTGGATATCAAACCGTATCTCCCCTTTGCCGAATCGCTTCCCGATGCCAGTGCCAGCTATGCGCAAAGTGCGCCAACGGCAGAGATGTCTGTGACCTTTACCGCAGATGTTGAAAAGCAACTATTGATGCTGGAGAAGCGTTATCCGCAGTTAACGCTGTTTATCCGCGAAGTACTGGCGCAGGATCCGCGTCCGGCCTATCGTAAAGGTGAGGAAACGGGCAAAACCTATGCCGTCTGGCTGCATGATTTTAATGTTCGCTGGCGCGTCACCGACGCAGGTTTTGAAGTCTTTGCGCTGGAACCGCGTTAAATTCACGCCCTTCTCTTTTGACATTTCTCCTGCACTGGTAAACTAAATCACTTTTTTTGTCCCAGGCTCACCTTGAGCCTGTTCTACCTTCCAACTGGAACCGTAACAACATGCGTACTAGCCAATACCTGCTCTCCACTCTCAAGGAGACACCTGCCGACGCCGAGGTGATCAGCCATCAGCTGATGCTACGCGCCGGGATGATCCGCAAGCTGGCCTCCGGGTTATATACCTGGCTGCCGACCGGCGTGCGCGTTCTGAAAAAAGTCGAAAACATCGTGCGTGAAGAGATGAACAACGCCGGTGCGATCGAGGTGTCGATGCCGGTGGTTCAGCCAGCCGATTTGTGGCAAGAGAGTGGTCGTTGGGAACAGTACGGTCCGGAACTGCTGCGTTTTGTTGACCGTGGCGAGCGTCCGTTCGTACTCGGCCCAACTCATGAAGAAGTGATCACTGACCTGATTCGTAACGAGCTTAGCTCTTACAAACAGCTGCCGCTGAACTTCTATCAGATCCAGACCAAGTTCCGCGACGAAGTGCGTCCGCGTTTCGGCGTCATGCGCTCCCGCGAATTCCTGATGAAAGATGCTTACTCTTTCCATACTTCTCAGGAATCCCTGCAGGAAACCTACGATGCAATGTATGCGGCCTACAGCAAAATCTTCAGCCGCATGGGGCTGGATTTCCGCGCCGTACAGGCCGACACTGGTTCTATCGGCGGCAGCGCCTCTCACGAATTCCAGGTGCTGGCGCAGAGCGGTGAAGACGATGTGGTCTTCTCCGATACCTCTGACTATGCAGCGAACATTGAACTGGCAGAAGCTATCGCGCCGAAAGAACCGCGCGCTGCTGCTACCCAGGAAATGACGCTGGTTGATACGCCTAACGCGAAAACCATCGCTGAACTGGTTGAACAGTTCAATCTGCCGATTGAGAAAACGGTTAAGACTCTGTTGGTTAAAGCGGTTGAAGGCAGTAGCTTCCCGCTGGTTGCGCTGCTGGTGCGTGGTGACCACGAGCTGAACGAAGTTAAAGCAGAAAAACTGCCACAGGTTGCCAGCCCGCTGACTTTCGCGACCGAAGAAGAAATTCGTGCCGTGGTTAAAGCCGGTCCGGGTTCACTGGGTCCGGTAAACATGCCGATTCCGGTGGTGATTGACCGTACCGTTGCGGCGATGAGTGATTTTGCTGCCGGTGCTAACATTGATGGCAAACACTACTTCGGTATCAACTGGGATCGCGATGTTGCTACCCCGGAAGTTGCTGATATTCGTAATGTAGTGGCTGGCGATCCAAGCCCGGATGGTCAGGGTACGCTGCTGATCAAACGTGGTATCGAAGTCGGTCACATCTTCCAGCTGGGTACTAAGTACTCCGAAGCACTGAAAGCCTCCGTACAGGGCGAAGATGGGCGTAACCAAATTCTGACTATGGGTTGCTACGGTATCGGGGTAACGCGCGTAGTCGCTGCGGCAATTGAGCAGAACTACGACGAACGCGGCATCGTATGGCCTGACGCTATCGCGCCGTTCCAGGTCGCAATTCTGCCGATGAACATGCACAAATCCTTCCGCGTACAGGAGCTTGCTGAGAAACTGTACAGCGAACTGCGCGCGCAGGGCATCGAAGTGCTTCTGGATGACCGTAAAGAGCGTCCGGGCGTGATGTTTGCTGATATGGAACTGATCGGTATTCCGCACACTATTGTGCTTGGCGACCGTAACCTCGACAACGACGATATCGAATACAAATATCGTCGTAACGGCGAGAAACAGTTAATTAAGACTGGTGACATCGTCGAATATCTGGTGAAACAGATTAAAGGCTGATGCCAGAAAGGGTCCTGAATTTCAGGGCCCTTTTTTACATGGATTGTATAAAATGGATAAACCAAAGGCGTACTGCCGCCTGCTTCTCCCCTTCTTTCTTTTACTTTCGGCCTGTACCGTTGATATCAGCCAGCCAGACTCATCAGCAACAGCGGTGGATGCCGAGGCGAAAACATGGGCAGTCAAATTCCAGCATCAAAGCTCTTTCACCGAACAATCAATAAAAGAAATAACCGAGCCTGACCTTAAACCCGGCGATTTGCTGTTCTCCTCAAGCCTTGGGGTAACCTCATTTGGTATCCGCGTCTTCAGCACTTCCTCTGTAAGTCACGTTGCAATATATTTGGGTGAAAATAACGTTGCAGAAGCGACTGGAGATGGCGTCCAGATTGTTCCCCTTAAAAAAGCCATGAAGCACAGTGATAAGCTTTTCGTCTTACGAGTCCCGGATCTTACCCCGCAACAAGCCACAGAAATCACCGCTTTCGCCAATAAAATCAAAGACAGCGGTTACAACTATCGTGGCATTGTCGAGTTCATTCCGTTTATGGTGACTCGCCAGATGTGCTCACTAAATCCTTTTTCCACAGATTTTCGGCAACAGTGCATCAGCGGGCTGGCAAAAGCGCAGTTAAGCGGTGTGGGCGAAGGAGACAAAAAGTCGTGGTTTTGTTCAGAATTTGTCACTGATGCATTTGCCAAAGCCGGGCATCCGCTTACGCTGGCGCAATCGGGCTGGATTAGCCCTGCCGATCTGATGCATATGCGTACTGGCGATGTCTCTGCGTTTAAGCCAGAAACGCAGTTACAGTATGTTGGACACCTGAAGCCTGGGATTTATATCAAGGCGGGTCGCTTTGTTGGGCTGACTCAGTGATGAAAGCCGGAGAATGCTCCGGCTTTCAATTACTGCCCCAAACTACTGCAATCCTGGTTTGGGTAAAATTTCCCTGCCGTATCGGGCGCGAATACTTTGGTCGGCGCACCGGTATCCGGGTTAGCCTCAAGCGTAAAGTGACCTTCTACAGACAGTAACACGGGTTTTTCACTGTTACCGCGAGCAGCCAGGTAGCCACGTTCCAGCTCTGCGTTATTCGCCACCATGAAACGTTTTCCAGTCGCGCAATCAGTAAAGGTCGCCGCATCAGCCATATAAAAATACATGCCACGCAGAGTCATCGGTGTCATGGGGAGGCTGGACTTTGCAGGTTCCAGCGTGTAGTTGAACTGCGACTCAATTGGATTACCTTCACGATCGAGCATCTCCAGCGCATCCCCTTTCGCCCGATAATATGACTTTTCACCTTTGCTGTCGGTTAATACCAGCTTGTCAGCGGTTCGCGCCCATGTACCGTAGGAAGCGAAGGAGGAAGGTTCTTCACGAGCACCGAGATAACGCTCATTCATCACCCAGGTTCCATCTTTTTCGAGGAACAGAGAGGTTTCGATTCCTTCGCAATCGGCACACGGCAGCACGCCGCGCCAACTTTGCGGCATCGGTTTCAGTTCGGCAGCCTGCGCCGGGGAAAGCGTATCGACTTCGGCCCGATTATTACATCCCATCAGTGTAAAGAGGCTGATTACAGCCATCGCTGTCACAATCGCTTTTTTCACCATCCATTCCTTCTTTTTATTCCCGACCGCTGCGCACTTTGCCACGCATCGCCTTCACGCTTGATTTTTGTGCTTTCGATGCCAACCTGCGCTCTTTCGATGCGCGGGTAGGTCGTGTCGGTCGCCGGGCTTTTTGTTCTGTTGTTAATTCTTTAATCACTGTCACCAGCCGGGCCAGCGCCGCTTCGCGGTTCAGCTCCTGGCTGCGGTATTCCTGTGCCTTAATGACTATCACCCCATCGCTGCTAATCAGATGATGGCTGGCGGCGAGCAGGCGCTCTTTGTAATACTCTGACAGGCTGGACGCCCGAATGTCAAAACGCAGATGAATAGCCGTTGAGGTCTTATTAACATGCTGCCCGCCCGCGCCCTGCGCACGAATGGCGGTGATCTCAAGCTCACCATCAGGAATAGCAATATGTCGGGAAATCACAATCATGAAGGTTGTTGCCAGGCGGTTAAGTTCACTTCCAGATTATTCTTATCATCCGATAACCAGATCACGCCATCCTGAATTGTTGCCTGCAGCGTCATGGTACGATCGGCAAAGGCGCTTACTTTCGCCAGTTGCTCGTCATCCAGATACCAGACGGAAAGATTGGCAAACTGCGCGCATTTGCTCTGATTTTGCTGCCACCAGATTTGCGCCGCCCGACTATTATAGGCAAACAGCGCCACTTCTGCGGCCTGGGTGCAGGCTTTCTTAACCCGCCGCTCATCCGGCAGCCCCAGCTCAATCCACAAATCAATGCCCAGGTGATCGTTACGCAGCCACGCTTCCGGCTCATCATCGGCACACAAGCCACGGGTAAATTGCAGACGTTCATCGGCATATTTCAGCCACGCCAGCAGGCGCAGCATCATACGCTCCTGGGTTTCTGAAGGATGGCGCGCCAGCGTCAGAGAGGCATCGAGAAACTGGTTGCGGTCGAGATCGGCCACATTAACCGTCGCTTTATAAATTGTCGCTTTAAGCGCCATAAGAAAACTCCTTTCGAATCAGGAGGCCATTGTAACGGAATACGTGCAGTTGCGGCGCTGATATTGCAGAAATGAGTGTGGTATAGTCACCTTGCGAAACAGAGTTTATCTTCGTAGGCTTAGACTTGCATCCACGGTTAAGTCAGAGTGCTGACAGGAGGGCATGTGGAAAAATATTGTGAGTTAATACGCAAGCGGTACGCGGAAATCGCCAGCGGAGACTTAGGATACGTTCCGGACGCGCTGGGCTGCGTTTTGAAAGTGCTGAATGAAATGGCTGCCGACGACGCCCTTTCTGAGGCTGTCAGGGAAAAAGCAGCATACGCTGCGGCAAACTTACTGGTGAGCGATTATGTCAATGAATGATACGTATCAACCAATCAATTGTGATGATTACGATAATCTTGAGCTCGCCTGCCAGCATCATTTAATGCTGACACTTGAGATGAAAGATGGCGAAAAATTGCAGGGGAAGGCCAGCGATTTAGTCTCCCGCAAAAATGTGGAGTATCTGGTCGTCGAAGCCGCTGGCGAAACCCGCGAGCTGCGTCTGGATAAAATTACCAGCTTTAGCCATCCGGAAATCGGTACGGTGGTGGTGAGCGAGTCCTGATTCACTTTTGCCGGATGCGACGTTTGATACGTCTTATCCGGCTTTCACTTAACCAAGCGTTTCTCTGCCAGACAAAACTTACGCCATTCTCATCTTCAGCCACACCGTCTTGCGTCACAAAAATCCCCGCCGCCGCAATCAGCGTTTCGCCATAAAACAGTAGTGGCGTGGTGTCACGTAGCCACGGCGGCACGCCCAGCTCCTGCCAGATTTTCTTTAGCTTGCGCCCGCCGTTGCGCCCGACAATATGCAGCAATCCTGGCGCTTTAAAACGCACGCTGACCGCTTCGTCTGCACGCGGAGGGCGAATATCTCCACCCGCAATAAGTTGCACACTTCCCAGACTTGCCGGTAATTCCAGCGGCTGTTGCCACGCCTGCCACGGCACAACCGTTTCGCTTTGTCCGGCAACGGATTTAATCCACCACAATTGCGACTGATAGCGACGTATTTCAAACGCACCAAATCGCAAGCAAGGAGAAGCATCTTCTCGCGCCAGCGCCACTTCCTTCCAGATCCGCACCAGCGCGTCGCGGGAAGGCATCGGAGCATTCTGCCCTGCCAGCCAGCGGCGGATAATCGCCGCTCGACGGGCGTCGCTCATCGTCATCATTGGCGCAATCTGCAACGTCCCCTGCGGCGTTTGACAGTGCGCTAAATCATCCGCCAGCAGTTCATCTAACAGGCTCTCTTGTTCAGCGCAAAGTGCGGCGCTGCGAGCCGTTGCTTCGGTAAAATGCGGCCAACGCTGCTGCAATAACGGCACCACGCGCAGACGCAGGAAGTTACGATCGTATGAGTCGTCCTGATTACTTTCGTCTTCAATCCAGCGTAAATCATGCTCACGGGCCCACAGCTCCAGTTCTCCCCGCGTGCGAGCGAGCAACGGGCGGATAAGCCGCGTTCCGGCAAAATCGGAGACTTCCCCCATAGCCGAAAGCCCGGCAGGGCCGCTACCGCGTTTTAGCGCCAGCAGAAAGGTTTCACATTGATCGTCAAGATGCTGCGCGGTAACCAGCACTTCGCCAGGCAGAAGTGTACGGGTAAATGCCTGATAACGCGCCTGCCGCGCCTGGGCCTCAATGCCTAGCCCCTCTTGCGCAAGTTGTACGCGCTCGACCACCAGCGGCACCTGCCAATGCTGGCAGATGTTCTCGCAATGCGTAACCCAGGCATCGGCATTGGCACTTAAACCGTGATGCACATGGATAGCGCGTAGAGTGACGCCTGGATTTTCCGCCCGCCACTGCACCAACTGATGCAGCAGAACGGTGGAGTCAAGCCCGCCGCTAAAGGCCACCAAAATCTGGCGGGAGGTGAGAAGTTGTCTATTGAGCGTGAGTGTCATGATGGTGGAAATCTACAAGGTCGTTGCCCGACACGTTACCGGGCAAATGCGGCAATGACAAGCCTTACTGCTCATACAGTTCCAGCGGCAGCCCGTCAGGATCGTTAAAGAAGGTGAACCGTTTTTGCGTGTATGGATCGACACGTATGGCTTCACACTTCACGTTATGGCTTTCAAGGTGCGCCACTGCCACATCGATATCATCAACACTAAACGCCAGATGCCGCAAGCCGCAGGCTTCCGGTCGGCTGGGGCGCTCCGGCGGGAACGGAAATGAGAAAAGTTCAATCACATATTGCCCGTTAAGCGCCAAATCCCCTTTCCACGAATCGCGCTCTTCACGATAGACTTCGCTTTGCAGCGTGAAGCCGAGAATATCGCAGTAGAAAGCTTTGCTCACCGCATAATCCGTCGCAATAATCGCAATATGGTGAACCTGTTTTAAACCCAACATAGAATCTCCTGCATTGATATGATACGCACGTGCATCGCGATATATTGATAATACGCATAAATTGCAGGAAAGATGAATCAGACATTTACACTGACTTTAAAACAACATCTCAAACGCCTGTAATAGCGGTTGAGATGCGGTTTGGTGAAGCGTTTTACGGGAGATTACTCTGCGCTATTCTTGCTAACACTCTCAGCAATGCGGCGCAAATATTCGTTATTCTTAAACGCTATCATAATTAATTCGAAAGTCATACGACAGCTTATAAGACCAATGACGGTATAAGCTAACCCTAAGAGAAAGTTTCCGCTAAATATGGAGAAGACACCGCCTATCAGTGTCAGCACCATAGCCAGCCAGTAAAAAAACACCAGCACACGCGGCATAAGAAGACGATCAAATCCTAAAATTGCTTTCATATTTTATCCTTAAAAATTCTATGAGCCTGATAAATTTATATTATTTTTAACCACTGTGTATATTGGTATATGCCTCCGAAATCGGAGTTATCAACATGAGTTCAAGAATTTTTGGGATGGGGAAAATGAAAGTGAGATTATCTAAATGTATTTATAATATGACTAAATAAACTACATACAAAAAAGGTCACCGAAGTGACCCTTTTCAGAACATTTGCTGATTACGCGTAGCCGTAGCTCATCAGGCGCTGATAACGACGATTTTTTAAATCTTCAGTGCTTAACACGTCGAGATCGGCCAGATCCGCCAGCAGTTGCGCTTTCAAAGACGCCGCCATCGCTTCCGGGTTACGGTGAGCGCCGCCCAGCGGTTCCGGGATGATGGAGTCGATCAATTTCAGTTCTTTCAGACGCGGAGCGATGATGCCCATCGCTTCAGCCGCCAGCGGCGCTTTATCGGCGCTCTTCCACAGAATGGACGCACAACCTTCCGGCGAGATAACAGAATAGGTGCTGTATTGCAGCATATTCACTTTATCGCCCACGCCAATCGCCAGCGCGCCGCCAGAACCACCTTCACCAATAACGGTACAAATAGTCGGTACGCTCAGGCGAGACATTTCACGCAGGTTGCGTGCGATGGCTTCTGACTGACCACGCTCTTCTGCGCCCACGCCCGGATATGCCCCCGGTGTGTCGATAAAGGTGATGATTGGCATCTTAAAGCGTTCAGCCATTTGCATCAGACGCAGTGCTTTGCGGTAACCTTCTGGCGCTGGCATACCAAAATTACGGCGAATTTTCTCTTTGGTTTCACGACCTTTCTGGTGACCAATAATCATCACCGGACGACCATCAAGACGTGCGATGCCACCGACGATAGCTTTGTCATCTGCATACGCGCGGTCACCTGCCAGTTCGTCAAATTCATCAAATGCCAGGCGAACGTAATCCAGGGTATAAGGACGCTGTGGATGGCGAGCCAGTTGCGCAATTTGCCATGCACCGAGATCGGCGAAGATTTTACGCGTCAGTTCTACGCTTTTTTCACGCAGACGATGCACTTCTTCATCGATGTTAATATCCAGTTTCTCATCCTGGCGGCTAACCGCAGTCAGAGAATCGATTTTCGCTTCCAGCTCTGCAATCGGCTGTTCAAAATCAAGGAAATTCAGACTCATAGTATTCCTGTATTAGTCAAACTCCAGTTCCACCTGCTCCGAACCAATGAGGCCACGGAGATCGTTTAATAAACGATCGCTCGGAGAGACACGCCACGTCGCGCCAAAACGCAACCGCGCACGTGCATCCGCCCTCTGATAGTAGAGATGTACTGGAATTGTCCCAGAGCGGTGGGGTTCCAGAGACTGACGGAGTCGGTTTAAAAGCTGGTCATCAATTTGCCTGTCCGTCAGCGAGATAGCAAGCCCGCGAGCATATTTTTCCCGGGCTTCGTCAATATCCATCACTTCGCGAGCGGTCATTTTAAGCCCACCGCTGAAGTCATCAAAGCTGACCTGTCCGCTGACGATAAGTATGCGGTCTTTTTCCAGCAATTGCTGGTATTTATCCAGGGCGTCAGTAAACAACATGACTTCCAGGCGCCCGGAACGGTCATCCAGCGTGCAGATACCGATACGATTGCCGCGCTTGGTGACCATAACCCGCGCGGCAATAACGAGCCCCGCAGCCGTGGTGACTTTACCACGTTCTGTCGGGTGCATGTCTTTCAGCCTTACGCCTCCGACATAACGCTCAATCTCTTTTAAATACTGGTTGATAGGGTGTCCCGTCAGGTACAGACCTAACGTTTCACGTTCCCCATCTAACACCACCTGCTCCGGCCACGGTTGGCAGCTGGCGTAGGATTGTTCAATTTGCTCAGGCTCTTCCGCCAGTACGCCAAACATATCGGCCTGGCCGATGGCTTCTGCTTTCGCGTGTTGATCTGCCGCTTTTAACGCATCGCCCAGCGAGTTCATCAGCGCCGCACGGTGTGGCCCCAGACGGTCAAACGCCCCGGACATGATCAGTTTTTCCAGCACCCGCCGGTTCAACTTTTTCGTGTCGGTACGGGCGCAGAGATCAAACAGCTCGCGGAAGTAGCCGCCTTTGTTACGGGCTTCGATGATGGCCTCAATTGGACCTTCACCGACCCCTTTGATCGCGCCAATACCATACACGATTTCGCCGTCGTCGTTGACGTGGAAATGGTAAAGACCGGAGTTTATATCTGGTGGCAGGATTTTCAGCCCCATCCGCCAGCACTCATCCACCAGGCCAACCACCTTCTCGGTGTTGTCCATATCGGCGGTCATTACCGCCGCCATAAACTCCGCCGGATAATGCGCCTTCAGCCATAACGTTTGATATGACACCAAAGCATAGGCTGCGGAGTGCGATTTGTTAAATCCGTAACCAGCGAATTTCTCCACCAGGTCGAAGATTTTCATCGCCAGTTCGGCGTTGATTCCGTTCTTTTCTGCACCTTCAGCAAATACAGAACGCTGCTTAGCCATCTCTTCCGGCTTTTTCTTACCCATCGCACGGCGCAGCATATCCGCGCCACCGAGGGTATAACCAGAAAGCACCTGCGCAATCTGCATGACCTGTTCCTGATACAGGATGATGCCGTAGGTTGGCTCCAGTACCGGTTTCAGGCTTTCATGCTGCCACTGTACGTCCGGATAGGAGATTTCTTCGCGACCATGTTTACGGTCGATAAAGTTATCCACCATCCCTGATTGCAACGGGCCGGGGCGGAACAGTGCCACCAGTGCGATCATATCTTCGAAGCAGTCAGGTTGCAGACGCTTGATCAGGTCCTTCATGCCGCGCGATTCAAGCTGGAATACCGCCGTGGTTTCCGAGCGTTGCAGCATGTCGAAGCTTTTCTTGTCATCCAGCGGGATCGCGGCGATATCCAGCGGCGGCTCGCCATTCTTCGCCCGCCGCTTGTTGATCATCTCCAGCGCCCAGTTGATGATGGTGAGCGTACGCAAACCGAGGAAGTCGAACTTCACCAGCCCGGCGTATTCAACGTCGCTTTTATCAAACTGGGTGACCGGATGTTTGCCCTCTTCATCGCAATAAAGCGGCGCAAAATCAGTAATTTTGGTCGGCGCGATAACCACCCCACCGGCGTGTTTACCAGCGTTACGGGTGACCCCTTCCAGCTTGCGCGCCATGTCGATGAGCGCCTTAACTTCTTCATCCGCTTCGTAGATTTCTGGCAGTTGCGGTTCAGCTTCAAACGCTTTCGCCAGCGTCATCCCCGGATCGGGCGGGATCAGTTTCGAGATACGATCGACAAAGCCATATGGATGCCCTAGCACGCGACCTACGTCGCGGATCACCGCTTTTGCCGCCATCGTACCGAAGGTGATAATCTGCGATACCGCATCACGACCATACATGTCCGCCACGTGTTCGATAACCTGGTCGCGTTTCTCCATACAGAAGTCAACGTCAAAGTCAGGCATGGAGACACGTTCCGGGTTAAGGAAACGTTCGAACAGCAGGTCAAATTCCAGTGGATCGAGGTCGGTGATTTTCAGCGCATAAGCCACCAGAGAACCCGCACCGGAGCCACGGCCTGGCCCTACCGGTACGCCGTTATCTTTCGACCACTGGATAAATTCCATAACGATGAGGAAGTAGCCCGGGAAGCCCATCTGGTTGATAACCTGAAGTTCAGTATCCAGACGTTCGTCATATTCCGGGCGACGCTTAAGACGCTCTTCCTCGTCAGGGAATAAAAATGCCAGACGCTCTTCCAGCCCTTCTTTTGCGCGCTTGACCAGATAATCTTCGGTGCTCATGTCCCCGGTCGGGAACTGTGGCAGGAAGTATTCACCAAGACGCACAGTTACGTTACAGCGTTTGGCGATCTCAACGGTGTTGGCAAGGGCTTCGGGGATGTCGGCAAACAGCTCGCACATCTCCTCTTCGCTACGCATATATTGCTGCGGCGAATAGTTACGCGGGCGTTTAGGATCATCCAGGGTAAAGCCGTCGTGGATAGCGACGCGGATTTCATGCGCGTCAAAGTCGCTGCTGTCGATAAAGCGAACGTCGTTGGTCGCCACGACGGGCAAACCGCGCGCTTCCGCCAGTTCTACCGCCGCGTGCAGATAGCTTTCTTCGTCCGGCCTGCCGGTGCGGATCAGTTCGAGAAAATAGCGATCCGGGAAGTGTTCTTCATAAAACGCAACGCACTCATCTACCAGCGTGCTGTTACCACGCAAAAGGCTGCGTCCGACATCGCCCATGCGCCCACCGGAAAGAAGGATCAACCCTTCGTTTAATTCGATAAGCCAGTCGCGATCGATGATCGGCCCGGCGGCACCGTACCCGCGCTGATACGCTTTTGAGATCAGCAACGTCAGATTCTGATAGCCGGTATTGTTCGCCGCCAGTACCGTCAGGTGGGTTAACTCATCACCCAGCAGGTCGCACTGGACATTAAAATCTGCCCCGACGATGGGCTTAATCCCCGCGCCATGTCCCGCTCCGTAGAACTTCACCAGACCGCAAAGGTTGGTGAAATCGGTGATCGCCAGAGCAGGCATACCCAACGCCGCCGCCTTTTTTACCAGCGGCGCGGTTTTTGCCAGGCCATCGATCATCGAGTAGTCGCTGTGCACCCGCAGGTGAACGAAACGTGGTTCAGACATCTTCAGATTCCGGTTTACTTAATCTCGACACAAGAATCAGGACGCAAGTCCCAGTGCGCGTTTGACAGGGCCAAAGCTGCGCCGATGGTGTTCGGTCGCGCCGTGTTCAGCCAGTTTTTCAAGATGAAAAGCTGTTGGATACCCTTTGTGTTGGGCAAAGCCATATTGTGGATAAACGATGTCCAGCGCCGCCATTTCAGCGTCACGCGTGACTTTCGCCAGAATAGACGCCGCACTGATTTCCGGCACGCGGCTGTCGCCTTTAACTACAGCCATCGACGGCATCGGTAATTTCGGACAGCGGTTGCCATCAATCAACACATATTCCGGGACGATATGCAGCCCCGCAACCGCACGCTGCATCGCCAGCATGGTCGCGTGTAGAATATTCAGTTCGTCGATTTCATGAGGTTCAGCGCGACCCAGACTCCAGCTTAACGCTTTCTCTTTAATCTCTTCATACAACGCCAGACGGCGTTTTTCGCTCAGCTTTTTGGAATCATTCAGCCCGACAATCGGGCGCGCCGGGTCGAGGATTACGGCAGCGGTGACAACCGCGCCAACCAACGGCCCACGTCCGACTTCATCCACACCCGCAACGAGCTGCGTGTGCGGATAAACAAATTCGATCATTGTGCTAACTCCAGAACGGCTTGTGCCGCCTGCTCATCGGCATTGCAGCGGATCTGCTGATGCAGTTCGCGGAAGGTGTCGTGCATCGCGTGGCTGGTTTTCCCGTTCGCCAACAGCGGTAACAACGCCTCTGCCAGTTTTTGCGGCTCACACTCTTCCTGCAATAACTCTTTGACTAACTCTCTGCCCGCCAGCAAATTGGGTAGAGAGACATAATCAGTTTTCACCAGTCGCTTCGCCAGCCAGAAGGTGAAAGGCTTCATGCGATATCCCACCACCATCGGGCATTTTGCCAGCATACACTCCAGTGCTGCCGTACCCGACGCCAGTAGCGCCGCATCGCTTGCCACCATCGCCTCACGCCCCAATCCATCTAAGAGATGAACAGCAAGGTCTGGCGCAACTTCAGCTTTGATGCGTTCAAACTGCTCGCGGCGTTTGGCATTCACCAGCGGCACCACAATCTCAAGATCGGGATATGTTTGGCGCAAAAGCTGAGCCGTTTTCAGGAAATCGGCACTAAGCATCTCAACTTCCGCGCCACGACTGCCAGGCAGCAACGCCAGGCAGTGGGCATCGTGGGGGATCCCCAACACATCACGGGCGGCGTTTTTATCTGGATCTAACGGCATAGCATCAGCCATGGTGTGACCGATAAAACGACACGGCACGTTGTATTTGTCATAAAACGCTTTTTCGAAAGGCAGAAATGCGAGCACCAGATCGGTGGCTCTGCCTATTTTGAAAACGCGTTTCTGTCGCCACGCCCACACGGACGGACTGACGTAATGAATGGTTTTGATACCCTGCTTTTTGAGGTTACCTTCGAGGGTAATGTTGAAATCAGGCGCATCAATGCCGACAAAAACATCTGGCTTCAGTTCACCAAAACGCTTTGTCAAATCGGCACGAATATGCAGTAAGCGACGCAGACGACCGAGCACTTCAACAATGCCCATCACCGCCAATTCTTCCATTTCGTACCAGGCTTCGCAGCCTTCAGCCTGCATTCGTGGCCCGGCAACACCAACAAAGCGGGCGTTGGGCACACGTTCTTTCAGAGCGCAGATTAAACCGGCTCCCAGGATATCGCCGGAGGTTTCTCCGGCGACCAGGGCAATCGTTAATGGACGCTGTTTAGTCATTAACGAATCAGACCGCGCGTTGAGCGTGCAAAGAAATCGGTAAACGCTTTCACTTCCGGATATGTTTCCGCCAGTTCAGCAATTTCCGGTTTCACTTCATCGAGCGTTTTACCGCTGCGATAAATCAGCTTATACGCATTGCGGATAGCAGTAATCGCCTCACGGCTAAAACCGCGACGCTTCAGCCCTTCGATATTGACACCGAACGGCGTTGCGTGGTTACCCTGCGCAATGACATAAGGAGGGACGTCCTGCGCCACACCGGAGCAACCGCCAACCATCACGTGCGCACCAATGATGCAGAACTGATGGACTGCAGTCATGCCGCCGATGATCGCGAAGTCATCTACCGATACGTGCCCCGCCAGCGTTGCGTTGTTGGCGAGAATACAGCGGTTACCTACCGTACAATCGTGCGCAATGTGCGCATTGATCATCAGTAAGTTGTCGCTGCCCACCTTCGTCAATCCACCGCCCTGGACTGTGCCACGATGAATGGTGACGCTTTCGCGAATGCGGTTACGATCGCCGATTTCCACACGGGTCGGTTCACCAGCATATTTCAGATCCTGGTTAACTTCGCCGATGGAGGCGAACTGATAAATCTCATTGTCGCGACCAATTTTAGTATGGCCATTCACGACAACGTGAGATTTCAGTACGGTCCCCTCACCAATTTCAACATGGGGTCCAACGATACAAAAAGGACCAATGTGAACGTTGGCACCAATCGACGCGCCCTCTTCCACAATGGCGGTTGGATGCACAAAGGCGGATTTATCAATCACGTATCAGGCCTCCCGGCTACGAGCACACATCATCGTTGCTTCGCAAACTACTTTACCGTCGACCAGAGCAACCCCTTTAAAGCGGGTCAGGCCACGGCGCGTTTTTTCGAAAGTGACTTCCATGATCATTTGATCGCCTGGCACGACCGGGCGCTTAAAGCGCGCTTCGTCAATACCAGCGAAGTAGTACAGCTCACCCGGTTCCAGTTTTCCTACGCTTTTAAACGCCAGAATACCTGTTGCCTGTGCCATTGCTTCCAGAATCAGCACACCCGGGAAAATCGGTTTTCCAGGGAAATGGCCCTGGAAGAATGGCTCATTGACAGAGACATTTTTTACTGCGCGCAGAAAACGACCTTCTTCAAAATCCAGCACGCGATCCACCAATAAGAACGGGAAACGGTGCGGCAGAAGTTCTAAAATCTCTTCAATCTGCAGAGTATGAGTGTTAGTAGTCAAGATACTCTTCCTGTCAAAATATAAGAAACGACAATAATAACACGGCCTGCCGCAATCGTAAGAATGAGACAGGCCGTAAAGTTTGGCGAACAAAAGATGGAACGTTAGTCTTGTTGATTAACCTTGCGCTCAAGCGATTTCAGACGCTTGCTCATATCATCAATGTTCATCACCAGTGCAGCGGTTTTGCGCCAGACTTTGTTGGGTTGCAGCGGAATGCCTGAGGAATAGACGCCAGGTTCAGTGATGGGACGCATCACCATCCCCATGCCCGTAACCGTCACTTTATCGCATATTTCCATATGCCCGTTGATTACGCTGGCACCGCCGATCATGCAGTAACGACCAATTTTCAGGCTGCCCGCCATAATGACGCCACCGGCAACCGCCGTATTGTCGCCAATCACGACGTTATGTGCAATCTGGCACTGGTTATCAATGATCACGCCATTGCCGATAATGGTGTCATCCAGCGCACCGCGATCGATGGTAGTACAGGCGCCGATCTCCACGCGATCGCCAATAATCACGCGACCAATCTGAGGGATCTTCACCCAGTTACCACGATCGTTGGCATAGCCAAAGCCGTCCGCACCTACCACCGTTCCGGATTGAATCAGGCAATTCTGACCGATCAGGATCTCGTGGTAAATGGTTACGTTCGCCCAAAGGCGCGAACCTGCGCCGATTTTGCTATTTTTACCAACGAAGCAACCGGCACCGATAATCACGTTATCGCCCAGCTCAACGCCGGACTCAATCACCGCGTTAGCACCAATTGAGACGTTGTTACCCAGCTTCGCCGTTGTATCGATCACTGCACTGGGTGCAATGTTCTGCGCGGGCTGTGGCGTGGTATCTAAAATTTGCGCCATGCGCGCGTAAGTCAGGTAGGGATTCTTCACTACCAGCGCGGCACTTTTCGCGAAAGGAAGATCGTCCTGGGTCATGACAACCGCAGACGCCTGGCACAAGCCTAAATGCTCACGGTATTTTGGGTTAACCATGAACGTGATGTGACCTGTTTGTGCAGATTGCATGGACGCAACGCCGGTGATGACGATATCGCCATCACCGTGTAGTTCTGCATCCAACTGCTGCGCTAAATCAGCCAGTCGAATTGAAGGCATTACTTATTTAACCTGTTTCAGTACGTCGGCAGTGATGTCTTTTACATCGCTGCTGTTGTAAGCAACGGCGTTTGCATCAACAACCAGGTCGATATCCTGGCTGTTGGCAACGGATTTCACAGCAGTCTGGATACGAGTAACCAGTTTGCCGCGTTCTTCGTTGGAACGACGTGCGCGATCTTGTTCAAAAGCCTGCGCTTTCTGAGCAAAAGTCTGGCGCTGAGCCATCACGTCTTTTTCCAGCTTAGTACGATCACTACCGGCTTTCATAGACTGCAGCTTTTTCATTTTAGCTTGCAGGTCGGTTTCCATACGCTGCAGTTCGCTGGCGCGGCCTTTGAACTCATTTTCCAGCGTGTTAGAAACACCGGTTTTCTGTGCTACCTGCTGGAACAGGCTGCCCATATTGACGATTGCAATTTTGTCAGCCGCCTGAGCAGAAGTTGCCAGTGCTAAACCGAGACCTGCAGCTAATAACCACTTTTTCACAATAAACTCCTTACCATCCCATTTGCACCGGAGGGTGCAGTTCTTTGCGTGGCCCGGCGATCTTATATTGATCGCCTAAAGTCATCGCTACACTACCACTACATTCCTTTGTGGAGAACACTTACCAAGTTTTACCAATGTTAAACTGGAACTGTTCTGCCTTGTCTCCATCGTACTTTTTGAACGGCTGGGCGTAGGAGAACACCAACGGCCCCAATGGGGACATCCATTGTAATGCGATACCCGCAGACATACGGATATTGCTTGGATCACTATAGTCCGGATATCCAGAATATTGGCTGGAATCCCAGTTTGTATCCCAAACGGTGCCCATATCCCAGAAGAAGGAAGTACGAACAGAGTTAGCATACTTGTCGCTAATGAACGGCGTCGGGGTGATGAGTTCGAGGCTGGCAACTGCCATGGCGTTACCGCCTACAGCATCATCCGATTTACACAGGTCTTTCGCGCCGTCCTGAGTCGCACATTCGTAATCATAGTCTGGGTCATAATTACTGGCCTGATGCGGGAAGTAAACCGCTTTTGGACCGATGGTGTTGGACTGGAAGCCACGCACGGTGCTGGAACCACCGGCATAGAAGTTCTCGTAGAACGGCATCTCTTTGCCGCCTAAACCATCACCATAACCCCAGCGGGTACGACCCAGAACAACCCATTTGTGATCGTCGTCGATCGGTACATAGGTCGCCGTGTCTAACGTCACTTTGTAGTATTCGTTATCCGATCCCGGAATGGTCACTTTACCGGTCAGGTTGACACGTGAACCATCTGTCGGGAAATAACCACGGTCAAGCTTGTTATAGGTCCAACCATAGTTGAACGTGAAGTCGTCCGTTTTGAAGCTGTTATCCTGATCAGAGGTGCTCGGATGTTCACCCATAGAGTACAGATAACGCCACATCGCAACCTGCGGCTGCATGTTGGACAGGGAGTTATGTACATAACCCAGACCTGCTCGCAGCGAGTTGTATTCGTTGATCGGGAAGCCCAACGTCACGTCTGTACCATAACTCTTGTTGGTATAGTCGGACAGGTCGGCGTCATCTGCCTGGAAGTCATTATAGAAGAGACGACCACCGAGGCTTACGCCATCTACGGTGAAGTACGGGTTGGTTACCGACAATTCAGCATAGGTCTGGTAATCGTTTTTGGTTCCGTTGATACCAACGGCATAACCCGTACCTAACCAGTTATCCTGTTGCACGCCAGCCTGGAAGCTCACGCCACTTTCAGTACCGTAACCAATACCGAAGTTGAAGCTACCGGTGTTACGTTCTTTCACCTTGTAGACTACATCAACCTGGTCCGGGCTACCCGGAACACGTTGGGTATCGGTATCGACCGTTTCAAAGAAGCCCAGACGATTCAGACGCTCCTTACCCTGATCGACCAGATCGCTACCCAGCCATGCACCTTCCATCTGACGCATTTCGCGACGCAGGACGGCATCTTTCGAGGTATCGTTACCTTCAAAACGGATCTTACGCACATAGAAACGGTTACCCGCATCAACGTTCACACGTAATTTAACGGTTTTGTCAGCATCGTTAATTTCAGGCATCGACTGTACGCGCGGATAGGCATAACCATAGCGACCGAGAAGCTTTTTAATGTCATCTTCCATTTTGGTCACTTTGGTGCCGTTATACAGCTCGCCCGGCTCGATCTTAGTTAGCTGCTCAATTTCAGCGGAGTGCCCGGCAAGGTTACCGCTCACTTCAACCCCAGAAAGCTTGTACTGATCGCCTTCGGTGATGTTCACCGTGACGTAAATACCTTTTTTATCTGGCGTCAGACTGACCTGGGTCGAGTCGATGTTGAAACGGGCATAACCGCGATCCAGATAATAGCTGCGCAGGGTTTCAAGGTCGCCCGCCAGTTTCTGTTTCTGGTATTTACGATCGCCTACCACGTTCCACCACGGTACTTCGTCACGCAGTTGGAAATGAGAGATCAGTTCGTCGGTGGTGAAAGCATGGTTACCAACAATGTTAATTTGCTGGATTTCAGCTGACACACCTTCCTGGAACACCAGTTTTAGGTCAACACGGTTGCGCGGCAGCGGGGTCACGACAGCTTTAACGCTGGCGCTATATTTACCGACGCTATAGTAGAAGTCTTCCAGACCTTTTTCGATATCAGCAATGGTGGTGCGATCAAGAGATTCGCCCACACGCACGCCAGAAGCCTCGAGGTTTTGCTTCAGCATGTCATCTTTCACCGATTTGTTACCGGAGAAAGTGATGCTGGCAATGGTCGGACGTTCTTTTACCTGAACCAGAAGGGTATCACCATCACGAAGGACACGAACATCCTCAAAGTTGCCGGTAGCAAACAGAGCGCGAATGGTATTACTGATATCTTCATCATTAACCGTGTCGCCTGTGCGCACCGGCATACTGAGGAGGGCCGCACCAACGGCGACACGCTGAAGGCCTTCGAAATGAATATCTTTCACTACGAACCCTTCAGCACCGTATACGGTGGCGCTGCTAAACAGCAGCGACGCTATGAGCAACTTTTTCATCGCCATCGTTATTATGCGTTCTTCCTAACTAACTCTCATAACCGAGAGAAATCATTGAAAAGTGCAAGCCCCATTAACAGCACCAGCAGAATCGAGCCAATGCGATAACAAAAGTCTTGAACCCGCTCGGATACCGGTCCGCCCTTGATCTTTTCGATCGCAAGGAACAGCAGATGCCCCCCGTCAAGTACGGGCAACGGAAACAGGTTAATTATCCCTAAGTTCACGCTAATAAGCGCAAGAAACGGTAGATAATAAACAACCCCGAGTTCCGCTGTCATCCCAGCCCCCTTGGCGATAGAGATCGGCCCACTGAGGTTGTTCAGTTTCACATCACCGGTGATCAATTTTCCCAGCATACTGACCGTCAGCTTCATCAACTGCCACGTTTTGTCCGTAGCTTCGACGATGGCGTTGAACGGCCCATACTGGCGTACAACTTTATACTCATCTGGCAGAGGAATGACTTTCGGCTCAATACCGACAAAACCAATCGCCTTACCATTACCCGGTTTACTCTCCGGGATTAATGTCAAAGACAAGGGACTCCCCTGCCTTTCGATTTCCAACGCTAAGGATTTACCCGGATTATCCCGGACAAGCAACACAAAGGTCACCCATTGCGTTAATGGCTGACCATCGACTTTAACGATCCTGTCGCCTGCTTGCAAACCCGCCTTGTTTGCCGCCGAATTTGGCTGCACATTTTCCACTACAGGTTCAATTTGCGGCCCACGGGGACGAATCCCCAAAGAAGATACTGGATCTTCTTTATCAGGCTCAAACGCCCACTGACGTAAATCGAGCTTTACATCCCGCCGTTGGTCGCTACCAAATGGCGCTACCGTAATGGTGGTGCTTTCATCACCTATTTTATCGACCAACTGCAAACGCACGGCATCCCAATCAGGCGTTTCGATACCATCTACGGCTTTTAGTTCCGTTCCTGGTGCAATTTGTGCTTGCGCAGCTATCGAATTGGCTGCTATTTCGCCAACCACCGGACGTACACCAGGCACACCAATGATAAAAACCAGCCAGTAAGCAAAGATAGCAAAAATGAAGTTTGCAACCGGACCTGCGGCAATGATCGCCGCACGTTGGCCAACAGATTTATTATTGAAGGCATGGTGGCGAAGCTCCGGAACAACCGGTTCAGCACGCTCATCCAGCATTTTGACATAACCGCCCAAAGGGATCAGGGCGATGACATATTCGGTGCCTAGCTTATCAGTTCGGCGCCAGAGCGCCTTACCAAAACCTATAGAGAAACGCTCAACGCGAACACCGCAACGCCGGGCAACCCAGAAATGACCAAATTCATGCACGGTGATGAGTACACCCAATGCAACGATGAACGAAGCCAAATCCCAGAGAAAACTCAGCATAATACCTTCCGTTAAAGCGTCCTGAATACCAGCAACAGCAGGCAAGCAAAGACCGGTACAGCAGCCGTCAGGCTATCAATACGATCCAAAATACCGCCATGTCCTGGAATTAAATGACCGCTGTCCTTAATTCCTGCTTCACGCTTAAACATGCTCTCGGTCAGATCGCCGAGCACTGAAGCTAACGCTGCGACAATAGAGCAAATGAGTAAGGTGACGGGTGCAACGTCCAGATTCGCCCACATGCCATAACCCCATGAGATTACCGCTGCGGTCGCGAGTCCGCCAATAAAGCCTTGCCAGGTTTTACCCGGAGAAACCTTCGGTGCCAGCTTATGTTTGCCAAACAATTTGCCAAACATATATGCGCCAGAGTCAGCGCCCCAGACCAGGATCATGACATAGAGCAACCATATCGCGCCACTGTAATGATTCTCGTCATAGTGCCAGGCCCGTAACGCCAGCATGCCCCAAAAGAAGGGAACAATGGTTAGCACGCCAAAGATAATGCGCAATGTTTTGGATTTACGCCATATTGTCGCGGAACCGGGATAGAATAACACCAGCAATAGCGCGGCAACCCACCAGCCAAGCGAAGCCCAAAGTGAGACCTCAACCAGTGGTTGATGGATATTTCGGTGATATTCCGGCAACAGAAAAAGCATCAGCGCCAACAATAACCCGCACAGCACCGCCAGCCATACCCGCTGCGAGCGAGAGGTAAAACCGCTAAGCTGTCCCCATTCCCACGCTGCCAGCATACAGACTACCAGCGTAACAATAGCGAACCCTACCGGCGGCAATAAAAACAGCGCCGCGATGACGACAGGTATTAAAACAAAAGCAGATATCAGGCGATACTTCAGCAAAAGCGACCCCCATCAGGCTGTTTCATCACCGGGCTCGGTGCCGCCGAAACGACGCTCTCGATTAGCAAAGGCATTTAGTGCCCCTTCAAAGTCTTGTTCATCGAAATCGGGCCAGAGAACATCTGTAAAGTAAAGTTCGGCATAGGCAATTTGCCAAAGCAAAAAGTTACTAATGCGATGCTCCCCCCCAGTCCTAATTACTAAATCTACAGGGGCCAGTTCATGCATACAGACATGCTGGTTTAGCATCTCTTCATCTATCTGATCTGGTTGCAGGTTTCCTTGCTGCACCTTTTCAGCCAGTTGCCTGACACCCTGGACTATATCCCAACGTCCACCGTAGTTCGCCGCAATATTCAACGTCAGACCGGTATTCCCGGCAGTTAACGCTTCAGATTTACGAATACGCTCTTGCAAACGCGAGTTAAAACGACTGGTATCGCCAATAATACGCAGACGCACGTTATGTCGGTGCAGGCTTTTTACTTCGCTATCAAGCGCCCACACAAACAGTTCCATTAACGCACTGACTTCCTGCGCTGGTCGGTTCCAGTTTTCACTACTAAAGGCATACAGCGTTAACGCCTCAATACCGTTGTTGGCCGCAAAAGAGACCGCCCGGCGAACCGATTTAGCCCCGGCTTTATGCCCAAAGGCACGAATCTTCCCTTGCTTTTTTGCCCAGCGCCCGTTGCCATCCATAATGATCGCGACATGGCGACAGCCATGAACTGGCAATTTTTCGCTAAGTGGTTGAGTAGCAGACAACATCACGCGTTTCTTATTCCCTGACAGGGTTTACGGTACTCAGGAATACTGAAGCCTATACAAAAAAAAGCCGTGTAAAACCACGGCATACCTGATCTTAGAAAGCCAACTACTTACGATCAGATGGCGCAGACTATATCACTGAAGCCCTACGCTAACAAATAGCACGACTCTCTGTAGCCGGATTATCCTCAGCTTGCGAGACGCATCACCTCTTTTCTGGCGACGTCACGCGCACAGGCATCGACAGACAACACATCGTCCACGCATTGTGGTTCGCGCATATCCATTTTTTCCAGAACGGATAAATTCAATGCGGCGATATCCGTAAAGCGGATTTGTTGCGCAAGAAACGCAGCAACGGTGATTTCGTTTGCGGCATTCAATGCAGTCGTCGCAGCCTGGCCTTGTTCGAAAGCATCCATCGCCAGTTTCAGGCATGGATAGCGATCATAATCCGGTGCGGCAAATGTCAAAGCACTCAGTTTGCAAAAGTCGAGCGCCTTCACACCAGAGTTCACGCGATTCGGCCATGCCATGGTGTGGGCAATTGGCGTACGCATATCAGGTTCTCCCAGTTGCGCCAGAACGCTGCCGTCCTGATAACGCACCATTGAGTGAATCACTGACTGCGGGTGAATCAGCACTTCCATCTGGCTGGCACTGGCGTTAAACAACCAACGCGCTTCAATGTATTCCAGACCTTTGTTCATCATGGTAGCCGAATCGACAGAAATTTTACGTCCCATCGACCAGTTCGGATGACGGCAGGCTTGATCGGGCGTCATTGTTGCCAAATCGTGCAATGGCGTCTCACGGAAAGGGCCACCAGACCCGGTAAGTAAAATGGACACCACGCCATTTTGCTCAAGGTCAGCGTATCCCAGATTGTGCTGGATAGGTTGCGGTAAACTCTGAAAAATGGCGTTATGTTCGCTATCGACCGGTAATAACTGCGCTTTACTCTGCTTTACGGCGTCCATAAACAGACGTCCACAGGTGACCAGTGATTCTTTGTTGGCCAGCAGTATGGTTTTACCCGCGCGGATAGCAGCAAGCGTAGGTAACAGGCCTGCAGCACCGACAATCGCCGCCATCACCTGATCAACATCTTCAAGCGCCGCCATATCGCAGGCAGCCTGCTGACCGCTTAAGACTTCAGTGCAACTACCCTGTTGTTGTAGCGTCGTTTTAAGAAGTTTCGCACTCGCTTCATCGTCCATTACGGCATAGCGGGGAGAGAATTCCAGGCACTGTTCTACCATGCGAGTGACATTTTTGCCTGCCACCAGCGCAACTACGCGGAAGTGTTCGGGATTATGGCGCACCACGTCCAGCGTGCTGCAACCAATCGAGCCGGTCGAGCCCAGAATGGTGAGTTGCTTCATGAAACATCCAGAGTTGAGACAGAATAAAAAGCAAAACGCCGCCAGCCGATCCGCAAGGATCTACTGAGCGGCGTTTTTTGTCGTTCAAGAAATCAGAACTGCATCAGTTCTGCTTCTTTGTCTGCCAGCGCCGCTTCAATTTTCTTGATTGCAGCATCAGTCAGTTTCTGTACATCGTCCTGAGAACGGCGATCGTCGTCTTCGCTGATCTCTTTATCTTTCAACAGTGCTTTCACTTTGTCGTTCGCATCACGACGCACGTTACGTACTGCAACACGCGCCTGTTCAGCTTCACCACGAACGATTTTAGTCAGATCTTTACGACGTTCTTCCGTCAGCGGCGGCAGCGGAACGCGGATGTCGCTACCTGCAGAGTTCGGGTTCAGGCCGAGATCGGACGCCATAATCGCTTTTTCAACGGCCGGAGACATTGAACGATCAAACACGTTGATTTTCAGAGTGCGGGAATCTTCTACCGTTACGCTTGCCAGCTGACGCAGCGGCGTCGGCGTGCCGTAATATTCCACGACAATGCCATCCAGCAGGCTGGGAGAAGCACGACCCGTGCGTATTTTGCTGATTTGGGTTTTGAACGCTTCGACGCATTTGTCCATGCGTACTTCAGCATCTTTTCTGATATCGCTAATCACGTTACGAATCCTTGAAAACTTGTCTCAGTCAGACCAGACAGTCACACACAGTGGAAGTGTGCTAAGTATAGCCCTGATTAAACATATTACGGGTAATCGTCTGGATTATTAGGCTATTTTATTTGCCATTTTGACCCCGGGCAGTGCTCGCTATCCTCACGTACTTATGTACGCTCCGGTTGCTGCGCGCTGGCCGTGACCAAACTGCCTGCAACAATAACGCCTTATAACCAGACTTACGCCCCCGCGATACTTATGCGGAATCTTACCCTTATTTATCCATCACGGGAATTATTCCGTGATTAAAGTCCCTTCTTTTTCACCCATTACCACACGGCGCAGCGCACCCGGTTTGTTCATGTTGAAAACACGAATCGGTAATTTGTGGTCACGAGCCAGCGTAAAGGCCGCCAGATCCATTACTTTCAGCTCTTTTTCCAGCACTTCACTGTAGGTCAGCTGCTCGTACATAGTTGCAGTTGGATCTTTCGCCGGGTCAGCGGTAAACACACCGTCAACTTTGGTTGCTTTCAGCACCACATCGGCTTCAATTTCGATACCACGCAGACAAGCTGCGGAGTCAGTGGTAAAGAATGGATTACCAGTACCGGCGGAGAGGATCACCACACGGTTGTTGCGCAACAGACTGATAGCTTCTGCCCAGCTGTAGCTGTCGCATACGCCATTCAATGGAATAGCGGACATCAGACGAGCGTTCACATAGGCGCGGTGCAGTGCATCACGCATTGCCAGACCGTTCATTACGGTAGCCAGCATCCCCATGTGGTCGCCCACAACGCGGTTCATACCCGCTTTCGCCAGACCAGCGCCACGGAACAGGTTACCCCCACCAATCACCACACCAACCTGAATACCCAGTTCAACCAGTTCTTTGATTTCCTGAGCCATGCGATCCAGTATGCTTGCATCAATACCGAAGCCTTCAGTGCCCTGCAGAGCTTCGCCACTCAACTTAAGCAGAATGCGTTTATAGACGGGTTTTGCATTGGTAGCCATGTTTCTTTCCTGAGACTGTCAACGATTGAAATGAATTAATACTAGCGACATTGTACGTCGCTTTTCAGCGCAGCCCCATAAGGGTTAGCTGAATTTACAAGATGGGCGCAAAAAGAAGCCGCCCTCAGGCGGCTCCTTTTCGATAATTAAGACTGCTTGGACATCGCAGCAACTTCTGCTGCAAAGTCAGTCTCAACTTTCTCGATACCTTCACCCACTTCGAAGCGGATGAAGCCAGTCACTTCAGCGTTATGCTCTTTCAGCAGCTGACCAACAGTTTTTGCCGGTTCCATAACGAACGGCTGACCGGTCAGAGAAACTTCGCCGGTGAATTTCTTCATGCGGCCTTCAACCATTTTCTCTGCGATTTCTTTCGGCTTACCAGACTGCATCGCGATATCCAGCTGTACCTGGTATTCTTTCTCTACCACTTCAGCAGATACGTCTTCCGGCTTGATGAATTCCGGCTTGCTTGCAGCAACGTGCATAGCGATGTGTTTAACCAGCTCTTCGTCAGCGCCTTTAGCAGCAACCAGAACGCCGATACGCGCACCGTGCTGATAAGAACCCAGAACGTCGCCTTCCAGCGCAGCAACGCGGCGAATGTTGATGTTTTCACCAATTTTCGCTACCAGCGCAACGCGTTCTTCTTCGAACTGTGCTTTCAGAACTTCAACGTCAGTGATTTTGCCAGCAACAGCTGCGTCCAGAACTTTGTCTGCGAACGCCTGGAAACCAGCGTCTTTTGCTACGAAGTCAGTCTGGCAGTTAACTTCCAGAATGATGCCGTAGTTGCCGTCGATTTTGGTTTTGATCACGCCATCAGCAGCAACGTTGCCTGCTTTTTTCGCTGCTTTGATAGCACCGGACTTACGCATGTTTTCGATTGCCAGCTCGATGTCGCCGTTAGCTTCAGTCAGTGCTTTTTTGCAATCCATCATGCCTGCGCCAGTACGCTCACGCAGCTCTTTTACCAGGGATGCGGTAATTTCAGCCATTCTAAAATCCTCGGAGATGTGATCTGCCCGGAATTAAACCGCACAGATATAAAAGTGAAAAAGGGGGCCATATGCAGGCCCCCTAACCAAACGTGTACTACCTGGTCTATAAGGGCTCTCCCCCCTTCATATTTCGCGCCGCAGATGCGTTGTCTTCGCTCGCTCATCCCGGTCACTTACTGATGTAAGCTCCCAAGAATTATCGAGCTTGCCGCCTTTCTGCAACTCGAACTATTTTGGGGGAGTTATCAAGCCTTATTACTCAGCTTCTACGAAGCTTTCTTCCGCCTGGGAAGCCAGATCCTGAGAACGGCCTTCACGTACGGTTGCAGCTACAGCGCCCAGGTACAGGGTCACAGCACGGATTGCGTCGTCGTTACCCGGGATAACGAAGTCAACACCGTCCGGATCAGAGTTGGTATCAACGATAGCAAATACCGGAATACCCAGGTTGTTTGCTTCTTTGATAGCAATGTGTTCGTGGTCAGCATCGATTACAAACAGAGCGTCCGGCAGACCGCCCATGTCTTTGATACCGCCCAGGCTGTTTTCCAGTTTCTCCAGCTCACGAGTGCGCATCAGCGCTTCTTTCTTGGTCAGCTTGTCGAAAGTACCGTCCTGAGACTGAGTTTCCAGGTCTTTCAGACGTTTGATGGACTGACGAACGGTTTTCCAGTTAGTCAGCATACCGCCCAGCCAGCGATGGTTCACGAAGAACTGGTCGCAGCTCAGAGCAGCGTCTTTCACCGCTTCGCTTGCAGCGCGTTTAGTACCAACGAAAAGGATTTTACCTTTGCGAGAAGCAATCTTGTTCAGTTCAGCCAGAGCTTCGTTGAACATCGGTACAGTTTTCTCAAGGTTGATGATGTGAACTTTGTTACGCGCACCGAAGATGAACGGCTTCATTTTCGGGTTCCAGTAACGGGTCTGGTGACCGAAGTGAACACCAGCCTTGAGCATGTCGCGCATGGAAACAGTTGCCATGATTAAAACCTCTATATAAAAGTTGGGGTTATGCCTCCACGTATCCCATATTACCGACCCCAAAGGGCACCCCGGAATATGTGCCGATACGTGTGTGTTGTTACACAAAGTGAGATTGTCGCTCCCGTCCAGTCTGTGTATACGAAATGGATCGGAAGTCCGGCGCGCTTTATACCACAAATACGCCGTGGACTCCAATAATTGTTGGCGCTGTGTACAGCATCAGACGCTGAATTTTCTATTATAGAAAACCCTCGGTGGCACGTTTCGCGAAGTTCAGAATGATTCTCAATTTGACAGGGTGTGATACCATTGACAGCACTTACATATATATTGTCGGTATCACCGACGCTGATGGACAGAATTAATGGCTATCTCAATCAAGACCCCTGAAGATATCGAAAAAATGCGCGTCGCTGGCCGCCTGGCTGCCGAAGTGCTGGAGATGATCGAACCCTATGTTAAACCGGGCGTCAGCACCGGCGAGCTGGATCGCATCTGTAATGATTATATTGTTAATGAACAACACGCGGTTTCGGCCTGCCTCGGCTATCACGGTTATCCGAAATCCGTTTGCATCTCTATTAATGAAGTGGTGTGCCACGGTATCCCGGACGACGCCAAACTGCTGAAAGACGGTGACATTGTTAACATTGACGTCACCGTAATCAAAGATGGTTTCCACGGCGACACCTCGAAAATGTTTATCGTCGGTAAACCGACCATCATGGGCGAACGCCTGTGCCGCATCACGCAAGAAAGCCTGTACCTGGCGCTACGCATGGTAAAACCAGGTATTAATCTGCGCGAAATCGGCGCGGCAATTCAGAAATTTGTCGAAGCAGAAGGCTTCTCCGTTGTTCGTGAATATTGCGGACACGGTATTGGTCGCGGCTTCCACGAAGAGCCGCAAGTGCTGCACTATGACTCACCTGAAACCAACGTCGTGCTGAAACCGGGGATGACCTTCACCATCGAGCCAATGGTCAACGCGGGTAAAAAAGAGATCCGCACCATGAAAGATGGCTGGACGGTAAAAACCAAAGATCGCAGCTTGTCTGCACAATACGAGCATACTATTGTGGTGACTGATAACGGCTGCGAAATTCTGACGCTACGCAAGGATGACACCATCCCGGCGATAATCTCGCACGACGAATAAGAGGCAGACAAACGCAAAAATGCCTGATGCGCTACGCTTATCAGGCCTACTTTCTCCTGCAATATATTGAATTTGCAAGGAGTTGTAGGACGGATAAGGCCTTCACGCCGCATCCGGCATGAACACGTGCACTTTGTCAACAATCTGAAGCCGGCGAATGCCGGCTTTTTTAATGCGATAATTTAATCTTATGGGTGGCGCACAATGAATACCCTTCCAGAACAGTACGCAAATACCGCTCTCCCCACCCTGCCCGGTCAACCGCAAAATCCATGCGTCTGGCCCCGTGACGAATTAACCGTCTCTGGGATAAAAGCCCATATTGATACCTTTCAGCGTTGGCTGGGCGATGCCTTTGATAGCGGGATCTCCGCAGAACAGTTGATTGAAGCCCGCACCGAGTTTATCGACCAACTCCTGCAACGCTTGTGGATTGAAGCCGGTTTCAGTCAGATTGCCGACCTGGCGCTGGTCGCTGTCGGTGGCTATGGTCGTGGCGAGCTGCATCCACTTTCGGACGTCGATTTACTGATCTTAAGCCGCAAGAAACTGCCGGACGACCAGGCACAAAAAGTAGGCGAGTTGTTAACGCTGCTCTGGGATGTGAAGCTGGAAGTCGGTCATAGCGTGCGGACACTTGAAGAATGCATCCTGGAAGGGTTATCGGATTTAACCGTAGCCACCAATTTAATTGAATCACGCTTGTTGATTGGCGATGTTGCGCTATTTCTCGAACTGCAAAAACACATTTTCAGCGAAGGATTCTGGCCTTCCGACAAGTTCTACGCGGCGAAAGTTGAAGAACAGAACCAGCGCCACCAGCGTTACCACGGCACCAGCTACAACCTTGAGCCAGACATCAAAAGCAGCCCCGGGGGCTTGCGTGATATTCACACTTTACAGTGGGTGGCCCGCCGCCATTTTGGCGCAACATCGCTGGATGAAATGGTCGGGTTTGGCTTCTTAACCTCAGCGGAACGAGCAGAATTAAACGAGTGCCTGCATATTTTGTGGCGTATTCGCTTTGCCCTGCATCTGGTCGTCAGCCGTTACGATAACCGCCTATTGTTTGATCGCCAGCTTAGCGTCGCCCAGCGTCTGAATTACAGTGGTGAAGGTAACGAACCGGTCGAGCGGATGATGAAGGATTACTTCCGCGTCACGCGCCGCGTCAGCGAACTCAACCAGATGCTGCTACAACTGTTTGATGAAGCCATCCTCGCCCTGCCCGCCGATGAAAAGCCGCGTCCGATTGACGATGAGTTTCAGCTACGCGGTACGCTTATCGACCTGCGTGATGAAACACTATTTATGCGCCAGCCGGAAGCCATCTTGCGTATGTTCTACACTATGGTACGCAACAGTGCGATCACCGGCATTTACTCCACCACGCTGCGCCAGTTACGTCACGCCCGCCGTCATCTGCAACAACCACTGTGCAACATTCCGGAAGCGCGAAAGCTATTTTTGAGCATTCTGCGTCACCCCGGCGCAATGCGTCGCGGGTTACTGCCGATGCATCGCCATAGCGTGCTGGGCGCCTATATGCCCCAATGGTCGCATATCGTCGGGCAGATGCAGTTTGACCTGTTCCACGCTTACACAGTGGATGAACATACTATCCGCGTGATGCTGAAACTGGAGAGTTTTGCCAGTGAAGAAACGCGCCAGCGCCATCCGTTGTGTGTGGACGTCTGGCCGCGCCTGCCATCACCAGAGCTGATTTTTATCGCCGCACTATTTCACGATATCGCCAAAGGGCGCGGCGGTGACCACTCCATACTCGGCGCACAAGACGTGGTGCATTTTGCCGAACTGCACGGCCTGAACTCGCGCGAAACGCAACTGGTCGCCTGGCTGGTTCGCCAGCACTTGCTGATGTCGGTCACCGCCCAGCGCCGCGATATTCAGGATCCGGAAGTCATCAAACAATTCGCCGAAGAAGTACAAACGGAAAATCGACTGCGTTTTCTGGTCTGTCTGACGGTAGCCGATATTTGCGCCACTAACGAAACGCTGTGGAATAGCTGGAAGCAGAGTCTGTTGCGCGAACTCTATTTTGCCACCGAAAAACAGCTACGACGCGGAATGCAAAACACGCCAGATATGCGCGAACGAGTTCGCCATCACCAGCTTCAGGCACTGGCGCTGCTGCGTATGGACAATATCGACGAAGAGGCGCTACACCAGATCTGGTCACGCTGTCGCGCTAACTATTTTGTCCGCCATAGCCCAAATCAACTGGCCTGGCACGCTCGCCATTTATTACAGCATGATTTAAGCAAGCCGCTGGTATTACTTAGCCCACAGGCTACGCGCGGCGGTACGGAGATATTTATCTGGAGTCCTGATCGGCCGTATCTGTTTGCCGCCGTGTGTGCCGAATTAGACCGCCGCAATTTAAGCGTTCATGACGCGCAAATTTTCACGACCCGCGACGGTATGGCGATGGATACCTTCATTGTGCTGGAGCCGGATGGCAGCCCGCTATCCGCAGATCGCCATGAGGTTATTCGCTTTGGTCTGGAGCAAGTACTGACACAAAGTAGCTGGCAGCCACCGCAGCCGCGTCGTCAACCCGCCAAATTACGTCACTTTACTGTTGAAACCGAAGTGACGTTTTTGCCGACCCATACCGACCGCAAATCATTCCTCGAACTGATCGCCCTCGACCAACCAGGACTGCTGGCACGGGTGGGGAAAATTTTTGCCGATCTGGGAATTTCGCTTCATGGCGCCCGAATTACAACCATTGGTGAGCGAGTAGAAGATTTATTCATAATCGCCACCGCCGACCGACGTGCGCTTAATAATGAGTTGCAGCAGGAAGTGCATCAGCGGTTGACAGAGGCCCTCAATCCAAACGATAAAGGGTGATGTGTTTACTGATATGAAAAGAGTTTAACAATGCAGCAGTTACAGAACATTATTGAAACCGCTTTTGAACGCCGTGCCGAAATCACGCCAGCCAATGCAGACACTGTTACCCGCGAAGCGGTAAATCAGGTGATCTCGCTGCTGGACTCCGGCGCGCTGCGTGTTGCGGAAAAAATTGACGGTCAGTGGGTGACGCATCAGTGGTTGAAAAAAGCGGTGCTGCTCTCTTTCCGTATTAATGATAATCAGGTGATCGAAGGGGCAGAAAGCCGCTACTTCGATAAAGTGCCGATGAAATTCGCCAACTACGACGAAGCACGTTTCCAGAAAGAAGGCTTCCGTGTTGTACCACCAGCGGCGGTACGTCAGGGTGCGTTTATTGCCCGTAACACCGTGCTGATGCCGTCTTACGTCAACATCGGCGCATATGTTGATGAAGGCACCATGGTTGATACCTGGGCGACCGTCGGTTCCTGTGCGCAGATTGGTAAAAACGTGCACCTGTCTGGCGGTGTAGGCATTGGCGGCGTGCTGGAGCCGCTGCAGGCTAACCCGACCATCATTGAAGACAACTGCTTCATCGGCGCGCGCTCTGAAGTGGTTGAAGGGGTGATTGTCGAAGAAGGTTCCGTTATTTCCATGGGCGTATACATCGGTCAGAGCACCCGTATTTACGACCGTGAAACCGGCGAAATCCACTACGGTCGCGTTCCGGCAGGCTCTGTGGTTGTTTCTGGCAACCTGCCGTCGAAAGATGGCAAATACAGCCTTTATTGTGCCGTTATCGTTAAGAAAGTTGACGCGAAAACTCGCGGTAAAGTCGGTATCAACGAACTGCTGCGTACCATCGACTAAAAGTATGCAAACGGGCAGCACGATGCTGCCCGTGTGCTTTCTGACTCAGATTAATTCGCCCTACTCATTCTTGTCCCTTCTTTTAAATACTTTTTCATCTTTTTTGGACTGTCATGTAATTCGCAAAACGAAGATAAATGTGCTAATCCATCCTCTGGAATATCGCCAGAATAAAGCAGGTAATTTTTTAAATTTTACGCCATGATAGAAGTCTGGAAGAAAAAGGCTTTCCGCGATCACAGTCGAGCCGGGCGGGCCAGGCCAAATGCTAAGATAAGCACAATTTACTGACTCATTTTGAGGTAACGCTATGTACGACAATCTGAAAAGTCTGGGTATTACCAATCCTGAAGAAATTGATCGTTACAGCCTCCGGCAGGAAGCCAACAACGATATTCTGAAAATCTATTTTCAGAAAGACAAAGGTGAGTTTTTCGCCAAGAGCGTGAAGTTTAAATATCCGCGTCAGCGCAAAACGGTGGTCGCCGATGGTGTGGGTCAGGGTTATAAAGAAGTGCAGGAAATCAGCCCAAATCTTCGTTATATCATTGATGAGCTTGATCAAATCTGCCAGCGTGACCGTAGCGAAGTTGATCTTAAGCGTAAGATCCTCGATGACTTGCGTCACCTGGAGTCAGTGGTAACCAATAAGATCAGTGAGATTGAAGCGGATCTGGAAAAGCTGACACGCAAATAATAGTAACTGATGTCATTCTGCGAGCCGGGTAAAGTATCACCCGGCTTTAATTTTGTTATGAACCTACCGCTCTTCATCCAGTTGCAGCGCCACATACAGCAGCAACCTGTCATCAAAATTGCCCAAATCCAGGCCGGTCAGTTCTGATATACGATTAAGTCGATACTCCAACGTATTTCGATGGATAAACAGCGCCTTTGACGTTGCCAGCGGTTGCACATTGTGGCGAAACCACGCCGCCAGTGTTCGCCGCAGCAATCCGTTATTGTCCATCGCTTTCAATCGCGCCAGCGGTCGCGCCAGTTCGTTGGCTTGCCAGTCGCCGCGCAAACTATCCAGTAAAACTGGTAGCATCAGATCCTGATAAAAATAGCAGCGATTTTCGGGCATTCGCTGTTTACCGACTACCATCGTTGTTTTCGCCGTGCGGTAAGAGCGGGCAATACTGCCAGGTCCAGTAAAATAATTACCCAGCGAAACGCGAAACCGCAGCTGGCCGTACTCTTTCATACGAGTAATGAGCTGCTCAACTCGCTTACAATGCTCTTCTGCATCCCAGCGCCCAAACGGATTCAACGCCGGTTTCAACACCACCATTTCGGTCAGCGAGACAATCGCCACCAGATTATTACGCTCCGGCGTAATCAGCGCATTTTGCAATTGCTGTAACTCTGCCATTGCGCTGTCCACGCCAAGCTGACCGCTGTCGACCTCGACAATAGCCACCACTCGCGGTTGATTGAGATCTATCCCCAACCGTTGCGCCCATTCAGTGAGTGCGGGTGTATTCTCCTCGGCCTGAATCAGGTTCATCACCAGTTCTTCCCGCAAACGGCTATCCTGCGCCAACAGGTGCATCAACCGCGACTGTTCCAGCATCATTTCAGCCGTCATGCAGACCAGTTCGCCATATTTGCGCAGATTCTCTGGTTCACCAGTCAGGCCAATTACGCCGACAATCTCACCTTCCAGCCGTAACGGTAGATTAATCCCTTGCCGCACACCGTGCAGATGACGTGCTACCGCATCATCGATATCGACAACTCGCCCCTGCGAGAGTACCAGCAATGCACCTTCGTGCAATTCACCAATACGTTCACGATCGCCGCTGCCGATAATGCGCCCGCGAGCATCCATTACATTGATATTGGTATCGATAATGCGCATGGTGCGCGCCACGATATCCTGCGCCATTTTGGTATCAAGATGCCAGCCAGCCATAAGTCCTCCCTTGTGCACGGTTTAGCATAAGGAAGTGCGAAACGTACGGCATTGTGAAAATGCCCAAAGGAACGAAGATATATATGGAGTTGTGGGGAAGTTCACAGATTGCATGAAGACCCCCTTCCCTGAACGGGAAGGGGTTGAGGAAGATTACTGCATTAACAGGTAGATGGTGCTGTCGCCGCGCTGAATGTTCAGTGCCAGCACGGATGGTTTGCTGTCGAGAACTTTACGCAGTTCAGCGATGTTTTTCACTGCCTGCTGGTTCGCGCCAATAATCACATCACCTTTTTTCAGGCCAATCTGTGCAGCCGGAGTGCCCGTTTTCACGTTGTTCACGACGACGCCCTGATCTTTGCCTTTGTTGCTCATCTCAGCGCCTTCAATGCCGTTGAAGATGGAGCTGGAGTCAACCTGATTCTGGCTGCTCTGCTGCAGTTCCAGGTTCACGTTAACCTGCTTACCGTCGCGCAGTAAGCCCAGAGTCAGTTTGCTGCCCACCGGCATGGTGCCTACCTGGGCACGCAGCGCGGCAAAGCTGCTGATTGGCTTACCGTTCAGTGAGGTGATCACATCACCCGCTTTAATACCTGCTTTCGCGGCAGAAGAATTCGGCAGAACCTGACTTACAAATGCACCGCGCTGGGCGTCAACTTTCATCGCTTTCGCCAGTTCGGAGTTCAGTTCGGTTCCCATAATACCCAGCTCGCCGCGTTTCACCTGCCCGTATTCCACCATCTGCGAAGTCAGGTTTTTCACCATGTTGCTCGGGATAGCAAAACCGATGCCGATGTTGCCGCCGTCCGGTGCGAGGATTGCGGTGTTGATACCAATCAGTTCGCCGTTCAGGTTAACCAGCGCACCACCGGAGTTACCACGGTTGATTGCCGCATCGGTCTGGATGAAGTTTTCGTAGTTTTCGGCATTCAGGCCGCTACGCCCCAACGCAGAGACGATACCGGAAGTTACCGTCTCGCCCAGACCAAACGGGTTACCGATAGCGACGGTGTAATCACCCACGCGCAGCGCGTCGGAATCCGCCATCTTAATTGCAGTCAGGTTTTTCGGGTTCTGGATTTGGATCAGCGCGATATCAGAACGCGGATCTTTGCCAACCATCTTCGCGTCGAACTTACGGCCATCGCTCAGTTGGACTTTAATTACCGTCGCATTATCAACAACGTGGTTGTTGGTGACGACATAGCCTTTATCGGCATCAATAATAACGCCGGAACCCAGCGCCATGAATTTTTGTTGCTGGCCGCCGCCATTGCCGCCCTGGCCCCCCTGGCAGAACGGAGAGCTCTGGAACGGAGAACCGTCCTGGCAGAACGGAGAATCATCGCCGAAGAACTGCTGGAAATTACGCGGCATACGCGGCGTATTGACGGTTGTGCTACCTTCTACGTTAATACTGACCACCGAAGGCATCACCTTTTCGAGCATCGGTGCAAGGCTTGGCATCTGCTGTGCTGTCGTTGCTGAAGATGTCTCAGCCGCCGTCGCAGAGAGCGGAGATAACGCCAAACCTAAACTCAGAGCCAATGCACTCAGTGCTAATGTGGTTTTTTTCATGTATTTCAGTCTCGATTAACAGATAACGCAAAATTGCTGTGTTCTTCAGATTCGTTTTATAGCGCGAAGTTCCGAACTAAAGTTTCTGCAAAAAGTAAAAATTTATTGTCCGTCTTTACAAAAGCCTGGTTATTGTTCTACCGCCATAAGCCGCCGATATTCATCCCACGCATAAAGGTCCGTCATGCCGCTGATATAATCCTGTAACAGCCGACAACGATAATAATATTCCCATAACGGGAACTCAGGAGAATCTGACGGTAATTTACTGACAGCCTCGACATAGGCCAGCCGATGGCGCGTTGAGAGCTTGTGGAATAAGCGTGATTCAATGGGGAAACGTTTTACTCGCTCTTTTTCTACCAGTTCAGTAAAGTCTGATAATGACATGCTTAATAAAGGACGATAAATCTCTAATAACCCGCTAATCACCCGATACCCCTGCAACTCAAGCTGCTCGACATCTGGATGGCTAAACACATGTTTTACGGCGACATTTTTATATAATTTTAAAAGTTCACTACATTCACTGGCATCTTCTAACAGGGCATGATTAAACGTTCCGGCAAAAATCGTCGGCAAATTATCAATAAATCGTTGTGCCGCATAGGGCACCAGCTTATTGAGGGTGTTCACCCGTAAATACATAAAAAACTGATCTTCCGTACTGCGGCTTAAACTATTTGAGCGCGATTTTTCCCAGGCATTTTCTACCACTTGTGCAAACAGAGAACCTTTCTCATGCTGACCCCACGCATCATGCAAATGATGATAAAGCTGCTCAACGGTAAATATTCTTTTCTCTACCGCATCTTCAAGATCAGCCACACAATAAGAGATATCGTCAGCTGCTTCCATAATCCACGTTAATGGAAAACGACTGTAAAGCGCCAAATTAAGTTCTTTACGCAAACGGGCAATATAGGCTTCTTCAGAAAGATAATAGCCCGGTTTTTTCATTAAATAGTGGTGAGTCTCAGGCGTTTCACCACGCCACCACGCCGGACGAGTATATTTTAAAATACCGCCAACCTGCGCCCAGGTGAGATTCATCCGCATCAATGTATGCACCAGACGAATACCTTGTGCATTGCCTTCAAAATGACATAAGTCCTGACGAATTTTGCGCCGCAGCTCGTTAAGTTGTTCCTCCCCTTCCCGCAATCGCAACGCTGTCACGCTACAGCGATCGTCGGTCAGCGGCTGACTTTCGGCATCCGCTGGGTACAAACGCTGGCGAAACCAGTCATTTATAGCCGCTTCACCAAAATGACCAAACGGTGGATTACCGATATCGTGCATCAGGCATGACATCTCGACAATGCTTTCAAACGGCCCGGTCAGTTCATCCAGGCCGTACTCCTCCAGCAATTTAAGTTCTTTCAGACGACTTAAAATCTCTTTGGCGATATAGCGCCCCACCTGCTGAACTTCCATTGAATGGGTAAGACGCGTGCGTACGGCGGCATTGCGCTCAAGTGGAAAAACCTGGGTCTTTTGTTGCAGACGACGAATCGCCGGAGAGTTAATAATACGCCCGCGATCGCTTTCGAAGATCCGCAGGATCTCATGTTCGGTTTTAACGCCCTGCGGTGAACGATAACGACGATGCCAGTTTATTTTGTTTCGGAAATCAATCTGTGCCATGTCCTCTCCCGCGTGAGAAATACGCTTCCTCTTAAGCGCATGATAAACTATGCCCTCAAATCAGGCTTATCGCGAGTAAATCTATGAAAATCGGCATCATTGGTGCAATGGAAGAAGAAGTTACGCTACTGCGTGACAAAATCGAAAACCGTCAAACTCTCCGTCTGGGTGGCTGTGAAATCTACACAGGTCAACTGAACGGAACCGAGGTTGCGCTTCTGAAATCGGGCATCGGTAAAGTCGCTGCGGCGCTGGGTGCAACTCTGCTGCTGGAACACTGCAAACCAGATGTGATTATTAACACTGGTTCTGCAGGGGGCCTGGCGCCAACGCTGAAAGTGGGCGATATCGTTGTCTCTGACGAAGCACGTTATCACGACGCGGATGTCACGGCATTTGGTTATGAATATGGTCAGTTACCTGGCTGTCCGGCAGGCTTCAAAGCTGATGATAAACTGATCGCTGCCGCCGAGTCCTGCATTGCCGAACTGAATCTTAACGCTGTACGAGGCCTGATTGTCAGCGGCGACGCGTTCATCAACGGCTCTGTTGGTCTGGCGAAAATCCGCCACAATTTCCCGCAGGCCATTGCGGTAGAGATGGAAGCGACAGCTATCGCTCATGTCTGCCACAATTTTAATGTACCGTTTGTGGTGGTACGCGCCATCTCCGACGTGGCCGATCAACAGTCTCATCTCAGCTTCGACGAATTTCTGGCCGTTGCAGCCAAACAGTCCAGCCTAATGGTTGAGTCACTGGTGCAGAAACTGGCGCATGGCTAAGTCACTGTTCAGGGCGCTGGTCGCCCTGTCTTTTCTCGCACCGCTGTGGCTCAACGCCGCGCCGCGCGTTATCACACTTTCTCCCGCCAACACTGAACTTGCCTTTGCCGTCGGGATCACGCCGGTAGGGGTCAGCAGTTATTCCGACTATCCGCCAGAAGCGCAGAATATTGAGCAGGTTTCCACCTGGCAAGGGATGAATCTGGAACGCATCGTGGCGCTGAAACCCGATTTGGTGGTTGCCTGGCGCGGAGGGAACGCCGAGCGGCAGGTTGACCAACTTGCTTCGCTGGGAATAAAAGTCATGTGGGTCGATGCGACAAGCATTGAACAAATTGCCGATGCGTTACGTCAACTGGCTCCCTGGAGTCCGCAACCTGACAAGGCCGGAAAAGCCGCGCAAACCTTACTGGAACAGTATGCGCAACTGAAAGCGCAATATGCTGATAAACCGAAAAAACGTGTTTTCTTACAATTCGGCATTAATCCGCCATTCACCAGCGGAAAAGAGTCGATTCAGAACCAGATACTGGAAGTTTGCGGCGGAGAAAACATCTTTAAAGACAGTCGAGTTCCCTGGCCGCAGGTTAGCCGTGAACAAGTATTAGCACGCGCACCGCAGGCCATTGTCATCACTGGCGGAGCGGATAAAATTCCTAAAATAAAGCAATACTGGGGCGAACAACTCAAAATTCCCGTTATTCCTCTCACAAGTGACTGGTTTGAACGCGCAAGCCCACGTATTATCCTCGCTGCACAACAACTCTGTAATGCGCTTTCACAAGTGGATTAGCGCCTGACCTTTCAGGTGCTCAGTGGGGATTGAAAAATGCTCGTCTATTGGCTGGATATAGTCGGTACAGCGGTATTTGCCATCTCCGGCGTTTTGCTGGCCGGAAAATTGCGTATGGACCCTTTTGGCGTCCTGGTTCTGGGCGTGGTTACCGCAGTAGGTGGCGGGACAATTCGCGACATGGCGCTGGATCACGGTCCGGTATTTTGGGTGAAAGATCCCACCGATCTGGTCGTCGCGATGGTGACCAGTATGCTGACTATCGTTCTGGTACGCCAGCCAAGGCGCTTACCCAAATGGATGCTGCCGGTGCTGGATGCTGTTGGTCTGGCAGTGTTTGTTGGCATTGGTGTCAACAAAGCCTTTAATGCGGAAGCCGGTCCGTTAATCGCGGTTTGTATGGGTGTGATCACCGGCGTTGGCGGCGGGATCATCCGCGATGTACTGGCGCGCGAAGTTCCGATGATATTACGCACAGAAATCTACGCGACGGCCTGTATTATCGGCGGTATTGTCCACGCTACAGCTCATTACACCTTCTCCGTACCGCTGGAAACAGCCAGTATGATGGGAATGGTTGTAACGCTATTGATACGGCTGGCGGCTATTCGGTGGCATCTGAAATTGCCGACGTTTGCGCTGGATGAGAATGGGCGTTGAAGAGAGAAGGTGTGCCGGATAGTTTATCCGGCACATTAACAGCAGATTAGATGCTGAAGGAAGAACCGCAACCGCAGGTGCTTTTCGCATTCGGGTTGGTTACGATGAAGCGTGAACCTTCCAGACCTTCGGTATAATCAACGGAACCGCCGACCAGATATTGCAGGCTCATCGGATCAACCACCAGGCCAACGCCCTGTTTTTCGATGGTCATATCGCCTTCGTTCACCTGATCATCAAAGGTGAAACCATACTGGAAGCCGCTGCAACCGCCACCGGTGATATACACGCGTAATTTCAGATTCGGGTTATCTTCGTCAGCGATCAGGCTTTTAACTTTGTTGGCTGCTGCGTCGGTAAACTCCAGCGGCAGTGCTACGTCATCACTCATATTTTGCTCCAAACGACATCGGCAATTGGGCAAATTCTAACCCAATAATAACTGCCATTATCTAATACCCTGGTATTTCGTTCAAGTATTCTCGCTGGCAGCCACGGCCTTGCTTCGCGCCAGCTGCTCCGCTTCCTGTTTTGCCAGCGTGCGGGCAAGAATCGCCGAGTATAACGGTTTCCCACCAGTAAATTGTGCTAATAGTGTTGCGCCAAGACCGGTAATAATCATTGGCAAAATGAGCTGATAGTTATCTGTCATCTCAAGCACCAGGATGATCCCGGTCAACGGCGCACGAACAGAGGCCGCCAGTAACGCCCCCATTCCAGCTATAGCAAATGTCCCTGCTTCAAGGTGGTATTGCGGAAATATCTCCGTGGCAGCCATGCCAAATGCCGTTCCCAAAACCGTACCGAGCGCCAGCATCGGAGCGAAAATACCGCCCGGCGCGCCAGAAGAGAAGCAGAGCAGCGTAGTGATCACACGCGCGACAAAAATAAATATCAGCATTCCCATGCTGAAATTCCCCGCCGTAGCGATAGGAATCAGGTTAAAACCGCCGCCCGAAGTTTCTGGTGCAACGAAACCCAACAACCCGCACAGACCGCCAATCGCACCGCCCATCAACACCCATTTAGTGATATTGCCGCCGTGCACACGGTGCAGCAAATCCTGCATCCCCAGAACCCATTTATTAAAAACAGGGCCGAAGATACCAAAAATAATGCCGAGGATCAGATAAAGCCACAGGGTATTGAGCGGCGCGTCAGAAAGTTTACCGACGTCAATCAGCGCAACTTCATGATTAAATATCCGGTACATAATGGTCGACATAATGACGCCAATAAATACCGCTTTAATCGAAATTAACGTATAGCGAAACTGCGGACGCATCTCTTCGATAATAAATAGAATACCCGCGAGCGGCGCGTTAAAGGCCGCCGCCAGCCCCGCCGCTGCACCGGTTGCCAGCAACGTGTGGCGAGCTTCATCACCTTTCATGCGGAAAATATCAAGCACCATACGGCCAATGTTACCGCCGATCTGCACGGTTGGTCCTTCACGCCCCAGAACCATACCACCACCGAGTGTCCCCAACCCGCCAAAGAATTTCACCGGCAAAACACGCCACCAGCGAACGGGACGTTGATCTTCCAGCGCCCCTTCAATTTCCGGAATCCCTGAACCACCTGCTTCTGGCGCGTATTTACGCACCAGAAAGTAGCCGAACATTGCCAGCACCGCCGAACAAAGAAAAGCGACGGTTAACAGAAGTGGGTAATTATCAGCAGTATGTACCAGCGCACCCATACGTTGGTTTTGCAACCAGGCGACGCCTTTGTCAAAAGCAACTGCAGCCAGCCCGACAAGGGTGCCGACGACCGCCGCCATAAACAAAATGGCTAATGGTGTTTTGTCGCGCTCAAGAAGTTGGCGAATCAGTTGTCTGCGTCGCAGACGCGCGGCCTGCGGTATTTCATAAGAAGGAGTTTCAGTTTTCATCCAATGATCACATATTGGTCATACAAATAAGATGACGGCATTTTACTCGCTCGTTCCATGAAAATCCTTTGCAAAGCGTAATGTTTCAAATACCCAAAACTTTTATACTCTTAGAAATCCAGGTTGCAGCAGTATAAGCAACCTGATGTTTGACGAGTATTTAACTTGTTATGAATAACATAGAATAGCAGCCATTCACTTTTTCTACGAATCAGGAACCCTCCATGAGTAAGTCTGAAAACCTATACAGCGCAGCGCGCGAGCTGATCCCTGGCGGTGTGAACTCTCCTGTTCGCGCCTTTACCGGCGTGGGCGGTACTCCACTGTTTATCGAAAAAGCGGACGGCGCTTATCTGTACGACGTTGATGGCAAAGCCTATATCGATTATGTCGGTTCCTGGGGGCCGATGGTGCTGGGTCATAATCATCCGGCGATCCGCAATGCAGTGATTGAAGCCGCTGAACGTGGTCTGAGCTTTGGTGCGCCGACCGAAATGGAAGTAAAAATGGCGGAGCTGGTGACCGAACTCGTGCCGACGATGGATATGGTGCGCATGGTGAACTCTGGCACCGAAGCAACGATGAGCGCCATCCGCCTGGCGCGTGGTTTTACCGGTCGCGACAAAATCATTAAATTCGAAGGTTGTTACCACGGCCACGCTGACTGCCTGCTGGTGAAAGCCGGTTCTGGCGCGCTCACGTTAGGTCAGCCAAACTCTCCGGGCGTTCCGGCAGATTTCGCCAAACATACCTTAACCTGTACCTATAACGATCTGGCGTCTGTACGCGCCGCGTTTGAACAGTATCCGCAAGAGATTGCCTGCATTATCGTCGAGCCAGTGGCAGGCAACATGAACTGTGTTCCTCCGCTGCCAGAGTTCCTGCCGGGTCTGCGCGCGCTGTGTGACGAGTTTGGCGCGTTGCTGATCATCGATGAAGTTATGACCGGTTTCCGCGTGGCGCTGGCAGGCGCACAGGATTATTACGGCGTGGTGCCGGATCTCACCTGCCTGGGCAAAATCATCGGCGGTGGGATGCCAGTAGGCGCATTCGGCGGTCGTCGTGATGTAATGGATGCACTGGCTCCGACCGGCCCGGTCTATCAGGCTGGTACGCTTTCCGGTAACCCAATTGCGATGGCAGCAGGTTTCGCCTGTCTGAATGAAGTCGCGCAGCCGGGCATTCACGAAACGCTGAATGAGTTAACCACGCGTCTGGCGGAAGGTCTGCTGGAAGCGGCAGAAGAAGCGGGAATTCCGCTGGTCGTTAACCATGTTGGCGGCATGTTCGGTATTTTCTTTACCGACGCCGAGTCCGTGACGTGCTACCAGGACGTGATGGCCTGTGACGTGGAACGCTTTAAGCGTTTCTTCCATATGATGCTGGATGAAGGTGTATATCTGGCACCGTCAGCGTTTGAAGCGGGTTTTATGTCTGTGGCGCACAGCATGGAAGATATCAATAACACCATCGATGCTGCGCGTCGGGTGTTTGCGAAGTTGTGATGATTTTGCCTCGCCCACCGGGCGAGGCATTCAATTAACGGCTCTGCTTTCTCAACAAATAGATAAAGTACGGCGCGCCAATAAACGTCGATAGCAACCCCGCTGGGATCTGGAACGGAAACAGCACCATCCGCCCACACCAGTCAGCGAATACCAGCAGCAAACCTCCCACCAGCGCCGAAATCACAATATGCGGCATCGTTCGTCGAAAGCCCATCATCCGCGCGATATGCGGTGCCATCAGACCAACAAAACTCAACGGTCCAATAGTCATCGTCGCGGTCGCTGTCAGGCAAGCCGCTAACAGCAGCAACGCAATTCGCGTCGGCGTCAGCGCCATTCCCACAGCTCGTGCGGTATCACCACCCAGCGGTAAAATGGTCAGCCAGCGGCGGCACAGCGGGGTAATCGCCAGCAAAATCACCATCACAATTCCTGTGCGCCAGACCTGTGCATCGGTCGCGTTGTAGGTCGAACCGGAAATCCAGGTCAGCACTTGCGCCATTCGCGGGTCACCACTCGCCTGCAACATCATCAAAAGCATGGTGAACGCGGTGCTTAACGCCATCCCCGCCAGTAACATGCGGTGTGGGGAAAATCCACCGCGTCCGGCGGCGATCATAATGATCAACAGCGTCACCGCCGCGCCAAGACTTCCCGCAGGCAACAGCCAGCCAAAGGCGTTGCCCGGCACCAGAAACAGCATCAACACTACGCCAAACGCCGCGCCGGAGCTAATCCCCAGCACTTCCGGGCTTGCCATCGGGTTTCCGGTCAACCGCTGAATAATGCAGCCCGCCACCGCCAGCATGACGCCCGCAAACAGTGCTGCCATAATTCGTGGCCAGCGCCAGGGCATTAAATCATCAAGCAGCGCCCCGCTCGCCCACGTCCAGCCGTGCGCATCACGACCAAACGACAACGCCACAACCACAGCAATCAACAGCAGCACGCCGCCAGCGAGGGCAAACGCCAGCACATGTTGGCGTTCAGTCGCGACACGATCGTTCACCTTCATATCTGGCGCACTAATGCTGCGTAAACGCGGCAGCAGCCACAACAGCAGCGGCGCACCGATGAGCGCAGTGACCGAACCGGTGGAAACTTCCATCCACACGCGAGTCAGCCAGAGGATGATTTGATCGGAAAGCCAGAGGATCAGCGCACCAATCAGCGACGCCAGCATCAACCGTGGCAGCAAACGCCGCGCCCCCAGCATTTTCGCCAGCAGTGGTGCGAACAACCCGATAAAACCGATAATCCCTACCGCGTTCACCAGCAGAGCACTGATGACAATCGCTAGCGACAGCGCCGCCAGACGCGCGAGCGACAAGGCCAGCCCGAGATTGCGCGCCACGCCATCATCAAGCCCCATCAGGGTTAATGGACGAAGTAGCAGCAACGTCAGCATCACACCGCCCAGCAACTGCGGCCATAAACGCTCAACGCCGCCCCAGTCGGTTTGCGTCAGCGTTCCTGTACTCCACAGGAACATGCTTTGCAGTTGGTCGTGATGGAAGATAACCAGTAACTGATTGATTGCCCCGCAATAAAGGCTCACCACCAGACCCGCGAGGATCAGCGTTACCGGCGAAAGGCGCTTGCCCCACGCGACGCCAAAGACAATTAAGCCAACGACACAAGCCCCTGCCAACGCGGCAAACTGGCTCGCCATCGCGCCGGGGATCGCCCAGAGCGTGGTGACGGTAATTCCCAGTTGCGCGCCCGTTGCGACGCCCAGCGTGGTCGGTTCTGCCAAAGGGTTACGCAACACTTGCTGAAACAGCACGCCCACCAGCCCCAGACCTGCGCCAACCAACAGCGAAATAGCCAGACGCGGCAGCAAGCTGTAGTGAAAAATCATCTGTTCAATGACATCGATATCCGGCGACCAGGCAGCCTGCGCCCACTGACTACGCGGCAGCGCCTGCGAGAAGTTCATCCAGGTCAACGCCGCAGCGGCAATCACCAGCAGCGCCAGTAATAACGCCGGGAAAAGCGCAATTCGTTTACTCACGCTTTACCTCCGATGGCGTTATCCAGAATACGCACAAAATGCATTGCCGAGAGCGTCGCACCATAGAACCAGACGGCGGGTACGCGCTGAAAGCGTCCGGCACGGACAAACGGCATTGCCTGCCACAGCGGCGTCGCCATTAACGCGTCCATGTCTTTGCTGTTGTCGTGATCAAAACAGAGCACATCAACATCTTTATAGGCTGCCAGACGATCGATACTGACGGCGGTACTGCCCCAAAAGTTGGTTTCCCCTTGCCAGGCATTTGGGATGCCGTACTCATCGAGAATTTCCTGGAATAAGCTGTTTGGACCGAAGACCAACATATGGCGCGAATCGATAAGCGTCGTCAGCAGTAACGGACGCGCTCCTCGCTTTACAAAGCGGGGTTTCATGCTGCGGATAAAGTCTTCATATTGCGCTAAATGCGTTTCCGCTGCACTTTGCAGGTTAAGTAAATCTGCCATTTCCGTCAGCGATTTACGCGCCATCGCCAATGGCTGTTTGCCGTCGCTGAAGTTAAATCCGCGACCCGGCGCAATACGAGCCAACATTTCTGGTGAAGGACCATATCCCGCCGACCAGACCATAAACGACGGTTTCATTTCGGTCAGCAGTTCGAGGTTAGGTTCTGTACGCAAACCAACGTCAATCACTGACTCCGGCAATGGTGGCTCGCTGACCCACAGTCGATAGTTGATGGTATCCGCCACGCCGTAAGGCACGATGCCGAGCGCCAGTAGTAACTCCACCGGCAACCACTCCAGTGCCACAATACGATTGGGATCAATAGCCGCCGCACGGGCGGTATTCATCTGCCATAACAACGGAGAAAGCGCCATCGCCGTTAACAGTCGGCGGCGCGAAATAAGAGATAAGCCGCTCATCAATAAACAAAACTCACAGGTGCAGCACCCGCCGGATGCGGCAAAATACCCATCGGGATGCCATAAATCATTTCGAGGGTTTCGCCGCGCATAATTTCCGCAGGCGTTCCCTGAGCAATCATTTCACCGCCGCGCAGGGCGACCAGATAATCACAGTAACGCGCAGCCATATTGATATCGTGCAGCACGGCAATGACCGTCAGGCCACGCTCCTGACTTAAACGATGCACCAGCGCCAGTACGTCAACCTGGTGGGCGATATCCAGCGCCGAGGTCGGTTCGTCCAGCAACAGACAGCGGCTATCCTGCGCCACCAGCATGGCGATCCATGCCCGCTGACGCTCGCCGCCAGAGAGACTATCGACCAGCCGCTGCGCCAGCGGTTTTAAGCCAACCAGCGAGATAGCTTCCTCGACCTTTTCGCGATCTGCCGCGCCAAAGCGCCCCAGCGCGCCATGCCACGGGTAACGACCAATCGCCACCAGTTCACGCACCGTCATCCCTTCTGCCGGAGGAAGCTGCTGCGGCAAATAAGCCACTTTGCGGGCGAACGCTTTGCTGCTCCAGCTTTCCAGCGGCTGGGCATCAAGAAGAATTTCACCTTCCGACGGCGGCTGATGACGACCGAGCATTTTCAGTAACGTGGATTTACCGGAACCGTTGTGACCAATCAGACCGGTCACTTTCCCGGCAGGAAAGGTTAACGACAGCGGATGCAAAAGCGTGCGCCCAGGCACACGAAAGGAGATATTACGCAGTGCAAAAGTGGTATCGGAATGATTCGTGTATTCCTGCATAACAGCCAACTTGTGAAACGGGCACGGAAATCCGTGCCCCAAAAGAGAAATTAGAAACGGAAGGTTGCGGTTGCAACGACCTGACGTTCTGCGCCCCAGAAGCAGCCATAAGTGTTAAAGCAGCTGGCGACGTATTCACGATCGAACAGGTTGTTAACATGCAGCGCCACGTTGGAGCCAGCCATACCGACTCGCGCCAGATCATAACGCACTAACGCATCCACGACCGTATAACTTCCCACTTTAAAGGAGTTAGCCGGATCACCATAGCTGGAGCCTGTATAACGACCACCGGTGCCCAGCGTCAGACCTGAAAGCGGGCCGTCAAAGAAGGTGTAGTCAGCCCACAGAGAAGCCATGTGTTTTGGCACCTGCGCAGGCGTATTGCCTTTGTAGGTAGTATCGGTGGTGTATTCCGCATCGGTGTAGGTATAAGAACCCACCACGTTAACACTCGCCGACAATGCCGCTTTTGCTTCGATTTCTACGCCACGTGCGCGGATCTCGCCACCTTCAACCGAGAAGAAGGAACCCTCAGGGTCCGCCATCAGGTTATTGGTTTTGGTGAGATTATACAGTGCACCCGTCACCACAATTGGGCGATCTTCCGGTACATATTTCACGCCGACTTCGTACTGCTTACCTTTAGACGGTGCGAAAATATTACCATCCTTTCCGACCTGGGAAGAAGGTTCAAACGATTCGCTATAACTGAAGTAAGGTGTTACGCCATTATCAAACAGGTAGTTAACACCACCACGCCAGGTAAACTGTTTGTCATCACGTTTATCGGTCGTCCCGGCAACGCGGTTAAGAGATTCTTGATCCGCCCAGTCATAACGACCGCCCAGGGTGACCAGAACTTTATCCCACTGCGCCTGATCCTGAACGTAAATACCCGTTTGCTTCTGCTTATTCAGAATGCGGTAAGGGCCGGAGTTTGCCGGATCTTTCGCATTGAAATCGAAATCGGTATTCACCGGATTGTACAGATCGAGCAGCGGTACGGAGTCGTCGTAACCAAACCAGGCGTTGATGTCGTTACGCATACGCATGAAATCAACACCCGTCAGCAGGGTGTGGTCAATATCGCCAGTGGCAAATTTGCTCTGCAGCTGGGTATCAACAGAGAAGTTTTGCAGCTTCTCATCATCAACGACATATTTACGCGCCAGATAATGGCCTTTGTCCGCTGGCGCTAATGCCGCACATTGTTGGCTGTAAGCATTCGCCGGATCGGAGCAGACACCGTAACCATAAACGCTGTTTTGCGAGGTTTTGTTTTCCGCAAAGCGCAGGTTCTGACGCACGGTAAAGGTATCGTTAAATTCGTGGTCGAAGCTGTAGCCCACCATCTTCTCATTACGAGAATAGGTGTTGTTCTTCGCCCCTTCGTTAAAGTCCGTCGGCAGACGCTTACCATTTGGCAGCGGCTCAACGGTTCCCTCTTTCGGCAACCAGCCGTAATAACCGGTTTCCGGCTCGTTCTGGAAGTAAGAAAGGAAGGTGAAATTGGTTTTATCGTCCGGACGCCAGGTGAACGCCGGTGCAATAGCATAACGCTGCTCTTCTGACCCTTTCTGCTGAGCATTGGCAGAACGCGCAAGACCGGTCAGGCGATAAGAGTAAACGCCGTCATCATCCAGTGCATCGCTAAAGTCAAAACCAGTCTGGAACAGGCTGTCAGTACCGGCTTTAAATTGAACTTCTTTCAGCGGTTCGGTAGTCGGACGCTTGCTGACCATGTTCAACAGGCCGCCAGGGCTGCTTTTACCGTAAAGCACGGAGACCGGACCACGCATAATTTCAGCGCGTTCCAGCATATACGGGTCAATGACCGCATCGTTATAGAAGTTGCCCTGCAACTTCAGGCCATTCAGATAGTTATTCTGGCTTTGGCCTTCTGCCGCAAAACCGCGAATGATCAGGTGGTCATAGGTGTTGGATGCGCCACGCGTACCAACAGAGACACCTGGCGTGTAGCTGAGCGCCTCTTTTACTGACTTAGGCTGATGCAGCGCCATCTCTTCGGCGGTCACAACAGAAATAGACTGTGGCACTTTTTGAATCGGCGTATCTGTTTTGGTGCCGGTAGCGGACTGTCGCGCCGCAATAGTTGCAGCCGGCCCCCATGCGCTTTCTTGCGGCGCAGGTGCAGCGGTAACGGTGATAGTGTCTTCTTTCGGTTCAACCGCTGCCTGTGCATAAACAGACATGCCGCTAACCGCTGTGGCTACTACAACTGCGATTTTACGCAGCGAGTGTTTTGGCTGAGCAGTTTTGTAACGCGCCATTGGTATATCTCTGATGTAAAGTGAATGATAACGTAAACGAGAATGATTATTATAAAGATAAGATAATATTCGAAAGGCTGACGGGTTCGCAAGCGGTACGCAATATGCGCGCCCCTGAAGGGTCAATAAACAATCAGATGAAAAGAAAGGGTTAATTGTTTAGGCGGGATGTTACTGATATTGACTTATCTACGCCCTGTGTTCATTCATTCCACAAGGCGTAGTGATTTATTCCCCAGTCTATACAAGCCGCGTCAGGATAACGCTTTCAGAAGAAGCTGCGCGCGATGCTCATCGCTCACGGTCTCCCAGGCTTCCGCAAGCTGAACGTGCGCTTGTTTACTGATATCTATAGAAACCGCCAGTCCTTCATCAACTTCCGGCGCCTGAGTGTTGTTCTCACTCTGTTCAATGGCACGGAAAATTGCTTCATTCATGGTGGCAGTGTCGAGCGAACCCAGACGGCTTTTTAGTGCCTGAGCGGTGGAGGCAGAAACCCACATGCGGACGATCTCTTCATTCACCGGTTCACTCTGCACACGAAAATAGCAAAGATTCTCGTCTGACGGCAGCGGCACGTCAAAATATGGCTGGATCTTGATACCCGCACTGGTCGTCACGGAATAGCGTTTCTGCTTTGTATCCCGGTCATATATCCACAAACTTTTGCTGGCCTTACGTGCCCCTTTAGCTGGAGTAACATTCCATACTGCTGTGTACTGCTCCGGATTTGGCGGGATCATCCGCTCTTCAAAATAGAGGAATTCCGTCAGACTATCCTCCCATAGTAGCCAGCCTGTACGCATATCAGGGGTCTTATGAGGTGCGGCATCTCTTACCGTTTGCGTTCGACGTTCTATAAGCTCTGCGTATTGCTGGAAGACGTCATGCATCACGTCGTTAGCATCACGAGTGGTATCATCAATACGGATCGAACGCGTTGCAGCCGGGTGCATAAGCGTAGTGCCGCAGACTGACTTGATCGGTCTGTCACGCAGGCCTGCTATGCGCAAGAGTTTCATCTCCAGCCCCAATCCCTGATAATTGACATCAATATGTAAATTGCTCCAGCCACCATCAGGAATATTTTTTGCCAGGCAGTAAACGCGACTCCAGTCACCTTCCTCCAGCTTTCTGCCCATCATGGCGGCAACCTGAGTTGCCAACCACCGTTTAGCAAATACCTTTTCAGTATCAGTAAATGCTTGTAAGTATGCCATTACAACGGATCCTTATTACCTTCCAAAAGAGCAATTGCCTGAGACCTGAAGGTCGCGAAGTCCAACATTTTCCCATGCAGTAAAAGACTTTCAGCCAGATATTCGCTGTAGAGAGTGCGATAATCAATATCAGCCTCACGTTTAACGTGCAGATAAGGAAGCACGGGGATCGTACCATTTCGCTGGCTCAGGAATTCCTTAACTGAAATGGTTTTCGCCTCCGCCGTTGACACTTCCTGCTTGTTGCCATTTTCAACTTTACGACAATGCAGCATGAGATCAGCACCTGCGGTGTTATCGCTAACAAATTGCTTAAACGTACCATGCTGCTTGTCGAAAATATCGATCCTTTCAATGGTAAAACCAGCATCCAGCACTGCATTACGCAGACGATTCCAGATGTCCTCCGAAGAGTTCATAAATACCAACACCATCCAGTGTCCTGGTCTTAGCACACGATAACTTTCAGCCAGACTCTGCGTCATTAATTCCTGATATCTGTTGGCATCCTTTTTTTGTACGCGATTAACTATGGCTTCATCCGTGGCATCCGTATAGGACATTAACCAGGACTCCCACAACATATTCATTTCGCTATAGTTAATGTTGGCTCCAAACGGCGGATCGGTGAAAATCAAATCAACACTATTATCCGGCAGAAACGAAAGATCGGTCGCGGAACCCGTTTTAACCTGACAACGGCCAACGTAAGCTTTAGCCGTGGTTTCAAGGTGATCAATAATTGATCTGGCCTTGCGTTCGAAGGTCAAAAAGATATTCGCTTCATTGAAAATATACGGGACATTAAAATTTGCCGTATTACCGCTGCCGCCCCAAAAACGGTACTCAGAAAGCCGGGTCACACGCTGATAGAGCGAAGTGAAAACAAAGCCGAGAAATGCGGCAATATTGGTATCTTCAACGCGATGAATCGCTTTCCACAACTGGCTCATCGCCGCCAGATTTCTGGCAGTATAAAAATGCTTTATGTTAGTCAGGCCATGACGCTTGGGCTGTGCCAGATTCACGCCATCTGGTAGATCGAAATCCGGGATGAACCCCTCAGCAAGATATTTGCCTGCGTCAATTGCGGCAATGAGCTTGAGATCGGCCTCCACAGGCGGCACCTCGGACTGAGCTTTACCGCAGCATTTATACCCCACGAGAACCGGCACTGGCGTCGTTCGGGCAAGGCGCGATTTTTTGACCTGATGATGACAATAAGGGCACGGGAACTCGCGCAAAAATTTATGTTCGCGCACAGTGTTACCGTAGCTACGGCATTCGTCCCAAAGCACAAACTCCTTACTACACTCACTGCAAATGACTTTGTATGACCAGACAGTAAAGAGCAACTCCGCCTCTTTTCCACAGGTGCGGCATTGCGTTGTGTAAAGGGTTTTACGCAGATCCTCCAGACTCTCAGTAACTACTTTTACCGCCGCCGCGAGCGCAGCGGGATCGCATTGCGATGTAAATCGATTAGCGATAAAACTGGCTGCAGGTGACAGTTCATTGAGAATGACATCATGACCGGTCGTCAGTGCCGCGACCCCTGTCATACCGCTTCCCGCAAAGGGATCAAGCACCAGTCCGCCTTCGGGCAAATATTTTTGCAGCACCTGGGCAATCCCTTGAGGCGGAACTTTGGTGTGATATGTATGCGCGTCATAAGTATACGTATTCTTTCCTGCTGAAACGCCCTCCGCCACAGCCTCTTTCACGGTCTGCGCAGCTTCAGAATGTGATGAAAGAATTTCAGCCAACAGGTATTCACCATTGCCCCAAAGTTCTCCTTTTTTAAGTCGGGAGAGCAGAGGCAGCCTCGGCTCATCGCGCAGCACAATCGTGCCTTCATATTTGTCGGCTGTCGTTTTTTTACGTATCCCACGAGAGGCGAATGTTCGTGTCGTATTCAGATTCGCAAGATCGATCGCCAGACCCGCATTGAGCTTCGCAAGTAGCTCATGCAATTCTTTTATCGTATCGGCACTGGGTTCAATATCCCCGCGAATCCAGCGAGCAACTGAAATGTAAGAAGTGCCGAGATACTGCGCCACGCCTTTCGGATCCAGGCCACTTAATGCCATAATTTCCTGCAATAATGCCTGATAGTGATTCTCAGGATGTGATTCTTGCTGACCAGAGCGCATCATCTTTTGCCCCCCTCATTAATACCAATAACAACGTTGAGAGATACCTCATTAGCGTGCACTGCTATAGTCATTCACTATTTACCTTTTTGATTCGCTTTCTCATTAAGTCCGGCAAAGGCTGTGTCGATACGCTTCATCGACTATTCTGAGAGGATGTCTGTTGGCATCAAAGGAAGAATGTTTCACGCAAAAAATATTTAAATTCATTGCGTTGAATATTAAACAGGTCAATTTCTTCTGATATTTGCATCCCACTAAATTTAGCAGGTTCCCTGTATCAACAGAGAACCTGCCATTAGTATCAACGCATTACTGCCTGAGAACGTTAATTACTGCCAAACATGTCCTTGATCCAGCCTGCTACGCCGTCGCTGTCTTTCTGCTCCTGTTGCGCAGGTTGCTGCGGCTGAGAAGACTGATCAAACGGATTGCCCGACGGCTGCTGTTGAATCTCGCTTTGCTGGCACAACGAATCAGGATCGCTGGTCCATACTGGCAAGGTTCTCATACCACCGCTGCAAACAAAGTTACCGTCGTAGTCCACGCCCATATCCACAATATCTTCCGGCGGTACAAGATTCAGCGGCGTTGGCGTCTGGTTCGCCAGATAACGCTGGTAAATCGACATCGCCCCACTGGCGCCATACAGTTTAGTTGGCTGGTTGTTATCGCGGCCAACCCAGGTGATGGTCACCGTGCTGCCGTCAATGCCCGCAAACCAGGTATCAACGTTGTTGTTGGTAGTCCCTGTTTTCCCTGCCAGATGCAGATTTGGATATTTCGCCCCAAGCTGACGACCCGTACCGCGTTGTACAACCTGCTGCATGGTCCACAATGTCAGATACGCCGCCTGCGCCGGAACAGCGCGTTCCGCCTGCGGGAAACTCTGATAGAGCACTTTACCATCTTCAGCAATCACTGAACGCAGTGCAGAAAGCGGTGCGCGGTTACCTCCGCTGGCGATAGTCTGGAATGCCTGCGCCACTTCGATTGGCGTTAAGTTCAACGCCCCCAGTAACATAGCCGGAACCGGATTCAGCTGATCTTTCGGCACGCCCAGCTTAATCCAGGTGTCCGTAACCGCAGGCAGCCCCAGCGCCATCCCCAGATTTACCGTTGGCACGTTCATAGAACGGGTCAACGCATCCACCAGCATCACTCTGCCGCTTTCGCTATAGCGACGATCATCGTTCTGCGGTGACCAGACCTGACCGTTCGGCTGGCGCAGCGCGATGGGGGCGTCGGCAATCCACGTGTTCAGACGATAGATTTTCGGCTGGCTTAAGGCCGTCAGATAAGTCGCTGGTTTTGCCAGTGAACCAATCGAACGACGCGCCTGCATCGCACGGTTATAACCCGCAAACTGCGGTTCCGAACCACCGACCATGGCACGAACCTCACCGCTAAAGCGGTCAACAACCACAATCGCCGTTTCCAGATCACTTAACTTACGCTGTTTCTTCAGTGCCGGAATACCTTCCACGGCAGCTTTTTCTGCCGCGTCCTGAGCCACCGAGTCAAAGGTTGTGAAGATCTTCACGCCGGAGAGATCTTTCACTTTATCGCCCAGTTTCGCCTGCAGCTCCTGACGTACCAGTTGCATAAAAGCAGGCTGTGGAGAGATTACCCCACCGCGCGGCTGAACGCCCAGCGGACGCGCGCTCAACATGTCGTAGAGTTCTTGATCAATAATCTGCTGTTGTTGCAGCAATCGCAGCACCAGATTACGTCGCTCCAGTGCCAGTTTTGGGTTACGCCACGGGTTGTAAATTGACGCGCCTTTCACCATACCGACTAACAGCGCCTGCTGGTCAAGGCTCAACTCTTCCACCGGACGACCAAAGTAGTACAGGCTCGCCAGCGGGAAACCACGGATTTCGTTGTCACCGCTCTGACCGAGATACACCTCGTTCATATACAGCTCAAGAATGCGGTCTTTGCTGTAACGCGCATCCATGATCAGCGCCATATAAGCTTCGTTCGCTTTACGCCAGTAAGAACGCTCACTGGAAAGGAACAAGTTTTTCACCAACTGTTGCGTCAGCGTACTCGCACCCTGCACCGTGCGACCTGCGGTCAGATTTGCCAGCACCGCACGTCCGATGGAGTAGAGACTGATCCCATCATGCTCGTAGAAATGGCGGTCTTCTGTCGCCAGCAAAGTATCCACCAGCAAATCAGGGAAACCACTGCGCGGCACAAACAAACGCTGCTCACCGTTTGGCGAGGAGATCATGGTGATCAGACGCGGATCAAGACGGAAGAAACCGAACTGACGGTTGTTCTCCATATTGACGATCGTCGCCAGATGATCGCCATCAAAGGTCAGACGCGCACGCACCTGCCCTTCTTTACTATCCGGGAAATCAAACGGACGGCGGATCATCTCAATGCTGTTAGCCTGCACGGTAAATTCGCCAGGACGGGTCATCTTCGACACCTGACGATATTGGGTCGCCTCTAACAGTTTCACCATCTCGTTCTTGCTGATAGTCATGTCTGGCTCAAGGTTTACCATCCGACCATAAACTGCCGCTGGCAATTGCCAGACCTTGCCATCAATACGGCTGCGAATTTTTTGATCGAGATAAACCCCGTAAACGGCGATTAACACCGCAAATACGATGCCCAGTTTCAGTAGCAGCCAGAGCCAGCCGCGTTTACCACGAGGCTTACGCCCTTTGCCCTTACCTTTGCGCGGCATCGGTTCTTCATCCTCATAGTCATCATAATCATCGTCATCTTCGTAACGACGACGGCTTACCTTTTGTTTGACAGGACGCGTCGGTTTCCCTTTGCGTCCAATTGGCTCGCGGTCATTCCCGGCCATACTTTTTCTCCGCAATATTCAGGCGCAAAAGCCCGATTTTCTGTTCTTCCGTTGCAAGACAGAAGAAGATATCTCTCAAAATTGCTTTTCTCCCTCTCCCTGTGGGAGAGGGCCGGGGTGAGGGCATCAGCGCGCACATTACCCCTCACCCTATCCCTCTCCCCATAGGGGCGAGGGGACTGCCCATACCCGTTTTACGAATACTTTTTCGTCCGGCGCGTCGGCGCGGTGTTGGCGGGGTCGTCCGGCCAGACATGTTTGGGATAACGCCCTTTCATCTCTTTTTGCACTTCGCGATACGCCCCCTGCCAGAAGGCGCTTAAATCACGCGTGATTTGCAGCGGCCTTTGGGCGGGTGAAAGCAACTCCAGCACCAGCGGCACGCGCCCCTGGGCAATCGTCGGATTGGTGGCCTCGCCAAACATCTCCTGCATTCTCACCGCCAGCGCAGGAGGGTTATCTTCATGATAACGAATGGCGATCCGGCTTCCCGTCGGCACAGTGTAATGCGCAGGAAGTTCACTATCCAGCCGTTGCTGCATTCCCCAATCAAGTAATCCGCGCAGCGCCTGGTAAATATCGAGTGATTTCAGGCCACGCAGTGAATGTACACCGCTCATATGTGGCAACAACCACGCTTCCAGCGTCGCCAGCAAATTTGCCTCATCAACCGCTGGCCAGTCATATTCCGGTAGCCACTTCGCAGCACACAGCAAACGCAAACGTAGCTGTTCCGCTTCCGGTGTCCAGTTAAGTACACTGAGACCTTTATCGCGAATACCGTTGAGCATTGCATGATGTAATTCATCTTCCGACGGTTTCGCCAGCGGCTGTACTTTTACTGTGAGCTGACCAATCTGCAACCGACGCCAGGCTTTTAGTGTGCCTTGCACATCGTCCCATTCAACGGTATCAGACTGCCGTAATAGCTGCGGACAACGCTGTATTAACTCATCGATATCGACCGGTAGCGCCAGTAAAATTCGCGCATCCGGCGAGGCGCTGCCCTGCAATAATAACGGTGCGACCAGCCATTCATGGCGGCTTAAGGCATCATCGGTGTCCAGCATCGCTCCCATGCCGTTCGCCAGCTGATAGCGCCCTTCTTGCCCACGACGACGAGCAATGCGATCGGCAAACGCCTCAGCAAGTAACGGCGCGATAAGCGAACTGTCTGCCTCGCCGCCACGCACATTTAAGCGTTTTAATAGCTGTTGACTGCGTTGCTGCCAGGCCGGTTGATTGCACGAAAACGCCACACCCAGATCGCTATTCCCCATCCGTGGCGGCTCTTCGAGAATGGCAGCAATTTTTGCGGCGGTTGCGGCTTCGTCGTCGCTCTTCGCGCTCACCAGCATTGCCGCTAAACGTGGATCGTTACCCAGTGTCGCCATTTTTTGCCCTTGCGCACTAAGCCGTTCGCCGTCCAGTGCCCCCAGCATCCCTAACAGGCGTTTCGCGGCCTGTAGATTCACCGCTGGCGGTTGATCAAGCCAACTCATCTGCGCCGGATCGCTGCATCCCCATTGCAGTAATTCCATCAGCAAGCCGGAGAGATCGCTTTGTAAGATCTCCGGTTCACTTTGCGCGGCAGCGCGTTCTGCTTGTTCTTTGGCGATTAAATGCAGACAGATACCCGGTTCCAGACGCCCGGCACGCCCGGCGCGTTGCGTCATTGATGCCTGACTAACGCGTTGAGTAATCAATCGCGTAAGCCCCGTGCGCGGATCAAAGCGCGCTACACGCTCCTGGGCACAATCCACCACCAGGCGAATACCTTCGATGGTTAAACTGGTTTCAGCGATATTGGTTGCCAGCACCACTTTACGCATTCCTTGCGGTGCCGGAAGGATCGCTTTTCGCTGATCGTTCAGCGACAACGCGCCATACAGCGGGCAGAGCAACACATCACTGCCGATGCGCGAAGACAGTTGTTCCTGAACGCGCTGAATTTCTCCGACGCCGGGTAAAAATAAGAGTAATGATCCGCTTTCCTGACGCAGCAATTCGGCGGTAGCAACCGCGACAGCCTCGTCAAAGCGTTGATGTGTGGACAACGGCAAATAGCGACGTTCTACTGGATACGAACGTCCTTCGGAAACAATAACCGGCGCTTGCGGCAGCATTTGTTGCAAACGATCGTTATCCAGCGTGGCCGACATAATGAGCAGTTTTAAGTCATCGCGCAGCCCTTGTTGCACGTCCAGCAATAGTGCCAGCGCCAAATCCGCCTGCAAGCTACGCTCGTGAAATTCATCGAGGATCACCATACCGACGCCGCTCAGCTCTGGGTCGCGTTGGATCATGCGCGTCAGCACGCCTTCCGTAACCACTTCCAGTCGGGTATTCGGCCCCACGCAGTTTTGCGCACGCATCCGGTAGCCAACCGTGTCACCAGGCTTTTCGTTAAGCAGCTCCGCCAGTCGTTGCGCAACGTTACGTGCCGCCAGACGCCGTGGCTCCAGCAGGATAATTTTTCCGTTAATGCCTGGATGCGCCAGCAGTTGCAGCGGCAACCAGGTCGATTTCCCGGCTCCGGTCGGCGCGCTTAATAACACCTGCGGTGCGGTATCGAGAGCAGCAAGTAATTCAGGTAAGACGGCAGCAACGGGCAACGACGACACAAAACGCTCCTGAGGGTTAACATTCTTCGCGCCACATTGTAGCATCGCGGTAATTCATAACCGAGTACCTCACATGTCTGAACCGCAACGGCTGTTCTTTGCCATCGACTTACCCGCAGAAATTCGCGAGCAGATTATCCACTGGCGCGCCGCACAATTTCCGCCTGAAGCCGGGCGTCCGGTTGCCGCCGAAAATTTGCATCTGACGCTGGCGTTTTTAGGCGAAGTGAGCGCAGAGAAAGAGAAGGCGCTTTCTCTTTTAGCCGGACGGATTCGTCAACCGGGATTCACTCTGACGCTTGATGACGCCGGTCAGTGGCTGCGTTCGCGCGTGGTGTGGTTAGGGATGCGCCAGCCACCGCGCGGCTTAATCCAGTTAGCCAATATGCTCCGTTCGCAGGCCGCCCGCAGTGGTTGTTTTCAAAGCAATCGACCGTTTCATCCGCATATCACCTTATTGCGCGACGCCAGCGAGGCGGTGACAATCCCGCCGCCAGGTTTTAACTGGTCATATACGGTGACGGAGTTCACTCTTTACGCCTCCTCGTTTGCCCGTGGGCGTACACGCTACACGCCGCTAAAACGCTGGACACTGACGCAATAACAAGGGTTGTCACAATGAAATTTTCACCCCCTCTACAACGCGCCACGCTGGTTCAGCGTTATAAACGCTTTTTAGCTGATGTGATCACACCCGATGGTCGCGAATTAACGCTACACTGCCCTAATACTGGTGCGATGACCGGTTGTGCAACGCCTGGCGATACCGTCTGGTATTCCACTTCCGACAACACAAAACGGAAATATCCGCACACCTGGGAATTGACCCAAAGCCAAAGCGGTGCATTTATTTGCGTCAATACACTTTGGGCAAACAGATTGACGAAAGAGGCTATCCTCAATGGGGATATTTCGGAACTGTCAGGCTATAGCTCGCTGAAAAGCGAAGTAAAATACGGCGCCGAGCGCAGTCGTATTGACTTCATGTTACAGGCGAGGTTTCGACCTGACTGCTATATTGAAGTGAAATCGGTTACGTTAGCGGAAAATGAACAGGGATACTTTCCCGATGCAGTCACTGAACGAGGTCAGAAACATCTTCGGGAGTTGATGAGCGTAGCAGCTGAAGGTCAGCGTGCAGTGATTTTTTTTGCCGTGCTGCATTCAGCCATTACACGGTTTTCACCCGCGCGCCACATCGATGAGAAATACGCGCAACTATTGTCAGAGGCTCAACAAAAGGGGGTGGAAATTCTGGCTTATAAAGCGGAACTTTCTGCTGAAGGCATGGCTCTTAAAAAATCACTGCCGGTTACATTGTAGTAAAGTAAGTAACTGGTTAATTTACATTCTGGTCGCGTGCGCAAATACGCTTTTCCTCACACAGTTGTCAAGTGTTACGTTTAGATAATTGCTATCCGGAAAAGCATCTGCTATTTATAGCGGCCTCATTTTTCCCCCGAACATGGGGATCGATAGTGCGTGTTAAGGAGAAGCAACATGCAAGAAGGGCAAAACCGTAAAACATCGTCCCTGAGTATTCTCGCCATCGCTGGGGTGGAACCATATCAGGAGAAGCCGGGCGAAGAGTATATGAATGAAGCCCAGCTGGCGCACTTCCGTCGTATTCTGGAAGCATGGCGTAATCAACTCAGGGATGAAGTCGATCGCACCGTTACACATATGCAGGATGAAGCAGCCAACTTCCCGGATCCGGTAGACCGTGCAGCCCAGGAAGAAGAGTTCAGCCTCGAACTGCGTAACCGCGATCGCGAGCGTAAGCTGATCAAAAAGATCGAGAAGACGCTGAAAAAAGTGGAAGACGAAGATTTCGGCTACTGCGAATCCTGCGGTGTTGAAATTGGTATTCGTCGTCTGGAAGCGCGCCCGACAGCCGATCTGTGCATCGACTGCAAAACGCTGGCTGAAATTCGCGAAAAACAGATGGCTGGCTAATTACAGCCGTTCCATCACGTTTACCACAGGCGGGAAATGCTCCCGCCTTATTTTTTGTTCAACGAGATGACAGACACACACTATATTGGTCGCTTCGCCCCCTCTCCTTCCGGCGAGCTTCATTTTGGCTCTCTGATTGCCGCGCTTGGCAGTTATCTACAGGCACGCGCCCGGCAAGGTCGCTGGCTGGTTCGTATTGAAGATATCGACCCGCCTCGTGAAGTTCCCGGTGCCGCAGAGACAATCCTGCGCCAGCTGGAACATTACGGTCTGCACTGGGACGGCGATGTTCTCTGGCAATCGCAACGTCATGACGCCTATCACGAAGCACTCGCCTGGTTACGTGAGCAAGGGCTAAGTTATTACTGCACCTGTACGCGTGCGCGTATTCACAGCATTGGCGGTATTTACGACGGTCATTGCCGTGAATTACATCATGGTTCAGAAAACGCCGCAGTACGCATCCGCCAGCAGCATCCGGTCACCCAGTTTACCGATCAGTTGCGCGGTATTATTCACGCCGACGAAAAACTGGCGCGGGAAGATTTTATTATTCATCGCCGTGATGGTTTGTTCGCCTATAACCTGGCGGTGGTGGTTGACGATCACTTCCAGGGCGTGACAGAAATTGTCCGTGGCGCAGATTTGATCGAACCGACGGTGCGACAAATCTCGCTGTACCAGCTTTTTGACTGGCAAGTGCCAGATTACATTCATTTGCCGCTGGCACTTAACGCACAAGGCGCTAAACTTTCCAAGCAGAATCATGCGCCTGCGTTACCGAAAGGCGATCCGCGCCCGGTGTTAATCGCCGCGCTTCAATTTTTGGGTCAGCAGACAGAAACACACTGGCAGGATTTCAGCGTCGAGCAAATCCTTCAGTCAGCCGTCAAAAACTGGCGGCTTACCGCCGTGCCTGAGTCGGCAATTGTAAATTCAACATTCTCAAATGCGTCATGCTGAGCTATGATTAGCCGCTATTTTTTTGTCCTGAATGATGTTTGACACTACCGAGGTGTACTATTTTTACCCGAGTCGCTAATTTTTGCCGCAAGGTGCTAAGCCGCGAGGAAAGCGAAGCTGAACAGGCTGCCGCCCGTCCCCAGGTAACGGTGATCCCGCGTGAGCAACATGCTATCTCCCGCAAAGATATCAGTGAAAATGCCCTGAAGGTAATGTACAGGCTCAATAAAGCGGGATACGAAGCCTGGCTGGTTGGCGGCGGCGTGCGCGACCTGTTACTTGGCAAAAAGCCGAAAGATTTTGACGTGACCACCAACGCTACGCCTGAGCAGGTGCGTAAACTATTCCGTAACTGCCGCCTGGTGGGTCGCCGTTTCCGTCTTGCTCATGTGATGTTTGGCCCGGAGATTATCGAAGTCGCAACCTTCCGTGGACACCACGAAGGTAACGTCAGCGACCGCACAACCTCCCAACGCGGGCAAAACGGCATGTTGCTACGCGACAACATTTTCGGTTCCATCGAAGAAGACGCCCAGCGCCGCGATTTCACTATCAACAGCCTGTATTACAGCGTCGCGGATTTTACCGTTCGCGATTACGTTGGCGGCATGAAGGATCTGAAAGACGGCGTTATCCGTCTGATTGGTAATCCGGAAACGCGCTACCGTGAAGATCCGGTACGGATGCTGCGCGCGGTACGTTTTGCTGCAAAACTGGGGATGCGCATCAGCCCAGAAACCGCAGAACCGATCCCCCGCCTCGCTACCTTATTGAACGATATTCCTCCGGCACGCCTGTTTGAAGAGTCTCTTAAACTGCTACAAGCGGGATACGGTTACGAAACCTATAAACTGCTGTGTGAATATCATCTGTTCCAGCCGCTGTTCCCGACCATTACCCGTTACTTCACGGAAAATGGCGACAGTCCGATGGAGCGCATTATTGAGCAGGTACTGAAGAATACCGACACGCGTATCCATAACGATATGCGTGTGAACCCGGCGTTCTTGTTTGCCGCCATGTTCTGGTATCCGCTGCTGGAGACGGCACAGAAGATCGCTCAGGAGAGTGGCCTGACCTATCACGACGCTTTCGCACTGGCGATGAACGATGTGCTGGACGAAGCCTGCCGTTCACTGGCGATCCCGAAACGTCTTACTACCTTAACGCGCGACATCTGGCAGCTACAGTTGCGTATGTCTCGTCGTCAGGGTAAACGTGCGTGGAAGCTGCTGGAGCATCCTAAGTTCCGTGCGGCTTACGACCTGTTGGCCTTGCGAGCTGAAGTTGAGCGTAACGCTGAACTGCAACGTCTGGTGAAATGGTGGGGTGAGTTCCAGGTTTCCGCGCCGCCGGATCAAAAAGGGATGCTTAACGAACTGGACGAGGAACCGTCAACGCGTCGTCGTACTCGTCGCCCACGCAAACGCGCGCCGCGTCGTGAGGGCACCGCATGACAGTGGCGTATATTGCCATAGGCAGCAATCTGGCCTCTCCACTGGAGCAGGTCAATGCTGCCGTGAAAGCAATCGGTGATATCCCTGAAAGCTGCATTCTTGCCGTTTCTTCGTTTTACCGCACCCCTCCGCTGGGGCCGCAGGATCAACCTGATTACCTCAACGCCGCCGTGGCGCTGGAAACCGCACTCGCGCCCGAAGAGTTACTCAATCACACACAGCGTATTGAATTGCAGCAAGGTCGCGTCCGTAAAGCCGAACGCTGGGGGCCGCGCACGCTCGATTTAGACATTATGTTGTTTGGCAATCAGGTGATTAACACCGAGCGCCTGACCGTTCCGCACTACGATATGAAAAATCGTGGATTTATGCTGTGGCCGCTGTTTGAGATTGCGCCGGAATTAATTTTCCCTGATGGAGAGACATTGCAAAGTTTATTAACGAGCAATGCTTCTTGTCCCTTACCACGCTGGTAATCACCCTCCCCTTTCTAATTATTCAAGCTAGTATGCGTAGTGAAATACGCATCAGTAATCTGGTTCTTGCCTCTGATATGCCAGTCATAATCTTTATGGTTAAAATTCCTTTCTTCTTTTAGATAATTAAGATCAAAAAAAAGTGAGATCCCCCCAAGAAAGGCACAAATGGGCAAAAAAAACACATGAAAATTAACGTATATATTAATAATATTAAACTTTATATTAAGATAATCTAATATGTAAATACAGAAAAACTAATGCATACAAAATGACACACTAAAATATATATATAATAAAAATGACACACCACAATCAATCACAAGAAAAATAATAAAATTAAAAAATCAATGAGTTAACAATCAAGCCCCCCCTTATAAACACTCTTATACTCACCTAACCGCTTGCTCTAAAATAAATAGCTATTCAAATGATGAATGCAAGTGAAGGTAAATCAATAAATCACCCCAAATCATTCACACCATCAATTTTTATTTTCATCCTTATATTGCTAGTCTCTGCCGCGTTTTTGGAAGACGTAGAATAACAATAAATTAATATTTGTTATTGATTCGTCTCTCTTTTTTTATGGAGAATTTTAATGAACAAAAAGCTACTTGCCATCGTATTAGCAGCATCTTCCCTTTCAGCCGGTTCAGTAATGGCTGGTGTTGACGGTGGGCAGTTGAATATCGGTGGTTTTGTTACCGCTGGTACTTGTGTAACGACAATAAATGGTGGCGGTAAAGACGTTACGGTTATGCTACAGACTGCACAAATTGCTGATGTCCCGGCAATGAGCAAAACTGCTGCAGGTGGGTTCCCGGAAGATATTAATATTAAAGTTGATTGTGCGACAGGTAATGCAACGGCTCAAAACGCAGTCATGAGTTTCAGTTCTATGTACCATAACTCTAACCAGGGTACTTTGAGTAATGACGGCTCAGTTCAGGATCCAGCAGGTAATGTCGATATCGCTCTGCACCATGTAAATAATACTGGAGCACTGAATCTGGTCGAAGTGAATAACCCGAGCAACCAGATCACTGAAGCATTCGACACCACCACTCATGTTGCGAACTTCCATTTAAAAGCATCTTATGTGAAGTCTGATGCTAATGCCACCGTGACCTCTGGTCATGTGAAAACTAACAGCACCTATACCTTAACTTACAATTAATTTTTATTAGAGTTGAATTAATTGTATTAAGAGGCTGTGCTTGCAGCCTCTTATTTATGATTTTGCGTTTTTCAAGGAGAGAAGAGATGCAGATTTATCAGAAAATTATTCCGCTATTACTTGCAAGTACTTTATCTGTTTTCGCATCAGTTGCGCAGGCTGATATTGTCATTAACGGAACACGTGTTATTTATAAAGAAAAAGACAAGAATGTCACTATGCGCCTGGAAAATAAAGGCTCGCACCCATTACTGGTCCAGTCATGGCTGGATACGGGTGACGATAATGCCGATCCGGCGACCATTAAAGTTCCGTTTAACGCTACCCCCCCGGTTTCACGCATCGACCCGAAACGCGGTCAGACAGTGACAATCACCTATACGAATAGCCAGACGTTACCAAAAGATCGCGAAAGTGTCTTTTGGTTTAATGTGCTGGAAGTACCGCCTAAAGTAAAAGATAAAGAAGCTGAAAATAAAAATCTTCTGCAACTGGCTTTCCGTACGCGCATTAAATTATTTTACCGACCGGAGGGGTTAAGTGGTGATCCATTTACGGCGCCATCCCAATTAAAATGGCAATGGAGCGGTAATAAAATCAAAGTAACTAACCCTACTCCATACTATGTCTCATTTTCAGCCGTTGATGTTGTATCAGGCACAAAGTCTTATGTTGTAAATACTTCTATGATAGCTCCAAATAGCAATAGCGATTTTAGTGTGCAAGGGCTACAAACATCTATAGGCGGCGCAAAATTACGCTATTCAGCAATTAGTGATTATGGCAGTGAAATTAAAGGTGAAAGCAATCTTTAAACCTGATTTTATTGATGATTTTTTTGCGATGCGAGCATAAAAAAAAAGATGGCTCATTGTAAATTAACAAGGATCGCTATTATCTTCTCCTGCATTTATGCCCAAAGCACGAATGCAACAGAGACGATTGAGTACGACCCAAGCTTTCTCATGGGCTCTTCCGCCAGAGGAATAGACTTATCGCGCTATTCTGATGGCAACCCGGCAATGCCTGGAAATTATGACGTAAAAGTTTACGTCAATAATATTTCCGCCAGCAGCCAGAACATCGAAATGATTGATGTGGGCAAGAGAAACGCCGAAGCCTGTATTTCGCGAAAAATACTGAGTCAGCTTCATATAAAACAACCTGATCTCCGGGACGGAGAAGCAGTATTACAAAAACGCAATGAAAGCGCAGATGATTGCCTTGATATCGCAAAAGCTATTCCACAGTCACAGGTTTATTTCGATACTAACGATCAAAAACTGGAACTGACAGTTCCGCAAGTCTGGATCATGCGTAATTATCAGGGCTATGTTGATCCTTCACTATGGGAGGATGGTATAAATGCAGCCATGCTCTCCTATCGTATGAATGCCTGGCGCAACACGCAGCATAACGACGAAAACCAGACTTTTTATACCGCCTTCAATACCGGTATTAACCTCGGAAACTGGCATCTGAGAAGCAACGGTAACTACAGTTGGCAGCAGGATATTGGCAGCAATCTGGATTTCCAGAACAGCTATCTTCAGCGTGAACTGCCATTTATTCGCTCACAATTAGTGGTCGGGGAAACCTATACAACCGGGGAAACTTTCGACTCCGTTAGTATAAAAGGGGTACGCCTGTATAGCGACGACCGCATGTTGCCACCGTCAATGACCGGATTTGCGCCTGTTATCCGTGGTGTTGCTAACAGCAACGCTAAGGTTACCGTAACACAGGGCGGCTACAAAATTTATGAAGGCACCGTTCCTCCGGGTGAGTTCGCCATCGACGATATTTCCCCTTCCGGCTACGGCAACGACCTGTTAGTCACTATCGAGGAAGCAGATGGTTCGCGTCGCACTTTCTCTCAACCCTTCTCGTCCGTTATTCAGATGCTGCGCCCTGGCGTGGGTCGCTGGGATATCAGCGGCGGGCAGATTGATCGCGACGATCTTCGCGATGATTACAATCTTCTACAAGGTACATGGTATTACGGCATTAACAACACCTTTACTGGCTACACCGGCATTCAACTCACCGATGCTGACTACCAGGCCTTCCTGTTAGGGGTCGGGGTAAACACGTCAATTGGCGCCGTGTCGTTTGATGTGACGCAATCTCAGGCCAGGATATATGAGGACAAGACCTACACAGGGCAGAGCTACCGTGTTTCATGGAACAAAATGTTTAATGAAACCAATACGTCTTTAAATCTTGCCGCTTATCGCTACTCCACCAGCAACTACCTGGGGCTCAATGACGCACTGAATCTACAGGATGATGCCAAACATCTACCCGCCAATGAACGGCAAACGATGAACACGTACCAGCGTCTACGCAACCAGTTTACGATCAGCCTCAACCAACCGTTGAAATTTAAAGAGATAGATTATGGTTCTTTTTATCTGAACGGTAGCTGGACAGATTACTGGGGCGGAAGCAGCAGCCGGAGCTACTACTCAATGGGCTACAGCAAAGGGACGGATTGGGGCTCCTGGAGTGCTTCCATTCAGCGTACCTGGAATGAAGATGGCGAGCAGGATGATAGTTTCTATCTGAGCGTCAGCCTTCCTATCGAAAAATTGTTTGGTGGTAAACGACGTGAAAGTGGCTTCCAGTACGTTGACGCACGAATGAACACCGACTTTAACGGCAGCCACGCTTTCAGCGCCAGCACCAACGGTGCCAGCGGTGATGGTAAATACAGCTACAGCGTGAGTACTGATTACATCATCAATAAAAACAGTACCGATCTGGCTGATATCGGGGGCTACATAAGTTACGAATCTCCCTGGGGAACGTTGTCTGCTTCCGCAAGTGCAGATACTGACAGTAACCGTCAGATGTCATTAAGCACTGACGGCGGTTTTGTTCTGCATCAGGGAGGGGTTACGTTTTCTGGCGACAGCTTCAGCGACAGCGATACATTGGTTCTGGTAAAAGCCCCTGGCGCTGCAGGCGCACGAATAAACTATGGTAACAATACCATCGATCGCTGGGGATATGGCATCTCCTCATCCGCATCGCCTTACAAGGAAAATAACATCAGCCTGGATATTAAAGGGCTGGAAAACGATGTCGAGCTAAAAAGTACCAGTTCCCGCACCGTACCGCGCTACGGTGCTATCACACTGACCAACTTTGAAACTGACCAGGGGCGCTCAGCAATGGTGACCCTACACCGCAATGACGGCCAGCCATTGCCGTTTGCCGCAGATGTCACCGATGAACAAGGTAATGTCCTTGGTTATATCGGCCAGGGTAACCGGGCCTTTATCAGAGGTATAGAAGATAAAGGGGTGTTGCGGGTGAACTGGTTCGATGAGAACAGACAAGCTCAGCATTGCCTTGCTCATTATCAGGTTCCGATGACAGCTACTGAAGAAAGTGGCAACCGGTCCCTGTTGTTGGATAACGTACTGTGTACGGTATCTGTGACTCGCTAAATCCGCAAATTTTGGAAAAGCTATGAGACGGAAAAGTATTCCCTTTGCTTTAGGCGCACTTATGCTAACCGCTCCGGTGTTCGCTGTTGATGTCGATGTAAAGTTCATCGCCACAATCGTACAGCCAACCTGTGATATGTCGGTGATCCCCTATGGCGGTTCAAACATCAGTAATGCAGGAACGAACGCCTATAAGCTAACTATTCCCGATATTCGTCTCGATCAATTGCGTGCTAAAGGTGCCGAGAGCCAGGCAAACTTTACATTGAAGCCTGCTAACTGTAATGGGCTTACAGGACTGAAAACGACAATAAAAGCGGAAAAAACATCTACCGAACAACCCGTGTTAGCCATACCGTCTTCAGCCACTGGCAAGGCCTCAAACATTGGCGTTGCTTTCCGCCGCCAGTCATCATCGGACGATGTCTACTTTGGCTTAAATAATAACACCACCATTGTATGGACGGCCGATGAAATGAGTAAAGGATTAAACTTAAGCGCAGCGATGCGTGAAGTTACGCCAAATACTGGCACGATCGGCCCATTTGATGCCAAAGTCACGTTTAATTTCACCTATGAGTAACGGGGTAATCTAATGAAAAGAGTAAAATTAGCCTGGTGTGTCGCGAGTGTTTTGACCTGCGCTACTCTTGGTATCAACCCAGTGCAAGCGACCGTTGACGCATTAGATTTGACTATTGTTACCAATATCACCGCCGGGACCTGTAAAGTTGAGCTGCAGGACACGGGTAGTGCAAAGATTGACACCGTCAATTTCCAGAACGTCTATATTCCCGAAGTGATCAGCAAAGCAAAGGTGCAAAAATTCCAGTTGGCATTTAGCGGCTGTGATGGTCTGCCACAGAATCAGGCGGTATTTACCCTAAGCCCGGGAAATGGCGCAACTTGTGATGGCAACGGCAATGGGAAAGCATTTGCTAACGCCGCATCGACCAACAAAGCGGAAGCGGTAGCCGTCGAAGTTTGGGACTCTGCGACACCAGACAGTGGTAAGCAAATCGAGTGTAAAGCTAAAAACTCGACCACTGTGAACATGACGAATAATGCCAAAGTGTTTCCGCTTAGCGCACGGTTGGTACGCGATAGTGGCAAAGCAGATACTGACGTCAGAGCCGGTGATTTTAACACCCCTGCGGTGTTTAACATCACTTACCAGTAAATTTTGACGTAGCCAGTGCAAAAGTGATGTTATGAAAAGACATAATTTATTTGCCGCTTTAACGATAAACATAGCCTTGATGTGTTCCGCCGCCTATGCGGAGCTTAATGTTGATTTTAATGCTAAAGTTCTCAGCTCAACTTGCAAAATGGAAATCGACAATAACGGTATCATTAATTTAGCCACTGTAGGGCTGGATTATTTCGCCAACAGCACGACAGCGGAACAATATTATACGGGCGGCAAAAACTTCTCCATTCTGTTATCTGGTTGTTCCGGTACAGCATTAACCGGAACAAAACAGTTGCACTTGGACTTTAAACCCAGAACGGGCTCTTTTGCACCTGGCTCATCGCAGATATTCCCAAACGAGGACATCAACGGAGCCAGTAATATCGGAATAGTCATTTTTTCGGTTAATGACAGTAATAATAAGTTTAATGTCTGGTCTCCTGCAGGAGTTTCCCGGTCTGTATACACTATCGACGCCGATAAAATGAATGACTCACGCTGGAATTTTTATACCAGAATGCAAAAAGTCAATAACGCTGCCAGCGTTGGTAGTGGCAAAGTGACAACCAGCGTACTGGTCGATGCATGGTACGAATAACCAGCGTAAGGAAATGGAAAAATCAGGATGGAACCTATGATTTTAACACAATTAGAAATTCTCAATGAGCAGGTGCAATTGACAAGCACAATTTCACTATCGCCTGGACGAACGCCTCAGGTTAGCTATGCCAGCTATTCTTTAGTAAGACAATTTATTATGCACTCATACAACAAACATATTTAAAGGAGTGAATATGAAAACATCTTCACATATTATTTTTTTAGTATTCTTTTTTTGTTTAGTTCTGTTTGTTACGCAAAAATTGATTTTATTGTGGGTGCCGGCGCGACTCCACCAGACAGAGATGGTCGCGTAAATTTTATGTATCCGGGAAATAATAGTCTGGTGTTTTATCGCCCGAAATCGTTGGGGCCTACTGGGGTACAATTATACTGGGAGGGGCAGGATACAGCTTCTAATGGTGTTCTTTATTGTACAGCACATAAGAGCGCCTCTGGTGGCCCGATGACGATACGAAATGCAATGGTCGACTCCGGACTCTCTTATGGCGGACATAAATTATTCAAAACATCTGTTACCGGACTTTATTACACATTAAAAATTTCAGCTATATGGTCAGCTTATAATACAAGAGCAGATGTTTCTGAAATATATATCGGGGATACAGAAGCGCAAAAATTTCACTTTGTATTCCATGACGCCGATATGGAAAGAAGATGTAAAGACATGGATAATAACTATCCACAATTTTGGGGATTAGGAGGAATATTCCAGACTTTTACCGTTGAATTTTATACAGATGCCACGTTTGCGCCTACAGCAACCCAAAATATCACATTACTGAGCACAAGTGATTATATTTATCGTTTTAAAGCCGAAGACGCCGGCTCAGCGATCCAGGGATACAGCGGACCTATCTATATCAACTTTAATTTAAGTAATGTAAAACTATCGCTTCCTACATGTTTTTCTTCAGTTGTAACAGGTGATACCGTCCAGAACTCAACTGTCGCATTGGGGAGCTACGAAGTCAGTCAAATTAAAAATGGCGCAACGCCTGTGCCCTTTCAGATAACATTGCAAAACTGTATTCGAGTACAAAATATTGAAACCAAAATGACCTCTGCAAAAATAGGGCAACAGAATAAAAAGTTACTCGCCAATACTCTGCAAGGTAACGGTGCAGCAGAGGGCGTCGGCGTACTTATTGAAGGCTTAAAAAACAGTGTTAATGGAAAAATGGTTCTTGAGCCTAATGTAGGAACGTCTGTTTATAAAGCGTATGAAAGCGAGATTGATTCATCAGGGGGGATTTACCCCGGAAAAGGTCAAGGCACAACACAGCCCCTTGAATTTCAGGCGACATTGAAGCAAGACGGGAATAGTACGATAAAAGCAGGCGATTTCGAAGCCACCGGCAGATTCCAGATTACCTACCCTTGACAAGCCAAACACATCGTCAGGCAACTGACGATGTGACCCACTAAAACGATTGCCCCCCTTAATACGACTGATAGAATGCCAACAGATCTGACATTAGCCATCAGGACACGTTATGAAACCAACTACCATTTCCCTGCTGCAAAAATGTAAACAGGAAAAAAAACGCTTCGCCACCATCACTGCTTACGACTATAGCTTTGCAAAATTGTTTGCCGACGAAGGAATTAACGTCATGCTGGTGGGGGATTCCCTTGGAATGACGGTTCAGGGCCATGACTCCACCCTCCCTGTCACTGTGGAAGATATCGCCTACCACACTGCCGCCGTTCGTCGCGGTGCGCCAAACTGTCTGCTGCTGGCTGACCTGCCATTTATGGCTTATGCCACTCCTGAACAAGCATTTGAAAACGCCGCAACTGTCATGCGCGCGGGTGCGAATATGGTCAAAATCGAAGGCGGTGCCTGGCTGGTAGAAACAGTTCAAATGCTGACCGAACGCGCAGTTCCTGTTTGTGGGCATTTGGGCTTAACGCCACAGTCAGTGAATATTTTCGGTGGTTATAAAGTGCAAGGGCGTGGCGATGCAGGCGACCGTTTACTTAATGACGCCTTAGCCTTAGAAGCCGCTGGGGCACAGTTGCTGGTGCTGGAATGCGTACCGGTTGAGCTGGCAAAACGTATTACCGAGGCGCTGGCGATTCCGGTTATCGGTATTGGCGCGGGGAATGTAACCGACGGACAAATCCTCGTGATGCACGACGCATTCGGCATAACCGGTGGTCACATACCTAAATTCGCCAAAAATTTCCTTGCCGAAGCGGGCGACATCCGCGCTGCTGTACGGCAGTATATGGCTGAAGTGGAGTCCGGCGCTTATCCGGGCGAAGAACACAGTTTCCATTAAGGAGTCACGTTGTGTTAATTATCGAAACTCTGCCGCTGCTGCGTCAGCAAATCCGCCGCCTGCGTATGGAAGGCAAGCGTGTGGCGCTGGTGCCTACCATGGGTAACCTGCACGATGGTCATATGAAGCTGGTCGATGAAGCGAAAGCCCGCGCCGATGTGGTCGTCGTCAGTATTTTCGTTAACCCGATGCAGTTCGATCGCCCGGAAGATCTGGCTCGCTATCCACGCACCTTGCAGGAAGACTGCGAGAAGTTGAATAAACGTAAAGTGGATCTGGTTTTCGCTCCATCAGTAAAAGAGATCTACCCGAACGGTACAGAAACCCACACCTATGTTGATGTTCCCGGTCTTTCCACCATGCTGGAAGGTGCCAGCCGCCCAGGGCATTTCCGTGGCGTTTCGACCATCGTCAGCAAACTGTTCAACCTTGTCCAGCCGGACATCGCCTGCTTCGGTGAAAAAGATTTTCAGCAACTGGCGCTGATCCGCAAAATGGTTGCCGATATGGGCTTTGATATTGAGATTGTCGGTGTGCCGATTATGCGCGCGAAAGACGGTCTGGCGCTCAGTTCCCGTAATGGTTATCTGACGGCAGAACAACGCAAAATTGCGCCAGGCCTGTACAAGGTTTTAAGTTCGATTGCCGACAAATTGCAGGCTGGAGAGCGGGATCTCGATGAAATTATTGCCATTGCCGGGCAAGAACTGAATGAAAAAGGTTTCCGCGCCGATGATATTCAGATTCGTGATGCTGACACGTTGCTGGAAGTCACTGAAAACAGTAAACGCGCCGTGATTCTGGTAGCCGCCTGGCTTGGCGACGCTCGCCTGATCGACAATAAAATGGTCGAACTGGCGTAATACTTAACTGGCGCTACGGCTGATGGCGCCAGTTATTCATTTGCCCACGTCATGGCGATGACGTCTGTAAGCGATTATTCATATCGCAGGCAACTTAGTTAATCAGCTTATCAATCTCGGCAAGAGGTAAATTTGCCATCTCTGCAACGTCTTCCCGAGACATTCCTTTACTCAGAAGACGATGGGCCATCTTCTCAATTCCCTGCTGAATCCCCTTCTCAATTCCCTTCTCAATCCCCTTCTCTTCAAACCACTGCGCCAACGTCATCATAGACTCCCCTCCCGATTCCCTGTCTCTCACCACACCGTAAAACAAATCCGCTTGTTCAGTATGACCGCGTTGCAGCATATAGTTTTGCATGGCAACTAACTGACTTCCGCTAGTGTACCCTTCGTCAATCAGCGTGACCAGTTGCTCCAGCAATAACATTAAGTCACGCTGGCGAATATGTTTTTGCAGCAGTTCGAGGATCGCAATCCGCCGATGTTGCATGATCTCGTCATCCGGCGTGATGGTGATATCCACCAGCGGGTAAGGCGTGGACTCGCCCTGATAAAACAGAATCGGCACCACCAGCGGCAGCTTATCGTGGTCAGCCTCCAGATGTCGGTGCATGGCGGCAATAGAGTAGCGCATCATGCGAAAGGCCATTTTTTTGTCCGGCTTGCTTTGATGTTCAATCACGACATACAGATAGCCGGGATTACCCAGCATTTGCACAGAATAGAGCACGTCGGTGCTGTGCCCTTTCAGGCTTTCTTCGATGAAACTCCCCGACTCCAGATGCAGCGTGTTGAGATCGCAGATCTCACGCAATTCCTCAGGCAGGTGTATGTCGAGGAAGTCGCGAGCGGTATCCGCATGCATTAAAAATTGTTTAAACACCGCGTCATGCGGCGTGGTACTTGGTGCGTCCATCTTACCTGCCTTCCGTGTTGTCTTGCGTGAAGGCAGTATCCAGTCAAGGCGCGCAGTCGTCAGCCGCCTCTTTGTTGTTTACCGAGCTGCGTTCAGAGAAATTTCAATCGGTTACAGGCGTTGCATGGCGGGCTTCGGCGCGGTACGCAAACTGCTGATGCAAATGCCGTCAGATGAGTAGACACTAAACAAAAATCGGGCAATACTGCGTGAGAATTTTCTCAAAGCAGGCTCCGCCTGCTTCGTTAACGACAGGGTAGAAAGGTAGAAGTTATGATTCGCACGATGCTGCAGGGCAAACTCCACCGCGTGAAAGTGACTCATGCGGACCTGCACTATGAAGGTTCTTGCGCCATTGACCAGGATTTTCTTGACGCAGCCGGTATTCTCGAAAACGAAGCCATTGATATCTGGAATGTCACCAACGGCAAGCGTTTCTCCACCTACGCCATCGCGGCAGAGCGCGGTTCGAGAATTATTTCTGTCAACGGCGCGGCGGCTCACTGCGCCAGCGTCGGCGATATTGTCATCATCGCCAGCTTCGTCACTATGCCAGATGCCGAAGCCCGCACCTGGCGCCCCAACGTTGCCTACTTTGAAGGCGACAACGAAATGAAACGTACCGCGAAAGCGATCCCGGTTCAGGTTGCCTGATAATCATCCCTGCGGCTGGTTACTCACCAGCCGCGACATCGTCTCCAGCGAATCCGTTCTTAAGATATAAAGCCGTTTTAGCAACAAGGGATTATCCCCCGGTTTTACTTTACCTTTCATGGTCGTCACCGCCAGATGAAACCCGGCATCATTTGCCGCTTTAACCGCTTTGTCATTAAATCCGCCAAACGGATAAGAAAGATACAATACATGCGGATTAAATTGCGTCAGCGCCCGACGTGAACGTTCAAAATCAAACAAAATATTATGCTCACTGCGGCTAAGTAATATGGGTCGGCGATAACCATCAACCCGATGTAAAAAATGGGTATGTGACTGGAAATCAAAAACATCGCTGACATCATGCAGTTCAGAAATACTCATAAACTGTAATGACTGTGGATTCCATTTTTGTGGATGGCGTTTAATACGCGAGGTAATAATAAATGCCGTCGCCTTCATACCGTATTGTTTCAGAATGGGGTATGCATAACGACTCACCGATTTCAAACCATCATCAAACGTTAGCACAACCGCGCGAGCGGGGAGATTCATCGAATTACGCAGATATCCTTCCAGTTGATACAAGGTCAACGTGGTATATCCCCTGTCACGCAACCAGGTCATCTGGTTATTGAATGCACGTACCGACGTTGTGGTCGACGTATGGCGAAAACGGGTATTCTCTTCATCGCGTAAAATATGATGGTAGGTCAATACAGGAATACCGTTATCCTGCTGCGCATCCAGCGCGCTGATATAGGCCAGTCGTTCGCCAATACGAATTTGATACCAGGTTTGATTCAGGCGATCTTTCAATTTACTGATAATGGGATAACGCAAGTTATCGGCCAGCACGCCAAATGGCGCACTGCTTGCATCGGGCGCGTTATATACCGGCGTATCTTTCCAGGTAATAAGATTTTGGTTGCTCAGTGGTTTATTCAGATCACCCAGACCATCTTCAACTTTTTGCCGCCCTTGTACAGGTTCAAGATGACCTTTATCAATATACCCCGTAGCAAAACCAAAATTGAATTCATAATAGTCGGCTGTGGTTGGGATGACCGAAATAATCTGCCCGGCACGAATGTTACCGACGGTTACCGTGTTGTCGCCAATTTTTCCCCAGATAGTCGCATCCTGAGTGGTTTGCATATAACGCGTGGGAAGTGCTGCGCTGACAGCAGATGAAACCAGCAGCACCAGGAAAATTATCTTTTTAATCATGAGGAAACTACCAGGCGAGAAACAACGCCGTTAGTGTAGCAAAATCAGAATGCGATTTAATACTCGAACCAATTGTGCTTGAGGACAAAAGGGGGATTCTTTTGTTGCTGATGCCAGAGGCTACTGACTTCAGGTGCTCCTGATGCCACGATATGCTCTCGAAATGCCGCACTGGACATTGTCTCCCGACAGGGGAGCATCTGCTCAATTAACGGTAACGTCACCCCAGAAATGACTTCACAACGAGAATGCTTGTGGCTTAATAACGACGCAACACGATAAGGTGCAGCGCCTGCTATATCGGTTAAAAAAATCACCCCATCGCCAGAATCAGTTTCATGCAGAGCATCGCACATCATGCGGCTGAGCATATTTGAACTTAACCCGCGCCAGAAATTCACTGCCCGACACTGGATAAGTGCGCCATGTTTTTTTTCCAGCGCATCCAGTATCTCTTGCGCCCTATCGTCGTGACAGGTAATAACCCAACCTAACATCGCTTTCCTCCTTAGCCGAAAATCAGTCTACCCTGACCAGTATTGATAAAGGGTGATAGCCGTCAAAACTCCCCTCCCCCGTATCCGGAGGAGAGGAGAGCGACTTAGCTACGCAAGCCGCGCCCACGCTGGATCAGCGACCAGCAGATCAGATAAAACGCAATAATAAAAACAACCAGCACGCCAAAAGTCGTGACCAGCGGCACATCATTAATGCCGAGGAAGCCGTAGCGGAATCCACTGATCATATAAACGATTGGGTTCAGGTGCGACAGTCCCTGCCAGAACGGCGGCAGCAAAGTCAGGGAGTAAAAGACCCCGCCCAAATACGTGAGTGGCGTTAATACAAAGGTTGGCACCAGACTGATGTCATCGAACGTTTTGGCAAACACACCGTTCAGCAAACCCGCAAGGGAGAACAACACCGCCGTGAGCACCAGTGTTAAGGCAACGAATACCCACGAATGCACCTGAAACGGCACAAAGAACAGCGAAATCGCCGTCACCAGAATGCCAACAAACAGCCCACGCGCCACGCCGCCGCCGACATATCCGGCGATAATCACGTGCGTTGGAACCGGAGCGACCAGCAACTCTTCAATATTACGCTGGAACTTTGCACCAAAAAATGATGAAGCGACGTTGGCGTAGGCATTGGTGATCACCGACATCATGATCAGCCCCGGCACGATGAACTGCATATAGCTGAAGCCATGCATATCACCAATGCGCGAACCAATCAGGTTGCCGAAGATAATAAAATAAAGGGTCATGGTGATGACCGGCGGCACCAGCGTCTGCACCCAGATACGCATAAAGCGATGAATTTCTTTCGCCCAGATGCTTTTTAACGCCACCCAGTAAAGATGCATCATGCGCGATCTCCTTGTTTTTCATTAACCAGTGAAACAAACAGCTCTTCCAGACGGTTAGCTTTGTTACGCATACTTAATACCTGAATGCCCTGCTCGCTTAACTGCGTAAACACACTGTTGATCCCCTGCTCACGCAGCACTTCAACTTCCAGCGTCGCGGTATCGACCAGTCGATACTGATAGCCATCGAGCTTCGGTAACGGGCTTTTCGGTGCGAGATCGAGAATAAAGGTTTCCGATTTCAGCTTCGCCAGCAGCGCCTTCATCGAGGTATTTTCCACCAGCTCACCGTGCTGAATAATGCCGATATTGCGGCACAGCATTTCTGCTTCTTCCAGGTAGTGTGTGGTGAGAATGATGGTGGTGCCTTTGTCGTTTAAATCCTTCAAAAAGCTCCACATTGAGCGGCGAAGTTCAATATCCACGCCTGCGGTCGGTTCGTCGAGAATCAGTAGTTTAGGTTCATGCATTAACGCACGGGCAATCATTAAACGGCGCTTCATCCCGCCAGATAACATGCGCGCACGTTCGTTACGCTTTCCCCATAGATCGAGCTGTTTAAGATACTTTTCGCTACGGATGTACGCTTCTTTGCGCTCTACACCGTAGTACCCCGCCTGATTTACCACAATTTGCTGCACGGTTTCAAACGGGTTGAAGTTAAATTCCTGCGGCACCAGCCCCAACTGGCGTTTGGCATTAACGACATCTTTTTCAAGATCGTAACCAAATACGCTGACGCGCCCAGAGGTCTTATTTACCAGCGAGCTGATAATACCGATAGTGGTCGATTTCCCGGCCCCATTCGGCCCCAGAAGCGCATAAAAATCACCCGCCTCGACCTGCAAATCTATTCCACGAAGCGCCTGAACGCCGCCTGGATAGGTTTTTTTAAGCTGTTGAAGTTCCAGTGCAATGGTCATAAATTTTTACTTACCTTACGTTCTTACACTTTATCTGTGGTTTAAATCGTCCCGGAGTTGCCCTATATTAGCCAAACGTAATTATTTGGTTACAGGTCGTTAACCTCCATGAAAGACATAGATACACTCATCAGCAATAATGCACTATGGTCAAAAATGCTGGTGGAAGAGGATCCCGGGTTTTTTGAGAAACTGGCACAAGCGCAAAAACCGCGCTTTCTATGGATTGGATGTTCCGACAGTCGCGTTCCTGCAGAACGTTTAACCGGTCTTGAGCCGGGCGAACTCTTTGTTCACCGTAATGTTGCTAACCTGGTCATTCACACCGATCTAAACTGCCTCTCCGTGGTTCAGTATGCAGTGGATGTTCTCGAAGTTGAACATATTATTATCTGTGGCCACTATGGTTGCGGCGGCGTGCAAGCTGCTGTTGAAAACCCGGAACTGGGGCTTATCAACAACTGGCTGCTGCACATCCGCGATATCTGGTTCAAACATAGCTCATTGCTCGGCGAAATGCCGCCAGAGCGTCGTCTGGATACCCTGTGCGAACTGAACGTAATGGAACAGGTATATAACCTGGGTCACTCCACCATTATGCAATCAGCGTGGAAACGCGGGCAGAAAGTCACCATTCACGGCTGGGCTTACGGCATTCACGACGGCTTATTGCGTGACCTGGATGTCACAGCCACCAACCGCGAAACCCTGGAGCAACGTTACCGTCACGGGATTTCCAACCTCAAGCTGAAGCACATCAATCACAAATAAATTCGCCATGCCGGATGCAACACATCCGGCAAATCCGCACTTACTCGTCCAGCAGAATCACTTTGCCGATATACGGCAGATGGCGGTAACGCTGTGCGTAATCAATACCGTAACCCACCACAAACTCATCCGGGATCGAGAAACCGATAAATTCTACCGGCACGTTCACTTCACGGCGGGACGGTTTATCCAGCAGCGTACAAATCGCCAGCGACTTCGGTTCGCGCAGGCTTAAGATTTCACGCACTTTCGACAGTGTATTCCCCGAGTCGATGATATCTTCAACAATCAGCACGTCCTTGCCACGGATATCTTCATCCAGATCTTTGAGGATTTTCACATCACGGGTGGTGGACATGCCGCTACCGTAGCTGGAGGCGGTCATAAAGTCGACTTCATGAGATACCTGAACTTCACGGCACAGGTCCGCCATAAACATAAATGAGCCACGCAGCAGACCCACCAGCACCATATCGCTGCCGCTGTCTTTGTAACGCTCAGTAATCTGACGACCCAGTTCGGCGATACGCGCTTTAATCTCCGCTTCGGGGATCATTACTTCTACAGTATGTTTCATATCTCTAACCATATGATTTAAAAACAAATCACTTCGCACGGGCAGGTTTTGGCACCGCAACAAAGCGCAAGACACGCAGTATACCAGTAAAACGATTCATTCGCGGAATCTGTTAATAAAGCTCGAATTGTGATGACGATCACACATGTTAAAACCTATAATTAATTGCTACTAAAATATTAATGAATTGAAATGGTGTCTCTTTATGGCAATTAACAATACAGGCTTGCGACGATTACTCGTCACGCTAACAGCCCTTTTTGCAGCTCTTTGCGGGCTGTATCTTCTCATTGGCGGAGGCTGGCTGGTCGCGATTGGCGGCTCCTGGTACTACCCTATTGCAGGCCTTGTGATGCTCGGCGTCGCCTGGATGCTGTGGCGCAGTAAACGCGCCGCGCTTTGGCTATACGCGGCTCTGCTGCTCGGCACTATGATTTGGGGCGTCTGGGAAGTTGGTTTCGACTTCTGGGCGCTGACTCCGCGCAGCGACATTCTGGTCTTCTTCGGCATCTGGCTGATCCTGCCGTTTGTCTGGCGTCGCCTGGTCATTCCTGCCAGCGGCGCAGTTGCCGCACTGATGGTCGCACTGCTGATTAGTGGCGGAATCCTCACCTGGGCCGGATTTAACGATCCGCAGGAAATCAACGGCACCTTAAGCGCCGATGCCACGCCAGCAGAAGCTATCTCCCCCGTTGCCGATCAGGACTGGCCTGCCTATGGCCGCAATCAGGAAGGCCAACGCTTTTCGCCTCTGAAGCAAATTAACGCCGATAACGTCCACAACCTGAAAGAAGCCTGGGTATTTCGCACGGGTGATGTGAAACAGCCGAACGATCCGGGCGAAATCACCAATGAAGTGACGCCAATTAAAGTGGGCGATACGCTTTACCTGTGTACTGCTCACCAGCGTCTGTTTGCACTCGATGCCGCCAGCGGCAAAGAGAAATGGCATTACGATCCTGAGCTGAAAACCAACGAGTCTTTCCAGCACGTAACCTGTCGTGGCGTCTCTTATCATGAAGCCAAAGCAGAAACCGCTTCGCCGGAAGTGATGGCGGATTGCCCGCGTCGTATCATTCTTCCGGTCAATGATGGTCGCCTGATTGCGATTAACGCTGAAAACGGCAAGCTGTGCGAAACCTTCGCCAATAAAGGCGTGCTCAATCTGCAAAGCAATATGCCGGATACCAAACCGGGTCTGTATGAGCCGACTTCGCCGCCGATTATCACCGATAAAACCATCGTGATGGCTGGTTCAGTCACCGATAACTTCTCAACCCGCGAAACGTCTGGCGTGATCCGTGGTTTTGATGTCAACACCGGGAAGCTGCTGTGGGCCTTTGATCCGGGCGCGAAAGATCCGAACGCGATCCCGTCTGACGAACACACCTTTACCTTTAACTCGCCAAACTCGTGGGCACCTGCGGCCTATGACGCGAAGCTGGATCTGGTGTATCTGCCGATGGGCGTGACCACGCCAGATATCTGGGGCGGTAACCGCACACCGGAACAGGAACGTTATGCCAGCTCGATTCTGGCGCTGAATGCCACTACCGGGAAACTGGCGTGGAGTTACCAGACCGTTCACCACGACCTGTGGGATATGGATCTTCCGGCACAGCCGACGCTGGCGGATATCACCGTTAATGGTCAAAAGGTGCCGGTCATTTACGCTCCGGCGAAAACTGGCAACATTTTTGTGCTCGATCGTCGTAATGGTGAACTGGTGGTTCCTGCACCGGAAAAACCGGTTCCACAAGGCGCAGCGAAAGGCGATTACGTCACCCCTACCCAACCGTTCTCTGAACTGAGCTTCCGTCCGACGAAAGATTTAAGCGGTGCGGACATGTGGGGCGCCACCATGTTTGACCAGCTGGTGTGCCGCGTAATGTTCCACCAGATGCGCTATGAAGGCATTTTCACCCCACCATCTGAACAGGGTACGCTGGTCTTCCCGGGTAACCTGGGGATGTTCGAATGGGGCGGGATTTCCGTTGATCCGAATCGTGAAGTGGCAATTGCCAACCCAATGGCGCTGCCGTTTGTTTCGAAACTGATCCCACGCGGTCCTGGCAACCCGATGGAACAGCCGAAAGATGCCAAAGGCACGGGTACGGAATCCGGTATTCAGCCGCAGTACGGCGTGCCGTATGGCGTCACGCTTAACCCGTTCCTTTCACCGTTTGGTCTGCCGTGTAAACAACCAGCATGGGGTTACATCTCGGCACTGGATCTGAAAACCAATGAAGTGGTGTGGAAGAAACGTATTGGTACGCCGCAGGACAGTATGCCGTTCCCGATGCCCGTTCCGGTGCCGTTTAATATGGGTATGCCGATGCTCGGCGGACCAATCTCCACGGCGGGTAACGTGCTGTTTATTGCCGCTACGGCAGATAACTACCTGCGCGCTTACAACATGAGCAACGGTGAAAAACTGTGGCAGGGTCGTCTACCAGCGGGCGGTCAGGCAACACCGATGACCTATGAAGTGAATGGTAAGCAGTATGTGGTGATCTCCGCAGGCGGTCACGGTTCATTTGGTACGAAGATGGGCGACTATATTGTGGCTTATGCGCTGCCGGATGATGTGAAATAACCATAATGCCCGGAGAGATCCGGGCATATTTCCGAATACGTATTTTTACACCGTAAACCCTAACATCATCCCCGTATCTTCATGCTCCAGCAGATGGCAGTGCGCCATATAAGCATGTTCTTTCGGTGCGTCGTGATTAAACTTCACCAGCACTTCACTGACATTGCCTTCTACTTTAACGGTATCTTTCCAGCCTGCGCGATGCGTCGCTGGCGGTTTGCCATTTTCTGACAAGATACGGAACTGCGTACCGTGGATATGGAACGGATGCAGCATCATGTCACCCACGCCAGAAATAACCCAACGTTCGTACTGTCCTTTCGCCGCCGCAAACATCGGCTTGTTCATATCAAACGCCTGACCGTTGATTTTATTGGCATGGTGGGAATCGAACTTCCCGCCGTGGCTCATATGATTCATATTACCGTGCCCCATATGCCCCATCATCTGGCTGTGATCCATCCCGGCCATCGCCTGATCGCCATATTTCTCCATCAGCATCTGCATCCCCATCATATCGAGCATCGGATCCATAGAGAGTTGCAGCTTGCGTACCGTTAATCCGTCCAGCGAAGGTAAAGCAGGCAGGCTACTTAATGTGTCAGGTAAGGCACCTGAAGCACTAATGGCAATCGGCTGAATACGCATTACCGGATGCGGCTTATCAAACGGCGCAATCGCCATTCCCATCTGGCTGACCGGCAGCGTCACCAGATCAAACGGTTTGTTGTCGTTAACCTCCACCAGCACTTCAAAACGCTCGCCCATCAGCACCGGCAGTTCGCTCACCTTCACCGGTTCAGGCAGCAGACCACCATCGCTGGCAATCACATACAGCGGGCGATTGTCGCTGGTGGCGAAATTGAGCGAGCGGGCATTACAGCCATTAAGCAAACGCAGGCGCAGCCAGCCACGCGGTGCAGCGTGTTGCGGGTAAATAGCGCCGTTGGTCAGCAGCGTATCGCCAAACCAGCCCACGGCGGCGGTCATCACATCCAGTTGATAATCAATCTGCCCGTCGGCGTTAAATTTTTTATCCTGAACGATCACCGGGACATCATCGATACCCCACTGTTTCGGCAGCATTAATTTCAGGATCTCGTCATCTTCAATCACTACCAGTCCTGCCAGCCCCATCGCCACCTGACGCCCGGTTTTGCCGTGTTGATGCGGATGGAACCAGCAAGTGGCGGCAGGTTGATCAACGTTCAGCGTCACCGTGCGTTTACCGCCAGGCGGAATAATCCCCTGCGGGCCGCCGTCCACTTCACCCGGCACTTCCAGCCCGTGCCAGTGCAACGTCGTCTCTTCCGCCAGTTGGTTATAGATATCAACCGTTACCGCTTTGCCGCGCTGTAATTTCACCGCCGGCCCCAGCAGATTGCCGTTGTAACCCCAAGTGGTCGCCGTTTTCCCGGCAAAGCTGGACTGGCCTTCACCAATAGTTAACTGAATACGATTACGGGCATCGGTCGTGAGCAAATCAGGGATCGGTAACGTTGGACGATCCGCCGCAAATACTGCGCGGCTCCACAGTGGCAAAGCCGAAGCCACGCCCAGCGCGACGGAATATTTTAAGAAATCACGACGTTGCATAGTTATTTCCTTATTCTTAAGCAGGCGAAACAAAATCAAACGTTGAGCATAGTCCTTCCCCTTACAGGAAGGTCAAGCCACAGACACAATTTAATCCACAATAATGGTCGTCGCCTCGCTCGCAGTGTGCTAACGTTTATCATCTTTAAGTCCTGGTAGAAGCAATGAAGACGTTTTTCAGAACAGTATTATTCGGCAGCCTGATGGCTGTATGCGCAAACAGTTACGCGCTCAGCGAGTCTGAAGCCGAAGATATGGCCGATTTAACGGCAGTGTTTGTTTTTCTGAAGAACGATTGCGGTTACCAGAACTTACCTAACGGGCAAATTCGTCGCGCACTGGTCTTTTTCGCCCAGCAAAACCAGTGGGATCTCAGCAATTACGACACCTTCGATATGAAATCTCTCGGTGAAGATAGCTATCGCGATCTCAGCGGTATTGGCATTCCTGTCGCTAAAAAGTGCAAAGCCCTGGCTCGCGATTCCTTAAGCCTGCTTGCCTACGTCAAATAATCCCTGATACCTTTTTGTAGAAATATTGACCGTGCATCTGCGGTCAATGTTAGCTATTATGTTGCGCCCTTTTTTTACGGGTGTTAACAAAGGAGGTATCAACCCATGGCCGAAAAAAAACGGTGGCATGAAACGCTACACGACCAGTTTGGGCAGTACTTTGCTGTAGATAATGTTCTGTATCATGAAAAGACCGATCACCAGGATCTGATCATTTTTGAGAACGCCGCATTTGGTCGCGTGATGGCGCTGGATGGTGTAGTACAAACCACCGAGCGCGACGAGTTTATCTATCATGAGATGATGACCCACGTTCCTCTACTGGCTCACGGTCACGCGAAACATGTGCTGATCATCGGCGGCGGCGACGGTGCCATGCTGCGTGAAGTGACCCGACATAAAAACGTTGAGTCAATCACGATGGTGGAAATCGATGCGGGTGTCGTGTCGTTCTGCCGTCAGTATCTGCCCAACCATAATGCCGGTAGCTACGACGATCCACGCTTTAAACTGGTGATCGATGATGGTGTCAATTTCGTTAATCAAACCAGCCAGACCTTCGACGTAATTATCTCCGACTGCACCGATCCTATCGGTCCCGGCGAAAGCCTGTTTACCTCAGCATTTTATGAAGGTTGCAAACGTTGCCTGAATCCTGGCGGTATTTTCGTCGCGCAGAACGGTGTCTGCTTTTTACAGCAGGAAGAGGCCATCGACAGCCATCGCAAACTCAGCCATTACTTCAGCGACGTTGGCTTTTATCAGGCGGCGATCCCGACCTATTACGGCGGCATCATGACCTTTGCATGGGCAACAGATAACGACGCCTTACGCCATCTCTCTACCGAAATTATTCAGGCGCGTTTTCTCGCCTCTGGCCTGAAATGCCGTTATTACAACCCGGCAGTCCATACGGCAGCTTTTGCCTTACCTCAGTATCTGCAAGACGCACTGGCTTCACAGCCGTCCTAAGGAGAAGATAAGAAATTGAAAAAACTGAAACTGCATGGCTTTAATAATCTGACCAAAAGTCTGAGTTTTTGTATTTACGATATCTGCTACGCCAAAACTGCCGAAGAGCGCGACGGTTATATTGCTTATATCGATGAACTCTATAATGCCAACCGTCTGACCGAAATCCTGTCAGAAACCTGTTCCATTATCGGGGCCAATATTCTTAACATCGCCCGCCAGGATTACGAACCACAGGGTGCCAGCGTCACTATTCTGGTGAGCGAAGAGCCGGTTGATCCGAAACTTATCGACAAAACAGAACACCCCGGCCCGCTGCCAGAAGCCGTGGTTGCCCATCTCGATAAAAGTCATATTTGCGTACATACCTACCCGGAAAGTCATCCTGAAGGCGGTTTATGTACCTTCCGCGCCGATATAGAAGTTTCCACCTGCGGCGTGATTTCTCCGCTGAAGGCGCTGAATTACCTGATCCACCAGCTTGAGTCCGATATCGTAACCATTGATTATCGCGTGCGCGGTTTTACCCGCGACATTAACGGTATGAAGCACTTTATCGACCATGAGATTAATTCGATTCAGAACTTTATGTCTGACGATATGAAGGCGCTGTATGACATGGTGGATGTAAACGTCTATCAGGAAAATATCTTCCATACCAAGATGTTGCTTAAAGAGTTCGACCTTAAGCACTACATGTTCCACACCAAACCGGAAGATTTAACCGACAGCGAGCGCCAGGAAATTACTGCTGCGCTGTGGAAAGAAATGCGCGAGATTTATTACGGGCGCAATATGCCAGCCGTTTAACGGCTCTGGCGGAGCTCCCAGGCTCCGCCAGATTTATTTACTTCTGCTGCACGAAATTACGGTAAGCCGCCACCACCTGCAGAAAATCCTCAACGCCGCATAGCGACAGGCTTTCTTCGTCGTAGTAGTTCATCCCCTCTTCCATTTCATCGCCAGCGAATTCCAGTTGATTGGCGCGAATCATCACCTCTTCGCCGTCCATCCATAGCGTGTACTCATGCCCTGCCCGCTGCCAGGAACGTTCGCTACCTTTGAGCGTGCGCGCGGCGTCTTCCACTTCATCAAGCAAGGCCAGGTTTTCTTTCACCTCTTCATTAAACCAGTGCCCGACCACTTCATGCCCCATGGACATACGCACCTTTACCACTCCGGTAATATCGCGCAGAAATTCATAATCCATAGTGTGTTCCTCTGCTCCCGGCAATGCGCCGAAATCGCATTGCGCCATTGATGTAATTATCGCAGCCTTACCGGAGAAAAACAGCGGAACGGCGATGGTTTAGAAATAAAAAATGCCCGGGAATCTCATTCACCGGGCATTGTGTTGTTTATGCGCAGCGCGTGCGCTTACTTATTAAACCGCAGTCTGGAAAATCACCCCGTCCGCTTTTTCGGTGTACTGAGAAAGCTGGTTGAAGTTCAGATAACGGTAAGTATCAACGGCAGTTTTATCTACCTGCGCAACATAGGTCTGGTACTCTTCCGGCGTTGGCAGTTTGCCAAGAAGTGCCGCGACAGCAGCCAGTTCCGCAGAAGCCAGGAAGACGTTCGCGCCAGTACCCAGACGGTTCGGGAAGTTACGGGTAGAGGTGGAAACCACCGTCGCACCGTCTGCCACACGCGCCTGGTTACCCATACACAGGGAACAGCCAGGTATCTCTATACGCGCACCGCTCTTACCGAAGACGCTGTAGTAGCCTTCTTCGGTCAACTGCGCGGCGTCCATACGGGTTGGCGGTGCCACCCACAGGCGGGTCGGCAACTGACCTTTGTGCGCATCCAGCAGTTTACCAGCGGCACGGAAGTGACCGATGTTAGTCATGCAAGAACCGATAAACACTTCGTCGATCTTCTCGCCCTGTACCGCAGACAGCGGACGTGCGTCATCCGGGTCGTTCGGTGCACAGAGGATAGGTTCTTTGATATCAGCCAGATCGATGTCAATCACCGCTGCATATTCCGCATCCGCATCGGCTTCCAGCAGCTCAGGATTCGCCAGCCATTTTTCCATGCCCTGAATACGACGTTCCAGGGTACGACGATCGCCGTAACCTTCCGCGATCATCCACTTCAGCAGGACGATGTTGGAGTTCAGGTATTCGATGATCGGTTCTTTGTTCAGCTTGATGGTACAACCGGCAGCAGAACGCTCGGCAGACGCATCGGTCAGTTCAAATGCCTGCTCAACTTTCAGATCCGGCAGACCTTCAATTTCCAGGATGCGACCAGAGAAGATGTTTTTCTTGCCTTTCTTCTCAACGGTCAGCAGACCTTGTTTGATCGCATACAGCGGAATGGCGTGTACCAGATCGCGCAGGGTGATTCCCGGCTGCATCTTGCCTTTGAAGCGCACCAGAACGGATTCCGGCATATCCAGTGGCATCACGCCAGTTGCGGCAGCAAATGCCACCAGACCAGAACCCGCCGGGAAGGAGATACCAATCGGGAAACGAGTATGGGAGTCACCACCCGTACCCACGGTATCTGGCAGCAGCATACGGTTCAGCCAGGAGTGGATTACGCCGTCACCCGGACGCAGCGACACACCGCCACGGTTCATAATGAAGTCCGGCAGTGTGTGGTGTGTGTTAACGTCAACCGGCTTCGGATAAGCCGCAGTGTGACAGAAAGACTGCATCACCAGGTCAGCCGAGAAGCCCAGGCACGCCAGGTCTTTCAGTTCATCACGAGTCATTGGGCCGGTGGTGTCCTGAGAACCGACCGAAGTCATTTTCGGCTCACAGTAAGCGCCCGGACGAATGCCTTTAACGCCACAGGCACGCCCCACCATTTTCTGCGCCAGCGAGAAGCCGCGATCGCTCTCAGCGACATCTTTCGCCTGACGGAAAACATCACTCTGCGGCAGGCCAAGTGCTTCACGCGCTTTGGTGGTCAGGCCACGACCGATAATCAGCGGAATACGGCCTCCCGCACGCACTTCATCAATCAGCACGTCGGTTTTCAGTTCGAAGGTCGCCAGCAGTTCGTTGGTTTCGTGGTTACGCACTTCACCTTTGTACGGATAAACGTCAATCACGTCGCCCATGTTCAGGCTGGAAACGTCCACTTCAATTGGCAACGCACCGGCATCTTCCATCGTGTTAAAGAAGATTGGTGCAATTTTACCGCCGAGGCACAAACCACCGCCGCGTTTGTTCGGCACATGTGGAATATCATCGCCCATAAACCACAGTACGGAGTTAGTGGCGGATTTACGCGAAGAACCAGTCCCTACAACGTCACCCACGTAGGCCAGCGGGAAACCTTTTTGTTGCAGAGCTTCGATCTGTTTGATCGGTCCAACAACGCCTGGCTGGTCTGGCTCGATGCCTTCACGGGCGTTTTTCAACATCGCCAGGGCGTGCAGTGGGATATCCGGACGCGACCATGCATCCGGTGCCGGAGAGAGGTCATCGGTGTTGGTTTCACCGGTCACTTTGAAGACGGTAACGGTCAGTTTTTCAGCCAGCGCCGGGCGATTCAGGAACCATTCGGCATCTGCCCAGGACTGCATAACCTGCTTCGCATATTTGTTGCCGGCTTTGGCTTTTTCTTCTACATCATAGAAGTTATCGAACATCAGCAGCGTATGAGACAGTGCTTTGGCGGCAATTGGCGCCAGTTTGGCATCATCCAGCGCATCGATCAGCGGATGAATGTTGTAACCACCCTGCATGGTGCCCAGCAGTTCAATGGCTTTTTCTGGAGTCAACAGTGGGGATTTGGCTTCGCCTTTCGCGACAGCAGCAAGGAAACCAGCTTTTACATAGGCGGCTTCATCGACGCCAGGGGGAACACGGTTGGTTAACAGATCTAACAGGAATTCTTCTTCGCCCGCAGGCGGGTTTTTCAGCAGCTCTACAAGCGCGGCCATTTGGTTTGCATCCAGGGGCTTGGGCGCAATCCCCTCAGCGGCACGCTCAGCTACGTGCTTACGGTATTCTTCTAGCACGACGGTTCTCCTCGCTCTCATTGTCATAGTGCGGCAGGCGATTCTCTTCACGCTCCTGTGAGACAGCAGTTTGTAGGGTAAATGCCCAGTACCGCAACGGGCAGAATAGCAGGATTTTGACGATGTGTTAATCCGTTTACAAAAAAGCAACATAAAAAAGTGGCTGAATCGTTAAGGATGGTCTAGAGATTGTTTCCCTTCGTAAAAACTTCGTTAATTCGCAGAGTGATAATCACCTTTATCAACGAATCCCAAGATTAGTCAAAATTTAAACTACCGCCTCTTTATACTCGGATTCACAGCACCTGCGGGTGGCAGTTCGCCGACCATTGCGATTTCCTTGAGATCCGAATTATGAAAATGACTTTGCCGTTTAAACCCCATGTGCTGGCGCTAATTTGCAGTGCCGGGCTTTGTGCCGCTTCCGGTGCTTTGTATGTAAAAAGCCGCACTGTGGAAACGCCTATAGAAGCGCAAACTGTGCCTGTTGTCACTACAGCTACGCTTCCAGCAACGGTTTCCGCGCCGCCAGTAGTACCTGCCGTCGTTAAATCTACATTCAGCACTGCGCAAATTGATCAATGGGTCGCGCCTGTCGCACTGTACCCCGATTCTCTGCTTTCACAAGTGTTAATGGCATCAACCTATCCGACAAACGTTGCTCAAGCAGTGCAATGGTCGCACGATAATCCACTTAAACAAGGCGATGCTGCTATTCAGGCGGTATCTGACCAGCCGTGGGATGCCAGCGTCAAATCACTGGTGGCGTTTCCACAGTTGATGGCATTGATGGGCGAAAACCCGCAGTGGGTGCAAAACCTGGGCGATGCGTTTCTGGCACAGCCGCAGGACGTGATGGACTCGGTACAGCGTTTGCGTCAACTGGCGCAACAAACCGGGTCGCTGAAGTCATCAACCGAACAGAAAGTCATTACGACAACGAAGAAAGCTGTACCGGTAAAACCGGCTGTCGCGCCTTCCGCCATACAATCCAATACCGTTTCAACAGCCAGCCCCGTCATTACAGAACCTGCACCGACCGTAATAACCATCGAACCAACCAATCCGGATGTGGTTTATATTCCCAACTATAACCCGACCGTGGTTTACGGGAACTGGGCCAATTCCGCGTATCCGCCGGTTTACCTGCCGCCGCCAGCCGGAGAACCGTTTGTTGACAGCTTTGTGCGCGGTTTCGGCTACAGCATGGGCGTCGCTACTACATACGCGTTATTCAGCAGCATCGACTGGGATGACGACGATCATGACCATCATCATGACGATGATGATTATCATCACCACGATGGCGGTCATCGTGACGGCAACGGCTGGCAACACAACGGTGACAACATCAATATTGACGTCAACAATTTCAACCGTATCACCGGTGAGCATCTTACTGATAAGAATATGGCATGGCGGCACAATCCAAACTACCGTAATGGTTTGCCTGGTAATGACTCTAACTTATTGATAGTGTTTTATGTTCAGATAATGCCCGATGACTTTGTCATGCAGCTCCACCGATTTTGAAAACGACAGCGACTTCCGTCCCAGCCGTGCCAGGTGCTGCCTCAGATTCAGGTTATGCCGCTCAATTCGCTGCGTATATCGCTTGCTGATTACGTGCAGCTTTCCCTTCAGGCGGGATTCATACAGCGGCCAGCCATCCGTCATCCATATCACCACGTCAAAGGGTGACAGCAGGCTCATAAGACGCCCCAGCGTCGCCATAGTGCGTTCACCGAATACGTGCGCAACAACCGTCTTCCGGAGCCTGTCATACGCGTAAAACAGCCAGCGCTGGCGCGATTTAGCCCCGACATAGCCCCACTGTTCGTCCATTTCCGCGCAGACGATGACGTCACTGCCCGGCTGTATGCGCGAGGTTACCGACTGCGGCCTGAGTTTTTTAAGTGACGTAAAATCGTGTTGAGGCCAACGCCCATAATGCGGGCAGTTGCCCGGCATCCAACGCCATTCATGGCCATATCAATGATTTTCTGGTGCGTACCGGGTTGAGAAGCGGTGTAAGTGAACTGCAGTTGCCATGTTTTACGGCAGTGAGAGCAGAGATAGCGCTGATGTCCGGCGGTGCTTTTGCCGTTACGCACCACCCCGTCAGTAGCTGAACAGGAGGGACAGCTGATAGAAACAGAAGCCACTGGAGCACCTCAAAAACACCATCATACACTAAATCAGTAAGTTGGCAGCATCACCGGTTTGCCTTATCATGATCAGGATATGGCAAAGCGGTTTCATCAAACCGATGTCAGTGGCGGCATGAGCGCCACGCCGCTTCCTGCACCGTCGCGCGACAGTCAGCGTCAGGCAGCGGCAAGTCAGTTTCAGCAACGAACACACGCCGCACCAGCCATTACGCGAGATACGCAACGTCAGGCTGCGGCACAACGGTTTAATGAAGCGGAACACGATGGCAATTATGAAGATTTTCGCGAGTTCAGCCGTCGCCAACCACTGACCCAGCAGCAAAAGGATGCCGCTCGTCAGCGTTATCAGTCGGCCTCACCTGAACAGCGCCAGGCGTTCCGTGAGAGAATGCAGACTAACCCGCAGAACCAGCAGCGAAGAGAGGCGGCGCGTCAGCGTATTCAGTCCGCTTCACCTGAGCAGCGCCAGGCAGTCCGCGAGAAAATGCAGACTAACCCGAAGAACCAGCAGCGAAGAGATGCAGCGCGTGAGCGTATTCAGTCCGCATCACCAGAGCAGCACCCACTCAACCAACAGCAACGTGATAACGCCCGCCAGCGTATTCAATCGGCATCTCCTGAACAACGTCAGGTTTTTCGGGAGAAAGTTCAGGAGAACCGCCCGCAACGTCTAAACGACAGTAACCGTACTGCCAGGCTGAATAACGAGCAACGGTCTGCGGTACGTGAACGGTTGTCTGAGCGTGGAGCAAGAAGACTGGAAAGATAAATTGCAGGCGTAAAAAAAGCGGCGTTGTTAGCCGCTTAAGACTGATGACAAACATCGAATCGCCCGATGCGCAAGCTTATCGAGCCTACACGGCACCTGCAATGTATTGAATTTGCATGATTTTGTAGGCCGGATAAGGCGTTTACGCCGCATCCGGCATCAACAACGAGCACTTTGTCAACAATCTGAAGCGGCCAGAATAGCCGCTTCTTAATTTGCCGGATGTTCCGGCACACGAAGAATTACTTCTTCTTCGCTTTCGGGTTCGGCAGGTCAGTGATGCTACCTTCGAATATTTCTGCCGCCAGACCCACAGACTCATGCAGAGTCGGGTGCGCGTGGATGGTCAGCGCGATGTCTTCCGCGTCACAACCCATTTCGATTGCCAGACCGATTTCACCCAGCAGCTCACCGCCGTTAGTACCGACAATTGCACCACCGATCACACGGTGAGATTCTTTGTCGAAAATCAGTTTGGTCATACCGTCTGCGCAGTCGGAAGCGATAGCACGACCAGAAGCAGCCCACGGGAAGGTGGCGGTTTCGTAGCTGATGCCTTTCTCTTTCGCTTCTTTCTCAGTCAGACCTACCCATGCAACTTCTGGTTCGGTATAAGCGATAGACGGGATAACTTTCGGATCGAAGTAGTGTTTCTTACCTGCGATAACTTCAGCAGCAACGTGACCTTCGTGAACACCTTTGTGTGCCAGCATCGGCTGACCGACGATATCGCCGATAGCAAAGATGTGCGGTACGTTGGTACGCAGTTGTTTATCAACGCGGATGAAGCCACGGTCGTCCACTTCCACGCCTGCTTTACCTGCGTCGAGGTTTTTACCGTTCGGCACACGACCAATCGCTACCAGCACGGCATCGTAACGCTGCGGTTCAGCCGGTGCTTTTTTGCCTTCCATCGTCACATAAATACCGTCTTCTTTCGCTTCAACGGCAGTAACTTTGGTTTCCAGCATCAGGTTGAATTTCTTGCTGATACGCTTGGTGAAGACTTTAACGATGTCTTTGTCAGCCGCAGGGATAACCTGGTCGAACATTTCAACCACGTCAATCTGTGAACCCAGCGCGTGGTATACGGTTCCCATTTCCAGACCGATGATACCACCACCCATAACCAGCAGGCGTTCTGGTACTTCTTTCAGTTCCAGCGCGTCAGTGGAGTCCCAGATACGCGGATCTTCATGCGGAATAAACGGCAGTTGGATCGGGCGAGAACCCGCTGCGATGATCGCGTTATCGAAGTTGATCACGGTTTTACCGTTCTCACCTTCAACTTCCAGGGTGTTCGCCCCGGTGAATTTACCCAGACCGTTGACCACTTTGACTTTGCGGCCTTTCGCCATACCAGCCAGACCACCGGTCAGCTGATTGATCACTTTCTCTTTCCAGGTACGAATCTTGTCGATATCGGTTTTCGGTTCACCGAAGACGATACCGTGTTCAGCCAGAGCTTTGGCTTCTTCGATAACTTTCGCTACGTGCAGCAGTGCTTTAGAAGGGATACAGCCGACGTTCAGGCAAACACCGCCGAGGGTGTTGTAGCGTTCTACGATTACGGTTTCCAGACCTAAATCAGCGCAACGGAAGGCAGCAGAATAACCTGCGGGGCCTGCCCCAAGTACCACGACCTGAGTTTTGATTTCAGTACTCATCATGACCTCTATTTATTTATCTCCGGCGGTCATACCCGTCGTCTTTCAGGCCGCAGCGGCGTTAGCTTCACGCCCTCACCCCAGTCACTTACTTATGTAAGCTCCAGGGGATTCTGGCGCTTGCTACCTTGCTGCACCCAGAAATCCATAGGGTATGTGAAGTAATACCCTAACCACCACCGGGTCGTTCTATCCGTCGGTATTTTACAAAATTGTTAACAATTTTTAAACAACAAACGGCAACCGATTTGTCTATTCGCTAATAATCTCAATACATTCATGAGATTACCAGAAAAAAGCCGGCCGATGGGCCGGCTCTTTTATTTACATCACCAGACGGCGAATGTCAGACAGCGTGTTGTTAATGATGGTAATGAAACGGGCACCATCAGCACCGTCGATCACGCGGTGGTCGAAGGAGAGAGAGATCGGCAGCATCAGACGCGGCACGAACTCTTTACCATTCCACACCGGCTCCATCGCGGACTTAGAAACGCCGAGGATAGCCACTTCCGGCGCGTTCACAATCGGCGCGAAGTGGGTAGTACCCAGGCCGCCGATGCTGGAGATGGTGAAGCAACCGCCCTGCATTTCGCCCGCAGTCAGCTTACCGTCACGCGCTTTCTTAGAAATAGTCATCAGCTCGCGAGACAGCTCGATGATGCCTTTCTTGTTGACGTCTTTGAATACCGGAACAACCAGACCGTTCGGGGTATCCACCGCCACACCGATGTTGATGTATTTCTTCAGGGTCAGACGCTGACCGTCCTCCGACAGCGAACTGTTGAAGCGAGGCATCTGCTCAAGTGCCGCAGCAACGGCTTTCATGATGAAGACAACTGGGGTTATCTTCACATCCAGCTTACGTTTCGCTGCTTCTTCGTTCTGCTGTTTACGGAACGCTTCCAGCTCGGTGATATCGGTTTTGTCGAAGTGAGTAACATGCGGGATCATCACCCAGTTACGGCTCAGGTTAGCACCAGAGATTTTCTGAATGCGGCCCAGTTCCACTTCTTCAATTTCACCAAACTTGCTGAAGTCCACCTTCGGCCACGGCAACATGCCAGGGATACCGCCGCCAGTCGCTGCCGGAGCCGCTTCTGCACGTTTGATAGCTTCTTTCACGTAAGCCTGAACGTCTTCGCGCAGGATACGACCTTTACGGCCAGTGCCCTTCACTTTCGCCAGGTTAACGCCAAACTCACGTGCCAGACGGCGGATCAGCGGAGTCGCGTGAACGTAAGCGTCGTTTTCAGCAAATTCAGATTTGCCTTCCGCTTTCGCAGCCGGTGCTACTGCCGGGGCTTCAGCTTTTGCTGCTGGAGCCGGAGCTGCCGCTTCCTGTTTCACCGGAGCTGCCGCAGGCGCTGCGCCTTCAACTTCGAAGATCATAATCAGCGAGCCAGTTTTCACTTTATCGCCAACGTTGACTTTCAGTTCCTTCACGACGCCCGCGAACGGAGCCGGAACTTCCATAGAGGCTTTGTCGCCTTCTACGGTGATCAGTGACTGTTCAGCGGCAACTTTGTCGCCCACTTTCACCATCACTTCGGTCACTTCAACTTCGTCACCGCCGATATCCGGAACGTTAACTTCTTTCACGCCAGCCGCTGGTGCAGATGCTGCTGCCGGAGCCGCTTCCTGTTTAGCCGCCGGAGCCGGAGCTGCCGCACCTGCTTCACCCGCAACTTCGAAGATCATAATCAGCGAGCCGGTAGACACTTTGTCGCCAACGTTCACTTTGATCTCTTTCACGGTGCCTGCAAACGGCGCCGGAACTTCCATAGAAGCCTTGTCGCCTTCAACGGTGATCAGCGACTGTTCAGCTTCAACTTTATCGCCCACTTTCACCAGGATTTCGGTCACTTCGACTTCGTCGCTGCCGATATCCGGAACGTTAACATCTTTTGCCGCCGCTGCCGCTGGTGCTGCTGCCGGAGCGGCTTCTTTCTTCTCTTCTGCCTGAGCAGGTGCAGCGTCAGCTGCACCGTCGGCGGAATCGAAAATCATAATCAGTGCGCCGGTCTGGGTTTTGTCGCCAACAGAGACTTTGATCTCTTTAACGATACCCGCCTGCGGAGACGGTACTTCCATAGAGGCTTTGTCGCCTTCTACGGTGATCAGCGACTGTTCGGCTTCAACTTTGTCGCCCACTTTGACCAGGATCTCGGTGATTTCAACTTCATCAGCCCCGATGTCCGGTACTTTGATTTCGATAGCCATTATTCTTTTACCTCTTACGCCAGACGCGGGTTAACTTTTTCTGCATCGATGTTGAATTTGGCGATTGCGTCAGCAACCACTTTCTTATCGATTTCGCCACGTTTAGCCAGTTCGCCCAGCGCCGCAACCACTACGTAGGAAGCATCAACTTCGAAGTGGTGACGCAGGTTCTCACGGCTGTCGGAACGACCGAAGCCATCAGTACCCAGGACGCGGTAGTCGTCAGCCGGTACGTAAGTACGGACCTGCTCAGCGAACAGTTTCATATAGTCGGTAGATGCCACTGCCGGAGCGTCGTTCATCACCTGAGCGATGTACGGAACGCGCGGAGTTTCCAGCGGGTGCAGCATGTTCCAGCGTTCACAATCCTGACCATCACGCGCCAGTTCGGTGAAGGAGGTCACGCTATAGACGTCAGAACCTACGCCGTAATCTTTCGCCAGGATCTGTGCTGCTTCACGGACGTGACGCAGGATAGAACCGGAGCCCAGCAGCTGAACTTTACCTTTGCTACCTTCAATGGTTTCGAGTTTGTAGATACCTTTACGGATACCTTCCTCAGCACCTTCCGGCATTGCCGGCATGTGGTAGTTTTCGTTCAGCGTGGTGATGTAGTAGTAAACGTTCTCTTGTTTTTCACCGTACATACGCTCCAGACCGTCATGCATAATGACAGCAACTTCGTAAGCGTAAGCCGGGTCGTAAGAGATACAGTTCGGGATAGTCAGCGACTGAATATGGCTGTGACCATCTTCGTGCTGCAGACCTTCACCGTTCAGGGTGGTACGACCGGAAGTACCGCCGATCAGGAAGCCACGCGCTTGCTGGTCGCCAGCCGCCCAGCACAGATCGCCGATACGCTGGAAGCCGAACATCGAGTAATAGATGTAGAACGGAATCATCGGCAGATTGTTGGTGCTGTAAGAGGTCGCCGCTGCCAGCCAGGAACAACCTGCGCCCAGCTCGTTGATCCCTTCCTGCAGAATCTGACCTTTCTCGTCTTCTTTATAGTAAGCAACCTGCTCGCGGTCCTGCGGGGTGTACTGCTGACCGTTCGGGCTGTAAATACCAATCTGACGGAACAGACCTTCCATACCGAAAGTACGAGCTTCATCGGCGATGATCGGCACCAGGCGGTCTTTGATCGACTTGTTCTTCAGCATCACGTTCAGGGCACGAACGAAAGCGATAGTGGTAGAAATCTCTTTGCTCTGCTCTTCCAGCAGCGCGCCGAAGTCTTGCAGGCTCGGCAGCTCAAGCTTCTCGGTGAAGTTCGGCTGACGGCTTGGCAGATAACCGTGCAGTTTCTGACGCTGAGCGTGCAGATAGGTATGCTCTTCAGAACCTTCCGGGAAGGTGATGTACGGCAGTTTTTCGATATCTGCATCAGACACCGGCACATTGAAACGGTCGCGGATGTGACGCACGCCGTCCATGTTCATTTTCTTAACCTGGTGCGCGATGTTTTTACCTTCAGCCGCGTCGCCCATGCCGTAACCTTTAATGGTATGAGCAAGGATTACTGTCGCTTTGCCTTTGGTTTCCTGCGCTTTCTTAAATGCAGCGTAGATTTTCTTCGGATCGTGACCACCACGGTTCAGTGCCCAGATCTGCTCGTCAGTCCAGTCTGCAACCAGTGCTGCGGTTTCAGGATATTTACCGAAGAAGTGTTCACGAACGTACGCACCATCTTTCGATTTGAAGGTCTGGTAGTCGCCGTCAACGGTTTCGTTCATCAGCTGGATCAGTTTACCGCTGGTATCTTTACGCAGCAGTTCATCCCAACGGCTACCCCACATCACTTTGATCACGTTCCAGCCAGCACCTTCGAAGATGCCTTCCAGTTCGTTGATGATCTTGCCGTTACCAGTTACCGGGCCGTCAAGACGCTGCAGGTTACAGTTGATAACGAAGACCAGGTTATCCAGTTTTTCACGGGTAGCGATGGTGATCGCACCTTTGGATTCCGGTTCGTCCATTTCACCGTCGCCGAGGAACGCGTAAACGGTCTGTTTAGAGGTATCTTTCAGGCCACGGTGTTCCAGATATTTCAGGAATTTAGCCTGGTAAATAGCACCAATCGGACCCAGACCCATAGATACGGTCGGGAACTGCCAGAATTCCGGCATCAGTTTCGGGTGCGGATAGGAAGAGAGGCCATTGCCGTGAACTTCCTGACGGAAGTTATCGAGCTGCTCCTGAGTCAGACGACCCTCCAGGAAAGCACGAGCGTAAACGCCCGGGGAGATGTGACCCTGGAAGTAAACCAGGTCGCCGCCATCCTGCTCGTTGCGTGCACGGAAGAAGTGGTTAAAGCACACATCATAAATGGTTGCGGAAGACTGGAAGGATGCCATGTGGCCGCCCAGTTCCAGATCTTTTTTGGATGCACGCAGAACCGTCATGATGGCGTTCCAGCGGATAGCTGAACGAATACGGCGTTCCAGTTCCAGATTACCCGGATACTCCGGTTGTTCTTCAACGGGGATGGTGTTGATGTAGTTGCTGACGCCGGTGCCTGCGGCTACGTTGACTCCGCCTTTGCGGGCTTCAGCAAGCAGTTGGTCGATCAGATACTGAGCACGCTCAACACCTTCTTCACGGATGACCGATTCGATCGCCTGGAGCCAGTCGCGAGTTTCGATCGGATCCACGTCATTTGGGAAACGTTCTGACATGGGTTATTCCTTATCTATCTAATAACGTTGAGTTTTCTGGAACCTGTCCCATTGAACTCTCACCGGAAAGCTCAATAAGACAGGTTCTACGTTTAGTTGCCGCGCTTTTATATGCGCTTGATTTACAACATCTTCTGGCTAATTTTCACCAGAAAAATCACTAATTCTTTCGTTGCTCCAGACGGCGCAGAGAACGCTCACGGCGACTCTCTTCACGGCTTCTGTCGAGCAAAATTTCTTCGATAAAGGCCAGATGGCGATGTGATGCTTCGCGCGCTTCTTCCGGCTTACCGGCCATAATCGCTTCGAATATGCGGGTGCGGTGACTACTCACCAGCGGCAGCATCTCGCGACGCGAATAGAGCAATTCGAAGTTCTGACGGACATTCTGAGCCAACATCGGCTCCATACACCTTAGCAGATGAAGCAGAACCACATTGTGGGCCGCTTCGGTGACGGCAATCTGATACTGGAGTACGGCGTTTGATTCCGCGTCCAGATCGCCAGACTGCTGCGCCAGCTCTATGGCGTGATGGAGTTCACGGATGCGTTCCTTGTCTTCATCGGTACTACGCAGCGCGGCGTAATAAGCGGCGATACCTTCCAGGGCGTGTCGTGTTTCGAGCAAGTCATACTGTGATTCAGGATGGTCGGAGAGCAGCTCCACCAGCGGATCGCTGAAACTTTGCCAGAGGCTGCTCTGGACAAAAGTGCCGCCACCCTGGCGACGAAGCAACAAGCCCTTCGCTTCGAGACGTTGAATCGCCTCACGCAAGGAGGGACGGGAGACGTCGAACTGTTTCGCCAGTTCGCGTTCCGGTGGGAGTTTTTCGCCCGGACGAAGTGTGCCTTCGAGGATCAAAAACTCCAGTTGCTGCTCAATCACATCGGAGAGTTTTGGTTGGCGGATTTTGCTGTAGGCCATGAGTTCCTGTCTTAAGCCACTTGCCGAAGTCAATTGGTCTTACCAATTTCATGTCTGTGACGCTAAAGTAACAAAGTATTCACCTCATGTCCATACAGGTTTTGATTGAAATCATGAAACTGTGCACATTTTAACAACTTGACACATATGACGTTTCAAAGTTGTAACTATGCACAAATGTAGACTTTACGTGAGCAATGGTTTTTTTAACGTTTATTAAACTATAAAAATCCGAATTGAACCGATTCACTTACCAATTTTTCGATTTTTAATGCTATTAAAACGAATTTATATTCATTTATTGCGGTGGGGGTGTTTCGGGGCTTCCCTTTACAAACGATTTCTTTTTAGGCAACTCATCTTCAACCTGGCATAAAGCGAGTGCATTCGCTGCCGCATACCATTATTCTTGATCTGACGGAAGTCCCTTTGTAACAATTCAAACGCCTTTGATGTAAACAAATTAATACAACAAACGGAATTGCAAACTTACACACGCATTACTGCGTAGATCAAAAAAACAATCACCGCACGAGGTTTCATGATGGAAGGTCAACAGCACGGCGAGCAGCTAAAGCGCGGCCTTAAAAACCGCCATATCCAGCTTATCGCGCTGGGTGGCGCGATAGGAACCGGGCTATTCCTGGGAAGCGCCTCCGTAATACAGTCCGCAGGGCCAGGGATTATCCTGGGTTACGCTATTGCCGGGTTTATCGCCTTTCTGATCATGCGTCAGTTAGGTGAAATGGTGGTCGAAGAACCGGTAGCAGGCTCCTTCAGCCACTTTGCTTATAAATACTGGGGCAGCTTTGCTGGTTTCGCCTCTGGCTGGAACTACTGGGTACTGTACGTTTTAGTTGCCATGGCAGAGCTTACTGCCGTCGGCAAATACATTCAGTTCTGGTATCCGGAAATCCCCACCTGGGCTTCGGCCGCCGTATTCTTTGTGGTGATCAACGCCATCAACCTGACCAACGTTAAAGTGTTTGGCGAGATGGAGTTCTGGTTTGCCATTATCAAAGTTATCGCGGTGGTGGCGATGATCATCTTCGGTGGCTGGCTGCTGTTTAGCGGCAACGGTGGCCCGCAGGCGAGCGTTAGCAACCTGTGGGATCAAGGTGGCTTCCTGCCGCACGGCTTCACCGGGCTGGTGATGATGATGGCGATTATCATGTTCTCGTTCGGCGGTCTGGAACTGGTGGGCATCACCGCAGCAGAAGCAGATAACCCGGAGCAAAGTATTCCCAAAGCGACTAATCAGGTTATCTACCGCATCCTGATTTTCTACATTGGTTCCTTAGCCGTTCTGCTCTCCCTGATGCCGTGGACGCGCGTTACCGCCGATACCAGTCCGTTTGTGCTGATCTTCCACGAGTTGGGCGATACTTTTGTAGCTAACGCCCTGAATATCGTGGTGTTGACGGCGGCGCTTTCGGTTTATAACAGTTGCGTCTACTGCAACAGCCGTATGCTTTTCGGTCTGGCACAACAAGGAAACGCACCGAAAATGCTCGCTTCCGTCGATAAACGCGGCGTACCGGTAAACACCATTCTGGTCTCTGCGCTGGTTACGGCATTGTGCGTACTGATTAACTACCTTGCCCCAGAGTCCGCATTCGGCCTGTTAATGGCGCTGGTGGTTTCCGCTCTGGTGATCAACTGGGCGATGATTAGCCTGGCACATATGAAGTTCCGCCGCGCTAAGCAAGAACAAGGTGTGATAACTCGTTTCCCTGCCCTGCTCTATCCACTGGGTAACTGGATCTGCCTGCTATTTATGGCGGCGGTACTGGTGATTATGCTGATGACGCCGGGAATGGCGATTTCGGTTTACCTGATCCCGGTATGGCTGCTCGTGTTAGGCATCGGTTATCTGTTTAAAGAGAAAACCGCAAAAGCCATAAAAGCGCATTAATCTCTCTACGCCCTCACCCTCGCTGGGTGAGGGCTACAATCTTTACACTAACGCTCCGTAAATCGTCAGTAGCGCAATCACCACCACAACCACGAACGAAGTTTTCTTCGCCATTGAAACCGCTGCTTTCGGCGTCTCCACCTTATCAACATGCGGTTCACGCGCCAGAGAGAACTGCGCCAGACGCGTTAACACCTGATATTGCGAAGTATGGAAATCACCCAGCGAAGCAAACCAGGCAGGTAATGCTTTCTCACCGTGACCGATCAAGGCATATACCACACCCGCAAGACGAACCGGCACCCAATCCAGCACATGAAGCACGGCATCAATGCCGGACTGTAAACGATGATGCGGCGTCTGGTAACGCGCCAGCCAGTATTGCCATGCACGCAAAAACGCATACCCCATCAGCGTAACTGGCCCCCAGGTTCCCCCTACAATCAACCAGAACAGCGGCGCCAGGTAAAAACGGAAATTGATCCACAGCAGTGCATTTTGCAGCTCACGCAAGAACTCACGTTCATCACAACCTGCAGGAACACCGTGAATCATGGTTAATTCGCCAGCCATCGTGGAACGGGCATGGTTATCGTTACGTGAAGCGGCTGTCAGATATGCATGATAATGGAGACGCACTTTACCCGCGCCAATACACAGTAAACCAAGCAACAGCCATACCAGCAGCGTAGGGACGTTGAACAATAACCCATGCAACGCGCGCAACAGCAAAAAAGTCACTCCCATCGCAATAATGGTCATACCTAACGTGCGCCCCAGCGAAAAATGTTTCACCCGCCGAAAGAACGCTTCAAGACGGTGATCAAGCTGCCAGTGCTCGCCCAACTTAAACAGGCGCTCAAAAATTAGCACCAGTAAGGTTGTAAATAGCGTCATGTTGTCTCCTTGCTAACCAGCGCACGAAACCGTGCCCAATCAAATGCAGGACCGGGATCGGTTTTCCGCTCCGGCGCAATATCGCAATGCCCCGTCATGTTTTTAGCGATATCTGGATAGCGATCAATCAGCGCCCGCGTAACCGCCGCAAGCTGTTGATACTGCGCATCGGTGTACGCCAGCGTGTCAGTACCTTCCAGCTCAATCCCAATAGAAAAATCATTACAGCGTTCGCGACCTTGATACTGAGAGACTCCCGCGTGCCAGGCGCGTTTATCGAAAGGAACATACTGGACAATTTCACCATCACGGCGAATCAAACAATGAGCGGAAACGCGCAAATGGGCGATCTCAGCAAAGAAAGGATGTGCCTGCGGATCAATAGTTCCGGTGAATAATGCGTCGATCCACGGACCGCCAAACTCGCCTGGCGGCAGGCTAATATTGTGCACCACCAGCAGGGTGGGTGTTTCGTCATCCGGGCGACAATCGTAATGTGGTGAGGGAACGCGGCGCGCGCCGACCAGCCACCCCTGTTCTAACAACATGCAGGATCTCCTTATATGTGGTGCTAATACCCGGTTCAGAGTAGCATGTTTCTACCTTATGATTCGTTAGCTATCTGGAGTTTTAACATGCCGCCTCGCCGCTATAACCCTGACACCCGACGTGACGAGCTGCTGGAACGCATTAATCTCGATATCCCCGGCGCGGTGGCTCAGGCGCTGCGGGAAGATTTAGGCGGAACAGTCGATGCCAACAATGACATTACGGCAAAACTTTTACCGGAAAATTCTCGCTCTCATGCCACGGTGATCACCCGCGAGAATGGCGTATTTTGCGGCAAACGCTGGGTTGAAGAGGTGTTTATTCAGCTGGCAGGCGACGATGTCACCATCATCTGGCATGTCGATGACGGCGATGTCATCAACGCCAATCAACCCTTGTTCGAACTTGAAGGCCCATCCCGCGTGCTGTTAACGGGCGAACGCACTGCGCTCAATTTTGTGCAAACCCTTTCAGGGGTTGCCAGTAAGGTACGCCACTATGTCGAATTACTGGAAGGCACCAACACGCAGTTGTTGGATACGCGCAAAACCTTACCCGGCCTGCGTTCAGCTCTGAAATACGCGGTACTTTGCGGCGGCGGAGCGAATCACCGTCTGGGGCTTTCTGATGCCTTCCTTATCAAAGAAAACCATATTATTGCCTCCGGCTCAGTGCGTCAGGCGGTCGAAAAAGCGTCCTGGTTGCACCCGGATGCGCCAGTAGAAGTCGAAGTAGAAAATCTGGAAGAACTTGATGAAGCCCTGAAAGCAGGTGCCGATATCATCATGCTGGATAACTTCGAAACAGACCAGATGCGCGAAGCCGTCAAACGCACCAACGGCAAGGCGCTACTGGAAGTGTCTGGCAACGTCACCGACAAAACTCTGCGCGAATTTGCCGAAACGGGCGTGGACTTTATCTCCGTCGGTGCGCTAACTAAACACGTACAGGCACTCGACCTTTCAATGCGTTTTCGCTAATTGCTGACAGATTTATCCGCTCCGTAGCGGGCGGATAATCTTCCCTTCCCCCATCTTTCTTCGTAACGCCTCGCAAATTTCTTGTCTTTCACTGCAACGTAATAAAAAACCCCGGAAGCTGCTTTCCCGTTTTGTTTTTTGCCCCTCGCTTGTGCCGATGGCGTTTGCCAAAGTAGCGCCAACGAAATCAAGGAGCAAAACAGATGGACAAGCAACGCGGTTTTACACTTATCGAACTGATGGTGGTTATTGGCATCATTGCCATTTTAAGCGCCATCGGCATTCCCGCTTATCAGAACTACCTGCGCAAAGCCGCACTCACCGACATGCTACAAACCTTTGTGCCTTACCGTACTGCCGTAGAATTGTGCGCGCTGGAACATGGTGGATTAGATACCTGTGACGGCGGTAGCAATGGCATCCCCTCGCCCACCACCACTCGCTATGTTTCAGCCATGAGTGTGGCAAAGGGCGTGGTGTCGCTGACCGGGCAGGAGAGCCTCAATGGGCTAAGCGTCGTCATGACGCCGAGTTGGGATAACGCAAACGGCGTCACCGGCTGGACGCGCAACTGCAATATTCAAAGTGACAGCGCGTTGCAGCAAGCCTGCGAAGATGTCTTCCGCTTTGATGACGCTAACTAAGGAGCGGCCATGAATATTTCACAGCTCACCGCCCTGTGTCTGCGTTATCAGGGAGTCTTGCTGGATGCCAGCGAAGAGGTGGTTCATGTGGCGGTGGTCGATGCGCCTTCGCATGAATTCCTCGACGCCTTACATTTTGCCACCACTAAACGCATTGAGATCACCTGCTGGACGCGCCAGCAGATGGAAGGTCACGCCAGTCGCGTACAACAAACGTTGCCCTTAGCCGTTCAGGAGAAGCATCAGCCCAGAGCAGAGTTGCTGACCCAAACGTTACAATCTGCGCTGGAACAACGCGCGTCTGATATTCATATCGAACCAGCAGACAATGGATACCGTATCCGCCTGCGTATCGACGGCGTATTGCATCCTTTACCGGATGTTTCACCGGATGCCGGAGTCGCATTAACCGCCAGATTAAAAGTGCTGGGAAGCCTGGATATTGCGGAACATCGCCTGCCGCAGGACGGGCAATTCACTGTCGAACTGGCAGGGAACGCCGTCTCATTTCGTATTGCGACCTTGCCATGTCGGGGCGGTGAAAAGGTGGTATTACGGTTGTTACAGCAGGTGAACCAGGCGCTGGATGTCAACACGCTGGGAATGCAGCCGTTACAACTGGCGGACTTTGCTCATGCCCTACAGCAACCACAGGGACTGGTGCTGGTAACTGGCCCTACCGGAAGCGGCAAAACGGTCACGCTTTATAGTGCCCTGCAAACGCTGAATACCGCTGATATTAATATTTGTAGCGTCGAAGATCCGGTTGAGATCCCCATCGCCGGGCTAAACCAGACGCAAATACATCCGCGTGCCGGGCTCACCTTTCAGGGCGTTTTGCGTGCGTTATTGCGCCAGGATCCTGACGTCATCATGATCGGAGAGATCCGCGATGGCGAAACGGCAGAAATCGCTATTAAAGCCGCGCAAACGGGTCATCTGGTATTGTCCACGCTACACACTAATTCCACCTGCGAAACGCTGGTGCGTTTACAGCAAATGGGCGTTGCTCGCTGGATGCTCTCATCGGCACTTACGCTGGTAATAGCCCAGCGTCTGGTACGTAAACTTTGCCCACATTGTCGCCGACAGCAAGGGGAGCCCATCCATATTCCAGACAATGTATGGCCGTCGCCGCTGCCCCACTGGCAGGCACCCGGTTGTGTACATTGCTACCACGGTTTTTATGGTCGCACGGCCTTATTTGAAGTTCTGCCCATAACACCGGTCATACGCCAGCTTATTTCCGCTAATACCGACATTGAATCGCTTGAAACGCACGCCCGACAGGCGGGAATGCGCACGCTTTTTGAAAACGGCAGCCTGGCCGTGAAGCAAGGCTTAACCACCTTTGAAGAGTTAATCCGCGTATTGGGGATGCCGCATGGCGAGTAAACAACTCTGGCGCTGGCATGGCATAACCGGCGACGGCAATACGCAAGATGGGATGCTATGGGCAGAGAGCCGTGCTTTGCTGCTTATTGCACTACAGCAACAGATGGTTACCCCACTAAGCCTGAAGCGAATCGCCATCAATTCTGCGCAGTGGCGAGGAGATAAAAACGCGGAAGTCATTCATCAACTGGCGACGCTACTCAAAGCCGGGTTGACGCTTTCTGAAGGGCTGGCACTGTTGGCGGAACAGCATCCCAGTAAGCAATGGCAAGCATTGCTGCAATCGCTGGCGCACGATCTCGAACAGGGCATTGCTTTTTCCTATGCCTTATTACCCTGGTCAGAGGTATTTCCGCCGCTCTATCAGGCGATGATCCGCACGGGTGAACTGACCGGTAAGCTGGATGAATGCTGTTTTGAACTGGCTCGTCAGCAAAAAGCCCAGCGACAGCTGGCCGACAAAGTGAAATCAGCATTGCGCTATCCCATCATCATTTTAGCGATGGCAATCATGGTGGTTGTGGCAATGCTGCATTTTGTTCTGCCGGAGTTTGCCGCTATCTATAGGACCTTTAATACCCCGTTACCGGCGCTAACGCAGGGGATCATGACGCTGGCAGATTTTAGTGGTGAATGGGGCTGGCTGCTGGTGTTGTTCGGCTTTCTGCTGGCAATAGCTAATAAGTTGCTGATACGCCGCCCGACCTGGCTTATCACGCGGCAGAAGTTGCTGTTACGCATCCCGATTATGGGTTCCCTGATGCGGGGACAAAAACTCACGCAGATTTTTACGATTCTGGCGCTGACACAAAGTGCAGGGATTACTTTTTTACAAGGGATTGAGAGCGTCAGAGAAACAATGCGCTGCCCGTACTGGGCGCAACTTCTGACACAAATCCAGCACGATATCAGTAACGGTCATCCCATCTGGCTGGCGCTAAAAAATACCGGTGAGTTTAGCCAGCTCTGTTTGCAATTAGTGAGAACAGGAGAGGCATCCGGCTCGCTGGATCTCATGCTAGACAACCTCGCCCATCATCATCGAGATAACACAATGGCGCTGGCGGATAACCTCGCAGCCTTACTGGAACCGGCGTTGCTGATCATAACGGGAGGAATTATCGGTACGCTGGTGGTGGCAATGTATCTGCCAATTTTCCATTTAGGCGATGCGATGAGTGGGATGGGATAACGCTGGCGTGTTGCTCCACGCCAGCGTTGGGAGATTACAGGTTGTTGAAGATGCGGTTTTCTTGTTCCTGCACACGAATAAACGTGGTGCGCTTGGTCAGTTCTTTCAGGCGTGAAGCCCCAACGTATGTACAAGCTGAACGCAGGCCGCCCAAAATATCACGCGCGGTATTTTCAACCGGGCCTCGCAGCGGCAGCTTAACAGTTTTACCTTCTGCTGCGCGGTATTCCGCAACGCCGCCAACGTGGCGTTTCATCGCAGACTCGGAGCTCATGCCGTAGAACAGCATAAATTTCTCGCCGTTCTCTTCAACAATGCGACCACCGCTCTCTTCGTGGCCTGCCAGCATACCACCGAGCATCACGAAATCAGCACCGCCGCCAAAGGCTTTCGCGACATCGCCCGGTGTGGTGCAGCCACCATCGCTGACGATCATCCCGCCCAGACCGTGCGCGGCATCGGCACATTCGATTACCGCAGAAAGTTGCGGATAACCGACGCCTGTTTTGACGCGAGTTGTACAGACAGAACCTGGGCCAATACCAACTTTAACGATATCAGCACCGGAGAGGATAAGCTCCTCACACATTTCACCAGTCACTACGTTGCCAGCACAAATGGTTTTGGTCGGCCACGCTTCACGCGCTTTCGCAACGAACTGCACGAAGTGTTCGGAATAACCATTCGCCACATCAATACAAACGAAGTTTAATGCCGGGTTCAGGTCGAGAATTTGTTTGGTTTTTTCGAAATCCGCATCAGACGTGCCGGTAGAAACCATCACATGTTTCAGCACATCAGCGGAAGAATTGTTGATAAACGCTTGCCACTCTTCGACAGAATAGTGTTTATGCACAGCAGTCAGAATATCAAAAGAAGCCAGCGCAGAGGCCATGGAAAAAGTGCCTACGGTGTCCATATTCGCGGCGATAATCGGCACGCCGGACCAGCTCTGACCTGAATGTTTGAAGGTGAATTGACGTTCCAGTTCAACATCGGAACGACTTTTAAGAGTAGAACGTTTAGGACGGATGAGGACGTCTTTAAAACCTAACTTCAGATCTTCTTCAATACGCATGTGCGGATTCCTGGGGTTAATGGCTATAAGGATAAGAGCGCAACTCCAGTGACGCTATCATACGCACTAATCGATGTGGCGCAAGACTGCGAAATTGTCTTTTTTTACGCTACAATCCCATAAATTTACCTGGTAAATAATGAGCGAATGTTCCATCAATTTCGCTTTTGTACGCTCATTTTTAACATTTTGATAATCATGATGAATTCCCGGGAATATAAATTATGAGGTATATAGTTGCCTTAACGGGAGGCATTGGCAGTGGCAAGAGTACCGTTGCAAATGCGTTTGCAGACCTCGGAATTAACGTCATTGATGCCGATATTATTGCGCGTCAGGTGGTTGAACCAGGTGCACCTGCGCTACGTGCCATTGCTGAACACTTTGGCGCTGACATGATTGCTGCTGATGGGTCATTGCAGCGCAGGGGCTTGCGCGAGCGGATCTTCGCTAACCCGGAAGAGAAAAACTGGCTTAACGCCCTGCTGCATCCGCTGATTCAGCAGGAGACGCAACGTCAGATCCAGCAGGCAACTTCTCCCTATATACTGTGGGTTGTGCCATTGCTGGTAGAAAACTCACTGTATAAAAAAGCGAATCGTGTGCTGGTGGTGGATGTCAGCCCAGAAACGCAACTTAAGCGCACCATGCAGCGCGATGATGTTACTCGCGAGCATGTCGAACAAATTCTTGCTGCCCAAGCAACGCGCGAAGCCCGTCTTGCCGTGGCAGATGACGTCATTGATAATAACGGCGCACCGGATGCTATTGCATCGGATGTTGCCCGCCTGCACGCACACTATTTGCAGCTTGCGTCGCAGTTTGTCTCACAGGAAAAACCGTAATGCAGACCCAGGTCCTTTTTGAACATCCACTAAATGAAAAAATGCGTACATGGCTGCGCATTGAGTTTTTAATTCAACAACTCACCGTAAATTTACCCATCGTTGACTACGCTGGCGCCCTGCATTTCTTCCGTAATGTCAGCGAATTGCTGGATGTTTTCGAGCGCGGAGAAGTGCGCACTGAGCTGTTGAAAGAGCTTGACCGCCAGCAACGTAAACTCCAGACCTGGATTGGCGTGCCAGGCGTTGATCAGAGCCGTATTGAAGCATTAATTCAGCAGTTAAAAACAGCGGGTAGCGTGTTGATTTCCGCGCCGCGTATCGGGCAATTTCTACGTGAAGACAGGCTGATTGCCTTAGTGCGTCAGCGTCTGAGCATCCCTGGCGGCTGTTGTAGCTTTGATTTGCCCACTTTGCATATCTGGCTGCATTTACCCCAGTCACAACGCGACAGCCAGGTAGAAACCTGGATTGCCAGCCTGAACCCGCTCACCCAGGCACTTACCATGGTGCTTGATTTAATTCGCCAGTCTGCCCCCTTCCGCAAACAAACCAGCCTGAATGGTTTTTATCAGGATAACGGTGACGATGCCGATTTGCTGCGCCTGAATCTGGCGCTCGATTCACAGCTTTATCCGCAAATTTCCGGTCATAAAAGCCGTTTTGCGATTCGTTTTATGCCACTGGACAGTGAAAATGGACAAGTACCGGAACGTCTGGATTTCGAACTGGCCTGTTGCTAAGGAGTAAAAATGTCAGAAACTATTACGGTGAATTGCCCTACCTGCGGGAAAACGGTGGTTTGGGGTGAAGTCAGCCCGTTTCGGCCATTTTGTTGCAAACGTTGTCAACTGATCGACCTCGGAGAATGGGCTGCTGAAGAAAAACGAATCCCCAGCAGCGGTGATCTTTCTGAGAGTGATGACTGGAGCGAAGAGCCAAAGCAGTGACATTTTGTCTGATGCCGCACGTAGGCCTGATTAGACGCGGTCAGCATCGCATCAGGCATCTTGCGCAAATGTCGGATGCGGCGTAAACGCCTTGTCCGACCTACAGACGCTTAAGCTTCGCAATTACCGGTTCATTGGCTGGCGGAAAATCATCTGCATTGAGGCTGGCCAGCGTCATCCACTCTCCGGGCTGCCCTTCTTTACCCCACGGCTCCCCTTCCCAGCTTTCGACCAGCCAGAACCACAGTGTTATATGCCTGTCCGGGAATTCATATTCCAGCTTTTCAAATAGATAAAAATGTTGCGGGGTAATCCCGACTTCTTCCTGAAGTTCACGCACCACCGCTCGTTCCGGTGTTTCGCCCATTTCAATTTTACCGCCTGGAAACTCCAGTTTATTCGCCATGTGCGCATCTGCGGCACGACGAGTAATAAAAATTTCATTGTTCTCGTTGCGAATAATACCCACCGCAATTTGCAGTTTTTTCATTGTCTTAAACCTATAAAAAAGGCGCAGAATCCTGCGCCTTTTATTTCAACAGTTAGCTTTTATTGCAGGCGACCATGGCACTGCTTGTATTTTTTACCAGAACCGCACGGGCAAGGATCGTTACGTCCTACTTTGCGCTCACCGGTTTGCGCCGCCAGTGCCGCTGCGGCTGCAGAGTCGTCATCCTGATGGCTAAGCTGCTGCATTTGCGCTAAACGCTCGGCTTCCATACGACGCTGTTGTTCCAGCTCCTCAACCTCTTCAGGCATACGTACCTGGACTTTGCTCAGCGTGCTGATAACTTCATATTTCAACGACTCCAGCATCGCTGCAAACATGGAGAACGATTCACGTTTGTATTCCTGCTTCGGATCTTTCTGTGCATAGCCACGTAGGTGGATACCCTGACGCAGATAGTCCATCGCTGCCAGGTGCTCTTTCCACAGGGAGTCAAGCGTTTGCAGCATGACGCCTTTCTCGAAGTGACGCATCATCTCAGCACCAACCACTTCTTCTTTACGCTGATACACTTCGATGGACTGCGCCAGAATACGCTCACGCAGCGTCTCTTCATGCAGTTCAGGCTCTTTGTCCAGCCACTCGGCAATCGGCAAATCGAGGTCGAAATCGTTTTTCAGACGTTCCTGCAGACCCGGAATATCCCACATTTCTTCCAGTGACTGTGGCGGAATGTAGGCATCGATGGTCGCTTTGAACACATCTTCACGAATGCTGTTGATGGTTTCGCTCACATCGCTAACATCCAGCAGTTCGTTACGCTGGGAGTAAATGGCGCGACGCTGGTCGTTAGCCACGTCATCATATTCCAGCAGTTGCTTACGAATATCGAAGTTACGGCTTTCAACTTTACGCTGGGCGTTGGCAATCGCTTTGGTCACCCACGGGTGCTCAATGGCTTCGCCTGGTTTCATACCCAGTTTACGCATCATGCCGGATACTCGGTCGGAAGCAAAAATACGCATCAGCGCATCTTCCATCGACAGGTAGAAACGGGAAGAACCAGCATCCCCCTGACGACCAGAACGACCGCGCAACTGGTTATCGATACGACGAGATTCGTGACGTTCGGTGCCGATGATATGCAGGCCACCTGCTGCCAGTACCGCATCGTGACGTACCTGCCAGTCGGCTTTAATTTTTTCAATTTGCTCTGCGGTCGGGTTTTCCAGCGCGGCAACTTCTGCCTGCCAGCTACCACCAAGCACAATGTCAGTACCACGACCTGCCATGTTGGTCGCGATGGTCACCGCTGCCGGATAACCTGCCTGAGCAACAATCGCCGCTTCGTTGGCGTGGAATTTGGCGTTGAGGACGTTGTGTTTGATACCGGCTTTGGTCAGCTCATTTGACACCAGTTCCGATTTTTCGATGGAGATAGTACCCACCAGCACCGGCTGACCTTTCGCAGTACGTTCTTTGATATCTTCAATGATCGCCTGAATTTTTTCTGCTTCGGTCATGTAGACCAGGTCTGGCAAATCTTTACGAATCATCGGACGGTTGGTCGGAACGACTACGGTATCCAGCTTGTAAATTGAGCTGAATTCGAATGCTTCGGTATCAGCAGTACCGGTCATCCCTGCCAGTTTTTCATACAGACGGAAGTAGTTCTGGAAGGTGATAGAAGCCAGCGTCTGGTTTTCGTTCTGGATCTGCACACCTTCTTTAGCTTCAACAGCCTGGTGCAGACCATCGGACCAGCGACGCCCCTGCATGGTACGACCGGTGTGTTCGTCAACGATGATAACTTCGCCATCTTTAACGATGTAATCGACGTCGCGAGTAAACAGCGCATGAGCGCGCAGCGCCGCCGTTACGTGATGCATCAGCATGATGTTGGCCGGAGAGTACAGCGACTCCCCTTCATCCATGATGCCTTCTTTCACCAGCAGTTCTTCAATCAGCACCAGACCACGTTCGGTCAGGTTCACCTGGCGAGATTTTTCATCAACCGAGAAGTGGCCTTCACCCTGGAAGGTTTCGGAGTCTTCTTTTTCCTGACGGATCAGGTGCGGAATGATTTTATTCACACGTTTATACATTTCCGAGCTGTCTTCAGCCGGGCCGGAAATAATTAGCGGTGTACGCGCTTCATCGATCAGGATGGAGTCCACTTCGTCCACCAGCGCATAGTGCAGTTTACGCTGTACACGTTCTTCAGGGCTGAACGCCATGTTGTCGCGCAGGTAGTCAAAGCCGTATTCATTGTTAGTACCGTAAGTAATGTCAGCCGCGTAAGCCTCACGCTTTGCCGGCGCAGGCATTCCCGGCAGGTTGACGCCGACGGTCAGGCCGAGAAATTCAAACAGCGGACGGTTGTTTTCGGCGTCACGTTGCGCCAGGTAGTCGTTGACGGTAACAACGTGCACACCTTTACCGGTTAATGCGTTCAGGTAAGCAGGCAGCGTTGCGGTCAGGGTTTTACCTTCACCAGTACGCATTTCCGCGATGCAACGTTCATTAAGAACCATACCGCCGAGCAACTGTACATCGAAGTGACGCATACCAAAGACGCGCTTACTTGCTTCACGCACGACGGCGAAGGCTTCCGGGATCAGATTTTCCAGCACTTCGCCTTTTTCCAGGCGCGCGCGGAACTCTGCGGTTTTCCCTTTCAGTTCTTCGTCGGAGAGTTTTTCCATCTCCGGTTCCATGGCATTGATGATGTTCACCACTTTGCGCATCCGGCGCAGGGTACGATCGTTACGACTACCGAAAACTTTAGTTAATAATTTGATTAGCATAATAAAATCTCAAACGCCCCGCGTTGCGGAGTTAATAAAATGAAATAAAGGTTTATTGTTGTTAGCTGAGGCGTTGAGGGCCAGCACGGATGCCTTGCGCCAGGCTTATCCAGACGGGCGTGCTGAATGTTGCTTGTGGGGTAAAATGCGCATAATCAATGCGATAATCATTTTCAGACGGCGAGCCTTCCTGGGTCAGCAGCGCGCTGAGCGTATCCAGTAAAGCAAGATGTTGCGCCTGAAGAGGCAAAGATTCTTCGGCAACGGGCAGCGTTTGCGGTGCCATTGCGAAGGAAAGATGACGGATTACCGTGCGAATTGCGTGCTGATGCCAGTAATCAACAGAATAGTTTGAGTTCGGGCGGCGCGTGTTCGCTTCCAGCAAGGCCAACTGACCAAAGTTAACTTTGGCGGAAGGCTCGTGGTTGCGGGTTGTCGCTTTTGCGGGCGCATTTGGTTCGGCGGCGTTGCTGAGCGCAGGCAAACCTAAACTCGCCGCGACCATCCCTAACAAGAGATGCGGCCAGAAGTAGCGTTTACCAAACTGTCGCCAGCGCGTCAGTATTCCACTCACGTTATTGCCATCCCGATCGTATTCAAACGTTTTTAGCGCACAAATCTTATCATTAAAGCCTGAAGTCCACAGCAGGAATGAAGATAAGTTGTACGTAAAAGTGCTTAAGAAAACAGCGTTCGCACCGTTTCTTACGGCTCTGATAAAAGCTCAAAAAAAACGACTGGTTCACCTGGCCGGAGAGAGTGCCAGATTTGCCAGTCGAATTTTATACGACAGTATAAATGTCGTTATGCCAGTACGGCTGAAGGCGCTTTGAAGGCCAACGGCAGTTCTGCGTCGTCCTGGAAGGTCACATATTCCCAGGCTTCCTGTTTTGCCAGGACAGCCTGCAACAATTTGTTATTCAGTGCATGACCGGATTTATAAGCGGTAAATGCACCAATAATGTTGTGACCACACATGAACAAGTCACCGATCGCATCGAGCATTTTGTGACGAACAAATTCGTCTTCAAAACGCAGACCGTCTTCGTTCAGTACGCGATAATCGTCAACAACGATGGCACAATCGAAACTGCCGCCCAGGCACAAACCACGGGACTGCAGGTATTCGATATCACGCATGAAACCGAACGTACGCGCACGGCTGATCTGGCGCATAAACGCATCAGCAGAGAAGTTCATCGCATAACGTTGATTGCTGGAATCGATAGCCGGATGGTTGAAATCGATGGTGAAATCCAGCGAAAAACCATTGTATGGCTTAAATTCAGCCCACTTATCGCCATCTTCGACACGAACAGTCTCTTTGATGCGAACAAATTTCTTGGCGCAGTTCAGCTCGTCAATACCCGCATCAAGCAGCAGGTAAACAAACGGAGCGGCACTACCGTCCATGATCGGGATTTCCGGTGCGTTAACTTCGATAACAATGTTATCGATGCCTAAGCCCGCGAGCGCAGCATTCAGGTGCTCAACGGTTGAAATCCGTACATCATGCTCGTTGACCAGACACGTACAGAGCATGGTATCACGCACAGATTTGGCATCGGCCGGAAAATCTACCGGTGGATTCAAGTCGGTGCGACGATAGATGACCCCGGTGTTGGCCGGCGCAGGGCGTAACGTCAGAGTGACTTTCTTGCCGGTATGTAAACCGACACCCGTCGCCTGAACGATACGTTTAAGTGTCCTTTGTTTGATCATCGTATTATCTCGCCAAATTACCTATCCAACCGAAGTGTACTATACATTCGGCAGGCCAGTTTAGCACAAAGAGCCTGGTAACCCAAATTCCAGCTTAATCTTAGTCAGCTTGCTTACGCAGGAAAGCTGGGATATCCAGATAATCCGGCTCTTTCGCAGTTTGCGGCGTATTGTCGTTCACCACTTTAGCTACCGGTTTCTGCTCTTGCGTCAGCGGTGCCATACCGTGCTGCTGGTAACGATCCATCACCGGCTGCTGAACTTGTTTATTGGTCACCAGAGTGATTTCAGGACGTTTGTCCATGCCGATACCTGTTGCAACCACGGTTACACGCAGTTCGTCGTTCATATCCGGGTCAAGAGAAGTACCGATAACCACAGTCGCGTTATCCGAAGCAAATGCACGGATGGTGTTACCTACGGTTTCGAACTCATCCAGACGCAAGTCGAAGCCCGCCGTGATGTTAACCAGCACGCCGCGCGCACCAGACAGGTCGATGTCTTCCAGCAATGGAGAAGAGATAGCCATTTCAGCCGCTTCTTCCGCACGATCTTCACCGCTCGCCACGCCAGAACCCATCATTGCGTAGCCCATTTCAGACATCACGGTACGTACGTCTGCAAAGTCCACGTTCATCAGACCCGGACGAGTAATCAGTTCGGCGATACCCTGAACTGCGCCTTTCAGCACATCGTTCGCGGCGCCAAACGCATCAAGCAGGGAGATACCGCGCCCCAGCACTTTCAGCAGTTTGTCGTTCGGGATGGTGATCAATGAGTCCACATGCTTGGACAATTCAGTGATCCCCTGCTCCGCGAAGGCCATACGCTTCTTGCCTTCAAAGTTGAAAGGCTTAGTCACGACAGCAACGGTCAGGATACCCAAATCTTTTGCCACTTCAGCAACGACCGGCGCAGCACCTGTACCAGTACCACCACCCATACCTGCTGCAATAAATACCATGTCTGCACCTTCCAGCGCCGCACGTAGTGCATCGCGATCCTCATCAGCCGCATTACGGCCAACTTCTGGATTAGCGCCAGCGCCCAGTCCTTTGGTGATACCACTACCGATCTGAATCGTCTGCCCAACCGCCGTTTTACGCAGCGCCTGTGCATCGGTATTTACCGCGAAAAATTCAACACCTTCAATGCGCTCACGCACCATGTGCTCAACAGCATTACCGCCGCCGCCGCCGACGCCGATGACTTTAATCACCGCGTCGTTGGTAAGTTCCATTGGTTCAAACATAGTTTCTCTCCGATATGTGCCTGTCGCCTGAGGCCGTAATCACCGTCGACCTCATAAAAATTAAAACTCTTTTCGCAGCCAACTATTGAGTCGCTTGATCCACGAGCCAACTGATGCTGTAACACGTTTTTCTACTTCCGCTTCACCGTTAAGATGTGACTCTTTCCCGTAGTGAAGCAATCCCACAGCCGTCGAGTAATACGGCTCCTGAGCATAATCAGTTAAACCGGTGATATTCAGCGGCGCGCCAATACGCACCTGCGTATGAAACACGCGCTGAGCGCAGGCGGCAAGTCCTTCGATCTGCGCCGCGCCACCGGTTAATACAATGCCCGCCGCCAGGTGATGTTTCACGCCTTGTTGGCGAAGCTTTTCCTGGAGCTGCAATATCTCTTCGTTGACCAGGTTGAGCAACTCGGTATACCGTGGCTCAATCACCTCCGCCAGCGTCTGACGTTGCAGACTACGCGGTGGTCGCCCACCTACGCTCGGCACTTCCACGCTCTCATCTTTACCGACGATGGAACCCAACGCGCAGCCATGGCGAACTTTAATCGCTTCGGCGTCGCTTGGCGGCGTGCCAAAGGCATAGGCAATGTCGCTGGTCACCACATTGCCAGCATAAGGAATTACCTTGGTGTGGCGCAATGCCCCACCGGTATAAACGGCGATATCCATTGTACCACCACCGATATCGACGACGCAGACTCCCAGTTCACGTTCGTCTTCCGTCAATACCGAATAACTTGATGCCAGTCCGGCAAATATCAGTTGGTCAACTTTCAGCCCACAACGTTCAACCGCTTTGACGATGTTTTTCGCCATATCGTTGTGACATGTGATCAGGTGCACTTTTGCCTGCATTCGCACGCCCGAAAGTCCTACCGGATTTTTGATCCCTTCCTGATAGTCAATCGCATATTCTTGCGGGATCACATGCAACACACGATGTTCATCGCGCACACGCACCGATTTCGCGGTATGGACGACGTTTTCCACATCTTCTTGCGTCACTTCTTCTTCAGAAATGGGCACCATACCAATTTCATTCTGGCAGCTGATGTGCTTACCAGAAAGCGCCAGATATACCGAAGAGATCTGGCAATCTGCCATCAATTCTGCCTGGTCAATGGCGCGTTGTACGCATTTGACCACAGATTCGAGGTCGTTAACCCCGCCTTTATCCATACCACGTGACGGGCAGCTGCCCACACCAATGATATTGACCATACCGTCGGGCAGAACTTCCCCTACTAAAGCGGCAACCTTCGCGGTGCCGATCTCCAGTCCTACTACCAGTTTTCTGTCCGTCGCCTTGATCATTGTTGTTCTGCCTGTGCCTGATTTTGTTGCTGAGTAGATTCCTCCGGCGGCAAGGGCGCCCAGCCTACTGCCGCTCCAGAGTCATAACGCAAATCAACGTAGCTAATCCGTTTGCCATCGGTTTGCGCCTGCTGCTGTAAAACCGGATAAAGTTCTACAAAGCGAGCCAAACGTTTCATCGTATCGCCCCGGCCAAGGTTGAGCTTAATATCGTTATTCAGCGTCAACTGCCAGGAACGCCGCGCGGTCATTGCCGCTTCCTTCAGAGTAAATCTGTCCTTTGCCAGCATTTGCCCCATTTCGCGATAACCCTGCAACACTTCATTGGCGCTGCCTTCCGGGCCATACAACATCGGGAGCACCTGCTTGCTGGTGCGATCTGGCGGCACGCTGAAGGTGTTTCCTTCGGCGTCTACCATATGTTGATCATTCCACCGCGCAATCGGCACATATTCAACCAGATGAATCTTCAATTCATCAGGCCACTGCTTTCTGACGCTCACCTGCTTAATCCACGGCAGGCGTTGTTCAATTTGCGTCTGGATGATGTTGACATCCTGAGTCATAAAAGTACCCGGCTCACCCAATGCCAGGATCGACTGCCGGATATCGTCATTACGCGTGTAATGGCGTTCACCGGTCAACACCAGCTTTGAGAGCGGCAGGCGTTGCGCATCTTCCATCCAGCCCAACACGACCCAGCCGCTCACCAACACAGTCGTTAAAACCGTCAACAGGAAAAGTATCCCCGCCAGACGCGTTCCATTATTGCGGTGAGAAGAAATTTCTTCTTCACTGTTTCGCGTGTTCAGAGCAGCCTGCGACATATTAGTCCGCCAGTTCCAGAATTCGTACTACCAACTGCGAGAAGCTTAAGCCTGCCTGACGTGCCGCCATCGGCACCAGACTGTGGCTGGTCATACCCGGAGAGGTATTGGCTTCCAGCAGATAAAACTGTCCATCGCTGTCCAGCATGACATCAATACGCCCCCATCCTTTGCAACCTAAAGTCGTCCATGCTTTCAGCACTAATGCCTGCAAATTGGCCTCTTGTGCCGCGTCTAAACCTGCGGGGCAGAAATACTGTGTCTCATCAGAGAGATACTTCGCCTCATAATCATAGAAGGTTCCGGCGGGTTGAATACGTATTGACGGTAAAATTTCTTCACCGAGTATCGCAACAGTGAACTCCGGCCCACTTAGCCATTTTTCAATCAATACTTCTTCATCGTGCTGAAATGCCAATCTTAATGCATCTTGTAGAGCATTTTCTGCTACTACTTTTGACATTCCCACGCTGGAACCTTCGCGGCTCGGCTTAACGATTAATGGTAAACCCAGAGCAGAAATTTCGGCTAACTGCTTATCGCTAATGCCTTTTTCAAACTCTGCGCGGGTTAACGCTACCCACGGCGCTACGGGTAAACCAGCACCTTGCCACAGCAGTTTGCTGCGTAGTTTATCCATTGAAAGCGCAGATGCCATCACTCCGCTGCCGGTATAAGGCAGTCCCATCAGCTCAAGCATCCCCTGCAATGTGCCGTCTTCACCGCCGCGCCCGTGCAGAGCGATAAATACTTTCTGAAATCCCATCGATTTCAGTTGCGTCACGTCAACTTCTTTCGGGTCGACAGGATGCGCGTCGACGCCGCCTTCGCGCAGCCCGGCTAACACTGCGGCACCAGAGTTCAAAGAAACTTCCCGTTCTGCGGAGGTTCCGCCCAACAGAACCGCGATTTTATCAGTCATGTTGTTCTTCCTCCGGAGTTTGCGGCTTCAGTTTGATTTCAGCTAAAGAACGGGCAATTTTTCCGATATTACCAGCCCCCTGAACGAGAATCAGGTCGTTACCGGTTAATACCGGTGCTAGCATCTCGGCTACCTGCGCCGGGTCCGGCACCAGAATGGGGTCAATTTTCCCACGTCCACGAATCGTGCGACACAGCGAACGGCTGTCCGCTCCCGGAATTGGCGCTTCGCCAGCCGGATACACTTCCAGCATCAACAGGGTATCAACCTGCGTCAGCACATTGGCGAAATCATCATACAGGTCGCGCGTACGGGTAAAACGGTGCGGCTGAAACAGCATTACCAGGTTTTTATCCGGCCAGCCTGCACGCGCCGCCTTAATGGTGGCGTCCACTTCGGTCGGGTGGTGACCGTAGTCATCGACCAGCATTGCTGTACCACTTTTACCGTTGACCGGCTCCAGCGGGAATTCACCGAGGAAATCGAAGCGACGACCGGTTCCCTGGAAGCTCTCCAGCGCACGCAGAATAGCGTCGTCGTCAATCCCCTCTTCCGTAGCAACCGCAACCGCAGCCGCCGCGTTCAGCGCATTATGACGACCAGGCGCATTCAGGGTTACGCGCATTGGCTCTTTGTCCTGGCGTAGCAGCGTAAAGTGTCCCTGCGGACCAATCTGCTGATAATCTTCTACACGCACGTCGGCATCTTCGCTGAAGCCGTAAGTTGTGGTCTGACGCCCCACGCGCGGTAACAATTCGCGGATCACCGGATCGTCAACACACATTACCGCACGCCCATAAAACGGCAGGTTGTGCAGAAAATTAATAAAGGTCTGTTTTAAATTCTCAAAGTCGCCCTGGTAGGTATCCATATGGTCGGCTTCGATATTGGTGACAATCGCCACCATGGGTTGCAGATGCAGGAACGATGCATCGCTCTCATCCGCTTCGGCAATCAGGTAGCGGCCATGCCCCAAACGTGCATGAACGCCAGCCGCTTTTACCAGCCCACCGTTAACGAAAGTTGGATCGAGACCCGCTTCCGCATAGATGCTGGAAACCATCGCGGTGGTTGTCGTTTTGCCGTGCGTTCCGGCAATGGCGATGCCATGACGAAAACGCATTAACTCAGCCAGCATTTCCGCGCGACGGATCACCGGAATACGCGCTTCATGGGCGGCAACAATCTCAGGGTTGTCAGCAGAAATTGCACTGGAAACAACGACCACGCTGGCGTCGCGCACGTTTTCCGGGCGATGGTTGAAGTAAATCGTCGCCCCCAGATTCATTAACTGCTGCGTGACCGGATTTGGCGCTAAATCTGAACCACTGATCTGATACCCTTCATTGGCCAGAACTTCGGCAATACCGCCCATACCGGCACCACCGATGCCGACAAAGTGAATGTGCCGAACGCGACGCATTTCGGGCACGATGTAACGCAGTTTTGCCAATTGTTGTGTATTCATTCTTTACGCCATTAACTTCTCAAATTCATGCGATGCAAAAGGCATCGCCACAATTACGCCCGGGCAGCCCGGCTCACTTCATTTGCCACTCGCTCGGTGGCATCCGGGATGGATGCAGCACGGGCGCGTTCTGCCATGGTTAATAAGGTTTCTCGCGACCACCCGGCCAGGGTGTTGGCGACAGCATCCACAGTAAGCTGTGGTTGCTCGATAATTTTGGCTGCGCCCGCTTTTTCCAGCGGCAGTGCATTCCAGTATTGCTGGCGGTCTTTATGCTGAAACGGCACAAACAATGCTGGTAACCCCGCCGCAGCGATTTCACTCACCGTCAACGCACCAGAGCGGCAAACGACAACATCCGCCCACGCATACGCCGCCGCCATATCATCAATAAATTCCGTCACTTTATGCTGCGGTTGCCCTGCTTCGGCATACGCTTGTTCAACGGATTGTTGCGAACCTTTGCCGCTCTGATGCCAGATAGTGACTGAATCGCCCAGCTTTGCTGCAACCAGCGGCATTGTCTGGTTAAGAATGCGTGCGCCCTGAGAACCACCCACTACCAACACACGAACCGGACCTTCACGTCCAGCCAAACGTTGCTGCGGCAACGGCAGCGCCAGCACATCGGTACGAACAGGATTACCCACCACTTCCGCATTAGGGAAAGCGCCTGGAAACGCCTGCATCACTTTGGTCGCAATCTTCGCCAGCCATTTATTGGTTAAGCCCGCAATACCGTTTTGTTCATGAAGTACAACAGGAATGCCTAACGACCACGCGGCCAGACCTCCTGGGCCTGAAACGTAGCCGCCCATACCGAGCACCACGTCAGGTTTATACGCTTTCATAATCGCCCGCGCCTGACGCCAGGCGTTAAAGATACGCAACGGAGCTGCGAGTAACGCTTTAATACCCTTACCGCGTAGACCAGAGATACGAATAAAGTCGATCTCGATACCGTGCTTCGGTACTAAGTCCGCTTCCATACGATCGGCAGTACCCAGCCAGCGAACTTGCCACCCCTGGGCCATTAAATGATGCGCAACCGCAAGCCCCGGGAACACATGTCCGCCAGTGCCGCCAGCCATCACCATTAATCGCTTCCCTTGACCACTCATCGTGAACCTCGTACAAACGCCTGCGCTTTCTCCAGACGCGTTTCATAATCAATACGCAACAGCATCATGATGGCTGTTGACATAATCAGTAAGCTCGAACCACCGTAACTGATTAGCGGCAATGTCAAACCTTTAGTCGGTAACATCCCTGCCGCCGCGCCTACGTTAACCAGTGCCTGGAAACTAAACCAGATGCCAATTGAACAAGCGAGAAAACCGGAAAAACGATGGTCAATTTCTAACGCTTTACGACCAATCGACATCGCGCGAAAAGCGACGAAGAATACCATTAAAAGCGCCAGCACCACACCGATATACCCCAGTTCTTCGCCGATAATGGCGAAAATAAAGTCAGTGTGCGCTTCCGGCAGATACTCCAGTTTTTGTACCGAGTTACCTAAACCTTGCCCCCACAGTTCGCCGCGACCAAACGCCATCAGCGATTGCGTTAACTGATAGCCGCTGCCGAAGGGATCTTCCCACGGGTTCCAGAATGCGGTAACACGGCGGATACGGTACGGTTCAGCGAGGATCAGCAACACAACCGCTGAAATCCCCATACCGATAATGGCAATGAACTGCCACAATTTCGCCCCCGCCAGGAATAGCATTGCCAGCGTGGTCACAAACAGCACCACCACCGTACCGAGGTCTGGCTGCGCCAGCAGCAACACCGCCAGCACCAGAATCACGCCCATCGGTTTCAGGAAGCCACGCAGGTTATTACGCACTTCGTCGCCTTTGCGCACCAGATAGTTGGCGATATAGCAAAACAGCGACAGCTTGGTCAGTTCGGCTGGCTGGATACGCAACAAGCCAAGATCGATCCAACGCGATGCCCCTTTAACCGAGCTACCCACCACCAGCACGATCATCAACAGGATGATTGATCCGAGCAGCATCGTGGCACTGTAGCGTTGCCAGAACTCCATCGGCAGACGCAGCGTAATGATCGCCAGAATGAACGCCAGGATCAGATAGACGCCATCACGCTTCGCGAAGAAGAACGGATCGTTGGTTAAGCGTTGCCCTATGGGCATTGACGCCGAGGTCACCATGATAAAGCCAATCGCCGCGAGGCCGAAGGTCAGCCACAGCAAGGTGCGATCGTACATGATCAGGCTGTCGGTATCTTTTTCCCGCGAGCCCATCACCCAGCCCTTTAGCGCCGTGGAGATCCAGACCAGGATACTGAATCCCGGCAGGCGCGGCATTTTCAGGCGAGGGAGAGATAAACGCATCAACCTAACTCCTTCGCCAGACGAGCAAACTCATTGCCTCGTTGTTCAAAGTTCTTGAACTGATCAAGGCTGGCACATGCCGGGGAGAGCAGAACCATATCGCCAGGCTGAACACGCGGAGCCAGCAAGCGCATCGCCTGTTCCATCGTTTCGGTTTGCTCTGCCACTTCCGGGCGTAACGCCGCCAACTGTGCGCCATCACGACCGAAACAATACAGACGCACGTTATCGCCATTCAGATAGCGCGCCAGTGGGCTGAAGTCTGCCGATTTACCATCGCCGCCCAGCAACAAATGCAGCGTGCCGTCTACGTGCAGGCCATTCAGCGCCGCTTCGGTACTACCGACGTTGGTCGCTTTCGAATCGTTAATCCAGCGCACACCGTTATGCTCCAGCACCACTTCAAAGCGATGCGGCAGACCGGTAAAGGTGGTTAATGCTTTCAGGCTGCTGGCACGCGGTAACCCTGCGGCATCTGCCAGCGCCAGTGCTGCCAGCGCATTGGTGTAGTTATGCTGCCCGGAAAGTTTCATCTCTTTCACGTTCAACACTTTCTCGCCTTTCACCCGCAGCCAGGTTTCACCCTGCTGATGGTTCAGGTGATAGTCACCCATATTGACGCCGAAGCTGACACAACGTTCATCTGCACCGCGAATCGGCATCGTTAAGGCATCATCGGCATTAACCACGCAAACTTTTGCGTTTTCGTAAATACGCAGTTTTGCCGCACGATACTGCTGTAAACCAAATGGATAGCGATCCATATGATCTTCAGTCACGTTCAGAATGGTCGCCGCCACCGCCTGTAAGCTGGAAGTCGTTTCCAGCTGGAAGCTTGACAGTTCCAGCACGTACAGTTCGCACTCAGCATCCAGCAGCATCAAGGCTGGCAGGCCAATGTTGCCACCCACGCCAACGTTAACACCTGCTGCTTTCGCCATTTCGCCCACTAAGGTAGTGACAGTGCTTTTGCCGTTAGAACCGGTGATCGCCACAATCGGCGCTTGTGCTTCGCGGCAGAACAGCTCGATATCGCCAACAATTTCAATTCCGGCATCGGCAGCGGCGCTTAGGGACGGATGCGCCAGCGCAATGCCGGGGCTGGCGACAATCAGATCTGCCGCCATCAGCCATTCATCATTGAGACCGCCTGTATGGCGCTCCACCGCTTCGGGTAATTTATCCAGGCCAGGCGGTGTCATACGCGTATCCATTACGCGCGGCGTCACGCCGCGAGCAAGGAAAAAGTCCACGCAAGAAAGCCCGGTGAGGCCCAGGCCGATAATAACGACATTTTTACCCAGGTAATCAGCCATGATTAACGTACCTTCAGCGTTGCCAGACCAATCAGGACCAGCATCAGCGAAATAATCCAGAAACGCACAATGACGCGCGGTTCCGGCCAGCCTTTCAGTTCATAGTGGTGATGAATCGGCGCCATGCGGAAAATACGTTGCCCGCGCAGTTTAAAGGAGCCGACTTGCAAAATAACCGACAGGGTTTCGACGACAAACACGCCGCCCATAATCACCAGCAGGAATTCCTGACGCAGCAGTACGGCGATAATGCCCAACGCGCCGCCTAATGCCAGCGAACCAACATCGCCCATAAAGACCTGTGCCGGATAGGTGTTAAACCACAGGAAGCCCAGCCCTGCTCCGACTATCGCGGTACAGACAATGACCAGTTCCCCTGCATGTCGCAGATACGGTATGTGTAAATAGCTGGCAAAGTTCATGTTGCCGGTCGCCCACGCCACCAGCGCAAAACCACCAGCGACAAATACGGTCGGCATAATCGCCAGGCCATCAAGACCATCGGTCAGGTTTACCGCGTTACCGGTGCCGACAATAACGAAGTAGGCCAGCAGGATGTAGAACAAACCTAACTGCGGCATCACATCTTTAAAGAACGGTACAACCAGTTGCGTTGCTGGCGTGTCTTTCCCGGCAAGGTACAAAGCGAAAGCAACACCCAGCGCAATGACCGACATCCAGAAATACTTCCAGCGTGCGATCAACCCTTTGGTGTCTTTGCGCACGACTTTGCGATAGTCATCAACGAAGCCAATGATGCCGTAACCAACCAGCACCACCAGTACGCACCAGACATACGGGTTAGACGGGTAAGCCCACAGCAGTACGGAGATCACAATCGCCGTCAGGATCATAATCCCGCCCATAGTCGGCGTACCGCGCTTGCTGAAGTGCGATTCCGGGCCATCGTTACGCACCACCTGACCAAAGGAGAGTTTTTGCAGATGAGCAATCATGCGCGGCCCCATCCACAATGAGATGAACAGCGCGGTCAGCAGGCTGACGATGGCGCGAAACGTCAGATAGGAAAAGACGTTAAAGCCGGAATAATATTTGACCAAATGTTCGGCCAGCCAAACTAACATGTCCCATTCTCCTGTAAAGCGCGTACTACCTCTTCCATGGCAGCACTACGTGAACCCTTAACTAAAATCGTAATCACCTGTTGCTCTGCAATCAGTGACTTAAGACGCGTAATTAACGCGGATTTATCAGCAAAATGTTCGCCAACACCGCTGGCGGTGCTGATAGCATGGCTTTGTTTTCCCACGCTTAATACACGGTCAATGCCCGCCGCTTTTGCCGCTTCGCCCACCTGTACATGGCAGGCTTCGCTTTCAGCGCCCAGTTCCGCCATATCGCCCACCACCAGCACGCGGTAGCCCGGCATTTCAGCCAGTACCTGGACTGCTGCGGTCATTGAACCGACATTGGCGTTGTAGGAGTCGTCGAGCAGCAACTGGTTTTCTGCCAGTTGGATGGGGAACAGACGGCCTGGAACAGCTTTCAGATTTGCCAGCCCCGCTTTGATAGCATCAAGCGTTGCGCCCACGGACATGGAGAGCGCAGCGGCTGCCAGCGCATTCGCAATATTGTGACGCCCCGGCAACGGCAGCAGAACATCGACGCTACCTGTTGGGGTTTGCAGGGTAAATTCCGTACCGTGCGAAGTCACATGGATATTGGTGGCGGTGAAATCGCTGTTGGCGGCATTGGGTGAGAAACGCCACACTTTGCGTGAGCCAATTACGCTCTGCCAGTTCAGCCAGTCGTTGTTGTCGGCGTTCATAATGGCGATACCGTTTTCCGGCAGGCCGCTAAAGATTTCACCTTTCGCTTTCGCGACACCCGCAAGCGAGCCAAAACCTTCCAGATGCGCCGCTGCCAGGTTGTTGACCAGCGCCGCTTCCGGGCGAGTCAGACTCACAGTCCAGGCAATTTCGCCCTGATGGTTCGCGCCAAGTTCAATAACTGCGTAATCGTATTCCGGCGTTAAGCGCAACAGCGTCATCGGCACGCCGATGTCGTTGTTGAGATTGCCTGCCGTATAAAGCGTGTTGCCGCACTGGCTTAAAATCGCCGCCGTCATCTCTTTAACGGAGGTTTTGCCGGAGGAACCTGTCAGAGCAACCACGCGCGCCGGAACTTGCTGGCGAACCCATGCAGCCAGTTCACCAAACGCCAGACGCGTATCTTTAACGATTAACTGCGGCAGATCGATATCCAGCGGACGGCTAACCAGTAGTGCGCCCGCGCCGCCAGCTTTCGCCTGGTCAGCAAAGTCATGAGCATCGAAACGTTCGCCTTTCAGGGCAACAAACAGGCAGCCCGGCGTCAGTTTTCGCGTGTCAGTGGTTACAGCATCAAGGGTGATATCTGCACCTTGCAGTTCACCGTTGAGAATATCGGTAAGTTGGCTAAGGGTTACGCTAATCATGCAATCACCCCCAGCAGACGCGCCACCGTGACGCGATCGGAGTAGTCCAGACGCTGATTGCCAACAATCTGATAATCTTCATGGCCTTTGCCCGCGACCAGCACCACATCATTCTCTTTAGCCTGCATAACGGCGCACGTTACCGCTTCAGCGCGGCCTTCCATCACTTTGACATGTCCGGCGTCTAACATTCCCGCCAGAATATCGTTGATGATAGCGCGCGGTTCTTCGGTACGCGGGTTATCGTCCGTCACCACCGCCACGTCAGCAAATTCTTCAGCAATTGCGCCCATCAGTGGACGTTTGCCTTTATCACGATCGCCGCCGCAGCCGAAGACGCACCACAGCTTGCCCGCACAGTGCAGGCGCGCCGCCTGTAAGGCTTTTTCCAGTGCATCCGGCGTATGCGCGTAATCCACCACCACCGTCGGTTTGCCTGGTGCGGTGAACACTTCCATACGTCCGCAAACCGGTTGCAGACGCGCGGCGGTTTTCAGCAGATCGGCCAGCGGATAGCCCAGCGCCAGCAGTGTCGCCAGCGCCAGCATCAGGTTGCTGACGTTAAAAGCGCCCATCAAGCGGCTTTCTATTTCCCCATCGCCCCAACTTGAGCTAAAGCGAATAGTCGCGCCACTGTCGTGATAGTTCACGTCGATCGCTTTCAACCAGCGGCCATGACCGTTCGGATTGATATTGTCTTCCATCGACACCGCAACCGCGTCCGGCAGTTTTGCCAACCAGCGACGACCCACTTCATCATCAGCGTTAACAATTGCCTGACCGCAATGATGTTCAGAATAAAGCAACCATTTCGCCGCTTCGTAGTGTTCCATATCACCATGATAATCAAGGTGATCGCGGCTTAAATTAGTAAAGACCGATGCCGCAAATTTCAATGCCGCCACACGGTGCTGTACCAGCCCGTGGGAGGAAACTTCCATCGCGCAAAAAGTCGCGCCCTGATCCACCAGCCCCGCCAGCTCATGCTGAACGTCAACTGCCGATCCGGTTGTATTTTCCGTCGGGATGACTTTCCCCAGCAGGCCGTTACCAACGGTGCCCATTACCGCGCTGGTTTCGCCAAGCAGTTGGCTCCACTGCGCCAGAAGCTGGGTAGTCGTGGTTTTGCCGTTGGTGCCCGTTACGCCCACGAGACGTAAATTGTCAGAGGGTTCATGGTAAAAGCGGCCCGCCAGTGCAGATAAACGCTCATTGAGCTGGCTGAGATAGATGACCGGTACGCCGTGCATTTCACGGATTTCACCGTCGGTCGCCTCATCTTTCGCCTCTGCAATAATGGCAGCCACACCTTGCGCTATCGCCTGCGGGATATATCGACGCCCGTCCGCCTGATGACCTACTACAGCTACAAAGAGATCGCCCGCCGCAGCCACACGGCTGTCGAGTGTCATCTCTCGCAGTGCTCGCGAAGGTGCGTCTGGCACCCACGGAGCAAGAAGGTCGCGCAAATTACGATCTGCCACCTGTCCCCTCGCCTTGATTAATCACAAATTCATTTTTATCGCCCGTTGTCAGCGCATCCGGCTCGATGTTCATGGTGCGCAATACGCCGCCCATGATGGCACCAAAGACCGGCGCGGAAACGGCGCCGCCGTAGTATTTACCCGCCTGCGGATCGTTGATAACAACAACCAGCGCGAAGCGCGGCTGACTCGCAGGCGCAACGCCTGCGGTATAAGCAATATATTTATTGATGTAGCGACCATCCGGCCCGACCTTTTTCGCAGTACCGGTTTTAATGGCGATACGATAGCCTTTAATCGCCGCCTTCACGCCACCGCCGCCCGGTAGCGCCACGCTTTCCATCATATGCACCACGGTGCGAACAATGGATTCCGGGAAGACACGTTCACCGGGAACCGGGGGGTCAACTTTAGTAATCGACAGCGGGCGATAAATGCCGTAGCTGCCGATAGTTGCGTAGACTCGCGCTAACTGTAACGGTGTTACCATTAGCCCGTAGCCGAAAGAGAAGGTGGCCCTCTCTATGTCAGACCACCGTTGTTTTTGAGGATATAAGCCACTGCGTTCTCCGACCAACCCCAAATTGGTCGCTTTTCCCAGTCCAAAACGTGAGTAAGTGTCTACTAACGCTGAGGACGGCATCGCTAACGCCAGCTTGGAAACACCGACGTTACTCGACTTCTGTAATACCCCGGTCAGGGTTAATTCGCTGTAGCGCGCCACGTCTTTGATTTCGTGGCCGTTAATTCGATAAGGAACGGTATTCAGTACCGAGTTTTCCCGCACGACGCCGCGTTGCAGCGCAGTCATCACCACCATCGGCTTGACGGTTGAACCCGGTTCAAAGACGTCGGTGATGGTACGGTTACGCATCGCCTCTTTCGGCGTGCCACTCAGATTGTTTGGGTTATATGACGGGCTGTTAGCCATCGCCAGCACTTCACCGGTGTTGACATCCACCAGCACGGCACTACCGGATTCCGCCTTGTTAAAGGCCACCGCGTTGTTCAGTTCGCGATAAACCAGCGCCTGCAGGCGTTCATCAATACTCAGCGCAAGGTTGTGCGCTGCCTGGCTGTCGGTGGAAGAAATATCTTCAATTACGCGACCGTAGCGGTCTTTTCGCACAATGCGTTCGCCCGGCTGCCCGGTAAGCCATTTATCGAAACTCTTCTCGACACCCTCAATCCCCTGACTATCGACGTTGGTAAAGCCGATGAGGTGAGCGGTCACTTCGCCAGACGGATAATAACGGCGAGATTCTTCACGCAGATGAATCCCCGGTAGTTTTAGTTTCTTGATGTAGTCCGCCATGTCAGGGTTTACCTGACGCGCCAGATAAATAAAGCGTCCTTTCGGGTTGGCGTTAATGCGGGCTGAGAGCTGATCCAGCGGAATGTTAAGCGCGTTAGCCAGCGCCTTCCAGCGGTCACCGACGCTGATACCGCCAGCGTCATGCACTTCTTTTGGGTCAGCCCAGATCGCTTTTACCGGCACACTTACTGCTAATGGGCGACCAGAGCGGTCAGTAATCATGCCGCGTGAGGTGGATACTTGTTGAACGCGAAGAGAGCGCATGTCGCCCTCTTTAACCAGCATATCCGGGGAGATAACCTGTAACCACGCTACGCGCCCGAGCAGAAAAGCCAGCGCCAGTAAAATACAGCCGCATAACAACGCAAAACGCCAACTGATAAAGTTGGCATGTTCTTCCTGACGTTTTGGTTTCTGCGTTTTCGCCGCTGCTTTCATGCGTCGCGTTTATCCTTATTTTTGCACTACGATATTTTCTTGTGATGGATCGACATGCTGCATTTGCAGCTTCTCCGTGGCGATCCTTTCCACCCGGCTATGATCGCCGAGCGCATTCTCTTCAAGAATCAGGTTGCGCCATTCAATGTCTAAAGCGTCTCGCTCCAGCACCAATTGTTCGCGCTGAGCGGTCAGCAAACGGGTATGGTGTGCTGTGGTCACCACAGTCACCGCCGTCAAAATAATGCAAATGAACAGGCAGAGTGGCAGCTTCCCAAATCGCAAAAGATCGTCACCAATGACGCCAGGCAAGGCATGGCGCTCGTGACTTCCCATCGATCCTTTAACTTTGCTTAGAGCTTCTGTCACTCTGCTGATCATGCGTTCGTCCTCTCTGCAATACGCAGAACTGAACTACGGGCGCGAGGGTTCTCTGCCACCTCTTCTTCGCCCGGCATCAACTTGCCTAGTGCTCGCAACTGACGGCCACCCAGTTTTTTGAGCTGCTCTTCGGTCATCGGTAATCCTGCCGGAACCTGCGGACCACGACTGTTTTCACGCATAAAGCGTTTCACAATACGGTCTTCCAGCGAATGAAAACTGATGATCGAAAGCCGCCCACCTGGCGCCAGCACGTTGAGCGAGCTTTTTAGCGCCTGCTCTATCTCCTCCAGTTCACTGTTTACCCAGATGCGCACCGCCTGGAAGGTACGGGTCGCGGGATGTTTGAATTTGTCCTTCACCGGCGTTGCCGCCGCCACCACTTCTGCCAGTTCTTTGGTGCGTGTCATCGGCTGTTCGCGGTTACGCTCGACAATGGCGCGCGCAATACGTTTAGCGAAACGTTCTTCGCCATACGTTTTCAATACCCAGGCGATATCGGCTTCTTCGGCAGTTTGTAGCCATTCGGCAGCGGATTGACCGCGCGTCGGATCCATACGCATGTCCAGCGGGCCATCGCGCATAAAGGAAAAACCGCGTTCAGCATCATCGAGTTGTGGTGAAGAGACGCCAAGATCGAGGAGAATGCCGTCAATCTTGCCGATAAGATCACGCTCGGCGACATATTCGCCCAGCGCGGAGAAAGGTCCATGTATGATGGAGAAGCGCGGATCATCAATAGTCTTCGCAACGGCAATAGCCTGCGGATCGCGATCGATCGCCAGCAAACGTCCCTCTTCGCCAAGCTGCGAGAGGATCAGACGTGAGTGACCACCGCGACCAAAAGTTCCATCAATGTAGATACCGTCAGGACGGATATTGAGGCCATTTACGGCTTCATCCAGCAGCACCGTAGTGTGTTTATAGTTTTCCATCATTTTATAGAGACAAGTCCTGCAGCCGCTCCGATAAGTTTTCGGTAGCCAACTGTTCTGCGTCGATATCTTCCCTGACTTGTTGATGCCAGGTTGTTTCATCCCACAGTTCAAACTTATTGAACTGTCCAACCAACATCACTTCTTTTGTCAGCCCGGCATGTTGCCGCAGTACTGGCGCGATTAACAATCGACCTGCGCCATCCATCTGACATTCGCTGGCATGACCTAACAGAAGGCGCTGCACACGGCGCTCAACCGGGTTCATGCTCGACAGACGCGATAATTTTTGCTCGATAATTTCCCATTCAGGAAGGGGGTAAAGCAGCAGACATGGGTGATGAATGTCAATGGTACACACCATTTGACCGGCAGCGTTCCCGAGCAGCTCTTCCCGATAACGGGTGGGCACCGATAAGCGCCCTTTACTGTCGAGATTGACTAACGTTGCTCCCCGGAACATGCCAGTCTTCCCCCAATTACCACTTTATCCCACAAATTCCCACTAAAAGGAGTTTACGGAGCGGAGGAAAAGCTTGTCAAGCCAGGAACATTCCTTACCGAAGCAAAAAACCCGATGTTTACGACTAATATCTGCATTGTTTAAAAATCGCCCAACGAACGAAGCAAATTAACGTTATGAATAGTTGTAAGAAAAAATCCCACTCATCATTACCGTTTTAAAAACGACTTCTTTTTCCTTAATGAAAATATAAAGTGTCAGTTTGCGACGCGAGCGGCATTTTAGGACATATCGCCCCCGGATAACAGTCCCTGTTGCGCACGCGCCATGCCTGACGTCAGCGACTTTGCGTAAAAGATTAGAAAAGTGTTTGTTTAATCGGCAATTGCCGATTTGCATGTAACAAAATAATGCAATCGCAATCCATCGTTACGACTTAATTATCATTAAGCACATCGAATGAAGTTAATTGGTGAGATATTTAGAAGGTCTTATGGATAATAGTCAGGAATAGTCTTATTTACATAAAGGATATTGATGTCCAATTACGTACTCAATGCGCCAGTCGCAATCAACCGGCGCATCATTTTTTGTTTAACGTTTAGCTACGACTGAGTACGCCGCGACGATAGAGATTTCGTTTGATGCGCGTTAAGCCTGGTTTTGGCTTACGCGGCTCGTCCAGACTCGCCAGGACAATCTCCAGCACGCGCTCAGCGACATCCCGATGACGCTGAGCCACGGCCAGCACAGGACATTGTAAGAAGTCGAGCAATTCGTTATCGCCAAAGGTGGCAATCGCCAGATCGGAAGGCAGTTTACCATCGCGACGCAACGTGACATCCATCACTCCCTGCAACAATGCAAAAGAGGTAGTGAACAGCGCCTGCGGCATCGGATGCGTTTCCAGCCATTTTTCGAATAACTGGGCAGCAGCTTCCCGCTCATAGCTATTGGCATAAAGGAAATGCACTTCGCGCGGATCATCTTTCCAGGCAGTTCGGAAACCCTGCTCACGCAGGAAGCTGACAGAAAGCTCCGGCAGCGCGCCAAGATAAAGTACCGTTTCGGCCGGAAACTTACGTAACTCTTCCGCCAACATTTCGGCATCATCCTGGTCGGCACCAACCACGCTGGTGAAATGTTCACGATCGAGGGCGCGATCCAGCGCGACAATTGGGAACGGGTCATTAGCCCAGCGTTGATAGAAAGGATGCTCTGGCGGCAGCGAAGTCGAAACAATGATGGCATCGACCTGACGCTGTAAAAGATGCTCAATACAACGCATTTCGTTGTCTGGCTGATCTTCGGAACAAGCAATGAGTAGCTGATAGCCGCGTTGACGCGCCTGGCGTTCAAGATAGTTAGCAATGCGGGTATAACTTGTGTTCTCAAGATCGGGGATAACAAGACCAATAGAACGTGTGCGTCCAGCACGAAGCCCAGCCGCCACGGCATTCGGGTGGTAATTGTGCTCACGCACCACTGCCATGACTTTCTCAACGGTTTTGTCGCTCACACGGTATTGCTTCGCTTTGCCGTTAATAACATAGCTTGCAGTGGTCCGCGACACTCCCGCCAGCCGAGCGATTTCATCCAGTTTCACAATTGCCCCTTGCGTAAAATGTAAAAACCATAACCATTGTACTGGTATGGATTAAATTCATTAACATCTAAGCGCAGAAAATTAACTGCGGCAACTGCTTTTATTCCAGGTTCCTACTAAATTCGCAAAAAAAGCCCAACGTGACTTATTGGGCTGCAAATTGCACATTGAGATCATTCTCAACGCATTATTTTATCGCCGCGCGAAAGACCGACGACGCCGGAGCGGGCAACTTCAACAATTTTCGCCACATCGCGAATCGATGCTAAAAATGCGTCGAGTTTATCGCTGGTGCCTGCCAGTTGAACGGTATAAAGCGAAGGCGTGACATCAATGATTTGCCCACGAAATATTTCCGTATTGCGTTTCACTTCGTCACGTCCATAGCCGCTGGCCTGAATTTTCACCAGCATAATCTCCCGCTCAACGTGCGCGCCCTGCCCCAGCTCGCTCACGCGCAACACATCGACCAGCTTGTGTAATTGCTTTTCGATTTGCTCAAGCACTTTTTCATCGCCCACGGTCTGGATGGTCATACGCGATAATGTCGGATCGTCGGTTGGCGCAACGGTCAGGCTTTCAATGTTATAGCCACGCTGGGCAAAAAGGCCGATCACGCGGGATAACGCGCCTGATTCATTTTCGAGTAATACTGATAATATCCGGCGCATAATCAGGTTCTCTCCGTTTTGCTTAACCACATTTCATCCATTCCGCCCCCGCGAATCTGCATCGGATAAACGTGCTCACTGCCATCGACGGTGACATCAACAAATACCAGGCGATTATTTCGTACCTGTTCCAGCGCCTCGCCAAGTTTACTTTCCAGCTCATCCGGGCGCGAAATCTGGATACCAACATGACCATAGGCTTCTGCCAGGCGGACGAAATCTGGCAGAGATTGCATATAAGATTGTGAATGACGGCCGGAATAGATCATGTCCTGCCACTGTTTCACCATCCCCAGATAGCGGTTATTAAGATTCACCACCAGCACCGGAAGCTCGTATTGCAAGGCTGTAGACAGCTCCTGAATATTCATCTGAATACTGCCGTCGCCAGTAACGCAGACCACAGTTTCTTCCGGCAACGCCATTTTGACGCCCAGCGCCGCAGGTAAACCAAACCCCATGGTGCCGAGGCCACCGGAGTTGATCCAGCGACGCGGTTTGTCGAAAGGATAATAAAGTGCGGCGAACATCTGGTGCTGCCCGACGTCGGACGTAACGTAAGCGTCCCCCTTCGTCAGTCGCCAGAGCGTCTCTATCACCGCCTGCGGTTTAATCTTTTCGCTCTGAGTGTCGTATTTCAGGCACTGGCGAGCGCGCCACTGTTCAATTTTCTGCCACCAGTCGCGGATCTCATCCAGTGGTTGCGAAGACGTTTCTTGTGATAACAACTCCAGCATTTGATCCAACACCAGCCGCGCATCGCCAACGATCGGGATGTCGGCGGTCACGGTTTTTGAGATAGAGGTTGGATCAATATCAATATGTAACACCGTCGCATTCGGGCAGTACTTTGCCAGATTGTTAGTAGTGCGATCGTCAAAGCGTACACCAACCGCAAAAATGACATCGGCATTATGCATTGTCATATTGGCTTCGTAAGTGCCGTGCATTCCCAACATTCCCAGCGCCTGACGATGCGTTGCCGGAAACGCGCCTAATCCCATTAATGACGAGACGACAGGAAGATTAAGTTGCTCAATAATCTGTTTGAGTTGTTGATGGCAAGCCGCAGTCACTGCGCCACCGCCTACGTAAACGACCGGTTTTTTCGCCGCAGCCAGCGTTTGTAGTGCACGTTTAATCTGCCCTTTATGACCCAACGTTGTCGGGTTATACGAGCGCATACTGACCGATTCCGGCCAGACGTAAGGTAATTTGTTCGCCGGATTAAGAATATCTTTCGGTAAATCAACCACCACCGGACCAGGACGCCCGCTTGCCGCCAGCCAGAAAGCCTTTTTCAGCACCTGCGGAATGTCTTCCGTTTGCTTAACCAGAAAACTGTGTTTAACCACCGGCCGGGAAATTCCCACCATGTCACACTCCTGAAAGGCATCGTAACCTATCAGCGAGGTTGCCACCTGCCCGGAAAGGATAACCAGCGGAATGGAGTCCATATAGGCGGTGGCGATACCGGTAATTGCGTTGGTGGCTCCAGGACCCGATGTCACCAGCACAACGCCCACTTCTCCGGTCGCGCGCGCCAGGCCATCGGCCATATGTACCGCTGCCTGCTCATGACGAACTAATACGTGATCAATACCGCCCACGGTATGCAATGCATCGTAAATATCAAGGACCGCGCCTCCGGGATAACCGAATACTTGCTTAACGCCCTGATCGATAAGCGATCGGACGACCATCTCGGCTCCAGACAACATCTCCATGGCTTGCCTCACTGTTTGGCGGAAAAAATGTGTAAAACACATTAACCGTCCGATCTTGCTTAAGCAATTGACAAGCTGATTCACAAGCGTGAAGAAATAAGAATAAACAGGAGGAAAGGAGAAAATAAACGATAAAATAATCCAGAATGGCGGACAGAATTGATAATAAATCGGTCAAATTCGACCAGTTACAGCAATTTCTCTATTTTTTCATTATTTCTAAAATCAGGGCAAACATGTATTCAGAATAAAATTCTACATTTAATAAAAAATGCAGAATAAACCAGAATTACGCGCCTGATTTATTCTGCCTTTGTTTAACGTTTACAAATAGAGACTAATTGCTCTTCCATCCATTGATGGCCTTTATCACGCCCGGCAGCCTCATGCCAGGAGAGATAACAGGTTCTGCTATTTTGTTTTAATGGCAGCGGTAATACCTGTAACTCTAAGGACTCAGCGAACTCTTCAGCCAGCCAACGCGGCGCAATAGCAACCAGATGCGTTTGCGACACCACACTAAGAACGCTCATCATTGCCATGCCCTGATACGCGATACTGGCTTGCTTATCTACCGTGTCATACCACGGTTGACTAAATGACGCGAAACGATCAAGCGAAACCGCCGCATGTTGTTCGTTATAAACGTCATGTTTCAGTAATGGGCCTTTAATAGTCGGATGGTTCTTGCTGGCTACCAGCACCATTTCATCTTTAAATAATGGCACACTGGTAAATTCAGGACGATGGAAGTCTTCATAACTAATAACAAACTCCGTTTCCTGATAACGTAGCTGATGTTCGGTGTTCTGATTTAATGAAGACTTGAATATCACATGAATATTTGGCGCGATTTGCTCAATGTGATTATAAATCTGCGAGGTAAGAATGCTATCTAACGGGCTGCAAACGCAAAGATGGAATACACGTTCGCTGCTGGCCGGCTCAAAACCTGAACCTGGTAATTCATTTTGCACTAATTGCAGCGCCTGACGCACAGAGCCAAAAAGTTGAAAAGCGCGGGCAGTCGGTTGGATACCACGCCCATAACGAACAAAAAGCTCGTCATTAAACATCACCTTCAGGCGTGCAACAGCGTTACTGACCGCAGGTTGCGACATGCCCAGAACATGCGCGGCACGGGTAATGTTCTGCTCCTGCATCACGGCATCGAAAACGGTTAATAAGTTTAGATCGACCATGCGTAGCTGTGGCTTGCTTAACTCCGCAATTTCTGGATGATCTGTTTTTACCTCTGACATAGTTAACTCCACTGTCACACTTAACTCCCTTTCCCTTATTGGAATGCAGAGAAATAATCCTGAAAAATATGATTTACCATGCATATAAAATAAGAAAAAGAAAAATGCGTAAAATTAGGAAAACATAAAGATACGGGTTCTGATAAAAACAGAATCCATTGCCGTGCGAAGAGTCATTCACCACAGCATAATAATCCATAATGTTTTTGTTGCGAAAACAATCTAATCATAAGCTCCGCGAATACTCAATCATCCAAAAAATGGATTAAACGTGCGTATTTAATAATTAATTTATATATTTGATGCATTAATTCTTAACATTAATCGATCAATAATATTCATAAAATCAATATCAAAACATTCACTCAAAATATAATTCAATACAAATCATCAGGATAGATAGGGTAAAGAATAAATTTCCCTCCTTCTTACCTCATTGATTAAATGCCATAAATTATTCTGAAGTATGTCCACCAATGAAAGGTATGTGTTGTTAAGCAGAAATTAATATCGACTGTTTTAACCCGCGCAGCACAATTAGCTAATTCAACTCATGCAGAACTCACGCTGACGGGACGTTTTTGTTGCGTCAGGGTTGACATCCGTTTTTGTATCCAGTAACTCTAAAAGCATATCGCATTCATCTGGAGCTGATTTAATGACTCACATCGTTCGCTTTATCGGTCTACTACTACTAAACGCATCTTCTTTGCGCGGTAGACGAGTGAGCGGCATTCAGCATTAAGCCAGCACGCAGTCAAACAAAAAACCCGCGCCATTGCGCGGGTTTTTTTATGCCCGAAGCGAGGCGCTCTAAAAGAGATAAGGACCCAAACCATGAGCCAGCAAGTCATTATTTTCGATACCACATTGCGCGACGGTGAACAGGCGTTACAGGCAAGCTTGAGTGTGAAAGAAAAACTGCAAATTGCGCTGGGTCTTGAGCGTATGGGGGTTGACGTGATGGAAGTTGGTTTCCCCGTCTCTTCGCCGGGCGATTTTGAATCGGTGCAAACCATCGCCCGCCAGATCAAAAATAGCCGCGTATGTGCGTTAGCCCGCTGCGTGGAAAAAGATATCGACGTGGCGGCCGAATCCCTGAAAGTCGCCGAAGCCTTCCGTATTCATACCTTTATTGCTACCTCCCCAATGCACATCGCCACCAAGCTGCGCAGTACGCTGGATGAGGTTATCGAACGTGCTATTTATATGGTGAAACGCGCACGTAATTACACTGATGACGTTGAGTTTTCTTGTGAAGATGCCGGACGCACACCGATTGCCGACCTGGCGCGAGTGGTCGAAGCGGCAATTAACGCCGGCGCCACCACCATCAACATTCCGGATACCGTGGGCTACACCATGCCGTTTGAGTTCGCCGGAATCATCAGCGGCCTGTATGAACGTGTACCGAACATCGATAAAGCCATTATTTCCGTGCATACCCACGACGACTTAGGCCTGGCGGTCGGCAACTCACTGGCGGCGGTACATGCCGGAGCGCGGCAGGTAGAAGGCGCGATGAACGGGATCGGCGAGCGTGCCGGTAACTGTTCGCTGGAAGAAGTGATCATGGCGATTAAGGTACGTAAGGATATTCTCAACGTCCACACCGCCATTAATCACCAGGAAATATGGCGCACCAGCCAGCTAGTTAGCCAGATTTGTAATATGCCGATCCCGGCAAACAAAGCCATTGTCGGCAGCGGTGCGTTCGCACACTCCTCAGGTATTCACCAGGATGGTGTGCTGAAAAACCGCGAAAACTACGAAATCATGACACCAGAATCTATTGGTCTGAACCAAATCCAGTTGAATTTGACCTCTCGTTCCGGTCGTGCGGCGGTGAAACACCGCATGGATGAGATGGGATATAAAGAAAGTGAATATAATTTAGACAACCTGTACGACGCGTTCCTGAAACTGGCAGATAAGAAAGGTCAGGTGTTTGATTACGACCTGGAGGCGCTGGCCTTCATCGGTAAACAGCAAGAAGAACCGGAGCATTTCCGTCTGGATTACTTCAGCGTGCAGTCTGGCTCTAACGATATCGCCACCGCCGCCGTCAAACTGGTCTGTGGCGAGGAAGTAAAAGCGGAAGCCGCCAACGGCAACGGCCCGGTCGATGCCGTCTACCAGGCAATTAACCGCATCACTGACTACAACGTCGAACTGGTGAAATACAGCCTGACCGCCAAAGGTCACGGTAAAGATGCGCTGGGTCAGGTGGATATTGTCGCCAACTACAATGGTCGCCGCTTCCACGGCGTCGGCCTGGCCACTGATATTGTCGAGTCCTCCGCCAAAGCGATGGTACACGTGCTGAACAATATCTGGCGCGCCGCAGAAGTCGAAAAAGAGTTGCAACGCAAAGCTCAACACAACGAAAACAACAAGGAAACCGTGTGATGTCGAAGAATTATCATATTGCCGTATTGCCCGGAGATGGGATCGGGCCGGAAGTGATGACCCAGGCGCTGAAAGTGCTGGACGCCGTGCGCAACCGCTTTGCGATGCGCATCACCACCAGCCATTACGATGTAGGCGGCGCAGCCATTGATAACCACGGGCAACCACTGCCGCCTGCGACGGTTGAAGGTTGTGAGCAAGCCGATGCTGTGCTGTTTGGCTCAGTTGGTGGCCCGAAGTGGGAACATTTACCACCAGACCAGCAACCGGAACGCGGCGCGCTGTTGCCTTTGCGTAAGCACTTCAAATTATTCAGCAACCTGCGTCCGGCAAAACTGTATCAGGGACTGGAAGCGTTCTGCCCGCTGCGAGCAGACATTGCCGCTAACGGCTTCGACATCCTGTGCGTGCGCGAACTGACCGGCGGCATCTATTTCGGTCAGCCCAAAGGCCGCGAAGGTAGCGGACAATATGAAAAAGCGTTTGATACCGAGGTGTATCACCGTTTTGAGATCGAGCGTATCGCTCGCATCGCGTTTGAATCTGCCCGCAAGCGTCGCCACAAAGTGACGTCGATCGATAAAGCCAACGTGCTGCAATCCTCTATTTTATGGCGGGAGATCGTTAACGAGATCGCCATTGAATATCCGGATGTCGAACTGGCGCATATGTACATCGACAATGCCACCATGCAGCTGATTAAAGATCCATCGCAGTTTGACGTTCTGCTGTGCTCCAACCTGTTTGGCGACATTCTTTCTGATGAGTGCGCGATGATCACTGGCTCGATGGGGATGTTGCCTTCCGCCAGCCTGAACGAACAAGGTTTTGGACTGTATGAACCGGCGGGCGGCTCGGCACCAGATATCGCAGGCAAAAATATCGCCAACCCGATTGCGCAAATTCTGTCACTGGCGCTGCTGCTGCGCTACAGCCTGGATGCCGATGATGCGGCTTCCGCCATTGAACGCGCCATTAACCGCGCATTAGAAGAAGGCATTCGCACCGGGGATTTAGCCCGTGGCGCTGCCGCCGTTAGTACCGATGAAATGGGCGATATCATTGCCCGCTATGTGGCTGAAGGGGTGTAATCATGGCTAAGACGTTATACGAAAAATTGTTCGACGCTCACGTAGTCTACGAAGCTGAAAACGAAACCCCTCTGTTATATATCGACCGCCATCTGGTACATGAAGTGACCTCACCGCAGGCGTTCGATGGCCTGCGCGCCCACGGCCGCCCGGTGCGTCAGCCAGGTAAAACCTTCGCCACCATGGATCACAACGTCTCTACCCAGACCAAAGACATTAATGCCTGCGGTGAAATGGCGCGCATCCAGATGCAGGAACTGATCAAAAACTGCAAAGAGTTTGGCGTTGAGCTGTATGACCTGAATCACCCGTATCAGGGAATCGTCCACGTGATGGGGCCAGAACAGGGTGTCACCTTGCCGGGGATGACCATTGTTTGCGGTGACTCACATACCGCCACTCACGGCGCGTTTGGCGCACTGGCGTTTGGTATCGGTACTTCCGAAGTTGAACACGTACTGGCAACGCAAACCCTGAAACAGGGTCGTGCGAAGACCATGAAAATTGAAGTCCAGGGCAAAGCTGCGCCTGGCATTACCGCGAAAGATATCGTGCTGGCGATCATCGGTAAAACCGGCAGCGCAGGCGGCACCGGGCATGTGGTGGAGTTTTGCGGCGAAGCAATCCGTGATTTAAGCATGGAAGGCCGCATGACTCTGTGCAATATGGCAATCGAAATGGGTGCGAAAGCTGGTCTGGTTGCGCCGGACGAAACCACCTTTAACTATGTCAAAGGCCGTCTTCATGCGCCGAAAGGCAAAGATTTCGACGACGCCGTCGCCTACTGGAAAACCCTGCAAACCGACGAAGGCGCAACTTTCGATACCGTTATCACTCTGCAAGCAGAAGAGATAGCCCCACAGGTGACCTGGGGAACTAACCCAGGACAGGTGATCTCCGTTAACGAGAATATCCCTGATCCCGCTTCGTTTGCCGATCCGGTTGAACGCGCGTCGGCAGAAAAAGCGTTGGCCTATATGGGACTGAAACCGGGTATTCCGCTGACCGAAGTGGCTATCGACAAAGTGTTTATCGGCTCCTGTACCAACTCACGTATTGAAGATTTACGCGCGGCGGCGCAAATCGCCAAAGGCCGGAAAGTCGCGCCAGGCGTACAGGCACTGGTGGTTCCCGGCTCCGGTCCGGTAAAAGCCCAGGCAGAAGCAGAAGGTCTGGACAAAATCTTTATTGAAGCCGGTTTTGAATGGCGCTTGCCTGGCTGCTCAATGTGTCTGGCGATGAACAACGACCGTCTGAATCCGGGCGAGCGTTGTGCCTCTACCAGCAACCGTAACTTTGAAGGCCGCCAGGGGCGCGGCGGGCGCACGCATCTGGTCAGCCCGGCAATGGCGGCCGCCGCTGCCGTGACCGGACATTTCGCCGACATTCGCAACATCAAATAAGGAGCACACTATGGCAGAGAAATTTATCAAACACACAGGCCTGGTGGTTCCGCTGGATGCCGCCAATGTCGATACCGATGCGATTATCCCGAAACAGTTTTTGCAGAAAGTGACGCGCACTGGTTTTGGCGCGCATCTGTTTAACGACTGGCGTTTTCTCGATGAAAAAGGCCAACAGCCAAACCCGGACTTTGTGCTGAACTTCCCGCAATATCAAGGGGCTTCCATTTTGCTGGCGCGAGAAAACTTCGGCTGCGGTTCCTCGCGTGAGCACGCGCCGTGGGCGTTGACCGATTACGGTTTTAAAGTGGTGATTGCGCCGAGTTTCGCCGATATCTTTTACGGCAACAGCTTTAATAACCAGTTGCTGCCGGTGAAATTAAGCGATGAAGAAGTGGACGAGCTGTTTGCCCTGGTGAAAGCCAATCCGGGGATTCACTTCGATGTGGATCTGGAGGCGCAAGAGGTGAAAGCGGGAGAGAAAACCTATCGCTTTACCATCGATGCCTTCCGCCGCCACTGCATGATGAATGGTCTGGACAGCATCGGTCTGACCCTGCAGCACGACGACGCCATTGCGGCTTATGAAGAGAAGCAACCGGCGTTTATGCGTTAGTTTGTACACCGTCCGGCACTCAATCGCTAAAAAGAAAAAAGCCAGCAGGTATTCACTGCTGGCGTGGCGATTAACACCAATACTCAGTCACACATGATGTCTGCAAATCAGTAGTCAGAATCACTCCCCTCCCACTGCATCTTGTTCTTCAGGCATAGCTAAACGTTGTAGAACGCTTAACCCGCGAAGCCAGCACATCTTCTCTGTCACGATAAAATAGTGCCGCTAAAACTGACGCATGGGATACCTCATTGCTTCATCGTTAAGAATTATTGACTTAATATAGGGAAAATAAAATTGCTGACTTTTGCGCAGGAGTTCCCCTTTTATGCCATCTGCTCGTCTGCAACAACAGTTCATCCGCCTGTGGCAATGCTGTGAGGGTAAATCTCAGGAGACAACGCTGAACGAACTGGCGGAGTTATTGAGCTGCTCCCGTCGTCATATGCGCACCCTGCTCAACACCATGCAGGATCGCGGCTGGCTGACGTGGGAAGCGGAAGTCGGGCGCGGCAAACGCTCGCGTTTAACGTTCCTCTATACCGGGCTGGCGCTACAACAACAGCGGGCAGAGGATCTGCTGGAGCAGGATCGCATCGACCAACTGGTACAACTTGTCGGTGATAAAACCGCCGTGCGGCAAATGCTGGTTTCTCATCTGGGGCGTAGCTTCCGCCAGGGACGGCACATCCTGCGCGTCCTCTACTATCGTCCGTTGCGCAACCTGCTGCCTGGCAGCGCATTACGCCGTTCCGAAACGCATATCGCCCGGCAAATCTTCAGCGCGTTAACCCGCATAAATGAGGAAAATGGGGAACTGGAAGCGGACATCGCCCACCACTGGCAACAAATTTCCCCGCTTCACTGGCGCTTCTTTTTACGTCCGGGTGTCCATTTTCATCATGGTCGTGAACTGGAAATGGACGACGTGATCGCCTCATTGAAACGGATCAATACGCTGCCGCTCTATTCGCATATTGCTGAAATTGTATCGCCGACGCCCTGGACGCTGGATATCCATCTCACGCAGCCAGACCGCTGGTTGCCGTTACTGCTGGGGCAAGTTCCGGCGATGATCCTGCCGCGTGAATGGGAAAACCTCAGCAACTTTGCCAGCCATCCCATCGGCACCGGTCCGTATGCGGTAATGCGTAACAGCGCCAATCAACTGAAAATTCAGGCATTCGATGACTTCTTCGGTTATCGCGCGCTAATCGACGAGGTTAACGTCTGGGTCTTGCCGGAAATTGCCGACGAGCCAGCCGGAGGGCTGATGCTGAAAGGACCACAGGGCGAGGAAAAAGAGATTGAAAGCCGTCTGGAGGAAGGTTGCTACTATTTACTGTTCGACAGCCGCACCCATCGCGGGGCGAATCAGCAAGTCAGAAACTGGGTAAGCTATGTACTTTCTCCTACCAATCTGGTTTATTTCGCCGAGGAACAGTACCAGCAACTGTGGTTCCCGGCTTATGGAATGCTCCCCCGCTGGCACCATGCCCGCCCGACACATTGCGAAAAACCAGCCGGACTGGAACATCTCACCCTGACCTTTTACCAGGATCATATTGAACATCGGGTCATTGCCAGGATCATGCAGCAGATTCTGGCAAGTCACCATGTCACGCTGGAAATCAAAGAGATCAGCTACGATCAGTGGCACGAAGGTGAGATCGAAAGCGACATCTGGCTTAACAGCGCCAACTTTACGCTACCGCTAGATTTTTCGCTGTTCGCGCACTTGTGCGAGGTGCCGTTGCTACAACACTGTATTCAGATCGACTGGCAAGCCGACGCCGCCCGCTGGCGCAATGGCGAGATGAATCTGGCGAACTGGTGCCAGCAACTGGTCGCCAGCAAAGCAATGGTGCCGCTGATCCATCACTGGCTGATTATTCAGGGGCAACGCAGTATGCGCGGCCTGCGCATGAATACCCTCGGTTGGTTCGATTTTAAATCGGCGTGGTTTGCGCCGCCGGATCCATGATTGCTGGTTGATAACAAAATCACTACACTAACGCCGTTCTCAACGGGGTGCCACGCAGACGCGTGCGCTGAGAAAATACCCGTCGAACCTGATCCGGATAACGCCGGCGAAGGGATTTGAGGCTCCTTCTCAAGTCCTTTGCCACTCTTTTTTGAGGTGCAAAGTGTTAAAAAAATGTCTTCCCCTGCTGTTGCTGTGCACAGCGCCCGTTTTCGCTAAACCCGTTCTGACTGTTTATACCTACGACTCCTTCGCCGCCGACTGGGGGCCTGGTCCGGTGGTTAAAAAAGCCTTTGAAGCCGACTGTAACTGCGAACTGAAACTGGTGGCGCTGGAAGATGGTGTTTCGCTTCTCAACCGTTTACGGATGGAAGGCAAAAACAGCAAAGCCGATGTGGTGCTGGGGCTGGATAACAACCTGTTAGATGCCGCCAGCAAAACCGGACTGTTTGCCAAAAGCGGCGTGGCAGCCGATGCCGTTAACGTTCCCGGCGGCTGGAATAATGACACTTTCGTACCATTTGATTACGGCTACTTCGCCTTCGTCTATGACAAGAACAAACTAAAAAATCCGCCGCAAAGCCTGAAAGAGCTGGTTGAGAGCGATCAGAACTGGCGAGTGATTTATGAAGATCCGCGTACCAGTACGCCGGGGCTGGGTCTGCTGTTGTGGATGCAAAAAGTCTATGGCAATAACGCCCCGCAAGCCTGGCAGAAGCTGGCGAAGAAAACCGTCACGGTCACCAAAGGCTGGAGCGAAGCCTACGGCCTGTTTTTAAAAGGCGAAAGCGATCTGGTACTGAGTTACACCACCTCTCCGGCTTATCACATTCTCGAAGAGAAGAAAGATAACTACGCCGCTGCGAACTTCAGCGAAGGTCACTATCTGCAAGTGGAAGTCGCCGCCCGCACCGCTGCCAGCAAGCAGCCGGAGCTGGCGCAAAAGTTCCTTCAGTTTATGGTTTCTCCGGCTTTCCAGAATGCGATCCCAACCGGCAACTGGATGTATCCGGTGGCAAACGTCGCGCTGCCTGCCGGATTTGAACAACTGACCAAACCAGCAACCACGCTGGAATTCACGCCAGCCGAAGTGGCGGCACAACGTCAGGCATGGATTAGCGAATGGCAACGCGCCGTCAGCCGTTAATTCCCGGCTGGTTAATTCCAGGCGTAAGCGCCGCCACGCTGGTGGTAGCGGTTGCGCTGGCGGCGTTTCTCGCCCTGTGGTGGAACGCGCCGCAGGGTGACTGGGCGACAATCTGGCAGGACAGCTACCTGTGGCATGTGGTGCGCTTCTCCTTCTGGCAGGCGTTTCTCTCGGCGCTGCTCTCTGTCGTGCCCGCGATATTCCTTGCCCGCGCGCTCTATCGCAGGCGCTTTCCGGGTCGGCTGACGCTGTTACGTCTGTGCGCAATGACCTTGATCCTGCCGGTGCTGGTCGCCGTTTTCGGCATTCTTAGCGTCTATGGTCGCCAGGGCTGGCTGGCCTCGCTCTGCCAATCGCTTGGTCTCGAGTGGACCTTTTCGCCCTACGGCCTGCAAGGCATTTTGCTGGCGCACGTATTTTTTAATCTGCCGATGGCGAGCCGCTTATTACTTCAGGCACTGGAAAATATTCCCGGCGAGCAGCGCCAACTTGCCGCCCAGCTTGGGATGCGTGGCTGGCACTTCTTTCGTTTCGTCGAATGGCCGTGGTTACGGCGACAAATCCCGCCGGTTGCTGCGCTTATCTTTATGCTCTGTTTCGCCAGCTTCGCCACCGTACTGTCGCTGGGCGGCGGGCCACAGGCGACCACTATCGAGCTGGCAATCTATCAGGCGCTGAGTTACGACTACGATCCCGCCCGCGCGGCGATGCTGGCGCTGATCCAGATGGTGTGCTGCCTTGGGCTGGTGCTGTTGAGTCAGCGATTAAGTAAGGCCATTGCGCCCGGCACCACGATGCTGCAAGGCTGGCGCGACCCGGACGATCGTCTGCATAGCCGCATTTGCGACACTGTGTTGATTGTGCTGGCGCTGCTGCTGTTGCTGCCACCGTTACTGGCGGTGATCGTCGATGGGGTAAATCGCCAGCTACCGGAAGTGCTGACGCAACCGGTGCTGTGGCAGGCGCTGTGGACCTCGTTGCGTATTGCGCTGGCGGCAGGCGTATTGTGCGTGGTGCTGACCATGATGCTGCTGTGGAGCAGTCGCGAACTGCGGGCGCGGCAAAAAATACTGGCGGGTCAGGCGCTGGAGATGAGCGGCATGTTGATCCTCGCCATGCCGGGTATTGTACTGGCAACGGGTTTCTTTTTGCTGCTCAACAATACGACTGGCCTGCCACAATCTGCTGACGGCATTGTGATTTTCACCAATGCGTTAATGGCGATCCCTTACGCGCTGAAGGTGCTGGAAAATCCGATGCGCGATATCACCACCCGCTACAGCATGTTGTGTCAGTCGCTGGGCATTGAAGGCTGGTCGCGCTTAAAAGTGGTCGAGTTTCGCGCGCTGAAACGCCCGCTGGCGCAGGCGTTGGCCTTTGCCTGCGTGCTGTCGATTGGTGATTTTGGCGTGGTGGCGTTGTTCGGTAACGACGATTTCCGCACCCTGCCGTTTTATCTCTACCAGCAAATTGGCTCTTATCGCAGCCAGGACGGTGCGGTCACCGCGTTAATTCTGCTGCTGCTCTGTTTTCTGCTGTTTACCGTGATTGAAAAACTACCGGGGCGAAATGTTAAAACTGACTGATATCACCTGGCTTTACCACCATTTGCCGATGCGTTTTAGCTTAACGGTGGAACGCGGCGAGCAGGTGGCGATCCTCGGGCCAAGCGGCGCAGGTAAAAGTACCCTGCTGAATTTGATCGCCGGTTTTCTGACGCCAGCCAGCGGTTCGCTGACTATCGACGGCGTTGAGCACACCACGACGCCGCCGTCACGCCGTCCGGTGTCAATGCTGTTTCAGGAAAACAACCTGTTCAGTCACCTGAAGGTAGCGCAGAACATCGGGCTGGGGCTAAATCCGGGATTGAAGTTGAACGCGGTACAACAGGAGAAAATGCACGCTATCGCCCGTCAGATGGGGATTGATAATTTAATGGCGCGGTTGCCTGGCGAGCTTTCCGGCGGTCAGCGGCAGCGCGTAGCGTTAGCGCGTTGTCTGGTACGCGAACAGCCGATTTTATTGCTTGATGAACCGTTCTCCGCGCTCGATCCGGCGTTACGTCAGGAGATGTTGACGCTGGTGAGCACGAGCTGCCAGCAGCAAAAAATGACGCTGTTGATGGTATCGCACAGTGTGGAAGATGCGGCGCGGATCGCCACGCGCTCGGTGGTGGTCGCCGACGGGCGCATCGCCTGGCAGGGTAAGACTGATGAGTTGTTGAGCGGTAAGGCGAGTGCTTCGGCGCTGTTGGGAATTACAGGTTAAAAGCGCACGGACAGTCCCCTCGCCCCTCTGGGGAGAGGGTTAGGGTGAGGGGAACAAACCAGTGCCGGTGCGAACTATCCCCTAAACCCCAACCACTTTACGCAAAATATCGATATACACCGGCATCAACGGATGGCGAATTAACACCACCAGCGCCACCACGCCAGTGGCAGATATCAACGGTGTCAGCCACAACAAATGACCACGCGACAAATAATGACTTAAACGGTCAGTTGCTTTACCGCTGCGCCATAACCGCCAACACAGCCAGCCGCCAACCCACAAAAACACCGCCGTCGCCAGCAACAGCCACTTAAACTCACCGCTCTGCATTCCGGCAGGAATATCAATCGCCGCGCCCGCCAGAATCCCCGGCAGGAAGTAAAACGGCGGCCACAACAAACAGCCGATAATATTTGGCGTGATAAATTTCGCCACCGGCAGATCCAGCATCCCCGCCACCATTGGCACCAGCGGACGCGTCGGGCCGACAAAACGACCGACCAGAATGGTGAACATGCTGTGCTGATGCAGCGCATGTTCGGTTTTGTCGAGTAGTGCTTTGTTTTTCTTCAGAAATGACCAACGATGCAACGGCTTTTTAAAACGCCAGCCCAGCCAGAAGGAGATCCAGTCGCCCATCAGGCAGCCAATAATCCCTGCCAGCCAGGCGTGCCAGAAACTTAACTCGCCACTGCCAATCAGCGCCCCCAGCCCCGCCATCAGCACCGTACCGGGTAGAATCAACCCGACCAGCGCCAGCGACTCCAGAAAAGCCACCAATAACACCGCCATCAATGAGTACACGGTGGATTGGGTAATAAAGTGTTCCAGCAATGCTTGCATAATGTGCCTGTCAAAGGGACGAAGCAGGGATTCTGCAAACCCATTGCCACTCCGTCAAGCCATCAATTGTCTGATTCGTTACCAGTTATGACAACCTGACAGCTACATCATTCACTTTTTCTTCACAACCAGCACGGAACTCACTAGGGCTCGCCCCGGTACATTTTTTAAATACCCTGGAAAAATAGAGTTGATCATCAAAGCCAACATTGCGCCCGACGGTGGCGATAGGCATCCGGGTGGTGCTCAAAAGCAGCTTCGCCTGACTAATGCGCTGGTCCTCGCGCCAGCTTAAGACGCTAATCCCTAACTGCTGGCGGAACAGATGTGACAGACGCGACGGCGACAGGCAAACATGCTGCGCGACGCTGGCGATATCAAAATTGCTGTCCGCCAGGTGATCGCTGATGTACTGACAAGCCTCGCGTACCCGATTATCCATCGGCGGATGGAGCGACTCATTAATCGCTTCCATACGCCGCAATAACAATTGCTCAAGAAGATTTATCGCCAGTAATTCCGAATAGCGCCCTTCCCCTTGTCCGGCATTAATGATTTGCCCGAACAGATCGCTGAAATGCGGCTGGTGCGCTTCATCCGGGCGAAAGAAACCGGTATTGGCAAATATTGACGGCCAGTTAAGCCATTCATGCCAGTAGGCGCGCGGACGAAAGTAAACCCACTGGTGATACCATTCACGAGCCTCCGGATGACGACCGTAGTGATGAATTTCTCCCGGCGGGAACAGCAAAATATCGCCCGGCCGACAGACAAATTCTCGCCCCTGATTTTTTACCACCCCCTGACCGCGAATGGTGAGATTGAGGATATAACCTTTCATTCCCAGCGGTCGGTCGATAAAAAAATCGAGATAACCGTTGGCCTCAATCGGCGTTAAACCCGCCACCAGATGGGCGTTAAACGAGTAACCCGGCAGCAGGGGATCATTTTGCGCTTCAGCCATACTTTTCATACTCCCGCCAATCAGAGAAGAAACCAATTGTCCATATTGCATTAAACATCATCAGCATTGCGTCTCTGGTGGGCTATCTTCACTAATCCAACCGGCAACCCCGCTTGTGAAAAGCATTTTGTAACAAGGAGGGACGAAAGCCATGACAAAAACGCGTAACAAAAGTGTCTATAATCGCGGCAGAAAAGTCCACATTGATTATTTGCACGGCGTCACACTTTGCTATGCAATAGCATTTTTATCCATAAGATTAGCGAATACTGCCTGACTGTTTTTATCGCAACTCTCTACTGTTTCTCCATACCCGTTTTTTTTGGATGGAGTGAAACGATGGCGATTGCAATTGGCCTCGATTTTGGCAGTGATTCTGTGCGAGCTTTGGCGGTGGACTGCGCCACCGGTGAAGAGATCGCCACCAGCGTAGAGTGGTATCCCCGTTGGCAGAAAGGGCAATTTTGTGATGCCCCGAATAACCAGTTCCGTCATCATCCGCGTGACTACATTGAGTCAATGGAAGCGGCGCTGAAAACCGTGCTTGCAGAGCTTAGCGCCGAACAGCGCGCAACTGTGGTCGGAATTGGCGTGGACAGCACCGGCTCGACGCCCGCACCGATTGACGCTGACGGTAACGTGCTGGCGCTGCGCCCGGAGTTTGCCGAAAACCCGAACGCGATGTTCGTATTGTGGAAAGACCACACTGCGGTTGAAGAAGCAGAAGAGATCACCCGCTTATGTCACACACCGGGCAACGTTGACTACTCCCGCTATATTGGCGGTATTTATTCCAGCGAATGGTTCTGGGCGAAAATTCTCCACGTTACCCGTCAGGACAACGCTGTTGCGCAATCTGCCGCATCGTGGGTTGAGCTGTGCGATTGGGTGCCAGCCCTGCTTTCCGGCACCACCCACCCGCAGGATATCCGTCGTGGACGTTGCAGCGCCGGGCATAAATCACTGTGGCACGAAAGTTGGGGCGGCCTGCCACCAGCCAGTTTCTTTGATGAGCTGGATCCAATCCTCAACCGTCATTTACCTTCCCCGCTATTCACTGATACCTGGACTGCCGATATTCCGGTGGGCACCTTATGTCCGGAATGGGCGCAGCGTCTCGGCCTGCCTGAAAGCGTGGTGATTTCCGGCGGCGCGTTTGACTGCCATATGGGCGCAGTTGGCGCAGGCGCACAGCCTAACGCGCTGGTAAAAGTTATCGGCACTTCCACCTGCGACATTCTGATTGCCGACAAACACAGCGTCGGTGAACGCGCGGTGAAAGGTATTTGCGGCCAGGTTGATGGCAGCGTGGTGCCTGGATTTATCGGTCTGGAAGCAGGCCAATCGGCCTTTGGTGATATCTACGCCTGGTTTGGTCGCGTACTCGGCTGGCCGCTGGAACAGCTTGCCGCCCAGCATCCGGAACTGAAAGAGCAAATCAACGCCAGCCAGAAACAACTGCTTCCGGCGCTGACTGAGGCGTGGGCCAAAAATCCGTCTCTGGATCACCTGCCGGTGGTGCTCGACTGGTTTAACGGCCGCCGCACGCCAAACGCTAACCAACGCCTGAAAGGGGTGATTACCGATCTGAACCTCGCTACCGACGCTCCGCTGCTGTTCGGCGGTTTGATTGCTGCCACCGCCTTTGGCGCACGCGCAATCATGGAGTGCTTTACCGATCAGGGGATCGCCGTTAATAACGTGATGGCGCTGGGCGGCATCGCGCGGAAAAACCAGGTCATTATGCAGGCCTGCTGCGATGTGCTGAATCGCCCGCTGCAAATTGTTGCCTCTGACCAGTGCTGTGCGCTCGGTGCGGCGATTTTCGCTGCCGTCGCCGCGAAAGTGCACGCAGACATCCCATCAGCCCAGCAAAAAATGGCCAGTGCGGTCGAGAAAACCCTGCAACCGCGCACCGAACAGGCACAACGCTTTGAACAGCTTTATCGCCGCTATCAGCAATGGGCGATGAGCGCCGAACAACACTATCTTCCAACTTCCGCCCCGGCACAGGCTGCCCAGGCCGTTCCGACTCTATAAGGACACGACTATGACGATTTTTGATAATTATGAAGTGTGGTTTGTCATTGGCAGCCAACATCTTTACGGCCCAGAGACTCTGCGTCAGGTCACCCAACATGCCGAGCACGTCGTTAATGCGCTGAATACTGAAGCGAAACTGCCCTGCAAACTGGTGCTGAAACCGCTGGGCACCACGCCGGATGAAATCACCGCTATTTGCCGCGACGCCAATTACGACGATCGTTGCGCCGGTCTGGTGGTGTGGCTGCACACTTTCTCCCCGGCAAAAATGTGGATCAACGGCCTGACCATGCTCAACAAACCGTTGCTGCAATTCCACACCCAGTTCAACGCGGCGCTGCCGTGGGACAGCATCGACATGGACTTTATGAACCTGAACCAGACCGCGCACGGCGGCCGCGAGTTCGGCTTCATCGGCGCGCGTATGCGTCAGCAACATGCCGTCGTTACCGGTCACTGGCAGGATAAGCAAGCGCATGAGCGTATCGGCTCCTGGATGCGCCAGGCGGTATCTAAACAGGATACCCGTCATCTGAAAGTCTGCCGTTTTGGCGACAACATGCGTGAAGTGGCGGTCACTGACGGCGATAAAGTTGCCGCACAGATCAAGTTCGGTTTCTCGGTGAATACCTGGGCGGTTGGCGATCTGGTGCAGGTGGTAAACTCCATCAGCGATGGCGATGTTAACGCGCTGGTCGATGAGTACGAAAGCAGCTACATCATGACGCCTGCCACACAAATCCACGGCGAAAAACGGCAGAACGTGCTGGAAGCGGCACGTATTGAGCTGGGGATGAAGCGTTTCCTGGAACAAGGTGGCTTCCACGCGTTCACCACCACCTTTGAAGATTTGCACGGCCTGAAACAGCTTCCGGGTCTCGCCGTACAGCGTCTGATGCAGCAGGGTTACGGCTTTGCGGGCGAAGGCGACTGGAAAACTGCCGCCCTGCTTCGCATCATGAAGGTGATGTCAACCGGTCTGCAGGGCGGCACCTCCTTTATGGAGGACTACACCTATCACTTCGAGAAAGGTAATGATCTGGTGCTCGGCTCCCATATGCTGGAAGTCTGCCCGTCGATCGCCGCAGAAGAGAAACCGATCCTCGACGTTCAGCACCTTGGCATTGGCGGTAAAGACGATCCTGCCCGCCTGATCTTCAACACCCAAACCGGCCCTGCGATTGTCGCCAGCTTGATTGATCTCGGCGATCGTTACCGTCTGCTGGTTAACTGCATCGACACGGTGAAAACCCCGCACTCCTTGCCGAAACTACCGGTGGCGAATGCGCTGTGGAAAGCGCAGCCAGATCTGCCAACCGCTTCCGAAGCGTGGATCCTCGCCGGCGGCGCGCACCATACCGTCTTCAGCCATGCGCTGAACCTGAACGATATGCGCCAGTTTGCCGAGATGCACGACATTGAAATCACGGTGATTGATAACGACACCCGCCTGCCTGCGTTTAAAGACGCGCTGCGCTGGAACGAAGTGTATTACGGATTTCGTCGCTAAGTAGTCGCATCAGGCATTCAACGCCTGATGCGACGCTGGCGCGTCTTATCAGGCCTACACGCTGCGATTTTGTAGGCCGGATAAGCAAAGCGCATCCGGCATTCTTTTCCCCCTCGCCCCTTTGGGGAGAGGGCCGGGGTGAGGGGAAATGACCTCTCTGGAGTCAACATGTTAGAAGATCTCAAACGCCAGGTATTAGAAGCCAATCTGGCGCTCCCAAAACACAACCTGGTCACGCTGACCTGGGGCAACGTCAGCGCCGTTGATCGCGGGCGCGGCGTCTTGGTGATCAAACCTTCCGGCGTCGATTACAGCGTCATGACCGCCGACGATATGGTCGTGGTCAGTATCGAAACCGGTGAAGTGGTTGAGGGCAAGAAAAAGCCCTCCTCCGACACGCCAACTCACCGGTTGCTCTATCAGGCATTCCCGTCCATTGGTGGCATTGTGCATACGCACTCGCGCCACGCCACCATCTGGGCGCAGGCAGGTCAGTCGATTCCGGCAACCGGCACCACCCACGCCGACTATTTCTACGGCACCATTCCCTGCACCCGCAAAATGACCGACGCAGAAATCAACGGTGAATATGAGTGGGAAACCGGTAACGTCATCGTAGAAACCTTCGAAAAACAGGGTATCGATGCGGCGCAAATGCCAGGCGTGCTGGTGCATTCTCACGGTCCGTTTGCGTGGGGTAAAAATGCCGAAGATGCGGTGCACAACGCCATCGTGCTGGAAGAAGTCGCTTATATGGGGATTTTCTGCCGTCAGTTAGCGCCGCAGTTACCGGATATGCAACAAACATTGCTGGATAAGCACTATCTGCGTAAGCATGGCGCAAAAGCCTATTACGGCCAGTAATGACTGTATAAAACCACAGCCAGTCAACCAAAACCAGGCTATACTCAAGCCTGGTTTTTTATTGGATTTTCAGCGTGGCGCAGGCAGGTTTTATCTTAACCCGACACTGGCGGGACACCCCGCAAGGAACCGAAGTTTCCTTTTGGTTAGCGACGGACAACGGGCCGTTGCAGGTCACGCTTGCGTCGCAAGAGTCCGTGGCGTTTATTCCCGCTGATCACGTTCCCCGCACTCAACATATTTTGCAGGGTGAGCAAGGATTTCGCCTGACGCCGCTGGCGTTAAAGGATTTTCACCGCCAGCCGGTGTATGGCCTTTATTGTCGCGCCCATCGCCAGTTGATGAATTACGAAAAGCGCCTGCGTGAAGCTGGCGTTACCGTTTACGAGGCCGATGTGCGCCCGCCAGAACGCTATCTGATGGAACGGTTTATTACCGCTCCGGTGTGGGTCGAGGGTGATTTGCGTGATGGCGCTATCGTTAATGCTCGCCTGAAACCGCATCCCGACTACCGCCCGCCGCTCAAGTGGGTCTCTATAGATATTGAAACCACCCGCCACGGTGAGCTGTACTGCATCGGCCTGGAAGGTTGCGGGCAGCGCATCGTTTATATGCTGGGGCCAGAGAATGGCGACGCCTCCTCGCTCGATTTCGAACTGGAATACGTCGCCAGCCGCCCGCAGCTACTGGAAAAACTCAACGCCTGGTTTGCCAACCACGATCCCGATGTGATCATCGGCTGGAACGTGGTGCAGTTCGATCTGCGAATGCTGCAAAAACATGCTGAGAGATACCGCATTCCGCTGCGTCTGGGGCGTGATAACAGCGAGCTGGAGTGGCGTGAGCACGGCTTTAAAAACGGCGTCTTTTTTGCCCTGGCCAAAGGCCGGCTAATTATCGACGGTATCGAGGCGCTAAAATCCGCGTTCTGGAATTTCTCTTCGTTCTCGCTGGAAACTGTCGCTCAGGAGCTGTTAGGCGAAGGCAAATCTATCGATAACCCGTGGGATCGGATGGACGAGATTGACCGCCGTTTCGCCGAAGATAAACCTTCGCTTGCGACTTATAACCTGAAAGATTGCGAGCTGGTCACCCAGATCTTCCACAAAACCGAAATCATGCCGTTTTTGCTCGAACGGGCGACGGTTAACGGCCTGCCTGTAGATCGCCACGGGGGTTCGGTGGCGGCGTTTGGTCATCTCTATTTTCCGCGAATGCATCGCGCTGGTTATGTCGCGCCTAATCTCGGCGAAGTGCCGCCGCACGCCAGCCCTGGCGGCTACGTGATGGATTCGCGACCAGGGCTGTATGATTCGGTGCTGGTGCTGGACTACAAAAGCCTGTACCCGTCGATCATCCGCACCTTTCTGATTGATCCCGTCGGGCTGGTGGAAGGCATGGCGCACCCCGATCCAGAGCACAGTACCGAAGGTTTTCTCGAAGCCTGGTTCTCGCGGGAAAAACATTGCCTGCCAGAGATCGTAACTAACATCTGGCATGGACGCGATGAAGCCAAACGTCAGGGCAATAAGCCGCTGTCGCAGGCGCTGAAGATCATTATGAATGCCTTTTATGGCGTGCTCGGCACCACCGCCTGTCGCTTCTTCGATCCGCGCCTGGCGTCGTCGATCACCATGCGTGGTCATCAGATCATGCGGCAAACCAAAGCGTTAATTGAAGCGCAAGGCTATGACGTGATCTACGGCGACACCGACTCAACGTTTGTCTGGCTGAAAGGCGCACATTCGGAAGAAGAGGCGGCGAAAATCGGTCGTACACTGGTGCAGCACGTTAACGCCTGGTGGGCTGAAACGCTGCAAAAACAACGGCTGACCAGCGCACTGGAACTGGAGTATGAAACTCATTTCTGCCGTTTTCTGATGCCAACCATTCGCGGAGCCGATACCGGCAGTAAAAAGCGTTATGCCGGGCTGATTCAGGAGGGTGACAAACAGCGGATGGTATTTAAAGGGCTGGAAACGGTGCGCACCGACTGGACGCCACTGGCTCAGCAGTTTCAGCAGGAGCTGTATTTGCGCATCTTTCGCAACGAGCCATATCAGGATTATATCCGCGAGACCATCGACAAACTGATGGCAGGTGAACTGGATGCGCGGCTGGTTTACCGTAAACGCCTTCGCCGTCCGCTGAGCGAATATCAGCGTAATGTGCCGCCTCATGTACGCGCCGCACGCCTTGCCGATGAAGAAAACCAAAAGCGTGGTCGTCCTTTGCAATATCAGAACCGTGGCACCATTAAATATGTCTGGACCACTAACGGCCCGGAACCGCTGGACTATCAACGTTCACCGCTGGATTACGAACACTATCTGACTCGCCAGCTTCAACCGGTGGCGGAAGGAATACTCCCTTTTATTGAGGATAATTTTGCTACACTTATGACCGGGCAACTTGGGCTATTTTGAGCAAAAAAAAGAGTTCGTCAGATACCATTTTGATGCGTGACGAATCCTTTGCCATCCAGTACCATAGCGCCCTTTCCATTCCTGGACCTGAATAACGCCACTACCACATAAGCCCGGTAGCGGGTAGTTATTGCCTGCAATTAAAGATATAGAGCCGAACACATATGCCTTTTACACTTGGTCAACGCTGGATCAGCGATACAGAAAGCGAATTGGGACTTGGAACCGTTGTCGCGGTGGATGCGCGAACTGTCACTCTGCTTTTCCCATCTACGGGTGAAAACCGTCTGTACGCACGCAGTGATTCCCCCGTGACCCGCGTGATGTTCAACCCTGGTGATACCATTACCAGCCACGATGGCTGGCAGATGCAAGTCGAAGAAGTAAAAGAAGAAAATGGCTTGCTGACCTATATCGGTACTCGCCTGGATACTGAAGAGTCCGGCGTAGCCCTGCGTGAAGTTTTCCTTGATAGCAAACTGGTGTTCAGCAAACCGCAGGACCGTCTGTTTGCCGGGCAGATTGACCGTATGGACCGCTTTGCGCTGCGTTATCGCGCGCGTAAGTATTCCAGCGAACAGTTCCGTATGCCGTACAGCGGCCTGCGTGGTCAGCGTACCAGTCTGATCCCCCATCAGCTCAACATCGCTCATGATGTTGGCCGCCGCCACGCGCCGCGCGTTCTGCTGGCTGACGAAGTGGGTTTAGGGAAAACCATTGAAGCTGGGATGATCCTGCATCAGCAGTTGCTCTCTGGCGCTGCTGAACGTGTGCTGATTATCGTCCCGGAAACTTTACAGCATCAGTGGCTGGTAGAAATGCTGCGCCGTTTCAACCTGCGCTTTGCCCTGTTTGATGATGAGCGTTACGCCGAAGCCCAGCACGATGCCTACAACCCGTTCGACACCGAACAGCTGGTGATTTGCTCGCTGGATTTTGCCCGCCGCAGCAAACAGCGTCTGGAACATCTCTGTGAAGCCGAGTGGGATCTGCTGGTAGTCGATGAAGCGCATCACCTGGTGTGGAGCGAAGATGCGCCGAGCCGTGAATATCAGGCCATTGAACAACTGGCAGAGCATGTGCCGGGCGTTCTGCTGCTGACCGCAACCCCGGAACAGCTGGGGATGGAAAGCCACTTCGCCCGTCTGCGTCTGCTGGACCCGAACCGTTTCCACGATTTCGCGCAATTCGTTGAAGAGCAGAAAAATTATCGTCCGGTTGCGGACGCCGTTGCCATGCTGCTGGCAGGTAACAAACTGAGCAATGACGAACTGAACATGCTCGGTGAGATGATCGGCGAACAGGATATCGAGCCGCTGTTGCAAGCAGCAAACAGCGACAGCGAAGATGCCCAGAGCGCCCGTCAGGAACTGGTTTCGATGCTGATGGATCGCCACGGCACCAGCCGCGTGCTGTTCCGTAACACCCGTAACGGTGTGAAAGGCTTCCCGAAACGCGAGCTACACACTATTAAACTGCCGCTGCCGACGCAGTATCAGACGGCTATTAAAGTGTCCGGCATTATGGGCGCACGTAAAAGTGCGGAAGACCGCGCCCGCGATATGCTCTATCCGGAGCGTATTTATCAGGAATTTGAAGGCGATAACGCCACCTGGTGGAACTTTGATCCGCGCGTTGAGTGGCTGATGGGCTATCTGACCAGTCATCGCTCACAGAAAGTGTTGGTGATCTGCGCCAAAGCCGCCACCGCGCTGCAACTCGAGCAGGTGCTTCGCGAACGTGAAGGTATTCGCGCTGCTGTGTTCCACGAAGGCATGTCGATTATCGAACGTGACCGCGCAGCCGCCTGGTTCGCCGAAGAAGATACCGGCGCACAGGTGCTGCTGTGCTCGGAAATCGGTTCTGAAGGACGTAACTTCCAGTTCGCCAGCCACATGGTAATGTTCGATCTACCGTTCAACCCAGACCTGCTGGAGCAGCGTATTGGTCGTCTGGATCGTATCGGTCAGGCGCACGATATTCAGATCCACGTACCTTATCTGGAAAAAACCGCTCAGTCGGTGCTGGTGCGCTGGTATCACGAAGGTCTGGATGCGTTCGAGCACACCTGCCCGACCGGACGTACTATCTACGATAGCGTGTACAACGATCTGATTAACTACCTGGCTTCACCCGATCAAACCGAAGGCTTTGACGATCTGATCAAAAACTGCCGCGAGCAACACGAAGCCCTGAAAGCACAACTGGAGCAGGGTCGTGACCGCCTGCTGGAGATCCACTCCAACGGTGGCGAAAAAGCCCAGGCACTGGCAGAAAGCATTGAAGAGCAGGATGACGATACCAACCTGATCGCCTTCGCCATGAACCTGTTCGATATTATCGGTATTAATCAGGACGATCGCGGCGACAACATGATCGTGCTGACGCCGTCCGATCATATGCTGGTGCCGGACTTCCCTGGCCTGTCGGAAGATGGCATCACCATCACCTTTGATCGTGAAGTGGCGCTGGCGCGTGAAGATGCACAGTTTATTACCTGGGAGCATCCGCTGATCCGCAACGGTCTGGATCTGATCCTTTCTGGCGATACTGGTAGCAGCACGATTTCACTGTTGAAAAACAAAGCGTTGCCGGTAGGTACGCTGTTGGTGGAACTGATTTACGTGGTTGAAGCACAAGCGCCGAAGCAGTTGCAGCTCAACCGCTTCCTGCCGCCGACGCCGGTACGTATGCTGTTGGATAAAAACGGCAACAACCTGGCGGCACAGGTAGAGTTTGAAACCTTTAACCGTCAGCTTAACGCAGTGAATCGCCACACCGGTAGCAAGCTGGTTAACGCCGTACAGCAAGAGGTTCACGCTATCCTGCAACTGGGTGAAGCGCAGATTGAGAAGTCTGCCCGTGCACTGATCGATGCGGCGCGTAACGAAGCTGACGAAAAACTGTCTGCGGAACTGTCGCGTCTGGAAGCACTGCGCGCAGTGAACCCGAACATTCGTGACGACGAACTGGCCGCCATTGAAAGCAACCGTCAGCAGGTAATGGAAAGTCTGGATCAGGCAGGCTGGCGTCTGGATGCCCTGCGTTTAATCGTTGTGACGCATCAGTAACGGAGCCGAAGATGGGGATGGAAAACTACAATCCGCCGCAGGAACCCTGGCTGGTTGTCCTGTATCAGGATGATCACATTATGGTGGTCAACAAACCGAGCGGTTTGTTGTCTGTGCCGGGACGTCTGGAAGAGCACAAAGACAGCGTGATGACGCGCATTCAGCGCGATTATCCGCAGGCGGAATCGGTGCATCGTCTGGATATGGCCACCAGCGGCGTGATTGTAGTGGCGCTGACTAAAGCTGCGGAGCGGGAATTAAAACGCCAGTTCCGCGAGCGCGAGCCGAAAAAACAGTATGTGGCTCGCGTCTGGGGGCATCCATCCCCTGCGGAAGGTCTGGTGGATCTGCCGTTGATTTGCGACTGGCCAAACCGCCCGAAACAGAAAGTCTGTTACGAAACGGGTAAGCCTGCGCAGACAGAATATGAAGTCGTGGATTATGCGGCGGATAACACGGCAAGAGTGGTGTTAAAGCCGATTACCGGACGTTCGCATCAGCTACGTGTGCATATGCTGGCGCTGGGGCATCCGATTCTCGGCGATCGTTTTTATGCTTCACCAGAAGCCAGGGCGATGGCACCGCGTTTGCTGCTACATGCAGAGATGTTGACGATTACCCATCCGGCATATGGCAATAGTATGACGTTTAAGGCGCCAGCGGATTTTTGATAGTGACGACGGCGCAGTCCGGTAGTCCGGATAAGGCGTTCACGCCGCATCCGGCAATTTGTGCCGCCGGATGCTGATCGCCGGATGCGACGCTGGCGCGTCTTATCCGGCCTACAATTTCTTACTCGCTCTGAAACTTATTTAAACCCTTTCTGCTGCTTAATCAGCTCATACGCCTGCTGAATTTCCTGCGCTTTCTGCTTCGCCATCTCCATCATCTCTGGCGGCAAACCTTTCGCCACCAGCTTATCCGGATGGTGTTCGCTCATCAGCTTACGGTAGGCTCGTTTAATGGTGGTTGCATCGTCCGTCGGCTTCACGCCCAGCACGTTACAGGCATCTTCCAGTGTCGGGCCACGCTGCGCTTGCTGCCAGTTACCACCGCCAGATTGCTGCTGATAACCGCCGCCAAATTGCGCCCCACCCTGCATCATGCGCAGAAACTGGTCAAACTGGGCGCGGGAGATCCCTAACTCTTCAGCAATCACATACAGCACCGCCCGTTCATTCGGGTGCAGTGAACCATCAGCAAACGCCGCCTGAATCTGGATCTCCAGAAACATACGAATTAAGTCGAAACGACCAAAGCAAACACTGCGAAACTGACGCATCTTTTCGCGCAGCGGGTAATTGTCTGATTTTCCCACCCGAAATGCATTTTGCGCCGCAGTACGGGAAGCACCGTGTAAATTCATCCGATCCATGAGCAATGTGGCAATATGAATATCAGCCTCAGTAACACGTCCTTTGGATTTGGTTAAATGCCCCATCACTTCAAAAGTGGTGGCAAAAAACAGCGCCTGACGCTCGCGCTGGTTGGCGAACCACGCCATTTTGCGGCTGCGGGCTTTATCAAACATATGGCCGATTAACAGACCTAATACAACGCCCCAAAAGCCGCCGCCCATCAGTAAGGCCACGGCCACGCCAATGATTTTTCCCCAATACTGCATATATTCCCCAAATCGACACACGGATATCAGGGCTATCTCCCACAATATAAAGGTGCTTTTACCGTTTTCCGGCTGCGGTCAATTGTGGGACATCGCCTATAATTTGCATTATCATACCTGTCATTCAATGCCGTGCCTAACACCACTGACGCTATTCGGACAGGATTAACACTAGCGTAGAGATGACGAGTACGTTAGTCTCTGACCGTTTGTCACGCGCAACGTTACCGATGATGGAACAATAAAATCAACGTATGAAAAAACGTATCCCCACTCTCCTGGCCACCATGATTGCCACCGCCCTTTATAGTCAACAGGGACTGGCAGCCGACCTCGCCTCACAGTGCATGTTGGGCGTGCCAAGCTATGACCGTCCTCTGGTACAGGGCGATACTAACGACTTACCCGTGACGATTAATGCTGACCACGCAAAGGGGAATTACCCCGATGACGCCGTGTTTACTGGCAGCGTAGATATCATGCAGGGTAACAGCCGTCTGCAGGCCGACGAAGTGCAGCTCCATCAAAAAGAGGCACCAGGACAACCGGAGCCGATACGTACTGTTGATGCGCTCGGTAATGTCCATTACGACGATAACCAGGTGATCCTCAAAGGGCCGAAAGGCTGGGCGAATCTGAACACCAAAGATACCAACGTCTGGGAAGGTGATTACCAGATGGTGGGTCGCCAGGGTCGTGGTAAAGCGGACCTGATGAAACAACGTGGCGAAAACCGCTACACCATTCTGGATAACGGTAGCTTTACTTCCTGTTTGCCAGGTTCCGATACCTGGAGCGTGGTAGGTAGCGAAATTATTCATGACCGCGAAGAACAAGTTGCGGAGATCTGGAACGCCCGCTTTAAAGTGGGTCCGGTTCCGATCTTTTACAGCCCGTATTTGCAGTTGCCGGTGGGTGATAAACGCCGTTCTGGTTTCTTGATCCCGAACGCCAAATACACCACCACCAACTACTTTGAGTTCTATCTGCCATATTACTGGAACATCGCGCCAAATATGGATGCCACCATCACGCCGCATTATATGCATCGTCGTGGCAACATCATGTGGGAGAACGAATTCCGTTATCTCACCCAGGCAGGCGCAGGCTTGATGGAACTGGATTATCTGCCTTCGGATAAAGTCTATGAAGATGAACATCCAGAAGATAGCAATTCACGCCGTTGGTTGTTCTACTGGCAACACTCCGGAGTGATGGACCAGGTTTGGCGCTTTAACATCGACTACACCAAAGTCAGCGATCCCAGCTATTTCAATGACTTCGATAACAAGTACGGTTCCAGTACTGACGGCTACGCAACGCAAAAATTCAGCGTTGGCTATGCAGTGCAGAACTTTGACGCCACGCTTTCGCATAAACAATTCCAGGTTTTTGATGATACCAGTGGCAACAGCTACGCCGCTGAACCGCAGTTAGACGTCAATTACTACCATAACGATCTCGGTCCGTTTGATACCCGCATCTATGGTCAGGCTGTGCATTTTGTAAATACCAATAGCAATATGCCAGAAGCCACACGTCTGCACCTTGAACCGACAATCAATCTTCCGTTGTCGAATAACTGGGGGAGTCTGAATACCGAAGCCAAACTGATGGCGACGCATTATCAACAGACCAATCTTGACTGGTATAACAGCAACCCACAAAACAATAAGTTGGCAGATTCTGTTAACCGTGTAATGCCGCAATTCAAAGTTGACGGCAAAATGGTCTTTGAACGCGATATGGAAATGCTGGCGCCGGGTTACACCCAGACGCTGGAACCGCGCGCGCAATACCTGTATGTGCCGTATCGCGATCAGAGCGATATCTACAACTACGACTCGTCTCTGCTGCAATCTGACTACTCTGGCCTGTTCCGGGACCGGACTTACGGTGGTCTTGACCGTATTGCTTCGGCTAACCAGGTGACGACCGGTGTCACAACTCGCGTATATGATGACGCTGCCGTTGAACGTTTTAATATTTCCGTTGGTCAAATCTACTACTTCACGGAGTCTCGCACCGGCGATGACAACATAACATGGGAGAATGACGACAAAACGGGCTCACTGGTATGGGCAGGCGATACCTACTGGCGCATCTCCGAACGCTGGGGATTGCGTGGCGGCATTCAGTACGATACTCGTCTGGATAACGTAGCCACCAGTAACACCAGCATTGAATACCGTCGGGATGAAGACCGTCTGGTACAGCTGAACTACCGCTACGCCAGCCCGGAATATATTCAGGCTACGCTGCCTAAGTACTATTCCACCGCCGAGCAGTACAAAAACGGTATTTCGCAGGTAGGCGCAGTCGCCAGCTGGCCAATCGCCGATCGTTGGTCAATTGTCGGGGCTTACTACTACGACACCAATGCGAACAAGCAAGCCGACTCAATGTTAGGTGTGCAATACAGCTCCTGCTGCTATGCGATTCGCGTCGGTTACGAGCGGAAGCTGAACGGTTGGGATAACGATAAACAACATGCGGTATATGACAACGCAATCGGCTTTAACATCGAACTTCGCGGCCTGAGTTCCAACTACGGTCTGGGTACGCAAGAGATGCTGCGTTCGAACATTCTGCCGTATCAAAACTCTTTGTGATTTGTTGATTTACCACGTAATCCGCAGTGCGGTTAATTGAAATGGAAAAAGTATGAAGAACTGGAAAACGCTGCTTCTCGGTATCGCGATGATCGCGAACACCAGTTTCGCTGCCCCCCAGGTAGTCGATAAAGTCGCAGCCGTCGTCAATAACGGCGTCGTGCTGGAAAGCGACGTTGATGGATTAATGCAGTCGGTAAAAATGAATGCCGCCCAGGCAAGGCAGCAACTTCCTGATGACGCGACGCTGCGCCACCAAATCATGGAGCGTTTGATCATGGATCAAATCCTCTTGCAGATGGGGCAGAAAATGGGAGTGAAAATCTCCGATGAGCAGCTCGATCAGGCAATTGCCAATATTGCCAAACAGAACAACATGACGCTGGATCAGATGCGCAGCCGTCTGGCCTACGATGGTCTGAACTACAACACCTATCGTAACCAGATCCGCAAAGAGATGATTATCTCTGAAGTGCGTAACAATGAAGTGCGTCGTCGCATCACCATCCTGCCGCAGGAAGTTGAAGCTCTGGCGCAACAAGTCGGTAATCAAAACGATGCCAGCACTGAGCTGAACTTAAGCCACATCCTGATCCCGCTGCCGGAAAACCCGTCTTCTGAGCAGGTAAACGAAGCGGAAACACAGGCGCGTGCCATTGTCGATCAGGCGCGTAATGGCGCTGATTTCGGTAAACTGGCGATCGCTCACTCTGCCGATCAGCAGGCGCTGAACGGCGGCCAGATGGGCTGGGGTCGCATTCAGGAACTGCCGGGAATTTTCGCCCAGGCATTAAGCACCGCGAAGAAAGGCGATATTGTTGGTCCGATTCGTTCTGGCGTTGGCTTCCATATCCTGAAAGTTAACGATCTGCGCGGCGAAAGCAAAAATATTTCGGTAACCGAAGTTCATGCTCGCCATATTCTGCTGAAACCGTCGCCGATCATGACTGACGAACAGGCTCGCGTAAAACTGGAGCAAATTGCAGCGGACATCAAGAGTGGTAAAACCACGTTTGCCGCTGCGGCGAAAGAGTTCTCTCAGGATCCAGGCTCTGCCAACCAGGGCGGCGATCTCGGCTGGGCTACGCCAGATATTTTCGATCCGGCCTTCCGTGACGCGTTGACCCGCCTGAACAAAGGTCAAATGAGCGCACCGGTTCACTCTTCATTCGGCTGGCATTTAATCGAACTGCTGGATACCCGTAATGTCGATAAAACCGACGCTGCGCAGAAAGATCGTGCTTATCGTATGCTGATGAACCGTAAGTTCTCGGAAGAAGCAGCAAGCTGGATGCAGGAACAACGCGCCAGCGCCTACGTTAAAATCCTGAGCAACTAATGGTTAAAACCCAACGTGTTGTGATCACTCCCGGCGAACCCGCCGGGATTGGCCCGGACTTAGTTGTCCAGCTTGCACAGCGTGAGTGGCCGGTCGAACTGGTTGTTTGTGCCGATGCCACTCTCCTTACTGACCGGGCAGCGATGCTCGGTTTGCCGCTTAATCTTCGCCCTTACTCCCCAGACTCCCCTGCACAACCGCAAACTGCGGGCACATTAACGCTACTTCCTGTCGCGCTACGTGCACCTGTGACTGCGGGGCAATTAACGGTTGAAAATGGGCATTACGTGGTAGAGACGCTGGCGCGAGCGTGTGATGGCTGTCTGAACGGTGAATTTGCCGCGCTGATTACCGGCCCCGTGCATAAAGGCGTCATTAACGACGCTGGTATTCCGTTTACCGGTCATACCGAGTTTTTCGAAGAGCGTTCGCAGGCAAAAAAAGTCGTGATGATGCTGGCAACCGAAGAACTTCGCGTGGCGCTGGCAACGACGCATTTACCGCTGCGCGATATCTCTGACGCCATCACCCCGCCCCTGCTGCATGAAGTCATTTCTATTTTGCATCACGATTTGCAAACCAAATTTGGTATTGCTGAGCCGCGCATTCTGGTCTGTGGCCTGAATCCGCACGCGGGCGAAGGCGGTCATATGGGCACGGAAGAGATAGACACCATCATTCCGGTGCTCGACGAGTTACGGGCGCAGGGGATGAAACTCAACGGGCCTTTGCCTGCCGATACCCTGTTTCAGCCTAAATATCTCGACAACGCCGACGCGGTGCTGGCGATGTACCACGATCAGGGTCTTCCCGTGCTAAAATACCAGGGCTTCGGGCGCGGTGTGAATATTACGCTGGGCCTGCCCTTTATTCGCACATCAGTGGACCACGGCACCGCGCTGGAACTGGCGGGACGTGGCAAAGCCGATGTCGGCAGTTTTATTACGGCGCTTAATCTCGCCATCAAAATGATTGTTAATACCCAATGAATAAACGAGTCCACCAGGGCCACTTAGCCCGTAAACGCTTCGGGCAAAACTTTCTCAACGATCAGTTCGTGATCGACAGCATTGTTTCTGCCATTAACCCGCAGAAGGGTCAGGCGATGGTCGAAATCGGCCCCGGTCTGGCAGCGTTGACCGAGCCAGTCGGCGAACGTCTGGATCAACTGACAGTCATCGAACTTGACCGCGATTTGGCGGCACGTCTGCAAACGCATCCATTCTTAGGCCCGAAACTGACGATTTATCAGCAGGATGCGATGACCTTTAACTTCGGTGAGCTGGCTGAGAAAATGGGTCAGCCGCTACGAGTTTTCGGTAACCTGCCGTATAACATCTCCACGCCGTTGATGTTCCATCTGTTTAGCTATACTGATGCCATTGCCGACATGCACTTTATGTTGCAAAAAGAGGTGGTGAATCGTCTGGTTGCAGGACCGAACAGCAAAGCGTATGGTCGATTAAGCGTCATGGCGCAATATTATTGCAACGTGATCCCGGTGCTGGAAGTACCGCCATCGGCCTTTACACCACCACCAAAAGTGGATTCCGCTGTCGTGCGCCTGGTTCCTCATGCAACGATGCCTTACCCGGTTAAAGATGTTCGCGTGTTAAGCCGTATCACCACCGAAGCCTTTAACCAGCGTCGTAAAACCATTCGTAACAGCCTCGGCAACCTGTTTAGCGTCGAGGTGTTAACGGGAATGGGCATCGACCCGGCGATGCGAGCGGAAAATATCTCTGTCGCGCAATATTGCCAGATGGCGAACTATCTGGCGGAGAACGCGTCTTTGCAGGAGAGTTAACGATGATCAATTCGCCCCGAGTGTGTATTCAGGTTCAAAGTGTTTACATTGAAGCACAATCTTCACCTGATAATGAACGTTACGTTTTTGCTTATACCGTAACCATACGCAACCTGGGGCGAGCGCCAGTGCAGTTGTTGGGGCGTTACTGGCTGATCACCAACGGCAATGGCCGTGAAACCGAAGTCCAGGGCGAAGGTGTGGTGGGCGTTCAGCCGCATATCGCCCCTGGCGAAGAGTACCAGTACACCAGCGGTGCGATAATCGAAACACCGATGGGCACCATGCAGGGTCACTACGAAATGATCGATGAAAATGGCGTTCCATTCAGCATCGACATTCCTGTATTTCGACTCTCCGTTCCAATACTCATTCATTAAAATAATATGGCGACATACCTTATTGGCGACGTTCATGGTTGTTACGATGAACTGATCGCTTTGCTGCATAAAATAGAATTTACCCCTGGGAAAGATACCCTCTGGCTGACGGGTGACCTGGTCGCTCGCGGGCCTGGTTCGCTGGATGTTCTGCGCTATGTAAAATCCTTAGGCGACAGCGTGCGTCTGGTGCTGGGTAATCACGATCTGCATCTGCTGGCGGTATTCGCCGGGATCAGCCGTAATAAACCGAAAGACCGCCTGACACCGCTGCTGGAAGCGCCCGACGCTGATGAGCTGCTTAACTGGCTGCGTCGCCAACCTCTGCTGCAAATCGACGAAGAGAAAAAGCTGGTGATGGCTCACGCGGGGATCACGCCGCAGTGGGACTTAGAGACTGCTAAAGAGTGTGCTCACGACGTAGAAGCAGTATTGTCGAGTGACTCCTATCCTTTCTTCCTCGACGCCATGTACGGCGACATGCCAAACAACTGGACGCCAGAGTTACGCGGACTGGCACGACTGCGTTTTATCACCAACGCTTTTACCCGTATGCGTTTTTGCTTCCCGAACGGTCAACTGGATATGTACAGCAAAGAGTCGCCAGAAGACGCGCCAGCATCATTGAAACCGTGGTTTACCATTCCAGGGCCAGTTAGCGAAGAATACAATATTGTGTTTGGTCACTGGGCATCGCTGGAAGGAAAAGGTACGCCGGAAGGTATTTACGCGCTGGATACCGGATGCTGCTGGGGTGGGACATTAACCTGCCTGCGCTGGGAAGATAAGCAGTATTTCGTCCAGCCATCGAACCGGCATAAGGATATGGGAGAAGCGGCGGCGTCTTAAACACAGCCTGATACAGGAAGGCCGGATAAGACGCGACCGGCGTCGCATCCGGCACTAGCCGTAAATTCTATACAAACTTACCGCCGTTCCAGAATCTCAAAACAATAGCTATGAGAGTTCTGCGCATCGGCGTCGTGGAATTCGCTGAACACCGATTCCCAGTCATCCGGCTCATAGTCCGGGAAATGGGTGTCGCCTTCCACTTCCGCGTCGATATGCGTCAGATACAGTTTTTGCGCTTTTGGCAGGAACTGCTCATAAACGCGACCACCGCCAATCACCATAATCTCCGGTACGTCACCACACGCCGCGATGGCTTCATCCACCGATTTCACCCACGTTACGCGATCGTCCGTACCCGGCTGGCTGCTGATGATAATATTCTTGCGTCCTGGCAGCGGGCGGCCGATGGATTCCCAGGTATGGCGCCCCATAATCACGGGTTTATTTAAGGTGTTACGTTTAAACCAGGCGAGATCGGCAGGCAGGTTCCACGGCATGGCGTTTTCCATGCCGATAACGCGATCTACCGCTAACGCCGCAATCAGACTGATCATTGAGATTTCCCGATAAAAAAAATTGTCGCCACTATACGTAAAGCGTAAACCGTCGTCGACTGGTGTGAGGATGATGTTGAGGAAAATTTTATATTCTGCTGGCGAGTCCACGCTATGTCCGTGGACTCGCCTCATTACAGTTGCGCAAAAACAAACAGTTAGTTGTAAAGTGCGTGCTACACCACACTTTCTGATTACGATGGCTTAGTTTCTGGCTCATCCGCCATGTTGCCGGTATGTTTTCCTTCCTCGGTTCCCTGCCAGCCATGCCGTTGAATTAATGACAGATGTTCACGATCCTCGGTAATGATCTCGCTTAACATCGCGCTGGTGCGTTTATAGACCGCCGCGCGGGCTTTGGTGTCGTTCTCAACCATTGCCATCTCTTCCACCATCTCAATATTAAAGCGGCGGAACACATCGGCACGTTCTCGCGCTTCATATGGCCCAAGACCTAAACTTTCCAGCGCCAGACGCCCGGTTTTCAGCGCACCTTCAAAGGTTTCACGCTCCGGCTTTTCAACGCCAGCCTGTCGCAAACGGATGTAGTGATCGACATCGCGGGCGCGGGCAATAATCTGCAAATGCGGAAAATGTTCTTTCACCATCTCCGTCAGTTGCAGATTGGTTTGCGGATCGTCGATGGCGTTAATCAGCACTTCCGCTTTCGCCGCTCCCGCAGATTCCAGTAAATCCATCCGCGTAGCATCACCGTAAAAGACTTTCATGCCGAATTTGCGCAACGTTTCGATATGGTCAGGATCGTGATCGAGCACCACCATTTTTACCCCACTGGAGAGCAGTAAACGTCCGGTGATCTGCCCAAAACGACCGAATCCGGCGATAATCACGCGCGGCTGTTCTTCATCGATCTCATCGGCTTCACGCGCTTCTTCAGTAGGAGATTGCTCAAGGCGATTGAGGATCACCAGCAGAATCGGCGTTGCCGCCATCGACAGCGCCACCGCCAGGGTCAGCGATTTCGCCCACTCCGGCTCCAGCACATTCGCCATCTGCGCCGCGCCAAATACCACAAAGGCAAACTCACTGCCCTGCCCTAACAACACCGCAAACCAGCGACGCTGTTTATTTGGCACCTGCAACGGTCGGGCAATCAGCCACAGCATGGCGATTTTGATGATGAGGAAACCAAGCAGCAAAATGACAATGCGCAATGGGTTTTCAAGCAGCGTGCCAAAGTCTATCGACATGCCAACACCGATGAAAAACAGCCCCAGCAGCAAACCTTTAAATGGTTCGATATCGCTTTCCAGCGCATGACGGTATTCCGAGCTTGCCAGCAGTACGCCCGCCAGAAACGCGCCCATCGCCATCGACAAGCCAACCTCTTCCAGCAGCAAACCAAAGCCAAACACGAGGAATAACGCCACGGCACTAAACACTTCCCGCAAGCCAGAGCGGGCAACAAAACGCAGCGCCGGACGCGTGACATAGCGCCCAAGCAGTACCACCAGCACCAGCGCGCCCGCCACTTTTAACGCCGAGAGAGCAAATGCGCCCATCGTCGTCGAGGCACTGCTCGCCGCCAGTAGCGGGATCATCGCTACCAGAGGGATCGCGGCGATATCCTGGAACAGCAGCACCGCAAAGGCACTGCGGCCCATTTGCGTCACCATAAGATTACGTTCATTCATCGCCTGCATAGCAATCGCCGTAGAGGAGAGCGCCAGCGTCATGCCGATCAATTCCGCTACCTGCCAGCGCAGCCCAAGTAACATACAGAACAGCCCCAGCAGGCCGCCACAAATCACCATCTGCAATGCGCCACCGCCGAACACTGCCGCACGCAGCTTCCACAGCCTTTGTGGATCGAGTTCGAGGCCGATAATAAACAGCATCAGCACCACGCCGATTTCAGCAAAGTGCAGGATAGATTCGGCATCGGTCACCAGTCGCAGCCCCCACGGGCCAATAATGCAGCCCGCGATCAGGTAGCCAAGTACCGATCCCAGACCGAGGCGTACCGCAATGGGTACAATCAGCGCCGCCGAACCGAGATAAATCAGCGCCTGAATCAGCGTATGGCTATCCATGATGTGCCTCCTGCCATTCCAGCAGACGTTGCTTATAATGACGCGCCTGCCCTTCGAGGGTTTCGTCGTCACAAATAAAGGTGCAGTGCATGGCAAACGGCGGCAGCCAGTTCAGCCCGCAGTAGATTGCCGTCGCCTGTAGCGGCTGCGACAGCACATCAAAGCCCGGATGTGCACCAATCTCAAAATGGCTTTCCCCGCCGCCGGTCGTCACCGCCCACAGCAAATGTTTGCCATGCAGTGCCGTGCCGCCGTGACCGTAAGCCCAGCCGTGCGAGAAAACTTTATCGATCCAAAGTTTGAGGAGCGGTGGAATGCTGTACCACTGCATCGGGTGCTGCCAGACGATCAGATCGGCGCGAGACAGCGCCTCCTGCTCGGCGGCAATATCGATATTGAAGTCAGGATAGAGTTGATAAAGAGAGCGAATTTCGACGCCTTCCAGCGTCCTTGCCTGTTCAAGCATCCGTTTATTCGCATGGGAATGATGCGGATACGGATGCGCATAAATTATGAGGATCATAGTTATTAGCCCGCGTGTTTACGCCTTTATTTTCCCACAAAGTGTAGTCACATATTCACGCGGCTTATAGTCAATAATATTGATTCAGAAAAGAGAGAATTCTGAATAAATTACCCCGCTCGCTGCCTGCGGATCGTCATATTGCTGGTCTGCGCCAATGACATCCCACGTGTTTCCGGGGCAAACGCTACGGAAATCAACAAGCCAAACAGCGAGATCCCCGCCCCCATTAGCATCGTGTTACTGATACCGTAATTATTGATAAAGATCGGCAGTGCCCAGGTCGAAACAATGGTGCCAATACGACTTAAGGACATAATCACCCCCACGGCAGAGGCGCGGATATCCGTCGGGAAAAGTTCATTAGGATAAAGCCACTGCAAATTACCTGGCCCGCCAGAGAAAAAGGCATACACAGCAAACGCCATTACCACCAGCCAGATCCCCATATCCGGGATCAGCCCCAAAACCGCCAGCGCCAGCGTCATCATGGCAAAACTGCCAATCAACAATGGACGCCGTCCGGCAGTGTTTAACCACAGCATCGGCGGAATACAGCCGAGCATAAAGAACAGGCTAATCACCACATTCCCCAGTGCCGCGTTTTTGCCAACACCCAATCCCAACAAACCAACGATTTGCGGGCCAAAGGTGTAGATGGCGAACATTGGGATCACCTGGCAGGTCCAGATGGCGGCAACAAACAGGACAAAAGGAAAATGGCGGCGATTAAACAGATCGCGAAAACGGGTTTGCTGCGGCTGCTCTTCATCGAAAGCCACCGGTTCGCCAAACAGTTTTATCATCATCTCTTCGCACTCTTTTACTCGCCCTTTGCGTAACAACCAGCGGGGAGATTCAGGCAGTTCGAATCGACCAATCAAAATCAACAAACAGGGGATCGCCGCGCTGCCCAACATCCAGCGCCAGCCACCTTCCACATCATAAAGCCAGTAGCCAACCAGATCGGCACAGGTTGCGCCGACATACCACATGGCAGCAATAAAGCTGATGGAAAACGCCCGCTGACGGGTGCTGGAGAACTCGGTGATCATCGAGGTGGCGATGGGATAATCCGCGCCGATGACAATGCCGATGAGTACCCGCATCACCAACAGTTCGACGGGGGATGAGACAAACATCGTCGCCACCGATATCACGCCAATGGCGATAATATCAATGAGGAACATTTTGCGCCGTCCAACTTTATCGGAGATATAGCCAAACAGCGATGTGCCGACGAACAGCCCGGCGAGCGTTCCCGCGCCCAGCAAGCCAATCCAGTCTGCATCCAGTTTCAGTGCCGGAGTCAGTTGCTCCAGCGCCACGCCTATCATTACCAGGACATAACCATCCAGAAACGGCCCACCGCTTCCCCACAGCAAAATGCGGCGGTGAATAGAGGAGAATTTGAGATCGTCAAAGTTTCTGGACGGTTGCATGGATTATTCCTGTTTTTTTGCAATGAGAGTCAGTACGGCGTTACGTATCAAACCAACATCAGCCGTAACGGAACTCCACACCAAAGGTGCCGCGCGGGTATTCCCACTGTTCCAGCGCCGACCCCAGCCCCAGAATGCGACAGGTGCCGCACTCCAGACATCCGGCGTAATCGAAGCGCACACTGCCGTCATCCTGCTTCTTATACAGACCTGCGGGGCACGCTTTCACCAGCAGCTCCAGCGCCTGTTTATCGGCATCGGCCTTCACAACGATGTGCGGATGCTCTTCATCGACATTGAATTTATTGACGCCCAGTTTGACGTCCACATTGACGGGAGAAGTCATAAAACGGTCACTCCTTTCATGCCATCCTTGATCAGATTGATGAAGCCCACTTTCTTGCCGTGGCGGAGGATTTTCTTGCGCATCAGTTCCGGCGCGCTGCCGTCAATGGTGAACAGGTCACGCGCCACACCCACCGCCAGTTCCGGGTAGCCGCTAAACATGCGTGGGTTATCAAGGAACGCTGGTAGTTTTTGGTACATGCGCATATCGCGCAGCGGGCCACTCTCCAGATGCTGACGATATTCCGCCAGTTTTTGCTTACCAAAATCGTCGCTTTTCATCGCTGAAAGCACGGTTTTTGCTGCTGCTTCCCCGGCGGCAATCGCCAGATCCATACCGCGAATGGTAAAACCGAGGTTCATACACATTCCGGCGGCATCACCGGCAATCAGCACGCCGTCACCGACCAGTTCCGGCAGCATGTTGATGCCCGCTTCCGGCACGACGTGAGCAGAATATTCCACCAGCTTGCCGCCCGCGATCAGCGGTGCAACTGCCGGATGTTGTTTGAAATCTTCCAGCATTTGCGGCACCGATTTTTTCGCGTCATGCAGATGATGAAGGCCGCAAACCAACCCCAGCGACAGGGTATTTTCATTGGTATAAAGGAAACCGCCGCCCATCAGGCCATCGGTGGGGGAACCCGCAAATAAGCAGGCCGCGCCCTGATTACCCTGCAACTGAAAACGGTCTTCGATAACTGACTTCGGTAACTCGATCAGTTCCTTCACGCCAACCGCCACATCCGTCGGTTTGACGCGTTTTGCCATCCCCAGCTTTTCGGCAAGGATGGAGTTCACCCCGTCGGCAAGGATCACCGTCTTCGCTTCAATTACATCGCCATCGGCTTCTACACCGACGACTTTGCCATCGCGCTGTACGAGGTTATCGACGCGAATCCCGGTAATTAACTGCGCGCCCGCTTCTTCGGCCTGCTCCATCAGCCAGGCATCAAATTTACTGCGCAAAACGGAGTAAGAACGCTGGGATGGTGAGGCTTCGTCACCGTTGCAGTAGTCCATAGTCATCGCTGACTTTTCCGTCATAAACGCGAGTTTTTCATGGGTGATCAGGCGTTCTACGGGGGCGGAGTCGGCGAAACCAGGAATAATGTGTTCCAGACTGTGGGCATAGAGACGCCCGCCAGTGACGTTCTTGGCACCTGCGGAATTGCCACGCTCGATAACTAACACTTGTGCCCCTTCGCGGGCGAGAACCAGTGCGGCAACCGAACCGGCAAGCCCTGCACCGACGATGATGGCATCAAAGATATCTTCGGACATAAGAACTCCCTGTCAGCGGCAGAGCCGAAATACAGCCCTGCCTGAGTGGATCAACGCGCTAAAGCTGCGGTCAGTGCCGGAAGGATCTTCACGGCGTCGCCAACAATGCCGTAATCCGCGTACTGGAAGATCGGCGCATTTTTATCTTTGTTGATGGCAAAAATGGTTTGCGACGCATTAGCGCCAACCATGTGCTGGATCTGCCCGGAGATCCCCACCGCCAGGTACAGTTCAGGTTTCAGCATCAGGTTGGAGATACCGACATAGCGTTCGTGCTCCATCCATTTTTCGTTTTCTGCCACCGGACGAGAACAGGCCAACTCCGCACCTATCGCCTTGCAAAGCTGTTCTGCCAGCGCAATGTTCTCTTTGCTGCCAATACCGCGACCGACGCTGACCACCAGGCGGGCTTTGTCGAGATCGACGCTGTTGCTCTGGCGCGCCTGGGTTGCCGTGCGGGTAATCGCCACAGCCGAAGCCTGCCACTCCACGGTGTGCGTTTCGCCAGTACGTGACGCGTCTGGCTGAGCCGCATCGAACGTGCCGCTGCTGATGGTCAGTACCGCATACGGCGTGACAATGCGTTCTTCGCCAATCGCCAGACCACCGTAAACCATGTGTTTCACTGTCGCTTTACCGTCCTGTACGCTGACGGTGCTAGCATCGTTAGACACCGCCGCTTTAAGGCGATATCCCAGTTTTGCCGCCAGTAATTTGCCGCGACGGGTGTTTGGCAACAGCACCAGACCGTCTGCGCCGTGCTGGCGAATAGTGTCAGCCATGACACCGGCGTAATCTTCGATCATCCGATCGTCCGGTTTGCCGTTTAATTTCCAGACATGATTAGCGCCTAGCTGGATTGCCTGTGCGCCGTCGGCATCATTGAGGACAAAGGCATTGATTTGATTAGCTAAAGCCTGCGCACCGTTCATCAGTTCCGGCAGACGAGAAGGGGTATCGCTGAATACCCAGACTTGAGAAAACGTGTTCATAGCATCCCCTGTAATTAAATGACTTTGCGAAGATTTTCAGCAAATGCGGCGATCTGTTCTTCGCCGTCGCCTTCAATCACGATGCGCTGACGTTCGCGCTGTTTCGGCGCGGCAACCTGTTGTTCTGACCAGGCTGCCTCTGCGTTAAAACCGATATCCGCCGCCGACCATACCTGGACGGGCTTTTTCGCCGCGCCGAGAATAGCTTTCATCGAAGGAATTTGTGGGGAGTTGATATCAGTGGAAACAGCAACAACCGCAGGCAGCGGAATGCTTAAGGTTTCTGTTTCATCTTCCAGTTCGCGCTCAACGGTGAGGGTATCTGCCGTCAGGGAGATAATTTTGCTGACGCCGTTAACTGCCGGAATATTGAGGATTTCGCCTACCAGCAAACCAACCTGCTGGGCATAAAGGTCGGAAGAACCATCGCCACAGAGGATCAGATCAAAGCCTGCTTTCTGGGCGGCTGCAGCCAGTGCGCTCGCCGTTTGTTGCGGCAGTGCCTGCTCGAACTGGTCATCAATCACCACAATCAGTTCATCCGGGCCGCGCGATAGCACATCTTTACGCCCTTTGGCGTTGGTCAGGGCTTTACCGCCCACACTTAAGGCTGTCACCTGCGCCTCTGCTGCCTGTTGCTTTAGCTGGCAAGCCGCTTCAATAGCGTTGAGATCGTATTGGCTTATTTTGGCATCGGCTTTGCTGAAGTCTAATGAACCATCAGCATTATTGACCGCAATATCCTGTTCATCAGGCACGCACTTATAGCAAGTAATAATCTTCATTGCATCTCCAGAAATCATGAAGGAAACGTCGTTCATATCGGTGGTGTTAATTACAGATATCACGCTATTTAATTTGGAAATAAAACTTTAATCACCAATATTGAAAATGTCACACGCAGATAAATCCAACTTTCAATATTGTTAAGTTCCTCACCAATATTGAAAACACGGCGTAGAAAAAAGAAATTTTCAATATTGTTTTATGGATCACCAATATTGAAAGCCAGATGTTATTTTTTTACGCACAAAAGAACATAACAAACTGATTAATAACCAAAATTAACGGAAAAACACCCTCTATTCACCCGAAACAAAAATGTGACACAAATCACAGAATACAGCTTATTGAATACCCATTATGAGTTAGCCATTAACGCGTTTACGAGGTTAATAATAATTATATTAAATGTTAACAAAAATAAAACAAACGGGAACGCAAAATAAATATTCGTTTTCACAGTGGAATTAACTCATGAAAGATAAAAAGAGAAAAACGGGAATAGAACCGAAGGTATTCTTTCCGCCGTTAATAATCGTTGGCATACTTTGCTGGCTTACAGTCAGAGATCTGGATGCGGCGAATGTCGTTATTAATGCTGTATTCAGTTACGTCACCAATGTATGGGGATGGGCATTTGAATGGTATATGGTGGTGATGCTTTTCGGCTGGTTCTGGCTGGTGTTTGGCCCGTATGCCAAAAAGCGTTTAGGTAACGAACCGCCTGAATTTAGTACCGCCAGTTGGATCTTTATGATGTTCGCCTCCTGTACGTCTGCTGCCGTACTGTTCTGGGGCTCTATTGAGATCTACTACTACATCTCCACCCCGCCGTTTGGCTTAGAACCTAACTCAACCGGCGCGAAAGAGTTAGGGCTGGCTTACAGCTTGTTCCACTGGGGGCCTCTGCCGTGGGCCACTTACAGCTTCCTTTCAGTCGCCTTCGCTTACTTCTTCTTTGTCCGCAAAATGGAAGTGATTCGCCCCAGCTCTACGCTGGTGCCGCTGGTGGGTGAAAAACACGCCAAAGGGTTGTTCGGTACTATTGTCGATAACTTCTATCTCGTCGCCTTGATCTTCGCGATGGGCACCAGTCTCGGCCTTGCCACACCGCTGGTGACCGAGTGTATGCAGTGGTTGTTTGGCATTCCGCATACCCTGCAACTGGACGCCATCATCATTACCTGCTGGATTATCCTCAACGCCATTTGCGTCGCCTGCGGCCTGCAAAAAGGGGTACGTATCGCCAGTGATTTGCGTAGCTACCTGAGCTTCCTGATGCTGGGTTGGGTGTTTATCGTCAGTGGTGCCAGCTTCATCATGAACTACTTCACCGACTCGGTGGGGATGTTGCTGATGTATCTGCCGCGCATGTTGTTCTATACCGATCCTATCGCCAAAGGCGGCTTCCCGCAGGGCTGGACGGTTTTCTACTGGGCATGGTGGGTGATTTACGCTATCCAGATGAGTATCTTCCTGGCGCGTATTTCCCGTGGTCGTACCGTGCGTGAACTGTGCTTCGGCATGGTGCTGGGGCTGACAGCCTCCACCTGGATCTTGTGGACCGTGCTTGGTAGTAACACTTTGCTGTTGATAGATAAAAACATCATCAACATTCCGAACCTGATCGAACAGTACGGTGTGGCGCGCGCCATCATCGAAACCTGGGCCGCTCTGCCGCTCAGCACCGCCACCATGTGGGGCTTCTTCATTCTTTGCTTTATTGCCACCGTTACGCTGGTTAACGCCTGCTCTTATACCCTGGCGATGTCCACCTGCCGCGAAGTACGCGACGGCGAAGAGCCGCCGCTGCTGGTGCGTATCGGCTGGTCAATTCTGGTTGGCATTATCGGTATTGTTCTGCTGGCGCTCGGCGGCCTGAAACCGATTCAAACCGCCATTATCGCCGGAGGATGCCCGCTGTTCTTCGTCAACATTATGGTAACGCTCTCCTTTATTAAAGACGCGAAACAGAACTGGAAAGATTAATTAACCCCCAAAATATCAAGAGGTTGAAAGATGGATTTTAATTTAAATGATGAGCAGGAACTGTTTGTCGCCGGTATCCGTGAACTGATGGCCAGTGAAAACTGGGAGGCCTATTTTGCCGAGTGCGACCGTGACAGCGTCTACCCGGAACGATTTGTTAAAGCACTGGCGGATATGGGTATCGATAGCCTGCTGATCCCCGAAGAACACGGTGGTCTGGACGCAGGATTCGTCACCCTCGCCGCCGTGTGGATGGAACTGGGGCGTCTGGGGGCGCCAACCTACGTGCTGTACCAGTTGCCGGGTGGGTTTAACACCTTCCTGCGCGAAGGCACACAAGAGCAGATCGACAAGATTATGGCGTTCCGTGGCACGGGTAAGCAGATGTGGAACTCAGCGATTACCGAACCGGGCGCGGGCTCCGACGTGGGTAGCCTGAAAACGACTTATACCCGTAGAAATGGTAAGATTTATCTTAATGGTAGTAAGTGTTTTATTACCAGCAGCGCCTACACCCCGTACATCGTGGTGATGGCGCGCGACGGTGCTTCTCCGGACAAACCTGTCTACACCGAATGGTTTGTTGATATGAGCAAACCGGGCATCAAAGTGACCAAACTTGAGAAGCTCGGTCTGCGTATGGATAGCTGCTGTGAAATCACCTTTGACGATGTGGAACTGGACGAGAAAGACATGTTCGGTCGGGAAGGTAACGGCTTTAACCGCGTGAAAGAAGAGTTCGACCACGAACGTTTCCTGGTAGCCCTCACCAACTACGGTACGGCGATGTGCGCCTTTGAAGATGCGGCGCGCTACGCCAATCAGCGAGTGCAGTTTGGCGAGGCTATTGGTCGTTTCCAGTTGATTCAGGAAAAATTCGCCCACATGGCGATCAAATTAAACTCCATGAAAAACATGCTGTATGAAGCAGCGTGGAAAGCAGACAACGGCACCATCACCTCTGGCGATGCTGCGATGTGCAAATACTTCTGCGCCAATGCGGCATTTGAAGTGGTGGACAGCGCAATGCAGGTGCTGGGCGGCGTCGGGATTGCGGGTAACCACCGCATCAGCCGCTTCTGGCGTGACCTGCGTGTAGACCGCGTCTCCGGGGGATCTGACGAAATGCAGATCCTGACGCTGGGTCGTGCGGTGCTGAAGCAATACCGCTAAGTCCGTGCGCTGCCTGATGCGACGCTTGCCGCGTCTTATCAGGCCTACGGTTGGCCGGATAAGGCGTTTACGCCGCATCCGGCAGTCATGCGCTACATAAATTTTTCAGGAGCTAATATGGATCATCTACCCATGCCGAAATTCGGGCCATTGGCCGGATTGCGCGTTGTCTTCTCCGGTATCGAAATCGCCGGGCCATTCGCCGGGCAAATGTTCGCAGAATGGGGCGCGGAAGTTATCTGGATCGAGAACGTCGCCTGGGCCGACACCATTCGCGTTCAACCAAACTACCCGCAGCTTTCTCGTCGCAACCTGCACGCGCTGTCATTAAATATCTTCAAAGATGAAGGCCGCGAAGCGTTTCTGAAATTAATGGAAACCACCGATATCTTCATCGAAGCCAGTAAAGGCCCAGCCTTTGCCCGCCGTGGCATTACTGATGAAGTCCTGTGGCAGCACAACCCGAAACTGGTTATCGCTCACCTGTCCGGTTTTGGTCAGTACGGCACCGAGGAGTACACCAACCTTCCGGCCTATAACACCATCGCCCAGGCCTTCAGTGGTTACCTGATTCAGAACGGTGATGTTGACCAGCCAATGCCTGCCTTCCCGTATACCGCCGATTACTTCTCCGGCCTGACCGCCACCACGGCGGCGCTGGCGGCACTGCACAAAGTGCGCGAAACCGGTAAAGGCGAAAGTATCGACATCGCCATGTATGAAGTGATGCTGCGCATGGGTCAGTACTTCATGATGGATTACTTCAACGGCGGCGAAATGTGCCCGCGCATGACCAAAGGTAAAGATCCCTATTACGCCGGTTGCGGTCTGTACAAATGCGCCGACGGCTACATTGTGATGGAACTGGTGGGTATTACTCAGATCGCAGAGTGCTTTAAAGATATTGGTCTTGCGCATCTGCTTGGTACGCCGGAAATCCCGGAAGGCACTCAGCTTATCCACCGTATCGAATGCCCTTACGGCCCGCTGGTTGAAGAGAAACTCGATACCTGGCTGGCAGCACACACCATCGCGGAAGTAAAAGAACGCTTTGCCGAACTGAATATCGCCTGTGCCAAAGTACTGACCGTACCGGAACTGGAAAGCAATCCACAGTATGTGGCTCGCGAATCAATCACTCAGTGGCAAACGATGGATGGTCGCACCTGCAAAGGGCCGAACATCATGCCGAAATTCAAAAATAACCCCGGCCAAATCTGGCGCGGAATGCCATCGCACGGCATGGACACGGCTGCCATTTTGAAAAATATCGGCTACAGCGAAAACGACATTCAGGAGTTGGTCAGCAAAGGTCTGGCCAAAGTTGAGGATTAAACGCGTGGCGTAGGTCGGGTTACCCGACTAGCGCCCGCTCAATAACAAACGAACAAAATGGATAGAGGTGCAATGGATATCATTGGCGGACAACATCTACGTCAAATGTGGGACGATCTGGCGGACGTTTACGGTCATAAAACGGCGCTGATTTGTGAATCCAGCGGCGGAGTCGTTAACCGGTACAGTTATCTTGAGTTAAATCAGGAGATTAACCGCACGGCAAACCTGTTTTATACGCTGGGGATCCGCAAAGGCGACAAGGTCGCGCTGCATCTGGACAACTGCCCGGAATTTATCTTTTGCTGGTTCGGGCTGGCAAAAATTGGCGCGATTATGGTGCCGATTAACGCCCGCCTGCTGCGCGAAGAAAGTGCGTGGATCCTGCAAAACAGCCAGGCGTGCCTGCTGGTGACCAGTGCGCAATTCTATTCCATGTATCAACAGATTCAGCAGGAAGATACTACGCAGCTACGGCACATTTGCCTGACCGATGTGGCGCTTCCCGCTGATGATGGCGTCAGTTCGTTTACTCAACTGAAAGAGCAACAACCTGCCACCTTGTGTTATGCGCCGCCGCTATCGACCGACGATACGGCGGAAATTCTCTTTACCTCCGGCACCACCTCCCGACCGAAAGGGGTGGTGATTACCCATTACAATCTGCGCTTCGCCGGATATTACTCCGCCTGGCAGTGCGCCCTGCGTGACGATGACGTCTACCTGACGGTAATGCCTGCATTTCATATCGATTGCCAGTGCACTGCGGCGATGGCGGCGTTTTCTGCCGGAGCCACCTTTGTGCTGGTCGAGAAATACAGCGCCCGCGCCTTCTGGGGACAGGTACAGAAGTACCATGCCACCGTTACCGAATGTATTCCGATGATGATCCGTACCTTGATGGTGCAGCCGCCTTCTGCGAACGACCGACAACACTGCCTGCGGGAAGTGATGTTTTATCTCAACCTGTCGGAGCAGGAAAAAGACGCTTTTTGTGAACGCTTCGGCGTTCGTTTGCTGACGTCTTATGGGATGACGGAAACCATCGTTGGCATTATCGGCGACCGTCCTGGCGATAAACGGCGCTGGCCGTCGATTGGCCGGGCGGGATTTTGCTACGAAGCGGAGATCCGCGACGATCACAATCGTCCGCTCCCGGCGGGAGAGATCGGCGAAATCTGCATTAAAGGCGAACCGGGGAAAACCATCTTCAAAGAGTACTTTCTCAACCCGCAAGCCACCGCCAAAGTCCTGGAAGCCGATGGCTGGCTTCATACTGGCGATACCGGATACCGCGACGAAGAGGGCTTTTTTTATTTCGTCGATCGTCGCTGCAACATGATCAAACGCGGTGGCGAGAATGTTTCCTGCGTGGAGCTGGAAAATATCATCGCCACCCATCCGAAAATTCAGGATATCGTGGTTGTTGGTATTAAAGATTCTATTCGCGATGAAGCTATCAAGGCCTTTGTGGTGCTGAATGAAGGTGAAACATTGAGCGAGGAAGAATTTTTCTGCTTCTGTGAACAAAATATGGCGAAATTTAAAGTGCCTTCTTATCTGGAGATCAGAAAAGATCTGCCGCGTAATTGCTCGGGGAAGATAATCAGAAAGAATCTGAAATAAACATAATGGCAGGGAATTATCCTGCAAGCTAATAATCACGCTCTAAAAATAAATGCATTCTTTGCAGGGATGTTGTCGTCCCTGAAAAAATAAAAATGGAGAAAAGGAATGAGTGAATCATTACATCTGACCCGCAATGGATCAATTCTGGAAATTACCCTTGATCGTCCAAAAGCCAATGCTATTGATGCAAAAACTAGCTTTGAGATGGGCGAAGTATTTCTTAATTTCCGTGACGATCCGCAATTGCGCGTCGCTATTATTACCGGAGCCGGAGAGAAATTCTTTTCCGCCGGCTGGGATTTAAAAGCGGCAGCAGAAGGCGAAGCGCCGGATGCTGATTTCGGGCCAGGCGGATTTGCTGGGTTAACCGAAATTTTCAATCTCGATAAACCGGTTATCGCAGCCGTGAACGGCTACGCCTTTGGCGGCGGCTTTGAACTGGCGCTGGCGGCAGATTTTATTGTTTGTGCCGATAATGCCAGCTTCGCCCTGCCGGAAGCCAAACTGGGTATTGTCCCGGACAGCGGCGGCGTGCTGCGTCTGCCGAAGATCCTGCCACCTGCCGTCGTCAATGAAATGGTGATGACCGGCAGACGAATGGGCGCAGAAGAGGCGCTGCGTTGGGGAATAGTCAACCGGGTGGTTAGCCAGACCGAACTGATGGATAACGCCCGCGAACTGGCGCAGCAGCTGGTTAATAGCGCCCCGCTGGCGATTGCGGCACTGAAAGAGATCTATCGCACCACCAGCGAAATGCCGGTTGAAGAGGCATATCGCTATATTCGCAGCGGTGTGTTGAAAAACTATCCCTCAGTTCTGCATTCGGAAGATGCCATTGAAGGGCCGCTGGCGTTTGCTGAGAAGCGCGATCCGGTGTGGAAAGGGCGTTAATAACCGTGAGCTATTACGCCTTTGAGGGATTAATTCCGGTGGTTCACCCGACGGCGTTTGTCCATCCCAGTGCGGTATTGATTGGCGATGTAATTGTGGGAGCCGGTGTCTACATCGGTCCCCTCGCCTCGCTGCGTGGTGATTACGGACGACTGATTGTGCAAGCGGGAGCCAATATTCAGGATGGCTGCATTATGCATGGCTACAGCGATACTGACACCATTGTCGGGGAAAACGGTCATATCGGTCATGGCGCGATCCTGCATGGCTGTGTGATCGGTCGTGATGCATTGGTCGGGATGAACAGCGTGATTATGGATGGCGCGGTCATTGGCGAAGAGAGCATTGTTGCCGCCATGAGCTTTGTCAAAGCAGGCTTTCGCGGCGAGAAACGCCAGTTGTTGATGGGCACGCCAGCCCGTGCCGTGCGCAGCGTCAGCGATGACGAGTTGCACTGGAAGCAATTGAATACCAAAGAGTATCAGGATCTTGTCGGGCGCTGCCATGCAGCGTTACATGAAACGCAACCGTTGAGGCAAATGGAGGAAAATCGTCCCCGTTTGCAGGGGACGACGGATGTGACGCCAAAGCGGTAACATCATCGGATGCGGCGTAAACGCCTTATCCGACCAACCAGGAGCGCAACCGTAGGCCGGATAAGATGCGCCAGCATCGCATCCGGCAACCAGGCCGCACGGTATCAACGAAATTAAATTAACGACGCATACTCTTCGACAACATCATCTGCCACTTCTGCTCACGGTTAAGTTCTGTGAGCGGAACGGCAGGAATACGCGGCGTCTTTCTTACGCCGACTAATTTTTCCCGGCTGTTATTGCGCAGGCGCGCGTAAATTTGCTCATCAATATCGACCACTTTAACCAGTCGCTGGCACTGACATCCCCGCCCTTCCAGCTTATTAGGGATCATCTTAACTTCGCAGCTTATTTCTGCGACTTCCGACAAAATATAAGTTAGGGTATTAATCGCCTTGCTGTGTTCAATATCGAAATGAATAGAGATCTCTCTTGCTATCACCCAGCGATTTTCAGCCATCATCCATTCGGCGATTAACAAATAGAGTGGTTTTTCAACATATCCTTCACACATACGAACTCCAGTTTCACAAATTAAAAGTCTGGCTATGACTCGTTTTGAAGCAATCAAACAAGGCCATATTAAAATTGTGGATATATCGATAGTATGCAACTTCCCTGTCAATAAGTGTGAGCTAAATCCTGCTTACATCATCAAAAATAGAGTTTCCCGGAAAGATTATCCTTACTGGTAAAAAAAACGGTTCTCATCAGAGAACCGTATTAGTTATTCGATCAAATTGGCGGATAAAAAATATCTGCCATGACACGCTATTATTTGATCTGCGCGTGCATTTCCTGTACCGAAATAACTTTTTCGGTCGCATCTGCATTCAGTGCCATCGCGGTAGCAAAACCGCCGTTCAGGGTGGTGTCGTAATGTACTTTATATTGCAGCGCGCTGCGACGAATCACGCGGGAGTCTTCAATCGCGCGACGACCTGACGTGGTGTTGATGATGTAGGTATATTCGCCATTCTTAATACGATCCTGAATGTGCGGACGACCTTCATGCACCTTGTTCACCAGACGCGGATTAATACCCGCTTCACCCAGCACAATCGCCGTGCCGTGGGTCGCATCCAGCTCGAAGCCCTGTTTCAGCAGTTTTGCCGCCAGATCAACCACGCGTTCTTTGTCGCCTTCACGCACGGAGAGCAGCGCACGACCGTGTTTCTTCATGGTGGAGTTACTACCCAGTTGCGCTTTAGCAAACGCTTCAGCGAAGGTGCGACCGACGCCCATCACTTCCCCGGTGGAGCGCATTTCTGGCCCTAACAGCGGGTCAACGCCGGGGAATTTGTTGAACGGCAGCACCACTTCTTTCACCGAGTAGTACGGCGGGATAACTTCTTTAGTTACGCCCTGCTCAGCCAGCGATTTGCCAGCCATCACGCGCGCCGCCACTTTTGCCAGCGGTACACCGGTGGCTTTGGAGACGAACGGAACGGTACGCGCCGCACGCGGGTTAACTTCAATCAGGTAGACTTCGTTGTTTTTCACTGCAAACTGCACGTTCATCAGACCGCGCACCTGCAATTCGAAGGCCAGTTTCTGCACCTGCTGGCGCATCACATCCTGAATTTCCTGGCTCAGTGTGTACGCAGGCAGAGAACACGCGGAGTCGCCGGAGTGCACGCCTGCCTGCTCGATGTGCTCCATGATGCCGCCAATCAGCACCATTTCGCCGTCGCAGATGGCGTCCACATCAACTTCTACCGCGTCATCAAGGAAATGATCCAGCAGCACCGGCGCATCGTTAGAGACACTCACCGCCGTCTGGAAGTAACGGCGCAGGTCGGCTTCATCGTAGACGATTTCCATCGCCCGACCGCCGAGAACGTAAGATGGGCGCACCACCAGCGGGTAGCCAATCTCTTTCGCCTTCTCAACCGCCATTTCAATAGCGGTAACGGTAGCGTTCGCCGGTTGTTTCAGTTTCAGACGGTCAACCGCGTGCTGGAAGCGTTCACGGTCTTCCGCGCGGTCGATGGCATCCGGGCTGGTGCCGATAACCGGTACGCCAGCGGCTTCCAGTGCGCGCGCCAGTTTCAGCGGGGTCTGACCGCCGTACTGGACGATAACGCCTTTCGGCTTCTCAATACGCACGATTTCCAGCACATCTTCCAGGGTTACCGGCTCAAAGTAGAGACGGTCGGACGTGTCGTAGTCGGTAGAGACAGTTTCCGGGTTACAGTTAACCATAATGGTTTCGTAACCATCTTCACGCAGCGCCAGCGAGGCGTGTACGCAGCAGTAGTCGAATTCGATACCCTGACCGATACGGTTCGGGCCGCCGCCGAGCACCATGATTTTTTCACGGTCAGTAGACGGATTCGCTTCGCACTCTTCTTCATAAGTGGAGTACATGTAAGCGGTGTCGGTAGCGAACTCTGCCGCACAGGTATCCACACGTTTGTAGACCGGATGTAGGTCATACTGGTCGCGCAGCTTGCGGATTTCCGCTTCACGCACGCCCGCCAGTTTTGCCAGACGCGCATCAGCAAAGCCTTTGCGTTTTAGCTGGCGCAGGAAGTCAGCGTTCAGGCCAGTGATGCCCACTTCTGCCACTTTCTCTTCCAGACGCACCAGCTCTTCAATTTGCACCAGGAACCAGCGATCAATGTTGGTCAGGTTGAAAACGCCGTCTACAGACAAGCCCGCACGGAAGGCATCGGCGATGTACCAGATACGCTCTGCGCCAGCATCTTTCAGTTCGCGGCGGATTTTGGTCAGGGCTTCCGGGTCGTCGAGGCTCACTTTCGGGTCGAAGCCGGTCGCACCGACTTCCAGGCCGCGCAGGGCTTTTTGCAAGGATTCCTGCTGCGTGCGACCAATCGCCATTACTTCGCCAACCGATTTCATCTGGGTGGTCAGACGGTCGTTCGCACCGGCGAATTTCTCGAAGTTGAAGCGAGGAATTTTAGTAACCACGTAGTCGATGGACGGTTCGAAGGAAGCCGGAGTACGCCCGCCGGTGATGTCGTTCATCAGCTCGTCAAGGGTGTAACCCACCGCCAGTTTCGCCGCCACTTTGGCAATCGGGAAGCCGGTGGCTTTCGATGCCAGCGCCGAAGAACGCGACACACGCGGGTTCATTTCGATAACAATCAGGCGACCGTTTTTCGGGTTAACCGCAAACTGAACGTTGGAACCGCCGGTTTCAACGCCAATTTCACGCAGTACCGCCATCGAGGCGTTACGCATGATTTGATATTCTTTGTCGGTCAGCGTCTGGGCTGGCGCCACAGTGATGGAGTCACCGGTGTGGATGCCCATCGCATCGAAGTTTTCGATAGAGCAGACGATGATGCAGTTGTCGTTTTTATCACGCACCACTTCCATCTCGTACTCTTTCCAGCCGATCAGCGACTCATCAATCAGCAACTCTTTGGTCGGGGAGAGATCCAGACCACGGGCGCAAATTTCTTCAAACTCTTCGCGGTTATAGGCGATACCGCCACCACTACCGCCCATAGTAAAGCTAGGTCGAATGATGCACGGGAAGCCAACTTCAGCGGCAACCGCCAGCGCCTCTTCCATAGTATGTGCGATACCAGAACGCGCGGTTTCAAGGCCGATTTTCTTCATCGCCACGTCGAAACGGCGGCGGTCTTCTGCTTTATCAATCGCGTCGGCGGTAGCACCAATCATGGTGACGCCGAACTCTTCCAGCACGCCCTGACGCTCAAGCTCAAGCGCACAGTTCAGCGCCGTCTGACCGCCCATCGTTGGCAGCACCGCGTCCGGGCGCTCTTTTTCAATAATCTTGCGCACCACTTCCCAGTGAATCGGCTCGATGTAGGTCGCATCAGCCATTTCCGGGTCGGTCATGATGGTCGCCGGGTTGGAGTTCACCAGAATGACGCGGTAACCCTCTTCGCGAAGGGCTTTACATGCTTGCGCGCCAGAGTAGTCAAACTCACACGCCTGACCGATAACAATCGGGCCCGCACCCAGAATCAGGATACTTTTTATATCTGTACGTTTTGGCATGGCTCTTTTACTCCTGATTACTTAGCGGTTTTACGGTACTGCTCAATTAACTCGATAAAGTGGTCGAACAACGGCGCTGCGTCGTGTGGACCAGGGCTGGCTTCAGGGTGCCCCTGGAAGCTGAACGCCGGTTTATCGGTGCGATGAATCCCTTGTAACGTACCGTCGAACAGGGATTTATGTGTAACACGCAGGTTTGCAGGTAATGTTGCTTCGTCCACCGCAAAACCGTGGTTCTGGGCGGTGATCATCACCACGTTTTTCTCAATATCTTTCACCGGATGGTTGCCGCCGTGGTGACCAAATTTCATTTTGATGGTCTTCGCCCCACTTGCCAGCGCCAGCAGCTGATGACCGAGGCAGATACCAAATACCGGGATGTCGGTTTCGAGGAATTTCTGGATGGCGGTAATGGCGTAATCGCACGGTGCCGGATCGCCAGGGCCGTTGGAGAGGAAGATACCGTCCGGATTCATTTTCAACACGTCTTCCGCAGAGGTTTGCGCCGGAACGATGGTCAGGCGACAGCCTCTGTCCACCAGCATCCGCAGGATGTTGCGCTTGGCACCGAAATCATAAGCCACGACGTGGAACGGCAGCTCGTCTTCTTTTTTCGCTTCTGGCAGGCCGCCGGTCAGCGTCCAACTCCCTTGTGTCCAGCTATAGGCTTCTGCGGTAGTCACTTCTTTTGCCAGATCCATACCATTGAGGCCAGGGAACGCGCGGGCTTTTTCTAATGCCAGCGCCGCATCCGGGTTGTCGCCCGCGATGATGCAGCCGTTCTGTGCGCCTTTCTCGCGCAGTAAACGCGTCAGCTTACGGGTATCGATATCGGCAATCGCTACGATGTTATGGCGCTTCAGGTAAGAAGAGAGGTCTTCGGTATTACGGAAGTTGCTGGCAATCAGCGGCAGGTCGCGAATCACCAGACCTTGTGCATGTACCTGAGAAGATTCTTCATCGGCGTCATTAGTGCCGACATTGCCAATATGGGGATAAGTAAGAGTAACGATTTGACGAGAATAGGAAGGATCAGTGAGGATTTCTTGATAACCGGTCATTGAAGTATTGAAAACGACTTCCCCAACCGCCGAACCTGTTGCCCCTATGGCCCGACCGTGAAACTGGGTTCCGTCTTCCAGAACCAATAGCGCTGACTTAATCAAAACACCCTCCAGAGAATATTCACTCACTTTATTTGCATATTAATTCACAATGATGCGATGAATCAATGCAAATCTGCTTACCGACGAATTTCTGGCAAACGGCGGCATTCTGGAGATATGGGCGCTAAAAGTCAACTCAATAGCGGGATTTATTATATAATTTTATGCCTCACACATGTTTTACAGGCACTAAGCGACAAAAACACAATCTAACAAGGTCTGGAAAACGCTTGCGCAGCGAGAAGAATGTGTAAACAAAGAACACGAAGAAAAAAAGTGGACCAGATGGTCAAAATTTACATTAAAACAACAAAAGCAGAAGACAAAACATGTAATTTTTAGCACTTGAATAAAATTCAAAAACATAACACCAAAAATAAAAGGGCTAAAAATTAAAGCCCTTTATAATCAATAAATTAAATGTGTTATTTTTGCGCCATTACAAATGTTTTGTGGTTACAATTTATTGAGATCAAGCACATCTCTCATATCAAAAAGGCCACTTTTCTTGCCACTCAGCCACAATGCCGATCTTACTGCGCCGTTAGCAAATGTCATGCGGCTGGAAGCCTTATGAGTGATCTCCAGACGCTCACCAATATCGGCAAACATCGCAGTATGCTCGCCCACAATGTCTCCGGCGCGGACGGTGGCAAAACCTATCGTTCCGGGAACGCGTTCACCGGTATGCCCTTCGCGGCTGTAAACGGCACAATCTTTCAGATCTTTATCCAACGCATGGGCAATCGCTTCCCCCATCGCCAGCGCAGTGCCTGACGGCGCATCGACTTTATGTCGATGATGCGCTTCGATAATTTCGATATCAGTGTAGTCACCCATGACCTGAGCCGCTTTCTCCAGCAACTTAAGCATGACGTTGACACCGACGCTAAAGTTGGCGGCAAAGACAATCGCAATATCTTTGGCAGCTTCACCAATCGCCTGTTTACCTGCGTCATCAAAACCCGTGGTGCCAATCACCATCCCTTTGCCATGTTGGCGGCAAAAAGCGAGATGGTTCAGCGTACCTTCCGGACGGGTAAAATCGATAAACACATCAAAATCATCTTTTACAACATCAAGGCTGCTTTGTACGATAACGCCGGTTTTTCCTGCTCCAGCCAGTTCGCCAGCATCGCTGCCCAGTAAAGAAGATCCTTCGCGTTCCAGCGCCGCGCCAAGCTGCACGCCCTCTAATGCCAGCGCCGCCTGAATCAACTGGCGGCCCATACGCCCCCCGGCTCCCGCGATGGCAACGCGGATGTTTGCATCATGCATAGCTATTCTCTTTTGTTAATTTGCATAGACCGTTTTCAGAGTAACCAGCGCATCGCTACGCCGCCAGCCAAAAACGCTGATAATTAGAAATTAATGATAAACAGGGAGGGATATCAGTGAAAGGCATGAGTCAGTGAATGACTACATGCCGATAACATGTGACAGGTTACGGCGCCAGCGCCAGCACCTCCGCCACCCACTGCTGGAAACCTTTCACGTCCAGATCCAGCGCAACCTGAACATTTGCCGGTTTATCCAGCCGACCGTCAATATCGACGACTGTCGTACCCGTAGTAAATTCACCTTGTGTTTCTACCGCCACAAAACACGGCTTGAGAGTGAACAAGTCCGGGCGAACCAGCCAGGCAATGGCACAGAGATCGTGCATTCGCAGGCCACTTTGCATACTGCCGCTGCGGTAGTGACTAAACAGTGCATGAAGCATTTTTCCGGTGCGATTCAATTCCGGTAGTGTGGTGAGATATTCGGGAGTGAGCATCGCCTGATTGGTGACGTCCAGGCCACACATCACAATCTCCAGTCCGCTCTGGAAGACCTGGGCCGCCGCTTCAGGATCAATCGCAATATTAAACTCGGCATTCGGCGTGAAATTGCCACGACCGGCAGAACCGCCCATGATCACCAGACGACGAATATGCGGTTTGCATTCCGGGCACTGTGAAAGCAATAGCGCGATATTCGTCAACGGCCCGATCGCCACCAGGGTAACGGGTTCAGGCGCGCACATTAGCGCATCACGAATCGCCAGAAACGCCGGTTTCTCCAGTGGTTTTCGATTGTGCTCAACGAAGTCATAACCATCCATGCCGGATTCGCCATGAACATAAGACGCATCACGCGGTGCGCGTACCAACGGTGTTGCCGCCCCCTGGGCGAGTGGGATATCCGCATCCCAGAAATGCAGCAATTGCAGCGCATTTCGGGTAGTTTTCTGCACCGATACATTGCCTCCGACAGTCGTCATCAATTGGAGATCGAGTTGTGGGGCAAAGATCGCGGCAGCAATCGCTGCGGCATCGTCGATACCAGGGTCGGTATCCAAAAAAATCGGCAAGCGCATGTTTTCTCCATAAAAAATGCCGGTAATAAGACCGGCATTTTCGCATAACTTAGGCTGCTAATGACTTAATCAACTTCACGAATATCGACACGCAGCTCTTTCGGCACTTCGAAAACAATGTTTTCTTCACGGCCTTCAAGCGAAATGGCTTCACCACCGCCAAGCTGCTGTAAACGTGCGACGACGTTCTGTACCAGAATATCCGGAGCTGATGCGCCCGCAGTCACACCGACGCATTTCGCTTCTTTCACCCACTCTTCCTGGATATCTGCCGCATCGTCAATTAAAAACGCGCGTTTGCCCATACGCTGTGCCAGTTCCGCCAGACGGTTGGAGTTGGAGGAGTTTTTCGAACCGACCACCAGCACAACTTCCGCCTGCTCTGCCAGGGCGCGTACTGCTTCCTGACGGTTGGTAGTGGCGTAACAAATGTCATCTTTGCGCGGCCCGACAATTTTCGGGAAGCGTTTACGCAGCGCGTCGATAACATCAGACGTGTCATCCACCGACAGCGTGGTCTGGGTCATAAAGGAGAGTTTCTCTTCGTTTTTGACCGTCAGCTTCCACACATCGTCTGGCGATTCGACCAGATACATTCCCCCTTCCGGGTTGCTGTACTGCCCCATCGTCCCTTCAACTTCCGGGTGCCCGGCGTGACCGATGAGAATAGATTCTTCGCCACGACGGCTGGCGCGGGCGACTTCCATATGCACTTTGGTCACCAGCGGACAGGTGGCGTCGAATACCGTCAAATCACGGCTTTTCGCTTCGTTACGTACCGCCTGAGAAACACCGTGTGCGGAGAAAATCAGGATCGCGCCGTCCGGTACTTCGCTAATCTGCTCAATAAAGATAGCCCCACGCTCGCGCAGGCTATCGACCACGTAGCGGTTATGCACCACTTCGTGACGGACATATATCGGTGCGCCGTAAATGGCCAGCGCATTTTCAACAATGCTGATAGCGCGGTCTACCCCGGCACAAAAACCACGCGGGTTGGCCAACAGGATCTGCATGTTACGCCTCCAGTGCCGGATCGATTTCCAGCACTTCAATATCAAAATGAACGGTCTGCCCGGCCAGCGGATGGTTGAAATCAACGGTAATGGAGTCGCCGTTAATTTCGCGGATTACGCCAGGCATCTCACTGCCATCCATTGCGGTAAAAAGCATGATTGCGCCAATTTCTGGCTCGCCTGCATCCATAAACTCACGGCGGGAGAAGTACTGAATCAGGTCTGGTGACGGCACGCCAAACGCCGCATCTGGCTCCAGCGTGAAGGTGGTTTTATCGCCCACTTTCAGCCCCAGCAGATGTTGCTCCAGCCCTTCGGAAAGAGAAGCATCACCCAGGCGGAACAGCGCCGGTTTACCGTTGTTGCGGGTAGACTCGGCGGTAGTGCCATCATCGAGTTTTAGCGTGAAGTGCACCAGGACGGCGCTATTGCTCTGTACAGATTCAGACATGCAGGTTTGCTCTTGTATTTGAGGATTTTTGCCGGATGCGGCCTACGATTTCGCAGCAATCGGTAGGCCGGATAAGATGCGTCAGCATCGCATCCGGCAGGGTTTATTATTGTTTTTTCGCTTTAGAAGGTAAAAAACCTTCCAGCACAATCAATGCCGCACCGACACAGATTGCGCTATCGGCGAGGTTGAAGGTGGCGAAATGCCAGTCGCCGACGTAGAAGTCGATCATATCGACCACAAAGCCGTGCCACAGACGGTCGAACAGGTTGCCCAGTGCGCCGCCAATAATCAGCGCGTAAGCGATATTGTTTAGCTTTTGCGTAGCCTTCGAGCGATACATCATCACCGTCAGGATCACACTAATACCAATCGCAATACCGGCAAAAAACCAACGCTGCCAGCCGCCGCTATCGGCAAGGAAACTAAACGCCGCGCCATAGTTACGCGCATAATGCAGATTAAGCGACGGGAACAGCGGAACCGTATCCCCCAGAGCAAAGTTCTGGAGGATCAGGTATTTGCTGCCCAGATCGATAATCAGCACGACTACCACCAGCCACAGCCAGCGTAGCCCTGTTGAACAGATCGATTGACTCATCAGGCAAACTTACGTTTTTCACCGTCGCCGGCGACGTTGCTGACACAGCGGCCGCAGATTTCTGCGTGTTCCGCCACCTTGCCGACATCCTGGGTGTAGTGCCAGCAGCGTGGGCACTTATCACCTTCGGCTTTACTCAACGCGACTTTCAGCCCTTTGAGTACTTCGCTCTGCTGCGCATCAGCAGGTGCGTCGTTATAGTCTGCAACGGCAGCGCCAGAGGTCAACAGGACAAATCGTAATTCATCACCCAGCGCGGTCAGTTTCGCCGCCAGTTCGGGTTCCGCGTACAGGGTCACTGCCGCTTCCAGAGAACCGCCGACTTTCTTATCCGCACGAGCCTGCTCGATGACTTTGTTCACTTCGCCACGCACTTTCAGCAGCTCGTCCCAGAATGCATCGTTCATCGCTTCGCTGTCTGCCAGACCAAACAGGCCTTCGTACCACTCACCGGTGAAGACGTATTTTTCACGCTCGCCCGGCAGGTAGCCCCACACTTCATCAGCGGTGAAGGAGAGGATCGGCGCCATCCAGCGCACCAGCGCTTCTGCGATATGATACAGCGCAGTCTGGCAGCTACGACGCGCCACGCTATCCGCTTTGGCGGTGTACTGACGGTCTTTGATGATGTCGAGGTAGAAGGAACCCATCTCAACGGAGCAGAAGCGCATCAGACGCTGTACCACTTCGTGGAAATCGTATGCTTCGTACGCCTTGAGGATGTCGTCCTGTGCCGCTTTCGCACAACCTACGGCCCAGCGATCCAGTACCACCATCTCTTCCGGTTTCACCATATCTTTTGCTGGATCGAAACCATTGAGGTTTGCCAGCAGGAAGCGCGCGGTGTTACGGATACGACGATAGCTGTCAGCAGCACGTTTCAGGATCTCGTCAGAAACAGCCATTTCGCCAGTGTAGTCGGTTGATGCCACCCACAGACGCAGAATATCCGCGCCAAGTTTGTTCATCACATCCTGCGGCGAAACGGTGTTGCCGATGGATTTAGACATCTTGCGACCCTGACCATCCACGGTAAAGCCGTGAGTCAGTACCTGACGATACGGCGCTTTGCCTTTCATCGCAGTGGAGATCATCAGGGAAGACATGAACCAACCACGGTGTTGGTCAGAACCTTCCAGATACATGTCCGCAGCGTGGCCGGCAAATTCCGGACGCACGTCAACAACGGAAGAGTGGGTAGATCCAGAGTCAAACCACACATCCAGCGTATCAGGCACTTTCACGTACTGGTCAGCTTCGTCGCCGAGGATCTCTTTCGCATCAAGATCCCACCACGCCTGAATGCCATCAACTTCAACGCGTTTTGCCACTTCTTCCATCAGTTCGAGAGTACGCGGATGCAGCTCTTCAGTGTCTTTGTGCACGAACAGTGACATCGGTACGCCCCAGGTACGCTGACGGGAGATACACCAGTCAGGACGGTTAGCGACCATCGACTCGATACGCGCCTGACCCCAGTCCGGGATCCACTGCACGCCTTTGATCTCTTTCAGTGACTGCGCACGCAGACCTTTCTGATCCATGCTGACGAACCACTGCGGCGTCGCGCGGAAGATGATCGGCGTTTTGTGACGCCAGCAGCACGGATAGCTATGCTGCATTTTCTCAACGTGCAGCAGCGCGCCTTTTTCCTGCAACAGCGCAACGACGATGTCGTTCGCTTTGAAGACGTTCACACCATCCAGCGTCGGGTAAGTACCCGGCAGATAAGTGCCGTCCGGACCAACCGGGTTAGCTGTTTCCAGGCCGTATTTCTGACCAATCACATAGTCGTCCGGGCCGTGGCCAGGCGCGGTGTGAACAGCACCAGTACCGGCATCCAGGGTAACGTGATCGCCGAGGATTGCGGGAACGTCGAAGCCCATAAACGGATGAGTAAAGCGCAGCAGCTCAAGCTCTGCACCTTTCACCGTGCCGAGAATGGTGTAATCGGTAACGCCGATACGTTGCATTACGCTTTCAACCAGATCTTTCGCCAGAATCACGGCCTGACCGTCGATCTGCACCAGCGCATAGTCGAAATCCGGTGCAATAGAGATTGCGCGGTTCGCAGGCAGAGTCCACGGCGTAGTCGTCCAGATAACCAGCGAGATTGGGCCGTTAACGTTACTGACGCCAAATTTCGCTTTCAGCGCATCCTGATCGACTGCCTGGAAAGCAACGTCGATGGACGGAGAGGTTTTGTCGTAATACTCAACTTCCGCTTCTGCCAGCGCAGAACGGCAGTCAACGCACCAGTGCACCGGCTTCGCACCTTTGTGCAAATGGCCGTTGCCGATGATTTTGCCCAGCGCGCGGATGATGTTGGCTTCAGTTTTGAAGTCCATAGTCAGGTACGGGTGCGACCAGTCGCCCAGCACGCCCAGACGAATAAAGTCTTTGCGCTGACCGTCAACCTGGGTCGCAGCGTATTCGCGGCACTTGGCGCGGAACTCGGCGGCGGTGAATTTCTCACCCGGTTTACCGTATTCTTGCTCTACTTTCAGTTCGATCGGCAGACCGTGGCAGTCCCAGCCTGGCACATACGGCGAGTCATAACCGGAAAGCCCTTTGGACTTGATGATTATGTCTTTCAGAATCTTGTTAACCGAGTGACCAATATGAATGCTGCCATTCGCATATGGAGGGCCATCATGCAGAATGAAGGTTTTTTTGCCTTTTTTAGCCGCACGGATGATGCCGTACAGATCATCATCAGTCCAACGCGCCAGCATTCCCGGTTCGCGCTTGGCGAGATCGCCACGCATCGGGAACCCTGTTTCCGGCAAATTCAGGGTTGATTTATAGTCACTCATCAGATTCTCGGTTCCGTATTTCGGTTTGATTACATAACAGGCTTAAGCCGGTTTTGTTAGCCCAAAAAATTCGCGGGCGGTTAATTCATCACGCGCAATCTGCGCTTTCAGTTCGTCCAGCGACGCAAATCGCTGCTCACTGCGTATTTTTTTACGCAGCACTACTTGTATATGGCGACCGTACAGGTCCATTGCAACATCTAACAAATGCACTTCCAGCTGCTGGCGAATACCGGCAACCGTTGGGCGTGTTCCGATGTTTGCCACGCCGGGTAACGGCTTTTCACCGAGGCCCAGCACTTCTACCGCATAAACCCCTTTCACCGGGGAAACCTGACGGCGTAGCGGTACATTCGCCGTCGGGAAACCTATAGTGCGCCCTAATTCATCACCGTGGACAACGCGCCCGGAAATGGCAAACGGGTGCCCCAGTAAACTTTCCGCCAGAGCAAGGTTGTCATCTGCCAATGCCTGACGCACAGCGGTACTGCTGATACGCACGCCGCCTTCGCAAAAAGTTTGCGTACTGGTGATGTCGAAGCCGTATTCCGCGCCCGCTTTCTGTAATAACAAGAAATCACCTTCACGACCAGCGCCAAAGCGGAAATCATCACCAACAGCCAGAAATTTTACCCGCAAATGCTTCACCAGAAGATCGCTGATGAAATTTTGCGCGGTTAACGCCGCGAAACGTCTGTCGAAACGCACGCACAGCACGTAATCAACGCCACACTCTGCAAGGTAACGCAGCTTTTCCCGCAGTCGGGTCAGACGTGCCGGGGCTTTGTCGGTAGCAAACAGTTCCAGCGGTTGAGGCTCAAAAATCATCACCATCACCGGTAAGTTGCGCTTGCGCCCTTCTTCCTGCAACCCTTGCAACAGCGCGCGATGACCACGATGCACGCCGTCGAAATTACCAATAGTCAGCACACACCCTTCTTGCGGGGCCTGGCTGAGATTATGTATGCCGCGTATCAGCTTCATGTCTGGCTCAAAACAGTGAAAATCGTCCGAGTATACCTTGTACAGCGGTCAAGGTTAACCGGCGATTGAGTACTGAAATCAGAAAGAAGTGGCTTTTCATTGCCATGGCGCAAATCACGGTAAGAAACTAACGACCTGCTGCAATTTTATCGCGGAAAAGCTGTATTCACACCACGCAAGCTGGTAGAATCCTGCGCCATCACTACGTAACGAGCGCCGCCATATTAACGGCGCTTATTTGCACAAATCCATTGACAAAAGAAGGCTAAAAGGGCATATTCCTCGGCCTTTGAATTGTCCATATAGAACACATTTGGGAGTTGGACCTTGGCTAATATCAAATCAGCTAAGAAGCGCGCCATTCAGTCTGAAAAGGCTCGTAAGCACAACGCAAGCCGTCGCTCTATGATGCGTACTTTCATCAAGAAAGTATACGCAGCTATCGAAGCTGGCGACAAAGCTGCTGCACTGAAAGCATTTAACGAAATGCAACCGATCGTGGACCGTCAGGCTGCTAAAGGTCTGATCCACAAAAACAAAGCTGCACGTCATAAGGCTAACCTGACTGCGCAGATCAACAAACTGGCTTAATCGCCTTTTGTTGTCAGCTTTGTAAAAAAACCCGCGTAAGCGGGTTTTTTTATGTCTCCAGCAGGCCAAAACTGCAGCCTGCAAAGTACGAATAGTTATTTCGTGGCTGGCGTAAACAGCGCAGAGTAATCGGCATTGCAAATACGCTGTACCGCAGGGTGTTGAATCATCCTTTCGGCAAAAATCGCATGGTACTCTTCCATGACGTTCTCAACTCGCCCAATCTCCACAACCGAGTTATCATTATAAAAATCATTGGCATATAGCGAAGGCGCAATGAAAATAGCGTTATGCGTCGCCCCAAAGGCTTTCATCAACGCCGCATCATCAAACTCCCCCAGAATTTCAACGTTTAAGCCCTGAGAGTTAAACCAGTTTAATAGCTTACGTCCCAACATTGAGCGACGCCCCGGAATAAGTAAGCGACGCTCTTCCAGACAGGCAGGAAACGGCTTTTCCGGCAGCGGGTTAGTGCACCAGAAACTGACGCCACACTCGCCAATTTTCATGGAAAACAGCCCTTCCTGTTGGGTGGAGTCTATCGGACAGTCAGAGATGATCATATCCAGCTTATGCTGACTCAACTGCTCTAACAGCATCTCGTGCGTCGATTCGAAACAGCGTAGATGGATCTGCTCGTCTTCTACAACGGCTGCATCCAGAACACTGCTGACCAGGCGTTTGGAAAGGGCATCTGCCACACCAACATCAAACAATAAGTTGGACTCTTTACGATAGTTGACGATATCCAGCATTTCCTGGCTTAACGTGAACATTTTATCGGCATAGCGATAGACCAGTTCCCCCAGTTCACTGGGTTCCAGACCGCGTCCTTTACGCTTAAATAATTTCCCTTGCAGGCGCTCTTCCAGCGCCCGGATCTGTCCGGTAATGGTTTGTGGTGTTAAATAAAGCGCCTCCGCTGCGCCAACCACAGAGCCTTCTTTGTAGACATGCCAGAAGTAATACAAGTGGTTGTAATTGATATGAGACATGCTCATTTCTCTCCCTGATAGAATGAAAAGGGAGCCATTTATGGCTCCCCGGAACATCGTCCTGTCAAACTGATGGACGTAAACGAATGCGTAACCAGCTATATCCAATTACCGCCGAAGAGATTGAGCCAACCAGAATGCCCAATTTCGCCCAGTTAATCAGTTCTGGATCTACGCTACCAAAAGCCAGGCTGGCGATAAAGATAGACATAGTAAAACCGATACCGCACAGGATACCAACCGCCATAATTTGCTGATAAGTGGTTCCCTCCGGCAAATGCGCCAGTTTCAAACGCAGCGCCAGCCAGCAGAACAAACTAATACCCAACGGCTTGCCAATCAGCAAACCGGCGATGATCCCTAATGGCAGGATGGAGGTCAGGCCATCCAGCGTCACGCCTTGCAGAGAAACGCCGGCATTGGCAAAAGCAAACAACGGCAAAATCAGATAAGCCACCCACGGATGCAATACATGCTCCAGGCGCTTCGCCGGAGAACGACCATGCTTCTCTTTCAATGGAATAAAGAAACCGACAATGACGCCTGCCAGCGTTGCGTGGACGCCTGATTTCAACACTGCAGTCCACAACACCACGCCGACCAGAATATAAACTCCCGTGCGGCGAACACCACAAATGTTCAGCACCGCGAGCACCGCAATTGCTACAGCAGCAACACCAAGAGAGGCCATTGACAAGTCATTAGTGTAAAACAAGGCGATGATAATGATGGCTCCAAGATCGTCGATAATAGCCAGCGCCATCAAAAAAATCTTCAGTGCTAACGGTACACGGCTTCCCAATAACGCCAGGACACCGAGGGCAAAGGCAATATCAGTCGCCGCCGGGATTGCCCACCCTTCACGAGTGATAGGATCGGCGTAGTTAAAGGCCAAATAGAGCAATGCCGGGACAATCATCCCGCCGATTGCGGCAATAACCGGAAACGCAGCCTGGCGCAAACTGGCCAGCGATCCTTGCATCAGCTCGCGTTTAACTTCCAGACCAACTAACAGGAAAAATATCGCCATTAGCGCGTCATTTATCCATAACAGCATGTTTTTATTGATTTCAAGAGAACCTACCCGCAGCTGAACCGGCGTCTCAAGAAAGTCGTGATACCATCCACTGGTTGCACCGCTATTGGCCATAATCATCGCCAGAACAGCGGCAATGATGAGAATAATGCCTCCCGAGGCATCACTGCTAAAGAATCGATGCAGATGTTTCACTTTTTATTTCTCTTTCAGGTGAATAGATCGTTTTTACTATTTTACTCTGCACGAATCATCGTTAAAATCAGATTATAGTGTAGGAACAATTCGCTTTTAACGATCTATAAAGAAGATTATGTCACCAGCAGAGGAAGTGTTGTTGGCGCTCGAAAGCGGTGGCTGATGACCTCAAACCCTGATAATCATAGCCTAATGTCAAGATTTCTGAGGGGTTTGTTCGGAATAAGTAATTTGTTGTAAGCCGGAGCTGTTTGTTAGGGCAATATTTCAAATATATCCAACTTATTGTCAATAATTGCAATAAAGGGAGAAATCAACGTTAATTAATTGAATCCTTTAAAAATTACGCCATAAAAATGCGAGGCGTCTTCAGGATTAGAATCGATAAAACAGAATGGATTAAAGTGAGCAGTATAATAGCGGCGGGTGCTTGAGGCTGTCTGTCTCAGGCATTAGCTGGATGGCAGATAGAGAAAAGCCCCGAGTGATATTTTACCATCAACCCGAGGCCCCCTATATGCAGAACACATGTAGAGTGCCTCTTACTGACCTTAAGGTCAAGGAGAAGAGAGCAATGAAGCAGCATAAGGCGATGATTGTCGCCCTGATCGTCATCTGTATCACCGCCGTAGTGGCGGCGCTGGTAACGAGAAAAGACCTCTGTGAGGTTCACATCCGAACTGGCCAGACGGAGGTTGCTGTTTTCACGGCTTACGAATCCGAGTAAGAGCAACGGCGGGGAGTGATCCCCGCCACTTTACAGGTGCTCGCATATCTTCAACGCACCCTATTTTTACCCAGGCCTGCCCACGGGCAGGCTTTTGGGGAGGTTAGCGGGTCAGGTCGTCAAAAAACTTCTTCACACCATCAAAGAAGCTCTTTGAGCGTGGGCTGTTGTGCTCGCCGGTTGGGCCACCGAAGCTTTCTTGCAGCTCTTGCAGCAGCTGTTTCTGCTTCTCGTTCAGACCTACCGGCGTTTCGACGACAACGCGGCACAGCAAATCGCCCTGTGCACCGCCGCGAACAGACTTAACGCCTTTACCGCGCATACGGAACAACTTACCGGTCTGGGTTTCGCCAGGCACTTTCAGCTTGACGCGACCATCAAGGGTCGGCACTTCGATTTCGCCGCCCAGCGCCGCCATAGCGAAGTTGATCGGGACTTCACAATACAGGTTGTTGCCTTCACGCTCGAAAATCGGGTGCTGTTTAACCTGAACCTGAACGTACAGATCGCCTGCCGGTGCGCCATGCTCGCCTGCTTCACCTTCGCCCGCAAGACGGATGCGGTCTCCAGTGTCCACCCCTGCCGGGATTTTAACGGACAGCGTTTTGCTACGCTCAACACGACCATGACCATGGCATTTGTTGCACGGATCTTTGATAAGCGTACCGCGCCCCTGACAGTGCGGACAGGTCTGCTGCACGGCAAAGAAGCCCTGGCGCATCTGCACCTGACCAGAACCATGACAGGTCGGACAGGTCTGCGGCTGTGTACCTGGCTTTGCACCGCTACCGTGGCAAACGTCACACTCTTCCAGAGTCGGAATGCGGATCTCTTTGGTCACGCCACGTACAGCTTCTTCGAGGGTGAGCTCCATGTTATAGCGTAAATCAGCACCACGCGCCGCACGTTGACGACCACGTCCGCCGCCAAAAATATCGCCGAAAACGTCACCAAAAATATCGCTGAAGTCTGCGCCGCCGCCAAAACCACCGCCGCCCATGCCGCCTTGCTCAAATGCCGCATGACCGTACTGATCATATGCCGCGCGTTTTTGCGAGTCGGTCAGAACTTCATAAGCTTCCTTGATCTCTTTAAATTTCACCTCGGCCTCTTTGTCACCCTGGTTACGGTCCGGGTGATATTTCATGGCCAGGCGTTTATAGGCCTTTTTGATTTCACGCTCTTCCGCTGTTTTGGAAACGCCTAAAATCTCGTAATAATCTTGCTTAGCCATTTTTTTTGATTTGCCCCTAGATGAATGCACGGGCGGAGAGGAAAATCCCCTTCGCCCGTGTCAGTATAATTACCCGTTTATAGGGCGATTATTTTTTGTCTTTGACTTCTTCAAACTCGGCGTCGACAACATCGTCATCTTTCGCGTTGTTTGCAGAAGCATCAGCACCGGCAGTCTGCTGCTGTGCATGTTGCTGCTGGGCGATTTCCATCAGTTTCTGGGAAACCTGTGCCAGTTCCTGCATTTTCGCTTCGATAGCGGCTTTGTCTTCACCTTTCAGAGCAGTTTCCAGTGCAGTCAGCGCAGACTCGATAGCAGTTTTGTCGTCAGCCGGCAGTTTGTCGCCTGCTTCTTCAACCTGCTTACGGGTGCTGTGCAGCAGATGGTCGCCCTGGTTGCGAGTCTGTACCAGCTCTTCAAACTTACGGTCTGCTTCGGCGTTAGCTTCCGCGTCGCGTACCATTTTCTGGATTTCATCTTCGTTCAGACCAGAAGAAGCCTTGATGGTGATCTTCTGCTCTTTACCGCTGTTTTTGTCTTTCGCGGAAACGTGCAGGATACCGTCAGCATCGATATCGAAGGTAACTTCGATCTGCGGCATACCGCGCGGAGCCGGGTTGATACCATCCAGGTTGAACTGACCCAGAGATTTGTTATCAGCCGCACGTTTACGTTCACCCTGCAGCACGTGGATGGTTACCGCAGACTGGTTGTCTTCAGCGGTAGAGAACACCTGGCTGTGCTTGGTCGGGATAGTGGTGTTTTTCGCGATAAGCGTCGTCATCACACCACCCATGGTTTCGATACCCAGAGACAGCGGGGTAACGTCCAGCAGCAGTACGTCTTTCACGTCGCCAGTCAGTACACCACCCTGTACGGCAGCACCGATTGCCACAGCTTCGTCCGGGTTAACGTCTTTACGCGGCTCTTTACCAAAGAACTCAGCAACTTTCTTCTGAACCATCGGCATACGAGTCTGACCACCAACGAGGATAACATCGTCGATATCAGATACGGACAGGCCAGCATCCTGCAGAGCAACTTTCAGCGGCTCGATGGAACGGTTCACCAGGTCTTCGACCAGGCTTTCCAGTTTTGCACGAGTCACTTTGATGTTCATGTGTTTCGGACCAGTCGCATCTGCGGTGATGTACGGCAGGTTAACGTCGGTCTGCTGAGCGGAAGACAGTTCGATTTTCGCTTTTTCTGCCGCTTCTTTCAGGCGCTGCATTGCCAGCGGATCGTTGCGCAGGTCAATGCCCTGATCTTTCTTGAATTCTTCAACCAGGTAGTTGATCAGACGGCTGTCGAAGTCTTCACCACCCAGGTGGGTATCACCGTTGGTTGCCAGAACTTCGAAGGTTTTTTCGCCGTCAACTTCGTCGATTTCGATAATAGAAATATCGAAAGTACCACCACCCAGGTCATAAACCGCGATAGTACGGTTGCCAGTACCTTTGTCCAGACCGTAAGCCAGTGCAGCAGCGGTCGGTTCGTTGATGATACGTTTTACTTCCAGACCAGCGATACGGCCTGCGTCTTTGGTTGCCTGACGCTGAGCATCGTTAAAGTATGCCGGTACGGTGATAACTGCTTCAGTTACCGGTTCGCCCAGGTAATCTTCTGCAGTTTTCTTCATTTTTTTCAGCACTTCAGCAGAGATCTGCGGCGGTGCCATTTTCTGGCCTTTAACTTCGACCCATGCGTCGCCGTTATCAGCAGCAATAATTTTGAACGGCATGATGGAAACATCACGCTGTACTTCTTCGTCCTGGAAGCGGCGGCCAATCAGGCGTTTAATCGCAAACAGGGTGTTTTGCGGGTTCGTCACTGCCTGACGTTTAGCCGGCTGACCAACCAGAGTTTCACCATCCTGGGTATAGGCAATGATAGAAGGCGTGGTGCGATCGCCTTCGGCGTTCTCCAGCACACGAGGAGTGGTGCCATCCATAATCGCTACACAAGAGTTGGTAGTCCCCAGGTCGATACCAATTATTTTACCCATCTAAACGTCTCCACTATATATTCGGTCATCATGTGGTTGTGAGTCTGTAATAGGGGCGAAACGTCTGGTTTCAACTGCCCAATTTCATTTTTTTGCAGACTCACTCACTGCGGTTGACTACTAAATGGGGTCGTAACCCACGTCATCAAGGGGGAGATGCAAAAATTTTTTGTGCTTTTGCGCAGAAATTTCACGATATGCCGGAAGAAGTGAAAAAAAGGGAGCAATAATATTCACGTAAAAAATGAATTTCACACAAATCATTCACTAAAAAATTGTAATAAAAAGAAAAGATTACGCACCTGAATCTTCTTTTCGTCAGCAGTAAACTAGTGGCTATTCTTCCCCCGACTGCTCCCCGCTAAGAGAATCTTCATGAAATCCATTTTTATGATTTCCGCCAGCCTCGTGCTCGGCCTGATGCTGTGCTGCACCGCGCAGGCCAACGACCATAAAATCCTCGGCGTCATTGCCATGCCGCGTAACGAAACCAACGATCTGACGTTGAAACTCCCCGTTTGCCGCATTGTAAAACGCATACAACTCACTGCCGATCATGGCGATTTACAGTTAAGCGCCGCGTCGGTTTATTTCAAAGCAACCCGTAGCGCCAGCCAAAGCCTGAACATTCCGGCTGAAATCAAAGAAGGGCAAACCACCGGCTGGATCAACATTAACAGCGATAACGACAACAAACGCTGCGTGTCAAAAATCACCTTTTCCGGTCATACGGTGAACTCATCGGATATGGCCACGCTGAAAATTATCGGCGACGACTAATCTTTTAATACAGAAGCCACAATGACATGAACGTCAATTATCTACATGATTCGGACTTAGATTTTCTACAGCATTGCAGCGAAGAACAGCTGGCAAACTTTACCCGCTTACTCACTCATAATGAAAAAGGCAAAACCCGCCTGTCCAGCGTATTAATGCGCAACGAACTGTTTAAATCGATGGAAGGGCATCCAGAGCAGCATCGCCGCAACTGGCAGCTAATTGCCGGGGAATTACAACATTTCGGCGGCGATAGCATCGCTAACAAACTGCGCGGACACGGCAAACGGTATCGCGCTATTTTACTCGACGTCTCCAAACGGCTGAAACTGAAAGCCGATAAAGAGATGTCTACCTTTGAAATTGAGCAACAGTTACTCGAACATTTTCTGCGCAACACCTGGAAGAAAATGGACGAGACGCATAAAAAGGAGTTTTTGCAGACCGTCAACACGAAGGTTAACGAACTGGAAGAGCTGCTGCCGTTATTGATGAAAGACAAGCAACTGGCCAAAGGCGTGTCGCATTTGCTTTCCAGCCAACTGACCCGCATTTTACGCACCCACGCAGCAATGAGCGTACTTGGGCATGGTTTGCTGCGCGGCGCGGGGCTGGGAGGCCCTGTAGGCGCGGCACTAAATGGGGTTAAAGCGGTCAGCGGCAGCGCCTATCGCGTGACGATTCCAGCCGTACTGCAAATCGCCTGCCTGCGCCGGATGGTTAGCGCCACTCAGGTCTGATACCGGAAACCGGGGAAAATTTTCATTTTCCCCTCAAAAGATCGTAGACACTGCCCCACTGGCTGATTATTATGCCGCGCCCTGAAAACACTACAGTTATTCAGGGAAATTATTTCACCATTCATTCGATGATGATTTTTGAGGAATTATGGGCAACACTAAGTTGGCTAATCCGGCACCGCTGGGCCTGATGGGCTTCGGCATGACCACCATTCTGCTTAACCTGCACAACGTGGGTTATTTCGCTCTGGACGGTATTATTCTTGCCATGGGCATTTTCTACGGCGGCATCGCGCAAATTTTTGCTGGTCTGCTGGAGTACAAAAAAGGAAACACTTTCGGTTTAACCGCATTCACCTCTTACGGTTCTTTCTGGCTGACGCTGGTTGCGATTCTGCTGATGCCGAAACTGGGTCTGACCGATGCGCCAAATGCACAGTTCCTTGGTGTCTACCTGGGTCTGTGGGGCGTATTTACGCTGTTTATGTTCTTCGGCACGCTGAAAGGCGCACGCGTTCTGCAATTCGTTTTCTTTAGCCTGACCGTGCTGTTTGCCCTGCTGGCGATCGGTAACATTGCCGGTAACGCCGCAATCATCCACTTTGCCGGCTGGATTGGTCTGATCTGCGGTGCCAGCGCAATCTATCTGGCGATGGGTGAAGTACTGAACGAGCAGTTTGGTCGCACCGTTCTGCCGATTGGTGAATCCCACTAATTGTTTTGAGATCCCCCCGCTCGGGGGGATTTTTTTATTCGCTAACGTCGCGTCTTGCACTCTTCGGTCTGAATGCAGCAACCACTTCTGGTGCCGTTTCAACGTATGGCCCTTCCAGTAACTGAATGCAGTACGGTACGCTGGCAAAAATACCGTGTACCACAACGTTACCCTCAGCGTCCTTCACACCTTCCAGCGTCTCTTTAATCGACTTCGGCTGACCGGGTAAGTTAAGGATCAGCGCCTGTTTGCGAATCACGCCCACCTGACGCGAAAGGATCGCAGTTGGTACAAAATGCAGGCTGATCTGGCGCATCTGTTCACCAAAGCCAGGCATCTCGCGGTCCGCTACTGCCAGCGTCGCATCGGGCGTTACGTCACGACGCGCCGGGCCAGTTCCGCCCGTGGTGAGCACCAGATGGCAACTCATTTCATCCACCAGCTCACACAACGTTTGCTCGATGATCGCCTGCTCATCGGGGATTAAGCGGGTTTCCAGTTCAAACGGCGTGGTTAGCGCCGATGTCAGCCATTCTTCCAGTGCAGGGATACCTTTATCCTGATAAACGCCGCTGGATGCGCGATCAGAGATGGAAACTAAGCCAATACGTAAAGTATTCATCAAGATTTTTCCGTTTAAACAGTCTCGTTAAACAGAATGATACACTGCGAAGGGAGTGACAGACAGGCTTCAGAAGAGGTAGCGTGACCGACTTCCCGGTCACGCTAAGAATGATTACAGCAGATCGCCGATCATTTTTTCCAGTTTTTCCTGGTCAATAGCAAACTTACGGATACCTTCCGCCAGTTTATCTACTGCCATTGGATCCTGGTTGTGCTGCCACAGGAACTCGGACTCAGTGATACGCGCCGGACGCGCTTTCACTTCGCCGGTGTAAGACAGTTTACGTTCGATAGCCCCTTCGCTCTCCGCCAGCTCTTTCAGCAGTGCCGGTGCGATGGTCAGACGGTCGCAGCCTGCCAATTCCAGAATTTCGCCGATGTTACGGAAGCTTGCGCCCATAACCACGGTTTCATAACCGTGCTCTTTGTAGTACTGGTAGATTTCAGATACAGAAACCACGCCCGGATCTTCTGCCGGAGCGTACTCTTTCTTATCGGTATTCGCTTTGTACCAGTCAAGAATACGGCCAACAAACGGCGAGATCAGGAACACGCCCGCTTCCGCACAAGCACGCGCCTGAGCGAAGGAGAACAGCAGAGTCAGGTTACAGTTGATACCTTCTTTTTCCAGCTGTTCAGCAGCACGGATACCCTGCCAGGTAGACGCCAGTTTGATCAGAATACGATCGTTGCTGATACCCGCATCGTTGTAGAGTTTGATCAGGCGTTTTGCTTTCGCAATTGACGCTTCAGTGTCATAAGAAAGACGCGCATCAACTTCAGTGGAGATACGACCCGGAACCAGTTTAAGGATTTCCAGACCAATATTTACTGCCAGTTTGTCGGTCGCGTCCACGATCTGCTGCGCGCGATCGTTACTCTGCTGTTTCGCCCAGGCGACAGCATCATCAATCAACTTACGGTATTCCGGAATCTGCGCTGCGTTAAGAATGAGAGAAGGGTTGGTTGTGGCATCCTGCGGTTGATACAGCTTCATTGCCGCGATGTCCCCAGTGTCGGCCACTACAGTGGTGTACTGACGAAGGGAGGTCAATTTGTCCGTCATGATAGTATTTCTCTTTAAACAGCTTGTTAGGGGGATGTAACCGGTCTGCCCTGATGATATCACGACGCAACGACAGCGCAACCGCAGACGAGAGGGTTATAGCCAGGCGAGACTGTTTACGTTTTCTGACACTGCGTTGATATCGCTCGCCATTTTTAAACAAAAACTCGAGTATGCTACACAGGCGTTATCTACCAATGCACATCGTATATAATTCTTAATCAATTGGTAACGTTTACACAGGAATGTAACCGCGTGCCGGCGACAAGAGGGATACGAATGCCTGATTTTTTCTCTTTTATTAACAATGTACTATGGGGATCAGTGATGATCTACCTGCTCTTCGGTGCAGGTTGCTGGTTCACTTTTCGCACCGGATTCGTTCAGTTTCGCTACATTCGCCAGTTTGGCAAAAGTCTCAAAAATAGCGTTCATCCCCAACCGGGTGGCTTAACCTCTTTTCAGTCACTGTGCACTAGTCTTGCCGCGCGCGTCGGCAGCGGTAACCTCGCAGGTGTTGCGTTGGCCATTACTGCCGGTGGACCCGGTGCTATCTTCTGGATGTGGATTGCCGCGTTTATCGGCATGGCGACCTCTTTTGCAGAATGTTCCCTTGCCCAGCTTTATAAAGAACGTGACGCTAATGGGCAGTTTCGCGGTGGTCCAGCATGGTATATGGCACGTGGATTGGGGATGCGCTGGATGGGCGTGCTATTCGCTATCTTTTTGCTCATTGCATACGGATTGATTTTCAGCGGTGTTCAGGCAAACGCCGTTGCCCGCGCGATGAATTTTGCGTTTGATGTTCCACCATTAGTAACTGGCATCATTCTCGCCGTCTTTACTCTGTTGGCGATAACCCACGGTATTCATGGCGTAGCCCGACTGATGCAATGGTTTGTCCCTGCGATGGCATTAATCTGGGTACTCACCAGTCTGGCCATTTGTGCGATGAATATCGAGCAACTTCCTCACGTCATTTGGTCTATTTTTGAAAGCGCCTTTGGCTGGCAGGAAGCGGCAGGCGGCGCAGCGGGCTACACCCTGAGTCAGGCGGTTACAAACGGCTTTCAGCGCAGTATGTTTTCCAATGAGGCGGGAATGGGTTCTACGCCAAACGCGGCAGCGGCAGCTGCGTCCTGGCCTCCGCATCCGGCAGCGCAAGGGATTGTCCGGATGATTGGCATTTTTATCGACACCCTGGTCATCTGTACGGCAAGCGCCATGCTGATATTACTGGCGGGTAACGGCACAACCTACATGCCGCTGGAAGGTATTCAGCTTATCCAGAAGGCGATGCGGGTGCTAATGGGTTCCTGGGGTGCTGAGTTTGTTACCCTCGTGGTTATTCTGTTTGCCTTCAGCTCCATCGTTGCCAACTACATTTATGCCGAAAACAATCTCTTCTTTTTACGCCTGAACAACCCTAAAGCGATCTGGTGTTTGCGGATCTGCACCTCCGCAACTGTCATCGGCGGCACCTTGCTAAGTCTTCCGCTGATGTGGCAACTGGCAGATATCATAATGGCCTGCATGGCTATTACCAATTTGACCGCCATTTTACTGCTCTCGCCTGTGGTTCATACCATTGCCAGTGATTATCTACGCCAGCGTAAACTCGGCGTGCGCCCGGTGTTTGATCCGTTGCGTTATCCGGATATCGGTCGCCAGCTTTCTCCGGACGCGTGGGATGATGTTTCGCAGGAGTAATCACAACTATCGATCAACTCATTCTCGTTTTTTGCTAAAGTCGGCATAAATTTCCTGCAAGGACTGGATATGCTGATTCTTATTTCACCTGCGAAAACGCTTGATTACCAAAGCCCGTTGACCACCTCGCGCTATACGCTGCCGGAGCTGTTAGACAATTCCCAGCAGTTGATCCATGAAGCGCGGAAACTGACGCCTCCGCAGATTAGCACGCTGATGCGCATCAGCGACAAACTGGCGGGTATCAACGCCGCTCGCTTTCATGACTGGCAGCCAGATTTCACGCCGGAGAATGCCCGCCAGGCGATTCTGGCGTTTAAAGGTGATGTCTACACCGGCTTGCAGGCCGAAACCTTCAGTGAAGAAGATTTCGCTTTTGCCCAGCAGCACCTGCGTATGCTTTCCGGTTTGTATGGCGTACTGCGCCCACTTGATTTAATGCAGCCATATCGTCTGGAGATGGGTATTCGTCTTGAGAACGCCAGGGGTAAAGATCTGTACCAATTCTGGGGTGATGTGATCACAAACAAGCTGAACGAGGCGCTCGAAGCGCAAGGCGATCAGGTAGTGATTAATCTGGCGTCAGATGAGTATTTTAAATCAGTGAAACCGAAGAAACTGAATGCTGAGATTATCAAGCCGGTGTTCCTCGATGAGAAGAACGGTAAGTTTAAGGTTATTAGCTTCTACGCTAAGAAAGCGCGTGGCCTGATGAGTCGTTTTATTATTGAAAATCGCCTGACCAAACCAGAGCAACTGACTGGTTTTAATAGTGAAGGTTACTTCTTCGATGAAGCCAGTTCCAGCAATGGCGAACTGGTGTTTAAACGCTACGAACTGCGTTAAGTTTGCGGTAAATGCCGGAGGTCATCCGGCATTTGTATTTACCGATGGTGCCTGTCCGGACCCGGACGATGATCGCCGCCGTGATCATGTCGATGATCTCCACGGTGATCATTTCGATGATCATTATACCAATTATGACGCGGCGCTCCGTGTGGGTGCCAGCGATTGTCTCGCCATTCATAATTTCGATACCACCAGTCACGGTCACGCCAGTAACCGCCATCCCAGTAGTAACCACGGTGGTCGCGATCGCCAATCTGTAATTTCACTGATGGTACTAGCATTATTTCCCCAGCCTGCGCTGCCATAGGAGCGACCAGAATCAGGGAAAGTGCGAGTAAGATAGGTTGCATCTTTTTCACAGGTGACTCCTTTTATCATTGCCAGTTATGGGCCGATATGAGGAGCTTACGGTAAAAGAATCCCCGTTGTCATTCTCTACAATTCAAAGAGCTAAGTTACCGCATTTATTGAAAATTTCTCCTTTTTTTCTGTCGATTTTTCTCATGTTTTCTCCATAAAAAAGCCGAACTGCATAAACGCAAGCCCGGCCATTTTCAGGAAATTAATGGATACTACTTATGATTCATCATCAGCTTGCGCAACGCGGCAAAATCGGCGGGCAGATTATGAGAAAGCAGCGGTAATTCAGCTCGTTCTGCCAGCTCTTTTGGCAGCGCCAGCGATTCACCGAGAATCGCTTCCACACTCTCTTTAAACTTCGCCGGATGTGCGGTGCCAAGGAACAGACCATATTCGCCTGGATGCAACTGGTCACGCAGCGCACGGTAAGCCACAGCAGCGTGCGGTTCTGAGGTATAGCCCAGCTCTTTTAACTCACGCATCGTCTGTTGCGTGGTTTCATCATCCACCGCCGCATAACCCAGCTCTTTCAGTTGCCAGATTTTGCGGCGGAACAACTCTTCCACGCGCGGCCAGTTGTTCGGCTGACTCACGTCCATCGCGTTGGATAACGTCGCCTGGGTGGCTTTTGGCGACCACTGCCCGTCGTGCAGGAAACGCGGCACGGTATCGTTCACGTTGGTCGCAGCAATAAAACGCTTCACCGGCAGGCCAAGAGATTTCGCCAGCAGGCCTGCCGTCAAATCGCCGAAGTTACCGCTCGGCACCGAGACAACCAGCTGGTTGCGCGCTTCTTGCGGCAACTGCGCCACAGCTTCAAAGTAGTAGCAAATTTGCGCCAGCAAACGGCTGATGTTAATGGAGTTAGCGGAGTTTAACCCCAGCGCCACTTTCAGTTCTTCATCATCAAACGCCTGCTTCACCAGCGCCTGACAGGCATCGAAATCGCCGTCGATGGCAACGGTTTCAATATTGCCGCCCAGCGTACAGAACAGCTTTTCTTGCAGGGGACTGATTTTGCCGCGTGGATAGAGGATAACCACTTTTACATTCGGTAAACCGTAAAAAGCGTGAGCCACTGCCGCCCCGGTATCGCCGGAGGTTGCAGTCAGAATGGTCACTGGCTTATCACCCGCAATATGGGTCAGCATTTGCGCCATAAAGCGACCGCCGAAATCTTTAAATGCCAGCGTTGGCCCGTGGAACAATTCCAGACAACCGACATCGCTTTCAACATTGGCGACCGGAGCCGGGAAGGCAAACGCCGCGCGCACGCGCTCTTCCAATGCATCCTGCGGGATCTCATCACCAATAAACGCGGCGAGGATCTTCACGCTGCGAGTGACAAAATCCAGCTTCAGCATCTCATCAATTTCGGTCAGACTAAATTCCGGTAGGTCGTGCGGAAAAAACAGCCCCTGATTTTTGCCCAACCCCTGCGTTACGGCTTGCGCAAAACTGACCTGCTCGTTGTGATCTTTCAGATTGTAGAGTTTCATTTAGTTTTCCAGTACTCGTGCGCCCGCCGTATCCAGCCGGCAAATATGAACAAAACCTTCCTGATTTTGCAGGTAGTTCTTACCCAACCAGTCGGCAACGCGCTGGGCGGTATCCGGCTTGTCACACAGAGCGAACAATGTCGGACCGGAGCCGGAGATACCGCTCGCTACCGCGCCTATTTCCGCAACCGCCTGCCGCGACTGCCTGAAGCCTGGCAATAAACGTTCACGGTAGGGTTCAGCGATAACATCTTTCATCAGCTTCGCGGCAAGCTCAGGCTGACGGGAATAGCAGGCGTGAATGAAGCCCGCCAGATGTCGCCCGTGCGCAATGCAATCCTGGCGGCGATACTGCGCCGGTAATATAGCTCGAGCTTCTGCTGTCGAGACTTTAATCCCCGGATACGCCAGCACCCACAGCCACTCATCAAACCCCGGCACTTGCTGGCTGATGATGCCGTTTTCTTCGATCATCAACTGCATACCACCAAGAAAGCACGGTGCCACGTTGTCATAATGAATGCTGCCAGAGATACGTCCTTCCAGCTCGCCCATCAAAGCCAGCAAACGGGTATCATTGAGCGGCTTGCCGCAGTGTTCATTCATCGCTACCAGTGCCGCAACCACCGAACAGGCGCTGGAACCTAAACCAGAACCGATCGGCATATTCTTTTCCAGGGTCATCGCCACTGGAATTTGCTTGCCCAACTCCTGGCAAAAACGCTCCCAGCACTGATAAACGATATTTTCTCGTGGTTCTGACGGTAGCTTGTCGGCAAACCGTCCAAGGTTGTTGAGGCTGAATGTCTCTGCCGCCGCAACCGTCACCACATCCCCAAGCAACTCGCCATCAACAGGCGTTACCGCCGCGCCAAGCACATCAAACCCGACGCTCATATTGGCACTGGAAGCCGGAGCATAAACTTTAACCATGTCAGACTCCTAACTTCCATGAGAGGGTGCGTAGCAGATCGGCAAAGACACCGGCAGCCGTAACGTCATTGCCCGCGCCGTATCCGCGCAGAACCAACGGCAGCGGCTGATAATAGTGGCTATAGAAGGCCAGGGCGTTTTCGCCATTTTTCACTTTGAACAGCGGATCGTTACCGTCCACTTCAGCAATTTTCACGCGGCAGACGCCATCGTCATCAATATTGCCAACATAGCGCAAAACTTTACCCTCATCACGAGCCTTCGCCACGCGCGCGGCAAAGAGATCGTCGAGCTGTGACAGATTCGCCATAAAAGCTGCAACATCACCCTCTGCGTTAAACTCTGCGGGCAGCACAGGTTCGATCTCGATATCCGCCAGCTCCAGTTCACGTCCAGTTTCACGGGCGAGAATCAACAGTTTGCGCGCCACATCCATACCAGAAAGATCATCACGCGGATCCGGTTCGGTATACCCCATTTCCCGCGCCAGCGTGGTCGCCTCAGAGAAACTCATGCCTTCGTCTAGCTTGCCGAAGATGTAAGAAAGCGAACCTGAAAGAATGCCGGAGAACTTCATCAATTCATCACCAGCATTGAGCAGGTTTTGCAGATTCTCAATGACCGGTAATCCCGCACCGACGTTGGTGTCATAGAGGAATTTACGTCGCGATTTTTCCGCCGCATAACGCAACTGGTGGTAGTAATCCATCGACGAGGTGTTGGCCTTTTTGTTCGGCGTGACAACGTGGAAACCTTCGCGCAGGAAGTCGGCATATTGATCCGCCACCGCCTGGCTGGAGGTGCAGTCAACAATGACCGGGTTCAGCAGATGATATTCTTTCACCAGGCGAATTAAGCGCCCAAGGTTGAACGCCTCTTTGGCTTGCGCCAGTTCTTCCTGCCAGTTTTCCAGGTTGAGGCCATGCACATTAGTCAGCAACGCCTTCGAGTTGGCAACGCCACAGACTCGTAAATCAATATGTTTGTTCTTCAGCCAGCTTTGCTGACGCTTTAGTTGCTCCAGCAGCGCGCCGCCAACACCGCCAACGCCAATCACAAATACTTCGATAACCTGATCGGTATTGAACAGCATCTGATGAGTAACGCGCACGCCAGTGGTCGCATCATCGTTATTTACCACGACAGAGATTGAGCGTTCAGAAGAACCCTGAGCAATGGCGACAATGTTGATATTGGCACGAGCCAGCGCGGCAAAGAATTTCGCCGAGATCCCACGCAGCGTGCGCATACCATCGCCCACCACCGAGATAATGGCCAGTCGTTCCGTCACCGCCAGCGGCTCCAGTAAACCTTCTTTCAGTTCAAGATAGAACTCTTCCTGCATTGCCCGTTCAGCTCGCACACAGTCGCTTTGTGGAACGCAGAAACTGATGCTGTATTCGGAAGACGATTGCGTAATCAGCACCACTGAAATGCGGGCGCGTGACATTGCTGCAAAGACGCGCGCCGCCATGCCGACCATCCCTTTCATTCCTGGACCGGAAACGCTGAACATCGCCATGTTATTCAGATTGGAAATACCCTTGACCGGTAATTCGTCTTCATCACGGCTGGCACCGATGAGCGTCCCTGGCGCTTGTGGATTTCCGGTGTTTTTAATCAGGCAAGGGATCTGGAACTGAGCGATGGGGGTAATGGTGCGGGGGTGAAGAACTTTAGCGCCGAAGTAGGAAAGCTCCATCGCTTCCTGATAGGACATCGACTTTAACAACCTCGCATCGGGCACCTGACGCGGGTCGCAGGTATAGACACCGTCGACGTCCGTCCAGATCTCGCAACAATCGGCACGTAAACAGGCGGCCAGTACCGCAGCGGAGTAGTCGGAACCGTTACGTCCCAGCACCACCAGTTCGCCTTTTTCATTACCGGCGGTGAAACCTGCCATCAGCACCATGTGGTCAGCCGGAATGCGGCTTGCCGCAATACGGCGGGTGGACTCAGCAATATCGACGGTAGATTCGAGGTAATGACCGACTGCCAGCAGTTTTTCGACCGGATCGATAACGGTAACGTTATGTCCGCGCGCTTCCAGTACACCGGCCATAATGGCGATCGACATTTTTTCACCACGGCAGATCAACGCAGCGTTGATGCTGTCCGGGCACTGTCCCAACAGGCTGATACCATGCAGAACATGTTTAATTTGGGCAAATTCTTGATCGACGAACGTTTTCAGTTGCGCCAGCGGAAATCCCGGCTGGGCGGCGGCGAGTCCCGTCAGAAGTTCGGCAAAAATACGTTCGGCATCGCTGATATTGGGCAAAGCATCCTGGCCGCTAATCGTTTTTTCAATCATCGCCACCAGATGGTTGGTTATTTTGGCGGGAGCAGAGAGGACGGTGGCCACCTGCCCCTGCCTGGCATTGCTCTCCAGAATATCGGCAACCCGCAGAAAACGTTCCGCATTTGCCACTGATGTACCGCCGAACTTCAACACTCGCATGGTTGTTACCTCGTTACCTTTGGTCGAAAAAAAAGCCCGCACTGTCAGGTGCGGGCTTTTTTCTGTGTTTCCTGTACGCGTCAGCCCGCACCGTTACCTGTGGTAATGGTGATGGTGGTGGTAATGGTGGTGCTGATGCGTTTCATGGATGTTGTGTACTCTGTAATTTTTATCTGTCTGTGCGCTATGCCTATATTGGTTAAAGTATTTAGTGACCTAAGTCAATAAAATTTTAATTTACTCACGGAAGGCAACCAGTTCATAAGCTGCTGGCAGATGCTCTTTTTTAATCCATTCAGAGACAGATTTCCCGTTGCAGTCAGAATGAAAACCTAAAAACAACATGACGTGGCGTTTTTTATTTGGTGATATTTTTTTCAATATCATGCAACAAACGATGCAACATTGCGGTATCTCGTTGCTCTAAAAGCCCCAGACGTTGCTGTAACCAGTCGACCAGTTTTGTGTCATCTGCCACCGCTAACGTCGTTAACAACGACATGGCACGTTCGCGTAAAGCGCGCAGTTGATGTTGGTCTGCCGTTGCGTTACTTTTCGTCGGTTGTTGTATTAATGTTGCTAATTGATAGCAATAGACCATCACCGCCTGCCCCAGATTGAGCGAAGGGTAATCTGCCACCATTAGCACACCGGTAAGAATATCAGCCAGTGCCAGTTCCTCGTTGGTCAGCCCGGAATCTTCACGACCAAAGACCAGCGCCACATGATTCATCCATGCCGATTTTTCGTCCAACAATGGCACCAGTTCCACCGGTGTCGCGTAGTAATGATATTTCGCCCGACTACGCGCTGTAGTGGCGACAGTGAAATCTACGTCATGTAACGATTCAGCCAGCGTCGGAAAAACTTTAATATTATCAATAATATCACCGGAGCCATGAGCAACCCATCGGGTGGCTGGCTCCAGGTGTGCCTGGCTATCGACAATCCGCAGTTCGCTAAAACCCATCGTTTTCATTGCCCGCGCTGCTGCCCCAATATTTTCTGCTCTGGCGGGTGCGACCAGAATAATCGTTAAACGCATGTTGCTACTCTTCTTGACCAAATAACCGCGAATAGAGTGATGAATGTCAACTTACTGCGCGGAGAGAATTTACAAAATATTAACGCAAGTCGCAGAAAAAGCCCTTTACTTAACTTAAAAAAAGCTAAACTATTTCTTGACTGTACTAACCGTTCAATTGTTAAAAAACGCTACATATCCTTCTGTTTACTTAGGATAATTTTATAAAAAATAAATCTCGACAATTGGATTCACCACGTTTATTAGTTGTAGGATGCAACTAGTTGGATTATTAAAATAATGTGACGAAAGCTAGCATTTAGATACGATGATTTCATCAAACTGTTAACGTGCTACAATTGAACTTGATATATGTCAACGAAGCGTAGTTTTATTGGGTGTCCGGCACGTCTTAGCCTGTTATGTCGCTGTTAAAATGGTTAGGATGACAGCCGTTTTTGACACTGTCGGGTCCTGAGGGAAAGTACCCACGACCAAGCTAATGATGTTGTTGACGTTGATGGAAAGTGCATCAAGAACGCAATTACGTACTTTAGTCATGTTACGCCGATCATGTTAATTTGCAGCATGTATCAGGCAGGTCAGGGACTTTTGTACTTCCTGTTTCGATTTAGTTGGCAATTTAGGTAGCAAACATGCAGACCCCGCACATTCTTATCGTTGAAGACGAGTTGGTAACACGCAACACGTTGAAAAGTATTTTCGAAGCGGAAGGCTATGATGTTTTCGAAGCGACAGATGGCGCGGAAATGCATCAGATCCTCTCTGAATATGACATCAACCTGGTGATCATGGATATCAATCTGCCGGGTAAGAACGGTCTTCTGTTAGCGCGTGAACTGCGCGAGCAGGCGAATGTTGCGTTGATGTTCCTGACTGGCCGTGACAACGAAGTCGATAAAATTCTCGGCCTCGAAATCGGTGCAGACGATTACATCACCAAACCGTTCAACCCGCGTGAACTGACTATCCGTGCACGCAACTTGCTGTCTCGTACCATGAATCTGGGTACTGTCAGCGAAGAACGTCGTAGCGTTGAAAGCTACAAGTTCAATGGTTGGGAACTGGACATCAACAGCCGTTCGTTGATCGGCCCTGATGGCGAGCAGTACAAACTGCCGCGCAGCGAGTTCCGCGCCATGCTTCACTTCTGTGAAAACCCAGGCAAAATTCAGTCCCGTGCTGAACTGCTGAAGAAAATGACCGGCCGTGAGCTGAAGCCGCACGACCGTACTGTAGACGTGACAATCCGTCGTATTCGTAAGCATTTCGAATCTACGCCGGATACGCCGGAAATCATCGCCACCATTCACGGTGAAGGTTATCGTTTCTGCGGTGATCTGGAAGATTAATCGGTTTACCACCGTCAAAAAACGGCGCTTTTTAGCGCCGTTTTTATTTTTCAACATTATTTCCAGATGCGTAACTCATCGTCTGTTGTGACTTCTTTACTGGTTTTCATTTTCGGTAGTGAAAATGCATACCAGTCGATATCACGTGTCACAAACATCATGCCAGCCAGCGCCACCACCAGCACACAGGTTCCCAACAACAGCGCGCTATCGGCAGAATTCAGCAGTCCCCACATCACGCCATCCAGCAACAACAGCGCGAGAGTAAACAACATGCTGTTGCGCCAGCCTTTTAATACTGCCTGCAAGTAAATACCGTTCATTAACGCCCCAATCAGACTGGCGATTATCCATGCCACGGTAAAACCGGTATGTTCAGAAAGCGCCAGCAAGAGCAAATAAAACATCACCAATGACAGCCCTACCAGCAAATATTGCATCGGGTGTAAACGCTTTGCCGTTAATGTTTCAAAGACAAAGAAGGCCATAAAAGTTAGCGAGATCAGCAAAATGGCGTACTTGGTCGCCCGATCCGTTAATTGATACTGATCGGCTGGCGTAGTGACTGCGACGCTAAACGCCGGGAAATTTTCCCAGCCGCTATCACTGCCTGAAGCAAAACGCTCACCGAGATTATTAGCAAACCAGCTACTTTGCCATTGCGCCTGAAAACCGGATGCACTTAACTCCCGTTTCGTTGGCAAAAAATCGCCTAAAAAACTGGGGTGCGGCCAGTTGCTGGTTAAGGTCATCTCGCTATTACGTCCCGTCGGCACCACAGAAAAATCACCAGTACCGCTTAAATTCAGCGCCATATTCAGCTTCAGGTTCTGCTTCAGCCAGTCTCCTTCGGGTAAAGGGATATGCACGCCCTGCCCGCCTTGCTCTAACCCGGTGCCAGGTTCAATGCTCAGCGCAGTTCCGTTAAGTTCAGGCGCTTTCACCACGCCAATGCCACGCGCATCACCAACGCTAATCACGATAAACGGCTTGCCTAAGGTGATATTTGGCGCGTTGAGTTCGCTAAGACGCGAAACGTCAAAATCGGCTTTCAGCGTTAAATCACTGTGCCAGACCTGGCCGGAATAAATACCGATCTTCCGTTCTTCCACGTTCTGATTGCCATCAACCATCAACGACTCAGGTAACCAAAAATGGATAAAACTTCGTTTCCGCTCCACGGTTTTATCCTCTTCCTGCACCGTATAAAGCTCGGTCACAGGAATAGCGATGAGCGGCCCAACGAGTTTTTGCGGTCCGCTGGTGCTTTGGCGAATCGCATCTTCCACATCGCTCCGGTAATCGGCACGTTCGACAATCACCTGCCGAATCAACATTAATGGAATTAACAACAGCAACACCGTGCCAAACAAAGTGGTCATTTTCCAGAACAGGGGGGATTTCAACATAGTCTTCTCCTTTGCAATGACGGCAGTGTATGAAGGCTATGTGGGAAGAATTTGAAGTTATGTGAAGTGACGGTGAAGCCGAAGCGAGGCCAGCACACCGCTTTCCGGCATGTTGTGCAGCGTGACTTCGCCATTGAGCAAACGGGCAACTTCGCTGACAAACGCCAACCCAAGACCACTGCTTTTTTGCCCATTTGCACGCGGTAAAGAGTAAAAGCGTTCAAAAATGCGCGACAGCGCGTAGTCAGGAATACCACTGCCGGTATCCTGCACCTTAAGCGTAACGTGTTCCTGATCCACTTCGGCGCTTAGCGTTATGCGACCGCTCTCGGGGGTAAAATCGATGGCGTTATCCAGTAAATTCCCCAGCGCCTGCTCCAGTAACGCAGGTTCAGCAGCAACCTTAACCTCTGTAGGCATAACATGCAGAGTGATATTTTTTTCTGCCAACTGCACGGTGCGCGCTTCGCTGATGCGGTTAAATAATGCCGCTACGTCAACCGCAGAAAGAACCACTTCCTGGCGATTCTCCAGTCTTGCCTGGCGTAATAACGTTTCCACCAGTGCCTGCATTCGCGCATTTTGCGTCAAAATATTATCGGTAAAGCGAGCCACCACTTCTGGCGGCGGGCCTTCACGTAAAATTTCCGCTGCGCCACGAATCGCCGCCAGTGGGCTTTTTAGCTCATGCGTTAATGCGTAAACATACTGCTCAATATAGTTTTTCCCTTCCAGCTTCACGCGCATACTTTCCAGCGCCTGCGCTAACTTACGCAGCTCGCTACTGCCGAGTTCAGGGAGAGGAACGGGGTTATTGTCGGTAACGGAATCAGCATAGCGGGTGAGTCGGGCAATGGAGCGGTTGATCCACCAAACCATTCCCGCGCCAATCACCAGCGCAATCCCCAGCAAAATGGTACTCGCCCATAAAATTCGTCGCTCGCTGCGTTTAATGACCGGTGCCATCGCCGCGTTCGGTTTGCCTACGCTCAAAACGCCAATAAGCCGTGAACCGTCCATAATCGGCGCGGCGACATACATCACAGAACTTTCGGGGTCGGCAGGATTTTGCAACGTGCTGCGCGCACCATACTGACCACGCAACGTTAGCCAGACATCATTCCAGCGGGAATAATCCTGTCCCACGGCTTTGTTTGCCGAATCGAACAATACTTTGCCCTGCGCATCAGTCATATAGACATGGTATTCATTGCGCACTTTGTTAATGCCGCCGATATTGGCGCGAAACGGGCGATTTTGTAGCTGGTTAAACGCCTGCGCCAGTTGTCCATGCTCGGGGTCGCCAGAGAGCAAATCGGGACGCGCCAGCTCCGCCAGCAACGTTGCGGTGTCGATCAGCGTACCTTCCGTCGCCCTTCGCACACCCGGTTTAACTTCTTTGACAAAAATTGCCAGTACGAACCAGGCTGCCACCGCCACCAGTAAAAAATAGCCCAGCAACAGGCGCATCCCGATGCGCATTACAGGCTCCTCAGGCTGTATCCCATTCCGCGATGAGTATTAATTGGCGAAAGGTCGGGATTTATAGCGCGCAGTTTGGCGCGCAGCGTTTTGATGTGAGTATCGACAGTGCGATCGTAAGTGTCCTGTGCATCTTCCCAGACGCTATCCATCAATTGCTGGCGTGACCAGACGCGGCCTGGCGACTTGAGTAACGTTTTCAACAACAGAAATTCGTACCGCGTCAGCGTTAATGGCGTGTCAAACCAGCTGATCTGCGCCGCAGGTTCATTCAGTTCAAAATGACCAATACGGATGACGGGAGACGGCGTAGAAAACTTCTTCACCCGACGCAGTAAGGTGCGCACCCTGGCGCACACTTCGCGAGGTGAAAACGGTTTAGCCACGTAGTCGTCAGCGCCAATCTCCAGCCCAAGCAGGCGATCCACCTCTTCACTACGGGCGGTCAGAAACAGTACAGGCAACGCAGGATGGAGCGCCAGCAACTGGCGACACAGTTCGAAACCGCTAATATCAGGCAGGCCGACATCGAGAATGATAACGTCAGGAACCTGCTGGCGCGCTTTATCCAGCGCCGGTAAGCCTCGCTCAAAGACCTCGACGGCAAAACCTTCCTGCTGCAACATGTAGACCAGCGTGTCGGCTATCCCTTGCTCATCTTCCACTAACCAGACCGTTTCCCGTTGCATAAATCGCCTCTGTTATTGCCGCCACGGCATAACAGGAACCGCGCTAATCGCGTTTTTCGGCGAACCATCGACAACTTTGTCGGAGTAAGCCAGATAAGCGAGCGCGTTGCGTTTGGCATCATAAAAGCGCACGACCTGTAACGACTTAAAGACCAGGGACGTGCGTTTTTTGAATACTACCTCGCCCTGAGCTTTGCCGTTTTTAATGCGATCCGACAGTTCAATCGGCCCTACCTGCTGGCAGGAAATGGCCGCATCGGAAGTATCTTCCGCCAGACCTAATCCCCCTTTAATACCGCCGGTTTTCGCCCGACTCACATAACAAGTGACATTTTTTACATCGGGATCGTCAAAGGCTTCCACGACAATTTTGTGATCCGGGCCGATCATTTTAAATACGGTGTCGACCGAACCAATTTCTTCCGCATGAGCCAATGGTCCCAGCATTATCAGGCTTAAGGACAAGATCAAATGCTTGTATTTCATATTGTTACCATTTTTATAAGTTACACTGAGCAATTAGTTCGTCATGATAAATAACATATTGATTAAGAACAAAAATTCAATATTTTTATCTCCGTCAAGACCTAAAACATACTCTGCTAAGAAAAAAAACACTGAATGCTAAAACAACAAAAAATGCTATTATCCAATTACCTGATGTCAGGTGCTCGTTGTTGAAAGGATGAGGATATTTTATGGATCAGGCCGGCATTATTCGCGACCTTTTAATCTGGCTGGAAGGTCATCTGGATCAGCCCCTGTCGCTCGACAATGTAGCGGCGAAAGCAGGTTATTCCAAGTGGCACTTACAGAGAATGTTTAAAGATGTCACTGGCCATGCTATTGGCGCGTATATTCGTGCTCGTCGTTTGTCGAAATCGGCGGTCGCACTACGCCTGACTGCGCGTCCGATTCTGGATATCGCGCTGCAATACCGCTTCGACTCTCAACAGACATTTACCCGCGCATTCAAGAAGCAGTTTGCCCAGACTCCCGCACTTTACCGCCGTTCTCCTGAATGGAGCGCCTTTGGTATTCGCCCGCCGCTGCGTCTGGGTGAATTTACCATGCCAGAGCACAAATTTGTCACCCTGGAAGATACGCCGCTGATTGGTGTTACCCAGAGCTACTCCTGTTCGCTGGAGCAAATCTCTGATTTCCGCCACGAAATGCGCTACCAGTTCTGGCACGATTTTCTCGGCAACTCGCCGACCATTCCACCAGTGCTTTACGGTTTGAACGAAACGCGTCCAAGCCAGGATAAAGATGACGAGCAAGAAGTGTTTTACACCACGGCTCTGGCTCGGGATCAAGCTGACGGCTATGTACTGACGGGACATCCGGTACTGTTGCAGGGTGGCGACTATGTGATGTTTACCTACGAAGGTCTGGGAACCGGCGTGCAGGAGTTTATTCTGACGGTATACGGAACCTGTATGCCGATGCTCAACCTGACCCGCCGTAAAGGTCAGGATATTGAGCGATACTACCCGGCAGAAGATGCCAAAGCGGGAGATCGCCCAATTAATCTGCGCTGCGAGCTGCTTATTCCAATACGTCGTTAACGCTGTAGCTCGTCTAATGCAGGGGCGTCCAGATGCGAGATGTCCCCTGCGGTTTCAACTACCCAGCCAGATGCCAGCCACAGGCTTTTCTGATAATCCACGCGCGAAATAGAACAGTTACGCAGACGTAAGCGGCGTTCTGCCCATGCCGGTAAGCCCAGAATGGTACTCACCAGGCATCCCAGCGCGATACCGTGACTCACCAGCAGTGGTCGACTTCCCGGTGGTAAATCCCGACAAGATTCCAGTGCTGCGTTAACGCGATCGCTAAGTTCCTGCATCGACTCGCCTTCAGGAATACGCCCGTCAACGGTGCCATTGACGAGCTGACGACGCCAGTTCTCTTCTTCTTCAGTCAGAGAGTCAATGTGTCTTTTCTCCAGCACGCCCATATTTAACTCACGCAAGCGGGAATCAAAGATGATGTCACAACCACAAGCCTGGGCGATGATTTCCGCCGTACGCCGGGTGCGGCCTAAATCACTACTGATGATATGCGTAATGCCAAGCTCTTTGGCACGGTTCGCCACCTGCATTGCCTGTTGCTCACCTTTTGCAGTCAGCGGGCTGTCAGACTGGCCCTGAATACGTCGCTCGGCGTTCCACTGTGTTTCACCGTGGCGGACAAGGTATACCTGTAACATGCTTTTTTTCCGTATACTGCTTTAATGTTAATTTTGTGAGTAATCCTGATTATGCACCATGTTGTCTGTGCGACCACTAATCCCGCTAAAATTCAGGCCATTCTGCAGGCATTTCACGAGATCTTCGGCGAAGGATCCTGCCACATTGAGTCCGTTGCCGTCGAGAGCGGCGTACCAGAACAGCCCTTTGGCAGTGAGGAAACGCGCGCTGGCGCACGAAATCGGGTAGCAAATTCTCGTCGTTTACGCCCAGAGGCTGATTTTTGGGTAGCAATTGAAGCGGGTATTGATGGTGACAGCACCTTCAGTTGGGTGGTGATTGAAAACGCGAGCCAGCGCGGTGAAGCGCGTTCGGCAACTTTGCCGTTACCTGCGGTAATTCTGGAGAAAGTGCGTGAGGGCGAGGCGCTTGGCCCCGTGATGTCGCGTTATACCGGCATTGATGAGATTGGCCGTAAAGAGGGTGCGATCGGCGTGTTTACCGCCGGGAAACTCACCCGCGCCAGCGTCTATCACCAGGCGGTGATCCTGGCGCTAAGTCCGTTTCATAATGCGGTATATCAGCCATTGTAGGACGGATAAGGCGTTCACGACGCATCCGGCATTCGGTGCGCAATGCCTGATGCGACGCTGACGCGTCTTATCAGGCCTACAAAATCAATCGCTTTTCAGCAGCACTTCTTCCAGCCACTGGCGCAATTCGACAGGCGCGGCTTTCAGACTGTTAGATCCACGAGTAATGGTCGCAATGCCCGCGCCGAGTTCATTTTTTAACTCACGCTGGCTCATTTCACCGCGCAACAACTCTTCTACGATACGCACGCGAGTCCCCAACGCTTCGCGCTCATCCGGCGTCAGCATCAGGTTTAGCAACGGTAAATGGAGATCGTTTTCGTAGGCATTCTTAAGCAGGTCAACAAAACGTAACCACTCCTGGTGACGCTGTTCTGCCATCGCTGCTGAATAGGGTGATTGTTGAGCCATAGTGTGTCGCCATTGTTAGCGGGGAAAGCCTGATGCCTCCCCCGGTTGTACTCGCAAAAGAGTACGATAGCATATCATAAACGGGCGGTTCAGTAACGACGCCCCCATTCTGTGGCGCTCAAAAGCGTCGGTTTATCGCCCATGAAATAGCGATAGTACGCGTCATAAGCCAGCACGTTCTTCACATAACCGCGCGTCTCGGAGAACGGGATACTCTCGACAAACGCCACCGCGTCGATACGTCCGGCGCTGTTGCCAAGCCAGGTACGCACTCTCCCTGGTCCCGCGTTATAGGCTGCCGATGAGAAAATGCGGTTATTACCAAACTGCTGATAAACATATTGCAGGTAACTGGTGCCAATGTTGATGTTCGTTTCCGGATCAAGCAATTGTCCTGGGCTGCTGTAACCTGGAATTGAGAACATCTTCACCGTATGGGTCGCTGTGCCAGGCATAATCTGCATCAGGCCGCTGGCGCCTACCGGCGACTTCACTTTCGGATTCCAGGCGCTCTCCTGGCGGGCAATCGCCATTGCATAGCTTTGCGGGATATCTTTGCCATTGGTGTAGCGTTTGAAAAGATCGTTGTAGGCCAGCGGGAATCGCTCTTCCAGATGATCCCACAGCTTCCCGGCGATCGTTGCCTGAACGCTAAGATCCCACCATTGGTTATTGAAAGCATATCGCGCCAGTTGAGCCTGCTCTGCTTTTGACTTGCTCTTCACAAGATTGGCCCACTCGCTACGCGCGGTATTATCGAGATTCCAGTACATCAACTCGCGCACGCGCGCCATCTCCGACCCCTGAGTCAGGGCGCTGTCAACATTCTGCGGCGCTTTATCAATCTTCAGCTCATACTCTTCGCCGATCCGCTGTGCAGCAACCATCGGGTAGAAACCACGCTGTTGCATGAGTTGATGCAAAATCTCTTTTGCTTCCGCTTCACGACCGCGTTCCAGCAGTAAATCCGCCTGCCAGTAACGCCATTCATCTTTCTCTTTCGCTTCCATCGGCAAGCGTGCCAGCCAGGTATTCAGGCCAGAACGGTCGCCAGTGCCAAGCGCCATCCGCACGCGTCGTTCAATTAACGACGTGGATTGCGAACGCATAATGGCGTCATCGCGCCATTTCGCCTGCTCGTCGGTGACGTCGTTGCCCATCAGACGCCAGGCGACGATATCGCGTAGCTCCTGAATCTGATCTTCATTAAGCTGCTGCGCTTGGGCAAGTGACGGGATCATCAGCCGTGCGTTTTCTGCATCCTGGCGCGCCACGCTGGCAAACGCCACCGCTGCCATCTGGCGGGTAAAATCAGTCGCTCCGGTAGTACGCGCGAAGGTCAGCACTGTATTAGGATCGTTCGCCAGCGAAATAATCGCCGAGGCGATAGTTTGATAATCGGCAGGCATCTGCCCTGCGAGTACCGTCACCAGCCCGGTATTGCCCGCTTTCATCGCCAGGCGGATACGCTCTAAATAAGCCAGTGGTTCTTGCTTACCGGACGCGCGCCAGACGCTAAATAACTTATCGCAAGCGTTAGGCTGACTCTTTCCGGTTAGCCAAAGTTCTTTCGCCCCCTGCCAGGCTTCTTCGCTCTGCCCGATATTCCATTTCGCATAGTAATAATTACATTGCGCTTCGGTAGTCCCTGGTTTTTCCGGGCTAAAAGCTAACAGACCACGCCAGTCTTCACGCCGCGCCAGTTCATTGACGAAGCGAGATTGTAGCGTGCGAGCGGGAGGAAGCGTGGGGTTAGCGCGAACAAAGTTAGTGACCTTGACCGCCGGTTGATTCATCAGGTCATCGGTAATCTGGCGGTATTCCAGGTAGGGATAAAGCGGATAATCCTTCAGTCCAGGCATCATTTGTTCGACCACATCCATTTGTCGATTATCCCAGGCCTGCTTGATTTGCGCGTAACGGCTACGCTGCTCATCCAGTGAGTCGGCTCGCGCCACGCTGCTGACCGTCAGCAGACAGACACCGGCAGCCAACAGCCGCCAGGTAACTTGTTTGGCTTTTTCCACAAGCGCATCCTCTAAGTGTAAATACATCAATGCAGCGTCATGCCGCCTAATAGATTTATGCTAACCAGTCATTGCCGTTTGTGCCACGTTATGGACACTTTTTTACTTTTACTGCGAGGGTGATCGACCGGCTGGGATTAGATAAGGAAACAGGCTACACTTCGCCTTTGAAAACTCATCATCACGATAAACATAGAGGCGAAGTCCAACGTGGCTCAATTCGTTTATACCATGCATCGTGTCGGCAAAGTTGTTCCGCCGAAACGTCATATTTTGAAAAACATCTCTCTGAGTTTCTTCCCTGGGGCAAAAATCGGCGTCCTGGGTCTGAACGGCGCCGGTAAATCTACCCTGCTGCGCATTATGGCGGGCATCGATAAAGACATCGAAGGCGAAGCGCGTCCGCAGCCGGATATCAAGATTGGTTATCTGCCGCAGGAACCGCAGCTAAACCCGGAACACACCGTGCGTGAGTCCATTGAAGAGGCGGTTTCTGAAGTGGTTAACGCCCTGAAACGTCTGGATGAAGTGTATGCGTTATACGCCGATCCGGATGCCGATTTCGACAAGCTGGCCGCTGAACAAGGCCGTCTGGAAGAGATCATTCAGGCTCACGACGGTCATAACCTGAACGTGCAACTGGAACGTGCAGCAGATGCGCTGCGTCTGCCGGACTGGGAGGCGAAAATCGCTAACCTCTCCGGTGGTGAGCGTCGTCGCGTGGCGTTGTGCCGCCTGCTGCTGGAAAAACCAGACATGCTGCTGCTCGACGAACCAACTAACCACCTAGATGCCGAATCCGTAGCGTGGCTGGAACGCTTCCTGCACGACTTCGAAGGCACCGTTGTGGCGATTACCCACGACCGTTACTTCCTCGATAACGTTGCGGGCTGGATCCTCGAACTTGACCGTGGCGAAGGTATTCCGTGGGAAGGTAACTACTCCTCCTGGCTGGAGCAGAAAGATCAGCGTCTGGCGCAGGAAGCTTCGCAAGAAGCAGCACGTCGTAAGTCGATTGAAAAAGAGCTGGAGTGGGTACGTCAGGGGACTAAAGGCCGTCAGTCGAAAGGTAAAGCACGTCTGGCGCGCTTTGAAGAGCTGAACAACACCGAATACCAGAAACGTAACGAAACCAACGAACTGTTTATTCCACCTGGACCGCGTCTGGGCGATAAAGTGTTGGAAGTCAGCAACCTGCGTAAATCCTACGGCGATCGCCTGCTGATTGACTCCCTGAGCTTCTCGATCCCGAAAGGGGCAATCGTCGGGATCATCGGGCCGAACGGTGCGGGTAAATCGACCCTGTTCCGTATGATCTCTGGTCAGGAACAGCCGGACAGCGGCACCATCACTTTAGGTGAAACGGTGAAACTGGCGTCTGTTGATCAGTTCCGTGACTCAATGGATAACAGCAAAACCGTTTGGGAAGAAGTTTCCGGCGGGCTGGATATCATGAAGATCGGTAACACCGAGATGCCGAGCCGTGCCTACGTAGGCCGCTTTAACTTTAAAGGGGTTGATCAGGGTAAACGCGTTGGCGAACTTTCCGGTGGTGAGCGCGGTCGTCTGCATCTGGCGAAGCTGCTGCAGGTTGGCGGCAACATGCTGCTGCTCGACGAACCGACCAACGATCTGGATATCGAAACCCTGCGTGCGCTGGAAAACGCCCTGCTGGAGTTCCCGGGCTGCGCGATGGTTATCTCGCACGACCGTTGGTTCCTCGACCGTATCGCGACGCACATTCTGGATTACCAGGATGAAGGTAAAGTCGAGTTCTTCGAAGGTAACTTTACCGAGTACGAAGAGTATAAGAAACGCACGCTGGGCGCAGACGCGCTGGAGCCGAAGCGTATCAAGTACAAGCGTATTGCGAAGTAATTTGTAAGATGCCGGATGCGGCGTGAACGCCTTATCCGGCCTACAAGCCCAGTGATTTCAATAGGTTGCAAAACAGTAGGCCTGATAAGACGCGTCAGCGTCGCATCAGGCATTGGGTCTTAACCCTGCTCCCCCATCATCTCCCGCACCAGCTCCACGCAGCGCAGGAAACGGCTGTCGTAATCGTCCTCTTCAACCCGCACAAATTCGATATTGTTCTCTTCCAGCATTTCCACCAGCAGATTCTGGAACTCTTTACGATCCACCGAACTACCGAGGCTGCGTAAACCATCCGCCACCCACGGCGTGTTGTTCTCCAGCAGGATCACCAGATCAAAACGGTATTCATCGATCAGCGCCTGCACGAACGGATGCTCACGCCCTTCGTACTTTTTGCAGAACGCCTGCGTTGTCACAAAATCGGTGTCGATAAACGCCACTTTATTGGCATATTTAACTGCAAAATCAATATATTGTGCGTGACCCAGCGCGATTTTATCGTAGTCGGAATACTGCAACGCAATCTCATCTCCGCCAAGGTGTGAAAAGACATAATCACGACCAAACTCCCACGCACTGGTGGTGTTGAAGATGTTGGCGAGTTTGTTTACCAGGGTAGATTTACCGCTCGACTCGCCGCCGAGGATCGCCACGGTGCGCACAAAGAACGGCTTCACTTCGGTAGGAATATATTCCCAGTAGCGGAACGGGTTTTCGCGGATCTGCGCACCGCTGATACTCATAAAGGTACGTTTCGGATCGATAAGCACCGTTTCGATCCCCAGATGCTCCAGGTACTGTGGTGCGTCGGTCTCTTCCGAGGTGTAGATCAGATCCGGCTGAATGCCTTTTTCAGCCATAAACTTTTTGATGCCGTTGCTCCACACATCCCAACCGTGCGGATACGGCTCCATGCCCTCTTCGTTGAAGGCATGAATGCGGATATTTTTCTGATATTTAAAGGTTTGCAATAACCAGCGCAGACGATCCGGCACCGTTGGCTGCTGCGACATGGCGCTGTCTTCAAATAACGCGCGGTCGCGAGTATCGTCAAAGCCCATAATGATATGCAGCTCATCAACCTGGCTACAGGCGCGCTGGATAAGGTAGATATGTCCGGTATGCAGCGGGTAGAACTTACCGAATACCACACCAATGGTTTTCTTCTGTCGGGGAAACTCAAGCCCCAAAAAACGGTGCAACGCCTCCAGCTTTTGTGCGCTGGGGCTTTTGATTTTGGCATTCAGTAACTGGCTTAAATACCCTTTGGTCATACCGCTGGCATCAGCCACCTGCTGTAACGTGCAGCCTTGTTGCTTAATAGCGGTTTTCAGGTAATCAAATGACGACATATCTCCCTCCGTATCTCTCATTATAAGTCGTCGAACACGCTAAGCGCGTCGGAGAGTTTTTTAACGCCAAAAATCTGCATCCCTTCCGGCGCTTTTTTCGGCACGTTGGCCGCCGGAACAATCGCCCGGCGAAAACCGTGTTTCGCCGCTTCAGAGATTCGTTCCTGACCGCTGGGCACCGGGCGAATCTCCCCTGCCAGCCCCACTTCGCCAAACACCACCAGATCCTGCGGCAGCGGTCTGTCACGCAGGCTGGAAACCATCGCCAGCAGTAACGCTAAGTCGGCGCTGGTTTCCGTCACCTTCACGCCGCCGACCACGTTAACAAATACATCCTGATCGGCCATTTGCAACCCACCGTGACGGTGCAGCACCGCCAGCAGGATTGCCAGACGGTTTTGCTCCAGCCCGACCGCCACGCGGCGCGGATTCGCCATCATCGAATGATCGACCAGCGCCTGAATCTCCACCAGCAGCGGGCGCGTCCCTTCCCATACCACCATAACTGAACTGCCAGAGGTCACTTCATCGCCACGGCTTAAGAAGATTGCCGAAGGATTGCTGACTTCACGCAGTCCCTGCTCGGTCATCGCGAATACACCCAGCTCATTCACCGCGCCGAAGCGGTTTTTATGGCTACGCAAGGTGCGGAAACGGGAGTCGGCGTCGCCGTCCAACAGCACCGAACAGTCAATACAGTGTTCCAGCACTTTCGGACCAGCCAGCGAGCCATCTTTGGTTACGTGCCCGACCATGACAATCGCCACGCCGCGTGTTTTGGCGAATCGCGTCAGATAAGCCGCCGTTTCACGCACCTGCGCCACGCTGCCTGGCGATGACTGAACATCCGCCATATGCATCACCTGGATCGAGTCAATTACCATCAGCTTCGGTTGCTCTTCTTCGGCAATCAGGCAGATTTGTTCGATGCTGGTTTCAGACAGCATATTAAGATTATCGGTCGGCAGGCCAAGGCGATGAGCGCGCATTGCCACCTGTTGCAGCGACTCTTCGCCAGTGACATACAGCGTTTTCATCTGCTGCGCCAGTTTGCACAGCGTTTGCAGCAGCAGCGTGGATTTACCGGCACCAGGGTTACCGCCAATCAGAATGGCGCTTCCCGGCACCACCCCGCCGCCTAATACGCGGTCGAACTCTTTAAATCCGGTAGAAAAACGCGGCAATTCCTCAAGGCTGATATCCGACAGTTTCTGGACTTTCGCCACTCCGGCGCTACCGGCATAGCCACTGAGACGCTCGTTACGCGCCACCGTTGGCGACGCAGCAAGACGCACCTCGGTGATGGTGTTCCAGGCATGACAGGCGCTGCACTGCCCTTGCCAGCGCGGATAATCTGCCCCGCATTCATTACAAACAAAGGCGCGTTTTGGAGCTTTTGCCACGGTGTACCTCGTTAATGCTGTGCCGCCCGCAGGATGACGGGTGTGCAATTACTTCTGATTCAGGCTGCCGGAGAGGATGCAGAACACCCCCATCAGGTCAGCGTGACGGATGATGACTTCCGTCTTTTCATTCACTTTTGGCTTGGCATGGTAGGCAATCCCCAGCCCTGCCGCTTTGATCATCGGCAGGTCGTTGGCACCATCGCCAATCGCCACGGTCTGCGCCAGCGGGATTTCATACTCCTGTGCCAGTCGGGTCAGGGTATTAGCTTTGTACTGCGCGTCTACAATGTCGCCGATCACATTGCCGGTAAATTTACCGTCCATGATCTCCAGTTCATTAGCTACCACGGCGGTCAGGCGCAGCTTGTCGCGCAGGTATTCGGCAAAGAAGGTGAAGCCGCCGGAGGCAATCGCCACTTTCCAGCCCAGCGTTTCCAGTTTGAGTACCAACTGCGTTAAGCCTGGCATCAGCGGCAGATTTTCACGTACCTGAAGCAAAATGTTCGCGTCAGCGCCTTTCAGCGTCGCCACGCGACTGCGCAGGCTGGCGGTAAAATCAAGTTCTCCACGCATCGCCCGTTCTGTCACTTCCGCCACCATCTCGCCCGTTCCGGCCAGTTTGGCAATTTCATCAATACATTCAATCTGGATAGCGGTGGAGTCCATGTCCATCACCAGCAAACCCGGCGTGCGCAGGTGCGGAATTTTCCCCAACGGAGCAACATCCAGTTGTGCTTCATGCGCCAGGCGCGTAGCCCGCGCGGTGAGCGAACCAGCCAGACGAATCACCTGATAATCTTCCACGCACCAGGCGGCAACAATCACCATCGCCGCGCCCAGTTTGCTCTGGTACTGGGTCAGTCGTTGTTTATCCAGCCCACGACCATACAGCAGCCAGCCGCTACGACCTGCGTGGTAATCCAGTGGCATCACTTCATCACCACTTAATGAAAGAGGCAGACCCGGCCATAAAGAGACATCTTCAGGCAGGTCGCACCAGGTAATGTTAGGCATTAAGGCTCCTGTAAAATCGTTCGAAGCAGGGAAAATAACGCATGAGGCTACCTTGTATCCATTGCTTCTGGCAACATTAAGTCTCAAATTTTCAAAGGGTGGAAGATGGCTCGCACAAAACTGAAATTCCGGCTGCATCGGGCAGTGATTGTCCTGTTCTGCCTCGCCTTGTTAGTGGCGCTGATGCAGGGGGCGTCATGGTTTAGTCAAAACCACCAGCGACAGCGTAATCCACGGCTGGAAGAACTGGCCCGCACCCTGGCGCGTCAGGTGACGCTGAACGTTGCACCGCTGATGCGTACCGACTCACCGGATGAAAAACGCATTCAGGCGATCCTCGATCAGTTAACGGATGAAAGCCGCATCCTCGACGCGGGTGTGTATGACGAACAAGGCGATCTTATCGCACGTTCTGGCGAAAGCGTCGAAGTGCGCGACCGGCTGGCGCTCGACGGTAAAAAAGCAGGCGGCTATTTTAACCAGCAGATTGTCGAGCCAATTGCGGGTAAAAACGGCCCGCTCGGCTATCTGCGCCTGACACTCGACACCCATACGCTCGCCACCGAAGCCCAACAGGTGGATAACACCACTAACATTTTACGCCTGATGTTGCTGCTCTCACTGGCAATCGGCGTAGTGCTGACCCGCACGTTGTTGCAGGGTAAGCGCACCCGCTGGCAGCAATCTCCCTTCCTGTTAACCGCCAGCAAACCGGTGCCGGAAGAGGAAGAAGGCGAGAAAAAAGAGTGACCCATTACTACAAGAAAGGAAATCGTTATGTCCACATTACGCCTGCTTATCTCTGACTCTTACGACCCGTGGTTTAACCTGGCGGTTGAGGAATGTATTTTTCGCCAGATGCCCGCCACGCAGCGCGTTCTGTTTCTCTGGCGCAATGCCGACACCGTGGTGATTGGTCGTGCACAGAACCCGTGGAAAGAGTGTAATACCCGGCGGATGGAAGAAGATAACGTCCGACTGGCGCGGCGCAGTAGCGGTGGCGGCGCGGTGTTCCACGATCTCGGCAATACCTGTTTTACCTTTATGGCTGGCAAGCCGGAGTACGATAAAACCATCTCCACATCGATTGTGCTCAATGCGCTGAACGCGCTTGGCGTCAGCGCCGAAGCCTCCGGACGTAACGATCTGGTGGTGAAAACCGCCGAAGGCGACCGCAAAGTCTCAGGCTCGGCCTATCGCGAAACCAAAGATCGTGGCTTCCACCACGGCACCTTGCTGCTCAATGCCGACCTTAGCCGCCTGGCAAACTATCTCAACCCGGATAAAAAGAAACTGGCGGCGAAAGGCATTACCTCAGTGCGTTCCCGCGTGACCAACCTCACCGAGCTGCTGCCGGGGATCACCCATGAGCAGGTTTGCGAGGCCATAACCGAGGCCTTTTTCGCCCATTATGGCGAGAGCGTGGAAGCGGAAATCATCTCCCCGGACAAAACGCCAGACTTGCCAAATTTCGCTGAAACCTTTGCCCGCCAGAGTAGCTGGGAGTGGAACTTCGGTCAGGCTCCGGCGTTCTCGCATCTGCTGGATGAACGCTTTACCTGGGGCGGCGTAGAACTGCATTTCGACGTTGAAAAAGGCCATATCACCCGCGCCCAGGTATTTACCGACAGTCTTAACCCCGCGCCGCTGGAAGCCCTCGCCGGGCGACTGCAAGGCTGCCTGTACCGCGCAGATATGCTGCAACAGGAATGCGAAGCTCTGTTGGTTGACTTCCCTGAACAGGAAAAAGAGCTACGGGAATTGTCGGCGTGGATGGCTGGGGCAGTGCGGTAACTTGCTGAGTAAAATACCAAAGGAAGCGAATATGAACGATATGGAAAAGCAGAAACGGGAGATTATCAACTTAATGTTCAGCCAGCGTATTTCCTGGCTAGCCGCTGTGCGTATCATGCATAAATTATCGCTTGCTGAATTAAGTAAAATGTTAGGTATCTCGATTAACTCTCTAAAACGGATAGAAAAGACGGAGCGGCTTAGCTCAAACATCAAAAACAAAATGGCAGGAATTTATGGTTGTCCACCAGAGTTGCTGATATGCCCTTCATGGATGACGGCTGAACATACATGAATAGATACTTGAATGGATTTTATTTTCTATCCACATGAAAAATAATAGTAAATCTATAAATCAGTCGCTATTAATGAATAGATACTAAAAAGCCGGAGCAGTCTCCCGCTCCGGCTTAACACGACAATCGCCTTTCAGCGAAAAACAATTACTCTTTATCGCCCAGCAGAACGGATTCCAGTGCGATTTTGATCATGTCGTTGAAGGTGGTCTGACGCTCAGCGGCAGTGGTCTGCTCGTGAGTGCGGATGTGGTCAGACACGGTGCAGATGGTCAGGGCTTTCGCGCCAAATTCTGCAGCGACGCCGTAGATACCAGCCGCTTCCATTTCCACGCCGAGGATGCCGTATTTTTCCATCACGTCGAACATTTCGCCGTCCGGAGAGTAGAACAGGTCAGCGGAGAACAGGTTACCAACGCGAGCATCAACGCCCAGTGCTTTAGCCGCGTCTACCGCGTTACGCACCATGTCAAAGTCAGCGATAGCAGCAAAGTCATGGTCTTTAAAACGGATGCGGTTAACTTTGGAATCGGTGCAGGCACCCATACCGATAACTACGTCACGCAGTTTTACGTGCGGCAGAACAGCGCCACAGGAACCCACGCGGATGATTTTTTTCACGCCGAAATCGGTGATCAGCTCTTTGGTGTAGATGGAGCAGGACGGGATCCCCATACCGTGACCCATTACGGAAATTTTGCGGCCTTTGTAAGTACCGGTGAAGCCCAGCATACCGCGAACGTTGTTCACTTCACGGGCATCTTCAAGGAAAGTTTCAGCAATATACTTCGCACGCAGCGGGTCGCCTGGCATCAAAACTACGTCAGCGAAATCGCCCATTTCTGCATTAATGTGTGGGGTAGCCATTGTTTTATCCTTATCAACATGTTTTCACCCTCTCCCTGTGGGAGAGGGTCGGGGTGAGGGCATCAAGCCGCACCCATTATCAGAACATGGCTTTGCCATATTCCATATCAGAAGTGCCAAAATATTTTGCCAGAGTCTGACCGATATCCGCGAAGGTTTCACGGTGACCCAGCGAACCCGGTTTTACTTTCGGGCCATACACCAGTACCGGAATGTGTTCACGGGTGTGGTCAGTACCAGTCCAGGTTGGGTCGCAACCGTGGTCAGCGGTGAGGATCAGGATATCGTCATCGCGCAGCAGTGACATCAGCTCTGGCAGACGGCGGTCGAACAGTTCCAGACCCGCAGCATAACCCGCGACGTCACGACGGTGCCCCCAGGAAGAGTCGAAGTCAACGAAGTTGGTGAAGACGATGGTGTTATCACCTGCTTCCTTCATCTCTTTAATGGTGGCGTCAAACAGCGCGTCCAGACCGGTCGCTTTCACTTTCTTGGTGATACCGCAGTTGGCGTAGATGTCTGCAATTTTACCGACAGAAACCACCTGGCCGTGTTTTTCATCAACCAGTTTCTGCAACACAGTTGGTGCTGGCGGTTCAACAGCCAGATCGTGACGGTTGCCGGTACGCTGGAAGTTACCGGCTTTGTCGCCGATAAACGGACGGGCGATAACGCGACCGATGTTGTAGCCGCCGTTGGTCAGCTCTTCACGGGCGATTTCGCACAGTTCGTAGAGTTTATCCAGGCCAAAGGTTTCTTCATGGCAGGCAATCTGGAACACGGAGTCAGCGGAGGTATAGAAAATCGGCTTGCCGGTTTTCATGTGCTCTTCGCCCAGTTGATCCAGGATGACCGTACCGGAAGAGTGGCAGTTACCCAGGTAACCCGGCAGATTAGCGCGTTCGACCAGTTTATCCAGCAGTTCTTGCGGGAAGCTGTTTTCATGATCGGAGAAGTATCCCCACTCAAACAGAACCGGTACACCGGCGATTTCCCAGTGACCAGACGGGGTATCTTTACCGGATGACATTTCGTGCGCCCATGCGTACGCGCCGATAACTTCAGCGTTGCCGTCCATTCCTGCCGGAATGAAACCGGTAGAACCTTCGTGTGCTTTCGCCAGCCCCAGACGGGTCAGATTTGGCAGATTCAGTGGCCCTTTACGACCATTATCAGCTTCGCCTTTAGCACAAGCTTCTGCGATATGACCCAGGGTGTCAGCCCCGACGTCACCAAAGCGTTCTGCATCTTCTGTAGCGCCGATGCCGAATGAGTCCAGCACCATAATAAATGCACGTTTCATATGTTCTCCGTACTCAGTGCTTCAAATTTAAATGATCAGATCAGTATACAATTATTCACTGATACGACGATAGACGGTTGGTGTGCTTTCTGGTGCTTTATCGGCAAGTTTAATTGCCGCTTTCACCGCTTTCGCCGCTTCCTGCCAACTGTTTTCGTCTTTCGCGTGGACAACCGCCAGCGGACGCTGACCGTCTACCTGGTCGCCCAGACGCGCCATATCAGTAAAGCCGACGCTGTAATCGATGGTGTCAGATGCCTGACGGCGACCGCCGCCCATTGCAACCACTGCCATCCCCAGCGCGCGGGTATCCATTTCACTGACAAAACCTTCGGTATCAGCATAGACTGCTTTCGTCAGCATCGCTGTCGGCAGATACTTCGCGTAGTTCTCAACGAAGTCGGTTGGGCCTTTTTGTGCCGCCACCATACGACCAAAGACTTCTGCCGCTTTACCGTTGTCCAGCACCGCCTGCAATTTCGCGCGCGCTTCAGCGTCATCTTTCGCCAGTTTGCCGGAGATAAGCATCTCCACGCACAGTGCCATTGTGACATCAAACAGACGCGGGTTACGGTATTCACCGGTCAGGAACTGCACCGCTTCACGCACTTCAACCGCGTTACCGGCACTGGAGGCCAACACCTGATTCATGTCGGTGAGCAGCGCAGTGGTGCGCACGCCAGCGCCATTTGCCACGCCAACAATCGCTTCGGCAAGGGCTTCAGAGAGTTCGTAGGTCGGCATAAACGCGCCGCTACCGACTTTCACGTCCATCACCAACGCATCCAGCCCTTCCGCCAGTTTCTTAGCCAGAATAGAGGCAGTGATCAGCGGGATGGAGTCCACGGTTGCGGTGATATCACGGGTTGCGTAGAAACGTTTATCCGCCGGAGCCAGTGAGCTGGTCTGGCCGATAATCGCCACGCCGACGTCTTTAATAATTTCGCGGAAACGGTTGTCATCCGGGAAGATATCGAAACCAGGGATTGATTCCAGTTTGTCGAGCGTACCGCCAGTATGACCGAGGCCGCGACCGGAGATCATCGGAATATAGCCGCCGCAGGCAGCGACCATTGGTCCTAACATCAGCGAAGTCACATCGCCGACGCCGCCGGTGGAGTGTTTATCAACAATCGGGCCATTCAGATGCAGGCTTTTCCAGTCGAGAACGGTTCCTGAATCTCGCATCGCCATCGTCAGCGAGACACGCTCCGGCATTGTCATATCGTGGAAGAAAATGGTCATCGCGAGGGCGGCAATTTGCCCTTCGGAGATAGTATTGTCGCGAATGCCGTTGATAAAGAAACGAATTTCTTCATCGCTCAGCGCATGACCATCACGTTTTTTACGAATAATTTCTTGTGCGAGAAACAAGGTAACCTCCCGTGGAATAAGTTTGAAGGCGTTGTTGCCAGATGGCGGATGTTGTTATTGCCTGATGCTGACCGCTTCTTATCATGCCTACACGGCACTCGCCCCGTAGGCCGGATAAGGCGTTCGCGCCGCATCCGGCATCACTGCTGACAGCCTGATGCAACGCTGACGCGTCTTATCAGGCCTACAGGGGCACCCGCCCCGTAGCATCCGGCATCCACCCTCTGGCAAAAGGCAGCTTAGTAGCTGCTGGCGCTCTTACCGTCGCCGTGGCCCAGAGCTTTCAGCAGGCTTGCCAGCAGGCTGGAAGCGCCAAAGCGATAGTGACGTGCATCTGCCCAGTCAGCACCGAACAGTTCATCTGCAATCGCGAGATATTTCTGTGCATCTTCCGCAGTACGCACGCCACCCGCCGGTTTGAAACCAACGGTTTTTTCTACGCCCATGTCGCGGATGACTTCCATCATGATGCGCGCGCTTTCAGGCGTCGCATTCACCGCGACTTTACCGGTAGAGGTTTTGATAAAGTCAGCACCCGCTTTGATGGAGATTTCAGATGCTTTGCGGATCAGGGCTTCGTCTTTCAGTTCACCGGTTTCGATGATCACTTTCAGCAGCACATTCGCCGCTGCACAAGCCTCTTTACAGGCTTTCACCAGGTCAAAACCAACCTGCTCGTTACCCGCCATCAGCGCACGGTACGGGAACACCACGTCAACTTCATCGGCACCGTAGGCGATTGCCGCACGGGTTTCTGCCAGTGCGATGTCAATGTCGTCGTTACCGTGTGGGAAGTTAGTTACCGTAGCAATACGGATTTCCGGGGTGCCCTGCTCTTTCAGCGTTTTGCGAGCAATCGGGATAAAGCGAGGATAGATGCAGATAGCGGCGGTATTGCCGACCGGAGTTTTAGCCTGATGACACAGGGCGATCACTTTCTCGTCAGTGTCGTCGTCATTCAGAGTGGTCAGGTCCATCAATTTCAGTGCACGCAGGCTGCTTGCTTTCAGATCAGTCATTTCATTCTCCTGGCTTGTCGCCAATAAAATTCACCTTGCGAGTTTGTTAGTATTCTAACATCGACTCCGCAACACACTTCGATATACATCACAATTAAGAAAATCTACTTACAAATTTGCATTATGGTAATGCGATCTGGATCAAATAATTCACTTTCAAATGAATGCGCCAGTGGTGGCAAACGCATCAGGATCAAAGTGAACATCACGAAACCTCTTACAATGGCGCATCACCTTCGGCATAAAAGGAAAAGAAGATGCCCACTTCTCATGAAATGGCACTGCAACAACGTTGCCAGCAAATTGTCACCAGTCCGGTACTTAGCCCGGAGCAGAAGCGCCATTTTCTGGCACTGGAAGCAGAAAACAATCTGCCTTACCCACAGCTTCCTGCCGAAGCCCGCCGCGCGCTGGATGAAGGCGTAATCTGCGATATGTTTGAAGGTCATGCGCCGTACAAACCGCGCTATGTCTTACCCGATTACGCCCGTTTTCTGGCGAACGGTTCTGAATGGCTGGAGCTGGAAGGCGCGAAAGATCTTGATGATGCGCTCTCCCTGCTGACCATTCTTTATCACCATGTCCCGTCAGTCACATCAATGCCGGTCTACCTGGGGCAACTGGATGCGTTGTTGCAACCGTATGTTAAAATTCTAACACAAGACGAAATCGATATTCGAATAAAACGTTTCTGGCGTTATCTCGACAGAACCCTGCCAGACGCTTTTATGCATGCCAATATCGGCCCGTCCGACTCCCCCATCACCCGTGCAATTTTACGCGCAGATGCTGAGCTGAAGCAGGTTTCTCCAAATCTGACCTTTATCTACGATCCTGAAATCACCCCTGATGATCTGCTGCTGGAAGTGGCAAAAAACATTTGTGAATGTAGCAAACCGCACATCGCCAACGGTCCGGTGCATGATAAAATTTTCACAAAAGGGGGCTACGGGATCGTGAGCTGTTACAACTCACTGCCGCTGGCTGGTGGTGGCAGCACGCTAGTACGCCTTAACCTGAAAGCCATTGCAGAGCGCAGTGAATCGCTGGATGACTTCTTTACGCGCACTCTACCGCACTACTGCCAGCAGCAGATCGCCATCATCGATGCGCGATGTGAATTTCTCTATCAACAATCACACTTCTTTGAGAATAGCTTCCTGGTAAAAGAAGGGTTGATTGATCCTGAACGTTTTGTGCCGATGTTTGGCATGTACGGGCTGGCGGAAGCGGTTAACTTGCTGTGCGAGAAAGAAGGGATTGCCGCGCGCTACGGTAAAGAAGCCGCCGCAAATGAAGTCGGTTATCGCATCAGCGCGCAACTGGCGGAGTTTGTCGCCAATACTCCCGTGAAATATGGCTGGCAAAAACGCGCCATGTTACACGCACAGTCGGGGATCAGTTCCGATATCGGCACCACGCCGGGGGCGCGATTGCCGTATGGCGATGAGCCAGATCCAATCACCCATCTGCAAACCGTCGCCCCGCATCATGCATATTATTACTCTGGGATCAGCGACATTCTGACGCTCGACGAAACCATCAAGCGTAATCCACAGGCGCTGGTACAGCTTTGCCTCGGTGCCTTTAAAGCCGGAATGCGTGAATTTACCGCCAATGTCAGCGGTAACGATCTGGTTCGCGTTACCGGTTATATGGTGCGTTTGTCGGATTTAGAAAAATATCGTGCCGAAGGTTCACGTACCAACACAACATGGCTGGGCGAAGAAGCTGCACGTAACACTCGTATTCTGGAACGCCAGCCGCGCGTGATAAGCCATGAACAGCAGATGCGCTTTAGTCAGTAAGATTATCCCCTTCTCCTGCGTTGACGGGCCAGGCAGTCGTCTGGCTCTGTTTTTACAAGGGTGCAATCTGCGCTGCAAAAACTGTCACAATCCGTGGACGATGGGGCGCTGTAATAATTGCGCGGAATGCGTGCCACAGTGTCCGCATCAGGCGTTGCAGATTGTTGACAGCAAAGTGGTGTGGAACGTTGCAGTCTGCGAGCAGTGCGATACCTGCCTGAAGATGTGCCCGCAGAATGCCACGCCGATGGCGCAAACCATGAGCGTGGACGAGGTGCTTAGTCATATCCGCAAAGCGGTGTTGTTTATTGAAGGGATAACGGTGAGCGGTGGCGAAGCCACGACCCAACTGCCGTTTGTGGTGGCGCTGTTTACTGCTATCAAAAATGATCCACAATTGCGCCATCTCACCTGTCTGGTGGACAGCAACGGCATGTTGAGCGAAACCGGCTGGGAAAAATTGCTTCCGGTGTGCGACGGCGCAATGCTCGATCTCAAAGCGTGGGGGAGCGAATGTCATCAACAGTTAACCGGACGCGATAATCAACAGATTAAGCGCAGCATCAGTTTGCTTGCAGAGCGCGGCAAGCTGGCAGAACTGCGTTTACTGGTAATCCCCAATCAGGTGGATTATTTGCAACACATTGAAGAACTGGCGGCGTTTATCAAGGGACTTGGCGATGTTCCGGTACGCTTGAACGCGTTTCATGCCCACGGCGTATATGGCGAAGCGCAAAGCTGGGCGAGCGCCACACCGGAAGACGTTGAGCAGTTGGCTGGTGCGTTACGGGAGCGCGGGGTAAGTCGATTGATATTTCCGGCGCTGTATTTGTGACATGCCAGAGATGTCGCAAAACTCAACATCAAGCACAATCAGTCCCCTCGCCCCTCTGGGGAGAGGGTTAGGGTGAGGGGAACAAGCAGCACCATTGTTCACTTACGGACGGCCTTACCAGCCATCGGGCACGTTAAACAACGCATACGTGTTATTAAGCAACACGTCGGCAATCTCATCTGCGGGTTCCGGGCGTAACTCGCACAGTACGGCAAATACCCGGGCAGCCTGCTCCGGGCGGTTGGGCTGCCCCTGAAAACCATTTAGCGGCATATCCGGCGCGTCGGTTTCCAGCAACAACGACGCCAGCGGTAATTTTGCGATGACATCGCGGGTTTTACTGGCGCGCGGATAGGTGATAGTTCCACCAACGCCAATTTTGTAGCCCAGTTGCACAAACCGCTCGGCCTGTTGCTGGCTGCCAGAAAAACCATGAACCACGCCAGCACGCGGCAAATTGTGGCGTTTAAGATGCATCGCCAGTTTGTCATGCGTGCGCCGTGAATGAAGGATCACCGGCAGATCGTAGCGTTTCGCCAGCTTAAGTTGTTCGTCGAGTAACCACTGCTGGCGATCAAATTGTGGATCGTCGCCAAAGAGATCCAGGCCTACCTCCCCTACCGCCACCACCTTCGGCGAGCGCCTTTCCAGTGCCTGCTGTAACTGCTCCAGCGACGCATCGCAATGTTTTTCCAACATCCCCGGATGCAACCCTAAGGCGGCATACAGCGGTTGATAATTTTCCGCTAACGCCTGCACGCGGGCAAAATTTGCCGCCTCAGTTGCCGGTACAATGATCTTGCCTACGCCCGCTTGTGCCGCGCGTTGCAGGCTGGCCTCTTCATCACCGCTAAACGGCGGAAAATCAAAATGGCAGTGGGTGTCGATAAAACGGCAAATCAAGCCAGATCCTCGTTGTTAAATGTCGGGTCATTCGCCTGCGGGGCGTCTATCACCTCGGTAACCAGCGTATCGTTGGCGACTGGCGCTGGCGGAATGACGATCGGTTCCGGCATCGCCACAGGCACCAGATGGCGAGTGAACGGTGCTTTTTCGGTTAGCATTTTACCGACCGTGGCCAGGAAATAGCGACCGCATAAACGCCCAAGTTTATAGTCATCACGTAGCGCCGGAAGCCGACTGCCAAGCGCGATGCTATGCAGCGGCTTCGGCGGATAAATTTCGAAAATGCGTAGCTTGCCTGGCGGTTTCTCAATAAATTGCTGGATGGCACGATAGCTGGTTTCATGATGCTGCACCAGATTGACCAGCGGTTGTAGGCTACTGTCTCCCAGCCAGCGTTCCATGCGTTTAAACCACTGCGGCGTATAGTACATTTGCGACGGCACGGTGCGGATTACCACCAGCGTTTTCGCCCCCTGTCTTGCCGCTTCTTTAACCGGAATCGCATCGCTGACGCCACCATCAAAATAGTTAATCCCATCAAGTGAAACCCCGGTGCGATAAAAACCTGGAATAGCACTGGAGGCGCGAATCAAATCCAGCCAGTTTTGTTTGGTTGGTAAAAAGTAATTTGGTGTGTAGTCATCCTGACGACAGGCACACATATAAAACGATTTGCCGCTATCGAACAACCGCGCGGCGGTATCCATCTGCAACGGCATCTGGCGTGCAGTCGCTTCCACCAGCCAGTCGAGATCGATAAGATTTCCTCCACGGACAAAGCGCACTGGATCGAAAAATTCGCGCTTTGTGGTATAGCGCATGATGACTTTGCGCGCGTAACCGGGCTGATTACAAATATACGCCGAAAGGTTCTGCGCCCCGGCGGACGTGCCAAAATAGAGATCGAAAGGATTAAACTGCGCGCGCATAAACTCATCCAGCACGCCAGCCGTAAAGATTCCACGCTGCCCGCCGCCTTCGCACACCAACGCAATTCGTCCAGGCTGGAACGGCCTTAGCGACAACGGCGCAATATTACCAAGCGTTACAGGTATTCGCTGCCCCACCTCTGCCTTCCTGTTTTTGTTGTGAAAGAATGACAAAGTAACGCAATTTATTATTCGCTAAAACCGCAAAAGCCAGTCCGCTGGACTGGCTTTGTATAAAATTTTCTTAATCGTCTGAAATCTAGGGTCGTTTTCGGCCCATGAACAAACTCACCAGGAACAGAATAATCCCGACGACAAAGACAATTTTTGCAGCACCCGCTGCAGTACCGGCCAGACCACCAAACCCAAGAGCGGCGGCGATTAACGCGATAACCAGAAATATGATGCCCCAACGAAACATAAGCCTCTCCTTTACCATAGTTAATGTCACCGCTTGATATTCACTCAATGCGATATTTTTAGTGTGGTGCACATCGCGCCTCCCGACAAAGTTCGGGAGGACGAATTACGACGAATTACTTAGTTTTCAGATCATTTTTAACGCTTTTCACACCATCTACCGCTTTGGCGATACTTTCAGCACGGTCGCTTTGTGCCTGAGAATCTACGGTTCCGGAGAGCTGAACCACGCCATCGGTGGTTTCAACTTTCACTTTACGTGAAGGAACAATGTCGTCCGCCAGCAGTTTGGCTTTGATTTCACTGGTGGTGGCGGTGTCACCGGCGTAACCCTTCACGGAGCTTTCTTTAGCGTCGCGAACGTGCAGTTTGTCGCTGACGGAGGTCACGCCTTCAACGCCTTTCGCCACTTTCACTGCCTCTTCGGCCTGTGCCTGGCTTTCAACAAATCCGCTTAAAGTCACGACTTTTTGATCGGTTTTGACAGAGATATCAGTGCTCTTGATATTTTCATGATCCACCAGAGCCGCCTTCACTTTCGCTGTGATGGCGCTGTCATCCATGAAATTACCGACTTTATTCATAGAGCTATCGACTTTTTGCCCTGCGCTTTCATTGGTGGTCTGCGCGTTGTTTTCCGCGTAGGCAGAACCGGTCGCGACGGCAGAGGTCAGCATTACAGCCAGCAGAGTTTTCGAAATCTTCAGTCTTGTCATAGTCATCGATTTATTCCTGTATATTTGCTCGTAATTTGAGCCAGGCAACACGAGGTTGCATTGCTGAATAGGGAGAGACTTCACCCTCGACAGAAGTCAATGGTCGCCATCACAAAAGCGATAGGTGATGAATAACGACCGTTACAACTTCTTAATCAGTTATTAATATCAATCGAATGACAGTTAACGGTTTTAAATACTGTTACCTACTCACATAACGGTATTTAAAGCCGACACAAATGTCATTGCTTTGTTAAATATAGATCACAATTTTGAAACCGCCCGCCGTATCGGCTAAAAAGCGAGCAAACATAAGCGAAAGCGAATGTTTTAAGAACATTCCGCAAGCGGCTAATAAGGAAGGAAAATTGACAGGGCGCAGCGGCTGCCGCGCCCTGGAGGCAAGAATTAATGCTCGCGGGTCTGGTGGAATTGAACGTCCGGATAACGCTCTTGCGCTAAGCGTAGGTTAACCATGCTGGTGGCGATGTAAGCGAGGTTATCGCCGCCATCGAGCGCCAGTTGACCTTCGTTCTTACGCTTGAACTCTTCGAATTTCTTTGCGTCCGCGCATTCTACCCAGCGGGCGGTGGCAACGTTGACTGACTCATACACTGCTTCAACGTTGTATTCGCTCTTCAGGCGCGATACCACCACATCAAACTGCAGCACACCAACCGCACCGACGATCAGGTCGTTATTGGAGATCGGACGGAACACTTGCACTGCGCCCTCTTCAGAAAGCTGTACCAGCCCTTTGAGCAGCTGTTTTTGCTTCAGCGGATCTTTCAGACGTATACGACGGAACAGTTCCGGTGCGAAGTTCGGAATACCGGTGAACTTCATCATCTCACCCTGGGTAAAGGTGTCGCCGATCTGAATGGTGCCGTGGTTGTGCAGGCCGAGGATATCGCCAGGATAAGCCTCTTCAACGTGCGAACGGTCACCCGCCATAAAGGTCAGCGCGTCGGAGATCACCACATCTTTCGCGGTGCGCACCTGGCGCAGCTTCATGCCTTTTTCATATTTACCGGATACCACGCGCATAAACGCCACACGGTCACGGTGTTTCGGGTCCATGTTGGCCTGAATTTTAAATACGAAGCCGGTAAATTTGTCTTCGCTCGCTTCTACGGTACGGGTGTCAGTCTGACGCGGCATCGGCGCAGGTGCCCACTCCACCAGGCCATCCAGCATATGATCGACGCCGAAGTTACCCAGCGCAGTACCGAAGAATACCGGAGTAATTTCGCCCGCAAGGAACAATTCTTTGTCGAACTCGTTAGAGGCGCCTTTCACCAGCTCCAGTTCGTCACGCAGCTGCTGTGCCAGATCTTCACCGACCGCAGCGTCGAGATCCGGGTTGTTCAGCCCTTTAACGATACGCACTTCCTGAATGGTGTGACCTTTACCGCTCTGGTAGAGATAGGTTTCATCTTTATAAAGGTGGTAAACGCCTTTAAACAGCTTGCCGCAGCCAATCGGCCAGGTGATCGGCGCACAGCCGATTTTCAGCTCGTTCTCAACTTCATCGAGCAGTTCCATCGGGTCGCGGATATCACGGTCAAGTTTGTTCATAAAGGTGAGGATCGGCGTATCGCGCAGACGGGTAACTTCCATCAGCTTGCGGGTACGATCTTCAACACCTTTTGCAGCGTCGATAACCATCAGGCAGCAGTCCACCGCCGTCAGGGTACGATAGGTATCTTCCGAGAAGTCTTCGTGCCCCGGGGTGTCAAGCAGGTTAACCAGGCAGTCGTGATACGGAAACTGCATCACAGACGTGGTAATGGAGATCCCACGCTGCTTTTCCATCTCCATCCAGTCCGACTTGGCGTGCTGATTAGAGCCACGGCCTTTTACTGTACCGGCGGTCTGAATGGCCTGTCCGAACAGCAGCACCTTCTCGGTGATGGTGGTTTTACCGGCGTCCGGGTGAGAAATTATGGCAAAGGTGCGGCGCTTCGCCACCTCTTGCAAATAAGGAGACAACGTCATAATTCTTTCTTCTTGAGTAAGCGGCATCGCGCCGCGCTTGTTGAAAACGAAAAATTGCGGCTATTTTACCCATCAACGGGGGGGAGGCAATCAGTGTTTACACAGGAGTTGCTCCAGTTCGTGCAACGAAGAAACGGTCCAGGTGGGCGCAATGCCTTCTGGTTGCTCGCGATTGTGCGCATTCAACCAGCAGGTAGCAAGCCCGGCGTTGATGCCACCGAGAATATCGGACTCAGCAGTGTCACCAACCATTAGCACGCGTGAACGGTCAGGATTGCCCGCCTGTTCCAGCGCATAATCGAAAATTTTCTTATTCGGTTTGGCAACGCCAACTTCTTCGGAAATCACCAGCAAATCGAAATAATCACGCAAACCCGTTCGTTCAAGACGCACTTGCTGCAAGGCACTAAAACCGTTGGTGATGATGCCGATTTTGGCATTGCCGCGAATGGCGTTAAGCAGGGAAACCGCGCCAGGCAGCGGTGTGCAGATTTCCGCCATCGCATTAATAAAGGCAGCGTTGAGTTTACCCGGCTCGACGTTCAGCCGTTCGGCCCAGCTTTCAAAACGCCCGTGCTGGAGCTGTAATGAAGTGATCGCGCCGTTTTGATAATCCACCCACAGTGGTTTGTTAACGGCCTGATAGTCCTGAAAATCTTCAGCGGTAAAGGTGACGCTGTAGTCAAGGAACATCCGCTGCAGGCCGGTGAACGAGTCAAAAGTAAACAGCGTTTCATCGGCATCAAAGAAAATCCAGTCCCACTTCATTATTCCACCTTGTCTTACATACTGATTGGCAACGCCATGATGATGGCGTCTTCGCGACCGTCCGTGGTGGGGTAGTAATTGCGGCGAATCGTCGCCTCGTTAAAGCCTAAACTTTCGTACAGAGCAATGGCGGCGGCGTTAGAGGCACGGACTTCCAGCCATAGCGTCGCCACGCCGCGTTTTTCCAGCTCGTCGATCAGATGTTCCAGCAACGCCCTTCCCAGTCCCTGACGCTGATAGTCGGGATCGACCGCAATATTGAACAATGTAGCTTCATCCAGCACCACTTGCGTAATCGCAAACGCAGCCATTTTGCCATCTTGTGTCAACTGAAAGTTGAGATAGCGTTCGCCCTGGTTGCTGGCAAAGGTTTTTTCACTCCACGGAAAGGCGTGGGCGCGTTGTTCAATGTGGAAAGCCGCAGGTAAATCAGTCGTTTCGAGGGAAGAAATCGTGTTCATATGTGCAAATTTGTTGCCATAACGCGGCGCGTGCCGTTGGGTTTGCCCGTAATTCGGTGAGCGCCGGTGATGTCACCTGAGCGCCCTCCAGTGACAGCGGTTCGTCAGTACCCAACCGCCAACTGTTGCATCGACTGCCTTGCGGCAGCATCGCGATCCTATCTGGCGTCAGTTGCAGCACCTGATCGGGGCTGACGGTTAATGCGCGCAGAACATCGCTCACCAGAGGATCGGTCAGGGCGGGAAGATCGTTTGCCACCATCACCAGACGGACGTGTGCCGGGATCGCAATGGCAATCTCCCCCTGCAACGCGCCAGGGCGACGCAGCGACCACTGGGTAATGCCCAGTTGCTGTAACTGCCAGTCTCGTCGGGATGTCATAGCGAATCGCTCCTGTTGTCAGGGGCGCAAATATAGCAAATTCGTCGATACCGCGCCAACATATGGCTATAATCGCCGCCAGTATCAATTGAGGAGCATTCCATGTCTGCATTTACCCCGGCAAGTGAAGTCTTGCTGCGCCACAGTGATGATTTCGAACAAAGCCGTATTCTGTTTGCCGGTGACTTACAGGATGACCTGCCCGCGCGTTTAGATACCGCAACCAGTCGTGCTCATACCCAACAATTCCACCACTGGCAGGTGTTAAGCCGCCAGATGGGTGATAACGCCCGTTTTAGTCTGGTCGCCACGGCGGATGACATCGCAGATTGCGATACGCTGATTTACTACTGGCCGAAGAACAAACCGGAAGCTCAGTTCCAGTTGATGAATTTACTTTCTCTGCTGCCAGTGGGCACTGACATTTTCGTCGTTGGCGAAAACCGTAGCGGCGTGCGCAGCGCCGAGCAAATGCTGGCAGATTATGCGCCATTGAATAAGGTAGACAGCGCCCGTCGCTGCGGCCTCTATTTTGGTCGTCTGGAAAAGCAGCCAGTGTTCGATGCGGATAAATTCTGGGGCGAATATAACGTAGATGGACTGACGGTCAAAACGCTGCCGGGCGTGTTTAGCCGCGACGGTCTGGATGTCGGCAGCCAGCTGCTGCTCTCGACGTTAACCCCGCACACGAAAGGTAAAGTGCTGGATGTCGGCTGCGGTGCAGGTGTGCTTTCAGTTGCCTTTGCGCGCCATTCGCCGAAAATTCGTCTCACCTTGTGCGATGTCTCTGCCCCGGCGGTAGAAGCCAGCCGCGCAACACTTGCGGCCAACGGTGTTGAAGGTGAAGTCTTTGCCAGCAACGTCTTTTCTGAGGTGAAAGGTCGTTTTGATATGATCATCTCCAACCCGCCGTTCCACGATGGGATGCAAACCAGCCTGGATGCCGCGCAAACGCTGATTCGCGGCGCGGTGCGTCATCTTAATAGCGGCGGCGAGCTGCGAATTGTAGCGAACGCCTTCCTGCCTTATCCGGACGTGCTGGATGAGACATTTGGCTTCCACGAAGTCATTGCGCAAACCGGGCGTTTCAAGGTGTATCGCGCCATTATGACCCGCCAGGCGAAGAAAGGTTAAGTCTCTCGCCGCAAGCCTTGTTGGATGCGGCGTGAACGCCTTATCCAACCTACAAAAACTGCACATTAGCCCTTCATAGGCCAGATAAGACGCGCCAGCGTCGCATCTGGCATCTGCACCCACATACCATGTCGGATGCGGCGTGAACGCCTTATCCGACATACAAAACCTGCACGTTAGCCTCCTGATGACCATTTTTCCAGCAATTACACATCAGGCGATAATTAACTATTGACGAAAAGCTGAAAACCACTAGAATGCGCCTCCGTGGCAGCAATTCTTTTTAAGAATTGATGGTATGCGAAGGTGGCGGAATTGGTAGACGCGCTAGCTTCAGGTGTTAGTGTCCTTACGGACGTGGGGGTTCAAGTCCCCCCCCTCGCACCAAAAACCACGTTGATATTGCTCGCACTGGGCGAAGGTGGCGGAATTGGTAGACGCGCTAGCTTCAGGTGTTAGTGTTCTTACGGACGTGGGGGTTCAAGTCCCCCCCCTCGCACCAAACGAGGCGATATCAAAAAAGTAAGATGACTGTGCGAAGGTGGCGGAATTGGTAGACGCGCTAGCTTCAGGTGTTAGTGTCCTTACGGACGTGGGGGTTCAAGTCCCCCCCCTCGCACCAATTATCTTTACTTCCTTTCGTGTTTCTTCCCTGCTTTTTCATCCCTGATTCCAGTTTATTATCATTAACATGACGCCAGAAATAAGCGCCAGGCACGATGGTAGTAAAACGTAATGCCGTAACTGTTTGTGATATAGCATCAGCGGCGTCAACACTAATCCCATCAGAATGACAATCCGCCACTGATCCGGCGATAAATCCGCATACGTCATCCCTGCAATCAGCAATCCCGGCAGCAACACTCCCCAGCCGCTGCCCAGCATACGTTGCAACATGGTTTAATCTCTCAAAGCGATAATGATAACCAATATCATATGATAATTTTTATCATTTGCAAGCCAGAGAAATCCCTTGCTATCGGGCAAACCTATCGCTAGGATTAGCAATCATTATCATTTAGATTACTATCACGATTATGGCCTATCGTTCTGCACCGCTCTATGAAGATGTTATCTGGCGAACGCATCTCCAGCCGCAGGACGCTGGGCTTGCGGAATCAGTACGGGCGACGATCGCAGAACATCGTGAACATTTGCTGGAGTTTATCCGTCTGGATGAACCCGCCCCGCTTAACGCCATGACACTGGCGCAATGGTCATCACCGAATGCGCTACGTTCTCTACTGGCGGTCTATTCCGATCATATCTACCGTAATCAACCGATGATGATCCGTGAGAACAAACCGCTGATCTCACTCTGGGCGCAATGGTATATCGGCCTGATGGTGCCACCCTTAATGCTGGCGCTGCTGACGCAGGAAAAAGCGTTAGACCTTTCTCCAGAACATTTCCACGTTGAGTTTCACGAAACCGGGCGCGCAGCCTGTTTCTGGGTCGATGTATGTGAAGATAAAAACGCAACAACGCATTCTCCACAACAACGAATGGAAACGTTAATCAGCCAGGCGCTTGTCCCGGTAGTGCAGACATTAGAAGCAACTGGAGAGATCAACGGCAAACTCATCTGGAGTAATACCGGTTATTTGATCAACTGGTATCTGACAGAGATGAAGCAGTTGCTCGGCGAGGCAGCGGTTGAATCGCTGCGTCATGCCCTGTTTTTTGAGAAAACGCTCACTACAGGTGAAGATAATCCACTCTGGCGTACAGTAGTGCTACGCGATGGTCTGCTGGTACGCCGTACCTGCTGCCAGCGTTATCGCCTACCGGATGTGCAGCAATGTGGTGACTGTACGCTGAAATAAAAACTTTGCCGGGACGATAACCCGGCATTAAGCATATTAAAAGGGATGCAACACGTTACTTGTTTCGCAATGCCGCATACATAACAGAATATCTGCGGCCTCCAACAACCCCGCATCAGAACTGACGCCCAGTTTCGACATCACATTAAATTTATGCGCCCGGATCGTTTTAATATTGCGTTTAAGCTGCTCGGCAATTTGTGTCATTGAGTAGCCACGCGACATAAAACGCAATATTTCTCTCTCCGTTGGGCTTAACGTCCGGCTTTGGTTAATGTACCACTGATTATTCAGCCGATCGGTCGCCTGACGCACACCATTTAATGACAGAAACAACTCCTGATGAAAAACTTCCAGCGTCGATGCTTTACTTAATACTCCGTCCAGCGGAGATGGAGATAATGAACCGATCAACCGTGCTTCAATATCATCATCTGCAATAACCAAACGTCGGGTACGCGGAAATTTAATCGCCAGCTCAGTCAGGCAAGATAATCCTTCTCTGCGCTCACTTCTCATGGCAGAAAAAGAAAAAATGACCGCCGCGAACGAGATCCGCGACATTGCATTCTGAAACGACTCCTGACTGGTATAGGTGTGGAGCTTATAAGGGTTACCCGCAAACTTTCTGAATAAACTCTCAATACCGATACTGCTCATGACGCATTTTTCTACGAGTGCGACATTTCTCTTCTTAATTCGGCTGTGTTCCATTCTGCGGCATCTCCATAAACAGAAGGCAAGTTAAGTTCTCTTGCACCCTGTGCGCTATTTATCCATGCATACATCTCAGCATTGCTGTGAATTGCCAGCCGACGCATCGCACTGTTTTTTTGTGCGCTGATAGTTTTATTACTTTTCTTGAGCAATGAAGCTATCTGGTTGATGCCCCATCCTTTGCCTAACAGCCGCAGTACCTTACGCTCTGAAAGCGTCAGAACGACGGTGCGATAGCTAAAATCCTGAGTTTCAGCCATTGTCGGAGAGGTCAGCATCGCGCTGATACGATCCGCATACGCATTACCGGAACGAACGGTTTTAACCAGATTCTCAATGGGTTCAATATCCGACAGTAACGTCGCTGTTGGACACATTAGTAGTTCTACTGCCGGGGAGTACCAGGCACGCGAAACCATGAAAACCCAATGTATTTCCCGGTATTGTGAGATCAATGAATAGTAATGTTCACAAACGGAACGCGGGTCTTCCGTTTCGCCGGATAAATCGGCAACCACTAACCCAGCACGACGTAATTGTAATAAGGTTAACTCCTCCGCAGAGGCGCTACTCGTTATTTCATATTCAGGTAGATGGGTCCTCATGACCTCTTTTAATCCTGCCTGCATAACGGGTATTTTACTGATAACAATTCCATTTTTGCAGCATCCTGGCAACATATATCCTCCATATCCACTCTCTATAAATCATGATGGTTAATTCAGGATATTCATCCCCTAAATTAATCCAACAAATTAATAGCTCTAGCGAATAAATTATCCTTAGCATTCACTTCCATATCAGTTTACCCCTGACACACCAAAAATCCTTTGTATGTTTCAGGAGGCTAGCATCAAATAATAACCTGGTAAAATACCTCTGACACATTTAAAATATCTAAATTATGTTGTTAGAAATACTTAATCAAAAACCACAAATCCAATCAGTTTACGATATCATTCAAAATAATGGTCAAAGGCGAAAATCAAGACCTTTAGACCGAAAGAGCAACAAAAAAATCAATAAAAACTGAAAGATATTTCTTATCCAGATTCGAAAAATTGATTTTCCCTGCTATTAGCCAAACGAGTAAAAACAAAACTATAAATTCATTTCAGTGATAATATTCATGAGGATATTTATTTGACCTCTGACGCAGATCGCTTCCTGTCGCCATAACCAGAATTAATCAGCGCAATTTTGATCTTAACCAACCCCAAAACAACCGCGCTTCATGATACAAATGGGGTCTCATTATTTGAACAATACGCAGCGCGTCTATGACAAAGGGCGAGTTATGCAAACTGAGCAACAGCGAGCCGTAACACGGTTATGTATCCAGTGCGGATTATTTCTTTTGCAGCACGGGGCGGAAAGCGCACTGGTGGATGAGCTTTCTTCAAGACTTGGGCGCGCGCTGGGGATGGACTGCGTTGAAAGCTCCATCTCTTCCAACGCAATTGTGCTAACCACCATTAAAGATGGTCAATGTTTAACCTCGACACGTAAAAATCAGGATCGCGGCATTAATATGCATGTGGTTACTGAAGTACAACACATTGTGATTCTGGCGGAACACAAATTGCTGGATTACAAAGGTGTGGAGAAGCGTTTTAGCCAAATACATCCTCTGCGCTATCCGCGTTGGCTGGTAGCCTTGATGGTAGGACTTTCTTGCGCCTGTTTCTGCAAACTGAATAACGGTGGCTGGGACGGCGCGCTAATTACGTTCTTCGCCAGCATGATCGCCATGTATATCCGCCAACTGCTGGCACAACGCCATCTTCACCCACAGATAAACTTTTGCATTACCGCATTTGCCGCCACCACGATTTCCGGCCTCCTTTTACAACTTCCGACATTCAGTCATACGCCTACCATCGCGATGGCGGCCAGCGTTCTATTGCTGGTGCCGGGCTTTCCGTTGATTAATGCCGTCGCCGATATGTTTAAAGGCCATATCAATACCGGGCTGGCACGCTGGGCAATTGCCAGCCTGTTGACGTTGGCTACCTGCGTCGGCGTAGTGATGGCACTGACGATTTGGGGGCTACGCGGATGGGTGTGATCGAATTTCTCATAGCGTTGGTGCAGGATATGATCCTCGCGGCAATTCCTGCGGTCGGATTTGCGATGGTATTCAACGTTCCGGTTCGAGCGTTACGCTGGTGTGCGCTGCTTGGCGCGATTGGTCATGGTTCACGAATGATCTTAATGACTACCGGGCTGAATATTGAGTGGTCAACCTTTATGGCCTCTATGCTGGTCGGCACCATTGGAATTCAATGGTCGCGCTGGTATCTGGCGCATCCAAAAGTCTTTACCGTGGCGGCCGTTATCCCTATGTTCCCTGGCATCTCTGCTTATACAGCAATGATTTCAGCTGTAAAAATCAGTCAGTTAGGTTACAGCGAGCCGTTGATGATTACCCTGTTAACCAACTTTCTTACAGCGTCATCAATTGTTGGAGCATTATCCATCGGCCTTTCCATTCCTGGATTATGGTTGTACCGCAAGCGCCCTCGCGTATAAAATTGCCTCGCTTAAAGCACACGGATGAGAGACAGCCTCCTTTCATCCGTGTGTTACTATAAAAGTAATCTCCCTTCTCGTTCATCGTTCCATATTGAGAAACAGTATGTCTTCCAGAGTTTTGACCCCGGACGTCGTTGGTATTGACGCCCTGGTACACGATCACCAGACCGTTCTGGCAAAAGCTGAAGGCGGAATGGTTGCCGTATTTGCTAACAACGCTCCGGCGTTTTATGCCGTCACGCCCGCGCGTCTTGCTGAACTGCTGGCGCTGGAAGAAAAGCTGGCACGTCCGGGAAGCGATATCGCTCTGGACGATCAACTCTATCAGGAACCGCAAACTGCCCCCGTTGCCGTACCGATGGGGAAATTTGCCATGTACCCAGACTGGCGACCCGATGCCGACTTTACCCGCCAGGCCGCATTATGGGGCGTGGCACTAAGAGAACCCGCTACCGCCGAAGAACTAGCCTCATTCATTGCCTACTGGCAGGCGGAAGGTAAAGTTTTTCACCATGTGCAGTGGCAGCAAAAACTGGCGCGCAGTCTGCAAATTGGCCGCGCCAGCAACGGCGGACTAGCCAAACGAGATGTGAACACGGTCAGCGAACCTGACAGCCAAATTCCACCAGGATTCAGAGGGTAACGATGAAAAACGTTGGCGACCTGATGCAACGCCTGCAAAAAATGATGCCTGCCCATATCAAACCCGCCTTCAAAACGGGTGAAGAACTTCTGGCGTGGCAGAAAGAACAAGGGGCGCTCCGCTCCGCCGCTCTGGAGCGCGAGAATCGGGCGATGAAAATGCAGCGCACCTTTAACCGCTCCGGCATTCGTCCGCTGCATCAGAACTGTTCCTTTGAGAACTATCGTGTTGAATGCGAAGGGCAGATGAATGCGTTGAGCAAAGCGCGTCAATATGTCGAAGAGTTCGACGGCAACATCGCCAGCTTTATCTTTTCTGGCAAGCCGGGCACCGGTAAAAACCATCTGGCGGCGGCAATCTGCAACGAACTACTGCTGCGCGGCAAATCGGTATTGATTATTACTGTTGCCGATATTATGTCGGCGATGAAAGATACCTTCAGAAATAGCGGCGTCAGTGAAGAACAACTGCTCAACGATCTGAGCAACGTTGATCTACTGGTGATCGACGAGATCGGCGTGCAGACCGAATCTAAATACGAAAAAGTGATCATCAATCAGATCGTCGATCGTCGTTCTTCTTCCAAGCGCCCAACCGGAATGCTGACGAACAGCAATATGGAAGAAATGACGAAGTTGCTGGGCGAGCGTGTTATGGATCGTATGCGCCTGGGTAACAGTCTGTGGGTGATCTTCAACTGGGACAGTTATCGTAGTCGGGTAACGGGTAAAGAGTATTAATCCCCATTCCCGGCGTTATACTGCGACACAATTCCACCTTGAGTAATGATGATGAAAACTGTTAAACACCTTCTGTGCTGTGCAATTACCGCCAGCGCATTAATTTCCACCGGGGTAAATGCCGCTTCCTGGAAAGATGCGCTCTCCAGTGCCGCCAGCGAGTTAAGCAATCAAAACAGCACTACACAGGAAGGCGGCTGGTCGCTCGCTTCATTAACTAACCTGCTTAGTAGCGGCAACCAGGCATTAAGCGCAGATAACATGAACAATGCCGCAGGCATTCTGCAATACTGCGCGAAGCAAAAGCTAGCTTCGGTGACCGATGCGGAAAACATCAAAAACCAGGTGCTGGAAAAGTTAGGTCTGAACAGCGAAGAGCAGAAAGAAGACACCAACTATCTGGACGGTATTCAGGGTTTGCTGAAAACCAAAGATGGCCAGCAGCTTAATCTGGATAACATCGGTACGACTCCGCTGGCGGAGAAAGTGAAAACCAAAGCCTGCGATCTGGTATTAAAGCAAGGTCTGAACTTTATCTCTTGATCCGCATAACGCCGCGTTTTAGCTGTTAATCGGCTGGCGCGGCAATCCCCTTCTCTTTTTCCCGCTTCTGACGCTTTCATCCCCTGCTATGCGGGAAACAACCCCGATCAAAAAAGTCTGTTTATAAACTAATTCCTAACAACATCGCATTTTTTTGACACTAGAATTGCAGCAATATGGCAGCGCCATTACATTGTGTTTCTCAAAAAATCTTAAGCATCGGCTACACAGCCTGGTTTAGTGAGGATCGCCCGTTGTCAGAACTACTCTCATTTGCCTTGTTTCTCGCCTCTGTGCTGATCTACGCATGGAAAGCGGGACGTAACACCTGGTGGTTTGCCGCCACATTAACGGTGCTGGGGCTATTTGTCGTTTTAAATATCACCCTTTTTGCCAGTGACTACTTTACTGGCGATGGCATTAACGACGCGGTTCTCTATACCTTAACCAACAGCCTGACCGGTGCAGGCGTCAGCAAATATATCCTGCCAGGTATTGGCATTGTACTGGCACTGGCAGTCGTTTTCGGTGCACTGGGCTGGATCCTGCGCCGCCGCCGTCATCATCCGCACCATTTTGGTTACAGCCTTTTGGCGCTCTTGCTGGCACTGGGTTCTGTCGATGCCAGCCCGGCGTTTCGTCAGATAACGGAACTGGTGAAATCACAGTCACGCGATGGCGATCCGGACTTTGCGGCTTATTATAAAGAACCGTCGAAAACCATTCCTGACCCGAAACTCAACCTGGTTTATATCTACGGAGAAAGCCTCGAGCGCACCTATTTTGACAACGATGCTTTCCCGGATCTCACGCCTGAATTGGGCGCGCTGAAAAATGAAAGTCTGGATTTCAGCCACACGCAGCAGTTGCCGGGAACGGACTACACGATTGCGGGCATGGTGGCTTCCCAGTGTGGCATTCCGCTTTTTGCTCCATTTGAAGGCAACGCTTCTGCATCCGTTTCCAGCTTCTTCCCGCAGAACATCTGTCTGGGCGATATTCTGAAAAACTCGGGTTATCAGAACTATTTCGTACAGGGAGCCAATCTGCGTTTTGCTGGTAAAGATGTGTTCCTGAAATCACACGGTTTCGACCATTTGTACGGCTCGGAAGAGCTGAAAAGCGTGGTCGCAGACCCACATTATCGCAACGACTGGGGATTCTACGACGATACCGTGCTGGATGAAGCATGGAAAAAATTTGAGGAGCTGTCTCGCTCCGGTCAACGGTTCTCACTGTTTACCCTGACGGTCGATACCCATCACCCGGATGGTTTTATCTCTCGTACCTGTAATCGCAAAAAATATGATTTTGACGGTAAACCGAACCAGTCATTCAGCGCGGTAAGTTGCAGCCAGGAGAACATTGCGGCGTTTATCAATAAAATCAAAGCCTCTCCGTGGTTTAAAGATACCGTCATTGTCGTCTCTTCCGACCATCTGGCGATGAACAACACGGCATGGAAATACCTCAATAAGCAGGATCGCAATAACCTGTTTTTTGTCATCCGTGGCGACAAACCGCAGCAAGAGACGCTGGCGGTGAAGCGCAACACGATGGATAACGGCGCTACGGTACTGGATATCCTTGGTGGTGATAATTTTATCGGCCTCGGACGCAGTAGCCTTTCTGGTCAGTCAATGTCAGAAGTGTTCCTCAACATGAAAGAGAAAGTACTGGCGTGGAAACCGGATATCGTTCGTCTGTGGAAATTCCCCACCGAGATAAAAGAATTTACCATCAATCAGAATAAAAATATGATCGCCTTCTCAGGTAGTCATTTCCGTTTGCCGCTGCTGTTGCGGGTTTCAGACAAACGAGTGGAACCACTGCCAGAAAGTGAATACTCCGCACCACTGCGTTTCCAACTGGCCGATTTCGCCCCACGTGATAATTTCATCTGGGTTGACCGCTGCTACAAAATGGGGCAGTTGTGGGCGCCGGAACTGGCGCTTTCTACCGACTGGTGTGTTTCACAGGGGCAACTTGGCGGGCAACAAACAGTGCAGCATGTCGATAAGCCAGAATGGAAAGGTAAAACGGCATTTAAGGACACGGTCATCGACATGGAACGCTACAAAGGCAATGTCGATACACTGAAGATTGTCGATAACGATATTCGCTACAAAGCAGACAGTTTCATCTTTAACGTCGCGGGTGCGCCGGAAGAGGTAAAACAGTTTAGCGGGATTTCCCGTCCGGAGTCGTGGGGACGCTGGTCCAACGCACAGCTTGGCGATGAAGTGAAAATCGAGTACAAGCATCCGCTGCCGAAGAAATTTGATTTGGTGATTACCGCCAAAGCCTACGGTAATAACGCCAGCCGCCCCATTCCGGTACGCGTTGGCAATGAAGAACAAACCATCGTGCTGGGCAACGAAGTAACCACCACTACGCTGTATTTCGATAACCCAACCGATGCCGACACACTGGTGATTGTGCCGCCGGAACCTGTCGCAACCAACGAGGGGAATATTCTCGGTCACTCGCCGCGTAAACTCGGTATCGGGATGGTGGAAATTAAAGTGGTGGCGCGTGAAGGGTAAACACTGACGGATTTACAGGTCGGATAAGACGCGTAAACGTCTTATCCGACCAACAAAACATTATTGATAAATAAAAATAGTGTCCAACACTGCATAGCCACTTTACCAGTCACTCATTCTCAGAAAGTAACCACGCCCTTAATCAACTCACGATTGTTAATCACATCGCGCTCATAGGTTTCTGCCAGCGTGGCGAACGGATAGCGATGGGTTAACATCATGTCAGCAGTGATTTTCCCTTCCGCCATCAGCCGCCAGACTTTCGCAAAATCTTCCGGCGTAGCGTTACGGCTACCCATTATTGTGGTCTCTTTTTTGTGGAATTCTGGATCAGAGATTTGCAAATCGCCTTTAAACAGGCCGACAAAGACTACCGTGCCACCGTGGCGAATCAGATTAACAGTGTTATTCATCGCATGTTGGTTACCTGTCGCGTCGATCACTTTCTGCGCCAGAGAGCCGCCAAATTGCGCACGTAGTTGGTCATCAAAATCTTCTGCGAACGGATCAAGCACGGGCAGCTCCAGACGCCTTATCACATGCTCACGCCGCGCCGGACTGGTATCCACCACCACCACATGTGCGCCATCAACTTTAGCGATTGCCGCAGCTCCCAAACCGATTGGCCCCGCCCCGACCACCAGCACTTGCTCACCAGGCGCAACTGCCGCGCGACGTACCGCATGAGCACTAATGGCGAAGGGTTCAATCAACGCTGCCGCCTGCGGGTCAATGCCATCTGCGGGCAAAATGTTCGCCTCTGGCACGCTTAAATACTCACTAAAACCGCCATCCTGATGCACGCCAATGACCGAAATGCTTTCACAGCAGTTGGTGCGACCACTTTTACACGCCGGGCATTTCTGGCAGGCAATATAAGGGATCACGGCAACTTGCTGACCATTTTTGAGATCAGCAATATCTTTACCTAATTCAACAATCTCGCCACATATTTCATGGCCTAACACACGTGGATAACTAAAAAATGGTTGATTCCCACCCCAGGCATGAATATCAGTACCACAAATTCCGACAGACTTAATCTTTATCAATACTTCATCGCCACCGGGAATAGGCATTTCATATTGTTTCCAGACTAATTCTTTCGGTTTCTGGCAAATTAATGTATTTATCTTAGGCATAATTCTGCTCTCCATTTTTTGTTGTCTTAGATATCAATGAAAATGAAAAATGCCAGTGAAATAGAAAATCTATTTTGTGAAAATACACGCATAAAAATGTTTTAAATCGGGTTTTAATAGCGCGACAAGGAGAAAAATATGAGTCGCTCACAAAATTTACGCCATAATGTAGTTAACCAGTTTATTGATGAGATGGTATGTGGTCATATCCCTTCCCCACTCCCATCGCAAAGCTCACTAGCGGAAATGTACAACGTCAGTCGCACCACGGTGCGTCATGTTCTCAGCCACTTACGCGAATGCGGTGTCCTGACGCAGGTCGGAAATGACCACGTCATCACGCGTAAACCTGATCACAACGATGGTTTTGCCTGTCCCGCAGCTTCGATAAGTGAGCAGGATAAAGTATTTGAGCAGTTTTTTTTCACGATGATAAATCAGCGTCAGTTGTTGCCTGGTGAAACTTTTTCTGAGCTACAACTGGCGCGAGCGGCAGGTGTCAGCTCGATTACGGCAAGAAAATATCTTTTAAAATTATGGTGCTATAACCTCACCCAAAGCGAAAAACGCGGTCAGTGGAGGATAAAGCATTTCGATCAATCCTACGCCGAGCAGCTTTTTGAACTGCGCGAAATGTTGGAAACGCGCTCAATCCAGCGTTTTCTCACTCTGCCTGATAATGATCCGCGCTGGTTTCAGGTGAAAACCATGCTCGAACGCCACCGAATGCTGCGTGACAACATCGGCAGTAATTTTCACACCTTCTCGCAACTGGACAGAGAGTTCCATTCCTTATTGCTTTCAGCCACTGACAATATCTTTTTCAATCAATCCATTGATATTATCTCCGTCATCTTCCACTTCCACTATCAATGGGACGAAAACGATCGCAGGCAGCGCAATATTATTGCCATAGATGAGCATATGACTATTCTCAGTGCTTTGGTTTGCCGCAGCTATGTGGATGCAACGCTTGCACTACGTAACCATTTGAATTCAGCTAAACAAGCGATGATTCGTTCCATCAAGAAGAACAAGCGGTACGTTTATTAAATACAGATTAAAAACAGCAAACTATTAGATTGTGCACGGTTTTATCAAAATATAAACGCCCGAAATTTCCGGCTTACCTATGCTCGCAACCAGTCGACTATAAATGTTTTTTGTGAGCGGTAGTGAAATCCTAAAAATTTCATCTGCCATTAATATTAACCCTGCGCAATACATAATTACGCAATAATTAAAATATTATAAATACAGGAGTTCGGCGTGGAAAAAGAAAATATTACCCTCGATCCGCATTCGTCCTTTCGCTCATCGTCGTCGGTAGATATCCCCGTGCCACCAAATGGATTAATTCAACGCAGTCCCCGAATTAAACACATTCAAACCACCGCCATGTTGTTATTATTTATTGCTGCGGTAATAAATTTTCTCGATCGCAGTTCGCTGTCGGTAGCAAATGTAACTATTCGTGGAGAGCTGGGGTTAAACGCCACCGAGATGGGCGCTTTACTCTCCGTGTTCTCGCTCTCTTATGGGATTGCGCAATTGCCCGCTGGCGCACTGCTGGATCGCAAAGGTTCACGTCTGATGTTGGGGCTAGGGATGCTAGTCTGGTCGCTGTTCCAGGCAATGTCTGGCATGGTACACAGCTTTACGCAGTTCGTGCTGGTACGTATTGGTATGGGGATCGGTGAGGCTCCCATGAACCCGTGCGGTGTTAAAGTGATTAACGACTGGTACAACATCAAAGAACGTGGACGTCCGATGGGCTTTTTTAACGCAGCCGCCATCATTGGTGTTGCCATAAGCCCGCCGATTCTGGCGGCGATAATGCTGGCTATCGGCTGGCGTGGAATGTTTATAACCATCGGCTCACTGGGCATTTTTCTCGCCATCGCCTGGTTTATGCTCTATCGCAACCGCGAGCAGGTGGTGCTGACCGCCGTTGAACAAACCTATCTCAACGCCGGTAGCGTCAATACCCGCCGCGACCCACTCACTTTTACCGAATGGCGCAGCCTGTTTCGTAACCGCACAATGTGGGGAATGATGCTCGGTTTCAGTGGTATCAACTATGCTGCATGGCTGTACATTGCCTGGTTGCCGGGTTACCTGCAAACAGCCTATCATCTGGATTTAAAAAGTACGGGCTTGATGGCGGCAATACCTTTCCTGTTCGGTGGGATCGGGATGCTACTCAACGGATATGTAACCGACTGGCTGGTCAAAGGCGGGATGAAGCCGATTAAGAACCGTAAGCTCTGTATTGTTACCGGGATGTTCAGTTCAGCCGCCTTTACTCTGGTAGTACCGCAAGCGACAACCCCCATGAGTGCGGTTCTGCTGATTGGCATGGCGCTGTTCTGCCTTCACTTTGCCAGTACATCCTGCTGGGGACTGGTTCACGTAGCGGTCGCTTCTCGCATGACCGCGTCAGTGGGCAGTATCCAGAACTTTGCCAGCTTCATCTGCGCCTCATTAGCGCCGATTATTACCGGTTTTATTGTCGATACCACTCACTCATTCCGTCTGGCGCTGCTCATCTGCGGTTGCGTCACCGCAGCAGGCGCGCTGGCGTACATCTTCATAGTACATCAACCCATTAGCGATCCGCATAAAGAGTAATCTCCCCTTGCCCGATAAGTCATCGCTTATCGGGCATTTTTTGTGGCAATTAAAACGTTTCCCAGTTATCCCCGCCATCAGCCACTACCGCTTTACGCGACACCACCGGCGTCACCGTTTTTACCGCCAACGCTTCGCGCTGACGCTGTTGCTCTTGCTGAATACGAAATACAGCCACAGCTTCAGTCAGGCGGCTGGCCTGCTCTTCCAGCGCGGCAGCAGCAGCGGCTGACTCTTCCACCAGCGCAGCGTTCTGTTGCGTTACCCGGTCCATCTCAACAACCGCTAAACCAACCTGATCGATACCGCGACTCTGCTCATCAGAAGCGGAGGCAATTTCGCCCATGATATCGGTCACGCGGGTCACGGCGCTGACAATCTCCGCCATAGTTTCCCCGGCGCTTTCGACGAGTGTCGATCCGACATCCACTTTGCCAACCGAATCTTCAATCAGACTTTTAATTTCACGCGCCGCCTGGGCGCTACGCTGAGCCAGATTACGCACTTCTCCCGCGACCACCGCAAAACCACGCCCTTGTTCACCCGCACGCGCTGCTTCGACCGCCGCATTCAAGGCCAGAATATTAGTCTGGAAAGCAATACCGTCGATAACGCTGATAATATCGGCGATTTTCTGCGAACTGGTAGATATATCGCGCATAGTTTGTACCACGCTATCGACCACATTACCGCCACGTTGTGCCGTTTCGGAAGCACTTAACGCCAGATGGCTTGCCTGTCGCGCGTTCTCGGCATTCTGTTTCACTGTCGCAGTCAATTGCTCCATGCTGGCTGCCGTCTCTTCTAACGAAGCGGCTTGCTGCTCGGTGCGTGAAGAGAGATCGTTATTACCGGTAGCGATTTCGCTGGCTCCGCTATAGATGGCATTTGCACCATTACGCACATCACCCACGGTACGTACCAGTTCACTTTGCATATGGCGCAAACTCTCTGCCAGTTGCCCCACTTCATTGGAGCCATCTACCTCGATCGGTTTCACCAGATCGCCGCCAGCAATATGACGAATGTTGTCGATCAGGCGATTCATCGGCGCTACCAGCGACGTTTTAATACCAAACCAGACGACGAAGATGACCGCCAGTACGACGATCAGAACACCCGCCAGCACCCACATTGCCTGGTTAAAGGCAGCATTATTATCAGCGACGGCGATGTCATAGAGACGATCGTTTTGCTGCATGTACGCCATATACTGCTTCTCGAAACCGTCCTGATATCCCTGAGTAGGTTGGTCAAAAAACTCGTTGATTTTGCCCGCCCCTAACAACTGGATCAGCTCCGCCAGTGCATTGTGATAGATATCGTAATTACGTTTGATCTCCGTAGCAGCCGCTGTGCTCTGATGCAAGTTACGCGGTAGTGCTTCGTAATCTGCCCAGTCTTTTTCCGCGTGTTTCAACGAAATAGTGGCACTCTGCATCAGCTCGGCGACGGTTGAACCGCTGCCAATATTGTTCTGATCCATCATGTAGCGGATACCCGCACGGTTGAGGGTGTTACGCGTCTGCAACAACGCAACCCAACTGCCATTTAGCGTAGATTGCTGCTGGCGAATGGTTTGTAAGACGGAGAGATTTTCTTTGTCCTTTTTTAAAGCGTTAAAGAACAGGCTGCCTGATGTCAGTTGCAAAAGGCCGAAAACGGCCAAAACCAGCAGTAAGCTGGTCACGATCCTGATACGTTTTAACATGGTTTCTCTTTTCCTGTTGACCGATAGCAGAATTTTCGGCCTGGAATGAGAAAACTTTATAGGTAGCGACCTGAAATTGATTAAATTTACCTCACTTTTTTATTTTTGTTCAAAAATACAATAACCGCGTATTGATATATTTTTCTTTCTTATTTTTCACATTAGCTGTATCTATTTTGAACGTGAGGATATTTGCCAATAGATTAATATTATTGGCCAAAATAATATTATCAGTGAGGAAATGGGGTTTTAATATATATAGCATGAATATAATTTTTATATGAGTAACACAACTGAGGGCTAAAAATCGCTTCGGTTGTGATCAATATCACATAAACAACCTTCATAAACCTTGCTCAATACCGCTCAACCGCAAAACTGACCGCTTACGTCCCTAATTTAACCACTCAGTTATTTACCTTACTTTACGCGCGCGTAACTCTGGCAACATCACTGCAGGATAGCGGTCAATTTACCTCCTCAAACGCAACGCAAACCTAGAACGGCTTCGGCCAACTATTAATCAATACATGCCAGGTTTTACTATGGATACTAAAAAGATATTCAAGCACATACCCTGGGTGATTCTTGGAATCATCGGTGCATTCTGCCTCGCGGTAGTTGCATTACGTCGGGGGGAGCACGTCAGCGCCCTGTGGATCGTGGTCGCCTCTGTGTCGGTGTATCTGGTGGCTTATCGCTACTACAGCCTATACATCGCCCAGAAAGTGATGAAACTCGACCCCACGCGCGCGACGCCTGCGGTTATTAACAACGACGGTCTGAACTACGTTCCGACCAACCGTTACGTGTTGTTTGGTCACCACTTCGCCGCTATCGCCGGTGCCGGTCCGCTGGTTGGTCCGGTTCTCGCCGCGCAGATGGGCTACCTGCCAGGTACGCTGTGGCTGCTGGCGGGGGTGGTGCTGGCCGGTGCGGTACAGGACTTTATGGTGCTGTTTATCTCCTCTCGCCGTAACGGCGCATCTCTCGGTGAGATGATCAAAGAAGAGATGGGGCCAGTACCAGGAACTATCGCGCTGTTTGGCTGCTTCTTAATCATGATCATCATCCTTGCCGTCCTGGCGCTGATTGTGGTTAAAGCCCTGGCCGAAAGTCCGTGGGGTGTCTTCACCGTTTGCTCAACCGTGCCGATTGCGCTGTTTATGGGTATCTACATGCGCTTTATCCGTCCGGGGCGTGTGGGTGAAGTCTCTGTCATTGGTATCGTGCTGCTGGTTGCATCTATCTACTTCGGTGGCGTGATTGCTCACGATCCGTACTGGGGGCCGGCACTGACCTTTAAAGACACCACCATTACCTTCGCGCTGATTGGCTATGCGTTTGTTTCTGCACTGCTGCCGGTGTGGCTGATCCTCGCACCGCGCGACTATCTGGCAACCTTCCTGAAAATCGGCGTTATCGTCGGCCTGGCGCTGGGTATCGTGGTACTGAACCCGGAACTGAAAATGCCTGCGATGACCCAGTACATTGACGGTACTGGCCCGCTGTGGAAAGGCGCTCTGTTCCCGTTCCTGTTCATCACCATCGCCTGTGGTGCGGTATCTGGCTTCCACGCACTGATCTCTTCCGGTACGACGCCGAAACTGCTGGCTAACGAAACCGACGCGCGTTTCATTGGCTACGGCGCAATGCTGATGGAGTCCTTCGTGGCGATTATGGCGCTGGTTGCTGCGTCCATCATCGAACCGGGTCTTTACTTCGCGATGAATACCCCGCCTGCGGGTCTCGGCATCACCATGCCTAACCTGCATGAAATGGGTGGCGAGAACGCGCCGATCATCATGGCGCAGCTGAAAGACGTTACCGCACACGCGGCAGCAACCGTCAGCTCCTGGGGCTTCGTGATTTCGCCAGAGCAGATCCTGCAAACCGCGAAAGACATTGGTGAACCTTCTGTCCTGAACCGTGCAGGTGGTGCGCCGACGCTGGCGGTAGGTATCGCGCACGTGTTCCACAAAGTGCTGCCGATGGCTGACATGGGCTTCTGGTATCACTTCGGTATTCTGTTCGAAGCACTGTTCATCCTGACCGCACTGGATGCCGGTACGCGTTCTGGCCGCTTTATGCTGCAAGACCTACTGGGTAACTTCATCCCGTTCCTGAAAAAAACCGACTCTCTGGTTGCCGGTATCATCGGTACAGCGGGCTGTGTGGGTCTGTGGGGCTACCTGCTGTATCAGGGCGTGGTCGATCCGCTGGGCGGCGTTAAGAGCCTGTGGCCGCTGTTCGGTATCTCCAACCAGATGCTGGCAGCCGTGGCGCTGGTACTGGGCACAGTTGTGCTGATTAAGATGAAGCGCACCCAATACATCTGGGTAACTGTTGTTCCGGCTGTATGGCTGCTTATCTGCACCACCTGGGCGCTGGGCCTGAAACTGTTCAGCACCAACCCGCAGATGGAAGGCTTCTTCTACATGGCAAGCCAGTACAAAGAGAAGATTGCTAACGGTACTGACCTGACGGCGCAGCAGATTGCCAACATGAACCACATCGTTGTGAACAACTACACCAACGCGGGTCTGAGTATTCTGTTCCTGATTGTGGTGTACAGCATCATCTTCTACGGTTTCAAAACCTGGCTGAAGGTGCGTAACAGCGACAAACGTACTGACAAAGAAACGCCGTACGTTCCAATCCCGGAAGGCGGCGTGAAGATCTCTTCGCACCACTAACCGTGTTTAGCCCCGCTTCGGCGGGGCTTTGTTCTTATCAGAGTGAACTATGTTTGGTAACTTAGGACAGGCAAAAAAATATCTCGGCCAGGCGGCGAAGATGTTGATTGGCATTCCAGACTACGACAACTACGTCGAGCATATGAAGACCAACCATCCCGACAAGCCGTACATGAGCTATGAAGAATTCTTCCGCGAACGCCAGAACGCACGCTACGGCGGCGATGGTAAAGGCGGTATGCGCTGTTGTTAATGGAGAGAGCATGAACCCGATTGCAGTTACCCTACTCACCGGTTTTTTAGGCGCGGGCAAAACCACCCTGCTGCGCCATATTCTTAACGAACAACACGGCTACAAGATTGCCGTGATTGAAAACGAATTCGGCGAAGTCTCCGTTGATGATCAGTTAATTGGCGACCGCGCCACGCAGATCAAAACGCTGACCAACGGCTGCATCTGCTGTTCGCGCTCCAACGAACTGGAAGACGCGCTACTCGACCTGCTGGATAATCTCGACAAGGGCAATATTCAGTTCGACCGTCTGGTGATTGAATGCACCGGCATGGCCGATCCCGGCCCGATTATTCAGACCTTTTTCTCCCATGAGATTTTATGCCAGCGTTACCTGCTGGACGGCGTGATTGCGCTGGTGGATGCGGTACATGCCGATGAGCAGATGAACCAGTTCACCATCGCCCAGTCACAGGTTGGCTACGCCGACCGTATTCTGCTGACCAAAACCGACATCGCAGGCGAAGCAGAAAAACTGCGTGAACGTCTGGCGCGCATCAACGCCCGCGCACCGGTCTACACCGTCACTCACGGCGACATCGACCTGGGTCTGCTGTTCAACACCAACGGTTTTATGCTGGAAGAGAACGTCGTCAGCACCAAACCACGCTTCCACTTCATCGCTGATAAACAAAACGATATTTCGTCGATTGTGGTGGAACTGGACTACCCGGTAGATATCAGCGAAGTTTCACGGGTGATGGAAAACCTGCTGCTGGAGTCGGCGGATAAACTACTGCGTTACAAAGGGATGCTATGGATTGACGGCGAACCTAACCGCCTGCTGTTCCAGGGCGTCCAGCGCCTCTACAGCGCCGACTGGGATCGCCCGTGGGGCGATGAAAAACCGCATAGCACGATGGTGTTTATCGGGATTCAGCTGCCAGAGGAAGAGATAAGGGCGGCGTTTGCGGGGTTGAGGAAGTCTGCGTGAAAGGTTGAGCTGGTAGTTTCGTAATTTCATGGTGGAGAAACCATCCATCACTTCTTCATCACCAAGATGTCTGGACAATGCTTCCAGCAATAACATCGCCGTTGTCAGACGTTGTTGTCCGTCAATCACCAGCAACGGCGAAATCCCCGAAACCTGATACAGACCCTGTTCGATGTACACCACCGAGCCAATAAAGTGTGCCAAGATGTCCTCGCGTAGTCCGGCCCGTATTACATCGTCCCAGAATTGGCGACACTGTTCCTCTGACCATGAATAAGTACGCTGATAAATGGGAATAACGAATTGCTGAGAGCGTTTTAGAAAATCGAGTAATCGGGCTTCGGTGGCTTTCATGAATGACGCCTGTCAAATTGCGCTGGCAAACTGCGTCATTATGCTTCGAATAAAAAATAAAAGTCAGCGACTTTACTGCTGCAAAGACAATATTTCAGGATAATTCAAAGCATATTAAGAAATTCCCAAGAACACATTCAGTGGAATAATTTATACGCCAAACACATACATATAACCTATTGAAAAAGATCATATTTTTGATATTGTTGATGGTAATTTGATATAACAAAGCATTCACTTCACATTGAAAATCCCCTCTCATGCAGGGCAAGGAATGCTTTTTATGTCATTACCTAATTTCAGCCAAATTGCGGCCTTTCTCTGGTCTGTCGCCGACCTGTTACGCGGCGATTTTAAACAATCACAATATGGGCGAATTATTCTCCCTTTCACACTTCTTCGTCGTCTGGAATGCGTACTCGAAATAAGTAAAGACGCGGTCATTGCCGAGGCGCAAAAAGTAAAAGCTATGAAACTGCCGGAGGAAGCCCAGGAGAAAATGATCCTGCGGGCGACCAATGGCCTCACGTTCTTCAATGCCTCAGCGATGGATCTCAGCAAAATGGGGCAAAATGGTATACAGGACAACCTGGAAAACTACATCCAGTCGTTCTCTTCAGATGCCCGCGAGATCTTCGAACACTTCAAGTTCAGCGAGTTTGTCGGGCAGTTGGCTGATGCGAACTTACTGTTTAAAGTGGTGCAAATATTCGCTAAAGCAGATTTATACCCGGAGCACGTCACCAACCATGACATGGGGCTGGTATTTGAAGAGCTGATCCGACGTTTTGCCGAGAGTTCTAACGAAACCGCCGGGGAGCACTTTACCCCACGAGATATCGTCAATCTGACCACCTCGCTGGTGTTTTTCGATGATGATGATGCGCTCAACAAAGACGGCATCATCCGCACCCTTTACGACCCGACGGCGGGAACCGGCGGCTTTCTCTCTTCCGGTATGGAGTACGTCCACAAACAAAACCCCAATGCCGTGATGCGCGCGTTTGGTCAGGAGTTAAACCCGGAATCCTACGCCATCTGTAAAGCCGACATGCTGATTAAGGGTCAGGACGTCAGCCTTATCAAACTCGGCAACACCCTTTCAAACGATCAACTCCCCGCTGAAAAATTCGATTACATGCTCTCTAACCCACCTTTCGGCGTGGACTGGAAAAAGATCGAAGGTGACATCAACGACGAGCACAAACTCAAAGGTGCTGATGGCCGCTTTGGCCCTGGCCTGCCCCGCGTCTCAGACGGTTCATTGCTGTTTCTGCTGCACCTGATCAGCAAAATGCGCGATGCCAAAAGCGGTGGCGGGCGGATCGGCATCATTCTTAACGGTTCCCCGTTATTCACCGGCGGCGCGGGCAGCGGCGAAAGCGAGATCCGTCGCTACATTCTGGAAGCGGATTTACTGGAAGGCATCATCGCCCTATCCACCGACATGTTTTACAACACCGGTATCGCCACCTATGTTTGGGTGCTGTCCAACAAAAAAGCGCCAGAGCGTAAAGGCAAAGTTCAGCTAATTGACGGCAGCAATCTTTGCGGCAAGATGCGTAAATCGCTGGGGTCAAAACGCAATATTCTCGGGGATGAAGATATTCGCTTAATCACCCGCACGTTTGGCGATTTCGAATCCGTTGCCACCACCACGCTTGCGGCGTTAGGCCTGGAGAAAGCACCAGAGCCAAAATCCAGCCGGGGACGCCAGTCCGCAACAACCAAAACCGAGGCAGCAAAAACCTTTGCCAGCAAAGTCTTTCACAGCACAGAGTTTGGCTATCGTCGCATAACCGTTGAGCGCCCGTTACGCCTGTCGGCTCAGATGACCGATGACGCTATTGCCACATTGCGCTTTGCGCCGAAGCCGTTTAACGCACCGATGGTGCAACTGTATGACGCCTTTGCCTTCCAGTGGCATGACGGTAACTACGGTGACTTCACTGGCATAGAAAGTGAAGCCCGCGCCATTCTTAAAGCCGATTTCACCGAGCTGAAAGAGAAGCAAATTAAAGATCTGCTCGACAGTAAATTATGGCTGGCCCAGCGTGAGTTAATGGAAAAAGCGCAGCGTATTCAGGTTGCGATGGGTATGCAGACGGGTGGCAAAGACGCTATCAGCAATGACTTTAATCAGTTCCAGTTGACGCTGAAAGAGGCGTTCAAAACCGCAGGCGTGAAGCTGGATGCGAAAGAGAACAAACAGTTTATCGATGCCATTACCCGCAAAAACCCGGACGCCAAACCGGTAATCAGCAAGGTACTGAAAGAGGCGGCTCAACCGCTTTACGGCGCGTTTGAGTACCACGGAAAGGTTGTGGAGTTTGAGCCGGATGGCGACCTGCGCGATAACGAAAATGTGCCGCTGAACCCGGCGGTATCGACCAGCGAGTTGATCGAGGGTTACTTCAAAGCAGAAGTGTTGCCGCATGTGGCGGATGCATGGATTAACGCCGATAAGCGCGATGCGAAAGATGGAGATATCGGGATTGTGGGGTATGAAATTCCGTTTAATCGTCATTTTTATGTTTATCAGCCACCAAGGCCGCTGGAGGAGATTGATGCGGATCTGGATGCGGTAAGTGCCGAGATTATGAAACTGCTGCAGGAGGTACATTCCTGATGGCGGGGTTAAATAAGTATCAGGCGTATCCGGAGTATAGGGATTCTGGGGTTGAGTGGTTGGGGGAAATACCCGCGCACTGGCGATTAAGCAAACTGCGCTACATGTTTAGCTTTGGAAAGGGATTAACAATTACCAAAGAAAACCTTCAGGATGAAGGTATACCTTGTGTGAATTATGGTGAAATACACTCTAAATATAGATTTGAAGTTAACCCTCAAGTCCATGCATTGAAATGTGTAGACATATCTCATCTTAAAAATAACTCATCATCATTAATCCAAAAAGGTGACATTGTTTTTGCAGACACATCAGAAGATACCGAAGGTGCTGGGAATTTCACACAATTAATTATTGAAGAAACAATTTTTGCAGGCTATCACACTATTATCACTCGTCCTCTAAATAAAGAATGTTTTAGATTTTACGCCTATCTCTTAGATAGCAAAGAGTTGCGAACACAAATTCGCAATACAGTAAAGGGAGTAAAAGTATTTAGTGTTACTCAAGCAATTCTAAAAGGTATCTCAATATGGTTCCCTTTACCTAAAGAACAGGAACGTATAGTTGTATATCTGGATAGTCAAACCACAAAAATCGACATCCTAATCGATAAACAACTCCAACAAATCGAACTTCTTAAAGAATGCCGCTCCGCCCTTATCTCTGCCGCCGTCACCGGCAAAATAGACCTCCGCAACTGAACCGCCCCCATCCCCGAAGCAGAAGCCCCCACGGAGGCCAGCGCATGAGCCACGACATTACAAAAGAGGTCAACCTGCAAAACGACATCATCGCCCAGATGGTGACAAAAGGCTGGATTGTCGGCAAAGGTGACGGCTACGACCGGGAACGAGCACTATACGCACAGGATACCTTAAACTTCGTTCAAACCACCCAACCGCAGGAGTGGGAGAAATTCGCCCGCGTTTACCCCAACGATACCGAGCGCCATTTCCTCGACGCGCTGGTCGCGCAGCTTCAAAAAGCCGACAGCAACGCCACCGATATCCAGTCGCGCACCTGGGGTACGCTTGGCGTACTGCGCCACGGCCTGAAAATTCGCAACGCCCGTTTTTCGCTGTGCCAGTTTAAGCCAGAACACAACCTCAACCCGGAAACGCTGGCGCGCTATCAGCAGAATATCTGCCGTATCGTGCCAGAACTGGTCTACAGCCCGTATGCCTCAAATAACGTCTTTGCAGAAACGGGCGTAAAAGCCCAAAAATGGCGCATCGACCTGGTGCTGTTTATCAACGGCCTGCCGGTTGCCACACTGGAACTGAAATCCGAATTTAAACAGGCGGTGCAGAACGCCATTGCGCAGTACAAAAAGACCCGCCTGCCGAAAGATCCCGCGACCAATAAACCCGAACCGCTGCTGACCTTTAAGCGCGGCGCGCTGGTGCATTTTGCCGTCAGCCAGTATGACGTCTTTATGACCACCAGACTCGCGGGTGACAGCACTTTCTTCCTGCCGTTTAACAAAGGCACCAAAGATGGCGGTGCGGGCAACGAAATCCCTGAAGATGCCAGCCGCTACGCCACGGATTATCTGTGGAATGAAGTGCTGCTACCGGATAACTTATTAAAAATCCTCGCCAGTTTTGTCCATTTGGAGATTGAAGAAAAAGAGGAGTGGAACGGGCTGAAAGCGAAGAAAGAGAGCCTGATCTTCCCGCGCTATCATCAGTGGGATGTGGTCAACAAACTGCTGGAAGCCGCGACGATTGAAGGAACCGGCAATAAATACCTGATCCAGCACAGCGCCGGTTCCGGTAAATCGAACTCCATTGCCTGGACCGCCCACCAGCTTTCTCGTCTGTACGACACAAACGGGGAAAAGCAGTTCCACTCCGTTATCGTGGTGACGGACCGCACGGTGCTGGACGACCAGCTTCAGGACACCATCTGGCAGTTTGAACATGTCGACGGCGTGGTCGGGCGCATCAATAACAAAGAGGGCGACGGCTCCAAATCAGAAAAGCTCGCCAGTGCGCTGGAAAACTCGCAGCCGATAATTATCGTCACCATCCAGACGTTCCCATTCGTACTCAAAGCAATCGAAAACAGCGTCAGCCTGAAACAGCGTAAATATGCGGTGATCGCCGATGAAGCGCACTCCTCGCAAAGCGGTTCCACCGCCCGTCAGCTTAAAGAAGTGCTGATGAGCGAAGAGCTGGATGATGACGTGGTGCTTTCGTCAGAAGATGTTCTGGATACGACCATCGCCGCACGTCAGGGCAGCAGTAACCTGAACTACTACGCCTTTACTGCTACGCCAAAATCCAAAACCCTCGAACTCTTTGGCCGCCGCCCGCGTCCGGATGAACCGGCGTCAAAAACCAATAAACCTGCGGCTTTTCACGTCTACTCGATGCGCCAGGCAATCGAAGAAGGCTTTATCCTCGACGTGCTGAAAAACTACACCAACTACAAAGTGGCGTATCAGTTGCTGCAAAAGCTGGAAGACAAAGACCGCGAAGTCGATAGCAAACGGGCGAAGGTCAGGCTTCACCAGTGGGTGACCCTGCACGATCACAATATTTCGCAGAAGGTGAAGGTGATTGTGGAGCACTACCGCAAACATGTGATGCATCTGCTTGGCGGCCAGGCCAAAGCGATGGTGGTCACCAGTTCGCGTAAAGCTGCCGTGCGCTACAAGCTGGCGTTTGATAAATACCTTAGAGAGAACAATTACCAGAAAATCAGCGCAATGGTGGCGTTTTCCGGGGAAGTTGAATTTCAGGAAGGCGACCACAACAGCCTCGCGTTGTTAAACCAGAAATTTACTGAAATAAACATGAACCCCGGCCTGAAAGGACGGGATATGCGCGAAGCCTTCGACAGCGACGATTATCAGGTCATGCTGGTCGCCAATAAATTCCAGACCGGTTTTGACCAGCCGAAGCTGTGCGCAATGTATGTGGATAAAGCCCTCGGCGGCGTCGAGTGCGTGCAGACGCTCTCCCGCCTGAACCGAACCTATCCGGGCAAAGCGGAATCGGGCACTTTTGTCCTCGATTTTTATAACGATCCGAACGAGATCCTCGACGCATTCCAGCCCTATTACCAGACGGCGGAACTGACCGATGTCAGCGATCCGCAACAAGTATTCGATCTGTTTGAAAAACTGCGCGCCACGCAGATTTTTCAGTGGCATGAAGTCGAGCAGTTCTGCGAGGCTTTCTTCACCAAAAATAAATCGAATGCGGCGATCAGTAATATCTGTAAACCGGCGGTAGAACGCTGGAAAAAGCGTTATCTGATGGCAATAGATGCTTATCTGACTGCCAAAGAGATGTTCGAGCGCACCAAAAAAACGGGCGACACGGTGTTAATTACCAATGCGGAAAACAGTTTTAAATCCTGTAAGCAGGAAAAGGATCGTCTGGAAATATTCAAAAAAGATCTCGGCAGCTTTGTTCGCTTCTACGAATTTATGTCACAGATCGTCGAGTACGATGACAAGGATCTGGAAAAGCTAAGTCTGTTTGCCCGCCACCTGCGCCCGCTGCTGCATGAGCAACGTCTGGAAGAGGATGAAATTGATCTCAGTAATGTGGAGATGAGTCACTATCGTTTATCGAAAATCCATGAGCAAGATTTACGCTTACAGGAAGAAACGCCTGACTATACGCTGGATGCAAGTAATGATATTGGTACGGCAAAAGCGAAAGATAAAAAAGAGGAGTTTTTATCTCAGGTTCTTTCTCGGATGAATGAATTATTCATTAGCGACCATTTGACCGACAAAGATATGATCAGCAATGTTTTTGCGGTGTATAACAAAATAACTGAAAATGAAAATGTTATGACACAAATTAAAAACAACCCGCCAGAACAAGCTATTCTTGGTGATTTCCTCCAGGCAGTTGATAATGCTGTAATGGACAGTAATGACGCTCGGCAAGAATTTATGTTGCAATATTTATCCGATCCAGCTCGGGCAAAGGGCTTTGCTTATCTGATGTTTGATATGCTAACGGGGAAAATTGCTTTGCCAACATAAAATACGTTGATAGCCGGGGTCGCATTTTCTACCCCGGCCATATTATTTACAATAAGGAATAGCTATGCTGAAGATGATTAAAGATTTTAAATTCAAAAATTACATTAAAAAACTACGTGAGGAAGGTTTGTTTTTTTATGTTTCTTTCGGGTTTATATTAACATTATTGATGGAAGTTGATGATCGATTACCGTACTATCTTCAACAAGACTTCTTCTTTGATACACTTATAGGATTTATGCCAATCAATATATTCTTTGTTTTGATTTGCACAAATATATTTTTCAATGCCGTTCATGCTCTTATTTCATCTTATAAATGTCAAAGAGTTAGTGAGAAATTCCTCTCTGAACTTGATAAAAGAACACAACAAATTGGCTTTATTATTTCATTTATATGCTTTGGCATGACTTTGTTTTGTGCACTGGTGTGGTTGCTGTTTTTTGATATGAATAATGAAAGTTACTACGCAAAATATACATTAAATTTTTTAGCTGCTTTTATCATTATTATTATAATTTCTTCAGCAGTTAATCCAGTAATAAGAAGAACGTTCCAAAAACTTAAAGAATATGACTCACATGGAAACTCAAAAATATTTTTTATAATTGTGATAATTACAATATCGATATTATTACCGATTACGTACACTCTCAATAAAAATAAAACAATTGAAATCAATATTAAGAAAGAAACTTATCAGCAAATAAAAGAAAAAACAAAGATGAAACCAGAAGATTATATCAAAAAATTGATTGCTGATATTAAATTCAACTAATATCTATATGTACCCTGGTTTCTTCCTGGGTACATATAAAAAGTTAATATCCTGATTTATTCTCAACATCCTCCATCACTCCACATCCTCCCTGCGTAACCCAATATCCCTCAACCGTTCATCACTCATCTGCTGTAACACCCGCCGGGTCTGCTTTTTCAGCCACCAGCTTCTCACTGCCTGCCAGAGTTGTACGAAGCCAGTAAACGGCGCTTTGGCTCTGTTTTCGTGAAATTCCATCTGCTGCCTCCTCATCTTTCAGAGGCTTAATCATCCGCCTTCTGGCAGTTCACAATACAGATGCAAATATTACTTTTATTTAACATACAGACAGGTTAAAACAGCATCTGCATCCGGTTTTTTAGCCTCATCTGTACCGGTTTTTCTCTCTGTATGGTCCAAATAAGGAGTACAGCATGACGCGTTATCAACATCTGGCGACTCTACTTGCCGAGCGGATTGAGCAAGGGCTGTATCGTCACGGGGAGAAATTGCCGTCGGTGCGCAGCTTAAGTCAGGAGCACGGCGTCAGCATCAGCACCGTGCAGCAGGCGTACCAGACGCTGGAAACGATGAAGCTCATCACTCCGCAGCCGCGTTCGGGTTATTTTGTCGCACAACGTAAAGCCCAGCTGCCTGTACCGCCGATGACGCGTCCGGTGCAGCGCCCGGTGGAAATTACCCAGTGGGATCAGGTGCTGGATATGCTGGTGGCGCATAGCGACAGTTCCATTGTTCCGTTAAGCAAAAGCACGCCGGATGTCGAAACGCCCAGCCTGAAACCGCTGTGGCGGGAGCTAAGCCGGGTGGTGCAGCATAATCTGCAAACCGTTCTCGGTTATGACTTGTTAGCCGGTCAGCGGGTATTGCGCGAGCAGATTGCCCGTCTGATGCTCGACAGCGGCTCGGTGGTCACCGCCGATGACATCATCATCACCAGCGGCTGCCATAACTCGATGTCGCTGGCGTTAATGGCGGTGTGTAAACCGGGCGATATTGTCGCGGTCGAATCCCCGTGTTATTACGGTTCAATGCAGATGCTGCGCGGTATGGGCGTGAAAGTGATTGAAATCCCAACCGATCCAGAAACCGGTATCAGCGTTGAAGCTCTGGAACTGGCGCTGGAACAGTGGCCGATTAAAGGCATCATTCTGGTGCCAAACTGCAATAATCCGCTGGGATTTATTATGCCGGACGCCCGCAAACGAGCCGTTCTCTCTCTCGCTCAGCGTCATGATATTGTGATTTTTGAAGATGATGTCTACGGCGAACTGGCAACGGAGTATCCACGCCCGCGTACTATTCATTCATGGGATATCGATGGTCGGGTGCTGCTGTGCAGTTCGTTCAGTAAAAGCATTGCGCCAGGCCTGCGCGTGGGCTGGGTCGCGCCGGGGCGATATCACGATAAACTGCTGCATATGAAATACGCCACCAGCAGCTTTAATGTACCGTCCACGCAAATGGCGGCGGCGACGTTTGTGCAGGAAGGTCACTATCATCGCCATATCCGGCGGATGCGGCAGAATTATCAGCGCAATATGGCGCTTTATACCTGCTGGATACGGGAATATTTTCCCTGCGAAATCTGTATTACGCGCCCGAAAGGCGGATTTTTACTGTGGATAGAATTGCCTGAACAGGTCGATATGGTCTGCGTCGCGCGGCAATTGTGCCGCATGAAAATCCAGGTGGCGGCAGGCTCGATTTTCTCAGCTTCCGGTAAATACCGTAATTGCCTGCGCATCAACTGCGCTTTGCCGCTCAGCGAAACCTACCGCGAAGCACTGAAGCAAATTGGCGAGGCCGTGTATCGGGCAATGGAATAAATACGGCATCGTGACGACGCGCCTGAATTTCCTCTGACGAATAGCTTGTGGCTCGTTTTGTCTCTATAGCAACATCTCTACGTTCCAGCATGGCTTAGGCAAAAAGCGTTTTGTTCATGCCGGATGCAGCGCGAGCGCCTTATCCGGCATACAGAATATTGCAAATTCAATATATTGCATGGGCTATGTAAGCCTGATAAGCGTAGCGCATCAGGAAGTTTGGCGTTTGTCATCAGTCTCTGATTATTATTCGATCCCTGAATCGCGGTAACTGTCAGGCAAAGACTGACCTAATGCCTGTATTTGCTCTGATGAATGTCCGGTAATCTTTTGTATCCATTCAGGATCTGCACCATTTTGCAAAAATAATCGGAGAAGGCGCTGTTCCCCTTCTTCTTTGCCTTCGATCCTCCCTTCTTCCCTTCCCAACAGCCATCCCGCATTATGAATTCGCTCTGCAATCGTCATGATTCGCTCCCTGTGTTGTGGCATTCGCCTGGTAAGTTCGCTGATAAACTCCTTAAAACTCGCTTCATCACCAGCCAGTAAAATGTAATTTAACAGCGCGGTTATCTGGCTGTCATTAGCGCACTCTGTAACCAGTAATGCTACCAGTTGATCAATCAGCCCCATCATATTGCGCTGGCGGATATGCTTTTGGATCAACTCCAGTAGGGCAACTCTGCGATGCTGAACAATCTCGTCGTCCGGCACCACAGTGATATCCACCAGCGGGAACGCAGCGGTATAAAGTTTCCGAGCGGTAATCGGGTCGGCAAATTCGTCCAGCCAGCACAAAGACCAGGGGTAAGGACTACGACTGCCGTGATAAAACAGCATCGGAATGACCAGCGGTAGTGGTCGGCGTTTATCATGCTCTATATGACGCTGCATCACCGCCATGGAATATCGCATCAGGCGAAAGGCCATATGAATATCCTCGCGGCTCTGATGTTCAATCACCACATAGATATAACCATCGCCTTCGCGGGTCTTTACCGACCATAAAATATCGGAGTGCAGCGCCCGCAATTTTTCATCGACAAAGCTGGCTGATTCCAGTTTTAAGGTGTCGAGATCGCACAGTTCACGTAAACCTTTTGGTAAGTGGATCTCCATAAAATCCCGCGCGGTGTCAGGATGCGTGAGGAAGGATTTAAATAATGCGTCATGCGGCGTACTGGTCGTGAAGTTTGTCATGGCGATCCGTCACCTGTTGAAGAGATAGTCCGACTTTAGCGATTCCTAATTCCGCTCACACCCGGCAATATCTCATTCCCCGAGGCGCTTTCCAGGCTATTTTTGTTCTCCTGCAAGCGATACATTTTTCTGGAAGGTATCTCGATTTTTGCGTGAACCTGCCGTCAGGCTCTATTCTTACGATATGAATAAAATCATTGAACTCCGACGCGCCAAAATGCTGGCGCTCTCTTTACTGCTCGTTGCTGCCGCGACTTTTATCGTTACGCTTTTTTTGCCCCCCAATTTTTGGGTGAGCGGCGTGAAGGCGATTGCGGAGGCGGCAATGGTCGGCGCTCTGGCTGACTGGTTTGCGGTGGTGGCGCTGTTTCGCCGCGTGCCGATTCCGATTATTTCTCGCCATACGGCGATTATCCCGCGTAATAAAGACCGGATTGGCGAAAATCTCGGTCAGTTCGTACAGGAAAAATTTCTCGATACCCAATCCCTGGTGGCGTTAATTCGTCGTCATGAACCGGCGTTGTTAATCGGTAACTGGTTTAGTCAGCCGGAAAACGCCGGCCGCGTTGGGCAGCATCTTTTGCAGATCATGAGTGGTTTTCTCGAACTTACCGATGATGCGCGTATTCAGCGTCTGCTTAAGCGCGCGGTGCATCGGGCGATTGATAAAGTGGATCTTTCCGGCACCAGTGCGTTAATGCTGGAGAGCATGACCAAAAACGATCGTCATCAGGTGCTGCTGGATACTCTGATCGCACAACTGATCGCCCTGCTCCAGCGCGATAAATCACGCAAATTTATCGCCCAACAGATCGTCCGCTGGCTGGAGAGCGAGCATCCGCTGAAAGCGAAAATTTTGCCGACTGAATGGCTGGGTGAACATAGCGCAGAGCTGGTTTCTGACGCAGTTAATTCTTTGCTTGATGATATCAGCCGCGATCGCGCGCATCAGATCCGCCATGCGTTTGATCGCGCTACCTTTGCGCTGATCGATAAGCTGAAAAACGATCCGGAAATGGCGGCGCGCGCCGACAATATCAAAGCGTATCTGAAAGAAGATGAAGCGTTTAACCGCTATCTCGGTGAATTGTGGGGGGATTTGCGGGAATGGTTGAAGGCCGATATCAATAGCGAAGATTCTCGCGTGAAGGAACGTATCGCGCGGGCGGGTCAATGGTTTGGCGAGACGTTAATTGCCGATGATGCCTTGCGGGCGTCGTTAAATGGTCATCTCGAACAGGCTGCGCACCGCGTCGCACCAGAGTTTTCGGCATTCCTGACACGCCACATTACTGACACGGTGAAAAGCTGGGATGCGCGGGATATGTCGCGGCAAATCGAGTTAAATATTGGCAAAGATCTCCAGTTTATCCGCGTCAACGGTACGCTGGTTGGTGGTTGTATTGGATTGATACTGTATCTTTTATCGCAAATCCCGACTTTGTTACCCCTCGGCAATTTTTAACCGCGAGAGAGAACAAATAAAGCAAACTCAAATCATGGTAATAATGCGGCCTTTTTCATTGTCTCCCGTGTACGGGGAAGGAAAATCATTCCATTTGTCGCCATTTTCGAGCAGTTCTCCGAAATGCGGCATTCCGCTGGTCGGCACTTACTGCACGTTTATGCCGCAGAAGATGCTAACGGCCTGCGATGCGGTTGCTCCACCTCAACTGAAACTCTCGAAGAAGCAGAGAAAGAGCCTGCGCAATCTTTGTCATTGCGCAACGAGCTGAATGCGATATCTGCCTGCATTCGTCAGTAACAGGAAGAAAGACAGCGACAGGAAATGCATTGCGCATTACGCTCTGGCTCCGCGTTAAGGATTCATTAAGATCACTACGTATACTTATCGATATCTTATTGATTTTGTTGGATGGATATGCCATGACAAAAAGGTTTTCGTTAAGTAAACGTATCAGCATTATTATTCTTTTTGCCATTGTGGCAGTGTGTGCTTTCTTCGTGCAATCTTGCGCTCGCAAAAGCAGTTATCCCGCAGGGTTTCAAAATTACCACGTGACTATTGATGGCAAAGAGATTGCAGGTGTAACGAATAATATCTCCTCACTGACCTGGTCTGCGCAGAGTAATACCCTGTTTAGCACTATCAATAAACCTGCGGCGATTGTTGAAATGACCACGAATGGGGATCTGCTCCGCACCATTTCTCTGGATTTTGTGAAAGATCTCGAGACTATCGAATATATTGGTGATAATAAATTCGTCATCAGTGATGAACGCGATTATGCCATTTATGTGATTTCACTTAATGAAAAGTCAGAAGTAAAAATCCTCAAAAAAATAAAAATTCCGTTACAGGAAACGCCAACCAATAGTGGTTTTGAAGGGCTGGCTTATTCTCGCCAGGATCACACCTTCTGGTTTTTTAAAGAGAAAAATCCGATTGAGGTCTACAAAGTTAACGGGCTACTAAGTAGCAATGAATTGCACATCAGCAAAGACAAGGAACTACAACGTCAATTTACTTTAGATGATGTGTCCGGCGCAGAATTTAACCAACAAAAAAATACGCTTCTGGTGCTGTCTCATGAATCACGCGCACTCCAGGAAGTAACGCTGGCTGGCGAGGTTATCGGTGAAATGTCACTAACCAAAGGCAGTCGGGGTTTGTCACATAACATCAAACAGGCTGAAGGGATTGCGATGGATGCCTCTGGCAATATTTATATCGTTGGCGAACCGAATCGTTTTTATCGCTTTACCCCTACATCATCACATTAACAGACTGGCATGTTTCACCTTTTTGTTATTAACTTGTTAACAACAAAAAGACAAGCAAGGTAAAACATGTCCCCGTCATCGCATCCCGTAGAACGCTTTTCCTTCAGCACCGCGCTTTTCGGGATGCTGGTTCTGACCTTAGGTATGGGGTTAGGTCGCTTTCTTTATACGCCGATGCTGCCAGTTATGCTGGCGGAGGGGCAGTTTTCATTTAACGAACTATCGTGGATTGCCAGCGGCAACTACGCTGGGTATCTGGCTGGAAGCCTGTTGTTTTCATTCGGCGCATTTCATTTACCCTCACGTCTGCGCCCGTTTTTATTGGCTTGCGCCCTGGCAACCGGCTTGTTGATCCTCGCGATGGCGTGGTTGCCGTCGTTTATTCTGGTGTTGTTGGTTCGCTTTCTGGCGGGTATCGCCAGCGCCGGGATGTTGATTTTCGGCTCGACGCTCATCATGCAACATACCCGCCATCCTTTTGTACTTGCGGCACTGTTTTCTGGCGTTGGTGTTGGCATCGCACTAGGCAATGAATATGTGCTGGCTGGGCTGCATTTTGCCCTCTCCTCGCAAACGCTATGGCAAGGTGCCGGGGCGCTTTCTGGCATGATATTGATTGTACTGGCGCTTTTGATCCCCTCGAAAAAAAACACCATCACGCCTGCGCCGTTAGCAAAAACCAATCAACAACCTATGAGCTGGTGGTTGCTGGCTATTCTGTACGGTCTGGCGGGTTTTGGTTATATCATCGTTGCCACTTATCTGCCGCTCATGGCGAAAGACGCCGGCCTGCCGTTACTGACCGCCCATCTCTGGACGCTGGTCGGCTTGTCGATTGTGCCAGGCTGCTTTGGCTGGTTGTGGGCAGCAAAACATTGGGGGGCGTTACCCTGCCTGACGGTGAATTTGCTGGTACAGGCTATCTGCGTACTGTTAACCCTCGCCAGCAGTTCTCCTTTATTACTCATCATCAGCAGTATTGGCTTTGGCGGCACCTTTATGGGCACGACCTCGCTGGTGATGACCATCGCCCGCCAGCTTAGTGTGCCGGGAAATCTCAACCTGTTAGGCTTTGTGACGCTTATTTATGGCATTGGGCAAATTCTCGGCCCGGCACTGACCAGTATGCTCGGCAACGGAACGTCGGCGCTCGCCAACTCCACGCTTTGTGGCGCAGCGGCGCTGTTTATTGCCGCGCTCATCAGCACAGTGCAATTATTTAAGCTGCAAACGGCGACTTCATAAGGGGGGATTTTTCTCCCCGCCATACCAGAGAAGAGCGCCCTGGTATTTTCCTTTGGGGCATTTCCCTTGCCAGTCAAGAAACTCAACCGCAACAGTTGCTGTCAGCCTGACCATTAACACCGTTTTACTGCCCGCAATGTATTTAATGGCCAGCACGGTGCAAAATGTCGGTCGCAGCCTGGAGACAGCCGAAGTGAATGCTAAATACCATCTGCATATCATTACGGTCGGCGTGATTAACGCTTTTCTGTCGATCTGGGTTATGCAGTTTATTATTTAACAAGGAGTTTACATGATTGATTATTCCGCAGCCGGTTTCATCCTGCTGCAGGGAGCGCATTTGTATGCGCCGGAAGATCGGGGAGTTTGCGATGTCCTTATCGCTAACGGCAAGATTATCGCCGTTGCCAGCAATATCCCTTCTGACATCGTACCGGACTGCACGGTTGTCGATCTCAGTGGGCAGATCCTCTGCCCTGGCTTTATTGATCAACACGTTCATTTGATTGGCGGCGGCGGCGAAGCTGGTCCCACGACACGCACGCCGGAAGTGGCGTTAAGCCGCCTGACGGAAGCGGGCGTCACATCGGTGGTTGGCCTGCTTGGCACCGACTCTATCTCTCGCCACCCGGAATCCCTCCTTGCCAAGACCCGTGCGCTCAATGAAGAAGGTATCAGCGCCTGGATGCTGACCGGTGCGTATCATGTACCTTCCCGCACCATTACGGGTTCCGTGGAAAAAGATGTGGCGATTATCGATCGGGTGATTGGTGTGAAATGTGCCATTTCTGATCACCGCTCTGCCGCACCGGATGTTTATCATCTGGCCAATATGGCGGCGGAATCCCGCGTTGGTGGCTTGCTCGGCGGTAAACCTGGCGTCACCGTGTTCCACATGGGCGACAGCAAAAAGGCGTTACAGCCAATCTATGACCTCCTGGAAAACTGCGATGTGCCAATCAGCAAGTTACTGCCGACGCACGTTAACCGTAACGTTCCTTTGTTTGAACAGGCGCTGGAGTTCGCCCTGAAAGGCGGCACCATCGACATCACCAGCAGCATTGACGAGCCGGTCGCCCCTGCAGAAGGGATTGCCCGCGCCGTTCAGGCGGGTATTCCGCTGGCTCGCATCACCCTCAGCTCCGACGGCAACGGTAGCCAGCCGTTCTTTGACGACGAGGGGAATTTAACGCATATCGGCGTTGCCGGTTTTGAGACTTTGCTGGAAATCGTACAGGTGCTGGTCAAAGACTTCGGTTTCAGTATCAGCGATGCCGTGCGTCCACTCACCAGCAGCGTCGCCGGTTTCCTCAACCTGACAGGGAAAGGTGAAATTCTGCCCGGCAATGACGCGGATTTGCTGGTTATGACACCGGAACTGCGCATTGAGCAGGTGTACGCTCACGGCAAACTGATGGTCAAAGACGGCAAGGCGTGTGTGAAAGGAACGTTTGAAACTGCATAAGCGGTTGTCTGCCGCCCGAATGGACGTAGAAGCCCGTTCGGACGGCTGACAGAGTAAAACGCAGAAGATGGTATTTAGCTGACTTTTCCCACCGTCGCACTGTACCAACCGCCATGCTGCCAGACCAACTCAAACGTCAGAGGTTCATCGTCGTGGTACAGCATCATCTCCAGACTGATCGTCAGATCGTGGCAATATGCTTCTTTCAGACTCACTTGCAATGCAGCAATACGTGGTTCATGAAATAAAAGAGCGGAACGCAACTGACGGCAATACCAGCTCTGGAGATGTTTGTCGCTCTGATTATCCCCTTGCCACTCTGGCATACCTGAAATAAGTAATGCAGGTAGCGGTGAATGAGGAGAATTGAAAAGTTGAAAGAGATCCCGACATACGGAATCACGCAGCGATGATGTATTGCTGCCTGTGTTTTCAGGTAATACGGTCTGAAGTAATTGGCGCATCATTTTGCGCACTCCTGACGTTTAGCGGCATCGATATCTTGCCCTGACGGCATGACACCACTGGGTTGATGCTCATTTTCCATAGTCATTCCTTTTTGCTCATTGCATCCGTGCCTGATAACAGGCTTGATTCTCGCCCGCAAAGTATAAGACCCTGAACAGAAATGAAGATCCACTTACTTTTTATTTAAAAAGATATAATTTGATAAAAGTCACTAAACCAGACAGAAACAAACCAATATATTTTGATTATTCCGAATAATCACTCAGATTTAAATAGATATAAAATGCTTATAAAAGACATGTAATAAGTAATTATTAAATTACTCATCGTTTATTAATAATATCGGTTATTACGTGGCTAAAGGGCCTGGTGCAAAGCTGCTCAACTTTGCACCAGAAATAAAGGGTCAGGCGTCAACTTTATCCAACGGCCAGGAGTCGAAGAGATAGCCGTCAAAATAGATATCGTCAACATTGGAAAATTCCAGCAGGCGCTGTTTCACATTTTCCAGATGCTGCCACATTGCCAGCTTCGCCGCACGGGCGTCTTTTTTGATTAACGCCGCGAGGATCTGTTTGTGATCGCCCAGCCACTCTTTGCGATACAAGCTGTCATCCAGATGGCTGTGCAACTGGATCCACATCGGATTGTTTTCACGCCACTGCCAGGACTGACGGAACAACTCCACCAGCATACTGTTATGCGTCGCTTCTGCGATGGCGAGGTGGAACTGCATATCGCCGCTTTCACTGCTGCCCGGTGCGCTGGAGGCCAGTTCGCGTTCTTCAAGCTGCAATGCCTGGCGCATTTTGACGATATCTTCGCGGGTGGCCTGCAAAGCGGCAAATTCCGCGATGTTACTTTCCAGTAACTGACGCGCCTGTAACAGCTCAAAAGGACCGGCGTCATTACAGACGTTGGCATCTGCGTTGTCGGCAGTGTGGCTGGTTGAACTGTCGAGGACATAAATACCGGCGCCCCGACGCACTTCTACCAGTCCTTTGATCTCCAGCATGATCAACGCCTCACGCACCACAGTGCGCGTGACCTCGAGCATTTCTGCGATTTCACGCTCCGGCGGCAGCCGTTCGCCAGGATTGTACGGTGTTTTGATGATCAGATCGCGGATCATCGCCCCGACTTCCTGGTAAGGTCTTTGCGCAGAGGTGGCAGATTTCATGATGTTGTGTCCGTTAGGTGCGGTTAATCAAATTATTGCCGGATACGGCGTGAACACCTTATCCGACCGACAAAGAGTGCGTATTTAATAAGTTGTGATTGATACCCTGGCTCGATAAGCGTGCGCATCGGGCGATCTTACGTAGATCGTCAATGACAAACTATACCATTAGCACTGGAAGTTGGCACGTACAGGTAGGCAAAAAAACGAAAACTGGTCAACCAAATATTGGTTTGATTGACCAGTAAGTCTGTATGGTAATCAGTCAGTTACAGTGCAGCCACGCATTCGCGCGCGCCGCGCTCGCACAGTTGCTGATATGCCGCTGTCACTGCGCCAACAAAGTCGGCATTCTGCGGCAGATCATCTGCAAAAATACCGCTCAGGCTCAACAGGGCTTTTACGCGTTCTGCTCCCTGATATTGCGCGTTGATCTTCTGGAATTCAGCCAGCATCGGGTCAACTACGTCGATGGCGTTGCCTTGCTCATCCACACCCTGGGTGTAACGCATCCAGCCCGCCACGCCGAGCGCCAGGTGACGCCAGCTACCGCCGTTTTGCAGATGCAGACGCACCGGGTCCAGCAGACGCTGCGGTAACTTCTGGCTGCCGTCCATCGCAATCTGCCAGGTGCGGTGACGCAGAGACGGGTTGCTGAAACGCTCGATCAGCAGCGTCGCATAGGCGTTCAGGTCAGTCCCTTCCGGCATCGACAGCGTTGGCGCTTGTTCATGCATCATCAGGGCAAAGGCGGCTTTGCGATAATCCGGGTTAGTCATGGTATCAGCAATGGTTTCATAGCCACCGAGGTAACCAAGGTACGCCAGGAAAGAGTGGCTGCCGTTGAGCATACGCAGTTTCATCATTTCGAATGGTACAACGTCCGAAACGAACTGTGCGCCCACTTTATCCCAGTCCGGGCGACCATTAACGAAGTTATCTTCAATCACCCACTGGCGGAACGGTTCGCAGGCAATGGCGCACGGGTCGTAAACGCCCAGTTGATCAGCAATTTCCTGTAAGGTTTCTGGCGTCGCCGCCGGAACGATGCGGTCAACCATAGTGCAGGGGAAGGTGACATTTTCTTCAATCCATGCCGCCAGCTGTGGGTCGCGCGCCTGAGCCAGCCCCAGAACGGCAACTTTCGCCACATGACCATTTTCACGCACGTTGTCGCAGGACATCACGGTAAACGCTTTCAGCCCTTTTTCACGACGCAGGCGCAGAGCTTCAACGATGTAACCAATCGCGGACTTCGGCGCGGTCGGATTTTCCAGGTCGTGCTTGATCAGCGGGTTATTGAGATCCAACTGACCGCTTGCCGCATCGGCGCAGTAACCTTTTTCCGTGACCGTCAGAGAGACAATCGCTGTTTGCGGACGCGCCATTGCGTTGAGAATACCTTCGCAACCGTCGATTTCCGGATGCAGAGCTTCTTTCATCGAACCGATAATTTTCAGCTCGGTGCTTTCCGCGCCTTTTTCCGCCACGGTGTACAGCAGTTGCTGTTTTTTCAGGTTTTCGATCAGCACGCGGTCGTTACCTGGCATCAGGTTAACTTCGCAGATACCCCAGTCGCTGTCGGTGCTTTCCAGCAGATGATGGGTGTACAGCGCCTGGTGCGCGCGGTGAAACGCCCCGCAACCGAGATGCACAATGCGTGATTCCAGACGAGAATGATCCCATGACGGGCGGGCAACCGGCAGATTGCTGTCAACAATAGTAGTCATCGTAAACTCCAGAATCCGTCTTCAGAGAGTGACGGCAAGGAAGAAGGAACCGGCACGGCGCGCAGCCATGCCGGTGGATATTAACGGCTAAAGAAAGCGCGCTGGATCGCCAGTTCGACACCGCGAACTTCGGCCAGGCCTTTCAGACGACCAATCGCGGAGTAACCTGGGTTGGTTTTCTTCTTCAGGTCGTCCAGCATCTGATGACCGTGGTCCGGACGCATCGGGATCAGGTCTTCTTTGCCTTCCGCTTTACGACGGTGTTCTTCTTCAACAATCGCTTTCACCACTTCGTACATATCAACGTCACCGTTCAGGTGCGCCGCTTCGTGGAAGGTTTTCGGGTTATCTTCACGCATGGTGGAGCGCAGATGGGTAAAGTAAATACGCGGACCGAACTGCTTGATCATATCAACCAGATCGTTGTCAGCACGCACGCCGTAAGAACCGGTGCACATGGTGAAACCGTTCGCCATGCTGTTTACGGTATCAACCATCCACTGCATATCTTCAATGGTGGAAACAATGCGCGGCAGGCCGAGGATCGGGCGCGGCGGATCGTCCGGGTGAACAGCCATACGCACGCCAACTTCTTCGGCAACCGGAATAATGGCTTTCAGGAAGACCGCAAAGTTTTCGCGCAGCTTCGCTTTGTCGATATCTTTGTACAGCTCCAGGTGCTTACGGAACTGGTCGAGGGTGTAGCCTTCTTCCGCGCCCGGCAGACCAGCAATGATGTTACGGGTCAGACGCGCTTTGTCTTCGTCGCTCATAGTGGCGAAGCGTTCAGCAGCCTGAGCAATTTCTTCTTCGGTGTAATCCGCTTCCGCGCCTGGACGCTTCAGGATATGCATTTCGAATGCAGCGAATTCGATCTGGTCGAAGCGCAGAGCTTTGGAGCCGTCTGGCAGCACGTATTCGAGGTCAGTACGGGTCCAGTCGAGCACAGGCATGAAGTTGTAGCACACAGTGCGAATACCGCACTGCGCAAGGTTGCGCAGGGTCTGCTGATAGTTAGCGATCCACTGCTCATAGTTGCCGGTATGGGTTTTGATATCTTCGTGAATTGGCACGCTTTCTACGACAGACCACACCAGGCCAGCATCTTCAACGATAGCCTTGCGTTTGAGGATCTCTTCTACGGACCATACTTCGCCGTTCGGGATATGGTGCAGCGCGGTAACCACGCCAGTTGCGCCCGCCTGACGGACATCAGCTAAAGAAACCGGATCGTTTGGGCCGTACCAGCGCCAGGTCTGTTCCATGATTTTTCCTCTTTCACATAGTGGGTTCCACAGCGAAGAGACGCGGAACCCCGGAGTTGTTTAGGTATCCGGATGAACAACCAGACCACAGCCGTGGCGTCGCACCGGATGAGATGGCGTATAAGTTCTACCTTTTGGTAAGACATGTCAACCCAGATTCTAAAATTGGTTAACCACATCACAAGAAATCTACTCTCCCGCCGATTGTTGCAAATTACAGCAAAGGGTAAACAACGGTTATTGATCAGGGTATGTGATATTCATCGCAAAAATGGTTGACCAATTTACATAACATGTCGCCCAAAATAACAATGGCTCAACCAGGTAAGGTAAAACGTTATGCATGTGCTTAACATTCTTTGGGTCGTCTTCGGTATCGGCCTGATGCTGGTACTGAATTTGAGGTTCAAGATCAACTCGATGGTAGCTTTGTTGGTGGCGGCGCTGTCCGTCGGGATGCTGGCGGGCATGGATTTGATGTCGCTGCTGCACACCATGAAAGCGGGCTTCGGCAACACGCTGGGGGAACTGGCTATCATCGTGGTATTCGGTGCGGTCATCGGTAAATTGATGGTCGACTCCGGCGCTGCTCACCAGATAGCGCATACGCTGCTGGCACGTCTCGGTCTGCGCTATGTACAGCTATCGGTGATTATCATCGGCTTGATTTTCGGTCTGGCGATGTTCTATGAAGTAGCCTTTATCATGTTAGCGCCGCTGGTTATTGTTATTGCCGCCGAAGCTAAAATTCCGTTCCTGAAACTGGCGATCCCGGCAGTAGCAGCTGCCACTACCGCACATTCATTGTTCCCACCGCAGCCGGGTCCGGTGGCGCTGGTGAACGCTTATGGCGCGGATATGGGGATGGTTTATATCTATGGCGTACTGGTGACGATCCCAAGTGTAATCTGCGCAGGTCTGATCCTGCCGAAGTTCCTCGGCAATCTTGAGCGCCCAACGCCGTCATTCCTGAAAGCAGATCAACCGGTAGATATGAATAATCTGCCCTCTTTCGGCGTTTCGATTCTGGTGCCGCTGATCCCGGCGATCATTATGATCTCCACCACCATCGCCAATATCTGGCTGGTAAAAGACACGCCTGCGTGGGAAGTGGTTAACTTTATTGGTTCCTCGCCGATTGCGATGTTTATTGCGATGGTAGTTGCGTTCGTACTCTTTGGCACCGCGCGCGGGCACGATATGCAGTGGGTGATGAACGCCTTTGAAAGCGCAGTAAAAAGCATTGCGATGGTGATTCTGATCATCGGTGCTGGCGGCGTACTGAAGCAGACCATCATCGACACCGGTATTGGTGACACCATCGGCATGTTGATGTCGCATGGCAATATTTCGCCCTACATCATGGCGTGGCTGATCACCGTACTGATTCGTCTGGCGACCGGTCAGGGTGTGGTTTCGGCGATGACTGCCGCCGGGATTATCAGTGCTGCAATCCTTGATCCGGCAACCGGTCAACTGGTTGGCGTGAATCCGGCGCTGCTGGTGCTGGCGACGGCTGCGGGTTCCAACACCCTCACCCACATTAACGATGCATCTTTCTGGTTGTTTAAGGGTTATTTTGACCTGTCGGTAAAAGACACGTTAAAAACCTGGGGTCTGCTGGAACTGGTCAACTCCGTGGTTGGGCTGATTATTGTGTTGATTATCAGCATGGTAGCGTAAAAGAACACCAGAGCCTGCCAATGGCAGGCTCTGACTGATGACAAAGTCTAAAAATGTGCCCAGACAGTCCCCTCGCCCCTCCGGGGAGAGGGTTAGGGTGAGGGGAACAGACCAGCAAAGTGCGCTTTGTTTATGCCAGATGCGACGCTGACGCGTCTTATCTGGCCTACAAAGGGCTAACATGCAGGTTTTGCAGGTAGCCTGGCGCATCACGTAATATTACGTACCAGCATTAGCAAGCCCTGTGATTTCTTTATTGATAAACAAAAGTCACGCCAATAATCGATTGCACATTACCTGCAGTCACCTGCCCTCCAGTACGTGCGTAATTTGCCGTTAATCCCAGACTTACCGCCGAAGTCCCTACTGCCCCTAATGACACAGTGCTATTCGCTGGAATAATCGTTCCGTTGCGCGTCAACTGTACGCCGACTCCCTGTGCTGGCGAAAACGACGCGGTATTGGTGAAAATCGAGTTGCCCGCATCTGCGGTTGTGCCTGAAAGGTAATACCCCAGGTTTTGGCTTTTCGCACAATAAACGGTAAGAGGAATCGGCACCGAACCGGGATAGTCCGGCAGTGTAACGGTGACATCACGAGCGGAAACATCACAGCCGCCAGTGGGCACCACCACATCATTATTGGCGTAAATATTCCAGACGAACTGGAAATCATCGCTGTTATAGTTGTTGGTCTGTCGCAAAATAAGCACGGCAATTAATGAGCCTGCCTTAATCGCAACGCCACCCGCACTGCTGACCGGCGTCAGATAAAGCGCCACCGGCCAGGGCTTATCCGTTCTCGAATTATAAACAATGCGCGGCGTTTCGCTGGTGGTCGGGAAAGGATAGCTACTGCCATTATATTTTACGGTTCCGGAAAAATTAGATAACACACCGCCATAAGCTGAACCTCGTTGCAGTGTGACATAGTCTGTAATGGTTTCCGGGTAATCGTTATGGCAAAAGATCTGCGTCGAAAGATCCACGACCAGGTTTTGCCCCACATTCACGGCGGGCGCAAGATTTACATAAACATTGGCGCTGCCACCGCCAATAGGGATAGCTGTACCATTGGCGGTTTTACAGGCGAATGACCAGGCATTTACCGACCAGCCCATCAGCAGTACAGCAAACAGGGTAATAACTCGTTTCATTACAATCATCTCTTCGGGTTCAGCTGTAGGTATAGGTGATGCTAATCACTGCCTGAATGGTTCCCTGAGTGGCTCCGCCATTTACCGTCAATGCTCTGACCTGTAACGGGAAGTGCGCTGATTGTGAGGAATCATCCACCTGAACTGTTTTGGTTGCGCCAGTATTCAATGTGTTGCCACTGTCATCCTGTAGCTCTAACTGGATGTTTTGCGCGGTTCCCTGGTTTTTATAATATCCGGTGCTGTCGGCTGCCCCGCTGAAGCTGGCGGTGACCCTGGACGTTCCCACCGGACAATTAGTCAACTCAAGCGCAACATCATGCCAGGCCGATGCCGCTCCGGCAGATATAAGACTGAAAGAATAAAGATCGCCGAGATCTACCGTGGCATTGGTGGTGGAAACTGTGCACGGCTTGGCGACGACCTTACCGTTCACCGTGATGGTGACATCGGCTGCCTGTATCGTCGCACTTGCGAGCGCCAACATTGCCGCCAATAAATACCCACGTTTGCGCCATTTCATGAGCATCTCCAGTTACTGATATTCAAGAGTAAAGGTTGCCGTGGCATTGATATGCCCCGCAGTGACAGGCACCTGTGTCGCCATTAGCCGGGCGTAAAAATTCAGCGTATTTGGTTTACCCGGCGTCAGGGTCGTCCACGAAATCGCGGACGATGGGGCATTAAGGGGTATCTGATTTTGTTGCTCATTCAGAAGCTGTATTCCCAGCCCTGCGGCCGCTGACACCGTATTATCAAGTGCAAGCAGGTTGGCATTGTGGCTATCTGAAACACCGGTAAACCCAACCTTTACGGCGGAAACGGCATTACCACAGGGTGACAGCACAATACGAAATGGAACGGCTGGAGTCGTCGCCCCAATGTTGCTAAATTGCTTCGCCGCGTTTTCCATCAGATCAACGGTAAAATTGGTTGATTCAGCTGCCACACTACAGCCGTTATCCCTGACATAGCCGCGAATAGTAATCGTGCTATCTGCGGCTCTGGCGTGACTGACAACCAGCCACAAAAAAACGCAGAGAAGATAAAAAGGTTTGCTTTTCATCACGCCCCCTTAACGACATTCAGCTGATAGCTGAGTTAATAACTGCTGCTGACTCTCTGGTGGCAGTTGATAATTGGCGACACAGTGAGCATTCTCCCCTTCTCCCCATTTCACCTGAACTTTTCCCGCTAAAGGCATTCCGCTGAGATAAACCTGGCCATTATCCGCAACAATGCCGCTACTCTGGCTGCTCTCTGATGTGACCATCGCCCCAAACGGCAGCGGCTTATTATTGTGGGTTAGCGTCATGAGCAGTTTTATTCCAACGCGCGCTTTAAACTCTGCTCGCACAATTGCCCCACGGGTGGGAACAACGTTAGCGACCGCGTTATCTAAATCGACGTTATCAGCCAGGGTATTGGTATCCAGCGCCACTCTATTTTCGCGATATTCAGTGGCATAAGGCAGCACGGCATAACCGCGCCAGTCGGTACGCACCCCCGTCTGGTTTTCGACTTTTGCATCTTTTGCGCCAGGCGCTTTAACAAGCACCACCGTATCGTTTAACGGCTGCCCCAGCGTTATGCCATTGGCATGAGCCAGTACCCCACCGCTGACTCCGTAATAGAACTGCTTAATATCATCGTTATGGCTGTAACCGATGTTGGCATTGCCGTAGCCACCGCGATAATTCAGCGTGGCGTAGCCTGTACTTCCGCTATTACCATCGCCTCCCCCGGCATAGCCGGTTTGCACGCTATAGCTGAGGTTGTTGTCTTCCAGCAACGTACCGTATACACCAGCCAGATTGGTCATCCGACCGTTGAGATCGTGCGACATGCTGTAGCTGGCACTGGCATGTCGCCACTGAGATTTACTGTCAGAACGCAGCCAGTGGCTGAAAGGAATGTTGACGTTAAGAGCTAACATCTGATCCCGTCCTTTTTGCCAGGCGTTTTTCGTCAGGCTATAGCTGAGCGTCCAGTTGATATCTTCGAACGCAGTATTTAATCCAGCCTGGAATTGCTCATCGACATTACTTGTTCCCCAATAAGTTTGATGGCTACCACTCAAATACAGTGTTGATGTGCGCCCGAGTTGCTGAGTAACAGTGAGCTGTAATTTCCCGCGTTTGTTATAAGCGAGGTTGTAATAGTCGGTGAATTTCGGCTTAACCTGAATAACACCATCCTGCGTTTCAATGTTGTAGCCATTCATTCGGCTGTATGTTGTATCAGCGAAATTAAAATATCCGCTGGTCGAATAGCGGTAACCCACTAACTGAATATTCGTGCCTGACTCATTGAGCGATTTGTTATAGAGAAAACGCACCGATTGTCCGTCATGCTGACTTTCATCGGGAAGTGTGGCATTAGCCTGCGTCATATCCACCGACAGAGCGCCCAGTGCCCCCATGTTTTTCCCGATACCGAAATTAAAAGCACGATAACGATCCGCCAGTTGCGTTCCACCATATATTGTCCAGCCAGCCGGAAGGCCGTGGAGTAATGTGCTCTGGAAAAAGCGGGGTTTTTCCTGCTGCGCATTTCCACTACGGTATTCTCCTGCCGTAATGGAATAACGTGTATGCCCTTCACGTTGCAAAAGCGGGACTGACGAATAGGGTACGGTAAAGATCTGCGTGCTACCGTCAGCCTCTTTAATCGTTACCTGCAAGTCACCACTATTACCTGCGGCATAGATATCGTTGATGGTAAAAGGCCCCGGTGGCACCGTACTATTATAAATGTCATACCCATTTTGTTTAATAGTGACCTGTGCAGTACCACGCGCAATACCGTGGATCACCGGGGCAAATCCTCTTTGGCTATCGGGTAACATATTGTCATCTGAGGCCAATTGTGCGCCGCGAAAGTTAATACCATCGAAAATATCGCCCTGGGTATAACCATCGCCCAGCGTCAGTCGGGAACGTAACGGAATGATGTCTCGCTCAAGCCAGGTATTGATATGCTGCCATTTATTTTTGCTACCTGATAAATTTCCGCTACTGTTATAACTCCAGGTGGTATTGTCGCGTAAACGCCATGCACCAATATTTAACCCACTCTGTAGGTTTAAATATGCATAATGGCTGTTACCCCCAACCCGATTCTGCACACTATTTCCACTGAAGTTATAATTGAGCAATCCGGCATTAATACCGGGATCCCATAACTCAGGAGGAATATAACCACGCGCGCGATTACTCATAAATGCCTGAGGGATCGTCAGGTTGAGTCGCTGCTGACCAACATCTAAATGCGCAGTAGCGTCATGGATCATTGTGGTTAATGGCACGCAGGCATCATCCGCCAGCAGATTCATACCGGAGACAGAAGCTGTATTCAGCCCCATACTGGCGAGTTGAGCGCGAGTCAGGCAAGGGACAATCCCTTGTTCACTGTCACCCGTATTAAACGTGACGTCACGCGTCGCCATATAACCATTATTCAAATAGATATCGACGCGATACGTCCCCGGCGGTAATTCTTGCCCATTTTCAAAACGCGATAAATCAGCCACAGCCTGGGGATCATCCGCTAAAAAACGCGGATTAAAATAGAGTTCGGCAGATGACAAAGGTGCCTGTGCGACAAAAGCACAGGCAACAGAGAGTCGGACAAAAAAACCAGCCAGACGAGGCTTACGAATATGTAAGCATTGTGTGTTTCGCTGGTAAAGTCTTAAATTCAGATATGACATTATTCCTCCGGTTAAAATTACCCGGCTGTCAATTCTTTTTATTCAGGCGAAAAATTCCCCCTGCGTTACTCCATTACGCCCGTCATTTTTGGGGTAAGTGCGCCATAATCATTTATTGTTCGGTAAGTAATATTGCTTCCTGCATCAGGAGGCAATTTAACCGTGCTTTCGCCCATTGGAGGCACCAATGCATTTTCAAGAATCCGTGTTCCGGCATTTAACTCTGTTACCGTCAGGTAATAGGGTGTCGGGTTAATCAACGTCAGAGAATTTGCGCCGCGACGGAATCTTAATTTTTCTGCGGCCTGATCGGGTGGCAACGCTAATTTAGCCGGGCGATAGTACAGTTTAATGCGGCTGATAATTGCGAGCTGTAGCGTATTCTCGGTCAATTTTGATTTATCCATTGACGGAATCGCTTTGACATTCATCCAGAACAAACTTTCCCGATCCTGCGGCAATTGGTTATTTGTGGCATCAAGAATACGCAAGGTATTCTCTTTTTTTCCCTTCATCGCAAACAGAGGTGGCGTCACGATAAAACGACCATCCTTTACACCATCGGCATTTTCTACCCATGATTGAATTAAATAGGTGCTATTCTCATCATTATTTGTCACGGCAAGTTGCACTTGTTTTTGCCCTGCAGGATAAATTACGCGTGTCGCACCTAAGGCCACTCCCGCTTCAGCACGTCCGGCAACCATCATTGCCATGATCATCAGGATACCTGCCAGTAAGCAGAATGTTATTTCCTGCGATTTCCTTACATTGACGTTTTTATTACTCACTGTCCTGTTCCTGTTATCACATTGTCTGCTGAACAATTACTGATAGGTTAAAGAGAACCAGGCCTGGGCATTGGCGATGCCGCCAGTAACCCGACGCCCGGTAGCACGATATTTGGCGATGAAATTTAGCGAAGTAGAGCCAGAGTAAAGCCGCTTCCAGTTCACAGGAGGACGATTAATCGGTACGAGGTTTCCTTCATCATCAAACAACGCTACACCAATATTGGTTGCTATCCCTGGCCCCTCTCCCACAGAAAGCACATCCGGATTTTTACCATCCGCGACACCGTGAAAAGCCACGCCCACACGTTCACTCACCACCGTGCTACATTCCCGTAAATGAATAACAAAAGGCACCGGTGCGCTATCTTCCCCTACCGCATGAAACCGGTTACTGCTGATTTGCCCCATATTGACCGTCATTTGTTTATCACCGGCCTCAATCCGGCAAGTTTCCGCAATAATGACGCCCTGAAATTGCATATTTCCGCCGGGCAACGTGGTGTTCCATTTATTTCCGGCCAGAGCAAACATCGGCAGCAACAACGCTACTAGAAATAATCTCGTCCTTTTCATCATTATTCTTATCGCACAAGGAGTGGGCATCCTTGCCCATAATGACGTCCCTAAACCTGAGTAGGTTATTGATACTGAACCTTGAAGGTCGCATCCGCATTAGCAGCACCAGGGGTTGCAGCACCGGTTGCAAAATAACGTGCCTGGAATGGAATGATGTTGGTTCCGTTGTTCAGGGTTGTTTGTGCGCTAAATGTCGCACCGTCCAGCGCCAGCGCAGTACCCGTTCTGTCCAGGATCTGCACACCAACATTTGTTGCGCTGCCCGCAGCTGAACTCTGCAGAGCCAGTACGTTGGTATGATTTCCATCAATTGCTGTGCCAAGGAAGGCAATGGCTGCTTTGTCTGCAACAGTGGTATCGCAATCATTCAGCTGAATGTTAAAACCGACAGCAGAACTGGTTGCACCTTCTTGTGCCAACGAAGCGGTACGCACTTGACCTAACTGAACAGTTTGATCAACAGAGCCTGCATCAACCGCACAAGCGGCGTTAACAACTTCCCCTTTAAAGTGAACTGTCCCACCATTTACCGTCGTAGCAGCGGCCAAAGCCGCTGTGGAACTGAGGGACAGAGCCGACAGAACAACGATTGCCAGAGTTTTAATTTTCATGCTGCTTTCCTTTTTAAATCTACGTATAAATCAATATGGGCAGTCGTTCTGTACACTTTGTTTTGGAAACGAGTTTGACTGCCAACACTGCACAGTTTCCCCCCAAAAAATGAAACATTTGGGGCCAAACTGTCCATATCATAAAAAAGTTTTCGTATTTTTTCTCAAGCATAAAAACATCAAAAAACGACAAAAATCAACTAACTGTTTGATATGTAGACTATTTCTATTGTAAATTAATTTCACATCACCTCCGCTTTACGTAAAGATAACGTCTCTCTTTCTCGAAGCAACTTCCTCATTCTTCTCTCCAAAAACCACCTCATTCAATATAAAAATCTATGAATAAATATAATCACAGAACATAAAGCCAACAAATAAACTGAAAAAGTTCGTGCGCGATGCTTTCCTCTATGAGTCAAAATGGCCCCAATTGTCTTGTATTTTTTTATTTTTTCATTTTCTTATCAATAAGTTATATCAAACCTCTTCTCTTTTTAATTTTTCGTTTATGAGATTATTTCTTTCCCATAATCCGGCAAAACGTGCTGCATTACTGGCGGTATAACGCACAGTATGGCGAATATTTCGATGCCCCAGATAATCCTGAATTAAACGGGTATCAGCACCGCGCTCCGCCAGTTCATAACCGCAAGCATGTCTTAACATATGAGGGTGAGTCTGCGTCACGGTTCCAGCTTCAATACCGGCATCACGAATGATGCGATAGGCCTGCTGACGAGAAAGTCGACTTCCACGACGGGAAATAAATATGGCGTCGGTCTGCTCAGCGCCTTTCCAGTTAGCACGTTCCTGGGTCCAGCGTTCTACAGCTTCACGCTCATCAAAACGTAATGGGTGAACTGTAGAAAATCCGTTCTTCAGCCGTCGAATATTTATTCGACCTTCATTAAGGTCAAGATCTTGATAATGCAAATCAAGCAGCTCACTAATACGCATCCCATGCCGATATGCCAACAGAATAAGACAATAATCTCTGGCGCCCGTTGCCCCATAGCAAACCGCTTGCATCATTGCCTGAACTTCTTTACCGGTAAGATAACGACGTTTACTCACAATAGTAGTACTCCTGACTGAGATATATTTGAATGAATACCTATAGGAAACCTCAAACGGTCAAAATTAGCCCAATAGATAAAAAGATAATCACACATAAAGTTATGTGGTTATCAGTCAATTACATTAAACATCATACAAAAATAAAATATCACTGATGTGACAACATCTATTTTCATTGATTTAATTCAATATAACAATAGATAGCACCTGATTAACTCCCAGTTGCTTAAAAAATAAAGAAAAAAGTGCAGAAAGAGAAGGATCTAAGTGATATGTAAATTTATGAATGCTTTTGTTTGTTTATTTCGAATAAAATAAACCATTGTATTTTGTATGTGTATGGTTAAGCTAATGTTTATTATGATAATTAAGAATTACACCAACAATAACATCAATTAATAAATGGTTAATTATTATTGATATATCGTAAGAATAATGTAGGTTTTAACACCATCCCTGGTATCTCATCCATCTTTATAAAACAGCGTGACGCTGTCGACCTCTGGGTCTGTCCCAGATGCCGTAAAAACGCCCTGCATTGCTGGCGGTATACCAGACGGTATGACGAATATTACGATGCCCAAGATAATCCTGGATAAGTCGTGTATCTATTCCCATATTCGCCAAAGCAAAACCACACGAATGGCGTAACATGTGCGGATGAATCTCCAGTGATAGCCCGGCATTACCACCTGAAGTCGAGATAATATGGTAAAACTGTTGACGAGAAAGCGGATTCCCTTTGCGTGATAAAAATACCCACTCACTCTCAGCATGTGGATAAGAAGTACGCGTACTCAACCAGTTTTTTAAAGCCTGAACTTCTTTGTTCAATAGCGGGTGCGTCGTTGAAAAGCCTTTTTTTAATCGATGGATATATATGCACTTTGCCTTCAGATCAATATCCGAAATTCTCAATCGGCAAATTTCACTCGCCCGAAAGCCATGAATAAAACAAAGCAAAGTCAGACAATAATTGCGTGCAGCATGAGGCCCGGTATTTGCTGCTTTAAGGAGTGACTCGATTTCACTGTGGGTCAGGAAGTTCCTTTTTTTGTTATCAGCCTTATTCTTCATCGTTTTCCCTTATTATTACAGACGCGCACTAGCTGTGCTGGGTTAGCAATAATCCAACATTGTAATCCTGATTATGTTTATAAAAGCGAATGTTTGCTTAATGACTAACGCAAGTGGACCAGCTCTTTTGAATGAACTTAAATAGAATGGCGATAGCTACTTATAATAACTTTGCCATACAACGCTATGCTCTTGCATGCTATGTTCTTTTATATATTTTCAATCTGAGACGAATCTAATAATAACCCTCATCATCAATGTAACTAATCTTATCTATATATCACGTGATATGTTCTGTAACAAGTAAAATCAACATAAAAAAAATTCAGCAAAATTTAATTTTTTGTTCAACGCGCCATCTCACATATAACATTATTAGTCAACTCCATTTTCCTCAAAATTGCTATTTCATGAGATTCCTTAATTTTTAAGTGGCTATTATCATGCTAATGCTTAGTTCCCTAGCCATTATTACCATTTGGTTTGTAAATTCATGCAGTGAGATTGTTATATTCCTTTCCAGACCGTGTATTGTCCAAAGATATGGGGGGAAGTCTGCATGCACCTTTTTTCATCTACATTCGTGTTAAATATGGTGTGGTTACTTCAACTTAATCTTTTCTTACTCACTACTATTTACTGGCGATACGGCAAATAACCGATCCCCCCCCATCCTGAAGTGTGCTGAACATCAACGAGCCAGCCCTGGACAGGATCAGAAACTCCTCTACTACATACCAGGTTGCCCTTAGTCTCAGAACGTTAAAACATATTTTATGATGAGAATTATTGTCAATCTGATAGCAGATAAACACTCATTTTCACCATACCTGAGGAGTTAGCTTGTAAACCCGGCACTGCCGAAAATCATTAAAAATACATTGTAAACAATTAGTTAATAACAAAACTTCAGTTTCATGAAGGCAGTCGACAATGACCATCTGGCCTTACATAACATCTTTACCTTCGAAAAATATCGACATATTTTGTGACGCGAATTGCAAATCTGGTTTTGTTGTATGGATTGCGTGATTTTTGATCTGGTATAACAGGTATAAAGGTACACACAAGAGATAAATAAGACGACTCATATCGCAATCTAATACAAACATCCCTGGCGTCCTCTCTTATCGGGTGATGAAAGAGCACTTCAGTCTGACAGGAGTATGAAAATGAGATCAACAAACAATCCATTTTATGACACTGGCTAAAAATGGATTTAGTAAGTGAAATAGCTTACGAACACTAAAATCAAATAAACATCAGAATAGATTTAATACTCAGGTATTTAATCCAGATCTCTGTTTATCTTAAATTATGTGGAAAGCAATTTCTCACAGGAGGCATTATACAAAAAAAAATAAAATATAATTATCCGTGGCCAATGACGCTATAAGCCTGGCAAAAAAGAGCACATAACATAAATGCTATTTGTTTATTCGGACTTCGTATTACTTTCTGTATTCTACAAATGAGTGAAATTTATGAAAAAGGCTAAAATACTTTCTGGCGTATTATTACTCTGCTTTTCGTCACCATTAATTTCTCAGGCTGCAACACTGGATGTGCGTGGTGGATATCGTAGTGGAAGCCATGCCTATGAAACTCGACTCAAAGTCAGTGAGGGGTGGAAAAATGGATGGTGGGCAAGTATGGAAAGTAATACCTGGAATACCATTCATGATAATAAAAAGGAAAATGCCGCATTAAATGATGTTCAGGTTGAAGTTAATTACGCGATTAAACTTGATGATCAATGGACCGTGCGCCCAGGAATGTTAACCCATTTTAGCAGCAATGGCACACGCTATGGACCTTACGTAAAACTGTCATGGGATGCGACAAAAGATCTCAATTTTGGCATTCGCTATCGTTACGACTGGAAAGCTTACCGACAACAAGACTTATCTGGTGATATGTCTCGTGATAACGTTCATCGTTGGGATGGATATGTCACTTACAATATTAATAGTGATTTCACCTTCGCATGGCAAACGACGCTGTACAGCAAACAAAACGATTATCGCTATGCAAACCATAAGAAATGGGCGACGGAAAATGCATTTGTTCTACAATACCATATGACGCCCGATATTACGCCATACATAGAATATGACTACCTTGACCGTCAGGGTGTTTACAACGGTAGAGATAATTTATCGGAAAACAGTTATCGCATTGGTGTGTCATTTAAACTGTAGTAGACAGGAGACAGTCACAATGAATAAAACAATAACGGCACTTGCTATCATGATGGCTTCATGTGCCGCAAACGCGTCGGTATTACCAGAAACTCCTGTGCCATTTAAAAGTGGTACTGGTGTAATTGATAACGACACTGTCTACATTGGTTTAGGTAGCGCAGGTACGGCATGGTACAAGCTGGATACGCAAGCCAAAGATAAAAAATGGATAGCTCTGGCGGAATTCCCCGCTGGCCCGAGAGATCAAGCAACCTCTGCCTTTATTGATGGTAATTTGTATGTATTTGGCGGTGTTGGTAAAAACAGTGAGGGGTTAACTCAGGTATTCAACGACGTACACAAATATAATCCCAAAACCAATACCTGGGTTAAATTAATGTCGCACGCACCGATGGGCATGGCAGGTCATGTGACCTTTGTACACAACGGCAAAGCCTATATTACTGGCGGCGTTAACCAAAATATCTTTAATGGCTATTTTGAAGATCTCAAGGAGGCAGGAAAAGATTCAGCGGCTATAGATAAAATCAACACCCACTATTTTGACAAAAAAGCAGAAGATTATTTCTTCAATAAGTTCCTGTTGTCTTTTGATCCCTCTACACAGCAATGGAGTTACACTGGCGAATCCCCCTGGTATGGTACGGCTGGTGCAGCGGTAGTAAATAAAGGTGATAAAACCTGGCTTATTAATGGCGAAGCAAAACCAGGACTGCGAACTGATGCTGTATTTGAGCTTGATTTCACCGGCAATGGCATAAAATGGAATAAACTTTCTCCCGTCTCCTCCCCAGATGGCGTAGCTGGCGGTTTTGCAGGTATTAGCAATGACTCTCTTATATTTGCCGGGGGAGCCGGATTCAAAGGTTCACGAGAAAATTACCAGAACGGTAAAAACTATGCGCATGCAGGTCTGAAAAAATCGTATAGCGCCGATATTCATCTTTGGCATAACGGGAAATGGGAGAAATCTGGCGAACTGTCGCAAGGTCGGGCCTACGGAGTATCATTGCCCTGGAATAATAATTTATTGATTATTGGCGGTGAAACTACGGGCGGCAAAGCTGTGGCGGATTCAGTGTTGCTCTCTGTGAAAGATAATAAAGTTACTGTGCAAAACTAACTTTTCAGGGCTCCAGCAAAGGAGCCCTGCGCTCAATGGCTCATCACCCGTTGTCATTCAATTACGCATATATATGAACACGATAATATCGCCCGATTATTACTATGTTCTTACCGTTGCCGGACAATCTAATGCCATGGCATATGGCGAAGGACTCCCGTTACCAGACAGTGAAGATGCGCCTCACCCCAGAATAAAACAACTGGCAAGATTTACACAGACGCATCCCGGTGGCCCGTCATGTCAATTTAATGACATTATTCCACTAACTCACTGCCCACACGATGTTCAGGATATGCGGGATTATCACCATCCTCTGGCAACGAATCATCAAACACAATACGGTACAGTTGGACAGGCACTGCATATTGCGCGGAAATTATTGCCCTTCATTCCTGATAATGCTGGCGTTCTCATCGTTCCTTGTTGCCGTGGCGGATCGGCTTTTACCGCAGGCTGCGAAGGAACATATTCAGAACAGCACGGAGCCAGCCATGATGCATGTCGTTGGGGAACGGATACTCCGCTGTATCAGGATTTAGTCAACAGAACGCGAGCTGCACTGGCGAAGAATCCGCAGAATAAATTCCTCGGCGTATGCTGGATGCAGGGCGAATTTGACTTAATGACGAGTGACTACGCGTTACACCCTCAATATTTTAATAATATGGTTGAGGCCTTTCGTAAGGATTTAAAGCAGTACAGTTCTCAGCTTCTGAATACTAACACTTCCGCTGCTCCGTGGTTCTGCGGCGATACCACCTGGTACTGGAAAGAAAATTATCCTCATGCGTACGAAACTCTTTATGGCAATTACAAAAAGAATGCCTTAACCAATATTATTTTTGTCGGCTTCCAGCAACAAGACGAACGAGGGCTAACGAACGAGCCTGATGAAGATCCGGACGATTTAATCACGGGATATTACGGTTCAGCGTACCGAACGCCAGAAAACTGGACAACGGCGCTACGAAGCAGTCATTTTAGCTCGGCAGCCCGTCGGGGGATTATTTCCGACAAATTTGCTGACGTTATTTTGCGGTTTTGGCAGGAAGAGTGAGCACTCACAAATTTGATTTATGCGCATCCATCAATGCTCTGGACTCTGTTGGTAATCTTCAGCCTCTTCAAACGGTATCTACAACGATTATGTAATCACAACCTATGCAACATAGGGCGATTGCGCTTGTAGAAAATAATAATGCAGAAAACTTTGTTTAACGCTATTCAGACGGGCAACAGATACAAAAAAAGACGCTTTTCAGCGTCTTTCTTTTGGAATATTGGTACTGAGGATGGGACTCGAACCCACAAGCCCGTTAGGGCACTACCACCTCAAGGTAGCGTGTCTACCAATTCCACCACCTCAGCACAGATACTATTCTTAGTTCGGGATATCGCTGGTCGGCTTAGCCGGAGCAGCTGGCTGAGTTTGTTCGGTTTTCGCCGGAGCACTCAGATTTTCCCATTCGCTACCTTTATTGGTTTTGTTGCTGTTGATGTTACCCAGCACCAGACTGATGATGAAGAACAACGTTGCCAGCACAGCCGTCATACGGGTCATGAAGTTGCCAGAACCACTTGAACCAAACAGCGTAGCGGAAGCGCCTGCTCCGAAGGAGGCTCCCATATCAGCGCCTTTACCTTGCTGCAGCATGATCAGACCAACAAGGCCAATTGCTACAATAAGGAAAACTACTAAAAGAGCTTCGTACATAATCAACCTGTTCCTTGCGGAGTTGCCGCGTACCAATGCTTCAACCAATAAAGCGGGAGAATTTAATCTTTCCCACTGAAGCGGGTGTGAATACTAACCAAAGCGAATGACCTTCGCAAGGGCAATTTTATTGCATTGTATCAACTGCGGAAAAAAACAGCAAAATAGATGTGCATAAGAAAAACAAAGGCGACAATCGCCGCCTTTTTAGCCAGTTAGTTATCGCATTAAACCGCTTTTACCGCATCAGCGATACGGTGAGCAAACTCGGTGACCTGCGCTTCGTCTTCACCTTCAACCATCACGCGAATTAACGGCTCAGTGCCGGATTTACGCAACAGCACACGCCCACGGCTACCCAGCGCCGCTTCAACTTCGGCGGTCACGGCTTTAACAGACTCATGCTCCAGCGGATCGCCGCTGCCTGCGGTATAACGCACGTTAATCAGAATCTGCGGGAACATTTTCATGCCACTGCAAAGGTCGTGCAGGCTCATATGGTTACGCGCCATCGCCGCCAGCACCTGCAAACCAGCAACGATGCCGTCACCGGTAGTGGTTTTATCCAGCAGGATCACATGACCGGAGTTCTCTGCACCGATACGCCAGCCTTTTTCCTGCATTTTTTCCAGTACGTAGCGGTCGCCCACTTTCGCACGTGCAAATGGAATGCCTAACTGTTTCAGCGCCAGTTCCAGCCCCATGTTGCTCATTAATGTACCCACCGCGCCACCACGCAGCTGCCCCTGACGAAGACCTTCACGCGCGATGATATACATGATCTGATCGCCATCGACTTTATTGCCTTCATGGTCAACCATAATCACGCGGTCGCCGTCGCCGTCAAAGGCAATGCCGAGATCTGCTTTTTCAGCCAATACGCGTGCCTGTAGCGCACGAACATCAGTTGCCCCCACTTCGGCATTGATGTTTACGCCGTTCGGCTCACAACCGATGGCGATAACGTTCGCTCCCAACTCGCGCAGCACGTTTGGCGCGATGTGATAAGTCGCGCCATTTGCGCAATCCACCACAATCTTCAGTTCACTGAGGCTAAGTTCGTTCGGGAACGTGGCTTTGCAAAATTCGATATAGCGACCCGCAGCATCAACGATACGGCTGGCTTTACCCAGTTCTGCCGAATCAACGCAGCTAATCTCTTTTTCCATTTCAGCTTCGATGGCCTCTTCTACCGCATCCGGCAGTTTGGTGCCGTCGATAGAGAAGAATTTAATGCCATTATCGTAGAACGGGTTATGCGATGCGGAAATCACAATCCCGGCCTCTGCGCGGAAGGTACGCGTCAGATAAGCCACTGCCGGTGTTGGCATCGGGCCGGTAAAAAGTGCGGAAAGTCCCGCTGCCGCCAAACCCGCTTCCAGCGCCGACTCCAGCATATAGCCAGAAATACGCGTGTCTTTACCAATAATAATCTTACGGGAACCATGACGCGCCAGCACTTTACCTGCTGCCCAGCCCAGCTTCAGCACAAAATCAGGGGTGATCGGCGCATCCCCAACACGACCACGGATCCCATCGGTCCCGAAATATTTACGATTACTCATAGCGTTTGTTTTCCTTTGCAGACAGAGTGGCTTCCACCACTCGCATCGCTTCTACGGTTTCTTTGACGTCATGAACACGAATGATGTGTGCGCCCTGCATCGCAGCAATAACTGCACAGGCCAGACTACCGCTCAGGCGTTCGGACGGCCCCACGTTCAGCAGTTGTCCAATCATCGATTTTCGTGACATACCCACCAACAGCGGCAGGTTGAAATGGTGAAATTCAGCCAGACGCGCCAATAATGAATAGTTATGGTGGAGATTTTTACCGAAACCGAATCCCGGGTCGAGCAACAATTTCTCTTTTGCGATACCCGCCCGTTCACAGCGTGCTATTTGCTCAATAAAGTAGCGATTCACTTCAGCATAAACATCGTCATACTTCGGCGCTTCCTGCATGGTCTTTGGATTTCCCTGCATATGCATCAGGCATACGGGTAAACCAGTTTCCGCAGCCGCTTCCAGAGCGCCAGGTTCGGAAAGGGAGCGGATATCGTTAATGATGTGAGCGCCCACTTTCGCCGACTCACGGATAACTTCCGGTTTGGAGGTATCCACAGAGATCCAGACTTCGAATCGTTGCGCAATTGCCTCAACCACCGGAATAACACGTTGCAACTCTTCTTCAACACTCACTTCCGCTGCACCTGGACGCGTAGACTCTCCACCAACGTCGATAATCGTCGCGCCAGCGTTGATCATCAGATTCGCATGTTTCACTGCATCAATCAGAGAGTTATGCGTACCACCATCAGAAAAAGAATCTGGCGTGACGTTGAGTATCCCCATCACGTGAGGATGGCTAAGATCCAGTGAAGTGCCCTGGGCAAAGAGTTTCATGGTGTTATCCCTGGTATAAATTGATAAGAAAAAACCCCGGAGCACGCCCCGGGGTTTTCGGTACAAATACAGTCATCTGATGCGGGAACTTACTTGTCGCCTAACTGCTCTGACATGGTGTTACCCGGATTTGGCGTACGTGGTTCATCAACCGGACGCGGCGCCTTTGGAGTGCCATTATTGTCAGAATTGTTAGATGCTCCCGACTCATCCCAACCTGCAGGCGGGCGTACATCGCGACGAGCCATCAAGTCATCAATCTGCGGTGCGTCGATGGTCTCATATTTCATGAGTGCATCTTTCATCGCATGAAGAATATCCAGGTTGTCGTTCAACAACTGACGCGCACGATTATAGTTACGTTCAATCAGTGACTTCACTTCCTGGTCGATGATACGCGCGGTTTCATCGGACATATGTTTTGCTTTCGCCACGCTACGACCGAGGAAAACTTCACCTTCTTCTTCCGCATACAGCAGCGGACCGAGTTTTTCAGAGAAGCCCCACTGGGTCACCATGTTACGCGCCAGGTTAGTCGCAACTTTAATATCGTTCGACGCACCGGTAGAAACATGTTCTGGTCCGTAGATGATCTCTTCTGCCAGACGACCGCCGTACAGGGTACTAATCTGACTTTCCAGTTTCTGTCGGCTGGCGCTGATTGCGTCGCCTTCAGGCAGGAAGAAGGTCACACCCAACGCGCGACCGCGCGGGATAATCGTTACTTTGTGCACCGGATCGTGTTCCGGCACCAGACGACCAATAATCGCGTGGCCAGCTTCGTGGTAAGCAGTCGATTCTTTCTGCGCTTCCGTCATCACCATGGAGCGACGTTCCGCACCCATCATGATTTTGTCTTTCGCTTTTTCGAATTCAACCATTGATACAACGCGTTTGTTGCCACGTGCCGCAAACAGTGCCGCTTCGTTCACCAGGTTCGCCAGGTCTGCACCGGAGAAGCCTGGTGTGCCTCGAGCAATAATTGCCGCATCAACATCTGGCGCCAACGGTACGCGACGCATATGCACTTTCAGGATCTGCTCACGCCCACGGACATCTGGCAGACCAACCACAACCTGACGGTCGAAACGACCAGGACGCAGCAGTGCCGGGTCGAGAACGTCCGGACGGTTAGTCGCCGCGATAACGATGATACCTTCGTTACCTTCGAAGCCATCCATCTCAACCAGCATCTGGTTCAGGGTCTGTTCACGCTCATCATGACCACCACCCAGACCAGCGCCACGCTGGCGACCTACGGCGTCGATTTCATCGATGAAGATGATGCACGGTGCCGCTTTCTTAGCCTGTTCGAACATGTCACGCACACGAGATGCACCCACACCGACGAACATTTCTACGAAGTCAGAACCGGAGATGGTAAAGAACGGAACTTTCGCTTCACCTGCAATGGCTTTCGCCAGCAGCGTTTTACCCGTACCCGGAGGACCGACCATCAGGACGCCTTTCGGGATCTTACCGCCCAGTTTCTGGAAGCGGCTCGGCTCACGCAGATACTCAACCAGTTCGGCAACTTCTTCTTTTGCTTCGTCGCAACCAGCAACATCAGCAAAGGTCGTTTTGATCTGATCTTCCGTCAACATGCGCGCTTTGCTCTTACCGAACGACATCGCGCCTTTACCGCCGCCGCCCTGCATTTGACGCATGAAGAAGATCCAGACACCAATCAGTAACAGCATCGGGAACCATGAGATGAAGATAGAAGCCAGCAGGCTTGGCTCTTCAGGCGGTTCACCGACAACCTTGACGTTCTTGGTCAGCAGGTTATCCAGTAGTTTCGGATCCTGAACCGGAATGTAAGTGGTATAACGGTTACTATCTTTCTTGGTAACGTTGATTTCACGTCCGTTGATACGCGCTTCACGAACCTGGTCGTTATTGACCTCTTGTAGGAAGGTAGAGTAATCCACCTTACGGCCATTAGACTCGCTGGGCCCAAAGCTCTGGAATACTGACATCAGCACAACGGCAATGACCAGCCAGAGTATTAGGTTTTTCGCCATGTCACTCAAGGGATTAACCTCTTATTACAACTGTGTTAAAAACAGCGTCAGGATACTCTATATCCAGCATCTTTCAAACTTTCGTCTGAAATCTCCCGGTTAGGGTTTACGCCCGGTCGCTACAATATACACTTCCCGCGAACGTGCACGAGAAGAGTCCGGCTTACGAACTTTGACCTTCGTAAACAGGGAGCGAATTTCCCTTAGATACTCATCGAAACCTTCGCCCTGGAACACCTTCACTACAAAACTGCCACCCGGCGCTAACACATCACGACACATTTCTAGCGCCAGTTCCACCAGATACATGGCACGGGGGATATCCACCGCCGGTGTTCCGCTCATGTTTGGTGCCATATCGGACATGACAACCTGGACTTTGCTGTCGCCTACGCGTTCCAGCAGTGCTTTCATCACCAGTTCATCACGAAAATCGCCCTGAAGAAAGTCCACACCAACGATAGGATCCATAGGTAAAAGATCGCAAGCGATGATGCGGCCTTTGCCGCCAATTTGGGTGACCACATATTGTGACCAACCACCCGGGGCAGCACCAAGGTCGACAACCGTCATTCCCGGTTTAAAGAGTTTGTCACTTTGCTGTATTTCATCAAGTTTAAACCAGGCACGGGAACGTAACCCCTTTTTCTGTGCCTGTTGAACATATTTATCGCTAAAGTGTTCCTGAAGCCAGCGGCTGGAGCTGGCAGAACGCTTCTTACCTGTCATTTAACTTTCCCATTGGGATAACTCATCGTAACCAATTGCGTAAATTTTTACGCGCCTATTTGGTGATATATGGGAGATGGCGGTAGAATGACCCGTTTTCAATCCCAACGTAAGCAAAAAAATACGATGAATCTGAGTACTAAACAAAAACAACACCTGAAAGGTCTGGCACATCCGCTCAAGCCAGTTGTTCTGCTTGGCAGTAATGGTTTGACCGAAGGGGTGCTGGCCGAGATTGAACAAGCGTTAGAGCACCATGAACTCATCAAGGTGAAAATCGCCACAGAAGATCGCGAAACTAAAACCTTGATCGTGGAAGCTATCGTGCGCGAAACCGGCGCCTGTAATGTACAGGTCATCGGTAAAACGCTGGTGCTTTATCGCCCAACTAAAGAACGTAAAATCTCGCTGCCACGCTAAGATTATCCTAAAGTTACACACATTTTCTGTGTAAAACGAGGGATTTTCCGCAGGCAGGAGAGCAAAATGCCACGCTCTGTTCGTTGATAAAAGGCCGCATAGCGGCCTTTTTCCTTTCTTTACAATACATCAACATTTTGAGTATTGGGTAATTCTTACAGGTATTCTACCTTAATTACTTCAAATTCTACTTCGCCGCCTGGCGTTTTGATGACCACAACATCATCTTCTTCTTTGCCGATCAGGCCACGAGCGATAGGTGAGTTTACAGAAATCAGGTTTTGTTTAAAGTCAGCTTCGTCATCGCCTACGATGCGATAAGTCTGTTCTTCATCAGAATCCAGATTCAACACCGTTACGGTAGCACCAAAAATAACGCGGCCATTGTTTGGCATTTTGGTGACATCAATCACCTGCGCGTTCGACAGCTTGGCTTCGATGTCTTTGATACGGCCTTCGCAGAAGCCCTGCTGTTCACGCGCAGCGTGATATTCAGCATTCTCTTTCAGGTCGCCATGTTCACGCGCTTCCGCGATAGCAGCAATGATTTCAGGACGGCGCACAGATTTCAGAAAATCCAGCTCTTCGCGTAATTTTTCAGCGCCGCGTAAGGTCATCGGAATAGCTTGCATTTGTTATACCTCTTGAATATTCCTGATGGGGCGAGTCTCCACCCACCCCGGCTGTTCGGTCAGCCCGGCATAACTCCTCACCAGGCCAGAAGCAAAAAAATACCGACCCGGAAACAGGTTCCAGGTCAGCTACAATTCACATTTTGATGATCATTTTACCCTGAAGTTCCCGAAGGGTCATCGTTTACTTTATAGGGCGTTGCGCCGTAGTATGACGGCTCGATTCCAGGTTGTTAGCGCGAGATTATGCGATTTTCCAGATTTATCATCGGATTGACCAGCTGTATAGCGTTCAGTGTTCAGGCTGCGAATGTTGATGAGTACATTACTCAACTACCCGCTGGTACCAACCTTGCCCTGATGGTGCAAAGAGTCGGCGCGTCTGCCCCCACGATTGATTACCACAGTCAGCAGATGGCGCTGCCCGCCAGTACGCAAAAAGTAATCACTGCGCTGGCTGCGTTGATTCAACTCGGCCCCGATTTTCGTTTTACCACTACGCTTGAAACCAAAGGTAATGTGGAAAACGGAGTGCTTAAAGGCGATTTAGTGGCGCGATTTGGTGCCGATCCGACGTTAAAACGTCAGGATATTCGCAATATGGTCGCGACTCTGAAAAAATCTGGTGTCACACAAATCGATGGCAATGTACTCATAGATACCTCCATTTTTGCCAGCCATGATAAAGCTCCCGGCTGGCCATGGAATGACATGACACAATGCTTTAGCGCACCACCCGCCGCTGCCATTGTTGACCGCAATTGCTTCTCCGTCTCGCTCTACAGCGCCCAAAAACCCGGTGATATGGCTTTTATACGCGTGGCATCTTATTACCCCGTTACGATGTTCAGCCAGGTACGCACCCTACCCCGTGGTTCTGCCGAAGCGCAATACTGCGAGCTGGATGTCGTGCCAGGCGACCTGAACCGCTTTACGCTGACCGGATGCCTGCCACAACGTTCCGAACCTCTACCGTTAGCCTTTGCGGTGCAAGATGGTGCCAGCTATGCCGGGGCGATTCTGAAAGATGAGTTAAAACAAGCGGGTATCACCTGGAGCGGAACACTGCTGCGACAAACGCAGGTTAACGAACCGGGAACGGTGGTGGCCAGTAAACAATCGGCTCCTTTGCATGATCTGCTTAAGATTATGTTGAAAAAATCAGACAACATGATCGCCGATACGGTTTTCCGCATGATAGGCCATGCGCGTTTCAATGTGCCTGGAACATGGCGGGCCGGATCGGACGCCGTGCGCCAAATTCTGCGTCAGCAAGCCGGTGTCGATATTGGCAACACGATTATTGCCGACGGCTCGGGACTTTCACGCCATAACCTGATTGCGCCTGCCACCATGATGCAGGTGCTGCAATATATCGCCCAACATGACAATGAGCTTAACTTTATCTCTATGCTGCCGCTGGCGGGTTATGACGGCTCGTTACAGTACCGTGCGGGTCTGCATCAGGCGGGCGTGGATGGCAAAGTCTCAGCGAAAACCGGTTCGTTGCAGGGGGTATATAACCTGGCGGGATTCATTACCACAGCGAGCGGGCAACGAATGGCGTTTGTGCAATATCTTTCTGGCTATGCAGTAGAACCGGCGGATCAGCGTAATCGCCGTATTCCGTTAGTGCGCTTTGAAAGCCGCTTGTATAAAGATATTTATCAGAACAATTAGTCAAAAAGAAACCCCGGCGCATGGTCGGGGTTTCAGATTATTGACAAAGTGCGCTTTGTTTATGCCTGATAAGCGTAGCGCATCAGGCTATTTGGCGTTTGTCATCAGTAATTAACGCTTGTAAATGAACTCAACGCCTTCTTCGTCGTCTTCGTCCCAGTCGTCATCCCAGTCTTCATCATCCTCTTCAGCAATTTCTTCAAGCTGCTGACGGTGATAATCATCCCACATGAATTCGACTTTCTCTGGCTGTTTCGCTTCTTCGGCCTGCACGACCGGGTTTTCAATGATAAAGGTCATCACATCCCAGCAGAGATCTTTAACGCCCAGTCCGCTTGCCGCAGAGATCAGATAATATTTATCTTCCCAGCCCAGCGCCTCAGCGATCGCTTTCGCTTTCTCTTCGGCTTCCGCTTTATCCAGCAGATCGATCTTGTTGAAGACTAACCAACGCGGTTTCGCCGCCAGATCCTGACTGTATTTTTCCAGCTCGCTGATAATAATACGCGCGTTTTCAACCGGATCGGTGCCGTCAATCGGATCGATATCGATAAGGTGCAACAGGACGCGGCAACGTTCCAGGTGCTTCAGGAAGCGAATCCCCAGACCTGCGCCTTCCGCAGCGCCTTCAATCAGCCCTGGAATATCGGCAACAACGAAGCTCTTTTCGTTGTCCATTCGTACCACACCCAGACTTGGCACCAGAGTGGTAAACGGATAGTCCGCTACTTTCGGTTTAGCCGCCGAAACAGCGCGAATGAATGTCGATTTACCAGCATTTGGCATCCCCAGCATACCGACGTCAGCCAGCAGCATCAGCTCCAGCAGCAACTCGCGCTTATCGCCCGGCGTGCCGTTGGTTTTCTGCCGTGGTGTACGGTTAACGGACGATTTGAAACGAGTATTGCCCAGACCGTGCCAGCCGCCCTTAGCAACCAGCAGACGCTGACCGTGTTTGGTCATATCGCCCATGGTTTCACCGGTGCCCTGATCGATAACACGCGTACCTACTGGTACTTTAATCGTCACATCTTTACCACGCTTACCGGTGCAGTCGCGGCTTGCGCCATTCTGACCACGCTCGGCGCGGAAAGATTTTTCAAAACGATAATCGATAAGCGTATTCAGGTTCTCGTCGGCTTCCATCCATACGTCACCGCCGTCACCACCGTCGCCGCCATCCGGGCCGCCTTTCGGAATATATTTTTCGCGGCGGAAGCTCACGCAACCATTACCGCCATCACCTGCAACGACCAGAATCGATGCTTCATCAACAAACTTCATTTTATTCTCCGTAAATCATTCGCCTGCGCGGGGTTGCGATACCACCGTTGTATGCTTACGTAATCCGCCCCAAATACGATGACCAATGGCGGAATACATCGCGCCCGCAACCACGACAAACGCACCGAGATAACCTAAAAGGTTTAACATCGGTCTGGCGAAGAAATCGGGCCAGGCCAGTGATAAAAGATCTGAAAAAAACAGCGTAAACAGTGGGGTGAGCGTGATTATCGCGCTCACCTGCGCTGCCTGCCAGCGAGCCATCGCTTCCGCCAGGGCGCCATATCCTACCAATGTATTCAGTCCGCAAAAAATTAAACATGCGAGCTGCCAGTGGCTAAGCTGCGCTATCACCCCAGGCTTTGCCAGAGGGAAGAGCGCAATTGTACATAAAGTGTACAGTAAAAATAGGATCTGCGGTGAGGCCAGCCGACGCAATAAAACCTTTTGCGCCACGCCATAACTCACCCAAACCGTCGCCGCACCGACCCCAAAGATAACTCCCCAGGTGTAATCGGTGAGCTTTGTAAATATCTCGACCAGACTGGTGTTAAAGAACATCACCAGGCCGCTCAGGAGCATCAATGCTCCCACAACCTGGGTGCTGCGCATTTTCTCTTTCAGGATAAATACGCTGGCAACCATCATGCCAACCGGCGAGAGTTGCCCAATCACCTGCGAGGCGGTCGGACTCAGGTATTGCAAGGATGAGCTGAACAGGATGAAGTTCCCAAACAGCCCGGCAGTCGCCACCGCCAGTAATATCAACCAGCGTGGCTTACGAAACACGCGTAATGGCGGCAGCTTCTTCTTCACCGCAAGAATGGCACCAAGGCCAATACTCGCCATCAAGAAACGGTAAAACACAATTGTCGGAGGTTCCATCACCTCCAGCACCTGCTTCATTGCGATTGGCAACGCCCCCCAGCAAATTGCTGTGGTGAGCGCCAAAAGAATGCCAATGCCTGCCTGCTGCTTCATACCGTATTCCCTGCAAAACGCATTTGCGGATTAACGCCGCACGATGCGCATTTTTACCGGCTATCGAATGTAAAAAGCCCCGCAACGTGTTGCGGGGCTTTCATCCGTTACCGGGACGCGAAAAACTTATTCAGCTTCGATGCTGATAAATTTACGGTTTTTCGGGCCTTTAACTTCGAATTTCACTTTACCGTCTGCTTTAGCAAACAGAGTGTGGTCACGACCGCAACCTACGTTAGTGCCAGCGTGGAATTTGGTGCCACGTTGACGAACGATGATGCTACCCGCCAGAACGGATTCGCCACCGAAACGCTTAACGCCCAGGCGTTTAGCTTCTGAATCGCGACCGTTACGTGTGGAGCCGCCAGCCTTTTTATGTGCCATTTGAAATCTCTCCTCAGGTCTTAGGCGCTGATGCCAGTAATTTTCACATCAGTGAACCACTGACGATGGCCCTGCTGCTTACGATAGTGTTTACGACGACGAAACTTAACGATTTTAACTTTCTCGCCACGACCGTGAGCAACAACTTCAGCTTTGATTACGCCGCCATCAACGAAAGGAACGCCGATTTTGACTTCTTCACCGTTTGCGATCATCAGCACTTCAGCGAACTCAACAGTTTCGCCAGTTGCGATGTCCAGCTTTTCCAGGCGAACGGTCTGACCTTCGCTTACTCGGTGTTGTTTACCACCACTTTGGAAAACCGCGTACATATAAAACTCCGCTTCCGCGCACACCTTTTCAATGATTCAGAGTGCGCTATAAATATTCACAATAGGGCGCGAATATTACGCAAAACGCACGCCTTTGACAAGTGCTACAGTCAATACACGAAGAAAAAAAACACAACTTGTACGGTAACGTTTATCTGTGCCATTTTTTCAGTACAATCACCCTATATTCCTAACCATAAACCCTAAGTTGCCTTTGTTCACAGTAAGGTAATCGGGGCGAAAAGCCCGGCTTTTGCGATGAATTTAGAAAAAATCAATGAGTTAACCGCGCAAGATATGGCGGGTGTTAATGCGGCAATCCTTGAGCAGCTTAATTCCGACGTCCAACTGATCAATCAGTTAGGCTATTACATCGTCAGCGGCGGCGGTAAACGTATTCGTCCGATGATTGCTGTACTGGCTGCACGAGCTGTTGGCTATGAGGGAAATGCGCATGTCACCATTGCCGCTCTGATCGAGTTTATCCACACAGCGACTCTGCTACACGATGACGTTGTGGATGAATCAGATATGCGCCGTGGTAAAGCTACCGCCAACGCCGCGTTTGGCAATGCCGCCAGCGTGCTGGTAGGCGATTTTATTTACACCCGCGCGTTCCAGATGATGACCAGCCTCGGCTCGCTCAAAGTGCTGGAAGTGATGTCTGAAGCCGTAAACGTCATTGCAGAAGGTGAAGTTCTGCAACTGATGAACGTTAACGACCCGGATATCACCGAAGAAAACTACATGCGCGTTATCTACAGCAAAACTGCACGTCTGTTTGAGGCTGCTGCGCAGTGTTCCGGGATTCTGGCAGGATGTACACCGGAAGAGGAAAAAGGCCTGCAGGATTATGGACGTTACCTCGGCACCGCTTTTCAGCTCATCGACGATTTGCTCGATTACAGCGCCGATGGTGAACAGTTAGGTAAAAACGTCGGGGACGATCTGAACGAAGGTAAACCGACGCTGCCGCTGCTACATGCGATGCATAATGGTACACCGGAGCAGGCGCAAATGATCCGTACTGCTATTGAGCAAGGCAACGGGCGTCATCTTCTGGAACCGGTTCTGGAAGCAATGAACGCGTGTGGATCTCTTGAATGGACGCGTCAGCGTGCCGAGGAAGAGGCAGACAAAGCCATCGAAGCGTTACAGATACTCCCGGATACCCCGTGGCGAGAGGCGTTAATCGGCCTTGCACATATCGCGGTTCAACGCGATCGTTAATTCCTTCCCTTTATCCCGCGTATTGCGCGGGATAACTCCAGTAAGTTCCATAAAAACACTTATTCAGTGCAATACCATCTGAATAATCAGCTTTTTGTCTTTATATATTCTGAATCTTCACACTATTTACATGAACTTTTTAGAGCAATGCGCCATCAGGAGTATAGTGATGCTCGATAGAACACATGTTCTGAATGAAAGCGACTAACTTAAGGAGTGAGGCAAGATGGAGAGTAATTTCATTGACTGGCATCCCGCTGACATCATTGCGGGTTTGCGCAAGAAGGGAACGTCAATGGCGGCGGAATCTCGCAGAAATGGTTTGAGTTCCTCGACGCTGGCAAATGCATTATCGCGTCCGTGGCCAAAGGGAGAGATGATTATTGCGAAAGCCCTGGGTACTGACCCCTGGGTTATATGGCCATCACGCTACCATGATCCGCAGACCCATGAGTTTATCGACAGAACGCAGTTGATGCGCAGCTACACTAAACCGAAAAAATGAGTGGTCTGGCGGTAGCCCCGCGAACGGGGCTGCCAGCTTTCAGACGATTACTCGCCTTTCACACGCTCGATATTCGCACCTAATGCACGCAATTTGTCTTCAATGCGTTCGTAGCCGCGATCGATGTGATAAATACGATCAACAACCGTAGTCCCTTCCGCAATACAGCCAGCCAGCACCAGACTTGCTGATGCACGCAGATCGGTCGCCATGACCTGTGCGCCGGAAAGTTTTTCGACACCGTGACAAATAACGGTATTGCTTTCAATCTCGGCTTGCGCGCCCATACGGCTCAGTTCTGGCACGTGCATAAAGCGGTTTTCAAAGACCGTTTCGGTGATGAATCCGGTGCCTTCTGCCACCAAGTTCAGCAGCGTGAACTGAGCCTGCATATCGGTCGGGAACGCCGGATGCGGCGCAGTGCGGACATTAACGGCCTTCGGACGTTTGCCATGCATATCCAGGCTAATCCAGTCCTCACCTACTTCAATGTCCGCTCCAGCGTCACGCAGTTTCGCCAGCACGGCGTCCAGAGTATCTGGCTGGGCGTTACGGCAGATAATTTTGCCGCGAGAGATTGCCGCTGCCACCAGGAACGTGCCGGTTTCGATGCGATCCGGCAGCACGCGATAGACACCGCCGCCTAAACGTTCCACACCTTCGATGACGATACGATCGGTGCCCTGACCGCTAATTTTCGCGCCCAGCGTAATCAGGAAGTTCGCAGTATCGACGATTTCCGGTTCACGCGCGGCGTTTTCAATAATCGTGGTGCCTTCCGCCAGGGTTGCAGCACACATGATGGTCACGGTTGCGCCGACGCTGACTTTATCCATCACGATATGCGCGCCTTTCAGACGCCCATCAACGGAAGCTTTTACGTAACCTTCTTCCAGTTTGATCGTCGCGCCTAATTGCTCAAGCCCGGAAATATGCAAATCAACCGGACGCGCACCAATCGTACAACCACCAGGTAGAGAAACTTGTCCCTGACCGAAACGTGCCACCAGCGGCCCCAGCGCCCAGATAGAGGCTCGCATGGTTTTGACCAAATCATAAGGTGCGCAGAATACATTAACGTCGCGGGCGTCAATATGCACAGAACCATTACGTTCTACTTTCGCACCCAGCTGGCTTAGCAGCTTCATTGACGTATCAACGTCTTTCAGTTTCGGTACGTTCTGGATCTCTACCGGTTCTTCCGCCAGTAGTGCGGCAAAAAGGATAGGCAGAGCAGCATTTTTAGCGCCGGAAATTGTGACTTCGCCCTGGAGCTTCGTTGGCCCCTGAACACGAAATTTATCCATTTAGTTTGTTCTCAGTTAACAATTCATATCCGCTACCGGCAAATCGCCCATAGCTCAAAAGCCGTTCAGTTTGCGATCTCGCGCCCACTCCGTAGGGGTATACGCTTTGATCGACACAGCATGAATGCGGTTATCCGCAATATATTCCATCAGCGGACCATAAACCGTCTGCTGTTTTTTAACCCGGCTCATGCCGTCAAACATCTCACCCACGGCAATAACCTGAAAGTGGCTGCCATCGCCGGAAACGTGGACTTCCTGGAGGGAGAGAGCGTTCATCAGCACGCTCTGAATTTCATTATTTTCCATGGGATCTTCATTCATCAGTTAATAAACCAGCAAAACATCTTAGAGCAAAGTTGCGCTGGCATAAATAAGCAAAAAGCCTTGCTGATAAATCAAACAAGGCTCGACTTGCAGGCGGATTTGCCGGACAGGCGGTTAACGCCTTATCCAGCCTGAAAAAATTTAACGAGGCAGGACATCAGACGGCAAATTATACAACTTTGCCAGGGTATACACCTTATCGTTTACCCCCTGAAGCGTCACGCTGTTGCCCTGCTTTTTCGCCAGATCGATAAGGTGGAGCAGCAGCGCCAGTCCACCGGTATCGACGCGGGACACGCGGCTAAGATCGATGCAGGTAATTCCCTTCACCGCTTCTTCACGCACTTCCCAAAGCGGTAGCAGTACGTCTTGATCCAACTCTCCGGTTAATACCAGAGTGTTGCCCGTCTGCACCCAGCTCAGTGACTCGCTCATTATTTTTTCTCTTCCAGAGTGATTTTCTGTTGAGAAATTGATTTCAGTTGCGCGGTCAGGCCGTCAATACCTTTGGTACGCAGCAGCGTTCCCCACTCGTTTTGTTTAGTGGTGATCATGCTGACGCCTTCGGCAATCATGTCGTAAGCCTGCCAGTTGCCAGTCTGGGAGTTTTTACGCCACTGGAAGTCCAGACGCACCGGCGGGCGACCATTCGGATCAATAATAGTAACGCGAATAGGCACAATGGTTTTGTCACCCAGCGGCTGTTCTGGCGCAATCTGGTAAGTCTGCCCGTGATACATCGCCAGCGCCTGACCATAAGCCTGCTTCAGGTACTCACGGAAAGCGGCAAAGTATGCATCACGTTGGGCTGGGGTCGCGCCCTTGTAATACTGACCCAGTACCAGTGCACCAGCGTATTTCACCTGCACATACGGCAGCAGTTCCTGATCGACGATAGTACGCAGGTAATCCGGGTTGGCCCGGATTTGCGGTTGCTCATTCTTCAGGCGATCGAACGTTTTCTGCGCCGCCTCGTCCATCAGCTTATACGGATTGGTTTGGTCTGCCGCAGTTGCCGCACTCAGCGGTGCAATCACCAGCAAAGCGACCATCATTAAACGTTTAAACATGCGTCGGTTCTCCTGAAATTATTTCGTTGTACCCACAGGTTCAGTGGTTTCATTATTACCTGGCGCAGCAGCTGGCGCATCGCCACTATTCTTATTGTCATCGCCTTTACTGCCGTAAAGGAACTGACCAATGAGATCTTCCAGCACCATCGCAGACTTGGTGTCCTGAATCGAATCGCCATCCTTCAGGATAGCAGTACCCAGTTCGGGGTCTTCAAAACCGACGTTTAACGCCAGATATTGCTCTCCAAGCAGGCCGGAAGTACGAATGCTCAGCGAACTGGTGTCAGGAATGTGGTTATAACGTTGTTCAATTTCCAGCGTCACGCGCGGCAGATAGGTTTTCGGATCCAGCGTAATATCTGCCACCCGACCGACGACAACGCCGCCAATGCTGACCGGAGAGCGCGCTTTCAGGCCGCCAATGTTATCGAACGTCGCATAAAGCGTGTAGGTCGGTTCAGTACGTATGGACGTCACGTTTGCCGCCTTCAGGCAGACAAACAGCGCCGCCAGCAGTGCTGCTAATAAAAAGATACCCACCCAAATTTCATTTTTTTTCGTTTGCATGAACTCAATTCCCAAACATCAATGCGGTCAGCACAAAATCCAGCCCCAGAACAGCCAGAGACGAGTGGACAACGGTGCGAGTGGTTGCCCGGCTAATCCCGGCAGAAGTCGGGATGGCGTCGTAGCCGTTAAACAACGAAATCCACGTCACCGTAATAGCGAACACCACGCTCTTAATCAGACAGTTGACCAGATCCATACGCCAGTCGACAGCATTTTGCATTGCCGACCAGAAGAATCCGCTATCAATACCTTTCCAGCTAACGCCGACCAGCGATCCGCCCCAGATCCCCACGGCGACGAAAATAATCGTCAGCAACGGCAATGAAATAACCCCAGCCCAGAAACGCGGAGAAATAACCCGACGCAGCGGATCGACCGCCATCATCTCCATGCTGGAGAGCTGCTCTGTGGCGCGCATCAAGCCGATTTCTGCGGTTAACGCCGAACCGGCTCGACCAGCAAACAGCAACGCAGCAACCACCGGCCCCAGTTCACGCAGTAGCGATAACGCCACCAGCATACCCAGACTGGTTTCCGCACTATAAGTGGTCAGCACCAGATAACCTTGCAGACCCAGCACCATTCCGATGAATACGCCAGAAACCACAATAATCAGCATTGACAGGACGCCGACATTATAGAGCTGACGCACCAGCAGCGGCGCATGTTTACGAAATTCCGGTTTGCCGACCAGCGCATTGAATAACATTAACCCGGCCCGTCCGAACGTTCTCAGGGTTTTAATCCCTTTATGTCCAAGCGAGGCCAGCGCATTTAACAGCATGAGTGGCTTAACTCCCTGGTAAAAGATCAGCGTGATAATCGCCGGCAGGATAGCGGAACGGAACAGGTCCGTCAGCTATCCCGTCCAGAAACTGACGTACGCGCGGATCAGGATTCGCCTGCAACGCCTGGGCGCTACCGTGAGCGACAATTTTTTTATCCGCCAGAATCCAGGCGTGATCCGCAATACTTAAGACTTCCGGCACATCGTGAGAAACTACCACGCAGGTCACGCCCAGCGCGCTGTTCAGCTCAGAAATCAGCTTCACCAGTACGCCCATAGTGATCGGATCCTGCCCAACAAACGGTTCATCAAACATGATGAGATCCGGCTCCAGGGCAATCGCACGCGCCAGCGCAGCGCGACGAGCCATCCCGCCGGAAAGTTCAGAAGGCATCAGTTTAGCCGCTCCACGCAGCCCCACGGCTTCCAGCTTCATCATCACCGTGCTATGCAACAATGGCGCGGGGAGCTGGGTATGTTCGCGCAGTGGATAGGCAACGTTGTCAAATACGTTCATATCTGTGAACAACGCCCCGGACTGAAACAACATGCTCATCCGTTTGCGCACAGTGTACAGGCGCGAACGAGACATCGCCGGAATATTCTCGCCATCAAAAAGGATCTCACCGTGATCTGGTGCGATTTGCCCGCCAATCAGACGGAGTAGCGTCGTTTTACCGATGCCCGATGGCCCCATGATTGCCGTGATCTTCCCTCGCGGCACGGTCAGGGAAATATTATCGAAGATGCAGCGATTGCCACGCGTAAAACTGACATCGCGCATATCGACTAAATTCGCCACAGACTGCCCCATAATTCACCCTTCGTCTTGCGTTGATTTTCTAAGCATGGTGCTCAATTTAACCTTGAACCCAACATATTTACAGAATATTACCCGCCGTGGTTAGCTAAAGCTGGCATTTGTTTTACTTTTTAGCCGCATAAAGTCAAAATTAAGAATCCGTTACGGCTTTCTGAGAATCTTCAGCGACCGGCGAGTATACCTGAAGAAAGGACGTTAGATGCTTTTAGCTACGGCACTGTTAATTGTTGGTTTACTTTTGGTCGTATACAGTGCCGATCGTCTGGTATTTGCCGCTTCCATTCTTTGCCGCACTTTTGGCATCCCACCGCTGATCATTGGCATGACTGTGGTCAGTATTGGCACGTCGCTTCCTGAGATTATTGTTTCGCTTGCCGCGTCACTGCACGAACAACGCGATTTAGCCGTCGGTACGGCGCTTGGCTCAAACATTATCAATATCTTGCTGATCCTCGGTCTGACCGCACTGGTGCGCCCTTTTACCGTCCATTCCGATGTTCTGCGCCGCGAGTTACCATTAATGTTATTCGTCAGCGTGGTGGCCGGTTCCGTACTCTATGACGGACAACTTAGCCGCAGCGATGGTATCTTTCTCCTTTTTCTGGCTGTGCTATGGCTGCTGTTCATTGTTAAACTTGCACATCAGGCCGAACGTCAGGGAACCGATAGCCTGACCAGAGAGCAGCTTGCAGAGCTACCGCGTGAAGGCGGTTTACCCGTCGCATTTTTATGGCTTGGCATTGCGCTGATCATCATGCCAGTGGCTACGCGGATGGTGATTGATAACGCCACCGTTCTGGCGAATTACTTTGCCATCAGCGAATTGACTATTGGTCTGACGGCAATCGCTATCGGCACGAGTCTGCCAGAACTGGCAACCGCGATAGCCGGTGTTCGCAAAGGTGAAAACGACATCGCCATCGGTAATATCATTGGCGCGAATATATTTAATATCGTCATCGTACTGGGTCTGCCGGCGCTGATTACGCCAGGGGAGATTAACCCACTGGCGTACAGCCGTGACTACAGCGTGATGTTGTTGGTAAGCATTATTTTTGCGTTGCTGTGCTGGCGACGCTCCCCGCAACCGGGCCGTGGCGTAGGGGTATTATTAACAGGCGGATTTATCGTATGGCTGGCGATGTTGTACTGGTTATCGCCAATACTCGTTGAATAACTGGAAACGCATTATGTCGCACGTAGAGTTGCAACCGGGTTTTGACTTTCAGCAAGCAGGTAAAGAAGTCCTGGCGATTGAACGTGAATGCCTGGCGGAGCTTGATCAATACATCAATCAGAATTTCGCGCTCGCTTGCGAAAAGATGTTTTGGTGTAAAGGTAAAGTCGTGGTTATGGGGATGGGCAAATCGGGACACATTGGACGCAAAATGGCCGCGACCTTTGCCAGCACCGGTACTCCGTCATTTTTCGTCCATCCTGGCGAAGCCGCGCATGGCGATTTAGGCATGGTCACCCCGCAGGATGTGGTAATAGCTATCTCTAACTCTGGTGAATCCAGCGAAATCAATGCTTTGATTCCGGTGCTTAAGCGTCTTCACGTGCCGTTAATCTGCATTACCGGTCGCCCGGAGAGCAGCATGGCTCGTGCCGCAGACGTGCATCTGTGTGTTAAAGTAGCAAAAGAAGCCTGCCCGTTGGGGCTGGCACCGACCAGCAGCACCACCGCCACGCTGGTTATGGGCGATGCGCTCGCCGTCGCTCTGTTAAAAGCGCGCGGCTTTACCGCCGAAGATTTTGCGCTCTCACATCCCGGCGGCGCACTGGGTCGTAAACTTCTGCTGCGCGTAAACGATATTATGCATACGGGTGATGAGATCCCGCATGTCAAAAAAACCGCCAGCCTGCGCGATGCATTACTGGAAGTTACCCGCAAAAATCTTGGTATGACCGTCATTTGCGATGACAATATGATGATTGAAGGCATCTTTACCGACGGTGATTTACGCCGTGTCTTCGATATGGGCGTGGATGTCCGTCAATTAAGTATTGCCGATGTGATGACGCCGGGGGGAATTCGCGTACGCCCTGGCATTCTGGCCGTTGAGGCACTGAACTTAATGCAGTCCCGCCATATCACCTCCGTAATGGTTGCCGATGGCGACCATTTACTCGGTGTGTTACATATGCATGATTTACTGCGTGCTGGCGTAGTGTAAAGATTCAAGGATAAACAACAATGAATAAAGCAGGTGCGTCACTTGAGACCTGTTACGGCCCTGTCAGTGCCGACGTTATGGCAAAAGCAGAAAATATTCGTCTGCTGATCCTTGACGTCGATGGCGTGCTGTCAGATGGCCTGATTTATATGGGCAACAACGGCGAAGAACTTAAAGCGTTCAATGTTCGTGATGGTTATGGCATTCGTTGTGCGCTCACCTCTGATATTGAAGTCGCCATCATTACCGGGCGAAAGGCTAAACTGGTAGAAGATCGCTGTGCCACATTGGGGATTACTCACTTGTATCAGGGGCAGTCGAATAAACTTATCGCCTTTAGCGATCTGCTGGAAAAACTGGCGATCGCCCCGGAAAACGTGGCTTACGTTGGGGATGATCTCATCGACTGGCCGGTAATGGAAAAAGTGGGCCTAAGCGTAGCCGTGGCCGATGCGCATCCGCTGTTGCTCCCGCGCGCCGATTACGTGACTCGCATTGCTGGCGGTCGTGGCGCAGTGCGTGAAGTTTGCGACTTATTACTCCTGGCGCAGGGCAAACTGGATGAAGCCAAAGGGCAATCGATATGAGTAAAGCCAGACGTTGGGTTATCATTGTGCTATCACTGGCGGTTCTGGTGATGATCGGCATTAACATGACCGAGAAAGACGATACCGCCCAGGTGGTCGTCAACAACAATGATCCCACCTACAAAAGCGAGCATACGGACACGCTCGTCTATAACCCAGAAGGGGCGCTAAGCTATCGATTGATTGCTCAACACGTTGAATATTATTCCGATCAGGCCGTTTCGTGGTTTACGCAACCGGTACTTACTACGTTTGATAAGGATAAAATCCCGACATGGTCCGTAAAAGCGGATAAAGCCAAGCTGACCAATGATCGGATGCTCTATTTATATGGACACGTTGAAGTCAACGCACTCGTGCCGGACTCTCAACTTCGCAGAATCACGACGGATAACGCGCAGATCAATCTGGTGACGCAGGATGTTACCTCTGAAGACCTCGTCACGTTATACGGAACAACATTTAACTCCAGCGGTCTGAAAATGCGCGGCAACTTACGCAGCAAGAACGCCGAGCTGATTGAAAAGGTTAGAACATCCTATGAAATTCAAAACAAACAAACTCAGCCTTAATCTTGTGCTTGCCAGCTCTCTTCTGGCCGCCAGTATTCCGGCATTTGCCGTTACCGGAGACACTGACCAGCCGATTCACATTGAGTCGGATCAGCAATCTCTTGATATGCAAGGCAACGTAGTCACCTTCACGGGTAACGTCATCGTTACCCAGGGCACCATCAAAATTAATGCCGATAAAGTGGTCGTTACCCGCCCGGGCGGCGAGCAGGGCAAAGAAGTGATCGATGGCTACGGTAAGCCAGCGACGTTCTATCAAATGCAGGACAACGGTAAACCTGTCGAAGGTCACGCTTCCCAGATGCATTACGAACTGGCGAAAGATTTTGTCGTTCTGACCGGTAATGCTTATCTGCAGCAGGTCGATAGCAATATAAAGGGCGATAAGATCACATACCTGGTGAAAGAGCAGAAAATGCAGGCCTTCAGCGATAAAGGTAAGCGCGTAACCACCGTTCTGGTGCCGTCGCAGTTGCAGGATAAAAACAACAAAGGCCAGACCCCGGCGCAGAAGAAAGGTAATTAATTCGTTATGGCAACATTAACAGCAAAGAACCTTGCAAAAGCCTATAAGGGTCGCCGCGTGGTGGAAGACGTCAGTCTGACCGTCAACTCCGGAGAAATTGTCGGTCTGCTGGGGCCAAACGGTGCCGGTAAGACCACCACTTTCTACATGGTTGTTGGCATTGTGCCGCGCGATGCAGGCAACATCATTATTGATGATGACGATATCAGCCTGCTGCCATTACACGCACGCGCGCGTCGCGGTATCGGCTATCTGCCGCAGGAAGCCTCCATTTTCCGCCGCCTCAGCGTTTACGATAACCTGATGGCGGTACTGCAAATTCGTGACGATTTGTCTGCTGAACAACGTGAAGACCGTGCGAACGAGCTGATGGAAGAGTTTCACATTGAGCACCTGCGTGACAGCATGGGGCAATCGCTCTCCGGTGGTGAACGTCGCCGTGTAGAAATTGCCCGCGCACTGGCTGCGAATCCGAAATTTATTCTGCTTGATGAACCGTTTGCCGGGGTTGACCCGATCTCGGTTATCGACATCAAACGCATCATTGAGCACCTGCGCGACAGCGGCCTGGGTGTGCTGATCACCGACCATAACGTGCGTGAAACACTGGCAGTTTGTGAACGCGCTTATATCGTTAGTCAGGGGCATTTGATCGCCCACGGCACACCTACAGAAATCTTACAAGACGAACACGTTAAGCGTGTATACCTTGGGGAAGACTTCAGACTCTGATAGGGTAGAAGCTCGCGACGTTTTAGCAGGAGAGTACGATTCTGAACATGAAGCAAGGTTTGCAACTCAGGCTTAGTCAGCAACTGGCGATGACGCCTCAGCTACAACAGGCAATTCGTCTGTTGCAGCTGTCCACGCTGGAACTTCAACAGGAGCTGCAGCAGGCGCTGGAGAGTAATCCACTGCTTGAGCAAATCGACACTCATGATGAAATCGACACTCACGAAACGCCAGACAGCGAAACGCTGGACACCGCTGACGCGCTCGAACAAAAAGAGATGCCGGAAGAGCTGCCGCTCGACGCCAGTTGGGACACCATCTATACAGCCGGTACGCCGTCCGGCACCAGCGGTGACTACATTGACGACGAACTGCCGGTCTATCAAGGCGAAACGACGCAGACCTTGCAGGATTACCTGATGTGGCAGGTCGAGCTGACACCGTTTTCCGACACTGACCGCGCTATCGCCACCTCCATCGTTGATGCCGTTGATGATACCGGTTATCTCACCGTCCCACTGGAAGATATTCTCGAAAGCATGGGCGATGAAGAGATCGACATCGATGAAGTTGAAGCGGTCCTTAAGCGGATCCAACGGTTTGATCCGGTCGGTGTGGCGGCGAAAGATCTGCGTGACTGCCTGCTGATCCAACTCTCCCAATTCGATAAGACCACGCCGTGGCTGGAAGAGGCCAGGCTGATCATTAGCGATCATCTCGATCTGTTAGCCAATCACGACTTCCGCACTTTAATGCGCGTCACGCGTCTGAAAGAAGATGTGCTGAAAGAAGCCGTCAATCTGATCCAGTCGCTCGATCCACGCCCCGGCCAGTCGATCCAGACCGGTGAGCCGGAATATGTCATTCCAGATGTGTTGGTGCGTAAGCATAACGGCCACTGGACGGTGGAACTCAACAGCGACAGCATTCCGCGTCTGCAAATCAACCAGCACTACGCCTCGATGTGCAATAACACACGTAACGATGGCGACAGCCAGTTTATCCGCAGCAATCTGCAGGATGCCAAATGGTTGATTAAGAGTCTGGAAAGCCGTAACGATACGCTACTGCGCGTGAGTCGCTGTATTGTTGAACAGCAGCAAGCCTTCTTTGAGCAAGGCGAAGAATATATGAAACCGATGGTACTGGCCGACATCGCCCAGGCCGTCGAAATGCATGAATCGACGATATCTCGCGTGACCACGCAAAAGTACCTGCATAGTCCACGAGGCATTTTTGAACTGAAGTATTTTTTCTCCAGTCACGTCAATACCGAGGGCGGCGGCGAAGCCTCGTCCACGGCGATTCGTGCGCTGGTGAAGAAATTAATCGCGGCGGAAAACCCAGCGAAACCGTTGAGCGACAGCAAGTTAACCTCTTTGCTGTCGGAACAAGGTATCATGGTGGCACGCCGCACTGTTGCGAAATACCGAGAGTCTTTATCCATTCCGCCGTCAAACCAGCGTAAACAGCTCGTTTGACCCAACCGATAAGGAAGACACTATGCAGCTCAACATTACCGGAAATAACGTCGAGATCACCGAGGCCCTGCGCGAATTTGTCACATCAAAATTTGCCAAACTTGAGCAATATTTTGACCGAATCAACCAGGTCTATGTTGTTCTGAAAGTGGAGAAAGTCACCCATACCTCAGATGCAACACTGCATGTAAACGGTGGCGAAATTCATGCCAGCGCGGAAGGTCAGGACATGTATGCTGCCATTGATGGCTTAATTGATAAGCTGGCACGCCAGTTGACCAAGCATAAAGATAAATTGAAACAACACTAATTGTCCGGGCAATTAGCAAGTGCATGGCGGCCTGTTGTGCGACACAACGGGCCATTTGTACAGTTAATGCTCCGAACCTGTCCCACGATTTGAGTGGTCAGGTTCTTAGGTGAAATTATGACAAATAATGATACAACTCTACAGCTTAGCAGTGTTCTTAACAGGGAATGTACGCGAAGCCGCGTCCACTGTCAGAGCAAAAAACGTGCACTGGAAATTATCAGCGAACTGGCTGCGAAACAACTCAGCCTGCCGCCTCAGGTGGTTTTTGAAGCTATTCTGACGCGGGAAAAAATGGGCAGTACAGGTATCGGTAATGGCATTGCCATTCCGCATGGCAAACTGGAAGAAGATACTCTGCGTGCCGTTGGTGTTTTCGTTCAGCTCGAAACGCCTATAGCTTTCGATGCCATCGACAACCAACCGGTGGATTTACTTTTTGCCCTGCTGGTGCCAGCTGACCAAACTAAAACGCACCTGCATACTCTTTCGCTGGTGGCGAAACGTCTGGCGGACAAAACCATCTGCCGCCGTTTACGTGCAGCCCAGAGTGATGAAGAGCTGTATCAAATCATTACGGATACCGAAGGTACTCCGGATGAAGCGTAGTTATTCTGTAATGTCTCTTTTAGACGTTGTGAGGAGAAACAGTACATGGTACTGATGATCGTCAGCGGACGTTCAGGCTCAGGTAAATCTGTCGCCCTGCGTGCGCTGGAAGATATGGGTTTTTACTGCGTGGATAACCTTCCCGTAGTGCTGTTACCCGATCTGGCTCGCACGCTCGCCGATCGCGAGATTTCTGCCGCCGTCAGCATTGATGTTCGTAATATGCCGGAGTCACCAGAAATATTCGAACAGGCGATGAGTAACCTGCCTGATGCTTTCTCACCGCAACTGCTGTTTCTCGATGCCGATCGTAACACCCTGATTCGTCGTTACAGCGATACGCGCCGTCTGCATCCGCTCTCCAGCAAGAACCTGTCGCTGGAAAGTGCTATTGACAAAGAAAGCGATCTGCTGGAGCCACTGCGTTCGCGGGCAGATTTGATTGTCGATACCTCAGAAATGTCCGTTCACGAGTTGGCAGAAATGTTGCGTACCCGTTTGCTGGGAAAACGCGAGCGTGAACTGACGATGGTCTTTGAGTCCTTCGGCTTCAAACACGGCATTCCTATTGATGCAGATTACGTCTTTGACGTGCGCTTCCTGCCGAACCCGCACTGGGATCCGAAACTGCGTCCAATGACAGGTCTTGATAAACCTGTCGCCGCGTTCCTCGACCGCCACACAGAAGTACACAATTTTATCTACCAGACGCGAAGCTACCTTGAGCTATGGTTACCTATGCTGGAAACCAACAACCGTAGCTACCTGACGGTCGCTATTGGTTGTACCGGCGGGAAGCACCGTTCGGTGTATATTGCAGAGCAACTGGCAGACTACTTCCGCTCGCGCGGTAAAAACGTCCAGTCACGCCATCGTACGCTGGAAAAACGTAAACCATGACCGTCAAGCAAACTGTTGAAATCACAAACAAGCTGGGCATGCATGCCCGGCCTGCCATGAAACTCTTTGAATTAATGCAGGGTTTTGACGCTGAAGTGCTGTTACGTAATGACGAAGGCACCGAGGCTGAAGCGAACAGCGTTATTGCGCTGCTGATGCTGGACTCCGCCAAAGGACGGCAGATTGAAGTCGAAGCGACCGGTCCACAGGAAGTGGAAGCACTGGCCGCCGTTATCGCCCTCTTTAACTCTGGTTTCGATGAAGATTAATCTTCATAACCCTGACGCTTAATTCCCCCCAGATATACACCTTCAGCCCGTAGGGGTGAAAAAAGTACAAGCGGAAAATGTCCTCATTTTTCGCAATTTGTACATTTTGTGCTCTTTTCTGTACGAACAAAACCTTAAGAAAACCTTAAAAAGTCCTGTTTAGGTTTTGTTTAAGTTAAGTCCTCATACTGGAGATTGTCAGAAAATATTTCCAGGAGATGGCATGATTCGCTTATCTGAACAAAGTCCCCTGGGCACCGGAAGACATCGGAAATGTTACGCGCATCCGGAAGATGCCCAACGCTGTATCAAGATTGTCTACCACCGTGGCGACGGTGGTGATAAAGAGATCCGCCGTGAGTTAAAGTACTATGCGCACCTTGGTCGTCGTTTGAAAGACTGGAGCGGTATTCCACGCTATCACGGTACGGTTGAGACGGATTGTGGAACCGGTTATGTCTACGATGTCATTGCCGATTTTGATGGCAAGCCGTCTATTACATTGACCGAATTTGCTGGACAATGCCGTTACGAAGAAGATGTTGCTCAGTTGCGTCAGTTACTGAAGCAGCTGAAGCGTTATTTGCAGGATAACCGCATCGTGACGATGTCGCTGAAGCCGCAGAATATTCTTTGCCACCGCATCAGCGAGTCAGAAATCATTCCCGTCGTCTGTGACAACATTGGTGAAAGCACGTGGATTCCGCTGGCGACCTGGTCGAAGTGGTGTTGTCTACGTAAGCAAGAGCGTTTGTGGCAACGTTTTATCGCTCAACCCGCGTTATCGGTCGCCCTGAAGAAAGGCGCACAACTCAGTGAGAACAAGAAACTCACCCTCACCTCGCGCGAAGCTTAATCCAGCTGGTGTTGTCGCATAAAAGATTCACCGCCCAACTGATGCATCTGCCGTAAAATCCACGCCTGACGGCTACGCACGTAGCCTGAGGGTGCGGAAACTTTAAAGCGTAGTGGGTTCGGAAGTACCGCTGCCAGTAAGGCAGCCTCCGACTGAGTGAGTTTGCTCGCGGGTTTGTGGAAATAGCGTTGCGCTGCGGCTTCAACACCAAACACACCATCGCCAAATTCGGCGATATTCAGGTAAACCGTCAGGATACGCTTTTTGCTCCAGACCGTTTCTATCCCCAATGTCAGACCAGCTTCCAGCCCTTTACGTATCCAGCTACGCCCATCCCATAAAAAGAGATTTTTGGCTGTCTGCTGAGAAATCGTTGATGCGCCGCGAATACGATTTTCATTGCGCTCGTTGTGCGCCAGGGCTTTCTCAATGGAAGCGACATCAAAGCCCCAGTGCTCAGGGAATTTCTGATCTTCTGCGGCAATCACTGCCAACCCCATCCACGGCGAGATTTGATCCATACTGACCCAGTCAGAATGCGCCACGTAACGAAAATTGCCATGCAGCCAGGCACTGACCTGTCGCTCGACCATCACCGCTGAGAACGGGACAGGCGCTATGCTAAACAACGCGATGCCCCCGCCCCATAAAACGGCGAGGACAACCACTAACCGCAGAAGAAAACGACGAACGAAACCGAACGCCGTTAAGCGGCTTTTACTCATTCAGCCAGAACCAGCACGCGGGACACCAGCTTATCAATGCCGTTCGCCGCTTCCGCAATATTCTGTGCCAACATATAAGCCGGTGTAGTGACAATCTTATTGTCTTCATCAACCACGATATCATCGACCGGACACGGTACATGCTCTGCGCCCATCTCTTCCAGCACTTCTGCGGTATCGATATCAGTACCGATGGTTAAACGCAGTGGGAAATCGAAAATTTTCGGCAGCATCGCAGGGGCAATACACATAAAACCAAGCGGTTTACCGGCCTGATGCATCGCTTGCGCCAGCGCCTTTAATTCACGCTCAACAGTGCATTCACTGCCAAGGCTGGCAAAATTGCTTAAATTCTTCGCCGCACCAAAGCCACCAGGCACAATCAACGCATCCAGTTCGGCAGCATCGGCCTGAGCCAGAGGACGGATCTCACCACGCGCAATACGCGCGGCTTCAATCAGCACATTGCGCGATTCCGTCATCACCTCGCCGGTTAAATGGTTGATAACGTCAACCTGCTGCTTATCCGGTGCAAAGCAGACCGCCTGCGCGCCGCTACGCGATATCGCCAGTAACGTCAACACAGCTTCATGAATTTCGGAACCGTCATAAACGCCGCACCCGCTCAGAACTACGCCAATTTTCTTCATTGTGATCATCCTTTCGCAACTGACTGAAACACATTAATCTTTTTAATAAAAATGCTACGCATCACACATTTAACTGATTCATGTAACAAATCATTTAAGATTTGCTATCTTAACTGCGTGCGGCCTGAAAAACAGTGCTGTGCCCTTGTAACTCATCATAATAATTTACGGCGCAGCCAAGATTTCCCTGGTGTTGGCGCAGTATTCGCGCACCCCGGTCTAGCCGGGGTCATTTTTTAGTGGCTTTTGCCACCCACGCTTTCAGCACATCTACGTCGTGACGCCACTCTTCTTTCATCTCTTCAATCCATTCACCTACGTTATCTTCCCACGCAGGAAGGTCGGGAGACTGAATTTGCTGACCCAGCTGTTGTAGATGGCGTAACCCCACTGAACCCGCCGCGCCTTTAATTTTATGCCCTTCCTCGACAATGCCTTTTTTATCCTGCGCCGTCAGATTCGACTCCAGCACGCTGACATAGCCCGGCATCATCTTCTCAAACACCGCTAACCCGTCGGTAATCAACTTCGGCCCTACAAGTTCGAGATACTGTTCCAGCATGGGAATATCGAGTAATGCTTCAGATTTGCTGTTCTCTTCTGTCGTCACCGTGTTCTCCTCATCATCCGGGGTATCCCAGAATTTCTTGATCATCGCGGTTAGCGCCGGTACGGAAAGCGGCTTACTCAGCACATCATCCATTCCAGCATTGAGGTACTCTTGTTTATCTTTCAGCACATTGGCAGTTAAAGCCACCAGCGGCGGTAAATCTTCGCGCGGATAACGCTTCGTCAGTTCACGAGAGATATCCAACCCGGTCATATCTGGCAACTGAATATCCAGCAATACCAGGTCGTATTCGCCCGGCTTAAACATCTCCAGCGCCGCCTTGCCGGTCATTGCTACATCAACGCTGTTACCTAATTTTTCCAGTACAGAACGCGCGACAATAACGTTCAGTTCAATGTCTTCCACCAGCAGCACGTTTAGTGCCGGTAAAGGCATATCGTCTTCATCAAACGCATCATCGACCTCTTCTGCCACCGACGGTGCGTGGATCGTCAACCTAAAGGTTGAACCTTTGCCCTGTTCGCTGGTAACAGTAATATCGCCGCCCATATTTTTCGCCAGCCGACGAGAAACGGCCAGACCAATGCCGGTGCCGGTGGCAGGTTTACCGCCGTGACTGTCTTTCACCTGGTAATACATGGCAAAAATTTTATCCAGCTCATCCTGCGGAATGCCGATGCCTGAGTCTTCCACTTCAAAATGCAGCATGTCGCCTTCATCGTAGCGCACGCGCACGGTAACCTGACCTTGCTGGGTAAATTTGACGGCGTTACTGATGAGATTCCACAGGATCTGCCGTAAACGCGTACCGTCGGTAATGACCTGATGCGGTAATGGTAGCGTCGGCTCCAGATTAAAGCGCAGCCCTTTTTGTTGCGCCTGCAATGCGGAAAGATTTTCCAGATCGGCAAGGAAGCTGGTGAAATCAACCGGCTGATTATCAAGCTGAACCTTGCGGCGCTCCATCTTATCCATGTCGATAATATCGTTAAAAATATTCCCCAAAGTGACGGCGGAAACATGGATGGTTTTGAGATATTTTTCCTGCTCAGCAGTGAGTTCCGTATCCAGCAGAATGCGGCTTAAGCCAACGATACCGTTCAGAGGTGTACGCAATTCGTGACTGATGGTGGAAATAAACGTCGTTTTGTCGCGGCTGGCGCGTTCGAGCGCATCCTGATACCGCTTACGCTCGGTAATGTCGCGACCAAAGCCCATCAAACCATGCCGTTTACCCACGCGGTCGTAGTACGGCACTTTACGGATTTCAAAGCAGGCTTTGCGTCCGTCCGGATAATCCAGCCACTGTTCATAAGTCAGTGACACATTATGACGAAACACTTTCTCATCGGTTTCAATAACTTTCGCGGCGGCTTCCGGCGAGTAAACATCAGCAGGTTTCAGGTGAACCAGTTGTTTTTCGCTCTTCCCTGTTAGCAATTCCATTGCACGGTTACAGCCGGAAAACTCTTTATCTTCGTTACGGTAAAAAACCAGATCTGGAGAGGCGTCAAGGAAGGAACGTAAAAAAGAGGATTGCTGTTCGAGCTGAATTTGTGTCTCTTCACGCTCTTTGATTTCAATTTTCAGCTGACCGAAGGTTTCCTGCAATTCAGCTTCAGCTTTTTCACGAACGGCGATTTCCTGATTAAGCTGGGTAATATTGTCTTTTAACTGAACGTTGAGGCTCAGATCGCGCTCGCGCATCTCCTCCAGTTTTTGCACCAGCCGTGACAGACGTTGTCGTGACTCCTCCAGTTGCTCGACGACCACCGAAAGAAAGTAGACCGCCCACGGCGTAATCAGCAGACCAAAGAAGATAGAACGAATAACATCAATACTTTCGACCTGACCATGCAGCACCATGGTCACCGCCATTTGCACCACAATGGCGAGAACGACAAGAGCCAGCGCCAGCAACATTGAGAAGCGCACCAGACCTAACTTCATCATCAGGTCAACATAATACTGCGCCAGCAGACGAATTTGCTTCATTAGGGAATTCCTTCACGACAACCTGCCCCAATAATACCCAATTCTGACAGTTACGTTATAAATTGTGTGAGAAATGCGGAATTCCCCTCAATGGCCTACGCCGTTGGAGGTAGCCACGGACGTCCCAGCGCCGATCCCTGTACGCCATGTTCATTCAGATAGCGATCCAGCTCGACCATACCCGTCCAGCGATTTTCACACCACAGCGGAGCAAGTAACGTCGGGCGACGGGCGCTGGCGGAAATGCGGTGGTAGATAACTTCCGGTGGCGTATGGCGAATCATCTCTCCCGCCGTCAGCGTGTAATCGTCCAGTTCAATACCGTTCAAACGTCCCACTTCCCAGGCTTTCGCCATAATGCTGCCTTTCACGATATGCAGGGGATGAAGCTTGATGCCGTCCACGCCGGTTTCAACCACTCTCTCCAGTGTTTGCAAACATTCCGCTTGCCCTTCGCCAGGCAGGCCGACAATTAAGTGAGAACACACCTTAAGCCCACGCTGACGCGCCAGCTGGGTCGTGCGCTGATAGCAGGCAAAATCATGTCCGCGATTGATGCGATGCAGTGTTTTGTCGTGCGCGGTTTGCAACCCCAGCTCCAGCCACACTTCGTAGCCCTGGTCTTTATATTCACAAAGCAGATCCAACACCGCATCCGGCACGCAGTCCGGGCGCGTACCAACACACAAACCGACAATATTGGCCTGGCTCACCGCCTGTTGATACATGGAACGCAGCACCTGAACTTCCGCAAAGGTGCTGGTATAAGCCTGAAAGTAGGCCAGATAGCGTTTCGCACGGTTAACCAGATTCGCCTGATGCGCCAGCTGTTCAGCAATGGAGCGGTGTTGCTGCGCTTCGTCGGCAAACGAAGCAACATTACAGAATGTGCATCCGCCGCGTCCGATGGTTCCGTCACGATTCGGGCAGCTAAAACCGCCATGCAGCGTCAGTTTATGCACCTTTTGCCCGTAACGACGGGTAAGATCCCCACCAAACATATTGACTAATTTCTGTAACTGCATAATCTGATAGACCGCGCCTTGAAAAGAGGCCAAAGCCTGCCATTTTTAGCTCAATTCGGCGATGACCTGGATCAATCGTCCCGGCCTGCTTATACCAACTGCATAATAAATCACAATTACTGAAATTTAATGCAATAGCACATAAATTACTTTTGCTTATCTTGCGTCGGATTTTTTTATCCGCTAATGGATTTTAAACAAAAACAGTAGCATGAAATGCCTTTTCCTCTTAAGGCAGTATAAAACACTGCTTCAAACGTCAATTCAAGGCAGGATAAGGGTTAACTCGCCGCTAAAGTAGTCAGGCACTCAACGTTTTCCTTTTTCTCTTTCCATTAATTAAGAATAACAGATTTAGTTTAATTTCAATATCTTAATAAAGATTTTTGCGCTAAAGCACATTTCCAGACCAATAAGCTTGCCATTTGACCTGTATCAGCTTTCCCGATAAGTTGGAAATCCGCTGGAAGCTTTCTGGATGAGCAGCCTGCTCATCATATTTATGCAGTAATTGAGTTCCCCTCTTCACCGTATTAACTGATGCGAAAAGGACAAAAAAGGGGGCGAATGCGAGGTAAGCGTATGAAACGCAAACCCCGTCGCCATGCTCTTTCTGTGCCCGTGCGCAGCGGTTCGGTAGTGGGGTTCCCGCAGAGCCTGGGGGAGGTTCACGATATGTTGTACGATAAATCCCTTGAGAGGGATAACTGTGGTTTCGGCCTGATCGCCCACATAGAAGGCGAACCTAGCCACAAGGTAGTGCGTACTGCAATACACGCACTGGCTCGTATGCAGCACCGTGGCGCGATTCTCGCTGATGGTAAAACTGGTGACGGTTGCGGCCTGCTGTTACAAAAACCGGATCGCTTTTTTCGTATCGTTGCGCAGGAACGCGGCTGGCGTTTAGCGAAAAACTACGCCGTCGGGATGATCTTCCTGAATAAAGATCCTGAACTCGCCGCCGCCGCACGCCGCGTCGTTGAAGAAGAGCTACAACGCGAAACCTTGTCGATTGTCGGCTGGCGTGATGTCCCTACCAACGAAGGTGTACTGGGTGAAATCGCCCTCTCCTCGCTGCCGCGCATTGAGCAAATTTTTGTGAACGCCCCGGCAGGCTGGCGTCCGCGCGATATGGAGCGCCGTCTGTTTATCGCCCGTCGCCGCATCGAAAAACGTCTCGAAGCCGATAAAGACTTCTACGTCTGTAGCCTGTCGAATCTGGTCAACATCTATAAAGGTCTGTGTATGCCGGCTGATTTGCCGCGCTTTTACCTGGATCTTGCGGATCTGCGTCTGGAATCTGCTATCTGCCTGTTCCATCAACGCTTCTCCACCAACACCGTGCCACGCTGGCCGCTGGCGCAGCCGTTCCGCTATCTGGCGCACAACGGCGAAATCAACACTATCACCGGTAACCGTCAGTGGGCGCGCGCCCGTACCTATAAATTCCAGACGCCGCTGATCCCGGATTTGCACGACGCCGCACCCTTCGTCAACGAAACCGGCTCTGACTCCAGTTCAATGGATAACATGCTGGAACTGCTGCTGGCAGGCGGGATGGATATCATCCGCGCCATGCGTCTGTTAGTTCCACCAGCCTGGCAGAACAACCCGGATATGGATCCGGAACTGCGCGCGTTCTTCGATTTTAACTCCATGCATATGGAGCCGTGGGATGGCCCGGCGGGCATCGTGATGTCAGACGGTCGCTTCGCTGCTTGTAACCTCGACCGTAACGGTCTGCGTCCGGCGCGCTACGTCATCACCAAAGATAAGCTCATCACCTGCGCCTCTGAAGTCGGCATCTGGGATTATCAGCCTGACGAAGTGGTTGAAAAAGGCCGCGTGGGGCCGGGCGAACTGATGGTGATCGACACCCGCAGTGGGCGTATTTTGCACTCGGCAGAAACCGATGATGACCTGAAAAGCCGCCATCCATATAAAGAGTGGATGGAGAAAAACGTTCGCCGCCTGGTGCCGTTTGAAGACTTGCCCGATGAAGAAGTGGGTAGCCGTGAACTGGACGACGACACGCTTGCCAGCTACCAGAAACAGTTTAACTACAGCGCGGAAGAGCTGGACTCTGTGATCCGTGTGCTGGGCGAAAACGGTCAGGAAGCTGTCGGTTCGATGGGCGACGACACCCCATTCGCCGTGCTCTCCAGCCAGCCGCGCATTATTTACGACTACTTCCGCCAGCAGTTTGCCCAGGTCACTAATCCGCCAATCGACCCGCTGCGTGAAGCGCATGTTATGTCGCTCGCTACCAGCATCGGGCGCGAAATGAACGTCTTCTGTGAAGCCGAAGGCCAGGCACACCGTTTAAGCTTTAAATCGCCGATTCTGCTCTACTCCGATTTCAAACAGCTCACGACGATGAAAGAAGAGCACTACCGCGCAGATACCCTGGATATCACCTTTGACGCAACCAAAAACACGCTCGAAGCGACGGTCAAAGAGCTGTGCGATAAAGCCGAAAAAATGGTGCGTAGCGGCACCGTGCTGCTGGTGCTCTCCGACCGGAATATCGCTAAAGATCGCCTGCCGGTTCCGGCCCCGATGGCGGTTGGCGCGATCCAGACCCGTCTGGTCGATCAAAGCCTGCGTTGCGACGCCAACATCATCGTCGAAACCGCCAGCGCCCGCGATCCACACCACTTCGCCGTGTTGCTGGGCTTCGGCGCGACGGCTATTTATCCGTACCTTGCCTATGAAACACTGGGTCGCCTGGTTGACACCCACGCGATTGCCAAAAATTATCGTACTGTGATGCTCAACTACCGTAACGGCATCAACAAAGGCTTGTACAAAATCATGTCCAAGATGGGCATCTCCACCATCGCCTCTTACCGCTGCTCGAAACTGTTTGAGGCGGTCGGTCTGCACGATGATGTTGTGAGCCTGTGCTTCCAGGGCGCGGTCAGCCGCATTGGCGGGGCAGGCTTCGAAGACTTCCAGCAGGATCTGCTGAATCTGTCAAAACGAGCCTGGCTGGCGCGTAAGCCCATCAGCCAGGGCGGCCTGCTGAAATATGTGCATGGCGGCGAATACCACGCCTACAATCCAGACGTCGTGCGCACGCTGCAGCAGGCGGTACAGAGCGGCGAGTACAGCGACTATCAGGAATACGCGAAGCTGGTTAACGAGCGCCCGGCAACAACGCTGCGCGATCTGCTGGCAATTACGCCGGGTGAAAACGCGGTCAACATTGCTGATGTTGAACCGGCAAGCGAACTGTTTAAACGCTTCGATACCGCTGCGATGTCTATCGGCGCGTTAAGCCCGGAAGCCCACGAGGCACTGGCGGAAGCGATGAACAGCATCGGCGGCAACTCCAACTCCGGTGAAGGGGGTGAAGATCCGGCGCGCTACGGCACCAACAAAGTCTCGCGCATTAAACAGGTCGCTTCCGGTCGCTTCGGCGTCACTCCGGCGTATCTGGTCAATGCCGACGTGATTCAGATTAAAGTCGCTCAGGGCGCGAAGCCGGGCGAAGGCGGTCAGTTGCCGGGCGATAAAGTCACTCCTTACATCGCCAAACTGCGCTATTCCGTACCCGGCGTAACGTTGATCTCCCCGCCGCCGCATCACGATATCTACTCTATCGAGGACTTAGCGCAGCTTATTTTCGACCTGAAACAGGTTAACCCGAAAGCGATGATCTCCGTGAAGCTGGTGTCTGAGCCGGGCGTTGGCACTATCGCCACCGGCGTGGCGAAAGCCTATGCGGACTTGATCACCATCGCAGGCTATGACGGCGGCACTGGAGCAAGTCCACTTTCGTCGGTGAAATACGCAGGCTGCCCGTGGGAGCTGGGGCTTGTTGAAACCCAACAGGCGCTGGTTGCCAACGGCTTGCGTCATAAGATCCGTTTGCAGGTTGATGGCGGCCTGAAAACCGGCGTCGATATCATCAAAGCAGCCATCCTCGGCGCGGAAAGTTTCGGTTTCGGCACTGGCCCAATGGTGGCGCTCGGCTGTAAATATCTGCGTATTTGCCATCTGAACAACTGCGCCACCGGCGTGGCAACTCAGGACGAAAAACTGCGTAAAAATCACTACCACGGCCTGCCGTTCAAGGTGACGAATTACTTTGAATTTATCGCCCGTGAAACCCGCGAGCTGATGGCACAGCTGGGCGTGACGCGTCTGGTGGATCTGATTGGTCGCACCGACCTGCTGAAAGAGCTGGACGGTTTCACCGCTAAACAGCAAAAACTGGCGCTATCGAAGCTGCTGGAGACTGCCGAGCCGCATCCTGGTAAGGCGCTCTACTGCACCGAAAACAACCCGCCGTTCGATAACGGTCTGCTGAACGCGCAGTTGCTGCAACAGGCGAAACCGTTTGTCGATGAGCGTCAGAGTAAAACCTTCTGGTTCGATATTCGTAACACCGACCGTTCCGTGGGCGCATCGCTTTCAGGTTATATCGCCCAGACGCACGGCGATCAGGGGCTGGCTGCCGATCCGATTAAAGCGTACTTCAACGGCACCGCAGGCCAGAGTTTCGGCGTGTGGAACGCAGGCGGCGTGGAGCTGTATCTGACGGGCGATGCCAACGACTATGTCGGTAAAGGCATGGCGGGCGGCTTAATCGCCATTCGTCCTCCGGTTGGCTCGGCCTTCCGCAGCCACGAGGCGAGCATTATCGGCAACACTTGCCTGTATGGCGCGACCGGCGGTCGTCTGTATGCCGCTGGCCGCGCGGGTGAACGTTTTGGCGTGCGTAACTCCGGTGCGATTACCGTGGTAGAAGGCATTGGCGACAACGGCTGTGAATACATGACGGGTGGTATCGTCTGTATTCTGGGTAAAACCGGTGTTAACTTCGGCGCGGGCATGACCGGCGGCTTCGCTTACGTTCTCGACGAAAGTGGTGATTTCCGCAAACGCGTTAACCCGGAACTGGTCGAGGTCTTAAACGTTGACTCTCTGGCGATCCATGAAGAGCATCTGCGTGGTCTTATCACTGAGCATGTGCAGCATACCGGTTCTCAGCGTGGCGAAGAGATTCTGGCGAACTGGTCAATCTTCGCCACTAAATTTGCGCTGGTTAAACCGAAGTCCAGTGATGTAAAAGCACTGCTGGGGCACCGTAGTCGTAGCGCAGCAGAGTTGCGCGTGCAGGCGCAGTAAGGGGTAGCAACAATGAGTCAGAATGTTTATCAATTTATCGACCTGCAGCGCGTTGATCCGCCAAAGAAACCGCTGAAGATCCGCAAAATTGAGTTTGTTGAAATTTACGAGCCGTTTTCCGAAGGCCAGGCCAAAGCGCAGGCTGACCGCTGCCTGTCGTGTGGCAACCCATACTGCGAGTGGAAATGCCCGGTACACAACTACATCCCGAACTGGCTGAAGCTCGCCAACGAGGGACGTATTTTTGAAGCGGCAGAACTGTCGCATCAAACCAATACCCTGCCGGAAGTGTGTGGACGCGTTTGCCCGCAGGATCGTCTGTGCGAAGGTTCCTGTACCCTGAACGATGAGTTTGGCGCAGTGACCATCGGCAATATTGAGCGTTATATCAATGATAAAGCGTTCGAAATGGGCTGGCGTCCGGATATGTCCGGCGTGAAGCAGACGGGTAAAAAAGTGGCGATTATCGGCGCAGGCCCGGCAGGTCTGGCGTGTGCGGATGTGCTGACACGCAACGGTGTCAAAGCTGTCGTCTTCGACCGTCACCCGGAAATCGGCGGCCTGCTGACCTTCGGTATTCCGGCTTTCAAGTTGGAAAAAGAGGTAATGACGCGCCGCCGTGAAATCTTCACCGGCATGGGTATTGAATTCAAACTCAATACCGAAGTGGGCCGCGACGTACAGCTTGACGATCTGCTGAGTGATTACGATGCCGTGTTCCTCGGTGTCGGCACTTATCAGTCCATGCGCGGCGGACTGGAAAACGAAGACGCCGATGGCGTGTACGCGGCGCTGCCGTTCCTCATCGCCAACACCAAACAGTTAATGGGCTTTGGCGAAACCCGCGACGAACCGTTCGTCAGCATGGAAGGCAAACGCGTGGTGGTACTTGGCGGTGGCGATACCGCGATGGACTGCGTGCGCACTTCCGTGCGCCAGGGTGCTAAGCACGTTACCTGTGCCTATCGTCGTGATGAAGAGAACATGCCAGGTTCCCGCCGCGAAGTGAAAAACGCGCGGGAAGAAGGCGTAGAGTTCAAATTCAACGTCCAGCCGCTGGGTATTGAAGTGAATGGCAACGGTAAAGTCAGCGGCGTGAAAATGGTGCGCACCGAAATGGGCGAACCGGACGCTAAAGGCCGTCGCCGCGCGGAGATCGTGGCAGGTTCCGAACATATCGTTCCGGCAGATGCGGTGATCATGGCGTTTGGTTTCCGCCCGCACAGCATGGAATGGCTGGCAGAACACAGCGTTGAGCTGGATTCACAGGGTCGCATTATCGCTCCGGAAGGTAACGAAAACGCTTTCCAAACCAGCAATCCGAAAATCTTTGCCGGTGGTGACATCGTGCGTGGTTCGGATCTGGTGGTGACCGCCATTGCCGAAGGTCGTAAGGCGGCAGACGGCATTATGAACTGGCTGGAAGTTTAATCCCTGCCCCAGCGCCGCCTCCTAAGAAAAGAGTGCGGCGCTGAAATCCTCCTTTCTTGCTGGAAAGCGCCTCGCATAATCTGAAGAAAACCAATGTAATACGCATATCTGGATTGTTACCGACAGATGCCCGGCGTATAGCTGATTCCATTATTCAACACAGCGCCATATAAAGGGAAAGATAATGGAATCGCTCTCATTTCAAACCACAGCAGGCTACCAGCAAATCCACGACGGCATTATTCATCTGGTCGATAGCGCCCGGACAGAAACGGTACGTAGCGTTAACGCGTTAATGACCGCGACGTACTGGGAAATTGGCCGACGAATTGTCGAATTTGAACAAGGTGGTGAGGCACGGGCCGCGTATGGTACGCAGTTAATCAAGCGGCTATCAAAGGATTTAAGTCTAAGGTATAAGCGTGGGTTCTCCACCAGGAATTTATGGCAGTTTAAGAATTTTTATATTTGTTTTCAACGAATTGAAATTGTGCAGACACTGTCTGCACAATTCACCCCCACAATTCTCCAGACTGTGTCTGGAGAATCTTGCCATTTAGCGCAACTCGCCAAATCCTTCCCCCTACCCTGGTCCACTTACGTCCGTTTGCTTTCTGTTAAAAACGCTGACACCCGCAGCTTTTATGAAAAAGAGACGCTCCGCTGTGGCTGGTCTGCTCGTCAGCTCGAACGACAAATTGCGACCCAGTTTTATGAGCGGACATTACTATCACATGACAAATCAGCCATGCTGCAACAACACGCCCCTGCCGAAACGCATATTCTGCCGCAACCGGCGATACGCGATCCCTTTGTGCTCGAATTTCTGGAATTAAAAGATGAATACTCAGAATCTGATTTTGAGGAGGCTCTGATCAACCACCTGATGGATTTCATGCTGGAACTTGGGGATGATTTTGCCTTTGTTGGTCGACAGCGAAGGTTACGCATTGATGACAACTGGTTTCGGGTCGATCTGTTGTTTTTCCACCGCCGTTTACGCTGCCTGCTAATCGTCGATCTAAAAGTGGGCAAATTCAGCTATAGCGATGCCGGACAGATGAATATGTATCTCAACTATGCCAAAGAGCACTGGACACTACCGGATGAAAATCCACCCATCGGTCTGGTTCTCTGTGCAGAGAAAGGAGCCGGAGAAGCACATTATGCTCTGGCAGGTTTGCCTAACACCATTCTGGCAAGTGAATATAAGATGCAGCTACCTGATGAGAAACGACTCGCGGATGAACTCGTTCGAACACAGGCGGTGCTAGAGGAAGGCTATAAACGCCGTTAATTTCAGCGGTTTCGAATTCTCCAGACTATGTCTGGAGAATCTTTAAAACGAACCAAGTTTTAAGCCATTAACTCAGCCTTAACCTTCACTACCACCTTTTTAATCTCTCCATGCTCACCAACAACACATCCCGGTTTATGCGGTTCTCCTGGCATAAACACGGCGAACATTCCCGGTTTCAGGATGATGGCTTGCTCGTTCTCAATGGCGCTGCAAAGCTGGTAATCATCTTCATGGTGGAACTCTTCACACTGGCGCGCAGTGCCTGCCATACCAAAAAGAATCCGCTCCTCGCCGCTTAACAATAACTGGATATCAATATATTGCTCGTGCAATTCGGCTTTTTTCTCAACGGGCGATTGAGTGTTAAACGTCATGACATTCATAAAGATATTGTCGCCCTGCAATTCGTAACGACCCGGCGCTTTTTCCTGCGGCCTGGCGGCTAATGCCAGCGTTAACGCGTCCAGTAGTGCTGGATGTAAACCGGCAGATGGTAACGACTGTACTTCACCCATCATCATAATTTTTCTCCCTGAGCCAACAACGCAGCCCCAAGTAAACCTGCATCATGGCGGTAGTGCGCCGCCAGTAACTCAACATGAAATGCCGCTGGCTCCTTAGCCAGATTCGTTTCCACCAGCGCCAGATACCCTTCCGCCAGCCCAACACTGCCGCCGAGCACCACACACTGGCAATCAGTCGTGGCTTTAACATCGGCAATCAGTCTTGCCAGCGCATGTGCGGAGCGATGAATCAGTTGCTGCGCCTGCTCGTCACCCTGTCCGGCGCGCGTGAAAATGGTTTTCGCATCCGCGCCAGCCAGCTCCCCCTGCGCCGCCGCCGCAATACCGCGACCAGAAGCAATCGCTTCCACGCAACCTGTGCGTCCACAGCCACAGACAGGCCCCTGCGGATCGGCAAGCGTATGCCCGATGTGCCCCGCCAGACCGCCTGGGCCGGTAAGCAGTTTGCCGCCGCTCACTACGCCGCCGCCAACACCGGTGGAAACGGTGATAAACACCATATCGGTTATATCGCCTTCCAGCGCCTGATACTCCGCCCACGCTGCGGCCTGCGCATCGTTAATGGCAATGGTCGGCAAATCGGTAAGTTGTGCCAAAGTTTTGACTAACGGAAAATGTAGCAATCCACCGAGATTATGCGGATTCAGCGCCAGCAAGCTGCCATCGCGGATGATCCCGGTTGAAGCGATGGCAACCTGCTGCGCATGAGCTTGCAACGGGGAGACTAACGCGGCCAAGGCTTCACGCAAGGCTTCTGGTGTCTGGCTGGCAGGCGTAGGAAGTTCTCGGCGATCGCGGATCTGCCCATCAGCGCCAATCAGCGCGGCGGCAAGTTTAGTACCGCCGATATCAATCGCCAGTGTGGTCATAGCACCGCCTTTTTCATCGCTGTGTTGTACCACTGACAAATGTGTTCAAGACGCGTAATGGCAGAACCCACCGTTACCGCCCATGCGCCGTGGCGCATCGCATCCGCCGCCTGCGCTGGCGAGTTGTAACGTCCTTCGGCAATTACCCGACATCCGGCGTCGCTCAACGTTTTCACCAGCGCCAGATCCGGCTCTTCTGGCGTTACAGGCGTGGTATAGCCAGAAAGCGTAGTGCCAATAATTTCGGCTCCCAGCTTTTGACATGCCAGGCCGTCTTCCGGCGTTGAGCAGTCGGTCATCGCCAGTAAACCGTGATGGTGAATACGTGCCAGCAGCGTTTCAACAGGCACCGGACGCGGACGATCGGTGCCATCAATGGCGATAATATCCGCGCCTGCCTGCGCCAGTGCATCAACATCTTCAATATAGGCCGTGATACGTACCGGAGAATCCTCCAGATCGCGTTTCACAATCCCGATAATCGGCACGCTCACCACCGCACGCGTGGCTTTCAGGTTTGCCACACCTTCTATGCGAATAGCAACCGCACCTGCCTGCTCTGCCGCTAATGCCATGGCAGCAACGATTTCGGGTTTATCGAGCGGGCTGTCCGGAACCGGCTGGCAGGAGACAATCAGTCCACCGTTAGCGGCGATTTTTTGATCCAGTTGTGCAAGTAACGACATACATCTTCCCTTAGCGAAAGACCCGGTACAGAGACCGGGTTACAGAATTAACTTTTGGTTTTGACTAAATCGTTTTTGGCGCTGCCAAACGGCACGGCACCGCTAAATGGTTTGCCGTCGATAGCGTCATGAGTACGTAACGCTTCCGGGCGCAGCCAACGCTGAACGCGGGATGGCATATCCAGACCAATCAGCAAGATCACCACGAACGTCAGACTGAACGAGAGCGATCCCAGCGCAGTGCCCAGATCCAGACGTTGAGCGATCAACGCGCCGAGGATTGGAGCCAGTGCGCCGCCAAGTGCGCCGACGTTGTAGGTAAAGCCCAGCCCCGCTGCACGCTGGTCGGTATCGAAATAACCGCCGATCAGTTTCGGTAAGATCCCGGAGATGCCCTGACCAAGCATTTGCTGGAAGAACAGTAACAGACCGAGTACCCAGACGTTTGCGCCGCCAATCGCAAATACCGGAATAATCAGCAATTGTGAAGCTAACAGGCTACAAACGTAGGCTTTGCGCGTTCCCAGCCAGTCACCGAGGAAGCCACCGACGCAGCAACCCACCGCCGCACCAAAACCACTAAAGAACAACACATTGGCGACCGTATGTGGGTTATAAGCCAGCTCAGTTTTCAGATACGTCGGCAGCAGCGCCTGAATCGGCCATGAGTAGAGGAAAGCAAACAACACAACCACCATCAGCATCACACCGGTTGGCCAGCGTTTGCCCGTACTCTGTACCATAAAGCTGATAAAAATTGCGGCGCATAACAGCCCAAGAACAGCGACGATTGCGGCATTTTGCAGGTTGCCGGCAAAGCAGAACCACAGCGCAGTAGCTGCCGCCAGTGTCATCACGATATTGGCGATGCGATGTTCACCACGGTAAAGAATATCCACCATTGTGCGTACCGGTGCTTTACCCCCGTGTTTCTCTTTCCAGTCTTCCGCTTCCGGGATATTTTTACGCAGCCAGAGAGCAAAGATGATCGGTAAGATGCCGATAAAGAACAGTGCACGCCAGCCCCAGATCGGAACCACCAGGCTGTAAACCTGAGCGGCAACGACAGCACCCACAGAGAAGCCGGAAATCAGAAAACCACTGGCTTTGTTACGTAGGTGTTTTGGCCAGCTTTCAATGACATAGGTGGCGCTGGAACCGTATTCTCCTGCCATCCCCATGCCGATCACCAGACGAGCGATAAACATAGTGATGTAGCCTGGCGCAAAGCCACAAGCCAGCGTCCCGACCGAGAAGAGAACGATACTGGTGACCATTGCCAGACGACGCCCGTAACGATCCCCCATAGCCCCAAGCATCAAGCCGCCGAACCAGCGTGAGATAAAGGCTGCGGAGATCAGACTTGCCGCCTGCACCGTCGTCAGCCCAAATTCACCTTGTACTTCGGTGAGTACCAGGGCAATTAAAACGAAATCAAAACCATCAAGTAGATATCCCAACCAGGCAGCGGAAAATGCTCGCCATTGTGCGCGGTTGAGATGGCGATACCACGGGATATTCTGGGTTGTAGTACTCATTGTGAGTCTCCCGCGATGGGCGTTGCCCACACGCTTTGGTATGAAAGTTGTAGGGTACAGATGCGTTTATTTCCCCTCACCCGGTAGGGGCGAGTGAGGGGAAAAACTCACCCGCGCTCTTGCATCAACTGCTGAGCCAGCGCCTTCAGTTCTGGCAGATATTTTTCATCCACCGGACCAAACGGTTTGCGGCACAGCGGAACGGACACCACATCCATATAGTGAAGAACTGTTTTCAGGCCACGGAATACGCCTGTTTTAATCAGCAAATCAATGACTTTGTTGCACTCGGTTTGCAGTTTCTGCGCGGTTTGAATATCGCCCTCTTTCAACGCCTTAACGATGCCCTGATAACGCCAGCCCATGATGTTGTAGGTACTACCGATACCACCATCAGCGCCCGCCAGCAGGCCGGAAGCAAAGATTTCGTCGTAACCGTTGTAGAGCACCAGATCAGGATGTTCACGACGGATCTGCTCCATCTGATAGAGATCGCCAGAGGTCTGTTTCAGCGCCCCGACACCCGGCAACGTAACCAGAGTGTTGATCTGATCCAGGGTCAGTTTAACGCCGCTTAACGCCGGAATGTTGTACACCACCATCGGCAAACCATCCGCTGAATCAATGATTGCCCGATAGTGATCGCAGTGTTCTTCAAAGCTGAAAGGATAGTAGAACGGCGTAACGGCAGAGACGGCATCAAAGCCATAACGTTTAGCGGATGCCGCAAGTTGTTGGCTTTCAGCAGTGCTGACGCAACCTACGTGAGCGATTAATTTAATCTTGCCTTTCGCCTCTTCCGCGACGATTTCCAGTACCTGTTCACGCTCGGAAAGGCTCTGCACAAAGGCTTCGCCGGTTGAACCACCTACGTATAAACCGTCGATGCCCTGCTGAATATTGAACTGAACCAGGCGGCGCAGACTCGCTTTATCCAGTGCTTGTTGTTGGTCAAAAGGAGTCAGGAGTGCGGCCATTACGCCACGTAAATTTGTTGCCATAAATACCTCTGAAGTGATGCTTGCCTGTTAAAAACGATATACCTTTATACCTGTTATACCAGATCAAATAAGCAACACATCATACAGAACGCTTATAATGCGATCTGCTTCACTAAAGTGGCATTATTTTTTTTTGTTAGTGGTTTGACCGAAGGCGTGCCAGGTGGCAGAAACGCTGTTGAGGTGCGATTGCAATGCGCGATCGGCTTCATCGGGATCGTGACGACGGATCGCATCAACGATCGCAATATGCTGCTGATAACTAACGTTGTTATGCTCGTGCAGCGCCTGATCGGCGACTGTCGGACGGGCGGCGATCAGCCAGTCGAGCAGAGCAACGTGGATCGCCATAAAGATCGGGTTCCCAGGGATCTCTGCCAGCACACGGTGGAAATCAACATCTGAACGAATAAACGCGGCGTTGTTATCCAGCGACTGACTGTTGATTTCCAGTGCTTTGGCCAGCAAATCAATTTGTTCATCGGTGGCATGTTCAGCCGCATAGCGCACCAGGCTGGACTCAAAGAACAGACGTAACTGTTCGAAATGGGCTATCCCACCAGGATGGGAAAGAAAATCTTTTGCCATGCCGGAAAGCTCGCCGATGATGGTGTCCGCAGAAGGACGCGAGACACGAGCGCGTTCACCATTATTAATTTGTACCAGACCTTTGCGCTTTAACGCCGCCAACGCTTCACGTACCGAAGGACGCCCAACGTTAAAGAACGCCATAAGTTCGCGTTCAGATGGCAGTTGCTCACCTTCGCCAAATTCACAACGGCGGATCATCTGCTCCAGCTCTTCCTCCACCATTTCGGAGAGTTTTTTGCGCGCCAGTGGACGACGACGCAAGTTACGACCGATAGTAGCCGGAGAATCTTCTGCTTGCGGATCAAATGCGTTCATAGAGCTCTTTCTGGGAAAATATGTTGACGGATAATAGCGAAGTTATCGTAACACAGTATTAAAATCAGGCGAAAAGAAGGTAGATAGCAAAACAGGCCACATGGGCCTGTTTATCATTTATTTCACAACCCGCAATGCCGGGCGTCCACCGCGTGGAGGCTGTGGCGGTTCATCGTCAGGATGATGGTCATCATCGTGATCGGGCTTATCGCCGTCAATGACCGACATAACGGTTTCATTATCTGCCGACGCTTCATCATCATTCATGATACTGGCATCTTCATCGTAGGCAGCTTCAGGCTCGAACATTGTTCCTGCGCCATTTTCGCGGGCGTAGATAGCCAGCACGGCAGCCAGCGGTACTGAAACCTGACGCGGAATGCCACCAAAGCGCGCGTTAAAACGCACTTCATCATTCGCCAGTTCCAGATTGCCAACCGCACGCGGCGCAATGTTGAGTACGATTTGCCCATCACGTGCATATTCCATAGGAACCTGCACGCCAGGGAGCGTCACATCCACCACCAGGTGCGGCGTGAGCTGGTTATCCAGCAACCACTCATAGAATGCACGCAGCAGATAGGGACGACGTGGTGTTAGCTGTGACAAATCCATACAGATTAACTCCGGCCCAGACGCATTTCACGTTCTGCTTCAGTTAAAGAAGCAAGGAAAGAGTCACGCTCAAAGACGCGGGTCATATAGCCTTTCAGCTCTTTCGCACCCGGGCCGCTAAACTCGATGCCCAGTTGCGGCAGACGCCACAGCAGCGGAGCAAGGTAGCAATCGACCAGGCTGAACTCATCGCTCAGGAAGTACGGCTTCTGACCGAAGACCGGCGCAATCGCCAGCAGTTCTTCGCGCAGTTGCTTACGTGCGGCATCGGCTTCAGAGGCTGAACCGTTGATGATGGTGTTCATCAGCGTGTACCAGTCTTTTTCGATACGGTGCATGTACAGACGGCTTTCACCGCGAGCTACCGGGTAAACAGGCATCAGTGGCGGATGCGGGAAACGCTCATCCAGATATTCCATAATGATGCGAGATTCCCACAGGGTCAGTTCACGATCCACCAGGGTCGGAACGCTCTGATTCGGGTTGAGGTCAATCAGATCCTGAGGCGGATTGTCCTTTTCCACGTGTTCGATCTCGAAACTTACACCTTTCTCAGCCAGCACAATGCGGACCTGATGGCTATAGATGTCAGTAGGACCGGAAAACAGCGTCATTACCGAACGTTTGTTGGCAGCGACAGCCATGAAAACCTCCAGGTATAGTCAGAATTTTTACTGCTACCAGCCACCAGGTGGCCAGTCAGAAGTTATGTTACCCAGTAAGGAACGACTCTCTTTGTTCGAAAATCAAACAAAAAATGAGCAATACCCGACATTTGGGCAGAAAATTGGATGATAGTTTACCAGATTTTGCGACCTTTGTGGTAAGTCGATACCAGAAATGGGGAAAAAGAGATGCGCTTTAGTCTGAAATGGTTGACTTAATCCCTTATCGGCGATGTTGTTTTTGTTTTACCTGCCTGTCAGGCGGTAGCAAAAAGCACCTTTCCATTTTTACGCTGATTCAGATTTTAGCCATAAAAAAACCCGCCGAAGCGGGTTTTTTTCGCAAATTGTATTCTGCCGGAGCAGAAAGCAATTAACGTTTGGAGAACTGCGGACGACGACGTGCTTTACGCAGACCGACTTTCTTACGTTCAACCTGACGAGCGTCACGAGTAACGAAGCCAGCTTTACGCAGTTCAGAACGCAGGGACTCGTCGTACTCCATCAGAGCGCGGGTGATACCGTGACGGATCGCACCAGCCTGACCAGAGATACCACCACCTTTAACGGTGATGTACAGATCCAGTTTCTCAACCATGTCGACCAGTTCCAGCGGCTGACGAACTACCATGCGGGCAGTTTCACGACCGAAGTACTGTTCCAGAGAACGTTGGTTGATAACGATTTTGCCGTTGCCCGGTTTGATGAAAACGCGAGCTGCGGAACTTTTGCGGCGACCAGTGCCGTAGTATTGATTTTCAGCCATTGCCTATAATCCCGATTAGATGTCAAGAACTTGCGGTTGCTGTGCCGCGTGGTTGTGCTCGTTACCCGCGTAAACTTTCAGTTTACGGAACATAGCACGACCCAGCGGGCCTTTTGGCAACATGCCTTTAACCGCGATTTCAATCACACGCTCAGGACGGCGAGCAATCATCTCTTCAAAGGTCGCTTGTTTGATACCACCGATGTGACCGGTGTGATGATAGTACACTTTGTCAGTACGCTTGTTGCCGGTTACAGCAACTTTGTCAGCGTTCAGAACGATGATGTAATCACCAGTATCTACGTGCGGAGTGTATTCCGCTTTATGCTTACCGCGCAGGCGCAGAGCCAGTTCGGAAGCCAGACGGCCCAGAGTTTTACCGGTCGCGTCAACAACATACCAGTCGCGTTTTACGGTTTCTGGTTTAGCTGTAAAAGTTTTCATTAAAAGCTTACCCAATAAATAGTTACACGTTGGTGAACACCCAAACGTCTTCAATTGTTGAGGTTCACACGACAAAGTCCGGCAAACCTACCCCTTCGAATAGCCTATGCCAGCACACAAAAAGTTTTGGGAAAAAAACTTTCTTGTAACGTGGGGTCGCAAGATTATAGAGAAGTCGGGGTCAAAGATCGACCCCTTTTTGTGATTTGTGACAGGTTTTAACCCGCCAAATGCTCGCGCTTCAAATACTCTTCGCTTTGCATCTCTTGCAGACGTGACAGGCAACGCTGGAACTCAAACTTCAGCCGCTCGCCCTGATAAATCTCATACAAAGGTACTTCCGCGCTCACCACCAGCTTGACATGGCGCTCGTAAAATTCATCCACCAGCGCAATGAAACGCCGCGCTTCACTCTCCATCAACCGCGTCATGACGGGCACATCAAACAACATCACCGTGTGAAACAGACGTGAGAGCGCAATATAGTCATGCTGGCTGCGGGCATCAACGCACAGCGTGGTAAATGACACCGCCAGCGTCTGGTTTTCTACGCCCATCGTCGCCAGCGGTCGATGATTGATTTCCAGCGTAGGGGCTTGTTCTCGTTTTGCACCTGCCAGCGCCAGCCACAGCTTATCCATCTGCTCACGCGTTTCATCATTAAGCGGCGACAGCCACAGATGCGCCTGAGTAAGGGTACGCAGCCGATAATCAACACCGGCGTCCACGTTCATAACATCACAATACTGTTTAATGGCATCAATTGCAGGAAGAAAACGCGCACGTTGCAGGCCATTGCGATAAAGCTCATCCGGTGGAATATTTGACGTCGCCACCAGCGTTATGCCGCGAGCAAACAATGCTTTCATCAGGCCACCCAGCAGCATGGCGTCGGTAATATCAGAAACAAAAAATTCGTCAAAACAGAGCACGTCAGTTTCGGCTTTAAAGCGATCGGCAATAATTTCCAGCGGATCGCTCTGCCCTTGCAATGCGGTTAATTCTTCATGCACCCGCAGCATAAAACGGTGAAAATGCAGCCGCTGTTTTCGCTCTCCCGGCAAGCTTTGATAGAAAAGATCCATCAACCAGGTTTTTCCACGCCCTACACCGCCCCACATATATAAGCCACGCACCGGCGCGTTGCTTGTATCTTCGCGCTTACCCCACAGCTTACCGACCCGTGCCATTAGCCCGCTAGCCCTGGCGACTGGCGGCGTGCTGTTGATTAATTCCTGGTAGATAATCTCCAGCCGACTGACGGCCTCTTTTTGTACGTCGTCGGGTTGATGGCTGCCTTCATTGAGCGCCTTCAGGTATTGCGATGTTGGGGTAACGCTTTGCATGATGTTCTTGTTATTCCTTGAATAATCGGTGTGCCGTTGTTCACGGTTGACGAAAAAAAGGCCGTTCTACACTACGCGATATGCAGTCGGGATTCCACTTCTGTGGAATTAACGGTTATAGTGGCATAATCAGCCGCAGGCATGGAGCCTGAAGCCAACACCCTACGGAAACAAAAGACAACGGGAGATGTTCATGACCTGGGAATATGCGCTAATTGGGTTAGTCGTCGGCATCATTATTGGTGCTGTGGCCATGCGTTTTGGTAATCGTAAACTGCGCCAGCAACAGGCGTTGCAGTACGAACTTGAAAAAAATAAAGCTGAACTGGACGAGTATCGCGAAGAGCTGGTTAACCACTTTGCCCGCAGCGCGGAATTACTGGATACTATGGCGCACGACTATCGCCAGCTGTATCAACACATGGCGAAAAGCTCCAGCAGCCTGCTGCCGGAACTGTCTGCTGAAGCCAACCCGTTCCGCAATCGTCTGGCAGAATCTGAAGCCAGCAACGATCAGGCTCCGGTGCAGATGCCGCGTGACTATTCTGAAGGCGCATCCGGCCTGTTACGTACCGGCGCGAAGCGCGACTAATTTATTTTGCGGGCGCAGCCATTGCGCCCTCCTCTTCTCTTCTTCCCCCGACTATCATTTAATCTGGTGTCTCATTGTTTACCATCTGAAAATTCAATAACATCAAACTGTTTTGAATCTCTTTTTCTTATCATTCAGGTACGAGAGCAGGAATAATGAAAAAGCAAACCCAGCTGTTGAGTGCATTAGCGTTAAGTGTCGGGTTAACTCTCTCGGCGCCGTTTCAGGCCATCGCATCGATTCCCGGCCAGGTTGCCGGTCAAGCGCCACTGCCCAGTCTTGCGCCGATGCTGGAAAAAGTGCTTCCCGCAGTGGTCAGTGTTCGAGTCGAAGGAACCGCCAGCCAGGAGCAGAAAATTCCGGAAGAATTCAAAAAGTTTTTTGGTGATGATTTACCGGATCAGCCAGCGCAACCCTTCGAAGGTTTAGGTTCCGGCGTCATAATCAATGCCAATAAAGGTTATGTGCTGACCAACAATCACGTCATTAATCAGGCACAGAAAATCAGTATTCAACTCAATGACGGGCGTGAGTTTGATGCGAAGCTGATTGGCGGTGATGAGCAGAGCGATATTGCCCTGTTGCAAATTCAGAATCCCGGCAAATTAACGCAAATTGCCATTGCCGACTCCGATAAACTGCGCGTCGGTGATTTTGCCGTCGCGGTCGGCAACCCGTTTGGTCTTGGGCAAACCGCCACCTCCGGGATTGTTTCCGCATTAGGCCGCAGCGGGTTAAATCTCGAAGGTCTGGAAAACTTTATTCAGACCGATGCCTCTATTAACCGTGGTAACTCCGGCGGTGCACTGTTAAACCTTAATGGTGAATTAATTGGCATCAACACCGCAATCCTTGCCCCGGGCGGCGGTAGCGTAGGAATTGGTTTTGCCATTCCGAGTAATATGGCGCGTACCCTGGCGCAGCAACTTATCGACTTTGGTGAAATCAAACGCGGCCTGTTAGGCATTAAAGGCACCGAAATGAGTGCCGATATCGCCAAAGCATTTAATTTAGACGTTCAGCGCGGCGCGTTTGTCAGCGAAGTGCTGCCAGGTTCTGGCTCGGCAAAAGCAGGCGTGAAAGCAGGCGATATTATTACCAGTCTCAACGGCAAACCGCTGAATAGCTTTGCTGAGTTGCGTTCTCGTATCGCGACCACCGAGCCGGGCACGAAAGTGAAACTCGGCCTGCTGCGTAACGGCAAACCGCTGGAAGTAGAAGTGACGCTCGATACCAGCACCTCATCGTCAGCCAGTGCCGAGATGATCACACCTGCGCTGGAAGGCGCGACGTTGAGTGACGGTCAGCTAAAAGATGGCGGCAAAGGTATTAAGATCGATGAGGTTGTCAAAGGAAGCCCCGCCGCTCAGGCTGGCTTGCAAAAAGATGATGTGATCATTGGCGTCAACCGCGATCGGGTGAATTCGATCGCTGAAATGCGCAAAGTGCTGGCGACAAAACCGGCCATCATCGCCCTGCAGATCGTACGTGGCAATGAGAGCATTTACCTGCTAATGCGTTAATGTCGTAAACCGGGCATCAGGCTGACGTGTGATGTCCGGTTAACTCGTGGTATGCTGCTGCCGTTCCCTTTTTTAATGACGCCTCCATCATGTTTGTGAAGCTCTTACGTTCCGTTGCGATTGGATTAATTGTCGGCGCTATTCTGCTGGTTGCCATGCCTTCGCTGCGCAGCATTAACCCGCTTTCCACACCGCAATTCGACAGTACCGATGAGACGCCTGCCAGCTATAATCTGGCGGTTCGCCGCGCCGCGCCAGCGGTAGTCAACGTTTATAACCGTGGTTTGAACACCGCCTCACACAACCAGCTTGAGATCCGTACACTGGGATCTGGCGTGATCATGGATCAACGCGGTTATATCATCACCAATAAACACGTGATCAACGACGCCGATCAGATCATCGTCGCCTTACAGGATGGTCGTGTTTTTGAAGCATTACTGGTGGGATCTGACTCTCTAACCGATCTGGCGGTGCTTAAAATTAATGCCACTGGTGGTTTACCCACTATTCCTATCAATTCACGACGCGTACCGCACATTGGCGATGTGGTGCTGGCGATCGGTAACCCGTATAACCTTGGGCAGACCATTACCCAGGGCATTATCAGTGCCACAGGTCGAATCGGCCTGAACCCGACCGGGCGGCAAAACTTCCTGCAAACCGATGCTTCCATTAACCACGGTAACTCCGGCGGCGCGCTGGTGAACTCGCTGGGAGAACTGATGGGTATCAACACGCTGTCGTTTGATAAGAGTAACGATGGCGAAACGCCGGAAGGTATCGGCTTTGCGATTCCTTTCCAGTTAGCAACCAAAATTATGGATAAGCTGATCCGCGATGGTCGCGTGATCCGTGGATACATTGGCATTGGTGGACGAGAAATCGCACCTTTGCACGCGCAGGGCGGCGGCATCGATCAACTGCAAGGGATTGTGGTTAACGAAGTGTCACCTGATGGTCCGGCGGCTAACGCGGGTATCCAGGTCAACGATCTGATTATCTCGGTGGATAACAAACCAGCCATCTCCGCACTGGAGACGATGGATCAGGTTGCGGAAATCCGACCTGGCTCAGTGATCCCAGTTGTAGTGATGCGTGACGATAAACAGCTAACGTTGCAGGTCACCATTCAGGAATATCCAGCGACTAATTAAGTCGTGCGCTCAAAACAAAAAACCGGAGTCTGTGCTCCGGTTTTTTATTATCCGCTAATCAATTACTTATTAACGAATTCTTCGCCCAGGGCGATATCTTTCTTCAGCGTATCCAGCATACCTTCCAGCGCGTTCTGTTCAAATGCGCTCAGGGTGCCGATAGATTTACGCTCTTCCACGCCGTTTTTACCCAGCAGCAGCGGTTGAGAGAAGAAACGTGCGTACTGACCATCGCCTTCAACGTAGGCACATTCTACAACGCCTTGTTCGCCCTGCAGTGCGCGAACCAGAGACAGACCAAAACGTGCAGCGGCCTGGCCCATAGACAGGGTTGCAGACCCGCCACCGGCTTTCGCTTCAACCACTTCAGTACCCGCGTTCTGGATACGTTTGGTCAAATCAGCCACTTCTTGTTCGGTGAAGCTTACGCCAGGAACCTGAGACAGCAGCGGCAGAATGGTAACACCAGAGTGACCGCCAATAACCGGCACTTCAACTTCGCCCGGCTGTTTGCCTTTCAGTTCCGCAACAAAGGTGTTGGAACGAATGATATCCAGCGTGGTAACGCCGAACAGTTTGTTTTTGTCATAAACACCGGCTTTTTTCAGCACTTCTGCAGCGATAGCCACAGTGGTGTTCACCGGGTTAGTGATAATACCAATGCACGCTTTCGGGCAAGTTTTCGCAACTTGCTGTACCAGGTTTTTCACGATACCGGCGTTAACGTTAAACAGGTCAGAACGATCCATACCCGGTTTACGCGCAACACCTGCAGAAATAAGAACGACATCTGCGCCTTCCAGAGCAGGGGTCGCATCTTCACCAGAAAAACCTTTGATTTTCACAGCAGTAGGGATATGGCTCAGGTCGACGGCCACACCGGGAGTGACTGGAGCGATATCATACAGGGAGAGTTCTGAACCTGAAGGCAGTTGGGTTTTTAACAGTAGTGCAAGCGCCTGGCCGATACCACCAGCAGCGCCGAGGACTGCGACTTTCATCCTAAACTCCTTATTATATTGATAAACTAAGATATGTTGCTCCGCTGCCGCGACCTTAATCCACAAATTCCCTGTTTACAATGACCACTTCTCAAGAATGTGTAGTCACGCAAATTTGGCGTTTATGCATTTAATTGACGTAATCAGGGAGCTAACTTACGTAATTAACAGTCGCTTATGCATTAGGGCAACATTCCAACAGGTGGTGACAATATACCCTACCGTTCAGCCAAAACAACATCATTTTGATAACAATTAATTTACTTTTAAGCGAAATTTACATGCCGTGACGCAGGCATGTTTCTCAATAACGAAATTTGATAAAATCCCGCTCTTTCATAACATTATTTCAGCCTTCTCCAGGGCAGACTGTTTGCATAAAAATTCATCTGTATGCACAATAATGTTGTATCAACCACCATATCGGGTGACTTATGCGAAGCTCGGCTAAGCAAGAAGAATTAGTTAAAGCGTTTAAAGCGTTACTTAAAGAAGAGAAATTTAGCTCCCAGGGCGAAATTGTCGCCGCATTGCAGGAGCAAGGCTTTGACAATATTAACCAGTCTAAAGTCTCGCGGATGTTAACCAAGTTTGGTGCTGTACGTACCCGCAATGCCAAGATGGAAATGGTTTACTGCCTGCCAGCTGAACTGGGCGTACCAACCACCTCCAGTCCGCTGAAAAATCTGGTGCTGGATATCGACTACAATGACGCTGTTGTGGTGATTCATACCAGCCCTGGCGCGGCACAATTAATTGCGCGTCTGCTGGACTCTCTGGGCAAAGCAGAAGGTATTCTTGGCACCATTGCCGGTGATGACACCATCTTTACCACCCCTGCTAAAGGTTTTACCGTCAAAGACCTGTACGAAGCGATTTTAGAGCTGTTCGACCAGGAGCTTTAATCTCTACCCCGCCGCTTCTGGCGGCGGGAAAAATGCTGCATTTGCCTCTTATCCCCCTGCTTTCCCCTGTCATCTATTAACGAATAGTGCGCTTTGCTGCGACAAAACATTCACATATCGAATACATAGGGTAATAATCGCACATTATGCAAAAAACGATATCATATTGAAATTAATGACATTTATAATGGTGCCCTATGTTTTTAATTCCAATTTGTTATAAAAATTAATATTTTTAACACTTTAAATCCAATAGAAACAGTTAGCGTGGTATTAATTAGCTAAATAATTAGTGTATACTTGATTTTGTGATATGGGTCACGAAACAAAGGCCCAGCTAAAAGATTATGTCGAGGTAAAAATCATGAAAATCAAAACCACTGTTGCTGTATTAAGCGTACTTTCTGTTCTCTCTTTCGGTGCCTTCGCTGCCGATTCCATTAATGCTGCACAAGCGCAAAACCGTGAAGCTATCGGTACAGTGTCCGTCAGCGGGGTGGCGTCTTCACCGATGGATATGCGTGAAATGTTGAATAAAAAAGCGGAAGAAAAAGGCGCAACGGCCTACCAGATTACTGAAGCTCGTAGCGGTGACACCTGGCACGCTACGGCTGAACTGTACAAATAAACCCTCATCGTCTTGTCCGACGATATTGCCCCCGGTTCGGGGGCTTTTTTTTGCGCTAATGACGAACATTAAAACGCAAATGCCCTTCCAGCTCTTCCTCTGCCTCATCAAACAGCAATATTAACGCGCCAAAACGGCGACGCATTTTCTCTCCCAGATGAACGAATTCGATCTCCAGCGGTAGCGGCAGGACATCATTCATTAACACATCCCATAGAGAGTCGAGATCGCGTACCTTATCTTTCGCCAGGCCAAAGGTTTGGCTAAAGTCGCGATAAAAATCCTCCTGACTCTCAATCTCATCAAAATCAAATGTATAGATATTCATCTGTTGCCACCGTCACGTTTCGCGGCGAGTTCTGCCGTTCATCGCTAAGTATAGACATGAAAAAACCGACGCTTTTGGCGTCGGTTTTAACTTAACTATCGGTCAGCGCAGTTGATACTTATGGAGCATACCGGTAAGCCGATGCACCGGTTCCGTCACCTGCGGTGGCGCTTGCCAGATGCGTAGCTTTTCCTGGTAGATTTCCAGTTCTTCCAGCAACTGCCCAAAGTACCGACGACGTTTATCATCGCTACGGGCAGATATCACATGGTCTGCTGTGCGGCGCATTTGTCGGTGAAACGCCGATAAATCCTCGTTAACCGGGATCGGCGCATCACGCAGGCGCTGGTGCGCGATAATCATCGTCAGCGCCAGGCGAAATTTCGGCAAATCTCCGGGAAATTTATTCATCAGCAAAAACAACTGCTGATAAAGTGCCGGAAGATGGTTCTCTTTACGACGCGCGACATTGGTGGTCATCGCGGAAACAGCTGCTGAAACAAATTGATTAAGCAATACGCGTCCGGTTCTGTCGCGTGATTTATCCCGCACTAACAGAATAACAATAAACGCCAATACACAGCCAACGATTTGCCCTAATGCGCTGTCGAGAAACTGACTGAAATGGAACGTCATCGGGTTATCCAGCACGATAATATTGATGGTGCTGGCCAGCGCCCCCATTGAGCCTAGTCGCCGTTTCTGTACTTCAATGCCAAGGAAGAATCCCAGCACGGCAAGGCTGATACACAGCAGTAACATACTCTGTTGGGTATTTGGGATAATCACCAAAAAGTAGAGCAGCCCTAACGGCAACGCCGCCAGCGTCCCGTAGATAAAGTCGATCGCCACCATGCGTGGATTCGGCAAACGCATCGCCAGTGACGTCACTACCGCAATCATCACCATTGCGCCACTGCCGGAAGTCCAACCCGTCCACAGCCAGAAAAGCGTGCCCAGAATGCAGGAAAGTGTGGTTCGCCAGAAGTTAACCATCGCATGATGACGTTCGGCTGACTCAACTTTTACTTCCGGCTCGCCTTGCAGGATCTCTTCTTCGGTGGCGTTGATTTTTGTATTACTGATAACACCGCGTTTGAGCAATTGATAACGTGTTGCCGCCGCGACCCAGCTATAAATGGTGACAGGTGTTTCCCGTTCCCCGGTCCAGGCAATAACTCTTCGCAGGCGTTTGAGCTGCTTGTGGACGTCCTGCGCGGTTTCTACCGGCGTGTCAAAAAATTCGCGGAAAGTATCAGTGATCAATTCCGGGCGCGAATTCTGAATCAAATAGGTTTCGCAGGACTGGGTAATCAGCGTCAGCGATAGCGTATTAATCGCTTTTAAACGTCGATTAGCTCGCGCCCAACGGGAAGATTCCATATTCAGGTTGCTGCGCATACCTTGTAGCGCCGTGGTGCGTCGAACCAGGTCGCCCCAGGCCTTATCGACAACTTCACCATCGCCATGCTTGATACAGAGTTGCATTAATTGATATTGCGCGACCAACAAACTTTCCAGCTCTCGATCCACTTCTTGTTTGATCGATCGCGGAGAAAAGAGCAGATCCGCCATAATCGCACACACAATACCGATAACGATCTCACTACAACGTTCGACGGCAAACTGCGGCGTCAGCAACGGTTCCGGCTGAATGGTGATCACAATGATCAGCGCGGTATAACCAGCCAGTCCCCACGCATAGGAGTTTTCTATTCGTACCAGTGAAGAAATCCAGGTACAAAAACCGGCCCAGATACAGCACACCAGAATCATCAGCAAAGGGGCGCGGATCATCGCAATAATGATCACCAGCCCGGCAATACAGCCGATAAATGTGCCGATGATGCGTAAAAAGCCACGATAGCGTATCGCGCCAGAATACGGTTCGCCACCTGCTGCAAAGGCCGGGCCGGCGGCAACAATCGCCGCTGTCAGTACCGCCCAGCGTGGCGTTTCCAGCTGAAAGTGAAAGCCAACAAACAGCGCCAGCACAATGGCGGTCGCCAGTTTTACCGCAAAGCGAATATGTTGGTTAGCAATGGAGAAAATACCCATCGTGATTAACCAAACTCACGCAGGCGATGAGCCATTTTACGGAAGAACGAATCCTGGCTTTCGTCACGATCCTGTTTGCCAGTGACCACCACCGTCGCGGTGGTGCCCGCAGGCCAGATGTTCTCTTGCTGATTATCGAGACGAATACGTACCGGAACTCGTTGCGCCAGACGCACCCACTCCAGGTTAGAGTCGATAGTCGCCATTCCTTTATCATCGCGCGTACTGCTGGCGTTGGTGACCCCGGCAGCGACGCTATCAACCGTACCTTTCAGCACTTTGTTGCTGCCAAGCGGCGTGATCTCTGCGCGATACCCAGGGCGCACCCCTTCCAGCTTGGTTTCTTCCATATAGGCCAGCACATAGAAGGAGTTCTGTTTCACCAGCGCAACCGCCGTTGAGCCACGGGTAATAAACTCACCGGTATAGACGTTGAGATTGGTCACCCAGCCATCCGCCGGTGCGCGGATCACTGTGCGTTCAAGATCCAGTTTTGCCAGATCGCGGGTCGCCTGCGCTTTCGCTAACTGATGCAGAACCGTTTGTAGTACGTTGTTGGCCTGGTCTATCTCTTCGCGTGACATCGCCTGTATGCCGAGACGGTTACGACGTCCGGCCTCCTGGCGTTTCTCCTGTGCCAGCACCTGATAATAAGCAACATCGGCTTGCGCTTCCTCGAGCGCCTTTTGATAGCGTGGCTGGTCGATGGTGAACAGTACCTGTCCTTTTTTCACCAGCTGGTTATCATGAACATTTACCTGAGTAATGAGTCCGGATACGTCCGGCGCGATCGCAACGACGTCGGCGCTAAAGCGTGCGTCACGCGTCCACGGGGATTCGGTGTAATAGACCCAGGCATTAAAAATTGCGATGAAGGCCAGAATGACTAATACGACCGTGATGGCCGTACGGGAGAATTTTCTTATTAGTGTTTTCACTTCAACCTCAAACGAACAGTCGCGATATCAAATAAAACAAGCAGCAATAGAGCGCGGTGTTGAACAACGCCGGATGCCAGACAAAGTCGTAGATACCTGTTGGCACAAGTACCCGGCGCACCAGCCAGAAAATCGCCAGTGATAAAAGCAATTCGAAAAATATCGGTGGGAAGGACAGCCCAAACACCACGATAACGGGAAACAGACTCATGTTGACCTTGGTTGTATAGAGAGAGCAGGCGTTATTATTTTCAGCATCTGTCGCCGCAGAGAAGGGCATGGAAAGCCGGGCGAGAGCAACATTGCTGTAGATTGATATTTAATATATTAGCGTAACTGTTATGCTGTTATCTATATTATGTGATCTAAATCACTTTTAAGTCAGAGTGAATAATGGAACGACTAAAACGCATGTCGGTGTTTGCCAAAGTAGTTGAATTTGGCTCTTTTACCGCCGCCGCCAGACAGTTACAGATGAGCGTTTCGTCCATCAGTCAGACAGTGTCAAAACTGGAAGATGAGTTGCAGGTAAAGCTGTTAAACCGTAGCACACGCAGCATTGGCCTGACCGAAGCCGGTAGAATTTACTACCAGGGCTGCCGTCGGATGCTTCATGAAGTGCAGGATGTTCATGAGCAACTGTATGCCTTCAATAACACCCCCATCGGGACGCTGCGCATTGGCTGTTCTTCAACTATGGCACAAAATGTTCTCGCCGGGCTGACAGCAAAAATGCTGAAAGAATACCCAGGTTTGAGCGTCAATCTGGTTACCGGAATTCCTGCCCCCGACCTGATTGCCGACGGTCTGGATGTGGTGATCCGCGTCGGCGCGTTGCAGGATTCCAGCCTGTTTTCCCGCCGTCTGGGCGCGATGCCAATGGTGGTGTGCGCAGCTAAAAGCTATCTCACACAATACGGCATACCGGAAAAACCCGCCGATTTAAGTAGTCATTCATGGCTTGAATACAGCGTACGACCCGACAATGAATTTGAACTGATCGCACCGGAAGGGATCTCAACACGACTGATCCCGCAAGGACGGTTTGTCACAAATGATCCGATGACGCTGGTGCGCTGGCTGACGGCAGGCGCCGGCATCGCCTACGTGCCGCTGATGTGGGTGATCAACGAGATCAATCGCGGGGAACTGGAGATCCTGCTGCCGCGTTACCAGTCAGATCCACGCCCGGTTTATGCGTTATATACCGAAAAAGATAAGCTGCCACTGAAGGTGCAGGTCGTGATCAACTCACTGACAGATTATTTTGTTGAGGTCGGTAAGCTGTTTCAGGAGATGCACGGGCGCGGGAAAGAAAAGTAATTTATGTGCGTAAGTCGGTAAGCACCACATCCGGCAACCAATACCTGATGCGACGCTTACCGGCCTGGATAGATTACGCAGTACCGCCAACGGTCAGGTTATCGACTTTAAGCGTCGGCTGACCCACGCCAACCGGCAAACTCTGCCCTTCTTTGCCGCAGACACCCACGCCGTTATCCAGTTTCAGGTCGTTGCCAACCATCGAAATCTGCTGCATGGTTTCGATACCGGAACCAATCAACGTTGCGCCTTTCACCGGCTTCGTTACTTTACCGTTTTCAATCAGATATGCTTCTGAAGTGGAGAAAACGAATTTGCCGGAGGTGATATCCACCTGACCGCCACCAAAATTCGGCGCATAGATGCCGTACTCAACGGATTCAATAATTTCCTGCGGGGTCGATTTACCCGGCAGCATGTAAGTGTTGGTCATACGCGGCATTGGCAGGTGAGCGTACGATTCACGGCGACCATTGCCAGTCGGCTTCATACCCATTAAGCGCGCGTTGAGTTTATCCTGCATGTAACCTTTCAGGATGCCGTTCTCAATCAGCACATTGTACTGACCTGGCGTACCTTCATCATCAATCGCTACCGAACCACGGCGATCAACCATCGTGCCGTCATCAACCACGGTACACAGTTCAGAAGCCACCAGCTCCCCGACCTGTCCACTAAAGACTGAAGTACCACGGCGGTTGAAGTCGCCTTCCAGGCCATGACCGACCGCTTCATGCAACAGCACGCCGGGCCAGCCAGCGCCGAGAACTACCGGCATGGTGCCCGCAGGTGCGGCAACAGCAGAAAGATTGACCAGCGCCATACGCACGGCTTCTTTTGCCCATGCATCCGCACGGACTTCGCCATCGAGATCGGCAAGGAAGAACTCATAACCAAAACGACCGCCGCCGCCACTGGCGCCGCGTTCGCGTTTGCCATCTTCTTCGACCAGAACGCTCACAGAAAGACGCACCAGCGGACGGACGTCTGCCGCCAGCGTGCCGTCAGTTGCCGCAACCAGAATTAATTCATAGACGCCACTGAGGCTGGCAGTCACTTCCTGTACGCGCTTGTCCGCTTCGCGAGCAACCTTATCGACACGACGCAGGATATCCAGCTTCTCTTCACGGCTCATGCTTTGCAGCGGGTCAACCGAGGTATACAGCGGGCTATGCTCTACCGCGCCCAGCGTCTGTACTTTGCCATCGCCGTTGTCACGCACAATGGTACGCGCCGCTTGCGCACTCTGTTCCAGCGCCAGCAGGCTGATTTGGTCAGCGTAAGCAAATCCGGTTTTTTCACCGCTGATTGCACGCACGCCAACGCCCTGATCGATGTTGTAAGAACCATCTTTAATAATGCGGTCTTCTAAAACCCAGGATTCGTGATAGCTCGACTGAAAATAGAGATCGCCATAATCAAGGCGACGTTCGGTCAGTTGACCGAGGATCGCGAACAAGTCCTGATGTTTCAGGCCGTTCGCCGCTAGCAATTGTTCACTTACCAGGTTCAGACTCATCGTTTTTGCTACTCGTTAGTTACTGCGGTAGAGGATTTTTTACGGCTGCCGGATGCGGCGTGAACGCCTTATCCGGCCTACGGTTATGTTCCGGCTCGTTGGCCTTTGGCAACGATTATCATATGAGATTGGGGCAATTACGCGCCCTCGTCAAATCATTGCGCTTTTTCTTTACGCGGTTGGCGCAACACTTCGTTGATTTGCGGATCGTCCAGCGGACCCGAAATGTGATAACGCAAAATGGAAACTTTGCTCCACAGCGGCCCCAGCACTTTACTGGCGGCAAATACTGCCGCGCCGACAATGGGGTTAACCGCAAAGGCCGCAGCCACGCCCACTGTCGCAGAAATCTCTGGTGCGACAACCGCTTCCATATTCAGATCGCGACGCACCAGATTTACCGACCCTTTCATGGCGATATCCGCTTCCAGGCCATCCACCAGCGTGTCATCGGTGTGCATAACGCCGTCTTTAATCCACGCGGTGCTGCGAATGGAGTCAAAATAGAACCCTTCGCCAAAAGTGTCTCTGAAATCAAAACGCAGCTTACGCATCAGGGCATCAACGCTCAATAAGCGCAGCAATTGCCCGGCATGTCCGGTGCTGATTTCGGTAATTTCGCCTTTGCCCAGTTGGGTATGAATGATGCCATTCAACGTCGCTTCATCCGGCTGCCACGGTGCTTTACGCCAGTGTAAATCGTAATCCACATTAAATGACGACTGGCGTATTGGCGTCGTGACACCAAAAAATTCTGCGGCGGCATCAATTTTCTGACCGCGCAGTTTTCCTTTCAGCGAGGTGCGTTCATTCCCCGGATTGTTAACCCATTCACCATCGGCAGTGAGTCGCGAGAAACCAGTATCAATCAGTCCATTGGTCAGCGTTAACGTATCGCCAGAAATGGTGATATCACTGTCAATGCGACCGAATTTTTGCCCCCAGAACCAGCACTCTGTGCATCGTATTTGTGCGTCCGGCCAGCCACGGAAGTTAATGCGCTCCGTTGTCGGGAAAGGTGATGACGGCGTTGAATCACCACGAGTTTTCGCCACGCTCGGGTTGTAATAAAGATATTTGATATTCGCCAGCCACGGCGCGTTATTACGCATCGCTAGCGTGGCGTTGATTTCACGCCCTTGCGCCTCCACCTGGGTGCCATTTGCCGTCGGTTGCGAAACAATACTCAGGTTATTCCATTGCTGATTTCCCAGTGACAACATAGGCGTACGTAACGTTATGTGTTGTGGGAAACTCGCTGCACCACCGACACTCTCCGCCGCGCCTTTCTGGAACAGGGCCAGCCACTCGGCACCATTCATCGGCGGCATATTGAGTTCAACGCCACTTTGTTCCGGCAACGGCGGGAGCGTTTTACTGTCTGCCGCCCAAATAGCACGATCGAGCGTCAGCTTTTGACCAAGCAACCAGCGGCTATTGAAATGGTTATCCGCACCAGCCTGTCCGGTTAACTCAAAGCTGTTGAGATTGCCATCAACCTTAACGTTTACCGCTAGTGGTTCACCCGCAGGTTTGGCTAACGGTGAAGGTAAGTGACTGCTCACATTCTTCAGATCGCCGTTCAGCTCTACGTTATAGGTCGCGCCAGCATGATAAGGCAGATCAATGCCCACTTTACCATCCCACGCCACGCTGCCACTTAATGCTTCGTTCACCGCTTCAGGCAGAACGCCGGTTTTCGCCGGTTGCCAGTTACCGTTGAGGTTTACCGCTACCTGGTAGGCTTTTGCCCCTTCTTTGGTGGAAAAATCCACGTTCAACGGCTGATTAAACCAGCTTGCTGTCAGTGGTTCACTTTGCAGATCGCCATTGATAAAGCTGAATTTACCGCTCAAATTTTTCAGGGTGCTGTCGAGTGGTTTGATAAACAGACTGTTATTACGCAGCGTCACTTCACCTTTCGCGGTTACCAGCTCGCCGTTCAGCGGGATATCAAGATGTAAGCGAGCATTCACATCGCCGTCGAGCTGGAGTTCTTGCAGGGTCGCACCCAGAGAATCTTTCAGCGGTGTCTCATCAAAGTAAGGGCCAACGGCTTTACCCGGACCTTTAATGTCAGCGTCAATCAGCAGTTTTTCTTTTGAGTAGTCAGGGATCACTGCTGTGAGATTACTCGCGCGCACGCCGCCCAGATTAACGCCATCGGTTTTCATCCATAAACCGTCGTTAATAAAGTCCAGTTCAATATCAAGGTTAGTTAATGCAGGCCAGTCCGGCTGGAAGGCAAACTTCGCGTTGCGCAGCGGCACCAGCACTTCAAACTGACCTTCGTTGTGTTTATAGGGGAAGAGTTGCGGATTGCCACCATAAACCAGCGTCGCGTTATCCGCTTCACCGCCCTGAATCGCGCCACTTAAGTAATCAACCAGGTCTTTACCCATCAAGTTTTCCGGGAAATAGCGCCAGGCTTGTGAACCATCATCGGTACTGATGCCAGCCAGAATACCCAGCCAGGGTTCATCGTTAGCAGGTTGCAGGTAACGAAAACCGCCGCGCGCATGGACGGCTTTGGCTTTAACGTCAATATTACGCCCATCCAGCTGGAAACCTTTGTCATTGTTCAGCCAGCTTATAGTTGCCTGGCCGTCGGCGATTTCCAGTGGCGCACGGAATACCGTTTCGTAAGGCATCTTTGCCTGCTTCATCGACGCAGTAAGCAAACCATTTTCAACGCTGCCGGAAAGCGTCCCGGAGAAGTGTTCCGCACCCGGTAATAATTTCCATTGCTTCCAGGCCAGATCGCTCCACGATGCCTGAAAACGGGTCTTGTCTGCCGCCTGAAGCGGGATATCCAGCGCCAGAGTGTTAATCTTGCCGCTCGGTTGTGTGGAGCGCCAAACATCACCCAGTGCAGGTGAAAGTTTCGCGGCCAGCGGGCGTATGCCCTCCAGGCCTGCCAGCTCCAGATTACTGGCGCGAATCCGGAGTTCGTCACTGCGTTTATTGTCTTTGCCGCCAACGTCCTGTTCCGGTATCCAGGCCAGCGTCAATGCTCCGCTCGGCCAGGGTTTGCCGTCCATCGTGATCCGTGTATCGGGAATAGAGAACTGCCAGCCCGGATTTTCACGCGTAATATGCGCGGTCAGATTATCCACCGACAGCGTATGCGTTTGCTTCTCGCCCAACCAGCTGGCACCGCCCTGTTTCAGCCAGACGTCACCGCCGGTTACATCGCCTTTGTCGATCGTCATCCAGCCTTCAAGGGAGAACTGTGCCGTTTCCAGCGCAATATTGTCCTGCATCCATTTACCGAGCCACGGCTTCAGGTCGATGTCATCCGCCTGGAGCCAGACGCGACCATTGCTTAACAACCCCTCATCATCGCGCAAATCCATGCGCACCTGCATCACGCCGTGCTGTCCGGTAAGGCTGGAGAGGCTTACCAGACCTTCCGCACGGTGTCGACGTGGATCGTTCAGCCAGGTGAGTTGTGGGATCGCCAGCTCGGCGCGCTGACCGGATGGCGTCAGGAAACTGACTTCACTGTCGCGGAGATCGAAATGGTCAAATTGACGAAGAAACAGATCGCTGATGTGACTGGCTTCCAGACTGTCATCACTACCACCGCTGGTGATAGGAGTGTTGGTGCGAAAACGCAGCTGCCAGAAAGTGAGGTCGCGAAACTGCCAGCGCATATGTAACAGGCTCTGCCAGACATCCAGCGCCAGAGTAACGCGTTTAACCGAAAATTCGCCGCCATCTTTTAGTTCTGCACGGATGTCGTGTGCTTCAAGCGTCGGGCCAAAATTCTGCCAGCTGGCTGAGAGCTGACTGGCTTCTACCGGCATGCCAGTCGCGGATTCTATTTTGTTGAGGATTTCCGGACGCCAGGCGTCAAGATGCGGTAAAGCAATACGCAGGCCGCTAACCAGCAGGGCAGCGATCACAACGAACGCGGCTCCAGTAAGCAGTAAAATCCCCGGCAATCGCCTCACCCGTCACTCCTTGTCTGCTAAAAATGTGACTCAAAAACCCTTTGCCGGATGGCGGCCCAGCATCTGTTTACATCATTACGACGTCAAACTGCTCCTGGTTATAGAGCGGTTCAATTTGTACTTTAACCTGTTTGCCAACGAAAATTTCCACTTCCGCCAGCGAGTGTGACTCTTCGCCTTTCAAGGCTTCAGCTACTGCCGGAGAAGCATAGACCAGGAAACGGTCGGAGTCGTAAGCATGGTGGACACGAACAATCTCGCGCATGATTTCATAGCATACGGTTTCCACGGTTTTAACCGTTCCGCGACCGTGACAGGTTGGGCATTCATTACACAGTACGTGCTCAATGCTTTCGCGGGTGCGTTTACGCGTCATCTCCACCAGCCCCAGCGCCGAAAAACCATTAACGCTGGTTTTCACCCGGTCTTTGCTCAACGCCTGTTCCAGCGAATGCAGTACGCGGCGACGGTGATCTTCATTATTCATGTCGATGAAATCAATAATGATAATCCCGCCCAGATTACGCAACCGTAACTGGCGAGCGATAGCCTGCGTCGCTTCAATATTGGTATTGAAGATGGTGTCGTCCAGATTGCGATGACCAACAAACGCCCCGGTATTGATGTCCACGGTGGTCATTGCTTCGGTCTGGTCGATAATCAAATAGCCGCCGGACTTCAGTTCTACTTTGCGTTCCAGCGCCCGCTGGATTTCGTTTTCGACATCAAAGAGATCGAAAATTGGCTGGCGTCCGGTGTAATGTTCCAGCTTACTGGTCATCTCGGGAATGTATTCCGAAGTGAACTCAAGCAACGCTTCGTAAGTCAGGCGCGAGTCAACGCGAATACGATCCAGCTCAGCGTCGGCGAAATCACGCAGAACACGCTGCGCCAGCGCCAGTTCGCCGTACAGTTGATAACGGGTCTGTGGACGCTTTTTACGTTCCATCACTTTGGTCCAGACGCGTTTCAGGTAGGCAGCATCGGAGGCCAGCTCCGCTTCGCCAACCCCTTCCGCCGCAGTACGGATGATAAATCCGCCCTGCTCGTCGCAATACTCTGCGACCACTTTTTTCAGGCGTTCACGTTCAGATTCACTTTCAATGCGTTGGGAAACCCCAACGTGAGAAGCCCCTGGCATAAACACCAGATAGCGAGACGGCAGCGTGATATCGGTGGTCAGACGCGCACCTTTGGTGCCAAGCGGATCTTTCACCACCTGCACCATCAGATCTTGTCCCTGACGCACCAGCTCCGAAATATCGCGCACCGTGAACTGCTTTTGTTCTTCACCCGCCACACATTCGGTGTGTGGCATGATGTCGGATGCATGAAGAAACGCGGCTTTATCCAGCCCAATATCTACAAAAGCCGCCTGCATACCCGGAAGTACACGACTTACACGACCCTTGTAGATATTGCCTACTATTCCGCGTCGCGCCTCACGTTCAATATGAATTTCCTGCAGAATACCGCCATCAATATACGCCACTCGTGTTTCCGAAGGCGTTACGTTTACCAACAATTCAGCCGTCATGTTTATCCCTTTTGTCACGCAGTGCGTTAAAATTACTTAATAATTCATACGTTTCAACCAGCGGTAAGCCGACTACGGCGTGATAGCTGCCATTTATCTTCCTGACAAAACAACCACCCAGCCCCTGAATACCGTATGCACCTGCTTTATCTAACGGTTCACCGCTGGCAACATAGCCCGCGATGTCTTCGTCTGTTAACGTTCTGAACGTCACATCGGTGACCACCAGACAATCGAGAATGTACTGGCTGTCTGCCAGCGCCACCGCCGTCATTACCTGATGAGTCTGTCCCGATAATTTGCGCAACATCTGCGCCGCATGTTCTGCATCGCGCGGTTTCTCTAACACTTCCCCATTCAGGACAACAATGGTATCCGCTCCCAGTACCGGGAGATCCTGCGCAGTATGAGCAACACCTGCTTGCGCTTTCTCACGCGCCAGACGCATAACATACTGCTGCGCGCTCTCCTGCGGATGGCGCTGTTCCTCAATGCCCGTAACAATACGTTCAAAGGTCACGCCAAGTTGCGCAAGTAACTCCTGACGACGCGGAGAACCGGAAGCTAAATACAGAGAAGTCATAGAAACCTTTATTGCACTGCAAACTGCTGACGGATTTTGCGCATCAGCAAGAAAATCCACGGCCAGAGCACACCATTGACTACACTACTCCAGAACACTTCGGGTCTGAAAGAGACGTTGATCACTAAAAACTCTGCCCAGAAAACAATAATATCCACTACCAGCGAAAGCAACATGACGACCAGCGCCTGCTGCCATAATGCCAGGTTGCGGAAAAGCTGGAATTTCAGTGCTACCAGATAAGCAATGATACTCATCGACAACGCCCGGACACCGAGCGTAGAGCCACTGATCAGATCCAGTATGGCACCCATCACAAAACCTGTGCCCACATTTACGCGATGGGGCAAGGCCAGGATCCAATACAGCAAGATGAGCAATACCCAGTTTGGCCGGAAAACGATGAGATTATCCGGCCAGGGCATAATTTGTAGTAACAAGGCGATGAGGAAAGAGAGCCAGATAACCCAGCGCCCCTGGCTACGATATCTCGCCACTATTGCCCTCCTGGCGCACGTGCAGGCGGTTGAGCACCACTTTGCGGCGGCGTAGCCCTTTGTGGAGAGCGGTTAGCAGCGGGCTGTGTCGGCGCAGCAGGCGCAGTAGCTGCATTTCCTGTCGTCGGTTGCTGCGGAGTCGGCTGAGCGATCCCCGTTGCCGGTTCAGGTAACTTTGGCCCCATCGCGTCTGGCGAAGGCAATACCTGCGGCATCATCTGCATCAGACGTTCATTAGCAACGCGATGCACCTCTTCCGGCGTCATCGGGTTAGCGCCGTTACGATCTGCGCCCCACAGCAGCAGCAGATAACGCAAACGTTGCAGTCCCGCAGTCGGACGCGCCTGGATCACGGTATAAGCGCGCTGGGTATCGAGTTTCACAGAAGAGACGACCGCCACCGGATAACCTTCCGGGAAGCGTCCACCAAGACCAGATGTCACCAATACATCGCCAACACGAATATCAGTATTCGCTGGCAGGTGCTCAAGTTGTAAATCATCAGTACAACCGTTACCCGCAGCAATTACGCGGATATCATTACGGAGTACCTGAATTGGCAGTGCATGGGTCGCGTCGCAAATCAGCAACACGCGGCTGGTCAGTTTGGCGACCGCCACCACCTGGCCAACAACACCTTTGTCGCTGATGACCGGCTGGCCTTCATAAACTCCGTTAACGCTGCCTTTGTCGATAACGACTTGATCGCTATACGGATCGTTAACCGTAGAGATAACCTGGGTCACCATCTTTTGCTCATCCTGGCGCAACGGAGAACCCAGCAGCTCGCGCAGGCGCGCGTTCTCCTGTTTGTATTGTCCAAGCATCAGCAGTTCGCTGTTTTTCAACAGCAATTCCTGACGTAACGCCCGGTTTTCAAGTTCTAGTTGATCACGCGAGGCCAGCGTCTGTGATACGCCATCCAGCAATTCTCGAGGAGCATTGGAAACAAAGTAGAAAGGACTGACGGCGGTATCCATATAGGTACGGATTTGACTAAACATCCCCAGGCGACTGTCGGCAATAATAACGCCGAGCGCCACCAGCACCGCCAGAATAAGGCGAATCTGTAGCGACGGGCCACGGCTAAAAATTGGCTTCATAAGTTATGCGTATTCTCGTATCAGACCAGGCAGGGCAAACAGATGTTCCCCCTGCCTGCATCCGATTACTCTTCGCTGAACAGGTCGCCGCCGTGCATGTCGATCATTTCCAGTGCTTTGCCGCCACCGCGTGCCACACAGGTCAGCGGGTCTTCAGCAACAACAACTGGAATGCCGGTTTCTTCCATTAACAAACGGTCAAGGTTACGCAGCAGCGCACCACCGCCAGTGAGCACCATTCCGCGCTCGGAAATGTCGGAAGCGAGTTCCGGCGGGCACTGCTCCAGCGCAACCATCACCGCGCTAACGATGCCGGTCAGCGGTTCTTGCAGCGCTTCGAGGATTTCGTTGGAATTCAATGTAAAGCCGCGTGGCACGCCTTCTGCCAGGTTACGGCCACGAACTTCGATTTCACGGACTTCATCGCCCGGATAAGCAGAACCGATTTCGTGTTTGATACGTTCTGCAGTCGCTTCACCGATCAGAGAACCGTAGTTACGACGAACGTAGTTGATGATCGCTTCGTCGAAGCGGTCACCGCCAATACGTACAGAAGAGGAGTAAACTACACCGTTCAGAGAGATAACAGCAACTTCAGTAGTACCACCACCGATATCAACCACCATGGAGCCGGTTGCTTCAGATACCGGCAAGCCGGCACCGATTGCTGCTGCCATCGGTTCTTCAATCAGGAATACTTCGCGGGCGCCTGCGCCCTGCGCGGATTCACGAATAGCACGACGCTCAACCTGGGTAGCGCCAACCGGCACACAAACCAGAACTCGCGGGCTTGGACGCATAAAGCTGTTGCTGTGCACTTGTTTGATAAAGTGCTGGAGCATCTTTTCAGTCACGAAGAAATCAGCGATAACGCCATCTTTCATTGGGCGAATGGCAGCAATATTGCCCGGCGTACGGCCCAGCATCTGCTTCGCGTCATGACCTACTGCAGCTACGCTTTTCGGTGAACCGGCACGATCCTGACGAATAGCCACCACAGAAGGCTCATTCAATACGATGCCTTGTCCTTTTACATAAATGAGGGTATTCGCAGTACCCAGGTCAATGGACAAGTCATTGGAAAACATGCCACGAAATTTTTTCAACATACTAAGGGATAATCCTGAAAGCTGGGGCGGAAAAGAAAATCCGCTTACTTTACCAACCACACGCAGCAGCGACAAGGCGCAAAAATCATCTGCTACGGTGAAAATTAGTGCAGTTTGTTTCCTTTGTTACAAATCTCTACCTGAGTCCAGAGAGGCTAAATGCATCAGCATGCATTCCTCGCCTGTTTGCAACTGCGTAAGGTCATTAATCTGCATATGTGCTGCAACAATCTGGCGAACAGACAAGCACGCTCCCGTGAAACGCAGCGCGCGTTATTCTACGTGAAAACGGATCAAACGGCAGGTTAAACCGAGTATCTTTGTGAATATTTTTTCACGTTAGTATCAAGTGGCTGTGAGGACGCAAAAAAATCTCCCTGCCCACCCAAAACCCCACGCTGAATCAGGGTCTGCCACTCGCTTCGCGAACGTACACCAGTAGCGTAAACCTGGGTGTTGGTCCCGGAACACGCTTCTACCATGCTCTGAACCAACAATTGATTCTCTGTTCGCTTCTCAATGTTTCTTACCAGCCCCGGATGGAGCTTGAGTAATTCAACATTAAGTTCTTTGATCCAACGGGTACTTACCAGCGTCAAACCAGCCTGGTTGACGGCGACCCGAGCCCCTAAAGCATTCATCAAACGAATGACTGGTTGCAAGCGACCGATATGTTGACCAACATCAGCCTCTGCAAGTTCAATAATTATGCGTTTTCGCTGTGATTTTTCACACTGCATCAGCGTATCACGTAGCCAACGCTGGAAACGCGGGCGAATCAACGACTCAACGGTGACCTGAATCGCCAGATTTTCTTGTGGCCAATAGCGTAACAGCGGGATGAGGCGACTGACTTGCAGACGGTCATACTCTTCCGATAAGCCAAACTGCAACACCATCGGCATATATTCCGCCGAACTGACCTCTTCGTTACCATCAAAGATACGACACATCAGTTCGCGATGATGAACCAGCCCTTCACGAGTAACCGCCGGTTTTTGATAAAGACGCGGGCCTCCGCGACTCAGCATTTGCTCGATGAGCGTCCGCCAGCGAACGTTACCGCGTCCTTTTTCAGGTAACGAGTCATCGTAAATAGCCCAGCTATTGCCGCCCTGTAATCCCGCATTGCGCGTGGCGGATTCCGCATGTTCCATCACCTGTTCGGTATCCTGCCCGCTACGCCAGGCACAGATGCCGATGTGAATCATATCATCACGATCGAGCATTTTATTCGTCGGTAAGGTATCGACCGCCTTGATCAATTGCCCGGCAATGCTCTCCGCCTCTTTTAATGTCCGATGTGGCAACAGCACGGCGAAATCGCTACGGTGATAACGCGCCAATAGCGCCCCGGGATAACGCATCATAAATGTCGATAACAGATTTGTCAGGGTAAAGAGCTGTTCTTCAACCTGGCTGTGCCCCCCAGTGTCGCTCAACATATTGAAATCCGGCAGGCGGATCATCATCACGATCCCGTGAGTCCCCACTTTCTCCTGATCTTCCAGTAACGTTGCTAACTGATTATCGAAAAAGAGTCGGTTATTGAGGCCGGTTTTGATGTCCTGAGCAGCATAGGAGCGGATCAGTGTATCAAGACGACTGTGCTGTTCGCGTGCGTTCTGAATTTCACAAAGCAGCGTATCCAGCGCACTGCTGGTTCTGGGCGGCCATTCATAGATGGTTCCCAACACATTCGAGCCACGCTCGCCATTTAAAATACGTGTGGCGCGGGTTTCCAGCAATTCTTGCCCGGCAAGTTGCCGCTGTAACCAGCGTACTGCCAGGAAGAGCATAATAATGATAAATCCAATCGCACCGGTGAGCGGTGCGGTGGTCATCAACGAGTGGAAATAGTTGCCCATCGGGTCCTGATAAACCAAACGCAGCGACATCCCCGGATGTTTAATCAACGGCACAGTCAGTTCGCGAAACAGATCGCTGGTTCCCACCGGACGGTAACTACCATTGCGGGACTGGGTATAAACCTGTTTTTTATCGTGCAAAAGATCCACGCGAACGATATCCGCAGACATCATCAGTTCGCTGATTTGTGGCCTCAATGTGCTGAAGTCATTCGATACAAGGTGAGTATCGATCGCCGTCGCCACTGCCTGAACACGATGACTAAACTTATACTGAATGGCGTTATAGAAACTAAGCGAGCAGCCCAGCAGGGTCACAAAAATTGTTAACCCGGTGAGCAGCGTGACAAAGGCCGAAAATTTCGTCGTTAATCTCATCCTTGTGTTAACTCCGATAGTGAGGACGCGGGCATACTAGCAAATCAGATTTATCTCGCAATTTATTGCGCTTCATCGGCTTTGCTTTTCCATTAGCGAGTATAGTCTTCAGAAATTATTTTCCAATCCATCATGCACATGAGGATCTCTTATGCAGGCGTTACTTTTAGAACAGCAGGACGGTAAAACCCTCGCATCTGTACAGACTCTGGACGCAAGTCGCCTGCCGGAAGGCGATGTGACGGTCGATGTCCACTGGTCGAGTCTGAATTATAAAGATGCGCTGGCGATTACCGGTAAAGGAAAAATCATCCGTAATTTTCCGATGATTCCTGGTATTGACTTTGCCGGAACTGTACGCGCCAGTGAAGATCCTCGTTTTCATGCCGGTCAGGAAGTGTTACTGACGGGTTGGGGCGTCGGTGAAAACCACTGGGGCGGGCTGGCACAACAGGCGCGCGTAAAAGGTGACTGGCTGGTTGCGATGCCGCAAGGTCTGGACGCGCGTAAAGCGATGATTATCGGTACTGCCGGGTTTACCGCCATGCTGTGCGTACTGGCACTGGAAGATGCCGGTATTCGTCCGCAGGATGGCGAGATTGTGGTGACGGGCGCCAGCGGCGGCGTCGGCAGTACGGCTGTGGCGCTGCTGCATAAGTTGGGTTATCAGGTCGTTGCTGTATCTGGTCGCGAAAGTACCCATGAATATCTGAAAAGTTTAGGAGCCAGCCGTATTCTGCCCCGCGATGAGTTTGCTGAGTCCCGTCCCCTGGAAAAACAACTCTGGGCAGGCGCAATTGACACTGTTGGTGACAAAGTACTGGCGAAAGTGCTGGCACAAATGAACTACGGCGGCTGCGTGGCGGCTTGTGGTCTGGCGGGTGGCTTTGCTCTGCCAACCACGGTAATGCCGTTTATTCTGCGCAACGTTCGTCTGCAAGGAGTGGATTCAGTCATGACGCCACCAGCTCGTCGGGCGCAGGCCTGGCAGCGTCTGGTCGCCGATCTACCGGAATCATTCTATTCACAAGCAGCAAAAGAAATCTCACTGACAGAGGCACCGAAGTTTGCCGAAGCCATTATTAATAACCAGGTGCAGGGGCGCACTCTGGTAAAAATAAGTTAAGATTTCGTACAAAATAATTTACATATAACTAACGAATTTTAGCAGCACTTTGACATTCTCCCTGCCATAGTAATCAGGAGCATACCGGGAGTCTGTTATGAAAAAAATTCGTCAATTTACAGAAGCCGATGTCACTGCCGAATCGGCTTTTTTTATGCAACGTCGGCAGATTCTGAAAACGTTAGGCATCAGCGCAGCTGCACTTTCTCTGCCAACCACTACACATGCCGACCTGCTTAGCTGGTTTAAGGGCAACGATCGTCCGCCCGCGCCAGCCGGGAAGCCGCTGGAGTTTAGTAAACCTGCCGCCTGGCAAAATAACCTGCCGCTCACGCCGGAAGATAAAGTTTCCGGCTATAACAACTACTATGAGTTCGGGCTGGATAAAGCGGATCCAGCGGCAAATGCCGGCAGCCTGAAAACCGATCCGTGGACGTTGAACATCAGTGGTGAAGTCGCCAAACCATTAACGCTCGACCATGACGCCTTAACCCATCGTTTCCCGCTGGAAGAGCGGATTTACCGTATGCGCTGTGTGGAAGCGTGGTCGATGGTAGTACCGTGGATTGGTTTCCCGCTGCACAAATTACTGGCACTGGCGGAACCAACCAGTAACGCGAAATACGTCGCCTTCGAAACCATTTATGCGCCGGAACAGATGCCAGGCCAGCAGGATCGGTTTATTGGCGGTGGCCTGAAATATCCTTATATAGAAGGATTACGTCTCGACGAAGCGATGCATCCACTCACGCTGATGACCGTCGGTGTCTATGGCAAGGCGTTGTCGCCACAAAATGGTGCGCCGGTGCGGCTGATTGTGCCGTGGAAATATGGCTTTAAAGGGATTAAATCGATTGTCAGTATTAAGCTGACCCGTGAACGTCCGCCAACCACCTGGAATCTGGCAGCGCCCAATGAATATGGCTTTTACGCCAACGTCAATCCGCATGTTGATCATCCCCGCTGGTCGCAGGCTACCGAACGTTTGATTGGTTCAGGCGGCATTCTGGATGTACAACGCCAGCCAACGCTGCTGTTTAACGGATACGCCGATCAAGTGGCGTCGCTCTATCGTGGCCTGGATTTACGGGAGAATTTTTAAGTGCGACTGACAGCAAAACAAGTGACATGGTTGAAAGTTTGCCTGCATCTTGCCGGATTTTTGCCGTTTGTCTGGCTGGTATGGGCAATTAATCATGGCGGATTAAGCGCCGACCCGGTGAAAGATATTCAACATTTTACCGGTCGGACTGCGCTGAAATTCTTGCTGGCGACCTTATTAATTACGCCACTAGCGCGCTATGCTAAACAGCCCTTATTGATACGCACCCGCCGCCTGCTGGGTTTATGGTGTTTCGTCTGGGCAACGCTGCACTTAACCAGTTATGCCTTACTGGAACTGGGCGTGAATAATCTGACGTTATTCGGTCAGGAATTAATCACCCGACCTTATTTAACGCTCGGAATTGTCAGTTGGCTGATTTTACTGGCTTTAGCATTGACTTCCACGCAGGCGATGCAGCGAAAATTAGGCAAACGCTGGCAACAGTTGCATAACTTCGTCTATCTGGTCGCGATCCTGGCTCCCATACATTATCTGTGGTCAGTGAAGATTATCTCACCACAGCCGGTTATCTACGCCGGGCTGGCTTTATTACTTTTAGCCTTACGTTTTAAGAAGTTCCGTCAATGGTGGCGCTAATTTCATGAACTGTGCGGCTTGTTGCAAAATGCGCGGCGTTGAAAGTTATTTACATGTTAGCTGTTGATTATCTTCCCTGATAAGACCAGTATTTAGCTGCCAATTGCTACGAAATCGTTATAATGTGCGACTTCGTTCTCCCTAACGCGGTTTTTAAGCTGCGGAAAAGGTGACAATGGCGCAACGAAGGTATATTTTGTTTTTTGCCGGAGGATAGCAGCAGATCGCTGCACAATGTCCGTCAAGTCTCACATTGACGCTCTGGGGCAAAATAGACCGGCGTCCCGGTCAGCTGGAATTTATCGCTATGCATACAGCTGTCGGGGCATACGCTTTACAGACGGCGGTGAAACGCCTGTCACAATCACACTAAACAAAGAGTACGGAACCCACTCATGGATATTCGTAAGATTAAAAAACTGATCGAGCTGGTTGAAGAATCAGGCATCTCTGAACTGGAAATTTCTGAAGGCGAAGAGTCAGTACGCATCAGCCGTGCAGCACCTGCCGCTAGTTTCCCGATGATGCAACAAGCTTACGCTGCACCGATGATGCAGCAGCCAGCTCAATCTAACGCAGCCGCTCCGGCGACCGTTCCTTCCATGGAAGCGCCAGCAGCAGCGGAAATCAGTGGTCACATCGTACGTTCCCCAATGGTTGGTACTTTCTATCGCACCCCAAGCCCGGACGCGAAAGCGTTCATCGAAGTGGGTCAGAAAGTGAACGTGGGCGATACCCTGTGCATCGTTGAAGCCATGAAAATGATGAACCAGATCGAAGCAGACAAATCCGGTACTGTGAAAGCAATTCTGGTCGAAAGTGGACAACCGGTAGAATTTGACGAGCCGCTGGTCGTCATCGAGTAACGAGGCGAACATGCTGGATAAAATTGTTATTGCCAACCGTGGCGAGATTGCATTGCGTATTCTTCGTGCCTGTAAAGAACTGGGCATTAAGACTGTCGCTGTGCACTCCAGCGCGGATCGCGATTTAAAACACGTATTACTGGCAGATGAAACGGTCTGTATTGGCCCGGCTCCGTCAGTAAAAAGTTATCTGAACATCCCGGCTATCATCAGCGCCGCTGAAATCACCGGCGCAGTAGCAATCCATCCGGGTTACGGCTTCCTTTCCGAAAACGCCAATTTTGCCGAGCAGGTTGAACGCTCTGGCTTTATCTTCATCGGCCCGAAAGCAGACACTATTCGCCTGATGGGCGACAAAGTGTCTGCAATTGCAGCAATGAAAAAAGCTGGCGTTCCTTGCGTACCGGGTTCTGACGGCCCGCTGGGCGACGATATGGATAAAAACCGCGCCATTGCAAAACGCATTGGTTATCCGGTGATTATCAAAGCCTCCGGTGGCGGCGGCGGTCGCGGTATGCGCGTTGTGCGCAGCGACGCTGAACTGGCGCAGTCTATCTCCATGACCCGTGCGGAAGCAAAAGCTGCTTTTAGCAATGATATGGTTTACATGGAGAAATACCTGGAAAATCCTCGCCACGTCGAGATCCAGGTACTGGCGGACGGTCAGGGCAACGCTATCTATCTGGCGGAACGTGACTGCTCCATGCAGCGCCGCCACCAGAAAGTGGTCGAAGAAGCACCAGCACCGGGCATTACCCCAGAACTGCGTCGTTACATCGGCGAACGTTGCGCTAAAGCGTGTGTTGATATCGGCTATCGCGGTGCAGGTACTTTCGAGTTCCTGTTCGAAAACGGCGAGTTCTATTTCATCGAAATGAACACCCGTATTCAGGTAGAACACCCGGTTACTGAAATGATCACCGGCGTTGACCTGATCAAAGAACAGCTGCGTATCGCGGCAGGTCAACCGCTGTCGATCAAGCAAGAAGAAGTTCACGTTCGCGGCCATGCGGTGGAATGCCGTATCAACGCCGAAGATCCGAATACCTTCCTGCCAAGCCCGGGCAAAATCACCCGTTTCCACGCACCTGGCGGTTTTGGCGTGCGTTGGGAGTCTCATATCTACGCTGGCTACACCGTGCCGCCGTACTATGACTCAATGATCGGTAAACTGATTTGCTACGGTGAAAACCGTGACGTGGCGATTGCTCGCATGAAGAATGCGCTGCAGGAGCTGATCATCGACGGTATCAAAACCAACGTTGATCTGCAGATCCGCATCATGAACGACGAGAACTTCCAGCATGGTGGCACTAACATCCACTATCTGGAGAAAAAACTCGGTCTTCAGGAAAAATAATTGTGATGCGCGGTGCTTTCATCGCGTTTAACAATGAATGCATTCACACCGGGCCTGTTAACACTGCCCGGTGTTTTTATTGCCGCTAACGGTAGCCTGCAATTTCCGCTTTCAACGCACTAATTTCAGCATCGCCATCAACAATTCCCAGCTCAAAGCTGTATGTCTTTGTTTCCCCTGGCTCAATAAAGGGCAGACGCCCCTGCGCTCGTTCTTTATCACGCCCGTCAGGAAAACTATTACTGACCTCCAGTCCCATAACATATTCACCCGCGCCTAAATTTTTCCACTGGATAAAATTGGGTAGCTGCCGGGTGTCGAATTTTTCGTAAATTCCCCATCCCAGTTCGGCATTCACCAACGCAACCTTACTCATTCCGTCATCGTCACTATTCAACGTGAGATAGTAAACCTGCTCGTCAAAACCTGGCTGCGGAGCACAAATCTCCAGATGGTTGGCTAACCCTTCCACCGCGCGCGGAGTCCGTGGCGTCACGCTTTTCGCTGACAGCAATATTTCGGCCCGTGGCGATAATAAAGGCCAGCCATAATTAAAGTGATAGAGAATTTGTAGCGGCTGGCGGGTGAAACCTTGATTAGTAACCCTGTCTTCAATGCGCAGCACATTTTCGCCATAGCGGCAGCGAATGGTTCTCTCAAGCGTCAGATTTTCACCGAACAGCCGCGTTTCCCGCACTTTTCCATTGATGATAAATTCAATACCGTCGTCAGTTCGTTCTGTGCGATACCCCACCTCTTCAGCTGGTGTCGCAGCCAGGCGCCCATGTAATCCTAACGTTTCACCATTATCCTCACAGGGCGTACCGATGTAGCTTAACCCGCAGGTGGTTAATAATCCCGCATAGAAGCTACGCAAAAAACCGTTGCCATGCGGCTCAAAAAAAGCTGGCGCGACGATGCCGTTGGGGGTGATGAAAGAAAGCGCCGTGTCTTTATAGCTGGCCCAGGCAATGTCCAGCGCACGATCTTTTACCACCGTAAACGCCAGCCCCGCACCTGTGCGGACATCAAACGCTTCCGTGCCCTTTGCTCTGCCACTACGTAATTCATAGTGTTTAATCCCGGCAACCTGCGAGAGATCGCCTATCCACGGCCATATTTCATTATTCATTGCGCGGCTTCCCGAATAGTCATGCTATGGCACTGGATAAACGCTTCGATCTCCGCCAACCGGGAAGTCCCTTCCATCGGGCCGCGTCGGGTTACCGCCAGTGCACCGCAGGCGTTGGCGTATTGCAATGCCCGATGGGCATCAAACCCTAGCTGGCGGCAGGCAATCCACGCACCACCAAAGCAGTCTCCCGCACCGGTCGGGTCAACTTCTTCCACCGGATAGCTCTCAACATGAAACTGCTCATTCTCGGAGTAGTAACTGGCACCTTGATTGCCGCGCTTCACAATCACCTCTTTAACACCTTCTTCAAGAAAACCAGCGATTGCACGCTCCGGCGTCGAATGTGGCGACAAGAGCAACACTTCGCCCTCGCTGGGCATATAGATATCCGTTAACTCAAGAACAAAGTGGAGGGCGTCGCGCATTTCTGGAATATCGAGCATCTCTTTCCGAATATTAGGGTCGAAAGAAATAACACCACCATTCTCTTTTACGATAGTTACCGCTTTCTTTACCGCATCGACCATATGAAATGAAAACAGTGATGAGCCCATAATATGAAAATGGGTACAGTCCTTCAGAATATTTTCATCAACATGTTGCGCTGATAATTTACCGCACGCGGCATTCTTAATATTAAAAATAAAATCACGGTCGCCTGACTTATGATACGTCACAAAAGCACTACCGGTAGCTTCCAGAGGTAAGGCGGAAATTCCCCGGATATCAACACCATCAGCCGCCAGGCGATGAATATTAATATCGCCAAAACCATCATTCCCCACACAGCTAATGATACCGCATGGAACCCCCAGACGTGTTACCTGGTCAATAAAAATAGCAGGCGCGCCACTGGGATAAGGGCCGTTCCAGACGCCAGGTTGGTCAAATGGCTGGCCGATTTTACTCGCCATAATTTCAACCAGAATTTCTCCAATTGTGAAGACCTTATTCATATGATTAATTCCTTGAAATGATTAGCTGCGTTTTCTTTTATTTCTTACGTCAAAATAAACGGCTACCAGAATGACTAATCCTTTAACCACCATCTGGTAGAAGTAGGGAACGTTCATTAAGTTCATACCATTATTAATAATGCCTATGGTTAATGCGCCGATCACCGTACCCACCACCGTGCCATAACCACCGTTGAGACTGGTGCCCCCCAATACGGCAGCAGCAATGGCATCCAACTCGTAGCTAAGTGCGGAATTCGGCTGCCCTGAGTAAAGGCGCGAGGCGAGGATCATCCCACTAATGCCTGCCAACACCGCCGTAATCATAAAGACTTTAATTTTTAGGCGAGTTACATTAATACCCGAATAGATTGCCGCTTCTTTATTACCGCCGGTAATATATATTTTCCGACCAAAGGTTGTTTTAGTAAGAATAAAATGATTAACCAGCAATAAGATGATTAATATCCAGATAGGAATAGGTATATAGAGAAATTCACCGTTCCCCAGCGCCAGAAAGGCATCATCTTTAATCATGACAGGCATACCGTCAGTCACTATATAAGCGATCCCACGGAAGATCCCCATAGTAGCAACGGTGACAATAAACGAAGGGATACCCGCTATAGCCGTCAAGCCACCATTTATCATCCCCAGAGCCAGTGCTGCAATAATGGATAATGGAACCAATAAAATAAATGGAATTCCCCATGAAGCCCCAAGAGCAGCAAATGTACCAATCAATGCAATAGTTGAACCGACCGATAAATCAATATCGCCAAGTAAAAGAACATAAGTCATTCCATAGGCGGTAATTGCAATTATCGACACCTGAAGAATGATGTTGGTGATGTTATTGGTGGTAAAAAAACTGTCATTAATAAAACTGAACAGAATGATTAACACCACCATTCCACTGAGGATACCACCATATTGCCTGAAGACTTTTTTAAAGCTATTTGCGATGGGAATTTCAGAACGTTTTGGACTGGAGAGAGTTTTCTCTGTCATTTAGCGCACTCCTGTTGCAGCGGTCATTACTTGCGTCTGCGTTAAATTTTCACATGAATAAATATCGGCAATTGTTTTATTACGCATCACCACCAGACGATCGCTTAGCGCCATAACCTCTGGCAGTTCAGAAGACACCAGAATAATGGCCGTCCCCGCCGCCGCCAGTTGGCGTATCACGTTATAAATTTCAAATTTTGCGCCGACATCCACACCGCGCGTTGGCTCATCAAGCAATAAAATTCGCGGGGTTTTCTCCAGCCATTTCGATAATACGATTTTTTGTTGATTGCCGCCGCTCAGCGCCCCCACAGCCTGATGTACGGAACTCACTTTTGTGTTCATTCTGGCGACAGATTTAACCGTTCTCGCCTCTTCTTGCCGGTGATTAATGAGTCCCATCCGCGAAGCGTTATATTGAAACGCTACATGGTGCGTGTTCATATTGACGTCGTGCATCAGCACCAACCCTTCTTCCTTGCGGTTTTCCGTTACGAAAGCAATTCCATGATCAATGGCCTGTTTGGGATTAGCGATCCTGACCTCTTTGCCATCAATCAACACTGTTCCGTGGTACGGAATAAGGCCAAACAGCGCCTTCATAACATCAGAACGCCCGGCACCTACAAGGCCAAAAAATCCCAGCACTTCCCCCGGGCGAACAGCAAAATTAACCTCCTTAAAGAGCGAAGGATGGGAAAGATTTTTTACTTCCAGTTTTGCAGGAACATTTTCATCCGGCTTTTCCCCAAGACGTGCTGGCCAGATATTTTTCATTTCCCGCCCAACCATCTGGGCAATCAAATGCTGGATATCACTGTTTTTCTTTTCATGCGTTGCAATATATTCACCATCGCGGATCACTGAAATATCATCCGAAATCCGCATAATTTCATCCATGCGGTGAGAGATGTAAATAACCGCACATCCTCGCTGTTTTAACTTTTCAATAATATTAAACAAAATCTCTGCTTCGTTATCACTGAGCGAAGATGTCGGCTCATCCATAATCACGACATCCGCCGCGTAGCTTAATGCTTTGGCGATTTCTACCAGTTGACGATGCGCCATCGACATATTGCCGACCATTTCCAGCGGATCCAGTGGGATGCCCAGTTCCGCGAGCAGACTCTGGCAATCTGCGAGCATTTTTTTATCGTTAATAATGCCAAAACGGCGTGGTTCATTATTGGCATAAATGTTTTCCGCCACTGTCATATTGTTGCTCAGGCTTAATTCCTGAAAAATAATAGCAATCCCTAACTGGCGTGAATGTTGTGGATTATTAATGGTGATGGTTTCACCACGTAGTTTTATCGTTCCCTGAGTTGGCGGATAAACTCCAGCGAGTATTTTCATTAATGTCGACTTACCCGCTCCATTCTCGCCTAATAAAGTATGCACCCGCCCTTTGCGTAAGGAGAGTGTAATATCTTTTAACGCCTGAACATGACCAAATGTCTTCGCAATATGCGAAACATCAAGAATAACATCCGTCATAATGACCTCGGTGTCACAACAAAACGCCGATGACGTTTTGTTGTGAGTTGAAGATGTTTATTATTTACCTGTATAAACGCCGGGTTGTACCGGGATCATTTTTTCTACCGGTTTACCATTGAGATGATCCACAGCGGCATCAATCGCTTTAGCGCCCATTTGATCCGGGTATTGTCGAATCACTGCGGCAAAGGTTTTTTCACTGTCTACGGCATCGCGCGCTTCTTTCATGCCATCAAAACCGATAATTTTGATATTGTCGTTATGCGCAGATTTCGCCGCTATAACCGCTGCCAGTGCGGCATCATCACCAAAACCAAACAGCCCATTCAGGTTGGCGTTTGCCTGCATAATATTTTGTGCCGTCGTTAACGCTTCAGCACGCGTAATACCCGGTTGCTCAGCAACAATTTTAATCTCCGGTGTATCGCTTAACCCTTTTTTAAAACCATCGACGCGCGCAACTACCGATTGCAGTGCCGGGTAAGAAATAATGGCTACAGACCCTTTGCCGTTCAATAGTTTTCCCATTAACTTGCCCGCTTCAACACCTCCCGCGTAGTTATCGGTCGCAACATGCGATACTACCGGAACACCTTCCGCAGCAACATCAACAGTGATAACAGGGATACCAGCTTTGTCGGCTTTAATTATCGCAGCCTGTACACCTTTAGAGTCCACTGGAGATATAATAATGGCATCCACTTTTTTAGTAATAAAATCTTCGACATCTGAAAGTTGCTTATTTAAATCCTGGTTGGCAATAGAAACGCTTAAATTGACATTATCTTTTTTAGCTTCTTCTTTCATTGCATTCGCAAGATCGATATAAAAAGGATGTTGTTGCGTTAATAATGATGCACCAATTTTATACTCTTTTGCTAATGAGCTTTGTGAGAACAACGCCAGACTCACCAACATTGCCGAGCCAAGTAATTTAATATTTTTCATAAACAGTCCTCATTGTTTTTGTAGGGTACAACGTATTAAATTTTTCCTTCACTGCCGCAAACGCCGATAATGCGCGTAACGACTTCCTTCATAGCGGCTTTTGCTGGCTGCATATAATGGCGAGGATCATTCGCCGCCGGATTGTTGTAGAAATATCCTTTTAACGCATCGGCAAAAGCAATTTTCAGTTCTGTCGCAACATTCACTTTGCAGATACCGCTGCGGATACAGTGCTGAATGTCCTGTTCCGATAACCCCGAAGCGCCATGCAACACCAACGGAACATCCACTAACTGACGAATTTGTTCCAGCCGGGCAAAATCCAGACGTGGTTCATTCGCATACAAGCCATGTGCAGTGCCTATTGCTACCGCCAGGGAGTCAATTTGTGTGCGTTGTACAAACTCTGCGGCTGCAACAGGTGAGGTATAAGCCGAATCTTTTTCATCCACCAGCAGATCATCCTCCTGCCCGCCAAGGCGGCCCAGTTCAGCCTCGACGCTGACATCAAGGCTGTGGCAAAACGTAGTGACTTCTTTCACCCGCGCTATATTTTCTTCAAACGGCAGATGAGAACCATCAATCATGACTGAACGAATCCCTGCGCGTACTTTGTTAAAAATATCATCGCGCTCTTCATGGTGGTCGAGATGCAGGACTAATGGCAGGCGGTACTCATGAGCCAGAGATTGTACTAACGAAATTAAACTTCCCACTCCGCCATAACGATAAGTACCGGGTGTTCCCGCCAGCATAACGGGAGAGCGAAGTTGTGCGGCGCTCTCAACGACAACCTGTAATGTTTCAAGGTTATGAATATTGAAAGCGGGGACGGCATATCCCTCTGACTGGGCTTTTTTCAGCATATTTTTGCTTGAAATGATGTACATCGCGGCTCCTGTTTTTCGGCGTTCTTCTTACAAAACGAAGAAAGAGAATTATTACTTTCATTTTGAAAGCAAAGTAGCACAGCAAAAGCGCCAAAAAGCGTGATGCATGTCGAATATCGTCAAAATAACTTACAAGATATAACTAAAGTTGGTTTTTACTTTATAAACGAAACCATCACAAAAATATCTCAATAAAAATATTTCTTATTAATTTCAATAAATTAAATACATTGCGTTGCTGTTTTTTTATCCAACATTTTGTTTTCAAAATGTAGATAACGTTGAAGGGTAACTTTCAAAGAAAAATACAAGGGGCTATAGTGTTACGCATTAAAGGCCAATGATGAGTGTTAACGTGCCGAGAAAATCATCTAACCTACTGAAACGAAGATTAAAAATTGCAGAAATTGTTGCTACCCAGGGTGAAATCAAAGTTGATGACTTATCTGCTCAACTTGGCGTCTCTGGCGTGACAATCCGTGGCGATCTCAGTTATCTGGAGCAACAGGGGTATTTAAAGCGTTCTTTTGGTGGTGCCATTGCGACACCACTCGCCCCTGAACCTGAATCGGCACCACCCATTACGATATTGTCTCTGACCCAACAAATGGAAATTGCGCGGCATTGTGCCCGCCTTATCAGCGATCGTGACACGCTATTTCTTGGACATGGAACAATCTGCCGCAAGATCATTCCATTACTCAGCGAAGTAAAAAAACTGCGTCTGATCACTAACGATCCCGAACATGCGCTGCTGGCAAATCAGTTTATTGATGGCGAAATAATTCTGGCTGGCAGTGAAATGCTGCGCCCTGACACCGCACTGGCGGGAAAACCGCTCGAACAGGCGCTTCAGCATTTCACCATTACCCATAGCATTCTGGAAATCAGTCATCTGGATGCAGATGGTACTCTGAATATCAATACCCCCAGAGTTGCCGCCGCCTGGCAACTCTGTTTTGACAATGCCCAGAATAAGACAGTAATCGTCACTGCCAATACCGATTCATCGACGGCTGCTATCGGACATCTTCATCAGGCAGAAAATGTGATTGTCAGTCGCAGCATGAACGAACGATATCAGCAGCAATTGCAGTCTGCTGATTTCGTTATTCTTTATACCAGCAATGACTGCTTTACCTGGTCCAATCGCGAAAGACTTCAGGAATGAGAGGGGTTTTGTGACAATAACCATCTGCGCTATGGGAGAATTGCTGGCCGAGTTTTTGTCCCGCAACCCACAACAAAAATTCACTCAGCCAGGGGAGTTTATCGGGCCATTTCCCAGCGGCGCACCAGCAATCTTTGCTGCACAGGTGGCAAAATTGTCCCGGCGGGCTATTTTCTTCGGTTGCGTTGGTAACGATGATTTTGGCCGTCTCATTATTGAACGCCTGCGTCATGAAGGTGTCATTACCGATGGTATCCACATAATGAACAATGCTGTAACAGGCACAGCGTTTGTCAGTTATCAAAATCCGCAGAAACGGGATTTCGTCTTTAATATTCCTAATAGTGCCTGCGGTTTGTTTACTGCCGGGCACATTGATAAGGATTTGCTAAGACAGTGTAATCATCTGCACATTGTGGGTTCATCACTGTTCTCATTTCGTATGATCGATGTCATGCGCAAAGCGATAACAACGATCAAATCTGCTGGCGGCACCGTCTCTTTCGACCCCAATATTCGCAAAGAGATGCTGAGTATTCCCGAAATGGCGCAGGCTCTCGATTATTTAATTGAATATACAGATATCTTTATCCCAAGCGAAAGCGAACTCCCTTTCTTCGCCCGTCACAAAAATCTGTCAGAAGAACAGATTATTAGCGATCTTCTCCACGGCGGCGTAAAACATGTGGCGATAAAACGCGCCCAGCGTGGAGCCAGCTATTACCAACTAAAAAACGGGACATTACACGCCCAGCATATTGCAGGCCACGATAGCGAAATCATCGATCCAACCGGTGCTGGCGACTGCTTTGGCGCTACTTTTGTCACTCTTTTCTTGTCGGGTTTCCCGGCACACAAGGCGTTACAATATGCTAACGCCAGCGGCGCACTCGCCGTAATGCAGCAAGGCCCGATGGAAGGGATATCCTCACTGGCTGACATTGAAGACTTTTTGCAACGGCACTGAACGGCAATTTTCTGTCAGATTGTTTTCCCTGCCTGAAGACTTGCCGTAGAATTGCCCGTTTCTCGTATCCCCCCATGAGGAGGACCCCTTCCGTGGACACTCGTTTTGTTCAGGCCCATAAAGAGGCGCGCTGGGCGCTGGGGCTGACCCTTTTGTATCTGGCAGTATGGTTAGTAGCCGCTTACTTACCTGGCGTTGCCCCCGGTTTTACCGGCTTTCCGCGCTGGTTTGAGATGGCCTGCATCCTGACGCCGCTGCTGTTTATTGGACTGTGCTGGGCAATGGTAAAATTTATCTATCGCGATATCCCGCTGGAGGATGACGATGCAGCTTGAAGTAATTCTACCGCTGGTCGCCTATCTGGTGGTGGTGTTCGGGATCTCTGTCTACGCGATGCGTAAACGGAGCGCGGGCACGTTCCTTAATGAGTATTTCCTCGGCAGCCGTTCTATGGGCGGTATTGTGCTGGCGATGACGCTCACCGCAACCTATATCAGTGCCAGTTCGTTTATCGGCGGGCCAGGTGCTGCTTATAAATACGGGCTGGGCTGGGTGTTGCTGGCGATGATCCAGTTGCCTGCGGTATGGCTTTCACTCGGTATTCTTGGCAAAAAGTTCGCGATTCTCGCGCGCCGCTACAATGCGGTGACGCTGAACGATATGCTGTTTGCCCGCTACCAGAGCCGTCTTCTGGTGTGGCTGGCGAGTTTGAGTTTGCTGGTTGCGTTCGTTGGTGCAATGACCGTGCAGTTTATCGGCGGTGCGCGCCTGCTGGAAACCGCTGCGGGTATTCCTTATGAAACCGGGCTGCTGATTTTCGGTATTAGTATTGCGTTGTATACCGCCTTTGGCGGCTTTCGCGCCAGCGTGCTGAACGACACCATGCAAGGACTGGTGATGCTGATTGGCACCATTGTGCTGCTGGTCGGCGTGGTTCATGCTGCTGGCGGCTTAAGCAACGCAGTAGAGACGCTGCAAACCATCGATCCACAACTGGTTACGCCACAAGGTGCTGACGATATTCTGTCACCTGCCTTTATGACGTCGTTCTGGGTGCTGGTGTGCTTTGGCGTGATTGGTCTGCCACATACTGCGGTACGCTGCATCTCTTATAAAGACAGTAAAGCAGTACATCGTGGGATCATCATTGGTACGGTTGTAGTGGCGATCCTGATGTTTGGAATGCACCTTGCCGGAGCGTTAGGTCGTGCAGTGATCCCCGATCTCACCGTGCCGGATCTGGTGATCCCGACGCTGATGGTAAAAGTGCTGCCACCGTTTGCTGCCGGGATCTTCCTTGCTGCACCAATGGCTGCGATCATGTCAACAATCAACGCCCAATTGCTGCAAAGTTCCGCTACGATCATTAAAGATCTCTATCTGAATATCCGTCCGGATCAAATGCAAAATGAGACGCGTCTGAAGCGGATGTCGGCAGTAATTACGTTAGTTCTCGGCGCGTTGCTGCTGCTTGCCGCCTGGAAGCCGCCAGAAATGATCATCTGGCTGAATTTGCTGGCCTTCGGTGGACTGGAAGCCGTTTTCCTGTGGCCGCTGGTGCTAGGTCTTTATTGGGAACGCGCCAACGCCAAAGGCGCGCTAAGTGCGATGATCGTCGGCGGCGTGCTGTATGCCGTACTTGCGACGCTGAATATTCAGTACCTGGGCTTCCACCCTATCGTGCCCTCGTTACTGCTAAGTTTGCTGGCTTTCCTGGTCGGAAACCGTTTCGGTACATCCGTCCCGCAAGCTACCGTTTTGACTACTGATAAATAAAGAGTTTTGCCATGCCTTGGATCCAACTGAAACTGAACACCACCGGCGCGAACGCGGAAGATCTTAGCGATGCGCTGATGGAAGCGGGTGCCGTTTCTATCACTTTTCAGGATACCCACGATACGCCAGTATTTGAGCCGCTGCCGGGCGAAACGCGCCTGTGGGGCGACACCGATGTGATTGGTCTGTTCGATGCTGAAACCGATATGAACGACGTGGTGGCGATTCTGGAAAACCATCCACTGCTCGGCGCAGGCTTCGCGCATAAAATCGAACAACTGGAAGATAAAGACTGGGAGCGCGAATGGATGGATAATTTCCACCCGATGCGCTTTGGTGAACGACTGTGGATCTGCCCAAGCTGGCGTGATGTGCCGGACGAAAACGCCGTCAACGTGATGTTAGACCCAGGGCTGGCGTTTGGTACAGGGACTCATCCAACTACCTCTCTGTGCCTGCAATGGCTCGACAGCCTCGATTTAACTGGTAAAACGGTCATCGACTTTGGCTGCGGTTCCGGCATTCTGGCTATTGCGGCGCTGAAGTTAGGTGCAGCAAAAGCCATTGGTATTGATATCGATCCGCAGGCGATTCAGGCCAGCCGCGACAACGCCGAACGTAATGGCGTTTCTGACCGTCTGGAACTCTACTTACCGAAAGATCAGCCAGAAGAAATGAAAGCCGACGTGGTGGTCGCTAACATCCTTGCAGGCCCATTACGTGAACTGGCACCGTTAATCAGCGTCCTGCCGGTTTCAGACGGTTTGCTGGGCCTTTCCGGTATTCTGGCAAGCCAGGCAGAGAGCGTTTGTGAAGCTTATGCTGACAGCTTCGCACTGGATCCGGTCGTGGAAAAAGAAGAGTGGTGCCGCATTACCGGTCGTAAGAATTAACCTTCGCATCACCGCATGGTGATGCAGAGCAAAGTGCGAGCAAGGTCACAAAAGGCACGTAAATTTGCTGATTATTTACGCAATTTTGCGTGCCAAAATTTTCATTCATAAAGAAAAATTGAGAACTTACTCAAATTTCTTGGAGTGTAAATTTTAGTCACTATTTTCTAATATGATGATTTTTATAAGTAATTATCGCGCCACGCTCATTTTAAATGCAATTCTTTGATCCATCTCAGAGGATTGGTCAAAGTTTGGCCTTTCATCTCGTGCAAAAAATGCGTAATATACGCCGCCTTGCAGTCACAGTATGGTCATTTCTTAACTCATGCGCATCGGACAATATCAGCTCAGAAATCGCCTGATCGCAGCGCCCATGGCTGGCATTACAGACAGACCTTTTCGGACGTTGTGCTACGAGATGGGAGCCGGATTGACAGTATCCGAGATGATGTCTTCTAACCCTCAGGTTTGGGAAAGCGACAAATCTCGTTTACGGATGGTGCACATTGATGAACCCGGTATTCGTACCGTGCAAATTGCCGGTAGCGATCCGAAAGAAATGGCAGATGCAGCACGTATTAACGTGGAAAGCGGTGCCCAGATTATTGATATCAATATGGGTTGCCCGGCTAAAAAAGTGAATCGCAAGCTCGCAGGTTCAGCCCTCTTGCAGTACCCGGATGTCGTTAAATCGATCCTTACCGAGGTCGTCAATGCAGTGGACGTTCCTGTTACCCTGAAGATTCGCACCGGCTGGGCGCCGGAACACCGTAACTGTGAAGAGATTGCCCAACTGGCTGAAGACTGTGGCATTCAGGCTCTGACCATTCATGGCCGTACACGCGCCTGTTTGTTCAATGGAGAAGCTGAGTACGACAGTATTCGGGCAGTTAAGCAGAAAGTTTCCATTCCGGTTATCGCGAATGGCGACATTACTGACCCGCTTAAAGCCAGAGCTGTGCTCGACTATACAGGGGCGGATGCTCTGATGATAGGCCGTGCAGCTCAGGGAAGACCCTGGATCTTTCGGGAAATCCAGCATTATCTGGACACTGGGGAGTTGCTGCCCCCGCTGCCTTTGGCAGAGGTTAAGCGCTTGCTTTGCGCGCACGTTCGGGAACTGCATGACTTTTATGGTCCGGCAAAAGGATACCGAATTGCACGTAAACACGTTTCCTGGTATCTCCAGGAACACGCTCCAAATGACCAGTTTCGGCGCACATTCAACGCCATTGAGGATGCCAGCGAACAGCTGGAGGCGTTGGAGGCATACTTCGAAAATTTTGCGTAAACAGAAATAAAGAGCTGACAGAACTATGTTCGAACAACGCGTAAATTCTGACGTACTGACCGTTTCTACCGTTAACTCTCAGGATCAGGTAACCCAAAAACCCCTGCGTGACTCGGTTAAACAGGCACTGAAGAACTATTTTGCTCAACTGAATGGTCAGGATGTGAATGACCTCTATGAGCTGGTACTGGCTGAAGTAGAACAGCCCCTGTTGGACATGGTGATGCAATACACCCGTGGTAACCAGACCCGTGCTGCGCTGATGATGGGCATCAACCGTGGTACGCTGCGTAAAAAATTGAAAAAGTACGGCATGAACTAATCCAGGTTAGCTAAATGCTTGATTAAAAAGGCGCTACTCGGCATGGGGAAGCGCCTTTTTTATAGGTGTCACAAAGGGAGTGACCATGAGAACAGGATGTGAACCGACCCGGTTTGGTAATGAAGCTAAGACCATTATTCACGGTGATGCGCTTGCCGAGCTTAAAAAACTACCCACCGAAAGCATCGATCTGATCTTTGCCGACCCACCTTATAACATCGGTAAAAATTTTGATGGTCTGATCGAAGCCTGGAAAGATGATCTGTTTATCGACTGGCTGTTTGAAGTAATTGCAGAGTGCCACCGCGTTCTGAAAAAGCAGGGCAGTATGTACATCATGAACAGCACGGAAAACATGCCCTTTATCGATATCCAGTGCCGCAAGTTCTTTACCATCAAAAGTCGCATCGTCTGGTCATATGACAGTTCTGGGGTGCAGGCGAAGAAACACTATGGCTCCATGTACGAACCCATCCTGATGATGGTGAAAGATGCAAAGAACTACACGTTCAACGGTGATGCTATTCTGGTTGAAGCTAAAACCGGTGCGCAACGCGCGTTGATCGATTATCGCAAAAATCCTCCACAGCCTTACAATCACCAAAAAGTACCGGGTAATGTCTGGGATTTTCCGCGCGTGCGTTATTTGATGGATGAATATGAAAACCATCCGACGCAAAAACCGGAAGCATTACTGAAGCGCATTATTCTCGCCTCTTCCAACCCTGGCGATGTCGTTCTCGACCCGTTTGCCGGTAGCTTTACTACCGGTGCCGTAGCCGTCGCCAGCGGGCGAAAATTCATTGGTATTGAGATTAACAGCGAGTACATCAAGATGGGACTTCGACGGCTGGATGTCGTGTCACATTACTCCGTGGAAGATCTGGCGAAAGTGAAAAAAAGAAAGACCGGCAACCTGTCAAAACGAAGCCGGATCAGCGAAGTTGACCCCGATCTCATTGCAAAGTAAAGGAAGTGTAAGCCTGGTTTTCAGATTATTCATTTCGTGTATATTTCCTGCCAGACTTGGTTAAACATGCACAGGCTCAGGTAATGATTCGCAAGTATTGGTGGCTCGTCGTTTTCGCTGTCTCCGTTTTTCTGTTTGATACCTTACTGATGCAGTGGATTGAACTACTGGCAACAGAAACAGACAAATGTCGCAATATGAACTCGGTTAATCCGCTAAAACTGGTTAACTGTGACGAACTGGATTTTCACAATAGAATGTAACTTTATACGATACCTAATTCATTTGTTTTATGAATTAATTTCGTTGTGTTTTCATCTGGCATAAACATTCTTAATACATTATCGACTAATGCGGGTGCTTGTTTATAAAGATCGTAACCCGCTATATTCATTAACCAGTTTTGAACAATACCGCTGAAGGCACCATCAATAATAATCATTACGACGTCTAAGTCGAGGCTTTTAGCTACATACCCTTGTTGCTGACATGATTGCAATACTTCGCGCAGAGTCTGCGGATTAAAGCCCATCTTCTCGCGTATTACTGCCTCTTCCAGCATCTCATCATTAAATTCACATTTGTGATATAAGATTTGTAGTAATGCCTGTTGGCGGGGAATTTCGGCAATATATTGCAAGCCAACAATCAGTTTTTCACGCAATTGCTGGTACGGGTTATGGTCTGACCCTGCCGCCAGTCGCTCCTGGATTAACTCCCGCAATGATGGTTGTTGCAGCCATATCTCATTAAACAGTTGGGTCTTGTTTTCGAAGTGCCAGTAGATAGCGCCACGTGTGACGTTAGCGGCGTCGGCAATGTCGTTGAGTGTCGTCTTGCTTACACCATGCTGCGCAAACTGGGCGATGGCAGTTTCAATCAGTTCTTGCCGGGTCTTCAGGGCTTCGGCTTTGGTTCTTTTTGCCATGATTAATTATTCAGAAAATAAATATATTCGACACAGGATGAGAAAATAGCGAAGGGTAATCTATCACCTAACGCATATTTATACGAGAGGCTAATATTGAGTTGCTATAAATCGTCAAATAATTCAAACCTATCATTTAGCCAATATGCATTCATTTAATGAATGCATATTTCATTTTAAGTGAAAGTAATTCATCTCATTTCAATTAACGGCAAAACAAAACATTAGAATATTAATCTTTTTTTGTGTTTATGTGCCTTAGACGCCAGTATTCATAACTATTCCTTACATCGACGAATGATAATTTGTAGGATAGCGAACTGTATTTTTCTTTCTGCGAGTTAACGCGTTGCCTTTTCGGGTAAATAACGCGCTTTTGGTTTTTTGAGGAATAGTAATGACGAAACATGCCAGGTTTTTCCTCCTGCCCTCCTTTATCCTGTTCTCCGCTGCTTTAATCGCAGGTTGTAACGATAAGGGAGAAGAGAAAGCTCACGTCGGTGAACCGCAGGTTACCGTTCATGTTGTGAAAACGGCCCCGCTAGAAGTTAAGACTGAATTACCAGGCCGCACCAACGCTTTCCGTATCGCTGAAGTTCGCCCACAGGTTAGTGGGATCGTACTGAATCGTAATTTCACTGAAGGTAGCGATGTGCTGGCAGGACAGTCCCTGTACCAGATCGATCCAGCGACCTATCAGGCAAGTTATGACAGCGCGAAGGGCGAACTGGCGAAAAGTGAAGCCGCCGCCGCCATCGCGCATTTGACGGTAAAACGTTACGTTCCACTCGTGGGAACGAAATACATTAGTCAGCAGGAGTACGATCAAGCCATTGCTGATGCTCGCCAGGCCGATGCCGCCGTGATTGCGGCAAAAGCCACCGTCGAAAGCGCCCGAATCAATCTCGCTTATACCAAAGTGACTGCGCCAATTAGCGGACGTATCGGCAAATCTACTGTGACCGAAGGTGCGCTCGTCACTAACGGGCAAACGACCGAACTGGCAACTGTCCAGCAGCTCGATCCTATCTACGTCGATGTTACCCAATCCAGCAACGATTTTATGAGGCTGAAGCAGTCCGTAGTGCAAGGGAATTTGCATAAGGAAAACGCCACCAGCAACGTAGAGTTGGTCATGGAAAACGGTCAAACCTATCCCCTGAAAGGCACACTGCAATTCTCCGATGTGACCGTTGATGAAAGCACCGGCTCCATAACCCTACGTGCCGTCTTCCCTAACCCACAACATACGCTTTTGCCGGGTATGTTTGTGCGCGCACGGATTAATGAAGGTGTACAACCCGATGCCATTCTTATCCCGCAACAAGGCGTTAGCCGCACACCGCGTGGTGACGCAACCGTGCTGATTGTTAACGATAAAAGTCAGGTTGAAGCGCGTCCTGTCGTTGCCAGCCAGGCGATTGGCGATAAATGGTTGATTAGCGAAGGGCTGAAATCTGGCGATCAAGTCATTGTCAGCGGCCTGCAAAAAGCGCGCCCGGGAGAGCAGGTTAAAGCCACTACCGATATCCCCGCAGATACTGCATCGAAGTAAGGCAATCTGACATGGCAAACTTTTTTATTCGACGACCGATATTTGCATGGGTGCTGGCCATTATTCTGATGATGGCGGGCGCACTGGCGATCCTACAATTGCCCGTCGCCCAGTACCCAACCATTGCGCCGCCTGCGGTTTCTGTTTCGGCAAACTATCCGGGCGCTGATGCGCAGACCGTACAGGATACGGTGACGCAGGTTATCGAACAGAATATGAATGGTATCGATAACCTGATGTATATGTCCTCGACCAGCGATTCCGCCGGTAGCGTGACAATTACCCTCACCTTCCAGTCCGGAACCGATCCAGATATCGCGCAAGTGCAGGTGCAGAACAAACTCCAGCTCGCTACGCCGTTGCTGCCGCAGGAAGTTCAACAGCAGGGGATCAGCGTTGAAAAGTCCAGTAGCAGCTATCTCATGGTGGCGGGCTTTGTCTCTGATAACCCAGACACCACACAGGACGATATCTCGGACTATGTGGCCTCTAACGTTAAAGATACGCTTAGCCGCCTGAATGGCGTTGGTGACGTGCAACTCTTTGGCGCACAGTATGCGATGCGTATCTGGCTGGACGCCGATCTGCTGAACAAATATAAGCTGACACCGGTTGATGTAATTAACCAGTTGAAAGTGCAGAACGATCAGATTGCTGCCGGACAGTTGGGCGGAACGCCTGCTTTACCAGGGCAACAGTTGAACGCCTCAATTATTGCTCAGACGCGATTAAAAAATCCGGAAGAGTTCGGCAAAGTTACCCTGCGCGTGAACAGCGACGGTTCGGTTGTGCACCTGAAAGATGTCGCACGGGTTGAACTTGGCGGTGAAAACTATAACGTTATCGCTCGCATCAACGGTAAACCGGCGGCGGGTCTGGGTATTAAGCTGGCAACCGGTGCGAACGCTCTCGATACCGCGAAAGCCATTAAGGCAAAACTGGCGGAATTACAGCCATTCTTCCCGCAGGGAATGAAGGTTCTCTACCCTTATGACACCACGCCATTCGTCCAGCTTTCTATTCACGAAGTGGTAAAAACGCTGTTCGAAGCCATTATGCTGGTATTCCTGGTGATGTATCTGTTCTTGCAGAATATGCGAGCAACGCTGATCCCCACCATTGCTGTGCCCGTGGTGTTGTTAGGGACGTTTGCCATCCTCGCCGCTTTTGGTTACTCCATCAACACACTAACGATGTTCGGGATGGTGCTTGCCATTGGACTACTCGTCGATGATGCGATAGTGGTGGTGGAGAACGTCGAGCGCGTAATGATGGAGGATAAGCTCCCGCCAAAAGAAGCGACGGAAAAATCAATGTCGCAAATTCAGGGCGCACTGGTGGGTATCGCGATGGTGCTGTCAGCGGTATTTATTCCGATGGCATTCTTCGGCGGCTCTACCGGGGCAATTTATCGCCAGTTCTCTATCACCATCGTTTCGGCAATGGCGCTTTCTGTTCTGGTGGCATTGATTCTCACCCCGGCGTTATGTGCAACGCTGCTCAAACCCGTCTCTGCTGAGCATCACGAAAATAAGGGCGGTTTCTTCGGCTGGTTTAATACTACCTTCGATCATAGCGTTAATCACTACACCAACAGCGTCGGCAAAATCCTCGGTTCCACAGGACGATATTTACTGATCTATGCGCTGATTGTTGCTGGAATGGTGGTGTTGTTTTTACGTCTTCCCTCTTCCTTCTTGCCTGAAGAGGATCAGGGTGTCTTTCTGACCATGATTCAGTTGCCCGCTGGCGCGACGCAAGAGCGGACGCAAAAAGTGTTGGATCAGGTGACGGATTACTACCTGCACAATGAAAAAGCAAACGTTGAAAGTGTCTTTACGGTTAACGGGTTTAGCTTCAGCGGCCAGGCGCAAAACGCCGGGATGGCCTTCGTCAGCCTGAAACCGTGGGAAGAGCGTAATGGTGATGAAAACAGCGCGGAAGCGGTTATCCATCGCGCCAAAATGGAATTGGGTAAGATCCGCGACGGTTTTGTCATTCCGTTTAATATGCCTGCTATTGTTGAACTGGGCACGGCAACGGGTTTTGACTTTGAGTTAATTGATCAGGCAGGGCTGGGTCACGATGCCCTAACCCAGGCTCGTAACCAGCTGCTTGGCATGGCGGCGCAACATCCTGGCAGCTTAGTCAGTGTGCGCCCTAATGGCCTGGAAGATACCGCGCAATTCAAACTTGAAGTTGACCAGGAAAAGGCGCAGGCATTAGGCGTTTCGCTTTCTGACATCAATCAGACCATTTCTACGGCGTTGGGCGGGACTTATGTTAACGACTTCATCGACCGTGGCCGTGTGAAAAAGGTTTATGTTCAGGCGGATGCCAAATTCCGTATGCTGCCAGAAGATGTCGATAAACTTTACGTCCGCAGCGCCAATGGTGAAATGGTGCCATTCTCTTCCTTTACCACTTCACATTGGGTGTATGGTTCTCCACGACTGGAACGCTACAACGGTCTGCCGTCAATGGAGATTCAGGGGGAAGCTGCGCCAGGAACCAGTTCCGGCGATGCCATGGCGTTGATGGAAAACCTTGCGTCAAAATTACCTGCAGGCATTGGTTATGACTGGACAGGTATGTCGTACCAGGAACGCTTATCGGGCAACCAGGCTCCTGCTTTGGTGGCAATCTCCTTCGTGGTTGTTTTCCTGTGCCTTGCTGCGCTCTATGAAAGCTGGTCAATACCTGTATCGGTTATGTTGGTCGTGCCGTTAGGGATTGTCGGCGTGCTGCTGGCGGCGACACTCTTTAATCAAAAAAATGACGTCTACTTTATGGTGGGCTTGCTAACGACAATTGGCTTGTCGGCCAAAAACGCTATTTTGATTGTTGAGTTCGCTAAAGATCTCATGGAGAAAGAGGGTAAAGGTGTTGTTGAAGCGACACTGATGGCAGTACGTATGCGTCTGCGTCCTATCCTGATGACCTCTCTCGCCTTTATTCTCGGCGTATTACCGCTAGCTATCAGTAACGGTGCCGGCAGTGGCGCGCAGAACGCAGTGGGTATCGGGGTAATGGGAGGAATGGTCTCTGCAACGTTGCTGGCAATCTTCTTCGTACCGGTGTTCTTTGTGGTGATCCGCCGTTGCTTTAAAGGATAAATCAGAAACATAAAGGCGCTTTCGGGCGCCTTTATTATTTTTAGTGAAAACCATAAAAATTAATAAGATAATCTTCTGCTCACTCTTTAAAAACTTTTCGTAGCCCATGTTCCCTTCACTATTTTTACAATTCACATAATTTGTCATTATTCATTCCGCAAGATTTATAACCTCCAGTGATAAAATGGTACTCAGCTCGTTAATAAGAGAGTTAACTTATTAAGCGTTAGCGTTATTACTGAGGTAACACCATGAAAAGATTAATTCCTGTGGCATTGCTCACCGCATTGCTGGCGGGCTGTGCTCACGATTCCCCCTGCGTTCCGGTTTATGACGATCAGGGACGCCTGGTTCACACCAATACCTGTATGAAAGGTACAACACAGGATAACTGGGAAACTGCCGGGGCTATTGCTGGCGGAGCAGCGGCTGTCGCCGGCCTTACGATGGGGATCATTGCTCTGTCAAAATAACTGAACAGAGCGCGGACTTTCGCGCTCTGTTTAACGATACAGAATCTACCAATACGTTAAACACCGCTATATTTCGCTGGCTAATCCCATTTTAATTAAGCATTTTATCTCGCAGCATTATCTCAATGTCGAAATAACGCATTAATTTATTTTTTAATCACATCCTCCCCACCGATACTCACGCCAATAATCATTATTCTGCTTAGCAAAATACGAGTAAATATTTTGCGCCAAAATGTGGCGCATGTTTCATTTTCGCACCATTGCGGGGCGCTGTTTTTATTATTTCCTGTCTACACTCAGCTTATTGCGACGCGAAATCGTGCGCAAAAGCTGGCACTACTTTTGCTTATAAGAGGATGGCCACAGACAGGTAAAAGGCGTTTCCCAAACGTCCTATAACGATAATTTTCGCCTCACAGGAAGCATTATGAAAAAGATGATGATAGCCACACTGGCTGCCGCCAGCGTGCTGCTTGCCGTTGCAAATCAGGCACAGGCTGGCGCGACACTCGATGCCGTAAAGAAAAAAGGTTTTGTACAATGCGGGATCAGTGACGGATTGCCTGGATTCTCTTATGCCGATGCAGATGGCAAGTTTTCTGGTATTGATGTTGATGTTTGTCGTGGCGTTGCCGCCGCTGTATTTGGCGACGACACAAAAGTGAAATACACCCCGCTCACCGCAAAAGAACGTTTCACTGCATTGCAATCTGGCGAAGTGGATTTGCTCTCTCGTAATACAACCTGGACTTCATCTCGTGACGCAGGCATGGGAATGGCATTTACTGGTGTCACTTATTACGATGGCATTGGTTTCCTGACGCACGATAAAGCGGGGCTAAAAAGCGCAAAAGAGCTGGATGGCGCAACGGTCTGTATTCAGGCTGGTACAGACACCGAGCTCAACGTCGCCGATTACTTCAAAGCGAACAAAATGAAGTACACGCCCGTGACCTTCGATCGCTCTGACGAATCCGCGAAGGCACTGGAATCTGGTCGCTGCGATACGCTGGCCTCGGATCAGTCACAACTGTATGCATTGCGAATCAAATTAAGCAACCCAGCCGAATGGATCGTGCTGCCAGAAGTTATCTCTAAAGAACCGCTCGGGCCGGTAGTCCGCCGTGGCGATGACGAATGGTTCTCTATTGTGCGCTGGACGCTTTTCGCCATGCTGAATGCTGAAGAGATGGGCATCAATTCCCAGAACGTCGATGAAAAAGCGGCGAATCCAGCAACGCCTGATATGGCGCATCTACTGGGTAAAGAGGGCGATTACGGCAAGGATCTGAAGCTGGATAATAAATGGGCTTACAACATCATCAAACAGGTGGGTAACTACTCGGAAATTTTTGAGCGTAACGTAGGTTCAGAAAGCCCGCTGAAAATTAAACGTGGGCAAAATAATCTCTGGAATAACGGCGGTATTCAGTATGCGCCGCCCGTGCGTTAAGTCGATATGAGGTAACGAGCGTCGCCACGGCGGCGCTCTCTTTAGCGTTATGGTTTCCGAGGTTCCTATGTCTCATCGCCGCACAACCGTTAAAGGTTCACTTTCATTTGCCAATCCTACAGTGCGCGCCTGGCTTTTCCAGATCCTTGCCGTTGTCGCCGTCGTCGGTATTGTAGGCTGGCTATTCCATAACACCGTAACGAATCTCAGTAATCGCGGCATTACTTCAGGTTTTGCCTTCCTGGATCGCGGCGCTGGCTTCGGTATCGTCCAGCATTTGATCGATTACCAGCAGGGCGATACCTACGGACGCGTTTTTATTGTCGGCTTGCTCAACACGTTACTGGTTTCAGCATTGTGTATTGTGTTCGCTTCTGTTCTGGGCTTCTTTATCGGTCTGGCGAGACTTTCGGATAACTGGCTACTACGAAAGCTTTCCACTATTTATATTGAGATCTTCCGTAATATTCCGCCGCTGCTGCAAATCTTCTTCTGGTATTTTGCCGTGTTGCGCAATTTACCCGGACCACGCCAGGCGGTGAGTGCGTTAGATCTGATCTTTTTGAGCAATCGTGGGCTTTATATTCCGTCACCGCAGCTGGGAGATGGGTTTCTTGCATTTATCCTGGCTGTTGTTATGGCTATAGCCCTTTCTGTTAGGCTATTCCGCTTTAATAAAACACACCAGATAAAGACCGGACAACTACGCCGAACCTGGCCTGTCGCCGTTGGGTTGATCATTGGTTTGCCTTTACTGGCACACTGGCTTTTCGGTGCAGCAGTGCACTGGAATATCCCGGCGCTACAAGGGTTTAACTTCCGTGGCGGTATGGTTCTCATACCCGAACTGGCAGCCTTAACGCTGGCTCTTTCGGTTTATACCTCTGCATTTATCGCTGAGATTATCCGCGCCGGGATTCAGGCAGTGCCTTATGGTCAACATGAAGCTGCCCGCTCGCTGGGATTACCCAACCCGGTTACGCTACGCCAGGTGATTATTCCCCAGGCGCTGCGGGTGATTATTCCACCACTTACCAGCCAGTATCTCAACATCGTCAAAAACTCCTCTCTTGCCGCCGCTATTGGCTATCCGGATATGGTTTCGCTGTTTGCTGGCACCGTGCTGAACCAGACGGGGCAAGCCATCGAAACGATAGCCATGACCATGTCGGTATATCTGATTATCAGCCTGACTATCTCGCTGCTGATGAATATCTATAACCGCCGCATCGCGATCGTTGAACGCTAAGGAGTCATGATGACAAAAGTATTACTGGCTCATCCCCCGCGCCCGGCGAGCCATAACTCAAGCCGCGCTATGGTGTGGGTGCGAAAAAATCTGTTCTCCAGCTGGGGCAATAGCCTGCTGACTATTGGCTGCTTGTGGTTGATGTGGGAATTGATTCCACCGTTGCTGAACTGGGCATTTTTGCAGGCTAACTGGGTTGGCTCAACGCGTGCCGACTGCACAAAAGCCGGTGCCTGTTGGGTTTTCATCCACGAACGATTTGGTCAATTTATGTATGGGCTTTACCCACACGACCAACGCTGGCGAATTAATCTGGCATTACTGATTGGCCTGGTTTCGATTGCGCCGATGTTCTGGAAAATATTCCCACATCGCGGTCGCTATATTGCGGTCTGGGCGGTGATTTATCCACTTATCGTCTGGTGGCTGATGTATGGCGGTTTTCTTGGTCTTGAGCGGGTTGAAACCCGGCAATGGGGCGGGCTGACGCTAACTTTAATTATTGCATCAGTTGGAATTGCGGGGGCGCTACCGTGGGGGATCTTACTGGCGTTAGGCCGCCGCTCCCATATGCCGATTGTGCGTATCTTATCGGTCATTTTTATCGAGTTCTGGCGCGGCGTACCGCTAATCACCGTCTTGTTTATGTCTTCGGTAATGCTGCCGCTGTTTATGGCAGAAGGCACCAGTATCGACAAACTGATCCGCGCACTGGTTGGAGTGATCCTGTTTCAGTCAGCATATGTTGCGGAAGTCGTGCGAGGCGGATTACAGGCACTGCCTAAAGGGCAATATGAAGCGGCGGAATCACTGGCGTTGGGTTACTGGAAAACTCAGGGGCTGGTTATTCTGCCACAGGCGTTGAAGCTGGTAATTCCTGGGCTGGTAAATACCATCATCGCACTCTTCAAAGATACCAGCCTGGTGATCATCATCGGGTTGTTCGATCTTTTCAGTAGCGTTCAGCAGGCAACCGTTGATCCCGCCTGGTTGGGTATGTCGACGGAAGGGTATGTTTTCGCCGCGCTGATCTACTGGATCTTCTGTTTCAGCATGTCACGTTATAGCCAGCATCTGGAAAAACGTTTTAACACCGGGCGTACACCGCATTGAGGACACTATGAGCCAAATTTTACTGCAACCTGCTAACGCGATGATTACGCTTGAAAATGTTAACAAGTGGTATGGGCAATTCCATGTACTGAAAAATATAAATTTAACCGTGCAACCGGGAGAACGAATCGTTCTGTGTGGCCCATCTGGTTCCGGGAAATCGACAACCATTCGTTGTATTAATCATCTGGAAGAACATCAACAGGGACGGATCGTGGTGGATGGGATCGAACTTAACGAAGATATCCGCAATATTGAGCGTGTCAGACAGGAAGTGGGAATGGTCTTTCAGCATTTTAATCTTTTCCCACATCTGACCGTTTTACAGAACTGTACCCTTGCACCTATTTGGGTACGCAAGATGCCAAAGAAAGAGGCTGAAGCTCTGGCGATGCATTACCTTGAGCGGGTGAGAATTGCCGAACATGCACAGAAGTTTCCCGGACAGATCTCCGGTGGTCAGCAGCAACGCGTTGCTATAGCACGTTCACTTTGTATGAAGCCCAAGATTATGCTGTTTGATGAACCAACATCCGCGCTCGATCCGGAGATGGTAAAAGAAGTGCTGGATACGATGATTGGGCTGGCGCAATCGGGTATGACGATGTTGTGCGTAACGCATGAGATGGGATTTGCGCGAACCGTCGCTGACCGGGTGATTTTTATGGATCGCGGAGAGATAGTGGAACAAGCTGCACCAGATGAGTTTTTTGCGCATCCTAAATCAGAGCGTACTAGGGCATTTTTATCGCAGGTAATCCATTAAGTTGCGTTTCCTGGACTGAAAAGGTGAATCCAACTTTTTTTTCGCACAATGCAAAAAGGCCATCCTTTCGGATGGCCTTTCGCCTGATTTGATGTCTGGCAGTTTATGGCGGGCGTCCTGCCCGCCACCCTCCGGGCCGTTGCTTCGCAACGTTCAAATCCGCTCCCGGCGGATTTGTCCTACTCGGGAGAGTGTTCACCGACAAACAACAGATAAAACAAAAGGCCCAGTCTTCCGACTGAGCCTTTTGTTTTATTTGATGTCTGGCAGTTCCCTACTCTCGCATGGGGAGACCCCACACTACCATCGGCGCTACGGCGTTTCACTTCTGAGTTCGGCATGGGGTCAGGTGGGACCACCGCGCTACTGCCGCCAGACAAATTCTTTTCTAATCTGCCGAACTTTAACCTAAAAAGTGGTGCTGATACCCAGAGTCGAACTGGGGACCTCACCCTTACCAAGGGTGCGCTCTACCAACTGAGCCATATCAGCACGCTAAATTTGATGCCTGGCAGTTCCCTACTCTCGCATGGGGAGACCCCACACTACCATCGGCGCTACGGCGTTTCACTTCTGAGTTCGGCATGGGGTCAGGTGGGACCACCGCGCTACGGCCGCCAGGCAAATTCTGTTTATCAACATGTCCTGTTCCGACATGTCGATTTAATCTGTATCAGGCTGAAAATCTTCTCTCAATCCGCCAAAACAGCTTCGGCGTTGTAAGGTTAAGCCTCACGGTTCATTAGTACCGGTTAGCTCAACGCATCGCTGCGCTTACACACCCGGCCTATCAACGTCGTCGTCTTCAACGTTCCTTCAGGACTCTCAGGGAATCAGGGAGAACTCATCTCGGGGCAAGTTTCGTGCTTAGATGCTTTCAGCACTTATCTCTTCCGCATTTAGCTACCGGGCAGTGCCATTGGCATGACAACCCGAACACCAGTGATGCGTCCACTCCGGTCCTCTCGTACTAGGAGCAGCCCCCCTCAGTTCTCCAGCGCCCACGGCAGATAGGGACCGAACTGTCTCACGACGTTCTAAACCCAGCTCGCGTACCACTTTAAATGGCGAACAGCCATACCCTTGGGACCTACTTCAGCCCCAGGATGTGATGAGCCGACATCGAGGTGCCAAACACCGCCGTCGATATGAACTCTTGGGCGGTATCAGCCTGTTATCCCCGGAGTACCTTTTATCCGTTGAGCGATGGCCCTTCCATTCAGAACCACCGGATCACTATGACCTGCTTTCGCACCTGCTCGCGCCGTCACGCTCGCAGTCAAGCTGGCTTATGCCATTGCACTAACCTCCTGATGTCCGACCAGGATTAGCCAACCTTCGTGCTCCTCCGTTACTCTTTAGGAGGAGACCGCCCCAGTCAAACTACCCACCAGACACTGTCCGCAACCCGGATCACGGGTCAACGTTAGAACATCAAACATTAAAGGGTGGTATTTCAAGGTCGGCTCCACGCAGACTGGCGTCCACGCTTCAAAGCCTCCCACCTATCCTACACATCAAGGCTCAATGTTCAGTGTCAAGCTATAGTAAAGGTTCACGGGGTCTTTCCGTCTTGCCGCGGGTACACTGCATCTTCACAGCGAGTTCAATTTCACTGAGTCTCGGGTGGAGACAGCCTGGCCATCATTACGCCATTCGTGCAGGTCGGAACTTACCCGACAAGGAATTTCGCTACCTTAGGACCGTTATAGTTACGGCCGCCGTTTACCGGGGCTTCGATCAAGAGCTTCGCTTGCGCTGACCCCATCAATTAACCTTCCGGCACCGGGCAGGCGTCACACCGTATACGTCCACTTTCGTGTTTGCACAGTGCTGTGTTTTTAATAAACAGTTGCAGCCAGCTGGTATCTTCGACTGATTTCAGCTCCATCCGCGAGGGACTTCACCTACATATCAGCGTGCCTTCTCCCGAAGTTACGGCACCATTTTGCCTAGTTCCTTCACCCGAGTTCTCTCAAGCGCCTTGGTATTCTCTACCTGACCACCTGTGTCGGTTTGGGGTACGATTTGATGTTACCTGATGCTTAGAGGCTTTTCCTGGAAGCAGGGCATTTGTTGCTTCAGCACCGTAGTGCCTCGTCATCACGCCTCAGCCTTGATTTTCCGGATTTGCCTGGAAAACCAGCCTACACGCTTAAACCGGGACAACCGTCGCCCGGCCAACATAGCCTTCTCCGTCCCCCTTCGCAGTAACACCAAGTACAGGAATATTAACCTGTTTCCCATCGACTACGCCTTTCGGCCTCGCCTTAGGGGTCGACTCACCCTGCCCCGATTAACGTTGGACAGGAACCCTTGGTCTTCCGGCGAGCGGGCTTTTCACCCGCTTTATCGTTACTTATGTCAGCATTCGCACTTCTGATACCTCCAGCATGCCTCACAGCACACCTTCACAGGCTTACAGAACGCTCCCCTACCCAACAACACATAGTGTCGCTGCCGCAGCTTCGGTGCATGGTTTAGCCCCGTTACATCTTCCGCGCAGGCCGACTCGACCAGTGAGCTATTACGCTTTCTTTAAATGATGGCTGCTTCTAAGCCAACATCCTGGCTGTCTGGGCCTTCCCACATCGTTTCCCACTTAACCATGACTTTGGGACCTTAGCTGGCGGTCTGGGTTGTTTCCCTCTTCACGACGGACGTTAGCACCCGCCGTGTGTCTCCCGTGATAACATTCTCCGGTATTCGCAGTTTGCATCGGGTTGGTAAGTCGGGATGACCCCCTTGCCGAAACAGTGCTCTACCCCCGGAGATGAATTCACGAGGCGCTACCTAAATAGCTTTCGGGGAGAACCAGCTATCTCCCGGTTTGATTGGCCTTTCACCCCCAGCCACAAGTCATCCGCTAATTTTTCAACATTAGTCGGTTCGGTCCTCCAGTTAGTGTTACCCAACCTTCAACCTGCCCATGGCTAGATCACCGGGTTTCGGGTCTATACCCTGCAACTTAACGCCCAGTTAAGACTCGGTTTCCCTTCGGCTCCCCTATTCGGTTAACCTTGCTACAGAATATAAGTCGCTGACCCATTATACAAAAGGTACGCAGTCACCCCATAAAAGAGGCTCCCACTGCTTGTACGTACACGGTTTCAGGTTCTTTTTCACTCCCCTCGCCGGGTTCTTTTCGCCTTTCCCTCACGGTACTGGTTCACTATCGGTCAGTCAGGAGTATTTAGCCTTGGAGGATGGTCCCCCCATATTCAGACAGGATACCACGTGTCCCGCCCTACTCATCGAGCTCACAGCATGTGCATTTTTGTGTACGGGGCTGTCACCCTGTATCGCGCGCCTTTCCAGACGCTTCCACTAACACACACACTGATTCAGGCTCTGGGCTGCTCCCCGTTCGCTCGCCGCTACTGGGGGAATCTCGGTTGATTTCTTTTCCTCGGGGTACTTAGATGTTTCAGTTCCCCCGGTTCGCCTCATTAACCTATGGATTCAGTTAATGATAGTGTGACGAATCACACTGGGTTTCCCCATTCGGAAATCGCCGGTTATAACGGTTCATATCACCTTACCGACGCTTATCGCAGATTAGCACGTCCTTCATCGCCTCTGACTGCCAGGGCATCCACCGTGTACGCTTAGTCGCTTAACCTCACAACCCGAAGATGTTTCGTAAAACACCATCGTGTTGCGAAAATTTGAGAGACTCACGAACAACTTTCATTGTTCAGTGTTTCAATTTTCAGCTTGATCCAGATTTTTAAAGAGCAAAACTTCGCAGTGAACCTTTGCAGGTACACTCTGAAGTATTTTTTATTTAATCACTACAGAGATGGTGGAGCTATGCGGGATCGAACCGCAGACCTCCTGCGTGCAAAGCAGGCGCTCTCCCAGCTGAGCTATAGCCCCATAACATGTAGTTAAAACCTCTTCAAATTTGCGGTGCAAATTTGGTAGGCCTGAGTGGACTTGAACCACCGACCTCACCCTTATCAGGGGTGCGCTCTAACCACCTGAGCTACAAGCCTGTAGAGGTTTTACTGCTCATTTTCATCAGACAATCTGTGTGAGCACTTCAAAGAACGCTTCTTTAAGGTAAGGAGGTGATCCAACCGCAGGTTCCCCTACGGTTACCTTGTTACGACTTCACCCCAGTCATGAATCACAAAGTGGTAAGCGCCCTCCCGAGGGTTAAGCTACCTACTTCTTTTGCAACCCACTCCCATGGTGTGACGGGCGGTGTGTACAAGGCCCGGGAACGTATTCACCGTGGCATTCTGATCCACGATTACTAGCGATTCCGACTTCATGGAGTCGAGTTGCAGACTCCAATCCGGACTACGACGCACTTTATGAGGTCCGCTTGCTCTCGCGAGGTCGCTTCTCTTTGTATGCGCCATTGTAGCACGTGTGTAGCCCTGGTCGTAAGGGCCATGATGACTTGACGTCATCCCCACCTTCCTCCAGTTTATCACTGGCAGTCTCCTTTGAGTTCCCGGCCGGACCGCTGGCAACAAAGGATAAGGGTTGCGCTCGTTGCGGGACTTAACCCAACATTTCACAACACGAGCTGACGACAGCCATGCAGCACCTGTCTCACAGTTCCCGAAGGCACCAATCCATCTCTGGAAAGTTCTGTGGATGTCAAGACCAGGTAAGGTTCTTCGCGTTGCATCGAATTAAACCACATGCTCCACCGCTTGTGCGGGCCCCCGTCAATTCATTTGAGTTTTAACCTTGCGGCCGTACTCCCCAGGCGGTCGACTTAACGCGTTAGCTCCGGAAGCCACGCCTCAAGGGCACAACCTCCAAGTCGACATCGTTTACGGCGTGGACTACCAGGGTATCTAATCCTGTTTGCTCCCCACGCTTTCGCACCTGAGCGTCAGTCTTCGTCCAGGGGGCCGCCTTCGCCACCGGTATTCCTCCAGATCTCTACGCATTTCACCGCTACACCTGGAATTCTACCCCCCTCTACGAGACTCAAGCCTGCCAGTATCAGATGCAGTTCCCAGGTTGAGCCCGGGGATTTCACATCTGACTTAACAGACCGCCTGCGTGCGCTTTACGCCCAGTAATTCCGATTAACGCTTGCACCCTCCGTATTACCGCGGCTGCTGGCACGGAGTTAGCCGGTGCTTCTTCTGCGGGTAACGTCAATGAATAAAGGTATTAACTTTACTCCCTTCCTCCCCGCTGAAAGTACTTTACAACCCGAAGGCCTTCTTCATACACGCGGCATGGCTGCATCAGGCTTGCGCCCATTGTGCAATATTCCCCACTGCTGCCTCCCGTAGGAGTCTGGACCGTGTCTCAGTTCCAGTGTGGCTGGTCATCCTCTCAGACCAGCTAGGGATCGTCGCCTAGGTGAGCCGTTACCCCACCTACTAGCTAATCCCATCTGGGCACATCCGATGGCAAGAGGCCCGAAGGTCCCCCTCTTTGGTCTTGCGACGTTATGCGGTATTAGCTACCGTTTCCAGTAGTTATCCCCCTCCATCAGGCAGTTTCCCAGACATTACTCACCCGTCCGCCACTCGTCAGCGAAACAGCAAGCTGTTTCCTGTTACCGTTCGACTTGCATGTGTTAGGCCTGCCGCCAGCGTTCAATCTGAGCCATGATCAAACTCTTCAATTTAAAAGCTTGATGCTCAAAGAATTAAACTTCGTAATGAATTACGTGTTCACTCTTGAGACTTGGTATTCATTTATCGTCTTGCGACGTTAAGAATCCGTATCTTCGAGTGCCCACACAGATTGTCTGATAAATTGTTAAAGAGCAGTTGCGACGCGGCTTTCAGCTCACTGTCGCGAGGTGGCGTATATTACGCTTTCCTCTTTCAGAGTCAACCCTGAATTTCAGGATTTTTCTCTTCGTTGTTACGACCATCTTGTGAAGTGTTTCACGTTGTCGTCTCAACGGAGGCGCATTATAGGGATCCCAATTTTTTGCACAAGTACTTTTTTGATCTTTTTTTCTGTTTGTTCTTTTTTCAGCCTCTTTGCTGCATTCACATGCAAAATGGCGCATTTTTACATAGCAAAACACTTGCGCAAGGCTAATAAAGCACCCAAAGTCATAGATAAATCATTTTTCGTTGAGGTAAGTATGTCAGACACTCTACGCCCATACCGGGATCTTTTTCCACAAATCGGTCCGCGAGTCATGATTGACAGTAGCAGTGTGATTATTGGTGATGTTCGGTTGGCCGATGATGTGGGGATCTGGCCACTTGTTGTAATTCGTGGTGATGTTAATTATGTTCAGATCGGCGCCCGAACCAATATCCAGGATGGCAGCGTCTTACACGTGACCCATAAATCAACGGCTAATCCACAAGGCAATCCGTTAATCGTCGGCGAAGACGTTACGGTTGGACATAAAGTGATGCTCCACGGCTGCACCATTGGCAATCGAGTGTTGGTTGGGATGGGCTCAATTTTACTTGATGGCGCAGTAGTAGAAGATGATGTGATGATTGGGGCGGGTAGCCTGGTCCCACAAAATAAACGGCTGGAGAGCGGATATCTGTATCTCGGTAGCCCCGTCAAACAGATCCGCCCGTTAAGTGATGAAGAGAAGGCTGGGTTACGCTATTCCGCGAATAATTACGTGAAATGGAAGGACGAATATCTGGATCAGGGTAACCAGACCCAGCCTTGATCATCTTCACTTTGTTCCTGAATTAAGTTTTCCGCTTCTTCTTCCAGGTCCCAGCGATGCTGACGAAAACTCGCTAACCACTGTTCTGGCGTATCTCCAGTAAAGCGATACGCCAGGCTCTCGCCAGAGATCGCACATGTCAGTTGCATACCATTCACCAGAGCGGGAAAACATACACATTTTTTATTCTCGTCCCACTCTTCCCTGTCTGGAAACTGGATGGCCTGATTCACACCGCCAGCTCCTGTTGCAATTGTTTGATGACCGGTTCTACATCAGGCAGAACGCCATGCCAAAGAAGGAAGGCATGAGCCGCCTGTGCCACCAGCATCCCTAAACCATCAGCATTACGCTTTGAGCCTCGCTGCTCACACCATGCCAGAAAAGGTGTTTTTCCTTTCTGATAGAACATGTCATAACAACAAATACCTGGATGGATGAGCGATGCTGGGATCGCGGGAATATCACCACTGATGCCACTGGATGTTGCATTAATAATGAGATCGAACTCATGACTTTCCAGTTCATCCATACCCAACGCCTGAATACTGCCAGTATGCGCAAACAATTTAGCCAACTCTTCCGCGCGGGAAACCGTCCGATTAGTGATTGTCACCGCACAGTCCAGGGAAAGAAGTGGCAGTAGTACACCGCGAGATGCCCCGCCAGCACCAATGAGCAGGATACGTAACCCGGGGCGGATAAAAGAGAGACGTTCCAGATCGCTTAACAAACCTACGCCATCGGTATTGTCACCCAGCAGGCGCCCATCTTCTAACTGCTTGAGGGTATTAACAGCACCAGCCAACGCTGCCCGTTCAGTGAGTTCATCCGCTCTGGCAAAAGCCTCTTCTTTAAAAGGCACCGTCACATTCGCACCTTTACCACCAGCACTAAAGAAAGCGTTCAGTGTGTTGATGAAATCATTGATGGGTGCCAACACGCGCCCATAGGGATGTTCAATATTCAGTTGCTGAGCAAATTGCTGATGAATGAATGGCGATTTGCTGTGGGCTATCGGATTACCAAAAACAGCATAGATTTCCATTATGTTACCCCTGTCGAAACAGTTCACCCGTCAGGGCATCGCGGATTTCTGAAGGATTTAAACGCCCCCCCGTTTCACCAGGCACAACCGGGAACGCCGCGCCAAATTGTGCGCGAACTTCGTCTACTGTCCGGCAAGGTGGCAATCCACTCAAGTTGGCACTAGTAGAAACCAGCGGTTTACCATAAGCCTGGCACAAAGCAATCACCAACGGATGGTCGGTGACTCGTACAGCAAGCGAATCAAAGCGCCCCGTCAACCAGCGCGGTGTTGTCGCAGGCGCGGGAAAGACAAAGGTGACAGGACCTGGCCAGCGGGAAAAAATGGTTTCACGCTGCGCGTCCGTCAGCATGCTGTCATCGATATAAGGTTTGAGCTGCTCGTAATTTGCTGCGATTAAAATCAGCCCCTTATCAACCGGACGCTGTTTTAACTCCAACAGTCGCATCACTGCAGTTTCGCTATCAGGATCGCACCCGACACCGAAAACAGCTTCCGTTGGATAGGCGATGACACGTTCTTCATTGAGGACATCTACCGCAGCCGCGATAGCGTCTCCTTGCAGGTTATTATTCACGTTATTATTCCGCCGAAACCGGCTTTCCACATTGTTTACTGGCACAGAAATGTTTAACACCCTGCGCGGTTTTCTTTTCGATGAGTAGCGGATAGTGACACTCAGGGCACTCTCCGGCTATGGGTTTGAAGTTAATAGCAAATTGACACTCCGGGTAGCGATCACAGGAGTGGAATGTTTTGCCATAACGGGAGCGGCGCTGGACCAGATGACCCGTCCGACATTGGGGACATGTAATTGCCGTTTCGTCCGGTTTATCGATAAGTTCAGTATGTTCGCATTCAGGGTAGTTACTGCAGCCAATAAACATACCAAAGCGTCCCTGGCGTAATACCAGATTTGCGCTACATGCAGGGCAAACTTGCCCCTCCAGAACTTTGACGATATGCCCATCCGCTGAAGATTTCAGAGGACGGACGTAGTCACACGCCGGATACTGTGAGCACCCAAGAAACGGACCGTGTTTCCCGGATCGAATAACCAGATCAGCCCCGCACTTTGGGCAGGACTCATTATTACGCACCGTGAACAGTGCTGATTTCGCCATAACAACTTATGCTGAATTAAAGAAATGATTAATGCAGCATACCTTCATTCACTTCAAAGAGTAATTCTTCCATTTGCTGGTACGCATTTTCGCAACCCGGAATATTGAACAACACCATCAGGATCACCCATTTTAGATCTTCCAGGTCGAACTCTGCGGTATCCAGCGCGAGCACTCGCTCTATCACCATTTCACGGGTTTCAAGGTTAAGCACCTGAATTTGCTCAAGGAAAAGCAGAAAACCACGACAACTGGCATCCAGTCTTTCACACTCTTCCGGGGTATAAATACGCATGGAGAGTGGATCAGAGGCCAGTTGCATTGGCTCTGCCAGTCCTTCCTGATAATCCGCAAGCTTTTCCAGCCAAAGCAGGGCATTGTAGATATCTTCTCGATCAAATCCTGCATCGGTAAGATCCTGTTCAAGTTTGTCTTGATCCACACGCAACTCAGCTTCTGTGTGAATATAGGTTTCAAACAAATACATTAGTACGTCGAACATGGCATGCCCTCCTCAATCGGACATAGCCGCCGGGTACTGCTGCGATCCACCCTGCTAACTCCAGTTCTAGTAGTTGAGTAACTACCTCTGGCACAGGTTGGCCGGCACGTTCAGCGACGACGTCAACAGGTGTTACCTCATCTCCTACGTTAGCCAGGAGCTCAGGAAATGGCAATGCCACGTCTTCCTGATCCGGTGAATAAAATGAATTTTCAGGGGCATCTGGCAACCAGTGCAATCCGTATTGCAAATTTTCCAGGATTTCTTCCGGTTCCGTCACAAGAGTCGCACCTTGTTTTATTAACCAGTGAGGTCCTTCGCTTCCCGGACTCCCTAATGGACCGGGCAGGGCAAAAACTTCTCGCCCCTGTTCAAGCGCACAACGTGCTGTCACCAAAGAACCACTACGTAAAGCAGCTTCTACCACCAGTACACCTTTACTTAGACCACTGATAATGCGATTTCTTCGCGGGAAATTGTAAGACAGTGGCGGAACATCCAGCGGAAATTCGGAAACGATAGCGCCTCCCTGTTCAAGCAGACTAGCGGCGAGTTGAGCATGGCGACGCGGATGGATGGTATTGAGTCCATTTCCCAAGACCGCAATACTAACGCCATTTACCTGTACCGCCGCTTTATGTGCCACACCGTCGATTCCACGCGCCAGCCCACTGGTAATCGTTACGCCACGTGTCGCCAGCGATTCGCAAAATAATCGTCCCCATCGCTCGCCATACCATGAATGAGCACGACTTCCCACGACGGCAAGCTGAAATGATCGCAATGCGGGAAGCCCCCCGGCAACAAACAGAGCACCGGGATAATCAACCGTTGCGAGAAGTTGAGGAGGATAAAATTCGCTATCCGCAGGGATTAAATGATGATTGGGTTGTTCAAGCCAACAAAGTGAGCTTTCAATACTCTTTTGCGGAAATGAAAGAAAGCGTTGTGCCTGCCGCAATGTAAGCCCTGTTTGCTGCAATACAACCGCATCAATATACGACTGTTTTGCCAGCCAGTGAGCGATACGAACCATATCATCGCCGTACAAGCTGCTGATGCCCATCAGACGCAGCCAAATTTCTGTATCGACCATCCTTATCTCCCTGCCATAAGCAGCCTTAGCAATCTTTGCGATTGGTCAGTGATGCTGTCAATCAGAGGGGGATTTGTCTAGAATAGAAGAAATAATCTTTCTAACTCCTGAACACATCTCTGGAGATTTATGTCAGTTTTGCAAGTGTTACATATTCCGGACGAGCGGCTTCGCAAAGTTGCTAAACCGGTAGAAGAAGTGAATGCAGAAATTCAGCGTATCGTCGATGATATGTTCGAGACGATGTACGCAGAAGAAGGTATTGGCCTGGCTGCAACCCAGGTTGATATCCATCAACGTATTATTGTTATTGATGTTTCGGAAAACCGTGACGAACGGCTGGTGCTAATCAATCCGGAGCTTTTAGAAAAAAGCGGCGAAACAGGCATTGAAGAAGGTTGCCTGTCGATCCCTGAACAACGTGCTTTAGTGCCACGCGCTGAGAAAGTTAAAATTCGCGCCCTGGACCGCGACGGTAAACCATTTGAACTGGAAGCAGACGGCCTGTTAGCCATCTGTATTCAGCATGAGATGGATCACCTGGTCGGCAAACTGTTTATGGATTATCTGTCACCGCTGAAACAACAACGTATTCGTCAGAAAGTTGAAAAACTGGATCGTCTGAAAGCCCGGGCTTAAGGATAAGAACTAACGTGTCAGAATCACTACGTATTATTTTTGCGGGTACACCTGACTTTGCAGCGCGTCATCTTGACGCGCTGTTGTCTTCTGGACATAACGTTGTTGGCGTGTTTACCCAACCCGACCGACCAGCAGGGCGCGGCAAAAAGCTGATGCCAAGTCCGGTCAAAATGCTGGCTGAAGAAAAAGGCTTACCCGTTTTTCAGCCTGTTTCTTTGCGTCCACAAGAAAACCAGCAACTGGTCGCTGACCTGCAAGCTGATGTTATGGTTGTCGTCGCCTATGGGCTGATTCTGCCTAAAGCTGTGCTGGAGATGCCACGTCTCGGCTGTATCAATGTTCATGGTTCACTGCTGCCTCGCTGGCGCGGTGCTGCACCAATCCAACGCTCACTATGGGCGGGTGATGCAGAAACTGGTGTGACCATTATGCAAATGGATGTTGGTTTAGACACCGGTGACATGCTCTATAAGCTCTCCTGCCCGATTACTGCAGAAGATACCAGTGGTACGCTGTACGACAAGCTGGCAGAGCTTGGCCCACAAGGGCTTATCGCCACATTGAAACAACTGGCAGACTGCACGGCGAAACCAGAAATTCAGGACGAAACTCTTGTTACTTACGCCGAAAAGTTGAGTAAAGAAGAAGCGCGTATTGACTGGTCACTTTCGGCAGCGCAGCTTGAACGCTGCATTCGCGCTTTCAATCCATGGCCAATGAGCTGGCTGGAAATTGAAGGACAGCCGGTTAAAGTCTGGAAAGCGTCGGTCATTGATACGGTAACCAACGCTGCCCCAGGAACGATCCTTGAAGCCAACAAACAAGGCATTCAGGTTGCGACTGGTGATGGCATCCTGAACCTGCTCTCGTTACAACCTGCGGGTAAGAAAGCGATGAGCGCGCAAGACCTCCTGAATTCTCGTCGGGAATGGTTTGTTCCGGGCAACCGTCTGGCCTGATAGTCCACTCTTCTAAGCCCGGTCTTGCCGGGCATTTTTATTTTTATACTTATGAAAAAACAACGTAATTTACGTAGCATGGCGGCCCAGGCCGTTGAACAAGTCGTCGAACAAGGGCAATCATTAAGCAACATTCTGCCACCGCTACAGCAAAAAGTTTCCGATAAAGACAAAGCCCTTCTTCAAGAGTTGTGCTTTGGCGTATTGCGTACGCTCTCACAGCTAGACTGGCTGATTAATAAGTTAATGGCCCGTCCGATGACTGGCAAACAGCGTACTGTGCATTACCTGATTATGGTTGGTTTGTATCAACTGCTTTATACCCGCATTCCACCTCATGCTGCGCTGGCTGAAACGGTTGAAGGTGCTGTCGCAATTAAGCGCCCGCAACTTAAGGGGCTGATTAACGGCGTGTTACGCCAGTTCCAGCGTCAGCAAGAAGAGTTATTAGCCGAGTTTAATGCCAGTGATGCACGTTATCTACATCCTTCCTGGTTGCTGAAGCGTCTGCAAAAAGCGTATCCAGAGCAGTGGCAATCCATCGTCGAAGCCAATAACCAGCGTCCGCCAATGTGGCTGCGCGTTAATCGTATGCATAATTCCCGCGATAACTGGATTGCACTTCTGGAAGAGGCTGGTATGCAAGGCTTCCCACATGCGGATTACCCGGATGCTGTACGCCTGGAAACACCCGCACCTGTTCATGCGCTACCCGGTTTTGAAGAAGGATGGGTTACCGTTCAGGATGCATCAGCACAAGGTTGCATGACCTGGCTTGCTCCACAAAATGGTGAATACATTCTGGATCTTTGTGCCGCCCCCGGCGGTAAAACAACGCATATCCTTGAAGTGGCACCAGAAGCGCAAGTGCTGGCGGTCGATATTGATGAGCAACGGCTCTCTCGCGTTTACGACAATTTAAAACGCCTTGGTATGAAGGCAATCGTGAAACAAGGTGATGGCCGTTACCCTTCCCAATGGTGTGGCGAGCAACAGTTTGATCGCATTTTATTAGATGCGCCTTGTTCGGCAACCGGTGTGATTCGTCGCCATCCGGATATTAAATGGTTGCGTCGCGATCGCGATATCCCGGAACTCGCTCAGTTGCAGTCTGAAATCCTTGACGCCATCTGGCCACATTTAAAATCCGGTGGAACCCTGGTTTATGCTACCTGTTCGGTGTTGCCGGAAGAGAATAGCCAGCAGATTAAAGCCTTTTTGCAACGTACTGATGATGCCGTACTTTGCGAAACAGGAACACCTGAGCAACCTGGTAAGCAAAATCTTCCAGGCGCCGAAGACGGTGACGGCTTCTTTTACGCTAAGCTAATCAAAAAGTGATGAGATAACGGGTCGCGACTGATGAAAATTATCATTCTGGGTGCCGGTCAGGTTGGCGGCACGCTGGCGGAAAACCTGGTTGGCGAGAACAACGATATTACCGTTGTCGATACTAATGGTGAGCGTCTGCGGACCTTGCAGGATAAATTTGATCTGCGTGTTGTGCAGGGGCATGGCTCTCATCCACGCGTATTGCGAGAGGCAGGTGCCGACGACGCCGATATGCTGGTTGCTGTAACCAGTTCAGATGAAACTAATATGGTTGCCTGCCAGGTAGCCTACTCACTTTTCAACACCCCTAATCGCATCGCTCGTATCCGCTCGCCGGACTACGTTCGAGATGCTGATAAGCTATTCCATTCTGATGCCGTACCGATTGATCATCTGATCGCGCCAGAGCAGTTGGTTATCGATAATATTTACCGACTGATTGAGTATCCCGGCGCATTGCAGGTGGTGAACTTCGCTGAGGGTAAAGTCAGTCTGGCTGTGGTTAAAGCCTATTATGGTGGCCCGCTGATTGGTAATGCACTTTCGACCATGCGCGAACATATGCCACATATCGATACTCGTGTTGCAGCAATTTTCCGCCACGATCGCCCCATTCGTCCGCAAGGTTCGACCATCGTTGAAGCTGGTGATGAAGTGTTCTTTATTGCCGCTTCACAGCATATCCGCGCGGTGATGAGCGAATTACAACGTCTGGAAAAACCGTATAAGCGGATTATGCTGGTAGGCGGCGGCAATATCGGCGCTGGGCTGGCGCGTCGTCTGGAAAAAGATTACAGCGTCAAACTCATCGAACGTAATCAGCAGCGCGCTGCCGAACTGGCGGAAAAGTTGCAGAATACGATCGTCTTTTTTGGCGATGCGTCGGATCAGGAACTGCTGGCTGAAGAACATATTGATCAAGTTGATCTGTTTATTGCCGTCACCAACGATGACGAAGCCAATATCATGTCCGCCATGCTTGCCAAACGTATGGGGGCGAAAAAGGTGATGGTGTTGATCCAGCGTCGCGCTTATGTGGATCTGGTTCAAGGAAGCGTGATCGATATTGCGATTTCACCGCAACAGGCAACTATTTCTGCGTTGCTTAGTCATGTGCGAAAAGCTGATATTGTTGGTGTTTCCTCACTCCGTCGCGGTGTGGCTGAAGCTATTGAAGCTGTTGCTCACGGTGATGAGAGCACTTCTCGTGTTGTTGGTCGGGTTATTGATGAAATTAAACTGCCGCCTGGGACAATTATCGGTGCGGTGGTACGTGGAAACGACGTGATGATTGCTAATGATAATTTACGCATTGAGCAAGGCGATCACGTAATTATGTTCCTCACAGATAAAAAGTTTATTACCGACGTCGAAAGACTCTTCCAGCCAAGCCCTTTCTTTTTGTAATTAATAAGGCGTCTAATGACGCCTTATTATTTCCCTTTGATTATCAAGGATTAATTAAATTCATTCCTGGCAGGAAAATGGCTTAACATTTGTTAGACTTATAAATGTTAGCTTCATAGGGAGAAAAACATGAGCATTATTAAAGAATTTCGCGAATTTGCGATGCGCGGGAATGTAGTGGATTTGGCTGTAGGTGTCATTATCGGCGCCGCATTCGGTAAGATCGTCTCTTCACTGGTTGCTGATATCATCATGCCGCCACTGGGTTTATTAATTGGCGGGATCGACTTTAAACAGTTTGCTGTCACATTACGCGATGCGCAGGGGGATGTACCCGCTGTTGTTATGCATTACGGCGTCTTCATTCAAAACGTATTTGATTTTCTGATTGTTGCCTTTGCCATCTTTATGGCGATTAAGCTAATCAACAAACTGAATCGGAAAAAAGAAGAACCGGCGGCGGCTCCAGCACCAACTAAAGAAGAAGTATTACTGACAGAAATTCGTGATTTGCTGAAAGAGCAGAATAACCGCTCTTAACAAGCGCCAGAAAGCAGAAGGCCAGTGGTAAAAAAGTGATTTACTTTCTTGCCACTGGCCTCCCAGTTCCCCCGATTGCCATGTTTTCCTTTTCGCATATAGCTGCCTTTCCCTTTTTTATTTTTCTCTACACGCTGTCGGAATAAGGGGTCATGCAGTAATGCTTCTATCGCATTATCCTTTATCTGCCCTTTTGTATGCTGATATCGGCTCATAAAAACTCCAGTTGGTTATTTAACGGCGCGAGTGTAATACCGCCAGGGTAATAAATCAACAGCCACTCTTAACGCCACTCGCTCCTTGTTCAAGAGCTTCAAGAATCGAACAATAAACGCTGCTATGGGCTGTCCCACAACAGGCATCATTAAGCCGTTGCAGGGAACGTTGCATACTCTGCAACTCGGCTATCCGCGCTTCCACTTCCTGTAATCTTTCCTGCACAATGCCTTTTGATTCCTGACAGGTATGGTGTTCAGGATCGATACGGATCGACAGTAATTCTCGGATCGACTCAAGGCTGAAACCAAGCTGTCTGGCGTGACGAATAAACTTCAAACGTTGGAGATCGCTTTCGGTATAAAGACGAAAACCACCTTCGGTACGCACTTCATGCTCCATCATTTGTTGCTTTTCGTAATAACGAATCGTGTCAGGCGTCACTTCCGCCATTTTTGCCAGCTCACCAATACGATACATATTTACTCCATTAGTTCTCATTGATTTTATTCAACAATTTTTCAGCATACTCACCACGTAAAAACTCGGTGCTCAATCCTGCTTGTCGCAGCTTTAACTCCAGTAATAACAACCGACGACTAACTTCATGATATTGCGGATCGTCATGATGAATACCTTTGAGGATATCCAGAAGTTGAATTGCCTCCTTTCGTTGCTCAAGTTCTGGCGGTAAGCAACCTGCATTCTTCAACAAGCGATACCCCGCACGTAATTCCGGTGGCACGTGGGAATCATCATCAAGTATCAATGGCTCGCCGCTACCGGGCAGATTATCAAACTCACCTTTCGCTTGCGCTTCTGATATATGGCGCTCTGCCCACTGGTCAAGTAACCACATAAATACTCCAGGGGATGAACAAAAAGAGTACAGCTATTGTAGATAAGTGGGGATACTGCGGGTATAAAAAAACCCGCCGGGGCGGGTTTTTTTACGTTGCTTCAGATTACTCTGCAGCAGCTTCTGCTTTCTCTGAACGATCAACCAGCTCGATGTAAGCCATCGGCGCGTTGTCGCCTGCACGGAAACCACACTTCAGAATACGAGTGTAACCACCGGCACGGCTCGCGAAACGCGGGCCCAGTTCGTTAAACAGTTTTGCCACGATCTCGTTATCACGAGTACGGGCGAATGCCAGACGACGATTAGCAACGCTATCAGTCTTGGCAAGAGTAATCAGCGGCTCAACTACGCGGCGCAGCTCTTTCGCTTTAGGCAGAGTCGTCTTGATGATTTCATGACGAACCAGTGAACCTGCCATATTGCGGAACATAGCCTGGCGATGGCTGCTGTTGCGGTTCAGTTGACGACCACTCTTACGATGGCGCATGACCTTATCCTTCTCAGTAAAACCTTAACCTGTGATCCGGTTACTCGTCAGCGATGCTTGCCGGTGGCCAGTTTTCCAGGCGCATACCCAGAGACAGTCCACGGGAAGCCAGCACGTCTTTAATCTCAGTAAGAGATTTTTTACCAAGGTTAGGCGTTTTAAGGAGCTCAACCTCGGTACGCTGTACCAGATCACCGATATAGTGGATAGCTTCTGCTTTAAGGCAGTTAGCAGAGCGGACAGTCAATTCCAGATCGTCAACAGGGCGCAGCAGGATCGGATCGAACTCTGGTTTCTCTTCTTTCACTTCCGGCTGACGTACATCACGTAAGTCAACGAAAGCTTCCAGTTGTTCAGCCAGAATGGTTGCCGCACGACGAATCGCCTCTTCAGGATCGATTGTGCCGTTGGTTTCCATCTCGATGACCAGCTTGTCCAGGTCGGTACGCTGTTCTACACGCGCTGCTTCAACATTGTAGGCAATACGCTCTACAGGGCTATAGCATGCGTCGACCAGCAGACGGCCGATTGGGCGCTCATCTTCTTCCGAATGAATTCGGGTAGAAGCCGGCACATAACCACGACCGCGCTGAACTTTGATACGCATGCTAATAGACGCGTTCTCATCGGTCAGGTGGCAGATCACGTGCTGCGGCTTGACGATTTCGACATCACCGTCGTGGGTGATATCGGCTGCAGTCACAGGGCCAATGCCAGATTTATTCAAGGTAAGAATAACTTCATCTTTGCCCTGAACTCTCACCGCCAGCCCTTTCAGGTTGAGCAGGATTTCCAGGATATCTTCCTGAACGCCTTCTTTGGTGCTGTACTCATGTAGTACACCATCAATCTCAACCTCGGTCACCGCGCAACCCGGCATCGATGAGAGCAGAATACGGCGCAGTGCGTTACCCAGAGTATGGCCAAAGCCACGCTCTAAAGGCTCAAGGGTCACCTTGGCGTGCGTCGAACTCACTTGCTCGATATCAACCAGGCGCGGTTTTAGAAACTCTGTCACAGAACCCTGCATTGTGTCCTCTCTTTGGTACTAAGCTTTACTTGGAGTAAAGCTCGACGATCAGGTGTTCGTTAATGTCCGCAGACAGATCAGAACGCTCCGGCTTACGCTTAAACGTACCTTCCATCTTGCCAGCATCAACTTCCAGCCAGGTTGGCTTTTCACGCTGCTCAGCCAGCTCCAGAGCGGCTTTCACGCGAGACTGCTTCTTCGCTTTCTCACGAATGCTTACAACGTCATTCGGACTAACCTGATAAGAAGCGATGTTAACAACACGACCGTTTACCATAATTGCTTTATGGCTAACCAGCTGACGTGCTTCTGCACGAGTGGCACCGAAGCCCATACGGTATACAACGTTGTCCAGACGACCTTCCAGCAGAGCCAACAGGTTTTCACCGGTGTTGCCTTTCAGACGTGCTGCTTCTTTATAGTAGTTACGGAACTGACGCTCCAGCACACCATAGATACGGCGAACTTTTTGCTTTTCACGCAACTGCACACCATAGTCAGACAGACGCGGTTTACGCGCACCGTGCTGGCCAGGAGCTTGTTCAATTTTACACTTGGTATCGATCGCGCGAACGCCAGACTTAAGGAATAAGTCGGTGCCCTCACGACGGCTCAGCTTGAGCTTAGGACCCAAATATCTTGCCATTTTCTTTCTCCAACAAACCTGGAAAACGAAGCGTTATACGCGACGTTTTTTCGGCGGACGACAACCGTTATGAGGGATCGGAGTCACATCAGTAATGTTAGTGATGCGGAAACCTGCGGCGTTCAGAGCACGAATAGTAGATTCGCGGCCTGGACCCGGACCTTTAACCATAACTTCCAGATTCTTGATGCCGTATTCTTTCACGGCGTCAGCGCAACGCTCTGCTGCAACCTGAGCTGCAAACGGAGTGGATTTGCGAGAACCACGGAAACCGGAACCACCGGCAGTTGCCCAACCCAACGCGTTACCCTGACGATCAGTGATAGTCACGATGGTGTTGTTGAAAGAAGCATGGATATGAGCCACGCCGTCAGAGACTTGTTTTCTTACACGTTTACGTGCACGAATTGGTGCCTTTGCCATTATTCAATCACCCCGATTATTTCTTGATCGGTTTGCGCGGACCCTTACGGGTACGTGCGTTGGTCTTGGTACGCTGACCGCGAACCGGGAGACCACGACGATGACGCAAACCGCGATAGCAACCAAGATCCATCAGGCGCTTGATGCTCATGCTGATTTCACGGCGCAGATCACCTTCAACGACAAATTTGGCAACTTCGTCACGCAGCGTGTCGATTTGTCCTTCAGACAGCTCACTGATCTTAACATCTTCAGCGATACCCGCTGCAGCCAGGATGGCTTTGGAACGGGTCTTGCCGACGCCATAAATCGAAGTTAATGCGATTACGGCATGCTTATGATCAGGAATGTTAATGCCTGCTATACGGGCCACTATGCACTCCTACTATTTAATATGTACGTTCCATGCTGAAAAGCCCGTTTTCAGGATACTCAAATGGAAACGCACAGACATACAAAAGATTGGCTGGCTAATCTAGCCAGCTCAACCCAACTTTGCAAGAAAAATATGCGAATAAATCAGCCTTGGCGCTGTTTATGCTTCGGCTCGGCACTGCAAATCACACGGATGACACCATCACGCTTAACGATTTTGCAGTTACGGCATAATTTCTTGACGGAAGCACGAACTTTCATTTTTACTCTCCGTAACTTCTCGGGCGACCAATTATCGGCCGTAGCCTTTCAGGTTCGCCTTCTTCAATGCAGACTCATACTGACTAGACATCATCAGAGTTTGCACTTGAGCCATAAAGTCCATAATCACGACAACAACGATAAGCAGTGAGGTCCCACCGAAGTAGAACGGTACTTTCATTGCATCACGCATGAACTCCGGGATCAGGCAGATAAAGGTAATGTACAGCGCACCAACCAGGGTCAGGCGGGTCATTACTTTATCGATATACTTCGCCGTTTGCTCTCCCGGACGAATTCCTGGTACAAATGCACCGGACTTCTTCAGGTTATCTGCTGTTTCACGCGGGTTGAAAACCAACGCCGTGTAGAAGAAACAGAAGAAGATGATTGCAGACGCATAGAGTAACACATAAAGCGGTTGCCCAGGCTGCAAATACAGCGAAATTGTTGTCAGCCAGTTCCAACCAGTACCGCCCCCGAACCATGACGCGATGGTCGCCGGGAACAGAATAATACTGGAAGCGAAGATTGCCGGGATTACCCCCGCCATATTCACTTTCAGCGGTAAATGTGTGCTCTGTGCAGCATAGACACGACGACCTTGTTGACGTTTTGCGTAGTTTACCACAATGCGGCGTTGACCACGCTCAACAAAAACAACAAAGAACGTCACTGCAAATACTAATACTGCAACCAACAGCAACACGAGGAAGTGCAGGTCGCCTTGACGCGCTTGCTCGATAGTATGGGCAATGGCTGGCGGGAGTCCCGCAACAATACCGGCGAAGATAATGATTGAAATACCGTTGCCGATACCTCGTTCAGTGATCTGTTCGCCCAACCACATCAGGAACATCGTTCCTGTGACCAGACTTACAACAGCGGTGAAGTAGAATGCAAAGCCCGGGTTAATCACCAGGCCTTGCATACCAGGCATATTCGGCAGACCGGTAGCAATACCGATCGACTGGAATATTGCCAGCACCAGAGTACCGTAACGGGTGTACTGGCTGATCTTACGACGACCAGACTCCCCTTCTTTCTTAATTTCTGCCAGCGTTGGGTGAACCACCGTCAGCAGCTGGATAATGATCGACGCCGAAATATACGGCATGATCCCCAGAGCAAAGATAGAAGCACGGCTGAGAGCACCACCAGAGAACATGTTAAACATTTCAATGATGGTGCCTCGCTGTTGCTCAAGCAGTTTGGCAAGTACAGCGGCATCAATACCAGGGATCGGAATAAAAGAGCCAATACGGAACACAATCAGCGCACCGATAACAAACAGCAGTCTGCGTTTCAGCTCGCCTAAGCCACCTTTGGCACTTTGAAAATCTAATCCCGGTTGTTTAGCCATCTGCTACTTATTCCTCGATTTTACCGCCAGCAGCTTCGATAGCAGCACGAGCGCCTTTAGTAACACGCAGGCCACGAACAGTTACCGGAGTAGTTACTTCGCCAGCCAGGATCACTTTCGCGAACTCGATCTGGATACCGATAATGTTAGCCGCTTTCAGCGTGTTCAGGTCTACAACACCGCCTTCTACTTTAGCCAGGTCAGACAGACGAACTTCGGCTGTAATCGCAGCTTTACGAGAAGTGAAGCCGAATTTCGGCAAACGACGGTACAGAGGCATCTGACCACCTTCGAAACCGCGACGTACGCCACCGCCAGAACGAGACTTCTGACCTTTGTGACCACGACCACCGGTTTTACCGAGGCCAGAACCGATACCACGACCCAGGCGTTTACCCGCCTTTTTGGAGCCTTCGGCCGGAGACAGAGTATTTAAACGCATCTCTTACTCCTCAACTTTAACCATGAAGGAAACCGCGTTGATCATACCGCGAATAGCAGGAGTATCCTCGCGCTCTACGGTGTGACCAATACGACGCAGACCCAGGCCAAGCAGCGTTGCCTTGTGTTTCGGCAGACGACCGATTGCACTGCGGGTTTGAGTAATTTTAATAGTCTTTGCCATGGTTTATTTCCCCAGAATTTCTTCAACGGATTTACCACGCTTGGCAGCGACCATTTCTGGAGAACTCATATTTTCCAGGCCATCAATAGTTGCACGAACCACGTTGATCGGGTTGGTGGAACCATATGCTTTAGCCAGAACGTTATGAACCCCAGCGACTTCCAGAACGGCGCGCATTGCACCACCGGCGATGATACCGGTACCTTCGGAAGCCGGCTGCATGAATACGCGAGAACCCGTGTGAACACCTTTAACAGGGTGTTGCAGAGTGCCGTTATTCAGCGCGACGTTAATCATATTGCGACGGGCTTTTTCCATCGCTTTCTGGATCGCTGCTGGAACTTCACGCGCTTTACCGTAACCAAAACCAACGCGACCGTTACCATCGCCAACTACAGTCAGAGCTGTGAAGGAGAAAATACGACCACCTTTAACGGTTTTAGATACGCGGTTTACCGCGATCAGCTTTTCCTGCAGTTCGCCAGCTTGTTTTTCGATGTGAGCCATCTTACACCTCTACCTTAGAACTGAAGGCCAGCTTCACGGGCAGCATCTGCCAGTGCCTGGACACGACCATGATATTGGAACCCGGAACGGTCAAAGGATACATCTTTGATGCCTTTTTCCAGAGCGCGTTCAGCGACAGCTTTACCCACAGCTGCAGCCGCGTCTTTGTTACCGGTGTACTTCAGTTGTTCAGCGATAGCTTTTTCTACAGTAGAAGCAGCTACCAGAACTTCAGAACCGTTCGGTGCAATTACCTGTGCGTAAATGTGACGCGGGGTACGATGTACCACCAGGCGAGTTGCGCCCAGCTCCTGGAGCTTGCGGCGTGCGCGGGTCGCACGACGGATACGAGCAGATTTCTTATCCATAGTGTTACCTTACTTCTTCTTAGCCTCTTTGGTACGCACGACTTCGTCGGCGTAACGAACACCCTTGCCTTTATAAGGCTCAGGACGACGGTAGGCGCGCAGATCCGCTGCAACCTGGCCGATCACCTGCTTATCAGCGCCTTTCAGCACGATTTCAGTCTGAGTCGGACATTCAGCAGTGATACCCGCAGGCAGCTGATGGTCAACAGGATGAGAGAAACCCAGAGACAGGTTAATCACATTGCCTTTAACCGCTGCACGGTAACCTACACCAACCAGCTGCAGCTTCTTAGTGAAGCCTTCGGTAACACCGATAACCATTGAGTTCAGCAGGGCACGCGCGGTACCAGCCTGAGCCCAACCGTCTGCGTAACCATCACGCGGACCGAAGGTCAGGGTATTATCTGCATGTTTAACTTCAACAGCATCGTTGAGAGTACGAGTCAGCTCGCCGTTTTTACCTTTGATCGTAATAACCTGACCGTTGATTTTTACGTCAACGCCGGCAGGAACAACGACCGGTGCTTTAGCAACACGAGACATTTTTTCCTCCGATTAGGCTACGTAGCAGATAATTTCGCCACCAAGACCAGCCTGGCGCGCTGCACGATCAGTCATAACACCTTTAGAGGTAGAAACAACTGCGATACCCAGACCCGCCATAACTTTCGGCAGCTCATCTTTACGTTTATAGATGCGCAGACCTGGGCGGCTGACACGCTGAATGCTTTCTACAACAGCTTTGCCCTGGAAATACTTAAGAGTCAGTTCCAGTTCAGGCTTGGTGTCGCCTTCAACTTTAAAATCTTCAATAAAACCTTCTTCCTTCAGCACGTTGGCGATTGCCACTTTCAGCTTGGAGGAAGGCATGGTGACCGCAGCTTTGTTCGCGGCCTGACCGTTACGGATACGGGTCAGCATATCCGCGATCGGATCTTGCATGCTCATCTGTCTTTACTCCCGTGATTCAATTGGTGACAATTACCAGCTAGCCTTTTTCAGACCCGGGATTTCACCGCGCATAGCGGCTTCACGGACCTTAATACGGCTCAACCCGAACTTCCGCAGGAAACCATGCGGACGACCTGTTTGACGGCAGCGGTTACGCTGACGAGACGGGCTGGAATCACGCGGCAGAGTCTGCAGCTTGAGAACAGCATTCCAACGATCTTCGTCGGAAGCGTTCACATCAGAGATGATCGCTTTCAGTTCAGCGCGTTTCGCGAAGTATTTATCAGCTAAAGCTACGCGTTTTACTTCGCGTGCTTTCATTGATTGCTTAGCCATTTAGTAACCCTACCTTACTTGCGGAACGGGAAGTCAAAGGCAGCCAGCAGAGCACGGCCTTCTTCGTCAGATTTCGCAGTAGTGGTAATGGTAATATCCAAACCACGAACGCGGTCGACTTTATCGTAGTCGATTTCTGGGAAGATGATCTGCTCACGGACACCCATGCTGTAGTTACCACGACCGTCGAAAGACTTAGCGGACAGGCCACGGAAGTCACGGATACGAGGTACAGCAATAGTGATCAGGCGCTCAAAGAACTCCCACATGCGTTCGCCACGCAGAGTTACTTTACAGCCGATCGGATAGCCCTGACGGATTTTGAAGCCTGCAACAGATTTGCGTGCTTTGGTGATCAGCGGTTTTTGACCGGAGATTGCTGCCAGGTCTGCTGCTGCGTTATCCAGCAGTTTTTTGTCAGCGATCGCTTCACCAACACCCATGTTCAGGGTGATCTTCTCGACCCGAGGGACTTGCATGACAGAATTGTAGTTAAACTCAGTCATGAGTTTTTTAACTACTTCGTCTTTGTAGTAATCATGCAGTTTCGCCATCGTACTACTCCAAATTACTTGATAGTTTCGCTGTTAGACTTGAAGAAACGGACTTTTTTACCGTCTTCGAATCTAAAGCCTACACGGTCAGCCTTGCCGGTTGCCGCATTGAAGATTGCTACGTTGGAAACCTGAATAGCGGCTTCTTTTTCAACGATGCCACCCGGTTGGTTCAGGGCCGGAACCGGCTTCTGATGTTTCTTAACCAGGTTGATACCTTCAACAATGACCTTGCCGGAAGACAGGACATTCTTAACTTTACCGCGTTTACCTTTATCTTTACCGGTTAACACGATAACTTCGTCATCACGACGGATTTTCGCTGCCATGATTCGCTCCTTAGAGTACTTCTGGTGCCAGAGAGATAATTTTCATGAACTTCTCACTACGAAGCTCACGAGTTACCGGCCCAAAAATACGCGTACCGATAGGCTGCTCGCTGTTGTTGTTCAGAAGAACACAAGCATTACCATCGAAGCGAATGACAGAACCGTCCGGGCGACGAACACCCTTCTTGGTGCGCACCACTACCGCCTTCAGCACATCACCTTTTTTGACCTTACCACGCGGAATTGCTTCTTTGATGGTGATCTTGATGATGTCGCCTACGCCTGCGTAGCGACGGTGCGAGCCACCCAGAACCTTGATACACATTACGCGACGTGCACCGGAGTTGTCGGCGACGTTCAGCATAGTCTGTTCTTGGATCATTTTAGTGCTCCGCTAATGTCAACTACTACTGAGACCCGAAAATCAGGTCGTTAAAAATCCCCATATCGAGGGCGCGGCATTATAACACCGCTTCAAGGATATGGGTAGAAAAAATAAACGGCTCATTTCTGAGCCGTTTATTCGTATCGAGAGAGTGTACTGTATTACAGAACCGCTTTCTCTACAACGCGAACCAGCGTCCAGGATTTAGTCTTGGACAGCGGACGGCATTCGCGGATTTCAACCACGTCACCGATACCGCATTCGTTGTTCTCGTCATGTACGTGCAGTTTGGTCGTACGCTTGATGAATTTACCGTAGATCGGGTGTTTCACAAAACGTTCGATAGCAACAACAATGGATTTCTCCATTTTGTCGCTAACAACGCGACCTTGCAGAGTACGGATTTTATCGGTCATTACGCACCCGCCTTCTCGTTCAGTAAAGTCTTAACGCGTGCGACATCGCGACGCACTTGCTTCAACAGGTGAGACTGTTGCAGCTGGCCACTTGCAGCCTGCATACGCAGGTTGAACTGCTCACGCAGCAGGTTCAGCAGCTCGGTGTTCAGCTCTTCAACGCTCTTCTCACGCAGCTCTTTTGCTTTCATTACATCACCGTCTTAGTTACAAAGGTGGTTTTAATCGGCAGTTTCGCTGCTGCCAGCTTGAATGCTTCACGGGCCAGCTCTTCCGGAACACCGTCCATTTCATACAGGACTTTACCCGGCTGAATCAAGGCAACCCAATACTCCACGTTACCTTTACCTTTACCCATACGCACTGCCAGCGGCTTTTCAGTGATCGGTTTGTCCGGGAACACACGGATCCAGATCTTACCTTGACGCTTAACTGCACGGGTCATAGCACGACGTGCTGCTTCGATCTGACGGGCAGTCAGACGACCACGGCCAACAGCTTTCAGACCGAAGCTGCCGAAGCTAACATCCGTACCCTGCGCCAGACCGCGGTTACGGCCTTTGTGCATTTTACGGAATTTTGTACGCTTTGGTTGTAACATCAGCGACGCTCCTTATTTACGGCCTTTACGCTGCTGCTTTTTAGGCTGAGCAGCCGGTTTTTCCGGTTGTTCAACAGCAGCCATACCACCCAGGATCTCGCCTTTGAAGATCCACACTTTAACGCCGATTACACCGTAAGTGGTGTGCGCTTCAGAGGTGTTGTAGTCGATGTCAGCACGCAGAGTGTGCAGCGGTACGCGACCTTCGCGGTACCATTCGGTACGTGCGATTTCCGCGCCGCCCAGACGGCCGCTAACTTCAACTTTAATACCTTTAGCGCCCAGACGCATTGCGTTCTGTACAGCACGCTTCATAGCACGACGGAACATAACGCGACGTTCCAGCTGAGAAGTGATGCTGTCAGCAACCAGTTTTGCGTCCAGTTCAGGCTTACGAACTTCGGCGATGTTGATCTGTGCAGGAACGCCAGCGATGTCCGCTACGACCTTACGCAGTTTTTCTACGTCTTCACCTTTTTTACCGATAACGATACCCGGGCGAGCAGTGTGAATGGTTACACGGATGCTCTTAGCCGGACGCTCGATAACGATACGAGATACGGACGCTTTAGCCAGTTCCTTAGTCAGGTACTGACGTACTTTAAAATCGCTGTCCAGGTTGTCAGCGAATTCTTTGGTGTTCGCAAACCAGGTAGAGTTCCATGGTTTTACAATACCCAGGCGAATACCATTAGGATGTACTTTCTGACCCATTGCTAGTCTCCAGAGTCTCAGCGATCGGACACAACCACAGTGATGTGGCTGGTGCGCTTCAGGATGCGATCTGCACGACCTTTTGCACGCGGCATAATGCGCTTCATGCTCGGGCCTTCGTCTACGAAAATTTTCGTAACTTTCAGATCGTCAATGTCAGCGCCATCGTTGTGTTCAGCGTTAGCAATGGCAGATTCCAGAACTTTCTTAACCAGTACAGCCGCTTTCTTGTTGGTGTAGGTCAGAATATCCAGAGCCTGCGACACTTTCTTACCGCGAATCAGGTCAGCAACAAGGCGAACCTTCTGAGCAGAAGAACGAGCATGGCGATGTTTAGCGATAGTTTCCATCTCTTCCTCCTACCTTATTTCTTTTTCGCTTTTTTATCAGCAGCATGGCCGCGATAAGTACGAGTCGGTGCGAATTCACCCAGTTTGTGACCAACCATTTCGTCGGTTACAAATACCGGAACGTGCTGACGACCATTATGGACAGCGATGGTCAAACCGATCATGTTAGGAAAGATCGTTGAACGACGGGACCAAGTGCGCAGGGGCTTCTTGTCTCCGCTTTCCACCGCTTTCTCTACCTTCTTCAGCAAGTGCAGGTCAATAAAAGGACCTTTCTTGAGAGAACGTGGCATGGCTTATCCTCTAAAATTATTTGCTACGGCGACGTACGATAAATTTATCAGTACGCTTGTTGCTGCGGGTCTTCTTACCTTTGGTCTGAACGCCCCACGGGGTTACCGGGTGCTTACCAAAGTTACGACCTTCACCACCACCATGTGGGTGGTCTACCGGGTTCATCGCGGTACCGCGAACGGTCGGACGAACACCACGCCAGCGTGCAGCACCTGCTTTACCCAGAACGCGCAGCATATGCTCAGCATTGCCAACTTCGCCCAGAGTTGCACGGCAGTCTGCTTCGACTTTACGCATTTCACCAGAACGCAGACGCAGGGTGACATATGCACCATCACGAGCAACGATCTGAACGTAAGTACCAGCGGAACGTGCCAGCTGACCGCCTTTACCTGGTTTCATTTCTACGTTGTGAACAGTAGAACCAACCGGGATGTTGCGCATCGGCAGGGTGTTACCTGGTTTGATTGCAGCATCAACGCCAGACTGAATCTGGTCGCCAGCTTTCAGGCCTTTAGGGGCCAGGATGTAACGGCGTTCACCGTCTTTGTACAGAACCAGCGCGATGTTCGCGGAGCGGTTCGGATCGTACTCAAGACGTTCAACAACTGCCGGGATACCGTCTTTGTTGCGTTTGAAGTCAACAATACGGTAAGCCTGCTTGTGGCCACCACCGATATGACGAGTGGTGATACGGCCATTGTTGTTACGACCACCGGATTTGCTGTTTTTTTCCAGCAACGGAGCAAAAGGTTTGCCCTTGTGCAGCTCAGGGTTAACCACTTTAACAACGTGGCGACGACCCGGAGATGTCGGTTTACATTTAACAACTGCCATTGTATTACTCCTCCGACTTACTCAGCGCCGCCAACGAAGTCCAGATTCTGGCCTTCTTTCAGGGTGACGTAAGCTTTTTTCCAGTCGCTACGACGACCGATACGCTGTCCGTGACGTTTAACTTTCCCTTTAACTACCAGGGTGTTAACGACTTCGACTTCGACTTCAAACAGTTTCTGCACAGCAGCTTTGATTTCTGCTTTGGTCGCGTCTTTAGCAACTTTGAGTACGATGGTGTTGGATTTTTCCATCGCAGTAGACGCTTTTTCAGAAACGTGCGGTGCACGCAGCACCTTCAGCAGACGTTCTTCACGAATCATGCCAGCATCTCCTCAACTTGCTTAACAGCATCAGCAGTCATTACGACTTTGTCGAAGGCGATCAGGCTAACCGGGTCGATACCAGTTGCATCGCGTACGTCAACCTTGTGCAGGTTGCGCGCAGCCAGGAACAGGTTTTCGTCCAGCTCACCGGTGATGATCAGCACATCTTCCAGAGCCATGTCTTTCAGTTTCTGTGCCAGCAGCTTAGTTTTCGGCGCTTCTACAGAGAACTTCTCGACAACGATCAGACGATCCTGACGTACCAGTTCGGACAGGATGCTTTTCAGCGCGCCGCGGTACATCTTCTTGTTAACTTTTTGACTGTGGTCCTGCGGACGAGCAGCGAAGGTCACGCCACCAGAACGCCAAATCGGGCTCTTGATAGAACCAGAACGCGCACGGCCGGTGCCTTTCTGGCGCCACGGTTTTTTACCGGAACCAGTTACTTCAGCACGAGTCTTCTGAGCACGAGTACCCTGACGAGCACCAGCTGCATAAGCAACAACAACCTGGTGAACCAGCGCTTCGTTGAAATCACGACCGAAGGTAGTTTCGGAAACAGTCAGCGCGCTCTGCGCGTCTTTCAATACTAATTCCATTGCTATCTCCTTACGCCTTCACAGCTGGTTTAACGATCAGGTCGCTACCGGTTGCACCCGGGACAGCACCTTTAACCAGCAGCAGGTTGCGCTCAGCGTCAACGCGTACTACGTCAAGGCTCTGAACGGTTACACGTTCGTTACCCATCTGACCTGCCATTTTCTTGCCTTTGAACACTTTGCCCGGAGTCTGGTTCTGACCGATAGAACCCGGAACGCGGTGAGACAAGGAGTTACCGTGAGTAGCGTCCTGGGTACGGAAGTTCCAGCGCTTAACGGTACCTGCGAAACCTTTACCTTTAGAGGTGCCAGTTACGTCAACTTTTTTAACGTCAGCAAACAGTTCAACGCTAATGCTCTGACCTACAGTGAACTCTTCGCCTTCAGCCAGGCGGAATTCCCACAGACCACGGCCAGCTTCTACGCCAGCTTTAGCGAAGTGGCCAGCTTCAGGCTTGGTCACACGGTTAGCTTTTTTAGCACCGGTGGTTACCTGAATAGCACGGTAGCCATCGTTAGCCAGGTCTTTAACCTGAGTAACGCGGTTTGCTTCAACTTCGATTACGGTTACTGGGATAGAAACGCCGTCTTCTGTGAAGATACGGGTCATACCCACTTTTTTACCGACTAAACCAATCATTGTTTCAACCTCTCAATCGCTCAATGACCTGATTAACCCAGGCTGATCTGCACGTCTACACCGGCAGCCAGATCCAGACGCATCAGAGCATCAACGGTTTTCTCGGTTGGCTCAACGATGTCAACCAGACGCAAGTGAGTACGGATTTCGTACTGATCGCGCGCGTCTTTGTTGACGTGCGGAGAGATCAGAACAGTGAAGCGCTCTTTGCGTGTCGGCAGCGGGATCGGACCACGGACCTGCGCACCAGTGCGCTTGGCAGTCTCGACGATTTCCGCGGTTGCTTGATCGATCAGACGATGATCAAACGCTTTCAGGCGGATACGGATTCTTTGGTTCTGCATGAGACCAGAGCTCCAATTATTTTATAAACGAAAATGATTACTCCTCAGACCCATTACGATTGATGGGAGAGTGTAACCGTTCTTACGTAGCTCCCCGATTGGGAGCATTGTTAGGTAGCCAAATTCGGCTAACTGAGGTTCAGATTGAACCTGCTGTCAACTACGACAAGCCCGCGCATTATACATACTTAACCATCGAACGCAAGCGTATTGCTAGTAAAGTAAACAACGGGCAGATTATTGCTGTAACTCATTGAGTGCATTTTTCACTCGCTCTCTTAAACCGGCTTTTTCCTCGCTTTCTCCTGTAGCTGTACCTTCATCCTCTGAAGACGACGCCTCATTTTCTATCGTGGCATCTTCGTCCGCGTCATCCTCGGCAGGTTCGACGACGATAGGCAATGGCTGTTTTTTGAAGAAATAATGTTGTGTTGATTGTTTATAAGGTGGTGCTTCTTCTACTGAATTTTCCGTTTTAACTATCCATATCGCCCATAACTGCTGGGCATACCCCCCAGCCAACACCATTCCTGCGAACCAAAGGCTTGTCACCAGCGCCCAAATGGCATACTTCGTTTTGCCATGTTTTTGTAGCTGGACAGTCACTCGCTGACCACTTTCTCGCTGCTGATGTGCGGCAAAATAGAATTCAAACATCTTATTTTCCCTTCCCTGTTTCGTCCGGGGAAATATTGACTTCATCCCGATATAGATACGCGCTCTCCCCTGCCACCTGCCAGAGATGCACCAATGTTGAAGAGCCAACAACGCCGTCAGCTTTTAAGTGATTAATCTTCTGAAATTGCTTAATTTTTTCTACCAGCAGCGGTCGCCATTCTGTCGAGGGTTCAGTCGAAATATGGAGAGCACGATTCAACATTGTTTCCAGCCAAAGAATCTCTTCCTCGCTACTGTCGCGCGTAATTGTGCTTTCACCTTTCGGAGACATTTTCAATAGCAGGAGATAATCACCCGCCCACACCGTCTCAAACCATTTACGTGTTAACGTCCAGGTCTGCTGCCCTATAAGTACATCTATAGAGTCATCGCCGACCCGAATGACGACGACGGGCAATTTTTTATTTGCGACATTAAGCGACGCTATCCAGGGCAGGTTCTGATCTATTAACGCCTGAAGTGACGCCTTACCACTTTTACAAGTCAGGCCTGCTCTAACAGCGTGGTCGCACCAGGCTGAATCGGCCGGAACATCGTACCCCCACACACCATATAACACGCTTAGCGCATCACTATCGCGCATCACTGTACGGAAAATATCCTGTGTCATCTCTTCTTTTATTGATGGCGCTACTGGCATCAACCACGAAGGAATCGGTAAGGGAGATATAAACGAGGACAGCATCAGCCAACCACCGACAAGAGCAATTACGGTTCCACTCATCCCCCCAGCCCAACACATTTTCCGGCTCCGCTTATCACCCAATGCCCGGTAAATTGTTCGCCATTGTTTTGCCGTGAATGCGCTGGTCTGCTCGCTTTGTTGTAATAAGCAAATTGTTTCGCCTGCCTGCGCCAGCCTTCTGCGATCGCCTTTGCAAAGTGCAGCGATCCGCTTCAGTACCTTACTTGTTAACAGGGCATCGGGCTGGTCGATGTGGTGTCCTTCAAGGATACTTTGTCGAAGTTCGTGTTCTGTCAGTGCTCCTGACGTAATTATTTCAATGCCTCTGGCTTCAACGTAACGTTCAACTTTTCGATTTGATCTGCCAACGAGCAAAAACTGACAATCGGGAATAAGGCTCCTCGCGCGTTGGATATCATCGAGAACACAGCGGTGATTCAGATGAGCATTTTCAACAATAATAAGAGGATTACGGCTTTCCACTTGCTGGAACGTCCGCAGTAATTCCACGCCCATCTCATCTCGCCTCCAGGCGAGATCGCGGCTTCCTTCTTTATTTGCGCTATCGTCAATAACAACCCATGCAGCTTTACCTTGCCAGGACACGACAAGGCTTAAAGTAATCACTCGACGATGGGTATCATTTTGCAATTGCTTCGCTAACCAGGATTTTCCACTTCCGGCCTCGCCCGACAGATAGCATATCCGCCAGGATCGATTCTCCTCACGAAGCCAAGCAAGGATAACTTCTCTTCTTGTAGACATAATACTTCCTGTAATAATAATCGATTATCCTTAATCATAAAAATATCGAATGCATTTATTGATATTAATGCGTTAACTGAATATAAATAAATTTTGCTTGATTCATTCAACCAGCATTAATACTATTTATAGTAACGTCAATATACAACCCACCCAATTTATTTTATTAGAATATATATCGTGCCAACCCTACCTTTCTCCTTCCATCTGGCAATTCATAATAGACGCACAGTCATTTATATATTGATGATATCCATAAGTGTGGTGGCGGTTATTTTTAATATAAATTATTTCCACACAAACCTGGTCAAAAATGCACAAATCATTAACCAACCAGGTGGCGCATTTAAATCTGATTTCAACCTTGCGGGTTTATGGCGTAATGGCAGTAACGCGGGTATAAAAGACACACATCTGATTTCTGCCCAACAAGAAACGCCAAAGCTTTCTGTCGTACTCAGTGGTATCATTCTGACGTCTAATGATGAGACATCTTATGTTTTAGTTAATGAAGGCGCAGAACAAAAGCGATATGCCCTGAACGATGCCCTGGAGTCAGCACCGGCAACATTCATCCGAAAAATAAATAAAACCAGCGTGGTTTTTGAAACTCACGGACAGTTCGAAAAAGTCACGCTTCATCCGGGATTACCGGACGTTATCGAGCAACCTGACTCTGATACTCAAAGTGTGCTCGCAGATTTTATTATCGCGACGCCTATTCGTGACGGGGATCAATTATTTGGCCTTCGATTGAATCCGCGTAAAGGGCGCGATGCATTTGCTACCAGCTTACTGCAACCTGGCGATGTCGCCCTTAGAATCAACAATCTTTCACTGACCCTCCCTGATGAGGTTTCCCAGGCATTAAGTTTACTGCTAACCCAACAGAGCGCGCAGTTTACAATTCGTCGCAACGGCGTACCCCGCTTGATAAATGTTTCCGTCAGGGAACTTACTGGAATGAATGGACAGAGTGATGAAGGGATTAAATAAAATCACATGTTGCCTGTTGGCGGCGCTACTTATGCCTTCCGTCGGGCATACTGAGAACGAACAATACGGGGCCAATTTCAATAATGCTGATATCCGTCAGTTCGTGGAAATTGTAAGCCAGCATCTGGGTAAAACAATTCTGATTGATCCCTCGGTTCAAGGAACCATTTCCGTACGCAGTAATGATACGTTTAGTCAGCAAGAGTACTACCAGTTCTTTTTGAGCATTCTTGATCTTTACGGCTATTCCGTCATCACGCTGGACAATGGTTTTCTGAAAGTGGTGCGCTCAGCTAATGTAAAAACATCGCCAGGAATGATTGCTGACAGTTATCGTCCAGGCATAGGTGATGAGTTGGTCACCCGAATCGTACCGCTTGAGAACGTTCCTGCTCGTGACCTGGCTCCCCTGCTGCGTCAAATGATGGATGGCGGCAGCGTCGGTAACGTTGTGCATTATGAACCCTCCAACGTTCTCATTCTGACCGGTCGTGCCTCCACCATTAATAAACTGATTGAAGTGATAAAGCGCGTTGATGTCATCGGCACAGAGAAGCAGCAAATTATTCATCTGGAATACGCGTCAGCGGAAGATCTCGCCGAGATTCTTAATCAATTAATCAGCGAAAGCCACGGTAAAAGCCAGATGCCTGCCCTCCTTTCCGCGAAGATTGTGGCGGATAAGCGAACCAACTCTCTTATCATCAGCGGGCCGGAAAAAGCACGTCAGCGCATCACCTCATTACTGAAAACACTTGATGTAGAAGAGAGCGAGGAAGGAAATACCCGGGTCTATTACCTGAAATATGCTAAAGCCACAAATCTGGTCGAAGTATTGACCGGCGTTTCCGAAAAGCTGAAAGATGAAAAAGGAAATGCGCGTAAGCCTTCGTCTTCTTCTGCGATGGATAATGTTGCCATTACCGCCGATGAACAGACCAACTCGTTGGTCATTACCGCTGACCAGTCCGTCCAGGAAAAACTCGCCACGGTAATTGCGCGTCTGGATATTCGTCGTGCACAGGTGCTGGTTGAGGCGATCATCGTCGAAGTTCAGGATGGAAATGGACTTAACCTCGGCGTGCAATGGGCGAATAAAAACGTTGGCGCACAGCAATTTACCAATACAGGATTACCGATATTTAACGCTGCGCAAGGTGTGGCTGATTATAAAAAGAATGGCGGGATCACCAGCGCGAATCCTGCCTGGGATATGTTTAGCGCCTACAATGGCATGGCCGCAGGCTTCTTCAATGGCGACTGGGGCGTATTGCTGACTGCGCTGGCTAGTAACAATAAAAATGATATCCTCGCCACCCCGAGCATCGTAACGCTGGATAATAAACTCGCGTCCTTCAACGTTGGTCAGGATGTGCCGGTGCTATCCGGCTCCCAGACCACTTCTGGGGATAACGTCTTTAATACCGTCGAACGCAAAACGGTGGGCACAAAACTCAAAGTCACTCCGCAGGTCAATGAAGGCGACGCGGTACTGCTCGAAATAGAGCAGGAGGTTTCCAGCGTTGACTCTTCGTCTAATTCGACGCTCGGCCCGACATTTAACACCCGAACTATTCAAAACGCCGTGCTGGTTAAAACCGGTGAAACGGTAGTCCTGGGCGGATTGCTGGATGATTTTTCTAAAGAGCAAGTGTCAAAGGTTCCTTTACTTGGCGATATTCCTTTAGTGGGGCAACTCTTCCGCTATACCTCGACCGAGCGCGCCAAACGCAACCTGATGGTATTTATCCGACCGACGATTATCCGTGACGATGATGTTTATCGCTCACTGTCGAAAGATAAATACACCCGCTACCGTCAGGAGCAACAACAACGAATAGACGCGAAATCAAAAGCATTGGTTGGCTCTGAAGATTTACCGGTGCTGGATGAAAACACGTTCAACAGCCACCCCCCTGTGTCATCGTCGCGGTGAGGCATTCACATGAGAATTCACTCACCATACCCTGCCAGTTGGGCAATGGCACAAAGAGTCGGTTATCTCTATTCAGAGGGGGAGATTATTTATCTCGCCGGTACACCATTCGAGCAGTTACTCGATATTCAGCGCCAGGTTGGTCAGTGCCATACCATGACCCGCTTGTCGCAGGCTGATTTTGAAGCACGGCTGGAAGCGGTATTCCATCAGAACACTGGTGAGTCGCAACAGATTGCGCAGGATATTGATCAATCCGTCGATCTCCTCTCCCTCTCAGAAGAAATGCCTGCGAATGAAGATCTACTGAATGAAGATTCAGCCGCACCGGTTATCCGTTTAATCAACGCCATTTTAAGTGAGGCTATTAAAGAAACCGCCTCCGACATCCACATTGAAACCTATGAAAAAACAATGTCGATCCGTTTTCGCATTGACGGCGTTCTGCGGACAATTTTACAGCCAAACAAAAAACTGGCAGCGTTGCTTATCTCCCGAATAAAGGTCATGGCTCGGCTTGATATCGCCGAAAAACGTATTCCGCAGGATGGAAGAATCAGTTTGCGTATCGGGCGACGTAACATAGATGTCCGCGTATCCACACTGCCGTCCATCTATGGTGAACGCGCCGTGCTCCGCCTGCTGGATAAAAACAGCCTCCAGCTTTCATTGAACAATCTGGGGATGACGGCTGCGGATAAGCAGGATTTAGAAAATCTCATTCAGCTTCCGCACGGTATTATCCTGGTGACCGGGCCGACAGGTTCCGGTAAAAGCACCACGCTCTACGCCATTCTTTCGGCGCTTAATACCCCTGGCCGCAATATTCTGACGGTAGAAGATCCCGTGGAATATGAACTGGAAGGCATAGGACAAACGCAGGTGAATACCCGAGTGGATATGTCTTTCGCTCGCGGCTTGCGCGCCATTCTTCGCCAGGATCCGGATGTTGTGATGGTTGGGGAAATTCGTGATACAGAAACCGCGCAGATTGCTGTTCAGGCTTCGCTCACCGGCCATCTGGTGCTCTCAACACTCCACACTAACAGCGCATCAGGCGCAGTGACCCGGCTCCGCGACATGGGCGTCGAATCATTTCTACTTTCGTCTTCCCTGGCAGGAATTACCGCGCAACGGCTGGTTCGTCGTCTTTGTCCGCAATGCCGACAATTCACTCCTGTATCCCCCCAACAAGCGCAGATGTTTACACATCACCAGCTAACTGTTACTACGATTGGCACTCCCGTTGGCTGTCCTCACTGCCATCAATCCGGCTATCTGGGGCGCATGGCGATCCACGAAATGATGGTTATTACACCGGAATTACGAGCTGCTGTTCATGAAAATGTGGATGAACAAGCTCTGGAGCGACTGGTTCGGCAGCAACACAATGCCTTAATCAAAAATGGCCTGCACAAAGTGATAAGTGGAGACACCTCCTGGGATGAAGTGATGCGCGTCGCCAGCGTCACGCTGGAGAGTGAAGCATGAATTATCGCTATCGCGCCATGACCCAGGATGGTCAAAAATTGCAGGGGATCATTGATGCTAACGATGAACGTCAGGCGCGGCTGCGGCTGCGTGAAGAAGGGCTTTTCCTGCTGGATATTCGCCCCCAAAAAAGTTCGGGTGTAAAAACGCGTCGCCCGAGGATTAGCCATAGTGAACTGACGCTTTTCACCCGGCAGTTGGCAACCTTAAGCGCGGCGGCATTCCCCCTGGAAGAGAGCCTTGCCGTAATCGGTCAGCAAAGCAGTAATAAACGACTGACTGACGTGTTAAATCAGGTACGTAGCGCCATCCTTGAAGGGCATCCCCTTTCCGATGCATTACAGCATTTTCCCACGCTTTTCGATTCGCTCTACCGTACCCTGGTCAAAGCGGGCGAAAAGAGCGGGCTTCTGGCTCCGGTGTTGGAAAAACTGGCTGATTACAATGAAAACCGGCAGAAAATCCGCAGCAAACTCATTCAGTCGCTGATCTACCCCTGCATGCTCACCACGGTGGCGATTGTGGTCGTGATTATTCTCCTCACTGCTGTCGTGCCCAAAATTACCGAACAGTTCGTGCATATGAAGCAGCAACTGCCGCTGAGTACACGCATTCTTTTAGGTCTGAGCGACACGTTGCAACGTACCGGCCCGACATTATTAGCGACGGTGTTTATTGTCGCTGTAGGTTTCTGGCTCTGGTTAAAACACGGCAATAACCGCCATCGTTTTCATGCCATGCTGCTGCGTGTTGCGCTCATTGGTCCACTGATTTGCGCCATAAACAGTGCACGCTATCTCCGCACCTTAAGTATTTTACAATCCAGCGGAGTCCCTCTGCTTGATGGGATGAATTTATCCACCGAAAGCCTCAGCAACCTCGAAATTCGCCGACGCCTAGCAAATGCGGCAGAGAACGTTCGCCAGGGTAACAGCATTCATCTTTCGCTGGAGCAAACCGCAATCTTCCCGCCAATGATGCTCTACATGGTGGCCTCTGGCGAAAAAAGCGGGCAGCTCGGCACATTAATGGTCAGGGCAGCGGACAACCAGGAGACGCTGCAACAAAACCGAATCGCCTTAACGCTCTCCATCTTCGAACCTGCACTCATTATTACGATGGCACTGATCGTCCTGTTTATCGTCGTCTCGGTACTCCAACCTCTTCTTCAACTTAACTCAATGATTAATTAAGGAAAATATATGCACGCAACGGATAAGCAACGCGGTTTTACATTACTGGAAATTATGGTGGTTATTGTCATCATTGGCGTACTTGCCAGCCTGGTAGTTCCCAACCTGATGGGCAATAAAGAAAAGGCGGATAAACAAAAAGCCGTCAGCGATATCGTGGCACTGGAAAACGCCCTGGATATGTACAAACTCGACAATCATCGCTATCCAACCACAAATCAGGGGCTTGAATCCTTAGTCGAAGCACCGACACTACCACCGCTGGCTGCAAACTATAACAAAGAAGGTTATATCAAGCGTCTGCCTGCCGATCCCTGGGGCAATGATTATGTCCTTGTTAATCCTGGTGAACACGGTGCATACGATCTCCTTTCCGCTGGACCGGACGGTGAAATGGGAACCGAGGACGACATTACCAACTGGGGTTTGAGCAAGAAGAAAAAATAAGTCAGCGATGAATCAGCAACGCGGGTTTACCCTGCTGGAAATGATGCTGGTGCTGGCGCTGGTCGCTATCACGGCAAGCGTGGTGCTCTTCACATATGGTCGGGAAGATACCGCCAGCACCCGTGCGCGCGAAACAGCAGCGCAATTTACCGCTGCGCTTGAACTGGCCGTCGACCGCGCCACGCTTCACGGGCAGCCGGTCGGTATCCATTTCTCTGATTCAGGCTGGCGTCTTATGGCACCAACCAGAAATTCGTCAAGTTGGCTCTGGATCCCGCTCAAAGAGGATGCGGATGACGATAGCGAAAATCACTGGAGTGATGAAATTGCGATTCACACCCAGCCATTTAAATCGGATGACAGCAGCCAACCGCAGGTGGTGATTCTGGCCGATGGGCAAATCACCCCATTCTCCATATTGATTGCTAACCAGGAGACCGGTGAGCCACTCCTGACACTGGTATGCTCAGGGACATGGCCACTGGATCAAACGCTTGCCAGAGATACCCGGCCATGAACAAACAATCAGGGATGACATTACTTGAAGTCTTACTGGCGATGAGCATTTTCACCACAGTTGCTTTGACCTTAATGAGCAGTATGCAAGGGCAAAGAAATGCCATCGAGCGGATGCGTAACGAGACGCTGGCGTTGTGGATAGCGGATAACCAACTTCAGTTGCAAGATACATTCGACGAGGAAAACACGTCCAGTTCTGGCAAAGAGATAATAAATGGCGAAGAGTGGAACTGGCGCAGCGATATCCACTCAAGCAAAGATGGTACGCTTCTGGAACGCACCATAACCGTTACATTACCCAGCGGTCAGACAACCTCTCTTACGCGTTATCAAAATATCGATAATAAATCCGGGCAGGCGCAAGATGATTAATCGCCAGCAGGGTTTCACATTGCTGGAAGTCATGGCGGCGCTGGCGATTTTCTCAATGCTTAGCGTGCTGGCGTTTATGATTTTTTCGCAAGCTTCCGAGTTGCATCAACGCTCACAGAAAGAAATCCAGCAGTTCAATCAGCTTCAGCGCGCCATCACCATTCTTGATAACGATCTCCTGCAACTTGTCATTCGCCGGAATCGGGGAACGGACAAAAGCATAGTTTTGGGTGAAGAGGCCATTTTCACCACGCAGAGTCGCGATCCACAGGCTCCTCTCAATGAAGCGCAAACCTTACAAACAGTTCACTGGTATCTACGAAATCATACGCTCTACCGCGCGGTTCGTACCTCTGTCGATAGCATGAAGGATCAACCCGCCCAGGCAATGCTGGAAAATGTCGAAGGCTTCCTTCTGGAAAGTAACAGCGGGGAAAGCGAGGAGCTTCCCCTCTCCGTCACTCTTCATCTGAATACCCCGCAGTATGGCGCGTTACAGCGTCGTTTTGCTTTGCCGGAGCTATTAACAAGAGAAGAGTCTCCGCAGCAAAACCAGGCCAGGGGCGAATAACATGAATATTGAACAACGTGGCGTCGCGCTGCTCATCGTACTCATGTTACTGGCGCTCATGTCCGCTCTGGCTGCGGATATGACACTGAGTTTTCACAACCAGCTTCAGCGAACCCGCCAGGTAAACCATCATTTGCAACGGCAATATGATATTGAACTGGCGGAGAAACTTGCGCTTGCCAGCCTCACCCAGGACGTTAAAGATAACGACAGACAAACCACGTTGCAGCAGTACTGGGCACAACCGCAACAGTTGCAGCTGGAAAATGGCAATACAGTGAAGTGGCAGTTACGCGATGCCCAGCACTGTTTTAATCTCAATGCGTTAGCAAAAATCTCTGACGACCCGCTGGCTTCCCCTGATTTCCCCGCCCAGGTATTCAGTGCGCTGCTGATTAACGCCGGTATCGATCGCGGAAACACCGATGAGATCGTGCAATCAATCGCTGACTATATCGACGCTGATGATTCACCACGCTTTCACGGCGCAGAAGATAACTTTTACCAAAGCCAGACGCCGCCCCGGCATAGTGCCAATCAGATGCTTTTTCTGACTGGTGAACTCCGTCAGATAAAAGGAATAACCGAGAACGCCTACCAGCGAATTATTCCTTATGTCTGCGTCCTCCCAACCACTGAACTCAACATTAATCTTAATATGTTAACTGAGAATGATATCCCGTTATTAAGAGCATTATTTCTCAACAATATCACGGACGCGGACGCACAGGTCTTATTACAAAAGCGACCAAAGGAAGGCTGGTTAACCACAGATGCATTTCTCTACTGGGCACAGCAGGATTTCTCCGGCGTGAAGCCCTTGGTTTCTCAGGTGAAAGAACATCTCTTTCCCTATAGCCGCTATTTTACGCTGAATACGGAAAGTATCAGCGACGAGCAATCCCAAGGATGGCAGAGCCATATTTTCTTCAACCGTAAACAGCAGAGCGCCCAAATCTATCGGCGTACGCTGCAACTCTATTAATCATAAGGATCGTGATGCCTGAATCGTTGATGGTAATACGTTCTTCCTCGACGCTACGTAAGCAATGGGAGTGGATGACATACTCCGCAGATAGCGTATCTTCAGTACATACGCTCACAGACGATCTTCCGCTGGAGTCGCTGGCCGATCAGCCCGGTGCAGGAAATGTTCATCTTCTGATCCCACCGGAAGGTCTTTTATATCGTTCACTCACGTTGCCCAACGCCAAATACAAACTCACCGCGCAAACATTACAGTGGCTGGCGGAGGAGACGTTACCCGACGCCAGCCAAAACTGGCACTGGACGGTTGTTGATAAACAAAATGACCGAGTGGAAGTGATAGGTATCCAGTCGGAAAAACTCAGTCGTTATCTTGACCGTTTACACACTGCCGGACTAAACGTGACGCGGGTTTTGCCAGATGGTTGTTACCTTCCCTGGAAAGAAGGCTCCTGGACTCTGGTTAACCAGCAAACGAGCTGGCTGATTCGCAGTGCTGCACATGCCTTCAACGAGCTTGATGAACGCTGGTTACAGCATCTTGCCACCCAGTTTTCTCCTGAAAATGTCATCTGTTTTGGCACAGCGGCTCCAGATATCGTGCCGGTCGATTCGCTTATCCAACATGCAGAATCTCCAGCATTACGTTTTTATTCTGCCAATCATTCTCTCCAGCACTACGACATGCTGCATGGTGTTTTTCGCAAACAGAAAACTGTCAGCAGATCGGGAAAATGGCTCGCCAGGCTGGCAGTAAGCAGTCTCATTTTTGCCATTCTCTCTTTTGCTGGTAGTCGGGGAATCGTACTCTGGCAGACGCTTGGGATTGAAGACCAGCTTCAGCAACAACAGCAGGAAACCTGGCAACAATATTTCCCGCAGATCAAACGAACGCACAACTTTCGTTTTTACTTCAAGCAGCAACTCGCCCAGCAATATCCTGAAGCGGTGCCATTGCTCCATCATTTGCAAACACTCTTACTGGAACATCCTGAACTGCAATTAATGGAAGCCAATTACAGTCAGAAGCAAAAATCACTGATTTTGAAAATAAGTTCGAAAAACGAAGGCAATATTGATCGTTTCTGTGAGTTAACACAGTCCTGGCTTCCGATGGAAAAAACAGAAAAAGATCCGGTCAGTGGTGTATGGACAGTAAGGAGTACAGGGAAATGATTAAATTATGGTGGACTGAAAAATCCCCATCGGAAAAACAAATTATTATAGGGCTGGCGATTCTCTCGCTCTGCGTTTTCTGCTGGCTTGCGGTAATAAAACCTATCGATAACTACATTGCGGATCATCAATCCCGCATACAAAAAATTAAAAAGGATATTAAATGGATGCAAGACCAGGCGAGTGCACATGGATTACTTGACCATCCCACGCTCAGGCAACCGGTCAAAAATATCCTTCTTGAGGAAGCAAAGCGTGAGAATTTAGCTATTACGCTAGAGAATGGCCCGGACGATACGCTGACAATTCATCCTGCCACATTCCCCCTCGAAAACGTCTCCCGCTGGCTGACTACGGCACAGATAACATACGGTATTGTTATTGAGGATCTTCAATTTACCCTTGCCGGAAACGAAGAGATCACCCTCAAGCATTTATCCTTCAGAGGGCAACAATAATGACAATGCTACTGCCGCTCTTCATTCTGGCTGGCTTTATTGCTGGTTACCTGGTGAATGCCGTGGCCTATCACCTCTCGCCTTTGGAGGATAAAACGGCGTTAACTTTTCGCCAGGTTTTGGTTCATTTCAGGCAAAAAAAATATGTCTGGCATGACACGTTGCCTATGGCACTTTGCGTGGTTGCGGCAATCGCCTGCGCCCTGGCACCTTTCATGCCGATCGTGACTGGCGCACTCTTTCTCTACTTCTGCTTTGCAATCACGCTCAGTGTTATTGATTTTCGTACCCAGCTCCTGCCCGACAAACTCACCTTGCCACTGCTCTGGCTTGGCTTGTTATTTAATGCGCAGTCTGGATTAGTTGATTTACATGATGCGATTTACGGCGCGGTAGCTGGATATGGGGTACTGTGGTGTGTTTTCTGGGGGGTGTGGTTTGTATGCCACAAAGAGGGATTAGGTTACGGTGATTTCAAGCTACTGGCCGCAGCAGGGGCGTGGTGTGGTTGGCAAACGCTACCAATGATATTACTTATTGCCTCGCTGGGAGGCATTTTTTACGCCATCGCATCACAACTGTGGCAGCGTCAGACCATCACCACAATTGCATTCGGCCCGTGGCTTGCGCTCGGTAGTATGATAAACCTGACGTATCTGGTCTGGATCTCTTATTAACCGGGAGGAATGTCCCTCCCGACATGGCTTAGCCTTCTTCACGAATCTGTGCTTGCAAATAATTTTGCAGGCCCATTTTCTGAATCAAATCAAGTTCCGTTTCCAGCCAGTCAATATGGCCTTCTTCATCACGCAGAATTTCTATCATCATATCGCGGCTGACGTAATCATGAACGCTATCGGCATAACCAATTGCCTCGCGTAAATTCTTCGCGCCATCCAGCTCAAGTGCCAGATCAGAACGCAGCATTTCCTCAACATCTTCACCAATGTTTAGTTTTCCCAGATCCTGTAAATTTGGAAGACCTTCCAGAAAAAGAATGCGCTCTATATAACGATCGGCGTGTTTCATCTCATCAATGGATTCATGGTACTCCACATCATTGAGACGTTTGAGCCCCCAGTTTTTAAACATCCGGGCATGGAGAAAGTACTGATTGATTGCGACAAGCTCATTTCCCAACAGTTTGTTGAGATAATTTATAACTTTAGTATCACCTTTCATTTTTTGACTCCTTCGCTTCCACTCTTTGAAGCGTAGAACGGCTTACGAGTAAGTCAAAAAACACACTCCGTTTTATGCGGACTCCTTAAACTCCGGCAGCTGCATTAATTCATCCTCCATCACCTCACGTGCGGCTCTGACACATTTACCGCACTGGTTTCCAACCGGAATAAATTTTTTTAATTGCTGGAACGAGTGGGGAGAAAACTGGCGCACAGCCTGACGAATTTTTTTATCACTGATACCATTACAAAGACAAACGTACATAGAGACTCCCGTATACTTTCTTCAAAAATAAATGAAAATAGTTCTTATTTCAATTACGAAAAGACTCTTTTTTAATCAAAAAATAGAAATATGAATAAAAATAATGGGCTACAAAAATGTAGCCCATTGACAAAAAATGCGGCGATACCAGAAAGTATCGCCAGCAAATTTACTGCTTAGTAAACGGCGCGAAGATCGCACTGAATGCGTACTTCGGAGCTTGTTCTTTAGTCAGACCGTGGAATTCCGGAGACAGGTTAGTGCCGCCCGGCAGATCACGCGCGATTGACCAGATACCCACCATGCCGAGGTTGCGAGTTTGCGCATCCTGCATGACCAGACGAGCATCAGAGAGATAGAAAACTTCACCCTGAACGTCGTTCACGCCAACCATCGGCGTGGTGCCCATCATGGCGTCAATTTCTGCATCGCTCTTGTTGGGATGGAGGCCTTTCAATTGTGAATGCAGATTGGCAATCGCCGACGTTGCACACTTACCGTGGATGTTCTGGCCTTCGGTATTTGCAGACTGACAAATTGCGTTACCGTAGTCCATCGTCATCACGTTCACACCCGCCAGCTCAACACCTTTCGCTTTGGCATCGCTCAGGACGTTCATCCCTTTCGGCGTCAAGCCAGTCGGCAGAATTGGCAAGGTGTACCAGATAGCAATATCTTTGCCTTCTGACTTCCATTTATCCTGCACCTTCTTCACGGCAAGGTTACGACGTTCAATAGATGCCTGATCCGCAACCCAGGTGCCTTCGATATCGAAGTCCAGGACTCTGAGATTCAGGTTATCAACGATGTCATAATAATGCTGCATCAGATCGTCAACGTTCTTACAGGAAGCCGCCAGCGGAGCGTTATTAGCACCACCGATAGACAGCATCACATCGCCGCCTGCTTCACGCAGAGCTTTAATTTTGCTGTACTGAGCGTAATTCTGCATACCGTAAGCAGTACCCCATGTCGGCAGACAGGTGTTCGCATCTTTACTCACCACAAACGCCAGCGTGAAGTGGTTGACGTTATGATTCTTAGCCAGCGCAGCCAGATCCGGGATTGTATTCAGCGTAAAGTCGACATACGGTGCATATACGTGTTTCGGCCACGCTTTCTTCGGCGTACCTACGCGCTCTTTGGTTCCGGTCCAGTCAACAAAGACACGCCACGGGTTGCTGTCAGATGGTGAAACCTTCTGCACTTTACTTTGAGAAATATAGTTCACGCCATTGAAGCGAATCAGCGTATCGCTGGCATAAAGCGTCGCTGGATTAAACTCTGGCGCATTTTTCAGCTCGTCGCTGCTATAGCTCTGTGCTTTACCCAATGGCTTCCACGGGCGGCTATTGCTACCGGTGGCGTTCTGGTTCGCAACCAGCGCAGGGTTATCATTTTGTGTCCAGAACAAGGCTTCATATGCCTGACCATCAACCACCACACGATCGCCTTTCACGTAGACTGTCGATGCAGACCACGCTTTTGCCGATTCGTATTTCTTCCACGGGTTATCGCCGCCAGGAACAAAGCCCCACGCGTCCTGATCCACTGACGTTTTATAATGCGCATCGTTATAATCTACAATGCTGTTCGCACTGTACGCTTTACTGGCCTGGAAGCCATCTGCAACGATAACGCCGCCGTTATCAATTTCACAGGTAGTCGGGTTACCGTACTGACTCATTTCCGCAGCGGTAGCTGTACGCACGAGACGCCATGGGTTATTGGAGTTCTCAGCGCTGGTGCCACGCGGGCAATCTTTAGAACCAACCCACCAGGCATTCTGATAGACATTACCATTGAAGATAACATGGTAAATTTCGCTACCTTCCTGACCACTCCATGCCTGTAATGAGTAATCGTTACTGCTATCCGCTGGTGTTGATGGCTCGTTGTTATCCGGAGTTAGGGTAACCGGAGTATCTGGTGTTACCGGCGCCGGATCAACCGGAGTCACAGCACCACCATTGTCCGGCTTAACAGAGCAGGAGCCTGGATTGCCATACTGAGTGATTTCTGTTGCCGTTGCCGCACGAACATAGCGCCATGGATTGCTGGCGTCGTTTTCTTTCGCATCGCCTGGGCAATTTGCCGCGCCTACCCACCAGGCGTTCTTATAAATGCCGCCGTTGTAGATAACGTACCATGTAGAAGAACCTTCCTGACCTTTCCAGGCTACGACAGCATAGTTGTCGTTTGACTTATCAGCTGGGGCTGGCTGAACATCAGGAGCCGGTTTAACGTCCGGTGCTGGTTTCACATCCGGTGCAGGCTGTGATGCTGAAGTACAGGACTGTGGATTACTGGTTTGCGTGATTTCCGTTGCCGTAGCGGCACGGACATAACGCCATGGATTGCTGGCATCATTGCCTTTCGCATCGCCCGGACAGTTAGAAGAAGCTACCCACCAGGCATTTTTATATACCGCGCCATTAAAGACGACATACCAGGTCTGACCGCCCTGCTGTTTATTCCAGGCAACAACAGATGAATTTGATGGAACAGTACCTTGTGCTGGTGTAGTTGAACCACCATTAGTTGGCGTATTGGATGCAGGCGTATTTGAAGTTGAAGAAGATGAGCTACTGCTCTTTTCGCAGGAAAGCGTATTGCCAAACTGGCTAATTTCAGCAGCCGTTGCCGTACGCTTTAAACGCCACGGGTTAGTTGCATCATTTGCTTTCGCTTTACCGGGGCAATTTGTAGAAGAAACCCACCAGGCATTTTCATAAACCTTACCATCGAAAATAACCTGATATTTACTTCCACCTTGTTGGTTATTCCATGCTTCCAAAGCAAATGCTGGTAAAGAGGAGCAAATCAACCCCATACCAATCATTGATTTGGTAAATGTATTTAATTTCATTATTATCCCTTTTGACGTATTAAAAAATACTTCAAGACATTAAGTCCTTCAATGAAATTATTTACTTTTTAATGGAACGCTTCAACATAGAATAAAACAAAGAAATAAAAATCAGAAAAAAAGCCTGAATAAATAAAGTTTTATTAAATTTAATATATTTGCATTAAAAATATGTGTATCTGGTAATATTTATGAATTAGATATTTAGCACAGATAAAATTACGAATATTCGCGTCCCAGCTTTCATATGCAAAAAGGGCGCCGAAGCGCCCTTTTCAATTCAAAACTAATTAACGAGTAATTAGCTCAGAACTTTAGCTACAACGCCCGCGCCAACGGTACGGCCGCCTTCACGGATTGCGAAACGCAGACCGTCGTCCATCGCGATCGGGTGGATCAGGGTAACAACCATTTTGATGTTGTCGCCCGGCATTACCATCTCTACGCCTTCCGGCAGTTCGATAGTACCAGTCACGTCAGTAGTACGGAAGTAGAACTGCGGACGGTAGCCTTTGAAGAACGGAGTATGACGGCCGCCTTCATCTTTGGACAGAATGTACACTTCAGATTCGAACTTGGTGTGCGGCTTGATGGTGCCCGGCTTAGCCAGTACCTGACCACGTTCGATTTCTTCACGTTTGATACCACGCAGCAGAACACCTACGTTCTCACCAGCACGGCCTTCGTCCAGCAGTTTGCGGAACATTTCAACGCCAGTACAGGTAGACTTCTGAGTCTCTTTGATACCAACGATTTCAACTTCTTCACCAACTTTGATGATACCGCGTTCTACACGACCGGTAACAACAGTACCACGACCGGAGATGGAGAATACGTCTTCGATCGGCAGCAGGAACGGCTTGTCAATCGCACGCTCTGGTTCCGGAATGTAAGAATCCAGGAAGCCAGCCAGTTCCAGGATTTTCGCTTCCCACTCTGCGTCGCCTTCCAGCGCTTTCAGAGCAGAACCACGAACGATCGGAGTGTCGTCGCCCGGGAAGTCGTACTGAGACAGAAGTTCACGAACTTCCATTTCAACCAGTTCCAGCAGCTCTTCGTCATCAACCATGTCACATTTGTTCAGGAACACGATGATGTACGGAACGCCTACCTGACGACCCAGCAGGATGTGCTCACGAGTCTGCGGCATCGGGCCGTCAGTCGCAGCAACTACCAGGATCGCGCCGTCCATCTGAGCAGCACCGGTGATCATGTTTTTAACATAGTCGGCGTGCCCCGGGCAGTCTACGTGTGCGTAGTGACGGGTCGGGGTGTCGTATTCAACGTGAGAAGTGTTGATGGTGATACCACGAGCTTTTTCTTCCGGCGCGTTATCGATCTGGTCGAATGCACGAGCAGCACCGCCGTAGGTTTTAGCCAGTACGGTGGTGATTGCAGCGGTCAGAGTAGTTTTACCGTGGTCAACGTGGCCGATAGTACCAACGTTAACGTGCGGTTTTGTACGTTCAAATTTTTCTTTAGACACGGCTATATTCCTTACTATAGTGCTCTCCCCTTCAGGAGAGAGCACGGGACTTTGGTATTAACCCTGAGGCTTATTTACCACGGGCTTCAATTACGGCCTGAGCAACGTTACTCGGCGCTTCATCATACTTCAGGAATTCCATAGTGTATGATGCGCGACCTTTGGTCAGAGAACGCAGCTGAGTTGCATATCCGAACATTTCAGACAGCGGTACTTCAGCGTGGATCTTAACGCCAGTAACTTCAGATTCCTGACCTTTGAGCATACCACGACGACGGCTCAAGTCACCGATAACGTCACCGGTGTTCTCTTCCGGAGTTTCTACTTCAACCTTCATGATCGGCTCAAGCAGAACTGGTTTCGCTTTCTTAAAGCCTTCTTTAAAGGCGATAGAAGCAGCCAGTTTAAACGCCAGTTCAGAGGAGTCAACGTCATGGTAAGAACCGAAGTGCAGACGAATACCCATGTCTACTACCGGGTAGCCTGCCAGCGGACCTGCTTTCAGCTGTTCCTGGATACCTTTATCAACGGCCGGGATGTATTCGCCAGGGATTACACCACCTTTAATGTCGTTGATGAACTCGTAGCCTTTCGGGTTAGAACCCGGCTCCAGCGGGTACATGTCGATAACAACATGACCATACTGACCACGACCACCAGACTGTTTCGCGTGTTTACCTTCAACATCGGTAACTTTCTGGCGGATAGTTTCACGGTAAGCAACCTGCGGTTTACCTACGTTCGCTTCAACGTTGAATTCACGCTTCATACGGTCAACGATGATGTCGAGGTGCAGCTCACCCATACCCGCGATGATGGTCTGGTTAGATTCTTCGTCAGTCCATACACGGAAAGACGGGTCTTCTTTAGCCAGACGGCCCAGAGCCAGACCCATTTTTTCCTGGTCAGCTTTGGTTTTCGGTTCAACTGCGATGGAGATTACCGGCTCAGGGAATTCCATACGTTCCAGAATGATCGGCGCATCCGGGTCACACAGGGTGTCACCAGTAGTTACGTCTTTCAGACCGATTGCAGCAGCGATGTCGCCCGCGCGAACTTCTTTGATCTCTTCACGTTTGTTAGCGTGCATCTGAACGATACGACCGAAACGCTCACGTGCAGCTTTCACGGAGTTCAGTACGGTATCACCAGAGTTAACCACACCGGAGTACACACGGAAGAAGGTCAGGTTACCAACAAACGGGTCGGTAGCGATTTTGAACGCCAGTGCAGAGAACGGCTCGTCATCACTTGCGTGACGCTCAGCCGGAGTGTCTTTACCGTCGTCCAGGATACCGTTGATCGCAGGTACGTCAACCGGGGATGGCAGGTAATCAATTACCGCATCCAGCATCGCCTGAACACCTTTGTTCTTGAACGCGGAACCACAGGTTACCAGGATGATTTCGTTGTTCAGAACGCGCTGACGCAGAGCACCTTTGATTTCTGCTTCAGTCAGTTCTTCACCACCCAGGTATTTTTCCATCAGCTCTTCAGAAGCTTCAGCTGCGGATTCGATCAGGTTCTGGTGCCATTCGTTAGCCAGTTCAACCATGTCTGCCGGGATATCTTCGTATTCGAAGGTTACGCCCTGGTCAGCGTCGTTCCAGTTGATAGCTTTCATTTTCACCAGGTCAACAACACCGGTGAAATGTTCTTCAGCACCAATCGCCAGCTGCAGCGGAACCGGGTTCGCGCCCAGACGGGTTTTGATCTGGTTAACAACTTTCAGGAAGTTCGCACCCATGCGGTCCATTTTGTTAACGAACGCAATGCGCGGAACTTTATATTTGTTTGCCTGACGCCATACGGTTTCAGACTGCGGCTGAACACCACCAACTGCGCAGTAAACCATTACCGCACCATCGAGAACACGCATGGAACGTTCTACTTCGATTGTGAAGTCAACGTGCCCCGGGGTGTCGATGATGTTGATGCGATGCGGCTCATACTGCTTAGCCATACCAGACCAGAATGCAGTAGTCGCAGCGGAAGTGATGGTAATACCACGTTCCTGCTCCTGCTCCATCCAGTCCATGGTTGCAGCGCCGTCATGAACTTCACCGATTTTATGGTTTACACCGGTGTAGAACAGAATACGTTCGGTAGTAGTGGTTTTACCGGCGTCGATGTGCGCACTGATACCGATGTTACGGTAGCGTGCGATGGGTGTTGTACGAGCCATTTGTTTCCTCGTTTATCTTTTAGGCGTTCAATTTAAGTAGCCCAAAGCGGGCTGCTTACTGGAAGCGCCCGCCTGGTGACTAAAACTCCGAAGGGATTACCAACGGTAGTGTGCGAACGCCTTGTTGGCTTCGGCCATACGGTGAACGTCTTCACGTTTCTTAACTGCAGTACCTTTGTTTTCTGCAGCATCGGAAAGTTCGTTCGCCAGGCGCAGAGCCATGGATTTATCACCGCGTTTACGAGCAGCTTCAACGATCCAACGCATTGCCAGAGCATTACGACGAACCGGACGGACTTCAACTGGTACCTGATAAGTAGAACCACCAACGCGGCGAGACTTAACTTCGACAGTCGGGCGCACGTTTTCGAGAGCTACTTCGAATGCTTCCAGTTCAGATTTACCAGAACGCTGAGCCAGGGTCTCCAGCGCGCTGTATACGATAGATTCGGCAGTAGATTTTTTACCATCTACCATCAGGATATTTACAAATTTAGCCAGCAGTTCTGATCCGAACTTCGGATCCGGCAGAATTTTACGCTGACCAATGACGCGACGACGTGGCATGGAAATACTCCGTTGTTAATTCAGGATTGTCCAAAACTCTACGAGTTTAGTTTGACATTTAAGTTAAAACGTTTGGCCTTACTTAACGGAGAACCATTAAGCCTTAGGACGCTTCACGCCATACTTGGAACGAGCCTGCTTACGGTCTTTAACGCCGGAGCAGTCAAGCGCACCACGTACGGTGTGGTAACGAACACCCGGGAGGTCTTTAACACGACCGCCACGGATCAGGATCACGGAGTGCTCCTGCAGGTTGTGACCTTCACCACCGATGTAGGAAGTCACTTCGAAACCGTTAGTCAGACGAACACGGCATACTTTACGCAGTGCGGAGTTCGGTTTTTTAGGAGTGGTAGTATATACACGAGTACATACGCCACGTTTTTGCGGGCATGCTTCCAGCGCAGGCACGTTGCTTTTCGCAACTTTGCGAGCACGTGGTTTGCGTACCAGCTGGTTAACTGTTGCCATTAAATAGCTCCTGGTTTTAGCTTTTGCTTCGTAAACACGTAATAAAACGTCCTCACACAATATGAGGACGCCGAATTTTAGGGCGATGCCGAAAAGGTGTCAAGAAATATACAACGATCCCACCGTTACCAGGCGACCTGGCTGGTGTGCTTAACCGTAAGTCTGACGAAATCAGTATAGTCAATGGGAGTGATATCGTTCGAAATTCGACCAACCAAACCACGAGCGATGAGGTCTTCGTTCAGGGCATAGACCTTAATGGGGGCATTACGCAAACTTTCAAGGTAGCGGTTACCATCAGCTGCGGCAGTTACGCCATCCTGCAATAACAGCAGTTCATCCCCCTCGCTGAGCAGACGCAGCAGCGCAGGAAAATCCGTCAGCCAGGGTGAGCGATGTAATGTATGCAGCATGTAAGCCTCAAAATCTCAAAATAACATCGTAGTTGCCGAGTTCCCGACGTAATGCTTCTGCTTCGAGCGGAGTGACGTCGACAACAAAGGGTGTCTGCGGATCTAACCCACGTTCACGTAGTGAAGCCGCACAAACCCAGCACTGTTCAATATCATACAGCCCCAGCAGTTTAAAGGTTGCGATATAATCACGCGCCAGCACCGCATCGGGCTTTTGCCCAGGCAGAAGCTGAAAAACGCCATCGGCAATAAAGAAGACGGCGAGCTCGTCAGTTAATGCGGAAGTCGCCAATAAAGCATCTAATCCTTCACGGCCAGCAGCTGTACCATGAGGTGCAGTAGAAAAAACAAACGCAATTCGTTTCATCAGAACTGTACCACCCTGTCGCAAGTCAGCGAGGCTTCAGCCAGAGCGCCAAGACCACTTAATGTAAAGCCCGGCTGGAGATTTACAGATGCCAGACCGAGTCTTCCAGCTTCAGTTTCATCGACGATACCGCGACGTAATGCTGCCGCCACGCAAATGTTCAGCGCCACACCATGTTGTGTATTCAGTTGTTGCCAGCCACGCACAAGGTCAAATTCATCGCTTGCCGGTGAGGTCAATTGGTTAGCGTTATAGACCCCTTCACGATAGAAAAAGACGCTGCTTAACTCATGGCCTTCTGCTATCAGCGCCTGTGCAAACTGAAAAGCACTACTCGCCTGTTGCGTACCGTATGCTGGCCCGGTTACCACGATGGCAAAACGCATTACTTCTCTTGCCCCTGGAAATCACCGCTCTTGAACTGACGGATATAGAGATAAACAGTGTGCTTGGAGATGTTCAGACGATCTGCAACCTGGTTGATCGCGTCTTTAATATCGAAGATCCCTTTCTCGTAGAGATTCAGCACGATCTGACGATTTTTGGCGTTATTGGCAACATTGCGATCGGCATTCACTTCTTCGATGGTGAACTCCAGCGTTTGGGTAACCAGATCTTCAACAGAAGAGGCAAAGTTGACGCTTGAACCGACATCCGGGGTTTCTGGCGGCACAAAGGTACTCATGATCTGCGAGAAGGGAACATCAAGATTCATATTGATGCACAGCAGACCAATTACACGCTGTTCGCGGTTACGAATGGCGATAGTCAGGGACTTCATTAATACACCGCTTTTGGCGCGAGTAAAATAGCATTTAGAAACGCTGCTATCCGCCCCCGTCATATCGTGCAGCATACGCAGCGCCAGATCGGTAATCGGCGAACCAATCTTCCGGCCTGTATGTTCACCGTTGGCAATACGAATGGCTGAACATTTCAAATCCTGCAAAGAGTGCAAAACGATTTCACAGTGGGAGCCAATGAGCATCGCTAACCCGTCCACCACAGCTTCGTAGGATTTCAGAATATCAAAATCGGTCTGGTCGAAAGGACGTTGATCCAGTAAATCCAACTCACTGGTTTCATTGGTTAAAAGCGACCTGGACATGAAAAAAAACACTCCTTTTCAGGAGCCTGTCGTTAACTTTTCAGGGCAGGCTCATTAATGATGCGGGTAACTAAATTAATACAGCGGAGGTTCCGCTTTCCAGCACTAATTATATCCGGCCTGTAATAAAAAAAACCGCCGCCTGGTCAGGCGGCGGTTCTTAATGCTTATTTTTTAGCAGAATCTGCGGCTTTCGCATCGGCTTCTGGCTTCGCATCAGCCTTCGGCGCTGGTTTCACATCCAGCAACTCTACGTCAAATACCAGAGTAGAGTTTGGTGGGATCCCCGGAACACCCGCTTTACCGTAAGCCAACTCTGGTGGAATAACCAATTTGATCTTGCCACCTTTCTTGATGTTCTTCAGGCCTTCGGTCCAGCCGGGGATAACGCCGTCCAGACGGAAAGAGAGCGGTTCACCACGGGTGTAAGAGTTATCGAACTCTTTACCGTCGATCAGCGTACCCTTGTAGTTCACTACAACAGTATCGCTGTCTTTCGGTGCTTCACCTTTACCGGCTTCTACTACCTGATAAACCAGGCCAGTCGAAGAGGTTTTCACACCTTTCTCTTTAGCAAATTTCTCGCGGTACTCTTTGCCTTTAGCTTCGTTATCAGCCGCGTCTTTTTCCATCTTCGCCTGAGCAGAAGACTTCACGCGAGCTTCGAATGCTTGCAGAGTCTGTTCGATCTCTTGATCGGAAAGTTTGCTCTTATCGGCAAACGCATCCTGGACACCGGCGATCAGCTGATCTTTATCCAGCTTAATGCCCAACTTTTCTTGTTCTTGCAGAGAATTTTCCATGTAACGACCCAGCGAAGCACCCAGTGCGTAAGCTGATTTCTGATCGTCATTTTTGAACGCTGCTTTGCTGTCAGCAGTTGTGGCAGGTTTCGCCGCTTCGGCAGCAAAAGTAATTGGTGTATGCAGGGCAACGGCCATTGTGGTCGCCAGCAGCGTTACTTTAAACAGTGATTTCATCCATATCTCCAGGCTCGGGGCATCTCACCCCAGGGTTAACTATTATCAGAAGGGTACTATAAAGCGTTGTCGGATAAATCTACATACAGACACGCCCTATTATCATCTATTTTCAGACTCTTTTTGTTTAAATTAGTTTCGATGTCGCGAAATGAGTGCTGTCTCTGGCAGCAAAGTTAAGTAGAATCCGCAGCGATCATTCGACCAAAGAGGTGAACCATGCAGGATTTATCGATGGAAGCACGCCTAGCAGAGCTGGAGAGCCGACTGGCTTTTCAGGAAATCACCATTGAAGAACTGAACGTCACGGTGACCGCTCATGAAATGGAGATGGCAAAACTGCGCGATCATCTGCGTCTGCTTACTGAGAAGTTAAAAGCCAGCCAGCCGTCGAACATCGCGTCGCAGGCTGAAGAAACGCCACCGCCACATTACTGAGGCGAAAAAAAAGCGGGTAATTCCCGCTTTTTTGATACCGTTACGGTATTAGTGGCAACCGCAACCGCCGTTACCTTTACCACCACAGCAGCCTTCGCCACCGTGTTCATGACCGTGATCGTGGCCATGGCCACCGCAGCAACCGTCATGGTCGTGATCGTGGTGATGATCGTGCGCGCCATGAACGTGACCATGAGCCAGTTCTTCTTCAGTCGCTTCGCGAATCGCCACAACTTCAACGTTGAATTTCAGGTTCTGACCCGCCAGCATGTGGTTACCATCAACCACGACGTGATCGTCTTCAACAGCAGTGATCTCAACCGGCACCGGGCCCTGGTCGGTTTCAGCCAGGAAACGCATACCTACCTGCAGTTCATCAACGCCCATAAATACGTCTTTAGGAACGCGCTGCACCAGGTTTTCGTCGTACTGGCCGTAAGCGTCGTTCGCGCCAACAGCTACATCAAATTTGTCGCCAACTTCATGACCTTCCAGCGCCGTTTCCAGGCCAGAGATCAGGGAACCGTGACCATGCAGGTAGTCCAGCGGCGCACTCACCGGAGACTCATCAACCAACACACCGTCTTCTGTACGTACCTGATAGGCCAGGCTGACCACCAGGTCTTTTGCTACTTTCATGATATCTCCTGAGCATGGGAAGAATAGTGGCGCAGATTGTATCGGAATTCTGCTGCCGTGTACTCACTAGCTTAAAAAAACTCGGCGCATATCGCTAGTCCGGATGAAAAATCCCAATCACTTGCTCATCTTTGCGAACGTGATCGCGGGCTTCTTTATCGGCTTCACGCATCTGATGCCCACACTTAACACATTCAACAATATCAATATTATTTTCGCGCCACATCGCCATTGAGTCTTGCGCCTGACAGGCTGGACATTTCGCGCCAGCAATAAAACGTTTTCGGATTGCCATCTTCGCCCTCTACTCAAATTCATCCCAGCCATCCATTTGGCGTCGTTCTTGTTGCATTTCACGCTGGAAAATCTCTTCCAGTTCGCGTCGGGCTTCCCTGGCGCGAGAAATTTGTACGGTATCAGCGTGCATCGGGATAAGTTCCCGCAGCATTCGCATATCCAGGCGACGAAAATGCAGTTGCGCCCGCTGCGCCTGGTGTGGATGCATACCTAGCGACACTAACGTCTTGCGCCCCAGCTCTAACGCACTGGAGAATGTTTCACGGGAAAACTGTGTCACCCCTGCTTGTAATAACTCATGTGCTTCGACACGTCCGCGCGCTCGCGCAAGAATATGCAAATGCGGGAAGTGCTGCTGGCATATTTCCACCAGCTTCATGGTGTCTTCCGGCTCGTTACAGGTAATGACGATAGACTCAGCGGCCTCTGCACCCGCAGAACGTAAAAGATCTACCTGCGTAGCGTCGCCGTAATAAACTTTGTAGCCATATTTGCGCATCAGGTTCACGGCGCTGATGTCCCGCTCCAGCACGGTAATGCGCATTTTATTCGCCATCAGTAAACGACCAATCACCTGACCAAAACGCCCAAAGCCCACGACAATGACCTGCGGTTTATCATCGTTGACCCACGGTTTTTCATCTTCTTCTTCCGTTCCGTTAAACTGGCGGGATAGCCATTTATCCACCAGCTTCATCAGCAGCGGCGTGGTCATCATGGAAAGCGTGACCGTCACCAGTAACAGCGCCATCTGGTCGCCCTGGAATAAGCGTTGTGAAGAAGCGGTAGAAAAGAGCACAAAGGCAAATTCACCGCCCTGGCTCAGCACGCCAGCAAACTGCATCCGCTCAGAACTGCGCACGCCATACAGGCGCGCTAACAGATACAGCACAAGAATTTTCACCGCCACCAGCACGACCACGCTTATCACTACCCACAACAGATGGGTATAAAGCACCCCGAGGTTTAGCGACATCCCGACGGAGATAAAAAATAGCCCGAGCAGTAAGCCTTTAAACGGATCGATAGCCGTTTCCAGTTCATGGCGATATTCACTTTCCGCCAGCAGCACGCCCGCAATAAACGTACCGAGCGCCATCGACAGCCCCAGCGCATCCATAAACAATGCGGAACCCAGCACCAGCAGCAGCGTCGCGGCGGTGAACACTTCCCGCACGCCAGAAGCTGCAATAAAACGGAATACCGGGCGCAGTAAATAGCGCCCACCAATCAACATACCGACAAATGCCAGCACCTTCATGCCGATCTTCATCCAGTCGAAATGTTCGTCTGCCGAACCCGCCAACAATGGCACTAACGCCAGCGCCGGGATCACCGCCAGATCCTGAAATAGCAGAACCGAAAACCCGAGCTGCCCGGATTCGCTTCGATTCATCCCTTTCTCACGCATCAGTTGCAACGCCATTGCGGTTGAAGACATCGCCAGACCAATGCCACCTACCACCGCCGCCTGCCAGGCGAAATCCGTCAGCATCAATAATCCCGCCAGCAACGCCGCGCTTAACAGTACCTGTGCCGCGCCTACGCCAAAAATCGAGCGTCGCAATTGCCAAAGCTTGGAGGGATTCAACTCCAGCCCAATGATAAACATCAGGAACACCACGCCGAGTTCCGAAAAGTGGAGGATCTCATCGACGTCGCTAATAAACCCAAGCCCCCATGGGCCAATCGCAATCCCTGCCAGCAAATATCCCAACACAGCGCCAATACCCAGCCGCGATGCCAGCGGCACCGCAGCCACCGCCGCGAAGAGAAACAGCACTCCCGCGAGTAAAAAATCGGAACCTTCCATCAGCGGCCTCCTGGGGGCAGTGGATTTGCCAGCCAGTCGCCGTAGGCTCTGGCGTGACTCGCCAGCTCCTGTGCGCTTTGCCGTCTCGCCCAGTAAATAATAATGGGGCTTAACCAATGCATCCGGCACATGCCCGCCGCCAGTTCAAAGGGGCGCAGAACATCGCTCATCGGGTAGCGATTCAACGCGTCATAACGGTAAGCACTTTCCGGCTCGCCAGTGGTGATCACGCTACGCCAGTACTTTCCCGCCAGTTGGTTTCCCCCCGGCCCGCTGGCAAAACCACGGCTTAATACCCGGTCCAGCCACTCTTTCAGTAGCGCCGGGCAGCTATAGGTATAAAGAGGATGCTGAAAGACAATCACCTCGTGCTCGCGCAGTAATGCCTGCTCACGGGGGATATCAATAAAAAAATCGGGATAGTGCGCGTAAAGGTCGTGCACGGTAACATTGCTGAGCTGCGTGGCCGGTTTAAGCAGTACCCGGTTTGCCACCGAGTCCTGAGATTCCGGATGGGCATACAGCAGCAAAACTTTCGCTGGCTGAGACATCATCCCCCTCCCGGTATGGTTTTTGTGTATAGTCGCTGTTTTGGGCTACCATTGCGCCCGGTGCGGCAGCTCGCCCATACATTACATTATCATAATGATAAGTTAACATAGTCTGAACATACGGCGCCTTATGATTGTTTTCTCCTCGTTACAAATTCGTCGCGGCGTGCGCGTCCTGCTGGATAATGCCACCGCCACCATCAACCCTGGGCAGAAAGTCGGCCTGGTGGGTAAAAACGGCTGTGGTAAATCTACCCTGCTGGCATTGCTGAAAAATGAAATCAGCGCCGACGGCGGCAGCTACACCTTTCCTGGTAACTGGCAACTGGCGTGGGTGAATCAGGAAACGCCGGCGCTACCGCAACCTGCGCTGGAATATGTCATTGATGGCGACCGCGAATATCGCCAACTGGAAGCGCAGCTGCACGACGCCAACGAACGTAACGACGGGCACGCCATCGCCACCATTCATGGCAAGCTGGATGCTATCGACGCGTGGAGTATTCGCTCCCGCGCCGCCAGCCTGCTGCACGGCCTCGGTTTCAGCAACGAACAACTGGAGCGCCCGGTGAGTGATTTCTCCGGTGGCTGGCGTATGCGTCTTAACCTCGCCCAGGCGCTGATTTGCCGTTCAGACTTGCTGCTGCTCGACGAACCGACTAACCACCTCGATCTCGATGCCGTTATCTGGCTGGAAAAATGGTTAAAGAGCTATCAGGGCACGCTGATCCTGATCTCTCACGACCGCGACTTCCTCGATCCGATCGTCGATAAAATTATTCATATCGAACAGCAAAGCATGTTCGAGTACACCGGTAACTACAGCTCGTTTGAAGTGCAGCGCGCCACCCGCCTGGCGCAGCAACAGGCGATGTACGAAAGCCAACAAGAACGTGTAGCGCATCTGCAAAGCTATATCGACCGTTTCCGTGCCAAAGCCACTAAAGCGAAGCAGGCACAGAGCCGCATTAAGATGCTTGAGCGCATGGAGCTGATTGCCCCCGCGCACGTCGATAACCCGTTCCGCTTTAGCTTCCGCGCGCCGGAAAGCCTGCCTAATCCGTTGTTGAAGATGGAAAAAGTCAGTGCGGGCTATGGCGATCGCATTATTCTCGACTCGATAAAACTGAATCTGGTGCCGGGTTCGCGCATTGGTCTGTTAGGCCGAAACGGCGCGGGTAAATCGACATTAATCAAACTGTTAGCCGGTGAACTTGCGCCAGTCAGCGGAGAAATTGGCCTGGCGAAAGGGATCAAACTCGGCTACTTCGCCCAGCATCAACTGGAATACCTGCGCGCTGACGAATCGCCTATTCAGCATCTGGCGCGTTTAGCACCGCAGGAACTGGAGCAAAAACTGCGTGACTATCTCGGCGGTTTTGGTTTCCAGGGCGATAAAGTGACGGAAGAAACGCGCCGCTTCTCCGGTGGCGAAAAAGCGCGCCTGGTGCTGGCTTTAATTGTCTGGCAGCGCCCGAATCTGCTGCTGCTCGACGAACCAACCAACCACCTTGACCTCGACATGCGCCAGGCACTCACCGAAGCATTGATCGAGTTTGAAGGCGCGCTGGTTGTCGTCTCGCACGACCGTCATTTGCTGCGTTCCACCACTGACGATCTCTACCTGGTTCACGATCGTAAAGTCGAACCGTTCGACGGCGATCTGGAAGATTATCAACAGTGGTTGAGCGACGTACAAAAGCAGGAAAACCAGACCGACGAAGCGCCAAAAGAGAACGCGAACAGCGCCCAGGCACGTAAAGATCAAAAGCGTCGGGAAGCAGAGTTGCGTGCGCAAACCCAGCCGCTGCGTAAAGAGATCGCCCGTCTGGAAAAAGAGATGGAGAAGCTGAACGCGCAACTGGCGCAGGCGGAAGAGAAACTTGGCGACAGCGAGCTGTATGACCAGAGCCGTAAAGCAGAACTGACCGCCTGCCTGCAACAACAAGCCAGCGCCAAATCCGGGCTGGAAGAGTGCGAAATGGCGTGGCTGGAAGCCCAGGAGCAACTGGAACAGATGCTCCTGGAAGGCCAAAGCAACTGATGGCGCAGATAACGACGACCGATGCCAATGTATTCAGCAGCAGTGCTGAATTTACCCCTATGCGCGGCTTTAGCAATTGTCATCTCCAAACCATGCTACCGCGTCTGTTTCGTCGTCAGGTGAAATTCATCCCGCACTGGCAGCGGCTGGAGTTGCCCGACGGCGACTTTGTCGATCTCGCGTGGAGTGAAGACCCCACACAAGCGAAGCATAAACCGCGTCTGGTGGTCTTCCACGGTCTCGAAGGCAGCCTCAATAGTCCTTATGCACATGGTCTGGTTGAGGCAGTGCAAAAGCGCGGCTGGCTGGGCGTGGTGATGCATTTTCGCGGGTGCAGCGGTGAACCAAACCGGATGCACCGCATTTACCATTCGGGCGAAACCGAAGATGCCAGTTGGTTTTTACGCTGGCTGCAACGCGAATTTGGTCATGCGCCAACGGCTGCCGTCGGCTATTCGCTCGGCGGTAATATGCTGGCCTGTTTGCTGGCCAAAGAAGGCAATGACCTCCCGATTGATGCGGCGGCGATTGTCTCTGCACCGTTTATGCTGGAAGCCTGTAGTTATCACATGGATAAAGGCTTCTCCCGCGTTTATCAGCGTTACTTGCTGAACTTGTTAAAAGCCAATGCTGCGCGCAAACTGGCGGCCTACCCCGGAACGCTGCCGATTAATCTCGCACAGTTGAAATCGGTACGCCGCATCCGCGAATTTGACGATCTGATCACCGCCAAAATTCACGGCTACGCCGACGCTATCGACTATTATCGTCAGTGTAGCGCCATGCCGATGCTCAATCGGATCGCCAAACCCACGCTGATTATTCACGCCAAAGACGATCCGTTTATGGATCATCAGGTGATCCCGAAACCGGAAAATCTCCCACCACAGGTGGAGTATCAACTGACGGAACATGGCGGTCATGTTGGCTTTATTGGCGGTACATTACTTCATCCGCAAATGTGGCTGGAGTCACGCATTCCTGACTGGTTATCAACGTATCTGGAGGCGAAATCATGTTGATTCCGTGGCAAGACATCTCCCCCGAAACGCTGGAAAATTTAATTGAAAGCTTTGTGTTACGTGAAGGCACCGATTATGGTGAACATGAGCGTACACTTGAACAGAAAGTCGCCGACGTCAAACGCCAGCTACAGTGCGGAGAAGCGGTGCTGGTATGGTCGGAGCTGCACGAAACGGTCAATATCATGCCGCGCAGTCAGTTTCGCGAATAACCTGCAACCGTCGGCGGACGAGATAATAATGATAGCTAAGTCATGGAGTTACTATGTCTGCCAAACATCCGGTCATTGCGGTAACAGGATCCAGCGGCGCGGGAACCACCACTACCAGCCTCGCGTTTCGAAAAATCTTCGCGCAGTTAAATCTGCGCTCAGCCGAGGTAGAAGGCGACAGTTTTCACCGTTACACCCGCCCGGAAATGGACATGGCGATCCGCAAAGCGCGCGACGCCGGGCGGCATATCAGTTACTTCGGCCCCGAAGCTAACGACTTCGGCCTGCTGGAACAAACCTTCATTGAATACGGCCTGAGCGGCAAAGGGAAATCTCGCAAATATCTGCATACCTACGACGAAGCCGTACCGTGGAATCAGGTGCCAGGTACGTTTACCCCGTGGCAGGCGCTGCCAGAACCCACCGATGTGCTGTTTTATGAAGGTTTGCACGGCGGCGTGGTCACACCACAACATAACGTCGCGCAGCATGTGGATTTACTGGTTGGTGTAGTGCCTATCGTTAACCTGGAGTGGATTCAAAAACTCATTCGCGATACCGGCGAGCGCGGGCACTCGCGAGAAGCGGTGATGGACTCGGTAGTTCGCTCAATGGAAGACTATATCAACTACATCACACCGCAGTTTTCTCGCACCCACATTAACTTCCAGCGCGTCCCCACCGTTGACACCTCAAACCCCTTCGCCGCAAAAGGCATCCCATCGCTGGATGAAAGCTTTGTGGTAATCCATTTTCGAAATCTGGAAGGAATCGATTTCCCCTGGCTGTTGGCGATGCTGCAAGGCTCGTTCATTTCCCACATCAATACATTAGTGGTGCCGGGCGGCAAAATGGGTCTGGCAATGGAGTTAATTATGCTGCCGCTGGTGCAACGACTGATGGAAGGGAAGAAAATCGAGTAACTCTGCTATTAAGCCGGATAAAATACTCTCCGGCTTCACAACGGGATAGTTAAATCACGCGGCAACCACTTCATACGAGTGAGTAATATTTACCGCTTTTTCCAGCATCAACGCGACTGAGCAATACTTCTCGGCTGAGAGATCAACCGCACGCGCAACCGCTGCATCCTTCAGGTTGCGACCGGTGACGATAAAATGCAGATTAATGTGCGTAAACAGGCGTGGTGCCTCTTCGCGGCGTTCAGAGGTCAATTTTACTTCACAATCGACCACATCCTGACGCCCTTTTTGCAGGATAGAAACCACATCAATGGCGCTGCAACCACCCGCCGCCATCAACACCATTTCCATCGGACTTGGCGCTTTATCGCCTGAGTTGCCGTCCATTAAAATCTGGTGACCAGAGGCGGATTCGCCCAGAAAGGTTAACCCTTCGACCCACTTCACACGCGCTTGCATAATCGAAACTCCATTGCGTCAATTTTCCTGACAGAGTACGCGTACTGACCAAATCGCGCAACGGAAGGCGACCTGGGTCATGCTGAAGCGAGACACCAGGAGACACAACGCGAAAGCTATGCTAAAACAGTCAGGATGCTACAGTAATACATTGATGTACTGCATGTATGTAAAGGACGTCACATTACCGTGCAGTTCAGTTGATAGCCCCTTCCCAGGTAGCGGGAAGCACATTTCGGCAATCCAGAGACAGCGGCGTTTTCTGGCTCTGGAGAAAGCTTATAACAGAGGATAACCGCGCATGGTGCTTGGCAAACCGCAAACAGACCCGACTCTCGAATGGTTCTTGTCTCATTGCCACATTCATAAGTACCCATCCAAGAGCACGCTTATTCACCAGGGTGAAAAAGCGGAAACGCTGTACTACATCGTTAAAGGCTCTGTGGCAGTGCTGATCAAAGACGAGGAGGGTAAAGAAATGATCCTCTCTTATCTGAATCAGGGTGATTTTATTGGCGAATTGGGCCTGTTTGAAGAAGGCCAGGAACGTAGCGCATGGGTACGTGCGAAAACCGCCTGTGAAGTGGCTGAAATTTCCTACAAAAAATTCCGCCAATTAATTCAGGTAAACCCGGATATTCTGATGCGTCTCTCCGCACAGATGGCACGTCGCCTGCAAGTCACTTCAGAGAAAGTGGGCAACCTGGCATTCCTCGATGTAACAGGCCGCATTGCACAGACTCTGCTGAACCTGGCAAAACAACCGGATGCCATGACTCACCCGGACGGTATGCAAATCAAAATTACCCGTCAGGAAATCGGTCAGATTGTCGGCTGTTCTCGTGAAACCGTGGGGCGCATTCTGAAGATGCTGGAAGATCAGAACCTGATCTCCGCACACGGTAAAACCATCGTCGTTTACGGCACTCGTTAATCCCGTCGGAGTGGCGCGTTACTGAGTAGCGCGCCATTTTGTTTAACCCGATGTGGCGCAGACTGATTTACCATCCTGATATCAACTATGCACTACGACAAACGCTGGTGCTATGTTTGCCCGTGGCCGTTGGTCTATTGCTTGGCGAATTAAGGCTTGGGCTGCTCTTTTCCCTCGTCCCCGCCTGTTGCAATATTGCGGGGCTTGATACGCCCCATAAACGCTTTTTCAAACGTTTAATTATTGGTGCGTCGCTGTTTGCCACCTGCAGCTTGCTAACACAACTGCTGCTGGAAAAAGATATCCCCCTGCCATTTCTGCTGACAGGGTTAACGTTGATACTTGGCGTTACTGCCGAGTTAGGGCCATTACACGCAAAATTACTTCCCGCATCGCTGCTGGCAGCTATTTTTACCTTAAGTCTGGCGGGATACATGCCCGTCTGGGAACCGTTGCTCATCTATGCGTTGGGTACACTCTGGTATGGGCTGTTTAACTGGTTTTGGTTCTGGCTCTGGCGCGAACAACCGCTACGCGAGTCACTTAGCCTGCTGTACCGTGAACTGGCAGATTATTGCGAAGCCAAATACAGCCTGCTTACCCAGCACACCGATCCTGAAAAAGCGTTGCCACCGCTGCTGGAACGCCAGCAAAAAGCGGTCGATTTAATTACTCAGTGCTATCAGCAAATGCATATGCTTTCCGCGCAAAATAATACCGATTACAAGCGGATGCTGCGCATTTTCCAGGAGGCGCTGGATTTACAGGAACACATCTCGGTCAGTTTGCATCAGCCAGAAGAGGTGCAAAAGCTGGTCGAGCGTAGCCATGCGGAGGAGGTTATCCGCTGGAATGCGCAAACCGTCGCCACTCGCCTGCGCGTGCTGGCTGATGACATTCTTTACCATCGCCTGCCGACGCGTTTTACGATGGATAAGCAAATTGGCGCACTGGAAAAAATCGCCCGCCAGCATCCGGATAACCCTGTAGGGCAATTCTGCTACTGGCATTTCAGCCGCATCGCCCGCGTGCTGCGAACGCAAAAACCACTCTATACCCGTGACTTACTGGCCGATAAACAGCGCCGAATGCCGTTACTCCCGGCGCTGAAAAGCTATCTTTCCCTGAAATCGCCAGCACTGCGTAATGCAGGACGACTGAGTGTGATGTTAAGCGTTGCCAGCCTGATGGGCACCGCGCTGCATCTGCCGAAATCCTATTGGATACTAATGACGGTATTGCTGGTGACGCAAAATGGTTATGGCGCGACTCGTCTGCGAATTGTGAATCGTTCTGTCGGAACCGTGGTTGGATTAATTATTGCAGGTGTTGCACTGCACTTTAAAATCCCTGAAGGTTACACCCTGACGCTGATGCTTTTCACCACGCTCGCCAGTTACCTGATATTGCGCAAAAACTACGGCTGGGCGACGGTCGGTTTTACCATTACCGCTGTATATACCCTGCAACTGTTATGGCTGAATGGCGAGCAGTACATCATCCCCCGTCTAATCGATACTATCATCGGTTGTCTGATTGCCTTCGGCGGCACAGTTTGGCTGTGGCCGCAGTGGCAGAGCGGCTTATTGCGCAAGAACGCCCATGACGCCTTAGAAACTTACCAGGAGGCCATTCGTCTGATCCTCAGTAAAGATCCGCAACCTACGCCACTAGCCTGGCAACGAATGCGGGTTAATCAGGCGCATAACACCTTGTATAACTCATTGAACCAGGCGATGCAGGAACCGGCGTTTAACAGCCATTATCTGGCAGATATGAAACTGTGGGTTACGCATAGTCAGTTTATTGTTGAGCATATTAATGCCATGACCACGCTGGCGCGGGAGCACCGGGCATTGCCGCCGGAACTGGCGCAGGAGTATTTGCAGTCTTGTGAAATCGCTATTCAACGCTGTCAGCAGCGGCTGGAATATGATGAACCGGGGAGTTCTGGTGACGCCAATATCATAGACTCGCCAGAGATGCTGCCACACGAAGGCGCGTCTGGCACGCTGGAGCAGCATTTACAACGCGTTATTGGCCATCTGAATACAATGCACACCATTTCAGCGATGGCCTGGCGGCAGCGACCGCATCACGGGATTTGGTTGAGTCGGAAGTTACGGGATTCGAAGGCGTAATATCATTATTGCCAGAAGCAAACCGTAGGTCGGATTAGGCGTTCACGCCGCATCCGACATGCTTTGCCTGATGCGACGATGACACGTCTTATTACGCCTCAACCACCTTCGCCACCGCGCGGGCAAAACGTTGCATCCCTTCATCGATATCCGCATCTTCCACCACCAGCGATGGTGCAAAACGCATCACATCTGTCCCGGCGTTCAGCACCATTACGCCAGCCTCGGCGCCCGCATAAAGGAAATCGCGCGCCCGACCTTTGTACTGTGGCTTAAGCTCGGCACCAATCAACAACCCCATACCGCGAATATCGCTAAACACATCAAACTGCTGATCTATCTTCTGCAAATGGTCAACAAAACGCTGGCGTTTCGCCTGAATGCCTTCCAGCACTTCAGGGGTATTGATGATATCAAAGGCCGCGCCAGCTACTGCACAGGCCAGCGGATTACCGCCGTAGGTGGAACCATGCGAACCAGGATGAAACGCAGAAGCAATCTCCGCCGTAGTCAGCATGGCGCTAATCGGAAAGCCACCACCTAACGCTTTCGCGGAAGTCAGAATATCCGGCGTCACGCCATAGTGCATATAAGCAAACAGATCGCCGGTGCGCCCCATCCCACACTGCACTTCATCAAATACCAGCAATGCCTGATGCTGATCGCACAGTTCGCGCAAGCCCTGCAAAAACGCTGGCGTCGCCGCCGTCACGCCCCCCTCGCCCTGAATCGGCTCAACCACCACCGCGCAGGTGTGATCATCCATCACTGCTTTCACTGCGTGGAGATCGTTAAAGGGAACGTGAATGATGTCTGCCGGTTTTGGCCCAAAGCCGTCGGAATATTTCGGCTGCCCGCCTACCGAGACGGTAAACAGCGAGCGTCCATGAAAGGCGTTATGGAAGGCAATAATTTTGGTTTTGAACGGGCTATGGCGCACGCAAGCGTAATGACGCGCCAGTTTAAAGGCCGTTTCGTTGGCTTCCGTCCCGGAGTTCATAAACACCACGCGTTCGGCAAAGGTTGCCTCGATCAGCTTACGCCCGAGACGCAGCGCCGGTTCATTGGTGAAAACGTTGCTGATATGCCATAGCGTTTCCCCCTGGGTTTTTAACGCTTCCACCAGCGCCGGATGGCAATGGCCTAATGCCGTAACCGCAATGCCACCCGCGAAATCGACGTACTCTTTGCCTTGCTGATCCCAGACTCGGCTGCCCTGACCTTTTACCGGAATAAACTCTGCCGGTGCATAAATCGGCAGGATCACTTCATCGAAAGTCGCGCGTGTAATTGCTGCTTGTTCAGTTGCCATCTCATGATCACCCTGTTACGCATAAATCAATGTGAAATTATAATCACAAAATATGCATAAAAAATCACTAGATAGCAACCAGAAATCAGCGATGCAGGAAATTCGCCAGCAATTGATGCCCCTGTTCGCTGAGAATGCTTTCCGGGTGGAACTGCACACCTTCAAGATCCCACTGGCGATGGCGAATCCCCATAATCTCGCGGGTTTCGCTCCAGGCAGTCACGTCAAAGCACGCTGGCAATGAGTCAGGTTCTACCACCAGCGAATGGTAGCGCGTCACGGTGAGTGGATTTGCCAGACCGCGAAATACCCCCTGGCCGTTATGCGTAATCGGTGAAGTTTTGCCGTGCATGACCTTTGCGGCGCGCACGACTTTGCCGCCAAAAGCCTGCGCCATCGCCTGATGACCGAGGCAGACGCCAAGAATCGGCAAGCGTCCGGCATAGTGACGAATAGTCTCAAGGGAGATCCCGGCTTCATTGGGCGTACAGGGGCCAGGTGAGATGACAATTTTCTGCGGTTTAAGGGCGTCGATATCCGCCAGCGTCAACGCATCGTTGCGCTTAACCAGCACATCCGCCCCCAGTTCACAAAAGTACTGGTAGAGGTTCCAGGTGAAAGAATCGTAGTTATCAATAAGCAGGATCATGGCGGCTCCGGTACGAAAGAACCGCGCTATTTTACTCAGATTCCCCGGCTTCGCTTACCACTTTGCTAAATATCGTCTGCAGCGCAGAGAGATCGCCCATAGCCCCGCTCTGATTTGCCTGATTCCAGGTCTCTTTTTCGATACCCTGCCAGCTCAGTTGATAGCCCGCATGAACAGCCAGTTGCTCGAAGAAGATCCGCTGTGCCAGGCCACTTCCCGCACGGAATGGATGCAGGACATTGATTTCACAATAGTAGTGCGCCAGCCGCTCGACGAACTTCGCTTTCTCAAGGCCGACCAGGTAACCTTCTTCCTCCAGAGCCTGCATCAGGGCATTGCCCTCTTTTTCAATATAGGCAAAGTGGCAGAACGGTGTATCCCCCTGATAAATATCGACTTCACGCAGTTGCCCCGCCCAGTCGAAAATATCCTGATACAGCTGGCGATGAATAGCGCGCAAATGCGGTAAACCACGCACCAACGGACCAAGCTCAATGGTCGCGGCACGCAGCGCCGTCATTTCGTAAGCCGCCTGCTCCAGCCGCTGCTGTTGGCGGATATCCAGCCGATTACGCATGATATCGAGGCCAGGATAGAGATACGGGTCGCGCCCTTCGCCGAATTTATCGCTCATAGTGCCTCCTTAGCTCTTCAAGGCGCACCAAAGCCTCAGCGGCAGTAAGAGTGACTAATGGCATCTCGACGCCTTCAAGACGGCGACTGGCCTGGAAATTACGATTACGCTGAAGCTCCCAGAGACGGGACTTTTGCTTATCGGTGAGTTTCTTCACTGGATGCCTCCCTGAACGTGTCCATTTGCCACAAGTATAAGCGGCAAATCCGGGTTACGCCGGAAGAGCAGATGCGCGGACAATTTTGCCCGCGCGAGAAATCGTTACGGCAGGACTTTAGCGGAAAGGATAACGACCGGCTTTGACGGCACATTCTGGTATGGACCAACGTCATGAGTCGGCACCTGGGAAATCTTATCGGCAACGTCCATACCTTTCACCACTTTACCAAAGACGGCGTAGCCGAAATCACGCTGACCGTGGTCAAGGAAGGCATTGTCGGCTACGTTGATAAAGAACTGACTGGTTGCGCTGTCTTTGTCCGCAGTTCGCGCCATAGCAATAGTGCCGCGCGTATTGCGCAGGCCGTTATCGGCTTCATTTTTGATTGGCGGGTTTGGTTTTTTCTGCTGCATCTGCTCGGTAAATCCGCCGCCCTGAATCATAAAGCCAGGGATAACGCGGTGAAAGGTGGTGTTGTTATAAAAACCACTGTTCACATAATCGACAAAGTTTTGCACTGATACCGGCGCTTTCTGGCTATCCAGCTCCAGTTCGATATTACCAGCAGAGGTTGTTAACAATACGTGCGGATCCCCTTTCGCTGCCATTGCTACGGGTGAGAGAGCAGAAAGAGCGAAAACAGCAGCCATCGCCGCCAGGGTCGATTTGAACATGAGATTTCCTTAACAAACAGAGCAGAAAAAAAGCAAGTGGAGAGATTCTAAATAGCCTTCAATAACAAGGCCATTCCTTTACCTAATTTTACGTACTTGAAATATATGTAACCTGATGATCACTTTTATTTCGTGATCAGAATCACTTTAATGTTTGCAAATTAGCAACCGTTTGCAATTAAATATTTAATCAGATCACAAAATCACCTAAAATCGCCCGCTCACAGCATATCCACTATGCCATTTATCTTTTAACGCAGGCCAATCATGACTAACAGCAATCGCATCAAGCTCACATGGATTAGCTTTCTTTCCTACGCACTGACCGGTGCGTTGGTTATTGTCACCGGGATGGTGATGGGAAATATCGCCGATTATTTCAATCTGCCCGTTTCCAGTATGAGTAATACCTTCACCTTCCTCAACGCCGGCATTTTAATCTCTATCTTCCTCAACGCATGGCTGATGGAAATCGTCCCGTTGAAAACGCAGTTACGTTTTGGCTTTCTCCTGATGGTGCTGGCGGTTGCCGGTTTGATGTTCAGCCACAGCCTGGCGCTGTTCTCGGCGGCGATGTTCATCCTTGGGGTGGTCAGCGGTATCACCATGTCGATTGGTACATTCCTGGTAACGCAAATGTATGAAGGGCGCCAGCGCGGTTCCCGTCTGCTGTTTACCGACTCCTTCTTCAGTATGGCCGGGATGATTTTCCCGATGATCGCCGCATTTCTGCTGGCGCGCAGCATTGAGTGGTACTGGGTTTATGCCTGCATCGGGTTGGTGTACGTCGCTATTTTTATTCTGACCTTCGGCTGTGAGTTCCCGGCGCTGGGCAAACATGCGTCAAAAGCTGACGCCCCGGTAGCGAAAGAAAAGTGGGGGATCGGCGTGCTGTTTCTCTCGATTGCTGCGCTGTGCTACATCCTCGGTCAGCTAGGTTTTATCTCCTGGGTGCCAGAGTACGCCAAAGGTCTGGGCATGAGCCTGAACGACGCGGGTACGCTGGTAAGCAACTTCTGGATGTCGTACATGGTCGGCATGTGGGCGTTCAGCTTTATTCTGCGTTTCTTTGACCTGCAACGTATTCTGACCGTGCTGGCAGGCCTGGCTGCGATTCTGATGTACGTCTTTAACACCGGAACACCAGCGCATATGGCATGGTCTATTCTTGCTCTGGGCTTCTTCTCCAGCGCAATCTATACCACCATCATCACGCTGGGTTCCCAGCAGACAAAAGTACCATCGCCAAAACTGGTTAACTTCGTACTCACCTGTGGAACCATCGGCACCATGCTGACCTTTGTGGTTACCGGTCCGATCGTAGAACATAGCGGTCCACAGGCGGCACTGCTCACTGCAAACGGTCTGTACGCTGTGGTATTCGTGATGTGCTTCCTGTTAGGTTTTGTCAGCCGTCACCGTCAGCACAACACCCTGACCTCTCATTAATTGCCAATGCCGGGCGGCACTTTTGTCGTCCGGCTTATTCAGCTCTTCTCCCGCAACGTGCCTTCATCTCTATAAATGCTTTTATTTTGTCTGTTTTTTGCACAAACATGAAATATCAGACAATTCCGTGACTTAAGAATATTTATACAAATCAGCAATATACCTCTTAAGGAGTATATAAAGGTGAATTTGATTTGCATCAATAAGTGGGGTTGCTGAATCGTTAAGGTAGGCGGTAATAGAAAAGAAATCGAGGCAAAAATGAGCAAAGTCAGACTCGCAATTATCGGTAACGGTATGGTCGGCCATCGCTTTATCGAAGATCTTCTTGATAAATCTGATGCGGCCAACTTTGATATTACCGTTTTCTGTGAAGAACCGCGCATCGCTTATGACCGCGTACACCTCTCGTCTTACTTCTCTCACCACACCGCCGAAGAGCTGTCGCTGGTGCGCGAAGGCTTTTACGAGAAACACGGCATTAAAGTTCTGGTCGGCGAACGCGCTATCACCATCAACCGTCAGGAGAAGGTGATTCACTCCAGCGCCGGGCGTACCGTTTATTATGACAAGCTGATCATGGCGACCGGTTCCTACCCGTGGATCCCGCCGATCAAAGGTTCTGATACCCAGGATTGCTTTGTCTATCGCACCATTGAAGACCTCAACGCGATTGAATCCTGCGCCCGTCGCAGCAAGCGCGGTGCCGTTGTTGGCGGTGGCCTGTTAGGTCTGGAAGCCGCTGGCGCGCTGAAAAACTTAGGCATTGAAACCCACGTTATCGAATTTGCCCCTATGCTGATGGCGGAACAGCTTGATCAGATGGGCGGCGAGCAGCTGCGTCGCAAAATCGAAAGTATGGGCGTGCGCGTTCACACCAGCAAAAACACCCTTGAAATTGTGCAGGAAGGTGTCGAAGCGCGTAAAACCATGCGTTTTGCCGACGGTAGCGAGCTGGAAGTTGACTTTATCGTCTTCTCTACCGGTATCCGTCCGCGCGATAAGCTGGCGACCCAGTGTGGTCTGGACGTTGCTCCGCGTGGGGGTATCGTAATCAATGATTCCTGCCAGACTTCCGATCCGGATATCTACGCTATCGGTGAATGCGCAAGCTGGAACAACCGTGTCTTTGGTCTGGTCGCACCAGGTTACAAAATGGCGCAGGTCGCCGTTGACCACATTCTCGGTAGCGAAAACGCCTTTGAAGGCGCTGACCTTAGCGCCAAGCTGAAACTACTGGGCGTGGACGTTGGCGGTATTGGCGATGCGCATGGCCGTACACCAGGCGCTCGTAGCTATGTTTACCTCGACGAAAGCAAAGAGATCTACAAACGCCTGGTTGTCAGCGAAGACAACAAAACCCTGCTCGGTGCGGTACTGGTGGGCGATACCAGCGATTACGGCAACCTGCTGCAACTGGTGCTGAACGCTATCGAACTGCCAGAAAACCCAGATTCCCTGATCCTGCCAGCGCACTCCGGTAGCGGTAAGCCATCTATCGGTGTAGATAAACTGCCGGACAGCGCACAAATCTGCTCCTGCTTCGACGTCACCAAAGGCGACCTGATTGCTGCTATCAACAAAGGCTGCCACACCGTTGCGGCGCTGAAAGCCGAAACCAAAGCCGGTACTGGCTGCGGCGGCTGTATCCCGCTGGTCACTCAGGTACTGAATGCGGAACTGGCGAAACAGGGTATCGAAGTTAACAACAACCTGTGCGAACACTTTGCTTATTCGCGTCAGGAACTGTTCCATTTGATCCGCGTTGAAGGCATTAAAACCTTCGAAGAACTGCTGGCGAAACACGGCAAAGGCTACGGTTGTGAAGTTTGTAAACCGACCGTCGGTTCGCTGCTGGCCTCCTGCTGGAACGAATACATTCTGAAGCCGGAACATACTCCGCTGCAGGATTCTAACGACAACTTCCTCGCTAACATCCAGAAAGACGGCACCTACTCGGTGATCCCGCGTTCTCCGGGCGGTGAAATCACCCCGGAAGGGCTGATGGCGGTAGGTCGTATCGCGCGTGAATTTAATCTCTACACCAAAATCACCGGCTCCCAGCGCCTGGCGATGTTTGGCGCACAGAAAGACGATCTGCCGGAGATCTGGCGTCAGCTGATTGAAGCCGGCTTCGAAACCGGTCATGCCTATGCGAAAGCACTGCGTATGGCGAAAACCTGCGTGGGTAGCACCTGGTGCCGCTACGGCGTTGGCGACAGCGTCGGCCTCGGCGTGGAACTGGAAAACCGCTACAAAGGCATCCGTACTCCGCACAAAATGAAGTTCGGTGTCTCTGGCTGTACCCGTGAATGTTCAGAAGCTCAGGGTAAAGACGTGGGTATCATCGCCACCGAAAAAGGCTGGAACCTGTACGTTTGCGGTAACGGCGGCATGAAACCGCGTCATGCGGATCTGCTGGCGGCGGATATCGATCGCGAAACGCTGATCAAATATCTCGACCGTTTCATGATGTTCTACATCCGTACCGCCGACAAACTGACGCGTACCGCGCCGTGGTTAGAAAACCTCGAAGGCGGTATTGATTACCTGAAAGCGGTGATCATTGACGACAAACTGGGGCTGAACGCACATCTGGAAGAGGAGATGGCGCGCCTGCGTGAAGCGGTAGTGTGTGAGTGGACTGAAACGGTTAATACGCCGTCTGCGCAGACTCGCTTCAAACACTTCATCAACAGCGACAAGCGTGACCCGAACGTGCAGATGGTGCCAGAGCGCGAACAGCACCGTCCGGCAACGCCGTATGAACGTATCCCGGTAACTCTGGTGGAGGACAACGCATGAGCCAGTGGAAAGACATCTGCAAAATCGATGACATCCTGCCTGAAACCGGCGTCTGCGCGCTGTTAGGTGACGAGCAGGTTGCAATTTTCCGCCCGTATCACAGCGACCAGGTGTTTGCGATCAGCAACATCGATCCGTTCTTCGAATCCAGCGTGCTGTCACGCGGGCTGATTGCGGAGCATCAGGGTGAGCTGTGGGTTGCCAGCCCGCTGAAAAAACAGCGTTTTCGCTTAAGCGACGGCTTGTGCATGGAAGACGAACAGTTTTCCGTCAAGCATTACGAAGCGCGAGTGAAAAACGGCGTGGTACAGCTACGCGGTTAATGTTTTAACGGGAGGCGCAATGCCTCCCCTTTTTGCATGGTCCTGTAATAACCTTCGGTATATTGCAGGACATTTTTTAAACTTTTTGTTTTATTTTTTGTTTTTATTTTTTAAAGGATAATCAAATGTTTACAAACACTATTAATAAGTGTGCGGCTAACGCTGCGCGCATTGCACGCCTGTCGGCAAATAACCCGCTCGGCTTTTGGGTCAGCTCCGCCATGGCGGGCGCGTATGTGGGTCTTGGGATCATCCTGATTTTCACGCTCGGTAACCTGCTCGATCCATCCGTCCGTCCTCTGGTGATGGGCGCGACCTTTGGTATCGCCTTAACGCTGGTAATTATCGCCGGTTCTGAACTGTTCACCGGACACACCATGTTCCTCACCTTTGGGGTGAAAGCGGGCACCATTAGCCACGGGCAAATGTGGGCAATCCTGCCGCAAACCTGGCTGGGTAACCTGGTAGGTTCCGTCTTCGTTGCCATGCTTTATAGCTGGGGCGGCGGTAGCCTGCTGCCGGTAGATACCAGCATCGTTCACTCCGTCGCGCTGGCTAAAACCACTGCACCGGCAATGGTACTGTTCTTCAAAGGCGCATTGTGTAACTGGCTGGTTTGCCTGGCTATCTGGATGGCGCTGCGCACTGAAGGGGCGGCGAAATTTATCGCTATCTGGTGGTGTCTGCTGGCATTTATCGCGTCTGGCTATGAGCACTCCATCGCTAACATGACGCTGTTCGCGCTCTCCTGGTTCGGCAACCACAGCGAAGCCTACACGCTGGCAGGTATTGGGCATAACCTGCTGTGGGTGACGCTGGGTAATACTTTATCGGGCGCCGTATTCATGGGATTGGGTTATTGGTATGCTACGCCGAAAGCGAATCGTCCGGTTGCGGACAAATTTAATCAAACTGAAACGGCTGCAGGTTAATCAGTAAGGGGTTTTTACGTGGATCATTTGCCTATATTTTGCCAATTACGCGATCGCGACTGTCTGATTGTCGGCGGTGGTGATGTTGCGGAACGCAAAGCAAGGTTGCTGTTAGACGCGGGCGCTCGCTTAACGGTGAATGCATTAGCGTTTATTCCACAGTTCACCGCATGGGCAGATGCTGGCATGTTAACCCTCGTCGAAGGGCCATTTGATGAAAGCCTTCTCGACCCCTGCTGGCTGGCGATTGCCGCGACGGATGATGACGCGCTTAACCAGCGCGTCAGCGAAGCCGCCGAAGCTCGCCGCATCTTCTGTAACGTGGTCGATGCGCCGAAAGCCGCCAGCTTCATTATGCCGTCGATTATTGACCGCTCACCGTTGATGGTAGCGGTCTCCTCTGGCGGCACCTCGCCGGTTCTGGCGCGACTGCTGCGCGAAAAACTCGAATCACTGCTGCCGCTACATCTGGGCCAGGTAGCGAAATACGCCGGGCAGTTACGCGGTCGGGTGAAACAACAGTTCGCGACAATGGGCGAGCGTCGCCGTTTCTGGGAAAAACTGTTCGTTAATGACCGCCTGGCGCAGTCGCTGGCGAATAACGATCAGAAAGCCATTACTGAAACGACCGAACAGTTAATCAACGAGCCGCTTGACCATCGCGGTGAAGTGGTGCTGGTTGGCGCCGGCCCTGGCGATGCCGGGCTACTGACGCTGAAAGGTCTGCAACAAATTCAGCAGGCTGATGTGGTGGTCTACGACCGTCTGGTTTCTGACGATATTATGAATCTGGTACGGCGCGATGCTGACCGCGTTTTCGTCGGTAAACGCGCGGGATACCACTGCGTACCACAGGAAGAGATTAACCAGATCCTGCTGCGGGAAGCGCAAAAAGGCAAACGCGTGGTGCGTCTGAAAGGCGGCGATCCGTTTATTTTTGGCCGTGGTGGCGAAGAGCTGGAAACACTGTGCAACGCGGGTATTCCGTTCTCGGTAGTTCCGGGTATTACCGCAGCTTCTGGTTGCTCTGCTTATTCGGGTATTCCACTTACGCATCGCGATTATGCTCAGAGCGTACGCTTAATTACCGGACACTTAAAAACCGGTGGTGAGCTGGACTGGGAAAACCTGGCAGCAGAAAAACAGACGCTGGTATTCTATATGGGACTAAATCAGGCTGCGACCATTCAGCAAAAATTGATTGAACACGGAATGCCAGGCGAAATGCCAGTGGCGATTGTCGAAAACGGGACGGCGGTAACGCAACGCGTGATTGACGGTACGCTCGCGCAGCTGGGCGATCTGGCGCAGCAAATGAACAGTCCATCATTAATTATTATTGGCCGGGTTGTTGGTTTGCGCGATAAATTAAACTGGTTCTCAAACCATTAATTTAAACAAATTTAATTAAGGTCAGATATTTCTGACCTTTTTTTATTTACAATAATCACCATATTAATTTTTATCTTCATTAGACATAAAACAACTTTTTAACTAATTCCTTATTTTAATAACCACCTACAGTTACAGGGGCTTACAAATATAATCGAAATATTAATAGCCCACTCACTGACGTGTAATAGATATTCCTGTATTGTCTCTAACGAGCTGTTTGCTTATATTCATATAATTAATGAATATTACTCGATATATTTTACATAGGGAATGAAAATGAACAAATTTATTAAAGTAGCACTGGTAGGTGCGGTACTGGCTACATTGACTGCATGTACCGGTCATATCGAAAACCGTGATAAAAACTGCTCTTACGACTACCTGCTGCACCCGGCAATTTCTATTTCTAAAATCATTGGCGGCTGCGGTCCTACTGCACAGTAATCTCTTAATAGAAATCGGTTAATGTCGGTTTAATTGCCTGACGCCCTCTGGATCCCCCGAGGGCGTATTTGTTTCTATGCCCTTCTTTCCCCCTGCCTGTAAAAATAATTTCATTTTAATTTCAATGCGATAGTCATTCACTCCCGCCACAACACGATCCTGTGCAAAATTTTGTGATCTTCCTCCACAACACATAACATTATATGTTGTTATATTCATCATGCATTGTCATGTTACCTTTTAAATGACTGCAAACTCTCCCCTACAACGTGTTGGACAAGAAAAAGGTATCGCTATGGGAAGCCAGGAACTCCAACGCAAGCTCGGATTTTGGGCCGTTCTTGCAATCGCCGTCGGGACAACCGTCGGCTCCGGTATTTTCGTCTCCGTGGGTGAAGTCGCTAAAGCGGCGGGAACGCCGTGGCTGACGGTGCTCGCTTTTGTCATCGGCGGGTTAATTGTGATCCCGCAAATGTGCGTCTATGCGGAGCTATCAACCGCTTATCCGGAAAATGGCGCAGATTATGTTTATTTAAAAAATGCCGGTAGCCGACCGCTGGCTTTTCTCTCCGGCTGGGCCAGCTTCTGGGCCAACGATGCGCCTTCACTGTCAATCATGGCGCTGGCGATTGTCAGCAATCTTGGCTTTTTAACGCCTATCGATCCTCTGCTCGGTAAATTTATCGCCGCCGGGTTAATTATCGCCTTTATGCTGCTGCATCTGCGATCCGTCGAAGGCGGCGCAGCGTTTCAGACGCTGATTACCATCGCCAAAATTATCCCGTTCACTATCGTCATTGGCCTTGGGATCTTCTGGTTTAAAGCGGAGAATTTTACCGCCCCTTCCACCACCTCGATTGGCGCGACGGGCAGCTTTATGGCGCTACTGGCGGGGATCTCTGCCACCAGTTGGTCGTATACCGGCATGGCCTCCATCTGCTATATGACTGGTGAAATCAAAAACCCCGGCAAAACCATGCCGCGAGCGCTGATTGGCTCCTGCCTGCTGGTTTTAGTGCTTTACACCCTGCTGGCGCTGGTGATTTCCGGGCTGATGCCCTTCGATAAACTCGCCAACTCTGAAACGCCGATTTCCGACGCCCTGACCTGGATCCCCGCACTCGGCAGCACCGCCGGGATCTTCGTTGCCGTCACGGCGATGATCGTCATTCTCGGCTCGCTTTCCAGTTGCGTGATGTACCAGCCGCGCCTGGAATACGCGATGGCGAAAGACAATTTGTTCTTCAAATGCTTCGGGCATGTGCATCCGAAATACAACACGCCAGATGTTTCCATCATCCTGCAAGGGGCGCTTGGGATCTTCTTCATCTTCGTTTCCGATCTCACCAGCCTGCTGGGCTACTTCACGCTGGTGATGTGTTTCAAAAACACCCTCACCTTCGGCTCCATCATCTGGTGTCGTAAACGCGACGATTACAAACCGCTGTGGCGTACTCCGGCTTTCGGGCTGATGACTACCCTCGCCATTGCATCAAGCCTCATTCTGGTTGCCTCAACTTTTGTCTGGGCACCTATTCCCGGCCTTATCTGCGCCGTCATCGTTATTGCTACTGGTCTGCCTGCTTACGCCTTCTGGGCGAAGCGGAGCAGCCAGCTCAACGCTTTGTCGTAATGTTATCTGGAGAAAAGTGAAATGTTAGATATTGATAAAAGCACCGTGGACTTTCTGGTCACCGAAAATATGGTTCAGGAAGTAGAAAAAGTACTCACCCATGACGTTCCGCTGGTGCATACCATCGTGGAAGAGATGGTGAAGCGCGACATTGATCGTATTTATTTCGTTGCCTGCGGATCGCCGCTCAACGCGGCGCAAACGGCGAAACATCTGGCGGATCGTTTTTCCGATCTTCAGGTCTACGCTATTTCCGGCTGGGAGTTCTGCGATAACACCCCGCATCGCCTCGACGATCGTTGTGCAGTGATTGGCGTTTCTGACTACGGTAAAACCGAAGAGGTAATCAAGGCGCTGGAACTGGGCCGGGCCTGCGGTGCACTCACTGCGGCGTTCACCAAACGCGCGGACAGCCCGATTACTTCGGCGGCAGAGTTTACCATTGATTATCAGGCCGACTGCATCTGGGAAATTCACCTGCTGCTCTGCTACAGCGTGGTGCTGGAGATGATCACCCGCCTCGCGCCAAACGCGGAAATCGGCAAGATCAAAAACGATCTTAAGCAATTGCCGGATGCGCTCGGTCATCTGGTGCGTACATGGGAAGAGAAAGGTCGCCAGCTCGGTGAACAGGCCAGCCAGTGGCCGATGATTTACACGGTTTCTGCGGGACCGCTGCGTCCGCTGGGTTACAAAGAAGGCATTGTAACGCTGATGGAATTTACCTGGACCCACGGCTGTGTGATTGAGAGCGGTGAGTTCCGCCACGGCCCGCTGGAGATTGTTGAACCGGGCGTTCCATTCCTGTTCCTGCTCGGCAATGACGAAAGCCGCCATACCACCGAACGCGCCATTAACTTTGTCAAACAGCGTACCGACAACGTGATCGTCATCGATTACGCCGAAATTTCGCAAGGGCTACATCCGTGGCTGGCGCCGTTCCTGATGTTCGTGCCGATGGAGTGGCTCTGCTACTACCTGTCAATTTACAAAGATCACAACCCGGATGAACGCCGCTATTACGGTGGTCTGGTGGAATATTAATCCCCTCTCCCGGCCTGGCAACGGGCCGGATTTACGCAAGGAGTTATCCGATGAAAACAGGTATGTTTACCTGCGGCCACCAGCGGCTGCCTATTGAACACGCATTCCGTGACGCAAGCGAGCTGGGTTACGATGGCATTGAAATTTGGGGCGGGCGTCCGCATGCCTTCGCGCCGGACTTAAAAGCAGGCGGCCTCAAACACATTAAGGCACTGGCGCAGACGTATCAGATGCCGATTATCGGTTACACGCCAGAAACCAATGGTTATCCGTATAACATGATGCTGGGCGATGAGCATATGCGTCGCGAAAGCCTCGACATGATCAAGCTGGCGATGGATATGGCGAAAGAGATGAACGCCGGTTATACGCTGATTTCTGCGGCTCACGCGGGTTATCTCACGCCGCCTGATGTTATCTGGGGGCGGCTGGCAGAGAACTTAAGCGAATTGTGCGAGTACGCGGAAAATATCGGTATGGATTTGATCCTCGAACCGTTAACGCCGTATGAATCGAACGTCGTGTGTAACGCCAACGATGTGCTTCATGCGCTGGCGCTGGTGCCTTCGCCGCGTCTGTTCAGCATGGTCGACATCTGCGCGCCGTATGTCCAGGCAGAGCCGGTGATGAGTTATTTCGACAAACTGGGCGATAAACTGCGTCATCTGCATATTGTCGACAGCGACGGAGCCAGCGACACCCATTACATCCCCGGTGAAGGCAAAATGCCGTTGCGGGAGCTGATGCGCGATATCATCGACAGAGGTTATGACGGTTACTGTACGGTGGAACTGGTGACGATGTATATGAACGAACCCAGACTCTACGCCCGCCAGGCGCTGGAACGCTTTCGCACGCTGCTGCCGGAGGATGCGTGATGAAAACCCTGGCGACAATCGGCGATAACTGCGTCGACATTTACCCGCAACTGAATAAAGCATTTTCTGGCGGTAATGCGGTGAACGTGGCAGTATATTGCACTCGCTACGGCATAAAGCCAGGATGCATTACCTGGGTGGGTGACGATGACTACGGCACGACGCTTAAGCAGGATCTTGCCCGCATGGGCGTCGATATCAGCCATGTCCATACGAAACACGGCGTTACCGCACAAACTCAGGTGGAACTGCACGACAACGATCGCGTTTTTGGCGACTACACCGAAGGCGTGATGGCCGACTTTGCCCTGAGCGAAGAGGATTACGCCTGGCTGGCGCAGTATGACATTGTGCACGCGGCAATCTGGGGACATGCGGAGGACGCATTCCCGCACCTGCACGCAGCGGGCAAACTTACCGCTTTCGACTTCTCCGACAAGTGGGACAGCCCGCTCTGGCAGACACTGGTGCCGCATCTCGATTTTGCCTTTGCCTCCGCGCCGCAAGAAGACGAGGCGCTGCGTCTGAAGATGAAGGCGATTGTTGCCCGTGGCGCAGGAACAGTGATTGTCACGCTGGGCGAAAACGGCAGCATTGCCTGGGATGGCGAACAGTTCTGGCGTCAGTCTCCTGAACCGGTGACGGTTATCGACACCATGGGTGCCGGAGATTCGTTCATTGCCGGATTCCTTTGCGGCTGGTCTGCGGGGATGACATTACCACAGGCGATGGCGCAGGGAACGGCGTGTGCAGCGCAAACCATTCAGTATCACGGTGCCTGGTAGGCATAACGTTGGCGTGAGGATCTTCACGCCAACGTGCTGTTACTTGCCGGAAAACGACCCTATAATCCGTGTAATTCATTCTTTATTTCAGGGTCGATTATGTCAGCTACGGATCGCTACTCTCATCAACTGCTCTATGCCACCGTCCGCCAGCGGCTGCTGGATGATATCGCGCAGGGAGTTTACCAGGCTGGGCAACAGATCCCTACCGAAAACGAGCTGTGTACGCAGTACAACGTCAGCCGCATCACCATTCGTAAAGCCATCAGCGACTTAGTGGCGGACGGTGTACTGATCCGCTGGCAGGGTAAAGGCACCTTTGTGCAAAGTCAGAAAGTTGAAAACGCCCTGCTGACCGTTAGCGGCTTTACCGACTTTGGTGTTTCGCAAGGTAAACCGACGAAAGAGAAAGTGATCGAGCAAGAGCAGGTCAGCGCCGCGCCGTTTTGCGAGAAGCTGAATATTCCTGGCAACAGCAAAGTGTTCCGTCTCAGCCGGGTGATGTATCTTGATAAAGAGCCGCTGTTTATTGATAGCTCGTGGATCCCATTGTCACGTTATCCTGATTTTGATGCGATTTATGTCGAAGGCAGCTCCACCTATCAGTTATTTCAGGAGCGTTTTGACACGCGAGTGGTCAGCGACAAAAAGACCATTGATATCTTTGCCGCTACGCGCGCGCAGGCAAAATGGCTGAAGTGTGAACTGGGCGAACCCTTGTTTCGCATCAGCAAAATCGCCTTTGATCAGAATGACAAACCAGTGCACGTTTCGGAACTCTTCTGCCGCGCCAATCGCATCACCTTAACGATTGATAACCAACGACATTAACCGTAGGCCGGATAAGATGCGCCAGCATCGCATCCGGCGATGCTGGCGCACTGAATTTTACATCCCGCACATTCCCCTCATCCTCCCCCTCTCCCCAGAGGGGCGAGGGGAATGTGCGGTGCGGAATTTAGCTGACGGTGCTATCCAGCATTAAATACTGGCAATACTCTCACGCAAAATCCGCAGCACCGTCTCTTCACCACTACGATTCGGATTAATGCGAATCGCACAATGTTCTAATTGCGGATTCGCCTGGCGAAACGTTCCGGAAAGGCGATAAAAGAGCGGCGGGATCTCATATTTCGACTCCGCGCCCACCGGATACGGTAACGCACCGCGTTTCTGCGCTTCTTCCAGCACCCTGGCGGCAATCGGCTGATGAAACTCCACAATCAACACCTTCGACTGCGCATTGGCAATGACGGCACTTTTAACTTCCGGCACTGCGCCGCCGTTAAGTAAAGCCAGCAGCCGTTCAGAAACGCCCGCCTGTACCGCATGCATCACCGGCGCGAAAACCAGCCCACGCAAGACTTCCTGCGCCTGAGAGCCCTGGATCTGACTACCGCCGGAATAGAGCGTAGCGCGAATACGGTTGATAACGTCGGCATCGCCTACCACCGCACCAACACCCTCTGGCCCAAATAGCTTGAAGCAGGAAAATGTCGAGACATTCGCCCCGCATTCGCAGCCGATTCGCGCCACCTTCATTACCGCATAGTTATCATCGGTTAACGCAGGAACGCCAGCCGAGCGCAACGTTGCCAGCACCTCTGCCAGAATGTAGCGATCCTGCGGCTGCTGGCGCGTATGCTGCACCAGCGCCGCATCAGGTTGTTGCTCGTCTACGACCTGCTTAAGTGCCGACAGGTCATTGAAATCAACAGTAATAAGCGTCAGCCCCATCTGTTCAATGATGACGCGTGTCGTCGGATAAACGGGCGCGTCATGCACCAGAAGACGCTGCCCTGGTTTAAGCAAAGCCGCCAGCCCGGCACGAATCGCTCCTGTGCCAGCGCCTTGCACCAGCACCGCCGCTGGCGCATGAAACGCATCTGCCAGCACCTGCTCCACACGCTGGGTAATGCGAGGCTGATTCAGCCCCGGCGTTAATCCCAAATCACCGCAGGTAAGAAATTCGCTACCAGGAAAATGGCGACAAATGCTATCCACCAGCGCAAACTGCTTCTGCTGCGCTTCAGCAATGGTCAGACTTTTCAGAGGAAACGTCTTCATAAGTGCATTCCTTAAGCCGGAACAAACAGGCCAAGCCAGTAAAGTACATTCAGCAGAATACCGGTAATCATTACTGCCACCACTGGTGCCGCCATTTTTTGTACCGGACGACCGAGAGATTCGTTGAGGAAGTAAATGGCAACCGCGATGGAGAATCCGGTATAGCCTGCCATTTTGATTGCCGCGAAAATCGAGCCGACCAGCAGCGCCACTTCCATCAACATATTCATGGCGTTACGGATGTTATCCGACGCATTACGCACTGACGGGTAGCGTCCCAGCCATTTGCCGATCGAACGAAGTAACAGGACTTCCGCCGAAATAACTACGGCGCCTAATACCGCCGCAATCATCGGATTCGGCGAGAGATAGCCCACCGCATAAACAAAGGTAAAGCCCGCAACCGCATACACACCAGTGGCTAACGCGGTGGTGGCAATCAACGGTACAAAACCCAGCCCGCGCATAAATTCCGCCAGAGCCGCCTGATTAATCAGCGTTTGCGATTGTTCCGGCGTTACGCCTGCGGAGTACGCTTTCTCAAGGGTGAAAATAGACACTTCGCTACCGGCAAAAATCTTCATGCTGGCAACGGCAGCAATCAATGCTCCCACGATGGCGATATACGGTAAGTTTTTGATAATCCGCGACGTGCGCTCTTCAAACACCGAAAGCCCGCTGGCATCGATGTCATTTTCATCACGATGACGCAGGTCGTGAGTAATGGCGATCCCCAGCAGCATTACCATGCCAATAAAGATTTCGATGGATTCCGGATTAAGATGCGGGAAAAAACGCACCACCACCACACGGGTCATCAACACGACGGCAGCGGCGATCAGACTTTGCTTCCAGCCAAACTGGTAGAAAATCGCCACCAGTGGGAACAGTGCAAAAGCTGAAACCACCGGCGAGCTAAGTTCCCCCAGACTACCTAATACATCCACCGGTAGCGCGGTCAGCAGCTGGTTTACTGGCAACAGGCAGGTAAGGATCAACACGCCCCAGATAGCGCCAAGACCAAACGCCATCAGGCTGTTTATCGCCAGTACGCCGAGAATATCGGTAGGAAGAAAAAGCAGCCATGCATTGAGCAAGCCGGTTTTCAGGGTAAAAGAGATCCCCACCGAGGCCACAAAACCAATGCTCAGACCAAAAGCGATACTCCCCGCCTCGCGACGGTTCATATAGCCTTCAATCAGTTGTGGCAGGATCGGGCGAATACCATCATGGAAAACAGCCGCCGAGCGATGCGCCAGAAATGATGTCATACCGGTCAGGCACGCCACCAGGATAATCTGGATATACAGATCCATAGTCGTGCCTTTTATTTCAGATGGTTAATCAGCATCGGAATCGCATGTTCGACGTGCTCAACGGAAAGCCCAAACGCCACTTTCCCTTCGGCGATCATTTTGGCGATATGTTCGTCTTTCGCTTTAATGCCCGGCCTGGCAATAGTGCAACTTTTGTTATAGCCAATCACCGCGATGGCAATCGACAATGCCGCACCCGCACCGGTATTACACGCGCCGATGTAGTAATCCAGTTGCCCGGATTTCACTTTCATTGCCGCTTCCATGTCGTTATGAATGAAAACTTCAAAACAGCCAGGAGCCGTCGCTTCAATGGTTTTTTTAATCTGCTCACGCTGTAAGCCTGCAACGCCAATCTTTTTCATGAGTCTGTCCTTATTGGAAAAATTGAGAGGGATTTTCACGTAACATCACATCCACATCGGCCTGACTGAATCCTGACTGGCGCAGTTGTGGAATAAAGGTGGTAAATAAATAGTCATAGCCATAACCACCGTTGGCTTTTAAATGAGAGCGACGCGTGATATCCATCGACAGCATGACGCGGTTCAGCAACCCACGGTCGCGTAGCGCATGAAGCATCGCAATACGCTTTTCGTCCGGGTAGTAACTGTTCTTGCCAATGGTGTCGAACTGCACATACGCGCCGAGTTCGATCATCTTCAAAATGTTGTCGAGGTTGTCTTTCAGATCGCAGTGCCCGACGGTGACACGCGAAAGATCAACTCCGTGGGCTTGCAGTAGCGCCAGTTGCTCCAGCCCCATCGTGCTAAAAGAGGTATGCGTGGAGATCGGACATCCGGTCTGGTTATGCGCCAGCGCGGCGGCAATAAACACCTTCTCTTCCAGCGGCGTAATCTTTCCTTCGCTGGAACCAATCTCTGCGATGATCCCGGCTTTCAGGTCGGTGCCATCGATACCCTGTTCAATTTCATCGACCATCTCTTGCGCCAGTTCCTGCACGCTGCGGGTCGCCACATGTTCCGGGAAAAACGCGTCCTGGTAATAACCGGTACAGACCACCACGTTGATCCCCGTCTCGCGCATCACATCAAGCATGAATTGCGCATTGCGCCCCATGTAGCGGTTGGTCATCTCAATCACATTACGCACGCCCTGCGCCATCAGGTCGTTCATCTCCTGACAAATGAACGCATATTGATCAAGGCGGCAATCTACGTTGTTTTTAAAGCCGGAGAGATCAATATGCAGATGCTCATGGGCAAGGGTGTAGCCGGTCGAGTCGATGGTCATAAAGAGTCACCCTGAAAGCGAAAGGACGATAAAAAGGAAGTGCCGTTTTGTGGCGGCGATGCGCGGAAAAATTCACATACAGTGGCTCCTACGTCAGAGAGCGTGGAACAAACCCCCAGACGAGTTGCAACCAGCCCTTGCTGATAAACCAGTACCGGCACCACTTCGCGGGTATGGTGGCTATGTCCAATGGTCGGGTCGTTACCGTGATCAGCCATCACGATCAGGCAATCATCCGGCTGCATCGCCTCAACAAGGCGAGTAAGGTTACGGTCAACGACCTGCAAACGTTCGGCATAACGTGCGACGTCTTCTGCATGACCGGCAAGATCGGTTTCCTGGATATTGGTGCAAATAAACGCGGTCTGATGAGCGTTAAACTCGTCGAGGGTGATATCCATAATCTGCTGGCTATCCACCAGATTTTGCCAGCTCACGCCATAAGGATTACTGACGATATCCGCTACCTTTCCCACCAGAACCGTAGGTATGCCCGCCTGATACAACTGTTGCGGCACCTGCACTTTTTCATCAACGCCGTAGCCCATATGCACGACCTGGAAGCCGTTGTCATAAGCGCCAGAACGCGGCGCATTGATGCCAATAAAACGTCCTTCTTTGCTTTCTACGGCATCGAGAATGCGCTGGCTGTCCGCTAACAGCCCCCCAAATGTGATCACTCTGCCAACCTGAACTTGCTCACGCACCACACGACCTATTTTGATGACTTCATCGAACGGTATTACGGAGAGATTGGCGGTAACGTTATAGACCTGGCCTAAATCCGCTTCGAGATTGTCACCAACTGCCACGGCCTGGTTAACCCACAGAAACTGCAACTCATCGCCACGGCGCTCTACTTGCCAGCCCGCAGTAATTAATGCTTGCTCAACACGGTCAATAACATCACGAAAGGGCATCCGCAGCGGCGGCAGTGGTCGCGTACCTAAAATTTCCTGATGTCCCATAAAGGTATCGCCACCTTCATGTTGCAGTTCCGCCACACCCCAGACTGCGGAATCCGATGGCTGCATATCTCCGGGGGCATAGCCCAGAGCATTAATAAGCCCTAACTTCTCCAGCATTGGCAGTTGTAAATGCGGTAACTCACAAAGAATGTGACCGCAAGTATTGGCTCCGGCATCCTGCGGGCGTACCCGCGTGACATCTTTCATTGCTCCCACGCCGAAGCTATCAATCACTAACACCACAAATCGCGCCATTTACGCCTCCAGAAGGTTGCCGAGGCTGTCATAACGGCCTACGATTTCCGGCGCTCTGTGCTGAATACCGGACACCAGCACGACATCACTGCGGGTAACAAAAATTTGTGTACGAAAACAGAGCACCACCGCGCTACTCACCGGAAACTCACCCGCCAAAGGCAAGGTGTAGTCGATGCTGCTGTCATCCACAGCTTTGAGATATGTTTCAGTAATGCTTTGATTTTCTGGCGTAAACACCAGCGCATGTTGCGCATGACCACGACGGTAATAGCCGCCGCCATAGCAGTAGCTATCGCCACGAAAATGATGGGATATTTCGCTTAACCAGAGCATGGCTACGCGTTCAGGCTGGTCACCCTGTTGGTTTGCCGGAATGGTGCCCGTCAGCGCATGACCAGGTTCGGCATGAGTAACACCGTATTCCGCCAGCAATGGCAGCGAAGTACAGCTGGTTGCTGAAGGTGCGTTTAATTGCTCAACAGCAACACCAGATTCCGCCAGCTGGTTGCGGGCATTGACCAACGTCTGGAGGTTCGGCGTCGGCAAAACTTTCCCGGCACTCTCATTCCATAGCAGGCAAGGGAAATGGGTAAGTCCCGCTAAATGGAGTCCTGACAGTTTTTGGATTTCAGCGACAATTTCCTGCAACGAATGTTGAGCAAAACCACTTTCCTGTCCCGGATAAAGAAAATCATCGTCGCTATAAACTTTGAGCAGCACAGACTGAATCCGCCCCGCTTTCACCGCTGCCGCAGACACTTCCCGCGCTTTGGCAAGGGTAAACACGGTGATGACGTCGGTGCCCTGTTCAACGGCATCAGCGACCTGGTGACAAGGGATTTGCACCAGATGCCCCTGATGCGCCACCGGCAAACCTGCGCGGCGCATCACTCGCGCCTCTTTGTAATCCACCGCCACAATACCGCTGTATCCCAGCGCCAGCAGTTTTTCCGCCAGCCACGGATTGCGACCGAACTGTTTGGTCATCAGATACAGCTCAATACCATAAAGCCGAGCCGTCTCAATCAACCGCTTACCGTTTTCCAGTACCTGATCCACGTCGATAACCCAACTGTCCGGGGCTATCTTGCCCTGCTGCCACAGGTTTAGTGCGGCAGAAATCAGTGCCGGGTTCTGGCGTTTCAATGCTTCTACAAACATCTTGTTGCCTCGTTTCTGTTCCTTGAATCAAATATTCATTTTTTTGAATATTTAAGATATGCGACGTGGATTTGTTGTGGGCTTCAGACCTCTTCGTTAGCGGCCATCCATAATCCATAAAGGTTGGCCAGCAAATAGCCTTCTTCACACGGGTTAACTTCCAGCGCGAATCCCTGCAATAACACCTGGTGCAACTGCATGATCGCTGGCCAGTGGCGACATTGCGACAGTTCAGCCAGCAACTCGTCATCCAGTGGCTGGATCTGTTCGCCGCGACGACTGCGCATCAGCGCACTCGCCATATGTATCATTGCCATCGTTCCCTGCTCACTGCGCACTGGTAGATGGCATTCTGTTTCCAGTACGTTGACGACCTGCATCATGCCTTTGCAGATGTCCTTATCGATGACCCCTGCATCGCAAAGCAGGTTGAGTCTGGTTTCCATTTTAGATGCCTTTCGTTTAATAACTGGGTTCCTGTTCCCCACTGACCACTCGCTGTTGATGGGCAAGCAGGGCGTGTTTATCAACAACCGCACGCAGCAATTGTTGCATCGGGTAATCATCGGCTCGCGTCAAAACCACGGCTTCAGTAGCCTGTAAAAATCGCGGATCGTCTGTGAGCGGCGTGGCTTCTAATCCCAGCATGGTCAGTTCGTTTTCCGCCACCACGTTCCAGATAACCGCATCGACATCGCCTTTAACAATGCGCTGTAAACTCTCGTGATAAGAGAGATCGACTCGCTCCACATCGCTACTGCCAAAAAAGACATCGGTCATGATTTTCTGATCTGCCGAACGGTTATCCAGCCCCACGCGCTTCACGTTACCGGACTCCCCTTTACGGCAAATCAACTGGTGCTCGCCAACGTAGGTATGCGGCCCCAACTCCAGCGCAAGACATAATCCTTTTTGCGTGAGATAACTTTCTGCCGCCAGTCGCGAAACTACCGCCATGTCATAGACACCGTTAAGCAAACACTCCACGCGAATATCCGCACCACGCATATGCGCATAGTAAAAAGGAATGCCATCAAACTGAGCTTTTAATCCGCTCGCTAAACCTTCGTACAAGCGGGTATAGGGCAAGGGCATCGCACATACCACATTGTTGATATCAACATGGGTCAGCAGTTCTTTGTTATCCATCTCTACCAGATAACTGCCATTGCGCCCACGGCGTTCAATCCGTATCGCTCCGCTTGATTCCAGCGTTTTCAACGCTGCCTGCGTCAGGCCAACGGATGAACGGCATTCAGTTGCCAGTTCATCTATAGTTTTCAGGCGATTACCACACTTTTCACCTAACAAATAACGAGCCAGCGTCGTGATGACGACGCCTTCTTTTTTGATAAACGTTCGACGCATAATAAATTTTCAATAAAATGAATATTTATATCTTCATGAAAATGAAGATAAGGCGCAACAAGCAGATGTGGAAACGGCGAGATGCTTCACATTTTTTTGGGTTATTGCAAATAACGACGTAAAAAAACCGGGTTTCCCCGGTTTTTGGTATCAATAGTGAATTAAGGCTTCGCCACAAAACCAATCGCTTCGTAAACCGCTTTCAACGTGCGGGAAGCGTGTGCGCTGGCTTTTTCTGCGCCGTCTTTCATTACCTGTTGCAAGAAGGCTTCATCATTGCGGAAACGGTGATAACGCTCCTGCAATTCAGTCAGCATACCGGAAACCGCTTCAGCTACTTCGCCTTTCAGGTGACCATACATCTTGCCTTCGAACTGTTTTTCCAGTTCCTGAATGCTTTGGCCCGTTACAGCAGAAAGGATATCCAGCAGGTTAGAAACGCCCGCTTTGTTCTGCACGTCGTAGCGAACTACCGGCGGCTCGTCGGAGTCAGTGACCGCACGTTTGATTTTCTTCACTACCGATTTCGGATCTTCCAGCAGACCGATAACGTTATTGCGGTTATCGTCAGACTTGGACATCTTCTTGGTCGGCTCCAGCAGTGACATTACGCGCGCGCCAGATTTCGGAATAAACGGCTCCGGTACTTTAAAGATATCGCCATACAGCGCGTTGAAACGCTGGGCGATATCGCGGCTCAGTTCCAGGTGCTGTTTCTGGTCTTCGCCGACCGGCACCAGATTGGTTTGATACAGCAGGATGTCCGCAGCCATCAGCACCGGATAGTCAAACAGACCAGCGTTAATGTTCTCGGCATAACGCGCAGATTTATCTTTAAACTGCGTCATGCGGCTCAGTTCGCCGAAGTAGGTATAGCAGTTCAGTGCCCAGCCTAACTGCGCATGTTCCGGCACGTGAGACTGAACAAAAATAGTGCTTTTCTCAGGATCGATACCGCAAGCCAGGTACAACGCCAGCGTATCCAGCGTCGCTTTACGCAGCTTCTGCGCATCCTGGCGCACGGTGATGGCGTGTTGGTCAACGATGCAGTAAATGCAATGGTAATCATCCTGCATGTTTACCCACTGACGCAGCGCACCCATGTAGTTACCAATGGTCAATTCACCTGAAGGCTGTGCGCCACTAAAAACGATGGGCTTAGTCATTTTTCGATTCCTGATTTTCGCTTTGCGGAAGCCCTAATGCGGGCAGAAGGTCATTTATAGAGTGATAAATTACATCAGGCTGGCTGAGATCGATAGCCTCGCCGTAGTTATATCCGTAGGTTAAGCCAACTGAAGGGCAACCGGCTGCTTTTGCTGCCTGAATATCATTGCGAGAATCGCCGACAAACAGCATCTGTTGCGGGGCAATGCCCATACGTTCAGCCACCAGTAGCAGCGGGTCCGGGTGGGGTTTTTTGTTTTGTACGTCATCGCCGCCGATAACCACGCTAAAGTATTTTGCGATATCTAAGGCTTCCAGCAGCGGGGCGACGAACGGAGTTGGTTTGTTGGTAACCAGACCTAGCGGCAGGCCTTTAGCCTGCAATGCGCCCAGCGTATCGGCAACGTGCGGGAACAAAAACGTGCCTTCTTCAGCAACTTCGCCATAGTAACGATCAAACAGCTTACGCAGAATACGTACTTGTTCTTCTGCCGGAATATCGTCATCAACGGGCGGTTTGCCCATCGTTTTACGCAGCGTCGCACGTTCCTGACGCGCCCAGGTCAATGCCCGCTCCATCAGCACATCTGCGCCATTACCAATCCAGGTAATAACACGCTCTTCGCCTGCAACGGGCAACTCCAGCGCATACAGCGCCATATCTACCGCAGCAGCCAGACCGGGAGCACTGTCAACCAGCGTGCCATCGAGATCGAAGGCAACGCCGCGAATATCTTCAAACTTACTCATGACTTACCTTTGCCAGTTCACTGCGCATTTCATCAATGACTTTTTTATAGTCTGGCTGGTCGAAAATAGCGGAGCCAGCGACAAACATATCCGCGCCCGCCGCAGCGATTTCGCCAATATTGTTCACCTTCACGCCACCGTCCACTTCCAGTCGAATGTCGAAGCCAGACTCGTCGATACGACGACGTACTTCGCGCAGTTTATCTAACGTTTGTGGAATGAAAGACTGACCGCCGAAACCAGGGTTGACGGACATCAGCAGGATCACATCCAGTTTGTCCATCACGTAATCCAGATAGCTCAGCGGTGTCGCCGGGTTAAATACCAGCCCCGCTTTACAGCCATTTTCTTTAATCAGTTGCAGCGTGCGATCAACATGCTCGGAGGCTTCAGGATGAAAGGTAATGATGCTGGCACCTGCGGCAGCGAAATCCGGCACAATGCGATCAACCGGTTTCACCATCAGATGTACATCGATAGGGGCGGTAATGCCGTAATTACGCAAGGATTTCAGCACCATTGGTCCAATCGTCAGGTTGGGAACATAGTGGTTATCCATGACGTCAAAATGCACGACATCAGCGCCAGCTGCCAGGGCCTTTGCGGTATCTTCACCCAGGCGGGCAAAATCAGCCGACAGAATTGAGGGGGCAATCAAATACTGTTTCATCCGCTTCTCCTTGAGAATTATTTTTTCGCGGGTGAAACGACTCCTGGTTTGTACAAAGCCAGCAGTTCGTCCACCTTTTTACGTGTGCCGCCGTTGCTGCTTATACTGCGTCGAACTTTGACGACATGCAATTTTGCGCGCTGATACCACTCGCGCGTTAGCGCCGTATCATGGTTAGAAATCAGTACCGGGATCTGACGGTTAACCAGACCTTCGGCGATCTCCGCCAGATGCGCCTGTTGTTCAAGAGTAAAACTGTTTGTGTGATACGCCGTAAAGTTGGCGGTCGCAGATAGTGGTGCATAAGGCGGATCGCAATAGACGACAGATGCATCATCTGCGCGCGCCATGCTATCGGCATAAGACTCACAATAGAAAAAGGCATTCTGCGCTTTTTCAGCGAAGTGATACAACTCAGCTTCCGGGAAATAGGGTTTTTTGTAGCGGCCAAACGGCACGTTAAACTCACCGCGCAGATTGTAACGACACAGGCCGTTGTAACCGTAGCGGTTCAAATATAAAAACAGTACCGCCCGACGGAACGGATCCTGGCTTTTGTTGAACTCTTCGCGGAACTGATAGTAAACCTCGGCGCAATTCGTCTCAGGAACAAACAGCTCGCGGGCAGCCTGTACGTACTCATCAGTACGCATCTTCACAATGTTGTAGAGACTAATCAGGTCGCTATTGATATCGGCAAGGATATAACGAGAAAAGTCGGTGTTGAGAAACACCGACCCGGCACCCACAAAAGGTTCAACCAGACATTCACCCTTAGGCAAATGCCGTTTAATATCATCAAGCAAGGGATATTTGCCCCCTGCCCACTTCAAAAAAGCGCGATTTTTCTTCATGCTGACTAACTAATTACACCTTCTCCGGCTGTGGAGAAAGCTCCGACAGCATCCAGCGCTTCAGGCAACTCCCGCAACGATAAACCATTGCGGGAGATAACCTTGATTACTTCAGATCGGCCTGTACCTGACGCAGCGGTTTCGCCCACGGGTTTTTGGCCTGGACATCTGCTGGCAATGTAGATACCGCTTTTTTCGCTTCTTCTTTTGAAGCGTACACGCCAGAAACCAGTACATACCACGGCTGACCATTACGCGTCGTTTCATAGACAACGTAGTTTTTCAGATTCTCTTTCTTCGCCCAACCGTTCAGGTTGTCGTAGTTAGAAGAACTGCTCAGCTGCAGAGTGTAATGGCTGGACGGTGCCGATTTCAACGAACCAACATTACCTGCGGTCTTCGCTCCAGCGGCTGGTGTTGCCGTGGTTTGCGCCGGAGATGCCGTCTGTACTGGAGCCGTAGTCGCCGTCTCTTTTGGTGCTGCTGGCGTTGTGGCTTGCGTAGAAGTCGCAGCCGGTGCCTTTGTGCTCGCCACAGGTGCAGCCGGTTCAGTACGCTTCGGCGTCTGTGCTACCGGCTTCGGTTCCGTTTTCACAGTTGCTTGTGGTTTTTTCGGTTCAATCACCGCCTGCTGACGTGCCGGACGCGTAGTGGTCGGCCGTTCAGCGGTTTGCGCTTTCGCCGTATCACGCGATGCGTTGCCATTACGAACTGGCGCTACAGTCGCGGGTTCGGTTGGCAGCGTGGAGTTGACCGCCACATTGTTCAACTGCTGCTGATTTTGCGGCTGGGTCAGCGCGTTATTCAGGTCACCCTGCACTTCAACACGTTGTTGACCATCCGTTGCCGCCGGGGTTTGCCCCTGGGTCGGCGTAGAAGAAATCGGCGGCAGAGAAACATCCTGCTGGGTATTTTCCGCAGACGTGGTTCCCGGCGCTGGCTGCACGCCATTTGCCTGATCAGTCGCATTGCCAGCAAGATCAATACTCTTCTCACCAGACGCGGTTTGATCGCTGGAAGAGGTCGAGGGGGCTTTTAGCGCAGAACCGATACCGATGATCAACAGCAGCAGAACCAGAATACCGACGCCCATCATCATATACTGACGAGAAGCCGGTTTGCTGGCTGCTTTTTTGCGCTTACGCGGACGACGCTCTACACGCTCTTCATCCACAGCGTCATCTTCGGAATCATCAATTTCTTCTTCGATTTCCGGTTCCTCATTGCGCTCTTTTTGCGCACGAGTCGGACGGCGATCGTCAGTTTCATCAAGTTCAATATCATCAAAATTGATCTGCGGTTCGCCACGTTCAGTACGTTCTGAACGCTCAGAAAATTGACGAGAACGACCAGTACGACGATCGCTGGGATCGGGTTTCAGCTCGTCTTCTGGTTTGAATTCATCCATTTAACACCCCACTAAAAGGTTAATGCTTACCACGTTGCAATTAACCTGAAGCTAATAGACCGCTGATAAGCGGCCGGACCTTTCTTGTTGTTACGCTGATTGACAATCGGTAATAGCGTTAAGAACAAGTTCGTGCGATACGCCGCCGCGAACTTCACTCTTACCAATTGCCAGCGGAAGAATTAAGCGCATCTCTCCCGCAAGGACTTTCTTGTCACGCAGCATATGCGGTAAATACGCCTGCGCGGACATTTCGCGCGGCCCATTAACCGGTAATCCAGCCCGCGTAAGCAGGGTAATAATACGCTGCGTTTCGGCAGAACTAAACTGCCCGAGACGTTCCGACGTCCGCGCCGCCATCACCATACCCGCCGCGACTGCTTCACCGTGCAACCAATTGCCATACCCCATTTCCGCTTCAATAGCATGACCAAAGGTATGTCCCAGATTCAGTAAAGCACGTAAGCCGGATTCGCGCTCGTCGGCAGCGACAACTTCTGCTTTCAGCTCACAGCAACGACGAATACAGTACGCCATTGCCGGACCATCCAGATTGAGCAGCGCATCCAGATTATCTTCCAGCCAGTTGAAAAACTCACCGTCAAGAATAATGCCGTATTTGATGACTTCCGCCAGCCCCGAAGCTAACTCTCTCGGAGGAAGCGTTTTCAGACAGTCGAGATCCACCACCACTGATGCTGGCTGATAAAAAGCGCCAATCATATTTTTACCGAGGGGATGGTTGACTGCGGTTTTTCCGCCAACGGAAGAGTCCACCTGCGACAGCAATGTCGTCGGGACTTGAATGAAGCGAACGCCGCGCTGATAGCTCGCCGCTGCAAAACCGGTAAGATCGCCTACTACGCCGCCGCCAAGCGCCACCAGCGTCGTATCGCGACCGTGCGGTTTTTGCAACAACGCCGTAAAAACGGTGTCGAGTACTGCCAGGCTTTTATACTGCTCGCCGTCAGGGAGGATAACGCTATCGACGTTAACACCCGCCTGTTCAAGTACGCTGCGAACCTTATCGAGATACAGAGGAGCCAGGGTTTCGTTGGTGACCAACATCACCTGCTCACCCGATTTCAGCGGTAAGAATGAAGCTGGTTCGTTAAACAAACCAGATGCGATGGTAATTGGGTAACTACGTTCCCCGAGAGTGACGACTATCCTCTCCATAACGCGACATCCACCTTAATTACTGTACCCGCAGACGAGTGTATATAAAGCCAGAATTAGTTGCTTTCCAGCATGTGAATAATCTGGTTTGCGACCACTTTGGCGCTTTGATCATCAGTACGAATGGTCACGTCGGCAATCTCTTCATACAGCGGATTGCGTTCATTAGCCAATGCTTCCAGAACTTCACGCGGCGGTGTTTCAACGTGCAGCAACGGGCGTTTTTTATCACGCTGCGTGCGCGCAAGTTGCTTTTCGATGGTCGTTTCAAGATAAACGACAACGCCACGTGCGGAAAGACGGTTACGCGTTTCGCGGGATTTCACAGAGCCGCCGCCAGTAGCCAGCACAATACCCTGTTTCTCGGTCAACTCATTGATGACCTTTTCTTCGCGATCGCGGAAGCCTTCTTCGCCTTCTAAATCGAAAACCCAGCCCACATCAGCTCCGGTTCGTTTCTCAATCTCTTGATCGGAATCGTAAAATTCCATATTGAGTTGTTGAGCTAACTGGCGCCCAATAGTGCTTTTTCCGGCACCCATAGGCCCAACCAGAAAGATATTGCGTTTCTCTGCCATTTTTTCGGTACTACTAAGACTATTCGTTAATGATAAACCCGCTTCGCTCAGAGAGCGCCGCAGGACATGAACTGAAACCTCATAAAATATTGCGAGAGTCAGACTGAAAATTATCTCAATACTCCAGCGGGTTTGGCAACTGAATAAATTGCCCATCCCTCTGCATATCTGGTCGCTGCAGGTGCACTGCCTTGCTATCACCGCTCTGGCGATAAATCACCGGGTAAGATTAGCGTAAAAAAGACAGCAAAATGCCGCGTGAAAGATAAATCACCATCATAAAACGCAGGTAACAAAGAGCACCGACTCTCAAATCGGTACTCCTTGTATGCTAAATACCTGCGCACGTCAAATAGATGAAACATGTTCAGCATGAAAACATCGCCGTTTTTGCGGCAGTTTACTCACTGGAAACCAACCGTGGCGTGATAAATACCACTAACTCGCGTCGTTCATCTTCTTTTCCGTCATGACGAAATAATTGCCCGAACCAGGGGATGTCGCCCAACAGCGGTACGCTATCCTGACCCGATTTATTTTTACGGGTAAAAATACCACCCAGTGCCAGCGTTTCTCCGCTTTTTACTTCAACCTGCGTTTCGATCTCCTGCTTATCAATCGCCAGCACTTCGCCATCAGCTTGTTGTAGCACCTGTCCCGGAACGTTCTGGCTGATGTGTAATTTCAGTCGGATGCGACCTTTTTGTAACACCGTGGGCGTGACTTCCATTCCCAGTACGGCCTCTTTAAATTCCACCGACGTCGCGCCGCTTTCACCACTGGAAACCTGATACGGGATCTCGCTTCCCTGTTTAATGCTGGCAGGCTGGAGATGTGAGGCCAGCAGACGCGGGCTGGCGATAATATCCAGTTGCTGTTTTTGTTCGAGCGCGGAAAGCTCCAGATCCAGTAAACGCCCGTTGATACGCCCAATGTTAAAACCGATATGCGTCGTTGCCGTTGCCACAGAGAGATCGCCGCCGAGCGTGGTCACTTGCCCAACGCCGCCGGTTTGTTGCGCATCGGCCAGCGTCCATTTCACGCCTAACTCGCGCAGACTTTTTTCATTAATGGTGACAATGTGCGCCAACAGTTCAACCTGCCCGACCGGCAAATCCATTTGCGCTACCCACTGCTCCAGTGCGCTTAACGCCGTTTTGTTATCACGCAGCAAAAGGCGATTAGTACGTTTATCGACAGTCATGCTGCCTTTGGCGCTAAGTAGCTTTTCTCCTGCTTTCGCCAGCTCTACGGCGTCGGCGTATTGCAGAGTAATATTGCGATTTTCCAGCGGCAGATTTGCCTGCACCCGCGCCTGTTCAGCCTCCTGACGGGCGATATTGTCATTCTGCCAGGCAACGGAATGCACTGAAAGAATGTTGCCTTCCTGGCGCGTTATCAGCCCGGCGCTTTTCACTACGGTTTGTAGTGCCTGTTTCCAGGGAACGTCAGTGAGATGTAACGACACCGTACCATTGACGTCTGGCGAAACCACCAGGTTTAACTTCTCCTGTTCAGCCAGCGCCTGTAACACCTGAGCCACCGGAACGTCATCCACCATCAGCGTCACTTTTTGCGGCTTTGCCGCCTGTACGCTGGGTATCATCATCAACAGTAGTGCGGCTATCCATTGCTTCATTTTTATCTCCTTGCCGTTGCCACAACCACTGTGGCGGTTCGCAGTTTTTTCCAGTTCCCAGCGTTAATGTTTCTGGCGTCAGTTGTAAAATTGTCCAGCCATTCTCCAGCACATCGTTTTGCTCCACCCGTCGCCATTTTTTTTGCCCATCTTTTATTACGCCAATAACGCGCTCGCCTCGCCCTACCATCCCCTGATAACGCCACTGGGTAAGTTCGCTAATCCGGCATAGATCTTCCGGCGGCTTAAAAGGGTCACGCATACCGGTTAAAAGGCACAAGGCAATACCTGCCAACAACCCGCGTTTAACCCTCATGCGGCATCTCCAGTTGTAGCGTGAACAAAAGATCATCACCTTCCACGCTTAATGAAAAACGGCTCACGCTGACGTTGCGCTCTGCCAGCCGTGTAAATGCCGACGGCACCGCTTCCCAGAACGTTTTCAACGCCAACTCGCCTCCCTGAGCGGATGGATGCCAGTAAAGCAGTTGCGCGCCGGGCAACTGAAAATCCAGTGGCGAAAAGGACAGCGTTTTTTCTTCGCTGATGGGAGTGGTGTCTACCAGGCGATAAAGTGCAGTCCATTGCTGGTGATGACTTGCCCGCAGTCGAATTAATGCGTCACTCTCTTCCTGGTGTGCCGAGGAAAGAAAAATGAGCGTAACTAACATCAGCAACCAGACTGCCCAGCAAAACTGGCGGATACGGAGTGATGTCGCGAACCACCAATCAAAGAGAGTGTTCATCGCTAACCGTCCTTGTTAACTGATACTCAAATTGCCAGCGTCCTTGTGCATCTTGCTGCGTGGCTCCACGCTGGTTGAGTTGAAAAGAAGTATCCTGGCGGAGTGCTTTTTCCAGTGCGTTTAACACAGTAATGTTCGTCGCAAGTCCCTTTACCTCCAGCGTTCCCTGCTGCCAGCGTATCGTTGTCAGCCAGGCATGTTCTGGTAAAAGTACCGCCAGTGACTCCAGCGCAGATTGCCAGTCGCGGGTAAATTGTCGCTGGCGCTGACGTTGCAAACGCTGTTCGCGTAATTGTTGGCGTTCCAGCAAACGTGGTTTACTGGTTTGTAGGGTGCTGGCGCGTTGTTGTTCCGCCTGAAGCAAAACAGCGTCAACGCGTACTTCAGCGTTGGTTGTCAAACGCAGCATGAGCGTTATCCCGACAGCCAGCAGCAGAGGAGCAACGAACATCAGCAACCAGAAGCGAAGAAAGGCCGTCCGGCGTTGCTCTCGCCAGGGCAAAAAATTGATTGGCGGATTCATCAGTACCCCTCCCCAAGCGCCAGCCCCAGCGCGATAGCAAAGTTTCCACCTGGTGGCGGTAGTGGCGGCTGACGCACAGAAACCGCATTCCAGGGGTCAAATCCGCCTTCGCCGCATATCGCGAGACTTTCAGAATTAATGGCTAACGTCGCGGCCAGTTCATTCGCGCTTGTCATCCCCACCGCCAGTTTGCGTCCCCAGCTATAACGCGTCGCCCATAACCACTGTTCGTTATCACGCCAGGCCAGACATTGCTGATGAGAAGGTAAAAAAGGCAGGAATCGCTGCAAAGCGCAGGCGTCTGGGGTAATCGCACTAACGTGAATACGCAATCTTTCTGCCAGGCTAAGCAGCGTTGCCAGCTCTTTGCTTTGCGCGGCGGTCACGTTATAAGCGGGACTTAGCGAATCTTCGCTGTAATCAAAGCGCAGGGAGTCCGGTTCCATATCCAGCTCGCGAGCCATCGTACCTGTCAACCAGGCCATTTGCTCCCGTTCGCCCAGGGACATTGCCGGACGCGGAAATGCCCTTTGTAACGTTCGGCTAGCGGGAAATGCCAACATAATGTGATGACGGTGTGGCAGTTCACGACTCCACGGTAACAACGTTTTAGTCAGCCGTTCCGCGTCAATAATGCGCCCATCTTTGATAATGTCGGTCGCCAGCGGCAAACGCCACCAGCGTTGCAAAAAGCATTCTTTCGCGCCACGCACGATAGCAACCGCCACCGCTTCTTGCTGTTGTAAATGCAAACCAATTTGCCAGGTCTTAAATGCCATTGTGATGATCTCCTTATCCCCCGTCACTCTGACGGGTATATCAATGCGTCTGGCTTGCCTTTATACTACCGCGCGTTTGTTTATAAACTGCCCAAATGAAACTAAATGGGAAATTTCCAGTGAAGTTCGTAAAGTATTTATTGATCCTTGCAGTCTGTTGCATTCTGCTGGGAGCAGGCTCGATTTATGGCCTATACCGCTACATCGAGCCACAACTGCCGGATGTGGCAACATTAAAAGATGTTCGCCTGCAAATTCCGATGCAGATTTACAGCGCCGATGGCGAGCTAATTGCTCAATATGGTGAAAAACGTCGTATTCCGGTTACATTGGATCAAATCCCGCCGGAAATGGTGAAAGCCTTTATTGCGACGGAAGACAGCCGCTTCTACGAGCATCACGGCGTTGACCCAGTGGGGATCTTCCGTGCGGCAAGCGTGGCGCTGTTCTCCGGTCACGCATCGCAAGGGGCGAGCACCATCACCCAACAACTGGCGAGAAACTTCTTCCTGAGTCCAGAACGCACGCTAATGCGTAAAATTAAGGAAGTCTTCCTCGCGATTCGTATTGAACAGTTGCTGACGAAAGACGAGATCCTCGAGCTTTATCTGAACAAGATTTATCTCGGTTACCGTGCCTATGGTGTCGGTGCTGCGGCACAAGTCTATTTCGGTAAAACCGTCGACCAATTGACACTGAACGAAATGGCGGTGATTGCCGGGCTGCCTAAAGCCCCTTCCACCTTCAACCCGCTCTATTCAATGGATCGAGCCGTCGCGCGGCGTAACGTCGTGCTGTCGCGAATGCTGGACGAAGGGTATATCACCCAACAGCAGCTCGATGAGACACGCACCGAAGCGATTAACGCCAACTATCACGCACCGGAGATCGCCTTCTCAGCGCCATATCTCACCGAAATGGTACGTCAGGAGATGTATAACCGTTACGGCGAAAACGCTTATGAAGACGGCTATCGCATTTACACTACCATTACCCGCAAAGTGCAGCAGGCCGCACAGCAAGCCGTGCGTAATAACGTACTGGACTACGACATGCGTCACGGCTATCGCGGCCCGGCCAATGTGCTGTGGAAAGTAGGTGAATCAGCGTGGGATGACAAAAAGATTACCGATACGCTGAAGGCGCTGCCAACCTATGGTCCGCTGCTACCTGCCGCAGTCACCCGCGCCAACCCGCAGGAAGCAACAGCAATGCTGGCGGACGGAACATCTGTGACGCTGCGTATGGAAGGGATTCGCTGGGCACGGCCTTATCGCTCCGATACTCAGCAGGGACCGACGCCGCGTAAAGTGACCGATGTTGTGCAAACAGGTCAGCAAATCTGGGTTCGCCAGGTGGGCGATGCCTGGTGGCTGGCACAGGTGCCGGAAGTGAACTCGGCGCTGGTATCGATCAATCCGCAAAACGGCGCAGTTATGGCGCTGGTCGGTGGTTTTGATTTCAATCAGAGCAAGTTTAACCGCGCCACCCAGGCACTACGTCAGGTGGGTTCGAATATCAAGCCGTTCCTCTACACCGCAGCGATGGATAAAGGTCTGACGCTGGCAAGTATGCTGAACGATGTGCCAATTTCCCGCTGGGACGCAGGCGCGGGTTCTGACTGGCAGCCGAAAAACTCACCGCCGCAGTACGCCGGTCCAATCCGTTTACGTCAGGGGTTGGGCCAGTCGAAAAACGTGGTAATGGTACGCGCAATGCGAGCAATGGGCGTGGACTATGCCGCAGAGTATTTGCAACGCTTCGGCTTCCCGGCACAAAACATTGTCCACACTGAATCGCTGGCACTGGGTTCCGCTTCCTTCACGCCGTTACAGGTGGCGCGCGGGTACGCAGTAATGGCTAATGGTGGATTCCTGGTCGACCCCTGGTTTATCAGCAAAATTGAAAACGACCAGGGCGGCGTGATTTTCGAAGCGAAACCGAAAGTAGCCTGCCCGGAATGTGATATTCCGGTGATTTACGGTGATACGCAAAAATCAAACGTGCTGGAAAACAGCGACGTTGAAGACGTGGCTATCTCTCGCGAACAGCAGAATGTTTCTGTGCCAATGCCACAACTGGAGCAGGCTAATCAGGCATTAGTGGCGAAGACTGGTGCGCCAGAATACGCACCACACGTCATCAGCACACCGCTGGCGTTCCTGATTAAGAGCGCCCTGAACACCAATATCTTTGGTGAACCTGGCTGGCAGGGCACTGGCTGGCGCGCAGGTCGTGATTTGCAACGTCATGATATCGGCGGGAAAACCGGGACGACCAACAGTTCGAAAGATGCGTGGTTTTCGGGTTACGGTCCGGGCGTTGTGACCTCGGTATGGATTGGCTTTGACGATCACCGCCGTAATCTCGGTCACACTACGGCTTCCGGGGCGATTAAAGATCAGATCTCCGGTTACGAAGGCGGTGCGAAGAGCGCCCAGCCAGCCTGGGATGCTTATATGAAAGCCGTTCTGGAAGGTGTACCGGAACAACCGCTGACGCCGCCGCCGGGTATTGTGACGGTGAATATCGATCGCAGCACCGGGCAACTGGCCAACGGTGGTAACAGCCGCGAAGAGTATTTCATCGAAGGTACGCAGCCTACACAGCAAGCGGTACGCGAGGTAGGGACAACCATTATCGATAATGGTGAGGCTCAGGAATTGTTCTGATTAAAAAGGCGCTTCGGCGCCTTTTCAGTTTGCAGACAAAGTGCGCGTTGTTCATGCTGGATGCGGCGTGAACGCCTTATCCAGCCAACAAAATCGTCGAAACTCAATACATTGCAGGAACCACGTAGGCCTGATAAGCGTAGCGCATCAGGCAAGCTCCACGTATTTACAACCGCCCCTGCCCCTTCAACCACTCGCGCACCAGGAACAACGCGCTGACATTACGCGCTTCGTTGAAGTCAGGATCTTCGAGCAAATCCATCATATGTGTCAGTGGCCAGCGCACCTGAGGTAGTGGCTCTGGTTCATCGCCTTCCAGCGATTCAGGGTAGAGATCTTGCGCCACCACGATATTCATTTTGCTGGAAAAGTAAGACGGTGCCATGCTGAGTTTCTTCAAAAAAGTCAGATCCCTTGCGCCAAATCCCACTTCTTCTTTGAGTTCGCGGTTTGCTGCTTCATAAACACTTTCACCGGGATCAATTAATCCTTTCGAAAAACCTAATTCGTAGGATTCAGTTCCCACCGCGTATTCGCGGATCAAAATCAGGTGATCGTCCACAATCGGCACAATCATCACGGCTTCCCGGTTGGTTGGACGCATTCGTTCATAAACACGCCGCACGCCGTTGCTGAACTCCAGATCCACGCTTTCGATGGTAAACAATCGGGAACGGGCTACAGTTTCAACATTCAGAATGGTGGGTTTTTGTAATGATTTGCTCATCGTGGAATCTATGCTGTGAAATCAGCAGTTATTGTGCGATATCGGACACGCATTCGGCAATGTGAATTGCATGTTATTTACATTTACGCAACTTAATAAATAATCATTCTCAAATCAAATTAAAAGTCAATAGGTTGAAATAACTCCAGGAATTTGCTGATATTCCGCCCTCAGAGGGTTTGCTATGATCACCGGTTACTGGGATGCGCTTAATGATGCTCAAGTTCAACTCCACGCTTGCCGATAGCCAACCGCAGGATCCTATATTGTGTCCAGGATGCGACTAATCACACCTGACAAATTAAGTAAGATGGGGAAAGCATGAGCACCATTGTAATTTTTATAGCTGCTTTGCTGGCCTGCTCACTACTTGCGGGATGGCTGATAAAAGTGCGCTCCAGGCGGCGTCAACTGCCCTGGACTAACGCCTTCGCTGATGCGCAAACGCGCAAACTCATGCCTGAAGAACGTAACGCCGTTGAAAATTATCTCGACAGCCTGACGCAGGTTTTGCAGGTTCCTGGTCCGACGGGCGCCAGCACGGCCCCCGTATCACTGACGCTGAACGCGGAAAGCAACAACGTCATGATGCTGACACATGCCATCACGCGTTATGGCATTTCAACCGACGATCCTAACAAATGGCGTTATTATCTCGATTCGGTGGAAGTCCACCTGCCCCCGTTCTGGGAGCAGTACATCAACGATGAAAATAGCGTTGAACTGATCCATACCGATTCGCTGCCGCTGGTTATTTCTCTCAACGGTCATACGCTGCAAGAGTACATTCAGGAAACTCGTGGCTATGCGTTGCAGCCTGTTCCGTCAACGCAGGCGTCGATTCGCGGCGAAGAAAGCGAACAAATCGAACTGCTCAATATTCGCAAAGAAACACACGAAGAGTATGCGCTTAGTCGCCCACGTGGGCTGCGTGAAGCGTTGCTGATTGTCGCCTCCTTCCTGATGTTCTTTTTCTGCCTGATTACTCCGGATGTATTTGTCCCGTGGCTGGCTGGCGGCGCGTTATTGCTGTTGGGCGCAGGTCTGTGGGGGCTATTTGCGCCACCGGCAAAATCATCCCTGCGGGAGATCCACTGTCTGCGTGGTACGCCGCGTCGTTGGGGATTGTTTGGCGAAAACGATCAGGAACAGATCAACAATATTTCGCTCGGTATTATCGACCTGGTCTATCCCGCGCACTGGCAGCCTTATATTGCGCAGGATCTGGGGCAGCAAACGGATATCGATATCTATCTTGATCGGCACGTGGTACGTCAGGGACGCTATCTTTCACTGCATGACGAAGTGAAAAACTTCCCGCTGCAACACTGGCTACGCAGTACGATTATCGCGGCGGGTTCTCTGCTGGTGCTGTTTATGCTGCTGTTCTGGGTTCCGCTGGATATGCCGCTGAAATTCACCCTCTCGTGGATGAAAGGCGCGCAGACCATTGAAGCCACCAGCGTTAAACAACTGGCAGATGCCGGAGTACGTGTAGGCGATACCTTACGTCTTAGCGGTACAGGCATGTGTAATATCCGCACTTCTGGCACCTGGAGCGCGAAAACCAATTCACCGTTTTTGCCATTTGACTGCTCGCAGATCATCTGGAATGACGCCCGTTCATTGCCATTACCGGAATCTGAACTGGTCAACAAGGCCACGGCACTGACCGAGGCAGTAAACCGCCAGTTGCACCCGAAACCGGATGACGAATCTCGCGTCAGCGCCACATTGCGTTCAGCAATTCAGAAATCCGGCATGGTACTGCTCGATGACTTTGGCGACATCGTGCTGAAAACCGCCGATCTCTGTGCCGCCAAAGATGATTGTGTTCGGTTGAAAAATGCGCTGGTGAATCTCGGCAACAGTAAGGACTGGGACGCACTGGTAAAACGCGCTAACGCTGGAAAACTCGACGGCGTGAATGTATTACTCCGCCCGGTGAGCGCGGAATCACTCGATAACCTGGTGGAAACCTCCACAGCACCATTCATTACTCATGAAACGGCGCGAGCCGCGCAATCACTGAATAGCCCGGCACCGGGAGGATTCCTGATTGTCAGCGACGAAGGCAGCGATTTTGTTGATCAGCCCTGGCCTTCGGCATCACTTTACGACTACCCGCCGCAAGAACAGTGGAACGCTTTCCAGAAACTGGCGCAAATGCTGATGCATACACCGTTTAACGCCGAAGGCATCGTCACCAATATTTTTACCGATGCCAACGGCACGCAGCATATCGGCTTGCACCCCATCCCGGATCGCTCCGGCCTGTGGCGCTATCTGGGCACGACATTGCTGTTGCTGACGATGCTGGGCAGTGCCATCTATAATGGCGTACAGGCCTGGCGTCGTTATCACCGTCATCGTACTCGCATGATGGAAATTCAGGCCTATTATGAAAGCTGCCTGAATCCACAACTGATCACCCCTTCAGAAAGCCTTATCGAATAACACGTTTGCGCGGCAGGTTATGCTACCCTGTCGCGCAAATGGCTTCACTCTGGAGATTTCCCTCATGCATATCAACATTGCCTGGCAGGACGTAGATACCGTTCTGCTGGATATGGACGGCACGTTGCTCGACCTCGCCTTCGATAACTATTTCTGGCAAAAGCTGGTGCCTGAAACCTGGGGCGCGAAAAACGGGGTCACGCCACAGGAAGCGATGGAATATATGCGCCAGCAATATCACGACGTGCAGCATACGCTAAACTGGTACTGTCTTGATTACTGGAGTGAACAACTGGGTCTGGATATCTGTGCGATGACCACCGAGATGGGACCGCGCGCCGTACTGCGTGAAGATACTATTCCGTTTCTTGAGGCACTTAAAGCCAGCGGTAAGCAGCGAATTTTGCTCACCAACGCACATCCGCACAACCTGGCGGTAAAACTTGAGCATACCGGTCTTGACGCACACCTTGATTTATTACTTTCCACCCACACATTTGGTTATCCGAAAGAGGATCAGCGGTTATGGCATGCGGTGGCCGAAGCTACGGGTCTGAAAGCTGAAAGAACGCTGTTTATTGATGACAGCGAAGCAATTCTCGATGCTGCCGCGCAATTTGGTATTCGTTACTGCCTCGGCGTCACTAATCCCGACTCAGGGATTGCTGAAAAACAGTATCAGCGCCATCCGTCACTGAATGACTACCGCCGCCTGATCCCCTCGCTAATGTGAAGGAGACGCCATGAAAGAAAAACCTGCTGTTGAGGTTCGACTGGATAAATGGCTATGGGCCGCCCGTTTTTACAAAACCCGCGCGCTGGCTCGTGAAATGATCGAAGGCGGTAAGGTGCATTACAACGGGCAGCGCAGCAAGCCGAGTAAAGTCGTCGAACTGAATGCCACGCTCACTCTGCGCCAGGGAAATGACGAACGAACGGTGATTGTAAAGGCGATTACTGAACAGCGTCGCCCCGCCAGCGAGGCAGTCTTGCTGTATGAAGAGACTGCGGAAAGTGTAGAGAAACGCGAAAAAATGGCGCTGGCACGTAAACTTAATGCCTTAACCATGCCGCACCCGGATCGACGCCCGGACAAAAAAGAGCGCCGCGACCTGTTACGATTTAAACACGGCGACAGTGAATAACTGTCACCTGCAAGAGAGATGATTATGCCGCAACATGACCAATTACATCGCTATCTGTTTGAAAACTTTGCCGTGCGCGGCGAACTGGTAACCGTTTCGGAAACCCTGCAACAGATCCTTGAGAATCACGATTATCCGCAGCCCGTTAAAAACGTGCTGGCAGAACTGCTGGTTGCGACCAGCCTGTTAACCGCTACGCTGAAGTTTGATGGTGATATCACCGTACAGCTGCAAGGCGACGGTCCGATGAATCTGGCGGTTATCAACGGTAACAACAACCAGCAGATGCGCGGCGTGGCGCGCGTACAGGGCGAAATTCCGGAAAATGCCGACCTGAAAACGCTGGTCGGTAATGGTTATGTGGTGATCACCATTACCCCGAGCGAAGGCGAACGCTATCAGGGCGTGGTTGGTCTGGAAGGTGATACCCTGGCGGCCTGCCTGGAAGATTACTTTATGCGTTCTGAACAGCTTCCGACGCGCCTGTTTATTCGCACCGGCAACGTAGATGGTAAGCCCGCCGCTGGCGGTATGTTGTTACAGGTAATGCCTGCGCAAAATGCCCAGCAGGACGACTTCGACCACCTGGCGACGCTAACCGAAACCATCAAAACCGAAGAGTTGCTGACTTTGCCGGCAAATGAAGTGTTGTGGCGTTTGTACCACGAAGAAGAGGTGACGGTTTACGATCCGCAGGATGTGGAGTTCAAATGCACCTGCTCGCGTGAACGTTGCGCCGATGCGCTGAAAACGCTGCCGGATGAAGAAGTGGATAGCATCCTGGCGGAAGATGGCGAAATTGACATGCATTGTGATTACTGCGGTAACCACTATCTGTTCAATGCGATGGATATTGCCGAGATCCGCAACAACGCGTCTCCGGCAGATCCGCAGGTTCATTAATTAGTTTTTCCGGCAGAGATAACTCTGCCGGATTTCATGACGAAATTGCCTGATGCGCTGCGTTTATCAGGCCTACGGTATAAATCGCAAGTTATTGTGGGTCAGCTAAGGCGCCGCATCTGACAAAAATCAGATGCGTGTTGTCACTCATTCAGATTCACCTCCAGCGTTTCACCATCCACCGTAAGATTGCGCCACGTTTTAGGCTTCGTTCCCAGTTTTCTTTCCTTCGCGGCAGTGAGTAATTTCTCTTTCGTTATTTCGCGCGGAAGTAAACTCATCGTGAGCTCTTGCCATTCTTTCCCGGTGGGGTCAATGCCATAGACGATGACTCTTTCATCATTAAAGGCAAACAGGAGCCGCTCCGTCTGACCATCACTATTTAGATCTCTCTCGACCAGTACGCAGGCATCCTTTTCAATACAGGTCATCACGTTATAGCGTTCTTTGATTAAGGCCGACCAGAATGTCGCATCCGGTTTGCCAGAACCAGGGGCAATTAACACGTTATCGGCTAATGCTTTTTCCGATACCTGCTGCTGAAGATGTTGCTTCCCATCAAACGCCATCAGCAGATCCCGTCTGCGTTTCGGGTCTTTCATATACTCGGCATCGCTTTTCAGCGACTCAAGCGCCGCACGGCCATAGCGACCGCTCTGTTCGAGCATGTAGATACTTACCTGGTCTGGCGTGTTTTTGCCGCTCTGATAACGCGCCATATGACTGTTCACGCTAATACGCATACTGTCCAGCACAGGCGAATTAAGAAGCACCAGTATCACCAACACCAATAACGAAACCGCAAGGTTCACTTTGCCCTGAAGAACAAGGGGATTTTGCCCTTTACGCCAGACAATACTGACAAAATATCCCAGAGACCAAACCAGTAACACCACCACAGCCAACACGCCATGCAAGCGTTCGGCAGTCCAGCCGTACTGCGCGACCCGCAGCCATAACGCCCAGGCGGCGACGAACACATACAATGGGGCGACCAGCAGAGCGGTTTGAATCAGGCAACGCAACAGCCCCGTCCAGGGAAGTGACGCTTTTTGCGGATCGCCGACAATGGACATTAAGAGCAATTGCAAAAAGGCCAGCGTCAAAAGCAACCCGGCAGCGGAAATGTGGCGAGAAATCGCGTTCAGGCCCGCAAACGGTAGGGTGATAATAAACATCAGCGTCAACAATGACACCAACGGCAGTAAACCTGTGGCGATTAACGTGAACAGCTTTTGAATGGAGTCGATTAAACGCAACTGTGTCCGCGCGAGGATCACCGCCAGTGCGGTAACCAGACCTGACGTAAGATAAATAAACCAGTCGGTTGCAAAAAAGAGCGTTTTAAAAAACGTGATACCAACGAGTTTAAACAACTCACTCCACAGTAAAAGCACCAGCCACGTCAGGCCATTAGCGATAAAAATCACCAATAATATAAGTACGTTATGCCATACCGACTGGTAAAAATAGCTATAGCGGGTACTGTCATTACGCTCACGCAGACTATGTTGTATCCACGGCAGCAACATCATTCCCATCAGCAGCAGATAACACCCAAAATCCCAAAGCGCCTTTTCCGCTCTCCAGGGACTCATGCCATCAATTTGCCACTTCAGCCAGCCGCTCATCCCAAGAGTGGCAATCAACACTATCGCCAGCCATCCCCAAAGTCGCTTCTGTTTGAAGGACACTACAGAAAATAACAAAACGGATGAAAGCGCCATGGTCGCAGGTACGCCATAAACTATCCAACTGTTATTTTTACCAGCGAGCCAGGAGATCAGCAGGTAGCAAACTAATCCCTGGAGTAATCCGGTAACAACCATTCCCCTGCGTGTTGCGGGTGAAAGCTCAACGTTTTCCATGTTGGTTATCCAGAATCAAAAGGAGAGGTAATTATCGCATCCAGGCTGGACTAATTTGTTTTTCTCAGAAAGTAATCAAAAAAAGTTAGCGAGGTGAATCGATACTTTACTCGTTGAATTTGCATCAATTTCACTCAGGAATGCGATTACACTCGCAACATTCTCGCCATATAAACCAAGTTTTAACCTTTTAAGAACATTTTCCACACCTAAAATGCTATTTCTGCGATAATAGCTACCGTTTCGTGACAGGAATCACGGAGTTTTGTCAAATATGAATTTCTCCAGATACGTAAATCTATGAGCCTTGTCGCGGTTAACACCCCCAAAAAGACTTTACTATTCAGGCAATACATATTGGCTAAGGAGCAGTGAAATGCGCGTTAACAATGGTTTGACCCCGCAAGAACTCGAGGCTTATGGTATCAGTGACGTACATGATATCGTTTACAACCCAAGCTACGACCTGCTGTATCAGGAAGAGCTCGATCCGAGCCTGACCGGTTATGAGCGCGGGGTGTTAACTAATCTGGGCGCCGTTGCCGTCGATACCGGAATCTTCACCGGCCGTTCACCAAAAGATAAGTATATCGTCCGTGACGATACCACTCGCGATACCTTCTGGTGGGCAGACAAAGGCAAAGGTAAGAACGACAACAAACCTCTCTCCCCTGAAACCTGGCAACATCTAAAAGGCCTGGTAACCAAACAGCTTTCCGGCAAACGTCTGTTCGTTGTAGACGCATTCTGTGGCGCTAACCCGGATACTCGTCTTTCCGTTCGGTTCATCACCGAAGTGGCCTGGCAGGCGCATTTCGTCAAGAACATGTTTATTCGCCCGAGCGATGAAGAGCTGGCAGGTTTCAAACCAGACTTTATCGTTATGAACGGCGCGAAGTGCACTAACCCGCAGTGGAAAGAACAGGGTCTGAACTCTGAAAACTTCGTCGCGTTTAACCTGACTGAGCGTATGCAGTTAATTGGCGGCACCTGGTACGGCGGCGAAATGAAGAAAGGGATGTTCTCGATGATGAACTACCTGCTGCCGCTGAAAGGCATTGCCTCCATGCACTGCTCCGCCAACGTTGGCGAGAAAGGCGACGTTGCAGTGTTCTTCGGCCTTTCTGGCACGGGTAAAACCACCCTTTCCACCGACCCGAAACGCCGTCTGATTGGCGATGACGAACACGGCTGGGACGATGACGGCGTGTTTAACTTCGAAGGCGGCTGCTACGCGAAAACCATCAAGCTGTCGAAAGAAGCGGAACCCGAAATCTACAACGCTATCCGTCGCGATGCGCTGCTGGAAAACGTCACCGTGCGTGAAGATGGCACTATCGACTTTGACGATGGTTCAAAAACCGAGAACACCCGCGTTTCTTATCCGATCTATCACATCGAAAACATCGTTAAGCCGGTCTCCAAAGCAGGCCACGCAACTAAAGTTATCTTCCTGACCGCAGATGCTTTCGGCGTATTGCCGCCGGTTTCTCGTCTGACTGCCGATCAAACTCAGTACCACTTCCTCTCTGGCTTCACCGCCAAACTGGCCGGTACTGAACGCGGCATCACCGAACCGACGCCAACCTTCTCCGCCTGCTTCGGCGCGGCGTTCCTGTCGCTGCACCCGACTCAGTACGCAGAAGTGCTGGTGAAACGTATGCAGGCGGCGGGCGCGCAGGCGTATCTGGTTAACACCGGCTGGAACGGCACTGGCAAACGTATCTCCATTAAAGATACCCGCGCCATTATCGACGCTATTCTGAATGGTTCGCTGGATAACGCAGAAACCTTCACTCTGCCGATGTTTAACCTGGCGATCCCTACAGAACTGCCGGGCGTTGACACGAAGATCCTCGATCCGCGTAACACTTACGCCTCTCCGGAACAATGGCAGGAAAAAGCTGAAACGCTGGCGAAACTGTTTATCGACAACTTCGATAAATATACCGACACCCCTGCGGGTGCTGCGCTGGTAGCGGCTGGTCCGAAGCTGTAATGGTTTGAAGCTGGAGAATATCTATCCAGTATCTTATAGAAAGCAAAACGGGAGGCACCTTCGCCTCCCGTTTTATTTACCCTTCTTTTGTCGCACCCTGCGCCCGCGTTACCGGCAATGGCAGCCAGGCGCGAATGGAAAGCCCGCCCCGCTCGCTGGTGCCAAGTTCCAGCATCCCGTTATGGTTATCGATAATCCGCTGCACAATCGCCAGCCCTAAGCCAGTGCCACTGATAGTGCGCGCACTGTCACCACGGACAAACGGCTGGAACAGGTGCTTACGCTGCTCCGGTTCAATCCCTGGGCCGTCATCTTCCACCTGGAACCAGGCGCGATTCGGCTCCGTTCCACTGCTGACTTTAATCCAGCCATTGCCGTAGCGGGCGGCGTTCACTACCATATTCGCCACCGCGCGTTTGATCGACAGAGGGTGCATTTTCACCTCAATGCTGCCCGGCTCAAGCGCGGTATCAATTTCCCGCTCATAGCCACTTTCGGCGGCAATCACCTCACCAAGCACAGCGTTAAGATCCGCCAGTTCCATCGGCATCTCCTGCCCGGTGCGCAGGTAGTCGATAAATTGCTCAATGATGGCGTTGCACTCTTCGATATCTTTATTGATCGATTCTGCCAGGTAGCCATCCTGCTCGCTCATCATCTCAGTCGCCAGGCGAATACGCGTCAGCGGCGTGCGCAGGTCGTGGCTTACCCCTGCCATCAGCAATGTGCGATCATCTGCCAGTTGCTTAACGCCTGCCGCCATATGGTTGAAGGCGCGGGTAACCGAACGCACCTCCGAAGCGCCATATTCACGCAGCGGCGGCGGAATAATCCCCTTACCCACCTGCAAAGCAGCATGTTCGAGATCGACTAAGGGTCGGTTCTGAATACGAATAAATAGCCACGCGCCGCCTATTGCTAACAGCATTATCGCCAGCGTATAGCGGAACAGCGGGGAGAAATCGCCCTGATGAATTTCGGTCAGCGGCACACGTACCCAGATATTGGGCGACAGCCAGGTTTTCAGCCAGACGACAGGCGAACTTTTGTTGACCTCGACGCGGACTTCCGTCGGGCCGCCAAGCTGCTGCGCCATCTGATGGCTTAAGAATTCGTAGTGTTGCGCCCAACGCAGCCCGGCCTCTTCGGCAGCCTCGTTGGAGTAGAGAGAGATCCCCAGCTCACGGTAGATCTCCCGACGGAAAGCGGGAGGCACAACCAACTGCGTGCCGTCCTCCAGTTGCAGTTTGTCGGTCATCAGCATACGCACTTCGTAAGCGAGGACTTTATTAAACTGCTGGAGGCTCGGCAAAATCGCGAAGTTCAGCACCACCAGATAAGTCGTCACCAGGCTGACAAACAGCAAGGTGACGATGAGCAATAACGTGCGGGCAAATGAACTTCGTGGCGAGAAGCGCAATCGCCTCATGCTTTAGAACCGTCCGGCACGAAGACGTAGCCCAGACCCCAGACGGTCTGAATGTAACGCGGATGTGCCGGATCTTCTTCCACCATGCGGCGCAGACGCGAGATCTGCACGTCGATGGAGCGTTCCATTGCAGAATATTCACGGCCACGGGCAAGGTTCATCAGCTTATCGCGGGAGAGCGGCTCACGCGGATGGCTGACCAGCGCCTTCAGTACCGCAAATTCACCGCTGGTGAGCGGCATCGGCTCATCTTCGCGGAACATTTCACGCGTACCGAGGTTTAGTTTGAACTTACCAAAAGCAATTACTGCTTCTTCCTGTGACGGCGCGCCCGGCAGTTCGTTCGCCTGACGACGCAGCACTGCACGAATACGAGCCAGCAGCTCGCGCGGGTTAAACGGTTTTGGAATATAGTCGTCAGCGCCAATCTCCAGACCAACGATACGGTCTACTTCTTCCCCTTTCGCCGTCACCATAATGATCGGCATCGGGTTACTCTGGCTACGAAGACGTCGGCAAATCGACAAGCCATCTTCACCAGGTAACATCAAATCCAGTACCATAAGATGGAAAGATTCACGAGTCAGCAGGCGATCCATCTGTTCTGCATTAGCGACGCTTCGAACCTGGAAGCCTTGTTCGGTGAGATAACGCTCCAGCAGCGCGCGCAGGCGCATGTCGTCATCGACCACCAGAATCTTGTAGTTCTCTTGCATTCTTTGTACTCCCAAAGGTTCGCAACAATTTGTAAGCGTGTATTCTTAAAAAAGCTTACGTTCGTCACCAGCAAAATCTGGTATGAATTTCAGCCTAAATTGTTACAAAGCATATTAAACAGCAGCTTAAGTATACAATTTATTCGGCGAAACATTATTGATTCTGTTGATATGATCACGTTATACCCAATGTGCGCATTATCAAACAGACAAAGGGAATCAACGAGATGAAAACGCCCCTGGTTACCCGGGAAGGGTATGAAAAACTCAAACAAGAGCTAAATTATCTCTGGCGTGAAGAACGCCCGGAGGTCACAAAAAAGGTGACCTGGGCTGCAAGTCTGGGCGACCGCAGTGAAAATGCTGACTATCAGTATAATAAAAAGCGCCTGCGTGAAATCGACCGTCGCGTGCGCTATCTCACTAAATGCATGGAAAATCTCAAAATCGTCGATTATTCCCCGCAGCAGGAAGGCAAGGTCTTCTTTGGCGCTTGGGTAGAGATTGAAAACGACGATGGCGTGACTCACCGTTTTAGAATTGTCGGCTACGATGAAATTTTTGGTCGTAAAGATTACATCTCTATCGATTCCCCGATGGCTCGCGCATTGCTGAAAAAAGAAGTGGGCGATCTGGCGGTGGTGAATACGCCTGCCGGGGAAGCGAGCTGGTATGTTAATGCCATCGAGTACGTGAAACCGTAAGGAAGAGTCTTAACCTCCAGCCTTTGGCTGGCATTTTTGCCAGCCAGTCCGTATAACTATCCCCTGATTTTTGATCCGAAAAGATGAACTCAAACCATGATGAATGATTCGTTCTGCCGCATTATTGCGGGTGAAATTCAGGCGCGCCCGGAACAGGTTGAAGCCGCCGTTCGCCTGCTTGACGAAGGGAATACCGTGCCGTTTATCGCACGTTATCGTAAGGAAATCACCGGCGGTCTGGATGACACGCAGTTGCGTAATCTGGAAACGCGTCTGAGCTACCTGCGCGAGCTGGAAGAGAGACGTCAGGCGATCCTCAAGTCCATTTCTGAGCAAGGTAAACTCACCGATGAGCTGGCGAATGCCATCAACGCCACCTTAAGCAAAACCGAACTCGAAGACCTCTATCTGCCCTACAAACCTAAACGTCGCACCCGTGGGCAAATCGCCATTGAAGCAGGTCTTGAGCCGTTGGCTGACCTGCTGTGGAGCGATCCGTCACACACGCCAGAAGTCGCCGCTGCACAATATGTTGATGCCGATAAAGGCGTGGCAGATACCAAAGCCGCGCTGGACGGCGCGCGCTACATTCTGATGGAACGTTTTGCCGAAGATGCCGCTCTCCTGGCGAAAGTGCGTGATTATCTGTGGAAGAACGCGCATTTGGTTTCTACGGTGGTGAGCGGTAAAGAAGAGGAAGGGGCAAAATTCCGCGACTATTTCGATCATCACGAACCGCTGTCAACGGTGCCTTCTCACCGCGCACTGGCGATGTTTCGTGGTCGTAACGAAGGCATACTCCAGCTTTCGCTGAATGCCGATCCACAGTTCGATGAGCCGCCCAAAGAGAGCTACTGCGAGCAAATCATCATGGATCACCTTGGCCTGCGCCTGAACAATGCCCCGGCGGATAGCTGGCGTAAAGGCGTGGTGAGCTGGACATGGCGCATCAAGGTACTGATGCACCTGGAAACCGAACTGATGGGCACCGTGCGCGAACGTGCGGAAGATGAAGCGATTAACGTCTTTGCCCGTAACCTGCACGATCTGCTGATGGCAGCCCCCGCTGGACTGCGTGCGACGATGGGGCTCGATCCGGGTCTGCGCACCGGGGTAAAAGTCGCGGTGGTCGATGCAACTGGCAAGCTGGTGGCGACCGACACCATTTATCCGCACACCGGGCAAGCCGCAAAAGCAGCGATGACCGTTGCTGCGCTGTGTGAAAAACATAACGTTGAACTGGTAGCAATTGGTAACGGTACGGCTTCCCGCGAAACCGAGCGTTTCTATCTCGACGTACAGAAGCAGTTCCCGAAAGTAACGGCGCAGAAAGTGATCGTCAGCGAAGCAGGCGCATCGGTTTACTCGGCTTCCGAGCTGGCAGCGCAGGAGTTCCCGGAGCTCGATGTTTCGCTGCGTGGCGCAGTGTCTATCGCCCGTCGTTTGCAAGATCCGCTAGCGGAGCTGGTGAAAATCGATCCGAAATCTATCGGCGTAGGTCAGTATCAGCATGATGTTAGCCAGACGCAGCTGGCTCGCAAACTGGACGCAGTGGTGGAAGACTGCGTTAACGCCGTTGGCGTTGATCTCAACACCGCTTCCGTTCCGCTGTTAACCCGCGTGGCGGGTCTGACGCGCATGATGGCGCAAAACATAGTTGCCTGGCGTGACGAGAACGGTCAGTTCCAGAACCGTCAGCAACTGTTAAAAGTCAGCCGTCTGGGGCCGAAAGCCTTCGAGCAATGCGCGGGCTTCCTGAGAATTAACCACGGCGATAACCCGCTGGATGCTTCTACCGTTCACCCGGAAGCCTATCCGGTGGTTGAACGCATTCTGGCGGCAACACAGCAGGCGCTGAAAGATCTGATGGGTAATAGCAGCGAACTGCGTAACCTGAAAGCCTCTGACTTTACCGATGAGAAATTCGGTGTGCCGACGGTAACCGACATCATCAAAGAGCTGGAAAAACCGGGCCGCGACCCGCGTCCGGAATTTAAAACCGCTCAGTTTGCCGATGGCGTCGAGACAATGAACGATCTGCAACCGGGCATGATCCTCGAAGGCGCGGTGACCAACGTCACCAATTTTGGTGCTTTTGTTGATATCGGCGTACATCAGGATGGCCTGGTTCACATTTCTTCTTTGTCGAACAAGTTTGTGGAAGATCCGCACACCGTGGTGAAAGCGGGCGACATTGTGAAGGTGAAAGTGCTGGAAGTCGATCTTCAGCGTAAACGTATCGCCCTGACCATGCGTCTGGATGAACAGCCAAGTGAAACCAACGCCCGTCGCGGCAGCGGTAACGATCGCCCGCAAAATAACCGCCCGGCAGCCAAACCGCGCGGTCGTGAAGCGCAGACTGCCGGTAACAGTGCGATGATGGATGCGCTGGCAGCGGCAATGGGCAAAAAACGTTAATCGCCCAACTGGCCTACGGTTCGAATTTGCACGAAGTCGTAGGCCAGATAAGGCGTTCACACCACATCTGGCAATAAACGCCTTAACTGACATAAAAGTGCCGGAGAACATCTCCGGCATTTGAGATTGCTGACAAACTCGCTTACGGGTCAAAACAGGCACAACTTTCCCCCCTCTCCCTAGCCCTCTCCCCGATGGGGCGAGGGGACTGTCCGTGCACTTGCCTGGCTCCGGTATTTTTATTCCACAGCCAAAACCACAATATATTCCGCTAATATTTATCACATCATTAACAACTGAAACCTTAATTAAACATCAAGCCGCCCTAATAATTCGTCACTCGAATTTTATTTTGACCCAGATATAACCTTGAGCCACATCAACATTGAGTCAGATTATTATCTAAACCAACATTCGCACACATTTTAAGTATTGCTGATAGAAACCATTCTCATTATCATTGTACTGTTGATTATTTCATCTCTCCTTCGTTGGCAAATCATCTGGTCTCATGTCGCTGTCAAACGCCCCATGAGGTAGTTATCCAGTTAATGAGAAACAAGTAGGCACCTATGCAATACACTCCAGATACTGCGTGGAAAATCACTGGCTTTTCCCGTGAAATCAGCCCGGCATATCGTCAGAAGCTGCTTTCTCTTGGCATGTTACCTGGCTCCTCTTTTAATGTGGTGCGCGTCGCTCCACTCGGTGATCCCATTCATATCGAAACTCGCCGTGTGAGCCTGGTATTACGGAAAAAAGATCTGGCCTTATTAGAAGTGGAAGCGGTTTCCTGTTAATACGGTGAGAATAACAATGAAAAAATTAACCATTGGCTTAATTGGTAATCCAAATTCTGGCAAGACAACCTTATTTAACCAGCTCACCGGCGCACGTCAGCGTGTAGGAAACTGGGCTGGCGTTACCGTCGAACGTAAAGAGGGTCAGTTCTCCACCACCGATCATCAGGTCACCCTGGTTGACCTGCCCGGCACCTATTCTCTGACCACCATCTCATCGCAAACTTCGCTTGATGAGCAAATCGCCTGTCACTACATTTTGAGTGGCGACGCCGATCTGCTGATTAACGTGGTGGATGCGTCTAACCTTGAGCGTAACCTGTACCTGACGCTGCAACTGCTGGAGCTCGGCATTCCCTGCATCGTGGCGCTGAACATGCTCGACATTGCCGAGAAGCAAAATATTCGCATTGAAATTGATGCGCTGTCGGCACGTCTTGGCTGCCCGGTGATCCCGCTGGTTTCCACGCGTGGTCGCGGTATTGAAGCCCTGAAACTGGCAATTGACCGCTATAAAGCCAACGAGAATGTAGAACTGGTGCATTACGCACAGCCGCTAATCAATGAAGCCGATGCGCTGGCGAAAGTGATGCCGTCAGACATCCCGCTGAAACATCGCCGCTGGCTGGGTCTGCAAATGCTGGAAGGCGATATCTACAGCCGCGCCTACGCCGGTGAAGCGTCGCAGCATCTGGATGCAGCCCTCGCCCGTCTGCGTAATGAGATGGACGATCCGGCGCTGCACATTGCCGATGCGCGTTACCAGTGTATTGCTGCCATCTGCGATGTGGTGAGCAATACCCTGACGGCAGAACCCAGCCGTTTCACCACGGCAGTAGATAAAATCGTGCTCAACCGATTCCTCGGTCTGCCAATTTTCCTCTTTGTGATGTATCTGATGTTCCTGCTGGCTATCAACATCGGCGGGGCGTTACAGCCGCTGTTTGACGTCGGTTCCGTGGCACTCTTTGTGCATGGTATTCAGTGGATTGGCTACACGCTCCACTTCCCTGACTGGCTGACTATCTTCCTCGCCCAGGGGCTGGGTGGCGGTATTAACACCGTTCTGCCACTGGTGCCGCAGATCGGCATGATGTACCTGTTCCTCTCCTTCCTCGAGGACTCCGGGTATATGGCGAGAGCGGCATTTGTGATGGACCGTCTGATGCAAGCGTTGGGTCTGCCAGGGAAATCCTTTGTGCCGTTGATCGTTGGCTTCGGTTGTAACGTACCGTCGGTGATGGGTGCGCGCACTCTTGATGCTCCGCGTGAACGTCTGATGACTATCATGATGGCGCCATTTATGTCCTGCGGTGCTCGTCTGGCAATCTTCGCAGTATTTGCTGCCGCGTTCTTCGGGCAGAATGGCGCGCTGGCTGTGTTCTCACTGTATGTCATCGGTATTGTGATGGCGGTACTGACGGGTCTGATGCTCAAATACACCATTATGCGCGGTGAAGCGACGCCGTTTGTCATGGAGCTACCGGTCTATCACGTACCACACATTAAGAGTCTGATTATCCAGACCTGGCAGCGTTTGAAAGGCTTCGTTCTGCGCGCCGGTAAAGTGATTATCATCGTCAGCATTTTCCTGAGCGCATTCAACAGCTTCTCGCTGAGTGGGAAAATCGTCGATAACATCAACGACTCGGCGCTGGCCTCTGTCAGCCGCGTGATCACTCCAGTCTTCAAGCCGATTGGCGTGCATGAAGATAACTGGCAGGCAACGGTTGGACTGTTTACTGGCGCAATGGCGAAAGAAGTGGTGGTGGGTACTCTCAACACCCTCTATACCGCAGAAAACATTCAGGACGAAGAGTTCAATCCGGCGGAATTTAACCTCGGTGAAGAGCTGTTCAGCGCGGTAGATGAAACCTGGCAGAGCCTGAAAGACACCTTCAGCCTTAGCGTACTGATGAACCCAATTGAAGCCAGCAAAGGCGACGGCGAAATGGGTACTGGGGCAATGGGCGTGATGGATGAGAAATTCGGTAGCGCGGCGGCTGCTTACAGCTATCTGATATTCGTCCTGCTGTATGTACCTTGCATTTCGGTGATGGGAGCCATTGCCCGTGAATCAAGCCGTGGCTGGATGGGCTTCTCCATCCTGTGGGGGCTGAATATCGCTTACTCGCTGGCAACATTGTTCTATCAGGTCGCCAGCTACAGCCAGCACCCAACTTACAGCCTGGTGTGCATTCTGGCGGTTGTCCTGTTTAACATCGTGGTTATTGGCCTGCTGCGCCGCGCGCGTAGTCGAGTCGATATCGAACTACTGGCAAGCCGCAAAACGGTAAGCAGTTGCTGCGCAGCCAGCACCACTGGCGATTGCCACTAAGGACACGGCAATGGCTTCGCTCATTCAGGTGCGTGATTTGCTGGCGTTACGGGGTCGTATGGAAGCGACCCAGATCAGCCAGACGCTGAACACCCCGCAGCCGATGATTAACGCTATGCTGCAACAGCTGGAAAATATGGGCAAAGCGGTACGGATTCAGGAAGAACCTGATGGCTGCCTCTCTGGCAGTTGTAAAAGCTGCCCGGAAGGAAAAGCCTGTCTGCGTGAGTGGTGGATGCTGCGTTAACCTTGTTTCATCGTTCGTTTTGAAAAGCCCGGTATGCATTAGCTACCGGGCTTTTTTGCGTGCGGCTTTCCATAAAAATGCAACTCTTGCAGCATGGAGTAAGTTCCTCTGAAAGCGTCTCGCAGGGATGAAAACTTGCTGATGCACAGCCGTGGAGTGGCGCGTAAAGTCGCGGCATTCAAAAAAACAGGTGAAGGAACGCCATGAGCAAAAAACAGAGTTCCACCCCACACGATGCGCTGTTCAAACTCTTTTTACGCCAACCGGACACGGCACGCGATTTTCTTGCGTTCCATTTACCGGCACCCATCCACGCGCTCTGTGATATGAAAACCCTCAAGCTGGAGTCGAGCAGCTTTATCGATGACGATCTGCGTGAAAGCTATTCCGACGTGCTGTGGTCGGTGAAAACGGAGCAAGGGCCAGGATATATCTATTGCCTGATTGAACATCAAAGCACCTCAAACAGACTGATCGCATTTCGCATGATGCGTTATGCCATTGCCGCAATGCAAAACCACCTTGATGCAGGATACAAAACGTTGCCGATGGTCGTACCGTTGTTGTTTTACCACGGCATTGAAAGCCCCTATCCCTATTCGCTGTGTTGGCTGGATTGTTTCGCCGATCCTAAACTGGCAAGGCAGCTTTATGCCTCGGCATTTCCGCTGATTGATATCACCGTCATGCCTGATGATGAAATCATGCAGCACCGACGCATGGCGCTGCTGGAGTTAATTCAAAAACATATTCGTCAACGCGACCTGATGGGGCTGGTAGAGCAAATGGCTTGCTTATTAAGTAGTGGGTACGCTAATGACAGACAAATCAAAGGGCTGTTTAATTACATACTACAAACTGGCGATGCGGTACGTTTTAACGATTTTATCGACGGCGTTGCCGAACGTTCACCGAAACACAAGGAAAGTTTAATGACTATTGCGGAAAGATTGCGGCAGGAAGGGTTTCAGAACGGTATACGTACCAACGCCCTAAATATTGCCAAAACCATGCTGGATGCCGGAGTCTCTCTTGAGGACGTTCTGCGATTTACCAGCCTGACGGTTGAAGACCTTGCTGAAATAGATCATCAATAACGTAAAGGATGGTTTTAATGACAGATGCACAAAGAGAATATCTTATTAGTTACCTGATTGGTTATTTATTGGGTCGACGCCTGGAAGCCCTGGATATCGCCAAAAGAATGCTGTAATCCGGAGTCCCTCTTGCAGATATCATGCGCTTTACCGGGGTGTCAGAAGAAGAGTTGGCTGCGGCGAGTCAGGAAAGTTCTGTCTCGCCATTTCTAAAGCCACCTACACCCTCTGCTTCAACGCTACCAGCTGCTGACAAAACTCGTCTGGATGCGAAATAAACGGCGCATGAGCCGCTTTGGCGAAGATATATGATTCGCTGTGCGGCCAGAGTTCATCCAGCATCGGCACTACTTTGCGCGGCACCAGACCGTCGAGATAACCATACAATCGCAAAAACGGCATTGGTACATTTTGCAGCGGATAACGAAGATCGACCGTTTTCAGGATTTCCAGCCCACCATTGAGCACGTCAACCTCCGGCATCGGTAATGCCAGAACGGTTTTCTTCAGCGCCCGCGCATCCTGGCGCGCCGTTTCTGTCCCCATGGTTTGCAACGCAAGGAAACGCTCCACCGTACGCTGAAAATCTTCACTTAGCTGCTGCTGGAAACCCGCCAGCACATCCGGTTTTATCCCCGGCCACCCATCACGGGCACTAAAACATGGCGACGATGCTACAGTGACCAGCGCCTGAACACGCTCGGGATAGGCTAATGCAATCTGACTTGCCACCAGCCCGCCCAAGCTCCAGCCTAACCAAATGGCTTTATCCGGTGCCTGTTGCAGCACGACATCAGCCATGTCAGCAAGCGACATCGCACCAAATCCCTGACTGCGCCCGAAGCCAGGCAGATCAACAAGATGTAACGTAAAATGCGAGCTAAGTTCCTCGTCAATGCAACGCCACACTTCGGCATTCAGTCCCCATCCGTGCAGCAGCACAAGATGAACATTCCCCTGACCTTTGGTCTGCCACCAGATGTTATTCATCCGCTATTGTTCTCTTTTCACTTACAAGGATGAACATATGCTAACAGTACCGGGATTATGCTGGCTATGCCGAATGCCGCTGGCGCTAGGTCATTGGGGGATTTGTTCGGTCTGCTCCCGCGCCGCACGTACAGATAAAATGCTATGCCCGCAATGTGGATTACCAGCTACACACTCGTATCTCCCCTGTGGTCGTTGCCTGCAAAAACCACCGCCGTGGCAAAGACTGGTAACCATCGCCAATTATGCGCCGCCGTTAAGCCCGCTCATCCACCAGCTTAAGTTTTCCCGCCGCAGTGAAATCGCCAGTGCGCTAGCACGTTTGTTACTATTGGAAGTCTTACACGCCCGTCGCACCAGCGAATTACATCTGCCGGATCGCATCGTCAGTGTCCCGCTATGGCGGCATCGCCACTGGCGTCGGGGATTTAATCAGAGCGATTTGCTGTGTCAGCCGTTATCACGCTGGTTGCACTGCCAATGGGATAGCGAAGCCGTCACACGAACAAGAGCCACTGCGCCCCAGCATTTTCTCAACGCCCGTCTGCGCAAGCGCAACCTGAAAAATGCCTTTCGCCTTGAATTGCCCGTGCAAGGTCTCCATATGGTGATTGTGGATGATGTCGTTACCACCGGAAGTACCGTCGCAGAGATTGCGCAGTTGCTTTTACGCAATGGTGCGGCGACTGTCCAGGTCTGGTGCCTTTGTCGAACCTTGTAGAGCCTCGATGATGGGCGTATTATAACCAACTAAAATAGTCAACTATTAGGCCATTACTATGATCCGTATTTCCGATGCTGCACAAGCGCACTTTGCCAAACTGCTGGCAAACCAGGAAGAAGGGACACAAATCCGCGTATTTGTGATTAACCCTGGCACACCTAACGCTGAATGTGGCGTTTCTTATTGTCCGCCTGACGCTGTAGAAGCCACCGACACCGCCCTGAAATTTGACCTGCTGACCGCGTATGTTGATGAGTTAAGCGCACCATACCTGGAAGATGCAGAGATCGACTTTGTTACCGACCAACTGGGTTCCCAGCTAACGCTGAAAGCACCGAACGCCAAAATGCGTAAAGTGGCTGACGATGCCCCGCTAATGGAGCGCGTGGAGTATATGCTGCAATCGCAGATTAACCCGCAGCTTGCCGGTCACGGTGGTCGCGTTTCGCTGATGGAAATCACCGAAGACGGTTACGCCATTCTACAATTTGGCGGCGGCTGTAACGGTTGTTCCATGGTCGACGTAACGCTGAAAGAAGGGATCGAAAAGCAGTTGCTGAACGAATTCCCGGAGCTGAAAGGTGTGCGCGATCTCACCGAACACCAGCGCGGCGAACACTCTTACTACTAAGTTATCCCCTCTTTTGTAGATTGCCCGATGCGACGCTAAAGCGTCTTATCGGGCTTTCGTTGTTCTTATGGCGCAGCTTTACTCCATCCCCTTCGTCTCCCCACGATAATATGACCAACCTCTCATAATTTAAATTTACCCCGCTCTGGTGATTCTCAAGCGCATTATGTTACCCGTATCATTCTCATGGGCACCAAACACACTCATAACATCTGACTACACTAATACGTTTTAGGGGTCATCAGCCGTGGTGCCGTTATATCTCTGTTCCCAGTTGGGACAACCAGGATTTGTCGTCAGAAACCTGACGTTACCCATAACAAATTAAAGGCCAGGTAAATCATGCCATTAGTCATTGTTGCTATCGGTGTAATCTTGTTATTACTCCTGATGATCCGCTTCAAAATGAACGGCTTCATCGCTCTCGTCCTCGTGGCGCTTGCTGTTGGATTAATGCAAGGGATGCCGCTGGATAAAGTTATTGGCTCTATCAAAGCCGGTGTCGGCGGGACGCTCGGTAGCCTTGCCCTGATCATGGGGTTTGGTGCGATGCTGGGCAAAATGCTGGCAGACTGTGGCGGCGCACAACGTATCGCCACCACGCTGATTGCCAAATTTGGTAAAAAACACATCCAGTGGGCGGTGGTATTAACCGGTTTTACCGTCGGTTTTGCCCTGTTCTATGAAGTAGGCTTTGTGCTGATGCTGCCGCTGGTATTCACCATCGCCGCTGCTGCAAATATCCCACTGCTGTATGTTGGTGTACCAATGGCGGCTGCACTGTCTGTTACCCACGGCTTCCTGCCGCCGCATCCGGGTCCGACTGCGATTGCCACCATCTTCCAGGCCGATATGGGTAAAACCCTGCTGTACGGTACTATTCTGGCGATCCCGACCGTGATTCTCGCGGGTCCGGTTTACGCTCGCGTGCTGAAAGGCATTGATAAGCCGATCCCGGAAGGTCTGTACAGCGCGAAAACCTTTAGCGAAGAAGAGATGCCGAGCTTTGGCGTCAGCGTCTGGACTTCTCTGGTGCCGGTTGTACTGATGGCAATGCGTGCCATCGCTGAAATGATCCTGCCGAAAGGTCACGCTTTCCTGCCGGTAGCCGAGTTCCTCGGTGACCCGGTAATGGCAACGCTGATTGCCGTACTGATCGCGATGTTCACCTTTGGTCTGAACCGTGGTCGTTCGATGGATCAGATTAACGACACGCTGGTTTCTTCAATCAAAATCATCGCGATGATGCTGCTAATCATCGGTGGTGGCGGTGCGTTCAAGCAGGTGCTGGTAGACAGCGGCGTGGACAAATACATTGCTTCCATGATGCACGAAACCAACATTTCTCCGCTGCTGATGGCGTGGTCTATTGCCGCAGTGCTGCGTATCGCGCTGGGTTCTGCAACCGTTGCGGCAATCACTGCGGGGGGTATCGCGGCACCGCTGATTGCAACGACAGGCGTTAGCCCGGAGCTGATGGTTATTGCGGTTGGTTCCGGTAGTGTGATTTTCTCTCACGTGAACGATCCGGGCTTCTGGCTGTTCAAAGAGTACTTTAACCTGACTATCGGCGAGACCATCAAATCCTGGTCGATGCTGGAAACCATTATCTCAGTGTGCGGTCTGGTAGGCTGTCTGCTGCTGAATATGGTGATTTGATAATACTGACTGCCGGATATGGCGTGAATGCCTTATCCGGCTGCTCTAATGAGTAGGCCGGATAAGACGCATCAAGCGTCGCATCCGGCATCAACCGCACTCTACTTCTTCTTCGCTGCCGCCCTGCGTCGTCTGTCCAAATCCTTCAGCAACTTGTTCACACCATCATCGGCAAACATCGTCTCAAGCGTCGCAGAAAGCTTGCGTCGCCAGTTTTTGTACTGGTAACTGGTGCCAGGAATATTTACAGGTTCCTCCATATCCAGCCAATCTTCTGGCTGTAGCCCTAACAGGGCACTGTTACTGTCGGCGATATAACGTTGCAAGCCACGATTAAGCGTCGGTGTCATCGACATTAGTGATGCCTTATGCCCGGCACGTTTTGGCAGACAGCCATATTTATGCAGCGCATCCAGCAGCCCTTGCTTCGCCAGTTCGCGATCCTGATACAAACCGCGCAGCACCACTTCATCCGGGTACAGCCCCAGTGTTTTGCCCAGCGTTAAATCCCCGCTCTCCCAGTAACCACGCAGCGTAGGCAGATCGTGTGTTGCCGCGACCGCCATCGACTGCTCCGGATACGCTTTTGGTGCGCGGAACGTCTTCTCGTGATCGCTTTCGAAATAGAGCACTTTGTAGGAGTAAACACCGCTACTGCGCAGCTTACCGACAATCTCTACCGGCACCGTACCAAGATCCTCGCCAATCACCATGCAGCGATGGCGTTTACTTTCCAGCGCCAGAATAGCGAGCAGATCATCCACCGGATAGTGGACATATGCCCCTTGATCCGCCGTTTCGCCATACGGTATCCACCACAAACGCAGCATCGACATTACATGGTCGATACGCAGCGCACCGCAGTTTTGCATGTTCGCGCGCAGTAGTTCGATAAAAGGTTCATAGGCGCGCGCGGTGATGATATGCGGATCCATCGGCGGCAATCCCCAGTTCTGCCCCAACGGGCCGAGGATATCCGGCGGCGCGCCAACCGACGCTTTCAGGCAATACAGTTCACGGTCGCACCAGGTTTCTGCCCCACCTTCCGCTACGCCAACCGCCAGATCACGGTACAAGCCAATCGGCATTTCATAGCCCTGGCTTATCTCCCAGCAGGCGGCAAACTGGCAGTAAGCCAGCCACTGCAACCAGAGATAAAAATCGACGTCATCACGATGTTCTTCGCAGAACTGACGCACTTCTGGTGAATCCACATTCTGGTACGCCTGCGGCCATGCTGGCCAACCCCAGCGCATTTCGTCCTCTTTAACTTGCTGTGCATGTAGCGCGTCAAACGCTGCCTGCCAGAACAAGCTATCGCCCTGCTCTGCAACAAACTGGCGAAACGCCGCCATCTGCTCATCATCACGTTGCGCGAAACCGTTCCACGCCATCCGCAATGCTGTCATTTTTAAAGCAGTAACCGTGGAGTAATCGACCCAGTCAGCATCCCGCGCCTGTTGCAGCGTCTGTTGCGTGGTCGGCATCTGCCACCAGGCCTGTGCCTCTTCGCTAAGATGGAAATCTTCAACGGCGTTAACGTCGATATAAACCACATTCAGCCAGCGGCGCGATGACGGACTATACGGGCTGGCGCTTTCAGGGTTTGCCGGATAGAGCGCATGAATCGGGTTCAGACCGATGAACGACCCGCCACGTTTTGCCACATCCACCAACATCGCTTTGAGATCGCCAAAATCCCCAATACCCCAGTTTTTTTCCGATCGCAGCGTATAAAGCTGAACGCAGGCACCCCACAGCTTTTGTTTATTCAGCAACGCCTGCGGTTCGTAACAGCGTTTCGGGGCGACAATCACCCGGCAATGCGCGCGCTGGTCGTCCTGAGTAAGCGTCAGCGTGTGATAACCTTCCGGCAGCTTCGTCGGTAGATTAAACGCTTTACCTCCCGTTACATGGCCTTTGTACTGCGTTCCTTCTTCGGTGGTCAGCAGCCAGCTATATTCGCCGCTGCCTTCTACCGCCATCGACATTTTTTTGCCGCTGGTATAAACCATGACATTCGGGACTGGCGTTACCGCCACTTTCGTGGCGGTACTTCGATGCATCGCGTCAAGCAAACGCCGTTTGGTTTCGGCGCCAATCGACTGCGGTTTACCGTGGGCATTGATGTAATTGGGGCTGATCCCCGCCGCCAGCGCGGCATTATCCAGACGTTTGCTTTCCATCGAGCTTCCTTAGCGTTTTGCCTGCCAGATACGAGCCTGATAATCGCGAATAGAGCGATCCGAGCTAAACATACCGCAGCGGGCGGTATTGAGGATCGCCGCGCGAGTCCAGGCCTCCTGGTCGCGGTACAGCACATCCACCTGCTTTTGTGCCTCTACATAGGCTGCGAAATCCGCCATCACCAGATACGGATCGCCGCCCTGTTTGCCTATACTGTGCAGCATCTGGTCGAAGGCATGTTTATCACCGTCGCTGTATTTACCGCTTTCCACCTCTTTCAATACGGCGTCCAGAACCTTATCTTTCTTCCGCCATTTCACCGGGTCGTAGCCTTTGGCCAGAATTGCCTTCACTTGTTCCACGGTATGACCAAAAATAAAGATGTTCTCTTCACCGACCTTTTCGGCAATTTCAACGTTCGCACCATCCAGCGTACCCACGGTTAACGCGCCGTTGAGCGCCAGTTTCATGTTGCCAGTGCCGGAAGCTTCTTTCCCTGCCGTGGAGATCTGCTCGGAGATATCCGCCGCTGGGATCAGTTTTTCCGCTGCTGAGACACAATAATCCGGCAGGAACACCACCTTCAGTTTGTCGCTAACCTGCGGATCGTTGTTGATCACATCAGCCACTTTATTGATCGCAAAGATAATATTCTTCGCCAGGTAGTAGCCCGGTGCCGCTTTCGCGCCGAAGAGGAAGACGCGCGGTACGCGATCAGCCTGCGGGTTTTCACGAATTTCTTTGTACAACGCCAGAATATGCAGCAGATTCAGGTGCTGGCGTTTGTACTCATGCAGACGTTTGATCTGAATATCGAAAATCGCCTGTGGATTGATCTCAATACCGGTACGGGCTTTCACAAACTCCGCCAGACGAACCTTATTCGCCTGTTTGATCTCGCGATATTGCTGACGGAATTTCGCGTCATCGGCGAATTTTTCCAGATGGATCAGTTGATCCAGATCGTTAACCCACTCTTTCTTCAGTGATTTATCCAGCAGCGCCGCCAGTGCCGGGTTGCACTGTTTGATCCAGCGACGTGGGGTAATGCCGTTAGTGACGTTATGGAATTTGTTCGGCCACAGCTGGTGGTATTCAGGGAACAAGTCTTTCACTACCAGATCCGAGTGCAACGCTGCCACACCGTTCACCGCAAAGCCGCTTACCACACACATATTGGCCATGCGAACCTGTTTGTCATACACAACTGCCAGCTTTGCCCACACCGCTTTATCGCCCGGCCAGGTTTTTTCCACCAGTTTCTTAAAGCGGTTGTTGATTTCGTTGATTATCTGCATATGGCGCGGCAGCAGGGCTTTTACCAGTTTCTCATCCCAGCATTCCAGAGCTTCTGGCATCAAAGTATGGTTGGTGTAAGCGAAAGTTTTGCTGGTGATTGCCCAGGCGTCATCCCAGCTCATCTGGTGCTCATCGATCAGCACGCGCAGCAGTTCTGGAATAGCGATAGTCGGGTGGGTATCGTTCAGTTGAATAACTTCATACTCTGCCAGTTCGTGCAGTTTACGCCCCGCCAGATGATGGCGACGCAGAATATCCGCCACCGAACAGGCGCACTGGAAGTATTGCTGCATCAGGCGCAGCTTTTTACCCGCAGTGTGGTTGTCGTTTGGATAGAGGACTTTGGTCAGTTTTTCAGCGTTGATGCCTTGTTGTTCGGCACGCAGGAAGTCACCGTCATTAAATTTGGTGAGATTGAACGGATGAGCATGAGTCGCCTGCCACAAACGCAGCGGCTGTGCTACACCGTTGTGGTAGCCCAACACTGGAAGATCCCACGCTTGCCCGGTAATGGTAAATTCCGGTTCCCAGCGCCCCTCTTTCGTCACTTTGCCGCCGATGCCCACCTGCACATCCAGAGCTTCGTTATGACTAAACCACGGGTAGCTACCGCGATGCCAGTCGTCTGGCGCTTCAGACTGTTTACCATCGACAAAGGATTGACGGAATAAACCATACTGATAGTTAAGACCATAGCCAGTGGCAGACTGCCCGACAGTCGCCATTGAGTCGAGGAAACACGCAGCCAGACGCCCCAGGCCACCGTTACCCAGCGCCGGGTCAATCTCTTCTTCTAACAGGTCAGTCAGGTTGATGTCATAAGGTTTCAGTGAATCCTGAACAGCCTGATACCAGCCGAGGTTTAACAGGTTGTTGCCCGTCAGACGCCCAATCAAAAACTCCATTGAGATGTAGTTAACATGGCGCTGATTCGCCGCCGGTTTAACGAAAGGCTGGGCTCGCAGCATTTCCGCCAGGGCTTCACTCACTGCCAACCACCACTGGCGAGGGGTCATCTCAGCCGCAGAAGTTAAACCATAACGCTGCCACTGGCGTGACAGTGCTTCCTGAAATTGCTTTTCATTAAAAATGGGTTGTGACATAGGAGTTCCAGTTTTCTTAGATATTAAACACAACGTTATCGTTAGTTTGCCAGGCTCCATGTTGACCTTCCTCATCCTACGGGGGATTAGGCGGGGAGGAGTGACGGGGATGAGCAAGAAAATGTGATCACGACCACTTAAAGGTAGTGCAATCAACTGCAAAAGTATCAGCTCAGTGCCAGAGAGCGCAGAAATCCTGCTATTAACAGTAAGAAATGGCCGTTGCGTATTATCAAAAAGCGGAAAGTAACTCTATAAATTAAGTAAAGCGGCGAAATAGTTTCAGCAATGAAATATCCATTGAGGGTCATCTCACTCTTAATAGATTTATTAAGATCAAGTTTTTAGATAGACCTTTCATCAGGAATTAAGGCGGTATCGTTGCTTTAATAAGGCTTTTGAACTGAAAGAAAACACCCTAAAATCCAGTATCCACGCTGCATTTGCGTTGTTTTAAGACGGAGTATTAATAAAGATTTGGAATTGTGACAGAGTGCAAATTCAGACACATAAAAAATCGTCATCGCTTGCATTGCACAGTTTTCTGACCGAACTTATAACTATTAATTACGAAGCGCAAAAAAAATAATATTTCCTCAATTTCCACAGTGAAGTGATTAACTATGCTGATTCCGTCAAAATTAAGTCGTCCGGTTCGACTCGACCATACTGTGGTTCGTGAGCGCCTGTTGGCTAAACTTTCCGGCGCGAACAACTTCAGGCTGGTGCTAATCACAAGTCCTGCGGGTTACGGAAAGACAACGCTCATATCCCAATGGGCGGCAGGAAAAAACGATTTGGGCTGGTACTCGCTTGATGAAGGCGATAACCAGCAAGAACGTTTCGCCAGCTATCTGATCGCCGCCGTGCAACAGGCAACCAGCGGTCACTGCGCCATCAGTGAAACAATGACGCAAAAACGGCAATATGCCAGTCTGACGTCACTATTTGCCCAGCTTTTCATCGAACTGGCGGAATGGCATAGTCCACTTTACCTGGTAATCGATGATTACCATTTGATCACCAATCCGGTGATCCACGAATCAATGCGCTTCTTCATTCGCCATCAACCAGAAAATCTCACTCTGGTGGTGCTGTCACGCAACCTTCCGCAGTTGGGCATTGCCAATCTGCGCGTGCGTGACCAACTATTGGAAATTGGCAGCCAGCAACTGACATTTACCCATCAGGAAGCGAAACAGTTCTTTGATTGCCGTCTGTCATCGCCGATTGAAGCCGCAGAAAGCAGCCGGATTTGCGATGACGTGTCCGGCTGGGCGACGGCGTTGCAGCTAATTGCGCTTTCAGCAAAGCAAAATACCCACTCAGCTCATAAATCAGCGCGTCGTCTGGCGGGCATCAATGCCAGTCATCTTTCTGATTATCTGGTCGATGAGGTGTTAGATAACGTTGATCTGGCCACTCGTCATTTCCTGCTAAAAAGCGCCATTTTGCGCTCGATGAATGATGCGCTAATCACCCGCGTGACCGGCGAAGAAAACGGGCAAATGCGTCTTGAGGAGATTGAGCGTCAGGGGCTGTTTTTGCAACGGATGGATGATACTGGCGAATGGTTCAGCTATCACCCGCTGTTTGGCAACTTCCTGCGCCAACGCTGCCAGTGGGAACTGGCGGCGGAATTGCCGGAAATCCACCGCGCCGCCGCAGAAAGCTGGATGGCGCAAGGTTTTCCCAGCGAAGCCATTCATCATGCGCTGGCGGCAGGCGACGCTTTGATGCTACGCGATATTCTGCTGAATCACGCCTGGAGTTTGTTCAACCACAGCGAACTGTCACTGCTGGAAGAGTCGCTTAAAGCCCTGCCGTGGGACAGCCTGTTGGAAAATCCACAACTAGTGTTGTTGCAGGCCTGGTTGATGCAAAGTCAGCATCGCTACGGTGAAGTAAATACCCTGCTGGCACGAGCCGAACACGAGATCCAGGGTATCAGGGAAGGCACCATGCACGCAGAATTTAACGCTCTGCGCGCCCAGGTCGCCATTAACGACGGTAATCCGGAAGAAGCCGAACGACTGGCAAAACTGGCACTGGAAGAACTGCCTCCGGGCTGGTTCTACAGCCGCATTGTCGCGACCTCTGTACTTGGCGAAGTGTTGCACTGTAAAGGTGAACTAACCCGCTCGCTGGCGCTTATGCAGCAAACCGAGCAAATGGCGCGCCAGCATGATGTCTGGCACTACGCCTTGTGGAGTTTAATCCAGCAAAGCGAAATTCTGTTTGCCCAGGGGTTCCTGCAAACTGCGTGGGAAACGCAGGAAAAAGCGTTCCAGTTGATTAACGAACAGCATCTGGAACAGTTGCCGATGCATGAGTTTCTGGTACGCATCCGTGCGCAACTGTTATGGGCATGGGCGCGCCTGGATGAAGCCGAAGCCTCGGCGCGTAGCGGGATCGAAGTTTTATCTTCTTATCAGCCTCAGCAACAGCTTCAGTGCCTGGCAATGTTAATTCAATGCTCGCTGGCTCGTGGCGATCTGGATAACGCCCGCAGCCAACTTAACCGCCTGGAAAACCTGCTGGGGAATGGCAAATATCACAGCGACTGGATCTCTAACGCCAACAAAGTTCGGGTGATTTACTGGCAAATGACTGGCGACAAAGCCGCCGCTGCCAACTGGTTGCGTCACACGGCCAAACCGGAGTTTGCGAACAACCACTTCCTGCAAGGCCAATGGCGCAACATTGCCCGTGCACAAATTTTGCTGGGCGAGTTTGAGCCTGCGGAAATTGTCCTCGAAGAACTCAACGAAAATGCCCGCAGTCTGCGGCTGATGAGCGACCTGAACCGCAACCTGCTGTTACTCAATCAGTTGTACTGGCAGGCCGGACGTAAAAGCGACGCTCAGCGCGTGTTGCTGGACGCATTAAAACTGGCGAATCGCACCGGATTTATCAGTCATTTTGTCATCGAAGGCGAAGCGATGGCGCAGCAGTTACGCCAGCTGATTCAACTCAATACGCTGCCGGAACTGGAACAGCACCGCGCGCAGCGTATCCTGCGGGAAATCAATCAACATCACCGACACAAGTTCGCTCACTTTGACGAGAGTTTTGTCGAACGTCTGCTAAATCACCCGGAAGTGCCGGAACTGATCCGCACCAGCCCATTGACCCAACGCGAATGGCAGGTACTGGGGCTGATTTACTCCGGTTACAGTAACGAACAAATTGCGGGCGAACTGGAAGTGGCAGCAACCACCATCAAAACGCATATCCGCAATCTGTATCAAAAACTCGGCGTTGCTCACCGTCAGGCTGCGGTACAGCACGCGCAGAAACTGCTGAAAATGATGGGATATGGGGTGTGAGTTTGGTCGGATAACGCACCTGATCCGACTTACCTCTCTGCATCATTCAACGCTAACCCGCGTTACGCCATCTGTTTCAGCCAGAGTAAACCGCACTGGCAAGAAACGCTCCACCACCGCGATATTGGTCAGCAGATGGCATGAGGGATGGGCGACCGTAAATTCCCCCGCGCCTGCCAGCGCCATCGGCAGCACCAACTGGTCTGCGAGATATTCCCCTACCGCAGCCGGGCTTGCCAGGTAGCGTTTAACCTCTTTCACCAGTTGGGCGGCGACCACTTCGGCACTGACGCGCTTTTCACCGACGACAAAAAAGCGTTCAGTGATATTTTCACTTTCGACTTCCAGCGAGACGGTATTTCCTGGCCCCTGCTCGCGCGGCAAGGAATGAATAGTCTGCTCATGCAGTGAAAAACTACCCGCCAGCGTAGCGATTTCACGCTCAGCAACATGGCGCGGCACACCAGCCAGTAGCACCTCTCCACGCATATGCACAATGTTTCCGCGCTCACCAAGTTGCAAGGTGTTAAACGATGCCACCGGCGTAACTTCCGTTGCCACCACACCGCCTCCGGCAGGGTAAAAACCGTGGCGCAACAGCGTTGTTTGCTGCTGAATCCCCATCCGCGCCAGCAGCGGTTCCAGCACCCGGCAGATAAAATCGGCAGGCGGCGCCGACGGGTTATCGGTGCCACCGCTCACTTCAACACGCGATGGCCCATCGGCAAACCACAGCGCGGGCAGCACCGTTTGCAGCACCAGCATACAACTTCCGGCACTGCCGATAGCAAAGCGGTAATCGCCGCCGCGCACGGTGCCGGGCCGGAAGACCAGGCGCTGCGATCCCAGCTCCACACCTTCAACCGTTGCATCGCTGATTTGCATCGCCGCTTTTACCGCCGTCAGATGCTGGCGCAACAGCCCCGCTTTCGCCCGCCCGGCACGAATGCCGGTGATGGTGAACGGTTTACCGGTTATCATCGACAGGCTCAGCGCCGAGCGCAGGATCTGCCCGCCGCCTTCACCCTGTGCGCCATCCAGCGCAATTATCCTTTTCATTATTTATCCTTTTACGCACACTACCTGACGCAGGGTGTAAACCACTTCCACCAGATCGCTTTGCGCCGCCATCACCGCATCAATATCTTTATACGCCATCGGGATTTCGTCGATCACTTCGGCATCTTTACGGCATTCCACATGCGCGGTGGCACGAATCTGATCTTCCACACTAAACAATTTTTTCGCTTTGGTACGGCTCATTACCCGCCCGGCACCGTGGCTGCATGAGCAAAATGACTCTTCATTTCCCAGCCCGCGCACGATAAAGCTTTTCGCGCCCATCGACCCAGGAATAATTCCGTACTGCCCGGCACGCGCAGATACCGCGCCTTTACGCGTCACATAGATCTCTTCGCCAAAGTGCTGTTCTTTTTGCACATAGTTGTGGTGACAGTTGATCTCTTCCATCGCCAGAGTTTGCGGCAGTCTTACCGTTTTCTGCGTGATGCTCTGCAACGCCGTTACTACGTTTTCCATCATTGCATCGCGGTTAAGGCTGGCAAAAAGCTGCGCCCATGCCACGGCTTTCAGGTAATCGTCAAAATATTCCGTACCTTCCATAAAGTACGCCAGGTCACGCGACGGCAACGTTTCAAGCTGTTCCTGCATCTCTTTTTGCGCCAGATCGATAAAGTAAGTTCCGATGGCGTTACCGATTCCGCGTGAACCGGAGTGCAGCATAATCCACACCTGATCCGACTCATCAAGGCAGATTTCAATAAAGTGGTTGCCGGTTCCCAGCGTTCCCAGGTGTTTGTAGTTATTAGTGTTCAGGAAACGCGGATATTTTTGCGTTAACCACTGATAACCCGCTTCCAGCTCGGCCCATTTAGCATCGACGTTAGCCGGCGGATTTTCCCATGCGCCTTTATCACGTTTACAACGCCCGGTAGTACGCCCGTGTGGTACGGCAGTTTCAATCGACTGGCGCAACTCCGCCAGGTTTTCAGGCAGATCCGCCGCCGTTAACGCGGTACGCAGCGCATTCATTCCACAGCCAATATCCACACCTACCGCCGCCGGGATAATCGCCCCTTTCGTTGGGATCACGCTACCAATGGTGGAACCTTTTCCCAGGTGCACATCAGGCATTACCGCAATATGTCTGAAAATAAACGGCATTTTCGCTGTATTTATCAATTGCTGACGCGCATCGGCTTCTACCGGCACGCCTTTGGTCCACATTTTTACCGGGGCATTTTCAGTGGTCAGTAATTCGTAATTCATTTTGTTTTTCTCGTTTCGTTGTTTGCTGTCCATAATTGCAACCGTCGTGCCAAAAAATTAAATCAGCAAATTAAATTTATAATTGATTGTTTTTGTTTAATTAAAAGTACAAAGTCCGTAAACGGAGATTTTCTATAAAGTCACTTACCCGATAATGAAATATCGTCTTTTATAAGGATATCTAAGATGCGTAAAACAGTGGCTTTTGGCTTTGTCGGAACCGTACTGGATTATGCCGGGCGTGGCAGCCAACGCTGGTCGAAATGGCGCCCGACGCTCTGTTTATGTCAGCAAGAATCGTTGGTCATCGACCGGCTGGAATTGTTGCACGACGCCCGCTCACGCTCGCTGTTTGAAACGCTTAAACGCGATATCGCCAGCGTTTCGCCAGAAACAGAAGTGGTGGGCGTTGAGATAGAACTGCATAACCCGTGGGATTTCGAAGAGGTTTACGCCTGCCTGCATGATTTCGCCCGTCATTACACGTTTCAACCTGATAAAGAAGACTATTTAATTCACATCACCACCGGCACCCACGTCGCGCAGATTTGTTGGTTTCTGCTGGCAGAAGCACGTTACCTGCCCGCCCGACTGGCGCAAACTTCACCACCACGCAAAAAAGAACAGCCCGATAGCCCAGGCGCGGTGACGATTATCGATCTCGATTTAAGCCGTTATAACGCGATTGCCAGCCGCTTTGCCGAGGAACGCCAGCAAACGCTTGATTTTCTTAAGTCCGGCATTGCCACGCGTAACCCCCACTTCAACCGCATGATTGAGCAGATTGAAAAAGTGGCGATTAAATCCCGCGCACCGATCCTGCTTAACGGCCCGACCGGCGCGGGTAAGTCGTTTCTGGCACGACGCATTTTCGAATTAAAACAGGCGCGGCATCAGTTTAGCGGCGCGTTTGTAGAAGTGAACTGCGCCACCCTGCGCGGCGATACCGCCATGTCGGCGCTGTTTGGTCATGTGAAAGGCGCGTTTACCGGGGCGCGGGAATCGCGGGAAGGTTTGTTACGCAGCGCCAACGGCGGAATGTTGTTTCTTGATGAGATTGGCGAACTGGGCGCAGACGAACAGGCAATGCTGCTAAAAGCCATTGAAGAGAAAACCTTTTACCCATTTGGCAGCGATCGCCAGGTGAACAGTGATTTTCAGCTTATCGCCGGAACGGTGCGCGATTTGCGCCAGTTGGTTGCCGAAGGGAAATTTCGCGAAGACCTGTACGCGCGGATCAATCTCTGGACCTTCACCCTACCAGGACTGCGCCAGCGTCAGGAGGATATCGAGCCTAATCTGGATTATGAAGTGGAGCGCCACGCCTCACTCACCGGTGACAGCGTGCGTTTTAACACCGAAGCGCGGCGTGCCTGGCTGACCTTTGCGACATCTCCCCAGGCGACATGGCGCGGTAACTTTCGCGAGCTTTCTGCCAGCGTTACGCGCATGGCAACCTTTGCCACTAGCGGACGCATCACTCTGGAAGTGGTGGAAGATGAGATTAACCGTCTGCGCTACAACTGGCAGGAAAGCCGCCCTTCGGCGCTTACAGCGTTGCTGGGCGCGGAGATGGAAAACATCGATCTCTTTGACCGCATACAACTGGAAAACGTTATCGCTGTCTGCCGTCAGGCAAAGTCGCTTTCTGCTGCCGGACGTCAGCTTTTTGACGTTTCGCGCCAGGGCAAAGCCAGCGTCAATGACGCAGATCGGCTACGCAAATACCTGGCGCGTTTTGGTCTGACGTGGGAAGCCGTGCAGGATCAGCACAGCTCCAGTTGAATATGGTGGTCCGTCAGCACCTGCATCACGCCCGCAGGGGGCATGGTGTCGGTGTAGACGGCATCGACCATGCTGATACTGCCCATATTGACCATTGCGTTACGACCAAATTTCGAGTGATCGACAACCAGCATGACGTGGCGCGAGTTCTCAATAATGGCGCGTTTGGTGCGAACTTCGTGGTAATCGAACTCCAGCAACGAGCCGTCGCTGTCAATGCCGCTGATCCCCAGAATGCCGAAGTCGAGGCGGAACTGGGAGATAAAATCGAGCGTTGCTTCGCCAATGATCCCGCCATCGCGGCTGCGTAATTCGCCACCGGCGAGAATAATGCGGAAATCTTCTTTCACCATCAGCGTGTTAGCGACGTTGAGATTATTGGTGACAATGCGCAAATTGCTGTGATTAAGCAGCGCGTGCGCCACCGCTTCCGGCGTGGTGCCGATATCGATAAACAGCGTTGAACCGTTGGGGATTTGCTCCGCCACTTTGCGGGCGATGCGCTCTTTTTCTTCGGTCTGGGTGGCTTTACGATCGTGCCACGGCGTGTTAACCGAACTGGAAGGCAGCGCCGCACCGCCATGATGGCGCAGGATCAGATTTTGCTCTGCCAGCTCGTTGAGGTCGCGGCGAATAGTCTGCGGGCTGACGGAGAAATGCTCTACCAGCTCTTCGGTACTGACATAACCCTGCTGTTTAACCAGTTCAATAATACCGTTGTGACGTTGTGTTTGTTTCATTTATAAATCCCTGGAATTATTTTCGTTTTCGCGCATTGAGCGAATCAACAAAAGCCATCGCTAAACCCACGGCTAACCCGGCGATGTGTGCTCCGTTCGCCATCGACATCCCAAACAAATCAAACCATCCGGCGACAATCCAGATCAGCGCAAAGATAATTAACCCACGTTGCAGGTAAATGCCACTTTGCGGATCGCGTTCGCCACGTAGCCAGACGTAGCCCATCAGCGCATACACCACGCCAGAAAGCCCGCCAAACCACGGCCCGCTGAATTTTTGCTGCACATAGCCGCTTAACAGGGCGCTAATGAGAGTAATGACAATTAGCTTACCGCTACCGAGACGTTTTTCTACCGCGCCACCGAGATACCACCACCAGAGCAGGTTAAAAAGGATATGCATCAGCGAGAAGTGCATTAACGCGTGGGTGAAGTAACGCCAGAACTCAAATTTCAGTGTTGGATCGAATGGCCAGGCCAGCCATAACATCACTTCTTGATCGCCGATAATTTGCATAGCGATAAACACCACCACGCAGGCGATCATCATCCCCCAGGTGACCGGCCCCGCGCGTTCACGCAAGGCAGCAAAGAAAGGATAACGGCGATAATGCAGGCCACTGCCGGTATGGCCCGCTTGCCAGCTCGCCGCCAGATAACGCGGATCTGCCGGGTTTTCGAGAAAACGCGCCAGCTCCGCCCGCACGCGCTCGGCCTGGGACTCATCCGCCAGCCAGACATCGCTTTGGTTATGTTGTTGAATCGTGAGGATAACACCCTGCGTCGCCATGTAATCAACAAACGCCTGCGCCACGCGGGGGTTAGCAAAAGAGGTAATCATCAACATCGTTGCTGTCGCTTATTCCACACAAAAGGGGACAGTATAAAGCGTTACGCGCCGTACGCCACCTCTGCGGGAAACTGACGCTGCCAGGCTTCAAAGCCACCATCAATGCTATAGACCACATCGTAGCCCTGTTGCAGCAGATACTGCGCCGCGCCTTTGCTGCTATTACCGTGGTAACACATCACCATGACCGGCGTATCGAAGTCATTTTCACGCATAAACGCGCCCAACGTGTCGTTAGTCAAATGGAAAGCCTGCGCCGCATGTCCCATTGCGAAACTTTGTGGATCGCGAATATCGACCAGTACCGCCTCTTTTTCCTGCAACTTCTGGTGTGCGTCGGCAACGTTAATACATTCGAACTGATCCATGCGTCTCTCTTTCTTTACAAACAAGTGGGCAAATTTACCGCACAGTTTACGTCGAAGCGGCAGATAAACGCCATAATGTTATACATATCACTCTAAAATGTTTTTTCAATGTTACCCAAAGCGCGATTCTTTGCTAATATGTTCGATAACGAACATTTATGAGCTTTAACGAAAGTGAACGAGGGCAGCATGGAAACCAAAGATCTGATTGTGATAGGTGGCGGCATCAATGGTGCTGGTATCGCGGCAGACGCCGCTGGACGCGGTTTATCCGTGCTGATGCTGGAGGCGCAGGATCTCGCTTGCGCGACATCTTCCGCCAGTTCAAAACTCATTCACGGTGGCCTGCGCTACCTTGAGCACTATGAATTCCGCCTGGTCAGCGAGGCGCTGGCTGAACGTGAAGTGCTGCTGAAGATGGCCCCGCATATCGCCTTCCCGATGCGTTTTCGCCTGCCGCATCGCCCGCATCTGCGCCCGGCGTGGATGATTCGTATTGGTCTGTTTATGTACGATCATCTGGGTAAACGCACCAGCCTGCCAGGATCAAACGGTTTGCGTTTTGGCGCAAATTCAGTGTTAAAGCCGGAAATTAAGCGCGGATTCGAATATTCCGACTGTTGGGTCGACGACGCTCGTCTGGTACTCGCCAACGCCCAGATGGTGGCGCGTAAAGGCGGCGAAGTGCTTACTCGTACTCGTGCTACTTCTGCTCGCCGCGAAAACGGCCTGTGGATTGTGGAAGCGGAAGATATCGATACCGGCAAAAAATACACCTGGCAGGCGCGCGGCCTGGTTAATGCTACCGGCCCGTGGGTGAAACAGTTCTTCGACGACGGGATGCATCTGCCTTCGCCTTATGGCATTCGCCTGATCAAAGGCAGCCATATTGTGGTGCCGCGTGTGCATACCCAGAAGCAAGCCTACATTCTGCAAAACGAAGATAAACGTATTGTGTTTGTGATCCCGTGGATGGACGAGTTTTCCATCATCGGCACCACCGACGTGGAGTACAAAGGCGATCCGAAGGCAGTGAAGATTGAAGAGAGTGAAATCAATTACCTGCTGAAAGTGTATAACGCGCACTTTAAAAAACAGTTAAGCCGGGACGATATCGTCTGGACCTACTCGGGCGTGCGCCCGCTGTGTGATGATGAGTCCGACTCACCGCAGGCTATTACTCGTGATTACACGCTTGATATCCATGATGAAAACGGCAAAGCGCCGCTGTTGTCAGTATTTGGCGGCAAGCTGACGACCTATCGTAAACTGGCGGAACATGCGCTGGAAAAACTGACGCCGTATTATCAGGGCATTGGTCCGGCATGGACAAAAGAGAGCGTGTTACCAGGTGGCGCCATCGAAGGCGACCGCGACGATTATGCCGCCCGCCTGCGCCGCCGCTATCCGTTCATTACGGAATCGCTGGCACGTCATTACGCGCGCACTTACGGCAGCAACAGCGAGCTGTTGCTCGGCAATGCAGAGACGATAAGCGATCTTGGGGAAGATTTCGGTCATGAGTTCTACGAAGCGGAGCTGAAATATCTGGTCGACCACGAATGGGTACGCCGCGCCGACGATGCCCTGTGGCGTCGCACGAAACAAGGCATGTGGCTGAATGCGCAGCAACAGTCTCGTGTAAGTCAGTGGCTGGTCGAGTATACGCAGCAGAAATTGTCGCTGGCGTCGTGATTTAACGTAAGGTGGTCAGGTCAGATTTCAATCTGACCTGAGACTGATGATAAACACAAAAACTGCCTGATGCGCTACGCTTATCAGGCCTACGTAGCTTATGCAATATATTAAATTTGCATGGTTTTGTAGGCCTGATAAGGCGTTCACGCCGCATCCGGCATGAACAAAGCGCACTTTGCCAACAATCTGTGGTCAAATTTCAATCTCAATAACTTTTGGATTCAGGGAATTATCGCAAAGCCCACACCATCATACCCAACGTAACAAAACTCAGGCACATTCCCCACCCGCCCCACTTCCACCTCTGGCTTCTATTTTTGCTACACCACTGGCAGTAATATCCCAGCGCAAAACCAAGCTGTGCACTTATCGAACCGACTAACTCAGTCCAGGGCTGGAGCCAAAATGGCGAAAAATTCAGGGGTCACCAAACAACACTCAGAAAGTAATTACGGATATTTTCCAGCAAAGCTGATTTCTCTGGCGCAATATAAAAAATAATTATCCGTATTGACGATGAAAAAAAATGCTTCGCGGGCAAAGGGGGTGTATATCAAAGTGACGCCCGTTTTTTCTGCCCACCGGAAGGTTGCGCCACGAAAATAATATCGGCATCGCCCTTAACGATTTTGTTATACGCTTCTGGCGTGCGAGAGTTATCCAGATATCTCAGACGTGAAAATCTTCTGGTATAACGTTTAACGCATAAAAGGCAGAAGCATAAATGGGTTATGCTGCCGTCGCGCCATCGAGTCGCACCCAGCGTGGCAATAACCGCTGCCAAAAATTGCGCCAGTATGGGAATACCGAAAAAAGTCATTACCAGCGAGATCAAAATCCATTTTTTGTTTTGCATCATTCTGTCCATTCTTTCTGAATGGCGAAATTATACTCCTCCACTATCTTCGCCCCGCTGGACACTTTTCCGAAATAAAGGCGAAAAAAAACGGGACCTTTTGGCCCCGTTCTATTTTTGGCGAAATTACAATCTCACCGGATCAATATGCCAGATAAGATCGGCGTACTCTTTAATAGTCCGGTCAGAAGAGAAATAGCCCATATTTGCGATGTTCAGCATCGCTTTGGCTGTCCACTCTTCCGGACGTTCGTACAGTTCGTCAACTTTATCCTGACAATCGACATAGCTGCGATAATCCGCCAGCACCTGGTAGTGATCGCCAAAGTTGATCAGCGAATCAACCAGATCGCGGTAGCGTCCCGGATCTTCCGGACTGAACACGCCGCTGCCGATTTGCGTCAGCACCTGATGCAGTTCTTCGTCTTTCTCGTAGTATTCACGCGGTTTGTAGCCCTGACGACGCAGTTCTTCCACTTCTTCCGCAGTGTTACCAAAGATAAAGATATTATCCGCACCGACATGATCCAGCATCTCGACGTTCGCACCGTCCAGCGTACCGATAGTCAGTGCGCCGTTAAGTGCAAACTTCATGTTACTGGTGCCGGAGGCTTCCGTACCCGCCAGCGAAATCTGTTCGGAAAGATCGGCTGCCGGAATGATCAGCTGCGCCAGGCTGACGCTGTAGTTCGGGATAAACACCACTTTCAGCTTATCGCCAATCTGTGGATCGTTGTTGATCACTTTCGCTACGTCATTGATCAAATGGATAATGTGCTTCGCCATGTAATAGGCCGAAGCCGCCTTACCGCCAAAGATATTCACTCGTGGAACCCACTTCGCATCTGGATCGGCCTTGATGCGGTTATAGCGGGTGATCACGTGCAACACATTCATCAATTGACGTTTGTATTCGTGAATACGTTTGATTTGCACATCAAACAGCGCCTTCGGATTCACCACCACATTCAATTGTTGGGCGATGTACTCTGCCAGACGCTTTTTGTTCTCCAGTTTCGCCTGATGAACAGCATGATTGACCATCGGAAAATCACAATGCTGTTGCAACTCGTTTAATTGACTCAGATCGGTACGCCAGTTACGACCGAGGTGTTGATCCAGCACGCCTGAAAGCGACGGATTCGCCACCGCCAGCCAGCGACGCGGGGTCACACCGTTGGTAACGTTGGTGAAACGTCCAGGGAAGATCTTCGCAAAGTCAGCAAACAGCGATTGCACCATCAGATTAGAGTGCAGCTCCGATACGCCGTTAACTTTGTGGCTGACCACAACAGCCAGCCAGGCCATGCGCACACGACGCCCATTCGATTCATCAATGATCGACGCCCGTCCCAGCAGGTCAGTATCGTTCGGATACTGCTCCTGCAAGGTTTTCAGGAAATAGTCGTTGATTTCAAAGATAATCTGCAAATGGCGCGGCAGAATTTTACCCAGCATATCGACCGGCCAGGTTTCCAGCGCCTCGCTCATCAGCGTGTGGTTGGTGTAGGAGAAGACCTCGCAGCACACTTCAAAAGCGTCGTCCCAGCTAAATTTGTGCTCATCGATCAGCAGACGCATCAGCTCAGGAATCGACAGCACCGGATGGGTGTCGTTGAGGTGAATCGCGATTTTATCCGCCAGATTATCGTAGGTTTTATGCAACTGATAATGGCGACTTAAAATGTCCTGAATGGTCGAAGATACCAGGAAATATTCCTGACGCAAACGCAGTTCACGTCCGGAATAGGTGGAGTCATCCGGGTACAGTACGCGGGATACGTTCTCAGAGTGGTTTTTATCTTCCACTGCCGCGAAGTAGTCACCCTGGTTAAATTTACCAAGATTAATTTCGCTACTGGCTTGTGCACTCCACAGACGCAAAGTGTTGGTCGCGTCAGTATCATAACCGGGGATGATTTGGTCGTAAGCCACGGCCAGAATCTCTTCGGTTTCAATCCAGCGCGTTTTCTTACCTTCTTGCTGAATACGGCCGCCAAAACGCACTTTGTAGCGCGTATTGTGGCGTTTAAATTCCCACGGATTGCCGTACTCCAGCCAGTAGTCCGGAGACTCTTTCTGACTGCCGTTAACGATGTTCTGTTTGAACATACCATAGTCATAACGGATGCCGTAACCGCGCCCCGGCAACCCTAACGTCGCCAGCGAATCCAGGAAGCAGGCGGCCAGACGCCCCAGGCCACCGTTACCGAGACCCGGGTCATTTTCTTCATCAATCAACTCTTCGAGATTTAATCCCATCGACTCCAGCGCACCCTGGACATCGTCATAAATACCTAACGACAGCATGGCGTTGGAGAGAGTACGGCCAATCAAAAACTCCATCGACAGGTAGTAAACCTGGCGAGTTTCTTGCGACAGCTGGGCACGATTCGAACGTAACCAGCGTTCCACGAGACGATCGCGCACAGCAAATAACGTTGCGTTCAGCCATTCATGTTTATTGGCGACGACCGGATCCTTTCCAATCGTAAACATCAGCTTGTAAGCGATAGAGTGCTTAAGAGCTTCTACGCTTAGCGTGGGCGATGAATATGTAAACGGAGCATTCATATAGGCGTTTCCTGAAAACTATTTCAAGCGATAGTAAAGCTCACGGTACGACTTCGCCGCGACCTGCCAGCTAAAATCCATTGCCATAGCCTGACGTTGCACAAACCGCCACAGTGAAGGGCGAGACCACAGAACAAAAGCGCGTCGAATAGCCCGTAACAGCGACCAGGCATTACTATCTTCAAAGACAAACCCACTGGCGACGCCATCTGCAAGGTTCTCAAGAGAACAGTCAGAAACCGTATCAGCAAGCCCACCGGTACGCCGCACCAGTGGCAGCGTGCCGTACTTCAATCCATAAAGTTGCGTTAAGCCGCACGGTTCAAAACGACTGGGAACCAGAATGACGTCCGCGCCGCCCATAATGCGATGCGAAAATGCTTCGTGATAACCAATCTGTACACCAACCTTGCCGGGATGCTCCGCCGCTGCAGCAAGAAAACCTTCCTGCAATACCGGATCGCCCGCGCCGAGCAGTGCCAGTTGTCCGCCCTGTTCCAGAAGACCCGGTAAGGCTTCCAGCACCAAATCCAGTCCTTTCTGGCTGGTCAGACGGCTCACCACTGCAAAAAGCGGCACTTTATCGTCAACCTTAAGCCCCATTGCGATTTGCAACTGGCGCTTATTCTCCGCTTTATCCTCCAATGAATCGCGGGTGTAACGCGAGGCTAAAAGTAAGTCCGTCTCTGGACTCCATATTTTCTCGTCCACGCCGTTCAGTACGCCGGAAAGTCGTCCTTCACGATGACGCTGCTGGAGTAAACCTTCCATACCGTAGGCAAACTGTGGTTCAGTGATCTCACGAGCGTAGGTCGGACTAACCGCTGTAATGTGGTCGGCGTAATACAATCCGGCCTTCAGGAAAGAGATTTGCCCGTTGAATTCCAGCCCGTGAACATTAAAGAATGACCATGGCAATTGGATGTCATTCATGTGATGTGCATAAAACATGCCTTGATAGGCCAGGTTGTGTACAGTAAACACCGACTTCGCCGGACGCCCATGTGCCGCCAGATACGCAGGCGCAAGACCCGCATGCCAGTCGTGCGCGTGCACAACATCGGGGCGCCAGAATGGGTCAAGCCCGCTTGCCATCTCCGCTCCAACCCATCCGAGCAGTGCAAAACGCAATACGTTGTCGGTGTAAGCAAATAAGTTGGTATCGTGATACGGGCTTCCGGGACGATCGTAGAGATGCGGTGCATCAATCAGGTAAATGCCAACCCCGTTGTAATGCCCAAACAGCAGCGTGAAATGTCCGGCAAAAGTATCACGGCGAGATACCACCTTTGCATCGGTCACGCCACGGCGAATATCGGGAAATGCAGGCAACAGTACGCGAGCGTCAACGCCGTCTGCGATTTGTGCTGCGGGTAATGCCCCAATAACATCAGCCAGACCGCCGGTTTTAAGCAGCGGGAACATCTCTGAACATACATGTAAAACCTGCATTATCGCTCCTGTTTGTACCCTAACTTCCGTAGCATTTCGCGCGTAACCAGCACAATGCCTTCTTCTGAACGATAGAAACGACGTGCATCCTCTTCTGCATCCTCACCAATCACCATTCCTTCCGGAATGACACAAGCGCGGTCAATGACGCAGCGACGCAGACGGCACGAGCGACCTACCCATACTTCCGGCAGCAATACGGCGGAATCAATGTTGCAGAATGAATTCACGCGAACGCGTGAGAACAGAACGGACTGCACCACCACCGAACCAGAGATCACACAACCGCCGGAAACCAGTGAGTTAAGGGTCATCCCATGGCTACCGGAGCGATCCTGAACGAATTTCGCTGGCGGCAATGATTCATTGTAGGTGCGAATCGGCCAGTTGCGATCGTACATATCCAGTTCCGGCACGACAGAAGCCAGATCCAGGTTCGCTTTCCAGTAAGCCTCCAGTGTCCCAACATCACGCCAGTACGGCTCGGCGTCCGGATCGGACTGTACACAAGAGAGCGGGAATGGATGCGCATAGGCGAGGCCTGCTTCGGTAATTTTTGGAATCAAATCCTTACCAAAGTCGTGGCTGGAGTTTTCATCACGATCGTCTTCTTCCAGCAATTCATACAGGTACTCTGCATCAAAGACGTAGATCCCCATACTCGCTAAAGATTTGCTCGGATCGTTTGGCATTGACGGCGGGTTAGCCGGTTTTTCAACAAATTCGATAATTTTATCGTTTCCATCAACCGCCATAACGCCAAATGCAGAGGCTTCTTCAATCGGTACAGGCATACAAGCAACGGTGCAACGTGCGCCTTTTTCGACGTGGTCGATAAGCATACGCGAGTAGTCTTGCTTGTAGATATGGTCACCCGCCAGGATCACTACGTACTCCGCTTTATAACGGCGGATAATGTCGAGGTTTTGGGTAACGGCATCTGCCGTACCGCGATACCAGTTCTCCCCTTTCATTCTCTGCTGCGCTGGCAGCAGATCGACAAACTCGTTCATTTCTTCATTGAAGAACGACCAGCCGCGCTGAATATGCTGTACCAGAGTGTGAGACTGGTACTGGGTGATCACGCCCATACGACGGATACCGGAGTTGATACAGTTGGACAGTGCAAAATCGATAATACGGAACTTGCCGCCGAAGTGTACGGCAGGCTTTGCTCGTTTATTGGTTAAATCCTTCAGGCGAGTACCACGTCCCCCCGCCAGAATCAGGGCAACAGACTTCAATGGCAGCTGGCGCGCCAACATTAAGTGATCGTTCTTCTCTAAACTAATCATGACTAACTCCTTTTTTATCATCTCTGGAACACACACAGTCCGTGTGCAGGTCCCGGCCAGACAGCCGTAATCACTGGGTTATCCTCTCCAGCGAATGGGGGAATGGCACGCCACTCCCCAGCAGGTAAAACAATCTCTGTTACCTCAAGCGTGGCGTTTATTGCGATCAAGAAACGATCCGAAAGCAAAATTTGCAGCTGCTTTGGCCCGTTCTGCCACTCATCCGAGCTTAAAGATTGAGCATATCGATTCAGCCAACGGACATTGCCGTCGCCTTCTTCCCACCAGCGATCCTCTGCCAAAGCAGGAATGCGCTTGCGCAGATGGATTAACGCGGCGGTAAACGCGGTTAAGCCACTGCTTGCTTGCGACCAGTCCAACCACGTTAGTTGGTTATCCTGACAGTAAGCATTGTTATTGCCATGCTGGCTGTGACCGTGTTCGTCACCGGCCAGTAACATCGGCGTACCCTGGGAGAGCAACAACGTTGTTAACAGGGCGTGAATGCTGTCGCGCCGCCGTTCAACCAGATCAAGAGTACCGCCTAACCCTTCTTTACCATGATTGTTACTGTAATTGTTGTTGGTTCCGTCGCGATTTTCTTCTCCGTTTGCTTCATTGTGTTTATGGTTAAAACAAACGCAGTCGCGAAGCGTAAAACCGTCATGCGCTGTGACCAGATTAATCGCAGCACTCGGCAGACGGCCATTACGTTTAAAAACATCGCTGGAAGCAGCAAAACGTCCGGCAAACTCCCCCAGCGACAGGTTATAGTGCAGCCAGAAGCGCCGGGCGGCATCGCGGAAATGATCGTTCCACTCGGCAAACAACGGCGGGAAATTCCCCACCTGATAGCCGCCAGGCGCGATATCCCACGGTTCGGCAATCAGCTTCACTTGCGAAAGTACCGGGCAATTCTGAATAGCCGTAAACAGAGGCGCATCCTGACGAAACTCCGGCGTTCGCCCCATGACTGTAGCGAGATCGAAGCGGAAGCCATCAACATGACAAGTTTCCACCCAATAGCGTAGACAGGCGCTGGCGTACTCCACCACAGCTGGATGGCTCAAATTGAGCGTATTGCCGCAACCAGTCCAGTTGTGATAATCGCCGTCTTCTCTTATCCAATAATAGCTACGGTTATCGATCCCGCGCAGGGAGAATAACGGGCCGTCGAGATCCAGTTCCGCACTGTGGTTGAGAACGATGTCGAGAATGACCTCAATACCCGCTTTGTGCAGGGCTTTGACTGCATCGCGGAACTCATCCAACGCCGTGTCGGGCGAGCATGCATACGCCGGATGCAGTGCAAACAGCGCCACCGGGTTGTAACCCCAGTAGTTACTCAACCCCATTCGTTGCAAGCGCGGCTCACTGGCAAATTGCGCGATCGGCAGCAGTTCCAGTGCGGTAATGCCCAACTGTTTTAAATAGTTGATCATCACCGGATGCCCCAGGGCTTTATAGGTTCCACGGATCTCGACCGGGATCTCCGGGTGCAAGTAGGTTAAGCCTTTGACATGGGCTTCATAAATGATGGTACTGCCCCACGACGTGCGCGGCGGGGCATCATCTTCCCAGTCATAGTGATCCACGACCACTACGCATTTCGGCGCAATAGCAGCGTTGTCGCGATAGTCAGGATCACTATGCTCGGCGTGCAGCAGCGGGTTATCTTTAAATTCCCCGACAATTTGCCGCGCGCAAGGATCAATCAACAACTTCGCCGGGTTAAAGCGATGCCCCATGGCGGGTTGCCATGGGCCATGAACGCGGTAACCATAACGCAAACCCGGGCGCGCATCCGGCAGATAACCGTGCCAGATGTCACCACTTCGTCCTGGCAAATCATACCGATGTTCGATGCCCTGAGCGTCAAACACACACAGCTCTACCCGTTCGGCATGAGCGGAGAAGAGCGTGAAGTTAACGCCCTGGCCGTCGTAATGCGCGCCAAGAGGAGCGGGATTGCCAATGGCAAGTTGTGTCATTATCCCTCCCGAACCAGCCAGATAGTGGCCAGCGGCGGTAGCGTAAGGCTTAATGAATGCTGGCGACCGTGGCTGGCGATCTCATCACTGTGTACTGCGCCGCCATTACCGGTATTGCTACCGTGATAGTGCATGGAATCCGTATTGAGGATTTCACGCCATTTACCCGGCTGATTAATGCCAAAGCGATAATCATGGCGCGGCACCGGCGTAAAGTTACTGGCAACGATAATTTCATTACCCTCTTTATCACGGCGAACAAAAATCAGCACCGAACGTTCATGGTCATCCACCACCAGCCATTCAAAGCCATACGCGTCAAAATCCAGCTCGTGCAATGCTTTGTGATAGCGATAAGTGTGGTTCAGATCGCGCACCAGACGCTGGACACCGTGGTGCCAGTTGTCGCCGCCTTCCAGCAGGTGCCAGTCAAGGCTGGCGTCGTGGTTCCACTCACGCCCTTGAGCAAATTCATTGCCCATGAACAGCAGTTTTTTGCCTGGGAACGCCCACATCCAGGCATAGTAGGCACGCAGATTGGCAAACTTCTGCCACGCATCACCCGGCATTCTGTCGAGAATCGATTTTTTGCCGTGTACCACTTCGTCGTGCGACAACGGCAGGACGAAGTTTTCAGTGTAGTTGTAGAGCATCCCGAAGGTGAGTTTATCGTGATGGTATTGACGATAAACCGGGTCGAGCTTCATGTAGTCCAGGGTGTCGTGCATCCAGCCGAGGTTCCACTTGTACCAGAAGCCGAGGCCGCCGATATCCTGCGGACGAGAAACGCCAGGGAAGTCAGTAGACTCCTCCGCCATCGTTACCGCGCCAGGAACTTGCTCACCGATAATACGGTTGGTATTGCGTAAAAATTCAATCGCTTCCAGATTCTCGCGTCCACCAAACTCGTTGGGGATCCACTCGCCCTCTTTACGGCTGTAGTCGCGATAAATCATCGACGCCACCGCATCGACACGCAGCGCATCAATACCAAAACGTTCAATCCAGTACAGCGCGTTACCGACAAGGAAGTTACTGACTTCACGGCGACCATAGTTGTAGATCAGCGTGTTCCAGTCCTGATGATAGCCTTCGCGCGGATCGCTGTGTTCATACAGATTTGTTCCGTCAAATTCGGCAAGTGCAAAGTCATCAGTCGGGAAGTGCCCCGGCACCCAGTCAAGAATAACGTTCAAACCGGCTGCGTGTGCGGCATCAATGAAATAGCGGAAGTCATCACGAGTACCAAAACGGCGAGTTGGCGCGTACAGACCCGTCGGTTGATAGCCCCAACTACCATCGAATGGATGTTCGTTAATTGGCAGCAGTTCGAGATGGGTAAAGCCCATCCATTTAGCGTAAGGCACCAGTTGATCGGCCAGCTCGCGGTAGCTTAACCAGAAGTTGTTGTCGGTGTGACGACGCCAGGAACCCAGATGAACTTCATAGATAGAGATTGGCGCATCAAACTGATTCGCTTTTTTGCGCTCTTCGGTCTGCACGACCTTTTCAGGCAGTCCGCAAATAAGGGAAGCGGTTTCCGGACGCATCTGTGCTTCAAAGGCATAAGGATCAGACTTCAAACGCAGATTGCCATTGGCATCAATCATTTCGTATTTATAGAGCTGACCGTTATGCGCGCCAGGGATAAACAGTTCCCAGATGCCGCTCTCTTTACGCAGGCGCATCGGATGACGACGACCATCCCAGTAGTTGAATTGCCCAACAACCGAGACTCGGCGGGCATTGGGTGCCCAGACAGAAAAACGCGTGCCGGTAACGCCATCCATGGTATCTGCGTGTGCGCCTAAGGTTTCATACGGGCGCAGGTGAGTACCTTCAGATAACAGCCAGGCATCCATTTCCTGAATTAAAGGGCCAAAACGGTAAGGGTCATCAATAAGATTCTGCTGACCATGCCAGACAACAGCCAACTGATAGCGGAAAAAATTCTTACGTCGTGGAATGACGCCGCTGAAGAATCCACGAGAGTCGAGACACTCCAGTTTAGCGACTTTGCGTCCGGTTTTTGGTTCAATCACCCACACATCGGTGGCGTCAGGTAAAAGGGCACGGACTTCCAGTCCTGCTGTAGTTTTATGCATTCCCAGTACGGAAAATGGGTCTGCAAAATGGCCTGCAATTAGCGCGTTTATCACGTCTCTATCGATACGAACGGACATGCTTGTCTTCCTGTTTTATTGTGTCACCCCATCCAACTGATTTTTGACATCTGGTTGTGACATTTTTTTGACCTGAACGGCGCAGCACTCTGTGCATCCTCTCTGCGTCGTCCTCCCTTCAGGTAAGGCAGTGAATACTCATGTATTCTGCCACCCTTAAAGAATAGCCAATGCTCTATCTAACTCCCGGTAAATCATGAAACATCTGCGCTTACTCCTGTATTACGCACTAAAAGGGGCGGCATTGCGCCCCAGATTTAATGAATAAAGATTACGCCAGTTGACGAAGCATCCGGCGCAGCGGCTCCGCTGCACCCCACAGCAACTGGTCACCCACGGTAAAGGCTGACAGAAATTCTGGTCCCATATTCAGTTTACGCAGGCGGCCTACAGGCGTGGTCAGCGTGCCAGTAACGGCTGCTGGGGTTAGCTCACGCATAGTGATTTCCCGATCGTTTGGTACGACTTTCGCCCACGGATTGTGAGCCGCCAGCAGTTCTTCCACGGTCGGAATCGATACATCTTTTTTCAATTTGATGGTGAATGCCTGACTATGGCAGCGCAATGCTCCGACACGCACGCATAAACCATCTACCGGAATCACAGAAGATGTGTTGAGGATCTTGTTAGTTTCCGCCTGCCCTTTCCATTCTTCGCGGCTCTGACCGTTATCAAGCTGTTTGTCGATCCACGGAATCAGGCTACCCGCCAGCGGAACACCAAAGTTATCCACCGGCAACTCGCCGCTGCGGGTTAAGGTCGTGACTTTGCGTTCAATATTGAGAATAGCAGAGGACGGGGTTGCGAGTTCATCCGCCACATGACCATACAGTTGGCCCATCTGGGTTAACAACTCCCGCATATGTCGCGCACCACCGCCGGAAGCCGCCTGGTAGGTTGCAACGGAAACCCAATCAACAAGATCATTGGCGAATAAACCGCCTAACGACATCAACATCAGGCTTACGGTACAGTTACCGCCCACAAAAGTCCTGATGCCTTTATTTAATCCGTCAGTAATGACGTCCTGATTGACTGGGTCAAGGATGATGATGGCGTCGTCTTTCATGCGCAGAGACGATGCTGCGTCAATCCAGTAACCTTGCCACCCGTTCTCACGGAGCTTTGGATAGATTTCGTTGGTATAATCGCCGCCCTGACAGGTTACGATGATATCGAGGGCCTGCAGCGCCTCCAGATCAAAGGCATCCTGAAGTGTGCCGGTAGTACCGCCAAAGGACGGTGCAGCCTGACCAGGCTGGGAAGTCGAAAAGAAGACAGGGCGAATGGCGTCGAAGTCGCGCTCTTCAACCATGCGTTGCATGAGAACGGAGCCGACCATACCGCGCCAGCCGATAAAACCAACATTTTTCATAAGCGTTTTTTTCCTGCAAAGATGTGTGCTGTATATATGTGCCGGTGTCCTCGTGGCACATCTTTCACCATACAAAAAGCAGCCAAAGTCGCAAGTGAAATTAATCAATGATAGCGAAGCAATCAGTAATGCGACTTATCCTGCTTTCATAGCACGCAGAAAGTCCAACGCAATTATCAGGGAACTTGAGTTATGAATGAAATCATTTCTGCAGCAGTTTTATTGATCTTGATTATGGATCCGCTCGGAAACCTACCTATTTTCATGTCCGTACTGAAACATACTGAACCGAAAAGACGTCGGGCAATCATGGTGCGAGAGTTGCTTATTGCTCTCCTGGTGATGCTGGTGTTCCTGTTTGCGGGTGAGAAAATTCTGGCATTTCTTAGTCTGCGGGCGGAAACCGTCTCTATTTCTGGCGGCATCATTCTGTTTCTGATTGCCATTAAGATGATTTTCCCCAGCGCATCGGGAAACAGCAGTGGGCTTCCGGCCGGTGAAGAGCCGTTTATCGTGCCATTAGCCATTCCACTGGTCGCCGGGCCGACGATTCTCGCCACGCTGATGTTGCTGTCTCATCAGTACCCCAATCAGATGGGGCATCTGGTGATTGCCCTGCTGCTGGCCTGGGGCGGCACATTTGTCATCCTGCTGCAGTCATCGCTATTTTTACGTCTGCTGGGCGAGAAAGGGGTGAATGCACTGGAACGCCTGATGGGATTGATTCTGGTGATGATGGCAACCCAGATGTTCCTCGACGGCGTTCGGATGTGGATGAAGGGGTGACGGGGATAATTTCTCGAAATGAGCCCGGTAGCGTCAGAACTACCGGGCGAACAAACTTAACTCAACAGCTGGAACGCAATCATCCCGACGATAGCACCGACAGTGCCAAGGATGGTTTCCATCATGGTCCAGGTTTTCAGCGTTTCGGCTTCGGTCGCGCCGGTAAATTTACCGAACAACCAGAAACCAGCGTCGTTAACGTGGCTGACAACAATCGAACCACCGGCGATACAAATCGACAACGCCGCCATTTGCGCACCGGAGTAGTTCAGTTGTTCAATAACCGGCATCACCAGTCCCACCGCCGTTAAGCAGGCAACGGTAGCAGAACCCTGAATGATGCGCACTGCAGCGGCCAGCACGAAGCAGGTGATCGCAATCGGCAGCCCCATCCCGGTTAACGCTTCGCCCAGTGCCGGACCTACGCCAGAATCAACCAGTACCTGTTTGAACACGCCACCTGCACCAATCACCAGCAGAATGATTCCCGCCGGTTGCAGCGCGTGACCGCAAATCTCCATCACTTTGTCTTTCGGCATACCCTGACGCATCGCCAGACCATAAATCGCCACCAGACAAGCAACCAGAATCGCGGTAAACGGATGACCGATAAACTCGAACCATTCATAAGCGGTAGAGCCTTCCGGCACAAAACGCGCGGCAATGGTTTTAAGACCTACCAGCACCAGCGGCAGCAGGATCAGCGACAGGCTGAATCCGAAAGATGGCATTTTTCCTTCGCCGAGATGCGGTTCGCTGATGTCGTCAGGAATATGCAGTTCCACGTAGCGGCTGATGAAATTACCCCACAGCGGCCCGGCAATAATCATTCCCGGAATTGCCGCACACAGGCCAATCAAGATCATCCAGCCAAAGTCGGCGTTCATCTGCGATGCCAGCAGCATTGGCGCTGGCCCCGGCAGTAAGAACGCCGCCGCTGCCGCCACACCGGCGAATAACGGGATAACCAGTTTCACCAGGTTCGTGCCGGTATGGCGCGCCATTGAGAAAGCAACGCTAATCAGCAGAACAATCGCCACTTCAAAGAACAGCGGTAGCGCACAAACCAGCCCAGCAAGGCCAATGGCATAATGAGCGCGGCTGTGGCCGAAGGATTTGAGCATTTTGACGGCAATCTGATCGACTGCGCCGGTTTCATGTAAGATCTTGCCAAACATGGCTCCCAGAGCGACAACCACCGCCAGGAAGCCGAGGGTGCCTCCCATCCCTTTTTCCATCGTCGCTGCGATTTTATCGAGCGGCATACCGGAAAAAAGGCCAGCCCCCATAGACACCACCATCAAAGCCAGGAAAGCGTGCATACGCGCCTTCATGACTAAAAACAGCAGCAGTAAAACAGACCCTACTGCTGTTAAAACAAGCGTTAATGTACTCACTACTTATTTGCCTTTTTTGATAACCTCAATGGTGCTTGCCACAACACCTTCCAGTGGCTGATCGATATCCACCACCAGTACATCGGTTTCGTCCGCACCCGGTTCCTGCAGCGTTTCAAACTGCGTCACCAGCATTTGGGTTTTAAAGAAATGGCCTTTACGCGCTTTCAGGCGGCTTTCAATCACATCAAAATCACCTTTCAGGTAGATGAAAGAGAGATTCGGATTACCCGCGCGTAGCAGGTCGCGATAGTGCTTTTTCAGTGCAGAACAGACGATCAGCGACACTTTATTGGTGCGCTGCATAGCAAACGCGGCGTCGTTCAGCGCCTGCAACCAGGGTTTGCGATCGTCGTCATTCAGCGGTTCGCCAGACGCCATTTTTTCGATATTGCGCCGTGGATGGAGGAAATCGCCATCAAGAAACGCGGCATGAAGTTGATGCGCCACTTCACTGGCGACCGCAGATTTGCCGCTGCCCGATACGCCCATCAAGACGTAAATGTGGTGATCATGGTTAGTCGTGCTCAAAGTGGTGCCCCCACAATACAAGAATTAAAAATGTTACGGGTAACTGTTATCGGTAACATTGTCCAGCCGGACAAAATCAGAAGCAATATCCATCCGTGCCTTAAGTGTATAAGTGTGAGCTACTTCAAATTTGTGAGCTTAAATAGATCCGCCCGGTGACAAGGTGAAACCTAAATCTAACATTTTCGGTGTCACTGCTTCGCCACGAATACGCGCCAGCAGGCGTTCAGCGCCAATGCTGCCCATCCGCTCACGCGGTGTCAGCACACTCGCCAGCCGTGGCTCCATCACCTGACCAATATCGTGACCGTGGAAACCGGCAATCGCCATATCGTCAGGAATTTTCAGCCCCAAACGCTGACATTCAAACGCCGCGCCGACAGCCAGGTCATCGTTGGTACAGAACACGCCATCCAACTGTGGATATTCCCTCCGCGCCTGGCGAATCAGTTCAATACCTGAAGAGTAAGAAGAAGATTGTTCAACCATCACGCTATATGGCACCAGGCCTGCATCCAGCATCGCCTGTTCGTATCCCTTCTGTTTGATGATAGTACGTTCGTCGAGACGTGCGCCGAGATAGGCAATGTGACGATGCCCGCGAGCAATAATGGCGGTGGTCATCTGGCGTGCCGCTTCAAAGTTATCAAAACCGACGGCGATATCGAGGCACGGTGATTTACTGTCCATCAGTTCCACCACCGGAATACCTGCCACTTCAATCATCTTTAAGGTGCGCGGCGTGTGGGTACGTTCGGTGAGGATCAGCCCGTCGATATTCCAGGAGAGCATCGATTCGAGACGTTCTTGCTCCATTTCCGGTTTATAACCGTAGTGCGCCAGCATAGTCTGATAACCGTGCGCGTCGGTGACGCTTTCGATGCCGCGTAATACTTCCGCGAAAACCTGGTTGGTGAGAGAAGGTAACAGGACGCCAATTGCCCGGCTGGTAGCATTTGAGAGGATATCGGGCGCGCGGTTGGGAATATAACCCAGTTCATCAAGAGCGGCGGCAATCTTGCCGCGTAAGGCGACGGAGACCTGCTCCGGGTTGCGTAAAAAACGGCTGACCGTCATTTTGGTCACGCCTACACGGTCAGCCACATCCTGAAGTACGGGTCTTTTCTTTTTCATCGTCCTGAAGGGTACAAAAGGGATAGATTCCTTTAGTTTACCACGGACGCATCACAACCTTCCTGATTCCTCAGGAAGGTTTGTGAGATAAATTTAGACTGGCGGTAAATCGAACAGCAGGATTTCACTGTCGCTATCGGCGTGGACGGAGATTGCCTGCTCATCCCAGATTGCCAGACCATCGCTGGTAGAGGCTTTGACACCGTTAATGGTGACATTGCCTTTTACTACCTGGATCCAGACGCGGCGTTCAGCGGCAATCTGATGTATCGACTGCTCATCTTTTACCAGCGCCCAGCGGTAAAGTTCCATATCCTGATACACTTTCAGCGAACCATCACGCGCATCCGGCGAAAGAACCAGCTGTTTGCCCTGCACGGCATCAAAGCGACGCTGTTCATAACGCGGCGTAATCCCATTTTCTTCTGGCATGATCCAGATCTGATACAGATGCAGACGCTCGGTGCTGCTGGGGTTGTACTCTGAGTGACGAATACCCGTACCCGCACTCATTATCTGAAACTCGCCCGCCGGAACATGCTCTTTATTGCCCATGCTGTCCTGATGCTCAACAGTACCTTCCAGCACGTAGGTCAAAATTTCCATATCTTTATGTGGGTGAGTGCCGAAGCCCTGCCCTGCTTCAATCACGTCGTCGTTAATCACGCGCAGCGCGGAGAAGCCCATAAAATTCGGATCGTAATAGTTGGCAAAAGAGAAAGTGTGCCAGGAGTCCAGCCAGCCATGATTTGCATGACCACGTTCATTTGCTTTGCGTAAGTAGATCATTTGTATTCACCCCCTGAATGTTTTCGATGGGCTTAGTGTGGACCCGATCCGCCTGGGATGATAGAGGGTGAAAATTGACCCCTCTGTTCAAAAAAATTGAACTATTCGAGGAGCCATCAAACTTACTTCGCGAGAGTCACTGTGGAGGGAGAGACTTGTTCAAAACCGCGTTCAAGGATTTCCAGATTAGTAAGAACTTCAGATTCCTTGACGTAATTTGGTGCACCGGTGGTGATGGTTTGATGCAGCGCATCGTAGACGCGTCCGTAATCTCCCACCTCCGGCGTCATCTCTTCTCTTACCGTCACGCCCTCGTCATTGACATACTCCAGCACACCGACCGAATCATCCGCTGCGAATCCCGGTTCGCCCGGCATAATATTAGCCTTCAGGCTGGTTTCCTGCTGGTCGATACCGTATTTAATAAATGTACCTTTCTTACCATGAACGATAAATTTCGGATAATCGATTTTCACCAGATGGCTGGTTTTGACGATGGCTTTCAAATCACCATAAAACAACTGCGCTTCAAAGGTGTCGTCCGGATTGGCTTTATTACGCAGGCTGCGAATGTCGTAAGCCACATGATCCGGGCGACCGAACAGCGAGATAATCTGGTCGAGGGTATGCACGCCAAGGCCATAAAATGCACCATCTTGCGGCAGCCCCGGTTTAGTTTCTGCCACCGGGCGGTAGTAGTCAAAATGGCTTTCCACTTCAACAATCTCCCCCAGCTTGCCGCTTTCAATCGCTTTTTTCGCCGTCAGGAAGCAAGAATCAAAGCGGCGATTCTGATACGGCGTGACGGTCAGCCCTTTGCTTTTTGCCAGCGCAAACAGCTCTTTCGCCTGCGCAAGCGTAGGGGTGAACGGTTTTTCAACCAGCACATTTTTCCCGGCTTCCAGCGCGCGCTTCGCGTACTCGAAGTGGCTATCAGCGTGAGTGCAGACGACAACCAGCTTAACGTCAGGATCGTTTAATACTTCGTCGAGATCGCTGGTGAAATGGATATGCGAGTAGACAGGAGCCTGTTCTTCCGGCTTCGCATGGCGGCGGAAAATATGCGCGACATGCCAGCTATCCTTGCGGTTAAGTACATACGGCAGATGGTAACGGGTGGTGCTTTTGCCGAAGCCAATAAAGGCGCAGTTAATGACCATGATTTCGTCCTTTTATAAGGTGGTTAGTTACACCTTAACGCAAAGCGGACGTGGTTCCTATGCCTGTGCTTCAGTACGTCAGATTGTTGGCAAAGTGCACTTTGATCATGCCGGATGCGGCGTGAACGCCTTATCCGACCTACGGTTCGGGCACAGGTTTGTAGGCTGATAAGCGTAGCGCATCAGGCAATTTTGCATTTGTCTCAACACGAGCACTTCCCGTGGGCAAAATAGCAAGTCAGCCTGGCAGGAACGAAAGCAAAAAAAAGCCAGCACCCGGCTGGCTAAGTAATACTGGAAGCAATGTGAGCAATGTCGTGCTTTCAGGTTCTCCGCGAGGGTCTTCCTGATCGCGAGACAATAATAATCATTCTCATTCGCACTTGTCCAACACTTTTTGCAAAAAAATGCATTTGACTCGCATTTGAAAGTCAATGATGTTGAAAGGGACATTTACCCCAAAGAGGACAGAGGAATGAGTGAGATAGTGATACGCCACGCTGAAACGCGCGATTACGAGGCCATTCGGCAAATCCACGCCCAGCCGGAGGTGTATTACAACACGCTACAGGTGCCTCATCCTTCCGATCATATGTGGCAGGAGCGACTCGCCGATCGTCCCGGCATCAAACAGTTAGTCGCCTGTATTGATGGAACCGTCGTGGGTCATCTCACCATTGACGTGCAGCAACGCCCGCGCCGCAGTCATGTTGCCGATTTTGGTATCTGCGTCGACTCCCGCTGGCACAATCGCGGCGTCGCCAGCGCCCTGATGCGAGAGATGATTGAGATGTGCGACAACTGGCTGCGGGTAGATCGCATTGAACTAACCGTGTTTGTCGATAACGCCCCGGCAATTAAGGTCTATAAAAAATACGGTTTTGAGATTGAAGGAACTGGTAAAAAGTACGCGTTGCGAAATGGTGAATATGTCGATGCGTATTTTATGGCGCGGGTGAAGTAAAGAATTTGCAATCTAAGTTGGTCATTTAAGCCCTCACCTACCGGAAGAGGGCTTAAGATATTAATACCCCGCCGTTAAATCATCCACCGAGCGCGGGTCGGATGCGCCGTACAACTCACCGTCCGGCCCAACCATAATGCTTTGTGTGCTACCCATCGCCTCTTTCAGCGCCACTTTCTGACCTTTTTCTTCCAGCAGCTTGAGCGTATCCGGGCTAAATCCTTTCTCGACACGCAGCTCGTCTGGCAACCACTGATGGTGGAAACGCGGCGCATTGGTCGCTTCGGCAACGTTCATTCCGTAATCGATACTGTTCACTACCATTTGCAGCACAGTGGTGATAATCCGGCTCCCGCCTGGGCTGCCAGTCACCAGCCAAGTTTTACCGTCTTTCACCACAATGGTTGGTGACATCGACGACAGCGGACGTTTGTTCGGCCCGACGGCGTTAGCATCACCGCCCACCAGCCCGTAAACGTTCGGCACACCCGGTTTGGCGGAGAAATCATCCATCTGGTTATTAAGCAGAATACCGCTCTCGCCCGCGACAATACCCGTACCGAAGGTGGTGTTCAGCGTATAGGTCACCGCCACCGCGTTACCGTCTTTATCCACCACTGAGTAATGGGTTGTTTGATTGCTCTCATAAGGCGCAAGTTTGCCTGGGCGAATTTCGCTGGACGGTTTCGCTTTGTTGATATCAATTTGATCGGCAATGGATTTGGCATAGGCTTTATTGGTCAGCGCCTGCCACGGTACTTTGACAAAATCCGGGTCGCCAAGATATTCCGAGCGGTCGGCGTAGGCGTATTTCTCAGCTTCAGCCATGATTTGCATCGCGTCGGCACTGCCAAAGCCGTATTTCTTCATATCGAAGTTTTCCAGGATATTGAGGATTTGTACGATATGGATCCCGCCGGAGGATGGCGGTGGCATGGAGTAAACCTGATACCCGCGATAATCGCCGCTTATTGGTGTGCGTTCGACCGCTTTATACGCTGCTAAATCCTCTTTGGTAATTAAGCCGCCGTTTTTCTGCATCTCCTGGGCAATCTGTTCCGCTATCTTGCCTTTGTAGAATTCGTCCGAGCCGTTTTCAGCAATCATCTCCAGACTCTTTGCCAGATTCGCCTGTACCAGCTTGTCGCCCTTTTTCAGCGGCTCGCCCTCTTTCCAGAAGATAGCCTTGCTGTTTTCGTGATTCGGCAACACTTCGCTACCGTAGGTTTTGAGATCGTCAGCCAGCGCGTCATTAACGATAAAACCATCGCGTGCCAGTTTAAACGCCGGCTGCACCACTTTATTTAACGGCATAGTGCCGTACTTCTCCAACGCCAGCGAGAAACCTGCGACCGTACCGGGCGTACCGGAGGCCAGATGCGAAGTGAGTGATTTTTTGCTGTCCGGATTGCCCTGGTCATCGAGAAACATATCGCGGGTCGCTTTGGCGGGTGCCATTTCGCGGAAATCGATAGCGGTTGTATTGCCATCCTTAGTGCGGATCAGCATAAAACCGCCGCCGCCCAGATTCCCCGCCTGCGGATGCGTTACCGCCAGCGCATACCCCACTGCCACGGCAGCATCAACGGCATTACCACCTTCTTTAAGGATATCCACCCCCACCTGAGTGGCAGTAGCATCCACAGACGCCACCATCCCCTGCTTCGCGCGCACCGGATGGAAGACATCTTCCTCCACGCCATACGAGACCGGCGGCGGCGCAGGTGGCGCGGCAACAACACTAAAACAACTTCCTGAGAGCAGAGCAGCAATGGCCACCCGGCGTAAAAACGTCGGTTTTATCATCGTTATTCTCCAGTTATGTGTGGGGCAACCCCAGCTAAGCCTGGTATATAACTCTGAATTAATCATCGTTTTGCCGGGAAGCGAGTAAACTTAAAGGATATCTTCAGAGGAGGATACGCGATGAAACGACTTCTGCTTTTGACGGCACTCCTGCCGTTCGTCGGCTTTGCACAGCCCATTAATACTCTGAACAACCCTAACCAGTCGGGGTATCAGATCCCCAGTCAGCAACGGATGCAAACCCAGATGCAGGCCCAGCAAATCCAGCAAAAAGGGATGCTGAATCAGCAACTGAAAACGCAGACGCAATTACAGCAGCAACATTTAGAAAATCAGATTAACAGTAACTCGCAGCGGGTATTGCAGTCGCAGCCGGGGGAGCTAAATCCCGCCCGGCAGCAAATGCTGCCCAACACCAACGGCGGGATGTTAAACGGCAACCGTAATCCGGATAACTCGCTGAATCAGCAGCATATGCTGCCGGAGAGGAGAAACGGCGACATGCTGAATCAACCCAGCACGCCGCAGCCTGATATTCCGTTGAAAACTATTGGGCCGTAAAGTTCGGATCAATCACGTCAATCGCATCGGTACAAATGCAATCCACGCCCCAGCGCAGCAACTCTGCCGCGCGCTGGGGTTTGTTGACGGTATACACCAGAATCCGTAATCCGGCGTCTTTCAACTGCCTCACTCGCGTTTTATCGAGCAACTTATGATTGAGATGAATAGAGACGCAGCCCAGCCGCATAGTCAGTTCTCGCCAGTCGTCGCGCCACTCATCAAGCAACAAACCGCGCGGCAGTTCCGGTGCAGCCTGTTGTGCAGCTTCTAAAGCATCAATCTCAAACGATGACAGCAGCGGCGGCGTCATAGCAGTCCAAAGTTCACGCGCCGCCAGCGCCACCATTTTGCCCGTTAATGACCCGGTGCCAGTGGTGGGTTTGATTTCGATATTCGCCATCATCCCGTGTTCGCGGCAGCGTTCCGCCACCTGCGAAAGCAAGGGCAGCGGCTCGCCTTTAAACGCTTTGCTGTACCAACTGCCTGCATCCACGCGCAGTAAATCCTGCCAGTTTAGTTCGCCTGCTACGCCCCAGCCGTTGCTGGTACGCTCGAGATTATCGTCATGGAGCAAGAAGATCTCGCCATCTTTCGATAACTTCGCGTCAAATTCGATCATCTTATGACCGTATTTTGCCCCCACATCGATTGCCGCCAGGGTGTTTTCTGGAGCCAGTTTACCGCCGCCACGATGGGCGACGATGCGAGGATAAGGCCAGTTACTCATACTCGTTGTCCTGTTTCACCATCAAAAAGATGTAGCTGATTTTCTGGCAGATGCAGCCGCAGCGTACTGCCTGCCGTCGGGCGCTCCTGATGCGCCAGTCGTACCACCAGCTTCTGTTCGCCCCAGCGTCCGTGCGCCAGGTTATCTGCGCCGAGGATCTCCAGCGTGTCCATCACCAGCGGCACGCCGCCTTCTGCCTGCGAGCTTAACGCAATATGTTCCGGGCGAATACCGAGGGTCATTTTACGTCCGGCATACTGCCGGTAGCCACCGTTTAGCGGCAGCGCGATACCGCCGTCCAGTTCGAAGTACGTGCCTTCGTTATTCACGCGGCCTGTCAGCAGGTTCATCGCTGGACTGCCGATAAAACTCGCCACAAACAGGCTGGCGGGCTTTTCATACACTTCAACCGGCGTGCCAATCTGTTCGGCAACGCCGCCGTTCATCACCATCACCCGCTGAGCGAGCGTCATCGCCTCAACCTGATCGTGAGTAACGTAGAGTGAAGTCGTTTTCAGGCGACGGTGCAATTGCTGCAACTCAAGGCGCATCTGCACGCGCAGCTTGGCATCAAGGTTCGAGAGCGGCTCATCAAACAAAAATACCGCCGGATCGCGCACAATCGCGCGCCCCATTGCCACGCGCTGGCGCTGCCCGCCGGAAAGCTCACGCGGGCGGCGCTTAAGCAGGCCGTCCAGTTCCAGAATGCGTGCCGCTTCTTGAACGCGCTCGGCAATTTGCTGCTTGCCCATGCCGCGAATTTTCAGCCCCCACGCCATGTTTTCTTCGACGCTCATATGCGGATAAAGCGCGTAGTTCTGGAACACCATCGCAATCCCGCGATCTTTCGGCTCCATTTCGGTCACACGCTCATTGTTGATCCAGATATCGCCTTCCGTTACCCGCTCCAGCCCGGCAACCATGCGCAGCAGCGTCGATTTCCCGCAGCCAGACGGCCCGACCATCACGATAAATTCGCCATCCGCCACATCAAGGGTCAGCGGTTTAATGACCTGGGTTTTGCCATCCCAGCTTTTGGTTACTGCCTGTAATTTCAGTCCTGCCATCTTATTTCTCACTATCGACCAGGCCGCGCACGAAGGCACGCTGCATCACTAAAACAATCACCACCGGAGGGATAAGCGTTAACAACATCGCCGCCATTACCGAGTTCCATTCCGTGGTGCCTTCGCCTGTGGCAATCATCCCTTTGATCCCTGCAACGGTAGTGCCGAGATCAACGTCGGTAATAATCAGCAGCGGCCACAGATACTGGTTCCAGCCGTAGATAAAGGTGATCACAAACAGCGCCGCCAGATTGGTTTTCGACAACGGAAAAACAATGTCGCAAAAGAAGCGCATTGGCGACGCGCCGTCGATCCGCGCGGCTTCCACCAGCTCATCCGGCAGCGTCATAAAGAACTGGCGGAACAGGAAGGTGGCGGTCGCCGAGGCCATCAGCGGCAGCGTTAAACCTGCATAGCTGTCGAGCATCTTCAGATTGGCAATGACTTCTACCGTCGGGAAAATACGCACTTCAACCGGCAGCATCAGGGTGATAAAAATCATCCAGAAGAAGAGGTTACGCAGCGGAAAACGAAACCAGACAATAGCAAATGCCGAAAGCATCGAGACGGTAATTTTGCCGAGCGTAATGCTGAACGCCATCACAAAGCTGTTAAGCAACATCCGCCAGAACGGCGCACTATTCGTGCCTACCCCGTTCACCCAGATGTTGTGGATGTTTTCCAGTAGATGTGTGCCAGGAATTAGCGTCATCGGCGCGGCGTAGACAGCTTGTTTATCCAGCGTTGCCGCGACAAACGCCACGTACAGCGGGAAGAGGATCACCGCGATCCCGAGGATCAGCATGGTATGGCTGAATATCGTCAGCCACGGACGGTTCTCAATCATTGGTAACGCACCTTGCTTTCAACATAGCGGAACTGCACCACCGTCAGCACGATGACGAGGAACATCAACACCACCGACTGCGCGGCAGACGAAGCCAGATCCAGTCCGGTAAAGCCTTCACGGTAGATCTTATAAATCAGCGTCGTGGTAGCCTGAACCGGCCCGCCGGACGTGGCGGCGTCGATCACCGGGAAGGTGTCGAAGAAGGCGTACACCAGGTTCACCACCAGCAGGAAGAAACTCACCGGGGCGATAAGCGGCAGCGCGATCTTAAAGAAGCGGCGAATTGGGCCTGCGCCGTCGATGGCTGCGGCTTCGATCAACGAACGGGGAATGGATTGCAGCGCGGCATAGAAGAACAGAAAGTTATAGCTGATTTGCTTCCACACCGAGGCAAACACCACCAGGAACATCGCCTGACCGCTGTTTTGCGCGTGGTTCCAGTCGTAGCCGAACTCAGCGAGAAAATGAGTGATCAGCCCACGACCGGGGTTAAACAGGAAGATCCACAATACGGCGGCAACGGCGGGTGCCACAGCGTAAGGCAGCAGCATTAAGGTTTGATAGAAACGGCTGCCGCGCACGATGTACTCCACCAACGCCGCAAAGAACAGCGACACCAGCAAACCACTGACGGTGACAAAGGTGCTGAATTTTATCGTCGTCCAGAAGGAGTCGAGATAGTAGCTGTCATGAAACAGCGTGACGAAGTTATCCAGACCGACAAACTGGCTGGAGAAACCAAACGGATCGACGCTTTGTAGCGAGTACCACAACGCTTCGCCCGCAGGCCAGATAAAAAAGATAACGGTGATGATGAGCTGCGGCGCGACCAGCAAATAGGGCAGCCAGCGCGAGCGGAACACCGGACGGGATGATGACATAAATAAACTCTTCGTGTTGTGTTCCCCTCACCCCGGCCCTCTCCCCAAAGGGGCGAGGGAGAAAAGCGGTGCGGCGTTTTGCCATTGAGTCAACTTCGCTCTACCACGCCGGGTGGTTCCCTTCGCCTTCAGAACGAAGTGACAAACCGACACGGCACTTTTCCACCACGCCGATCGGTCCCCTCTCCCTTAGGGAGAGGGTTAGGGTGAGGGTAAGAGAATTAAGACTTCGTAGACTGCTCAAAGCGGCGCAGTAACTGATTCCCACGCTCAACGGCAGTATCCAGCGCCTGCTGTGGCGTCTTCTTGCCGGTCCACACGCTCTCCAGCTCTTCATCCACAATCACGCGGATCTGCGGCATGTTGCCCAGACGCAGCCCTTTGGTGAACGGCAACGGCGGTTTGTTCAGCATCTGACGCGTCGCGGTATCCGCCCCTGGGTTTTTCTCATAAAAGCCCTGCTCACGGGTCAGGTCATACGCCGCCTTGGTAATTGGCAGATAACCGGTTTTCTGATGCCACTCAGCAGCGTTTTCTGGCTTCGCGAGGAAGTCGAGGAACTTCGCCACGCCGGTATACGTTTCTTTATCTTTGCCCTGCATCACCCACAGGCTGGCTCCGCCGATAATGGCATTTTGTGGCGCATCTTTCGCGTCAGCGTCGTAAGGCATCATGCCTACGCCATAGTTGAATTTGGCGTACTCGCGAATGTTGGCAAGCGAACCGGAAGAGGCGGTGGTCATCGCGCAATCACCGTTATAGAACTTCTCGGTGGATTCATCCTTACGCCCGACGTAGCTGAAATCACCCTTCTTGTTCATCTCTTCGAGCATGGCGATGTGTTTCACCTGCTCCGGCTTGTTGAACTCCAGCACCGCGTCCGTGCCGTCAAAACCGTTGTTTTTGCTGGCAAACGGCAGACCGTTCCAGGCGCTAAAGTTTTCCAGTTGGATCCAGCCCTGCCAGCCGCTGGCGTAGCCGCACTTCATACCGGAGGCTTTCAGTTTTGCGGCATAGTCCGCCAGATCCTGCCAGGTTTTCGGCGGCTGTTCCGGGTCTAATCCTGCTTTCTTGAAGGCGTCTTTGTTGTAATAGAGTACGGGGGTCGAGCTGTTGAACGGCTGGGAGAGTAAGTGGCCCGTTTTGCTGTCGGAGTAGTAACCGGAAACCGTCGGCACAAACTGCGACTCATCGAAGTTAATCCCCGCCTCTTTAAACACGTCATATACCGGTTTAATGGCTTTCGACGCCATCATGGTGGCGGTGCCAACTTCATAAACCTGCAAAATAGCCGGCGCGTTGCCGGTACGAAATGCGGCAATCCCCGCGCTTAAATTCTGTTCGTAGTTGCCTTTGTAGGTCGGTACAATTTTGTAATCCGGGTTTTCGGCGTTAAAACGTTGAGCCAGAGAATCCACCTCTTTACCCAGTTCCCCTTCCATAGAATGCCAGAACGGAATGGTCGTCACTGCCTGTGCATTCCCCATTAACGCCAGTCCGAGCGCCAGTGCTGAAGCTGTATAATGTAACGGTTTCATCGTTTATCTCTCTTGTTGTACCGAATGCGCGAATTCACGCGTTTTATGCTCGCGGGGTAACATGACATGCTCGAATTACAGAAAAATAACTTTTTTGTTACATTTGTAAGATAGTAAGGTGTCAGAAAGATGACAAGGCAGTGACGGCGCGGGTGAGGGAAAATGGGAGATGGGACACGGATAAGCGGGAAAATATAGAAGGTCTGAATCAAACTCTACAGATTGCTCATCGTTTCATGCCGGATGCAGCGTAAACGCCTTATCAGGCCTACAAGATCGTACAAATTCAATATATTGCAACTCACCCAGTAGGCCTGATAAGCGCAGCGCATCAGGCATTTTTACATTTGTCAGCTGTCTCAAAGGAGTCTTTTGACTCCTTATCAATCAACGTGTTATTACCCGCCTAAATACGCGCTTCTCACCGCTTCGTTCGCCAGCAGCGCGTCGCCGGTATCGGAGAGCACCACATGGCCGTTTTCCAGCACGTAGCCGCGATCCGCCAGCTTTAGCGCCTGGTTGGCGTTCTGCTCGACGAGGAAGATAGTCATCCCCTGCTCGCGCAGCTGCTCGATGGTGTCGAAAATTTGCTGGATGATAATCGGCGCAAGGCCGAGCGATGGCTCATCAAGCAACAACAAACGCGGGTTGCTCATCAGCGCACGACCAATCGCCAGCATCTGCTGTTCACCGCCGGACATGGTGCCCGCCCGCTGAATACGGCGCTCATGCAGACGCGGGAACAGCTCATACACCCACTTTATGCGCTCCTGAAACTGGTCGCGTTCGGCAAAGAAGCCGCCCATTGCCAGGTTCTCTTCCACCGTCATTCGTGAGAAGACACGACGCCCTTCCGGGACAATCGCTACCGCTTCGCGCATGATTTTCGCCGTCTGCCAGTCGGTAATGTCTTTATCATCAAACACAATTCGCCCGTTGGTGGCGCGCGGATCGCCGCATAACGTACCAAGCAAGGTGGTTTTCCCCGCCCCGTTCGCGCCAATGAGGGTGACAATCTCGCCCTGATTGATATGCAGGCTCACCTCATGCAGCGCCTGGATTTTGCCGTAGTGGGCGCTGACTTTGTCAAAGGACAACATGACTTTTTCCATCTTATGCCTCACCTAAATAGGCACGGATCACGTCCGGGTTATTACGGATCTGCTCCGGCGTGCCGTTTGCCAGTGGCGTCCCCTGATTGACCACGTAAATTCTGTCTGAAATCCCCATCACCAGCTTCATATCGTGTTCAATCAACAAGATAGTGGTGTTGTGATGGTTACGCAGTTCGGCAATCAACTCATCCAGCTCTTTGGTCTCTTTCGGATTAAGACCTGCCGCCGGTTCGTCGAGCATTAAAATCTCCGGCTGCGTCACCATGCAGCGGGCAATCTCCAGGCGACGCTGGTCACCGTAGGCCAGGTTACTCGCCTGACGGTTAGCGTGTTCCAGCAAACCAATGCGCTCAAGCCAGGTTGCGGCTCGATCGAGCGCCTCACTTTGGGCACGACGGAAAGAAGGCGTTTTCAACAGGCCAGAGAACAGCCCGGTTTTCAGTTGCTGATGCTGCGCCACCAACAGGTTTTCAATTACCGTCATTTCGCGGAACAGACGCACGTGCTGAAAAGTACGCACCACCCCCATACGGGCGATTTGCTGACCCGCCAAACCTTCCAGATGCTGATCGCGCAGTAAAATGGTGCCGCCAGTGGGTTTGTAGAATCCGGTCAGGCAGTTAAAGACCGTGGTTTTTCCGGCACCGTTAGGGCCGATTAACGAGACGATCTCCTGCGGGTACAGTTCGAGATTGACGTTATTCACCGCCAGCAGGCCGCCGAAGCGCATCATCAGGCCGTTAACAGATAATAATGGCTGATTCATGCCTGCTCTCCTTTCGCTGCGCCGTTTTTCAGCTTGAGTTGCGGGCGCGTCATGGGCAGCAAGCCCTGCGGACGCCAGATCATCATCAGCACCATCAAACCACCGAGCATTAACATGCTGTATTCGTTGAAATCACGCATCAACTCGCGCGACACCACCAGCAAAATTGCCGCCAGGATCACCGCGAACTGCGACCCTATGCCACCGAGCACCACTATCGCCAGCACAAATGCCGATTCGGCAAAGGTGAAGGATTCCGGGCTGACAAAGCCCTGACGCGCCGCAAACAGCGTTCCGGCAAAACCCGCAAACGCGGCGCTGATGGTAAAGGCGGTCAGCTTGATACGACGTGGGCTTAAGCCCAGCGAACGGCAGGCGATCTCGTCTTCACGCAACGCTTCCCACGCACGCCCCAGCGGCATCCGCAGCAGGCGGTTAATGACGAACAAAGAGAACACTACCAGCAGCAAGGCCACCAGGTAGAGGAAGATGACGCGATCGGAGGGATCGTATTTCAGGCCAAAGAAATTACTGAACGTATCCCAGCCGCCTTCGCGGGCGGTACGGCTGAACTCCAGGCCGAAGAAGGTCGGTTTAGGGATCTGGCTGATACCGTTCGGACCACCGGTAATTTCGGTGTTATTGAGCAGCAATATGCGCACAATTTCGCCGAAACCGAGGGTAACGATCGCCAGATAATCACCACGCAAACGCAGCACCGGGAAGCCGAGCAGGAAGCCCGCCGCCGCTGCCATTAATCCGGCAATCGGCAGGCAAGTCCAGAAGCCAAGGCCGTAATAGTGATTGAGCAGCGCAAAGGTGTAAGCGCCGATGGCGTAAAAGCCGCCGTAACCGAGCACCAGCAAACCAGAAAGCCCTACCACCACGTTCAGCCCGAGGCCGAGGATAATGTAGATCATGGTCAGAGTGGCAATATCCACCGTCCCACGTGACACCATAAACGGCCATGCCACCGCAAGCACCAGCAGCGCCACGAGGAACAGCTTTTGCTTCACCGTGGAACCATCAATCGCTGGCAGAATAAACTTCGGCCCTGAAACGCTTTTTAGCCCTTTCTGGAAAGCGGGTCGCACAAGCTGGAAGAAAAAGACCACCGCCGTGCCAATAAACACCCACTGCCAACGGATGTCCGAAGCACTGTCAACCACCAGTTTGGTGCCATCCAGTTCCAGTTGCACGCCCATAAAGATGCCCGCCAGAACAAAGAACATAGCGGCAGAAAGCAGCGCCATTGCAATATGCATCGGTTTCATACTTTCTCTACCTCCGGGCGACCCAGAATACCTGTCGGCATCACCAGCAGAACCAGAATCAGTAAGGCAAATGAGACCACATCTTTATATTCCGTACTCAAATAAGCCGAAGAGAGCGCCTCCGCAATCCCCAGAATCACCCCGCCAATCATCGCCCCCGGAATACTGCCAATCCCACCGAGCACCGCTGCGGTAAAGGCTTTCATCCCGGCCATAAAGCCGATGTAGGGGTTAATCACGCCGTAGAACTGACCGAGCAGAACGCCCGCCACCGCCGCCATCGCCGCGCCAATCACAAAAGTCAGCGCAATCACCCGGTCGGTGTTGATGCCAAGCAGGCTCGCCATTTTCAGATCTTCCGCGCAGGCACGACACGCGCGCCCCATGCGGGAATAGCGAATGAAAATCGTCAGCGCCAGCATGGCGAGGAAGGTAACAATCCAGATCACCGCCTGCATGGTAGTAATAGAGGCAGAGAAGTTTTCGCTATGCCCCACCACCCACTGACCGTTAAACAGGCTGGGCAGCGCCACGTCGCGCGAACCTTCGGTCAGGCTGACGTAGTTTTGCAGGAAGATGGACATGCCGATTGCAGAAATGAGGGCAATCAGGCGCTTAGAGTTACGTACCGGGCGATAGGCCACCCGTTCGATACTCCAGCCGTAGGCGCTGGCAATGACGATTGCGCCGACAAATCCCGCCGCTACCAGCAGCCAGCCGGTATCAATGCCCATCATCATCAGTGCAGCGATGATCATAAAGGAGACGTAGCTGCCAATCATGTAAACCTCGCCGTGGGCGAAGTTGATCATGCCGATAATGCCGTAAACCATGGTGTAGCCGATGGCTATCAGCGCGTAGGTACTGCCCAGCGTGACGCCGTTAAACATCTGCTGCAAGAAATACAAAAACTGCTCAGACATAAGGTAACCTTTCTAAACCCGCCCGCATTTCACGGACGGTGGGATGATCACTTGGCTGCCGTGGATGAACCGTCGGCGTGCCACTGGAAGACACCAAAATCAAATCCCTTCAGATCGCCTTTTTCATCCCAGTTCAGCGGCCCAATCACGGTGTTTGCACCGTTAGCTTTTAAATCTTTCACCAGTGTCAGCGGCTCATCGCTGCTGGTACGCTCAAGGGCAGTTGCCAGAGATTGCACCGCCGCATAGGTGATCCAGACATAAGGTCCGGACGGATCTTTCTTGTCCGCTTTCAGCGCATCAACGATGCCTTTGTTTACCGGATCCTGGTCATAGCGTTTTGGCATGGTGACCAACATGCCTTCGGCGGCATCGCCGGCAATGTTCGACAGCGACGCATTACCTACACCTTCCGGCCCCATAAACTGAGTATTCAGGCCAACGGAACGCGCCTGGCGCAGCATCTGCCCCATTTCCGGGTAGTAACCACCGTAGTAAACAAAGTCGATGTTTTCTTTTTTCAGGCGGGCGATCAGCGCGGAGAAATCTTTCTCGCCAGCGGTAATGCCGTCGAAGAAGACGACGTTGGCGTTAGCCGCTTTCAGCCCGTCCTGCACCGAACGCGCCAGCCCTTCGCCATACTGTTGTTTGTCGTGAATGATGGCGATGCGCTGAGGCTTCACCGTCTCAACAATGTATTTTGCCGCCGTTGGCCCCTGGGAAGAGTCCAGCCCGGCAGTACGCATGATGTGTTGATAACCGCGTTGAGTCAGCTCCGGGTTAGTCGCCCCCGGCGAGATCATCAGGATACCTTCATCTTCATAGATATCTGACGCAGGTTGGGTAGAAGAGGAACACAGATGGCCAATAACGTATTTAATGCCGTCGTTAACGATTTTGTTGGCGACCGCAACGGCTTGTTTTGGGTCGCAGGCGTCGTCATATTCCACGCCAACCAACTTATCGCCCTTAATTCCCCCTTTGGCATTAATGTCTTTAATCGCCTGACGCGCGCCGTTAAATTCCATATCACCCCACTGGGCAATCGGGCCGGACATCGCGCCGACAACGGCAACTTTAATATCGTCGGCTAAAGCAGTGTGTGAAATTGCCAGTGCAATCATCCCTGCGATGATAGTTTTCGCATTCCGTTTCATAGTCAAAAATCCCCACTCGTAATGTTGTGTTGCTTTGTTTTTTATGTGTTAACAAATCAGACTGTTCTTTTTTATACTGCGCTGTTTTTGCCTGTCCGATTAAGGGTTTAGCGCAGTTTTTGTGATGATATCGATTAAAATCTCTATTTTTCAGTCGATTAAGAACAGATAATATTCTGAATTAATTGATAGATAAACAGAAAAAAGCGCCGTTGTCAGCATAAAATAACGGTACAAAGGGCGGAATAATTCACTACCATTCAGGGGATTATGCTGGACAATTTTCATTCTATAATGTTTTTAATTTGTAATTATTGCTGAAAAAAAATTAATCACCTGCCAAAAGAAATAAAAAAGAGAAAGCCTCCGATTAAATTATTTCGCTACACTGGTTCCACTTTTGTGATTTGTACGGGTTCCCCATGAAGCTGACCATCATTCGATTAGAAAACTTTAGCGACCAGGATCGGATTGACCTGCAAAAGATCTGGCCGGAGTATTCTCCTTCCTCTTTACAGGTTGACGATTCCCACCGTATTTACGCCGCGCGTTTTAACGAGCGCCTGCTCGCTGCCGTGCGAGTAACCTTAAGCGGCACCGAGGGAGCGATGGATTCCCTGCGTGTACGGGAAGTCACCCGCCGACGCGGCGTAGGGCAATATCTGCTGGAAGAAGTGTTACGTGATAATCCCGGCGTTTCATCCTGGTGGATGGCGGATGCTGGCGTGGAAGATCGCGGCGTGATGACAGCGTTTATGCAAGCACAGGGGTTTACGGCACAGCAGGGCGGTTGGGAGAAGCGTTAATCACTCTGTGTAAAAAGCAGTTCTATGGATTTGGTTGGGAAAAATAACGCATTTTCGTTTTCTCCGACCAACGGGATAAAGCCCAGCGACTGATAAAACGTATGGGCTTTTTCATTCAGCGCCTCGACAAAAAGACCGTGAATACCTACCGCTAAAGAGGCTGACCAGACGACTTTCATGGCATGAGCAACCAGTGTTGCTCCCCATCCCTGCCCCTGTATTGAACGATCAATTGCCAGACGCCCAAGAGTGACGCTGGGAATATTTTTGTAGGGAATTTTTTTCTGTTTCGATTTCGAGGGCAATGCGGCTCGTTCAAAACAACTGCCGGATAATGTGTAATATCCCAGGACCTGACGTTCTGCCGTGTTGGCACGAAGGATGTACGCTCGCAGAATTTTATTGCGATGCTGACGAACCAGATGTGTCGTCAGAAAGAGATTTAAGGCTTCCTCGCCGCAGTCGAATCGCTGTAGATCATAATCTGCATCATCGGTCAGAATCTCTATCGTCAGATCATCCATAAATTATTACATTCCCTGAAGACGTTTTGCCGCACGTTTTAACTTTTCACCTGGTGACGGCGGATTACTCAGCGCATCCATCACCCGCGTCCAGGACTCCTCATTAAGGATCACTCGCCGATGCTGTTCAATCACTTCTGCAGCCCGCTGCGAGGCACTACTCAACATAAATTGGCTGACGGACTGATTAGATATCGCCGCCGCTTCCTCAATTAGACTTTTGTCATCGTCAGTTAAACGCAGATCGATACGCTGCTTTTTAACAGCAGACATGTAAACTCTCCTGCTACTTATAAATATGTACGGAATTCTACCGTACATTAAGCATATCCTGGATTGTTTAATCTTTCTACAACCATTTCGACAAACACAAAAAAACCCGATGGCGGTTCAGCTCATCGGGCATTTTCATTTATCTATCTGTTACTTCGCATCGGTCGCCGTGCCGTTGGCGTGCCAGTCAAACACACCGAACTCAAAGCCTTTCAGGTCACCTTTCTCATCCCAGGTCAGTGGCCCCATCACCGTATCAACCGAGTTCGCTTTCAGGTATTTGGCGATTTCAGCCGGATCGTCAGACTGATTCAGGCCCGCCTGCAAAGATTGCAGCGCGGCGTAGGTGGTCCAGACGAATGCGCCGCTTGGATCCTGTTTTTTCGCTTTGATCGCGTCAACAATCGGTTTGTTCGCCGGAACCTGATCGTAGTTCTTCGGCTTGGTCACCAGCAGTCCTTCCGCTGACTCGCCCGCGATATTAGACAGCGAGACGTTAGCCACACCTTCCGGCCCCATAAACTGAGTTTTCAGCCCCGCCGCGCGCGCCTGACGCAGGATCTGCCCCATTTCCGGGTGATAACCGCCGTAGTAAACGAAGTCGATATTCTCTTTCTTCAGGCGTGCCACCAGCGTCGAGAAATCTTTTTCCCCGGCGGTGATGCCATCAAAGAACACTACGTTAGCATTGCCTTTCTTCAGGCCGTCCTGCACCGCACGCGCCAGACCTTCGCCGTACTGTTGTTTGTCGTGAACGATAGCAATACGCTGCGGTTTCACTTTCTCAAGAATATATTTTGCCGCCGTCGGCCCCTGGTCGGAATCCAGACCGGTGGTGCGCAGGATCAGCTGATAGCCACGGGCAGTCAGCTCTGGCGCGGTTGCCGCTGGGGTGATCATTAAAATGCCTTCGTCTTCATAAATGTCAGACGCTGGCTGTGTTGATGAAGAACAGAGGTGACCAATGACATATTTAATGCCGTCGTTAACCACTTTGTTCGCCACGGCTACGGCCTGTTTCGGGTCACAGGCATCGTCATATTTTACGATTTGCAGTTTGTTGCCTTTAACGCCGCCTTTGGCGTTGATATCCGCAACCGCCTGTTCTGCGCCAGTAAACTCCTGGTCACCATACTGTGCCACCGGACCAGACATTGCGCCCACGACGGCGACTTTAATATCTTCTGCCAGAGCCATATTGCTGAATGCCAGCGCGATACATCCTGCCAGTAACGCTTTACCCTTTATGTTCATCCTGAGAATCCCCATTCTTCTGGTTATTACGTGTGTTGTGATGTTGTTGTTCAGCACTTTATTTCGTTTTATGCATGACTACCCGTGCTTTAGCAGCATACTCTGCTAAAACATACCCGATTTTTATGATATTGGAATAGCTATTTTGACAGTTTATTAACAATCTGCGTGGGGATTGGCGTTTTGCCGGAGGGGGGAATTGATTATTGTAGAGGCCCAAAAAACAAAAACCCCGGACTCTCATCCAGGGTTCTCTGCTTAATAGCGGAAATTACGCTTCAATGGCAGCGCGAAGTTTTTTCATCGCGTTCTTTTCCAGCTGACGTACACGTTCAGCGGAAACGCCGTAACGGTCAGCCAGTTCCTGCAACGTAGATTTGTTATCTTCGTCCAGCCAGCGCGCGCGGATGATATCCTGGCTACGCTCGTCCAGACCCTGCATCGCGTCGGTCAGACGGTTTGCCGCCTGCTCTTCCCAGTTATCATCTTCAATGCCGTCGGCAAAGTTAGATGATTTATCCTGCAAATAAAGCACCGGAGCCATCGGCTGGCTGTCTGAATCGTCGTCGGAAGACATGTCAAAAGTCATGTCCTGTGCCGCCATACGCGATTCCATCTCACGGACGTCTTTGCTGGTTACGCCCAGTTCTCGGGCCACCATTTCGACTTCATCCTGGTTAAACCAGCCCAGACGCTGCTTGGTTTTACGCAGGTTGAAGAACAGTTTGCGCTGCGCTTTGGTGGTCGCAACTTTGACGATACGCCAGTTACGCAGAACGTATTCGTGGATCTCTGCTTTGATCCAGTGAACGGCGAAGGAGACCAGGCGCACACCCACTTCCGGGTTGAAACGGCGCACTGCTTTCATCAGGCCGATGTTACCTTCCTGAATCAAATCCGCCTGTGGCAGGCCATAGCCCGCATAATTACGAGCAATATGAACAACAAACCGCAGGTGAGACAGGATCAGCGTTTTAGCTGCTTCCAGATCGCCATGGTAATGCAGCTTTTCAGCCAGCGCCCGCTCCTCGTCAGCCGACAACATCGGCCACGCGTTAGCTGCCCGGATGTAGGAATCCAGGTTGCCAACAGGGGCTAAAGCTAAACTTTGCATTTTGTCAGTCATTCAAATCCTCTCAATCGATATCTTCTGGCGCTTCAGTGGTAGCAACAACTGTGCCAGAGCTTAAGAGCAACGAGATTATCATTCACAGTTTTATCAGACCGTGATTTTATCCACAAGTTCAATGCTGTCTTGTGAATAAATTACGCACAAAATGTGACATAGAGATGAAATACCGGGAAGAGACAACGGGGTCTCTTTCCCTGCTACGGAACCCATTGCAGGGAAAGAGTATAACACGATTTTATTATTCCGGCGTAAAGTGCCGTAAATGTTGTACCGTGGCAAGCCATGCTGCCACCCAGCCAATCATCGAACACACCAGCAGCAGCAGCAGGCATTCATCGAACGATAACCCATTGATATCAAACTTCGTTCCGAATACCTGCGCCACTTCCGCAACCGCCGATGACAAACGCAGCACCAGAATTTCTGACAAAATTAATGACAGTAATGCGCCCGAAAATCCCAGCAGCGCGCCACCATACAGGAACGGGCGAAGTATGAAACCATCCGTCGCGCCAATCAGTTTCTGCACGTTGATGGAGTCGCGGCGGGCAAATATGCTCAGACGCACGCTGTTGCCGATAACCAGGAACACTGCCGCCACCATCAGCACGCCGATCATCGCCGAAACACGCCCTACCAGCCCAGTCAGTGCGGTCAGACGGGCAAACCAGCTATCGTCCATTCGTACTTCATCGATGCCGTTAATTTGCGTGATGCGATCACGCAACGTATTCAGCGACTCCGTCCCCTGAAAATCGAGTTTTGGGATCACCACCGCCACAGCCGGAAGCGGGTTTTCCTCCAGCATGTCCAGCGCGCCGCCAAAACCAGACCAGTTACGGAACTCGCCCAACGCGTCCTCACGAGAAAGATAGTTCACTTTCTCCACGCCCTGTTCGGCCTGTAACTGTGCCACCACACCCGCTGCTGCGTCATCGTCCAGCGTTTTTTGCAGATAAACGGTGATTTGCGGTGAGGGATAATACTGCGTCGCCGCCTGGTTAACGTTTTTGTACACCATGTAGCAGACGCTTGGCAGCGTCAGGGAAATGGCGATGACCATCACCGTTAAAAACGTAGCGAACGGTTTGCTTTTGAGATCCTGCAAAGCGCCGTGGAACGCATAACGCACCTGTTCGTTGAAAACGTTAGTTTTGCGATTTACCGGTTTTGGCGAGGATTTCGGGCGTTTCGGCGCGTTACGACCACCGTCGCCTGAGCCGCCGACCGATTTACGGAAGCGATCCAGACGTCCGCCAAACTGCCGGATATGATTGATTGCATCGCGCTTATTCATGGCCCACGCCTCCATGCAAGTGACCATCGCTCAGGGTGAGCATACGATAGGAACGCCGCGAAATCAGGTTGATGTCGTGCGTTGCCATCAATACCGTTACCCCAACGCGGTTAAACTCTTCAAACAGGCGTAAAATTCCTTCCGACAGCGCGTCGTCAAGGTTACCGGTCGGTTCGTCCGCCAGCAGTACCGCTGGTTTGTTAACCACCGCGCGGGCAATGCCAACGCGTTGTTGTTCACCGCCAGAAAGCTGAATCGGAAAGTTCTTCGCTTTGTCCAGTAGCCCGACTTTATCCAGCGCCGCCGATACACGACGACGAATATCGTCACCGCTGGCACCGGCGATAATCAACGGGATCGCCACATTATCGTAGACAGTACGATCCATCAGTAGATGGTGATCCTGGAAAATCATGCCAATCTGGCGGCGCAGAAACGGAACTTCACGGTTTTTCAGACGCGTGATGTCATGGCCGCTAAACCAGATTTTCCCGGCGCTGGGCCGCTCAATCCCACAGATCAGCTTCAGGAGGGTACTTTTCCCTGCACCGGAATGACCGGTCAGAAACGCCATCTCACCCGGCTGCATATGGAACGTAACGCCCTGCAGCGCCTGTCTCCCACCGAGATAAGCCTTGCTGACATGTTCAAAGCGAATCATTGTTAATCCTCTCGGGCAAAAAGTGCCTCTATAAAGTCGTCCGCCTTAAACGGACGCAAATCCTCAATACGTTCGCCGACACCAATATAGCGAATAGGAATACCAAACTGGTCAGCCACCGAGAAAATTACTCCGCCTTTCGCCGTGCCGTCCAGTTTAGTTAACGTGATGCCGGTTAAGCCGACGGCTTCATGGAACAGTTTGGCCTGGCTTACCGCATTCTGCCCGGTGCTGGCATCGATAGTCAGCATAACTTCATGCGGCGCTTCAACGTCGAGTTTCTTCATCACGCGGACGATTTTCTTCAGCTCTTCCATCAGGTGCGATTTGTTCTGCAAGCGTCCGGCTGTATCGGCAATCAGGACATCAACATTACGCGCCTTAGCGGCCTGAATAGCGTCGAAGATAACTGAGGCGGAATCCGCGCCGGTATGCTGGGCAATCACCGGAATATTGTTGCGCTGACCCCAGACCTGAAGCTGTTCAACCGCTGCTGCACGGAAAGTATCGCCCGCCGCCAGCATGACCGATTTACCTTGTTGTTCAAACTGACGCGCCAGCTTACCGATAGTCGTGGTTTTACCCACGCCATTGACGCCTACCATCAGAATCACGAACGGTGTTTTACCTTCGACATTCAGCGGTTCATCGACCTTCGCCAGAATCTCACCCATCTCTTCTTTCAGCAGACCGTAGAGCGCCTCAGCATCGCGAAGCTGTTTGCGGGTCGCGCCTTCAGTCAGATTGGTGATGATTTTGCGCGTGGTTTCCACGCCCACATCGGCGATGAGCAATTGCTCTTCCAGCTCTTCAAACAGATCATCGTCGATTTTTTTACCACGGAACAGGCTGATAAATCCGGAACCGAGGTTTTCTTTAGTTTTCAGCAGGCTGCGTTTCAGGCGAGCGAAGAAACCTTCTTTGGTTGGTTTTTCCTGCTCCTGGGCTACCTCTTCCACCGGCTGATCTTCTTCTGCCGGAGGAACGACCATCACCGCCTCTTCTGCCGCTTCAGCGGCCAGCGCCTGTGCTTCCAGCTCTTCGTCGGTGATTTCTTCTTTCGCTGCTTGTTCTTCCGCCGCTTCGACAATCTCCACGGTTTCCGCTTCGGCCTGCCACTCTTCTGGCGAAACTTCTTCGACTTTAACGTCTTCTGGCAGCGGCAGCTCTTCACGCTCGATAGCCACTGGCTCTGGCGTGACTTCAGGTTCAACTACCGACGCTGGCGTTTCTTCAACTATCGGCTCCGGTTCTGCAATAACTTCCGGCTCGACAACCGCTTCAGGTTGCGCTTTTTCACTTTCAACAACCTGTTCAGTGACTTCCACAACGTCGGCAGCAAAAGTTTCCGCCTCAGCTTCAGTATGCGCCTGCGGCTGTTCTTCAACGGGTTGTTCAGCAACTTTCGCAGGCTCTTGCGCCTGGACGATTTCTTCTACAACCGGTTGTTCGTTTTGGGTTTCTGTCTCTTTTTCCGGGGTCTGCTCTTTTTGACCAAAGCCCAGCCAGGAAAAAAAGCCACGTTTTTTTTCTTTCGCCATCTGCGACTACACTCCTCGCTGTTGCTTCATGGCACAGCGTTAACGCTATGTACATAGCAGCTAAAAAAATGATGAAATAGTCTACCACTTAACTTAATCCACATCACCGCCTGCAAGTATGTGTTATCTGGCGGATTGAGCAATTTACCATGAAAAAACCGAATCATTCCGGCAGCGGTCAAATCCGCATTATTGGTGGGCAGTGGCGAGGCCGTAAACTCCCGGTTCCTGATAGCCCAGGTCTACGTCCTACCACCGATCGCGTGCGCGAAACGCTGTTTAACTGGCTGGCGCCGGTCATTGTTGATGCGCAATGCCTGGACTGCTTCGCAGGTAGCGGTGCGCTGGGGCTGGAAGCCTTGTCACGCTACGCTGCGGAAGCTACGCTGGTTGAGATGGATCGCGCGGTATCTCAGCAATTAACCAAGAATCTCGCGACGCTGAAAGCAGGCAATGCGCGAGTCGTGAACACCAATGCGATGTCTTTTCTAATGCAAAAAGGAACGCCGCATAATATTGTGTTTGTTGACCCTCCGTTCCGCCGTGGCTTGCTGGAAGAAACCATTAATTTACTGGAAAACAACGGTTGGCTGGCTGATGAAGCCTGGGTATATGTTGAAAGTGAAGTAGAAAATGGCCTGCCCGCCGTTCCTGCCAACTGGTCGTTATATCGCGAAAAAGTGGCTGGTCAGGTCGCTTATCGGCTGTATCAGCGTGAAACACAAGGAGAAAGTGATGCTGATTAATATTGGACGTTTGTTAATGCTCTGCGTTTGGGGATTTTTGATCCTCAATCTTTTTCAACCATTCCCACGCCCGCTGAATATTTTCGTTAACGTGGCGCTGATTTTTACCGTGCTGATGCATGGTATGCAACTGGCGCTGTTAAAATCGACCTTGCCGAAAGATGGCCCGCAGATGACCACCGCCGAAAAGGTGCGTATTTTCCTTTTCGGCGTGTTTGAACTGCTGGTCTGGCAGAAGAAATTTAAAGTTAAAAAATAATCTTATTTGTCGCCAACAAAGCTGACAAAGCGCGTTCCTTTATAGCTCAGTGTACCTTTATCGCCCACTGTCAGGGCATGGTACTGCTGGGCGTCGAGGCGGAACGTCTGCTCCAGTCCGCCGCTTTGCGGTTTGAAGCTCGCCTCATAGCGCATACTGGTGCCTGCCGGAGTCACTTCCTGCTGGCGCGAACGTCGATCGTTAATCGGTTTTTCCCGCTTGTTACTCACCACCACCAGCTTTTGCTGGAGCGGTGCCATATCATTATCAGCTTTTTCCCGCCGCTGTTGCATAAAACGAAACGATGCGGCGACGATAATTAAGCCAATGATAACAATAAAGAAAAGAGGTGGTTTGCTCATCTTTATCCCTCATCGGAAAATGCGGAAATAAGCATACCCTGCCAGTTATGGTGTTGTCATCCGTCCATCCTCGCCACTAAACTGAATAGCAAGACCGTAGGCATTCCGCTTACGAAAAAATAACGAATTCAAGGAACTAAGATGCTTTGGTCGTTTATCGCTGTCTGTCTTTCCGCATGGCTATCTGTGGATGCATCGTACCGTGGGCCAACCTGGCAACGCTGGGTATTTAAACCGTTAACCCTTCTTCTCCTGCTATTGCTGGCGTGGCAAGCGCCGATGTTCGACGCTATTAGCTATCTTGTGCTGGCGGGGCTGTGTGCCTCACTGCTGGGCGATGCGCTAACGCTATTGCCACGTCAGCGTCTGATGTACGCTATCGGCGCATTTTTCCTCTCACACCTGTTGTACACCATCTATTTCGCCAGCCAGATGACGCTCTCTTTCTTCTGGCCTCTGCCACTGGTACTGCTGGTTCTGGGCGCGCTATTGCTGGCCATTATCTGGACGCGTCTGGAGGAGTTCCGTTGGCCTGTCTGTACTTTTATCGGTATGACGCTGGTGATGGTGTGGCTGGCAGGTGAATTGTGGTTCTTCCGCCCGACGGCTCCGGCACTCTCGGCCTTTATGGGCGCTTCGTTGCTGTTTATCAGTAACTTTGTCTGGCTGGGTAGCCACTATCGCCGCCGCTTCCGTGCGGATAACGCTATTGCTGCGGCTTGCTACTTTGCCGGTCACTTCCTCATCGTCCGCTCGCTGTATCTCTGATAAAACTTGACTCTGGAGTCGACTCCAGAGTGTATCCTTCGGTTAATGAGAAAAAACTTAACCGGAGGATGCCATGTCGACTCCCGACAATCACGGCAAAAAAGTCCCTCAATTTGCCGCGTTCAAACCGCTAACCCCGGCACAGAATGCCAACGACTGTTGCTGCGACGGCGCATGTTCCAGCACGCCAACACTCTCTGAAAACGTCTCCGGCACCCGCTATAGCTGGAAAGTCAGCGGCATGGACTGTGCCGCCTGCGCACGCAAAGTGGAAAATGCCGTGCGCCAGCTTGCAGGTGTGAATCAGGTGCAGGTGTTGTTCGCCACCGAAAAACTGGTGGTGGATGCCGACAATGACATCCGTGCGCAAGTTGAATCGGCGGTGCAAAAAGCAGGCTATTCCCTGCGCGATGAACAGGCCACCGACGAACCACAAGAATCACGCCTGAAAGAGAATCTGCCGCTGATTACGCTTATTGTGATGATGGTAATCAGTTGGGGGCTGGAGCAATTTAATCATCCGTTCGGTCAACTGGCGTTTATCGCGACCACGCTGGTTGGTCTGTACCCGATTGCTCGTCAGGCATTACGGCTGATCAAATCCGGCAGCTACTTCGCCATTGAAACCTTAATGAGCGTAGCCGCCATTGGCGCGCTGTTTATTGGCGCAACGGCAGAAGCTGCGATGGTGTTGCTGCTGTTTTTGATCGGCGAACGACTGGAAGGCTGGGCCGCCAGCCGCGCACGTCAAGGGGTCAGCGCGTTAATGGCGCTGAAGCCAGAAACCGCCACGCGCCTGCGTAACGGTGAGCGGGAAGAAGTGGCGATCAATAGCCTGCGCCCTGGCGATGTGATTGAAGTTGCGGCAGGTGGGCGTTTGCCTGCCGACGGTAAACTGCTCTCACCGTTTGCCAGTTTTGATGAAAGCGCCCTGACCGGCGAATCCATTCCGGTGGAGCGCGCAACGGGCGATAAAGTTCCTGCAGGCGCCACCAGCGTAGACCGTCTGGTGACGCTGGAAGTGCTGTCAGAACCGGGTGCCAGCGCCATTGACCGCATTCTGAAGCTGATCGAAGAGGCTGAAGAACGCCGCGCACCCATTGAGCGATTTATCGACCGTTTTAGCCGTATCTATACGCCCGCGATTATGGCCGTCGCTCTGCTGGTGACGCTGGTGCCACCGCTGCTATTTGCCGCAAGCTGGCAGGAGTGGATTTATAAAGGCCTGACGCTGCTGCTGATTGGTTGCCCGTGTGCGTTAGTTATCTCCACGCCTGCGGCGATTACCTCCGGACTGGCAGCAGCGGCACGTCGTGGAGCGTTAATTAAAGGTGGTGCGGCGCTGGAGCAGTTAGGTCGTGTCACCCAGGTCGCATTTGATAAAACCGGTACGCTGACCGTCGGTAAACCGCGCGTTACTGCGATTCATCCGGCAACGGGCGTTAGCGAATCTGAACTGCTGGCGCTGGCGGCGGCGGTCGAGCAAGGCGCAACGCATCCACTGGCGCAAGCCATCATTCGTGAAGCACAGGTTGCTGCACTCGCCATTCCCGCCGCCCAGTCACAGCGGGCGCTGGTCGGCTCTGGCATTGAAGCACTGGTTAACGGTGAGCGCGTGTTGATATGCGCTGCCGGGAAACATCCAGCCGAGGCATTTGCCGGTTTGATTAACGAACTGGAAAGCGCCGGGCAAACGGTAGTGCTGGTAGTGCGTAACGATGACGTGCTGGGTGTCATTGCATTGCAGGATACCCTGCGCGCCGATGCTGCAACTGCCATCAGTGAACTGAACGCGCTGGGCGTCAAAGGGGTGATCCTCACCGGCGATAATCCACGCGCAGCGGCGGCAATTGCCGGGGAGTTGGGGCTGGAGTTTAAAGCGGGCCTATTGCCGGAAGATAAAGTCAAAGCGGTGACCGAGCTGAACCAACACGCGCCGCTGGCGATGGTCGGTGACGGTATTAACGACGCGCCAGCAATGAAAGCAGCAGCTATTGGGATTGCAATGGGCAGTGGCACAGACGTGGCGCTGGAAACCGCCGACGCAGCATTAACCCATAACCACCTGCGCGGCCTGGTGCAAATGATTGAACTGGCACGCGCCACTCACGCTAATATCCGCCAGAACATCACCATTGCGCTGGGGCTGAAAGGGATCTTCCTTGTCACCACGCTTTTAGGAATAACCGGCCTGTGGCTGGCTGTGCTGGCAGATACGGGAGCAACGGTGCTGGTGACGGCGAATGCGTTAAGATTGTTGCGCAGAAAGTAATGGGGACAGCCTGCAAACCGATCGCAAAATTGGACGCGATCGATCCCCTCGCTCCTCTGGGGAGAGGGTGAGGGGAAAAGGCGGCATCGAAGCCAATCTTCCCCCATTAACCGCCTTTACGAATCAAATAACGATAAGGCAGTCCATCCGTCTCTTTGGCGACCAGTTCATGTTCCATAAAGGTACAAAACCCAGGAATATCGCGGGTCGTGGCCGGATCATCGGCAATAATCAGCAACGTTTCGCCTGGCTGCATATTGCGCACCGTTTTGCGCACCATCATCACCGGTTCCGGGCAGCGCAGGCCAAGTGCGTCGAGTGTGTGGTCAGGGCTGGAAAAGAGATCGGTCATTTTCTTCTCATCACATAAAAAAACGGCGCTAGTTTACGCCCTGTGAGTCCGTTAGCAAACCAGGTTAACGATTGCGTGAAAATTAACCATTGCATTGTCAAGCCAAAGCAGTATCATGCGGCGGCTCGAAAAAAGGGTAAGCACGTTATTATCTCACTATAAAATAACGTGTCGTACGTATTGGGTTCCCTCACCCCAATGGCTAATCAAAAAGGTACAATATGAACGCTTTCTCACAAACTCAACGCTATAAGGCGTTGTTCTGGTTATCGTTATTTCACCTGTTGGTGATCACCTCCAGTAACTATCTGGTACAGCTTCCGGTCTCTATTTTCGGTTTTCATACCACCTGGGGCGCGTTTAGCTTTCCGTTTATTTTTCTTGCTACCGACCTGACCGTGCGTATTTTTGGCGCACCGCTGGCTCGTCGCATCATCTTTGCGGTGATGATCCCCGCGTTGCTGATCTCCTACGTCATCTCATCACTGTTTTATATGGGTTCATGGCAGGGATTCGGCGTTCTCGCCCACTTCAACCTGTTTGTCGCCCGTATCGCTACCGCCAGCTTTATGGCCTACGCGCTGGGGCAGATCCTCGACGTGCACGTTTTTAACCGCCTGCGTCAGAGTCATCGCTGGTGGCTGGCTCCGACGGCTTCCACACTGTTTGGTAACGTCAGCGATACGCTGGCTTTCTTCTTCATTGCTTTCTGGCGCAGCCCGGATGCTTTTATGGCCGAGCACTGGATGGAAATCGCGCTGGTTGATTACTGTTTCAAAGTGTTAATCAGCATCGTTTTCTTCCTGCCAATGTATGGCGTATTACTCAATATGCTATTGAAAAGACTGGCAGATAAGTCCGAAATCAACGCTTTGCAGGCCAGTTAAAGGTTCGTTATCAGAGTTGTGATAAGATGGATGAATGAGCCGTTATGGCCGTTTATCGATAAGGAAGAAGTCAATGCGCAATCTGGTTAAATATGTCGGAATTGGCCTGCTGGTTATGGGGCTTGCGGCCTGTGATGATAAAGACACTAACGCTACGGCGGAAGGCACTGTCGCGGAAAGTAACGCTGCCGCAAATCCCGTCAACCTGCTTGATGGCAAGCTAAGTTTCTCGCTGCCAGCAGATATGACCGACCAGAGCGGTAAGCTGGGAACGCAAGCCAATAACATGCACGTCTGGTCCGACGCCACCGGGCAGAAAGCAGTCATCGTCATCATGGGCGATGACCCGAAAGAAGATCTGGCTGTGCTGGCGAAGCGTCTGGAAGATCAGCAACGTAGCCGCGATCCGCAACTGCAAGTGGTGACCAACAAATCTATTGAGCTGAAAGGTCACAAAATGCAGCAGTTAGACAGCATTATCTCCGCGAAAGGCCAGACGGCGTACTCTTCCGTCATTCTGGGTAACGTGGGTAATCAACTGCTGACCATGCAAATCACGCTGCCTGCTGACGATCAGCAAAAAGCGCAGACCACCGCAGAAAACATCATTAATACGCTGGTTATTCAGTAAGTTTTAAGATGATGAGACGGTCTCAGGAACGTGTTCCGGAGGCCGTTTTTTTAATCGCCACGTCAGCAATAACGCGATTGCTACCAACCCCGCCGCAGCCAGATAAATCACCGGCACGCCAGCCCAACTCATTACCAGCCCTGCCAGCGGCCCGGTCACACCCAGCGATAAATCCATAAAAACGGTATAGGTTGCCAGCGCCGCCCCCTGATTCTGCTGCGGCACCGCTTTTACCGCCACCACGCCCAGTGCCGGGAACACCAGCGAAAAACCCGCCCCCGCCAGTAAGACGCCGATTTTCGCCATCCACGGTACGGTGGCTACGCCAACCAATAGCAAGCCGATTATCTCAACGCTAAAGCAGATCATCGCCACGTTTAAGCCGCCGATACGATTAATGCCGTTAGGGAATAACAGTCGCGTACCGACAAACGCACAACTAAACAGCGTCAACGCGAAAGCCGCACCGTCCCAGCCCTTAGCATCATAAAACAGTGTGATAAAGGTGGCGATGACGCCAAATCCGGCAGAAGCCAGTGCCAGCGCCATGCCGTACAGCCAGACGCGCCCAAGCACCGCGCGAAACGGCAGTGGCTTGCCTTTGCTGGCTTTCACCGACGGACGCGGGATCGCCAACAAAATAGCCACCAGCGCCACGGCCATAATGATTAATGCCAGCGTCTGCAACCCGCCCCAGTGATAAAACAGCACGCCCAACGGCGCGCCCATCGCCATCGCCCCGTAAGTGACAATGCCGTTCCACGAAATTACCCGCCCGATATGCAGCGAGCCAACCACGCCAACGCCCCACAGTGTCGATCCGGTTCCGGCAAAACTTTGCCCAATGCCGAGGATCACGCGCCCCAGGCAAAGTAATAACAGGCTGATGACGGGCAGGCTGGCGGTTAATCCTGCTGTCAGATACCCCAGCCCGCTCAAAAAGCAGCCGCACAACCCGAAGACGACTATCTTTTTGGGTCCCAGCAAATCGGCGTAACGCCCGGCATGTGGACGACTCAGCAAAGTAGCGAAATATTGCAGGCTGATAACTAAACCCGCCCAGAAGGCACTAAATCCCATCACATCATGGACATAGCCCGGCAATACGGCGAGCGGCAACCCGATGGTGAGATAGCTGGCGAAGTTAAACATGACAATGGAGACAATGCGCAGGTTAAGACGCAATCCGTTTAGCGCGGGTTCGGCAACGGGTTCGGGCATGAGGATCACCACATTTTTACAACAGTGTTTCATTTTTACCACGGGCTGGCGTGAAAATCAGCAGTAAGAATCAGAATATTGCTGGCGTGACTCCCGCTACACTTAATACAAAAAGTCACAAGGAAGCCCCAATGGAAACCCTTCAACCGGATAAAACAGGAATGCATATTCTGCTCAAGCTGGCCTCGCTGGTAGTGATTCTCGCCGGCATTCACGCAGCGGCAGATATCATTGTGCAACTGTTACTGGCGCTCTTTTTCGCCATTGTCCTCAATCCGCTGGTCACCTGGTTTATTCGTCGTGGAGTACAACGCCCCATTGCCATTACCATTGTGGTGGTGGTGATGCTGATAGCACTTACTGCGCTGGTCGGCGTACTGGCGGCATCGTTTAACGAATTTATCTCTATGCTGCCGAAGTTTAATAAGGAACTGACCCGTAAGCTGTTTAAATTACAAGAGATGTTACCGTTTCTTAATCTGCATATGTCGCCCGAACGAATGCTTCAGCGGATGGATTCGGAAAAAGTTGTCGCCTTCACCACTGCGCTGATGACCGGGCTTTCCGGCGCAATGGCGAGCGTGCTTCTGCTGGTGATGACCGTAGTTTTCATGCTGTTTGAAGTGCGCCACGTGCCTTACAAAATGCGTTTTGCGTTGAATAATCCACAGATTCACATCGCCGGACTACACCGCGCCTTAAAAGGTGTTTCGCACTATCTTGCATTGAAGACGCTGCTCAGTTTATGGACAGGCGTCATCGTCTGGCTGGGGTTGGCGCTAATGGGCGTACAGTTTGCGCTGATGTGGGCGGTACTGGCGTTTTTGCTCAACTACGTTCCCAATATTGGCGCGGTGATCTCCGCCGTACCGCCAATGATTCAGGTGTTGCTGTTTAATGGCGTTTACGAATGTATTCTGGTTGGCGCACTGTTTTTAGTTGTCCATATGGTCATCGGCAATATTTTAGAGCCACGGATGATGGGGCATCGACTGGGGATGTCCACCATGGTGGTGTTTCTGTCATTGTTGATCTGGGGATGGTTACTCGGTCCGGTGGGTATGCTGCTTTCGGTGCCATTAACCAGCGTCTGTAAAATCTGGATGGAAACCACCAAAGGCGGCAGCAAACTGGCGATTTTACTGGGACCGGGACGACCGAAAAGTCGGTTACCGGGATGAGGCGACAAGTGATACGATACGCACTTTCCTTTTCCATTAAACGTTGGCTCTGATATGTATCGGATAGTTCTGGGGAAAGTTTCGACCTTAAGCGCAGTTCCACTGCCACCGGCTTTACGCGATCAAGCACCGCAAGGTCCACGACGCGAACGCTGGCTGGCGGGACGTGCATTGCTTTCACACGTGCTTTCTCCGCTACCGGACATCATCTACGGTGAACAGGGCAAACCCGCATTCGCGCCGGAAACCCCGCTATGGTTCAACTTAAGTCATAGCGGTGACGATATCGCCCTGCTGTTGAGCGATGAAGGCGAAGTTGGCTGCGATATCGAAGTGATTCGCCCGCGCGCCAACTGGCACTGGCTGGCAAACACGGTGTTTAGCCTCGGGGAACATGCCGAAATGGACGCCGTGCATCCTGATCAGCAACTGGAAATGTTCTGGCGCATCTGGACACGCAAAGAAGCCATCGTTAAACAGCGTGGCGGCAGCGCCTGGCAAATCGTCAGCGTAGACAGCACCTATCAGTCCTCGCTGTCTGTCAGCCATTGTCAGCTTGAAAATTTAAGTCTGGCGATCTGCACCCCTACCCCCTTTACGCTCACCACCGACGCGGTGCAATGGGTCAATTCGCTTAACTGATCCGCCCACCCGACTGCCCATCTATTGATCCAGAACAGGTTATCAGTATGACGAATACTTAAAATCGTCATACTTGAAATCGATGACTCAACATGAGCGGGCGCAGTTTTCCCCGTTTTTAGGGAAGGTAGTGGGATTATCACCGTATTTTACCCTCACCCCAACCCTCTCCCTGAAAGGGAGAGGGGGCACACCGTGCAATGAGTGGCGATTGCAGTTGCAGTCACAAAAGCGCACGGACCATCCCCTCGCCCCTTTGGGTAGAGGAGGCACACCGTGCAATGATTGGCGATTGCAGTTGCAGCCACAAAAGCGTACGGCTCGTCCCCTCGCCCCTTCGGGTAGAGGGGGCACACCGTGCAATGAGTGGCGATTGCAGTTGCAGTCACAAAAGCGCACGCACCATCCCCTCGCCCCTCTGGGGAGAGGGGGCACACCGTGCAATGAGTGGCGATTGCAGTTGCAGTCACAAAAGCGCACGGATCGTCCCCTCGCCCTTCGGGTAGAGGAGGCACACCGTGCAATGATTGGCGATTGCAGTTGCAGCCACAAAAGCGCACGGACCATCCCCTCGCCCCTCTGGGGAGAGGGGGGCACACCGTGCAATGAGTGGCGATTGCAGTTGCAGTCACAAAAGCGCACGGACCATCCCCTCGCCCCTCTGGGGAGAGGGTTAGGGTGAGGGGAACAGGCCGCACCCAGGCCGCATATGCAGAGTCACTACCAGATTTCAACATAGCGAATCGTCGCCATACTTATTTCGCCAACTATTTATCCATTGGGGCTACTATGTTCTCCACACTCCGCCGCACTCTATTTACGCTGCTGGCTTGTGCGTCTTTTATCGTCCATGCCGCTGCGCCAGATGAAATCACCACCGCCTGGCCGGTGAATGTCGGGCCACTAAACCCGCACCTTTACACGCCTAACCAGATGTTCGCCCAGAGCATGGTTTATGAACCGCTGGTGAAATATCAGGCAGACGGTTCGGTGATCCCGTGGCTGGCAAAAAGCTGGACTCATTCAGAAGATGGTAAAACCTGGACCTTCACCCTGCGTGATGACGTGAAATTCTCCAACGGTGAACCGTTCGATGCAGAGGCGGCGGCAGAAAACTTCCGCGCAGTGCTCGATAACCGCCAACGTCACGCCTGGCTGGAGCTGGCAAACCAGATTGTTGATGTTAAAGCACTCAGTAAAACGGAGCTGCAAATCACCCTGAAAAGCGCCTACTATCCTTTCCTGCAAGAACTGGCTCTGCCCCGCCCTTTCCGCTTTATCGCCCCCTCGCAGTTTAAAAACCATGAAACCATGAACGGGATTAAAGCGCCAATTGGCACCGGGCCGTGGGTTTTGCAGGAATCGAAACTGAATCAGTACGATGTCTTCGTCCGTAATGAAAACTACTGGGGCGAAAAGCCGGCGATTAAAAAGATCACCTTTAACGTGATCCCGGATCCGACCACTCGCGCAGTAGCTTTCGAAACCGGTGATATCGACCTGCTGTACGGTAACGAAGGGTTATTACCGCTCGATACCTTCGCCCGCTTTAGCCAGAACCCGGCTTACCATACCCAACTGTCACAGCCGATCGAAACCGTGATGCTGGCGCTCAATACCGCCAAAGCCCCCACCAACGAGCTGGCAGTACGTGAAGCTCTTAATTACGCGGTAAACAAAAAATCGCTGATTGATAACGCGTTGTATGGCACCCAGCAGGTCGCCGACACCCTGTTTGCCCCTTCTGTGCCCTACGCCAACCTCGGTCTGAAACCGCGCCAGTACGATCCGCAGAAAGCGAAAGAGTTGCTGGAAAAAGCCGGTTGGACGCTGCCTGCGGGCAAAGACATCCGCGAGAAAAATGGTCAGCCGCTGCGCATTGAACTGTCGTTCATCGGCACCGATGCGTTAAGCAAATCGATGGCGGAAATCATTCAGGCTGATATGCGCCAGATTGGCGCAGATGTCTCGCTGATTGGCGAAGAAGAGAGCAGTATCTATGCTCGTCAGCGCGACGGTCGTTTTGGCATGATTTTCCACCGCACCTGGGGCGCGCCATACGATCCACACGCCTTCCTGAGTTCAATGCGCGTACCGTCGCACGCTGACTTCCAGGCACAGCAAGGTTTAGCCGACAAGCCGCTGATTGATAAAGAGATCGGCGAAGTGCTGGCGACCCATGATGAAACACAACGTCAGGCGCTGTATCGCGACATTCTGACCCGTCTGCATGACGAGGCGGTTTACCTGCCTATCAGCTACATCTCAATGATGGTGGTATCGAAACCGGAACTGGGCAACATCCCCTACGCGCCGATCGCCACCGAAATTCCGTTCGAACAGATTAAACCGGTGAAACCTTAATGTTGCGTTACGTATTACGCCGCTTTCTGCTGCTGATCCCGATGGTGCTCGCCGCCTCGGTGATCATTTTTCTGATGTTGCGCCTCGGCACCGGCGACCCGGCACTCGACTATTTGCGTTTATCTAACCTGCCGCCGACGCCGGAGATGCTGGCCTCTACCCGCACCATGCTGGGACTGGATCAGCCGCTGTACGTCCAGTACGGCACCTGGTTGTGGAAGGCGCTGCATCTTGACTTTGGTATCTCATTCGCCAGCCAACGCCCGGTGCTCGACGATATGCTGAACTTCCTGCCCGCCACGCTGGAACTTGCAGGAGCGGCGCTGGTGTTAATTCTGCTCACTTCCGTGCCGCTCGGCATCTGGGCGGCGCGCCATCGCGACCGCCTGCCGGATTTCGCAGTGCGTTTTATCGCGTTTCTTGGCGTGTCGATGCCTAACTTCTGGCTGGCGTTTTTACTGGTGATGGCGTTTTCGGTGTATCTGCAATGGCTACCCGCGATGGGTTACGGCGGCTGGCAGCACATCATTCTGCCGGCGGTTTCCATTGCCTTTATGTCACTGGCGATTAACGCGCGACTGCTGCGCGCCAGTATGCTGGACGTCGCAGGTCAGCGTCACGTCACCTGGGCGCGGCTACGCGGCCTGAACGACAAACAGACCGAACGCCGACATATTCTGCGTAATGCCTCGCTGCCGATGATCACCGCCGTGGGGATGCACATCGGCGAACTGATTGGCGGGACGATGATTATCGAAAACATCTTTGCCTGGCCGGGCGTCGGGCGCTATGCGGTGTCGGCGATTTTTAACCGTGACTATCCGGTGATTCAATGCTTTACGCTGATGATGGTGGTGGTTTTTGTGGTCTGTAATTTGATTGTTGATTTACTCAACGCCGCGCTGGACCCGCGTATTCGTCGTCATGAAGGAGCGCACGCGTGAACTTTTTCATCTCTTCCCGCTGGTCGGTACGCCTGGCGCTGATCATTATCGCCCTGCTGGCGCTGATTGCGCTCACCAGCCAGTGGTGGCTGCCGTATGACCCACAGGCGATTGATCTGCCGTCGCGCCTGCTCTCGCCGGATGCGCAGCACTGGCTGGGCACCGATCACTTAGGGCGTGATATTTTCTCGCGGCTGATGGCGGCGACCCGCGTGTCGCTCGGTTCGGTAATGGCCTGCCTGCTGCTGGTGCTGACATTAGGGCTGGTCATTGGCGGCAGCGCGGGGCTGATTGGCGGGCGCGTTGATCAGGCCACCATGCGCGTCGCGGATATGTTTATGACCTTCCCGACGTCGATTCTGTCATTCTTTATGGTCGGCGTGCTCGGCACCGGGCTGACCAACGTAATTATCGCCATCGCTCTGTCGCACTGGGCGTGGTATGCACGCATGGTGCGCAGCCTGGTGATTTCACTGCGCCAGCGCGAGTTTGTGCTGGCATCACGGCTTTCTGGCGCGGGCCATGTGCGGGTGTTTGTTGATCATCTGGCAGGTGCGGTGATCCCCTCGCTGCTGGTGCTGGCAACGCTGGATATCGGCCATATGATGCTGCACGTCGCGGGGATGTCCTTCCTCGGCCTCGGCGTGACCGCGCCGACCGCCGAATGGGGCGTGATGATTAACGACGCGCGCCAGTATATCTGGACCCAGCCGCTGCAAATGTTCTGGCCGGGGCTGGCGCTGTTTATCAGCGTGATGGCCTTTAACCTGGTGGGTGACGCACTGCGCGATCATCTGGACCCTCATCTGGTGACGGAGCACGCACACTAATGCCGCAACAGATTGAACTACGTAATATCGCGCTACAGGCCGCGCAGCCGCTGGTGCACGGCGTATCGTTAACCCTTAAACGCGGGCGTGTGCTGGCGTTAGTCGGTGGTAGCGGCAGCGGGAAATCACTGACCTGCGCCGCGACGCTGGGCATTCTGCCCGCAGGCGTTCGCCAGACGGCGGGAGAAATTTTAGCCGATGGCAAACCGGTTTCGCCTTGCGCCCTGCGCGGCATCAAAATTGCCACCATCATGCAGAACCCGCGCAGCGCCTTTAATCCGCTGCACACCATGCACACCCACGCGCGGGAAACCTGCCTGGCACTGGGAAAACCCGCCGATGACGCCACGCTTATCGCTGCCATAGAAGCGGTGGGGCTGGAAAACGCCACGCGTGTATTGAAGCTGTACCCGTTCGAGATGAGCGGCGGTATGTTGCAGCGCATGATGATTGCGATGGCGGTGCTGTGCGAATCACCGTTTATCATCGCCGATGAACCGACTACCGACCTTGATGTGGTAGCGCAGGCGCGCATCCTCGATCTGCTGGAGAGCATTATGCAAAAACAAGCGCCGGGAATGCTGCTGGTGACCCATGATATGGGCGTGGTGGCGCGTCTGGCAGATGACGTGGCGGTGATGTCACACGGTAAGATTGTCGAACAGGGCGATGTAGAAACGCTGTTTAACGCCCCCAAACATACGGTGACGCGCAGCCTGGTTTCCGCTCATCTCGCCCTCTACGGTATGGAGCTGGCATCATGACTTTACTTAACGTCTCCGACCTTTCCCATCACTATGCCCACGGTGGATTTAGCGGAAAACATCAACATCAGACGGTGCTGAATAACGTTTCCCTGACCCTGAAAAGCGGTGAAACCGTCGCCCTGCTGGGACGCAGCGGCTGCGGAAAAAGCACCCTCGCGCGGCTACTGGTAGGCTTAGAATTGCCCTCACAAGGGAATATTAGCTGGCGCGGCGAACCGCTGGCGAAACTCAATCGCGCCCAGCGTAAAGCGTTCCGCCGTGATATTCAGATGGTGTTTCAGGACTCCATCAGCGCCGTTAACCCACGCAAAACCGTGCGCGAGATCCTGCGAGAACCGATGCGCCACCTGCTATCGCTGAAAAAAGCCGAACAACTGGCGCGCGCCAGTGAAATGCTGAAGGCGGTAGATCTCGATGACAGCGTGCTCGACAAACGCCCACCGCAATTAAGCGGCGGTCAGCTCCAGCGCGTCTGCCTGGCGCGCGCGCTGGCGGTCGAACCGAAACTGCTGATTCTGGATGAAGCCGTTTCTAACCTTGATCTCGTGTTACAAGCGGGCGTCATTCGTCTACTGAAAAAGCTACAACAACAGTTTGGCACCGCCTGCCTGTTCATCACCCACGACTTACGCCTTGTAGAACGTTTCTGTCAGCGGGTGATGGTGATGGACAACGGACAAATCGTCGAAACCCAGGTGGTGGGAGAGAAATTAACTTTTTCCTCTGACGCCGGACGTGTGCTACAAAACGCGGTATTACCCGCATTCCCCGTGCGCCGTCGCGCCACTGAAAAGGTTTAACGCAAATGCAACGAGTCACCATCACGCTTGATGACGATTTACTGGAGACGCTGGACAGCCTGAGCCAGCGTCGTGGCTATAACAACCGTTCCGAAGCTATCCGCGATATTCTGCGCAGCGCCCTGGCGCAGGAGGCCACCCAGCAGCACGGCACACAAGGTTTCGCAGTGCTGTCGTATGTGTATGAACACGAAAAACGCGACTTAGCCAGCCGTATTGTTTCCACCCAGCATCATCACCACGACCTCTCGGTTGCTACTCTGCATGTGCACATCAACCACGACGACTGTCTGGAAATCGCCGTGCTGAAAGGTGACATGGGTGACGTGCAACATTTTGCCGATGACGTTATCGCCCAGCGCGGCGTGCGACACGGGCATTTACAGTGCTTGCCGAAGGAAGATTGAGTTATTTCTGAAACGCGGAAAGAAAAGATATTAACTGAACTTAATTTATAAAATTAAGTTCAGTTGCATAGATAGATCCTGTAAAGGCAGATGTTCTGCGTAATGAACGCCGCTAAAATTTATAAATGATTCAAACGCTCATTCAGCGTTTCAATAATATAGGTATTAACAGAGACTTGTTGCTGCGCAGCCGCATTATTAAGGCGTTCACTCAGCGATTCTGGATAGCGTAACGTAAAGGTCTTAATCTTTTCTGTACGCGCATAAGGCTCAATACCCGCAGCTTTACAATCCTCAAGATACTCTCGCAGGGAAAGCTCCCCCTCTTTTTGCAGCCCCTGAATGCTGTCAGAGACAAAATCACAATAACCTGACAAGCCCAGGAATTTGCCACGAAATGCATTCAGTTCTGGCACATAGGTAATTACAGCAGGTTGCCCGGCAATCTCCATAGAATTTGGCGTCTTCAGTTTGATCATGGTTTTACCCCTATACTTAGTAACCAGTCACGCACGCTTTCTACAGCGCCTTTATCGGTATCTGGCGACGGATGAGGCCGATGGAAACACGCAACGCTCATATTTAGTATGAACTTACAACGCGAGCCTCTTCCTTCCTTAATTTCTCCGCCTAATGCTTTAACCAGTGACTCTATATCAGACCACTTAATCCCTTGAGGAACAGGAGATTTAAATATTTGATCCAATGTATTTTTTTGTTTCTTCCGTAAAGCCTGTACCTGTGTTCTCATGGCATGTCCTTATGACTTCACTTTATGACATCAATAGTATGACATCACAATATGAAGTCAAGTTTCCCTTCCTTACGCCATTGTTCCAATCGTCTTTCTGAATCGCAGCAGCGCAATGGTGAAAAACACGCCGCCAATTGCCATCAGCGTCAGGAACTGCGGCCAGACGATTTCAAATCCGGCACCACGGTAGAGAATGGCCTGCGCGAGGCTGACAAAGTGTGTCGTCGGCATGGTCAGCATAATGTCCTGCACCATCTGCGGCATACTTTCGCGCGGCGTGGAACCACCGGAAAGCATTTGCAGCGGCAGCAGCACCAGAATCACCAGCAGCCCCAGTTGCGGCATTGAGCGCGCTATCGTCCCCATGAAAATGCCGATTGACGTGGTGGCAAACAGACTGAGCGCCACGCCAAGCATAAACAGCGGGATCGAGCCTTCTATCGGTACGCCCAGCACGCCTTTTACCATCAGCACCAGCGATAATCCCGACACCACCAGCACCACCAGCCCCATCGACCAGACCTTCGCCATCATGATCTCAAACGGCGTTATCGGCATCACCAGTAAATGTTCCACCGTGCCGTGTTCACGCTCGCGGATCAGCGCCGATCCGGTCAAAACAATCGCCAGCATGGTAATGTTGTTGATGATCGCCATCACCCCGCCAAACCACGCGGGATCGAGGTTCGGGTTAAAGCGCATCCGGGTTTCCAGCGATACCAACGGTTCGCTGTTATCACGGTAGCGCGCGACAAAGCTGTTCACTTCACCGTTGATAATATTCTGGATATACCCGTTGCCAGTGAATGCCTGGCTCATGCGCGTGGCATCGACGTTCACCTGAATATCCGGCTGGCGTCCGGCGAGGACATCACGCTGAAAATTAGGCGGAATATTTACCGCAAAGGTATAGCGCCCGGCGTCCAGTCCGGCATCCATCTCATCGGCAGTGATCATCTCCGGCGGCAAAAACCATGGGCGGTAGAAGCTGTTAACGATCCGGTTCGACAACTGCGATTGATCCATATCGGCAATGGCGATCGGCGCCAGGTTTAACGATCCTGGCGTGACGGTTGCCGACGAGTACACCGACACCGTAAACGAGAAGACAATCAGCGTCAGCATTGCTTTATCACCAAGCAGGCTGCGCAACTCTTTGATACCCAGATTAAAAATATTGCGTAAATGGCGCATCATCCCTCCTGTTTTTTCAGCAGCAGGATGCTTAAGCCCATCACCAGCGGTATGGCTATCAGCAACGGGATAAAAAGTTGCCACAAGTCCGTCAGATCCAGCGACTTCGAGAACGTCCCGCGCGCGATAGTCAGAAAATGACTGGTAGGGTAAACCTCGCCGATCCAACGCCCCGGCCCTTCCAGCGATGCCACCGGATCGATCATCCCGGAAAACTGCGTCGCCGGAATCAACGTGATAATCGCCGTACCGAAAATGGCGGCAATCTGGCTCTTCATAAAAGTGGAGATCAGCAGCCCCATTCCGGTGGCAATGATGATATACAGCAACGCCGCCAGGGTGAGCGTCAGGAAGCTGCCTTTATGCGGCACACCAAACACAAACACCGACAAGGCGCAGAGCAGGAAAAAGTTCAGCATCCCCAGCGCGATGTACGGTAGCTGTTTGCCGAGCAAAAATTCGCTACGCGTGGTGGGGGTCACGTAAAGGTTGATAATCGACCCCAACTCTTTTTCCCGCACCACGCTAAGGGCGCTTAGCATTGACGGGATCATCATCAGCAGAAGCGGGATCACCGCCGGAACAATCGCTGGCAGGCTTTTTACGTCCGGGTTATAGCGATAGCGCGTCTCAATATTCATCAGTCCGCTTTGGCTGGCGGGCGTCGATTGCCGGCTCGCCACATCCTGTAACCAACTCTGGTGCATCGCCTGCACGTAACCTTTTACCGTTTCGGCACGGCTGGGCATCGCACCGTCGATCCAGACACCGAGCTCCACAGGCGTACCACGCGCGATATCACGCCCGAAATTGGGCGGGATCTCAATCGCCACTGTGATATCGCCCGCACGCATCCGGCGGTCAAGCTCGTCATAACTGGTGAGCGGCGGCTGTTCGATAAAGTAACGGGAACCGGAGAGATTGAGCGTCCACGCCTGGCTGCTGACGGTCTGGTCGCGGTCGAGCACCGCAAAGCGCAGGTTTTCCACATCCATACTGATGCCGTAACCCATTATCAGCATCAGGATCACCGTTCCCATCAGCGCCAGCGTCGAACGCACCGGATCGCGGCGCAGTTCCAGTGCTTCGCGGCGGCTGTAGCTAAACAGACGGCGCAGGCTAAATCCCTGACGCGGCGCATGGGTAGCGTTGCGCACCACGGGTGGTGCTTCGGCTTCGTTGCTCTGCCCCGCCGCTTCCTGCAAACAGGCGATAAATGCCTCTTCCAGACTGGCAGCTCCGCGTTTCTCAACCAGTTCCTGCGGTGTACCGCTGGCGAGCACTTTTCCGGCGTGCATCAGCGAGATACGGTCGCAGCGTTCCGCTTCGTTCATAAAGTGGGTGGAGATGAAAATGGTCACTTTGTCCTGGCGCGAGAGATCGACCATCAACTGCCAGAACATATCCCTCGCCACCGGATCGACACCAGAAGTAGGCTCATCGAGGATTAACATCTCCGGGCGATGAATCACCGCCACCGCCAGCGAAAGCCGTTGGCGAATGCCGAGCGGCAATGACTCCGGCAGCACATCTTCAACGTCATTGAGCTTAAAACGCTCGCTCATTTCAGCAACTCGCGCAGGAATTTCCGCTTCCGGGATGTGAAACAAACGAGCATGTAACTCCAGGTTTTGCCGCACGGTGAGTTCGTTATAGAGCGAAAACGCCTGCGACATATAGCCCACCCGACGGCGAGTATCGATATCTTTTGGATCAACCGGTTGCCCAAACAGCCACGCCTCACCTTCGCTGGCGGGCAGCAGCCCAGTAAGCATTTTCATGGTGGTGGATTTACCGCAGCCGTTCGAACCGAGGAAGCCAAAAATCTCCCCGCGTGGAATGCGGAAATTGACGTGATCAACGGCAACGAAGGAACCAAAACGCATGGTCAGATCGCGCGCTTCGATGGCAATCTCTGCGTTTTCAGGTTGATACGGTGGGATCACTACCGCCTGATGCGCCTGGCGTTGCGCTTGCGGTAACAGATTAATAAATGCTTCTTCCAGCGTGGCGCTTTGCGTTTGCTGACGCAGTTCTTCGGCGCTACCGGTCGCCAGCACTTCTCCGGCATTCATCGCCACCAGCCAGTCGAAGCGTTCGGCCTCTTCCATATAGGCGGTGGCGACCAGCACGCTCATATTGCTCTGCCGCTGGCGAATACTGTCGATGAGATCCCAGAACTGAGCGCGAGAGAGCGGGTCAACCCCCGTCGTTGGCTCATCAAGAATCAACAATTCCGGGTCGTGGATTAACGCACAGCATAGTCCAAGTTTTTGCTTCATCCCGCCGGAGAGCTTTCCCGCCGGACGATCGCGAAACGGTGCTAACCCGGTGCTGGTCAGCAGCTCATTAATTCGGACTTCCCGCTCCGCTTTGTCGTGGCCAAACAGGCGGGCGAAAAAATCGACGTTTTCATACACCGACAAGGTGTGGTAGAGGTTTTTGCCCAGCCCCTGCGGCATCCAGGCGATACGCGGGCAGACGTCGCGGCGATGCTTCGGGTCGCGCATATCGCCGCCCAGCACGATCACGTTGCCCTGCTCAATGACGCGGGCACCGGAAATCAGCGATAACAAACTCGACTTCCCGACGCCGTCCGGGCCAATCAGCCCGACCATGCAGCGTGCCGGAATATCGAGAGTGATATTGTTCAGCGCAACGGTTTTTCCATAATGCTGGCTCACGCCCGCCAGTTGCGCGACAGGCGGAACGGGAACCAGTTCCAGATGCGTCATTGCGGCAACCTCACCACCAGGTCTTCAGGCCACGGACGTTCTTCGTTCACCCGCACCCACGCCACGCCCGGCAAACCGGTTTTGACATATTCCAGATGTTGCTGGAGTAATTCCGGTGGGATACGCGCTTTGACGCGGAACATCAGTTTCAGCCGTTCATCGCTGGTTTCGACGGTTTTTGGCGTGAACTGGGCGACGCTGGCGACAAAACTGATGGTCGCAGGAATACGCAAATCTGGCGCGGCATCAAGGATCAGCCGTGCTTCGCCGCCTAGTTTCAGCGTACCCGCCTGTTCGGTTGGCAGGAAGAAGGTCATATAAACGTCGCTCAGATCGACCATATTCAGCACCCGACCGCCTGCCGCCAGCACTTCGCCTGGCTCAGCAACCCGATACTGCACGCGTCCATCGCGCGGGGCTTTTAGTTCACTGTCATCGATATCTGCGGCAATGCGCCGTTCAGTGGCTTGCGCGGCTTCGACGCGGGTTTGTGCCTGAATGATATTGGTACGAGCCGCTTCTATAGCGGCTTTAGAAGCCGAAACCTGGGCTTTCGCCGATTCCAGCGCAGCTCGGGCGCTTTCGGCGGCGGCGCGGTCGTCATCCAGTTGTTGCGCAGAAATAGCCCCACGATGGGCGAGCGAGCGGGAACGCGTATGACGTTTGGCAACGGAGTCCAGTTCGGCCTGTCGTTGATTAACCAATGACTGCGCGGCACGAGTTTCACTTTGCCGCTGTTCCAGCAAAGCCTGCGCGGCGGCAACGGCACTTTGCGCCTCTTTGATTTGCGCGATGGCTTCCAGTCGCTGCTCCTGCAACACGCGAGTGTCCATCTTCGCCAGCACTTCGCCTTCGCGGACAAACTGCCCCTCTTTCACCAGAATGGTGTCGATACGCCCGGCAATTTTACTGGCGATATCCACTTCCGTCGCTTCAATGCGACCATTACTGACGGCAAAACCCTCCGGTACACCTGCCGGGCGCAATAACCACCACGCCAGGACGGCAGCAACCGCCAGTAACCCGACAACCCACCACGCCAGATGGCGCTTAATCTTATCCATAATCGACCCGCCATAATCCCTGTAAGTAAACGACGCGTGTTACAGCAGCCGCGAACGATGTTCAGCGGATTCTTCCATCCGGGATGAGAAAGAAACGGCATATACGACCAGGGCGCCGCAAGATGAGCGCCAACGGGGAAGGCTTAGTGAAAACGGGTAGTAATGTTGTCATCATCAGCATTCCTGGCCGTAAATGAAACACGCATACTCATAATTGAAATCAATTAAATACTAACAGTTATATTCATGTTGTCTATTTGATTACAATCAGCTTGTGATACATCACGATGTTCTACATTTCGATTACGTTTTTAACCCAAAATATCCTTAACAGGAACAGTGACTATCACGCAGTGTTATTATTCTCTTGTGTACAAATATCTTACCGAAAGGTAATAAGGTATTTTTGCGAAAAGAGGGTGGATGAGAAAAAGCAGCGTTTTAAGCAACGATGAAAAATAAGGAAAAGATATTCATTCAGAATTAGCTGTAGGATAAATATTTATTTGCCAGCATTAACTCGCCTATAAAATTCAATACTCAGAACAATAAATCCGGTTATAGTAAAGTTACTTTTTACAATTAGTGGTATCTCATTGTTATATTTAATTGACTAAAAATACTACTTACACGCTTTCTGACATTAGCGGAAACGCATATGGAGATTGAGATGAACATATATATCGGATGGTTGTTTAAATTAATCCCTTTGATAATGGGTATAATATGCATCGCGTTAGGTGATTTTGTATTAGCAGGTTCTGGGCAAAGTGAATATTTCGTCGCAGGGCATGTTTTAATTTCTCTTTCTGCAATATGCCTGGCGTTGTTCACTACTGCATTTATTATCATCTCTCAGTTAACTCATGGTGTGAATAAATTCTACAACACGCTATTTCCTATTATTGGTTATGCAGGTTCCGTTGCAACGATGATTTGGGGATGGTCTCTGCTGGCAAGTGATAATGTGATGGCGGATGAATTTGTTGCCGGGCACGTTATTTTTGGTGTTGGGATGATTGCCGCCTGCGTATCAACCGTCGCGGCATCTTCCGGGCATTTTCTGCTCATCCCGAAAAACGCAGCAGGGAGTAAAAGCGATGGAACTCCGCTTCAGGCTTATTCTTCGCTTATTGGTAATTGCTTAATTGCCGTGCCACTACTTCTGACTCTCTTTGGTTTCCTCTGGTCAGTTGCGCTTTTGCGTAGTGCAGATATTCCAGCGCATTATGTTGCAGGCCATGTATTCCTGGGGCTAACGGCAATTTGCGCTTGTCTTATTGGCCTGGTCGCCACTATTGTTCATCAAACGCGGAACACATTCTCAGCGAAAGAACATTGGCTCTGGTGTTATTGGGTTATTTTTCTCGGTTCACTTACCGTTATTCAGGGTATCTACGTATTAATCAGTTCAGATGCAAGCGCCCGTCTGGCACCCGGCATTATTCTCATTTGTCTGGGGATGATCTGCTACAGCATTTTCTCCAAAGTGTGGCTGTTGGCGTTAGTCTGGAGACGCACCTGTTCGTTAACCAACAGAATACCAATGATACCGGTATTTACCTGTCTGTTTTGCCTGTTCCTCGCGGCGTTCCTTGCTGAAATTGCGCAAATCGATATGGCTTACTTTATTCCCTCGCGAGTTTTGGTTGGCTTAGGTGCAGTGTGTTTTACACTGTTTTCCATCGTTTCTATATTAGAAGCGGGTTCTGCGAAAAAATAATGGCTCTCGCCGGGTTGTGGTTATGCTACAGCCCGGCGAATATTAATACTTCCCGTTATTCACGCAGCACTCTTCACGCAGAAAACTAATAATTCCTTCCAGAACATCATATTGCGAGACACACATCAACGTGCGACTTTCGCGGTTTTGCTTAACCAGACCAACGGAGACCAGCGCCGAGATATGGTGGCTTAAGGTCGATGCGGGGATCGCAAGTTCCTTCTGTAACTCGCCTACCGGCATCCCGCGCTCTCCCGCTTTGACCAGATGACGAAAAATAAACAAACGGGTCGGATGACCTAATTCTTTCAGTGCCTTAGCGACATCTTCCAGTTCCATAAATAGTTTCTCCGGTTAATTGATATTTCGATGATACCAGAAATATCTTGCTCATCGCCCATCATTTCGATAATTTTAGAAATATAGTTTTATAGAGGGTATAAAATGTTTGAATGGTTACCAGGGCTGCGCGACGCCGCCGGGATGTTCCTGTTCTTAGCCGTAGAGCTATCGTTACTTTTTCTTCTTATCAGTGCTGGTGTCAGCGTAATCCGTCAGAAAATCCCGGATCATAAGATCCAGAAAATGATGGGTGCGCGTAAAGGGCGCGGTTATTTGCTGGCAGCAATGTTAGGTGCAGTGACTCCGTTTTGCAGTTGCTCAACCATTCCCATGCTTCGCGGTCTTCTTTCTGCAAAAGCGGGATTTGGCCCAACGCTCACCTTTTTGTTTGTTTCACCATTACTCAACCCGATTATCGTCGGGCTAATGTGGGCAACATTTGGCTGGAAGGTAACGTTGCTGTACACCGTTATTGCGTGCGGTGTTTCGCTGAGCGCCAGTTTGTTACTGGATTTTGTTGGCTTCGAACGATACGTCATACCGGCGAAGGCGAGCAACGCGAGCTGCTGCAAACCGGTGTCCGATAAACCCGTTATTAACTTGCGCTCCTCGACGTTTACGCCACAAACCACATCTTGCTGTACCGCAAAACCTGCTGTTAATTGCTGTAGTGCAGCCAAAACGGCTCCCCCCAGCCTGCTGACTCAGGCAATAAAGGATGCATGGCTGCAATTTAAAGAAGTGCTGCCCTACCTGTTAATTGGGGTACTAATTGGCTCATTTATTTACGGCTTTATTCCAGCGCAATGGATTGCAGCACATGCCGGAACGGATAATCCACTGGCCATCCCCTTGAGCGCGGTTATAGGTATCCCGCTCTATATACGTGCAGAGGCCGTAATTCCCCTCGCATCGGTATTAATGACCAAAGGCATGGGGATGGGAGCTGTAATGGCACTCATCATCGGTAGCGCGGGTGCCAGCTTAACAGAAGTTATTTTGCTGAAATCGATGTTTCGCACGCCGATGATTATTGCCTTTCTGATGGTAATTTTAGGAATGGCAGTGGTCATGGGATATGTAACGCAGACGTTATTCTGAGGCCAAATCCTGCGCACAAGCCCACGCCACCTGAAAGTCATAACTCCCAGTCAGCTGGTAACTTCTGTTACTTCTACGATAAATAAAAACCAGGCAAGCCAAGGGGCGTAATGGGGGAAGCGCACCTCAGACCGAGGCATGATTAGCCTGGCTCATGAAATGTACGCTCCCTTCTCAAAGTGGTTCTCATTGCAGGGGTATTTACTTCTGTTTCTTATAATTAACACGGAGTTAACTTAAGTCACTAGAAATACAAACCGCGCCCCAGATAATAGCGTCTTCCCAAAACAACGACTGAAAGTGAAAAACGCCTATAGATTAGCGGTGCTTAATCATTTAAGGTATTAAAAAAATCGAGACTATTCTTAGGATATTTATCCAGACGGACGGTTTTGGATGTCGTTGCTTCTCATTAGTTGCCTTTGTACTTATACCCTGCGATCGGGTTATACAGTAGACCTGCAATTTTGAACATCGTGTAATAGCAACCCTTCTCCTCTCCTTTATGTCTGCCTAGACATCCATTCAGCAACCCTTTGAATGCCAGAGGAATTTACCTCAAAGGAGAGGCGTTTATGAGTATTAAAGCGCAAATAAGTATTGCCAGTAAGCTGGGATTTACTTCACATCAGAATGCCGTGCCTCTGTTACGTGAGTTTGTTTTACACAACGAGTCAGACCAAAGTTTTCACGATTTAACGTTACATCTGCAAACCTCCCCCACCGTTCTGGAACCTAAAAAGTGGCATATCGATTGCTTGCTTCCCAATTCCTCTGTGGACATTCGCGATCGCGATATAAAACTCAATGCAGAGTGGCTGGCGGAGCTGACAGAAAGCGTCGTATGTGAAGTCTCGTTCAGTTTGCTACAGGGAACCGAAGAGCTTCTCACTCTTAATTACCCTCTGGAAGCACTGGCGAAAAATGAATGGGGCGGAGAAGCAATGTTTGAATTGCTGCCTTCTTTCATTATGCCAAATGACCCCGCAGTCGATCGTCTTTTAAAGGCGACATCAGACGTGTTACGCCGCGCTGGAAAAAACGATACTTTAGAAGGTTACGAAATTCAGTCCAGAACACGGGTATGGGAGATTGCTTCCGCGTTGTGGACCGCAGTCTGTAACCTGAATATCAGCTATGCCTTACCCCCTGCCAGTTTTGAGCGTAACGGTCAAAAGATCCGCACGCCCGGCGCTATTCTCGAAGGTAAAATAGCGACTTGTCTGGACACTACTTTATTATTCGCTTCTGCACTGGAACAAATAGGACTTAATTCTTTGGTATTCCTGTGCGAAGGACATGCTTTTGCGGGATTTTGGTTACAACCACAAGAGTTTTCACAACTCGTCACAGAAGATGTCTCTTCAGTCCGTAAACGCATTGATTTGCAAGAGATGGTTGTGTTTGAGACGACACTGGTCACGCAAGCCTATCCACCTTCATTTAGTCAGGCAGTTGAAGGGGCATTGAAACACCTTACCGAGGATGTTTTTCACGCGGCCATTGATACCCGGCGTGCGCGAATGCAGAAAATTCGCCCTTTGGCTTTGGCAGTCTCCCGCCTGGCCTGCCAGCCCGAAGATGAGTCAGAAATCCAGCACGGTTTTGAAGATGCGCCAGTCCTCCCCTCTTTTGAGCTTGACGTTGAAACCAACAATGAAAAGGACACCGCCAGCCGTTTAGTGCAATGGCAACGTAAATTACTCGATTTAACGACACGAAACCGTTTATTGCATTTACCTGAAAGTGCAAAAGGCATTCGCTTAATTTGCCCTCATCCAGGAAATCTTGAAGATAAACTCGCTGAAGGCAAAAGAATTCGCATTGTGCCTTTACCCGATCTAGAAATGGGAATCCGCGATACTGAATTATATCGTCAGCAAACCAATGAAAACCTTCGCGAAGAATATGCTCTTCTTGCTCTTGATCGGGGTGAAGTGGTATCGCCGCTTGAAAAAGACCGCCTTGAAGCAACACTTATTGATTTGTATCGTAAATCTAAAAGCGATCTGGAAGAAGGTGGTGCTAACACCCTGTTTCTTGCTGTGGGTTTCCTGAAGTGGAAAAAATCTGCCGATGATCCAAAAAGTTATTCAGCACCATTGATTCTTCTGCCCATCCAACTCGATCGTAAAAGCGCCCTTTCCGGTGTAACCATGCGCCTGCTGGAAGAAGAACCCCGCTTTAACCTCACGTTACTGGAGCTACTTCACAATGATTTTGCTCTGACGATCAAAGGGCTTGATGGTGAATTACCTACTGATGAAAGCGGCATTGATGTCGATGGTATCTGGAATATTGTACGCCGTGCCGTTCGGGATATACCTGGCTTTGAAGTCACCCGAGATGTTGTGATAGGCACTTTTTCTTTTGCCAAATATCTGATGTGGAAAGATCTCATCGATAGAGCACCACAGCTAATGCAAAGCCCCTTAGTGAAATATCTCATTGAGCGCGGTCAGGAGAATGTGGTTCTGGAAAAAAACGGGGAAATTGTCGAAATTGATGATCTTGATGCTGTAGTCAATACTCAGGAGCTTTTTCTCCCCTTACCCGCAGATTCTTCGCAAATTGCAGCTGTCGTTGCATCGGCAAAAGGTCGTGATTTTGTTCTGGATGGTCCTCCTGGCACAGGAAAATCTCAGACAATCGCCAATATGATTGCGCATAATCTGGCGTTGGGTAGACGTGTATTATTTGTTGCAGAGAAAAAAGCGGCGCTTGATGTGGTCTATCGTAGACTTGAAACTCAGGGACTTGGAGAGTTTTGCCTTGAGCTGCACTCCAGCAAAACATCAAAGATGGATTTTTTAAAGCAACTGGAACGTGCATGGGATGCTCGCGACATACTTACTACACGTGAATGGGAAGAAGAAGCCAGCAAGGTTCAACGACTGCGCGACAAATTAAATCAGATTGTCCGTTTGTTGCATCGTCGTTGGTCAAACGGGCTGACGCTTCATCAGGCGATGGGACGCGTTATCAGAGATGCCAGTTCAGTCACGCCATCTTTGGTTTGGTCTTCTGGTATTCAACATACCGTTGAACAAATGACGGAGTTCAGAGACATAACCAGACGCCTGGAACTCAATCGCGATGCTTTTAAGCAACATGGTCATCATTTCAGGATTATCGCCCAAACAGAATGGACGAACGGATGGCAATCCTCGCTCATTGCCGAAGCTAAGACGATCCCCGTTAAAATTGATGATTATGAACAAGCCGCACAAAAATTACTTGAAGCAACAGGGATTTCTCTGGATACCGCTGATCCAGAGAAATTACATCAGCTAATCAACCTCTGTGAATTATTGTCAAAAGCTGCAGGGCTTGATCTCAGTTTTATGTTTACTCCCGATGTCGCCTCACGAATAGAAGCGGCAAAAACGGTAATTACTCTTCTCTGTGAGATCGAATCGAACAAAGCACAACTGTCTGTAACTTATCCAGATAATAGCTGGCAACATGTGAATATTTCGCAAATTAAACATTCACTTGCTGAGGCAGATAAAAAATTCTGGTTCTTTGCGACGAACGCACGCAAAAACGTGATTGCTGGGGTGATGCAACAATATTCGCTAAACGCGACACCTGACCTCTCGGTGGATCTCGCTGTTATCGAAAAACTGCAATCATTACATCAACGTCTGTCCGATCTTGCGCCTTTGATGACGACGCAGCCAGGCTGGTATGGTCTTGATACCAATCAAAATAGCTTACGCGACGCGTTGGAACTAGCGGAATCTATTCGTACGGCACTTGCAAGTTTTGCATCCTCGCCACAACAACTTGCAGAATTCCGAACCTCCGTAGAAACATTAGTTGTTCACGCCAATGAGTTACTCGGTCCTCAGGGAATGATGATGGCATTAAGCCAAAATTTACGTACCTCACTCTCTGACTTTACTGAAACTAAAACCAGATTCTGTCATCTCCTCAATGTGACAGAGAGCGAGCATGGAATCGCCGAGTTACGTGAGTGTGCATCAGGCATCGTTAATAACCAAACTGCTCTTAAAGCCTGGAGTGACTGGTGCCGCGTTCGTGAAGAGGCCATCGACCGAGGTTTATTACCTCTGATTAATTCTATTATCCTGGCTGATTCTGACGACATCAGCGCGACGGAGTTATTCGAAACGGCTTATTGTCGTTGGTTCGCTTCGTGGGTAATTGATTCTGAGTCGTTATTACATAACTTTGTCCCTGCTGAACATTTCAGTGATATCGAGACTTACCGTACGCAAACCGATCGCCTGGCTAAACTCACGGTTCGCTATATTCGCGCCAAACTGTGTGGAGTCATACCTGCTAAAAATGAAATTACCCGGCAAGGCGGTTTTGCCTTACTTAAACATGAATTACAAAAATCCCGACGCCATAAACCCGTCCGCCAAATGGCGGCAGAAATGGGTGACGCCATGTCAAAACTTGCGCCCTGCATGTTGATGAGTCCTCTTTCTGTTGCACAATTTTTACCTTCGGATCAACCACTGTTTGATCTGGTTATTTTTGATGAAGCATCACAGATTTCTCCCTGGGATGCGATTGGGGTAATGGCACGCGGTAAGCAGGTCGTTATTGCGGGAGATCCTCGCCAGATGCCACCAACCAGTTTCTTTAACAGGGCTGCGAGTGATACCGATGATGACACCGAAGAAGATATGGAAAGCATTCTTGATGAGTGTCTGGCTGCGGGTCTGTATAACCACAGTCTGAGCTGGCATTATCGCAGCCGACATGAAAGCCTGATCACCTTTTCCAACCATCGCTATTACGACAGTAATCTCATCACCTTCCCGGCGCCAGTCACACGACAAAGCGCGGTTCAGTGGTGCAAAGTATCAGGGGTCTACTCCAAAGGGAAAGGACGTCATAATCAGGCCGAAGCAGAAGCGATTGTTGCTGAAACCGTAAAACGTCTGACCGATAAAAACTTTGTCACATCAGGTAAATCAATTGGCATTATTACCCTGAATACAGAGCAGCAAAATCTTATCAGTGATTTACTGGATCGCGCCCGCCAACATCATCCTGAGATTGAGCCTTTCTTCCAGTCAGAACAGGAAGAACCCGTGGTTGTTAAAAATCTTGAGACAGTACAAGGGGATGAGCGAGACTTGATCATGCTTGGCATCGGATATGGTCCAACGGAACCCGGAGCCAATACCATGTCGATGAACTTCGGCCCATTAAACCGCGAAGGCGGCTGGCGTCGACTGAACGTTGCCGTGACTCGCGCCCGCCAGGAAATGATAGTGTTCAGCTCATTTGAACCTTCCTTTATCGACCTTAACCGCACAAGCGCGCGTGCTGTTGCTGACCTCAAGCACTTTATCGAGTTTGCTCAGCGCGGACCACTGGCATTGGCACAGGCAGTTCGTGGCTCTGTCGGTGGGTATGACTCCCCCTTCGAAGAGGCTGTAGCAAACGGCTTACGCAGAAAAGGCTGGCAAGTTGTTCCACAAATCGGCGTTTCACGCTTCCGTATTGATTTAGGTATCGTTCATCCTGATAAACCGGGTGACTACCTTGTTGGCGTTGAATGCGACGGTGCAACCTACCATAGCGCCGCCACAGCACGTGACCGGGATAAAGTTCGTAGCGCCATACTGCAAGGACTGGGCTGGACGCTTCTTCGCCTTTGGTCAACTGAATGGTGGATCGACAAAGAAGGTGCGCTTGAGCGACTTGATGCTGCGATAAGTAACTTATTAGAAGCTTCGAGGGCCAAGGAAGCTGCTAACGTTGCAACGCAAAAACAGGAAGCAACCGCCCCAGTAGAAAATGGCAACTCAGATAAGAATTTAGAAACAGAAGCTCACATTGTCGCTAATGATGAAAAATTATCCTCATTAATTCAGAGTGAACATCCGATGGTGCCTGAAGAGGAACCGTTATCTGAACTAAAATATGCCAATAACACGGTACTGGAGATGTGCAGTACAACTAACACCGGCACCTATGTCACGAATAATTTGATTGACTGGCAAGGTAAAACCGACTCAGAGAAATTTTATACCTCTGAATATGATGACACTTTAAAAGCGTTGATTGCCGATGTTGTTCAAGTCGAATCTCCTCTTCTTGACACCACACTCGTTCAGCGTATTGCGCGCATTCATGGATTTACTCGAGCAGGCAGGCTCATTCGCGAACGCGTCATGGAGATTGTCGATCAAAATTATCACGTCGCAACTGACCATTCTGGCGAAGATTTTGTTTGGCTATCAGAAACGCAAAGAACAGACTGGAATTCCTTCCGCCTGCCAGCGACTGACGAGGATATACGTCAGGTTGATGCGATACCTAGTGAAGAATTACGCGCATTAGCGTTAAGCCTTGAAGAGGAAAATAAGATCATGGAAATGGCTAAATCTCTGGGAATAAAACGACTAACCAGTCAGGCCAGACAACGACTGGAGTTGGTTATCTAAAATCATACCATTCCGGGAGGAATATCCCGGAATGGTTACAACTAGCCCTGTTTGCAGTGCAAAAGCGGGGCATCATTTTCATACTACTCAGTGTAGCGTTAAAAAAGTTCTGCTACTAATTCAATATTTGACATGAAAATAATGTCACTAAAAACACAACAAATTGATATGTAACGATATTTATCACATAACTATCCACCTTGACCTGCTCCCTGCTGGCTAGCAGGGATCGATTTTTACAAGGTTCGCTATTAACACGGAGTAGGCAAGCTCATTGGGCTGAAAGTCTGATGTAAGCGAGAAGCGGAAGTTCGGTGTGGAGAAAAGGCGTGATGGGGTCTGGTTTATCTGTTGCGATTCAGTCATTGCTAAAACTTACTGTGAGAAAATTCGGCATATCGAGCCCCGCGAACAGCCGCGTGACGGCAGTCAATTGAGCCGCCAGTGTGAGCGTTTATCGATTTTGTCAAAGTACCTGACGCTTATAGGGATAAACAATCATAAAAGGTCGGGAGGTGCCTGCAAAGACAGGTAATAGCTCAATCAGCTCTCCGCGTTTTAACTCATCCTCGACGATAAAGCGGTAAACCTGCATCACACCTGCGCCGTTTTTAACTAACGTCAGGGTCGCAAGATAATCTTCCCGACAGACCGGCTGCGGGTTTCAATTCTGAATTCACGGGTTTGTTCCATAAATGACCACGGGGCAGGACGGCCATTGCCAGGAAGGATGTGTAAGTACCCCGTATAATCGAGCCATTCAAATTCAGAGAACCGGATAATCCAGATATCCATCTTTACCGCCGCCAAAGAATTTCTCTTTGATGGGCGCATTCAGCGGTAAATCGTTTTCCAGACGATACGGAAGATCCGGGTTGGCAATAAACGGACGACCAAAACCAATCAGATCAGCCCAGCCGTTAGCCAGCGCCTCTTCGGCGCGCGCTTTGGTGTATTTACCGGAGTAAATCAGCGTGCCATGGAAAATTATGCGCAGCGCTTCTTTAAAGGCCGCAGGCATCACCGGCGCATCTTCCCAGTCGGCTTCGGCAATATGGATATAGGCAATCCCCAGCTCGTTCAGTACGCTTGCCGCCGCGAGGTAGGTCGCTTCCGGCGTATCGTCTCTGGAGCCCATCAGCGTAGTCAGCGGCGCGAGACGAATTCCTACACGCTCTTTACCAATCGCCGAAGAGACAGCTTCCACCACCTCTTTCATAAAGCGCAGACGATTTTGCAGCGAGCCGCCGTATTCGTCATCACGCAGGTTGGCCTGCGAGTCAATGAACTGGTTAATGAGATAGCCGTTCGCGCCGTGCAACTCAATACCGTCAAAGCCAGCGGCAATCGCATTACGCGCCGCCTGTGCATAGTCATCAACGATTGACGGGATCTCTTCCAGCGTCAGTGCACGTGGCATGTCATGCTGAACCATCTCGCCAACGCCGTTCTCCGGACCACGGCCTTCCACATCGACAAACACTTTTACCCCTTCGGCCTGAATTGCCGAAGAAGACACCGGTGCGGCACCGTTCGGTTGCAGCACGGTATGAGACACGCGACCGACGTGCCACAGCTGAGCAAAAATTTTACCACCTGCGTGATGCACCGCATCGGTCACTTTTTTCCAGCCAGCAATCTGCCCCTCAGAATAAATACCCGGCGTCCAGGCATAACCCTGCCCCTGCTGGCTGATTTGCGTACCTTCGCTGATGATAAGTCCAGCACTGGCGCGCTGCGCGTAATAGTCCGCCATCATGTCAGTCGCAACGTCGCCCGCACCGGCGCGGGAACGCGTCATCGGTGGCATTACAATACGGTTTTTTAATGGCAACGCATTCAGCGCATATTTAGCAAATAACATAATGGGTTCCTCGCGCGATTATTTATACAGTTCGGCACTCATGGTGACGGTATTGCCCATGCGAGCGCTGGTAATTTTGTATTCAGAGGCGTTCATCTCTTTCGCTTTCTGCGCAATAACCGCTTCCGCAGAATCCAGTGTTTTACCGGTTGCTGTCACGCTTTGCGCCGATGCGTTAAACGCCGCTACAGAGAAAAGAGAAGCCGTAAAAATTGCGATGATCGTTTTCATGTTTATATTCCAGAGTGTCTTAATTGTTTGGCGTTTATTAACGCGATGGGGAGAGAATACGCCTGCTGCCTGATAACATAAATGATACAAATGACAATAGACTATTCTGTTTTTGTTAATAATCAGACGCCGGACGTTCCGACGCCTGTCGATTGCATCAGGCAACAAAGTTGTCCTTCAGCGCCTTGAGACCATCCCGATAGATGCCGGTAAACAGCGCCTCGACCTCTTCGTTCGTCACATTCACCGGGGTGAATTCACCGAACCATTCCACACGGGAAACCTGGCTATCGGCGGTTTCATGAACGGTAATGGTGGAGAGGTAATCCACCACCGGGAACGGTGCCTGAATAATGGAATAGGTATAACTGCGTTGACGGTTATCAAACGCTTCCAGACGTTCAACCACAGTGCCGCCATCAGAGGTTGTCAGCGAACGAACGCGACCACCTTCTGTCACCACGCTTTTCGGGATGAATGGCAGCCAGTCTGGCAGCGCATCAAAGCCGCCCATCAATTGCCATACGGCGTCGGCAGAAGCCGGGATTTCGATCGATACAGTTGTTTTAGCCATGATAATTTTCTCTTAATTTATAGGGTTACATAGTCAGGGTGTCGACGACACCGCCATCGACGCGCAGGGCTGCCCCTGTGGTTGCCGAGGAAAGTGGTGACGCGAGATAAACCGCCAGATTCGCCACTTCTTCCACATCCGCCGCACGCTGGATGATGGAGCTCGGACGCGAGGTTTTAACAAACTCATCGGCCTGTTCACGCGCACTGCGTCCCGACTGTGCAGCGGCATCCGCCAGCATCTCTTTCAGGCCATCGGTAAAGGTTGGCCCTGGCAGAATGGCGTTGACGGTCACACCGGTTCCCGCCAGTCGTTTCGCCAGACCATGAGAGACCGCCAGATTCGCGGCTTTGGTGACGCCGTAGTTGATCATGTCGCCAGGGATTGCCACGCCGGATTCAGACGAGACAAAGATAATCCGCCCCCAGCCCTGTTCCGTCATGCCTGGCGCATAGTGACGCGCCAGACGAACGCCGGAGAGGACGTTGACGTTATAGAAGTGCATCCACTCATCATCCGGAACGCTAAAGAAATCTTTATCGTTAAAAATACCCAGATTATTGACCAGCACATCAGCCGTTGGGACTGCAGCGATCAGCGCAGCCACGCCGTCTTCGGTGCTGAGATCGGCCACCACGCCGCGCAGTGACGCTGTGGGAGTTTGTGCCGCAATCGCAGCCATGGCGTCATCAACGCCGCTCTGTTTACGGCCGACGACAACCACCGTTGCGCCTGCTTTTGCCAGTCCGGCGGCGATACCCTGCCCAATGCCGGAGGTTGAGCCGCTGACCACCGCGACTTTACCTGTCAGATCCAGTTTCATCGTTTTCTCACCAGGTTGATTAACGGGTCGGCAGCGGAGCGTTTTCCGCAACCAGATTTTGACGGCGCATTTCTGCCCAGAATTCAGCCGGAACAGGCGCATTCAGTGCAGCCAGATCTTCTGCCATACGGCCAGGACGGCTGGAGCCAGGAATAACCGCCGCAACGGCCGGGTTTGCCAGCGCGAACTGCAGCGCAGCTGCTTTAACGTTCACATTGAAACGTGTGGCAATGGCGTTAATTTGCGCCACTTTCTGCTGAATGGCCGCAGAGGCTTTCTGATATTCAAAGTGCTCGCCGCCTGCCAGTACGCCAGAGCTGTACGGACCACCCACAACGATATCCACATTCTGTTCCAGTGCTTCTGGCATCAGGCGTTGCAGCGCACGTTCGTGATCAAGCAGGGAATAACGCCCCGCCAGCAGGAACGCATCTGGCTTCGGTTCGTCCAGCGCCAGCGTCAGTTCGCAAGGTTCGACGCGGTTCACACCCAGTCCCCAGGCTTTAATCACACCTTCGTCACGCAAACGTGTCAGCGCACGAAACGCACCGGTACGGGCAATGTTGAACTGCTCCAGCCAGCTGTCACCGTAGAAGTCCTGCGCCGGGTCGTGGATCCAGACAATATCCAGACGGTCTGTTTTCAGGCGTTTCAGGCTGTCTTCAATCGAGCGCAGCGTGGCGTCAGCGGAGTAGTCATTCAGAATTTTGTTTTTCAGGCCGTGTTCGAACAGGCCACCTTTTTCACCGAAATCACGTTTTGCCGGATCTTCCATTTCGTCCAGCATGATGCGGCCGACTTTGCTGCTCAGAACGTATTCATCGCGTGGATACTGAGACAGCGCTTCACCCATGCGGATTTCAGAAAGGCCAGAGCCGTACAGCGGCGCGGTATCGAAGTAACGCACGCCCAGGTTCCAGGCTTCGCTCACGGTGGCGTGGGCCTCTTCTTCCGGAATGGCACGGAACATGTTGCCGAGCGGTGCGCCGCCTAAGCCAATTTTGCCGGGAAGTAAATTTTTGATGCTCATAAGATGTCCTCAATTATTCGGTTTGGGTTCGGGCGTTTTTTTGCTATCGCCCTGTGACGTGGATCACATTACCTTGCGAGGTTGTGACTTGATAGGACATAATTAGTCTGACTTAAGTCCTTTGAGGTCTAACATGATTGATTTACGCCAACTGAAGTACTTCGTGGTGGTCGCAGAAGAAGAGCACGTGGGACGCGCAGCCGAGCGATTACATATCTCGCAATCACCGCTGAGCCGCCAGATTGCACAACTGGAAGAACGGCTGGGACTGATGCTGTTTGAGCGTAATCAGCAGCGCATTCGCCTGACCGCTGATGGACAGACATTCCTTGCTGAAACACGTTCGTTGCTGACACACGCCAACCGTCTGGAGTCGTTAGGCAAACGCCTGGGGCGTGGTGAAGATGGTGGCTTGTGTATTGGCTATATTGAAAACGCCATGCATTCCGGTGTGCTTTCTACGGCGCTACGTACGTTACGTGTATCGCGTCCGAATGTGCATATCGCTCTTTACAGCCAACCACCAGCTACCCAGATTGAAGGCCTGCGCCAGCGCAGTCTCGATTTTTCTCTGGTCGATACGCCGCCCGCCGACAGCGAGCAGGATCTGGAATATATTCAGGTTCTGGATGATCGAATGTTGTTGGCCTTACCGCAAAATCATCCTCTGGCGCAGGAGGAAAACCTTGTCGCATCGCAACTTGGCGATGAGCAGTGGATTGCGGTGATTCATAACGACGATGCGCATTCTCGCGATCATTTTGTCGCAGCCTGTGTTAACGCTGGGTTTAATCCTGATATTCGCCTGGAAGCGGGTGAACCACTCACGGCATTAGGTCTGGTCGCTGCGGGATTAGGTCTGGCCTTAATTCAACATAGTCTGCGTCATAATGCGCCGGAAGGAGTGGTATTACGTGAATTGCCGTGGATGAATTATTCAACGCAATTATGGGCAGCATGGCATAAAGCCAACCAACGTCCGCTGGTTTCCCATTTCCGCCAGATTCTGCGCGGTGAATAAAACATTAAGCGGGAACCATTAGTTCCCGCTTCCCGGCCTTGATGTTGATAACGGCGCCGAATTTTTATTATTTATTCACAGCCGCCAAATCCTGCGCACAAGCCCACGCACTCGACCATGCCCACTGGAAGTTATAGCCCCCCAGCCAGCCGGTGACGTCCATCACTTCACCAATGAAGTACAGCCCCGGCACTTTGCGCGCTTCCATTGTCCGTGAAGAGAGTTCGTTGGTGTCCACTCCGCCGAGCGTCACTTCGGCGGTGCGATAGCCTTCAGTGCCGTTAGGTTGTACGCGCCAGTCGGTCAATGTGGTAATCAGCGCCTGTTGATCACGCACGTTGAGCTGTTTTAGCGAGACATCCGGGATTTGTCCGAGTTGTTGTAACCGTTCAACCAACCGTTTCGGCAGATGAACCGCCAGGGTGTTCTTCAGGCTCTGGTTTGGATGTGCGTTACGCTGCTCATTAAGAAAGGCTTCCAGATCGACATCCGGTAGCAGGTTGATGCTGACAAATTCTCCCGGCTGCCAGTAGCTGGAAATCTGTAATACCGCAGGGCCGGATAAGCCACGATGAGTGAAGAGTAAGTTCTCGCGGAATACGGTGCCGTTTTCAGCGGTGATCACCGAAGGCACCGCCACGCCTGCCAGCACCTGTAACTCTTCCAGCAAGGGTTTATGCAGGGTGAATGGCACCAGGCCAGCGCGGGTGGGCAACACGTTGAGGCCAAATTGTTCGGCAATCTTATAACCGAACGGCGATGCGCCCAGACCAGGCATCGAGAGGCCTCCGGTGGCAATGACCAGTTTATCGCAGCCGACGGTCATACCGTTCAGTTCAAGCGTAAACCCCGTTTCATCCTTTGCCACACTCAGCACTTCGCTGCGCAATCTGAAGGTCACATTACCCTTTTCACACTCATCCACCAGCATGTCGACAATCTGCTGTGCAGAGTCATCACAGAAGAGTTGCCCTAACGTTTTCTCGTGCCAGGCGATGCCGTGTTTATTTACCAGATCAATGAAATCCCACTGGGTAAAACGCGCGAGTGCAGACTTACAAAAATGCGGATTCTGGCTCAGATAGGCGCCAGGCTCGACATAAAGGTTGGTAAAGTTGCAGCGTCCACCGCCAGACATGAGGATTTTGCGCCCCGGTTTTTTACCATTATCAATCAGCAAAACTCTGCGTCCCGCCTGACCTGCCAGCGCAGAACAGAACATACCAGCCGCACCAGCGCCTATAATAATGGCATCAAACCTTTCCACGTTGCGCTCCTCTTAGAAAAAACGGGCGTGAATTGTAAAGATTCCTCAGTGGTCGCACCAGCATCAATATTACTTAGGGGAAGTATTTACCTGAATTATATAAGATAATTATTTTTTGAGCAAAAATCATACAGGAGGCAAATCAAAAAAATCTATATTTCACTTTGCCCGCGCCGCGAAAGTCACTGATAATGCGCCGCGTTCATGTCCTCAAAATGGCGTAACGTCCTATGCTACATTTGTTTGCTGGCCTGGATTTGCATACCGGGCTGTTATTATTGCTTGCACTGGCTTTTGTGCTGTTCTACGAAGCCATTAATGGTTTCCATGACACAGCCAACGCTGTGGCAACTGTCATCTATACCCGCGCGATGCGTTCTCAGCTCGCCGTGGTTATGGCGGCAGTGTTCAACTTTTTGGGTGTTTTGCTGGGTGGTCTGAGTGTTGCCTATGCCATTGTGCATATGCTGCCGACAGACTTGCTGCTTAATATGGGATCGTCTCATGGCCTTGCCATGGTGTTCTCTATGTTGCTGGCGGCGATTATCTGGAACCTGGGTACCTGGTACTTTGGTTTGCCTGCATCCAGCTCTCATACGCTGATTGGCGCAATCATCGGTATTGGTTTAACCAATGCGTTGATGACCGGTACGTCAGTGGTGGATGCACTCAATATCCCGAAAGTATTAAGTATTTTCGCATCTCTGATCGTTTCCCCTATTGTCGGCCTGGTGTTTGCTGGCGGTCTGATTTTCTTGCTGCGTCGCTACTGGAGCGGCACTAAGAAACGCGCCCGTATCCACCTGACCCCAGCGGAGCGTGAAAAGAAAGACGGTAAGAAAAAACCGCCGTTCTGGACGCGTATCGCGCTGATCCTTTCCGCTGTCGGCGTGGCGTTTTCTCACGGTGCGAACGATGGTCAGAAAGGCATTGGTCTGGTTATGCTGGTGCTGATTGGCGTCGCACCAGCGGGCTTCGTGGTTAATATGAATGCCTCAGGCTACGAAATCACTCGTACCCGTGATGCAATCAACAACGTGGAAGCTTACTTTGAGCAACACCCTGCACTGCTGAAACAGGCGACCGGTGCTGATCAGTTAGTACCGACTCCGGAAGCAGGCGCAACACAACCTGCGGAGTTCCATTGCCATCCGTCAAATACCATTAACGCGCTCAATCGCCTGAAAGGCATGTTGACTGCTGACGTGGAAAGCTACGACAAGCTGTCGCTTGACCAACGTAGCCAGATGCGCCGCATTATGCTGTGCGTTTCTGACACCATCGACAAAGTGGTGAAAATGCCTGGCGTCACAGCAGATGATCAGCGTCTGTTGAAGAAACTGAAGTCCGATATGCTGAGTACCATCGAGTACGCTCCGGTGTGGATCATCATGGCGGTCGCGCTGGCATTAGGTATCGGTACGATGATTGGCTGGCGTCGTGTGGCAACGACTATCGGTGAGAAAATCGGTAAGAAAGGCATGACCTACGCTCAGGGGATGTCTGCCCAGATGACGGCTGCGGTGTCTATCGGCCTGGCGAGTTATACCGGGATGCCGGTTTCCACCACTCACGTACTCTCCTCTTCCGTAGCGGGGACGATGGTTGTTGATGGCGGCGGCTTACAGCGTAAAACAGTAACCAGCATTCTGATGGCGTGGGTGTTTACCCTCCCGGCTGCGATACTGCTCTCCGGCGGGCTGTACTGGATCTCCTTGCAGTTCCTGTAATCGCACGCAGAAAAACGAGCGGGTCAGTTTTCTGACCCGCTTTTTTTATGCGTTATTGCTGTGGTACTTAATGCCAGATCATCAATGCAATCAGGCTTACCACGACCAGACCACACAATGCGCTGGTCAGAATAAACTGCCGACGCACACGCTCGCAGCGACGAATAAACTCATCATCGTGATGATCGCGATACCTCTGAGCATAGATATACCAGACGAGACGCACCTGTTTGTTAGGTTGGCCATGTGAGGTAAAAAAGCCCCCTCCATCTACATATTGATAGAGCAATGGATCGCAATTACGCAGTACCACTAACAACGCGCGTAGTGATGAGAAATAGCGCGCCATGTTAACAATGCAAACGACACATAAAGCCCAAAATAATGCGACGGTGCTTATCATACCTCCTCCCCGGCGACCTGCCCACGGAGTTCCACTCCGGGGCTACCGCTCCCGATACGCTGCCAATCAGTTAACACCAGGTCCTGGAGAAACCGCTTTTGTCGTGACACACATCCGAGCGGCTCTATAGATAGTGTAGGAGATCAGCTTGTTTTTTTTCCATAAGGTTAACCACTATCAATATATTCATCTCGAAAATTTGATTATCTGATTGGTAAGCAAGGCGGATTGACGGATCATCCGGGTCGCTATAAGGTAAGGATGGTCTTAACACTGAATCTTTACGGCTGGGTTAGCCCCGCGCACGTAGTTCGCAGGACGCGGGTGACGTAACGGCACAAGAAACGCTAGCTGGCCAGTCATCGACAACTTTATGGAAGGAGTAACACTATGGCTTATAAACACATTCTCATCGCGGTCGATCTCTCCCCGGAAAGCAAAGTTCTGGTAGAGAAAGCAGTCTCTATGGCTCGCCCCTACAATGCGAAGGTTTCTCTGATCCACGTAGATGTAAACTACTCTGACCTATACACCGGGCTTATTGATGTGAATCTGGGTGATATGCAGAAACGCATCTCCGAAGAGACGCATCACGCGCTGACCGAGCTCTCTACCAACGCAGGTTACCCAATCACTGAAACCCTGAGCGGCAGCGGCGATCTGGGTCAGGTTCTGGTGGATGCAATCAAGAAATACGATATGGATCTGGTTGTTTGTGGTCATCACCAGGACTTCTGGAGCAAACTGATGTCTTCCGCGCGTCAACTTATCAACACCGTTCACGTTGATATGCTGATTGTTCCGCTGCGCGACGAAGAAGAATAATCATCCCCTCCCGACTTGCCCCCGACGCCCGCTTATGCGGGCGTTCTGCTTTTGCGCTCTCCTGTTTTCCAGATGCGGCCAGCAGGCTCATAGATACCCAAGGCTATCCAAATTTTCAGCATCTCAAAAATCAGAATGTAAAACCATCTCACTTCAAACAACCAGCATGATTAGCTGGTTACTTTCTGTCGAAATAGTGCATATAACTATTTACCACATCAATATTAAAAATCTTAGACATCTGTAAAATCTTTCGCGTGCAACCACTTACGCGTTCATACTTTTCAGGATGGTATTGGAAGGTTAATAAATATGAATACAACAACACCCACTGGGATGCTGCAACAACCTCGCCCATTTTTCATGATCTTTTTTGTCGAATTATGGGAGCGATTCGGCTACTACGGCGTGCAAGGCGTGCTGGCGGTTTTCTTCGTTAAACAGCTCGGATTCTCACAAGAGCAGGCCTTTGTTACCTTTGGCGCTTTTGCTGCGCTGGTCTATGGACTTATCTCCATTGGTGGCTATGTCGGCGACCACCTGCTTGGGACTAAACGCACCATTGTTCTTGGGGCTATTGTGCTGGCGATTGGCTACTTCATGACCGGAATGTCACTACTTAAGCCTGATCTGATTTTCATCGCCCTGGGGACTATTGCCGTCGGTAACGGCTTGTTTAAAGCCAACCCGGCAAGCCTGCTTTCTAAATGCTATCCACCGAAAGATCCGCGTCTGGATGGTGCTTTCACACTGTTTTACATGTCGATCAATATTGGTTCATTGGTGGCGTTGTCGCTGGCACCCGTGATTGCCGATAGATTTGGTTATTCCGTAACCTATAACCTGTGTGGGGCAGGTCTGATTGTCGCGCTACTGGTCTACATCGCCTGTCGCGGGATGGTGCAAGATATTGGTTCAGATCCTGACTTCCGACCACTGAACTTCGGCAAACTGTTGTACGTGTTGATTGGCAGCGTAGTGATGATCTTCGTCTGTGCATGGCTGATGCACAACGTAGAAATCGCCAATCTGGTGCTGATCGCCCTCTCCATCGTCGTCACCATTATCTTCTTCCGTCAGGCATTCAAGCTGGATAAAACCGGGCGCAATAAAATGTTTGTCGCCTTTGTCCTGATGCTCGAAGCGGTGGTGTTTTACATCCTCTATGCCCAGATGCCAACGTCGCTGAACTTCTTTGCCATCAACAACGTACATCATGAAATTCTCGGTTTTTCCATCAACCCGGTCAGCTTCCAGGCGCTTAACCCATTCTGGGTGGTACTCGCCAGCCCAATACTGGCGGGCATTTACACGCATCTGGGTAACAAAGGCAAGGACCTCTCGATGCCGATGAAATTTACTCTCGGCATGTTTATGTGCTCGCTGGGATTTCTGACTGCCGCCGCTGCGGGAATGTGGTTTGCTGATGCGCAGGGGCTGACATCGCCGTGGTTTATCGTGCTGGTTTACTTGTTCCAGAGCCTGGGTGAACTGTTTATTAGCGCCCTGGGTCTGGCGATGGTTGCTGCTCTGGTGCCACAGCATTTGATGGGCTTTATTCTGGGAATGTGGTTTCTGACGCAGGCTGCCGCGTTCTTGCTCGGCGGCTATGTGGCAACATTTACCGCAGTGCCAGACAACATTACCGATCCGCTTGAGACGTTACCTGTCTACACCAACGTGTTTGGTAAGATTGGTCTGGTCACGCTGGGCGTTGCAGTAGTGATGCTGATGATGGTGCCCTGGCTGAAACGAATGATTGAGACGCCGGAAAGCCATTGATGATTCTTGCAGAAAAACGGGTAGCTATAACGCTACCCGTTTTCACTTTTACACCGGCGTTCCGGCATAAATATCAAAGCGATGCCCTTTGGTGACAACCGCGTTCGGTGTGGCAATGTTTGCCAGCGGCGGCGCGTAGTCCGGGCGCTTTACCACCACACGTTTGGTCGCCAGTTGCCGCGCAGGCTCCAGCAACCCATCGGCATCGAGATCCGGCCCCACCAGCGACTGAAACACTCGCATCTCTTTCTTCACCAGCGCGCTTTTCTGCTTATGTGGGAACATCGGGTCAAGATAGACCACTTGCGGGCGCGGAGTAATATCGGTCAGCGCCGTCAAACTGGAAGCGTGAATCAACTGCAACCGTTCCTGCAACCAGCCACCAATTTCCTCATCGGCATAGCCACGCGCCAGGCCATCGTCGAGCAGCGCGGCAACTACCGGATTACGCTCCAGCATCCGTACACGACAACCGACAGAAGCCAGCACGAAGGCATCACGACCTAATCCTGCGGTCGCATCGACGACATCCGGCAGATAATCGCCCTTAATGCCCACCGCTTTTGCTACCGCTTCGCCACGACCACCGCCGAATTTGCGTCGGTGCGCCATTGCCCCGCCGACAAAATCAACGAAAATGCCGCCGAGTTTCGGCTCATCACGCTTACGCAGTTCCAGATGCTCTGGCGTTAACACCAAGGCCATCAGATTGTCTTCATCGTGCTCCAGCCCCCAGCGGGTCGCCAGAACAGATAAGGCGCCGTCTCCGGCGCCCGATTCATCAATTAAGCAGATTTTCACTGAATGATCAGCCCTTAATGCCGTAGTGCTCCAGCATCGCATCCAGTTGCGGTTCGCGACCACGGAAGCGTTTGAACAGTTCCATCGGCTCTTCTGAACCGCCACGGCTCAGAATGTTGTCGAGGAACGACTGTCCAGTATCACGGTTGAAAATCCCCTCTTCCTCAAAGCGCGAGAAAGCATCCGCCGCCAGCACATCAGCCCACAGGTAGCTGTAGTAACCTGCTGCATAACCACCAGCAAAGATATGGCTAAATGCATGTGGGAAACGGCCCCATGACGGAGACGGCACCACGGCAACCAGTTTTTTGATTTCTGCCAGGGTTTCGAGGATTTTTGCACCTTGTTCAGGACGGAACTCCGCGTGCAGACGGAAATCGAACAGGCCGAACTCCAGCTGACGCAGAATAAACAGCGCCGCCTGGTAGTTCTTCGCCGCCAGCATTTTATCCAGCAACCCTTTCGGCAGCGGTTCGCCGGTTTCATAGTGACCGGAGATAAACGCCAGCGCCTCCGGCTCCCAGCACCAGTTTTCCATAAACTGACTCGGCAGTTCGACCGCATCCCACGGCACACCGCTGATACCGGAAACACCGGCGGTTTCGATGCGGGTCAGCATATGATGCAGGCCGTGACCGAACTCGTGGAACAGGGTGATCACTTCGTCATGGGTAAACAGCGCCGGTTTACCGTTCACCGGGCGGTTGAAGTTACAGGTCAGATAAGCGACCGGTTTTTGCAGCGAACCGTCGGCTTTGCGCATCTGGCCTACGCAGTCATCCATCCACGCCCCGCCGCGCTTGTTCTCACGGGCATACAGGTCGAGGTAGAAGCTGCCGCGCAGTTCGTTGTTCTCATCATACAGTTCGAAGAAACGCACATCAGGATGCCAGACATCAACATCTTTACGCTCTTTGGCGGTGATGCCGTAAATACGTTTCACCACTTCAAACAGGCCGTTAACCGCTTTGTTTTCCGGGAAGTACGGACGCAGTTGTTCGTCGCTGATGCTGTAGAGGTGCTGTTTCTGTTTTTCGCTATAGTAAGCGATATCCCACGGCTGCAACTCATCCACACCAAATTCGGCTTTGGCGAAGGCACGCAGTTGCGCCAGCTCTTTTTCGCCCTGCGGACGCGCGCGTTTTGCCAGATCGGTTAAGAAATCAAGCACCTGCTGCGGATTTTCTGCCATTTTAGTGGCAAGCGATTTGAAGGCGTAGTTTTCAAAACCCAGCAATTGCGCCAGTTCGTGACGCAGCGCGAGGATCTCTTCCATCACCTTGCTGTTGTCCCACTTACCGGCGTTCGGGCCTTGATCGGAGGCGCGTGTGCTGTAAGCGCGATACATCTCTTCGCGCAGAGACTGGTTGTCGCAGTAAGTCATTACCGGCAGGTAGCTTGGGATATCCAGCGTCAGCAGGTAGCCTTCAAGTTCTTTCGCTTCGGCCTGGGCTTTTGCCGCAGCCAGCGCACTTTCTGGCATACCCGCCAGCTCAGCTTCGTCGGTAACGAGTTTAGTCCAGCCCATCGTCGCATCGAGGACGTTGTTGCTGTACTGGTTGCCCAGCTCGGAGAGACGGGTGGCAATCTCGCCGTAACGTTGCTGTTTCTCTTTCGGCAGACCGATGCCCGACAGTTCAAAATCACGCAGTGCGTTATCAACCGCTTTCTTCTGTGCCGTGTTCAGCGTGGCGTAATGATCACCATCGCGCAGATCGCGATACGCTTTATACAGTCCTTCATGTTGCCCTACCCAGGTGCTGTATTCTGACAGCAGCGGCAGCGTTTGTTCGTAGGCTTCGCGCAGCTCCGGGCTATTTTTCACCGAGTTCAGGTGGCTGACCGGGGAGAAAATACGTCCCAGCACATCGTCCACTTCTGCCAGCGGTTGGCAGAGATTTTCCCAGGTGTACGGTGCCCCCTGCGCTACCACGCGCTCCACATTTTCGCGACAGTCGTTCAGCGCCTTAGTCACGGCAGGAACGACATGTTCCGGGAGAATTTTAGAAAACGGAGGCAATTCAAAGGGAGTCAGTAACGGATTCGTCATAGGTACAGTCCTGGTTAAATAGAGGGAACGAAACGCTCACAGGCGCTTTCGCCGGAGGCGACGCAGACGTCTTATCCGGCCTACGTTAATAGGCCGATGCCATCCGACGCGTAATGGGTAATAGCATGGGGTTAAGTGTAGTGAATTTCAATGAGAAACGTTACGCTTTCGCGGCGACGTCCTCTTTTCGGTATACTGTCCTGATATGCTTTTGTGCGCCCCAAATACGGGCCGATTTTTACTTACCGGAACACCTTTACCCATGCTCAGTTATCGCCACAGCTTTCACGCTGGCAACCACGCCGACGTCCTTAAACATACCGTTCAGAGCCTGATCATCGAGTCGCTGAAAGAGAAAGATAAACCGTTTCTCTATCTCGATACCCACGCGGGTGCCGGGCGTTATCAGTTAAGCAGCGAACACGCCGAGCGTACTGGCGAATATCTCGAAGGTATCGCCCGTATCTGGCAGCAGGACGATTTGCCCGCAGAACTGGAGCCGTACATCAATGTGGTAAAACACTTCAACCGTAGCGGACAGTTGCGTTACTACCCCGGTTCGCCGTTGATTGCCCGTCAGTTACTGCGTGAACAAGACAGCCTGCAACTGACCGAGCTACATCCGAGCGATTTCCCGTTGCTGCGTTCTGAATTTCAGAAAGACAGCCGTGCGCGCGTAGAAAAAGCCGACGGCTTCCTGCAACTGAAAGCAAAACTGCCGCCAGTTTCCCGTCGTGGCCTGATCCTTATCGACCCACCGTATGAAATGAAAACCGACTATCAGGCGGTGGTCAGCGGGATAGCAGAAGGCTACAAACGTTTCGCTACCGGCACTTACGCATTATGGTATCCGGTGGTGTTGCGCCAGCAGATCAAGCGCATGATCCACGACCTGGAAGCGACCGGCATTCGCAAAATTCTGCAAATTGAACTGGCGGTGCTGCCGGACAGCGACCGCCGTGGTATGACCGCTTCCGGCATGATTGTGATTAATCCACCGTGGAAGCTGGAGCAGCAAATGAACAACGTGCTGCCGTGGCTGCACAGCAAACTGGTTCCGGCAGGCACCGGGCACGCCACCGTAAGCTGGATCGTGCCGGAGTAATTGCAACCATCGCTGGCACCTATTACGTCTCGCGCTACAATCGCGGTAATCAACGATAAGGACACTCTGTCATGACTAAACACTATGATTACATCGCCATCGGCGGCGGCAGCGGCGGTATCGCCTCCATCAACCGCGCGGCTATGTACGGTCAGAAATGCGCGCTGATTGAAGCCAAAGAGCTGGGCGGCACCTGCGTGAATGTTGGCTGCGTGCCGAAAAAAGTGATGTGGCACGCGGCGCAAATCCGCGAAGCGATCCACATGTACGGCCCGGATTATGGCTTTGATACCACTATCAATAAGTTCAACTGGGAAACGTTGATCGCCAGCCGTACCGCCTATATCGACCGTATTCATACTTCCTATGAAAACGTACTCGGTAAAAATAACGTTGATGTAATCAAGGGCTTTGCTCGCTTCGTTGATGCCAGAACGCTGGAAGTTAACGGTGAAACCATTACGGCCGATCATATTCTGATCGCCACCGGTGGTCGCCCAAGCCACCCGGATATTCCGGGCGTGGAATACGGCATTGATTCCGATGGTTTCTTTGCCCTACCAGCTTTGCCAGAGCGTGTAGCGGTTGTTGGTGCGGGTTACATCGCCGTTGAACTGGCTGGCGTGATTAACGGTCTCGGCGCGAAGACGCATCTGTTTGTGCGTAAACACGCGCCGCTGCGCAGCTTTGACCCGATGATCTCCGAAACGCTGGTCGAAGTGATGAACTCTGAAGGCCCGCAGCTGCACACCAATGCAATCCCGAAAGCGGTGGTGAAAAATGCCGATGGCAGCCTGACGCTGGAGCTGGAAGATGGTCGCAGTGAAACGGTAGATTGCCTGATTTGGGCGATTGGACGTGAACCTGCCAATGACAACATCAACCTCGAAGCCGCTGGCGTTAAAACCAACGAAAAAGGCTATATCGTCGTCGATAAATATCAAAATACCAACGTTGAAGGTATTTACGCGGTGGGCGATAACACAGGCGCAGTGGAACTGACGCCGGTCGCGGTAGCGGCAGGTCGCCGTCTCTCTGAACGCCTGTTTAATAACAAGCCGGATGAGCATCTGGATTACAGCAACATTCCGACCGTGGTCTTCAGCCATCCGCCGATTGGTACTGTTGGTTTAACGGAGCCGCAGGCGCGCGAGCAGTACGGCGACGATCAGGTGAAAGTGTATAAATCCTCTTTCACCGCGATGTATACTGCCGTCACCACTCACCGCCAGCCGTGCCGCATGAAGCTGGTGTGCGTTGGATCGGAAGAGAAGATTGTCGGTATTCACGGCATTGGTTTTGGCATGGACGAAATGTTGCAGGGCTTCGCGGTGGCGCTGAAGATGGGCGCAACCAAAAAAGACTTCGACAACACGGTTGCCATTCACCCGACGGCGGCAGAAGAGTTCGTGACAATGCGTTAAATGTTAAAGGGCAAAGAGTGGTGTGCTCTTTGCCCTTAGTTACGTTTCCGCTATCAGTTCAGAAGCTGAAGCAGAAAGCGGATCAGTTCCAGCAGCGCAATTAACGCCCCAAGAACGATGATTGCTTTATCAATCACCCGTTTTCTCCATGCGATGGAGTGAGAATGCATCCGCTTACTCATCCACTGCCTGTCACGGCGCATGTCCCATTGTTAGATGACGACTATCTCACTCCGGCCAGAGCATCAGTTAACGGCACCACCCGTACTTCTGACCAGGACTTTGAAAGCGTTTATGCGCATTGTCAGAGTGAAAATGTCTCAGAGCTAACTGGATAATCACACAGTACATACAGGTTATAAAACCAGCACGTCCTTGCAATAGTTTCAGTATGGTATTAGCATTGATGCGTTAGATGATGACTATCTCACTCCAGCCAGAGCCACCAACTCAGGGCTGGAAAGTAAAAAACCGACGCAAAGTCGGTTTTTTTACATCCGGATTCGGACAAGGCTTAATATGACGATGACCCAGTGAAAGTATATAAATCGTCACTGCGATATATACCGAAGTGCCCCCTCCGCCAGCTGAAGAAATTGCTAATTCTTGCAATGTTAGCCACTGGCTAATAGTATTGAGCTGTTAGATAAGAGCTCTCTCACTCCAGCCAGAGCCACCAACTCTGGGCTGGAAAGTAAAAAACCGACGCAAAGTCGGTTTTTTTACGTCCTGATTCAGACCTCCTTTCGAATGAATAGCCAACTCAAAATTCACACCTTTTACCTTCCTCTGCACCTACGCATCCGTTAAAACATATATGTTTTTGACTTATCCGCTTCGAAGAGAGACACTACCTGCAACAATCAGGAGCGCAATATGTCATTTCTGTTACCCATCCAATTGTTCAAAATTCTTGCTGATGAAACCCGTCTGGGCATCGTTTTACTGCTTAGCGAACTGGGAGAGTTATGCGTCTGCGATCTCTGCACTGCCCTCGATCAGTCGCAGCCCAAGATATCCCGCCATTTGGCATTGCTGCGTGAAAGCGGGCTATTGCTGGATCGCAAGCAAGGTAAGTGGGTTCATTACCGCCTATCGCCGCATATTCCAGCATGGGCGGCGAAAATTATTGATGAGGCCTGGCGATGTGAACAGGAAAAGGTTCAGGCTGTTATCCGTAACCTGGCCCGACAAAATTGTTCCGCAGACAATAAGAACATTTGCAGTTAAAAAATTTAGCTAAACACATATGGATTTTCGCATGTGTTTTATCCGGGAGGCATTATGTTACTGGCAGGCGCTATCTTTGTCCTGACCATTGTATTGGTTATCTGGCAGCCGAAAGGTTTAGGCATCGGCTGGAGTGCGACGCTGGGCGCGGTGCTGGCGTTAATGACGGGCGTGGTTCATCCGGGCGATATTCCGGTGGTGTGGAATATCGTCTGGAATGCAACTGCCGCATTTATTGCCGTTATTATCATCAGTCTGCTGCTGGATGAATCCGGCTTTTTCGAATGGGCGGCGCTGCACGTTTCACGCTGGGGCAATGGACGCGGTCGCCTGTTGTTTACCTGGATTGTCCTGCTCGGCGCTGCCGTTGCTGCCCTGTTTGCCAATGATGGCGCGGCGCTTATTTTAACGCCGATTGTCATCGCCATGCTGCTGGCGTTAGGGTTCAGCAAAGGCACTACGCTGGCGTTCGTGATGGCGGCCGGATTCATTGCCGATACCGCCAGCCTGCCGCTTATCGTCTCGAACCTGGTGAATATCGTTTCGGCAGATTTCTTTGGTCTTGGCTTTCGCGAATATGCTTCGGTAATGGTGCCGGTGGATATCGCCGCGATTGTTGCCACGCTGGTGATGTTGCATCTCTATTTCCGCAAAGATATTCCGCAGAACTACGATATGGCGCTGCTGAAAGCACCGGCAGAAGCAATTAAAGATCCCGCCACCCTCAAAACTGGCTGGGTTGTTTTACTGCTTCTGCTGGTGGGATTTTTCGTCCTGGAACCACTCGGCATTCCGGTAAGCGCCATTGCGGCGGTGGGTGCGCTGATTTTGTTTGTAGTCGCTAAACGCGGTCATGCTATCAATACGGGTAAAGTGCTACGCGGCGCGCCCTGGCAGATTGTCATCTTCTCGCTCGGTATGTATCTGGTGGTTTATGGCCTGCGCAATGCCGGGTTAACGGAATATCTTTCTGGCGTACTCAACGTGCTGGCGGATAACGGCCTGTGGGCCGCGACGCTGGGCACCGGATTCCTCACCGCCTTCCTCTCTTCTATTATGAACAATATGCCGACGGTACTGGTTGGCGCGTTGTCCATTGATGGCAGCACGGCATCTGGCGTTATCAAAGAAGCGATGGTTTATGCCAACGTGATTGGCTGCGATTTGGGGCCGAAAATCACCCCAATTGGTAGCCTGGCGACGCTGCTCTGGCTGCACGTACTTTCGCAGAAGAATATGACGATTACCTGGGGATATTACTTCCGCACAGGGATTCTCATGACCCTGCCGGTACTGTTTGTAACGCTGGTGGCGCTGGTGCTACGCCTCTCTTTCACTTTGTAATGAGATACTGATATGAGCAACATTACCATTTATCACAACCCGGCCTGCGGCACGTCGCGTAATACGCTGGAGATGATCCGCAACAGCGGTACAGAACCGACCATTATCTATTATCTGGAAACCCCACCGACGCGTGATGAGCTGGTAAAACTCATTGCTGATATGGGGATTTCTGTTCGCACCCTGCTGCGTAAAAACGTTGAACCGTATGAGGAACTGGGTCTGGCAGAAGATAAATTTACTGACGATCAGTTAACCGACTTTATGTTGCAACACCCGATTCTGATTAACCGCCCAATCGTGGTAACGCGGCTGGGAACCCGGCTGTGCCGTCCTTCGGAAGTGGTGCTGGAGATCCTGCCAGATACTCAGAAAGGGGCGTTTACCAAGGAAGACGGTGAGAAAGTGGTCGATGATTCGGGTAAACGATTAAAATAAACAAAGGGGGGGTGGCTGTGCCCCCAATCTCTGACGAAGAGCGTATCATTTCTTACCGGATGCGAGATCGTGCAATCTCAGTAAATTGCGCTTCCTGCCCTCGAAGATAAATAGTTTCCATTTTAATAAATGGTTATCACCATAATGCTAATAATTAGCACTCCATGTAACATGAGATAAAAAATAAACTCATTATAATAATTAAATAAAGAACTAATATTACGAGGAGACGGATAATAACATCATATGTCAATGCTATCCGGGACTAATATTCAAGGATATAAATATCAGACAGGTTTACGTTACTATCAGGCATATCGCCTAAGAATCGGATGAAAACTATAAAGAAATATCTATTATGGTTTTAACATTTGTTGATAAGGATAGTAACATGAACAAGACAAAAGGTGCACTCATCTTCAGCCTTTCATTTTTTCTTGCCGCATGTAGTTCGATTCCGCAAAATATTAAAGGCAATAATCAACCTGATATTCAAAAAAGTTTTGTTGCTGTTCATAACCAACCGAATTTGTATGTTGGGCAACAGGCACGCTTTGGCGGTAAGGTTATCAACGTTATTAACGGCAAAACTGATACGTTGTTAGAAATCGCCGTATTACCGCTGGATAGCTATGCCAAACCTGACATTGAAGCCAACTATCAAGGTCGCCTGCTCGCCAGACAAAATGGCTTCCTTGACCCAGTGAACTATCGTAATCACTTTGTTACTGTTCTCGGCACAATTCAGGGAGAACAACCTGGATTTATCAATAAAGTCCCATATAACTTCGTTGACGTGAATGTACAAGGTATTCAGGTGTGGCATTTGAGAGAAGTGGTCAACACCACCTACAACCTGTGGGATTACGGCTACGGCGCATTCTGGCCTGAACCAGGCTGGGGCGCACCTTACTACACTAATGCGGTTAGCCAGGTAACGCCAGAACTGGTGAAATAATTTAGTTTAAAGATGCAGATATTTTTCAAATATCTGCATCTTTAGTATGAATATTTATATATAACAATAATTATAATATCCTCTCTATTTATTACCTTTGGCGACCTGATTATAAAGTTAATGTCCGCAACAGGAGTCGGTTATGTTTCTTATAATTACCAGGGATACAATGTTTTTCACCGCGATGAAAAATATTTTAAGTAAGGGTAATGTCGTTCATATACAGAACGAAGAGGAGATCGACTTAACATTGCATCAGAATGCCTTAGTGATTATTGATACATTAATGAACAATGTCTTTCATTCTTCAATACTCAACAAAATTGAACATCTGAAGCCTGTTCATGTCATTGTTTTCTCACCGTTTAATATTAAACGCTGTCTGGGAAAAGTCCCGGTAACTTTTGTCCAGAGAAATATTACGATTATTGACTTTGTCGCGCTGCTTAATGGCAGTTACTGTTCTGTGCCAGAAGCGAATGTGTCACTCTCATGCAAACAACATCAAGTTCTGACCTGCATTGCTAATCAAATGACGACAGAAGATATTCTGGGAAAATTAAAAATTTCGCTGAAAACATTCTACTGCCATAAACACAATATTATGATGATTCTCAACCTTAAGCGGATCAACGAACTGGTACGTCATCAACATATTGATTATCTGGTCTGAACTCGCCAGCCGATATTTATAAAGAGGCCCGGCGACCGCCAGACCTCCGCACAATTACGCTTTACGCAGTAACACCTTCCTGCGTCAATGCCGCAATCTGTTTACGCCATTGCGCTTGCTCCTGTTCGCCTTCTGTACGTTGACCATAGAGCTGCGCAATCTGCGTACCGTCATGGGCAAACAATTCCAGACTGGTCACATAACCGTCACTGGCGGGTTTACGAGTTACCCAAGTTTCAGCAATGCACTCCTCTAAAAGGTGAAGAGTAAACGTTGGGTTGAAAATATTCAGCCAGCCTTTCATCGGCACCACTTTTTCAACCACACCGGTGAAGATCTGTACGCAACCACGGTTGCCAACAAATACCATGATCTCATTACCGTCTTGCTGGGCGGATTCCAGTATCTGCGCCAGCGCACTATTGGGTACTTTGCAGGCCAAATCGTCTGCCACCAGATTAAACGCCTGCTGACGAGTCAGGTTGTGGCGCTTGAGCAACGTAAAAAACTGATGAACGTCGGTCATCGCCCGCCACTCTTGCTCGACCACACTGGCATCTACGTCGGTTTGTGCAGCAGTCGCATCAACGGCTTTTAACTCAAGCGGCGTATTCTCTTCGACGATAAAACGCCCCAGAAGCTCGCTCCATGCCGCCATGTCGGTATTATCGGTGGCATAAACTTTCAGTAACGCATCGCCCTGATGATCAAAGAACTGCATACTCTGGCGTTCGCCGCGAGTCGTGGTTTCTTTTATATGGAAAACACTGTCCCACTGATTGAGAAACAGTCGTAAATCCAGCGCGCGCGGGTTGAGTATTAATCCGGCATGACCGTTCAAATGCTGGTTCGTGAAAGCACCTATCTGCTCATGAACAGCATATTCATTCCGGCAAATGCATTTGGTTTCGCCAACGCTTTCCAGTGCTGCCAGAATTTCACGAATATTGCCACGCATCCGCCACGCATCGTGCGTGACGCGCGCAAATGCCAGTTCTGCTTCGCTAATATTCATTAAACCTGCGATGTCACGCGCGTACTTTCCGGGATTTTGTTCTTTTAACTCAAGCCAGCGTGTGTAGTGGTTCATTGTCTCTCTTCCTTCCAGATAAACGCCCCGAAATATCGGGGCAGATGATTACCATTGATAACTCACGAAAATTTTTCCGTTACGACCATCCTGCGGGATACCCTGCGGCGACCAGTACTCTTTATCGAAGGCGTTGCCCAGTACCAGAGTGGTGGTCATGCCTTTGAGCGCCTGCTGCCCTTGATAGCTAACGTAGAAATCATTCACGCCGTAGCCCGGTTGTTTACTGTAACTGCTGCTGACATGTGTTGAGCGATCGGCAAACGTACCGACCCAACCGACAGAGAAGCCACTATGGGCAATGGGAATATTCAGGGTGCTGGTAACAGTATCCGGGTTAATGCTGGAGATATATTCACCGGTATCGGTGTCTTTGCCACGGGTACGGTTATAGGCCACATCAAGGCTAAACAGATCAGTGGTATATTTCGTCATCACGTCCCAGCCCCAGATTTTGGCGTTCGGGACGTTATACGACATGGTCGTCGCCGCCGCGAAATTGACGGTCGTGGAGATGTAATCCTTCGCTTTGGTATCAAAGTAGCTGGCTTTAAATTCCAGGGCATCATTGGACAACATCAGGTCATCAAAACGCAGCCCAAAGCCGTACTCCTGAGTTTCGTTGGTTTCCGGACGCAAATTCGGGTTCGGCACCCAATAGTTGGTATAGAAGCGACCAATCGAGAAGTGCTTAGAATCGTTATACATTTCGCCCATCGTCGGGGCGCGGAATGCCTGCGCATACGAGCCAAATAACATCAGCCAGTTGGTCGGGTTGATAGTCATTCCCGCACGAGATGACCATTTGTCGGCATCCACATCTTTGTAGCCGTCGCTGCTACCGCGATAACTGTCATAGCGGGTTCCGCCAAGCAGGGTAATCGGCAGATCGCGTAAGGTTATCTCATCTTGCAGCCAACCGGAGCTGAAATCGATTTTCGCTTGCGGGAACCCCGTCGTCGCACCGCCAGGATGCTGTTCCTGACGATAATACTCACCGCCATATGTCAGCAGGTGAGAGGCAAAACTATCGGCAAACAGAGTGGAACGGTTCTCCAGTTTGGCACCTTTTGTCGTCTGTTCACGATACTCGCCGGAACTCCCCGTGTTCTGCGCATTAATACGGACTTCCGACCAGTAAACTTTTGCATCGGCATTTAACCAGTCGTTGCCCAACGGAGCGAGTTTATAAGCAAGCTGCGCATCACGTTGAATCGTTGAGCGATCAACCATCGGGTTGCTGCTATCAGAAGCCTCAACGGTCTGCGGATTTTTTGGTTCACGCGCGTCGTTATTGTAATAACGCACTAACCCGCTCAGAGCCTGGGCAGAATCAATTTTCCAGGTTCCTTTCGCCAGCATGTTGTTGATAGCCTCGTCATTCGGCGCGGTTTCACCATTGCTCTGGCGTAAATCACCACGATCGCGACTGGACCAGGCCACAATGCCATCCAGATTTTCAGTTCGCCCAAACGCGCTCGCGCCTAATCCCAGGCTATGGTCTCCCGTGCCGCCAGTGCCAAAGACACGAAAACCACTGCTTTGTCCTTCCTGCAATAAATCTTTTGCATCGACCGTATCGTAGGAGATAACCCCTCCCAGCGCGCCACTGCCATACAGTAATGCCGAAGGACCACGGACAATCTCAACGCGTTTGATCAGCGCCGGATCGAGGAAAGTACCATTCAGGTGTCCAGTATCGGTTCCCTGACGAACACCATCGACAAGGATCAACACACCGCGATGGTCATAACCACGCATATTCACATCCTGACCATTCGTGCGTCCCGTACCATCAAGAGTAATCCCAGGAACATGGCGCAGCAGATCGGTGGCAGAAGTGGCCGTTTGGTTTTCAGGGACGGAAGTGTCGATAACGCTGACCATCATTGGCGCTTCGAAGGAACTTCGGGCATTCCCCGTTGCAGTAACAGTCATGGTTTCAGTAGCAAAAGCAATCGTCGGCAAGCTGGCGGAAACAGCCAAAGCCAACAAACTCAAGCGCAACGAGGTAAATTGCGGACGTGACATAGCGATTCTCCATGAGGAAAATAAAAAATGCTGGCTGCCTGGGTAAAAACCGGGGTGGCTGGCGAAAATAAATTTATTTACGATTCAAGGCGATAGTATTAGCCAGGTGAGTTAATTGGCGTTTATATCCCGTGAAATTACCTGGTATTTCTGACAATTGCGCAAATACAAGCCCTCTTATCAGGCCGGGTGGTACACCACGTCTGAAGTGAAGAGTGCCGTGCGTTATCCCTCACGAAAGTTATAATTTCATTATCCATATGATCATATTTTGTTAAATACTAACTTGATAATGAGAATTATTATCGATCATTTTTTTATGATCAAGCTTTTTTTAACCGCTATTAACACACTAAACAGGGGGTTAAAGAATCTGTTTATCTCTCATCAACCGCAGCGTCCTTGTCACAATTCGTCCCACCGTGCCGTAACAAATCTTTGTCGTTAACTGCAATAATTTTTCTATTTTTTTGCCCTACAACCCGCGACATTGCTGGAGTTGCACCTTTTTCTCGCCCCGAAATTCAGCCGTTGCAAAGAACGTTAGCTGACGAATCATCTTGATAAAAATCAAAAATAAATACGCTTGTAACGCCTTGCGTATTGAATCGGTGGTGGAATTTCATATATAACTCAAATGATAATCATGATCATTCTCAATTTGATAAGAGTTCTCAATATGATGCCAAGGATCACCACCAGGCCGTGTCTTTGTTCCCCACTAACGTTATGCATTTCAGCCGTGGCCTCTGCCGCGAAGACCACGGTAAAACGAAGTTCCATGAAAAAACTGTTTATGGCAGTACTGGCTCTTAGCTGGGCTTTTAGCGCAACGGCGACCGAACGTATCGTGGTTGCTGGAGGGTCACTGACGGAACTGATCTACGCGATGGGTGCTGGTAACCGCGTGGTTGGTGTCGATGAAACAACATCTTATCCACCAGAAACCGCCAAACTGCCGCATATTGGTTACTGGAAACAACTAAGCAGCGAAGGCATTTTGTCACTTCGCCCGAATAGCGTAATTACCTGGCAGGATGCCGGGCCACAAATTGTGCTCGACCAACTACGGGCGCAGAAAGTCAACGTCGTCACCCTGCCGCGAGTGCCTGCCACCCTTGAGCAGATGTACGCCAACATTCGTCAACTGGCGAAAACGTTACAGGTTCCTGAACAAGGCGACGCGCTGGTGACACAGATCAGCCAACGCCTGGAGCGAGTACAGCAAAACGTGGCGGCCAAAAAAGCCCCGGTTAAAGCGATGTTTATTCTCTCCGCAGGCGGCAGTGCGCCACAGGTTGCCGGTAAAGGCAGCGTCGCAGACGCTATTCTGTCACTTGCCGGTGCAGAAAACGTCGCTACCCACCAGCAGTACAAAAGCTACAGCGCGGAATCGCTGATTGCGGCTAACCCTGAAGTGATTGTCGTCACCTCACAAATGGTCGATGGCGATATTAATCGGCTGCGTTCTATTGCCGGAATTACCCACACCGCCGCATGGAAAAACCAGCGCATTATCACCGTTGATCAAAACCTGATTCTGGGAATGGGCCCGCGTATTGCTGATGTCGTTGAGTCTTTACACCAGCAGCTTTGGCCGCAATAAACGGATTTAAATCAGACGTATGAACATGAAAAACACCCTGGATCTCACGCCACATTTTGCTTTAGACGGAGACCAGCCATTTAAAGACAGGCGCGCCATGATGCCATTTCGTGGAGCCATTCCGGTCGCCAAAGAACAACTGGCACAAACCTGGCAAGAGATGATCGGTCAAACGACTTCACCTCGTAAGCGACTGGTTTATCTGCATATTCCTTTTTGCGCGACACACTGCACGTTTTGTGGTTTTTATCAGAATCGTTTTAACGAAGATGCGTGCGCTCATTATACCGATGCCCTGATTCGAGAAATCGAGCTGGAGGCGGACAGTGTATTGCATCAGTCCGCGCCCATCCACGCAGTCTATTTCGGTGGTGGCACGCCTTCTGCGCTCTCTGCGCGCGATTTGTCCAGAATCATCACCACACTACGAGAGAAATTACCGCTGGCACCCGATTGTGAAATCACCATTGAAGGCCGGGTACTGAATTTTGACGCTGACCGAATCGACGCTTGCCTTGACGCAGGAGCAAATCGCTTTTCTATTGGTATTCAGTCATTTAACAGCAATATCCGCAAGAAAATGGCACGCACCTCTGATGGTCCGACCGCCATTGCGTTTATGGAAAGCCTGGTCAAACGCGACCGTGCTGCGGTGGTGTGCGATCTGTTATTCGGCCTGCCAGGTCAGGATGCGCAAACCTGGGGAGAAGATCTGACTATTGCCCGCGATATCGGTCTCGATGGCGTTGATCTCTATGCGCTCAATGTCCTGCCCAACACGCCGCTGGGCAAAGCCGTGGAAAATGGGCGCACTACCGTGCCCTCTCCGGCAGAACGTCGCGATCTCTATCTGCAAGGGTGTGACTTCATGGACGATGCCGGCTGGCGCTGCATCAGTAACAGCCACTGGGGTCGTACTACACGCGAACGTAATCTCTATAACCTGCTGATTAAACAGGGTGCCGATTGTCTGGCCTTTGGTTCTGGCGCAGGCGGTTCGATTAATGGTTACTCCTGGATGAACGAACGCAACCTTCAGACCTGGCATGAATCCGTCGCGGCAGGCAAAAAACCGCTGATGATGATCATGCGTAACGCCGAACGTAACGCGCAGTGGCGTCATACCTTGCAGTCGGGCATTGAAACGGCGCGTGTATCACTGGACGAACTTACGCCACATGCCGAAAAACTCGCGCCGTTACTGGCTCAGTGGCACCAAAAAGGCTTAAGCCGCGATGCTTCAACTTGCCTGCGGCTGACTAATGAAGGTCGTTTCTGGGCAAGCAATATTTTGCAGTCTCTTAATGAACTGATTCAGGTACTTAATGCGCCAGCGATTGTGCGTGGAAAACCATAACAGGAGTGATTTATGAGCCATGTCTCGTTACAGGAATTTTTGAAAACGGAGCCAGACGGTACGCTGGAAGCGATCGCCGAACAATACAACACCACACTGCTGGAGGTAGTGAAAAATCTGCCCTCTCCGACGGTCGTGTCAGGCGATAAATTCGATACTGTCTGGGATACCGTCTGCGAATGGGGCAACGTCACCACGCTGGTGCATACTGCCGATGTGATCCTCGAATTTAGCGGCGAACTGCCTTCGGGTTTCCATCGTCACGGCTATTTCAACCTACGCGGAAAGCACGGCATGTCCGGGCATATCAAAGCAGAAAACTGCACACATATTGCCTTGATCGAACGTAAATTCATGGGCATGGACACCGCCTCTATTCTCTTTTTCAATAAGGAAGGCAGCGCCATGCTGAAAATCTTCCTCGGCAGGGATGACCATCGTCAGCTCCTGAGCGAACAAGTCAGCGCCTTCCATGCTCTGGCGGCATCGTTAAAGGAACACGCCTGATGACGCCGTGGCTACTCTTTGGCGCAGGCGGAAAGGGAGTTGGTGCCAGAACGCTTGCACTGGCGCTGGCGGAACAACGTCCGGTCGTTGCTGTCGTTCGTCATGCCGATGCAGCCAAGAAACTGGCACAACAAGGTGTGCAGGTTTTTACAGGCGACGCCTGTGATGCCAGCGTAGTTGCGGCTGCTTGCCGCGCAGCTGGCCCGGATGCGCTTGTCATCTCAACAATGGGTGGCGCACAGGATTATCTGGCGCACAGAACAGTGATTGATGAGGCCGAAAAAGCCGGTATCAAGCGCATGATTCTGGTGACCTCTTTGGGATGCGGAGATAGCTGGCCGTTTTTATCAGATCGCGCCAAAGCCGCGTTTGGTCAGGCGGTACGGGAAAAAACGCTGGCGGAAAGCTGGCTGCAAACCAGCCAACTTGACTACGCCATTCTCCGTCCAGGCGGTCTGCTTGATGGCGCAGCAACGGGCAAAGCGTTACGGATACAAAATCAGGAGTGTCATGGTTTTGTCCGCCGTGCCGATGTCGCTACACATATTGCTGAACTGGCCAGTCAGCCGACACTCAACAAGCAGATCTACGGTCTGATTGAACCGGATCTGAAACCGGCGTAATCCCCTCCCGGCGCGGAATATCCGCGCCGTAATGTTGTAATGGAGTTTTGCGTGTTCAAGGATTCATTGTCTTCCGCCAGTGTCTTTATGGGGCTATCACTCTTATTGCTTGCCCTGGTGCTGTTCGGCGCCAGTCAGGGAGCGTTAAAGATCAGTTTTGATGCCCTTTTTGATGAGGAATACCGCGATATCTGGCTAAATATTCGCCTGCCTCGCGTTTTACTGGCAGTGCTGGTAGGCGCAGCGTTGGCAACCGCCGGGGTGATTATGCAGGGGCTTTTTCGCAACCCCATGGCTGACCCTGGATTACTCGGCGTCAGTAGCGGTTCGGCATTAATGGTTGGCGTTGCTATTGTGCTGCCCTTTTCCTTCCCGGTGATGCTGGTGCTCTATGAGCAAATGGTATTTGCCATCGCCGGTAGTTTAGTGGTCTGCACCATCATTTTTCTCATCACGCAGCGCCATCGCGATGGCAGCATGATGCAATTGTTACTGGCCGGGATCGCCATCAACGCCCTGTGCGGTGCGGCGATTGGCATCCTGAGCTATATCGGCGATGAACAGCAGCTACGACAACTCACACTGTGGATGATGGGCAATCTTGGACAGGCGCAATGGCCGACGTTATTGGTCGCCAGTTCATTCATTCTGCCAGCCATTATCGCGACAACCTGTCTCGCCGGAACGCTAAATTTGCTGCAACTTGGTGATGAAGAAGCCCACTACCTCGGCGTGAACGTTAAACGTAAACGCCAGCAATTACTGTTGATTAGCTCACTGCTGGTTGGCGCTGCCGTATCGGTAAGCGGAATTATCGGTTTTATAGGCCTGGTGATCCCACATCTGATTCGCATGACGACCGGGGCAAATCACCGCTGGTTAATCCCTTGTTCCGCCCTCGCCGGCGCCTGTTTATTGCTGATGGCAGACACACTTGCCCGCACGCTAGTACAGCCAGCAGAAATGCCCGTGGGATTATTAACCAGCCTGCTTGGCGGCCCTTATTTTATGTGGTTGATTCTGCGCAACCGGAGGATCACATGATCAGCGCCCAGAACCTGGTTTATAGCCTTCAGGGACGGCGTCTGACTGACAATGTCTCGCTGACTTTTCCCGGCGGAGAAATTGTTGCCATTCTCGGCCCTAATGGCGCGGGAAAATCCACGTTGCTTCGCCAGCTAACCGGCTATCTTCAACCAGATAGCGGCGAATGCCGGTTGTTTAATAAGCCATTAAATGAATGGTCAATCACCGAACTGGCGAAACACCGGGCCGTGATGCGTCAAAATAGCCACATGGCGTTTCCATTCAGCGTAAAGGAAGTGATCCAGATGGGGCGGCATCCACATCGTACCGGCAATCAGAGCGGTGAAACGGTGCAGATTATGGCGTTATGCGACTGTCAGGCACTCGCTAACCGCGACTACCGGCAATTATCCGGCGGTGAACAACAGCGTGTGCAATTGGCTCGCCTGCTGGTGCAACTCTGGGAACCAGTCCCCTCACCGAAATGGTTATTTCTTGATGAACCAACGTCGGCGCTGGATATTCACCATCAACAACATCTGTTTCGTTTATTACGCCAGTTGGTTCGCGAACGGCAATTTAACGTCTGCTGCGTATTGCACGATCTTAATCTTGCAGCCCGTTATGCTGACCGTGTTGTTTTGATGCAAAAAGGAAAGGTTGTTGCAAATGGCAAACCGCAGGACGTATTGACACAGCAGGCGCTGACAATGCTCTATGGCGCGGATATTACCGTGCTAAAAGATCCGGCTAACCATTCACCACTGATCGTCCTCGATCATTAAAACCAACAGGAGTACCGCTCTGGTACTCCTGCCGAATAAATAACGATACAGATTAGCTAATTGAAACGCCTTTCACCCCTGCCATGCCTTTTAATAATCGCAACAGCTCTTCTATCGATGTCGTGGCATGAAGCTGGATATCAATGGAAACCACTTCATGATCTTCATTTTCTTGCAACGAAACTAAATCTGTTTTTATTTTTTGCTGCTTAAACCAGTCGAGCATTGATACCGTATTACCGTTCACTAACGTCAGCTGTAAATGGTAATTTTTGTTCATCAGGCGGAAGGTTAATTGATGGAAGACTTCCAGCACCAGCAAGGTCATCACGGAACCGTAAATCCCCAGTTCATACATGCCGCTACCAATCACCATACCGATGGCTGCCGTTACCCAAATATCCGCAGCGGTAGTTAAACCGACAATATTTTGATTGCGAACGAGGATGTTCCCCGCACCGATAAATCCGACGCCAGTGACGACCTGAGCGGCAATACGGCTGGGATCAAGACCGACATGATCCAACGCCAGCACATCAGCAAAACCATATTTCGACACAATCATGAACAGCGCGCTGCCCATACCAATCAAGACATGTGTGCGTAACCCGGCTCCTTTGCCGCGCATTTGCCTTTCCATGCCAATAGCACCACAAGCAATTGCGGTCAGGATCAAACGAATAATAAATTCGGTAGTCATATAAAAACGCAAAAAGGAGCAGCAAGATGGCTCGGCTTGCTACTCCTTTTTGCTTTATTCCTGTTAATTCGGCAGGACATTTGCCAATTTATCTTTAAAGGTATACAAATTTTTCTGCGGATTTTTCTTACAATATTCAATCACTTTAGGAATCTGAGTCAGGTCGGTTTCATTTAAGGTTACAGTATCACCACCTTTATAAACCGTTTCTTCATGCAGCATCCACCATGCAACAGGTGTCATCGCTTTCGGATTCAGGTCAATAAATTCCTGACAAGTCATATCTTTAGCAGATTCATTAGCCGCCATCGCAGATTGCGCATTAACCAATGACAGTGCCGCTACAGCGCCAACGAAAACAATGGCTTTACGTAGAGATGCAATATTCATTTTACAACCCATTCAATAAATAATTGATATATGAACAGGAGGATTACCTGCTTTATAAGCAAGATATTCCGGCCTGTTCAATATTTAAGGAAATACGATGTAACGCATTCCCGTAATTACATATCTTTCTTAATTTTGTCCCATTCGCCTTTAACTTTATCTTTAAAGCTGGCTTTTTTATCCTGGGTACAAGCCTGAACGATCGCAGGGGTTACGGTTGCAATACCCTGAACATCTAAAACCGCATCTTCCGGTTTGTCTTTATTATTCAGAGCCTCAGCAAAACCGACAGCAGTCGGCTGGAAGGATTCGTCTACAGCCAGGAAGTCTTCACAGGTCCAGGAGTTGACAGGTTTTTTATTGTCAGCTGCTTTTTGCGCATCGGCTGCATTGCTCACTACAGGCAGAAGAAGCAGACCACCAAGAATAACGCCTAATACTTTTTTCATCGTAATATCCTCAACTATAAAGTGAAAGAGCCGTCACGAATCAATTTCGACATTGAGGTTATAACCTGGTTTTCTGGGTATGTCATGTTGAGACAAAATATCAAAATCAGATATTTTTATTCTAATACAATAGGTTACATGGTCATCACGCACAGTAATTAGGAAATTTTTATTAAATCAACTGCATTCTCAGATGCATTTTTGGCATAGATTGATAGCAGGGGTTTTCCTTCTTAAATTTATAGGGTGGTTCTATGTTATATATAGATAAGGCAACAATTTTGAAGTTTGATCTGGATATGCTTAAGAAGCATCGTAGAGCGATCCAGTTTATTGCTGTACTGCTATTCATCGTCGGTTTACTGTGTATCAGTTTCCCGTTTGTTTCTGGTGATATTCTAAGCACGGTAGTTGGCGTATTATTAATCTGCTCTGGTATTGCACTTATTGTTGGATTATTCAGCAACCGCAGTCATAATTTCTGGCCTGTATTATCGGGGTTCCTTGTGGCAGTAGCCTATTTATTGATCGGCTATTTCTTTATCCGCGCACCGGAACTTGGGATTTTCGCCATTGCAGCGTTTATTGCGGGTCTGTTCTGCGTCGCAGGGGTTATTCGCCTGATGAGCTGGTATCGTCAGCGTTCAATGAAAGGTAGCTGGCTACAACTCGTTATTGGTGTGCTGGATATCGTCATTGCCTGGATATTCCTTGGCGCAACACCAATGGTTTCTGTGACATTGGTATCTACCCTGGTAGGGATCGAACTCATATTTAGCGCCGCCAGCCTGTTCAGTTTTGCTAGTTTGTTCGTTAAAAAATAATAACTAGCCGACGTATCTCCGCTCTATTTTTTAGCCTGCCTCATAGTTACGCACAATGATTATGAGGCAGCTAACACCTACACCACCGCATGGCTACCTTGATAAAACACGTACTATCATTGAAATAAATCGCGCACAGCGATTAAATCAACTATCTGAAATTTTTGTTTTTTTTATTTATTTCACGGCGAATTAGCCATTTCAAACATTATCATGGCTGATATTTTTCGTTGTCAGGTTTAATGTTTTAGAAGTGCTGTGAGAAAGTGAACTGAAGGTTCCATAAACATCGATGCTATGGGTAGATAAACGAATATTCCAGAGTTTATTTTTTCACTATCAATGCACTAAAAGAAAGCTGGCAATCCAATTGCCAGCTTAAATAGAAACAAGGAGACTCAATATTTAAATCGGATTACGCTTTAACTTTAGTAATATTCTTCAGAGATCACAAATGGATTATTTATAACTTATTCTTGGGTAGAAGTCCGCAGCGTGTTAATGTTTTGTTTATTAATTACAAATCAATAACAACCAGGAATCTTACCTAGGATCAATATATGGACCAGATGATGGCTAAATCTGAAGTTTTGATTAGTGTTAATAGACGTATTAGTTCACGAAGGGCAAGGTTCTTATAGGCGTTTACTATATTGAACACCATATTCGGACATGGATGTAAATAATGAAAGGGACAACATGTTCGAAACGATAACGGCTAAGGAGCAAGTTATGATTTTTCTCATGACGAAGGATTCTTTTCTTTTACAGGGCTTTTTGCAGTTGAAAGATAATCACGAAATGATAAAAATCAATTCCCTGTCAGAGCTCAAAAGCATAGGCAACAAACCATTCAAGGTGATCATTGATACCTATCATAATCATATCCTTGATGAAGAAGCTATTAAGTTTCTTGAGAAATTAGATGCCGAAAGAATCATTGTTCTGGCACCTTATCACATCAGTAAACTGAAAAGTCAGTCGCCTATTTATTTTATCAGCCGCAAAGAAAGTATTAAAAACCTGATTGATATTACTTATGGAAAACACTTACCCCATAAGAATTCTCAATTATGTTTCTCGCATAATCAATTCAAAATTATGCAACTGATTCTGAAAAACAAAAATGAAAGTAATATCACATCAACACTGAATATTTCGCAGCAAACGTTAAAGATCCAGAAATTCAATATCATGTACAAGCTGAAACTGAGACGTATGAGCGACATCGTGACTCTGGGAATTTCTTCTTATTTTTAATAAGGAGCCGATGTGACCCAGCGATAATTGTCTGAAATTAATGGCTGGCATGACGAGGGATGCAAATGCTGACTCCATTACTCCCGGTGATAGCCCAAGGAGAAGCGAAAACGAACTTATTCCCCTGGTTTATGTATCCACCAGTAGAAACCTTCGTTGCCCGGATGCAGACAGAGACTGTCGGCAGAACGGCAACATTTTTTTTGCCATTAACGTCACAATATTGGTCACTCTGCCTACATGCTTCCTCGCTGGCTTACAACCTCATGACTTGCATTATGCCGCTGGTCTGTAAATCCCTCATACCTCACCCCACGCGTAATTCAAAGAACCGTTATTTCTCACGAGTTTTCAGGGACTAAAATGAACAGAAAAACAATACTGTTAATACCGTTGTTATTCTGCGGCGCGATACTCACCGCCTGCGATGACAAATCGACGGAAAATGCCGCCGCCATGACACCTGAAGTGGGTGTGGTGACACTCTCTCCCGGTTCGGTCAATGTGATGAGCGAACTGCCCGGCAGAACAGTTCCTTATGAAGTTGCTGAGATACGTCCCCAGGTGGGCGGCATTATCATTAAACGCAACTTTATCGAAGGCGATAAAGTTAACCAGGGCGACTCGCTGTATCAGATTGATCCTGCACCCTTACAGGCAGAGCTGAACTCTGCCAAAGGTTCGCTGGCGAAAGCTCTCTCCACCGCCAGCAATGCCCGCATCACCTTTAACCGCCAGGCATCGTTGCTGAAGACCAACTACGTTAGCCGTCAGGATTACGACACCGCGCGCACCCAACTGAATGAGGCAGAAGCCAATGTCACCGTCGCCAAAGCGGCTGTTGAGCAGGCGACGATCAATCTGCAATACGCGAATGTCACCTCGCCGATTACGGGCGTCAGCGGAAAATCGTCGGTAACCGTCGGCGCATTAGTTACTGCTAATCAAGCTGATTCCCTGGTCACTGTGCAGCGTCTGGATCCGATTTATGTCGATCTCACGCAGTCGGTGCAGGATTTTTTGCGCATGAAAGAAGAGGTCGCCAGTGGGCAGATCAAGCAGGTTCAGGGCAGTACGCCTGTGCAGCTTAATCTGGAAAATGGCAAACGTTACAGCCAGACCGGCACGCTGAAATTTTCCGACCCGACAGTAGATGAAACCACGGGTTCCGTCACGTTGCGCGCGATCTTCCCCAATCCAAAGGGTGACTTACTGCCAGGCATGTACGTCACAGCGTTAGTGGATGAAGGTAGTCGCCAGAATGTGTTACTGGTGCCGCAGGAAGGCGTTACTCACAACGCTCAGGGTAAAGCGACGGCACTCATTCTGGATAAAGACGATGTCGTGCAGTTACGCGAAATTAACGCTACCAAAGCTATCGGAAATCAGTGGGTTGTTACCTCTGGTTTGCAAGCTGGCGATCGGGTGATCGTTTCCGGTTTGCAACGCATACATCCGGGTATCAAAGCACGCGCAATTTCCTCCAGCCAGGAAAACGCCAGCACCGAATCGAAACAATAACGTTGCAGGCTTAAGGGGACTTTCATGGCTAACTATTTTATTGATCGCCCGGTTTTTGCCTGGGTACTTGCCATTATTTTGATGCTCGCAGGCGGTCTGGCGATCATGAACTTACCGGTTGCGCAATATCCGCAGATTGCGCCGCCAACCATCACCGTCAGCGCCACCTATCCGGGCGCTGATGCGCAAACAGTAGAAGACTCGGTCACTCAGGTGATTGAGCAAAATATGAATGGGCTTGATGGCCTGATGTATATGTCATCAACCAGCGATGCAGCAGGTAATGCATCCATCACCCTGACCTTTGAGACGGGAACATCGCCCGATATCGCGCAGGTTCAGGTACAAAATAAACTGCAACTCGCCATGCCATCGCTCCCCGAAGCGGTACAGCAACAAGGAATTAGCGTCAATAAATCGAGCAGCAATATCCTGATGGTGGCGGCGTTTATCTCTGATAACGGCAGCCTCAACCAGTACGACATCGCGGACTATGTGGCGTCTAATATTAAAGACCCTCTAAGCCGTACCGCAGGCGTCGGTAGCGTACAGCTCTTTGGTTCAGAGTATGCCATGCGTATCTGGCTGGATCCGCAAAAACTCAATAAATACAATCTCGTTCCTTCTGATGTTATTTCCCAAATCAAAGTACAAAACAACCAGATTTCCGGCGGTCAACTGGGGGGGATGCCACAGGCGGCAGACCAGCAACTGAACGCCTCAATCATTGTGCAGACGCGTCTACAAACGCCGGAAGAATTTGGCAAAATCCTGCTAAAAGTTCAGCAAGATGGTTCGCAAGTATTGCTGCGCGACGTTGCTCGCGTCGAGCTGGGGGCGGAAGATTATTCCACCGTGGCGCGCTATAACGGCAAACCTGCTGCCGGTATCGCCATCAAACTGGCTACCGGGGCAAACGCGCTCGATACCTCGCGGGCAGTAAAAGCAGAACTCAACCGCTTATCAGCCTATTTCCCCGCCAGCCTGAAGACGGTTTATCCTTACGACACCACACCGTTTATCCAAATTTCAATTCAGGAAGTTTTCAAAACGCTGGTTGAGGCGATCATCCTCGTCTTCCTGGTCATGTACCTGTTTTTACAAAACATTCGCGCTACGATTATCCCGACTATCGCCGTGCCGGTGGTTATTCTCGGTACGTTCGCGATTTTGTCGGCGGTCGGTTTTACCATCAACACCCTCACCATGTTCGGGATGGTGTTAGCTATAGGGCTTCTGGTAGATGACGCCATCGTGGTGGTGGAAAACGTCGAGCGCGTGATAGCGGAAGATAAACTGCCGCCGCAGGAAGCGACGCATAAATCGATGGGGCAAATCCAGCGTGCGTTGGTCGGGATTGCCGTTGTTCTGTCCGCCGTGTTTATGCCAATGGCCTTTATGAGCGGCGCGACCGGGGAAATTTATCGCCAGTTCTCCATTACGCTGATTTCATCCATGTTGCTTTCGGTGTTTGTGGCGATGAGCCTGACCCCGGCACTTTGCGCCACCATTCTGAAAGCCGCACCGGAAGGTGGTCACAAACCGAACGCCTTGTTCGAACGCTTCAACCATCTGTTTGAAAAATCGACTCAGCACTATACCGACAGCACCCGCTCACTGCTGCGTTGCACTGGTCGTTACATGGTGGTTTACCTGCTGATTTGTGCGGGGATGGCGGTGCTGTTCCTGCGTACACCGACCTCTTTCTTACCGGAAGAGGATCAGGGGGTCTTTATGACCACCGCGCAGTTACCGTCAGGTTCCACCATGGTTAACACCACGAAAGTGCTGCAACAGGTGACAGATTACTATCTGACAAAAGAGAAAAATAATGTCCAGTCGGTGTTTACCGTTGGCGGCTTTGGCTTCAGCGGTCAGGGGCAAAACAACGGTCTGGCGTTTATCAGCCTCAAGCCGTGGTCTGAACGTGTCGGCGAGGAAAACTCAGTGACCGCAATCATTCAGCGGGCAATGGTGGCTCTGAGCAGTATCAATAAAGCGATGATTTTCCCGTTCAACTTACCTGCGGTAGCGGAGCTGGGTACAGCATCAGGTTTTGATATGGAACTACTGGACAACGGCAACCTGGGGCACGAAAAGCTGACCCAGGCGAGAAACGAGTTGTTGTCGCTGGCAGCACAATCACCCGATCAGGTAACAGCGGTTCGCCCGAACGGCCTGGAAGATACACCGATGTTCAAAGTGAACGTCAACGCCGCGAAAGCCGAAGCGATGGGCGTGGAACTGTCTGATATCAACCAGACCCTCTCTACCGCCTTCGGCAGTAGCTACGTCAATGACTTCCTCAATCAGGGGCGTGTGAAAAAAGTGTATGTCCAGGCAGGAACGCCGTTCCGTATGCTGCCGGACAACATCAACCAATGGTATGTACGCAACGCCTCTGGCACGATGGCGCCGCTTTCTGCCTATTCTTCAACAGAATGGACCTACGGTTCGCCGCGACTGGAACGTTACAACGGCATTCCGTCGATGGAGATTTTAGGGGAAGCCGCTGCCGGGAAAAGTACCGGTGACGCAATGAAATTTATGGCGGATCTGGTCGCTAAACTTCCGGCGGGCGTCGGCTACTCCTGGACCGGGTTGTCATATCAGGAAGCGTTATCATCCAACCAGGCTCCCGCACTGTATGCCATTTCACTGGTCGTGGTGTTCCTCGCCCTCGCCGCGCTGTATGAAAGCTGGTCAATTCCGTTCTCGGTGATGTTAGTTGTACCGTTGGGTGTCATTGGTGCATTACTGGCAACTGACCTGCGCGGCTTAAGCAATGACGTCTACTTTCAGGTCGGATTGCTGACCACCATCGGGCTTTCCGCCAAGAACGCCATCCTGATCGTCGAATTTGCGGTTGAGATGATGCAGAAAGAAGGCAAAACACCGGTAGAAGCGATTATCGAAGCGGCGCGGATGCGTTTACGCCCAATCCTCATGACCTCTCTGGCCTTTATTCTCGGCGTACTGCCGCTGGTTATCAGTCATGGCGCAGGTTCCGGCGCACAAAACGCGGTAGGTACAGGCGTTATGGGGGGGATGTTTGCAGCAACTGTGCTGGCAATTTACTTCGTTCCCGTCTTTTTTGTCGTTGTGGAACATCTCTTTGCCCGCTTTAAAAAAGCGTAACGTATGAATGAGAGTAAGGTTGAACATGAGCGTTCAGCCTTACTCTTTCCTCGCAACCACTCACTACTCAACAACCAGCTAATCGTGAGGAATACCAGACTTAACAAACAGCAGTGAAAGTAGAAACCACTCCAGCCATTGGTCATCAATTTGAACAGCACAATACAGACCAGCATTCCCGTAATTATATGAATTGTTAGCTTAATAATCCCAAACATGCCGCGTCTTTTCCTCCTGAAAATACTAATACCCGTTTGCGAACTGCCAAAGAGAACTTGCCGTTGGTTCCGGCAGAGATAATCAGGAAAGATTTTTACATGCAGCGACTGTGAGATCCTGACCAATACCCAAATGAGATATGCAATCAGGAGAAGGTTCCCGGCGAATGCTGTGCAAACTGATGTGGTGTGACGCCATAATATTGTCGAAATGTATTTATAAAGTACGACGTACTGCTATACCCACATTTTTCAGCAATGGTATGTAGAGGAACTTGCCGTAACTCAAGTAGTCTTCTGGCCATCGACATCCTCGAGGCGAGTAATATTTTACTGAAGCAAGTATTTTCTTCCTGCAACTTTTTTTTGATTAAGCTCTCACTGGTATACATTGTTTCTGCGATATCACGCAGATACCAACGCCTGGCTATATCAAAGCTAATAATACGTTCAACTTTCCCCGATACAGTGCTGATACTGTTAAAAAGTAAAGGGATAAGCTCTTTCTTATGAGAAAACATTGATAAGCAGGAAAGATAGAGCATATTGCTCAATATAGGAGAATTTACAGCGGATTTAGCAAAACTATCAAAAATCGCTATCACCAGAGGCATTGGCGGTTCTGGGTTAATTAATAAACGATTTTTGTTATGTAGCCCCAAATTATGTGGTGCCTGACGAATATTTTGTAAGTAATGACAAACCGTCAGCTCATCGATATCCAAACGTCGCGTATCATGTGAACAAAACGAAAAATCGTCTGCCAAATTTTTCTCCAGTAGTAGAATACTCGCTTTGTTCAACGATATTTTTTGCTGTTCATGATAAATATCAAACGAACGGCAGGCGAGGATCACCGAGCAAACATGAGCCATGACTATCCCTTATATTCCATTACTGCGATTATTTCAATTTCAGTATACTGATGAAATGATGCCTGACTGTTCTTCAGGACTAAAACTGCCATATTTAGTAGGATCATACTTTACCTATTACGCAAATTTGCATAACAGTTAATTAGAAATAAGTAAATACAATAATAATATATTTTTAAAAATCGTATAGCCTATGTTTATAAAAATTTGGCTGATCTTATCTCCAGCAAACGTTATATTTAACTTACTGAGAGCACAAAAGTTTCCCGTGCCAACAGGGAGTGTTATAACGGTTTATTAGTCTGGAGACGGCAGACTATCCTCTTCCCGGTCCCCTATGCCGGGTTTTTTTTATGTTCGGGCAGACGTTGTAATCTTATTCTTACAGCCGAACTCTAAAATTTTCTTCTGTAACAAGTCTTGCCATTGAGTCGCCATTGAACTTTCCTTGTGCTATTTGTTCCTGATACTCTGTGGGTGTCATCCCATAATAATTTCGAAAAACGTAAATAAAATATGACATGCTGTTATAGCCACAGGACATTGCCACGCGTTTTATTGGAATACCAGGCATTACAACAAGTTGTAATGCACGCTGCATTCTACATGCGGTGAGCAGTTGTGAATAAGACGTATCTTCTTCACGCAATTTTTTCTTTAACAGACTCTGACTCATCAGTAACTCGTTGGCGATCTGTGATAATGTCCATTGATGAGCGATATTATTGTTGATAACTGTACAAACTCGCGTGCGCGTATTGGGATGTAATATGTTCACCAGTAGCGGTATAAACTGCTCATCCTCAAGAAAAACGGACAATAATGCAAATATTAATGCTCTTTTGCGCAATACCTCACCATAGCGGAGATTAGTTTGCTGCGAGAGTTGCATAACTTCCTGAAAAAATGGAATTTCTCTGGCACAGTGGTGAATAATTAACGAAGGTACTTTTTTATGAGCATGAAAATTTAACACCTCCTCCTTGAGAATCTGGAGGAATAATGAAAGCGTTTCCTTCGTGACAAATACTATATTTTCTAAGGAATTAGAAACTAAAACATGATTTGCATCCGCGCAGACCAAATCACCGCCATTAAAATAGCGATATTCACCATCAGCCATGGTGAGAATATATTTATGTCTTGCGTACGCAATGAGACAAGTGCCATGTTGTGATTGCATAGTTGACTTAATATAACATAAACATATTACTGTTTATTAATGTAGCACGCATTATATCTAAGTCAAATTTACTGGCATATAAATTTAAACGAAGCGGTGAGAAAAATGATAATGAGTGGAATAAATTACGCAGAATTATGGTGTTTATAATACAAAAAATGAATAGATAAAAATGCAAGATAATGAATACCAGGCGAATAATACCTTAAGGTGATATTTCACTTATATCATTATAATTTATAAACATTCATACATTATACAACTTAATAACAATATGAATATAAACCAATATTTCCGGGTTATATTCTGGTCGAACTCTCAGCCCCGGCTTGCTAGCCGGGGCTGAGATTCCTTATAACATCCTGTTATCAGGTATGTTTAAAGCTGTTCTGCTGAGCAATACCCTGCAGTTTCGGGTGATCGCTGAGATATTTCAGGGAGGCTTTGTAGTCTTCCAGCAACAATTCAGCGAAGTCCATTTCGAAACCACGACGGCACATAATACGCATCACCACAATGTCGGTGGCTTCACCGCCGAGGGTAAAGGCCGGAACCTGCCAGCCGCGCAGACGCAGACGTTCAGAGAGGTCATACAGGGTGTATCCCGGATTTTCCCCGTCTTTCAGTTTGAAGCAAACCGCCGGAATACCTTCGTCCGGGCGACCTGTACAGATGAACTCATACGGTCCCAGTTTAGCGATTTCATCCGCCAGGTAAGTGGCGACCTGATAAGAGGCGTTTTGTACTTTGGTGTAACCCTCACGACCGAGGCGCAGAAATTCATAGTATTGCGCAATCACCTGACCGGCAGGGCGAGAGAAGTTGATGGCGAAAGTCCCGATTTGCCCGCCAAGATAGTCAACGTTGAACACCAGTTCTTTCGGCAGTGCTTCTTCATCACGCCAGATAACCCAGCCGCAGCCCAGCGGAGCCAGACCGAATTTATGGCCTGAAGCACTGATCGATTTCACGCGCGGCAGGCGGAAGTCCCAGACAATATCCGGAGCCACGAACGGTGCCAGGAAGCCACCGCTGGCGGCGTCGATGTGCATGTCGATGTCGATACCGGTGTCGGCCTGGAATTTATCCAGCGCATCGTGCAGCGGTTGCGGGAACTCATAGTTACCGGTGTAGGTCACACCAAAAGTCGGCACCACGCCGATGGTGTTTTCGTCGCAGGCTTCAATCATGCGTTTCGGATCCATGAACAACTGACCGGGGCGCATAGGGATCTCGCGCAGTTCCACATCCCAGTAGCGGGCAAATTTATGCCAGCAGATTTGCACCGGCCCGCACACCAGGTTGGGTTTATCGGTCGGTTTACCTGCGGCTTCCATTCGTTTGCGCCAACGCCATTTCATTGCCATCCCACCGAGCATACAGGCCTCGGAAGAACCAATGGTGTTGGTGCCAACGGCCTGACCGTTTTTCGGCGCAGGCGCGTGCCACAGGTCGGCAACCATGTTTACACAACGCAGGTCGATAGCTGCGGACTGCGGATATTCTTCTTTATCGATCCAGTTTTTGTTGATCGACAGATCCATCAGCTTATGAACATTTTCGTCGTCCCAGGTCTGGCAAAATGTGGCAAGGTTTTGTCGGGCATTGCCATCCAGGTATAATTCATCATTGATAATCTGGAATGCGATGTCATCGCGCATTTCGTGCAGCGGAAAACGTTTAGATTCCGCGATAGTGGAAATTGCCTTTGCGCCAAAACGCGAGTCGAGTAGTTCTGAGCGGAAATCCGTTAACAGCTTCTGGTCCATTTCGAACTCCTTAAATTTATTTGAAGGCAATAAAAAAGTAGGATTTATCTGGAATGGACGCAAGGCGTTACGGGTGTAATTTAAATAACAAAATCCTAAACAGAAAAAAGGCTTTTTATAATATAAACATTTAACATGATAATATTAAAAACAGACTTTATTATCGTAATAAAAATCGCCCAAACATTCCTGTCGGGCGATCGAATTAATTATTGTTTATCCTGCATATACGGTGTGTAAACTCCGTTCAGGCTGTGCAAGAAAGCCACGATATCATCCACATCCTCCTGCGGCAGCTCTTTACCGACCTGGTAGCGCAGCATCAGTTTCACCGCCCCGTCCAGCGTCGGCACATCACCGCGATGGAAGTACGGTGCCGTTAGCGCAACGTTACGCAAACCGGGTACTTTCTGACGCAGTTTATCGCGTTCTTCTTTAGTTACATTCATACGGCCAATATCTGCCGCCGTAATTTCACCAAAATTAAAGTCTTTTTTCAGACCCAGCGGTTCGAAGGAACGTCCACCGAGAATAATACCGCCATGACACGTTGCACACTTATTATCTTTAAATAATTGATAACCTTTTTTCTGCTGCGCCGTCAGCGCATTTTCATCACCACGCAACCATTTATCAAACGGTGAATCCGGCGTAATTAATGTTTTCTCAAATTCAGCAATTGCGTCAGTAATATTTTCACCACTGAAACCTTGCGGATAAACTTTGAGGAACTGCGCTTTCAGCACAGGATCTTTTTCCAACTTCGCAATGATTTCGTCCCAGGATTTGGACGCCATTTCAATCGGATTCAGCGGCGGCCCACCCGCCTGATCCTGCAATGTTGCCGCACGACCATCCCAGAACTGCTCAACGTTAAATACTGAGTTAAATACCGTCGGCGCGTTAATCGGCCCAACTGCGCCACCAACACCAATCGATGTTTTTCTGCCATCGACGCCCCCCGCATTCAACGCATGGCAATGAGCGCATGAAATGGTGCTATCAGCCGATAAACGGGGATCGTGATACAGCGCAAAACCCAACGCCACTTTTTGCGCATCGGTAGGCAGTTTTTGCGGGATGGGCTGCACCGGTTCATTGCGATGCTCCGGCGCAGTGTCATTACTGGCGTAATATTCCGCGCGCTGTTTTGCAATCCAGGCCAGTATTTCCGCCCGCTCTTCATCACTCACCTTACCCGCCCAGTGTAGCGCGGTATAACGCGTTGGTGGCATAGTTTCATACTGCATCACCCATTCAATCTTGTTCAGATCGCTTTGCGAAACGGGTTTATCTGCCAGCAGAGCCGCACGCACTGCCTCGAGGTTAAAAGATTTATATCCGAGCCTAATGTCGTAATCCATCAACTGTTTCGCGCCAGGAATATAATAATAGACGGGTAATTCTGCGGAAGGCGTATGGCAATAGTCGCATCCTTTTTCGCGGAGAAAACCTAAAACATTATTATTTTCACTGACAGCTGATGCCTGAACATTAGCCTGTTTACTGCGTTTATTATCGTGGTACCACACATAACCAGATAATCCTAAATAGCAAATCGCGACGCCAGCCAGGCCGATCGCGGTAATACGTGAGACCATTTTCATTATTCTTCCCTCACGGTAGTGAGTTATTGTGACCCAGAAAATTTTCCAGAATGCTGCAAACGTCTCTGCGAGACAAAGCCATCATAAAAAACAGGGAGATACGCTTTTTGATAGGAATCAATCAATTACATGAATATAAACTATCAATAAGATAGCCTGTGCCTATTACCCAGATCAGGAATGGCATATCATGATTACGGGGGAGACCATGATTGAATGTTCTGAAAATGAAAAACAACACGAAATCCGTATTTTTATAAATTCCATTGATATTAGCGCGTTATATTTTTTGTCCCATTAATAAACGTGATCCACCGCACGCTTCGTCGCCCATCGACCGGAGCGAATGACTACGCTTAAAGGAAAGCCGATAATTAGCGACGAATTTCGGAGGTCGGATCCTTATGCTCAATCAGAAAATTCAAAACCCTAATCCAGACGAACTGACGATCGAGGTCGATCTCTGTTATGAGCTGGACCCGTATGAATTAAAACTGGATGAGATGATCGAGGCAGAGCCAGAACCCGAAATGATTGAGGGGCTGCCAGCCTCTGACGCACTAACACCTGCTGACCGCTATCTCGAACTTTTCGAACATGTCCAGTCAGCAAAAATTTTCCCCGACAGTAAAACGTTTCCTGACTGCGCTCCCAAAATGGACCCGCTGGATATCTTAATCCGCTATCGTAAAGTGCGCCGTCATCGTGATTTCGATTTGCGCCGATTCGTTGAAAATCACTTCTGGTTACCGGAGATTTACTCCAGTGAATATGTATCGAACCCGCAAAACTCACTGAAAGAGCATATCGACCAGCTATGGCCGGTATTAACCCGCGAGCCACAGGATCACATCCCGTGGTCTTCTCTGCTGGCGCTGCCGCAGTCGTACATTGTTCCAGGGGGTCGTTTTAGCGAAACCTACTACTGGGATTCCTATTTCACCATGCTGGGGCTGGCGGAAAGCGGGCGTGAAGATTTGCTGAAATGCATGGCCGATAACTTCGCCTGGATGATCGAAAACTATGGGCACATCCCCAACGGCAACCGCACCTATTATTTGAGCCGCTCGCAGCCACCGGTGTTCGCGCTGATGGTGGAGCTGTTTGAAGAAGATGGTGTACGCGGCGCGCGCCGTTACCTTGAGCATCTTAAAATGGAATATGCCTTCTGGATGGACGGCGCAGAATCGCTGATCCCTAATCAGGCCTATCGCCATGTTGTGCGAATGCCCGACGGATCGCTGCTCAACCGTTACTGGGACGATCGCGACACGCCGCGTGACGAATCCTGGCTTGAAGACGTAGAAACCGCAAAACATTCTGGTCGCCCGCCCAACGAGGTGTACCGCGATTTACGCGCGGGCGCAGCTTCTGGCTGGGATTACTCTTCCCGTTGGCTGCGAGACGCGGGTCGCCTGGCGAGCATTCGTACCACTCAGTTCATCCCCATCGATCTTAATGCTTTCCTGTTTAAACTGGAGAGCGCCATCGCCAACATCTCGTCGCTGAAAGGCGATAAGGAGACGGAAACGCTGTTCCGCCAGAAAGCCAATGCCCGCCGCGATGCGGTAAACCATTATCTCTGGGATGATGAAAATGGTATCTACCGCGATTACGACTGGCGGCGCGAACAGCAGGCACTCTTTTCCGCTGCTGCCATTGTGCCGTTATATGTGGGCATGGCGAACCATGAACAGGCCGACCGTCTGGCAAATGCCGTGCGAAGCCGATTACTGACGCCGGGCGGGATTCTGGCAAGCGAGTATGAAACCGGTGAACAGTGGGATAAACCCAACGGCTGGGCACCGTTACAATGGATGGCGATTCAGGGATTTAAAATGTACGGTGATGACCATCTGGGTGATGAGATTGCGCGTAGCTGGCTGAAGACGGTGAATCAGTTCTATCTGGAACAGCACAAACTGATCGAGAAATACCATATTGCCGATGGTATCCCCCGCGAGGGCGGCGGGGGCGAATATCCATTGCAGGATGGCTTTGGCTGGACCAACGGTGTGGTACGCCGTTTAATTGGTTTATACGGCGAACCATAATATTTTTTACAGCCAGCCACTAACGTCCTACTGGCTGTAAAATTATCCTCTTCAGGAGGAGATATTTAGCATCATCGCCGCCTGGGTACGATTTTTCACTTCCAGACGGCGATAGAGCGATTCCAGGTGCGCTTTTACCGTTCCGGTGCTGATATTTAATGCCCGACCAATCTCTTTATTCGATTCGCCCGCCGCCAGCATGGTTAAAATTTCCCGCTGGCGGGCGCTTAACGATTTGAGATCTTTCGTATCCTTTTCCGGCGTGGTTCGCCAGTCACCGGGCAGAAACATCATTCCCATCGCCGCACTATTGACCGCCAACACAAACGTATCGATCGAAGAATCACGCGGTACAATCGCCATCACATTGAAATGAATAACCTCCTGCAACCATCGTTTGTTGCAATCCGAAGCCGTGATTAACACCTTAACCTCAGGAAATTGCACCACGGTTTTTTGCAACAACCAGTAGCAAAACTCCCCATCCTGATCGCCATCGAGCATAACTAAGGCTTCAGGGTAGCTTTCCAGCTTTTGCCATAACTCGTCTGCCTGACCGACGCCCTGAATACCTACGCCTGGAATACGTTGCTGTAAACTGATTTTCATTCCATGAATAAATATTGACTGCCTGTCAAACATGATTATTTGCATTACTGAATCTCCACCTGAATACGTTAAAAAGACTTAAGTAGTGGAAGGGTATTACCCGAGAGACAAAATAAGAATTCGCCATTTGGCGGAGGCCATTCTACAGAGATGAAAGACAGAAAATAGTTACCGATATAAATAGTTACAGCTAAACGCCTGAAATTACATGTCGAGGGCACTATTTAAAAAAATCTTAAGGAATTCCTTATATTTTCGCGCCACGTTCCGATTAACCAGGCCAATTTAGCGCACGCTTTAATAGCATCCATAGTTTAAGAAAGTGACTGGATTACGCACAAATACACAATGTTGTATGTCCGCATTTTATAAAACGAATCAAAATTTTGGCTTTGTGTTGGTTATTTCTCTATGCCGAGACGCGAATCCGCCTTTGATTCTCTAAAATCGCCTCACTTTCAACGTTGCATCGTTGTGAAATCATGCATTAGATGTTAGAAAAACAATAAATAATGCGATATACGCGTTACTGTTTCGCTGTGAACAACAATCGGTAAAAGAAATGGATAAAATTCACGCAATGCAGTTGTTCATCAAGGTTGCGGAGCTGGAGAGTTTTTCCCGCGCGGCGGATTTCTTTGCATTGCCAAAAGGAAGCGTTTCGCGCCAGATACAGGCACTGGAACATCAACTTGGCACCCAGCTTCTCCAGCGCACCACGCGACGGGTCAAACTCACACCTGATGGCATGACCTATTACCAACGGGCAAAAGATGTGTTGAGTAATCTCAACGAACTGGACGGTTTATTTCAGCAGGGCGCCACCAGCATCAGCGGTAAATTGCGCATCGATATCCCATCCGGGATGGCAAAAACCCTGCTACTGCCGCGTCTGCCCGAATTTCTCCATCAATATCCGGGAATTGAACTGGAATTAAGCAGCAATGACCGTCCGGTAGATATTCTTCATGATGGCTTTGATTGCGTAGTACGCACGGGAACGTTGCCCGACGATGGACTCATCACCCGTCCCCTCGGCAAACTGACGATGGTCAACTGCGCCAGTCCGCACTATCTGACGCGCTTTGGTTATCCGCAAAGTCCCGACGACCTGACTTCGCACGCGGTAGTGCATTACACGCCACATCTGGGCGCGCATCCGTTGGGTTTTGAGGTTGCCAGTGTTAATGGCGTCCAGTGGTTTAAGTCCGGCGGTATGTTGACGGTAAACAGTAGAGAAAACTATCTTGCCGCCGGTCTGGCGGGACTGGGGATTATTCAGATCCCCCGCGTCACCGTACGCGAAGCCCTACGCGCCAGACAGCTTATCGAAGTGTTACCCAACTACCGCGCCGAACCACGTTCCATTTCTCTGGTTTACCCACAGCGTCGGGAGCTTTCCCGCCGTGTAAACCTGTTTATGCAGTGGCTGGCTGGCGTGATGAAAGAGTACCTGGACTGACCGACTATACTTTTTAAGAAAGACAACGACAGAAGGACTAAAGAGCGGATGACGCAGGAAAACGAGATCAAACGTCCCACCCAGGATCTGGAGCACGAGCCAATTAAGCATCTGGATAATAGCGATAAAGGCGGCAAAGTTAGCCAGGCGCTGGAAACCGTCACCACCACCGCCGAAAAAATCCAACGCCAACCGATCATCGCACACCTTATTCGCGCGACAGAACGCTTTAACGATCGGCTGGGTAACCAGTTTGGTGCGGCTATCACCTATTTCTCGTTTTTGTCGATGATCCCGATTTTGATGGTGTCGTTTGCCGCAGGGGGTTTTGTGCTGGCCTCCCATCCGATGCTGTTACAGGATATCTTCGATAAGATTCTGCAAAACATCAGCGATCCGACGCTTGCCGCCACGTTGAAAAACACCATCAACACTGCCGTTCAGCAGCGTACTACCGTAGGACTTGTCGGGTTAGCCGTGGCGCTATACTCCGGCATCAACTGGATGGGGAATTTACGTGAAGCAATTCGCGCCCAATCGCGCGATGTCTGGGAACGTTCGCCGCAAGATCAGGAGAAGTTCTGGGTAAAATATCTGCGTGACTTTATTTCGCTGATTGGTTTGTTGATTGCGCTGATTGTGACGCTTTCGATCACCTCGGTTGCCGGTTCTGCGCAACAAATGATTATTAGCGCGCTGCACCTTAATAGCATTGAGTGGCTGAAACCGACGTGGCGGTTGATTGGTCTGGCGATTTCTATCTTTGCCAACTATCTGCTTTTCTTTTGGATCTTCTGGCGCCTGCCACGCCACCGTCCGCGTAGAAAGGCGCTGATTCGCGGGACATTCCTCGCAGCGATTGGTTTTGAAGTGATTAAAATCGTGATGACCTACACCCTGCCGTCGTTGATGAAATCCCCGTCTGGCGCAGCATTTGGTTCCGTGCTGGGGCTGATGGCGTTTTTCTACTTCTTTGCTCGTCTGACGCTGTTTTGTGCGGCGTGGATTGCCACCGCCGAGTACAAAGATGACCCGCGAATGCCGGGGAAAACGCAGCCTTAAAATATGCCGGATGCGGCGTAAACGCCTTATTCGGCCTGGCTCCCCGTAGGCCGGATAAAATGTGCCAGCATCGCATCCGGCTATAATGCGCACATAACCTCTTGAAACTCTTCCCCAGAGCCTCTTAAGCCATCTATTTAGGAGCAAACAATTTCATTCCAACTCATAACCCCAGCATATAAATCCAGTTGGTAACTTTTATTTAACCTAAAACCAGTTTTATTGACTATTTATGAAATTGTGTGAAGCATTTCATAGAAGAAAAATCACCAGCCTAAACATTATTCCCTTTTTGCCTGGTTTTTGACCATTTCCGCGATTTGTTACACATTGAAATATCACTTTTGCTGTGCGTAATATGGCTATTCGTTAGCCAAAAAATAAGAAAAGATTATGCAAGCAACAGCCACAACACTCGAAAATAACCAGGAATTCACGCCGGTAAACTCGCGTAATAAAGTCCTTGTCGCCTCTCTCATTGGCACGGCCATTGAGTTCTTCGACTTTTATATTTACGCCACTGCGGCCGTTATTGTGTTTCCGCATATCTTCTTCCCGCAGGGCGATCCTACGGCAGCAACGCTCCAGTCGCTCGCCACCTTCGCCATTGCCTTCGTCGCGCGCCCCATCGGCTCTGCCGTATTTGGTCATTTTGGCGATCGCGTTGGACGTAAAGCGACGCTGGTCGCCTCGTTGCTAACGATGGGAATTTCGACAGTGGTGATTGGTCTGTTGCCGGGCTATGCCACGATTGGTATTTTCGCCCCGCTGCTGCTGGCGCTGGCTCGATTTGGTCAGGGGCTGGGTTTAGGCGGTGAATGGGGCGGCGCGGCGCTGCTGGCAACTGAAAACGCCCCGCCGCGCAAACGTGCATTGTACGGCTCCTTCCCGCAACTGGGCGCACCGATTGGCTTCTTCTTTGCCAACGGCACTTTCTTGCTGCTTTCCTGGCTACTGACCGACGAACAGTTTATGAGCTGGGGCTGGCGCGTACCGTTTATCTTCTCGGCGGTGCTGGTGATTATCGGCCTGTATGTCCGCGTTTCACTGCATGAGTCGCCGGTGTTTGAGAAAGTCGCTAAAGCGAAAAAGCAGGTGAAAATCCCGCTGGGTACGCTGCTGACCAAACATGTTCGCGTAACCGTACTGGGTACGTTCATTATGCTGGCAACCTATACGCTGTTTTACATCATGACCGTCTACTCGATGACCTTTAGTACCGCCGCCGCGCCAGTTGGGCTTGGCCTGCCGCGTAACGAAGTATTGTGGATGCTGATGATGGCAGTGATTGGTTTTGGCGTGATGGTGCCAGTCGCCGGATTACTGGCTGATGCCTTTGGTCGCCGTAAAAGCATGGTAATCATCACGACGCTGATCATCCTGTTCGCGCTGTTCGCCTTTAACCCGTTGCTCGGTTCTGGCAACCCGATTCTGGTTTTTGCCTTCCTGCTGCTGGGGTTAAGTCTGATGGGGCTGACTTTCGGGCCGATGGGCGCGCTGTTGCCAGAACTGTTCCCGACGGAAGTGCGTTACACCGGAGCATCGTTCTCTTACAACGTATCGTCGATTCTTGGGGCTTCCGTTGCGCCGTATATCGCAGCCTGGTTGCAGACTAACTACGGGTTAGGCGCAGTGGGGTTATATCTGGCGGCGATGGCTGGCTTGACGTTAATTGCCTTGCTGCTGACGCATGAGACGCGGCATCAGTCGTTGTAAGTATCGTGCGGGCTGCCACCCTCACCCCAGCCCTCTCCCTGAAAGGGAGAGGGAGAAAAGCGGAGCGAGATGTTACATCGCGAGCATAACAGCCCTCCCCCCCAGAAAGTGAACGGAAAAGCGGTACTCGTTATTTCAACACGCACAAAACAGTCCCCTCGCCAGAAAGTGAACGGAAAAGTGGTACTCGTTATTTCAACACGCACAAAACAGTCCCCTCGCCCCTTTGGGGAGAGGGTTAGGGTGAGGGGAACACGCTGCTCCCGAATTCACCAGCAAATCTAATCCAACCCCATCACTTCTTCATCTGCGACAAAATCGTCCGGCACTGATTAGCTTCACCTTCTGAAGGTGAGATCAGCGCCAGTAACGCCGCCGCAGGCGTCACCAACGTTGCCAGTGCCGCCGCAACAGCGCCACGGGCAATCAACGGCCCGGCCTTCACACCAGCCTGCGGACTCTTAAACGTCCCACGCACATACAGCGGCGAACGCAGCGTGATAATACGAATCCCTTTGCTCTCCGGATCAATAGTCAAATCCAGTTGCTCCGAAGCAAAACTTGCCGTGCCGGTAACATTGATCAACGCATTCTCAGTATCGAAAGCAAAAATCTGCGGGCGTGCCACACCGTTAGCAATATCCACATTCGCCGCCGCGCAGTTCACCCGCACCTCATCATCACCGAAAATCGCACCGACAATGTAGTTGCCGACATTCAGCCCAACAATCTCCATCAGGTTGCGGCTCACCAGCCCGTCATTCATCAACAATTTCAGATTGCCGTTACTGTTCCCCAGCAGCGCCGCCACCGAGTTACCGCTACCACGCAGTTCAGCATCGCCATTCATTTCTCCCAGCGTTTTCTGCATCAGTTCTACATCCGGCATCAGCTCCTTCAGTTTCAGTCGACGAGCCTGTATATCCGCCCGCCCCTGCATCGGTTTTTTATCCCCTTCCAGATGAATATTCGCCGCAATGCTGCCGCCCGCCATGCCAAATTTCAGCGGTTGCAGACGCAGGTCAGCGTTTTTGAGGATGATATGGGTAGAAAGAGAGCTAATCGGCAAACTGCTGCCATGTTCTATGCGCCGCCCTTTGAAACGAACATCAGCATCCATCGCATCCCATTTATCGGTTTCGAAGCGGTCATAAGGCAGCACTTTGCCCACAGGCTGAACGTTTTTCTCGCCCTTCTTCTGTTCAGAGCGTTTCGACTTTTCTGCCCCTTCCCCGGAATCAACGCCAATCAATGGCCCCAAATCAGCCAGCCGCAACTGCCGTGACTCAACGTCACCTTCCAGTTTTGGTCGCGGCTTACCGGTGGTGTAGACCAGAGAACCGTGGATATCGCTATCGCCAATGCGCCCGTTAAAGCCGCGATAATCAAAGACCGACGATTTTTCAGTGTCGATTTTCGCTACCAGCCGACCATCCGTTTCAAACGGCGGGGTATCGGGCAGCAGAACGCCCGTCAGTTCATAGAGATCACCCAGCGAATCGCCGGAAAATTTAAGCCGTAAATCGACGCCGCCCATTTTCATTGGGTCATTCACGACGCCATCAAAAGCAACACGGGTATTACCGGAGCGAAAATCAGCCTGCACCGGAAAAGGTGTTCCTTCGCCACGCAGCGCCAGCATACCGCCTATTTTTCCTGTACCCGTGAGCGGTTCGCCGTTATAGCGCCCCTGCGCTTTCAGGCCAAAAACGTAATCGCCTACCTTCTCTTTATCTGCTTTACCTTTCGATCCAGTAACTTCGCTGAATGGCAACGGCTTGCCTAACGGATCGACAAAAATTTCCAGATCTGCTTTGCTTACTTTGTCATCAATAGCGATCCGCCCTTGATCGAACAGAATATTATCCAGACGGAACGACCACGCCGACGGCTTTGCATTCGCGTCTTTGTTGTCATCGTTGGCGAGATTAAACGTCCAGTTATTGTTCTTTTCTGAGAGGCGAATCAGGCGCGCGTCGGGCTTTTCCAGCTTGATCCAGGGCAGCCAGACCGTTTTAGTCAGCAACGCCAGCGGAGCCAGCGTCGCTTCTACGCGCGGTAAATGTACCATCGTCACTTCGGGAATATCCGGCGGGTTGCCGAGAATGATGTCTTGTGCGTGTACATGAGGCCACGGCATCCAGCTACGCCAGCCGGTTTCCTGCTTTTGCCGTTCCCACACCACGCCAAGATCGCCACGGATGGCGAAGGGGCGATTCAGTTCCGCAGAGACTTTCTGGTTGATGGTCGGTTTGAGACGGTTCCAGTCAAACGTTGCAATCAAAATGATCGCCACGACGATCAACAACAAGAAAGCCCCTGAAATCGCAGCGGTTATTTTGCCTGCTTTGCTCATAGTTCGCTTCCTCACATTCTTCCTGTGCCAGTCCTAAAGATAGTCCAGCCAGGCAGAAAATGAGGCGGCTTACAGAGCCAACACCACCGAGTCCAGCGTTTCGATTGGTGCCGGACGTGAAAGAAACCAGCCTTGTGCGGCGAATGCGGGAGAATTTTGCACATCGCCCCACTCTTCCTCAGTCTCGATACCTTCGACGATCACCCCACGGCAGTAGCGGTTCATCAAATGCAAAAGCTGGGAAAAGAGCGTGCGACCTTCGGGCGACTGGCGCAACATCACAAACAGTTCGCGAGCGATTTTGATGTAGTCGTAACGCACTTCACTTAGCGCAGAGAAATTTGCCATCCCGGTGCCAAAATCATCCAGCCACAGTGGGCCAAATTCGCACATCGAGGCAAACGTTGAATCTTTCGGTAGACGGATGTGTTCCACCAGTTCGAAACGCAGCCAGGGAAGACGGTCAATCTGACGCAAAATTTCCGGCTGCTGACGTAGGGCAAGAAGCGTAGGTCCATCAATATTAACCGATGCCAGCAGGCCGTGCTCAACGAAGAACGCAGCTTTTTTCGCCAGTAAATCAATCTGTTCTTTCACCACATCCATACGATGCCTGACGGTGATTTCGGCAAAATAACGATCTGGCGGCAGCCGTTGCGAGGGATTATCAGGATGCGTGACAATGGTTAAAAGCTCCACGGCCATCAATCGTCCGGAAGTCTGGTAAATCGGCTGCCAGGTATAAACGCGCTCACACTGCAACCAAAAACGCCGTTCCTGCAAGCTCTCGATGCTTGTTTCAGGGTTGCTTATTCGCTGGATAACCTGCCTTATCATCGAAGATGTCCTGTGTTTAAAAGTGATGCTGCCCGGACTCGACAAATATTATCGGCGCGCCACGGCAGAACTTTACCGCCAGAGAGAAGTTAATTTGCCCACACAACGACGGAATCTTCCAGGAATACGTTCTGGCTCAAAAAAATAATGGAACAGCGTTTTAATATAGTTGACCAGCAAACCACCACAGCGCAAACTAACGCTAATTTTTTACAGATCAGGTTCACGACTATGTCCAAAAAGATTGCCGTGATTGGCGAATGCATGATTGAGCTTTCCGAGAAAGGCGCAGACGTTAAGCGCGGTTTCGGCGGCGATACCCTGAATACTTCCGTCTACATCGCTCGTCAGGTCGATCCTGCGGCATTAACCGTTCACTACGTAACGGCGCTGGGGACAGACAGTTTTAGTCAGCAGATGCTGGACGCCTGGCACGGCGAGAACGTCGATACTTCCCTGACCCAACGGATGGAAAACCGCCTGCCGGGTCTTTACTACATTGAAACCGATAGCACTGGCGAACGCACTTTCTACTACTGGCGTAACGAAGCCGCAGCTAAATTCTGGCTGGAGAGCGAGCAGTCAGCAGCAATTTGTGAAGAGCTGGCGAATTTCGATTACCTTTACCTTAGCGGGATTAGCCTGGCGATCTTAAGTCCGACCAGCCGCGAGAAGCTGCTTTCTCTGCTGCGCGAATGCCGTGCCAACGGCGGGAAGGTCATTTTCGACAATAACTACCGTCCGCGCCTGTGGGCGAGCAAAGAAGAGACGCAGCAGGTGTACCAGCAAATGCTGGAATGCACAGATATCGCCTTCCTGACGCTGGACGATGAAGACGCGCTGTGGGGTCAACAGCCGGTGGAAGACGTCATTGCGCGTACCCATAAAGCGGGCGTGAAAGAAGTGGTGGTAAAACGCGGGGCGGATTCTTGCCTGGTGTCTATTGCTGGCGAAGGGTTAGTGGATGTTCCGGCGGTGAAACTGCCGAAAGAAAAAGTGATCGATACCACCGCAGCTGGCGACTCTTTCAGTGCCGGTTATCTGGCGGTACGTTTGACGGGCGGCAGTGCGGAAGACGCGGCGAAACGCGGGCACCTGACCGCAAGTACCGTTATTCAGTATCGCGGCGCGATTATCCCGCGTGAGGCGATGCCAGCGTAAAAGCAGCATATGCAAAAGGCTGGATAAAGTGTTACCCCTCTATCCAGCTCATCCATAAATACCTGATGGTTGTGCTAACTCATCACCATCAGGCATTACTGTGCAGGTGGAATATCCGTCACTTCAGGATGCACATCATCCGTGGCGACAGACGTCGCCGCAGCCGTAGTCGATGGCGCCATGATTTGATCCCAGGCAGCCTGCAACGATTTCATGTTAAATTCCGGCTCGCCTTTCGGCTGCAGCAGAATTAACGCCATGTCGTTCGACAACTGCTGACGCAGATCCTGATTTAACATCTCTACCGTCAGGCTGTTAAGGAAATCCTGACGCAGTTTCTGATATTGCTCCGGTGCAATATCGACAACCTGATTTTGCAGTGAACGCATCCGCTGCCCCATCAGAATATCGGTATCAGCTCGTGCATAGGCGGCAAACAGTTTCTGCAGCTCCAGTTTCTTTTGCGCGACCAGGGCGTTGAACTCTTCTTCCGGCAGACCTTTATCGCGAACTTTCGCCAGTTCACGCGCCACCAGATTAAGGTTGCTGTTCAGCTTGTCGTTTGGTGACTCGATGTTGATGGCACATTGCGCACGCAGATACAGCACTCGGCAATCAAATCCAAGGCCGATGTCTTTGCTGTTATTGGCGCTTAATGCTTGCTGAACATGCCAGAACAGCGCCTCACGAGCCAGGTCCGCGCGCCAGTAGCGCAGCAGTGCGGCTGACTCACGAATCGGCTGCCACGGCGTGTCCCACATGATAGATAACCGATCCTGGCGCACCGCGTCGGTCATAATGCTCACCGCTTCCGCACGCAGCGGAGAAAGCGTCGGCACCGGAGCCGGTGTTTCACGTTTGCCTTTCAGTTCGCCAAACGTTTTGTTGATTTGGTCGACAACCGAGCGCGCATCAACGTTCCCCACCACCAGCAGCGTCATTGCATCTGGGGTGTACCATTTCTGGTAGAAATCTTTAATCTTTTCCGCTTCAACGGGCTTTTTCAGCGGATCGGCAGGATCGTGACCTAACAAAGTTGATCCTTTCAGACGATAGCGCCACCAGCCTTCTTTAGTGTCGGCAGGCCAAGTTGCCACCATATCCTGGCTTTGCAGCGCATGGTTAACCGTTTCTGGTGTGATGGTCAGCTTGCCGGTCGCATTCGCCAGATAAGAGAGCGCCTCTTTCAGCAGATCGTTACGATTATTTGGCAAACTCAGATTAAACAGCGTGGTGTCGTAAGAGACGATCACCGGCGGCATCGGGCGCTTAGGGTCGATCCCCTGCTGCCACAATGAACGTGCCTGTGCCGCTTCCAGACCACCGCTTTGCGTCAGCGCAATACGAGGAATGGCATGACTGTAACCGCTCTGTTGTGTACTTTCGGCGAGCGAACCGGTATTAACCAGCAGGCGAATTTCAACACGATCGCTGGGACGCTGGGGCGTGGTCAGCACTTGCCACTGTAAACCGTTAGCGAGCGTCCCCTGTTGCCATGCTGGATCAGGCTGGAGCGCATCTGCCTGCACATAGCCAGCAGTGGCCATCACCAGCAAACCGCCCGCTAAAAGTCGAATTTTTGTGCCCTGCATGTGAACCCCTGATCAACTATCCTGGTAATAAAAGACTGCCCGCTATCGGTCAGCCTAAATGACGTTAAAAACACTTCGTGTTAGACCGCAAGAACATGAAAATGTCACGGAGGAAGTGAAATAAACCCGAACTCACCCAGGTGGTAAGTTCGGGCACAGGGGGCAATTATGCTCAAACACCCGCACTCGGGGAAGGGAGTGCGGGCATAAGTGGTGAGATTAAGAGGATAATTCGTGCGTTTTGCCATCCGGCGCACGATTATTCAGCACATCATCCAGTTTTTTGTGGTCCAGCTCTTTAACCCACTTAGCAACCACGATGGTCGCAACGCCGTTACCGACCAGGTTAGTCAGCGCACGGGCTTCTGACATGAAGCGGTCGATACCGAGGATCAGCGCCAGACCCGCCACCGGCAAATGGCCCACCGCAGAGAGTGTCGCCGCCAGCACGATAAAGCCACTACCCGTTACCCCTGCCGCCCCTTTAGAAGAGAGCAGCAACACAATCAACAGCGTGATTTGGTGGACGATATCCATCTGACTGTTAGTGGCCTGGGCAATAAATACCGCCGCCATCGTCAGGTATATCGATGTCCCATCAAGGTTAAACGAGTAGCCTGTCGGGATAACCAGCCCCACCACCGATTTGCGGCAGCCGAGTTTCTCCATCTTGTCGAGCATACGCGGCAGCGCCGACTCGGAAGAGGATGTTCCCAGCACAATCAGCAGTTCTTCACGGATGTAGCGGATAAATTTGAAAATACTGAAACCGGTCGCTTTAGCGATTGAACCCAGTACCAACACCACAAACAGGATACAGGTGATGTAGAAGCAGATAATGAGCTGCCCAAGTTGCACCAGGGTGCCGACGCCGTATTTACCGATGGTAAACGCCATCGCCCCGAACGCACCGATGGGTGCCAGACGCATGATCATATTGATGATGCCGAAGATGACCTGCGAGAAACTTTCGATAACGTTAAAAATCAGTTGGCCTTTGCTGCCCAGACGGTGGAGCGCAAAACCAAACAGTACGGCAAACAGCAGCACCTGCAGGATGTTACCGCTGGCAAATGCGCCAATGACGCTCGCCGGGATGACATCCATAATAAAGGCGACAATGCCCTGGTCTTTTGCCTGATCGGCGTAAACCGCTACCGCTTTCGCATCAAGCGTTGCCGGATCGACGTTCATTCCGGCGCCAGGCTGCACGACGTTAACGATGATAAGACCAATAATCAGCGCGATGGTACTGACAATTTCAAAGTAAAGCAGTGCGACTGCGCCGGTACGGCCGACCGCCTTCATGCTTTCCATGCCCGCAATGCCCGTTACGACGGTACAAAAGATGACAGGAGCGATGATCATCTTAATGAGCTTAACGAACCCGTCGCCAAGCGGTTTCATTTGCTCGCCTATCTCAGGGTAGAAATGGCCAAGGAGAATACCAATGGCTATCGCTGTCAGAACCTGAAAGTAAAGGCTTTTAAACAGAGAGGTTTTCATAGGGTGTCCTTTAGTAAAACCACAGGTCTTGTAAGGTTATGGGGTACCTGCGGCCTTAAAATAACACCCAGACAACATCACAGAAATGTACCTGGATCATAATTGAAACAAAAAGGTTAAAAAGTTTGAGCTGGCTCGCACAAACCAGCACTTTTTAAAGTTTTGTAATCAGTTTGGGGTAGCTACTTTTCTTCCAGGTAACTCTCTTCGAAGATTTCAATAGGGAGTGGGCGAGCAAAAAGGAAGCCCTGGGCAATACCAACGCCCGCTTTTGCCAGCCAGTCGCGTTGTGCTTCCGTTTCTACGCCTTCAGCAATCATTTGCAGATTCAGGCTTTGTGCCAGCATGATAATTGCAGCAATCATGCTGCTATCTTCCGGTAAGCCCTCAACAAACATTTTGTCGATTTTCAGCACGTCTATTGGCAACGATTTCATATGCTGCAACTGACGCAGCCCTGCGTAACCCATGCCGAAATCATCCAGCGCCACCTGTACGCCGGCGTTGCGCAACGGACGAAGGATCGCCACCGCCGCGTGAGGGTCATCAATGCGTCGGCTTTCCGTGACCTCCAGGATCAACGTTCCAGGCTGAATACGATAACGAGTTAATAACCCCAGCATATCCGGCACCATATTTGGGTGCATCAACTGTAGCGCCGAGAGATTCACCGATAATGGCAACATAATGCCGCGCTCTTGCCAGGCAGCAAGCAGTCGACAGGATTCCTCCAGCACCCAATGACCGACGGTAACCATCAGCCCACAGGACTCAATACGATCGATTAAGCCATCCGGCAGTTCCCAGGTGCCATCCGCTTGCTGGATGCGCAGCAACGCTTCCGCGCTGACGAGTTTGCCGCTGGTCATCTCCACCTGTGGCTGTAGCCAAATAGCAAACTTATGATTTTCCAGTGCATTAAGGATATCGCTCTCTTCCGTCAACCGTTGTTGAGCTTCTTCCATCTGCTGTGGATCATAGAACTGAATCTGATTCTTCCCTTTATGACGGGCGGTAAATGCCGCCGAAATAGCACGACCATAAAGTTGTTCGGCAGTGAGATCGCCATAGAACATCGCCACACCGATGCTACAGTGCGGACGTAGCTGAATACGTTCAATCGGCAAGCGTTCACTCATGATAGTGAGCACTTGCTGACCTAATGTAATAGCGTGCCACGGTTCCTGTACACCATTAGCGATCACAGCGAAGTCATAGCCACTGACCTGTGCGAGGATCATGCGTGGCGACAGCACCGATTTGATTTTCTCCACCAGCGTCAGTAGCAGGATTTCCCGCTGCGCCTCTTTCAGCACGCCAGCAGTATCACGTAACGTTTCACAAGTGATGATCATCAGTGCGGTGGTTTGTTTACGTGCGACCACCTGTTCCAGCATCTCCATCAGCAAGGCTTTGTTTGGCAAATCCGACACCGGGAAACGCATCGCGTTTTCGCACTGTTCTTCATAATGGCGCTGCAACAATTGCTGATTGAGGTTGTAACTACGCACCAGCATACCGATTTCGTCGTCCTGGTGCAGACGCGGCAAGGCCAGTTGATGACCGACAATCTCTTGCGGTGGAATGGCGTTTAGCTCGCGAGCGATATTGCGTAAAGGATGTAATATCAGTCGATTAATGCACCAGCTAATCGCCACCGTCAGGATCAGCGACAAAAGTAAGTAAATGGTCACTAACGTAGAGACAGTGCTCATCACGAACTTGTACATGCGGAAGGAATCCGCCTGTAACACCAGATAGGCAATCGGCTGCGGGGTAGCAGGACGTTCCAGCGAGTAGACGCCCAGCGAGATTTGTACCGGTAACTCAAACAGTCGGGTGAACGTCACCGGCACCGGGCGCTCTGGAATAAAACTTTTACGCAGTGCCTGGAACTGATTAGGCAGCACCACGTCGGCGCGACTGACCACGCCCGCTGGTTTTATGCTGGCAAGAATAGCTTCCGCCTGGGGAATATCACCTTTTAAAATGGCGGAAGATAAGGGTTCGCGGACAGAGCGAGCAATGCTTTCCAGTTGCGTAGCCGTGTTATAGCGATTCTGCTGTACCAGGTGGAACAGCAAAACAGTGCAAAAAATAAAAACGAACACCATGACAACGGCCGCCACCATTGCCATCTGCTTAATTGTTAACGAGCGACTAACGCGCAAATTGTCTCCCCCCGGAAATCCCAGATTGCCGCCCGAGTATACCCGATCGCAGCGGCATTAAGAGAGGCGCTATCTGAAAACTTACCAGTCGGCGTAAGGTATCAGCGGCTGCGGCGGTAAATCCATGTCGCCCTGCCATCCGGCGGCGGAATACCGCACGTAGAGCAGGAAATGGCTTGGCGCATAATCTTTCGCCTGCTGGATATCGATTGCCGTGCCGACAAACCAGTTGGACGTGACCCGACGCTCAAGTAACGCCCGCGCCGTGTAGCCAAAGCCCTGACTGCTGCCGCCGTCGTTGGTCTGGCTGGCGGCATCCTCTTTCCAGTCCGTCGGGATCAGGTTCATCAGCGGATAACGCGGCATGGTTTTGGTGCGCGAATGCGACCACGAGCCAGACGCGCCCAGCTCCCATGACCAGTTTTCCGTCCGCTCACGCCACATCACCGGTATGGCAAACGACAGGTATTCCTGCGGGCTGTAGTAACCGCCCTGACCGAGTGAGTACCCACTCAGGTCTTTGTCGTAATGCCAGATCATATTGTTCAGGCCAACAGTGACGCGGCGATTATTCTGGTTGATGACCTTATAGTAATAGCCCGTCATCCAGCGCACGCGCCAGTTATCTTCGACATTTTTGCCGGTTAACTGGTCGCCGCTAAGGGATGCCCAGACGCCGTTCGCTTCACCTTTATCGTAGCTCAGACTCAGCCCCACGCCATCGGCACGCACGCCGCCCCATTTTTTCCCGGTATTACCCGGGGAGTCTTTCTGCCCACCAAAGGCCAGTAACGAACTGGAGATGGGGCGACGATGGGCGTTAACGGTGTAACCAAGCGGCCCGATATCATCGCTGTAACTGATGCCGCCGACCACATCCACCACGTTGAAGCCCATCGGTGTGGTGCCGATATCCCAGCTCCAGACGTCATTTCGCCAGCCGACCGCCACGCTGGCGCCGGAATCCGACTGGCTGCGGTTGCCGCTACAGTCCTGCAACGTACAGGTGCCCCAGTTGTTATCCCATTTACCCTCGGCGTCGGCGGAAAAACTGCCGACGTTCATATTGACGAAATCACTGCGAAAGAACATCCGTCCGTCAGAATACGGTGCATCCACCTGCAACATGGTGGTGTGCGCTTTCAGGTCGGAATAGCCACCGGTGCCGCTCGATCCCCAGTAGTCGTGCTCCAGGGTGACGTTAAGATCCTGCTGACGATAGAGATCCGCCGCATCGCTGCGCACGCCGCGCTTCAGCCAGTCGTCCTTCTCATCGTTACGGGTCAGACGGGTAAAGGTGTCGTTATCCTGCGGACGCGTCGTGGTCACACCGGATGCGACCATCGCGTCTTTGTAGGTTTCCAGCGCCTGCTCCGGATCGCCCGCCTGCGCTTCAAACCCTGCACCATCACGCAGTACCATCGCACTTTCCATCGACGGCGGCTGAGATTTTGCCTGCGGGATCAGCTTGTTAAACGTCTGCTGCGCCGCTGCGGTATCGCCAAGCTGCGCCTGTACCAGCGCCACGCGCCGCTGTGTATTCAGTGAGGTATTGTCGGTGGCGGGCAGTTTCGCCAGCTGACTGCGTGCCGCCGCTTTGTCACCGGCGGCGATATCCACTTCCGTCAGGCCAAGAATGGCATCAACGTTAGCTGGCTCCCGCGTCAGGACATTCTGATACGCCGCGCGGGCGGCGGTGTCATCACGTCGCTGCTGTGCCCAGTCGGCCAGGGTGAGGTCAATGCGCGTGGACGGTGGCTGCTGGCGCAGCATCGCTTCCGCTTCTGCCTCTTTACCGCTTTCACGCAGGCGGCTGGCGGTTTCCAGTACCTGATCGCTTTGCAGGCGGTTTGCCAGTTCCTGAATATTGCTGTTCCACTGCGCGCGCGGCAGGCTGTTGATATGCGCCAGCGCGGCTCTGTCCTGGTCGTGACCGGAAAGATACAGTCCGTAAGCGTAAACCTGCTCCGGGTCGTTCGGCTTCTGTTGCGCCAGATTGCGCATTAACGTATCGGCCTGGCTGCGTTGTCCGGCCTGCCAGAGATCCTGCGAAAGCCGGTAAGTAATCCACACACTGCCGGGATCGAGCGCCAGTCGCTGACGCTGAAGTGCTGCCGCCTGCGCCCATTTACCCTGATTTTCCAGTGCCTCCGCCTGCTGTGATAAGCGGTCGTTTTGCAGGCTGCGTTCGATGTCATCAACGCTGCGCCGCTGGCTGGCAGAGAGCGAGGCAATAAACGCTTCGGCTTTTTCCGGCGACTGCTGGCGATAAAGATTCGCCAGCCCGCGCACGGCGTTGGTGTTGCCGCTGTCCATGCGCAGCGTCTGCTGATAATAACGTTCGGCGGCGGGGTAATCTTTGCGCGCCATCGCCACATCGCCCAGCCCCAGCACCGCATAGCTGTCGGCGTTATCGACATTGCGCGCCTGCTGGAACAGGCGTTCTGCCCGGTCGGGATTATTGGCTTTCAGCGCAGCATCGCCCTGCTGGATCGCCAGCCAGTAGCGATTCACCTTCAGCAGACTGTTCCATTTGTCGTTGTTGCTGCTGTTCGGGTCCAGCGCGAGGGCTTTTTCCAGATTCGCCACCGCATTAGCGCGATCGCCATTCTGGGAATACGCCTGCCCCAGCGCCCCCAGAGCCTCACTGTCTTTCGGGTTCGCCCGCACCGCCTGTTGTAGTTCGGGAATGGCTTTACCCGCCATGCCAGAGTCCACCGCCGCTAAACCTTGCGCACGGGCGCGGAAATTAGGATCGGCCAGTTGCTTTTGTTGTTCTGCCAGTTGCGATTGCGCAGCCGCCACACTATCGCCATCGCTAAAAATAGAGAGATATTTTTTCAGTGCCGACACGCTGGCGTCGCTCACGGGCATGTCTTTAATCTGCCCGTACCAGATTTTAGAAGCCCCCTCGCGCCCGGCGTTAGATTTCGCCATCTGTTCCAGGACGGCAAAACCTTCGTCACGGCGATCGCTGCTAAACAGCAATAGCGCCAGATTATTTTGCAACCCCGTATTGCCCGGCGTATCCGCATTGATGCGTTTTAGCTGATTAATCGCTTCGCTACGGCGAGCCGGAATTTTCGCTACCGTACTCCAGTACTCGACGGCAATGTCACCTGCTGGCGGCGCTCCGTTGAACAGTTTGTTGTAACCCGCCACGGCTTCTTCCGCATGACCGGTAGTCGCCTGCAATCGTGCCTGTTGCAGTGCCTGGCGACCATCCGGCGTGGAAAGCAACATTGTGGTACGCGATGATTTATACGCATTTGAACTCGGCGCTAATTGCGACAATCGGTCGAGCTGTTTTTGTGCACCATCAACATCGCCCTGGCGTAACAGAGAGCGAAAACGGGCGGCAACGACATCCGGGTTATTCGGATCAATAAGTTCCAGACGATACAGCGATTGCTGCACCAGGTCTTCGCGATGGGTCGCTTCGCCCACACGAACCTGTTCCAGCAACTGTTGCTGGGCGGTTGGTGCCGCCTCGACCATCGGCATCACGGCCAGACCGAGGGAAAGCGTAAGGATATTTAGTGTGAATTTGCGCATTCCTGGCCCCAGTCAGGTAATAACTCACCTTTTGTCGAGAAGCGGAAACGGTGTTGATCCCAGCCTTGTCCAAACAGGGTCAACACATAGTTGTAATAGGCATCACTACCAGGAAAGTTATCGGCAATACGCTGACGCTGTACGGCCTGGGCATCACGATCCTGAAGAAATGGCAACATAGCCGCAGAAAAACCGACTGGCCCTTTACCCTGCGCTTTACCCGTAGCGACATCGACTTTCTCCGGCGGATAGCCGTTTTTCTCGGTGAATGTCGCCATCGGTTTAAAACGGTTGAGCATCCGCGCTTTTTGCGGATCGCTGTCGGGCATCATGCCAACCCACATATAGACGCGAATAGCGTCGTAACTGCTGATCAGCGTTTTCTCCGGCTTTAACTGCCAACCTTTGTCTTTCTCATAGCGTACCCAGTCTGGCGAAAAGCCCTTCGGGGCGGTTTCCAGCAATAAACGTTGATTCGTTTCGCGCAACGTGGTCCACGGTGCGCCAAAGCGAGTGAAATACTGCGCCAGCGTCGGGGGCAGATAACTTGGGTTAAAACGCCAGGTGTTATTCTCGGCAAAACCCACTTTGCCCGGTAACAGCATGGAGCCCAGCCCCGGCACTGTCACCACTTCCTCTTGCGCAATGCGTTTTAACAACGCGCTGCCGATGTCAGTATAACGTTGCTCTTTCCACAATCGACCGGCCTCCAGCAGTGACCAGGCCATCCAGATATCGCCGTCAGAAGCTGAGTTGCTGTCCAGCACTTCCCACTTCGCATTCTCTTTCTTGCCCCATAGCCAGGCGGGCAAATGTTCTTTTAATGAGCCTTGGGCAAGATTATTCTGCGTCCAGTCGAGAAGGTTATCGAAAGCTGCACGGTCGTTAGCCGCCAGGGCAAAGAACATGCCGTAGCTTTGCCCTTCGGAGGTGGTAATTTTGCGCGCGTCGCTGGGATCGATGACGCGCCCTTCCTGACTGATGTAATCCTTTTTGAACTGCTCCCAGGCAGGCCAACTGCAGGCTGCCTGAACACTAAAGGTAGCCAGCAGCAGCATCGTCACAATTCCACTACGCAAAACATTCATCATCAATTACTCATTATCCGGGTTAAGACGACGACGGCTGATGATACGCAACAGACGCCACAGTACCCAGGCCAGCAATACCACGCTGATTGCAGCCAGCACCGCCAACAGAATCGGGTGATTAGCCAGTGCATACCACAAACGTTCGAACCACGGCAGATGACCAACGTAATAGATGTCGCCGACCCGCAAACTGTTAACACCAGATTCACGGATCACCGCGACCGAGCCGAACATGGTGGCGCGTTTGCCGCTATCGTTCACCGCATCGTTAAGCATTTCGTAACCGCGCGGACTGTCGGCCAGGAGAGCAATCACGCTGCGCTGGTCGTTATACGGTGACTGGAAGCCAATCACCGCTGCCATCGCGCCAGAAGAGGTCAGCGTTGACTGAGTTTCTGCCGCACGGTCGTTTTCGTCCGGCACAATACCCGGGAATAGCGTCTGGCGCATTGGCGTTTTCACCCAGCTTTCGGTGGCCTGTACCAGCATGTCAATCTGCTTGTCGTCTTTTAATTTGTCCGGGATTCCGCCGACGATCATGATGTCGGCATCTTTCCCCTGAATGGTGCTGCCATCATCGGTCACGGTCAGGTTAATCGCCGGGAAGCCCGTCTGCGCGCCGATAAAGCCAACGGTATTCAGTAAGGTTTCCATCTGTGCTTCGTTGGGCGCTTTCGGCATTACGGTGATGGTTTGTGACAGATCCGCCATCCGGCTGAACGGGAAGCCCGCATTGGCAAACGCGCGCAGATCCGGCATCGGAATGAAGTGGTAATACTTCGAGAAGTCGATAGTGGAGTCGTCGCCAATCACCACATGGTTCTGCACCGGCTGGAAGGTAATACAGTTATCCACCGATCCGCCCGGCATCGGGTTCATGTACTCAAAGTCGAAGCGCAGCTGGTTGGTCGCCCCCAACTTCAACGCCGGAATAGAGACATCCGTTTTGCCGTCCAGCAAACCTTGTAACACAGGAATACGCAGCAGCAGGCGGTTCGCCTCCTGTTTGCTACTCAGGTTGAAGGATTGCAGGAACTGGTTATTCAGGCTGATATCCATCCGCGAACTGTCTTTCACCGGCGGCATGGTGTAGCGGTAATTAATATCCATATCAATGCCGGTACTGCGCATCAGGTAGAGATCCGGCGGCAGGTTTAGCGAAACGTTAATCGCTGCTGGCTCAAGACCGCTGGATTGTAACTGTTCTTCATAGGTTTTCAGTTCACCAAAGGTGACCGGACGATCGGTACGTACCCAGTTCGGCGCATCGTAAGGCTTACGCGGTAGCAGCGGTTTCACTTCATTCACTACCACGCTTTCACCACGGAACAGAATGTTACCCTGAGCGATACCTTTCGCTGCCTGCAACAGGTCTTTGTCGTCACGACCAAACACCACCAGCAGTTTGACGTAAGGATTCTGCGGATGGTTGATCATCTCAATCACCGGGGCTTTTACCGCCGGATGATCGCGCAGGAAGTCCGGGCGTTTGTCGTTAGTCGCAAAAACAATCGCATTGCGATCGGGAAGCTGGTTATAGAGTACCGGGAAGTTCTGCCCACGCCAGCCAGAGCGCGAGCCAAACCACGAGGCAACAATGGCGGAAGCCTGTTGCAGCGCAACATCCGGCGCGCCCGCAAAGACCATCGGCAAGATGTTGGCACGGTTATCGCGTGGGTCAAAGAATGGAATCGGGAAGTGCGACAGGTCATTCTTCACATTCAGTGATTGATACGTCAGATCCAGTCCGCTACTGCGTCCGACATCCAGCCAGAGCGTTGTGCTGGCAGGGTTTTCGCACACATCCTGATAATGACCGACAAACTCCAGCCGCACGCGGTTGAAGTCGGTAATAAACAGTGGGTTAATCGGCATTTGCGCCAGCGTCTTTTTACCCAACTGCTCTTTAGTCACTGGCAGCACGCCCATCAGTTCATCATTGAGATAAACTTTTAACTGCGACTGAATTGGCAGCAATGACGGCGATGGCGTGTATTCGAGATTGAGCATCGCCTTCGTCACCACTTCGTCGCTGCGCATACCAAACTCAATGCTACCGTTCGGGTTGATACCTCGCAGCACCATGCTGCCCGGCGGCGGCGCGATTTGCGCAAAGGTCAGCTTCACATCACGCGAAGAGCCGTTCTGCGCGACGACTGGCGCATCCGCTCCCTGCACGCCCGGCATCACCTGCCCCACCTGCGGATTTTGTTCCGTCTGGGCAGGAACAACTGGCTCAGCATTGATCAGTGGTTGCGTTGCTGGCGTCGCCTGCGTCATAAAAGAGGGGAATGCGCTCATCCCCATTGCCACTGCACAAATCCAGAATAGTTTTCTTTTCATCGCGTTATCATCATTGTTGAGCCAAAGCCTGATCCGATGGTTGTACCGTTTCGCTCCGCTCCGGGCGGCGCGGAATGAACGAAACAACCCAGGAAACCAGAGAAGTCAGCGCACGGAAAATGCCCTTCACTGAAGAAGGTGCAAATTCCGCCAGATGGCGGTAGCCACGGAAGCCGAGCTTCAGAATATCCAGCAGACTTTCCAGCGGCTTATCTTCCGGGTAGCTGTCCTGCCAGAGCGCCCATGTATCCGCACGGGCAAACGTACACTGCACAAAATCGATATGTTGCTGGGTGGTGAGCGGCATCAATTGCAGCCCGACTTCGTTACCCATCACGCGTGCCACCTGGGTCGGGAAGACGTATTCCTGTTGACCGCGTTTGAGTAGCAGATTCACTTTCTGCCCTTCCAGGATCTGCGCCTGACCGTGGATTTTGATCCCCAACCCACCGTCGGAGAAGTCCTGAACGGTGCAGGAGAAAAGGTGACCATCTTCGCGGGCAATTGCCGCTGGCATCGTCATCTCAACACGATGCGAACGACGAACCTGTTTACTTTCAACCGATACCGCTACCGCGCCACCGAGAATAATCAGGTTGTAGAACACCCACACCATACTGACGACGACGGTGAGCATTTCGGTTGGCGGACCGTAAAAGTAACGCCAAATGCCAACAGCGACACCAACCAGGTTGAGCAGTACGAGGAAGATGTACGGTCGCGAGATCACCCAATCGACATACTCTTCCTCCACCAGGCCACCTTTGGCGGTGACGTTAAATTTGCCTTTGTGCGGGTTAATCAGCGCCACCAGCGTCGGTGGTGCGATATACCATGCCAGCACTGTTTCGTAGATTTCACTCCAGAACGAGTGGCGATATTTGCCCTGAATCTTCGAGTTAGTCAGGCTGGCGTGGATCATATGCGGCAGCACAAACAGGGCGATCATCAACGCAGGTGCGTAGATGATATAGGCATGAAGCAGCAGGAACGCCAGCGGCGCAGTCAGGAAGATCAGCCGTGGAATGCCCGACAAGAAATGGAACATGGCGTTGACGTAGCACAGCCGTTGCGCGAACTTCAGCCCTTTACCGGTGAGCGGGTTATCAAGGCGGAAGATTTGCACCATCCCGCGCGCCCAGCGAATACGCTGACCGATATGCGCCGACAGACTTTCGGTAGCCAGCCCCGCCGCCTGCGGAATGCGCATATACGCGGAGGTGTAGCCACGACGGTGCAAACGCAAAGAAGTGTGCGCATCTTCGGTTACCGTTTCGACGGCAATACCGCCAATCTCATCCAGCGGCTTACGGCGGATCACCGCACAGGAACCGCAGAAGAAGGTGGCATCCCACATATCGTTACCATCCTGCACCAGACCGTAGAACAGCGTGCCTTCATTCGGCGTTTTACGAAAACGTCCCAGGTTGCGTTCAAACGGGTCTGGCGAGAAGAAGTGGTGCGGCGTCTGCATCATCGCCAGTTGTTTTTCTTTCAGGAACCAACCCATGGTCATTTGCAGGAACGAGCGCGTTGGCACGTGGTCGCAGTCGAAAATCGACACAAACTCGCCTTTGGCATATTTCAGCGCATTGTTGATATTGCCCGCTTTCGCATGTTCATGAGTGGTACGGGCGATATATTTCACCCCAACGTTTTGCGCAAACTGGCGAAACTCCTCCCTGCCACCGTCATCGAGGATCCAGATGTTCAGCTTGTCTTTCGGCCAGTCGATACCCAGCGAGGCGTAAATCGTATTTTTCACCACGCTGAGATCTTCGTTGTAGGTCGGCACAAAAATATCCACCGACGGCCACAGCGACATATCTTTCGGCAGCGGTACGGGCTGACGATTCAGCGGCCATACGACCTGGAAGTAGCCGAGCACCAGCACAATCCATGCGTAGGTTTCGGCGAACAACAGAATTAAGCCGCACACCAGACTGACCGGATCATCCCAGTTCAGCGTGGAGGTGTAGCGCCACCAGATATAACGGCAAGAGACGGTCAGCGACAGCACAATCAGCATCAGTGCAGAGAAGCGTCCCGGCATTCGCCGTACCATTAATGCCACACCCCACAGCAACATCAGGAAGATAAACTGCGACAGCGGGTTAAACGGCTGGGTGACGCAAATCAGCGCCAGAATCAGCGAGAATGTCACAATGATGCCAAGAATAAAACGCCGTGCTCCGGCGCTCAGATGTCCCAGCTCTTTTTTCTCATCAAGATGTTGCGTGTTATGGCTGAAGCGAGCCGGCAATTCATCCATCCATTGATGATAACGCCCACGAATATTCTGCAAGCGTGAAAACGACCGCCAGCGCGGTTTCGGCGTTTCTCTGCGCGAAGCACTGACCAGCAACCAGCAGGTCTGAATGACATAGCGCACAGGATCCAACGGACGCGGGCGCGAGGCGTTGATATGAGGGAACAGGATTTTATGTTGCGCACGAATACGCTGCCAGCGTGGGTGCTCCAGCGGAATAAAAATCCAGGCAAGGATCAGCCAGAAACAGCCGAGCGTCGCGCTGAAAGGCGACGCGCCATGACGACGATATTCCCGATAACGCCCGATAAGACGTGCGTTAACCGGCGGGATAAGCAACCACCGGGTCAGGATACTCATGATGCGCTCCCGACTGGCGTTTTCAGCCCGGAATAGTTCAACAGACACCAGTTCGCCAGCGTCAGAATTTCTTCTGCCGCCAACGCATCGCTACGGTATTCGCCCAACGGTTGTTTTGCCGCCAGACATTCAGCCATCGCTTCATCACGATGGATCAACATTGGCAACAAGCGCCGCTGGCTTTGCAACCATAGCTGGTAAATATCGTCCTGAACCTGGCTGCCGACACGAAAATCATTAATCAAAATATGCGCGCCAGCGGGCAGTGCCTGCTGATGCAGCCGAATATGACAGTTGGCATCCACGTTGACGATCGCCAGGGTGTGATCGCACAGACTCATGATTTGATGCGTTATCTGCGAGGCGTCGCGTGGTAAATCGATCAAAATCCATTGATAACGTCCGCTGGTCTTTAGTTGCTGAATACCAGTGCAAATCTCGCCCAGCCGTGTTTGCCAGTGCTGGGGATTCTCGTGTTCTTCGAGAGTCAGTTGACCAAAGGGCAGCAGATCGAGCTGTGAGGTATAGCGTAGCCCGGCATCACGCCAATCCTGGCCATCCAGCATGGCTCTTGCCCAGCCCTGGCGGTGAGAAAAATCAACGTTGAATGACAGGCGCAGCAAATTGTCCGGGCAGGCATCCACCAGCAGGACATTTTCTCCCAACATTTGCAATGACCAGCCTAACGCGGCGGTAATCGTTGTCGTCCCCACGCCACCCCGCATCCCCTGCAATCCCAGAACGGCCATTCACCACACCCCTACTTTTTTTGCGCAAACTCAGCCAATAACGGCCAACGTTTTAATGCCGCAGCCAACTGTTCTCGTTGGGAAATATCGGCATAATCAATATCAGGCAGTGAAAAAGCCTGTTTTAACGCCAAAATATCATTCTGGAAGATATAGCCTATCGCGGGATCAGGCAGAATATCGGGTTCGTTGTTATTCATTATGGTTGATCCCTATGAAATAAACATATTACACAGTAAGACAATTTCGCCGCTTTATTGCTAACGGCAGCACAGAAACCCGCTCATTTTTTGACTTTCCGTTACGCAACAGAAAAACTAAAAAACGAAAAGGCTGATATCACAAGGTTTCTGGCCTGTTAAATTGATTCACATGCTAAATCTGATAAGTTTTAATTTCAATGGTAGGTTTATTTCTTAGCTTTCGCTAGTAAACTGATAATCAGACAAAATGGCGACTTGAGGGACACTGTGGATCCCGTATTCTCTATCGGTATCTCATCCTTGTGGGATGAGCTGCGACATATGCCAGCAGGCGGCGTCTGGTGGTTTAACGTCGATCGTCAAGAAGATGCTATTAGCCTGGTGAATCAAACGATGGCTTCTCAAGCTGAAACCGCGCAAGTCGCGGTCATTAGCATGGATAGCGATCCCGAGAAAATTTTCAAATTAGATGATTCTCAAGGACCAGAAAAAATAAAATTATTTTCAATGCTAAATCATGAAAAAGGTCTATACTATTTGCCCCGTGATTTACAATGTTCAGTTGTTCCCAATAATTACCTGTTCATTCTTGTTTGCGCAAATAACGCATGGCAAAACATTTCTGCCGAGCGCCTTCGCCTATGGCTGGAAAAAATGAATAAATGGTGCAGGCTAAACCATTGTTCACTGCTGGTAATTAATCCCGGAAATAATAACGATAAACAATTTTCATTGTTACTGGAGGAGTATCGTTCGCTTTTTGGACTTGCCAGTTTGCGTTTTCAGGGCGATCAGCATCTGCTGGATATCGCTTTTTGGTGTAACGAAAAAGGCGTCAGCGCCCGTCAGCAACTGACCGTCCAGCACCAAAATGGCGTCTGGGCGTTAGTTCAGCGCGAAGAGGCGGAGATCCAACCACGCAGCGATGAAAAGCGTATTCTCAGTAATATTGCCGTACTGGAAGGCGCGCCACCGCTATCGGAACACTGGAAGCTATTCGACAATAACGAAACGCTGTTCAATGAAGCACGTACCTCTCAGGCCGCGACGGTCGTGTTCTCTTTGCAGCAAAATGGGCAAATTGAACCGCTGGCCCGCAGTATTCATACATTGCGTCGCCAGCGTGGTAGCGCGTTGAAAATCCTCGTGCGGGAAAATATTGCCAGCCTGCGCGCCACCGACGAACGTTTACTGTTGGCCTGCGGCGCAAATATGGTTATTCCATGGAACGCCCCGCTCTCTCGCTGTCTGACAATGATTGAAAGCGTGCAGGGACAGAAGTTCAGCCGCTATGTACCGGAAGATATCACCACGCTGTTGTCGATGACTCAGCCGATTAAACTGCGGGGGTTCCAGAAGTGGGATGTATTCTGTGACGCGGTCAATAATATGATGAATAACACCCTGTTACCCGCTCACGGCAAAGGCGTTCTGGTGGCTCTGCGCCCGGTGCCTGGCATTCGCGTTGAACAAGCTCTGACGCTGTGTCGCCCTAACCGTACCGGCGATATTATGACGATTGGCGGCAATCGACTGGTGCTGTTCCTCTCTTTCTGCCGGATTAACGATCTGGATACCGCATTGAATCATATCTTCCCACTACCTACTGGCGACATTTTCTCTAACCGCATGGTCTGGTTTGAAGATGACCAAATCAGCGCCGAGCTGGTGCAAATGCGTTTACTCGCCCCGGAACAATGGGGGATGCCGCTGCCTTTAACGCAGGGTTCCACGCCAGTCATCAATGCCGAACACGATGGTCGCAACTGGCGACGCATACCTGAACCACTGCGATTATTGGATGATGCTGTGGAGCGTTCATCATGATGACCATCAGCGATATCGTTGAAATTATTATCGTTTGCGCACTGATATTTTTCCCGCTGGGCTATCTGGCGCGGCATTCTCTACGGCGTATTCGTGACACTTTGCGTTTGTTATTTGCTAAACCTCGTTATGTAAAACCGGCCGGTACATTACGCCGTGCGGAAAAAGCCAGGGCAACCAAAAAATGACTCAATTTACCCAAAACACCGCTATGCCTTCTTCCCTCTGGCAATACTGGCGCGGCCTTTCTGGCTGGAACTTCTATTTTCTGGTCAAGTTTGGCCTGTTATGGGCGGGATATCTTAACTTCCATCCGCTGCTTAACCTGGTGTTTGCCGCGTTTCTGCTAATGCCTATTCCGCGCTATAGCCTGCACCGTCTACGCCACTGGATAGCCCTGCCAATCGGTTTTGCATTGTTCTGGCATGACACCTGGCTACCAGGCCCGGAAAGCATCATGAGTCAGGGTTCGCAAGTGGCTGGTTTCAGTAGCGATTATTTAATCGACCTCGTTACTCGCTTTATTAACTGGCAGATGATCGGAGCCATTTTTGTATTGTTAGTGGCGTGGTTGTTCCTGTCACAATGGATTCGTATCACCATATTTGTCGTCGCTATTCTGGTATGGCTGAACGTACTTACGCTGGCTGGACCAAGTTTCTCCCTGTGGCCTGCCGGTCAACCGACCACGACGGTGACAACGACGGGCGGTAATGCAGCGGCAACGGTCGCAGCCGCAGGCGGTACGCCGGTGGTGGGTGATATGCCTGCGCAAACCGCGCCGCCGACAACCGCGAATCTTAATGCATGGCTGAATAATTTCTATAACGCCGAAGCGAAACGTAAATCGACCTTCCCATCCGCGCTTCCGGCAGATGCACAGCCATTTGAATTGCTGGTCATCAACATCTGCTCACTCTCCTGGTCGGACATTGAAGCTGCCGGGTTAATGTCGCATCCGTTATGGTCGCATTTCGATATTGAGTTCAAGAATTTCAACTCTGCGACCTCATACAGCGGCCCGGCGGCGATTCGTCTGCTGCGCGCCAGCTGTGGTCAGACTTCGCACACCAATCTGTACCAACCAGCCAATAATGACTGCTATCTGTTCGATAACTTGTCAAAACTGGGCTTTACCCAGCATCTGATGATGGGGCATAACGGTCAATTCGGCGGCTTCCTGAAAGAAGTGCGCGAAAATGGCGGTATGCAGACAGAATTGATGGATCAAACGAATCTGCCGGTTATTTTGCTGGGCTTTGATGGTTCGCCGGTTTATGACGATACCGCCGTACTTAACCGCTGGCTGGACGTTACTGAAAAAGATAAAAACAGCCGTAGTGCCACGTTCTACAACACGCTTCCACTGCACGATGGCAACCATTATCCGGGCGTCAGCAAAACAGCGGATTACAAAGCGCGGGCGCAGAAGTTCTTTGATGAACTGGACGCATTCTTTACTGAACTGGAGAAATCGGGTCGTAAAGTGATGGTGGTAGTGGTGCCAGAACACGGCGGCGCGCTGAAGGGCGACAGAATGCAGGTATCTGGCTTACGTGATATCCCTAGCCCGTCTATCACAGACGTCCCCGTTGGCGTGAAATTCTTCGGTATGAAGGCACCACACCAGGGGGCACCGATTGTCATCGACCAACCAAGCAGTTTCCTGGCAATTTCTGATCTGGTGGTTCGCGTTCTCGACGGTAAAATTTTCACCGAAGACAATGTTGACTGGAAAAAACTCACCAGCGGATTGCCACAAACAGCACCGGTATCCGAGAACTCAAACGCGGTGGTGATTCAATATCAGGATAAACCGTACGTTCGCCTGAACGGTGGCGATTGGGTGCCATACCCGCAATAAACACGAAAAAGGCCGCAGAGTTTCACCCCTGCGGCCTGGTTCGGGCGCAAATTGCCATTACGGCAGCCGACACCCGCACGGCACGTTACTTCCGCTTATTCAGCCAGCTCACGATCAGGCTGGCGAGAATGCCAGCAATGACCGGAGCCGCTAAATCGTGCCAGAAGGCCATGCCTAACTGCGCGAACGTCATATAGCCGCCTGTGTTGTAATGACAACGTTTCGCGGCTATTCTTGAGTTGTTTGGGTTCAAGATTAGCCCCCGTCATATTGTCAGGTGTATACCTGCAACGTGCGGGGGTTTTCTCTCTCCAGCAACCAATGCCACCAGGGATAAAGCCCCCGCAACATTGCGCCTCACCGGACTCTTCCGGCTTGCCGCTGATTCTACGACTGTTTTTCTGCTTCGAAATCCATCACTTCTTCACTCTGTGCAGTGCGTTCCGCAGAATATTACCGGCTTACAGCCGTTGCATTTTTCTTACGAAAAAGGCCGCAGAGTTTTAGCCCTGCGGCCTGTTCCGGGCGCAAATTGCCATTACGGCAGCCGACGCCCGCATGGCATGTTACTTCCGCTTATTCAGCCAGCCCACGATCAGACTGGCGAGAATGCCAGCAATGACCGGAGCCGCTAAATCGTGCCAGAAGGCCATGCCTAACTGCGCGAACGTCATATAGCCGCCTGTGTTGTAATGACAACGTTTCGCGGCTATTCTTGAATGGTCTAGATGCAAGAATGGCCCCCGTGATGTTGTCAGGTATATACCTGCAACGTGCGGGGGTTTTCTCTCTCCAGCAACCAATGCCACCAGGGATAAAGCCCCCGCAACATTGCGCCTCACCGGACTCTTCCGGCTTGCCGCTGATTCTACGACTGTTTTTCTGCTTCGAAATCCATCACTTCTTCACTCTGTGCAGTGCGTTCCGCAGAATATTACCGGCTTGCAGCCGTTGCATTTTTCTTACGAAAAAGGCCGCAGAGTTTTACCCCTGCGGCCTGTTCCGGGCGCAAATTGCCATTACGGCAGCCGACGCCCGCACAACACGTTACTTCCGCTTATTCAGCCAGCTCACGATCAGGCTGGCGAGAATGCCAGCAATGACCGGAGCCGCTAAATCGTGCCAGAAGGCCATGTCTAACTGCGCGAACGTCATATAGCCGCCCGTGTTGTAATGACAACGTTTCGCGGCTATTCTTGTATTGTTTGGATGCAAGAATGGCCCCCGTGATGTTGTCAGATATATACCTGCAACGTGCGGGGGTTTTCTCTCTCCAGCAACCAATGCCACCAGGGATTAAGCCCCCGCAACATTGCGCCTCACCGGACTCTTCCGGCTTGCCGCTGATTCTACGACTGTTTTTCTGCTTCGAAATCCATCACTTCTTCACTCTGTGCAGTGCGTTCCGCAGAATATTACCGGCTTGCAGCCGTTGCATTTTTCTTACGAAAAAGGCCGCAGAGTTTTACCCCTGCGGCCTGTTCCGGGCGCAAATTGCCATTACGGCAGCCGACGCCCGCACAACACGTTACTTCCGCTTATTCAGCCAGCTCACGATCAGACTGGCGAGAATGCCAGCAATGACCGGAGCCGCTAAATCGTGCCAGAAGGCCATGCCTAACTGCGCGAACGTCATATAGCCGCCTGTGTTGTAATGACAACGTTTCGCGGCTATTCTTAAGCGGTCTAGGTTCAAGATTAGCCCCCGTGATGTTGTCAGGTGTATACCTGCAACGTGCGGGGGTTTTCTCTCTCCAGCAACCAATGCCACCAGGGATAAAGCCCCCGCAACATTGCGCCTCACCGGAACCCTCCGGCTTGCGGCTGATTCTACTGACGCTTTCTGCCCCTGGCATCTGCCTGTTTTTCACTTTGCGCGATACATTCCAGCTTATTTTCATATTTGCAGAATTTTCACTGTACGCATTACCCGCGCTCTGACACCAGACTGGTAGTGAAATGCGCAATTTTGTAGAATTGCGCCTCCTCGCGATTCTCCCCGGTGAATCTGTTGCCTCATTCTTAGCACACTGCGTATTCGACTTCTCCGCCTGTTGCGCAAGAGAAACGGGGGATAACCATCTTTGCGGGGCTGACTTCTTTCTGGACAGGACTTTATGCAGGACTACACATTACAACTACGCGATCAGAAATTACCATTTACGCGATACGACTTCGGCTGGGTTTTATTATGCATAGGAATGGCAATTGGTGCCGGAACGGTGCTGATGCCAGTACAAATTGGGCTGAAGGGAATTTGGGTATTTATCACCGCCGCCATTATTGCTTATCCAGCAACCTGGGTAGTGCAGGATATTTATTTAAAAACACTATCTGAAAGTGAATCCTGTAATGACTACACCGATATTATCAGTCATTACCTGGGGAAGAACTGGGGAATATTTCTCGGCGTTATCTACTTTTTGATGATTATCCACGGGATTTTTATCTATTCCCTCTCCGTGGTTTTCGACAGCGCCTCATACCTGAAAACCTTCGGTTTGACCGATGCCGATCTTTCACAATCCCTACTTTATAAAGTGGCTATTTTCGCCGTACTGGTAGCTATCGCGTCAGGTGGGGAAAGATTATTGTTTAAAATTTCCGGCCCGATGGTGGTGGTCAAAGTGGGCATTATTGTGGTGTTCGGTTTTGCGATGATCCCGCACTGGAATTTCGCCAATATAACCGCGTTCCCACAAGCCTCCGTCTTCTTTCGCGACGTCCTGCTTACTATCCCTTTTTGCTTCTTTTCTGCAGTATTTATTCAGGTGCTTAACCCGATGAATATTGCCTACCGCAAACGAGAAGCAAATAAAGTGCTGGCAACACGACTCGCGCTGCGCACCCATCGGATTAGCTATATCACGCTCATCGCGGTGATCCTGTTTTTTGCCTTTTCGTTTACCTTTTCGATTAGCCATGAAGAAGCCGTTTCTGCCTTTGAGCAAAATATCTCGGCACTGGCACTGGCGGCACAGGTGATCCCTGGGCATATCATTCATATCACCTCTACGGTGTTGAATATCTTTGCTGTACTGACCGCATTTTTTGGCATTTATCTCGGTTTCCACGAGGCCATTAAAGGCATTATTCTCAATCTGTTAAGCCGAATTATTGATACCCGAAAAATTAACTCACGCATACTGACTCTGGCAATTTGCGCTTTTATCGTCATTACGTTGACGATTTGGGTTTCGTTTCGTGTATCGGTGCTGGTGTTCTTTCAGTTGGGAAGCCCGTTATATGGCATTGTGTCGTGCCTCATTCCGTTTTTCCTGATCTATAAAGTCGCACAACTGGAAAAACTTCGCGGGTTAAAAGTCTGGCTGATTCTGCTGTACGGCATTTTGCTGTGCTTGTCGCCACTGTTGAAGTTGATTGAGTAAACCGGAGCGCATGGCCCCGGTTTTGTGAGTTAACGCTGCGGATTTTCATCCTGATCAACAGCAAAACAAGCGACCAGTTGACCGCCGTAGTCTTTTAGCTGCGGCTGCAACTGGGTGCAGGGGCCGAAGCGTCGACGACAACGAGCATTAAAGGCGCAGCCCGGCGGTGGATTGAGTGGGCTTGGCAGTTCACCGGTAAGCTTAATGCGCTCGCGGCGATCGTCCGGGTTCAGGCGCGGCGTCGCGGAAAGTAGCGCCTGAGTGTACGGATGGCGCGGGTTATTGAAGATTTGGTCTTTCGTTCCCTTCTCCACGCAGCGGCCCAGGTACATCACCATCACTTCATCGGCAATGTGCTCCACCACCGACAGGTCGTGGGAGATGAAGACATAAGAAAGCCCCAGTTCCTGCTGCAAATCCATCATCAGGTTGAGCACCTGCGCACGCACCGAGACGTCCAGCGCGGAAACCGGTTCATCGGCAATCACCACGTCCGGGTCGAGCATCAGACCACGTGCAATGGCGATACGCTGACGCTGACCGCCGGAAAACATGTGCGGATAGCGGTCGTAGTGCTCGGTTTTCAGGCCGACTTTCGCCATCATCGACAGGGCTTTTTCCCGACGCTGTTCTTTGCTTAAGCTGGTGTTGATCAGCAGCGGCTCTTCGAGAATTTGCCCAACTTTTTTACGCGGATTCAGCGAACCGTAAGGGTTCTGGAAGACAATCTGGATTTTCTGCCGACGCAGCTTCTGCGCCTGCGGATCGTGCTTAAGCAGATCCTGCCCCTGGTAATACAGCTCGCCGCCGGTGGGCGTTTCAATCATCGTCAGCAACCGACCGAGGGTCGATTTACCGCAGCCAGATTCGCCCACTACTGCCAGCGTTTTGCCACGTTCAAGGTTAAACGAAACACCATCCAGCGCCTTCACCAGACGTTCCGGTGCGAACATACCTTTCTTCACCGGATAATGTTTTTTCAGGTCGATAGCCTGCAACAGCGGTTGTTGCGAGGTGGCCTCTTGCGTACTCATAGTGTGGGCCTCCCGGCATCATCAAGTGGGTAATGGCATTTGGACTGACGCCCGTCAGCGAGCATATTCAGCGCCGGTTCTTCAGCGCGGCATCTGTCAGTGGCATAGGGACAGCGCGGGTTAAGCAGGCAGCCGTTCGGGCGGTCGTACTTGCCGGGAACGACACCAGGCAACGACGCCAGACGTTCTTTGTCCTGAGCAAATTCCGGCAGCGCGCGTAGCAATGCCTGAGTATACGGATGACGCGGCGCACGGAAGATGGCGTGAGCATCGCCCGTTTCCACCACCTGGCCTGCATACATCACGATGATTTTATGCGCCGCTTCCGCCACCAGCGCCAGGTCATGGGTGATCAACACCAGCGCCATATTCTCTTTCTGCTGCAACTCCAGCAGCAGTTCGATGATTTGCGCCTGAATGGTCACGTCCAGCGCGGTGGTCGGTTCATCGGCAATCAGCAGTTTTGGCCGACAGGCAATCGCCATGGCGATCATCACGCGCTGGCTCATTCCGCCGGAAAGCTGATGCGGGTAAACATCCAGACGCGATGCCGGATCGGGAATACCGACCTGATTCAACAGGTCAATCGCCCGCTGACGGCGGGTACTTTTGTTACCGCCCTGATGCACCTTAATCGCTTCCATAATCTGGAAACCCACGGTGTAGCACGGGTTGAGACTGGTCATCGGGTCCTGGAAGATCATCGCTACTTCGGCACCCACCAGATTGCGGCGCTCTTTTTCCGAGATACGCTGCAAATCCTGGCCATTAAATTCCAGCTTTTCCGCCATCACGCGACCCGGATAATCAATCAGCCCCATAATCGCCAGTGAACTGACCGATTTACCCGAACCGGATTCACCCACAATCCCGACCACTTCGCCCTGTTTCACGCTGTAGCTGATGCGGTCTACGGCGCGGAACGGTGCGCTTTCGTCGCCGAAATGCACCGATAATTTATCTATATTTAATAACGCCATCTCGAACCTCTTACTGCTTCAGTTTGGGATCGAGCGCGTCACGCAGACCGTCACCCATCAGGTTAAATGCCAGCACCGTCAGCAGGATCGCCAGACCAGGGAAGGTCACGACCCACCAGGCGCTTTGCGCGAACTGCAACACATCGGAGAGCATGGTGCCCCACTCCGGCGTTGGCGGCTGCGCCCCCATACCGAGGAAACCAAGAGCAGCCATATCGAGAATGGCGTTAGAGAAACCGAGCGACGCCTGAACAATCAGCGGCGCAAGGCAGTTGGGAAGAATATTGATAAACATCTGGCGCAGCGCCCCGGCTCCCGCTACGCGAGAAGCGGTAACGTAATCGCGATTCACCTCCACCAGCACGGCGGCGCGGGTTAAGCGGACATAGTGCGGCAAGGCAACGAAGGTCAGCGCCAGCGCGGCGTTACCAATCGACGGGCCGAAGATAGCCACCAGCACCAGCGCCAGCAACAGGCTTGGCAGCGCCAGCATGATATCGACCACGCGCATGATGATGTTATCGACCAGGCCGCCAAAGTAACCGGCGATCAGGCCGAGAATAACGCCCATAATCAGCGATAACACCACCACCAGACAACCGACCAGCAGCGACAGCCGTGCACCGTACATCAGGCGCGACATCACATCGCGACCAACATCATCGGTGCCCAGCAAGTGCGCCATGCTGCCGCCTTCCTGCCACGCTGGCGGGGCGAGCAGCGCATCGCGGAACTGTTCCGCCGGGTTATAGGGTGCAATCCAGTTGGCAAAGATCGCGATAAACAGCACGATGACGACGTAAACCAGCCCGACGAGCGCGCCTTTGTTGCGTTTAAAATAGTGCCAGAACTCCTGTAACGGGGTCATCGGCACCGGTGCAGTAATCACTTTATTTTCAGTAACCTGTGACATGATGTTCCCTTACTTCTTATGACGAATACGCGGGTTCACCACGCCGTACAGCAGATCGACCAGCAGGTTGACGAGGATAATCATCGTCGCCACCAGCAATACGCCGCCCTGCACTACCGGATAGTCGCGGCGTTGCAGTGCGTCAATCAACCAGCGCCCCAGACCGGGCCACGAGAAGATGGTTTCGGTCAGAATCGCCCCCGCCAGCAATGTTCCCACCTGAAGGCCGATAACGGTCACCACCGGCAGCATCGCGTTACGCAGCGCATGGACGATAATCACCCTAAGGCGGGTCAGCCCTTTGGCTCGCGCGGTGCGGATGTAATCCTCGCCCAGCACTTCCAGCATGGAGGAGCGCGTCATACGAACGATAACCGCCAGCGGGATAGTACCCAGCACAATAGCGGGCAGGAGCATATGGGCGACGGCATCGATAAAGTTACCGTCTTCCCCCCAGATGGCGGTGTCGATCAGCATAAAACCGGTTAACGGATTGGAATCATCGAGAAACACCATGTCGCTCACGCGACCGGAGACAGGCGTCAGGTTCCAGTGCACTGAAACCAGCATGATCAACATCATGCCCCACCAGAAGATTGGCATCGAGTAGCCGGTCAGCGCCAGACCAACCGCCGTGTGATCGAAAATGGAACCGCGTTTAACCGCAGCCAGTACACCAACCGGAATACCGACCGCAGTCGCAAAAATCATCGCGCAAACACCAAGTTCCAGCGTAGCCTGGAAGCGTGGCACGAACTCTTCCCAAACCGGGATGCGGCTTTTCATCGAAATGCCTAGATCGCCGTGCATAACGCCCCAAATGTAATGGAGATACTGCTGCCACATCGGCTTATCTAAGCCGAGTTCTGCCAGCAATTGCGCATGACGCTCTGGGGAGATCCCACGTTCGCCCGCCATGATCATCACCGGATCGCCGGGGATCATGTGAACAAAGGCAAAGGTGAGAAGGGTAATACCGATAAACGTGGGGATGACGAGTCCCAAACGTCGGAGAATAAACTGCAACATAACCCGGATTCTCTATAGTGACCCGCAGCCTGGAACTGCGTGTCTGTATTGCTCACCAATCAATTCCCGCCCGTGCCGGACAGGGAATGAAGTATTGCTGCCGGATGGCGCTGCACTTAAAGGCACAGCACCACCGGGTATGCAGATTGTTGACAAAGTGCGCTTTGTTCATGCCGGATGCGGCGTAAACGCCTTATCCGACCTACAAAATCGAGCAAACTCAATACATTGCAGAATTTTCGTAGGCCTGATAAGCGGAGCGCATCAGGCAGTTTTGCCTTTGTCATCAGTCTTGTATGACTTTTAATTATTCGATAGAGACGTTTTCGAAGTGATGTTTGCCTAATGGATCAACCACATAGCCTTTAACTTCTTTGCGTACCGGTTCAAACACGGTGGAGTGAGCGATGATCAGTGCCGGAGCCTGATCGTGCATCACCACCTGTGCTTGTTTGTACAGTTCAACGCGCTTGTTGTGGTCGTCGGTAGCACGCGCCGGTTGAATCAGATCTTCAAACGGTTTGTAGCACCATTTTGAGTAGTTGGAGCCTTGTTCAGAGGCGGCGCAGCTGAACAGGGTGGCGAAGAAGTTATCCGGATCCCCGTTATCGCCAGTCCAGCCCATCATTACCGTCTGATGCTCGCCATCTTTCGCACGCTTGAGGTACTCACCCCATTCGTAGGTGACGATTTTGGCCTGTACGCCCACTTTCGCCCAGTCCGCCTGAATCATCTCCGCCATGCGGCGAGCGTTCGGGTTATACGGACGCTGTACCGGCATTGCCCACAGATCGATGGAGAAACCTTTTTCCAGACCGGCTTCTTTCAGCAAGGCTTTCGCTTTTTCAGGATCATAGGTGTAATCCTGAACGTCGTCGTTATAGCCCCACATGGTTGGCGGGATCAGGTTTTTCGCTGCCACGCCCGCGCCCTGATAAACCGCTTTGATTATCGCGTCTTTGTTCACCGCGTAGGTCAGTGCCTGGCGAACTTTCACGTCATCCAGTGGTTTTTTCTGCACGTTATACGAGAGATAACCGACGTTCAGCCCCGGCATTTCCATCAGGTTGATGGATTTATCCTGCTTCATGCGGGCGATATCTGCCGGGTTCGGGTACGGCATCACCTGGCATTCGTTCTTCTGCAATTTTGCGTAACGCACAGAAGCATCAGGAGTAATAGAGAAGACCAGCGTATCGATCTGCGGTTTGGTGCCCCAATAACCATCAAATGCTTTGTAGCGAATACGGGAATCTTTCTGGTACTGCTGTAACTGGAACGGGCCAGTGCCGATTGGGTTGAGATCCAGTTTTTCTGGCGTACCGGCTTTCATCATCGCGTCAGCATATTCTTTTGACAGAATAGAGGCGAAGTCCATTGCCAGGTCAGCGAGGAACGGCGCTTCCGGACGCGTCAACACGAACTGAACGGTGTTGTCGTCCACCTTCTTCACTTCGCTGATCAGCTCCGGCAAGCCCATGCCTTCGAAGTATTCGTAGCTGCCGCCAGAAACTTTATGGTACGGGTTTTGCGCGTTTTTCTGACGATCGAACGAGAACACCACGTCATCGGCGTTCAGTTCGCGCGTCGGTTTGAATTCTTTATTGTCATGCCACTTCACACCTTTACGCAGATGGAAGGTATAGGTTTTACCGTCTTCGCTGATTTCCCACTTTTCAGCGAGGCCTGGAATCACTTCGGTGGTGCCGATTTTAAATTCAACCAGGCGGTTATAAAGCGGTACGGAAGAGGCGTCATAGGTGGTGCCGGAGGTAAACAGCTGCGGGTTAAACCCTTCAGGCGAACCTTCTGAGCAATAAACCAGAGTTTTAGCCTGAACACTTGCTGCAACGGTCATAGCCACCAGGCTGAGACCAAGCTTCAGCATCCCTGACTTTTTCAAGGAAATACGCATTATTCTGCTCCAATTGTGATGTTTGTTGTTTTAACCCTTTGCAGTGGGTTGTCGTTGCCTGACCTTTTTTGTTTTTTGCCCGGTCGGGTCAACGTTATGAGGTGGGGATGCCGTACTAATTAACATCAGTGTAACAGTGCGGATCCTCCATAAAATGCCCCTCGTGACCTACAATCTGTCAACAGAATGTGAAAACGTCAATACAGCCAACCGGGATTTACACCAACGGTGAGAATCCACAAACAAAGATTAAAAAAACTTCAAACCGCTATTTGCAGCAGAGAAATTTGTGCTACTCCAACATAACCAGAACAATCACCTTAATATTTCGCAACAATTGGTGATTAAGTTTTATGCTTTTAATGAAAAAAATCTGAGGAAAAGGTGGATATCTGAGCGATTAATACCATGAACGCTAAAACGCACAGCGGAAAATGCCAGCGCCAGCCATAAGTAACGCAATAATAGATTTAAGAAAATATAAAAAAAGACAATGGTTTCTGTCACAAATCCGTTAATGGATAGTGAGATATGGGGCGCAAATTTGGCAGGGAAATGTGTGATGTGTAGGTCGAATAAGGTGTTCACGCCGCATCCGACAATGGGCCGGCACATTTGCCTGATGCGACGCTGGCGCGTCTTATCAGGCCTAGGTCGAGTCGAACCTCCTGCCCCCGGAGGTTCTCATCCTCTTCAGGCCGCAGAAAGCAAAAAACCAGCCCATAGGCTGGTTTTTCTAAATTGGTCGGTGATAGAGGATTACTCGCCACTTCGTGGCTCGCCCTGCGGGCCGTTGCTGGCGCAACGTTCTCTCGCTTCGCTCGAGTCGAACCTCCCTCCCCCCGGAGGTTCTCATCCTCATAGGCTACAAACGCAAAAAAGCCTGCTCGCTGAGCAGGCTTTTCGAATTTGGTCGGTGATAGAGGATTCGAACCTCCGACCCCTTCGTCCCGAACGAAGTGCGCTACCAGGCTGCGCCAATCACCGAATGCGGGGCGCATCTTACTGCGCAGATACGCCCTCGTCAATCCCTTAATAGCAAAATGCCTTTTGATCGGCGAGAAAGTCAGCAGGCCGCTTAGTTAGCCGCAACAGCCTTCGCCTGTGGGATGTGGCACCAGTTGTTATTTTCGTTAATTCCACCATCCGGTGAAGTATAGCCGAGACAGCCCATGATGGTGTCGTACAGCTCTACGTGACGGCGCGGTACTTTCATATCGGCTTCTTTTTTCAACTGCGCGAATGCCTGCGCATTGGCCGGATTTTCCAGATATTTATCTGACATCCAGACCATCATCGGCACGCGGAACTGCTCCGGCGGTGCATATTCACGTGGTGTACCATGCAAGTGCTCACGCTCGTTAATCGACTCACCGTGATCCGCCGCGTAGAACACAATTGCTTTCTTATCGCGGAATCTGTCGATCACCGAGTCGATAAAATGATCTACGTAGGTGATGGAGTTATCGTATGAGTTGATCATCGGCGCTTTTGGACATTTGCGATCAATTGCATAACACTCTGGCTTCCACTGGGCAAACTCACGTGGATAACGCTGAGTATAATTGTAGTGCGACCCTTTGGTATGCAGCACAATCAGATGCTTACCTTCTGGTTTTTTCTCCAGAGAACGTTCAATTTCATTCACCAGCAACATGTCGTCTACCGCTTTTCCACGGTTACGTGGCTCAGCCGCGATTTGCTCACGGTAGGCAATGTTGTCAGCCATGGTATTGCTGTAGAACCACATCTCGCTCTGCATGGCGTACAAATCGGAGCTAAAACCCAACTGTTTGAGAACCGCAAATACGTTCTGTTCTTTAAGAGTACGTTGAGGGTTATCTTCCGTTCCACCTTCACGCACAAACATACAGCGTAGTGATAATTTAGTCGCGGTATCGCAAGAATAACCTCGGTACATAACCAGGTTTTTCTCTTTTGCCAGCTTCGGCGTTGTATCACGCTCGTAGCCCAACATTCCCATATGATCCCAACGCGTGGTTTCACCAATAATGAAAATCACATAGGTATCGTCGAGATTTTGCGTCGGGGTATAGGTGAATTTTTTCGCCGGATTCATCAGCGAACGATTGTCTGAAGATTCATCCACTTGCGCCCAGGCATACAGCCCCAACGCAGAAAGCCAGTTCGAGGGTAAATACGAGTTCGCCAACACCCCGCCATAACTAGGCATATCCACCCCAGCCATGCGATCGGCACGCTTTTGCGCTACATCCATCAGACGTATTGGCCCCCATACCAGCAAGCCCGCTAACAGCACAGTAAGCGCGCTACGCCAGCGTGTTTTCGGGGTACAAAGCTGACGCCAGAAGGTGTCTTGTGAGCGGTTCATCCAGATAAATAGCAACGGGATAATACTCACCAGTACAACCCATGCGATAAGCGTCCAGCCAACCACTTCTTTCGACAGGTCGATATCGGTGGTCATCACCGAAGCGACAATCCCGTAACCAATCATGACGTTCATAAATGTCATGTAGTAGCTAGCTCCGGCAGAAATCAGCACCAGCAATGAAGCCAGCACTTTCCAGGCCGTTCTGCCAAAGAGTGAAATTAAGCGTAAAAAGAAGAAGGTTGCCAGAACCGTCCCTGCCAGTTCGATAACCGCCGAAACGCCATTAAGAAAAGTGAAGTTATGCGCGTAACCGTCAAACCGACGGAAATAGACTGCGCAATTCATAAACAAACCAATATAGACAGCGAGAAAAAAGCTTAGCTTTTGCTGCGTTATCGTTTTGATGTATCTCATGCAAACAAACCCTGGGATAAAGGGGAAAAAATATCCAGCACTCCGTTTTTGCAGTGGGAGTATCAGGAAAAAATGCAGGAGTAGTGAACGCCATCCCCTGCTCATGTCGTTAAGTAGACCACAGAGAGAAGGAAAAGTGGCAATGAAGTGAGTTTTAGCTACAGATATTTACAAAAAGCAAGTCAGAATGCAGACCAATAATTAACTGTTCTTGTAAAAAAGAGGAGTAATCTCCTCTTTTTCTGCCAAAAGTCCGAAACTGGTTACTCATACTCCACGGAGAAATTGACCATGGCATTTGCATGTCCAGACGTTGCATTGGCGTTTACAACGACATAACTCACTTTGTAGTTCAGTTGGGTTGTTGTTCCATTTACTGGCCACTCTATCGCCGTTCCACCAGCGACTTTCGGAATCTGTTTTGTGCCCTTGCCGTCAACAATTTGCAGGGCTATTCCCGTTGCGCCTCCGGCATCCAGAGCAAAAAGAGAGTTATCATTGGTGTCAGGAAGGCCGTCCATTGTTACTTTAGCTTTTGATATTCCGTCACAATCTTTTAATTCGATTACGAAATTTTTTTCGTTTATGACTCTTCCGACCGTGACTGGCTTCATTAACATCATTTTCCCCATGACAACTTCTAAATCAGCGGCTTCAAACTCACACCCTTTGGCCACGACTGAAAGAGAAAACGTCAGTTTTCCTGCTTCACCGAGGCTTATTTTGGCTTCAGCGCCGGGAAAATATGCCAGAGCTAAAAAGGGTAACAGGCAACGTATACTATTTCTCCACATGATGACTAATCCATATCCAGAAAGATTGTTGCAACCCCACTATATTGCCCTGCCGCTGGAGCATTTCCGGTCGTGCTGATTGGTGCTGCTTTCAGTTTAATTGTTGCATCGCGATGTTGTTGGGAATCGTTCGAACCGAGGTTTAAGTTAACACTGCTGTTGGTATCGTTAGGCTTTAAGACATTGCCGTTTGGATCCATAACCAACACACCAATGTCTGGGTTACCCATATCGATGGCACGCTCGTCAGCCTGACTTGTGTTTCCTTCAATCCTTAGAGATACCTGAATGCCATCGGTAATATTTTCACAATCGAACTGGAGGTTAATCTCTTTTTCAGTGCCTCCAACTGGAATGGTTCCTTTTTTATTTTTAAATGCCGAAGATGGGTACTCACCGAAGGGGACATCCAATACCGTACCGGCGTCAATTTTACAGCCTTGTGTAAAGGTCAATTTTCCTGCAATACTGACCGTAGAAAGTGGATCCCTGTATGTATTTTTTTTCTTTGAGGCATACATTGTTGCAATAAGCGTGTAGGGAATTTCCACCTCACCCTGAACAGGCTTTGCTATATAAAATGACAGATAGCCATTACTGCCAAATTGCCCCAGATTATTACCTTTACAGTCTTGAGAAGAGTTATTTAAATTAGGGATCTGACTATTGGCCTCCGGAACGCGGAACATCACGCTTGGACCTTGAATCATGGTCATTACTTCCAGCTCATCGGTTAACCGGTAGTATTGCTCACTGTTTATTTTTCGCGTTGCCGTAGATAAGTTACTCACGACTTTAATCAGTGTATCCTTTTCCGTTTTATAAGTATCCGGACACTCACAAATAAAACTAAAAGGCTGCCCAACACCAGCCCATGAGTAAATTAATCTTAATTCAGTACCCGCTTTATTTTTGCTGGCATCCATAATATCAATATCAAAATTGACTGGATAATCATGAACACCTGAAGTCGATGTACAGGGTCCCCAATCTGCAGCCATAACATTATTGGCCGTAAACAACATGCTTCCAACAAAAAACAGACTTGAAATTTTCATCATATTATCTATCCCTGATCATTGGCAATTTGTTGTCACAGAAATAATACCTGACGATTTTTCCTTAATCGGCAGTTCATATTTCGCAACGCATTGTTGTGAAGTATCTTTACCCCATACGATCTTCACATCCCCTTTTTTAGGCATCCCGCTGATATATAACTGCCCATCTTCACCAACAATACCGCTAATCTGTTCACTTTTATCTGAAACCAGCGTTGCAGTTGCACCAAAGGGGACGCTCACTTCATTTTGCCGAATTAATGTCATAAGAACTCGATAACCCACACGGGTATCGAAATGCGCCCGTACGACAGCTCCTCGCGTTGGCACAACTGTCTGGAATGCGCTGTTCATATCAACACTGTCATTCAACGTTTCACTGCGAATGGACACATCATTTTCACGGTAGATGCTCAGATAAGGAACGACCGCATTACCTTGCCAGTCAACACTCACACCACTATTATTTAATACTTTCGCCCCCCGGGCACCTGGTGCTGAAACTATACCAATGGTTTCACCCAAAGGTTGGGAAAGCGAGATCCCTTCACTGTGCGCTACAATGCCACCACGCAGGCTGTAGTTAGTCTGCTGGTAGTCTTTACCATAGCTGTAACCCACGCTGATATTACCGGCGCCGCCCTGGTACGCCAAACTGGCATTACCGCTATTACCAACACCATTACTGGAATACCCTTCCTGAACGTTATAGCTAAGATTGCGATCTTCTAACAGAGTGCCATTGACGCCAAGCTGTTGTGTCGTACGACCATCCTGATCGGTTGTCACGCGGTAGTTACTCCATGCCCGACCAAACGGAATGGAAACATTAAATGACCACAACTGGTCGTTTTCATCCCATTCAGGGCTTTTATTCCAACTGTAAGCAATACTGTAATTAACACGTCCAATACGACCGTTGTACCCGGTAGCCAAAGAAAGGCGCTTACCGTCATCATTCCAGTAATCCTGCTGGGTCATATTGAAATAAACCGACCCATAGGTGCCCAATTGCTGTGTCAAATTACCCTGAATTTCACTACGCTTATGGTAACGGCCGTAATCACTGTCAGCACCGCTACGCACATCTGTTGCTTCCTGGAAGGTATAAAAACCACTGGTAGAATACTTGTAACCCAATAAACGGAAATCTGTGCCGCTGGCAAAGCTTTTTGAATAAAGAAAGCGGTACGATTGTCCCTGATCGGTTGCATTATTATTTAATGTACTTTTTGCCTGAGTAATATCAACCGATATTGCACCAATAGAGCCAAAGTTTTTCCCCAATCCCAGAGCAAATGCGTTGTAATCCTTAGAAATTAATGCGCCACCATAGGTGGTCATACCAAACGGTAAACCATACATCGCATTAAACTGACCAAAGCGTGGGTTGGCGCTATCGTAATTACCAGCACGGTATTCACCAGCAGAAAGGCTATATTTGAGATGCCCTTCACGTTGGAAAATAGCGACTGAAGAGAATGGCTGAATAAATCTTTGTTCACTACCATCAGCCTCTTTAACAATTACGGTTAAATCACCGCTGTTCGCTGTGGGGTATAAATCGTTAATTTCAAACGCACCTGGCTGAACAAATGCTCGATAAATCACGTAACCATTTTGTTCAATACTGACTTCCGCGTTACTTTTCGCTATCCCTCGAACTACCGGAGCAAAACCACGTTGGCTGTCTGGCAACATTTCTTCATCAGAGGCCAGTAATGCCCCGCGCATCTGCACACTGTCAAAAATATCTGAAGGTGTTGCTGTATCACCCAATGTCAGTTGCGCTTTCAGCGGAACAATGGCCCGTGTTACATAGGTGCCAATATTGTCCCACTGCTTCTCGCCGTTACTATAGCTCCAGTTACTGTAATTTCGCAGACGCCATGCCCCAAGGTTAAGGCCGCTTCGCATACTTAAGTAGTAGCTATCGTTAGTCTGGCTAGTTTCGTTTTTATCCTGGTGATGATTACCATTTTCATCAATGTAGCGATTATAACTTTTTGTATCATGAGAACTGTTACTACCGCTGAAACTGTAATCAAGAAGCAACGCGGGCACACCATCGTCCCAGCGAGATTCAGGTACTGTACCGCGAGCAACCTGCTGCATTGCCGCCTGAGGAAAACTCATCACCAGTTTTTGTTCGCTAAAATCAAAATGACTGGTCGCCTGAGGGATAATTTCATTAAACGCCACACAGGCTTCTGCTGGTATAAGGTTAAGTGCTGAAAAACTGTCTACACGAACGCCCATATCAGCCAGTTGTGTCCGGCTTAAACAAGGTATGAGAAACTCCCCCATCTCCTTTCGTTGGGATTCTGTAGCCGCCTTAAACTCCAGAGTGCGCGTTTCCATTTTTTGTTCATTGACGATTAAAGAAACGCGATATGTTCCAGGCAACTGCGCGCCATGGTCAGTTTCGTACATGGAAAGGTCAACATGCTGGTTGATCCCTGCGGTATCTTCCAGAAAACGCGGATTAAATTTTCCAGCTGTCGCAGAAAAAGAGCCTGCAACCGTAAGCGCCAATACAGATAAAGAAAAGGGCAAAGAAGTGTAAGTGCGCGAAACGACCATCCATGACATTAAGTTGGTTCCCCTGAAAACTATTAATTAATTTCGCGAGTCAGATATTCACCTGAAGAGCCAAAATCATTAATTGTATTATATTTTATTTGCGAAGCACTGTTCACACCTGCAGGCAAATTGATATTCAAAGACCCTTTTGCTGGCACCATACCGGACTTTTCAATTTCGTGTCCGTTAATAAATACATCACTGAACGTGATGTTAAAAACAGTTGGATTGTCAACTTTTATCTGTTTACCGTTTCGCGTAAAACGTAGTTCTCCTGGCGAAGATTTAATATCCCCTTTTAGACCTGCTGGGCGATAAAAAAGCTTGATGCGAGTACGAACTGCAATCTGCAAGACATTTTTCCCTTCATTTTCTTCATTTTGAGAAGGAATCGCTTTGACGTTTACCCAGTAAACAGATTCACGATCCTGAGGTAAGGAGGGATTCACATTTACGATACGTAAGATGTTGTTTTTTCCTGGCTCAAGTTTGAATAATGGCGGAGTAATGATGAATGGTGTTTTTTTACTACCCGTTGCATCATCAACCCATGACTGAATAAGAAATTCTTCTGATTTATTTTTGTTTTGTACGGTTAGCGATGCTTCTTTCTTATTACCGTCATAAATCACCCGAGTAGAACTAAGCCCAACCCCACTCGCTAGTGCAGACTGCGAAATTAACACCCAAAGAGTTAACGCAATGAATTTTTTTTTCATCATTCTATCCATGAACGTTGAACACAATTGGCGGAGAATTCATCTTCGCCAATTGTGAAACTAACTATTACTCGTAAGACAGATTGAAATCAACCTGAGCATTACCATAACCAGTAGTTACAGCAGCTAAAGTAGAAACATAGTTTGCGGTGAAATAAAGAACTGTCTGACCTTTTTTCAGGTCAGTGCTGGATTCACCACTATTCATCGCAACCAGGGTGTTGCTGTTATCATAAATACCGATACCTACGCCTTTCGCCGCGCCTGCTTCGGTGCTAACAGAGATAAGTTCAGGTTTATCGGTATCACCAACGCCACTAAAGCTGACTTTCGCCTTTTTCAAAGTGGTGATATCACAATCTTCCAGCTTGATTTCGAAAGGTTTTGATGGTGATTTATCACCGACTGCAGCAAATACAGATTTTTGCACCTGACCCAGTACAACTTCCTGATTCTGAGAATCAACTGACAGTACGCAAGCTGCGTCGACGATTTCACCTGTAAATTTCACAGTGCCATCACCGGAATCCGCTGCAAATACGGAACCAGAAGTTAACGCCAGTGCTGACAAGGCAAAAACAACCTTTTTCATGAATAACTCCATTTATATAGATAAATATGCTTAATGTTGTTCACACAACGGGGCGCAGATTATACAAATGGCACTAAAAAATAAAATTATTTTTACTAAATATTATTTTTTAAAATAAAAGGGAATGTATATTAAATTCAGCATGTTATAAAAAACAACATCAATATGGAAATATACTTTCGGAAAATATTCATATTAATATTTTATATAAACAGAGTAATACATCCACAGAAAGAATGCATTGTTCTATTTATACTCTGAAATAGGAAAAGGGAGAAACTCACGTCCCTCCCCTTCATTTTCTTACAATGATATTTTTAGACGTGAACCTCGCGCAACACCTTCTGCCCTGGCTGGCGAATAGTCGTAGAAAGTGCAAGAGACAGAATCAGCAGGGCGAAAATCACGTAGAAGGTCACATAGAAACCACCAAACAGTGAGGCGATAATCGAGCCGCAAATGCTGCCGATACCGAAACCGAGGTAAATTACACCGTAGTTTTTCGCCAGATTATTAAGTCCAAAGAACTCGCTGACCAGTGACGGGAACACCGTGATTGTGCCGCCGAAGTTAAACGCCACGCAGGCAATCGCCGCGAAGAACGTTAACGCATTGAGTGGAGCGAACAGCAGTGCCGCCATGCCCACCAGCGAAACCACCTGTCCAATGGTGATGACCCGAATACGGGAGATTTTGTCAGACAGAATACCCAGAACCAGACGACCAGAAAGGTTAGCAATTGAAATGACCGTCACTGCGTTGGCTGCGGAAATTGCATCAAGATGCGCCAGACTCTGCGCGATATCTTTCGCCACCCCAATAACATACAGACCACTCATGCAGGCAGTCAGGAACATTACCGCCAGCATCCAGTATTGCGGTTTACGCATCGACTCTGCCAGGGTGAAATCATTTTCCACCACGCCATTATGGGTTTTGACTTCCTGTTTCGGCGCATCTTTCATTAAGGTCGCGCCAAAAACAATCATCACCAGCGCAATCGCGCCCCAAATTATAAAGGTTTTTTCCAGACCGACCGTTTCCAGCAGTTGCGTATCGATAAATTTGAACCCCAGGCTACCCAGGCCATAGGAACCAATGGCGAATGCGGAGATCAAACCTTTACGTTCCGGGAACCACTTCACGCAGTTAGAGAGCGTCAGCAAGTAACCCGCGCCATCTGCCAGACCGACCAGCACACCGGCACTCAGCCACAGCATCATCAGGTTGTTGGAATGCGCGGTCAGGAAGAAGCCTAATCCCAGCAAAATACCGGAAGCCATAGTGACGCGTTTAACGCCAAAACGTTCCTGTAATTTTCCCGCGACAGAAGACGAAATTGCCAGTCCCAGACTCAACAGGCCAAAGGAGAAAGCCACCTGGCTTACCGGTGCATCCAGTTTGGCGGAAAGTGCACCGTTAAACAGGCTCCAGGTATAAACCGAACCCAGGGCGAACTGGGTAATAATAGTACCGATAAGCGTCAGCCAGCGCGTACGTTGATAGTTGGAAGGTGTCATGGCAGTGTTCCTGCATTAATAAAAAGGAAAGGTCTCTGCCGACAACCATATCGAAGTGCACTTTATGCCAGGGGAAAAACGGCATGAAATGCCATCAGAACGGAATGAAATGCCTTAGTTCAGGAATGAATGACGTGACAAATATTCACCACAATAATAATTGTGTCAGTTAGTACCCACTATCAACACAATGATTGTTATACGCGGGTTCAAATTGTAAATGACAAGTTAAAATCTGGCACTAACGCCCATGCTATACAAATAATCATTATTATTGTTGCTGTTTTCTGCCTGAGATAACGCGGCATAAGCGGCAATATTTGGATTAAGCAACATATCGGCGCCCACAGTCACATCAAGCCAGTTGCCGTTCTGATTTGTCGCCGTCATGCGGCTCAGGCCTGATTGAGCCTTCCAGATATTCTCACCAAATTGCTGGTTATAGCTGATTTGCGCCCAGGGACGAAAATCACCAAGCCGGGAATCAACACGCCAGCCTAATGTACTGACGCTGGCATGCCATAACGGATCGGTCAACGTTGCAGTGCTGTCGCCAAACTCGTTATACATCGAAATGGTCGTACCATCATAATGCAATGCGGCGACTGGGCCTGTTGTAACATGTTCATATAAAGGGAAATTCCAGCCCATACTCATACTGCTGGTCACATCGGCAGGCGTATCCTCCGCCAGATTGACTTCCAGTCCCAGCGCCCTTTGGCTACTTTGAATACGTTGCGACAAAATATCGTTGTAATCAGGTTGGTGATCACTATCCCAGGTATAACGCTCCGTAGTATGCCCAGGCTGCGTATCAACGATATATTCTTGTTGCCAGGCATAAGCTGTGTTGAGAAAAAGAGAACTGATTACAACGCTCGCCAGCAAACTTAACGTCCAGTGGCCACCGCATTTTTTTATGATCATTAACACGACTCCAGAAAAGAGCCGAATTCGGCAATATTATTGTCATTGTATGAAGGATATCGGGCATAGTAGCCCTGTATTAAATATTGACTTTTTCACCGATGCGTCAAGAAAAGCGGCTGAAATTTTTACGGTCTGGTATATAGCGAGGGAAAGTATGGAACGTTGCGGCTGGGTGAGTCAGGACCCACTTTATATTGCCTACCACGATAATGAGTGGGGCGTGCCTGAAACCGACAGTAAAAAACTGTTCGAAATGATCTGCCTTGAAGGACAACAGGCTGGGTTATCCTGGATTACCGTCCTCAAAAAACGTGAAAATTATCGCGCTTGTTTTCATCAGTTTGATCCCGTCAAGGTCGCGGCAATGCAGGAAGACGATATCGAAAGACTGGTACAGGATACCGGGATTATCCGCCATCGTGGAAAAATCCAGGCCATTATCGGCAATGCGCGCGCTTACCTGCAAATGGAGCAAAACGGCGAACCGTTTGCCGACTTTGTCTGGTCGTTCGTAAACCACCAGCCACAAGTGACACAAGCCAGAACATTGAGCGAAATCCCTACTTCAACGCCCGCCTCCGACGCGCTCTCCAAGGCTCTGAAAAAACGCGGCTTTAAGTTTGTTGGCACGACAATTTGTTACTCCTTTATGCAGGCATGTGGGCTGGTGAATGATCATGTGGTTAGCTGCTGTTGCCATCCGGGGAACAAATCATGATTCGGGAAGCACTGCTTTCGGAACTGCCCGCGATTCTGGAGTTATGGCTGGAAAGCACAAGCTGGGGACATCCCTTTATAGAAACAAGCTATTGGCGTGACTGCATTCCGCTGGTGCGTGATGCATATCTAGCCAACGCGCAAAACTGGGTGTGGGAAGACAATGGTGAATTTCTCGGTTTTGTCAGCATTATGGAGGGCCGGTTTCTGGCAGCGATGTTTGTCGCACCGAAGGCCATCAGACGCGGCATTGGTAAGGCGCTGATGCAACATGTACAGCAGCGCCATCCCCATTTGTTGCTGGAGGTTTATCAAAAAAACCAACCGGCGATAGATTTTTACCATGCGCAGGGGTTTCATATTGTCGACTGCGCATGGCAGGAGGAAACCCAACTCCCTACCTGGATTATGGATTGGCAGGCGGATCAAACGCCGTAAGCGACAGCTCCGGGCCATTATATTTTTCCAGCCATGCCAGCGCCGTGTTACCCGCACAGCCATTCCCCAGCCGCGAGCTGGGAAGGTCTTTAGTTAGCACGTTAACCGCACCATTTTTACAAATGCCGCCAGCAGATAAATCAAGATCTGGCCACGCGCCTTCGTGAATACAAATCACGCCAGGTTTAATACCTTCGCTAATGACGGCTCCGGCAAGGATTTGTCCGCGCGAGTTCCACACCCGAACTGTATCGCCATCTTGTATACCCCGCGCCCGCGCATCTTCTGGGTGAATGGTGACAGGTTCACGATTTGCCACCGCATACAATTCGCGCAAGGAACTGTAATTCAGCTGACTGTGCAGACGATGTGCCGGGTGAGCAGAAAGTATCTGCAACTGTTCCGGTTCTGCATTGCCCTGCCATTCGTCCGGCTCCAGCCACATTGGATGCCCTGGGCAATCCGGATAAGCGTAATCGGCAATACGCTGTGAGAAGATTTCAATCTTGCCGCTGGCGGTTTTTAACGGATACGCCTGCGGATCGCGGCAAAAATCAGCGAAGCGAATAAACCGCTCGCTGTCCGGGTTTTCCGGCATCTCAATTAACTGGTTGGCTTGCCAGAACTCAGTAAATGGTGGCAATTGTATCTGCTGACTTGCCCCACGCTGCCGGGCGACGTTATAAAACGTTTCCAGCCATTGCAACTCACTTTTCCCTTCTGTAAATCGCGCGTAGCCGCCCTTTTCCCACCGTTCGCTTAATTCAGCAAAAACATCAAAATCATTACGTGCTTCACCACGCGGTGGCACCACTTGTTTCATCGGCACCAGATGCTGATTGCTGTAATCGCCGGTCATGGTGAGATCATTACGCTCAAACGACGTGGTCGCAGGGAGAACGATATCAGCGTGTTTTGCCGCCGCCGTCCAGAAGCATTCGGAGATCACCACCAGCTCTGGTTTTTGCCAGGCGTGAATCAGACGATTGGTATCCTGATGGTGGGTAAAGTTGGCACCGCCCGCCCACCAGATAAAACGAATATCCGGGAAATGTCGGTTCATACCGTTGTGTTGATATGCGCCACCAGGGTTTTCCAGTGCTTCAACAATGCGGGCAACAGGGATTTTATCCACCGCATCGGTGCCGCCGGGCAAACTACTTTGCATGGAAGAGAGCACCGCAGCGCGGCGGGTCGGATTGCCGCCATTGGCAAAATGGTAAGAAAGGCCAAAGCCGCCGCCGGGTGTGCCGATTTGCCCCAACATTGCCGCCAGCGTGACGATCATCCAGTGTTTTTGCTCACCAAACTGTTGGCGCTGCATTCCCCATCCCGCCATCAGCATCGTAGTGTTTTGGTGGAAAATAGCCGCCAGCTCGCGGATTTTCGCTGCGCCAACACCACAAATCCCTGCCGCCCATTCGGCGGTTTTCGCTATTCCGTCGCTCTCGCCCAGCAAATAAGAGGCGAAGACGTCATAACCTGTGGTGCAACGCGTCAGAAACGCTTCGTCGTGCCAGCCATTTTCCACCAGCGTATGGGCGATCCCTAGCATCAGCGCAGCATCGGTGCCCATGTGCGGTGCCACCCACTCCATTTTATCGCCAAAGAAATCGACGGTTTCCGATCGCATTGGATCAATGCAGATCAGCTTTTTCCCGCTGTCACGCAGTGCGGAAAAGTAAGAAAGCCCCTGCTCATCAGATGCATTCCACGCAATTTTCAGCGTATTGAGTGGGTTAGCACTCCATAGCACCACGACATCGCTATGTTCCAGCACCAGTGGCCAACTGGTTTGCTGTTGATAAACTTCGCTGCCACCCACGACATACGGCATGATCGCCTGTGCCGCACCGGTCGAATAATCCCCCAGATGCCCGGTATAACCGCCTGCCAGCGCCATATAGCGTTGTAATAATGTCGAGGCCTTATGCAGCACGCCGTTTGAACGCCAGCCGTAGGAACCAGCAAAAATCGATGCCGGACCATAAACCTCACGAATGCGTTTATGTTGTTGGTGAATAAGATCCAGCGCCTCATCCCAACTCACGCGAACAAATTCATCCTGCCCACGAATGCCTTGCGGGTTTTCTGGTGACGCGAGAAAGCCTTTGCGCACCATTGGAAATCGTACCCGCGTATTGCTGTGAACCTGGTCGCGAACCGCGCTCTGCAAGGAGTTTTCCAGCTCTGTCGCTAACGCGCCACGCGAGCTAAAAACTGTTTCACCGTCGGTTTCAACCAGCATGGGTCCCCAGTGGGCGGCAGTCAGAACGGAATAACGTGAGGATGAATTGGCCAAACCGAAGGCTCCTGAAAGGTTAGATGTATTGGGCAGTTAAATATTACTTACAAATTTCCGAGTATTCCCAGGAATAATCTTCATGTTCACACGGCATAATCTCCCGCCACGGCACCCGTGAACAAGAATAAAAAGGTTATTAAGGATTAACAATGAAGAAACGTGTTTATCTTATTGCTGCCGTCGTGAGCGGCGCTCTGGCGGTATCTGGCTGTACAACTAACCCTTACACCGGCGAACGTGAAGCAGGCAAATCTGCTATCGGCGCAGGTCTGGGCTCTCTCGTTGGCGCGGGTATTGGCGCGCTCTCTTCTTCGAAGAAAGATCGCGGTAAAGGCGCGCTGATTGGCGCAGCAGCAGGCGCGGCACTGGGCGGTGGCGTGGGTTATTACATGGATGTACAGGAAGCGAAGCTGCGTGACAAAATGCGCGGCACCGGCGTTAGCGTAACCCGCAGCGGGGACAACATTATCCTTAACATGCCGAACAATGTGACCTTTGACAGCAGCAGCGCGACCCTTAAACCGGCCGGTGCTAACACGCTGACTGGCGTGGCAATGGTGCTGAAAGAGTACCCAAAAACGGCAGTTAACGTGATTGGTTATACCGACAGCACGGGTGGTCACGACCTGAACATGCGTCTCTCCCAGCAGCGTGCGGATTCCGTTGCCAGCGCGTTGATCACCCAGGGTGTGGACGCCAGCCGCATCCGTACTCAGGGTCTTGGCCCGGCTAATCCGATCGCCAGCAACAGCACCGCTGAAGGTAAGGCGCAAAACCGCCGTGTAGAAATCACTTTAAGCCCGCTCTAATCCCTTTCATGCCGGGTGATGCAGAAATCACCTGGCATTCTTCAGTTTTCCTTCATCATATTTCAGGCTAAGGTGATCGCCTTATCAGTGAATGGAGAGAAGAATGAAGCCGTCCGTTATCCTCTACAAAGCCTTACCTGATGATCTACTGCAACGCCTGCAAGAGCATTTCACCGTTCACCAGGTAGCAGACCTTAATCCACAAACCATTGAACAAAACGCGGCGATTTTTGCCGAAGCTGAAGGTTTACTGGGTTCAAACGAGAATGTTGATGCCGCATTACTGGAAAAAATGCCAAAACTGCGTGCCACTTCAACTGTCTCCGTCGGCTATGACAATTTCGACGTCGATGCGCTTAACGCTCGAAAAATCCTGCTGATGCATACGCCAACCGTGTTAACGGAAACCGTCGCCGATACGCTGATGGCGCTGGTGCTGTGTACAGCGCGTCGGATTGTGGAAGTGGCGGAACGCGTAAAAGCTGGCGAATGGACCGCCAATATCGGCCCGGACTGGTACGGCGTTGACGTTCACCATAAAACACTGGGCATTGTCGGGATGGGACGGATCGGCATGGCCCTGGCACAGCGCGCGCACTTTGGCTTCAATATGCCAATTCTCTATAACGCGCGCCGCCACCATAAAGAAGCAGAGGAACGCTTTAACGCCCGCTACTGCGATCTGGATACGCTGTTACAAGAATCAGATTTCGTTTGCCTGATCCTGCCGCTAACTGAAGAAACTCATCACCTGTTTGGCGCAGAACAATTCGCCAAAATGAAATCCTCCGCCATTTTCATTAATGCAGGGCGTGGGCCGGTAGTTGACGAAAATGCACTGATTGCGGCGTTGCAGAAAGGGGAAATTCACGCCGCTGGTCTGGATGTCTTCGAACAAGAGCCATTGCCAGTAGATTCGCCGTTGCTCTCAATGACAAATGTCGTTGCAGTACCACATATTGGTTCAGCCACCCATGAGACGCGTTATGGCATGGCTGCCTGTGCCGTGGATAATTTGATTAATGCGTTGCAGGGGAAGGTTGAGAAGAACTGTGTGAATCCGCACGTCGCGGACTAAGCCGCGACTGCGTGGAGAAAAGCCCGATAACCGTTCGGGCTTTTACTCTTTATTGGGTTGCAGTGACTGCCGTGGTCCAGGCCTGATTAAACGCCTGATGCTGTGCCGGTAATGGCGCAATCAGTTTGTTATATTCACTCGCCTGCTGTGAAGTCGGGAACTGGATGCCATTCGCGACAAAGCTCACCTGAGTACCTTGTTGAGCGATGTAGTCCCCCACCATCACCAGTTGCTGCGTGAACGTTTGAGCCGCAGGAATCAGCGGTTGCAACGCATCAGCTGGGGTCGTCACTACTTTAGTGAATGCCTGATCAAAGACCGGTTTCAGGTCATCGGTCTGTTTTAGCGCAGAGTGCGCAGCATCGGCCTGCAACTTCGCATTTTGCAATTGTTGCGCCAGTACGCCAAGAGATCCGTTCATTTCACGCAGTGGACCACTTTGCGTGACGTAATCCTGTGGTACGCGAATCGCGTTAACGCTGTCTACAACCGGACGCAGACCGGAATCCATCGCCTGATTAACCTGTTGGGAATAGCCATACAGGATCGCGTAATCAGAGACAAAAGGACCAAACTGTTTTTTCTGATCGGCAGTCAGGGTTGGTAGACGTTCACCGCTACGCATCACTGTATTCTGCAGGAAGTCGATAAACGCTTTACGCTGATCGCCTTCTTTATCAAAACACCCACTCAGGCTAACTACCATTAATAACGCCGCAAGAGGCGCAAACCAGCGAGAGCAGGACTTTCCTGTCGCCATTTTCTTACTCCTTTCACCCAAAAAAAGCGCACAACGACACACGCGTGTCTGACGCTGACAAGGATAGTCCAGGACAGGCTTACAGGATACCCTTTATGCATAATCTTCCTGGGAAAATGATGTAGAAAATGAAGAAGAGTTAATTTGTTGTTTTATTGTTAAAAACAGACATTGCTATTGCGTTTTTGTGGTCAGCTCATCCCTTCTCTTGGTAGGCCAAATTTTCGGAATCTTTACAATCCCAGGACGCTGAGAAATATTTCGGCATTAATCATATCGTTAGACGACTATAAGTCACGGCAACTTAGTAGCTGAATCGAATCATACTTAAATCACTCACGGGTTTCTCCCCGCTGTGTCTGCTTTTCCCGACTATTCTTAATGAGCTTCGATGAAATTCACGATCCCGCAGTGTGATTTGAGGAGTTTTCAATGGAATATAAAGATCCAATGCATGAGCTGTTGAGTAGCCTGGAACAAATTGTTTTTAAAGATGAAACGCAAAAGATTACCCTGACGCACAGAACAACGCCTTGTACCGAAATCGAGCAATTACGTAAAGGGACAGGGTTAAAAATTGATGATTTCGCCCGGGTTTTGGGCGTATCAGTAGCCATGGTGAAAGAATGGGAGTCCAGACGCGTAAAGCCTTCCAGTGCCGAACTAAAATTGATGCGCCTGATCCAGGCCAACCCAGCATTAAGTAAACAGTTGATGGAATAGACTTTTATCCACTGTATTGATGTTTACGGTCCTGATGACAGGACCGTTTTCCGACCAATTAATCATAAATATGGAAAATAATTGTTGCATCACCATTCAATGCGTGGCTTAATGCACATCAACGGTTTGACGTACAGACCATTAAAGCAGTGTAGTAAGGCAAGTCCCTTCAAGAGTTATCGTTGATACCCCTCGTAGTGCACATTCCTTTAACGCTTCAAAATCTGTAAAGCACGCCATATCGCCGAAAGGCACACTTAATTATTAAAGGTAATACACTATGTCCGGTAAAATGACTGGTATCGTAAAATGGTTCAACGCTGACAAAGGCTTCGGCTTCATCACTCCTGACGATGGCTCTAAAGACGTGTTCGTACACTTCTCTGCTATCCAGAACGATGGTTACAAATCTCTGGACGAAGGTCAGAAAGTGTCCTTCACCATCGAAAGCGGCGCTAAAGGCCCGGCAGCTGGTAACGTAACCAGCCTGTAATCTCTGCTTAAAAGCACAGAATCTAAGATCCCTGCCAATTGGCGGGGATTTTTTTATTTGTTATTTCAGGAAATAAATAATCGATCGCGTAATACAATCTATTATTATTTTTATAAAGAATAAATTTGGGTGCAATGAGAATGCGCAACGCCGTAAGAAAGGCGGGAATAATTTCCCGCCAAAGACTCTTACTCTTTCAAATTGCAGGCTAAAAATGCCGCCAGCTCATAGCTTCCCTGTTTAATATGCAATTCACACAGTGAATCTCTTATCATCCAGGTGAAAAATAAAAGCGTGAAACAAATCACTATTAAAGAAAGCAATCTATATTTCTGCGGCATTCCCAGCCTCCTGTGTTGATTTCCAACGAGTAAGAGGCTAACCTTATGGTGTTCAGGCATAGGGCAGCCTCACTTTGATTTATAGTCAGGTGGGGCTTTTCTCTGTCTGCCTTTTGGTGAATACCTGAGACAAACAGTCTCAAGCACCCAGACTTATTTTAGCGTAATAACCTCTTTTCCTCTCCTTAATAAATTCCGAAAAAATATCATAAAATTAATATATGAGATGATTTTTATTCAGCAGAAGATTATTAAAGGTAGCTGTATTATTTAGTGAAAAAAAAGTCTGCCATCTGGCAGACTTTTTAATAAAGGAGTTATTACTGCAGTAAAGAAATATCCGCTACACGCAGGAATAATTCGCGCAGTTTTTCCAGCATGGTCAGACGGTTGATACGTAGTTCTTTGTCATCGACCATTACCATCACTTTATCGAAGAAGGCATCAACCGGTTCACGCAACTCAGCCAGTTCGACCAGCGCATCCTGATAACGACCTTCTGCGAAGTACGGCTCCAGCTTGTCGCGCAATACAACTACCTGCATCGCCAGTTTAATTTCTTCCGGCTCTTTCAGGGTGGAGGCATTCACGCGATCGCTCAGCACTTCGTCTGATTTCGCCAGAATGTTAGATACACGCTTGTTCGCCGCCGCCAGTGCTGCCGCTGCTTCCAGGGTACGGAAGTGCGATACCGCCTTCATGCGGGCATCAAAATCTGCCGGACGAGTCGGACGACGCGCCAGTACCGCCTGGATGGTGTCGACGGTGTAACCTTCGTCCTGATACCAGGCGCGGAAGCGACCGAGCATAAAGTCGATAACGTCATCCACCACATTGGCGTTAGTCAGCTTATCACCGTACAAGCGCACAGCTTCTTCGGTCAGCGTTTGCAGATCAAGATTGAGGTTCTTCTCAACGATAATACGCAGCACGCCCAGCGCCGCACGACGCAGCGCAAACGGGTCTTTATCACCTTTCGGATGCTGACCAATACCGAAGATGCCCGCCAGGGTATCCATCTTGTCAGCAATCGCCAGCGCACAGGCTACCGGGTTAGACGGCAGGGAATCACCGGCAAAGCGCGGTTGATACTGCTCGTTCAGCGCCACCGCGACATCTTCCGCTTCACCATCATGACGCGCGTAGTGCATACCCATAACGCCCTGGGTGTCGGTGAACTCAAAGACCATGTTGGTCATCAGGTCACACTTGGACAGCAGCCCAGCACGAGTTGCGTGGTTAACGTCAGCGCCAATCTGTTCAGCGATCCAGCCAGCCAGAGCCTGAATGCGGTCAGTTTTATCGCGCAGCGTCCCCAGCTGTTGCTGGAACAGCACGGTTTGCAGGCGCGGCAGGTTATCTTCAAGACGTTTTTTACGGTCGGTGTTGAAGAAGAACTCGGCATCAGCCAGACGTGGACGAACGACTTTCTCGTTACCAGAGATAATTTGCTGCGGATCTTTCGACTCAATGTTGGCAACGAAGATAAAGTTCGGCAGCAGTTTGCCGTCGTTCGCATACACCGGGAAGTATTTCTGGTCACCTTTCATGGTATAAACCAGTGCTTCAGACGGCACAGCGAGGAATTTCTCTTCGAATTTCGCGGTCAGAACAACCGGCCATTCAACCAGCGAAGCCACTTCTTCCAGAAGGCTTTCGCTTAAGTCAGCATTACCGCCAATCTTACGCGCCGCTTCTTCAGCATCGGCTTTAATCTTCGCCTTACGCTCTTCGTAATCGGCGATGACTTTCCCGCGCTCGCGCAGAATTTCCGGATACTGATCGGCATTGTCGATGGTAATTTCCGGCTCACCCATAAAGCGATGTCCACGAATTACGCGATCGGACTGAATACCCAGAATGGTTGCCGGAATGACTTTATCGCCCAGCAGCAAAGTTACGGTGTGCACCGGACGCACGAAGTGCACGTCAGACGCGCCCCAGCGCATCAGTTTCGGGATCGGTAGTTTCGCCAGCGAAGTGGCTACCATGTTCGGAACAAGTGCCTCGGTGCTTTCGCCCTTCACATGAGCGCGATACAGTAGCCATTCGCCTTTGTCAGTAGTCAGACGCTCGGCCTGGTCAACGGAGATCCCGCAACCACGCGCCCAGCCTTCTGCTGCTTTACTCGGTTTGCCTTCGGCGTCGAAAGCCTGGGCAATCGCCGGGCCGCGTTTTTCGATTTCACGGTCAGGCTGGGCTTCCGCCAGGTTAGCCACTTTCAGCGCCAGACGACGCGGAGCCGCAAACCATTGAACGGTGCCGTGTGCGAGGCCAGCGTTATCCAGCTCCGCAGTAAAGTTCGCAGCAAAGGACTCAGCCAGGCTGCGCAGTGCTTTTGGTGGCAGCTCTTCAGTGCCGATTTCCACCAGAAAAGTTTTCTCAGACATAGCCGCCTCTTACTTATCTTTGTTGCACATCGGGAAGCCGAGGGCTTCACGGGAAGCGTAGTATGCTTCTGCCACTGCTTTGGTCAGGGTGCGAATGCGCAAAATATAACGCTGACGCTCAGTGACGGAGATGGCTTTACGCGCATCCAGCAGGTTGAAGCTGTGGGCGGCTTTCAGAATACGCTCGTAGGCAGGCAGCGGCAGCGGATTTTCCAGCGCCAGTAGCTGCTGCGCTTCTTTCTCGTACTGCTCGAAGCAGGTGAACAGGAAGTCCACGTCCGCGTATTCGAAGTTATAAGTGGACTGCTCCACTTCGTTCTGATGGAACACGTCGCCATAAGTGGTTTTACCCAGCGGGCCGTCGCTCCAGACCAGGTCGTAAACGCTGTCTACGCCCTGAATGTACATCGCCAGACGTTCCAGACCATAGGTGATCTCGCCGGTAACCGGTTTACACTCCAGACCACCAACCTGCTGGAAGTAAGTGAACTGCGTCACTTCCATGCCGTTCAGCCACACTTCCCAGCCCAGCCCCCAGGCACCCAGCGTCGGGTTTTCCCAGTTATCTTCCACGAAACGAATATCGTGGATAGTCGGGTCCATGCCCAGCTCTTTTAGAGAACCGAGGTACAGCTCCTGGATATTGTCCGGCGATGGCTTAATCACCACCTGGAACTGATAGTAATGCTGTAAGCGGTTGGGGTTTTCGCCGTAGCGACCATCGGTCGGGCGACGAGAAGGCTGGACATAAGCAGCCGCCATCGGTTCTGGCCCCAGCGCGCGCAGACAGGTCATTGGGTGAGAGGTTCCCGCGCCGACTTCCATGTCCAATGGTTGAACAATGGTGCAGCCCTGGCGAGCCCAGTAATCCTGTAAGGTCAGGATCAAGCCCTGGAAGGTCCTGGTATCAAACTTTTGCATATTATTTCGTGCTGGATACGTGTGGATTTAAAGGAAGGGATCAGTATACCCGCTGGATGGAAGATATACAGTACGAAACGGGAAAAAGCAGGGCTTAACGCATGGAAAGATGCAAAAAATGGCCATCCGCGTCAAAAGAACAGACAAAGTGCTCTTTCCGAAAGGTATAGCCGCGCATTTCGTAACTCCCCTGGAACTGTTCAAATGCGGTGACGTCGATTTTTTGCTCGCCGGTGTTATAACGTTTTGCTGCCTGATCCTTGCATAAGGCTTCCATATTCAACGAACGCAGCGGATCAACTTTTACCCGTTGTGCTTTCTGTACGGGTGGCGTTGTTGAGCATCCTACTAACACCATAAGCGCCATTACCGGAAAGAAAGAGTTCATCATCATTAAATTACCGTCTGGTTTGCAGGTGAGTCTTATTATTTATATCGGTATAGTGGCTGATATCTTACGAATTTCCTCAAGCCTCTATAAGCTGTAGTGATAAAACTCAGATTATTCCAGTGCACCAACCGAATGATTTATCAGTCAGACTTTTTTTAACCAGATACAGAGACACAGATGCAGCCCAAAATTTACTGGATTGATAACCTGCGAGGGATAGCGTGTTTAATGGTGGTGATGATTCACACCACTACCTGGTATGTGACCAATGCCCATAGTGTTAGCCCTATCACCTGGGATATCGCGAATATTCTAAATTCTGCCTCTCGTGTCAGCGTACCGCTATTTTTCATGATTTCCGGCTATCTCTTTTTTGGCGAACGCAGCGCCCAGCCGCGCAATTTCTTGCGCATCGTCTTATGCCTGCTGTTTTATAGCGCAGTTGCGCTGCTCTACATTGCACTGTTTACTTCCATCAATGTGGAGATATCGCTGAAAAACCTGCTACAAAAGCCGGTGTTTTATCACTTATGGTTTTTCTTCGCGATTGCGGTGATTTATCTGGTTTCGCCGCTGATTCAGGTAAAGCACGTCGGCGGTAAAATGTTGTTGGTGCTAATGGTGGTGATTGGCATCATCGCCAACCCAAACACAGTGCCACAGAAGATCGACGGTTTTGAATGGCTACCAATTAACTTATATATCAATGGCGATACTTTTTACTACATCCTGTATGGCATGTTGGGCCGCGCCATTGGGATGATGGACACGCAACACAAGCCACTGTCGTGGATGAGCGCCGCACTGTTTATCGCCGGGGTATTTATTATCTCTCGCGGGACATTATATGAATTACAGTGGCGCGGAAACTTTGCTGATACCTGGTATCTTTACTGTGGGCCGATAGTTTTTATTTGCGCAATTGCGTTACTGACTCTGGTAAAAAATACACTGGATACGCGCACTATTAGCGGACTTGGGCTGATATCCCGTCATTCTCTGGGTATATACGGGTTCCACGCGTTGATTATCCATGCACTGCGCACCAGTGGTATTGAGCTTAAAAACTGGCCAATACTGGATATTATTTGGATCTTTTGCGCGACGCTGGCAGCAAGCTTGTTGCTTTCTGTACTGGTACAACGAATCGATAAAAACAGATTAGTAAGTTAAGTAAAAGCCCGGTCACACTGGACTGACCGGGCTTACGTAGATTATTCGCTATATTCTTCCTGCGCAGCCATCGTTTCTTTTGGTGCGTTGATCCCAGCATCACGGATATTTTTCTGCACCGCTACTGCACCAAACAAGCTTAAAAAGAAGGCCAGACCATAGAAGCCTTTTTCGCTGAGTAATAACGTCGCATTCCACAGACCTACCATCAGTAATGCAACAGAGATAATAAACACAGTCAGGCAGGTCATATAATAAATGGAGGTGGTCGGTATGCCTTCATACTTGTCCCGAACGGTCTTTTGATAAGACGCTGCAGAAAACAGTCCTAATACCAGTACGGCAAAATAATATCCTTTTTCATTTAACTGCATCTCTGCATTCCATAGCCCTAACAGATAGGTAACGATACCACCAACGAGAGCTATCCATGACACAATACTGAATGCCGGAGAATAGGTTGATATTTTGTTTTCCATCACTGACTTCCTTTCATTCCTGAAGCTTAAGAGCTTTATGCCGAGCGAAATACTCGCATTTGACCAAACAAGCAGACAAAAAAGGCGATGGGGTAGATCACCATTTCATAAGCATTGATAGGTGCGTTTAAAACACCGATAAACAAGAGACCGATGGTGATTAACGCTACCAACTGGCAGATGCGGATAAACAAATCATCCAGTTGCCCAAGTTTTTCTGCGCGCAGATATGCATAGTTACCAAAAGTCCCCGTCATTAACACGCCAAGAAAATAGCCTTTACCACTTAACAATGGACATGAGATCCATAATCCAATCAGATAAACCAGCGCCCCGACCACAAATAATAGTTTTGCTACAGTCTTTGAGGTTTTCATAACGATCTCCATATCTACCTGCGATACATTACGAGTAACCAACGAAAGACAAAACTGAAAAATGCCATTAACAAATGATTTTCAGAATAAATTCATATAAAAAATTAATATATTCTAAATATATATAGATGGAGATTATCCCCCGCCACATAAGGCAGGGGGAAATATTATGCCATTAGCGGCAGAAGTTGCTGATAGAGGCGACGGAACGTTTCACGTCGTGGCTGATAAGCGGTATAACGCTGCGCATCCGGCAGATGCGACTGTTCTAAAGGAAGTTGCGGCAACAACTCAATGAGAGATTTATCTGGATTTACCGCAATCTGTGCCAGTCTTGCTGCGCCTAATGCTGGCCCCACATCCCCCCCCGTGCGGTAATTCAGTTGCTGACCGCTAATATCCGCCAGCATCTGACGCCAGTACTCGCTACGCGCTCCGCCACCAATCAGTGTAATGCTTTGCGGTTGAATGCCACAGGCATGTACGACATCCATGCCATCCGCCAACGCATACCCCACGCCTTCCAGTACCGCGCGAGCCAGTTCTGCGGGGCCGTGTTGATGGGTCAGACCGAAGAAAACGCCCTTTGCCTGTGGATTATTGTGCGGCGTGCGCTCGCCGGAAAGATAAGGCAAAAACCAGACAGGATCGACATTCTCATCGGCCTGCTGAGCTGCGGCAATTAAAGCGGGGACATCGCTCAGACCGGTTAATTTCGTCGCCCAGTCCAGACACGACGCCGCACTCAGCATCACAGACATTAAATGCCAACGCTCAGGTAAAGCATGGCAAAAGCTGTGTACGGCACTTTCCGGCTTACTTAGGAAACCTTCGCTCACCGCAAAATAAACGCCTGAAGTCCCCAGCGATAACATTGCCTGGTTGGCATCAACCATACCCACACCAACCGCGCCAGCCGCATTATCGCCGCCGCCCGCAACAACCGGCACTGCATTCATTCCCCACGCTTTTGCAACCTCAGGTAGCAAAGTGCCGGTAATTTCGCTGCCTTCGTATAATGCTGGCATCTGATCTCGAGATAACTGGCAAGCCTCCAGCATAACATCGCTCCAGTCACGCTTTGCGACATCCAGCCACATGGTGCCGGCTGCATCAGACATATCACTGGCGAATTCTCCCGTCATCCGCAGACGCAAATAATCTTTCGGCAATAATACTTTGTCTACCTGAAGGAATATCTCTGGCTCGTTTCGCTGAATCCACAGTAATTTAGGCGCGGTAAATCCGGGCATCATCAGGTTGCCTGTAATATTCCGCGACTGCGGAACTCGCGCTTCCAGCAAAGCACACTCCTCCGCGCAGCGCCCGTCGTTCCACAAAATGGCGGGACGTAGCACCCGCTGCTGAGCATCAAGTAAAGTAGCACCATGCATTTGCCCGGCAATACCCAATGCTTTAACGTCTCGCAGAGAATGCTGTTCACCCAGGATTTTCATCGCGCGACCAGTCGCCAGCCACCACTGTTCCGGATCTTGCTCCGACCAGAGTGGATGCGGACGCGAAACGGTTAGTTTTTCCGTTTGCGAAGCGACCACTTCACCTTGCTCGTTGAGCAAAATAACTTTTACGCCCGATGTGCCAAGATCTATCCCGATATACATAGCGATTGTTCCTTAAAAAAATGCCCGGTATCGCTACCGATAACCGGGCTTGCGGACTGCACAATTAGCCGTTATTTGTCGAACAGATAATGATTTACCAGATTTTCCAGTTGCTCCTGGCGTCCACTCTGATGCACCGGCGCCAGATTGTTGTCCTGAGCATATTTTGCTAAATCAGCCAATGACATTTGACCTTTCAGGATTTGCTGACCCAGTTCACTATTCCAGCCGGAATAACGTTGTGCTACGCGTTTATCCAGTTCGCCGTCTTCAATCATGCGGGCTGCAATTTTCAGTGACAGCGCCATCGTATCCATCGCCCCAATATGACCGTAGAACAGATCGTATTTATCAGTGCTCTGACGACGTACTTTGGCATCAAAGTTCAGACCACCGGTCGTGAAACCACCTGCTTTGAGAATTTCATACATTACCAGCGCGTTCTCTTCCACGCTGTTCGGGAACTGGTCAGTATCCCAGCCCAGTTGCGCGTCGCCACGGTTAGCATCGACAGAACCGAACAGACCAAGCGCAATGGCTGTGGCAATTTCATGGTGGAAAGAGTGCCCCGCAAGCGTCGCGTGGTTCGCTTCAATATTCAGTTTAATCTCTTTTTCCAGGCCAAACTGTTTCAGGAAGCCGTAAACCGTTGCGGCATCGTAATCATATTGATGTTTGGTCGGTTCTTGCGGTTTCGGTTCGATAAGCAGCGTGCCCTGGAAACCGATTTTATGTTTATGCTCAACCACCATCTGCATAAAACGACCAAGCTGTTCGCGCTCCTGACGAAGATCGGTATTCAACAGAGTTTCATAACCTTCACGACCGCCCCACAGCACATAGTTTTCACCACCCAGTTTATGCGTTGCTTCCATCGCGGTAACAACTTGTGTAGCTGCCCAGCTAAAGACTTCGGGATCTGGATTCGTCGCCGCGCCTGCGCCATAGCGAGGGTTAGTAAAGCAGTTGGCTGTTCCCCACAGCAGTTTCACGCCGCTCTCTTCTTGCTTGCCAGCCAGCACATCGACCATTTGCGCAAAGTTATTGATGTACTCTTTTAACGATGAGCCTTCCGGGGAAACATCCACGTCATGGAAGCAATAAAACGGCACATGTAGTTTGTGGAAAAACTCGAATGCGACATCGGCTTTACGCTTCGCCAGCGCGAGGGCTTCGCCAGGCTGCTGCCACGGACGATTAAACGCGCCCACGCCAAACATGTCCGCCCCGTTCCAGCAGAAGGTGTGCCAGTAGCAGGCGGCAAAACGCAAGTGGTCTTCCATACGCTTGCCCAACACCAGTTCGTCGGGGTTGTAATGACGGAATGCTAACGGGTTAGAGGATTTCGGACCTTCATAACGAACGCGATCGAGCTGGTCAAAATAGGCTTGCATAATGAACTCCATAATCAGGTAATGCCGCGTGTGATGGATGATGTCGTAATATTGGGCACTCCCTTTCAGTTGCTCAATTATGTTATTTCACACTGCTATTGAGATAATTCACAAGTGTGCGCTCGCTCGCAAAAATAATATGGAATGATGAAACCGGGTGATTTCTCGAATAGAAAAATGCAACAAGTACAATTAATCAACAAAAGTAAGATCTCTGTCATAAATCAAGAAATAAACCAAAAATCGTAATCGAAAGATAAAAATCTGTAATTGTTTTCCCCTGTTTAGTTGCTAAAAATTGGTTACGTTTATCGCGGTGATTGTTACTTTTTTAAGCTGTCCTCTAACAACAGAAGGCCTCTGAATCATGAAAATAAAGAACATTTTACTCACCCTTTGCACCTCACTTCTGCTTACTAACGTCGCGGCGCACGCCAAAGAAGTAAAAATAGGAATGGCGATTGATGATCTCCGTCTTGAACGCTGGCAAAAGGATCGGGATATCTTTGTTAAAAAAGCAGAATCTCTCGGTGCAAAAGTATTTGTACAATCTGCGAATGGCAATGAAGAAACCCAAATGTCGCAGATTGAAAACATGATTAACCGGGGCGTCGACGTTCTTGTCATTATTCCGTATAACGGTCAGGTATTAAGTAACGTTGTAAAAGAAGCCAAACAAGAAGGTATAAAAGTATTAGCTTACGACCGCATGATTAATGATGCAGATATCGATTTTTATATTTCTTTCGATAATGAAAAAGTCGGCGAACTGCAAGCAAAAGCCCTGGTTGATATCGTCCCACAAGGAAATTATTTCCTGATGGGTGGCTCCCCGGTCGATAACAACGCCAAGCTATTCCGCGCCGGGCAAATGAAAGTATTAAAACCTTATGTTGACTCAGGAAAAATTAAAGTCGTTGGCGACCAATGGGTTGATGGCTGGTTACCAGAAAATGCGCTGAAAATTATGGAAAATGCGCTAACTGCCAACAATAACAAAATTGATGCGGTTGTTGCCTCAAACGATGCTACCGCTGGCGGGGCGATTCAGGCATTAAGTGCTCAAGGTTTATCAGGCAAAGTGGCAATTTCCGGCCAGGATGCGGATCTCGCGGGCATAAAACGTATTGCTGCCGGTACGCAAACTATGACGGTGTATAAACCCATTACGTTGTTGGCAAATACTGCCGCAGAAATTGCCGTTGAGTTGGGCAATGGTCAGGAACCAAAAGCAGATACCACACTGAATAATGGTCTGAAAGATGTTCCATCCCGCCTGCTGACACCAATCGATGTTAATAAAAACAACATCAAAGATACGGTAATTAAAGACGGTTTCCACAAAGAGAGCGAGCTTTAAGCATCACGCCCCGGCGCTGACCGGGGCGTGATTTCTCTCCATGCCGCGTGAACTGATTGGCTTAGGTGGAGTCGTTATGTCTTATCTACTTGAAATGAAGAACATTACCAAAACCTTCGGCACCGTGAAGGCGATAGATAACGTCAGCTTGCGGCTAAACGCTGGCGAAATCGTCTCACTCTGTGGGGAAAATGGGTCTGGTAAATCAACGCTGATGAAAGTGCTGTGTGGAATTTATCCTCATGGCTCCTACGAAGGCGAAATTATTTTTGCTGGCGAAGAGATTCAGGCAAGTCACATCCGCGATACCGAACGCAAAGGCATCGCCATCATTCACCAGGAATTAGCCCTGGTGAAAGAATTGACCGTGTTGGAAAATATCTTCCTGGGTAACGAAATAACCCATAATGGCATTATGGATTATGACCAGATGACGCTACGCTGCCAGAAGCTATTAGCACAGGTCAGTTTATCCATTTCACCCGATACCCGCGTTGGCGATTTAGGGCTTGGGCAACAACAACTGGTTGAAATTGCCAAGGCGCTAAATAAGCAGGTGCGTTTATTAATTCTCGATGAACCGACAGCCTCATTAACCGAGCTGGAAACCACGGTTTTACTGGATATTATTCGCGATCTGCAACAACACGGTATCGCCTGTATCTATATTTCGCACAAACTCAACGAAGTTAAAGCAATTTCCGATACGATTTGCGTTATTCGCGACGGTCAGCATATAGGAACACGTGATGCAGCCGGAATGAGCGAAGACGATATTATCACTATGATGGTAGGGCGAGAATTAACGGCACTTTACCCTAACGAACCGCATATCACGGGTGATGAAATATTACGTATTGAACACTTGACGGCATGGCATCCAGTTAATCGCCATATTAAACGGGTTAACGATGTCTCTTTTTCTCTGAAACGCGGTGAAATACTGGGTATTGCCGGACTGGTCGGCGCCGGGCGTACCGAAACCATTCAATGCCTGTTTGGCGTTTGGCCCGGACAGTGGGAAGGGAAAATCTATATTGACGGCAAACAGGTGGATATTCGCAACTGCCAGCAAGCGATCGCCCAGGGTATTGCGATGGTGCCAGAAGACAGAAAGCGCGATGGCATCGTTCCGGTAATGGCAGTTGGTAAAAATATTACCCTCGCCGCACTCAATAAATTTACCGGAGGGATCAGCCAGCTTGATGATGCCGCAGAGCAAAAATGTATTCTGGAATCCATCCAGCAACTCAAAGTTAAAACGTCGTCCCCCGACCTTGCTATTGGACGTTTGAGCGGCGGCAATCAGCAAAAAGCGATCCTCGCTCGCTGTCTATTACTTAACCCGCGCATTCTTATTCTTGATGAACCCACCAGGGGTATCGATATTGGCGCGAAATACGAGATCTACAAATTAATTAACCAACTCGTCCAGCAAGGTATTGCCGTTATTGTCATCTCTTCTGAACTACCTGAAGTACTCGGCCTTAGCGATCGTGTGCTGGTGATGCATGAAGGAAAACTAAAAGCCAACCTGATAAATCATAACCTGACTCAGGAGCAGGTGATGGAAGCCGCATTGAGGAGCGAACATCATGTCGAAAAGCAATCCGTCTGAAGTGAAATTAGCCGTACCGACATCCGGTGGCTTTTCTTGGCTTAAGTCACTGAATTTACAGGTCTTCGTGATGATTGCAGCGATCATCGCAATCATGCTGTTCTTTACCTGGACCACCGATGGCGCCTACTTAAGCGCCCGTAACGTTTCCAACCTGCTGCGCCAGACCGCAATTACCGGCATTCTCGCGGTAGGTATGGTGTTCGTCATAATTTCTGCTGAAATCGACCTCTCGGTCGGCTCCATGATGGGGCTATTAGGCGGGGTCGCCGCTATCTGCGACGTTTGGTTGGGCTGGCCGCTGCCGCTCACTATCATTGTGACATTGGTTCTGGGGCTGCTTCTCGGAGCGTGGAATGGGTGGTGGGTCGCGTACCGCAAAGTCCCGTCATTTATTGTCACCCTGGCAGGCATGTTGGCATTTCGCGGCATCCTTATTGGTATCACCAACGGCACGACCGTTTCCCCCACCAGCGCCGCGATGTCACAAATTGGGCAAAGCTATCTACCAGCAAGTACCGGTTTCATCATCGGCGCGCTTGGTTTAATGGCTTTTGTCGGCTGGCAATGGCGCGGAAGAATGCGCCGTCAGGCTTTGGGTTTGCAGTCTCCGGCATCTACAGCGGTGGTCGGTCGCCAGGCATTAACGGCTATTATTGTTTTAGGTGCAATCTGGCTGCTAAATGATTACCGTGGCGTTCCTACTCCTGTTCTACTGCTGACGTTGCTGTTACTCGGTGGAATGTTTATGGCAACACGGACAGCTTTTGGGCGACGCATTTACGCTATTGGCGGTAATCTGGAAGCGGCACGGCTATCCGGGATTAACGTTGAACGAACAAAACTTGCTGTGTTTGCTATCAACGGTTTGATGGTAGCCATCGCCGGGTTAATTCTTAGTTCTCGACTTGGCGCTGGTTCACCTTCTGCGGGGAATATCGCCGAGCTGGACGCAATTGCAGCATGCGTGATTGGTGGTACTAGTCTGGCAGGCGGTGTGGGAAGTGTTGCCGGAGCAGTAATGGGGGCATTCATCATGGCTTCACTAGATAACGGTATGAGTATGATGGATGTACCGACCTTCTGGCAGTATATCGTCAAAGGTGCGATTCTGTTGCTGGCAGTATGGATGGACTCCGCAACCAAACGCCGTTCCTGACTTTGATAAAAATTTTCTCAAAGCCGGTAACGTATTACCGGTTTTGAGTTTTTACATGATTCAGCAGGAAAAGAACCATGTTTACTAAACGTCATCGCATCACGTTGCTGTTCAATGCTAATAAAGCCTATGACCGTCAAGTAGTAGAAGGTGTAGGGGAATATTTACAGGCGTCGCAATCGGAATGGGATATTTTCATTGAAGAAGATTTCCGCGCCCGCATTGATAAAATCAAGGACTGGTTAGGAGATGGCGTCATCGCCGACTTCGACGATAAACAAATCGAGCAAGCATTGGCTGATGTCAACGTCCCTATTGTTAGCGTTGGTGGCTCGTATCACCTGGCAGAAAGCTATCCGCCCGTACATTACATTGCCACCGATAACTACGCGCTGGTTGAAAGCGCATTTTTGCATTTAAAAGAGAAAGGCGTTAACCGCTTTGCTTTTTATGGTCTGCCAGAGCCGAGCGGCAAACGCTGGGCCGCCGAACGCGAGTATGCCTTTCGCCAGCTTGTGGCTGAAGAGAAGTACCGAGGTGTGGTTTATCAGGGGCTGGAAACCGCACCAGAGAACTGGCAACATGCGCAAAATCGGCTGGCAGACTGGCTGCAAACGCTGCCACCGCAAACAGGAATTATTGCCGTCACTGACGCCCGGGCGCGGCATATTCTGCAAGTATGCGAACATCTGCACATCCCCGTACCGGAAAAATTATGCGTGATTGGCATAGATAACGAAGAATTGACCCGCTATCTTTCGCGTGTCGCCCTCTCTTCTGTCGCCCAGGGCGCCCGACAAATGGGCTATCAGGCGGCAAAACTTTTGCATCGCTTATTAGATAAAGAAGAGATGCCGTTGCAGCGGATTTTGGTTCCGCCAGTCCGTGTCATCGAACGGCGTTCAACGGATTACCGTTCGCTGACCGATCCCGCCGTTATTCAGGCCATGCATTACATCCGCAATCATGCCTGCAAAGGAATTAAAGTGGATCAGGTTCTGGATGCGGTGGGCATATCGCGATCTAATCTTGAGAAACGGTTTAAAGAAGAAGTGGGTGAAACTATTCACGCCATGATTCATGCCGAAAAGCTGGAGAAAGCGCGCAGCCTGCTGATTTCTACTACCTTGTCGATCAATGAGATATCGCAAATGTGCGGTTATCCATCGCTGCAATACTTCTACTCTGTTTTTAAAAAAGCGTATGACACGACGCCAAAAGAGTATCGCGATGTAAATAGCGAGGTAATGCTGTAGCGGAAGGGGAAAATCCGCCTGGCAACATTTCGTGGTTGTCGGATGCGGCGTGAACGCCTTATCCGACCTACCCGCCAGGCATGATAAGACGCGCCAGCGTCGCATCAGGCAATTCAGCACAACCACCTGATGCGAGCAAAAGCCCTATCCGACCAACAAGCCGGATAAGGCTCAAGGGAATGCAATTACATATGCGCGGCAATTAACCGCTGGTTATCCTGGTACATCGCGAACAGGTAGTTGTTATAGCTCTGCCCTTTCGTGGAATAACCTTTCAGCTTATGAATCATCGCTGTGGCGGTAACTTCCTGATCCGCTTTACGCAATTGTGCACGTGATTTGCGGAAAGAAGCGTAAGCCGGATGCGTATTCAGGTTAGTGACATAGGCGCTCACCGATTCTTTTACAGAACTGAACTGAGAGTACCCCTTCACTTTACCCGGCGCATTGGTACAACGCCCTTTCATGCACTTCATGCCGAACAGGTTGTTGTTACTACGCGCCAGCTTCGACGTTCCCCAACCGCTTTCTGCGGCAGCCATCGTCGCCACCATACTGGTCGGGATAATGTCTACACGTTCGAGTAGCGTATTCCACGGGATTTTTCGCGTATTACCGGACCACTTCACCTTATAGCGTTTGGCAATGTCTTGCAGACGTGCACGCTCTGAAGGCGACCATTGCCCCTGGTACTGTTTTGAAATCAGCCAGTTACGTTCCGCCGTAATGGCAGCATTTTGGCTGGTAATATAGGGCATTACAGTCCGGAGAAACGCTTTTTTTCTTGGTGTTCCGGAAGGGTATTTTCGCAAATCAGGAAGTGAACTGCTCTTTGCACTATTGCGAGAATACTCTTGTTTACTGCTTACCTGTTTATTACTAGCTTTAGTTAAGTGGGACTTTTGACTCGTTGTTGTCGTGTGCGTCTTCGCTAACACCTCACTCGAAAACACCAGAGTGAGTAACATAAGAATCATCGCCCCATATCGTCGTATGGGAGTCAAAATCATCAGGTCTCCTGATCGGATTTAATCATTCAAACACCTTATACTCGTCATACTTCAAGTTGCCTGTACTGCGTAAACGCTGTTCAAAACGCCATTGGTGTTTTGTCCTGCAACTCGAATGATTTAGAGTAATATTTTTCCCAAATTTGAGAGTTGAATCTCAAATCATATCAAAAATAGCGGTCAAGCGCACCCCAAGGAATAGTCCAAATCTGAAACTATGTCACGTGGTAATGGTTCAGATTGGTGCAAGATCGCAGAAAATGTGGATTTTATCGCAAAATTCAGCCGTTTTTTGCGCGCGATCGCTCACCCCTGCTTCTCATCCTGTGGACTTACTATTCAGGGATGAGCTTTGTCTGGCTATTCGCTGGCAAACTGTCTTAAATCGCAGCAATAAGGACTCACCCGCCATGAAACTTGCCGCCTGTTTTCTGACACTCCTTCCCGGCTTTGCCGTTGCCGCCAACTGGACTTCGCAGGGGTTCCCCATCTTTACCGAACAGGGGACAGGAACATTTGTCAGCCACGCTAAGCTGGCTAAAAGTACGCGTCCACTAACGCTAAATTTTGACCAACAGTGCTGGCAACCAGTGAATGCGATAAAACTCAATCAGATGCTTTCCCTGCAACCTTGCGATAACACACCGCCACAATGGCGATTGTTCAGAGCTGGCGAATATAAGCTGCAAATCGACACCCGCTCCGGCACGCCAACGTTGATGATTTCGATCCAAAACACCGCCGAACCAGTAGCAACCCCAATCCGTGAATGCCCGAAATGGGATGGACGACCACTTACGCTTGATGTCAGTGCCACTTTCCCGGAAGGTGCGGCAATCCGTGATTATTACAGCCAACAAATCGCGACGGTGAAAAACGGTCAAATAACGTTACAACCTGCCGCCACCAGTAACGGCTTGCTACTGCTGGAACGGGCAGAAACTGGCACCTCTGCCCCTTTCGACTGGCATAACGCCACCGTTTACTTTGTGCTGACAGACCGTTTCGAAAACGGCGATCTCAGCAATGACCAGAGCTACGGTCGTCATAAAGACGGTATGGCGGAAATTGGCACTTTTCACGGCGGCGATTTACGCGGCCTGACCAACAAACTGGATTATCTCCAGCAGCTCGGCGTCAATGCCCTATGGATCAGCGCCCCATTTGAGCAAATTCACGGCTGGGTAGGCGGTGGTACAAAAGGCGATTTCCCGCATTATGCCTACCACGGTTATTACACACAGGACTGGACGAATCTTGATGCAAATATGGGCAACGAAGCCGATCTACGGACGCTGGTTGATAGCGCGCACCAGCGCGGTATTCGTATTCTCTTTGATGTGGTGATGAACCATACCGGTTATGCCACGCTGGCGGATATGCAGGAGTATCAGTTTGGCGCGTTATATATTTCTGGTGATGAGCTGAAAAAAACGCTGGGTGACCGCTGGAGCGACTGGAAACCCGCCGCCGGGCAAACCTGGCATAGTTTTAACGATTACATTAATTTCAGCGACAAAACAGGGTGGGATAAATGGTGGGGGAAAAACTGGGTCAGAACGGATATTGGAGATTACGACAATCCTGGATTCGACGATCTCACCATGTCGCTGGCCTTTTTACCGGATATAAAGACCGAATCTACCACCGCTTCAGGTCTGCCGGTGTTCTATAAAAACAAACCGGATACCCACGCTAAAGCCATCGATGGCTATACGCCGCGCGATTATTTAACTCACTGGTTAAGCCAGTGGGTTCGCGACTACGGGATTGATGGTTTTCGGGTCGACACCGCCAAACATGTTGAGTTGCCCGCCTGGCAGCAACTGAAAACTCAGGCCAGCGCCGCACTTAGCGAATGGAAAAAAGCGAATCCCGATAAAGCATTAGATGACAAACCTTTCTGGATGACCGGCGAGTCCTGGGGTCATGGCGTAATGCAAAGTGACTACTATCGCCACGGCTTCGATGCGATGATCAATTTCGATTATCAGGAACAGGCGGCGAAAGCCGTCGATTGTCTGGCGCAGATGGACACCACCTGGCAGCAAATGGCAGATAAATTGCAGGATTTCAACGTGTTGAGCTACCTATCGTCGCATGATACCCGCCTGTTCCGTGACGGGGGCGACAAAGTAGCAGAGTTATTATTATTAGCGCCAGGCGCGGTACAAATCTTTTATGGCGATGAATCCTCACGTCCGTTCGGAGCCACCGGCTCAGATCCGCTGCAAGGCACACGCTCGGATATGAACTGGCAGGATGTTAGCGGTAAATCTGCCGCCAGCGTTGCGCACTGGCAACGCCTCGGTCAGTTCCGCGCCCGCCATCCAGCGATTGGCGCGGGTAAGCAGACCACATTGCCACTGAAACAAGGTTATGGATTTGTCCGTGAACATGGCAATGATAAAGTGATGGTTGTCTGGGCGGGGCAACAGTAACTTTTCCGGCTTCCCACTTGCAGTATGTCGGGAAGCCGTATTCCAGTATAAAAGACCAGACATATCATAAACCTTAGCATGATACGCCAATCCTCTTGCAGCAACCCGATTTGCACCCCAGCAAATGTAGCGTTATTGTTACTTTCCTTGCTACAGAGTTCGACAGATATCCCGCTATGACATTCTCCCTTTTTGGTGACAAATTTACCCGCTACTCCGGCATTACGCTGCTGATGGAAGATCTGAACGACGGCTTACGCACGCCCGGCGCGATTATGCTCGGCGGCGGCAATCCGGCGCAGATCCCGGAAATGCAGGACTACTTCCAGACGCTGCTGACCGACATGCTGGAAAGCGGCAAAGCCACTGATGCGCTGTGTAATTACGACGGCCCGCAGGGGAAAACGGAGCTACTCACACTACTTGCCGAAATGCTACGCGAGAAGCTGGGTTGGGATATTGAACCACAGAATATTGCACTAACAAACGGCAGCCAGAGCGCGTTTTTCTACTTATTTAATCTGTTTGCCGGACGCCGCGCCGATGGTCGGGTCAAAAAAGTGCTGTTCCCGCTGGCACCAGAATACATTGGCTACGCTGACGCCGGACTGGAAGAAGATCTTTTCGTCTCTGCGCGTCCAAATATTGAACTGCTGCCAGAAGGCCAGTTTAAATACCACGTCGATTTTGAACATCTGCATATTGGCGAAGAGACCGGGATGATTTGCGTCTCCCGTCCAACGAACCCAACAGGCAATGTGATTACTGACGAAGAGTTGCTGAAGCTGGATGCATTGGCAAATCAGCACGGTATTCCGCTGGTGATTGATAACGCTTATGGTGTCCCGTTCCCTGGCATTATCTTCAGCGAAGCGCGCCCACTGTGGAATCCGAATATCGTGCTGTGCATGAGCCTTTCTAAATTGGGGCTGCCAGGTTCGCGCTGCGGCATTATCATCGCCAATGAAAAAATCATCACCGCCATCACGAATATGAACGGCATTATCAGCCTGGCGCCTGGCGGTATTGGTCCGGCGATGATGTGTGAAATGATTAAGCGTAACGATCTGCTGCGCCTGTCAGAAACGGTCATCAAGCCGTTCTACTACCAGCGTGTTCAGGAAACTATCGCCATCATTCGCCGCTATTTACCAGAAGATCGCTGCCTGATTCATAAACCCGAAGGAGCCATTTTCCTCTGGCTATGGTTTAAGGATTTGCCAATTACCACCGAGCAGCTTTACCAGCGCCTGAAAGCGCGCGGCGTGCTGATGGTGCCGGGGCACAACTTCTTCCCTGGGCTGGATAAACCGTGGCCGCATACGCATCAATGTATGCGCATGAACTATGTGCCGGAGCCGGAGAAAATTGAGGCAGGCGTGAAGATTCTGGCGGAAGAGATTGAACGCGCCTGGGCTGAGAGTCATTAAAAATTGCCTGATGCGCTACGCTTATCAGGCCACATAATTTCTGCAATATATTGAATTTGTAAGATTTTGTAGGCCAGATAAGACGTTCACGCCGCATCCGGCATTAACAAAACGCACTATTCCGGCGTTGAGAACCACCGGAATAGTGTTTCAAACAGGCTGCTGTAGTAGCCGATTCCGCTGCACTTTCTCAACATCCATACACTGCAACGCTTTTGTCGGACAGGCTTCAACACAGGCCGGGCCCGTCGTCCGATGCCAGCACAGATCGCACTTAATCGCCCTCGCCTTTGCACGCGATGAAACGACCTCCATCGCGCCAAACGGACATGCCAGCATACAGCTTTTACAGCCAATACAACGTGATTGTTCAACAAAGATATGCCCATGTTCACGGCTTATCGCGTCAACAGGGCAGACATTCGCGCACGGTGCATCTTCACACTGATGACAGGCTACTGCTGTGGTACAGGTATGGTCTTTGATAACACGAATACGGGAAATAAACTCGCCAGGTAACAACGAAGCGCAATCCTGATTCTCCTGATGCGACACTGCGCAAGCCACTTCACAGGTACGGCAACCGATACATTTCGTCGCATCCGCAATAATAAATCGGTTCATGATCACTCCTTTGCACTAAAACCGCAGCGTGCCAGAGAGTGCGCCATTATTGCTTTGATCCAACGAAGGAAATATTAAAGTTTTGCCACCTGCCCAAAGCATTATGTGATCGCGCCCTGGTCGTCCCGGACGGTAAATCCCAGTTCATTGGAAATAGCCAGGGCAGTTTCACGCAGCGGTTTCAGGAGATTTTTCACCCCCACCTGTTTCAGGCGTGATGTCGAAAGCGAAATCGACACCGCATACGGCATCCGCCCATGAATATCAAACACCGGAACAGCAATACAGGAGACGCCGAGTTCATTCTCTTCTCTGTCCATCGCCACGCCGCTTTCGCGAATGTGCGCCAACTCGTCGAACATCGCGGGCAGTTCGGTAATGGTATTGCGGGTTAGCGGCTGGATTTCATTCTGATGGCTTTCCCAATACGATTTCACGTAGTCCTGATGACCAAACGCCATATAAACCTTACCCATCGCCGAACAGTAGAGCGGCATATGCTGACCAATATAGGCACGGGTTCGCAGCATACCGGTAGTAGGTTCCAGTTTATAAATCAAAATAGCGTGATCGTCTTCTCGACTGGAAAAGTTAATGGTTTCACCAGTGGCGATGTTCAGTGCCTCAAGATGCGGCGCGGCGATATGAATGATATTCAGCGAAGACAGCGCCTTCTGCCCGACGGCAATAAATTTTGTGGTCAGGCGATAACTCCCCGCAGCAGGCGCGGTTGTCACATAGCCACAGGACTGTAGTCCCTGCAATAAACGATGGACCGTACTTTTATTTAAGCCAGCCAGTTCAGAGAGATGCGCCAGCGGGCAACCGTTTGGATAGTTGCTCAAAATCTCAATCAGCATCAACCCGCGAAACAGGCTCTGACTTCCAGCCGGACGCTCTTTTTCCTGCGCCAACTCGTGCTCTTTTTTTCCCATCGCTTTCTTCCCCTTTTTATCGCGCCCTGATGGTAACGCAAAGTGTGTCGCAGTTCACGATCTCGACAGATAATTTATAACTATTTGATTTATATAGTTTTTGAAAATCATGGTGTGGATTGCTTTGTTAAAAAGCGATCGATATATTTGAAATCAAATTTCGCATAGTGGAATTTTAAGCTAAAAAAGCGATCAACAAACACAAGGAAGCCAGGGATGAAAGTGACATTTGAGCAGTTAAAAACAGCCTTTAATCGGGTATTAATTTCACGTGGCGTTAACAGCGAAACAGCCGATGCCTGTGCAGAGATGTTCGCCCGCACCACCGAATCCGGCGTTTATTCTCATGGCGTTAACCGTTTCCCCCGTTTCATTCAGCAACTGGAAAACGGCGATATCATTCCTGACGCCCAACCCAAACGTATAACCAGCCTCGGCGCGATTGAGCAGTGGGACGCCCGGCGTTCAATCGGTAACCTGACAGCGAAAAAGATGATGGATCGTGCCATTGAACTGGCGGCAACTCACGGGATTGGCCTGGTCGCGTTACGCAATGCCAACCACTGGATGCGCGGCGGCAGCTACGGCTGGCAGGCGGCGGAAAAAGGCTATATCGGCATCTGCTGGACAAACTCCATCGCCGTAATGCCGCCGTGGGGCGCAAAAGAATGTCGCATCGGCACCAACCCACTGATCGTCGCTATTCCCTCTTCACCCATCACCATGGTCGATATGTCGATGTCGATGTTCTCCTACGGCATGTTAGAAGTGAATCGTCTGGCGGGACGCGAGCTGCCGGTCGATGGTGGCTTTGATGATGAGGGTAATTTGACCAAAGAACCTGGCGTTATCGAGAAGAATCGCCGCATTTTGCCGATGGGCTACTGGAAAGGTTCTGGCATGTCGATTGTGCTGGATATGATCGCTACTCTCCTTTCCGACGGCGCATCGGTTGCCGAAGTCACCCAGGACAACAGCGACGAGTACGGCATTTCACAAATCTTTATTGCCATTGAAGTGGATAAACTGATCGACGGTTCCACCCGCGACGCCAAACTGCAACGCATCATGGATTACGTTACCAGTGCCGAACGCGCAGACGAAAACCAGGCCATTCGTTTACCCGGCCACGAATTTACCACTCTACTGGCAGAAAACCGTCGTAACGGTATTACTGTGGATGACAGCGTATGGGCAAAAATCCAGGCATTATAAGGAGATAGACCATGATATTTGGACATATCACACAACCTAATCCGTGCCGTTTGCCCGCTGCCATTGAAAAGGCGCTCGATTTTCTACGCACCACCGATTTCAACGCCCTGGCGCCGGGCGTTGTCGAAATCGACGGCAAGAATATTTTTGCGCAAATTATCGATTTAACCACACGCGAGGCGGTGGAAAACCGTCCTGAGGTTCATCGTCGCTATCTGGATATTCAGTTTCTGGCCTGGGGCGAAGAGAAAATCGGTGTAGCCATTGATACCGGGAATAATAAAGTCAGCGAATCACTATTAGAGCAACGCGATATTATTTTTTATCACGATAGTGAACATGAATCATTTATAGAAATGATACCGGGTAGCTACGCTATTTTCTTCCCACAGGATGTTCATCGACCGGCATGTAATAAAAATGCCCCTACGGCAATCCGCAAAATCGTGGTTAAAGTCGCCCTCTGCGCTTTATAAAAAGTTATTACTGGAGCACAAAATGAAAGCGAATAATACCGGTTATATTATCGGTGCGTATCCCTGTGCACCCTCTTTTCACCAAAGAAGTGAAGAGGAAGAGAAGGAATTCTGGCGACAATTATCAGATACCCCTGATATTCGTGGGCTGGAACAACCCTGCCTGGAAAACTTCCACCCGCTGGGCGACCAATGGTTGCTACGTCATACGCCAGAAAGCTGGAGATTTGTCGTCACCGCTGTGATGGAAACCATGCGTCGCCGCAGCGAAAACAACGGTTTTGGCCTCGCCTCCAGCGATGAAGATCAACGCAAGGCGTGCGTGGCGTACTATCGCCACCTGTTCAATAAAATCAACTCATTGAATTCCAATAAAGTCCTCGCACTGGAGATCCAGGCCGCACCGTTAGCAACGAATCCCAATGTTATGCAAGCGACGGACGCTTTTGCCCGCTCGTTGAAAGAAATCGCCAGTTGGAACTGGCCGTGCAAACTGGTGCTGGAACACTGTGATGCCATGACGTCTGCCGCTCCACGCAAAGGCTTTTTGCCTTTGGAAAATGTGCTGGAAGTCATTGCCGATTATGACGTCAGCCTCTGTATCAACTGGGCGCGATCCGCCATTGAAGGCCGTAATACAGTGTTGCCGCTGACCCATACCCAAATGGCGAAACAGGCCGGGAAACTCGGCGCGTTGATGTTCTCTGGTACGACGCTAAACGGAGCATACGGAGAATGGCAGGATTTACACGCGCCGTTTGCACCATTCTGTGCAGAAAGCCTGATGACCACAGATCACGTTCGCGAGTTATTTAATGCAGCAGAACCGTCAACATTGCATTTTGCTGGCATCAAGCTGCTAGAAATAAATGAATCGGCTGATGTACAGCATCGCATCGATATATTACGTAACGGTATTCACTCTCTGAATGAATCTATTTAAAACGATTCATTTATTTTGCCAAATTCTAATTAGTCGTTTTCCAATAAATATTACGAATACCAACAGCATTAATTAATGAAAACATATTACATAACAAGAAGGACTCGTTATGAAACGGATACTCGAAGGCATTCTTGCGCTCATCATCGCAATACTGTCTTGTATTATTTTTATTAATATAATTCTTCGATATGGATTTCACACAAGCATATTATCGATTGATGAATTATCCCGTCTTTTATTTGTCTGGTTAACCTTTATTGGCGCTATCGTTGCTTATATGGACAACAGCCATGTGCAGGTTACTTTTTTAGTCGAAAAACTCTCTCCCGCTAATCAACAACGTGTTTCGCTGCTAACCCATACGCTCATTTTATTACTGTGTCTGGGTCTGGCCTGGGGTGCAATAGAAAAAACGTCACAGGACTGGAGTAACTTATCACCCATTCTCGGCGTACCCGTTGGCTTAATGTACGCCGCCGCTATCCCCACCAGCCTGATTATCGCATTACTGGAATTGCGTCACTTATACCGGCAGTTCACAAATACCCCCAGCCAAAACCAACAAGGAGTCTGACGATGACAATTCTTATATTTATTGTCAGTTTGTTAGGCGCTATCGCGATTGGTGTTCCCATTGCCTGGGCATTATTACTGTGCGGCATCTCACTGATGTTCTGGATGGATATCTTTGATGTGCAAATTCTGGCACAAACGCTGGTAAATGGCGCAGACAGCTTCTCTCTGTTAGCCATTCCCTTCTTTGTGCTGGCGGGTGAGATCATGAACGCGGGCGGCCTGTCGCAACGTATTGTCGACCTGCCAATGAAACTGGTGGGTCACAGGCCTGGTGGTCTGGGTTACGTTGGCGTGCTGGCGGCAATGATCATGGCAAGCCTTTCCGGTTCTGCGGTTGCCGATACCGCAGCCGTCGCGGCGCTGCTGGTGCCGATGATGCGTCAGGCCAACTATCCGGTAAATCGCGCCGCCGGGCTTATCGGTTCCGGCGGGATTATTGCGGCCATTATCCCTCCCTCTATTCCACTCATTATCTTCGGCGTCTCCAGCGGACTCTCCATCAGCAAACTATTTATGGCGGGCATAGCGCCGGGCGTCATGATGGGCGTCACGCTGATGGTTACCTGGTGGTGGCAGGCAAAACGACTGAATTTACCTTGTCAGCCGAAAGCCTCACTGCGGGAAGTCTGGCAATCCTTAATTTCCGGTATTTGGGCGCTTTTTTTACCGATAATTATTATTGGCGGTTTCCGTTCGGGGTTATTCACACCCACCGAAGCAGGCGCGGTTGCCGCCTTCTACGCCCTGTTCGTCTCGGTGGTGGTCTATCGCGAAATGACCTTCTCCACGCTTTATCATGTACTGATTAACGCGGCGAAAACCACATCCGTGGTCATGTTCCTGGTGGCCTCTGCTGCGGTATCTGCATGGCTTATTACTATCGCCGAATTACCCATGATGGTATCGGAGCTATTACAACCGTTGGTTGATTCGCCTCGCTTATTATTCATCGTCATTATGCTCGCTATTATGGTGATCAGTACGGTCATGGACTTAACGCCTACCGTATTAATTCTTACACCAGTATTAATGCCATTAGTAAAAGAAGCGGGAATAGATCCGGTCTATTTCGGCATCATGTTTATTATCAACTGTTCAATATCACTGATTACGCCTCCGGTCGGTAATGTTCTTAACGTGGTATGCGGCGTGGCGAAACTTAAGTTTGACGATGCGGTAAAAGGCGTTGCGCCTTACGTCATGGTTTTATTCATGTTGTTAGCATTATTTATTTTTATACCGGAGCTCATTACCGCTCCTCTTAAATGGATGAGTTAAAAGGAAACCATAATGAAATTACGTTCTGTAACCTACGCTTTATTAATTGCCGGAGTGGCGGCGTTCAGCACATCTTCTCTGGCGGCACAATCTTTACGTTTCGGTTATGAAACATCACAAACCGACTCGCAACATATTGCGGCGAAAAAATTCAATGAATTATTACAGGAAAAAACCAAAGGCGAACTGAAATTAAAACTGTTCCCGGATAGCACCCTCGGTAATGCGCAGGCGATGATCAGCGGCGTGCGTGGCGGCACTATTGATATGGAGATGTCCGGCTCCAATAACTTTACGGGACTCTCGCCCGTCATCAACCTGCTCGACGTCCCTTTCCTGTTCCGCGATACCGCTCACGCGCATAAAACGCTCGACGGCAAAGTCGGTGATGACCTGAAAGTCTCCCTTGAAGGTAAAGGACTAAAAGTACTGGCCTACTGGGAAAACGGCTGGCGCGATGTCACCAACTCGCGCGCACCGGTTAAAACCCCCGCCGACCTGAAAGGGCTGAAAATTCGCACCAACAATAGCCCGATGAATATCGCCGCATTCAAAGTCTTTGGCGCTAACCCGATCCCGATGCCGTTTGCCGAAGTCTATACCGGGCTGGAAACCCGCACTATCGACGCTCAGGAACACCCTATCAACGTCGTCTGGTCAGCAAAATTTTTCGAAGTGCAGAAGTACCTTTCTCTGACCCATCACGCCTATTCCCCACTTCTGGTGGTGATCAACAAAGCGAAGTTTGATGGCTTAACCCCGGAGTTCCAGCAGGCGCTGATCTCATCTGCGCAGGAAGCGGGTAACTACCAGCGCAAACTGGTTGCCGAAGATCAGCAAAAAATCATCGACGGTATGAAAGAAGCGGGCGTGGAAGTCATCACCGATCTCGACCGCAAAGCCTTTAGCGACGCGCTGGGTACTCAGGTTCGCGACATGTTTGTTAAAGATGTTCCGCAGGGCGCTGATCTGCTGAAAGCCGTGGATGAGGTGCAATAAACCATGACGCAATACTGGCTGGGGTTAGATTGTGGCGGTAGCTGGCTGAAAGCCGGGCTGTATGACCGCGAAGGCCGGGAGGCGGGCGTGCAGCGCCTGCCGCTGTGCGCATTAAGCCCGCAGCCAGGCTGGGCAGAGCGCGATATGGCAGAACTGTGGCAATGCTGCATGGCTGTCATTCGCGCCCTGCTTACTCATTCTGGCGTTAGCGGGGAACAAATAGTTGGTATCGGTATCTCCGCACAGGGAAAGGGTTTGTTTTTGCTGGATAAAAACGACAAGCCGCTCGGTAACGCTATTTTGTCCTCGGATCGCCGGGCGATGGAAATCGTTCGTCGCTGGCAGGAAGATGGCATCCCGGAAAAACTCTACCCGCTAACCCGACAAACCTTGTGGACCGGGCATCCGGTGTCGCTGTTACGCTGGCTGAAAGAGCACGAACCGGAACGCTACGCGCAAATTGGCTGCGTGATGATGACGCACGACTACCTGCGCTGGTGTTTAACCGGCGTCAAAGGTTGTGAAGAGAGCAATATTTCCGAGTCCAATCTCTACAACATGAGTCGCGGGGAATATGACCCGTGCCTCACCGACTGGCTGGGGATCGGTGAAATCAATCACGCCCTGCCGCCTGTGGTTGGATCTGCCGAAATCTGCGGGGAGATCACCGCTCAGACAGCCGCACTGACCGGTCTGCAAGCGGGTACGCCCGTTGTCGGTGGCCTGTTTGATGTGGTTTCCACCGCACTTTGTGCCGGGATCGAAGACGAATCCACCCTCAATGCGGTAATGGGAACCTGGGCGGTGACCAGCGGCATAACCAGCGGTTTACGTGACGGTGAAGCGCATCCGTATGTCTATGGTCGCTATGTTAATGACGGTCAATTTATCGTTCACGAAGCCAGCCCTACCTCTTCCGGCAATCTCGAATGGTTTACCGCGCAGTGGGGAGAAATCTCTTTTGCTGAGATTAATCAGGCCGTTGCCAGCTTGCCGAAAGCCAGAGGCGATCTGTTTTTCCTGCCGTTCCTGTACGGCAGCAACGCCGGACTTGAGATGACCAGCGGTTTCTACGGGATGCAGGCCATTCACACCCGCGCGCACCTGTTGCAGGCCATTTATGAAGGCGTGGTGTTCAGCCACATGACCCACCTCAACCGGATGCGTGAACGTTTTACCGCTGTTCACACCCTGCGCGTGACTGGCGGTCCTGCGCACTCCGATGTCTGGATGCAAATGCTGGCAGACGTCAGCGGTCTGCGTATCGAGCTGCCGCAGGTGGAAGAAACGGGATGCTTTGGCGCGGCGCTCGCTGCCCGTGTCGGTACGGGCGTTTATCGCAACTTCAGCGAAGCGCAGCGCAACTTGCAACATCCGGTACGCACATTGCTGCCGGACATGACCGCTCATCAGCATTACCAACAAAAATATCAACGCTATCAGCAACTCATTGCCGCACTCCAGGGTTATCACACCCGCATTAAGGAACACACATTATGAGCAGACCACTTCTGCAACTGGCTCTCGACCACTCATCACTTGAAGCCGCGCAGCGCGACGTGACGCTGTTAAAGGACAGTGTCGATATCGTCGAAGCGGGCACCATTCTCTGTTTAAACGAAGGGCTTGGCGCGGTGAAAGCCTTGCGTGAACAGTGCCCGGACAAAATCATCGTCGCTGACTGGAAGGTCGCTGATGCCGGTGAGACGCTCGCGCAACAGGCGTTTGGCGCGGGCGCCAACTGGATGACCATCATCTGCGCCGCGCCGCTCGCCACGGTGGAAAAAGGCCACGCGATGGCGCAACGCTGCGGCGGTGAAATCCAGATAGAGCTGTTCGGCAACTGGACACTGGACGACGCACGTAACTGGCATCGTATTGGCGTGCGGCAGGCGATTTATCATCGTGGTCGCGACGCGCAGGCCAGCGGGCAGCAGTGGGGCGAGGCGGATCTGGCGCGTATGAAGGCGCTTTCTGATATCGGCCTCGAACTTTCTATTACCGGCGGGATTACCCCTGCTGACCTGCCGCTGTTTAAAGATATCCGCGTGAAAGCGTTTATTGCCGGGCGCGCACTGGCGGGCGCAGCAAATCCAGCGCAGGTTGCCGCTGATTTTCATGCACAAATTGACGCAATCTGGGGAGGTTCTCGTGCGTAGTCATCCGTTAGGGATTTATGAAAAGGCGCTGGCGAAAGATCTCTCCTGGCCGGAGCGGCTGGTGCTGGCAAAAAGCTGTGGTTTTGATTTTGTCGAAATGTCAGTGGATGAAACCGATGAACGTTTGTCACGCCTTGACTGGAGCGCCGCACAACGTGCTTCGCTGGTTACCGCGATGATCGAAACGGGCGTTGCTATTCCGTCAATGTGCCTGTCTGCCCATCGCCGTTTTCCTTTTGGCAGCCGGGACGAGGCGGTGCGCGAACGGGCGCGGGAAATCATGAGTAAAGCGATTCGCCTGGCGCGCGATCTCGGCATTCGCACTATTCAACTGGCGGGCTACGACGTCTATTACGAAGACCACGACGAAGGCACCCAACAACGTTTTGCTGAAGGGCTGGCGTGGGCTGTTGAACAGGCGGCGGCATCGCAAGTGATGCTGGCGGTGGAAATTATGGACACCGCGTTTATGAACTCCATCAGCAAATGGAAAAAATGGGACGAGATGCTCGCCTCGCCGTGGTTCACCGTCTACCCGGACGTCGGCAACCTCAGCGCCTGGGGCAATGATGTTCCCGCCGAACTGAAACTGGGCATTGACCGTATCGCCGCGATCCACCTGAAAGACACCCAGCCAGTCACCGAGCAAAGCCCCGGACAGTTCCGTGATGTGCCGTTTGGCGAAGGCTGCGTCGATTTCATTGGCATCTTTAAAACGCTGCATGAACTGAACTATCGCGGTTCATTCCTGATTGAGATGTGGACAGAAAAAGCCAATGAGCCGGTGCTGGAGATTATTCAGGCGCGGCGCTGGATTGAAGCGCGTATGCAGGAGGCCGGGTTTATATGTTAGAGCAACTGAAAGCCGACGTGCTGGCGGCGAATCTGGCGCTTCCCGCTCACCATCTGGTGACGTTCACCTGGGGCAACGTCAGCGCGGTAGACGAAATGCGGCAATGGATGGTAATCAAACCTTCCGGCGTCGAGTACGACGTGATGACCGCCGACGATATGGTGGTGGTGGAAATAACCAGCGGTAAGGTGGTGGAAGGTAGCAAAAAGCCCTCGTCCGACACGCCAACGCATCTGGCGCTTTATCGCCGCTATGCCGAAATCGGCGGCATTGTGCATACCCACTCGCGCCACGCCACCATCTGGTCACAGGCCGGGATTGATCTCCCTGCCTGGGGCACGACTCACGCTGACTATTTTTACGGTGCGATCCCCTGCACGCGTCAGATGACCGCAGAGGAGATTAACGGCGAATATGAATACCAGACCGGCGAAGTGATCATTGAAACCTTCGAAGAGCGCGGCAGGAGTCCAGCACAAATCCCGGCGATACTGGTGCATTCTCACGGCCCGTTCGCATGGGGGAAAAACGCCACTGACGCGGTACATAATGCCGTGGTGCTGGAAGAGTGCGCGTATATGGGGCTGTTCTCGCGCCAGCTCGCGCCGCAGCTTCCTGCCATGCAAAATGAACTGCTGGATAAGCACTATCTGCGTAAGCACGGGGCTAATGCCTATTACGGGCAGTAATCTCTCACGCCGGGGCTTTATCGCCCCGGAGCTACGAATTAATATGCTCCTTGCTGTAACGCCGCTTCCACGCTGCTGGCGTTAAACCGGTGTGCTTGCGAAAAATCTGCCGGAAATAGCCAACGTCATTAAACCCGCACAACGCCGCCACTTCCGTGAGCGATCGCGCTTCGCTAATTAACAGCTTTTCGGCTTCGCGCACCCGCTGGCGGTGGATTGCTTCTGTTAACGTCAGATGAAACACCCGCTGGTAGACACGCCCAAGATAATCGGCATTGCAGTACAGCTCGCGGGCTAAAAGCGCCGTGGAAAGCGGGCGGTGATATTGCGTGCGGATCAGTTTCTGCGCTTTCCAGGCAAGGGTGGTGCCTGCGCCATCAGCCTGTTCATCAAGACGCGCGTCACGGGTGAGTTGCTGCAAAATCAGCAGCACAATAAACTCCAGCGCCGGAGTGCGTTGATGCTTTTCCTGCTCGCTTAAAAACTGGCGAAACAGTGCACTCAACGCCTGAGGGTCGGCGACTTTGGTTTGCTGCGGCACGCTAAGATGAGTGAGCCAGCGCGGATCGTTGTCCGGCGCTTTAACCTCAAAATGCAGCCAGTAAAATTTGAGATCGGCGGGAAAATCCTCCACCCCAACATGCTGTCGGTTCGGCCAGAGTAATAAACTCTCTCCCGCATCGACCAGAAATATCCGTTCTTCTTCCTGAATCGTTAACCGACCTTTTTCGACAAAGATAATTTCCCATGACTCCAGCCGCCTTGCCGGATGCCTCCCTACGCCACGGGAAATAAATAATCCACCATTTTGCACTTTAATCGGTAACGTCATGGATAATTCAAGCATTGATATGTAATTTCCCGCTTATTCATTAATGATGAAACACATTACCTTTTGATTATTAATCAAAAAAATTAATTTCACCTGATCCATTTCACACTTTTAAATTCAGGTCGGAATCGTCACCTTTTTTTACTCTTTTCTCGCCTTGTTGATATTCCCGTTCACGGCAGAATTAATCAGGTCATTTCAATAAAACAAAAAATTGCTCCCTATTCACGAGGAATATCTATGACCTCTACACCGATTACTACCGCTGATATCGCTAAAGGTAAAATTGACGATGCGTTATCTGTACGGGAAAAAATAGGCTACGGCCTGGGTGACGCAGGCGGCACCGTAATAACTTGCCTGATCATGAATTTTCTCACCTTTTTCTACACCGACGTTTTTGGATTAACTCCGGCGCTGGTTGGCACGCTGTTTATTGCACTGCGCGTGTTTGATGCCATCTCCGACCCGGTGATGGGCGTCATTGCCGACCGGACGCAAAGTCGCTGGGGGCGCTTTCGTCCGTGGCAGCTATGGATTGCCATTCCCATCGGCATTATCGGCATCCTGACGTTCACCGTGCCAGATGCCAGCATGGGAGTAAAAATCGCCTGGGCGTTCGGTACTTACCTGCTCCTTTCAGTCGGTTATACCGCCATCAACGTACCGTACTGCGCGCTGATCAACACCATGACCACCCGCCACAATGAAGTGATCTCCTGCCAGTCCTGGCGATTCGTTCTCTGTGGCGTAGCGGGATTTCTGGTTTCGGTAGGCTTACCATGGATGGTAGATCTCTTCGGTCAGGGTAATGCCGCGCGCGGCTATCAACTGGGCGTCGGCGTATTGTGCGCCATTGCCGTGGTGATGTTCCTGTGTTGTTTTTTCTGGGTTCGTGAACGAGTGCCGCTCTCCACAATGGGGAAATTTACCCTGCGCGAACATCTTGCCGGTTTGCGTAACAACGACCAACTGCTGCTGATGCTGGTCATGTCTTTCCTGCTGATTAACGTCTTTAATATTCGCGGCGGTGGGTATATGTACTTCATTACCTACGTCTTACAAGGCAGTACGGGCTACACGTCGCTGTTCTTCACCATGGTCACCTTCGCCTCCATTATCGGCTCGGTGATTGTCAGCCCGTTAACGCGGCGTTTCGATACCGTCAAAATTTACTACTACACCAACCTGCTCCTCGCTGCGCTGGCAGTGTTGATGTGGTTCCTGCCCTCCGGCCCGGTTTATCAAACGCTGTGGCTGGCGGTGATCCTCGGTAATGGCGTGATTCTTGGCTTTACTCTGCCGCTGCACTTCTCGCTGATGGCTTTTGCCGATGACTATGGCGAATGGAAAACCCGTGTGCGTTCCTCCGGCATGAACTTTGCTTTTAATTTGTTTTTCATCAAGTTGGCCTGGGCCTCCAGCGCCGGGATCATCAGCCTGCTATTTATTTTTGTTGCCTATCAACCTGGCGTAGAAAACCAGACCGCCAGTTCGCTGGGCGGGATCACAGCAATGGAAACACTGCTGCCTGCGCTGTTCCACCTGCTGCTGGCGCTGGCAATCCGCTTTTGCAAACTCAATAACCCTATGATGTCACGCATTGCTACCGACCTGCGTCAGCGTCATGTCCAGCCTTAAGGAGCACAAGATGAACATTTCGGAAGTCGATCTGCACAAACTGACGGTTAGCGATCCGTTCCTCGGTCAATATCAGCAATTGGTACGCGACGTGGTGATTCCTTATCAATGGGATGCGTTAAACGATCGCATTCCCGAAGCGGAACCCAGCCATGCGATTGAAAACTTTCGCATTGCCGCCGGACTGCAAGACGGGGAGTTTTACGGCATGGTATTTCAGGATAGCGACGTCGCCAAATGGCTGGAAGCGGTAGCCTGGTCGCTGTGCCAGAAGCCGGACGCCGAACTGGAAAAAACCGCTGACGAGGTAATCGAACTGGTCGCCTCCGCCCAGTGCGAAGATGGCTATCTCAATACTTACTTTACGGTGCAAGCACCGGAAGAACGCTGGAGCAATCTGGCGGAGTGCCATGAACTCTACTGCGCCGGTCATCTGATTGAAGCCGGAGTCGCCTTCTTCCAGGCCACGGGTAAGCGGCGCTTGCTGGAGGTGGTTTGCCGTCTGGCCGATCATATTGACAGCGTATTTGGCCCAGATGAAAGTAAGTTACACGGTTATCCTGGTCACCCGGAAATTGAACTGGCACTGATGCGTCTGTATGAAGTGACCGAAGAACCGCGCTACCTGGCACTGACGAACTATTTTGTCGAACAGCGTGGTGCGCAACCACACTATTACGACCAGGAATATGAAAAGCGCGGGCAGACCTCGCACTGGCACACCTACGGCCCGGCGTGGATGGTAAAAGACAAAGCCTACAGCCAGGCGCATTTGCCCATCGCACAGCAGCACACCGCCATCGGCCATGCAGTACGCTTTGTCTACCTGATGACTGGCGTCGCACATCTGGCGCGTTTAAGTCACGATGAAAGCAAGCGTCAGGACTGTCTGCGGCTGTGGAACAATATGGCCCAGCGTCAGTTATATATTACCGGCGGCATTGGCTCGCAGGGCAGCGGCGAGGCGTTCAGCAGTGATTACGATCTGCCGAATGACACGGTTTACGCCGAAAGTTGTGCTTCCATCGGCCTGATGATGTTTGCCCGGCGAATGCTGGAAATGGAAGGAGACAGTCAGTATGCCGATGTGATGGAGCGCGCGCTGTACAACACCGTACTCGGCGGTATGGCGCTGGATGGTAAACATTTCTTCTATGTGAATCCGCTGGAAGTACATCCAAAATCGCTGAAATTCAACCATATCTACGATCACGTTAAGCCGATCCGCCAGCGTTGGTTTGGTTGCGCTTGTTGTCCGCCAAATATCGCCCGCGTGCTAACCTCGATTGGTCATTATCTCTACACGCCGCGTGAAGATGCGTTGTATATCAACATGTACGCGGGAAACAGTATGGAAGTGCCGGTAGAAAATGGCACGCTGCGCCTGCGGGTTAGCGGGAACTATCCGTGGCATGAACAGGTGACGATTGCGGTTGAATCTCCGCAGCCGGTGCGTCATACCCTGGCTTTACGTCTGCCGGACTGGTGCACGCAGCCACAGGTCACATTGAATGGAGAAGTCGTCGAGCAGGATATTCGTAAAGGCTATCTGCATATAGCCCGTGAATGGCAGGAAGGCGATACGCTGAATCTGACGCTGCCGATGCCAGTGCGTCGCGTTTACGGCAACCCGCTGGTGCGTCATGTGGCTGGGAAAGTAGCAATTCAGCGCGGTCCGCTGGTGTATTGTCTGGAGCAGGCCGACAACGGCGAGTCATTACATAACCTGTGGCTACCCGCCGATGCGCCGTTTACGACATTCGAAGGCAAGGGATTATTCAGCCATAAAATCCTCATTCAGGCGCCTGGTTATCGGCTTGAACAGAGCAATCCAGAGCAGCAACCGTTGTGGCATTACGACAATGCCCCAGCCAAACGCCAGCCGCAAACTCTGACGTTTATCCCGTGGTTTAGCTGGGCTAACCGTGGCGAGGGCGAAATGCGGATCTGGGTGAATGAAGAGAACCGTCGCCATCCGTAGGATCGATAAAGCGCAGATTGCCTGATACGACGCTTAACGCGTTTTATCAGGCATAAAAGCCGGTGTAATTGTAAGGGTCGGATAAGGCGTTTACGCCGCACCCGACACTATTTTCTCACCAAAATCAAAAACGTTTAACGCAGGCTATTATAGTCATCAACCATTTCGTTGTACTCGCGTAACGCTTTCGGGAAAGAGTCTTCGACCATCCAGCTTGTGTTTGCATCCTGAAGTTGCTCTTTATCCCAGTCAGAGTACGGGACTTTATCTCTGACGCGGCGAACATATTTTTTAGCTTCGAGCTGATATTGGTCTGCCGAATTAATAAACGAAAATTTCATGCCGCCTTTATCCGCTTCTTTGGCCTGTGCCACCAGCGTTTCCAGTTCAGATACTTTCTTCATTGCCGCATCTGGATCAAACTTCTCTTGCGAAATCAGGTTATTAATTTGTTTCGCTGATATCATGACAGCCAGAGAGTAGTAGTGGAATGTTTTCCCTTCTCTTTCTTCAATATTTTTCAATTCCGCAAGCTGACGCTTATCATTAATTTCCTGAATCGCCGCGTGATAAGATTCTGCTACGGGTTCAAAGGCTTCAATATTTTTTATGAGCATCTGGTGCAGCGTTTTCCCTTTGGCAAACGCATCATCTTTATAATTTTCCTGGGTGTAATATTTATCCATTTCGTTAATGGTATTACCCAGCGCAACAGCGGCATTAATATAATTCAACGCCACACCATCAATGGGTTCCAGCGCAGGCGTTAACGCCACGACTCTTTTTATTCCTTTTTGACACTCAGAGAGATTGGATTCACTAATGCCGTAGATGCCATAAACAAGGCTCTCTTTACCCGTTGGACCCTGTTTAAAATCTTTCAGCCAGTCAGCGTAACGCGCCAGGCTGTTCTGCACAGGGATCTGTAACTTATTGTAGCACTTGATATAAACATCCATTTTTTCGTCGAAAACCGCTTGTTCATCGACCACCGGTTGCGCAGGCGTTTCTGGTTTAGCTTCTGCTTTTGCAACGGGCGCTTCTGGAGCTGGTGCGGCAGGTTGACTATTGGCGGGCGGGGGAGTTTCTGTTTCGACTTTTTTATCATCACATCCGGTGATACCGAGGGCCATTATGGCGATAATAATAGCTGAAGATAATAAATTCCTTTTCATTTAATTGCCTTATAAATAGATAAATAAGAGAGTGAATATAATAAAGGAAAAAAGAAAGCGTCACTACACGCGTTTTGTTTATAAATAAATAGATATAATTCACTGAATGAATAAGTCCGGTAATTTCATTGATAAATTACCGGACTTATTCAATTAACAGCTCAACCGTTGCGAGAGGAAAGTTTCTGCCCCTCGTTATTTAAACCTGCATTACATCCCATAACGTTCAGAAATAGCAGCATGTTTTTCTTCGTTCGCTCCGGCTTCTTTGGCAAGACGCCACCAGCACAACGGATGTTCCCAGTCTGCGGTCAACTCACTTAGCGTTTTATCAATATTAGCTTTAGCAACCGAACGCGGCGCGCTGATAACAAAGTAGAACGCGGGCAGTGGCTCTGCATCTTCTCCCTGATGACTGTCCGTTAACGTATAGTCATCGTTACTGTTGCTCCAGTAGTACCAGTTTCGTTCACGTAGCGCCTCACGGAAGGCATTAAACTGTTCTTCACCAGGCATAACGCCTTCGCAGAACCAGGACTCGCCGTACTCAGTCGGAATAATGGTTTTCAGGCAGGCATAAAGCGGCGTGAAATTCTTCTGCTCTTCCTCATCTTCAGGCCGGGTATTCAACATTTCCGCATCGAATACCACAACTTCATCAACATGTTGTGGGTAATCTGTCCGGTAGGTTGGTTCAATGATCCTTGCCGTTACCGGTCCAATCCGCTGGGCATAGTAATAGCGGTATTCGAAGTTTTCCCGGAAACGGATATTCAGTAGTCCCCATTTTTCGTCGATAAAACCTTCGCCTTCCGTGAGTTCGATTTCCAGTTCTGCGGCGATAGTTCGCACCAAATCCCATTGTTGTAAGATGCTGGCGGTCGCCATGATATCCCACTGGATATTACGAATATCTTCTTCACGACTAATCATAAGTTGCTGCAATTGCTGTAAATAGTCCAGCTGCCGATCCCAGGCTTCCTGTTTTTGTGCTGCCCAGGAGCACATGCGATAAACGCCGACCCACTCGCTCCCTTTTTCGTGTTGCAGCAACTGTTGACCAATCGACTCCAGTTCGCCCCAGTCTTCCTGTTGGTTGATCACCCGCGCACGGAACCACAACGCCATATGTAGTAACTCCGCCTGTTCATACTGCTTCGCCAGGTGTTCGATCGCTTGCTGATCGCCACGGTTAAGCAGGAGATCCAGCAGATCAAAGCAGAGATTGTTATCTTCCTGGATGTGGCTTTCAACGTAGCGTTGCAGGAGTTCAATCGATTCATCAATCGCATTGCAGGCGTTTAACGCATTGACCAGCTTGCCCAGCAATTCCGTATCATCTGGCGTGTTCAGGTAAGCGCGGCGGAATATTTCGACGTCTTTTTCCGGATCGGGCTGCGTTTCTTCATCACTGTTTTCAGGTATTTCTACCACCGGTCGAGCAAGCAGTTCCGCCTCTTTAGCGACGATTTTTTCACTAAGTTCAAGAAACTCGCGATCAACGCCCAGCAACGCGCGTAATTTCGGTATGTGCCGCTGAGCCAGTTTCATCGCCATTTTGGCAACCCAGACAGATTCTCGCTCCAGCGCCAGGGTAATTTGCAGTTTCGCCAGATCAACCACTTTGCGGTGCGCCCCGGCCTGTGAACGGTGCTCCAGCATTTTTTGAATGATTCGCGCCAGTTGCCAGTGGTTTCTTTGTGGATTGCGGGGAAGTAATTCAGTAATAATCTTCAGCCATGGTCCCCATGAATAGGGAGTCAGATCTGACCAACGCGGCAATTCCTCCCAGACTTCTTTGTCCTGCCCGCATAACGCCATGATGTACAGTTTTTTGAGTTGATAATTGATGCGGTCGCGTCCCCAATAATCATTTTCTTTTGCCAGTTCATCAATCACTTCTCGCGCTTCATCGTAACGCTGAAGGGCAACCAAAATATCGGCACGGGTTGCCAGCAGTGCTTCTAAATATTCACTCCCCGATGCTTTTACCGCGTCGATTTGCCTGTCGATATAAGCCAACGCCTCTTCTGTTCTGTTGGAATCCATCAGCGCACTGGCATATTCGCAGGATAAACACATAAAGCAGCTCCAGGTCGGATCAATGCGCGCGATGGTTTCTTCACATACCGCCATACGTTCATTGGCCCAGCCAGGGGCATCTATATTCTCGTAGCAGGCGGATAAATCCTGCGTGACACAGATAGATTGCGGGCAATCTTTTGCCTCTTCCCGGTGCGCTTTTTCAAACAGCGCCACTACGTCTGGCAGTACTTTTTCGCCTTCTTCGTAGTTAGTCAGACGATGGCGCATCTCCCAGTGCCCGATAAATATTTCCAGCCACGGATTTTTGGCCACTTGATTCAGTGCTTTCATTTCCGGTAATAACGAATCGCACTTTTCCATTTGCAGATGTAAAACACCTTCAGAAAAATCATCAATTATCTGCGGAATATACTCCTGCCCGGCATCACGCAACTCCTGGCTATATTTGTTGTACCACTCCCATGTATCCATTTTATTTTCCTTGATTAATTAAGACAGGAATAACCTGAGTAAAATCTTCCAGCGCCTGGTGTAAATCCCATTGTTGTTCTTTATTGCCGCTGGAGCACAAAATCACTTTCAGCGATTTTAATAACCGTAATGCCGCCGCTGGCTGTTGCTGATGTTGTAATGCCGTCACCAGTTGCATAATGCAGGGGTTATTGAGATTGATATACAGACTTGACGTTTTGGTCTTTTGGATTTGCGAGGTGAATTGCCGCGCCAGCATTAACGCTGCGGTGCTAATACGTTTATCCGCGTCATCCTGTTCGAGAATTTTTTTTAATTCCGCTTCGCGATCTGGCGTAACCACGAGCGGTAAAACGGCGGGTTCGAAGCGGGAGATAATTAATTGCTCGCCGTCGCAAAGATGCTCTTCCAGATAAGCAATCTGCTCTTCGGGTAATTCCGCAAGGCTGAACAACTGTTCATTACCCGTTTGTGTACCGACTTCAATAATCCGGCAGTGATATAACAGCGCCCAGCGGCGTAAAAATGGCACCACGGCATAGCGATCGCCACGCGCAACGGGTCGTTGCAGAATGTGGAACAACATCTCTTCAAAACCGCCATCGCGGCTTAACAGAATATGAATGCTGTTATTAATGCGTAAATCTTTTGCCAGCAGCGCACCTTTTGAGGTAGGCACCTGCAAACGGTCTTTGAGCAAATCAAACAGACGGTCATCGCACAACGCCGCGCCAAGCAACGCTTCGTTATGGCGCATTAATACCCGTCGCCAGATTTCTGGCTGATTTTGTGCGAGATCGGACAAACCAGAAATCAGCGCCTCTTTTAACGCCTCCTGCACCGCGACCCAGGTTTCGTCGCGCTGGAGATCTTCCCGGCTCGCCGTCGGCGTCAGTTTCGATGACTCAATCACACCGCCGATAAAACCGGCCCAGGGCGGTAACAGCTCACGCGCTTCGTCATCGAGTAACATGCCGCGCAAAAACAGCGACAGGTTGCGGTTATCGCTGGTGCCGTAAGTTGCGCCATCCTGAATCCATAAAATCCCGACCGCATCGCTCATTCCCGCTGGCACCACCGGAATGGTGCAAATAGGTTCAAAAGAAGATTCAAACTGGGCGGCAAAGGCGAGATTTTTCCGCTGTACCAGCGCGCGGTGCATCGTTACGCCATCTGGCGTTTCTTCACGCCACGGCGGCTGGAGTTTGTTCACTGGCTCGCTGGCGTCCCCCACATAGACCGGTTCGTGCAGCAATATGCAGTAGCGGGAAAGGACGCGGTTCAGCAAATTGTTACTCGCCAGATGGCTGTACTCTTCTTTGAGCGTCAGAATCACCTGCGTCCCCGGCTCCGAGGACTGATGCGGCGTAACGGTATATTTTTGCCCGTCGGTAGAGTGGTATTTCCAGCTCTGATCTGGCGTTTGCCACGAGGAGGTCAGTACCGTCACTTCTTTTGCCAGTACAAATGCCGACAAAAAACCGAGGCCGAACATACCAATTAAACCGGTATTGTCATCCTGCTGGCGCAGCATTCGGGTATAACCCACGCCCACTGTAGCCAGGAAGCCGTGAATTTCGCTTTCTGTCAGACCCGCACCGGTATCGCTAATGGTGATGGTGGATTTCGCCACGTCCGCCACTACACGAATAGAGTTATCCTTTGGTGCATCGGGTTGCTCAATCCTGCGACGCACGATCGCATCGTGCCCGTTCTGCACCAGCTCCCGCACGGCGACCACGGGGGTGGAGTAAAGATGCTTACTGAGCACCTCAATTAAGCCGTTTAAATTAACTTCGGTAGAATATGAACTGCCAGGTAACTGTAATGTACTCATTTTTCAATACTCATAATCCATCACCCACTATTGAAAATACATTGCTGTTTTTTACAACCGGTGCAAGGTTTGTTATTTTCATTCACTCATCGGAAACATTTATTTATTGACGCGATGATTAAAACAAAATGTCTTATATAAATAATGATTAATTCTTAAAGGATTAATGCGACTGGAGTATATCGATATAAACCGGAGTTAACGAGATAATTTCTTGTGGTGAAATTATTATTTAAATGCTGAATAACATATTCAGCATTATTTAATAAAAAAATAAAACCGCAATCCAGAATCAGAATTGCGGTACTTCTTTAATTATGAATCAATCGTTGCGGATGAGTATAAATCGTCGCCCGTCCCGGCTTACAAAAACCTACCAGCGTCAGGTTACATCGCTCGGCGACCTCTACGGCAAGCGTTGTCGCGGCAGACACAGCAAACAGAATTTCTACCCCGCACATCGCTGATTTTTGCACCATTTCATAGCTGGCACGGCTGGAAACCAACACCGCACCCTGCTGCCAACGTTCACCTTCTTGCGCCCGCCGACCTAACAATTTATCCAGCGCCACATGGCGGCCCACATCTTCATGTCCGCCAGCCAGTTCGCCAGACGGCAACATCCAGGCGGCGACGTGAGTACAGCCGGTCAGTTGCCCCACTGGCTGGAAATCATTGAGATGGCGTAATGCATCATCCAGTTTGTTGAGATCAAACGTTTGGGTGAACGGCAACGGCTGCACTGGCTTACCGATGTCGTTAAGTTGCTCCACGCCACATACGCCACAGCCCGTGCGCCCCGCCAGTGCCCGACGACGCTCTTTCAACCCCATAAAGCGACGGCTGGAAAGCTCAATTTGCACTTCCAGACCATTACACGAGGGAACAACATCCATGCCGAATATATCGCGCGGACTTTCGATAATTCCTTCTGAAAGCGAAAAACCGAGCGCAAACAGTTCAAGGTCTTTGGGCGATGCCATCATCACTACGTGCGAAATGCCGTTGTAGACCAACGCAACGGGAACTTCTTCCGCGACTTCATCAAGCCGGGAACGTTGTAAATCATCACGCTGCCATAACTCAATTTGTCGCATTCCCGTGATATTTGTCACATTTTTGATTTCTTTTTGCTGTGTTTTTTTCACTTTCTCTTAACCAGATAAGAACACACACACCAAGATTATGGTATTCTGTTACAAACCCTTCCTGGATGGAGGGAAATTGAGCCAATTCTGGACCTTTGCGGCCCCTTCCGCAAAGAAAAATAACTCCCACTCCCTGCACACGCAGCAAGCGAATGTAAATGGGACGTGACAATGTCGAAACAAGGAGCAATCCATGCAGGTCAGCAGAAGGCAGTTCTTTAAGATCTGCGCTGGCGGTATGGCAGGCACCACGGCAGCGGCACTGGGTTTTGCACCCAGCGTAGCACTCGCGGAAACCCGGCAGTATAAACTGCTGCGCACCCGCGAAACCCGTAATACCTGCACCTATTGTTCCGTAGGCTGTGGGCTGTTGATGTACAGCCTCGGTGACGGAGCAAAAAACGCCAAAGCATCTATCTTCCATATCGAAGGCGATCCGGATCACCCGGTCAACCGTGGTGCACTTTGTCCGAAAGGCGCTGGCCTGGTGGATTTTATCCACTCCGAAAGCCGTCTGAAGTTCCCGGAATATCGTGCGCCTGGTTCTGATAAATGGCAGCAAATCAGTTGGGAAGAAGCGTTTGATCGCATCGCCAAACTGATGAAAGAAGACCGCGATGCGAACTACATTGCGCAAAACGCCGAAGGCGTGACCGTTAACCGCTGGCTCTCCACCGGAATGTTGTGTGCTTCCGCGTCGAGCAACGAAACCGGCTATTTAACACAAAAATTCTCCCGCGCGCTGGGTATGCTCGCGGTCGACAACCAGGCGCGTGTCTGACACGGACCAACGGTAGCAAGTCTTGCTCCAACATTTGGTCGCGGTGCGATGACCAACCACTGGGTCGACATCAAGAACGCCAACCTTGTCGTGGTGATGGGCGGTAACGCCGCTGAAGCTCACCCGGTAGGATTCCGCTGGGCGATGGAAGCCAAAATTCACAACGGCGCGAAGCTAATTGTGATTGATCCTCGCTTTACGCGCACGGCGGCGGTGGCTGACTACTATGCCCCAATTCGTTCCGGTACTGACATTGCTTTCCTGTCAGGCGTTTTGCTGTACCTGCTGAACAATGAAAAATTCAACCGCGAATACACCGAAGCCTATACCAACGCCAGCCTGATCGTGCGTGAGGATTACGGCTTTGAAGATGGCCTGTTCACCGGCTACGACGCGGAAAAACGTAAGTACGATAAATCTTCCTGGACTTACGAACTGGACGAAAACGGCTTTGCCAAACGCGATACCACGTTGCAACATCCGCGCTGCGTGTGGAACTTGCTGAAACAGCACGTTTCCCGTTATACGCCAGATGTGGTTGAAAACATCTGTGGTACGCCAAAAGACGCGTTCCTGAAAGTCTGCGAATACATCGCAGAAACCAGTGCTCACGATAAAACTGCCTCGTTCCTTTATGCCCTCGGCTGGACGCAACACTCCGTTGGTGCGCAAAACATTCGTACCATGGCGATGATCCAGTTGCTGCTCGGTAATATGGGGATGGCTGGCGGCGGCGTTAACGCCCTGCGCGGTCACTCCAACATTCAGGGGCTGACGGATCTGGGGCTGCTGTCGCAAAGCCTGCCGGGTTACATGACGCTGCCAAGTGAGAAGCAGACCGATCTGCAAACCTACCTTACCGCCAACACGCCGAAACCGCTGCTGGAAGGCCAGGTCAACTACTGGGGCAACTACCCGAAATTCTTCGTCTCAATGATGAAGGCCTTCTTTGGTGATAAAGCGACGGCGGAAAATAGCTGGGGCTTTGACTGGTTGCCGAAGTGGGATAAAGGCTACGACGTCCTGCAATACTTCGAGATGATGAAAGAGGGCAAGGTCAATGGCTATATCTGCCAGGGCTTTAACCCTGTTGCCTCATTCCCGAACAAAAACAAAGTGATCGGCTGTCTGTCAAAACTGAAGTTCCTCGTCACCATCGACCCGCTGAACACTGAAACCTCTAACTTCTGGCAGAACCACGGTGAGCTTAACGAAGTTGACTCGTCGGAGATCCAGACCGAAGTGTTCCGTCTGCCATCGACCTGCTTCGCGGAAGAGAACGGTTCAATCGTTAACTCCGGTCGCTGGTTGCAGTGGCACTGGAAAGGTGCGGACGCCCCAGGGATTGCGCTGACTGATGGCGAGATCCTCTCCGGTATCTTCCTGCGCTTGCGCAAGATGTATGCCGAACAGGGTGGCGCGAACCCGGACCAGGTGCTGAACATGACCTGGAACTACGCCATTCCGCATGAGCCGAAGTCGGAAGAAGTAGCGATGGAGAGCAACGGTAAGGCGCTGGCCGATATTACCGATCCGGCAACCGGTGCGGTTATCGTCAAGAAAGGCCAACAACTTAGCTCGTTCGCCCAACTGCGCGATGACGGTACGACTTCCTGTGGCTGCTGGATTTTCGCCGGTAGCTGGACGCCGGAAGGCAACCAGATGGCACGCCGTGATAACGCCGATCCGTCTGGCCTCGGTAACACGCTGGGCTGGGCATGGGCATGGCCGCTTAACCGCCGCATCCTGTATAACCGCGCCTCCGCAGACCCGCAGGGTAACCCGTGGGATCCGAAGCGTCAGTTGCTGAAATGGGACGGCACTAAGTGGACCGGCTGGGATATTCCGGACTACAGCGCAGCGCCTCCGGGCAGCGGCGTCGGGCCGTTTATCATGCAGCAGGAAGGCATGGGGCGTCTGTTTGCCCTCGATAAGATGGCGGAAGGCCCGTTCCCGGAACACTACGAGCCGTTTGAAACGCCGCTGGGAACTAACCCACTGCATCCAAACGTTATCTCGAACCCGGCTGCGCGTATCTTTAAAGACGACGCCGAAGCATTGGGTAAAGCCGATAAGTTCCCGTATGTCGGAACCACCTATCGTCTGACCGAGCACTTCCACTACTGGACCAAACACGCGCTGTTGAACGCGATTTTGCAACCAGAGCAGTTTGTGGAAATCGGTGAGTCGCTGGCGAATAAACTTGGCATTACTCAGGGCGATACCGTGAAAGTCTCCTCTAACCGTGGCTATATCAAAGCCAAAGCGGTGGTGACCAAACGTATTCGCACGCTGAAAGCGAACGGCAAAGATATCGATACCATCGGTATTCCGATTCACTGGGGCTATGAAGGCGTAGCTAAAAAAGGCTTTATTGCCAATACGTTAACGCCATTCGTTGGTGATGCGAACACGCAGACGCCGGAGTTTAAGTCCTTCCTTGTGAATGTGGAAAAGGTGTAACGGAGACGACATATGGCTTATCAATCTCAAGATATCATTCGTCGTTCCGCGACTAACGGTCTGACCCCCGCGCCTCAGGCGCGGGACTTCCAGGAAGAAGTGGCGAAACTCATCGACGTCACCACCTGTATCGGCTGTAAAGCCTGTCAGGTGGCGTGTTCAGAGTGGAACGACATTCGTGATACCGTCGGCAATAACATTGGGGTGTACGACAACCCCAATGATTTAAGCGCCAAATCGTGGACGGTGATGCGCTTCTCGGAAGTGGAGCAGAACGACAAACTGGAATGGCTGATCCGCAAAGACGGCTGTATGCACTGTTCCGACCCTGGCTGCCTGAAAGCGTGCCCGGCGGAAGGGGCAATTATTCAGTATGCCAACGGTATCGTCGACTTCCAGTCCGAGCAGTGCATTGGCTGCGGTTATTGCATTGCGGGCTGTCCGTTCGATATTCCGCGTCTTAACCCGGAAGACAACCGCGTCTACAAATGTACGCTGTGCGTTGACCGCGTGGTGGTTGGGCAAGAACCGGCCTGTGTGAAGACCTGCCCGACGGGCGCGATTCACTTCGGTACGAAAGAGTCGATGAAAACGCTAGCGAGCGAGCGCGTGGCGGAGCTGAAAACCCGTGGTTACGACAATGCGGGTCTGTACGATCCGGCTGGCGTCGGTGGTACACACGTGATGTACGTGCTGCACCATGCTGACAAGCCGAACCTGTATCATGGCTTGCCGGAGAACCCGGAAATCAGCGAAACCGTGAAATTCTGGAAAGGCATCTGGAAACCGCTCGCAGCTGTTGGCTTTGCGGCTACCTTCGCAGCCAGTATCTTCCACTACGTGGGTGTCGGTCCGAACCGTGCGGATGAGGAAGAGAACAATCTGCACGAAGAGAAAGACGAGGAGCGCAAATGAAACGACGTGACACCATCGTGCGCTACACCGCGCCGGAACGTATCAACCACTGGGTAACCGCCTTCTGTTTCATCCTGGCGGCGGTGAGTGGGCTGGGCTTTTTGTTCCCGTCCTTCAACTGGTTGATGCAAATCATGGGCACACCGCAGCTGGCGCGAATTCTGCACCCGTTTGTCGGCGTGGTTATGTTTGCCTCGTTCATCATCATGTTTTTCCGTTACTGGCATCACAACCTAATCAATCGGGATGATATCTTTTGGGCGAAGAATATTCGTAAGATCGTCGTCAACGAGGAAGTAGGTGACACCGGGCGTTATAACTTCGGTCAGAAATGCGTTTTCTGGGCAGCGATTATTTTCCTGGTTCTGCTGCTGGTGAGCGGTGTGATTATCTGGCGTCCTTATTTTGCGCCTGCTTTCTCAATCCCGGTGATCCGATTCGCGTTAATGCTGCATTCATTTGCCGCAGTAGCGTTAATTGTGGTTATCATGGTGCATATCTACGCCGCCCTTTGGGTGAAAGGCACGATTACCGCCATGGTGGAAGGATGGGTTACCAGCGCATGGGCGAAGAAACACCATCCACGCTGGTATCGTGAAGTCCGCAAGACAACGGAAAAGAAAGCTGAATGAGTATTCGCATAATCCCGCAAGATGAGCTGGGTTCGAGCGAGAAACGTACGGCGGATATGATTCCGCCGTTATTGTTCCCTCGGCTCAAGAATTTATACAACCGCCGCGCCGAGCGTCTGCGCGAGCTGGCAGAAAATAATCCGCTGGGTGATTACCTGCGCTTTGCTGCGCTTATCGCCCACGCCCAGGAAGTGGTGCTGTACGACCATCCGCTGGAGATGGATCTGACCGCGCGCATTAAAGAAGCCAGCGCACAGGGTAAGCCACCGCTGGATATTCACGTCCTGCCGCGCGATAAGCACTGGCAAAAGCTACTGATGGCGCTGATTGCTGAGCTGAAACCAGAAATGAGCGGTCCGGCGCTGGCCGTGATTGAGAATCTGGAGAAGGCATCAACACAGGAGCTGGAAGATATGGCCAGCGCACTGTTTGCCTCTGATTTCTCGTCCGTCAGCAGCGATAAAGCGCCGTTTATCTGGGCTGCACTGTCGCTCTACTGGGCGCAGATGGCCAATCTGATCCCCGGCAAAGCCCGCGCTGAATACGGCGAGCAACGTCAATATTGCCCGGTTTGTGGTTCTATGCCGGTGTCCAGCATGGTGCAAATTGGCACCACTCAGGGTCTGCGTTACCTGCACTGCAACCTGTGTGAAACCGAATGGCACGTAGTGCGCGTAAAATGCAGCAACTGCGAGCAGAGCGGCAAACTGCATTACTGGTCGCTGGATGACGAACAGGCCGCGATTAAAGCCGAAAGCTGCGATGACTGCGGCACTTACCTGAAGATTCTTTATCAGGAAAAAGAACCGAAAGTTGAAGCCGTGGCAGATGACCTCGCCTCTCTGGTACTGGACGCGCGAATGGAGCAAGAGGGCTACGCCCGTAGTTCCATTAACCCGTTCCTGTTTCCGGGTGAAGGGGAGTAATCTCTGACGTTTTCCGGGTGGCGCTGGTCGCCCGGATTACAGCTCATAGGGTGTGACGACACCTGCTATTCCCGCAAAATCTCTCGTATTTCGCGAGGCGTTTCCCAGATACGATGTAACAGTTGCAGTTATTATAAGTTCAAGTAAAACAGCCTCGTATTAATACCAGAATAAGGGCATCTGGTTTTTTATATTCAAGAATAAAAAAAATTTTGTCATTCCTTATGATCCTTACACTGATCATCAACACCTACTGTCTCACCCCTTTGCCTGCTACCCTTTGCTTTACGCACCGGGAATTGCTGACGCTCCAGATATTGCTCTATCGCTTCGCGCAAAATTGCAGATCGCGAAACCTTACGCCAGCCCCTGAGCTTATTCAGCCGTTTAATTGCCTCTTCTGATAAATGAAGAAAAACCGTATTCATCGCCATTTTCACCACCTTACATATATTTCTCATTAATGTATGTGCGAAAACTACGCCGAAAAATTAATTAACGAAAGCTGATCTTTGCATGTTGTTTTGTTTTTACGAGGCGGTTTCCAAAGATAATGTAACAGTTGCAGTTATTTCAATTGTTACTCAAAAATGGTTTAGTTATAGCCCAGGATGGTTTATTACTTTTAATTAAGCGGGGGCACATCTACAGAAAAGAAACAACAAATAATAAGGATGAATTATGGATGCGATAAATATTTTATATTCAAGAATATTTTTTTGATTGGGTCTTCATTTGCTCCATCAGGATGGTGTACCCGAAAAAAGTCAGTATCTTTACCGCACCACGTTTAAGGTGAAATCTACCATCCATAACTGACCAGTCAGTGCTGCCACCAACTGGTCTTTGATTGCTAGTAGTAGTAAATTTGCGGATAACAGTCCGGGAACCAAACGATTCCGTCCGGATCATCCCCCCGCATCACTCTATAGCATTGGCGTCGATCATCGGCGCGACGACGAAGCGTAGTATAAAGGCGCTTCCATTCATGGTCGCCCGGTGTACTGTAGTTTACCCAACAATCCATTGAAGGATGACGCCATTTGCCTGTAAGTGTCGGGATCCCTGAATGCTTATGCGGTTTCGGTTTACCATTACGATCCCTATCTTTACGCGTATTAAATGTGGACATTTTTAGTCTCCTGTTAAGAGTTCTAAAAATGTGCTTCCTTAAAATAGTTCATCATTTTCCCTTAATTCGCATAGCGTGCTTTTGCACGAATTTCCGATACGCGGGGACCATTATGATAGCGTCGATGCCCACACATCCAACAAGAACAAAGACAGGGAGTACGAAAGCAAACACCTGATGCTTTTAAGCTTCCATCGCCTGCTGTGCAATAACGACGGCGGATTTTTTTTAATCGCGCCATATGATAGCGACGTTCAGCACGATTACGGGTCATAGCAAAACTCCTGAACAGGCGGCACTATGCCGCTTTCATAGGAGCTCTGAATGCTGGTGCTTTCTGTATGGCATAACCATGCCTCTAACGGTTAAGTGCTTGCAGCACATGTTGCGGATCATTGGCAATCGCTCGCAGCAAAGCCTTTGCAGGCCCGGTCGGTGAACGCCGCCCCTGCTCCCAGTTACGCAACGTGTCTACGCTTACGGAAATAAGATCGGCAAATTTAGATTGTGACAACCCTGAAGCGTGGCGTATTTCTTTGATTTTCATAGCATCAATTTCAAAAGTCCGTGAAGGCTGTCGCGTTCCTTCAAGAATTTCATTCATCTGGGTCATGCTGTGAGTCAACCGCTCAAAAGTGCGTTATCCTGCTTGATGCGACTGCGCATTTCGAAAGCTACATACGCAATGGTCACGATTACATCATCACACGCGATACTCTACTGAGTGGCTTTGAGATGAATCTGCCAGATATTGATCGCAAGCATCCTGACGCCAGCCCTCTTTGGCGCGATGATTTTAATGGCTTGCCGCCAGTTCATATAATTACCGCAGAATATGACCCGCTTTGTGATGAAGGCGAGGCGCTGTATCAGAGGATGACAGAGCAAGGCGTGCAATGTACCTGCCAACGCTACCTCGGGGTTATCCACGGATTTTTTCAGTTAGGGGGTATTAGCGAGGCTGCGCGATCGGCACTACGGGATGTTGCCTGGAGAGCGGGAAGGTAACTCCGGACCTGGGCACTGAAAAGGTTTTCAGATTGAAAACCTTTTCAGTGAAGTAAAACGTCCTACTCTTCTTCGTTCCCGCCCTCTTCATAAGGGCCAAATGGCTTAGCGGGAAGAACGATATACGTCCCTTCAAACACCGCACCAGGCGTCTCGTCGCCAAAGATTTCAACCTGCATTTGCACTCGCGCTTTGCGCCCGCGCGCCAGACGGTCGAGATCGCCACTTAACGCACCGAGGTCGGCTACCGCATGAGGTTTACCGCTAATCGGCTTGCTGTAACGAATATGCGCGTCAGCCAGAATAATCGTTCCGCCGAGATGGCGTTCGCGCAGCATCAGCCAGATAAGCCCCCAACCGGTGAGCGTTGCCAGCGAGAATAAACTCCCGGCAAACAGCGTATGATGCGGATTCTGATTGCCGGTTTCCGGCATGGTGGTGATAAATTTTTGCCCGGTATATTGCTGAATGCGCACGCCCATTTTTTCACTTAATGGGATGTGTTCATACCACGCCTGCTGGAGCTGGGCGCACCAGTCGCCGCGATGCAAAATGTCATCCAGAGTAGCGACGGGTTTAATCATCAAAAAATGACGAATAGGCGTGGTGGTGGGCGTGGTGATCTCCCCCTGATTCACAAACCCCAGCTTGGCAAAAAACTCCACCGCGTCTTCGCGGGCGCTACAGGTCACGCGCTTAACGCCTTCCTGTCGTGCGACCGACTCCAGGGTCATCGCCATCAGCGTCCCTAGCCCTTTGTCCTGCACGTCGGGATGAACGGCCATAAAACGGATGGAGGCTTCGTTATCGGCATTGATATACAGCCGACCTACCGCCACCAGATTACCCTGCTCGTCGACGACCATCTGGTGATGCGCCATCGCATCCCACGCGTCGCGTTCAGAACCTTTCGGTTGATGCAGGGGTTTACGCAACATCTCCCAGCGAAACTGATAGTAACGCTCTAATTCTTCTTCTGTTTGTGGAACCCGAAGGTGATACATAGCGATACTCTCTCTTGTTTCCCGTGACAACCCTGGAAGCTGGCTCATACCTGTAACCAGAATGTCACGGGGCCATCATTGACCAGCGATACCTGCATATCCGCAGCGAAGCGTCCTGTTTGCGTGTTCATCTCTTGCTGACGGCAGCGTTCGACGAAATAGTCATATAGCGCCTCTGCGCGATCCGGTGATGCGCCTTTGGAGAAACTTGGGCGCATCCCCCGTTCGGTATCTGCGGCGAGAGTAAACTGGGAAACCACCAGCACACTACCGCCCGCCTGTTGCACGTTGAGATTCATCTTGCCTTCGGCATCGCTGAAGATGCGATAGCCGAGCACACGCTCGCACAGACGGTTTGCTTTCTGTTCGTCGTCATCCTTTTCGACACCCAATAACACCAAAAGTCCCGCGCCAATTTCGCCCGTCACTTCTCCCTCCACGGTGACGCTGGCACGGGTTACGCGTTGAATTAATGCAATCATGGTTCGTCGTCTTCTTCTTGTTCAGCAGCTTGTTTTAGTTTGCGGTATTCCCCGAGAGTGACAGTAATTTCCGCCCCAAGCAAGACGATACACCATGTCCAGTAGACCCAGACAAAGAGAATGGGGATCACTGCCAGTACGCCGTAAATGAGCTGATATGACGGGAACATGGTGATATAAAGCGCGAAACCTTTCTTCCCTGCTTCGAACAGGAGCGCGGCGACAAACGCGCCGACAATCGCGTCGCGGTTAGGTACGCGAATGGTGGGAACAACGCTGTACAGCAGCCAGAAGGAGATCCACGACAACAGCAGCGGAAAAATACGCAGCACATTATCGATAACGGTATTGAGCTCGCTCGCCCAGCGCAGGGAGAGCAGATAGGAGCTAATCGCCAGACTGGCTCCCGCCAGCAGCGGCCCCAGCGTCAAAATCATCCAATACACAGCAAACGAGTAAATTTTGGGACGCACCCGTTTACTGCGCCAGATGGCGTTGAGTGCACTATCGATGGAATACATCAACAATAATGCCGTGACGATCAGCCCACATGCCCCGACGGCGGTCATCTTGTTGGAATTGGCAACAAACTGTTCGATATATTGCTGGATAACATCGCCAGTGGCAGGTAGAAAGTTGGCGAAAATAAAATGACGCAACTGAATGCTGACGTCGGAAAACATGGGAAAAGCGGCGAAAAGCGCAAAAACAACGGCAACCAGCGGCACTAATGAGAGCAACGACACATAGGCAAGGTTACCTGCCAGGGTTGTCATGTTGTCCTCATTAATGCGTTGCCAGAGTAGTTTCAGCCAGGCCCATAGCGGACGAGTACGATGCCTGGCTTTTTCATGGATGGTTTTTAGCATAACACCTTCGCGAAATAGTCCGGGATGGTGGTTTTATCTTTCACCAGAATGCTGGTAATGCCTAGCTGATTAGCCCCTTCTATATTATCGGCGTTGTCATCGAAAAAGACGGTATCGCTGGGTGAAAAACCTTCCGCCTGCAAAACATGCTGGTAAATTCGCGCTTCCGGTTTGCGCATACCTAAATCTTGCGACAGATAGATATGGTCGGCAGCGTTGCGGATTTCCGGGTATTCCTCCGGCCAGAAAGTGGTATGCAGGCGGTTAGTATTGGAAAGCACCACCACGCGATGCCCCTGTTCACGCAGTTTATGCATGATGTCGATCACTTCAGGGCGCAGCGCGACAAACACTGCCTGCCAACCGTGGGAGAACTGCTCGTAGCTTAGCGGTAGAGCCATCTCATGACACAGCGCCTCTGCGAACGCTTCGTCGCTAATTTCCCCACGCTCATGCTGATGAAACGCCTCCCCCATATGAAAACTCTTCTTAAGAGATGCCAGCGGAATACGCGTTAAATCGCTCCAGGCTCCCAGCACACGGTTAAAGTCGATATCGACAATCACATTACCTAAATCAAAGATATAGAGCATTTTTGCCTCCTTTCGCGCCACAAGAAATTAACTGTAGCGGGAAAGGATGGGTTTGGCTATGTGGCAATAAGGGTAATCTTGTGATGCTGATTGCGAAAAAGCAGAGTAATTTCACTGGCTTTTTCGCAATAGATGAATGGTTAAGATTCAGGTGTAAATTGCCAACGAGTTTCGATGACCAGCGGCTTATCTGATGTCACCAATTCCGGCGTTAGATTTATTGCGTTAGGTGCCTGAGTAAGCGGATTAACACAGGTGGCATCGGGCTGTTTATCAAATACCACCAGACTGTTTGCAGAAGAGGTCATGGTCATCGTGAGTTTACCAGGCCACAGTAACTTAACCTTCACCCCGTCATAAAAACCAAAACAGTCATCCCAGGGACCAGCTTGAGGAGAGATGCGATTTCCAGTTGGCAGTTCATCACTACCCGCTTCCTCTTGCCAGTCCGCATCAAAAAGCACCTGCAACGATTCTGTATTTTGCGGAGTCAGCTTTTTCGCAAACCACGGATGCCAGCCTGCAGAGGCCGGGAATGTATCGGTATGTGAATGGATTTCCAGTTGCAAAACCAGCGCATCGTTCTCCAGCAAAAAAGTCTGAATCACTTCCCCTTGCCAGGGCCACGGTGAAGCCAGGGGCATACGTAAAGTCAGGGAATCTATTGTTTTGTCGATGATTTCCCACGTTGAGTAACAAGCCATACCATGCAACGCATGTGGTGGTTTATTGGCGGGTAAAGAATAACATTGCCCACCAGCATTCAGCGTCGCATTCCCCAGTCGCCCTGCCCACGGCACCATTGGGAAACAGCCATACTGAAAAGCTCTGCGCTGCGGCTGCCATTGGCGTAATACTTCAGAACCAAATGCCTTTAACGAGGTTATCCTGGCACCATCATGCGGATAAATCTGCAGGTGAATATTGCCTTTTTCCAGCGTCACTAACTCTCCTACAGGCCCAGGCCATGGCGCGTCAAACGCCTGTTGTAGCGCCAGGTAATGCTCGTTTTTTCGTTCAGTTTTCATGAGATTGTTCCCTGATGTAGCGGTAAGAAGCGGTTTCTTGTTCATCGGTCGGCTCAATCAGCCAGACGCAAACAAAGGAAAGAACTGAGACAGCAAATAAAAACAGAGCGACATACCACGGTTTTCCTCCCCCTAGCGCCAGCAAACTTGAGGCGATAAGGGGGCTTAGTCCGCCAAGAATCGCGGAAAATTGATAAGCAAAAGAAAGGCCGGTATATCGTACTTTGGTACCGAACATGCGGGTGAAAAGTGTTGGCTGCACGGCAAACATCATCGTCGGACCTAAGTTGTAGCCGAGGATCATACTGCACCAGATGATGAGCGTACTTTTGCTATCCAGTAATAAGAAGAAAGGAAACGCGAACAGGACACAAAATCCTGCTCCCGACAAATACAGACTTTTTTGACCTATACGATCTGATAACCATCCAACCAATGGACAACTGAAAATACCGATCGCCGAGGCAATCAACATACCCGTCAGGGGAATATCTCGCGACAATGCTAATTGGCTGGAAATATAGACAATACCAAAGGCGTTAATAATATTAGAGGAGACACTTTCCGCCAGCCTCGCACCCAGTGCCAATAAAATATTTCGTGGATGTTTTTTGAATAATTCAATCAACGGAGGAACGGACTTTTCTTTATTATTCGTCGTTTTTTGCTTTTGAAAATCCAGCGTTTCTTCGGTATGCAGGCGGATAAACAGCCCAACGATCAACATCACCGCAGAAAGCCAAAACGGAATGCGCCATCCCCAGGAGAGAAACTGCTCCGAAGTAAGAAAATGGTTACAGAGAGCAAAAATACCGGTTGCCAGCATAATACCCACAGACGCAGCCGTTTGCGGGAGTGAACCTAAAAATCCGCGTCGGGATTCGGGCGCTGATTCTATGGTCATCAATGCCGCTCCGCCGTACTCGCCACCAAGACCAAAGCCCTGAATCAAACGCAGCACCATTAATACAAGCGGTGCCCAAATACCAATTTCCTGATACGTCGGAATAAAACCAATCAAAAATGTGGAGCAACCGACAATAGCCAGCGTCCAGATAAGTGTTATTTTTCGCCCGATTTTATCGCCAAAATGACCAAAGACGATGCCACCTAAAGGACGAGTCAGAAAACCGACACCAAAGGTCGCAAAGGAAGCTATAAGACCTATAAAAGGATCGCTGTCTGGATAAAACAGCGGTGCAAATACCAGTCCTGCTGCCGTGCCAAAAATAAAGAAGTCATACCATTCCATTAACGCGCCTGCGAAACTGCCCATAACGACACGTCTCATGGCTTTACCGGAAAGCCCTTCACGCGGTGCGGGTAACTTTTCAGACATAATTTTCCTCTCCTGGTAGGCGAGAAATCTGGGATACGAACCACTAAACGTGGGCAGTTTGAATTAATGCGCATCGGTTTAAGCCGATGCGCATTAATTTATTTCTTCAATTCAGCCAGAACCTCTGCATCCTCAGCATCAACATTTGCTCCCAAAGGTTCCCAATTAATCAATACGCAGGTCAGGAACCCCAGGAATGGCACAATTGCCAACCAATAAAACGCTTCAGTTTTCAACGTACCCCACAGCATCGGCCAGAAAATGAGTCCTGCAATTGCCCCTGTGCGCATAATAGCGCGGGCAAATCCGACCCCAGTAGGGCGAATAGCGGGAGGATAAGAGAGTGTGGCAATGGTCATGCCCAGCCCACCAGGACCCGCTGAATGGAAGAAAATAATTGATCCCAATAACCCTAAAGACAGCCAGGGATTAGTCGTTGCCAGTGCGCCTAACGACAGCAATGCTAAGGTCACAACAGCAAATCCATACATCGACTGTCGGCGAGTACCCAGTCGTTGGAGAATAAACGAGCCGATCATCCCGCCTGTCACCCCACAAAGGGCATTCACGACGGCAGAACCGGTCAACGCGCCAGTAAGCCCGCCACTTATTATTCCCGCCAACGTAAGAGGAAGATAAACACCTACGGCGTTATATTGCCACGCCTGCATGGTTGCCACGACACAACCAAGAATGGTGCGTTTGCGGTAACGATCATTAAATAAGATGCCATATCCACCACTGTATTTATTCTCTGCTTTTTCCGAGAATTTCGCTTCTGTTGTACCCGATGCCGCAACGCGAGCCTGAACACCATAACGTTTTCCCAGAATGTCGCACGCTTCCTGGTAACGCCCGACGCGTGCGGCCCACATTGCGGATTCACCAATAAAGAAGTAACGCAAAATCATGAAGATGACTGCAAAAATAGCTCCGATGAATATTCCGTAACGCCACAATTGTTCTTCAGCGATACCCGACAGAAGCAGCGGCAAAAGCACCAAATAAACAACGGTTGTCGAAACATACCAGGCCATTTGCCAGAGGTTGACCGACGTTCCGGTTTTCTTCGACGTTGAACCACGAAGCTCTGCCACGGCATTGGTTGCCAAAGGGAAGTCGATGCCTAAACCAAAGCCCATGATGACGCGGCACACCAGCACCCACCAGATACTGGGAGCAATAGCTACCGCTGCAGCACCGATGGTGCACAGCCCCATGCCAATAATAAATGCCCGCTTTTGCCCAAAGCGGTTTATTACTCGGTTCGCTAATAAACCGCCAATTAACGCGGCGATTAATACTGATGCATTGACGGTTGCAGCAAGACCCGGCGAAATGCCGAATTGAGCGGCAATGTATTTATTACCAAACCCCACCATCGCCGCCTGGTAGGCATCAATCAATATGCCGCCCAAAGCAATAAAAATAACGCCGATACTGGTGTTGATTGCAGAGTTCTTATTAACAATATCAATTACGTCCTGTGGCCGACTAATTGAATAAGTTGCAGGACTGGTGATTTGACTCATCGCAGTGTCCTTTTTAATTGTTGTAGGGTGGCGCTGACGTGACGCAGCGCCAGACAGAGATTTAGAAAATCATTCCGGCGCAAATTGCAGCATGACCTTTATGGAGTCATTTTGCTGCGCGCGTTCGAATGCCGCCGCTGCATCCTCAATGGCAAATAAATCGGTAACCAGTTCACTGGTATCAAACCGCCCATCCGCCAGCCATTCGATAACAGCATCGAAATCTTCAGGGATGTACATGCCAGAGTTGAGCAAGTCACGCTCGAAACGTTGCATCATCGGTAATGGTATTTCACGCGGCCCACTTGGTACGCCCATGCACACGACGGTGCCTCCGGCATATACACGGGTACATGCATCGTTAAGCGTGGCCTGCGCTGCAACGACATCAATCGCCCCCGTAAATCGCACATCTGCGGCCAGCTCACCTGGTGCCCAAACTTCTGCTGCGCCCAGCTTTAACGCCAGCGCGCGTTTGGCAGCGTCAGGTTCAATCACGGTAATCTTACCTGCCCCCATAATGCGCAGTGCCTGCACGATGGATAAGCCTATCGTTCCGGCACCAATCACCAGTACGCTTTCCAGAGAAGCTTTCGGCATTCGGTTAACGCAGTGACGAGCACAAGCCGCCGGTTCGGCAAAGGCCAACACTTTTAGCGGTAAAGAGGCTGGTGCGACATGGCAATTACGCGCAGGAACAATGTGTTGTGAGCGAGCAAAGCCCGGTGCGCGAAAACCAGCAACCTGCGGTGGTTCACAAAGATTAAAACGTCCTGCTTTGCAGGCTCGGCATTCCATGCAAGCCATGATGGGATCGACCACAACATGATCGCCCGGCTGTACATTTTTAACGTCGCTGCCAACTTCCGTAACGCGCGCTGCAATTTCATGACCGGGGACGACAGGTGGTTTGGCAAACGGATGACCGCCTTTCAGAACATGCAGATCCGAACCGCATATCCCATAGAACACAGTCGCAATCCGCACTTCGTGCGGTTTAAGTTCCTGGTGTGGTACTTCAACATATTGAGTGGTGACTTTCCCAATATCTGAAAATAAAACCTGGGTAATTTTATCCATTGTTATTCTCCAGAATCGATATCCATAGGGGATTAGCGTTGCGCGATACCTTCATCGACAATTTCAGCCAGCCGTTGCAAGCGTGGAACGGAGACATCGCGCAGCATGGTTTGTGGATCTTGTGCACCAACAACCGACGCCCAAACCGCTCGTCCAGCCAGGAAGCCCGACGCCCCACCTTTCATGGCAATACTTACTGCACGGCCAAAAATATCGGCATCAACGCCAGAAGAAAGAATTACCCACGGCATCTTCATCTGATCGTTAAGTTGCTGACAGGCGGCAAGTAAGGTTTTTTCATCGCCTTTGCCCCCTAATGGCATCTCGGCTTTGTAAAGATCAGCCTCTGTTCCACCAAGCTCTGCGGCGGCGGCGGCAATGGCGCTTTCACGATCAAAGTCCCAACCGCGACGAGGTGGACGCACCACAGGTTCAATAATGCTAACCAGTCCGGCACTACGGCAGCGACGAACAAATTTATCAACCATTGCCAGACGTTCCTCTGCGGGTTCATCTTCACGCCAGAGTACAAGTAATTTCATTGCCTTAGCCCCCATTTCACGGGCTTTATGCGGGTCGACGGACATATCTATTTCAACGCTATCAACCGGGATGCCATTACCTGGGATAAAAAGATCGGCAGCGACAATCAGGCCGCAAGAATTAGCAACAGCGCCCTGCTCGACTATTTGCTCAAGACAAAATTGTTTATCCGCCAGAACGGCAGAAGCATAAGGAGAAAGGATTCGGGTCGCGGCAACTTTAAAATCGGTGAGTACACTGTCGGCGATGGGTTTGGGCTGCCCTGCCGCCGCAAACATCAGGCGCATGGCCTCACGCTGATCGACAGCTAACATGGCGAATCCACCACTTGGGCGGGAGATATCTTTCAGCGTAAATGGGGTGAAGTGGGATGACATAGAAACTCCTGTTAATAGATAAAATTAAAGACCAGCCTGCTGGCGAACCTGATTTAGCAGGGCGCTCCAGTCCTGCCGCCCTTTGCCGTCTTGACTTGCTGCGGCGTAATAACTTTCTGCTGCAATCCCCATATTGAGCGGTGCCCCCGTCTCCCGAGCGACATCAACTGCAATACGCAGATCTTTCAACGCCAGATCCACCATGAAGGCGGGTGAAAGATCGCCTTTCAGCACTTTGCCAGGCCAGGTGGTCGTAAAATGTCCTTTCCCTGCTGCCGTACCACTCATCACCTTAATTGCGACATCAAGATTTAATCCCAGTGACTCACATAACACAGCGGCCTCGGAGGACAGCGCATTAAGCGCAATGCTCATATAGTTGTTAATTAGCTTCACGCGGATCCCCATTCCTGGGCCGCCAGCCTCGACCAGCTCATTACCCATGCACATGAGAATCGGGCGTGCACGCGCAATCTGCTCATCAGTGCCACCCGCTAAAATCAGCAATGTGCCATCAATCGCATTCACGGACGTTCTGCCCACGGGGGTGTCCATCATACTGATGCCTTTTTCTTGTAATTCCCGTATTAATGCATCGGTCTGTAAGGGATGAATAGTCGACATATCAATCAATAACGCGTCAGATGAAACAGCCTCACAGACGCCTTTTTCCCCCAACAGAACCTGTCGAACAATGTCACCATTGGGAAGCATAGTGATGATAAATTCAGCGCCTGCTGCCGCTTCCGCTGGGGTTTGTGCCGCAGTGGCCCCCTGCGTAACTAGCGCATCGACGGCCTGTGCATTGACATCAAATACCTGCAATGAATGCCCTTTTTGCAATAGATTGTTAGCCATTGGGCTACCCATCTGCCCCAGCCCGAGAAATGCAATGGTTGCCATGAATACTCTCCTGTCTGACATTGACAAAATAATGACAATTAAAAATTCGTTTTCGTCTGTTTTTGAGCATATTTGTAATTTATGTTCAAAAACACGACACGCATCACTAATTTGATCATTTGTGTCATTTAAATTGACCAAAGACGACAAAATTAAACAGGACAAGACAAATATGACCAAAATTGCATGCGTGGGTATCACAGTTCAGGACAGGATTTATTCTTTGCTCACTCTGCCGGATGGCGGCGGGAAATATCAGGCAAATCATTATCTTGAGATTGGTGGCGGCCCGGCAGCAACAGCCGCTGTTGCAATCGCAAAGCTTGGCGTGGAGGTTGATTTCATCGGTCGCGTCGGCGATGACAGTTGTGGAAATACCTTACTTGCAGAACTTGAGGGTTGGGGCGTCAATACCGCATTTTGCCGCCGATATCCTAACGCCCGTTCGTCGCAATCAGCGATCCTCGTTGATCAGCATGGCGAACGGATTATCGTTAATTATCCAAGTCCCGATCTCGGTACTGATGCCGAATGGTTAGAAGCGATCGATTTCTCTCGTTATGATCTGATTCTGGCCGATGTTCGCTGGCATAGCGGTACTGAAAAAGCATTCTCGCTAGCGCGCCTTGCGGGGGTGACAACGCTTTTAGACGCCGATATGACACCGCAGGATATTTCTCCACTTGTCGCGCTTGCCGATCACGCCGTGTTCTCAACACCAGGGCTGAAACGCATGACTGGCCTGCAGTCACCTGAAGAAGGTTTATTCCAGGCAACGACACAAACAGCAGGTAAAGTGTATGTTACGCTGGGTTCTGAAGGATCGTTGTGGATTGAAGATGATCATTTGTGTCAACAGGAGGCATTTTCTGTCAATGTGGTTGATACCACTGGAGCAGGCGATGTTTTTCACGGCGCACTCGCGGTAGCGTTGGCAGAAAAAATGCCAACAAAAGAGGCTATTCGTTTTGCCAGTGCGGTTGCCGCGATGAAATGTACCCAGCCTGGCGGTCGGGCCGGCATTCCTAATCGTGAGCAAACCGAATCATTTTTGTCACTTTATGCGTAAAATGGTAAACATCTACCGAGGAGGGGCAAGGGAGTATTCATGAGTATCATCGAAGTGACAGGTAATCCACGCCATGACCAACTCGTTCATCTAATCGCAGAACGCGGTTATATGAATATTGAAGAACTGGCACAACTGCTGGATGTTTCAACGCAAACCGTGCGCCGGGATATCCGAAAACTCAGTGAGCAGGGGTTGATCACCCGTCATCATGGAGGGGCCGGGCGCGTCTCCAGCGTCATGAATACCGCTTTTGAGCAACGGGAACTTTCGCTCACCGCCGAGAAACGGGCGATCGCTGAGGCAGTCGCCGATTACCTTCCCGAACGCTGTACCGTCTTTATCACCATCGGTACAACCGTAGAAGCCGTTGCCAGGGCATTACTCAACCGTCGTGATTTACGCATTATCACTAACAGCCTACGTGTGGCACAGATTCTTTATAAGAATCAGGATATTGAAGTGATGGTGCCGGGAGGCACTTTACGCGCTCATAACGGCGGGATTATCGGCCCAGGAGCCGTGGATTTTATTGAAGGCTTCCGCGCAGATTATTTAATCACCAGTATAGGTGCCATTGAACATGACGGCACCCTACTGGAATTTGATGTCAATGAAGCGTTAGTCGCAAGAACGATGATTAAACATGCGCGGAATACATTGTTAGTGGCCGATCATACGAAGTTTGCCGCGTCTGCTGCCGTTTCAATTGGCAATGCACGGAATGTCAGGGCTTTTTTTACTGATGCCCCGCCTCCCAATTCTTTCTGCCAGTTGTTAAGTGAAGAGAATGTTGAACTGGTGGTTGCTGAGCAAGAAGTATCCTGAAATTGAAACTTCGGTTGATACGGTTTTCGTTGGCCGGATTAAGCACATCCGGCCATTAATTAAGCTTCAGCCGCCAGCATCTCTTTCTTACGTTGGCTAATACGCTTAACCAGCATTACGGAAACCACCGCACCACAGAATGCGAAGCAGGCCATAATGCCAAACACGATTTTGTAGCCAATAATCCCCGGATTTAAATCCAGAATGTAGCCATACAGACTGAAGCAGAACATCGCCGGGGCGTAACCAATAAAGCTACCCAACGCCATCGCCGCGCCTGTTTTATTTTCAGCAATTTTTGCTTCGCCGATAGGTGCAAAAAATACGGCTCGCTGTGTAAAGACTATCGCGCCAAAGCCTAATGTACATGCCATCCCTAAATAGACCGGCATACTTTCGTGCGGCAGCATAATCAACAGTACGAGCGCAGCGGTACTGATGATAAAGGTGTAGCATAGATATTTACTCGGCGATTTCAGGATCTTATCTGAAATCATGCCACCAATCGGTCCTCCAATCATTTTCAGACAATATTGGTTAATGATGCCGTAAGCCCCCACCAGCGCAACGGGCAATAGATAGATGTTTTTCAGGAATGGAATGAAGAATGTCAGGCCACAGTAAACCGCGTAAACGAAGAAGACGTTGAAAGCGATAAGCCAGATGGTTTTGTCTCTCAGCACCGAGGTCATACTGGTGTTTTGCGATGCTCCGTCTTCTTTTTTCACCTCAACGGACGGTGCCTCTTCTTTGTCATTCAGGACAAAGAAAATAATAATGCCTACGGCAATCACAATAAGGGAATAGAACCAGATGCCTGCTTTAAAACCCAATAAGCCACTGCCAAACCAGGTAAATACTGCCAACGCAGAAAATGCCACCACGGTATCGACAATGCCACGCCCTGTTTCGAAGAAGCCAAACAACCGACCTTGTTGTTCGCTATTGCCCAATCGACTTACCGACTTGAGCAAGACCGGCCAGTTCATCATGTCGCAAGTAACGCCAAATAGCGCCCAGACAAAGAGGATGCCCCAATACCCCGGCATTGTCGTCAAATAAACACCCAGTAATCCTGTCGCAATGAGTGAGAGTGACATGGTGTATCTGCGCGGTAGTTTATCGGCAAAATAAATAGACAGAAAAAAGCCCACTGTGGTGACAAATGAGTTTACCGACATAGCATTACCAATTTGACCATTAGTCAAATGGAAATATTCCTGCATCGGGATATAAAACGCATCTTTCAGCGACGGTAATTTATAAATTGTACCGCCACACAGTGTTAATAGACTAAATAACGCCCATTTCTTTTTCGTGAGCATAACATCCCCTAAGCGATTTTTAAAATCACTGTTTTAAAGGCAATAAGATACCGACCATTCATATGGAATGGTTTTATTAACTGCGTATGAGTTAAAACTTATTAGTGGTTCAGAAGATGGTTTGCCTCTTGTTTGATTTGTTGTAGTACGTTACGCACATGATTTATCTGATTAATTGCATCTTCTTTTTCTTTACGTAACCGCGCATCCAGTAAATGATTTTCTGGTAGGGGTGTTTCACTCATCTGGCGATAAGGGATCCACGGATTATCATCTTCGTCTTCAAAGCGGAACGCCGGCGCATAATAATCAACCTCTTCTTCCAGGCCATATGCCGTCACCTGCGGCTCATCATCACCCAGGCAGATAAGGTGCGTTAATAACGCTTTGAAGGGCATATCCCCCTGACCTGAAATACAGGCTTTATGACCCAGGCCACCCTGTTCTTTAACGATCAAGGCATCTTTGATATGGACCTGGGTAATATGCGGTGCCATCGTTTTTAAAGCGTCGATGGGATGCTCATTTGCATTGATCATGTTCGCAAAATCAAACAGTAAGGAAAGAGACTCCATCTCACTTTCTTTGACCAGCGACACCAGCTCATGACTTTTTAAATCTTCATGCTGCTCGATCGTAAAAGTCAGGCCGCTGTCCTGATACGTTTCCCGTACATAGGCAATGTCGTTAGCGATAATCGATAATACGTCGCGCAAATTACCTTCATAACGCGGATAAAAACGTACGGAGGATGCCCCAGTTTTCAACGCGATGGCGACGGCTTCGTCAATAGATTTTTTATCTGAGGCACTGGTTTCAATATGAATATCAAGGTTCAGACGGCGGGCTTTATCCCCAAAGGCAGAGAGTTCTTTATCGTCCATATTACCAAGAGAAAAACGCTCGCCATCCAGAACATGGATTTTGACGCCACGTAGATTATTTTCACTTGCGATATCAAGTAAATCAGCAGGCAACACTCTTTCCAGCCGCATATTTAAATGAAAGGCATAAGCATGTAAATAAAGAGGAAGAGTGTCGACACGTTGTAGAATCTTTCTTGCGTTATTTATTGTCACCATAAAACACCTACAGATTAATGATGAGGTCTACGGCCTCAAATCGCCAATATTCAATATCTATCTGGACAATATTGCCTTGCTGGTCGGCGCGATGCTTTTCAATTAAGATCGCAGGCATACCCGCAGAACCGCCAAGATACTTGCTGATATCGCCCGGCATTCTGACGGGTTTGAAAATCAATTTTTTTACTACCGTCTCTTTTTGGTAGCACTTTTCCCAGACTGCAGAAAATGAGTGGTTTTCAAGTTGTTCAATAAAACCCGGAGCAACTTCAGGATTAATATATGTTTCGTGATAGAAAACTTTATGTCCTTCCAGCGCCCCCCAGCCGGTGATGCGATAGAGTTCAGTTGATGGCGTCACTGCAATCAGTGGCGCGAGCGTCTCGGGAATATCGCTGGTACGGTTTTTCTCGGTAAACCCCCAGGAAGGCTCTCGCCCTTGCTCAATTGCGGCCCGCTGAAAGCTCGCCGACAGCTCCGGACTGTAATTAAATCGCGGCTGGGTCACGAACCACCCCTTACGATCTTTACGGAAGATTTTGGATTCTGCCTCGAGGTTCAACAACGCCTGGCGCAGCGTCATACGTTTAATGCCCAGCAGTTCTCCCAGCTCTCTTTCTGAAGGGAGTTTTCCACCCGGTGTGGTGATGCCATCTTTCAACCACCGATCCAGTTTCTCTTTTGCATTTTCTACGGTGGATTGATTCTCCGCCATTGTTTAATCCTTTTGGTTTAAACCAGATGAAGCATCTTACGCTTACGCCAAAAAAGAAAGCAATTAACGGCGTATGACTTTGCAGATAATTGTGACAAAGCTCTCTATTGACGTAATCACAGACTTATAAGGGAGATACTCGCATTGGTGTGCGCTCACGACAGGTAAAAAAAAACCTGCCATCTCTGGCAGGTTTTTCACGACTAAAAAGAAAAATTAATCTTCTTTCGGGCCACGGTTCGCGCGGCGACGATCGTTTTCCGTCAGGTGACGTTTACGAATACGGATAGAGGTCGGAGTAACTTCTACCAGTTCGTCATCATCAATGAACTCCAGAGCTTGTTCCAGAGTCATGCGGATTGGTGGAACCAGAACAACGGCTTCGTCAGTACCGGAAGCACGCATGTTGGTCAGTTTCTTACCGGTCAGGCAGTTTACAGTCAGGTCGTTAGAACGGCTGTGAATACCGATGATCTGACCTTCGTAAACTTCTGCACCGTGACCGAGGAACAGCTTACCGCGATCCTGCAGACCGAACAGCGCGAACGCTACCGCTTTACCCTGACCGTTAGAGATCAGTACGCCGTTCTGACGCTGACCCACTTCGCCCGGACGCACATCGTCGTAGTGGCTGAAGGTGGAGTACAGCAGACCTGTACCAGAAGTCATGGTCATGAACTCAGAACGGAAGCCAATCAGACCACGGCTTGGGATCACGTAGTCAAGACGTACGCGGCCTTTACCGTCTGGATTCATGTTTTTCAGCTCGCCTTTACGCTCGCCCAGCGCCTGCATTACAGAACCCTGATGCTGTTCTTCAACGTCCAGAGTCACGTTTTCGAACGGCTCTTGTTTACGACCGTCGATTTCACGGAAGATAACTTTCGGACGGGATACCGCCAGTTCGAAACCTTCACGACGCATGTTCTCGATAAGAACAGACAGGTGCAGTTCGCCACGACCAGAAACGCGGAACGCATCGGCGTCTTCGGTTTCTTCTACGCGCAGCGCAACGTTGTGTACCAGTTCTTTGTTCAGACGATCCAGGATCTGACGAGATGTTACGAACTTACCTTCTTTACCGCAGAACGGCGAGGTGTTAACGCAGAAGAACATAGAAACGGTCGGCTCATCAACGGAGAGTGCCGGCAATGCTTCAACGTTTTGCGTGTCGCAAACGGTGTCAGAAATGTTCAGTTCGCCAAGGCCCGTGATCGCCACGATATCGCCAGCTTCCGCCATATCGGTTTCGATACGCTCCAGACCGAGGTGGCCCAGCACTTTACCGACTTTCGCGTTACGGGTTTTGCCTTCGCTATCGATGATAGTAACCTGCTGGTTCGGCTTCACTTTACCGCGCTTGATGCGGCCAATGCCGATAACACCAACATAGCTGTTGTAATCGAGCTGAGAAATCTGCATCTGGAACGGACCGTCAAGGTCAACGTCCGGCGCAGGAACGTGGTCAACAATCGCCTGATACAGCGGGGTCATGTCTTCCGCCATATCTTCGTGATCCAGACCCGCGATGCCGTTCAGCGCAGAAGCGTAAACGATCGGGAAGTCCAGCTGCTCATCGGTCGCGTCGAGGTTAACGAACAGGTCGAATACCTGATCCACAACCCAGTCAGGACGCGCGCCAGGGCGGTCAACTTTGTTGATAACAACAATCGGCTTCAGGCCGTAAGCAAACGCTTTTTTGGTTACGAAGCGCGTTTGCGGCATCGGGCCGTCAAATGCGTCAACCACCAGCAGCACTGAGTCTACCATGGACATTACACGTTCAACTTCACCACCGAAGTCGGCGTGCCCCGGGGTATCAACGATGTTGATACGGTAATCATTCCATTTGATAGCGGTGTTTTTCGCGAGGATGGTAATCCCACGCTCTTTCTCCAAATCGTTGGAGTCCATCACGCGCTCTTGGGTTTCGGCACGAGAGTCGAACGTACCGGATTGTTGGAGCAGCTTGTCTACCAGGGTGGTTTTACCATGGTCTACGTGCGCGATGATGGCGATATTACGCAATTTTTCGATCACAACTTTGCCTCAGGCATTAGAAATAGCGCGTTATTGTACACGGATTAATCGCACTACAAAACAGGATCACAAACATCCTCCGCAAACAAGTATTGCAGAGTCCCTTTGTGATCGCTTTCACGGAGCATAAAAAGGGTTATCCAAAGGTCATTGCACCAATATGGTGCTTAATGTTTCCATTGAAGCACTATATTGGTGCAACATTCACATCATGGTGCAGCCCTTTTGCACGATGTTAAGCATGATAACGCCTTTTAGGGGCAATTTAAAAGTTGGCACAGATTTCGCTTTATCTTTTTTACGGCGACACGGCCAAAATAATTGCAGATTTCGTTACCACGACGACAATGACCAATCCAGGAGAGTTAAAGTATGTCCGCTGAACACGTACTGACGATGCTGAACGAGCACGAAGTGAAGTTTGTTGATTTGCGCTTCACCGATACCAAAGGTAAAGAACAGCACGTCACTATCCCTGCTCATCAGGTGAATGCTGAATTCTTCGAAGAAGGCAAAATGTTTGACGGCTCCTCGATTGGCGGCTGGAAAGGCATTAACGAATCCGACATGGTGCTGATGCCAGACGCATCCACCGCAGTGATTGACCCGTTCTTCGCCGACTCTACCCTGATTATCCGTTGCGATATCCTTGAACCTGGCACCCTGCAAGGCTATGACCGCGACCCGCGCTCCATCGCGAAGCGCGCCGAAGATTACCTGCGTTCCACTGGCATTGCCGACACCGTACTGTTCGGGCCAGAACCTGAATTCTTCCTGTTCGATGACATCCGTTTCGGATCATCTATCTCCGGTTCTCACGTTGCTATCGACGATATCGAAGGCGCATGGAACTCCTCCACCAAATATGAAGGTGGTAACAAAGGTCACCGTCCGGCAGTGAAAGGCGGTTACTTCCCGGTTCCGCCAGTAGACTCTGCTCAGGATATTCGTTCTGAAATGTGTCTGGTGATGGAACAGATGGGTCTGGTGGTTGAAGCGCATCACCACGAAGTAGCGACAGCTGGTCAGAACGAAGTGGCAACCCGCTTCAATACCATGACCAAAAAAGCTGACGAAATTCAGATCTACAAATATGTTGTGCACAACGTGGCGCACCGCTTCGGTAAAACCGCGACCTTTATGCCAAAACCGATGTTTGGTGATAACGGCTCCGGTATGCACTGCCACATGTCGCTGTCTAAAAACGGCGTTAACCTGTTCGCGGGCGATAAATACGCAGGTCTGTCTGAGCAGGCGCTGTACTACATTGGCGGCGTAATCAAACACGCTAAAGCGATTAACGCCCTGGCAAACCCGACCACCAACTCTTATAAGCGTCTGGTTCCGGGCTACGAAGCGCCGGTTATGCTGGCTTACTCTGCGCGTAACCGTTCTGCGTCTATCCGTATTCCAGTGGTTGCGTCTCCGAAAGCACGTCGTATCGAAGTACGTTTCCCGGACCCGGCGGCTAACCCGTACCTGTGCTTTGCTGCCCTGCTGATGGCCGGTCTTGATGGTATCAAGAACAAGATCCATCCGGGCGAAGCCATGGACAAAAACCTGTATGACCTGCCGCCAGAAGAAGCGAAAGAGATCCCACAGGTTGCAGGCTCTCTGGAAGAAGCACTGAACGAACTGGATCTGGATCGCGAGTTCCTGAAAGCCGGTGGCGTGTTCACTGATGAAGCAATCGATGCGTACATCGCCCTGCGTCGCGAAGAAGATGACCGCGTGCGTATGACTCCGCATCCGGTAGAGTTTGAACTGTACTACAGCGTCTAATAGTTGAAGTTGTACTACCCGGCGCGAACAACGCCGGGGGTTCAAACCAGGCCCATCTGGCGTAATTGTTGCAGCCAGTTTGAACACGGACAGCGCGCAGAACCCCGAGCGTACATCGGTACGTGAGGAGTTCGAGCACTGCCCAAGTTCAAAATGGCAAATAAAATAGCCTGATGGGACTGGTTTTTAGTTGCCGTGGAAATTTCAGCCCATCTCTGCATGGGCTTTTTTCTCCGTCAATTCTCTGATGCTTCGCGCTTTTTATCCGTAAAAAGCTATAATGCACTAAAATGGTGCAACTGTTCAGGAGACTGCTTTATGGCAACAGGCACGCAGCCCGATGCTGGGCAGATCCTCAACTCGCTGATTAACAGTATTTTGTTAATCGATGACAACCTGGCGATTCATTACGCCAACCCCGCTGCGCAACAACTGCTCGCCCAAAGCTCCCGCAAATTGTTCGGTACGCCGTTACCGGAACTGTTGAGCTACTTCTCATTAAATATCGAGCTGATGCAAGAAAGTCTGGAGGCGGGGCAAGGTTTTACCGATAACGAAGTGACGCTGGTGATCGACGGGCGCTCGCATATCCTTTCTGTGACGGCTCAGCGTATGCCGGACGGCATGATCCTGCTGGAGATGGCACCAATGGATAACCAGCGCCGCTTAAGTCAGGAACAGCTACAGCACGCCCAGCAGGTAGCTGCCCGCGATTTGGTACGCGGCCTGGCACATGAGATTAAAAATCCGCTTGGCGGTTTACGTGGCGCGGCGCAGCTGCTCAGCAAAGCATTACCTGACCCGTCACTGCTGGAATATACCAAAGTGATTATCGAACAGGCGGACCGGCTGCGAAATCTGGTCGACCGTCTGTTGGGGCCGCAGCTGCCCGGTACGCGCGTTACCGAAAGTATTCACAAAGTGGCTGAACGCGTGGTGACGCTGGTGTCGATGGAACTGCCTGATAACGTGCGGTTGATTCGTGATTACGACCCCAGCCTGCCGGAACTGGCGCACGATCCGGATCAAATTGAACAGGTATTACTGAATATTGTGCGTAATGCGCTACAGGCGCTGGGGCCGGAAGGCGGCGAAATTATTCTGCGTACCCGCACGGCTTTCCAGCTGACCTTGCACGGTGAGCGTTATCGGCTGGCAGCGCGGATCGATGTGGAAGATAACGGGCCGGGTATCCCGCCTCACTTACAGGATACGCTGTTTTACCCGATGGTCAGCGGTCGCGAAGGCGGCACCGGGCTTGGCTTATCCATTGCCCGTAATTTGATTGATCAGCATTCAGGCAAAATTGAATTTACCAGTTGGCCAGGTCATACCGAGTTCTCGGTTTACCTGCCTATCAGGAAATAAAGGTGACGTTTATGCAACGAGGGATAGTCTGGGTAGTCGATGACGATAGTTCCATCCGTTGGGTGCTTGAACGTGCGCTCGCTGGGGCGGGTTTAACCTGTACGACGTTTGAGAACGGCGCGGAGGTGCTGGAGGCACTGGCGAGTAAAACGCCGGATGTACTGCTTTCAGACATCCGTATGCCCGGAATGGACGGACTGGCGTTGCTCAAGCAAATTAAACAACGCCATCCAATGCTTCCGGTCATCATTATGACCGCGCACTCGGATCTGGATGCCGCTGTCAGCGCCTATCAACAAGGGGCGTTTGATTATCTGCCCAAACCGTTTGATATCGACGAAGCCGTGGCGCTGGTTGAGCGCGCCATCAGCCATTATCAGGAACAGCAGCAGCCGCGCAATATTCAGCTTAACGGCCCGACGACCGATATCATCGGCGAAGCGCCAGCCATGCAGGACGTGTTCCGTATTATCGGTCGGCTTTCGCGTTCTTCCATTAGTGTGTTGATCAATGGCGAGTCCGGCACCGGTAAAGAGCTGGTCGCTCATGCCCTGCATCGCCACAGTCCGCGTGCCAAAGCGCCGTTTATCGCGCTGAATATGGCGGCTATCCCAAAAGATTTGATCGAATCAGAACTGTTCGGTCACGAGAAAGGCGCGTTTACTGGCGCGAATACTATTCGCCAGGGGCGTTTTGAACAGGCCGATGGCGGCACGTTATTTCTCGACGAAATTGGCGATATGCCGCTGGATGTGCAGACGCGTTTGCTGCGCGTGCTGGCAGACGGTCAGTTTTACCGCGTTGGCGGCTATGCGCCGGTGAAAGTGGATGTGCGTATTATTGCCGCGACTCACCAGAACCTGGAACTGCGCGTACAGGAAGGCAAGTTCCGTGAGGATCTTTTCCACCGCCTGAACGTTATCCGCGTTCATCTGCCGCCACTGCGTGAGCGTCGGGAAGATATTCCCCGCCTGGCACGCCATTTTTTACAGGTTGCCGCGCGCGAACTGGGCGTAGAAGCGAAGTTGCTGCATCCGGAAACCGAAGCCGCCCTGACGCGTCTGGCATGGCCGGGGAACGTGCGCCAACTGGAAAACACCTGCCGCTGGTTAACGGTGATGGCCGCCGGACAGGAAGTGTTGATTCAGGATTTGCCCGGCGAACTGTTTGAATCTACGGTTCCGGAAAGTCCTTCCACTATGCAACCGGACAGTTGGGCAACGTTGTTAGCGCAATGGGCAGATCGGGCGCTGCGTTCCGGTCATCAAAACCTGCTTTCTGAAGCGCAGCCAGAGCTGGAGCGGACGTTACTGACCACTGCTTTGCGACATACGCAGGGGCATAAACAAGAAGCAGCGCGACTGCTTGGTTGGGGACGTAACACCCTGACACGTAAGTTAAAAGAGTTGGGGATGGAGTGATTCACGGCTGGTGTGTAAAGATTGATTATTGAGCGCAAATTGCTGTTATTTTGCGCTTTACTGTTCTGATAAGTTCAGTATGATCTTGCCCGGAATACGGGGGAAGTCATTATGCTGGAATCAATAATTAATCTGGTATCGAGTGGCGCAGTTGATAGCCACACACCGCAAACTGCCGTTGCGGCCATCCTGTGTGTCGCGATGATTGGGCTGTTTAGCTGAAGCTCGTTATAGACTGCTGAGTAGCCAATGCGAGCCTGATCGTCTCCCTGGAAGGCAAGAGGGCCAGAGTGAGGGTCATTGTTCGCATCGATGCCGGCATGTTCCCCTCACCCTAACCCTCTCCCCAATGGGGCGAGGGGACAGTTCGCATTCTTTTGTGAGGTTTGTCATCAATCTCATGGCGCTTCGTTTATCATCCTTATAAACGAAGCGCCATTCACAATTTAAATCACCCGTGAGAACTGCTGCATCCGCGCTTTCTGGCGCAGATAAGTATCAAAGCACATGCAGATGTTGCGGATCAGCAAGCGGCCTTTTGCCGTCACCTGAATCCCCTTCTCATTGACATCCACCAGCCCATCTTTTGCTAACGGGGCGAGAAGCTTGAGATCTTCCGCAAAGTAATCAGCGAAGTGCAAATCCCACTGTTGCTCAATGGGGGCGTAATCCAGACGGAAATTGCAGATAAGTGACTTAATCACATCGCGGCGAATACAGTCATCGCGCGTTAGCGCAATACCGCGCCACAGCGCATTGCCTTGTTCATCCACCTGCTGATAGTACTGCTTCAACTCTTTCTGGTTTTGCGCGTAGCAGTCGCCAATCATGCTGATGGCTGAAACGCCCATCCCCAGCAGGTCGGTATCCCCCTGAGTGGTGTAGCCCTGGAAATTACGATGTAGCACGCCTTCACGCTGGGCCACCGCCAGCTCGTCATCCGGACGGGCAAAGTGATCCATACCGATAAACTGATAGCCCGATTGCGTCAGGAAGGCGATGGTTTCCTGCAGGATATCGAGTTTCTGCTGCGGACTCGGCAGGTCAGTATCTTTGATTTTACGCTGAGCAGCAAAAATGGTCGGCAAATGCGCGTAGTTAAAGACGCTCAGACGATCGGGGTTCAGCTCCGCCACGCGTTTCAGGGTAAAGGCGAAACTCTCCGGCGTCTGTTTCGGCAGGCCGTAAATCAGGTCAATGTTGGTGGAGGTAAAGCCAATCTCACGCGCATGGTTAAGCAGCGCAAAGATGAATTCTTCATCCTGCTCGCGATTGACCAGACGCTGTACTTCTTTGTTGAAGTCCTGCACGCCCATGCTCAGGCGATTAAATCCTTCGGAACGTAAATGATCGAGTACATCCAGTTCGATTTCACGCGGATCGACTTCGATCGAGATTTCCGCGTCGGCATTAAACTGGAAGTTTTCCCGCAGCAGCTTCATCAGGCGGCTGATTTGCGCTTTATTCAGGTACGTCGGCGTACCGCCACCCCAGTGCAACTGACTAACGTGACGCCCGGCAAACAGCGGTGCACGATGAACGATTTCTTGCTCCAGCGCGTCCAGATACTGATCGGCCTTGTGCTGCTGGCGTGTAACAATCTTATTGCAACCACAGAAGTAGCAAAGCTTATGGCAGAACGGGATATGAACGTAGAGAGATAATGGGCGCTCAGGGTAGCGCGCCACGGCTTGTAAAAACGCCTGTTCGCCGAAGTCTTCTGAAAACTCCAGCGCGGTCGGGTACGAGGTGTATCGTGGCCCGGAATAGTTATATTTCTGGATCAGGGCCAGATCCCAGTCGATTTGCTGTACAGACATACTCACTCCTTCCGATGGCGTCTCTGGCGGCTACGCCGTACCGGCGGATGCCCGTTTCGGGTCATCAGCCGGTTGCGCAGCCACTTTTGTCGCCGCGACAACCGCCGTAGTTTAACGAATAACCACACCAGATAACATATAACCGGAAGGGTTATCAGCAGAATGGGAAGGCCCACGGTGGCAATCCGTTAGTTGCCCCGCAGCAGACGCATCATGTCTTCTTGCTTCTCGTCTTCTTCCTCTTCTTCATCGTCGTCATAAGAGAGGCCGAGTTTCTGCATCAACTCATCAATACGATCCAGTTTGGCATCAACCCAGGATTGCTCTTCGACGCTCAGGGTTTCGCCTGCTTCCAGACGTTCCAGCAGCGCATCCAGACGCTCATCCGTTTCCAGTAACTCCAACTCCGCCTGCGGTGAAAGCATAGGTTTCTCACTCTTCGGTTTGTGCTGTTTGGTGACTTTTTCAGTCACGCCCAATGGAATAGGGGTTTTACTACCAATACGTGGATCTTTCGGTGCGTTCTGGCCTTTGTTGCCTGATGTCGTTTTACCGCCCGCTGCGCGGCTGCCCGGCGCATGACCGCGACGTTTTTTCTGGCGCTTGCGGTCACGAGCTTCCTGATCCAGCTCCTCGCGTGTTTTTCGACGCGCTTTTGCGTGACCTTTGCTGCGTGAGTTTGAAGATGATGGTTTCATAATGATTCGTCTTTTTGCCGTTTTATTCAGTATAGATTTGCGGCGGAATCTAACAGAAAGCAAGCAAAGAAAAAAGGCGACAGATTACTCTGTCGCCTTTTTTCCTGACTCATAACCCTTAACGGGTCTTACAATCCTTGCAGGCCGCCAACACACCCTGTTTTTCCATTAGCCAGAACATTCCGTGTTGATTCCATTTCCGTTTAATTACGTCTCCGGACGTTTGTCTTCCTGACAATCCTCTGTCTTCGCCTCCTGGCGCTCCTGACCCTCATCCTGAGTCATCTTCCTGTTAGCGTCCTCGCTCTATGGGTGCTACTTTACGCTTCTGCGCTAAACAAACAATAAACTATCATCAGTATTTTCTCATTTTCAGATTATTGTATAAAACTAATCACATGATTTATTTGACCTATTTGACATGCATCGCAGAATTTTCTCTTCGATTTCGCATAAAGATGATCGGCAATGTCTCACAAAGTATGTGGCTTTTACTTACACCATGCCCCCCGAAAAATCCGTCTTTTATTGTGGTTCAGGTATAATCGCTGAAAAGCTTTGACTGACGGAGACGACCGCTTTGACTAATTTGAATTATCAACAGACGCATTTTGTGATGAGTGCGCCTGATATTCGCCACTTACCTTCCGATACCGGAATCGAAGTGGCTTTTGCAGGCCGTTCCAACGCAGGTAAATCCAGCGCGCTGAACACGCTGACTAACCAGAAAAGCCTGGCTCGTACCTCGAAAACACCAGGGCGCACCCAGCTTATCAACCTGTTTGAAGTGGCTGATGGCAAGCGTCTGGTTGACTTGCCTGGCTACGGTTATGCGGAAGTCCCGGAAGAGATGAAGCGCAAATGGCAGCGCGCGCTCGGCGAATACCTCGAAAAACGTCAGAGCCTGCAAGGTCTGGTGGTGCTGATGGATATTCGCCATCCGCTGAAAGATCTCGATCAGCAGATGATTGAGTGGGCGGTGGACAGCAATATCGCCGTGTTGGTGCTACTGACCAAAGCGGACAAACTGGCGAGCGGTGCACGTAAAGCGCAATTGAATATGGTGCGTGAAGCGGTGCTGGCATTTAATGGTGATGTGCAGGTAGAGACCTTCTCTTCGCTGAAGAAACAAGGCGTGGATAAGCTGCGTCAGAAGCTGGATACCTGGTTTAGCGAAATGCAGCCCATCGAAGAGAATCAGGACGGCGAATAATTTTTCTTTCCCCGGTGCCGGATGTAGCTTAAATGCTTTGTCTGGCCAGGGACTTCAAAATATTGCGACTCACGCCGTAAGCCTGATAAGCGTTATGCGCCAGGCAATTCAGATCTTTTCTCTCGCCCAATAAAAAACGCCCCAGTCATTACTGACTGGGGCGGCTAAAAATTCAGCCAAATCCGATTACGTGAAGTAAAAGGTCTGAAAGATAGAACATCTTACCTCTGTACCCTACGCGAATAACTTTACTCTTTTTTGTTCAGTTCAGAAAGCATTTTTTGTAATTTTTTTTCAGTTGTTGCATAGGAATTTCTAATAGCCATCACAAAACGTGACAGCTTATGTTGCTTACTTACGAAAAAAGGGCTTATTCAGGCGAATCTTAGTGCGCCTGATCCCAGTTTTCACCGCTTCCGACTTCCACCAGCAACGGCACATCCAGACGGGTACAGTTTTCCATCAATTGATGGATTTTCTTTGATACCACATCGAGATCATCTTTATGAACTTCAAATACCAGTTCATCGTGTACCTGCATGATCATACGAACGCGCGGTTGCTCGGCCTGTAACCATGCATCGACGGCAATCATCGCCCGTTTGATGATGTCGGCTGCAGTTCCCTGCATCGGCGCGTTAATTGCTGCACGTTCAGCCGCAGCACGACGCGCACCGTTGCTGGACTTGATATCCGGCAAATAGAGACGGCGTCCGTCCAGCGTTTCAACGTAGCCCTGCTCTTTCGCCTGAGCACGGGTGCGTTCCATATACTCCAGCACGCCAGGGTAGCGTTCGAAGTAAAGATCCATGTACTTCTGCGCTTCTTTACGTGGAATGTTCAATTGCCGCGCCAGACCGAAAGCACTCATGCCATAAATCAGACCAAAGTTGATTGCTTTCGCGCTACGGCGTTGCTCGCTGGTGACGGTTTCCAGTGGCAAACCAAACACTTCTGCCGCCGTTGCCCGGTGGATATCTTTTCCTTCTGCAAATGCAGTCAGCAAGCCTTTGTCTCGCGAGAGATGCGCCATAATGCGCAATTCAATCTGCGAGTAGTCCGCTGAGACAATCACATAATCCTCTGGCGCAATAAACGCCTGGCGGATACGACGACCTTCTTCGTTACGCACCGGAATGTTTTGCAGGTTAGGATCGGTTGACGATAAACGTCCCGTTGCGGTTACTGCCTGGTGATAAGAGGTATGCACACGCCCGGTTTTCGGGTTGATCATCAACGGTAGCTTGTCGGTATAAGTTGATTTCAGCTTCGCCAGACCACGATACTCCAGAATCACTTTTGGCAACGGATAGTCCAGCGCCAGTTCTTCCAGTACCTCTTCCGACGTTGACGGCGCACCACCCGGCGTTTTTTTCAGCGGCTTAATACCTTGTTTTTCAAAAAGAATAGTTTGCAATTGCTTGGTGGACGAAAGGTTAAATTCCTCACCTGCAATTTCATGCGCTTTCTTTTCCAGCTCCGCCAGACGCAGAGTGAGCTCTTCAGAATGATTGTGCAGCACTTTCGGGTCGATCTTCACACCGTTGCGTTCGATGCGTGAAAGCACCGGCACCAGCGGCATTTCGATGTTTTCGAAGACGTTCAACGGCCCTTTGTGTTTCTGCAGATCCGGCCACATTTTCAGATGCAATTGTAAGGTGACGTCTGCATCTTCGGCGGCGTAGCGACCGGCCTCTTCCAGGGCAATCTGGTTAAAGGTCAGTTGATTTTTGCCTTTACCGGCAATCTCTTCAAAAGTGATAGTTTTGTGCTTCAACCAACGTTCCGCGAGGCTGTCCATATCGTGACGCCCGGCAACGCTATTGAGAATGTAGGACTCCAGCATGGTATCAAACGCAATCCCACGCAGTTCAATGCCGTAGTTCGCCAGAATACCGCGATCGTATTTCAGGTTTTGCCCGACCTTCAGCGCCTTTTCATCTTCCAGTAGCGGTTTTAGCAACTCGAGTGCACGCTCGCGAGAGATTTGATCGGGCGCATCAAGGTAATCATGAGCAACCGGAATATATGCCGCTATGCCTGGCTCGATAGCAAAGGAAAGCCCCACCAGGTTGGCAGAGATGTTATCGAGGCTGTCAGTTTCGGTATCAAATGCAAATACCGGCGCTTTTTCCAGCTTCGTAATCCATTCTTTCAGCGTATCTTCATCAAGGATAGTGACGTAGTTATCGTAAGAAATCACCGTTGCCACCACTTCTGGCGTTTCGTCGACAACAAGCGTTTCCTGCGGCTTCGCGGCAGGTTTAGACCCTTTGGCCTGTAACCATTTGCCCGCCTCTACATCAGCAGTCCAGCGTTTGAACTCATACTTTTTGAACAGCCCCAACAACTCTTCAGCCGCCGGTTGCTGCACTTCCAGTTGTTCACAGGTCAGTTCCAGCTCAACATCGGTTTTAATCGTCGCCAGCTGGTAAGAGAGATAAGCCACTTCTTTGTTTTGCTCTAGCTTCGCCGCCATTGTTTTCGCGCCACGGAAGCTTAGGCCAGCAATTTTTTCCGGCTCGGCATACAGCGTATCCAGCCCGCCAAGCCCCTGCAGCAGTGCCTGCGCAGTTTTTTCACCCACGCCCGGTACGCCTGGGATGTTATCGGAGGAGTCGCCCATCAGAGCCAGGAAGTCAATGATCAGTTCTGGCGGTACGCCGTACTTATTCACCACCTCTTCCGGGCCGAGGATGGTGTTTGTCATAGTATTGATAAGCGTAATATTTGGCGTCACCAACTGCGCCATATCTTTGTCGCCAGTGCTGATCAGCACCGGACGCCCGGCTTTTTCGGCTTCGCGCGCCAGAGTGCCGATAACGTCGTCCGCTTCTACGCCAGAAACCGCCAACAGCGGCAGTCCCATCGCTTTAACCATCGCGTGCAGAGGTTCTATTTGTGCTCGCAAATCGTCCGGCATTGGCGGGCGATGTGATTTGTAATGTTCAAACAGTTCATCACGAAAGGTTTTTCCCTTGGCGTCAAAGACCACCGCTGCATGTGTCGGTTTATATTGCATAATTAGACTACGCAGCATGTTGAGGACACCGTACATCGCACCGGTCGGCTCGCCTGCGCTGTTGGTCAGCGGCGGAAACGCGTGATATGCGCGATAAAGATAAGATGAACCATCTACAAGGATAAGTGGATTTTGGGGGATCTGAACCATAATGTCCGTGCCTGTTTATCAGATTATGGGTAAAGGATGCCACAGACAGGATGAAAACATGAGTTTTTCACCGCTTTTCGTGAAAATCTTTTGTAGATCTTCTGGATCGCTCGCAAATCGTCATGTGGATAACTTTGTGCATAAATTATTTACATCGCTTTTAATTTATTATCATGCTTTTTACAGCATGATGTTTATCTTTGTTTTTCATGCAGTTAAAAATAAAGCCATCCCTAATAATTGAGATAATAGGATTTCTTCTAATGTGGATAGATATAAATTATTTTTCTACTTCAGGATCATCCGTTATTTGGGGCGTTTTCTGCTAAAATCTGCGCCTTGCGCTTCTTTCGCGCACTGTCTATGGCTAACTTTTTGAATAAATTAATTATGACGAGAATACTCGCTACGATAACCCTTTTGCTGAGTATCGTATTGACCATTTTGGTTACCATTTTTTGTTCCGTCCCGATCATCATTGCCGGGATCGTAAAACTATTGTTACCTGTGCCAATGATATGGCGAAAAGTTTCACGTTTTTGTGATTTTATGATGTATTGCTGGTGCGAAGGACTGGCGCTATTACTGCACCTTAATCCACATTTGCGATGGGAAGTTCACGGGCTGGAAGGGTTAAGTAAAAAGAACTGGTATCTGCTTATTTGTAATCACCGTAGCTGGGCAGATATTGTCGTACTGTGCGTGCTGTTTCGTAAGCACATTCCGATGAATAAATATTTCCTCAAACAGCAACTGGCCTGGGTGCCTTTTCTTGGCCTGGCATGTTGGGCGCTGGATATGCCGTTTATGAAGCGTTATTCCCGCGCTTATTTGTTACGTCATCCGGAGCGACGCGGTAAAGATGTAGAAACTACTCGTCGTTCCTGCGAAAAATTTCGCCTGCATCCTACCACTATTGTAAATTTTGTTGAGGGTTCCCGCTTCACTGAAGAGAAACACCAGCAAACCCACTCAACATTTCAAAATCTTCTGCCACCAAAAGCTGCCGGTATTGCGATGGCGCTGAATGTATTAGGTAAACAATTCGATAAATTGCTCAACGTTACGCTGTGTTATCCGGATAATCACCGTCAACCATTCTTCGATATGTTAAGTGGTAAACTGACCAGGATTGTCGTGCATGTGGATTTACAGCCTATTGCTGAAGAATTGCATGGCGACTATATCAGTGACAAAAGCTTTAAACGCCATTTTCAGCAATGGCTGAACTCACTGTGGCATGAAAAAGACAGGCTTCTGACGTCATTGATGTCATCGCAGCGCCAGGATAAGTAGTTTTTCTCGCCTCTGAATTAGCAGAGGCGAGATATTATATTAATGTGCAAAACGTCCGGCACGAGACATAAATTCTTCTTCGCTCATCTCCTGCCCGTTAAAAACAACTTTACCCGGTGTATAACGCAACTGCAGCGAGGCGGTATTGTTGTCAATCGTGATTAACTGAAACATCTGACCTAATGTCATCATCCCGCTGATTTGTTTATCAGCCTGCTTTTGCGCTTTTTCCGCATCCATTCCTTCAGATAAATTAAGCTGTTTTGCGGTTTCTGTGACGACATTAAGCGGTAACGTCACATCAAAATTGAACGATTTAATATTTTTGTTTGTGGATGATGAAGATTTGGCTGGATCATCAATACTCAGATCCAGATTGGCGTTTAGTTCTCCGAGAGTATTTCTCCAGCTAACCGGCAATTTAATAACTGGCTCACTTTTTTGTAATAACGGTAAATACTCTTTGAACAATGCAGCATTCACTTCTTGCAGAGCTGCTTTATCGTTTGCTAGCTCAGGGTGTGCAGTAAGCTGCTTTTGCATCGCAATGTTATACAGGATGATAAATTGGCGCACCGCTGAGGGATCAATAGATTCAGCAATCAATGACCACTCACCACTACCGAGTTGCTGATTCCCTTTTGTTAACTTATCAAGTTCGTAGGTCAGATTGACATTGATATAATCTTTGTCTTTTACGCGATCCAGCCTGGTTTTTGCAACGAAAGCATCGATTTGGGCAACGTCTTCTCCGCGATTGATAATGTTAATCTGATTAAATTTCGACTCGCTTTCACCCACCGGAAATTTCTTTTCTTCTAATCGCGTCAGAGAATTAATGGTAAAACTCTTCGCCGTTACTTTGCTTATTGGCGATAATTTCAGGACAATATCTTCGACCTTGCCTTCAATATCCAGATTAGACAATGAACTATCATCACCATTAAAAGTAAACTGGCCTTCACCAAAGGAAAACTCTCCATACTCTGCAGGGGCAACATCTAATGTCGTGGAAAATGAGCCACCAAACGCGAATCGCAATGTCGCTTCAACGGGCGATTTATTTTTCGAGGCGATAAATAGCGGTTGTGTCAGTTCATTATTCACTAAGTTCACTTTTGCCGCTGCCAGTGCGGGGATGACATTACCACGCATTAACATTGTGATGGGTAACGGACCGTGCTCAATATCTACATCAAATGCAACTTTCTGGCCTGGTTTGATATTGAGATCGGGTGCACCGTTATCAAATATAATTTGCATCTGAAAATGGGAATTAAAAAAACCTTTTTCAAAATTTTTATAACTTAATGTCATCGCGTAGGCATGTTCACCTTTCTTTTTAGCATCGTTAAAATCTTTAATAAACTTTTCGACACCTGGCTGAATTTGCGTACCTGTGTACCATGTGCCACCACCCCAGATAACGGCTAACGCAACAATGACACCTGTAGCTGACTTACGTATCATATAAATATTCCCTGATAAAACAGCAAAACTTTGAATATCCACTTATGCTGAAATAATGTCCAGTAACAGGACGTATTATCAGAATGTATTTATATTTATTAAATAATAAAAAAAGCCCGTGAATATTCACGGGCCTTATGTAATTTACAATGAATTATTTTTTCTCAGACAGATATTTCACAGTATCAGCATACTGCTGAACAAAAACATCCATATTGCTGGTATCCATACCCTGCGGATTCAGCTGATATTTACCGTTAACAAACATCGCCGGAACGCCACGCAATTGCATGTCGGCTGCGGCTTTTTCCTGCTGAGCGACCAGAGATTTCACCACGAAGCTGTTCCACGCTGCGTCGTACTCTTCACTTTTAATACCTGCGTTGATAAACACATCGCGGATATCAGATGCAGAACGAATGGTCTGGGTTTTCTGTACGCCTTCAAACAGCGGAACAGTGACTTTGTCTTCCACGCCCAGCGCCATTGCCACTGCCCATGCCTGAGTCAGTTCTTTGCCCAGATCCCCGCCCATGAAGTTAACGTGGTATTTAGTCATCTTCACGCCTTCCGGCAGTTTTTTCTTCACGTTATCAGAAATATGCAGAACTTCTTCAAACTGATAGCAGTGCGGACAGAAGAAAGAGAAAAACTCCAGCACTTGCGGCGCGCCAGCAACCGGTTTTTCCAGGGTGGTGTACTGCTTACCATCTTCATACTGCGCCGCCGATGCGCTAAACGCTAAAACTAAACCAGCCAGCGCCAGCCAAATCTTTTTCATGATCTACTCTCTCCGATTAATACATAGGTGTTAATTGCAAAGGGGGTTCTTGTAGAACTTTTGCCTGTTCTATAAAAGTCGCCGTCTGTCGCAGCCAGTAATCTTCCCCGGTTAACCACGGGAAATTTTTCGGGAACGCGGGATCAGCCCAACGCCGCATTAGCCAGGCAAGATAATAAACCAAACGCATGGCGCGTAAAGGTTCAATCAGTCCGATTTCAGCGGTATCGAACTCGCTAAACTCTTCATAAGCTTCAATAATAGTTTCCAGTTGCATCCGCTGCTCGGCTTTATCACCATTCAGCAACATCCACAAATCCTGAATAGCCGGACCATTACGTGCATCATCCAGATCGACAAACATCGGACCATCGCGCCAGAGAATGTTCCCGGCATGGCAGTCACCATGTAGCCGCAGAACGGTGAAATCTTCCCGCCAGTGTGCTGTAACAGCGGCGATCAGCTCGTCCGTCGCTTTCAGAAATGCCGCTTTCAACCCGGAAGGGATCAGTGTAGCGTCCTCAAACAGCTTGCGTGGCTCAATAAGATACTCATTCAGGCCGATAGTCGGGCGATGGATAAAAAGCTGTTTGCGCCCCGTCTGGTGCATACGCCCCAGATAACGGCCAACCGCTTCCATCTGATCGATATTATCAGCTTCGAACTGGCGACCACCGACGCTTGAGAAAACGGCGAAATAAAATCCCTGATGATTCAATAAAGTCTGACCATTAAAGACCACTGGCGCTGCGACCGGCACTTCATCGTTTACCAGCTGCAACGCAAATTGATGTTCTTCGAGGATTTGATAGGCTGTCCAGCGTTCAGGACGATAAAATTTAACGACAAAGCGTCGGCGATCTTCGTCCTGAAATTGATAGACACGGTTTTCATAGCTGTTAAGCGGGGTAAGCCCGGAATCCACCCGGATCCCTTGCTCAAACAGAGCGTCCATGATGGTATCCGGGTGTAGTGTCTGGAAAGTAAAAGCGTTGTTGTTCATCCCATCATCCGGAAAACATTACGAATGATGAAGGATATCATTTCACGATGATTTTGGTCGCGCCGCTTACAAGCTTTTACTCTTTAATTACGCCGCGTGCGCGTAACAGCGCCGTTTTGAAGTCTTCTTCATAATCTTTCTGCAAACCTGGGATCACCGCATCTTTCGCGGAATCACGCATTTTCAGGTGATAGATCAGAATGTCATCCGTCAAATCCGCCAGTTCGCCGTCAAAACCTGACTCTTTCGCCAGTTTCTGCAAAAATTGCAACAAGTTAAGGTCTGGCTCTTTTTGCCAGGCTGGCTGGAGGAGTTCAATAACTTCATTCAGACGTTTACATTTCATAGTGATGCTCCTTACTCTTGAGACAGACACGTTAGCAGGGTCAATCCCACAATAAAAGAGGCGATATCGGTGAATCTGATGACGATGATAACAGGCGTTGTGCTGGCGGGCGGTAAAGCCAGACGAATGGGCGGCGTAGATAAAGGATTGCTTGAATTAAACGGCAAACCGCTGTGGCAACATGTCGCTGACGCGCTTATGACGCAGCTGCCTCACGTCGTGGTTAATGCCAATCGCCATCAGGAAATCTATCAGGCAAGCGGCCTGAAAGTGATAGCGGATTCTCTGGCGAACCATCCTGGGCCACTGGCGGGAATGCTTTCAGTAATACAGCAGGAAGCAGGTGAGTGGTTTCTGTTTTGTCCGTGCGATACACCCTATATTCCCCAGGATTTAGTCTCCCGGCTTAATCATCAGCGCAAAGATGCGCCTGTCGTGTGGGTTCATGATGGCGAACGCGATCACCCGACTATAGCCCTGGTAAATCGCACTATTGAGCCATTATTGCAGGAATACCTGCAGTCCGGAGAGCGCCGGGTGATGGCTTTTATGAATCTTGCTGGCGGTCACGCGGTTGATTTCAGCGATCGCAAAGAGGCATTTATAAACGTGAATACGCCAGAGGAACTTGCCCGATGGCAGGAAAGACAATGATACCGTTACTCGCCTTTGCCGCGTGGAGTGGCACCGGAAAAACTACGCTGCTAAAAAAACTGATCCCGGCATTATGCGCCAGAGGGATCCGTCCAGGGCTGATTAAACATACGCATCATGATATGGATGTTGATAAGCCAGGCAAAGATAGCTATGAGCTGCGCAAGGCTGGCGCGGCGCAAACCATCGTTGCCAGCCAGCAACGATGGGCTTTGATGACGGAAACGCCAGACGAAGAAGAACTGGATCTGCATTTCCTCGCAAGTCGAATGGATACCTCAAAGCTAGATTTGATTCTGGTCGAAGGGTTTAAGCATGAAGAGATCGCGAAGATTGTGCTGTTTCGTGATGGAGCCGGACATCGACCGGAAGAGTTGGTGATAGACAGGCATGTCATTGCTGTGGCCAGCGATGTACCGCTTAATGTTGATGTTGCGTTACTGGATATTAATGATGTTGAGGGGCTGGCTGATTTTGTGGTGAAGTGGATGCAAAAGCAGAAGGGATAATACAAGGCTGGATAAGACGCGCCAGCGTCGCATCCGGCATTTTTTGCACCAGCGCAAAAAGGCCATCCTTGCGGATGGCCTTCTGCTTTATCTGATGCCTGGCAGTTCCCTACTCTCGCATGGGGAGACCCCACACTACCATCGGCGCTACGGCGTTTCACTTCTGAGTTCGGCATGGGGTCAGGTGGGACCACCGCGCTACGGCCGCCAGGCAAATTCTGTTTTATCAACACGTCGTTCTTCAACATGTCGATTTAATCTGTATCAGGCTGAAAATCTTCTCTCATCCGCCAAAACAGCTTCGGCGTTGTAAGGTTAAGCCTCACGGTTCATTAGTACCGGTTAGCTCAACGCATCGCTGCGCTTACACACCCGGCCTATCAACGTCGTCGTCTTCAACGTTCCTTCAGGACTCTCAGGGAGTCAGGGAGAACTCATCTCGGGGCAAGTTTCGTGCTTAGATGCTTTCAGCACTTATCTCTTCCGCATTTAGCTACCGGGCAGTGCCATTGGCATGACAACCCGAACACCAGTGATGCGTCCACTCCGGTCCTCTCGTACTAGGAGCAGCCCCCCTCAGTTCTCCAGCGCCCACGGCAGATAGGGACCGAACTGTCTCACGACGTTCTAAACCCAGCTCGCGTACCACTTTAAATGGCGAACAGCCATACCCTTGGGACCTACTTCAGCCCCAGGATGTGATGAGCCGACATCGAGGTGCCAAACACCGCCGTCGATATGAACTCTTGGGCGGTATCAGCCTGTTATCCCCGGAGTACCTTTTATCCGTTGAGCGATGGCCCTTCCATTCAGAACCACCGGATCACTATGACCTGCTTTCGCACCTGCTCGCGCCGTCACGCTCGCAGTCAAGCTGGCTTATGCCATTGCACTAACCTCCTGATGTCCGACCAGGATTAGCCAACCTTCGTGCTCCTCCGTTACTCTTTAGGAGGAGACCGCCCCAGTCAAACTACCCACCAGACACTGTCCGCAACCCGGATCACGGGTCAACGTTAGAACATCAAACATTAAAGGGTGGTATTTCAAGGTCGGCTCCATGCAGACTGGCGTCCACACTTCAAAGCCTCCCACCTATCCTACACATCAAGGCTCAATGTTCAGTGTCAAGCTATAGTAAAGGTTCACGGGGTCTTTCCGTCTTGCCGCGGGTACACTGCATCTTCACAGCGAGTTCAATTTCACTGAGTCTCGGGTGGAGACAGCCTGGCCATCATTACGCCATTCGTGCAGGTCGGAACTTACCCGACAAGGAATTTCGCTACCTTAGGACCGTTATAGTTACGGCCGCCGTTTACCGGGGCTTCGATCAAGAGCTTCGCTTGCGCTGACCCCATCAATTAACCTTCCGGCACCGGGCAGGCGTCACACCGTATACGTCCACTTTCGTGTTTGCACAGTGCTGTGTTTTTAATAAACAGTTGCAGCCAGCTGGTATCTTCGACTGATTTCAGCTCCATCCGCGAGGGACTTCACCTACATATCAGCGTGCCTTCTCCCGAAGTTACGGCACCATTTTGCCTAGTTCCTTCACCCGAGTTCTCTCAAGCGCCTTGGTATTCTCTACCTGACCACCTGTGTCGGTTTGGGGTACGATTTGATGTTACCTGATGCTTAGAGGCTTTTCCTGGAAGCAGGGCATTTGTTGCTTCAGCACCGTAGTGCCTCGTCATCACGCCTCAGCCTTGATTTTCCGGATTTGCCTGGAAAACCAGCCTACACGCTTAAACCGGGACAACCGTCGCCCGGCCAACATAGCCTTCTCCGTCCCCCCTTCGCAGTAACACCAAGTACAGGAATATTAACCTGTTTCCCATCGACTACGCCTTTCGGCCTCGCCTTAGGGGTCGACTCACCCTGCCCCGATTAACGTTGGACAGGAACCCTTGGTCTTCCGGCGAGCGGGCTTTTCACCCGCTTTATCGTTACTTATGTCAGCATTCGCACTTCTGATACCTCCAGCATGCCTCACAGCACACCTTCACAGGCTTACAGAACGCTCCCCTACCCAACAACACATAGTGTCGCTGCCGCAGCTTCGGTGCATGGTTTAGCCCCGTTACATCTTCCGCGCAGGCCGACTCGACCAGTGAGCTATTACGCTTTCTTTAAATGATGGCTGCTTCTAAGCCAACATCCTGGCTGTCTGGGCCTTCCCACATCGTTTCCCACTTAACCATGACTTTGGGACCTTAGCTGGCGGTCTGGGTTGTTTCCCTCTTCACGACGGACGTTAGCACCCGCCGTGTGTCTCCCGTGATAACATTCTCCGGTATTCGCAGTTTGCATCGGGTTGGTAAGTCGGGATGACCCCCTTGCCGAAACAGTGCTCTACCCCCGGAGATGAATTCACGAGGCGCTACCTAAATAGCTTTCGGGGAGAACCAGCTATCTCCCGGTTTGATTGGCCTTTCACCCCCAGCCACAAGTCATCCGCTAATTTTTCAACATTAGTCGGTTCGGTCCTCCAGTTAGTGTTACCCAACCTTCAACCTGCCCATGGCTAGATCACCGGGTTTCGGGTCTATACCCTGCAACTTAACGCCCAGTTAAGACTCGGTTTCCCTTCGGCTCCCCTATTCGGTTAACCTTGCTACAGAATATAAGTCGCTGACCCATTATACAAAAGGTACGCAGTCACCCCATAAAAGAGGCTCCCACTGCTTGTACGTACACGGTTTCAGGTTCTTTTTCACTCCCCTCGCCGGGGTTCTTTTCGCCTTTCCCTCACGGTACTGGTTCACTATCGGTCAGTCAGGAGTATTTAGCCTTGGAGGATGGTCCCCCCATATTCAGACAGGATACCACGTGTCCCGCCCTACTCATCGAGCTCACAGTATGTGCATTTTTGTGTACGGGGCTGTCACCCTGTATCGCGCGCCTTTCCAGACGCTTCCACTAACACACACACTGATTCAGGCTCTGGGCTGCTCCCCGTTCGCTCGCCGCTACTGGGGGAATCTCGGTTGATTTCTTTTCCTCGGGGTACTTAGATGTTTCAGTTCCCCCGGTTCGCTTCATTAACCTATGGATTCAGTTAATGATAGTGTGACGAATCACACTGGGTTTCCCCATTCGGAAATCGCCGGTTATAACGGTTCATATCACCTTACCGACGCTTATCGCAGATTAGCACGTCCTTCATCGCCTCTGACTGCCAGGGCATCCACCGTGTACGCTTAGTCGCTTAACCTCACAACCCGAAGATGTTTCGTAAAACACCATCGTGTTGCGAAAATTTGAGAGACTCACGAACAACTTTCGTTGTTCAGTGTTTCAATTTTCAGCTTGATCCAGATTTTTAAAGAGCAAAACTTCGCAGTGAACCCTTGCAGGTACACTCTGAAGTATTTTTTATTTAATCACTACAGAGATGGTGGAGCTATGCGGGATCGAACCGCAGACCTCCTGCGTGCAAAGCAGGCGCTCTCCCAGCTGAGCTATAGCCCCATAACATGTAGTTAAAACCTCTTCAAATTTGCGGTGCAAATTTGGTAGGCCTGAGTGGACTTGAACCACCGACCTCACCCTTATCAGGGGTGCGCTCTAACCACCTGAGCTACAAGCCTGTAGAGGTTTTACTGCTCATTTTCATCAAACAATCTGTGTGAGCACTTCAAAGAACGCTTCTTTAAGGTAAGGAGGTGATCCAACCGCAGGTTCCCCTACGGTTACCTTGTTACGACTTCACCCCAGTCATGAATCACAAAGTGGTAAGCGCCCTCCCGAAGGTTAAGCTACCTACTTCTTTTGCAACCCACTCCCATGGTGTGACGGGCGGTGTGTACAAGGCCCGGGAACGTATTCACCGTGGCATTCTGATCCACGATTACTAGCGATTCCGACTTCATGGAGTCGAGTTGCAGACTCCAATCCGGACTACGACGCACTTTATGAGGTCCGCTTGCTCTCGCGAGGTCGCTTCTCTTTGTATGCGCCATTGTAGCACGTGTGTAGCCCTGGTCGTAAGGGCCATGATGACTTGACGTCATCCCCACCTTCCTCCAGTTTATCACTGGCAGTCTCCTTTGAGTTCCCGGCCAAACCGCTGGCAACAAAGGATAAGGGTTGCGCTCGTTGCGGGACTTAACCCAACATTTCACAACACGAGCTGACGACAGCCATGCAGCACCTGTCTCACAGTTCCCGAAGGCACCAATCCATCTCTGGAAAGTTCTGTGGATGTCAAGACCAGGTAAGGTTCTTCGCGTTGCATCGAATTAAACCACATGCTCCACCGCTTGTGCGGGCCCCCGTCAATTCATTTGAGTTTTAACCTTGCGGCCGTACTCCCCAGGCGGTCGACTTAACGCGTTAGCTCCGGAAGCCACGCCTCAAGGGCACAACCTCCAAGTCGACATCGTTTACGGCGTGGACTACCAGGGTATCTAATCCTGTTTGCTCCCCACGCTTTCGCACCTGAGCGTCAGTCTTCGTCCAGGGGGCCGCCTTCGCCACCGGTATTCCTCCAGATCTCTACGCATTTCACCGCTACACCTGGAATTCTACCCCCCTCTACGAGACTCAAGCCTGCCAGTATCAGATGCAGTTCCCAGGTTGAGCCCGGGGATTTCACATCTGACTTAACAGACCGCCTGCGTGCGCTTTACGCCCAGTAATTCCGATTAACGCTTGCACCCTCCGTATTACCGCGGCTGCTGGCACGGAGTTAGCCGGTGCTTCTTCTGCGGGTAACGTCAATGAGCAAAGGTATTAACTTTACTCCCTTCCTCCCCGCTGAAAGTACTTTACAACCCGAAGGCCTTCTTCATACACGCGGCATGGCTGCATCAGGCTTGCGCCCATTGTGCAATATTCCCCACTGCTGCCTCCCGTAGGAGTCTGGACCGTGTCTCAGTTCCAGTGTGGCTGGTCATCCTCTCAGACCAGCTAGGGATCGTCGCCTAGGTGAGCCGTTACCCCACCTACTAGCTAATCCCATCTGGGCACATCCGATGGCAAGAGGCCCGAAGGTCCCCCTCTTTGGTCTTGCGACGTTATGCGGTATTAGCTACCGTTTCCAGTAGTTATCCCCCTCCATCAGGCAGTTTCCCAGACATTACTCACCCGTCCGCCACTCGTCAGCGAAACAGCAAGCTGTTTCCTGTTACCGTTCGACTTGCATGTGTTAGGCCTGCCGCCAGCGTTCAATCTGAGCCATGATCAAACTCTTCAATTTAAAAGTTTGATGCTCAAAGAATTAAACTTCGTAATGAATTACGTGTTCACTCTTGAGACTTGGTATTCATTTATCGTCTTGCGACGTTAAGAATCCGTATCTTCGAGTGCCCACACAGATTGTCTGATAAATTGTTAAAGAGCAGTGCCGCTTCGCTTTTTCTCAGCGGCGCGGGGTGTGCATAATACGCTTTCCCGCTACAGAGTCAAGCATTTTTTTGCTTTTCTCTGTTGAGATTCTCAGGAGAATCCCGCTGACCCGGCGGCGTGTTTGCCGTTGTTCCGTGTCAGTGGTGGCGCATTATAGGGAGTTATTCTGAGCTGACAAGAGGAAATTTAAAATAATTTTCCGAATGCGCGTTTTTTATTCTTTATGCTTATTTCAGCGTCGGTTTGTCGGTTAAATGGGCGATTTCTCGGGCGAAATTCGCCACTTGCTCCCAATCGGTGTAGACAACTTCTTTGCGCGTATCCGTTTCTCCGCCTGACATCTTCATAATCAGCTTGATCATAAAGCGGTCGTACCAACGATAGCGTGGATAACGCAGCGCCCCGGCAATGACTGCACAGCGATCGGGACGCCATTGCGAGTTCATCAGAAACTTCCGCGCGTAGCTATTGGTCTGCACAGTACGCTTCTCCGGTTTGCGCGCCACCAGATTCACGGAGTAAAAGGCGCTCGGCATCGAGTTCAGCTGCGTCGCATGTTTTTTGACAAATTCCTGGAACGCAGAATGGTAGTGACCGTAGCGAATAGAAGCGCCAATAACCACGCGATCGTAGTTTTCCCACTGTGGCTCTTCAATGCGGTGCACATTAGCGACATCCGCCTGGATCCCCAGTTCTTTCAATTCCGAAGCCAGGTAGGAGGCAATCTCGCGCGTTTGTCCGTCCCTTGTTGAGAAAAGAATTAATGTTTTCACGTATTACTCCATCATTCACGCCAGAAAGTCGGGGTAAAGAGCACCAGCAATGTAAAGACCTCCAGACGACCAAACAGCATGTTGGCAATCAGGATCCATTTAGCCACCGGGTTCATACTGGTAAAGTTATCAGCAACCACGCCAAGCCCTGGCCCCAGGTTATTCAATGTAGCAACAACCGAGGCAAAGGCAGAAAAGTCATCCACGCCCGTGGCGATAATCGCCAGCATACTGACAATAAACACCAATGCATAGGCGGAGAAAAATCCCCAAACGGCTTCGAGGATACGTTCCGGCAGTGCGCGATTCCCCAGCTTAATGCTGTAGACGGCGTTCGGATGCACCAGTCGTTTCAGCTCACGGTTCCCCTGCTTGAACAGCAGCAGGATGCGGATCACTTTCAGGCCACCGCCCGTTGACCCGGCGCAACCACCGATAAAAGCAGAGCATAACAGCAGTACCGGCAAGAAGAGCGGCCAACGGGCAATGCTGTCTGTCGTAAATCCGGCAGTCGTCGCCATCGACACCACCTGGAAAAATGCCTGGTTAATCGTCATCAGCGCCGAACTGTAGACATTATGAAACCACAGAACGAGTGTACAAATAACCACCAGCGTAAACTGTACGCCGATAAACATGCGAAATTCCGGATCGCGCCAATAAACCTTCAGACTGCGCCCACTTAACAGCGAAAAGTGTAGACCGTAGTTACAGCCGGAGATCAGCAGGAAGATAGCAATGATAGTATTAATGGTCGGGCTATCGAAATAGCCAACGCTGGCATCATGGGTTGAGAAGCCACCAATGGCGATTGTCGCGAAGCTATGTCCGATGGCATCAAAAGCATCCATTCCGGCAAACCATAACGCCAGCGCACAGGCGACGGTCAGCAAGACATAAATCAGCCACAAGGTTTTCGCCGTTTCCGCAATACGCGGGCGCATTTTGTTATCTTTCAGCGGGCCGGGCATTTCTGCACGATAGAGCTGCATCCCACCAACGCCGAGGATAGGCAGTATCGCTACCGCCAGCACGATGATCCCCATCCCGCCAAACCATTGCAGCATCTGGCGATAAAAGAGGATAGCGTGAGGGAGTGAATCCAGCCCCACCAGCGTAGTGGCCCCGGTGGTGGTCAGGCCGGAGAAAGATTCAAAAAACGCATCGGTAATCGTGAGGTTCGGGCTTTCCGAGAAGATAAAAGGGAGCGCACCGACGCTACCCAGCACCGTCCAGAACAGCACCACAATCAGAAACCCTTCGCGGGATTTCAGTTCGCCCTTCTCTTTACGGTTCGGCCACCACAGCATAGAGCCAATGGCGAGGGCGACAAAAAAGGTCTGGGTAAAAGCGCGGCCTGCCCCATCCCGGTAGATGAGTGCTACCAGCCCAGGGATAATCATCGTCCCTGAAAATAAGATGACCAGTAGTCCAACGATTCGGGTAATGGCGCGAAAATGCATCTCTGCCGCTTCCTTAGTTCTGCAAAATGAAGTGGGGATTATTCTTCAATCGCTAACAATTGCAATGAACCACGGCTAAAATCCGCCAGCTTTGCGGAAAATTCAGCCACTTTCGCCGCCGGAAGCGCCACCCGCAGCAGAACGAATGCCTGATAATCACTGTTGATAATTTTGCCGCCACACTGCCCCAGCAACGCTTCAATGCCGGTTAACTGACTATATTCACATTGCAAAGTATATTCGGTTAATGGCGTCTTGCGTTGGGTCGTTAGCTGGCGCAGCGCCTGATTCACGCCACCGCCATACGCTTTCACTAACCCACCGGTGCCAAGCAATATGCCGCCGTAGTAGCGCACCACCACAGCGGTAATTTCCCCGACGCCGCTACCCATTAGTTGGGCGAGCATCGGTTTACCTGCCGTTCCTGCCGGTTCTCCATCATCAGAGAAACCCAGCTGTTGAGAATCATCCGGTGCGCCAGCTACCCACGCCACGCAATGGTGGCGGGCATCGGGGTGCTCTGCCCTTACCGATTCAACAAACGCTTTCGCCGCCTCGACGCCATCGGTATGTGCCAACAGCGTAATGAAGCGGCTCTTTTTGATCTCTTCAACGACCGTGACCGGTGCCGCAGGAATTAACCAGCTTTCCATCACGCCAGTTTCAGATCCCGGGTCATGTTTTCCACGTTGTTTTCGTGGATCACCACGTTGTCTTCGATACGAATGCCGCCGAACGGTTTCAGTGCTTCAATTTTCTGCCAGTTGAAATGTTTGCTGAACTGCCCTTCACGCCACGGCGCCAGCAACGATTCGATGAAGTAGATACCCGGTTCGATGGTTAAAACCATGCCTGGCTGGAGAATACGGGTGCAGCGCAGGTACGGATATTTTGCCGGTGCCGCGAGGTGCGTACCGCTATCATCCTGCATAAAACCGGCTACGTCATGCACCTGCAGGCCCAGCGGATGGCCGATACCGTGCGGCATAAACGGTCCGGTGAGATCGTTTTCGACCATCGCTTCTTCACTCATATCGGTGATGATTTGATGTTTACGCAGCAGTTTGGCGATGCGCTGATGGAACTGGATGTGGTAATCCACATAGCTGACGCCTGCTTTCATGGTGGCGATCAGCGCCAGTTGTTCATCATTTACGTCTTTCACCAGCTGTGCGTAGTCGTTATCGCTTTTTGCCGACCAGGTACGGGTCAGGTCAGCCGCATAGCCGTTATATTCGGCCCCGGCATCCAGCAGGAAGCTGCGCATCTCTTCCGGTGCCTGGTGGTCCAGTTTGGTGTAATGCAACACCGCAGCGTGTTCGTTAAGCGCCACAATGTTGCTGTAAGGTACGTCGGTATCACGATGACCGGTCGCGGTCAGATAGGCAATATTGATATCGAACTCGCTCATGCCAGAACGGAACGCTTCTTCTGCCGCGCGATGACCGTTGACCGCCATTTTCTGCGCTTCACGCATACAGGCCAGTTCGTACTCGGTTTTGAAGGAGCGGTAGTAATGCAGGTAGTCGATCACCCCTTTCGGGTTGATATTGCTGGCCTCAATACCCAGTTGCAGCGCACGCTCCGGCACAGGGCCGATATAACCGATATTGCCGCGCGCAGCGGGCAGCAGGCTACCAATGCCATCGGCTTTCGGCAGCGCGATCACTTCCACATCCTCAGTCCAGAAAGAGGTCGGCAGCGGTTCGACGTTGTGCCAGTAATCAACCGGCAGATAAAACCACAGTTTCGGCTTGTTCACGCCATCCACCAGCAACCAGCAGTTTGGCACCTGAGTTACCGGCACCCACGCTTTGAATTGCGGGTTCACTTTAAACGGATAGGGATGATCGTCGAGAAAAACGTTGAATAGCTCGCCGGAGTGAATAAGTAATGCATCCAGCTTGAAACGCGCCAGCGCATCGCGAGTCCGTTCCTGTAAGGTAGCTATATGATTTTTATAGAGCGAGGCCAGTGATTCCATTTTTTACCCTTCTGTTTTTTTGACCTTAAGTCTCCGCATCTTAGCACAACGTTAATACAGAGCGTGATTTCTGCCGAGCGTGATCGAATCGGCATTTCTTTAATCTTTTGTTTGCATATTTTTAACACAAAATACACACTTCGTTTCATCTGGTACGACCAGATCACCTTGCGGATTCAGGAGACTGACATGCTTTACAAAGGCGACACCCTGTACCTTGACTGGCTGGAAGATGGCATTGCCGAACTGGTATTTGATGCCCCAGGCTCAGTTAATAAACTCGACACTGCGACCGTCGCCAGCCTTGGCGAGGCCATCGGTGTGCTGGAACAGCAATCAGATTTAAAAGGGCTGCTGCTGCGTTCGAACAAAGCAGCATTTATCGTCGGTGCTGATATCACCGAATTTTTGTCCCTGTTCCTCGTTCCCGAAGAACAGTTAAGCCAGTGGCTGCACTTTGCCAATAGCGTGTTTAATCGCCTGGAAGATCTGCCGGTGCCGACCATTGCTGCCGTCAACGGCTATGCGCTGGGCGGTGGCTGCGAATGCGTGCTGGCGACCGATTATCGTCTGGCGACGCCGGATCTGCGTATCGGTCTGCCGGAAACCAAACTGGGCATCATGCCGGGCTTTGGCGGCTCCGTGCGTATGCCACGTATGCTGGGCGCTGACAGTGCGCTGGAAATCATTGCCGCCGGTAAAGATGTCGGCGCGGATCAGGCGCTGAAAATCGGTCTGGTGGATGGCGTAGTCAAAGCAGAAAAACTACTTGAAGGCGCAATGGCGATTTTACGCCAGGCCATTAACGGCGACCTCGACTGGAAAGCGAAACGTCAACCGAAGCTGGAACCGCTAAAACTGAGCAAGATTGAAGCCACCATGAGCTTCACCATCGCTAAAGGGATGGTCGCACAAACAGCAGGGAAACATTACCCCGCGCCCATCACCGCAGTAAAAACTATTGAAGCGGCTGCCCGTTTTGGTCGTGAAGAAGCCTTAAACCTGGAAAACAAAAGCTTTGTCCCGCTGGCGCATACCAACGAAGCTCGCGCACTGGTCGGCATTTTCCTTAACGATCAATATGTAAAAGGCAAAGCGAAGAAACTCACTAAAGACGTTGAAACCCCGAAACAGGCCGCCGTTCTGGGCGCAGGCATTATGGGCGGCGGTATCGCTTACCAGTCCGCGTGGAAAGGCGTGCCGGTTGTCATGAAAGATATCAACGACAAGTCGTTAACCCTCGGCATGACTGAAGCCGCGAAACTGCTGAATAAGCAGCTTGAGCGCGGCAAGATCGATGGTCTGAAACTGGCTGGCGTGATCTCCACAATTCACCCAACGCTCGACTACGCCGGGTTTGACCGTGTGGATGTTGTGGTAGAAGCGGTTGTTGAAAACCCAAAAGTGAAAAAAGCCGTGCTGGCAGAAACCGAGCAGAAAGTTCGCCCGGATACCGTGCTGGCTTCTAATACTTCAACCATTCCTATCAGCGAACTGGCCAATGCGCTGGAACGCCCGGAAAACTTCTGCGGGATGCACTTCTTTAACCCGGTGCACCGGATGCCGTTGGTGGAAATTATTCGCGGTGAGAAAAGCTCCGACGAAACCATCGCGAAAGTCGTCGCCTGGGCGAGCAAGATGGGCAAGACGCCGATTGTGGTGAACGACTGCCCCGGCTTCTTCGTTAACCGCGTACTGTTTCCCTACTTCGCCGGATTCAGCCAGTTGCTACGCGACGGCGCGGACTTCCGCAAAATCGACAAAGTGATGGAAAAACAGTTCGGCTGGCCAATGGGTCCGGCATACCTGCTGGATGTCGTGGGGGTTGATACCGCGCACCACGCTCAGGCCGTGATGGCAGCAGGCTTCCCGCAGCGGATGCAGAAAGATTATCGCGATGCCATCGACGCGCTGTTTGATGCCAACCGCTTTGGTCAGAAGAACGGCCTCGGTTTCTGGCGTTATAAAGAAGACAGCAAAGGTAAGCCGAAGAAAGAAGAAGACGCCGCCGTTGACGACCTGCTGGCAGAAGTCAGCCAGCCGAAGCGCGATTTCAGCGAGGAAGAGATTATCGCCCGCATGATGATCCCGATGGTCAACGAAGTGGTGCGTTGTCTGGAAGAGGGCATTATCGCCACTCCGGCAGAAGCGGATATGGCGCTGGTCTACGGCCTGGGCTTCCCTCCGTTCCACGGCGGCGCGTTCCGCTGGCTGGACACCCTCGGCAGCGCGAAATACCTCGATATGGCACAGCAATATCAGCACCTCGGCCCGCTGTATGAAGTGCCGGAAGGTCTGCGTAATAAAGCACGTCATAACGAACCGTACTATCCCCCGGTTGAGCCAGCCCGTCCGGTTGGCGACCTGAAAACGGCTTAAGGAGTCACAATGGAACAGGTTGTCATTGTCGATGCAATTCGCACCCCGATGGGCCGTTCGAAGGGCGGTGCTTTTCGTAACGTGCGTGCGGAAGATCTCTCCGCTCATTTAATGCGTAGCCTGCTGGCGCGTAATCCGGCGCTGGAAGCGGCTGCTCTCGATGATATTTACTGGGGCTGTGTGCAGCAAACGCTGGAGCAGGGTTTTAATATCGCCCGTAACGCGGCGCTGTTGGCAGAAGTGCCGCACTCTGTCCCGGCGGTTACCGTCAATCGCTTGTGTGGTTCATCCATGCAGGCACTGCATGACGCAGCACGAATGATCATGACCGGCGATGCGCAGGCATGTCTGGTTGGCGGCGTGGAGCATATGGGCCATGTGCCGATGAGTCACGGCGTCGATTTTCACCCCGGCCTGAGCCGCAATGTCGCCAAAGCGGCGGGCATGATGGGCTTAACAGCAGAAATGCTGGCGCGTATGCACGGTATCAGCCGTGAAATGCAGGATGCCTTTGCCGCGCGATCACACGCTCGCGCCTGGGCCGCCACGCAGTCGGGGGCATTTAAAAATGAAATCATCCCGACCGGTGGTCACGATGCCGACGGCGTCCTGAAGCAGTTTAATTATGACGAAGTGATTCGACCGGAAACTACCGTGGAAGCCCTCGCCACGCTGCGTCCGGCGTTTGATCCAGTCAGCGGTACGGTAACGGCGGGTACATCTTCTGCGCTCTCCGATGGCGCAGCTGCCATGCTGGTAATGAGTGAAAGCCGCGCCCGTGAATTAGGTCTTAAGCCGCGCGCCCGTGTGCGTTCGATGGCGGTTGTTGGTTGTGATCCGTCGATTATGGGTTACGGCCCGGTTCCGGCCTCTAAGCTGGCGTTGAAAAAAGCGGGGCTTTCTGCCAGCGACATCGGCGTGTTTGAAATGAACGAAGCCTTTGCCGCGCAGATCCTGCCGTGTATTAAAGATCTGGGACTGGTGGAGCAAATTGACGAGAAGATCAACCTCAACGGTGGCGCGATCGCGCTGGGTCATCCGCTGGGTTGTTCCGGTGCGCGTATCAGTACCACGCTGCTGAATCTGATGGAACACAAAGACGTTCAGTTTGGTCTGGCGACGATGTGTATCGGTTTGGGTCAGGGCATTGCGACGGTGTTTGAGCGGGTTTAACCACTTGCCGGATGCGGCGTGAACGCCTTATCCGGCCTACGGTTCAGGACTATTTGTAGGCACGATAAGACGCGACAGCGTCGCATCAGGCATCGTGCACCGATTGTCGGATGCGACATAGATCTAAATGCCACTGAATAAAGTTTTAGTTGCCGTTCTTCCCGCCTGTCAGGGGCGGGTTTTTTATGGCTTAGATAAACGCAAACGCATCGCCAAATAGGCGATCTTCCCGCGCATTACGCTCACTGCAAAACAGGTCACGGGCTATTTTCGCCATCTCAAAACGTCCGGCAATGTAGATATCATGCTCTGCCAGCGTACCGTGATCCTGCAATACCGCCGTTAACACTGTGCCAGTACGCCCACGCCAGCCCGCTTCCGGTTGTTCAACCACCGGCACCACTTGCAAACCTGGATGCTTAAGCGAAAGCGCCTCAAGCTCGGAGAGATCATAAAGATGCTGCTCTTCACGCCCGCCCCAGTAAATGGTGATATCACGATTGGGATTACGCGCCAGCGCCGTCAGCAAAATCGAGCGGGCATAAGAGAACCCGGTGCCGCCCGCAATCAGAATCATTGGACGTTCTTCATCATCGCGCAGCCATGCCTCACCGTGCGGAATATCGACCACGATTTGATGATCTTTAAGAATGCGGTCCATGACTGCTTTCGCGTAAAGGTTGATTTCAGAAGCGCCAATATGCAGCTCAATGAAACCTTTTTCATCCGGCGTCGAGGCCATTGAGAACGGGCGTTTATCGCGCTCGTCCATCACTACCATCAAATACTGACCAGCACGAAAAGAAAAGGCCGCGTCTGGCACGATTCGGACACGATATACAGTATCCGTGATAGCTTCTACCGAGGTCACTTTACAGCTTAAGGTTGTCATGCGCTTTCTCTGTCGGATCGATAAATAGGGCAATACAAATGCGCCTCAGGCGCTTTTACCGTTGTTAAAAATAGCCAGCTCATCCCAGATTGCGTCAATACGCGCGACAACGTCCGGATCTTTTTTGATAGGACGCCCCCACTCGCGCTGGGTTTCCCCTGGCCATTTATTCGTGGCATCCAGCCCCATTTTTGAACCCAGCCCGGAAACAGGCGAGGCAAAATCCAGATAATCAATGGGCGTGTTTTCAACCAGCACCGTATCCCGCGCTGGGTCCATACGGGTAGTAATCGCCCAAATCACATCGTTCCAGTCGCGTGCGTTGACATCATCATCGCAAACGATCACAAATTTGGTGTACATAAACTGGCGTAAAAACGACCAGACGCCCATCATGACGCGCTTCGCGTGCCCGGCGTATTGCTTTTTGATCGTCACGACCGCCAGACGATAAGAGCAACCTTCCGGCGGAAGGTAGAAATCGACAATTTCCGGGAATTGTTTTTGCAGAATCGGCACGAACACTTCGTTCAACGCCACGCCCAGTACCGCAGGTTCATCCGGCGGGCGACCAGTATAGGTGGAGTGGTAAATCGCATCTTCACGCTGAGTAATATGCGTCACGGTAAATACCGGGAAACTATCGACTTCGTTATAGTAACCGGTGTGGTCGCCATACGGCCCTTCTGGCGCCGTTTCGCCTTGTTCGATATACCCTTCCAGCACAATTTCCGCACTGGCGGGCACTTCAAGGTCATTGGAGATACACTTCACCACTTCGGTTTTGGTGCCACGCAGCAATCCGGCAAAAGCATACTCTGAAAGCGTATCTGGAACGGGCGTGACTGCACCGAGAATAGTAGCGGGATCAGCACCCAGCGCCACAGAAACCGGGAAACGTTCACCCGGATGCGCCGCACACCACTCCTGGAAATCCAGCGCACCGCCGCGATGCGACAACCAGCGCATAATCAGTTTATTTTTACCAATCAACTGTTGACGATAAATACCCAGATTCTGCCGCTCTTTGTGCGGGCCACGCGTTACGGTCAACCCCCAGGTAATCAGCGGAGCGGCATCTTCCGGCCAGCAGGTCATAATGGGAATACGGTTAAGATCGACATCCTCGCCGGAGACGATTTTTTGCTGACAAGGCGCACCACGTAACCGTTTCGTTGGCATGTTCAACACCTGCTTAAACTGCGGCAGCTTATCAAACAGGTCGCGGAAACCTTTTGGCGGCTCCGGCTCTTTCAGAAACGCCAATAATTTACCGACTTCACGCAGCGCCGAAACATCTTCCTGCCCCATGCCCATCGCTACACGCTTAGGCGTACCGAACAGGTTACACAGCACCGGCATTGAGTACCCTTTAGGGTTTTCGAACAACAGCGCAGGCCCACCGGCGCGCAAAGTGCGGTCAGCAATTTCAGTGATTTCCAAATGCGGATCCACCGGGAGCGTGATACGTTTTAGCTCACCCTGCTGTTCAAGCAGCGTCAAGAAGTCGCGTAAATCGTTATATTTCATGGCGTCCATTGTAGCCTCTTAATCTGCGCCCATTATACGGCGTTCATCTTCGCGATGCTGTAAATTTGTTAAATTAGCGTGAACTCAGGCGCTATAACGCAAACCGGGGAATATAATTAACTTAACGCATCGCTTTTGCTATTCTTGCGCCCCGATTAAACGGATAAGAGTCATTATGCAATCTTGGTATTTACTGTACTGCAAGCGCGGGCAACTTCAACGTGCCCAGGAACACCTCGAAAGACAGGCCGTTAATTGCCTGGCGCCGATGATCACCCTGGAAAAAATCGTGCGTGGCAAACGTACCGCAGTCAGTGAGCCGTTGTTCCCCAACTACCTGTTTGTGGAATTTGATCCAGAAGTGATTCATACCACTACCATCAACGCTACACGTGGCGTCAGCCACTTCGTGCGCTTTGGTGCATCGCCAGCGATAGTCCCATCGGCGGTGATTCATCAGCTGTCGGTGTATAAACCGGAAAACATTGTCGATCCGGCAACACCATACCCAGGTGATAAGGTGATTATTACCGAAGGCGCATTCGAAGGTTTTCAGGCCATTTTCACCGAGCCTGACGGCGAGGCACGCTCCATGCTATTGCTTAATCTTATCAATAAAGAAATCAAGCACAGCGTGAAGAACACCGAGTTCCGCAAACTCTAGAACGCAATCCCAAACAGTGTTTTGACATTCGCATCTGTGGTAGCCGCCAGCCACGCAGCATCCTCCCCTCGCCAGTATGCAATACGTTGCAGAATATGGGGCAGATATGCAGGCTCGTTACGCCGTGACGATGGCTTTGGCGTGAGATCGCGCGGGAGCAAATACGGCGCATCGGTTTCGATCAGCAATTTCTCCGCAGGAATAAGTGGCAACAGATCACGCAATTCCTGCCCTCGTCGTTCATCGCAAACCCAACCTGTAATGCCGATATAAATTCCACGCGCCACGCACGCCTGCATCTCTTCGCGTGTGCCGGTAAAGCAATGAAGAACCGCACCAGGAAGTTTATCCAGCCACGGCTCCAGCAATGTCATAAACCGCTCGTAGGCATCGCGACAGTGCATAAATACCGGCATGTTTAATTCTGCGGCAATACGTAGCTGGGCAACAAAAGCACGTTCCTGCTCTTCCGGCGTAGAAAAGTTGCGGTTAAAGTCGAGCCCACACTCACCAATTGCCACCACTTCTGGCAGCGCGGCCAGCTCAATAATCTCTTCTTCAGTCTCAGCTTGCCACTGGCTGCTGTCATGAGGATGCACGCCCGCCGTTGACCAACAGCGTGGATACTGACGCGCCAGTTCTTGCGCCTGCTGGCTTTCGCGCAGGTTAGTGCCGGTGATAAGTAGCCCATCAACTCCCGCGCCAAAAGCGCGCTCTACAACATCATCACGATCTTTCGCAAATTGTGAACTGGTCAAATTAACGCCGATATCAAACATCCTGCACTCCATATGACAACCGCCCTGACGGGCGGTTGAGTTTATTCTTCAGTTTTTTCGCTTTCAGCGTCATTTTCTTCTTCCCGGTTTCGGCCTTTACCAACATAAAAGCGTGAGAAGAAGACACCGATTTCAAACAGGCAGTACATCGGAATCGCCAACAGCGTTTGCGAGAAGACATCCGGCGGCGTCAGCAGCATCCCGACGACGAATGCGCCAACCAGCACATACGGGCGTTTTTTGCGTAAGTCTTCTGGCGAGGTAATCCCCATCCAGCACAGCAGCACTATTGCCACAGGCACTTCAAAGGAGACACCAAACGCCATAAACAACGCCATAACGAAGCTTAAATAACTGGCGATGTCGGTGGATACCTGTACCCCTTCCGGCGCGGTATTGGCAAGGAAGCCAAATGCCAGCGGAAAGACCACAAAGTAGGCGAACGCCATACCGATATAAAACAGCAGAGAGCTGGAAACCAGCAGCGGCACCACCAGGCGACGTTCGTGCTTATACAACGCCGGGGCGATAAACGCCCACACCTGATAGAGAATCACCGGCGCTGACAGAATCAGCGACACCATAAAGGTCAGCTTGATCGGCGTAAAGAACGGCGAGGCCACATCGGTGGCGATCATCGTTGAACCTTGCGGCAATTGCTTGATCAACGGCGCGGATACCAGGTGATAGATATCATTGGCGAAATAGACCAGGCACAGAAATATCACGATCACCGCGATAATGCAGTTCAGCAGACGCTTACGCAGCTCAATCAGATGCGTGATAAGCGGTTGAGTATCTTCTACAGACATGTTTACGGTTTATCACTCGACGAAGGGGAAGGTGCAGCGGTTTTTGGTTCAGCGTCCGCAGCAGGTTTTACCACCGGCTCTGGCGTGGTTTCTGGCTTCTGTTCCGGCGAACTGGCCTGCGTTTGTGCAGAGGCAGGGGTTACTCCCTCATGCGCAGCTTCATTATCTTTCACCACCGGGTTATGGATGGTGTGCGCTTCATCGCTCGCCTTTTCAGGATCGTTTGCAACATAGGAACGCTTCATCGATTCCGCAGCCTGGCGCAGTTCATCCATTGACGCTTTCAGTTCAGGCGTCAGGTTGGTCAGGCTTGCCTTTTCAACCTTTTTCAGGCTGTCCTGAAACTCCTGGAGTTTTAACTCCTGAGTCAGTTCGTTCTGCACCGTTGTCGCCAGTGAACGCAACGCGCGAATCCAGCCCGCTACCGTTTTTACCGCCACAGGCAGTCGTTGCGGCCCCAGAACGACGAGGCCGATGATGAACACCAATAGCAGTTCGCTAAAACCGATATCAAACACGGATTACACCTGCTCTTTATCGTGGCGCTTTGCGTCTTCTGTTTTAGCCTGTTCCTGATTCGTATCCGCCTGCTTATCGGCGATAGTTTTCGCAGTAAAATCAGCATCCTGACTGGTTTTATCCTGCTTTGGTTCATCATCGCTCATTGCTTTTTTAAAGCCTTTGATCGACGCACCAAGATCGGAACCGATGGAGCCGAGCTTTTTGGTGCCAAAAAGCAGTACAACGATGACGGCAATAATCAATAACTGCCAAATACTGATACCACCCATACATGTTCCTCTGTGGTAGATGATGATTAAACAAGGCCGCATTATACGTTACACGGCCCGCCTTGAGCGATGAAAAAATCAGCGTGTTTTGCGCCAACCGACAAACCAGGCGATCAAACCACCTGCCATTAACCAGCCGGGCATCAGCCCCCATTCAGGTCGGTTGACCAACAAGAATGTGCCGCTTAATACTAACGTCGCGCCAATTCCAAGAAAATAACGCGATTGTCCCTGACGTACATGATTTGACTGAAGCTCGCGGGCAATCTTATCAACACTGTGCTGTAAATACTTGCCCTGGCGCAAACTGTCGTAAACCAGTTCAGGCAGTTCTGGCATTTTTTCGACCCAGAACGGCGCTTTTTCTTTAAATGCTCTCACCAGCGCAGGAATACCGACCTGATCTTTAATCCACGACTCCAGGAAAGGCTTCGCCGTTTTCCATAAATCGAGCTGCGGATAAAGCTGGCGTCCTACCCCTTCGATGTAGAGCAAGGTTTTCTGGAGTAACACCAGTTGCGGCTGTACTTCCATATTGAAGCGACGCGCCGTATTAAACAGATTTAACAGCACATGTCCAAACGAAATTTCGGCCAGTGGTTTCTCAAAGATTGGTTCACAGACAGTACGAATAGCAAATTCGAACTCTTCAACGTTGGTATCTGGCGGCACCCAGCCAGAATCAACGTGCAGCTCTGCCACTTTGCGATAATCGCGGTTAAAGAAGGCGATAAAGTTTTCTGCCAGATAGCGTTTATCTTCTTTGTTTAGTGAGCCAACAATCCCGCAATCAATGCCGATATATTTCGGGTTTTCCGGGTGTTCATAGCTTACGAAGATATTGCCAGGGTGCATATCGGCATGGAAAAAGCTGTCGCGAAAGACCTGAGTGAAGAACACCTGCACGCCGCGTTCAGCCAGCAATTTCATGTTGGTGCCGTTTTTCTCCAGCGCCGCAACATCAGACACCGGAATGCCGTAAATGCGCTCCATCACCATCATCCCTTCACTGCAATAGTCAGGGTAAACCTCCGGGATGTAGAGCATTGGGCTATTTTCGAAATTACGCCGAAGCTGAATGGCGTTGGCAGATTCCCGCAGCAAATTCAGTTCATCAATCAACGTCTTTTCGTACTCGCGTACCACTTCGGTTGGACGCAGACGGCGACCATCCGGCAGTAAACGCGGCACCCAACGCGCCAGACGATAGATGAGTTTCAGATCCGCTTTTATGACCGGCAAAATATCCGGGCGAATGACTTTAATCACCACCTCTTTGCCATTCGATTTCAGCCGCGCAGTATGTACCTGTGCAACGGAAGCCGATGCCAGCGGCTTAATGTCAAAATCATCAAACCACGCTTCCACCGGCAGACCGCCCATCGCCGCTTCAATTTGTGCTTTCGCCAGTTCGCCGTCAAAAGGCGCGACTTTATCCTGCAAGAGCGCCAGTTGGTCAGCAATATGCGGCGGAAAAAGGTCACGGCGGGTCGATAGCATCTGTCCAAACTTGATCCATACAGGACCCAGTTCTTGCAGCGCCAGTCGCAGTCGTTCACCTAATGGTTTGTCTTTATGCCGATTCGGCATCCAGAATAACGAGTATCGCCATAACCGCAACGGCAAAGTGATACGCATTTTAGGGATCAGTTCATCAAGTCCGTAACTTAAAAAAGTGCGAATGATGAAATACAGGCGCCGTACTTCACCTGGCGTCATTAAACTGCCTCCAGTTTTTCCAGCCGTTTGGTTAGCGCATCGACAGCACGTTCAACGGCGGATGTCTCTTCCGCAAACCAGGCCACTTCAAGCGGACCAGGTGCCATACGCCACTCTTCAGTAATGGCTTCAGCCACGTAGCGTTGCTGGCGTTTAATACCGTGATGCAGGAACTTCGCGCCACCACGCAGGGCTTTGCTGATGCCTTCGGCGGCGATATCACCCGTATAAGGTGCCAGCAGTTCAGCAGGGTCGAACTCCGCCAGATCTGCCAGCGCAACAAAGTTTTGCACCACCTGAATATCGCCCTGCACTTCCAGCTCACCACTGCGAATCAGTGCTGCAAGCTGCTGGCGATCGCGAAGTTTCGGCAACACGCTGGCATAAGCGATAACAGTGCAGTCAGCATCGCCTGCCCATTCTCCCAGTACATCGACCTGACGTTCGCTGAACACCAGAATCAACGATGTCGAAAAACCTTTTACCTCCACGCGCAATACTTTACCCAGCAGACGCGACCGGGCGGTTTTCAGCGCGGGTGAGCGATACAGGAAGGTGTTGAGCAGACTTTCGATTCCTGCCGTCACTAAAGGTTTAAAAGGCATTTCCGGTCTCCTGTCAGAACTTATAACCACGATGCAGCGCCACAACGCCAGCCGTCAGGTTGTAATAATCGACACTTTCGAATCCGGCATCTTGCATCATGGCTTTCAGAGTATCCTGATCGGGATGCATACGGATGGATTCAGCCAGATAACGGTAGCTGTCGGCGTCATTCGCGACTAGCGAGCCAATACGCGGCAGAACATGGAAGGAGTAAGCGTCATAAGCTTTGCTTAATGGTTCGATAATCGGTTTCGAGAACTCAAGCACCAGCAGGCGGCCGCCGGGTTTCAGCACGCGATACATTGAACGTAGTGCTTTATCTTTGTCGGTGACGTTACGCAGACCAAACGAAATGGTGATGCAATCAAAGGTGTTATCCGGGAACGGCAGCGCCTCGGCGTTCGCCTGAACATACTCAACGTTGCCAATCACGCCGATATTACGCAGTTTCTCGCGCCCCATTTTGAGCATGGATTCATTGATATCGGCGAGGACTACCTTGCCAGTTTCACCGACCAGGCGGGAGAATTTCGCTGTCAGGTCGCCGGTGCCGCCAGCCAGATCCAGCACAGTTTGCCCACGGCGTACGCCGCTGCAATCGATCGTGAATCGCTTCCACAAACGATGAATACCAAATGACATCAAATCATTCATGACATCGTATTTCGATGCCACGGAATGGAAAACGTGGGCGACCATATCCGCTTTTTGCTCTTTCGCGACGGTCTGAAAACCAAAGTGCGTCGTTTCTTGTGACTTATCCACCATCTCAATGCCTGCTCATCAAAAAATTGTTCCAGAAGTGTAACAGATTGGGCGTCGATGCCCTAGATTTCTACCCGGCGTAACTACCCCCAATGGGCTAGCGCGACTGCTGATTATATTCATCATCGCGTTGATAAGCTTCATCATTCGGCTGCCCCGGAACCGACCGCAGTCGATACTCTTCATCCTGACTCACCGCCTGTTCAGCCAAATCCGGATTCATCTCGCGTTTAATTTCTACCCCTAAACCGCGAAACGCTTCTGCCTGCGCCAGCACATTTCCGCGACCTGAAGAGAGTTTTTTCATTGCCTGACGATAGTTATCCTGCGCTTTGTCCAGACTTTGACCGATCGCTGACATATCATCGACAAACAAACGCATCTTGTCGTACAGCTTGCTGGCGCGATCGGCGATTTGCTGGGCGTTGCGACTTTGATGCTCATAACGCCACAGGTTGGCGATAGTACGCAACGCCACCAGCAGCGTGGTCGGGCTAACCAGCATGATATTGTTTTTCAACGCTTCTGTTATCAGCTCCGGCTGGCGATCAAGCGCCAGTAAAAACGCAGGTTCGACGGGGATAAACATCAGCACGTAATCCAGCGTTCTTAGCCCTGGTAGCTGTTGATAATCTTTACGCCCCAGCAAGCGGATATGGTTACGCACCGACGCGATATGCTCCTGCAATGCGCTTTCGCGAGTGTAGTCGTCTTCTGCATTGAAGTAGCGTTCATAGGCGACCAGCGTCATTTTGGCGTCGATCACCACGTCTTTCCCCTGCGGTAGCCGCACGATGACATCCGGCTGCATCCGCGAGCGGGCGTCATTTTCGATGCTGACCTGGGTTTCATATTCATACCCTTCGCGCAGACCGGAAGCCTCCAGCACGCGCGTCAATACCACTTCGCCCCAGTTGCCCTGGGTTTTATTGTCACCTTTCAGCGCACGCGTCAGGTTGATCGCTTCCTGGGCCATTTGCGCGTTGAGCTGCTGGAGATTGCGAATTTCGTGGGTCAGGGTATGGCGTTCTTGTGCTTCTTTACCGAAGCTGTCCTGAACCTGACGGCGAAAACCGTCCAGTTGTTCACGCAGCGGCGACAACAGGCTGTTCAGGCTCTGACGGTTTTGCTCATCAACCCGGCGATTGCTGTGCTCAAAAATACGGTTGGCGAGGTTTTCAAATTGCTCGCTCAAACGCTGCTCGCTGTTAATCATCTGGCGAATTTTATCGTCAGCGTGTTGCTGTGCGGCCTCCATCCGCGTGGTCACTTCACGCAGATCAGCCTCCAGAGAGGTGTTAATACTTTGCAGGCTGCGCACTTCGTTATTGAGCAATTCACACTCTGCGCGCCAGTGCTCGCTTTGGGTAATTTGTTGTTTTGCCGCGCTTAACTCCGCGACCATCTCTTCACGTTCAGCTAATTGCTCGGCTTTTTGCTGCGCGTGCTGATAACTGGCAAACAGCCAGCCGATGGTCACACTGACCAGCGCAATAATGGCATAAACAATGATTGAGAAATCCACAAAGCCTCCTGACGCAACAACTTACCCGCACAAAATAGAATTGTGCTGTACAAACGTCCAGTTGGAAAGGCATTTCCTGCGAGGCGCTACGCAAAAATACAAAAGGCCGAACGCGTCGGCCTTCAGACAGGAGAAGAGAATTACAACAGACGGCGCGCCGCTTCCACCACGATTTTCACCGCATGGCTTTCAGTTTGTTTCATCGTCTCAGCATTCGGGATCTCTTGCTGGGTACGGTTAACGATAACGCCCGCCACCATACCAGCACGCAAGCCCTGGCTTGCACACATGGTCAGCAGAGTCGCAGATTCCATTTCATAGTTCATCACGCCCATCGCCTGCCACTCTTCCATAGAACCTTTAAAGTGACGGACTACGCGACCAGAGTAAGTATCGTAACGTTCCTGACCTGGATAGAAGGTATCAGAAGAAGCAGTCACGCCAACGTGAGTCGTCGCGCCAATGGATTTCGCTGCTTCAACCAGCGCAGTCGTACATTCGAAATCAGCGACAGCCGGGAACTCCAGCGGTGCGAAGTGCAGGCTCGCGCCATCCAGACGAACAGACGCCGTGGTAACCAGTACATCACCAACATTAATATGCGGCTGAATAGCGCCAGTTGTACCGATACGCAGGAAGGTGCGAATGCCCAGCTGTGCCAGTTCTTCAACGGCAATAGAAGTAGACGGGCCGCCGATACCGGTAGAGCAGACAATAACAGGTTTACCATCCAGCTCTGCACGCCAGGTGGTGAATTCGCGGTGAGATGCCAGCTTAACCGGCTTATCCATCAGCGCGGCGATCTTTTCCACACGATCCGGGTCGCCAGGGACGATGGCAAGCGTAGCCCCTTGTAAATCGTTTTTAGTGAGGCCGAGATGAAAAACATCAGACTTGGACATATACAACTCCTCTGTGAATCGGTTTAGTCAGAAGAAGCAAAAAGGTACTTTACCGAAGGGATTAAGATTTTTTCGTGATAGTCATCACTATGATGCAAATGTGTTGCATACATTTACTCATCAAAAGTGACTTAAATCACATAATTTACTCTTAAGTCAGTAAGGCCGCTTAAAAGATGAGCCATTTGAGGCAATGTGAATTGTTGCACGCTGACTATAGTTAACATTGCGCAAAATTTTTATAAGGGTACGGAGAATACCATGACAACAACACAACACTCTGGATTTGCACCTGCTGCATCCCCCCTCGCCTCGACCATCGTTCAGACTCCGGACGATGCGATTGTGGCAGGGTTCACCTCTATCCCTTCACAAGGGGATAACATGCCTGCTTATCATGCCCGTCCAAAACAGAGCGATGGCCCACTACCAGTGGTCATTGTAGTGCAGGAAATTTTTGGCGTGCATGAACATATCCGTGACATTTGTCGCCGTCTGGCGCTGGAGGGGTATCTGGCTATCGCACCAGAACTCTACTTCCGCGAAGGTGATCCGAATGATTTCGCCGATATTCCCACGTTGCTAAGCGGTCTGGTAGCAAAAGTGCCTGACTCACAGGTGCTGGCCGATCTCGATCATGTCGCCAGTTGGGCGTCCCGCAACGGCGGCGATGTCCATCGTTTAATGATCACCGGATTTTGCTGGGGCGGACGTATCACCTGGTTGTATGCCGCGCACAACCCGCAGCTGAAAGCGGCGGTGGCGTGGTACGGCAAGCTGACAGGCGATAAGTCGCTGAATTCACCGAAACAACCTGTTGATATCGCAACCGATCTTAACGCGCCGGTTCTCGGCTTATATGGCGGTCAGGATAACAGCATTCCGCAGGAGAGCGTCGAAACCATGCGTCAGGCGCTGCGGGCAGCAAACGCGAAAGCGGAGATTATCGTGTACCCGGATGCCGGTCATGCGTTTAACGCCGATTATCGCCCGAGCTATCATGCCGAGTCTGCGAAAGACGGTTGGCAGCGTATGCTGGAATGGTTTAAGCAGTATGGTGTTAAAAAATAACCACCATAGCAGCTAACTCAGGTGCTTAAGCTCACACAATTTCAACTATTTTTTTAAACTCAAAACCATACAGCATCAAAAATTTTGTTGCTGTATGCCACGATTTGACCCCCTTCACATTCGTCATCACGCCGCCTGCTGAATGCAAAAATTTCGTTGCTGTGCGGCAAACTTTTTTCCTGTTTTGTGCCGCTTTTCTCCTGAATACTCATTCTCAGAACAACTGGATCGTTTAAACATCAGACAGGAGATTTACCATGACGCAATCCATTTTTCAGGCTCAACCCTTTGAATTACTTTTTGATCCACGCACAACTGCACTGGTCATGATCGACATGCAGCGTGACTTTGTCGAAGCAGGGGGCTTCGGTGAAGCACTGGGCAATGATGTTTCACTGGTACGCACGGCTATCGCACCATGTACAGAGGTGCTGGCAGCCGCACGTCAAAAAGGAATTATGGTTATTCATACCCGTGAAGGCCATCGTGCAGACTTAAGCGACTGCCCACCAGCCAAACTGACGCGCGGCGGTAAAACCTTTATTGGTGAAGCAGGCCCGATGGGGCGCATTCTGGTCAGAGGTGAAGCAGGTCATGACATCATTCCTGAACTGTACCCGGTCGCAGGCGAACCGGTGATTGATAAACCCGGCAAAGGCGCTTTTTATCAAACCGACTTACATCTGATTTTGCAAAACCACGGCATCAAAACGCTGGTTGTTTGCGGAGTAACCACTGAAGTCTGTGTGACCACCACCGTGCGCGAAGCGAATGATCGTGGTTATGAGTGCATCATCCCGGAAGATTGCGTTGGCTCCTATTTTCCGGAATTCCAGAAATACGCCCTGGAGATGATCAAAGCACAAGGTGCCATTTTCGGTTGGGTTACTGATTCCAAAGCCATTATTGCAGGCCTGGAAGGTTAACACCGATGGTACAGGTTACGCTTTGCGCATCATCGTTGGGATATCTTTTCCCGTGGAATGAAACGCAAGATTTACGTCTGCACAGTGCTTTTAAACATGCGGTAAATCTGCATTCAGAAGCGGGAACATTCATCACCCTGTTGTGTGCGCAAACGTATCTGAATCTCCCTGATGCCACCAGAGTCAAACTGCCTGAGCGTTGGGACTGGCGAAGTGAGATTGCCCATTCCGATCCCGTTCAGTTAACCCCAGGCTTGCTGCAGACACCTCGCTTTTGTGTGGCTCTTGATAACGCAACACTCTGGCAGCCGTCATTTGTGGGGGGAATGCTGACACTTGAGGCGTTCCCTTTAGTTTTCCAGCACTACCCAACGATGGCATCGCAACGGCTTTTATTTTGTCTGGAGCATAACGTTCAAAGCACATTGCACCTGCCGGATAGTCTCACACACCAGGGATTAGAGATTATGGAACATCCAGATGCGCTGGAACGCCAGGTGCCACAACTGATCGGCTTTGGCAAAGGCTTAACGCCCGATGGAGATGACTATTTGTTGGGCTATCTGGCGGCGCTCTGGTTATGGCAACTACCTGCACCACTTGCCGATCATCAATATCGGTTGCAACAGGCAATTGATCAACATGCGCGCAACACCACTGACATCAGTCGTCATTATCTGGAGCGTGCGCTTCGGGGGCATTTTTCAGAACCGATTTGCCAGTTACTCGCACAACTGGTTGGGGGCGCATCGGCAATGACAATCGCATCCTGTGCAGAACAGGTCATGCAATTTGGCGCAACGTCAGGAGTGGATTGCCTTGCAGGAATGCTGCATGGCTTTCGAACCCTGAATACCATGAATTGATTTCAACCTTTTCTCCTGTAGCTCATTTATGGCGCTACACGGGAATGCTTTGCCCGAATTTTACTATCGGGCGGAATGAAACAGGCATAACAGCATGAAAGTTAAACATAAAGTTTTCAGCAATCTTTATCAGGACTCGGTTTCTCTGATGCAGATTTCCGCGCAAATCAGCAAGTTGCCCGGTATTCAACAGGCTTCGGTCGTCATGGGAACACCCAATAATCTTGAACAATTGCGCGATGCGGGTCTGGGTAACGAAATCAACGCCAGTCCCAATGATTTAGTGATTGCAGTCATGGGTGAAGAAGATATTTGCAATGAAGCACTGGTACTGACCCAGCAACGTCTGACCAGCAAACCCGATGATGAAACGGATAGTGGCATTAAAACACCGGAAAAGGTCAGCCTGGAAATGGCACTGGAAGCCGAACCCGAAGCCAACCTGGCACTCATTTCTGTACCGGGAGACTACGCCACCGCCGAAGCAATTAAAGCGTTAAACCTCGGAATGAACGTGATGATGTTCAGCGATAACGTCAGTATCAAGCAGGAAAAATCCATCAAAACGCTTGCCCGAGAACGTCAGCGCATCGTGATGGGGCCGGACTGTGGAACCGCCATTATTAACGGTATTCCGTTAGGCTTCGCCAATGTGGTGAAACGCGGAGCGATTGGTGTTATCGGCGCGTCAGGCACCGGGCTACAGGAAGTGACTTGCCGAATCGACCAGCTCGGAGCGGGTATTTCTCAGGCGCTGGGAACAGGCGGGCATGATCTCAGTGAAGAGATTGGTGGAATATCGATGCTCTTTGCTTTAGATGCGCTAGCGCAAGACGATGAAACACGCGTGATTGTGCTTATTTCAAAACCGCCTTCACCGATCGTTGCCCGGAATATTCTGGAGCGCGCCCAGGATTGTGGAAAACCCGTGGTGGTGAATTTCCTCGGTGCGAATCCGCATGATCTTGCACGTCCCAATATCACCGCTGCCACCACACTTGCCAGCGCCGCAAATATCGCCGTGGCGTTACTGAATGATCAGCCACTTCCTGCTGTCGAGATAGAGATTTCCTGCGACGATCTCACAATGTTACAAAACGCCTGCCAACGCCTGCCAGCCCATCGCCAGGCGATACGCGGAGTTTTCGCCGGAGGAACCTTCTGTTACGAAGCGCAACTTATCTGCCAGCAAGAGGGATTCCGCGCCGCCTCCAATACGCCAGTTGCGGGTAATCGTGCTCTGGCAAATATCTGGCAAAGCGAAGATCACACGCTGATCGATATGGGCGACGATGATTTCACCCGTGGCAAACCGCATCCAATGATCGACCCGACTCTGCGCAATCAACGTCTGCTCAACGAACTCAACGACTCACACACTGCCGTCGTGTTATTCGACCTGGTACTTGGTTATGGCGCTTCCGCTACGCCTGCCAGCGAATTACTGGACCAACTTTCACACATCGACATGAATAACGCACCGTTGCTGATTGCGCACGTTTGCGGAACGGAAGCTGATCCGCAAATACGCAGTCAGCAGATAAGCGCACTACAAAATGCGGGCGTCATCATTGCCAACAGCAATGCACAGGCGGCGCTATGGGCAAGCACCGTTGCGCAGACTCAGTTGCAGAAAAAGGGACTAAACGCATGAATACCTTATTTAATCAGCCTTTGAAGGTCGTAAACGCGGGACTACACAGTTTTGCTAACAATATTCAACATGCTGGAGGAAATGCAATTGCACTCAACTGGCAGCCACCAGCACAAGGCAATATTGACGCTGGATTGGATCTGGCATCGTTGCTACGTCATCCCCTGGTAGAAAATGCCAACCAAATCGCCATGACTCGTTATCTCGAAGCACAACCCGTTTTGGTAGATGTCATGCTCGCTAAAGAGGCGATCCCGGCAATGGCTGAACGAAAACGCATTCTGCACTCTGGCCCGCCAATTGCCTGGGAAGAGATGTGTGGTCCGGTAAAAGGGGCGATTATTGGTGCCATGCTGTACGAAGGTTGGGCCACCAGCCAGCAAGACGCAGAAAACCAGATAAACGCAGGCGAAATCGACCTTGCCCCTTGTCATCATTATCACGCGGTTGGACCAATGGCAGGCATCATCAGCCCGTCAATGCCGTTATGGGTGGTGGAAAATAAAACCAACGGTCATCGTACTTTTAGTAATTTCAATGAAGGTCTGGGTAAGGTTCTCCGTTTTGGCGCCAATAACGACGAAGTTCTCTATCGTCTGGCCTGGATGCGCGATGAACTGGCGCCGGCAATGAAAGCAGCAATCGCACAACACGGCGAGCTGGAACTCAAGCCATTAATGGCGCAGGCGCTGCATATGGGGGATGAAGTTCATAACCGCAATGCTGCCGCTACCGGTTTGCTGATTAAGCGCCTGCTCCCGGCATTGCTGGCCTGCTCTCTTCCACAGGAACATATCCAGCGCGTCGTGGCATTTATCACCGGTAACGATCACTTCTTCCTCAATCTGTCGATGGCCGCCTGTAAAGCAATGATGGATGCCGCCGCCAATGTACCGTTCAGTTCAATGGTTACGGTGATGGCGCGTAACGGGGTGAATTTTGGTATTCGGATTTCCGGTACTGGTGATCGCTGGTTCCAGGCTCCTGCCAATGCCGTTGAAGGTCTGTTCTTCCCCGGATTTGGCGTTGACGACGCCGCTGCTGACCTGGGCGATAGCGCAATTACCGAAACCGCTGGTGTAGGTGGCTTCGCGATGGCGTCATCTCCGGCAATCGTTAAATTTGTGGGAGGCACACCTGCCGATGCCACCAATAACAGCCGTCGGATGCAGGCAATCACCCTCGGCGGTAACCCCGCATTTACACTTCCTGCCCTCAATTTTGCCCCCACCGCAGCAGGGATTGATGCGCGTAAAGTTACCGATCGCGGCATTTTACCGGTCATCAATACGGGTATCGCCCACAAACAAGCGGGAGTCGGGCAAATTGGTGCCGGGATCACCACTGCGCCGATGGCCTGTTTTGTCGCCGCTATACGTGCACTGGCTGAGATCGTCGCAAAGGAGAATCATCATGGTTAAGCCACTGGCTGTTGTCGCGGTTGGCGGCAATGCGCTCATTCACGACGATCAACACAATAGTATTCCCGATCAATATGTTGCAGTGATGGAAAGCGTGCAGCATATCGTTGATATGGTTGAAGCCGGATGGAATCTGGTGCTAACCCACGGTAATGGGCCGCAGGTGGGCTTTATTCTGCGTCGCTCTGAACTTGCTTGTAACGAAGTTTCTCCAGTTCCACTTGATTACGCCGTGGGTGATACACAAGGCGCAATTGGCTACATGTTCCAGAAGGCGCTGCATAACGAACTCGCTCGCCGTGGCATAAACAAACCAGTAATTGCGCTAGTGACACAAACGCGAGTTAGCCCACATGACGATGCTTTCGCCAGCCCCAGTAAACCGATTGGCGCGTTTCTCGATGAAGCAACGGCCCAACAACGCCAGCAGCAGCTCGGCTGGACTCTGATGGAGGACGCCGGGCGCGGGTGGCGGCGTACTGTTCCCTCTCCTGCGCCACTGGAAATTATTGAGCACAACACCATCGCTCACCTAGTGCGCCAGGGATATCTGGTTATTGCCTGCGGCGGCGGAGGTATTCCGGTGGTGCGAGACGGACAACAACTGAAAGGTGTGGAAGCCGTGATCGATAAAGATCTGGCCTCCGCGCTGCTCGCCAGTCAGTTAGGCGCAGATCTGCTGGTGATCCCCACCGGTGTAGAAAAAGTGGCGGTTAACTTTGGTACACCACAACAACAGTGGCTCGACGCTATCAGCGTTGTCGAAGCGCAAACGCTGTTGCAGGAAGGTCAGTTTGGTGTCGGCAGTATGCAACCAAAAGTGGAAGCCATTGTTGATTTCATCAATGCCAGCCAGCAACAAGGCAAACAGGCCAGCGGCCTGATTACCTCACCGCAAACCATAAAAGCGGCCCTGGCGCATCAGAGCGGTACATGGATAACCCTTTAATTTTCTGGAGAACATAATGACTACAACGCTTTTAGCCGTTAACGGAACACTGATGCGCGGCCTGGAACTTAACCAAAATATGCAAAAAGCGGGCGGCATTTTTGTTCGCGAAGACCGAACTGACGCCCATTACCGGCTGTGGAGTATTAACGATCGCCATCCAGGAATGATTCGCGTGAATGAAGGAGGAACACACGTCGATGTAGAAATTTGGCAACTGCCGCTGGCCAGTTTTGCCGCTCTGTTAATGAGCGAACCTGCCGGGCTGGCAATTGGCAAAATCAAACTTGCCAATGGTAGCGAAGTGCTGGGTGTGCTGGCTGAAAACTGGCTCACAGAAGGCCAACGGGAAATTACAGAACTGGGTAGCTGGCGCAAATACACCGGGCATTTTCATACTGTGTAACGCGCATTTATAAAGGGAACATACTATGCGTAAAAAAGAAGAGAGTCTGAATACGGCATCAGGATTGCGTATTGCCATGATTTTGCTGGGTATTGCGGTTACACCTGTGCTGTTGTCATCCTCAAGCCTTGGTAATCAACTTTCCAGCAGCAGTTTAATTAGCGTCGTATTGTTAGGCGGCGTCATTCTGACCTTACTTTCTGCCATCACCATTAGCGTTGGAGAAAAAGCCCGTCTGCCAACGTATGGCATTGTGAAATATTCATTTGGTGAGAAAGGAGCCGTCGCCATTAACATTTTGATGGCGATAAGTCTGTTCGGCTGGATTGCCGTTACCGCTAATATGTTTGGTCATTCGATACATGACTTACTGGCCCAGCATGGGCTGGAAGTTCCACTGGCACTGTTAGTGGCGGCAGGCTGTGTCATTTTTGTCGCCTCTACAGCATTTGGTTTCGCCGTTCTGGGGAAAATTGCTCAGGTTGCCGTGCCGGTTATCGCGCTGGTGCTGTGTTATATCCTCTACGTTGCAACCCATACTGAAGTGGCAGCACCAGCGGCGATAGCGGAGATGAATACGGGTGTCGCCGTTTCCACCGTTGTTGGTACGATTATTGTGCTGGTTGCCACATTGCCTGATTTCGGTAGTTTTGTGCATAACCGCAAACATGCGCTGATCGCCGCAGGCATGACGTTTCTGGTTGCCTACCCTCTACTTTACTGGGCGGGTGCAACACCGAGCGCCATTAGCGGTCAGGGCTCTTTACTGGGTGCAATGGCGGTATTCGGCGCCGTTCTGCCTGCGGCACTGTTGTTGATTTTCGCCTGCGTCACCGGTAACGCGGGCAATATGTTCCAGGGCACGCTGGTGGTTTCCACACTGCTTACCCGCTTTCCCAAATGGCAGATTACCGTGGCGCTGGGTATCCTTTCCGCCATCGTAGGCAGTCTGGATATTATGGCGTGGTTTATTCCGTTCCTGCTGTTCCTCGGTATCGCCACGCCACCCGTTGCCGGAATTTATATCGCTGACTTTTTCCTTTATCGCCGTAATGGCTATCAAGAGTCAGTGTTAGCCCAGGAGTCACAGATTAAAGTGCTGACATTCGCGGCATGGATCATAGGCGCAGCGGTTGGCTTTATGACTGTAAAAGGTTTATTCACCCTGACGACGATCCCTTCGGTGGACTCCATTCTGGTGGCATGTATCGCGTATGCGATTCTCAGCCGGGTAAGTCAACGCAGCTAGTTCCTGGGTATACTAAAGCAATAATTACGGCTGAATCTGGAGAGATTCAGCCGCTTTACCACTGACCAGGGAGCCTTATGTTCATCTCTGACGAAACGCTTCGTGTTATTCATCTGGTCGCCAGACACCAGAGCATTACCACCGCAGCCGAGCAGTTAAATAAAGTCCCTTCCGCCATCAGTTACACCATTAAGAAAGCAGAAGAGAGTCTGGGCGTTGAGCTGTTCATTCGTAAGGGACGCTATATTGAATTATCTCCGGCGGGGAGTTATTTCATCGAACATAGCAAAACTATTTTGGGCGATCTGGAGGCGTTAAAGCGCAACACAGTGTTGATTCACGATGGTATTGAACGTGAACTGACAATTGCAGTGAACAATATTATTCCTGGTGATTTGCTGGTGGCATTTATTCGTGATTTTGAACGGCAATTCACATCAACAACGCTGACGGTAGATCTCGAGGTATACAACGGCTGCTGGGATGCTCTGTACAGTAAACGTGCCGATCTGGTCTACGGTGCTCCTCATGCAGTGCCAGGCAGTGAAGGCATCATTAGCGAACCGGTCGGGCAAATGGAATGGGATTTTGTCGTCAGCCCACTCCACCCACTGGCAGCGAAGCGGCATCCATTAGAAAACAGTGAATTGCGTCATTATCCAGCGGTTTGTATCCGCGATACCTCCGTTAATTTCCCCCCGATGCAAGCCTGGTTGTTGGAAGGACAAAAACCCATTTTTGTTCCTGACTTCGCTACGGCAATCGCCTTAATAGAACAAAACGTCGGTATTGGCTATATTCCACATCATCTGGCATTGCCATTATTAAACAGCGGTAAATTGCTTAAAAAGCCAATGCGCGAACATAAACACGCCACCAAGTTATTTCTTGCCGCTCGTTCCGATGGTATGGGCAAAGCCTGCCAGTGGTGCATGGAATATTTAAGAAATCCGCAATTAATTTTCTGTTCCTGAGAATCCTTTTAATACCCAGCACACATAGCAAAATGGCTTCCAGTGCTGGAAGCCATTATCGTGCTGTAATTTACAGTGACTCGTTAATATTCATCATCCCCGACGCAAATTCTGCGCCGCCTGCACCATGTTCGCCAGTGCCGCGCGGGTTTCTGGCCAGCCGCGCGTTTTCAGGCCACAGTCCGGGTTGACCCACAGGCGCTCTGCCGGAATGCGTTTTGCCGCTTTCTTCAGCAAGGCTTCAATCCATTCCACGCTCGGTACGTTTGGCGAGTGAATGTCATAGACGCCTGGACCGATTTCATTCGGATAATCAAACTCTTCGAACGACTCCAGCAACTCCATGTCAGAACGCGAGGTTTCGATGGTGATGACGTCTGCATCCAGCGCCGCAATCGAATCCATGATGTCGTTGAACTCGCAATAACACATGTGAGTGTGGATCTGCGTTTCATCCTTCGCTATGGCGGCGTTGATACGGAAAGCCTCCACGCCCCACTGGAGATAGGCGTCCCAGTCGCTGCGACGCAGCGGTAACCCTTCGCGCAGTGCCGGTTCGTCAATCTGAATGATACCAATTCCAGCGGCTTCCAGATCGGCCACTTCATCACGCAGCGCCAGCGCAATTTGTTTGGCAATGGTTTCACGGCTGACGTCTTCGCGCGGGAATGACCAGCAAAGAATGGTCACCGGGCCGGTCAGCATCCCTTTTACCGGTTTGTCGGTCAGCGATTGCGCATACTTCGCCCACTCCACGGTGATCGGTGCCGGGCGGCTAACGTCACCAATAACAATCGGTGGCTTCACGCAGCGGGAACCGTAGCTCTGTACCCAACCGTTTTGCGTAAAGACAAAACCGTCGAGGTGCTCGCCAAAGTATTCCACCATGTCATTACGCTCAGCCTCGCCATGTACCAGCACATCCAGTCCCAAACGTTCCTGCTCAACAATGGCCTGCTTGATATGTTCCGCAATGCCCGTGCGGTAGTTGTTGGCGTCGAGATTACCCTTTTTGAAATCCAGACGCAGGGTACGAATTTCCGTGGTTTGCGGGAAGGAACCAATCGTGGTGGTCGGCCAGGCTGGCAGTTTAAAACGCGCACGCTGGGCTTCAGCACGCACTTCATAAACGTTCGCACGCTGGCTGTCCTGGGCGGTAATCGCCGCCAGACGCTTTTCTACCGCCGGATTATGTACGCGGGTAGAGTGACGACGCGCCTGAATCGGGGCGCTCCACTCTGCCAGAGCTGCCGTATCACCACTGTTCAGCGCATCACGCAGTAGAGCCAGTTCATGACATTTTTGCAGGGCGAAGGCAAACCAGCTTTTCACTTCTGCATCAAGACGCGTTTCCACGCTCAGGTCGATAGGGCTATGCAGCAGCGAGCAGGAAGATGCCACCCACAAATCACGTTTGCCGACAATGTCTTTAATTTGTGCATATTTCTCGGTGAGATCGGCGCGCCAGACGTTACGACCATTGACCAGTCCGGCAGACAGCAGCCAGTCAGAAGGCAGGCGCTTGTGCAGTTCTGCTACATCATCTTTGCCATGAACGAGGTCGACATGCAGACCCTGAACAGGCAGCGCCGTAATCGTGTCGAGGTTTGGCGTTACGCCTTCAAAATAGGTGGTCAGCAGCAGTTTCACCTGGCCCTGGAGCGCATCGTAAGCAGGTTTATATGCGTCCAGCCACGCCTGCGGCAGTTCCAGCACCAGCGCCGGTTCGTCAATCTGTACCCACTCAATACCGCGTTTTGCCAGTTCTGCCAGAACCTGCTGATAAACCGGCAGAATATCGTTCAGCAGGCTCAGGCGGTCAAACTGTTCACCTTTCACTTTCCCCAGCCACAGATAGGTAACCGGCCCCAGAAGCACAGGTTTCACCTTGTGACCCAACGCCAGCGCCTCGTCTACTTCATCCAGCAGCTGCGTCCAGGTCAGTTTGAACTGTTGGCCTTTAACGAATTCCGGCACCATGTAGTGATAGTTGGTGTTAAACCATTTGGTCATTTCTGCCGCCGCCGCAGGTTCACCTGTTGGCGCACGACCGCGACCAATACGGAACAGAGTGTCGATATCCACCGAACCGTCTTTATTCTGATGACGCGCCGGAACGTTACCCAGCAGCAGGCTGGTGGTCAGAACATGATCGTACCAGGCAAAATCGCCCACCGGCAGCAGGTCGATACCCGCCTGCTTTTGTTGATCCCAGTGACGAGCACGCAATTCACGCCCTACTGCCAGTAATTCTTCACGCGTGGAGTTCCCCGCCCAATAACTTTCTTGCGCTTTTTTCAGCTCGCGACGCAGGCCAACGCGAGGGAAACCGAGGGTGTGATTCAATATTGTCATTTTTCTTCCTCTAATTATATGTAAATCCTATGGATTTTGAATTTAGGGAAGGCGGCAAGTTTATTCATCCCCGGGAGCTTACTGAAGTAAGTGACCGGGGTGGAGAAACGCAGCCAACGCACCATAAATTTAAAAGACGAAGGATTTTAGCCGTCCAGATGTTTACACATCCATAATTGGCGGTTACTGTATATTCCTCAAGCGCAAATTATTCATGCCGAAGTGAAGGACTTTCATGATCGAAGTAAAACACCTGAAAACGCTACAAGCGTTGCGGAATTGCGGCTCGCTCGCAGCCGCTGCGGCGACGTTGCATCAGACGCAATCCGCCCTGTCTCACCAGTTTAGCGATCTGGAACAACGCCTTGGCTTCCGGCTATTTGTGCGTAAAAGCCAGCCGCTACGTTTTACGCCGCAGGGAGAAATCCTGTTGCAACTGGCAAACCAGGTACTGCCGCAAATCAGTCAGGCACTGCAAGCCTGCAATGAACCGCAGCAAACGCGCCTGCGTATTGCCATTGAGTGCCATAGCTGTATTCAGTGGCTGACACCCGCGTTAGAAAATTTCCATAAGAACTGGCCGCAGGTCGAGATGGATTTTAAATCAGGCGTAACGTTTGACCCGCAGCCTGCGTTGCAGCAGGGCGAGCTGGATCTGGTGATGACCTCCGATATTCTGCCGCGCAGTGGCCTGCATTATTCGCCGATGTTCGATTATGAGGTGCGTCTGGTGTTAGCACCTGACCACCCACTGGCGGCGAAAACGCGAATCACACCGGAAGATCTCGCCAGCGAAACGCTGCTGATTTATCCGGTGCAGCGCAGCCGACTGGATGTCTGGCGCCATTTTCTTCAGCCGGCAGGCGTCAGCCCGTCACTGAAAAGCGTCGATAACACCTTATTGTTGATTCAGATGGTTGCCGCGCGGATGGGTATTGCCGCTCTGCCGCATTGGGTGGTGGAGAGTTTTGAGCGCCAGGGTCTGGTGGTGACCAAAACCCTGGGCGAAGGCCTGTGGAGCCGACTATACGCCGCCGTGCGCGATGGCGAGCAGCGTCAGCCAGTGACAGAAGCGTTTATTCGCTCGGCACGCAATCACGCCTGCGATCATCTGCCGTTTGTAAAGAGCGCGGAGCGACCCACTTCCGATGCACCCACAGTGAGGCCAGGATCACCAGCGCGCCTGTGATAAATGTTGGCCAGTTCGGCTGTTGATGCCAGATAGCCAGGTTAACCAGCAGCCCTGCCGGAACGTGCATATTATTCATAATACCCAGCGTTCCGGCGTCCACCTGCGTCGCGCCGTAGTTCCACATAAAGTAGCCAATCCCTGAAGCCACCACGCCAAGAAATACCAGAATGCTCCATTGCAGCGTTGTTTCCGGCATTTTCTGCGTATTGCCCAGAAAGAACCATGCAATCACCGCCACCAGGAACGCGCCGAGATAGAACCACGCAAAGGCGTTGTGCTGCGGCATCGGGCGGGTTTCCATCAGGCGTTTATAACCCACCATGCCAATCGCAAAGGTGATATTGGAGAGCTGCACCAGCAGCAGGCCAGTCCAGAAATGGTCGGTGACCTGATCATAGCGAATAATCCCGGCACCAATCACCGCCAGCAAGGCGCTAAAGGCATAGCCCCAGCGCAGACGACGTCTGCTCATAATGTCATAAATCAGCGTGATGTAGAGCGGCGTCAGCACGGTAAACAGCAGCAGTTCAGAGACCGTCAGGTAGAGATAGGCGCGGAAACTCAGCATATACATAATGCCAAGTTGCATCGCGCCCACCAGCATATACAGGCCAATGGTTTTCAGGCTATTGCCACGGGTACGCAGAAACGGCAGAAAAACGAGTGCCGCCAGACCAACGCGTACCAGCACCGCAAAATAGCTATCGACGTGCCCCGCAAGGTACTCGCCATAAAAGCTAAAGGAGAAGGCCCACAGAATCGTGGTGATGATAAGTAGCGCCACAATGGAAAACTCTTTGATTAACGAGTATCCATTGTAGCGAAGTATTAGGTTGACAACTGACCAAATAAAGAACGATTACGATAAATAGAGCTTACGCAGATAATGCGGCACCGCGTCTTCGGCGTTAGTGCCAATCACTTCCAGCTCCGGATGCAGATCTTTCAGGCGCTGGTGCGCACTGCCCATAATGCAGCCTTTCCCCGCCATCGACAGCATTTCGGCGTCGTTCATCCCGTCACCAAACGCAATGCAATCCTTCAGGCTGTAGCCCAGTTTCTTCGCCACCGCTTCCAGCGCATGACCTTTAGAAACGCCGCCAGCCATCACTTCCAGACAAGTCAAAGTAGAGAAACTGACGTTGACGCGATCGCCCCAGCGAGCATTGATTGCTTGCTCCAGCGGTAACAATTTTTCATGGGAGTCGCAGGTGAAGAACACTTTGCTGACGCCTTCCGGCTCCAGCAAACCCGGCTCATACAGCGCATATTTAAATACTGCTTCTTTAAAAAAGCGCATCTCCTCCGGACGGTGGCGATTCATAAACCATTCATCATCACGATAAACATTAGTAATGATGTCCGGGTTGTCGTTGACCACGCCAAACAGGTCGCTGGCAATGTCATGATCCAGGTTATGCGCGAAAATCAGATTGCCATCCAGATCGTGCACGCGCGCGCCATTGGAGGTAATCATGTAAGACTTAATCTCCAGATTATCGCGAATTTGCCCCACGTCGACGTGGTGGCGACCCGTCGCAAACACAAAGTTGATGCCACGCGCGGTGAGCAGTTTCAGGGTTTCTTTGGCGTAAGGGGATAACGTATGGTCGGGAGAAAGTAACGTACCATCTAAATCAGACGCAACAACCTGATACATAAGAAATTTAAACCTCTATAGAGCGATTTCCGCTGGGTGAGTTATGCCGGTTGAAAAATTCAACGATGGCGTGGAGCGCGACTGAGCGCATTGCGTCCTTTTCAAAAAGGATCTCATGGTACGCACCTTTAATTACCAGCGGTCGCTCCCCTTCTACAGGATGACCCGCTGCGGCGCGGAGTTCACAAAAACGGTCGTGCATACGGTTATCCACCACGCGTTCCTCTTCAGCCTGCAAGAGAAGCGTTGGCGTGGCGTCATCACCCGCACCGGCTAACACCTGTTCGCCGGCCAGAATACTTTCGCGTACCCAATGGTAGGTCGGCCCACCGACGCGAATCGTTGGGTCATCAGCATAGAAACGTAAATTACGTCGATATCGTTGCCTGCTGTGGGTCAGTACATTGATGGTAAACGGCAGCGCGCGCCAGCGCCCGGTGCCAATCGCATAGCCATCACGAAAACGTGGATGCGCTTCTGCCCAGTTAAGGATCTGCCGCGCCATAAATGATGGCATACGAATCACAATCCCAAACATTGGCGCAGTTAGCGCAATGGCATCGCACACACCAGGGTGACGTTGCAGAAACAGCGTGGAAATCGCACCGCCCATCGAGTGCGCCAGTATATAGCGTTTACGCCACGGACCAGGCTGAACTTCTTGTTGCCAGAACGCCGCCAGATCATCAACATAATCATTAAAGCGATTAACATGACCAAGATGCGGATCGGCTAACAGTCGACCGGAACGCCCCTGACCGCGATGGTCGATGATTAAGACATCAAACCCCAGATGGAACAGGTCGTAGGCCAGCTCCGCATACTTTACATAGCTCTCAATACGCCCCGGACAAATGACGACCACCCGATCATGTTGTTGAGCGCGAAAGCGGACAAAACGCACCGGAATGTCATCCACGCCGATAAACTCTGCTTCGTCCCGCTGACGCCAGAAGTCAGTCAGTGGCCCCATCGTAAAAGCAGCAAACGCTTTTTCTCTTGTTTCCCAGTCTTTTTGCTGCTGAAACATCGGGTAATCTGCCTCTTAAACCACGTAAAATCGTTTTTTTAAGCGTGCCTGACACAACGCTGCGACAGTAGCGTATTGTGGCACAAAAATAGACTATCCGGGAGATTCCCATGACCTTTGAATGGTGGTTCGCCTACTTACTGACATCGATCATTTTAAGCCTCTCGCCAGGCTCTGGCGCAATCAACACCATGACCACCTCGCTCAACCACGGTTATCGCGGCGCGGTGGCGTCTATTGCAGGGCTTCAGACCGGACTGGCGATTCATATTGTGCTGGTTGGCGTGGGTTTGGGGACACTATTTTCCCGCTCGGTTATTGCTTTTGAAGTGTTGAAGTGGGCAGGCGCGGCTTACCTGATTTGGCTGGGAATACAGCAGTGGCGCGCCGCTGGTGCAATTGATCTTAAATCGCTGACGCCTACCCAATCGCGCCGCCACCTGTTCCAGCGGTCAGTGTTTGTGAATCTTACTAATCCCAAAAGTATTGTGTTTCTGGCGGCGCTATTTCCGCAATTCATCATGCCGCAGCAACCGCAACTGATGCAGTATATTGTGCTCGGCGTCACCACTATTGTGGTCGATATTATTGTGATGATCGGTTACGCCACCCTCGCCCAACGAATCGCTCTCTGGATTAAAGGGCCGAAGCAGATGAAGGCGCTGAATAAGATATTCGGCTCGCTATTTATGCTGGTGGGGGCGCTGTTGGCATCGGCAAGACATGCCTGAAAATAATGTCGGATGCGGCGTAAACGCCTTATCCGACCAACTCTGATGATGCGTCTGGCATCAACGCGAAATAATCAAATGAATGCCAAATCCGGCAAATAACGCTCCGGCAAAACCGTCGATCCACTTCGCCAGACGTTGATAACCCCTGCGCATTTGCGGTAGCGCAAACAGGCTGGCAACAACGGTAAACCACGCCAGCGTTTCGACAATAATCAGCGCGAAAATGCCCCAGCGTTCGGTGGTGCCGACGTTATCGCCGACAAACAGCGAGAACACCGAGCCAAAGTAGATAATCGCTTTCGGATTGGCGAGATTGGTCAGCAAGCCTTTCAGGAAACTGCGTCCGCTTTTCGCCAGTTCCACCTGTGGCGCAGGCGCAGAAACAGCCTCTTTTTTCAGCGCACCGCGCAGCATCTGGTAACCCATCCAGCAAAGATACAGACCACCGCCAACCATAATTAGCGTATGCAGCCAGGCCATTTTTTCGATAATCAGATGCAGGCCAAGCAGCGCGATTCCTGCCCAGACCATTACGCCGCAGGTAATGCCCAGCACGCCCATCATCGCTTCTTTACGGGAACGACTAACGGCGGTCTGAGAGACAAAAAAGAAATCGGGGCCGGGGCTCATAAGCGCCACAATGTGCACCATGGCAACGGTGAGAAATAACATCAACATACATTTGACTCGCGGGGAAAACGTTTACGGAGTGTTCATCCTGGCACTTTTTTATGCCGTTGACTACTCTTCGTCATCGCCGTCGACATGAGCGCGGATCAGCGTCATAAACGGTTTACCAAAGCGTTCCAGCTTGCGCATCCCGACACCGTTTACACTCAACATTTCGCTGGCGGTGATCGGCATTTGCTCTGCCATCTCAATCAGTGTCGCATCGTTAAACACCACATACGGCGGAACATTGCTTTCATCGGCAATCGATTTACGCAGTTTGCGTAATTTGGCGAACAGTTTGCGATCATAATTGCCGCCGAAGGATTTCTGCATCGCTTTCGGTTTGAGTGCCACAATACGCGGCACGGCGAGTTGCAAAGAGGATTCGCCACGCAGCACCGGACGCGCGGCCTCTGTCAGTTGTAGCGCAGAATGCTGGGCGATATTTTGCGTCACCAGACCGAGGTGAATCAGTTGACGGATCACGCTCACCCAGTGTTCATGACTTTTATCACGCCCCATGCCGTAAACTTTCAGTTTGTCATGACCATAGTCGCGGATACGCTGATTATTAGCGCCGCGAATCACTTCCACCACATAGCCCATACCAAACCGCTGATTCACACGACCAATGGTAGAAAGCGCAATCTGCGCATCGGTTGAACCATCGTATTGCTTCGGCGGATCGAGGCAGATATCGCAGTTCCCACACGGTTCCTGACGCCCTTCGCCAAAGTAGTTCAGCAGTACCAGACGACGACAGGTTTGCGCTTCGGCAAACGCGCCCATCGCATTCAGTTTATGGCGCTCGATATCCTGTAGCTGCCCCTGCGGCTTTTCTTCCAGACAGCGGCGCAACCACGCCATATCTGCCGGATCGTAAAACAGCATCGCTTCCGCTGGCAGGCCGTCACGCCCGGCGCGACCTGTTTCCTGATAGTAGGATTCAATATTGCGCGGAATATCAAAGTGCACCACGAAGCGAACGTTAGGCTTATTGATTCCCATGCCGAAGGCCACGGTAGCCACCACGATTTGCAGGTCATCACGCTGGAATTTTTCCTGCACGTCGGCACGGACATCGTTTTCCAGCCCTGCGTGATACGCCGCTGCGCTAATACCCCGACTTTGCAGGCGCGCAGCGGTGTCTTCTACTTTCGCACGGCTATTGCAGTAAATAATCCCCGACTTACCGCGTTGTTCCTGAACGTAACGCATCAGTTGATCGAGTGGTTTAAATTTCTCCATCAACATGTAGCGAATATTCGGGCGGTCAAAACTACTGATTTGGATCAGCGGATCATTAAGCCCCAGCAGGCGCACGATATCTTGCCGCGTGGTGTCATCGGCAGTAGCGGTTAACGCCATAAACGGCAACGTCGGGAAACGCTGGCGCAACTGGCCGAGCGCGGCATATTCCGGGCGGAAATCGTGACCCCATTGGGAAATACAATGCGCTTCATCAACGGCTAATAAGACAGGATTCCAGTGCGCCAGATGCTCAAGGAAGTTATCCAGCATCAGGCGTTCCGGCGCGATATATAGCAGGCGAATTTGCCCGGTACGGCAGCCTGTCATCACTTCAAGCTGCTGCTCGCGGTTCTGCGTCGAGTTAAGGCACGCCGCCGCCACACCGTTGGCTTGCAGTTGATCCACCTGATCTTTCATCAACGAAATTAGCGGTGAAACAACGACAGTAAGACCGTTCAATAACAACGCAGGGATTTGATAGCACAGGGATTTTCCGCCGCCAGTTGGCATGACGACGAGGCAATCGCGACCGGAAAGTACGGTGTCGATAATTTCTTCCTGACCGGGGCGAAACTGTTGGTAGCCAAAGGTTTCTTGTAAAACCTGTTTAGCTCCGAACTCCAGATTCAACACTTCCGCCTGCGCCACATTCACCCCAATTGCCTGAAATAAAAACAGGCGCTATTTTCAGCGCCTGCGCAAGAAACTGCAATGCTTTTAGTTTCTGAGAGGGTAATACTGGATGCTGGATTCCAGATTTGCCAACCACTCAACCGTTCATCAAAACAAGTCGTTTAGCATAACCCCCACACCGACGCGGGTCTGGTTAAAGTTATAGTCGATAAGCGATTCGCCGTAACCGCTGTAGACTTGGGTATAAAGTCGCACATGTTTGGTGATCGGGTAACTTAAGCCTAACTCCGCACCACCGTAACCGGTGTTCCAGTTGTACTGTCCTTTCGCGCTCAATACGGCATCACCCAGGTGGTAGCCGATTTTAAGCTGGTAGTACCCCATATATTTGGTGATATCCGGGTTATCGTCTGTATTACCCACTACATACCACGGTTTGACTTCCACCAGCCAGTTGCCGTTTTCTGCCATCAGGCGGGTATAGATACGGTTCCAGCTACGGGACGTCGGGTCAGATCGCCCGTTTGAATCGTGGTTGTAGCCCATTTCCACATCGCGCAGTGTCCAGCCAGCAAAGCGGTAATCGGTAGCAAAACCGAGGAATAATTGCGGTTCGTAATTAGTTTCACGAAACGGCGATGACTCTTCGCTATTAGAAAGCTGCCACCAGGATTTCTGGGTGTAAGACGCACCCAGTACAGAGTTTGCTCCCAAAATCCCACGCCAAAGCGGAAACGCCAGACTTAACTGGAACTTTACTTCATCCTTACGCGCGTTTTCTGCCCAGTCGTAACTGGCAATCGCTTCTTTATTCAGATCGCTGGTCTGGGTATAGATGATGTAGTTGGTGTCATAAGGATAAAGGGTGAAAGGATTATCATGTTCCTGCAACATATTGGCGATAATACTACCGCGCACAACAGGCGCATCATGCACCTCTTTCACCGTTGCCTCTTGTGCATGTACCGCCAGCGGCAGCATATATACAGGCAACAACCAGCCCAGAAGAGTCCGCATCGGTCATGTTCTCCGTGACGAATTATTGATTAGATGAATATTTCTGCAGGCTATTCTACATACTTAACTCAATTGCCGTTAGTTATCCCTTCCTAAAGTAGAAACCAACAACAAAGAAGCATAAAATCAACATTTCATTAACTATTGAAGTGTAAGGATGATATGTCTGCCGTACTGACTGCTGAACAAGCCCTGAAATTAGTGGGTGAAATGTTTGTCTATCACATGCCGTTTAACCGGGCATTGGGGATGGAACTGGAGCGTTACGAAAAAGAATTTGCGCAGCTGGCCTTTAATAATCAGCCAATGATGGTCGGTAACTGGGCGCAAAGTATTTTGCACGGCGGGGTGATTGCGTCGGCGCTGGATGTCGCCGCTGGCCTGGTATGTGTAGGCAGCACTTTAACGCGTCACGAAACCATTAATGAAGATGAACTGCGTCAGCGGCTATCGCGGATGGGAACCATAGATCTTCGCGTCGATTATCTGCGTCCAGGCAGGGGTGAGCGTTTTACAGCCACCAGTAGCCTGTTACGTGCGGGTAATAAAGTCGCCGTCGCCCGTGTCGAACTGCACAATGAAGAACAGCTTTATATTGCCAGTGCTACCGCCACCTATATGGTAGGTTGAAAATCTAAAAGCAGGTAAACTGCTTAAACTGATGACAAACGCAAATTGCCTGATGCGCTACGCTTATCTGGTCTACCAGAGAAATGCAATGTATTGAATTTGCATCCTTTTGTAGGTTGGGTAAGGCATGAACAAAGCGCACTTTGTCAGCCATCTGAGCAGGTAAACTGCAATTAACAACAAAAAATGAGTTTTCCAATGGATACAAAACAAACGCGGCAGGGCGTATTACTCGCTCTTGCCGCTTATTTTATTTGGGGTATTGCACCTGCGTACTTCAAACTGATTTATTACGTACCTGCTGATGAGATCCTGACGCATCGTGTAATCTGGTCGTTTTTCTTTATGGTGGTGTTGATGAGCATCAGCCGCCAGTGGTCCTATTTAAAAACCCTGATTCAGACGCCGAAGAAAATATTTATGCTGGCAGTCTCTGCTGTGCTAATTGGTGGCAACTGGTTACTGTTTATCTGGGCAGTGAACAATCACCATATGCTGGAGGCCAGCCTTGGATACTTTATTAATCCACTGGTGAATATATTGCTGGGGATGATTTTCCTCGGCGAGCGATTCCGCCGGATGCAATGGCTGGCAGTGATTCTGGCGATTTGTGGTGTGCTGGTCCAGCTCTGGACTTTTGGTTCGCTGCCAATCATCGCGCTGGGTCTGGCATTTAGTTTTGCCTTCTACGGCCTGGTACGCAAAAAGATTGCGGTAGAAGCACAAACCGGCATGTTAATTGAAACCATGTGGTTGCTGCCCGTGGCGGCGATTTACCTGTTTGCTATTGCTGATAGTTCTACCAGCCATATGGGGCAAAACCCAATGTCGCTAAATTTACTGCTGATCGCCGCCGGTATTGTTACTACCGTACCGCTGTTGTGTTTTACCGCCGCCGCCACGCGCCTGCGTCTCTCAACGTTAGGCTTTTTCCAGTATATTGGCCCGACGCTGATGTTCCTGCTGGCTGTGACGTTTTATGGTGAAAAACCGGGTGCCGATAAGATGGTGACTTTCGCCTTTATTTGGGTGGCGCTGGCAATTTTTGTGATGGATGCAATTTATACGCAGCGTAGAACGTCCAAATAAAAAATAAATATATTCTGAAAAAAATATGCCGACTCTTGCATGAGAGTGGGCATATTGCCATGCTGACAGGAGACTCACACAAGGATGTAAAATTTATGTTGCGTATATTTATCCCAACATCTAACGGTAAGATTTCCAGACGTCGTTATATATTTTCATTTATTTTAATAAATTTCATTTTTGCCTTTCTTATTATCTTTTTTAACGATGGGGACGCAGGTTTTCTTGTTATTGTCTCTACCATCGCACTCCATTATCTCGTCATCAACATGAATTGCCAACGACTCCGTGATAGTGGTTTCATATATATAAAAACTTATGTTTTTGGTACATTAGCAGTATATATCATCTCTATCATCACAATGATAGCCGAACATTTTGATTGTTCAGGCAATGGTTCGATGATTTTTTTGATTTGTTATTTTTCCACTTTCAGTATGCTAATGCTTGCACCTACTGATTCATCAAAACAATAGTTATGGAGTATTTATGAGTAAGGAATATATGAACGATGGTTCATTAAGTGAAAATTGGAAATACCGATTTAACTTTTATGATCAACATGGCTTTCCTGGATTCTGGGGGGCAACACCAGAATATAAAGCAGCATTTAAAACATTAAAAGTAAGACAACGATTAACTATTCAAATGAATTTCATTGCTTTCTTCTGTTCCTGGATCTATTTATTTGTTCTGGGATTATGGAAAAAAGCAATTATAGTTCTATTACTTGGCATTCTATCTCTATTTGTTGGTGCACTAATTGGCGTTAACATTCTGGGAATTGCCGTAGCAGCCTATGTTGCTGTTAACACGAACAAATGGTTTTATGAGAAAGAGGTAAAAGGTTTAAATACCTGGAGCCTTTGAATAACAGGTGGCTTAGCCAGGCTAAGCCACCGCCTTCTTTTTACAGCCAGTTCTTGCGCTTAAAGTACAGATACGGTGCCAGGCCCGCGAGGATCATAAAGATAATCGCGCCAGGGTAGCCGAAACTCCACTTCAGTTCCGGCATAAACTCAAAGTTCATCCCGTAGCTGGAAGCGACCAGCGTCGGCGGCAGGAACACGACGGATACCACCGAGAAGATTTTGATGATGCGGTTCTGCTCGATGTTGATAAAGCCCATCGCCGCCTGCATCAGGAAGTTCACCTTCTGGAACAGGGATTCGTTATGCGGCAGCAGGGATTCGATATCTCGCAGGATTTCACGCGCCTGCTCCAGTTGCCCACCCGGTAAGCGTGCTTTACGTACCAGGAAGTTGAGCGCGCGCTGGGTATCCATCAGACACAGGCGAACTTTCCAGCCGATATCTTCCAGTTCCGCCAGCGTGGAGAGCGCCTCGTCGTACTCATCGCCCTGATGCCCTTCCATAATTACCCGGCTCAACTGCTCCAGGTCGCTGTAGATATTTTCAATTTCATCTGCCAACTGTTCGATTTTGGTTTCGAACAGATCCAGCAGCAGCTCGTAGGCATTACCGTCTACCATCGACTGGCTACGGGCACGCATACGATACAGACGGAATGCAGGCAGTTCACGCTCACGCAGAGTAAACAGACGACCATCACGGATGGTAAATGCCACAGTGGAGTTACCGGCGTGATCTTCCGCATCTTCAAAGAAGAAGAAGGAGTGAATATGCAGGCCGTCATCGTCTTCAAAGAAACGTGCCGATGCTTCGATGTCTTCCAGTTCCGGGCGGGTTGCCAGGCTCTGACCAAGTTCAGATTGTACGCGCAGTCGCTCGTCGTCGTCCGGTTCGACAAGATCAATCCATACTGCATTTACAAGGGGTTGTGACTCTTCGACTTCCAGCCGGGTCAGTCGGTTATTTTCCAGTTGAAATGCGCTCAGCATGACCGGGACTCCCAATGCTTAAAATATCGGACAGTTCGGTGGGCACACAGAAACAAATTGGGTTTCAGACCATTAAACAGCCTGACTCAGCGCGACGGGAAAAATTGAGGTCGCTGACAACCGCTAAGGCTATCAGCAAAAAGGGATAGCCTTAGGAGTTGATCCTGGATGACAGGATAGTGAGCCAGTATCTACTGGGTGTGTCCAAGGCGAATGTCCTCTTAGAGTGATCGTGCGCGCATGTTACGCCAGCAAAATTTTGCCGTCAACACGCAACAGAACACCACAGAACAATAGTTGAACTTCGCGCTTTTTGGTACTCGTCAAGGTCGCTAACAGGATAAAAAAATCCCACATCCAGGACCTATAATGGCGCATCGGCTACTCATTGGTAAAGGAATGATCACCTTGAATCTCAAACGGATTTTTCTCGCCCTCACCTTACTCCCCTTATTTGCTGTTGCCGCTGATGACTGCGTACTCTCTGATCCGACGCTGACCGTGCAGGCGTATACCGTTAATCCTCAAACCGAACGGGTGAAAATGTACTGGCAAAAAGCCAATGGCGAAGCGTGGGGAACGTTACATTCGCTGCTGGCTGATGTTAATAGTCAGGATCAGGTTCAGATGGTGATGAACGGCGGCATCTATGATGAAAGCTATGCGCCGCTTGGTTTGTACATCGAAAACGGTCAGCAGAAGGTGGCGCTAAATCTCGCCTCAGGGGAAGGGAACTTCTTTATCCGTCCTGGCGGCGTGTTTTATGTCGCGGGAGATAAATTCGGCATCGTTCGTCTGGATGAATTTAAAGCAAGTAAAGAAATTCAGTTTGCGGTGCAGTCAGGGCCAATGTTGTTAGAAAACGGGGTCATAAATACACGTATTCACCCGAATGTTGCCTCACGCAAAATTCGTAACGGTGTAGGGATTAATAAACAAGGGAACGCCGTGTTTTTGTTGAGCCAGCAGGCGACAAATTTTTATGATTTTGCCTGTTATGCCAAAGCGAAACTGGACGTAGAGCAGCTGCTTTATCTTGATGGCACGATTTCACATATGTATATGAAAGGCGGGGCAATCCCGTGGCAACGCTATCCTTTTGTTACCATGATTTCCGTCGAGCGGAAAGGTTAGAATGATAGTTTTGTGTCAGATACTTAATATGGTGCTGATGCCGGATGCGGCGTAAACGCCTTATCCGGCCTACCGGGTGCAATTCTCGTAGGCCGGATAAGGTGCGCAGCACCGCATCCGGCAACGTAATCGTAAATTACACCGTCTCCAGCCGGGCGTAAGCCGCTACCAGCCATTTAATACCCTGGCCCTGGAATGCCACCTGCAAACGACTATGTTCGCCGCTACCTTCCATATTAACGATAGTTCCTTCACCGAACTTGGCGTGACGCACGCGCTGACCGAGCTTGTAGCCGCTGTCGTTCTCAACCATCGGCGTACCCATGCGCTGATGGCTAACCGGGCGGCTTACCGTGGCGCGCAGGCGCACCTCTTCCACACACTCCTCCGGCAGCTCGCCAATAAATCGCGACGGGCGATGGTAAACTTCTTTGCCATACAGACGGCGGGTTTCCGCGTAGGTCAGCGTCAGTTTCTGCATCGCACGGGTTACGCCAACGTAGGCCAGACGGCGTTCTTCCTCCAGACGCCCGCCTTCATCCAGCGACATCTGGCTTGGGAACATGCCCTCTTCCATACCGACAATAAACACCTGCGGAAACTCCAGGCCTTTTGCCGAGTGTAGCGTCATCAGCTGTACCGCATCCTGCCAGGTATCCGCCTGCCCTTCACCTGCTTCGAGCGCCGCATGGGAGAGGAACGCCTGTAGCGGCATTAAATCTTCGTCTTCTTCGTTGTAGCTGAACTGGCGCGTTGCCGTCACCAGTTCCTCTAAGTTTTCGATACGCGTCTGGCCTTTTTCGCCTTTCTCCTGCTCGTACATGGTGCGCAGGCCGGAGTCTTTAATTACCCGGTCAGTCTGTACATGCAGCGGCATATCGGCGGTTTCTTGCGCTAAGGCGTCGATCAGTTCCATAAACCGCTGTAAGGCGCTGGCAGCACGTCCGGCGAGGGCTTTTTCCTGCAACAGTTCACGACATGCCTGCCAGAGTGTTAACTGGCGATCGCGCGATGTCTGACGTACCACGTCCAGCGTCCGGTCACCAATACCACGCGTTGGCGTATTGACCACGCGCTCAAATGCCGCGTCATCGTTACGGTTGGCGATCAGGCGCAGATACGAGAGCGCATCTTTGATTTCCTGACGTTCGAAGAAGCGCATACCGCCATAAATACGATACGGCATACTGGCCTGCAATAAGGCTTCTTCCAGTACACGCGACTGGGCGTTGCTACGGTAGAGAATGGCGCACTCAGCGAGCGCCCCGCCGTTGTCCTGCCAGGTTTTGATGCGGTTAACGACAAAACGCGCTTCGTCGAGTTCGTTAAAGGCGCAATAGAGGGAAATCGGCTCACCGTCCGCGCCATCAGTCCACAGTTTTTTACCCAGACGCCCGTTGTTGTTTTCAATCAGGGCGTTAGCGGCGCTCAGAATGTTGCTGGTTGAGCGGTAGTTCTGCTCCAGACGAATAGTTTCGGCACCGGGGAAATCATTGAGGAAACGCTGAATATTCTCTACCTGCGCCCCACGCCAGCCGTAGATTGACTGGTCGTCATCACCAACAATCATCACTTTGCCGGTATCGCCCGCCAGCAGACGGATCCACGCGTACTGAATGTTGTTGGTATCCTGGAATTCATCCACCAGAATGTTGGTAAAACGTTCGCGGTAGTGTTGAAGGATATGTGGCTTGTTAAGCCACAGTTCGTGGGCGCGAAGCAATAGTTCGGCGAAGTCCACCAGGCCTGCGCGGTCACACGCTTCCTGATACGCCTGATAAACCTTCTGCCAGGTCTGCTCCACCGGATTACCGTAGCTTTGAATATGATGCGGGCGCAGCCCTTCATCTTTCTGGCTGTTGATGTACCACATTGCCTGACGTGGCGGCCACTGCTTCTCGTCGAGATTCATTGCCTTGATCAGACGTTTAAGCAAGCGCAATTGGTCTTCGCTATCGAGGATCTGAAAATCCTGCGGTAGATTGGCGTCCATATGGTGCGCACGTAGCAGGCGGTGCGCCAGCCCGTGGAAAGTACCGACCCACATGCCGCCCTGGCTGGTGCCCATCAGTTGCCCGATACGATGACGCATCTCCGCCGCCGCTTTGTTGGTAAACGTCACCGCCATAATCGAGTACGGCGAGCAGTTTTCCACGCTCATCAGCCAGGCGATACGATGCACCAGTACGCGCGTCTTACCACTGCCCGCGCCCGCCAGCACCAGAAGATTGCTGCGTGGCGCGGCCACCGCTTCGCGCTGTTTGTCATTAAGGCTTTCGAGCAGGTAAGAAACGTCCATTGGCACCGCCGCGTAAAAATAGGTTGGGCGGAGAAGCGCAACGCCCTCCGCCAAAAAGCTGGGTATATATACAGATTTGCTGATTATATCAGCGAGGTCAGAGATGCCAACCGGGAAATTTCCAGATGCGGGAGTAAACGGCTGTCCCAGGTTTGCATCAGGCAGCCATTTTCCGGCCTGATCCAACAGGCCTGCATTCCGCTGCGGATCGCCCCACCCACGTCGGTGGTAAGATCGTCACCTACATGTAAGATCTCGCCGATCGGCACATTGAGTTTTTCTGCCGCCAGAAAGTACATATCGCTGAATGGTTTCGAGCGCCCGTGCGGGCCAGCGCGCAGCACAAACTCAAAGTAGTCGCCCAGACCAAACAGTTCCGGCTGCGCGTTACCGTTGGTGATCGCTACCAGCGGCCATTTCTTCGCCAGCTGTTTTAAGGTGTCGTGGGTTTGCTGCGGAACATCGATTCGGCTGCGCCATTTGGCAAAGTTGATCATCGCCGCGTGTGCGCCTGCGCTGGCTTCTTCCGCGCTCAGCCCGGCGTCAAGCATCGCTTGTTCAATCGAGCGAAAGCGCCAGCGCGTCACGTCGTGATAAATCTCGGGTTCCGCTTCCCGTACCGCCTGGCGCAGACGTTGCAGATCTTCATTCTGGAAGCTGCGCAGCGCCGGATGATAATTTTGCACAAAAGTCAGCGCCTCCCGCTCGGTGCGCAAAATCACCGGACGGTTGTCGTAAAGGGTATCATCCAGGTCAAAGGTGAGCGCCGAGATGCGCCCCAAAGGCCGGTAAAAACGCATTATTTCCCCCGTTTGGCGCGTGGATGCGCCGCATCATACACCGAGGCAAGGTGTTGAAAATCAAGATGAGTATAGATTTGTGTGGTTGAGAGATTGGCATGACCCAACAGCTCTTGCACACCACGCAGATCACCACTCGACTCCAGCATATGCGTGGCGAATGAGTGACGTAATTTATGCGGGTGAACGTGATTATTCAGCCCCTGTTTTATGCCCCATTCGGCAAAGCGTTTCTGCACATTACGCGCGGAGATACGCTTGCCCAGTTTCGACAGGAAAAGCGCGTCGTCTTCGCTACCAAACAGGTCACGCAAATCAAGCCAGTGCTCAATCCACGCTACGGCGTTGCGACCAATCGGCAGGCGGCGCTCTTTGCTGCCTTTCCCCATCACCCACACTTCGCCGGACTCCAGGTCGAGGTGTTTGATATCCAGCCCCACCAGTTCGGACAGACGCAGACCCGCGCCGTACATCACTTCCAGCATTGCACGGTCGCGTACAGCAAGGGGATCGTTGATATCAATATCCAGCAGCCGATTCATATCATCGACATCGATATTTTTCGGCAGATGACGCGGCGCTTTCGGTGCCGAAACACCTTTCGCCGGGTTAGCTTTGAGTTCGTTCTGGCTGACCAGCCAGTCAAAAAAGCTACGTAGCGCGGAAAGCCGTAATGCGAGGCTTGCCGCGCCCAGCCCCTTACGGCGACTGCGTACAGCAAAATTGCGCACCATCGTCACATCACATTGCTGCCAGCTTTGCAGGCCGTTTTCACTGGCAAAATCAATGATCGCCTCAAGCTGGCGCTGGTAGTTAACCAGGGTAATTGGGCTAAGCTGACGCTCTACGCCGAGATAACGTAGGTAGCGTTCCACATCGGTATGTAAATCGGTCATACGCGTTCAATCCAACGCTCCAGAAGCTCCGGCATCATCAGCGCAATTTCATGGAGTAACTGCGTTCCCTGCCCTTGTTGATAATGGTTGGCATCGCGACTGGTGAACAGCACCACACCAAGATCAGCATCACTTCCCAGCATCGACATCGCCACCGACCCCACCGCTTTCGCTTCCGGCAGCACCACCAGCAGTTCCGGCCCGTTAAGCGGCCCCAGATAATGCTGTTCCTGCCCCAGACGCTGAATACGCAGCGGTTCGAAAGCCTGACGGCTTAATGCCAGATGGGTATGGTTCGACGGCGCACCTAAACGCCAGCGATCCGGAAACAGGCGCACACTCGCGCCAGCCAGGCCGAGATCGCGAGCCCAGCGGTGAAAGCGCATTAGCATATCGTCGAGGCTGCTGGCGGCAGTAAGAGTGCGCTGCAAATAGAGTAAGCGATAAAACAGGCCTTCGTTAGCGATAGCCTGTTCCATCAACAGCGCCATGTTCTCTTCCAGAACATGAATATGGTTACGCGCGCGAGCCATATGCCATTCGACGAGTGAAACGGTGCCACGTACCGGATGCGGCACACGAATTGACTCTACTGCGTGCGCATTGCGGATAAAAAACTCAGGATTTTTAATCAGATAATCGACAACCGCCCGGTCATCAAGCTCCGTGAGTGTTTCCTGTAGTTCTTCCCCTGGTTGCTTCATAGATGAATAAATCCGTCGTAAACATGTACTGCCGGACCCGTCATATATAACGGATGACCCGGACCTTTCCAGGCAATATCAAGGCGACCGCCAGGGAGTTCCACACGAACTTCTTCGGCCAGCAAACCTTGCTGAATCCCTACCGCTACCGCCGCACACGCGCCGCTGCCGCAGGCCTGGGTTTCTCCTGCACCACGTTCATAGACACGTAAACGAATATGCTCGCGCTTAACCACTTGCATAAAACCGATGTTGGCACGTTCCGGGAAACGTTCGTGGCTTTCCAGAACAGGCCCCAGTGTTTCTACCGCCGCAGTATCGACATCATCGACCTGAATCACGCAGTGCGGATTTCCCATCGACACCACGCCGCACAAGATTGTCTGCTCGGCGGCGCGCATGATATAGGTCTTTTCCGCTTTGTTGGCGCGAAATGGCACGGCGGAAGGTTCGAAATTTGGTTCCCCCATATTTACCCGTACCAGATCGTCATCAGTGACGGTCAGTACCATCCGACCATTGGCAGTGCTGACGCGAATATCGCGCTTATTGGTCAGCCCTTTCAGGCGTACAAAGCGGGCAAAGCAGCGTGCACCGTTGCCACACTGCGCCACTTCACTACCGTCAGCATTGAAAATGCGATAGTGGAAATCCAGTTCTGGATCGTACGGCGGCTCGACCACCAGTAGCTGATCAAAACCCACACCCAGGTGCCGATCCGCCAGGCGACGAATCAGATCCGGTGAAAAAAAGACATTCTGCGTTACCGCGTCGACGACCATAAAATCGTTGCCAAGGCCATGCATTTTCGAGAACTGCATCATTTACTCCAATCACGCGGGTACAGAAACTGACTTTTAGTAATTCACCTGAGATGGGCCATCGCCAGTGGCGCGGTCGTTTTTATCCGGCAACGTGGATTGTGTTTGCGTATCTACCGGTTTAGTCGGCGGTGGCGCATTTTTATCTGCGGGCGGGAAATAGAGCGGACCTTTCAAACCGCAGCCCGTCAGGCTGAAAAGAGTAAGTAATACAGTGAGTGCTTTAAACACGTTTTTCATTATGGATTGCCTGTAAAGTTCATCGCTTTCTGCTTTCTATCATCGCAGGAGAAGACGTAAAAGCAAGCGTTTAGCGACTCTTTATGAAGTCTGAAAAGTGAGGAATTGCTGCGAGTATAACGCTTACAAGAGAGGATTTATGTTTTGCTGATAGTTTCGTGATCGGCACCTCGCGCCAGGATGGCTTTATGCACTATCGCAATGTTTATACCTGGACCGATACAGAGGTAAGGGTTACACCCTCCCCCTGCCCGGCGAAAACACACGTCAGAGAGGAAGATGCGCGTGAAATTCAAAACAGAGACATTATTATTCCGATGACGGAGGAATCATGCCGGAACGCAGCAGCAGACGGGCAAACTTTGATGCCCTGACGCCAGGCCGCTATACTGCCGCCATCACGTAAAAACAGGATACAACAATGAACGACAGTGAATTTCATCGCCTGGCTGACCAACTGTGGCTAACCATTGAAGAACACCTGGACGACTGGGATGGCGACAGCGATATCGACTGCGAAATCAACGGCGGCGTACTGACCATTACCTTTGAAAACGGCAGCAAAATCATTATCAACCGCCAGGAACCGCTGCACCAGGTATGGCTGGCAACCAAACAGGGCGGCTACCACTTTGATCTGAAAGGCGACGAATGGATTTGCGATCGCAGTGGCGAAACCTTCTGGGATTTGCTGGAACAGGCGGCGACGCAGCAGGCGGGAGAGAGGGTGAGCTTCCGTTAAGGTTTCATGCCGGATAAGCCTCGCTTTCCGGCATACTCATCACGAAAAATACTGCTGTAACAGCGGCGTGTCATTATCCTGATTGGCTGGCGGCATGTTGCCGATAGATTTGGTACGGAACGGAATGACCTGTTCGCGACCATCGACCTTCACAATCTGATAGAACTGCGGCAGGTTGAAGTTGATGAAACTGGAGCCGTAAGTGAAACGGTCGTGCGATGACGAGTAGAAACGGCTGACGTCACGCACCAACTCCTCTTTGCTACCTTCGCAGTGGTGATATACCTCAACCCGATTGCTTTCATCGAGAATGTAGATATTAAAGCCGTTCTCATCGTGCGTTTCTTCGAAGAAGAACTGGATGATCCCTTCGCTGGCAAAGCCATCCACTACTGCCGGTAATTTGACGTGATTGGTCTCAACCTGCACTGACAAACCATGCAGTTTGTTATGCGAGATCGCGCCATAAAACTCGATAGCATTTTCCAGTTTCTGCACAGACACATTCAGGCGTTCGAAGAACAAGCCCCAGGTTTGACCAGAAACGCGCAGCGCCTTGAAGCGCCCGGTTTCCTGGCGAGTGCTGGAAAGACGCAGTTCGATACACTCAGAAACCAGTTGTTGCACGCGAGTACGGATTAATCCACGCAGATGCTGACTGTAGCAGAAGACTTCTACGCTATCAGGCGGCGCGGCGTCCTGATGCATTTTGCCAAGAATCGTTTTCAGGGCTTCAATCATCGACTGCTCGCCGTTGAAATGTAGCGTACGCACTTCATTCCACGAGTTGCGATACAACAGATCAACACTACCCACCAGGCATTTTTGTTCTTCGCCAAAGCTGAAGACATCCAGCTTACGGAAATCGAAATGTACTACCTGATTACGAAACGCTGTCGTCGGGTCATATTCCAGGTTGACGATAATCGCCAGATGGCGGATCTCACAAGGACTGTAGAGCGCCTTCGGCGTCGGCGCAGGTAAGCGCAACGGGAAATGGTGCGACACATCAGCCACCATCTCTTGCAACTTAGGCAGATCGACAATGCCGTTACCTTTAATAAACAAATGCGTTCGTGGTGTCAGCAAGCCATTAAACCACGCCCAGGCCACCAGCTTATTCAGATAGCGGTTATATTCCAGCGGCTGATGGCTGATGATCGACTCGATTGTCGGCGCACGATTATACAGATACCAGCCAGAACGATTAGCGCGGCCCGGCGGTACATAAATAAAGGTCAGGTTTGGCTCGGAAAGATCCGGTGAAATCTGCGGGTTTACCAGCGTCACTTTCCCCGGTAATGCTTCAAACGCAGCGTACAGTTTACGCGTCAGCACGCCGATATCCTGCGGGCTGGCGGAAACGCTAAGATTATTGCGACGGGCAAAGCGGATCAGATTACGGTAGCTCTGCATCATTGCATCAAGCAACTCGTTGTGCGCTTCACGCACCTGATCAATCTTCCAGTTGGCGCGATTATCGAGCATCGCCAGACGGGCTTCGTCCCATCCCCACTCTTTTACCAGTTGGCTTAAGACTTCCCGACGCCAGCCTACGCAAGCGCGCTCGCGGCTGAGTTTTTCGCACACTTTTAAATAGAAGCAGCGGCGCACTAAATCCAGACGGGTGAAATCTTCAATTGCCGTCAAATATTCAGTAACGCGTTCCAGCATCATGCAGTACGGATCGAGACCAAATGACACTATCTCGCCGTCGTGCAAACGCTGTTTGATATCTTTCGCCAGCAGGCGTGGGTCTGGATATTCCCAGGAATAAGCTTCCAGCAACAGTGTTTTCAGCACCGCTTTGTACGGAGAATCGATACTTTTGTAGAGTTGCCAAAGGCTGGCACCAAAGTACTCTTCAGCGGAAAGCGAGCTTAAGCCACCGAGATCCAGCCATTCATTTGGCGTTAATACGCCCTGCGCGTAGAGCGTCATTACGTAGTCATCGTAATGCTCCTCTTCGTCGCACGGCACCATATTCCACAGAATACGCTTACCGGCGAGACGCACGGCGGTACGATAAAATTCGTCAAGCAGCAGTATATGCTGGGTAGAGCCACAATCTTCCCCCCCCAGACTGCCACTTTCATTATGGCGGAAACGGTTTTCATCAATCAGGAAGAAGCTGACTTCCACGCCCAGCGAGGCGGCCCAGCTTTCCAGCAGACTGCATTTACGTTGTAGTAACTGGCGCTCTTCGCTATCGAGCCAGGATTGATGGCAGACCCAGATATCCAGATCGGAGGAACAGCTTTGCCCTATAGACGAGGTGCTGCCCATGGTGTATACGCCAGTAATCGGAAGCTCGCCTTTTGGCGGGTCCTGTACTGACATTCCACGATACAGTTCCAGTTCGTTCAGGTAGTGGCGTTGGGTTTCATCAGGCGTGTAAAGGCAAATGCCCCTGGGAACATTACCATCAAGGTAACCCGGCATTAGCGGATGGTGATAGTGCAACAATGTCGGCAGCAGACTGTAGACCTGTTGGAATGCAGGCCCCATAGCAGCAAGCGCGCGATCCACGCGCAATTGATTTATGGCATCCAGTCTCTGTTTCAGAGTCTCAATATAGAGGTACAAGACGTATCGCCTGATTTGCTACCCGTCATGTCTGTGATTCCGCCAACATCAACGGAAACACGCGGCATTCGGGATATTTCGTATGTCAAAGGTAACCGTACCACTTTCCGCGCCTGGTTTTTTTAGTTTCACGACGAAAAAATGGTCTAAAACGTGATCAATTTAACACCTTGCCGGTTGACCGTAAAGAAAGATGCGCTACATACAAGTGTAGCACCGTTTATTCTCTGTAAATTCCTTATTACGACGGCTTGAAGCGCCTGTCAGGAACCACCGCCTGGCTACATTTTACGTTTTACACAGGCATCGACGTTTCACCACAACACTGACATCGCTCCGGCAAGGATGTTAGGATGGACCATGGATGATAATGACGGTAACAAGCATGTTAGACAATGTTTTAAGAATTGCCACACGCCAAAGCCCACTTGCACTCTGGCAGGCACATTATGTCAAAGACAAGTTGATGGCGAGCCATCCAGGGCTGGTGGTTGAACTGGTGCCGATGGTGACGCGCGGCGATGTGATTCTTGATACGCCGCTGGCGAAGGTTGGCGGAAAAGGCTTATTTGTGAAAGAGCTGGAGGTCGCGCTCCTGGAAAACCGTGCCGATATCGCCGTGCATTCAATGAAAGATGTGCCGGTTGAATTTCCGCAAGGTCTGGGGCTGGTCACCATTTGCGAGCGCGAAGATCCTCGCGATGCCTTTGTTTCCAATAACTATGAAAGTCTGGATGCGTTACCCGCAGGCAGCATCGTCGGTACTTCCAGCTTACGCCGCCAGTGCCAACTGGCTGAACGCCGTCCGGATCTCATTATCCGTTCTCTGCGCGGCAATGTCGGTACTCGTCTGAGTAAACTGGATAATGGCGAATACGATGCCATTATTCTTGCTGTGGCTGGCTTAAAACGTTTAGGGCTGGAGTCTCGCATTCGTGCTGCGCTGCCGCCTGAAGTTTCTCTTCCAGCAGTAGGACAAGGTGCAGTAGGCATTGAATGCCGCCTGGATGATTCGCGCACCCGCGAGGTACTCACCGCGCTGAATCACCACGAAACGGCGCTGCGCGTCACCGCCGAACGTGCCATGAATACCCGCCTCGAAGGCGGTTGTCAGGTGCCGATTGGTAGCTATGCCGAACTTATCAATGGCGAAATCTGGCTGCGTGCGCTGGTTGGCGCACCGGACGGTTCGCAGATTATTCGCGGTGAGCGCCGTGGCTCGCCACAGGCTGCCGAGCAAATGGGCATTTCGCTGGCGGAAGAGTTACTGAATAACGGCGCGCGCGAGATCCTCGCCGAAGTTTACAGCGGAGATGCGCCAGCATGAGTATCCTGGTCACCCGCCCATCTCCCGCAGGAGAAGAGTTAGTGAGCCGTCTGCGCGCACTGGGACAGGTGGCCTGGCATTTTCCGCTGATTGAGTTTTCTCCGGGTCGGCAACTGCCACAACTTGCCGACCAGCTGGCGGCACTGAGCGAAGGAGATCTACTATTTGCCCTTTCGCAACATGCCGTTGCTTTTGCACAGTCGCAACTGCATCAGCAAGGTCTCCAGTGGCCCGCCCTACCCGCTTATTTCGCCATTGGTCGCACTACCGCACTGGCGCTGCATACCGTGAGCGGACACGAAGTTCGTTATCCGCAGGATCGGGAAATCAGCGAAGTCTTGCTACAATTACCTGAATTACAAAATATTGCAGGCAAACGTGCGCTAATTTTACGTGGCAACGGCGGTCGTGAGCTGATCGGGGACACCCTGACGGCACGCGGTGCTGAAGTCATTTTTTGCGAATGTTATCAACGATGCGCCATTCATTACGATGGTGCAGAAGAAGCGATGCGCTGGCAAACTCGCGAAGTGACAACGATCGTTGTTACCAGCGGTGAAATGCTGCAACAGCTCTGGTCGCTGATTCCACGATGGTATCGTGAGCACTGGTTACTACGCTGTCGACTACTGGTCGTCAGCGAGCGTCTGGCGAAACTCGCCCGGGAACTGGGCTGGCAAGATATTAAGGTCGCCGATAACGCAGATAACGATGCGCTTTTACGGGCATTACAATAACTCTCATAACAGGAAGCCATAATGACGGAACAAGAAAAAACCTCCGCCGTGGTTGAAGAGACCAGGGAGGTCGTGGACACCACGCCACAATCTGTCACAGTAGAAAAAAAGAGTAATAACAGTACTGCTCTGATTTTAAGTGCGGTGGCTATCGCTATTGCTCTGGCTGCAGGTGTCGGTTTGTATGGCTGGGGTAAACAACAGGCCGTCAATCAGACGACCACCAGTGATGTTCTGGCTAACCAACTCGCGGCTCTGCAAAAAGCCCAGGAGAGCCAAAAAGCCGAGCTGGAAAGCATCATCAAGCAACAGGCTACACAGCTAGAGCAGGCAAATCGTCAGCAGGAAACGCTGGCCAAACAGCTGGATGAAGTTCAACAAAAGGTCGCCACTATCTCAGGTAGTGATGCCAAGACCTGGCTGCTGGCGCAGGCTGATTTCCTTGTGAAGCTCGCCGGACGTAAGTTGTGGAGCGATCAGGACGTCACTACCGCTGCGGCATTGCTGAAAAGCGCAGACGCCAGCCTGGCGGATATGAATGACCCAAGTCTTATTACCGTTCGCCGGGCAATTACCGATGATATCGCCAGCCTTTCTGCGGTCTCGCAGGTAGATTATGACGGCATCATCCTCAAGCTGAATCAGCTTTCTAATCAGGTTGATAACCTGCGTCTGGCCGATAATGATAGCGACGGTTCGCCGATGGATTCCGATGGTGAAGAGCTTTCCAGCTCCATCAGCGAATGGCGCATCAATCTGCAAAAAAGCTGGCAGAACTTTATGGACAACTTCATTACGATTCGCCGTCGTGATGACACCGCCGTACCGCTGTTAGCACCGAATCAGGATATCTATCTGCGCGAAAATATTCGCTCTCGCCTGCTGGTCGCGGCACAAGCTGTACCACGTCATCAGCAAGAGACTTACCGCCAGGCGCTGGAGAACGTCTCCACCTGGGTACGTGCTTACTACGATACTGACGATGCCACCACCAAAGCGTTCCTCGACGAGGTGGATCAGTTAAGTCAGCAAAATATCTCGATGGATCTCCCGGAAACCCTGCAAAGCCAGGCAATGCTGGAAAAACTGATGCAGACTCGCGTGCGCAATCTGCTGGCGCAACCAGTAACACCAGTAGCGGAGGCTGCACCTGCACCGCAAGCTGATACACCGGCAGCCGCGCCGCAAGGAGAATAACCATGTTAAAAGTGTTATTGCTCTTTGTGTTGCTGATTGCAGGCATCGTCGTTGGCCCAATGATTGCCGGACATCAGGGTTACGTACTGATCCAGACGGATAACTACAATATCGAAACCAGCGTCACGGGACTGGCAATCATTTTGATTCTGGCTATGGTGGTGCTGTTTGCTATCGAATGGTTACTGCGACGGATTTTCCGCACAGGCGCGCACACTCGCGGTTGGTTTGTCGGGCGTAAACGTCGCCGCGCGCGTAAACAGACCGAACAGGCGCTGCTGAAACTGGCGGAAGGTGATTATCAGCAAGTCGAAAAGCTGATGGCGAAAAATGCCGATCATGCTGAGCAACCCGTAGTGAACTATTTGCTGGCTGCCGAAGCCGCGCAACAGCGTGGTGATGAATCGCGCGCCAATCAGCATCTGGAACGCGCGGCGGAACTGGCGGGCAATGATACCATTCCGGTAGAAATCGCCCGCGTTCGCCTGCAACTGGCGCGTAATGAAAACCATGCAGCACGCCACGGCGTGGATAAGTTGTTGGAAGTAACGCCACGCCATCCAGAAGTATTACGTCTGGCTGAACAGGCTTATATCCGCACGGGCGCATGGAGTTCGCTACTGGACATCATCCCATCAATGGCGAAAGCCCACGTTAGCGATGAAGAACACCGCGCCGCACTGGAACAACAGGCATGGATTGGTCTGATGGATCAGGCGCGGGCTGATGACGGTAGTGAAGGCTTGCGTAACTGGTGGAAAAATCAAAGCCGGAAAACGCGTCATCAGGTGGCGTTGCAGGTGGCAATGGCGGAACATCTTATTGAGTGTGATGACCATGACACCGCCCAGCAAATTATCATCGACGGCCTGAAACACCAGTATGACGATCGTTTGCTGCTGCCGATCCCACGCCTGAAAACCAACAATCCAGAACAACTGGAAAAAGTGCTGCGCCAACAGATCAAAAACGTGGGCGATCGCCCGCTGTTATGGAGCACATTGGGTCAGTCGCTGATGAAACATGGCGAATGGCAGGAAGCATCCCTCGCCTTCCGTGCGGCGCTGAAACAACGCCCGGACGCCTATGATTATGCATGGCTTGCCGACGTGCTGGACAGACTGCACAAGCCGGAAGAAGCCGCAGCGATGCGCCGCGACGGTTTAATGCTGACCTTACAGAACAACCCGCCGCAATAGTTCTCTCTCACCCGGAGGCAAGCACCTCCGGGGGCTTTCTGATACATAAAAAAACGCCTGCTCTTATTACGGAGCAGGCGTTAAAACAGGTCTGTATGACAACAAGTGGGTGCTTCACTCAACGTTGTGTCCATGGTGTCTGATGAGGCAAAAGCGACATCTGTCAGTGGACGATAAGCACCGTAAACGGCTCTGCGTCATTCCTAAGTTTATGAGGCACTAAGGCGAACATAAGAGATGGAATGAGCATCTACCCAATTATTATGCCACACTGACCCTGGAAATAACATCCTTTAATACTTGTTATGAGACAATTCTGTACCCTGTTTTCATGCACTTGCAATAATTACATTGGTGAATGTTATCTCAAATCTGGCAGCCGCGATTATATATTTCATGAATAATTAAAGTCGTTAAATAGGCAATATAAATATTAATTGAATTCAAAATAAAAACAGCATAAATAATCAATAATATATAATAAACCAGCCTTACATATCCGCCACGCTGGAGGTAGGATTGAAAATGCTCTCCTGATATTCATATACATTCCCACAGTATATAAATAATATATTTCCATAAATTATTTATATAACTATTTTATCAGGGAGAAGGATCTCAATTATCAATGCTTAATTACGTCGTCGTTTTGATGACAGGAAACCGGAGCATTTCACATGGAAATTTCGTTTTCACCCAAACGTCTTGTTATTGCTGTTGCCACTGCTATTCCCTTTATGGTCAGTGCAGCAGATACCCCGTCAACTGCCACCGCGCGCGAGGGTTTTTCTGGTTACGATCACCCAAATCAATATCTGGTTAAACCAGCAACCCAAATTGCCGATAATATGATGCCGGTAATGCAGCACCCGGCGCAGGATAAAGAAACCCAGCAGAAACTGGCGGAACTTGAGAAAAAAACCGGCAAGAAACCGAACGTGGTTGTTTTCTTGCTGGACGATGTAGGCTGGATGGACGTTGGCTTTAACGGCGGCGGCGTGGCAGTAGGTAACCCAACGCCAGATATTGACGCCGTTGCCAGCCAGGGGCTGATTTTAACGTCTGCTTATTCACAACCCAGTTCTTCACCAACCCGCGCAACGATTCTCACTGGACAGTATTCCATCCACCACGGCATTTTGATGCCGCCGATGTACGGACAACCTGGCGGTCTGCAAGGGTTAACGACACTACCGCAACTGCTGCATGATCAAGGCTATGTCACCCAGGCCATCGGGAAATGGCACATGGGGGAAAACAAAGAGTCGCAGCCGCAGAACGTCGGCTTTGATGATTTCCGTGGCTTCAACTCAGTGTCCGATATGTATACCGAATGGCGTGATGTTCACGTAAACCCGGAAGTCGCCCTGAGCCCGGATCGTTCTGAATACATCAAAAAACTGCCGTTTAGTAAAGATGACGTTCATGCGGTGCGCGGCGGTGAACAGGAAGCCATTGCCGACATTACGCCGAAATATATGGAAGATCTGGATCAGCGTTGGATGGAATATGGCGTTAAGTTCCTCGACAAAATGGCGAAAAGCGACAAACCTTTCTTCCTCTATTACGGTACTCGCGGCTGTCACTTTGATAACTACCCGAACGCAAAATATGCGGGAAGTTCTCCGGCGCGCACCTCTTACAGCGACTGTATGGTAGAGATGAACGATGTGTTCGCTAACCTATACAAAGCACTGGAGAAAAACGGTCAGCTCGATAACACGCTGATTGTCTTTACCTCCGATAACGGCCCGGAAGCCGAAGTGCCGCCGCACGGACGCACACCGTTCCGTGGCTCTAAAGGTTCGACCTGGGAAGGCGGCGTTCGCGTACCGACTTTCGTTTACTGGAAAGGGATGATCCAACCGCGTAAATCTGACGGTATTGTCGATCTGGCAGATCTCTTCCCTACCGCGCTGGATCTGGCTGGTCATCCTGGGGCGAAAGTGGCAAATTTAGTGCCGAAAACCACCTTTATCGATGGCGTGGATCAGACATCCTTCTTCCTGGGAACAAATGGTCAGTCTAACCGTAAGGCCGAGCACTACTTCCTCAACGGTAAACTCGCTGCTGTGCGTATGGATGAGTTCAAATATCATGTTCTTATTCAGCAGCCATATGCCTATACCCAGAGCGGATATCAGGGAGGATTCACCGGTACAGTAATGCAAACGGCGGGCTCTGCGGTATTTAATCTCTATACCGATCCGCAGGAAAGCGACTCCATCGGCGTGCGCCATATTCCGATGGGAGTACCGCTACAGACCGAAATGCATGCGTATATGGAGATCCTGAAAAAATATCCGCCACGCGCGCAGATTAAATCTGATTAAGCCGGCGCTATCGCTACATCGAGCCACACTGACCTTGCCGGATGCGGCGTGAACGCCTTATCCGGCCTACAAGCCTTGCAAATTCAATAAATTGCAGCGTCCTGTAGGCCGGATAAGATGCGTCAGCATCGCATCCGGCAATCAACCGCAGGCGGCCTCCAAATGGCCGCTTTTTACTTACTCACTACCATCAAATGTGCCTGCATAATGTCACTGGCCGGGCGACCGTGCGCCAGTAAATCAGCCATTGCTTTAAGATATGGTGGTAGATGGCGGAAATAACGCTGATACCCGGCACACAAATAATTCAGCCCCGGTTTGCCGCTGATATCGAGCATAAAGCGGTGTTTCGGGCAGCCTCCCCAACATGCTTTTAACACGTTACAACTGCGACACTGCGCCGGTAACTGCTTAAATTTATCTTCACCAAACGCCTGCTGCTGCGGGGAATCTACCATTTCTGCGAGGGTCTGCTGAAGCATATTCCCCAGCCGATATTGCGGATAAACAAAGTGATCGCAGGCGTAAACGTCACCGTTGTGCTCAATAATCACCGAACGTCCACAGGTTGGCTGATGATGGCAAACCGCACCCGGCGCACCGACAAAATTGGCAAACGCCCATTCGATATTCATCACGAAAATCTTGCCGACGTCGCGTTTGATCCAGTGGTCGAATATCGCCACCAGAAATTCACCAAATTCATCGGGGCGCACTGACCATTCCGTCAGTTCCCCCTGAATATCACCAGGCGCCTGTAATTTTAGCCCGTCGCTGGCAGATTTTTCATCCGCCAGCCGCTCCACTACAGGAATAAACTGGATGAACTCCACGCCCGCATCACGCAAAAAGTCATAAACCTGCAACGGTTGCAGCGCGCTGGTGCGGTTAACGCACGCCAGCACGTTATAATCAACGTGATATTTTTGCAGTAGTTTAAGTGCGCGCATCACCAGCTTATGCGTTGGTCTGCCACCTTTAGTCACGCGATATTGATTGTGGATCTCAGCCGGGCCATCCAGCGATAACCCAACAAGAAAATGATTTTCTGCCAGAAATGCACACCATTCTTCATCAAGCAGCACACCGTTAGTCTGGAAGCTGTTACTTACCTTCCTGCCAGCACCATATTTCGCCTGTAGCGCCACTGCACGACGGTAAAAATCCAGCCCGAGTAACGTTGGTTCGCCGCCCTGCCAGGTAAATGCCACTTCGTTTTGGGGTTCGCTGGCAGCGATATAGTGACGGACATACGCTTCCAGCATTTCATCGTCCATATGCGTGACAGGTTGTTCGCGGTAAAGGGATTGTTTTTCGAGATAAAAACAGTAGTCACAGTTCAGATTACAATCTGAACCGCTCGGTTTCGCCATTACGTGAAAAGCACGCGTTGGAACCTGTTGCAGCATAGTCGCTCCTTGCCTGAAGTCGTCCTTCGATGAATTTAAGGGCGAAATAATACCGTTTGGCAATGATTAACTACGGGCGTTTATTGCGAAGGGAGAGTGATGGAATGCACAGAAAACAAAAAACCCCGCCGAAGCGGGGTTCAAAATTGGTCGGCGAGAGAGGATTCGAACCTCCGACCCACTGGTCCCAAACCAGTTGCGCTACCAAGCTGCGCTACTCGCCGAAATACTGCTTTTTGAATTTTTAGTTCAATTCTTTAAAGTCGTGGTGCGAGGGGGGGGACTTGAACCCCCACGTCCGTAAGGACACTAACACCTGAAGCTAGCGCGTCTACCAATTCCGCCACCTTCGCATTGTCACAACTTCTAATAATGGGGTGGCTAATGGGATTCGAACCCACGACAACTGGAATCACAATCCAGGGCTCTACCAACTGAGCTATAGCCACCACTACAAATCTTGTTACGCGGTATTACTACCACCGCAGCTCAAGCGCCGGGACTAAATGGCGCGCCCGACAGGATTCGAACCTGAGACCTCTGCCTCCGGAGGGCAGCGCTCTATCCAGCTGAGCTACGGGCGCTTAGCGCCGTTGCGGGGGTGGATAATACGGACTTCGCCCCCCTCTGTCTAGTCCCTTTTTAAATAAAATGCGCGTTTGGTTACGGTTTGTGCATTTTGCTGCTTATTCCTCCAGTTTATGCACTTTACCGTGGCGATTAAGGCCAAATACTTTGTAAATCGCCGTCACTGCCAGCATGAAGATGATGCCGACAAACAGCGACATTCGGGTATCTTCATTAAAGTACATGCCGATCAAAACGCAAATCAGGAATGCCATTGTTACGTAATTGGCCCACGGGAACAGAATGGAGCGGAACGGATGGCTGGCAATCGCCGCTTTGTGCGCACGACGAAAACGCAGTTGGCTTATCAAAATCACAAACCATGGCACCATCCCCGGAAGTACGCTGGCGCTGTAGACGTAAACAAACACACGCTGGGGATTGGGGATGATGTAGTTCAGGCATGAACCAATCAACAGAATGGCTATTGATACCGCCACGCCTGCAACCGGCACGCCGTGACGGGAAACTTTCGCCATCGCCGCCGGTAACTGGCGGTTTTTCGCCAGCGCGTAGAGCATACGTCCGCAACTGTACATGCCGCTGTTACAGCCAGAGAGAGCCGCCGTCAGCACCACAAAGTTGATAATGCCCGCCGCTGCGGTAATGCCGATTTTGGCGAAAGTCAGTACGAATGGGCTGCCGTTGCTGCCTATTTCATTCCACGGGAAGATAGTGACGATAACGAAAATCGCGCCTACGTAGAAAATCAGGATTCGCCATAGCACTTTGCCTACGGCACTGCGCAACGTCACCTGCGGATTCTTCGCTTCACCGGCGGTGATGCCAATCAGTTCCACGCCCTGGTAGGACGCCACCACGATACACAAGGCGGTGAGGAAGCCTTTCCAGCCACCCGCAAAGAAACCGCCATGCTCTGTGAGATTGCTAAAACCAATCGACTGCCCGCCATTGCCAAAACCAAAGAAAATCACGCCCAGGCCAATGACGATCATCACAATGATTGTGGTGACTTTGATCATCGCGAACCAGAACTCGATTTCGCCATACAACCGCACCGCCGCCAGATTCGCCAGCGCCACCAGCGCCACCGCGATCAATGCGGGTATCCACTGTGCCATCTCTGGGAACCAGAACTGGACGTAGACGCCGATGGCGGTAATTTCCGAGATCCCCACCGCCATCCACATAAACCAGTAAGACCAGGCGGTGAGATAGCCAAAGAACGGGCTCATATAACGATGTGCGTAAACGGCGAAAGAACCAGTAACCGGTTCGAGGAACAACATTTCGCCCATTGAACGCATAATGAAAAAGACGAACAGCCCGGCGATGATATAGGCCAACAATACGGATGGCCCGGCCCATTTCAGGGTACTGGCGGCCCCCATAAACAGGCCGACGCCGATAGTACCCCCAAGGGCGATGAGTTCGATATGTCGAGCTTCCAGCCCACGCTGTAGCTCTGGTTTGTTATCTGCCATAAATCCTCGTGTTGTGTTTGCATGTTTTTCCGGTGTTACCGGTTATCGTTATGGGTACATCGAGTGTTGCGAATGTTTTCGTAATTTAGAAGAAATGGCAAATGAAGCATTAAAAATTTGGATGCTTTGTGTAATAAAACGGCAGACAGGTGACGGAGTGACCACTCCGTCGCTTTACAGAGAGAGGAAAATCAGAGGTTGCCGGTGTAGTGCCAGCGTAAATAGCGCAGTAAACGAAGCTGGCGTTTAATGCGGCTTGGCTGCGAAAGCAGGCGATAGAGCCACTCCAGCCCCAGTTTTTGCCAGATTTTCGGCGCGCGTTTCACATGACCAGTAAAGACATCATACGTCCCGCCAACGCCCATATACAGCGCATCTGGATGCACCAGACGGCAGTCGCGCATGAAGATCTCCTGCTTTGGCGATCCCATCGCAACGGTGACGATTTGCGCTCCACTGGCATGAATTCGTTCAAACAATGCCTGACGCTGCTCGGGTTTAAAATAACCATCCTGACTGCCAACGATATTCACATTCCACTGGTTGCGCAGTTTAGCTTCGGTCTGCGCCAGCACTTCAGGTTTACCGCCAACAAGAAATACCAGCGTCCCTTCTTTGCCTGCGCGCGCCATCAGCTCTTCCCAGAGATCGGCACCGGCAACGCGGGAAACCTGCGCCTGCGGGTACTTTTTACGTACTGAACGTACAACGCTGATGCCATCCGCATATTTAAATTCGGCAGCGTTAATTAACTCCCTGACCTCGGCGTTATCTTCAATGGTCAGCATTTTTTCAGCATTAATGGCAACCAGCGTTCCCTGCTTAAGCTGCCCGTCAGCAAACAGATAATCAAGGGCGTGCTGCATATCACGCCAACCGATTAACTGTAAGCCACGCAGCGTATAGGTCGGTGCCGTGGTGTTGTTATTCATTGTTATCCTTCAACCTGCGTCCGGAGCGATGATTTTGTACGTTTATGAATGAGTCCGGCGCTTTCAAAAAGCCAGTACAACAGTTTTGCGATCATCAGACATGCGCCGAAGACCACGATAAAAAAGACCACGCGTGAGACAAACGAATCCAGCCCTTCACGCGCCAGCACGATCATATTGAAGATCGCCCCGAAGCAGAAACTGTGCAATATCGCGGCCTTATAACGATTGGTTTCGCGGTTGCCCAGCTCATACAGCCAGTCGAACCACTTAATGATCAGACCAACCACAATCGCCCCCAGAGGAATAAACAGCGCGCCGCCCATAACAACCAGTGAACCAATAAGCGTAGGCGAGATTGCCAACCCGGAGTGATTGTTCAGCACTTCCCAGGTGAAATAGTTGGCAGAATTCAGCACCATGCTCGGCCGTCCCGGCCACAACCAGGAAGGAATAAAGACATAGAAATCGCGAACAATCGGCGCCAGCCCCTGGAAGTCGATGTTGTCGTAGTTCTGCAACAGCAACGCCAGATTCTCCCACGGCGAGAAGGTGTCGCGGGTGAGATAGAGAAACGTGTAGAACGCCTCATCGCCGCTCACGTTCATTCCATAGCGTTTTAGCGCCAGCCAGAACATACCAACAATCCCCAGCACGCCTGCCGCCGCCAGCATCCACAACGAAATCCAGCCGCGAATAATGCCGATAAACAGAAAGATAGCGAATGCAATGATGATATTGGCGCGAGTACCGCCGACAATCATATAAGTCAGCAAACCAAATGCGACCGTGCTGACGAGGAAAAACAGCCACGCTTTGCTGTCCTGGCGCAGAAAATAGACCACCAGCATCGCCGGGATGAAAAAGTAAAAGAAGCGTTTTAGCGCCACGCCGGAGACTTCACTGGAGAAGATCTGGCTGTAGGAGTTAAGCCGGAACAGCAAAAAACCGTTGTGCATGAAGAAGATGCCGACGCTCACCAGCGCGATGCCCATCAGGATCACCCATGTGAGATTGGTCTCCACACGGTTCATGGTAAACAGCGGGCGGCGCGGTACATCGACAACGCGTTTGCGTAGGCGGGTTTTGTAGGTGACGTAGTAAACCGCGTAGAAGCAAGCAGCAGAAAGTAGCGCCTGAAGGAGAATGTCTGGCGGCGCAACGCCGACATTAAAGCGAAATACCAGCACGCTGGTCAGCGGAAAGCCAAAGAAAAAAGTGAGCAAAAACAGCAATGAAAAGAAGACATTGAAGTTAAAGCGCACGCGGCGAAACTCAAACCAGGTCAGCGTAGCAATAAACAGTGAGCAAAGCAGCCAGACAACAAACAGGCCGCTAAATTGCAACAGGCTCATGCGTCCTCCCCGCTGGCAATAGCCAACGCCCGCCGCCAGCCTTGCAGATAGTTCGGGCTAAAGAAGGCAATGTTGTTTTTATCCACCGACGCCAGCTGGCGCTGCGCTTCACGCACAATATCCTCGTTGAGATCATCAGTGGTAAACAGCACCGGTAAATGTTGTTCCGTCATATCTTGCCAGAATGGGTTTTCCCGGTTAAGTACGCAGGGAATGCCTGCCTGAATCAACAAGCACAGAGTACCAATGCCCTGCTGGCGGGCAAAAATAAAGTAGCCGAGATCGCACTGGCGAAGTAGCGCCAGATAGGCGTCAAAATCCAGTTTTTCGCTCAAAATTTGCAGATGTTCTTCGCTGAACAATTTCAGCCCCGCCTGACGAACTTCGTTGATATACACATCGTTATTGGGCGGATACCCCATCGGCACCACCACTTTTACCGTATCGCCAAACTGCTGATGAACAGCATTTAAGGCGGCAATGTGTTCATTGCTGCGATCGCCGGAGTTCCCCACCAGAATGGTCATTTTCCCTTCACGTTGCCGATCGTTCGCCATCGTATTGAGAGATGGATCCATCCGCGTCGGGAAGTAAATCAGTTCGCCCCTCACCTTAGGATGCGTTTTAGCAAAAAAGCTCAAATCACCGCGAGTAGCAAATACGCAGCCGACTCGCTTTTGTGCCAGCCGGCGGATAGGGTAAAACAGTTTGAATTTCAGCCCGCTGGAGACCTCATAGAGATCTGCCCCCCAGATATGCCAGTAAAACTGGCTGGGTTTGATACCACCACTCAGCAACGCCAGCCACAGCGTGGTATTGAACTGACCGTGGAAGAAAAATCGCTGCTGCCGGTTAGCTTTCGCCTTTGCGATGACCGCTTCTGCCAGGGATTTTTTACCTGGGTAAAATTGCACAGAAAGTGCCGGACAGCTGTCACTTAAGCCGTCGTCCTTGCCAGCAACCATAAACTCGCGCGCGTGCTCGCTCGTTGCGGCCAGCGCGTCGTTGAAAAACCGTAAAACGGTTTGGTTATGGTGAGGGATATCCGATCCCAGTACGTGAATCAGTACAGTCATGCCCGCCTACGCCAGAGTAAAAACACGCCACAACAAAGAGAGAAATAGACGATATACGTTGCCATATAAGCCTGCGCCGCGCCCAGCGCACCATGCGCAGGGATCAACCAGTGGGCAAATACCATCAACAAAGTGAACTGGCTGACTTCCGCCAGGATATAAAACCGCAGCGACGCTTTGGCGATCACCAGGTAACCAAAGACATAAGCACCCACTTTTAACACATCGCCCACCAACTGCCAGGCAAAGAGATCGCGCATAGCGGTAAATTTATTCGATAACAGCAGCCAGATGGCAAAATCGCGCAGCAGCCAGACGGTAAAACTCGCCACCGCCACTGCTGGTAAGACGAATTTCAGCGACTTCACCACTTCCCGGGTGATATCGCGCTTTTCCGTTAGCCGCGACAACGTGGGCAGTAAATACACGCTAAAAGAGGCGGTAATGAATTGCAGGTAGGCATCGGAAATACTGCTCACCCCTTGCCAGATGCCCACTTCATCCCAGCTATACTGCGCCGCCAGCAGTTTACGCATCATGATGTAAGCAACGGGCAAGGTCACCGACGTAATCAACGCCATGAGCGTAAATTTGCTCAACTGCCCTGCCAGACCATTATCCCAGCTGGGTTTCAGATAGCTTAACGGGATTGCACCACGCTTAATTAGCATGATGACGGCAGGAATCACCACCAGCGCAGGAATCAACGCCAGTCCCAGCAACGCCCCTTCATAACCGCCCAAACGGTAACTGACGTAATAGGCAATAACGCCAAGCAAGCTGCCGAGAATAAGCGACAGGGCATTACCGGCGGCATCACGAAAACCTTTCATCAGCGCCAGCAGCAGGTTGCCCCAGGCGATCCCCATCTGTACGAGTGCAACCAATCGCACCAGCCCCTGATAGTCGGTATTACCGAACAATCCCTGGCTGATTGGGGCAGCCGCCAGCACAAAAACCAGCGCCATCAGCGTAGAGAAGGCAAGCACCATCGCTGATGAAGTGCCGACCACGCGGCGTAGCTGCTGCGGATTATCATGGTACTGGGCAACGTATTTCGTTACGCCGTTAAAGATGCCCGCCCCAGCGAGCACGCCGAGCACGGTAATCAACTGGCGGAAATTTGCCGCCAGCCCCAGCCCAGCCGGACCAAATGACACCGCCAGCAACTTACCGACCAGCAACCCGGCACCAATCTTGACCAGCGTACTGGCCGCCGTCCATAAGGACGCTTTTGCCAGCGACATATCAGGAGAAGTAGTTCAACAAAGTCGCAATTACCGTGCGTTGATTGACGGGCGACAAATTGTAGAACAGCGGCAGGCGCAGCAGGCGCTCGCTCTCTTTGGTGGTGTAGCGATCTTCGCCGTGGAACTCACCAAAGCGTTCACCCGCAGGGCTTGCGTGTAGCGGAATATAATGGAACACCGCCATAATTTCCGCTTCTTTCAGGAAGTTAATCAATGCGCTCCGGTCATCATTATCCCGCAGCTTAATGTAGAACATATGCGCGTTCTGCACGCAGCCATCCGGAATCGACGGCAGTTCGATACGCCCGGCTTTCGCCAGAGGTGCTAACGCATCGTAGTAGTTTTGCCACAACGCCAGACGTTGCTGGTTGATACGTTCGGCGGCTTCCAGTTGCGCCCACAGGTACGCAGCTTGCAGATCGGACATCAGATAGCTGGAACCAATATCACGCCAGGTATATTTATCGACCTGACCACGGAAGAACTGGCTGCGGTTAGTGCCTTTTTCGCGGATGATCTCGGCACGTTCAATCAACGCTTTATCGTTAATCAGCGTCGCACCGCCTTCCCCGCCCGCCGTATAGTTTTTGGTTTCATGGAAGCTAAAGCAGCCAATATGACCAATGGTTCCCAGCGCACGCCCTTTGTAAGTGGACATCACGCCCTGAGCGGCATCTTCCACCACAAACAGGTTATGCTTTTTCGCCAGCGCCATAATGGTGTCCATTTCACAGGCCACGCCCGCGTAATGTACCGGCACGATAACACGCGTTTTGTCGGTGATCGCCGATTCAATAAGCGTTTCGTCGATGTTCATGGTGTCCGGGCGGATATCCACAAAGACGATTTTCGCGCCACGCAGCACAAAGGCATTGGCGGTGGAGACAAAGGTGTAGCTCGGCATGATCACTTCATCGCCAGGCTGGATATCGAGCAGCAACGCCGCCATCTCCAGCGAAGCGGTGCAGGACGGCGTCAGCAGCACTTTGGTACTACCAAAACGTTGCTCCAGCCACTGCTGGCAGCGACGGGTAAAACCGCCATCGCCGCACAGTTTGCCGCTACCCATTGCCGACTGCATATAGTCGAGTTCGGTTCCTACCACCGGCGGTGCGTTAAATGGAATCATGTGATCACCTGTATAACCAGTACGCGGTGCTTTCTACATTCGCACCACTTTGTATGTATCGTTTAAGCGCGGCGGTGTTGCCCATCTGGGTCGCCACCCGCAATGTTGTTTTACCGCGAGCATACGCCCAGTTTAGTGCCGCTTGCATCAGCTGTGCACCGGAGCCACGGCCTGCCAGCAAGCCAATGCGCGCGTCAGTGGCATTCAACTCTCGTAGAGAAACATAGCCACAAATATCACCAGACGCCGAACGTAAAATCAGGCATTGATGATCAAAAGTGCCGCGTACGGCGTTTTCAATCCACTGCGCATAAAAGCGGCCACTGGCGTCAGGCGCATACCACGGCGCACGAAAACGGCTTTGCGCAAATGCCCCACTGGCTAACTGGCGTAGCACTGGAATATCTGTCTCTTGTGCCACTTCTGCGTCGCTATCACTTGCACTGTTCACAGGCAGTACCAAATCAACTTCACCCTCAACCAGTAAGAATCCCAGTTGTTGCAAGGCGTCCAGCTCATCGGTATTTGATGCGGCAATTTTGGCCTGCACCCGTGACCACGGCGCTAAGACGTCTGACGTCAGGAGTGGCGCGTCAGGACTAATACGCACAATGGCGCTGTTGACACCAAAGAAGGTGTTTTCCCAGGTTAGTGGTTCAATTCTGGCGCGAATGGGCATTGTGTGACTCCCTCAAAACAGTCATTCACTGTAATCAGCGCCAGACCCCTTTGGTATCTACGACATACTGCTGTTTAACATGTTCGCCGCTGATGGCTTTGAACTGACTGTGATCGACCAGCATCACCAGTACATCTGCCGTTTCCAGCGCCTCGTCAAGCTGCGCCAGAGTACAAAGCCCGGTCAGTTTTTTCGGCAACTGGTGGATGTTAGGCTCAACAACCAGCGTTTCGCCGCTATGCCACTGGGCGATCAGTTCAGCGATTTCCATTGCCGGACTTTCGCGCAGATCATCAATATTCGGTTTAAACGCCAGACCAAAGCAGGCAATTTTCAGCTCGCTGGCGCGTTTATCCGTAGTGGACAGGCAGTCGGTAACCGCCGCTTTGACCTGATCGATAACCCAGAAAGGTTTGTTGTCGTTCACTTCGCGTGCGGTACGGATAAGCCGCGCCTGCTGCGGGTTCTGCGCCACGATAAACCACGGATCAACAGCGATACAGTGACCGCCCACGCCAGGCCCAGGCTGAAGAATATTGACTCGTGGATGGCGATTCGCCAGGCGAACCAGTTCCCAGACGTTAATCCCCTGATCGGCACAAATTAGCGACAGTTCGTTAGCAAAAGCAATATTCACATCGCGGAAGCTGTTTTCAGTCAGCTTACACATTTCCGCCGTCCGCGAGTTAGTGATAACACACTCTCCTTCGAGGAAAATTTTGTACAGTTCGCTGGCGCGCGCAGAACAAACCGGCGTCATACCGCCAATCACACGGTCATTTTTAATCAACTCGACCATCACCTGCCCCGGCAACACACGTTCAGGGCAGTAGGCAATATTCACGTCAGCCTGCTCGCCCACCTGCTGCGGGAAAGTCAGATCTGGACGCATCTCTGCTAACCATTCTGCCATCTTCTCGGTTGCCCCCACCGGCGAGGTGGACTCAAGGATCACCAGCGCGCCTTTTTTCAGTACTGGCGCAATGGAGCGGGCAGCCGATTCGACGTAAGTCATATCCGGTTCATGATCGCCTTTAAACGGCGTAGGTACAGCAATCAACCAGGCATCCGCCTCAACCGGCGTCGTGCTCGCTCGTAAAAATCCACCTTCTACGGCAGTTTTTACCACGCTCGCCAAATCAGGCTCGACGATATGGATTTCGCCACGATTGATGGTATCAACCGCTTGTTGGTTGATATCGACACCAATCACCTGTTTTTGCCGGGAGGCAAACGCTGCCGCCGTCGGCAGCCCAATGTAACCCAGTCCAATGACAGAAATGGTCGCAAAACTCATAGTGATATCCGATTATTTTTTAACGCTTCCAAAATGCGAGAGCATGCCTGACCATCACCATACGGGTTATGGGCGCGGCTCATAGTTTGATATTCGTTTTCGTCTTTTAAAAGACGCGTCACTTCCTCGACAATTCGCTGCTTATCCGTGCCTACCAGACGCACCGTACCCGCCGTCACTGCTTCCGGACGTTCAGTGGTATCGCGCATCACCAGCACCGGTTTACCCAGTGAAGGCGCTTCTTCCTGAATACCGCCAGAGTCAGTCAAAATCAACCAGGCGTGGTTCATCAGCCAGACAAACGGTAAATATTCCTGGGGATCGATCAGAATGACATTTTTCACATGCCCCAGAATGCGGTTTACCGGTTCTCTGACGTTCGGGTTGAGATGTACCGGATAGACAATCTGGATGTCCTGATGAGTGGTGGCGATTTCTGCCAGTGCGTGGCAAATTTCTTCAAAGCCACGACCGAAGCTCTCACGTCTGTGACCGGTCACCAGAATCATCTTCTTATCGGGGTCGATAAACGGGTAATTTGCCGCCAGTTCAGAACGCAGCGTATCGCTGCTCATCACCTGGTCGCGCACCCACAGCAAGGCGTCGATAACGGTATTGCCGGTAATAAAGATTCGGCTGTCAGCAACGTTTTCACGCAGCAGGTTTTGCCGGGAAGTTTCAGTTGGCGAGAAATGGTACATCGCCAGATGACCGGTCAGTGTGCGGTTAGCCTCTTCCGGCCACGGTGAATAGAGATCACCAGTACGCAGTCCAGCCTCTACGTGACCAACAGGAATACGCTGATAAAACGCTGCCAGGCTGGTTGCCAGTGTGGTAGTGGTATCACCGTGAACCAGCACGACGTCTGGTTTAAACTCGGCAAGAATAGGTTTTAGCCCTTCCAGAATCCGACAGGTTATCTCTGTCAGACCCTGCCCTGGCTGCATTATGTTGAGATCGTAGTCAGGTACAATGGAAAAGAGTTTCAGCACCTGATCGAGCATCTCCCGATGCTGCGCAGTGACGCAAACTTTAGCCTCAAAAAAAGGATCTTTTGCCAACGCATGCACCAGCGGTGCCATCTTGATGGCTTCCGGGCGCGTACCAAATACAGTCAGTACTTTCACATCGATTCTCTTTGAATAAGCGGCGAGCGCCTTTGCGCTCACCGCAGCAGTGTTGCTATTTCGAGCAACGGCGGGTTAATGCGACACCAGCCCCGATCAGCCCCCCGACAATGCCCCACATAATCATCAGGAAGGCACGACGTGGGCTATCGCGTTTTACCGGTTCTTCCGGCGTACGCAAATAGCGATAGGTCTGAAAACGCGGATCCAGGGTTGGACCTACATTAAGGGTGTTTAACATGGCCCGATTCTGATCATAGTCAAGATCAAAGGCCGGACCGACGGCCTGTAAATTTTCTAATCGCGCCTGCAGCATAGGGCGCCCCAGCAAAAACATTTCTGAATCAGGCAATTCATCCGCAGGGACATCTGTCGCACTACGGGAAATATTATGTTGCTCGGCGATTTTGAGCGCCTGCTCAATGCTGTTTACCCGGCGGTCGTAGATCGCTTTCGCAACTTCTTCCTGACGCTTCACCTGGGCTTTCATTTGGATAGTGCGTGCTGCCCATGCGCCTTTCAGCTCATCATTCAGATGGCTGGCAGCGCGCTGACTGGCGAATGCGACATATTGACGCAGCAGATTATTGGCATCAGGGGCAGTTTCGGCAATCAATTTAACGTTATCATTGGTCGCGCGGGTGAAATCACCGGGAATAAACTGGATGTTGTTGATCATTTCATCCAGCAGAGCCGCATCGGCTTTACTGTTACCGACCATCCGCTGTTTGTAATAATCCGTCTGCAGCCAGAAATCGCGACGGGTGTCCCACGACGCCAGCTGCATAACAAATTCTTTATAGGCTTCGTCCATGACCGATGGTTGGTCGGCAGGAGCCATGTTCGAACGGACGTCCAGGTTACGCAAAAACTGCTGCTGCGAGTAGTATCCCCCCAGCATATTCACCGTTGGACGATCGGTAATCGCCGTCGCACTCCACTCCTGGCGGGCGAAAAATGTATACGCCAGCGCAATTAACGCAAACGCCAGCCCCATGCAAATAATCCACAGCTTCCCAGCCCACAAGGTACGAAACAACCCACGAATATCCAGTTCATTTTCAGCGTCTTCGGCTGGTTTCCCAGGCATTGGTTGCGTCATTACATCCTCGTTTATTTGGTTAAGTTGGGGCTGCCACCACGATTTCTGCGCAGTCGGCGTTTCACACGCTTAATAAAGCGAGCAACCTTCCAGGCGCGCTTAATGCAATAGCCATAGAGGAAGAATGCTAGCAAAAAGAGCACCAGCATGACCCATTCAGGGACAAAATGAGAATATTCTGCCAGCACGCCAATGGAAGCAAGCAGTGCAGCAGCAAGGGTAATCAGCACAAATGCCTGACGAGAAGTAAAGCCAGCGCGCATGATTAAATGATGAATGTGCTGACGGTCAGGCGAGAACGGACTCATGCCTTTACGCAGGCGACGATACATAATAGCCACCATATCCATCAGCGGAATGGCGATTATCCATAATGCAGTCACCGGGCTAATCGGATGCGTTTTACCCTGGGTGGTTTCCAGCAGGATCCAGATTACGGTAAAACCAATCAATGTACTGCCCGCATCGCCCATAAAGACTTTGTAGCGACGCCCCAGAATACCGAGGTTAAGCATGATGTAAGGCAGGATGGCGGCAATCATCGCAAAGCACCAGATAGCGAGGCTGGTTTGCCCGTCGAACCACAAAATCATACCAATTGCCGCAAATGAGACGCAGGATAACCCGCCCAGCAAACCATCAATGCCATCAACCATATTGAAAGCATTAATTGCCGCCCAGACTGCAAACAACGTCAGGAAATACCCAAACGGTCCAAGTACCATCTCCCAGTCGCCAAAAATATAGCCAAGGCTACTGAGATAAAGTTTGCCGAACACCATCATAATGATGCCAACAGCGGCCTGTATGGTGGCTCGAATTTTTACGCTGATATCAAAACGGTCATCCAGCGCGCCGATGAACACCAGGACGCCAGCGCAAGCCAGGTAGAGAGATGCATGCGGAATATAATAGTCGACAATTCCGAACGTGAAGCAAATCCCTGCGTAAACCGAAATACCTCCAACGAGCGGTATCAATCCCTGGTGACGTTTGCGGAAGTTAGGTTTATCCACTAAACCGACTTTTTTTGCCACCTTGCGGGCAAAAAACAGAAACAGTGTCGTGAATAAAAAAATACTGATGAGATCAGTACTCACTGTCAGTAAATTCACAATGCATGCTCTCAGAGAAAATTATTAGCAGAAGTATACCCACGAAGACCTTTATTCAGAAGGGAAACTACTTTCTGAACCAATCAGGCCTGTGCAAAAATCAACCGCTCGCGACGAAAATCGTATAAAAAACCCGCAAAAACCAGGAATTTTCCCACCATCACAGGCATGCTGCTAAGATTACAGATATAAAAGCAAAACGCCACGTAAACACGTGGCGTTTTTAGCATAAGACAAATTTATGAGCGTTTCATCATCTCAAAGAAATCGTCATTCGTCTTGGTCATCGCGAGCTTGTTAATGAGGAATTCCATTGCGTCGATTTCACCCATCGGGTGAATGATTTTGCGCAAGATCCACATTTTCTGCAGCTCTTCCTGAGTAGTGAGCAGTTCTTCTTTACGTGTACCGGAACGGTTGTAGTCGATAGCAGGGAAGACGCGTTTTTCAGCGATCTTACGAGAGAGGTGCAGTTCCATGTTACCGGTGCCTTTAAACTCTTCGTAGATAACTTCGTCCATTTTGGAACCCGTATCGATCAGCGCCGTCGCGATGATGGTCAGGCTGCCGCCCTCTTCCACGTTACGCGCCGCACCGAAGAAGCGTTTCGGACGATGCAGTGCGTTAGCATCCACACCACCGGTCAACACTTTACCGGAAGCCGGAACGACGGTGTTATAAGCACGCGCCAGACGAGTAATAGAGTCGAGCAGAATGATAACGTCTTTCTTGTGCTCAACCAGACGTTTCGCCTTCTCGATCACCATTTCCGCAACCTGAACGTGGCGAGATGCCGGTTCGTCAAAGGTAGAAGCGACAACTTCCCCTTTAACCAGACGCTGCATCTCGGTTACTTCTTCCGGACGTTCGTCAATCAGCAGAACCATCAGCACACAATCCGGGTGATTGTAAGCAATGCTCTGGGCGATATTCTGCAGCAGCATGGTTTTACCTGCTTTCGGCGGCGCCACAATCAGACCACGTTGACCACGACCGATTGGCGAAGCCAGATCCAGCACGCGAGCGGTCAAATCTTCAGTAGAACCGTTACCACGTTCCATACGCAGACGAGAGTTTGCGTGCAGCGGGGTCAAGTTCTCAAAGAGGATTTTATTGCGGGCGTTTTCAGGTTTATCGAAGTTAACTTCATTAACTTTCAGCAGCGCAAAATAGCGTTCACCTTCTTTCGGCGGGCGAATCTTACCAGAGATGGTATCACCAGTGCGGAGGTTGAAACGGCGGATTTGGCTGGGAGAAACGTAGATGTCATCAGGACCGGCGAGGTAGGAGCTGTCTGCGGAACGGAGGAAACCAAATCCATCCTGCAATATCTCCAGTACGCCATCACCAAAGATATCTTCGCCACTCTTTGCGTGCTGCTTCAGGATGGCAAAAATAATGTCCTGCTTACGCATACGAGCCAGATTTTCCAGCCCCATATTTTCGCCGAGAGTGATCAGCTCAGAAACCGGCGTATTCTTTAATTCGGTAAGATTCATAGTGGTGTGAGTTCTTAAACTTGGGGTAAATCTCGAACTTAATGTTGTGAATGGTATGGCAGGATCATCCATGCCTGTTTACGGTCATCGACTCATGTCTTTTCGCTGTCTGGTCACAGGAAAGTACGCAGAACTGAAACGACAAGACGGATTGAGTGACAAACCAGAAATCTGTTCACTTCGCATTAGATAAAAACGGGAAGCGTTGGATATTACAAGATTCAAACTTAATAAGGTAAGTTTAATACGAAGTCAACATTAAGTTAGCATGGCTCACGCCGGGCGTCCAGTTTTTAGCGACAGGGCACCCGAACATGACGTTCCCTTATGCCAGATTGGCGTCGAGGAACTCTTTCAACTGACCTTTAGACAGCGCGCCGACTTTCGTTGCCGCCACTTCACCATTCTTGAACAGCAGCAGAGTCGGGATACCACGGATGCCATATTTCGGCGCAGTGCCAGGGTTTTGATCGATGTTCAGTTTTGCAACGGTCAGTTTGCCCTGATATTCGTCAGCGATTTCATCCAGAATCGGGGCGATCATTTTGCACGGACCGCACCACTCTGCCCAGAAATCGACGAGGATTGCCCCGTCCGCTTTGAGTACATCCGTATCAAAACTGTCGTCAGTCAGGTGAATAATTTTATCGCTCATATATAACTCCACAGGAATAAGCCTGGCGTGTTGGTTTCGTTGTTGGTGTAACATTAACCAACTAAAGGTTGACTTTATTTCACCGGATACGCTTTCGTAAAGCAATAGTAAGCTGATATTCTATCACACTATGAGCAAAACACATTTAACAGAACAGAAGTTTTCCGACTTCGCCCTGCATCCGAAAGTTGTAGAAGCCCTTGAAAAAAAAGGGTTTCATAACTGTACGCCCATTCAGGCACTGGCTCTTCCGCTAACGCTGGAAGGTCGTGACGTAGCCGGGCAGGCGCAAACCGGTACCGGGAAAACGATGGCGTTTCTTACGTCTTCGTTTCATTACCTTCTCTCTCATCCCGCAATTGCCGATCGCAAGGTGAATCAACCGCGTGCCTTAATTATGGCACCGACGCGTGAACTTGCCGTGCAGATCCACGCCGACGCGGAACCACTGGCACAAGCTACTGGCCTGAAACTGGGTCTGGCCTACGGTGGCGATGGCTACGACAAACAGTTGAAAGTGCTGGAAAGCGGCGTTGACATTCTGATTGGCACCACGGGTCGTTTAATTGACTACGCCAAACAAAACCATATTAACCTCGGTGCCATTCAGGTGGTGGTGCTGGACGAAGCCGATCGCATGTACGATCTGGGCTTTATTAAAGATATCCGCTGGCTGTTCCGCCGTATGCCGCCTGCGAACCAGCGCCTCAACATGCTGTTCTCCGCCACGCTTTCGTACCGGGTACGTGAACTGGCGTTCGAGCAGATGAATAACGCCGAATATATCGAAGTGGAACCGGAACAGAAAACGGGCCACCGTATTAAAGAAGAGCTTTTCTACCCTTCTAACGAAGAAAAGATGCGTTTGTTGCAAACGCTGATCGAAGAAGAGTGGCCAGACAGAGCGATTATTTTCGCCAACACCAAACACCGTTGTGAAGATATCTGGGGTCACCTGGCGGCAGATGGTCATCGTGTTGGTCTGTTGACGGGCGATGTGGCGCAGAAAAAACGCCTGCGTATTCTTGATGAATTTACCCGTGGCGATCTGGATATTCTGGTTGCTACCGACGTTGCCGCGCGTGGTCTGCATATTCCGGCAGTGACGCACGTCTTTAACTACGATTTACCCGATGACTGTGAAGATTACGTTCACCGTATCGGTCGTACTGGCCGCGCAGGCGCAAGCGGTCACTCTATCAGCCTGGCGTGTGAAGAGTATGCATTGAATTTGCCTGCTATTGAGACCTATATTGGTCACTCAATTCCGGTAAGCAAATACAATCCGGACGCATTGATGACCGATCTGCCAAAACCGCTGCGCCTCACGCGCCCGCGCACAGGCAATGGTCCGCGTCGTACTGGCGCTCCACGTAATCGTCGTCGTTCAGGTTAAATAAATAATGTCATACTCAAAATCATTCAAACTGTATCAAGATGGCAAGAGAATGAATCCCGATGCGCTTACTGTAGTAAGTGATTCGGGTGAAAGAATGCAGCCAACGCAGAGACAGATTGAAGGATGAAGAGTATGGGTTCCACCTCGTCGCTGTATGCAGCCATTGATCTCGGTTCGAATAGTTTTCATATGCTGGTTGTGCGCGAGGTGGCTGGAAGTATCCAGACGCTGACGCGAATTAAACGCAAAGTGCGTCTGGCTGCTGGCCTGAACAGCGAAAATGCCCTGTCTAATGAAGCAATGGAGCGCGGCTGGCAATGTCTGCGCCTGTTTGCTGAACGTCTGCAAGATATCCCTCCCTCGCAAATTCGCGTTGTCGCTACGGCGACGTTACGACTTGCTGTCAATGCCGGTGATTTTATTGCTAAAGCGCAGGAAATCCTCGGTTGTCCAGTGCAAGTCATTAGCGGTGAAGAGGAAGCGCGCCTGATTTATCAGGGTGTTGCTCATACCACAGGTGGAGCCGATCAGCGCCTGGTCGTGGATATTGGCGGCGCGAGTACCGAACTGGTCACTGGCACAGGTGCACAGACCACGTCTTTGTTCAGCCTGTCGATGGGCTGCGTCACCTGGCTGGAACGTTATTTCGTCGATCGTAATCTCGGGCAGGAAAACTTTGTCGCAGCTGAACAAGCCGCACGTGAAGTTTTGCGTCCGGTTGCTGATGAACTGCGATATCACGGCTGGAAAGTGTGCGTTGGCGCTTCCGGCACCGTGCAGGCGTTACAGGAAATAATGATGGCGCAGGGGATGGATGAGCGCATTACCCTCGCGAAGTTGCAGCAACTGAAACAGCGCGCTATTCATTGCGGTCGGCTGGAAGAGCTGGAGATTGAAGGGTTAACGCTGGAACGCGCATTAGTATTCCCGAGTGGTCTGGCGATCCTGATAGCCATTTTTACCGAACTGAATATTCAGTGTATGACCCTGGCGGGCGGTGCGCTACGTGAAGGCCTGGTCTACGGCATGTTACATCTGGCGGTTGAGCAAGATATTCGCAGCCGAACACTGCATAATATTCAGCGCCGCTTTATGATTGATATTGATCAGGCTCAGCGCGTAGCCAGCGTTGCGGCTAACTTCTTCGATCAAGTGGAGAGTGAATGGCATCTTGAAGCGATTAGCCGCGATTTGCTAATCAGCGCCTGTCAACTTCATGAAATTGGTCTGAGCGTTGATTTCAAACAAGCGCCGCAACATGCCGCTTATCTCGTGCGTAATCTGGATCTTCCCGGTTTTACGCCTGCGCAGAAAAAGCTGCTGGCGACGCTATTGCTCAACCAGACGAATCCAGTCGATCTCTCATCGCTGCATCAACAAAATGCCGTACCGCCGCGCGTTGCGGAACAACTCTGTCGTTTACTGCGCCTGGCAATCATTTTTGCCAGCCGTCGCCGTGACGATTTAGTGCCGGAGATGACATTACAGGCCAACCATGAACAGTTGACCCTGACACTGCCGCAAGGTTGGCTGGCTCAGCACCCGCTGGGTAAAGAGATTATCGATCAGGAAATTGAGTGGCAGAGCTATGTCCACTGGCCGCTGGAAGTGCTTTAACGTGTAATGTGCCGGATGCGATGCTCACGCATCTTATCCGGCGATAATTCCGCTTTCCGGTGCCGTGATCATCTAATCCAACCAGCCCCAGACAATACGAATGGCTATTTGCCTCGTTTTGCTGCCATCATCGCTTTCAGATTCGCCAGATGGTTTTGCCCTTTCTGCATCCGTTCTTCGGCGCTGACCACTTTGCGCTCTTGTTCCCAAATCAAGTCATCCTGCGGTAATTCCAGCAGGAAGCGGCTCGGCTCCGGACGTACCAGCTCACCGTACTGACGACGCTCTTTACACAGCGTAAAGGTCAACTCTTTCTGGGCGCGGGTGATGCCGACATAGGCCAGCCGCCGCTCTTCATCGATATTGTCCTCGTCGATGCTGCTTTGGTGCGGCAAAAATCCTTCTTCCATACCGACCATGTAGACATAAGGAAACTCCAGCCCTTTTGACGCGTGCAGAGTCATCAGTTGCACCTGATCAAGCTCTTCGTCACTCTCGCCACGTTCCATCATGTCGCGCAGAGTAAAGCGCGTCACCACCTGGGTGAGCGTCATCGGCTCATCCAGTTCGCTACCTTCCAGCATCTCCGTCATCCAGCTAAATAACTGGTTAACGTTCTTCATGCGCATTTCGGCGGCTTTCGGGCTGGGTGACGTTTCGTATAACCAGGATTCATAATCCATCCCGTGGATCAGATCGCGCACTGCGGCGACAGGCTCCCGCTCCGCCAGTCGCTGGATTTCCGCCAGCCAGTGAGTAAATCGGGTCAACGCTTCATAACCACGTCCACTCAGTGTCTGACTCAACCCCATATCAAAGCTGGCGGTAAACATACTTTTATTACGCGTCATCGCCCACTCACCCAGCTTTTTCAGCGTCGCCGGGCCAATCTCTCGCTTCGGCGTGTTAACGATACGCAGGAACGCACTATCATCGTCCGGGTTAGTCAGCACACGCAGATAAGCCAGTAAATCCTTGATTTCCGGACGGGAGAAGAACGAAGTACCGCCGGATATTTTGTACGGAATGCGGTTTTGCATCAGAAATTTTTCAAACACCCGTGACTGATGGTTGCCGCGATAGAGAATGGCGTAATCTTTGTACTGTGTTTTGTTGACGAAGTGATGCGCAATCAGCTCGCCGGTAACGCGCTCGGCTTCATGTTCTTCGTTATTCGCGCTTAAAACTTTTAGCTCCGCGCCATAGCCTAGTTCGGAGAACAGACGCTTTTCAAAGACGTGCGGGTTATTGGCGATCAGGATGTTCGCCGCTTTCAGAATACGCCCGGAAGAGCGGTAGTTCTGCTCAAGCTTAATCACCTTCAACGTTGGGAAATCCTGGCTCAACAGCACCAGGTTTTGCGGACGTGCGCCACGCCAGGAGTAGATCGACTGGTCATCATCGCCCACCACGGTAAAGCGAGCGCGGCTGCCCACCAGCAGTTTCACCAGCTCATACTGGCTGGTGTTGGTATCCTGATACTCATCCACCAGCAGGTAGCGAATCTTGTTTTGCCAGCGTTCGCGTACTTCCACATTGCGTTGCAGCAGCAATGTCGGCAATAAAATCAGATCGTCGAAGTCGAGAACATTGCACGCTTTCAGGTGCGCATCATACAGCCCGTAACAATGGGCAAAAATGCGATCCCGCTCGCCTTTTGCCTCTGCCGCCGCCTGCGCAGGAGTTTTGAGATCGTTCTTCCAATTAGAGATGGTTGAAATCAGCTGTTGCAGGAGAACTTTGTCGTCTTCAATCAGTCCTTCGGTCAACTCTTTGAGCAAAGCAAGCTGATCGGTATCGTCAAACAGCGAAAAGTTCGCTTTCATCCCTAACGCTGCATACTCGCGTTTGATGATATCCAGCCCCAGCGTGTGGAAGGTGGAGATCATCAGCCCACGTGCCTCTTTGCGCCCCAGCGTCTGCCCGACACGCTCTTTCATCTCGCGCGCTGCTTTATTGGTAAAAGTCACCGCTGCGATATGTCGCGCCTGATAACCGCAGCCACGGATCAGATGGGCGATTTTATTGGTGATCACACGAGTTTTACCGGAACCCGCGCCCGCCAGCACCAGGCAGGGGCCGGTAACGAATTCGACAGCTTGTTGTTGGCCGGGGTTTAGACGCATAGAAAAATCGCTCAATGAAAGTCGGGAGGGGGAAATAACAGCGTGGTAGTATAGCCAGCCTCATCCTTACCACTCAAGGCACGATCATGGCAAAAACAGCAGCAGCACTGCATATCCTTGTAAAAGAAGAGAAACTGGCTCAGGAACTTCTGGAGCAGATCAAGAACGGCGCCGATTTTGGCAAGCTGGCGAAGAAACATTCCATTTGCCCGTCAGGCAAACGCGGCGGTGATTTAGGGGAATTTCGCCAGGGTCAGATGGTTCCGGCGTTTGATAAAGTGGTGTTCTCTTGTCCGGTGCTGGAGCCAACCGGCCCGCTGCATACCCAGTTCGGGTATCACATCATTAAGGTGCTGTACCGCAACTAACAGCAAGGCCTTCTCCCGGAGAAGGCCTTGAGTGTTTTCTCCCTCTCCCTGTGGGAGAGGGCATCAGCGCGCACTTAACCCGCAACAGCAATACGTTTCATATCCGTCATATAGCCACGCAGTTTTTTACCTACCTGCTCAATTGCATGGCTGCGAATCGCATCATTTACATCACGCAGTTGCGCGTTATCTACCGCACCTTCTGGAATAGCTTTACCCAGATCGCCCGGCTGCAGCTCTGCCATAAACGGTTTCAGCAGCGGTACGCAAGCGTAAGAGAACAGATAGTTACCGTATTCTGCGGTATCAGAGATAACCACGTTCATTTCGTACAGACGCTTACGGGCGATGGTGTTGGCAATCAGCGGCAGCTCATGCAGTGATTCATAGTATGCCGACTCTTCAATGATGCCGGAATCAACCATGGTTTCGAACGCCAGCTCAACGCCCGCTTTCACCATCGCGATCATCAGCACGCCTTTATCGAAGTACTCCTGCTCGCCGATTTTACCTTCATACTGCGGTGCGGTTTCGAACGCGGTTTTGCCGGTCTCTTCACGCCAGGTCAGTAGTTTCTTATCGTCGTTGGCCCAGTCAGCCATCATACCGGAAGAGAATTCGCCGGAGATGATGTCGTCCATATGTTTCTGGAACAGCGGTGCCATGATCTCTTTCAGTTGCTCAGAAAGCGCATAAGCACGCAGTTTCGCCGGGTTAGAGAGACGGTCCATCATCAGGGTGATGCCGCCCTGCTTCAGGGCTTCGGTGATGGTTTCCCAGCCGAACTGAATCAGTTTTTCTGCATATGCCGGGTCGGTGCCCTCTTCCACCAGCTTGTCGAAGCACAGCAGAGAACCAGCCTGCAACATACCGCACAGGATAGTTTGCTCGCCCATCAGGTCTGATTTAACTTCCGCAACGAAAGAGGATTCCAGAACGCCGGCACGATGACCGCCTGTTGCTGCCGCCCAGGCTTTAGCGATCGCCATGCCTTCGCCTTTCGGATCGTTTTCCGGGTGAACGGCAATCAGCGTCGGTACGCCGAATCCACGTTTATACTCTTCACGCACTTCGGTGCCAGGGCATTTCGGCGCAACCATTACTACAGTGATGTCTTTACGGATCTGCTCGCCCACTTCGACGATGTTGAAACCATGCGAGTAACCCAGCGCCGCGCCATCTTTCATCAGCGGTTGAACGGAACGCACTACGTCAGAGTGCTGTTTGTCCGGCGTCAGGTTAACCACCAGATCCGCCTGCGGGATCAGTTCTTCGTAAGTACCTACCTTAAAACCGTTTTCGGTTGCTTTACGCCAGGACGCGCGCTTTTCGGCAATCGCTTCTTTACGCAGAGCGTAGGAGATATCGAGACCAGAATCACGCATGTTCAGGCCCTGGTTCAGACCCTGTGCGCCGCAGCCGACGATGACCACTTTTTTACCCTGAAGGTAGCTCGCGCCGTCAGCGAACTCGTCGCGCCCCATAAAGCGACATTTGCCCAGTTGTGCCAGCTGCTGGCGCAGATTCAGTGTATTGAAGTAGTTAGCCATGGTGATTCCTCGTGATGTTGTGCTTCTTATTGTTCGGTTCGCTGTTGAGCGAGAATGTCACCACATTACAACAGGAAATTTATTGCGGAAATTGATATATTCACAACGTCATATTGCAATTTCTGCAACGTCATAACCGGGGGTTAAGCCTGTGGATTTACGCGACCTGAAAATGTTTCTGCATCTGGCGGAAAGCCGCCATTTTGGCCGTAGCGCGCGGGCAATGCACGTCAGCCCCTCCACACTTTCCCGACAGATTCAGCGCCTGGAAGAAGATCTCGGCCAACCGCTGTTTGTGCGCGATAACCGCACGGTAACGCTGACGGAAGCGGGCGAAGAGCTGCGTGTTTTCGCCCAGCAAACGTTGTTGCAATATCAGCAATTGCGCCACACCATCGACCAGCAAGGGCCGTCCCTCTCTGGCGAATTACATATTTTCTGTTCGGTGACTGCCGCTTACAGCCATCTGCCACCGATTCTCGACCGATTCCGCGCGGAGCATCCATCGGTGGAAATTAAGCTCACCACCGGTGATGCGGCGGATGCAATGGAAAAAGTGGTTACCGGAGAAGCGGATCTGGCGATTGCCGGGAAGCCGGAGACTCTGCCAGGCGCGGTGGCGTTTTCGATGCTGGAGAACCTGGCGGTGGTGCTGATCGCGCCCGCGCTGCCCTGCCCGGTGCGTAATCAGGTCTCAGTAGAACAACCGGACTGGTCGACGATTCCCTTCATCATGGCCGATCAGGGACCAGTACGCCGCCGCATTGAGTTGTGGTTTCGACGCAATAAAATCAGTAACCCGATGATTTACGCCACGGTTGGCGGGCATGAAGCAATGGTATCGATGGTGGCACTTGGCTGTGGCGTGGCGCTGCTGCCGGAAGTGGTACTGGATAACAGCCCGGAGCCAGTGCGTAATCGTGTGATGATTTTAGAGCGCAGCGATGAGAAAACGCCGTTTGAGCTGGGCGTTTGTGCGCAAAAAAAGCGGCTACATGAGCCGCTGATTGAGGCGTTCTGGAAGATTTTGCCGAACCACAAATGACGTTGTCGCGTAGGTAGACCTGATAAGCGAAGCGCCATCAGGCATTTTACCCTAACCCGCCAAAAAGAACCTGAACGCCGGGTTATTGGTTTCGTCGTGGCAATCGTAGCCCAGCTCATTCAGCCGGGTTTCGAAATCCGGTTCATGATCGCCCAGCTCGAACGCTGCCAGTACACGCCCGTAGTCGGTGCCATGACTGCGATAGTGGAACAAAGAGATATTCCAGTGCGTCCCCAGCGTGTTGAGGAAGCGCAGCAGCGCGCCCGGTGATTCCGGGAATTCGAAGCTGTAGAGGCGTTCCTGCAACGGATGCGATGGACGCCCGCCAACCATATAGCGCACATGCAACTTCGCCATTTCGTCGTCGGAGAGATCAACCACGCTGTAGCCACCGTCGTTGAGCATCTGCAAAATTTCTTTGCGCTCTTCAAGGCCGCGACTTAAGCGCACACCGACAAAAATACAGGCATCTTTAGCATCAGCGAAACGGTAGTTGAACTCTGTGACCGAGCGCCCGCCAAGTAGCTGGCAGAATTTGAGGAAGCTGCCTTTTTCTTCCGGGATGGTCACCGCCAGCAACGCTTCACGCTGTTCGCCTAGTTCGCAGCGTTCCGAGACGTAGCGCAGACCGTGGAAGTTCACGTTGGCTCCAGAAAGAATATGCGCCAGCCGCTCACCGCGAATGTTGTGCTGAGCGATGTACTTTTTCATCCCCGCCAGCGCCAGCGCGCCAGACGGTTCCGCCACTGCGCGCACATCTTCGAATAAGTCTTTCATCGCTGCGCAGATGGCATCGCTATCGACGGTGATGATGTCGTCGAGATACTCCCGGCACAAACGGAAGGTTTCGTCGCCGATGCGTTTTACCGCAACACCTTCGGCGAATAGCCCCACGCGCGGCAGATCAACCGGATGACCCGCATCCAGTGCCGCTTTCAGGCAGGCTGAATCTTCCGCTTCTACCGCGATCACTTTGATTTGCGGCATCAGCTGTTTGATCAGCACAGCCACGCCCGCAGCCAGACCACCGCCGCCGACTGGCACAAATACGCGGTCGAGATGGGCATCCTGCTGGAGCAGTTCCAGCGCCAGCGTGCCTTGCCCGGCGATCACCATCGGATGATCGAACGGCGGCACCCAGGTGAAGCCCTGCTGCTGCGACAGTTCGATCGCTTTAGCTTTCGCTTCGTCAAAGTTCGCGCCGTGAAGCAGCACTTCACCGCCGAAGCCGCGCACCGCGTCGACTTTGATGTCGGCGGTGGCGGTTGGCATGACGATGAGCGCCTTCACGCCTAACCGCGCAGAAGAAAACGCGACGCCCTGCGCGTGGTTACCCGCCGAGGCGGTGATCACGCCGTGCGCTTTTTGTTCTTCCGTCAGGCCCGCCATCATGGCGTATGCGCCGCGCAGCTTAAAGCTGTGCACTGGCTGGCGGTCTTCGCGCTTCACCAGTATCACGTTATCAAGACGCGACGACAGTTTTTCCATTTTCTGTAGCGGCGTGACCTGTGCCGCTTCATAGACCGGCGCACGTAGCACCGCTCTTAAATATTCGGCACCTTCCGGGGCGCCTGACAGGGGTTGCGAGTCAGCCATTATTAACCCCCCAGTTTCGATTTATCGCGCACCGCACCTTTGTCGGCACTGGTCGCCAGGCTGGCGTAGGCGCGCAAAGCAAAGGAAACCTGACGTTCACGGTTTTTCGGCGTCCAGGCTTTGTCGCCACGGGCTTCCTGCGCTTCACGACGCGCCGCCAGTTCGGCATCGCTTACCTGCAACTGAATGCCACGGTTCGGAATGTCGATGGCGATCAGGTCACCATCTTCAATCAGGCCAATACTGCCGCCGCTCGCCGCTTCCGGCGAGACGTGGCCGATGGAAAGACCAGAAGTGCCGCCGGAGAAGCGTCCATCGGTGATCAGCGCACAGGCTTTGCCAAGACCCATCGACTTCAGGAAGCTGGTTGGGTAGAGCATTTCCTGCATCCCCGGTCCGCCTTTCGGGCCTTCGTAGCGAATAACAACCACATCGCCAGCGACAACTTTACCGCCAAGAATCGCTTCTACCGCGTCATCCTGGCTTTCGTACACTTTCGCCGGACCGGTGAATTTGAGGATGCTGTCATCGACGCCCGCCGTTTTAACGATGCAGCCGTTTTCCGCGAAGTTGCCGTAAAGTACCGCCAGGCCGCCGTCTTTGCTGTAGGCGTGCTCCAGTGAGCGGATGCAGCCGTTTGCGCGATCGTCATCGAGAGAATCCCAACGGCAATCCTGCGAGAATGCCTGTGTAGTGCGGATTCCAGCCGGGCCAGCGCGGAACATATTTTTCACCGCATCATCCTGAGTCAGCATGACATCGTATTGTTCCAGCGTTTGCGACAAGGTCAGGCCGAGTACGTTTTTCACATTGCGATTCAACAACCCGGCACGATCCAGTTCGCCGAGAATACCGATCACGCCACCAGCACGATGAACATCTTCCATATGGTATTTCTGGGTGCTCGGCGCAACTTTGCACAACTGCGGGACTTTACGCGAAAGTTTGTCGATATCACTCATGGTGAAGTCGATTTCCGCTTCTTGTGCCGCCGCCAGCAGGTGAAGAACCGTATTGGTAGAGCCGCCCATCGCGATATCCAACGTCATGGCGTTTTCAAACGCCGCTTTACTGGCGATATTACGTGGCAGTGCGCTTTCGTCGTTTTGCTCGTAGTAACGTTTGGTCAATTCAACAATGCGTTTACCGGCATTGAGGAACAGCTGCTTACGATCCGCGTGGGTTGCCAGCAGCGAGCCGTTGCCTGGCTGCGACAGACCCAGAGCTTCGGTCAGGCAGTTCATCGAGTTAGCGGTGAACATCCCGGAGCAGGAACCACAGGTTGGACAGGCCGAACGTTCAACCTGATCGCTCTGGGAGTCAGAAACTTTCGGATCTGCCCCCTGGATCATCGCATCAACCAGATCAAGCTTGATTAACTGATCGGATAGTTTGGTTTTCCCGGCCTCCATCGGACCACCGGAAACAAAGATCACCGGAATATTCAGGCGCAGAGAGGCCATCAGCATCCCCGGGGTGATTTTGTCGCAGTTGGAGATGCAAACCATGGCATCGGCGCAGTGAGCGTTAACCATATACTCAACAGAATCAGCGATCAGTTCGCGAGACGGCAGTGAATAAAGCATCCCCCCGTGCCCCATGGCGATCCCATCATCCACCGCAATGGTGTTGAATTCTTTGGCAACGCCGCCAGCCGCTTCAATTTGTTCAGCGACCAGTTTACCGAGATCGCGCAGATGGACGTGCCCCGGTACAAATTGAGTGAACGAGTTCACAACAGCGATAATCGGCTTACCGAAATCAGCGTCGGTCATTCCAGTGGCGCGCCACAGCGCACGAGCACCCGCCATATTACGACCATGAGTGGTGGTGGCGGAACGGTACTTAGGCATACTTTATTTACTCCCAGTGTCTGTCTCGTAAATGGGACGGTGCGTGCCGTCCCATTTTTTGTATTTATTGATTAACCTGATCCAACCAGCCCCATTTATCTTCGGTTTCGCCGGTGAAGAGGCCGAAGAAGGCTTGCTGGATGCGTTTGGTGACCGGGCCACAACGGCCTTCGCCCACCTGAATACCGTCGACGCTGCGCACTGGCGTAATTTCAGCCGCTGTACCGGACATAAACACTTCATCTGCCAGATACAGCGATTCACGCGACAGCACCTGCTCACGCACTTCAATTCCCAGTTCTTTCGCCAGTTTGATGATGGCGTCACGGGTAATACCCGGAAGCGCGGAAGAGGTGAACGGCGGGGTGAACAGCACGCCGTCTTTCACTTCAAACAGGTTTTCGCCTGCACCTTCAGAGATGTAACCATTCACATCCAGCGCGATACCTTCCTGATAACCGTGGCGGCGCGCTTCGCTGCCAACCAGCAGGGAAGAGAGGTAGTTCCCCCCCGCTTTCGCAGCGGTTGGAATGGTGTTTGGCGCCGCGCGGTTCCAGGAAGAAACCATCGCGTCGATCCCCTGCTCCAGTGCTTCCGCGCCCAGATAGGCTCCCCACGGGAAAGCGGCAATAATCACGTCGGTGGTGTATCCCGCTGGTGGGTTAACGCCCATGCCAACATCACCTACGAAGATCAGCGGACGGATATAGGCGCTGGTGAGATTGTTTTTACGGATCACTTCGCGGCAAGCTTCCATCAGCTCATCAATGCTCTGCGAAACCGGGAAGCGGTAAATTTTGGCAGAGTCATGCAGACGTTGCATATGCTCACGATGACGGAATACAACTGGACCTTTATGTGAGTCGTAGCAACGGATGCCTTCAAAAACCGAGGTGCCATAGTGCAGCGCATGAGACATCACATGCACCTTCGCGTCTTCCCAGCGAACCATCTCCCCATTGAACCAAATGTAATCAGCTTTCTTCGTGGTCATTTTTATATTCCTTTTGCGCTCAGGCGCGGATTTGTTGTGATGTGGTTGTGCTCTGGCAGATAGCAACGTGTGCGACGTCTACCAGTTTATTTAACTGACTAAACAGTAAGTCGACCGAACGCGGGCTGGCAACGGTCAATTCAATATTTATATTTTGTGCATCGCTGGCGGCAGCCATATTCATTGAGCAGACGTGGAAACCACGATGACGCACCACGCGTAAAACACGTTCTAAGGTTTCCGGATTGAAGCGAGCCGATACATTGACCTGATGTTGCATCATGATAATTTCTCCAACATTTCTGAATTACTGGCGCCAGGCGGCACCAGCGGCCAGACGTTCTCAAGTTCGTCGATTGAGACATGAAGCAGGTATGGCCCATCACTGTTCAGCATGGTGTCGAGTGCCGCTTCAACCTGATCTTTACGGGTGATGTGTTGGCCAGGGATGCCGAAGGCGCTGGCTAACATGAGGAAATCTGGGTTATCGGTAAGGGTGGTTTCGCTATATCGTTCCTGGAAAAACAGTTGCTGCCATTGTCGAACCATCCCTAACCGCTGGTTATCGAGTAAGACAATTTTCAACGGTAACTGCTTGCGTTTTACGGTGCCCAGCTCTTGTACATTCATCATGAAAGAACCGTCACCGGAGATACAAACGACAGTATCGTTCGGTCGCGCGACTTGTGCGCCAACCGCCGCCGGTAAACCGAAGCCCATAGTGCCTAAACCGCTTGAAGTGATGAAATTTTCCGGGCGAGTGTGGGCGATGTGCTGCGCAGCCCACATCTGATGCTGCCCCACATCCGTGGTCACAACGCAATCCGCAGGTTTACGATCCGACAGTTGTTTTAACAACAACGGCGCGTAGATAGCATCTCCAGGATGATCGTAACGCCAGGCATGTTCACTACGCATTTGTGCGCAGTATTGCTGCCATTCATCGATATTTAACGATTGCTGTAACGCAGGCAACAGCATGTTTAAATCGCCTTGTAATGCCACATGCGCCTGACGCAGCTTGTTCATTTCTGCCGGGTCGATATCCATATGGATAACACTGGCGTGTGGTGCGAAGGTGTTAAGTTTGCCGGTAACCCGGTCATCAAAACGTGCCCCCACGGCGATCAGCAGGTCACATTCCTGCACCGCGAAGTTCGCCGCTTTGGTGCCGTGCATCCCCAACATCCCCAGATAGTACGGATAATCCGCATCGACTGCACCCAGCCCTTTCAGCGTGCAGGTGGCAGGCATTTTTGTGGCAGCGAGAAATTCATGCAGAGCAGGAACCGCCTGCGCCATACCTACGCCGCCGCCAACATACAGCATCGGTTTTTGCGCTTTTACCAGCATCTGGCGCGCTTGCTCGACTTCGGCATGTGGGAAAGTCACTTCGTTTTCAACGGTGGTGAACCAGGGTTCCAGATCGCCGCAGGCTAACTGGATATCTTTAGGGATATCGACCAGAACCGGACCGGGACGACCTGAGCTGGCGACATCAAACGCTTCGGCCATGATGCGTGGTAATTCTTCCAGCGACTGCACCAGGAAGCTGTGTTTGGTACAGGCTAACGACAATCCCAGGACATCAACCTCCTGAAATGCATCGGTGCCGATGAACGGTGCAGATACCTGACCGGTGATGGCAACTACAGGGATGGAATCTAACAGCGCGTCCGCAAGTCCGGTGATCAGGTTGGTTGCGCCAGGGCCAGAAGTGGCGATGCACACGCCCGTTTTACCGGTAGCACGGGCATAACCGATAGCCGCCATTACCGCGCCCTGTTCATGCCGGCACAGCAAGTGTTCTACGCCACCATCATACAATGCATCGTAAACAGGCATAATTGCGCCACCCGGATAACCGAAAACGGTGTTCACACCCTGTGCCCGCAAAGCATGTACCACCCACTGTGCGCCATTCATAGTTAGTTCCCCGTCCTGAATGTTGAGAAACAGAATTTTGTGCTGTTATTCATTGCCTGCTCCTCGATTATGTTTTTAAGGTCAAAAAAAACCCCCGAACCTTTCGGTGCGGGGGTCTTAGTTCGTTAAGGCTTGATCTCTAAGCCTTTCCTCGTCCAAGTGCAGCCCCGCACGGTGGGATAATAATCACCACCACGCTAATCACGACCAGGCTAATCACTCGTAGAAGGGCTGTCATTTTGTCTTTTCTTGCATCTTGTTCGAAGGAATGCCTAAAGAGTTACCATAGATTTTGCGAATAGCACAAGATATTTTTTGGCCGCTTTTTATGACTCTCATAATAATTTCTATAAAAACCATTGTTTTTTATATAAAAATTTGTGAGTGAAAAAAATTCAATTTCCGTATAATTCTCGCGCTCTTCGAGTGGCAGTTTTTTGTGCTTTTTATTTTTGCGAGAGTGATTACATCACTAATACAACTCAAATTACTTTGCACAAATAAACGGGAATCAGCCGCTAAATAACACAATTTCGCAGACTACAGCAGGGATCTCTTATGTTCATAATGGTGACTTAAGGAGGACTTATGTCACTGTCAATTGTTCATACTCGTGCCGCCCTGGGAGTCAATGCTCCCCCAATCACTGTTGAGGTACATATCAGTAAAGGTTTGCCAGGGTTAACAATGGTGGGCTTACCAGAAACAACGGTAAAAGAAGCGCGCGATCGCGTGCGCAGCGCCATTATCAATAGCGGATATGAATATCCGGCGAAAAAAATCACCATAAACCTTGCTCCTGCCGATCTGCCAAAAGAAGGGGGACGATATGATTTACCTATCGCCATTGCGTTGCTGGCAGCCTCTGAACAGCTTACAGCCAATAAGTTAGATGAATATGAATTAGTCGGAGAACTGGCGCTTACAGGCGCTCTGCGTGGCGTTCCAGGCGCAATCTCCAGTGCAACTGAAGCCATTAAGTCGGGCAGAAAAATTATCGTCTCGAAAGACAACGAAGATGAAGTGGGGTTAATTAACGGTGAAGGATGCCTGATAGCCGATCATCTGCAGGCTGTCTGTGCATTTCTGGAAGGTAAACACGCTCTCGAACGCCCGAAACCAACTGATGTAGTATCCCGTGCATTACAACATGATCTCAGTGATGTTGTCGGTCAGGAGCAAGGAAAGCGAGGACTGGAAATTACTGCTGCTGGCGGACACAACCTTTTATTGATTGGACCGCCGGGAACAGGCAAAACGATGCTCGCCAGCCGTATTAATGGCCTGTTGCCAGATTTAAGCAATGAAGAAGCACTGGAGAGTGCCGCAATATTAAGCCTGGTAAATGCCGAATCAGTGCAAAAACAATGGCGGCAGCGCCCGTTCCGCTCACCGCACCACAGTGCGTCGTTAACTGCGATGGTGGGCGGTGGTGCAATTCCCGGGCCTGGTGAAATTTCGCTGGCGCATAACGGCGTACTTTTTCTTGATGAACTACCTGAATTTGAACGGCGTACACTGGATGCCTTGCGGGAACCCATAGAGTCAGGGCAAATCCATCTTTCACGCACACGAGCAAAAATAACCTATCCAGCCCGTTTCCAGCTTGTTGCGGCGATGAATCCCAGCCCAACAGGACATTATCAAGGGAACCATAACCGCTGCACGCCGGAACAAACGCTGCGTTATCTCAACCGACTCTCCGGTCCCTTTCTTGACCGCTTTGACCTCTCACTGGAGATCCCGCTACCGCCACCCGGTATTTTGAGCAAAGCGGTCATTCAGGGGGAAAGCAGCGCCACCGTTAAACAACGCGTAATGGCCGCCAGAGAGCGCCAATTTAAGCGGCAGAATAAACTGAATGCCTGGCTGGATAGTCCGGAAATACGACAATTTTGCAAGCTTGAGAGCGAGGACGCACAGTGGCTGGAAGAAACGCTGATCCATCTGGGATTATCTATTCGTGCCTGGCAGCGGTTACTGAAAGTATCAAGAACCATAGCTGATATTGATCAGTCTGACGTCATCACACGTCAGCATTTACAAGAGGCCGTAAGTTATCGGGCTATCGACCGTTTGCTCATCCATTTGCAAAAGCTGCTGACGTAAAAAAAGGGCATTTCGCCCTTTTTATTAATCGTCGGAATCGGTGTAGTCTTCAGCACCTTCGACCTGCGGTTTACCGCCGGAAAGAGTGTGAAAACGTTTTGGACGCTTGATACGCGTCATATACTTGGACCACACGCGTTCTGCTTCTGTCACTGGCTCACGTTCGCCACGGCATACTGCTACGAAGAGTTTCTCTTCCTCGGTAACCGGCTCGCGTTTGCCGAGATCCAGCTCATTGAAGGCATAACCATGACGTTCAAGCAGTTGTGCCTCTTTGATGGTGAAATCACCATGACGAGAGAATCCACGTGGATAATGTTTATTGTCGAAATATCGATTAGTCGTCGTAAAGCTTTCCGCCATCCTGCACGCTCCTAATTCTTTGACCGAGCTAGTTATGGCGCGGAGTATTAGTTACGCTTGACAGAGTGTAAAACAAAACATTTAAATCATAACGACAAATAATTTTGCGGAGAGCACTGTGGATACGGAATTGTTAAAAACTTTCCTGGAAGTTAGCCGAACGCGTCACTTTGGTCGAGCGGCTGAATCGCTCTATCTGACCCAGTCAGCAGTGAGCTTTCGGATCAGACAACTGGAAAATCAGCTGGGTGTGAATCTTTTCACCCGTCACAGAAACAATATCCGTTTAACCGCTGCCGGTGAAAAGCTGTTGCCTTATGCAGAAACACTCATGAGCACCTGGCAGACTGCTCGTAAGGAGGTAGCGCATACCTCACGACATAATGAGTTTTCTATCGGTGCCAGCGCCTCGTTGTGGGAATGTATGCTTAATCAGTGGCTGGGACGCTTGTATCAAAATCAGGATGCCCATACAGGCTTACAGTTCGAAGCGCGAATTGCCCAGCGCCAATCTCTGGTAAAACAACTGCATGAACGCCAGCTTGATCTTCTTATTACTACTGAAGCGCCCAAAATGGATGAATTTAGTAGTCAGTTACTGGGGCATTTTACTTTAGCACTCTATACCAGTGCCCCTTCTAAGCTAAAAGGTGAGCTTAACTATCTCCGTCTGGAATGGGGGCCGGATTTTCAACAACATGAGGCTGGTTTGATCGGTGCTGATGAAGTTCCAATGCTAACAACCAGTTCTGCTGAACTGGCACAGCAACAGATTGCGATGCTTAATGGTTGCACATGGCTGCCGGTGAGTTGGGCACGTAAGAAAGGTGGGCTGCATACCGTTGTCGACAGCACAACTCTTTCTCGTCCTCTCTATGCCATATGGCTGCAAAATAGCGATAAAAATGCGTTGATTCGCGATCTATTGAAAATTAACGTGCTGGATGATGTGTATTAATCTGAATGGCTGGCAAGGATGCCGGTAGAAGGATTTACTTCGGAGAGGTTATTTCAGATAAAAAAAATCCTTAGCTTTCGCTAAGGATGATTTCTGGCAGGGGCGGAGAGACTCGAACTCCCAACACCCGGTTTTGGAGACCGGTGCTCTACCAATTGAACTACGCCCCTAATTAGGGTGGCGGAACGGACGGGACTCGAACCCGCGACCCCCTGCGTGACAGGCAGGTATTCTAACCGACTGAACTACCGCTCCACCGAATTCTTTTACAACCACCGGTTTTATGACCGGCTTACTGCTAAATTTGATGCCTGGCAGTTCCCTACTCTCGCATGGGGAGACCCCACACTACCATCGGCGCTACGGCGTTTCACTTCTGAGTTCGGCATGGGGTCAGGTGGGACCACCGCGCTACGGCCGCCAGGCAAATTCTGTTTATCAACACGTCGTTCTTCAACATGTCGATTTAATCTGTATCAGGCTGAAAATCTTCTCTCATCCGCCAAAACAGCTTCGGCGTTGTAAGGTTAAGCCTCACGGTTCATTAGTACCGGTTAGCTCAACGCATCGCTGCGCTTACACACCCGGCCTATCAACGTCGTCGTCTTCAACGTTCCTTCAGGACTCTCAGGGAGTCAGGGAGAACTCATCTCGGGGCAAGTTTCGTGCTTAGATGCTTTCAGCACTTATCTCTTCCGCATTTAGCTACCGGGCAGTGCCATTGGCATGACAACCCGAACACCAGTGATGCGTCCACTCCGGTCCTCTCGTACTAGGAGCAGCCCCCCTCAGTTCTCCAGCGCCCACGGCAGATAGGGACCGAACTGTCTCACGACGTTCTAAACCCAGCTCGCGTACCACTTTAAATGGCGAACAGCCATACCCTTGGGACCTACTTCAGCCCCAGGATGTGATGAGCCGACATCGAGGTGCCAAACACCGCCGTCGATATGAACTCTTGGGCGGTATCAGCCTGTTATCCCCGGAGTACCTTTTATCCGTTGAGCGATGGCCCTTCCATTCAGAACCACCGGATCACTATGACCTGCTTTCGCACCTGCTCGCGCCGTCACGCTCGCAGTCAAGCTGGCTTATGCCATTGCACTAACCTCCTGATGTCCGACCAGGATTAGCCAACCTTCGTGCTCCTCCGTTACTCTTTAGGAGGAGACCGCCCCAGTCAAACTACCCACCAGACACTGTCCGCAACCCGGATCACGGGTCAACGTTAGAACATCAAACATTAAAGGGTGGTATTTCAAGGTCGGCTCCATGCAGACTGGCGTCCACACTTCAAAGCCTCCCACCTATCCTACACATCAAGGCTCAATGTTCAGTGTCAAGCTATAGTAAAGGTTCACGGGGTCTTTCCGTCTTGCCGCGGGTACACTGCATCTTCACAGCGAGTTCAATTTCACTGAGTCTCGGGTGGAGACAGCCTGGCCATCATTACGCCATTCGTGCAGGTCGGAACTTACCCGACAAGGAATTTCGCTACCTTAGGACCGTTATAGTTACGGCCGCCGTTTACCGGGGCTTCGATCAAGAGCTTCGCTTGCGCTGACCCCATCAATTAACCTTCCGGCACCGGGCAGGCGTCACACCGTATACGTCCACTTTCGTGTTTGCACAGTGCTGTGTTTTTAATAAACAGTTGCAGCCAGCTGGTATCTTCGACTGATTTCAGCTCCATCCGCGAGGGACTTCACCTACATATCAGCGTGCCTTCTCCCGAAGTTACGGCACCATTTTGCCTAGTTCCTTCACCGAGTTCTCTCAAGCGCCTTGGTATTCTCTACCTGACCACCTGTGTCGGTTTGGGGTACGATTTGATGTTACCTGATGCTTAGAGGCTTTTCCTGGAAGCAGGGCATTTGTTGCTTCAGCACCGTAGTGCCTCGTCATCACGCCTCAGCCTTGATTTTCCGGATTTGCCTGGAAAACCAGCCTACACGCTTAAACCGGGACAACCGTCGCCCGGCCAACATAGCCTTCTCCGTCCCCCCTTCGCAGTAACACCAAGTACAGGAATATTAACCTGTTTCCCATCGACTACGCCTTTCGGCCTCGCCTTAGGGGTCGACTCACCCTGCCCCGATTAACGTTGGACAGGAACCCTTGGTCTTCCGGCGAGCGGGCTTTTCACCCGCTTTATCGTTACTTATGTCAGCATTCGCACTTCTGATACCTCCAGCATGCCTCACAGCACACCTTCACAGGCTTACAGAACGCTCCCCTACCCAACAACACATAGTGTCGCTGCCGCAGCTTCGGTGCATGGTTTAGCCCCGTTACATCTTCCGCGCAGGCCGACTCGACCAGTGAGCTATTACGCTTTCTTTAAATGATGGCTGCTTCTAAGCCAACATCCTGGCTGTCTGGGCCTTCCCACATCGTTTCCCACTTAACCATGACTTTGGGACCTTAGCTGGCGGTCTGGGTTGTTTCCCTCTTCACGACGGACGTTAGCACCCGCCGTGTGTCTCCCGTGATAACATTCTCCGGTATTCGCAGTTTGCATCGGGTTGGTAAGTCGGGATGACCCCCTTGCCGAAACAGTGCTCTACCCCCGGAGATGAATTCACGAGGCGCTACCTAAATAGCTTTCGGGGAGAACCAGCTATCTCCCGGTTTGATTGGCCTTTCACCCCCAGCCACAAGTCATCCGCTAATTTTTCAACATTAGTCGGTTCGGTCCTCCAGTTAGTGTTACCCAACCTTCAACCTGCCCATGGCTAGATCACCGGGTTTCGGGTCTATACCCTGCAACTTAACGCCCAGTTAAGACTCGGTTTCCCTTCGGCTCCCTATTCGGTTAACCTTGCTACAGAATATAAGTCGCTGACCCATTATACAAAAGGTACGCAGTCACCCCATAAAAGAGGCTCCCACTGCTTGTACGTACACGGTTTCAGGTTCTTTTTCACTCCCCTCGCCGGGGTTCTTTTCGCCTTTCCCTCACGGTACTGGTTCACTATCGGTCAGTCAGGAGTATTTAGCCTTGGAGGATGGTCCCCCCATATTCAGACAGGATACCACGTGTCCCGCCCTACTCATCGAGCTCACAGTATGTGCATTTTTGTGTACGGGGCTGTCACCCTGTATCGCGCGCCTTTCCAGACGCTTCCACTAACACACACACTGATTCAGGCTCTGGGCTGCTCCCCGTTCGCTCGCCGCTACTGGGGAATCTCGGTTGATTTCTTTTCTCGGGGTACTTAGATGTTTCAGTTCCCCCGGTTCGCTTCATTAACCTATGGATTCAGTTAATGATAGTGTGACGAATCACACTGGGTTTCCCCATTCGGAAATCGCCGGTTATAACGGTTCATATCACCTTACCGACGCTTATCGCAGATTAGCACGTCCTTCATCGCCTCTGACTGCCAGGGCATCCACCGTGTACGCTTAGTCGCTTAACCTCACAACCCGAAGATGTTTCGTAAAACACCATCGTGTTGCGAAAATTTGAGAGACTCACGAACAACTTTCGTTGTTCAGTGTTTCAATTTTCAGCTTGATCCAGATTTTTAAAGAGCAAATATCTCAAACATCACCCGAAGATGAGTTTTGAGATATTAAGGCAGGTGACTTTCACTCACAAACCAGCAAGTGGCGTCCCCTAGGGGATTCGAACCCCTGTTACCGCCGTGAAAGGGCGGTGTCCTGGGCCTCTAGACGAAGGGGACGTATCAGTCTGCTTCGCAAGACGCCTTGCTTTTCACTTTCTATCAGACAATCTGTGTGAGCACTTCAAAGTACGTTTCTTTAAGGTAAGGAGGTGATCCAACCGCAGGTTCCCCTACGGTTACCTTGTTACGACTTCACCCCAGTCATGAATCACAAAGTGGTAAGCGCCCTCCCGAAGGTTAAGCTACCTACTTCTTTTGCAACCCACTCCCATGGTGTGACGGGCGGTGTGTACAAGGCCCGGGAACGTATTCACCGTGGCATTCTGATCCACGATTACTAGCGATTCCGACTTCATGGAGTCGAGTTGCAGACTCCAATCCGGACTACGACGCACTTTATGAGGTCCGCTTGCTCTCGCGAGGTCGCTTCTCTTTGTATGCGCCATTGTAGCACGTGTGTAGCCCTGGTCGTAAGGGCCATGATGACTTGACGTCATCCCCACCTTCCTCCAGTTTATCACTGGCAGTCTCCTTTGAGTTCCCGGCCAAACCGCTGGCAACAAAGGATAAGGGTTGCGCTCGTTGCGGGACTTAACCCAACATTTCACAACACGAGCTGACGACAGCCATGCAGCACCTGTCTCACAGTTCCCGAAGGCACCAATCCATCTCTGGAAAGTTCTGTGGATGTCAAGACCAGGTAAGGTTCTTCGCGTTGCATCGAATTAAACCACATGCTCCACCGCTTGTGCGGGCCCCCGTCAATTCATTTGAGTTTTAACCTTGCGGCCGTACTCCCCAGGCGGTCGACTTAACGCGTTAGCTCCGGAAGCCACGCCTCAAGGGCACAACCTCCAAGTCGACATCGTTTACGGCGTGGACTACCAGGGTATCTAATCCTGTTTGCTCCCCACGCTTTCGCACCTGAGCGTCAGTCTTCGTCCAGGGGGCCGCCTTCGCCACCGGTATTCCTCCAGATCTCTACGCATTTCACCGCTACACCTGGAATTCTACCCCCCTCTACGAGACTCAAGCCTGCCAGTATCAGATGCAGTTCCCAGGTTGAGCCCGGGGATTTCACATCTGACTTAACAGACCGCCTGCGTGCGCTTTACGCCCAGTAATTCCGATTAACGCTTGCACCCTCCGTATTACCGCGGCTGCTGGCACGGAGTTAGCCGGTGCTTCTTCTGCGGGTAACGTCAATGAGCAAAGGTATTAACTTTACTCCCTTCCTCCCCGCTGAAAGTACTTTACAACCCGAAGGCCTTCTTCATACACGCGGCATGGCTGCATCAGGCTTGCGCCCATTGTGCAATATTCCCCACTGCTGCCTCCCGTAGGAGTCTGGACCGTGTCTCAGTTCCAGTGTGGCTGGTCATCCTCTCAGACCAGCTAGGGATCGTCGCCTAGGTGAGCCGTTACCCCACCTACTAGCTAATCCCATCTGGGCACATCCGATGGCAAGAGGCCCGAAGGTCCCCCTCTTTGGTCTTGCGACGTTATGCGGTATTAGCTACCGTTTCCAGTAGTTATCCCCCTCCATCAGGCAGTTTCCCAGACATTACTCACCCGTCCGCCACTCGTCAGCGAAACAGCAAGCTGTTTCCTGTTACCGTTCGACTTGCATGTGTTAGGCCTGCCGCCAGCGTTCAATCTGAGCCATGATCAAACTCTTCAATTTAAAAGTTTGATGCTCAAAGAATTAAACTTCGTAATGAATTACGTGTTCACTCTTGAGACTTGGTATTCATTTATCGTCTTGCGACGTTAAGAATCCGTATCTTCGAGTGCCCACACAGATTGTCTGATAAATTGTTAAAGAGCAGTGCCGCTTCGCTTTTTCTCAGCGGCGCGGGGTGTGCATAATACGCTTTCCCGCTACAGAGTCAAGCATTTTTTTGCTTTTCTCTGTTGAGATTCTCAGGAGAATCCCGCTGACCCGGCGGCGTGTTTGCCGTTGTTCCGTGTCAGTGGTGGCGCATTATAGGGAGTTATTCTGAGCTGACAAGAGGAAATTTAAAATAATTTTCCGAATGCGCGTTTTTTCATCAAAACACTTGTTGGTGTGCCATAAAACAAGCAATTTGCCGTTTTTGCAACCGCAATCACACTTCCTGGTGGCATACTAAGGAGGAAAAAAAGAATAAGGAAGATGAGTATGCCATTAAGCGCACAACAGTTAGCTGCACAGAAAAACCTTTCGTATGTTCTGGCCGAGAAGCTGGCGCAACGGATCTTAAAAGGTGAATACGCACCCGGCACCATTCTGCCTGGTGAAATTGAGCTGGGTGAGCAATTTGGAGTGAGCCGTACTGCGGTACGCGAAGCGGTCAAGACGTTAACGGCAAAAGGAATGGTTTTGCCACGACCACGAATTGGTACGCGTGTCATGCCGCAATCCAACTGGAATTTTCTTGATCAAGAGTTGCTCTCCTGGTGGATGACAGAAGAGAACTTTCATCAAGTTATTGATCATTTTCTGGTTATGCGTATCTGTCTGGAGCCGCAAGCCTGCTTATTGGCAGCAACGGTGGGCACCGCAGAACAGAAGGCGCATCTCAATACACTGATGGCCGAAATGGTGTCGTTAAAAGAGCATTTCCGCCGGGAGCGTTGGATTGAGGTCGATATGGCCTGGCATGAACATATTTATGAAATGAGCGCCAATCCGTTTTTGACATCTTTCGCTTCACTATTTCATTCGGTTTATCACACTTACTTTACGTCAATAACCAGCGATACCGTGATAAAACTGGATCTACACCAGGCGATTGTCGATGCAATAATCCAAAGTGATGGCGACGCTGCATTTAAAGCTTGTCAGGCGCTGCTACGCTCCCCGGATAAGTAATATAACAAACGGATACAGTATGGCGGGTTTGCCGTGCATTGCGGCAATAGTCATCTTTATACGGACACTAAATCTCACCATCCTGAATACCACCTTATCCGCAATTGCTGCCATCATCAGTTATACGCTGACGGTGGCAATGCTTATTCCGGAGAATTATTACTGTTGCTTCAGTAGCAATATTCATGCTTCTGAAAGCAACAGTAATAATTTGATTAAAAAAAGCGTAAATCTAAGCCGAGCCGCGCTCCATCAGTATCGGCGTAAGTTGTAGTCGTTGTTGCTGTAGATTTGGCTGTGCTATCCGGTGGATGAGTACATCAATCGCCAGCTCTCCCAGTTCATCTTTTGGTTGATGAATTGTAGTGAGCGGTGGCGTCATAAAGCTTGCCAGTTCGATATCGTCATAGCCAATCACCGCGATATCCTGCGGGACATATAACCCAGCCTGATATAGAGCCTGGTATACGCCAACTGCCATAGCGTCATTTCCAGTAAAGACTGCCTGGGGGCGCAGCGGATGCGATAACAATTGCTGCATCGCGTCAAACCCGCCGTTAAATTCAAAATCGCCAGTGACTTCATAACCATCAGGAACGTCAAGGCCAGCACGCTTCATTGCCGCCCGATAACCTTCCAGCCGCAAGCGCGCAGGCGTTTTATCCAACGGACCGGTAATACAGGCAATTCGGGTATAACCTTTGTCGATCAGATATTGCGTCGCTAAATCTCCGCCCAGCAACGAGTTATCCTGAATAAGATCGCTGTCGCCATCGAACGGCGCCCAGTCCATCATCACAGTAGGGATTGTTGGATAACGTTGCATTATTTCACGCGAAGGCTGGTGTGTTTCGGTGCACAGTAACAGCAAGCCATCAACGCGCTTTTGCATCAGCGTTTCCAGATTGCGATTCATTCGCTGCTCATCGCCTTCGGTATTACAAAGAACAAGGCTATAACCGCGTTCGAAGCAACTGCGTTCAACGCCACGCACCAGTTCGGAATAGAAAGGATTGGTACTGGCAGTAATCAACATGCCAATGGTTCGAGTCTGATTGAGCTTGAGGCTACGCGCCAGAGCTGATGGCGCGTAATTGAGTTCCTTAATCGCCGCTTCAACTTTGGCGGTAATCGCTTCGCTGACGAAGCGATCTTTATTGATGACGTGAGAAACGGTTGAGGTAGAAACGCCCGCCAGGCGGGCAACATCTTTCATTGTGGCCAAGCGTCACCTCTGCCTGTCTAAAAATGTTTCGATCTCTTCACGCCACGGTACTGACGGTTGTGCGCCTTTGCGCGTTACGGCAATCGCAGCGGCAGCATGAGCAAAACGAATCGCCTCAGGCAATGGTTTTTCTTCCAGCAACGCCGTGATTAACGCGCCGTTAAAAGTATCTCCGGCAGCAATGGTATCGACAGCCTGAACCCGGAATCCAGGAACGCGCTGACCTTCGCCATTCACGCTAGCCCACACGCCACGACTTCCTAAGGTAATCAGTACGGTACGGATACCTTTCTCATGCAGTACCTGCGCAGCCTTCGCCGCATCTTCATCATTTTCAACACGAATACCGGTGAGCTTTTCTGCTTCAGTTTCGTTTGGCGTAATAATGTCCACCAGCGCCAGCAATTCATCAGGTAATTCGCGAGCCGGAGCGGGGTTAAGCGCGACGATAGTCTTATTTTGATGGGCGATTTTCGCCGCCGCCATCACACTTTCGAGTGGTGATTCCAGCTGCATTAATAATGCCGACGCGTTAGCAATACGCTCACGTTGCGCTTCCACCAGCGCCGGGGAAAGGGCAGCGTTAGCCCCTGCATGAATACCAATGACGTTCTCGCCGTCACCATTAACAAAAATCAGCGCCACGCCTGTCGATTCGCCTTTGATCACGCTGACCGGCGAAATATCAATATTATCAGTGGCGAGCTGCTGGCGAACGCTCTCACCAATACTGTCATCTCCCGTGCAGGCAATAAACGCGATATTCGCGCCGCTACGCCCTGCTGCCACAGCCTGATTCGCGCCTTTACCGCCGAATGCGACTTGATAGTGGTTACCGGTTACTGTTTCGCCTGGAGTTGGAAAAGATTGAAGATTAAGAATGTGGTCAGCATTAATGCTGCCAAGAACAACGAGGCTGCCTGCGTTTTGCATATTCGGGATGTCCATAAAATGCGCCACCGTGTTAGGGTGGCGCGTGCCCTGCTTTTCTTTATATTACACGTTCATCTGTCGATGACGTATTTATGTCACCATCAGGTCATACAACCTGATTAAAACTACTGCTTAACAACCAGTTTCAGATCAACCGGATACTTAGCCTGAACTTTCTCGCCTTTCAGCACTTTATCAGCGGTTTCGACGCCTTTAGCGCCAATCTGATCGGGTAGCTGAGCGATAGTCGCTGCTAGTTTGCCATCATTCACCGCTTTTTCGCCATCCGGTGTACCGTCAAATCCGACGACCATCACATCCGATTTACCGGCAGTTTGCAGCGCGCGCAGTGCGCCCAGCGCCATTTCATCATTCTGCGCGAACACAGCCTGCACATCCGGGTGAGCGGTCAGCAGGTTCTGCATGACGTTCAAACCTTTGGTGCGATCGAAGTCTGCCGGCTGGCTAGCGAGAACGTTAAACTTGTGAGCAGCAACGGCCTGCTGGAAGCCTTCACCACGTTCACGAGCTGCGGATGTACCGGCAATGCCTTGCAGTTCGATAACTTTTGCACCTTCGCCAGCTTTCTTCGCGATGTAATCACCCGCAATTTTGCCTCCCAGTACGTTATCAGAAGCAATGTGGCTAACCACTTCACCTTTCGTTGCCTGGCGGTCAAGAGTGATAACCGGGATGTTCGCCTGGTTAGCCATCTTCACAGCATTACCCACTGCGTCGGAGTCCGTCGGGTTAATCAGCAGAATTTTGGTGCCGCGAACGGTTAAGTCCTGCACGTTTGCCAGCTCTTTCGCCGGGTTGTTCTGGGAGTCCAGCACCACCAGGTTATAGCCAAGTTTATCCGCCTCTTTCTGCGCGCCATCTTTCAGCGATACAAAGAACGGGTTGTTAAGTGTAGAAACCACCAGCGCGATGGTGTCTTTTGCCATCGCATTCGCACTGACGGTGGCGCTTAGCGCAACAGCGGAAACCAGGGTAGCCAGTTTTTTCATGTTCATATTCAAGATGTCCTGTAGTCGTTATTACTGTTTTTTGTTGTCTACCAGCACCGCCAGCAAAATCACCACCGCTTTGACGATCATCTGGTAATAGGAGGAAACACCTAACAAATTCAACCCATTATTAAGGAAGCCAAGAATTAATGCGCCGATCAACGTCCCAACAATGCGACCTTTTCCGCCCGCCAGGCTCGTACCGCCCAGAACCACCGCAGCAATAGCATCCAGCTCATAGCCAGTCCCCGCAGTAGGTTGCGCGGAGGAGAGGCGCGCCACTTCAATGATCCCGGCCAGCGATGCCAGCAGACCACAAAGAGAATAGACGATGATTTTGATTTTATTGACGTTGATACCAGAAAGGCGCGTTGCTGCTTCGTTACCACCCAGCGCGTAGATGTAACGTCCCAGACGCGTGTGATGCAGCATGTACCAGGCCGCGAGGAAAACAATCCCCATGATCCAGACTGGCGTCGGAACACCCAGCGGACGACCAATACCAAACCAGCCGAACAGATCGGCGTTCTCAGTAAATCCGGTATTCACCGGGCTACCGTTGGTGTAAACCATGGTCACGCCGCGCAGTAAAAGCATCATAACCAGCGTAGCGATGAACGCCTGGACGCGACCTTTCGCCACAATCACCCCGGTTACCGCGCCAATTGCCGCACCTAACGCGAGAGCGGCAGCGACAGCCACCAGCGCGTTGACTTCAATGCCGACGATAGATGCAGCAACTGCACCAGTCAGCGCCAACAGAGAACCGACCGACAGGTCGATGCCTGACGTCAGGATAACCAGCGTCATCCCGACCGCCATAATGGCGTTCACCGAGGTTTGCTGGAGAATATTGAACAAGTTATTGATGGTGAAAAAGTTCGGGCTTAACGTCGAGACAATCGCGATCAGCACCAGCAGAGCGATAAGCGATTTCTGTTCCATCAGCCACGCTTTCGTGAAATAACGGCGACCAGAGACAGTCTGGGTTGTCATTTTTTTACTCCTGATTCACGCGATTAAGCTTGCCCACAGCGGCAGCCATTAACACTTCCTGAGTGGCCTGCTCTCGAGTAAATTCCCCGCTGAGATGCCCTTCATGCATGACGATAATGCGATCGCTCATGCCTAATACTTCTGGCATTTCCGATGACACCAGAATGATGCTCAAACCATCGGCTTTGAACTGGTTAATCAGTTGATAGATCTCTTTTTTCGCGCCGACATCTACGCCACGGGTAGGCTCATCAAGGATCAACACTTTAGGACGCGTCATCAGGCCACGGGCAATCGCCACTTTTTGCTGATTTCCCCCAGAAAGCAGGCCTATTGCCTGTTCCATCGACGGCGTCTTGACGTTGAACAGACGGATAAAATCACTGACCGCCTGCTGCTCATCCGCATGTTTCAGGCTACCACCTGTGCGACTGAAGTAGCGTAGCGCGGTCAGTGACATGTTCTCTTTTACTGACATGCCCAACACTAAACCGTCGCGTTTACGGTCTTCAGAGATATACACAATGCCGTTTGCCAGGCCATCCTGCGGCGAACGGGTAACGACCTCATGACCATCCAGGGTGACGTAACCGCTGGTGCGCGGCAGGGCGCCATAGAGCACTTTCATCAGTTCGGTACGACCTGCGCCCATCAAACCAGAGACGCCAAGAATTTCGCCTTTGCGTAAAGCAAAAGAGACATCGTTAACGCCAGGTCCGCAGAGATTATCGACTTTCAGTAAGACGTCTCCCGGCGCTTTGTCCAGGTGTGGATACTGATCTTCCAGCTTACGTCCCACCATCATCTCAATCAGCGAATCTTCAGTCAGTGACGCTACTTCGCGCTCGGCAATAAATTGCCCGTCACGAAAAACGGTAACGTCATCGCAAATCTCGAAGATTTCTTTCATACGGTGGGAAATATAGACAATGCCGCGCCCCTGCGATTTCAGTTCGCGGATAACGCGGAACAGGGATTCTGTTTCGGTATCGGTCAGTGCATCGGTCGGTTCATCCATAATGATGACTTTCGACTCAAAGCTCAGCACTTTGGCAATTTCCACCATCTGCTGGTCGCCAATAGAAAGATCGCCCACCAGCTTGTCGCTTTTAAACCGCAGGTTAAGTTTGGCTAAGAGTTTATCCGCTTCGGCATACATGGTTTTCCAGTCAATTTTGCCAAAGCGATTTACAAACTCACGACCGAGGAAAATGTTTTCTGCAATGGTCAACTGCGGGATCAGGTTCAGTTCCTGGTGGATAATCCCAATCCCGGCTTCCTGGGAGGATTTCGGCCCGGTAAAAGTAGTCTCTTTACCCAACCATAAAAGCGTACCAGCATCACGGGTATAGATACCGGTCAGCACTTTCATCATGGTGGATTTACCCGCACCATTTTCGCCTACCAGCGCCATCACACGACCTGGATAGACATTTAACGCGGCTCCCGAGAGAGCTTTTACGCCCGGAAACGCTTTATCGATACCTTTAAGCTGTAGTAATGCTTCCATGGCGGCCTCAGAACGTCACGCCAGCACAGAGAATGATATTCGCATACGGAGAACATTCTCCGCTGCGAATTACCGCCTGACTTTCTGCGGTTTGTTGTTTGAATTGTTCATGCGTGGTGTAACGAATTTCAATAGTGTTTCCCTGGTGTTTTTGCAGCTGCTCAAGGTGAGTGAGCAACGTTTCGTGGAGTTGCGGATTATGTTGTTTGATCTCTTCCGCGATAATGGCTGCCTCGACCTGCATTTCACTTGTGACGACGCCCAGCACCTGCATAAAAGAAGGTACACCCTGGGTTAATGCCATATCGATACGCGTTGTACTTTTGGGGATGGGTAAACCAGCATCACACACCACCAGCGTATCGGTATGCCCCAGGCAGGAGATCACCGACGAAATATCAGAATTAAGAACGGCGCCTTTTTTCATTTTTTTCTCCATCAGCGAAACGTTTCGCTGACCCGCAGTTTAATCCCGACTGATTAAGGAAAACCATCACGACGTTACTGAAATGTGATCAACATCGAAACGTTTTACATCGTGAGTAACCATGAAAAAAAACGCCCCCTTATGGAGAAAGGAGGCGTCTGGCGTTAGATTTCGACCTGAGTACCCAGTTCGATAACCCTGTTTGGCGGGATTTCAAATTGATCTGGTGCACGCAGCGCATTACGTTGCAGCAGCAAGTACAGCTTGCCGCGCAGACGCAAATACCACGGGCGTTTGCCAAGGATCAGTGATTCATGCGACATAAAGAAGGAGGTTTCCATCATCCGGCAACTTAATCCTTCCAGACCGCAGCGGTGGAAAACTTCTTCCACGTTTGGCGTTTCTCGCCAACCATAACTTGCCACCACCCGCCAGAAAGTGGGCGACAATTGTTCAATCTGTACCCGACGGACGTTATGGACATATGGCGCGTCTTCAGTACGCAGAGTTAACAGAATAACCCGCTCATGCAACACCTTGTTATGTTTAAGGTTATGCATCAGCGCAAAGGGAATGACATTAATTGCACGCGACATATACACAGCGGTTCCGGGAACGCGAACAGGCGGTGATTTCTCCAGTGAAGCAATCATTGCTTCCAGAGAGTTACCATGTTCGTGCATCCGACGCAGCAGGCGGAAACGCTCGCTCTTCCAGGTCGTCATCACGATAAACATCACCGTGCCGAGGCTCAGAGGCAACCAGCCGCCGGAAAGCAGTTTATCGAGGTTAGCGGTAAACAGAGGGATATCGACACAAAGGAAAGCAATCAAAATCAGCGCAACAAAATACTTATTCCAGTGCCAGTTCTGACGCGCCACGGTGGTTGAAAGAATAGACGTCAGCACCATCGTTCCGGTCACCGCAATTCCATACGCCGCCGCCAGGTTGCTGGAGTGCTCAAAGCTGACAATGACAATCACGACTGCGACATAGAGCATCCAGTTCACAAACGGAATGTAGATTTGCCCTGACTCCATTTCAGAGGTGTGAATAATGCGCATCGGCGACAAGTATCCCAGACGTACCGCCTGACGCGTCAATGAGAAAACACCAGAAATAACCGCCTGCGAGGCAATCACCGTTGCCAGTGCGGCGATGATCAGTAGCGGGATCAGCGCCCAATCCGGAGCCAACAGGAAGAACGGGTTCTTAATCGCTTCCGGGTGTTTTAACAGCAGCGCCCCCTGCCCAAAGTAGTTAAGGGTCAAAGACGGCAATACGACGGTGAACCACGCCAGGCGAATAGGGAACTTACCAAAGTGCCCCATATCGGCATACAGCGCCTCGACACCGGTAATCGACAGCACCACCGCGCCTAACGCAATAAAGGAAACGGTTTTATATTCAAGGAAGAAATGCACCGCCCACATTGGATTTAAAGCATGTAACACTTCAGGGTTGGCAATAATGCTACGTAACCCCAGCCCCGCCAGAATCAAAAACCAGGTCAGCATAATCGGCGCAAACAACTTACCGACCATGGCAGTGCCATGCTTTTGAATCATAAACAGTAAAGTGAGAACGATGATTGAGAGGGGAACTATCCAGGTATCCAGCTGAGGGGCGACGATTTCCAGACCTTCAATGGCTGACATCACCGAAATAGCGGGTGTTATGACAACTTCACCATAGAAGAAACTGCCGCCGATTAGCCCCATAATCACCAGCATTGATGTCGTTCGCGCCGACGTATTACGCCCGGCAAGCGACATCAATGTCAGTATGCCCCCTTCCCCGGCGTTATCTGCCCGCATCACGAAGGTGAGATATTTAATGGAAACCACAAAGATTAGCAGCCAGAAGATCAGCGATAAAAAGCCAAACACGGCATCGCGTTCAACGCCAAAACCAAACTGGCCGGACAAACATTCACGAAGTGTATATAACGGGCTGGTACCAATATCGCCGTAGACAACTCCAATCGCCGCGAGGGTAATCGCGGGCAACGATTGCTTATTATCAGTGCTCATAGACTAGTCTTTCGTTGAAATATGAAATGTGTGCGTAGTCCCTTGGCCCACAAAAAAGCGCACAGTATGCACGATTAACGGCAAAATCGTACTCCTAAATGCGACCACATTAACCTGGCTCAAAGAAAAATAGCCCTCCTTTGAGACTATTTTTGCCACCAGCAAGAAACGTCTATACTCGCAGTTTACGCAGAACTTTTGACGAAAGGACGCCACTTCATTATGGCTCACCCTCATTTATTAGCGGAAAGAATTTCCCGTCTAAGCAGTTCGCTTGAAAAAGGGCTTTATGAACGTAGCCACGCCATCCGCCTGTGTTTGTTAGCGGCATTAAGTGGTGAAAGCGTATTCCTGCTTGGCCCACCAGGTATTGCTAAAAGTTTAATCGCCCGGCGCTTAAAATTCGCCTTCCAGAATGCGCGCGCGTTTGAATATCTGATGACCCGCTTCTCCACACCGGAAGAAGTTTTTGGCCCCCTTTCTATTCAGGCGTTAAAAGATGAAGGCCGCTATGAGCGTTTAACCAGCGGCTACCTGCCGGAAGCGGAAATCGTCTTTCTTGATGAGATCTGGAAAGCCGGGCCAGCGATTCTTAATACCCTACTAACCGCTATTAATGAACGCCACTTCCGCAACGGCGCACATGTTGAAAAAATCCCTATGCGCCTGCTGGTGGCGGCCTCCAACGAACTGCCAGAAGCAGACAGCAGCCTGGAAGCGTTATATGACCGTATGCTGATTCGTCTGTGGTTAGATAAAGTGCAGGATAAAACGAATTTTCGCTCCATGCTGACCAGCCAACAGGATGAAAACGACAATCCCGTTCCACCATCCTTGCAGGTCACGGATGAAGAATACGAACGCTGGCAGAAAGAGATTGGTGAAATTACGCTGCCCGATCATGTATTTGAGCTGATTTTTATGCTGCGCCAGCAACTGGATAAATTACCGGATGCGCCTTATGTCTCCGACCGTCGCTGGAAAAAAGCGATCCGCTTATTGCAGGCCAGCGCCTTTTTTAGCGGTCGCAGCGCGGTTGTCCCGATTGATCTCATCTTGCTGAAAGATTGCCTGTGGTACGACGCCCAAAGTCTGAATTTAATTCAACAACAAATTGACGTATTGATGACCAGTCATGCGTGGCAGCAACAGGAAATGCTGACGCGACTGAGTGCAATTGTGCAGCGTCGCCTGCAACTCCAGCAGCAACAAAGCGATAAAACGGCCTTTACGGTGATTCGTCAGGGTGGCATGTTCAGCCGTCGCCCACAATATCAACTTCCTGCCGACGTTGCTGCTTCCACGCTGACCCTGTTGCTGCAAAAACCATTAAAATTGCATGATATGGAAGTTGTTCATATCGCTTTTGAGCGTAGCGCACTGGAACAGTGGCTGAGTAAAGGTGGTGAAATTCGCGGCAAACTGAACGGTATCGGCTTTGCCCAGAAACTGAATCTGGAAGTTGATAGCGCCCAACATCTGGTTGTACGCGATGTGAGTTTACAAGGCAGTACGCTGGCGCTTCCCGGTTCATCGGCTGAAGGTCTGCCTGGTGAAATAAAACAACAACTGGAAGAGCTTGAAAGCGACTGGCGCAAGCAACACGCCTTATTCAGCGAACAGCAAAAATGTCTGTTTATCCATAGCGACTGGTTAGGTCGCATTGAAGCCAGCCTACAGGATGTCGGCACCCAGATTCGCCAGGCGCAACAATGCTAACACTGGATACGCTCAATGTGATGCTGGCCGTCAGCGAAGAGGGATTGATCGAAGAGATGATCATCGCTCTGTTGGCCTCACCGCAGTTGGCTGTCTTCTTTGAAAAATTCCCACGACTGAAGGCGGCAATCACTGATGATATTCCCCGCTGGCGTGAGGCGCTGCGCAGTCGGCTGAAAGATGCCCGAGTCCCGCAGGAGCTCACGGAAGAGGTCATGTGCTATCAGCAAAGCCAGCTTCTTTCCACGCCGCAATTTATTGTGCAACTACCGCAGATACTGGACTTACTGCATCGACTGAATTCCCCGTGGGCCAAACAAGCCCAGCAGTTGGTTGATGCCAACGGCACGATCACTCCGGCATTACACACGCTTTTTCTCCAGCGTTGGCGCTTAAGTCTGATAGTGCAAGCGACGACGTTAAATCAACAGTTATTAGAAGAAGAACGCGAACAACTGTTGAGTGAAGTTCAGGAACGCATGACGCTAAGTGGGCAGCTTGAACCGATTCTGGCAGAAAACAACACCGCAGCCGGTCATCTGTGGGATATGAGCGCCGGTCAGCTTAAACGCGACGACTATCAGTTAATTGTAAAATACGGTGAATTTCTTAACGAACAGCCGGAACTGAAGCGCCTGGCGGAACAGCTCGGGCGTTCGCGGGAAGCCAAATCGATACCACGCAACGATGCGCAGATGGAAACCTTCCGCACTATGGTGCGCGAACCGGCGACCGTTCCTGAGCAGGTTGATGGTCTGCAACAAAGCGATGATATTTTACGCCTTCTGCCGCCGGAACTGGCTACGCTTGGGATAACTGAACTGGAGTATGAGTTTTACCGTCGGCTGGTGGAAAAGCAGTTGCTTACCTATCGTCTGCACGGTGAATCGTGGCGTGAAAAAGTGATCGAACGCCCGGTGGTACATAAAGATTACGACGAACAGCCGCGCGGGCCGTTTATTGTCTGCGTGGATACTTCCGGCTCAATGGGCGGCTTTAATGAACAGTGTGCGAAAGCATTCTGCCTGGCATTAATGCGCATTGCCCTCGCTGAAAACCGGCGCTGCTTTATTATGTTATTTTCCACCGAGATTGTCCGTTATGAGCTTTCAGGCTCACAAGGCATCGAACAAGCGATTCGCTTTTTAAGCCAGCAGTTTCGTGGCGGCACCGATCTTGCCAGTTGTTTTCGCTCCATTATGGAACGCTTGCAAAGCCGGGAATGGTTTGACGCCGATGCGGTGGTGATTTCTGATTTTATCGCCCAGCGGTTGCCTGACGACGTGACGAGTAAAGTGAAAGAGTTGCAGCGGGTACATCAGCATCGCTTTCATGCCGTGGCGATGTCGGCACACGGCAAACCCGGCATCATGCGCATTTTCGATCATATCTGGCGTTTTGATACCGGGATGCGAAGCCGCCTGCTCAGACGCTGGCGGCGATAAATTATTACAGCAGAGAAGGGACGCTCTCACGAACTGCCGCAGGCCAAACGCCACACTGAACCTGGCCGATATGCGGCAGTTGCAGCAGTAGCATGGTCAAACGAGACTGGCCGATACCGCCGCCGATAGTCTGCGGCATTTCACCGCGCAGCAGCGCCTGATGCCACTCTAGTTGCAGACGATCTTCATCACCAGTTAGCGCCAGTTGGTGCTTCAGCGTGTCAGCATCTACGCGAATCCCCATTGAAGAAAGTTCAAACGCATCTTCCAGCACCGGGTTCCACACCAGAATATCGCCGTTCAGACCCGCATGGCCCAGTTCTGACGGGGTGCTCCAGTCATCATAATCCGGTGCGCGCACGTCGTGACGATGACCATCACTCAACTTGCCGCCAATCCCGACAAGGAATACCGCGCCAAGATCTTTCGCAATCGCCCGCTCACGCCCTTTGGCATCGAGATCCGGATAACGAGACAGTAATTCCTGGCTGTGTACGAAGTGGATCTGATCCGGCAGGAACGGTGCCAGGCCAAACTCTTCGCTAACCGCAGCTTCGGTTGCTTTAATTCCCGCCCAGATCGCCTCTACCGTGCTTTTCAGAGTCGAGAATTGACGCTCGCCGTCGCCCATTACGCGTTCCCAGTCCCACTGGTCTACATAGACCGAGTGCAACGGAGAAAGACGGTCTTCATCGGGGCGAAGGGCTTTCATGTGCGTGTACAGCCCTTCGCCCACGCTGAAGTCGTGTTGCCCTAACGTCTGACGTTTCCACTTCGCCAGTGAATGAACCACTTCGAACTGGGCATCAGGCAGAGCTTTCACTTTTACCTGTACCGCTTTTTCACAGCCCGACAAGTTATCCTGCGTGCCATCCCCCACACGACTAAGGATTGGCGCCTGGACTTCAATCAGCCCTAAGCGTTCTTCCAGTTGACGAGAAAAGTGAGATTTCACGAAGCTAATTTGACGTTGTTTGGCAATGTAAGCGGTTTTCATTTTTTATACTCCTGCGTCCTGTTGCGTATGATTAAGCAACAAAAACCAGCACACATGCAATAATCATTCAATAAAAAGCCTTACCCACTTTTGATTCATTAAAAAAGAAGACTAAAATAGAATGAATCATCAATATGAATAAGAAAATCCTATGGAAAATTATCTGATCGACAATCTGGACCGTGGCATCCTGGAAGCATTAATGGGCAATGCGCGCACCGCTTACGCTGAACTGGCGAAACAATTTGGCGTCAGCCCGGGGACGATTCACGTTCGTGTAGAGAAAATGAAGCAGGCGGGGATCATTACCGGTGCGCGTATCGACGTCAGCCCGAAGCAGCTTGGTTATGACGTAGGCTGCTTTATCGGCATTATATTAAAGAGCGCCAAAGACTACCCTTCCGCGCTGGCAAAGCTGGAAAGCCTTGATGAAGTTACTGAAGCCTATTACACAACCGGCCACTACAGCATCTTTATAAAAGTGATGTGCCGTTCGATCGATGCTCTCCAGCATGTACTTATCAACAAGATCCAAACAATTGATGAAATTCAGTCCACCGAAACACTGATCGTCCTGCAGAACCCGATCATGCGTACCATCAAGCCATGATCAGCTTTTTTAATCCCATACTTTTCCACAGGTAGATCCCAGCGCGTTCACAGCGTACAATACGCCACTCTTAATAAAGGTGGCGGTTTATGGCAGATATCACTCTTATCAGCGGCAGCACCCTGGGCGGTGCCGAATATGTAGCAGAACACCTGGCAGAAAAGCTGGAAGAGGCGGGTTTTACCACCGAAACGCTGCATGGTCCGTTGTTAGAAGATTTATCTGCCTCCGGGATCTGGCTGGTTATCAGTTCTACCCACGGCGCCGGAGACATTCCGGACAACCTTTCTCCTTTCTATGAAGCGTTGCTGGAACAAAAACCCGATCTTTCTGCGGTACGCTTTGGCGCAATCGGTATTGGCAGTCGTGAATACGACACTTTTTGTGGTGCGATCGATAAACTCGAGGCAGAACTCAAAAATTCCGGTGCGAAACAGATGGGCGAAACACTGAAGATCAACATCCTTGATCACGACATTCCGGAAGATCCGGCAGAAGAATGGCTGGGATCGTGGATTAATTTACTCAAATAAGTATACAGATCGTGCGATCTACTGTGGATAACTCTGTCAGGAAGCTTGGATCAACCGGTAGTTATCCAAAGAACAACTGTTGTTCAGTTTTTGAGTTGTGCATAACCCCTCATTCTGATCCCAGCTTATACGGTCCAGGATCACCGATCATTCACAGTTAATGATCCTTTCCAGGTTGTTGATCTTAAAAGTCGGATCCTTGTTATCCACAGGGCAGTGCGATCCTAATAAGAGATCACAATAGAACAGATCTCTAAATAAAAAGATCTTCTTTTTAATACCCAGGATCCCAGGTCTTTCTCAAGCAGGCAAAGTTGAGTAGAATCCACGGCCCGGGCTTCAATCCATTTTCATACCGCGTTATGCGAGGCAATCACCATGTTTTATCCGGATCCTTTTGACGTCATCATCATTGGCGGGGGTCATGCAGGCACCGAGGCCGCGATGGCTGCGGCGCGTATGGGTCAACAGACTCTGCTTTTGACACACAATATCGACACTCTGGGACAGATGAGCTGCAACCCGGCAATCGGCGGTATTGGGAAGGGACATCTGGTAAAAGAAGTGGATGCACTCGGCGGTCTGATGGCAAAAGCGATCGACCAGGCGGGTATCCAGTTTAGGATACTAAACGCCAGCAAAGGACCGGCGGTTCGTGCAACCCGAGCACAGGCGGATCGTGTGCTGTACCGTCAGGCGGTACGCACTGCACTTGAGAATCAACCAAACCTGATGATCTTCCAGCAGGCGGTTGAGGATCTTATTGTCGAAAATGATCGCGTGGTCGGTGCTGTCACCCAAATGGGGTTGAAATTCCGTGCTAAGGCTGTCGTGCTCACTGTAGGCACTTTCCTTGACGGCAAGATTCATATCGGTCTGGATAATTACAGCGGTGGTCGTGCTGGAGATCCGCCTTCCATTCCGCTTTCTCGCCGTTTGCGTGAACTGCCACTGCGCGTTGGTCGTCTGAAAACAGGGACGCCGCCGCGTATTGACGCCCGCACCATCAATTTCAGTGTGCTGGCGCAACAGCATGGCGATAACCCAATGCCGGTGTTCTCGTTTATGGGCAACGCAGCGCAGCATCCACAGCAGGTGCCGTGCTATATCACCCATACCAACGAGAAAACTCATGACGTGATCCGCAGTAACCTCGATCGTAGTCCAATGTATGCCGGAGTGATTGAAGGTGTTGGCCCACGCTACTGTCCGTCGATCGAAGACAAAGTCATGCGCTTCGCCGACAGAAATCAGCATCAGATCTTCCTTGAACCGGAAGGGCTGACGTCTAACGAAATTTATCCGAACGGTATCTCCACCAGCCTGCCGTTCGATGTGCAGATGCAAATCGTCCGCTCCATGCAGGGGATGGAAAATGCGAAGATCGTGCGTCCAGGTTATGCCATTGAGTATGACTTCTTCGATCCTCGCGACCTGAAACCGACGCTGGAAAGCAAGTTTATCCAGGGTCTGTTCTTTGCCGGTCAAATTAATGGCACTACCGGTTATGAAGAAGCGGCAGCACAAGGTTTGCTGGCCGGTCTTAACGCCGCTCGCCTGTCTGCTGACAAAGAAGGCTGGGCGCCTGCACGTTCCCAGGCTTACCTTGGCGTACTGGTCGATGACCTGTGCACTTTAGGAACCAAAGAACCGTACCGTATGTTTACCTCACGCGCAGAATATCGACTGATGCTGCGTGAAGATAACGCAGACCTGCGTCTGACTGAAATTGGTCGTGAGCTGGGGCTGGTTGATGATGAACGTTGGGCGCGCTTTAACGAGAAGCTTGAGAACATCGAGCGTGAGCGCCAGCGTCTGAAATCGACCTGGGTAACGCCGTCAGCGGACGTTGCAGCCGAAGTGAATGCTCACCTGACTGCGCCGCTTTCCCGTGAAGCCAGTGGTGAAGATCTGCTGCGTCGTCCGGAAATGACTTATGAAAAATTAACCACGCTGACACCGTTTGCCCCTGCGTTGACAGACGAACAGGCGGCGGAACAGGTTGAGATTCAGGTGAAATACGAAGGTTATATTGCGCGTCAGCAAGATGAGATCGAAAAGCAGCTGCGTAACGAGAATACCTTGCTGCCTGCGACGCTGGATTACCGCCAGGTATCCGGTCTTTCTAACGAAGTGATCGCCAAACTCAACGATCACAAACCGGCCTCTATCGGTCAGGCTTCGCGTATTTCTGGCGTCACGCCTGCGGCTATCTCCATTCTGCTGGTATGGCTGAAAAAACAAGGTATGCTGCGTCGTAGCGCATAACGCATTAAAAATGCCTGGTAAGCACCTGCTTACCAGGCAACGCATCAAGAACAGGTAATCACCGTGCTCAACAAACTCTCCTCACTGCTGAAAGACGCAGGAATTTCGCTTACCGATCACCAGAAAAATCAGCTTATTGCCTACGTAAATATGCTGCACAAATGGAACAAGGCGTACAACCTGACTTCGGTGCGCGATCCTAATGAGATGCTGGTACGCCATATTCTGGACAGCATTGTCGTCGCACCTTATCTGCAAGGTGAACGTTTTATTGATGTCGGCACCGGCCCGGGTCTGCCCGGCATTCCTCTATCTATCGTACGCCCTGACGCCCACTTCACACTACTGGATAGCCTCGGTAAACGCGTGCGTTTCCTGCGTCAGGTTCAACATGAATTGAAACTGGAGAACATTGAGCCGGTACAGAGTAGGGTAGAAGAGTTTCCGTCAGAGCCACCGTTTGATGGTGTAATTAGCCGTGCTTTTGCCTCTCTGAACGATATGGTGAGCTGGTGTCATCATCTTCCTGGCGAGCAAGGCCGTTTCTATGCGCTGAAAGGACAAATGCCGGAAGATGAAATAGCCCTATTGCCCGCAGAATATCAGGTTGAATCAGTGGTTAAACTTCAGGTTCCGGCTCTGGATGGCGAACGCCATTTGGTTGTGATTAAAGCAAATAAAATTTAATTTTTATCAAAAAAATCATAAAAAATTTATCGGTTTGACTGTTAACAACGACCAGGTTTTTTACTGATATAACTGGTTACATTTAACGCCACGTTTACCATTTCGCATCAATGAACTAACGTGGCTTTTTTGGGTAAGCAGAAAATAAGTCATCGGTGAAAATATCAGTCTGCTAAAAATCGGCGCTAAGAACCATAATTTGCTGTTAAAATTTTATTAAGAATGTCAATGTCTGGTTTTTGTTGTGTAAATGCTATTTATGAAAACAGTATCTGTTTTTAGACTGAAATATCAGAAACTTGCAATGGCATCATTTGCCAAGTAAATAAATATGCTGTGCGCGAACATGCTCAATCTGTGATCTGAAGCACGCTTTACCACCAGTGTTTACGCGTTATTTACAGTTTTTCATGATCTGGCATGGTTAGCAGAAAAGTCGCAATTGTATGCACTGGAAAAATATTTAAACATTTATTCACCTTTTGGCTACTTATTGTTTGAAATCACGGGGGCGCACCGTATAATTTGACCGCTTTTTGATGCTTGACTCTAAGCCTTAAAGAAAGTTTTATACGACACGCGGCATACCTCGAAGGGAGCAGGAGTGAAAAACGTGATGTCTGTGTCGCTCGTGAGTCGAAACGTTGCTCGGAAGCTTCTGCTCGTTCAGTTACTGGTGGTGATAGCAAGTGGATTGCTATTCAGCCTCAAAGACCCCTTCTGGGGCGTCTCTGCATTAAGCGGAGGCCTGGCAGTCTTTCTGCCTAACGTTTTGTTTATGATATTTGCCTGGCGTCACCAGGCGCATACACCAGCGAAAGGCCGGGTGGCCTGGACATTCGCATTTGGCGAAGCTTTCAAAGTTCTGGCGATGTTGGTGTTACTGGTGGTGGCGTTGGCGGTTTTAAAGGCGGTATTCTTGCCGCTGATCGTTACGTGGGTTTTGGTGCTGGTGGTTCAGATACTGGCACCGGCTGTAATTAACAACAAAGGGTAAAAGGCATCATGGCTTCAGAAAATATGACGCCGCAGGATTACATAGGACACCACCTGAATAACCTTCAGCTGGACCTGCGTACATTCTCGCTGGTGGATCCACAAAACCCCCCAGCCACCTTCTGGACAATCAATATTGACTCCATGTTCTTCTCGGTGGTGCTGGGTCTGTTGTTCCTGCTTATGTTCCGTAGCGTCGCCAAAAAGGCGACCAGCGGCGTACCAGGTAAGTTTCAGACCGCGATTGAGCTGGTAATCGGCTTTGTTAATGGTAGCGTGAAAGACATGTACCATGGCAAAAGCAAGCTGATTGCACCGCTGGCCCTGACGATCTTCGTTTGGGTATTCCTGATGAACCTGATGGACTTACTGCCTATCGATCTGCTGCCGTATATCGCAGAACACTGGATCGGTTTGCCGGCACTGCGTGTAGTTCCGTCTGCTGACGTGAACGTGACGCTGTCGATGGCTCTGGGCGTATTTATCCTGATTCTGTTCTACAGCATCAAAATGAAAGGCATCGGCGGCTTCACGAAAGAGTTGACGCTGCAGCCGTTCAATCACTGGGCGTTCATTCCTGTCAACTTAATCCTTGAAGGGGTAAGCCTGCTGTCCAAACCAGTTTCACTCGGTTTGCGACTGTTCGGTAACATGTACGCCGGTGAGCTGATTTTCATTCTGATTGCTGGTCTGTTGCCGTGGTGGTCACAGTGGATCCTGAATGTGCCGTGGGCCATTTTCCACATCCTGATCATTACGCTGCAAGCCTTCATCTTCATGGTTCTGACGATCGTCTATCTGTCGATGGCGTCTGAAGAACATTAATTTACCAACACTACTACGTTTTAACTGAAACAAACTGGAGACTGTCATGGAAAACCTGAATATGGATCTGCTGTACATGGCTGCCGCTGTGATGATGGGTCTGGCGGCAATCGGTGCTGCGATCGGTATCGGCATCCTCGGGGGTAAATTCCTGGAAGGCGCAGCGCGTCAACCTGATCTGATTCCTCTGCTGCGTACTCAGTTCTTTATCGTTATGGGTCTGGTGGATGCTATCCCGATGATCGCTGTAGGTCTGGGTCTGTACGTGATGTTCGCTGTCGCGTAGTAAGCGTTGCTTTTATTTAAAGAGCAATATCAGAACGTTAACTAAATAGAGGCATTGTGCTGTGAATCTTAACGCAACAATCCTCGGCCAGGCCATCGCGTTTGTCCTGTTCGTTCTGTTCTGCATGAAGTACGTATGGCCGCCATTAATGGCTGCCATCGAAAAACGTCAAAAAGAAATTGCTGACGGTCTTGCTTCCGCAGAACGAGCACACAAGGACCTTGACCTTGCAAAGGCCAGCGCGACCGACCAGCTGAAAAAAGCGAAAGCGGAAGCCCAGGTAATCATCGAGCAGGCGAACAAACGCCGCTCGCAGATTCTGGACGAAGCGAAAGCTGAGGCAGAACAGGAACGTACTAAAATCGTGGCTCAGGCGCAGGCGGAAATTGAAGCCGAGCGTAAACGTGCCCGTGAAGAGCTGCGTAAGCAAGTTGCTATCCTGGCTGTTGCTGGCGCCGAGAAGATCATCGAACGTTCCGTGGATGAAGCTGCTAACAGCGACATCGTGGATAAACTTGTCGCTGAACTGTAAGGAGGGAGGGGCTGATGTCTGAATTTATTACGGTAGCTCGCCCCTACGCCAAAGCAGCTTTTGACTTTGCCGTCGAACACCAAAGTGTAGAACGCTGGCAGGACATGCTGGCGTTTGCCGCCGAGGTAACCAAAAACGAACAGATGGCAGAGCTTCTCTCTGGCGCACTGGCGCCAGAAACGCTCGCCGAGTCGTTTATCGCAGTTTGTGGTGAGCAACTGGACGAAAACGGTCAAAACCTGATTCGGGTTATGGCTGAAAATGGTCGTCTTAACGCGCTCCCGGATGTTCTGGAGCAGTTTATTCACCTGCGTGCCGTGAGTGAGGCTACCGCTGAGGTAGACGTCATTTCCGCTGCCGCACTGAGTGAACAACAGCTCGCGAAAATTTCTGCTGCGATGGAAAAACGTCTGTCACGCAAAGTTAAGCTGAATTGCAAAATCGATAAGTCTGTAATGGCAGGCGTTATCATCCGAGCGGGTGATATGGTCATTGATGGCAGCGTACGCGGTCGTCTTGAGCGCCTTGCAGACGTCTTGCAGTCTTAAGGGGACTGGAGCATGCAACTGAATTCCACCGAAATCAGCGAACTGATCAAGCAGCGCATTGCTCAGTTCAATGTTGTGAGTGAAGCTCACAACGAAGGTACTATTGTTTCTGTAAGTGACGGTGTTATCCGCATCCACGGCCTGGCCGATTGTATGCAGGGTGAAATGATCTCCCTGCCGGGTAACCGTTACGCTATCGCACTGAACCTCGAGCGCGACTCTGTAGGTGCGGTAGTTATGGGTCCGTACGCTGACCTTGCCGAAGGCATGAAAGTTAAGTGTACTGGTCGTATCCTGGAAGTTCCGGTTGGTCGTGGCCTGCTGGGTCGTGTGGTTAACACCCTGGGTGCGCCAATCGACGGTAAAGGTCCGCTGGATCACGACGGCTTCTCTGCTGTAGAAGCAATCGCTCCGGGCGTTATCGAACGTCAGTCCGTAGATCAGCCTGTACAGACTGGTTATAAAGCCGTTGACTCCATGATCCCAATCGGTCGTGGTCAGCGTGAATTGATCATCGGTGACCGTCAGACTGGTAAAACCGCACTGGCAATCGACGCGATCATCAACCAGCGCGATTCCGGTATCAAATGTATCTATGTCGCTATCGGTCAGAAAGCGTCCACCATTTCTAACGTGGTACGTAAACTGGAAGAGCACGGCGCACTGGCTAACACCATTGTTGTGGTAGCAACCGCGTCTGAATCCGCAGCACTGCAATACCTGGCACCGTATGCCGGTTGTGCAATGGGCGAATACTTCCGTGACCGTGGCGAAGATGCGCTGATCATTTACGATGACCTGTCTAAACAGGCTGTTGCTTACCGTCAGATCTCCCTGCTGCTCCGTCGTCCGCCAGGACGTGAAGCATTCCCGGGCGACGTATTCTACCTCCACTCTCGTCTGCTGGAGCGTGCTGCGCGTGTTAACGCCGAATACGTTGAAGCCTTCACCAAAGGTGAAGTGAAAGGGAAAACCGGTTCTCTGACCGCGCTGCCGATTATCGAAACTCAGGCGGGTGACGTTTCTGCGTTCGTTCCGACCAACGTAATCTCCATTACCGATGGTCAGATCTTCCTGGAAACCAACCTGTTCAACGCCGGTATTCGTCCTGCGGTTAACCCGGGTATTTCCGTATCCCGTGTTGGTGGTGCAGCACAGACCAAGATCATGAAAAAACTGTCCGGTGGTATCCGTACCGCTCTGGCACAGTATCGTGAACTGGCAGCGTTCTCTCAGTTTGCATCCGACCTTGACGATGCAACACGTAAGCAGCTTGACCACGGTCAGAAAGTGACCGAACTGCTGAAACAGAAACAGTATGCGCCGATGTCCGTAGCGCAACAGTCTCTGGTTCTGTTCGCAGCAGAACGTGGTTACCTGGCGGATGTTGAACTGTCGAAAATCGGCAGCTTCGAAGCCGCTCTGCTGGCTTACGTCGACCGTGATCACGCTCCGTTGATGCAAGAGATCAACCAGACCGGTGGCTACAACGACGAAATCGAAGGCAAGCTGAAAGGCATCCTCGATTCCTTCAAAGCAACCCAATCCTGGTAACGTCTGGCGGCTTGCCTTAGGGCAGGCCGCAAGGCATTGAGGAGAAGCTCATGGCCGGCGCAAAAGAGATACGTAGTAAGATCGCAAGCGTCCAGAACACGCAAAAGATCACTAAAGCGATGGAGATGGTCGCCGCTTCCAAAATGCGTAAATCGCAGGATCGCATGGCGGCCAGCCGTCCTTATGCAGAAACCATGCGCAAAGTGATTGGTCACCTTGCACACGGTAATCTGGAATATAAGCACCCATACCTGGAAGACCGCGACGTTAAACGCGTGGGCTACCTGGTGGTGTCGACCGACCGTGGTTTGTGCGGTGGTTTGAACATTAACCTGTTCAAAAAACTGCTGGCGGAAATGAAGACCTGGACCGACAAAGGCGTTCAATGCGACCTCGCAATGATCGGCTCGAAAGGCGTGTCGTTCTTCAACTCCGTGGGCGGCAATGTTGTTGCCCAGGTCACCGGCATGGGGGATAACCCTTCCCTGTCCGAACTGATCGGTCCGGTAAAAGTGATGTTGCAGGCCTACGATGAAGGCCGTCTGGACAAGCTTTACATTGTCAGCAACAAATTTATTAATACCATGTCTCAGGTTCCGACTATCAGCCAGCTGCTGCCGTTACCGGCGTCAGATGATGATGATCTGAAACACAAATCCTGGGATTACCTGTACGAACCCGATCCGAAGGCGTTGCTGGATACCCTGCTGCGTCGTTATGTCGAATCTCAGGTTTATCAGGGCGTGGTTGAAAACCTGGCCAGCGAGCAGGCCGCCCGTATGGTGGCGATGAAAGCCGCGACCGACAATGGCGGCAGCCTGATTAAAGAGCTGCAGTTGGTATACAACAAAGCTCGTCAGGCCAGCATTACTCAGGAACTCACCGAGATCGTCTCGGGGGCCGCCGCGGTTTAAACAGGTTATTTCGTAGAGGATTTAAGATGGCTACTGGAAAGATTGTCCAGGTAATCGGCGCCGTAGTTGACGTCGAATTCCCTCAGGATGCCGTACCGCGCGTGTACGATGCTCTTGAGGTGCAAAATGGTAATGAGCGTCTGGTGCTGGAAGTTCAGCAGCAGCTCGGCGGCGGTATCGTGCGTACCATCGCAATGGGTTCCTCCGACGGTCTGCGTCGCGGTCTGGATGTAAAAGACCTCGAACACCCGATCGAAGTCCCGGTAGGTAAAGCGACTCTGGGTCGTATCATGAACGTACTGGGCGAACCGGTCGACATGAAAGGCGAGATCGGTGAAGAAGAGCGTTGGGCGATTCACCGCGCAGCACCTTCCTACGAAGAGCTGTCAAACTCTCAGGAACTGCTGGAAACCGGTATCAAAGTTATCGACCTGATGTGTCCGTTCGCTAAGGGCGGTAAAGTTGGTCTGTTCGGTGGTGCGGGTGTAGGTAAAACCGTAAACATGATGGAGCTGATTCGTAACATCGCGATCGAGCACTCCGGTTACTCTGTGTTTGCGGGCGTAGGTGAACGTACTCGTGAGGGTAACGACTTCTACCACGAAATGACCGACTCCAACGTTATCGACAAAGTATCCCTGGTGTATGGCCAGATGAACGAGCCGCCGGGAAACCGTCTGCGCGTTGCTCTGACCGGCCTGACCATGGCTGAGAAATTCCGTGACGAAGGTCGTGACGTTCTGCTGTTTGTTGACAACATCTATCGTTACACCCTGGCCGGTACGGAAGTATCTGCACTGCTGGGTCGTATGCCTTCAGCGGTAGGTTATCAGCCGACCCTGGCGGAAGAGATGGGTGTTCTGCAGGAACGTATCACCTCCACCAAAACCGGTTCTATCACCTCCGTTCAGGCGGTATACGTACCTGCGGATGACTTGACTGACCCATCCCCAGCAACCACCTTTGCTCACCTTGACGCAACCGTGGTACTGAGCCGTCAGATCGCATCTCTGGGTATCTACCCGGCCGTTGATCCGCTGGACTCCACCAGCCGTCAGCTGGATCCGCTGGTAGTTGGTCAGGAACACTACGACACCGCTCGTGGCGTTCAGTCCATCCTGCAACGTTATCAGGAACTGAAAGACATCATCGCCATCCTGGGTATGGATGAACTGTCTGAAGAAGACAAACTGGTGGTAGCGCGCGCTCGTAAGATCCAGCGTTTCCTGTCCCAGCCGTTCTTCGTGGCAGAAGTATTCACCGGTTCTCCGGGTAAATACGTCTCCCTGAAAGACACCATCCGTGGCTTTAAAGGCATCATGGAAGGCGAATACGATCACCTGCCGGAGCAGGCGTTCTACATGGTCGGTTCCATCGAAGAAGCAGTGGAAAAAGCCAAAAAACTTTAACGCCTTAATCGGAGGGTGATATGGCAATGACTTACCACCTGGACGTCGTCAGCGCAGAGCAACAAATGTTCTCTGGTCTGGTCGAGAAAATCCAGGTAACGGGTAGCGAAGGTGAACTGGGGATCTACCCTGGCCACGCACCGCTGCTCACCGCCATTAAGCCTGGTATGATTCGCATCGTGAAACAGCACGGTCACGAAGAGTTTATCTATCTGTCTGGCGGCATTCTTGAAGTGCAGCCTGGCAACGTGACCGTTCTGGCCGACACCGCAATTCGCGGCCAGGATCTCGACGAAGCGCGAGCCATGGAAGCGAAACGTAAGGCTGAAGAGCACATTAGCAGCTCTCACGGCGACGTAGATTACGCTCAGGCGTCTGCGGAACTGGCCAAAGCGATCGCGCAGCTGCGCGTTATCGAGTTGACCAAAAAAGCGATGTAACACCGGCTTGAAAAGCACAAAGCCAGTCTGGAAACAGGCTGGCTTTTTTATTGCGTGCGCTGCGCATATTTTCATCTGGATAGCGGTACAGCAGGATTTGTGCTGTGGTCATTCATGTTCCGCGATTAACTCTTCTTATATAAACCAGCGAAACTCTTTGCTTGTTTTCTCGTTTATTCATTGATCGAAATAAGAGCAAAAACATCATGCTGACGCTTAAATGAAGGTGCTATCTTACTTTTATGCAGACAAAAGGCGCGCCAATGGTCGAAAATGATGTTTTCGTCAGTGGGGATAATCCTTTATTGCGCAATTTATCCTCTGTCCATTTCACGATGAAAAAAATGTAGTTTTTTCAATGTGAAGCGGTTTAAATTCGTTCTCAAATTACAGTCAGGACGCGTATGTTGAATAATGCTATGAGCGTAGTGATCCTTGCAGCAGGCAAAGGCACTCGCATGTATTCTGATATTCCAAAAGTGCTGCATACCCTTGCCGGGAAAGCGATGGTTCAGCATGTCATTGATGCTGCGAATGAATTAGGCGCAGCACACGTTCACCTGGTTTACGGTCACGGTGGCGATCTGCTTAAACAGTCGCTGAAAGAGGACAACCTGAACTGGGTGCTTCAGGCCGAGCAACTGGGCACCGGTCATGCAATGCAGCAGGCTGCACCTTTCTTTGCCGATGATGAAGACATTTTAATGCTCTACGGCGATGTGCCGCTGATCTCGGTCGAAACACTCCAGCGTCTGCGTGATGCAAAACCGCAGGGTGGGATTGGTCTGCTGACAGTGAAACTGGATGATCCAACCGGTTATGGTCGCATTACCCGTGAGAATGGCAAAGTTACCGGCATTGTTGAGCATAAAGATGCTACCGATGAGCAGCGTCAAATCCAGGAGATCAACACCGGTATTCTGATCGCCAACGGTGCAGATATGAAACGCTGGCTGGCGAAGCTGACCAATAATAATGCTCAGGGCGAGTACTACATCACCGACATTATTGCCCTGGCGTATCAGGAAGGACGTGAAATCGTCGCTGTACATCCGCAGCGTTTAAGCGAAGTCGAAGGTGTAAATAACCGTCTGCAACTCTCCCGTCTGGAGCGCGTTTATCAGTCCGAACAGGCAGAAAAATTGCTGCTGGCGGGAGTTATGCTGCGCGATCCGGCTCGTTTTGATCTGCGCGGTACGCTTACTCACGGGCGCGATGTTGAAATTGATACTAACGTTATCATCGAGGGTAATGTTACTCTCGGCAATCGCGTGAAAATTGGCACTGGTTGCGTGATTAAAAACAGCGTGATTGGCGATGATTGCGAAATCAGCCCATATACAGTCGTGGAAGATGCGAATCTGGCGGCAGCCTGTACCATTGGCCCGTTTGCCCGTCTGCGCCCTGGTGCAGAACTGCTGGAAGGCGCACACGTCGGTAACTTTGTTGAGATGAAAAAAGCGCGTCTGGGTAAAGGCTCGAAAGCCGGTCATCTGACTTACCTGGGCGATGCGGAAATTGGCGATAACGTTAACATCGGCGCGGGAACTATTACCTGCAACTACGACGGTGCGAATAAATTTAAAACCATTATTGGCGACGATGTATTTGTCGGTTCTGACACCCAACTTGTTGCACCGGTAACGGTTGGTAAAGGCGCAACCATTGCTGCGGGTACTACCGTAACGCGCAATGTTGGTGAAAATGCCCTGGCAATCAGCCGTGTGCCGCAGTCACAAAAAGAAGGCTGGCGTCGTCCGGTTAAGAAAAAGTAATTCTGGCTGGGTAATCCGGCCACCAGGGATGAGGAGATAACATAATCTCCCGCCCAATATGTTGTACTTATAAAAATAACCCCACTCTCTACAAGGCTCGGGGCGCCCGAAAAATCGGGTATACAGGTTGACCGACAACGATATCAATCGGAATTAAAAACTATGTGTGGAATTGTTGGCGCGATCGCGCAACGTGATGTAGCTGAAATCCTTCTTGAAGGCTTACGTCGTCTGGAATACCGTGGTTATGACTCTGCCGGTTTGGCAGTCGTCGATGCAAACGGAAATATGACCCGCTTGCGTCGTCTCGGTAAAGTACAGATGCTGGCCCAGGCAGCGGAAGAACATCCTCTGCATGGTGGCACCGGTATTGCTCACACCCGCTGGGCGACTCACGGAGAACCTTCAGAAGCGAATGCGCATCCGCATGTTTCTGAACACATTGTGGTGGTGCATAACGGCATCATCGAAAACCATGAACCGCTGCGCGAAGAGTTAAAAGCGCGTGGCTATACCTTCGTTTCTGAAACCGACACAGAAGTGATTGCTCACCTGGTGAACTGGGAACTGAAACAGGGCGGCACTCTGCGTGAGGCCGTTCTGCGCGCTATCCCGCAACTGCGTGGCGCTTACGGTACGGTTATCATGGACACCCGCAACCCGGATACTTTGCTGGCGGCTCGTTCCGGTAGCCCGCTGGTTATCGGCCTCGGTATGGGCGAAAACTTTATCGCTTCTGACCAGTTGGCACTATTGCCGGTGACCCGCCGTTTTATCTTCCTTGAAGAGGGCGATATTGCGGAAATCACTCGCCGTTCGGTAAACATCTTCGATAAATCTGGCGCGGAAGTAAAACGTCAGGATATCGAATCCAATCTGCAATATGACGCGGGCGATAAAGGTATTTACCGCCACTACATGCAGAAAGAGATCTACGAACAGCCTAACGCGATCAAAAACACTCTCGCCGGACGTATTAACCATGGTCAGGTTGATCTAAGCGAGCTGGGCCCGAATGCCGATGAACTGCTGTCGAAGGTTGAGCATATTCAGATCCTCGCCTGTGGCACTTCTTACAATTCTGGTATGGTTTCCCGCTACTGGTTTGAATCGCTGGCAGGCATTCCGTGCGACGTCGAAATCGCCTCTGAATTCCGCTATCGCAAATCAGCCGTGCGTCGTAACAGTCTGATGATCACTCTGTCGCAGTCCGGTGAAACGGCAGATACCCTGGCTGGCCTGCGTCTGTCGAAAGAGCTGGGTTACCTTGGTTCGCTGGCAATCTGTAACGTTCCTGGTTCTTCTCTGGTGCGTGAATCCGATCTGGCGCTGATGACCAATGCCGGTACTGAAATTGGCGTGGCATCTACCAAAGCCTTTACCACTCAGCTAACTGTGCTGTTGATGCTGGTGGCAAAATTGTCTCGACTGAAAGGTCTGGATGCCTCCATTGAACATGACATCGTGCATGGTCTGCAGGCGCTGCCGAGTCGTATTGAGCAGATGCTGTCTCAGGACAAACGTATTGAAGCTCTGGCAGAAGATTTCTCTGACAAACATCACGCACTGTTCCTGGGCCGTGGCGATCAGTATCCCATCGCGCTGGAAGGCGCATTGAAGCTGAAAGAGATCTCTTATATTCACGCTGAAGCCTACGCTGCGGGTGAACTGAAACACGGTCCGCTGGCGTTGATTGACGCCGATATGCCGGTTATCGTCGTCGCGCCGAATAACGAACTGTTGGAAAAACTGAAATCCAACATTGAAGAAGTTCGCGCGCGTGGCGGTCAGTTGTACGTCTTTGCCGATCAGGACGCAGGTTTTGTAAGTAGCGATAATATGCACATCATCGAGATGCCGCATGTGGAAGAAGTGATTGCCCCAATCTTCTACACCGTTCCGCTGCAACTGCTGGCGTACCATGTCGCGCTGATCAAAGGCACCGATGTTGACCAGCCGCGTAACCTGGCGAAATCGGTTACGGTTGAGTAAATAATAATCCATTGAAAATGTAAAAGGGGCTGCCTTATGGCAGCCCCTTTTACATTTAAAAAATGAATGATATTTATATTTTCTATCTGTTTAATTGACGGACAACACAATAAATCCATTTTTATATTTATCGTAAATATAAAACACACTATCAAAATATATCATTCAAAAAAACAATATAAAAATTATGTATTTGTCTTTTATAATCCATTGTTTTTCTGTATTGATATATTCCTAAATATCATCCTTTGCTATTTTATTTGTTGTAAAAATTATAATTAAGCTGTAATAATGATATTGGTTTTATTAAATATTATATTCCGAAATTTTTTGTAATTAATATTAATTTCTGGATAATAAAACTTCATTAATGTAATATTCCAACGAATCATAATATTAAAACATATGTTTTATTTATGATTTACTGGAATAGATATAATTTATTAATGGAGTTTTTATGAAACGTAATATTATTGGCGGTGCGCTGACGCTGGCTGCTCTTTTAATGTCTGGTCATGTTTTAGCTGAAGATGGAACCGTTCACTTTGTCGGTGAAATTGTAGACAGCACCTGTGAAGTAACCTCTGATACCAAAGATCAAACTGTCCCATTAGGCAAAGTTAATAAAACGGCTTTTTCTGCTCCGGGCGATCTTGCTTCTCCGCAGGCGTTTAGCATCAAACTGGAAAAATGTCCGGCAACCTATAACAAAGCCGCTGTTCGTTTTGATGGCGTTGAAGCATCAAATGCGAGTGGTGATTTAGCAATTGGTAACCCTCTTAACGCGACTGCACCAGGCGATTATACGGGACAGGGCTCGGCAATTGCAGCTACTGGTGTCGCTATTCGTATTTTTAACCGTGAAGATAATAGCCAGGTTAAATTATATACAGACTCAGCATGGACTAATATAGATACAACGCTTGGCACCGCTGAAATGAAATTTATTGCTCGCTACATTGCAACAAGTGCTGCTGTAACTGCCGGTACAGCTAACGCCGATGCTCAATTTACTATCGAGTATATGAAGTAAAATAACGAGAGCCTTTTTATACTGAAATAAAGGCATCTTATTATTTTATGTAATCAGGCTCTGTCAAAATGGAATAATGGCAACTCGCATGATGAAAATTATTGGACTTGTTTTTATTTTTCTTATTTCCACATGTGCACATGCCGGAATTATTATTGGTGGTACACGGTTGGTTTACTTAAGCAATAAATCAGACGTTACTGTCTCTGTTTATAACAAAGAAGACAAAATCCCCTATCTTGTCCAGGCGTGGGTCGATCCCTTTAATAAAAATGACAAAAGTAAAGCCCCGTTTGCTGTTATTCCACCTGTTTCAAGGCTGGAACCCTTACAGGAAAAAGTATTACGTATTATAAAAACGAAAGGTATTTTACCAGAAGATCGTGAGTCGGTATTCTGGCTGAATGTCAAAAATATTCCTCCTGCAAATAAAAACAAAGATGTTAACGCGTTAGAGATTGCGATAAAAACACGTATAAAACTATTCTGGCGCCCTGCATCCATAAAAACGATTCCAGAATCGGGCGCGGTTAATGTTAAATGGCATCGCAAGGCTAATAATCTCATTGTTGAAAATACAAATGCTATCCATATTAATATTATGGAAGTTAATGTCGATGGTAAAGATGTTCCACTGAATATGATTCGCCCCTTTGAAACGCTTACGTTACCTTTGCCCGCACAGACAAGTGGCAAAAATATGTATTGGCGATTTATTAATGATTATGGTGCTGTGAGCGAACAAATTAAGGTCACATTGTGATTTACCGGGGGCATTCTTATGGCTAAAACAACTTTTTTTACTCATACAATGTCGGGTGTTTTACTCATCCTTTCCGGGCAAGCCATAGCAGATGATAATTTTTTTAATCCCGCGTTATTGGAAATTGATCATCCAACAGGTGTCGATATCAGCCAGTTTAACCGGGCAAACACGTTGCCCGCAGGTGTTTACAATGTTGATATTTATATCAATAGCAAAATGTTTGAGCGCCGGGATGTAAAATTTAGCCATGACAACGAGGATCAAGAGCTTTATCCCTGTTTTATTTCGCTGAAAGAAACGCTCGCGTCGATGGGGGTAAAAGTTAAAACGCTACCTTCACTTAACGATGTAGATGAAAAATCTTGTGTAAATCCCGTACCCCTTATTACAGGTTCAACGTGGTTATTTGATGGTCAATTATTACGTCTTAATATCACTATTCCGCAGATTTACCTTGATATGAATACACGTGATTATATTAGCCCGACTCGCTGGGATGAAGGTATTAATGCGTTGATGGTGAACTATGACTTTTCAGGTAGTCATACATTAAAAGCAGATTACAGTGCGGAGGATAGTAACTACCTCAATATACGTAATGGATTGAACATTGGTGCATGGCGACTGCGTAATTACAGTACATTAAACATAACAAATGGCGATGCGGAGTATCACTCAATTAATACGTGGTTACAGCGTAATATTCCTTCATTACGTAGTCAAATTATGTTAGGTGATACATGGACTGCAAGCGATATATTTGATAGCACTCAAATTAGAGGCGTCCGGTTATATACAGATAACGATATGTTACCGGTAAGCCAAAACAGTTTTTCTCCTGTTGTGCACGGCATTGCTAAAACTAATGCTACGGTTATTATTCGGCAGAATAATTATATTATTTATCAGACTGCTGTCCCGCAGGGCGCTTTTGCAATAACCGATCTCAATACCGTCAGTTCCGGTGGCGATCTCGATATAACTATTAAAGAAGAAGATGGTACTGAACAACATTTTACACAGCCTTATGCTTCTTTAGCTGTTCTTAAGCGTGAAGGGCAAACGGATATTGATTTTAGCATCGGTGAATTACGTAATGATGAACACCGTAAACCGGGTGTAATGCAGGCACAGGTCATTCATGGTTTGCCAAAAGGAATTACCCTGTATAGCGGTGTTCAACTTGCTGAAGATTATTCCTCTTTTGCTCTGGGTATCGGTAAAGATTTAGGGCGTTTTGGTGCAGCATCTCTTGATGTAACACATGCACAGGCGCAGTTTGACGATGCCGAAAATGAAACAGGGCAATCATACCGATTTCTTTATTCTAAATTCTTTAATGATACCGACACGAGCATCCGCCTTGTTGGTTACCGTTATTCTACAGAAGGTTATTACACTCTGGATGAGTGGTCTTCGAGATATAATAATCAGGATGATTTTTGGCAAACAGGAAACAGACGTAGTCGAGTTGAAGGTACATTAACGCAATCCTTTGTGCAAGGATACGGTAATGTTTATTTGACATTAAGCCGTCAGGAATATTGGCATACAAATAATATTGAACGTTTAATTCAATTTGGTTATAGCAACAGTTGGAATAGCATATCATGGAATATATCATGGAGCTATTCTGATATGTCATCCAGTCGATATGAAAGCAATAATACTAAGGATAATGGCAACGAACAAATTTATATGTTGTCACTTTCTGTTCCTTTATCGGGTTGGTTAAATAATTCATTTGCGACGTATTCAGTTACCCAAAATGATCATACCAATAGTTCCCATCAGGTTGGCTTAAGTGGCACTATGCTGGAAAGAAATAATATCTCCTATAATTTGACACAATCATACACTAGTGATGATGATACTGCAGGTGGCAGTCTTGCGCTGACCTATGATGGCACGTATGGCTCAGTCAATAGCAGTTATAATTATGATCGTAATGTACAGCGTTTAAATTATGGTGCCAGGGGGGGAATATTGGCACATAGCGAAGGTATTACTTTTAGCCAGGAACTTGGGGACACCGTTGCTCTTATTAAAGCTCCTGGCGCGTCTGGCCTTGATGTTGAAAATACCACTGGCGTGGCAACTGACTGGCGTGGGTTTACCGTCAAAACACAACTTAGTCCCTACAGTGAAAACCGTATTGCTATTAGCAATAGTTATTTTTTGAATGAAAATGTCGAGTTGGATAATTCTGTAGTAAATATTGTACCAACACGTGGTGCAGTGGTAAAAGCTGAATTTTTAACGCATATTGGTTCAAGAGTGTTTTTTACTCTTTTACAAGATAATGGCAAGCCAGTCCCCTTTGGTGCAATGGCTTCAGTTGATAGTGGTTCGGTAGGTATTGTGGGTGATAACGGTGAACTCTATCTTTCTGGTTTATCTGAGCAGGGAAAAATAAAAATAGTATGGGGAGACAGTGCAAGTAAAAACTGTACGGTTGACTATATAGTAAATGAATCAGAAGGTGATGCAGGATTAATTCAACAGGATGCTATATGTCGTTAAAAGGATATTATATGAAATATATTGTTATATGGGTGGTCGGAACGATTGTTGCATTGATATGTCTTGACGTATCGGCGGCTCCGAATGGTATTTGTACGGCAGATGGTGGTACTCATACCACTAGATTAACATTCCCAAATTATCAGATAGTTGGGTATCAAAATGCCACAGGTGAAATTTTTGAAAAAGATATCAATAACAATGATTCCTTTATGGCACATTGTCATTGCGATACAAGAACAGTGGGGCAATTTGAAAGTATTTATTATACCGCTGCAATAAATAATGCACTACTTCCAGCGGGAGTTCACTCAGGTATTAATTATTATAACTTGAATAGTTACCTTGATGTTGGGATCTCTTTTTATGTCCTTAATAAAGGATATCACAACGTCCCATTCGAATATGTGAAAAATGATCCTGGTGATGGCGCTGAAATAGATTATTTATGTGATCGTGTAGAACCATTGGATATAACAAGCGGCACAAATGCAAAAATTTATTTTTACGTTAAAAAACCTTTTATTGGCAAGACAGTTATTCCCGAAACTTTGATAGCCAGATTGTTTGGAACTATTAGCCGGGATACTCCTGTTGATTATTCTCAACCGATGGTCAATGTATATATATCTGGTGATATCACTGCACAACAAACGTGTGAGATAAACTCTGATCAGGTCATTATATTTGATTTTGAGAAAATCCCTGCCTCTGAGTTTTCTTCTACAGCAGGATCATCGTTACGTAGCAGAAAAATCACGATGAATGCTGATATAAAATGTACTGGTGGAGTCTATTCATGGGACAAAATCAATGTTTTATTGAATGCTAATGCCGTAGGTTCCGATACATCAATGATTCAGACAACAAATCCAGATGTTGCCATCAAAGTGTATGATAAATACGATCAAGAAGTAGACGTGCATGGCGGTGTTATGGAGCCTGACTTTACTGCTTCAGTTTTTGGCGAAAAAGAAGGTCATCTTTTATTTTCAAGCGCACCAGCCAGCGCCACTGGTACAAGACCACAACCAACGCCATTCAGTGCAACTGCTACGCTAACCTTTGAATTTTCAAATTAATTTCACAGACAACGATTGTTGATGACAGTCGTTGTCATATTTGCTCAATGATTCTGCTTTTGATGATTAAGTCATCATAAAAAAGACTATATAAATCAATAAGTAAAAAGATAATCCTGCTTGTCATAAAACTGTCATATTCCTTACATATAACTGTCACCTGTTTGTTTTATTTTGCTTCTCGTAGCCAACAAACAATGCTTTATGAATCCTCCCAGGAGACATTATGAAAGTTATGCGTACCACCGTCGCAACTGTTGTCGCCGCGACCTTATCGATGAGTGCTTTCTCTGTATTTGCAGAAGCAAGCCTGACAGGTGCGGGTGCAACCTTCCCTGCGCCGGTGTATGCCAAATGGGCTGACACTTACCAGAAAGAAACCGGTAATAAAGTTAACTACCAGGGTATCGGTTCTTCCGGTGGCGTAAAACAGATTATCGCCAATACCGTTGATTTCGGTGCTTCAGACGCGCCGCTGTCTGACGAAAAACTGGCTCAGGAAGGCCTGTTCCAGTTCCCGACCGTGATTGGCGGCGTGGTGCTGGCGGTTAACATTCCGGGGCTGAAGTCTGGCGAACTGGTGCTGGATGGTAAAACCCTCGGCGACATCTACCTGGGCAAAATTAAAAAGTGGGATGATGAAGCCATCGCCAAACTGAATCCGGGTCTGAAACTGCCTTCACAGAACATTGCTGTAGTACGCCGCGCAGATGGCTCCGGGACTTCCTTCGTCTTCACCAGCTACCTGGCGAAAGTGAACGAAGAGTGGAAAAACAGCGTTGGTACTGGCTCTACCGTAAAATGGCCGATCGGTCTGGGTGGTAAAGGTAACGATGGTATCGCCGCGTTCGTTCAGCGTCTGCCGGGTGCGATTGGTTACGTTGAATATGCTTACGCTAAGCAGAATAACCTGGCGTACACCAAACTGATCTCCGCCGACGGTAAACCGGTTAGTCCGACCGAAGAAAACTTCGCCAATGCGGCAAAAGGCGCAGACTGGAGCAAAACCTTCGCTCAGGATCTGACCAACCAGAAAGGCGAAGATGCATGGCCGATCACCTCTACCACGTTCATACTGATCCACAAAGATCAGAAGAAACCTGAGCAGGGTGTAGAAGTGCTGAAGTTCTTCGACTGGGCATACAAAACCGGGGCTAAACAGGCTAACGACCTTGATTACGCCAGCCTGCCGGAGAGCGTTGTAGAACAGGTTCGCGCTGCGTGGAAGACCAATATTAAAGACAGTAGCGGTAAGCCGCTGTACTAATAAAACACCATGCCGGATAAGGTCTTTACGTCGTATCCGGCATTACAAAATGACTTTGTAAACGCGTTTAACTGAAGAGTAACTTATGGCTGCAACCAAGCCTGCTTTTAACCCACCGGGTAAAAAGGGCGACATAATTTTCAGCGTGCTGGTAAAACTGGCGGCGCTGATTGTGCTATTGATGTTGGGTGGCATTATTGTCTCTCTGATCATCTCCTCCTGGCCGAGCATTCAGAAATTTGGTCTGGCTTTCCTGTGGACCAAAGAGTGGGATGCGCCGAACGATATCTACGGGGCGCTGGTGCCGATCTACGGTACGCTGGTGACCTCGTTTATCGCGCTGCTGATCGCCGTTCCGGTGAGTTTCGGTATCGCCCTGTTCCTGACCGAGCTTGCGCCAGGCTGGCTGAAGCGCCCGCTGGGGATCGCCATTGAGCTGCTGGCAGCCATTCCAAGTATCGTTTACGGCATGTGGGGCCTGTTTATCTTCGCGCCGCTGTTTGCCGTTTACTTCCAGGAGCCAGTCGGCAATATCCTGTCGAATATCCCGATTGTCGGCGCGCTGTTCTCCGGCCCGGCCTTTGGTATCGGTATCCTCGCGGCAGGCGTGATCCTCGCCATCATGATTATTCCGTACATTGCGGCGGTCATGCGCGATGTGTTCGAACAGACACCTGTGATGATGAAAGAGTCGGCCTACGGTATCGGCTGCACCACCTGGGAAGTTATCTGGCGTATCGTTCTTCCGTTCACCAAAAATGGTGTTATCGGCGGCATTATGCTGGGGCTGGGGCGCGCGCTCGGTGAAACCATGGCGGTGACCTTTATCATCGGTAACACCTACCAGCTCGACAGCGCCTCGCTGTATATGCCGGGCAATAGTATCACCTCTGCGCTGGCCAACGAATTTGCGGAAGCGGAATCTGGCTTGCACGTTGCCGCACTGATGGAACTCGGCCTGATCCTGTTTGTAATTACCTTCATCGTCCTGGCCGCATCGAAGTTTATGATTATGCGCCTGGCTAAGAATGAGGGGGCACGCTAATGGCTATGGTTGAAATGCAAACCACTGCGGCGCTGGCGGAATCACGCCGCAAAATGCAGGCGCGCCGCCGCCTCAAAAACCGTATTGCGCTGACGCTCTCAATGGCGACGATGGCCTTCGGCCTGTTCTGGCTGATCTGGATTTTAATGTCCACCATCACTCGCGGAATCGACGGTATGTCGCTGGCGCTGTTCACCGAAATGACGCCGCCGCCAAATACGGAAGGTGGTGGTCTGGCGAACGCCCTGGCGGGTAGCGGCCTGTTAATTTTGTGGGCCACGGTATTCGGTACGCCGCTGGGTATTATGGCGGGGATTTATCTGGCGGAGTATGGCCGTAAATCCTGGCTGGCAGAAGTGATTCGCTTTATTAACGACATTCTGCTCTCTGCACCGTCGATTGTGGTTGGTCTGTTTGTTTATACCATCGTGGTGGCGCAGATGGAGCACTTCTCCGGCTGGGCGGGCGTAATTGCGCTGGCGCTGTTGCAGGTGCCCATTGTTATCCGTACCACCGAGAACATGCTGAAACTGGTGCCGGACAGCCTGCGTGAAGCGGCTTATGCGCTGGGTACGCCGAAGTGGAAGATGATCTCCGCGATTACGCTGAAAGCGTCGGTATCCGGGATCATGACCGGTATCCTGCTGGCGATTGCCCGTATTGCTGGTGAAACCGCGCCGCTGCTGTTTACCGCGCTCTCCAACCAGTTCTGGAGCACGGACATGATGCAGCCGATCGCCAACCTGCCGGTGACGATCTTTAAGTTTGCGATGAGCCCATTTGCGGAATGGCAGCAACTGGCCTGGGCCGGGGTATTGATCATCACCCTGTGCGTCCTGCTGCTGAACATTCTGGCGCGCGTTGTTTTTGCGAAGAATAAACACGGTTGATATTGCTGACACGGTTTTCCCCTCACCCTAACCCTCTCCCCAGAGGGGCGAGGGGACCGATCGAGCGCCTTTTTGACTCTGTACACGGTTAACACTTTGCCGGATGCGGCGTGAGCGCCTTATCCGGCCTACGGTAAGCCTGATTCGCGAAGTGCATCAGGCACGATGAGGAAAAGATTGCAATGAGTATGGTTGAAACTGCCCCGAGTAAAATTCAGGTTCGTAATTTGAACTTCTACTACGGCAAATTCCATGCCCTGAAAAACATCAACCTGGATATCGCTAAAAACCAGGTTACGGCGTTTATCGGGCCGTCCGGCTGCGGTAAATCGACGCTGCTGCGTACCTTCAATAAAATGTTTGAACTGTACCCGGATCAGCGTGCGGAAGGTGAAATTCTGCTCGATGGCGACAACATTCTGACCAACACTCAGGATATCGCCCTGCTGCGTGCGAAAGTGGGCATGGTGTTCCAGAAACCGACGCCGTTCCCGATGTCCATCTACGACAACATCGCTTTTGGTGTCCGTCTGTTTGAGAAGCTCTCTCGTGCCGACATGGACGAGCGCGTACAGTGGGCATTGACCAAAGCCGCATTGTGGAACGAAACCAAAGATAAATTGCACCAGAGCGGTTACTCTCTCTCTGGTGGTCAGCAACAGCGTCTGTGCATTGCGCGAGGAATCGCCATTCGCCCGGAAGTGCTGCTGCTCGACGAACCGTGTTCGGCGCTCGACCCTATCTCCACCGGGCGTATTGAAGAGCTGATCACCGAACTGAAGCAGGATTACACCGTGGTGATCGTCACCCACAACATGCAGCAGGCTGCGCGTTGTTCCGACCACACGGCATTTATGTATATGGGCGAATTGATTGAGTTCAGCAACACGGACGATCTGTTCACCAAGCCAGCGAAGAAACAAACAGAAGACTACATCACCGGTCGTTACGGTTGATTCAGGAGTGCGTTATGGACAGTCTCAATCTTAATAAACATATTTCTGGCCAGTTCAATGCCGAACTGGAAAGCATCCGCACGCAGGTGATGACCATGGGCGGTATGGTGGAGCAACAGCTTACTGATGCCATCACCGCCATGCACAATCAGGATAGCGATCTGGCGAAGCGTGTGATCGAAGGCGACAAAAACGTCAACATGATGGAAGTGGCAATCGATGAAGCCTGTGTGCGCATTATTGCTAAACGTCAGCCGACGGCGAGTGACCTGCGTCTGGTGATGGTGATAAGCAAGACCATCGCCGAACTGGAGCGTATTGGCGACGTGGCGGACAAAATCTGCCGTACTGCGCTGGAGAAATTCTCCCAGCAGCATCAGCCGTTGCTGGTAAGTCTGGAATCTCTGGGGCGTCACACAATCCAGATGCTGCATGACGTACTGGACGCGTTCGCGCGCATGGATATTGACGAAGCGGTACGAATTTATCGTGAAGATAAAAAAGTCGATCAGGAGTACGAAGGTATTGTTCGTCAGCTGATGACCTACATGATGGAAGATTCGCGCACTATTCCGAGCGTACTTACCGCGCTGTTCTGTGCGCGTTCAATCGAACGTATCGGTGACCGTTGTCAGAATATCTGTGAATATATCTTCTACTACGTGAAAGGGCAGGATTTCCGTCACGTCGGCGGCGATGAGCTGGATAAACTGCTGGCAGAGAAAGATCCGAAAGCCTCACGCTAACCGTATGCCGCATCAGGCAATCTGCGAGTACGTAATCTGACCGGTGAGATATATCACCGGTCTCTTTATTTACTGAGTGATATCCCAGCCGCGAGCCTTCCAGAGTTCCGGTAACTGTGAAAGATGGGTAAAAGTAGTGACTTTCGGATGAACGATCGGCTTATTGTGCGGGTCAGCGCAGAAGTAAAACACTTCCATACCGGCATCGATTCCTGACTGCGCACCGGCGCTGGAGTCATCAACCAGAATGCAGTTTTCAACGTTCACATTCATCGCTTTTGCCGCATGGAACATTAACGCCGGATCGGGTTTCCAGCGTTGGATATCGTAACCGCTGAACAGTTTTTCCGGGAAATAGTGCAGCATATTGAGTTTGCCAAGCGAATGTTGCATTTTGCTGACTGGGCCGTTAGAGACGACGCACATCGGCACGTTAACGCTCGCCAGCAATTCGTTAGCACCCGCAATCACCTCCAGTTCGCTATCAAACAGACGTGCCACTTCCGCACGATAAACGTGCTCGGCATCGGCACGAACCATTTCTACGCCCTGTTCTTTGCTAATGATGTCGATGATTTCGTAGAGTTTTACGCCTTTAAAACGGGTAAAAATTTCTTCCAGGTCAACGTGAATGCCAAATTTCCTGAACATCGTGACATAGGCGCGAGAGCAAATAACCTCGCTATCGACCAGCGTACCGTCGCAGTCGAAAAATACCGCTTCTATCTGGGACATGTCTTTCCTTTATCGTTAGTTTAACGTTTTCGTCATGCAGATTGGCGCGACGCAATCGTTGCCGTATAAGCAAATACAATGAAAAAAAGTTATCTTCAGCCGTCCATATTGTCTCATTTTGGTATACGATAGCGACGGATTTTCCCTCCTTGTTCGGAAATAGATAATGAGTCAACAACACACAACCCAGGCTTCTGGCCAGGGGATGCTGGAACGCGTGTTTAAACTGCGCGAACATGGCACGACGGCACGAACCGAAGTGATCGCTGGTTTTACCACCTTCCTGACGATGGTTTACATCGTTTTTGTTAACCCGCAAATTCTTGGCGTCGCTGGCATGGACACCAGCGCCGTCTTCGTCACCACCTGTCTGATTGCTGCGTTCGGCAGTATTCTGATGGGGCTGTTTGCTAACCTGCCAGTCGCGCTGGCTCCCGCTATGGGTCTGAATGCGTTCTTCGCCTTTGTTGTGGTGCAGGCGATGGGCTTGCCATGGCAGGTCGGGATGGGCGCCATTTTCTGGGGCGCGATTGGTCTGCTGTTACTGACGATTTTCCGCGTTCGCTACTGGATGATTGCCAACATTCCAGTGAGTCTGCGTGTGGGGATCACCAGCGGTATCGGCCTGTTCATTGGTATGATGGGGCTGAAAAACGCAGGTGTCATTGTCGCTAACCCGGAAACGCTGGTCAGCATCGGTAACCTGACTTCTCACAGCGTGCTGCTGGGTATCCTCGGCTTCTTCATCATTGCTATTCTGGCCTCGCGCAACATTCACGCGGCGGTACTGGTTTCCATCGTGGTGACGACGCTTTTGGGCTGGATGCTGGGTGATGTGCACTACAACGGCATTGTCTCCGCGCCGCCGAGCGTGATGACGGTAGTGGGTCATGTGGATTTAGCCGGGTCATTAAACCTCGGTCTGGCAGGGGTAATTTTCTCTTTCATGCTGGTCAACCTGTTTGACTCCTCCGGTACGTTGATTGGCGTAACCGATAAAGCGGGTCTGGCGGATGAGAAAGGTAAATTCCCGCGCATGAAGCAGGCGCTGTATGTCGACAGTATCTCTTCTGTTACCGGTTCCTTTATCGGTACATCTTCCGTCACGGCGTATATTGAGTCCTCTTCTGGTGTTTCCGTTGGCGGTCGTACCGGTCTGACGGCAGTGGTTGTCGGCCTGCTATTCCTGCTGGTTATCTTTCTGTCACCGCTGGCGGGAATGGTGCCTGGCTATGCTGCTGCTGGCGCGCTGATCTACGTGGGCGTACTGATGACCTCAAGTCTTGCTCGCGTGAAATGGCAGGATCTTACTGAATCCGTTCCGGCGTTTATTACCGCCGTGATGATGCCGTTCAGCTTTTCGATTACTGAAGGTATTGCGCTGGGCTTCATTTCCTACTGCGTGATGAAAATCGGCACCGGACGTCTGCGTGATCTAAGCCCGTGCGTAATCATCGTTGCGCTGCTGTTTATCCTGAAGATCGTGTTTATCGACGCCCACTAAAATCGATAACTCGTTAAAAAACCCGCCATGAGTTACCGCTGGCGGGTTTTTTATTTAGAGTTTCACCCGCTGAATAAACTCGCCAAATGCGGTCAATTGTCCGGTCAGATGATCCAGTGTTCCTTGATCAATCACTTCTCCGGTTTGTGGATCGACTTTGTTCTGAATCACACCGCCCATAAACTCCGGTTTGTTCATTACCATCGCGTCGAGAAAAACCAGAATCTGGCGCAGGTGATACTGGCAGCGCGCGCCGCCAATCACGCCCATTGAGCTGGTCTGAATCAACACCGGTTTACCGGCCAGCGGTTGATCCGGCAGGCGAGATAGCCAGTCGATGGCATTTTTCAGTCCGCCCGGCACGGAGTAGTTATATTCCGGCGTGACGATCACCACGCCGTCAGCTTGGCGAATTTGTTCCGCCAGAGCTTCAACTGTCGCTGGAAAACCTTCTTCCTGCTGTACGTCAGCGTCATACAGAGGAATGTCGGCAATGGAAGGTAACGCATTGACTTCCATACCCGCAGGGGCAATTTTCGGCAGTGTACGTGCAACCATGCCATTAAATGAGCCTTTGCGCAGGCTCCCCAGTAACGTAACCACCTTCAATTTTTCAGACATGATGACTCCTGTGGTTGTCTATCAATTTGGCGAAAAAGACTTCACGGTAGATAGCTGGGCAAAACGCATCATCCGGCTGGTGGGGTTGTTGGCGCGACTGTGAATATCCGGCAGACTTTTCCAGCCTTGCTTACCATCTAACTCCCAGACACTGAGCTTCTCAATCGCTGGAGTGACCGCCACGGACCACACCAGCACGTCCTCTGCGTCGCATAACGCTTCTACATGATTTACATGGGCACATTTCAGGCGTCCGGCAATGGGCAGCAATTGCAGATCGCGCGGGTCGTCATTCAGTACATCGCCGGTAAGTTTTAGCACGCTTCGGCGCAAAGTAATGAGTTGCGCTCGTGCTTCATTAGGATCGTTCTGCTTACTGATCCATAACGATTCATTGCTGGAAAAAATAGGGTTATCGGGTGCATGGGGACTATGAAACCCGCGTGTTGCGCGCTGTAGCTCCATATCGAGACCACACTCACCTTCGGTTGTTAACGCTACGCCGACCATATTTCCGGCATAGGATATTGAAAATGATGGCAAATTTTTATCGAGGAAAACCGGCTTTCCTTTAGCCTGGGTGACGATCTCTGGTAATTCGCTTATGCCATACAGCATAGACATCAGTTCTGCGAGTAAACCTCTGGACGCCAGAAAACGACTTTGACGATGAGGGGGAAGATTTCGGGCTTCTTGATGACACCGGGAGGGGAGACGAACAGATATCAAATGTCCTTCCGTTAAAATCCCTCGGGCAAAGTGAGTCGCCATTTTTCGCTCCATGCTTAATGGTCCATTATGAATACAAGAGTAATCATTTGCTGGAACTATGGACAGACTAAAGTGGCGAAAAGTTCGATTCGGATAAGTTTATTACATGTTTTTTACATTTTATCGTGAAATGTGGTCGCATTTTATACGATTTTATTATGCTATCGAGGCGTAAATATTTTTAATGGTTTCCCGTAACCAGACGATCTTCGGGTTATGGCTATTCCGTTTGTGCCACAGCAGAGTAAACGGTACTTCCAGCTTTTTTTGCTGGATTTCATCAAACGGGAGAGGGAGAGCAACCAACGGCAGTTGGTGGAGCTGATTGTAGTACTGACAGTAGCGCGGTGCGGTCGCCAGTAGCAGATTGTCGGGCTGCGCCGCCATAAATAGCGCCTGCTCAAATTCTGGCAGACTCATAGCAATCGTGCGTTCTCGGCCTAGCTCCTGTAACACATTGTCCAGCGCCCACGTATCGCTCTGTTCCCAGCAAATGCTGATATGCGGATAACGCAGAAAGGTGTCCAGATCCCACGCTTCACGTAGTGCCGGATGATCTTTGCGTAGCCAGACGCAGGGCACATCACTAAACAGCACTTCATAATCAATGGATAACGGCAACGAACTTAGTAGCTCCCGCGAACGGGGATGACTTTCACGACCGGAAAAACCGATATCCACTTCGCCACGGGTAATCGCATCCAGCGAATCGTAATCCCAGTTGCGTAATTTAATAGTCGCCTGCGGGTAACGCTGGTAGATCTGTTTCGATAACGCGTTAAACATGATCATCATCAGCGGTGACTCCGCCGCTAACTCAAACTTAAGGCCGCGCGGCGTTTCATGATGCGGTTTATCCAGCAGCAGGTTGCTCATTTGCATCCATTCCGCCAGATTTTGTTCCATGCTGACCATCAGCGGTGTGGGCGACAGGCCCAGCGGTGAGTTCACAAAGAGCGGATCATCAAACCATGCCCGAAGTTTTGCTAATGACTTGCTCACCGCCGAAGGCGTTACGTTCATCCGTTTCGCCGCTTTGGTTACGCTGCGCTCCTGCATCAGCAATTGCAGACAGAGCAGCAAATTGAGATCAAGCGTGGTGATGGATTTCTTCATGAGCGGTAACAGGGCGTCCAGGTGTGACGAGCATAATCAGCAACAGGCTCACTATGCTACAGGCAATCAGAATCCCGATCAGCATATTCCATGCGCTGAGACCAACCACCGCTGCCAGCCAAATCCACAGTGACGAACCGCAAACCTGCGCGATGCCTAAGGTCGAACTGGCCACGCCTGCGCGTAATGAAAACGGCCCTAACGCCTGACTCATTGCCACGCCGAAGCCTACCGAAAAACCGGCGCAAATCAGCGTGATGCCAAACAGAGAAATCACGTGGGAAGGTGAAATGGCAAGGGTGATACCCGCCGCCAGGAATAACACCTGCGAGGTGATCATCAGCGTTCGCGGCTTAAAAATTCCCAATGCAAACGGCGTGGAGAACGATACGGTCATACTGACGCCTGCGGTCAGCGCCATAATGGTGGCGTATTCTCCGCGCTCAAAACCCATGATTTCCATCATCAATACAGGCGACGTATTCACGAAGGTGAGGATCACCGAAACGCTGAGGGTGGTGATAACAACACGGCTGAGGAAAAAACGGTTAAGCAGCGATTCAGTATCTTCTCGTGGTTTGTCCGAAGCGACAGGCGCAGCAGGGCGCGTTTCTTTTAAAATAAATAAAGACAACATCAGTACTGCGAAGCCCATCATCGCCATTACCCAGAACAGGCTTTGCCACGGGAATTTAAGCATAATCAGATGCCCGAGTACCGGCGCTAACACCGGAATGATGCAGGTAATGCCGTTGAGTAACGACAGTACTTTTGCCCGACGTCGATCGTCCAGTGTGTCGCGTAAAATGGCGAACGCCACCACGTAACAACAGCCCGCGCCCAGCCCCTGTAGAAAGCGTCCTGCAAGAAATAACGCGCTGGTTTCAGCCAGTGAACAGAACACCGAGGCGATAATAAATAGCGCCGCGCCGGGTATGGCGACCGGTTTTCTTCCTGAACGATCGGCCACTTTACCGGCAAATAACATCGCTGCCGCCATTCCCGCCAGATAAACGGAAAACGCAATATGTAACTGCGCTTCGCTGGCATTGAGGTCGGCGGCGATGCGCGGTAAACCAACGAGGTACATATCAATCCCGGCGGGATAAAGTAAAACCAGGGCAAAACTACAAATTAAAAAGCGGGACATGGGTTAAAGCGTCCTGATAGTAAGGTGACGCAAAGCATACGTGGTGAAGGAGGATCAGGCGAGTTGCCATTTGGACAAAAGAGATTTCCTGAGAGGCAAGAAGCCAGCAAAATAGCTGGCTTCTTGAAGGGATCAGCCAAATTTAGGTAACACGTTAAAGACGTTACCGAACCAGCATAAAATCACAGTTATACCAAAGAGGATAACAATCGCCGGAATGAGATTGCCGCCCCAAACCGTGAACATCTGGTTGGGAAACTTCTTGCGGGCTTTGATTGCCAGCACTGCGGGAATAATGACCGCCCAGATAGTGGCGCACAGCCCGGCACCGCCGATCCCGTAAATAAAGCCATTCGGGAAGACGAGATACAACAACGAGGGTGGCAGGAAGGTTAACAGCACGGTTTTGAAACGCCCGCCGTGGGAGTTATCAATCTTAAACAGATCCGCCAGATAATCGAACAACCCCAGCGTGACACCAAAAAACGAGCTGGCGACAGCTAAGTTGGAGAACACCAGCAGGCAAAACTCGATAATGCCATGTTGTTTGGTGCCGAGGAACGATTTCACCAGTGAATCGACGTTGCCGCCGGAGGAGATAATCGCTTTAAAACTTTCACGCGGAATATTCCCCATCGTGCAATACAGCCAGAAGAGATAAATCACCAGCGCCAGCAGCGAACCGAAAACCACGCTTTTGATGAGCTTATCTTTACGTTTGCCATAGCAAATAATCAGGCTGGGAATATTGCCGTGGAAACCAAATGACGCAAGGCACACTGGCAGAGCCATAAAAATGTACGGGAAGTAAGACGTCCCCGCAGTCGTGCTGGTGGCATCACGTAGAACGGAATAATCGACCTGGAAGAAGAAAGAGCCAAACACAATGACAAAGGAGATAATCTTCAGCCCGAGGAACAATGACGTGATACGGCTGGCGGCTAACGAACTTATCCATAATACGCTGGCGACGAAAATGGCCGTGCAGATCCCGACAATGCGAGGATTGGCATGGTAGCCCAGATTCATTGATATCGTTTCGCTAATGATCGCGCCGTTAGCGGAGATATAGGCGTAAGTGAGAATATAGAGAACGAAGGCAACGGTAATGCCGCTGATAATGTTCCAGGTGTTACCGATTAAATCTTTAGTGATGGTATTAAAACTGGAGCCGACGGGATAATTTAAATTTGCTTCTAATAAAAGTAACCCAGAATGTAGCATTGAAAACCAGGCAATGATAAGGATAAAGGCACCCCAGAAAAACCAGGCACCGGCAAGATCAACAGGTAAAGCAAACATACCTCCACCGATTACTGTACCTGCTATAACCATAACACCCCAAAATGCAGAGTGTTTTTTTTCTGCTTGTTCAGTCATGATGCCACCTTTAGAGGAAGGCTATTTTTGTTATTGAGGATGTAGGGAGTGGAGTGGCTAACATCCTTATAGCCACTCTGAGTGTATTAATTAAACTTCTTTCAGTTTTGCGGTGAAGTGACGCAATACTTTCGGTTCGTAGGTAAAGGTTAACCCTTTAATATTTGCTGCGTTCTCTTTCACATGTTTGAAGGCTTCAATAATAAAGTCCATATGTGTTTGAGTATATGTTGCGCGTGGAATGGTTAAACGCAGCAATTCTGCCGGGCACGGCAGTTGTTTACCGGTTTTCGGATCGCGGCCTAACAGGAAAGAACCAATTTCTACCGCACGGATACCGGCGACTTTATACAGCTCGCACGCCAGCGCCTGTGCCGGGAACTGATCTGCCGGAATATGCGGCAACAGTTTACCGGCATCAACGAACGCCGCGTGACCGCCCGCCTGTTGGCACACAACGCCAATCTCTTCCAGACCATCGACCAGATACTGCACCTGTGCAATACGATAGGCCAGCCAGTCATGATTCATGCCATCATACAGACCCACAGCCAGACGCTCCATCGCGCCACCTTCCAGACCACCATAAGTCGGGAAGCCTTCCTGCACCACGCAAAGGGTTCTGCACTCGGTATAGACATCGAAGAAGCTGTCGTCTTTCACGCACAGCAGGCCGCCCATCGGCACCATCGCATCTTTCTTGGCGGACATTGCCAGCATATCGGCATATTTGTAGGTTTCGCGGGTAATTTGCTCGATAGTCCAGTCTTTGTATTCCGCTTCACGTTGCTTGATGAAATAGGCGTTTTCAGCAAAGCGCGCGGAGTCCATCACTACAGGAATGTCATATTTCTTCGCAATGCTGTACATCGCTTTCATATTTGCCAGTGAAACCGGCTGACCACCTGCGGAGTTACTGGTGATGGTAGCAACGATATATGGCACGTTATTCGGGCCAACTTCCTCAATACCGCGTTCTAATCCTTCGAGGTCAAAGTTACCTTTAAAGTCGTAACGCACGCCAGTATCGAAGGCTTCTTTGATATAGACGTTACGCACGGTACAGCCGTTAATCTGGCTATGCCCCTGAGTGGTGTCGAAGAAATAGTTCGAGAACGCTACCATTTTGCTGCGATCCAGCCCTTTTTCCTGCTCGCGTTTTTTAATCAGTACCGGAATGTAGATTTGCTCTGCGCCACGCCCCTGGTGAGTCGGAATGGTGTATTGATAACCAAAGATATTCTTCACTGACTCGGCTAATGCGTAGTAGCTGCGGCTGCCGCTGTAGGCTTCGTCGCCGCGCATCATCGCTGCCTGCATACTCTGCGTCACCGCTCCGGTGCCACTGTCGGTCAGTAAATCGATAAACACATCTTCGCTATCCAGCAGAAATGGGTTCATACCGGATTTAATAATCGCTTCTTCACGATAAGCGCGAGTGGTACGTTTTACTGGCTCAATAACACGAATGCGGAACGGTTCAGGGAGGTGTTTAAAGTTTTCCATTGCATAATCCTTCATTTATTTTAATTGCAGTGATCCCTGTGAATATTACATTTGCAATATCTATTAATTCGCCAGATATATATGCAAGAGCCATCATTTACTAAAACAAGTAAATAAATGAGAGATAGCCTTTGCAAAAGGCAAAATTAAGATATAGCAAACAAATAGATCACATTGAATCTAATTCGGTTTGGTTCTGATGATGGCTACAGAAGGGCAAATTAAGGGCGGTGATCGACAATTCTGTTGTCAATATTAAACCACTTTGAGGTCACACATATATGTAAGGTATTCATAATGCACTTATCCTCGAAAGACACGACGTTACAGTATAATACTCAAGATTTTTGTCTATTCTGAAATTGTTTAAATGTGAATCGAATCACAAACGATTACGAAGCAATATTAAATGCTTTTTTAAGAAAATAAGTTACGTGAGAAGGTTAAGGTTTATAAAAAGGGTTGAGTAATAATAAGAGTGCTAACAAGAAAGCAAAGCCGCATCAGGCAATCAGGATGCGGCTTTGTAGGTACGGGTTACTTACCGATACAGAAGCTGGAGAAAATTCGCCCCAGCAGATCGTCAGATGTAAATTCCCCGGTGATCTCGCTTAAGTTTTGCTGTGCCAGGCGTAGTTCTTCCGCAAGCAATTCACCCGCCCATGCACCTAACAGTTGCGCTTTGCCCTGTTGCAGATGCTCCGCCGCTTGTTCCAGCGCCTGCAGGTGACGACGACGCGCCAGGAAGCCACCTTCCATATTCGTGTCGAAACCCATGCTCTGTTTGAGATGGTTACGCAACACATCCACGCCTTCGCCAGTCCTTGCAGAGAGACGAATCAACGCGTGACCGTTCACTTCGCTCATTCCCAGCGTTTCGCCGGTAATGTCGGCTTTATTGCGCACCACGGTGATCGGCAGTTTCGCTGGCAGACGGGCGATAAATTCCGGCCAGATCTCTGCTGGATCAACGGCGTCTGTCGTGGTGCCATCGACCATAAACAGCACGCGGTCGGCCTGTTCAATTTCCTGCCACGCGCGCTCGATACCAATACGTTCCACTTCGTCGCTGGCTTCTCGTAGCCCGGCGGTATCGATAATATGTAGAGGCATCCCGTCAATATGAATATGCTCACGCAGCACGTCGCGCGTGGTTCCGGCTATATCAGTCACGATTGCCGCTTCACGGCCTGCCAGCGCGTTTAACAGGCTCGATTTACCGGCATTTGGGCGCCCGGCAATCACTACTTTCATCCCTTCGCGCAGCAGACTACCCTGACGTGCTTCGGCGCGTACTGCGTCGAGGTCGGCAATCACGTCATTGAGTTGGGCTTCAATTTTGCCGTCGGAGAGGAAATCGATCTCTTCATCGGGGAAATCAATCGCCGCTTCGACGTAAATGCGCAAGTGGGTGAGGGCTTCCACCAGATGGTTGACCCGGGCGGAGAACGCGCCTTGCAGTGAGTTAAGCGCCGAACGAGCCGCCTGTTCTGAGCTGGCGTCGATAAGATCCGCAATCGCTTCGGCCTGGGCTAAATCGAGTTTATCGTTAAGAAACGCGCGTTCTGAAAACTCACCAGGGCGAGCAATCCGCAGGCCGGGAATGGTCAGAATGCGTTTTAACAGCAGGTCGAGGATCACCGGACCGCCATGACCTTGCAGTTCCAGCACATCTTCACCGGTGAACGAGTTCGGGCCAGGGAACCATAGCGCAATCCCCTGATCGAGCACGCTGCCGTCGGCGTCTTTAAACGGAAGATAATCGGCGTAGCGCGGCTTAGGCAATTTACCCAGCACGGTTTCGGCAACTTCACGGGCTTTGAAGCCGGAGATGCGCAGGATGCCAACGCCGCCACGTCCAGGAGGCGTGGCCTGGGCTACGATAGTGTCATTATCGCTCATGATGTTCCTGTTGCTTTGTGTGGCGGATGCGCTGTGCTTATCCGCACTACGAAAAGAAAAAAGGCGGTCAACTGACCGCCCTTATTTTAGCGAAAACTCACCGAATCAGGATTTTTTCTTCTCGCGGCTATGCAGGCCACGTTTTTCCAGACCACGGTAAATCAGCTGCTGCTGAATAATGGTTACCAGGTTGCTGACGATATAGTACAGCACCAGACCTGACGGGAACCACAGGAAGAACACCGTGAAGATGACCGGCATAAAGGTCATGATCTTCTGCTGCATCGGGTCGGTCACGGTGGTCGGCGACATCTTCTGAATGAAGAACATCGTTACGCCCATCAGGATCGGCAGGATGTAGTACGGGTCCTGTGCAGACAGGTCGTGGATCCACAGTGCAAACGGCGCCTGGCGCAGCTCAACGGAACCCATCAGCATGTAGTACAACGCCAGGAAGATTGGCATCTGGATCAGCAGCGGGAAGCAGCCACCCAGCGGGTTAACCTTCTCAGCTTTGTACAGCGCCATCATTTCCTGGCTGATACGCTGTTTGTCATCGCCCAGACGCTCACGCATTGCCTGAATCTTCGGCTGCAGCATACGCATCTTCGCCATGGAGGTGTACTGCGCTTTGGTCAGCGGGTACATGATGCCACGAACGATAAAGGTGATGATGATAATGGAGAAGCCCCAGTTACCCACAAAGCTATGGATCCATTTCAGCAGTTTGAACAGCGGCTGAGAGATGAACCACAACCAACCGTAATCAACGGTCAGATCCAGGTGCGGAGCAACAGCTGCCATTTTGTCCTGGATTTCCGGGCCAACCCACAGGGTGCTGTTCATCGCGCCAGTCTGACCAGGCTGAACCAGTACCGGCTGAGACTTATAGCCGATAGCGGCAATGCCGTTACCCAGATTAGCGGTATAGAAGTTGTTGGTGCCGTCGTTATGCGGGATCCATGCAGTTGCGAAATACTGTTGCAGCATCGCAACCCAACCACCTTTCGAAGAGATGTTCAGGTTTTCGTTGTCAGCAATAGTATCGAACTTGTATTTCTCGTACTTCTCGTCAGGCGTGGAGTACGCCGCGCCACGGAAGGTATGCAGCGCAAAGTTGCTGCTTCCGGTATCGAGATGCGGTGGCAGAGTGATGGATTGCTTCAACTGACCAAAGGTGGAGATCTCCAGCGGTTTTTCGCCAGCGTTCTGCACGTTGTAGTTGACGTTGACAGCGTAATCACCACGTTTCAGGACAAACGTTTTGGTAAACGTGTTGCCTGCCGCGTCGGTATACGTCATCGGCACCTGCAGTTCGTTTTGGCCTTCAGCCAGCACATAAGCGTCTTTTTCGACGTTATACAGCGGACGCGGGCCGTTAGCCGGGTTATCCGGGCCATCACGACCGGTCAGACCGCTCTGTGCCTGATAAATAAACTGCGGTGAGGTTTCCAGCAGCTGGAACGGCTGGGTAGAGTTCAGTTCTTTCGGGTAAGCCGGCAGCAGGGCCTGCTCAACATCACCACCACGGGTGTTGATGGTCAGATCAAGCACGTCGGTTTTAACCGAAATCAGTTTCCCCTGGCCACTGGCCGGTACGCCCTGGTCGGCGGCGCTACCCGCTGCGGTGGTCGTTGTCTGCGTGGTCTGTTGAACCTGAGGTTGCGGGTTTTTATCCTGCTCCCAGGCTTGCCAGATCATGAAAGACACGAACAGCAAAGCGATGACTAAAAGATTGCGTTGCGAATCCATCGTTAGTGTTCTCTGGTATCAAATGGTCCGGGCGGGACGGGATCGTCACCACCAGGGTGTAAAGGGTGGCATTTTAATACGCGTTTCACCGTCAACCAACTGCCTTTTATCACTCCAAACCTGCGCAATGCCTCAATTCCGTAGCTTGAACAGGTTGGAGTGAAACGACAATGCGGCCCGAGTAGCGGACTAATCAGGCGTTGGTAGACCCGAATAAGGGCTATCAGGACCCGCGAGCCAGGCGACAGTGGCGGCGCCATAATTTTTCCAACGCTTCCGAGAGAGCACGGTTATCGAGGTCGGCAACCCCTTTTTTCGCCACCACCACGAAATCCATAGCCGGGAGTTCATGTTGGCGTAGACGGAAGCTTTCACGCGTCAGACGTTTAATCCGATTGCGTTCATGCGCTCGTCGAACGTTTTTCTTGGCGACTGTAAGACCGATACGGGGATGCCCCAGCGAATTCAGGCGGCCGAGGATGGTGATTTGCGGCGTGCCAGCCCGTTGTGGCTGCTGGAAGACGAATGTGAATTGACTGGGAGTTAACAAGCGTAACTCCCTGGGAAATGCGAGCTTAACCACTCAGGGGTTAGCTTTATTACTTAGAAACGGTCAGACGAGCACGGCCTTTAGCACGACGACGTGCCAGTACCTGACGACCATTTTTAGTAGCCATACGAGCACGGAAGCCGTGAGAACGGTTGCGCTTCAGTACAGACGGTTGAAAAGTGCGTTTCATGGCGATTTCTACCTAAACTTGAATAAATTCAATGGCTTTATTGGATATCCGTCCGAAAATCGAACGATGGACACCGAAGCCATGGGTGATTAAAGAGGCCGGATTGTAATAATTGTACACTCCGGAGTCAATTCTCTTTCCTTATTTACCGCGCTTTTCCGCACCTTTTCACAGGGAAAAAGTGCAACTGTATACCGGTGAAAACCAGCATTGCGCGCCGGGTGGAGGATTATACGGGCTACCAGGTAAAGCGCAAGGATCGCTCAGGATCTTTATTAGATCGATTAAGACTAATTTTGTTTATGGTCATTAAATTTTCCAATATGCGGCCTAAATCGTGCCCGCCTTGCGCCTGGATCGTTTACACTTAACGGGTTCTGGAAAGTCCTGTGGATAAATCGGGAAAATCTGTGAGAAACAGAAGATCTCTTGCGCAGTTTAGGCTATGATCCTCGGTCCCGATCGTTTTGCAGGATCTTGATCGGGCATATAACCGCAGACAGCGGTTCGTGCGTCACCCTCATGCAGGGTCTTTTCGACGTGCGTCAACAATCATGAATGTTTCAGCCTTAGTCATAATCGACTTTTGTTCGAGTGGAGTCCGCCGTGTCACTTTCGCTTTGGCAGCAGTGTCTTGCCCGATTGCAGGATGAGTTACCAGCCACAGAATTTAGTATGTGGATACGCCCATTGCAGGCGGAACTGAGCGATAACACGCTGGCCTTGTACGCGCCAAACCGTTTTGTCCTCGACTGGGTACGGGACAAGTACCTCAATAATATCAATGGACTGCTAACCAGTTTCTGCGGAGCGGATGCCCCACAGCTGCGTTTTGAAGTGGGCACAAAGCCCGTGACACAAACGCTGAAAGTCCCTGCCAGTAACACCGTTGCACCAGCTCAGGCCGCTCAGGTGCAACCGCAACGTGCTGCACCTGCGGCGCGCTCGGGTTGGGATAACGTTCCGGCTCCGGCAGAACCGACCTATCGTTCCAACGTTAACGTTAAACATACATTTGATAACTTCGTCGAAGGTAAATCTAACCAACTGGCGCGCGCGGCGGCTCGCCAGGTGGCAGACAACCCTGGCGGCGCCTATAACCCGCTGTTCCTTTATGGCGGCACGGGGCTGGGGAAAACTCACCTGCTCCATGCGGTGGGCAATGGCATTATGGCGCGCAAGCCCAATGCCAAAGTGGTTTATATGCACTCCGAACGTTTTGTGCAGGACATGGTAAAAGCTCTGCAAAACAACGCGATTGAAGAGTTTAAACGCTACTACCGTTCCGTAGATGCGCTGCTGATCGACGATATTCAGTTTTTTGCTAATAAAGAACGATCCCAGGAAGAGTTTTTCCACACCTTCAACGCCCTGCTTGAAGGTAATCAGCAGATCATTCTCACCTCGGATCGCTATCCGAAAGAGATCAACGGCGTTGAGGATCGTTTGAAATCCCGCTTTGGCTGGGGACTGACTGTGGCGATCGAACCGCCAGAGCTGGAAACCCGCGTGGCGATCCTGATGAAAAAGGCCGACGAAAACGACATTCGTTTGCCGGGCGAAGTGGCGTTCTTTATCGCCAAGCGTCTACGATCTAACGTGCGTGAGCTGGAAGGGGCACTGAACCGCGTCATTGCTAACGCTAACTTTACCGGACGGGCGATCACCATCGACTTCGTGCGTGAGGCGCTGCGCGATTTGCTGGCATTGCAGGAAAAACTGGTCACCATCGACAATATTCAAAAGACGGTGGCGGAGTACTACAAGATCAAAGTCGCGGATCTCCTTTCCAAGCGTCGATCTCGCTCGGTGGCGCGTCCGCGCCAGATGGCGATGGCGCTGGCGAAAGAGCTGACTAACCACAGTCTGCCAGAGATCGGCGATGCGTTTGGTGGTCGTGACCACACGACGGTGCTTCATGCTTGCCGTAAGATCGAGCAGTTGCGTGAAGAAAGCCATGATATCAAAGAAGATTTTTCAAATTTAATCAGAACATTGTCATCTTAATCCTATGAAATTTACCGTAGAACGTGAGCATTTATTAAAACCGCTACAACAGGTGAGCGGTCCGTTAGGTGGTCGTCCTACGCTACCGATTCTCGGTAATCTGCTGTTACAGGTTGCTGACGGTACGTTGTCGCTGACCGGTACTGATCTCGAGATGGAAATGGTGGCACGTGTTGCGCTGATTCAGCCGCACGAACCAGGGGCGACGACCGTTCCGGCGCGCAAATTCTTTGATATCTGCCGTGGTCTGCCTGAAGGCGCGGAAATTGCCGTGCAACTGGAAGGTGAGCGGATGCTGGTGCGCTCCGGGCGTAGCCGTTTTTCACTCTCTACCCTGCCAGCGGCGGATTTCCCGAACCTCGATGACTGGCAGAGCGAAGTCGAATTTACCCTGCCGCAGGCGACGATGAAGCGTCTGATTGAAGCGACCCAGTTTTCAATGGCGCATCAGGACGTTCGCTATTATTTAAACGGTATGTTGTTCGAAACCGAAGGCGAAGAGCTGCGCACTGTGGCAACTGACGGTCACCGTCTGGCGGTCTGCTCAATGCCGATTGGTCAGTCTTTGCCAAGCCATTCGGTGATTGTGCCGCGTAAAGGTGTGATTGAACTAATGCGTATGCTCGACGGTGGCGACAATCCGCTGCGCGTGCAGATTGGCAGCAACAACATTCGCGCCCACGTTGGCGACTTTATCTTCACCTCCAAACTGGTGGACGGTCGTTTCCCGGATTACCGTCGAGTTCTGCCGAAGAACCCGGATAAACATCTGGAAGCTGGCTGTGATCTGCTCAAACAGGCGTTTGCTCGTGCGGCGATTCTCTCTAACGAGAAATTCCGTGGTGTGCGCCTGTATGTCAGTGAAAACCAGTTGAAAATTACCGCCAACAACCCGGAACAGGAAGAAGCGGAAGAGATCCTCGACGTCACCTATAGCGGTGCAGAAATGGAAATCGGCTTCAACGTTAGCTATGTGCTGGATGTTCTGAACGCGCTGAAATGCGAAAACGTGCGTATGATGCTGACCGATTCGGTTTCCAGCGTGCAGATTGAAGATGCCGCATCACAGTCGGCTGCCTATGTTGTCATGCCAATGAGACTGTAATGTCCCTCACCCGCTTGTTGATCCGCGATTTCCGCAATATCGAAAACGCGGATCTCGCTTTATCTCCTGGCTTTAACTTTCTGGTGGGTGCCAACGGCAGTGGCAAAACCAGCGTGCTGGAAGCCATCTATACGCTCGGTCACGGTCGGGCGTTTCGTAGTTTGCAGATTGGTCGCGTCATTCGCCATGAGCAGGAGGCGTTTATTCTCCACGGGCGATTACAGGGCGAAGAGCGTGAGACGGCAATTGGCTTAACCAAAGATAAACAGGGCGACAGCAAAGTCCGCATTGACGGTACTGACGGGCATAAAGTTGCGGAGCTGGCGCATCTGATGCCGATGCAACTGATAACGCCAGAAGGGTTTACTTTACTCAACGGCGGCCCGAAATACAGAAGAGCATTCCTCGACTGGGGATGCTTTCACAACGAACCTGGATTTTTCACCGCCTGGAGCAATCTCAAGCGTTTGCTCAAGCAGCGCAATGCGGCGCTGCGCCAGGTGACTCGTTACGAGCAGCTACGCCCGTGGGATAAAGAACTGATCCCGCTGGCGGAGCAAATCAGCACCTGGCGCGCCCAGTACAGCGCCGGTATCGCCGCCGATATGGCCGATACCTGTAAGCAATTTCTCCCGGAGTTTTCTCTGACTTTCTCTTTTCAGCGCGGCTGGGAGAAAGAGACAGAATACGCTGAGGTGCTGGAACGTAATTTTGAACGCGATCGCCAGCTAACCTACACCGCGCACGGCCCGCACAAAGCGGACTTACGCATTCGCGCCGACGGTGCGCCGGTGGAAGATACCTTATCGCGTGGGCAGCTAAAGCTGCTGATGTGCGCCTTACGTCTGGCGCAAGGAGAGTTCCTCACCCGTGAAAGCGGGCGGCGGTGTCTCTACCTGATAGATGATTTTGCCTCTGAGCTTGATGATGAGCGTCGCGGACTGCTTGCCAGTCGCTTAAAAGCGACGCAATCACAGGTCTTTGTCAGTGCGATAAGTGCTGAACACGTTATAGACATGTCGGACGAAAATTCGAAGATGTTTACCGTGGAAAAGGGTAAAATAACGGATTAACCCAAGTATAAATGAGCGAGAAACGTTGATGTCGAATTCTTATGACTCCTCCAGTATCAAAGTCCTGAAAGGGCTGGATGCGGTGCGTAAGCGCCCTGGTATGTATATCGGCGACACGGATGACGGCACCGGTCTGCACCACATGGTATTCGAGGTGGTAGATAACGCTATCGACGAAGCGCTCGCGGGTCACTGTAAAGAAATTATCGTCACCATTCACGCCGATAACTCTGTCTCTGTACAGGATGATGGGCGCGGCATTCCGACCGGTATTCACCCGGAAGAGGGCGTATCGGCGGCGGAAGTGATCATGACCGTCCTGCACGCGGGCGGTAAATTTGACGATAACTCCTATAAAGTGTCCGGCGGTCTGCACGGCGTTGGTGTTTCGGTAGTAAACGCCCTGTCGCAAAAACTGGAGCTGGTTATCCAGCGTGAAGGTAAAATTCACCGTCAGATCTACGAGCACGGCGTACCGCAGGCACCGCTGGCGGTTACCGGCGATACTGATAAAACCGGCACTATGGTTCGTTTCTGGCCAAGCCTCGAAACGTTCACCAATGTGACCGAGTTTGAATATGAAATTCTGGCGAAACGTCTGCGTGAGTTGTCGTTCCTCAACTCCGGCGTTTCCATTCGCCTGAAAGACAAACGTGATGGTAAAGAAGACCACTTCCACTATGAAGGCGGTATCAAGGCATTCGTTGAATATCTGAACAAGAACAAAACGCCAATCCACCCGAATATCTTCTACTTCTCCACCGAAAAAGACGGTATCGGTGTCGAAGTGGCATTGCAGTGGAACGATGGCTTCCAGGAAAACATCTACTGCTTTACTAACAACATTCCGCAGCGTGACGGCGGTACTCACCTGGCAGGCTTCCGTGCGGCGATGACCCGTACCCTGAACGCCTACATGGACAAAGAAGGCTACAGCAAAAAAGCCAAAGTCAGCGCCACCGGTGACGATGCGCGTGAAGGCCTGATTGCGGTCGTTTCCGTGAAAGTGCCGGATCCGAAATTTTCCTCCCAGACCAAAGACAAACTGGTTTCTTCTGAGGTGAAATCGGCGGTAGAACAGCAGATGAACGAACTGCTGGCAGAATACCTGCTGGAAAACCCAACCGACGCGAAAATCGTGGTCGGCAAAATCATTGATGCCGCTCGTGCGCGTGAAGCTGCGCGTCGCGCCCGTGAAATGACCCGTCGTAAAGGCGCGCTGGACTTAGCTGGCCTGCCGGGCAAACTGGCGGACTGTCAGGAGCGCGACCCGGCGCTTTCCGAACTGTACCTTGTGGAAGGGGACTCTGCGGGCGGCTCTGCGAAGCAGGGGCGTAACCGCAAGAACCAGGCGATTCTGCCGCTGAAGGGTAAAATCCTCAACGTTGAGAAAGCCCGTTTCGATAAGATGCTTGCTTCCCAGGAAGTGGCGACGCTTATCACCGCGCTTGGTTGCGGTATCGGTCGTGACGAGTACAACCCGGACAAACTGCGTTATCACAGCATCATCATCATGACCGATGCGGACGTCGACGGCTCGCACATTCGTACGCTGCTGTTGACCTTCTTCTATCGTCAGATGCCGGAAATCGTTGAACGCGGTCACGTCTACATTGCTCAGCCGCCGCTGTACAAAGTGAAGAAAGGCAAGCAGGAGCAGTACATTAAAGACGATGAAGCGATGGATCAGTACCAAATTTCTATCGCTCTGGATGGTGCATCTTTGCATACCAACGCCAGTGCACCAGCTTTAGCTGGTGAAGCGTTAGAAAAACTGGTGTCGGAGTACAATGCGGCGCAGAAAATGATCGTTCGCATGGAACGTCGCTATCCGAAAGCAATGCTGAAAGAGCTTATCTATCAGCCGACGCTGACGGAAGCGGATCTCTCTGACGAGCAGATTGTGACCCGCTGGGTGAACGCGCTGGTCAGCGAACTGAACGACAAAGAACAGCACGGCAGCCAGTGGAAGTTTGATGTCCACACCAATGCCGAGAAAAACCTGTTCGAGCCGATTGTTCGCGTGCGTACCCACGGCGTGGATACTGACTATCCGCTGGATCACGAGTTTATCACCGGCGGCGAATATCGTCGTATCTGCACGCTGGGCGAGAAACTGCGCGGTCTGCTGGAAGATGATGCGTTTATCGAACGTGGCGAGCGTCGTCAGCCGGTAGCCAGCTTCGAGCAGGCGCTGGACTGGCTGGTGAAAGAGTCCCGTCGCGGCCTCTCCATCCAGCGTTATAAAGGTCTGGGCGAGATGAACCCGGAACAGTTGTGGGAAACCACAATGGATCCGGAAAGCCGCCGTATGCTGCGCGTTACCGTTAAAGATGCGATTGCCGCCGACCAATTGTTCACCACGCTGATGGGCGACGCCGTAGAACCGCGCCGTGCGTTTATCGAAGAAAACGCCCTGAAAGCGGCGAATATCGATATTTAAAATGCGAGCGTGCCTGATGCGCTACGCTCGCTTATCAGGCCTACGAAACTTCTGCAATATATTGAATTTGCAGTGTTTTGTGGGCAGGATAAGGTGTTCATGCCGCATCCGGCAAGAAGCTATAAGTAATAAAAGGGCGGAGATGATCTCCGCTCTTTTTATTTCTGCAATCCGCAATTATCATCCCGCAGAACTATACTTTTTGAGTCAACACGTAACGCTTTACAGGTGAATATCATGGGGCTTTTTGATGAAGTTGTCGGTGCCTTTCTGAAAGGCGATGCGGGAAAATATCAGGCGATTTTAAGTTGGGTTGAGGAACAGGGAGGCATCCAGGTGCTGCTGGAAAAACTGCAAAGTGGCGGTTTAGGTGCCATTCTCTCAACCTGGTTGAGTAATCAACAGGGCAATCAGCCGGTGAGCGGCGAGCAACTGGAGTCGGCGCTCGGCACAAACGCGGTGTCCGATCTCGGGCAAAAACTCGGCGTAGATACCCGTGCTGCTTCCAGCTTACTGGCGGAACAATTGCCGAAGATTATTGATGCTCTTTCACCGCAGGGTGAAGTGTCACCACAAGCCAATAACGATCTGCTTTCCGCAGGCATGGAGTTGCTGAAAGGGAAACTCTTCCGCTAAGCAAAAGGGGAGCACGCAACACGCGTTGCATCCCCCTTTTCCCTCGGGTGTTGTACTGATTTTTGAGCGGAATCGCGTTAGCATGAGTCAGGAACCAATCTACCTGGGGAACTCATGGCTATCAAACTCATTGCTATCGATATGGATGGCACCCTTCTGCTGCCCGATCACACCATTTCACCCGCCGTTAAAAATGCGATTGCCGCAGCTCGCGCCCGTGGCGTGAATGTCGTACTGACGACGGGGCGCCCTTATGCAGGCGTTCACAACTACCTGAAAGAACTGCATATGGAACAGCCGGGCGACTACTGCATTACTTACAATGGCGCGCTGGTGCAGAAAGCCGCTGATGGTAGCACCGTGGCGCAAACAGCCCTGAGCTATGATGACTACCGTTTCCTGGAAAAACTCTCTCGTGAAGTCGGTTCCCATTTCCACGCGCTGGATCGCACCACGCTGTACACCGCCAACCGTGACATCAGCTATTACACGGTGCACGAATCATTTGTTGCCACCATTCCGCTGGTGTTCTGCGAGGCGGAGAAAATGAACCCTGACACCCAGTTCCTGAAAGTGATGATGATTGATGAACCCGCCATCCTCGACCAGGCCATCGCGCGCATTCCGCAGGAAGTAAAAGAGAAATACACCGTGCTGAAAAGTGCGCCGTACTTCCTCGAAATCCTCGATAAACGCGTCAATAAAGGCACTGGCGTGAAATCGCTGGCGGAAGTGCTTGGCATTAAACCGGAAGAAATTATGGCGATTGGCGATCAGGAAAACGACATCGCAATGATTGAATATGCAGGCGTCGGTGTGGCGATGGATAACGCTATTCCTTCGGTGAAAGAAGTGGCGAACTTTGTCACCAAATCCAACCTTGAAGATGGCGTGGCGTTTGCAATCGAAAAGTATGTGCTGAATTAATCTGTGGGCGGGCAAACAGCATAAACGCGTTTGCCCGCAGCGATTAACAATTTCTGGTCGTGCATAAAATCAGGAACTGGAGTGGTGAAGTCACAATATCCAGCGTAATGGTGACTGGCAGCAGTACATTAGCGAGTCCGCGCGGGACGCCATTTGTTGTTTTGTACTCATAAAATCCCACCGTAAAGGGCTGATGGAAAACCATCACGTTTGAGTAATCCGCTTTTTTATTTTTCTGGTGGATAGAGCCTTTCAGGCCGTCCAGCATCCATGTACAACGCAGAGAATCACACACAAAGCCATATTGTGTCGCCAGAGCTTTATCTTCCTCGTTGTTCCAGTCGTAATAGAGCGTAATAGCACCAGAGAAATTCTTATTACTGCTGCTTAAAATAAATTTCGCGTTATCAGAAACGGTGATTCTTTCGCCATGAATTGCCGGATCGTTCAGCATTTTAACCACCTCACCGCCGCCGGTGGTCAACAGATAGTCCAACGATTCACCAACAAAAACATAGCCTTTCGTACCGTTACTATCCTCTGCCAGCGATAAACCCTTAATCGTATCTGACCGCCATTGCTCGGCATGTGGACGGCTTGCGGTATTGGAAACCAACCCCCAGGTGATACATCCGGTCAACGCGAATGCCAAAGAACATAAACTGGCAGCCTTAAAAAATCCCTTAAAATTCAAACTCATGATTAATCCTTTAAACAACAATGAAACAGCTGCAAGCATACCTTTCTTTTCACTTATTTAGGATAAAGCACCCTGCTTTCAGAATAGTGCCCGGCGCAATTCATCTGCGAAATATGCGACACACCACTGCGCATAATCCACTTTCTTAAGGCAGGTGCAGTCAAGCATCGGCTTTTTACTATCTTGCCGAAGAGTTTTAAACGCAGTTTGCGGGTGGCGCGCCAGTAAGCGGCATTGAGCTTCTCTGGCTGCTTCAGTAACACAGAACGCAGTATTTCCGCACTGTCCAGCGCATAGCTAATCCCTTCCAGAGAACTGGCGCTGATAAATCCCGCCGCTTCACCAATCAGAAAGGCGTTGTCCTTACCGCAGACAAAATCCTGCCAGCGTGAGGGAAACAGCACCGTGCATTTTTCACTTTTCACCGCTTTGCCAAACTGGAACTGAAAGGCGTTCATTTTCTCTTTCAGCGCCGCGAAACGCGCCTGACCGTCTTTCATCGGATAGGCACCGCCAAAGATAAAATAACCGTCTTTGCTGATACTCCATGAATAACAGTCCGTTATCGCATTATCAAAGATGCAGGAGTAGAACGGCACCGGATGCTTCTCTGCGAACCACTGCTGGATAGCGACATATTTACGAATCTGATGATCCGGATAAAGATGTCGCCGCACCATCGAGTTTGCGCCATCGGCACCCACCAGATAACGGGCGGTAATATGCTGCTCCCAGCCGTCTGCACGAAAAATGACATGCCATTTATCATCCTCACGCCAGATTTTTCGACACAGGCTGTCGTGGTAAACCTCAACGCTGGCGGGGATCAGCGACTTCATCCACAAGTCGAAGGCATGGCGATTAATATTGATATAGCTCCGCTGGTAGTTACGCGTGAGCGATGCGGCGACGTCGACGGTTTTGACGCTGAAAATCTGCGGATTGGCGATCACATCGACAGGAAGCGTCAGTCCATCGCGAATAAAAGAACGCTGCGCGTCCGGTGCCAGCAGACCACCACAAGGCTTGCTGAAACCTTCAGCACCGCACTGGTGCTTTTTATCCAGCGCGATCACCTGCATTTTGCCTGCTAACTGCCGCGCCAACGCCGACCCCGCCGGGCCGAGGCCAATAATCGCCACGTCGAAATGTTCCATCTTTTTACTCACATTCATCACGATGGCAAAAGACTATTGTCTGAAAGTGAAGTCCTTGTGAAGTATGATGGCGGGAAACGTTTTGTATCAGGATCACGCCATGAAACAACTCACCAACGCTTCACGAAATCACCTGCTCACCAATACCAATACCTGGACACCTGACAGCCAGTGGCTGGTGTTTGATGTGCGTCCTTCTGGCGCGTCGTTTACCGGCGAGACCATTGAGCGCGTGAATATCCATACCGGCGAGGTCGAGGTTATCTACCGGGCGTCACAGGGCGCACACGTCGGCGTGGTGACCGTTCATCCGAAGTCAGAGAAATATGTCTTCATCCACGGCCCTGAAAATCCTGATGAAACATGGCATTACGATTTCCATCACCGCCGTGGCGTGATTGTTGAAAGTGGAAAGGTGAGTAATCTCGATGCAATGGATATTACCGTTCCGTACACCCCAGGGGCGCTACGTGGCGGCAGCCATGTGCATGTTTTTAGCCCGAACGGTGAAATGGTGAGTTTTACCTATAACGACCATGTAATGCATGAACTCGATTCGGCGCTGGATTTGCGAAACGTCGGGGTTGCCGTACCGTTTGGCCCGGTCAACGTACAAAAGCAGCATCCGCGTGAATACAGCGGTAGCCACTGGTGCGTGCTGGTGAGTAAAACTACGCCCGCGCCGCAGCCTGGCAGTGATGAAATCAATCGCGCTTATGAAGAGGGATGGGTAGGAAATCACGCGCTGGCATTTATTGGCGACACGCTTTCGCAAAAGGGCGAGAAAGTACCAGAGCTGTTTATTGTTGAGTTGCCGCAAGACGAAAACGGCTGGAAAGCAGCAGGTGATGCGCCGTTAAGCGGAACTGAATCGACCCTGCCCGCGCCGCCGCGTGGCGTCGTGCAGCGACGTTTAACCTTTACACACCATCGGACTTATCCGGGGTTAGTCAACGTCCCGCGCCACTGGGTGCGCTGTAATCCACAGGGTACGCAAATCGCGTTTTTAATGCGTGATGATAACGGCATTGTGCAACTGTGGCTTATCTCGCCACAGGGAGGCGAGCCGCGCCAGTTAACCCATAACAAAACGGATATCCAGTCTGCATTTAACTGGCATCCATCAGGAGAGTGGCTGGGAGTTGTGCTGGATAACCGCATTGCCTGCGTACATGCGCAAAGCGGTGAAGTTGAGTATTTAACTGATAATCACGCCAACCCACCTTCGGCAGACGCCGTGGTCTTCTCGCCGGACGGTAAATGGCTGGCGTGGATGGAAGCAGGTCAGCTGTGGATCACCGAAACGGGTCGCTAGTCAGTTCGCTGGCATTCTGGCTGGTGGAATAACGGCATTGATGGCTTGCGCGTCGGCTTCGCTTTTTTCCACGCGCGAGCGCACCGAACTGTCTTTGCGGAACGCATCCCACGGCAGCAAAAGTGTGTCCATGACTGCGGTAAATGGCATATCGAGAATCGCCAGCGATTTGGTTCCCCAGTTTGTTGTGTCATCGCCAATCATAGTGACACTGGCGCGGGTGCCGGGATACGTTCCCTCCTTACCTCCGGTATGGGACATTACGCTGGAGCATCCTCCGAGTAATGTCATTCCGCTGCATATCATGGACGCTAACAACACATTTCTTATCATAATAAATTCATCTGTTAATCGTGGGTGTTGGCATGATGTGTTATAGCGATCCCTTGCCGAAAATAACATCATCATCATGTCGCACTGTGGCGGCTATCGCACTTTAACGTTTCGTGCTGTCCTCCAGTCTATGCAATAGACCACAAACTGCAAAAAAAAGTCCGTTGGAAAGGCTTGAAAAGTGCATATCCAGACCCATTTTTATACCGTAGCTGATGAGAGCGCGCCTGATGGGTGTTCTGGCTACCCGACCTGTCCATTGTGGAAGGTCTTATATTCTCGCTGATTTCAGGAGCTATTAATTATGCGTAACTTTGATTTATCCCCGCTTTACCGTTCTGCTATTGGATTTGACCGTTTGTTTAACCACTTAGAAAACAACCAGAGCCAGAGTAATGGTGGCTACCCTCCGTATAACGTTGAGCTGGTAGACGAAAACCATTACCGCATTGCTATCGCTGTCGCGGGGTTTGCTGAGAGTGAACTGGAAATTACCGCCCAGGACAATCTGTTGGTGGTGAAAGGTGCCCATGCTGACGAACAAAAAGAGCGCACCTATCTGTACCAGGGCATCGCAGAACGCAACTTCGAACGCAAATTCCAGTTAGCTGAGAACATTCATGTTCGTGGCGCTAACCTGGTGAACGGGCTGCTGTATATCGATCTTGAACGCGTGATTCCGGAAGCGAAAAAACCGCGCCGTATCGAAATCAACTAATTCTCTAAGGCCGCCAGGCGCGGCCTGACATTTCCATGCTCGCCGTCAGGGAGCATATGCGAATCTTCGGATTTGCAGGTACTTACTCGCTTCTTAGAAGGAGAAATGACTATGCGTAACTTCGATTTATCCCCACTGATGCGTCAATGGATCGGTTTTGACAAACTGGCTAACGCATTGCAAAACGCCGGTGAAAGCCAGAGCTTCCCGCCGTACAACATTGAGAAAAGCGACGATAACCACTACCGCATTACCCTGGCGTTGGCTGGTTTCCGTCAGGAAGATTTAGAGATTCAACTGGAAGGTACGCGCCTGAGCGTAAAAGGCACGCCTGAGCAGCCAAAAGAAGAGAAAAAATGGTTGCATCAAGGGCTTATGAATCAGCCATTTAGTCTGAGCTTTACGCTGGCTGAAAATATGGAAGTCTCTGGCGCAACCTTCGTTAATGGTTTGCTGCATATTGATTTAATTCGTAATGAGCCTGAACCCATCGCTGCGCAGCGTATCGCTATCAGCGAACGTCCCGCGTTAAATAGCTAATTAGCTATTCTTTTTGCCCCGCCAGCCTGGTGGGGCTTTTTTTATCAACCATCTTCAACTCTGTATTAATTTTCGTCAGGTTAAGATGTTCCGGCACTCTCTTTCCCGTGATAATGTGCGCCATAAGGCAAATCTGCTTCACCGATTCAGCCATAATCCCTGGTAATTAAAATGTTATTTCAAGAGAAATGGACGATGAGTGATATAGCATTAACAGTCAGTATTCTGGCTTTGGTGGCGGTCGTCGGTTTGTTTATCGGCAACGTCAAGTTTCGCGGCATAGGATTAGGCATTGGCGGCGTGCTGTTTGGTGGGATCATCGTCGGCCATTTCGTTTCTCAGGCTGGGATGACATTAAGTAGCGATATGCTGCATGTTATCCAGGAATTTGGCCTGATCCTGTTTGTTTATACCATCGGGATTCAGGTGGGGCCGGGCTTCTTTGCCTCATTGCGCGTCTCCGGGTTACGCCTCAACTTGTTTGCTGTTCTGATAGTCATTATCGGCGGTCTGGTTACCGCAATCTTGCATAAACTTTTCGATATTCCACTGCCTGTGGTGCTGGGGATTTTCTCTGGCGCGGTCACCAATACGCCAGCATTGGGGGCAGGTCAGCAAATCTTACGCGACCTCGGCACACCGATGGAGATGGTCGATCAGATGGGGATGAGTTACGCGATGGCGTATCCATTCGGCATTTGTGGGATTTTGTTCACCATGTGGATGCTGCGGGTTATTTTCCGCGTCAATGTTGAGACTGAGGCCCAGCAGCACGAGTCCACGCGAACCAACGGCGGTGCGCTAATCAGGACGATTAACATCCGTGTTGAAAACCCTAATTTGCATAATTTAGCCATTAAAGATGTGCCAATTCTTAATGGCGATAAAGTTATCTGCTCACGATTGAAACGAGAAGAAACCCTAAAAGTACCTTCGCCAGATACCATTATCCAACTTGGCGATTTGCTGCATCTGGTGGGACAGCCTGCGGATTTGCATAATGCACAACTGGTGATTGGTCAGGAGGTGGATACTTCGCTATCAACGAAAGGCACCGATTTGCGCGTCGAACGCGTGGTGGTCACCAATGAAAATGTGCTCGGTAAACGTATTCGCGACCTGCACTTTAAAGAACGCTATGACGTTGTTATCTCGCGCCTGAACCGTGCCGGGGTTGAACTGGTCGCCAGTGGCGATATTAGCCTGCAATTTGGCGATATCCTCAACCTGGTGGGGCGGCCTTCTGCTATTGATGCCGTTGCCAATGTATTAGGTAATGCGCAGCAAAAACTGCAACAGGTTCAGATGTTACCGGTGTTTATTGGTATCGGTCTTGGCGTGTTGTTAGGCTCCATTCCCGTGTTTGTGCCTGGATTCCCGGCGGCATTGAAGCTGGGGCTGGCGGGGGGGCCGCTGATTATGGCGCTGATCCTTGGGCGTATTGGCAGTATCGGCAAGCTGTACTGGTTTATGCCACCAAGCGCCAACCTCGCGCTGCGGGAGCTGGGGATCGTACTGTTCCTCTCGGTAGTGGGTCTGAAATCCGGTGGGAATTTTGTCGATACCCTGGTTAATGGCGAAGGACTAAGCTGGATTGGTTATGGTGCCCTGATCACCGCTGTTCCGCTGATTACAGTCGGCATTCTGGCGCGGATGTTAGCCAAAATGAATTATCTCTCGATGTGCGGGATGTTGGCTGGCTCTATGACCGATCCTCCGGCGCTGGCGTTTGCCAATAATCTTCATCCTACCAGCGGTGCGGCGGCGCTCTCTTACGCCACGGTCTATCCGTTAGTCATGTTCCTGCGCATTATCACCCCCCAATTACTGGCGGTGCTCTTCTGGAGTATCGGTTAACTCTTTTCCGGGTGGAGTCGCCGTAAATGGCACTCCACCTGGTATTTCTGAACATCATCGAGTCATTTACACTCTCACCATTTTGGTTGTGGCTGGTTTGTATTCTTCAGTACGGCTGACGGTGCATAACCAAATTTATGCTTAAAGGCTTTGCTAAAATGAAAGGAGTCGAAGAAGTTGAGTGTATCAGCGACTTCGCCAACCGAGTTCCCTTCTTGCTTTAAGAGTGAGAGCGCCAGATCCAGACGCGCATCAAGGTAATATTCTTTCGGTGTCTTACCGGTGTAACGTAAAAACAGGCGACGCAACCAGGTCTCGCTACAGGGGATGGTGGCGGCCATATCGGCAACACTCCAGCGTTGTTGCAGGCTGGCATGTAAAGTGGCAATTAATTTTTCAATTTGCCGCCGTTGCGGATCTTTTTTGCCGTCCGCGTACATAAGACAAATCCACTGATAAATAATTTTCGTCAGAAAAGCGACCGCCAGATTATTTTTTATTGTTTCTGGTGAAGTAATTAACTCAGCAACTTCGGTGAGTTCCTGATTATAAAATTCGCCATTATAAATAATGCTCTGCTGGCCGACGGGAATATCCATCATGCTGGTGGGGGTAAATTCCATCCAGTACTGTTCCCAGACTAAACCTTCACAGTGATAAGAGTGAATATCCATCGGCTTTAAAAATATAATACAGTTGCCATGCAGTGTTATTTGCTCACCATTCTTTAAAAGAATTTTTCCACATCCTTGCACGGTATACACCGCCACCCAGGAGTTGGCGATAAGCGGTTTCTTCTTGTCTCGCGGCCAGATTACGCGGTAATGCTCATCGGCATAGGTGTGCCAGAGTGAGATTAGAGAAATTCCGCTGGAGATCACATTTTCGTTAATCAATAAGGGAATATTGTATGGAGTATCGTTTTTTACATCCGAACTTTGCAATTTTCCATTCATTTTAATATCCCTCCGGCGAATTATGCTCACAACCTGAACTTAACAGAAAACAATCCGTTCAGGGATATGACGTTTGTATTTTAAGAATCTGACTGCCTGACCCGACGCATTTTACCTCTCCCTATATTCATGCGTCCGGGACATAAACATAAATAAGGGCTATGAGATGAATTCGTTACAAATCTTGAGTTTTGTCGGTTTTACGCTGCTGGTGGCGGTTATCACCTGGTGGAAAGTTCGTAAAACGGATACCGGATCGCAACAAGGCTATTTTCTTGCAGGGCGATCGCTAAAAGCACCGGTTATTGCCGCTTCGTTAATGTTAACCAACCTTTCCACGGAACAACTGGTCGGCCTTTCCGGGCAAGCCTACAAAAGCGGCATGTCGGTGATGGGTTGGGAAGTCACTTCTGCGGTGACGCTGCTCTTCCTCGCGCTGATCTTTTTGCCACGCTACCTGAAGCGCGGCATTGCTACCATCCCCGATTTCCTTGAGGAGCGTTATGATAAAACTACGCGCATTATCATCGACTTCTGTTTCCTCATTGCCACCGGCGTCTGCTTTCTGCCGATTGTTCTCTACTCCGGCGCGTTGGCGCTCAACAGCCTGTTTCACGTGGGTGAATCGCTACAACTTTCCGATGGCGCGGCTATCTGGTTACTGGTGATTTTGCTCGGTCTGGCGGGGATTCTGTATGCGGTGATTGGTGGGCTGCGCGCAATGGCGGTGGCGGACTCCATCAACGGTATTGGGCTGGTTATCGGCGGTTTGATGGTGCCAGTATTCGGCCTGATCGCGATGGGTAAGGGCAGCTTTTTGCAAGGTATTGAACAACTCACCACCGTTCACGCCGAGAAATTAAACTCAGTAGGCGGCCCGACCGATCCTTTGCCGATAGGTGCCGCATTTACCGGTTTGATTCTGGTAAATACCTTTTACTGGTGTACTAATCAGGGCATCGTGCAACGCACGCTGGCGTCAAAAAGCCTGGCGGAAGGGCAAAAGGGGGCGCTGTTAACGGCGGTGCTGAAAATGCTCGACCCGCTGGTACTGGTGCTGCCAGGGTTGATTGCGTTTCATCTGTATCAGGATCTACCGAAAGCCGACATGGCCTACCCGACGCTGGTCAATAACGTTCTGCCAGTGCCACTGGTGGGTTTCTTCGGCGCGGTGTTATTTGGTGCGGTGATCAGTACCTTCAACGGCTTTCTGAATAGCGCCAGTACGTTATTCAGTATGGGTATTTACCGGCGCATCATTAACCAGAATGCCGAGCCGCAGCAGCTGGTCACCGTCGGGCGCAAATTTGGTTTCTTTATCGCCATCGTTTCGGTGCTGGTCGCGCCGTGGATCGCCAACGCGCCGCAGGGGCTGTATAGCTGGATGAAACAGCTCAACGGTATTTACAACGTGCCGCTGGTTACCATCATCATTATGGGCTTTTTCTTCCCGCGCATTCCGGCGCTGGCGGCAAAAGTGGCGATGGGGATTGGCATAATCAGCTACATCACCATCAACTATCTGGTGAAGTTCGACTTCCATTTCCTCTATGTGCTGGCCTGTACGTTCTGCATCAACGTGGTCGTGATGCTGGTGATCGGTTTTATCAAACCGCGCGCCACGCCGTTCACCTTCAAAGATGCGTTTGCGGTGGACATGAAACCGTGGAAAAACGTCAAGATCGCGTCAATTGGCATCCTGTTCGCGATGATTGGCGTCTATGCCGGGCTGGCTGAATTCGGCGGCTACGGTACGCGCTGGTTAGCGATGATCAGTTATTTCATTGCCGCCGTAGTGATTGTCTACCTGATTTTTGACAGCTGGCGGCATCGTCACGACCCAGCCGTAACCTTTACTCCCGACGCGAAGGATAGCCTATGAAACGCCCCAATTTTCTGTTCATCATGACCGATACCCAGGCCACCAATATGGTCGGTTGCTATAGCGGTAAGCCGCTGAATACGCAAAATATTGATAGTCTGGCGGCGGAAGGTATTCGCTTTAATTCCGCCTACACCTGTTCACCGGTTTGTACACCGGCGCGCGCCGGGCTGTTTACCGGTATCTACGCTAACCAGTCCGGGCCGTGGACCAACAACGTCGCGCCGGGTAAAAACATCTCCACTATGGGACGCTACTTTAAGGATGCGGGCTATCACACCTGTTACATTGGCAAATGGCATCTCGACGGTCATGACTATTTCGGCACTGGCGAGTGTCCGCCGGAGTGGGACGCTGATTACTGGTTCGATGGGGCGAACTACCTTAGCGAACTGACGGAAAAAGAGATCAGCCTGTGGCGCAATGGCCTAAACAGCGTTGAGGATTTACAGGCGAACCATATCGACGAAACCTTCACCTGGGCGCACCGCATCAGCAATCGGGCGGTAGATTTTCTGCAACAGCCCGCGCGCGCCGAGGAACCCTTCCTGATGGTGGTTTCGTATGATGAGCCGCATCACCCGTTCACCTGTCCGGTGGAGTATTTAGAGAAATACGCTGATTTTTACTACGAACTTGGCGAGAAATCACAGGATGACCTGGCGAACAAACCGGAACATCACCGCTTATGGGCGCAGGCGATGCCATCGCCAGTCGGTGATGACGGGCTTTATCACCATCCGCTCTATTTTGCCTGCAATGACTTTGTTGATGACCAAATCGGACGGGTCATCAATGCCTTAACGCCAGAGCAACGTGAAAATACGTGGGTCATTTATACCTCCGATCATGGTGAAATGATGGGCGCACATAAGCTGATCAGTAAAGGAGCGGCGATGTATGACGACATCACCCGTATTCCGCTGATCATCCGTTCGCCGCAAGGGGAGCGGCGGCAGGTCGATACGCCAGTCAGTCATATCGATTTACTGCCGACAATGATGGCGCTGGCAGATATTGAAAAACCAGAGATTCTGCCGGGGGAAAATATCCTTGCCGTGAAAGAGCCACGCGGCGTGATGGTGGAATTTAACCGCTACGAGATTGAGCATGACAGCTTTGGCGGCTTTATTCCGGTGCGTTGCTGGGTGACGGATGACTTTAAACTGGTGCTCAACCTCTTCACCAGTGATGAACTTTACGATCGCCGTAATGACCCAAATGAAATGCATAACCTGATCGATGATATTCGTTTTGCCGACGTTCGCAGCAAAATGCATGACGCCTTATTGGGTTACATGGACAAAATTCGCGATCCGTTCCGCAGTTACCAATGGAGCCTCCGTCCGTGGCGCAAAGATGCGCAACCGCGCTGGATGGGGGCGTTCCGCCCTCGCCCACAGGATGGTTATTCTCCAGTGGTACGCGACTATGACACCGGTTTACCGACGCAAGGGGTGAAAGTCGAGGATAAAAAACAGAAGTTCTGACGATGATGCCCGCTGGCGGAAACCTGGCGGGCAATATTCAGGCTGCTTAAACCAGTGAACTGCCAGTCAGGAAAGAAAAAATCAGGAATATCAGTAGAAGGCTGCACACGATGCCGATACCAAAAAGCAAGGTATGGAAAGCCAGCGTCCCGCCGCCAAATACCAGAGCGCCGCGAATGCTCCAGCGATTTTCCTTACGCATACCGCCAACAAATGCGCAAAGTAGCGCAGCAATGGCCAGTGCGATACCGCCTTGATCGAGGATTTTATCGACATCAGGCGTTTCTTTTTTTTCCACGGTGGTAATTTTTTCGCCTTTTATTCCGGCGAGAAGACCTCTTTTAATTTCAGCCGTTTTGTCCGCCACGATGCTTTCAAGCGTTGGCGGTGGCGCGGAAAAAGGGCCGAATGAAAAGTGGATAATCCCCATCATTAAGGCGATGGCACCGAACAGCATGCCCAATGAACTGATTTTATTTTGCGCTATGATACCCATCTGACCTCCTTGTAGCGGATGGCAAAGCATATCAAGAAAACATCAACCGAAATTCCTAAAAAGAGACGGATAAAACATCGCTATTGTGAAATTGCAAAGGAGCAACAATGAAAATTTCCCGCCTCGGAGAAGCGCCTGATTACCGCTTTTCGTTGGCTAATGAACGTACATTTCTGGCGTGGATTCGTACTGCATTAGGGTTTCTGGCAGCAGGTGTGGGGCTGGATCAACTTGCGCCAGACTTCGCCACGCCCGTCATTCGCGAGCTGCTGGCGTTATTGCTATGCTTATTTTCTGGCGGACTGGCAATGTATGGCTACCTGCGCTGGTTACGCAATGAAAAAGCGATGCGTCTGAAAGAAGATTTACCCTACACAAACAGCTTATTAATCATCAGCGTAATATTGATGATCGTGGCGGTGATCGTTATGGGACTGGTGTTGTATGCCGGATAGCCGCAAAGCCAGACGGATTGCCGACCCAGGCCTTCAGCCGGAACGCACATCGCTGGCATGGTTTCGTACCATGCTGGGCTACGGTGCGTTGATGGCGCTGGCAATCAAACATAACTGGCACCAGTCAGGCATATTGTTCTGGATTTCTATTGGCATCCTCGCCCTTGTGGCACTAATCCTCTGGCGCTATACACGAAATCGTAATTTAATGGATGTGGCTAATAGCGATTTTTCCCAAATTTGCGTAATCCGTGACAAATTTATGATCTCCCTCGCGGTGTTATCTCTCGCAATACTGTTTGCTGTTACGCATATACACCAACTTATCGTATTAATTGAGAGAATCACATGACAGGAAGTCAGGTTATAGATGCTAAAGAGGACAGGCATAAACTGGTTGTAGAGTATAACGATGCATTACAACCAGGTGATTTTTATAAGAATTTCAAACGGAGGGGCATCCGCGCCGTGCAACTCATTCCCCATATAGAATTTAATGACCGAGGCGAGCTGACGGCAGCGTCGGTGACAACCGAGTTATGGGGACAATTTTTAATCGCCCTGTTCGAGTGTTGGGTGCGGACAGATATCAGTCGTATATCAATCGAGCTTTTTGATGTCACGCTGCAAAAATGGTGCGGGAACGAAAGCCAACAACCACAGAGGGGGTGTCAGGAGTGTGACTGGTATCTCCTTTGCCCTCATGCCAGGGATGGTCAGCCGGATAAGGTACTTTGTGCTGGCTATCAGGCTTTTTATTCCCACTCCGCGCCGCACATGCGAGTAATGCGCGACTTGATAAAGCAGCATCGTTCTCCTGTGGAGCTGATGACGATGCTGTGGTGACGTAAGTTAAACGGGCTGTCCCTGCTGCGACATCCGCGTCGCCAGCGGCAGCCAGCACAGCACAATTAACATTCCCATTAAGGTCATCAATAGCCCCAGGCTTCCCTGGCCGGTTTGCGGCAGCATCGCGGAGAGCGACGCCAGCACGCCGGAACCAATGTTTTGCAGACCGCCGACCAGTGCGCCAGCCGTGCCCGCCAGGAAGGGGAAAGGCTCCATCGCGCCGCTGGTTGCCAGCGGAAACAGCATCCCGGCACCGAAAAAGAACAATGCTGCGGGAACGAGCAGTGTCCAGACACTCATTACGCCAAACCAGCTGGGGATCCACATCATCAGTCCTGCCAGCAGGCAACAGATAACGGACTGCCACATTAACGAAGAGAACCGTTTATTCGGGCGTCCGGCAAACCATGCACCGAAAAATGCCGCCGGAATTGGCAGAATAAACAAAATACTGACCGTCATACTGCTCAGCCCTAATACTGCGCCCATCAGCACCCCAGAACAGGCTTCGAAAGCGGCAATCCCTGCCAGACCGCCAATCAGCATCAGTAAATAGCAGTTAAAACCACCATTTCCAAAGAGCGTTTTATAGCTGGTGAGCAGACGCGTACGCGGTGCATCGACAGGGCGCGTTTCTGGCATCCAGCGTGCCATACTGAAGGTCACACCAGCACAAAGCACCAGTAAAAACAGGTAACAGGCTCGCCAGTTCCACATGGTATCCAGTAGACCGCCAATGAGTGGTGCGAGCAAAGGGCTGACGAGAATACCCATATTTAACATGCTATTAGCGTGGCGTAGCTGTGTCCGTTCATACAAATCACGCGGCAATGTACGCGCCATCACACCACCGACACCGGTTCCCATCCCTTGCATTGCGCTGGCAGTAATCAATACCGTCAGGCTGGAGGTGGTGACCGCAACCAGCGTTGCTAACATAAAAATGGACATTCCGATGAGGATCACCGGGCGGCGACCTACCCTGTCGGAAATTGGGCCATAAAATAGTTGTGAGACACCGTAGGTCAGCAGATAAGCGCCCATTACGCTCTGCACCGCCCCTTCACGGACGTTGAGATCGCGCGCCATATCGGCAATAGCAGGAATATAAATAGTTTGCGCCATCTGACCGACGGCCACGAGTAATACCAACATCAATAATAAATTGACGTTTCTATGCCTTTTCATTATCACAGACGCTTATAAAAATATATTTAGAATAAGTTACTACGCATTCGAATAAATGCGGGAGAGAAATCTATCACATTGATAAATGTTAGCCAGATATATATGAGGAATAGTAATAAGAAAAACGGCAGAATATATAAACAAAAGCGGCAATAAATGTTGCCGGAATAGGGATAAAACCTTAACGCCACATCCGCCAGCATCGCATCCGACACCCATTTGCAAGCAGAATATAAAAGGGGAGCGGTTTCCCGCTCCCCTTTAGTGCGGCTTGAATCTGAATTACTTAAGATATTTCAGAACAGCATCAAGCAGTTGCAGTGCTGCAACAATGAGTTTGAGGATAAGAATGGCGATATCCACCAGGCTCATACGCGTCTCCTGTGGTTCAGGAGCACTACCAGCCGACGTACCTTTCCGCTGCCTGTTGCCAGCTGTTGTGCACGCGGTCTCTCAAGGAGAAACGTTGTGCTGTTGACATAACACAGTGTGCTCACGCGGGGTTAAGGCGCTGACGGCACCACCCGTTTCAGCCAGGACTTAGTGCGCCGGGTAACGATGCGGCCCCGCATAACACATTGCGTACAGTGATATTATAGAAGCGCACTGTATAAATAAACAGTAATTTTTGGACAAATTGCAAACTGTGATCGATACTCGACTATGCGTTAAAAAAGTCAAAATTCGTGCCGAAATTGCGTGTTCTATGCGGAACACGTATACTTTCAGTGTTGACATAATACAGTGTGCTTTGCGGTTACCAGCCGCGAGCGGCTGACGAAACCTCGCTCCGGCGGGGTTTTTTGTTACCTGCGATTCAGTACAAAACGTGATCAATCCCTCAATTTTCCTTTGATGAAAAATTTTCCATTGTCTCCCCTGTAAACCTGTGCTTGTATAAATATTGTTAAACACAAAACCAACAAGGTCCCCAATGACTATTTCCATGCTCAACGCAAAACTACTACCAACTGCGCCATCCGCCGCAGTGGTCGTCGTGCGTGTGGTGGTGGTCGTCGGCAATGCGCCGTAGGGACTGGAACAACACACGATTCCAAAACCCCGCCGGCGCAAACCGGGCGGGGTTTTTCGTTTAAGCGCCCCCGGAAAGTCGGCTCAGAAGAAAAGGACTGGAGTATGGCAAGTTCGGGCATAATATCGACACGCAAGCGTTTTACTGGCGCAGAATTTATCGTTCATTTTCTGGAACAGCAGGGCATTAAGATTGTGACGGGGATACCTGGCGGCTCGATTCTCCCTGTCTATGACGCCTTAAGCCAAAGCACGCAAATCCGCCATATTCTGGCTCGTCACGAACAAGGCGCGGGATTTATCGCCCAGGGGATGGCGCGTACCGACGGCAAACCCGCAGTTTGCATGGCCTGTAGTGGGCCGGGGGCGACTAATCTGGTGACTGCCATTGCCGATGCGCGGCTGGACTCTATCCCGCTGATTTGCATCACCGGTCAGGTTCCTGCCTCAATGATTGGCACCGACGCTTTCCAGGAAGTCGATACCTACGGCATCTCTATCCCCATCACCAAACATAACTATCTGGTCAGACATATCGAAGAACTCCCGCAGGTCATGAGCGATGCCTTCCGCATTGCGCAATCAGGCCGTCATGGCCCGGTGTGGATAGACATTCCTAAGGATGTGCAAACAGCGGTTTTTGAGATTGAAGAACAACCTGTTATGGCAGAAAAAGCCGCCGCCCCCACCTTTAGTGAAGAAAGCGTTCGTGACGCTGCGGCAATGATTAACGCCGCCAAACGCCCGGTGCTTTATCTGGGGGGCGGTGTCATTAACGCGCCTGCACGGGTGCGTGAACTGGCAGAGAAAGCCCAGTTGCCCACCACCATGACCTTAATGGCGCTGGGCATGTTGCCAAAAGCGCATCCGTTGTCGCTGGGTATGCTGGGGATGCACGGTGTGCGCAGCACCAACTATATCTTGCAGGAGGCGGATCTGCTGATTGTTCTCGGAGCACGTTTTGATGACCGGGCGATTGGCAAAACGGAGGAGTTCTGTCCGAACGCCAAAATCATCCATGTGGATATTGACCGCGCAGAGCTGGGTAAAGTGAAGCAACCGCATGTGGCGATACAGGCGGATGTCGATGACGTGCTGGCGCAACTGATCCCGCAGGTGGAAGCCCAGCCGCGAGCAGAGTGGCATCAACTGGTGGCTGATTTACAGCGCGAATACCCGTGTCCAATTCCAAAAGCGTGCGATCCGTTAACACATTACGGCCTGATTAATGCCGTTGCAGCCTGCGTGGATGACAACGCGATTATTACCACTGATGTTGGTCAGCATCAGATGTGGACGGCGCAGGCCTATCCGCTCAATCGCCCACGTCAGTGGCTGACCTCCGGTGGGCTGGGTACGATGGGCTTCGGCCTGCCTGCGGCGATTGGCGCGGCGCTGGCGAACCCCGATCGCAAAGTGTTGTGTTTTTCCGGTGACGGCAGTCTGATGATGAATATTCAGGAGATGGCCACCGCCAGCGAAAACCAGCTTGATGTCAAAATCATTCTGATGAACAACGAAGCTCTGGGGCTGGTGCATCAGCAACAAAGTCTGTTCTACAAGCAGGGTGTTTTTGCTGCCACTTATCCGGGCAAAATCAACTTTATGCAGATTGCCGCCGGATTCGGCCTCGAAACGTGTGATTTGAATAACGAAGCCGATCCGCAGGCCGCATTGCAGGAAATGATTAATCGCCCTGGTCCGGCACTGATCCATGTACGGATTGATGCGGAAGAAAAAGTTTACCCGATGGTGCCGCCAGGTGCGGCGAATACTGAAATGGTGGGGGAATAAACCATGCAAAATACAACTCATGACAACGTGATTCTGGAACTCACCGTTCGCAACCATCCTGGTGTAATGACCCACGTTTGTGGGCTTTTTGCCCGCCGCGCCTTTAACGTTGAGGGCATTCTCTGTCTGCCTGTTCAGGACAGCGACAAAAGCCATATCTGGCTACTGGTGAATGATGATCAGCGGCTGGAGCAGATGATAAGCCAGATAGACAAACTGGAAGATGTGGTAAAAGTGCAGCGTAATCAGTCCGACCCGACCATGTTTAACAAGATTGCTGTGTTCTTTCAGTAACCGCTCAAGGCTTGAACAGCGGCGCGCTTATCGTTAAGGTAAGCGCGTTTTTTTTACCCGCCAGGACAAGACCATGATAACCGTTGCCCTTATAGACGATCACCTTATCGTCCGCTCCGGCTTTGCGCAGTTGCTGGGGCTGGAACCTGATTTGCAGGTAGTTGCCGAGTTTGGTTCGGGGCGCGAGGCGCTGGCCGGGTTGCCAGGGCGCGGTGTGCAGGTGTGTATTTGCGACATCTCTATGCCGGATATTTCCGGTCTGGAGCTGCTAAGCCAACTACCGAAAGGCATGGCGACAATTATGCTCTCCGTTCACGACAGTCCGGCGCTGGTTGAACAGGCGCTCAATGCGGGGGCACGCGGCTTTCTCTCCAAACGCTGTAGCCCGGACGAACTGATCGCTGCGGTGCATACCGTTGCCACGGGCGGCTGTTATCTGACGCCAGATATCGCCATTAAACTGGCATCCGGTCGTCAGGATCCGCTGACCAAACGCGAACGTCAGGTAGCGGAAAAGCTGGCGCAAGGGATGGCGGTGAAAGAGATTGCCGCCGAACTGGGCTTGTCGCCGAAAACTGTGCACGTACATCGCGCTAATCTGATGGACAAACTGGGCGTCAGTAACGATGTTGAACTGGCTCGCCGCATGTTTGATGGCTGGTGATGAAGACATTTTTCTCCCGCTTAAATACTGTAATTTCCTGCTTTTTTATCTTCTCTGCCGCATGGTTTTGCCTGTGGAGTATTAGCCTGCATCTGGTTGAACGACCGGATCTGGCGGTATTGCTGTTTCCGTTTGGTCTGCGACTGGGGCTGATGTTGCAATGCCCGCGCGGATACTGGCCCGTGTTGCTGGGCGCGGAATGGCTGCTGATTTACTGGCTGACGCAGGCTGTCGGGTTAACGCATTTTCCGTTATTGATGATCGGTAGTTTATTGACGTTACTGCCCGTGGCGTTGATTTCCCGCTTTCGCCATCAGCGCGACTGGCGCACATTGTTGTTACAGGGGGCTGCGTTAACGGCGGCAGCGTTGTTACAGTCGCTGCCCTGGCTTTGGCACGGGTATGGTAACGAATCGTGGAACGCGCTGTTATTAACCTTAACTGGTGGTCTGACGCTGGCTCCTGTTTGCCTTGTGTTCTGGCACTACCTGGCTAATAACACCTGGCTGCCGCTAGGGCCGTCGCTGGTTTCTCAGCCGATAAACTGGCGCGGGCGGCATCTGATTTGGTACTTGCTGCTGTTTGTTATCAGCCTCTGGCTGCAATTGGGACTGCCGAACGAACTGTCGCGTTTTACGCCATTTTGCCTGGCGCTGCCGATTATCGCTCTGGCCTGGCACTATGGTTGGCAAGGGGCGCTGATTGCGACGTTGATGAATGCCATTGCACTGATTGCCAGCCAGACATGGCGCGATCATCCGGTAGATTTATTGCTCTCGCTTTTGGTGCAAAGTTTGACGGGGCTGTTACTGGGCGCAGGTATTCAGCGACTGCGTGAGCTTAACCAGTCGCTACAAAAGGAACTGGCACGCAATCAGCATCTCGCTGAACGGTTGCTGGAAACCGAAGAGAGCGTGCGCCGCGATGTGGCGCGTGAACTGCACGACGATATCGGTCAGACCATCACCGCCATTCGTACTCAGGCGGGCATTGTTCAGCGGCTGGCGGCAGATAACGCCAGCGTGAAGCAGAGCGGGCAGCTCATCGAACAACTGTCGCTGGGCGTTTACGACGCGGTGCGCCGCTTATTAGGACGGTTACGTCCGCGCCAGTTGGATGATCTCACCCTGGAACAGGCTATCCGTTCATTGATGCGAGAAATGGAGCTGGAAGGTCGCGGCATTGTCAGTCATCTTGAATGGCGGATAGATGAATCAGCATTAAGTGAAAACCAGCGTGTGACGCTGTTTCGTGTCTGCCAGGAAGGGCTGAACAACATTGTGAAACATGCCGATGCCAGTGCGGTCACGCTGCAAGGCTGGCAGCAGGATGAGCGATTAATGCTGGTGATTGACGACGATGGTAGCGGTTTGCCGCCAGATTCAGGGCAGCACGGTTTTGGTCTCACCGGAATGCGCGAGCGCGTAACGGCGTTGGGCGGCACCTTGACCATATCCTGTCTGCACGGCACGCGCGTCAGTGTCTCTCTACCCCAACGTTATGTGTAAGGCTTGATGATGTTGCAGTTCCTGAAAGCACCTGCCGACGCGCCGCTGATAAGCGATAAACGTGAAATTGATGCCCGCTATCGTTACTGGCGTCGGCATATTTTGCTGACAATCTGGTTGGGCTATGCGCTGTTTTATTTCACGCGTAAGAGTTTTAACGCCGCTATGCCAGAAATCCTTGCCACTGGCGTGCTAAGTCGTAGCGATATCGGCCTGTTAGCAACCCTGTTTTACATCACCTACGGTTTGTCGAAGTTTGTTTCCGGCATTGTCAGCGACCGCTCAAATGCGCGTTATTTTATGGGGATGGGGCTTATTGCGACTGGCATCATCAACATTCTGTTTGGATTTTCCACTTCGCTATGGGCGTTTGCCGTGCTCTGGGTGTTGAACGCTTTTTTCCAGGGCTGGGGTTCGCCGGTTTGTGCGCGGCTGTTAACCGCCTGGTATTCACGTACCGAGCGCGGCGGTTGGTGGGCGTTATGGAACACGGCGCATAACGTTGGCGGCGCGTTGATCCCTATTGTGATGGCGGCAGTTGCGCTGCATTACAGCTGGCGTATCGGGATGATGGTTGCCGGTTGTATGGCGATAGTCGTGGGGATTTTTCTTTGCTGGCGACTGCGCGATCGCCCGCAGGCATTAGGTTTACCGGCGGTCGGCGAATGGCGACACGACGCGCTGGAGGTCGCCCAGCAGCAGGAGGGCGCAGGGCTGACGCGTAAAGAGATCCTCACCAAATATGTGTTGCTGAATCCGTATATCTGGTTGCTTTCGTTCTGCTACGTGCTGGTCTACGTGGTTCGCGCAGCGATCAACGACTGGGGCAACTTGTACATGTCCGAGACGCTGGGCGTCGATCTGGTCACGGCGAATACGGCGGTGACGATGTTTGAACTGGGCGGATTTATCGGTGCGCTGGTTGCCGGTTGGGGTTCGGACAAACTGTTTAACGGCAACCGTGGGCCGATGAATTTGATTTTCGCCGCCGGGATTTTGCTATCAGTCGGCTCGCTGTGGCTAATGCCGTTTGCCAGCTACGTGATGCAGGCGACTTGCTTCTTCACCATTGGTTTTTTTGTTTTTGGCCCACAGATGTTAATCGGTATGGCGGCAGCAGAGTGTTCCCACAAAGAAGCTGCAGGGGCGGCGACGGGGTTTGTCGGCTTGTTTGCTTACCTGGGGGCGTCGCTTGCTGGTTGGCCGCTGGCGAAAGTGCTCGATACCTGGCACTGGAGCGGTTTTTTTGTGGTTATCTCCATTGCCGCCGGGATCTCGGCCTTGCTATTACTGCCCTTTTTGAATGCTCAGGCACCGCGCGAAGCGTGATACATCTCACCTTTTTACCTCATATCCGGCAAAACTAAGAAATTTTCCAGGTTTTGCTTGGACACTATCTCAGGCCTGATTGGCTGCTGATTTTTACAATGCCATCATTCATTAATTCTTTCCCCAATTAATTCAAGTTGCAGGAATACATGCAGCTAAAGCACCTGCGGCTTGAAGAATGATGGGAAATCAGGAGTAACCCATGCTGGCTTTCCTCAACCAGGTTCGCAAGCCGACTCTGGATCTTCCGCTCGAAGTGCGGCGCAAAATGTGGTTCAAACCGTTCATGCAATCCTACCTGGTGGTCTTTATTGGCTACCTGACGATGTATCTGATTCGCAAGAACTTTAACATTGCGCAGAACGACATGATCTCCACTTACGGGTTGAGCATGACGCAGTTGGGGATGATCGGCCTGGGCTTCTCCATCACTTATGGCGTGGGTAAAACGCTGGTCTCCTACTACGCCGACGGCAAAAACACCAAACAGTTCCTGCCTTTCATGCTGATCCTCTCTGCCATTTGTATGCTGGGCTTCAGTGCCAGTATGGGCAGCGGATCGGTTAGCCTGTTCCTGATGATTGCGTTTTACGCCTTAAGCGGCTTTTTCCAGAGTACTGGCGGCTCATGCAGTTATTCCACCATCACCAAATGGACGCCGCGTCGTAAGCGCGGGACGTTTCTCGGTTTCTGGAACATTTCCCACAACCTCGGCGGTGCGGGCGCGGCGGGTGTGGCGCTGTTCGGCGCAAATTACCTGTTCGACGGTCATGTGATCGGCATGTTTATTTTCCCGTCGATTATCGCGCTGATTGTCGGTTTTATCGGCCTGCGTTACGGCAGTGACTCCCCTGAAGCGTATGGCCTCGGTAAAGCCGAAGAACTGTTTGGTGAAGAGATCAGCGAAGAGGACAAAGAGACGGAATCCACGGATATGACCAAGTGGCAGATCTTTGTTGAGTATGTGCTGAAAAACAAAGTGATCTGGCTGCTGTGCTTCGCCAACATTTTCCTGTACGTGGTGCGTATTGGTATCGACCAGTGGTCAACCGTGTACGCGTTCCAGGAACTGAAACTCTCTAAAGCGGTGGCGATTCAGGGCTTTACGCTGTTTGAAGCAGGCGCACTGGTCGGTACGCTGCTGTGGGGCTGGCTCTCTGACCTGGCGAACGGTCGCCGTGGTCTTGTAGCCTGCATCGCGCTGGCGCTGATTATCGCGACACTCGGTGTGTATCAGCACGCCAGCAATCAATATATCTACCTGGCTTCTCTCTTTGCATTAGGTTTCCTGGTATTTGGTCCGCAACTGTTGATTGGCGTGGCGGCTGTTGGCTTTGTACCGAAAAAAGCGATCGGCGCTGCCGACGGGATTAAAGGCACCTTCGCCTACCTGATTGGTGACAGCTTTGCCAAGTTAGGTCTGGGGATGATTGCCGATGGTACTCCGGTATTCGGCCTCACCGGCTGGGCTGGAACCTTCGCCGCGCTGGATATCGCCGCAATTGGCTGTATCTGTCTGATGGCGATAGTCGCGGTGATGGAAGAACGCAAAATCCGCCGCGAGAAAAAAATTCAGCAGTTGACAGTGGCATAAACGTAACTGGTGACTTTTGCCCGGCATGACGCCGGGCATTTTTTTATTCCGCAATTTCCAGCGTAGTGAAGGCAAACTTCTCGCCATCAAACAACCCCTGGCTGGTCAGTTTCAACGCGGGGATCACTGGCAGGGAAAGAAACGCCATCTGAATAAACGGTTCATCCGGTAACGAACCACATTTGCGGGCGGCAACTTTCAGGGCGTCAATTTGCTCCGCCAGCGACTGCGCCGTGTCGGTGCTCATCAGGCCGGCAATGGGCAACGGTAGATGGCTCTGCACCTGACCGTCACGCACCACACACAGCCCGCCGCCATCCTGAATCACCTGATTTACCGCCAGCGCCATCTCTTCCGTACTACGACCGATCACCACAATGTTATGGCTGTCATGGCTAACCGTCGCAGCCAGTGCACCTTCATTCAGACCAAAGCCCCCAAGCAAACCACAGGCCGGAGCCAGTCGTTGCCCGTAACGCTCAAGCACGGCAATAAAGCACACATCATCGCGATCAAAACCATTTTCGCTATAGACGCTGGAGCGGGAGTGCGTAATCAGCTCATTATGGATAACGTCAATGACCCGATAGCGTTTTCCGGGCGTAAATTGTAGGGCAAAGTCGCTGGCGGAAACCGGCTGGCGAGCAATAGTATTGCCATACGGTGGGGCGGATTGCGCCAGTCTCGCCGACTCTTGTGCTTGCAAGGTTTGCGCGTCAATCGGTTCGCCTTTCACCAGTACCTGCTGCACCGTGACCTTACGCGCATCACTTAACAGGACGATATCGGCCTGCTTGCCGGGCGCCAGTAAACCGAGATGATTAAGACCAAAATGGCGCGCTGTTGACCAACTGGCGACGCGATATGCCACATGCAGCGGCACATTGTGCTGTTCGATCAGGCGGCGAATTAAGGCATCGATATGCCCTTCATGGGCGATTTCCCACGGGTTACGGTCATCGGTACAGAGCATACATTGCGGGCTATTAAATTCGTTGATTAACGGAGCCAGCGCGTTGAGGTTGCGGGCAGCGGATCCTTCGCGGATCATCAACGACATGCCGAGTTGTAATTTCCGACGGCCTTCTTCCAGCAAATAGCTCTCATGGCAGTTTTCAATACCGGCAGCAATATAGGCGTTAAGTTCTTTACCGCCTAAACCGGGGCAGTGACCGTCCAGCGTCAGATGGCGAAACGCGTCCAGTTTATCGAGCAGCGCATCCTGCCCGCTAATTACGCCAGGGTAGTCCATCATTTCCGCGAGGCCGGTAACCTGCGGGTGATCTCGCCAGGCGAGCATCTGTTCGAGAGTAAAACTGGCGCCGTTTACATCGCAGCCTTCCAGTGCGGGTACGCAAGAGCTGACTTGCAAATACTGATTCTGCTTTGCCTGTTCTGCGCAGCGAGCAAACCAGGCGAATCCGGATTCGCCCATGACATTGACGATTTCATGGGGATCGCAAATAACAGTTGTCAGGCCGCGTGGCAGGGTGGCGGTTTCAAAGGTGACTGGCGTCATCATGCTGGATTCAATATGCAGGTGAGCATCAATAAATCCTGGTACTGCCGTTGCGCCGTTAGCATCAATTCGGTGCAAAGCCGGAGCGTTGACGTATTCTGCGCCAACACCAGCAATGTAACGCCCTTTAATCACAATCGGGCCGGAAATTTCTCCGCCATTGATCAGATCCAAAATAGAGACATTATCAATAATATAATCGGCAACGGCTTCGCCACGGGATACGGCTAACAATTCCTGGTATTCGCTCCGACTAATGTAATGAAATTTATGGCTAATAGAATTATTCATGTTTTTCTCATTTTGATTTTATCAAATTGATTATTATTTATCATAAAGAAACGTCGCGAGATTATTAAAGAATATCCATTAATGTGCAATTGAAATGTGATAATTATCACTGAACCAGTGTTGTCATTTGTTTTACAAAAGCAAGGATTTAAATTTCCTTCAATGGACAAAAAAATGAATAATGACAATACCGATTACGTGAGTAATGAATCAGGGACGCTTTCGCGATTATTTAAACTTCCTCAACATGGAACCACCGTCCGCACAGAATTGATTGCGGGGATGACCACTTTTTTAACCATGGTGTACATCGTTTTTGTTAACCCGCAAATCCTTGGCGCGGCACAAATGGACCCGAAAGTGGTATTTGTCACCACCTGTTTAATTGCCGGTATTGGCAGTATTGCGATGGGGATATTTGCTAACTTACCCGTGGCGCTGGCACCGGCAATGGGGCTGAACGCCTTCTTTGCCTTCGTGGTCGTGGGGGCGATGGGGATCTCCTGGCAGACCGGGATGGGAGCCATATTCTGGGGCGCAATCGGACTGTTTTTGCTCACGCTCTTTCGTATCCGTTACTGGATGATTTCCAACATTCCATTAAGTTTACGTATTGGTATCACCAGTGGTATCGGGTTATTTATTGCCTTGATGGGATTAAAAAATACCGGTGTTATTGTCGCCAATAAAGATACGCTGGTTATGATTGGCGATTTAAGTTCTCACGGCGTGTTGTTAGGTATTTTAGGTTTTTTTATTATAACCGTGTTGTCATCACGTAATTTTCATGCGGCGGTGTTGGTTTCTATTGTTGTTACTTCCTGCTGTGGATTATTTTTCGGTGATGTTCATTTTAGCGGCATCTATTCCATTCCACCCGATATTAGCGGTGTCATTGGTGAAGTCGATTTGAGCGGCGCGTTGTCGCTTGAACTTGCCGGTATCATTTTCTCCTTTATGCTGATCAACCTATTTGATTCATCAGGAACATTAATTGGGGTAACTGATAAAGCTGGCTTAATAGATAGTAACGGTAAATTCCCCAATATGAATAAGGCGCTGTATGTCGATAGCGTCAGTTCGGTGGCGGGTGCGTTTATCGGCACCTCGTCTGTTACCGCCTATATTGAAAGTACTTCTGGTGTGGCGGTCGGTGGCCGCACGGGGCTGACTGCGGTTGTGGTCGGCGTTATGTTCCTGTTGGTTATGTTCTTCTCACCGCTGGTGGCAATGGTTCCACCCTATGCGACTGCCGGGGCGCTCATCTTCGTGGGCGTGTTAATGACCTCAAGTCTGGCGCGCGTTAACTGGGATGATTTTACCGAATCGGTGCCCGCATTTATTACTACGGTGATGATGCCCTTTACTTTCTCGATCACTGAAGGTATCGCGCTGGGCTTTATGTCGTACTGCATTATGAAAGTTTGTACCGGACGATGGCGCGATCTGAACCTGTGTGTGGTGGTTGTAGCGGCGCTGTTTGCGCTGAAAATCATCCTGGTGGATTAGTATCTGATAAGTGTTTCCAGATATCATGAGTGTCGGTTACGCAGGAGAACTCATGATCTGGATAATGCTTGCCACACTGGCGGTGGTGTTTGTGGTTGGTTTTCGGGTGCTGACATCCGGGGCCAGAAAGGCGATTCGCCGTCTCAGCGATCGGCTGAATATTGATGTCGTACCCGTCGAATCGATGGTCGATCAGATGGGAAAGTCAGCGGGTGACGAATTTTTACGTTATCTGCATCGCCCGGATGAGTCGCATTTGCAAAACGCCGCGCAGGTGTTGCTCATCTGGCAAATTGTCATTGTCGATGGTAGCGAACAGAACCTGTTGCAATGGCATCGAATTTTACAAAAAGCCCGCCTCGCAGCTCCCATTACCGACGCACAGGTCAGGCTGGCGCTGGGTTTTCTGCGCGAAACAGAACCTGAAATGCAGGAGATTAACGCTTTCCAGATGCGCTATAACGCGTTCTTTCAGCCTGCCGAGGGCGTTCACTGGCTGCATTAAAACCGCTTTGCCTGATGCGACGCTGGCGCGTCTTATCATGCCTACATACCCACGTCTAACCTGTAGGGCAAATAAGGCGTTCACGCCGTATCCGCTATGGGATCTGACAGTAGGCGGACGCATTCCTACGTTCTATTTACAGCAGCACCTCTAACCCGTGTTTTTGCACAATACTAAGCAGTTTTAATGACATACCGCTGGGGCGCTTAGCGCCGCTTTCCCATTTTTGTACAGTTGAAACGCTAGTATTGAGATAGTGAGCGAAGACGGGTTGACTCACTTTTAATTTTTCCCGCAGTGCTTTTATCTCAACAGGTTGTAAGTCTGGCACGCTGGTCAGGCAGGTTTTGTCAAAAGTACGCATTGTTTCGGCAGAAATGACATCAACGCGGGACAATCCAGCAGCCGCGCTGTGAATGGCCTCAAATGCAGGACTTTTGAATTTAGTTTTTGCAGTCATAGCAAATCTCTGTCAGTTCTTTACTGTTAATCATGACCGTCAGTTGGGCTTTCGTCAGGAAGGCATAATGCTTTGCGAGTTCACGAAATCCAGACAGTTCCTGACTATTGATGTTCGACATATCCTGTTTTGCATATAAAAACGTGTAAAACCAATTGCTAACCCCTTTCGCCAGAATAATTGCACGCTCACGATTTTGGTGAAGGCGCTTTTTAAAAACGCTACCACCAAGCGCATCAGCTTTACCCTGATCTGTTTCTAAAATGGCCTGGCACAACTCTTCATCTGTTATTGCATGAGACTTCGCTTCCCTTGCAAACCATTTAGTTTTAAACACACGCATATCGTTGAGGTACGGTTATTAAAGTATATCACTAAGTGCGATACTTTATCCCTTGTTCCCAACTAAATCGCGTAAATGCATATCACCTTGCCATATGATTTTTATTTCCTCGAGCAGCCTCGAATTTTTCCCACGACACCGTAAAGGTTGCAAAAACGTTAAATGCGTCACACATTTCAATGCTAGACTGACCGGCTTTTCCCCTGAAACATGCCACGGGTAACACCATGAGTGAACATATCGAAGAAAACTGTGGCGCGGATGCCATCACCCGACCGAACTGGTCAGCCGTTTTCTCGGTGGCGTTTTGCGTCGCCTGCCTGATTATCGTTGAGTTTTTACCTGTCAGTTTGCTGACGCCGATGGCGCAGGATTTAGGCATTTCGGAAGGGCTTGCCGGGCAATCGGTGACCGTGACCGCCTTTGTGGCGATGTTTGCCAGTTTGTTTATTACCCAGACAATTCAGGCCACCGACCGCCGCTACGTTGTTATTTTGTTCGCCGTTTTGCTGACGCTCTCTTGCTTACTGGTTTCCTTTGCCAGCTCGTTCAGAATGTTATTAATCGGTCGAGCCTGTCTGGGGCTGGCGCTGGGCGGATTCTGGGCGATGTCAGCGTCACTGACCATGCGTCTGGTGCCGCCTCGTACGGTGCCGAAGGCGCTGTCGGTGATCTTCGGCGCGGTTTCTATTGCGCTGGTGATTGCCGCGCCGTTAGGCAGCTTTTTAGGCGAGCTTATCGGCTGGCGCAATGTCTTTAATGCGGCAGCGGTGATGGGCGTGCTGTGTATTATCTGGATTATCAAATCATTGCCTTCGCTGCCTGGCGAACCCTCGCATCAGAAACAAAATACCTTCCGTCTGTTGCAGCGTCCGGGGGTGATGGCCGGGATGATCGCTATCTTTATGTCCTTTGCGGGGCAATTCGCTTTCTTCACCTATATTCGACCGGTATATATGAATCTGGCGGGATTCGGCGTAGATGGCTTAACGCTGGTGCTGTTGAGTTTTGGTATCGCCAGTTTTGTCGGTACGTCGCTTTCGTCGATCATTCTTAAACGTTCAGTAAAACTGGCCTTAGCGGGAGCACCGTTAGTGCTTGCTCTTAGTGCACTGGTACTGACGTTGTGGGGAAGCGATAAAATTATTGCTACCGGTGTGGCGATTATCTGGGGGCTGACCTTTGCTTTAATTCCCGTGGGCTGGTCAACGTGGATCACCCGCTCATTAGCCGATCAGGCAGAAAAGGCGGGATCTATTCAGGTGGCTGTTATTCAGCTTGCCAATACCTGCGGCGCGGCAATTGGTGGTTATGCACTGGATAACATTGGTCTGACTTCGCCGTTAATATTGTCTGGCACGTTGATGTTGCTTACCGCGCTGTTGGTTACTGCAAAAGTGAAAATGAAGAAATCCTGATATCAGGTTAAAGAAGTGTTGGTCAGTGGCTGTTGCCGCTCTTACATATCCGGGCATTCTACCCTGCCCAACGCTTCCCAGTAGTTACTCTGATTATTACGCTCCATCGCCACGATGGCTTCGCGTATGTGTTGTTTATTGCTTTCATCAGACAACATTAACTTTTCCCACGCTTCATCTGATAACGATGCCTGCGGGGTACAAATTTTTCGCAAATCCTGTAATACCGTATCTTTCTCTTTCGCCGATTGTAACGAGCTAAAAGGCGACTCGGCATACACCATACCCGGCATCGCGAAAACAGCGAAAATAAGAAGCAGCGTCGTTGGTTTCATGAGTTCTACCTTTTTACAAATGGCATCGAATGAAGCATAAGTGTAGTTTGTTTTCATCGCTCTAATCATGCTGTACGAAACGCGTTTTAGTATTCAGTAAGAAGTGCCAGACCTTATATTCCTCTTTTATTCCTTTTTCTTCTTATCGATAGCATTTCGTTTTTTAACCGCAGCGACCTTACCGCTATAGTCAGGTCATCATTAATAAAAGGATAAAAAATGAAACTGACAACACATCATCTACGAACAGGAGCAGCGTTATTACTGGCAGGAATACTACTGGTAGGCTGCGACCAGCAAAGCAGCGATACCAAACACATTAAAGTTGGCGTCATAAACGGTGCCGAACAAGATGTGGCGGAAGTCGCAAAAAAAGTGGCTAAAGAGAAGTATGGCCTTGAGGTTGAACTGATTGGATTTAGCGGTTCATTGCTGCCGAACGATGCAACAGATCATGGTGAACTGGATGCCAATGTATTCCAGCATCGCCCTTTCCTTGAACAGGATAATCAGGCGCACGGTTATAAACTGGTGGCGGTGGGGAATACCTTTGTATTCCCCATGGCGGGATATTCGAAAAAAATTAAAACGGTCGATCAGCTAAAAGATGGGGCGACAGTGGCGATTCCGAATGATCCGACCAACCTTGGGCGGGCGCTGTTACTGTTGCAAAAAGAGAAACTGATTACGTTGAAAGAAGGGAAAGGTTTACTGCCAACGGCATTGGATATTACCGATAACCCGCGTCATTTGCAGATAATGGAACTGGAGGGGGCACAGTTGCCGCGTGTACTGGACGACCCGAAAGTGGATGTGGCGATTATCAGCACGACTTATATTCAGCAAACCGGGCTTTCTCCGGTGCATGACAGCGTATTTATTGAAGATAAAAATTCGCCGTATGTGAACATTCTGGTGGCGCGGGAAGATAACAAGGATGCAGAAAACGTGAAGGAATTTTTGCAATCTTATCAATCACCAGAAGTTGCTAAAGCGGCAGAAACTATCTTTAACGGTGGCGCGGTGCCGGGCTGGTAATTATCAACCGCGCCGCGCCAGACGATCACATTTTTCTGGCGCGGCGGCGGGAATCCATTGAAATCAAAATCACCGATGACAGAATCAGCAGCGTTCCCAGCCAGTCAGGTAATGTGAAAGTGATCCCCAGCAACAGCAAAGAGAGCAGCGCGCTACTTAATGGTTCTGCACAGCTCAAAACGCTGGCTTTTGGCCCGCCAATTAACTGTGCGCCTTTCAGATACAGACTAAAGGTTAGCGAAGTTCCAATTACCACCAGATAGAAAAATGCCAGAATCAGGCTGCCATTAACCACGAAATTTGTTCCTTGTCCGGCATAAAAGGGCAACAGGATCAGACCTCCAATGAGCATACTCCAGCCGACCACTGGCAACGTGCCGTAACGGGAAATGAGCGTTGAGGGGTATGTTGTATAGAATGCGGCAGCAAATGCCGAGGCGATACCCCAGAATAACGCAGCAGGAGAGATCGATAATGACGTCGGATTACCGTGCGTCACCAATAAAAACGTACCAATCAGCGATGTCAGAATGGCGCAAAAAACCAGGATGCCGGGGCGTGATTTACGTACCAGTGAGAACCATGCCACGATAATCGTTGGTGATAAAAATTGCAGCACCGTTGCTGTAGCGGCATTGGATTTTTCAATTGTCAGTAAGAAAGTAAGCTGGACGGTCAGTGCGCCAACAACGGAAAAAATCAGCAGGCTGATGGCATCTTTATGATTTTTAATGATTGAGAAGACTTTATCGCCGTGGACAAAGGAGAGCGTTAGCAGAATAAAACCGGCAAATATCAGTCGCGTCATAGTCAGAAACTGCGATGACATCTGGCTTTGCTCCATGATGTATTGTGCGCAGACACCTGAACTTCCCCACAATACGGCGGCAATTAGAACGTTCAGCATCCCCTTTCTGGTGGAACCCATTTTTCCCCTCTACATACGGTTTTGTCATTTATGTATGCAGGCATGATAGCAAAAATGGCAAGGATGGCTCTGTTCATATAAGGCATATTTATGTTGCCTTTCAGCAATAGTTACGCATCTTGAGCAATAACAGGCAGACCATTGATACGTCTGACATTATTATCGCCAGCCAGAAGCAATCTGAAAATAAAATCGACCGTGAGGCTTTTATATTATCCTCGTCGGAATCATAAATATTTTTCTCATAAGTATCCTTCATAGTTTGCGTCGGTCGTTATTCAAAAGCATTGAAATCTCTTATCACGTCGCAACGAAATATTTTTGCATTAGCGTCGCTGACAAATAGCGTGGGTAATTTGATGAGGTCGAGCATTATTTTTATCTTTATGAAACGCGTGAAATGCTTATTAAACCGTCATGTTATGGCGTTATCATTTTTTTCTGACAGCATGTTACTGTTCGCTTTTTAAACGCGAAGAATGTTATGCAAATCCATAAAGTGATCAAACCCGAGTTTGTGAAGAAGTTTTCCTGTGTCGGACCTGACTGCCTGATTTCCTGTTGTCAGGGATGGCAAATAGATATCGACAAGAAAACTCATCATGATTACCTCAACGCACACCATCCGGAAATTTCCAGGCTGGCGAAAGAGAATTTGATGCTGGTGCGAAAAGGTAAACAAAGATATTCGAGAATTAAGCTGGACGCGCAGGGGCAGTGTCCGTTTCTCGACGAAAATAAACTCTGCCTGGTTCATCGCGAGCTGGGAGGCAACGCGCTTTCAGTTACCTGTTCTACTTATCCACGTTGTAAAAAGCACTACGCGGATACAACTCGTTATTCGATGACGCTTTCATGTCCGGAAGTAGCCCGGCTGGTATTGTTCGATGCCGACAGCATGTTAGTGCATGAACAAGATGAGCTGCTGGCGAAGGCGAAAAACAATATCATCGCCCGGCAGCAGCCGGTTAATCAGATCCAACAGATTGTGCATCTCTTTGCCTGGCACCTTCTACAGTCGCCATCGTTGAACGTTGAAGAGAACCTGATGGCGCTGGCACAGTTTATGGTTTACTTGCAACGCATTGAGTTCGATCTGCATCGCCATTTTGCGCAGGCCGAACAGTATCATCAGGAACTATTAAGCGAGCTGGCGGCAGGTATAAGTTTGATTCATCGCTCAACGTCAACGGAGTCGGTTGGATTGAAGGTGCGCGCGCTGTCGGCATTGGGTTCACTTATCGCGAATGAAGGCGCCAGGGATAACATTATCGCTGGGGTGCATCGGAAGATGGCAGTGTATTTAAACATTACAGCCAGCACGGATAAGCAGGATCTGGTCGATAAGTTTGCAGTTCTGGATAAGCAATGGCAGCAGCTTTGCCAGGATTCTATCCTCAGCGCCCCGCATGTATTGCGCAATTTACTGACCTACAAAATTTACCACTGTCATTTTCCGGATGCTGATTTCTCAACGATCATGCGCCAGGTTTACCGTTTAATCCTCGATTATTTCTATATAAAGCATTTGTTGAGTGTGACATCGCTGGAAGCAACTCCTGATGAGGCAACGGTGCTGAAGATTGTGGCGAGCCTTGCCGAGAAAACCTTGCATTCGCCAATTATCAATCAGCGGATGGATAAAGCGATTGACATGATCAATGCCGGGGACGATCTCTCCTGCCTGCTGTTGATTTGTTAAATTCGCCTGCCGGGGACTGGGTTAAGTCTTTGTCTGACATGTCGCCGCCATTGCAATAAATGTTAAGAACGAACTCGGTTAAGCCGAATGAATCATGAACAGAAGAAAATGTCTGGTTTTAATCGTATTACAAGGGATTGGTGAACATCAGAAGAGGCATTTTGGCGGAGATCACAGGAGTCGCATTTGATAGTTAATTTATTGATCTAATGTTTATATTTTGAATTGGATAAATGAGTAACCCCCATAAGTACCCCCAAATGGTTTTGCGTGTGGAGTTTGGGGGGATTCCGGGCTACTTTTCCGACTCTTTATTCCACTGTAGTAAACTGGCGATATCCTTCTCGCCTTCGGCTTCTTTTAAGCGCCGTTGTTGTTCGGCAAACTGAACATACTCCGCCTGCGCTTTTTCATCGGCCATTTTCTTGCTGATTTTACCAGCGCCCTGTAGAACCTCTCGGTCGTTAAATTGCAGGAACTGATCCAGCTTATCCTGCCAGTCGCGCAAAAAGACCTGCTGACGACGACGGGCCTGATCCTCGGCAAAGTCCAGCCACATATTAACCACGCGATTAAGTTCGCTGACCTCATCCTGGGTGAGATAATTTTTTGCCACCGTCACGTCGCCCTTACGTACCTCTTCACCTTTATAACTGGTCAAGCCCATGTGCGGCTGGCTGGCATCTGCTCGTTTGTGGATGAGTTCCGCAGCGGTATGCCCGGTACAAGCAAAATGCAGTTTATTCTGGATGGTTTGAAAAAATTGCGTGGTTTCTTTTAGCGATGGCTGATAGTCGGCAGCTAAAGCAAAGATCTCCCGCACCCGCAAATATACCCGACGCTCGCTGGCGCGAATATCGCGGATGCGTTCGAGCATCTCATCAAAATAGTCGGGCACAACCGATGAACCGACAGGCGGATTCTTCAGTCGCTCATCGTCCATCACAAAACCTTTGATCAGGTATTCCTGAAGCGTCTGCGTTGCCCACTGCCGGAATTGTGTGCCTCGAGGGGAGCGAACGCGATAGCCGACAGCGAGAATGGCTTCGAGGTTGTAATGGTCTATCTCTCTGGAAACCTGACGTTTTCCTTCCTGGCGAACTATCCGGAATTTCCGGGTGGTTGAGTTTTGACCAAGTTCACCTTCGGAAAATATATTGATTAAATGTTCGTTAATGGTGCGAACATCTTTATCGTACAGTTCAGCCATTGCCGCCTGGGATAACCAGATTGTGTTCGACTCAAAGCGACATTCAACACGCACTCTTCCGTCACCGCTGGCAAACATAATAAATTCGCCTGCTGGGGGTTGGGTTAAGTCTTTGTCTGACATGTCGCCTCCGTTAAAATCAAATCCGTAATGCTATAACCCACGTAGTATGCCAGAGAACTGTATGTGAACAGTGTTATTTTGCTGATAACGCTGACGGATAGTGCTTCGCTACAATGTCATTCATCTTATCCACCAGTGCCAGTCACTTGAATGTGATATGCCCACTGCCTTTCTGGTAATAGCGGATGACAAATAAATCGTCATCAAATACCTACTCATGCGGGTGAGCACGAACGAAGTCCATAAACCGAATCGCAACGTCATGCCGGTTATCGGGGATGGGGTTGCCATCCAGCTGAAACCTATTGTTATACATCACATTTTAAACATTATGGGGGTGCTGAAGTTTTGACGGGAAAATAACACCCCCTAATGCACCCAAAAACAACGTGATTTAGTTTGAAGTTGATTGACCTCAGAATACAAGGAAGGCTTGATATAAATGGGATTAAACGGGGATTTGTTGACGTCGGGAGAGTTCAGTAGAGGCATTTTGGCGGAAGATCACAGGAGTCAAAATTGCCATATAACCATTTGATTCAAATCGTTTATATTCTTCTATTATAATTCATTTATACACATCCTTATACATATAATATCTATCGATTAATTTTTACACGTATCTTCACGCACGTTAACTCAGGAAAAAAATTTTTTTTCGAAAGAACTGTTCACACTGTTCACCTTTCTTTTTTCTCCTTTTATTTCAGTATGATAGGTGGTGAATGATGGGTGAAGGGTGAACATTCGATTCTTCACCTCCGGCATTCTGCCGGTGTGACTCATACCGGTGATTAATCCCCCGTACTGAAAATCACACAGGGAGAAAAAAGTTTTTTTTGATTTGATTGTTCACACTGTTCACCTTTCGTTTTTCTCTTTTAATTTCAGTGTGATAACGGGTGAATATACGGTGAAGGGTGAACAGTGGATTGTTCACCTTCGGGGAATTCAGGGATAAAAAAAGACCGGCAGATGCCGGTCAGGTGGGTCAGGTTGTTGCAGGGTCGTCACATTTTGGCAGCCAGTCGCCGTAGCTTTCCTCTTTCAGCGTCAGGTTGGTCTGTATCCCCTGTTTGGTATGGCGCTTCTTGTAATTCAGTCCGTATTCCTTCAGCATCACCGGCAGCCCCAGCCCGAACATTTTCAGACTGAGTACATTCCGGTAGCCGTTTGCTTCCATGTAGGCCAGATAGGCGTGATAGAGGTATTTACGGTAATTACGCGGGATGATACTGGCGTTCCCCATATACATGCCGCTGGTCTGCGGCAGGGTTTCCAGATAGCCGATAAAATCAAACGTCGGGTCGGCATCCCGTTTGATGTTCAGCGCCTCGTCTGAGTTCTGCTGGGACTGAAGCAGTGACCGGGCGAGCATCGGGTCGCTGAATTTCTGCATCAGGTGACGCACGATGACCGCCAGCTCGCGGGTGATTTTGTCCTTAAGCTGCGGGTCGCGCTCCTGCGGGGCTATCTGTTCCGGGAAGTGAATAATCACCCGCCGGCGTGACACGCCGCCGCTGCGGTCGGTGAAGCGCATCGGGTTATTGTTCACGGCCAGAATCACCGCCGGGATGTGCGTGGAGTACGCATCCCGGTATTTCGGGTCAACGGACACCGCATCGCCGCCGGTGATGGCCTTGAGTCCGGCTCCGTCGCCGCTCCATTTTTCCTGGTCCGGCAGGCGTATCAGTGAGAAGCCAGTTAACGCGGCACGTTCACGCGGGGATTCCAGCGTCTCGATGGTGGCCGACGTGGCGTTATCCTCCCCGGCCAGCAGGGTGGCTATTTCGGCCATGATACTTTTGCCGCTGCCGCCGGGACCGGTCACCTCCAGAAAGAGCTGCCAGTCGTAGCGGTTTGCCAGCACCATAAACAGTGCGGCCAGAATCACGTCGCGTTTTTCCGCACGGCCACCGGCGGCACGGTCAAGCCAGCGCCAGAACGCGGGGGCGTGGGTTTCCAGCGTTTCACCGTCCACCGGCGGGGTGAAATCCACATCACACAGGGTACGCATCCAGTGTGACGGACTGTGCGGGTGGAACGTGCCGTTCTGCGTGTCGAGCACGCCGTTACGAAAGCCAATCAGGCGGCGGGAGGGGGCTTCCTGCTGCGGAATAATCAGTTTCAGGGTGTCCACCACGGAGGCCACCTTCCCGGAGGAGAACGGCGCGCGCAGCCGCTGAAACAGCCCGGCCACATCCCGGGCAAAGTCCTGTGGCGGCAGCACCTTCCAGACACCATTTTCATAGCGGGACAGAAGCTGGCCGTTGGCATCGACCGCGAGCGCCTCGCCGTAATGCTCATAGATACGCATGGCCTTTTCGCTGGTACTCATGGCGGAAAACTCCGCTTCGCTCATGGTGTCGAACGGGCTTTCAGCCGGTGGCCGGATGGCATCGTAAATGGCCTTACGGGTGGCCTCCCCGCCGTACTGCGTGAAGGCATCATTCCAGTCACCGAAGACCGGCGGCAGGGCAACAACGCCCTCACACGCATCTGCGGCTGCGGCGGCTTTTTTCTGGCCGTCACCGCTGAGGTCACGGTCAGCGGCAAGGACAATCTGACAGGCGGGGTGCTTCTGCCGGGCAAGGCTGGCCAGAGAAAGGAGGTTCACGGAAGAAAGCGCCACCATCACCGTTTCACCGGTCAGGTGATGTACGGTAAGTGCGGTCGCGTATCCCTCCGCTATCCACAGACGTTTTCCGGCCTGATTCTGTCCTTCAAGGATGTGACAGGTGCCCCTGACCTGCCCGCCTTTCAGGGTGCGCTTACGGCCGTCAGCACTGATTAACTGAAGGTTAACCAGTTCGCCACTGTCGTCATACAGTGGCACCACAAGGTCACCGGCGCGCCAGCTCACGCCACCGGCTCTGTGTGTGCCGGTCAGCATCCGGCATTCCCGGCCGGGAAAGCCCTTGCGGGTCAGGTAGGCGTTACCGGTTCCGGGACGGGTTTTTGCCATCAGGGTTTGTGCCAGTGCGGCGGCGTTCTTCCGGGCAGCGTCTGTTTCAGCGCCAGCGGCGGCCGTCACTGCCGGGTCAGCCGGGGGCAGGCTGCCGGTCACGGCAGCCACCTTTGTGGCCGCGTCGGACGGGGAGACACCAAACACCTTTTCAACCAGTTTCAGGCCGTCACCGGCACCACACTGATTGCAGTACCAGGTGCCGCGCCCCTCCCTGTCATCAAAACGGAAGCGGTCACTCCCGCCACAGACCGGACAGGGCTGATGACGGTTCTTCAGCACCTGAATCCCCAGCGCCGGGAGAATACGCGGCCAGTGGCCGAGCGCATGGCTGACGGTGGCGGTTACGTTCATTTTCATGGTGTTGTTCTCCTTCAGTGCAGTACCGGCGCTTTTATGTGACGGGCACAGAGTTCATCCATCACAACCAGCCCGAGAAAGGACAGCGACGGCGCGGCCTTCAGGGGGCCGGATTCCATTAAATCTTCCAGCAGGGCACAGGCTATCTGACGCCCTTTTTCCTCACCGTGCTGGCGCAGATAAAAGCCTTCCAGCTCAGCGGCGATGGCCGCCTCCAGTGACTCAAGGGTGAGATGCGGGTAGCGGTGCTGACGTTCGCACACGGTCAGCCAGGCACAGGCGACAGCGCGACGGTAAAGGGCAGCGCGTAAGACGGGCGGTAAGGGTGTTTTCATTTGCTTTTCTCCCTGTGACAGATGACTGCATTCCGTGCCGGTTGCATTAACTGATAAGGCATATCTGCGTCTCCTGAAGACGTGCGTATCCCTGCGCGAATACGCACATTTAATTTTTCGGGTGTCGTTTTTTAATTACAGATAATTGCGGTAACTGTTATCCGGGGTGATTTCCGGGTCAGGCTCCGTGCGGGGAATTTCCCGCCATTCCCGCGCCACCGGTGCCGCCCGGCTGACCGGAACAGGGTCCTGCGGGTAAATATCCAGATATTTTTCCCGCCATTTCTGTAATTCCGGGTCTCCGGCCATTTCTTTCAGTACCGCATGCCGGTTTACGGGGCTGCGTCTGAACAGGTCAGGACGGTCACAGGTAAATTCCCGCAGAAAACGCCCCAGCGGGATGTCTGTGGTGCGCCCGTCGGCGAGGATACGCACAAGGATACTGAATTTACGGCGGTACGGGTTCCAGACAATTTCCGGGCAGCGGTACGGCATTTCCCACGGAATACCGTCTTCCAGAATGCCGACCACGGCCACATCGGGAAAACCGGCAGAACGGTAAATCTCACCGGGCTGGGGAAAATCAAACATGCGTCCTGTCTCCCCGGTCTTTCTGCTGGGCGAGAAAATCGCGGCACAGGCCTTTGGCTTTCAGCTCATTCAGCACAAAATCAATATCTTCATTCAGGTAGCTGAAAATATGCGGAATGTAGAGCTGATGCAGGCCGGAGAGTTCACGGTGAATCAAATCACCCCCAACAAACCGGGATACGGCGCTGGCGCGGTTGAGCTTATGGTAAGCCTCAATGCTGAGGTGTTCACGGGCGTCATGACGCGCTGAGACGGTCTGAGGGGCTTTTTTATTACGCATTGGACACCTCCACCACCGGCAGACGGGCAGCAAGGGAGAGCACATAGTCACGGACAAGGGAACGGCGGGCGCTGCGTTCATCACCGGCTACGGTGCGAAGCATGCAGATACGGGGATGACGGTCTGCGCGACGGACAGCCGCAAACACAAAGACAAATTCAGGGTGTGAAGGGGTAAGGGTCGTAGCCATAAGGCAACCTCCGATAACAGCGTAAATGACGCTATCGCCGGAGTTTCCACGCTCGATGGCGATAGCCCAGACGGGGGTGGAAATACCGGCGTTATCGGAAACCGGCCAGCCCGGAGGCTGCCCCGCCTGAGCTACCATTGACTCTGCGGCATAATGAGCGGACGCGGGCAGAATGCACGGAGTGCCATTTGCTCGACTGACCACACACCACACCATAATCTGGCGCTCTGTGGCGTTGATTGCGACACAAAAAAAGACGCATGGCGCGTCATATGTCGCCGATAACATACTCGGGTTTCCACGCCCGGCTGCCGATTTTGCGGCAGCGGAAAAACTATATCCGCAAATGCCGGAAAAAGGCAAGCCAGAAAAAGGGAGTTTTTGCAGAGCGGGCATCATCATGCGTCGTACCCCCGTTTGCGTCCGGCAATGCGCCCGGCCATCCATGCGGTGACTTCAGAGTGCAGCCAGGCCACATTTTTACCGCCAAGACTCACCTGCGGCGGAAATTCCCCCTTACGGATGAGTTCGTAGATGGTCGAGCGTGACAGGCCGCACAGGTGCATCACTTCCGGAAGACGTAAAAAACGCTCCTGTGTGATGTCCGGCAGCGGCATCAGTGGCGTCACAGGGGCGGGAGACGGGGAAGAAAAAACAGCTTGCATCGGGCTACCTCGTTAATGTCCATACAGCACCGGATAAGTCCGTCCGGCTTCGGGTAGCGCTTTATTTTGTGAATATTTTCAGCAGACGCAACAGGGGGGATTTGTTCCGGCAGCCTTACAATGCTTGTGTATTTTTTGTTCATCTCCACTTAAAGTCATTTAAAGCCACTTAAAGCAATTCGTAATTTTTATAGTGAAATACAAATCGTTTTTTCTTATTCATTCCCGGCGAATTAATAAAAACAAACAGTAATAAACAGCACAAAAAGCCCATCAACGGGTGAACAGTGGTGAACAGACGGTGAACAGTCATTACTGCGATTGTTCACCCTTTAACTTACTGTATTACTTATCTTTTTTCTTATGGTGAACAGAGGTGAACAGTAAAATATAAAAAAAACAAACAGTAAGCCGGTTTTTCCTGCGACCTTTTCCTGGCTTGCCGGTCTGAGGATGAGTCTCCTGTGTCAGGGCTGGCACATCTGCAATGCGTCGTGTTGTTGTCCGGTGTACGTCACAATTTTCTCAACCTGAAGTGACGAGGAGCCGGAAAATGTCTGACAACACCATCCCTGAATATCTGCAACCCGCGCTGGCACAACTGGAAAAGGCCAGAGCCGCCCATCTTGAGAACGCCCGCCTGATGGATGAGACCATCACGGCCATTGAACGGGCAGAGCAGGAAAAAAATGCGCTGGCGCAGGCCGACGGAAACGACGCTGACGACTGGCGCACGGTCTTTCGTGCAGCCGGTGGTGTCCTGAGCGACGAGCTGAAACAGCGCCACATTGAGCGCGTGGCACGCCGGGAGCTGGTACAGGAATATGACAATCTGGCTGTGGTGCTGAATTTTGAACGCGAACGCCTGAAAGGGGCGTGTGACAGCACGGCCACCGCCTACCGGAAGGCACATCATCACCTTCTGAGTCTGTATGCAGAGCATGAGCTGGAACACGCCCTGAATGAAACCTGTGAGGCGCTTGTCCGGGCAATGCATCTGAGTATCCTGGTACAGGAAAATCCGCTCGCCAACACCACCGGCCATCAGGGCTACGTCGCACCCGATAAAGCTGTCATGCAGCAGGTGAAATCATCGCTGGAACAGAAAATTAAACAGATGCAAATCAGCCTCAGCGGTGAGCCGGTTCTCCGGCTGGCAGGACTGTCAGCGGCAACACTCCCGCACATGGATTATGAGGTGGCAGGCACACCGGCACAGCGCAAGGTGTGGCAGGACAAAATAGACCAGCAGGGAGCAGTGCTTAAGGCCAGAGGACTGCTGTCATGATTTACTGCCCGTCGTGTGGACATGTTGCTCACACCCGTCGCGCACATTTCATGGACGATGGCACCAAGATAATGATTGCACAGTGCCGGAATATTTATTGCTCTGCGACATTTGAAGCGAGTGAAAGCTTTTTCTCTGACTGTAAAGATTCAGGAATGGAATACATTTCAGGCAAACAGAGATACCGCGATTCACTGACGTCGGCCTCCGGCAGTATGAAACGCCCGAAAAGAATGCTTGTTACCGGATATTGTTGTCGGAGATGTAAAGGCCTTGCACTGTCAAGAACATCGCGGCGTCTGTCTCAGGAAGTCACCGAGCGTTTTTATGTGTGCACGGATCCGGGCTGTGGTCTGGTGTTTAAAACGCTTCAGACCATCAACCGCTTCATTGTCCGCCCGGTCACACCGGACGAACTGGCAGAACGCCTGCATGAAAAACAGGAACTGCCGCCAGTACGGTTAAAAACACAATCATATTCGCTGCGTCTGGAATGAGGGCTGCCGGTTAACCCCGGCCGTCGCCGCACACCGTATTTTTATTCTTCAGCATGATGAGAAAGAGATAACGATGGAAAGCACAGCCTTACAGCAGGCCTTTGACACCTGTCAGAATAACAAAGCAGCATGGCTGCAACGCAAAAATGAGCTGGCTGCGGCCGAACAGGAATATCTGCGGCTTCTGTCCGGGGAAGGCAGAAACGTCAGCCGCCTGGACGAATTACGCAATATTATCGAAGTCAGAAAATGGCAGGTGAATCAGGCCGCCGGTCGTTATATTCGTTCGCATGAAGCCGTTCAGCACATCAGCATCCGCGACCGGCTGAATGATTTTATGCAGCAGCACGGCACAGTACTGGCGGCCGCACTGGCACCGGAGCTGATGGGCTACAGTGAGCTGACGGCCATTGCCCGAAACTGTGCCATACAGCGTGCCACAGATGCCCTGCGTGAAGCCCTCCTGTCCTGGCTTGCGAAGGGTGAAAAAATTAATTATTCCGCACAGGATAGCGACATTTTAACGACCATCGGATTCAGGCCTGACGCGGCTTCGGTGGATGACAGCCGTGAAAAATTCACCCCTGCGCAGAACATGATTTTTTCGCGTAAAAGTGCGCAACTGGCATCACGTCAGTCTGTGTAAAATTCCCCGAAAATCCGCCTGTTTTTACTGAAAAAAGCCATGCATCGATAAGGTGCATGGCTTTGCATGCGTTTTCCTGCCTCATTTTCTGCAGACCGCGCCATTCCCGGCGCGGCCTGAGCGTGTCAGTGCAACTGCATTAAAACCGCCCTGCAAAGCGGGCGGGCGAGGCGGGGAAAGCACTGCGCGCACGAGAGTAAAACATTACTCAATTGAAAAATGTAACATTCCTCTCTCTCTCGGTGTAATGGTGTTGGGATGAACTAACCGTTCCATTTCAAAACCAAAATCATGATAAGCAGTATTATAAAAAGAGCTTAAAATAAATTTCACAAACGTTACCGGACATAATGGTGACGACAATGGTATCCGGCAATTTTTAAACTGACCTAGGGTTAGGTGTGCTGCTGGATGAATAACATCATTAGCGTCATCAGGGGCATAATCCACTCGTATCGGAACGGGTAAAATTGATTTTTGGACAATGTCAGCATAAAAGTTGCTTTCGTCTAAATATAACTCAGGGTCATTCTGGAATGATTCGTAATTAGGCGCGGGGAAATAACATAGTCTTTCTTTTACAAGTTTCATTCGACGATCAAACTGAAATAAAAGATGGAGTAACCCACCATCTAATAATTTGATATTATATTGCCTTTTTTCGTCCAAGAAGTTATAGATATCAACATACTCAATATTTCTTAATGCAATTGAAGTATCAGCGAATCCGCTATAGCTGACATAATAATATTCTTTATCCCGTGTTATTACAGGATAGTTTTGTGCGTCACTGATACCCACTGATATCAGATGAGATGTGATTTTTCTAATTGCTGCGCAAATGCTACTTGAGTTCATCTCATTCACCCTTCAGTTGCTTAATTAAAGCAAGGCGTAATTCTTCTGGTATATCTTCAACTCTAACTTGTCCATCCAATAGAACCATGAGATTATGGGCGTTCAATTTAGCTTGGTGTACTCTTTTTCTCTCTTGAGAAGTCATATCCCTGTTCACCAGTCGCATTTTTTTACGCTCTGCTTCTGTTGGGTATGTAAATTCCAGTTTAAATCCTCTTTGTTTCACCTCATTGTATTCGTTAATCAGGCCATCAAAGGAAGAACCCACACCACATACACGAAGCCATGCTTTAGTTCTTGTCATTGCAGTAAAAAGGATATTTCTACGCTTTGCCAGTTCATAATCCACGTTGCAATAATGAGCATCCATGATGTATACCATAGCTGCTTCGTTTCCCTTTGCTCTGAATATGGATGTAAATGTTACACTATTGTCTGAGAAAAACTCATCAGGAGAGCTTGTAATTCCAGCTATAGATGTATTAATTCCGTTTTGGAATAAAAGGTCACGCAGATAACCTACTTCATTTCTCATACGTATTGTATCTGGGTGAATTACAACAATGTCGCTAGGTAATATCTCTTCCTCATGAATATTTTTAAATATTTCCTGCGCAATCCAATTAGATTGAGAATGCTTGTCTTCAAATTTAACAAACTGGATCATCTCATCAATTGAGTTATGTGCACTCAATAGGGATGGGCTAGATTTCGTTGTCCTTGATAATATAACCTCCTTTCCCTCAACTAATTCACCATCTATTTTTTCATAACCAATCTCTGTCCATAATCCTTCAAAATCAAACATCTGAATTATTGGTTTATGATAAATACCAAACCCTAAAGCATGAGCCGTGGTTAAGATTGGGCCTGGATTTCGATAACAAATGTCTAAAGTTATATCTTGTTCTTCACTGGTGAAACTAACAATTGGTTTTCCATGCTCGTCTACTCCCCAAATTTGTTCAGGAGAAGGCATGGATGAATCCCCAAGATTTTGTAATTCATCATAAGCGTAAACTAATCGTTTCTTTTCCCCTAGCAAAGAATAACATATGCGGAGAAACTCAATTGAAAAATCTTGAGCCTCATCAATAAGGATGAAATCATATAATTTCTTATCTTCTTTTTTATTATCGAGGAAGTTCTTACAGGCAGCCTGAAAAGGTGTTTCATTAAATTCTGCAAGACGACGTGCGCCGTTATAATCGTAATAAGGTATATTATGTGCCACACATGCGTTGTAATATAAACCTTCTGTTTTAGAGCCGCCCCAGGCATGAATAATGTCTACGTTATCCCAATCAATTCCATTATCATCTGCGAATGCTGAGACTAAATGTTTTAGTTGCTCTTTGAGAGAGCGACTATTGAAAGTAACTGCTATTTTCCAGTGAGGATTTTGTGAGTGTATATGTGCAATTTTTCGAGCGAGAACAATAGTCTTACCTGAGCCAGCAAGCCCACGAATCCTTTGGACATTATCAATATTGACCAAGACGGCAGTCGTTTGACTAGAATCAAGAGTGGCAAGTGAATTCTCCAATTTTTTTAGTACGCTACCCTTTGAGTCAATCTGTCTGACATAGCTTCTTTTTCTCTTGGGCTTCAATTTTGAAAGTGATTGAACATGGGATAGTAAAGTTTCAAGAAGGGAACCATCATCCCAGGTAATGTCATTGAGAATAGATAATATTTCATCAACATTGGAACTAATGCTTAAACCACTGTCACAATCAAAATCATCAATATTTATACAGTTTGGTGCGAAAACAATACTGTTCACAGGTACGTTTAATATTCTGTTTTTAGTCAGTGCTTTTACTTCAGAAAGTTTTGCGACGAATTTCATGTGCATTTCGTCAATGATATCAATATCATCTTGGGTTAACTCTCTTTCCTCATTGAAATGGAAAATGACAACACCATGCTTTGATGAGCAAATTAGACCATCAAGAGTAACATTGTTTTCGCTCAGAAAAATAACAGGAAAACCGCGATAATAATATCCAGTTATATCATTTATCTTTCTTATTGAATTTTCTAGAATATCAGAAACAGTATGATTCTGAGGTTTCATTCCCAATATTTCAATCATTTTGAACTCCGGTAGATAAATTCATCAAAAAATCCGAGTATTTTTGCATCATATATTTTCTTTTATCAAGATACAAAGCATGATTATATGTGCCTCGGATAGTATTCTTATCAACATGTGCGAGCTGAATCTCAATCCATGCGCTCTCAAATCCCATTTCATGAAGAATTGTCGATAGTGTATGCCTAAAACCATGACCAGTAGTTCTTCCCTTATAACCTAATGATTCAATAACTTGGTTTACACTTTCTTTGCTTATCGGTTTTCTACGATCATTTCTGCCAATAAAAACATAGGGATAGTCCGATGTTATCGGTTGTAGTTGTTTAAACAGTTCAATTACCTGAGATGATAAAGGTACTATATGTGGCCGACGCATTTTCATCCGTTCAGCAGGTATTTCCCAGATACCTTTTATCAAATCAATTTCACTCCAAGTTGCAAAACGCATTTCCTGCGTCCTGACTCCTGTCATCATTAGGATCTTGGTTGCGTTTTTGGTAATAATACTTCCAGTATATGACTCTAGATCTCTAACAAAATGAGGTAGCTCTTCCGCGGATAAAAACGGATGATGCTTTTGCTTGGGAATAGCCAAAGCGATTGCTAAATCAGGCGCCGGATTGTATTCAGCACGGCCAGTGATGATCGCGTAGCGAAACACTTCTCCACATCGTTGGCGAACTTTTCTGGTTTTCTCCAACGCTCCACGTTTTTCGATGCGCTTAAGTACTTCAAGCAGTTCTAATGGCTTAATTTCAGATATTGGGCGTTTACCAATGAAAGGAAAAACATCCTGTTCGAATGTTTTAATAATTTCCTCCCGATAAGCGATAGTCCAGCGATCTGCTTTTGCTGCATGCCATTCTCTGCTAACTGACTCAAAAGAATTTTCAGTTGATAATTTTTGAGCAAGTTTCTGAGCCTTCCGTTCTTCTACTGGGTCTATGCCGTTTGCTACCTGCTTACGTGCAGTATCACGTTTCTCTCGTGCTTCTGCGAGGCTAACAAGTTCGTAACTACCAAATGACATTAGCCGTGCTTTACCGGCGAAACGAAAGCGGAAGCGCCAGCCCTTTGAACCGTCTGGCTTGATGAGTAGTGACAAACCGTGCCCATCATTCATTGTATATGGTTTGTCTTGTGGTTTTGCGCGTTTGATTTGTATATCGGTTAGAGCCATGTGTATAACTGAAAACTGCGTATGAAGATTCTATACACATTACTATACATATTTTTCGCGGATTCAGGGAGATGATCTCGGACTATTACGGACAAGATGATTATTTATAATATTGAATATAAAGGATTTTATGGAGTATCTCGGAACTGGCTGGATGAAGTTTGGCGGAAGATCACAGGAGTCGAACCTGCCCGGGACCGCTGGCGGCCCCAACTGGATTTGAAGTCCAGCCGCCTCACCGGAGACGACGATCTTCCGCGCCTCGATTGCTACATGGAGGCGGGGCGCATTATAGCTAGTTCCTCGCCTTATCACATCCCCCATCACACTTTTTTCCGTATCGTTTCGTCTTGCCATGATCCCTTTCACAGAAACCTTCAGCAAATCCATAAGTTACATTTTGGCGCTACCGCGATCACAGAAAACAAGAAACGTAAGTTGATAACAAAAAATAGCAATATCCGCACTCTTAAGGATGGTTTACTTTCGGGCTGTCTGACTGGCGCCTTCTTCACTTGTCATGCATGCGGTAACTAAAATTTCAGAACGAAAGGAACGGATTATGAAAATCAGCGATGGAAACTGGCTTATTCAACCTGGTCTTAATTTGATTCACCCCATCCAGGTTTTTGATGTTGAGCACCGGGGAAAGGAGATGGTGGTTTATGCCGCGCCGCGTGATGTGCGGGAGCGTACCTGGCAGTTGGATACGCCGCTGTTTACGCTGCGCTTTTTTTCACCTCAGGAAGGTGTGGTTGGCGTGCGGATTGAGCATTTTCAAGGGGCGCTGGATAGCGGTCCGCATTACCCGATTAATGTGTTGCATGACGTTCCGGTGGAGATGCAAAACACGAGTGAATATGCCGAGCTGAAGAGCGGTAATTTGAGTGTTCGCGTTACCAAAGGGGAATTCTGGTCGCTCGATTTTCTGCGCAATGGTGTGCGTATTACCGGTAGCCAGTTGAAAAATAACGGCTATATACAGGATACCAACACCAACCGTAGCTACATGTTTGAGCGGTTGGATCTCGGTGTCGGTGAAACGGTATACGGTCTGGGGGAACGCTTCACTGCGCTGGTGCGTAACGGTCAGACGGTGGAAACCTGGAACCGTGATGGCGGAACCAGCACCGAACAGGCGTACAAAAACATCCCGTTCTATATCACCAACCGTGGCTACGGTGTGCTGGTTAATCATCCGCAGTGCGTCTCGTTTGAAGTGGGATCGGAGAAAGTCTCCAAAGTACAGTTCAGCGTTGAGGGTGAATATCTCGAATACTTTGTTATCGATGGCCCGACGCCGAAAGCGGTGCTCGATCGTTATACCCGTTTTACCGGGCGTCCGGCGTTGCCGCCAGCATGGTCCTTTGGTTTGTGGTTAACGACTTCATTTACCACTAATTATGATGAAGCAACGGTAAACAGCTTTATCGACGGCATGGCGGAACGGAATCTGCCGCTACATGTTTTCCACTTCGACTGTTTCTGGATGAAAGCTTTCCAGTGGTGCGATTTTGAGTGGGATCCGGTAACTTTCCCTGACCCGGAAGGGATGATCCGCCGCCTGAAAGCGAAAGGGCTGAAAATCTGCGTCTGGATTAACCCCTATATAGGGCAAAAATCCCCGGTATTTAAAGAGTTGCAAGAGAAAGGATATTTACTCAAATGCCCGGACGGCTCGTTATGGCAATGGGATAAATGGCAGCCAGGTCTGGCGATTTATGACTTTACCAACCCAGATGCCTGCAAATGGTACGCCGATAAACTGAAAGGCCTGGTAGCGATGGGCGTCGATTGCTTTAAGACCGACTTTGGCGAACGTATTCCAACAGACGTTCAGTGGTTTGACGGTTCCGATCCGCAGAAAATGCATAACCATTATGCATACATCTACAACGAACTGGTGTGGAACGTGCTCAAGGAAACCGTCGGCGAGGAAGAAGCCGTCTTGTTTGCCCGCTCGGCCTCCGTCGGTGCGCAGAAATTCCCGGTACACTGGGGTGGCGACTGTTACGCTAACTACGAATCAATGGCGGAAAGCCTGCGCGGTGGTTTGTCTATTGGCCTTTCTGGTTTTGGTTTCTGGAGCCACGATATCGGTGGCTTTGAGAACACCGCTCCGGCGCACGTTTACAAACGCTGGTGCGCATTTGGTTTGCTCTCCAGCCATAGCCGTTTACATGGCAGCAAATCTTATCGTGTGCCGTGGGCTTATGATGATGAATCCTGCGATGTCGTGCGCCATTTCACTCAGCTTAAATGCCGTATGATGCCGTATCTGTACCGCGAAGCCGCTCGTGCTAACGCGCTGGGTACGCCGATGATGCGCGCAATGGTGATGGAGTTCCCGGACGATCCGGCCTGTGATTATCTTGACCGTCAATACATGTTGGGCGACAGCGTGATGGTTGCGCCAGTGTTCTCTGAAGTGGGCGATGTACAGTTTTATCTGCCAGAAGGTCGCTGGACGCATCTGTGGCATAACGATGAAACAGAAGGCAGCCGTTGGCATAAACAGCAGCATGATTTTCTTAGTTTGCCGGTTTACGTGCGTGACAACACCTTACTGGCGCTGGGGAACAATGACCAACGCCCCGACTACGCGTGGCATGAAGGCACGGCTTTCCAGCTTTTTAATCTGCAAGACGGGCATGAAGCTGTCTGTGAAGTGCCCGCCGCCGATGGTTCGGTGATCTTCACCCTGAAAGCGGCGCGTACTGGCAATACGATTACCGTGACAGGCGCGGGCGAGGCGAAGAACTGGACACTGTGCTTGCGTAATATTGCGAAAGTAAATGGTTTGCAAGGCGGTTCGCAGACCGGAACTGAGTTGGGTGTGGTGGTGTCGCCAGTGGGTAACTCACTGACAATTATGCTGTAATTTGTTGAAAAAATGCCGGGTACGGCTATGTCGTGCCCGGCGAGATTGATTTTTACTGCACTGGCTCCGTTGACGTGACTTCGCCACTAGAAACTACGCCAGCATTCATGGTTTGGGTTACCTGCTGCTTTTCAGCGTTCACAGCATGGAGTTGTCCGTTAACCGTGGGTTTTAGCGGTACATCGGTCTGGATATCGCCGCTGGCGGTGAGCTGAATATTGCCATCGCCCGTAATAGGTAACTCTGGCCATCCCCACTGTTGCAAAATGTTCATCGGCACACCGCGTCCGTTCAGGCTGATATGGGTCTGGCGCTGCGGCGTTTGTGAGACACTGGCAGTGGCTTCAAGAATGCCTTTCTCGGTAAATGCGCTAAGTTCGCTTATATTCACCGTGCTGCTATTGGCGGTTAGCGCCAGCGACGGACGACGAACGTCGACACGATTGAACGTTGCGGCGGCGGCATTCAGGTTCGCCGTGCCACTCCACACCCCCCACTTATGCTCGGCAACCAGCGTCAGATTCGCGCCATAACCATCCAGCGCGGTGAGCTGCCACGGAAAGTCAGGGTCGATATCAATGATCAGGTTGCGGCTGGCGCTAAATCTCTTCAGTTGCAGAGTGTTTAACCAGGCGGGAGTTTGCTGCATCCACAACTGTTGCCAGTTTTTCGGCAAGGTAAATTCCAGCCCGACAATCGCTGCGTCGTCGAGGAGCAGCGTTTTTCCATCGCGTTGCCAGTTCCCTGACGTTCGTACCATTCCGCCTTCCCAACGGCTGGTAAACTGGCGAAGCGCGACGCCCTGTGGGGAAAACTCCGCGTTCATAATGGGGTCAAATAAATGCAGCGAACCATAAATAAACTCGCTGGCGTTCATTGACAGCTTGCCTTCCTGCGTCTGCCAGTCATCTTTAATGAAGGTCATGTTGCGCAAGCTGAGATCGAGGTCGGTCACCGCCCAGTCCGGACCTTGCAGGCGAGCGTCGATCACTTCAAGGCGGCCAATCTGCAACGACGGGACAGAGCGCAAAGGTGCAAAGAAATCGGTCAGAGATTTTTCGCTTTGCAGACGGATATCGGCCAGGCGCAGATTTTCTACCTGCCAGCTACCATCGGCATTACGCTGCGCATTACCAGTTAATGAACCACGGGCGATATCGGCGCCCAGATTCGTAAGCGTGACGCGATCGTTATCAATAGTGCCTTCAATCAGTACATTGGTAGCAGCAACATCGTTGAGCGACAGAGAGCCGGCACTGAACTGAATTTGAGCCTTCGTGCCCAGGACTTTACCGGCTTCCGGCGACCACGGAACGACGCCGCCATTTACTCGCTGTGCGCTGAGATTCCACTCGCTATTGGGACTGTTAAACGCCATATCACGCAGTTGCAGACGATCCGCTTTGAACGGTAACGGCGCGGTCTGGTCGGTGAGATTCAACGTCCCGTTTTCCAGCAGGATAGTATCGACATGGCGTGGTTCGCTCAGTTGCCGACTACTTAGCGCAATATCGACACTTTTCGCCACCAGAGTGGCGGGTTGACCATCGCGACCGAATGTGACGTTCTCCAGCACGATATGAGATGGTGCGGAAAACCGGTGATCCATCGCTCCGAAGGTCAAATGATAGTCGCTATTCCTGGAAATCCATGCGCTGATATGCTCTGCTCCCCAGCGGGTTTGCAGCAGGAAATAGAGGCCAGCGATCGCCACGAATAGCGCGATGAAAATGTAGAGAAGCAGCTTCCCAATAAATTTCATGGTCTTCCATCCCGTGAAATGCACATAAGGGAGTTATGCACGATTTACGCGCATTCCTCAAGGCGGGAATGGAGAAAGCGAGTGGCTACGGCGGTAAAGAATTTTACCGCCGTGAGTGGATTACTGTTTTTCTGGCGGGAAAATCAGGTTCAGCACAATGGCAGTGATACCGCCAGCGGCGATCCCGGAGGAGAGCAGGTTTTTCAGCCAGTCAGGGGCAAACTGCAAAATCAGCGGCTGCTGAGAAACGCCCAGACCGACCGCCAGCGACAGCGCGATAATCAGAATGGCCCGACGATTCAGCGGTTCACGAGAAACGATACGCACACCTGATGCGGCGATAGTACCAAACATCACCAGCGTAGCGCCGCCAAGTACCGGCTCCGGAATATGCTGCACAAAACCGCTCACAGCCGGGAACAGGCCGAGCACAATCAGCATCAGTGCGACGACAAAACCGACATAACGGCTGGCAACACCGGTCAACTGGATCACACCGTTGTTCTGCCCGAAGCAGGAGTTCGGGAAGGTGTTAAACACCGCCGATACAAACGAGTTCAGGCCGTTTGCCAGTACGCCGCCTTTCAGGCGTTTCATGTACAGCGGACCGGAAACCGGTTGTTCGGAAACGTCGGAGGTGGCGGTGATATCGCCAATAGTTTCCAGCGAGGTGATCATAAAGACCAGCATCAGCGGCAACAGCAAACTCCATTCAATACCAAGCCCGTAATAGAGCGGTGTTGGCACCATAATCAGTTCTTGCGTCATCGGCTCGTTGCTTTCTGGCAACATGCCCATAAACCACGCCAGCGCATATCCGGCTGCCATCGCAATCACCAGCGAGGCCACGCGTAAGTAAGGGTTACGTTGACGGTTAAGCAGAATGATTAAAGCTAAGACCACGCCCGCCAGCAGCAAGTTTTTCGGCGCGCCAAAGGTGTTATCGTTCATGGCCGCATAACCGCCGCCAATGGACGTTAACCCAACCTGTATTAGCGACAGGCCGATAATCATTACTACGACGCCAGAAACCAGAGGCGTAATAATGCGGCGCGCCAGATGTAAAACGCGGGAGATTACCATTTCGGTGCAACTTGCCAGCATCAGTGTGCCGAAGAGCGCCGCCATCATGGTAGGAACATCGGCGCCACCGGTCTTCAGTGCCGTTCCGCCCATAATTAGCGGAGCAACGAAGTTAAAGCTGGTGCCCTGAATAGACAATAACCCGGAACCAACCGGCCCCCAGGCTTTAATCTGAATAATCGACGCCACACCGGAAGCAAACAGCGACATACTAATAATGTGTTGCGTGTCCTGTGCTGGTAAACCCAGCGCCTGGCAAATTAACAGTGCTGGCGTGATTACCGCGACAAACATCGCCAGCAGATGCTGACAGGCGGCAAACAGAGTTTGAGCAAGCGGCGGACGATCTTCAAGACGATAAATCAGTTCGCTGTTTTGAGTCTGCGCAACCGGTTGCGCATTTTCTGACTCTAGGGTGGAAACAGACATCGAAAACAATCCCGTGGTGGCAAAGCGGGCATTTTAGCTGACCGAAAGGTAAAAGCAAACGTTTGCCATGCATTCTTCTAAATATTTAAATGCGATAAATGCACTTTTTTATATAACTTTTGGTTGTTTTCTGCTTAAAATCCATGCCATTTTTTTATTTTCAGCTGAGAATTCGAACCGGGATAGCATGACTCGATACTCGTCATATTTCGCCCTAATGCACATGCGCGATGAAGTATGACGAGTGTGAAAGAGTGGTGCGGACACAAAGGAGTAACTATGTTTCATCTCGATACTTTAGCAACGCTTGTTGCAGCAACCCTGACGTTGCTGCTCGGGCGCAAGTTGGTCCATTCCGTCTCCTTTCTGAAGAAATACACCATACCTGAACCGGTTGCCGGAGGGTTGCTGGTGGCACTGGCGCTGCTGGTGCTGAAAAAAAGTATGGGCTGGGAAGTCAATTTTGATATGTCCCTGCGCGATCCGTTGATGCTGGCATTCTTCGCAACCATTGGTCTGAATGCCAATATTGCCAGCCTGCGTGCCGGTGGGCGTGTGGTGGGGATTTTCCTCATCGTGGTTGTTGGCTTACTGGTGATGCAAAATGCCATCGGCATTGGGATGGCTAGCCTGTTAGGGCTTGATCCGCTGATGGGGCTGCTGGCCGGTTCTATTACGCTTTCCGGCGGCCACGGTACAGGTGCTGCGTGGAGTAAATTGTTCATTGAACGTTATGGCTTCACCAACGCGACGGAAGTGGCGATGGCTTGTGCAACGTTTGGTCTGGTGTTGGGCGGCTTGATTGGGGGGCCGGTGGCGCGGTATCTGGTGAAGCACTCCACCACGCCAAACGGTATTCCGGATGACCAGGAAGTCCCAACGGCGTTTGAAAAGCCGGACGTTGGGCGCATGATCACCTCGCTGGTGCTGATTGAAACCATCGCTCTTATCGCGATTTGTCTGACGGTGGGGAAAATTGTTGCGCAACTTTTGGCTGGCACAGCTTTTGAATTGCCAACCTTCGTTTGCGTGCTGTTTGTGGGTGTGATTCTGAGTAACGGTCTGTCAATGATGGGCTTTTACCGCGTCTTTGAGCGTGCGGTATCGGTGTTGGGTAACGTAAGTCTGTCGTTGTTCCTGGCGATGGCGTTGATGGGGCTGAAACTTTGGGAGCTGGCTTCGCTGGCGCTGCCGATGCTGGCGATTCTGGTCGCACAGACCATCTTCATGGCGTTGTACGCCATCTTTGTCACCTGGCGCATGATGGGCAAAAACTACGATGCGGCGGTGCTGGCTGCGGGTCACTGTGGTTTTGGCCTTGGTGCAACGCCCACGGCAATTGCCAACATGCAGGCGATTACCGAACGCTTTGGCCCGTCGCACATGGCCTTCCTGGTGGTGCCGATGGTCGGTGCGTTCTTTATCGATATCGTTAACGCGCTGGTGATTAAGCTGTATTTGATGTTGCCGATTTTTGCGGGGTAACCGATGAAGCGGCGGTATAAGTGCCGCCGCAACAAAGATAAATGCCTGATACGCTTCGCTTATCTGGCCTACGTAATAATTCTCAATTTATTGATTTTGTGAGTTTTTTTTGTAGGCCGGATAAGGCGTTCACGCCGCATCCGGCAGGAAGGTAGATCAATCTAAACGGCAGTCTTCTCTCCGCCGTCTTTTACGCATTCGAGTAACGTTCTGTTTCTGGCATCCAGCGTTCTATCAGGGCTTTTGCCTGTTGTGGGTAACGTTCATGAATATGCCGTGCCAGGCGCTGAACTTCCGGGATCATGGCCTGATCGCGCAGTAAATCTGCCACTTTAAATTCGGCATTACCCGTCTGACGCGTACCTAACAGTTCGCCAGGACCGCGAATCTCTAAATCTTTCTGTGCAATCACAAATCCGTCGCTGCTGTCACGCAGCACTTGCAGGCGAATTTGCGCCGTTTTGGAGAGTGGCGTTTTGTAGAGCAGCACGCAGTGGGAAGCCACCGCGCCACGTCCCACGCGCCCGCGAAGCTGGTGTAACTGCGCCAGACCCAGACGCTCCGGGTTTTCGATAATCATCAGACTGGCGTTAGGCACATCAACACCGACTTCAATAACGGTAGTGGCAACCAGCAGGTGTAGCTCACCTTGTTTAAACGACGCCATCACCGCCTGCTTCTCGGCAGGTTTCATCCGCCCATGTACCAGGCCAACATTCAACTCTGGTAGCGCCAGTTTCAACTCTTCCCACGTGGCTTCGGCTGCCTGCGCTTCCAGTAATTCCGATTCTTCAATCAATGTACAAACCCAGTACGCCTGACGACCTTCAGTCATGCATGCGTGACGCACACGGTCAATGATGTCGTTACGACGCGTATCCGGGATTGCCACTGTCGTCACCGGGGTACGCCCTGGCGGCAGTTCATCAATGACCGAGGTATCGAGATCGGCATAGGCGGTCATTGCCAGCGTGCGGGGGATCGGCGTGGCGGTCATGATCAACTGATGCGGATGGAACCCTTGCTGCTGGCCTTTCTCCCATAACGCCAGGCGTTGATGCACACCAAAACGATGCTGTTCGTCGATAATCACCAGCGCCAGACCGTTAAATTGCACCTGTTCCTGGAAGATGGCGTGCGTACCAACAATCATCTGCACCTGACCGCTGGCGATGGCTTCTTGCTGAGCCAGTCGTGCTTTACCTTTCTGTTTACCGGCGAGCCAGCCCACTTCGATACCGAGCGGCTCAAACCAGTTGCGAAAGTTATTGGCGTGCTGTTCGGCGAGCAACTCGGTTGGTGCCATCAGCGCCACCTGTTTCCCGTGAGCAATTGCACGCAGCGCGGCAAGGGCAGCAACCAGCGTTTTACCGGAACCTACATCGCCTTGCACCAGACGCATCATCGGAACATCGAGCGCCATATCGCGCTCGATTTCCGCCACCACACGTGCCTGAGCACCCGTTGGTTTGAACGGTAAGGCGGCAAGGAGTTTATTTTTCAGCGAGTCATTGGCGCTAAGCGGTTGGGCATGAAAACGTTGTGCTCCAGCGCGTAACGCCAACATACTGAGGTTGTGCGCCAGCAGTTCTTCCAGAATCAGACGACGTTGTGCCGGATGCTGCCCGCTTTCCAGATCGCTAAGTTGCAGCGTCGGCGGCGGGCGATGCAGAGTTCTCAAGGCTTCCGGCAGCGTCATCATCCCCTGTGACAGTTCCGGCGGCAACAGTTCTTCAATAGCGCAGGTATCCAGCAGATCCAGCGCCTGGTCGGTTAATTTACGTAGCGTTGCCTGTTTAACGCCTTCAGTCGTTGGGTAAACCGGCGTGAGCGTTTCCTGTAGCTCCGGAGTACTGAGATCACCCTGTACGCGATATTCCGGATGGATCATCTCCGCGCCATATTTGCCGCGCTTTGCTTCGCCGTAGGCCAGCACACGTCGTCCCGTCGCCAGGCTATTTTTCATCGCCGCGCTGAAGTTGAAAAAGCGCATGGTGAGAATGCCGGAACCGTCGCTAATCTGGCAGGTCATCATCCGTCGACCGCCGAAGGAGATATTACAGTTCAGCACTTCGCCTTCAACCGTGGCATAAACGCCGGGTAACAGCTCGCCAATGGGATAAAGATGGGTGCGATCTTCGTAGCGCAGGGGGAGGTGTAAGAGTAAATCCTGCACGGTATGCAGGTTGATTTTCGCCAGCTTGTTACTTTGTGCCGCGCCAACGCCCGTTAGGGAACTGAGCGGGACAGCATCTAACAGGCGACCTTTCATCGCACTTACCCTGCAGCCTGCATGGTGGCCCACCAGTCGGCATCAGCTTCGATCTCGCCTTGCTGATTGACGTGGGGGTAAGGCAGGCCTTTGCGTTTTGCGACTTTCGCCAGCACCGGATAGCCGCCTTCAAACAGCAGGCGTTGTTGTTCTGATTCCGGTAACATGCTGTTTTCACGAAGGTACATGCCTGCGTTTTGCCGCTGACGCTGGGCTTCGTAAAGAATGAGTGCCGATGCGACGGAGACGTTCAGCGACTGCACCATGCCGATCATCGGGATAATGATGTCCTGATCCGCCAGTGCTAACGCTTCCTGCGTGATGCCCGTTTTCTCCTGACCCATCAAAATACAGGTCGGGCGGGTGTAATCAATTTCGCGAAAATCGACGGCGTTATCAGAAAGATGTGTAGCCAGAATCTGCATTCCCTGGCCTTTCAGATGGGCGACGGCATCGCCAATGGTGCGGTGCGTTTTCACCTGTACCCAACTGTTGCTGCCAGCCGCAGCCGAAGCCATAGTGCGCATCCGGCTGCCAGGCCAGACGGCATGAACTTCATGTACGCCAACGGCATCTGCGGTACGAATAATCGCAGAAACGTTATGGGGTTTGTGAACCTGTTCCATGCAGACGGTCAGGTCAGGCTGCCGCCTGGCGAGCATTTCACAGATGCGTGCATAACGTGTTGGGTTCATAAAACATTAATTTCTGTTTCGGGTGACTTTAATCACGTCTGGCATCACACGGATTTTGCGCATGATATTTGCCAGATGTACGCGATCCCGGGCGGTCAGGCGAATAAAGGCACTATAGACGCGACCATCTTTCTCTTCCGTATTCAAACTTTGAATATTGGAATTGGTTGTGTTGATCGCCGCAGTCAGGTTTGCCAGCGCACCCTGATGGTTGAACATTTCCACCTTGATTTCAGTAATGAACTCCTGCGCCGTTTCTTTATCCCATTCTACAGCCATAAACTTCTCTGGCTCTTTCTGGTAGCCACGGATGTTACGGCAGGACTCATGGTGGATCACCAGACCTTTACCGGGGCTAACGTGGGCGATGATCGGGTCGCCGGGAATAGGGCGGCAGCATTTCGCAAAAGTGATCAACACGCCATCAGCGCCTTTAATCGGCAGATGCCCGTGGCTTTGGGTTGCTGGTGGAATGGAACCGTCTCCCTGCTGGAGATTCTTCGCTACCACTACGCTCATTGCATTGCCAAGACCGATTTCTGCCAGCAAATCGTCAAGTGTCGCCAGTTTCATGCGATCCAGTTCGCGCTGAATATTTTCCTGCGGGATTTCATTCAGCTTACGGCTGCCACCCAACGCGTGGTTGAGCAGGCGACGCCCCAGGCTAACGGAATCATCACGCTTGAGGTTTTTCAGCAACTGGCGGATTTTGGCGCGTGCTTTCGAGCTGACGACAAAGTTCAGCCAGGCGGCATTCGGGCGAGCGCCCGGCGCGGTAATGATTTCAACGGTTTGTCCGCTGGAGAGTGGCTGCGACAGCGGGTAAGGCTGGCGATCAACTCGCGCACCCACGCAGGCATGACCGATATCGGTATGCACCGCGTACGCGAAATCGACAGGCGTGGCACCGGCAGGCAGTTCGACAATGCGCCCTTCCGGTGTGAAAACGTAAATCTCATCCGGGAAGAGATCGGATTTAACGCTCTCGATAAATTCAAATGAGCTACCGGCGCTCTGTTGAAGCTCCAGCAAGCTCTGCATCCAACGCTGGGCGCGGATTTGCGCAGTGGTGCTGGTCTCGCCGTGCTCTTTATAAGCCCAGTGTGCGGCAACACCCATCTCCGCCATTTGATCCATATCTTCGGTACGGATCTGGACTTCAACCGGCACGCCGTGGGGGCCAATCATCGAGGTGTGCAAAGACTGATAGCCGTTCGCTTTTGGAATGGCGATATAGTCTTTCACGCGACCTGGACGCGGCTTATACAGGCTGTGCATCTGGCCGAGCACGCGATAACAGGTATCGGAATCATTGACGATCACGCGGAAGGCGTAGATATCCATGATTGAGTGAAAACGCTGCTCTTTGAGCACCATTTTGCAGTAAATCGAATAAAGATGTTTCTCGCGACCACTGACGCGGCACGGTATTCCCGCTTCCTGCAAGCGCCCTTCGATTTCTGAGAGGATTTTTTGGATCATCTCTTTACGGTTACCGCGCGCGGCTTTCACCACTTCTTTAATCACGCGGTAACGGTTGGGATACAGCGCCTCAAAACCCAACTCTTCGAGTTCGGTTTTAATGTGGTGGATACCTAAACGGTGTGCCAGCGGGCTGTATATTTCGAGAGTTTCACGGGCGATGCGGCGACGTTTGTCCGGGCGAAGTGAGCCCAGCGTGCGCATGTTGTGGGTACGGTCTGCGAGTTTGATGAGGATGACGCGGATATCCTGCACCATCGCCATAATCATCTTGCGAAAGTTTTCGGCTTGCGCCTCTTTCTTATCGCGGAACTTGAGTTTATCAAGTTTCGACACCCCCTCTACCAGCTCGGCGACGCTTTTGCCAAAAAGCTGTTCCATGTCCTGGTAGGTGGCGGGAGTATCTTCAATCACGTCATGAAGTAGCGCCGCCATTAGCGTTTCATAGTCGAGTTTCATCTCGGCCAGAATGCAGGCAACCGCTACCGGGTGCGTGATATAGGGTTCACCGCTTGAACGTGTTTGCCCCTCGTGAGCATCACGTGCAACGAGATACGCCTGCCGCAGACGCTTAATTTGGTCTTCTGGCAGGTAGTTTTGAATCAGTTGATTCAGGCTTTCAAACAGATACAAGGGCGACCCGCTTTGTGATTAACGACGACCTTCAGCAATAGCGGTAACGGCTTGAATTTCAGCGGCTTCCTGCTCTTGCTGTTCCTGGCGTTCGCGAACGTCGAGGATCTGGTTGTTGATCAGACCTTCTTCGATTTCGCGCAGCGCGATTACTGTGGTTTTATCGTTTTCTTCCGGTACTAGCGGATCCTTTCCGCCTACCTGCATCTGACGAGCGCGACGCGCGGCGACCAGTACCAGGTCAAAACGGTTACCAATTTTCTCTACAGCGTCCTGAACAGTTACGCGTGCCATACTTAAAAAGCTCCACAGGTGAAGAAATGACTGGGCATGATACTGAAAGAAGGTTCAGTCTGCCAACAATTTGCTGATTAAAGCGTCATGACGTTGCTTTTGGCGACTCATGCGCAAGCGTTCGGCGCGAATAATGGTCTTCAGATCACCCAGTGCGGTGTCAAAATCATCATTCACAATCAAATAATCATATTCGGCGTAATGGCTCATTTCTGCAACTGCTTGCGCCATACGCTTTGCAATGACCTCTTCGCTGTCCTGACCGCGACCGCGTAGACGGCGATCCAGCTCGATTTTGGACGGCGGTAAAATAAAGATACTACGCGCATGTGGCATCTTCTGGCGAATTTGTTGCGCGCCCTGCCAGTCGATATCCAGAAAAACATCTACGCCACTTGCCAGTACTTGCTCAATGGCTTCGCGCGAAGTGCCATAGTAATTACCGAACACTTCCGCGTGCTCAAGGAATGCATCTCTGCTAATCATCTCTTTAAATTCATCATGATTAACAAAGAAGTAATGCTCACCGTGTACTTCACCTGGACGCGGTGCGCGCGTGGTGTGTGAAACAGAAACCTGGGTGTCATACAACGGTTGGGTTTTTAATAAAGCCTGAATCAGGCTGGATTTACCCGCGCCACTGGGGGCAGAAACAATATAAAGCGTGCCTTGAGCCATGAGTATCTTTCGTATGTGATTAGCGAAATAAAGCCTACATACGAGCTTATTATACACGGCGCGGTCACGTGACGTAGCCCTCGCTCATACTTTTTGCGCAAAGTTGTTGCGTTTTGCGTAGCTGTTTCCGCAATTCCCTGTCATTTACTGCAATCAGAACGATTCTCTGGAAGCGTCCTCGCACACTTCGTTTTTGCCACTCGGATTTACATTCACCACGTTGTATACCTGCCCGCCTGACTACAGCGGAGGTGATGATGAAAGTATGGATAGCGGTATTAATGGGGATTTTGTGCTGGCAATCATCGGCGCAGGCGGTCTGCCCAGCCTGGTCGCCCGCCAGAGCGCATGAAGAAATTTCCCGCCTGCAACAACAAATAAAACAGTGGGACGATGGTTACTGGAGAGTAGGAAAAAGTGATGTGGAAGACAGTGTTTACGATCAGATAAGTGCCCGTCTTACGCAGTGGCAACGTTGTTTTGGTGAAGAGACGCATCGTGACGCCATGATGCCGCTTTTAAACGGCACGGTTATCCATCCGGTTGCGCATACGGGCGTACGTAAAATGGCGGATAAAAATGCGTTAAGACTGTGGATGCGTGAACGCAGCGATCTTTGGGTGCAACCAAAAGTTGATGGTGTTGCGGTAACTCTGGTCTACCGTGAGGGAAAACTGATTAAAGCGATCAGTCGTGGTAATGGCCTGAAGGGCGAAGACTGGACGCAGAAAGTTCGCTCGATTCCTTCTGTACCACAATCCGTCAGCGGACCTTTAGCCAACAGTACGCTGCAGGGCGAAATATTTCTCCAGCGTGAGGGGCATATCCAACAACAAATGGGGGGAATGAATGCGCGCTCGAAAGTCGCGGGCATGATGATGCGGCAGAATAATACTGACGCGCTAAATTCACTTGGCGTGTTTATCTGGGCGTGGCCGGATGGACCGCAGTTAATGACCGAGCGATTGCAACAGCTTGCAACCGCAGGGTTTAGTCTGACGCAGATGTACACTCGCGCAGTCAAAAATGCTGATGAGGTTGAGCGGATACGTAATGAGTGGTGGAAAACAGCGTTACCCTTTGTTACCGATGGTGTCGTTGTACGAGCGGCGAAAGAACCCGAATCCATCCATTGGCTACCGGGTCAGGCGAATTGGTTGGTGGCGTGGAAATATCAACCCGTGGCACAGGTTGCCGAAGTGAATGCGATTCAGTTTGCGGTGGGTAAGAGCGGCAAAATATCGGTGGTGGCGTCACTCGCGCCTGTCATGCTGGATGATAAAAAAGTTCAGCGGGTGAATATTGGTTCCGTCAGACGCTGGCAGGAGTGGGACATTGCGCCTGGCGATCAAATTCTCATAAGTCTTGCCGGTCAGGGTATTCCACGCATTGACGATGTGGTCTGGCGCGGAACGGAACGTACTAAACCAATGCCGCCAGAAAACCGCTTTAATTCGTTGACCTGCTACTTTGCTTCTGATGTTTGTCAGGAGCAATTCATTTCACGGCTAGTCTGGCTGGGGTCAAAACAGGTTTTGGGGCTGGATGGCATTGGTGAGGCCGGCTGGCGCGCGCTGCATCAGACTCATCGCTTTGAGCATATCTTTTCCTGGCTTTTATTAACGCCAGAGCAATTACAGAACACGCTGGGGATCGCGAAAAGTAAAAGTGCGCAGTTATGGCATCAGTTTAATCTGGCACGTAAGCAGCCTTTTACCCGCTGGGTGATGGCAATGGGAATACCCTTAACCCAGGCGGCGCTTAACGCCAGCGATTCCAGCACCTGGGAGCAAGTTTTGCAGAGAAGCGAACAGCATTGGCGGCAACTGCCAGAGACAGGACCTCGTCGTGCCAGCCAGGTTATTGAATGGAAAGATAATGGGCAAATCAAGATGCTGGGCAACTGGCTGGCTGCCCAGCAGGTCACAGGTTTTGTGCCTTAGTGACCTTCGTGGCTGTAGTAAAAGACGGGTAAACCCAGCTTAAGACGCAGCGCCAGCAAGCGAGCGAAAAAGCCAAACACCAGAGTGGAAATAATCACCACATCATGGTTAGAGACGTAGTGTTGCAACGCGATATAGAGTACGGCGGAGGCAAATGAAACCCCAGCATACAGCTCTTTCTGAAAGACCAGCGGGATGCGTTTACAGAACATGTCTCGCAAAACGCCGCCAAACACGCCGGTCGTCACCGCTGCGACAACGGCAATGATCGAACCGTGCCCCATATCCAGCGCGACTTGTGCACCAATAATAGAAAAAACTACCAGCCCGAGCGCATCAAGCACCAGAAAGACTTTGCGCAGATAAGGCATCACCGGGGCAACAATAGTGGTCAGTACGGCGGCTGTGGCAACAATAATCACATATTCCGGATGCTTGACCCAACCGAGCGGATAGTGGCCTAAAAGAATATCCCGCACTGAGCCACCACCGATTGCGGTGGCGGTCGCAATGATAATTACGCCAAATGTATCCATTCGGCGTCGCCCAGCCGCCAGCGCCCCCGTCATGGCTTCGGCGGTAATACCAACCAAATACAAAATGTGTAACAGCATGGTTCTCTCCCTAAAAATCTGTCTGGCAGGGTAGCGATTTGTGTGCATCGTCACGATTGAGATTTTTTAAGGTGAGTTTAGATTGATAATTTATAGTTATGTGAAATTGGTGCTTTCTGCAAAGCTAATGCATTTTTCTGATGTTGTGTTAAGAAAAATGCATTAGAAAAAGTATGGGATTTTTGACGTTTTTTAGGTAGATGTATGTAGAGCCGCTGAAATTAACAACGGCCTACAATGCTGTGTCGCTTACTCAATATTCTGGATCTGTTCGCGCATCTGCTCAATCAACACCTTCAACTCAATCGCGGAGTTCGTCACTTCGGCATTGATAGATTTCGAAGCAAGAGTGTTCGACTCGCGGTTGAACTCTTGCATCATAAAGTCCAGACGACGACCAACGGCTTCTTTTTTCTTGAGAATGTTGTAGGTCTCTTTGACATGCGCTTCGAGGCGATCCAGTTCTTCGGCAACATCAATTCGTTGCGCCAGCAGCACCAGCTCTTGCTCCAGACGATTGTTCTCCAGCTGAACCTGAGCATCTTCCAGCTTCGCGACCAGACGTTCACGCTGCCATTGCAGAATTTCCGGCATATGGGCGCGCACTTTAGCTACTTCGGCGGTGACGCCTTCCAGACGCTGCTCGATCAACGCTTTCAGCGCCTGACCTTCGGTTTCGCGCGCGACGATAAAGTCGTCCAGCGTACCATCAAGAGCAGCAAGAATTTCAGCGGCAATAGCGTCGAGATCCTGTTCCTGGGCTGCCATTACGCCCGGCCAGCGCAGAATATCAACCGGGTTTATTTCCCCTTCGTCGCTCTGCATTTTTACCCAGTTCGCAGCAGTTACCAGCTGTTTAGCCAGTTTTTCGTTGAGAATCAGTTCTCCTTGTGCGCTGACATCTGGCTCATAGCGCAGGGTACATTCCACTTTACCGCGCGTCAGGCGAGAACGAATACGCTCGCGAACGACAGGTTCCAGGCTACGGAACTGCTCCGGCAGACGAAAGTAAGTTTCCAGATAACGCTGGTTTACCGAGCGCATTTCCCAGGTTGCGCTCCCCCATTCACCCTTGATTTCACGCCGGGCGTAGGCGGTCATACTGCGGATCATAGACGTTCCTGTTTATAAAAGGAGAGGTGGAAGGATTATAGCCATCGATGCCTTGTCAGGATAGGAATAACCGCCGGAAGTCCGTATAATGCGCAGCCACATTTGTTTCAAGCCGGAGATTTCAATATGCGTCCAGCAGGCCGTAGCAATAATCAGGTGCGCCCCGTTACCCTGACTCGTAACTATACAAAACATGCAGAAGGCTCGGTGCTGGTCGAATTTGGCGATACCAAAGTGTTGTGTACCGCCTCTATTGAAGAAGGCGTGCCTCGTTTCCTGAAAGGTCAGGGGCAAGGCTGGATCACCGCAGAATACGGTATGCTGCCGCGCTCCACGCATACCCGTAACGCTCGTGAAGCAGCGAAGGGGAAGCAGGGTGGACGCACAATGGAAATTCAGCGTCTGATCGCCCGTGCATTGCGTGCGGCGGTTGATTTGAAAGCGTTGGGTGAGTTCACCATTACGCTGGATTGCGACGTACTTCAGGCCGATGGCGGCACGCGCACTGCTTCAATCACTGGTGCCTGCGTGGCGCTGGCAGATGCACTGAATAAGCTGGTTGAGAATGGCAAACTGAAAACCAATCCGATGAAAGGCATGGTGGCAGCGGTTTCGGTGGGTATCGTTAACGGCGAAGCGATTTGCGATCTGGAATACGTCGAAGACTCTGCCGCAGAAACGGATATGAACGTAGTGATGACCGAAGATGGGCGCATCATTGAGGTTCAGGGTACGGCGGAAGGCGAGCCGTTCACTCACGAAGAACTCCTCACCTTGTTGGCGTTGGCTCGAGGGGGAATCGAATCCATTGTAGCGACGCAGAAAGCGGCGCTGGCAAACTGATTTTTAAGGCGACTGATGAGTCGCCTTTTTTTTGTCTGTAGAAAAGTAAGATGAGGAGCGAAGGCATGAAACCATATCAGCGCCAGTTTATTGAATTTGCGCTTGGCAAACAGGTATTAAAGTTTGGCGAGTTTACGCTGAAATCCGGGCGCAAAAGCCCCTATTTCTTCAACGCCGGGCTGTTTAATACCGGGCGCGATCTGGCACTGTTAGGCCGTTTTTACGCTGAAGCGTTGGTGGATTCTGGCATTGAGTTCGATCTGCTGTTTGGCCCGGCTTACAAAGGGATTCCGATTGCCACCACTACCGCTGTGGCGCTGGCGGAGCATCATGACCTTGACCTGCCATACTGCTTTAACCGCAAAGAAGCAAAAGACCACGGTGAGGGCGGCAATCTGGTCGGTAGCGCGTTACAAGGGCGCATAATGCTGGTGGATGATGTGATCACCGCCGGGACGGCGATTCGCGAATCGATGGAAATTATTCAGGCCAATGGCGCTACGCTTGCTGGCGTGTTGATTTCGCTCGATCGTCAGGAACGTGGTCGCGGTGAAATTTCCGCGATTCAGGAAGTTGAGCGTGATTACAACTGCAAAGTGATCTCTATCATCACTCTGAAAGACCTGATTGCTTACCTCGAAGAGAAGCCGGAAATGGCGGAGCATCTGGCGGCGGTTAAGGCTTATCGCGAAGAGTACGGGGTTTGATAAGAAACGCCGGATGGTAAGTCATCCGGCGTTATATTACTGCAACTGCGCGGCAATCAGCGGCCAGCGGGCGTCAAAGTCATCCGTCGGGCGATATTTAAACTCGCTACGAACAAAACGAGACAGCATACCTTCGCAAAACGCCAGAAGTTGGCTTGCCAGCAACGTTTCATCGGTGGTGTAACCTTCACCTTCACGCATTCTCTTTTCACGCAATACCTGACGCAGCTGCGCTTCGATACGCTCGAACAGTTGGTTGATGCGCCCTTGCAGGCGATCCTGTTCGAACATTAGCGCATGACCAGTGAGGATGCGGGTCAGGCCTGGATTACGTTCGCCGAAACCGAGAAGCAGCAACACAATCAGGCGCAGGCGCGCAGTAGTGTCCTTTTCATCTTTCAGAATCAGGTTAATACGAGTAATCAGGCTATCTTCGATAAACTCAATCAGGCTATCGAACATGCGGGTTTTACTGGGGAAGTGGCGATACAGAGCCGCTTCGGAAACGCCGACAGAGGCGGCCAGTTTCGCCGTCGTGATACGCTGGCTTCCATCGCTGGATTCCAACATCAACGCCAGAGACTGAAGTATTTCTTCGCGACGGTTCCTTTTCGCAGTTTGTTTTTCTGCCATGTTACAAAATACCCCTGAAAATAAGCACTTACCAGGCGGCACCCACGCTATGACCGCAAACGAAATGTTTGCGGCGATGTTATGACGTTATTTGGATGCGTATGCGTTACTGACGACCAGAGTGACCAAAGCCGCCTTCACCCCGATCAGTGGCGTCAAAATCTTCCACCAGATTAAATTCGGCCTGTACCACCGGAACAAAAATCATCTGCGCGATACGTTCGCCAGGTTGAATGGTGAAACTGTCCTGACCACGGTTCCACACGGAGATCATCAGCTGACCCTGATAGTCGGAATCGATCAATCCCACCAGGTTACCGAGCACGATACCGTGCTTATGGCCCAGCCCGGAGCGCGGCAGCATCATCGCCGCCAGTGAAGGGTCGGCAATATGAATCGCCAGTCCGGTCGGCACTAGTGTAGTGTCGCCCGGTGCCAGTTCTACGGCGTCGTCGAGACAGGCGCGCAGGTCAAGTCCGGCAGAACCAGAAGTGGCATAAGTCGGGAGTGGAAATTCCTTCCCAACGCGCGGGTCCAGAATCTTAACGTCGATTTTCTTCATCATAACGGGTCACAATCTCGTCGAGTAATAATTGGCCAAGGAGCTCTTTTCGCTCAAGCGGTAAGATTTTATCGCCATCCTGCCAGAAAAGGTGTAATGCGTTTTTGTCGCTATTAAATCCCTGATTTTTTCTGGAAACATCGTTAGCGCAGATCAGATCAAGGTTTTTGCGGATACGTTTTTGCCGGGCGTATTCTTCCACATTATTTGTTTCGGCGGCAAATCCAACAACATAAGGCCTATGGTCTTTTAATGCGGCAACACCGGCGACGATATCGGGGTTTTTAACCATTTTTATTGTTAATTCATCACCCGGTGTGGCCTGCTTTTTGATTTTTTCGCTGGCAACGGTGGCTGCACGGTAATCCGCGACGGCGGCACAACCGATAAAGATATTTTGCTGTTGCACGGATGCCTTCACGGCGGCTTCCATCTCCAGTGCGGTTACCACATCAACACGTTTAACAAACGGTGGCGTCGGTAGTGAAACCGGGCCAGAAATCAGCGTGACGTTCGCACCACGACGTGCAGCGGCTGCGGCAATGGCGAATCCCATCTTGCCGGAGCTGTGATTAGAGATATAACGCACCGGATCGAGCGGTTCACGTGTCGGGCCTGCGGTAATCATAATGTTCAGATGTTTCAGGTCGTTGACGGGCGAAAAATGGGCGACCGCCATATCAACAATGGTTAACGGATCGAGCATTCGCCCAGGGCCGACATCACCACAGGCCTGGCTGCCGCTATCGGGCCCCCAGATCAGCAAACCGCGCGAGGCAAGCACCTCTAAATTATGCTGGGTGGCAGCAGCACGATACATCTGTTGGTTCATCGCTGGCAGCACGGCAACAGGCGCAGGAGTCGCAAGGCAAATCGTCGATACCAAATCATTCGCCATACCGGCAGCAACGCGGGCAATCAAATCCGCCGTGGCTGGGGCAAGAATCACTAAATCAGCCCATTTACCCAGCTCAATGTGGCCCATTGCCGCTTCGGCTGCCGGATCCAGCAGACTGTCGGAAACGGGATAACCAGAAACCGCCTGCAAACTAAGTGGAGTGATAAAGGCTTTTGCCGCTTCGGTCATTACCACACGGACGTCGGCCCCGCGATCGCGCAAACGACGCACCAGTTCAGGGGTTTTATAGGCAGCAATACCGCCGCTGACGCCGAGAACGATTTTTTTACCGGCCAGACTCATGATGATTTTTCCTGTTGGGTGACACCAGAAGTTGGCGATTTTATCACAATACTTTTGTTGTCGTGCTTTCACCTGAGAATCACTTTGCGAGGCGCTTTCCAGGATTGAAAACTGGCCGTCGATTTAACGGAACGGCTATGACAGGATGCGAGCATCACAAAGGAGGTGAAGGTGAAAAACAATGCACAGCTGTTGATGCCGCGCGAAAAAATGCTGAAGTTTGGCATTGGTGCGTTAACGGATGTCGAGCTGCTGGCGTTATTTCTGCGTACAGGAACGCGCGGTAAAGATGTGTTAACCCTGGCAAAAGAGATGCTGGAGAATTTCGGCTCTCTTTACGGCTTGTTAACCTCTGAATATGAACAATTTAGTGGGGTTCATGGAATTGGCGTGGCGAAATTTGCCCAGTTAAAGGGGATTGCCGAACTGGCGCGGCGTTACTACAACGTGCGGATGCGTGAAGAAAGCCCGTTACTCAGCCCGGAGATGACGAGGGAATTTTTACAAAGCCAGCTCACGGGCGAAGAGCGGGAGATCTTTATGGTGATCTTTCTCGACTCACAACACCGGGTTATAACGCATAGCCGTCTTTTTTCCGGCACGCTAAACCATGTTGAAGTCCATCCTCGGGAAATTATCCGCGAAGCGATAAAAATAAACGCCTCGGCGCTGATCCTTGCGCATAATCACCCTTCGGGTTGTGCTGAACCCAGTAAAGCGGATAAACTCATCACCGAACGGATAATAAAAAGTTGTCAGTTCATGGAATTACGCGTGCTCGACCATATCGTGATTGGGCGTGGAGAATATGTTTCTTTTGCCGAACGCGGCTGGATTTAACCCGCTATGCGCGATCCTTCGGGATCTTTGTCTGTTCGGGACTTGAGCACATCGCCGAGTCAGCGTATACTACGCCACCTTTGAGAATCTCGGGTTTGGCATTTGGGCCTGGCAATCGAGAGTTCACATAGAACTGCGATGACCGGGCTGTAAAGCCTGACGAGGCGCCAATACCCCATACGAAGCTCGAGCTAATTTGATTTTTGGAGAATAGACATGTCCCGAGTCTGCCAAGTTACTGGCAAGCGTCCGGTGACCGGTAACAACCGTTCCCACGCACTGAACGCGACTAAACGCCGTTTCCTGCCGAACCTGCACTCTCACCGTTTCTGGGTTGAGAGCGAGAAGCGTTTTGTCACCCTGCGCGTATCTGCTAAAGGTATGCGTGTAATCGATAAAAAAGGCATCGATACAGTTCTGGCTGAACTGCGTGCCCGTGGCGAAAAGTACTAAGTACTTAGAGGAAATAAATCATGGCTAAAGGTATTCGTGAGAAAATCAAGCTGGTTTCTTCTGCTGGTACTGGTCACTTCTATACCACTACGAAGAACAAACGTACTAAGCCGGAAAAACTGGAACTGAAAAAATTCGATCCAGTTGTTCGCCAGCACGTGATCTACAAAGAAGCGAAAATTAAATAATTCTCGCTTTAATGTAACGAAAAACCTCGCTCCGGCGGGGTTTTTTGTTATCTGTTTGCCCCCATATTGACTGCATCTGTTCATTCCTGGAGATGCTATGCCTGAATTACCCGAAGTTGAAACCAGCCGTCGCGGGATAGAACCGCATCTCGTTGGTGCAACTATTCTTCATGCGGTGGTGCGCAATGGACGCTTGCGCTGGCCGGTTTCGGAAGAAATCTACCGTTTAAGCGACCAACCAGTGCTTAGCGTGCAGCGCCGGGCTAAATATCTGCTGCTGGAGTTGCCAGAGGGCTGGATTATCATTCATCTGGGTATGTCTGGCAGCCTGCGCATCCTTCCAGAAGAACTTCCCCCTGAAAAGCATGACCATGTTGATTTGGTGATGAGCAACGGCAAAGTGCTGCGCTATACCGATCCGCGCCGCTTTGGCGCCTGGCTGTGGGCCAAAGAACTGGAAGGGCACAATGTGCTGGCCCATCTTGGGCCGGAGCCGCTTAGCGACGATTTCAATGGCGAATACCTACATCAGAAGTGCGCGAAGAAAAAAACGGCGATTAAACCCTGGCTGATGGATAACAAGCTGGTGGTGGGTGTGGGAAATATCTACGCCAGCGAATCACTGTTTGCTGCGGGGATCCATCCTGATCGGCTGGCATCGTCTCTGTCGCTGGCTGAGTGTGAATTGTTGGCGCGAGTGATTAAGGCAGTGCTACTCCGTTCTATTGAACAGGGCGGCACGACGCTGAAAGATTTTCTACAAAGTGACGGTAAACCGGGTTATTTCGCTCAGGAATTGCAGGTTTACGGGCGTAAAGGCGAGCCGTGTCGGGTGTGCGGTACGCCGATTGTGGCGACTAAACATGCGCAGCGGGCGACGTTTTATTGCAGGCGGTGCCAGAAGTAATTCATGCGCGCCGGATGGCATACCATCCGGCATAAACGCTACGCTAACTTCGCCATCAGCGCCTGATGGACATTCTCCGGCAGGAAATGGGTGACATCACCCTGATGGCGAGCCACCTCTTTGACCAGCGATGAAGAGATAAACGACCACTCTTTTGAAGGCATCAAAAAGACACTTTCCAGTTCCGGCATTAAGTGGCGATTCATATGCGCCAGCTGCATTTCATATTCAAAATCCGCCACCGCACGCAGACCACGAATCAGCACCGTAGCGTGTTGATTACGCGCGAAGTTTGCCATCAAATCACTAAACCCGACCACTTCCACGTTTCCCAGATGCGCGGTTGCCTGCTGTGCCAGTACCACGCGCTCTTCCAGGGTAAACATCGGTTTTTTACTGGGGCTGGCGGCAATCGCCAGAATAACGTGATCGAACATCTGCGTGGCGCGCGTCACGATATCGATATGACCATTGGTAATGGGATCGAAAGTACCCGGATAAATCGCCCGTTTTTGCATAACAACCTCAATGCGTTTTCGGTGGCAGGTAAGGTTCCAGCAGTTGAAGCAGACGCTGCAGCGCGCCCTGGTTTTGATACAGCACTTCAACGGCATGACGGCCATAAAAACTACGGTAATCGGCGTCGGTGAGTAAAGAGGATATCTCTTTTGCCAGCGACGCGGCATCAGTGACGGTAATCAGCCCGCTTGCCTGCTCCAGCCGTGCGCAAATGTCTTTAAAGTTAAAGGTATGCGGCCCCATCAGTACCGGAATAGCGTGTGCAGCAGCCTCCAGTGGGTTATGCCCACCTCGTTCAACCAGTGAACCGCCAACAAACGCGAGATCGGCAATGCCGTATAGCAACATCAGCTCGCCCATCGTATCGCCAACTACCACTTGTGTACTGGCGGAAGGGATTTCTCCGGAAGAGCGTGTGATATAGCTTAGTCCAGCCTGGCGGACCAGGTTAATCGCATCCGGGAAGCGTTCCGGATGACGTGGAACAAGAATGAGCAATAAATTAGGGAACTGCTTTAACAGCGCCTGATGCGCGGCAATTACCACGCTCTCTTCACCATCATGAGTACTGGTGGCAATCCATACCGGGCGATGTGGCGCCCACTGGCGGCGCAGCGTCACTGCTTTAGCAGCCAGTTGTGGTGTTACAGAAATATCGAATTTCAGGCTACCGGTAACGGTCACCTGATTATTTTTTGCGCCCAGCGCCACAAAACGTGCACCATCTTCTTCATTTTGGGCGGCAATCAGCGTAATACGACGCAGTAAGCGACGAACGAATTTGCCCAGTTTGGCGTAACCTGCCGCAGAGCGCGCAGAAAGTCGCGCGTTGGCGATAACCAGCGGAATTTTACGTTTATGTAGCGCCGCAATCAGGTTTGGCCACAACTCGGTTTCCATAATCAACACCAGTTTAGGGTCTACTTTATTAAGGAAACGGTTGAGCGCATCGGGCAGATCGTAAGGCAGATAAACGTGTTGAACATCCTTCCCAAACGCTGATTGTACGCGCTCCGAACCGGTTGGCGTCATGGTTGTAACGGTAATCGGCAAATCAGGGTAGCGATGACGCAGCGCGCGCACCAACGGGATCGCCGCCAGAGTTTCACCGACGGAGACGGAGTGCAGCATAATGCCGCCTGGTTTCAGCGGATGGCGGTAAAAACCGTAACGTTCACCCCAGCGTTTTCGATAGGCCGGAGCCTTACGTCCGCGCACCCAGAGCCGTATCCAGATCAACGGCTGAATAAGGTAGAGAAGGGCGGTGTAAAGCAATTCGAGCATAATAAATAGCTGACTTATGGATGTGCTGGGGATTCTATGTATTTAGCTGGGGCTTTACCATTACTTTTCCCGTTTTTGACTTAAATAGCTTCTGTTTGGTCTGAACTACCGCGACATCTCCAGTTTTTTTGTATTTTTATGCGATTCATTGAAGCCCGAACCAATTTGCAACTCTATATAGGCATCGTCCGTACCAGAATTATCTGCATGTGGTTTTTTATCTGCATGATTTTTATGATTAAAAACCATTTTGTGTATAAAAAACATTCGGGTCGGATTGCTGCGAAAGAAATGATACACTAGCACGCCAAAGTAAGTGCGTTATCAGTATTCAGGTAGCTGTTGAGCCTGGGGCGGTAGCGTGCTTTTTTCTGCTTAACTTAACCAGACAATCATACAAAAGAGTCGCTAGTGGAAAAGCCATTTCGAAATATCCTGGTCATAAAGATGCGATATCACGGAGATATGTTATTAACTACTCCTGTCATCAGTACGCTCAAGCAGAATTATCCCGATGCAAAAATCGATATGCTGCTTTATCAGGATACAATTCCTATTTTGTCTGAAAACCCGGAAATTAATACGCTCTATGGCATAAGCAATAAAGGTACGGGAACATTCGATAAAATTAAAAATGTGCTTTCGTTGATAAAAACTCTGCGTGCGAATAATTATGACCTGGTCATTAATCTTACGGATCAATGGATGGTAGCACTGCTGGTGCGTTGTTTACCGGCACGTATGAAAATATCGCAACTTTATGGTCATCGGCAGCATAGTATTTGGAAAAAAAGCTTTACACACTTAGCGCCAATACACGGTACACATATTGTTGAGCGTAATTTATCGGTCCTTGAGCCATTAGGTATTACCGATTTCTACACCGACACAACAATGAGTTACGCCGAGGATTGCTGGAAGAAAATGCGGCAGGAATTAGATGCTCTGGGCGTGAAAGATCATTATGTCGTCATCCAACCGACAGCTCGTCAGATATTTAAGTGCTGGGATAATGATAAGTTTTCTATAGTTATCGATGCTTTGCAACGGCGTGGTTATCAGGTTGTGCTGACCTGTGGGCCTTCGGCAGATGATCTCGCCTGTGTAGATGAAATAGCACAAGGCTGCCAAACAAAACCTATCACTGGCCTTGCAGGTAAAACACGGTTTCCTGAACTGGGTGCGTTAATTGATCATGCCGTACTCTTTATTGGTGTGGATTCTGCGCCAGGGCATATTGCGGCGGCGGTGAAGACGCCAGTTATTAGCCTATTTGGGGCCACTGATCATGTATTCTGGCGTCCATGGACCGATAATATTATTCAGTTCTGGGCGGGTAATTATCAACAAATGCCCACCCGGCACGAACTTGACCGCAACAAAAAATATCTTTCTGTTATTCCAGCGGAAGATGTCATTGCCGCTACGGAAAAGCTGTTGCCAGAAGATGCTCCTTCAGCTAACAGGAATGCATAATTATGATCGTGGCGTTTTGTTTATATAAATATTTTCCATTTGGTGGTCTACAGCGTGACTTTATGCGTATTGCGTCAACAGTTGCCGCACGGGGCCACCATGTTCGGGTATATACACAGTCGTGGGAAGGCGATTGTCCGGAAGCATTTGAGCTTATTCGCGTACCGGTTAAATCCCATACTAACCATGGACGTAATACAGAATATTATGCCTGGGTACAAAATCATCTCAAAGCGCATCCTGCTGATCGTGTCGTTGGGTTTAATAAGATGCCTGGGCTGGATGTCTATTTTGCCGCCGATGTCTGTTACGCTGAGAAAGTCGCGCAAGAAAAAGGTTTTTTCTATCGTTTAACATCACGCTATCGGCATTATGCCGCATTTGAGCGAGCGACATTTGAGCATGGTAAATCGACGAAACTCATGATGCTGACCGATAAGCAAATCGCCGATTTTCAGAAGCATTACCAGACTGAACCAGAACGTTTTCAAATTCTCCCCCCCGGCATCTATCCGGACAGGAAATACAGCGAGCAAATCCCAAACAGTCGTGAAATATATCGTCAGAAAAATGGCATAACCGAACAACAAAACTTATTGCTACAGGTTGGGTCAGATTTCGGTCGTAAAGGTGTGGATCGCTCAATTAAGGCTTTGGCATCGTTACCGGAATCATTACGCCACAATACGCTTTTGTTTGTCGTTGGTCAGGATAAACCACGCAAATTTGAAGTGCTGGCAGAAAAGCTTGGGGTACGTAGCAACGTGCATTTCTTTTCCGGGAGGAATGACGTGTCTGAATTAATGGCAGCGGCAGATATCTTACTGCATCCCGCTTACCAGGAAGCTGCAGGTATTGTTCTCCTTGAGGCGATCACCGCTGGATTACCTGTTTTGACAACCGCAGTATGTGGATACGCGCATTATATTGCGGATGCTAATTGTGGAGCGGTTATCGCGGAACCATTCCGTCAGGAAGAATTAAATGCGATCTTACGCAAAGCATTAACACAGTATTCGCTACGAATGGCCTGGGCGGAGAATGCTCGCCATTATGCAGATACTCAGGATTTATACAGCCTGCCAGAGAAAGCCGCAGATATTATTACAGGTGGTTTAGATGGTTGAATTAAAAGAGCCGCTTGCCACACTTTGGCGTGGTAAAGATGCTTTTACAGAAGTTAAAAAACTGAATGGCGAAGTCTTTCGCGAACTAGAGACACGTCGAACATTACGCTTTGAATTGGCTGGGAAAAGCTATTTCCTTAAATGGCACAAAGGTACGACCTTAAAAGAAATTATAAAAAACCTGCTCTCATTGCGTATGCCCGTTTTAGGCGCAGACAGAGAGTGGCACGCTATTCATCGACTGCATGATGTCGGTGTTGATACGATGCACGGTATAGGGTTTGGTGAAAAAGGGTTAAATCCATTAACCCGTACATCATTTATTATTACCGAAGATCTTACTCCTACGATTAGCCTTGAAGATTATTGTGCAGATTGGACAGTTAATCCGCCTGATATATGTGTTAAGCGTATGCTGATTACACGAGTGGCAACTATGGTGCGTAAAATGCACGCAGCAGGAATAAATCATCGTGATTGTTATATCTGCCACTTTTTGCTTCATTTACCGTTCACTGGCCGGGAAGATGAATTAAAAATTTCGGTAATAGACCTGCATCGCGCGCAGATACGGGAAAAAGTCCCACGTCGTTGGCGGGATAAAGATTTGATTGGTCTATATTTTTCATCGATGAATATTGGCCTGACGCAGAGAGATATATGGCGATTTATGAAGGTTTATTTTGGGATGCCTTTACGCGAAGTTTTATTACAGGAAGTTAACTTAATTAAAAAAACAGAAGTTAAGGCACAAAAAATAAAAGAAAGAACAATAAGGAAAAAGCTTTAAATATTCATTGCTTATAATAAGGGTTTAAAAGTTGTTAAATCTTAAAAGCTTCGTGGCTAAGAAACAAGATTTATTTCGACACAAAATATCGAATGTTAAACATTTGCATATAGCGTTATGCTTTGACAGTGGTTTCATAATGCCGGCGGGCGTTGCATTATATTCAATTATTTCAAACAATAGTAATATTAATCTTCATTTTCATCTTCTTGTTTCAGGAATAAGCGAAAGCGAATGTTCAGTATTTTCAGAGCTAGAGGGACCAAATACGTCAATATCAATATATCATGTGACAGATAAATTTGATATTAATCCTGATACACTGGTTCTGGGAATTCCTTTATCAACATGTTTGCGTTTTTTAATTCCAGAAGTTGTTGATGATAAAATAACAAACATACTTTACCTTGATTGTGATATTATATGTAATGGATCTTTATATGATCTCGTTGATTACGATTTAAAAGATTATATGGCATGCGTCATCTCTGACTCTCCAGATATGCAAGATCGTGTGAAAAAGTTAGACTATGGTATTGATTTTATAAATTATTTTAATGCCGGCGTTATGCTTATTAATATCAGTGCGTGGAAAAAAGAAAATATAACACAAAAGGCGCTGGAGATGATCAACAATGGGAAGGTATATAGGTACGCAGATCAGGATGTGTTAAATATTTTGCTTAATGGACGCTTATATTACATCGATAAAAAATATAATAATAAAACAACATTATCAGTAATATGTGATGAAGAACAAAAAAACTTACCCAACACAATCATAATGCATTATGTCACTCAAAATAAGCCATGGTATAAAATATTTAGAGCCAAAAACTTTGATCGTTACTTTTATAATTCACCGTGGAAATATTATAAAAGGATGTTAGCACCATCATCAAGTGACATTAGATTAAAGGCTAAAGTATATTGGGCCGAAGGGAAGTATAGCAAAGCCATTTCTTACTATTACCATTATCTTCGCGCTAAATTATTAGGTGTGAAAATTTAGATGGAAAATTAATATAATTATGAAAATAGCGTTTATCGGCGAAGCTGTTTCAGGGTTTGGTGGTATGGAAACAGTCATTCGAGATGTTATTACCACCTTCAGACAACAACATATCCAAAGTGAAATGTTTTTCTTTTGCCGTAATGACAAAATGGATAAGGGATGGCTGGAAGGTATTAAGTACTCGTGTTCATTTTCCAACATTCGCTTAGGTTTTTTACGTCGCGCGAAGCATATTCATGCTTTAAGCAAATGGCTTCAGAATTATCAGCCAGATGTTGTTATTTGTATTGATGTGATCTCATGTTTGTATGCGGAAAAAGCGCGTAAAAAATCTGGAGTTGATGTACCTGTATTTTCATGGCCGCATTTTTCTTTAGATCATAAAAAACATGCTGAATATATCACCTGTGCCGACTATCATTTAGCAATCAGCTCCGGTATTAAACAACAAATGATTAACCGGGGTGTACCAGAACCGACGATAAACGTTATTTTTAACCCTGTCGAAGCGAAAGATTCAGTCATTCCAGCACCCGAAGAAGGCGAAACGGCAACCTTCATTTATGTCGGACGCATGAAATTCGAAGGTCAGAAACGAGTAAAAGATCTTCTTGATGGCTTATCACAAGTGCAAGGTGACTGGAAACTTCATGTATTGGGTGATGGTTCCGATTTCGAAAAATGCCAGGCTTATGGTAGAGAGTTAAATATTGATGATCGAATTGTCTGGTATGGTTGGCAACAACATCCCTGGGAATTAGTTCAGCAGGATATTAAAAAAGTGAGTGCGTTATTACTCACGTCATCTTTTGAAGGTTTCCCGATGACTCTGCTTGAAGCCTTATCGTGGGGGATTCCTTGTATCAGTGCAGATTGTGTCTCCGGGCCTGCTGACATCATCCAGCCTGATGTTAATGGTCATTTATATCAACCGGGTGATATGACCGGTTTTGTCGCTCTTCTCAATAAATACATAGCCGGTGAAATTCACATCGAACATGAAAAAATTCCTGAGTCGATCGATAAATTTTACCAGCAGAAATATTATGACAGATTACACAAGATAATTATTTCTGTTATTTCCCGGAGGAAATGATGCAGCAGGTTTTTTTCCAGGAGACTGAGTTTCTCAATTCAGTTATTGATTACAATTATAAAGTAGAAACAGAAAGTCTTTGTCTGGATATTGCTTATGGAACTGACAAGAATTTTCTTTTTGGTTGTGGAATTTCGATTGCTTCAATATTAAAATATAATGAAGGAAACCGCTTATGTTTCCATATTTTCACAGACTATTTTTGTAAAGATGAACGAAAATATTTTGATGCTCTGGCTCAGCAATATAAAACCAGGATTAAGGTATATTTAATTAATGGCGATCGGCTCCGTTCATTGCCAAGTACCAAGAACTGGACTCATGCAATCTATTTTCGTTTTATTATTGCAGATTACTTTATTAATAAAACACCTAAAGTTCTATATCTGGATGCCGATATCATTTGTCAGGGAACTATAGAACCACTTATTAATTTTACGTTTCCTGATGATGCAGTCGCAATGGTTGTTACCGAAGGACAAAATGACTGGTGGGAAAAACGTGCGCATTCGTTAGGTGTTGTGGGGATTGCTAAAGGTTATTTTAACTCTGGTTTTTTATTGATCAATACTAACCAATGGGCAGTTGAGCAGGTTTCTGCACGAGCCATTGCAATGTTAAATGATCCGGAGATAGTAAAAAAAATAACACATCCTGATCAGGATGTATTGAATATGTTACTGGCAGATAAACTTATTTTTGCAGATATAAAATACAATACTCAGTTTAGCTTAAACTATCAACTCAAAGAAAGTTTTAAAAATCCAGTAACCAGCGATACTATTTTTATCCATTATATTGGTCCGACCAAGCCCTGGCATGATTGGGCCTGGGATTATCCTGTATCACAAGCCTTTATGGAGGCAAAAAATGCTTCGCCATGGAAGAATACGGCGTTGCTGAAACCAAACAATAGCAATCAATTAAGGTATAGCGCAAAACATATGCTGAAAAAGCATAGATATATAAAAGGATTTAGCAATTATCTTTTGTATTTTATTGAAAAGATAAAGCATTAAACTGGGAATCTATAAAGTAATGATATAACGGTAGCCTTGTGGACTCATTTCCTGCCATAGAGATAGATAAAGTTAAAGCCTGGGATTTTAGGCTAACTAATAAAGATACTTCTGAAGGTTTAAATGTTGCCTATGGTGTCGATGCTAATTATCTTGATGGTGTAGGTATTTCTATCACATCAATTGTCCTAAATAATCGACATATTAATCTTGATTTTTATATTATTGCTGATGTTTATAATGATGATTTTTTTCAAAAGGTCGAAAAACTTGCAAGGCAATACCAATTAAGAATCACGCTTTATAGAATTAATACTGATAAGCTTCAGTGCTTGCCTTGTACACAGGTCTGGTCAAGAGCAATGTACTTTCGTTTGTTTGCGTTTCAATTATTGGGTCTGACGCTTGATCGTTTACTTTATCTTGATGCGGATGTTGTTTGTAAGGGTGATATTAGCCAATTACTTCATCTGGATTTAAACGGAGCGGTGGCTGCTGTTGTTAAAGATGTTGAGCCAATGCAGGAAAAGGCGGTATCCAGGTTGTCTGATCCTGAACTAAGGGGGCGCTACTTTAATTCAGGAGTGGTTTATTTAGACTTAAAAAAATGGGCTAATGCAAAACTAACAGAAAAAGCGTTATCTATTCTTATGAGTAAAGATAATGTTTATAAATATCCCGATCAAGATGTTATGAATGTTTTATTGAAAGGGATGACAATATTTTTGCCTCGTGAATTCAATACTATTTATACCATTAAAAGCGAATTAAAAGATAAAACACATCAGAACTATAAAAAGTTGATTACAGAAAACACGCTTCTCATCCATTATACAGGGGCAACTAAACCGTGGCATAAATGGGCAATTTATCCATCTGTAAAATACTTTAAAATAGCGTTAGATAACTCGCCATGGAAAAATGATTCCCCCAGAGATGCAAAATCAGTTATCGAATTTAAGAAAAGATATAAGCATTTGTTAGTTCAGCATCATTACGTAACTGGCATTATAGCAGGGGTTCGTTATCTTTACCGAAAATATTACAGTAAATAACTTTTAATTGGCTTATCATGATTCAGAAAAATAAGGTTAAAGATTTTGTTGTTTTTACTGATGACAACAATTCAAAGTACCTCAATGTATTAAATGACTTTTTGTCTTATAATATTAAGATCATCAAAGTGTTTCGTTCTATTGATGATACAAAAGTCATGCTTATTGACACCGATTACGGTAAGTTGGTGCTTAAGGTCTTTTCTCCCAAAATTAAACGCAACGAGCGTTTTTTTAAATCTCTATTAAAAGGAGATTATTACGAACGCCTTTTTGAACAAACCCAAAAAGTGCGAAATGAAGGATTACATACTCTCAATGATTTTTATTTATTAGCAGAGCGAAAAACTTTACGATTTGTCCATACATATATCATGCTGATCGAGTATATTGATGGTGTAGAGTTATGTGATATACCCAATATTGATAACGAGTTAAAAAATAAAATTCAGCAATCAATTCATTCTTTGCATCAACATGGTATGGTCTCTGGTGATCCTCATCGTGGTAACTTCATTATTAAAAATGGTGAAGTTCGAATTATTGATCTCTCTGGGAAACGTGCTTCAGCGCAACGGAAAGCGAAAGACCGTATAGATTTAGAGCGTCATTACGGTATTAAAAATGAGATTAAGGATCTAGGTTATTATCTTTTAGTTTATCGTAAAAAAATGCGCAATATTATGCGGCGTTTGAAAGGAAAACCAGCACGCTAAAGCAGAAATATCCCACCATTACGCGTCTTCGTTAGGCATTTTTATACGGAGTTATTTATTTCACAGGTTTATCATGAAGAATATTCGATACATTGACAAAATGGATGTTGAAAACCTGATTAAAAGTAAAACATCTGATGATGTTATTATTTTTCTATCTGGTCCCACATCGCAAAAGACGCCTTTGTCGGTATTACGTGCAAAGGATATTATTGCTGTCAATGGTTCTGCGCAATATCTGTTAAGTCATAATATTGTTCCCTTTATTTATGTACTTACAGATGTTCGTTTTTTACATCAGCGTCGTGATGATTTTTATAATTTTAGCCAGAGAAGTCGTTATACCATCGTAAACGTTGACGTTTATGAACACGCTTCCGAAGAAGATAAACTTTATATCCGCCAGAACTGTCTTATATTACGGTCTTTTTATCGCCGGGAAAAAGGTGGTTTTATAAAGAAGATTAAATTTAATATTTTGAGCCAAATTCACAAAGAACTGCTGATCTCTGTACCGTTGTCTAAAAAAGGTCGTCTGGTTGGATTTTGCAAGGACATTAGTCTTGGTTATTGCTCATGCCATACTATTGCCTTTGCTGCAATCCAAATAGCATATTCACTGAAGTATGCGCGGGTCATTTGTTCCGGCCTGGATTTAACGGGTAGTTGTTCGCGTTTCTATGACGAAGATAAGAATCCTATGCCTTCGGAGTTGAGTAGAGATTTATTCAAAATCTTACCGTTTTTCCGCTTTATGCGTGACAATGTTGAAGATATTAACATATATAATTTATCTGATGATACAGCGATTCAATATGATATTATTCCATTTATGAAAGCATCAGAAATTGAAGAGTCTTGTAGTTTGGAAAAATAAGCTAATATCTTTTATACTTTTACGTTATTTTATAAAAATATTGGGGTTGTTTAATAATGATTAAAAAAATAATATTTACCGTCACGCCAATATTTTCTATACCGCCAAAAGGAGCTGCAGCGGTTGAAACGTGGATTTATCAGGTAGCAAAAAGGCTTTCGATTCCAGCAACTATCGCCTGTATTCGAAATGATGGTTACCCGACCTATACAAAAGTAAATGATAATTGTGATATTCATTACATTAGTTTTAGTCGAGTCTATAAACGACTTTTCCAAAAGTGGACTCGACTTGATCCTATGCCGTATTCTCAGCGTATTTTAAATACCCAACCTAAAAATGCTGATCTGAAAGAGTCTGTTATTGTTATCCACAATAGCATGAAGCTGTATAAACAGATTCGTGACAGAAGTCCTCAAGCGCAGCTAGTTATGCATTTTCATAATGCTTTCGAGCCAGGTCAGTTAGACAAAAATGCTAAGATAATTGTTCCTAGCCAGTTTCTATTCGATTTCTATTCGGAAAAAATGCCTGATGCAAATATTGCTATTGTGCCTAATGGTTTTTGTTCTGAATCGTACAGACAAAATAATACTGAAGATTTGAGGCAGAAGCTGAACATTGATGCGAATGATACTGTGCTATTATTTGCAGGAAGGATATCGCCAGATAAAGGTTGCCTGATGCTTATGGAGGCTTTTAATCAGCTTAATAAGACACAAGATAATCTCAAACTGGTGATCGTCGGTGATCCTTTTGCCAGTAAAAAAGGTGAAAAAGCTGAATATCAGAAAAAAGTTCTGGATGCAGCGAAAACTATTGGTGCAACATGCATTATGGTGGGTGGACAGTCACCAGAGCAGATGCATAACTATTACCGTTTAGCAGATTTAGTTGTTGTGCCTTCTCAGGTAGAAGAGGCTTTTTGTATGGTAGCTGTTGAAGCGATGGCGGCAGGTAAACCTGTACTTGCCAGTCAAAAAGGTGGAATTAGTGAGTTTGTTCTGGAAGGAATTACAGGCTATCACCTTGCAGAGCCTATGACATCTGAAAGCATTCTCGCGGATATTAAGCGAGTTTTAGCTGATGCTGACAGAGGACAAATTGCTGAAAATGCCCGGAATTTTGTTTTCTCAAAATATAGCTGGGAACATGTAACTCAGTGCTTTGAAGCACAAATGCAAGACTGGTTTGGTTAAACAATTATTTGATTTTAAGAGCCTGCCTGAACTTAATGTCAGGCAGGCTTTTTTTATTTATTCCGCATTGCTAACAGTAAACCAACAATCAAGCCAATTGGTTTAAGATCAACTTCCTCGAAGTTTCCGCGAATAATATAAAAACCTACAAGAGTTAAAAATAGTAGTAATTGACCATTATAAGGCGTAGCCACAACTTTTTTAAATGTTGCATTAGCTGTTTCTTTGATAATAGAGCCATACAGATAAAGTAAAGCGAGTAGTCCAGCTAAACCTGCTGCAAACCAAATTGACAAAACAACGTTGTGTGGTCCAATAGATTGCCTGAACTTCCATGAAGGAAAATCTACGACACGCTTATTATATATTGCATGGTAAATATCATCGCCGTAGCCATATCCCTTAAGCGGATTTTCCATAATTAATGTCCACGCCGTACCCTGTGTACCATTGGTATAGCGATAAGAACTGTCGGTCTGTTGAAGTTTATAAATAAGTCTATCTTTATCAGCATGATCAGCTTTATAGACAAATACACACGCCGCTGCAACAGAAATGACGATGGACGTCAGCATCAGTAATTTCCACTGACGATTTAAGATTAACCATAGTAGAGTAACAATGAATACAGCCAGCCACGCACCACGGGAGAGCGTTCCTAAAAGCAGAAACAAGAAAATTGCACTAAAAATTATAAAACCTATTTTATAAGATGTTTTCTTGATAAGCCAAAGGTTTAATAATGCAGGAAACAGAAACACCATTGAGTCGGAAATACTACGGTGTTCATAGGTCGTAAATGGCATTATCCCTTTATTATAATCTTGAATATAAAGAATAATTTCAACAAGGCAGCGCAACCCAAGTCCGGTAACTAATGAGTATAGTATAATTTTACCGATGCTTTCATTATCTTCATCTTTTAATAATGCGGGTATAAGTAAACTATATGCCAAAAATCCTTTAAGTACCGTGTTACTGAATTCTTTAAAACTTATTTTCAGGTCAGGTGATATGAATGTGGCATATAAAAGAATGAGCGACAGTGCTATGACACTATAAAAAAGATTATTTTTATAGAGTGCTTTAAATGTTCCTGGAGCACGAGAAACTTGATAGATTACCGTGATGATCATTAATACTGATATGATATGCTTATAGCGGGTAATACCATCAAGGAAAAAGGTTGCAATAAAGAGAAATACCAACGCTTTATTCCAGTATGGTTTCCAGTTCTCTTTATTACGCAGCACCAGCGAGGCTGTTAACATTGCTTATCCACCATCTTAAATAATATATAATGTGTTAATCAGGAATTGATTTTTTTTAATACTGTCTCTGCAGTCAGATGAGCGAGATCTTTATCTGGCGCCCTACAAACCACCTGATTCTTCCCATACCCGCCAATTAATCCCGGATCGGTCGGCCCATATACAGTAATATTAGGTTTATCCAGAGCCGCAGTTAAATGGCTTAATCCCGTATCCACCGAAACCACGAATTTCGCCCCAGCCAGCACGCTGGCAATACCTTCCAGACTCATCTTCGGCAATACGTCGACATAATCAAATCCTTCCGCCAGCCTTTTCGCCCGCGCTTCTTCATGTGGTGCGCCCCAGGGAAGTTTAATGCGAATCCCTGAATCTGCCAGCAAGCCAATTAATTCTCGCCAGTGTTCTTCCGGCCAGTGTTTATCATCACGGGTCGTCGCATGAAGAAATACGGCGTATTCGCCAGCATCCGCCGGCGGGTTAGCCAGGAAATGCTGCGCAATGGCATAGTCGCCCTGAGTCTGTGGTTTGCTGTAACCCAGGCTTTTGGCGAACAGCTCACGGGTGCGCTCTACGGCGTGCTGCTGTTTTGCAATATGATGTTTGCGATTGTAAAACAGGCTTGCCAGTGGTTCGCGAGCGGTTTGCCAGTCCATTCCATGCTTAATACCATGCGCCAGACGTGTCACCAGTGCTGCGCTTTTTACCAGCCCTTGCGCATCAATAATCGCATCATAGTTTTCTGCCTGTAGCGTTTCACGAAACGCTTTCCGCTCCGCTTTAATAGGGGCAGAAAACCACGCTTTACGCCAGCGGCGTATCGCTACCGGAATAACCCGTTCAACAGCGGCGTGCCAGGAAGGGATCTGCGCAAAACCTTCTTCCACCACCCAATCAAACGTTATTCCAGGGATTGCCTGCTGCGCATCGGTTAGCGCGGGCAGCGTATGGAGGACATCGCCCATCGACGATGTTTTGACGATAAGAACCCGCATCCGTCAGGCTTCCTCTTGTAACAACAGTGCGTTGAGTTCTTCCAGTACGCGCTGGGGAGTAATGTCGATCAGACTCTGGTGATACCCTTCTGCGGCATCGCCTTTACGCACTTTGTGGTAGCCAGTAATCAGACGAATGACTCGCGCTTTATGAGAAAGCGGCGGCGTAAAGTCCGGGCTGCTAGGCCCATACAGTGCGACCAGCGGACGATTCAGTGCTGCTGCGACGTGCATCAGACCAGAATCGTTGGTGACAATGGATTTACAGGCCGCAATCAGAATAACGGCTTGATCAAGCTGCGTTTCTCCCGCCAGATTACGACACCATGCCTGCTGCTCAGTATTCAGTGCGGCGAGTATCTCATTGCCCGCCTCATGATCTTTCGCCGAACCAAACAGAACCACCTGATAACCTTCATCAATTAGCTGCTTTGCCAGCTCTGCGTAGTGGTAGTGCGGCCAGCGTTTTGCCGGGCCAAACTCCGCTCCAGGGCAAAAGCCAATCATCGGACGTTCTGATGAGAGGGAAAATTGGTTACAGGTATACGATTTTTCACCTTCGCTCACCTGCAATTGCGGCCATAACAACGGTTTTGGTAGATCTTGTGCGGTACGCATTACGCCTTTGTCATAGGCCAGCGCGACATAGCGTTCCACCATTAGCGGCCAGTCTTCTTTATCAAGCACGCGCACATCGTTGAGCAAACCGTAGCGCATTTCACCACGCCAGCCGGTGCGATGAGGAATACCTGCGAAGAAAGGCACTAATGCAGATTTAAAGGAGTTGGGTAAGACGTAGGCGCGGTCGTAACGTTTATCGCGCAGGCTATGTCCCAGCTTGCGGCGTTCGCCGATTTCCAGCGAACCGTGACCGAGAGGCATAGGGATAGCTTCGTTAACTTCCGGCATCCGCGATAATAACGGACGGCACCATGCCGGTGCCATCACGTCGATTATCGCCTGGGGATAGCGCGCCTGGAGCGTGCGATAGAGACTTTGCGACATCATCATGTCGCCAACCCAAGACGGGCCTATCACCAAAATCTTCATAGTTACGCGTCGCGATTCAGCCAGGCCATATATTCCGTTACACCTTCAGCAACGGTTTTGAACGGTTTGTCGTAACCCGCTGCGCGCAGATTAGTCAGATCCGCCTGAGTAAACGCTTGATAGCGGCCTTTCAGTTTATCCGGGAACGGAATGTATTCGATCTGACCCTTCTTGTGATAAGCCAGTGTTGCATCTGCTACTGCCTGGAAGGATTCAGCACGACCAGTGCCGAGGTTGAAGATGCCGGAAACGCCATTTTCCAGGAACCACAGATTCACATCTGCCACGTCGCCCACGTAGACGAAGTCGCGTTTGAAGTTCTCGCTACCTTCGAACAGCTTCGGTGATTCACCGTTGTTAAGTTGAGTGTTGAGATGGAAAGCGACGCTCGCCATGCTGCCTTTATGACCTTCACGCGGCCCATAAACGTTGAAATAACGGAAACCAACAATCTGCGAGTTCGCTTCTGGCAGAATCTGACGAACATATTCATCAAACAGGAATTTTGAGTAACCGTAGACGTTAAGTGGTTTTTCGTATTCGCGGGATTCAATAAAGTCGGAGGTGCGTCCGCCATAGGTCGCTGCGGAAGATGCATACAGGAACGGAATTTCGCGCTCCAGGCAGTAGTGCAGCAGCTCTTTGGAGTATTGATAGTTGTTATCCATCATATACTTGCCATCCCACTCGGTGGTGGATGAGCACGCGCCTTCGTGGAAAATCGCTTCGACATCGCCGAACTCTTCGCCAGCCATAATCTGGATCAGGAAGTCTTCCTTATCCATATAGTCCGCGATATTCAGATCCACCAGGTTCACAAACTTGGTGCCGTCTTTCAGGTTGTCCACCACCAGAATATCGGTGATGCCTTTATCATTCAGAGCCTTAACGATGTTGCTGCCGATAAAGCCCGCGCCGCCGGTAACGATGATCATAACTGTAACCTTCGAATTATGGAGTCAGAGACAATCTCAGACACGAATACTTCTATCATATCACTACACGACGTTGGCTTCAGCCATTCGCCGAAAGTGAGAGTAATGGGCGTTATTTATTCTAAATTTTGCAGAAGTGTTAACGCGTCATCTCGTCGCGACCTATAAGTTTGGGTAATATGTGCTGGAATTTGCCCTGTCTGGAGAATCGCAATGCGTGGAGAATTTTATCAGCAGTTAACCAACGACCTGGAAACCGCACGGGCGGAAGGGTTGTTTAAAGAAGAGCGCATTATCACGTCTGCGCAGCAAGCAGACATCACTGTGGCTGATGGAAGCCACGTCATCAACTTTTGTGCCAACAACTATCTTGGGCTGGCGAACCATCCAGAGCTGATTGCGGCGGCAAAAGCGGGAATGGATTCTCATGGTTTCGGCATGGCTTCAGTACGTTTTATCTGCGGCACTCAGGATAGCCATAAAGAGCTTGAGCAGAAACTGGCGGCATTCCTGGGTATGGAAGATGCGATTCTCTACTCTTCCTGTTTTGATGCCAACGGCGGCCTGTTTGAAACGCTGCTGGGCGCGGAAGACGCCATTATCTCCGACGCACTGAACCACGCGTCTATTATTGATGGTGTGCGTCTGTGCAAAGCCAAACGTTATCGCTATGCCAACAACAATATGCAGGAGCTGGAAGCGCGTTTAAAAGAAGCGCGTGAAGCCGGAGCGCGACATGTGCTGATTGCCACCGACGGCGTGTTCTCGATGGACGGCGTGATTGCCAACCTGAAAGGCGTTTGCGATTTGGCAGATATTTACGATGCGCTGGTGATGGTGGATGACTCCCACGCGGTTGGTTTTGTCGGTGAAAACGGTCGTGGTTCCCATGAATACTGCGATGTGATGGGTCGTGTCGATATTATCACCGGCACGCTGGGTAAAGCCTTAGGCGGTGCTTCTGGTGGTTACACTGCTGCGCGCAAAGAAGTGGTTGAGTGGCTGCGCCAGCGTTCTCGTCCGTACCTGTTCTCCAACTCGCTGGCACCAGCGATTGTCGCCGCTTCCATTAAAGTGCTGGAGATGGTCGAAGCGGGCAGCGAACTGCGTGACCGCCTGTGGGCTAACGCGCGTCAGTTCCGTGAGCAAATGTCGGCGGCGGGCTTTACCCTGGCGGGTGCCGATCACGCCATTATTCCGGTCATGCTTGGTGATGCAGTAGTGGCGCAGAAATTTGCCCGCGAGCTGCAAAAAGAGGGTATTTACGTCACCGGGTTCTTCTATCCGGTCGTACCGAAAGGTCAGGCGCGTATTCGTACCCAGATGTCTGCGGCGCATACTCCTGAGCAAATTACGCGTGCGGTAGAAGCGTTCACGCGTATTGGTAAACAACTGGGCGTAATTGCCTGAGTGAGGATGTGAGATGAAAGCGTTATCCAAACTGAAAGCGGAAGAGGGCATCTGGATGACTGACGTTCCTGTACCGGAACTCGGGCATAACGATCTGCTGATTAAAATCCGTAAAACAGCCATCTGCGGGACTGACGTTCACATCTATAACTGGGATGAGTGGTCGCAAAAAACCATCCCGGTGCCGATGGTCGTGGGCCATGAGTATGTTGGTGAAGTGGTGGGCATTGGTCAGGAAGTGAAAGGCTTCCAGATTGGCGATCGCGTGTCTGGCGAAGGTCATATCACCTGCGGTCATTGCCGTAACTGCCGTGGTGGTCGTACCCATCTGTGCCGCAACACGATCGGCGTCGGCGTTAACCGTCCGGGCTGCTTCGCCGAATATCTGGTGATTCCGGCGTTCAACGCCTTCAAAATCCCCGACAATATCTCCGACGACTTAGCCGCAATTTTCGATCCGTTCGGAAATGCTGTACACACGGCACTGTCGTTTGATTTAGTGGGCGAAGATGTTCTGGTTTCTGGTGCAGGCCCGATTGGTATTATGGCGGCGGCGGTGGCGAAACATGTCGGCGCGCGTAATGTGGTTATCACCGACGTTAATGAATATCGTCTCGAACTGGCGCGCAAAATGGGTATTACGCGTGCAGTTAACGTCGCGAAAGAAAATCTCAATGACGTGATGGCGGAGCTAGGCATGACCGAAGGTTTTGATGTCGGTCTGGAAATGTCCGGTGCGCCGCCAGCGTTTCGTACCATGCTCGACACCATGAACCACGGTGGCCGTATTGCGATGCTGGGTATTCCACCGTCTGATATGTCGATCGACTGGACGAAAGTGATCTTTAAAGGCCTGTTCATTAAAGGCATTTACGGTCGTGAGATGTTTGAAACCTGGTACAAGATGGCGGCGCTGATTCAGTCTGGCCTCGATCTCTCGCCAATCATTACCCATCGTTTCTCCATCGATGATTTCCAGAAGGGCTTCGACGCTATGCGTTCAGGCCAGTCCGGGAAAGTTATCCTGAGCTGGGATTAACACGAATAAGGGCTGGTATTCCAGCCCTTTTATCTGAGGATAATCTGTTAAATATGTAAAATCCTGTCAGTGTAATAAAGATATCGTAATTGCGCTGATCTCTTATATAGCTGTTCTCATTATCTCTCTAGCCTGAAGTGACTCTCTCACCTGTAAAAATAATATCTCACAGGCTTAATGGTTTCTTAATACAAAGCCTGTACAACGTTAGGGTAACTTCAGAGGCCGTTGGTAATTTATGATGAACAGCACCAATAAACTTAGTGTTATTATCCCGTTATATAATGCGGGCGATGATTTCCGCACTTGTATGGAATCTTTAATTGCGCAAACCTGGACTGCTCTGGAAATCATTATTATTAACGATGGTTCAACGGATAATTCTGTTGAAATAGCAAAGCATTACGCAGAAAACTTTCCTCACGTTCGTTTGTTGCATCAGGCGAATGCTGGCGCATCGGTGGCGCGTAATCGCGGGATCGAGGCAGCGACGGGCAAATATGTTGCTTTTGTCGATGCTGATGATGAAGTCTATCCCACCATGTACGAAACGCTGATGACAATGGCGTTAGAGGACGATCTCGATGTGGCGCAGTGCAATGCTGACTGGTGTTTTCGTGAAACGGGGGAAACCTGGCAATCCATCCCCACCGATCGCCTTCGCTCAACCGGCGTATTAACCGGCCCGGACTGGCTGCGGATGGGACTTTCTTCTCGCCGCTGGACTCACGTTGTCTGGATGGGTGTTTATCGCAGAGACGTTATTGTAAAAAATAACATTAAATTTATTGCTGGATTACATCATCAGGATATTGTCTGGACAACAGAATTTATGTTTAACGCGCTGCGTGCGCGATATACCGAACAATCGTTATATAAATATTATCTGCATAATACGTCAGTGAGTCGGTTGAATCGACAAGGAAATAAAAATCTTAATTATCAACGGCACTATATTAAAATTACCCGCCTGCTGGAGAAATTAAATAGAAATTATGCCGACAAAATTATGATTTATCCGGAATTTCATCAACAAATAACTTACGAAGCATTGCGCGTTTGCCATGCGGTGCGCAAAGAACCGGATATTATTACCCGCCAGCGGATGATTGCCGAGATATTTACTTCCGGCATGTATAAGCGTCTGATTACTAATGTCCGCAGCGTAAAGGTGGGTTATCAGGCATTACTGTGGTCTTTCCGCTTATGGCAATGGCGCGACAAAACACGGTCGCACCATCGCATTACGCGCAGCGCCTTTAATTTGCGCTAGCGTTAAACTTCGCCGCTTCGGGCTGTTTGCCCCAGCCCTGCCACTGATGCTGGAAGTAAACGATCAGCGTGCTCTGGCTGATGCTTTCGCTTAATACTTCAAAGAAGCGATTAGCATAAACCGGTTCCAGCGGTTTCTTCGGTTTACACAGCTTCACTCCACGGAACGGATTACGCGGTGCGTCGGGCACAGTGTTCTTCGGCGGTGTAGACGTATCGACCTGCGGTTCATTCAGCAAGCTGCTGGCTTTCACCAGCGTAATGTCTGGCGGCAGGTTATAAACCATCTGTTGCAATACGCGAACTGTTGAAGGGTGAGGATGACCAATGGCGATGGTTGAACCGTTGCGACGCGCCAGGTCAATTGCGCGATTGAACTGCATACGGATGTCCGCTTCGTTCTGGGAATCATCGAGAAACACTTTCCGTTTGATGACTTTTACGCCAGTACCTTGTGCGGCGCGCATCGCCTGGGTATTACCGATAGTCACACTGTCGAGGAAGTAAAGATTGTAACGCGCCAGCGCCTGCATCACTTTCTGCATACCAAAAAGGTTAGAGGTCATCTTGCTGCCCATGTGGTTGTTGATCCCCACGGCATAGGGCACGTTATTGACCGCACTGCGAATAATGCGCTCAATCTCGTCGCTGCTCATCTCCGGGCGCAGCGTATTTTTCTCCAGCGGCTGCTTACTCAACGGTGCCATCGGTAGATGAATCAATACTTCGTGACCGCTGTTATGCGCTTTGGTTGCCATCTCTCTGGCGTGTGGCGAGTCAGGTAACACGGCGACAGAGATAGCGGAGGGCATCGCCAGCACCTGGTTTTCGTTGTGCGGGCGATAACCAAAATCATCAATGACGATGGCAAGTTTGCCAGCAAATACAGGGGAGGAGAGAGCCAACAGAGCGGCAAATGCAAGAACGTTACGACGAAATGGAAACAAAACTTATCTTCCCAACCACGGTTGTGGATTGACCGCCTGACCCTGGCGGCGAATTTCGAAATAGAGTGAGGGCCGACCCTGACCGCCACTGCTGCCCACCAGTGCAATTGGCTGACCCGCGCGAACCTGCGAACCAACGCTCACCAGTGCGCTCTGATTATAGCCATAAAGGCTCATGTCGCCTTTACCGTGCTCAACCACCACCACCAGACCGTAGCCTTGCAGCCAGTCAGCCAGAATCACCCGACCGTCGGCAATCGCTTTAACTTCAGTACCTTCTGAGGCACCGATAACCATTCCTTTCCAGCGTAATTCACCCTGTAGCTGCTCGCCATAGCGATGCAGCGTCGGCCCGCGAACCGGCCAGAATGCCTGACCACGCGGCGCACCCAGACCACCGGTTCGGGACATCAGCGATTTTTCGCTTTCAGTCGGTTTGTAGGTGGTGCCTTTGCGCGTCGCTTCTTTTTGCCTGTCGCGAACAGCCTGAGCCTCACGCGCTTCTCGTTCAGCACGCGCTTTCGCTGCCGCTTCTGCACGAGCAATGCTATTGCGCAGACGAGATTCGTTAGCGCGCAGTTCACTTAGCTGCTGCTGACCTTGTTGAATGGAAGATTCCAGCCCTGCCAGCGTCTTCTTACGCTCGTTCAGCGCCTGGGTCAGCTTCGCCTGCTGGGCGCGTTGTTCGTATAACAGCGTTTGTTGCTCGCTCTGTTTCTCTTCCAGTTCGGCGCGCTGCATGGCGACTTCTGCACGTGTTTGCTTCAGTTCGGCGATGGTCTCTTGTCGCGCCTGGTTGAGATAGCCGAAATAAGCCTGTAAACGCTGACCGCGCTGGCTTTCTTCACCGCTGAGAATGAGCTGTATACCCGTATGCTCACCCTGGCGAAATGCGGCGTCCAGTTGCGCGGCGAGACTGCGTTCCTGAGCAGCTTTTTGCTGTTCCAGTTTGGCAATCGAGGCGTTCATCTCATCAATCTGTTTATTCAGTTGATTGAGCGTATTTTGCGTTTCGCGCAGTTTACGAGTGGCTTCGGAGATCGCCTCTTCCTGCTTTTTCAATTGTGCCAGCAGGCTTGAGCGTTGTTGCTGTTGTTGGCGTACCGCACGCTCTTTGGCAGCGATATCAGCCTGAATAGACTTGAGTTGGTCGCGGTCATCCGCGTGGGCAGAAAAAGTGCACAACAATACGCCAGCGCAAAGAACGCTGGCGTAAATGATGGGCCTGACTGCAAACCTGCGCGGTTTCGTGGCCCGTGTCATGGTATTAATCGCCTTTCCCCTCATGGGGAGGGATTATTCCACGATGAACAGCGGCTTACCAGTCATCTCTTGCGGGATTTCCATACCCATTAAAGAGAGCATGGTCGGCGCGATGTCAGAAAGTTTGCCACCTTCAACTGCTTTCACGTTCTTATCGCCAACGTAAATCAGCGGAACAGGCAGGTTGGTATGCGCCGTGTGAGCCTGACCCGTAGCTGGATCGCGCATCTGTTCAGCGTTACCGTGGTCAGCGGTGATCAGCAGTTGTCCACCCACAGACTCAACAGCTTTGGTCACTTCTGCCACGCAGTGATCCAGTGCTTCAACTGCTTTAACTGCTGCTTCCATCACCCCGGTGTGACCTACCATGTCGCCGTTCGGATAGTTACAGATAATGGTGTCGTATTTGCCGCTCTTGATGGCAGCAACCAGTTTTTCGGTCAGCTCTGCGGAGCTCATTTCCGGCTGCAGATCGTAGGTAGCCACTTTCGGCGAGTTGATCAGAATGCGATCTTCGCCTTTGAACGACTCTTCTACGCCACCGTTGAAGAAGAAAGTGACGTGGGCATATTTTTCGGTTTCGGAAATACGCAGCTGAGTTTTATCGTTTTTCGCCATCCACTCGCCGAAGGTGTTAACCAGAGAGGCTGGTGGGTAAGCAACGGCAGTTTTGATGTCAGCGGCGTATTCGGTCAGCATCACGAAATCGATGTTAACCACTTTCTTACGCGCGAAGCCGTCGAAATCAGCGTTTACAAACGCGCGCGTGATTTCACGTGCGCGGTCAGCGCGGAAGTTCATGAAAATCAGCGCATCGCCGTCTTCCATCGCTGCATCTGGCTGGCCTTCAGCACGGATAACGGTCGCTTTCACAAACTCGTCGTTTTCGTCGCGAGCATAAGCGGCCTGCAAACCAGCAACGGCGGTATCAGCCTGGAACTCACCTTGCGCCAGAGTCAGCAGGTCATAAGCTTTTTCAACGCGATCCCAACGGTTATCGCGATCCATCGCGTAGTAACGACCAATGATGGACGCTACGCGGCCTTTACCCAGCGCGGCAAATTTCTCTTCGAATTTTTTCAGTGAGGATTCAGCACTGCGCGGCGGGGTGTCGCGACCGTCAAGGAATGCGTGCAGGTAGATTTTCTCTGCGCCACGTTCAGCCGCCAGCTCTACCATCGCCATGATGTGATCTTCGTGGCTGTGTACGCCGCCTGCGGAGAGCAGACCCATAATGTGTACCGCTTTGCCCGCGTTTTTCGCTTTATCTACCGCACCAGTCAGCACCGGGTTAGCGAAGAAAGCGCGATCTTTGATTTCAACGTCCAGACGAGTCAGGTCCTGATACACGATGCGGCCGGCACCCAGGTTAACGTGGCCTACTTCGGAGTTACCCATCTGACGGTCAGGCAGACCGACTTCCAGACCGGAAGCGTCGATCAGGGTATGCGGACGATTGGCCCACAGTGCATCCATTACCGGGGTTTTAGCACTAAAAATGGCGTTATCCTGTTGTTCTTCACGATAGCCATAGCCATCCAGAATCACCAGTACCATAGGTTTTTTAGAAACCGACATTGCGACAACCTCATACTCAAGAGTCAAAATTTGCGTAATTTTACTACAGCTGAATCGATAAAATAGCCTCTGAAGATCAAAATATACGACCGCTCGCGGCAAGCCGATGCCAGATTTGCGATTTTTTTTCGTAGCGTGCCGCAAAATTGCATTCCGGTGCACGCGCTGGCTGTATTTGCCGCAACGCGCAGGTATACTCCTTCCCTGGTTTTTAATCACTACGTCGGGAGTTATTACCCCCATGCAAGAAATTATGCAATTTGTTGGCCGTCATCCCATACTGAGTATCGCCTGGATCGCGTTACTGGTGGCGGTTCTTGTTACTACGTTTAAGAGCCTGACCTCAAAAGTGAAGGTAATTACTCGTGGTGAAGCTACGCGTCTGATCAACAAAGAAGACGCAGTGGTTGTGGATTTACGCCAGCGTGATGACTTCCGTAAAGGCCATATCGCAGGTTCTATCAATTTGTTGCCGAGCGAAATCAAAGCCAACAATGTTGGTGAACTTGAGAAGCACAAAGACAAACCGGTTATCGTGGTAGACGGTTCTGGTATGCAGTGCCAGGAGCCTGCAAACGCGCTGACGAAAGCGGGTTTTGCGCAAGTATTCGTGCTGAAAGAAGGCGTCGCTGGCTGGGCTGGCGAAAACTTGCCTCTGGTGCGCGGCAAATAATTTACCTGCCATCTTTCATGCCGCAGGCAGTTAGCTGCAATTAGACCCCCAGCGACTTATTGATATAAGCTTCTGGGGACACTCCATTTTGCAGCCGCCCTGCAATATGAAATTTCAGGGTAAAAAAACAGGAGCTAAGTTATGGCCAATGTTGAAATCTATACCAAAGAAACCTGCCCGTATTGCCATCGTGCAAAAGCACTGCTGAGCAGCAAGGGCGTAAGTTTCCAGGAGCTACCGATTGATGGCAACGCCGCTAAGCGTGAAGAGATGATCAAACGCAGTGGTCGCACCACGGTTCCGCAAATTTTTATTGACGCACAGCACATTGGCGGCTGTGACGACTTGTATGCATTGGATGCACGTGGTGGACTGGATCCCCTGCTGAAATAACGTATTAACGTTGGCATTACACTGCGCAGTATTTAAGGACAACACTTAAGGGTTTTCTACACATGTCAGAACAAAACAACACCGAAATGACCTTCCAGATCCAGCGTATTTATACCAAGGATATTTCTTTCGAAGCGCCGAACGCGCCGCACGTTTTCCAGAAAGATTGGCAGCCAGAAGTTAAACTTGATCTGGATACGGCATCTTCTCAACTGGCAGATGACGTTTACGAAGTGGTACTGCGTGTTACCGTAACGGCATCCCTGGGCGAAGAAACCGCGTTCCTGTGCGAAGTTCAGCAGGGCGGTATTTTCTCCATCGCGGGTATCGAAGGCACCCAGATGGCACATTGCCTGGGCGCATACTGCCCGAACATTCTGTTCCCGTATGCTCGTGAATGCATCACCAGCATGGTATCTCGCGGTACGTTCCCGCAACTGAACCTTGCGCCGGTTAACTTCGATGCGCTGTTCATGAACTATTTGCAGCAGCAGGCTGGCGAAGGTACTGAAGAACATCAGGATGCCTGATGAACCAACGTAATGCTTCAATGACTGTGATCGGTGCCGGCTCGTACGGCACCGCTCTTGCCATCACCCTGGCAAGAAATGGCCACGAGGTTGTCCTCTGGGGCCATGACCCTGAACATATCGCGACGCTTGAACGCGACCGCTGTAACGCCGCGTTTCTCCCCGATGTGCCTTTTCCCGATACGCTTCACCTTGAAAGCGATCTCGCTACCGCACTGGCAGCCAGCCGTAATATTCTCGTCGTCGTACCCAGCCATGTCTTTGGTGAAGTGCTGCGCCAGATTAAACCGCTGATGCGCCCTGATGCGCGTCTGGTGTGGGCGACAAAAGGACTGGAAGCGGAAACAGGGCGTCTGTTACAGGACGTAGCGCGCGAGGCGTTAGGCGATCAAATTCCACTGGCGGTTATCTCTGGCCCGACTTTTGCGAAAGAACTGGCGGCGGGTTTACCAACGGCCATTTCGCTGGCCTCTACCGATCAAACCTTTGCTGATGACCTCCAGCAACTGCTGCACTGCGGCAAAAGTTTCCGCGTTTACAGCAACCCGGATTTCATTGGCGTGCAGCTTGGCGGCGCGGTGAAAAACGTCATTGCGATCGGTGCCGGCATGTCCGACGGTATCGGTTTCGGGGCGAATGCGCGAACGGCGCTGATCACCCGTGGTCTGGCTGAAATGTCGCGTCTGGGCACGGCGCTGGGTGCCGATCCTGCCACCTTTATGGGCATGGCAGGTCTGGGCGATCTGGTACTTACCTGCACCGACAACCAGTCGCGGAACCGCCGTTTTGGCATGATGCTCGGTCAGGGCATGGATGTACAAAGCGCGCAAGAGAAGATTGGTCAGGTGGTGGAAGGCTACCGCAATACGAAAGAAGTCCGCGAACTGGCGCACCGCTTCGGCGTTGAAATGCCAATAACCGAGGAAATTTATCAAGTATTATATTGCGGAAAAAACGCGCGCGAGGCAGCATTGACTTTATTAGGTCGTGCACGCAAGGACGAGCGAAGCAGCCACTAAACCCAGGGAACCTTTGTTACCGCTATGACCCGGCTCGCGCAGAACGAGCCGGTCATTATCTCATCGTGTGGAGTAAGCAATGTCGTGTGAAGAACTGGAAATTGTCTGGAACAATATTAAAGCGGAAGCCAGAACGCTGGCGGACTGTGAGCCAATGCTGGCCAGTTTTTACCACGCAACGCTACTCAAGCATGAAAACCTTGGCAGTGCACTGAGCTACATGCTGGCGAACAAGCTGTCATCGCCGATTATGCCTGCTATTGCTATCCGTGAAGTGGTGGAAGAAGCCTACGCCGCCGACCCTGAAATGATCGCTTCTGCGGCCTGCGATATTCAGGCGGTGCGTACCCGTGACCCGGCAGTTGATAAATACTCAACCCCATTGTTATACCTGAAAGGTTTTCATGCCTTGCAAGCGTATCGCATCGGTCACTGGCTGTGGAATCAGGGGCGTCGCGCACTGGCTATTTTCCTGCAAAACCAGGTGTCTGTGACTTTTCAGGTCGATATTCACCCGGCGGCAAAAATTGGTCGCGGTATCATGCTCGACCACGCGACAGGCATCGTCGTTGGTGAAACAGCGGTGATTGAAAACGATGTGTCGATTCTGCAATCCGTCACCCTTGGCGGTACGGGCAAAACCAGCGGCGACCGTCACCCAAAAATTCGTGAAGGCGTGATGATTGGCGCGGGCGCGAAAATTCTCGGCAATATTGAAGTCGGGCGTGGCGCGAAGATTGGCGCGGGTTCTGTCGTGCTGCAACCAGTGCCGCCGCATACTACCGCTGCTGGCGTTCCGGCGCGTATCGTCGGTAAACCAGACAGCGATAAACCGTCAATGGATATGGATCAGCATTTCAACGGCATTCACCATACGTTTGAGTATGGGGATGGGATCTGACGTCCTGTGCTCGTGCCGGATGCGATGCTAACCGCATCTTATCCGGCCTGGCGTAACTAATCTCTCAACACCGCTCCCGGATATCCCAACTGCCGCCAGGCTTCATACACCACGACCGACACCGCATTGGACAGGTTCATGCTGCGGCTGTCCGGCACCATCGGAATCCGAATTTTTTGTTCAGCGGGCAGAGCATCAAGAATGCTCGCTGGCAGGCCGCGTGTTTCCGGGCCGAACATCAGATAGTCGCCATCCTGATAGCTTACGGCGCTATGGGCGGGTGTGCCTTTAGTGGTGAGGGCAAACAGACGCTGGGGATTTTCTGCTCTAAGGAACGCGCTATAGTCATGATGACGCGTAACTGCAGTAAACTCGTGATAGTCCAGCCCCGCGCGGCGCAGGCGCTTATCGTCCCAGGCAAATCCCATCGGTTCGATGATATGCAGACGAAAGCCGGTATTAGCGCAAAGACGGATGATGTTGCCAGTGTTTGGCGGAATTTCTGGTTCGTAGAGTACGATGTTTAGCATACTGCCCCCTTAGTGCGGGGGCAGGATAGCAGAAAATCGGGGATTAGTGCGGCCTTTTCCCCTCACCCCGGCCCTCTCCCCGGAGGGGCGAGGGAGAAAAAAAGAGTGCGGTGTCGTTTCAGGGTGAGGGAGACAATGTAGTGTCGGGCAGGTAAGGTCTTTTCTCCTCACCTTAAAGAAGCCAGGAGGAAAATAGGGCGAGGAATTGTTTTCAGCCTGAGGGAGTACAGACAGCGCCGATCGGTTCCCTCTCCCTGAGGGAGAGGGTTAGGGTGAGGGGGCGCAAACGACTATGCTGCATTCCCTTTCGCCATCGGAGCCAGCGCCGCAGGCAACTCTTTACCCAGCCCCTGAACCAGCGAATCTTCCGTAATCTCACTGATGGATTTCGTGCCAGTCAGCGTCATCGCCACTTTCATCTCTTTCTCGATCAGATTCAGCAAGTTCGCCACGCCCGCCTGACCCGCTGTTGCCAGCGCATACAGGAACGCACGACCCAGCAGTACGGTATCGGCACCGAGCGCGATCATACGCACGACATCAAGTCCGTTACGAATCCCGCTATCTGCCAGAATGGCGATATCACCTTTCACCGCATCCGCAATCGCAGGCAGCGCACGGGCAGAAGAGAGTACGCCATCTAACTGGCGGCCACCATGGTTAGAAACCACAATCCCATCAGCACCAAAACGTACTGCATCACGCGCATCTTCCGGGTCGAGGATCCCTTTGATCACCATCGGGCCATCCCAGAAATCGCGGATCCACTCAAGGTCTTTCCATGAGATGGACGGATCGAAGTTATTCCCCAGCCAGCCGATGTAATCTTCCAGTCCGGTCGGTTTGCCGAGATAGGCCGAAATATTACCTAAATCATGCGGACGACCGTTCAGGCCGACATCCCATGCCCATTGCGGATGCGTCACCGCCTGCAAGTAGCGGCGCATTGCAGCGTTCGGGCCGCTCATACCAGAATGTGCATCACGATAACGCGCACCCGGCGTCGGCATATCTACGGTGAAAACCAGTGTCGAACAACCCGCCGCTTTTGCCCGTTCCAGTGCGTTACGCATAAAGCCGCGATCGCGCAGCACATAAAGCTGGAACCACATCGGACGTTTGATAGCTGGAGCGACTTCTTCAATCGGGCAAACTGAAACCGTTGAGAGAGTAAACGGAATGCCATGCGCATCAGCCGCTTTGGCTGCCTGAACTTCGCCGCGACGTGCATACATGCCGCACAAACCCACCGGAGCCAGCGCCACCGGCATCGATAGCTTTTCATTAAACAGCGTCGTTTCCAGGCTTAAGTCGGACATGTTTTTCAGAATACGCTGGCGCAGCGCCACTTCTGACAAATCCTCCACGTTGCGGCGCAGCGTGTATTCAGAATATGCACCGCCATCCATGTAGTGGAACAGGAACGGCGGTAGAATGCGTTGCGCTGCGGCGCGATAATCGCTGGCTGCGGAAATAATCATGCGTTTTTCTCCCTCGAATGCTCATTATGCTCACCGGGCAGGCGGGTAATGCGTGCACGGCGAGCCTGATCTTCATCGAATCGTTTCATGGTGGTGTGGACAAAGCTGAGGTGCGACATCATTGCTTTACGCGCACCGTCGGCATCACCGGCAAAAATGGCGTTAATGACCGCCTGATGCTGTTCAGTCAGTTGCGAAAAAACGGGCGGCACCAGATACATCCGCTGACGACTTTGCATCACTGAAGATTGCAGGACATCAAAGAAACCGCGCATGGTTTGCAGCAGCACGATGTTATGTGAGGCTTCGGCAATTGCCAGATGAAAACGAACGTCCGCTTGCGAGGCGAGATCCGGGTCTTCACTCAGCGTCGCTTCAAAGCAGAGCTGTATCTTTTCTTTATCGGCTTGTGTGGCACGCATTGCTGCGTGCCAGGCGGTGCTGGCCTCAATGGCGTAGCGGGCTTCCAGAATATCGAAGCTGTAATCCGGATCATCGGCCATTAGCGTTTTCAGCGGCTGGACGATGTTTTGTTCCGACCACACGTCATGGCGCCAGCGAATAAACGTCCCGCCACCGCGACGACTAAGAAGCACACCTTCACTCACCAGTTTCGCCAGCGCCTCGCGCAGTGAATTACGCGACACGCCGAGCTGCATCGCCAGTTGGCGTTCAGCGGGCAACTTCATGCCCGGTTCCAGATTTTGTTCATCAATCAGCGCCCGCACACGGGAAGCTACCTCGTCTGACAGGCGTCTGGGTATAACCATCATTACGGAATCATCCACGTTAAGACGTAGGCCTGAAGCGTGGTCATCACGCCCACCATACAGGTGAATATCAGGCTGTGTTTGACAGTAAAGCGGAACAGATCTGACTCTTTGCCCACCAGGCCTACCGCCGCACAGGCAATGGCGATGGACTGCGGAGAGATCATCTTGCCGGTGACGCCGCCGGTGGTGTTGGCAGCAACCAGCAACAGATCAGAGACGCCAATTTGTTGTGCTGCGGTGGCTTGCAGCGCGGCAAACAGGGCGTTAGATGACGTATCCGACCCGGTCAGGAATACCCCCAGCCAGCCGAGGAACGGCGAGAAGAAGGTGAATGCATGACCGGTATGCGCCAGTGCCAGCGCCAGCGTTGACGACAGCCCTGAATAGTTCGAGATAAAGGCGAAAGCCAGCACCATACCGATGGAGTAGATGGGGAGCGCCAGTTCTTTCAGTGTGCTGCCGAAAGTGCTGATGGCGTCAGAGGGTTTCATCTTCAGCCAGACGATAGAGAGCAGCGCAGCAAACAGAATGGCAGTACCGGTGGCAGAGAACCAGTCAAACTTAAACACGGCGGCATAGGCAGTGGCTTCGCTGACAACTGGCGGCATACGGGCAACCAGTTTGTCGAGATACGGCACCGGAATGTTGATCACCCACTCATACAGCACACCACCCGAAGCGAACAGGGCTTTAAACGGCGGAATACTCCACAGCGTTACGGTGGCGGTCAGGAACAGGAACGGTGTCCAGGCGCGTAACACCTGACCTGCGGTGTAACCGGTATGGGCCAGCGTCATATCAACTTGCGATGCGCCCAGATCGCCGAAGCGGAAAACGCGCACCGGCTGCCAACGTTTGAGGAACAGTGTCAGGCAGAGCAGCGATACCAGCGAAGAGATAATGTCCGGCAGTTCCGGCCCAATAAAGTTAGAGCTAAGGTACTGTGCGATGGCAAACGAGCCTCCCGCGACCACGACCGCAGGCCACGTCTCTTTGATACCCCGCCAGCCGTCCATAATCGCCATGATCCAGAACAGCACGATAATGGTCATAAACGGTAGCTGACGACCGACCATCTGGCCAATCTCAAAGCTGTCGATGCCTGTCACCTGTCCGGCAACCAGAATCGGAATGCCCATCGCGCCAAATGCCACCGGCGCGGTGTTAACAATCAGGCACAACCCGGCGGCGTACAGCGGTTTAAAGCCCAGCCCGACCAACAATGCGGCAGTAATTGCCACTGGTGCGCCAAAGCCTGCGGCTCCTTCGAGAAAAGCGCCGAAACAGAAACCGACGATCAGCATTTGCAGGCGCTGGTCAGGGGTTATTGAAAGAATAGACGAGCGGATGATGTCAAACTGTCCGGTTTTCACCGAGATCTTATAGACGAACACCGCCGCAATAATGATCCACGCGATGGGCCACAAGCCGTAGAAGAATCCATAAACGACCGAGGCCAGCGCGTTGGCGACCGGCATTTTGTAGAACAATAGCGCGACGGTCAGAGCGATAACGACTGTCCATGTGGCGGCGACATAGCCTTTTAGTTTGAGCTTAATAAGCGCAAAGAAAAAAAACAGGATGGGAAGCGATGCTATCAGGCTGGAAAGCCAGATATTCCCGGCGGGATCGTAGTTTTGTTGCCAGAGATTCATTGCAGGTCTCCTGGAGGCCACGCACATCGTGTAATGAGTCTGTTGCTCATCTCCTTGTCACACGTTGTGTAAAAGTGGCACTGCCAATTTTGTTGTGTAGGGATAATGACAATGAATGGTTAACTAAATGTTATGAATTGGCAACGTTAATGTGAGTTTTAATTGGGGAACTGTGAACCAGTGGTCAGATAAGCGAAGAATTGGTAGGGCCAATTATTGTGGGGGAGAAAAATTTGCTGCGGAGCTGGCTTGTGCCCCTCACCCTAACCCTCTCCCCGGAGGGGCGAGGGGACTGATTGTGCTCGGTGTTAGATGGAGCGCGTCCTTCAGCAATGCAAGAAAACCATTATGCACGGTATCAGATGTAGAACGTTTTTCCCCCTCGCCCCTTTGGGGAGAGGGTCGGGGTGAGGGGGCAGCGCGCACGATGCCCCACATCAGCCCGGCAATGCAAGAAAACCATTATGCACGGTATCAGATGCAACACGTTTTTCCCCCTCGCCCCTTTGGGGAGAGGGTCGGGGTGAGGGGGCAGCGCGCACGAGACCCCACATCAGCCCGGTAATGCAAGAAAACCATTATGCACGGTATCAGATGCAACACGTTTTTCCCCCTCGCCCCTTTGGGGAGAGCGCCGGGGTGAGGGGGGCAGCGCGCACGAGACCCCACATCAGCCCGGTAATGCAAGAAAACCATTATGCACGGTATCAGATGCAACACGTTTTTCCCCCTCGCCCCTTTGGGGAGAGCGCCGGGGTGAGGGGGGCAGCGCGCACGAGACCCCACACCAGCCCGGCGATGCAAGAAAACCATTATGCACGGTATCAGATGCAGCACGTTTTTCCCCCTCGCCCCTTTGGGGAGAGGGTCGGGGTGAGAGGGGCAGCGCGCACGAGACCCCACATCAGCCCGGCAATGCAAGAAAACCATTATGCACGGTATCAAATGCAGCACGTTTTCCCCCTCGCCCCTTTGGGGAGAGGGTCGGGGTGAGGGGGCAGCGCGCACGAGACCCCACACCAGCCCGGCAATGCAAGAAAACCATTATGCACGGTATCAGATGCAGCACGTTTTCCCCCTCGCCCCTTTGGGGAGAGGGTCGGGGTGAGGGGGCAGCGCGCACGAGACCCCACATCAGTCCGGCAATGCAAGAAAACCATTATGCACGGTATCAGATGCAGCACGTTTTTCCCCCTCGCCCCTTTGGGGAGAGGGTCGGGGTGAGAGGGGCAGCGGGCACGAGACCCCACACCAGCCCGGCGATGCAAGAAAACCATTATGCACGGTATCAGATGCAGCACGTTTTCCCCCTCGCCCCTTTGGGGAGAGGGTCGGGGTGAGGGGATCAGCGCGCATGTAGCCTCAAGCTAATGTTAAAAAGCCGAAGTCACAATCTGTGCAATTTTCAAACAAAAAAAGGGCAATCCTCCTCAGAGAATTGCCCTTAGTCACACTAACTTAATGGGTCATTACCACTGAATACCAGCACCAAGTGCGGCGGAGTATTCACCCTGGCTATTGGTACTACCTTGTAATTTGTAGACCCAACGACCGTTGGCGCTCACCATCGACACACCTAAAGCAACAGCCGATTCACCGTTGTATGTACCGCCACCAATGGAGGCCATGCTGGCACCCGGCGTGTAAGCCTGCGGCAGACCGGTCATCGCCATTGCAGAAGCGATACCACCGCTCAACTTGCTTTCGGTTTTGGACAGTTTGTTATCCATCTCAACCATGCGCTGATCGGTGTATTGCTTCGTTTCCTGCACGCTTTGCTTCAACTGCGCGTAGTTCACCGCGTCGTTGTTGTTAACGCCAGCGGAAACGTTGCTGATGCGAGTCGTTCCGCCATTACCACCGCCGAGAGTGATGTTGCTGTAATCAACAGAACCGTCAGCTTTGGTGTCATAGCGCACGCCGCCTGCTTCGGAAGACTTCAACTGCGCAACGTTAACCGCGTCAGTAGCATTTTTACCAGCGGCAACGTTGGTGATACGGCGTTGGTTAGTGGAAGAACCTACGGAGATCGTATTTTCTTCGTTTGCCACAGAGCCAGTACCCAGCGCAACGCTGTTATCAGCGGCAGCAATAGAGCCAGAGCCAATCGCAACACTGTCTTTACCCTGCGCGTTAGCATCTACGCCATCGGTGTTGGTCTTGAAGTACTTGGTGCTACCGGTGCTTACGATATCGCCAATACCGTTTTCGATATTGGTGACGCGGGTATCCAGATTCGTTACCTGAGTATTCAGGTTAGTAATGCTCTGGGTGTTCTGGGAAACCTGTGCGTCCGTCACTTTCAACTGACCAACGTTAACGGCATCGGTATCTGCCGAACCCGCCGCGACATTAGTGATCTGACGTTGACCGTCTTCACTGCCGACAGAGAACTCACCGACAGAATTCTGCGGCGCGTCCATGTTGTAGGCGGTGTAGCCAGTCTGAGCGCCGCGAGTGGTCTGAGAACCATTACCCATTGCAATACTGTTTGCATGGTTGGCGCGTGCGTTAGAACCGATAGCAATACCGTTGATGGCATCTGGCAGAACCAGAGTGTTCAGGCCGATACCAATACCCGCGTCAGCATTAACGATAGTTTTCGCGCCCATCGCCAGCGAGTCAGTACCTACCGCCAGTGAATCTTCTTCCGTTGAGTTGGCATGGTAGTACTTGGTCGGCGTAGTGGCGACCGCACCAATGGCGTTTTGCAACTGGCGTACAGTCACGGCGTCATGGGATTCAGTACCATCAGCAACGTTGATGATCTGACGGTACTTACCATCATCGCCAATCGACAATGCGCCAAGCAGTTCGCCGTCAGTGGTGTCGTAACCAATCACAACGCCTTCTTCGGTTACGCTGGTGTTACGAGAACCTTTAACAATCACACGGCTGGAGACGGATTCGCTACCCAGCGCGATACCAGTATCAACGCTGCTGCTGCTATTCTGACCAATTGCGACACTGCTTTCGCCGGAAGCGACAGCGTTATAGCCCACCGCTGTAGCGCCAGTACCTGATGCGCTCGCATCAATAAAGGTTAAGCCGGTGTCATTAGTACGCGCATAGTTCAGACCCGCACCGTTCTCTTCGATGTAGTCTATGCTGGTATTACCGGCAATCTGGTTGATGATCTCATTTTGCTGATTGATCAACGTGTTGGTGGCGAACAACTGTGAACCATTAATTGCATCAGTACTGGTTTCAGAAATATCACCATTAGCAACATTAGTGATTACGCTGGCTTTGCCATCGCGGCTGGCGCTGAACGCACCATTTTCACCGGCGGTTGCGTCCCAGAGCAGCGCATCATCCAGGGTTGAGTCGATCGCGTCCAGAGCATCACCGACGTTATTGTAATCGGTATCAGCAATGGAGTACGTCGGCGCACTGATGCTACCGTCAGCATTTACTGCGGCGCCACCGCCCAGGGCATCAACAACAGAGTTGCTCACACCGTAGAGTTGCCCACCATTGATGGCATCGGTGCTGGTTTCAGAAACGGCACCATTTGCGACATTGGTAATTTTGCTGGCATTGCCACCGTGACCGGCGCTGAATGCACTTGCCGTTTCATCCCACAGCAGAGCGTCGCCCAATGAAGTGCTAAAGGAGGTGTTAATCGCCGCCAGCGCATCACCTACGTTATCGTAGCTGTTGCTACCGATGGTGTAGGACGGGCCAGTAAATACACCGTTTTCATCAACCGAGGCGTTACCGCCAAAATAGTCTGCCAGTGAATCACTTAAGCTAAACAGTTGCCCACCGTTAACGGCATCGGTGCTGGTAGATGAGATTGTTCCAGCGGTGACGTTAGTGATTTTGCTGGTGGCTTCGGTGCCGTGTGCAGCGGTGAATGCGCTTGCGGCGTCATCCCATTTCAGCGCATCTTCACCGAGGTTGTTCACCGTATCAGCCAGATTGGTGATGTTGGTGGTGTTAGTAGCGATGTTAGTGGTGTTGGTTGCCACATTGTCGTTAGTGGTTTTTAACTGAGAACCGTTAACGGCATCGGTACTGGTCTCCGTCAACTCACCCGCCGTAACGTTGGTGATTTTGCTGGTGGCTTCGGTGCCGTGTGCGGCGGTGAATGCACCTGAGGCGTCATCCCATGCCAGCGCGTCGGCACCAAGGTTAGTCACTGTATCAGTCAGGTTGGTGATACTGGTGGTGTTGGCGGCAACATCATTCGTCAGGTTAGTGATGTTGGTGGTGTTGTTAGCAACTTCGCCGGTCAGGTTGCTGATATTGGTGGTGTTGGTTGCCACGTTATCGTTAGTGGTTTTCAACTGAGAACCGTTAACGGCATCGGTACTGGTCTCCGTCAACTCACCTGCCGTAACGTTAGTGATTTTGCTGGTGGCTTCGGTGCCGTGTTTGGCGGTGAATGCACCTGAGGCGTCATCCCATGCCAGCGCATCCGCACCAAGGTTAGTCACTGTATCAGTCAGGTTGGTGATACTGGTGGTGTTGGCGGCAACATCATTCGTCAGGTTAGTGATGTTGGTGGTGTTGTTAGCAACTTCGCCGGTCAGGTTGCTGATATTGGTGGTGTTGGTTGCCACGTTATCGTTAGTGGTTTTCAACTGAGAACCGTTAACGGCATCGGTACTGGTCTCCGTCAACTCACCTGCCGTAACGTTAGTGATTTTGTTGGTGGCTTCGGTGCCGTGTTTGGCGGTGAATGCACCTGAGGCGTCATCCCATGCCAGCGCGTCGGCACCAAGGTTAGTCACTGTATCAGTCAGGTTGGTGATACTGGTGGTGTTGGCGGCAACATCATTCGTCAGGTTAGTGATATTGGTGGTGTTGTTAGCAACATCGCCAGTCAGGTTGGTGATATTAGTGGTGTTGGTTGCCACGTTATCGTTAGTGGTTTTCAACTGAGAACCGTTAACCGCATCGGTACTGGTCTCCGTCAGCTCACCCGCCGTAACGTTGGTGATTTTGTTGGTGGCTTCGGTGCCGTGTGCAGCAGTGAATACGCCAGCGGTGTCATCCCATTTCAGCGCATCTTCACCAAGGTTAGTCACCGTATCAGCCAGGTTGGTGATACTGGTGGTGTTGGCGGCAACGTCATTCGTCAGGTTAGTAATGTTAGTGGTGTTGTTAGCAACATCGCCAGTCAGGTTGCTGATATTAGTGGTGTTGGTTGCCACATTGTCGTTAGTGGTTTTCAACTGAGAACCGTTAACGGCGTCGGTACTGGATGCGTTCAGCTCACCCGCCGTAACGTTGGTGATTTTGCTGGTGGCATCGGAACCGTGTTTTGCACTGTAGACTTTTTTAAGCGAGTCCCATTGCAACGTATTATCATCAAGACCCTTTAATGCGTCGCCAACATTATTAAAGTTACCACTTTGCAGTTTGTAATTAGGGGCGTTAACAACCCCGGCAGTACTCACGGAGGCACCGCCGCCCAGACGGTCTGCAACTGACTTACTGATATCATAAAGCTGTGAACCATTGATGGCATCAGTACTGGTACTGCTAATATCGCCTTTTTCCATATGGACAATTTTACGTTGCAGCGTGTCGTTACCTACTGAAACAGTATTATCTTCCACGGCAGTAGACTCTGTGCCCAGAGCAACGGAGTTAACACCGGTTACGTTGGACAGGCTACCAATCGCAATACTTTTTTCAGAACCGGCAAAGCTTTCTTGTCCAATCGCAATACTGTTTTCGTTACCCGCCAGACTACTATTACCCAACGCAATAGAATTTACACCATCTGCCTTTCCTGCCTGACCGAAAGCCATTGCTCCAGCTTTGGTTGCATTGGCACCATATCCGAGCGCAACGGTATTGTCCGCGTTAGCTACGCTGCTTGCGCCTAATGCCAAACTATATAATCCATTGGCTTCGCTTTCGGCACCCATTGCAATGGCACCATCGGCATCCGCTAAAGCCAGTCTTCCAAATGCCAGGCTATCAATGGCATTGGCTTTTGTATCTGAGCCGAGTGCCAGACTATACTTTCCTGCGGCTATTGCCTGGTAACCAAGGCTAGCTGCATAATCAGCACCATCTTCTGCTCTTGAACCTCTACCTATTGCAATGGAGGATGCACCGCCGGTATAAGCTACCAAACCCAATGCAAGGGAATACTCTGCTTTTGACTCTGCGCCGCTACCGAATGCTACGGATCTGTTCCCCGAGGCTTTGGACATGTGCCCTATAGCTATGGATAGCTCACCCAATGACTGACTCTTGTAGCCAAATGCGGTACTTCCTATTCCACTGGCTGTAGTGTCGAGTCCTATTGCAATTGCGACTCCTCCCTCTGTCTTTGATGTAGCTTTTGCATTCTTTCCGATAGCAACCCAGCTATCGCCTTCTTCGGGAGTTTCAATGCTCGCACCACCATCAAGTGCACCAGCACCTGCCCCAAACGACGACATCAACCCACCGGCAACTAACGCAGAAATTAACAGCTTGCTGCGCCCGCTCTTTTTCCCACGGCTTTTTGCCGTTTCGCTGGCGACGCTGTAACTTCCCGTCGCAGGGTTCCAGATAACTTTAAAAATTTTGTTCATTGTTGTTGCTCTCTATTCCTTGATATAAGTGCAATGACTGCATTTATTTTTTGCTTTTTTTCTGCCGGTTATCAGCAGGTGGAAGGTTGTCGAAGTTGATGTTTTGCATATTAATAGCCAACTTCAGGTATTTCAGGTTGTTGGGAGACACCCCTTTTAACGTTAAGTTAATGTCTTGCCATTGACCTGGTAATAATTTCAGCGTGGAGTTCATGGTGGTGCTAAATAGTAGTTGTTGCCATTTGGCATATTCTTTTTGATCAGTAGGTCTTTCACCGCCCCAGGTGGCATGAAAACCAATATTTGATACGGGAACGCTTAATAAATTGGCCAATGACATATGAATAACACTGCCATTTTCTATTGCTTCAACAGATAACACCCTGCCGGCAATACCTACCGAACCGTTATTTAAAATGAAATATTTTGTTTGATCGGGGTTAAATTCAGTAAAGACAAATGTATCTTGCTGATGCTTAATCTCTTTCACTACCTGAGCCAGCAGCTTTGTACTGTTTATCAGGCTAATGCTTTGTTTTTCAATGGTGTTTGTCTTTTTGGTTTCTTGTTCTAATCGTTTTTCGAGTTGATCAATTCTGGCCTTTTGTCCTTCTTGTTGTTTTGTGAGTTCATCAACGACTTTGTTTTTTTCGACATAATCACAACCTGACAGCATCAGTATTGTCGAAGCCGCCAGGACGCTTATCAATAATTTATTCACTTTCATATAAAGTTATCCTTACATATCATCCCTGATACCAACGCGGTCTAAGGGATGTGTCCATTTATGGTTGATGCTTTTGCGATTTATACGGCTGGCTTTATGAATGTTGCGAATATATTTGTTATGAAAATTATTTATTAAGTTTTAAAATTGTTTAATTGTGTTAGGGAGGCGGATTTTAATGAGGAGGGTTATCAGATGTCAAACACTGCATTTAAAGCAGAAAAATAGCTTTTATTTAATATTCACACAATAAATGTTTTGGGTGAGTTTTTAGAATGTGGATGGAAAAAATAACGGCAAAAGTTTTATTTTATGAATATATCTTCCATTTTTAGGCGTCGAACCAAACCTTTTACTGAATGCATTTTCAGATTTAGTGCCATTGGTAAAAAGTAGACTCTACGAGGAAACAGAGGAGGATATTTGTTGCATCCCGCATTTAGAAACGCGGGATGTGAGGGAGATATACAGGTAAGAGGGTTAAAACGCTGTCTTTGAGAACCCGGTCATCTCTTGCAGACCCATTTCACGACCCAGTGCGGTCATCGGATGTACAACCACAAGCCCCCGAACGCTTTTCTTCAGCTTACCCATATCGGCTTGTTCTTTTTTGGTAATCGCGCGCTGGAACGGCATCTTCATCAGCTTCTGTGCTTCCTTACTGAGTTTCTGGCTGTGAACTTCGCGTAGGCGAGCAATTTCTGCTTCCAGAGTTGCTTTCTCTTTTTCCAGCTCGGCATATTTGTCTGCGGCTTCAACCAGCGACAGATCGGCCTGCTGGTGACGGATGGCGTCCAGACGATCGCTGAGACGTTTGATTTCGTTTTTTTCGACTTCTTTCATGGGATGGCTTCTGATAAAGATAAATTTATAGCCCCTAGTATGCGCGACGAGGTGCTTTGTTCACAACCGATGGCATTGTAATAGTTTTGTCGGGTAACAAATCTTGTGTTCAAAAATCATATAATATATTGATTAATAAACAATATAATCAGAAGGTGAGGGCAAGCGTTGTGGATTTCGCACGTTTTCCTTAATGTCATTTTTATCGGGATCTAAACTAAAATCGGCGGTCGCGCTTTCCCGGCGCGGGGTAATACGGAGATATTATTATGGGCAAATTAGGTGAAAACGTTCCGCTTCTTATTGATAAAGCCGTAGATTTCATGGCATCAAGCCAGGCGTTCCGGGAGTATCTGAATAAACTTCCCCCCCGTAACGCGATTCCATCCGGTATACCTGAGGAAAGCGTGCCGTTATATCTACAACGTCTGGAATATTATCGCCGACTTTATCGGCCGAATCCGGTAGAGGAGAAGTAAGCGAAAGTACTTACTTTTGAAAGGCTTTTTTTAAGCTGATTTTGGAAATCAGCTCTGTCAGTGAAAGGACCATTGTTGATCGCACAGCCTGTTGGTAACGCTGAACTTGCATCGCATACAAACTGGAGTCTATTGGTTCAAACTGTGGCGGCGGCGGTAGTGCCGCCACGCAATGCAGTTCGCCAAATGGCCCAAGAATTTCATCATCGGTAAATGCGTACTCGTTGCCGTCGTGGTTCAGCTCTTCCCGCAGCGCCATCAACAGTTCCGCATCTTCGTATTCATGGCGACTAATTACGCCAAGCCCATAAATCAGCTTTAAGCGCACGGACAGATCGCCCAGCGGACCATCGCCGTCGAGTAACGGTTCTACAGCATACTTCACCGCGTAATCGTCTTTGCGGAATACCTGAAGCACCAAAAGATTCACCGCCTCGGTCAGGAGATCGACGGCGGTAATCAGAAAGCTTCGCACGGTTTTGCCAGCATTCAGACGCTCAAGCACACGGTTTTCAAAGGCCTGGGTTTGTTCCATTGTTGCCTGCATATCTGACAATCTGTTATTCGGGCGCAGGGAGCCCTGCGCCTGGTTCATCATTATTGCATTGCGTTATAAGCGGTTACTGCCTCGGTGACAACCTCGCTGTTGGCATCAAGCCCGGAAATGTGCGCCAGCGCAGCCTGCGGGCCTTTGTCGGCAATCAGCGCCGCCAGTTCTTGTGCCTGCGGATCATCTTCACTGCAAAAGTGCATTGCAGCGGCAATACCTTCAATCAGATTTTTGTGCGGCAAGCTATATTCCAGCGTACCCAGCAGCGGCTTGATCAGACGGTCGCCAGCACTCAATTTACGCAGCGGCTGACGGCCTACGCGCTCAACATCATCTTTCAGATACGGGTTTTCAAAACGACCGAGGATTTTCTGGATGTACGCCGCGTGCTTGTCCGCGTCAAAGCCGTAACGCTTAATCAGTACCGCGCCGCTTTCTTCCATCGCCCCTTTTACCACCGCACGGATTTTCTCGTCGAGAATCGCGTCACGAATAGTCTGATGACCGGCCAGTTTTCCGAGGTACGCGGTTATAGCATGACCCGTGTTCAGGGTGAAGAGCTTACGTTCGACAAACGCCATCAGGTTGTCGGTTAACTCCATACCAGGAATGTTTGGTAGCGTGCCTTTGAACTGAGTTTTATCGACAATCCATTCGCTGAAGGTTTCTACAGTGACTTCCAGCGGATCGTTCGTTGCAGACGCTGAAGGCGGTACGATACGGTCAACGGCGGAATCAACAAAGCCAACGTGTTCTTCTACCCACGCTTTGGCGTCTTCCGGCAGGGCGTTCATCACATGGCCTTTCAGTTGCGTTGTGCCGCGTACCATGTTTTCACAGGCGATAATGTTCAGCGGGGAGTCATTACCTTGCTCTTTACGTTTCACCAGCCCTTTGGCGATTGCCGGAGCAATGCGTTCCAGCACGACCGGGCCAACTGCGGTGGTGACTAAATCAACCTGGGCGATTAAATCAACCACGTCGTCGCCAATGCTGCTGACGGCATTAACGCCGGTAACGGTATCCACCTGCTCGGTTTCGCCGACAACGTGAACCTGATAGCTATGACGGGCATTCAGGGCATCAAGTACCACCTGATTGACATCGGCAAACGTCGGTTGGATACCCGCGTCTGCCAGCAGTTTACCGATAAAGCCACGACCGATATTACCTGCGCCAAAATGTAATGCTTTCATAGTATTAACCTTCATCAATGTTTTTACCCAAGAGGGCTGGGGTGAGGCTTTTCCCTCACCCAAACCCTCTCCATGTGGAGAGGGGCAGCGCCGGATGCGGCGTAAACGCCTTATCCGGCCTACAAGAACGTGCAAATTTAACAAACTGCGCTTTGTTTTGTAGGCCTGATAAGCAAAGCGCATCAGGCAATCAGCCCCACCGTCTCCATGAGGAGAGGGTGGGCCTGGATTACTTACGACCCGCCAGCAGTTCCAGCACTTCATCCACGCTGGTGGTGTGTGCCAGACGCTCGATGACGGACTCATCATCCAGCGCGTTGGTCAGGCTGGTGATAACCTGAATGTGCTCGTTATTACGGGCAGCAATACCAATCACCAGGCGGGCAATGTCATCTTCTTCTTCACCGAAGCGCACACCTTCCGGATATTGACAGAACACGACACCCGTTTTCAGTACGCGATCTTTCGCTTCAACCGTACCGTGCGGCACTGCGATAGACTCACCCAGATAAGTCGGGGTCAGTTTTTCACGATCCAGCATCGCCTGTACGTATTCCGGCTCAACATAGCCGCCTTTCACCAGTTGTTCGCCGGCAAAGCGAATCGCTTCTTCTTTGGTGGCTGCTTTGCGACCGAGGAAGATGTTCTCCGCACCGAGCTTAAACAGGTTGGCGTTAGAATCGTCAAAGCTGTCTTTCAGGCTGTCTTTCACTTTCACTTCGTTTTCAGTATGACGCTGGGCAGCAACCAGACGTTCGGTCAGGCTGGTGTACAGGCCGCTGTCGAGGAAGTTAGTCAGCGAAATATGCTGTGCCTGCGGCACCTGACGCATAGCGCGTTCGGTCAGGTCACGGTGAGTGATGACCAGATCTACATCCGGCGGCAGGTTGTTGATCGCGCTGTTAGTAACAGAAATCTGCGACAGACCTGCATCCTGAATTTTCTTACGCAGCACGCCTGCACCCATCGCACTGGAACCCATACCGGCGTCACAGGCAACGATGATTTTACGCACGTGGCTCAGGTCGTTAGTCACATCGCCCGCAGACAGCGGAGACGCACCTTTAGACTCAGCTTTCATGTCCTGCATACGACGAGTTGCTGCTTCAATATCGTCTTCTTCTTTCACTTTGCTGGTTTTCAGCAAAATAGCAGAGACAACGAAGGAGACCGCCATCGCCGCACACACACCCGCGATGTTAGCGAAGTAAGCACCTTTTGGCGTCATCGCCAGTACCGCGAGGATAGAACCCGGAGATGCCGGAGAAACCAGACCACCGCCCAGGATAGTCAGCGTGAACACGCCAGTCATACCGCCGAGGATAACGGCCAGGATCAGACGCGGATTCATCAGCACATACGGGAAGTAGATTTCGTGGATACCACCCAGGAAGTGGATGATTGCCGCACCGCCCGCAGACTGTTTCGCACTACCACGACCAAAGAACATGTACGCCAGCAGCACGCCCATACCCGGACCCGGGTTCGCTTCAATCAGGAAGAAGATGGATTTACCCAGTTCATGGGACTGCTGAATACCCAGCGGCGAGAAGATACCGTGGTTAATGGCGTTGTTGAGGAACAGGATTTTCGCCGGTTCAACAAAGATAGACGCCAGCGGCAGCATGTCATGGACAACCATGAAGTTAACGCCCGCAGCCAGCATTTTAGACAGAGCTTCAACAATCGGGCCAATGCCGAGGAAGGCCAGAATGGCGAGGATCATCCCGATGATGCCAGCGGAGAAGTTATTCACCAGCATCTCAAAACCGGATTTGATTTTACCGTCTACCCAGTGGTCGAAGTGCTTAATACACCAGCCGCCCAGCGGACCTGCAATCATAGAACCGAGGAACATCGGCATGTCTGCGCCGACGATAACGCCCATGGTGGTGATGGCACCGACTACGCCGCCACGTTCGCCGCCTACCAGCTTGCCACCGGTATAACCGATCAGCAGCGGCAGGAGATAAGTGATCATCGGCCCGACCAGCTTCGCCAGCGTTTCGTTCGGTAACCACCCTGTTGGAATAAATAACGCGGTGATGATACCCCACGCGATAAACGCGCCGATATTTGGCATCACCATGTTGCTGAGGAAACGACCAAAGCTTTGCACTTTGATCTTAATATCGGATGACATAAAAACACCCCTTCTTATGTTTGCTGTCGCGCAGGCTGGAAGCCCGAGGTTTTTTGTTAATGTGGCGGCAGAGGTAGCCGGACCTTGTAGATACTGCGAAATCTGGCACTGAATCGGTTAACTGTCCAGTCGGCGGCCTTTTGTGTGATATCAGTCACATAAATATAGGGGGTAGAGAGGTAATTGACGTGACGTTTATCACAAAATGACTGTGTAAAAAAACAACAAGACGGCGATTTTCGCTAAAAATGGCATTCAAATGTGAGTAATATCACAATTTTATTTTGATGGTTTGTTGAATCTTTGTGATCTGAATCACAAAATATTTTCTTCGGTAATTCACCTGATGTGATCTGCAACATGTTCTGACTTTGCCTTAAGACAGTTTTGTAACTGAGCAACTCATCGCCTTTTAAAATTATCCTTCGGTGTGATGGCGAGATTGGCAAACGCAGATTAATGTCAAAGTATCAGCCTGACTCCCTTCCGGCTGCCAGCCAAAAAACAACACTGATAAGCGTGAATCCGAGGCAGATATGTTTCTAAACTACTTCGCGTTGGGAGTGCTGATCTTCGTCTTTCTGGTGATTTTTTATGGAATCATCGCGATACATGACATCCCCTATCTTATTGCCAAAAAGCGCAACCATCCCCACGCCGACGCTATTCATACGGCGGGTTGGGTAAGTCTGTTTACCCTGCATGTAATCTGGCCGTTTCTGTGGATCTGGGCAACGCTTTACCAGCCAGAGCGCGGCTGGGGAATGCAGTCACATGTTGCGTCGCAGGAGAAAGCGACTGACCCGGAAATCGCCGCACTTTCTGACCGTATTTCCCGGCTGGAGCACCAACTTGCAGCTGAAAAAAAGAGTGACTATTCCACGTTCCCGGAGATCTGATTATGGATCTGTTAATTGTTTTAACTTACGTGGCGCTGGCATGGGCAGTATTTAAAATCTTCCGCATTCCGGTGAATCAGTGGACGCTGGCGACGGCGGCGCTGGGTGGCGTGTTTCTGGTGAGTGGTTTGATTTTATTGATGAACTACAACCATCCTTACACTTTTACCGCGCAAAAGGCAGTGATAGCTATCCCTATCACGCCACAGGTGACGGGGATCGTGACTGAAGTCACCGACAAAAATAATCAGCTTATTCAAAAGGGCGAAGTGCTTTTTAAGCTCGACCCGGTACGTTATCAGGCGCGAGTAGACAGACTCCAGGCTGATTTGATGACGGCGACGCATAATATCAAAACGCTGCGCGCGCAGCTCACTGAAGCGCAGGCCAACACCACCCAGGTTTCAGCGGAGCGCGACCGACTGTTTAAAAATTATCAACGTTATCTGAAAGGCAGCCAGGCGACGGTCAATCCGTTCTCAGAACGTGACATCGACGACGCGCGGCAGAATTTCCTCGCGCAGGATGCGCTGGTGAAAGGTTCGGTGGCGGAGCAGGCGCAGATCCAGAGCCAGCTCGACAGCATGGTCAACGGTGAGCAATCACAGATTGTCAGCTTAAGAGCGCAACTTACTGAAGCAAAATATAACCTTGAGCAAACCATTATTCGCGCACCAAGCAACGGCTACGTTACTCAGGTACTGATCCGCCCAGGCACTTACGCGGCAGCTTTACCGCTGCGTCCGGTAATGGTCTTCATCCCTGAGCAAAAACGGCAAATTGTTGCCCAATTTCGGCAAAATTCACTGTTACGTCTGAAACCCGGTGATGAAGCAGAAGTGGTGTTTAACGCGCTGCCTGGGCAGGTATTCCACGGCAAACTGACCAGTATTTTGCCGGTGGTGCCTGGCGGTTCGTATCAGGCGCAGGGGGTGCTGCAATCGTTAACGGTCGTGCCCGGAACGGATGGTGTGCTGGGAACCATTGAACTCGACCCTAACGCTGATATCGATGCCTTACCCGACGGCATCTACGCCCAGGTAGCAGTTTATTCCGACCATTTCAGCCATGTTTCGGTGATGCGGAAGGTGCTGCTGAGAATGACCAGTTGGATGCATTATCTTTATTTGGATCATTGAGACTTATGTCACCTGTGTTTTGCGCGAGCCTGAGCCATACTGATATTTTTCCTCGCACAAAGGACATGGCATGAAACTTATCGGTAGCTACACCAGCCCGTTTGTACGCAAACTTTCTATTCTGTTGTTAGAAAAGGGCATAACTTTCGAATTTATTAATGAACTGCCCTATAACGCGGACAACGGCGTGGCGCAATTTAACCCGTTAGGGAAAGTGCCGGTGCTGGTGACCGAAGAGGGCGAATGTTGGTTTGATTCGCCGATCATCGCTGAATATATTGAATTAATGAATGTCGCTCCGGCGATGTTGCCGCGCGATCCGCTGGAGTCGTTGCGAGTGCGCAAAATTGAGGCGCTGGCAGATGGCATTATGGATGCCGGGCTGGTATCGGTGCGTGAACAGGCGCGTCCGGCGGCGCAACAGTCTGAAGATGAATTGTTACGCCAGCGGGAGAAAATCAACCGTAGCCTGGATGTGCTGGAAGGATATCTGGTCGATGGCACACTCAAAACCGATACGGTCAATCTGGCGACTATCGCCATTGCCTGTGCCGTCGGATATCTCAATTTCCGCCGCGTTGCGCCAGGCTGGTGTGTCGACCGCCCGCACTTAGTCAAACTGGTCGAAAACCTGTTTAGCCGCGAAAGTTTTGCTCGCACCGAACCGCCAAAGGCTTGATGCGCGATATGTCCTCCTGACCCATCTCACGTTACAATCCGTGGTTATGTTAAACGCCCTTCTCCGTGTGAGAGGGCCTTGATCAGCCAGGTTTCATATGACAACCGAAACGCGTTCCCTCTATAGTCAACTTCCGGCTATTGATCGCTTATTGCGCGATAGCTCCTTCCTTTCTTTGCGTGATACTTATGGTCACACCCGCGTGGTGGAATTGCTGCGTCAGATGCTTGACGAAGCGCGAGAAGTGATTCGTGACAGCCAGACGCTGCCCGCGTGGTGTGAGAACTGGGCGCAAGAAGTCGATGCCCGGTTGACGAAAGAAGCGCAGAGCGCGCTGCGTCCGGTGATCAACCTGACGGGAACCGTACTGCATACCAATCTTGGGCGAGCTTTACAGGCGGAAGCAGCGGTGGAAGCCGTTGCGCAGGCTATGCGTTCGCCGGTGACGCTGGAGTACGATCTGGACGACGCCGGACGCGGGCATCGCGATCGCGCGCTGGCGCAACTGCTGTGCCGCATTACGGGGGCGGAAGATGCCTGTATCGTCAATAACAATGCGGCGGCGGTATTGTTGATGTTGGCGGCCACTGCCAGCGGTAAAGAGGTGGTGGTGTCTCGTGGCGAACTGGTGGAGATCGGCGGCGCGTTTCGTATCCCTGACGTCATGCGTCAGGCTGGCTGTACCCTGCACGAAGTGGGGACCACCAACCGCACGCACGCGAATGATTATCGTCAGGCGGTGAATGAAAATACCGCACTGTTGATGAAAGTACATACCAGTAACTACAGCATTCAGGGGTTCACCAAAGCGATAGATGAAGCTGAACTGGTGGCGCTTGGCAAAGAACTGGATGTTCCCGTAGTGACTGATTTAGGCAGTGGTTCGCTGGTCGATCTTAGCCAGTACGGTTTGCCGAAAGAGCCGATGCCGCAGGAGTTGATTGCGGCGGGCGTCAGCCTGGTGAGCTTCTCCGGCGACAAGTTGTTAGGCGGGCCGCAGGCAGGGATTATCGTTGGTAAAAAAGAGATGATCGCCCGCCTGCAAAGCCATCCACTGAAGCGTGCATTACGCGCGGATAAAATGACCCTCGCGGCGCTGGAAGCCACGCTGCGTCTTTATTTACACCCTGAGGCGCTGAGTGAAAAATTACCGACCCTGCGCCTGCTTACCCGCAGCGCAGAGGTCATTCAAATCCAGGCACAACGTTTACAGGCTCCCCTTGCCGCACATTACGGCGCGGAGTTTGCAGTCCAGGTTATGCCATGTCTTTCGCAGATTGGCAGTGGTTCGCTGCCGGTTGATCGCCTGCCGAGCGCGGCATTAACGTTTACACCCCATGATGGACGCGGTAGCCACCTTGAGTCATTAGCCGCCCGCTGGCGTGAATTGCCAGTGCCGGTGATTGGTCGTATTTATGACGGACGATTGTGGCTGGATTTACGCTGCCTTGAAGATGAGCAACGGTTTTTGGAGATGTTGTTGAAATGATTATTGCGACTGCCGGACACGTTGACCACGGCAAAACAACCTTATTGCAGGCGATTACTGGCGTAAATGCCGACCGTCTGCCGGAAGAAAAAAAGCGCGGCATGACCATCGATCTCGGTTATGCCTACTGGCCGCAGCCGGATGGCCGCGTGCCTGGTTTTATCGACGTTCCCGGTCATGAAAAGTTTCTTTCCAACATGCTGGCGGGCGTTGGTGGTATCGATCACGCGCTGTTGGTGGTGGCGTGCGATGACGGCGTGATGGCACAGACCCGTGAGCATCTGGCGATTTTGCAGCTGACTGGTAACCCGATGCTGACAGTGGCGCTGACCAAAGCCGATCGCGTGGACGAAGCGCGTGTTGATGAGGTTGAACGCCAGGTAAAGGAGGTGCTGCGGGAATACGGTTTTGCTGAGGCAAAACTGTTTGTCACCGCAGCAACCGAAGGTCGGGGAATTGATGCCCTGCGCGAGCATCTGCTTCAGTTACCAGAACGTGAACACGCCAGCCAACATAGTTTCCGCCTCGCGATCGACCGCGCATTTACTGTAAAAGGTGCCGGGCTGGTCGTCACCGGTACGGCGTTAAGCGGGGAAGTGAAGGTAGGCGATTCACTATGGCTGACTGGTGTAAATAAATCGATGCGTGTACGTGCGCTGCATGCGCAAAACCAGCCAACAGAAACCGCCCATGCCGGGCAACGTATTGCGCTTAACATCGCCGGTGATGCGGAAAAAGAGCAGATTAACCGTGGCGACTGGCTGCTTGCCGATGTGCCGCCGGAGCCGTTCACGCGGGTGATTGTCGAGCTACAAACTCATGTACCGTTGACCCAGTGGCAGCCGCTGCATATTCACCACGCCGCCAGCCACGTTACGGGGCGCGTTTCGCTGCTGGAAGATAACCTTGCCGAGCTGGTGTTCGACACGCCTCTGTGGCTGGCGGATAACGATCGCATAGTGCTGCGCGATATCTCGGCTCGCAACACGCTGGCGGGGGCGCGCGTGGTGATGCTCAACCCGCCACGTCGCGGTAAGCGTAAGCCGGAATATCTGCAATGGCTGGCGTCTCTTGCACGCACACAAAGCGATGCCGACGCACTGACGGTTCATCTGGAACGCGGAGCGGTGAATCTTGCTGATTTCGCCTGGGCGAGACAGCTCAACGGCGAAGGGATGCGCGAACTGCTGCAACAGCCTGGCTATATTCAGGCTGGTTATAGCTTGTTGAATGCGCCGGTTGCCGCCCGCTGGCAGCGGAAAATCCTCGACACATTAGCGGCTTATCATGAGCAGCATCGCGACGAACCAGGTCCGGGGCGCGAGCGCCTGCGGCGTATGGCGTTGCCGATGGAGGATGAAGCTCTGGTACTGTTGTTGATTGAAAAGATGCGCGAAAGCGGCGATATCCACAGCCACCACGGCTGGCTGCATCTGCCGGATCACAAAGCGGGCTTCAGCGAAGAGCAGCAGGCCATCTGGCAAAAAGCAGAGCCGCTGTTTGGTGACGAGCCGTGGTGGGTGCGTGACCTGGCAAAAGAGACGGGAACCGACGAGCAGGCAATGCGCTTGACGCTACGCCAGGCGGCGCAGCAGGGGATAATTACGGCGATCGTCAAAGATCGTTATTACCGTAATGATCGGATTGTTGAATTTGCCAATATGATCCGCGATCTCGATCAGGAATGTGGCTCAACCTGCGCGGCGGATTTCCGCGATCGCTTAGGTGTAGGCCGAAAGCTGGCAATTCAGATTCTGGAATATTTTGACCGCATTGGCTTTACGCGGCGTCGTGGAAATGATCATTTATTGCGCGATGCATTATTATTTCCCGAAAAATAAGGAAATGATTAATTCATAATGAATATGAATTAATACAAAATTCTTATTAATATTAAGGAAGCACGTTATTTGATGAATGTAACGTGCTTTTTATTAAAAATATTTTGATAAACGGTAATGTCGATCATATTTCCGAATGAAAATACTTTGTAATCTGCCAGCCCTTTTTACTCTTCCAGGAGTGTTTTATGGCAGCTTCAACCTTTTTTATTCCTTCAGTGAATGTCATCGGCGCTGATTCATTGAATGATGCAATGAATATGATGGCAGACTATGGGTTTACCCGTACATTAATTGTTACTGACAATATTTTAACGAAATTAGGTATGGCGGGCGATGTGCAAAAAGCACTGGAAGAACGCAATATTTTTAGCGTTATTTATGATGGCACCCAGCCTAACCCAACTACGGAAAACGTCGCCGCAGGCCTCAAACTGCTGAAAGAAAATAATTGCGATAGCGTGATTTCCTTAGGTGGTGGTTCTCCGCACGATTGTGCGAAAGGCATTGCGTTGGTGGCAGCCAACGGCGGTGATATTCGCGATTACGAAGGCGTTGACCGCTCTGCAAAACCGCAGTTGCCGATGATCGCCATCAACACCACGGCGGGTACTGCGTCTGAAATGACCCGTTTCTGCATTATCACTGACGAAGCACGCCATATCAAAATGGCGATTGTGGATAAACACGTGACTCCGCTGCTTTCTGTCAATGACTCCTCTCTGATGATCGGTATGCCGAAGTCGCTGACCGCCGCAACGGGTATGGATGCCTTAACACACGCTATCGAAGCGTATGTGTCTATTGCCGCCACGCCGATCACCGACGCTTGCGCACTGAAAGCCGTGACCATGATTGCCGAAAACCTGCCGTTAGCCGTACAAGATGGCAGCAATGCGAAAGCGCGTGAAGCGATGGCTTATGCCCAGTTCCTCGCCGGTATGGCGTTCAACAATGCGTCTTTGGGTTATGTTCATGCGATGGCGCACCAGTTAGGCGGTTTCTACAATCTGCCGCACGGTGTATGTAACGCCGTTCTGCTGCCGCACGTTCAGGTATTCAACAGCAAAGTAGCCGCCGCACGTCTGCGTGACTGCGCTGCTGCAATGGGTGTGAACGTGACAGGTAAAAACGACGCGGAAGGTGCAGAAGCCTGCATTAACGCTATCCGCGAACTGGCGAAGAAAGTCGATATTCCGGCAGGTCTGCGCGATCTGAACGTGAAAGAAGAAGATTTCGCGGTACTGGCGACCAATGCTCTGAAAGATGCCTGTGGATTTACTAACCCGATTCAGGCAACTCACGAAGAAATTGTGGCGATTTATCGCGCTGCGATGTAATCATCATTCCCACAACGGCTGGCAAATTGTCAGCCGATTTTTCAATTATCTCTGTAATCCTTGCCCGTAAATTCGTGATTGCCGTCGTAAAGCTGTTACCGGCTGGCGAAGATTTCGCCAGTCACGTCTACCCTTGTTATACCTCACACCGCAAGGAGACTACCATGACCAACAATCCCCCTTCAGCACAGATTAAGCCCGGCGAGTATGGTTTCCCCCTCAAGTTAAAAGCCCGCTATGACAACTTTATCGGCGGCGAATGGGTAGCACCCGCCGACGGCGAGTATTACCAGAACCTGACGCCGGTGACCGGGCAGCTACTGTGCGAAGTGGCGTCTTCGGGCAAACGCGACATCGATCTGGCGCTGGATGCCGCGCATAAAGTGAAAGACAAATGGGCGCATACCTCGGTGCAGGATCGCGCGGCGATTCTGTTTAAGATTGCGGATCGAATGGAACAAAACCTCGAACTGTTAGCGACGGCAGAAACCTGGGATAACGGCAAGCCCATCCGCGAAACCAGTGCTGCCGATGTGCCGCTGGCGATTGACCATTTCCGCTATTTCGCCTCGTGTATTCGGGCGCAGGAAGGTGGGATCAGTGAAGTCGATAGCGAAACTGTGGCTTATCACTTCCACGAACCGTTGGGCGTGGTGGGGCAGATTATCCCGTGGAACTTCCCGTTGCTGATGGCGAGCTGGAAAATGGCTCCCGCGCTGGCGGCGGGCAACTGCGTGGTGCTAAAACCCGCACGACTTACCCCGCTTTCAGTGTTGCTTTTGATGGAGATCGTCGGTGATTTACTGCCGCCAGGCGTGGTGAACGTGGTCAACGGTGCGGGCGGTGAAATCGGTGAATATCTGGCGACCTCAAAACGTATCGCCAAAGTGGCGTTTACCGGCTCAACGGAAGTCGGTCAGCAGATTATGCAGTACGCCACGCAGAACATTATTCCGGTGACGCTGGAGTTGGGCGGTAAGTCGCCAAATATCTTCTTTGCCGATGTGATGGATGAAGAAGATGCTTTCTTCGATAAGGCGCTGGAGGGGTTTGCACTGTTCGCCTTCAACCAGGGCGAAGTCTGTACCTGTCCGAGCCGTGCTTTAGTGCAGGAGTCTATCTACGAACGCTTTATGGAACGCGCCATCCGTCGTGTTGAAAGCATTCGTAGCGGTAACCCGCTCGACAGCGTGACGCAAATGGGCGCACAGGTTTCTCACGGGCAACTGGAAACCATCCTCAATTACATTGATATCGGTAAAAAAGAGGGGGCAGATGTGCTTACCGGCGGGCGGCGTAAGCTGCTGGAAGGGGAACTGAAAGACGGCTACTACCTCGAACCGACGATTCTGTTTGGTCAGAACAATATGCGTGTGTTCCAGGAAGAGATATTTGGCCCGGTGCTGGCGGTGACCACCTTCAAAACGATGGAAGAGGCGCTGGAGCTGGCGAATGACACGCAATATGGCCTGGGCGCTGGTGTCTGGAGTCGTAACGGTAATCTGGCCTATAAGATGGGGCGTGGCATTCAGGCCGGGCGCGTGTGGACCAACTGTTATCACGCTTACCCGGCACATGCGGCGTTTGGTGGTTACAAGCAGTCGGGTATCGGTCGCGAAACCCACAAGATGATGCTTGAGCATTACCAGCAAACCAAGTGCCTGCTGGTGAGCTACTCGGATAAACCGTTGGGGCTGTTCTGATATAAGAAGCTGGTCGCATCGGGCATTCATTGCCTGATGCGACGCTTACGCGTCTTATCAGGCCTACATGGCTCATGCAATATATTGAATTTGCATGATTTTGTAGACCGGATAAGGTGTTCACGCCGCATCCGGCATAAGCAAAGCGCACGTTATCACTATCTGCGACGCTTGCGTGTCTTATCGGTTCAAATGTTTACGTCTCCTGGGGCTGAGCATTCACTGAACTAAATTAAGAGCATCTTTTCTACAAATTACTGCACACCGTGATTCTTCTTACGAATATTCATATTAGCCCCCTTTAAACTTATTTTCGTTGATTGTAATGAGAGTGATAAGCGGCGATATACCGTGAAGCTGTGACAATGTAAGGAAGAGAGAAAGGCACATTTTGCGGAGCAGGACACATATTGGTGGGTAAAATAAATGTCGCAAATAAAAAACCATTTTTTAATGATTTGATGAATGTTTAAATATCTAAAGTGTTTCTGTACAACGCTATTTATTTTTATTGTTTATGAATTAGCAGAAATCATATCTAATATTTTTTATGATATTTAGTTAAAAACGACACTATTGTTATATTCCTCACGTTCCAGGAAATCAGTAGATTTACTCGTCTTTTGTGGCGGGATACTATTCGCTGGCTTGCTGATGTTGCATTAAAATCGAAAGTGCACATCCTATTAAAACAATTTTTTATATTTTTCGATATACGCACGCCTTTTGGAAAGCGTAGGGCATCCTTTATTTCAGGGAACGTAAATAATGAAAAAATCGACGTTATCTTTAGCCATCGGTTTATTATTGGCATGTAGTACCGGTATGGCAAAAACACAGCATTTAACGCTGGAACAACGCATGGCATTGCTGGAGGAGCGGCTGGAAGCGGCGGAAATGCGGGCAACAAAAGCTGAAAGCCAGGTAAAACAGCTTCAGACACAACAGGCAGCCGAAATTCGCGAAATTAAAGCCGCGCAGGGTAATACGCCAGTAAATGGTCAGGCTGCTGCGGAATCTGCAAAGAAAAACGCGTCATCTCCTAATCTTTTGCTTTCAGGTTATGGCGATTTGAAAATCTACGGCGACGTAGAATTTAATATGGACGCGGAAAGCAATCATGGCCTGCTGGCAATGACCAACGCCGATATGAATAGCGATCCTACCAATGAACAGTGGAATCTCAATGGCCGTATTCTGTTAGGCTTTGACGGTATGCGAAAGCTGGATAACGGTTATTTTGCCGGATTCTCCGCACAGCCGCTGGGGGATATGCACGGTTCAGTGAATATCGATGACGCCGTATTCTTCTTTGGCAAAGAAAATGACTGGAAAGTCAAAGTAGGGCGTTTTGAAGCCTACGATATGTTCCCGCTAAATCAGGATACCTTTGTTGAGCATTCAGGTAATACTGCGAACGATCTTTATGACGATGGCAGCGGTTATATCTATATGATGAAAGAGGGGCGCGGGCGTTCTAACGCTGGCGGTAATTTCCTTGTCAGCAAACAACTCGATAACTGGTATTTTGAATTAAACACGTTACTGGAAGACGGAACATCTTTATATAACGATGGCAATTATCATGGCCGCGATATGGAGCAGCAGAAAAATGTCGCTTACCTGCGCCCGGTAATTGCCTGGTCGCCGACGGATGAATTAACCGTTTCCGCAGCGATGGAAGCGAACGTGGTGAATAATGCTTACGGTTATACCGATAGTAAGGGTAATTTTGTCGACCAGTCCGATCGTACCGGCTATGGCATGAGCATGACCTGGAACGGCCTGAAAACCGATCCGGAAAATGGTATCGTGGTTAATCTTAATACCGCCTATTTAGATGCCAATAATGAGAAAGATTTCACTGCCGGGATCAACGCGCTGTGGAAACGTTTCGAGCTGGGTTATATCTACGCGCACAATAAGATTGATGAATTTAGTGGCGTAGTTTGTGATAACGACTGCTGGATTGATGATGAAGGGACGTACACCATTCACACCATTCATGCGTCTTATCAGTTCGCTAACGTGATGGATATGGAGAACTTTAATATTTACCTTGGTACTTATTACTCCATTCTGGATAGCGACGGCGATAAGAAACACGGCGACGATACTGATGATCGTTATGGCGCGCGCGTTCGCTTTAAATACTTCTTCTGATGAAGGCGCGGTGCTGGATATTTTCCGGCACCGCAACTCATTAAGGCAGATAAAAGACTTCTTGCAGCTCGCTGCTGACCGGGCTGTTATCCGGATTAGCGGGCATCACCTCGGTCATATGTTTCCACCATCGTTGGCAAACATCCGTATTGGCAACCGCATTCCAGCGTTCTTCAGATTCAATTTCTACCGTGGCAAAAAGTAAATTACGTGCTTTGTCGATGTAGATGGCGTAATGGTGCGCGCCGTGTGACTTCAACACCGCTTCCAGTTCCGGCCAGATCGGGTTATGCCGACGCTGATACTCTTCGTGAGCGTCCGGGTTGACTTGCATAACAAACGCTTTGCGGATCATAACGCCTCCAGATAAAGCTCACGCACGTCGTCGCGGCTGGCGGTACGCGGATTACATGGTGCGCATGGGTCGGCCAGGGCTTTATCTAACCAGCCTTCGATATCCTCTTTGCTGATGCCAAGCTGACTAAATCCCGCAGGTATGCCCACGCGATGGCTCAAGACTCGAATGGCATTAATTGCTTCCAGACTTGCCGCTTCATCATTCATCCCGCGCGTATCGACACCCATCGCCTGGGCGATACGGGCAAAGCGTGCGATGGCATTCGGGCGGTTAAAGTTTTCGATTACTGGCAACAAGATGGCATTACACACCCCGTGTGGCAGGTTGTGGGTAGCTCCGGGCTGATGCGCCAGTGCGTGAACCAGCCCCAGTCCCGCGCTGTTAAAAGCCATTCCCGCCAGATATTGCCCGAATGCCATTTGTTCACGGGCTTCCAGATTATGACCATCTTCTACCGCTTTCGGCAGCCACAGAGAAATCAGGCGGATAGCTTCCAGCGCGTTGGCGTCGGTTAATGGATGTGCACCAACAGAAACATAGGCTTCAACTGCGTGAGTCAGTGCATCCATACCGGTGGCAGCGGTAACGGAGGCAGGGATCTCCAGCATTACACTGGCATCATCCACCGCAATATCTGGAATAATATTCGGATCGATGATGACTTCTTTCACTTGCCGCGCAGTGTCGATGATCACCGCATTGCTGGTCATCTCAGCGGCGGTTCCGGCAGTCGTATTGATCGCCACCAGCGGTACGCCGGGGTTTGTCACTTTACCAACACCAGAGTACGCCGTAGAAGGTGCGGGATTAGCGGTAAGGATTTTTACGGCTTTTGCGGTATCAATCGGGCTACCGCCACCGAAAGCAATAATGTAGTCACATGCGGCGTCCTGAAATGCAGCGTAGCCTTTTTGCACCAGTTCTTCGGTGGGGTTTGGAAAGACCTCATCGAATAGGTGGTAAGACATTTGGTGTTGATCCAGCGCGGTGAACAGACTGTCCAGCAATCCCAATTTAACCAGTTGCCCATCGGTAACGATCAGTGCTTTTCCCCATTGCTTATTCGCAACCAGGTTTACCATATCGCCAATTGCCCCAGCGCCATGCAGGCTGATTTTCGGTAATGCCAACATAAAACTCATGATTATTCTCCTTAAGATCAAATCCTTCTGTCCGGCGGCATAACCCGCGCCGCCAGATGCGAAACGGGGTGTTAAAGCGCCAGTGCGCTTGCCAGCGGGGTGACGCCGAAACGCTTGCCGAGGGCTATCAACTCTTCACGGCTGATAGTCTGTTTCATACCGCCCATCGAATACACTTTCACCAACACTTCCGCCGATTTTTCTGCGGTATCGATCAGGCCAAACGCTTCGTCCAGCGTCGGACCGCTGCCGAAGACGCCATGGAAAGGCCAGAGAACCAGTGAGTGTTTTTGCATTTTCTGCGCGGTGGCCTGGCCAATTTCGTCCGTGCCGGGCACCATCCACGGCAAAATGCCAACGCCATCCGGGAATACCACCAGGCACTCGGTGCTGCCTTCCCACAGTTGGCGAGTGAAGACCGCCGTGTCGTTTTCCAGTACATAGGTGAGGGCAATCAGGTTGGTGGCATGGCAGTGCATGATCACCCGATCTTTACCGTTGGTGGCTTTAATGCGTTCGCAATGGGAGAGGAAGTGCGCCGGAAGTTCAGAGGTTGGGACGGCTTCGTTGGTTAGCCCCCAGAGAATATGGTAGCCCGCGCCGTCGCTGTCGATTTTTACGACGCCTAAATTGGCGGCTGGATCGAGCTGGACGTTACGAAAGAATTTGCCGGAGCCGGTGACGATAAACGGTGTATTTGCCAGTAAAGGCATTGGCTGACTGAGCGGAATATATCGCGGTTGTGGGTGAAAATTGTCGTGATATGGCGCGATATCAGCGTCATCCAGGCGCAGCGTGAGGTTACCGCCGTTGCGCTCGTCCCAGCCTTTCAGCCAGGCGTCGGTGGTGGCTTTGATCATTCCCTGGACAAACCAGGACTGGGTAATGTTTTGCATGTTCTGTGTTCCTGTAAATTCGGTTGCCTTGTTGATACATGGTGCGGCTTGTTCCCCTCACCCTAACCCTCTCCCCGAAGGGGCGAGGGGACTGTCCGGCGCAGTGTTTAGCTCCGTTGCCGGAGGGTGCTGTGGTTTTCTCCCTCGCCTTTTCAGGGAGAGGGGACGGTGCAGTGTTTAACTCCGTTGCCGGAGGGTGCTGCGGTTTTCTCCCTCGCCCTTTCAGGGAGAGGGGACGGTGCAGTGTTTAACTCCGTTGCCGGAGGGTGCTGCGGTTTTCTCCCTCGCCCTTTCAGGGAGAGGGGACGGTGCAGTGTTTAACTCCGTTGCCGGAGGGTGCTGCGGTTTTCTCCCTCGCCCTTTCAGGGAGAGGGGACGGTGCAGTGTTTAACTCCGTTGCCGGAGGGTGCTGCGGTTTTCTCCCTCGCCCTTTCAGGGAGAGGGGACGGTGCAGTGTTTAACTCCGTTGCCGGAGGGTGCTGCGGTTTTCTCCCTCGCCCTTTCAGGGAGAGGGGACGGTGCAGTGTTTAACTCCGTTGCCGGAGGGTGCTGCGGTTTTCTCCCTCGCCCTTTCAGGGAGAGGGGACGGTGCAGTGTTTAACTCCGTTGCCGGAGGGTGCTGTGGTTTTCTCCCTCGCCCTTTCAGGGAGAGGGGACGGTGCAGTGTTTAGCTCCGTTGCTGGAGGGGGCTGCGGTTTTCTCCCTCGCCCTTTCAGGGAGAGGGTCGGGGTGAGGGTGACAGCCCGCACGGTCATTCGACCCGTAGGCCGGATAAGGCGCTCGCGCCGCATCCGGCGGTGTTTACCCGCGCTGACGCAAAATTGCGTTCTCATAAGCCCGCACGCTTTCCAGCCATTCGCTACCCGCTGGCGTATCGTGACGCTGGCAATACATTTCCCACACCGCCTGCCACGGCAACGATTTTTGTTCTTCCAGCAGCGCCAGTCGCGCGGTGTAATCGCCCGCTGCTTCCAGCTTGCGTAGTTCGGCTGTCGGTTCTAACAACGCACGCAGCAGGGCTTTTTTCATATTGCGCGTGCCAATAACCCACGCGGCAATGCGGTTGATGGAGGCATCAAAGAAGTCGAGACCAATGTGTACCCGGTCAAACAGATCGTGACGAACAATCTCACTGGCAATCGCCTGGGTTTCATCATCCAGCAGCACCACGTGATCGCTGTCCCAGCGAACCGGTCGGCTGACGTGCAGCAGCAACTGCGGCACATACAGCATGGCGGCGGAAATCTTGTCGGAAATAACTTCTGTCGGGTGGAAGTGCCCGGCGTCCAGGCACAGCGCCGTCTGGCGGCTGGTGGCATACCCCATGTAAAACTCATTGGAGCCAACCGTGTAGCTCTCCGCGCCAATACCAAACAATTTGCTCTCAACGGCGTCGATATGGTGCGCCGGGTTCAGCTTTTCGCTGATCACTTCATCCAGTGCAGCCAGTAAACGCTGGCGTGGGGCGAGACGGTCAACGGTGATATCTTTCATGCCATCCGGGATCCAGATGTTCATCACCGATGGCGTGCCAAGTTGTTCGCCAAAATAGGCCGAAATGCGACGGCTTGCTTTGCAGTGGTCAATCCAGAACTGGCGAATGCGGTCGTCGGGATGCGAGAGCGTAAAGCCATCGGCACTTAGCGGATGCGAAAAACAGGAGGGGTTAAAGTCCAGAGCGAGGTGATTGGCTTTCGCCCATTCAACCCAGTTTTTGAAATGCTCTGGTTTGATTTTATCGCGCGAGACTGGCGTGTCTGATTCCAGATAGATAGCATGTAAATTAAGCCGTTTCGGCCCCGGAATCAGCCGCATAGCCTGTTCCAGATCGGCTCGTAGCTCGCTGGCATTACGCGCTTTACCCGGATAATTACCTGTGGCCTGAATCCCACCGGTCAGCGAACCTTCCGGGTTTTCAAAACCAGAAACATCATCGCCCTGCCAGCAGTGCATTGAAACGGGTAAGCGATCAAGTTGGCGCAGCGCCTCCTCGACATCAATCCCTACCGCCGCGAAACGCTGTTTCGCCAGTTCCCAGGCCTGTTCCAGTTGTGTGGTCATGCGCAAAGCTCCTTTGTCTGTCGTGTAGAGTGAATCCGCGCCACATAGTGGGCAATTTCACTGTCAGGATTAGGGGTAAAGGTGGTCAGATTCGCGGTGGCGCTCACGACCTGACGGAAATCATCCACATTGTTGAGTTCATCCAGCGTCATTAACTGGATGCCGATATTGCCGAGCGTTGAGGCTTCAACTGGTCCGGCGATCACCTGAATACCGCAGGCATCGGCACACAACTGGTTGAGCAGTGCGTTCTGGCTGCCGCCGCCGACAATATGCAGTTGCGAGAAATCTTCACCGCGTAGCTGCGCCAGTTCGTGCAGTACGTCGGCATACAGCAGCGCCAGACTGTCGAAAATACAGCGCGCCAGTTCAGCATCACTTTCTGGGATCGGTTGCGCCGTTTCCCGACACGCTGCCTGAATTTCGCTGCACATCTCGTCAGGATTAATAAAGCGATCGTCATTGGGATTGATGATGAAGCGACAGGCCGGGAGTGCCTGTGTCGCGGCGATAAGCGTTGGGAGATCGTTGATTTTCCGCTCCTGAAGCACTCGCTGAAGCAGCCATAAGCCCATAATATTTTTCAGTACCCGATAGCGACCTTCCGCCCCGCCTTCATTGGTGATGTTGGCTGCGAGCGCCGCATCATCGGTGAATGGCGTCTGGCTTTCGAAGCCCATCAATGACCAGGTGCCAGAAGAGAGATAAGCGGCGCGTGAACCGTTTAATGGCGAGGCGATAACCGCGCTGGCGGTATCATGGCTGGCAACGGCAACCACCGGAATTTCATTACCCTGCGGGCAAATCCAGTGACCAATGACATTGCCCGGATGCGTCGGGCGACCAAACCAGGCTTTGTTGGCTCCGCTCCACGCCAGCAGGGACTCGTCCCAGTCGTCGCTATTGATATTGACCAGTTGCGTGGTCGTGGCGTTGGTGTACTCCCAGTTCATCTTGCCGGTCAGGCGATAACTGAAGTAATCCGGCATCAGCAGAGCGTGAGCGATTTGTGGAATAAGTTCAGGTTGTTGCGCCGTCAGCGCACGCAACTGATAGATCGTATTGAAGGGCAGAAACTGGATGCCGCTACGCTGATAAATATCGCGTTTGCCGAGTTGCTGCTGTGCCAATGTCATCAGCCCGTGAGTGCGGCTATCACGATAGGCAATCGGTAAACCGACGCGCTGACCGTGTTGATCCAGCAGCACATAGTCCACGCCCCAGGTATCAATACCGATGCTATCGATACGAATCCCTTCCTCGCACACCTTGTTTAACCCAAAGCGAATGGCGTTTTCCAGACTATCGACATCCCAGGTGGCATAACCGCTCTGGTAATACAGCCCATTGGTAAAACGATGGATTTCACGCAGCGTCAGGCTGCGACATTCACGGTGGTAACGCGCCAGCATTACGCGCCCACTGGATGCGCCGAGATCAACAGCGACGCAGTAGCGAAAGGTCATAATGAGATCCTTCTAGGTTTCATTACGCCCAGTCTAAGAAGCGCCCGACTTCGCTACCTTCTCGTTACTGACAGGAAAATACACCACTGGCAACCAGGGAAAGATGAACGTGATAGCGTTCACAATTTTCAGAATTGTGGTGGTGTGATGTTTGCCGCATTTTCTGAAAAATCACGCTTTATCTTGAAAAATAGACATTTTTTACGTGTTTTGCTGTCGAAAATTTAAGGTAAGAACCAAATCGCTTGATTACTATTCCGCCATGTTGACGGCATCAGGAGGTTTATATGGACGTATTACATTGTGTGGATTTTTTTCCGTCTGGTAACGTGTCTGTGGCAATAGAACCCCGGCTTCCACAGGTGGATTTTCCTGAACATCACCATGATTTCCATGAGATTGTGATTGTCGAACACGGCACGGGTATCCACATTTTCAATGGGCAGCCTTATACCATCTCCGGTGGAACAATCTGTTTCGTGCGCGATCATGATCGGCATTTATACGAACATACGGACAATCTGTATTTGACCAATGTGCTGTATCGCTCACCGGATAGATTTCAGTTTCTCGCCGGGCTGCATCAGCTTCTGCCGCAAGAACAAGACGGGCAATATCCGTCCCATTGGCGCGTGAGCCACAGCATATTGCAGCAGGTACGGCAACTGGTTTCGCAACTGGAACAGCAGGAAAGAACGAATGATTTACCCTCGAAAGCCAGCGGTGAGATTTTGTTTATGCAATTACTGCTCTTGCTGCGTAAAAACAGTTTGCAGGAGAGCATGGAAAGTCGCGAATCGCGTCTGAACTTGTTGTTGGCCTGGCTGGAAGAGCATTTTGCCGACGAGGTGAATTGGGAAATGATGGCGGATCAATTTTCTTTGTCACTACGTACATTGCATCGTCAGTTAAAACAGCAAACTGGTTTGACGCCCCAGCGTTACCTTAACCGTTTACGGTTGGTGAAAGCGCGTCATCTGTTACGCCACAGCGAGGCCAGCGTTACTGACATCGCCTATCGCTGCGGATTCAGCGACAGTAACCACTTTTCGACGCTTTTTCGCCGAGAGTTTAACTGGTCACCGCGTGATATTCGTCAGGGACGGGATGGCTTTCTGCAATAACGCGAATCTTCTCAACGTATTTCCACGCCAGTTTATGAATAATCAAACACGTCTTCTGGCTGAGGTGGCACGGTGGCTCATCAGTTTGTCCTTCGTAAAAAAGATTTTTTTGCCAGCGAACAGCAGGCGGTCGCTGTGGCTGATCGTTATCCGCAGGATGTCTTTGCCGAGCATACACATGATTTTTGTGAACTGGTGATCGTCTGGCGCGGTAACGGTTTGCACGTGCTCAACGATCGTCCTCATCGTATTACTCGTGGCGATCTCTTTTATATCCACGCAGACGATAAACACTCCTACGCTTCCGTTAACGATCTGGTGTTGCAGAACATTATTTATTGCCCGGAGCGGCTGACGCTTAATCTCGACTGGCAGGGAGCGATTCCAGGGTTTAACGCCAGCGCAGGACAACCACACTGGCGTTTAGGCAGTGCGGGCATGGCGCTGGTGCGGCAGGTTATCGGGCAGCTTGAGCACGAAAGCAATCAGCCCGCGCCGTTTGCCAACGAAATGGCGGAGTTACTGTTCGGGCAGTTGGTGATGCTTTTGAAACGTCATCGCTACACCAGTGATTCGTTACCGCCAACATCCAGCGAAACGTTGCTGGATAAGCTGATTACCCGACTGGCGGCCAGCCTGAAAAGTCCTTTTGCGCTGGATAAATTCTGTGATGAGGCGGCGTGCAGTGAACGCGTCTTGCGCCAGCAATTTCGCCAGCAGACCGGGATGACCATCAATCAATATCTGCGGCAGGTCAGAGTGTGCCATGCGCAATATCTTCTCCAGCATAGCCGCCTGTTAATCAGTGATATTTCGACAGAATGTGGCTTTGAAGACAGTAACTACTTTTCGGTGGTGTTTACCCGGGAGACCGGGATGACGCCCAGCCAGTGGCGTCATCGCAATTCCCAGAAAGATTAACTTGCCATGCCCATGCCGACGATGTTGGCGGCGACAATAATCACCACACAACCGAGGCTCAATACGGTAACCGGACGGCGTCCCGCATTGTTCCACTCTTTCAGCACCAGCCCGACGATACCGCCGCACAATACATAGAAACTCATATGCAGCATCCAACTGATGTAGTCATACTGCGCCGGAATGCGGGCGTGTCCCCAGGCATAGAAAAAGAATTGCAGATACCACATCAAACCCCCCAGTGCCGAGAGCAATACGTTGTGGATGATCAGCGGTTTTGCCAGCGAGAAGTCGGCTTTTAGCGACAAATCTTTCACTTTTGCCATACGAATAAAACAGAAACCGAGGTTGATGATCGCGCCGCCACCCATGATGACAACATAGCTTGGCAGAGCGACATACAGTGGATCAACACCCAGCGCGGCAGCCGCTTCATGCATCGGTTTTGCGGCGTTCATCGCAAAAGACATCCCGGCAGAGAAAATGCCGCACATTACCGCCAGCACCAGCCCTTTTTTCAGGTTGAACTCTTCGGCTTTAATGCCCATTTTGCGCTCTTTCAACTGCCCGGCGCGAGTCACAATCCCCACGCCAATCAACGCCACCAGTACGCCGAGCAACGTCATGCGCCCACCGTCGGTGTTAATCAGCACATCGAAATTGCCGTTGATAATTGGCGTCATCAGCGTACCGACGATCAACGTAATGCCAATGGCGATACCTATCCCCATCGACATGCCGAGATAACGCATGGTCAGACCGTAGTTGATATTACCAATCCCCCACATAGCGCCGAACAGAAAAACAGGCAGCAGGGTAGAGAGACTGAACGAGCTGTAATATGCCCAGAAATCAGGTAGTAGCATGGCGCTGATGGCCCACGGCAGAATAATCCACGAAACAATCCCACCGACAGACCACATAGTTTCCCATGACCACTTTTTTACTTTTTTGAACGGAGCGTAAAAACAGGCTGCACTGGCCGCGCCGATCAAATGCCAAAATATCCCCATCGTAATCGCGTTACTCATCTTCTTATCCTCATCATTTTTCGTCGCGTCACATCTCCGACGAGATGAGTGTAAAAATCGTGCTGTCGATTAACCTTTCGCCTGTTGCCGCCGTTGTCGATTTACTGGCAATCACGGCATTAAGTGGGTGATTTGGTTCACATCTCGGACATTTCCCTGCAAAACCATTCCCCTATGAAAAGTACGGCATTGATAATCATTTTCAATATCATTTAATTAACTATAATGAACCAACTGCTTACGCGGCATTAACAATCGGCCGCCCGACAATACTGGAGATGAATATGAGCTATACCCTGCCATCCCTGCCGTATGCTTACGATGCCCTGGAACCGCACTTCGATAAGCAGACCATGGAAATCCACCACACCAAGCACCATCAGACTTACGTCAACAACGCCAATGCGGCGCTGGAAAGCCTGCCAGAATTCGCCAACCTGCCGGTTGAAGAGCTGATCACCAAACTGGATCAGCTGCCAGCAGACAAAAAAACCGTGCTGCGCAACAACGCTGGTGGTCACGCCAACCACAGCCTGTTCTGGAAAGGCCTGAAAAAAGGCACGACTTTGCAGGGCGACCTGAAAGCGGCTATCGAACGTGATTTCGGTTCCGTTGATAACTTCAAAGCAGAATTTGAGAAAGCGGCAGCTTCCCGCTTTGGTTCCGGCTGGGCATGGCTGGTGCTTAAAGGCGATAAACTGGCGGTGGTTTCTACTGCTAATCAGGACTCCCCGCTGATGGGCGAAGCCATTTCTGGCGCTTCCGGCTTCCCTGTTCTGGGGCTGGATGTGTGGGAACACGCTTACTACCTGAAATTCCAGAACCGCCGTCCGGACTACATCAAAGAGTTCTGGAATGTGGTGAACTGGGACGAAGCTGCGGCACGTTTCGCGGCGAAAAAATAATCGCATATTGCCTGCTGCAATGAGGCGTTTACGCCGTTTTTCAGCATAAAAAACAAACCATCGCACATAGCGGTGGTTTTTTTGTGATCAATTTCAAAATAAAAACAATGATCCTATAAAAATAAAACAACGTTTCAATTGATGTGGTTTTGATCACTTTTATTGCTCTGTTGAATGTCTATCTTCATTTCCATCAACACTGATGCATCGTGAAGGACTTATGCATCAGCCTATAAAAATATGCCGATAGGTGATGAAAATGCAGATAAAACACACGATAGAGAAAATCCCAGGAGGGATGATGCTCGTCCCGCTGTTCCTTGGCGCACTGTGTCACACTTTCTCGCCAGGGGCGGGAAAATACTTTGGTTCATTCACAAATGGAATGATTACCGGCACGGTGCCGATTCTGGCGGTGTGGTTTTTCTGCATGGGGGCATCGATAAAATTAAGTGCGACGGGAACGGTATTGCGTAAATCCGGTACGCTGGTGGTAACTAAAATTGCCGTGGCGTGGGTGGTTGCGGCAATTGCTTCACGCATTATTCCTGAACATGGTGTTGAAGTTGGATTCTTTGCCGGACTTTCAACGCTGGCGCTGGTGGCGGCGATGGATATGACCAACGGCGGACTTTACGCTTCGATCATGCAGCAGTATGGCACTAAAGAAGAGGCCGGGGCGTTTGTATTAATGTCGCTGGAATCCGGGCCGCTTATGACGATGATTATTCTGGGGACTGCCGGGATTGCATCGTTTGAACCGCATGTTTTCGTCGGTGCGGTATTACCGTTCCTCGTCGGCTTTGCGTTAGGGAACCTTGACCCTGAGCTGCGAGAATTTTTCAGCAAAGCCGTACAGACGCTGATCCCGTTCTTTGCCTTTGCGCTGGGCAATACCATTGATTTAACCGTGATTGCTCAGACCGGTTTGCTGGGGATCTTGCTGGGTGTGGCGGTGATCGTCGTGACCGGTATTCCGTTGATTATTGCCGATAAATTGATTGGCGGTGGCGATGGTACAGCCGGAATCGCGGCTTCCAGTTCTGCCGGTGCTGCGGTGGCGACGCCGGTACTGATTGCTGAAATGATCCCCGCCTTTAAACCAATGGCGCCAGCGGCAACTTCGCTGGTGGCGACGTCAGTGATTGTGACCTCGATTCTGGTGCCGATTCTGACTTCTGTCTGGTCGCGCAAAGTTAAAGCCAGAGCGGCGAAAATCGAAATATTGGGTACGGTGAAGTAATCTCCATCCATATAAATCAAGAGGCCGGATGATTTGTAGTCATCCGGCCTTTTGCGTTATCTGACAAAGACTTCATCAATCGTTCGACATTCACTTTCGCTTAACTCACCACCCGCATTGCGTGATACGCCAGTGCAATAGCCAAACTTACGCGATACCACCGTCTTGATAGTAGTGACAAAATCCTCACCAATGGCGTAGATGGACATATAAGTGCCAATCTGTTGCTGAATCTCTTGTAAAGCCGCCAGGTCGCCGCGTTTGAAGGCTTCACGGGCTTCGACAAACAGCTCCGGCATAACGTTGTTCAGGCCGGATATTATTCCCGCGCCGCCTGCCAGCAGATTAGGAATGTAATACTCGTCATAGCCCGAAAGCACTGCAAAATCAGAACGAACTGCCTGGGTTGCCTGAATCATGCTGCGGGTGTGTGACTGGCAATCGACGGTATCTTTAATTCCGGCAAAGTCAGGAAATTCACTCGCCAGCGTGGCGACCAGGTCAGGGGTTAAATCACAACCGGTTCTTGCCGGGAAGTTATATGCGAACCATTTGCCCTGTAATTCGCGACCCAGATGGCGGAAATAGCTTAATAATTGTTTTGCCGTCTGGCCGTAGTAGTAAGGCGGGAGGATCATCACTGCATCATAGCCTGTGCGATACGCCTCTTGCGCCATCATCAGCACATCGTGTGTGCAGGTGGAAGAAACGTTAGCGACCATTTTTAATGTGCTCATGGAACGCGCTTCGCGGATAAGTATGAGTCTCTCTTCGAGAGTGAAAGAGGCAAATTCACCAATGCTGCCCATCAGCAATATCACATCAATATTGGCTTCTGTTAGCCGCTGCAGATGCTTCTTCAGTCCGTTAAGATCCACATTACCGTCTTTATCCATTGGCGTAATGGAAGGACACCAGACGCCAGAAAACTGTGTTTGCTCGGTCACGTTGTACACTCCTGATAATGAAATGGCGTTTCAAATTCATCTCATTGATAACATTTCTAAGACGTTGTCATGTGAACCGTGCTCTCATTTTGCGCGCCTGACGTAAAATAAATATGGTCTAATGGGGAAATTTCTCGGTGGAGAGGGAACAGATGCGATATCCGGTTGATGTATACACAGGCAAAATACAGGCTTATCCCGAAAGTAAACCCAGCGCGATTGCGAAAATCCAGGTCGATGGCGAGTTGATGTTGACAGAGCTGGGGCTGGAAGGTGACGAGCAGGCAGAGAAAATAGTTCACGGTGGGCCGGACAGGGCGCTGTGTCATTATCCTCGCGAGCATTATCTCTTCTGGGCGCGGGAATTTCCTGAACAGGCAGATTTGTTTGTTGCGCCTGCGTTTGGTGAAAACCTCTCAACCGACGGCCTGACGGAAAGCAATGTTTATATTGGTGATATTTTCCGCTGGGGTGAGGCATTAATTCAGGTCACCCAGCCGCGCTCCCCGTGTTACAAACTCAATTACCATTTTGATATCAGCGATATAGCGCAGTTGATGCAAAACACGGGTAAAGTGGGGTGGTTGTATAGCGTGATAGCGCCAGGGAAAGTGTCTGCGGACGCGCCGCTGGAGTTGGTTTCCCGTGTCAGCGATGTCACCGTGCAGGAGGCTGCCGCCATCGCATGGCATATGCCGTTTGATGACGATCAATATCACCGTTTACTCTCCGCCGCCGGGTTATCGAAAAGCTGGACGCGGACGATGCAAAAGCGCCGACTTAGCGGCAAGATTGAAGATAATTCGCGGCGTTTGTGGGGGAAATAACCCCCGAAGAGTAGACCTGATAAGACGCGATCAGCGTCGCATCAGGCATCCTGCTCAAACGCCGGATGCGGCGTAAACGCCTATCCGGCCTGCGCGGAGTTTAACTCCGCTTATACAGCGGCAACCAAATTACCAGCCGTAAACCGCCCAGCGGGCTGTCTTCTGCCTTCACCCAGCCACGATGCTGCTGAATGGCGGTTTCAACAATCGCCAGCCCCAAACCTGTACCGCCAGATTCACGATCGCGTGCTTCATCGGTCCGATAGAACGGACGGAAAATCTGTTCGCGATCTTCCGGGCTAACGCCAGGACCATCGTCGTCCACCGTAATGGTGATACCGTCTTTATCTACCGCAAAGCCCACTTCAATCTTCGTATGGGAATAACGCAGGGCATTACGAACAATGTTTTCCAGCGCGCTTTCCAGGGCGTTCGGGTTGCCGTACAGCGGCCACGGCCCAGGCGGGAAGTTAACGGTAAACGACTTGCCCATCTGCTCCGCTTCGAACGCTGCGTTATCCAGCACTTCGCTCCACAACTGGTTGGCTTTGATGGTCTCGCTCACCAGCGCGTTTTTCTGCTGATTACGTGACATCACCAACAGGTCGTTGATCATGCTATCCAGACGTTGCGCTTCGGTTTCAATACGCTCCAGTTCCTTACTTTCACCACTACGACGGCGCAGTAACGCCGTACCCAGTTGCAGACGCGTCAGCGGCGTGCGCAGCTCGTGAGAGATATCAGAAAGCAGGCGCTGCTGAGAGGTCATCATGCGCTCCAGCGCGGTGACCATCTGGTTAAAACTGGCACCTGCGGCAAGAAATTCCTGTGGCCCCGCTTCCAGTTCCGGATGCTGGCGTAAGTTTCCCTGGGCGACTTCATCGGCAGCGTTTTTCAGCTTACGCGCCGGTTTTGCCAGACTCCAGGCTAACCACAACAGCAGCGGCGTACTGACCAACATGGTGACAATCAGCAGTAATAGCGGACGGTCAAACAGTAAGTTAATGAAATCGGATTGAGAACTGCTGGCTGGACGAATCAGATACAGTTGGTAATTATCTTCGCCATCACGCACAGAGAACGGGCCGACCAGTTCCACGCGACCATACTTTTTCTTCTGCGGGTGATCGGCGTTATCGGCCTGACCAATAAAGTTACGAATGATCTGCATTTCGCTGCGTTCAGCGCCGATCACGCGGCCTTCGGTGGTCACCAATAACAAACGCTGTCCTGGCGGTGCCCACTTATCAATCGCCCGGAACAGACGCCGCCACCACATTAAATCGTTGGGTGGATCGTTCGCCAGTTCCGCTTCGACATGCTGCTCAATCATCAGCCCCTGACGCTGTTCGCTATCCAGAAGCTCGGTCATCTGGCGTGAATCGAGCTTGGGTAACATCAAAACCAACATCAACACCAGCGCCAGCGTCAGCCAGAAGATGGCGAAGATGCGCGCGGTTAAGCTGCCTATCATGAAGCAGAAACCATCAGATAGCCGCGACCACGCAAGGTTTTAAACCACGGGTGACCGTCTTTACGATCCGGCAGCTTACGACGCAGGTTGGAGATGTGCATATCGATAGCGCGGTCGAAAGGCGTCAGGCGTTTGCCCAGCACTTCCTGGCTTAAATGTTCACGAGAAACCACCTGACCCAGATGCTGTGCCAGCAAATAGAGTAGGGTAAATTCAGTACCGGTTAACTCCAGCGTTTGCCCATCGAAGCTGGCTTCCTGACGGCCTGGATTCAGCACTAAGGCATCAACTTCAAGCGTCGGTGAACCGTTGTCGTTGTTTTGCTGTTGCTCGCTCCAGTGGGAACGGCGCAGGATCGCGCGAATACGAGCCACCAGCTCACGGTCGTTAAACGGTTTCGGGAGATAGTCATCAGCGCCTAACTCAAGGCCGAGGACGCGATCAAGTTCACTGCCGCGTGCCGTTAACATAATGACAGGCGTCTGGTGTGTCTGGCGAAGTGCCTTCAATGTGTCGATACCATTTTTCTTCGGCATCATGACATCAAGCAAAAGTAAATCAATGCTGTCGTCCAGAAGATCAAGCGCCTGCTCCCCATCGTGGGCAACAATTACGTTGAAGCCTTCCATCTCGAGCAGCTCCTTTAACAGGGAAGTCAGCTCTCGGTCATCATCAACTAACAGGATTTTATTCATTGTTTAAATACCTCCGAGGCAGAAATTACGTCATCAGACGTCGCTAATCCATGACTTTACGTTGTTTTACACCCCCTGACGCATGTTTGCAGCCTGAATCGTAAACTCTCTATCGTTGAATCGCGACAGAAAGATTTTGGGAGCAAATGATGCGCATAGTTACCGCTGCCGTCATGGCCTCAACGCTGGCAGTCAGTTCATTAAGCCACGCTGCTGAAGTCGGTTCAGGCGATAACTGGCATCCGGGCGAAGAACTTGCGCAGCGCAGTACGCAGAGCCATATGTTCGACGGCATAAGTTTAACCGAACATCAGCGTCAGCAGATGCGAGATCTTATGCAACAGGCCCGGCACGAACAGCCTCCTGTTAATGTTAGCGAAGTGGAGACAATGCATCGCCTTGTCACCGCAGAAAATTTTGATGAAAACGCTGTGCGCGCTCAGGCAGAAAAAATGGCGAAAGAACAGATCGCTCGCCAGGTTGAGATGGCTAAAGTCCGCAACCAAATGTATCACCTGTTAACGCCAGAGCAGCAAGCGGTTTTAAACGAGAAACATCAACAACGAATGGAGCAGTTGCGCGACGTGACGCAATGGCAAAAAAGTTCATCGTTGAAGCTATTGAGTAGTAGCAACTCACGTTCCCAGTAGTAAACCCTGTTTTCCTTGCCATAGACACCATCCCTGTCTTCCCCCACATGATGTGGGGGTTTTTTTTATCTTCAATTTGCCTGTTGCTTGATGCATTGCAGATGATTTGCTTCCGTTATACTACCGTCAGTTGATAGCGGGAGTATTTATGAATCAATCTTATGGACGGCTGGTCAGCCGGGCGGCGATTGCTGCGACGGCGATGGCTTCGCTGCTATTGCTGATTAAAATTTTTGCATGGTGGTATACCGGTTCGGTGAGTATTCTTGCCGCGCTGGTGGATTCGTTGGTGGATATTGGCGCGTCGTTGACGAATTTACTGGTGGTGCGTTACTCGCTGCAACCTGCCGACGACAATCACTCGTTTGGTCACGGTAAAGCCGAGTCCCTCGCGGCGCTGGCGCAAAGTATGTTTATCTCCGGTTCGGCGCTGTTCCTGTTTTTGACTGGTATTCAGCATTTGGTTTCTCCGACGCCGATGACAGACCCCGGCGTCGGGGTTCTCGTGACTATTGTGGCGCTGATTTGTACGATTATCCTTGTTTCGTTTCAGCGTTGGGTCGTGCGTAGGACACAGAGCCAGGCAGTGCGGGCAGATATGCTACATTATCAGTCCGATGTTATGATGAACGGTGCGATTCTGCTGGCGCTGGGGTTGTCCTGGTATGGCTGGCATCGTGCTGATGCCCTGTTTGCATTGGGAATCGGCATCTATATTTTATATAGCGCGTTACGCATGGGGTATGAGGCGGTACAGTCATTACTGGATCGCGCGCTGCCCGATGAGGAACGGCAAGAAATTATTGATATCGTGACTTCCTGGCCGGGAGTTAGCGGCGCTCACGATCTTCGTACGCGGCAGTCAGGGCCGACCCGCTTTATTCAGATTCATTTGGAAATGGAAGACTCTCTGCCTTTGGTTCAGGCGCATATGGTGGCGGATCAGGTAGAGCAGGCTATTTTACGGCGTTTTCCGGGATCGGATGTGATTATTCATCAGGACCCTTGTTCCGTCGTACCCAGGGAGGGTAAACGGTCTATGCTTTCATAATCAGTATAAAAGAGAGCCAGACCCGCATTTTGTGTATAAAATACCGCCATTTGGCCTGACCTGAATCAATTCAGCAGGAAGTGATTGTTATACTATTTGCACATTCGTTGGATCACTTCGATGTGCAAGAAGACTTCCGGCAACAGATTTCATTTTGCATTCCAAAGTTCAGAGGTAGTCATGATTAAGAAAATCGGTGTGTTGACAAGCGGCGGTGATGCGCCAGGCATGAACGCCGCAATTCGCGGGGTTGTTCGTTCTGCGCTGACAGAAGGTCTGGAAGTAATGGGCATTTATGACGGCTATCTGGGTCTGTATGAAGACCGTATGGTACAGCTAGACCGTTACAGCGTGTCTGACATGATCAACCGTGGCGGTACGTTCCTCGGTTCTGCGCGCTTCCCGGAATTCCGCGACGAGAACATCCGCGCCGTGGCTATCGAAAACCTGAAAAAACGTGGTATCGACGCGCTGGTGGTTATCGGCGGTGACGGTTCCTACATGGGGGCAATGCGTCTGACCGAAATGGGCTTCCCGTGCATCGGCCTGCCGGGCACCATCGACAACGACATCAAAGGCACTGACTACACTATCGGTTTCTTCACTGCGCTGAGCACCGTTGTAGAAGCCATCGACCGTCTGCGTGACACCTCTTCTTCTCACCAGCGTATTTCTGTGGTGGAAGTGATGGGGCGTTACTGTGGCGATCTGACGCTGGCTGCGGCCATTGCGGGTGGTTGTGAATTTGTGGTGGTTCCGGAAGTTGAATTCAGCCGCGATGACCTGGTAAATGAAATCAAAGCGGGTATCGCGAAAGGTAAAAAACACGCAATTGTGGCGATTACCGAACATATGTGTGATGTTGACGAACTGGCGCATTTCATCGAGAAAGAAACCGGTCGTGAAACCCGCGCAACTGTGCTGGGCCACATCCAGCGCGGTGGTTCTCCGGTGCCTTACGACCGTATTCTGGCTTCCCGTATGGGCGCTTACGCTATTGAACTGCTACTGGCTGGTTACGGCGGTCGCTGCGTAGGTATTCAGAACGAACAACTGGTTCACCATGACATCATCGACGCTATCGAAAACATGAAGCGTCCGTTCAAAGGTGACTGGCTGGACTGCGCGAAAAAACTGTATTAATGATTTCGGGCAGATTTCTTTCGCCTGAAACCGATGACAGAAGCAAAAATGCCTGATGCGCTTCGCTTATCAGGCCTACATGAATTGTGCAATCTATTGAGTTTGCAAGATTTTGTAGGCCGGATAAGGCGTTCACGCCGCATCCGGCATGAACAAAGCGAACTTTGTCAGCAATATGAGGCGGATTTCTTCCGCCTTTTTAACTCCCCAACATATACCCACAAGTTATAGCCAATCTTTTTTTATTCTTTAATGTTTGGTTCACCTTCTGGCACGCTTTGCTTATCACAACACAACATAAGAGAGCCGGGCGATGAACAAGTGGGGCGTAGGATTAACATTTTTGCTGGCAGCGACCAGCGTGATGGCAAAGGATATTCAGTTACTTAACGTTTCGTATGATCCAACGCGCGAGTTATACGAACAATACAACAAAGCCTTCAGCGCCCACTGGAAACAGCAAACCGGCGATAACGTGGTGATTCGTCAGTCGCACGGTGGTTCAGGGAAACAGGCAACATCGGTAATCAACGGGATAGAAGCTGACGTTGTTACGCTGGCGCTGGCTTACGACGTAGATGCGATTGCTGAACGTGGTCGAATTGATAAAGAGTGGATCAAACGTCTGCCGGATAACTCCGCGCCGTATACCTCCACCATTGTCTTCCTGGTTCGTAAGGGCAATCCGAAGCAAATCCATGACTGGAACGACCTGGTTAAACCGGGTGTTTCGGTGATCACGCCTAACCCGAAAAGCTCTGGCGGTGCACGCTGGAACTACCTGGCGGCGTGGGGATATGCCCTGCACCACAACAATAACGATCAGGCAAAGGCGCAGGATTTTGTGCAGTCATTGTATAAAAACGTGGAAGTGCTGGACTCTGGTGCGCGTGGTTCAACAAATACTTTTGTCGAGCGTGGGATTGGTGACGTGCTGATCGCCTGGGAAAACGAAGCTCTGCTGGCAACGAATGAACTGGGGAAAGATAAGTTCGAAATCGTCACGCCGAGTGAGTCTATTCTCGCGGAGCCGACGGTATCGGTTGTCGATAAAGTGGTGGAGAAAAAAGGCACCAAAGAGGTGGCAGAAGCCTATCTGAAATATCTCTACTCGCCAGAAGGTCAGGAGATTGCAGCCAAAAACTATTACCGTCCGCGCGATCCTGACGTGGCGAAAAAGTATGAAAATGCTTTTCCGAAGCTGAAGTTATTCACCATTGATGAAGAGTTCGGCGGCTGGACGAAAGCGCAAAAAGAGCATTTCTCTAACGGCGGTACGTTTGACCAAATCAGCAAACGTTAATTTTGTTGACGATAACCAGACCCGGTGGCATCTCGCGACCGGGTTTTTTATTTGTCGCGATTTTGCGTTACCCTTGCATCTCTTTGAGGTACAGGGAAAAAACGATGAAAAAAACGGTTATTCTCATTTTGGTGATGATAGTTATCGCCGTTGCTGCGGGTATCGGCTACTGGAAATTTACCGGTGATTCGGATGTGTTACGTAAGATTGTCCTTGAGCAATGTTTGCCCAACCAGCAGCAAAACCAAAATCCTTCGCCATGTGTGGAAGTCAAACCCGATGCCGGATATGTGGTTTTAAAAGACATTAACGGACCACTGCAATATCTGTTGATGCCAACGTATCGTATTAACGGCACTGAAAGTCCTTTGCTGACCGATCCTGCAACGCCGAACTTCTTTTGGCTGGCCTGGCAGGCGCGTGATTTTATGAGTAAAAAATATGGTCAGCCGGTTCCCGATCGCGCGGTCTCGTTGGCGATTAACTCCCGCACCGGGCGCACACAAGACCATTTTCATATTCATATCTCTTGTATTCGTCCTGATGTGCGCAAACAACTGGATAATAACCTGGCGAACATCAGCAGTCGCTGGTTGCCGCTGCCAGGCGGATTACAGGGGCATGAATATCTGGCGCGTCGGGTAACCGAAAGCGAACTGGTACAACGTAGTCCGTTTATGATGCTGGCGGAAGAAGTGCCAGAAGCGCGGGAACATATGGGAAGTTACGGGCTGGCGATGGTACGGCAGAGTGACAACTCGTTTGTATTACTGGCGACACAGCGTAATCTGCTGACGCTGAATCGTGCTTCAGCCGAGGAGATTCAGGATCATCAGTGTGAGATTTTGCGTTAAGGCAAGCAGTTAAGAAAAGTTAAGTGCCGGATGTGAAATCCGGCACCTGTCAGACTTAAGCCTGTTTAGCCGCTTCTGCAGCTTTAACGATCACTGCGAAGGCGTCAGCTTTCAGAGAAGCACCGCCAACCAGCGCGCCGTCGATGTCCGGCTGAGCGAATAGTTCAGCAGCGTTAGACGCGTTTACAGAACCGCCGTACTGGATGATCACTTGTTCAGCGATGTTAGCGTCAACTTTAGCGATGTGATCGCGGATGAATTTGTGAACAGCCTGCGCCTGCGCCGGAGTTGCAGATTTGCCAGTACCGATTGCCCATACTGGTTCGTAAGCGATAACTGCGCCTTCGAATGCTGCCGCACCCTGAGTTTTCAGCACTGCGTCGATCTGACGTGCGCAAACTTCTTCAGTTTTGCCCGCTTCGTTCTCAGCTTCAGTTTCGCCGATGCACAGAACCGGAGTCAGACCCTGCTCTTTCAGCACAGCGAATTTTTTCGCGATCAGTTCGTCAGACTCTTTGTGGTAAGTACGACGTTCAGAGTGGCCGATGATGATGTACTGTGCGCCGATGTCTTTCAGCATAGCAGCAGAGGTTTCACCGGTGAATGCGCCGGACAGGTTCAGATCCACGTTCTGCGCACCCAGCATGATGTGGCTGCCTTCAGCTTCACGCTTCGCCATATCGATGTACATTTCCGGTGGTGCGATTGCAACCGCACAGCCAGCAACACCTGCCAGCTCTTTACGCAGGTTAGAAACCAGCTCGTGAACCATGTGGCGGCTGCCGTTCAGTTTCCAGTTACCCATCACTAAAGGATGTCGCATTTTAATTCTCCACGCTTATAAGCGAATAAAGGAAGATGGCCGCCCCGCAGGGCAGCAGGTCTGTGAAACAGTATAGAGATTCATCGGCGCAAAGGCTTTGCTTTTTGTCATTTATTCAACCCTTCCAGCGTTTCAGATAGCGCCAGCTTAATCGGTTCAACAGCGAAGGTCAGCCCCTTTTCGCCGTTGTCCGCGACAACATAGCGCAACGCGCCTTCTGTCTCAGTGTAGTAACGTTTGTTTTTCCCCGCCGTAAGGAGTGACTGCAGCTTTTTCTGACTTTGTGTTTTGGTCATCAGCGGGGTGAGTGTGCGGATCATTGCTGCCATGTATTCCTGGGCTTTCGCTTTAGCGGCTTTTTGCTCTGGCCCCTGGATTGGCAGCCAGGTAATTTGAATGCTTTTGATTTTTAAGGTGCCGCGCTCAAGCGCCGTGGAAGCATACAAGTTCTCGTTAATTTTACTGGCGGCGCGAGTCAGGTTGGCTTTGTCGGGGCTGCTGTCGATGGCACGAAATTCGTTCAGTGGCAGATTGGGGTTCTGGCTGTTAAAGTCTTCTCGAAACTGGCTGATGGAGAGATCGAAAGTGGGGGCGCCAGCCAGCAGGTAGGGCGCTGTCGTTGCCGTGCCAGGCGATTGTGCGTGCACCGTTGCACTAACGGATAACACGGTAGATAAGAGAAAAAACACTGAACACCCTGACTTCATCGGCAGTACCTTTTGTTATGACTGGGTTCGATTAAAACGATATCTGTCGCCCTTGTCAAAAGGGTAGAATCCTGGAAAAGACAACCATCAAGGAACTTACATGACCATACAGCAATGGTTATTCTCATTTAAAGGGCGTATTGGACGCCGCGATTTCTGGATTTGGATTGGCCTCTGGATCGTTGGCATGTTGGTGCTTTTCTCACTGGCGGCTAAAAAATTACTCGATATCCAGACCGCCGCGTTTTGCCTTGTGTGCCTGTTATGGCCGACAGCGGCAGTGACGGTGAAACGACTGCACGATCGTGGGCGTTCTGGCGCATGGGCATTTCTGATGATTGTAGCGTGGATGCTTCTGGCGGGTAACTGGGCGATTTTACCGGGCGTGTGGCAATGGGCGGTGGGGCGGTTTATTCCGACGTTGATTCTGGTGATGATGCTTATCGATCTTGGCGCATTTGTCGGCACCCAGGGCGCAAATAAATTTGGTAAAGATACCCTGGACGTAAAGTATAAGTCTGAGAATAAATCAAGCCATTAATCCGCAATATATCTCTTATTGGGTAATGACTCTAACTTATTGATAGTGTTTTATGTTCAGATAATGCCCGATGACTTTGTCATGCAGCTCCACCGATTTTGAAAACGACAGCGACTTCCGTCCCAGCCGTGCCAGGTGCTGCCTCAGATTCAGGTTATGCCGCTCAATTCGCTGCGTATATCGCTTGCTGATTACGTGCAGCTTTCCCTTCAGGCGGGATTCATACAGCGGCCAGCCATCCGTCATCCATATCACCACGTCAAAGGGTGACAGCAGGCTCATAAGACGCCCCAGCGTCGCCATAGTGCGTTCACCGAATACGTGCGCAACAACCGTCTTCCGGAGCCTGTCATACGCGTAAAACAGCCAGCGCTGGCGCGATTTAGCCCCGACATAGCCCCACTGTTCGTCCATTTCCGCGCAGACGATGACGTCACTGCCCGGCTGTATGCGCGAGGTTACCGACTGCGGCCTGAGTTTTTTAAGTGACGTAAAATCGTGTTGAGGCCAACGCCCATAATGCGGGCAGTTGCCCGGCATCCAACGCCATTCATGGCCATATCAATGATTTTCTGGTGCGTACCGGGTTGAGAAGCGGTGTAAGTGAACTGCAGTTGCCATGTTTTACGGCAGTGAGAGCAGAGATAGCGCTGATGTCCGGCGGTGCTTTTGCCGTTACGCACCACCCCGTCAGTAGCTGAACAGGAGGGACAGCTGATAGAAACAGAAGCCACTGGAGCACCTCAAAAACACCATCATACACTAAATCAGTAAGTTGGCAGCATCACCCTCTTATTGCTATTTTTATCCGGGATCGTTATTTCCATATTGCAAATGACGATACCCGGAAAATCTCCCTCATTTCCTTACCTTAATCAATATCAAAAAAAATGGTAATCCATAAGATCATTACTTGTTTGTTCTTCCCTTAACGGCGCATTATTCTTAAGTGGCAATCGACAGAGAGGCGAATATACAGAGGTGCCCTATGAAAGATGTCGTAGATAAATGCAGTACTAAAGGATGTGCGATTGATATCGGTACGGTGATTGATAACGACAACTGTACAAGCAAACTTTCGCGCTTTTTTGCTACCCGCGAAGAAGCAGAGTCCTTTATGACCAAACTGAAAGAGCTTGCAGCCACTGCATCCTCTGCGGATGAAGGCGCCAGCGTGGCCTATAAGATTAAAGATCTGGAGGGGCAAGTCGAGCTTGATGCAGCTTTCACCTTCTCATGCCAGGCCGAGATGATTATTTTTGAGTTATCACTGCGTTCACTTGGTTAATGGAGTTAAACATGGCTTATAAACACATTGGCGTGGCAATTTCCGGGAATGAAGAAGATGCCCTACTGGTGAACAAAGCCCTGGATCTCGCCAGACATAATGACGCTCATCTGACGTTAATTCATATTGATGATGGCTTAAGTGAGTTGTATCCGGGTATCTACTTCCCCGCAACAGAAGATATTCTTCAACTATTGAAAGATAAGTCAGATAACAAACTGTATAAGCTGACGAAAAATATTCAGTGGCCGAAAACGAAACTGCGCATTGAGCGCGGAGAAATGCCGGAAACACTGCTGGAAATTATGCAAAAAGAGCAGTGTGACCTCCTTGTTTGTGGTCACCACCACTCGTTTATCAACCGTTTGATGCCGGCATATCGCGGGATGATCAATAAGTTGAGTGCGGATCTCTTGATCGTGCCATTTATCGACAAGTAACCGCTTACCAGTAATGCTCCGCTGTCATGTGACCCGGTCGGCGACGTAAATGTTTCGTCATCTGCCGGGTCTCTTTCAGCAGTTGTTGCGTATCGCGCACCATCTGTGGATTACCACACAGCATCACATGGCTGGTTTCTTTATTCATTGGCAGTCCAACCGCGTTTTCCAGTTCACCGCTTTCAATTAACGCCGGTATTCGCCCGGTGAGTGAGCCCGCTGCCGTTTCCCGACTGACAACCGTCTGAATGCGCAGTTTTCCTTCGTAGCGTTTTTCCAGTTCCTGCATCAGTGGCAAATAGCTTAAGTCGGAGGCATAACGCGCGGCGTGAACCAGTACCAAATTTTTGAAGCGATCTAAATCTTTGCCTAATTGCAGAATCGACAAATAAGGGCCAATCGCTGTACCGGTTGCCAGCATCCATAGCGTTTCGCAATCTGGTACTTCATCCAGAACAAAAAAGCCAGCCGCTTCGCTAACCACCTGCACTTCGTCACCCGGTTTTAGCGCCGCCAGTCGCGGGCTTAATTTGCCATCAGGGACGGTGACCAGATAAAACTCCAGGTCGGGATTGTCGGGAGAATTAACGTAAGAGTAGGCGCGCTGGACGCGTTCGCCGTCAATTTCAAGGCCAAGTTTGGTGAATTGTCCGGCGGTAAATGGAAGTACCGGAGCGTGAACGGTGAGACTAAACAGGGCGTCGGTCCAGTTCTGCACTTTAGTGACTTTGCCTGTTACCCAATCAGCCATGTTTCTCTCCTGTTTTGATTGACTTGCCTTATCTTCGTTCTCCGGACAAAAAAATTCCAGTCCCGAAGGACTGGAAGGCTCAATCGATCAAATGACTCAGAGAATATGCACCTGCATTTCCGGGTCTTTGCGATCCAGATAGTGAATCGACTGAATGCGGCGAATGGTGCGTGACTTACCACGAATCAGCAGCGTTTCGGTTGTCGCGATATTGCCTTTGCGGCTAATCCCTTCCAGCAGATCGCCTTTGGTGATACCGGTGGCAGAGAAGATGACGTTATCGCTACGCGCCATATCGCCCAGACGCAGTACTTTACCGGCTTCAATGCCCATTGCTTTGCAGCGCGCCAGCTCCTGCTCGCCAATGCGACGATTCTCTTCGTTGTCGCCTTTGACGTCATGACGTGCCAGCAGACGGCCATTCATGTCGCCATCCAATGCGCGGATCACCGCCGCAGACACCACACCTTCTGGCGCGCCGCCAATGCCGTACAGCACGTCAACTTCGCTGTCTGGCATACAGGTGAGAATCGAGGCTGCGACATCGCCATCAGGAATGGCAAATACGCGCACGCCGAGTTGCTGCATTTCTGCGATAACCGCGTCGTGGCGCGGTTTCGCCAGAATAGTGACCGTCAGTTCGCTTAACGGTTTGCCGAGTGCCGCCGCAACATTGCGCAGGTTATCCGCCAGCGGCAGATTCAGGTCGATGACGCCTTTGGCACCAGGTCCGACGATCAACTTCTCCATATACATATCCGGCGCATTGAGGAAGCAGCCCTTATCGCCCACAGCCAGTACCGCCAGCGCGTTAGCCTGACCCATCGCCGTCATGCGCGTGCCTTCAATCGGATCAACAGCAATATCCACCGCATCGCCGCGACCAGTACCGACTTTTTCACCAATATAGAGCATCGGTGCTTCGTCGATTTCGCCTTCACCAATGACGATGGTGCCGTCAATGTTGACCTGGTTGAGCATAATACGCATGGCGTTTACCGCCGCGCCGTCAGCGGTGTTTTTATCGCCGCGTCCTAACCATTTGTAGCCAGCCAGCGCCGCAGATTCGGTGACGCGGGAAAATTCGATGGCAAGTTCTCGTCTCATAGCAAACTCTAAGCAGTAAGGAATGGCGCGAAGTGTAGCACAGGGGAAGGGCGGGATTATTGATGTGTGCGGGGTTGCCCCCGCACGGTTTCAGAGTCTGCATGATGCCGGATGCGGCGTGAACGCCTTATCCCGCCTACACAAAATGGCATCGGCTCGTAGGCCTGATAAGACGCGTAAGCGTCGCATCAGGCGATCAGCATCAGGCAATCGGCCAGATGCCTGGCATCACTCCTCGTGTTCTTCCCACGCCATCGCGCGTTTAACCGCTTTTTTCCAGCCTGCGTAACGGTAATTACGCTCGGTGGTTTCGATGCCAGGGCGGAACTCGCGTTCAATCACCGCTTTCTCTTGCAGCTCGTCAAGGTTCTGCCAGAAGCCAACCGCCAGACCAGCAAGATAGGCTGCACCCAATGCGGTCACTTCGCGCACTTCCGGACGCTCAACGCGCGTGCCGAGGATGTCAGACTGGAACTGCATCAGGAAATTGTTCGCCACCGCGCCGCCGTCTACGCGCAGTGCGTGCAGACGAATGCCGGAGTCGGCCTGCATTGCTTCCAGTACGTCACGCGTCTGATAAGCAATAGACTCCAGCGTCGCGCGGATGATGTGGTTAGCATTCACCCCACGAGTCAGACCGAAAATCGCCCCGCGCGCATACGGATCCCAGTACGGCGCGCCCAGGCCGGTAAAGGCCGGAACGACATATACGCCGTTGGTATTTTGCACTTTGGTGGCAAAGTATTCGGAATCGTCGGCGTCGCTAATCAGTTTCATTTCATCGCGCAGCCACTGAATGGACGCGCCCGCCATAAATACCGCGCCTTCCAGAGCATAATTCACTTCGCCAGTCGGGCCACAGGCGATGGTGGTCAGCAGGCCATTTTCTGATGTCACCGCTTTCTCACCGGTATTCATCAGCATAAAGCAGCCTGTACCATAGGTATTCTTCGCCATCCCTTCTTTAACGCACAGCTGCCCGAATAGCGCCGCCTGCTGATCACCCGCGATCCCGGCGATCGGAATACGCGTGCCGCCTTTACCGCCGATGTTGGTCTGACCGTACACTTCCGAAGAGCGACGCACTTCAGGCAGCATCTCGCGCGGGATATCCAGTGCGTCGAGCATTTTGTCGTCCCAGTCCAGAGTATGGATGTTGAACAACATGGTGCGAGACGCGTTGGTGTAATCGGTCACGTGAACGCGACCTTGAGTCATTTTCCAGATTAGCCAGGTATCAACCGTACCAAACAGCAGTTCACCACGACGCGCACGCTCGCGGGAGCCTTCCACATGGTCGAGGATCCACTTCACTTTGGTGCCAGAGAAGTACGGGTCAATGACCAGACCGGTGTTATTACGAATGTACTCTTCCATGCCATCGCGCTTGAGATGCTCGCAGATCTCAGCGGTACGACGGCACTGCCAGACAATGGCGTTATAGATAGGCTTGCCGGTTTCTTTTTCCCAGACGATAGTGGTTTCTCGCTGGTTAGTAATCCCAATAGCTGCAATTTGATCGGAACTGATATCGGCTTTCGCCAGCACTTCTACCAGCGTAGAGCTTTGGGTGGCCCAGATTTCCATTGGGTCGTGTTCTACCCAGCCTGGTTTTGGGTAGATTTGCTCAAATTCGCGCTGTGACACGCTAATGATGTTGGCATCGTGATCCATCACGACTGCGCGGGAGCTGGTGGTGCCCTGGTCGAGCGCAACGATATATTTTTTTTCAGTCATGTTTAATTGTCCCGTAGTCACATTACAGTGAAGCTTTTTGTTCTGAAGGAGTTGTGATCTCCTTTTCTTCCACAACACAGATATCGCAAGGCAAATGGCGGCCAATCAGTTTGCGGTAGGCAAATGCACCTACAATCGCGCCAACGATAGGGCCAAAAAGCGGCACAAGGAAGTAAGGAATGTCTCTGCCGCCGGTAAAGGCGACCTTGCCCCAGCCCGCCAGCCAGGCAAAGACTTTCGGACCGAAGTCACGTGCTGGGTTCATGGCAAAGCCCGTCAATGGCCCCATAGATGCGCCGATGACCGCAATCAGTAGACCAATCAACAACGGTGCCAATGGCCCACGCGGTACACCGTTACCATCGTCCGTGAGCGCCAGGATCAGCCCCATCAGAATAGCGGTAATCACCATTTCAACTGCGAAAGCCTGCACAAAATTGATATGAGGGTTAGGGTAAGTAGAGAATGTGCCCGCCAGATCAACACTTTCGACGCTGCCGCGAACAATATGATGGGTCTGTTCGAAGTTGAGGAATAAATTGTAGTAAAGCCCGTAAACTAATGCCGCAGCGCAGAAAGCACCGGCAACTTGTGAAATGATAAAAGGAATAACTTTTCGCTTGTCGAAACAGGCAAACAGCCACAACGCAATAGTGACAGCGGGATTAAGATGCGCGCCGGAAACCCCTGCGGTCAGGTAGATGGCCATTGCCACCCCTAGTCCCCAAATGACACTGATTTCCCACTGACCAAAAGACGCACCAGCGACTTTAAGTGCTGCAACGCAACCCACACCGAAAAAAATCAACAACCCGGTCCCTAGGAATTCGGCAATGCACTGGCCTTTCAAGGTTGATGTTTGACTCATAATCGGATCCTGAAGAGTTAATGTTTGTTGTAAGCGTGAAAGTCACTGACGTTCACGATGCTTGTAGGCATCCTGTGAATTTATCGTTAACGAGCAAAAACGAGAAATATCGAAATCAAAATGTGTGTGCCGCGTCATAAAATGAGCGTTATCGCGCCATTTGTTTCACATCTTCTTACATGATGCACGTTTGTTAAATCATTCTTGCAACAAATTTTTTAACATTTTCGATTCATGTGGGTTATGTCACCAGAAGAAGGATGAAAAGTGTGGCAAACCGGAATCTGCAAGGCGTGCTGCTGGACAGAGATGGCGCGGCTTCATACAATCGGAGCTAACGAAAACGTGCACGTATTTATTAAGGCGTCACCGATAATCGGGACGAGGATATATATCCATCAACGCCTTGCAATTCAGGAGAGGTATGACAATGTCATTAGAAGTGTTTGAGAAACTGGAAGCAAAAGTACAGCAGGCGATTGATACCATCACTTTGTTGCAGATGGAAATCGAAGAGCTGAAAGAAAAGAACAACTCACTGTCGCAGGAAGTTCAAAATGCCCAGCATCAGCGCGAAGAGCTGGAGCGTGAGAACAACCATCTGAAAGAACAGCAGAACGGCTGGCAGGAACGTCTGCAGGCCCTGCTGGGTCGCATGGAAGAGGTCTGATTACGCTTCATCTTTCGCGTAATTGCTTTACTGTGTAGGCAACAGGTAACGCAGAAAAAAGGCACCTTGCGGTGCCTTTTTTATCATTCGATATCCAGCGGATCTTCAGAAAGAATAATCCCGGTATTGTCGGCATAGAGATGGTCGCCGGAGAAGAAGGTGACGCCGCCAAAGTTGACGCGGACATCGCTTTCACCAATGCCTTCGCCAACAGCACCGACCGGAATTGCCGCCATCGCCTGGATGCCGATATCCAGCTCTTCCAGGTCATCTACCTGACGCACCGCGCCGTAAATGACCAGGCCTTCCCATTCATTTTGTACTGCCAGACGCGCCAGTTCAGCATCGACCAGTGCGCGACGAACAGAACCACCGCCATCGACGACAAGAACACGACCACGACCATTCTGTTCGAGCAGATCATACAGCAACCCGTTGTCCTCGAAACATTTTACCGTGATGATTTGTCCGCCAAACGACGCCCGTCCACCAAAGTTGGAGAACAGCGGTTCCACGACGTTGACATCTTCTTGATAGATGTCACAAAGCTCGGAAGTATCGTATTTCATAGGCTTAACATTCAGTTGCTGCGAGAATTTTCAGTATATCGCGCTATGTGGGTTGTTGGCAAAATCATCAATTGTTAATTGATATTTGTCAGTTATGCTGCCCACTGGCTTAGGAATATCCCTAAAACAAACAGCAAGTTAGTCAGTAATGCGCCCTTGACAGTGCGTTCCAGCATTGGTCGCATCGCTACCGGATCCATTTCACGCATCACATAACGAGCCTGTTTCACCAGTAACGGCGTTGCCAGCAGGAACAACCAGCCCCACAGGCTGTGCAGCGAAAAGAGATTAAACAGCGCCAGGCACACCAGTGAGCCGATCAGCAGGCAGGCATGGTAACGACGCGCGTTTACTGCACCTAAGCGTACCACCAGTGTATTTTTGCCATTCTCGCGGTCGCTATTGATATCACGCAGGTTATTAATATTCAGAACCGCTGTTGCCAGCAGGCCACAGGCGGTCGCCGGAAGGATCAATGCCGGAATCAACGTATGCGCCTGCAAATACCAGCTCCCCATCACGCTCAACCAGCCAAAGAAAACCAGTACGGAAATATCACCCAGACCGATATAACCATAAGGGCGATTGCCCACGGTGTAGGTGATTGCGGCGATGATCGACAACCCGCCCAGAATCAGGAAGCCGACAAAATCGGCCAGCGTATGGCACGCCACTGCGACCAGCGCCAGTCCGGAGAGACAGATGAGCACGACGGTAATGATGAGCGCCCGTTTCATCTCTTGCTGGGTAATAACCCCTTTTTGCATACCACGTAGTGGTCCGATACGGTCAGGTTTGTCGCTGCCTTTGACGGCATCGCCGTAATCATTGGCGAGGTTAGAAAGGATCTGTAATAGCCCGGCGGTAATCAGTGCCAGCAGGGCGACCAGCGGATCGAAGTGACCTTGCCACCATGCCAGCGCCGTCCCGACGATAATTGCAGCAAAGGCGAGGGGGAGGGTTTTAGGTCGTAAACTTTCCAGCCACGCCTGAGTTCGGCTAATTTGTTGTTCAGTCATAATACGCGCCAATAAAAATGGGGCCTTTCAGCCCCATCAAACAATGATGAAAATGATTGAACGCGATTATAGGATAAAACGGCTCAGATCTTCATCTGCCACCAACGCATCCAGATGTTTGCTCACATAATCTGCGTCAATGGTGATAGTTTGACCGCTTAAATCGCTGGCGTCGTAGGAAATCTCTTCCATTAAACGCTCCAGAACGGTATGTAAACGGCGTGCACCGATGTTTTCGGTAGATTCGTTCACCTGCCATGCCGCTTCCGCGATACGCTTAATACCGGAATCCGTAAATTCGATATTCACGCCTTCGGTCGCCATCAGTGCTTTGTACTGCACGGTGATAGAGGCATTCGGCTCGGTCAGAATACGCTCGAAGTCGCTGGTGGTCAGTGCCTGCAGCTCAACGCGGATTGGCAGACGACCTTGCAGTTCCGGGATCAGGTCAGACGGTTTCGCAATCTGGAACGCGCCAGAAGCGATAAACAGAATGTGGTCAGTTTTGACCATCCCGTGTTTGGTGGAAACGGTGCAACCTTCTACCAGCGGCAGCAGGTCACGCTGAACACCTTCACGAGAAACATCCGGACCGGAAGACTCGCCGCGCTTACAGATTTTGTCGATTTCGTCGATAAACACGATCCCGTGCTGCTCAACAGCGTCGATAGCGTCTTGCTTCAGCTCTTCCGGATTCACCAGTTTCGCCGCTTCTTCTTCAATCAGCAGCTTCATGGCGTCTTTGATTTTCAGCTTACGTGCTTTTTGCTTCTGGCCGCCCAGGTTCTGGAACATGGACTGCAGCTGGCTGGTCATCTCTTCCATTCCCGGAGGAGCCATAATTTCAACGCCCATCGGTGCTGCGGCAAGATCGATCTCGATTTCTTTGTCATCAAGCTGGCCTTCACGCAGTTTCTTGCGGAATGCCTGACGAGCAGCGGACGGTTCCTGCTGCTGTTCGGTCTGTCCCCAGTTGTTTTTAGCAGGTGGGATCAGCACGTCGAGAATACGTTCTTCTGCCAGTTCTTCAGCGCGATAACGGTTTTTCTCGATAGCTTGTACGCGTACCATTTTCACGGCGGCATCGGTCAGATCGCGAATAATAGAATCCACTTCCTTACCGACGTAGCCCACTTCGGTGAATTTGGTCGCTTCAACTTTGATGAACGGCGCATTCGCCAGCTTAGCCAGACGACGGGCGATTTCAGTTTTACCGACACCGGTCGGGCCGATCATCAGGATATTTTTCGGGGTCACTTCATGGCGCAGCTCTTCGTTGAGCTGCATACGGCGCCAGCGGTTACGCAGAGCAATCGCCACAGAACGCTTGGCGTTGTCCTGGCCGATGATGTGCTTATCCAGCTCGCTGACGATTTCGCGTGGGGTCATTTCAGACATGGGAGATCCTTACGCTTTGTAGCTTAATTCTTCGATGGTGTGGAAATGGTTGGTATAGATGCAAATGTCGCCTGCAATATCCAACGCCTTTTCAGCAATTTCACGGGCGCTAAGTTCAGTGTTTTCTAACAGCGCGCGCGCCGCCGCCTGGGCGTAAGGGCCGCCGGAGCCGATAGCAATAAGATCGTTTTCTGGCTGCACCACGTCACCGTTACCGGTGATGATAAGCGATGCAGTTTCGTCTGCGACTGCCAGCAGTGCTTCAAGTTTGCGCAACATGCGATCGGTACGCCAGTCTTTTGCCAGTTCAACGGCCGCTTTAACCAGATGACCCTGATGCATTTCCAGCTTACGTTCAAACAGTTCGAACAGCGTAAAAGCATCCGCAGTACCGCCCGCAAAGCCCGCGATGACTTTGTCGTTGTACAGACGGCGGACCTTTTTCACGTTGCCTTTCATTACGGTATTGCCCAACGTGGCCTGACCATCACCAGCGATGACCACATGGCCGTTACGGCGTACGCTTACTATAGTTGTCACGAGCTGACCCCTTGGTTACGAATACAGAGTACAAACCCCGTACAAAAGTACGGGGCATAATGCAATTATAGATGGGGGGGATTTTGAGGGTTTCAACCCCCGGCAGCGAGCCGAATGCAGTTTGTATGACCCGCCATCTTCAACCGATTGAGGGTGCTGTCTGCGTTCTCTTTGCCTTTCACCGGGCCAATGACCACACGATTCCAGCCATTGTTGGTGGTAATTTTCGAGTCAAAGCCTTCGAACGCCAGCTGAGCACGTACTGTCTCTGCCTGTTCTGCCCCTCTGAACGAACCGCACTGTACCATCCAGCGGCGTTCATCTTTTTTCTCCGCCGTCGGTTTTGGCGCGTCAGCTGCACGAGCAACTGGCGCAGCTTGCTGCGGCTTCGACTGCGCGGTAGTGTGCGCAGGGGTTTGCAGCAGATCCTGGTACGGCTGCTGAGTAGAAGCCGGTTTTGACTGGCGCGGCTGCGACTGAACCGGCGCGGCTTGCGACGTACGCGTCTGTTGCTGCCAGCTTTGTTCGGTTGTTCGTGACTGCTGAGCCAGGCGTTGCTGTTCCGCTAACTGCTGCGCCTGACGCTGGCGTTGTAGCGTTTGCTGGCGCTGTTCTGGCGTTTGCTCATTCCACGGAACTTCAACTAACTGCGTTGGCTGCTGGCGCATATCGGCCTGCATTTGTTCAAGAAGCTGGCGCTGTTCTGGTGTCAGTTGCTCCGGCGTTTTTACTTCACCACCGGCAGAAGGTTCTGTTGGCGCACGCACACCCGGCTGGCGACTTTCCAGCTCTTTAATGTAGCGCCAGCGTTCTTCCGGTTTCGGAGGTAGTCCGTTTCCGGTCACTTTCTGGCTTTGCAGCGTCTCGGACTCTTCTTTCTTGTGATGCGTAATGAAGTACAGACCACCGATAAAGGTCACAAGAACGGCGGCAGCAATAGCGACCATTGCGGGAGAAACCGCAGGCAGATTTCGTTGCTTTTTCCGTGAGGTACTCTTTTTTCGCCGCGAAGGTGCCGGTTGGCTGCGGCGTACATAATCTCGTTGTGCCACTATCGTTTCGCTGTATTTATTCGTTCGTCAGCCCGCCATGTTACTTAAGCGGCGGGCCTTTGACCAGTCACGGAAGCCTTAAAGGTTTACTTTAAGTCAATGTGCGTGTCGATCCCCGGATAATAAGCTCGCAGTCCATTAAACGTGAGCCACTGCCGACCGTTTGCCCCTGCATTTGGTCAAGCAATAACAACATTGCCTCGCGACCAATTTCATAGCGCGGCTGTGCGATGGTTGTCAGTGGCGGATCACAAAATTGCGTCAGGTCGATGTTATCAAAACCGATTATGGAAAGGTCATCAGGAACTTTCAGCCCCTGACGTTTTGCCTGCGAAAGTGCGCCAAGTGCCATCACATCGCTATGACAGAAAACAGCAGTTGGCGGTTGCGGAAGGTCGAGCAACTGCTGCATGGCTTTGCTTCCGGCGTCGAAGGTGAAGTCGCCACGGGCGATGTATTGTGGATCAACCATAATTCCGCAGCGACGCAGAGCCTGAACGTAGCCTTGCAGGCGATAGTGACACAGCGGCATTTCTTCCGGCCCAGCAATACAGCCGATCAATTTATGCCCCTGTTCATACAGGTAATTTACCGCATCAAATGCAGCGGTCAGGTTGTCGATATGAACTGTAGGCAGTTCCAGCTCCGGTGCAAATTCGTTCGCCATCACCATCGGCGGCAGATTACGCTGTTCCTCAATGCTGGCATCAAACGGCAGCCTTGAACCGAGCAGCAACATGCCATCAATTTGCTTAGTGATTATCAAATCGATAAAGGTTTTTTCCTGCTGGTTTTGATGTGCACAGTCGCCAATCAGTACCAGATACCCATGACTTGCTGCCGTAATTTCGATTCCGCGAATAATTTCGCTAAAGAAGGGATCACAGATATCCGGGACAATCACCAGAATGGTGCGGGACTCATTACGCTTGACGTTACGCCCCATCGGCTGCGGTAAATAACCCACATCCCGGGCGGCTTTTTCAACCCGGTTACGAGTCGCCAGGGAGACCTTATCTGGATTCATTAACGCTCGGGAGACGGTTGCCGTAGAGACTTTTGCTTTCAGGGCGACGTCTTTCATGGTTGCGGCAGTTTCCTGCTTCTTCGCTTTCACTCTCACTCCTCGCCTGGCACGTCAGGCGTACTACATCCGTGTTTACTTCACATCGGCAACATTTTTAGCAGATAGCGCGTGAAAACGGTTACAGAATTTTCATGAAAAGTGTGATGAATATTTAATTTTTCGATCCGCCTCGCATCGTTAGCGGTTTAACCCTCAATAGGATCGACATCCAGCACCCATTTCACTTTCCGTGAATCCGGTATTGTATTAATAAGCGCCAGCGTACCGTTAATGATGTGCTGTAAGCGCACGCGGGAAGGATGTTGCAGCAGGATCTGCCAGCGCCAGCGACCGCCACGTTTGGGTGCCAGTGCTGGAACCGGGCCGAGAACCCACAGTTTCTCATCCGCCAGCGGACTGGAGAGGATGAGATTTCGCAACTGTTGCAGGAACAGCGGCGCGTGCTGATTGTTATGATCTTCGGCGCGCACAATCACGTGGCTGGTCCACGGTGGTAGCTGCATCATACGCCGCTCGGCCAGCGCCTGTTCTGCAAAGGCGTCATAGCCTTTATAGAGCAATGTTTGCAAGAGAGGATGTTCCGGATGATGCGTTTGCAGCACCACTTCGCCCTGTTTACCGGCACGCCCCGCACGACCAGCAACCTGGGTGTAAAGCTGGGCGAAACGTTCTGCGGATCGAAAATCGGCAGAAAACAGCGCACCGTCCACGTCCAGTAATGCCACAAGTGTGACATCCGGAAAGTGGTGACCTTTCGCCAGCATTTGCGTGCCAATCAAAATCCGCGCGCCGCCGCGATGTACTTCCGCCAGTTGTTGTTCCAGCGCACCTTTGCGGCTGGTAGTGTCACGATCAATACGTGAAATGGGTACACCAGGGAACATCGGGGCAAGCGTCTGCTCAAGCTGCTCGGTGCCCAGGCCCACCGGCACAAGATGCGTGGAGCCGCAGGAAGGGCACTGGCGCGGCACTGGGCGCTGGCTGTCGCAGTGATGACAGCGCAGATGCTGCTGCGCCTGATGCAATGTGTAGTAGTGATCGCAACGCGGGCATTCGGCTATCCAGCCACAGTCGTGGCACAGCAGCGCAGGCGCAAAACCCCGGCGGTTAAGAAAGAGGATAACCTGGTTGTCGGCCTGTAAATGCTGGCGCATACGGCTGATCAACGCCGGAGCCAGCCCCGCTTGCACCTTCTGACCTTTTAAATCCAGCACGTGTTGAATTGCCGGACGCGCATTACCCGCCCGACGGGTCAGGCGCAGCAGGCGGTATTTTTTCTGCTGGACGTTGCATAACGTTTCCAGCGCGGGCGTTGCGGAGCCAAGAATAATCGGGATTTGCTCGCTATGCGCGCGATACACCGCCAGGTCGCGGGCATGATAGCGCCAGCCTTCCTGCTGTTTGTAGGAACTGTCGTGCTCTTCATCAATGACAATCACGCCGAGATTTTTAAACGGTGTAAACAGCGCGGAGCGGGTGCCAATCACAATCGCCGCCTCGCCATTTTTCGCTTTCAACCACGCAGAAAGGCGCTCGCTGTCGTTCAGGCCAGAATGCAGAACTTCCACGGGCGCATTAAACCGTTCACGAAAACGGGCGATAGTTTGCGGTGTCAGGCCGATTTCCGGCACCATTACCAGCGCCTGTTTGCCCTGGGCGAGCACGTTTTCCAGCACGCTTAGATAAACTTCCGTTTTACCGGAGCCGGTGACGCCCGCCAGCAGCCAGGCGGAAAAGGTATCTGCCGCGCTATGGATGGCGCCAACGGCGGTGGCTTGTTCAGTATTCAGTCGCAACCGCTCGCCAGAAACGGCGTAGTTCGTTCGCCAGTCACTAAACTCTGGTGTTTCACTTGCTAAATCACACAGACCTTTTTTGCGCAGTGCCTGTAGCGCGGCATCATTAAATTCGAGAGTGGCAACCTGGTCGCGCCAGATTTTCCCTTGTCGCAATGCCGCCAGTGCCTGTTGTTGCTTTGGCGAACGTTTCAGGCTGTTGATATCTACCGCCTGACCGTGCTCGGTGGCAAACCAGTACCACATGGGCGCGTTCGCTGCAGGTCGCCCCTGGCGCAGTAAAATCGGCAAGGCATGAAACAACACATCGCCAATGGGATGATGATAATAATCCGCCGCCCATAGCAGTAATCGCCAGACGGAGTGAGTAAATACCGGCTCAACGTCCAGCACTTCAACTACCGCTTTTAGCTCGTTGAGCGGCAGCTCGCTGACATCGCTAACGGACACCACAATCCCGATGCGCTCCTGCTGTTTACCAAACGGCACGCGCACGCGACACCCGGCTTTAACCGTCATGCCTTCAGGCAGCAGATAGTCAAAGGTTCGGGGAAGCGGAACGGGCAAGGCAACGTGAGCAACGGGCATAGCATCATCCTGACTTGAAATTCGGTGGAACAGTATACACATTGCCGTAGAGGAGTGCGGATCAGTTTGCATACGCTGGTTAATTTCTGTATGATTCGGCGCCTTTGATACGAAATGATCGTATTGAAACTATACTTTAAACATCGCGTGGTGTCTGGCGTTAGGGCTGGAAGAGCGACGCGGCCTTAAACCGAGGTTTTCCCATGAAAAAAGATATTCACCCGAAATACGAAGAAATTACTGCTAGCTGCTCTTGCGGTAACGTAATGAAAATCCGCTCCACCGTTGGTCATGACCTGAACCTCGACGTGTGCAGCAAGTGCCACCCGTTCTTCACTGGCAAACAGCGTGATGTTGCTACCGGTGGCCGTGTTGACCGCTTCAACAAGCGTTTCAGCATCCCGGGCAGCAAATAAGACCGGATTTCCGAAAAAAGCGCCGCACGGCGCTTTTTTTGTGCCTGAAAACCTACATTATCAACATAACTCATTGAGTTTGTGTCTTTTTATCTTTCTTCTCATAGCGAAAATCCATTTTATCAATACCGTATTTTTTCATGCGCAAATACAGCTTTTTCCTGGGTATCTGAAAGTAATCGGCAACGTCGTTGATACGACCCTGATGGAAGTTGAGAGCATCAATAATTATTTGTCTTTCATAAGATTCTACGAGTTCATCCAGCGGGGCTGGATCCGTCTCCATCATCTGCAAACTGACCGAATCGTCCAGCATTAAAACGCCGACTGCCACCAGTTCTGCCGCATTCACCAATTCAATAATATTACCAGGCCAGGTACGCGCCATCAGTCGCTTATAAAAAGCTTTTCCCAGCAGTGGCTGCTGGCGATTTAATCGTTTACAGGTGAGGGTCAGATAATGGTGAAAAATAGGTTCAATATCCCCCGGACGCTGGCAGAGTGGTGGGCATTCAATGTGGGTGAGTGAAAAAAGAAAATACAATGCAGGAATAATTTTTTGTGCGGCAGCCAGTTCAGCCAGAGGGCTTTGATTAACAACAATCAGACGAAATGACCGATCCTGGGGTCTTTCCTGGTACTGGATCAAGGCGCGCTGATTTTCTGGCGTTAAATGCTCAAGTTCTTTTAATAACAGCGTGCCACCTTCTGCTTCTTTCACCCATTCTTCCAACGGCTGCTGGCTATTGGCGCTGAGTGTGCGTTCAATTAAAGGTCTTTCCTTGCGAGAACTAAATTGATGAAGATAGTGGGCGGCTAATGTTCTTCCTGTGCCAGGTTCGCCGTAAAAGCAGACGGGAAGATCGGTTTCTGCCAGCGTTTCAAGCTGTTGACGTGTCTGGCGAATCCAACCACTGTTACCGATTAAGTGCCAATTAAACTGAGCGTGTCGCCATTTTTTTTGTTCCAGATAAGCTTCACGTTCAGCCAGTGCTTTTTCGATAAGTGAGAGAAATTGTTCTGGATTGATCGGCTTTTGCAGGAAATCCCACGCTCCCTTTTTTACTGCTTCAACGGCCATGGGGACATCGCCATGCCCGGTGATCATCAGAATGGGAAGATGAGGGTCGATAAGCATTATTTTTTCCAGCAGCGTGATGCCTGAAATATCCGGCATACAAACGTCGCACACCACGATGCCTTCCCACGTATTTTGCAGTAATTGTAGAGCCTCAGAAGGGTTGCTACAGGTACATACGACATAACCCTCTTGCTGTAAGAGAGTGCTGTAGGCTAGCAGAACATCATTGTCGTCATCAATTAACAGAATTGTTGGGGTAGTGTCTGTCATGCTTAAAGTTTCCTGAAACGTAGAATAACCAGCGCATGGCGGTCGAGAGTTGACGCGATATATAACTCTCCCTGGCACTGGCGCATAATAGAATGGCTAATCGAAAGGCCAATACCCAAACCTACAGCTTTGTCCGTGGTAAAAGGCGTTAATAGTCGATCAGCCAGATGCACTGGCCAGCCTTTTCCATTATCAGCAATATATAGCGTTACAGTGGAGGCTTCTTCTTCAAAGCTGATGGTTATTGTGGGTGATTGCTCCAGACTGGCTTCCAGGGCATTCGTAAACAAATTAACTAAAACTTGTTGAATCAAGACATCATCACCATAAACGGCAGGGAAATTATCAGGGTAGTGAAGAGAGGCCTTCTGTGATCGATGTTTCAACGCCAGAAGTTCCCAGGACGAATAAATTACCTGCTGTAAATTGATTGCACCGCCAGCCAGTTCACTATCTCGACGGCGGGCGAAGTTGCGCAATCTTTTAACGATGTTATCCATGCGCTCGACTAACGATCGCATAGTAACAATATAATTTTTCACCAAACCAACGTCTTGTTGTTCCAGCGCGCGGTTGGCGCTGAAAAGATACATAGATAAGGCATTAAGTGGTTGATTAATTTCATGTGCCAGTGTTGTCATTGTCTGCCCAACCACGGCCAGTTTTGCAGTTTGGATCAATTCACTTTGCGTTGTACGAAGGTTTTTTTCTGTCGCGATACGCTCGCATATTTCCTGTCCCAGTTGACGTTGCTGTTGATTAATTTTCTCAATGGTCTGGCGGAGCAGGTTGGCAATTCTCCCAAGTTCATCATTACCGGAGACAGGGATATCAGCATCGAGTTCACCATTGCTTAACTTGACAACGGCATCATTCAGTAACCGAAATCGGCGGATCATTCTGGGACGAATGTAGAGGTAATTTACCAGAATAACGAACAGTAAGGCGGTAACCATAGCTGCCAAAATCAATAGCCCGCTGATTTGCATTATTTTTTCCAATCGTAGATTGAATGTTTGTAATTGTTGATGGCTATTACCTAATTGCGTTTCTAATTGAGCACGTATTTGCGTAAATACACGCTCTTTATCCCCGATAGTACTCATGAGAGTTTGTTGAGCTTGTTGCCAGGCAGCCAGGGTTCCGGGTAGATAATTTTGCTGAGTACCCAGTTCCCACAAGGAATAAACTGTCTGGTGTAATGTGATGGTACTGGAATAAGAAGATAACGACCGCACATTTTCGTCAATGCTGTGTTTCAAAAAATTCAAATACTGAATATGTTGTTTCAACGCGTCTATATCTCTGCTATGCGTGTTAAGCATCTCCTTTAGCGTACTGACGATTTGGGTTTCTATATGTGAAAGTTCGAAAACGAGCTGCAATTCTTTTTGAATAGTTTGCTGAGCATTTTGCAAACTCTCTTTTTCGGGCAGATCTTTTCGTTGGCTGAGTTGATTTAGCAACGACGATTGTTGCCAACTTAAATCCTGGGTAAGTGAGTTGAGTTCATTATTAAAGTCATCATGCAGCCAGTTAACTCTTGAGGATATAACGTCGAGTTTTCCTTTTTCCTGATTGTTGTTGTTCAATGCGTTATCGAGCTTGTTAAGCAGTCTGTCACTACTGGCGACCTGTTGGTTAAGCGCACGTTGATGTACTGAATCAAGATGAGGATTAATGGCCTTAATTTTCTGTAGCCGTTGTTCAATTTGCTTCCTCACCTGAAGACGACTAGCGGTATTGGTGGTTTGTTGCAGCTCATTAAATTCGTTTACCAATGCGGTGAGGTTTTCTTCAAAAAGAAATGAAGCCTGAATCCTCGGGAAATAATCATCAAGCGCGTAGCGAACCTGAGAATTTTGTTCATACCAGGAATAGAGGCTGACTACGCTAACGAATAGCGTAAGAATGGCGCTAAAAACAAAGGCGAGCCGTAAGCTCGTCCCTATAGTATGTAGTTGTTTCACTTTAACGACTCAAGTTGTGTGTTCACCAATTGCTGCTGATGCAGGAAAAACTGCTGCCATGCCATGAGCTGAGCTTCACGAAAGCCTGATTGCAGTTCGAATTGCTGCAGGTACATGGCATTAACGGACTGCTCCGGGGTAACAGGAACTGCTGTTAATAATGCACGCACATCTGGCAATTTACGCTTAAGCCGATGTTCTGCGGCATATAATGATTTCCAGCTGTTTTGAAGTTCGGTAAGGCGAACAGTAATCGCATTATCAAATAACAATTGCACAAGCTTTTGGCGCTGCATAATCAACGGATAATCAAGGGAAGGAGAGGCAAATAATCGCAATTGTTGATCCGCGAGTGGAGTACCGGAGGGTAGCGGATATACCGGATACTTTCCTGAATCAGAATCGCTCAATGCCTGTTGTCCTTCCTGGCTCAACAAAAAATTAATAAAACGCCCCGCCTCCTGTGGGTGTTTACTGCCGTTTGCGATGGCAATAAACATTGGCGCTGCGCGAGAGTTGGGGAAATAACTGAAACGTAAAGTTGAATTATTAAGCAGTACGTTAGCGTAATTGTCGATGACTGGACCAGCGTCACCCAGCCCTGTACTGATCTTATTTGCTACGCCAAAGCTGCGAGATGAAATGGTAGCGAGATTACCGCCTATTTTCAGTAGCGTACCCCAACCATTACTCCATCCTTGTTGTTGCAGGAGATCTTCAATCATCAGATGTGTGGTATCTGAACGTGAAGGGCTGCTCATTAATAGTGTTCCTTGATAACGTGACCTGCTCAATTCCTTCCATGAAGTAGGCACTGGCTCATTTTTATCTTCCAGATGCGCCACATTGATCAGGATGCCATAGCCCGATACCGCAACCGCAACGGTGGTTGAACGAATAGATTCGGGGACTAACTTTCTGCTTGTTTCGATTTGATTATTAAAAGGCTGGAGCAGATTTTTACTTTGCAACCGCTGTAGCAACATGGGGGATGAACTCAGTACCAGATCAATATTTTCACCCAATGGATTTTCTAGCAGGCGCTCAATGGATGCACTGGTTCGGTTAAGCGTTCGGATTTTGGTTGCCAGTGGTTGTTTTTGCCATTGACTAATAATGTGTTCCGTCGCTTCCGAAGAAAGCGTTGTTGCAATCACCAGCTCTTGCGCTGAGGTGACATTGACGCATAAAACCCAACAGATTAATGCTCGTTGTATAATACGAATCATGTCAAAAATCCTATTAACGAGAGAAAAACTCTTACGCTGTAATTCATAGCATTATCCGTTAGCTAATATACATAATGACTGTAAGACGCTGGTGTCAGTATCAGAAATTTCATTAATTCAGATGTAACGAGCGTCACTATATCCGGAAGCGGTTATCAAAAAAAGATCAATATTGCACCTCTGAACATGTGTATCTTGCGGAAATAGCGATTGTTACAGCTATTTCCGGTAATTAATTTCGATATTCGTGCTATCGGATTCAGGCCCTGACCGGATTCTATTGTTTCTTTGCACCAGCCTTCAGAAGCCGGAAGAATGGCTTTAACTTGAGCGCAAATGTGCTTATCACGAAGGATAACATGAAAATCCTTAATCCCTGCTGGTTGTTGAGCGGTGATGAAAATTTTCATGTTGCGTAGCATGATCCTCCAACAGGGTAAAATCGAGTCTCTTCAATGATCACGTATATGGATGCAAAATATGTGACTGACCTCAAAAACTGAAAAAATTAATAAAAGTCATTATTTTTTTATTGGGGCTGTTGTAACCCGTTAATGCTGAAATAATGGCTTTGTTCTATTTTGAGATATAAAAATGGGAAAGAAATGGAACATGATATTTGTATTTTTGAGTCAGTTTTGACTCATATGCCCTGTATTGTAACTTAAACTCACTTGCTTCACTATCTTTAAAACCAATGAAGCAAGGGCTTTTGCAATACTCTTCAGAGAGTAGTAACTGGCATTGCTGTTTTAAATAACTCTATGAACTGGAAGGTGATATATGCTTTCTCTACTGAAACCTAAAGTGGCAACACATAAGGTTCCTGAAAGTGAAATAAAGAATACTTATAATCGTTATCGTATGCAGGCGCTATTTAGCGTATTTATCGGTTATCTTTCGTATTATATTGTCAGGAATAACTTTGTTCTTTCCACACCTTATTTAAAGCAAGATCTTAATCTATCTGCGACTCAAATAGGTCTACTTAGCAGTTGTATGCTGATCGCCTACGGTATTAGTAAAGGGGTAATGAGTAGTCTGGCAGATAAAGCGAATCCTAAAGTCTATATGGCTGTGGGTTTGGTTCTTTGTGCTCTCGTTAACGTGGCGCTTGGATTTAGTTTTGCTTTCTGGATGTTTGCGGGACTTGTTGTTTTAAACGGTCTCTTTCAAGGAATGGGGGTTGGTCCTTCGTTTATTACAATAGCCAACTGGTTCCCTCGTAAAGAACGAGGCATCGTCGGTGCGGTCTGGAATATTTCACACAATGTCGGGGGCGGTATTGTTGCTCCGATTGTTGGTGGTGCATTTGCTGTGCTGGGGACTGAACACTGGAAAATAGCAACATATGTTGTTCCAGCGATTGTATCTGTTGTCATTGCTATAGTGGTACTGATGTCAGGTAAAGGTTCGCCCGTAAGTGAAGGTTTGCCGCCATTAAGCGAAATCGTCCCGGACGACGTCAGCATTAAAGCAAAAGATGATCGTGCGCCGGAAGATATGACGGCCTGGCAAATTTTTTGTACCTATGTGCTAAAAAACAAGAACGCATGGTTCGTCTCTTTCGTTGATGTTTTTGTCTATATGGTGCGTTTCGGAATTATCAGTTGGTTGCCTATTTACCTGTTAAGTGTGAAACATTTTACGAAGACTGAAATGAGCACGGCATTTTTAATCTTCGAATGGGCGGCGATTCCAACTACATTATTTGCTGGTTGGTTGAGTGATAAATTATTTCGTGGTCGCCGTATGCCACCCGCTATTATCAGTATGGTATTAATTTTCTTCTGCCTGCTGGGCTACTGGAAAAGTGACTCTCTGCTCTCTATTACCATTTTTGCTGCTTGCGTAGGCTGCCTTATCTATGTACCGCAGTTCCTGGCTTCTGTTCAGACAATGGAAATTGTCCCCAGTTTTGCCGTGGGTTCCGCAGTCGGTTTGCGTGGTTTTATGAGCTATATTCTTGGCGCAACGCTTGGAACAAGTCTGTTTGGTGTTATGGTCGATCAGGTTGGTTGGGATGGCGGTTTTTATCTTCTGCTTGCTGGTGTTATCTGCTGCATTATTTTCTGTACGTTAACGCACTTTGGCGCGATCGCCATGGAACGACAGCGTCAAAATGACGTTGCTGAGTTTTCGCAAGAGCTTCAGAGCAGCAAAAGTTAGATTTGGGGGGGCCAATTATGATGCGATTGGCCCATTACCATGAAAACAGCGGCCATTCTTTAGCAACGGTAGTGAGTTGTGGCGCATCGAAAACGGCCTGAGGTGAAACCACAGTTTCCTCAAGAGGAATATTTTTGCCGTAGCGTTCTTTGAGCTTTGCCTGAACCAGCGGGTTACTAAGATCGAACTCTTTTAGTTTTTGCTGCTCACCCACGCGTATTCCCAGCGCGTTCTGATAAACCTTCCACACCACTTCCGAACAGTACTGGCGATCGTCGCTCCACGAGAAGCTGAAATCGTATGGTTTGCCGAGATAACGTTTTGCCGTTTGCGCCAGTTTTTGTTGCTGTTCGGCGCTGAGTCCGCCTTCAACGCGGCGAACAACGTATTTGCCATTTTCACCGTGGGCGATCCACTGTTTGAGCGGGGTGTATTTCACCGGGCCGACCGCTTCAAAGACGTAGGGCTTTTTGTTACGCATCACCAACATACCGGTGTGGCTGTAATCGGAATGGGTTGCCAGTTGGATTGCTTTACTTTGCGATGAGCGAGAGATCTGAAAGATGATGTCGCCGGTTTGCGGTTGCCAGGCAAGGGCAGGCGCAGAAATCAGCAGGCTGAGGATCAGAAGCCTGTTTTTCATCGTTAAACGTCCATGTATAAAAAGCGGTGGGTTAGAGCAGAGCCGCTGACAACGTGCTCGTTGTTTATGCCGGATGCGGCGTGAACGCCTTATCCGGCCTACAAGTTCGTGCAAATTCAATAAATTGCAATATGACGTAGACGTAGGCCTGATAAGCGTAGCGCATCAGGCGATTCCACTCTCCGCGCCGCTCTTTTCCGCTTTAGTATTCCCACGTCTCCGGGTTAATCCCCATCTCACGCATGATCTCTTTTGCCGCTTCCGGGATTTCGTCGCTGCGCTCTTTACGCAGATCGGCATCATCCGGCAAAGGTTGCCCGGTAAAGGCATGCAGAAACGCTTCGCACAGCAGCTCGCTGTTGGTAGCGTGACGCAGGTTGTTCACCTGACGACGCGTGCGTTCATCGGTGAGGATTTTTAACACCTTAAGAGGAATGGAAACCGTAATCTTTTTGACTTGTTCACTCTTCTTGCCGTGCTCAGCGTATGGGCTGATATATTCGCCGCTCCATTCAGCCATGAGATACTTAATCCTCTTCGTCAATAAATTGAGACCAGACCACACAATTTATGTGGGTACTGACCGTAAACCCGCATAGTTTACCGTACAGGCGTTACCGTGACATCGTGTAATGCACCTGTCGGCGTGATAATGCATATAATTTTAACGGCTATTTGAGATTTGCTCAATCTATACGCAAAGAAGTTTAGATGTCCAGATGTATTGACGTCCATTAACACAATGTTTACTCTGGTGCCTGACATTTCACCGACCAAGCCCAGGGAACTTCATCACATGACGCGTAAACAGGCCACCATCGCAGTGCGTAGCGGGTTAAATGACGACGAACAGTATGGTTGCGTTGTCCCGCCTATTCATCTTTCCAGCACCTATAACTTTACCGGATTTAATGAACCACGCGCGCATGATTACTCGCGTCGCGGCAACCCAACGCGCGATGTGGTTCAGCGTGCGCTGGCAGAACTGGAAGGCGGTGCAGGTGCGGTGCTAACCAATACCGGCATGTCAGCTATTCACCTGGTCACGACTGTCTTTTTGAAACCCGGCGATCTGCTGGTTGCGCCGCACGACTGCTACGGCGGCAGCTATCGCCTGTTCGACAGCCTGGCGAAACGCGGTTGCTATCGCGTGTTGTTTGTTGATCAGGGCGATGAGCAGGCATTACGGGCGGCACTGGCAGAAAAACCTAAACTGGTGCTGGTAGAAAGCCCAAGTAATCCATTGTTACGCGTCGTGGATATTGCGAAAATCTGCCATCTGGCAAGGGAAGTCGGGGCGGTGAGCGTGGTGGATAACACCTTCTTAAGCCCGGCATTACAAAATCCACTGGCATTAGGTGCCGATCTGGTGTTGCATTCATGTACGAAATATCTGAACGGTCACTCAGACGTGGTGGCGGGCGTGGTGATTGCTAAAGATCCAGATGTTGTCACCGAACTGGCCTGGTGGGCAAACAATATTGGCGTAACGGGCGGCGCGTTTGACAGCTATCTGCTGCTGCGCGGTCTGCGTACTCTGGTGCCGCGTATGGAGCTGGCTCAGCGTAACGCGCAGGCGATTGTGAAATATCTGCAAACCCAGCCGTTGGTGAAAAAACTTTATCACCCATCGCTGCCGGAAAATCAGGGGCATGAAATTGCCGTGCGCCAGCAAAAAGGCTTTGGCGCAATGTTGAGTTTTGAGCTGGATGGCGATGAGCAAACGCTGCGTCGTTTCCTGGGCGGGCTGTCGTTGTTTACGCTGGCGGAATCGTTAGGGGGAGTGGAAAGTTTAATCTCTCACGCCGCAACCATGACACATGCAGGCATGGCGCCAGAAGCGCGTGCTGCCGCCGGGATCTCCGAGACGCTGTTGCGTATCTCCACCGGTATAGAAGATGGCGAAGATTTAATTGCCGACCTGGAAAATGGCTTCCGGGCTGCAAACAAGGGGTAAAAATGAGTGTGATTGCGCAGGCAGGGGCGAAAGGTCGTCAACTGCATAAATTTGGTGGCAGTAGTCTGGCTGATGTGAAGTGTTATTTGCGTGTCGCGGGCATTATGGCGGAGTACTCTCAGCCCGACGATATGATGGTGGTTTCCGCCGCCGGTAGCACCACTAACCAGTTGATTAACTGGTTGAAACTAAGCCAGACCGATCGTCTCTCTGCGCATCAGGTTCAACAAACGCTACGTCGTTATCAATGCGATCTGATTAGCGGCCTGTTACCCGCTGAAGAAGCCGATAGCCTTATTAGCGCCTTTGTCAGCGATCTTGAACGCCTGGCGGCGCTGCTCGACAGCGGTATTAACGACGCGGTGTATGCGGAAGTGGTGGGTCACGGTGAAGTGTGGTCGGCGCGCCTGATGTCTGCGGTGCTTAACCAACAAGGACTGCCTGCGGCCTGGCTTGATGCCCGCGAGTTTTTACGTGCTGAACGCGCCGCACAACCGCAGGTTGATGAAGGCCTTTCGTACCCGTTGCTGCAACAACTGCTGGTGCAGCATCCGGGCAAACGTCTGGTAGTGACCGGGTTTATCAGCCGTAACAACGCCGGTGAAACGGTGCTGCTGGGGCGTAACGGTTCTGACTATTCCGCTACCCAAATCGGTGCGCTGGCGGGTGTTTCTCGCGTAACCATCTGGAGCGATGTCGCCGGGGTATACAGCGCCGACCCGCGTAAAGTGAAAGATGCCTGTCTGCTGCCGTTGCTGCGTCTTGATGAGGCCAGCGAGCTGGCTCGTCTGGCGGCACCTGTCCTCCACGCCCGTACTTTACAGCCAGTTTCTGGCAGCGAAATTGACCTGCAACTGCGCTGTAGCTACACGCCGGATCAAGGCTCTACACGCATTGAACGCGTGCTGGCTTCCGGTACAGGAGCGCGTATTGTCACCAGCCATGATGATGTTTGTTTGATTGAGTTTCAGGTGCCCGCCAGCCAGGACTTCAAACTGGCGCATAAAGAAATCGACCAGATCCTGAAACGCGCGCAGGTGCGCCCACTGGCGGTTGGCGTACATAACGATCGCCAGTTGCTGCAATTTTGCTACACCTCCGAAGTGGCTGACAGCGCCCTGAAAATTCTCGACGAAGCGGGATTACCTGGCGAACTGCGTCTGCGTCAGGGGCTGGCGCTGGTGGCGATGGTCGGGGCGGGCGTCACCCGTAACCCGCTGCATTGCCACCGTTTCTGGCAGCAATTGAAAGGCCAGCCGGTCGAATTTACCTGGCAGTCGGATGACGGCATCAGCCTGGTGGCAGTGCTGCGTACCGGCCCAACCGAAAGCCTGATTCAGGGGCTGCATCAGTCCGTATTTCGCGCGGAAAAACGCATTGGCCTGGTTCTGTTCGGCAAGGGCAATATCGGTTCCCGCTGGCTGGAACTGTTTGCCCGTGAGCAGAGTACGCTTTCGGCGCGTACCGGATTTGAATTTGTGCTGGCAGGCGTGGTGGACAGCCGCCGCAGCCTGTTGAGCTATGACGGGCTGGACGCCAGCCGCGCGTTAGCGTTCTTCAATGATGAAGCCGTCGAGCAGGATGAAGAGTCGCTGTTCCTGTGGATGCGCGCCCATCCGTATGATGATTTAGTGGTGCTGGACGTTACCGCCAGCCAGCAGCTTGCCGATCAATATCTCGATTTCGCCAGCCACGGTTTCCATGTTATCAGCGCCAACAAACTGGCGGGAGCGAGCGACAGCAATAAATATCGCCAGATCCACGACGCGTTCGAAAAAACCGGGCGCCACTGGCTGTATAACGCCACCGTCGGTGCGGGGTTGCCGATCAACCATACCGTGCGCGATCTGATCGACAGCGGCGACACTATTTTGTCGATCAGCGGGATCTTCTCCGGCACGCTCTCCTGGCTGTTCCTGCAATTCGACGGTAGCGTGCCGTTTACCGAGCTGGTGGATCAGGCATGGCAGCAAGGGTTAACTGAACCTGACCCGCGTGATGACCTTTCCGGCAAAGACGTGATGCGCAAGCTGGTGATTCTGGCGCGTGAAGCAGGTTACAACATCGAACCGGATCAGGTACGTGTGGAGTCGCTGGTGCCTGCTCATTGCGAAGGCGGCAGCATCGACCATTTCTTTGAAAATGGCGATGAGCTGAACGAGCAGATGGTACAACGGCTGGAAGCTGCCCGCGAAATGGGGCTGGTGCTACGCTACGTGGCGCGTTTCGATGCCAACGGCAAAGCGCGTGTGGGCGTGGAAGCGGTGCGGGAAGATCATCCGCTGGCATCACTGCTGCCATGCGATAACGTCTTCGCCATCGAAAGCCGCTGGTATCGCGATAACCCGCTGGTGATCCGTGGACCAGGCGCAGGGCGCGATGTCACCGCTGGGGCGATTCAGTCGGATATTAATCGTCTGGCGCAGTTGTTGTAAGTTCAGGAGCCCAATTAGGCATGATGCACATGCTTATTGGGCTTATGGCCTTTAACATAATTTACCTAATTATCATTGAGTTGTAAGCCGGATAAGGTGTTCACGCTGCATCCGGCAAGAAACAATAAATCCGTCTGCCAGGTTTCTTGTAATTCCCATCCTGAATCTTTTTCATCTTCCCTGATTTTTCCTCACCATCATTGGTCAATTTTCGGTTGACGCCCCTCGGCTTTTCCTTCATCTTTACATCTGGACGTCTAAATGGATAGATGTTCACAACACAACATATAACTACAAGCGATTGATGAGGTAAGGTATGAGCTTTTTTCACGCCAGCCAGCGGGATGCCCTGAATCAGAGCCTGGCAGAAGTCCAGGGGCAGATTAACGTTTCTTTCGAGTTTTTCCCGCCGCGTACCAGTGAAATGGAGCAGACCCTGTGGAACTCCATTGATCGCCTTAGCAGCCTGAAACCGAAGTTTGTGTCGGTGACCTATGGCGCGAACTCCGGCGAGCGCGACCGTACACACAGCATCATTAAAGGCATTAAAGATCGCACCGGTCTGGAAGCTGCGCCGCATCTCACCTGCATTGATGCGACTCCCGATGAGCTGCGCACCATCGCCCGCGACTACTGGAATAACGGCATTCGCCATATTGTGGCGCTGCGTGGCGACCTGCCGCCGGGAAGCGGTAAGCCGGAAATGTATGCCTCTGACCTGGTGACGCTGTTAAAAGAAGTGGCGGATTTTGATATCTCCGTGGCGGCGTATCCGGAAGTTCACCCGGAAGCGAAAAGTGCCCAGGCAGATTTGCTTAACCTGAGACGTAAAGTCGATGCCGGCGCCAACCGTGCGATTACTCAATTCTTCTTCGATGTCGAAAGCTACCTGCGTTTTCGCGATCGCTGCGTATCGGCGGGTATCGATGTGGAAATTATTCCGGGCATTTTGCCGGTCTCTAACTTTAAACAGGCGAAGAAATTTGCCGACATGACCAACGTGCGTATTCCGGCGTGGATGGCGCAAATGTTTGACGGTCTGGATGACGATGCCGAAACCCGCAAGCTGGTGGGGGCGAATATCGCCATGGACATGGTGAAGATTTTAAGCCGGGAAGGGGTTAAAGATTTCCACTTCTATACGCTTAACCGCGCTGAAATGAGTTACGCGATTTGTCATACGCTGGGTGTTCGACCTGGTTTATAAATATTGTGGCTTTTGTGAAAATCACACAGTGATCACAAATTTTAAACAGAGCACAAAATGCTGCCTCTAAATGAGGGTGGGAAAATAAGGTAGTCAGCCTTGTTTTCTCCCTTCTTCCTTGAAGGATGTGAAGCTAAAACACTTTTTTATAAAGTATTTGTCCTAAATCGGACATAATCAAAAAGGCTTAATTACGATCAATTTGATCTACATCTCTTTAACCAACAATATGTAAGATCTCAACTATCGCATCCGTGGATTAATTCAATTATAACTTCTCTCTAACGCTGTGTATCGTAACGGTAACACTGTAGAGGGGAGCACATTGATGAGCACGTCAGACGATATCCATAACACGACAGCCACCGGCAAATGCCCGTTCCATCAGGGCGGTCATGACCAGAGCGCAGGTGGGGGCACAACCACTCGCGACTGGTGGCCAAATCAACTCCGTGTTGACCTGTTAAACCAACATTCTAATCGTTCTAACCCGCTGGGTGAGGACTTTGACTACCGCAAAGAATTCAGCAAATTAGATTACTACGGCCTGAAAAAAGATCTGAAAGCCCTGCTGACAGAATCTCAGCCGTGGTGGCCAGCCGACTGGGGCAGCTATGCGGGCTTATTTATTCGTATGGCCTGGCACGGCGCGGGGACTTACCGTTCCATCGACGGACGCGGCGGCGCAGGTCGTGGTCAGCAACGTTTTGCACCGCTGAACTCCTGGCCGGATAACGTAAGCCTCGATAAAGCGCGTCGCCTGTTGTGGCCAATCAAACAGAAATATGGTCAGAAAATCTCCTGGGCAGACCTGTTTATCCTCGCGGGTAACGTGGCGCTGGAAAACTCCGGCTTCCGTACCTTCGGGTTTGGTGCCGGTCGTGAAGACGTCTGGGAACCGGATCTCGACGTTAACTGGGGTGATGAAAAAGCCTGGCTGACCCACCGTCATCCAGAAGCACTGGCGAAAGCACCACTGGGTGCAACCGAGATGGGGCTGATTTACGTTAACCCGGAAGGCCCGGATCACAGCGGCGAACCGCTTTCTGCGGCAGCAGCTATCCGTGCGACCTTCGGCAACATGGGCATGAACGACGAAGAAACCGTGGCGCTGATTGCGGGTGGTCATACGCTGGGTAAAACTCACGGTGCCGGTCCGACATCTAACGTTGGCCCTGACCCGGAAGCTGCACCGATTGAAGAACAAGGTTTAGGCTGGGCGAGCACTTACGGCAGCGGCGTTGGCGCAGATGCCATCACCTCTGGTCTGGAAGTGGTCTGGACGCAGACACCGACTCAGTGGAGCAACTATTTCTTCGAAAACCTGTTCAAATATGAGTGGGTACAGACCCGCAGCCCGGCTGGCGCAATCCAGTTCGAAGCGGTAGACGCACCGGAAATTATCCCGGATCCGTTTGATCCGTCGAAGAAACGTAAGCCGACGATGCTGGTGACCGACCTGACGCTGCGTTTTGATCCAGAGTTCGAGAAGATCTCTCGTCGCTTCCTCAACGATCCGCAGGCGTTCAACGAAGCCTTTGCCCGTGCCTGGTTCAAACTGACGCACAGGGATATGGGGCCGAAATCTCGCTACATCGGGCCGGAAGTACCGAAAGAAGATCTGATCTGGCAAGATCCGCTGCCGCAGCCGATCTACAACCCGACCGAACAAGACATTATCAGTCTGAAATTTGCGATTGCGGATTCTGGTCTGTCTGTCAGTGAGCTGGTATCGGTGGCCTGGGCGTCTGCTTCTACTTTCCGTGGTGGCGACAAACGCGGTGGCGCCAACGGTGCGCGTCTGGCATTAGCACCGCAGCGCGACTGGGATGTGAACGCCGCAGCCGTTCGTGCTCTGCCAGTTCTGGAGAAAATCCAGAAAGAGTCTGGCAAAGCCTCGCTGGCGGATATCATCGTGCTGGCAGGTGTGGTTGGCGTAGAGAAAGCCGCAAGCGCCGCAGGGTTGAGCATTCATGTACCATTTGCGCCGGGTCGCGTCGATGCGCGTCAGGATCAGACTGACATCGAGATGTTCGAGCTGCTGGAGCCGATTGCTGACGGCTTCCGTAACTATCGCGCCCGTCTGGATGTTTCCACTACCGAGTCGCTGCTGATTGATAAAGCACAGCAACTGACGCTGACCGCGCCGGAAATGACCGCGCTGGTGGGCGGGATGCGTGTACTGGGTGCCAACTTCGATGGCAGTAAAAACGGCGTCTTCACTGACCGCGTGGGCGTATTGAGCAATGACTTCTTCGTGAACTTGCTGGATATGCGTTACGAGTGGAAAGCGACCGACGAATCGAAAGAGCTTTTCGAAGGCCGTGACCGTGAAACCGGCGAAGTGAAATACACGGCTAGCCGTGCGGATCTGGTGTTTGGTTCTAACTCTGTCCTGCGCGCGGTGGCGGAAGTTTACGCCAGCAGCGATGCCCACGAGAAGTTTGTTAAAGACTTCGTGGCAGCATGGGTGAAAGTCATGAACCTCGACCGTTTCGACCTGCTGTAATCTGACCTCCTTCAGCGACTGCCTTTCAGGCAGTCGCTGAAGTTTCTTTACCGGCGTATAGTGTCGCTAACAAAACTACTACACGCTGGATCTCTCATGCCTACTACGGGAAAGAGCAACCCACTGGCAATCAGTGGCCTGGTTGTGCTCACACTTATCTGGAGTTATAGCTGGATTTTCATGAAGCAAGTCACCAGCTACATCGGTGCCTTCGACTTCACCGCCTTACGCTGCATTTTCGGCGCTCTCGTTTTATTCATCGTCCTTTTATTACGTGGTCGCGGAATGCGCCCGACGCCGTTTAAATACACCTTAGCCATCGCCCTGTTACAAACCTGCGGGATGGTAGGGCTGGCGCAGTGGGCGCTGGTCAGCGGCGGAGCGGGGAAGGTGGCGATCCTGAGCTATACCATGCCGTTCTGGGTGGTGATTTTCGCCGCGTTGTTTCTCGGTGAACGCCTGCGACGTGGGCAATATTTCGCGATACTGATTGCCGCTTTCGGCTTATTTTTGGTGTTGCAGCCGTGGCAACTCGATTTTTCTTCGATGAAAAGTGCCATGCTGGCAATCCTCTCCGGTGTTAGTTGGGGGGCGAGCGCGATTGTTGCTAAACGCCTTTATGCCCGCCATCCGCGCGTGGATTTATTGTCGTTAACATCCTGGCAGATGCTTTATGCGGCGCTGGTGATGAGTGCGGTCGCGTTACTGGTGCCACAACGTGAAATTGACTGGCAACCCACCGTGTTCTGGGCGCTGGCCTACAGTGCGATTCTGGCGACGGCGCTGGCCTGGAGCTTATGGTTGTTCGTGCTGAAAAACTTACCCGCCAGTATTGCCAGCTTAAGTACTCTGGCAGTTCCCGTTTGCGGGGTACTGTTTTCGTGGTGGCTGCTCGGTGAGAATCCCGGCGCGGTTGAAGGTAGCGGTATTGTGCTGATTGTGCTGGCACTGGCGCTGGTGAGCCGTAAGAAAAAAGAAGCCGTCAGCGTAAAAAGGATCTGAAGCGTATCTTCATGGGTGCTATCGCTTATTTCGTAAAATAGCGGTAGTGCCCGACAATCCGCCAGCTAAACAGCACATCTTCCTCCTGTGCGCCTGCGCCAATGTTATGTATCACCAGCGGCGTACCGTCGCGGGCGAAGCCATCTGACACCACCCCAATATGCGCCAGCCCGTTATCTAATCGCCAGGAGACAATATCGCCCGCTTGATAGTCACTGGCGTTTTTGCTGGTGGGGCGTGTTTTATCGTGGCGGCTAAACCAGGTTTCCAGATTCGGCACCCGACGATGATCGATGTTGCTGTCCGGACGTTTTAACTGCCACTTTTGTGGATAATCGGCAAAATTCTTCGCCATATCTTCATGCACCAGCTTCTGCAAATCGACCTTCTGGCTGCGCAAGGCGCGGATCACTACATCAGAACATACGCCGCGCTCCTGCGGGACATCGCCGCCAGGATAGGTAAGCTGCACATATGCCGGATCGTAAAACAGCGTGCTGCCAATTTGCTGTCTGGCACCGTCTGCGATGGCAAGGTTGGTGTTGGTCTGGATTTGTACCACGGTTGGTGGAACGGCGGGAGATTTTAAGGAGTGGCTGGTAAATCCCGTCAGAAGACTGACCAACGCGAGTGAAGCTTTCATCTGTTTCGTCCGTGAAAATAATCGTCGCAGATTCGACCTTCCGGGCGTTTGAATGTTCTGTGGGGAAAATGTCCAGAAGCGAATAAAAAAACTCCGAACAATGCGGAATTTCAGATGGGTGACAAAGTAAAAAAGTGTCCGGACGGTTCCCTCACATCTTTGGGGAGAGGGCGAGGGGGAAAACCGTGCCCTCAGTGACGAATGAGCCAGTTTGGCAGCAATTTCCAACACCCGGACAACGCTGGTGTTTCAGACGGGCGACAATGTATAAAACGTGCCCGGACGGTCCCCTCGCCCCTTTGGGGAGAGGGTTAGGGTGAGGGGAACAAGCCAGCTCCGGCGCGACCCCGGCAAGGGGGAATACCGTGCCCACTTTGCCTGCAATCTCAAACTCCCGGACAAGCCGGGAGTTTGGCATAGGTTATTCCCACTCTTGCAGGAAACGCTGTCCGTACTGGTCGGCTACCAGCAGTGCGGCGTAAACCTGATCTGGCGTTGCGCCGCCTGGCATGTTGTGAATAGTTTCACCTTCAGCACAAGATGCTTCTGCGACAATCCGCATTTTCGCCGGAATATCTTCTTTAATATCCAGTTGCGCCAGGGTAATTGGCAGACCAACGGCATGACACAGCGCCGCTACGGTTTCGATTTCCTCAACCGGTGCGTTTTCCAGCACCAGTTGTGTCAGCGTACCGAACGCCACTTTTTCACCGTGATAATAGTGATGCGCGTCCGGGATAGCGGTCAGGCCGTTATGCACCGCGTGTGCCGCAGCCAGACCACCGCTTTCAAAGCCTACACCGCTCAAATAGGTATTCGCTTCAATCACGCGCTCCAGCGCCGGAGTTACCACATGCTGTTCGGCAGCAAGCATCGCTTTTTCGCCTTCTTCCAGCAGGGTGTTGTAGCACAGTTCAGCCAGCGCCAGCGCGGCCTGGGTGCACTTGCCGCCCGCCATCGTGGTCGCGCCACTGCGAGAGCAGGCACGTGCTTCAAACCAGGTTGCCAGCGCATCGCCGATACCCGCCGCTAACAGACGTGCAGGTGCGCCAGCAACGATTTTTGTATCCACAATGACGCGTTCCGGGTTGTTCGGCAGCAGCAGATAGCGGTCAAACTCACCATCATCGGTGTAGATAACAGACAGTGCGCTACACGGTGCGTCGGTAGAGGCTATGGTCGGTGCGATTGCTACCGGAACGCCCATAAAGTGCGCCAGTGCTTTGGCGGTATCGAGAGTTTTGCCACCACCGATACCGAGAATTGCGCCACACTGAGCTGTTTCCGCAATGCCGCGCAGACGGTCGATCTCATTTTGCGAACATTCACCGCCAAACGGCGCAATTTCTACTACCAGTCCAGCATCTTTAAAGCTTTTCTCGACAGTGGATTGAGCAAAGCCTAAAACAAATTTGTCACCCACCACTAACCAGCGTTCCGCCAGTGGCTTCAGGTATTCGCCCAGACGATTAATGACATCTGCGCCCTGGATGTATTTACCCGGTGATTGAATAATGCGGTCCATAATTGCTCCTTTAGAGATGAGTAGTGCCAAATGCGGCGTTCCAGTCGTGTTCGAACTTCTCTATTGCTGACTCTACCGCAGGCGTGTTGAGCATTTGTTGCGCTACATCTAAGGGCAGGGTGATGGATTCACATCCTGCCAGCAAACAATCCAGCGCCTGACGCGGTGTTTTAAAGCTGGCAGCCAGCACCATGCTTTCTGGCGCGTGCATTTCCAGCAATGCTTGCAACTCCTGAACCGTGCGAATACCGTCACCGCCCTGGGCGTCGACGCGGTTAACATACGGAGCAACATATTTGGCGCCTGCCAGCGCGGCTAATAACCCTTGTGCGGCGCTATATACAGCGGTGCCAAGCGTAGTAATACCTTCTTTTTTCAGTATCTTAATTGCTGCCAGACCTTCGGCGGTTACCGGGATTTTCACCACGATGCCCGGAATGGCGTCGCGCAGACGCTTCGCTTCTTCCACCATACCCTGCGCGTCACGGCTCATGGTCTGAGCAAACAGAATGCCCTCATCACCAATCGCTTTTTGCAGACGCGGCAGCACTTCCCAGATGGACTCCTTGCTGGCAGCGATGATGCTCGGGTTAGTTGTCACCCCGGCAATCGGGAATATGCGTGCCAGACGTTCGACTTCTGCGACGTTAGCGGTGTCCAGATACAGTTCCATGATGTTTCCTTTTACAGTTCCAGTTCATGTTGCAGCAGGCTGGCGATAGCGTCGGCAGAGGCGGCGTTAACCAGCGCGTTACGGAATTCTTCGTGCATGATGCGACGAGCGAGGCGCGAGAAAATGCGCATATGCTGATCGCCCGCAGCGTGTTTGTTCAGCGTTAACATAATGATGAATTGCGCTTCATCATCGCCCCAGCGCACCGGCGCTTGCAGACGCGCTACGCTGATGGTGGATTGCTCAATGTGTTCTGATTTGCTGTGTGGAATGGCAAAACTAAAGCCCAGACCGGTAGAGAAAACGGCCTCGCGCGCCCACAAGTCGGCTTCCAGTTTACGCGGATAGCGGCAGCGGCCCGCCAGCAGCAGGTTATCGGTCATGCCTTTGAGCACTTCTTCTTTGCTGCGCCAGTCGCTTTCCAGCGTGATGCACTCAGCGGTGACCAGCGGTGCGTCCTGTTGTGTCATGCGGAATTGTGCCAGCAGGTGTTCCACTTCCAGCGAAGTACGGCAGGCCATTGCCTGGTTGAGCAACTGGCGGCACTCACGGCTATCAAGTTGCGCCATTCGCGCTTTCGCCGCCGGAATTGACGGTGCGCTCATGCTGAGTTCATCCAGCCCTAAACCGACCAGCAACGGCAGCACGGAACCTTTCGCTCCCAGTTCACCGCACAGACCAATCCATTTGCCCTGGCGATGCACCGCCTGTACGGCGTAGTCGAGCGCCCGCAAGAATGCCGGATTCAGGCTGTTGTAGTGACGGGTAACTTTGACGTTATCGCGATCTACTGCCAGCAGATATTGCGTCAGGTCATTACTACCGATACTAAAGAAATCAATCTCTTCGCAGCACTGATCGATGATGAACATCACCGACGGCACTTCCAGCATAATGCCGAGCTGGATCTTCTCATCAAAAGGAATATGTTCGTTACGCAGTTGCTGTTTAGCTTCCGCCAGTTTTTCTTTCACCCATAAGATCTCTTCCATTGAGGAGATCATCGGGATCATGATTTTCAGGCTACCGTGAGCAGAGGCGCGCAGGATCGACCGTAGCTGCGTGGTAAACAGCGAGGCGTACTCTTCATAAATACGCACGGCGCGATAACCGAGGAACGGGTTAGCTTCTGCGGGAATGTTCAGATAATCAACGGGTTTGTCACCGCCAATGTCCATGGTACGCACAATAATGCTGCGCCCGTTGGCGGACTCCAGCGCCTGACAAAAAATGTTGTACAGCTCGCTTTCGCCTGGTGCGCTGGTGCGATCCATATAGAGCATTTCAGTGCGGAACAAACCAACGCCTTCCGCGCCATTGCCAAATGCGGCCTGCGCTTCCACGGAGTGGGCGATGTTAGCGGCAATTTCAATGCGGATACCGTCAGCGGTGCGGGCTTGCTGAGTCAGCCAGACACGTTGCTGCTCACGCAGGGCGTCCTGTACGCGGGCTTCTTGTTGATAATAACGCGCTACCGCGTCTGTCGGTTCGACCACAATCGCCCCAGCGTTGCCGTCGATATAAATCGTTTGCTGCTGCCACGGAGTAAGCGTGTCGATATCCACGCCAACCAGTGTCGGAATGTTGAACGAACGGGCAAGAATAACTGTATGTGACGTGGTGCCGCCGCTTTTGAGTAACAAACCTTTGAGGTGATTTTTATCCAGTTCGAGGAACTGACTGGGGGTCAGTTCATCAGCCATACAAATGGCGGGCTGCGTCAGTTTGCCCGGTGCTGGAAAGCGTTGTTCACCGTAAATTTGCTGGAGTAACTGGAAGCAGACATCGCGCACATCCAGCGCACGTTCTTGCAGATAGCTGCTGCTGGAGCGGGCGAACTCTTCGCAAAAGTGATTCGCACTGGCAACAATCGCTTCGGCGCAGCTTAATCCGGCGCTGACGCCTGCCAGTAAATGTTCGCGCAGGGAAGTATCGCCAGCCAGGGATCGGTGCGCTTCCAGAATCGCGCTGGTGGCGCCGTCGCTATCCAGCAGACGAAACTCAATGTTTTTCAGTACCAGTGTCAGGCCGTTTTCCAGTGCGGATTGCTCGGCGTCAACGTCTTTGGCTGCGGGAAGATTACCCAGCGCGTTAAGATCTAAAGAAGAGATCGGCGTCAGAATGCCACCTGCGCTACCGCTGCATACGGTGCGGGCGCGGATAATTCTCGGATTCAGGTTGGTCAGTGAAACCGGCAACGGCTCCAGTTCGTCAGATTTAACTTCCGCCAGCGGCGCGTCGCAGTGGGGAAATTCATCGCGCAGCCATTGGCTTAAACGCTGGTGCGCTTCCTGTTCGTCGGCTCCGGAAATCAGTAACTGGCAGTTATCGCCCACCAGCGTGTCGGTGCCAATCAGCGCCAGTGCGCTTTTGGCGTTGCCTTTGCGATCGGTGCGCAGGTTATGCCACTCAATTTGTGATGAAAAAGTATTACACAGCGTTTCAACGTGGCTTGCCGGACGTGCATGTACGCCGTTAGGTAGCTCACAAATAAATTCTACAATCAGGGCCATTGCCTTTCTCCCGGTACGGTTTTCTGTTTACAGGATAAGAGCGCACGGCAACGGCCTGCCATGTGACAAATCTGCCAAAAGCTGGACAAATGTAATGTAACCGCCAATTTGCGACGCGTCTCACAAGACGCGTCACTCCGGCATGATTCCGAGTTAACGCAAGTTATGAGGCGGATCGCATTTTTGTACAGACATTACAAAAATCCAGTAAATGGCCTTTTTATCCACTGTTTGCCCTGCTTGCGATTGCCTATTGTTTCTGCCATCAAAAATATGGACATGGGCTTTACTAAGCCCGGGAGCGACTTATGAATGAGTTGGTGCAGATCCTGAAAAACACCCGTCAGCACTTAATGACGGGCGTTTCACACATGATTCCCTTCGTGGTATCGGGCGGTATTTTGCTGGCGGTTTCCGTCATGTTGTATGGCAAAGGCGCAGTGCCGGATGCCGTCGCCGATCCGAATCTGAAAAAACTGTTTGATATCGGCGTCGCGGGTTTGACGCTGATGGTGCCTTTCCTCGCGGCGTACATCGGTTATTCCATTGCAGAACGCTCTGCGCTGGCGCCGTGCGCTATTGGTGCCTGGGTTGGTAACAGTTTCGGCGCGGGCTTCTTTGGCGCGCTGATCGCCGGGATTATCGGCGGCATCGTGGTGCATTACCTGAAGAAAATTCCGGTGCATAAAGTTCTGCGTTCTGTCATGCCCATCTTCATTATCCCAATCGTCGGCACACTGATTACCGCTGGCGTCATGATGTGGGGGCTGGGTGAGCCGGTGGGTGCGTTGACTAACAGCCTGACCCAGTGGCTTCAGGGAATGCAGCAGGGCAGCATTGTTATGCTGGCGGTGATCATGGGATTGATGCTGGCGTTCGATATGGGCGGCCCGGTTAACAAAGTGGCTTATGCATTCATGCTGATTTGCGTTGCTCAGGGGGTTTATACCGTGGTGGCCATTGCCGCTGTGGGTATTTGTATCCCGCCGCTGGGTATGGGGCTGGCGACGTTGATTGGTCGTAAAAATTTCTCCGCTGAAGAGCGCGAAACGGGTAAAGCGGCGCTGGTGATGGGGTGTGTTGGCGTCACTGAAGGGGCGATTCCTTTCGCCGCCGCCGATCCGTTACGTGTGATCCCTTCCATCATGGTCGGTTCTGTTTGTGGCACGGTGACCGCAGCAATGGTCGGTGCGCAGTGCTATGCAGGCTGGGGGGGGCTGATTGTGCTGCCGGTGGTTGAAGGTAAGTTGGGTTATATCGCAGCAGTGGCTGTCGGGGCGGTTGTGACGGCAGTCTGCGTGAACGTGCTGAAAAGTCTGGCGCGTAAAAATGGGTCTTCGGCTGATGAGAAGGAAGATGACCTGGATCTGGATTTTGAAATTAATTAATTGAGGAACGAGCCATGACGAAAATTATTGCAGTAACCGCATGTCCTTCAGGTGTTGCCCATACCTATATGGCGGCAGAGGCGCTGGAAAGCGCCGCGAAAGCGAAAGGCTGGGAAGTGAAAGTAGAAACCCAGGGCTCAATTGGCCTGGAAAATGAACTGACTGCGGAAGATGTGGCGAGTGCCGATATGGTGATTCTGACCAAAGATATCGGCATCAAGTTTGAAGAGCGTTTTGCTGGCAAGACCATCGTGCGCGTCAACATCAGCGATGCAGTAAAACGCGCTGATGCCATCATGAGCAAAATCGAAGCCCATCTGGCGCAAACCGCTTAAGTTCTTATCCCGCCCGCAAGGGCGGGTTCGCTTTCCTACAGGAGTTCCTCATGACGAATCGTATCTCTCGCCTTAAAACTGCGCTGTTTGCCAATACCCGTGAAATCTCGCTGGAGCGGGCGCTGCTTTATACCGCCAGCCATAAGCAAACCGAAGGCGAACCGGTGATTATTCGTCGGGCAAAAGCCACGGCGTATATCCTGGAACACGTTGAAATTTCGATTCGTGATGAAGAACTGATTGCCGGTAACCGCACCGTAAAACCTCGCGCCGGGATTATGTCACCGGAAATGGATCCTTACTGGTTGCTGAAAGAGCTGGAGCAATTCCCGACGCGACCGCAGGATCGCTTTGCTATCAGTGAAGAAGATAAACGTATCTACCGCGAAGAGTTGTTCCCGTACTGGGAAAAACGTTCGATGAAAGATTTCATCAACGGGCAGATGACGGATGAAGTAAAAGCCGCAACCAGCACGCAAATTTTCAGCATCAACCAGACGGATAAAGGTCAGGGGCACATTATTATTGATTACCCGCGCCTGCTGAATCACGGGCTGGGTGAGCTGGTGGCGCAGATGCAGCAACATTGTCAGCAACAGCCGGAGAATCACTTTTATCAGGCCGCGCTGTTACTGCTGGAAGCTTCACAAAAACACATTTTGCGTTACGCCGAACTGGCGGAAACGATGGCGGCAAACTGCACCGATGCCCAGCGTCGCGAAGAATTGCTGACTATTGCGGAGATCTCCCGCCATAACGCGCAACATAAGCCGCAGACGTTCTGGCAGGCGTGCCAGTTGTTCTGGTACATGAACATCATTCTGCAATACGAATCCAACGCCAGTTCGCTGTCGTTAGGGCGCTTCGACCAGTATATGTTGCCGTTCTATCAGACATCATTAACCCAGGGCGAAGACCCGGCGTTCCTGAAAGAACTGCTCGAATCTTTATGGGTGAAGTGCAACGACATCGTGCTGTTACGCTCCACCAGCAGCGCGCGCTATTTTGCGGGATTCCCGACCGGCTATACCGCGCTGCTCGGCGGTTTAACGGAAAACGGACGTAGTGCGGTGAACGTGCTTTCGTTCCTCTGCCTCGACGCCTATCAAAGCGTGCAATTACCGCAACCGAACCTGGGCGTGCGCACTAACGCCTTGATCGACACGCCGTTCCTGATGAAAACCGCAGAAACCATTCGCCTCGGCACCGGTATTCCGCAAATATTCAACGATGAAGTGGTGGTGCCTGCGTTCCTCAACCGTGGCGTTTCGCTGGAAGATGCGCGCGACTATTCAGTGGTCGGTTGCGTGGAGTTGTCTATTCCTGGCAGAACTTACGGCTTGCACGACATCGCGATGTTTAACCTGCTGAAAGTGATGGAAATTTGTCTGCATGAAAATGAAGGCAATGCTGCGCTGACTTATGAAGGTTTACTGGAACAGATCCGCGCCAAGATCAGCCACTACATCACCCTGATGGTTGAAGGCAGCAATATTTGTGATATCGGCCATCGCGACTGGGCGCCAGTGCCGCTGCTTTCGTCGTTTATCAGCGATTGTCTGGAAAAAGGCCGCGATATTACCGATGGCGGCGCGCGTTATAACTTCTCCGGCGTACAGGGGATCGGTATTGCCAACCTGAGCGATTCTCTCCATGCGTTGAAAGGGATGGTTTTTGATCAACAGCGTTTAAGTTTTGACGAATTGTTGTCGGTATTAAAAGCCAACTTCGCAACGCCAGAAGGTGAAAAAGTTCGCGCTCGCTTAATTAACCGCTTTGAGAAATACGGCAACGATATCGACGAGGTGGATAACATTAGCGCCGAACTGTTGCGGCACTACTGCAAAGAAGTGGAAAAATACCAGAACCCGCGCGGCGGCTACTTCACGCCGGGATCGTATACCGTTTCGGCCCACGTTCCGTTGGGATCGGTGGTTGGCGCGACGCCAGACGGTCGTTTTGCCGGAGAACAGCTGGCAGACGGCGGCTTGTCACCCATGCTGGGCCAGGACGCACAAGGACCAACGGCGGTACTGAAGTCAGTCAGTAAGCTCGATAACACGCTGCTGTCTAACGGTACGTTGCTGAATGTGAAATTCACTCCGGCGACCCTGGAAGGTGAGGCGGGATTACGCAAACTGGCCGACTTCTTACGGGCATTTACCCAGCTTAAGTTGCAGCATATTCAGTTTAACGTGGTGAACGCCGACACGTTGCGGGAAGCGCAAAAGCGCCCACAAGATTATGCCGGGCTGGTGGTGCGCGTTGCCGGATACAGTGCCTTCTTTGTCGAACTGTCGAAGGAGATCCAGGATGACATCATCCGCCGGACAGCGCATCAGTTGTAACGTTGTGGAAACGCGCCGCGATGACGTGGCGCGCATTTTCAACATTCAGCGTTATTCGCTGAATGACGGTGAAGGCATCCGCACGGTGGTCTTTTTTAAAGGCTGCCCACATCTTTGCCCGTGGTGTGCTAATCCGGAGTCGATCTCCGGCAAAATCCAGACGGTACGCAGAGAGGTGAAATGTCTGCACTGCGCGAAATGTTTACGTGATGCGGATGAATGCCCCTCCGGGGCGTTTGAACGGATTGGTCGCGATATCAGCCTTGACGCGCTGGAGCGGGAAGTGATGAAAGATGACATTTTCTTTCGCACGTCCGGCGGCGGCGTCACGCTTTCTGGCGGCGAAGTGTTAATGCAGGCGGAATTTGCGACCCGTTTTTTACAGCGACTTCGGCTGTGGGGCGTCTCATGTGCCATCGAAACTGCCGGAGACGCGCCAGCCAGCAAGCTGTTACCACTGGCGAAATTGTGCGATGAAGTGTTGTTCGATTTAAAAATTATGGACGCGACTCAGGCGTGGGATGTGGTGAAGATGAACCTGCCACGCGTGCTGGAGAATCTGCGTTTGCTGGTAAGCGAAGGTGTCAACGTGATCCCGCGTTTACCGCTGATCCCTGGTTTCACACTCAGCCGGGAGAATATGCAGCAGGCGCTGGACGTGCTGATCCCGCTGAATATCAGGCAAATCCACCTGTTGCCGTTTCATCAGTACGGTGAACCGAAATACCGCCTGCTGGGGAAAACATGGTCGATGAAAGAGGTTTCTGCGCCCTCGTCAGCCGATGTGGCAACGATGCGCGAAATGGCAGAACGAGCCGGATTTGAGGTTACCGTGGGGGGGTAAAATGGCATACCTGGTGGCAGTAACCGCCTGCGTCAGTGGCGTGGCGCATACTTATATGGCGGCAGAACGGCTGGAAAAATTATGCCAGTTAGAGAAGTGGGGCGTCAGCATTGAAACCCAGGGGGCGCTGGGAACGGAGAATCGTTTAGCGGACGAGGATATCCGTCGGGCGGATGTTGCGCTGTTGATTACGGATATCGAGCTTGCTGGTGCCGAGCGATTTGAGCATTGCCGCTATGTGCAATGCAGCATCTACGCATTCCTGCGTGAGCCGCAGCGGGTAATGAGCGCGGTGCGCAAAGTGCTTTCTGCGCCGCAGCAAACCCATCTTATTCTGGAGTAGTCGGTTTTTCTGTCAGTTGGCTGTGGTATTGCCGACGATATTCTGACGGCGAGCGTTCGGTGTTTTTACGAAACAGGCGGCAGAAGTAGTTGCTGTCGACAAAGCCGCAGGCGTGCGCCACTTCTTTTACCTTCAGGTCATAGCCTTTCAACAACGTTTTTGCATGTTCCAGCCGTGTATGATTCAGGTATTCGTTAAAGCCCGTCGCACCCGTTTTTTGAAACAGGTGGGAGAGGTAATTGGGCGAAATATAGAATGCTTGCGCGACAGATTCACGGGTTAGCGCGGAGGCATAGCGTTCATCGATATAATCGCGAATCGCTTCAAATAGTGCCTGGCTGCGTGAGGCGGTCTGGATTTGACTGCCGAGCAAGTCGCGGCAGTGGCTAAGCAGGCTGGCGACGATAAGCCTTGCCGTTTGCTGCTCCTGTGGCTGCATTTGCATTTCATTGAGTGTTTGCAGCAAGAATGAACCAATGCGCGGGCCGCGTCGGGCGACGTGCTGCTTTGCCAGATTTTGGTATTGCTTGCCATCCCATTGTACGACGCTGAAGCCGAGTTGCTGTTTGCCAAACAGCACGCTAAAGGTGGTAGCGGGTGTTTTCCATTGTGGAAAATTCCAGCCACCAGCGGGAACGTACAGCACATCGCCGGGAACTAACGTTGCGCCAGCGCCGGTATCAACAAACTCACCTTCCAGCACAATTTCCAGCCGTGGAAAATCGACCTGATACGCAAGATCGGGCACCGGGCCGTTACTGCTGGCAAAGTAAATCTGGCGCAGGGACAGCGGGCCGTTGATCAGGCGGGAGAGCAGATAGCTGACGTCGTGATACATGTTATTCCCTTAGGTATGTAGACGGGAAAACAGTAACTGGCATTATGAAAAAAGGCCACCTGAAAAGTGTGGCCTGATGAGAGTTCGATGTAAACATTGCGGCAGTATCGCATCCGGCAAATAGCGCCAGACGCGATACAAAGGTCATTTACTGATTACCCACCTGATCGCCATACGGCAGTGTGTCGTAATCGATCAGCGCGTTTTTCTTGTACGGGTTGCCAATCCAGCGGGTGGTTTCTTTGAACTGCGGGTTCACCACCGAACGGGTTGGATCGTAACTGTCGTAAGATAAGCCCGCCAAATCCGACCAGGTGTGGATCAGTTCCGCCAGGCTATATTTACGATCGACATCCTGCGAGAAATCACGCGGATGAGTCGCCTGCCATTTTTCCGACGTCCACAGCAGGAACGGAATGGTGTACATATGACGCGTCGGGTTATCTTCGTTACGCCCCTGGGTTTTGTGCGGCGGCGTGTCGTAAACCTCTTCACCGTGATCAGAGAAGTAAACCAGGAAACCGTTCGGATCGGTCGCTTTAAAGTCTTTAATCAGGCTGGCAACCACATGATCGTTATACAGGTTAGCGTTGTCATAATCGTTATACGACTCCAGCTCTTCTGCGCTTAATCCTGGTGGGACATGATCGGTATTGCCATCAAACTTGCCCTGATCTTCCGGGTAACGGTACTTGTATTTGATATGTGTACCCAGCAGATGAACGATGATCAGTTTCTTCGGCGCAGGGTCCTTCAGCACTTCCTGGAACGGCTTCAGCACGTTAGTGTCGTATTCACGCGCACTCTGGGTACGTTGCTGGTTCATGTAGTACTGCTTGTCGGTCTGGCGCGAAAATACCGTCAGCATGGTATTGCGGGCGGTCATCGTCTGCTGGTTGGTTATCCAGAAGGTTTTATAACCCGCCTGTTTCATCATGTTCATCAGCGACGGTTGCGTCAGATACAGGTCAGGGTTCTTTTCGTTGGCAAAAGTCAGCGCCTGTTGCAGGATTTCAATGGTGTACGGACGAGACGTAACCACGTTATTAAATACGGTCAGATTCGGATCGGTTTTATGCAGCGCATCCAGTTCTGGCGTGGTTTCACGCGGATAACCATACAGACTCATACGTCCACGCTGGGTTGACTCGCCAATCACCAGTACCAGGGTGCGTGGTTCGTTGCCAGATTCATCTTTGAAATTAGCCAGCGGCGGTAATGCATTATTTTCATTCAGCAGCTTCGTCAGCGAGTTAAGTTGCTGGCGATACTGATAATAACCGGTCAGGAATTGCCACGGGGCGGCAGGTTCCATGCGCGATGCCAGGTTATTCAACGTTTTCTCAAACGGCTTGTTTTTGATAAACGTATTCATGGCGATCGGATGCAGAATCAAACCGTAAAGCAGGGCAAAAGAGACGATATAACGCCACGGCTTCGGAATATAGACCGGGCGCAGGCGTGTCCACAGCAGAACTGCCACCGCCGTATAGGCCAGCGCGATAAGCACAATCTTCAGGCTGAAATACTGGCTTAAATACTCGCTGGCTTCGTTGGTGTTGGTTTCAAACATCACAAACAGAACGCTCTGCGAGAACTCCTGACCGTAGATGACGTAGTAGCACAGCGCCGCCAGAGAGGCCGCCCACAGCACCACGCCGATCACTGCGGCAATAATTTTAATCCGCTTCGGAAAGAGGAATACCGGGATCAACCACAGCGAACTGAACAGCAGTGAGTCGCGAATGCCGTTGGTGCCGCTGTAGCCGCTGATGTAAATAATGGCCTGTAACAGGGTAGAGAAAAACCAAAAGTAGAGCAGTGCCCAACCCAGGGCTTTCCAGCTAAAAAGGGGTTTAGTCTGGACTTCAGTGGAATGCATAGTAAGAACCCGTTTTGGATAATAGCGCCGAATGTAAGGACAAAACCTTAAGGATATCTGAAGGGATATCCAGAATCTGGGTGAAATGCAGACAGAAATATATTGAAAACGAAGGTGTTAGAACAGAAGTATTTCAGAAAACCCTCGCGCTATTGCACGAGGGTTGATAGAGGATGGGGGTTAGCCGGTATTACGCATACCTGCTGCAATTCCGGCAATAGTGACCATCAACGCTTGTTCGACGCGGGGATCCGGCTCCTGGCCTTCTTTTTCTGCCTGGCGGGAGCGGTGCAGCAACTCTGCCTGCAGTACGTTCAGCGGGTCAGTGTATATATTTCGTAGCTGAATAGACTCGGCAATCCACGGTAGATCGGCCATCAGATGGGAATCGTTGGCAATTGCCAGCACCACTTTGATGTCTTCTTCTTGCAGATTGCGTAACTCTTTACCTAACGGCCACAGCTCTTTGTCGACCAGGCGTTGGTCATAGTATTCCGCCAGCCACAGGTCTGCTTTGGCGAAGACCATTTCCAGCATTCCCAGACGCGTTGAGAAGAACGGCCAGTCGCGGCACATGGCTTCCAGTTCGCTCTGTTTGCCATCTTCCACCACTTTTTGCAGCGCAGTACCCGCGCCCAGCCAGGCTGGGAGCATCAGGCGGTTTTGTGTCCAGGCAAAAATCCACGGAATTGCGCGCAGTGATTCGACGCCGCCGGTCGGGCGACGTTTCGCCGGACGTGAACCTAACGGCAGTTTGCCCAGTTCCTGTTCCGGCGTGGCGGAGCGGAAGTATGGAACAAAGTCTTTGTTTTCACGCACATAACCACGGTAGAGATCGCAGGAGATGACCGAAAGTTCATCCATAATATGACGCCAGCTCTCTTTCGGCTCCGGCGGTGGCAGCAGGTTGGCTTCCAGAATCGCCCCGGTGTACAGCGACAGGCTGCTGACCGTGATTTCTGGCAGACCGTACTTAAAGCGGATCATCTCGCCCTGTTCGGTCACGCGCAGGCCGCCTTTCAGGCTTCCTGGCGGTTGCGATAGCAGCGCCGCATGAGCCGGTGCGCCGCCGCGACCAATAGAACCACCGCGACCGTGGAACAGCGTCAGTTCAATACCCGCTTTTTCGCAGGTTTTGATTAACGCATCCTGTGCCTGATATTGCGCCCAGGAAGCCGCCATCACGCCCGCATCTTTTGCCGAGTCGGAATAGCCAATCATCACCATCTGTTTGCCCTGAATCAGGCCGCGATACCAGTCGATATTCAGCAGCTGGGTCATGACATCGTTGGCGTTGTTCAGGTCATCGAGAGTTTCAAACAGCGGTGCGACTGGCATCGCAAATCCAATACCTGCTTCTTTCAACAGCAGGTGAACGGCCAGTACGTCGGACGGCGTTTTCGCCATCGAGATCACGTAGGCGGCAATCGAACCTTGCGGTGCTTCGGCAATCACCTGACAGGTATCAAGCACTTCGCGCGTTTCGGCGCTTGGCTGCCAGTTGCGTGGCAGAAGCGGACGTTTGGAGTTCAGTTCGCGGATCAGGAACGCCTGTTTGTCGGCCTCTGACCAGCTTTCGTAGTCGCCGATGCCGAGATAGCGGGTCAGTTCACCCAGTGCTTCGGTATGACGGGTGCTCTCCTGACGGATATCAATACGCACCAGCGGTACGCCGAAACATTTCACGCGGCGCAGAGTGTCGAGCAGATCGCCGTTGGCGATAATGCCCATACCACACGCCTGAAGGGACTGGTAGCAAGCGTAGAGCGGCTCCCACAGTTCTTCGTTCTGCGTCAGCAGACCTTCCGGCTTCGGCAGTTCTTCACCTTTCAGGCGCGCTTCCAGCCAGGCCTGTGTTGCCATCAGGCGGGAACGCAGGTTTTTCATCAGATAGCGATACGGTTCTGCGGCACCTTCTTCGCCAACCAGCGCCAGCAGTTCAGGGGTTGCTTCAACCATCGACAGTTCAGAAACCAGAACCTGAATATCTTTCAGGAACAGGTCGGTTGCTTTCCAACGGCTGAGCAGCAGGACGTGGCGGGTGATATCGGCAGTGACGTTCGGGTTGCCGTCGCGGTCGCCGCCCATCCACGAGGTAAAACGCACCGGAACAAATTCGACGGGCAGTTTGTAGCCGAGATTCTCTTCCAGTTGTTCGTTCAGTTCGCGCAGGTAATTCGGTACGCCTTGCCACAGGCTGTTTTCTACTACGGCAAAGCCCCATTTGGCTTCATCTATCGGGCTTGGGCGCAGCTTACGGATTTCATCGGTATGCCATGACTGGGCGATCAACTGGCGCAGGCGGCGCATCAGTTGGTTGTGTTCGTAGTCGGCGATATCTTTGTTGTCGAGCTGTTTTAAGCACGCGTTCACTTCCACCATTTTGTGGATCAGTGTACGACGAGTAATTTCGGTTGGGTGCGCAGTGAGTACCAGTTCCAGCGACAGTGATTCCACCGCTTTTTTGATGGTGTCTTCGCTCAGTTCCGGCTGGTTTTTCAGTTTACGCAGGGTGCGGGCGATCACTTCCGGATTGCTGGCAGCCTCGCCTTTCGGCGAAATGCTGTGGTATTGCTCGGCGGTGTTGGCCAGGTTCAGGAACTGACTAAACGCACGCGCAACGGGCAGCAGCTCGTCGTTCGACAAATTTTGTAAGGTGGTGAGCAACTCCTGGCGGTTAGCATCATTGCCAGCGCGTGAAGATTTGGACAACTTACGGATAGTTTCTACGCGTTCAAGAATGTGTTCTCCCAACGCATCCTTGATGGTTTCTCCCAGCACTTTGCCGAGCATGCTGACATTACTACGCAATGCGGAATATTGTTCGTTCATATTACCCCAGACACCCCATCTTATTGTTTGAAGCCCGGTATCCTTCACGTCGCATTGGCGCGAATATGCTCGGGCTTTGCTTTTCGTCGTCTTTTATAAAGCCACGTAAAAGCGGTGACGTCAAATGCTGCGAAATCGCTTCAGCAAACGAATAAATAGCAGGAATTTACGCCATTAAATTCACGACGCTTTAAATAAGCGTAACTTATGGGAATGTTAAAAAATCGCCATACATAACACCAAAGGTGTAGGTTGGATAAGATGCGCAAGCATCGCATCCGACATTATTGCGGCACTGGAGTTTGGTAACAGTCTCGGATGCGGCGCAAGCGCCTTATCCGGCCTACGGTTGGGCACCGTTTGAGTCACTGTAGGTCGGATAAGATGCGCAAGCATCGCATCCGACATTATTGCGGCGCTGGAGTTTGGTAACAGTCTCGGATGCGTCGCGAGCGCCTTATCCTGCCTACGTTTTAATGCCAGCAGAAATGGTGAATGACCTGGGTGATCAGTTCGCGGGTGGGTTTAATAAACCGCGTCTCCAGATATTCATCAGGCTGATGAGCCTGATTAATTGAGCCTGGACCCAACACTAGCGTCGGGCATAACGTCTGAATAAACGGCGCTTCGGTACAGTAGTTCACCACTTCGGTCTTTGCACCGAGTAATTTCTCAACCACTTCAACCAGTTGATGGTTCGGCGGGCACTCGTAACCAGGGATCGGCGGATGCAGCTCTTCGACCGTCAGACGACCCGGCCAGCGTTCGCTCACCGGAGCCAGCGCGTCGTTGAGTAAGCCATTAAGTTCATTGAGCGTCATGCCAGGCAACGGACGAATATCCATATGCAACTCGCAGCAAGCGCAAATACGGTTAGAGGCGTCACCACCGTGAATATGCCCAAGGTTGAGCGTGGGATATGGCACGGTAAACGCTTCGTAGTGATAACGCTCTTTCAGGTTATCGCGCAATTGTAAAATATGACCGATGGCGTCGTGCATCAGTTCGATAGCGTTAACTCCGCGCGACGGATCGCTGGAATGCCCCGACTGACCCAGAATGCGAATGGCATTGGAGATGTGGCCTTTATGCGCGCGTACCGGTTGTAGCGACGTCGGTTCGCCAATGATGGCGCAATCCGGGCGCAGGGCGGTGGTTTCGGCAAAATAACGCGCTCCGGCCATACTGGTTTCTTCATCGGCAGTCGCCAGAATGTAGAGCGGTTTTTTCAGTTTCGTGACGTCGACGTCGCGTAGCGCATCGAGGATAAACGCAAAGAAGCCTTTCATGTCGGCGGTGCCTAAGCCGTAAAGCTTGCCGTCATGCTCCGTCAGCGTAAACGGATCGCGCGTCCAGCGACCATCATCAAACGGCACCGTATCGGTATGACCCGCCAGCAGCAAGCCGCCAGCACCCTGTCCGCAACTGGCCAGCATATTAAATTTGTTGCGAGTTCCTGGCACAGGCTGCACTTCCACATTGAAGCCCAAATCTTTAAACCAGCCCGCCAGCAGAGTGATTAAATCTGCATTGCTTTGATCGAGTGCCTCTTCCGTGGCGCTTATTGAAGGTGTGGCAATCAGAGCACGGTAAATCTCGATAAATGGCGGTAATTTGTTTTTCATTGTTGACACACCTCTGGTCATGATAGTATCAATATTCATGCAGTAATTGTGAATAAAAATACACTAACGTTGAGCGTAATAAAACCCACCAGCCGTAAGGTGAATGTTTTACGTTTAACCTGGCAACCAGACATAAGAAGGTGAATAGCCCCGATGTTGAATACGCTGATTGTGGGTGCCAGCGGCTACGCTGGCGCAGAGCTAGTGACCTATGTAAATCGCCATCCGCATATGAACATAACCGCTTTGACTGTTTCAGCGCAAAGCAATGATGCGGGAAAGTTAATCTCCGATTTGCATCCGCAGCTAAAAGGCATCGTTGATCTGCCGTTGCAGCCGATGTCGGATATCAGCGAGTTTAGCCCAGGGGTGGACGTGGTGTTTCTCGCCACCGCCCATGAAGTTAGCCACGATTTAGCACCGCAATTTCTTGAAGCGGGCTGCGTGGTGTTTGACCTTTCCGGCGCGTTTCGTGTTAACGACGCTGCCTTCTATGAAAAATATTACGGCTTTACCCATCAATACCCGGAACTGCTGGAACAGGCCGCTTATGGTCTGGCGGAGTGGTGCGGCAATAAATTAAAAGAAGCGAACTTAATTGCGGTGCCGGGATGTTATCCGACGGCGGCACAACTGGCGCTGAAACCGTTGATTGATGCCGATCTTCTCGACCTCAGTCAGTGGCCGGTGATTAACGCCATCAGCGGTGTGAGCGGAGCGGGACGTAAGGCAGCGATTTCAAACAGCTTTTGTGAAGTTAGCCTGCAACCGTATGGTGTCTTTACCCATCGCCACCAGCCGGAGATCGCCACGCATCTCGGTGCTGACGTTATCTTCACCCCGCATCTGGGCAATTTCCCGCGCGGCATTCTCGAAACCATTACCTGCCGCCTGAAACCGGGTGTGACCCAGGCGCAAGTCGCGCAAGCGTTACAGCGGGCGTATGCGCATAAACCGCTGGTACGGCTATATGACAAAGGTGTTCCGGCACTGAAAAATGTCGTCGGGCTGCCGTTCTGTGATATCGGGTTTGCCGTTCAGGGCGAGCATCTGATTATTGTGGCGACCGAAGACAATTTATTGAAAGGTGCGGCGGCACAAGCGGTACAGTGCGCCAATATTCGTTTCGGTTATGCGGAAACGCAGTCTCTTATTTAAGGGTGCAATGATGAATCCATTAATTATCAAACTGGGCGGCGTACTGCTGGATAGTGAAGAGGCGCTGGAGCGTCTGTTTAGCGCACTGGTGAATTATCGTGAGTCACATCAGCGTCCGCTGGTGATTGTGCACGGCGGCGGCTGCGTGGTGGATGAGCTGATGAAAGGGCTGAATCTGCCGGTGAAAAAGAAAAATGGCCTGCGGGTAACGCCTGCGGATCAGATAGACATTATCACCGGAGCACTGGCGGGAACGGCAAATAAAACCCTGCTGGCATGGGCGAAGAAACATCAGATTGCGGCCGTAGGTTTGTTTCTCGGTGACGGCGACAGCGTCAAAGTGACCCAGCTTGATGAAGAGTTAGGTCATGTTGGACTGGCGCAGCCAGGTTCGCCTAAGCTTATCAACACATTGCTGGAGAACGGCTATCTGCCGGTGGTCAGCTCCATTGGCGTAACAGACGAAGGGCAACTGATGAACGTCAATGCCGATCAGGCGGCAACGGCGCTGGCGGCAACGCTGGGCGCGGATCTGATTTTGCTCTCCGACGTCAGTGGCATTCTCGACGGCAAAGGGCAACGTATTGCCGAAATGACCGCCGCGAAAGCAGAACAACTGATTGAGCAGGGTATTATTACCGACGGCATGATAGTGAAAGTGAACGCGGCGCTGGATGCTGCGCGCACGCTCGGCCGTCCGGTAGATATCGCCTCCTGGCGTCATGCGGAACAGCTTCCGGCACTGTTTAACGGTATGCCGATGGGTACGCGGATTTTAGCTTAAGTTTTGTTAGCCGGAGGCGCAGCTTTCCGGCATTGAATTTCAAAATAAGGAAACAGAGTTATGGCACTTTGGGGCGGGCGTTTTACCCAGGCAGCAGATCAACGGTTCAAACAATTCAACGACTCACTGCGCTTTGATTACCGTCTGGCGGAGCAGGATATTGTTGGCTCTGTGGCCTGGTCCAAAGCCCTGGTAACGGTCGGCGTGTTAACCGCAGAAGAGCAGGCGCAACTGGAAGAGGCGCTGAACGTGCTGCTGGAAGATGTTCGCGCCAGGCCACAACAAATCCTTGAAAGCGACGCCGAAGATATCCATAGCTGGGTGGAAGGCAAACTGATCGACAAAGTGGGCCAGTTAGGCAAAAAGCTGCATACCGGGCGTAGCCGTAATGATCAGGTAGCGACTGACCTGAAACTGTGGTGCAAAGATACCGTTAGCGAGTTACTGACGGCTAACCGGCAGCTGCAATCGGCGCTGGTGGAAACCGCACAAAACAATCAGGACGCGGTAATGCCAGGTTACACGCACCTGCAACGCGCCCAGCCGGTAACGTTCGCGCACTGGTGCCTGGCCTATGTTGAGATGCTGGCGCGTGATGAAAGCCGCTTGCAGGATGCACTTAAACGTCTGGATGTCAGCCCGCTAGGCTGTGGCGCGCTGGCGGGAACGGCCTATGAAATCGACCGTGAACAGTTAGCAGGCTGGCTGGGCTTTGCCTCAGCGACCCGTAACAGTCTCGACAGCGTTTCTGACCGTGACCACGTGCTGGAACTGCTTTCTGCTGCCGCTATCGGCATGGTGCATCTGTCGCGTTTTGCCGAAGATCTGATTTTCTTTAACACCGGCGAAGCGGGGTTTGTGGAGCTTTCTGACCGCGTGACTTCCGGTTCATCATTAATGCCGCAGAAGAAAAACCCGGATGCGCTGGAGCTGATTCGCGGTAAATGCGGTCGAGTGCAGGGCGCGTTAACCGGCATGATGATGACGCTGAAAGGTTTGCCGCTGGCTTACAACAAAGATATGCAGGAAGACAAAGAAGGTTTGTTCGACGCGCTCGATACCTGGCTGGACTGCCTGCATATGGCGGCGCTGGTGCTGGACGGCATTCAGGTGAAACGCCCACGTTGCCAGGAAGCTGCTCAGCAGGGTTACGCCAACGCCACCGAACTGGCGGATTACCTGGTGGCGAAGGGCGTACCGTTCCGCGAGGCGCACCATATCGTGGGTGAAGCGGTGGTGGAAGCCATTCGTCAGGGTAAACCGCTGGAAGATCTGCCGCTGACCGAGTTGCAGAAATTCAGCCAGGTGATTGGCGAAGATGTCTATCCGATTCTGTCGCTGCAATCGTGCCTCGACAAGCGTGCGGCAAAGGGTGGTGTCTCACCGCAACAGGTGGCGCAGGCGATTGCTTTTGCAAGGGCGCGTTTGGGGTAACCTTGTTATTTTGCTCCCCTGAGAATGGGGAGTTTGCCTGATGTGCTTTGTTTATCATGTCTACGTAGTGTTGCACTTGTAGGCATGATAAGACGCGACAGCGTCGCATCAGGCAGTATTCTGTTGACCTTAAATTTAACGCCCAACCAGAACCATTATTTGTCACATGCCTTTTTATTCTTGCTTTACTCTCCCTATAAAAATCATTTTTAAATACACCAGGCGATACACAGTTTAATTAATTGAATATAATTAATTTCTATTGTTGTGTTTATTTTTAAGATCGATGGTGTTTATTATGTGATTATTTAACGCGTTGTTTTAACGATGATGATTAATAGTGTAGGTCAAATTTGAGGATATTTTTGTTCTCCGCCGGAAATTTTTGTTTTTAATGTGATCACGGTTGAATAATCACCCTTTCTCTCTTGTATGGTAGTAGGCTCGAAATTAAGTTTGAAGCGTCTATTTACAACACAGGAGATTGCAATAATGAAAATTATTGCTGCGGACGTTTTTGTTACTTGCCCCGGGCGTAATTTCGTTACGCTTAAAATAACCACTGAAAGCGGACTTTGTGGATTAGGAGATGCCACGTTAAATGGCCGCGAATTGTCGGTCGCTTCTTATCTGAAAGATCATCTTTGCCCACAATTAATTGGCCGCGATGCCAGCCGTATCGAAGATATCTGGCAATTCTTTTATAAAGGCGCTTACTGGCGGCGTGGTCCCGTCACGATGTCGGCCATTTCTGCCATTGATATGGCGTTGTGGGATATCAAAGCTAAAGCAGCCAATATGCCGCTGTATCAAATGCTTGGCGGTGCTTCTCGTGAGGGCGTGATGGTTTATTGCCATACCACCGGGCGCACGATTGATGAAGTTCTTGAGGATTATGCAAAGCACCAGCAGATGGGCTTTAAGGCGATTCGTGTGCAGTGCGGTGTGCCTGGGATGCAAACCACCTATGGCCTGGCGAAGGGCAAAGGACTGGCGTACGAACCGGCAACCAAAGGCCAGTGGCCGGAAGAGCAGTTGTGGTCGACGGAGAAGTATCTCGATTTCACGCCGAAGTTATTTGAGGCGGTGCGCAATAAGTTCGGTTTTAACGAACATCTGTTGCATGACATGCACCATCGCCTTACCCCCATCGAAGCGGCGCGCTTTGGAAAGAGCATTGAAGATTACCGCCTGTTCTGGATGGAAGATCCAACGCCTGCCGAGAATCAGGAATGTTTCCGTTTGATTCGCCAGCATACCGTGACGCCAATTGCGGTCGGAGAAGTGTTTAACAGTATCTGGGATTGCAAGCAGTTAATCGAAGAGCAGTTAATTGACTATATTCGCACCACGATAACCCATGCAGGCGGCATTACCGGGATGCGGCGGATTGCCGATTTTGCATCACTTTATCAGGTACGTACCGGTTCGCACGGTCCTTCTGATTTATCGCCCATTTGCCATGCGGCGGCGCTGCATTTTGACCTCTGGGTGCCAAACTTCGGCGTTCAGGAGTACATGGGCTATTCCGAACAAATGCTTGAAGTCTTCCCGCATAGCTGGCGCTTCGAGGAGGGGTATATGCATCCGGGCGATGAACCGGGGCTGGGTATTTCTTTCGATGAGAAACTGGCGGCGAAATATCCGTATGACCCGGCGTATCTCCCCGTCGCACGACTGGAAGATGGCACATTGTGGAACTGGTAATAACGGTTCGCTTAATTATTTTCTGAATAGTCATCAAATCGATTAATTCCGCTCAAGGAGCTAAAAATGGACGTTGATGTGTCAACCAGTGTTGCGGGTAATAAACCGCAACGGATTCGTCGTATTCAGACCGTGACCCTGGTTTTATTATTTATGGCGGGGATCGTTAATTTTCTCGACCGTTCGTCATTGAGCGTGGCAGGCGAAGCGATTCGTGGCGAGTTAGGATTATCGGCGACAGAGTTTGGTTTTCTGCTTTCTGCATTTTCTCTGTCTTATGGTTTTTCACAACTTCCTTCCGGTATTTTGCTAGACCGCTTTGGCCCACGAATAGTTTTAGGCGCAGGCTTAATATTCTGGTCATTAATGCAGGCATTAACAGGAATGGTTAATTCTTTTAGCCACTTTATTTTAATGCGTATCGGTCTGGGTATTGGCGAAGCGCCATTTATGCCTGCGGGAGTAAAGTCGATCACCGACTGGTATGCACAAAAAGAACGCGGCACGGCGCTGGGAATTTTTAACTCATCTACCGTTATCGGTCAGGCCATCGCGCCTCCTGCTCTTGTATTGATGCAGTTGGCATGGGGCTGGCGGGCGATGTTCGTTATCATCGGCGTAGCGGGGATTCTGGTTGGGATTTGCTGGTACGTGTGGTATCGCAACCGGGCGCAGTTTGTCCTGACCGACGAAGAACGGACGTATCTCTCCGCGCCGGTTAAACCGCGTCCACAGCTGCAATTTAGCGAGTGGCTGGCGCTGTTTAAGCACCGGACAACCTGGGGGATGATTTTAGGTTTCTCTGGGGTTAACTATACCGGTTGGCTCTACATCGCGTGGTTACCCGGTTATTTGCAGGCCGAGCAAGGTTTCAGTCTGGCGAAAACGGGCTGGGTGGCGGCGATTCCTTTCCTCGCGGCGGCGGTCGGGATGTGGGTTAACGGTATTGTTGTCGATCGACTGGCGAAAAAAGGCTACGACCTGGCGAAGACGCGTAAAACGGCTATTGTCTGCGGTTTGATGATGTCGGCATTAGGAACGTTGCTGGTCGTGCAATCTTCCTCGCCTGCGCAAGCGGTGGCGTTTATCTCAATGGCGCTGTTCTGCGTGCATTTTGCGGGAACATCTGCATGGGGACTGGTTCAGGTGATGGTGTCAGAAACAAAAGTGGCTTCCATCGCCGGGATTCAAAACTTTGGTAGTTTTGTCTTTGCTTCCTTTGCCCCGATCGTAACCGGCTGGGTGGTGGATACCACGCACTCGTTTAATCTGGCGCTGGTTATCGCGGCCTGTGTGACCTTCACTGGTGCGCTGTGTTACTTCTTTATCGTCAAAGATCGCATTGAGTAAGTATTGCAGCCTGGCCCTCCGCTGGAGGGTCGGAAGAAATAAAAAAAAGCGGATCCTGGAGATCCGCAAAAGTTCACGTTGGCTTTAGTTATTCGAGTTGAGAAACTCTCGAAACGGGCAGTGACTTCAAGGGTTAAAGAGGTGCCGCTCCGTTTCTGTGAGCAATTATCAGTCAGAATGCTTGATAGGGATAATCGTTCGTTGCTATGCTACCTATCGCCATGAACTATCGTGGCGATGGAGGATGGATAATGAATATTCGTGATCTTGAGTACCTGGTGGCACTGGCCGAACACCGCCATTTTCGGCGTGCGGCAGATTCCTGCCACGTTAGCCAGCCGACGCTTAGCGGGCAAATTCGTAAGCTGGAAGATGAGCTGGGCGTGATGCTGCTGGAGCGAACCAGCCGTAAAGTGTTATTCACCCAGGCGGGAATGCTGCTGGTGGATCAGGCGCGTACCGTGCTGCGTGAGGTGAAAGTCCTTAAAGAGATGGCAAGCCAGCAGGGCGAGACCATGTCCGGGCCGCTGCACATTGGTTTGATTCCCACGGTCGGGCCTTACCTGCTACCGCATATTATCCCGATGCTGCACCAGACCTTTCCAAAGCTGGAAATGTATCTGCATGAAGCGCAGACCCACCAGTTACTGGCGCAACTGGACAGTGGCAAACTCGATTGCGTGATCCTCGCGCTGGTGAAAGAAAGCGAAGCATTCATTGAAGTGCCGTTGTTTGACGAACCAATGTTGCTGGCTATCTACGAAGATCATCCGTGGGCGAACCGCGAATGCGTACCGATGGCCGATCTGGCAGGGGAAAAACTGCTGATGCTGGAAGATGGTCACTGTCTGCGCGATCAGGCGATGGGCTTCTGCTTTGAAGCCGGGGCGGATGAAGATACACATTTCCGCGCCACCAGTCTGGAGACGCTGCGCAACATGGTGGCGGCAGGTAGCGGGATCACTTTACTGCCTGCGCTGGCTGTACCGCCAGAGCGCAAACGCGATGGCGTTGTTTATCTGCCGTGCATTAAGCCGGAACCACGCCGCACTATTGGCCTGGTATATCGTCCTGGCTCACCGCTGCGTAGTCGTTATGAACAACTGGCAGAGGCCATCCGCGCACGAATGGATGGCCATTTCGATAAAGCGTTAAAACAGGCGGTTTAAGCCGTTTAGTGCCGCTACCCGATAGGCTTCCGCCATGGTCGGGTAGTTAAAGGTGGTGTTAACGAAGTACTCAATGGTGTTGCCGCCACCTTTCTGTTCCATAATCGCCTGACCGATATGAATAATTTCGGCAGCGCGCTCGCCAAAGCAATGAATCCCAAGAATCTCTTTTGTTTCCCGATGGAATAAGATTTTCAGCGTACCCACGTTCATGCCAACGATTTGCGCTCGCGCCAGATGTTTGAACTGGGCGCGACCCACTTCATACGGCACTTTCATCGCGGTCAGTTGCTGTTCGGTTTTACCGACTGAGCTGATTTCCGGGATGGTGTAGATGCCGGTAGGGATATCTTCAATCAGATGCGCGGTGGCTTCACCTTTCACCAGCGCCTGTGCGGCGATGCGCCCCTGGTCATAGGCCGCCGACGCTAGGCTCGGATAACCAATCACGTCGCCCACGGCATAAACATGCGGCTGTGCGGTTTGATACATGCTATTGACCTTAAGCTGGCCACGACTGTCAGTTTCCAGACCAATATTATGCAGCGCCAGCGAATCGGTATTACCGGTGCGGCCGTTGGCATAGAGCAGGCAGTCGGCTTTTAGTTTCTTGCCTGATTTCAGGTGCATGATTACGCCGTCGTCACAACCTTCAATCTTCTCGTATTCTTCGTTGTGACGAATTACCACACCGCTGTTCCAGAAGTGGTACGAGAGAGAATCTGACATCTCTTGATCAAGAAACGCCAACAAACGATCGCGGGTGTTGATCAGATCCACTTTCACATCCATTCCACGGAAGATCGATGCGTATTCGCAGCCGATCACTCCGGCACCGTAGATAAGCACGTGGCGTGGTTCGTGATGCATGCTAAGAATTGAGTCGCTGTCGTAAATGCGCGGATGGGTAAAATCAACGTCCGCCGGATGATATGGACGAGAGCCGCAGGCAATAACAAATTTTTCTGCGGTCAGCGTTTCGACCGTGCCGTCCGGGCAATCAAGCGCCAGCGTATGCTCGTCAACAAAGCGAGCGTTCCCCTGCAATATTTCGCAGTGATTACGTTCGTAAAATCCCTGACGCATACGTGTTTGTTGATTAATCACGTTATCGGCATGGTTAAGGATATCGGCAAAAGAAGAGCGGAGCAGTCGCGAATGGTCGCTGTAAAGTGGGTTTTGATTGAATTCTATAATGCGGCTGACGGCGTGACGGAGAGCTTTCGACGGGATGGTGCCCCAGTGGGTGCAACCGCCGCCAACATTTTGATAACGCTCGATAACTGCGACGCGCGCACCTTGCTTAACCAGACCCATTGCAGCGCCTTCGCCGCCGGGGCCGGAACCTATTACTATGGCATCGTAATCGTAGGAATGTGGCATGGTAGGGCCTACCTGTTCTTATACATAAAAGCAACAGAATGGTAACATTTTATCGCGGGTAAGCCAATTGATCCCCGTCATTTATCTGGCTATATCGTGAGCGGCCTTTGCTTTGTCTTCCTCCTTCTTATTTTATTTATTCACTATTAATCGCTTTTTCTTGTGACTGGCAGTTTTATCTTGATGAAGTGTGCTTTTTTGTTATTGTCTTTGTGAAATTTTCTTATAAAACAAATATATAAATATTTTATATTGATGGGATATTTGTATTTATACCATCAATAAAATCCGTCAATTAGCCTGTTTATCTATAAATAAGGGAATAGCAGATGATCGAACACTATATTCGTGGGTTTGAGGAAGAACTGCGCGAGATTCGCCATCAGATCCATGAAAACCCGGAGCTGGGGTTACAGGAGTTTCAAACCAGTGCGTTGGTAGCAGAAAAGCTGCGCCAGTGGGGCTATGAGGTAGAGCAAGAGCTGGCGACGACCGGCGTGGTTGCCACCTTAAAAGTGGGCGACGGAGAGAAAAGTATTGGTTTGCGGGCGGATATGGATGCGTTACCGATTTATGAAAATAGCGGCAAACCCTGGTCCAGCAAACAACCTGGTTTGATGCACGCCTGTGGGCATGACGGGCATACCACAATATTGCTGGGTGCCGCGCGCTATCTTGCCGAAACCCGCCGCTTTAACGGCACGTTGCGTCTCATCTTCCAGCCAGCTGAAGAGATGATCAACGGCGGTGAGATTATGGTTAAAGAAGGTCTTTTTGACCGTTTCCCCTGCGATGTGATTTTCGGTATGCACAATATGCCGGGTCTGCCGGTTGGCAAGTTTTACTTTCAGCCAGGGGCGCTGATGGCGTCAATGGATCAGTTCCACATTACGGTTCGTGGCTGTGGTGGACATGGTGCGATTCCCCACAAAGCCATCGACCCGGTGCTGGTCGCGGCACATATCACCACCGCATTACAAAGTATTGTGTCGCGCAATGTCGATCCGCTGGAAGCAGCAGTCATTACCGTTGGCAGCATTGTTGCGGGTGAGGCTGCTAACGTCATTCCAGATAGTGCTGAGATGAAAATCAGCGTCCGCTCGCTTAGCCGTGAAACCCGGCAACTTCTTCTGACCCGTATTCCTGCTCTGGCACAAGCCCAGGCCGTTAGCTTTGGCGCTACGGCTGATGTGATGCATGTTAACGGCACTCCGGTGTTAGTGAATGATGAGGCGATGGCGAGATTTGCCTGCCAGGTGGCCTGCGAAACGTTTGGTGAAGACAGGGCGGAGTTTGGCATCAAGCCTCTGATGGGCAGTGAAGACTTCTCTTTCATGCTGGAAGCCCAGCCAAAAGGCGCTTTCCTGTTGTTCGGTAATGGTGATGTCGGGGAAGGTTCCTGCATGGTGCATAACCCCGGGTACGACTTCAACGATGCAAGTCTGGTGCCGGCAAGTAGCTACTGGGGCGCGCTGGTGGAAGCCTGGTTGCAATAAATAAAACAACACACAACAACACTTTCTGGCAAGGAATATGGAATGACGGCGATCGTAAATGAATCGGTGGGCGTAAAGAAAAAGCCCAGCGGTAAGCGGGTGATTTTTGCCTCGGCGTTTGGCAATGCGCTCGAATTTTTTGATTTTGGCGTTTACAACTTTTTTGTGGTCTATATCAGTACACTTTTCTTTCCTCCCAGTGCCGATCATAACGTTGCGCTGTTACTGGCATTTGCGACTTTTGGCGTGAGCTTTTTTATGCGCCCGCTTGGTGGGATTATCGTTGGCGCCTGGGCCGATCGTTTCGGACGCAAACCCGCGATGGTGTTCACCATTGCCCTGATGAGCCTTGGTACACTGATGATCGGCATCGCGCCGACCTATGCGACGGCGGGCTATTGGGGAACGGCAACGCTGGTGCTGGCGCGTCTGATCCAGGGCGTTGCGGCAGGTGGTGAAGTCGGCGCCTCAATGTCTTTGCTGGTTGAGTCTGCGCCGGCAAATCGTCGCGGCTTTTACAGCAGTTGGTCGCTGGCGACCCAGGGGCTGGCAACGACCTTTGGTGGCATCGTCGCTTTAGGGTTGAGTGCATGGCTGCCGTTTGCCACAGGTTCAGAGACCGTAATGGCGGAATGGGGCTGGCGAGTGCCGTTTTTTATTGGTGTGCTGTTAGCACCCATCGGTTGCTGGCTGCGCCTGAGTCTGGAAAATGATGCGCCTGAAGTGGCGAATAAGAAGAGTGCTGCTGCCAGCGAAAGTACGTTTTCCCTGCTTCTGCAACATAAAGCGACTCTCGCTAACGGTGTTTTACTCGCGATTGGCAGTACGGTAGCAACCTATATCTCCCTCTTTTACTACGGCACCTGGGCGGCGAAGTATCTGGCGATGCCTCAACATTATTCTCATGCAGCGATGTTACTGGCGGGCGTTATTACGTTTGTGGGGGCGCTGCTGGTGGGGATGCTGTGTGATTCGGTCGGGCGTAAAAAGCTGATTTTAATCTCCCGTGTGATGGTGCTTCTCTGTAGCTGGCCTTCGTTCTGGCTGTTGGTGAATTACCCAAGCCCTGGCATGTTGCTGACGGTGGTTTTCGTGATGGTCAGCTTTACTACGCTTGGCGGTGTGCCGGTAATGTTGTTGATTTCCGAACTATTGCCGAAACGGATCCGGGCATTGGGCTTCGCGCTGGTTTATAGCATTGGTGTGGCAATTTTTGGTGGTTTTGCACAATATTTCGCCACGCAATCTATCGTGTTACTGGAGAGTCTGACGGCTCCGGCGTGGTATCTGGGCGGCGGCACGTTGCTGTCGATGCTGGCGTTGTTGTTTGTGAAAGAACCAGCCAAAGAGCTGCAGTAAATGTGTTTTATTGCGTTACCGTTCATTCACAACACTGGAGCAATCCAGTATGTTCATTCTCTGGTATAGTGCCAGCAGTACTTTTGGCAAGGATTCAGACATTGTGATGGGCGTAAGAGCGCAACAAAAAGAAAAAACCCGCCGTTCGCTGGTGGAAGCCGCATTTAGCCAATTAAGTGCTGAACGCAGCTTCGCCAGCCTGAGTTTGCGTGAAGTGGCGCGAGAAGCGGGCATTGCTCCCACCTCTTTTTACCGGCATTTCCGCGACGTAGACGAACTTGGTCTGACCATGGTTGATGAGAGCGGTTTGATGCTGCGCCAACTCATGCGCCAGGCGCGTCAGCGTATTGCCAAAGGCGGGAGTGTGATCCGTACCTCGGTCTCCACATTTATGGAGTTCATCGGTAATAATCCGAACGCCTTCCGGTTATTATTGCGGGAACGCTCCGGCACTTCCGCTGCGTTTCGTGCCGCCGTTGCGCGTGAAATTCAGCACTTCATTGCGGAACTTGCGGACTATCTGGAACTCGAAAACCACATGCCTCGTGCGTTTACTGAAGCGCAAGCCGAAGCAATGGTGACGATTGTCTTCAGTGCGGGTGCCGAGGCGTTGGACGTCGGCGTCGAACAACGTCGGCAATTAGAAGAGCGACTGGTACTGCAACTGCGAATGATTTCGAAAGGGGCTTATTACTGGTATCGCCGTGAACAAGAGAAAACCGCAACTATTCCGGGAAATGTGAAGGACGAGTAATGAAACAAGCAAATCAAGATAGAGGTACGCTGCTGCTGGCGTTGGTTGCTGGCTTATCGATCAATGGTACGTTTGCGGCGCTGTTTAGCTCCATTGTGCCATTTTCTGTATTCCCGATTATTTCTCTGGTGCTGACGGTTTACTGCCTGCATCAACGTTATCTTAATCGCACCATGCCGGTAGGCTTGCCGGGGCTGGCTGCCGCCTGTTTTATTCTCGGTGTTCTGCTGTACAGCACTGTGGTTCGTGCGGAATATCCGGATATCGGTTCTAACTTCTTCCCGGCAGTGCTGTCCGTCATTATGGTGTTCTGGATTGGCGCGAAGATGCGTAACCGTAAGCAGGAAGTTGCTGAGTAATCAGTAACATGCCGGATGCTGGCGCATTCGGCATGGGTTTTACTTCGCCGTCAGTAACACGCCGCACTCCATATGGTGCGTGTAGGGGAACTGATCAAACAGAGCCAGACGTTCAACTTTGTGCGTCTGGCTTAATGTTTCCAGATTCTTGCATAACGTTTCCGGGTTGCAGGAGATGTACAAAATACGCGGATACGCCTGCACCATTTTCTCTGTTTCACTGTCCAGACCGCTGCGCGGCGGATCGACAAAAATGGTTTCGCACTGATAACTCTTTAAATCGATCCCTTGCAGGCGGTTAAACTCGCGCACACCATTCATCGCCTGGGTAAACTCTTCCGCCGCCATACGAATAATTTGTACGTTATCAATATGGTTAGCAGCAATATTGTATTGCGCGGCAGCGACCGATGGCTTAGCGATTTCGGTAGCTAATACTCGATCAAAATTGCGCGCCAGAGCTAATGAAAAATTACCGTTGCCGCAGTACAGCTCCAGTAAATCGCCTTTTGAACCCTTGGTTACGTCCAGCGCCCATTCCAGCATCTGAATATTCATCGCCGCGTTCGGCTGAGTGAAGCTGTTCTCCACCTGACGGTAGATCATCTCTTTCCCTGCAACCGGCAGACGTTCGTCGATGTAATCTTGATCCAACTCGATTTTGGTTTTTGTTGCCCGACCAATCAGATGCACATTCAGATTCTGCGCTCGCAGTGCATCGCGCAGGGCTTCTGCCTGCTGGCGCCACTCGTCATCCAGCTTTTTATGGTACAGCAGGGAAACCACCGCCTGATTGCTCAGCGTGGTGAGGTAATCAATCTGGAACAACTTGTGGCGCAGAACGGGATTATTGCGCACACCCGCAATCATCGCGCCCATCAACTGGTTGATAAGTTCACTGGCGGCGGGGAAGCTATCCACGCGGATGCGGCTTTTGGTTTGTTGATCGAAAATGATGTGATACAGGTCATCGCCATCGTGCCAGATGCGGAACTCTGCACGCATCCGGTAATGACTGACCGGCGAGCGAAACACTTCCGGAACCAGGTCAGAAAACGGCGCCATCATACTTTGCAAACGTACCACTTTTTCGGCTAACTGCGCTTCATACTGTTCTGTTGGAAGGTGTTCGGGGGTCATGATGTATCCTGAAAATGAAATGTACGCGGCGATTGTAGGGATTGCTCATCAGATGTCCAGATCTTGATAGATTCCTATTTGTGAGCTACGTCTGGACAGCAACTTGTTACAACCTGTAGCATCCACTCGCCGGTCCTGTGAGTTAATAGGGAATCCAGTGCGAATCTGGAGCTGACGCGCAGCGGTAAGGAAAGGTGCGATGATTGCGTAATGCGGACACTGCCATCCGGTGGGAAGTCATCATCTCTTTGTATCCTCAGATACCCCTCCAAGCCCGAAGACCTGCCGGCTAACGTCGCATCTGGTTCTCATCATCGCGTAATATTGGTGAAACCTGCGGCATCCTTCTTCTATTGTGGATGCTTTACAATGATTAAAAAAGCTTCGCTGCTGACGGCGTGTTCCGTCACAGCCTTTTCCGCTTGGGCACAGGATACCAGCCCGGATACTCTCGTTGTTACTGCTAACCGTTTTGAACAGCCGCGCAGCACTGTGCTTGCACCAACTACCGTTGTGACGCGTCAGGATATCGACCGCTGGCAATCAACCTCCGTCAATGATGTGTTGCGCCGTCTTCCGGGCGTGGATATCACCCAAAACGGCGGTTCAGGTCAGCTCTCTTCTATTTTTATTCGCGGTACAAATGCCAGTCATGTATTGGTGTTAATTGATGGTGTGCGCCTGAATCTGGCGGGGGTGAGTGGTTCTGCCGACCTTAGCCAGTTCCCTATTGCGCTTGTCCAGCGTGTTGAATATATCCGTGGGCCGCGTTCCGCCGTATATGGTTCCGATGCAATAGGCGGGGTGGTGAATATCATCACGACGCGCGATGAACCCGGAACGGAAATTTCAGCAGGGTGGGGAAGCAATAGTTATCAGAACTATGATGTCTCTACGCAGCAACAACTGGGGGATAAGACACGAGTAACGTTGTTGGGCGATTATGCCCATACTCATGGTTATGATGTTGTCGCTTATGGCAATACCGGAACGCAAGCGCAGCCAGATAACGATGGTTTCTTAAGTAAAACGCTTTATGGCGCGCTGGAGCATAACTTTACTGATGCCTGGAGCGGCTTTGTGCGCGGCTATGGCTATGATAACCGTACCAATTATGACGCGTATTATTCTCCCGGCTCGCCGCTGCTCGATACTCGCAAACTCTATAGCCAAAGCTGGGATGCCGGGCTGCGCTATAACGGCGAACTGATTAAATCACAACTCATTACCAGCTATAGCCATAGCAAAGATTACAACTACGATCCCCATTATGGTCGTTATGATTCGTCCGCAACGCTTGATGAGATGAAGCAATACACCGTTCAGTGGGCAAACAATGTCATCGTTGGTCACGGTAGTATTGGTGCGGGTGTCGACTGGCAGAAACAGACTACGACGCCGGGTACAGGTTATGTTGAGGATGGATATGATCAACGTAATACCGGCATCTATCTGACCGGGTTGCAACAAGTCGGCGATTTTACCTTTGAAGGCGCAGCACGCAGCGACGATAACTCACAGTTTGGTCGTCATGGAACCTGGCAAACCAGCGTCGGTTGGGAATTCATCGAAGGTTATCGGTTTATCGCTTCTTATGGTACGTCGTACAAGGCACCTAATCTTGGGCAACTCTATGGCTTCTACGGTAATCCGGATCTGAACCCTGAGAAAAGCAAACAGTGGGAAGGGGCGTTTGAAGGCTTAACTGCTGGAGTGAACTGGCGTATTTCCGGATACCGTAACGATGTTAGTGACTTGATCGATTACGATGATCACACCCTCAAATACTACAACGAAGGGAAAGCGCGGATTAAGGGCGTCGAGGCGACCGCCAATTTTGATACCGGACCGCTGACGCATACGGTGAGTTATGATTATGTCGATGCGCGTAACGCGATTACCGACACGCCGTTGCTACGTCGCGCTAAACAGCAGGTGAAATATCAGCTCGACTGGCAACTGTATGACTTCGACTGGGGTATTACTTATCAGTATTTAGGCACTCGCTATGATAAGGATTACTCATCTTATCCTTATCAAACCGTTAAAATGGGCGGTGTGAGCTTGTGGGATCTTGCGGTTGCGTATCCGGTCACCTCTCATCTGACTGTTCGTGGTAAAATAGCCAACTTGTTCGACAAAGATTACGAGACAGTCTATGGCTACCAAACTGCAGGACGGGAATACACCTTGTCTGGCAGCTACACCTTCTGAACCACGTCCCACCGTGCTGGTGTTTGACTCCGGCGTCGGTGGGCTGTCGGTCTATGACGAGATCCGGCGTCTCTTACCGGATCTCCATTACATTTATGCTTTCGATAATGTTGCTTTCCCGTATGGCGAAAAAAGCGAAGCGTTTATTGTTGAGCGCGTAGTGGAAATTGTCACTGCGGTGCAAGAGCATTATCCCCTTGCGCTGGCTGTGGTGGCCTGCAACACCGCCAGCACCGTTTCGCTTCCTGCATTACGCGAAAAGTTTGACTTCCCGGTTGTCGGTGTCGTGCCGGCGATTAAACCCGCAGCGCGTCTGACCGCTAATGGCATTGTTGGATTGCTGGCAACTCGCGGAACAGTTAAACGTTCTTATACCCATGAACTGATTGCGCGTTTCGCCAATGAATGTCAGATAGAAATGCTCGGATCGGCAGAGATGGTTGAGCTGGCTGAAGCGAAACTGCATGGCGACGAAGTTTCTCTGGATGCGCTAAAGCGTATCTTGCGTCCGTGGTTAAGAATGAAAGAGCCACCAGATACTGTTGTTCTGGGGTGTACTCATTTCCCTCTATTACGAGAAGAACTGTTACAGGTGCTACCAGAGGGAACACGGCTGGTAGATTCTGGCGCAGCAATTGCCCGCCGAACAGCCTGGTTGTTAGAACATGAAGCCCCGGATGCAAAATCTGCCGATGCGAATGTTGCCTTTTGTATGGCAATGACGCCGGAAGCAGAACAATTATTGCCCGTTTTACAGCGTTACGGTTTCAAAACGCTCGAAAAACTGGCAGTTTCAGGCTGATTTGGTTGAATGTTGCGCATTCGGAAAATTATTTTAAATTTCCTCTTGTCAGCTCAGAATAACTCCCTATAATGCGCCACCACTGACACGGAACAACGGCAAACACGCCGCCGGGTCAGCGGGATTCTCCTGAGAATCTCAACAGAGAAAAGCAAAAAATGCTTGACTCTGTAGCGGGAAAGCGTATTATGCACACCCCGCGCCGCTGAGAAAAAGCGAAGCGGCACTGCTCTTTAACAATTTATCAGACAATCTGTGTGGGCACTCGAAGATACGGATTCTTAACGTCGCAAGACGAAAAATGAATACCAAGTCTCAAGAGTGAACACGTAATTCATTACGAAGTTTAATTCTTTGAGCATCAAACTTTTAAATTGAAGAGTTTGATCATGGCTCAGATTGAACGCTGGCGGCAGGCCTAACACATGCAAGTCGAACGGTAACAGGAAACAGCTTGCTGTTTCGCTGACGAGTGGCGGACGGGTGAGTAATGTCTGGGAAACTGCCTGATGGAGGGGGATAACTACTGGAAACGGTAGCTAATACCGCATAACGTCGCAAGACCAAAGAGGGGGACCTTCGGGCCTCTTGCCATCGGATGTGCCCAGATGGGATTAGCTAGTAGGTGGGGTAACGGCTCACCTAGGCGACGATCCCTAGCTGGTCTGAGAGGATGACCAGCCACACTGGAACTGAGACACGGTCCAGACTCCTACGGGAGGCAGCAGTGGGGAATATTGCACAATGGGCGCAAGCCTGATGCAGCCATGCCGCGTGTATGAAGAAGGCCTTCGGGTTGTAAAGTACTTTCAGCGGGGAGGAAGGGAGTAAAGTTAATACCTTTGCTCATTGACGTTACCCGCAGAAGAAGCACCGGCTAACTCCGTGCCAGCAGCCGCGGTAATACGGAGGGTGCAAGCGTTAATCGGAATTACTGGGCGTAAAGCGCACGCAGGCGGTCTGTTAAGTCAGATGTGAAATCCCCGGGCTCAACCTGGGAACTGCATCTGATACTGGCAGGCTTGAGTCTCGTAGAGGGGGGTAGAATTCCAGGTGTAGCGGTGAAATGCGTAGAGATCTGGAGGAATACCGGTGGCGAAGGCGGCCCCCTGGACGAAGACTGACGCTCAGGTGCGAAAGCGTGGGGAGCAAACAGGATTAGATACCCTGGTAGTCCACGCCGTAAACGATGTCGACTTGGAGGTTGTGCCCTTGAGGCGTGGCTTCCGGAGCTAACGCGTTAAGTCGACCGCCTGGGGAGTACGGCCGCAAGGTTAAAACTCAAATGAATTGACGGGGGCCCGCACAAGCGGTGGAGCATGTGGTTTAATTCGATGCAACGCGAAGAACCTTACCTGGTCTTGACATCCACAGAACTTTCCAGAGATGGATTGGTGCCTTCGGGAACTGTGAGACAGGTGCTGCATGGCTGTCGTCAGCTCGTGTTGTGAAATGTTGGGTTAAGTCCCGCAACGAGCGCAACCCTTATCCTTTGTTGCCAGCGGTTTGGCCGGGAACTCAAAGGAGACTGCCAGTGATAAACTGGAGGAAGGTGGGGATGACGTCAAGTCATCATGGCCCTTACGACCAGGGCTACACACGTGCTACAATGGCGCATACAAAGAGAAGCGACCTCGCGAGAGCAAGCGGACCTCATAAAGTGCGTCGTAGTCCGGATTGGAGTCTGCAACTCGACTCCATGAAGTCGGAATCGCTAGTAATCGTGGATCAGAATGCCACGGTGAATACGTTCCCGGGCCTTGTACACACCGCCCGTCACACCATGGGAGTGGGTTGCAAAAGAAGTAGGTAGCTTAACCTTCGGGAGGGCGCTTACCACTTTGTGATTCATGACTGGGGTGAAGTCGTAACAAGGTAACCGTAGGGGAACCTGCGGTTGGATCACCTCCTTACCTTAAAGAAACGTACTTTGAAGTGCTCACACAGATTGTCTGATAGAAAGTGAAAAGCAAGGCGTCTTGCGAAGCAGACTGATACGTCCCCTTCGTCTAGAGGCCCAGGACACCGCCCTTTCACGGCGGTAACAGGGGTTCGAATCCCTAGGGGACGCCACTTGCTGGTTTGTGAGTGAAAGTCACCTGCCTTAATATCTCAAAACTCATCTTCGGGTGATGTTTGAGATATTTGCTCTTTAAAAATCTGGATCAAGCTGAAAATTGAAACACTGAACAACGAAAGTTGTTCGTGAGTCTCTCAAATTTTCGCAACACGATGGTGTTTTACGAAACATCTTCGGGTTGTGAGGTTAAGCGACTAAGCGTACACGGTGGATGCCCTGGCAGTCAGAGGCGATGAAGGACGTGCTAATCTGCGATAAGCGTCGGTAAGGTGATATGAACCGTTATAACCGGCGATTTCCGAATGGGGAAACCCAGTGTGATTCGTCACACTATCATTAACTGAATCCATAGGTTAATGAAGCGAACCGGGGAACTGAAACATCTAAGTACCCCGAGGAAAAGAAATCAACCGAGATTCCCCCAGTAGCGGCGAGCGAACGGGGAGCAGCCCAGAGCCTGAATCAGTGTGTGTGTTAGTGGAAGCGTCTGGAAAGGCGCGCGATACAGGGTGACAGCCCCGTACACAAAAATGCACATACTGTGAGCTCGATGAGTAGGGCGGGACACGTGGTATCCTGTCTGAATATGGGGGGACCATCCTCCAAGGCTAAATACTCCTGACTGACCGATAGTGAACCAGTACCGTGAGGGAAAGGCGAAAAGAACCCCGGCGAGGGGAGTGAAAAAGAACCTGAAACCGTGTACGTACAAGCAGTGGGAGCCTCTTTTATGGGGTGACTGCGTACCTTTTGTATAATGGGTCAGCGACTTATATTCTGTAGCAAGGTTAACCGAATAGGGAGCCGAAGGGAAACCGAGTCTTAACTGGGCGTTAAGTTGCAGGGTATAGACCCGAAACCCGGTGATCTAGCCATGGGCAGGTTGAAGGTTGGGTAACACTAACTGGAGGACCGAACCGACTAATGTTGAAAAATTAGCGGATGACTTGTGGCTGGGGGTGAAAGGCCAATCAAACCGGGAGATAGCTGGTTCTCCCGAAAGCTATTTAGGTAGCGCCTCGTGAATTCATCTCCGGGGGTAGAGCACTGTTTCGGCAAGGGGGTCATCCCGACTTACCAACCCGATGCAAACTGCGAATACCGGAGAATGTTATCACGGGAGACACACGGCGGGTGCTAACGTCCGTCGTGAAGAGGGAAACAACCCAGACCGCCAGCTAAGGTCCCAAAGTCATGGTTAAGTGGGAAACGATGTGGGAAGGCCCAGACAGCCAGGATGTTGGCTTAGAAGCAGCCATCATTTAAAGAAAGCGTAATAGCTCACTGGTCGAGTCGGCCTGCGCGGAAGATGTAACGGGGCTAAACCATGCACCGAAGCTGCGGCAGCGACACTATGTGTTGTTGGGTAGGGGAGCGTTCTGTAAGCCTGTGAAGGTGTGCTGTGAGGCATGCTGGAGGTATCAGAAGTGCGAATGCTGACATAAGTAACGATAAAGCGGGTGAAAAGCCCGCTCGCCGGAAGACCAAGGGTTCCTGTCCAACGTTAATCGGGGCAGGGTGAGTCGACCCCTAAGGCGAGGCCGAAAGGCGTAGTCGATGGGAAACAGGTTAATATTCCTGTACTTGGTGTTACTGCGAAGGGGGGACGGAGAAGGCTATGTTGGCCGGGCGACGGTTGTCCCGGTTTAAGCGTGTAGGCTGGTTTTCCAGGCAAATCCGGAAAATCAAGGCTGAGGCGTGATGACGAGGCACTACGGTGCTGAAGCAACAAATGCCCTGCTTCCAGGAAAAGCCTCTAAGCATCAGGTAACATCAAATCGTACCCAAACCGACACAGGTGGTCAGGTAGAGAATACCAAGGCGCTTGAGAGAACTCGGGTGAAGGAACTAGGCAAAATGGTGCCGTAACTTCGGGAGAAGGCACGCTGATATGTAGGTGAAGTCCCTCGCGGATGGAGCTGAAATCAGTCGAAGATACCAGCTGGCTGCAACTGTTTATTAAAAACACAGCACTGTGCAAACACGAAAGTGGACGTATACGGTGTGACGCCTGCCCGGTGCCGGAAGGTTAATTGATGGGGTCAGCGCAAGCGAAGCTCTTGATCGAAGCCCCGGTAAACGGCGGCCGTAACTATAACGGTCCTAAGGTAGCGAAATTCCTTGTCGGGTAAGTTCCGACCTGCACGAATGGCGTAATGATGGCCAGGCTGTCTCCACCCGAGACTCAGTGAAATTGAACTCGCTGTGAAGATGCAGTGTACCCGCGGCAAGACGGAAAGACCCCGTGAACCTTTACTATAGCTTGACACTGAACATTGAGCCTTGATGTGTAGGATAGGTGGGAGGCTTTGAAGTGTGGACGCCAGTCTGCATGGAGCCGACCTTGAAATACCACCCTTTAATGTTTGATGTTCTAACGTTGACCCGTGATCCGGGTTGCGGACAGTGTCTGGTGGGTAGTTTGACTGGGGCGGTCTCCTCCTAAAGAGTAACGGAGGAGCACGAAGGTTGGCTAATCCTGGTCGGACATCAGGAGGTTAGTGCAATGGCATAAGCCAGCTTGACTGCGAGCGTGACGGCGCGAGCAGGTGCGAAAGCAGGTCATAGTGATCCGGTGGTTCTGAATGGAAGGGCCATCGCTCAACGGATAAAAGGTACTCCGGGGATAACAGGCTGATACCGCCCAAGAGTTCATATCGACGGCGGTGTTTGGCACCTCGATGTCGGCTCATCACATCCTGGGGCTGAAGTAGGTCCCAAGGGTATGGCTGTTCGCCATTTAAAGTGGTACGCGAGCTGGGTTTAGAACGTCGTGAGACAGTTCGGTCCCTATCTGCCGTGGGCGCTGGAGAACTGAGGGGGCTGCTCCTAGTACGAGAGGACCGGAGTGGACGCATCACTGGTGTTCGGGTTGTCATGCCAATGGCACTGCCCGGTAGCTAAATGCGGAAGAGATAAGTGCTGAAAGCATCTAAGCACGAAACTTGCCCCGAGATGAGTTCTCCCTGACTCCCTGAGAGTCCTGAAGGAACGTTGAAGACGACGACGTTGATAGGCCGGGTGTGTAAGCGCAGCGATGCGTTGAGCTAACCGGTACTAATGAACCGTGAGGCTTAACCTTACAACGCCGAAGCTGTTTTGGCGGATGAGAGAAGATTTTCAGCCTGATACAGATTAAATCGACATGTTGAAGAACGACGTGTTGATAAAACAGAATTTGCCTGGCGGCCGTAGCGCGGTGGTCCCACCTGACCCCATGCCGAACTCAGAAGTGAAACGCCGTAGCGCCGATGGTAGTGTGGGGTCTCCCCATGCGAGAGTAGGGAACTGCCAGGCATCAGATAAAGCGAAAGGCCATCCGCAAGGATGGCTTTTTTGCGTTTCTACAAACTCTTCCTGTCATCATATCTACAAGCCATCCCCCCGCAGATACGGTAAACTAGCCTCGTTTTTGTATCAGGAAAGCAGCTATGAACCACTCCTTAAAACCCTGGAACACATTTGGCATTGATCATAATGCTCAGCACATTGTATGTGCCGAAGACGAACAACAACTACTCAATGCCTGGCAGCATGCAACCGCAGAAGGACAACCCGTTCTTATCCTGGGTGAAGGAAGTAATGTACTTTTTCTGGAAGACTATCGCGGCACGGTGATCATCAACCGGATCAAAGGTATCGAAATTCATGATGAACCTGATGCGTGGTATTTACATGTAGGAGCCGGAGAAAACTGGCATCGCCTGGTAAAATACACTTTGCAGGAAGGTATGCCTGGTCTGGAAAATCTGGCATTAATTCCTGGTTGTGTCGGCTCATCACCTATCCAGAATATTGGTGCTTATGGCGTAGAATTACAGCGCGTTTGCGATTACGTTGACTGCGTTGAGCTAACGACAGGCAAGCAAGTGCGCTTAACTGCCAAAGAGTGCCGTTTTGGCTATCGCGACAGTATTTTTAAGCATGAATATCAGGACCGCTTCGCCATTGTTGCTGTAGGTCTGCGTCTGCCAAAAGAGTGGCAACCTGTACTGACTTACGGTGACTTAACTCGTCTGGAGCCTTCAACAGTAACGCCACAGCAAGTATTTGATGCGGTGTGCCATATGAGAACTACAAAGCTGCCCGATCCAAAAGTGAACGGCAATGCTGGTAGTTTCTTCAAAAATCCTGTTGTATCTGTGGAAACGGCTAACGCGTTGTTGGCACAATTTCCAACGGCACCGAATTACCCTCAGGCGGATGGTTCAGTAAAACTGGCTGCTGGCTGGCTCATCGATCAGTGTCAGCTAAAAGGGACGCAAATGGGTGGGGCTGCGGTACACCGTCAACAGGCGTTAGTTCTCGTCAATGAAGGCAATGCAAAAAGCGAAGATGTCGTGCAACTGGCACATCATGTAAGACAGAAAGTTGGTGAAAAATTTAATGTCTGGCTTGAGCCCGAAGTTCGCTTTATTGGTGCATCAGGTGAAGTTAGCGCAGTGGAGACGATTTCATGAAGGATAATACCGTTCCACTGAAATTAATCACGCTGTTAGCGAATGGCGAATTTCACTCTGGCGAGCAGCTGGGTGAAACGTTAGGAATGAGCCGGGCGGCCATTAATAAACACATTCAAACACTGCGTGACTGGGGCGTTGATGTCTTTACCGTTCCGGGTAAAGGATACAGCCTGCCTGAGCCCATTCAGTTACTTAATGCTGAACAGATATTGAGTCAGCTGGATGGCGGTAGTGTAGCCGTGCTGCCAGTAATTGACTCCACTAATCAGTACCTTCTTGATCGTATCGAAGAGCTTAAATCGGGCGATGCCTGCGTCGCAGAATATCAGCAGGCAGGCCGTGGTCGCCGTGGTCGAAAATGGTTTTCGCCTTTTGGCGCAAACTTATATTTGTCGATGTTCTGGCGTCTGGAACAAGGCCCGGCTGCGGCAATTGGTTTAAGTCTGGTTATCGGTATCGTGATGGCGGAAGTATTACGCAAGCTGGGTGCAGATAAAGTTCGCGTTAAATGGCCTAATGACCTCTATCTACAGGATCGCAAGCTGGCAGGCATTCTTGTGGAGCTGACTGGCAAAACCGGCGATGCAGCGCAAATAGTCATTGGCGCCGGGATCAACATGGCAATGCGTCGTGTTGAAGAGAGTGTCGTTAACCAGGGATGGATCACATTGCAGGAAGCAGGGATCAATCTTGATCGTAATACGTTGGCGGCCATGCTAATACGTGAATTACGCGCGGCGCTGGAACTCTTCGAGCAAGAAGGATTGGCACCTTATCTTTCGCGTTGGGAAAAGCTGGATAATTTTATTAATCGCCCAGTGAAACTTATCATTGGTGATAAAGAAATATTTGGTATTTCACGCGGAATAGACAAACAGGGCGCTTTATTGCTTGAGCAGGACGGAATAATAAAACCCTGGATGGGTGGTGAAATATCCCTACGTAGCGCAGAATAATAAATAAGGGGAGCATTAGCTCCCCTGTAAATTATTTGCGTAATCTGACTTCTTCTACCGCATGATTAGCACTTTTCGTCAGGATTAAACTGGCTCGCTCGCGAGTAGGTAGAATATTTTGCTTTAAGTTCAGCCAGTTGATCTCTTTCCACAACGTCATGGCAGTCTTAATAGCTTCTTCTTTAGTTAATTTCGCGTAGTTATGGAAATAGGAATCCGGGTCTGTAAAAGCCCCTTCGCGGAATTTCAGAAAACGGTTGATATACCACGTCTGAAGTAAGTCTTCCGGTGCATCAACATATATCGAAAAATCGACGAAATCAGAAACAAATACATGATGTGGGTCGTGCGGATAATCCATCCCACTCTGTAGGACATTTAACCCTTCAAGGATTAAAATATCAGGCTGAACAACGGTTTTATCACCATTTGGGATTACATCATAAATAAGATGCGAGTAAACCGGTGCCGTAACGTTTGGTACACCCGATTTGAGATCGGAAACAAACTTCACCAGACGATGCATATCATACGATTCCGGGAAGCCTTTCTTTTTCATCAACCCGCGTTCTTTAAGCACTTTGTTGGGATGAAGAAAACCATCGGTAGTGATCAGTTCAACACGACGATGTTCCGGCCAACGGCTTAATAGTGCCTGTAATACACGGGCGGTTGTACTTTTCCCTACAGCTACACTGCCTGCGATGCTGATAATGTAAGGAATGCGTTGTCCGTTAGTGCCAAGAAACTGTTCCAGAACTGCCTGACGGCGCAGATTCGAGCTTATATAGAAGTTCAGCAAACGCGACAAAGGCAAATAGATCTCGGCAACTTCTTCTAACGAGAGATCTTCATTTATACCTTTGAGACGGGCGATCTCATCTTCCGATAACGTCATCGGTACGGAATCACGCAGAGCTGCCCACTGGTTGCGGTCAAACTGTAGGTAAGGCGTCATTAACGTTTGCTCTTTTATACTCATAAGCATGTTTCTGACGGTCATAGCTCTATCGGCAAAGCGATATTTGCCATGGCGCGTCACAGTTCTGTTGAATGGGTTAATGGGCAGGAGGGTAACACCAGATGGGGAGGAATAATAAGAAAAAATCGCTTCCGGGAAGCTATCGGTGAAAAGCAATGTGACAGATATTCCATCTGATAAAAAGAATGGTGTTTTAACTGGCGCATATTGTTAAGCAGAACAATGCTGAAAAAATGTGCTAATCTGCTCATTGTTCGACTGTTTCTTCACCGAATTGTTTAAAATCTGACCAACAAAAAAAATTATGCAATTTTTTAGTTGCATGAGCTCGCATGTCTCCATAGAATGCGCGCTACTTGATGCCGACTTAGCTCAGTAGGTAGAGCAACTGACTTGTAATCAGTAGGTCACCAGTTCGATTCCGGTAGTCGGCACCATCAAGTCCGGTGGGGTTCCCGAGCGGCCAAAGGGAGCAGACTGTAAATCTGCCGTCACAGACTTCGAAGGTTCGAATCCTTCCCCCACCACCAATTTCGGCCACGCGATGGCGTAGCCCGAGACGATAAGTTCGCTTACCGGCTCGAATAAAGAGAGCTTCTCTCGATATTCAGTGCAGAATGAAAATCAGGTAGCCGAGTTCCAGGATGCGGGCATCGTATAATGGCTATTACCTCAGCCTTCCAAGCTGATGATGCGGGTTCGATTCCCGCTGCCCGCTCCAAGATGTGCTGATATAGCTCAGTTGGTAGAGCGCACCCTTGGTAAGGGTGAGGTCGGCAGTTCGAATCTGCCTATCAGCACCACTTCTTTTCTCCTTCCTGTTTTTTCCTTCTGTTTATTGCATTCAACAAGTCGGGCATGTTGCCTGGTTGATGTGGTGATATCACCGATTTATCCGTGTCTTAGAGGGACAATCGATGTCTAAAGAAAAGTTTGAACGTACAAAACCGCACGTTAACGTCGGTACTATCGGCCACGTTGACCATGGTAAAACAACGCTGACCGCTGCAATCACTACCGTACTGGCTAAAACCTACGGCGGTGCTGCTCGCGCATTCGATCAGATCGATAACGCGCCGGAAGAAAAAGCTCGTGGTATCACCATCAACACTTCTCACGTTGAATACGACACCCCGACCCGTCACTACGCACACGTAGACTGCCCGGGGCACGCCGACTATGTTAAAAACATGATCACCGGTGCTGCGCAGATGGACGGCGCGATCCTGGTTGTTGCTGCGACTGACGGCCCGATGCCGCAGACTCGTGAGCACATCCTGCTGGGTCGTCAGGTAGGCGTTCCGTACATCATCGTGTTCCTGAACAAATGCGACATGGTTGATGACGAAGAGCTGCTGGAGCTGGTTGAAATGGAAGTTCGTGAACTTCTGTCTCAGTACGACTTCCCGGGCGACGACACTCCGATCGTTCGTGGTTCTGCTCTGAAAGCGCTGGAAGGCGACGCAGAGTGGGAAGCGAAAATCCTGGAACTGGCTGGCTTCCTGGATTCTTACATTCCGGAACCAGAGCGTGCGATTGACAAGCCGTTCCTGCTGCCGATCGAAGACGTATTCTCCATCTCCGGTCGTGGTACTGTTGTTACCGGTCGTGTAGAACGCGGTATCATCAAAGTTGGTGAAGAAGTTGAAATCGTTGGTATCAAAGAGACTCAGAAGTCTACCTGTACTGGCGTTGAAATGTTCCGCAAACTGCTGGACGAAGGCCGTGCTGGTGAGAACGTAGGTGTTCTGCTGCGTGGTATCAAACGTGAAGAAATCGAACGTGGTCAGGTACTGGCTAAGCCGGGCACCATCAAGCCGCACACCAAGTTCGAATCTGAAGTGTACATTCTGTCCAAAGATGAAGGCGGCCGTCATACTCCGTTCTTCAAAGGCTACCGTCCGCAGTTCTACTTCCGTACTACTGACGTGACTGGTACTATCGAACTGCCGGAAGGCGTAGAGATGGTAATGCCGGGCGACAACATCAAAATGGTTGTTACCCTGATCCACCCGATCGCGATGGACGACGGTCTGCGTTTCGCAATCCGTGAAGGCGGCCGTACCGTTGGCGCGGGCGTTGTAGCTAAAGTTCTGAGCTAATTGCCGATAACATTTGACGCAATGCGCAATAAAAGGGCATCATTTGATGCCCTTTTTGCACGCTTTCGTACCAGAACCTGGCTCATCAGTGATTTTCTTTGTCATAATCATTGCTGAGACAGGCTCTGTTGAGGGCGTATAATCCGAAAAGCGAATACGCGTTTCGATTTGGTTTGCCTCGCTATCGCGGGGTGAAAATGTTTGTAGAATACTTCTGACAGGTTGGTTTATGAGTGCGAATACCGAAGCTCAAGGAAGCGGGCGCGGCCTGGAAGCGATGAAGTGGGTCGTTGTGGTGGCATTGCTCCTGGTGGCAATCGTCGGCAACTACCTTTATCGCGACATTATGCTGCCGCTGCGTGCGCTGGCCGTAGTAATTCTGATTGCTGCAGCGGGTGGTGTCGCGCTGTTAACGACAAAAGGTAAAGCAACCGTTGCTTTTGCCCGTGAAGCGCGTACCGAAGTCCGTAAGGTCATTTGGCCGACTCGCCAGGAAACATTGCACACCACGCTGATTGTGGCTGCGGTTACCGCAGTAATGTCACTGATCCTGTGGGGACTGGATGGTATTCTGGTTCGCCTGGTATCCTTTATCACTGGCCTGAGGTTCTGAGATGTCTGAAGCTCCTAAAAAGCGCTGGTACGTCGTTCAGGCGTTTTCCGGTTTTGAAGGCCGCGTAGCAACGTCGCTGCGTGAGCATATCAAATTACACAACATGGAAGAGTTGTTTGGCGAAGTCATGGTTCCGACTGAAGAAGTCGTTGAGATCCGTGGCGGTCAGCGTCGCAAAAGCGAACGCAAATTCTTCCCTGGCTACGTCCTCGTTCAGATGGTGATGAACGACGCGAGCTGGCACCTGGTGCGCAGCGTACCGCGTGTGATGGGCTTCATCGGCGGTACTTCCGATCGTCCTGCGCCAATCAGCGATAAAGAAGTTGATGCGATTATGAACCGCCTGCAGCAGGTTGGTGATAAGCCGCGTCCGAAAACGCTGTTTGAACCGGGTGAAATGGTTCGTGTTAATGATGGTCCGTTCGCTGACTTCAACGGCGTCGTTGAAGAGGTGGATTACGAGAAGTCTCGTCTGAAAGTCTCTGTTTCTATCTTCGGTCGTGCGACCCCGGTAGAGCTGGACTTCAGCCAGGTTGAAAAAGCCTAACCCAGCGATCAAAAAAGCGGCGATTTAATCGTTGCACAAGGCGTGAGATTGGAATACAATTTCGCGCCTTTTGTTTTTATGGGCCTTGCCCGTAAAACGATTTTTTATATCACGGGGAGCCTCTCAGAGGCGTTATTACCCAACTTGAGGAATTTATAATGGCTAAGAAAGTACAAGCCTATGTCAAGCTGCAGGTTGCAGCTGGTATGGCTAACCCGAGTCCGCCAGTAGGTCCGGCTCTGGGTCAGCAGGGCGTAAACATCATGGAATTCTGCAAAGCGTTCAACGCAAAAACTGATTCCATCGAAAAAGGTCTGCCGATTCCGGTAGTTATCACCGTTTACGCTGACCGTTCTTTCACTTTCGTTACCAAGACTCCGCCGGCAGCAGTTCTGCTGAAAAAAGCGGCTGGTATCAAGTCTGGTTCCGGTAAGCCGAACAAAGACAAAGTGGGTAAAATTTCCCGCGCTCAGCTGCAGGAAATCGCGCAGACCAAAGCTGCCGACATGACTGGTGCCGACATTGAAGCGATGACTCGCTCCATCGAAGGTACTGCACGTTCCATGGGCCTGGTAGTGGAGGACTAAAAAATGGCTAAACTGACCAAGCGCATGCGTGTTATCCGCGAGAAAGTTGATGCGACCAAACAGTACGACATCAACGAAGCTATCGCTCTGCTGAAAGAGCTGGCGACTGCTAAATTCGTAGAAAGCGTGGACGTTGCTGTTAACCTCGGCATCGACGCTCGTAAATCTGACCAGAACGTACGTGGTGCAACTGTACTGCCGCACGGTACTGGCCGTTCCGTTCGCGTAGCTGTATTTACCCAGGGCGCAAACGCTGAAGCTGCTAAAGCTGCAGGCGCTGAACTGGTAGGTATGGAAGATCTGGCTGACCAGATCAAGAAAGGCGAAATGAACTTTGACGTTGTTATTGCTTCTCCGGATGCAATGCGCGTTGTTGGCCAGCTGGGCCAGGTTCTGGGTCCGCGCGGCCTGATGCCGAACCCGAAAGTGGGTACTGTAACCCCGAACGTTGCTGAAGCGGTTAAAAACGCTAAAGCTGGCCAGGTTCGTTACCGTAACGACAAAAACGGCATCATCCACACCACCATTGGTAAAGTGGACTTTGACGCTGACAAACTGAAAGAAAACCTGGAAGCTCTGCTGGTTGCGCTGAAAAAAGCAAAACCGACTCAGGCGAAAGGTGTGTACATCAAGAAAGTTAGCATCTCCACCACCATGGGTGCAGGTGTTGCAGTTGACCAGGCTGGCCTGAGCGCTTCTGCAAACTAATACCTTTACGTGGGCGGTGATTTTGTCTACAATCTTACCCCCACGTATAATGCTTAATGCAGACGTATATCCGAGATATTCGGGTTGTGGCAAGGCGGCAACTGAGTGAGTCGCCAGGAACATAGCTAACTATGTGACTGGTGCGAACGAAGGAAGCCAACGCCGGCACAAGCTGAATAGCGACGGATAGAAAAGATTTGTTCGTTGGAGCCTGGCCTATCCAGGCCTCCGTCGAAGACCGCAGGAGTTTCGTAAGAAACTTAATCCCCTGCGTAGACGGTGACAGAACGCTAAGATTATTCTTTTATATTCTGGCTTGTTTCTGCTCACCGTAATTAAGACGCTCTCTCCATTTGGAGGAGTGAAGTGAGTTCCAGAGATTTTCTCTGGCAAACATCCAGGAGCAAAGCTAATGGCTTTAAATCTTCAAGACAAACAAGCGATTGTTGCTGAAGTCAGCGAAGTAGCCAAAGGCGCGCTGTCTGCAGTGGTTGCGGATTCCCGTGGCGTAACTGTAGATAAAATGACTGAACTGCGTAAAGCAGGTCGCGAAGCTGGCGTATACATGCGTGTTGTTCGTAACACCCTGCTGCGCCGTGCTGTTGAAGGTACTCCGTTCGAGTGCCTGAAAGACGCGTTTGTTGGTCCGACCCTGATTGCATACTCTATGGAACACCCGGGCGCTGCAGCTCGTCTGTTCAAAGAGTTCGCGAAAGCGAATGCAAAATTTGAGGTCAAAGCCGCTGCCTTTGAAGGTGAGCTGATCCCGGCGTCTCAGATCGACCGCCTGGCAACTCTGCCGACCTACGAAGAAGCAATTGCACGCCTGATGGCAACCATGAAAGAAGCTTCGGCTGGCAAACTGGTTCGTACTCTGGCTGCTGTACGCGATGCGAAAGAAGCTGCTTAATCGCAGTTATCTTTTTAACGCATTCGCTTACGTATAAACTTATTCTGATATTCAGGAACAATTTAAATGTCTATCACTAAAGATCAAATCATTGAAGCAGTTGCAGCTATGTCTGTAATGGACGTTGTAGAACTGATCTCTGCAATGGAAGAAAAATTCGGTGTTTCCGCTGCTGCTGCTGTAGCTGTAGCTGCTGGCCCGGTTGAAGCTGCTGAAGAAAAAACTGAATTCGACGTAATTCTGAAAGCTGCTGGCGCTAACAAAGTTGCTGTTATCAAAGCAGTACGTGGCGCAACTGGCCTGGGTCTGAAAGAAGCTAAAGACCTGGTAGAATCTGCTCCAGCTGCTCTGAAAGAAGGCGTGAGCAAAGATGACGCTGAAGCACTGAAAAAAGCTCTGGAAGAAGCTGGCGCTGAAGTTGAAGTTAAATAAGCCAACCCTTCCGGTTGCAGCCTGAGAAATCAGGCTGATGGCTGGTGACTTTTTAGTCACCAGCCTTTTTGCGCTGTAAGGCGCCAGTAGCGTTTCACACTGTTTGACTACTGCTGTGCCTTTCAATGCTTGTTTCTATCGACGACTTAATATACTGCGACAGAACTCCCGTTCTGTGTAAATCGCAATGAAATGGTTTAAGCGTGATAGCAACAGGCATTGCGGAAAGTATCCATTTTCCGGTCAACAAAATAGTGTTGCACAAACTGTCCGCTCAGTGGACAGATGGGTCGACTTGTCAGCGAGCTGAGGAACCCTATGGTTTACTCCTATACCGAGAAAAAACGTATTCGTAAGGATTTTGGTAAACGTCCACAAGTTCTGGATGTACCTTATCTCCTTTCTATCCAGCTTGACTCGTTTCAGAAATTTATCGAGCAAGATCCTGAAGGGCAGTATGGTCTGGAAGCTGCTTTCCGTTCCGTATTCCCGATTCAGAGCTACAGCGGTAATTCCGAGCTGCAATACGTCAGCTACCGCCTTGGCGAACCGGTGTTTGACGTCCAGGAATGTCAAATCCGTGGCGTGACCTATTCCGCACCGCTGCGCGTTAAACTGCGTCTGGTGATCTATGAGCGCGAAGCGCCGGAAGGCACCGTAAAAGACATTAAAGAACAAGAAGTCTACATGGGCGAAATTCCGCTCATGACGGACAACGGTACCTTTGTTATCAACGGTACTGAGCGTGTTATCGTTTCTCAGCTGCACCGTAGTCCGGGCGTCTTCTTTGACTCCGACAAAGGTAAAACCCACTCTTCGGGTAAAGTGCTGTATAACGCGCGTATCATTCCTTACCGTGGTTCCTGGCTGGACTTCGAATTCGATCCGAAGGACAACCTGTTCGTACGTATCGACCGTCGCCGTAAACTGCCTGCGACCATCATTCTGCGTGCACTGAACTACACCACTGAACAGATCCTCGACCTGTTCTTTGAAAAAGTTATCTTTGAAATCCGTGATAACAAGCTGCAGATGGAACTGGTGCCGGAACGCCTGCGTGGTGAAACTGCATCTTTTGACATCGAAGCTAACGGTAAAGTGTACGTAGAAAAAGGCCGCCGTATTACTGCGCGCCACATTCGCCAACTGGAAAAAGACGACGTCAAACTGATTGAAGTTCCGGTTGAGTACATCGCAGGTAAAGTGGTCGCTAAAGACTATATTGATGAGTCTACCGGCGAGCTGATCTGCGCAGCGAACATGGAACTGAGCCTGGATCTGTTGGCTAAGCTGAGCCAGTCTGGTCACAAGCGTATCGAAACGCTGTTTACTAACGATCTGGATCACGGCCCATATATCTCTGAAACCTTACGTGTCGACCCAACTAACGACCGTCTGAGCGCACTGGTAGAAATCTACCGCATGATGCGTCCTGGCGAGCCGCCGACTCGTGAAGCTGCTGAAAGCCTGTTCGAGAACCTGTTCTTCTCTGAAGACCGCTATGATCTGTCTGCGGTTGGTCGTATGAAGTTCAACCGTTCTCTGCTGCGCGAAGAAATCGAAGGTTCCGGTATCCTGAGCAAAGACGACATCATTGATGTTATGAAAAAGCTCATTGATATCCGTAACGGTAAAGGCGAAGTCGATGATATCGACCACCTCGGCAACCGTCGTATCCGTTCCGTTGGCGAAATGGCGGAAAACCAGTTCCGCGTTGGCCTGGTACGTGTAGAGCGTGCGGTGAAAGAGCGTCTGTCTCTGGGCGATCTGGATACCCTGATGCCTCAGGATATGATCAACGCCAAGCCGATTTCCGCAGCAGTGAAAGAGTTCTTCGGTTCCAGCCAGCTGTCTCAGTTTATGGACCAGAACAACCCGCTGTCTGAGATTACGCACAAACGTCGTATCTCCGCACTCGGCCCAGGCGGTCTGACCCGTGAACGTGCAGGCTTCGAAGTTCGAGACGTACACCCGACTCACTACGGTCGCGTATGTCCAATCGAAACCCCTGAAGGTCCGAACATCGGTCTGATCAACTCTCTGTCCGTGTACGCACAGACTAACGAATACGGCTTCCTTGAGACTCCGTATCGTAAAGTGACCGACGGTGTTGTAACTGACGAAATTCACTACCTGTCTGCTATCGAAGAAGGTAACTACGTTATCGCCCAGGCGAACTCCAACCTGGATGAAGAAGGCCACTTCGTAGAAGACCTGGTAACTTGCCGTAGTAAAGGCGAATCCAGCTTGTTCAGCCGCGACCAGGTTGACTACATGGACGTATCCACCCAGCAGGTGGTATCCGTCGGTGCGTCCCTGATCCCGTTCCTTGAACACGATGACGCCAACCGTGCATTGATGGGTGCGAACATGCAACGTCAGGCCGTTCCGACTCTGCGTGCTGATAAGCCGCTGGTTGGTACGGGTATGGAACGTGCTGTTGCCGTTGACTCCGGTGTAACTGCGGTTGCTAAACGTGGCGGTGTTGTCCAGTACGTGGATGCTTCCCGTATCGTTATCAAAGTTAACGAAGATGAGATGTATCCGGGTGAAGCAGGTATCGACATCTACAACCTGACCAAATACACCCGTTCGAACCAGAACACCTGTATCAACCAGATGCCGTGTGTGTCTCTGGGTGAACCGGTAGAACGTGGCGACGTGCTGGCAGACGGTCCGTCCACCGACCTCGGTGAACTGGCGCTCGGTCAGAACATGCGCGTGGCGTTCATGCCGTGGAATGGTTACAACTTCGAAGACTCCATCCTCGTATCCGAGCGTGTTGTTCAGGAAGACCGTTTCACCACTATTCACATCCAGGAACTGGCGTGTGTGTCCCGTGACACCAAGCTGGGGCCGGAAGAGATCACCGCTGACATCCCGAACGTGGGTGAAGCTGCGCTCTCCAAACTGGATGAATCCGGTATCGTTTACATTGGTGCGGAAGTAACCGGTGGCGACATTCTGGTTGGTAAGGTAACGCCGAAAGGTGAAACTCAGCTGACCCCAGAAGAAAAACTGCTGCGTGCGATCTTCGGTGAGAAAGCGTCTGACGTTAAAGACTCTTCTCTGCGCGTACCAAACGGTGTATCCGGTACGGTTATCGACGTTCAGGTCTTTACTCGCGATGGCGTAGAAAAAGACAAACGTGCGCTGGAAATCGAAGAAATGCAGCTCAAACAGGCGAAGAAAGACCTGTCTGAAGAACTGCAGATCCTCGAAGCGGGTCTGTTCAGCCGTATCCGTGCTGTGCTGGTAGCCGGTGGCGTTGAAGCTGAGAAGCTCGACAAACTGCCGCGCGATCGCTGGCTGGAGCTGGGCCTGACCGACGAAGAGAAACAAAATCAGCTGGAACAGCTGGCTGAGCAGTATGACGAACTGAAACACGAGTTCGAGAAGAAACTCGAAGCGAAACGCCGCAAAATCACCCAGGGCGACGATCTGGCACCGGGCGTGCTGAAGATTGTTAAGGTATATCTGGCGGTTAAACGCCGTATCCAGCCTGGTGACAAGATGGCAGGTCGTCACGGTAACAAGGGTGTAATTTCTAAGATCAACCCGATCGAAGATATGCCTTACGATGAAAACGGTACGCCGGTAGACATCGTACTGAACCCGCTAGGCGTACCGTCTCGTATGAACATCGGTCAGATTCTGGAAACCCACCTGGGTATGGCTGCGAAAGGTATCGGCGACAAGATCAACGCCATGCTGAAACAGCAGCAAGAAGTCGCGAAACTGCGCGAGTTCATCCAGCGTGCGTACGATCTGGGCGCTGACGTTCGTCAGAAAGTTGACCTGAGTACCTTCAGCGATGAAGAAGTTATGCGTCTGGCTGAAAACCTGCGCAAAGGTATGCCGATCGCAACGCCGGTGTTCGACGGTGCGAAAGAAGCAGAAATTAAAGAGCTGCTGAAACTTGGCGACCTGCCGACTTCTGGTCAGATCCGCCTGTACGACGGCCGCACTGGTGAACAGTTCGAACGTCCGGTAACCGTAGGTTACATGTACATGCTGAAACTGAACCACCTGGTCGACGATAAGATGCACGCGCGTTCCACTGGTTCTTACAGTCTGGTTACTCAGCAGCCGCTGGGTGGTAAGGCACAGTTCGGTGGTCAGCGTTTCGGGGAGATGGAAGTGTGGGCGCTGGAAGCATACGGCGCGGCATACACTCTGCAGGAAATGCTCACCGTTAAGTCTGATGACGTAAACGGTCGTACCAAGATGTATAAGAACATCGTGGACGGCAACCATCAGATGGAGCCGGGCATGCCAGAATCCTTCAACGTATTGTTGAAAGAGATTCGTTCGCTGGGTATCAACATCGAACTGGAAGACGAGTAATTCTCGCTCAAACAGGTCACTGCTGTCGGGGTAAAACCCGGCAGCGGATTGTGCTAACTCCGACGGGAGCAAATCCGTGAAAGATTTATTAAAGTTTCTGAAAGCGCAGACTAAAACCGAAGAGTTTGATGCGATCAAAATTGCTCTGGCATCGCCAGACATGATCCGTTCATGGTCTTTCGGTGAAGTTAAAAAGCCGGAAACCATCAACTACCGTACGTTCAAACCTGAGCGTGACGGCCTTTTCTGCGCCCGTATCTTTGGGCCGGTAAAAGACTACGAGTGCCTGTGCGGTAAGTACAAGCGCCTGAAACACCGTGGCGTTATCTGTGAGAAGTGCGGCGTTGAAGTGACCCAGACCAAAGTACGCCGTGAGCGTATGGGCCACATCGAGCTGGCTTCTCCGACTGCGCACATCTGGTTCCTGAAATCTCTGCCGTCCCGTATCGGCCTGCTGCTCGATATGCCGCTGCGCGATATCGAACGCGTGCTGTACTTCGAATCCTATGTGGTAATCGAAGGCGGTATGACCAACCTGGAACGCCAGCAGATCCTGACTGAAGAGCAGTATCTGGACGCGCTGGAAGAGTTCGGTGACGAATTCGACGCGAAAATGGGGGCGGAAGCAATCCAGGCTCTGCTGAAGAGCATGGATCTGGAGCAAGAGTGCGAACAGCTGCGTGAAGAGCTGAACGAAACTAACTCCGAAACCAAGCGCAAGAAGCTGACCAAGCGTATCAAACTGCTGGAAGCGTTCGTTCAGTCTGGTAACAAGCCAGAGTGGATGATCCTGACCGTTCTGCCGGTACTGCCGCCAGATCTACGTCCGCTGGTTCCGCTGGATGGTGGTCGTTTCGCGACTTCTGACCTGAACGATCTGTATCGTCGCGTCATTAACCGTAACAACCGTCTGAAACGTCTGCTGGATCTGGCTGCGCCGGACATCATCGTACGTAACGAAAAACGTATGCTGCAGGAAGCGGTAGACGCCCTGCTGGATAACGGTCGTCGCGGTCGTGCGATCACCGGTTCTAACAAGCGTCCTCTGAAATCTTTGGCCGACATGATCAAAGGTAAACAGGGTCGTTTCCGTCAGAACCTGCTCGGTAAGCGTGTTGACTACTCCGGTCGTTCTGTAATCACCGTAGGTCCATACCTGCGTCTGCATCAGTGCGGTCTGCCGAAGAAAATGGCGCTGGAGCTGTTCAAACCGTTCATCTACGGCAAGCTGGAACTGCGTGGTCTTGCTACCACCATTAAAGCTGCGAAGAAAATGGTTGAGCGCGAAGAAGCTGTCGTTTGGGATATCCTGGACGAAGTTATCCGCGAACACCCGGTACTGCTAAACCGTGCACCGACTCTGCACCGTCTGGGTATCCAGGCATTTGAACCGGTACTGATCGAAGGTAAAGCTATCCAGCTGCACCCGCTGGTTTGTGCGGCATATAACGCCGACTTCGATGGTGACCAGATGGCTGTTCACGTACCGCTGACGCTGGAAGCCCAGCTGGAAGCGCGTGCGCTGATGATGTCTACCAACAACATCCTGTCCCCGGCGAACGGCGAACCAATCATCGTTCCGTCTCAGGACGTTGTACTGGGTCTGTACTACATGACCCGTGACTGTGTTAACGCCAAAGGCGAAGGCATGGTGCTGACTGGCCCGAAAGAAGCAGAACGTATTTATCGCGCTGGCCTGGCCTCTCTGCATGCGCGCGTTAAAGTGCGTATCACTGAATACGAAAAAGATGCTAACGGTGAATTAGTAGCGAAAACCAGCCTGAAGGACACGACCGTTGGCCGTGCCATTCTGTGGATGATTGTACCGAAAGGTCTGCCTTACTCCATCGTCAACCAGGCGCTGGGTAAAAAAGCAATCTCCAAAATGCTGAACACCTGCTACCGCATTCTCGGCTTGAAACCGACCGTTATTTTTGCGGACCAGATCATGTACACCGGCTTTGCATATGCAGCGCGTTCCGGTGCATCGGTTGGTATCGATGACATGGTCATCCCGGAGAAGAAACACGAAATCATCTCCGAGGCAGAAGCAGAAGTTGCTGAAATTCAGGAGCAGTTCCAGTCTGGTCTGGTAACTGCGGGCGAACGCTACAACAAAGTTATCGATATCTGGGCTGCGGCGAACGATCGTGTATCCAAAGCGATGATGGATAACCTGCAAACTGAAACCGTTATTAACCGTGACGGTCAGGAAGAGAAGCAGGTTTCCTTCAACAGCATCTACATGATGGCCGACTCCGGTGCGCGTGGTTCTGCGGCACAGATTCGTCAGCTTGCTGGTATGCGTGGTCTGATGGCGAAGCCGGATGGCTCCATCATCGAAACGCCAATCACCGCGAACTTCCGTGAAGGTCTGAACGTACTCCAGTACTTCATCTCCACCCACGGTGCTCGTAAAGGTCTGGCGGATACCGCACTGAAAACTGCGAACTCCGGTTACCTGACTCGTCGTCTGGTTGACGTGGCGCAGGACCTGGTGGTTACTGAAGACGATTGTGGTACTCATGAAGGTATCATGATGACTCCGGTTATCGAGGGTGGCGATGTTAAAGAGCCGCTGCGCGATCGCGTACTGGGTCGTGTAACTGCAGAAGACGTTCTGAAGCCGGGTACTGCCGATATCCTCGTTCCGCGCAACACGCTGCTGCATGAACAGTGGTGTGACCTGCTGGAAGAGAACTCTGTCGACGCGGTTAAAGTACGTTCTGTTGTATCCTGTGACACCGACTTTGGTGTATGTGCGCACTGCTACGGTCGTGACCTGGCGCGTGGCCACATCATCAACAAAGGTGAAGCAATCGGTGTTATCGCGGCACAGTCCATCGGTGAACCGGGTACTCAGCTGACCATGCGTACGTTCCACATCGGTGGTGCGGCGTCCCGTGCGGCTGCTGAATCCAGCATCCAGGTGAAAAACAAAGGTAGCATCAAGCTCAGCAACGTGAAGTCGGTTGTGAACTCCAGCGGTAAACTGGTTATCACTTCCCGTAACACCGAACTGAAACTGATCGACGAATTTGGTCGTACCAAAGAAAGCTACAAAGTGCCTTACGGTGCGGTACTGGCGAAAGGTGATGGCGAACAGGTTGCAGGCGGCGAAACCGTTGCAAACTGGGACCCGCACACCATGCCGGTTATCACTGAAGTAAGCGGTTTTGTTCGCTTCACCGATATGATTGACGGTCAGACCATTACTCGTCAGACCGACGAACTGACCGGTCTGTCTTCGCTGGTAGTTCTGGATTCCGCAGAACGTACCGCAGGTGGTAAAGATCTGCGTCCGGCACTGAAAATCGTTGATGCTCAGGGTAACGACGTTCTGATCCCTGGTACTGATATGCCTGCGCAGTACTTCCTGCCGGGTAAAGCGATTGTTCAGCTGGAAGATGGCGTACAGATCAGCTCTGGTGACACCCTGGCGCGTATTCCGCAGGAATCTGGCGGTACTAAGGACATCACCGGTGGTCTGCCGCGCGTTGCGGATCTGTTCGAAGCACGTCGTCCGAAAGAGCCGGCAATCCTGGCTGAAATCAGCGGTGTCGTTTCCTTCGGTAAAGAAACCAAAGGTAAACGTCGTCTGGTTATCACTCCGGTAGACGGCAGCGAACCTTACGAAGAGATGATTCCGAAATGGCGTCAGCTCAACGTGTTCGAAGGTGAACGTGTAGAACGTGGTGACGTCATTTCCGATGGTCCGGAAGCGCCGCACGACATTCTGCGTCTGCGTGGTGTTCATGCTGTGACTCGTTACATCGTTAACGAAGTACAGGACGTATACCGTCTGCAGGGCGTTAAGATTAACGATAAACACATCGAAGTTATCGTTCGTCAGATGCTGCGTAAAGCCACCATCGTTAACGCGGGTAGCTCCGACTTCCTGGAAGGCGAACAGGTTGAATACTCTCGCGTCAAGATCGCAAACCGCGAACTGGAAGCGAACGGCAAAGTGGGTGCAACTTATGCCCGCGATCTGCTGGGTATCACCAAAGCGTCTCTGGCAACCGAGTCGTTCATCTCTGCGGCATCGTTCCAGGAGACCACTCGCGTACTGACCGAAGCAGCTGTTGCGGGCAAACGCGATGAACTGCGCGGTCTGAAAGAGAACGTTATCGTAGGTCGTCTGATCCCGGCAGGTACGGGTTATGCGTATCACCAGGATCGTATGCGCCGCCGTGCTGCGGGCGAAGCTCCGGCTGCACCGCAGGTGACTGCAGAAGACGCGTCTGCCAGCTTGGCAGAACTGCTGAACGCAGGTCTGGGCGGTTCTGATAACGAGTAATCGTTAATCCGCAAATAACGTAAAAACCCGCTTCGGCGGGTTTTTTTATGGGGGCGATTCAGGAAAAGACCATTTATCAGAATATTTAACGAATTTCTGGATGCTCATAATAAATGTAAAGCTGGCTAACATCCTGAAACTGACTGAACTAATTGAGTCAAAGTTGGCAAGGATTCGATACTATTCCCGTGTAACTTTCTTAAGGAACGAGAATGAAACAGGAAGTAGAGAAGTGGCGGCCTTTTGAACATCCGGATGGTAACGTTCGTGATTTATCGTTTCTTGATGCTCATCAGGCCGTCTACGTTCAGCATCATGAGGGCAAAGAGCCTTTAGAGTATCGCTTTTGGGTTACCTACCCTCTTCACTGTTTCACAAAAGATTATGAACATCAGACGAACGAAGAAAAACTATCGTTAATGTATTATGCGCCTAAAGAATCTCGCCCCTTCTGCCAGCATCGCTATAACTTAGCGCGTATGCACTTAAAAAGAGCTATTTTGGCGCAGCCAGAATGCAAAGTTATTCATGCCGGGTATGGTAGTTATGCCGTGATTGAAGTGGAGTTAGAGGGAGGAGAAAAGAAATTTTACTTTGTTGCGTTCAAAGTTTTTAGAGAAAAGAAAAAACTACGCTTGCATGTAACTAGTGCTTATCCCATTTCTGAAAAACAGAAAGGTAAAGCAGTGAAATTTTTTACCATCGCCTACAACCTATTAAGAAATAAGTCGCTTCCTCAGCCCTCAAAATAACAAAACCCACCTTAAGGTGGGTTTCGCCAGAGAATCATCTCTGGTATTCAGAACGCCATTACCGGACTTTGCCTTGACCTTGCGATAATCGCAGGTTGCGGGATGTCTGAATTTCTTCAGTCTGCTGCATCCAGGAAGATGAGAACATGTGTTCTTATTTTCGTCTGTATCATAGTCGAGTATTTACTCTCTTACAATCAGATCTCTTTCATTGTTCAACAGGTAGTGACTCCAGACTTTGCATTGTGAAATTTTTAAGAAAGGCAGGGCGAAACGAGGAAGAAGCTTTTCGCCCTGGACAACATTCCTGCTGACGGTACTACCATAAAAAAACGCAACGCTTTCAACAACCTTCCGTTTTTCATCTTCCGTAGCAGCTCGGAATAAATTTACGTTCTTACATTCTGTCTCATGGCCTTTGCGAGGCGCGTCCCAGATAGTTGTCCCAGTCTTTCCATATCGGCTGCAAACCCTGAGCGATTAATGCGGCAGCAACCGTTTCAGGTCGGCGATCGTCGTGCGGTGAGAACTGTTCCAGCTCGGGGTGATTGTCGGCATAGCCACCTGGCTGCGTTTTCGAGAAGGCGCTGACGTTATTAATTGCCAGCGGAATAACGCGATCGCGAAACCACGGTGATTCCCGCGTGGAGAGTGAGAGTTCAATCTCCGGCGCAAGCAGACGGAAGGCGCAGATGGTTTGCACTAACTGGCGTTCATCCATAATCGACGCAGGCTCAATCCCGCCAGTACACGGGCGCAGGCGCGGGAAGGAGACGGAATAACGACTTTGCCAGTAATGCTGTTGCAGCCACAGTAAATGCTCGGCAACCATATAGCAGTCAACTCGCCAGCTGTCAGAAAGGCCGATTAGCGCGCCGAGGCCTATCTTATCAATCCCCGCGCGACCCAGCCGATCCGGCGTTTCCAGTCGCCAGAAAAAGTCCTGTTTTTTACCTTTCAGATGATGGCGGGCATATGTCGCCTCGTGATACGTCTCCTGATAAACCATTACCCCATCGAGACCAAGTTGCTTTAACTCGGCGTATTCCGCTTCCGCCAGCGGCTGTACTTCCATCTGTAGTGAAGAGAACTGTTCACGCAGGGCAGGGAGATGACGACGAAAGTAATCCATTCCCACTTTTGCCTGATGTTCACCAGTGACCAGCAACAGATGCTCAAAGCCCATTTCCCGAATAGCGGCGCTTTCTCTGGCGATATCTGCTTCATCCAGCGTTTTGCGCTTGATGCGATTGCTCATGGAAAATCCACAGTACGTGCAGTCGTTAGCGCAAAGATTGGAAAGATAAAGCGGGACGTAGAAGCTGACGACGTTGCCAAATCGCTGACGAGTCAGACGCTGCGCCCGTTGAGCCAGTGGTTCCAGGTATTCACTGGCGGCTGGCGATAACAGCGCCATCATGTCGTCGCGGGTAAGTGGCGCTGTACTCAGCGCCCGCTCTACGTCAGCAGCCGTTTTGCTGTTGATACGCAGGCGGATGTCGTCCCAGTCCAGTTGCCGCCAGCGGTCGCTGAAGGTTTTCATGCCGATGCCTCCAGAAATCCGGTTAGTGGGCTGGTGGCATGAGCAAAATGACTGCGGCTGCCAGGTCCGGCCTGACGTGCCAGCAGGCCCGCTTCTACCGCCAGGCGAAATGCCTTCGCCATGGTGACGGGATCGTCCGCGACGGCAATTGCCGTATTCACTAACACCGCATCGGCGCCCATTTCCAGCGCCTGCGCGGCATGGCTTGGAACGCCGATGCCAGCATCAACGACTACCGGAACCGTGGCCTGCTGGATAATAATCTCCAGCATGGCGCGGGTTTCTAGCCCCTGATTAGAACCAATCGGTGCACCGAGCGGCATCACCGCTGCACAGCCCACTTCTTCCAGACGTTTGCACAACACCGGATCGGCACCGCAGTAAGGCAGCACGACAAATCCTTGTTGCACCAGCGTTTCGGCGGCTTTCAGCGTTTCGATGGGATCGGGCAACAACCAGCGGGCGTCAGGGTGAATCTCCAGCTTCAGCCAGTGTGTTCCTAACGCTTCACGTGCCAGATGGGCAGCGAAAATGGCTTCTTCCGCCGTTTTCGCCCCAGAAGTATTCGGTAGCAGTGTCACACCCGCCGCGATAAGCGGGGCGAGGATAGCGTCATTGTGTTGGCGCAAGTCGACGCGTTTCATTGCCAGCGTCACCACCTGGCTGCCGGAAGCGCGGATCGCCTCCACCATAAGTTGTGAAGAGGCGAATTTCCCGGTGCCGGTAAACAGATGTGAATCAAACATTTTGTCCGCGATACGTAACATTTCAACCTCCTGCAATAACCTGAAAAAGCAGGATCTGGTCGCCATCCTGCACGATATGTTGCGCCCATTGCTCGCGCGGGACGATTTGCTGATTAATTGCCAGCGCCGCGCCTGCTTTTAGCTGATCGAGTTGTTCCAGCAGTTCGTGAACAGTTTGTCCGGTGGCACACTGCATCGGTTGATCGTTAAACAGAATCTGCATTGCGCCCTCCGCATACCGGACATCCGTTGGCGCGGCGCAACAACAGGCTGCGCCACTGGCTGGATTTACCGTCGAACAGTCGCAGTTCTCCTGTAGGCGTCTCTATACCGCTCAATAACTTAATCGCTTCCAGTGCCTGCAATGTCCCCATGACCCCGACCACCGGGCCAACCACGCCTGCCGTGCGGCAGTTGCGTTCTGGCTCCTGGTTATCCAGCCACAGGCAGCGATAACAACCGTGCTCCCAGGGCGGCGTTAATACCATCAACTGACCGCCAAATCCGACCGCGCTGGCGGTGATAAGTGGTGTGTTCAGTGCCACGCAGGCGGCGTTAATTTCCTGGCGAGTCGCCATATTGTCTGTACAGTCGAGCACCACATCGGCTTGTGCAACCGCATCTTTTAACGCCTCACCCGTTAACCGTTGTTGTAGTGCTGTCAGTTGAATATCGGGATTCAACAGTGTCAGTCGCTGATGGCTGACCTGCGATTTCGGGCGATCGATATCTTCAGTGGTAAAGAGGATTTGTCGTTGCAGATTGCTTAAATGCACATCGTCGTCATCTGCCAGTACCAGCGTCCCGACGCCAGCGCCCGCCAGGTATAGCGCAGCAGGTGTACCCAGCCCGCCAAGACCGATAATCAGCACCTGGCTGTCGAGCAGTTTTTGCTGCCCGTCAAGAGCGATATCGTCGAGCAGGATTTGGCGGCTATAACGCATAAAATCACGGTCATTCATTGCCAACTCCTGCAATTTCCAGCAACTGTGCCGTTGCCAAACGCCAGTCTGCCGCCTGGGTAATGGCACTGACGACGGCGATACTGCCGACACCCGTCGCCATCACCGCAGGCGCGCGCGCCAGACTGATACCGCCAATCGCCACGGTGGGATAATCCGCCAGTCGCTCAACATGCCGTGCCAGCTGTTCCAGCCCCTGCGGTGCAGAAGGCATCTGTTTGGTTTGCGTCGGGAACACATGTCCCAGTGCGATATAAGAAGGGCGTGCTGCCAGCGCGACGTCGATCTCCATATCGTCATGGGTCGAAACGCCAAGCCGCAGACCAGCCGCGCGGATGGCGCTGAGATCGGTAGATTGCAAATCTTCCTGCCCCAGATGGACGCCATACGCCTGATGCTTGATCGCCAGCCGCCAGTAATCATTAATAAACAGCCGCGCGTTATAGCGGCGACCCAGCTCAATTGCCGCTACGACATCGGCTTCCACCTCTTCATCGCGCTGATCTTTGATGCGTAGCTGGAGGGTTCGCACGCCAGCGTCCAGCAGACGTTCGATCCACTGTACGCTGTCCACCACCGGGTACAGCCCTAAACGAAAAGGTACAGGAGGAAAATCAGGCTGATACATCACGCTTCCTCCTTACGCAGATAGATTTCTCCGCCTCTGGCGCGGAAATTCTCCGACATATCCGCCATTCCCACTTCAATGGTTTGCGCGGCGGCGTAATCACGTACTTCCTGGCTGATTTTCATCGAGCAGAATTTCGGCCCACACATGGAGCAAAAATGGGCGACTTTACCGGACTCTTGCGGCAGGGTTTCATCGTGGTAAGCGCGAGCGGTAAATGGGTCGAGAGCCAGATTAAACTGGTCTTCCCAGCGAAATTCGAAGCGGGCTTTCGACATGGCGTTATCGCGAATTTGCGCGCCCGGATGCCCTTTTGCCAGGTCGGCAGCGTGGGCGGCAATCTTATAGGTGATAAGCCCTTGCTTAACGTCTTCTTTATTGGGCAGACCCAGGTGCTCTTTCGGCGTTACGTAACAGAGCATCGCGCAGCCAAACCAGCCGATCATCGCCGCACCAATCCCCGACGTGAAGTGGTCATAGCCTGGTGCAATATCGGTGGTCAGCGGCCCGAGGGTATAGAACGGCGCTTCATGGCAGTGCTCTAACTCCTCGGTCATATTACGGCGAATCATCTGCATCGGCACATGCCCGGGGCCTTCAATCATCACCTGTACGTCATATTCCCAGGCGATTTTGGTCAGTTCGCCCAGCGTATGCAGCTCGGCAAACTGCGCTTCATCGTTGGCGTCCTGAATCGAACCGGGGCGCAGGCCGTCGCCCAGCGACAGCGAAACGTCATAAGCAGCGCAGATTTCACAAATTTCGCGGAAATGTTGATAGAGGAAATTTTCCTGATGATGGGAGAGGCACCATTTCGCCATAATCGAACCGCCGCGCGAGACGATACCGGTCAGGCGTTTCGCAGTCATCGGCACATAGCGCAGGAGAACGCCTGCATGAATCGTGAAATAATCCACACCTTGCTCGGCCTGTTCCAGCAGCGTGTCGCGGAACGCTTCCCAGGTAAGATCTTCAGCGATCCCATTAACCTTCTCCAGTGCCTGGTAGATCGGCACAGTACCGATTGGCACCGGGCTGTTACGCAAAATCCATTCGCGGGTTTCGTGAATATAGCGACCGGTGGAAAGATCCATCACCGTATCCGCTCCCCAGCGCGTAGACCACACCAGCTTTTCCACTTCTTCTTCGATGGAAGAGGTGACCGCCGAGTTGCCGATATTGGCGTTAACTTTTACCAGGAAGTTGCGACCAATAATCATCGGCTCTGATTCAGGATGGTTGATGTTGGCGGGGATAATGGCGCGTCCGGCAGCGACTTCATCACGGACAAATTCCGCAGTGATATTTTCCGGCAGACGTGCGCCAAAGCTCATTCCCGGATGCTGGTGGCGCAAAACTTCGCTGCGGATGCGCTCGCGTCCCATATTCTCGCGAATGGCGATGAATTCCATCTCCGGTGTGATGATGCCTTGACGGGCGTAGTGCAGTTGTGTGACGCGGTGGCCTGCTTTGGCGCGTTTTGGCGTTAATACGCCGCTAAAACGCAGCTCGTTGAGGCCATCATCTGCCAGCCGCGCTTTAGTGTAATCGGAACTGCGCACGGTAAGTTCTTCGCTATCGCCGCGTGCGTCGATCCACGGTTGACGCAGTTTTGCCAGCCCTTGCTGAACGTTAATGGCGATTTGCGGATCGCCATATGGGCCGGAGGTGTCATAAACCGGAATCGCTTCGTTTTCTTCGTACTGCGGCTGTTCTTTGCTGCCGCCGATTAGCGTCGGGCTAAGCTGGATCTCACGCATCGGCACGCGCACGCCGGGTTGTGTGCCAGTGATATAAATGCGTTTTGAGTTGGGAAAGGCGGTGCCTTCCAGGGTGTCGATAAAATGTTGCGCCTGGGCGCGTTGTTCGCGGCGGGTCAGTTTTATTGCAGACATAGCTCATTCCAAAAGTTAAGGACGTGGCTTGTCAGACGACGGATGAAGCAAGAGACGATCGCCGCAAAGGCGATACGGTAGCAGATTAACTCTTGTTCCCTTCGCAGGTATTAGCCTGATCAGGTTCCGCGGATCCCGAATGAACGGTCTCAGCCAGTTAAGGCACTCCGACAAGAAATTAGCCCCGAAAACGGGGCGTTGAATGTAAATTACGCGTTAACAGCGCAGAACTCAAGCAAGATGTTTGACGCGGGCGGCGTCAAGCACCAGCAGAATCAGCTTATCTTCCAGCACAAAGCGCGCTTCCAGCGCCTCGCCGATATCAGATAAAACCTGTTGAAATTCAAGGTAATTATCATGATCGATGGCGGTTTCCAGGCTGGAATCGTAGTAATCCATAATCTGTTGCGTATTGGCTTCGAGTTGCGGCCAAATCTTCGCGGCATGAGCGAGCTGCCCGTTGCCTTCCAGCTTATGAAGAATGCGCTCATAAATGCTGAAATGTCCGGCAGACAAGTAATCGACCAGACTCTGGCAAAAATCATCAAGGGCTTTTTCGTTTAGCCTCATGTACGATTCTTTGCCAGGCTTAATGCCAACCAGATTGTAGTAAGCCACGAGCAGATGCTTACGTACATGTAGCCAGCGATCAACCAGTTTGTTACTTCCTCTGACGTGCTCCGTCAGGTTATCGAGCTGGTTAAGCATGATTGACTCCGCAAGTTTGTATTCAAAAACTGCTCAGTGAGAAATGTAAAAACCATGTTAAACATGCCAGTGATGCAAAGGTAGTGCAAGAGCTATGGATCGTATAATTGAAAAATTAGATCACGGCTGGTGGGTCGTCAGTCATGAGCAAAAATTATGGTTGCCGAAGGGAGAATTGCCATATGGCAAAGCGGCAAATTTCGATCTTGTGGGTCAGCGCGCACTGCATATCGGCGAATGGCAAGGAGAACCTGTTTGGCTGGTGCAACAGCAGCGCCGCCATGATATGGGTTCGGTGCGCCAGGTCATTGATCTGGACGTCGGGCTATTTCAACTAGCCGGACGCGGCGTGCAACTGGCGGAGTTTTACCGCTCGCATAAATACTGCGGGTATTGCGGGCATGAAATGTATCCGAGCAAAACAGAATGGGCGATGCTGTGCAGCCACTGCCGTGAGCGTTACTACCCGCAAATCGCCCCCTGCATTATTGTTGCCATCCGTCGTGATGATTCGATTCTGCTCGCTCAGCATACCCGCCATCGTAACGGTGTCCATACGGTACTTGCCGGATTCGTCGAAGTGGGCGAAACCCTCGAACAGGCGGTCGCGCGGGAAGTAATGGAAGAGAGTGGCATCAAAGTCAAAAACCTGCGTTACGTGACTTCTCAGCCGTGGCCATTTCCTCAGTCATTAATGACTGCGTTTATGGCGGACTATGAGAGCGGCGACATCGTGATTGATCCAAAAGAACTGCTGGAGGCGAACTGGTATCGTTACGACGATTTACCCTTACTGCCACCTCCTGGCACCGTGGCGCGCCGTCTGATAGAAGATACGGTGGCGATGTGTCGGGCAGAGTATGAGTGATGATACACTGACCGCCTGACGCACTAAGGAACAGCCAAAATGACCGAACTTAAAAACGATCGTTATCTGCGGGCGCTGCTGCGCCAGCCCGTTGATGTCACTCCAGTATGGATGATGCGCCAGGCGGGTCGCTATCTACCAGAATATAAAGCCACGCGTGCTCAGGCGGGCGATTTTATGTCGCTTTGCAAAAACGCCGAACTGGCGTGCGAAGTGACTTTGCAGCCGCTGCGTCGCTATCCGTTGGACGCGGCGATCCTCTTTTCCGATATCCTCACCGTTCCGGACGCGATGGGATTAGGGCTCTATTTTGAAGCCGGAGAAGGTCCTCGTTTTACCTCGCCAGTCACCTGCAAAGCTGACGTTGATAAACTGCCAATTCCGGATCCGGAAGATGAACTGGGTTACGTGATGAACGCGGTGCGTACCATTCGCCGCGAACTGAAAGGCGAAGTGCCGCTGATTGGTTTTTCCGGCAGTCCGTGGACGCTGGCGACCTACATGGTGGAAGGCGGCAGCAGCAAAGCCTTCACCGTGATCAAAAAAATGATGTATGCCGATCCGCAGGCGTTACACGCGTTACTCGATAAACTGGCGAAAAGCGTCACCCTGTATCTGAATGCGCAGATTAAAGCCGGTGCTCAGGCGGTGATGATTTTCGACACCTGGGGCGGCGTGCTTACCGGGCGCGATTATCAACAGTTCTCGCTCTATTACATGCATAAAATTGTTGATGGTTTATTGCGTGAAAACGACGGTCGCCGCGTGCCCGTCACGCTGTTTACCAAAGGTGGCGGACAGTGGCTGGAAGCCATGGCAGAAACCGGTTGCGATGCGCTGGGACTGGACTGGACAACCGACATCGCCGATGCGCGCCGCCGCGTGGGCAATAAAGTCGCATTGCAGGGCAATATGGACCCGTCGATGCTGTACGCGCCACCAGCCCGAATTGAAGAAGAAGTAGCGACTATACTTGCAGGTTTCGGTCACGGCGAAGGTCATGTCTTTAACCTTGGTCACGGCATTCACCAGGATGTACCGCCAGAACATGCTGGCGTGTTTGTGGAGGCAGTGCATCGGTTATCTGAACAATATCACCGCTAAGGAGTAATTATGGATCTCGCGTCATTACGCGCTCAACAAATCGAACTGGCTTCTTCTGTGATCCGCGAGGATCGACTCGATAAAGATCCACCGGATCTGATCGCCGGAGCCGATGTCGGGTTTGAACAGGGTGGAGAAGTGACGCGAGCGGCGATGGTGCTGCTGAAATATCCCACTCTTGAGTTGGTGGAGTATAAAGTGGCACGCATTGCTACCACCATGCCTTACATCCCGGGGTTTCTCTCCTTCCGTGAATATCCTGCCCTGCTGGCAGCGTGGGAGATGCTGTCACAAAAGCCGGATTTAGTGTTTGTTGATGGCCACGGGATCTCGCATCCGCGCCGCCTTGGCGTCGCCAGCCATTTTGGCTTATTAGTGGATGTGCCGACTATTGGCGTGGCGAAAAAACGGCTATGCGGTAAATTCGAACCGCTCTCCAGCGAACCGGGCGCGCTGGCGCCGCTGATGGATAAAGGCGAGCAGCTGGCCTGGGTCTGGCGCAGCAAAGTACGCTGCAACCCGCTGTTTATCGCTACGGGTCATCGGGTCAGCGTGGATAGCGCGCTGGCGTGGGTACAACGCTGCATGAAAGGCTATCGTCTGCCAGAGCCAACGCGTTGGGCGGATGCCGTGGCCTCGGAACGTCCGGCATTCGTGCGCTATACAGCAAATCAGCCCTAATTCAGGTAAACTGCGGATAATTTCCGTACTTGAGAACTCAACATGTTACAAAACCCGATTCATCTGCGTCTGGAGCGCCTGGAAAGCTGGCAGCACGTCACTTTCATGGCTTGCTTATGCGAACGCATGTACCCCAATTACGCCATGTTCTGCCAGCAAACCGGTTTTGGTGATGGGCAAATTTACCGCCGTATTCTCGATCTCATTTGGGAAACACTGACCGTCAAAGACGCAAAAGTGAATTTCGACAGCCAACTGGAGAAATTTGAGGAAGCGATTCCTTCTGCGGACGATTTCGATCTGTACGGCGTTTATCCGGCAATTGATGCCTGCGTGGCGTTAAGTGAACTGGTTCATTCGCGTTTGAGTGGCGAAACGCTCGAACACGCGGTGGAAGTGAGTAAGACCTCCATCACTACCGTTGCGATGCTGGAAATGACTCAGGCTGGTCGCGAAATGAGCGATGAAGAGCTGAAAGAAAACCCAGCCGTTGAGCAAGAATGGGACATTCAGTGGGAAATATTCCGACTTTTAGCCGAGTGTGAAGAACGCGACATCGAGCTGATAAAAGGCCTTAGGGCAGACCTGCGTGAGGCGGGTGAGAGCAATATTGGTATAATTTTTCAGCAATAAGACCAGAAAACGTGAATTAACGCCTGATTTGTCGTACCTGGAGTCTTCCCTTTCGCCCCCCGTCTGGTCTACATTTGGGGGGCGAAAAAAAGTGGCTATCGGTGCGTGTATGCAGGAGAGTGCTATTCTGGCATTTCCGTCGCACTCGATGCTTAGCAAGCGATAAACACATTGTAAGGATAACTTATGAACAAGACTCAACTGATTGATGTAATTGCAGAGAAAGCAGAACTGTCCAAAACCCAGGCTAAAGCTGCTCTGGAGTCCACTCTGGCTGCAATTACTGAGTCTCTGAAAGAAGGCGATGCTGTACAACTGGTTGGTTTCGGAACCTTCAAAGTGAACCACCGCGCTGAGCGTACTGGCCGCAACCCGCAGACCGGTAAAGAAATCAAAATCGCCGCAGCTAACGTACCGGCATTTGTTTCTGGCAAGGCACTGAAAGACGCAGTTAAGTAAGATTGCGTGGCAGTGAACAGTTTTAACGAAGGGGTGGTTTCACCCCTTTTGTCTTTCTGGCGTCACTCATTGATGCTGGCAGGTGTACTGTTTCTCACTGCCTGTAGCCACAACTCTTCACTTCCTCCCTTTACTGCCAGTGGTTTTGCTGAAGACCAGGGCGCGGTACGTATCTGGCGAAAAGACAGCGGTGACAATGTGCATTTGCTTGCTGTGTTCAGCCCGTGGCGCAATGGCGATACCACGACGCGAGAGTATCGCTGGCAGGGCGATAACCTCACACTTATCAATATCAACGTCTACAGTAAACCGCCGGTGAACATTCGCGCGCGTTTTGACGATCGCGGCGACCTGAGCTTTATGCAACGTGAATCCGACGGGGAAAAGCAGCAGCTTTCTAACGACCAAATCGATTTATACCGTTATCGCGCTGACCAAATCCGCCAGATTAGCGATGCTTTACGCCAGGGGAGAGTGGTGCTGCGTCAGGGACGCTGGCATGAGATGGAACAGACCGTAACCACCTGCGAAGGGCAAACCATTAAACCTGATTTAGATTCGCAGGCGATAGCGCATATCGAGCGCCGCCAGAGCAGCTCTTCTGTTGATGTCAGCGTGGCATGGCTGGAAGCGCCCGAAGGTTCGCAATTACTGTTAGTGGCAAACTCTGATTTCTGTCGCTGGCAACCCAACGAGAAAACGTTCTGATTTACCAGTGACCCATACCCATATGACCGCCACCACCGCAGCCGCCGTAACCCATGCCCATTCCTGCACCGCGCGGAATACCCGCTTCAGCCATCGCGATATCCCGTTTCACCCGTAACTCATCTAACGACTGACGCAAAGTCTCCATCTCTTTGGCGACCGCATTAATTTTGCTGCTATCCGGTGGGTTAGCGGCTAACAGAGCGTTGTATTCATAACGCTTCGTCACCAGTTGCTGTTGCAGCGCGCTGCTTTGAGCATAAAAGTCATTATGGATTTTCTGCCACGCCGTCTGTTGTTCGCTGGTCAAAGGCGCGGCATTTTGCTGCCACATACCGTGTCCGCCGTGGGCAAATGCAGATGTTGATCCCATCGCCATTGCTGAAAGCGCCATCATCACCAGGGCAATTTTCGTGTTCCGTTTCATGGTTAATCCTCCAGTGGTTGTCTTACTTTGGGTATTGCATCTTCCGTGCCAACGACGAAACGCTGACGTGACGGGAAATCTGGCATGATAAGCGAGTAAAAATGACTCGCCTGATGTAGGTAGCGAGTCATTTTTACTCATTGAAACATAAGCGTTTGTGTTACAGCGCAGGGTAAACGCTGATCAAAGATGGCATGATTTCTGCTGTCAAAAAGGGATGAACAGGCAAAAAAGAAGAAGATGCGTTTTATGCAACGTTCTAAAGACTCCTTAGCCAAATGGTTAAGCGCCATCCTGCCCGTGGCCATTGTTGGGCTGGTGGGGCTGTTTGCGGTGACAGTAATTCGCGATTATGGGCGCGAGACTGCCGCCGCCAGACAAACGCTTCTGGAAAAAGGCAGTGTACTTATCCGTGCTCTCGAATCCGGCTCGCGCGTCGGCATGGGGATGCGCATGCATCATGCGCAGCAGCAGGCCTTACTGGAAGAAATGGCCGGACAGCCTGGAGTACGTTGGTTTGCGGTCACGGATGAACAAGGAATAATCGTGATGCATAGCAACTCCGGCATGGTGGGAAAACAGCTTTATTCCCCGCAGGAAATGCAGCAGTTACATCCGGGAGATGAAGAAGCGTGGCGGCGGATCGATAGCGCAGACGGCGAGCCTGTTCTGGAAATTTATCGCCAGTTTCAACCGATGTTTGCTGCTGGAATGCACCAGATGCGCCATATGCAGCAGTATGCCGCGACACCACAAGCAATTTTTATCGCTTTCGACGCCAGTAACATTGTGAGTGCTGAAGATCGTGAGCAGAGAAACACCCTGATTATCCTCTTCGCCCTGGCGACGGTCTTGCTGGCAAGCGTGTTGTCATTCTTCTGGTATCGCCGGTATCTGCGCTCGCGCAAGCTTCTACAGGATGAGATGAAGCGCAAAGAGAAGCTGGTGGCGCTGGGGCATCTGGCGGCAGGTGTTGCCCATGAAATTCGCAATCCGCTTTCCTCAATTAAAGGGCTGGCGAAATATTTTGCCGAACGAGCACCAGAGGGTGGGGAAGCGCACCAACTGGCGCAGGTAATGGCGAAAGAGGCCGACCGTTTAAACCGCGTGGTCAGCGAGTTACTGGAACTGGTTAAGCCAACGCATCTGGCTTTGCAGGCGGTGGATCTCAACACCCTGATTAACCACTCATTACAGTTGGTAAGCCAGGATGCAAACAGCCGGGAAATTCAGTTGCGCTTTACCGCCAACGACACATTGCCGCAAATTCAGGCAGATCCGGATCGGCTGACCCAGGTTCTGTTGAATCTCTATCTCAATGCTATTCAGGCGATTGGTCAGCATGGGGTGATTAGCGTGGTGGCCAGCGAAAGCGGCACAGGCGTGAAAATCAGCGTTACCGACAACGGTAAGGGAATTGCGGCGGATCAGCTTGAAGCCATCTTCACTCCGTACTTCACCACCAAAGCCGAAGGCACCGGACTGGGGTTGGCGGTCGTGCATAATATTGTTGAACAACACGGTGGTACAATTCAGGTCGCAAGCCAGGAGGGGAAAGGCGCAACGTTCACTCTATGGCTTCCGGTCAATATTACGCGTAAGGACCCACAAGGATGACGCACGATAATATCGATATTCTGGTGGTGGATGATGACATTAGCCACTGCACCATCTTGCAGGCATTGCTGCGCGGTTGGGGCTATAACGTCGCGCTGGCGAACAGCGGGCAACAGGCGCTGGCACAGGTGCGGGAACAGGTTTTTGATCTTGTGCTTTGCGATGTGCGAATGGCGGAGATGGACGGCATCGCCACGTTGAAAGAGATCAAAGCGTTAAATCCGGCGATTCCGGTACTGATTATGACCGCTTACTCCAGCGTCGAGACGGCGGTAGAAGCACTGAAGACCGGGGCACTGGATTATCTCATTAAGCCGCTGGATTTCGATAACTTGCAGGCGACGCTGGAAAAGGCGCTCGCGCATACGCAGATTCTCGCTTCTGAAACGCCTGCGGTGTCTGCCAGCCAGTTTGGTATGGTCGGTAAAAGCCCGGCGATGCAACACCTGCTCAGTGAAATCGCCCTCGTCGCGCCATCGGAAGCCACGGTGCTGATCCACGGCGATTCCGGCACCGGTAAAGAGCTGGTCGCCAGGGCGATTCACGCCAGTAGCGCACGTAGCGAAAAACCGCTGGTAACGCTCAACTGCGCGGCACTCAACGAATCCTTACTGGAATCTGAATTGTTCGGTCACGAAAAAGGGGCGTTTACCGGCGCCGACAAACGGCGGGAAGGGCGCTTTGTTGAGGCAGACGGCGGCACGTTGTTTCTCGATGAAATTGGCGATATCTCGCCGATGATGCAGGTTCGTCTGCTGCGTGCGATTCAGGAGCGTGAAGTTCAGCGTGTCGGCAGCAACCAGACTATTTCGGTTGATGTTCGGCTGATTGCCGCGACCCATCGCGATCTTGCCGCTGAGGTAAAGGCCGGGCGTTTTCGCCAGGATCTCTACTATCGCCTGAACGTGGTGGCAATTGAAGTGCCGTCGCTGCGGCAACGGCGGGAAGATATTCCCCTGCTGGCTAACCATTTTCTTCAGCGATTTGCCGAACGCAATCGCAAGGCGGTAAAAGGCTTTACGCCCCAGGCGATGGATCTGCTGATTCACTACGACTGGCCGGGAAATATTCGCGAACTGGAAAACGCGGTAGAACGAGCGGTGGTGCTGCTGACCGGGGAATATATTTCCGAACGCGAGCTGCCGCTGGCGATTGCCAGTACGCCGATTCCGTTGGCGCAAAGTCAGGATATTCAGCCGCTGGTGGAAGTGGAAAAAGAGGTGATTCTGGCGGCGCTGGAGAAAACGGGCGGCAACAAAACCGAAGCCGCCCGTCAGTTAGGGATCACGCGCAAAACGCTATTGGCAAAACTGTCGCGTTAGTTCTGCTCGCGTTCGATGGCGCGCCAGCCGATATCTTTCCGGCAGAAGCAGTCATCCCAGTGGATATCAGTCATTAAGTCATAGGCGCGTTTCTGCGCTTCTGCCACGGTATGACCCAGCGCGGTGACGCACAGTACGCGCCCGCCGCTGGTCACCACCTGCTCGTCATCTGTCAGTTTTGTGCCCGCGTGGAACACTTTGCCGCCTTCGACTTCTTCCAGGGGCAGGCCGTGGATCACATCGCCAGTGCGATAATCGCCCGGATATCCACCCGCAGCCATCACCACGCCGAGAGAAGCGCGTTCATCCCACTCGGACGTTTTCTCGTCAAGCGTACCTTCACAGGCTGCCAGGCAGAGCTCAACCAGATCGGACTTCATGCGCAGCATAATCGGCTGGGTTTCCGGATCGCCAAAGCGGCAGTTAAACTCGATAACCTTCGGATTGCCCTGTTTGTCGATCATCAGGCCCGCGTAGAGAAAACCGGTGTAGGTGTTGCCTTCTGCCGCCATGCCTTTCACGGTTGGCCAGATGATACGTTCCATCGTGCGCTGATGAACTTCATCGGTTACTACCGGCGCTGGAGAGTAAGCACCCATTCCGCCGGTGTTCGGCCCGGTATCTTTATCGCCTACGCGTTTGTGATCCTGGCTGGTGGCCATCGGCAGCACATGCTCGCCGTCCACCATCACGATAAAGCTCGCTTCTTCGCCGTCGAGGAACTCTTCGATAACAATGCGATGACCCGCGTCGCCAAAGGCGTTGCCCGCCAGCATATCGTGAACAGCCGCTTCGGCTTCTTCCAGCGTCATCGCGACGATAACGCCTTTCCCGGCAGCCAGACCGTCAGCTTTAATGACGATTGGCGCGCCTTTCTCACGCAGATACGCCAGCGCAGGTTCTACCTCGGTGAAGTTCTGGTATTCCGCCGTAGGGATCTTATGGCGAGCCAGGAAATCCTTGGTAAACGCTTTCGACCCTTCCAGTTGCGCGGCACCTGCCGTCGGGCCGAAGATCTTCAGCCCAGCGGCGCGGAAGGTATCGACCACGCCTTTCACCAGCGGCGCTTCCGGGCCGACGATGGTCAGATCTACCTTTTCGTTTTGCGCGAAATCCAGCAGTGCCGGGATATCGGTCACGCCGATAGCGACGTTTTGCAGCGCAGGTTCCAGCGCCGTTCCCGCATTACCTGGTGCGACAAATACAGTCTCAACCAGCGGTGATTGCGCCGCTTTCCAGGCCAGCGCGTGTTCGCGCCCGCCGTTACCAATCACTAATACTTTCATCTGTCGCTCCATTAATGGCGGAAGTGGCGCATGTCGGTGAAGAGCATTGCAATACCGTGCTCGTCGGCGGCGGCAATCACTTCGTCATCACGGATAGAACCGCCAGGCTGGATTACGCAGGTCACGCCCGCAGCGGCGGCGGCATCAATACCGTCGCGGAACGGGAAGAACGCGTCAGAAGCCATCGAGGAACCTTTCACTTCCAGACCTTCATCGGCAGCTTTAATACCGGCGATTTTTGCGGAGTACACGCGGCTCATCTGGCCCGCGCCAATGCCGATGGTCATATTGTTTTTGGCATAGACAATGGCGTTGGATTTCACGAATTTCGCCACCTTCCAGCAGAACAGCGCATCACGCAGTTCCTGTTCGCTCGGCTGGCGTTTGGTGACGACGCGCAGTTCTTCCGCACCGACCATGCCCAGATCGCGATCCTGAACCAGCAGACCGCCGTTCACGCGTTTGAAATCAAGACCCGGAATACGTTCGCCCCACTGACCACAGGTCAGGACGCGAACGTTCTGTTTGGCGGCGGTGATTTTCAGGGCTTCTTCGCTGGCGGACGGCGCAATAATCACTTCGACAAACTGACGAGAAATGATGGCCTGTGCTGTTTCAGCATCCAGCTCGCGGTTAAAGGCAATGATGCCGCCGAATGCGGAGGTCGGGTCGGTTTTGTACGCGCGATCGTAAGCATCAAGAATGGAATTGCCGATAGCCACGCCGCAAGGGTTGGCGTGCTTCACAATGACACATGCCGGCTCGGCGAACTCTTTTACGCACTCCAGCGCCGCATCAGTATCGGCGATGTTGTTATAAGAGAGGGCTTTACCCTGAACCTGGGTTGCGGTGGCAACGGAGGCTTCTTTCACATTCTCTTCTATATAGAAGGCAGCCTGCTGGTGGCTGTTCTCGCCGTAACGCATATCCTGCTTCTTAATGAAGTTCAGGTTCAACGTGCGCGGGAAGCGACCGGCAGCTTCTTTGCTTTCACCGTGGTAAGCCGGAACCATGCTGCCGAAGTAGTTGGCAATCATGCTGTCGTAGGCGGCGGTGTGTTCGAAGGCTTTGATTGCGAGGTCGAAACGGGTTGCAAGCAGAAGCGAACCTTCGTTGGCATCCATCTCTTTAATAATGGCGTCGTAGTCGCTGCTCTTCACCACGATTGCGACATCTTTATGGTTCTTCGCTGCGGAGCGCACCATCGTTGGGCCGCCGATATCGATGTTCTCAACCGCATCTTCCAGCGAGCAGCCTTCACGAGCCACGGTCTGGGCGAACGGATACAGGTTAACAACCACCATATCGATAGGCTGGATCTGATGTTCTTCCATAATGGCATCGTCCTGGCCGCGACGGCCCAGAATGCCACCATGTACTTTCGGATGCAGAGTCTTCACACGTCCATCCATCATCTCCGGGAAACCGGTGTAATCGGAAACTTCGGTCACCGGCAGACCCTTTTCTGCTAACAGTCGGGCAGTGCCTCCTGTAGATAGCAGTTCCACACCGCGTGCGGAAAGTGCCTGAGCGAATTCGACGATACCGGCTTTGTCAGAAACACTGAGCAGAGCGCGGCGGACTGGACGACGTTGTTGCATGGTAAATCCCCTGGATTTGACTATTACAGAGAGCGTTAGCTGAATTTTTTGCGAAAAACTCAGCTAACGCCCCTAACGGAGCATCCTTATTTTTCGCCCGCATTGTAACGAAAACGTTTGCGCAACGCTCGCGAATTTTTCTCTTTCAATGGTGATCACAATTTTGACAGTGGTTACCGTGGGAAAAATACAGAAATTACATTGATGATTGTGGATAACTCTGTGCGTAAAAAGGTATAAAGCGGGGGTTTGCTGGGGAATGCAGCAGTCAGTCATTTTTTTGCAATTTTTCTATTGCGGCCTCAGGAGAACTCCCTATAATGCGCCTCCATCGACACGGCGGATGTGAATCACTTCACACAAACAGCCGGTTAGGTTGAAGAGAAAAATCCTGAAATTCAGGGTTGACTCTGAAAGAGGAGAGCGTAATATACGCCACCTCGCGACAGTGAGCTGAAAGCCGCGTCGCAACTGCTCTTTAACAATTTATCAGACAATCTGTGTGGGCACTCGAAGATACGGATTCTTAACGTCGCAAGACGAAAAATGAATACCAAGTCTCAAGAGTGAACACGTAATTCATTACGAAGTTTAATTCTTTGAGCATCAAACTTTTAAATTGAAGAGTTTGATCATGGCTCAGATTGAACGCTGGCGGCAGGCCTAACACATGCAAGTCGAACGGTAACAGGAAACAGCTTGCTGTTTCGCTGACGAGTGGCGGACGGGTGAGTAATGTCTGGGAAACTGCCTGATGGAGGGGGATAACTACTGGAAACGGTAGCTAATACCGCATAACGTCGCAAGACCAAAGAGGGGGACCTTCGGGCCTCTTGCCATCGGATGTGCCCAGATGGGATTAGCTAGTAGGTGGGGTAACGGCTCACCTAGGCGACGATCCCTAGCTGGTCTGAGAGGATGACCAGCCACACTGGAACTGAGACACGGTCCAGACTCCTACGGGAGGCAGCAGTGGGGAATATTGCACAATGGGCGCAAGCCTGATGCAGCCATGCCGCGTGTATGAAGAAGGCCTTCGGGTTGTAAAGTACTTTCAGCGGGGAGGAAGGGAGTAAAGTTAATACCTTTGCTCATTGACGTTACCCGCAGAAGAAGCACCGGCTAACTCCGTGCCAGCAGCCGCGGTAATACGGAGGGTGCAAGCGTTAATCGGAATTACTGGGCGTAAAGCGCACGCAGGCGGTCTGTTAAGTCAGATGTGAAATCCCCGGGCTCAACCTGGGAACTGCATCTGATACTGGCAGGCTTGAGTCTCGTAGAGGGGGGTAGAATTCCAGGTGTAGCGGTGAAATGCGTAGAGATCTGGAGGAATACCGGTGGCGAAGGCGGCCCCCTGGACGAAGACTGACGCTCAGGTGCGAAAGCGTGGGGAGCAAACAGGATTAGATACCCTGGTAGTCCACGCCGTAAACGATGTCGACTTGGAGGTTGTGCCCTTGAGGCGTGGCTTCCGGAGCTAACGCGTTAAGTCGACCGCCTGGGGAGTACGGCCGCAAGGTTAAAACTCAAATGAATTGACGGGGGCCCGCACAAGCGGTGGAGCATGTGGTTTAATTCGATGCAACGCGAAGAACCTTACCTGGTCTTGACATCCACAGAACTTTCCAGAGATGGATTGGTGCCTTCGGGAACTGTGAGACAGGTGCTGCATGGCTGTCGTCAGCTCGTGTTGTGAAATGTTGGGTTAAGTCCGCAACGAGCGCAACCCTTATCCTTTGTTGCCAGCGGTTTGGCCGGGAACTCAAAGGAGACTGCCAGTGATAAACTGGAGGAAGGTGGGGATGACGTCAAGTCATCATGGCCCTTACGACCAGGGCTACACACGTGCTACAATGGCGCATACAAAGAGAAGCGACCTCGCGAGAGCAAGCGGACCTCATAAAGTGCGTCGTAGTCCGGATTGGAGTCTGCAACTCGACTCCATGAAGTCGGAATCGCTAGTAATCGTGGATCAGAATGCCACGGTGAATACGTTCCCGGGCCTTGTACACACCGCCCGTCACACCATGGGAGTGGGTTGCAAAAGAAGTAGGTAGCTTAACCTTCGGGAGGGCGCTTACCACTTTGTGATTCATGACTGGGGTGAAGTCGTAACAAGGTAACCGTAGGGGAACCTGCGGTTGGATCACCTCCTTACCTTAAAGAAACGTACTTTGAAGTGCTCACACAGATTGTCTGATAGAAAGTGAAAAGCAAGGCGTCTTGCGAAGCAGACTGATACGTCCCCTTCGTCTAGAGGCCCAGGACACCGCCCTTTCACGGCGGTAACAGGGGTTCGAATCCCCTAGGGGACGCCACTTGCTGGTTTGTGAGTGAAAGTCACCTGCCTTAATATCTCAAAACTCATCTTCGGGTGATGTTTGAGATATTTGCTCTTTAAAAATCTGGATCAAGCTGAAAATTGAAACACTGAACAACGAAAGTTGTTCGTGAGTCTCTCAAATTTTCGCAACACGATGGTGTTTTACGAAACATCTTCGGGTTGTGAGGTTAAGCGACTAAGCGTACACGGTGGATGCCCTGGCAGTCAGAGGCGATGAAGGACGTGCTAATCTGCGATAAGCGTCGGTAAGGTGATATGAACCGTTATAACCGGCGATTTCCGAATGGGGAAACCCAGTGTGATTCGTCACACTATCATTAACTGAATCCATAGGTTAATGAAGCGAACCGGGGGAACTGAAACATCTAAGTACCCCGAGGAAAAGAAATCAACCGAGATTCCCCCAGTAGCGGCGAGCGAACGGGGAGCAGCCCAGAGCCTGAATCAGTGTGTGTGTTAGTGGAAGCGTCTGGAAAGGCGCGCGATACAGGGTGACAGCCCCGTACACAAAAATGCACATACTGTGAGCTCGATGAGTAGGGCGGGACACGTGGTATCCTGTCTGAATATGGGGGGACCATCCTCCAAGGCTAAATACTCCTGACTGACCGATAGTGAACCAGTACCGTGAGGGAAAGGCGAAAAGAACCCCGGCGAGGGGAGTGAAAAAGAACCTGAAACCGTGTACGTACAAGCAGTGGGAGCCTCTTTTATGGGGTGACTGCGTACCTTTTGTATAATGGGTCAGCGACTTATATTCTGTAGCAAGGTTAACCGAATAGGGGAGCCGAAGGGAAACCGAGTCTTAACTGGGCGTTAAGTTGCAGGGTATAGACCCGAAACCCGGTGATCTAGCCATGGGCAGGTTGAAGGTTGGGTAACACTAACTGGAGGACCGAACCGACTAATGTTGAAAAATTAGCGGATGACTTGTGGCTGGGGGTGAAAGGCCAATCAAACCGGGAGATAGCTGGTTCTCCCCGAAAGCTATTTAGGTAGCGCCTCGTGAATTCATCTCCGGGGGTAGAGCACTGTTTCGGCAAGGGGGTCATCCCGACTTACCAACCCGATGCAAACTGCGAATACCGGAGAATGTTATCACGGGAGACACACGGCGGGTGCTAACGTCCGTCGTGAAGAGGGAAACAACCCAGACCGCCAGCTAAGGTCCCAAAGTCATGGTTAAGTGGGAAACGATGTGGGAAGGCCCAGACAGCCAGGATGTTGGCTTAGAAGCAGCCATCATTTAAAGAAAGCGTAATAGCTCACTGGTCGAGTCGGCCTGCGCGGAAGATGTAACGGGGCTAAACCATGCACCGAAGCTGCGGCAGCGACACTATGTGTTGTTGGGTAGGGGAGCGTTCTGTAAGCCTGTGAAGGTGTGCTGTGAGGCATGCTGGAGGTATCAGAAGTGCGAATGCTGACATAAGTAACGATAAAGCGGGTGAAAAGCCCGCTCGCCGGAAGACCAAGGGTTCCTGTCCAACGTTAATCGGGGCAGGGTGAGTCGACCCCTAAGGCGAGGCCGAAAGGCGTAGTCGATGGGAAACAGGTTAATATTCCTGTACTTGGTGTTACTGCGAAGGGGGGACGGAGAAGGCTATGTTGGCCGGGCGACGGTTGTCCCGGTTTAAGCGTGTAGGCTGGTTTTCCAGGCAAATCCGGAAAATCAAGGCTGAGGCGTGATGACGAGGCACTACGGTGCTGAAGCAACAAATGCCCTGCTTCCAGGAAAAGCCTCTAAGCATCAGGTAACATCAAATCGTACCCCAAACCGACACAGGTGGTCAGGTAGAGAATACCAAGGCGCTTGAGAGAACTCGGGTGAAGGAACTAGGCAAAATGGTGCCGTAACTTCGGGAGAAGGCACGCTGATATGTAGGTGAAGTCCCTCGCGGATGGAGCTGAAATCAGTCGAAGATACCAGCTGGCTGCAACTGTTTATTAAAAACACAGCACTGTGCAAACACGAAAGTGGACGTATACGGTGTGACGCCTGCCCGGTGCCGGAAGGTTAATTGATGGGGTCAGCGCAAGCGAAGCTCTTGATCGAAGCCCCGGTAAACGGCGGCCGTAACTATAACGGTCCTAAGGTAGCGAAATTCCTTGTCGGGTAAGTTCCGACCTGCACGAATGGCGTAATGATGGCCAGGCTGTCTCCACCCGAGACTCAGTGAAATTGAACTCGCTGTGAAGATGCAGTGTACCCGCGGCAAGACGGAAAGACCCCGTGAACCTTTACTATAGCTTGACACTGAACATTGAGCCTTGATGTGTAGGATAGGTGGGAGGCTTTGAAGTGTGGACGCCAGTCTGCATGGAGCCGACCTTGAAATACCACCCTTTAATGTTTGATGTTCTAACGTTGACCCGTGATCCGGGTTGCGGACAGTGTCTGGTGGGTAGTTTGACTGGGGCGGTCTCCTCCTAAAGAGTAACGGAGGAGCACGAAGGTTGGCTAATCCTGGTCGGACATCAGGAGGTTAGTGCAATGGCATAAGCCAGCTTGACTGCGAGCGTGACGGCGCGAGCAGGTGCGAAAGCAGGTCATAGTGATCCGGTGGTTCTGAATGGAAGGGCCATCGCTCAACGGATAAAAGGTACTCCGGGGATAACAGGCTGATACCGCCCAAGAGTTCATATCGACGGCGGTGTTTGGCACCTCGATGTCGGCTCATCACATCCTGGGGCTGAAGTAGGTCCCAAGGGTATGGCTGTTCGCCATTTAAAGTGGTACGCGAGCTGGGTTTAGAACGTCGTGAGACAGTTCGGTCCCTATCTGCCGTGGGCGCTGGAGAACTGAGGGGGGCTGCTCCTAGTACGAGAGGACCGGAGTGGACGCATCACTGGTGTTCGGGTTGTCATGCCAATGGCACTGCCCGGTAGCTAAATGCGGAAGAGATAAGTGCTGAAAGCATCTAAGCACGAAACTTGCCCCGAGATGAGTTCTCCCTGACTCCCTGAGAGTCCTGAAGGAACGTTGAAGACGACGACGTTGATAGGCCGGGTGTGTAAGCGCAGCGATGCGTTGAGCTAACCGGTACTAATGAACCGTGAGGCTTAACCTTACAACGCCGAAGCTGTTTTGGCGGATGAGAGAAGATTTTCAGCCCGATACAGATTAAATCGACATGTTGAAGAACGACGTGTTGATAAAACAGAATTTGCCTGGCGGCCGTAGCGCGGTGGTCCCACCTGACCCCATGCCGAACTCAGAAGTGAAACGCCGTAGCGCCGATGGTAGTGTGGGGTCTCCCCATGCGAGAGTAGGGAACTGCCAGGCATCAAATAAAACGAAAGGCTCAGTCGAAAGACTGGGCCTTTCGTTTTATCTGTTGTTTGTCGGTGAACGCTCTCCTGAGCAGGACAAATCCGCCGGGAGCGGATTTGAACGTTGCGAAGCAACGGCCCGGAGGGTGGCGGGAAGGACGCCCGCCATAAACTGCCAGGCATCAGATAAAGCAGAAGGCCAGTCGGAAGACTGGGCCTTTTTGCGCTGGTGCAAAAAATGCCGAATGCGACGCTGGCGCGTCTTGTCCGGTCTACGCAGGCACGGTAGGGGGCAACAGTGCATTATTCCCCCACATACGCCAGATTCAGCAATGGATACGGTTTTCCCAGATCGTCCACTTCAGAACGCCCGGTAACCGTAAACCCCATCTTCTTATAGAACCCCACCGCCTGCTCATTTTGCTCATTAACGTTGGTTGTCAGTTCCGGGGCCATTGAGAGCGCATGCTTCACCAGCATCCGACCCACGCCGCAGCCACGCACATCAGGATCGATAAACAGCGCATCCATATGCTGTCCGCTTAGCAACATAAACCCAACCGGCCGATCCCGCTCATTAACCGCGACCCACAATGGCGCTTCCGGCAGAAACGAACGTACCAGCTCTTCCAGCTCGGCCCGATACTCTGCTGATAAAAAATCATGGGTGGCATCGACAGAACGACACCAAATTGCAACCAGCTCTTCCCCTTCCTCATGCCGTGAGCGGCGAATACTAATAACCATTTTCTCTCCTTTTATTGGTGCTTATATCCTAACGCAATCTTTTCCTTGAAACTTTCTCACCTTCGACATGCAGGCTCGACATTGGCAAATTTTCTGGTTATCTTCAGCTATCTGGATGTCTAAACGTATAAGCGTATGTAAAGAGGTAATCAGGTTATGCCGATTCGTGTGCCGGACGAGCTGCCCGCCGTCAATTTCTTGCGTGAAGAAAATGTCTTTGTGATGACAACTTCTCGCGCGTCTGGTCAGGAAATTCGTCCGCTAAAGGTGCTTATCCTTAACCTGATGCCGAAGAAGATCGAAACTGAAAATCAGTTTTTACGCCTGCTTTCAAACTCACCTTTGCAGGTCGATATTCAGCTGTTGCGCATCGATTCCCGTGAATCGCGCAACACGCCCGCAGAGCATCTGAATAATTTTTACTGTAACTTTGAAGATATTCAGGAACAAAACTTTGACGGTCTGATTGTAACTGGCGCGCCACTGGGTCTGGTGGAGTTTAATGACGTCGCTTACTGGCCGCAGATCAAACAGGTGCTGGAGTGGTCGAAAGATCACGTCACCTCAACGCTGTTTGTCTGTTGGGCGGTTCAGGCCGCGCTCAATATCCTCTACGGCATTCCTAAGCAAACCCGCACCGACAAACTCTCTGGCGTTTACGAGCATCATATTCTCCATCCCCATGCGCTTCTGACGCGTGGCTTTGATGATTCATTTCTGGCGCCACATTCGCGTTATGCAGACTTTCCGGCAGCGTTGATTCGTGATTACACCGATCTGGAAATTCTGGCGGAGACAGAAGAAGGGGACGCATATCTGTTTGCCAGCAAAGATAAGCGCATTGCCTTTGTAACGGGGCATCCGGAATACGATGCGCAAACGCTGGCACAGGAATATTTCCGCGATGTGGAAGCCGGGCTAAATCCGGATGTTCCGTATAACTATTTCCCGCACAACGACCCGCAAAACAAACCGCGAGCGAGCTGGCGTAGCCACGGCAATTTGCTGTTTACCAACTGGCTCAACTATTACGTTTACCAGATCACGCCATACGATCTACGCCATATGAATCCTACGCTGGATTAATCTTCTGCTGAGCTCGATCGTTAAGCGATTCAGCACCTTACCTCAGGCACCTTCGGGTGCCTTTTTTATTTCCGAAACACACCGCAACAGGTGAATAAATTTTATTCTTATTGTTATCAGTAAGTTAAATGCAATTTAAATTAAAAATGGAAATTGTTTTTGATTTTGCATTTTAAATGAGTAGTCTTAGTTGTGCTGAACGAAAAGCGCACAACGATCCTTCGTTCACAGTGGGGAAGTTTTCGGATCCATGACGAGGAGCTGCACGATGACTGAACAGGCAACAACAACCGATGAACTGGCTTTCACAATGCCGTATGGCGAGCAGGAGAAGCAAATCCTTACTGCCGAAGCGGTAGAATTTCTGACTGAGCTGGTGACGCATTTTACGCCACAACGCAATAAACTTCTGGCAGCGCGCATTCAGCAGCAGCAGGAAATTGATAACGGAACGTTGCCTGATTTTATTTCGGAAACAGCTTCCATTCGTGATGGCGGTTGGAAAATTCGCGGGATTCCTGCGGACTTAGAAGATCGCCGCGTAGAGATTACCGGACCCGTTGAGCGCAAGATGGTGATCAACGCGCTGAACGCCAATGTGAAAGTCTTTATGGCCGATTTCGAGGATTCACTGGCTCCGGACTGGAACAAAGTGATCGACGGGCAAATTAACCTGCGTGATGCGGTTAACGGCACCATCAGTTACACCAACGAATCCGGCAAAATTTATCAACTCAAACCCAATCCGGCTGTTTTAATTTGTCGGGTACGCGGTCTGCACTTGCCGGAAAAACATGTCACCTGGCGCGGCGAAGCGATCCCTGGCAGCCTGTTTGATTTTGCCCTCTATTTCTTCCACAACTACCAGGCGCTATTAGCAAAAGGCAGCGGTCCCTATTTCTATCTGCCGAAAACCCAGTCCTGGCAGGAAGCGGCCTGGTGGAGCGAAGTCTTTAGCTATGCCGAAGATCGCTTTAATCTGCCGCGCGGCACTATCAAGGCGACGTTGCTGATCGAAACGCTGCCTGCCGTGTTCCAGATGGACGAAATTCTCTATGCGTTGCGCGACCATATTGTGGGTCTGAATTGCGGTCGCTGGGATTACATCTTCAGCTATATCAAAACGTTGAAAAACTATTCCGATCGTGTCCTGCCAGACAGACAGGCTGTGACGATGGATAAACCGTTCCTTAATGCCTACTCACGCCTGTTAATCAAAACCTGCCATAAACGCGGCGCATTTGCGATGGGCGGCATGGCGGCGTTTATTCCGAGCAAAGATGAAGAGCGCAATAACCAGGTGCTCAACAAAGTGAAAGCGGATAAATCGCTGGAAGCGAATAACGGTCACGATGGCACATGGATCGCCCATCCAGGCCTTGCGGATACCGCAATGGCGGTTTTCAACGACATCCTCGGCTCCCGCAAAAATCAGCTTGAGGTGATGCGCGAACAAGACGCGCCGATTACCGCCGATCAACTGCTGGTACCTTGTGACGGTGATCGCACCGAAGAGGGTATGCGCGCCAATATTCGCGTAGCTGTCCAGTACATCGAAGCATGGATCTCCGGCAACGGTTGTGTGCCGATTTATGGCCTGATGGAAGATGCGGCGACGGCTGAAATCTCCCGTACTTCCATCTGGCAGTGGATCCATCATCAAAAAACCTTGAGTAATGGCAAACCGGTGACCAAAGCCCTGTTCCGCCAGATGCTGGGGGAAGAGATGAAGGTCATTGCCAGCGAACTGGGCGAAGAACGTTTTTCCCAGGGGCGTTTTGACGACGCCGCACGCCTGATGGAACAGATCACCACTTCTGATGAGTTAATTGATTTCCTGACCCTGCCAGGCTACCGCCTGTTAGCGTAAACCACCACATAACTATGGAGCATCTGCACATGAAAACCCGTACACAACAAATTGAAGAATTACAGAAAGAGTGGACTCAACCGCGTTGGGAAGGCATTACCCGTCCGTACAGCGCGGAAGATGTGGTGAAATTACGCGGTTCGGTCAATCCGGAATGTACGCTGGCGCAACTGGGGGCGGCGAAAATGTGGCGTCTGCTGCACGGCGAGTCGAAAAAAGGCTACATCAACAGCCTCGGTGCACTGACTGGCGGTCAGGCGCTGCAACAGGCGAAAGCGGGTATCGAAGCGGTTTACCTGTCTGGCTGGCAGGTAGCGGCGGACGCTAACCTGGCGGCCAGCATGTATCCGGACCAGTCGCTCTACCCGGCAAACTCGGTGCCTGCAGTGGTGGAGCGGATCAACAACACCTTCCGTCGTGCGGATCAGATCCAGTGGTCTGCTGGCATTGAGCCGGGCGATCCGCGCTATGTCGATTACTTCCTGCCGATCGTTGCCGATGCGGAAGCCGGTTTTGGCGGTGTACTTAATGCCTTTGAACTGATGAAAGCGATGATTGAAGCCGGTGCAGCGGCAGTTCACTTCGAAGATCAGCTGGCATCAGTGAAGAAATGCGGTCACATGGGCGGCAAAGTTTTGGTGCCAACTCAGGAAGCTATTCAGAAACTAGTCGCGGCGCGTCTGGCTGCTGACGTGACGGGCGTTCCAACCCTACTGGTTGCTCGTACCGATGCCGATGCGGCGGATCTGATTACCTCCGATTGCGACCCGTATGACAGCGAATTTATTACCGGCGAGCGTACCAGTGAAGGCTTCTTCCGTACTCATGCGGGCATTGAGCAAGCGATCAGCCGTGGTCTGGCGTATGCGCCGTATGCCGACCTGGTTTGGTGTGAAACTTCCACGCCAGACCTGGAACTGGCGCGTCGCTTTGCGGAAGCTATCCACGCGAAATATCCGGGCAAGCTGCTGGCTTATAACTGTTCGCCGTCGTTCAACTGGCAGAAAAACCTCGACGACAAAACTATTGCCAGCTTCCAGCAGCAGTTGTCGGATATGGGCTACAAATTCCAGTTCATCACCCTGGCCGGTATCCACAGCATGTGGTTCAACATGTTCGACCTGGCAAACGCCTATGCGCAGGGTGAAGGTATGAAGCACTATGTTGAGAAAGTGCAGCAACCGGAATTTGCTGCCGCGAAAGATGGCTATACCTTCGTTTCTCACCAGCAGGAAGTGGGTACGGGTTACTTCGATAAAGTGACGACCATTATTCAGGGCGGCACGTCGTCAGTTACCGCGCTGACCGGCTCCACCGAAGAATCGCAGTTCTAAGCAACCTACAAACGTTGCTGACTGTAGGCCGGATAAGGCGTTTACGCCGCATCCGGCAATCAGCGCCTGATGCGACGCTGACGCGTCTTATCATGCCTACAAATGTTGCTGACTGTAGGCCGGATAAGGCGTTCACGCCGCATCCGGCAATCGGCGCATGATGCCTGATGTGACGCTTGCGCGTCTTTTCCGGCAATTCTCTGCTCCCTGATGAGGGCGACAAATGCCGCGTGGCCTGGAATTACTGATTGCACAAACGATTTTGCAAGGTTTTGACGCCCAGTATGGTCGATTCCTCGAAGTGACTTCCGGGGCGCAGCAGCGTTTCGAACAAGCCGACTGGCACGCTGTCCAGCAGGCGATGAAAAACCGTATCCATCTTTATGATCATCACGTTGGTCTGGTGGTGGAGCAATTGCGCTGTATCACCAACGGGCAAAGCACGGACGCGGCATTTTTACTACACGTCAAAGAGCATTACACCCGGCTGTTGCCGGATTACCCGCGCTTCGAGATTGCGGAGAGCTTTTTTAACTCCGTGTACTGTCGGTTATTTGACCACCGCTCGCTTACTCCCGAGCGGCTTTTTATCTTTAGCTCCCAGCCAGAGCGCCGCTTTCGTACCATTCCACGCCCACTGGCGAAAGATTTCTACCCCGATCACGGCTGGGAATCTTTGCTGATGCGCGTTATCAGTGACCTGCCGTTGCGTCTGCGCTGGCAAAATAAAAGCCGTGACATTCATTACATCATTCGCCATCTGACGGAAACGCTGGGGACAGACAACCTCGCCGAAAGCCATCTACAGGTGGCGAACGAACTGTTTTATCGCAATAAAGCCGCCTGGCTGGTGGGCAAACTGATCACGCCTTCCGGCACGTTGCCATTTTTGCTGCCGATCCACCAGACGGACGACGGCGAGTTGTTTATTGATACCTGCCTGACGACGACCGCCGAAGCGAGCATCGTCTTTGGCTTCGCGCGATCCTATTTTATGGTTTACGCGCCGCTGCCTGCTGCGCTGGTCGAATGGTTACGGGAAATTCTGCCGGGAAAAACCACCGCAGAACTGTATATGGCTATCGGCTGCCAGAAACACGCCAAAACCGAAAGTTACCGCGAATATCTCGTTTATCTACAGGGCTGTAATGAACAGTTTATTGAAGCGCCGGGCATTCGTGGAATGGTGATGCTGGTGTTCACGCTACCGGGTTTTGATCGGGTATTCAAAGTGATCAAAGATAAATTCGCGCCGCAGAAAGAGATGTCTGCTGCTCATGTCCGCGCCTGCTATCAACTGGTTAAGGAACACGATCGTGTTGGCCGAATGGCGGATACCCAGGAATTTGAAAACTTTGTACTAGAGAAGCGGCATATTTCCCCGGCATTAATGGAATTACTGCTCCAGGAAGCGCCGGAAAAAATCACCGATCTTGGAGAACAAATTGTGATTCGCCATCTCTATATCGAACGGCGGATGGTGCCGCTCAATATCTGGCTTGAGCAAGTTGAAGGGCAGCAACTGCGCGACGCTATTGAAGAGTATGGCAACGCCATTCGCCAGCTTGCCGCCGCCAATATCTTCCCAGGCGACATGCTATTTAAAAACTTTGGCGTCACTCGTCACGGTCGCGTGGTGTTTTATGATTACGACGAAATTTGCTACATGACGGAAGTTAATTTCCGTGACATCCCGCCGCCGCGCTACCCGGAAGACGAACTCGCCAGCGAACCGTGGTACAGCGTCTCGCCAGGCGATGTTTTCCCGGAAGAGTTCCGTCACTGGTTATGTGCCGATCCGCGCATTGGCTCGCTGTTTGAAGATATGCACGCTGACTTGTTCCGCGCCGATTATTGGCGCGCCTTACAAAAACGTATCCGTGAGGGGCATGTAGAAGATGTCTATGCTTATCGGCGCAGGCAGCGGTTTAGCGTGCGGTTTGTATAAATCGGAGGCGAAAAGTTACCGCATTCCACCATATGCCAGCGTCACTTCCTTCGCCGCTTTAATCACCATCGCGCCGAACTCGGTTACGCGGTCATCGGTAATACGTGAAATCGGCCCGGAAATCGAAATTGCGGCAAACGGTTCGCGGTGCTCATCGAAAATACACGCCGCGAGACAACGCAGTCCCAGCGCATGTTCCTCATCATCAAACGAATAACCTCGTTTGCGCGTTTGCGCGAGATCTTCTTTTAAATGCACAGGAGAAACCAGCGTTGCGTGGGTATAGGCATGTAAACCTTTGCGATGCAGCAGCTTCGTCACCTGGTCTTCGCTCAGTTGGGCTAAAAAGGCTTTACCGGCACCGGAAGCGTGCATCGGTAATTTACCGCCGATAGGGGCGGACATACGCATCAGATGCGTACACTGTACCTGGTCGATAATAATCGCTTCGTGATCGCTTTGATCGAGCACCGCCATATTGACCGTTTCGCCAGACTCTTCCATCAGATTACGCAGAATAGGATGGACAATAGCTAACAAATTGCGGCTCTGGAGAAAGCTGCTGCCGACCATAAAAGCATGTGCGCCTATCGCCCAGTGACCCAGTTCGCCAACCTGACGGACAAAGCCTTGTTGCTGCATGGTTGTGAGCAATCGATGGGTAGTAGAGTTGGGTAATCCGGCTTGTTGCGCCAGTTCGGTTAACGCCACGCTGCCATTGGATTCGGCAATCCACTCCAGTAATTTCAGCCCACGCGTTAAAGACTGAACCTGTCCAGTCGCAGGTGTGGTGGCAACGGCGGGTTTTCTGCCGCGTTTTGCGGGAATGGGTGCGACCATGACAGCCTCCTTTTTCTGTATCGTGGAAATCATTTTCATTTTTATTGTTAGCTAATGCAATAGTTACTGAACTGATCCGATGAGTTAATGTTGAACAAATCTCATGTTGTGTGGTGGTCGCTTTTACCGCAGATGCGTTTATGCCAGTATGGTTTGTTGAATTTTTATTAAATCTGGGTTGAGCGTGTCGGGAGCAAGTGTGAGCAGCAAAGTGGAACAACTGCGTGCGCAGTTAAATGAACGTATTCTGGTGCTGGACGGCGGTATGGGCACCATGATCCAGAGCTATCGACTGAACGAAGCCGATTTTCGTGGTGAACGCTTTGCCGACTGGCCATGCGATCTCAAAGGCAACAACGACCTGCTGGTGCTCAGTAAACCGGACGTGATCGCCGCTATCCACAACGCTTACTTTGAAGCAGGCGCGGATATCATCGAAACCAACACCTTCAACTCCACGACCATTGCGATGGCGGATTACCAGATGGAATCCCTGTCGGCAGAGATCAACTTTGCTGCGGCGAAACTGGCGCGTGCCTGTGCCGACGAGTGGAGCGCCCGCACGCCGGATAAACCGCGCTATGTTGCCGGCGTTCTCGGCCCAACCAACCGCACAGCATCTATTTCTCCGGACGTAAACGATCCGGCATTCCGTAACATCTCCTTTGATCAGCTGGTGGCAGCCTATCGCGAATCCACCAAAGCACTGGTGGAAGGCGGTGTAGACCTGATTCTGATTGAAACCGTCTTCGACACCCTCAACGCCAAAGCGGCGGTATTTGCGGTGAAAACGGAGTTTGAAGCCCTGGGCGTTGAACTGCCGATTATGATCTCCGGCACCATTACCGACGCCTCCGGGCGCACGCTCTCCGGGCAAACCACTGAAGCGTTTTACAACTCTCTGCGCCATGCCGAAGCCCTGACTTTCGGCCTCAACTGTGCACTGGGGCCAGACGAACTGCGCCAGTACGTTCAGGAGCTGTCGCGTATAGCAGAATGTTACGTCACTGCGCACCCGAACGCCGGGCTGCCTAACGCCTTTGGTGAATACGATCTCGACGCTGACACGATGGCAAAGCAGATTCGCGAATGGGCGCAAGCGGGCTTCCTGAATATCGTCGGCGGTTGCTGCGGCACTACTCCTCAACATATTGCGGCGATGAGCCGTGCAGTAGAAGGATTAGCGCCGCGCAAATTGCCGGAGATCCCCGTAGCCTGCCGTTTATCAGGCCTGGAGCCGCTGAACATTGGCGACGATAGCCTGTTTGTGAACGTGGGTGAACGCACCAACGTCACCGGTTCCGCTAAGTTCAAACGCCTGATCAAAGAAGAGAAATACAGCGAGGCGCTGGACGTGGCGCGTCAGCAGGTGGAAAACGGCGCACAGATTATCGATATCAATATGGATGAAGGGATGCTCGACGCCGAAGCGGCGATGGTGCGTTTCCTCAACCTGATTGCGGGTGAACCGGATATCGCTCGCGTGCCGATTATGATCGACTCCTCAAAATGGGAGGTCATTGAAAAAGGTCTGAAGTGTATTCAGGGCAAAGGCATTGTTAACTCTATCTCAATGAAAGAGGGCGTCGATGCCTTTATCCATCACGCGAAACTGTTGCGTCGTTACGGTGCAGCAGTGGTGGTGATGGCCTTTGACGAACAGGGACAGGCCGATACCCGCGCGCGGAAAATCGAGATTTGCCGTCGGGCGTACAAAATCCTCACCGAAGAGGTTGGCTTTCCGCCGGAAGATATCATCTTTGACCCGAACATCTTCGCGGTCGCAACCGGTATTGAAGAGCACAACAACTACGCGCAGGACTTTATCGGCGCGTGTGAAGACATCAAACGCGAACTGCCGCACGCGCTGATTTCCGGCGGCGTTTCCAACGTTTCCTTCTCGTTCCGTGGTAACGATCCGGTACGCGAAGCTATTCACGCAGTGTTTCTCTACTACGCCATCCGTAACGGTATGGATATGGGGATCGTCAACGCCGGGCAACTGGCAATTTACGACGATCTACCCGCCGAGCTGCGCGACGCGGTGGAGGATGTGATCCTCAACCGACGCGACGATGGCACTGAGCGTTTACTGGAGCTTGCCGAGAAATATCGCGGCAGCAAAACCGACGACACCGCTAACGCCCAGCAGGCGGAGTGGCGCTCGTGGGAAGTGAATAAACGTCTGGAATACTCGCTGGTAAAAGGCATTACCGAGTTTATCGAGCAGGATACCGAAGAAGCCCGCCAGCAGGCTACGCGCCCGATTGAAGTGATTGAGGGCCCGTTGATGGACGGCATGAACGTGGTCGGCGATCTGTTCGGCGAAGGAAAAATGTTCCTGCCGCAGGTGGTCAAATCGGCGCGCGTAATGAAGCAAGCGGTGGCGTATCTCGAACCGTTTATTGAAGCCAGCAAAGAGCAGGGCAAAACCAACGGCAAGATGGTTATCGCCACCGTGAAGGGCGACGTCCACGATATCGGTAAAAATATCGTTGGCGTGGTGCTGCAATGTAATAACTACGAAATTGTCGATCTCGGCGTGATGGTGCCTGCGGAAAAAATTCTCCGCACTGCCAAAGAAGTGAATGCCGATTTGATTGGTCTTTCGGGGCTGATCACGCCGTCGCTGGACGAAATGGTTAACGTGGCGAAAGAGATGGAGCGTCAAGGCTTTACTATTCCGCTATTGATTGGCGGTGCGACGACCTCAAAAGCGCACACGGCGGTGAAAATCGAGCAGAACTACAGCGGCCCGACGGTGTATGTGCAGAACGCTTCACGCACCGTTGGCGTCGTGGCGGCGCTGCTTTCCGATACTCAGCGTGATGACTTTGTCGCTCGTACCCGCAAAGAGTACGAAACCGTGCGTATTCAGCACGGGCGCAAGAAACCGCGCACGCCACCAGTCACGCTGGAAGCGGCGCGTGATAACGATTTCGCTTTTGACTGGCAGGCTTACACGCCGCCGGTGGCACACCGTCTCGGCGTGCAGGAAGTCGAAGCCAGCATCGAAACGCTGCGTAATTACATCGACTGGACGCCGTTCTTTATGACCTGGTCGCTGGCCGGGAAGTATCCGCGCATTCTGGAAGATGAAGTGGTAGGCGTTGAGGCGAAACGCCTGTTTAAAGACGCCAATGACATGCTGGATAAATTAAGCGCCGAAAAAACGCTGAATCCACGCGGCGTGGTTGGTCTGTTCCCGGCAAACCGTGTGGGCGACGACATTGAAATCTACCGCGACGAAACACGCACCAATGTGATCAACGTCAGCCACCATCTACGCCAACAGACGGAAAAAACCGGCTTCGCCAACTACTGCCTTGCGGATTTCGTGGCACCAAAGATTTCTGGTAAAGCGGATTACATTGGCGCATTTGCCGTGACTGGCGGGCTGGAAGAGGACGCGTTGGCAGAAGCGTTCGAAGCGCAGCACGATGATTACAACAAAATCATGGTGAAAGCCCTTGCCGACCGTCTGGCTGAAGCCTTTGCGGAGTATCTCCATGAGCGGGTACGTAAAGTTTACTGGGGTTATGCGCCGAACGAGAACCTCAGCAATGAAGAGCTGATCCGCGAAAACTATCAGGGAATCCGCCCGGCACCAGGCTACCCAGCCTGCCCGGAACACACGGAAAAAGCCACCATCTGGGAGCTGCTGGAAGTGGAAAAACACACCGGCATGAAACTCACGGAATCTTTCGCGATGTGGCCTGGTGCTTCAGTTTCGGGTTGGTATTTCAGCCACCCGGACAGCAAGTATTACGCCGTGGCGCAAATTCAGCGCGACCAGGTGGAAGACTATGCCCGCCGTAAAGGCATGAGCGTTGCTGATGTTGAACGCTGGCTGGCGCCGAATCTGGGGTATGACGCGGACTGATTCACAAATCTGTCACTTTTCCTTACAACAAACAGGGCGCTCAATGAGTGCCCTGTCTCTTTATTAATATGAAACACTTATACTGGTCTTATATCGAACCGGAAAAGCGCAGCTCGCCCCCTTCGGTATCTGTTTCAGGAGCATATAACGATAAGGAGAACCTGAACTCGTGTTAACACTGCTTCACCTGCTTTCTGCCGTCGCCCTGCTGGTCTGGGGGACTCATATTGTTCGTACCGGCGTAATGCGCGTCTTCGGTGCGCGCCTGCGTACCGTCCTCAGCCGGAGCGTCGAAAAGAAGCCGCTCGCCTTTTGCGCGGGGATAGGCGTTACCGCACTGGTACAGAGCAGTAATGCCACCACCATGCTGGTGACGTCGTTTGTCGCTCAGGATCTGGTTGCCCTTGCACCCGCGTTGGTCATTGTGCTGGGGGCAGATGTCGGGACGGCTCTAATGGCGCGTATTCTTACCTTCGATTTATCCTGGCTGTCACCGTTACTTATTTTTATCGGCGTGATTTTTTTCCTCGGACGCAAACAGTCGCGCGCCGGGCAACTGGGGCGCGTCGGTATCGGTCTTGGGCTGATTTTGCTGGCACTGGAGTTGATTGTGCAGGCAGTAACGCCGATCACCCAGGCTAACGGCGTTCAGGTGATCTTTGCCTCGCTGACTGGCGATATTTTACTGGATGCGCTGATTGGCGCGATGTTCGCCATTATCAGTTACTCCAGTCTTGCCGCCGTACTGCTGACCGCCACCCTGACCGCCGCAGGCATTATCTCCTTCCCGGTGGCGCTCTGCCTGGTCATCGGCGCTAACCTCGGCTCCGGCCTGCTGGCGATGCTCAACAACAGTGCCGCCAATGCCGCTGCACGTCGCGTGGCGCTGGGTAGCCTGCTGTTTAAGCTGGTGGGAAGCCTGATTATCCTGCCGTTTGTCCATGTTCTGGCTGAATCCATGGATAAACTGCCTTTGCCAAAAGCGGAACTGGTTATCTATTTCCACGTCTTCTACAACCTTGTGCGCTGTCTGGTAATGCTGCCATTTGTTGACCCGATGGCGCGGTTTTGCAAAACGATTATTCGCGATGAACCCGAACTGGACGCCCATCTGAAACCGAAACATCTGGACGTTAGCGCGCTGGATACGCCAACGCTCGCCCTGGCCAATGCGGCGCGCGAAACATTGCGCATCGGTGACGCAATGGAACAGATGATGGAAGGGCTGAATAAAGTGATGCACGGCGCGCCTCGTGAAGAGAAAGAGCTGCGCAAGTTGGCGGATGATATCAACGTGTTATATACCGCGATTAAACTTTACCTGGCGCGGATGCCAAAAGAGGAACTGGCGGAGGAAGAGTCTCGTCGCTGGGCGGAAATCATTGAAATGGCGCTCAATCTGGAACAGGCTTCCGATATTGTCGAGCGTATGGGCAGCGAAATTGCTGACAAATCGCTGGCAGCGCGGCGGGCATTTTCGATTGATGGGTTGAAGGAACTGGATGCGCTCTATGAGCAATTGCTCAGCAATTTAAAGCTGGCTATGTCGGTTTTCTTCTCTGGCGATGTCACCAGCGCCCGTCGTTTACGCCGCAGTAAGCATCGTTTTCGCATTCTTAATCGCCGTTATTCCCACGCTCACGTCGATCGCTTGCATCAGCAAAACGTGCAGAGTATTGAAACCAGTTCGTTACATTTAGGCTTGCTGGGAGATATGCAGCGTCTGAACTCGCTGTTTTGTTCGGTGGCTTACAGCGTGCTGGAACAGCCAGATGAAGATGAGGGGCGGGACGAGTATTAATACAGGAACCCTGTAGGCCTGATAAGACGCGTCAAGCGTCGCATCAGGCATTGTGTACAAGATGCCGGATAATGCATCCGGCAATTTACTTAAAAACGGTGCCCGGCTTCCAGCGGTACTGCTTCCTCACCCGCTTTAAACACATAGGTGGTATTCGGGCCGCCCAGCGTAGCGTGACCTTTACTCACCGTGATCCAGTTACCTTCCGGCAGACCAATAATCGTCAACTCTGGCGCAACCACCAGCAGTTCGCGAATACGCTGCTCGTGTGTTTCACCTTTGTGGCCTTCCGGCAGCGCGTTGGTGAAGTGCGGGTTGATTTGCAGCGGAAACAGATTTAGCGCATCGAAACCTTGCGGATCGACAATCGGCATATCGTTGGTGGTGCGGATAGTTGGGCAAGCGAGGTTAGCGCCTGCGCTCCAGCCAATATACAGCGCGCCGCGTTTCACCACGTCAACAATTGGTGCCAGCAGACCGCGCACACGACATTCCTTCAGTAACTGGAAAGTGTTGCCACCGCCGACAATCACGATTTCCGCATTTTCAATCGCGGCAACAGGATCGGCAACACTATGAATACCGGTGACAGAAACACCCAGCGGAGCGAGAACCGCAGCCGTTTTGGTGGTGTAATCATCCCAGGTTTGCGTTACGCCAGCGAAAGGAATAAACACCGCTGAACGGCGACCCTGCAACTGTTCAGCAATCAGCGGCAGCGCATGTTCCAGCCAGGCTTTTCCCGGCAGCGTCGAGTTACTCAATAAAAGCAGTTCCATTACTTCTCCGGTTAGTAAGAAATCACGGGAGCCATGCTACCACCGCGAATTTCACCACTTACTGACATGGCTCACGATGTTGTGTATTGCACCAGGCATTCTGGGGACGGTTGGCAAACAAGGCGTTGAGATTGATGACAGCGTAAGATGGCCTGATGCGCTACGCGTATCAGGCCTACCAGATAATTACAAAATATTGAATTTTCAATATTTTGTAGGCCGAATAAGGCGTTCACGCCGCATCCGGCATAAACAACGCGCACTTTGCCAGTAATCTGAGCGTCCTTTAAGGCGCTGATGTTTCTTATCCTTCTCGTGCAAATTGTGCCGCTTCAGCAATCAGCTGCGCATCGGGTCGCACGCCGGTATACATCGCGAATTGCTCGACGGCCTGTAAGGCTATCACCTCCGCGCCGCTGATCGTCTGCTTATCAAGCCGTTGCGCCAGGCGAATGAGCGGCGTTTCCGGCGGCAAGGCTACGACATCAAAAACGACGCTTGCCGTTGAGACCATCGCTTCGCTGAAGGCCAGCTCATGACTCTCTTTACTGCCCGTCATGCCAAGGGGCGTCACGTTGACCAGAATGTCGAAGGCGATACCTTCCGGCAGCGGTTGCCACTGAAACCCATACTGCTTCGCCAGCGTCGAGCCGCTCTCGCGGTTGCGGGCGGCGATGACGACATCCGTAAAACCCGCGTCGCGAAAGGCGGCAATCACCGCTTTGCCCATTCCGCCGCTGCCGCGAATCATCACGCGTGCGGTGGTATTAAACTGGTGGTGGGCTATCAGATTTTTCACCGCGATATAGTCGGTGTTAAATCCGGTCAGCTTGCCCTCGTCATTTACAATAGTATTCACTGAATCAATGACTTTTGCCGACGGATCGATAGCATCGAGAAAGGGCATACAGCTTTCTTTAAACGGCATCGACACGGCGCAGCCGCGAATCCCCAACGCGCGGACGCCGTTCACCGCCGCTGCAATATCCTGGGTAGTGAACGCTTTATAGATGAAATTCAGCCCCAGCTTTTCATAAAGATAATTGTGAAAACGCGTGCCGAAGTTGCCGGGGCGACCGGCAAGCGACATGCAGAGTTGAGTATCGCGATTAATCATGAGTAATCGCCTCTGCATGAGCGAGCAGGTATTGCTCCGCTTCACCGGACCAGATTCCCTGATGACGCGCCAGAATCGCCGCCAGGCCTTCATCCTGAATCTGCGTGAGTGACGTCAGCGGCAGATATTTCCCGGTATACACCAGCTTTTTCCCGCCGCCGACGGCGGGCAATTCCAGCGTGGTTTCGCCCGCAGCATTCAGCCCAAGAATATGTGTAACCACTTTTGCGGCCTGCACTTTTTTCTCTTCGATCAGTTTGACCGCCGCGCGCATGTCATCGGTATTGCCGCCTGACGTGCCCACGTAATGGGTAAATGCATAATGCACATCGTAGAAATTAATCGGCGCGCTGAAGTGTTTATCCTGCGGCCCGGCGAAGAAGTTCAGGCAACCATCTGTCGCTAGCAAGGAAGAGGCGAGAGTCACCAGTCCTTCATTAGGCACAAAGACGAAAATATCATCGAAGCCGTGACCGCCACTCAGCGCCATTAACGTATCAAATGCTGCATCGGTGGCATTGAGATAATGAATCAGCGTTTGCGGCTCTGATGGATAGTGTTTCCGCGCATAGCTCAGCTTGTCGTTATTGGTATCAGTGACAATTAACAGCGACGGGTTAACCGGCCCATGCAGCGCATAATCAATCGCCAGCAGCCCCATCGGGCCAGTGCCGCCAAGGATCAGCGTCCGTCCCTGCGGGCGAATCCCCATCTTGTGGTTATAGGTGCCTTCCTGCAGATGATAGTTAGCGTTGAACGCGCCAATCACGCAGGAGAGCGGTTCAACCAGCGAGCCTTCAAAGTAGGTCTCGCCTTCGTATGCCAACAGACAATCCTGCTCCATGACTTCGTTGGGAATAACCACATGCGTTGCTTCGCCGCCCACCCACGGGAAGGAGTAACCGGGGCAGTCCGGGCGATCCGGCAGTTGCAGGTTGGCCTGAATCACATAGCGCTGGCCTGGCTGGAATTTGTGCTGCCACTTTTTACCGACGGCCAGAATATCGCCGCAAAACTCGTGGCCGATGATGATCGGGTTGGTCGCCACATCGTCGGGCACTTTTTTATGGTTTTCACCCAGGTTGGCCTCTTTCCAGGAAGAAAGACACAGGCTGTCGGTGACTACTGTCGCCAGAATTTCATCCTCCTGCATTTCAGGAAGGTCAAAGGTTTCCAGACGCAGGTCACGTTTACCGTAAAGACGCAGAGCTGTTGTTTTCATAAACCACCTCATGTTGAGCGATGGCCCCGGCAGTCGCGCCGGGGCGAAGAATCAGGACAGGAAGCCCAGCGCATTGCCGATAATCCCTAAGCCAAACAGGGCGAAGATCAGCCATACGGGGTTAATTTTTTTGTTGAGCAGACGCACCATTAGCAGTGTCAAACCCAGCGCCAGCAGGCCAGGGCAAAGCTGGTCAAGAATGTTCTGCACGGTCATGGTGACGGTGGAACCGTCTGCGGCAGGTGTTTGCGAGACGATCATCGGCACGTTGATTGATGTCCATTTGGTGACCAGCACTCCCATGACAAACAGGCCAAGAATCGACGCGCCCTCGGTCAGTTTTTGCAGCACATTCCCGCCCATATCGCTGACAATATTCACGCCTTTGCGAAAGCCGAGTTGTAGCCCATACCACTTCATCGCCAGACGCACCGCGTTGAAAATAAAGAAGAACAGCAGCGGGCCGAGAATGTTGCCGGACAACGCCAGCGATGCGCCGAGCGCGGCGGTAATCGGGCGCAGTGTTCCCCAGACCAGCGGGTCGCCAACGCCCGCCAGCGGCCCCATCAGGCCGACTTTGATGCCGTTTATTGCACCGTCATCAATTTCTGCACCGTTGGCTCGTGCTTCTTCCATTGCCGCCGTCACACCAATCACCGGGCCACAGGCTGCAGGCGTGGTATTGAAGAACACCAGGTGTCGCCTGAGCGCCGCAACCTGATCCTCTTTTAATGGGTAAAGTCGCTTGATGGCGGGGATCATGTCGTAGCAAAAACCCAGCCCGTGAATACGTTCAAAGTTAAAGGACGCCTGTTGCAGGTTGGAGCGCAGAAACATGCTCACCAGATCGCTGCGTGTAATTTTTCTCTGTTCCATGATGGCTCCGTTAATCGTCAAGTTGGTCAAGGGCGGTGGAGGCGGTGGCCTGGAGTTGAGGTTCAGCTTTACGCCACTGTGGATTTAGCTGGATGTAGACCAGGGCCATGATCACGCCGACGCCACCGAACGCCAGCAGACTGAGATCGAGGTAGCCACCTGCGAGGAAACCGAGGAAAAAGAAAGGCATCAAATATTTCACGCCCATCATACGTAGCACCATGGCGTAACCGACCACCACGATAAAACCGCCAGCAATCTGTAGTCCTCGGGTCACAAATTCGGGAATGGCGTTTAACATATTGCTGACCATATCGGCGCTGACGAACAGCGAGACAATCAGTGCCGGAATAGCAACGCGCAGCGCCTGCACGCCAAGCGCGGAGACATGCAGAATATCGAGAGTGCGAAACCGCGCCTCTTCCGCTGCTTTATCCGCCGCGTGCTGGAACACTACGGTGATGGTACGGGCAAACACCGTCAGCACTTGGCCTGCCGCAGCCACAGGCAACGCGATGGCGATTCCGGTGGCGATGCTTTGCTGACCAACGATAACCAGAATGGCGGAGATTATGCTGGCGAGTGCAGAGTCCGGAGATTGCGCCGCGCCGACGTTCATCCAGCCGAGAGCTATCAATTCCAGCGTGCCACCGAGCATAATTCCGGTTTTTAAATCACCGAGAATTAAACCAATCACCGTACAGGCAATTAACGGGCGGTGAGTCTGAAATTCATCCAGCACGCTGCCCATTCCGGCAATACAGGAAAAAAGAAATATTGCAATGATTTGTAGGGTACTTATTTCCATTATTTATCACCTTTTAAGTGTCGTCATCCCTGCCTGTTAAAGCATATGTACACAGGCGCTATTATTTAATTTGCGACTAACTGTTCTTTTATTTTGTCGAGAATATTAACGGATGGGTCGGAGGCCACGACGCGTAAATCCAGTTTCACGCCCTGTTTATCCAGCGCATAAAATGCCTGTATATCGTCTTCATCCAGTGAAACCGCTTTGGTTAATTGTTTTTTACCCGGCCGCCAGGCCATTCCGCCAATATTCAGGGTATCGATTTTCACCCCCAGCCTAACCATCGCTAAAGCATCCTGTGGTCGGGTAAAGAGATAAAAAACAGTTTCATCTTTATATTGTGGGTTGTGATACACAGCGACGGCTTTTTCAATATTCACCACGTTAACCTTCATTCCCGGTGGTGCGGCCTGACGTAATAATGTCCGGCGGACTTCATCGTTATATACGTCGTCATTACAGATAATAATCCGTTGCGCGTTGGCCACTTTTGACCAGACGGTGGTGACCTGACCGTGGATCAGACGGTCATCTATGCGAGCCAGCGTAATGTTCATCAAAAATCCTCCTCGGTCGTTTCAAGTTGTTTCCAGACGACGCAGGTTTGTTGGGCAATTGTCAGCAAGTGATCGCAAAGTTCATCGGCGTTCATACTGCTCTGGTTATCCACCAGTTCCAGAGCCAGCGGCAGAGAAAGGCCGCTGATTACCCGCAGACGAGGATTGCGCATCGCAAGCATCGCTGCCGCATTCCACGGGCTGCCGCACTGTAAATCCACGGCAATCAGCCACTCATCTTGATTGTGAATGCTTACTAACTTTTCCAGCTTTGCTACGATGTCTCCGGCGTTTTCACCGGGCACAAATTCAACGGCTTCAACATTGGCGTTGCCGTAAACCATCTGAACCGATTCCAGCATGGCGCAAGCTAATTTGCCGTGGGCACAAAAAATGGCGTTGACCATAAAGCCTCCTTATCCGCGTGTTTTGCCGCCCGCAATGTTAGTGGTTACTCCGGTGATGTAGCTGGCGCGTTCAGACAGCAGATAACAAACAAAATCAGCGACTTCTGCTAATCTTCCGGCGCGCCCAATAGGAATGGCGTTTTTGGTATAGCCTTCACGCAGCTGCTCGACGGTGATATTGCGCGTCCACGCCAGCGCCTCTTCATATTCCGGCGTGCGTAGCCCGGTTTTTTCCAGAATCCCCGGCGCGATACCGACTACACGGATACCGTGTTTACCCAATTCTTTTGACCAGGATCGCGTGAAGCTATTAAGCGCGGCTTTGGTAGCGGCGTAACAGCTTTGGCCTTCTGAGCCTTCCAGTCCACTTTCTGAGGAAACATTCACAATCACGCCATCATGTTGTTTGACCATCTGTCGCGCCACCGCCTGCGACATCAGAAAAACGCCTTTCTGGTTGATATTGACCATTTTTTCGAATGCAGCTTCGTTGAGTTCATACTGCCCGGCAGGCGCTTTCTCATCGACCAGTAGACGCGGGAAATTGACCCCGGCGTTATTGACCAGACCGTCGATGCGATCAAAACGCTGGATAATTTCCGCTACCGTATGATTTACCTCTTTGGCGCTGGAAATATCGGTCGGCCAAAACTGATAGCCTTTATGACCTTCATATTGACCATCGCCACCGTGAATATCTACCATCTGTACATTTGCGCCTTGTGCTAATAATTCCTCTACAATCGCCAGACCAATACCGGATGCGCCGCCGGTGACGATAATGATTTTATCCTGCAAATTTAACCACGTTTGCATAACAGACTCCTGATTTTAGATAATAGGGACCCGCCGTAATTTTTATTACGGTAAACATCGGGAAGATTTTTATTTCAGTAATAGTTCAGCTGTGCTGCTATTCGTTACCAGACAATTAATATATTTTCCACGCAGTGCACCAACAATTCCGCTGTATTTTTCTTCACTCATGGCAATGCCAATGGAATATCGTGCCTGCTTTAATTTATTCATTTCGATAGAGAGTGTTTTTTCGCTCATATTCGTTTCAACCATTGCGCCGTGAATATCAAAAAAGCGCGAGCAAATATCGCCAGCAACCTGGCGGGCATTCAGGTCGTCACTCTCTTCACCACCATAAAACGCATGCCAGTTAGCGCCGTCGCGAATGGCCGGTGAGCCAATTCCCACCAGGGCGACATCCAGATTATCCCAGTAGGCAGAGATGGTTTTAAAGTGCTGAGACTGCATGATCCCATTACGAATTAATGGGTTATCCAGCAGAGCCGGAAAATCCGCGAGATGCGATTCCCCTTTCAGCTTCGCTGCCGCGCTGTAGGTTAATGTGTTTACATGATAGCGGCTTTCGAGTTTACCGGACGGTCCGCCAATAATTGGTACGCAGATTAACTGCCGCGATTGCCCCGCCTGCGGTAAGTTTTCAACCAGTGCGCTCACCGCGCGACCCCAGGAAAAACCGACAATATCGCCAGGCTCCAGCAAGCGATCCAGCAGTTGCGCGCCGTGTAACCCCATCATCGCCAGTTGAGTCTCTTCATCCTCATCATTTCCCGACACCACCACAACGTCTTTCAGGCCAAACTTTTGCTTCAGTTGCTGCTCCAGCCAGAGATTTTCGTTGTAGTCATAGTTGATGGCGATGGTGACAATTCCCTGATCGCGGCCTCGTTTAAGCAAGCGGCTGATGGTGGTGCGGTAAATACCCAGTTCGCGCGCAATTTGCGCCTGCGTCATATCCTGTTCGTAATAGAGTTGGGCAATCTTCACAATCAAACGGATATCGTCACTGTTTTCCATCGCCGCCTCCTGATTTTGCACATTTGTGCAAATACGCTTTTTAACCACTTGATCTGATATAACTCCATCATGGTGGCCTTTAAAAGTGATTTTTCACTCTTTGTTTGGGCTGGAATGGCGCTTTATCTTGCACATTTGTTTCTCTGCGTAGTAGTCGTCAGCACAGGTGTGCAAATATTCGTAATATATTGATTATCCTGGTTTTCGCCAGGCAAATTTGCATCGGGCTTCTGGTGACACTTTTGTGATAAAAGGCGCGGCAGATCACATTTAATTTCGACGTTGCTGCATAACCCTGTTTTTCCCCGTTAAGAGGTACGGTATATTCCGCGTTTTACAGGAGAATTTATGCTGCCCGACTCATCAGTCCGTTTAAATAAATACATCAGCGAAAGCGGAATTTGCTCACGCCGCGAAGCGGATCGCTATATCGAGCAAGGCAATGTGTTCCTTAATGGCAAGCGTGCCACCATTGGCGATCAGGTGAAACCCGGTGACGTTGTAAAAGTAAACGGTCAACTGATTGAGCCACGGGAAGCCGAAGATTTAGTGCTTATCGCCCTGAATAAACCTGTTGGCATTGTCAGCACCACCGAAGATGGCGAGCGAGATAACATTGTCGATTTCGTTAATCACAGTAAACGCGTCTTCCCGATTGGTCGCCTGGATAAAGACTCTCAGGGACTGATTTTCCTCACCAATCACGGCGATCTGGTGAATAAGATCCTCCGTGCGGGTAATGACCATGAGAAAGAGTATCTGGTGACGGTGGATAAACCGATTACCGATGAATTTATTCGTGGCATGGGCGCAGGCGTGCCGATCCTCGGGACGGTGACCAAAAAATGCAAAGTCAAAAAAGAAGCGCCATTTGTCTTTCGCATTACCCTGGTGCAGGGGCTGAACCGACAGATTCGTCGCATGTGTGAGCACTTTGGCTACGAAGTGAAGAAGTTGGAACGCACACGCATCATGAACGTCAGCTTAAGCGGCATTCCACTGGGCGAGTGGCGCGATTTAACTGACGATGAACTCATCGATCTTTTTAAGCTCATCGAAAATTCCTCTTCCGAGGCAAAACCCAAAGCGAAGTCCAAACCGAAAACGGCGGGTATCAAGCGCCCGGTGGTGAAGATGGAAAAAACGGCGGAAAAAGGGAGTCGCCCGGCATCAAACGGTAAGCGTTTCACCTCGCCGGGGCGGAAGAAAAAAGGGCGTTAATCAGCGTCTGCCGCGCGTCGATGTATTTGCCGACCAACTGAATGACGCTTCAGGGTCCGGTTTGTAAGCCTGCTTTTTCTTCAACTGGCGGGCTTTTTTCGCCTCAGCCTCACGCTCAACCATCAGCTTATCAATGTACTCTTTTTTAATGCTGTTGGTTTCGGCATTGGTCAACACACGACCATGCGCAATACGCGCCCGATCCAGTAGCGTCTTTAATTCGCGCTGTTCACGCTCGGTCATCTCTTTTTGTGTAATACGGGGGAGTGCCATGATGGTGCCCTCAGTGAGCCAGAATGTTCAGTGTACGGGAATTTACCCCAGAGCAGAATAGGAGAATGAGTCAGGATGTTTTTTTTTGAAAAAATTATCCATTTGACTGTTTCTTTTAATTCGTGGCTTCAGATCTGGTTGTGATTTTAGGATAAACAGTAATATACCGGGCATACAGCCCGGTATTGTTTTTATCCATATCAGTAATATTTTTTTCAAAATAAAATTCGTCACTAAAGTTCTAATTAGAGCAGTCAAACCAATTGCTAATTACAGTTTCAAACTTGTGAGTAACTTGCCACCATAAATAATTTTCTAGGACAAATTGTTTTCCGTGATGGGCAATACTAAGTAAATCAGGATTGTTAAGTGTTTTTTCTATATCCACAGCAATCGTTTCTGGTGTCATCGGCTCTTGCAGGTGATAGCCAGTATCTTTATCTTTTACAAATTCTATCATTCCACCTCGAGTACTCACCAGTACAGGTTTACCTGCGCTCATAGCTTCTATTGCCACCATACAAAATGGCTCCTGAAATTGAGATGGAATAACAACTAAATCAGCCAAAGAATAATAGCGATGCATTTCCTCAGGAGCGACACCTCCTAACATATGGCAGTGTGAACCTAGTTGTTTTGCTAATTCTCGAATTTTCTGTTGGTAAATTCCTTTTTCCCCCTTACTTTTGCTCGCATAATCCCCTATAACAACCAGTTCTATATCATCACGGGTTCTGATGAGTAGTTCAAACGCCTGTAAAAGTAACATCAATCCTTTTTCAGGAGATATTCTTCCCGCATAAAATACAATCTTCTTGTCAGGGGGTATGTTCAGTTCAGAACTGTTGATTTTTACATGGTGCTTATCCGTATTATATGGATCTGTTCCATTTGGGACTATAGCGATATCTGCATCAGGAAGAAACCCCTGATAATAGTCTTTTAAATAGTTACTGGGGACGAGCATTTTGACATTAACATCCATTCCTTTTGGCTCATAAGCGTTATGCATATGCATCACTATTTTTGCATGAGGTGAACGCTCACGAATCTGGCGATATAATTTCATGCTATTATGTACAACGATTACACTGTTATCCGTAATATTGAAATCGTTAGCGACATTCAAAATTCGTTGAGAATAAGGCAGGGGATCTATACGCGTCAATTTCTGAAATATGCGTTTATAAATTCGACTGAACCCGATGCGATGAATTGAGCATCGTTCACTGACAGTGGTGATATCAGAATAACCTTCTTCTTTTATACAAACAATTCTATTCGGTATTCTTGTCATCTTAGCAACCTGATAAATCCAGGTTTCTACAGCAGCTGCGCAACGTGGAGGAATGGAAAAAATTGGCGTAACAGTGAAAATTATTTTATCAACCATGACGTATTATCCTTTCTATTGTTATTTTGCTTTATTGAATTTTTATAAGCAAATGAGGAATCAGTGTATATGCATAGTATGTGAATGTTATCCTACTTAAGCCTCTATCTTTGTGGCGTGCCAGCGGCAACGTGTTATCTGACTCATTTTTATTAGTGATAACCTTACTTTTCCAGAGGAGTGAGATAGTAAACACGCTGTTTCCTCGCATCGTCTATGAGGGTATCAAAAGGACAAACTATATTTGAAGTGATTTATAACGCAATATATTTATGTTTAAAAATTGCTTTTATTCTTCACGTGAATGCTTTGTTTGGGATGATATTTTTTATAAATATGTTATACCTAATTCTAAATAGCCAAGCGGAATAGTTCTCCATTTTCGGTCAGCCCTTTCGGGGTAAGGCACAGAGACCATTTTCTCTGTCTAACCGTGCTTGCATTGGGGAGGTGTCCATATAAGCTATTTAGAGTATATAAGGAACCGGGCATTGTGCCCGGTGTGATTTACGGATGGGATTGCCAGCTACTTACTAAGGCATACAGGTGATTTGGTGAGTATCGCCAGCTGTCTTTTAATTGCAGGAATTCAGCACAAAATTCACTGCAAAACAGGTGATCGCACTGTTCTTTATTGCCGGTGATAATTCCTAAGGCTCCGCGCCAGTCGTATTTTTTGCCATCATGTTTATGGAAAAACGTTTCCACGTCCTGAAGGCAGGCCTGGAGCGGCAGCATATCCCACTTATCTGGCGGTAAAGGCATTATCTTTCCCCGAACGCCGCGATCGCGTAGTGATGCAGAGTAACAAAGGTAACTCTTTTCACCATGCTTAACGGCTAATTCACAGTGGGAATAACTACCACGTGTCACTTTACGGGTAAGCCAGTCAGCCAGTCGGGCAACACCACGGTGCTCTGTTCGACCCTTATAACAAGCGAGCCAGACAGTGGTTTTACTCATGGTTGCCAGCCTGTGGAGTAATCGTAGTCGAGCACCGCCTGAATATCGTCCAGTGCTTCCACCGCCGCGATATGGTGCTGGGCGTTGGCGAATAAGCGCATATCGTGATCCATTGTTACCGATTCAAACTGGGCGGCGATTTCGTTGGTTAACTCGATCAGACCGTCATTTTTAGTTTTCCACATTAAACCTGGCGGAATTTTTTTCTCCGCTCCCATTTTAGTGAGTGAAAGCTGTTGGATACGGCTATTTGTATCACTGTGGAAGTGATGGTCGTTGATGATGATGTAGTTGGTTTTGATGGTATCGCGTTGATTTTTGATTGCAGAGTATTTCGCCTCTTTAGCATCGGTTATAGATGGTTGCCATTTTTCACCATCCCAACGTTCAAAAGAACCTGATGGGGCAATGATGGTGACAGTTTCAGGTAATTGACCCAATTCTTGAATAATAAGCTGACTACCATCAACTTTGTTATAAACAGTTTGCCCGCGATGATCTTCAATGAGCTCCCATTTTTCATTCACCCAAACAGGAGTAAAACCTGAAACCTTTTCGGGTGGTGAATTTAATGTGCAATGATTTGGCAAACCTGTATTAGGTGCAATGTATGCATCAGACTCACCGATATATTCTTGGGTGTCTTGTGAAAAATTATAAACAGTCAGTATTTGAGCTTCATCGGAAAATGTAAAAGTATTCATGCTAGTCTCACAATATAATTGAATGCGATATTTTTAACGGTGTTTTCGGTATTGCCGGTATTATTAATGGTTATAGAGTGGTTATGGGCCCCAAGTGCAATTGAATGTGAATGGGTACCAATTGAAAGTTCATGTGTATGGCTACCCAATGCGATAGTATGTGCATGGATACCAATGGCTGTAGTATGAGAGTGATCACCTACTGCATCGGTATTAACAAAATCATAACGAGAGTCACCGATAGAATCAGCGGTTAGTGCATTGCCACCGTAATCAGCATCACCTTTACATGTTATTTGATGTGAATGGCCACCTGTGCTGGTCGACGATTTACTTCCGTGATTGAACGACGATGTTGTCTTAGAGCCAAGATCAGAGGCAGATACCGTTTTGTTTCCAAAATCAAAAGATGATGTTGCTTTTGTCCCTAAATCCGTACTAGAAATACTGCCCGTATGGTTGTGCGATTTAACCCCATCCAGTTCAGTAGATAATATATTACGCCCACTGCTGGTTTTCCCTTTAATTATCCATCCACGCATATCAGGGATGACGCCAGACGGATATGCAATTGCCAGTTTGGGATATGAGGCTTTATTAAATGTCTGACCTGTCATCAGGGCGTAGCCAGAAGGTACAGAATCAGACGGCCAAGGAATAGGCATCCCTACAGGGCAGCTTTCCGCAGCACTAGCCTTATCATACGCCGCCTTCACCGCACTCGGCGTAGCCGCCTCCGTCGTACTGTTGCTATCCGTCGCATTACTAAGCTTCACAATCCCTTTTTGTGTCAGGGTGCCGTCCGGAATACCCGTAATCTGCCCCCAGGGGTGTGTATGACTACCCGCAGCCTTACCGTTCGCCAGGTCATACGCCGCCTTCACCGCGCTCGGTGTCGCCGCCTCTGTCGTGCTGGTGCTATTGGTCGCGTTATTAAGCTTCACAATCCCTTTTTGCGTCAGCGTACCATCCGGTATATCAGTAATCTGACTCCAGGTATGACGATGATTTCGAGCCTCAATCATTGCCGCTTTCACCGCTTTTGGCGTAGCCGCTTTGGTTTCGTCATCACTGTCAGTGGCGTTACTTAACTGCGTAAAGCCTTTTTGCGATAACGTAGCATCAGGGTGATTAGTCGAACGTTCATGTTCATCCAGTTGCGAATCAACATAATCCCGTGTTGCCAGCACAATACTGGGATCAACGGTGAGCGTTACCGCTGCCGTATTGGAAACTTCCATAATGAGACGAATGCAAACTTGCTTACCGCTGCCGCCGGGTAATAGCGGTTTATACGACTCCGGGAATTTACCGATAGCAATGAGTTCACCATCGGTATCAAAAACACCGACTTCACGTACATACCAGCCGCCGATATTTTCTGGCAGTACAAGTTCCGCAATTAACCAGTTAGGATTATTGGGCGCAACTGTTAATGTATTTAAATCACCGCGCCATACTTCATGGCGTAATTTAGTTTGGCTGACGGTGGGTTCATAATATTGCCCTCCGCTGTCGCCAACAGCCATTTTTTGTAGATGAAGCTGTTTTTTATCCGCCAGGGCATTGGCAATTTTTGCCATCCCTCTGTCAGTGAGTAGAGTATAAAACTCATTATCCATAATTACTCCGGGTAAATATATGTAATTTCAAGGCTCCATTGCCCTGCTCCGTAATAGATTGATGTGTTTTGCTGTACTTCCCGTATCTGGAAAGGTAAAACCGTCGTCAGTTCACCACCATAAAGCGCACAGCCAATAACAGGAATAGCACTTTGGTTAATGATCCAGACGATTAATGCTTCCAGTTTTGAACGTGTATTTTTATATTCATGAATGAGTTCTACCAGATTATTGAAAAGGTTTTCATCCATGCCTTTATCCACCAGCTCTATATCAACCTTAAAAAAATAAGCCTTCCCCTCATATTCAAACCATTCTGAAATAGTTCCTGGTAGAGAAAGTATTTCCAGTACCCGCCGTACCGCCCAAATCGTTCCTTTATATTTATGCAGCTCAATGGCTTGCTTAATTAACTCTCGCTTCTCCCGTTCATCAGTGGTAAATAACCAACCTTCCAGCCCCTGAACGTGAAATTGTTCTGCAAGGGCAGGTAATGCCGAAGCATCAACCAGGTCTACCAGATAAACCATCAACGCCGTCAGATCGAGTTGGGCAAAACGCTCGGCGGCGATATTTGCCAGAGTTGAAAAACGCTCATCGCTGGCAAGCGGCGGTGGCGGCAGCAATTTATCCATCGCTGACTCCGGCAATCGTGACGTCTATCGCGGTGCATTCCGCCCACTCATGCGCCCGCAAAATACGTTTTGTGGGCATGTTCAGCACAACGTCATAGACGCCATCGACCTGCAATACTTTGATTATCTGGTTTGGCACAATGTCCTGTCCCAGATGTGTCTGCCGCTGTTGCGTCCAGAGGCTAATTGCTTTACGCGCCGCAGCCAGCGTTGTCTCCTGATCGGCAGTGGTAAACAGTGTGAGCTGCGCACGGATCTCATACGGCACCCTAACGGCGCATTTCGCACTTACTTTGTCGGTCAGCGGACGTTTTTTCTCCTTACTAACCTCCAGTTCAATTTGCGCGAGCAGTTCCACGCCCGGCATACCATTCAGCGTTAGCGGGTAGATCTCCACGCAGCCTTCTGGTAATCCTTCGTCCGGCCCCAGGACCGCAACGTCAATAATCGACTGGCTTACGGAAAGCGTATGAAAGCGGTAGGCACCATAGCTACCCGCATTACTGAAACTTTCCGGCGCCAGTTGGATCCGTTGGCGCAGTGCGTCATCACTCTCTTCACCGCAGCCGCCCGTTGAAGCAGTCAGGTTGGTTACGTTGATATCGTAATAACCAATCCTGTCAACAAGGGCGCTAATTTGTGCAGGCTGCCAGCCATTGCCCGCTTCGCCTGTTGTCAGACTGGTGGCGGGAACGGCGATATGCAAACTTCCCGCCGGAATCAGAACATCTTCATCGGTAGCAAACATCACGCTGTCAGAGGCGCTGGCTCGTGTTCCTTGGGGGATCAGGATGTTGCTTGTATACGCATTGACTACCGAAAACTGCAACGTCGTTTTTGCTGGCTGCGCAGGTAAGCGGTGAACGCCCACCAGTTCCCCTAAATAATCCAGCATTGGCGCGCGGGAATACGCGACCAGGTTCTGTTTCGCCGCTTCCTGAATGGCGATGCGTACAAGGTTTTCACGATAGGCAAAAAGGTCAATCAGCAACCGCTCGGCCTGTGCCGGGTAGAGCTTTTTGCCGCTGGCATCTTCGTACTGCGCAATCATCTCGCTGGTAATTTGCGCAGGATCGCGGTCAATAAAATTGGGTTCGGCTATCGCCATAACACCTCCGTTGAGTTGATTACGCCGTCAGCGGCGCACCATTGCACACGTAACGTCAGATGTTCCCCGTCGATTACCGGTGTCACCTTCAGCAACCGGCAGCGCGCTTCCCACTGGCGAATGGCCTCTACCGACTCCCGTACCACATGCGGGATCGCCCGCTCGATGGGATAATCGATGTAGTGCCACAAGTTGCTACCAAACAGCGGTCTGTGGGGATCACTGCCGCGCGGTGTGCGCAGAATGATGTGTATTGCCTGGTGAATATCATCCAGTCCGCAGACGTATTCTTCAGGCCGCTGCAAGGCGGGTTGCCAGTGCAGCGTAGAGGGGCGTGTTTTCGTGTTCATGAGGGCATTTTCGCCCTGAACAGGCGGAGGAGATATTAAAGCGGTTTAGAAAACTGGTTGATTAAAAAGAGAAAACCCGCCATCAGGCGGGTTAAAAGTCAGTGTGAATGGTGGTTGGAGTTGCCACCGCTGTCCTGCAATGTGCCGCTGGCCTGCACGTTACCAATCACGTTGACATTGCCGGTTATCGTGGCGGCATTACCGATGCCTCCACTTCCTGCCATGCCACCCAGCCAGGTCAGTTTTTTCATCACCGTGACGTTGCCGGTAAAGGTACTGAGCGGTGCGTCTACCGTTACAGTCATCGCTTTAACATCCACCTTACTGGCTTCAATGCTGACATCGGTGGCTTTCACATCAACAGTGTCGGAAGTCACGGTGACGTGTTGGGCTTTAACCTCAACGTTGGGCGATGTCAGGCGGGTACGGTCGATAACCTCAATCACGATTTTTTCAATGCCGCCATTAATCGTAAGCTGGTGGGTGCTGCGGTCATATTCAAACGCTGCGCCATCGGAAAACTGGACATACCTTTTATCGCGCGATGCTACTGGCGCGGTATCTACCGTTGAATATACTGCGCCCAGCACTACTCCATCTTCACCGTTATCATCCAGCAGAACTTCCACCTGCTCTCCCATATCCGGTAGCCAGTAGTCTTTATTGTCCTGAGAATTGCGCTGCAGCACCGCAAGCCAGTTACTCTTCAGATTGTCACACTCTGGTAGCGTGACCCGCACCCGAACGCTGGTTTCGTCAATATCACTGATAATCCCCGTTTGCCGGGTTACTCCTTTCATATTGCCTCCTTACTGGCTGGTCGCTGGCCCGCGTGAAACGTCGATCTCAGTGGTATAGCCGCTGCGCACAAAACTGTGAGTAGATTTATCAATCAGCCACTGACCGGAAAGCACACCAAAATCGGTTAGCTCGATTTTATTGCCTGCCGTCAGTTCCGGGCAGCCCATCATCCTGAGCGTTCCGGTTTGTTGGTATTCGTTGTGGCTGTCGAGCGCGGCGTTGGCCTTTGCTTGTGCCGCGCCAACGTCCGGCGCCCGACTGTTCAGTTTTAGCGTGTCGGCACTGGTGCCGACTCCACGGGCAGACGGCTTTTGCTGGCTGTCGTGAGTGTAGATAACCAGTTCTTTTTTCTTACTATTTTGATGCTGTACGGTGGCGTTTTTGTAGATACGGTTAATGGTATCTTTGAAGGTGAAATGCGAAACGTCTTTGCGGTCGATCTTTTTCACCGGCGCCAGGCAGCGCAGCGTGGGTAAATGCGAAAAAATCAGCTCTTTGGTGGTCACCTTTAGCGCATAGCCATATTCGCTGGCCAGGCGTTTGAGAAATCCAACATCGGTTTCGCCGTACTGTGTTACCCGGTCAATTGTCAGAGGCTCGATTTTGCCCACCAGCGTCAGGCCGTGAGTTTGCGCGATACGGCTGGCGATGGCTGAAAGCGTTGTCTCTTCAAAGCCCTGACTATTACGGGTGCGCAGCGCCTGATTGACGGAAGTGGCGATGCCATCAATATTTACCGTGGAAGGTGGTGCTGAAATATCAATTTTATCAATGATATATTGACCACAATCGAGCAGTTTTTCCCCCTGATAACCCATGTGCAGCGCCAGCGTATCGCCTTTGCCGGGATACCACTCTTTTATCCAGCGTCCATCGGTGTCATCCAGTGTAATCGCGATGGTATCCGACTCGTTTTTAATACTGTCGTGATAACTGATACTGGTGACATAGGGCGTGATGTCATAAGTGATATCTTTATGCCCATACCAGAGGGTAAAAATGGGCGCGAGCGTGGCAAAGACGCCGCCAGTTACGCTTATCTCAGCCATGGTGGGATCTCCGATACGGTTTTGTTGACGGAAATGACTGGAATAATGAGCTGAATACCGGAAGGCAGTACCGGATAAATGGCGACATGTGGATTGGCGGCGATAATGCGTTCGTAAGCCAGTGCATCACCGTAGTAATGCCATGCCAGATTATCCCAGCGTTCGCCGTCGGTGGTGATATGTTCAAGGTATCGCATTACCAGCTCCTCGTAATGGTCGCGGCAGCAAGCCGAGTCACTGCGGGAATGGTTTGCTGTACCGTTGTACGTGCCTGCTCAACCAACGTTGTGGCTTTATCGAAAGTTGCTTCGGCGATGTCGCTGGTAATGTCGTCAAAAAGCGCCTGTGCATGGTCAACCAGTATCCCGGCGTCTTCGGCACAGTCGCGGATGCCCGGCATGTTACCTAGCAATGCTTTAATCTGCGCCGACAACGCTTTTGGTAATCCTGCCAGCGTTTGCAGATCCATCGGCTGTTTAAACAGGGTTTCGATGGCATCGATAGTCTTTTTCAACGACGTAATTATCTTTTCACACTTTTCTTTTAACGCTTTGGCCTCTTTAATCAGTGCTTTGAACTTTGCCACTGTTTTTTTAATATCTTCAATGGATTGCGCCAGTTCATCGAGCATCTCTTTGGCTTTGCGCATACCTTCTTCAATGGTGTTCAATATCTGATCCAACCAGGACTCCACCTTGTCCGGAAAATCGCTCGCCTTTTCGTCAATATTAGGCTCCTGGGTGGTAATCGCCGGGGGCAGGAGTGGGTTTTTCGGATCGCCGGTATACTCCTGGAGCGACATTGTTCCGCTTTGGGCAATGATATTGCCCCAGGGATCGGTGTGCTGGTGAGTGGCGGTTAACTCTGTAATTACAAACCAGCCGCGATAATCACCGTTGCCAAACACCAGCGCCATTGCTTTGTGGGCGAGCATGGCTTCACGCAGTCGATTCAGCTCTGTTGTGGGTTGGCAAAACTGGCTGTGCAGGGAAAATTCCAGCGCCAGCATGTCCAGCTTATCGCCAATAAACTGCACGCCAGGTTTGCCTTCAATACGGGCATGTGTGGCGTAATCCACGCCCATTGTGCTTTTAAAGCCATCCCAGAATGTGACAACTTTAAATTCAATCTCACCTAAAACGGCATACATCAGGCATACCCCCGGCGCTGTTGCTGCGCCATTACGTCGTTAATCATTCTTTCCAGTTCGCGTTTACTCATCGTCAACACGTTCTGAATGTCTTTAGTGGTGTTTTGTCCGTTACTCTGCACGGTAATTTGTGGCGAAAAATTCACCTGGACTTTTCCCAGGGAACGGGAGGGTAGCGTCGCCGGTTTGGTTACGGATTTACCAGGTAAAGAGGCCGACGCGGGTTTTGCCGCTGGCGCCGATGACGGCGTAGCCGTTTTGCTGGATGGCGCGAGTTGTTTGCCCACAGGCGGCGTTAAAAGCGCACCGGCAACGCCTGGAACAACGGTCGCGGGGGAGACTGATGCGGTATTAGTCGCGCCTGTAACAGCCGCAGCCGATGCTTCTGTGCTGATCCCCATTGTGGCTTTTAGCCAGTCTGGTATGGCGTTTTTGACCTGATCAATAATGCCTTTCAGAGCGGGGAAAGCATTCATTATGCCGTCGGCCAGACTACCCAGTATATTGCTGCCGAACTCGCTAAAACTCGCAGGCATCTCAACACCAAACCAATTCATCACACCGGAAAAGGCGCTGTAGAACAGCCCCAGTGGCGACCAGTCGAGAATCAACCGGCTAATACCAGCAATGCCGCCATCAAAGGCCGTGGTGATACGTTGCCAGATGGCGGAAAAGAACCTGGTGATAGGTTCCCAGTTGCGATAAATCAGATAAGCTGCGCCCGCAATCGCAGTGATGACCAGACCAATGGGATTCATCAATAACACCCGGCCTAGCGAGAGAACGGTTCGACCAACCAGTTTCAATGCTCCGATCAGGCCACGACCAAGCAGTTGCGTTAGCCATTTTGCGCCGCCACCCAATGACTTAACCGCCGATAGCACCTTACTTGCCGCGCCTCCGAGCGCCAGACTTGCCCTGACTTTCAGGAAGATATCGACCAGACGAATAAACGGCGAGGCGATGAAGTTCGCGCCCAGCTTTAAAACATTCAGCGCACCGTTAAACAGCCAAATCGCCCCGACGATTTTCGCAATGTTTTGCACCAGCGCCGGATGTTCGCGTAGCCAGGCGCTGAACTGGCGAATAACCGGCGCAAGGCTTTGCGCCAGCTCGCCAATCGCCGGCATAAGTTGTAAGCCAATGCTGAGCCATAAATCATTTAACGCCAGTTGTAACGCTTTAGTCTGTTCAATGGGCGAGGCCATTTGCGCAGAAAAGTCAGCGTTAATCAGATTCTTGCTGGTGGCTTGCATGGCAGAGGCTTTTAGCTGGCGATACTCTTCCATGTTCGCCAGCATAGGGGCCAGGAATTCCACCGTTTGCGCATCGCCGAACATTTCGCCCAGATTAAACTGCGTCACCATCGATTGCAGCGCAGTGCTGCGGGCAGATAAATCTTCAATCTGCATGGTGCGTTTGAAGGTGTCGAGGATCGCCGGATTCATCTTCTCAAGTTGCATTTGCACGATATGAGTCATGGCTTCGCTAACACCCATACCGTTTTGCTGATGCTCAAGCAGAGAACCTTGCAGATCAACGCCCTGGCTGGCGAACCAGCTATCGGTTTTTTTCGAAAAGGTGGTTTGCAGAAAATGGGCGAAATTTTCTGTCGCCGCACTGGCGCTGGCACCGTTTTTCATGGCGATCTGCATGGTTGCGGTCAGTTCAGCCATATCTTCCAGACCCTGAGCGCCGGTTTTACCTGCAAATTTCTCTATCCACTGCGTTTGTTCGGCAATGGCAGGCCCACCGCTTTTGGTAACGCTGTACATCATGTTTTGCGCGGCGTGGAAATTTTCCGGGGCAATATTCAGTCGATCATGAGTCGCGAGCGCGGCTTTCGCCCATGTTTCGGCGCTGTCGCGCGTGGCGGTGGCGGCTTTGGCGATCTCCGGCATATAGCGGTTGAGATCCTGCAAGGACGATATGTTGCCTTCAACTAAGGTCAGAGCGGCGGACTGTAACGTGGTCTGCTGCTGGTTAAAATCCATACTCCAGTCGCGCAGATTAAGGCTGAGCGTCTCGCGGGTGGCATCACTCATCCCGCCTTTGGTCGCCATATTGACCATATTGTCCTGAAACTCATACGGCAACTTCCAGTCGGGGGCTTCAACATTAAATACTTTGCTAAATTGCCCTGCAAATGTTTGGGTTTTCTCCATCAGATTAGCGCGGCTGCGGCTATTTTCCTCCAGGCGGAGAGCGGAATCGGCAAGCAGCTGCGTTAGTTTGATAACTGTCGCTTGCTGAGTAGAGAGAGTTAACAATGTTCTGGCGTTGAGTGAGCCGTAACGGGCTATTGCCTGCGTCAACGTCTCATTACGCGCCTGAAGCTGGGTAATAATATCGTTGGCCAAAATTGTTTCTCTTTAAATATTGATAATGGCCCGCTGGTTATTTTTCTAAAAAAAGGGGCAGGGAAGAAATAAACCTGACGGGCTTGGGAAACTCGCAGACATCAGGTCTGCGAGCCATATTCGATTTTTATTTGGGCGTTGGCTTCATCCAGCCAGTTGCTAAAGTCATCGACGGTAAGGGCGTCTATCTCATTGGGCGGAAAGCGAAACCATCTCGCCAGTAGCGCCATTGCCTGCCATAGCAGGGGAGGATTCTGTAACCACGCTAAGCATGGATTGAAATCGTTTCTGCAATGCCTGGTAATCCAGCAAATCCATTTCAGCTAAATCTTCTGGCACCAGTCCGGTCATTGCAGCCATTAGCGGTTCATCCCACTCTTCTGGTTTTTCGCTGATCCGGCGGGCGTTGCGCATATCTTTTACTTTCAGGCGACGTAATTGCAGAGTGTTAATTACGTCTCCCGCCGCTGAAGTAAACGGGAACTGTAAGATATAATGTTCTTTCATTTTGTATCCTTATTTATCATGCGGAAATCGGGGCCGTAGCCCCGAATAACTTAGCCACCGATGTTATTGCGATAGGTACTTAATTGATCCACGCCGTTAACGCGGAAAATATTCGCCAGGTAATCCAGCTCCAGCAGTGTTTCACCATCGACTACCTGTTTAATATAGGTACAACCAAAGGCGCTGCTGAATTCCGGGTTTTCATTTTGTTTAAATGTTCCCAGTGGATTCTTTTTAAACATAACAGTCAAATGAGTGACTAACGCTAATTGATTCGCTTTCCCCTGGGAGTTATAGCAATCAATACTGGAGCGGCACTGTAATGCTACCGCCTGCCACGGGTTTGCCGTTTTACGCATGACGTCCTGATAAAAGGAGTTCCATTTAATTTCCCCTTCCAGTTTATCGAAACCTGCCGGGAGCTCGATTTTACCGACCATGCCCAGTGCTTTATGCTCCTGCATAATTAAACTGACATCTGGTAATTTAATTTCGGTTGCACGACCTAACAGGTTATTACCATCGAGATAAATATTGGCATTGGTAATACGGTTAATTTGAATTTTTCCAGCCATTAGCTATTGCTCTCCAGAGAGACTAAATATTCAGAAGTAATTTCAGTTTCAAACGTCAGACGTTCCAGCGGCGGTGGCGGGGTGAATTTATAGCTCAGCAATAAATGCCCGGCGCTGAGTTCGGTCGGTGAATTTCGCGCCGGATCGTACCAGCACTCAAAGCCAAGCAGTGCGCCGTCGGCAATCAGCTTACGGCCCCAGGTATTTACCGACTCGGTCAGGGCATCAATTAGCGCCTGATTAATCGGCATATCGATATACTGCTGGCTGAAATAGCGGATCGACTCGTTAATCACATCGCCCGTGCGGCGAACGTTTTCAAAGTTACGCATATGGGTCACGGTAGGCCATGCCGCAGTGCGGTTGCCCCATAAACGCAGACCAGAGCCGTAACTATTGAAAACTGTGGTAATGCCGTTTTCGTTGAGCTGATTCACTTCACTTTGCGGGGCATCAACCATTGCGGAAAGTGAACGTTCGATACCGATAATGCCCTGAATTTCCTGGTTTGAGTTGCTCCACCAGAAACCTTTCTCCAGGTCTACTTTGGCACGCAGTCCGGCAGCGCGTGAAGAGAGCGGTTCGAGAACTTCCTGGTTGGTTGAGCCGTCATAAACTTTGACGTGCGGATAGCATAAACGCGCACGGTCAGAACTGGTGTTGAAGTTGATTGCGCCTTTCGAGCCGCGACCAGCCAGCACCTGCTGGAATGTAGTACCGATTGGGGCGTCAATGTAGGCGATAGCACCGAGTTTGTCCGCCTGAGCAATCAGCTCTGTGGTGACCGATTTTTGCGTACAGAAAACCGGAGCAAGCAGGATTTTGGCGTAGAAACCATACAGATTATAGGTGTCCTGTAGCAGTTTCATCCCCGTGCGATCGCCTGCGGTATTAACGGCGCCAATAATATCGGCTGCGGTAACTTTTGTTGGATCGGCCCATGAGTAATAGGCGCAAACTTTCGCTCCGGCAGGGATCTCAGTTTCTGCACGAGTGATTATTCCTGTTTGTTCATCAACATGAAACGCTGTGCTGCTATACGTGGTGGCTGATGTTGAAGAGGGTTTCAGGACAACATTACGCACCGCACTATGAGCCAGTTTCGCCTGGTTGTTGGAATCAAAAGTGATACTCTCATTGCTGATGCTGGAGCCATGTTTTACCGGGTCCAGTACGTTAATCACCACCACCGTACCAGCACCGTGGTCGTAAATCGCCTTCAGCGCCTGCGGGATCGTAAAGTTCGCCTGAGTCGAGCCAAACTGCGCGGCATCGCTTTCAGAAAGGCACAATGTTGGTTTGTTTACCGGACCGCATGGTGCACTACCGATTAAAGCGATTACAGCGGATTTTACCGCTTTAACCGGGCGCGGACCGGTTTCAATTTCAATGGTTTCGACACCGTGCAGGTAATTAGCTGCCATGTACAATTTCCTCTCCGTTATTTTGTTCTTCCTGAGTGATGACGGGAGTCAGATGATTGCGGGCAATCATGGTCATGACCCACTCGTTGTCTTCTGGCAGATCAATTTCACTGTTCGGCCACAATAAGATTTCTTGTCCGTCGGCAAGGGTGACGCCGCTTGCCGGGCCGTTGTAGATATATTTCATTCAGTTTCCTCGTAATTAACTTCAGTAAGCAGGGTAAGGTCCGCGCTTTCCCGTTTCGCGATAAACAGCGAGCTGGTCGCCATTTCCAGGATGTAGCGGCAGAAACCACCGCTCTCGCCTGCATTGATTTCTTTTTCAAGCCAAAGAAGACGCTCGCAATCAGGAAGCTGGATCCCCCCCAGTGCGCTGCGTATGCGATCCAGTGCGTTTAACGCGTCACAATTTTTGCCAACAATAACGGTGGCAGTTAAGCGGAGCGTTTGCTGTTGCACGAGAGCATCACTGCTTTCAGGCATGGCAAATAGAGAACCGCTATAATTAATAATTACTGTAACTTGCTGTGTCTGTGGAATATATTTCTGGGCATCGACCGATGAAATAAATACGTCCATTTCGGGATTCTGTTCACGTAATATGGTCACAACAGAATTCATTACAGATAAAATTTCCATATAGGGTGTTCCTTGATTATTGCTGATTCGTTAACGCTTACTCCGTTATCGTTGAAATGTATTCTGACGTAGTGAAGGTGAAGGTTCTTTTAATCTGCTTTAGAGAAAAAATTGAATTTAATAGCTACCACGTTGTAATAGCTCTATTTTGCTATATAAGGCATCCAGCTTTGCTTCTAATACTGCCTGGCCACGAAGATAATCTTCTCTGCGGACATAATGCAGCGGAAGCTCGGCACGAAATTCGAGAAATTCTCTTTCCAGTTTCGACCAATTTGTTTCTGATTCCCGGCGTGCGTTTTCCAGAGATTCAAAACGCTCATTAAGTCTTTTTTCAATTTGTGCTAACAGCAATTTTCCGGCAGCAAACATTAATCCAACGAAGGAAAGCATAAGGGAGATCACTTCCCAAAAATCGATACTGAGTTTCATCGGCCCCTCTGATTAGTGAAGACAGCTTGCCTGTCCCCAGAGTAAGTAGCGGGCGGCATGTTGATAGAGGATCATCTTCGGGTAGTGACGATTTTCTCGCCAGTTTGCGGCGCTACGCCCGGCGTTGACGTGTTCAACATGACCAAACCAGATAGTGGCATCTAACCCTTTGGATGCGGCCAGTTTTTTATCCCGGTTAACCCATCCCTGACCGCCGTTATAGGCGCTTAGGGTAAATGCCATACGCTGACAGTCATTTTTCGCAGAGATGTTTTTCCACAAATGCTGGTCATATTGCACCAGCGCGCGAATCGCCCAGGTTGGGTTATAGGGCTTATTTTCACGTAGCTGTGGATACAACTGGCTTATCCATGTCGCTGTGGCAGGCATAAATTGCGCCATACCCTGTGCGCCGACGGGGGAACGCGCCATTGGCTGCCAGGCGGATTCCTGGTGTAACTGCCCGGCGAAGTCCGCCACCGGGGCGTTCAGCCCCCAGACTTCTCGTGCAGTTCGAATCAGTTCGTTTCGCCATGCCAGAGATGCTCGCGGCGGTTCAGATGCGTTAAGCGGGAAGAACGCGAACAGAGTAATTAGCGCGAGAAATTTTACCTGCATCATTAAAGTCCTAACGCGACGGAAAGGCAGACGGCTGCAACGATGATAGCCCGACGAATCATTGCCGCCGCGCAACATCGCGCCTCTTCCCAAGGGCAAAATGAGTCAGGCCGCGCCCAGGGAAACAGACTGCGATCGAGCCAGTATCCCAGCACAGCGGAGAGCGAAACCAGGCTTAGTTTATAAATGACTACCGGGATCTGTGCGGAAGATGTCCAGCCGATCACGACAAACAGCGCGACGGAAGCGACCAGCCAGCCGGAAAGCCGGGGAAAAGTGACTTTTTTCATACGATATCTCCTGATAAGTGAGCGTTTAGTGTCGCCAGATCCCTCCAGTGAAGAATGAAAAAAGCTTTAATAAATAACTTTAAAAAATAGATCCTCTATAAATGAACATGCTCGCTAATAAATCCACCCATTAATAAAAGAGCAAAAGGTGACCTGGCGAATAAGCGCGTCATTATGCAGGGAAAAGAGGATGGTGGATCGTAGGAGTAGTCAGTAGTTATTTGATTTTTAAAGTTTGTTTAAGAAAGTTAGCGACTGTGAGGGAAACGATCTTTTTATACTACAGGTAAAAATAATACTGTATGTGTATACAGTATCGTGTAAAATGATACTCCAGTTGACAAGAAACGTAACGCAAACAATATATTTATTTTGTGAATTTATGGTGTTCATTAATATTAAAAATTTATATTTTTGGTGATTGTTTATTTGTTTGTTGAATGTATTGAGTAGCAGTAATGACAACTGCTTAGCGTATATCCGTGGTTTTACACGCATCGGGTCTTATTCAGGATGCAAGATATATGGAGATGAAAAATGATACGAAAATCAAAAGAGATGGCCCGGACACCGGAGATCATTAACGACCTGGCGTTTCATGCATCGCAAGTTCTGATTGAGAGCATCAATCTCGACAGCTCATCGGCGGAAAATGTGGGCTTTGCCATTGCTGACCGAATGATGCGTAACTGGGGGGGCAAAGCATTTATTTCCCGAAAGGGATCTCTGGACGGGCGTCGGAGCGTGACTACCAAATCTATAGCGAGTGCGATGGTCGCAACTACGCCGAATTAGCGAAGAAATATAATCTGACGCTGCAATGGATTTATAAGATAGTGAAACGCGTACATGCGGAAAAGCAACAGCGCCGTAGTAATTCGTAATTGATCCGGCATGGTGAATAGCGACGTGGGTCGCTATTCACCTGTACTGGTCGTTTACTCAAACAAATTACTATGCAATGTCTGCACCACCTGTTCCGCATCAGCACCCGGCACCAGGAAGCACAGGTTATTGCTGGAAGCGCCGTAGCAAATCATGCGGATGTTGAACGGTTCCAGCACGCCAAATACTTCTTTGCCGACGCCGCAGGCTTTTGACAGGTCATTACCAATCAGCGCCACCAGTGCCAGGCCTTCTTCCACTTCCACGCGGCACAGCGCCGAAAGCTCCATCAGCAGTGATTGCGTCAACAATGTATCGCCAGTGGAAGTTGAACCAGTCGTATCAAGAGTTAATGCCACGCTCACTTCGGACGTAGTAATTAAATCCACCGAAATATTATGCCGCGCGAGGATACCGAAAACTTCCGCGAGGAAGCCACGGGAATGCAGCATATTCAGGCTGTGCAGGGTTAATAGCGTTTGTTTACGGCGCAGAGCCAGTGCACGGAACAGCGGTGGATTTTCGGTTTTATTACACACCAACGTACCGCCAGCACGTGGGTCTTTGCTGGAACCGACAAACACCGGAATATCGCTGCGCACTGCGGGCAGCAACGTCGCTGGATGCAGCACTTTCGCGCCAAAGGTCGCCATTTCAGCGGCCTCTTCAAAAGCGATTTTATCAATGCGTTTTGCTGCCGGCACCACGCGCGGATCGGTCGTGTAGATGCCAGGGACGTCAGTCCAGATATCAACGCGAGATGCGTGTAAGGCTTCCGCCAACAAGGCTGCCGTATAATCGCTGCCGCCACGTCCAAGTGTTGTAGTACGCCCTTTACTTTCGCTACCAATAAAGCCCTGGGTGATGACTAAACCTTCACTGAGCCGTGGAGTCAGATGCAACGCAGACAGTTCCGCGAGTGCAACAACATCTGGCTCCGCGCGACCAAACCGGTCGTTGGTGCGCATCACTTTACGCACATCAAACCACTGCGCCTGGACATCGCGTTCGCGCAGGATTTCAACAAATAGTAGAGTAGACATCAGTTCGCCGTGGCTAACCAGTTCATCCGTCAGAGCCGGAGATGTTGCCAGCGCCGCCGCTTCGGCCAGAACGGTAATGTTCTCCAACAAACGTTCAATCTCTTCACGGATGACGTTCGGGTAACGCAGGCGCTCCAGAATGGCGAACTGAATATTGCGAATAGCATCGAGTTTTTCGAAACGCTCAACCGGTTCCAGACCTTCAGCCAGTGCAACAAGTAGGTTAGTAATCCCCGCAGAAGCAGAAAGCACAACTAAACGAACATTCTCATCAGAAAGCACAATGTCGGCGCTGCGGTTCATGGCGTCGAAATCAGCCACGCTAGTACCACCAAATTTGGAGACAACAATATCGGGCATAACAACCTCGTGTCAGGGAATGAAAGAAGCGACCTTGGCACAAAGGCAAAATAGAAACCGGTGCAGGCGCAGACCGTATTTATAAATAAAAGGTGTAGGGGAGTGTGTCAACGCCGGGATTATGCGGATTATTCATGCAGCGGGCGTGGTCAGAAATTGTGCTTATAACGTCTATACTTTTTATCCTCTTCAGTAGTTAGCTGAGCTAACGGCACTAAAACCATCACATTTTTCTGTGACTGGCGCTACAATCTTCCACAGTCACAATTCTCAATATCAGAAGAGTATTGCTAATGAAAAACATCAATCCAACGCAGACCGCTGCCTGGCAGGCACTACAGAAACACTTCGATGAAATGAAAGACGTTACGATCGCCGATCTTTTTGCTAAAGATGGCGATCGTTTTTCTAAGTTCTCCGCAACCTTCGACGATCAGATGCTGGTGGATTACTCCAAAAACCGCATCACCGAAGAAACTCTGGCGAAATTGCAGGATCTGGCGAAAGAGTGCGATCTGGCTGGCGCGATTAAGTCGATGTTCTCTGGCGAGAAGATTAACCGCACCGAAAACCGTGCCGTGCTGCACGTGGCGCTGCGTAATCGTAGTAATACGCCGATTCTGGTTGATGGCAAAGACGTAATGCCGGAAGTCAACGCGGTGCTGGAGAAGATGAAAACCTTCTCGCAAGCGATTATTTCCGGTGAGTGGAAGGGTTATACCGGCAAAGCAATCACCGACGTGGTGAACATCGGTATCGGCGGTTCTGACCTCGGCCCGTACATGGTGACCGAAGCACTGCGTCCGTACAAAAATCACCTGAATATGCACTTCGTTTCTAACGTTGACGGAACTCACATCGCAGAAGTGCTGAAAAAAGTGAACCCTGAAACCACGCTGTTCCTGGTGGCGTCTAAAACCTTCACCACTCAGGAAACCATGACCAACGCCCATAGCGCGCGTGACTGGTTCCTGAAAGCGGCCGGTGATGAGAAGCACGTTGCGAAACACTTTGCGGCGCTCTCCACCAATGCGAAAGCCGTTGGCGAGTTTGGTATTGATACCGCCAACATGTTCGAGTTCTGGGACTGGGTCGGCGGCCGTTACTCTTTGTGGTCAGCGATTGGTCTGTCGATTGTTCTCTCCATCGGCTTTGATAACTTCGTTGAACTGCTTTCCGGCGCACACGCGATGGACAAGCATTTCTCCACCACGCCAGCCGAGAAAAACCTGCCTGTATTGCTGGCGCTGATCGGCATCTGGTACAACAATTTCTTTGGCGCGGAAACTGAAGCGATTCTGCCGTATGACCAGTATATGCACCGTTTCGCGGCGTACTTCCAGCAGGGCAATATGGAATCCAACGGCAAATACGTTGACCGTAACGGTAACGTAGTGGATTACCAGACTGGCCCGATTATCTGGGGTGAGCCGGGTACAAACGGGCAACATGCGTTTTACCAGCTGATCCACCAAGGAACCAAAATGGTGCCGTGCGATTTCATCGCGCCGGCTATCACCCATAACCCGCTCTCTGATCACCACCAGAAACTGCTGTCTAACTTCTTCGCTCAGACCGAAGCTCTGGCCTTTGGTAAATCCCGCGAAGTGGTAGAGCAGGAATATCGCGATCAGGGTAAAGATCCGGCGACGCTCGACTATGTAGTGCCGTTTAAAGTGTTCGAAGGTAACCGTCCGACCAACTCCATCCTGCTGCGCGAAATCACCCCGTTCAGCCTGGGGGCGTTGATTGCGCTGTATGAGCACAAAATCTTTACTCAGGGCGTGATCCTGAACATCTTCACCTTTGACCAGTGGGGCGTGGAGCTGGGTAAACAGCTGGCTAACCGTATTCTGCCGGAGCTGAAAGATGACAAAGAAATCAGCAGCCACGATAGCTCGACCAATGGTCTGATTAACCGCTATAAGGCGTGGCGCGGTTAATCATCGTGCATGTCTGATGCCGCTACGTAGGCCGGATAAGGCGTTTACGCCGCATCCGGCAACCGGTGCCTGATGCGACGCGGTCGCGTCTTATCAGGCCTACAGGTCGATGCCGATATGTACATCGTATTCGGCAATTAATACATAGCACGATTGATTAAATAACCTTAATAACAATGCCGACTATAAGTCGGCATTGTTCTATCAGATAAATCCTCTTGTCTGTGATTTAACGAAAATCATACCGTGAGGTTAATCCTAAAATAGATTTTTAGTCTGTAATCATTTCGGAAAATACGCAGGTCAATCGCTTTTGTGTTTATTTTAACCTCATGATTAACATAATTATTTATATATAATAAAAAATATATAATTGATATTTATTCCAATTATCCTAAAACCCCACCACTAATTCCTCGCGCCGTAATTCACATGCTTTAGTTGTGTATACTCGATCCCGCCCGAAATGTTTTTGGGTAAATCTCCATTCATTCAATGAAGGGAAATTGTTATGAGAAAAGTTCTGTATGGCATTTTAGCCATATCTGCGCTTGCGGCGACTTCTGCGTGGGCTGCACCTGTACAGGTGGGCGAAGCGGCAGGGTCGGCAGCAACGTCGGTTTCGGTGGGCAGTTCCTCCGCGACCAGCGTCAGCACCGTAAGCTCGGCGGTGGGTGTCGCACTCGCGGCAACTGGCGGCGGTGATGGTTCTAATACCGGAACCACCACAACCACGACCACCAGTACCCAGTAATAACGTATGTATCCCCAAAATAATTCGAGTTGCAGGAAGGCGACAAGCGAGTGAGTCCCCGGGAGCATAGATAACTATGTGACCGGGGTGAACGAGTGCGGTCACCGCATCTGCAGCTTGAAGTATGACGGGGATTAACCATAACCACACTCCGGTGTGGTTATTCTGCCCCTCTGGAGAAGAGTCGTGAAGCGACCTGCACTCATTCTTATCTGCCTGCTATTACAGGCCTGTTCAGCCACGACTAAAGAGCTGGGCAATTCACTGTGGGACAGTCTGTTCGGCACGCCAGGCGTACAGCTGACGGATGATGATATTCAAAATATGCCCTACGCCAGCCAGTACATGCAGCTTAATGGCGGGCCGCAGTTATTTGTGGTGCTGGCCTTCGCTGAAGACGGACAACAAAAATGGGTCACTCAGGATCAGGCCACTCTCGTCACACAACATGGTCGTCTGGTGAAGACTTTGCTTGGCGGCGACAACCTGATTGAAGTAAATAACCTTGCCGCCGACCCGCTGATTAAACCCGCACAAATTGTTGATGGTGCAACCTGGACGCGCACGATGGGCTGGACCGAGTACCAGCAGGTACGTTACGCCACCGCACGCTCAGTCTTCAAATGGGATGGCACCGATACCGTCAAGGTCGGCAGCGATGAAACCCCGGTTCGCGTGCTGGACGAAGAAGTCTTCACTGACCAGGCGCGCTGGCATAACCGCTATTGGATCGACAGCGAAGGGCAAATTCGCCAGTCGGAACAGTATCTTGGCGCGGATTATTTCCCGGTGAAAACCACTCTCATCAAGGCGGCAAAACAATGATTAAACAAACTATTGTCGCGTTGATTTTGAGCGTGGGAGCGTCATCGGTCTTTGCGGCGGGCACCGTCAAGGTGTTCAGCAATGGCAGCAGTGAGGCCAAAACGCTGACGGGCGCAGAGCATTTAATCGATCTGGTGGGGCAACCGCGACTGGCGAATAGCTGGTGGCCCGGTGCGGTGATCAGCGAAGAGCTGGCAACGGCAGCAGCATTGCGGCAGCAGCAGGCGTTGCTGACACGGCTGGCAGAACTGGCCACAGATTCCAGCGCCGAGGATGCCGCCGCGATTAACGCCTTACGTCAGCAAATTCAGGCGTTGAAGGTGACGGGCAGGCAAAAAATCAATCTTGATCCCGATATCGTCCGCGTTGCGGAACGTGGCAACCCGCCGTTGCAGGGCAACTACACGCTGTGGGTGGGTTCCGCTCCGTCAACGGTCACGCTGTTCGGGCTTATCAGTCGTCCTGGCAATCAGCCATTCACCCCAGGTCGCGACGTAGCGAGCTATCTCTCCGGGCAGAGCCTGCTTAGCGGTGCAGATCGCAGCTATGCGTGGGTGGTTTACCCGGACGGGCGAACGCAAAAAGCGCCGGTGGCTTACTGGAACAAGCGTCACGTAGAGCCGATGCCCGGCAGCATTATTTATGTTGGCCTGGCGGACTCCGTCTGGAGTAAGACGCCTGATGCCCTGAACGCCGACATTTTTCAGACTCTGACGCAGCGGATACCGCAATAATGAAAAAAAGACATCTGCTTAGCTTACTGGCGCTGGGCATTAGCACGGCCTGCTATGGCGAAACGTATCCAGCGCCCATCGGGCCGTCGCAATCGGATTTCGGCGGCGTCGGTCTGTTACAAACGCCCACCGCGCGCATGGCGCGGGAAGGGGAATTAAGTTTGAACTATCGTGATAACGATCAGTACCGTTATTACTCTGCTTCAGTGCAACTCTTCCCGTGGCTGGAAACAACGCTGCGCTACACCGACGTGCGCACCCGGCAGTACAGCAGCGTCGAAGCGTTCTCTGGTAATCAAACGTATAAAGATAAAGCCTTCGATCTCAAACTGCGTTTGTGGGAAGAGAGTTACTGGCTGCCGCAGATAGCGGTTGGTGCGCGAGATATCGGCGGTACGGGGCTGTTTGATGCGGAATACCTTGTCGCCAGCAAAGCCTGGGGGCCATTCGATTTTACGCTCGGCCTGGGCTGGGGATATCTTGGCACCAGCGGTAACGTGAAAAATCCGCTCTGTTCAGCCAGTGATAAATATTGCTATCGCGATAACAGCTACAAACAGGCAGGATCTATCGACGGCAGCCAGATGTTCCACGGCCCGGCCTCACTGTTTGGCGGTGTGGAATACCAGACGCCCTGGCAGCCGCTGCGCCTGAAACTGGAGTATGAAGGCAATAATTATCAGCAGGATTTTGCCGGGAAGCTGGAGCAAAAAAGTAAGTTTAACGTCGGGGCGATTTATCACGTTACCGATTGGGCCGACGTTAACCTTAGCTATGAACGCGGTAACACCTTTATGTTTGGCGTTACGTTGCGCACCAACTTTAACGATCTACGTCCTTCGTACAACGATAACGCCCGCCCGCAATATCAACCGCAGCCACAGGATGCCATTTTGCAGCATTCGGTGGTGGCGAATCAGCTAACACTGTTGAAATATAACGCCGGACTGGCCGATCCGCAGATCCAGGCGAAAGGCGATACGCTGTATGTTACCGGCGAGCAGGTGAAATATCGTGATTCGCGCGAAGGGATCATCCGTGCTAATCGGATCGTGATGAACGATCTGCCGGATGGGATCAAAACGATCCGCATTACGGAAAATCGCCTTAACATGCCGCAGGTGACGACGGAAACCGATGTCGCCAGCCTGAAAAATCATCTCGTCGGCGAGCCGCTTGGGCATGAAACGAAGCTGGCGCAAAAACGCGTCGAGCCGGTGGTTCCGCAGTCCACCGAGCAGGGCTGGTATATCGACAAATCGCGCTTTGATTTCCATATCGATCCGGTGCTGAACCAGTCGGTTGGTGGCCCGGAAAACTTTTACATGTACCAACTGGGCGTGATGGGAACGGCGGATTTGTGGCTGACGGATCACCTGCTCACCACCGGTAGTCTGTTTGCTAACCTTGCCAACAACTACGACAAGTTTAACTACACCAATCCGCCGCAGGACTCGCACTTACCGCGCGTTCGTACCCATGTGCGCGAGTATGTGCAGAACGATGTCTATGTGAATAACCTGCAAGCCAACTACTTCCAGCATCTGGGCAACGGCTTCTACGGTCAGGTCTATGGAGGTTATCTCGAAACCATGTTTGGCGGTGCGGGGGCGGAAGTGTTGTATCGCCCGCTGGACAGCAACTGGGCGTTTGGTTTGGATGCCAACTACGTTAAACAGCGCGACTGGCGTAGTGCAAAAGATATGATGAAATTCACCGACTACAGCGTGAAAACCGGACATCTGACCGCCTACTGGACGCCATCTTTCGCTCAGGATGTGTTAGTGAAAGCCAGCGTCGGGCAGTATCTGGCAGGGGATAAAGGCGGCACGCTGGAGATCGCTAAACGCTTTGACAGCGGCGTGGTGGTTGGCGGCTATGCCACGATCACCAACGTTTCGAAAGAGGAGTACGGCGAAGGGGACTTCACCAAAGGCGTGTATGTCTCTGTGCCGTTGGATCTCTTCTCGTCTGGCCCGACACGCAGCCGTGCGGCAATTGGCTGGACGCCGCTGACGCGTGACGGTGGTCAGCAACTTGGGCGTAAGTTCCAGTTGTATGACATGACCAGCGACCGAAGCGTGAATTTCCGCTAAGCCGTGGGAAAGGTGCCAGTTTTCGCAATCACTGGCACCCTCATTCTTAATGGCCTGTCGAGCCATCAGGAACGCAGTTCACCCCCGGTTTGCGATCTGGTGTGTAAAGGCGAAAACATTCTGTCTTCCTGTCCGTCGATATCGGTTGCAGGTCTGATTGCCTGAGCGACTGAGCCATCATTGGGCTGGAGACATTGCTTTGCGGAAGGTCGGCTTTATCAGCAGTACCGAGCGGACCGGCAAAAGCAGGAAGAACAGAGACTGATAACAACAAAGCAGCAAAATAAGGCTTCATTTTTACCACCTTTATCAGGTTACGTTTCATTTGTTCCAGAGGAACATTGTCGATTTTTCGCGCTTTGCTGGTGGCCGGGAATCACCTGAATGGGTGATTTTTTGGGGCTGTGTGTCTTGCCGGATGCGCCGCCAGACGCGGCTTATCCGGCCTACGGGTAGGACGGATAAGGCGTTCACGCCGCATCCGGCGCTGGCGGGAGGCACCATCTAACACCAGGTTGAACAAAACATACACAAAAAATATAGATCCCCGTCACATTTTTGCGTTATACAGGAAGCTCGCCACTGAGTTGGAGGGCTGTTATGACGTCGTTATCTCGTCCGCGCGTGGAGTTTATCTCCACCATTTTGCAGACCGTTCTCAATCTTGGCCTGCTGTGCCTCGGCCTGATTCTGGTCGTATTCCTCGGCAAAGAAACGGTGCATCTGGCTGATGTGCTGTTCGCGCCAGAACAAACCAGCAAATATGAGCTGGTGGAAGGGCTGGTGGTTTACTTTCTCTATTTCGAATTTATTGCCCTGATTGTGAAGTATTTTCAATCCGGCTTTCACTTTCCCTTACGTTACTTTGTCTATATCGGGATCACCGCCATTGTGCGCTTGATCATCGTCGATCATAAATCGCCACTGGATGTGTTGATCTACTCGGCAGCGATCCTGCTACTGGTGATCACCCTATGGCTATGTAATTCGAAACGGCTGAAGCGGGAGTAAAAAAAGGCGCTCCAGGGAGCGCCGAATAACAGTCACAAGTTGGGATAACGTAAGTTGAGGGTGTAGCGGCATAACATTGGCAGAACAACATCTTTAACCTTTCACACCACCTGCCGTCAGGCCGTTGACCAGCCAGCGTTGAGCCAGCAAGAAGACGATGGTGATCGGTAATGCAGACATCACGGCAGCGGCGGCAAAATCGCCCCACAGGTAGTTTTGCGGGTTGAGGTATTGCTGCATCCCCACGGCCAGGGTGTAGCTGTTCACGTCACGCAGTAACAACGACGCGACCGGAACTTCAGTAATGGCAGCGATAAACGACAGGATGAACACTACCGCCAGAATCGGTACTGACAGCGGCAGCAGTACGAGGCGGAAGGCTTGCCACGGTGTCGCACCGTCCAGCGCCGCCGCTTCTTCCAGCGAACTGTCGATGGTTTCGAAATAACCTTTAATCGTCCAGACGTGCAGCGCAATCCCGCCCAGGTAAGCAAAGATAACGCCGCCGTGGGTATTCAGACCGATAAACGGAATGTACTCACCCAGACGGTCAAACAACGCATACAACGCCACCAGTGAGAGTACCGCCGGGAACATCTGGAAAATCAGCATTCCTTTCAGCAGCGTCGCTTTGCCTGGAAAGCGCATACGGGCAAAAGCGTAGGCGCAGGTGGTGGAGAGCGCCACGATACCAATCGCGGAAATCCCGGCGACCTTTACTGAGTTCCACAGCCACAGCAATACCGGGAACGGCGGTGGCGTAATGCGACCATCGGCCTGTTCAACGCTAAAGCCTAACGCCAGTTTCCAGTGATCCCACGAGATTTGCTCCGGGATCAGGCTGCCGGTCGCGAAGTTCCCCTGACGCAGCGAGATTGCGACGACCATCAGCAGCGGGAACATAATCGCCGCGATAAAAAGTAGCAGTAGCAGGTGAGTAATAAACAAACGTGCTTTTTGCGATTTCGGTTGGACCATTGCCATTTTTGTTATCTCCCTTAATCAAACTTCATTCGCGTGGCTTTCAGGTTCACTATCGCCAGCGCACCCACCAGCAGGAAAATCAGCGTGGCAATCGCTGCTGCCAGACCGAAGTCCTGACCTCCGCCACCTTCAAAGGCGATACGGTAGGTGTAGTTAACGAGCAGGTCGGTATAACCGGCTGGCGTGGTGGTGCCAAGACGATCCGGGCCACCGTTGGTCAACAGTTGAATCAGCACGAAGTTGTTAAAGTTAAAGGCGAAGCTGGCGATCATCAGCGGTGTCAGCGGCTTGATCAGCAGCGGCAGCGTGATTTTAAAGAAGTTCTGGAATGGACTTGCGCCATCCATCGCTGAGGCTTCATACAGGTCGTCAGGAATCGCTTTCAGCAAGCCCATGCAGAGGATCATCATGTACGGATAACCCAGCCACGTGTTGACGATAATCAGCATCGTCCGTGCGGTGGTCGGATCGCTAAACCAGGCGGGCTTCACGCCAAACAGCGCGCTCAACATCATGTTGATTTCACCGAAGCTCTGGTTAAACAACCCTTTGAAAATCAAGATTGAAATAAACGATGGCACCGCGTAGGGCAGAATCAGCAGTACGCGATAGACCGCTTTGCCGCGCAACGCTTCCCATTGCACCAGACAGGCCAGCACCATGCCGACTGCAACCGTTAAAAAGACAGTGATCAGTGAGAACATCACGGTCCAGACGAAAATCGCGAGGAACGGTTTCTGAATGCCTTCGTCGGTGAAGACGCGGGTAAAGTTTTTCCAGCCGGTAGTCACGGTGTAACCGGGGCTGAGTTTGTCGTCGCCCCAGTTGCCATCGGCGGTGATGGACTGGTAAAAGCCGGTCTGGTCATTCGGGCGATATTTGACGCCACTCTGGTTATTGGTCAGCGTACCGTCATCGCCCAGTGTGTAGAGCGGTTGTGTGCCAGAGAACTGGCGCAGGGAGCTCATCATCACTTTGTTGTGATCCGGGAGGATGGCGGTAATGTTGCTCAGCGCCTGACGATTTTGGGTAATCACGCGCAGATTTGCGCGCTCGCCCTCAGGCTGTGTGGCACTTTCTTTCAGTTGCAGCTTTTGCTCGCCGCCAAATTTAAAGGCATCGGAGAGATAATGCTTACCGGTTTCGCCATCGGTGAGCGCCAGTTGCCACTCATCACCTGCCGGATAAAGCCCGAAGTTATAGGTTTTGCCCGCTTGCCAGGAACGATCTAACAGAACTTCCTGGGCGCGTTCAAAAGTTAGCTGGTTAGTGCTGCTGTAGTTGGTAAAAGCAATGGCGATGGTGCAGACCAGAGGGAAGAGCACGAACAGCCCCATTCCTGCCATTCCCGGATAAACATAGCGCCAGGCGTAGGCTTTCCGGTTGGCGAAAATATACAGCCCCGCAGAACTTAAAATCAGCGTGGTAATGGCGAACAGGTACTCCCCTTGTGCGTACATTAAAACAACAAGGTAACCCACCAGCAGGCCAAGCAGACCTAACACTGACCATTTCAGCGCGTCGCTTTGCCACCAATGTTTCTTTTTAATGACATCCATGGGGTTCTTCCTCATTCCTGGACGGATAAATGATTACACCGCATCCGGCAACAACCGCCTGATGTGGCGCTGGCGCGCCTTATCAGGCTTACGTACAGTTCGTTTTTCCAGGTCGGATGAAGCATTTACGCCGTATCCGACAACAACCGCCTGATGCGACGCTGACGCGTCTTATCAGGCCTACATATGCTTCGGTTTCGTAGGCCGGATAAGGCGTTCACGCCGCATCCGGCATTTCACAGCATTACTTGGTTATACGACCCTGCGCATCTTTCAGCGCGGCATCAACAGTTTGACGACCGCTGGCGGCGTTGATCACTGCGGTACGCACGGCATACCAGAAGGCCGACATCTGCGGGATATTCGGCATGATTTCACCGTTCTTGGCGTTATCCATGGTGGCGGCAATGCGTTGATCTTTCGCCAGCTGATCCTGGTAAGACTTCAGCGCCACGGCGCCCAGCGGTTTATCTTTATTTACCGCTTCCAGCCCTTCGTCAGTCAGCAGGTAGTTTTCGAGGAACTCTTTTGCCAGTTCTTTGTTCGGGCTGGCAGCGTTGATACCTGCACTCAGAACGCCAACGAACGGTTTGGAAGGTTGTCCCTTGAAGGTCGGCAGCAGCGCCACACCGTAGTTCACTTTGCTGGTATCGATGTTGGACCATGCCCACGGACCGTTGATGGTCATCGCCGTTTCACCTTTGTTAAAGGCCGCCTCTGCGATGGAGTAATCAGTATCCGCATTCATGTGTTTGTTTTTAACCAGATCAACCAGGAAGGTCAGACCCGCTTTTGCGCCGGCGTTATCCACACCAACGTCTTTCACATTGTATTTGTCATTTTCATACTTGAACGCATAACCACCGTCGGCAGCAATCAGCGGCCAGGTGAAGTACGGTTCTTGCAGGTTGAACATCAGCGCGCTCTTACCTTTCGCTTTCAGTTCTTTATCCAGTGCCGGGATTTCTTCCCAGGTTTTTGGCGGATTCGGCAGCAGGTCTTTGTTATAAATTAGCGATAACGCTTCAACGGCAATCGGATAAGCAATCAGTTTGCCGTTATAACGTACAGCATCCCAGGTAAACGGATACAGCTTGTCCTGTAACGCTTTGTCTGGGGAGATTTCAGCCAACAGGCCAGATTGGGCATAGCCGCCAAAGCGGTCGTGCGCCCAGAAAATAATGTCCGGACCATCGCCAGTGGCCGCAACCTGGGGGAATTTCTCTTCCAGCTTATCTGGATGCTCAACGGTGACTTTAATTCCGGTATCTTTCTCGAATTTCTTACCCACTTCTGCGAGGCCGTTGTAGCCTTTATCGCCGTTGATCCAGATTACCAGTTTACCTTCTTCGATTTTGGCGAGAGCCGAGGCGGAAAACATCATCGTCGTCAAAACAGATAATGCGAGGATGCGTGCACCTGTTTTTATTTTCATAATCTCTGGTCCTTGTTGGTGAAGTGCTTGTGAAAACGCCTGAACGGACTCTAGTTTCTTTATACGGCAACCTCTTTCCATCCTCCTTGCCCCTACGCCCCACCTTCGTTTTATGTGATCTGCATCGCAGAAACGGCAGTATTGCGGTAAGGCGCACACAAAATTGCCATGTTTTTTGCAAGCAATATCACGAATTTCCTTACTTTCCCTCGGATTAGTATGCAGACCCCACCTTCTCATCCTCCCGCCTCCTCCCCCATAAAAAAGCCAGGGGGTGGAGGATTTAAGCCATCTTCCGATGACGCATAGTCACTGCATCATGAATGTTGCTGTCGATGACAGGTTGTAACGAAGGGAGAAGGGCATGGCGAGCGTACAGCTGCAAAATGTAACGAAGGCCTGGGGGGATGTGGTGGTATCGAAAGATATCAATCTCGACATCCACGAAGGTGAGTTCGTGGTGTTTGTCGGACCATCTGGCTGCGGTAAATCCACTTTACTGCGCATGATTGCCGGTCTTGAGACGATCACCAGCGGCGACCTGTTCATCGGTGATAAACGAATGAACGATACCCCGCCAGCAGAACGCGGCGTCGGCATGGTGTTCCAGTCCTATGCGCTCTATCCCCACCTGTCTGTGGCAGAAAATATGTCTTTTGGCCTGAAATTAGCAGGCGCAAAGAAAGAGGTCATCAACCAGCGTGTTAACCAGGTGGCGGAAGTGCTGCAACTGGCGCACTTGCTGGATCGCAAACCGAAGGCGCTCTCCGGCGGACAACGTCAACGTGTGGCGATTGGTCGTACGCTGGTGGCCGAGCCAAGCGTGTTTTTACTCGATGAACCGCTTTCCAACCTTGATGCCGCGCTACGTGTACAGATGCGTATCGAAATTTCCCGTCTGCATAAACGCCTGGGGCGCACGATGATTTACGTCACCCACGACCAGGTCGAAGCGATGACGTTGGCCGATAAAATCGTGGTGCTGGACGCCGGTCGCGTGGCGCAGGTCGGGAAGCCGCTTGAGTTGTATCACTATCCGGCCGACCGCTTTGTCGCCGGTTTTATCGGTTCACCGAAAATGAATTTCCTGCCGGTAAAAGTGACCGCCGTTGCAATCGATCAAGTCCAGGTTGAGCTGCCGATGCCAAACCTCCAGCAGGTATGGCTGCCGGTTGAAAGCCACAACGTTCAGGTCGGCGCCAACATGTCGCTGGGCATTCGCCCGGAACATTTACTGCCAAGCGATATCGCCGACGTCATCCTTGAGGGGGAAGTTCAGGTGGTCGAGCAGCTCGGCAACGAAACGCAAATTCATATCCAGATCCCTTCCATTCGTCAAAACCTGGTGTACCGCCAGTCTGACGTGGTGTTGGTAGAAGAAGGTGCCACATTCGCTATCGGCCTGCCGCCAGAGCGTTGCCATCTGTTCCGTGAGGATGGCACTGCATGTCGTCGACTGCATCAGGAGCCGGGCGTTTAAGCACCCCTAAAAAAGACACAAAGCCTGTGACAGGCGATGTGAAAAAAGAAAAGCAATGACTCAGGAGATAGAATGATGATTACTCTGCGCAAACTTCCTCTGGCGGTTGCCGTCGCAGCAGGCGTAATGTCTGCTCAGGCAATGGCTGTGGATTTCCACGGTTACGCTCGTTCCGGGATCGGCTGGACAGGGAGCGGCGGTGAACAACAGTGTTTCCAGACCACTGGCGCTCAAAGTAAATACCGTCTTGGCAACGAATGTGAAACTTATGCTGAATTAAAATTGGGTCAGGAAGTGTGGAAAGAGGGCGATAAGAGCTTCTATTTCGACACTAACGTGGCCTATTCCGTAGCACAACAGAATGACTGGGAAGCCACCGATCCGGCCTTCCGTGAAGCGAACGTGCAGGGGAAAAACCTGATTGAATGGCTGCCAGGCGCCACTATTTGGGCCGGTAAGCGTTTCTATCAGCGTCATGACGTTCATATGATCGACTTCTACTACTGGGATATTTCTGGTCCTGGTGCCGGTCTGGAAAACATCGACGTTGGCTTCGGTAAACTTTCTCTGGCAGCAACGCGTTCTTCTGAAGCGGGCGGTTCGTCTTCTTTCGCCAGCAACAATATCTATGACTATACCAACGAGACTGCGAACGACGTCTTCGACGTGCGTTTAGCGCAGATGGAAATCAACCCGGGCGGCACCCTGGAGCTGGGTGTTGACTACGGTCGCGCTAACCTGCGTGATAACTATCGTCTGGTTGATGGCGCATCGAAAGATGGCTGGATGTTCACTGCCGAGCATACCCAGAGCATCCTGAAAGGCTTCAACAAGTTTGTTGTTCAGTACGCAACAGACTCGATGACCTCGCAGGGTAAAGGTCTGTCGCAGGGTTCTGGCGTTGCGTTTGATAACGAAAAATTTGCCTACAATATCAACAATAACGGTCACCTGCTGCGTATCCTCGATCACGGTGCGATCTCCATGGGCGACAACTGGGACATGATGTACGTGGGTATGTACCAGGATATCAACTGGGATAACGACAACGGCACCAAATGGTGGACCGTCGGTATTCGTCCAATGTACAAGTGGACGCCTATCATGAGTACCTTGCTGGAAGTGGGCTACGACAACGTCGAATCCCAGCGCACTGGCGACAAGAACAATCAGTACAAAATCACCCTCGCACAACAATGGCAGGCTGGCGACAGCATCTGGTCACGCCCGGCTATTCGTGTCTTCGCAACCTACGCCAAGTGGGATGAGAAATGGGGTTATGACTACAACGGTAGCTCCTCTTCCAACCCGAACTACGGCAAAGCTGTTCCGGCGAATTTCGAAGGCGGTAGCTTCGGTCGCGGTGATAGCGATGAGTGGACATTCGGTGCCCAGATGGAAATCTGGTGGTAATAGCAATATGTAGGCCGGATAAGGTGCTTGTACCGCATCCGGCAATCAACGCCTGATGCGACGCTGCCGCGTCTTATCAGGTCTACAACTGCTGCCGAATGTAGGTCGGATAAGGCGTTCACGCCGCATCCGGCATAAAACAGGTTGTCATTATTTATAAGGGGCGTAAGCCCCTCTGATTATCGGGTTAAGCGCGCTATTGCCTGGCTACCGCTGAACTCCAGATTTTGAGGTGAAAACAATGAAAATGAATAAAAGTCTCATCGCCCTCTGTTTATCAGCAGGGTTGCTGGCAAGCGCGCCTGGAATCAGCCTTGCCGATGTTAACTACGTACCGCAAAACACCAGCGATGCGCCAGCCATTCCATCTGCCGCGCTGCAACAATTAACCTGGACACCAGTCGATCAATCTAAAACCCAGACCACCCGGTTAGCTACTGGCGGTCAACAACTGAACGTCCCTGGCATCAGCGGTTCGGTTGCCGCATACAGCGTCCCGGCAAACATTGGCGAGCTGACACTGACGCTGACCAGTGAAGTGAACAAACAAACCAGCGTATTTGCGCCGAACGTGCTGATTCTTGATCAGAACATGACACCATCGGCCTTCTTCCCCAGCAGTTATTTCACCTACCAGGAACCTGGCGTGATGAGTGCAGATCGTCTGGAAGGCGTTATGCGACTGACACCTGCATTAGGGCAGCAGAAACTTTATGTGCTGGTCTTTACCACTGAAAAAGATCTCCAGCAGACGACACAACTGCTCGATCCGGCAAAAGCCTATGCTAAAGGTGTTGGTAACTCGGTGCCGGATATTCCAGACCCGGTTGCCCGTCATACCACCGATGGTCTGCTGAAACTGAAAGTGAAAACCAACTCCAGCTCCAGCGTGTTGGTGGGGTCGTTGTTTGGTTCTTCCGCTCCAGCTCCGGTTACGGTAGGCAACACTGCGGCACCGGCGACCTACACGGCACCAGCCGCAGCTGCACCTGCTCCGGCACCGGCGAAGAAAAGTGAACCTATGCTCAACGACACGGAAAGTTATTTTAATACCGCGATTAAAAACGCTGTCGCGAAAGGTGATGTTGATAAGGCGTTAAAACTGCTTGATGAAGCTGAACGCCTGGGCTCGACATCTGCCCGTTCCACCTTTATCAGCAGTGTAAAAGGCAAGGGGTAATTACGCCCCACAGTGCTGATTTTGCAACAACTGGTGCGTCTTCGGGCGCACCTTTTTTTCTCTCTCTCCTGTGATTGTTGCGTTATTGTTGCGTATTAGATCACTTAATATGCTTTACATCTCCCGTTAACGCTTTTCTGCGATACAATGCCTTTACGTTATGTAACGGAGAGTTCGGCATGTCACACCCCGCGTTAACGCAACTGCGTGCGCTGCGCTATTTTGCAGAGATCCCTGCGCTGGAACCGCAACTGCTCGACTGGTTGTTGCTGGAAGATTCCATGACCAAACGTTTTGAACAGCAGGGAAAAACGGTGAGCGTGACGATGATCCGCGAAGGGTTTGTCGAGCAGAATGAAATCCCCGAAGAATTACCGCTGCTGCCGAAAGAATCCCGTTACTGGTTACGTGAGATTTTGTTATGTGCAGATGGAGAACCGTGGCTTGCCGGTCGCACTGTCGTTCCTGTGTCAACGCTAAGCGGCCCCGAGCTGGCGTTACAAAATTTGGGTAAAACGCCGTTAGGACGCTATCTGTTTACATCATCGACATTAACCCGTGACTTTATTGAGATAGGCAGTGATGCCGGACTTTGGGGGCGACGTTCCCGCCTGCGATTAAGTGGTAAGCCGCTGCTGCTGACCGAACTGTTTTTACCGGCATCACCGTTGTACTAAGAGGAAAAAAATATGGAGTGGAGTCTGACGCAAAATAAGCTGCTGGCGTTTCACCGCTTAATGCGTACGGATAAGCCAATTGGTGCGTTACTGCTGCTCTGGCCAACTTTATGGGCGCTATGGGTGGCGACACCCGGTGTTCCCCAACTCTGGATCCTGGCGGTGTTTGTCGCTGGCGTCTGGCTGATGCGTGCCGCCGGTTGTGTAGTGAATGACTATGCTGATCGTAAGTTTGATGGTCATGTTAAGCGCACGGCAAACCGACCGCTTCCCAGTGGCGCGGTGACGGAGAAAGAGGCGCGAACGCTATTTGTGGTGCTGGTGCTGATTTCGTTCTTACTGGTATTGACGCTGAACACGATGACCATTCTGTTGTCGATTGCCGGACTGGCGTTGGCGTGGGTGTACCCGTTTATGAAGCGGTATACCCATTTACCGCAAGTAGTGCTGGGTGCGGCGTTTGGTTGGTCGATTCCAATGGCTTTTGCCGCTGTGAGTGAATCGGTGCCGTTAAGCTGCTGGTTAATGTTCCTCGCCAATATTCTGTGGGCGGTGGCTTACGACACGCAGTATGCGATGGTTGACCGTGATGACGACGTGAAGATTGGCATTAAGTCCACCGCGATCCTGTTTGGACAATACGATAAGTTGATTATCGGCATTTTGCAGATTGGCGTGCTGGTGCTGATGGCGATTATCGGCGAGTTAAATGGCTTAGGCTGGGGATATTACTGGTCAATACTGATCGCGGGCGCACTGTTTGTTTATCAACAAAAACTGATTGCCAACCGCGAGCGTGAAGCCTGTTTTAAAGCGTTTATGAATAATAACTATGTTGGCCTGGTACTGTTTTTAGGGCTGGCAATGAGTTACTGGCATTTCTGATGATGTAAAAAAGCCGGATGATCATGGTCATCCGGCTTTTTTTCTGTGAAATGCTGCCTGATGCGCTGCGCTTATCAGGCCTACATAACACATCGCAATTTATTGAATTTGCAGGTCATAGTAGGCCGGGTAAGGCGTTTTCGCCGCATCCGGCAACGCTCATCAGTTACCCTTCGCCCTGCGTCGCACTCTCAATCGTTAAGCGTACATCGGACGTAATCAACTCCGCGAGCAACTGATAAACCTTCATCGTTTCTGCCGGTTCGGCGTCGCCGCTGTCGCTGATATATCCTTCATCACGCAGCGTCAGCACCAGAGAACTGAACACCGCTTTGTCGAAGAACTCCGGTGCGTTGATGCCGTGCAGCACGGAAAGACGTTGTGCCACAGTGCGGCTCTCTTTCTCCAGCGTACCGCGATTGATCGACGGGTTGGCGCTCAACAGCCAGAAGGTAATCGCATAACGTTGCAGCGTTTCACGCGCGCCTGCGGCAAGCAACTGAAGCGTGCGGGAGTGCGCCGGATTGATATGTAACTCATCATCTTGCAGCGTAATCAGCCCCTGGCGTTGCATCTCATTCGCCAGCGCATCAATAACACCCGGCAACTCGTCACGCTCCCAGCGCAGGAACAGCTCCGCTTTTAGCATTGGGTAAAGCACATTGACGTGCTCCATCAACACTTCGCGGGAGATGTGCCGATGCTGCGTCACAATCGCTGCCATCAGCGAAGGCAGAACCAACATATGCGCAATGTTGTTGCGATAGTAGGTCATCAGCACCGCTTGCTCACGCGGCAGGATAATAATGTCGCCGATGGTGTCTTTCTCAACTTCAAACTTGTTCATTTGCAGCGCGTGATCAATCAGCTCACCGGCGCTGGCTGAAGGAACGGTAGAGTCCGTGGAGTAAGGCACGTTGCGCATCAAATCGAGATAACAATTCAGCTGCTCAGTCAATTGCTCGCGAGTGAGTGAACGCTGACGTGACGCCAGCAGCGCAGTACAGCACAGGTTCATGGCGTTAGCCGCGCCTGCGTTGTTAATGCGCACCATCAGATCGGCAGCAATGTTATTGACCGTCGGTGTTAACCAGGCCGGACGCACAGCTTCAATGGGATCAATAGATTCACGCCAGTCTGGTACGTGCTGATTGAGATAGGTCATCAACGGCATCGGTTCACCGAAGTTGACATAGCCCTGACCGAGATTACGCAGCTTGCTTAAACCGCGCAGCATCTGCGGCAGGCTCTCTTTCTCTTTCGTCGCGCCGCGCAGTTCTTTGGCGTAAGTACCCACTTCCATGACGTGCTCATAACCGATGTAGATCGGAATCAACGTAATAGGACGCGTACCGCCACGCAGCATCGCCTGAATGGTCATCGACAGTGTGCCGGTTTTCGGATCAAGCAAACGTCCTGTACGCGAACGACCGCCTTCCACAAAGTACTCAACGGAATAACCACGGCTGAACAGTTCGCCGAGATATTCACGGAAAACGGTGGAGTAGAGTTTATTGCCTTTAAAAGTACGGCGAATAAAGAACGCCCCCAGACGGCGGAAAATCGGCCCGGCAGGCCAGAAGTTCAGGTTGATCCCGGCGGCGATATGCGGCGGCACCAGCCCCTGGTGATACAGCACGTAAGAGAGCAGCAGGTAGTCCATGTGGCTACGGTGGCATGGCACATACACCAACTCATGACCGTCGTGAGCCAGCTGGCGAACGCGTTCGGCATTATGGACGTTGATTCCCTGATAGAGCCGGTTCCAGGTGAAGCCCAGAATACGGTCAGTCAGGCGGATCATCTCGTAAGAGAAATTCGCCGCAATCTCTTCCATCAGCGCAATCGCGTTCTGCTGCGCTTTTTCATGGGAGATTTTTTTGCTGCGCGCTTCATCTTCTACCGCTTTGGCAATTGCACGCGAGGCGAGCAGCTTATTGAACAAATCCTGACGAGCAGGCAAGCGTGGACCCACGGCAGCCAGACGCTGACGGGCAAAGTGCATACGCGCCACGCGCGCCAGTTTTTGGGCGATAGTTTTATCTGTGCCGTGTTCATCAGCCATGCGGCGTAGCGAAACTGACGGCGAGAAACGCACAAAGCTATCGCGACCAAGCCACAGTACGGCGAAAAATTTCTGCACGCCGTTGAGCATACGTAGTGGCGGGTTTACTTCGCCTTTTTCACGTCCTGGCGCACGACCAAACATCACCGATACCGGCACCATCTGCACATCCAGATTTGGGTTGCTACGGTGCAGATCGAGATAGTCGTGGAACAGCTTAATAGACTCTTCTTTCGGCGTGTAATAGGTGAAAACACGCGGCCCGCCATGAATAAACACATAGCGCGGCAGTAGCGTGCCGTCTACCTCCAGCGGCTCTAATGGATCAGGCAGATCATGCGCCAGGCACTGGGCGCGCAACGTCAGCAAATCCGCTTTTGAGTTGTACGGTAAAACGTACATAATTGGACGAGAGGTATCGAGCCCCAATTCCGGGGCAGGATCTGCCGGAATAGACTTGCTTTTTACCAGGATGCTTAATGGTAAATTCAGTAATTTGTAGTAAATTCGTGGCCAGCCGGACATAAACGATGTAAAGCCTCTGGTTAATAATGCAAATGCGCGGGAAGGATAGCAGAAAGTCATGGGAAATTCTGTGGTATCCGCTCTTGTTTCGCGCGGCGCTACGCTACCGGAATCATCGGATTCAACGGTACACTGATATTGACGCTCATAATGTAAAAAGGTTCTTTCAATGGCCAATAATACCACTGGATTCACTCGAATTATCAAAGCCGCTGGCTATTCCTGGAAAGGTTTACGCGCTGCATGGATCAACGAAGCGGCATTCCGTCAGGAAGGCGTGGCGGTATTGTTGGCGGTGGTCATCGCTTGCTGGCTGGATGTGGACGCAATTACCCGCGTGCTGCTTATCAGCTCCGTCATGCTGGTGATGATTGTGGAAATTCTTAATAGCGCCATCGAAGCGGTGGTTGATCGTATTGGCTCTGAATACCACGAACTTTCCGGGCGGGCGAAAGATATGGGGTCCGCAGCGGTGCTGATCGCGATTATCGTCGCTGTGGCAACCTGGGTCATTCTGTTATGGTCGCATTTTGGATAACCCTTCCAGAATTCGATAAATCTCTGGTTTATTGTGTAGTTTATGGTTCCAAAATCGCCTTTTGCTGTATATACTCACAGCATAACTGTATATACACCCAGGGGGCGGAATGAAAGCGTTAACGGCCAGGCAACAAGAGGTGTTTGATCTCATTCGTGATCACATCAGCCAGACAGGTATGCCGCCGACGCGTGCGGAAATCGCGCAGCGTTTGGGGTTCCGTTCCCCAAACGCGGCAGAAGAACATCTGAAAGCGTTGGCACGCAAAGGCGTAATTGAAATTGTTTCCGGCGCATCGCGTGGGATTCGTTTGTTGCAGGAAGAGGAAGAAGGGTTGCCATTGGTAGGTCGTGTGGCTGCCGGTGAACCGCTTCTGGCGCAGCAGCATATTGAAGGTCATTATCAGGTCGATCCTTCCTTGTTCAAGCCGAATGCCGATTTCCTGCTGCGCGTCAGCGGAATGTCGATGAAAGATATCGGCATTATGGATGGTGACTTGCTGGCAGTGCATAAAACTCAGGATGTACGTAATGGTCAGGTCGTTGTCGCACGTATTGATGACGAAGTTACCGTTAAGCGTCTGAAAAAACAGGGCAATAAAGTCGAATTATTGCCAGAAAACAGCGAGTTTAAACCGATTGTCGTTGACCTTCGTCAGCAGAGCTTCACCATTGAAGGGCTGGCGGTTGGGGTTATTCGCAACGGCGACTGGCTGTAACAGATCTCTGATACCGCGATGCCGCCTGGCGTCGCGGTTTGTTTTTCATCTCTCTTCATCAGGCTTGTCTGCATGGCATTCCTCACTTCATCTGATAAAGCTCTCTGGCATCTCGCCTTACCTATGATTTTCTCCAATATCACCGTTCCGTTGCTGGGGCTGGTTGATACGGCGGTAATTGGTCATCTTGATAGTCCGGTTTATCTGGGCGGCGTGGCGGTTGGCGCAACGGCGACCAGCTTTCTCTTTATGCTGTTGCTGTTTTTGCGCATGAGCACTACCGGGCTTACTGCGCAGGCGTATGGTGCCAAAAATCCTCAGGCATTAGCGCGTGCGCTGGTGCAGCCGTTGCTACTGGCGCTGGGGGCTGGCGCGTTGATTGCTCTGTTGCGTACACCGATTATCGATCTGGCGCTGCATATTGTTGGTGGCAGTGAAGCCGTGCTGGAACAGGCGCGGCGCTTTCTTGAAATTCGGTGGCTAAGTGCACCGGCGTCGCTGGCAAACCTGGTATTACTTGGCTGGTTGCTCGGCGTGCAATATGCCCGTGCGCCGGTTGTCCTGTTAGTGGTGGGTAATATTCTCAACATTGTGCTGGATGTCTGGCTGGTGATGGGGTTGCATATGAACGTGCAGGGCGCGGCGCTGGCAACGGTCATCGCAGAATATGCGACGTTGCTGATTGGTCTGCTAATGGTGCGTAAAATCCTTAAACTACGCGGTATTTCCGGCGAAATGCTGAAAACAGCCTGGCGAGGAAACGTCCGTCGCTTGCTGGCGCTTAACCGCGACATCATGCTGCGCTCCCTGTTATTGCAACTCTGTTTTGGTGCAATAACGGTACTTGGCGCGCGACTGGGAAGTGACATTATCGCCGTTAACGCGGTTCTGATGACGCTACTCACCTTTACCGCCTATGCGCTGGATGGTTTTGCCTACGCGGTTGAAGCGCATTCAGGTCAGGCGTACGGTGCGCGCGACGGTAGCCAGTTACTGGATGTCTGGCGCGCAGCGTGCCGCCAGTCGGGGATCGTAGCGTTGCTGTTTTCTGTGATTTATTTGCTGGCAGGGGAACACATCATTGCGTTGCTGACGTCGTTAACCCAGATTCAGCAACTGGCTGACCGCTATCTTATCTGGCAGGTGATTTTGCCGCTGGTTGGTGTCTGGTGTTATCTGCTGGACGGCATGTTTATAGGTGCAACGCGCGCCGCCGAAATGCGAAACAGTATGGCGGTGGCAGCAGCAGGATTTGCGCTGACGCTCCTCACACTGCCGTGGTTGGGTAATCATGGTTTGTGGCTGGCGTTAACCGTCTTTCTGGCGCTGCGCGGGCTTTCTCTGGCGGCTATCTGGCGTCGTCACTGGCGCAACGGAACCTGGTTTGCCGGAGCGTGACGGTTAAATATTCTGAATAAATAATCCTAAGCCAAATTCCTGACTACACTTAATCCCACGTTCAGAAGAAAAGCGAGCGTACTCTCATTCACCACCTAACGATGAGGACTTGAATATGAATAAAGACGAAGTCGGCGGTAACTGGAAACAGTTCAAAGGTAAAGTGAAAGAGCAATGGGGCAAACTGACCGATGATGATATGACGGTCATTGAAGGTAAACGTGATCAGTTAGTGGATAAAATCCAGGAACGTTACGGTTACCAGAAAGATCAGGCAGAGAAAGAGGTCGTGGACTGGGAAACCCGCAATGAATACCGCTGGTAATTAATCCCTCCTGCCCGACGTGTACAAGGATGTACGCCCTCTTAACGCGGTTTCTTTTTCACCTGAATAGAGTGGTCATGATGGCACTGTTCAGGATGACGACACGCTTCCACTTCTACACATGCTGAACATAGTCCATGCGCTTCAATCACATTATGCCGCAGGGCAAAACCCATTTTTGCCGCCAGCGTATGCATGATGTCTTCCACACCTTCCGCACACTCTTCTTTCACTGCGCCGCAGCGATCGCAAATAAACATAGCTGAAGTATGCGTTGGTTGATCGAACAGGTGACAGAGCACATAGCTGTTGGTGGACTCAACTTTATGCACAAACCCTTGCTCAAGCAGAAAATCGAGTGCGCGATAAACCGTTGGCGGCTTGGCCTGCGGCTCTGCTTCACGCAGTAAATCAAGCAGATCGTAGGCGCTGATTGCTCCTTCCTGCAGACTCATCAGGCGCAACACTTCAAGGCGCTGCGGGGTCAGGCGCACATTACGCTGTGCACAGAGTTTTTCAGCTTGCGCTAATAACTCCTGCGTTGTGGTCTTTTCCATTGGGCACCTCAAAGTGGGGTTAAGAATGTCCTTACTTTACCATAGTTCTCACTTAAACGCCGAGAACAGGGCGTCATAGCTGTCACATTGCCTGATCGCATATTCGTTATGCTATAGTAGCGCCCCCAATTCACCAGGTGCTTAAAAAAACGCCATGTCAGCAGAATCACAAACCGCTTATTCCGCATACCGTTTCTCCATTGCCCCGATGCTCGACTGGACGGACAGACATTGCCGTTATTTCCTGCGTCTGCTCTCCCGCAATACACTTCTCTATACCGAAATGGTGACCACGGGGGCAATTATTCACGGTAAAGGTGATTACCTGGCGTACAGTGAAGAAGAGCATCCGGTGGCGTTGCAACTGGGTGGAAGCGATCCAGCGGCACTGGCGCAGTGTGCGAAGCTGGCAGAAGCGCGCGGATACGATGAAATCAACCTGAATGTCGGCTGCCCGTCTGACCGGGTACAGAACGGCATGTTTGGCGCGTGCCTGATGGGTAATGCGCAACTGGTAGCCGACTGCGTTAAAGCGATGCGCGATGTGGTGTCGATTCCAGTCACGGTGAAAACGCGTATTGGTATTGACGACCAGGACAGCTATGAATTTCTTTGTGATTTCATCAACACCGTTTCCGGTAAAGGCGAGTGTGAGATGTTTATCATCCACGCGCGTAAAGCCTGGCTTTCTGGTTTAAGCCCGAAAGAAAACCGCGAAATCCCGCCGCTCGATTACCCGCGTGTCTATCAACTGAAGCGTGATTTTCCGCATCTGACGATGTCGATTAACGGTGGCATCAAGTCGCTGGAAGAGGCTAAAGCGCATTTGCAACATATGGATGGCGTGATGGTCGGACGTGAGGCGTACCAGAATCCGGGGATTCTGGCGGCGGTGGATCGAGAGATCTTTGGTTCCTCTGATACTGATGCCGATCCGGTGGCGGTAGTCCGCGCCATGTATCCGTACATTGAGCGTGAGCTTAGCCAGGGGACGTATCTCGGCCATATTACCCGGCATATGCTGGGTCTGTTCCAGGGTATTCCTGGTGCGCGGCAGTGGCGTCGTTATTTAAGTGAAAATGCCCATAAAGCGGGTGCTGACATTAACGTGCTGGAACATGCGCTCAAACTGGTGGCGGATAAGCGTTAATTTTTCACCACAAAGTAGTCAAATTCACTATGCCCTGCGCACCGTCGCGGGGCATATTTTTTATAAATCATAATGTTAGGTTTTGGCATGATTCTTGTAATGGCTGCAAGAGATTTCATATTTGGGAGTACATCATGCTGGAACTACTTTTTGTGATTGGCTTTTTTGTCATGTTGATGGTCACCGGCGTTTCGTTGCTGGGCATTATCGCCGCGCTGGTTGTGGCGACGGCCATTATGTTCCTCGGTGGTATGCTGGCATTGATGATTAAGTTGCTGCCGTGGTTACTGCTGGCGATTGCGGTGGTGTGGGTTATTAAGGCGATTAAAGCACCAAAAGTGCCGAAATATCAGCGTTATGACCGCTGGCGTTACTAAGGGATTGTGCGGATGATCACAACCTAAGGTTTTATCCTTAGAACAAAATAGGAATTGATTATCAAATCTGTCACTATTGCGTCTCTAACAGATTCATCGTGCTGTACCCTACATACAGCCGAACTATAAAAGAAAGGGCTTCCCAGGTGGAAGCCCAATTTCTTTATGGGATCAGTAAGCTGGAACCCTGCGTCGCCCGGCTTTCCAAAATCTCATGCGCACGCCGCGCATCCTTCAGCGGATATTTCTGTTGCTCTGCGACATCGACCTTAATCACGCCGCTGGCGATCAAAGAAAACAGTTCATTACTGGCTTCGGTTAACTCATCCCGCGTGGTGATATAGCCTTGCAGGGAAGGGCGTGTCACATACAGCGAGCCTTTCTGATTGAGAATGCCTAAGTTCACACCCGTCACCGCGCCTGATGAGTTACCAAAACTGACCATTAAACCGCGACGTTGCAGACAATCCAGCGACCGTTCCCAGGTATCTTTGCCTACGGAATCGTACACCACGCGCACTTTCTTGCCGTCGGTGATCTCTTTTAATCGCTCGACCAGATTTTCGTCGCGATAGTTAATTACCTGCCATGCACCCGCTTTTAATGCACTTTGCGCTTTTTGCGCGCTGCCCACAGTGCCAATAAGTTTTGCTCCTAAGGCTTTTGCCCACTGGCAGGCAATTAAGCCCACGCCGCCAGCAGCCGCATGGAACAGGAACTGTTCGTCAGGTTTGATTTCATACGTTTTGCGCAGCAGATAATAAACCGTTAAGCCTTTCAGGAACGACGCGGCAGCTTGCTCAAAAGAGATCGCCGCTGGCAGAATTGCCGCTTTATCGGCATTGACGTTATGCACAGAACTGTAAGCCCCTAACGTTGACTGCGCATAAACCACACGATCGCCCGCTTTAATATGCTTCACGCCGCTGCCGACTTTGCTCACAATGCCAGCCGCTTCGGTGCCTAATCCGCTGGGTAGCGATGGCGGTGGATAAAGGCCGCTGCGGATATAAGTGTCGATGAAATTGATGCCAATGGCTTTATTTTCGACCTGGATTTCATTCTCTGCCGGATCGGCAGGAGTAAATTCCACGGTTTGAAGTACTTCCGGGCCACCGTGCTTGTGAAATTCAATTCGTGTTGCCATGTGTCCTCCAGAACGTATCGTCAGGGTCTGCTTCATATGGTAAAGTTTCGACCCATTCTTTATCTCGGTAACTCCATTCACTATGGCAGGAAATAAACCCTTCAACAAACAGCAGGCTGAACCCCGCGATCGCGATCCACAAGTTGCCGGGCTGAAAGTGCCTCCGCACTCGATCGAAGCGGAGCAGTCGGTGTTGGGCGGTTTAATGCTGGATAACGAACGCTGGGACGATGTGGCCGAGCGAGTGGTGGCAGATGATTTCTACACCCGTCCGCACCGTCATATCTTTACCGAAATGGCGCGTTTGCAGGAAAGCGGTAGCCCAATTGACCTGATCACCCTTGCCGAATCACTGGAGCGCCAGGGGCAACTTGACAGCGTTGGTGGTTTTGCTTATTTGGCGGAACTGTCAAAAAATACGCCAAGTGCAGCGAACATCAGTGCCTATGCCGACATCGTGCGCGAACGTGCCGTTGTCCGTGAGATGATCTCAGTTGCGAATGAGATTGCCGAAGCCGGTTTTGATCCGCAAGGGCGCACCAGTGAAGACTTGCTCGACCTTGCTGAATCTCGCGTCTTTAAAATTGCCGAAAGTCGTGCCAATAAAGACGAAGGGCCGAAGAATATCGCCGATGTGCTCGACGCCACGGTGGCGCGTATTGAGCAACTGTTCCAGCAACCGCACGATGGTGTAACCGGTGTTAATACCGGCTATGACGATCTCAACAAAAAAACCGCTGGCTTGCAGCCGTCGGATTTGATCATCGTCGCCGCGCGTCCGTCGATGGGTAAAACGACATTTGCGATGAACCTCGTCGAAAACGCGGCGATGTTGCAGGATAAACCAGTACTTATCTTCTCGCTGGAGATGCCATCGGAACAGATTATGATGCGTTCTCTGGCGTCGTTGTCGCGCGTTGACCAGACCAAAATTCGTACCGGGCAACTGGATGATGAAGACTGGGCGCGTATTTCCGGCACGATGGGCATTTTGCTGGAAAAACGAAATATCTACATTGATGACTCCTCCGGCCTGACGCCAACGGAAGTGCGCTCCCGCGCGCGCCGTATTGCCCGTGAACACGGCGGCATCGGACTCATCATGATCGACTACCTGCAATTGATGCGCGTACCGGCGCTTTCAGACAACCGTACGCTGGAAATTGCAGAAATCTCCCGCTCGCTAAAAGCCCTGGCGAAAGAACTGAATGTGCCGGTGGTGGCGCTGTCTCAGTTGAACCGTTCTCTGGAACAACGTGCTGACAAACGCCCGGTCAACTCCGACCTGCGTGAATCCGGTTCCATCGAGCAGGATGCGGACTTGATCATGTTTATCTATCGTGATGAGGTTTATCACGAAAACAGTGACTTAAAAGGCATCGCGGAAATTATTATCGGTAAACAACGTAACGGCCCAATCGGGACGGTACGCCTGACCTTTAACGGTCAATGGTCGCGTTTCGACAACTACGCGGGGCCACAGTACGACGACGAATAATAATTATTTTATGAATTAGGTAATTAAAGCAAACACTTATCAAGGAACACAAATGCAAGCGGCAACTGTTGTGATTAACCGCCGCGCTCTGCGACACAACCTGCAACGTCTGCGTGAACTGGCACCTGCCAGTAAACTGGTTGCGGTGGTGAAAGCGAACGCCTACGGTCACGGTCTGATTGAGACCGCGCGAACGCTCCCCGATGCCGACGCCTTTGGCGTTGCCCGTCTCGAAGAAGCCCTGCGGCTTAGGGCGGGGGGCATCACGCAACCTATTTTGTTACTGGAAGGCTTTTTTGAAGCAGACGATCTGCCGACGATCTCCGCTGAACATCTGCATACTGCCGTGCATAACGAAGAACAGCTTGCTGCGCTGGAAGAAGCCAATCTGGAGGAGCCAGTTACCGTCTGGATGAAACTCGACACCGGTATGCACCGGCTGGGCGTGTTACCGGAACAAGCTGAAGCGTTTTATCAACGACTTACGCAATGTAAAAACGTCCGTCAGCCGGTGAATATTGTCAGCCACTTTGCTCGTGCTGATGAGCCAAAATGCGGCGCGACTGAGAAACAACTCGATATCTTCAATACCTTTTGCGAAGGCAGACCCGGCAAGCGTTCAATCGCCGCATCGGGCGGAATTTTGTTATGGCCGCAGTCGCATTTTGATTGGGTGCGCCCGGGCATCATTCTTTATGGCGTGTCACCGCTGGAAGATGGTTCCACCGGTGCCGATTTCGGTTGCCAGCCAGTGATGTCACTGACCTCCAGCCTGATTGCCGTGCGTGAGCATAAAGCAGGTGAACCGGTAGGCTATGGCGGCACCTGGATTAGCGAGCGCGATACCCGCCTTGGCGTGGTGGCGATGGGCTATGGCGATGGCTACCCGCGCGCCGCGCCGTCCGGTACACCAGTGCTGGTGAACGGCCGCGAAGTGCCGATTGTGGGGCGAGTCGCGATGGATATGATCTGCGTAGATTTAGGCCCGCAGGCGCAGGATAAAGCCGGGGATCAGGTCATTTTATGGGGCGAAGGTCTGCCCGTAGAGCGTATCGCAGAAATGACGAAAGTGAGTGCTTACGAACTTATCACGCGCCTGACATCAAGGGTCGCGATGAAATACGTGGATTAATCGTTCTGCAATAGTTGATTGTCTGTGCCGGATGCGGTGTGAAAGCCTTATCCGGCCTGCAAATTTATGTAAATTCAATAAATTGATACACTCTTGTCGTTCGTACCTCTGAAGGTTTTGCGTTTTTTATCAGCTTCGCTGCGTTATTAATTGCTGCTCATTGCTAAACATCCTCTCGATCTTCCCCATCTTCCGGTTTATTGTGTTTTAACCACCTGCCCGTAAACCTGGAGAACCATCGCGTGTTTCAAAAAGTTGACGCCTACGCTGGCGACCCGATTCTTTCGCTTATGGAGCGTTTTAAAGAAGACCCTCGCAGCGACAAAGTGAATTTGAGTATCGGTCTGTACTACAACGAAGACGGGATTATTCCACAATTAAAAGCCGTCGAAGAAGCGGAAGCGCGCCTGAATGCGCAGCCTCACGGCGCTTCACTTTATCTGCCGATGGAAGGGCTTAACAGCTATCGCCATGCTATTGCGCCACTGCTGTTTGGCGCTAATCATCCGGTGTTACAACAACAGCGCGTGGCGACTATTCAAACGCTTGGCGGTTCAGGGGCATTGAAAGTGGGGGCTGACTTCCTGAAACGCTACTTCCCGGAATCAGGTGTGTGGGTCAGCGATCCCACCTGGGAAAATCACGTAGCAATATTTGCCGGGGCTGGATTCGAAGTGAGCACTTACCCCTGGTATGATGAAGTGACCAACGGTGTGCGTTTTGACGATCTGTTGGCGACGCTAAAAACATTGCCTGCCCGCAGTATTGTGCTACTGCATCCGTGCTGTCATAACCCAACGGGCGCCGATCTCACCAACGACCAATGGGACGCAGTCATTGAAATTCTCAAAGCACGCGAGCTTATCCCATTTCTCGATATCGCTTATCAAGGATTTGGTGCCGGTATGGAAGAGGATGCCTATGCCATTCGCGCCATTGCCAGCGCCGGATTACCTGCTCTGGTAAGCAATTCATTCTCGAAAATTTTCTCCCTGTACGGCGAACGTGTCGGCGGTCTTTCGGTGGTGTGTGAAGATGCCGAAGCCGCAGGCCGTGTGCTGGGGCAACTGAAAGCTACTGTGCGCCGTATTTACTCCAGTCCGCCGAATTTTGGTGCACAGGTAGTGGCAACGGTGCTGAATGATGAGGCGTTGAAAGCCAGTTGGTTGGCAGAAGTAGAAGAAATGCGTACCCGTATTCTGGCAATGCGTCAGCAACTGGTGCGGGTGTTGAGCACTGAGATGCCGGAGCGCAATTTTGATTACCTGCTTAAGCAACGCGGCATGTTCAGCTATACCGGTTTAAGCGCCGCTCAGGTCGATCGCCTGCGCGAGGAATTTGGCGTTTACCTGATCGCCAGCGGTCGTATGTGTGTTGCCGGGCTTAACTCTGCGAACGTGCAGCGCGTTGCAAAGGCGTTTGCTGCAGTGATGTAAGGTTAACCAGCAGGCGGTTGAAAAGCCGCCTGCTCTATTATAAATAAGGGGGCTATGTATTATCCAGGTAAATAGTACGAAGGAGATGAAGACTTATTTCTTATAAACGTGAATAAAATAGGCGTTTCATTTCCGAACATTTTTATACTATGGAAATATATTAAGTTATTAAATAGTTACAAACACGGACTGGTCTCATGTGATCCTTCTCCCTTTCTTCACAAAAGCCGCAGATAATCCTTCCTTTCCCTCGCTGCTGGCGTTATGGTCAGATGGCTTTTCCAACACACTTCATAATAAAAAGTTTCAACTTACTGACTATTTAGGGAAAAATATGCGCAAGATCACACAGGCATTGAGTGCCGTTTGCTTATTGTTCGCTCTAAACAGTTCTGCTGTTGCGTTAGCCTCTTCACCTTCACCGCTTAATCCCGGCACTAACGTTGCCAGACTCGCTGAACAGGCACCTGTCCATTGGGTATCGGTCGCACAAATTGAAAATAGCCTTGCCGGGCGCCCACCGATGGCGGTTGGGTTTGATATCGATGATACCGTTTTGTTTTCCAGCCCCGGATTCTGGCGCGGCAAGAAAATATTCTCGCCAGAAAGCGAAGATTATCTAAAAAACCCAGCATTCTGGGAAAAGATGAACAATGGTTGGGATGAATTCAGCATTCCAAAAGAGGTCGCACGTCAGCTAATTGATATACATGTCCGCCGTGGCGATACCATCTTTTTTGTGACTGGCCGTAGCCCAACGAAAACAGAAACGGTTTCGAAAACACTAGCCGATGATTTCCACATCCCGGCAACCAGTATGAATCCAGTAATTTTTGCGGGTGATAAACCAGGACAAAACACGAAAACGCAGTGGTTGCAGGATAAAAATATCCGAATGTTTTATGGCGATTCCGATAATGATATGACTGCCGCGCGTGATGTCGGCATTCGTGGTATCCGTATTCTGCGTGCCTCCAACTCTACCTACAAACCCTTGCCACAAGCGGGTGCTTTTGGCGAAGAGGTGATCGTTAATTCAGAATACTGATAGTGCGGGAGAGTGTGTCACTCTCCCTAATGCTGTTTTTTTAATCACACCTTTATCCTTTCGCTGTCTTGCTGCAAACTGATTAAGAGAGTTTTATCAAGGAGCAGCACATGTGGTATCAAAAGACGCTCACGCTTAGCGCCAAATCTCGCGGGTTTCATCTGGTAACGGATGAAATTCTGAATCAACTGGCAGATATGCCGCGTGTTAATGTCGGTTTACTGCACCTGTTGCTGCAACACACTTCCGCCTCTCTGACACTTAATGAGAATTGCGACCCCACGGTACGCCAGGACATGGAGCGTTTTTTCCTCCGCACTGTTCCCGATAACGGAAACTATGAGCATGATTATGAAGGGGCAGATGATATGCCTTCTCATATCAAATCCTCAATGCTGGGAGTATCGCTTGTTTTGCCAGTGCATAAAGGACGTATTCAGACCGGCACCTGGCAGGGTATCTGGCTGGGGGAACATCGTGTCCACGGCGGATCGCGTCGCATCATCGCGACACTACAAGGGGAGTAAAAAATGACCATATCGGAGTTGCTACAATATTGCATGGCAAAACCTGGCGCTGAACAGAGCGTTCACAGTGACTGGAAAGCGACGCAAATCAAAGTGGAAGATGTGCTGTTTGCGATGGTGAAAGAAGTGGAAAATCGCCCGGCGGTTTCGCTGAAAACCAGCCCGGAACTGGCGGATCTTCTGCGTCAGCAGCACAGCGATGTACGTCCCAGCCGACATCTGAATAAAGCGCACTGGAGTACCGTATATCTCGACGGATCGTTGCCGGATTCGCAAATCTATTATCTGGTCGATGCGTCGTATCAGCAGGCGGTGAATTTGCTGCCGGAAGAAAAACGCAAATTGCTGGTACAACTCTGAAAGGAAAAGACCGTTCAGAAAGCGGCCTGATATTGCTGAAAAACTGGCTTAAAAGTCAAAAGCGGCACGGTTTTCCCCCTCTCCCCGGAGGGGCGAGGGGACTGTCCGAGCACATTTTTAGACTTTGTCATCAGTCTGAGGCCGCTCAGAAAGCGGCCTTTGTGATTACAGCATTGGTTTGAGGAAGCGCGCTGTATGCGAAGCTTCGCACTCCGCGACGGTTTCTGGCGTACCGGAGACGAGGATCTCGCCGCCGCCGCTGCCGCCTTCCGGGCCAAGATCGACAATCCAGTCGGCGGTTTTAATCACGTCCAGATTGTGCTCAATCACCACAATGGTGTTGCCCTGATCGCGCAGTTTATGCAGTACGTCGAGCAGTTGCTGAATATCGGCAAAGTGCAGACCGGTGGTCGGCTCATCGAGAATATACAGCGTCTGCCCGGTGCCGCGTTTTGATAGCTCACGCGCCAACTTCACGCGCTGGGCTTCACCACCGGAAAGCGTGGTGGCGGACTGCCCGAGTCGGATGTACGTCAGGCCAACGTCCATCAACGTTTGCAGCTTACGCGCCAGCGCCGGTACGGCATCAAAGAACTCTCGCGCCTCTTCGATGGTCATATCCAGCACTTCGTGGATGGTTTTGCCTTTGTACTTTATCTCCAGCGTTTCGCGGTTATAGCGTTTACCTTTGCACTGGTCGCACGGTACGTAAATATCCGGCAGGAAGTGCATTTCAACTTTGATCACGCCATCGCCCTGACAGGCTTCGCAGCGTCCGCCACGGACGTTAAAGCTGAACCGTCCTGGCGTATAACCGCGCGCGCGGGATTCCGGTACGCCCGCAAACAATTCGCGCACAGGCGTAAACACGCCGGTATAGGTTGCCGGGTTGGAACGCGGAGTACGACCAATTGGGCTTTGGTCGATATCGATGACTTTATCGAAATGCTCCAGCCCCTGAATATCACGGTAGGGTGCCGGTTCGGCGATAGTCGCGCCGTTCAACTGGCGTTGGGCAATCGGGAACAGGGTATCGTTAATCAGCGTCGATTTACCGGAACCTGAAACCCCTGTAATGCAGGTAAACAGGCCTACTGGCAACGTTAGCGTCACATCTTTCAGGTTGTTGCCGCGTGCGCCTGTCAGTTTCAGCACTTTTTCCGGATTTGCCGGAACGCGTTTCTTCGGCACTTCAATCTTGCGTTTACCACTCATGTACTGCCCGGTCAACGACTCTGGCACTGCCATAATCGCTTCCAGCGGCCCTTCCGCGACCACTTCACCACCGTGAACACCTGCGCCTGGACCGATGTCGATAACGTGGTCAGCCGCGCGAATCGCGTCTTCATCGTGTTCCACCACAATCACGGTATTACCGAGATCGCGCAGGTGGATAAGCGTACCCAGCAAACGTTCGTTATCGCGCTGGTGCAGGCCGATAGACGGCTCATCCAGCACATACATAACGCCAACCAGCCCTGCGCCAATCTGGCTCGCCAGACGGATACGCTGGGCTTCGCCGCCGGAAAGTGTCTCTGCCGAGCGGGAAAGTGTCAGGTAATTCAGCCCAACGTTAACGAGGAATTTCAGGCGGTCACCAATCTCTTTGAGGATTTTTTCCGCAATCTTCGCGCGTTGTCCAGCGAGTTTGAGATTATTGAAAAACTCCATCGCATGACCGATGCTCATGTCGGAGATAGCAGGCAGCGGCGTATTCTCGACATAAACATGGCGCGCTTCACGGCGCAAACGCGTCCCTTCACAACTGGCGCACGGACGATTGCTGATAAACTTAGCTAACTCTTCACGTACCGCGCTGGATTCCGTCTCTTTATAACGGCGCTCCATATTGTGCAGCACGCCTTCGAACGGATGGCGGCGGATGGAGGTATCGCCGCGATCGTTCATGTATTTAAATTCGATATTTTCTTTGCCAGAACCGTACAGCACCACTTTATGCACGTTTGCGCTCAGACTGCCCCACGGCGCTTCGACGTCAAACTTATAGTGATCTGCCAGTGATTTCAGCATCTGGAAATAATAGAAGTTGCGGCGATCCCAGCCACGGATCGCCCCGCCAGCCAGCGACAGTTCCGGGTTCTGGATCACGCGATCGGGATCGAAATATTGCTGTACGCCGAGGCCGTCACAGGTCGGGCAGGCGCCCGCCGGGTTGTTAAACGAGAACAGGCGTGGTTCCAGTTCGCGCATACTGTAGCCGCAAATCGGGCAGGCGAAGTTCGCGGAGAACAGCAGTTCTTCCGCTTTGGGATCGTCCATATCCGCAACAACCGCCGTACCGCCGGAAAGCTCCAGTGCGGTTTCAAACGATTCCGCCAGACGCTGGGTAAGATCGTCACGCACCTTGAAGCGATCGATAACCACTTCAATGGTGTGTTTCTTTTGCAGTTCCAGTTTCGGCGGATCGGAAAGATCGCAGACTTCGCCATCAATACGCGCGCGGATATAACCCTGACTCGCCAGATTCTCCAGCGTTTTAGTGTGTTCGCCTTTGCGCTCTTTGATGATTGGCGCGAGTAGCATCAGACGTTTGCCTTCCGGCTGCGAAAGCACGTTATCCACCATCTGGCTGACAGTTTGCGCCGCCAGCGGAACGTCGTGATCCGGGCAGCGCGGCTCGCCGACGCGAGCGTACAGCAGACGCAAATAGTCGTGGATTTCAGTGATGGTCCCCACTGTGGAACGCGGGTTATGAGACGTCGATTTCTGTTCAATTGAGATGGCGGGAGAAAGCCCCTCAATATGATCGACATCCGGTTTTTCCATCAGTGACAGAAACTGCCGCGCGTAGGCGGAAAGGGATTCAACGTAACGACGCTGCCCTTCGGCATATAAGGTGTCGAAAGCGAGCGAGGATTTGCCAGAACCCGAAAGCCCGGTGACGACAATCAGTTTGTCGCGGGGGATAACGAGGTTGATATTCTTGAGATTATGGGTGCGGGCGCCCCGAACTTCGATCTTATCCATTCACCTTTCCCGGATTAAACACTTTTTTGCCCGGCGGCATGGCGCTACCGGCGATCACAAACGGTTAATTATGACACAAATCGACCTGAATGAATATACAGTATTGGAATGCAAAACCCGGAGTGCTGTGTAACAATGTCGGGCCATGTTTGTTTACCGGAACCGAGGTCACATCGTGGTAAAACCGCTATTGGTAATGCTACAATCGCGCGTTTACACTTATTAGAACGTTTTTTTCAGGAGACACGACATGGCCAGCAGAGGCGTAAATAAGGTTATTCTCGTTGGTAATCTGGGCCAGGACCCGGAAGTACGCTATATGCCGAATGGTGGCGCAGTTGCCAACATTACGCTGGCTACTTCCGAATCCTGGCGTGATAAAGCGACCGGCGAGATGAAAGAGCAGACTGAATGGCACCGTGTTGTGCTGTTCGGCAAACTGGCGGAAGTTGCCAGCGAATATCTGCGTAAAGGTTCTCAGGTTTATATCGAAGGTCAGCTGCGTACCCGCAAATGGACTGACCAATCCGGCCAGGATCGCTACACCACAGAAGTCGTGGTGAACGTTGGCGGCACCATGCAGATGCTGGGTGGTCGCCAGGGCGGCGGCGCACCGGCAGGCGGTAACGTCGGTGGCGGTCAGCCGCAGGGCGGTTGGGGGCAGCCTCAGCAGCCGCAGGGTGGCAATCAGTTCAGCGGCGGTGCGCAGTCTCGCCCGCAGCAGTCCGCTCCGGCAGCGCCGTCTAACGAGCCACCGATGGATTTCGATGACGACATTCCGTTCTGATTTGTCATTAAAACAATAGGTTATATTGTTTTAATGTGGGTGATTAAAGCATCCGCCAGCCATAAAAAAGAAGCCTCCGTTATGGAGGCTTCTACATATCAGGTCAAAATCATCGGCCACTGTGGTGGAGTTTGACCCATCCCTTCCACCATCACCGACTCAATGTTGTGCCAGATGGCAGTAATATCGGTCATTGTGATGCCAAGCAACCCCATTGCGAACCAACAGGCGGAAACCACGCCCAGACCGCTACTAATCACTGCCAGCCCGACATAATCAGAGCGCCGGAAACGGATGTTGAGCGTGCTGGCCAGAAACATCAATATGGCGCTAAGAAGCTGCCAGCGAAGGAGAACCACGCCAGTGGTGAGGGTAGCCATCAAACATTTCCTCTGAAAATTACCAAGCCCTGGATAGCACGGCATTACTCACGGGGGGCGTGATACACTCTGGCTATCGCGGGACTTTCAGAACATAAAATGAAACACTTAGTTTGTTTCATAAATTTTTGTGAACTATATCACAATTGCTCGTTTGTTAGCCAGATTATGCTGCTACTTTTATTGCTGTACTAATTATGTGGTTTTTCAGTGAAATCGAGACAATGCATAATAAAGAAATATTGTAACTTCCTGCCTGATCTGCATTTTTTCAGCAATGCCCTTTTGATATCAGCGAGTTATTTTTATTTAAACAAAGATTATGAAGGTATCAATTTCAAATCAGGCAAAAGTGCTATTTATACCGTAAGATTTATCTAACGTCGTCGGTAGCCAGGGTTTTAACCTTGCAATGACCAGGTATAACCAGGCAGGGAATTGATAGAAATGAGTCATAGTGTGCGACACAAATTGCTGGCATTGCCGGGTATTATCTTTGTAGTCCTCCTTCCCATCATTCTGTCGCTATGGATCGCCTTTCTTTGGGCTAAAGCGGAAGCGAATAATCAACTTCGTGCTTTTGCCCAGTTAGCACTGGAGAAATCCGAGCTGGTCATTCGCCAGGCAGATTTAGCAAGCGACGATGCGGAACGCTATCAGGGACAAATTTGTACACCCACTCATCAACAACAAATGTTGAATATTATCCGTGGTTATCTTTATATCAACGAATTGATCTATGCCCACGATAACCTTTTTTTATGCTCAACATTAATGGCTCCCGTTAACGGCTATACGATATCGCCAGCGAACTATAAGCGTGAACCTAATGTCTCAATCTATTATTATCGCGACACTCCTTTTTTTGCCGGTTATAAAATGACCTATATGCAGCGAGGAAACTATGTCGCGGTAATTAACCCTTTATTCTGGAGCGAGGTGATGTCTGACGATCCAACGCTGCAATGGGGGGTATATGATACGGTGACGAAAACCTTTTTCTCTTTAAGTAAACAAGCCTCAGCAGAAAAATTCTCACCATTGATTCATCAAAGGGAAATAACCGTACAGCAGAACGGTTATTTATATGCGATAGTCCATTCAACAAAACGTCCCATTGCTGCTATCGTTGCAACCTCCAATCAGCGTATTTTGTCACACTTTTATAATCACCTTGTATTTGCCTTACCGGCAGGCATTATGGGCAGCCTGGTGCTGCTTTTACTCTGGCTGCGTATAAACCAGAAGTACCAGTCACCTAAGCGTAAATTGCAACGTGCCCTCGAAAAACGGCAGCTTTGTCTCTATTACCAACCGATTATTGATATTAAAACGAATAAATGTATTGGTGCTGAGGCATTGCTACGCTGGCCGGGGAATCAGGGACAGGTAATGACGCCAGCAGAGTTTATTCCGCTGGCGGAACAAGAGGGTCTAATTGCGCAGGTGACAGATTATGTCATTAACATGGTGTTTGACGATCTCGGTTCCTGGCTGGAAAAACACCCTGAATTATCTACTTCAATTAATTTGTCTGCCTCCGATTTTCATACTTCAAGGGTCATTGCCTTAACCAATCAAAAAATAGAACAATTCACCGTGCGTCCGCAGCAAATTAAATTTGAAGTCACTGAACATGCATTTTTAGATGTCGCCAAAATGACGCCGATTATTCTGGCTTTCCGTCAGGCTGGTTACGAAGTGGCGATCGATGACTTTGGTATTGGCTACTCCAACCTGCATAACCTTAACTCATTGAATATTGATATCCTGAAAATCGATAAATCGTTTGTTGAGACGTTGACCACGCATAAAACCAGCCATTTGATTGCGGAACACATCATCGAACTGGCACATAGTTTGGGTCTAAAAACGATTGCAGAAGGGGTGGAAACGGAGGATCAGGTCAACTGGCTGCGCAAACGCGGCGTGCGCTATTGTCAGGGCTGGTACTTTGCAAAGGCGATGCCGCCGCAGGTTTTTATGGCATGGGCAGAGCAATTACCCGCGCATGACGCCATGCGCGGGCAGTAACCCTAGATCCGGTGGCGGTAATCGCTGGGAGTGCGATCAAATTGCCGACGGAAAACGCGGGAAAAGGTCTGCTGTGAAACGTAACCCAGATCCATCGCGATATCAAAAATAGGGCGCTCGGTGGTGCGCAGTTCAACGGCAGCCAGTAGCAGTCGGCGTTGACGAATGTAATCGCCAAGCGTCTGATGCGTCACAGTGCGGAACATTCGCTGTAAATACCACTTTGAATAACCTGATTTTTTCGCCACCACATCAATGTTCAGCGGCTGGTCGATATGCTCGTCAATCCATGCGATAAGATCCTGAATAATTTTCTGATGGGACATAAATCTGCCTCTTTTCAGTGTTCAGTTCGTTAATTCATCTGTTGGGGAGTATAATTCCTCAAGTTAACTTGAGGTAAAGCGATTTATGGAAAAGAAATTACCCCGCATTAAAGCCTTGCTTACTCCAGGCGAAGTGGCGAAACGTAGCGGCGTGGCGGTATCGGCGCTGCACTTCTATGAAAGCAAAGGATTGATTACCAGTATCCGCAATAGCGGTAATCAGCGGCGATATAAGCGTGATGTGTTGCGATACGTCGCAATTATCAAAATTGCTCAACGCATTGGCATTCCGCTGGCGACCATTGGTGAAGCGTTTGGTGTGTTGCCCGAAGGGCATACGTTAAGTGCGAAAGAGTGGAAACAGCTATCTTCGCAATGGCGAGAAGAACTGGATCGACGCATTCATACCTTAGTCGCGCTGCGTGATGAACTGGACGGTTGTATTGGCTGCGGCTGCCTTTCGCGTAGCGACTGCCCGTTGCGTAACCCGGGCGACCGCTTAGGGGAAGAAGGCACCGGCGCACGCTTGCTGGAAGATGAACAAAACTAAAGCGCCACAAGGGCGCTTTAGTTTGTTTTCCGGTCTTTGTCTTTCACTCTATCCCGCTGGTACACGGGAGGGTTTCCCCCGACGTCAACACACCTCATTCGAGCACGTGGTGGAGGTTCCGGTTAGTGTTGATACTTTAATTGTATGTCACCGCTGTTTCTTCGCCAGTGCAAAGTGATCCTTTTTAACCGCAATATTTTTGCCATCTTGCGTGATTTTTTACCGTAAACCTTCGCCACAAGTTGCCTACAAATGCCGTAATTTTGCGCATCCACGATAACGTTTGCGCATCAATTGCCTGGTTTTTCATCGTCAACACAAGAAAAGGGAAAAAAGCAGCAAACTTCGGTTGAAAAAGCCGCTATGATCGCCGGATAATCGTTTGCTTTTTTTTACCACCCGTTTTGTATGCGCGGAGCTAAACGTTTGCTTTTTTGCGACGCCCCAGATTGTCGCAAACCTGAAGCAGGAAGAATAACGTTTCGCTGGCAGGGGATTGTCCGCCACGCATCTTGACGAAAAATAAACTCTCAGGGGATGTTTTCTTATGTCTACGCCATCAGCGCGTACCGGCGGTTCACTCGACGCCTGGTTTAAAATTTCACAACGTGGAAGCACCGTCCGTCAGGAAGTGGTTGCCGGGTTAACAACGTTTCTGGCGATGGTCTACTCGGTTATCGTCGTTCCAGGTATGTTGGGTAAAGCGGGCTTCCCGCCAGCGGCAGTTTTTGTTGCAACTTGTCTGGTTGCCGGGATTGGTTCTATCGCGATGGGGTTATGGGCCAATCTGCCGTTGGCTATCGGCTGCGCCATCTCTCTGACGGCGTTTACCGCATTCAGCCTGGTGCTGGGGCAACATATTAGCGTACCTGTCGCGCTGGGTGCCGTGTTCCTGATGGGTGTTCTGTTTACGGTAATTTCTGCCACGGGTATCCGTAGCTGGATTTTGCGCAACTTACCGCACGGCGTGGCACACGGCACGGGGATTGGTATCGGCCTGTTCTTGCTGCTGATTGCCGCTAATGGTGTTGGTCTGGTGATTAAAAACCCGCTCGACGGTCTGCCCGTTGCGCTGGGTGATTTCGCAACCTTCCCGGTGATTATGTCGCTGGTAGGTCTGGCGGTAATTATCGGTCTGGAAAAACTGAAAGTACCAGGCGGTATCCTGTTAACCATTATCGGCATCTCGATTGTGGGTCTGCTCTTTGATCCTAACGTCCATTTCTCTGGCGTTTTCGCCATGCCTTCATTGAGCGATGAGAACGGTAATTCGCTAATTGGTAGCCTGGATATTATGGGGGCGCTGAACCCTGTGGTTCTGCCGAGCGTACTGGCGTTGGTGATGACTGCTGTTTTCGATGCTACCGGAACCATCCGTGCGGTAGCCGGTCAGGCGAACCTGCTGGATAAAGACGGGCAGATTATCGACGGCGGTAAAGCACTGACCACCGACTCCCTGAGCAGCGTTTTCTCTGGCCTGGTCGGTGCGGCTCCGGCTGCGGTATACATTGAGTCTGCGGCGGGTACAGCAGCGGGCGGTAAAACCGGTCTGACGGCAATCACGGTTGGCGTGCTGTTCCTGCTGATTCTGTTCCTCTCTCCGCTCTCTTACCTCGTTCCGGGTTACGCAACAGCTCCGGCGCTGATGTACGTTGGCCTGTTGATGTTGAGCAACGTGGCGAAAATCGACTTTGCTGATTTCGTCGATGCAATGGCGGGTCTGGTAACAGCAGTATTCATCGTGCTGACCTGTAACATCGTAACTGGCATCATGATCGGCTTCGCGACCCTGGTGATTGGTCGTCTGGTTTCTGGCGAATGGCGTAAGCTGAACATCGGTACGGTCGTTATCGCCGTGGCGCTGGTCACCTTCTATGCTGGAGGCTGGGCTATCTAAGCTTTAATAAGATTCTGAAAACGGGTGGCAATGGCTGCCCGTTTTTATTTTCTCCGTACATTGTGTGAGCTTTTGCGATATTCTGAAAAACTGAGAGTCCGGGCATAACGCCTTTCTCAAATCATAAAAAACATTGCAAACAGGGAACGCATGGAAATCTTCTTCACCATACTGATAATGACCCTCGTGGTCTCGCTGTCCGGGGTGGTCACTCGTGTCATGCCCTTTCAGATCCCGCTTCCGCTTATGCAAATCGCCATCGGTGCGCTACTGGCGTGGCCGACGTTTGGTTTGCATGTGGAGTTTGATCCTGAACTCTTTTTAGTCTTGTTTATCCCGCCGTTGCTGTTTGCTGATGGCTGGAAAACACCAACCCGCGAATTTCTCGAACATGGTCGGGAAATATTCGGCCTCGCGCTGGCGCTGGTGGTGGTCACTGTGGTCGGCATTGGCTTCCTTATTTACTGGGTGGTGCCGGGTATCCCGCTGATACCCGCCTTTGCGCTGGCGGCGGTGCTCTCTCCGACCGATGCCGTGGCGCTCTCCGGGATTGTTGGCGAAGGGCGCATCCCGAAAAAAATCATGGGGATTTTGCAGGGCGAAGCGTTGATGAATGACGCCTCCGGCCTGGTGTCGCTGAAGTTTGCCGTGGCAGTTGCGATGGGGACGATGATCTTCACCGTTGGCGGCGCGACGGTTGAATTTATGAAAGTGGCCATTGGCGGTATTCTCGCCGGTTTTGCGGTGAGCTGGCTGTATGGTCGCTCGTTGCGTTTCCTCAGCCGCTGGGGCGGCGATGAACCCGCGACGCAGATCGTATTGCTGTTCCTGCTGCCGTTTGCCTCTTATCTGATTGCCGAACATATTGGCGTTTCCGGCATCCTTGCAGCAGTTGCCGCCGGGATGACCATCACCCGTTCCGGCGTGATGCGCCGTGCGCCGCTGGCGATGCGACTGCGCGCGAACAGCACCTGGGCGATGCTGGAATTTGTCTTTAACGGCATGGTGTTCTTGCTGTTGGGTCTGCAACTACCGGGTATTCTGGAAACGTCGCTGGTTGCGGCGGAAATTGACCCTAACGTCGAAATCTGGATGTTGTTTACTGACATCATCTTGATTTATGCGGCGCTAATGCTGGTGCGTTTTGGCTGGCTGTGGACGATGAAAAAGTTCAGCAACCGGTTCCTGAAGAAGAAGCCGATGGAGTTTGGTTCGTGGACGACACGAGAAATCCTTATCGCTTCTTTCGCCGGGGTGCGCGGGGCAATTACTCTTGCTGGTGTGCTCTCTATTCCTCTGCTGTTGCCGGATGGAAATGTCTTCCCGGCGCGTTATGAGCTGGTGTTCCTGGCGGCTGGTGTCATTCTCTTTTCGCTGTTTGTCGGCGTAGTGATGCTGCCTGTTCTGCTACAACACATTGAAGTCGCAGACCATTCACAACAGTTGAAAGAGGAGCGAATCGCGCGCGCGGCAACCGCTGAAGTGGCAATTGTGGCGATCCAGAAAATGGAGGAGCGTCTGGCGGCGGATACCGAAGAGAATATCGACAACCAGTTGCTCACTGAAGTCAGCTCTCGCGTGATTGGTAATCTGCGCCGTCGCGCCGATGGACGTAATGACGTTGAAAGTTCGGTTCAGGAAGAGAACCTGGAGCGTCGCTTCCGTCTGGCGGCGCTGCGTTCTGAACGCGCTGAACTCTACCACCTGCGCGCCACGCGGGAGATCAGCAACGAAACGCTGCAAAAATTACTGCACGATCTCGATTTGCTGGAAGCGTTGTTGATTGAGGAAAATCAATAATCTGCAGGGTTGGCGGGTGAGCCCGCCAACCCGTCTTACTCTGGCGTTAACCAGTATCCTTCACAACAGGTCAGCCACGCCTGGGCACAGTGGGAAAGGTAAACGCCCTCACGCCAAATCATTCCTAATTTCCAGCGTAGTTCGCTTTCCAGCGGCAGCCATTTTAAGGTGTTTTTATCTAATCGCTGGCAAATGGGTTCCGGCAAAATGGCTATTCCGACACCGGACTGAACCATCGCGGCGAGAAAATCCCATTGTCCGCTGCGAACCGCAATCCTCGGCTTAACGCCATGTTCATCGAATAACGCCATCAATTGCTTACTTAAGGCAAAATCTTCGTTATAGATAAGAAGAGGATGTTCCGCCAGTGTCTCTGGTGAGACGGCATCACGCTCAAGCCATTTACCTGAACGCGGCACCAGAACACAAAGCGGATGACTAAACAGCGATAACGTTGTCAGGCCACTTTCTTCTACTGGTAGAGCGGTCAGTGCCATATCCAGTTCGCCGTTCATCACCGCTTGTTGTACCGTCAGACCACCAAACTCCGAAATCTTCAGTTCCACGCCGGGGTAACGCTGGCGGAACAAGCCAATCGGCCCGGCCATTAACATCCCAACCATCGGCGGGATCCCCAACCGCAAAACGCCGGTTTTAAGCTGATTGATATCGCTAAGCTCAGCTTCCAGTTGCCGAAACTCAGCCAATATAGCCAACCCGCGCTCAAATACGACGCGACCAGTATCAGTGAGAAGCAGCCGACGACCATCGCGGATCAACAATATACAGTTCAGCTCATCTTCGAGATTCTTCAGCATCTTGCTGATGGTGGGCTGGGTCACAAACAACTTCTCCGCTGCGCGGGTGAAGCTTTGCTGGCGCACGACTTCGACAAAATAACGCAGCGTTCTGATATCCATAACTATTCCCTTTGACTATACCTGCAATGATTTTAATTCATTTCAGTAGCGGCATGAGGCTCTCTATACTTAACGTTCTGTTTTATTTTCAGGATATCCCCTCATGTCCGTGGCGCTTCGCCGCATTACCCCTGCCGTTGTGCAATCTCTTCAGGTATTTGTGCAGGTTGTGCTGTATGCAGGTTTATTTATTTTTGCGCAATATCTCGTCTCCTGGCTGCATTTGCCGCTGCCCGCCAACCTGGTGGGGATGATCCTGATGCTGGCGCTGATTGTTTGCCGCATTATTCCTCTGCAATGGGTACGTGCCGGGGCACGCTGGTTGCTGGCCGAAATGCTGCTGTTTTTTGTTCCTGCCGTGGTGGCGGTGGTGAACTATGCACAACTATTGCTGGTGGATGGTTGGCGTATTTTTGCAGTGATCGCGTTGAGCACGGTGATGGTATTGGGCACGACCGCCTGGGTAGTGGAAAAAGTCTATCGCTATGAAATGCGCAGGTTAAACCGTGATTAATTTTCAGCTAAGTATGCTCTGCCTGGCGATTACGCTGGTTATCTATTTTCTTAACAAACGCCTTTATCGCCGCTTTCGTAAACTGCCGTTGATGCCTCTGGTGCTGACGCCTGCGCTACTGGTTATGCTGCTGGTTTTTGGCAATATTTCCTGGCAAAACTATATTGGCGAAGCGCACTGGCTACTATGGCTATTAGGCCCGGCAACCATCGCCTTTGCGGTGCCGGTGTATGACAATCGGGCGATCATTAAACGTCACTGGATGTCGCTGACGGCGGGCGTACTGACGGCAACGGTGGTGGCAGTGACCAGCTCGGTGTGGCTGGCACGATTATTTACCCTGTCGGATGAGATCCAGCGTAGCCTGGCGGTGCGTTCGGTCACTACACCATTTGCTCTGGCAGCGAGCCAGTCGCTCGGCGGACAGCCTGATCTGGTGGCGTTGTTTGTGGTGGTCACCGGCGTGTTTGGCATGGCGATTGGCGACGTGCTGTTTTTACGTCTCTCGATTCGCGAAGGGATGGCGAAAGGTGCCGGATTTGGCGCGGCGTCTCATGGCGCCGGAACCGCGCGATCGTATGAATTGGGTCAACAAGAGGGCGTGGTTGCCAGTCTGGTCATGATGCTTTCTGGCGTATTAATGGTACTGGTTTCGCCGCTGGTGGCCTGGATGATGTTCTGAAGAAATTCCCCGGTCGCCTGACCGGGGAAGGGTAGAGATTAATGTGCGCGGCCTTGCTCAACGCCAAAGCCGGTCTGGGAACGGATAAACTGCGCACGGAACAGTTCACGCTCACGCGCCCCTTCCGCTGAATTATCGGTTGCCGAGAAGAACCAGATGCCGAGGAATGCCACGGTGATCGAGAACAGCGCCGGGTATTCATACGGGAAGATGGCTTTTTCGTGACCAAGGATCTGTACCCAAATAGTCGGGCCGAGGATCATCAGCACTACAGCGGTAATCAGCCCCAGCCAACCTCCCAGCATCGCACCACGCGTGGTCAGTTTCGACCAGTACATAGAAAGCAGAATGATTGGGAAGTTACAGCTCGCCGCGATGGCAAACGCCAGACCCACCATGAAGGCGATGTTCTGATTTTCAAACAGGACACCGAGGATAATGGCAATCACGCCCAAAATCAGGACGGTGATTTTCGATACCCGCAGCTCTTCACGTTCGGTCGCGCCTTTTTTGAAGACGTTGGCGTAAAGGTCATGCGAAACCGCCGATGCACCTGCCAGCGTCAGACCGGCAACCACCGCGAGGATGGTGGCGAAAGCAACCGCTGAAATAAAGCCGAGGAACAGGTTACCGCCTACCGCATTGGCCAGGTGAACCGCCGCCATGTTGTTACCGCCAATCAGCGCCCCTGCCGCGTCTTTATAGGCCGGATTCGCACCGACCAGCATGATCGCGCCAAAACCGATAATAAAGGTCAGGATATAGAAGTAGCCCATAAATCCGGTGGCGTAGAACACGCTCTTACGCGCTTCACGGGCATCGCTGACCGTAAAGAAGCGCATCAGAATATGCGGTAAGCCAGCCGTACCAAACATCAGCCCCAGCCCCAGCGACAGCGCAGATATTGGATCTTTCACCAGCCCGCCCGGCTTCATGATGTCGACACCTTTCGGGTGCACCGCCATCGCTTCGCTGAACAGATTGTTGAAGCTAAAGCCAACATGTTTCATCACCATAAAGGCCATAAAGCTGGCACCGAACAGCAACAGTACGGCTTTGATAATCTGTACCCAAGTGGTCGCCAGCATTCCGCCGAACAGGACGTACATCATCATCAGTACGCCGACCAGAACCACCGCAATGTGATAGTTAAGGCCAAACAACAGTTCGATCAGTTTACCTGCGCCTACCATCTGGGCGATAAGGTAAAGCGCCACGACCACCAGAGAACCACAGGCCGAAAGAATACGAATTGGCCCTTGTTTCAGACGGTACGAGGCCACATCCGCAAAGGTATAGCGACCGAGGTTACGCAGACGTTCGGCAATCAGGAACAGAATAATTGGCCAGCCCACCAGGAAGCCCAGCGAGTAAATTAAGCCGTCATAGCCGGAGGTAAACACCAGCGCGGAGATGCCCAAAAATGAGGCGGCAGACATATAGTCACCCGCAATCGCCAGCCCGTTCTGGAAACCGGTGATATTGCCGCCTGCGGTGTAGTAGTCATTACGAGAACGTACACGTTTTGACGCCCAGTAGGTAATACCGAGCGTAAACACGACGAAAATCAGGAACATAATAATCGCCTGCCAGTTCGTCGGCTGGCGCTCTACGGCCCCGCTAATAGCATCCGCCGCGTTAGCTGCGAAAGGGAGTGTGGCGGCAAGCGCCGTCAGAACTCTTTTCATGATGCTTGTACCTCATGCAGGACTTCATTATTAAGACGGTCAAATTCGCCGTTCGCCCGCCAGATGTAGATACCAGTGAGAACAAAGGAGATCACAATCACTCCAACACCGACTGGAATCCCGCGTGTGACGCTGGTGTTCGGGTTCAGCGGAGTGCCCAGCCAGCCGGGCGCGAAGGCGATCAGTAAAATAAAGCCGATATAAACTGCCAGCATAATAATCGACAGGATGGTGGCAAACCGTTGCCGTTTTTCGACTAACTCCCTGAAATGCGCATTGTCTTCTATCCGCTGATAAATAGTGCCATTCATCACAGATTCTCCAGAGGTAATGTAGGGATTGTTTTAATTCCCGCTCCCTTATGGGAGAAGGTTATCGCTCAGGTAACCCATTGCCTGATGCGCCGCTGTCGCGTCTTATCCGACCTACAGCCGTTGCCGAATGTAGGCCGGATAAAGCGTTTACGCCGCATCCGGCGCTTGTTGTCGGATGCGATGCTGGCGCATCTTATCCGACCTACAACCGTTGCCGAATGTAGGCTGGATAAGGCGTTTACGCCGCATCCGGCGCTTGAGGGTTACGACGGCATTGCGATAGCCTGCTTCTCTTCAAGCAGCTTCTCGACTACGCCAGGATCGGCAAGCGTCGAGGTATCGCCCAGGTTGCTGGTATCGCCCGCCGCAATTTTGCGCAGAATACGGCGCATAATTTTGCCGGAGCGGGTTTTAGGCAGGGAGTCGGTCCAGTGCAGCACGTCTGGCGTTGCCAGCGGGCCAATCTCTTTACGCACCCAGTTGCGGACTTCTGCGTACAGTTCTGGTGACGGTTCCTCCCCGTGATTAAGCGTGACGTAGGCGTAAATCGCCTGACCTTTAATATTGTGCGGAATACCGACGACAGCGGCTTCGGCTATCTTCGGATGCGCCACCAGCGCCGACTCAATCTCTGCCGTTCCCAGACGGTGACCGGAGACGTTCAACACGTCGTCCACGCGCCCGGTGATCCAGTAATAGCCATCTTCGTCACGACGCGCGCCATCGCCACTGAAATACATATTTTTGAAGGTGGAAAAGTAGGTCTGTTCAAAACGCTCGTGATCGCCAAACAGCGTGCGCGCCTGACCCGGCCAGGAGTCGGTGATCACCAGGCTGCCTTCGGTAGCGCCTTCCAGCGGGTTACCTTCGTTATCGACCAGCGCCGGTTGCACGCCGAAGAACGGACGTGTTGCCGAACCGGCTTTCAGCTCGGTAGCGCCAGGCAGTGGGGTAATCATGAAACCGCCGGTTTCGGTCTGCCACCAGGTATCGACCACCGGACATTTCTCGTTGCCGATCTTCTTCCAGTACCACTCCCACGCTTCCGGGTTAATTGGCTCGCCCACAGAACCAAGAATGCGTAGCGACGAACGATCGGTGCCTTCAATCGCTTTATCGCCTTCCGCCATCAGTGCGCGAATCGCCGTGGGTGCGGTATAGAGAATATTGACCTGATGCTTATCCACCACCTGTGCCATACGGGCAGGCGTCGGCCAGTTCGGTACGCCTTCAAACATCAGCGTGGTTGCCCCGCAGGCCAGCGGACCATACAGCAAGTAACTGTGTCCGGTAACCCAGCCCACATCGGCGGTGCACCAGTAGATATCGCCCGGATGATAATCAAAGACATATTTAAAGGTCAGCGCCGCGTACACCAGATAACCGCCGGTAGTGTGCAGTACGCCTTTCGGCTTACCGGTAGAACCGGAGGTGTAGAGAATAAACAACGGATCTTCGGCGTTTACTTCTTCCGGCTGGTGCTGATCGCTCGCTTGCTCAACCAGGTCGTGCCACCACAGGTCGCGTCCTTCCTGCCAGTCGATTTTCCCGCCAGTACGCTTCAGTACAACCACATGTTCAATGCTGGTGACGTTCGGATTTTTCAGCGCGTCATCGACGTTTTTCTTCAGCGGAATGCTACGTCCAGCGCGTACACCTTCGTCGGAAGTGATCACCAATCGTGAGTTGGAATCGATAATACGTCCGGCAACGGCTTCCGGCGAGAAGCCGCCGAAAATCACCGAATGCACCGCACCAATGCGGGCGCAGGCCAACATCGCGACTGCGGCTTCCGGCACCATCGGCATATAAATCGCCACCACATCACCTTTTTTAATGCCCAGCTCAAGCAGGGTATTGGCGAAGCGGCAGACGTCGCGGTGCAGCTCTTTATAGCTGATATGTTTGCTCTGGCTGGCGTCATCGCCTTCCCAGATGATAGCGGTGCGATCGCCGTTTTCTTGCAGATGGCGGTCGAGGCAGTTGGCCGCCAGATTTAGCGTGCCGTCCTCGTACCATTTAATGGACACATTACCCGGGGCAAAGGAGGTGTTTTTCACCTTCTGGTAGGGTTTGATCCAGTCGAGAATTTTTCCCTGTTCGCCCCAGAAGGTATCTGGTGCGTTAATAGATTGTTGATACATCGCTTCGTACTGCTGAGGGTTTATCAGGCAACGGTCTGCGATGTTGGCAGGAATGGTGTGTTTGTGAATTTGACTCATGCTTTTGTTCTCCTTGTAGGATGTTAATAATATGTGGCATAAGCGTTAAATGTAGGGGTATTGGCAGTTTTGTTTAGTATTTGGGCGACAGATCACGCAAAAGTAGAATTGTGCAAATAAACGGCAGGGTAATTTTTGAAGGACACCAACAAAAGTTGATTAATTCTTTGAGGAACATGCAGTTATGCATGCTGTTGAAAAAGAGGAAGATACCGACTAACTCTAAAGTGGTATTTTACATGCACTTACAATTGATTAAAGACAACATTCTGAGTGTGGTTATTTGTTACACATAGGGGCGAGCAATGTCATAACAGTGTATGTGCGGTTACTGTTATGAAAAAACAATAAAAACTGCCATTTCCTCAATGGCAAAATTTGGATGAAGCCCCTATGACAAGGATAAAAATAAACGCACGCCGTATCTTCAGCTTATTGATTCCTTTTTTCTTTTTCACTTCTGTTCACGCTGAACAAACGGCCGCTCCCGCGAAACCTGTAACTGTGGAAGCGAAGAATGAAACCTTTGCCCCGCAGCACCCCGATCAATATCTCTCCTGGAAAGCCACCTCGGAACAATCAGAGCGTGTTGACGCACTAGCAGAAGATCCACGTCTGGTGATCCTGTGGGCGGGGTATCCCTTCTCACGCGATTACAACAAGCCGCGTGGACATGCCTTTGCTGTGACCGATGTACGTGAAACGTTGCGTACCGGTGCGCCGAAAAACGCTGAAGATGGTCCGCTACCGATGGCATGCTGGAGTTGTAAAAGCCCGGATGTGGCGCGTCTGATCCAGAAAGACGGTGAAGATGGCTACTTCCACGGTAAATGGGCGCGCGGCGGCCCGGAAATCGTCAACAATTTAGGTTGTGCCGATTGCCATAACACTGCCTCACCAGAGTTCGCCAAAGGCAAGCCGGAGTTAACCCTTTCCCGTCCGTATGCGGCTCGCGCTATGGAAGCCATTGGTAAACCTTTTGAGAAAGCCGGACGTTTCGACCAGCAATCGATGGTTTGCGGTCAGTGCCATGTGGAGTATTACTTCGACGGCAAAAACAAAGCCGTTAAATTCCCGTGGGATAACGGCATGAAAGTCGAAAATATGGAGCAGTATTACGACAAAATTGCCTTCTCTGACTGGACTAACTCCCTGTCGAAAACGCCAATGCTGAAAGCGCAGCACCCGGAATATGAAACCTGGAGTACGGGCATTCACGGCAAAAATAACGTGACCTGTATCGACTGCCATATGCCAAAAGTGCAGAACGCCGAAGGCAAACTCTACACCGACCATAAAATTGGCAATCCGTTTGATAACTTCGCCCAGACTTGTGCGAACTGCCATACCCAGGACAAAGCCACGCTGCAAAAAGTGGTCGCGGAGCGTAAACAGTCGATTAACGACCTGAAAATCAAGGTCGAAGATCAACTGGTTCACGCCCACTTCGAAGCGAAAGCGGCGCTGGATGCTGGCGCGACGGAAGCCGAAATGAAGCCGATTCAGGACGATATCCGTCATGCTCAGTGGCGTTGGGATCTGGCGATCGCTTCCCACGGCATTCATATGCACGCGCCGGAAGAAGGTCTGCGGATGCTTGGCACGGCGATGGATAAAGCGGCGGATGCGCGTACCAAACTGGCGCGTTTGCTGGCGACCAAAGGCATCACCCATGAAATCCAGATCCCGGATATCTCGACCAAAGAGAAAGCCCAGCAGGCCATTGGCCTGAACATGGAACAAATCAAGGCCGAGAAGCAGGACTTCATCAAAACGGTGATCCCACAGTGGGAAGAGCAGGCACGTAAAAACGGTCTGTTAAGCCAATAACCCCCGTTCCGCCTCGCAAGGGGCGGAAAACACAATGGAGTGAATATGAGCGTATTACGTTCGTTATTAACTGCCGGGGTGCTGGCGTCGGGCCTGTTGTGGAGCCTGAACGGAATTACCGCTACCCCTGCGGCGCAGGCATCGGAAGATCGCTACGAAGTTACCCAGCAGCGTAACCCGGATGCCGCCTGTCTGGACTGTCATAAGCCAGACACCGAAGGTATGCATGGCAAACATGCTTCCGTTATCAACCCGAATAATAAATTGCCGGTTACCTGCACCAACTGTCACGGCCAGCCGTCACCGCAACACCGCGAAGGGGTGAAAGATGTGATGCGCTTTAACGAGCCGATGTACAACGTTGGTGAGCAGAACAGTGTTTGTATGTCCTGCCATCTGCCGGAACAGTTGCAAAAAGCGTTCTGGCCGCACGATGTCCACGTGACTAAAGTGGCGTGCGCCAGCTGCCATTCCCTGCATCCACAGCAAGATACGATGCAGACGTTAAGTGACAAAGGACGGATTAAGATTTGCGTCGATTGCCACAGCGATCAGCGCACCAATCCGAACTTTAACCCGGCGTCTGTTCCGTTGCTTAAGGAGCAGCCATGACCTGGTCACGTCGCCAGTTTCTCACCGGCGTCGGCGTGCTGGCAGCCGTCAGCGGCACCGCAGGACGCGTGGTGGCGAAAACGTTGAATATCAATGGTGTGCGTTACGGCATGGTGCATGACGAGTCGTTATGCATCGGCTGTACCGCCTGTATGGATGCTTGTCGGGAAGTAAACAAGGTGCCGGAAGGTGTCTCGCGCCTGACGATTATTCGTAGCGAGCCACTGGGCGAATTTCCTGATGTGAAATATCGCTTCTTCCGTAAGTCTTGCCAGCACTGCGACCATGCGCCTTGCGTTGACGTCTGCCCGACCGGCGCCTCTTTTCGCGATGCCGCCAGCGGGATTGTCGATGTTAATCCGGATCTCTGCGTCGGTTGTCAGTACTGCATCGCCGCCTGTCCGTACCGCGTGCGCTTTATCCATCCGGTCACGAAGACGGCGGACAAATGCGATTTCTGCCGTAAGACCAATTTACAGGCCGGTAAGCTGCCCGCGTGCGTTGAAGCTTGCCCGACGAAAGCACTGACGTTTGGCAATCTGGACGATCCTAACAGTGAGATTTCGCAACTGCTGCGCCAGAAGCCCTCTTACCGCTACAAGCTGGCGCTGGGAACCAAACCGAAGCTGTACCGCGTACCGTTTAAATACGGGGAGGTGAGTCAATGACGCAGGCTTCCGCATTTCATTTTGAATCACTGGTGTGGGACTGGCCGATTGCCATCTATCTGTTTTTGGTGGGGATTTCTGCCGGGCTGGTGACGTTGGCGGTGTTGCTGCGTCGCTTCTACCCGCAGGCGGGCGGCGCAGACAGTACGTTGCTGCGTACCACGCTGATTGTCGGGCCTGGCGCGGTGATCCTCGGTCTGTTGATCCTCGTCTTCCACCTGACGAGACCGTGGACCTTCTGGAAGCTGATGTTCCACTACAGTTTTACCTCGGTGATGTCGATGGGGGTAATGCTGTTTCAGCTCTACATGGTGGTGCTGGTGCTGTGGCTGGCGAAAATCTTTGAACACGATTTGCTTGCCCTGCAACAACGCTGGTTGCCGAAGCTGGGGATCGTGCAAAAGGTTCTGAGCCTGCTGACGCCCGTTCATCGCGGACTGGAAACGCTGATGCTGGTGCTGGCGGTGCTGCTGGGGGCTTATACTGGCTTTCTGCTGTCGGCGCTGAAATCGTATCCGTTCCTCAATAACCCGATCCTGCCGGTGCTGTTCCTGTTCTCCGGCATCTCGTCCGGTGCGGCGGTGGCGCTGATCGCCATGGCGATACGCCAGCGCAGTAATCCGCATTCCACGGAAGCGCACTTTGTTCACCGTATGGAAATCCCTGTGGTATGGGGTGAAATCTTCCTGCTGGTGGCGTTTTTCGTCGGCCTGGCGCTGGGCGATGACGGTAAAGCTCGTGCGCTGGTGGCGGCGTTGGGCGGTGGTTTCTGGACGTGGTGGTTCTGGCTTGGTGTCGCCGGGCTGGGGCTGATTGTGCCAATGTTGCTCAAACCGTGGGTGAATCGCAGTTCCGGCATTTCTGCCGTGCTGGCGGCGTGTGGAGCCAGCCTGGTCGGTGTGTTGATGCTGCGTTTTTTCATTCTCTACGCCGGACAGTTGACGGTGGCGTAAACCAGAAAAGAGGTGGTTTCTGGACGTATTCCTTCCTGAAGTCGGTTTTCTGGCGTTGTTGTTAAGTCTTGGGGTCAATGTGTTGACCCCGTTGACAACCTTCGCGGGTGTGCGGTTGCGCTGGCCTGCGATGATGCGGCTCACTTGCATCGGCATTCTGGCGCAGTTCGCGCTCCTGCTGCTCGCCTTTGGCGTACTGACGTATTGTTTTCTCATCAGCGATTTCTCGGTCATTTATGTCGCCCAACATAGCTATAGCCTGCTGTCGTGGGAACTCAAACTGGCGGCGGTGTGGGGCGGTCATGAAGGTTCGCTGCTGCTTTGGGTGCTGCTGCTTTCCGCCTGGAGCGCGCTGTTTGCCTGGCATTATCGGCAGCAAACCGATCCGCTATTTCCGCTGACGCTAGCCGTTTTATCTCTCATGCTCGCCGCACTGCTACTGTTTGTGGTGCTGTGGTCCGATCCCTTCGTGCGGATATTTCCACCAGCAATCGAAGGCCGCGATCTCAATCCGATGCTGCAACATCCCGGTCTTATCTTCCATCCGCCGCTGCTTTATCTCGGCTATGGCGGTTTGATGGTGGCGGCGAGCGTGGCGCTGGCGAGTTTACTGCGCGGCGAGTTTGATGCGGCCAGCGCCCGAATTTGCTGGCGCTGGGCACTACCTGGCTGGAGTGCATTAACAGCGGGGATCATCCTCGGTTCCTGGTGGGCCTATTGCGAACTCGGCTGGGGCGGCTGGTGGTTCTGGGATCCGGTGGAAAACGCCTCTTTATTACCCTGGCTTTCTGCCACTGCGCTGCTGCACAGTTTGTCCCTGACACGCCAGCGGGGGATTTTCCGCCACTGGTCGCTGTTGCTGGCGATAGTTACTCTGATGCTGTCGCTGCTGGGCACCTTAATTGTCCGTTCTGGCATTCTGGTTTCGGTTCATGCGTTCGCGCTGGATAACGTCCGCGCCGTGCCGTTGTTCAGCCTGTTTGCACTGATTAGCCTTGCGTCTTTGGCTCTGTATGGCTGGCGAGCGCGGGACGGTGGCCCGGCGGTGCGTTTTTCGGTGTTATCGTGGGAAATGTTAATCCTCGCTACGCTGTTGCTGTTTTGCGCAGTGCTACTGATCGTGCTGGTGGGAACGCTTTATCCGATGATTTACGGCCTGCTGGGCTGGGGACGCCTCTCCGTTGGCGCGCCGTATTTTAACCGCGCGACGTTACCGTTTGGTCTGTTGATGCTGGTGGTGATTGTGCTGGCGACGTTTGTCTCTGGCAAACGCGCGCAGCTTCCGGCGCTGGTAGCTCATGCGGGCGTGCTGTTATTTGCCGCCGGGATCGTGGTCTCCAGCGTCAGCCGTCAGGAGATCAGCCTGAATTTACAGCCGGGTCAGCAGGTGACGCTGGCAGGATACACCTTCCGTTTTGAGCGCCTCGATCTACAAGCCAAAGGTAATTACACCAGCGAAAAAGCGATAGTGGCGTTATTTGACCATCAGCAACGCATTGGTGAACTGACACCGGAGCGGCGTTTTTACGAAGCACGTCGTCAGCAAATGATGGAGCCGTCAATTCGCTGGAACGGTATCCATGACTGGTATGCGGTCATGGGAGAAAAAACCGGGCCGGATCGCTATGCATTTCGTTTGTATGTACAAAGCGGTGTGCGCTGGATCTGGGGGGGAGGATTGTTGATGATTGCGGGCGCATTGTTAAGCGGATGGCGGGGGAGGAAGCGCGATGAATAAAGGACTTCTCACGCTACTGCTGTTATTTACCTGTTTTGCGCGCGCTCAGGTTGTAGACACCTGGCAATTCGCCAATCCGCAACAACAGCAACAGGCGTTAAATATTGCCAGCCAGTTACGTTGTCCGCAGTGCCAAAATCAGAACTTACTGGAATCCAACGCGCCGGTGGCAGTCAGTATGCGCCATCAGGTTTACAGCATGGTGGCGGAGGGGAAGAACGAAGTCGAAATCATTGGCTGGATGACCGAACGCTACGGAGATTTTGTTCGCTATAACCCACCGTTAACGGGTCAGACGCTGGTGTTATGGGCGCTGCCTGTTGTGTTGTTACTGCTGATGGCACTGATCCTCTGGCGAGTGAGGGCGAAGCGATGAAACAGCCCAAAATACCGGTGAAAATGCTGACAATACTCACGATTTTGATGCTATTTCTCTGTGTCGGCAGTTATCTGTTAAGCCCAAAATGGCAGGCGGTACGTGCGGAGTATCAGCGTCAGCGCGATCCGCTACATCAGTTTGCCAGCCAGCAAACCCCGGAAGCGCAGCTTCAGGCATTGCAGGATAAAATCCGCGCTAATCCACAAAACAGCGAACAGTGGGCATTGCTGGGCGAGTATTACCTGTGGCAAAACGATTACAGCAATTCGCTGCTGGCATACCGTCAGGCGTTGCAACTACGTGGTGAGAACGCTGAACTGTATGCGGCGCTGGCGACGGTGCTTTATTACCAGGCCAGCCAGCATATGACCGCCCAGACTCGCGCAATGATCGACAAAGCCCTCGCGCTGGACGAAAACGAAATTACCGCCCTGATGCTGCTGGCTTCCGATGCTTTTATGCAGGCGAATTACGCGCAGGCCATCGAACTATGGCAAAAAGTGATGGATCTCAATTCACCCAGGGTCAACCGGACACAGTTGGTTGAGTCGATTAATATGGCGAAACTGTTGCAGCGGAGATCGGATTAATCATTCGGCGTTGCAGATTATGTTATTGAGCTGCGTAAAAAACAATCGAATGAATACATGTAAAAAATAATCACCATTAACGATTATTGCAGATTAAACAAATAAAAATCTTTCCATAACAAATGGTTATTCATATAACCTGTCATAAACTCGCGTTATTATGCATTAATGCAGCGAAAAGCTCTGTTGTTAAAGGGTTGCGCAACATACCGCGCAAATGATACTGATCATAAGCGTTAAAAAAATCTACAAACCAACGCAACACAATTCATGCCCTGGCAGTATGTCACGTTCTCGCGTTTCTGAACGGGGAACGGTGCTCCATTGAGGAAGTCATTCATATGAAAAATATAAAATTCAGCCTGGCCTGGCAGATTCTGTTTGCTATGGTGCTGGGCATTCTCCTGGGAAGCTACCTGCACTACCATAGCGACAGTCGCGAATGGCTGGTCGTCAATTTGCTCTCTCCGGCGGGTGATATCTTCATCCACCTGATCAAAATGATTGTTGTGCCGATTGTGATCTCCACGCTGGTGGTAGGTATCGCGGGTGTTGGTGATGCCAAACAGCTTGGGCGTATTGGCGCGAAAACCATTATCTACTTTGAAGTGATCACCACCGTCGCCATCATTCTGGGGATCACTCTGGCAAACGTCTTCCAGCCCGGTGCCGGGGTGGATATGTCGCAGCTGGCGACCGTCGATATCTCGAAATATCAGAGCACTACGGAAGCGGTACAAAGCAGTTCCCACGGCATTATGGGCACGATTTTGTCGCTGGTGCCGACGAACATTGTGGCGTCGATGGCGAAAGGCGAAATGCTGCCGATCATCTTCTTCTCGGTGCTGTTTGGTCTGGGGCTTTCCTCCCTGCCCGCGACGCATCGTGAACCGCTGGTGACCGTGTTCCGCTCCATCTCTGAAACCATGTTTAAAGTGACTCACATGGTGATGCGTTATGCACCGGTGGGTGTGTTTGCGCTGATTGCGGTGACGGTGGCTAACTTTGGTTTCTCTTCTCTGTGGCCACTGGCGAAACTGGTGCTGCTGGTGCATTTCGCCATTCTGTTCTTCGCGCTGGTAGTGCTGGGAATTGTGGCGCGCCTGTGCGGGTTAAGCGTCTGGATCCTGATTCGCATTCTGAAAGATGAGCTGATTCTGGCGTATTCCACTGCCAGCTCTGAAAGCGTGCTGCCGCGAATTATTGAGAAGATGGAAGCCTACGGTGCACCGGCGTCAATCACCAGCTTCGTGGTGCCGACCGGTTACTCCTTTAACCTTGATGGTTCGACGCTGTATCAAAGTATTGCCGCTATCTTTATCGCGCAGTTGTATGGAATTGACCTGTCTATCTGGCAGGAAATCATTCTGGTGCTGACGCTGATGGTGACCTCGAAAGGGATTGCTGGCGTGCCGGGTGTGTCGTTTGTGGTGCTGCTGGCAACGCTGGGTAGCGTCGGTATTCCTCTGGAAGGTCTGGCGTTTATTGCCGGTGTTGACCGTATCCTCGACATGGCGCGTACCGCGCTGAACGTGGTGGGTAATGCGCTGGCTGTGCTGGTCATTGCCAAGTGGGAACACAAATTTGACCGCAAAAAGGCGATGGCCTACGAACGTGAAATGCTGGGCAAATTTGATAAGACTGCGGATCAGTAATTGAAGATTGCCGGGGGGTATATCCACCCGGCAATGTGTGGATGCCTGATGCGACGCTGTCGCGTCTTATCAGGCCTATCTTAACCGTTGGTTAATTTTTCAAACTCTTCACACCCGGTATCAAACCCTTCCATACAGCTCAGGTTCAACCAGTGCAGCGCCTTTTGTTTGTTCTTCTCGATAAAACCCTCTTCACCGTTTAAGAACATCATCCCCGCCCAGTACTCGGAATAACCGGTACGGGAAATCGCGGAGCTGCGTTTGAAATACCAGGTTGCTTTGTCATCGTCAGCCGTAATGCCCACGCCGTTGGCGTAAATCAAGCCAAGCAGCATCTGGGCATCAACGGCGGTATCATTCTCTAAATCTTCCGAGGCGTTTTCTAACAGCGAAATCGCCTTCGGATAATCTGGTTTACCCGCCTGGCTATTAACCAGAATATGCGCCAGCGTCACTTCACCTTCTTTACTGCCCGCCTGTGCTGCTTTCTCGGCGAGCACTTTTGCTTGTGGATAGTCCAGACTGACCGGATTGGTGATTTTGATCTGCGCTAACAGCGCGCAGGCATCGGCATCACCGCTGTCAGCGGCTTTCTGTGCCCAATATTCGGCTTTGCTCAAATCGCCGGAGCTAAACCAGCTGTCGGCAAGAAAATATTGTGCGCGTCGGTCTCCGGCCTCTGCTGCCTTTACATACTGGCTGCCGGGCTCGGAGTCGTTTGCGTGGGCAAAGAATGTCAAAAACAACATCAATGCGATAATTTTTTTCATTTTGATAATACGATTGGGTAGGGAGTAACCAGTATAAAGAGTTCGAATGGATAAAAAAACAGCCTCCGAAAGGAGGCTGTAAGAGGGACTGATTTACGCCAGCGCCGCTTCGCGCAGGCGAGTTTTCAACTTGTTGTACTCGTCAATCACGTACTGCTCGGCGGCGCGCTGATCGGCGATCGGCTCGACGCGCACGGCGCAGTATTTGTACTCCGGCGTTTTCGTAATCGGGCTTAAGTTCTCGGTAACCAGCTCGTTACAGGCACCAATCCACCACTGGTAAGTCATGTAAATCGCCCCTTTGTTCGGACGATCGCTGACCTGCGCACGGGTGATAATTTTGCCTTTACGCGAATGCACCCAAACCAATGCCTCGTCTTCAATACCCAGACGTTTGGCGTCTTCGGTATTAATTTGCGCGTAGCCAGGTTCATCAGCCAGCGCCGCCAGCGCCGCACAGTTACCAGTCATCGAACGACAAGAGTAGTGACCGACTTCACGCACCGTTGACAGCACCATCGGGTACTCATCGGTGAGCTTGTCGATTGGCGCTACCCAGTCGCAGGTGAAGAACTGCGCCAGACCGTTCGGGGTATCAAACTTCTCTTTAAACAGGTAAGAAGTCCCCTGATCGGCATCTGAAGTATCGCGGCAAGGCCACTGAATGAAGCCCAGTTCGCCCATTTTCTCGTAAGTTGCACCGTAGAAATCTGGGCACAGATGACGCAACTCATCCCAGATCTCCTGGGTGTTGTTGTAGTGCATCGGATAACCCATACGGGTGGCGATTTCACTGATGATTTGCCAGTCCGTTTTCAGATCCCACTTCGGTTCAACCGCCTTGAAGAAACGCTGGAAGCCACGGTCAGCCGCAGTGTAGACACCTTCATGTTCGCCCCACGAGGTTGACGGTAAAATAACATCCGCCGCCGACGCGGTTTTGGTCATAAAGATGTCCTGAACGATGACCAGTTCCAGATCTTCAAAGGCTTTACGTACTGCCGACAGTTCCGCGTCCGTTTGTAGCGGATCTTCGCCCATAATGTACGCCGCACGGACTTCGCCATGCGCCGCACGGTGCGGCAGTTCGCTGATGCGATAACCGGTATGGGCCGGCAGGCTTTCCACGCCCCAGGCTTTGGCGAATTTCTCGCGGTTAGCCGGATCTTTCACGTACTGATAGCCCGGATACGTATCCGGCAGCGCGCCCATATCGCAGGCACCCTGCACGTTGTTCTGACCACGAACCGGGTTAACGCCCGCATGTGGCTTACCGAGGTTACCGGTCAGCATCGCGAGGCTGGTCAGAGAACGCACGGTTTCCACGCCCTGATAGAACTGGGTAACACCCATGCCCCACAGAATGGATGCGCTTTCGGCCTGGGCATACATCCGCGCCGCCTGACGAATCTCACTGGCGCTGACGCCGGTGATATCTTCAACCGACTCCGGCGTGTAGCCTTCAACGATTTTACGATACTCTTCAAAGCCTTCTGTGCGAGAAGCGACGAACGCTTTGTCGTACAGATTTTCTTCAATAATGACATGGCCCATCGCATTCAACAGCGCGATGTTCGAGCCGTTTTTCAGTGCGATGTGCATGTCCGCAATGCGCGCGGTTTCAATTTTGCGCGGATCGCAGACGATAATTTTCGCCCCGTTACGTTTAGCGTTAATTACGTGATTCGCCACGATTGGGTGGGAATCTGCCGGGTTGTACCCGAAAACGAACACTAAATCGGTATTATCAATTTCGTTAATGGCATTGCTCATTGCGCCGTTACCGACCGATTGGTGCAGACCTGCAACCGATGGGCCGTGTCAGACGCGAGCGCAGCAGTCAACGTTATTAGTACCAATAACGGCGCGCGCAAATTTTTGCATTACATAGTTGGTTTCGTTACCCGTACCACGCGAGGAGCCGGTCGTCTGGATGGCATCCGGACCGTACTTCTCTTTGATGGCGCTCAGGCGCTCGGCAACGTAATTCAGTGCCTCATCCCAGGAAACAGGTTCGAGTTTGCCGCCACGCTGGCGACGGATCATGGGGGTTTTCAGGCGCGGGGTCAGGATCTGGGTATCGTTAATGAAATCCCAGCCATAATAACCCTTCAGACACAGAGTACCCTGGTTGGTTTTCCCCTGCGCTGCCTCCGCCCGGACGATTTTGCCGTTATCGACGACCAGGTTGATTTTGCAACCTGATGCGCAATATGGGCAAACCGTGACGACTTTTTTCATCGGTCTCGCTCCAGTTAATCAAATCACGCATACGCGCTCTCGACTACAGTATGCATCTTTTATGCCACATTTTATTTGGGGACATTCCTTGATATTACGGGCACTATTTATTCAAAACTCTGACGAAAAACAGGCTGTCGTCAGTTTTGACGTGACGAAACGAAATACCGCGTGACAGCCATCACGCGGCAGACATTTTATTTTTTCTCGATGCCGGGAGCCGCCTGATACCCGCCGCCCAGCGATTTCATCAACTGAATGCTTTGGATCACGCGGCGGCTATCCAGCATCAGTAATGACATCTCTTCGGCAAGCACCGGCAATTCGGCTTCGGTTGCCTGTAAGCGGCTGGTTAAACCGCGCTTGTAGGCGGCGTCGGCGGCGCGCTGGGTGAAGCGGGTTGCTTCTACGCGTTCTGCCTGCATCTCCCGCTCGTCATTCAGCGTTTGCAGGCGTGTACCGTTGACCGCGACATCGCGCACTGCGTTCAGCACGGACTGGTTGTAGCGTTCAATCATCATGTTGCTGGCGGCGCGAGCGCCTTCGAGATTGGCATTCAACCGTCCACCGTCAAACAGCGGCAATTTCAGGCCTGGAATGAAGTTGAACTGGCGACTGCTTTTTTTGAATAAGGTATCCAGGTGGATGGAATCCAGGCCGAAAAACGCTTTGATATCAAAGCTTGGGTAGAACAGCGCCCGCGCGGAATCCACCTGATTTAATGACGCCTGAACATACCAGCGCATGGCTTGCAGATCCGGACGTCTGGCGAGCAACTCATAAGAGAGTGTCGCCGGAATGCCGGTCTGTACCTGTGGTAACGCCACTGGTTTGATCTCCGGCATATCGCTGGCGCCCGCGCCAGTCAATGCGCGCAGAGATTCTCGTGTTTCAGTGATTTGCCCTTTGACGGCAGCAATTTGTTTATCGACCGCCAGAATCTGCGCCCGCGCGCCGTGGAACGGTACTTGCGCTTCCAGGCCGTGCGCCACTTTGCTCTGATGCGCTTTCACCGCGTAATCAATCACGCTGCGGGTTTGCTCTAACAGATCGAGCATCTGGTAGCTGGCCTGCATACTGTAATAAAGCTGCGCTACGCCTGTAGTGAGCGACAGTTCCACTGCCGCAGTTTCTGCCAGCGCGGCGTTATGCGCGCCAATGGCGGCGGCAACCGCTGAGCGATGTACGCCCCATAAATCGAGATCTAATCCGGCAAACAAACCAACAGTAGCTTCGGTGTAGTACGGACCATCCATTTCCAGTGCGGGCGCATCCATCGCATAAGGGCTTAAAAAGCCGTTGGCAGAGACGCGCTGGCGGTTGAGCATCCCTAACGCCGCCACCTGCAATTGTGAACCAGCATCTAACAAATCTGCCTGCGACTGCGCTTTTTCTTCCTGCAATTTCGCTTCGGCGAGGGTGTGAGAACCGCTTAACGTCCGTTGGATCAGCGCATCCAGTTGTGGATCATTAAACTGTCTCCACCACTGCGCTTGCGGCCAGCCGGAACTGGCAAGATGAATATCATCGGCAAGTTTGATCTGCTCTGGTTTAAGCTGTTGATGAGGGGCTGAATCCTTACGCACTAACGCACAGCCGGAAATCAGCGTCGTGCTGCCGAGAATGCTGCACAACAACAAGCGTGAAAGTTGACGATTGATCATTGAGTGGCTCCTTGTGCCTGTTCCGTGGCGGGCGTTAATGCCGGGGCTGTCCAGTCTGGCAAGCGGGCGATGAGCTGACAGACGTGTTGCTCCTGTTTTAATAAGGTGGGCAGGATGGCCTGCGAGGCGGGTATCTCTTCAAGCGTTATTTGAGGAGAATGGCTGAGCGCGGTTGCCAGACCGGCAGCGTATTTCTCCAGTGCATCGGCAAAATGGCTGGCTCTGTCCGGCTGGAGCGCGTGATCCAGCGCCTGAGCCGAGTTCCAGGTGGCATCCCAGGCGTGAAGAATGTCGCGTCCCTGACGAATAACTGTTTGCGAGCGTTCAATCAGTAAGGCGCGTTCATCGCCGTCCAGTTGACGTTCAAGCGCCACGCGTTGGCACATTTCTTCACAGGCATTAAACGCCGCATGTAGACCTATACGAATTTGCAGATAAGTGCGCAGAGCCGTGACTTCCTGTTGGCGCGGGATACGCATTAGTTTGCTTAACATACCCAGCGCGCCAGCCAGTTTTTGCGGCAGTGCACGCGCTTCGCTTTCAGGCCAGACAAAGGTGTAAATCACCGCTGATACCGCCGTACCGATAAGAATGCCGATGGCACGATCGCGTATTTCCACCAGGTCGTAAACCGGACCAAAGACGTTTTCGAGCGTGGCGAGAGCAAAGGTCACCACCATCTGCGTGCCGATATAAGAAGAACGCTCAGAGCTGGTGGCGAACCACGCGCCTGCCAGGAAAATCGGTGCCAGTACGAGCAGCAATTCGACAATATTGTCCAGCCAGGGCATGACCAGTAGCGTAAACAGCAACGCCAGAATTGCACCGCAAAAAGCTCCGCCAAAACGTAGCGCCATCTTCTGGTACGAAGAACCGATATTGGGGTTAGCGACGATCACGCAGGTCAGCATACAGGTGTGAATGCCTTCCCAGTCCACGCCGCTGTAGAAGGTGTAACAGATCAAACAGGCCAGCAGCGTTTTTACCGCGTAACGCATATAGTCCGGATTAGTAAAGGCATCGGCGACCATTGACGGCGGTTTGGCGGCGGGCGTTGGCGGCGTGTGCGGGTCCATCTGACCAAGCTGTAACAGTGTCTGGCAAATATTCTCCAGGTTACATTCCCGTGCCGCCATCGCTTCATCTTCACTAAGCCGCCAGTCGCTTTGCCAGCACTGCCCTTTGGCAATAGCATGTTGCAGCTTGTTGATTTCAATGGCTAATTTTTGCCGAAACTCAATGATCGCCTGCGAATCAGCAAAAGAGGTGGGATCGTAGCGATTCAGCGTCGAGTAAATGTAGGTTACCGTTGCCACGCAGCTTTGCCACCATGCATTATGGGTTCGCCAGTCGGCGTCGTCCGCGAGGCAAAAGACATTCAGTTTTTGCAGCGCCAGCGCCTCTCTTTCAATCCGCGTTTCGGGTAGCGGCGCAAGGCTTTCTGTCAGGTGACGTACCGCGTCATCAAGCCGATCATTAAGCGCCTGATGCATCTGCGTAATAGCGCGGCTGGGAAACCACAGCACGCCGATTAACGTCATCAGCAAGGTTGGATAGAGGCCGACAACGATACACCACAGCGTTAAGCGCACGACCACTTCCGGGTAGTCGAGCATGGCGGGGAAGGTTTGCCCGTAAATGGCGACAATGGCGACGGCGAAAAAGACCAGTCCCAGCCGATGGGTGCGCATCAAAAACATGCAGCCCATCAGGACAGGACCTGCGATGATCAATCGGATCAACGGTTCGCCGTATGACCATTTGTAGATCAAAAACAGGCTGCCGATCTCCAGCACCGTGGCAACCACAAACAAGATCGCGACAAATTTGGTGTAAAACGCGTTCGACTGAATACCGTAAAACAGCACCGCTAGTGATAACGCCACGAAGGGGATCTCAAAGGTCATCGAGATCAGAATCACCAGCAGGCAGCCTACCCAGAGCTGCACGGTCTGCGGCACACGACCAGGTCGCCGCTCGCTTAACTCTTCATGAAAGAACGCCAGCAGCCTGACCACCGGTAATGGCAGGGAGTTGAGCGCGCTCATTATTGCGGCTCAAGATTAGCGACTGCCGACGCGCCAATACGGAACATTTCCGGGTCAGGTTTATCGACCATGATTTTGACCGGAAAACGCTGGGCAACGCGAACCCAGTTAATAGAGCGAGACACTTTCGGCAGGCCGCCCAGCACCAGACCGCCGTCATCCGGCAGCACGCCGTAGCCAATGGAATCCACTTTACCCTCGAAGGTTTTGCCGCTGTCGCTCATCAGGCGAATCGTCGCAGGCGTACCGGCATGAATATTTTTCAGATCGGTTTCGCGGAAGTTGGCGATAACGTACCAGTGACGAGTGTCGATTAGCGTGAAAATAGGGCGCATGGCAGAAGCAAATTGCCCAACCGAGGTTTTGAGGGAAATGACCCGACCATCAAACGGCGCGCGGACGGTTGCCATTTCCAGATGCAGTTTGGTTAGCGCGATATCCGCTTCCACCGCCGCACGTTGGGCGACCAGCGCATCGACGCCGCTGACGCCGCTGACGCCGCTGGCGGCTGACTGCGCCTGTAACAATACGGCATTAAGATCCGCTTCTGCGGCGCGCTGCGCCGTTCTTGCACGGTCAACGTCTTCCGCTGAGACAAAACCTTCTTTCAGTAATGGCTCGGTGCGGCGTAATGTATCTGTGGCCTGTTTCGCGGCGGCACGGGCTTTTTCTACCGTGGCATTAACCGAGTCGGCACCAAACTGTTGCGCGTCAACGCTACGCTGGGTGAGCATAATTTGCTTATCCAGCGCCGCGAGGGAGGCTTCGGCTTTCGCCAGATTCGCTTCGTATGGGCGAGGGTCGATGCGGAACAGCAAATCGCCCTGTTTGACTGCCTGGTTGTCTGTGACTGCCAGTTCCACAATACGACCGCTGACTTCCGGCACTACATCGATGGTATCGGCAGAAGCATAAGCGTCGTTGGTTGATGGCGCACTGTCTACGCGCCAGATAACGAAAACGAGGGCAACAAGCGCCAGCGCAACGACCAGCAGGGCAGGGATCTTACTGCGAGGAGCTTTTTTCGGCGTACTTTCCATGAGCGCATCTCAAATAGATTAGAAAAATGCCAGCCAGAACAGCATGGCGTAGAGAGCAAAAAGGGCGGTATAAATAATTCCGACAAATGCCAGATTGATATTTGCCCTCTGAATAATTCGCCTCGTGATGAGTGTCACAATAAGGCTGGCAATAGCGCAGAAAAACCAGCTGGGATAATAAGCGCCAATCACCGGGATCGCCGGAGATAATGAGCATCCCGAAACCATGATGACGGGAATTATCCAGGCTGTTTTTTTGAATTGCATCACCATGCGAGAGAGAACTGTTGGCATAATAAATACATCCTGTCTGCTGCGAACAATATCTGTAGTGAATATCAATATCCATTGAAGGCGTCAGTATGGCTATTTTCTTGATGAATAAAAATAGCTTTATTCAGCCACCGCATTCATAACTTATATATATTGTGTATTAATTTTCTGTATGTATTTTTAATATAAATACTTTCGGGGGCTTGAATGCCCCCGAAAATGAGTGGAATTAATTCGGGGTTACAATATTCACCCACAAATCGAAATTATCCAGACAAGCAATAATTTCTTCCAGTTTCGCACCATTGCCAATAATTTTGGCTTTCTTCGCTTTTACCAGATCCGCCATTTTCGCCTGTCCGGTCAGCACGGCGTGCAGATCTTCACGGCTAATGTAGAAGGACGCATTGGCTTGCGGTTGCAGCGTTTTACGGTAGTTAAGCACGCTATCGTTCAGGGTCAGGTTGAGGTTATCGCCGTTACTCATATTGAAGTTCAGGCTGATGTTCTTCCCGGCGGCTTTTTCGCTATCGAGGCGAACAGCCATAAAGTCGAACAGCATTTCGACCGACATCCCGCGAATGGTATCCGGGGAACCGGTGGTGCCGTGGCTGAACTTATGTACTCCTTCGCGCAGCTCTTTCGCGCCAGTCAGGTAGAAACCGCGCCAGGTGGCTGACTCCGCCTGATAACCAAGCTGTTCAAAGTTATTGGCTTGCAGATTCTTCGCCACCTGGTCGCCCGGATTGGCGGCAATCACCTGTTTCAGTAACTCTGCCGACCAGCGGTAATCTCCCTGCTGGTTTGCTTCTTGCGCCAGGCTGATGACGCGTGCGGAACCGCCCAACGCCTGTACATAACGTTTACCCATCTCCACCTGACCATACGGATGCAGGTTTGCCGGGTTACCGTCGTAATAGCCGAGATAGAAGTTATATACCGCACGGGCGTTGTGGCTGACAGAACCGTAATAGCCACGGCTGGCCCAGTTATTGGCAAGCGCAGGCGGCAGCTTAATCATGTCGCCGATTTCATTCATGGTGTAGCCCTGGTTTGCCAGGTGCAGGGTCTGGTCGTGAATGTACTTGATAGTATCGCGATATTTACCAATATAATCATTGATATGCTTATTGCCCCATACCGGCCAGGTGTGCGGCATAAACAGGACTTCCGCTTCGTTACCCCACATATCCAGCGTTTCGTTCAGGTACTCGGTCCATTTGCTGGTATCGCGGGTTTTCGCGCCGCGCAGAGTGTAGAAGTTGTGCAGGGTATGAGTGGCGTTCTCGGCGGTACACAGGGCTTTCAGTGCCGGAATATAGAAGTGCATTTCCGCTGGCGCTTCGCTGCCTGGGGTCATCAGGAAGTCAAACTCCAGACCGTCGATAATCATCTTCTCGTCAGTTCTGACGATCGTTTTGGTTGGCGCAATAATGCTTGGGTCACCGGTTGCCAGCGTCACGCCGAGACCGTTACCCACGTTACCCTGCGCGTTGTGCGGCAGTAACAGGCCGTAAGAGTAGAGCGCACGGCGGCTCATAATGTTACCCGCCAGTACGTTTTCACTGATGGCTTCGTCCATAAATCCAGCAGGGGCAATCACCTGCACTTTGCCCGATTTAACATCAGCTTCGGAGATAATGCCTTTTACGCCGCCATAGTGGTCGGTGTGGCTGTGGGTGTAGATAACCGCAACAATCGGTTTTTGCGGACGATGCTGGAAGTAAAGGTCAAGGGCGGCTTTTGCGGCAGGCGGCGTTACCAGCGGGTCGATAACAATAATGCCTTTCTCGCCTTCCACGAACGTAATGTTGGAGATGTCCTGACCACGCACCTGATACATTTTATCGGTGACTTTGAACAGGCCAGAAATACCGTTGATCTGTGACTGACGCCACAGGCTGGGGTTTACCGTTTCCGGCGCAGCGGCATTAATATCAAATTTGTAATCGTCCGCGCGGTAGTAAACTTTGCCGTTCGCATCACGCAGAATACCTTCATCGAGCAGCGGGGCGATAAATCCGCGCTGGGCGTCGTCAAAATCCTGACGATCGCTAAACGGTAATGATTTGGCGTAATTCTGATTTACCTGTTGCGTATATTGGGAGGTGGCTTTCGCTTCCTCTTTCGCGTAAGCGGTATTTACCATCATGCTGCTGGCGGCGGTTAACGCAATAACAATCCTGCTCAAACGGAATAACCGAGAGTTATTCATATAAATCTCCATTTATCATTTGTGTCGTAAATATGTAATCCATGCAAAATACGTCATTTAAAGCTGGCGATATCATAATTGGGAAATTGCGACTTTAATAAGTGGAAGTGTGAGCGGAACGAGCCATTTTATTAGGGATTTGTGCTGAAGGTGAAAAAGTACGGCATATCTATTAATAATATCAATAATGTGACATGAATTATATTTTCATTATATATATTGCTTTCCTCTTTCACTTCGCCAGGAAGTACGCACAATGATTAATCAGGTGAATAATGCGGAGTGTAACCATGAAACCCGTGGTGCTGGTGGTGGATGATGACGCGGCTATCTGTGCACTGTTGCAGGATGTGTTAAGCGAACATGTCTTTACGGTTTCAGTCTGCCATACCGGACAGGCGGCAATATCGTGTATTGAAGGCGATCCTGATATTGCGCTGGTGGTGCTGGATATGATGTTGCCTGATACCAACGGCCTGATGGTATTACAACAACTACAGAAAATGCGTCCTGCATTGCCGGTGGTGATGCTGACCGGTCTGGGCAGTGAGTCTGATGTGGTGGTCGGGCTGGAAATGGGCGCGGATGATTACATCTGCAAGCCATTTACCCCACGGGTAGTGGTCGCGCGACTAAAAGCGGTGTTACGGCGCGTTGGCGTGCTGGCGGTCAATGAGGAGAAAAATGCCGGGCTGTCATTTAATGGCTGGTATCTCGATACCACACGCTGCCAGCTACATAATCCGCGACAGCAACTTGTTGAGCTGACTCAGGGCGAATATTGCTTGTTGCTGGCTCTGGCACAAAACGCCCGTCGGGTATTGAGCCGCGAGCAGTTGCTGGAGTTTACCCATAGTGACAGCATAGAGGTGTTTGATCGCACCATCGACGTATTAATCATGCGACTACGACGCAAAATCGAACTGAACCCGCATCAGCCAATGTTGATTAAAACTCTGCGCGGTCTGGGTTATGTCTTCGCTGCCGACGTGCATTAATCCGACATTTCTGTTTGCAGCTCTTCCAGTGTTTTTGCCCCGTCGATGGCGTTGGCGCATAACAGGCTCGCGCGTGCGCAGGCATGTGCCAGTTTGATGCTCTCGGTAAGCGTCCAGCGTTCGTGGCAGCCATACAAAAATCCGGCACAAAACGCATCACCCGCGCCGACGCTACCGATAATCTCGCGCGGTTCTAATTTCCGTGAGGGTATCCACATGCCGCCCTGTTCCGGCGTCTCTCCCCATGCGCCTTCCGCGCAGTGAATCACCACGCGCTGGCGCACGCCCGCATCTAACAGTTCGCGCGCGGCGGCGGCAATATGCGCGATATGTGGCTCGCCGTTAGGCAAACGAATCTCCAGCCCGCTAAATTCCCCAGCCTCCAGTTCGTTAATTACCAGATAATCCAGATGACGCAACGCGGGCAATACCAGCGGCTGATAGCGCGGATCGCCCTTGCGGGAAACCAGATCGAGACAGGTTTCATAGCCAGCGTCATGCATCTGCGCCAGCAGGCGGGTGCTGCGAGTGCCATAAACATCGTCTGGCATATCCAGGCTTTCGAGCAACAGCAGATAACCGAGATGGAAGATTTTCATGCTGCTATCAAGCTGGTCGAACGCCGGAAGATCCAGCAGCCGGTTAGCGCCCGGTGAATGGAAAAATGTGCGCTGTCCGCTGGGATCGGTCATCACCTGCGACATCGATGTTGGTGCAAAGGTGGTGCGCTGCACATGCTGGCGGTTGACGTGATATTGCTCCAGCATTGCCATAATGTAATCGCCATCGCTGTCCTGACCGATTAGCCCGACCGCCTGCAAAGGCAGCCCGGCGCGCATTTTCGCCAGCGTCAGGAGGACGTTAAGCGGCGCGCCGCCGGTGGAGCGTTCGCTGTGGGTGATCTCAGCCAGCCAGCCGCGCTCCGGCCACTGGATAATCTGGTGGACGTGGTCAACCAGCATATTTCCTGCTGCGATAATACCTTTACGTTCCATCATGCCAGCTCCTGGATTAGCTAATGCGCTACCGCCGGGCAGCGTCGCCGCCCGGCTTCGGACTTATTTCACCGTCCAGCCTTTGTAATTGCCGACGTTGTCTTTGTCGATCATCGTCACCGGGATCAGCACCGGCTCTTTCGGCGCGGGTTTGCCCTGCAAAATGTCGTAGCCAATTTCCACCGCTTTAGCTGCCATCACCTGGGGATCTTGCGCTGGGGTGGCGACAAACAACGAGTTCTCACGTTTCAGCGCCTCTTCGGCGTCCGGGCTACCATCCACGCCAACAATAAAGAACTCGTTACGTTGTGCCTGTTTTGCTGCCAGATCGGCACCGATCGCGGTGGGATCGTTAATCGCAAACACGCCGTCGATCTTCGGATTCGCCGCCAGCAGCCCGGTCATCACCTCCAGCCCGCCTTCACGACTGCCCTTGGCGTTTTGGTTGTCAGAGAGCACCTTGATGTCAGGATGGCGTTTAAATTCGGTCTGGCAGCCTTCGACGCGGTTCTGCACGGCGGACACCGGCGGCCCGTTGATGATCACCACGTTGCCTTTGCCTTTCAGGCGATCGGTGATGTATTTACAGGCCATTTCGCCCGCCTGGGTGTTATCGGAAGTAATGGTGGCGTCGGCACCTTCTGCCGCTACGTCAACCGCCACCACCACGATCCCGGCGTCTTTCGCCCGTTTCACCGCCGGGCCGATCCCTTTTGAATCGGCAGCGTTAAGGATGATCATATCGACGTTAGCGGCGATAAAGTTGTCAATTTGCGACACCTGCTGGCCCAGATCGTAGCCGCTGGAAACCAGCGTCACTTTGACGTTATCGCCTGCCAGTTTACGCGCTTCCAGCTCCGCGCCTTTGGTTATCTGTACGAAGAACGGGTTCGCCAGGTCGCCTACCGTTACGCCTATCGATTTCAGTTCTTTCGCCTGGGCGAACGGTGCCGCAGCCAGCAGCGCGCCTGCACAGAGCGCGGTCACTAAGGGCTTCAATCTCATACTGTATTCCTTATGTGTAGGGTATTGTTGTTATGCGCTTTGATGATGTCGGGTACGGTATTTGTCGATCAGCACCGCAATGATGATCACCGCCCCTTTGATCACCAACTGCCAGAAGTAAGAGACGCCCATTAAGGTCATGCCGTTGTTGAGCGTAGCGATAATCAGCGCGCCGACCAGCGTGCCAGTGATGGTGCCGATCCCGCCAACAAAACTGGTGCCGCCGAGGATCACCGCCGCAATGGCGTCCAGTTCGTAACCCATGCCTAAGTTGCCGTTGGCGCTGTATAGCCGCGAGGCGCTCATAATCCCGCCCAGCCCTGAAAGCAGGCCGCTCATGCCATAAACAAACAGCAGCACCAGCCAGACTTTAATGCCGGTAAGACGCGCCGCCTGCATATTGCCGCCGACGGCGTAGATATGAACGCCAAGCGTGGTACGGCGCAGAATAAACCAGCACACCACGATCACCGCTAGCGCAATGACCACCAGCCAGGGGATTGGCCCAAGATAGTTGTTGCCTATCCACTCGAAATTAATGTTGGAGTTGATGACCGTGGTGCCGTCTGCCAGCAGATACGCCGCCCCGCGTAGCGCCGTATAGGTGCCGAGCGTGACGATAAATGGCGGCAATCCGGCAAAGGCCACCAGTGCGCCGTTGAACAACCCCAGCAGCAGGCCGAGCATCAGCGCCGCTGGAATCGACAGCATGGCGAACTCCGGGCTAAGGGAGACGACCATTGCCGCCACCGCCGTGGTGCCGAGAATTGAACCTACAGAAAGATCGATCCCGCCGGTCAAAATGATGAAGGTCATTCCTGCCGCCAGCACAATGTTGATCGACGCCTGGCGGGTAATATTCAGCAGGTTACTTTCGGTAAAAAAGTTCGGCGCGATAAAGCCAAAAACCGCCACGATCAGGATCAGAATCGGCAAAATGCCGACCGTTTGCATCAGATCGCTCATTAACATTTTTTTGGCAGAGGTCTTTGCAGATGTCGTCATGAGCGCACCGCCTGGGAATGGGCGTCGTTGACGCCGGTCGCTAAGGTCATAATGTTTTCCTGGGTGATGTTGTTGCCGTTTAACTCACCGGCAATGCTGCCTTCGCGCATTACATAAACGCGATCGCTCATCCCGACTATCTCCGGCAGTTCGCTGGAGATCATCAGGATCGCCACGCCCTTGCGCGCCATCTCGTTCATGATCCGGTAGATCTCGCTTTTTGCGCCGACATCCACGCCGCGCGTGGGTTCATCGAGCAGTAAAATGCGTGGGCCAATCGCCACCCAGCGGGAGATCAACAGTTTTTGCTGATTACCGCCCGAAAGCCCACCTGCTCGCACCTGGGCATGAGGCACGCGGATGTTGAGCAACTTAATGGCGTCATCGGAAATGGTTTGTGCTTTTTTGCGATTGAGCATCCCCCAGCTGGCATCGCGCTCCAGGGTTGCCATGGTGATGTTTTCGGCTGCCGCCATTTCAAGGAACAATCCCTGTTCTTTGCGGTTTTCGGTGAGAAAACCAATGCCAAGATCGATGGCTTCGCGCGGGGAGTGGATCACCACCGGTTCGCCATCGACTTCAATCATTCCGCCTGTCGCTTTCCGCACGCCGAAAATTAACTGCGCCAGTTCGGAACGTCCGGCGCCCACCAGCCCGGCGAGGCCGACAATTTCGCCGGAACGCACCAGCAGGCTACTCGGCTGGACTTTGCCGCCGTCGGTCAGGTGGTGAACGTTCAGGCGGGCTTTGCCGAGCGGGATATCGCGCTCTTTATTGAACAGATCGCTCAGCGGCCTGCCGACCATCATCCGCACCAGTTCCCCGGCGTTGAGATTGTCGCGGGTCAGGCTGCCAACGTATTGCCCGTCACGCAGCACGCTGACGCGATCGGAAAGCTCATACACTTCTGCCATGCGGTGGCTGATGTAGATAATCGCCATCCCTTCATCGCGCAGTCGCATAATCAGTTCAAACAGGCGGTGAGTTTCGCGGGAGGAGAGGGCGGCGGTAGGTTCGTCCATCACCAGAATGCGGCTGTTGCGATGCAACGCGCGGGCGATTTCGACCTGCTGTTGCTCGGCGATGGTCAGCGTCATGACTTTATCGCTGGCGTTAAACTGCGCGCCGAGGCGGTCGATCACTTTTTGCGCCTGCACCAGCATCTCTTTACGCTGCACCAGCCCGCCGTGGGAAAGCTCGCTGCCGAGGAAAATATTTTCTGCCACCGTCAGATTCGGTGCCAGCTGCATCTCCTGATAAATCAGCGTAATACCGGCGCTTAAGGCATCTTTCGGTGTGCGAATGTGAAAGGGCTTGCCGTCTATCAGGATCTCGCCGCTGGTGGCGGTATACGCCCCCGCCAGCACCTTCATCAGCGTGCTTTTTCCGGCGCCGTTTTCCCCCATCAGGGCATGGATCTCGCCAGGGTAAACCGTCAAATCCACCCCTTTGAGCGCGTAAAATTTGCCGAAGGCTTTGGCAATATTGCGCATCTCCAGAACTGGCGTGCTGTTCATGGCGGACTCCTGCGAGGTTGTCGATATCAGCACTCCATCACAGGAAAGTAAATGCAAAATGTCAGAAGCCGTTCATATTTGTCATATTGCGATTTTTCTTTACGGAGCGTGATATGGCGCACCCCGGACGTCACTTTTTTGCCAGCGCGCGCGGGCGGTTGCTGCTTTTAAATTTGCTTGTGGTGGCGGTGACGCTGATGGTCAGCGGCGTGGCGGTAATGGGCTTTCGTCATGCCAGCCAGATGCAGGAGCAGGTGCAGCAGCAAACGGTGGATGATATGACCGGCAGCCTGAATCTGGCGCGCGACACCGCAAACGTGGCGACAGCGGCGGTGCGATTATCACAGGTGGTGGGGGCGCTGGAATATAAAGGTGAAGCCGAGCGATTGCAGGAGACACAGCGGGCATTAAAAAGCTCGCTTGCACAACTGGCGAACGCGCCTTTAGCACAGCAGGACGCCGGGCTGGTGGCGCGAATCATCCAGCGCAGTAATGAACTGCAAACCAGCGTCGGCGGAATGCTGGAGCGGGGGCAAAGGCGGCACCTGGAACGTAACGCGCTGTTAAGTTCGCTATATCAAAACTTAAGTTATCTGCGGCATCTGCAAAAAGTCACTTACGCGGAAGATGATCTTTTGCTTAACGAGATGAACCGGCTGATCGTTGCCGCCATTGCCACTCCAGCACCGCAGGCGATTATTCATCAACTGGTTGAAGTGATGTCAGCTCTGCCGACTCATAGTGATACGCCGTTAGTAAATACGCTACTTACTGATTTTAATCGTGAACTGCGCAAACTCGCGCCGCTTTCGGCGTCACTGGAGCAAAGCGATCTGGCGATTAGCTGGTATATGTTTCACATCAAAGCTCTGGTGGCGATCCTTAACAGCGATATAAACCATTATGCCGAACAGGTGGCGATGCTTTCCGGTCAGCGGGTAGCACAAAGTTACCAGGATCTGCGCTCCGGCGAGAGGGTGATCATGATTTTTGCCCTGTTAGCGGTGGTGATCACCGCATTTGCAGGTTGGTACATCTATCGCAATCTCGGCTCAAACCTGACGGCGATTTCCCGCGCCATGAGCCGTCTGGCGCACGGTGAAGCAGACGTCAGCTTTCCGGCGTTACAGCGGCGCGATGAGTTAGGTGAACTGGCACGCGCCTTTAACGTCTTCGCCCGTAATACCGCATCGCTTGAGCGGACGTCACGGCTGCTGAAAGAGAAAACCACGCAGATGGAGATTGCTCAAACCGAGCGGCAGGGGCTGGAAGAGGCGCTGTTGCACAGCCAGAAACTAAAAGCGGTCGGGCAACTGACGGGGGGACTGGCGCATGATTTTAATAATCTGTTGGCGGTGATTATTGGCAGCCTGGAGCTGGTGAACACGGACTCGCCCGACGCGCCGCGAATACAACGGGCGCAGCAAGCCGCCGAACGTGGCGCGCTACTAACCCAACGGCTGCTGGCGTTTTCCCGCAAGCAGTCCTTACATCCACAAGCCATTGAACTGAAAACATTACTGGAAGAGTTAAGCGAATTGATGCGCCACTCCTTACCGACAACGCTGACGCTGGAGATTGAAGCACAGTCTCCGGCGTGGCCTGCGTGGATTGACGTCAGCCAACTGGAAAACGCCATCATCAACCTGGTGATGAACGCTCGTGATGCGATGGAAGGGCTGACGGGAACCCTCAAAATCCGCACCTGGAACCAGCGTGTCACCCGTAGCAGTGGGCAGCGTCAGGACATGGTGGCTCTGGAGGTTATCGATCATGGCTGTGGAATGTCGCAGGAGGTGAAAAGCCAGGTATTCGAGCCGTTCTTTACCACCAAACAGACGGGCAGTGGCAGCGGACTAGGCTTGTCGATGGTCTATGGTTTCGTGCGTCAGTCCGGCGGGAGGGTGGAAATCGAAAGTGCACAGGGGCAGGGAACGACAGTCAGACTACAGCTTCCCCGTGCGTTGTTGGCGGCGAAAAATGTATCGTCAGCGGTGGTAGAACAGACAGCTGTCAGCGGCGATAAGCTGGTGTTGGTGCTGGAAGATGAAGCTGCAGTACGCCAGACAATCTGCGAACAGTTGCACCTGCTGGGCTATTTGACGCTGGAAGCCAGCAGCGGCGAACAGGCGCTGGATCTGCTGGCGGCATCAGTGGAAATCGATATTTTTATCAGCGACTTAATGCTCCCAGGCGGTATGAGCGGCGCAGAAGTGGTCAATGCAGCACGCAAACGCTACCCACACCTGACGCTGCTGCTCATCAGCGGTCAGGATTTACGCCCCAGCTATAACCCCGCGTTGCCAGAAGTGGCGCTGCTGCGCAAACCTTTTACCCGCGTGCAATTGGCGCAGGCATTGGGGCAAATTGAGGGATGATTTTCAGAATTTATCAAGAGGCCTGGAGCAAACGTGCTGCTATTGTGAGCAATTCTGCTCTGAATGGGATATAAAAGGAATTATGCCAGTACTGACAAGAGGCGATTCACATATGATCGTGATGCCAACCACCTATAGCCCAATGACGGTTGCTCGTTCTTTTCGCGTGGTGGAAGAGATCGAGCTTTCCGGGCGTCTGTTACAGGTGATTTATGACAGCCAGACGCCAAGAGCGGCCATCATTGAAGCGGACATTGAAGTTTTTGCAGGCGTGCCACGTCATCGGGTACTCGCCGCTCTCGACCTGCAGCGTAAAAAAGAGTTCGGCAGCGATATTATTGCCGTTGAACGCTGGTGGGAAGACTCGGATCTGGTACAAGTGGAAGGTATCTGCGTCTCCCCAGGTGAACGCGATAAAGGTCTGGCAACGCGACTGTATGAAGCGTTAATCCTGCAATGCGGAATCACACTCATCAGCGATTTTGATCAGTATGATGGCGGGAAGATGCTCTGGCAGAAGATCGCGCGCGAGTCCGATCAGATTTCGGTGTTTATATTAGACACTGAACAAGAGACATTTTGGCCTTACGATGGCACGAAAGTGATCTACGATGGTGGCTGCATTCCGGAAGAACGTATCTGGAGTATTTCTCCGGATCAAAAATGTCATAGCATTGTGCTGGTGGCGGAAAATAAACGGCGAGCTATCCAGCTAATGGAAGAGTCTGCGCCTTACCGTATTTGAGATTACTCCGCTACTCCGGTTATTCACACTCAACTAACGTTAAGCCAGTCCATCACAGAGACTGTCTTATGAAACCTTACTCCACGCTCTTTCTTTTCACCCTGCTCACGCTGACCACCGTTCCGGCTCAGGCCGATATTATCGACGACACGATTGGTAATATTCAGCAGGCGATTAACGACGCTTATAACCCTGACCGTGGGCGTGACTATGAAGATTCGCGCGACGACGGCTGGCAGCGTCAAGTGAGCGACGATCGTCGCAGACAATATGACGACCGCCGCCGCCAGTTTGAAGATCGCCGCAGGCAGCTGGACGACCGCCAGCGCCAGCTTGATCAGGAGCGTCGGCAGCTGGAAGATGAAGAGCGGAGAATGGAAGATGAGTATGGGCGGTGATGTTGGGTATGGGGCAGGCATCGCCCCTCCCCCTAATTCTCCCCATCAGCTATTAAAGCCCGGCTATTGTGTTGACTGCTGCTTAACGACATTAATCATCCACGGCACTCCAAATTTATCGGTAACTTTGCCGAAGCCATGTGCCCAGAAGGTTTCCTGCCAGTCCATTTCGATTTTTCCGTTGGCGGCAAGGTTGTCAAACCAACGTTTCCCTTCCTCGACCTGTTGCGAATCGAGCACCAACGTAAATCCGGAGTAGTTGGCTTTTCCTGACGGTATGGCATCGCTCATCATGATGTCGCTTCCGGCAATGCGCACGTTAGCATGGGCGATGGCAGTATCGGGAAATTGCATCCCTGAAGGACAACCTTCGGAGCTTTCCTGCGCGGGTTTCGGCATTTCCCCAAAGCTGATTTTATAGAGCAGTTCCGCATCTAACGTGCGTTGGTAATAGGCTATGGCGTCGGCACAGTTACCGGCAAAAGAGATATAGGGGCTTAACGGCATGATGGTGACCTCAGTTAAGAGAAGTCAGTTAAGTGTAGTTTGAATTTTGTACAGATGAAGAGTAGGCCTCATAAGACGAGCAAGCGTCGCATCAGGCATTGGCACCGTTGCCGGATGCGGCGTAAACGCCTTATTCCGGCCTACGGATGGCGCGGGAATTTGTAGGCCTGATAAGACGCGCAAGCGTCGCATCAGGCATTTGGCACCGTTGCCGGATGTATCGCACCCGGCATTCGAAATCAATTCTTTTTCACAAACTCAGATTTCAGTTTCATCGGACCAAAACCGTCGATTTTGCAATCGATGTTATGGTCGCCTTCAACCAGGCGGATGTTTTTCACTTTGGTGCCGATTTTCAGCATCGAAGAGCTACCTTTCACCTTCAGATCTTTAATGATGGTAACGCTGTCGCCGTCAGCCAGCAGGTTGCCGTTAGCATCTTTAACGATCAGCTCGTCGCTTTCCTGCGCAGGTTCAGCGTCGTTCCATTCGTAGGCGCATTCCGGGCAGATGTACATGCCGTTATCTTCGTAGGTGTATTCGGAGTTGCATTTCGGGCAGTGTGGTAATGACATGTGGATTTCCTCAAAAGTCAGCAGGGCAAAAGCGCCAAAAAACGGCAGATTGCCGAAAAAGGCCGCAATTATACACAAAATCCCTGCGTTTGTCGGGGGTACTGCTGATTTTAGTCGACGATCGTTTTCATTTGAAAGACAACGCAAAAAGAAAATAATCTTTTTGCCTCTGTTTATTATTTAAGTTAAGGTTAACTCTCTTCTTGTTCTTTTTTTAATTAAATTGTTATTTTATCTTTCTGACTTTTAACTTGTCGGAAGAGATTTATTCACCCGAATAAAAACAACATATTAAATATAAAAATTATTTCCTGCAGTAATTATAAAAGCCGACAACAGAACGAAAAAACGATCTGGCTAAATAAAAATAATGAAATTTGCTTTAAGGAAGAATTTTCCATGTACACACAGACAATATATGAGTTAAGTCAGGAGGCTGAACGTCTGTTACAGCTTTCCAGACAACAGTTGCAGTTACTGGAAAAAATGCCGCTCTCCGTGCCCGGAGAAGATGCACCACCACTGGCTTTACCCTGGAGTCAGCCTAATATCGCCGAGCGTCACGCAATGCTGAATAATGAGCTGCGAAAAATTTCCCGTCTGGAAATGGTGCTGGCGATTATTGGCACCATGAAAGCAGGGAAATCAACCACCATTAACGCTATTGTTGGCACTGAAGTTCTGCCTAATCGCAATCGCCCTATGACTGCGCTGCCGACGCTTATTCGCCATACGCCGGGGCAAAAAGAACCGGTGCTGCATTTTTCGCATGTCGCACCAATCGACTGTTTAATCCAAAAATTACAACAACGCCTGCGCGATTGCGATATTGAGCATCTGACCGAACTGCTGGAAATAGATAAAGATATGCGTGCGCTTATGCAGCGGATCGAAAATGGCGTTGCTTTTGAAAAATATTATCTTGGTGCCCAGCCAATTTTTCATTGCCTGAAAAGTTTGAATGATTTGGTGCGTCTGGCGAAGGCGCTGGACGTCGATTTTCCTTTTTCTGCTTACGCCGCCATTGAGCATATTCCAGTAATTGAAGTGGAGTTTGTCCATCTGGCAGGGCTGGAGAGTTATCCCGGGCAGTTGACGCTGCTGGATACCCCCGGACCGAATGAAGCCGGACAACCGCATCTGCAAAAAATGCTTAACGAGCAACTGGCGCGCGCCTCCGCAGTGCTGGCGGTGCTGGACTATACGCAACTGAAGTCAATCTCCGATGAAGAAGTGCGTGAGGCGGTTTTAGCGGTGGGGAAATCAGTACCGTTGTATGTGCTCGTCAATAAGTTCGATCAGCAGGATCGTAACAGTGACGATGCTGAACAGGTGCGGGCGCTGATTTCCGGGACGTTGATGAAAGGTTGTGTTACGCCAGGGCAGATATTTCCGGTATCGTCGATGTGGGGCTATCTGGCAAATCGGGCACGTCATGAGTTAGCTAACAATGGTAAGTTGCCAGCACCGGAGCAACAACGCTGGGTGGAGGATTTTGCCCATGCCGCGCTTGGCAGGCGCTGGTGCAATGCCGATCTGGCAGATATCGACCATATTCGCCATGCTGCCGATCAACTGTGGGAAGATTCGCTGTTCGCCCAACCGGTTCAGGCATTACTCCATGCCGCCTACGCCAACGCGTCGTTATATGCACTGCGATCTGCCTCGCATAAGTTGTTGAATTATGCCCAACAAGCGCGGGAATACCTTGATTTTCGCGCACACGGGCTGAACGTCGTTTGCGAGCAATTGCGGCAAAATATCCTCCAGGTTGAAGAAAATATGCAGCTATTGCAGCTTAATCAGGTGCAGGTGAGTGGCGAGATTAAACATGAAATCGAGGTGGCTCTGGCATCAGCCAACGACTTTCTGCGTCAGCAGCAAGACGAGGTGAATACCCAGTTAGCAGTGCTGTTTCAACATGATTCGTGGCCGTTAAGCGAGATTCGTACCCGCTGCGAGACGCTGTTACAGGCGGCACAGACCAAAATCAGCCGTGACTTTACGCTGCGTTTTGCTGAACTGGAATCAACCCTTTGCCGGGTGTTAAGCGATGTTATTCACCCCATCGAGCAGCGGGTAAAAACAGAATTGAATGAGTCTGGGTTTCGCCCCGGCTTTCATTTTCCTGCTTTTCACGGCGCAGTCCCACACTTCAATACTCGCCAGCTGTTCAGTGATGCAATATCCCACCAGGAAGCAATGGATGAGCAGAGCAGCCGTTTTGGCATTGTGCGTGAGACGTTCTCGCGCTGGCTGAATCAGCCTGACTGGGGACGGGGTGGTGAGAAATCACCGCCAGAGGCCGTTGATTACAGTGCGCTACAACGAACGTTAACCGAAGAAGTAGACCTTTATTGCCAACAAATGGCTAAAGCTTTGGCGGTTCAGGTCGATGATTCTGTCACGGCAGGCATGAACACTTTTTTCGCTGATTTCGCGTTATGTTTGACGGAATTACAGGCGCGTTTACGCGATAGTCTGGCTCTGCGTCAACAAAATGAATCCGTGGTCAGGATGATGCAGCAGCAATTGCAGCAGACCGTGATGATTCATGGCTGGATTTATACGGACTCTCAGTTGTTACGCGATGATATTCAAACTCTTTTCATGGCAGAACAGTATTGACAAAGACGTTACTGGACGGCTCTGGTCGCGTACTGGAGTCAGTTTATCCCCGCTTTTTGGTGGATCTGGCGCAGGGCGATGATGCCCGCTATCCACAAACCCATCAGCAGCAGCTTCGTGAACGACTGATGCAGGAGATCCTTGCTCGCGCACAGCTTCAGACGTGGGCGAATGCCGGAATGTTAAATGCGCCACTTAGCCTGCGCCTGACATTGGTGGAAAAACTGGCGGCGATGCTTGATCCCGGTCATCTGGCGCTGACGCAGATCGCGCAACATTTGGCACTATTGCAAAAAATGGATCACCGTTCGTACTCTGCTTTCCCGGAACTTCCCCAGCAAATCGCCGCGTTGTATGAGTGGTTTTCTGCCCGCTGTCGCTGGAAGGAAAAAGCGTTAATGCAACGAGGGTTACTGGTTCAGGCAGGTGAGCAGAGTGAGCAAATTTTTACCCGCTGGTGTGCTGGTGCGTATAACGCCTGGTCGCTACCGGGACGTTGTTTTATTGCTCTGGAGGAGCTGCGCTGGGGAGCGTTTGGTGATGCCTGTCGTCTGGGTAATCCACAAGTAGCGGCGTCGTTGCTTGACGATTTGCGCGTGAAAGCGACGCAATATCTGGCTGAAAGTATCAATGCGGCACCGACCACTCGCCATTATTACCATCAGTGGTTTTCCCCTCCTGGAGCCTCGACAGGCGGGGATCATGCAGACTTTTTAAGTTGGCTGGGCAAGTGGTCGGATGCCGATAAGCAGCCTGTTTGCTGGTCAGTAACCCAACGCTGGCAAACCGTCGCGTTGGGGATGCCACGGCTCTGTTCAGCACAGCGTCTGGCGGGAGCAATGGTCGAAGAAATCTTCTCTGTAAATTGACTGTAAATAATCAGTTACATCAATGAGTGCTCAACGAAATCCATGTGTGAAGTTGATCACAAATTTAAACGCTGGTAGGGTAAAAAGGTCATTAACTGCCCAATTCAGGCGTCAACAGGTTTGATTGTACAATCCTTAATCGGATCGTGTAAGCAAACCAGCTACGCTTGTTACAGAGATTGCACCCTGCAATTCCCGCTCCCCTTTTGCGGGCGCCGCGTCTATTTGCCTGACGCGTGCGGAAATGGGCTTACTCTGCGAGGAAAGCTATGCTGAAAAGGAAAAAAGTAAAACCGATAACCCTTCGTGATGTCACCATTATTGATGACGGTAAACTGCGAAAAGCCATTACTGCAGCATCGCTGGGTAATGCAATGGAATGGTTCGATTTTGGTGTTTATGGTTTTGTTGCTTACGCATTAGGTAAAGTATTTTTCCCGGGGGCTGACCCCAGTGTGCAGATGGTTGCTGCACTTGCCACCTTCTCCGTTCCCTTTCTGATTCGACCGCTTGGCGGACTCTTCTTCGGTATGTTGGGCGATAAATATGGTCGCCAGAAGATCCTCGCTATCACTATTGTGATTATGTCGATCAGTACGTTCTGTATCGGTTTAATACCGTCCTACGCCTCTATTGGTATTTGGGCGCCGATTTTGCTGTTGATCTGTAAGATGGCACAAGGTTTCTCGGTCGGCGGTGAATATACCGGAGCGTCGATATTTGTTGCGGAATACTCACCTGACCGTAAACGTGGCTTTATGGGCAGCTGGCTGGACTTCGGTTCTATTGCCGGGTTTGTGCTGGGTGCGGGCGTGGTGGTGTTGATTTCGACCATCGTCGGTGAAGAGAACTTCCTTGACTGGGGCTGGCGTATTCCGTTCTTTATCGCGCTGCCGCTGGGAATTATTGGGCTTTATCTTCGTCATGCTTTAGAAGAGACGCCAGCGTTCCAGCAACATGTTGAGAAACTGGAACAGGGTGACCGCGAAGGTTTGCAGGATGGCCCAAAAGTCTCGTTTAAAGAGATTGCCACCAAACACTGGCGCAGTCTGTTGACATGTATTGGTCTGGTGATCGCCACCAACGTGACTTACTACATGTTGCTGACTTATATGCCGAGTTATTTGTCGCATAACCTGCATTACTCCGAAGACCACGGGGTGCTGATTATTATCGCGATTATGATCGGTATGCTGTTTGTTCAGCCGGTGATGGGCTTGCTGAGTGACCGTTTTGGCCGTCGTCCGTTTGTGATCCTCGGCAGTGTTGCGTTGTTTGCGCTGGCGATCCCTGCGTTTATCCTGATTAACAGCAATATTATCGGCCTGATTTTCGCCGGGTTGCTGATGCTGGCGGTGATCCTTAACTGCTTTACGGGTGTTATGGCCTCTACCTTGCCAGCGATGTTCCCGACACATATCCGTTACAGTGCGCTGGCGGCGGCATTTAATATTTCGGTGCTGGTTGCCGGTCTGACGCCAACGCTGGCGGCCTGGCTGGTGGAAAGCTCGCATAATCTGATGATGCCTGCCTATTACCTGATGGTAGTGGCGGTGATTGGTTTGATTACCGGCGTGACGATGAAAGAGACGGCGAATCGTCCACTGAAAGGTGCGACGCCTGCGGCGTCAGATTTGCAGGAAGCGAAGGAAATTCTCGTCGAGCATTACGATAATATTGAGCAGAAAATCGAGGATATTGACCAGGAAATTGCCGATTTGCAGGCGAAACGTACCCGCCTGGTGCAGCAACATCCGCGAATTGATGAGTAAGCTGAAACGGATTGCCTGATGCGACACTCTCTTATCAGGCCAACAATCGAACTCTTAAGGTTCACTTAATCTCTGACGCGCATACTCTCCTCCAGGACAACGGAGGAGAGTGCAATGAAAAACCGTGTTTATGAAAGTTTAACGACTGTGTTTAGCGTGCTGGTAGTCAGCAGCTTTCTCTATATCTGGTTTGCCACGTATTGATCTTTCTTCAGCCGTACCCAGGCGCGCGTACCGGAAGCCTCTTCCCGGTTTTGCAGGAAAAACTGCCCGTGATGCAACTGTGTGATGCGGCTGACAATACTTAATCCCAGACCAATCCCGCCATAACGGCTGTCCATTCGTACAAACGCTTTGCTCAACTCTCCGCATTTACTCTCATCAATGCCAGGCCCTTCGTCTTCAACCGCCATTACCGCACCGCCATCTTCTTGCAGCTGAATCATAATGTTGCTGCCTGCTGGACTATAGCGATGGGCGTTTTCTACCAGGTTACGCAATAACATCCGCAGCAGGGTCGCGTCGCCCTGAACAGTGATGTCAGCGGCGCTCTCTGGTAACAGCAAAGTTTGTTGACGCTGGTCGAGCATGGTGCTGAGTTCGTCATAGGAGGGCAGGATCACATCTTCCAGCAGTTTTACATGCTGATAATTACCGGAAGAAAATGACTGTCCGGCGCGCGCCAGTTGCAACAACTGGGAGACGCTCTCCATCATCTGATCAAGCCGTGCGACTAACGGCGCTACATCAATGTGATGCGTTTTCGCCAGCAGTTCCAGATGCAAACGCACCCCCGCCAGCGGCGTTCGCAGTTCGTGAGCGACGTCAGCGGTAAACAACCTTTCGTTATCCAGCGTGCTGGTCAGGCGACTGACCAGATCGTTCAACGCCGAAACCACCGCTTCGATTTCGAGAGTGGCGCTATGAATGGCAATGGGCGTTAAGTTGTCAGCGGTGCGCGCTTCCAGCTCTTTTTGCAGCTCCGCCAGCGGGCGGGTGATGCGATGCACCGCCTGATAGCAGATAAATAGCGTCAGGCTGACCATAAAGACGCCGGGGACAATCAGGCTGGCGACCGCTTCGCGGATCTCACGCATGATGTGGCGATCGTTGTTGCGATTGTCGCGTAGCGCCTGCTCAAACAGCTGAATCTGCTCGGTACTTTCATGCCATAGCCAGAAGACGCTGATCAGCTCAAACACCAACAAAATGGCCCCGATGGTCAATATCAGCCGTTGCCGCAGCGATATTGGTCGGCGCAGAAAACGCATCAGATTCAATTATTTTTCCTCATTCGCGACCAGCATATAGCCAAAGCCGCGCACGGTGCGGATACGGGCTTTGCCCACTTTGTCGCGCAGATTGTGGATATGCACTTCCAGGGTGTTGGTCGAGGGTTCATTGTCCCAGTTATAGATGTCGTTGTAGAGAATTTCCCGATGTACCGGACTGCCTGCTTTGAGCATTAACCGTGACAGCAGAGCATATTCTTTGGGCGTCAGAATCAACTCTTCACCGCCCATCCATACCTGACGGCGACCCATATTCAGCGTCAGATTGCCAACAATCAACTCGCTTTCGCCCTGATTATTATGGCGTCGCAGCAGGGCGCGGATGCGGGCGTGTAACTCTTCCAGCGCAAAAGGTTTTACCAGATAGTCGTCGGCACCGACATCCAGCCCGGCGATTTTGTCGGTCAGGGTGTCGCGAGCGGTGAGGATCAGTACCGGCAGGGTGTATTTTTTCTGCCGGATACGGGCGAGAAAATGCAGTCCATCTTCGTCGGGTAACCCTAAATCCAGCACCACCAGGCTGTAGTGCCCGGCTTCCAGGCTTTGTTCCGCCATCCGCGCGGTCGTGACGCCATCGCACGCGTAGCCTTCGGTTTGTGCCGCCAGAATCAGCCCCTGCAATAACAGCGTATCGTCTTCAACAATCAGTATTTTCATTCAGTCACTCTCCTGCAAGTTTGCAGAATATCATCCGCAGCCTGGTAATACTTCGTCTCGACGCCGGTTAATCCCAACAGGGTTGAGAATAAATTGTCCTGTGAATAGTGCTGTGTTTGTGCCTGTTTTTGCAGGCAGCTCTGGTCAATCTGATACCGCTTTTGATAATCCTCCGACAACCACAGCAGCATCGGTACTTGTTTTTGGCTATCAGGCGCGATGGCATAAGGCAGGCCGTGTAGATAGATGCCATTTTCACCTAACGATTCACCGTGGTCAGAAAGATAAACCAGGCTGGTGGTAAATTTATCCTGATGTTCTTTCAGCAGATTAATTGCTTTATCAACAATATAGTCGACGTAGAGCAACGTATTATCGTAAGTGTTCACCAGTTGTTCTTTGGAACAGGTCTGGATCTCGTTGGTGTCGCAGGTGGGGGTAAATTTCCTGAACTGCGGCGGATAGCGGTTGTAATAGGTCGGGCCGTGGCTACCGATGGTGTGTAAGACAATCACGCCATCACCTTGCAGGTTATTGATGTACTCTTCCAGCCCGTGGAACAGCACCTCGTCATAGCATTCGCCGTTGATGCACTGGCCGGGCAGGTTCAGCGCAGTGACATTCTGGTGCGGTACGCGGTCGCAGACACCTTTGCAGCCACCGTCGTTGTCATTCCACAACACATTAATGCCCGCTCGCTGAATGATATCCAGCACGCCTTCCTGGTGCTGTGCCAGCTCTTCTTTGTAATGCTCACGCGGCATATCCGAGAACATGCATGGCACAGAGACAGCCGTTGCCGTGCCGCAAGACGCGGTATTGGGGAAATAGACCACATTATCTTTCGCCAGCCGTGGATTAGTTTCACGCGAGTAGCCATTGAGTGAGAAATTCTCTGCCCGCGAGGTTTCGCCGACGATCAAGATGGTCAGATTTTTACGTTTCTCGTTTTGCATTAACGGGTTGCGGTGTGCATCCTCGCCAATGCGAACCAGCGGCAGATTTGCCAGTCGCTGGTGGGAATACCATGACCAACTGGCAACAATGCTGTTGGAGGGGCTTAAGGATTTCACCAGCTCTTTGTTGTTACGAAACAGCGAGGCGTAATCTTTATAAAACAACGCGGCGACCAGCAGAATCAGCAGCACAGAAATCAGAATATTGGCTCCACGGAAAAGAACGCTACGCAGGCGTGAGGCTGCGGGTTTGATTTTTACCCAGCAGGCAATCAGTGCAGCAAGAACCCCGCTTAACCCTAGCGTTAATAACATCTGCGGTGTCATTAACGCGTAGCTTTCCGCAGGTGTGGTATCCATGATATTGGCAATCATCGAACGGTCGATGACGATGCCATAAGTCATTATGAAATATTGCGCAGACGCGCCGACAAGAATAAACAGGCAGGCCAGTGGACGATTAAGCCATAAGAAAGAGCCTAGCGTCAGGACAATATTAATCACGCTGAACGCGACGACCGGCATCGACAAGAAAACCAGCACGTTATGCATTGAATCCAGCGGTAGCGCCTGTAAAACCTGTTTAAAAAAGGCAATGTTCAGGCAGATAGCAATATAAAAAGAGGCCAGCAATAGCCAGGCGAGTAAATTCAAAGAGGGTCTTTTTAGAAGGCGCTTCAACATCACGGTGTTTCCATCGAACAAAGTGCGCATATGCTCGCAAAGCAAAGTTAAGCCAACCTTAAGTTCTTAAGGTTGGCTTTTATGTTTGCTGGATTAAGGGGGCTTAATCTTTGCTTATTGGTGCATCTAAAGGATAGGGGTTTTTATGCAGTCGGTTGTAGTTCAGTGTGTACATTGCGGTGATCACCATCAGCGTGACGAATGACCACATGACCTCTTGTGCGCCAGAACCGACTACCGCCCAGATGCAGTAAAGGAAGGCGATAGTGGTGATGGCCAGATACGCCGGACGCGCTTTACCAAAGTGACCGTGGCCTAAAAGCAGTAAAGCGGCACAGGTATAAAGATAAGGCACCAGGGTAAAGATTACCGATACGGAAGAGACCAGACCGAACTCTTTGGTTGCGTTTGGCGAAATGCTGCTGAACTGGAAGATAGTCATCAGGATACCGACGATAATCAACCCGGCTACCGGTGTGCCTGCTTTGTTGACGCGGGCAAAAATCGGTGGGAACAGACCGTCATCGGCAGCGGCTTTCGCCGTTTGCCCGGCCAGTAGTGTCCAGCCACCCAGCGAACCTAAGCAACCAGCCGCCGCACAGAAGGAGACAATGGCTCCTGCGGTATCACCCAGCGCCATCCGTGCAGCATCACCGAAAGGTGAGGCGGAAACGCGCAGTGCGGCGTTGGGGATCATCCCCATAATCGCGGTGGTCGAGAGCACATAGCAAACGGCGGCAATCAATACCCCGCCAATGGTGGCGATAGGGACGTTGCGTTTCGGGTTTTTCACCACACCCGCTGCAACAGACGCACTTTCCACCCCGATAAATGACCACAGCGTAACGTTTAAGGTGCTTTGAATCGCGCCGAAGGTGCCCAGGCCGCTGACGTTCCATGCCGCCATATAGGTTTCTCCGTGGAACCAGAACCAGCCGAATACGGCAATCCCGACGATTGGAATCAGCGCCAGCACGGTAGCGACGGCCTGCACGCGGGTGATCATTTTCGGACCGACGATATTAAGCAGAACGAAGATCCACAGCACCACCACGCAGGTGATGGTTAATACCCACGGATCTTTGAGGAGCGGGAAGAAATAGCTCAAATAGCCGACGCCAATGACCACCATGGCGATATTGCCGATCCAGCAGGCCAGCCAGTAGAGAACGTTGGTTTGATATCCGAGAAAAGGACCAAAACAGCGGCGCGCGTAGGCATATGAACCGCCAGGGCTGGGATCGAGGAACGACATTTTGGCGTAGACCATCGATAAAGCCAAAGCACCGATAATCGTCACCAACCAACCATATATAGCAATACCGCCAGTCGAGGCCAGGTTTGCAGGTAACAGAAAGACACCTGACCCCATAATATTCCCCGACACCATCAGAGTAACGGGGATTAAGCCCACTTTGTGAGCATCAGCATCCGAAGACATAATTAAACTCCTGCGAAGGCGAGCTTCGTGACAATAAATTACGTCATATCATACGCCTGCATTCGCGCATTGAATTATCGTCAGTCGGGTTATCGCTGATGCCGTTATTAATATATCTCTTTGTAAAGGTTATAAATCAGGCGACAGAACGTTCTCTGTGTTGGCTAACATAATGGAGTGGCGTCATGCCATAGAAGTCTTTAAATACAGAAATAAAGTAAGACGTGCTGTTGTAGCCACAGGACTGTGACACCTGTGAGATATTTTTTCCATCCATCATTAATTCATTTACAGCATAACGCATCCGGCAGGTGGTTATTATTTGGCTATAACTGGTGTTTTCGCTTTTCAGCTTTTTCTTTAACAAACTTGGGCTAAGACATAAACAACTGGCTACCATACTAAGATTCCAGTCTTTATGGATATCGCTTTCAATGATTTGATAAACGCTGTCGCTAACACAATTACGTAACATATACATAAGTAGAGAAAGGAATTTTTTACTGTCGAGAAAGCGAGAGAGCACAGTGAATAATAATGCACGTGTTCGTTCTTTTTCCGACTCTGTTTCAGCAGGCTCTGTGCTATGTTGCGCTGCAACGCGAAACACCTCTGGTGTAAGGCATGGCAGGGAAATAATCGGTGTGGCGCTACGTTGCCAGACCGGTATTTTCGAGAGATCTTTATTCAGAAAACGGAGATAATCTTTGATGATGTCGAGGCTAATATAAGCAATCAAAGTGTTATTCAGAGAGGAGGCGTCGATAATATTATTTTCACAACTTAATAACGCCATATGGTTAGCTTTTAAACTTATAGGCTCTTTCCCATTCACTCTTAGCCAGACATCTTTTTCAGTTAATAAAACTATACAAGGTTGGTTGCTGCAAATCCTCATACATGTACTCCTGAAATGCAAAGAAAAATAGTGGATCTCGCCAACATAGAGAGATACCGGGAACGGGTTATATAATTGTATGACGAATCAAAACATGCATAAAAATAACGTGTTTTACTAATATTACAAATTTTTATAGTAATTTCTCATGTACAAAAAATTTTACAGAGTAAATAAGGGTAAATAATAAACAAAAAAAGCGCGGGGTGGGACCGCGCAAAAAGCATGACATTTTTGTTTGCAGCAATTTTTATGAAAACGTTGCCATACTCAAAAGGCCTCAGGCCAGGCGGCGTAATGTTATTAAAACAATTACGCCTTCAGCGGAATAGTGGTTACGCTTTCACACACATTACGTGGTAAATACCGTCAATAATTTCAGTACCTTCAGTTTCGTGTTCAAATCCAGGGAAATGATGATCCCAGGATTGCAGCGAGCGTAAATAACTTACCTGCGGACTGTTTTTATCGCCGAAGTTTTCACCAGACAGCAGCATCGGGATTCCTGGCGGATACGGGATAACTGAGTTCGCCGCAATGCGTCCTGGCAGATTTTCAATGGATACCAGCTCAACGTTGTTGTCGACAATCGCGTTGTACGCTTCACGCGGAGTGATTTCCGCCACCGGCAGGCCGGAATAGGCTTCGTTCAACCGTGCTCCTGGGTTGTTTTCTTTCAGCCAGGCAAACATTTTGTCACCCAGATCGTGAATCCCCATGTTCGCGTAAGTGTCAGGATATTGTTCAACAAGTTCCGGCATCACCTGCGCCAGTGGTGTGTTGGCGTCGTAGTGGCGTTTGAAGGAACAGAGGGTGTTAACCAGAGTTCCCCATTTCCCTCGGGTCACGCCCATTGAGAACAGGAACATAATCTGGAAATCGGTGGTGCGAGTTGGCACGATGCCGTGGTGGCCAAGCCATGCGGTAACCAGTGCGGCAGGTACGCCTGTCTCTTCCAGTTCACCGTCTTCACCCATCCCCGGTGCGAGGATGCTGACTTTAATCGGGTCGAGCATACTCCAGTTGTCCGGGATATCTTTAAAGCCGTGCCAGCTTTCGCCCGGATGCATTACCCAGCAGTCCTGAACGGTGGTCAGCAGTTTGCGCGGCGCGTCAGCAAAGTCATAGGTTTTGCCGGTTTCCGGATCGGTAACCATTTCTTTATTCCACGGTTTAAAGAACCAGCTACCTTCGTCAGTAAACTCTTTATACAACCGTGCCATTGCCTGGCGGAAATCGACCGCTTCGTCGATCACTTCCTGAGTCAGTGACAGACCGCTGTTGCCGTCCATCATTGATACAGCCACATCGTTTGATGCGCAGATGGCATACAGTGGGGAAGTGGTGGCATGCATCATGTATGCCTGATTAAAGCGGGAGAAGTTAATCGCGCCCCGACCTTCACGTACATGAATATAAGACGCCTGCGACAGCGCATTCAGCAGTTTATGTGTGGAGTGGGTAGCGAAAACGGTTGGGCCATTGTGATCGCCCGGTTCACCGCGCATTGCATAGTGATCGGCATAGATTGGGTTAAACCGTGCGTAGCCATACCAGGCTTCGTCGAAGTGCAGACGGTCAGAGGTTTTTTCCAGCAGATCCTGCGCGTCTTTGGCGTTATAACACACGCCGTCGTAGGTGCAGTTGGTCACCACGCAGTAAGACGGTTTTTGCCCGACTTTGTCTTTAGTCAGCGGGCTTTCGCTGATTTTCTTCTGCAAGGTTTCAGGCTGCATTTCCTGCGGGTAGATTGGCCCGATAATGCCGTAGCGGTTGCGGCTTGGCACCATGTATACCGGTTTCGCGCCAGTCAGCATTAAGCCTTGTTCAATGGATTTGTGGCAGTTACGGTCAACAACGACCACGTCGTTATCCGTCATGCAGGCTTGCATGATGGTGCGGTTAGAACCTGAAGTGCCAACAACGACTGACCAGGAGCGATCGGCACCAAATACGCGCGCGGCATATTTTTCACTTTCGCCAAATGCGCCAGTATGGTCGAGCAAAGAACCGAGAGAAGTTCGTTCAATACCCATATCGGTGCGGAACAGGTTTTCACCATAATAGTCATGGTAGAAACGTCCGGCTGGCGTTTTAGTGAACCCCACACCGCCCTGGTGACCCGGCGCGGCCCAGGAATACTCATGGATGTCGCTATATTTCATCAGCGCGCTGAACAGTGGCGGTAACAACTGTTGACGGTAGCGGGTCATCGCGGCGATGGCGCGCCCGGCAATAAAATCGGCAGTATCTTCCAGAATCCAGGCGAATTCATCGACAAGCTCCAGCAGGTCGCGATCCAGCGCGGCGATTGATTTTTCCCGATCGCCTAACAGGAATACCGGCACGTTTTGCTGGCGTTCATGAAGTTTACCGATCAATTCTCTGACGTTTTGATGTTCGTCCGGATGCTCCATTTGATAACTGAACATCAGACAATCAATGGCTTCATTTGAAGAGAGAATGGCAAAACCATCATCAAATGAGGTTGATTTAATGACGGTAACATTTTGTTGACTCAAGGCATTCGCCAGACGCTCAACGGCGCTACCGACCCAGGTGTCCTGATGTAGAAACTCGCTTTCAACAATTAATACTTTCATCATTGTTTACCCGGTTGTGAAGGAATCTTCGTTGCGGGCAAGTATCTTCCGGGCATTTCAGGCTGTAAAGCGATTGAAAAATAAACGTTTTTAATTTTTTATTATTATAAACAGAAGCTTATATTAATTTTTCAATTAATTTTCAATGTTTATTATCGACAGCTAAATTATTTTTTTGGCTGATACTGATATCGTTTTTAACCGGGAAGCGTCTGGCGGCGTTGTTGGCTAAGTTTGCGGTATTGTTGCGGCGACATGCCGACATATTTGGCGAAAGTACTGTAAAAACGACTGCTCGAACGAAAACCTGCCGTCAGGGCAATATCGAGAATACTTTTATCGGTATCGCTGAGTAACGCGCGAACGTGGTTGATGCGCATTGCGGTAATGTACTGTTTCATCGTCAACTGCATGACTCGCTGAAATATCCCCATCGCATAGTTGGCGTTTAGTTTGACGTGCTCAGCCACGTCGTTGATGGTCAGCGCCTGGTCATAGTTTTCTGCAATAAAGCCCAGCATCTGGCTGACATAAAATTGCGCATGACGCGAGACGCTGTTTTTGTGCGTGCGCGAGGTTTTATTGACCAAAATCGGTTCCCAGCCGGAGAGGCTAAATCGCTTGAGCATCAGGCCAATTTCATCAATGGCGAGCTGGCGGATTTGCTCATTCGGGCTGTTCAATTCCTGCTGCCAGCGGCGCACTTCAAAGGGGCTAAGTTGCTGTGTCGCCAGCGATTTAATCACCATGCCGTGAGTGACGTGGTTTATAAGGTCTTTATCCAGAGGCCAGGAGAGAAACAGATGCATCGGCAGATTAAAAATCGCCATGCTCTGACAAGTTCCGGTATCGGTTAGTTGGTGCGGCGTACAGGCCCAGAACAGCGTGATATGCCCTTGATTGATATTCACTTGTTCATTGTTGATCAGGTATTCCACATCGCCATCGAAAGGCACATTCACTTCAACCTGACCATGCCAGTGGCTGGTGGTCATGACATGCGGCGCACGAAATTCAATCTCCATTCGCTGATATTCCGAGTACAGCGACAGCGGGCTGCGGGTCTGCTTTTCATCACTGCTGCACATAAACGTGTCTGTGTTCATGGATGGATCTCTTTCCTGGATTATCAGAATTATGTCATGAGTAGCTGAGGATGACTGCGAATGACGACACAAAACATAAAGAGAGAGGATTTTATAAGGGCTAATTACTCTGTTTTTCAGTCAATTTAGTCCCAAAAACTCATATTTACTGCTAAGTAACCCTGGATCTGAGCTTTTGGGAATGCTCAACGGGGAAGCCGGAGGTTTTCTGCGACATCGCCTGCCATGATGAAATCATTCAAGCAAGCCTGGAGACCTGAATGATGTCTGCACCCAAAATTACTTTTATCGGCGCTGGTTCGACAATTTTCGTAAAAAATATTCTTGGTGATGTGTTTCATCGCGAGGCGCTGAAAACGGCGCATATTGCCCTGATGGACATTGATCCAACTCGCCTGGAAGAGTCGCACATTGTGGTGCGTAAGCTGATGGATTCAGCAGGAGCCAGCGGCAAAATTACCTGCCACACGCAACAGAAAGAAGCCTTACAGGATGCCGATTTTGTCGTGGTGGCATTTCAGATTGGTGGTTATGAACCTTGCACGGTGACTGATTTCGAGGTCTGTAAGCGCCACGGTCTGGAACAAACTATTGCCGATACGTTGGGGCCGGGCGGCATTATGCGCGCACTGCGTACCATTCCGCACCTGTGGCAAATTTGCGAGGACATGACGGAAGTCTGCCCCGATGCCACCATGCTCAACTACGTTAACCCGATGGCGATGAATACCTGGGCGATGTATGCCCGTTATCCGCATATCAAACAGGTAGGGTTGTGCCATTCGGTGCAGGGAACGGCGGAAGAGCTGGCGCGCGATCTCAATATTGATCCCGCCACGCTGCGTTATCGTTGCGCGGGTATCAACCATATGGCGTTTTACCTGGAGCTGGAGCGCAAAACCACCGACGGCAGTTACGTGAATCTCTACCCGGAACTGCTGGCGGCTTATGACGCAGGTCAGGCACCGAAGCCGAATATTCATGGGAATCCTCGCTGCCAGAACATTGTGCGCTATGAAATGTTCAAAAAGCTGGGCTACTTCGTCACGGAGTCGTCAGAACATTTTGCCGAATATACGCCGTGGTTTATTAAGCCAGGCCGTGAGGATTTGATTGAGCGTTATAAAGTACCGCTGGGTGAGTACCCGAAACGCTGCGTCGAGCAGCTGGCGAACTGGCACAAAGAGCTGGAGGAGTATAAGAACGCCTCCCGGATTGATATTAAACCATCACGGGAATATGCCAGCACAATCATGAACGCTATCTGGACCGGAGAGCCGAGCGTGATTTATGGTAACGTCCGTAACGATGGCTTGATTGATAACCTGCCGCAAGGATGTTGCGTGGAAGTGGCCTGTCTGGTTGACGCTAATGGCATTCAGCCGACCAAAGTCGGTACGCTACCTTCGCATCTGGCAGCCCTGATGCAAACCAATATCAACGTACAGACGCTGCTCACCGAAGCCATTCTCACCGAAAACCGTGACCGTGTTTACCACGCTGCGATGATGGATCCGCACACCGCCGCCGTGCTGGGCATTGACGAAATATATGCCCTTGTTGACGATCTGATTGCCGCCCACGGCGACTGGCTGCCAGGCTGGTTGCACCGTTAAGGGGTAATCGCGTCCGGCGCTTTGGTGATTAAGCCATAGCGCCGTAACTGGCGGCAATGAGAGCGAGCGAGCAATATCACCGTAGTTAATGCGCCAAGCAGCGCGCAGAACATATCGGATTGCGTGTCCCACTGGTCGCCCTGGGTGCCAAGAAAATCATCCGCTCCCTGACCCATCGCCAGTGCCGCCCACCACTCGATCAACTCATACATGGCGCTTATCGCCAGTGCCACGCAGCAGACCAGAAACGCGACCATTTTACGTCCGCGCACGTACATCCCACGCACGAGGATTTCTCGTGCTACCAGTGCAGGCACCAGTCCCTGGAAAAAATGCCCCAGCTTGTCATACGGATTACGGCTCAATCCCAGCCATTCCTGCACGTCAAAACCGATGGGGACTTTCGCGTAGGTGTACTGACCGCCGACCATCAGGATGATGGCGTGAAAGAAAATCAGTGCATAAAGCAGTGGCGTTAACGGATAACGTCTGGCGGTGGTAAGCAGCAACGGTACGACAATAATTACCGGCGTCACTTCCATCAACCAGGTGAGTTTGTCATGGGCCGAAATTCCGGTGTACATCAGGATTAACGTCAGCGCCAGTGCGCCAGTGTTAAGAACTAACGGCTTGAGTGTGCGGGTCATGGTGAGTTCGCAAGTCAGGGAAAATACTGACTATTCACCAGCAAGCGTGAAATTACAATCGCAAAAGAGGTGGCCCAGGGGGATCACCTGGCAGTATGCCGCCAGGCGCTGGGCCAAAGAAGTTACTTAGTGCAGTTCGCGCACTGTTTGTTGACGATTTGCTGGAAGAAGTCGTTGCCTTTGTCATCGACCAGGATAAACGCCGGGAAATCTTCTACTTCGATTTTCCAGATAGCTTCCATACCCAGTTCCGGATAAGCGACACATTCCAGATGCTTAATGCTCTGCTGTGCCAGCACTGCCGCCGGGCCGCCAATGCTGCCGAGGTAGAAGCCGCCGTGTTTATGACACGCGTCGGTGACTTGCTGACTGCGGTTACCTTTCGCCAGCATGATCATGCTGCCGCCGTGGGATTGCAGCAGATCCACGTAAGAGTCCATACGGCCTGCGGTGGTTGGGCCTAAAGAACCCGATGGATAACCGGCTGGCGTTTTTGCCGGACCTGCGTAGTAGATCGGATGATCTTTGATGTACTGCGGCAGCTCTTTACCGGCGTCGATCAATTCTTTCAGCTTGGCGTGCGCAATATCACGACCAACGATAATGGTGCCGGTGAGTGACAGACGAGTAGAGACCGGATACTGCGAAAGCTGGGCGAGGATCTCTTTCATCGGACGGTTGAGATCGACTTTCACCGCGTCGCCTTCACCCGCCTGACGCAGTTCTTCCGGAATGTACTGGCCTGGATTGTGTTCCAGTTTTTCGATCCAGATGCCTTCGCGGTTAATTTTTGCTTTGATGTTACGGTCAGCGGAGCAGGAGACGCCCATACCCACCGGGCAGGATGCGCCGTGACGAGGCAGGCGAATCACGCGGATGTCGTGAGCGAAGTATTTACCACCAAACTGCGCGCCGAGGCCGAGCTTCTGAGCCTCGATCAGAAGTTCTTGTTCTAACTGGACATCGCGGAAAGCCTGACCGTGTTCGTTCCCTTCAGTCGGCAGCTCATCGTAATAGTGAGCACTTGCCAACTTGACGGTTTTCAGGTTGGTTTCCGCAGACGTGCCGCCAATCACAAACGCGATATGGTACGGCGGGCAGGCTGCGGTGCCGAGAGTACGCATTTTCTCAACGAGGAAGTTTTTCAGTTTACCCGGAGTCAGCAGGGCTTTGGTTTCCTGATAGAGATACGTTTTGTTGGCAGAACCGCCGCCTTTGGCGACGCAGAGGAATTTGTACTCGTCGCCATCCACTGCGTACAGGTCGATTTGCGCAGGCAGGTTAGTGCCGGTGTTGACCTCTTTGTACATGTCCAGCGGTGCGTTTTGTGAATAGCGCAGGTTATCTTCGATATAAGTGTTATAGACACCTTTTGATAAGGCTTCTTCATCACCGCCGCCGGTCCACACTCGCTGACCTTTTTTACCGATGATGATCGCGGTGCCGGTATCCTGGCAGGTCGGCAATACACCTTTGGCGGCGATTTCGGAGTTTCTCAAGAATTGCAGCGCCACATACTTATCGTTTTCGCTGGCTTCAGGGTCATGAAGAATAGAAGCTACCTGTTGCTGGTGTGCCGGGCGGAGCATGAAAGAAGCGTCATGGAAGGCTTGCTGCGCCAGCAAGGTCAGGGCTTCAGGTTCCACTTTCAGGATGGTTTCGCCGTTAAATTCGGCAACACTAACGTAATCGGATGTGAGCAGATAGTACTCGGTATTGTCTTTCCCCATCGGGAAAGGCGCCTGATAAATAAACTCTTTATTTGACATAGCTTCCAGCCTGTAACTCTGTATTTGTTATACGAAAATGGCGTGCCGCACAGCGACGGGCAGCACGCAGAGTGCAATTACAAGAACCCGTACATCGCAGCGAAGATCCAGCCGAAGACGCACGATACGCTCACACCAATCAACCCTGGCAAAATAAAACTGTGGTTGATGACGAAGCGGCCGATGTGGGTGGTTCCGGAACGGTCAAACTGAATCGCTGCCAGATCGCTCGGATAGGTCGGCAGGATGTAATAACCATAGCAAGCCGGTGCTGAAGCCACGATGTATGCCGGGTCAACGCCAATCGCCAGTGCAACCGGAACAATTGCTGCCAGTGCAGCGGCCTGGGAGTTAACAAATTTGGAGACCAGCAACAGAACAATGGCATAAGCCCACGGATACTCTTTCACCATTTCGCCCAGTACGCCCTGAATTTCAGACATATGCGCACCGAACATGGTTTCGGCCATCCACGCGATACCGTATACCGCCACGATGGCAATCATACCGGAACGGAAGACTTCATTTTTTGAGATGGACGCGGGATTGGTTTTGGTCAGGATAATAATCAACGCCCCGGTCAGCAGCATAAACATCTGGATAACCAGTACCATCGACAGCGGCTTGCCGCCAAAAGACGGACGCAGGTCAGAATCAGCACCAAGAAGTGCGACCACCGCGATTGCCCCGAGGAAGATCCACATTGCCAGCCAGTTGCTTTTCGGTAGTTTTTTATCCAGCAGCGTGGCGGTGTCACCGTAAACGTACTCACGGTTTTCCGGTACGGAGATGAATTTCTGGAACTCTTCGTCTTTGTCCAGATCTTTACCACGGAACCAACTGAAAATACCGATCGCCAGGATACCTAACAAGGTAGAGGGGATGGTAATCGCAAGCAGGTCGAGGAACTCAAGGTGACGACCATCAAAGGTTACGTTCCCCAGCATTGCGACCAGCGATACTACGGCAACCGACACCGGACTGGCGATAATCCCCATCTGCGCGCCGATAGAGCTAGCCGCCATTGGGCGTTCCGGACGGATGTTGTTCTTAATCGCAACGTCGTAGATGATCGGCAGGATGGTGTAAACCACGTGACCCGTACCGCAAAGAATGGTCAGCGTACAGGTGACAAACGGCGCGACGATGGAAACATATTTCGGATTGCGACGCAGCAGTTTTTCGGCAATTTGCAGCATAACATCCAGGCCGCCGGAGGCTTGCAAGGTCGCAGATGCTGCCACCACCGCAATGATGACCAGCATGACATCAACCGGTGGTTTACCCGGCTGAAGATGGAAGACGAAGACCAGAATGACCAGGCCGATACCGCCTAATAAACCCAGTGCGATACCGCCCTTTCTGGCACCATAAAACAGACATATCAGTATTATGATAAGTTGGATGGTAAATAACATGTGTAAACCCTCGCGATAATCCCATTTAAATTCTTGCCAAATAGATCACAGCCACATTCTGTTTTGGATGAACTGTTATCAGAGACTGACTAAATATCCGTTTGGTCGTTGCTGGCTCGAGCAAATACTTCACAGTGAATATTGGCTGATTCAGGCAGCAGTAAATTTATGCACTGTGATAAGTGTTTTTTTCAGAGAAAAATACTCTCTGGCGATGGGGTTATAGTTTGTGTTTCGCAGATGTTAATGGTCTGTTTTTGCGCTATCTTGTTGATATTTATTGGTCTATTTTTTGTTCTACAGACGGATGTCATCAACTTTATAGATTATTCTGATCTACCTATTTATGGGTAAAAATACACATAATACGGGTGACATAATAGTTAATTAACTTTTGTTAGCGTTTTGAAATTAAAAACTCTATTTATCCGAATTGATATTAATTCGCAGGGGATGAAGAGGGATAATTATATTTGATCTGGCACAAGTTTTACTGATGGCTGATGTAACTTGTGCCAGTGCTGGTTTGCATTACTGCAATAATTGTTACTTCCAGATAACTAATAACGCGTTATTGGCAATATTGCTTCAGTAATGAGTAATGCTCTGCCTGAATACGGTAGCGATAAACCGGACGACCGGTGACGCCATAATGGATACTGGTAACTAAGATGTGACAATTCACTAGCCAGATCAGATATTTGCGGCAGGAAACGCGAGAGATGTTAACCTCGTTGGCCAGCTCGTCGGTTGAAAATTCATAGTCCTGGTGAGCGTCAATCCACTGGCACAGCGTGCGTAAAGTCTGCGGCGTTAAGCCTTTTGGCAGACGGCGGGTATCCTGTTCGTTAGATGAATTGCCATGAATTAGCTGATCCAGCTCGGCCTGGTCATAGTATTGATGTTTCTCCAGCGCCATTTTCTTTTGTCGCCAGCCGATGAGCGCCTCTTCAAAACGTGATGCCTGGAACGGTTTGATTAGATAATCAACGACGCCATAATGCAGAGAATCCTTAATGGTTGCGGCATCAGCAGCTGAGGAGATGACAATCACATCGCTTTTGCATCGAGCGTTGTGCAGGACAGGCAGTAAATCGAGCCCGTTTTCTTTTTGCATATAGATATCGAGCAAGATCAGGTCGATAGGTGTTTCGTTGTTGAAGATAATCTCTTTGGCTTTCTCCAGTGTCGAGGCTGTTCCGCAGCATTGAAAACCAGGGATCTGCGCCACGTATCGGCGATTCAACTCCGCTACCATTGCATCGTCATCGATAATTAATACATTGATCATTTGCTCGACCTCTCCCCATCCCAGGGTAACTGGACAAAAAATTGTGTGAAAATCCCGGGTTCCGATTCCACGGCAATGCTGCCGCCGAGATTTTCAACCTGTTGTTTGACAAGTGCCAGACCGACGCCTCGTTCACTTCCTTTTGTCGAGACACCTTTTTCAAAAATGTGATCGATTTTGTCGGGGGAAATTCCCGGACCATCATCGTTAATTTCACAGTGCAGCCAGCCGTGACGGTAGTGCAACGTAACGCTGATTTCACCACCGGGTTCTTGCCCTAATGCCTCCAGCGCGTTTTCTATCAGATTTCCCAACGCGGTAATTAACGTTGCGACTTGATCTTCACTACCGCTGTCTGGCAACTGGCTCTCACTATTTAATATCAGCGTATGGCCTAAATCGGTCGCGCGGTTAATCTTGCTGATTAAAAAACCAGCGATAACCGGAGATTTGATTTTACCCAGCAAAGAGCCAATCTCTTCCTGATAGTTGTTGGCTGTTTTTAGAATGTAATCTTCCAACTGCTTATAACTCTTCAGATGTAATAATCCGAGAATCACGTGTAATTTGTTCATAAATTCGTGGGAGCGTTCACGAAGTGCGTCGGCATAGTTGACCAGCCCATCCAACCGTTGCATTAGCTTACGAACTTCCGTTTTGTCCCTGAAGGTAGAGATGGCTCCGATGATAACGCCATTGCTGCGTACGGGTACGGTGTTGATGAGTAATAGCCGATCTTTGACGGTAACCTCTTCATCTCGTCGCGGCGTGCCGTCACGTAATACTTCCGAGACATCCACCACCTGCGACCATGCCTGACTCAGTGTCGATAGCTTTTCGTCATCCTGGGATTTGTGATAATTAAGCAGTTCTTGCGCAGCATCATTGATGAGTGTGACCTCGCCGCGCGCGTCTACGGCAACGACACCTTCCTTGATTGATTGCAGCATTGCCTGGCGTTGCTCAAACAGAGTTGAGATTTCGTAAGGCTCCAGGCCGAACAGGATGCGCTTAAGTACTTTGACTAAAATCCATGTACCCAGCCCGCCAACCAGCACACCGAATAAAATTGACCAGATAATGCTCCAGCGACTGTCATTGATCTGCTGCGTTACGCGGCTTAACTCCAGGCCAATCGCCACCACGCCGATCTGCTTATGATTTTCGTCGTAGATAGGGGTAAATACGCGTAAAGCCTGCGCCAGAAAACCGCGATTAATAGCGACATTTTCCTCGCCGTTGAGCGCCTTCAGGATGTCGTCCCCTTTAAAGAGCTGACCAATGCGTTGGGTTTCAGGGTGCGAGTAGCGAAGACTTTGCATATTGGTAACGACAATAAACAGCAAATCGTTGCGTTTACGTACAGCTTCAGCGATGTCCTGGATACCGCTCTCCTGCGGTTTTTTCTGCAAGCCCTGACGAATTTCTGGCGAGTCGGCAAGGGTACGCGCCACGGCCAGTGCCTTGTTGGCCAGCCCGTCACGCGTCATATCGCTGATTTGCGAGAAGTAAACCAGATGCACTACCAGCAGCACCGAGAACAGCACTGCGCTGACCATTAAGATCACCGTGGTACTGAGTTTCATCGGACGTTTGCGTAACATGCGGCAGGGCAGTGAATGTCTCATCAGCTTCCTTGTATGACAAATTTCCTAAGCATTATCTCTGATGCTGCGGGTAATTCAAAGGGAGTAAGGGGATTGGCCATCCGGGGAAGCGGATTTGGTAACTGAAACTTCCGGTGTCGTCTGGCGATTCGAGAGCTATGCTTATAGCGAAAACCATACTTATGAGGGAGGGAAGGTCATGGATCAGGAACTACTGGACGTTGGTTATCGCTGCTATACCGGCGAAAAGGTCGATGTCTATTTCAACACCGCAATATGTCAGCATTCCGGTAATTGTGTGCGCGGTAATAGCAAACTGTTTAATCTCAAACGTAAGCCGTGGATCATGCCGGATGAAGTAGACGTCGCCACCGTAATAAAAGTGATTGATACGTGCCCCAGCGGCGCGCTGAAATACCGTCATAAATAAGTGAGGGGAAAAATGGAAATACGTGAGGGCCATAATAAATTTTACATCAATGATGCGCAGGGAAATCAAATAGCTGAAATTGTCTTTGTGCCGACCGGAGAGAATTTAGCGATTATCGAACATACCGATGTTGATGAAAGCCTGAAAGGGCAGGGGATTGGTAAACAACTGGTAGCGAAAGTCGTGGAAAAAATGCGCCAGGAAAAACGGAAAATTATCCCACTGTGCCCGTTTGCGAAACACGAATTTGATAAAACGCGTGAGTATGATGATATTCGCAGTTGAATAGATGATTTGTATCCGCCGTAAGTAATACAAATCTGTAACAATGTTGTTAATATGTTGTATGAAAATAACCCCGCACATGCGGGGTTATTAATCTAAGAACTATAGACTATTGGCATTGTAAAGTTAATTCATTGAATTTAGCTGTTTTATTTTTCAATTTGTAATTTACTTTACACTTTTGAGAAGGCTCCTCACCCCATTGTGCAATAAGAGTATCCTCTTCAGGTAACCCTGACATATACACCTGTCCTTGATCAGCAACAATACTGCTGTTAATGCTGTTTTCAGAATCTAATGTCACTACACTACCAAACGGTACTGGCTCGCCATTCTTCTGTATTAAGGTAATGATTGCTTTATTACCGACATTGACTTTAAACGGGGCGGGAACTAAAGCTCCTCGAGCAGGGATGACAGTAACATCTGTATTTAGCAGCTCGACATTATCCTTAACACTATTTACATCAAGCGAAATTTGATTTCGGTTATAGGGATTTAAATATGGGACAACGGCATATCCACGCGAGTCCGTATAAATACCTGAACCGTTCAATACTCTTACGCTGGCGGCATCACGAGCCTGAACCAGAGCACTGGCACTGTCCAGACTTAATGGCTGGGATAAGGTTAATCCATGTGGATGCAACGTAACACCACCGCTAATTCCGTATGTCCATTGACTGGACTCTTTTTGCCAGGCATAACCGCCGTTCATTTGTGCATAAGGTCCACGATAGTTAAGGTTAATGTTACCTGACTCTCCTCGGTTTTGATTCTGCCAGCCTTGCGCCACGGCATAGCTAAACTCACCATCCTGTGAGGAGCCGTTTAATCCAACCTGCTGTTGCACCTGACCATTATTCGTAATGGTATTCGTGGTTAAGAACAGGTTATTTCCATTCAGCAATGAGTTGAGCGGTACCGAAACAGATAAAAACAGCGATTTATCTGCCTCATGGTAGTACGGGCTTTTATTATACCCGAGCGATAGCATTGCCGAGATATAGCGGAATGGCAGCGAGTAACTCGCAGATAAGTTATATCCATCAGCGGTATCCCAGTACTGATCTTTACTTGCTGAGAGGTAGAGTTGTCCCCAGTCCTGAAGATCTTGATTTATCGTTGTTGATATACGAGAACGTTGATGATAACTGTTTATATTTTTCTCATCAACGAATCCACTCTGAATTTGTTGTAACTCATCAAAATCGTAGTAACCACGTGTGGCATAACGATAGCCGGTAATATTCAATGTCGTATTCGTCTCACCAAAACCACGCGAATACATAAAACGGTAAGACTGTCCTTGCTGTTTTCCTAAAGACTTATAATTCTGCGAAAATTGTGAGCGAGCATGGGTGACATCCAGGGAGAACGCTCCCAAAAAATCTGAATATTTACCCAGGCCAAGCAGAACTGCTGCATAATTGTCTGCTTTGATACCACCCCCATAAAATGTATATTCATCAGGTAATCCGATTGCTGCTGAAGACTGAACAAACTGAGGATCAGACACTCCATTATTCAAAGTAGAACTTGAGCGATATTTCCCAAATGCCAGGTTATAGCGTAAGCGTCCTTGACGTTGAAGAACCGGTAAAACAGCTGTCGCCTGAGTAAAATGGCGAATACTGCCATCTGCCTCACGGATTTCCACCTCCAGGTCACCGGTGAATATTTGGTTAAAATCGCGTAATTCAAACGGTCCAGGTGGGACGTTCTTTTGATAAATGACAACACCGTTTTGCTTGACGGATACCTGTGCTTGAGAATAAGCAATGCCACGGACAACAGGGCTATACTGGCTGAGTTCTGGTGCAATCATGCCATCATCAGATGAAAACTGTGCTCCTTCAAAAGGAAAACTGTCAAATATTGCACCATCCGTTGAGGTCTGACCTACGATAAATTGCCCTCCCTGAAGAAAAGAATAATCATGCTGTAGATAAACACTAACGGGTTGCCAGTGGCTCTCTTTATTATATGAATTTGTTGACCAGTTACCGTTATGACGAAGGCGCCATCCACCAAGGTTCAGAGAACTGTCCAGAGATAAAAACTGACTACGACTACCGTAGCCATTATTATTTTGCTTAATTCCATTAAATAGATAGTTAACCATTAGTGCTGGCATACCTTCATCCCAGAGATGTGGCGGAGTACTTAACCAATCCTGAGGTTTGAGGTAGCTTTGTGGTATATTTAATATTAGCTTTTGGTTATTCGTGTCAAAATTTTCTGAGGCCCCTCGAATAAGCTGAAGAATATTTTGTTGAGTTGGGGGGGTTATTGATGTAGAGAGCTTACCAATATCAACGCCCCAGCGATCCAGTTGTTGAGGTGTCAGTCTGGCGTTCAGCTTATTGTCCTGCGCGAAAAAATCTATCTTAATCTGACGGTCAACTAATTCCCCATTCATAACCACATCAACAGTATATTCCCCTGGAGCTGCACCACTTGCGCTTGCAAAATAATTGAGATCGATATTTTTGGCATTATCACCATCAGATAATTGCAAAAAATCGGGGTTAAATGAGAACCTATGACTATTGTCAGGTGAGGGAGATACGGCAGCGCAACTGAATACCGGACATATGATGGTGACCCTTAACAATAATAAGGATTTTTTTAATGAACCTTTCAAATTGTCCCCCGATAAAGATGATTAAATAAATGTTAAAGCGTAATGTTTTGAATCGGCGTTTCTCCGCCATAATCATTGATCGTAGAATAGCTAATTGCTTTAGCGTTTTTTTCTGGAATAATTAATGTTGAAAATGGTGAAACCATAAAATCATTAATAGATGTAATACTTTTCCCATTAATCTTTACATCATTCATGGTAATATAATATGGCGTTGGATTTTTAACATGAACTTGATTTTCTGATTTTAAAAATATCAAAGCCTTATAAGCATCATCGACTTTTTTAGGTACATTCAAATTATGCGGTCGATAGATAAGTTTAATACGATTATTTATTGCAAACTGTAACCCGGGATCTCTTTTTTCTTGTGTGTCATTATTATAATGAGAGGGTATGGCTAAAACATTAATTCTAAATACAGACTCTCTATCTTCTGGTAGAATATCATTAATTTTATTTATACGTAATTGAAAACTTTCTGACGGATTAATTCTATATAAAGGAGGTGTGATTATAAAGTTTTTAACTTTTTCGTCACTATTGTAAGCTGAAACCCATGATCTTAAAAGCCATGTTCTTTCTTCAGAATTATTGTTTATTTTCAAGGATGCGTTAGCTTCTTTTGAATCAAAGACTACGCGAGTTGCCGCCAGATTTATGCCATTTGATTGGCTAAATGAAAGGTTTGAAAATAATAATGAAATGAAAATTATTAGTCTTTTGAACTTCATAGTAATCTCTCCAACGGCATGGCTATAAGTATAGCCATGCCAAATGTTATTTATGCATAAGTAGCAGTAAACACGTAGTTAACGTTATAAGTGCCATAACTAATAGCGTTAGCATTAGTTCCAACCTTATAAGTACTTACGGTTACAGGAATAGAATAGCTCTCATTGTTCACAGTAATATTTTGAAAATTTGTATCATCTTTATTTACTCTTATATATTTTTCAGCTCCATCTTTTTCTAAGCCAACGACTAAACCATATTGTCCTTGCTCGCTGCCATTTACAACTGGGAATGTAATATAGCCATTACCACTTACTGTGTTTGCTGTCGTTACTTTAATAGTAACGGACTGACCATTACATCCTGAAAAGGTAATATTCCCTGCATTTTGAGAACCAATAACGCTGTTCTGAGCTTTCGCTGAAAAATCTGCTTTTGAAAAAGTAGGCAGTGTGACAGAGGTTGGGAAAGATACAGTACATGCTGATTCAGCAGCTGCGCCGGTGACAGCTAAAGTACCGGTGCCAATTTGAGTACCTGATGCAGGTGCCGCTGCAATAGCGGAAACAGAACCACTCGCTATTAATGAAATGGCGATAGCTAATAAGCTTTTTTTCATTATCATTACCTCAATTTAAAATCTGATAAAAAATTTACCGATGAATGAATTATAAATAGCAAACAGCAAATTTATTCCTCATTTTGCATAAGATGCATAGGAGAAACGCTTATGTTTGCTATGGACGTAGTTTAATTGATTTTTTGTTTTGAGCAATGTTGGCCTAATTGTTTTAAATTTTAACTAGCTTTTCTTGCGGTGCCTAAAATAAAAACTAAAGGTAAAAAAAATAATTGCCAAAGTGATTTTTTTGATATTTGTTTTGTATTTGTCGCGTTTTGTTGGTAATAATGCTATCGATTTTTTATGTTTAATTATCAGTTTGTATTCATTGGCTGTCTTTTTAAAGTTTAATTCTCTGTTGAGAATACAATGCGTTAATTTTATGGCAATATAAGATATAAAAATGACTTAGACATAGCGAATGCAAATCAATTTGGTTAAATAATGTGTTTTAACCTCTTTCCGTGAGTCTGAAAATGAATAAGGTTTACTCATTAAAGAAAAATGCTAAGAAACAAGTTGTTGCCGTAGCTGAGATCTTTAGTAGATCTAAGAAGGGGAGTGTGGGGAAAGTAATACCTTGTATTTCTAACAATATCGTATGGTTAATAGGAACTATAGTTTCATTTCCAATATACGCTTCCGTCGTTGGAACCTCACTTCCCTACCAAACGTATCGTGATTTTGCTGAGAATAAGGGAGAGTTCCGTCCCGGCGCGGAAAATGTTCCTCTATACGATAAAAATGGCAATCCCGTCACGACGCTGAATAAGGCACCCATGATTGACTTCAGCTCTAATGACTCTACTGGGGTTGCAACATTGGTTTCGCCACAATATGTCGTCAGCGTTAAGCACAATGTTGGTTATCAATATGTGAAATTTGGCTATGCGGATGATTCCTCGTATACCCTTGTTGACAGAAATAACCATTGGAGAGATTTCCACACTCCCCGTCTCAACAAAATTGTTACTGAGGTTACACCGCTAGATATAACCAATGCGGGCACTGCTAATGGAACCTATCAAAATGCTAACCGTTTCCCTATGTTCTATCGTGTTGGGACGGGAACTCAATATGTAAAAGATACCAACGGAAAAATTTCCCATTTAATGGGGGCGTACTCGTATAAAACAGGTGGAATAGTAAATAAGCCGTTTATATCTGACTGGAGTTTTGTCACGAATACTACTAATGCTCCACTCTCAACCTACGGTACTCCTGGTGACAGCGGATCTCCTCTTTTTGCCTGGGATGCAGACCAAAATAAATGGGTTTTGTTAGCCGTTCTCAATTCATATGCAGGGGTCAATGGCAATACTAACTGGTACACAATAATTCCTGCCGGTGATGTAAAAAATACGATGAAACAAGATGCCGATGCACCGGTAAATACAAAACAAGGTGAGGGGGATATTCATTGGTCATATGACGAAAAAACGGGACTTGGTTCATTAACCCAGGGAAGCACATCATGGGAAATGCATGGAAATTTGGGCGCAACATGGCCTGCTTCGCTTAATAGCGGTAAAGATCTAACTTTTCAGGGCGGCGGTACTGTAGTGTTAGAAAATGCCATTAATCAGGGGGCTGGCACACTTACTTTTGATGATGATTATATTGTCAAGCCCGTTGATACTCAGACATGGAAAGGTGGCGGAATTATTGTTAATGGTGAGCATCTTGTCGACTGGCAGATTAATGGGGTTACTGGTGATAGTTTGCATAAACTGGGTACGGGGACGTTAAAAATTAGCGGTACTGGTGTAAACCCAGGAAGTTTAAGTGTGGGAGACGGAACCGTAATATTAGCACAGCGTGCTGATGATAACGGACTGAGCCAGGCGTTCAGTTCTGTCAGTATTGTAAGCGGGCGCCCTACTCTGGTGCTAAGCGACGACAAACAAATTAATCCAGATAATATCAAATGGGGCTATCATGGCGGCAAGCTCGACATTAATGGAAATAGTTTGACTTTTCATAAACTTAACGGGGCTGATGATGGAGCCATACTGACTAACAGTGGCTCCATGGCTAATGTTAATCTGGATTTCAACAGCCCAGATACAACAGCCACGATTGCTAATATCTGGCACGGCCATTTCACCGGCAATCTAAATATCAATAATGGGGTTACAGCAGGAGCACAGAATGATTTCGTCATTGATGGTGGAGTGAATACTCAGGGGAGTGTAACTCAGCAAAATGGTCGGCTATTTATGCAAGGACATCCGGTTGTTCACGCCGTTAGCAGTCAGGACGTAGCAAATAAGTTAAAGGCACTGGGTGACAATTCTGTACTGACCCAACCGGTGTCATTTACTCAGAACGATTGGGAAAATCGACAGTTCAGTATGGCTGAGCTTAACTTACAAAATGCTGAATTTAACCTTGCAAGAAACGCCAGCCTTAATACGAGAATTAATGCCGATCATTCTACCGTTACATTAGGTAGTGAGGATCTTTATATTGATCTCAATGACGGGAATGGCGTGGCAACCAAACCAACATTGGGTAAGTCAAAGGCAACCGCTGAAGATGATCAGAGTCGTTTCAATGGACATGTACAGTTGAAACAAGGATCGGCACTAACTATTAATGAACATTTTGTCGGTGGTATTGATAGTACAGATAGTGCGACGACGATAACCTCTAAAGATACCACACTTAATCAGCTCAGCCGTTTCACCCAATCTTCTTTGTCATTAGGTGAAGGGGCAAAATTGACCGCTACAGCCGGATTGCTTTCTGACGGGATAGTAAGCAGTAATGCGGGTTCGAGCCTTTCCTTACTATCAGACCAGCCAGGAACGATGTATTCCGCCCAAAGCTGGGAGCTTAGCGGACAAAACACGAGCTTAAATGTTGGCGCGGGTGGGATCATCACTGGAGATATCAATGCCAATGATGCGGCCAGCATTAGCTTTGGCACGACTGATATTAACCAATCCACAAATTACTATGGAAATATCAGCGCGCCGTTGGCAAGTGTAACAATGAAGGACACTGCCTGGCTGGCAAATGAGCAGTCGGTGGTTAAGTCGCTCACTTTGAATGGCTCAACACTGAGTTTTAATCGTCTCGGGCAGGGGGGACTGACGGCAGATACGCTGGAGGCCACTAACAGTTCGTTCATTATTAATGCCGATGGTAAAGCAGCAGATACGGTGACGGTAAACCAGACGTTGACAGGGGCGAATAACACACTAGTTGTTATTCCTACGACGAATTCAGTAAAACAGGCCGGTTACCCTGTGTCATTGGTTACTGCCCCGAAAAATACACAAAGCGATATATTTACACTTAACCCGGTTTCAATAAATTCGGGGTTCCATAGTTTCACACCGCAACTTGATGTGTTGGAGACCGACGTTAATAAGCAATGGCGTCTGGAGGGATTTTACATACAGCCTGATAAAGCCGCTTTGCGGACAGGCAAGAGTTTTATGGATCTCGGTTATAAAAACTTTATTACAGAAATTAATAATCTGAATGATCGTATGGGTGATTTACGCCATACCCATGGTGAAACAGGAGCCTGGGCTAGACTTAACAGTGGTTCGGGCTCAGCTACTGATGGATTTACCGGAAGTCATACGCACTTGCAAATTGGGGCAGACAGGAAACATATAATTGAAGGCGGAGAGTTATTTACTGGGGTCACGGCGACATTTACAAACAGTAATAACCGGGGAAGTGGATGGTCAGGAAGAACCAAATCAACGGGTATTGGTGTGTACGCTTCAGCTATGTTTGACTCTGGACTCTATGTAGATACTATCGGGAAATATGTGCGTCATGACAATCATTACTCATCAAGTGCGTTAGGAATGCCAGAACAAGATTATGGCTCGCACTCCTGGTATTTGGGCGCTGAGACCGGTTGGCGTTTTACCTTACCTGACGAAACATATATACAGCCGCAAACAGAGTTGATCTACGGTACTGTATCTGAGAATCAGTTTTCCTGGCAATTCAATGGAGCTGAGATCAATATGCAACGTAAGCAGATGCAACCGTTGATTGGTCGCACAGGCATTGAATTTGGCAAAACATTCAGGGGCAAAGACTGGGAAATTACAGCATTGACTGGGATTAATTATCAGTACGATTTATTTAAGCCTACTGTTACAGCATTCAAGGATCTGGCAGGTGATACATATATTAATAATGGTAAAGATAGCAGAGTGGTATTCAATGTCGGGTTAAATACTAAAATCAAAGAAAACACCAGGATAAGTCTGAATATGGAGCGATCTGAGTTTGGTTCTTACAATATTGATAAGTTAATTAATGCTAATATTCGTTATACATTCTGAGTCGTAGAGTAGATAAAAAAGAAAACCTGAACATATTGTTCAGGTTTTCTTATTGATTGATTACTATAGACAGTCAAATATACTTATCTGCCTGACATTCAGTAGTGTAAAATTTTATCTTATGTTGCTATTTTTTAGAATGGCCTTTTTCTTTACTTTAGCTTATAGTTGAATTCAGTTCAGGTATCTAATGTTTTTATATATGCTATGACCGTTGCTCTAATAATGGTTACAAAAGACATTTATTTAAAAAATGGTATCTTATATTTTGCAAGCCAGGATGAAGGGTATAAATGTTTTGAGTTCAGTGGGCGTGCCTCTGTATATGAGGCCGTTCAGCAATATAGTCATGTTTATATAGTCTGCGATAATAATAATTATTTTTTATACAGTCTTCTTTTTTCTGGGGGGCCTGTTAAGTGCATATGTGCTGATAATGTAACTATACACTATGGAAATCGGTTATCAATTGATTATACATATCCACCAGAACAAATCTTGTGCTCTCTTAATGATATTGAACGAGAGATTCTGTACCTCTACTTTATTAAAAGGAGGAAAATAAAAGAAATTTCAAAGATCACATGTTTAAGTGTAAGTAAGGTCTATTATAGAATAAGAATGATAAAGATTAAGTTTGGTGCTGAGACGACACGGAAGCTCCCAGTTCTGTTTAGATGTTATCTGTAACATCAAATGATTTGATTTCTGTCTTTTCATATTTTTTCATAACGTAATTATTATCAAAGTTAATAAATTCTATCATCATAGAGACTAATTATTTAGAGTCTCTAAAGTTAGTCGCTATGTCGATGAGAAACTTTTTACTGAGAGGTATTCATCTTTGCGTTATTTTCGAGTTTACAGAGAGGATACCCCATGACATTATATTCTTACAAAGCATGGGGGTGACTGTATGAATAGTCAAAATGCTTTAAGTAATATGAGGCTTGCTGTTAGAGGAGATATACCCGGTAACTCTACATTAGTTCTTAAAAAGATTAGGTTTTACAATTGTGCTATTATTTATCTTCGCAATGCCCAATTACTGGTTAAAACGATAGATGGAGGGATTATTAATATTCCACCTGAATCAATATGCTATATTGAGAAAAATACAGTCATTGATGTTACACTTAACGTGTTAGGTGAAGGCATGCCTTATGATATCTTTCATATAGATAACAATATGTTAAGTTGTATCTGTAAAGTCATGGAACCATTGTTACTGAATCCACATAAAGTTGGCTCTATGCGAAGTAGAATTTTTAATTGCATGGCGGATAAGACAGATACAGAGATATTTAAGATGATAATAGAAGCAAATGTTCCTCATCATAGACTAATTTATAATATTACTTATTTGTTATCTAAAGTTGATGATATTGAATCTTTGGTTTGCTCATTATCAGTTTCAACAGACTCTACTTTTACAGAAAAATTAAAGTTAATAATAGAATCGGATCTTTCAAAACCATGGCGACTGGTTGATCTGGCAAATATCTTACATATGTCAGAAGTCTCAATTCGTAAAAAACTTGAAAAAGAGAATAATAATTTTAACAATTTGGTTCTGGATATTAGGATGCAACATGCAGCAAGACTAATAACTACGTCTGAAAAACATATTAATAGTATATCTGACGAGGTCGGATATGTTAGTACATCATATTTTATCCGTAATTTTAAAAGTTATTTTGGTATAACACCAAAACAGTTCTCCTTGAAAGTGAAAAGGAAATCATAATTAATATTGCATATCTAATAGCGATAGAAGCAGTTCTTACTGATTTTCAATCTATTTCCTGTGAGGTGAAAAAGGTATGCATTTTTAATAAGTTTTACCCATCCATGATGAGTTTTTTTTCTATATATTAAGAATAATGTTATTTTTTAACCAAAAGTGATGCTGTTGCGCAGGGAATATTTGGGGTATATCCCATAGAACTGAACGTTCATTCCCCCAAAATGAGAAGTTGAACATGCTTCCATAGCGATTAGTGTTCCGGACTCGAATCGTTGAACGATATCCTGCAATTTGGAGCATGAGATGTTTCTATTCTATGCAACAGAATCATCATTAATCCAGACGCAGACCTGAAAAACAGGCTTGGCAATATAACAATCCTGATCGTGTTCATGTGATATTACTCCCGGATTAATGCAGTCAGTAAAAGCATGGCACTGACTGCATTAAGAAGGGACGTCCATCATATCACGAAACAAAAGCTCCCACCGACATCGCCACTGAAGTCCTGCACCGTATCGGTGAACTTGTAACTATCCAGTATAATCATTCTATACACATTTATTGGCTTGAGGAGTCAACTACTTCTTAATTTTGGAGAGAAGAGTGTCAGGTGATACGTTAATTCGCCATTATCTACATATATAGCGGTTTACTTAAATAATAGCGAATTATTTACCCATGGGCTCAATTAATCTTCGCATATAAAAACATCCACAAGCTAAAACTATTATTGTTTTTCGAAAAAAATAAAAGAATATGATAAAATAATATTAGTGTGCGAAATAAATGAAGAATTGCGCCTCGCAATGATATAAAATAAAAAACAATAAATACAAAAACACTTAAACGCCATATGGGGTTGTTTATTACTTGCTTTTATTTTTGTAGCTTTGTCCTTCATTATGTAATGTGGATATGGAGTTGCTATTATTTTTCTAAATAATCTTAGGTGGCGCAATGTGATTTAATTATTGCAATGTAAATATGCTAATTGCACTACTATAAAATCTGTATTGTGGATGTGCTTTTTACAGGCGTGGGCTGAATTTTTATTTTTTACTGCAATTAATAAAGGTAACTGGAAGCTTATTTATTAATAAAGGCATAGTTCTATTTGTTGGTATTATGTTATAAACGTTATGGAGTCTTACCCGTGAACAGAATATATTCACTTAAGTATTGTCACCTTACTCAAGGGCTTATAGCTGTATCAGAATTAGCATCCCGAGTATCCTCTAAAACTGGTCGAAAACTTCTCGCTACATTTATAGTTTCCTCCTTGTCTTATGGTGCTGCTGAACATGCCTATGCAGCACAGATGGATACCCGAAATTTCTGGATCCGTGATTATCTCGATTTGGCACAGAATAAAGGTGTATTTCAGCCTGGAGCATATGGGGTAAAAACGCCATTAAAAAATGGTGGTGAATTCAGTTTTCCTGAAGTAACGATCCCTGATTTTTCTCCAGTATCCGCTAAAGGTGCAACAACTGCTATTGGTAATGCCTACAGTGTTACCGCAAGCCATAATGGCACTATTCACCATGCCGTTAAAACTCAGACATGGGGACAGTCAGACTATCATTATGTTGATCGGGTGACCAAAGGTGACTTTGCGGTCCAGCGTCTGGATAAGTTTGTTGTTGAAACAGCTGGTGCAACAGAGCATGCTGATTTCAACTTATCAGCAGCAGAAGCATTAGAGCGTTATGGTATTGAGTTCAATGGAAAGAAACAGATAATCGGTTTTCGGGTTGGAGCCGGAGCAACCGGTGTTACATCTTATGGGGTGGGACAGGCATATAATCCATTATTACGCAGTGCTTCTATGTTTCAGTTAAACTGGAACAATATGTTAGCCACGAATAATACAGGCGGATTTTATAATGAAGTGACAGGAGGAGACAGCGGTTCCGGATTTTATCTTTATGATAATCAGAGGAAAAAATGGGTCATTCTTGGAACAACATATGGTAAAGCATTCTCTAGTAAGGATACCTGGGCCTTTTTTGCCCGATATGATCAGGACACTGTCGATACCCTGAAAAATACTTTTACTCAGGAGGTGAACCTCAATGGTCAGAAAATGACCGTCAATAATAAAAATATTACTGTTAACGGTAACACAACCGCTATTGAGCTGACCAAGAATAATAAAAATAAAGATTTGAAATTTCATGGTGGCGGGAATATTGAACTCACCGATAACCTGAACTCAGGAACCGGAGGAATGATTTTTGATGAGGGGCAACATTATTCGGTCACCGGGAAAGATAAAACCTATAAAGGGGCGGGTATTGATATCGGAAAAGGGACGGTTGTTGACTGGTCGGTTAAAGGAGTGGCAAACGATAACCTGCACAAAACAGGAGCCGGGACACTGAATGTCAATGTGGCCCAGGGGAATAACCTGAAAACGGGTGACGGTACCGTTTTTCTTAATGCAGAAAAAGCGTTTAATGCTATCTATGTTGCCAGCGGTCGCGGAACGGTCAAACTGGGGCAGGTTGATGCGCTGGATAAAAATAGTGATTACAGAGGTATTTATTTTACCAGCCGTGGAGGGACTCTGGATTTAAACGGGTTCAGCCAGTCGTTTAAGAAGATTGCGGCAACTGATGTTGGTACAGTAATCACCAATACATCAGATAAAAAAGCGACTCTTTCCTTACAAAACGCCGCGCGTTATATCTATCACGGCAACATCACGGGAAATACGGATATCGAACATGCCGGAACACAAAAAAATGCCGACAGCAGCCTGATTATTGACGGGAACATTGATACACACAATGCTATCACTGTGCGAAACTCCCAGCTAAGACTACAGGGACATGCCACAACACATGCTATTTTCCGTGAAGGTCCCCGGTTCTGCTATGTCCCCGGAGTTCTTTGTGACAAAGATTATGTTGCTGATTTTGCCAGACTGGAAAGTGAGGCAAATAAGAAAAATAACAGTGAGTATAAAACAAATAACCAGGTGTCCTCTTTTGAGCAGCCCGACTGGGAAAACAGACATTTTCGTTTTAAGACGCTGAATCTGGATAATGCTGAGTTCACAACTGCACGAAACTCAATAGTTGAAGGCGATATCGTTGCGTCAGATTCATCGCTGAAACTTGGAGGCGATGTTCCGGTATTTATTGATAAGTATGATGGAATCAATATTACAGGTAATGGTTTTGGCTTCCGCCAGGATGTCCGTGAAGGACGCTCAGCAGACGACGGCAGTAGCAGTTACACAGGCAATATCACGCTTAACAATAACTCCACGCTGGATATTAACAGCCGTTTCACCGGCGGGATTGAGGCTCATGACAGTCAGGTAAATGTCTCCTCACCGGATGCTCTGCTGCAGAACAGTGGTGTCTTTGTGAACTCTGCTCTCTCTGTTCGTGACGGCGGGCATCTGACCGCACAGAAAGGGCTCTACAGTGACGGTCGGGTTCAGATTGGGAAGAACAGTACACTCTCCCTGAGCGGAACACCGGAAGCCGGAGCTGATAACACCTGGATGCCCGTACTGACATACATGACAGAAGGCTATGATTTAACCGGTGATAACGCCACGCTGGACATCAGCCAGCAGGCGCATGTTTCCGGGGATGTTCATGCAACCAGTTCATCCACAATTCGTATTGGCTCCGAAAACCCTGGTTCAGTTTCCTCTTCTGTCTCCCCTGTTCTGGCTGCCGGGTTGTTCAGCGGATATAACGCGGCGTACTACGGCGCCATCACCGGCGGTAAAGGAAACGTCAGGATGAACAGTGGTCTGTGGCAGCTGACCGGAGACTCCGACATCAACAGTCTGACGACCCGCAACAGCCGGGTACAGTCTGAAGAAAACGGTGCCTTCCGTACCCTGACGGTTAAGACACTGGATGCCACGGGCAGTGACTTTGTCCTGCGCACTGACCTGAAGAACGCCGATAAAATCAGCGTGACGGAGAAAGCCAGCGGCTCAGACAACACCCTGAATGTCAGCTTTATGAAGAACCCGACCCCGGGGCAGTCCCTGAACATCCCGCTGGTCAGCGCGCCGGCCGGAACATCAGAGGATATCTTTAAGGCCGGCACCCGGGTGACAGGCTTCAGCCGGGTAACACCGACGCTGCGTGTTGACACCACTGGTGGCAGTACGCAATGGATTCTGGATGGTTTCAGGACGGAAGCCGATAAAGCGGCTGCAGCGAAGGCGGACAGTTTCATGAATGCCGGCTACAAAAACTTTATGACGGAAGTTAACAACCTGAACAAACGTATGGGTGAGCTGCGTGACACGAACGGTGATGCCGGTGCCTGGGCCCGTATCATGAACGGCGCCGGTTCAGCCGATGGCGGGTATAGCGATAATTACACTCACGTTCAGGTCGGCTTTGACAAAAAACATGTGCTGGATGGTGTCGACCTGTTCACCGGTATCACAATGACCTATACCGACAGCAGTGCAGACAGTGATGCGTTCAGCGGGAAGACAAAATCCGTGGGGGGCGGTCTGTATGCTTCAGCACTGTTTAACTCCGGTGCCTATATCGATTTGATTGGTAAATATATTCACCATGACAATGACTACACAGGCAACTTTGCCGGTCTGGGTACGAAGCACTACGGAACCCACTCCTGGTATGCCGGAGCGGAGACGGGTTACCGTTATCACCTGACGGAAGACACTTTTATTGAGCCTCAGGCCGAACTGGTTTACGGCGCAGTGTCCGGGAAAACATTCCGCTGGAAAGACGGTGAGATGGATCTGAGTATGAAGAACAAGGATTTCAGCCCGCTGATTGGCAGAACAGGAATTGAGCTGGGTAAAACATTCAGTGGTAAGGACTGGAGTGTGACAGCCCGTGCCGGAACCAGCTGGCAGTTTGACCTGCTGAATAACGGCGAGACGGTTCTTCGTGATGCCTCCGGAGAGAAACGGATTAAAGGAGAGAAGGACAGCAGGATGTTGTTCAATGTCGGCATGAACGCACAGATAAAGGACAACATGCGCTTTGGTCTGGAGTTTGAGAAATCCGCCTTTGGTAAATACAACGTGGATAACGCGATAAACGCGAATTTCCGCTATATGTTCTGACAGGAAGAGGCCCCTGAAAAGGGGCCTGTAGTGATGTTACTCCCGGATTAATGCAGTTAGTAAATGTATGGCACTGACCACCTTGGGAAGGGGGGCCATCACATCACTACAAATTCCGGCAATTGCGTACATGGCAACGGCAAGTTATTTAATCTCAAACGTAAGCCGTGGATCATGCTGGATGAAGTAGACGTCGCTACCGTCGTGAATGTTATTGATACGTGCCCGAGCGGCGCGCTGAAATACCGTCTTAAATAAGCGAGGGGAAAATGGAAATATGTGAGGGTTATAATAAATTTCACATCAATGATGCGCAGGGAAATCAAATAGCTGAAATTGTCTTTGTGCCGACCGGAGAGAATTTAGCGATTATCGAACATACCGATGTTGATGAAAGCCTGAAAGGGCAGGGGATTGATAAACAGCTGGTAGCGAAAGTCGTGGAAAAAATGCGCCAGGAAAATTATCCCACTGTGCCCGTTTGCGAAACACGAATTTGATAAAACGCGTGCGTATGATGATATTCGCAGCTGATGGGGCGAAGGCAGGAAGGACGTATTCCCAAAAGCAAAAACCCGCCTTGTAGGCGGGTTCTCAGGAATTAAATTAGTAGTGCCAGCTTGAATTAAAGATCATTGTGAAAACAACGAAGTCATTTTAATAACAAAAGATTACATTTACACATTCGACCTCGAATGTATCACCGGGCACTACCACTAACAATGTGTTTCGGTATTAGTATTTATTGAGATATCTAATCGAAATTTGCACATTTAAGAGGTTCAATATCTGCCTGTAAACTTGCATTCAGCAGGTTATGTAAATGCTGCCCTATCCGTTGGGCCAGTAAGACAGGTACAGCGTTGCCGATCTGCCTCATTGCTTCTCCCCATGCTCCTGTCACCTGGAAGTCTTTAGGGAATGTTTGCAGGAGTTTTCCTTCATAAACTGTGAAGTAACGGACGCTATCATTTTCATATCTAATCATATTTTCGCCACCAGGGACTCCATGAGCCCCAGCTTTTAATGTTTTCGATGGCTGGTCAATGTAGCTACCAGTGTGGCCTGGATAGGTACGGGCGCCATCTTTAAAAATATGATCTTCAATTTCATGGGGCTCATAGGGTTGAGGAACGTTTTTGAGAGCATCACGAACGGTAACCCAGCGTTTCTCTGATGGTGGAAACACTCCAAAACGTTTTTTCAATCTCTCTGTAAGAGGTTCATCTTTTAGAGGACTAATGTTATGTTCCTTCCAGTACTCCCCTGTAACGTACTGTTCCCACAGTAATCGCTCCTGGCTGTGCGTAGGCGCAGGGAAGGTCCACTTTTTGTTTAAGTCGGACCTGATCCCGACAATTATCACTCGCTCCCTAACCTGTGGAACACCATAGTCTGCCGCATTCACTAACTTAAAGGACACATCATAAGTGGTGCCTTGATGCGTACCTTTGCTAGCTTTACGTAACTCGTTAAGATGTAATTGCCAGTCCTGGGCATCACACAAAGATAACGTTGGGTATGTTAAACGAAGGATGATGTATTCGAAGTAATCAGCAAATGATTTTCGAAGTAAGCCCTTCACGTTTTCGAAGATGAAAGCCTTAGGATGTAAAGCTTCGATCGCCTTAATCGCGTAGGGGAACATATCTCGAGTGTCATCATGGGCTTTATGCTTGCCCCCTAAGGAAAAAGGTTGGCAAGGCGGTCCGCCAGCCACGACATCGATATTCTTAAGAGATGTGAAATCGTAATTTTTAATATCTCCTTGAAATACTTTCTCTTTGTCAAAATTTAGACGAAGTGAGTTGCAAGCATGTTTGTTGAGCTCAACAAACCCTTGATGCTCGAATCCTGCCAGTTCTAAACCTTTCGCTAAACCGCCAGTACCTGAGAATATTTCTAAGGATTTCATTTTGTTACTTTAATTCCAAAAAGTATTGCTTAATTCGATTTTCTACAGAGGCTGGTTCTGAATGCCTGCCAGTACATTTTTCTGCCCATTCCCTGCCTGGGTGAATCACATCCCAATCAGATTTGGCTTGGGCGAATCTACCAGCACCAGGAGTATGATTCCCAAAACCATCCACTACGGTGTTCCATAAGGGTTTGTGAATTTTAATCAGTGCTGCTTCGACTGTGCTGATCATGTCAGAGCCAGTAGCTTCAAAAATGATAAAGCGACATGAAAAATCTTCTAACTTCAAGTTCTCTGCTTTCGCTATATTTCTACTATGCTCTCTGATCCTATTAGATAGTTCTGAGCCAGCCCGAGTGGCGCTATCACTGATTCTGGACTGACGCCATCCTGCTGGTACAGCCTTACCTACATAAATAGGAAGGTTGTATGCAAGTCGGTTTATTCGTGAAAATTCATCGTATAAAGGGTTATGACCTGTGTAGTATAGCGCGTAAACACCGGCTCCCTGAAATCCTTGAGGCGGTGGTAATGAATGTACAGGTGTCCCATTAAAAAAACGTACGGCATCTTTTAGAAGCTCTAAAAATGCATCGTTTCTATATACATGCTCAGATCTATCAAACTGTTTACTAATCATCGTAATGGAGTCCGTCAACATTCCTTGTGCTACATAATAACCAACTGAAATTTATTATATTTATTTGTGATGGGTAACGAGTTAGAACAAGGCCAAAAGTGATGCGAGTATGCCATAGTCTTTTTGGTAGGGGCAAGTTGGTAGGAGGCTGCTGCCCCATGCTTGTACATCGTTTTGCAAGAATCCTCACTGCTGCTAACCCCTAGCATTTTGAGCGTGAATTTTTTATCCGCCGTGTAGCGTAGCGGCGCAGTAAATTTGTGCTCTTGATTAAAGATAATATTCTCAACCCAGCACAGATGACTTAGTGAACAACCAAATAAAACATATCTTTTCCCCCCCTGGTTCAGGCTGGAATATGTTGATGAGGGCTACTCATATCGAAGTGGTGTCTTCCTGCGTTACGGGCCTTTTACCCTGGCGTTCTGGCTGATCGCATTGATTTCAGCCTGCGCGGAAGGGCGTTTGTGTTTAGTTTGTTCAGTGGCTTTCATCGCAAGGGAATGTTTTAGTGCGCCTTTGTCGATAGGAAGAAGTCGATCCTGAGGAACTTTTTCGGATGTGTCAGATGCCATTCCGGTATTTGATAGGCTTTATAATAATGCCTATTTTGTACCACCGGGGAGGAGGAAATTTAAAAAGGGTAACTGCTTATAAACCAAAACGTGTTGGCTCAAAAAACAAAACCCCCGCCGGAGCGAGGGTTATAAATTTTGGTGCCCGGACTCGGAATCGAACCAAGGACACGGGGATTTTCAATCCCCTGCTCTACCGACTGAGCTATCCGGGCAACGGGGCGCATTAAACCGTAATCTGCACATCTCGTCAACCTAATTTCAGTAAAAGCGATTCAACTGCTTAAGATTGCGGCAAATCGTTTCTTTTCTGTGTTTCTGTCAGGTCAGTGCACCACCCTGGCGGCAGCGGGCGAAGCGCAGGATATCTTCCGCCAGTCGGAGTGCGGTGTCGACATCCGCCTGGCTACGATTCACCAGCATTCGGCTTAAACAGCCTTCCAGCACCAGTTCCATCTGCTTTGCTACCATCGCCGGATCGTCAACTTCCAGCGTGGTTAACAGTTCGTGGGTGAAATCGTAGGCCGCGCTTTTTTGCTGATCGGCCAGTTGATGAATAGGGTGGCCAGGATCGGGATAAAACGTACAGGCAGCGATAAACAGACAGCCCGGATAGCGGTTGTTTTTAACGCACTCTGATAACGCCTGATAACGCGCCAGCAGCTTTTGTTCGGCGGTTAGCGTTTCGTCCAGCATCAACTGACGACGCCAGACATCTATCTGTTGGCTAAGATAGCGCAGCGCGTCGTAGAGGATCGCCTCTTTGTCCGGCCAGAATCGCCTTAGCTCATCCAGCGGATAATCCACACGTTCAGCAACCATCTCCAGCGTGGTGTTGGCAATCCCTTGTAATTCTAATAATTTCAGGGCTTCTCCCAGTACATCTTCACGTTGCACGCTATTTTCCTCCGTCTTTCCCACTGCAAGTGTCGTTCACGGTTGGCGATCGCGCAAATGTGCGCTGAAGGTTTCAGCATCCATAAAGCCCGTGACGCGTGCTTGTGGATGCTCCTGGCCTTGTCCGTCAAAAAAGAGAATTGTCGGCAGTCCAAGGACATTTAGATGTTTTAACAGCGCCACATCTTGTGCGTCATTAGCGGTGACGTTGGCCTGAAGTAAGACTGTGTCAGCCAACGCTTTTTGCACCTGTGGGTCGCTAAAGGTGTATTTCTCGAACTCTTTACAGGCAACGCACCAGTCGGCATAGAGATCTAACATTACAGGTTTACCTTTGGCTTCAACGAGCGCCTGATTTAACTCATCCACCGTTTTGATTGGTGTAAAGTTGAGATGCGCCTGAGTTTGTGCGGTATGAGTCGCACCAAATGCCCAGTCCTGGAGTGGGCGCACGCTAACCAACGCCGCTGCCAGTAGGATTATTTGCACAATGCGCATCCAACCGCGTTTGGCCTGTAAGCTGGTGACAAAGGCCCAGCTAAAGAATGCGACGCCAAGCGCCGACCACAAGCGTAATCCCCATATATCGCCAATCACTCGCTCAAGCAGGAAGACCGGCAGTGCGAGGATCACAAAACCAAACGCGGTTTTGACCTGTTCCATCCACGGACCGCTTTTCGGCAGCAGACGGTTGCCAAAGACGGTAATTAACATCAGCGGTAGACCCATGCCCAGCGCATAGAGATAAAGTGTGCCGCCGCCCAGCCACATGTTTCCGCTTTGGGCGATATATAGCAGAATCGCGCTAAGCGGCGCGGTGGTGCATGGTGAGCAGATCAAACCGGCAATCGCCCCCATAACAAACACACCGCCGGGCGAGCCACCCTGTTGGCGATTGCTCATCAGCGTGAGGCGCGTTTGCAGTGAAGAGGGGAGTTGCAGGGTAAACAAGCCAAACATCGACATCGCCAGCAAGGTAAAGACGATGGCGAGGCCAATAAGCACGTAAGGATGCTGTAGCGCCGCCTGGAACTGTAACCCTGCGGCGGCAACCACCAGACCCAGCGCCGTGTAGGTCAGCGCCATCCCTTGCACATAAATAAAGGTCAGCAACAATGCTCTGGTGGTGGAGAGCCGCTGTTTACCGCCTAGCACGATGCCGGAAATCAGTGGGTACATCGGCAGTACGCAGGGGGTGAAGGCGATGCCGATGCCGATCAACAATGCCCAGAGCGCAGAAAAGGGCAATTGCGCGGCGGGCTGCTCTTGCTGCGGGACAGACATCGGCTGTGGCGCTGCGTTGTTGGCAACCACTTCGCTTAACGGTACGGTTTTGGTTTCTGGTGGATAGCAGAAACCAGCGTCAGCGCAGCCCTGGTAAGTGACAGTTAATGTCGCGCCAGCCGTAGCCTGGTTGATGGTTACAGGAAGCGTCAGTCGCTTGCGATAAATCTCGCTTTTGCCGTAAAACTCATCGTCATGCCAGACGCCAGGCGGTAACTGCACGTCGGCAATTTTCGCGTGTTCAGGCGTGATGCGGATCTGTTTACGGTAAAGGTAATAACCGTCTTTGATCTGCCAGGTCAGATTAAGATCATGTTGGTTTTGCTGAAAATCAAAAGCAAAAGCCTGATCAGCCGGGACAAATTGTGAGCGTCCTGGCGTGTCGAATAATCCGGCAAAAACGGAAGTGCTGCAAAGTAGCAGGATCAGCGTAAAGATGCGTTGAGCCATGAGAGGTAATCTGTGTCTCCGTGTATAACAGGTAAAACCAGAAGCTCCGGGGTTTGATACGGATGATGAGACTTCAGGCATTCCAGCAGAGCTTGCTGGTGAGCGTTGTCGGTTTTTAAGATCATCTGTACTTCATATTCCTGTTCCAGCTTACCTTCCCAGTAATAGAGTGAGGTTGCGCCAGGGATCAGGGTTGCACAGGCCGCCAGTTTTTCTGCCAGCACTTTGGCGGCTAAATCCTGGGCTGTCGCTTCATCCGGTGCGGTACACAGCACCACGACAGACGCGGTATTCGAACTTTTATCATCAAGCATAAACACCTCGCAAGAACAGATGGAACCGCAAGAGAGAGGTCACTATACAACGGAAGAGGGAATGATGTTAGTCGGCGGGAAAGAAAGCGGGGCGTGAACGCCCCGCGATTGGTCATTACAGCATGAAGCTACCAAGCACGAAGCCGAAGCAAACGGCCAGGGCAACACCCAGAGTACCTGGGATGAAGAACGGATGGTTGAAGACGAATTTACCGATACGAGTTGTACCCGTGTCATCCATCTGTACCGCAGCAACCAGCGTCGGGTAGGTCGGCAGAATGAACAGACCAGACACCGCAGCAAAAGAAGCAACAGCGGTCAGCGGAGAAACGTTCAGCGCCAGAGCCATCGGCATCAGTGCTTTTGCGGTTGCAGCCTGAGAGTACAGCAGAGCAGAAGCAAAGAAGAAGATGACAGCCAGCAGCCACGGATGACCCTGAATCACTTCACCAGCGGTATCTTTGATCCAGTCGATGTTGTTGGAAACGAAAGTATCGCCCAGCCATGCAACGCCCAGGATACAAATACAGGCGCTCATACCTGCTTTGAAGGTGCTGGAGTTGAGGATGTTGTCGGTATCAACTTTACAGATAACGGTAGTCAGAGTTGCAACGCTGAGCATGATGATCAGGATTGCGTTAGTGGTGTTCATCAGCGGTTTCTCAACCAGGCCCATGCTCGGGCTGTTGATGATTGCATAGATAACCACGCCAACTACGCCCAGCAGGAACAGCCAGACGGAAGTTTTTGCACCAGATTTGATTTCAATCTGCTTTTCACCGCGCAGTTCAACCAGACCTTCTTCCAGACGCTTGCGATAAATCGGATCGTCAGACAGTTTGGAGTTGAACAGCATAGTGACCAGGAAGGACATCACCAGAACCGCCAGCAGGGTGGACGGGATGACCACAGAGAGCAGATGAAGGTAGCTGATGCCATGACCTTCCATTACGGAAGACATGTAAACGACTGCCGCTGAGATTGGCGATGCGGTGATCGCAATCTGCGCGGATACCACTGCAGTAGACAGCGGACGGCAAGGTTTAACGCCTTGTTCCTTCGCAACTTCAGCGATAACTGGCAGCGTTGCCAGAGAGATGTTGCCAGTACCCGCAAAAATTGTCAGGAAATAGGTCACGATAGGTGCGAGGATCGTGATGTATTTCGGGTTACGGCGCAGCAGCTTTTCTGTCTGATGAACCAGATAGTCCAGACCGCCAGCAACCTGCATGGCAGAAATAGCGGCGATAACCGCCATGATAATGGAAATGACATCGAACGGGATGTTACCAGGTTTGACGCCAATAGCGGCAAGAACCAGCACCCCCAATCCGCCTGCAAAACCAATACCTATTCCCCCCAGTCTGGCGCCCAAGAAGATCGCCAGCAAAACTATGATGAGTTCTACAACTAGCATATTAGCCTTCCTTGTTTTTTAACAAGTTGATATTAGATTGTTATTTTTAAGTTACTACTCACAAGAAAAAAGGCACGTCGTCTGACGTGCCTTTTTTATTTGTACTACCCTGTACGATTACTGTTCGCTTTCATCAGTATAGCGTTTTGCTTTGTAAGCCGGGTGCATCAGATTCTGTACGGAGAAAATATCGTCTAGTTCCGCTTCAGTCAACAGACCGCGTTCCAGAACGACTTCACGTACACTCTTACCGGTTTCGGCACAGATTTTACCCACGATGTCACCGTTGTGGTGGCCGATGAACGGGTTCAGGTAAGTGACGATACCGATAGAGTTGTAAACGTAACCTTCGCACACTTCTTTGTTAGCAGTGATGCCGTTAACGCATTTTTCCAGCAGGTTGTAGCAAGCGTTGGTCAGAATATGAACTGATTCAAACATAGCCTGGCCAATGACCGGCTCCATAACGTTCAGCTGCAGCTGACCTGCTTCTGCTGCCATGGTAACAGTGGTGTCGTTACCGATGACTTTGAAGCATACCTGGTTAACCACTTCCGGAACAACCGGGTTTACTTTAGCTGGCATGATGGAAGAGCCCGCCTGCAGTTCCGGCAGGTTGATCTCGTTCAGGCCGGCACGTGGGCCAGAAGAGAGCAAGCGCAGGTCGTTACAGATTTTGGACATCTTCACAGCCAGGCGTTTCAGCGCACCGTGAACCATAACGTAAGCGCCGCAGTCAGAGGTCGCTTCGATCAGGTCTTCAGCCGGAACGCATGGGAAGCCAGTGACTTCAGCCAGTTTTTTCACTGCCAGCGGAGAGTACTCTTTCGGCGTGTTCAGGCCTGTACCGATTGCCGTTGCGCCGAGGTTAACTTCCAGCAGTAGTTCAGCGGTACGTTGGATGTTTTTCACTTCTTCTTTCAGCAGAATGCTGAAAGCGCGGAATTCCTGACCAAGGGTCATCGGTACTGCGTCCTGCAGCTGGGTACGACCCATTTTCAGGATGTCCTGGAATTCGACAGCTTTACGTTCAAAGCCTTCGCGCAGTTGGTTAATCGCATCTACCAGTTTAATCAGGGAAGAGTAAACCGCGATACGGAAACCGGTCGGGTAGGCGTCGTTAGTGGACTGACATTTGTTAACATGGTCGTTCGGGTTCAGGTACTGATATTCACCTTTCTGGTGACCCATCAGTTCCAGACCGATATTGGCCAGCACTTCGTTGGTGTTCATGTTTACGGAAGTACCTGCGCCGCCCTGGTAGACGTCTACCGGGAACTGATCCATGCATTTTCCGTTATTCAGGACTTCATCACATGCGGCAATGATTGCATTCGCTACACTTTTAGGAATGGTTTGCAGCTCTTTGTTTGCCATAGCTGCGGCTTTTTTAACCATTACCATACCGCGAACAAATTCAGGAATATCGCTGATTTTGCTGTTGCTGATATAGAAGTTTTCAATCGCTCTCAGAGTGTGAACACCATAGTAGGCATCAGCTGGAACTTCCCTGGTACCCAACAGATCTTCTTCGATACGAATGTTGTTTGACATGTGAACCTTCTTTTTCAAGCTGCCAATGATTTGCTTTAAACACACAGAATATATGTGGTTTCGAATGTTTTTCGACCGACGATTATCCCCTGCATCGGACGAATACCCAGGATCATATGCTGCTTGAGGATTTCTACCGTAATCTGGATCACTTTAAGTGTCGGTTTTTACCCCTTAATTATTAATTTGTGAAATAGATCACCGCTTTGGGATTACTACCAAAAATAGTTGCGCAAACATCTTGAAATTTTGCTAATGACCACAATATAAGCTGAACGCGATTCGCAACCCATTAAGGCGCCCGGATTTAACCGGTTGCTATTACAGGAGAAACCTTTGCGCTGGTTACCTTTTATTGCCATTTTCCTTTATGTCTATATTGAGATTTCAATTTTTATTCAGGTTGCCCATGTCCTGGGGGTATTGCTGACCCTCGTACTGGTTATATTCACGTCGGTTATCGGTATGTCACTGGTACGTAATCAGGGCTTTAAGAATTTTGTGCTGATGCAACAAAAAATGGCGGCGGGTGAAAACCCTGCGGCGGAGATGATTAAAAGTGTTTCGCTGATCATTGCCGGTTTGCTGCTTTTATTACCGGGCTTTTTCACCGATTTCCTCGGTCTTCTTCTTTTATTACCGCCGGTGCAAAAGCATCTGACAGTGAAGCTGATGCCGCATTTGCGTTTCTCCCGGATGCCGGGCGGCGGTTTTAGCGCCGGAACCGGTGGCGGTAATACTTTTGATGGTGAGTATCAGCGAAAAGATGATGACCGCGACCGCCTTGATCATAAAAACGATCGCCAGGATTAATGTCAAAACGCCGGATTATGTGGTTATGCCATTTTCCGGCGTTTTTCGTTTTGGCAGAAACAGCCATAACCCCGCCAGCATGATTAGCGCATAGAGACTTTTCCAGCCGACCATTGCCAGTAACAGAACGCATAACAGCCCGCCAACCACCGCCAGTACGCGATAACGTCCTTGTAATAATTTACAGCCTGCCAACATGCACAATAGGTAAATCATAATAAAGATGCCGTTGGCATAAATAATGAGTGCGTCCAGATTGATCTCTAAAGCATGAATCACCAACGTACTCACCACGCAACAGCCGAGCACGGCATTAAGGGCATTGTGCGGTATATGGCGAGAAGAGAGGCGTGCCAGGTAGTGGTCAGGATTATGTTGCGCCTGCGACCAGACCAGGCGGGCGAAGCTCTGTATATAAATGTTGAGACTGGCAAAGCAGGCCAGATAGCCAATTACGCAGGCAATCCATAACGCTCCTACACCGAACAACTGCACTACAATTTTGGGAAGCGATGCTGCCGCCGCCATTTGTTCACCATAGGCGTCGAAGTGTAAGACGACTACCGTACAGCCCCAGTAGACTAATCCTGCCAGCAGCAGACCAATCATCAAAGCACGAGGAAAATCACGCTCTGGATTTTTAAATTCCGAGGCAAGATGGGCAAATGCCTCCAGACCGACAAAGCACCAGAACATCACCGATAACGCAGCAAATAACCCGGAAAGTTCGATATCACCTGGCGCGGGGAAGGGGATGTTCGCAGGTTTGATATCGCCCGCCCACCAGATGGCGACAATCAGTGCGACGATAAGCCCGGCAATGACCGTTTGTAGATTAGCACTGGAACTGACACCGCGAGTACCGATATACCACACTAGCGCCAGCGTACCGAGTTCTGCCAACAACAGTTGCCAGCTATGCCAGCCAAACATCGCCTGGCCGAATCCGGCGGCAATTTGTAGCGCGGCGGGCAAACCTACGGGAATGACTGATAAAAACAGCCAGCCGGTGACTCTCTCAAGCCGCGAGCCGAACGCCATACCGACGAAGTGCGCAACACCGCCCGCGCTGGGATAGTGGCGACCCAGAATCGCAAACACAATTGCAATCGGGAACACTAAGATAATCAAAACAGGCCACGCCCAGAGGCTGTTATTGCCCGCTACCAGTGCAGCTAACGCAGGAACGGCAAACACGCCAGTGCCTAATAATGACGTCGATAGCAGGCCGATACCCTGGGCCAGCCCCAATTCTTGTTTGAGTCCACTCATGGGTTGATGTCCGATTGCGCCCAAATATTGGGCAACTGCGCAGGATTTCGATGGTAGCACAATCAGATTCGCTTATGACGGCGATGTCGAAATTGCGATGAAACGTGAGGTGAATCAGGATTTTTACCCGATTTTGTGCTGATCAGAATTTTTTTTCTTTTTCCCCCTTGAAGGGGCGAAGCCTCATCCCCATTTCTCTGGTCACCAGCCGGGAAACCACGTAAGCTCCGGCGTCACCCATAACAGATACGGACTTTCTCAAAGGAGAGTTATCAATGAATATTCGTCCATTGCATGATCGCGTGATCGTCAAGCGTAAAGAAGTTGAAACTAAATCTGCTGGCGGCATCGTTCTGACCGGCTCTGCAGCGGCTAAATCTACCCGTGGCGAAGTGCTGGCTGTCGGCAATGGCCGTATCCTTGAAAATGGCGAAGTGAAGCCGCTGGACGTGAAAGTTGGCGACATCGTTATTTTCAACGATGGCTACGGTGTGAAATCTGAGAAGATCGACAATGAAGAAGTGTTGATCATGTCCGAAAGCGACATTCTGGCAATTGTTGAAGCGTAATCCGCGCACGACACTGAACATACGAATTTAAGGAATAAAGATAATGGCAGCTAAAGACGTAAAATTCGGTAACGACGCTCGTGTGAAAATGCTGCGCGGCGTAAACGTACTGGCAGATGCAGTGAAAGTTACCCTCGGTCCGAAAGGCCGTAACGTAGTTCTGGATAAATCTTTCGGTGCACCGACCATCACCAAAGATGGTGTTTCCGTTGCTCGTGAAATCGAACTGGAAGACAAGTTCGAAAACATGGGTGCGCAGATGGTGAAAGAAGTTGCCTCCAAAGCTAACGACGCTGCAGGCGACGGCACCACCACCGCAACCGTACTGGCTCAGGCTATCATCACTGAAGGTCTGAAAGCTGTTGCTGCGGGCATGAACCCGATGGATCTGAAACGTGGTATCGACAAAGCCGTTACCGCTGCAGTTGAAGAACTGAAAACGCTGTCCGTACCGTGCTCTGACTCTAAAGCTATTGCTCAGGTTGGTACTATCTCCGCTAACTCCGACGAAACTGTAGGTAAATTGATCGCTGAAGCGATGGACAAAGTCGGTAAAGAAGGCGTTATCACCGTTGAAGATGGTACTGGTCTGCAGGACGAACTGGACGTGGTTGAAGGTATGCAGTTCGACCGTGGCTACCTGTCTCCTTACTTCATCAACAAGCCGGAAACTGGCGCAGTAGAACTGGAAAGCCCGTTCATCCTGCTGGCTGACAAGAAAATCTCCAACATCCGCGAAATGCTGCCAGTTCTGGAAGCTGTTGCAAAAGCAGGCAAACCGCTGCTGATCATCGCTGAAGATGTTGAAGGTGAAGCACTGGCAACTCTGGTTGTTAACACCATGCGCGGCATCGTGAAAGTCGCTGCGGTTAAAGCACCGGGCTTCGGCGATCGTCGTAAAGCAATGCTGCAGGATATCGCAACCCTGACCGGCGGTACTGTAATCTCTGAAGAGATCGGTATGGAGCTGGAAAAAGCGACCCTGGAAGACCTGGGTCAGGCTAAACGTGTTGTTATTAACAAAGACACCACCACCATCATTGATGGCGTGGGTGAAGAAGCTGCAATCCAGGGCCGTGTTGCTCAGATCCGTCAGCAGATTGAAGAAGCAACTTCTGATTACGACCGTGAAAAACTGCAGGAGCGCGTAGCGAAACTGGCAGGCGGCGTTGCAGTTATCAAAGTAGGTGCTGCTACCGAAGTTGAAATGAAAGAGAAAAAAGCACGCGTTGAAGACGCCCTGCACGCGACCCGTGCTGCGGTAGAAGAAGGCGTGGTTGCTGGTGGCGGCGTTGCGCTGATCCGCGTAGCGTCTAAACTGGCTGACCTGCGTGGTCAGAACGAAGACCAGAACGTGGGTATCAAAGTTGCACTGCGTGCAATGGAAGCTCCGCTGCGTCAGATCGTCCTGAACTGCGGCGAAGAACCGTCTGTTGTTGCTAACACCGTTAAAGGTGGCGACGGCAACTACGGTTACAACGCAGCAACCGAAGAATACGGCAACATGATCGACATGGGTATCCTGGATCCAACCAAAGTTACCCGTTCTGCTCTGCAGTACGCAGCTTCTGTGGCTGGCCTGATGATCACCACCGAGTGCATGGTTACCGACCTGCCGAAAAACGATGCAGCTGACTTAGGCGCTGCTGGCGGTATGGGCGGTATGGGTGGCATGGGCGGCATGATGTAATTGCCCTGCACCTTGCAGAAATAAAGAAACCCTCAGGCAGAAATGTCTGGGGGTTTTTCTTTTGGTCATCTTTCTAGTATAAGATTCAGACACGGACGACACGAGTTGCGTCCAGCTCATTGATTATGGGGAATAACATGCACGTAAAATACTTAGCAGGGATTGTCGGTGCCGCGCTACTGATGGCGGGTTGTAGCTCCAGTAACGAATTGAGTGCTGCCGGTCAGAGTGTGCGCATTGTTGACGAGCAACCAGGTGCAGAGTGCCAACTGATTGGTACTGCGACAGGTAAGCAAAGTAACTGGCTTTCCGGGCAACATGGTGAAGAAGGCGGTTCTATGCGCGGCGCAGCAAACGATCTGCGCAACCAGGCGGCTGCAATGGGCGGTAACGTGATTTATGGCATCAGCAGCCCGTCGCAGGGAATGTTGTCCAGTTTTGTCCCGACGGATAGCCAGATTATCGGTCAGGTTTATAAGTGCCCGAACTGATGTGATCCAGAGGCTGGATGACAAACGTGTAATTGCCTGATGCGCTTCGCTTATCAGGCCTACATCGGGCATTGCAACTGATTGAATGCTCGAGAATTTGTAGGCCAGATAAGGCGTTTACGCCGCATCCGGCATGATCAACGATCACGTTATCAGTAATTTCAGGCTGGATGGCTCCAGCCTCGCATTCAAAAAGATGAGATTATTTCGCCTGTGGCGCGGCCTTGCTGATGGACTGAACTCGTAAGTGATGTATTGCGCGTAAGCATTGATCCTGAGTCAGTGGTTGGGCGTTATTTGCTGCTACTGTACGAACGTAGACCTGAGATGGCACACCCGCGAGTTTTTTCAGCCGTGGGCTGAAATCAAGCATCCGGCGTGTGATAGCCTCAATTTCTTTACCCGCTGTCGCTTCACGCGTTTTCACCACCGCGCCGCTAAATTGTTCTTTACCACTTTCATCTTTAAAGCGATAAAGCACCGCCAGATAATGGCTAAACAGATTATGTTTCCATTCCGGCTGAGAATAGGTGTCATATTCCAGATTGCCATTGTCCTGGCAGTCGACGTCATATAACGGCAGGAAATCTAATAGCGATGTAATACGCAATGCCAGTTCACGCATTTCAGCATTATTAATTGCATGAATGATTGCTCGCGCCAGCATTTCAATCTGCAACTCATTGACAATTAATTCACATTTGCTGCCATCATGCAGAGTTAATGTGAATGTGAGATTTTCGCCCTGGTTATCGGTAAGTTCCAGAGTGTTGACCCGGCGATTAATATCGGCATTTTTAAGCTCATCAACCAGAATTTCTGGGATATTCTCTGCCATTTTCTTCATGACTTTATCGCGAGCCTGCTCATACTGAATACGTGTATCAGCATCCAGTTTATGCTTTTGATGCAGACGACTTTCCAGCGCAATCAGCAGGTCTCGCAGTTCCATGACAGACATAAAGAATAACGACTCTTTATTGCGAGGCTCTTTAATTTTCAGTGCCAGTGCAATGAAATTATTACTTTTGCGAATAACACCGGTATTAACACCCTTGATGCTTATGGCCATGTAGGTTCTCCCTAACCATTTCTCAATAAAATAATTAATTTTAATTAATAAGCCAGATAAATGAGCTTGGTAGTAATAGTTGTTAAAATAACATAAATAGCCGTGCTCACTCTATATAAACAGAAAAGAAAGGTTAATTATTGGTGTTGGCTATATAAAAAGTAAAAATAGCAACGTAAATGAATAATTAAAGGTTATGCAACGGGCAAAGATTAAACTTCTCTGTTTAGTGACCTGTCTCTGTTCTCGTGTTCGTTGCTCTTGGCGGATGCGGCGTAAATGCCTTATCCCGCCTACAGCTCATTGAGTTTCAATGCACGATGTAGGCCTGACAAGCGAAGCGCATCAGGCAATTTTCTGTTTAACTTCCCTGTTAATCAGTTACTGCTGGCGTAGCTGGAGATCCAGAGGCGTTTTGCTGGGTTCACCGCCAATCTCGCGCGCCAGTTTCGGCACCAGATATCCCGACACCAGTGTCAGTAACTCACGCATAATCTGCCGTGCTTCATCATCACTCACCATAAAATGCGCCGCGCCCTGCACTTTATCGAGCACATGCAGGTAATAGGGCATCACGCCCGCATCGAACAACGCATTACTCAGGTTTGCCAGCGTTTGCGCGTTATCATTCACGCCACGTAACAAAACGCTCTGGTTCAGCAAAGTAACGCCCACGCGGCGCAACTTAGCCATTGCCTGACGGAATGTTTCATCTACCTCATTGGCATGGTTGATGTGATTCACCAGCAAGATTTGCAACGTAGAACGGGCAAAGCGTTCAGCCAGCGACTCTGTGATGCGCGCCGGGATCACAATCGGCAGACGGCTGTGAATCCGCAGACGTTTGATATGCGGGATCGCCTCCAGTTGCGTCAGCAGCCAGTCCAGCTCGTGATCTTTCGCCATCAGCGGATCGCCGCCGGAGAAAATAATCTCGTCCAGTTCCGGATGCGCCGCAACATACTCAAGCGCCGCCTGCCAGTTACGCTTGTTGCCCTGATTTTCGGCATACGGGAAGTGGCGACGGAAACAGTAGCGACAATTTACCGCGCAGCCGCCTTTAACCAACAGTAGCGCCCGGTTGTGATATTTATGCAACAAACCAGGCACTACGCTGTGCTGTTCTTCCAGCGGATCGGTGGAGAATCCGGGCGCGACGACAAACTCATCTTGCGAGGTAAGTACCTGACGCAAAAGTGGATCGTCAGGATTGCCTTTCTCCATGCGATCGATAAATGAGCGGGGCACGCGCAGTGCAAACAGCTTTTTGGCGCTGCGTCCGGCCAACAGTTTTTCGTCCGCGTCTATATTCAAAAGACGCAGAAGTTCATCAGGATCGGTCACAACATCGGCAAGTTGCGTTAACCAATCTTCTCTGGATGGGGTATTTAGGGTTACAATATGCGCCATTTTGTGGCTTAGCTACCAATTAACAAATTTCAGAGGGCCTTATGGCAACGTACTATAGCAACGATTTTCGTGCTGGTCTTAAAATCATGTTAGACGGCGAACCTTACGCGGTTGAAGCGAGTGAATTCGTAAAACCGGGTAAAGGCCAGGCATTTGCTCGCGTTAAACTGCGTCGTCTGCTGACTGGTACTCGCGTAGAAAAAACTTTCAAATCTACTGATTCCGCTGAAGGCGCTGATGTTGTCGATATGAACCTGACTTACCTGTACAACGACGGTGAGTTCTGGCACTTCATGAACAACGAAACCTTCGAGCAGCTGTCTGCTGATGCAAAAGCAATTGGCGACAACGCTAAATGGCTGCTGGATCAGGCTGAGTGCATTGTAACTCTGTGGAATGGTCAGCCGATCTCCGTTACTCCGCCGAACTTCGTTGAACTGGAAATCGTTGATACCGATCCGGGTCTGAAAGGCGATACCGCAGGTACTGGCGGCAAACCGGCTACCCTGTCTACTGGCGCTGTGGTTAAAGTTCCGCTGTTCGTACAGATCGGCGAAGTCATCAAAGTGGATACCCGCTCTGGTGAATACGTCTCTCGCGTGAAGTAATGCGGTTGTGGTGCGGCCTGCTGGCTGCACCATCACTTATTCAGGTCAGAGATGATGAAACGCCTTATCGTTCTGGTTTTGCTTGCCAGCACGCTGCTTACGGGCTGTAACACCGCTCGGGGGTTCGGCGAAGACATCAAACATCTTGGTAATTCCATCTCCCGCGCTGCCAGCTAATTTATTCTTCACTTCCGAAAAATCATCAGATTTCCGTCATTTTTGGTGATGTTGTCTATTATTAATTTGCTATAGGCAAACACAAATAACATTACCTAAAAGGAAGACGTTATGGTTAAGAAGACAATTGCAGCGATCTTTTCTGTTCTGGTGCTTTCAACTGTATTAACCGCCTGCAATACCACGCGCGGCGTTGGTGAAGACATTTCTGATGGCGGTAACGCGATTTCTGGCGCAGCGACGAAAGCGCAGCAATAAGCAATAACGGTACGGCAGATTTGTCGTGCCGTTTGTTTTTCTCGGCGGTAATCACTGTCGTAACCGTTGAAATTTCCTCTTAAATCGGCAAAATACCTCCTTCACCATCAGCTTTGCAGGACGACCTGCAAACGCTTCTTTTCACCGGGGACGGCCCCAAATCTTCGGAGCCTGATATGTCCTGGATAATCTTAGTTATTGCTGGTCTGCTGGAAGTGGTATGGGCGGTTGGCCTGAAATATACGCACGGCTTTAGTCGCCTGACACCAAGCGTTATTACCGTGACGGCGATGGTTGTTAGTATGGCGCTACTTGCCTGGGCGATGAAATCGTTACCAGTAGGGACGGCTTATGCCGTGTGGACGGGTATTGGCGCAGTCGGCGCGGCCATCACCGGCATTGTACTGCTCGGTGAGTCCGCTAACCCGATGCGCCTGGCGAGTCTGGCGTTAATCGTATTGGGGATTATTGGTCTGAAACTCAGCACTCACTAACTACCGGGCTGCTGTACCCAAATAAATTTACTGACATCAAACCCTTCCCGGGTCGCGACTGCCAGCATCTCCTGTTTCACTTCGTCAGAAATGGTTGGCGTGCGGGAGAGTATCCACAGGTAATCGCGATCCGGGCCGCAAACCAGCGCATGGCGGTACTCCCGATCTAGCGCAATGACGTTATAGCCGCCATAGAAAGGGCCAAAGAACGACACTTTCAGCGCGGCGCGATGCGGGTCTCCCGTAAAGTACGCTTTTCCTTCGCTTTGCTGCCACATCTCTCTGTCCGGATTATAACCCTTGTTGATGACATTCAGGCCGCCGTCATCCCGCAGGCTATACGTCGCAGTCACTTTCTCCAGCCCGCGTTCAAAACGGTGATCAAAACGGGCAATCTCATACCACGAACCCAAATAGCGTTTGGTATCGAAATTATTTACCACAGTAACGCCACGAGGCGGTGTGGGAGAACTACAGGCAACGACCAGAAATGCCGCTGTCGCTGCGGCAACGAGAGGGAGCAGGCGCATAAATGTTTCCTTACTGGTTTTTTTCTAAGTGTAGATGACAGAAAGGAAATGCGGATAAAAGGTCCGAAAATTCGGACCATCTGCGTTGTTATTGCAAAGCGTTGAGAATCTGCCAGGCGGCAGCGACTCTCGCTGGATTGGGATAGTTTTTGTTAGCCAGCATCACAATCCCCAGCTCTTTCTCTGGAATAAATGCGATGTAGCTACCAAATCCGCCGGTCGCGCCTGTTTTATGTACCCATGATGCTCGTACCGCAGGGGCGGGGGGCGTAATCGCTTTTACTGGTCGTGCTGCCAGCGCAATTTTACTGTCGCTGCCATTAATGATGCTGTCTGGATCTACCGGCCAGTCGAGTATTTCCCAGCCCAGACCTTGATACATGTCGCCAGTTTGCCAGTAGCGTGACTGCGCCAGCTGGATACCTTGCTGAAGTGTTTTGTCGTTGATATCACGGGGATTCATATTGCTCTGCGCCCAGCGAGCCATATCTTCAATGGTTGATTTCACACCGTAAGCTTCAGCATCTAACGCCCCTGGCGAAACATGCACGGCCTTGCCTTCACGATATCCCCAGGCGTAATTCTTTTCTTCTGCGGGCGGCACATTAATCCACGTATGGGTGAGTTTGAGTGGCTGGAAAACACGAGTTTGCATCGCCTGTTCAAAGCCCAAACCGGATGGTTTCACTGCCAGCGCACCGAACAAACCGATACTGGAGTTGGCATACAGACGCTGTGTTCCTGGTGCCCAGGTGGGCTGCCAGTTTTGATAGAAACGTAGCAAGTCGCCTGAGGACTTCACTTCATCGGGCACCTGTAACGGCAGCCCGCCAGCGGTGTAGGTTGCAAGATGTAATAGCGTGATTCCGTTCCACTGTTTAGCAGTAAGTTCAGGCCAGTATTTTGTCGCGGGATCGCTTAGGTTGATTTCCCCTCGTGCAATAGCGTCGCCACCGAGCACACCCGTAAATGTTTTGCTGACCGAACCTAACTCAAACAACGTTTGCTGTGTGACGGGCTGCTTTTTTGCTACGTCCGCATAGCCCCAGGTAAAGTAATAAGGTTTACCCTGATAAATCACCGCCACCGCCATGCCAGGGATTTTGTGTTGCTCTATAAGCGGAGTCATTGTGCGATGCACAATATCGTTGAGCTGTTGGGGGGCGGAGAGAGCGGAGCAAGAGGCGGTAATTAATAAGGCGCAGAGCGTCGTTTTGAACATAGGGTCTGGTTTCCATACAAAACGACCCGCCATAGGCGGGCCGGATTTACATTGGTGATGCGTTAGATTGTAACGATACCAATCAGCGTGACAACTGTCAAGATAGCAGCCAGACCGTAGAAAACCCATTTGCCCGCAGGCACGTGGATTTTCAGATCGTGCATCGCGTGATGCATACGGTGTAAACCACACCACAGCGGCAGGACGATCATCAGGAACAGGAATACGCGACCAATGAAGCTCTGTGCAAACGCCAGAATGCGCTCATAGCTCAGTGCATCGCCCGGAAACAGGCCCAGTGGTAGCAGAATGCCAACCAGCAGGATCATCACCGGCGCAATGATGGCGCTCCACATACCACCGGCCCCGAAGAGGCCCCAGAATACCGGTTCGTCAGAACGCTTTGGATTTGGATTAATCATCTCAGGCTCCTTACCAGTACAGGGCAACAAACAGGATTACGATGGTGGCAACCACAGTTACCGCCCAGAGACTTTTGATAATTGGCTCTGGTCCCATTTTTTCGTCTTTTACAATGATATTGGCCGCTTTCGGTGCCAGCTCAAACCAGGTTTTGGTGTGCAGCAGGGCTGCCGCCAGAGTAATCAGGTTGATGATCACGATAACCGGGTTTTGTAAAAAGTCGACGAATCCCGCCCAGGCTTCCGGGCCATTTTTCAGGGCAAACAGCCCGAAAATCAGTTCAATGCTGAACCACACAGCCGGAACCGCCGTGCCTTCGCGCAGCATGTAAAAGCGATAAAACGGCAACTTCTTCCACCAGGTGGACGTCATTGGCCGTACATACGGTTTACGTTTAGTCGTCATGTTGCACTCCTTAGCGTGGTTTCAGGGTCGCGATAAGAAAGTCTTTCGAACTTTCTACTTTGCCCTGCTGAATGGCCGCAGCCGGATCGACGTGTTTCGGGCAGACTTCGGAGCAGTAGCCCACGAAAGTACAGCTCCATACGCCGTTCTGGCTGTTTAACTGCGCCATACGCTCCTTCTTACCGTGGTCGCGGCTATCTTCGTTATAACGATGCGCCAGCGTAATGGCTGCCGGACCAATGAACTCTGGGTTCAGGCCAAACTGCGGGCACGCGGCGTAGCACAGACCACAGTTGATGCAACCGGAGAACTGGTGATATTTCGCCATCTGCGCCGGGGTCTGGATGTTAGTACCCTGATCCGCAGTGCGGGAGTTGCCGATGATGTACGGTTTGATCGCTTCCAGACTTTCGATGAAGTGGGTCATATCGACGACCAGATCGCGTTCGATCGGGAAGTTAGCTAACGCTTCAACCTTCATACCGTCGGTGTAGTCACGCAGGAAGGTTTTACATGCCAGTTTCGGTACGTTGTTAACCATCATGCCGCAGGAACCACAAATCGCCATACGGCAGGACCAGCGGTAGCTCAGGTCTGGTGCCAGGTTGTCTTTGATATAGCCCAGCGCATCCAGTAATGAGGTGGTTGCGTCATAAGGCACTTCGTAGAATGCGCTATGCGGTGCGGTATCGACTTCCGGGTTATAGCGCACCACCTCGATTTTCAGGTTCTTCATCTCAGCCATTCGCCTTCTCCTTCTTATTGGCTGCTTCCGCCTTATCGGCTGCATCCGCTTCGCCACCGTAAACGCGTTTAGCTGGCGGCAGCGTAGTAATCTTCACGTCGCTGTACTCCAGGCGGGTAGTGCCATCAGCATCGCGGAAGGCGAGGGTGTGTTTGAGGAAGTTGACGTCGTCACGCTCGGTGCAACCTTCGTCCAGACGCTGGTGTGCGCCGCGAGATTCTTTACGTGCCATTGCGGAGTGCGCCATACATTCAGCAACGTTCAGACCGTGACCCAGTTCAATGGTGTAGAGCAGGTCGGTGTTGAACACGCTGGAGGTATCGGTGATGCGCACGCGCTTGAAGCGTTCCTGCAGCTCCGCCAGTTTGTCGATGGTTTTCTGCATCAGTTCCGGTGTACGGTAGATACCGCAACCTTCTTCCATGGACTGACCCATTTCGTCGCGGATCTTCGCCCAGTTTTCGCCGCCATCCTGGTTAACCAGATCTTTCAGACGCTGCTCAACGCCAGCAACCTGGGCATTGATTGCCGCATCGTTGCCATTACCGGCGGTAGATGCGCGTTCCATAGCTTGCTCACCCGCCAGACGACCGAAGACCACCAGTTCTGCCAGCGAGTTGGAGCCCAGACGGTTTGCACCGTGCAGACCAACAGAAGAACATTCGCCAACGGCAAACAGACCTTTAATACGGGTTTCGCAGTTCTGATCGGTTTCGATACCGCCCATGGTGTAGTGCGCGGTCGGACGTACCGGAATCGGTTCTTTAACCGGATCGACGCCAACGTACGCTTTCGCCAGTTCACAGATGAACGGCAGACGTTCGTGCAGTTTTTTCTCGCCCAGATGACGCAGGTCGAGATAAACCACATCGCCACGTGGCGTGGAAATGGTGTTACCTTTACGCCATTCGTGCCAGAAGGCCTGAGAAACTTTGTCGCGCGGACCCAGTTCCATATATTTGTTTTTCGGCTCGCCCAGCGGCGTTTCCGGGCCCATACCGTAGTCTTGCAGATAACGGTAGCCGTTTTTATTGACCAGAATACCGCCTTCACCACGGCAACCTTCGGTCATCAGGATACCGGAACCTGGCAGGCCGGTCGGGTGATATTGAACGAATTCCATATCACGCAGCGGAACGCCATGGCTCAGCGCCATACCCATACCGTCACCAGTTACGATACCGCCATTGGTGTTGTAGCGATATACACGACCCGCACCGCCGGTTGCCATGACTACCGCATTAGCGCGGATCTGTACCAACGTACCTTCCATCATGTTCATGGCTACCAGGCCGCGAACATGACCATCATCGACCAGAATATCCAGCACGAAGTGTTCGTCAAAACGCTGGATCTGCGGGAATTGCAGAGAGGTCTGGAACAGTGTGTGCAGCATATGGAAGCCGGTCTTATCGGCGGCGAACCAGGTACGCTCGATTTTCATGCCGCCGAAGCGACGTACGTTGACGCTACCATCCGGGCGACGGCTCCATGGGCATCCCCACAGTTCCAGTTGGGTCATTTCGGTTGGGCAGTGGTGGACGAAATAATCCACGACATCCTGCTCACACAACCAGTCGCCACCCGCTACTGTATCGTGAAAGTGATATTCGAAGCTGTCATGATCCTGCGCGACAGCGGCGGAGCCCCCTTCAGCGGCAACAGTATGGCTGCGCATCGGGTATACTTTTGAGATTAGTGCGATTTTTGCATTTGGATTTGCCTGCGCGGCAGCAATTGCAGCACGTAATCCCGCGCCACCGGCACCTACAATGGCAAGATCGGCTTGAAAGGTTTGCACGACATTCCTCCAGATTGTTTTTATCCCGCAGCACCGTACTTCAGGGTAAGTATCTGAAAGTTACGGCCTGCGAACGCTATTCCACTGCTCCTTTATAGGTACAACAGTATAGTCTGATGGATAAGTCTGAAATTTGACGAGATCGATTTTTTTAGCGTGCCAGGGGGCTAAATTATCACTGAAGATGATTAATTTAATTACTAAACCATCATATTGCGGTTTTTTTAGTCGCCGTCCACCGTTGATTGATTCCTGCGTAAAATTTGTCTCGCCGCCGCGTTGCGAGTAGACTTCGTGCCCTTGTTAAAAACTGGAGATTTTACTATGAGCGAAACGGCATCCTGGCAGCCGAGCGCGTCTATTCCTAACTTATTAAAACGTGCGGCGATTATGGCGGAGATCCGTCGTTTCTTTGCCGATCGTGGAGTGCTGGAGGTGGAGACGCCTTGTATGAGCCAGGCAACGGTAACCGATATTCATCTGGTCCCGTTTGAGACACGTTTCGTTGGCCCCGGACATTCGCAGGGGATGAATCTCTGGTTAATGACCAGTCCGGAATACCACATGAAACGCCTGTTGGTGGCCGGTTGTGGTCCGGTATTCCAGCTGTGCCGCAGCTTCCGTAATGAAGAGATGGGGCGTTATCACAACCCTGAGTTTACTATGCTGGAGTGGTATCGACCGCACTATGATATGTACCGGTTGATGAACGAGGTGGACGATCTTCTGCAACAGGTGCTGGACTGCCCGGCAGCAGAAAGCCTCTCTTATCAGCAAGCCTTCTTGCGTTATCTGGAAATTGATCCGCTCTCTGCTGATAAAACGCAGTTGCGGGAAGTGGCGGCAAAGCTGGATCTCAGCAACGTTGCAGATACCGAAGAAGACCGCGACACGCTGCTGCAACTGTTGTTTACCTTTGGCGTGGAACCGAACATTGGTAAAGAGAAACCAACTTTTGTGTACCATTTTCCAGCCACTCAGGCATCACTGGCACAAATCAGTACCGAGGATCATCGGGTCGCAGAACGCTTCGAGGTCTACTACAAAGGTATTGAGCTGGCGAATGGTTTCCATGAATTGACGGATGCCCGTGAACAGCAACAACGCTTTGAACAGGATAACCGTAAACGTGCGGCACGTGGTTTACCGCAGCATCCTATCGACCATAACCTGATCGAAGCTCTTGAAGTTGGTATGCCCGACTGTTCCGGCGTGGCGTTAGGTGTTGACCGCCTGGTGATGTTAGCACTGGGCGCGGAGACACTGGCAGAAGTGATCGCCTTTAGTGTTGACCGGGCATAATTCTGAAAAATTGGCTAAAATCCAACACAGAATGGCGTAGCTGGCGCCATTCTGTAGCATATGTTTTCATTTTTCCGTTAAAGCGCACAATTTAAGACTGGATGTTTGCTATCATCCAGGTATCAATTCTGTTTTAGTTTTATTGTTGCCCACCAATCGGTGGGTAGTGCAGTTAGTTGGCGCGTTTAATATGCGCGCTGAAATGAAGGATGATTTCATGCCTCACACGATAAAAAAGATGAGTCTAATTGGACTCATACTGATGATCTTTACTTCAGTATTCGGTTTTGCAAATAGCCCTTCGGCTTATTATTTAATGGGATATAGTGCGATTCCGTGGTATATATTTTCTGCATTATTATTCTTTATTCCATTCGCCTTAATGATGGCTGAAATGGGGGCTGCCTATCGCAAAGAAGAAGGCGGTATCTATTCCTGGATGAATAATAGCGTTGGGCCACGTTTTGCTTTCATCGGCACATTTATGTGGTTTTCCTCTTATATCATTTGGATGGTGAGTACCTCCGCTAAAGTCTGGGTGCCGTTTTCTACTTTCCTCTATGGTAGCGATATGACCCAGCACTGGCGCATTGCTGGGCTTGAGCCTACGCAGGTGGTTGGGCTGCTGGCTGTAGCATGGATGATTCTGGTTACCGTCGTTGCCTCGAAAGGGATTAATAAAATTGCCCGTATTACTGCGGTGGGCGGTATTGCAGTAATGTGTCTTAATTTAGTATTGTTGTTAGTAAGCATTACTATTTTGTTATTAAATGGTGGGCATTTCGCGCAGGATATTAATTTCCTGGCATCACCGAATCCGGGATATCAGTCCGGTCTGGCGATGTTATCTTTTGTCGTATTTGCCATTTTTGCTTATGGCGGAATTGAGGCTGTAGGTGGGCTGGTAGATAAAACGGAAAACCCAGAAAAGAACTTTGCTAAAGGTATTGTTTTTGCCGCTATTGTTATTTCAATCGGTTATTCGTTAGCAATATTCTTATGGGGCGTCAGCACTAACTGGCAGCAGGTATTAAGTAATGGTTCTGTTAACCTTGGTAATATTACTTATGTGCTGATGAAGAGCCAGGGGATGTCTCTGGGTAATGCACTGCATTTATCACCTGAAGCGTCATTGTCGCTGGGCGTATGGTTTGCGCGTATTACCGGACTTTCCATGTTCCTCGCCTACACCGGTGCGTTCTTTACGCTTTGCTACTCACCACTGAAAGCGATTATTCAAGGGACGCCGAAAGCCTTGTGGCCGGAGCCGATGACGCGCCTGAACGCCATGGGGATGCCATCCATTGCTATGTGGATGCAGTGTGGGTTGGTTACTGTCTTCATCCTGCTGGTTTCCTTTGGCGGTGGCACCGCATCGGCGTTCTTTAACAAGCTGACGCTGATGGCGAACGTTTCCATGACCATTCCATATCTGTTCCTCGCGCTGGCTTTCCCGTTCTTTAAAGCGCGTCAGGATCTCGACAGACCGTTTGTGATTTTCAAAACGCATATGTCGGCAATGATCGCGACTGTGGTTGTTGTACTGGTGGTGACATTTGCGAACGTCTTCACCATCATTCAGCCTGTGGTTGAAGCCGGAGACTGGGACAGCACATTGTGGATGATTGGCGGGCCTGTCTTCTTCTCGCTGTTAGCGATGGCGATTTACCAGAACTATTGCAGCCGCATGGCGAATCAGCCTCAGTTAACTTTAGATTGATTATCTGCAATAACAACTCATCGCCAGTCCGGCGATGAGTTGTCACGAAGAAATGCGTTATGGATGATACTCTCCGGAGCCGGAGATAACTGAAGATGAAGTTAAGCTGCTAAATTAGCCACGTTGGCGTCATTTGGCAGCTTCACACATTACAAACTTCCCGCCTGGCGACGTCTACCCGCAGAAGTTAATGTCCTTCCCGTTTGTTTACCGTTCAGACTTTCCAGACGCATCTGGAAAGGCGGGAATGGCATATCGATACCGTGGGCGTGGAAGCCTGCCAGAATCAGCTGGTGGATCTCATGGCGTAGCGGCATACGGTGACCCATCTCAGCGGCGTAAATACGCAGCTCGAAAATCTGAATCCCCTGTTGCAGATCCACCAGGAAGACTTCCGGTGCCGGATTGTCGATCACCAGCGAGCAGCGACGTGCTGCGGTGAGCAGGATCTCCGTCACTTCTTCACTGTTGGCATCGGCAGGAGCCGGAATCGTCAACACCACGCGTGTGACTGAGTCAGAGAGCGACCAGTTGATAAACTGCTCGGTAATAAATGCCTTGTTCGGCACGATAATCTCTTTACGATCCCAGTCGCTGATGGTGGTGGCGCGGGTGTTAATTTTCGTCACGCTACCAGTGAGATCGCGAATCGTCACCGTATCGCCAATGCGAATCGGTTTTTCGAACAGGATGATCAGGCCAGAGATAAAGTTGGCGAAAATTTCCTGCAAACCAAAACCGAGACCAACACCGAGCGCGGCGACCAGCCACTGCAATTTCGACCACTCAATACCAATCATTGAGAAGCCGACCAGCCCGCCAATCAGCATCAGCAGATATTTGGTGATGGTGGTGATGGCGTAGCCCGTACCCGGCGTTAAATCGAGGTGCTGCAAAATTGCCAGCTCCAGCAGCGCGGGTAGGTTGCGCACAAGCTGCGTGGTGATAATAAATACCAGAATGGCAATCAGCACCGCACCGAGGGTAATCGGTTCCAGACTTTCCACGCCCTGCACTGTTGATGTGACATCCCATAGCGAAATATTTTCGAGGAAGCCAAAAGCAGAATGGATTTCTGACCACAGCACGATGACCGAAAGCAGGGCGATCAGCATCAGGATTGAACGCACCAACCGCAAGGATTGCGCGCTGATAGCATCGAGATCGACTTCGCTTTCATCGACTTCAATTGCCCCTTCCGGGCTACTGTGATGATGCGCTTCTTCTTCGCCACGCGCACGTTGCGCTAACATCTCTGCCCGTCGATGCTTCGCCCGGTCAAACGCCAGCCTGCGGCGCTGGATCAGCATCCAGCGGCGGATAACGTGATAAACCACCAGCAACAGGAACCAGATGGCGACCGACGTTTCCAGCCTTGCCAGCAGAGCTTGCGCCGTTGCCAGATAACCCACCGCAGCGGCGAGAATTGCGACCAGCGGCGCGCCAATCATCATGTTCCACAACATATGGTTGGCAATATTGTCACCGCTACCTTCTTTGTTGAGATACAGCGGGATACCGGCTTTTTTCAGGCTGAGTGTGACTACCGCCAATGCACCGCAAATGAGGATAAAGCAAAGACGGCCCAGCGAACCGGAAAACTCGCGGTCGTCGAGATTATCGAACATCATCAGCGCCATAATCAGCGGCACAATAAGCCCGATGCTCATCAGATAGTAGCGCATCCCACGGGAAACCCGTTCGCGCGGCCAGCCAAAATGAGCGATAAACAAGCCGTTCGGGCGGGCAAAGGTGGCGCAAATCATCACTACCCACAGCAATGGCACGGTGGCCGTAACGCCATCGCCAATCGCCACCGCCAGCGGATAAGGCCACGCCTCGCGCAGCCCGTAGCCGAGCGTCATCCACAGCACTGGCAGCGGTGACGCGACGAGAATCGACCAGAAAAGAGTGCGTAACGTCAGCCAGAAGTGATCCTGAGTCACTTTGCCGACTTTCGCCGCCGAACGTTCAAGAAAACGGGTGAAATAGCGGCGCGAGTAAATACTGCAACCGACCAGAATCAAAGCGCCAAACAGTGGCAAAATCGTCTCTTTGCTGGTCAGCATCATCATGGTGGCTTTACCCAACTGACTGAAGGTGTCCAGCGAGATCAGACGGCGTAGATCCTGGGCGATTTCCAGCGGCCAGGCGATGGTCATCGGGCGCACGTCAGAAGTCCAGAACAGATAGCGGTGCGTCGCTTCATTGACCTCTTTCAGTGCATCTTCCAGTTGTCCGTTGGAGACTTTCAGCTTGGTCAGTTCAAGCAGTAGCGTGTCGCCACCCTGGAGTAAGGAGTTCAGTAACTCACGCTGAGTGCGTAGCTGTGCTTCCAGAATACGGTTTTGCTCGGCGGTCAGCGGCTGACCGTCGGCCTGATGGATTTGCCGTAGCAGCGGCTGTTTATTGAGGAGATCCTCATAACGTAACCGTTGCACGCGCAACTGCGCCATTTCAGTATCCAGTTGCTGCGGTTTGGGCATTTCCGGCAGTCGTGCCACTTGTGCCCGCAGTGCTTCGCCGAGCAGGTTTGACGAACCCAGCCATTGTGATTGTTCGCGTAGCGTATTCAGCGCCTGCCGAACCTGCAACGTCTGGCTGGTAGCCTGACGTTGCTGTGAAGCGACGAGATCCATCCGCTGCGCCTGCTGATTCAACGCCGCCGACAGCTCGCGGTTAATTTTGAATTGAGCGACGATATCTTTCGGCAAATCGGCACTGCTTTCTGCCAGTAATTCGGTGCTTTCCAGCGCCCGTTCCGCTTCCAGTTGGCGTTGGCTATTCAACTGGTTACGCAATGCCTGCAAATACGCATCCAGTTGTTGACTCTCTTTTTCTGCCAGTGCCGAACGCAGACGCGCCAGTTCCTGACGATTATTGGCAGAAAGTTGCGCCAGTTCGAGTTCATCGACCAATGACTTCAAACGCGCGGAGTCGGCCTGCAACGCGAAATTTTGCGCCTGATTAAGCGGACTATTTCCCGTAAGTGTCCCGAGACGACGCTCGATTTCATTCAACTGGCGGCGGGCGTCGGTTTGCTGTTGCGGTAGTTGATTTAGTGAATCCGCAATCTCGCGGGCGCGCTCCTGTTCTTGCTGAGCCTGACGGCTTTTATCCAGCAATTGACTACTGACCTGGAGAATTTCCTGATTCAGCGCGTCGGTAGACATCCCCGGCGACACGCTGCGCGGCTCATCACGCATGTTGTTCAACTGTGCGCGCAGAGTAGCGGAGAGTTTCGGGTAATTATCGATAACTTGCTGATATTGCTTGATGCGCTCAAGGGAGCTTTTTTGCTCCTCAAGCGCATTTAAGGCGGACTGGAGCGCCTCTACGACTTCTGGCTGCGCGGGCTTCGCCGCTTTTGCCTGCTCCAGTTCTTGTGAGATTTGTTTACTATCGGGGGCCGTCGCGGCGTACGCCCCCCAACTGAGGCACCAGGCCATCAGAAAAGTGATAATCAGGCGCACGTCAGCGTTTCCTTTGATGGATTAGACCTGGTCTTTTTTGTCGTCAACCAATGGGCTGGCGTCGTGTTCTGCCTCGATCTCTTCAGCAGGAAGCGGGGCTGGTTCAGCTTCTGGCGTAACAAAGGTTTCGGTAGATACTGCCAGTGGCTGACCAATTTTCGTGACAGACAGGCTTGCCAGTTGCTCAACCAGATTCACTTTACCTGGCGCAAACAAGTTGATAACGGTAGAGCCGAGTTTAAAGCGACCCATTTCCTGGCCTTTCAGCAACGCCACAGAACCGTCGTTTTCCCCGGCAGGCCAGGTCCAGCGTTTGATGATGCCTTCGCGCGGCGGCGTAATGGTGCCAGCCCAGACAGTTTCAATGCTGCCAACAATCGTCGCCCCGACCAGAATCTGCGCCATCGGGCCAAATTCGGTATCGAACAGGCAGATTACGCGTTCGTTACGGGCAAACAGATTTGGCACGTTCTGGGCAGTGAGATGGTTAACGGAGAAGAGATCGCCCGGCACGTAGATCATCTCACGCAGGATACCGTTGCATGGCATATGTACGCGGTGATAGTCACGCGGGGAGAGGTAAGTGGTCACAAACGTACCATTACGGAAGAGATCCGCCATCAGGTAGTTACCCGCCAGCAGGGCTTCGAGGCTGTAGTTGTGGCCTTTCGCTTGCAAGATTTTATCTTCTTCGATTTTACCTAACTGGCTAATAACGCCATCGGCAGGCATGACCAGGACATTGGGATCGGTATCGATTGGGCGCACATCGTCACGCAACGGACGGACAAAAAATTCGTTAAAGGTGCGGTAACTGGCGGTGTCCGGTTTCTGCGCCTCTTTCATGTCGACCTTGTAGTATTTAACGAACAGATCGATAACCAGTTTTGTCAGCCATCCTGCCCGCTTGCTTGCGCCCCAACCCGCCAGGCGAGTAAGCCATAGTTTTGGCAGAATGTACTGTAGCGAAAGTTTAAATGAATTTAACAAGGTAGCCTCCAGGCCATTGTTTTGTCGTTCCTGATCCGGCGTTCATGCCGGATCCTGAAAAAAAGGGGACGATTCTAACGACGGTTAGCTTAATTGTCAGTCATCCGTATCAGAAAAGTTTTTACGCGTTTTTACCTGCGCCATGCTTTCCAGAATACGGTGATAGTTTTCGAAACGAGTTTCCGCGATTTTCCCCTCATCAACCGCTTCACGGATTGCGCAGCCCGGATCGGTATCGTGTTTGCAATCGCGATATTTACACAGGCCTAAGTAATCATGAAATTCGACAAAGCCTTGAGTGATTTGTTCCGGCGCCAGGTGCCAGAGGCCGAATTCACGCACGCCAGGGGAATCAATCACATCGCCTCCGTGCGGGAAGTGATACAGCCGGGCAGCAGTGGTGGTGTGCTGGCCGAGACCGGAGTTATCTGAGACATCGTTGGTCAGGATCTCTTTTTGCAGACCCAGCAGCGCGTTAAGCAGACTCGATTTGCCGACGCCGGACTGTCCGGCAAAAATGCTGATGCGCCCGGTCAACGCCTCTTCCAGCGGTTTCAGCCCATCCTGAGTATGACTGGAAACCATCAATACGCGATAACCGATATTGCGGTAGATATCCATCTGTTCGTTGACGAATGCCATGCCTTCGTCGTCCAGCAGATCTATCTTGTTGAGCACAATAATCGGCTCAATCTGCAAGGTTTCGCAGGCCACCAGGTAACGGTCGATAATATTGAGCGACAGCTCCGGCAAAATGGCGGAGACAATAACAATCTGGTCGATGTTGGCGGCAATAGGTTTCACGCCGTCGTAAAAATCCGGGCGCGTCAACACTGAGGTGCGCTCATGTACTGCTTCCACGATCCCTTTGACATTTACGCCTTCCGCCGCCGGTTTACCCGGACGCCAGACCACGCGATCGCCGGTCACCAGCGAACGGATAGTACGGCGAATATTGCAGCGGTGAACTTCGCCGTCTGCGGATTCCACATCAGCGTGCATACCAAAACGGCTGATGACGATACCTTCATCAGGCTCGCCAAACAGATTGTCGTCGTAGTCGGGCTTCTCCTTAGACGTTTTAAGACGACGCTGGTGATTGGCGTTCACACGGCGCTGTTGGCCTTTGGAGAGTTTATTTTTACTCAATCGTACTGACTCCTGGTCGCCCCTGATGGGCAAAACATCTATGATACACGCAATTGTGGAACAATATAGTCACTGTGAATGGGTGGAAAAATAGCATGAGTGCCAATGAAAACAACCTGATTTGGATCGATCTTGAGATGACCGGTCTGGATCCCGAGCGCGATCGCATTATTGAGATTGCCACGCTGGTGACCGATGCCAACCTGAATATTCTGGCGGAAGGGCCGACCATTGCAGTACACCAGTCTGATGAACAACTGGCGTTGATGGATGACTGGAATGTCCGTACCCATACCGCCAGTGGGCTGGTGGAGCGCGTGAAGGCGAGCACAATGGGCGATCGCGAAGCAGAACTGGCGACGCTCGAGTTCTTAAAAGAGTGGGTGCCTGCGGGGAAATCGCCAATTTGTGGTAACAGCATCGGTCAGGATCGTCGCTTCCTGTTTAAATATATGCCGGAACTGGAAGCCTACTTCCACTACCGTTATCTCGATGTCAGCACCCTGAAAGAGCTGGCGCGCCGCTGGAAGCCGGAAATTCTTGATGGTTTTACCAAGCAGGGGACGCATCAGGCGATGGATGATATCCGTGAATCGGTGGCGGAGCTGGCTTACTACCGCGAGCATTTTATCAAGCTGTAAAACTTTGCCTGGTCACGTAACCGCCGGAATCCACTTGCGGCGGCGTGGGTTTGGCGCTAAATTGAACGTCTTGCTGATAATTTCAGCACTTGAGTTAAAAACTCAAAAAAAATTTTTTAGGGGGGTTGCAGAGGGAAAGATTTCTCGTATAATGCGCCTCCCGTAACGACGCAGAAATGCGAAAATTACGAAAGCAAAATTAAGTAGTACGCGGGAATAGCTCAGTTGGTAGAGCACGACCTTGCCAAGGTCGGGGTCGCGAGTTCGAGTCTCGTTTCCCGCTCCAAAATTTGAAAGTGTTGTAAAGCACAGGCCACCCAAGCGGGAATAGCTCAGTTGGTAGAGCACGACCTTGCCAAGGTCGGGGTCGCGAGTTCGAGTCTCGTTTCCCGCTCCAAAATTTGAAAGTGCTGTAAAGCACAGACCACCCAAGCGGGAATAGCTCAGTTGGTAGAGCACGACCTTGCCAAGGTCGGGGTCGCGAGTTCGAGTCTCGTTTCCCGCTCCAAATTCTCCTCTCAATAAACTATCCACAGCGACGCAATGCGTTATTGCTGGTTTTTGTTGTCTCTGACAAACTCTTGTAAACAGAGTTATCCACAGGTTCAGGCTGTAATCTTAATTTCAGAAAAACTTCGCACGGTGAATAGTAAATTATTAACGTGTTGATATTTAAATTGAAAATTAAGGTTTCGATTTGTCGTATTGATCGCTTGACGATTTTTTCCGGCTTGAATTGCAATGCGTTTTTATTTTTATTCACAAGCTGTGGATGAATCAGGCGTCGCGTGGTAAGCCCTTTTCAATCACCCGAACAAGACGCTGTTTTTTCGGTAGTTGAACCTCAACCACGCAGGCATTTCGTCTCTCGATTTGCTGCGCAATCGCCCACGCTATATGCTCATCAAGAAGTGGGTGCTCACCTTTACGACTTTCCAACGCCGTCAGAATCGCTTCATCCCAGGGCGCATTGCCTAATGCCACGGCGATATTACGCAGCCAGCGCAGGTGGCCTATACGGCGAATCGCCGAACCTTCCGTTATTTTTAAAAACTTCTCTTCGTTCCAGGCGAATAACTCAATGAGTTCCGGTGCGTGTAGTGGCTTGCGCGGGTTGAAATCATCTTCAGTTGTCAGTTGCGAATAGCGATTCCACGGGCAGATAAGCTGACAGTCATCGCAGCCGTAAATACGGTTTCCCATTAATGGGCGTAACTCTTCCGGGATTGCCCCTTCCAGTTCGATGGTGAGATAAGAGATACAGCGGCGAGCATCAACGGTATATGGCTCGACAATGGCGCCGGTCGGGCAAATCGTCATACAGGCCGCGCATTTACCGCATCCTTCCTCGACTGGTTGATCTACCGGTAACGGAATATCAACCAGCAGTTCGCCTAAAAAGAAGAACGAGCCGGCTTCGCGATTTAGGATAAGTGAGTGCTTACCTGTCCAGCCAAGTCCCGCTTTTTCAGCCAGCGGGCGCTCAAGAACAGGCGCAGAATCGACAAACGGTCTAAAATTCAGCGAAACACAATGTTGCTGAATCATCTCGCCCAGCTTTTTGAGTCGGTTGCGCAGAAGTTTGTGGTAGTCACGACCCAGCGCATAACGGCTAACATAGCCGAGTTTGGGATTTTTCAGCGTGCTGGCAAATGCGGCGTTGGCAGGCAGGTAGTTCATCCGCACGCTGATCACGCGCAGCGTACCGGGCAATAACTCGTGGGGGCGGGCGCGCAGCATACCGTGACGCGCCATCCAGTCCATTTCGCCGTGGTATTGTTTGTCCAGCCATGCTTGCAGTTTTGGCTCGGACTCGCTGAGATCGGTATCGGTAATACCCACCTGCTGAAAGCCCAGTTCCAGCCCCCACTGTTTAATTTTTTGCGCTAACTGATTGAGATCGAGGGGCTCTGACATGACGGACCATACAATGAAGAAAAACCCCGTAAGTATACCACACACCGTCTGGCACGCCGACGATATCCGACGTGGCGAACGCGAAGCGGCAGATGCGCTGGGGCTAACGCTTTATGAACTGATGCTTCGTGCGGGTGAAGCCGCGTTTCAGGTGTGTCGTACCGCTTATCCTGACGCCCGCCACTGGCTGGTGCTGTGCGGTCATGGCAATAATGGCGGCGATGGCTACGTGGTCGCGCGGCTGGCAAAAGCGGTCGGTATTGAGGTTACGTTACTGGCCCAGGAGAGCGACAAACCGTTACCGGAAGAGGCTGCGCTGGCACGCGAAGCATGGTTAAACGCGGGAGGCGAGATCCATGCCTCGAATATTGTCTGGCCTGCGCCGGTGGATTTGATCGTTGATGCGCTGCTCGGCACCGGATTGCAGCAAGCACCCCGCGAATCTGTTAGCCAATTAATCGACCATGCTAATTCCCATCCGGCGCCGATTGTGGCGGTTGATATCCCTTCCGGCCTGCTGGCAGAAACCGGCGCCACGCCAGGCGCGGTGATCAACGCCGCTCACACCATCACCTTTATTGCCCTTAAACCTGGTTTGTTAACCGGCAAAGCACGGGATGTTACCGGGCAACTGCATTTTGACTCGCTGGGACTGGACAGTTGGCTGGCAGGTCAGGAGACGAAAATTCAGCGGTTTTCGGCAGAACAACTTTCTCACTGGCTGAAACCGCGTCGCCCGACTTCGCATAAAGGCGATCACGGGCGGCTGGTGATTATCGGTGGCGATCACGGCACGGCGGGGGCTATTCGTATGACGGGGGAAGCGGCGCTGCGTGCTGGCGCTGGTCTAGTCCGAGTACTGACCCGCAGTGAAAACATTGCGCCGCTGCTGACCGCACGACCGGAATTGATGGTGTACGAGTTGACGGAGAAATCTTTAACTGAAAGCCTGGAATGGGCCGATGTGGTGGTGATTGGCCCTGGTCTGGGCCAGCAAGAGTGGGGGAAAAAAGCCCTGCAAAAAGTTGAGAGTTTTCGCAAACCGATGTTGTGGGATGCTGATGCATTGAACCTGCTGGCAATCAATCCCGATAAGCGTCACAATCGCGTGATCACGCCGCATCCTGGCGAGGCCGCACGGTTGTTGGGCTGTTCCGTTGCAGAAATTGAAAGTGACCGCTTACATTGCGCCCAACGTCTGGTACAACGTTATGGCGGCGTAGCGGTGCTGAAAGGTGCCGGAACCGTGGTCGCCGCCCATCCTGACGCTTTAGGCATTATTGATGCCGGAAATGCAGGGATGGCCAGCGGCGGCATGGGTGATGTGCTCTCTGGTATTATTGGCGCATTGCTTGGGCAAAAACTGTCGCCGTATGATGCAGCCTGTGCTGGCTGTATCGCACACGGTGCGGCGGCTGACGTGCTGGCGGCGCGTTTTGGTACGCGCGGGATGCTGGCAACCGATCTCTTTTCCACGCTACAGCGTATTGTTAACCCGGAAGTGACTGATAAAAACCATGATGAATCGAGTAATTCCGCTCCCTGATGAGCAGGCAACATTAGACCTGGGCGAGCGGGTAGCGAAAGCTTGCGATGGCGCAACCGTAATCTATCTGTATGGCGATTTAGGCGCAGGTAAAACCACCTTTAGCCGGGGCTTTTTACAGGCTCTGGGTCATCAGGGTAATGTCAAAAGCCCCACTTATACCCTGGTCGAACCCTATACGCTCGACAACTTAATGGTTTATCACTTTGATTTGTACCGCCTTGCTGATCCCGAGGAGCTGGAGTTTATGGGGATCCGCGATTATTTTGCCAACGATGCCATCTGCCTGGTGGAGTGGCCACAACAAGGTACAGGTGTTCTTCCTGACCCGGATGTCGAAATACACATTGATTATCAGGCACAAGGCCGTGAGGCGCGCGTGAGTGCGGTCTCCTCTGCGGGTGAATTGTTGCTGGCGCGTTTAGCCGGTTAACCTTTGAAGGTGGCGGGATGATGTATCGCATCAGAAATTGGTTGGTAGCGACGTTGGTGCTGCTGTGCGCGCAGGCTGGCGCCGCTACGCTCTCTGATATTCAGGTTTCTAATGGCAATCAACAGGCGCGGATTACGTTAAGTTTTATTGGCGATCCTGACTATGCTTTTAGCCATCAAAGCAAACGCACCGTGGCGCTCGATATCAAACAAACGGGCGTGATTCAGGGGCTGCCGTTGTTGTTCAGCGGTAATAATCTGGTGAAGGCGATTCGCTCTGGAACGCCTAAAGATGCACAAACGCTGCGGCTGGTGGTCGATCTCACCGAAAACGGTAAAACCGAAGCGGTGAAGCGGCAGAATGGCAGCAATTACACCGTCGTCTTTACGATTAATGCCGATGCGCCACCACCGCCTCCGCCGCCGCCTGTGGTTGCTAAACGTGTTGAAACGCCTGCGGTTGTCGCACCGCGCGTCAGCGAACCGGCGCGTAATCCGTTTAAAACCGAGAGCAACCGGGCTACGGGTGTCATCAGTAGCAATACGGTGACGCGTCCGGCAGCGCGCGCGACGGCTAACACTGGCGAAAAAATTGTCATCGCCATTGATGCCGGACACGGTGGTCAGGATCCTGGCGCTATCGGCCCCGGTGGTACGCGGGAGAAAAATGTCACCATCGCCATCGCGCGTAAATTACGTACCTTGCTCAATGACGATCCGATGTTTAAGGGCGTTTTAACCCGTGACGGGGATTACTTTATCTCGGTGATGGGGCGCAGCGATGTGGCACGTAAGCAAAACGCCAATTTCCTTGTGTCGATTCACGCTGATGCCGCACCGAACCGCAGTGCTACCGGCGCTTCCGTGTGGGTGCTCTCTAACCGTCGCGCAAACAGTGAAATGGCAAGCTGGCTGGAACAGCACGAGAAACAGTCGGAGCTGCTGGGCGGGGCAGGCGATGTGCTGGCGAACAGTCAGTCTGACCCGTATTTAAGCCAGGCGGTGCTGGATTTACAGTTCGGTCATTCCCAGCGGGTAGGGTATGATGTGGCGACCAGTATGATCGGTCAGTTGCAACGCATTGGCGAAATTCATAAACGTCGACCAGAACACGCCAGCCTTGGCGTTCTGCGTTCGCCGGATATCCCGTCAGTACTGGTCGAAACCGGTTTTATCAGCAACAACAGCGAAGAACGTTTGCTGGCGAGTGACGATTACCAACAACAGCTGGCAGAAGCCATTTACAAAGGCCTGCGCAATTACTTCCTTGCGCATCCGATGCAATCTGCGCCGCAGGGCGCAACGGCACAAACTGCCAGTACGGTGACGACACCAGATCGCACGCTGCCAAACTAAGGATAATTGATGCCAATTCAGGTCTTACCGCCACAACTGGCGAACCAGATTGCCGCAGGTGAGGTGGTCGAGCGACCTGCGTCGGTAGTCAAAGAACTGGTAGAAAACAGCCTCGATGCGGGTGCGACGCGCATCGATATTGATATCGAACGCGGTGGGGCGAAACTTATCCGCATTCGTGATAACGGCTGCGGTATCAAAAAAGATGAGCTGGCGCTGGCGCTGGCTCGTCATGCTACCAGTAAAATTGCCTCTCTGGACGATCTCGAAGCTATTATCAGCCTGGGTTTTCGCGGTGAGGCGCTGGCGAGTATCAGTTCGGTTTCCCGCCTGACGCTCACTTCGCGCACTGCGGAACAGCAGGAAGCCTGGCAGGCTTATGCCGAAGGGCGTGATATGGACGTGACGGTTAAACCAGCGGCGCATCCGGTGGGAACAACGCTGGAGGTGCTGGATCTGTTCTACAACACTCCGGCGCGGCGCAAATTCCTGCGCACCGAGAAAACCGAATTTAACCATATCGATGAAATCATCCGCCGCATTGCGCTGGCGCGTTTCGACGTCACTATCAACTTGTCGCATAACGGCAAAATTGTGCGCCAGTACCGCGCAGTGCCGGAAGGCGGGCAAAAAGAACGCCGTTTAGGGGCGATTTGTGGCACCGCTTTTCTCGAACATGTGCTGGCGATTGAATGGCAGCACGGCGATCTCACGCTGCGCGGCTGGGTGGCTGATCCGAATCACACCACGCCTGCACTGGCGGAAATTCAGTATTGCTACGTGAATGGGCGCATGATGCGCGATCGCCTGATCAATCATGCGATCCGCCAGGCCTGCGAAGACAAACTGGGCGCCGATCAGCAACCGGCGTTTGTGCTGTATCTGGAGATCGACCCGCATCAGGTGGACGTCAACGTGCACCCCGCCAAACACGAAGTGCGTTTCCATCAGTCGCGTCTGGTGCATGACTTTATCTATCAGGGCGTGCTGAGCGTGCTACAACAGCAACTGGAAACGCCGCTGCCGCTGGATGATGAACCACAACCTGCATCGCGCGCCATCCCGGAAAACCGCGTAGCCGCAGGGCGTAATCATTTTGCAGAACCGGCAGTTCGTGAACCGGTAGCTCCACGCTACACTCCTGCGCCAGCATCAGGCAGTCGCCAGTCTGCTCCCTGGCCGAACGCGCAACCGGGCTACCAGAAACAGCAAGGCGAAGTGTATCGCCAGCTTTTGCAAACGCCTGCGCCGATGCTCAAACCAAAAGCGCCAGAACCGCAGGAACTTACGCTGGCATCGAATGGTCAAAGCTTTGGTCGGGTGTTGACTATCGTCAATTCCGACTGTGCGCTGCTGGAGCGTGACGGCAACATTTCACTTTTAGCCCTGGCGGTAGCGGAACGTTGGTTGCGTCAGATGCAACTGACGCCGGGTGAGGTGCCGGTTTGTGCCCAGCCGTTGCTTATTCCGTTGCGGCTAAAAGTCTCTGGCGAAGAAAAATCGGCATTAGAAAAAGCGCAGTCCGCTCTGGCGGAGTTAGGCATTGAATTTCAGTCTGATGCGCAGCATGTGACCATCAGAGCCGTGCCTTTACCCTTACGCCAACAAAATTTACAAATCTTGATTCCTGAACTGATAGGCTACTTGGCGAAGCAGTCCGTATTCGAACCTGGCAATATTGCGCAGTGGATTGCACGAAATCTGATGAGCGAACATGCACAGTGGTCAATGGCTCAGGCCATTACCCTGCTGGCGGATGTAGAACGGTTATGTCCGCAGCTTGTGAAAACGCCGCCGGGTGGTCTGTTACAATCTGTTGATTTACATCCGGCGATAAAAGCCCTGAAAGATGAGTGATATCAGTAAGGCGAGCCTGCCTAAGGCAATTTTTTTGATGGGGCCGACGGCCTCCGGTAAAACGGCGTTAGCCATTGAGCTGCGTAAAATTTTACCAGTAGAGTTGATAAGCGTTGATTCTGCCCTTATTTACAAAGGGATGGATATCGGGACGGCGAAGCCGAACGCTGAAGAGTTACTCGCCGCGCCGCACCGATTGCTGGATATTCGCGATCCGTCGCAGGCTTATTCGGCTGCTGATTTTCGTCGCGATGCGCTGGCGGAAATGGCCGATATCACGGCGGCGGGGCGAATCCCGCTGTTAGTGGGCGGTACTATGTTGTATTTCAAGGCGTTACTGGAGGGATTGTCGCCGCTACCGTCGGCGAACCCCGAAGTACGAGCCAGAATTGAGCAACAAGCGGCAGAGCAAGGTTGGGAGTCATTGCATCGTCAACTTCAGGAGATCGATCCTGTTGCGGCAGCAAGGATTCATCCAAATGATCCACAAAGGCTTTCCCGGGCACTGGAAGTTTTTTTCATTTCGGGTAAAACTTTAACGGAACTGACGCAAACGTCAGGAGACGCTCTACCGTATCAGGTGCATCAGTTCGCCATCGCCCCGGCGAGCCGTGAACTGCTCCATCAACGAATTGAGCAGCGTTTTCATCAGATGTTGGCTTCAGGTTTTGAAGCAGAAGTCCGGGCGCTTTTTGCCCGAGGAGATTTGCATACGGATTTGCCTTCCATTCGTTGCGTGGGTTATCGCCAGATGTGGTCTTACCTTGAAGGCGAAATCTCATACGATGAAATGGTTTATCGAGGTGTTTGCGCCACGAGACAGTTGGCGAAGCGGCAGATAACCTGGCTGCGTGGTTGGGAAGGGGTTCACTGGCTTGACAGTGAAAAACCAGAACAGGCGCGTGACGAAGTATTACAGGTTGTTGGTGCTATCGCAGGCTGAATGTGTACAATTGAGACGTATCGTGCGCAATTTTTTCAGAATCGAAAGGTTCAAAGTACAAATAAGCATATAAGGAAAAGAGAGAATGGCTAAGGGGCAATCTTTACAAGATCCGTTCCTGAACGCACTGCGTCGGGAACGTGTTCCAGTTTCTATTTATTTGGTGAATGGTATTAAGCTGCAAGGACAAATCGAGTCTTTTGATCAGTTCGTGATCCTGTTGAAAAACACGGTCAGCCAGATGGTTTATAAGCACGCGATTTCTACTGTTGTCCCGTCTCGCCCGGTTTCTCATCACAGTAACAACGCCGGTGGCGGTACTAGCAGTAACTATCATCATGGTAGCAGCGCGCAGAATACTTCCGCGCAACAGGACAGCGAAGAAACCGAATAAGGTTTCGGGCTGTTTTTTTTACACGGGGAGCCAGCGATCCTGCGTTCCCCGCTGATCTATTTAGAGGGTTTTACGCTTGTTTGACCGTTATGATGCTGGTGAGCAGGCGGTGCTGGTACACATCTATTTTACGCAAGACAAAGATATGGAAGACCTCCAGGAGTTTGAATCTCTGGTTTCTTCCGCCGGTGTCGAAGCATTGCAGGTGATTACCGGTAGCCGTAAAGCGCCGCACCCAAAGTATTTTGTAGGTGAAGGTAAAGCAGTTGAAATTGCGGAAGCTGTCAAAGCGACGGGTGCTTCGGTCGTTCTTTTTGACCATGCCCTGAGCCCAGCGCAAGAGCGTAACCTGGAGCGTTTGTGCGAGTGTCGTGTCATCGATCGCACCGGCCTTATTTTAGATATTTTCGCCCAACGTGCGCGTACCCATGAGGGTAAGTTGCAGGTTGAGCTGGCGCAGCTGCGCCATCTGGCTACGCGCCTGGTGCGTGGCTGGACCCACCTTGAAAGACAGAAAGGCGGGATTGGTTTGCGTGGTCCGGGTGAAACCCAGCTCGAAACCGACCGTCGTTTGTTGCGTAATCGCATCGTGCAGATACAGTCGCGCCTGGAAAGAGTTGAAAAGCAGCGTGAGCAGGGGCGGCAATCGCGTATCAAAGCCGACGTTCCTACTGTTTCGCTGGTGGGATATACCAACGCCGGTAAATCTACCCTTTTCAATCGCATCACCGAAGCGCGGGTCTACGCGGCAGACCAGTTGTTTGCCACCCTCGATCCGACGTTGCGGCGTATTGACGTCGCGGATGTCGGTGAAACCGTGCTGGCAGATACCGTAGGGTTTATTCGCCACTTGCCGCACGATCTGGTGGCGGCGTTTAAAGCCACGTTACAAGAGACGCGGCAAGCCACATTGCTGCTGCACGTCATTGATGCGGCAGATGTGCGTGTACAAGAAAACATCGAAGCGGTGAATACGGTTCTTGAAGAGATTGATGCTCACGAGATCCCAACCCTGCTGGTGATGAACAAGATCGATATGCTGGAAGATTTCGAACCGCGTATTGATCGGGACGAAGAGAACAAACCGATCCGTGTCTGGCTTTCTGCGCAGACCGGAGCGGGGATACCACAGCTTTTTCAGGCTTTGACGGAGCGGCTTTCCGGTGAGGTGGCGCAGCATACATTGCGTCTGCCGCCGCAGGAAGGGCGTCTGAGAAGTCGTTTTTATCAGCTTCAGGCAATAGAAAAAGAGTGGATGGAGGAGGACGGCAGTGTAAGTCTGCAAGTTCGTATGCCGATCGTTGACTGGCGTCGCCTCTGTAAACAAGAACCGGCGTTGATCGATTACCTGATCTAACCGGCAAAGCGTCTGAAGCGTGGAGTCATATCCTCTGGCGTCGAAAGACAACAGGGATCACCGCATAACAAATATGGAGCACAAACATGGCGTGGAATCAGCCCGGTAATAACGGACAAGACCGCGACCCGTGGGGAAGCAGCAAACCTGGCGGCAACTCTGAGGGAAATGGAAACAAAGGCGGTCGCGATCAAGGGCCACCTGATTTAGATGATATCTTCCGCAAACTGAGCAAAAAGCTCGGTGGTCTGGGCGGCGGTAAAGGCACTGGATCTGGCGGTGGCAGTTCATCGCAAGGCCCGCGCCCGCAGCTTGGCGGTCGTGTCGTTACCATCGCAGCGGCAGCGATTGTCATTATCTGGGCGGCCAGTGGTTTCTACACCATTAAAGAAGCCGAACGCGGCGTGGTAACACGCTTTGGTAAATTCAGCCATCTGGTTGAACCTGGTCTGAACTGGAAACCGACGTTTATCGACGAAGTTAAACCGGTGAACGTGGAAGCCGTGCGTGAACTGGCTGCTTCCGGTGTGATGCTGACGTCGGACGAAAACGTGGTACGCGTTGAGATGAACGTGCAGTACCGCGTCACCAATCCGGAAAAATACCTGTATAGCGTAACCAGCCCGGATGACAGTCTGCGCCAGGCTACCGACAGCGCCCTGCGTGGGGTTATCGGTAAATACACCATGGACCGCATTCTGACGGAAGGTCGTACCGTGATTCGTAGCGATACTCAGCGCGAACTGGAAGAGACGATTCGTCCGTATGACATGGGTATCACTCTGCTGGACGTCAACTTCCAGGCTGCTCGTCCGCCGGAAGAAGTAAAAGCAGCGTTTGACGATGCGATTGCCGCACGTGAAAACGAACAGCAATACATTCGTGAAGCAGAAGCGTATACCAACGAAGTTCAGCCGCGTGCGAACGGTCAGGCGCAACGTATCCTCGAAGAGGCGCGTGCGTACAAGGCTCAGACTATCCTGGAAGCCCAGGGTGAAGTCGCGCGCTTTGCTAAACTTCTGCCGGAATATAAAGCTGCGCCGGAAATTACTCGCGAGCGTCTGTATATCGAGACGATGGAAAAAGTGTTGGGCAACACCCGCAAAGTGCTGGTTAACGATAAAGGTGGCAACCTGATGGTTCTGCCGTTAGACCAGATGCTGAAAGGGGGTAACGCGCCAGCGGCGAAGAGCGACAACGGCGCCAGCAATCTGCTGCGTCTGCCGCCAGCCTCTTCCTCCACGACCAGTGGGGCAAGCAACACGTCGTCCACTAGTCAGGGCGATATTATGGACCAACGCCGCGCCAACGCGCAGCGTAACGACTACCAGCGTCAGGGGGAATAACGATGCGTAAGTCAGTTATCGCGATTATCATCATCGTGCTGGTAGTGCTTTACATGTCTGTCTTTGTCGTCAAAGAAGGTGAGCGCGGTATTACGCTGCGTTTTGGTAAGGTACTGCGTGACGATGACAACAAACCTCTGGTTTATGAGCCGGGTCTGCATTTCAAGATACCGTTCATTGAAACGGTGAAAATGCTCGATGCGCGTATTCAGACTATGGACAACCAGGCCGACCGCTTTGTGACCAAAGAGAAGAAAGACCTGATCGTCGACTCTTACATCAAATGGCGCATCAGCGATTTCAGCCGTTACTACCTGGCAACGGGTGGTGGCGACATTTCGCAAGCGGAAGTGCTATTGAAACGTAAGTTCTCTGACCGTCTGCGTTCTGAAATTGGTCGCCTGGACGTGAAAGACATTGTCACCGACTCCCGTGGTCGTCTGACTCTGGAAGTGCGTGACGCGCTGAACTCCGGTTCTGCGGGTACTGAAGATGAAGTCACTACCCCAGCAGCGGATAACGCCATTGCCGAAGCGGCAGAGCGTGTAACGGCTGAGACGAAGGGCAAAGTTCCGGTCATCAACCCGAACAGTATGGCGGCGCTGGGTATTGAAGTTGTCGATGTGCGTATTAAGCAGATCAACCTGCCGACCGAAGTGTCTGAGGCGATCTACAACCGTATGCGCGCCGAGCGTGAAGCGGTAGCGCGTCGCCATCGTTCACAAGGTCAGGAAGAAGCGGAAAAATTGCGCGCAACTGCCGACTATGAAGTGACAAGAACGCTGGCAGAAGCAGAGCGTCAGGGTCGCATCATGCGCGGTGAAGGTGACGCAGAAGCTGCCAAATTGTTTGCTGATGCATTCAGCAAAGATCCGGACTTCTACGCATTCATCCGTAGCCTGCGTGCTTATGAGAACAGCTTCTCTGGCAATCAGGACGTGATGGTCATGAGCCCGGACAGCGATTTCTTCCGCTACATGAAGACGCCGACTTCCGCAACGCGTTAAGATAACGACTGCGGTACAGGTCAATAAAGCCACCGCATCCTCAGGGATGTCGGTGGTTTTCTTTTTCTATAAGGACAATGAATGAATTCGACAATCTGGCTGGCGCTTGCTCTGGTTTTGGTGCTGGAAGGTTTAGGACCGATGCTTTACCCGCAGGCGTGGAAGAAGATGATCTCTGCGATGACCAATTTACCCGATAATATTTTACGTCGTTTTGGTGGTGGACTTGTGGTTGCGGGCGTTGTGGTCTACTACATGTTGAGGAAAACGATTGGCTGAACAAAAAATAGACTGATTAAGGTCATTTTTGGATGCAAAAAGTGCTGTAACTCTGAAAAAGCGATGGTAGAATCCATTTTTAAGCAAACGGTGATTTTGAAAAATGGGTAACAACGTCGTCGTACTGGGCACCCAATGGGGTGACGAAGGTAAAGGTAAGATCGTCGATCTTCTGACTGAACGGGCTAAATATGTTGTACGCTACCAGGGCGGTCACAACGCAGGCCATACTCTCGTAATCAACGGTGAAAAAACCGTTCTCCATCTTATTCCATCAGGTATTCTCCGCGAGAATGTAACCAGCATCATCGGTAACGGTGTTGTGCTGTCTCCGGCCGCGCTGATGAAAGAGATGAAAGAACTGGAAGACCGTGGCATCCCCGTTCGTGAGCGTCTGCTGCTGTCTGAAGCATGTCCGCTGATCCTTGATTATCACGTTGCGCTGGATAACGCGCGTGAGAAAGCGCGTGGCGCGAAAGCGATCGGCACCACCGGTCGTGGTATCGGGCCTGCTTATGAAGATAAAGTAGCACGTCGCGGTCTGCGTGTTGGCGACCTTTTCGACAAAGAAACCTTCGCTGAAAAACTGAAAGAAGTGATGGAATATCACAACTTCCAGTTGGTTAACTACTACAAAGTTGAAGCGGTTGATTACCAGAAAGTTCTGGATGATACGATGGCTGTTGCCGACATCCTGACTTCTATGGTGGTTGACGTTTCTGACCTGCTCGACCAGGCGCGTCAGCGTGGCGATTTCGTCATGTTCGAAGGTGCGCAGGGTACGCTGCTGGATATCGACCACGGTACTTATCCGTACGTAACTTCTTCCAACACCACTGCTGGTGGCGTGGCGACCGGTTCCGGCCTGGGCCCGCGTTATGTTGATTACGTTCTGGGTATCCTCAAAGCTTACTCCACTCGTGTAGGTGCAGGTCCGTTCCCGACCGAACTGTTTGATGAAACTGGCGAGTTCCTCTGCAAGCAGGGTAACGAATTCGGCGCAACTACGGGTCGTCGTCGTCGTACCGGCTGGCTGGACACCGTTGCCGTTCGTCGTGCGGTACAACTGAACTCCCTGTCTGGCTTCTGCCTGACTAAACTGGACGTTCTGGATGGCCTGAAAGAGGTGAAACTCTGCGTGGCTTACCGTATGCCGGATGGTCGTGAAGTGACTACCACTCCGCTGGCAGCTGACGACTGGAAAGGTGTAGAGCCGATTTACGAAACCATGCCGGGCTGGTCTGAATCCACCTTTGGCGTGAAAGATCGTAGCGGCCTGCCGCAGGCGGCGCTGAACTACATCAAGCGCATTGAAGAGCTGACCGGTGTGCCGATCGATATCATCTCTACCGGTCCGGATCGTACTGAAACCATGATTCTGCGCGACCCGTTCGACGCGTAATCCTGGTACGCCTGGCAGATATTTTGCCTGCCGGGCTAACAGTGTGATACATTGCTGTGTCGGGTAAGCCATTATGCTATCCGACACAGTGTTAAATCCTCGCTTTTTTCCTTCCCCAAACTGAAATAAATTAGCGACACAGCTTGTGGCTGGTTTATCATCAATGTAAATGTATTTTTTCCCGATTTCCCTTTTGAGGTTGATGTGCAGTTAACGAGTTTCACTGATTACGGATTACGTGCGCTGATCTACATGGCGTCATTGCCAGAAGGGCGGATGACCAGTATTTCTGAAGTGACTGACGTCTACGGCGTCTCCCGTAATCATATGGTCAAAATAATCAATCAACTTAGTCGTGCCGGCTACGTGACTGCTGTTCGTGGAAAAAATGGCGGCATTCGCCTGGGTAAACCGGCGAGTGCGATACGTATTGGTGATGTGGTGCGCGAGCTGGAACCCTTATCGCTGGTGAATTGCAGCAGTGAGTTTTGCCACATTACACCTGCCTGTCGGTTGAAACAGGCACTTTCTAAGGCCGTGCAAAGTTTTCTTACGGAACTGGATAACTACACGCTTGCCGATTTGGTTGAAGAGAATCAACCGCTTTATAAATTATTGCTGGTGGAGTGACGAAAATCTTCATCAGAGATGACAACGGAGGAACCGAGATGTCACAAGATCCTTTCCAGGAACGCGAAGCTGAAAAATACGCGAATCCCATCCCTAGCCGGGAATTTATCCTCGAACATTTAACCAAACGTGAAAAACCGGCCAGCCGTGATGAGCTGGCTGTAGAACTGCACATTGAAGGCGAAGAGCAGCTTGAAGGCCTGCGTCGCCGCCTGCGCGCGATGGAGCGCGACGGTCAACTGGTCTTCACTCGCCGTCAGTGCTATGCGCTGCCGGAACGCCTCGATCTGGTGAAAGGTACAGTTATTGGTCACCGTGATGGCTACGGCTTTCTGCGGGTTGAAGGACGTAAAGATGATTTGTATCTCTCCAGCGAGCAGATGAAAACCTGCATTCATGGCGATCAGGTGCTGGCGCAGCCGCTGGGCGCTGACCGTAAAGGCCGCCGTGAAGCGCGTATTGTCCGTGTACTGGTGCCAAAAACCAGCCAGATTGTTGGTCGCTACTTTACCGAAGCGGGCGTCGGCTTTGTGGTTCCTGACGACAGCCGTTTGAGCTTCGATATCTTAATCCCGCCAGATCAGATCATGGGCGCGCGGATGGGCTTTGTGGTGGTGGTCGAACTGACCCAACGCCCGACTCGTCGTACCAAAGCGGTGGGTAAAATCGTCGAGGTGCTTGGCGATAATATGGGCACCGGCATGGCGGTTGATATCGCTCTGCGCACCCATGAAATCCCGTACATCTGGCCACAGGCTGTTGAGCAACAGGTTGCCGGACTGAAAGAAGAAGTGCCGGAAGAAGCAAAAGCAGGCCGTGTCGATCTGCGCGATTTACCGCTGGTCACCATTGATGGCGAAGACGCCCGCGACTTTGACGATGCAGTTTACTGCGAGAAAAAACGCGGCGGCGGCTGGCGTTTATGGGTCGCAATTGCCGATGTCAGCTACTATGTGCGTCCGCCAACGCCGCTGGACAGAGAAGCGCGTAACCGTGGTACGTCGGTGTACTTCCCGTCGCAGGTTATCCCGATGCTGCCGGAAGTGCTCTCTAACGGCCTGTGTTCGCTCAACCCACAGGTAGACCGCCTGTGTATGGTGTGCGAGATGACCATTTCGTCGAAAGGTCGCCTGACTGGCTACAAATTCTACGAAGCGGTGATGAGCTCTCACGCGCGCCTGACCTACACCAAAGTCTGGCATATTCTGCAGGGCGATCAGGATCTGCGCGAGCAGTACGCACCGCTGGTTAAGCATCTCGAAGAGTTGCATAACCTCTATAAAGTGCTGGATAAAGCCCGTGAAGAACGCGGCGGGATCTCGTTTGAGAGCGAAGAAGCGAAGTTCATTTTCAACGCTGAACGCCGTATTGAACGTATCGAACAGACTCAGCGTAACGACGCGCACAAATTAATTGAAGAGTGTATGATCCTGGCGAATATCTCGGCGGCACGTTTCGTTGAGAAAGCCAAAGAACCCGCACTGTTCCGTATACACGACAAGCCGAGCACCGAAGCGATTACCTCTTTCCGTTCAGTGCTGGCGGAGCTGGGGCTGGAACTGCCGGGCGGTAACAAGCCAGAACCGCGCGACTACGCGGAACTGCTGGAGTCGGTTGCCGATCGTCCTGACGCAGAAATGCTGCAAACCATGCTGCTGCGTTCAATGAAACAGGCGATTTATGATCCGGAAAATCGTGGTCACTTCGGCCTGGCATTGCAGTCCTATGCGCACTTTACTTCGCCGATTCGTCGTTATCCTGACCTGACGCTGCACCGCGCCATTAAGTATCTGCTGGCGAAAGAGCAGGGGCATCAGGGCAACACCACTGAAACTGGCGGCTACCATTATTCGATGGAAGAGATGCTGCAACTGGGTCAGCACTGTTCGATGGCGGAACGTCGTGCCGACGAAGCAACGCGCGATGTGGCTGACTGGCTGAAGTGTGACTTCATGCTCGATCAGGTTGGTAACGTCTTTAAAGGTGTAATTTCCAGCGTCACAGGCTTCGGTTTCTTTGTTCGTCTGGATGACTTATTCATCGATGGTCTGGTTCACGTCTCTTCGCTGGACAACGACTACTATCGCTTTGATCAAGTCGGACAACGCCTGATGGGCGAATCCAGCGGCCAGACTTATCGCCTGGGCGACCGCGTGGAAGTTCGCGTCGAAGCGGTTAATATGGACGAGCGCAAAATCGACTTTAGCCTGATCTCCAGCGAACGTGCACCGCGCAACGTCGGTAAAACGGCGCGCGAGAAAGCCAAAAAAGGCGATGCAGGCAAAAAAGGCGGTAAGCGTCGTCAGGTCGGCAAAAAGGTAAACTTTGAGCCAGACAGCGCCTTCCGTGGTGAGAAAAAAGCGAAGCCGAAAGCGGCGAAGAAAGACGCGAAAAAAGCGAAGAAGCCATCGGCTAAAACGCAGAAAATAGCCGCTGCAACCAAAGCGAAGCGTGCGGCGAAGAAAAAAGTGGCAGAGTGATCATTACCCTCTTCAAACAGAAGAGGGTTAGTATTATGACCAACGCAAAAATTCACTCGGACAGTCCCCTCGCCCCTTTGGGGAGAGGGTTAGGGTGAGGGGAACAGGCCAGCACTGGCGCGTATAATTGCCCTCACCTGGGCCCATTCGCCTTCCAGGGGGAGAAAACCGTGCCCACGTTAACGAGTGAACTTGTTTGTCAGCAATCTCGCTCTCTTCAAAAAGAAGAGGGTGAATTATCCGTAGGCCAGATAAGCGTAGCGCATCAGGCAAAACGTAAACAACGAGTACATTAATGAGCGAAATGATTTACGGCATCCACGCAGTGCAGGCCCTGCTGGAGCGCGCCCCTGAACGTTTTCAGGAAGTCTTTATTTTAAAAGGCCGTGAAGATAAACGTCTGTTGCCGCTGATTCACGCCCTTGAGTCCCAGGGCGTGGTTATCCAGCTGGCAAACCGCCAATATCTCGACGAGAAAAGCGACGGTGCCGTGCATCAGGGCATTATCGCCCGTGTGAAGCCAGGACGGCAGTATCAGGAAAACGATCTGCCAGATCTGATTGCTTCGCTCGATCAGCCGTTCCTGCTGATCCTCGACGGCGTAACCGATCCGCATAACCTTGGTGCGTGCCTGCGTAGCGCGGATGCCGCTGGCGTTCATGCAGTGATTGTGCCGAAAGATCGCTCCGCTCAACTCAACGCCACGGCGAAAAAAGTGGCCTGTGGTGCGGCAGAAAGCGTTCCGCTGATTCGGGTGACTAACCTGGCGCGCACTATGCGTATGTTGCAGGAAGAGAATATCTGGATCGTCGGTACGGCAGGTGAAGCGGATCATACGCTTTATCAGAGCAAAATGACCGGGCGCCTGGCGCTGGTGATGGGCGCGGAAGGTGAAGGTATGCGTCGCCTGACCCGTGAACATTGCGATGAACTGATTAGTATTCCGATGGCAGGTAGCGTTTCTTCCCTGAACGTTTCGGTTGCGACCGGAATTTGCTTATTTGAAGCAGTTCGCCAGCGTAGCTAATTTCTCTGAATTATAAAAAACCATCCATATTTGGATGGTTTTTTTTTATCTATAGCTGGTAAGATAATTACGCTCTATAAATATTCATTTTATTAATAATTAAATTTAATTTATATGGAATAATATATGACATGGAATCCGTTGGCGCTGGCGACGGCGCTGCAAACTGTACCTGAACAAAATATTGATGTAACAAATGGCGAGAACGCATTAATTATTAAAATGAATGATTATGGCGATTTGCAAATCAATATTCTTTTTACTTCTCGCCAGATGATTATCGAAACCTTTATTTGTCCGGTAAGTAGTATCAGCAATCCAGATGAATTTAATACCTTCTTATTAAGAAATCAGAAGATGATGCCGCTGTCATCGGTAGGGATCTCCAGTGTGCAACAGGAAGAGTATTACATCGTTTTCGGGGCGTTATCGCTTAAATCTTCCCTTGACGACATCCTGCTGGAGATAACCACGCTGGTGGATAACGCATTGGATCTGGCTGAAATTACTGAAGAATATTCACACTAATTACAAGGATTCGTATTTATGGGGATTTTAAAAAGTTTATTTACGCTGGGGAAATCATTTATCGCGCAGGCGGAAGAGTCCATTGAAGAAACCCAGGGTGTGCGGATGCTGGAACAACATATTCGCGACGCTAAAGCTGAACTGGATAAAGCCGGGAAATCTCGCGTCGATCTGCTGGCACGAGTGAAATTAAGCAACGACAAACTGAAAGACTTACGTGCACGTAAAGCGGGTCTGGAAGCCCGTGCGCTGGAAGCGTTAAGTAAGAACGTTAATCCATCGTTGATTAATGAAGTTGCTGAAGAAATCGCGCGTCTTGAGAATCTTATTACCGCTGAAGAACAAGTATTGTCGAATCTGGAAGTTTCCCGCGATGGCGTGGAAAAAGCGGTTGCGGCGACGGCACAGCGTATCGCTCAGTTTGAGCAGCAAATGGAAGTTGTTAAGGCCACTGAAGCTATGCAACGTGCGCAGCAGGCTGTGACGACATCTACAGTTGGCGCGTCTTCCAGCGTTTCGACAGCGGCAGAATCCTTAAAACGCCTGCAAACGCGTCAGGCCGAACGTCAGGCTCGTCTGGATGCTGCCGCACAGCTGGAGAAAGTCGCAGACGGTCGCGACCTCGATGAAAAGCTGGCGGAAGCCGGAATTGGCGGCACCAATAAAAGCAGTGCCCAGGATGTGCTGGCAAGACTGCAACGCCAACAGGGTGAGTAATTTTTTTGCCAGCCTCACTGCAAGGCTGGCAACTATTTTAAGGATAAAATATGTCTGGTTTTTTCCAGCGCCTGTTTGGCAAGGATGATAAGCCTGCTATTAATCGTGGTCCGCTGGGACTCCACCTCAATAGTGGCTTTACGCTCGACACGTTAGCGTTTCGTTTGCTGGAAGAGGCATTACTGATCGAGTTACCGGGTGAAGAATATACCGTGGCCGCCGTCAGCCGCATCGATCTGGGCGGCGGTAGTCAGATTTTTCGCTATTACACTTCCGGCGATGAATTTCTGCAAATCAACACCACCGGCGGCGAAAATATTGATGACATTGATGATATCAAGCTCTTTGTCTATGAAGAGAGCTACGGTATCAGCAAAGAAAGCCACTGGCGCGAGGCGATCAACGCCAAAGCGATGGGGGCGATAACCTTAAACTGGCAGGAAAAACGCTGGCAGCGATTTTTTAACAGTGAAGAACCGGGAAATATTGAACCCGTTTACATGCTGGAAAAAGTAGAAAATCAAAACCATGCCAAATGGGAAGTGCATAATTTTACTATGGGTTACCAGCGGCAGGTGACCGAAGATACCTGTGAATATTTGCTGTTAAATGGTGAGGAATCTTTTAACGACCTCGGTGAACCGGAGTGGTTATTTTCTCGCGCGCTGGGTGTCGATATCCCACTGACATCACTTCATATTATTGGTTAATTACAGGGACGTTTACAATGCATATACTGGATTCACTCCTCGCTTTTAGCGCCTATTTTTTTATCGGCGTAGCTATGGTGATTATCTTTCTTTTTATCTATTCCAAAATTACTCCGCATAATGAATGGCAGTTGATCAAGAATAATAACACTGCGGCGTCGCTGGCGTTCAGCGGCACGTTGTTGGGTTACGTTATTCCATTATCCAGTGCGGCAATCAATGCGGTGAGTATTCCAGATTATTTTGCCTGGGGCGGAATCGCACTGGTAATTCAGTTACTCGTTTTTGCTGGCGTCAGACTTTATATGCCGGCATTAAGCGATAAAATTATTAATCACAACACTGCGGCAGGAATGTTTATGGGAACCGCCGCGCTGGCTGGCGGTATTTTTAACGCAGCTTGTATGACATGGTAATGGACGATCATGGCCAGAAAACGCAAATCAAGAAATAACAGTAAAATTGGTCACGGAGCGATCAGTCGCATTGGTAGACCGAATAATCCTTTTGAACCGCGTCGCAATCGCTACGCACAAAAATACTTAACGTTGGCGCTAATGGGCGGTGCCGCTTTTTTCGTATTGAAAGGTTGTGCCGATAGCGGCGATGTCGATAACGACGGCGACGGAACGTTTTATTCGACAGTGCAGGATTGTATTGATGACGGTAATAATTCAGACATCTGTGCGCATGGCTGGAACAACGCCAAAGCGGCGTTTTATGCCGATGTTCCGAAGAATATGACTCAGCAGAATTGTCAGTCTAAGTATGAAAATTGTTACTACGACAACGTTGAACAGAGTTGGATCCCGGTAATATCTGGATTTTTATTAAGCCGGGTTATTCGTAAAGATCGCGATGAGCAGTTTGTTTATAACAGCGGCGGTTCCTCTTATGCTTCGCGCCCCGTCTGGCGCAGCACTTCCGGTGATTACTCCTGGCGCTCCGGTTCTGGCAAAAAAGAGTCTTACTCCTCGGGCAGCTTTACCACCAGAAAAGCCTCAACGGTTTCGCGCGGCGGCTATGGTCGCTCCTCCAGCGCCCGTGGGCATTGGGGAGGCTAATCATGCTGAGACATAACGTCCCTGTGCGGCAGGATCTTGACCAGATCGCCGCCGACAACGGTTTCGACTTTCATATCATCGATAATGAGATCTATTGGGATGAGAGTCGAGCCTATCGCTTTACTCTGCGCCAGATTGAAGAGCAGATCGAAAAACCAACCGCAGAGTTACATCAGATGTGCCTTGAGGTGGTGGAGCGTGCGGTTAAAGATGAACAGATCCTGACGCAACTGGCGATCCCGCCGTTGCACTGGGATGTGATCGCTGAAAGCTGGCGGGCGCGCGATCCTTCGCTGTATGGTCGGATGGATTTTGCCTGGTGTGGTAATGCGCCGGTGAAGCTGCTTGAGTACAACGCCGATACGCCGACTTCGTTGTATGAGTCGGCATATTTCCAGTGGCTATGGCTGGAGGATGCGCGGCGCAGCGGCGTTATTCCACGTGACGCCGATCAGTACAATGCCATTCAGGAACGCCTCATCTCGCGCTTTAGTGAACTTTACAGTCGGGAGCCGTTTTATTTTTGCTGCTGTCAGGACACCGATGAAGACAGGAGTACCGTGCTGTACTTGCAGGACTGCGCCCAGCAGGCAGGGCAGGAGTCGCGGTTTATCTACATTGAAGATCTTGGCCTGGGCGTCGGCGGCGTGCTGACCGATCTTGATGATAACGTCATCCAGCGTGCATTTAAGCTGTATCCGCTGGAGTGGATGATGCGTGACGATAACGGTCCTCTGCTGCGCAAGCGCCGTGAGCAATGGGTGGAGCCGCTATGGAAAAGCATATTGAGCAATAAAGGGTTAATGCCGTTGCTTTGGCGCTTCTTCCCTGGTCATCCTAACCTTCTGGCCTCCTGGTTTGAGGGCGAAAAACCGCAGATTGCCGCTGGCGAAAGTTATGTGCGTAAACCGATCTACTCGCGCGAAGGCGGCAACGTCACCATTTTCAACGGTCAGAATGATGTCGTTGACCATGCTGATGGTGATTACGCCGATGAACCGATGATCTACCAGGCATTTCAACCGCTGCCGCGTTTTGGCGATAGCTACACACTGATTGGTAGCTGGATTGTCGATGATGAAGCGTGCGGAATGGGTATTCGCGAAGATAACACGCTGATCACTAAAGACACTTCGCGTTTTGTTCCGCATTACATTGCGGGTTAAGAATGTTTTAGCAATCTCTTTCTGTCAGGAATCCGTGGCAGTGACCATACTAATGGTGACTGCCATTGATGGAGGGAGACACAGTGCACTGGCAAACTCACACCGTTTTCAATCAACCTATACCATTAAATAACAGCAACTTATACCTGTCTGATGGCGCGCTCTGTGAAGCGGTAACGCGTGAAGGTGCTGGCTGGGATAGCGATTTTCTTGCCAGTATTGGTCAGCAGTTAGGAACGGCTGAATCCCTTGAACTGGGGCGGCTGGCAAATGTGAATCCGCCTGAATTGTTGCGCTATGACGCGCAGGGGCGCCGTCTGGACGATGTGCGTTTTCATCCTGCATGGCACCTGCTGATGCAGGCGCTATGTACTAATCGGGTACACAATCTGGCCTGGGAAGAAGACGCTCGCTCCGGCGCATTTGTGGCGCGGGCGGCGCGTTTCATGTTACATGCGCAGGTTGAGGCTGGGTCGTTATGCCCGATAACGATGACCTTTGCCGCCACGCCATTGTTGTTACAGATGCTACCCGCGCCGTTTCAGGACTGGACCACGCCACTGTTGAGCGATCGCTACGATTCCCACTTATTGCCAGGCGGGCAAAAACGCGGCCTGTTGATTGGCATGGGAATGACGGAAAAGCAGGGCGGCTCTGATGTTATGAGTAATACCACACGGGCAGAGCGTCTGGAAGATGGCTCTTATCGGCTGGTGGGGCATAAATGGTTTTTCTCGGTGCCGCAAAGCGATGCGCATCTGGTGCTGGCGCAGACCACGGGCGGTCTGTCCTGCTTTTTTGTGCCGCGATTTTTGCCTGACGGGCAACGCAATGCGATTCGCCTCGAGCGGCTGAAAGATAAGCTGGGTAATCGCTCTAACGCCAGTTGCGAAGTGGAGTTTCAGGACGCCATTGGCTGGTTGTTGGGGCAGGAAGGAGAAGGTATTCGCCTGATCCTGAAAATGGGCGGGATGACGCGTTTTGATTGCGCCCTGGGTAGCCATGCTATGATGCGCCGTGCATTCTCGCTGGCGATTTATCATGCACATCAACGCCATGTTTTTGGTAATCCATTGATCCAACAGCCTCTGATGCGTCATGTCTTAAGTCGTATGGCGCTTCAGCTTGAAGGGCAAACGGCATTGCTGTTTCGTCTGGCGCGGGCGTGGGATCGACGCGCCGATGCCAAAGAAGCCCTGTGGGCGCGCTTATTCACCCCAACGGCGAAGTTTGTGATTTGCAAAAGTGGTATTCCGTTTGTGGCTGAAGCGATGGAAGTGCTGGGCGGAATTGGCTATTGCGAGGAGAGCGAGCTGCCGCGTCTTTATCGGGAGATGCCGGTAAACAGTATTTGGGAAGGTTCTGGCAACATCATGTGTCTGGATGTGCTGCGCGTTCTCAATAAGCAGGCGGGCGTATACGACTTACTGTCGGAAGCGTTTATGGAAGTGAAAGGGCAAGATCGTTATTTTGATCGTGCGGTTCGTCGATTACAGCAGCAACTGCGCAAACCTACTGAAGAGCTTGGGCGAGAAATCACTCATCAGCTATTCCTGCTGGGTTGTGGCGCACAAATGTTGAAATATGCTTCACCGCCAATGGCACAGGCGTGGTGTCAGATAATGTTAGATACGCGCGGTGGCGTGCGGGTGTCAGAGCAGATCCAGAATGATTTATTACTGCGGGCGACGGGAGGCGTGTTTTTGTAAGCGAGTACGCCTGATACGACGCTGGCGCGTCTTATCTTAGGATCTGTAGGCCGGATAAGGCGCAGGCGCCGCATCCGGCATTGTTTATTCGATGTTGATGACATTCATGCATACAGTATCGCCTGTACGCGCCAGTTATCGGGCTGCTGGTCTTCGTACATGGTAATAATGCGATACCATGATGCCCCCTGTTCATCGGCCTTTAACGCCACGATACGTTCCACGTCCTGCGGATCCCCTGAAATATTGTTAACCGAGATCTGACCTATTTCATTCAGGCCCGTCACGCAGTCAGCACTGGCGAATTCTGCAGACTGTGCCGTGGCGCTCGCAGGATAAGTCACTAATTGTAGCGAGGGTGAGGCAAGTAATTGTTTCATCGTCAGCTCCATTTTTCGTTTCCCCACATGATGCAGGGCATTCCATCGCGGTAATAAACGCCCGAGCTTCCAGCCGGTAATTTATTGTGCACAGGTAAACGCATAGGGACGCAAAGCAATGTAAAGCTGGCTATGTAAGTTGTCTGATTTATTTACGGTATATACTCGTCATACTTCAAGTTGCATGTGCTGCGCCTGCGTTCACTCACCCCAGTCACTTACTTATGTAAGCTCCTGGGGATTCACTCACTTGTCGCGTTACTCGGCCTGAGGCCTCGCCCTTTCAGGGCCAACGCAAGCGTTGTTCAAAACGCCCCTGCCGTTTTGTCCTGCAACTCGAATTATTTAGAGTATAAAATGGCTTGTGAATACCACTGTCCTGTCACGATGGTTTCATCCACCATGACGACAACGTAATAATCAGCTTTTGCAGCGACAGCTTTCGCTCTGATTTCTGCTAATGCGTCATCCGGAGAGCCCCGAACCATCGTGCTTACGCTACCTATTCGCTGCAACCCCTGGGTTTGGTCGCGGCGAATCTCTTGCGGATGATCCGTTACTGGCGGCGCTGGCTGTGGCGTACCTTGCAGTGCGCTACAGGCGCTTAACATCAACACCAATAATAAACTGGCAAACCGGGAAATAACGCTATTACGTTTCCTGCTAACCATAGTGTAGTGCCTTATTAATTTAACTTTGGGGGAATGTTCCCGAATTGTTACCTGGTACGCGATTTTCGAATGAAAACTTAGCGAAAGCGTAATCCACATCTCAACATTATGAACTAATACTGCCAGCAGAAACTTGTGCTAAGGATTTGTTCATGTCATACCAGACCCAAAGGAGAAATAGATGATTGAATTAGAATCGCGCGTGCTGGCAGATATTCCCGTTCTTCACGCTTATCCCACAGGGCAAAAAGAAACACCGTTACCATGCGTGATTTTTTATCACGGTTTTACTTCATCCAGCCTGGTGTATAGCTATTTTGCCGTCGCGTTGGCACAGGCTGGTTTGCGGGTGATTATGCCGGATGCGCCCGATCACGGTAGCCGTTTTAGTGGCGACGCACCGCGACGGTTAAATCAATTCTGGCAAATCTTGCTACAAAGTATGCAGGAATTCACTACCTTACGTGCGGCAATAGCCGAAGAAAAATGGCTGCTTGATGAACGCCTGGCGGTTGGTGGCGCATCGATGGGCGCGATGACGGCGCTGGGGATTGCCGCTCGCCACCCCACGGTGAAATGTACCGCCAGCATGATGGGATCGGGCTATTTCTCATCGCTTGCCCGTTCTCTGTTTCCGCCGCTAATACCCGAAACCGCAGCACAGCAGAATGAATTTAATAACATTATCGCGCCACTGTTGGAGTGGGAAGCAACAAACCACCTGGAACAACTCGGGGACAGGCCGCTCCTGCTGTGGCATGGCCTTGACGACGACGTCGTGCCTGCCGACGAATCACTACGTTTGCAGCAGGCATTAAGAGAAACGGGACGGGATAAACAGTTAACCTGTTCATGGCAGCCAGGCGTGCGCCACCGTATTACACCTGAGGCGTTAGATACCGCCGTGACATTTTTCCGGCAGCATCTTTAAACACGCAGAATGCTGACCCCTTGCGCTTCCAGTTGTTGCAGGATTTCCGGGTTAGCATTTTTGCCGGTGATCAGCATATCGATTTGATCGGCACGGCTAAAGAGCATCCCCGCACGTTCGCCAATCTTACTGCTATCGACCAGCACCACCAGTTTCCCTACCACGCTCAGCATCTTCTGCTCTGCCATTGCTGTCAGCATATCGGTTTTATATAACCCTTCTGCGGTCAGCCCTTTGCCACTGGTAAACATCCAGTGCCCGGCATAGAGACTATTTTCGCTGCCCTGTGGACTTAAGGTGATGGACTGACTTTTGTTATATTGCCCGCCCATGATGATCACGCTTTCATGTTCCTGATCGATCAGGTAATTCGCCAGAGGTAGGTAATTAGTGATGATTTGCACCGGCTTGCCACACATTTCCCGTCCGAGCAGGAACGCGGTGGAACCGCAGTTAATGACCACGCTTTCGCCTGGGTTGACCAGTTGTGAGGCCGCTTTGGCGATACGTACCTTTTCATCGTGATTTTGCGCCTGATGCAGATTCATCGGCGTCCAGCGCGGTCGCTGCTGGGTAATCGCTTCTGCGCCATTGCGCACTTTTTTCAGTTTGCCGCTTTCGTCGAGTTTATTGATATCGCGTCGCGCGGTAGCAGGGGAAATTCCCAGACGCTCAACGACTTTCTCAACAGTCACAAAGCCCAGTTGTGCGAGCATTTCCAGGAGAATTTGATGTCTTTGTGCTTCAGTCATGAGCTATTCCGATAAAATTTGATTTTTTTAGATGATATTTGAAATAGCCAGAAAATACTACGCCGGATAGCGCGAACATCTTTACGCTATCCGGTATAAGCGACAGATTACAGGAACGATTTGAACGGCAGATCCGGTTCAATGGTGAAGCAATCGTCAAAACCGCGCGGATAATGGTACTCGAAGTTGTCTTTATCCAGCGGCCATGTGAACTTGCCGCCAACCTGCCAGATAAACGGCTTGAAGCCATACTTCAGACGATCTTTTTTCATCTCCCACAGCACGCGGATCTCTTGCGGATCGGCCTGGAAGTTTGACCAGATATCGTGGTGGAACGGGATAACCACTTTCGCATTAAGGGCTTCACCCATACGCAGCATATCGGCACTGGTCATTTTGTCGGTAATACCGCGCGGGTTCTCACCGTACGAGCCTAACGCCACATCGATCTGATGCTCGTTACCATGTTTCGCATAGTAGTTAGAGTAGTGGGAATCGCCACTGTGATACAGGGAGCCGCCAGGCGTTTTGAACAGGTAGTTCACCGCGCGATCGTCCATGCCGTCCGGCAGTACGCCAGCCGCTTTTTGATCCGCAGGCAGAGTGATCAGTGCAGTACGGTCGAAAGCGTCAAGCGCATGAATTTCAATGTCTTTCACTTTTACTACATCGCCCGGTTTGACCACGATGCAACGTTCTTTCGGCACGCCCCAGCCAATCCATAAATCCACGCAGGTTTTCGGCCCGATAAACGGTACGTCATCAGCGCAGTTCTGCATCACGGCGGCTGCCACGTTCACGTCGATATGATCGTTGTGATCGTGAGTCGCCAGCACCGCGTCGATCTGGCGAATCGCAAACGGATCAAGAACAAACGGCGTGGTACGCAGGTTTGGTTGCAGTTTTTTCACGCCCGCCATGCGCTGCATCTGGTGACCCTGTTTCATCAGCGGGTTGCCGTGACTTTGTTTGCCAGTACCGCACCAGAAATCGACGCAAACGTTGGTGCCACCTTCTGATTTCAACCAGATCCCGGTACAGCCGAGCCACCACATCGCGAATGTGCCTGGTGCGACCTGCTCCTGTTCAATTTCTTCATTCAGCCAGCTACCCCACTCCGGGAAAGTACTCAGGATCCAGGATTCACGGGTGATACTTTTCACTTTACTCATCGCCATTTACCTTCATGATGGTTCAATTTGAATCAATAATTGATTGGTTTTGATTAATCCTGACACTATTTTTTCAGGAAGGCAATGACCATTTTTTGACTTTCGGCCTGGTGAGTTGTTGTGAATTTTGGCTGTGGAAAGATTTAATGGAATGTGTAATCAAATTAACTGAATGAATTTAAATGATTAATTGTTTCTTTATGTGAATCACATACTTTCGTTGTGGAATTATTTGCGTGCCGCGTCACATTTAATCATAAATAATCTTGTTGTGATTACTTTTGAAAATTAGAGTGAGTGCACAACATTCCGGGTGTGTGGAATACCCGGTTACCTCTTCTTCAGGAGATCGTTATGGAGATCCTCTACAACATCTTTACCGTGTTTTTTAACCAGGTCATGACCAATGCCCCGTTACTGCTGGGTATTGTGACCTGTCTGGGCTATATCCTGCTGCGCAAAAGTGTCAGCGTGATTATCAAAGGTACGATTAAAACCATTATTGGTTTCATGTTGTTGCAGGCAGGGTCCGGCATCCTGACCAGCACCTTCAAACCGGTGGTGGCGAAAATGTCGGAAGTTTATGGCATTAACGGTGCGATTTCAGATACCTATGCCTCAATGATGGCCACTATCGAGCGTATGGGCGATGCCTATAGCTGGGTGGGGTACGCGGTGCTGTTGGCTCTGGCGTTGAACATCTGTTATGTGCTGCTGCGTCGTATTACCGGCATTCGCACCATCATGCTGACCGGCCACATTATGTTCCAGCAGGCCGGGCTGATTGCCGTTACGTTGTTTATTTTCGGCTACTCCATGTGGACGACCATTATCTGCACTGCGATTCTGGTTTCGCTCTATTGGGGCATCACCTCCAACATGATGTACAAGCCGACTCAGGAAGTGACGGACGGCTGCGGTTTCTCCATTGGTCACCAGCAGCAGTTTGCATCATGGATTGCTTATAAAGTCGCGCCGTTCCTGGGCAAAAAAGAGGAGAGCGTTGAAGACCTCAAATTGCCGGGCTGGTTGAACATTTCCCACGATAACATTGTCTCCACGGCGATTGTGATGACCATCTTCTTTGGCGCCATTCTGCTCTCCTTCGGTATCGACACCGTACAGGCGATGGCAGGCAAAGTGCACTGGACGGTCTATATCCTGCAAACCGGTTTCTCCTTTGCGGTAGCGATTTTCATCATCACTCAGGGCGTGCGCATGTTTGTGGCGGAACTCTCTGAAGCGTTTAACGGTATCTCCCAGCGCCTGATCCCTGGTGCGGTTCTGGCGATTGACTGTGCGGCTATCTATAGCTTCGCGCCGAACGCCGTGGTCTGGGGCTTTATGTGGGGCACCATCGGTCAGTTGATTGCGGTTGGCATCCTGGTCGCCTGTGGCTCTTCGATCCTGATTATTCCTGGCTTTATCCCAATGTTCTTCTCCAACGCCACCATCGGCGTGTTCGCTAACCACTTCGGTGGCTGGCGCGCGGCGCTGAAGATTTGTCTGGTGATGGGGATGATTGAAATCTTCGGCTGTGTCTGGGCGGTGAAACTCACCGGGATGAGCGCCTGGATGGGGATGGCGGACTGGTCGATTCTGGCACCGCCGATGATGCAGGGGTTCTTCTCCATCGGTATCGCCTTTATGGCCGTCATCATCGTCATTGCACTGGCTTATATGTTCTTCGCTGGCCGCGCACTGCGCGCAGAAGAAGATGCAGAAAAACAACTGGCAGAACAGTCTGCTTAATAAGGAGTTTTGATTATGACCGTACGTATTCTGGCTGTGTGTGGCAACGGACAAGGCAGTTCCATGATCATGAAGATGAAAGTGGATCAGTTTTTAACCCAGTCGAACATCGACCACACGGTAAATAGCTGCGCGGTTGGCGAATACAAAAGCGAGTTGAGCGGTGCGGATATCATCATCGCATCCACACATATCGCGGGTGAAATCACCGTGACTGGCAACAAATATGTCGTCGGTGTGCGCAACATGCTCTCTCCTGCCGACTTTGGCCCGAAACTGCTGGAAGTGATCAAAGAGCATTTCCCGCAGGACGTGAAGTAAGGACGCGCCATGAAATTACGTGATTCGCTGGCGGAAAATAAATCCATCCGTCTACAGGCTGAGGCTGAAACCTGGCAGGAAGCGGTAAAAATTGGTGTTGATCTGCTGGTGGCGGCGGACATTGTCGAGCCGCGTTACTACCAGGCGATTCTGGATGCGGTTGAACAGCACGGCCCGTACTTTGTGCTCGCGCCAGGCCTGGCAATGCCGCACGGACGCCCGGAAGAGGGCGTCAAAAAAACCGGCTTTGCACTGGTGACGCTGAAAAAGCCACTGGAGTTCAACCACGAAGATAACGACCCGGTAGATATCCTCATCACGATGGCGGCGGTCGATGCCAACACTCACCAGGAAGTGGGCATCATGCAAATCGTCAACCTGTTTGAAGATGAAGAGAATTTCGACCGTTTACGTGCCTGCCGTACCGAGCAGGAAGTACTGGATTTAATTGACCGCACCAACGCGGCTGCTTAAGAAGGAATTGAAGATGTCATTACCCATGTTGCAAGTCGCGCTGGACAACCAGACTATGGATAGCGCCTACGAAACCACTCGCCTGATTGCTGAAGAAGTCGACATTATCGAAGTGGGCACCATTCTTTGCGTAGGCGAAGGCGTGCGTGCGGTTCGCGATCTGAAAGCACTCTACCCGGATAAAATTGTGCTGGCAGACGCCAAAATTGCCGATGCGGGCAAAATTCTTTCTCGTATGTGTTTTGAAGCCAACGCTGACTGGGTGACCGTGATTTGCTGTGCGGATATCAATACCGCCAAAGGCGCGCTGGACGTGGCAAAAGAGTTTAACGGTGACGTACAGATCGAACTGACCGGTTACTGGACCTGGGAACAGGCGCAGCAGTGGCGCGATGCAGGCATTCAGCAAGTAGTATATCACCGCAGCCGTGACGCGCAGGCCGCAGGCGTGGCGTGGGGCGAAGCGGACATTACCGCGATCAAACGTCTTTCCGATATGGGCTTCAAAGTGACCGTCACCGGTGGCCTGGCGCTGGAAGATCTGCCGCTGTTCAAAGGTATTCCGATTCATGTGTTTATCGCAGGTCGTAGCATCCGTGACGCTGCGTCTCCGGTTGAAGCCGCGCGTCAGTTCAAACGTTCCATCGCCGAACTGTGGGGCTAAGGAGCGGATATGTTGTCCAAACAAATCCCGCTTGGCATCTATGAAAAAGCACTTCCCGCCGGGGAGTGCTGGCTGGAACGGCTGCAACTGGCAAAAACGTTAGGCTTCGATTTTGTCGAAATGTCGGTGGATGAAACGGACGATCGCCTGTCGCGCCTCGACTGGAGCCGCGAACAGCGTCTGGCGCTGGTGAATGCAATTGTTGAAACCGGTGTGCGCGTGCCGTCTATGTGCCTTTCTGCCCACCGTCGTTTCCCGTTGGGCAGTGAAGATGACGCGGTGCGGGCGCAGGGGCTGGAAATTATGCGCAAAGCTATCCAGTTCGCGCAGGACGTCGGCATTCGCGTGATCCAACTGGCGGGCTATGACGTTTACTACCAGGAAGCCAATAACGAAACGCGTCGTCGTTTCCGTGACGGCCTGAAAGAGAGCGTTGAGATGGCGAGTCGCGCGCAGGTGACGCTGGCGATGGAGATCATGGATTATCCCCTGATGAATTCCATCAGTAAGGCGCTGGGTTACGCACACTATCTCAACAACCCGTGGTTCCAGCTCTACCCGGATATCGGCAACCTGTCGGCGTGGGACAACGACGTGCAGATGGAATTGCAGGCAGGAATAGGGCATATCGTCGCGGTGCATGTGAAAGACACCAAACCGGGCGTCTTCAAAAACGTACCGTTTGGCGAAGGCGTTGTGGATTTCGAACGTTGCTTCGAAACGCTCAAACAGAGTGGCTATTGCGGGCCGTACCTGATTGAGATGTGGAGCGAAACGGCGGAGGACCCGGCGGCGGAAGTGGCAAAAGCGCGTGATTGGGTGAAAGCGCGCATGGCCAAAGCAGGCATGGTGGAGGCGGCATAATGCAAAAGCTGAAACAGCAGGTGTTTGAAGCCAACATGGATCTGCCGCGTTACGGGCTGGTGACCTTTACCTGGGGCAACGTCAGCGCCATTGACCGCGAACGCGGGCTGGTGGTGATCAAGCCCAGCGGCGTCGCCTACGAAACCATGAAAGCAGACGATATGGTGGTGGTTGATATGAGCGGTGAAGTGGTAGACGGGCGGTATCGTCCCTCTTCAGACACCGCGACGCATCTCGAACTCTACCGCCGTTACCCGTCGCTTGGCGGCATCGTGCATACCCACTCCACTCATGCCACCGCATGGGCGCAGGCGGGGCTGGCTATCCCTGCGTTAGGCACCACGCACGCCGATTACTTCTTTGGCGACATCCCGTGTACGCGTGGATTAAGCGAAGAAGAAGTGCAGGGCGAGTATGAACTGAACACCGGCAAAGTGATTATCGAAACGCTGGGCAATGCCGAGCCGCTGCATACGCCGGGAATTGTGGTGTATCAGCACGGGCCATTTGCCTGGGGGAAAGATGCTCACGATGCGGTGCATAACGCGGTGGTGATGGAAGAAGTGGCAAAAATGGCGTGGATTGCGCGCGGCATTAACCCACAACTGAATCACATCGACAGTTATCTCATGAACAAACACTTCATGCGTAAGCACGGGCCCAACGCCTATTACGGGCAGAAGTAATCAGTGCGCCCCGGAATTATTACCTCCTGAGGGATGTAATTGGTCTGATTCCGGGGCCTCTTCAGTTAAAAAATCGTATAAACAACAGGTGTTTTTATGACTATCAGTGGATTGTTTGTCAGAACTGATCCGCAACGTCGCCGGTATGGCGTGGCGTTACTGGTGGGGGTTCTTTCAGGAATTATTTCGGCATTTGTTAAATGGGGAGCAGAAGTTCCGTTGCCGCCACGCACATTTTCCGGTGGTCGTGATGAATTTAATCCGCCGTATATCTTTTTACGGGATTATTTAGGCATCGATCCAACACAAACGGTGTATACATTCTCGGAACATATCATTAACCCGGTAATGGTAACGCATATCATCTTCTCACTGGTTTTTGCGATAGGCTATTGTGTGGTCGCGGAAATTTTCCCGAAAGTGAAATTATGGCAGGGGGTATTAGCAGGGCTTATTGTGACAGTAGCCGTTCACGGTATTTTTTGCCCGGCGCTGAATTTAACGCCACCACTCAGTCAACTGCCTTTCGACGAATATGCCTCTGAAATTCTTGGGCATATTTTCTGGTTCTGGGTAATAGAAATAATGCGCCGCGACTTACGTAATCGCATTACCCATGAGCCGGACCCGGAAGTCGTTATTCGTTGAATGTCCGCGTAAAAAAGCCCCCTGAGAAGGGGGCAAAGCAAACTATGGCAATATTTCGTTGGTTATACCTGGTGCTAGCGATAAATATCCGCGCTGGCGTGCATGTTGCCGTTACTCCCCGGTTCCCGCATTAGAATCACGTGGTAGTACGTTGCGCCCTGCGCATCGGTCTCTTCATTTAATGCCTGACGTGCTTCACTCTCAGTGGCGAAATTATGATTGATATAAATCACGCCTAAGCTTTGCACATCGTCCATATTTCTGGCCTGGTGGTTATTAATTTCAATAGCTGCCCATGTATTTGCACTTAGCAAAAGCACAGCCAGAAGGGCTAAAACACGACTGAACATAGATACCTCCTCGACGGCTGTCTTTGTACGCGCTCCTCTGTGATGATCTTCTGATTTAATTTTAATCAATGATAAAGAAGTTGATGGTGACCATTTCTGATGCAGTTGTTCAAAAAAATACCGTAATGGAATGTGATGAACTTCAAATCAGCGGGTTAGTACGATTTGGTGAAAGATGAGATTTATTTGTCGGCTGGCCTTGAGTTTAACGGAGCATACCAGTACTATAACGCGTCATTTTTCAGCCGACCTTTAACACGTTCCTTGCCTCCCCGGGATTCGGCTGACCCAGACAGGAGGCTGAATAATCCGTAAGGAGCAATTCGATGCGTCATTACGAAATCGTTTTTATGGTCCATCCTGACCAGAGCGAACAGGTTCCGGGCATGATCGAGCGCTACACTGCTGCCATCACTGGTGCAGAAGGCAAGATCCACCGTCTGGAAGACTGGGGCCGCCGTCAGCTGGCTTACCCGATCAACAAACTGCACAAAGCACACTACGTTCTGATGAACGTTGAAGCTCCGCAGGAAGTGATCGATGAGCTGGAAACTACCTTCCGCTTCAACGATGCCGTTATCCGCAGCATGGTTATGCGTACCAAGCACGCTGTTACCGAAGCATCTCCGATGGTTAAAGCGAAAGACGAGCGCCGTGAGCGTCGCGATGATTTCGCAAACGAAACCGCTGATGATGCTGAAGCTGGGGATTCTGAAGAGTAATTTCTGATGACCAACCGTCTGGTGTTGTCCGGCACCGTGTGCAGGACTCCCCTTCGAAAGGTCAGTCCATCAGGAATTCCTCACTGCCAGTTCGTGCTTGAGCATCGTTCTGTGCAGGAGGAAGCCGGTTTTCACCGGCAGGCGTGGTGCCAAATGCCCGTTATTGTTAGCGGACACGAAAACCAGGCCATTACTCACAGTATAACGGTCGGCAGTCGCATAACCGTTCAGGGGTTCATTTCATGCCACAAGGCAAAGAACGGACTGAGCAAAATGGTTTTGCATGCCGAGCAGATTGAATTGATAGATTCTGGAGACTAGCCATATGGCACGTTATTTCCGTCGTCGCAAGTTCTGCCGTTTCACCGCGGAAGGCGTTCAAGAGATCGACTATAAAGATATCGCTACGCTGAAAAACTACATCACCGAAAGCGGTAAGATTGTCCCAAGCCGTATCACCGGGACCCGTGCAAAATACCAGCGTCAGCTGGCTCGCGCTATCAAACGCGCTCGCTACCTGTCCCTGCTGCCGTACACTGATCGCCATCAGTAATCGGTCACGGTCCATTAATACGACTTTGAGAGGATAAGGTAATGCAAGTTATTCTGCTTGATAAAGTAGCAAACCTGGGTAGCCTGGGTGATCAGGTAAACGTTAAAGCGGGCTATGCTCGTAACTTCCTGGTACCGCAGGGTAAAGCTGTTCCAGCTACCAAGAAAAACATTGAATTCTTCGAAGCACGTCGCGCTGAACTGGAAGCTAAACTGGCTGAAGTTCTGGCAGCAGCTAATGCTCGCGCTGAGAAAATCAATGCACTGGAAACTGTTACCATCGCGTCTAAAGCTGGCGACGAAGGTAAGCTGTTCGGTTCCATCGGTACTCGCGACATCGCTGACGCTGTAACTGCAGCTGGCGTTGAAGTGGCTAAGAGCGAAGTTCGTCTGCCGAACGGCGTTCTGCGTACCACTGGCGAACACGAAGTGAGCTTCCAGGTTCACAGCGAAGTATTCGCGAAAGTGATCGTAAACGTAGTAGCTGAATAATTCGTTATTCAACGAGACGTAAAAACGCCGACCATTGGTCGGCGTTTTGCTTTATAGCGAAAGCGTTACAACTGACAATATAACGCTCTGATATCTATTAATTAGCTTGTCGCTAACTGTACTTGCGATTCTTCATCTTTAACTTTGATAAGCGTCCATAACGCAATAGCGCCAATAATGTCAAAGAAAGCCAGGGCAATAAAGAACGGCGCGAAGCCGATAATGTGAACGAATGCCCCGATGAACAGGTTGAAAATCAACTGACCGCTCCACGCACAGGCTCCTGCCATACCCACTGCGGTAGCGACTTCGTCTTTTTTGAACAGATCGCCACCCAGAGTTGCTGCCACAGTAGAAAGACATTGATGCGAGAACGCGCCAATACTAATCAGTAATACGGCAACGTAGGGATTTTCGACAATACTCACCAGACCTATCGTCATCATAATGATGGCTGCAATAGTGAAAGTAATTCTTCGCGAGTTAATTAAACTCACGCCACGATCGTGGAAGAATTTCGCGACAAAACCACTGGCTAAACAGCCGAGATCGCCCAGCAGGAAAGGCAGCCAGACGAACATGGCAATTTCTTTCAGGCTAAAATGCAGCGTTTCGACGAAGAAAATCGGCACCCAGAAGTTAATGGTTCCCCATGCCGGGTCTGCGAGAAAACGCGCGATGCCAATCCCCCAGAAATTACGTTGGCTGAGGATATGCTTGATTGACGTTTTTTCTTTCTTATCTGTTTTAAGATGCTGTTCTTGTCCTGATTCAATATAGTGGCGCTCTTCATCAGAAAGGCGTTTGGCATCTTTCGGATCTTTATAACAAAAGAACCAAAATAAAGCCGCGAGCAAAGCAAGGCTACCTGAAACAATAAACGCAAATTGCCAGCTATGAAACATAATGCACCAGGCAATCAACGGTGGAGCAAGCATCGCGCCGAGTGAGGTGCCCATATTGAAAACACCTGTCGCCACGCCACGCTCTTTTGCCGGGAACCATGTTGATGCGGTTTTTACACCCGCCGGAATTGCCGACGCTTCGCTGAAACCCATCAGGGCGCGCATAAATGCCAGACCTGACCATGTTCCGGTCAACGCATGACCCATTGTTGCCAGCCCCCAGACTGCGGCACATATCGCAAAACTTAACTTCAAACCCACGGTATCAATAAAGAAGCCCATTACCGGTTGCCCTAATGTATAGGCCAACTGGAATGCACTGACAATCCATGAATATTGCTCTTTGGTTATTCCAGTTGTCTCCATAATAGTTGGAGCTGCAATACCTAACGCCGTTCTGTCCAGATAATTGATTACAGTGATAAAGCATACGAGGGCAATCATATGCCACCGATAATTCTTTATTTTATTCATGTTTAAACCTTTTAATTATATTAATAAACCCTGGTTGTTGGTAATTCCGTGTAATAGTTAATAAAAATCAGGTACAGAGAACATAGTGAAAATTATTGTGTGTAAATCTCTCCCTTTAGGAAATCTGGCCAGTTTTTTTCAAAGTAAATACCATTAATACGCGGTAGCACACGTAACGACTTCACTTCGGTAATAAAAGAACCTTGCGAATATTGAATCGTTAATTTGTGATTTTTGTCTTCAGCGAGTTCAGAGCGAAAGCGCCATTCTTCTTTTACGCCGCGACGAGTTTGTGGTAGACATTCGCCTTGTGGATCAATAATCATCCTCGCCCCACGACTGCCGCCGCCTGCATCAATATAATGCGTCAACTGTGTCAATACGGCGGCAGACGTCAGCGCCATATGCCGCCACATAAACAATTCGGCAACTTCGCCCACGTGTTTGATAGCCAAACCATGCCGTTGTACAAATTCATTCAATAGCAGGGCATCGCGAGTGGCGCGCCGGACTTTATCGCCATGGCAAATAAACCCAGCGTAGTCAGACATTCGTGCCTGGATTTTTTCCCTCACCGCAGACAACGGCATCCCGTTTCCATTATCGTGCGCCTGAGTGATGATCTCTCTGATTGAATTTAGTGCCGGAGATGCCAGTTGTGCGACATCATCTTCAACAGATCGCTTTTGTGTGCAGCCAATAAAACGCGCCAGACGCACGGCAAAAACTTGTCCGGCATTCAGCGCCGCGCCGCCAGGTCGGGTAACACCGTGAGTTCCGGCGACTTCTCCCACCGCAAAACAACCGGGCAGAGAAGTTTGCCCCCAGATATCAATCTCAATGCCGCCATTCATATGCTGATTGTTCATGGCAAACTGCAACGGCTGCGTGGTGAGATCGTAACCGTGCATCTTATACAGTGAGATGGACAGCGGATTCATTCTTTGCAGGCGTTCGATAGGCGATGGCGCCAGAGCGTCGTTATTTTCCAGATATGCGCGAACGTCGTCGTCCAGTCGATCTAATGAGAATGGCAAATCACCAGGCACCGCTTCAGGATTTCGATTGAAATCCATAAAAACCAGGCGGCCTGATTGCTGCTCTTGCGCTACCGCCATGTCCAACAGGCTTGAGCTGAAATCCATCACTCGCGTAGCGTGGAACGGCCACTGATAGCCTTTACGGAAGATGTTTGAAGCCAGTTCCTGGGTGGTGCGATAGTAATCTGCGAGGAAGTTATACTCGTTGCCCTCGGCATCCACGGAATAGATATACGGGATCACCTGCACATAGGTGCCAGACAAATTCCACGGGAACGTGCTGCGCGGCGTGCCTATACCAAACTGGCTTTCGGTCAGATTGGTTAGCGTCAGACCTTCCTCCAGCGCCAGCCCCAGCGAGCCGAAACATTTGTGTGGGTACACACTGTCGCGATAAAGCTCGCCCGGCCCACCTGTTGCCAGTACCACATTGGGCGCAGTGACAATTGCCAGCCCCCACGGGTTATGGGCGCGGGAACCGGTTGCGAGGATAGCCCCGGCCACACGATCTTCGCCGTTTTCACCGCGTTGATGCAGCAGTTTAATCACCGTTGCACTGGTCAACAGTGGGATGGCGAGGCGCTGCACTTCTTCGAGCAATACTTTCACCATCAGACGAGAAGTGCGCGGCCCACAGGAGGTTGCGCGTCCGGCTTCGTCATGGTCGGTCTGATAACGGAGAATTGCACCATAGCGATCTTCCGGTAATTCCAGACCGAGATATTGCAGCCCGCCAAGGGTATGTAGGGAACCGACCGCTTCGACATACGCCGTGTCGTGATCCATCGCACCGCCGCTCGCCAGTGCTTCAGCAAGTTTTGCGAAGTTATCGCCGCTGCCCGCCGTTGCGGCGGTAAACAGCGTCTGTTTATCGGAACCGGAGCAGGCCGATGTTCCCATGTATAATCCGGCGGTGGCGATTAGCACATTTTGCTGGCGACGTTTCAGTTCAACCGCCGCACGTAATCCTGCCGCGCCGCTACCAACGACCAGAGCATCTGTTTGCCAGAGCGGGTAATCAACACCGTCCACCGTGACAATTGACGTTGGCTCTGCTGACACAAAACCCTTCGGGAAAGTGACGTGCGTCAGCGCATCGAGGATGGCGTCATCAGTCTGGCTCATGCGTCCTCCATTGGCGTAAACAGGCTACTTTCCATCAGGCGCGGCTGGTTGATAATTGGACGGAAAGCCATGAACGGCAGAATGTCGCGGTCAATCTCCACGCCCGGCGCAATTTCAATTAATTCAACGCCTTCTGCCGTTAACTGAAACACCGCGCGTTCAGTGATATACAACACTTCCTGACTGCTGTGCTGTGCGTAGGCGGCGCTAAAAGTGATTTTTTCCACCTGAGTAACCAGTTTAGGGATTTGACCTGACTGAGCGATATGCAAGCCATCTGGCGTTACATCAATCTTGCTGCCTTTGGCGTCGAACGTGCCGCAGAACACCACCTTACGGGCGTTTTGCGCAATTTCGAGAAATCCGCCGGGGCCGATTAAATTGCCGTTCAGGTGTGAGACGTTGACGTTACCATGTTGATCCATCTCGCCCATGCCGAGGAAAGTAATGTCGATGCCGCCGCCGCTGTAGAACTCGAATTGATCCAGCGAAGGGATAATGGCGTCGGCGTTACGGGCGCAGCCGAAAAACGCGTCATCCAGCATCATACCGTTATGCACGCCTTGCTCGACGCTTAGCCATAAACTTTGGTAAGGAACGCCTTCACGCAGCGCAACCCCAGGAATACCGCCGGGGATACCAAAGCCAAAGTTGGTTGAAGCGCCTGCCACCAGCTCGCGCGCTGCCCGACGGGCAATTAAGCGACGTACCGGATGACTAACCAGTTCAATAGCGTCGTTAGAACTCAGACGGCGATGTTGACCGCTGATCGTCAGGTCGTAACCGCCAAGATAGGTTTGCGGTTGTTCGCGGTATTCAACGATGCCATCAACCAGAATCCCCGGTAATTTGACCCGGCGTGGTTCAATGGCACCGGCTTCCAGTACATCGCGCACCTGTACGAACACTTTGCCGCCGCTGTTGTGTGCTGCCAGCGCCATCGAATAGCTATCCATATCAATCGCTTCTTCTTCAAGGCTGACGTTGCCTCGAGGATCGGCATAAGTGCCACGCAAAATCGCGTAATCCACTTTGAAAGGGCGATAACGAAGTTTGGTTTCACCATCGATTTCAATCAGTTCTACCAGATCCTCGGTGGTGCAAGCGTTCGACTTTCCGCCGCCATTGCGTGGATCAACAAACGATCCCAGCCCAACGTGGGTAAAAAGCCCCGGACGTCCAGCACCGATCTCCCGTAGCAACGCCTGAATAACGCCACCAGGAAAACAATAGGCTTCAATCGCGTTATTTTTTACCAGCGCCTGCATTTTGGGTGACCAGGTAAAGTGTCCGGCAATAATGCGTTTGAGCATTTCAGCATGAGCGAAGCGGTTCGTGCCTTTGCAGTCGCGATCGCCAATGCCCAGCGAGTGGATTAATGTCAGATCGCGCGGGTGTCCGGTTTGCAGGAAGCGCGCTTCAATAGCAGCCAGAATATGGTCGGCTTCCACCATGCCGCCGCCGTTACCGCTAATGGCAATGGTTGCGCCATCCTGAATTTGCGCCGCCAGTGCCTCGGCGGTTGTTATCTTACGCATACAATTTCCTTAGTGATTATGGAAGCTCACGCTACTTTTTTCGGCAAATGCCTGCGTCGCCTGCTGGCAATCCTGAGTGGCGGACATTAATCCAGCCAGTAACTGGTGTGGGTATTCAGCGTGTTTATTTTCCAGTGCCAGAATCAGCTGCTTAATATGCGCCAGTGCCACCGGACCACATTTTTCCAGCTGCGCTAACTGGTTCGCCATCCAGCTTTCCACCTGTTCTTTTTCTACTACTTCATCAATTAAATTCGCCGCCTGGGCTTCATGCGCCGTCAGACGTTTACCTAGCATCAGCATCTGGCGACCGACCACCGGGCCGACCTGATTAAGCACGCGTTCAATGCCCATCCAGCCAGGCACCATGCCGAGCATGACTTCCGGGTTAGAAAATTTCGCGCTGGGGCGAGCGATTCGAATATCGCAGCACAAGGCAAGTTCAATACCGCCGCCGATGGTATGACCGTTGAGATTCGCAACCGTTAATTGCGGTAAATTGCGCAGGCGATTAAAAACGTCATTACCGCGTTTAATCCATTTCCTGCCCATATCTAATGGCGAATAGGCCGACCACGATTTAATATCACCGCCCGCACAAAAGAATTTATCGCCGATTGCCGTTAATTCGACTAATCGTAATGTGGTGTCGTTTTCAATTTCATTTAAATAATGGTCGAGAGATTCAATCATCTCTTCGTTAATAGCATGACATTTCTCTTCACGGTTCAACGTCAGGCGGCAGGAAGCCGCCGCTCTGCTGAACAGAACGGGTTGGTCACTCATGATTATTCCTTAGCAATAATTCGCGATGCGATCGACGCTAATATCCAGCGTGCTGTTAATATCTTTCTGCCACCAGTACGGTGAGAATATTTCCAGTTCAATAGCGCCATTAAATCCGGCGTTTTCAACCAGTCGACGAATTGACGGAATATTTATCACGCCATCTCCCGGCATTCCCCGGTCATTGACCAGATCGGTGGTCGGCACTAACCAGTCGGAAACATGAAACGCGAGAATACGTTTTCCGGCGCGCAGGATCTGGCTGGCCAGATCCGGATCCCACCAGACATGGTAAACATCCACAGCCACGCCGAGGCCAAATTCGCCATCGGGATCGAGTTCATCACACCAGTCCAGCGCCTGGCGTAACGTGCACAGGCAAGAGCGATCGGCGGCGGTCATTGGGTGCAGTGGCTCCAGCGCAATCGGCACGCCAACGTCTTTCGAATGTGGCAGTAGCTGGCGTATCCCTTGTTTCACCTGTTCCCGTGCTTCATACAGATCTTTTGTGCCCTGCGGTAACCCTCCAACCACCTGCATATAACAGGCGGCGTTCAGCACCGCTGCGTCGTCCAGCGCCCGGCGGTTATCATCAATTGCCAGTTTGCGTTCCGCCAGCGTCGGCGCGGTGTAGTAGGTGCTACGGCATAAACCGGAAACGCGCATGTTATTGACGGCAAGCTGGCGGGCGATCTGCTGAAGATCTTCACCCTGCAACTCTCTGCGCCAGGGGGCGATCGCACCGATACCGCGTGCGGCACAGGCATCAATAATGGCGGGCAGCGGCACTTTATAGCCCAGCGTCGCGGTATTGATACTGAATAAATCCGGGCGTTGTAACAGATCTCTCATGGTTTAGCCTCAGAAGCGCGGCATACTTAAGCCACCGTCGATGGCGACTGCCTGACCACAGGTGTAAATCAGTTTGCCTTCCGCCATCGCGCGGACAGTGGAGGCGATATCCGCCGGATAACCCCAACGTCCCCACGGCACCAGTCCTTTGGCAATCAATTCGTCGTAATAAGCCGTTGCCGGAATAGTCATATCGGTTTTGATGAGACCAGGGCGCACTTCATAGACGCCAATTTGTTCGTTGCAAAGGCGAGCAGCAAACAGACGAGCAGCGGCAGAAACGGCGGTTTTGGCAATTGTGTATTCGCCGCGATTCATCGCCAGCATGATGGCGTTGATGGAACTGACAAAAATAATTGAGCGGTGCGGGAATTCTGTTTCTGGTTTTGGCTGTGCGAGCAGACGTTTACTGAATGCCTGTGCGAGGAAGAACGGCGCGCGGGTATTAATGGCAATGTTTTGGTCGAAGCTGTCCGGTTCGAGGTCGAGAAGGTCACCGCGCTTTTTCACTGAAATGCCCGCGTTATTGAGCAGGCAGTCCAGACGCCCCCACTGATTTTGCGCCGCGTCGAGCATCTCTTCATGCAGGGAGAGATCGCCAACATCGGCAGGGAAGCAAATCACTTCCACGCCTTCTGCCAGACATTCCTGTTGCGTGGCATGTAATTTTTCTACGCTGTCGGCATCGGGGCGATCGTTAATCAACAGATTAAATCCGCCACGGGCAAGCTCCAGCGCACACCCCTTACCAATGCCACGTGCGGCTCCAGTGATAACGGCAACAGGACGAGTGGATTTCATACAATAGCTCTCTTTTTAAATATTGTTTCCCTAAGTGACGATTAGCTTGCGGCGTGCGGAAAGAAAGATCAACCATCTGGTTGGTTGATTTGCGATAATGATCACAGGACATTTGATAACCTGATGAAAGTACAGGTTTTTAGCCTTTTTACTGGAGCTTCTAATTAATCGGGTTAAGATAGTCATCTTGAAGAGGTCGTGGGGAAGCGTTATGTATCTTGATACCAGCAACGTACAGAGCCTGAAGGAAAAGCTGCTGCTATGTGCGGTTAATGAATTTGCCGAATATGGTTACGAAGGAGCCAGAGTCGATAATATTGTTAAGGCCGCAGGGTGCAGTAAACAGACGGTTTATCACCACTTTGGTAATAAAGAAAATTTATTTATCGAAGTGCTTGAATATACCTGGAACGATATTCGACAAAAAGAAAAGACCCTTGATTTCTCAGATCTTCCGCCACAAAAAGCCATTGAGAAAATTATCGATTTTACCTGGGATTATTACATTGCTAACCCCTGGTTTTTAAAAATTGTGCATAGTGAAAACCAAAGTAAAGGTGTGCATTATGCAAAATCACAACGTCTCTTAGAAATTAACCATGCGCACTTGCAGTTAATGGAATCTTTATTGGATGAAGGGAAAAAACTCAATATATTTAAGCCAGATATCGACCCGTTGCAGGTGAATATCAATATTGCTGCGCTTGGAGGATATTATTTGATCAACCAGCATACGCTTGGTCTGGTTTATCACATCAGTATGGTTTCACCGCAGGCGCTGGAAGCCAGACGTAAGGTCATCAAAGAAACGATCCTTAGCTGGCTTCTCGTTGACCCTTCATCTACCGCGCACGAATAAAACTGCCATCCGGCTGGCGGGTAAACAGAACCTGTTGATTATTCCCCGTATCAATGGTTAAGCCCGTCACTACGCCGCTGGCGTTCTGGCGGATTTTCACCATCTGCCCGTTTTGCAAATTACTCAGTGGCTTATCCGCGCCTTCTACCTGCGCCATGGCATAGACATCGGTAGCGGGCAGTCCGTGGTCGCGGAACAGCTGCGCCATCGTTTTACCTGGTTCGACACGATAAGAGCGCCACTGATTATCTATTCCACTATCTGGCTGGAATGGTTGCGTTTGCGAGGTTTGTGGCTGATCTTCCGGTTGGCCTTCCTGTATCGGTTCAGGGGCGACTGGAGCTACCTGATCAGGATCATTTTGTGGGGTAACTAATTGCGCCCGCAGCTGTTCTTCTGTCGGCGGTTGTGATTGTGACTGAATATCCAGCTGCGCTTCACGCGTCACTACCGGTGCGTTGGGCGTATCATCAGACGGAAGCAGAAAACCGACCACCAATACAATGGCAGCAATAATGATCCCCCGACGATGCATCGGCGGCAGCGGGTCCATGAAGCGAAAATTATCCGGCGCGTGCCAGACTTTCTCCAGGGTTGGTTTTAGTTCAAAGCGCCCGGGCATGGTTTCCTCCTGCTCCGCGTCTTGTTCCTCAATCATAGCCTATGAATAAGCTAACGCTATGATGTCCGTGGTAAACCCGCCTTTATTATATTCATACGGGATATTGCTATTGTTTCTTTTTCCCCGGGATTTGTCATCATTCCCGCGACAAAGTTTTACCCAAAGAAGTGTGGCTGATATGCTGCCCGCTACTTTATACCCGAAGAAAGGAAATACGATGACCACTCCAACTTTTGATACCATCGAAGCGCAAGCAAGCTACGGTATAGGTTTGCAGGTAGGGCAACAACTTAGTGAATCTGGCCTGCAAGGGCTGCTGCCAGAAGCACTGGTTGCAGGCATTGCCGATGCATTGGAAGGTAAACATCCGGCTGTTCCGGTTGATGTGGTGCACCGCGCGCTGCGTGAAATTCACGAACGTGCCGATGCCGTTCGTCGTCAGCGTTTCCAGGCGATGGCTGCTGAAGGTGTGAAATACCTGGAAGAAAACGCCAAAAAAGAGGGTGTGAATAGCACCGAATCTGGCCTGCAATTCCGCGTGATCAACCAGGGTGAAGGCGCAATTCCGGCACGTACCGACCGCGTTCGCGTTCATTACACCGGTAAATTGATTGACGGTACTGTATTTGACAGCTCTGTTGCCCGTGGCGAGCCCGCCGAATTCCCGGTTAACGGCGTGATCCCTGGCTGGATTGAAGCACTGACTCTGATGCCGGTAGGTTCTAAATGGGAACTGACTATCCCGCAGGAACTGGCATATGGCGAGCGTGGCGCAGGCGCGTCCATCCCTCCGTTCAGCACCCTGGTGTTTGAAGTCGAACTGCTGGAAATCCTCTAAGTAGCGCATTCTGTTCCCCTCGAGCCAGAGGGGAGCAGGCATTCAGCAATAAACCCTTCAGTTTGCCAAACGACGCTATTTTGTGTTGAAAAGACCCCGTAAGCGTGTATTTTTGTGAGCTGTTTCGCGTTATCACCGTGATATGACACCCACTTTAAACATAAAATTAACATTAGATCTAAATCTTAGTATTCATCCCGCGTATTGTTACCTAATATCGATGAGTCCCGATACAGATTCGTCGTATCATAGACTGACTAAAGGCCGCAGAGCCTGAACAACACAGACAGGTACAGGAAGAAAAAAACATGGTAGATCAGGTAAAAGTCGTTGCCGATGATCAGGCTCCGGCTGAACAGTCGCTACGGCGCAATCTCACAAACCGACATATTCAGCTTATTGCCATTGGCGGTGCCATTGGTACGGGGTTGTTTATGGGGTCCGGCAAAACAATTAGCCTTGCCGGGCCGTCGATCATTTTCGTTTATATGATCATCGGTTTTATGCTCTTTTTCGTGATGCGGGCAATGGGGGAATTGCTGCTTTCGAATCTGGAATACAAATCTTTTAGTGACTTCGCTTCCGATTTACTGGGGCCGTGGGCGGGATATTTCACCGGCTGGACTTACTGGTTCTGCTGGGTTGTAACCGGTATGGCAGACGTGGTGGCGATCACGGCTTATGCTCAGTTCTGGTTCCCCGATCTCTCCGACTGGGTCGCCTCGCTGGCGGTGATAGTGCTGCTGCTGACGCTCAACCTCGCCACCGTGAAAATGTTCGGTGAGATGGAGTTCTGGTTTGCGATGATCAAAATCGTCGCCATTGTGTCGCTGATTGTCGTCGGCCTGGTCATGGTGGCGATGCACTTTCAGTCACCGACCGGTGTGGAAGCGTCATTCGCGCATTTGTGGAATGACGGCGGCTGGTTCCCGAAAGGTTTAAGTGGCTTCTTTGCCGGATTCCAGATAGCGGTTTTCGCTTTCGTGGGGATTGAGCTGGTAGGTACAACAGCTGCGGAAACCAAAGATCCAGAGAAATCACTGCCACGCGCGATTAACTCAATTCCGATCCGTATCATTATGTTCTACGTCTTCGCGCTGATTGTGATTATGTCCGTGACGCCGTGGAGTTCGGTAGTCCCGGAGAAAAGCCCGTTTGTTGAACTGTTCGTGTTGGTGGGTCTGCCTGCTGCCGCCAGCGTGATCAACTTTGTGGTGCTGACCTCTGCCGCTTCTTCCGCTAACAGCGGCGTCTTCTCTACCAGTCGTATGCTGTTTGGTCTGGCGCAGGAAGGCGTCGCGCCGAAAGCATTCGCTAAACTCTCTAAACGCGCAGTACCCGCGAAAGGGCTGACCTTCTCTTGCATCTGTCTGCTCGGTGGCGTGGTGATGTTGTACGTGAATCCAAGCGTGATTGGTGCGTTCACGATGATCACAACCGTTTCCGCGATTCTGTTTATGTTCGTCTGGACGATTATCCTTTGCTCATACCTTGTGTATCGCAAACAGCGTCCTCATCTGCATGAGAAATCAATCTACAAGATGCCGCTCGGCAAGCTGATGTGCTGGGTATGTATGGCGTTCTTTGTGTTCGTGGTCGTGTTGCTGACACTGGAAGATGACACTCGACAGGCGCTGCTGGTTACGCCGTTGTGGTTTATCGCGCTGGGGCTGGGCTGGTTGTTTATTGGTAAGAAGCGGGCTGCTGAACTGCGGAAATAACTGCATTATCATGCTGGATGGCGCAATGCCATCCAGCTTTTAGATCACTCACCCGCCAGCGCGCGCGGGAACAGCACATTGTTTTCCAGGCTGATGTGCTCCATCAGGTCATCAATCAGTTCATTAATGCCGTTATACATCGCTTTCCAGGTGGTGCAGGCTTCCGGCGGCGGTGTGACGTTATTGGTCGTGTGTTTAATCACTTCCAGCAGTTCGCCCGCTTCATCGTGCTCGCTTTCCATCACACTGATAGGCCCCATTGCCTGGCTACCCATGCCTTGTTTAATCATCGGGAAGAGAATTTGCTCTTCTTTCATCATATGGCTGGAAAGCTCTTCATGCAGCATAGTCAGGTATTTTGTCAGCCCTTTTGGCACACTTGGTTTGTCGGCGTGAACGCGCTCGACTTTGGTGGCTTGCAGAATCAGTTCCGGCAGTTGTTCGCGGTGACGATCGTGGTAGCGCACGATGATATGGTCGATGATTTCCGCCAGCGGGGCGCTACGCCAGTCTTTCTCAATCGGTTGTTCAGCAAGCTTTGCCAGTTCGGCTTCAATGACGTCAACATCCAGCTCTTTACGTGCCGCCGCGCGCGCCAGCGTCTGCTTACCGCCGCAGCAGTAATCCATATCATATTTACGAAACAGAGCTGAAGCGCGAGGAATAGAGAGCGCCAGTTCACCTAAAGGTTGGTCGCGATAAGCCATAGCTGATACCTCATTCTTAATAATATAAGATGTATTTTAAATGCATCTTTAAGGCAAATGCTATAACCCTTACGTAGCAGAGGCTTATTTAACTCACAGCCAGCATGTCAACTTTCTGAGACAGATTCAGTTAAAGGTTTTTCCGGTTTTGCTCTGACTGCAATGACCACGCCAACCACTAACAGCGCGATACCGCTCAGCGTCATCAGCGGCGGCATTTGCTGGCGGAGTAAAAAGGTGTACAGCAAACCTGCCAGTGTTTCGAAAACAATCAGCGGCCCGAGAATCACTGTCGGTAATCGCTGGCTGGCGACGTTCCAGCAAAGTGCGCCGACCCATGAGCAAAGCACGGCTATCGCAATCATCAGACTAATAAACACCAGCGGACGGGGGCCAAAAGGTAGGGAGAAGTCCGGCGTTTGCGTATTCAGCCAGTAACAAGCGACGAGATAGCCGATAAGTGAAACCGGCAGCGTGACCAGCGCCTGCGCCGTTGCCCACATCATCGGATGTTTGTCGGGATTTTCCCGCAGCCAGCGGGCGTTGCGCAGGGCATACCATGCCCAGCAGACCACGGAAACTAACGCCAGCACGATGCCAGAGGTATAACGTGCCCAGTCAAAATCGGGGAGTCCGTGGTTTAACTCAGCAATATTCACACACGCCAGGCCGATGCCAATACAAATCAGTGCCGGGGCGAGTCTTCCCCACGCGAGTTTGCCGTCGCGCTGGCTATAAAGCAGATTGGCAAAGACAGGAATCACCACCGGCAGGGTGCCGATAATCATCGTGGAAACAGGCGCGCCAGTACGTTGAATGGCACTGGCAAGGCAGAAGTAATAAATGAGGTTGCCCATCATAGTGAGCATCAAGGCGGTAAGCCAGTCCCGACGCGCCAACTGACGCAAACGCACGCGTCCCAGCCAGGCAATGGGTAGCGCAATTAACCCTAACGCCAGATAACGCCCCATCGACTGCAACATCGCCGGGTATTCCGGCACAATCAACGGCCCGACAAAAATAAGCCCCCACATCAACCCTGCTAACAGGGCGTACAGCACGCCGCTAATCATTACTGGCATCCATTGATCTGTCAGAAGAAAGTTCAGGAAGCAGACATGATTGCTCCCGGCATCCCGTCATTATCAGAGAGGATGCGGGAGGATGCCACTTTAATTAACTAGTTATTAACATTAAAAAGATTGCTTACGCTTTCGGCTAACGTTGTCGTCGGGCGACCAATCAGTTTACTCAGCGTTTTGCTGTCATCAAACAGACCGCCTTTTGACGCGCCAACGTCAGAATCCGCCAGCATGTCCGCCAGTCCGGCAGGAAGACCAACGCCTTTCAGCGCAGCGGCGAAATCGGCTTCGCTCAGATTTTGATAGGTAACCTGTTTGCCGCTCTGTTTGCTTAGCTCTGCCGCTAACTGTGTCAACGTCCAGGCACTATCGCCCGCCAGTTCGTAAACCTTGCCTTCGTGACCGGCTTCGCTAATCACGCGTGCCGCAGCTGCCGCATAATCTGCCCGCGTTGCTGAGGCAATGTTGCCATTGCCCGCCGCACCGATAAATACGCCGTGTTCCAGTGCTGCCGGGGCGCTGGCGAGGTAGTTTTCGGTGTACCAGCCGTTGCGCAGAAGGGTGTAAACGATGCCAGAATCAGCCAGCATTTTCTCCGTCTCGATGTGCTCATCGGCGAGGCCGAGCGGGGAGGTATCTGCATGTAGCAGGCTGGTATAAGCGATAAATTTCACGCCAGCCGTCTTTGCGGCATTAATAACATTACGATGCTGCGGGGCACGTTGACCCACTTCGCTGGAAGAGATCAGCAGTAGTTTTTCCACTCCCTGAAGTGCAGATGTCAGTGCGGCTTCATCGCCGTAGTCAGCCTGACGCACGGTAATGCCTTGTGCTGCCAGGGCCTGGGCTTTTGCCGGATTACGAACGATAGCCACTATTTGGCTGGCAGGAACAGTTTTCATCAAGGATTCAATAACATAGTGACCAAGTTGGCCAGTGGCACCAGTAATAGCGATCATGGGAAGTCTCCATCGTTTTGTCTTGTGTTTAAATACGCTAACACCTAAACTTACTTTTAGTAAGTACGTACAAAAAGGTAAGTATGAAATGAGTCAGGTTAGCCTGTCGCAACAACTGAAAGAGGGCAATCTCTTTGCGGAACAGTGCCCGTCGCGCGAGGTGTTGAAACACGTCACCAGCCGTTGGGGGGTGTTGATTCTGGTGGCGCTACGCGAAGGTACTCATCGCTTTAGCGACCTGCGGCGCAAAATCGGTGGGGTGAGTGAAAAGATGCTAGCGCAGTCGTTACAGGCGCTGGAGCGGGATGGTTTTGTTAACCGTATCTCGTATCCGGTGGTGCCGCCGCATGTGGAATATAGCCTCACGCCGCTGGGCGAGCAGGTGAGTGAAAAGGTTGCTGCGCTGGCGGACTGGATTGAGATTCATCTGCCAGAGGTGCTGGCGGTGCGGGATGAACGTGTGGCATAACTGCCGGATGCGCTGCGCTTATCCGGCCTACGGTTTATGGCTTGTAGGGAGGATAAGATACGGTAGCATCGCATCCGACAATAAGTGCCGGATGCGGTTGATGATTTGTAGGCCGAAAAAGATGTCTATTACTGACTCAAATCCACCTGATAAATCGCAAACCCGATATCATCGGTCGCGATTTTATTCATCGGATACTGCCCCTTCTCTTTAATAAACGCTGCGGCTTTATCTGACGGGGATGTTTCAAAACGGATATCCAGTTTCTTATCGCCGGGGATCGGTGCCAAACGCCAGTTGTTATCTGCTGCCGGGTGAATTTCCCCCGCACGTTTCGACTCATCAGCAATCCACGCTGCCAGCACCGAGCGGTTCTCATCCGGTGAAGCAAAAGCGATATGGCTGTCGCCCGTACCAGCAAATTTGCCGCCGTAAGCGCGATAGTTATTGGTGGCAACGAGGAACATGGCGTTCGGATCAATGGGTTTACCGTTAAAGGTCAGGTTCTTAATCCGCTCTGCATTGGCATTAACCACCTGACATTCACCGTCATAACGGGCGGGTTGGGTAACATCAATCTGATAATTCACACCATCAATAACATCAAAGTTATAAGTGCGGAAACCATCCCAGTTGATGAGTGACTGTGGTTTCGTGCTGTTAGGATCAATCTGGTTAAACTGTCCGGCGGAGCACTCCAGCCACTCTTTCACCTCTTTACCGCTGGCTTTCACCACAATCAGCGTATTGGGGTAGAGATAAAGATCGGCGGCATTACGGAAGGTCAACTGGCCTTTTTCCACCTCCACATAGCTTGCCGGGTCATTTTTGCGACCACCAACTTTAAACGGTGCGGCAGCTGAAAGCACCGGCAGTTTTGCCAGATCCGGATCGCCCTGAATGTAATGTTCGACATACGCTTTTTGCGCGTTGTTCACTACTTGCACGGTCGGATCGTCCTGCACCAGCGCCAGATAGCTATACATATTGTCGGCAGATTTACCGATTGGCTTGCTGACAAACTGGCGTGTGGCATCGTGATCGGCTTTCAGCGTTTCGACCAGCTTGCTGTCTTCCGCAGCCAGTGATTTTTTGTTAGCGATGTCGTAAATCGGTCGTGCTTCCGCTTTTGCCTGCGTCACCTGCCATTTTCCGCTGTCATTACTGAGTTGCAGATCGACCACACCGAGATGATCACCCCACATGCCAGGCATCACTGCCGGAACACCGTTCAGCGTACCTTTGGCGATATCAGCCCCTTTGATATCAGCAAAATCTTTACTCGGGAAAACGGCGTGAGCATGGCCAAACATAATGGCGTCAACGCCAGGAATTTCACTGAGATAATAAACTGAGTTTTCCGCCATCACTTTATACGGGTCGGCAGACAAACCAGAGTGCGCCAGAACGACAACAACATCGGCACCTTTCTCGCGCATTTCCGGAACATACTTGCGCACTGTTTCAGTGATATCGTTAACGGTAACTTTGCCGGATAAATTGGCTTTATCCCAGCCCATGATTTGCGGCGGCACGACGCCAATATAGCCAATCTTCAGCATCTGTTTGTTACCGTCTTTATCGACTACTTCGGTGTCTTTAATTAAATACGGTGTGAACATCGGCTGTTTGGTTTTAGTGTCGATGACGTTGGCATTCACATAGGGGAAATTCGCTCCCGCCAGCGCATTTTTCAGGTAATCCAGACCGTAGTTAAACTCGTGGTTGCCAAGCGTGCCGACGGTATAATCCAGCGTATTCAGCGCCTTATAGACCGGATGAACATCACCCGCTTTTAATCCTTTCGCCGACATGTAATCCGCCAGCGGGCTACCCTGGATCAGGTCACCGTTATCGACCAGTACGCTATTTTTCACTTCATTGCGCGCGTCATTAATCAGGCTCGCAGTGCGTACCAGTCCAAATTTTTCTGTGGATGTATCTTTGTAATAATCGAAATCCATCATGTTGCTATGCAAATCAGAGGTTTCCATTATGCGGAGATCGACTGTTGCCGCATTCACACTGGCGGCAATCAGCGTAGCAAGAAGCGTTGCACTAAACTTAACCATCTGGGCATCCTTTTATGAACGAGAAGATGAGACGTCTTTCATACGGAGCGTGAAGGATGCCATAAATAATAAATCAGGAAACGATGACGCCATCACAGTTGGCGGATTCTTTAACGATAGGGTATAAGTAAAACAACAAGTTAACACCACTGAAACAAAAGAGGTGGAGAATGTTAGAACAAGTATGTCAACTCGCACGGAATGCGGGCGATGCCATTATGCAGGTCTACGACGGGACAAAACCGATGGACGTCGTCAGCAAAGCGGATAACTCACCGGTGACGGCGGCGGACATTGCCGCGCACACCGTAATCATGGACGGTTTACGTACACTAACGCCGGATATTCCGGTTCTTTCCGAAGAAGATCCTCCCGGTTGGGAAGTCCGCCAGCACTGGCAACGTTACTGGCTGGTAGATCCGCTGGACGGCACCAAAGAGTTTATTAAACGAAATGGTGAATTTACCGTTAACATTGCGCTGATTGACAAAGGCAAACCGGTATTAGGTGTGGTGTATGCGCCGGTAATGAACGTCATGTACAGCGCGGCGGAAGGCAAAGCCTGGAAAGAAGAGTGCGGCGTGCGCAAGCAGATTCAGGTACGCGACGCCCGTCCGCCGCTGGTGGTCATTAGCCGTTCCCATGCGGATGCCGAGCTGAAAGAGTATCTGCAACAGCTTGGTGAACACCAGACGACATCTATCGGCTCTTCACTGAAATTCTGCCTGGTGGCGGAAGGGCAGGCGCAGCTCTACCCGCGTTTCGGGCCGACGAATATTTGGGATACCGCTGCCGGTCATGCCGTGGCCGCCGCCGCCGGAGCACACGTTCACGACTGGCAGGGTAAACCGCTGGATTATACTCCGCGCGAATCCTTCCTGAATCCTGGATTCCGGGTTTCTATTTATTAAGCAATTTTTGCAGCAAGTCCATGACTTGCTGCACTTCTTGCTGGGTTAACGCCCCGTCCTTCGCCCATTGCACGCGACCGTCTTTATCCAGCACTGCAATGGAAGAACTCTCTTCATCCAGTTGCCAGGCTCCGCGTGCGATGCCATTACTGTCGACAATAAACTGCGACCACGGATAGAGCTTTTTATTGCTCTCCAGGCTGCTGCGCACAAACATACTTGAGCCGGGAATAGCGTCGTCGGTGTTGACAATGGTGGTGGTCTGGTAGCGGTCGTGCGGCAATTTCGCCGATTTAATTGCTTCAATCAGCGTCGCATTTTTCTCTTTTGCGGAGGTGCGACCGGCAATATGTTGCAGTACTCGCACTTTTCCCGCTAACTGCGCACTGTTCCAGGTTTTGTAGCTAAACTGATCTTTATCAAACACCAACTCGCCACGATCGGTAATACCAATCGGCGGTACGCGCTGACCAGTTTCGAATTTATGCGCGGAGGCCATCATCGGCAGTAGCAAGCAAGTCAGCGCGAGGATCTTGCGTAGGGTCATAGTGTTTCCTTCTTATCGTATGCAGGTGATCCGACCACTTGGGTCTGGCTTTTAATCATATGTGCTATTTATCGAATTTCCCGCAAGTGCGGTGCCAGTTTGCGGACAAGCGCACAAATCATATGAAAAATGAATGTTTATACTGAAGATTGTGGTTAGGTGAAGAGATAATTCTGAATAATTGTAACAGTAGGGTAAAAAAATTTATACACGCTGGAAACATTACCCCGATAGTCTATAGTCATTAGGCATTAAAATTTGCGCCTCATAATAGTTGGGCCGATTGTGGCACCGCAAAGGCGTAATACTCAGCAGGAGACAACAATGAAAATTTTCCAACGGTACAACCCACTTCAGGTGGCGAAGTACGTGAAGATCCTGTTCCGTGGACGGTTATACATCAAGGACGTTGGCGCTTTTGAATTTGATAAGGGTAAGATTCTTATCCCAAAAGTGAAGGATAAACTGCATTTGTCAGTGATGTCCGAAGTTAACCGTCAGGTTATGCGTCTGCAAACAGAGATGGCTTAACCAAGTGCTATGCAGTAATAAGACGGCTCCTGATTCAGGAGCCGTTGATGTTTCTGGGGTTATGCGACGCTTTCTTCTTTATCTTTGGCGTCAGGCAGTTTTGGCGAAAGGGCGGTGGCTTTACTGTCGATTCGCGTAACCAGTAGCTGGTCGATGCGGTAGTTATCAATGTCCACCACTTCAAATTTGTAACCGGAGAACTTCACCGAATCAGTGCGTTTCGGGATCTTACGCAACATAAACATCATAAAGCCGCCGATGGTTTCGTAGTTGCCCGACTGCGGGAACTCGTCGATATCCAGCACGCGCATCACGTCGTCAATCGGCGTACCGCCATCGATTAGCCATGAATTCTCATCACGCGCCACAATCTGTTCTTCCAGCCCCTGACCGACCAGATCGCCCATCAACGTGGTCATCACGTCGTTGAGGGTGATGATCCCCACCACCAGTGCGTACTCGTTCATGATTACCGCAAAGTCTTCACCCGCAGCTTTAAAACTTTCCAGCGCCTCAGAGAGGGTCAGCGTATCAGGCACGATCAGCGTATTGCGAATTTGCACGCCGCTGTTCAGTGCCAGGCTTTGATTGGCCAGCACGCGGTTCAGCAGATCTTTTGAATCGACATAACCGATAATGTGATCGATATCTTCATTACAGACGAGGAATTTCGAGTGCGGATGCTCCGCCACTTTATTCTTCAGGCTTTGCTCATCTTCATGGAGATCGAACCAAATCACGTTTTCACGCGGCGTCATGGAAGACGGCACGGTACGGGATTCCAGTTCAAACACGTTTTCGATCAGTTCGTGTTCCTGTTTACGCAATACCCCAGCCAGCGCACCGGCCTCCACGACTGCGTAGATGTCATCAGATGTGATGTCATCTTTACGTACCATTGGCAATTTAAAGATACGGAAGATCATGTTCGCCAGTCCGTTGAAAAACCACACCAGAGGGGTGCAGACGAACAGGCAGAAGCGCATCGGGTTGATGATACGCAAAGCCACAGCTTCTGGCGCAATCATACCGATGCGTTTCGGGGTTAAATCCGCAAACAGAATAAACATGCCAGTCACTAACGAGAAAGAGAGAATAAAGCTCAGTTGCTCAGAGAGTTCCGCCGATATATAGCGGGAGAACAGGCTATTAAAAGCCGGAGAGAACGCCGCATCACCGACGATACCGCCGAGTATTGCCACCGCGTTCAGACCAATTTGCACCACGGTAAAGAACATGCCGGGATTTTCCTGCATATCCAGAACGCGCTGGGCGTTTATATTGCCTTCATCAGCCAGCAGTTTAAGTTTGATTTTGCGTGAGGCGGCAAGCGAGATCTCGGATATCGAGAAGAACGCACTCACAGCGATCAAGCAGAGTATGACTAAAATACTGTTTAACATATCTTATCCGACCGTTCAGGTCAGATCCTCGGAAGGGGAAGTTGATTAATTTGTGTGAAATACACATTGAAAGCCGGTTCGAAGAGAGTGAACCGACATTTTCAGTGGCTAGTATAGCGTAAGGTACTGTAAAGTCGCCAGAGGGTTAAATTTTTGCTTCATTTCGCTTTAGTTCGGCCTTTTATTGCTACGCTTCAGGCGGCAGGCAAACGCCGATCCCACCAATTCCGCAATAACCATACGGGTTTTTATGCAGATATTGCTGGTGGTCATCTTCGGCATAATAAAACGGTGTCGCGTTAGCGATTTCCGTGGTGATGTGACGATCGTCATCGGCGGCAAGCATCGCGGCCTGGAAACGTTCCAGACTGGCGCGGGCGGCAGCATCCTGTTCTGGTGTTAGCGGATAAATCGCGGAACGATACTGCGTGCCATGGTCATTGCCCTGACGCATCCCTTGTGCGGGATCGTGATTCTCCCAGAATACTTGTAACAGTTGTTCGTAGCTGATCACTGACGGATCGTAAACCACGCGTACCGCTTCGGCGTGGCCGGTATCACCAGAACACACTTCCCGATAAGTCGGGTTTGGCGTGTAGCCGCCGGTATAACCTGCGGCGGTGCTGTAAACACCGGGAAGTTGCCAGAAAAGGCGTTCCACGCCCCAGAAACAGCCCATAGCAAAAATGGCGATTTCCATTCCGTCAGGCACATTTGTCATTGAGTGACCGTTGACTGCATTCAACGTGGCTACGGGCATCGGGGTATTACGTCCAGGAAGGGCATCGGCGGGGGAAACCAGATGCTTTTTATCAAATAAACTCATGGTATCGCTCTCCCGAAATCGGTCTTTGGGGTTTAGGTTGTAACAAGAGACGTATTTGCACACAATAACTCTCGTGAATGTGTATAAAGTAAAACATAAGAAATATTTTGGATTTAGTCTGCTTTTAAATCCATATTGCTGGTTTTTTGTTAAGCCGTTTAACGGGGTTCCAGGGGCAGGAACAAAGGATATTCAGGAGAAAATGTGCGCTATATCCGACAGTTATGTTGTGTAAGCTTACTCTGCTTTGGTGGTTCTGCTATCGCCGCGAACGTCCGTCTACAGGTCGAAGGGTTATCAGGACAGCTGGAAAAAAATGTTCGTGCACAGCTTTCTACGATTGAAAGTGATGAAGTGACGCCAGACCGGCGATTTCGCGCGCGTGTCGATGATGCCATCCGCGAAGGCCTGAAGGCGCTGGGCTATTACCAGCCGACCATTGAATTTGATCTCCGACCACCGCCAAAGAAAGGGCGACAGGTTTTGATCGCCAAAGTCACGCCCGGCGTACCCATTTTGATTGGCGGCACCGATGTTGTGCTGCGCGGTGGTGCACGGACCGATAAAGACTATTTGAAGTTGCTCGATACTCGCCCGGCTATAGGCACGGTGCTGAATCAGGGTGACTACGAAAATTTCAAAAAGTCCTTAACCAGCATCGCGTTGCGCAAAGGCTATTTCGATAGTGAATTTACCAAAGCCCAGTTGGGTATTGCACTTGGCTTGCATAAAGCCTACTGGGATATTGATTACAACAGTGGCGAACGCTACCGCTTTGGGCATGTGACCTTCGAAGGCTCACAGATCCGCGATGAGTATCTGCAAAACCTTGTTCCGTTTAAAGAAGGTGATGAATACGAGTCAAAAGACCTGGCAGAGTTGAACCGCCGTCTCTCCGCCACTGGTTGGTTTAACTCGGTGGTGGTCGCACCGCAGTTTGATAAAGCGCGAGAAACAAAAGTATTGCCGCTTACCGGCGTCGTTTCGCCGCGCACGGAAAACACGATTGAAACCGGGGTAGGGTACTCAACGGACGTAGGTCCACGTGTTAAAGCAACGTGGAAAAAGCCGTGGATGAACTCTTACGGTCACAGCCTGACCACCAGCACAAGTATCTCTGCACCGGAACAGACTCTCGACTTTAGCTATAAAATGCCGCTGCTTAAGAACCCGCTGGAACAATATTATCTGGTACAGGGCGGTTTTAAGCGCACCGATCTGAACGATACGGAATCCGACTCTACAACTCTGGTGGCCTCCCGTTATTGGGATCTCTCCAGCGGCTGGCAGCGCGCCATTAACTTACGCTGGAGTCTTGACCACTTTACCCAGGGTGAAATTACCAACACCACGATGCTGTTTTATCCAGGCGTGATGATTAGCCGCACGCGTTCACGCGGCGGCCTGATGCCGACCTGGGGCGACTCGCAACGCTACTCAATCGACTATTCAAACACGGCCTGGGGCTCGGACGTCGATTTCTCTGTGTTTCAGGCGCAAAACGTCTGGATACGCACACTCTACGATCGCCATCGTTTTGTCACGCGCGGCACGTTGGGCTGGATTGAAACGGGTGACTTCGACAAAGTGCCGCCTGATCTGCGTTTCTTTGCCGGGGGTGACCGTAGCATTCGCGGCTATAAATACAAATCTATTGCGCCGAAATACGCCAATGGTGACCTGAAAGGGGCATCAAAACTGATAACCGGATCGCTGGAGTATCAGTACAACGTGACCGGAAAATGGTGGGGCGCGGTGTTTGTCGATAGCGGCGAAGCGGTAAGCGATATTCGCCGCAGTGACTTTAAAACTGGCACCGGGGTTGGCGTGCGCTGGGAATCGCCAGTCGGGCCGATCAAGCTCGATTTCGCGGTTCCGGTCGCTGACAAAGACGAGCATGGTTTACAGTTTTACATCGGTCTGGGGCCAGAATTATGAGTTTATGGAAAAAAATCAGCCTCGGCGCGGTTGTCGTCCTCTTACTGTTGCTGGGATCGGTGGCATTTCTGGTGGGCACCACCAGTGGTTTGCATCTGGTATTTAAAGCGGCAGATCGCTGGGTGCCAGGGCTGGATATCGGTAAGGTGACCGGCGGCTGGCGCGACCTTACTCTGTCTGACGTTCGTTATGAGCAGCCAGGTGTGGCGGTTAAAGCGGGTAATCTGCATCTGGCGGTTGGGCTGGAGTGCCTGTGGGACAGCAGCGTTTGTATTAATGACCTGGCGCTGAAAGACATTCAGGTCAATATAGACAGCAAAAAAATGCCCCCTTCAGAGCAGGTTGAAGAAGAGGAAGACAGCGGCCCGCTGGATCTCTCCACGCCGTATCCCATCACCCTGACGCGGGTGGCGCTGGATAACGTCAATATCAAAATTGATGACACCACGGTGTCGGTGATGGACTTCACCTCCGGTCTGAACTGGCAGGAGAAAACCCTGACCCTGAAACCGACATCGCTGAAAGGCCTGCTGATTGCCCTGCCGAAAGTGGCGGAAGTGGCGCAGGAAGAAGTCGTCGAACCGAAAATTGAAAATCCGCAGCCGGATGAAAAACCGCTCGGCGAAACGCTGAAAGATCTCTTTTCTCGCCCGGTATTGCCGGAAATGACCGACGTGCATTTGCCGCTCAACCTGAATATTGAAGAGTTTAAGGGCGAGCAGCTGCGCGTGACGGGCGACACGGACATCACCGTGCGCACCATGTTGCTGAAAGTGAGCAGCATCGACGGCAATACCAAACTGGACGCGCTGGACATCGACTCTAATCAGGGGAGCGTTAACGCCAGCGGTACGGCGCAGCTGTCCGGTAACTGGCCGGTAGATATCACCCTCAACAGCACACTGAACGTGGAGCCGTTGAAGGGTGAAAAAGTGAAGCTGAAAGTGGGCGGTGCGCTGCGCGAACAACTGGAGATTGGCGTTAACCTTTCTGGTCAGGTGGATATGGATCTGCGTGCTCAGACGCGGCTGGCGGAGGCTGGACTGCCGCTTAACGTCGAAGTGAACAGCAAACAGCTTTACTGGCCGTTTACCGGCGAGAAGCAGTATCAGGCGGACGATCTGAAACTGAAACTCACCGGCAAAATGACCGATTACACGCTCTCTATGCGCACGGCAGTGAAGGGACAGGAGATCCCGCCAGCCACCATTACCCTCGATGCGAAAGGTAATGAACAGCAGGTGAATCTCGACAAACTCACCGTCGCGGCGCTGGAAGGGAAAACTGAGTTGAAAGCGTTGCTCGACTGGCAGCAGGCGATTAGCTGGCGTGGTGAGTTAACGCTTAACGGCATTAACACCGCGAAAGAGTTTCCGGACTGGCCGTCGAAACTCAATGGTTTGATCAAAACGCGCGGCAGCCTGTACGGCGGCACCTGGCAGATGGACGTGCCGGAGTTGAAGCTGACTGGTAACGTTAAACAGAACAAAGTGAACGTTGACGGTACGCTGAAAGGCAACAGTTATATGCAGTGGATGATCCCTGGTCTGCATCTGGAACTGGGATCTAACAGTGCCGAAGTGAAAGGTGAACTGGGAGTAAAAGATCTCAATCTTGATGCCACGATCAACGCGCCGGGTCTGGATAACGCGCTGCCAGGGCTGGGCGGTACAGCGAAAGGGTTGGTGAAGGTTCGCGGTACGGTGGACGCGCCGCAGTTGCTGGCGGATATCACCGCGCGCAGCCTGCGCTGGCAGGAACTCTCCGTGGCGCAGGTTCGCGTGGAAGGCGATATAAAATCCACCGATCAGATTGCGGGTAAACTCGATGTGCGCGTTGAGCAAATTTCGCAGCCGGATGTGAATATCAACCTCGTCACCCTGAATGCGAAAGGCAGCGAAAAGCAGCACGAGCTACAACTGCGGATTCAGGGCGAGCCGGTTTCCGGACAGCTCAATCTGGCGGGCAGTTTTGATCGCAAAGAAGAACGCTGGAAGGGAACGCTGAGTAATACCCGCTTCCAGACGCCAGTCGGCCCGTGGTCGCTGACCCGCGATATTGCGCTGGATTACCGCAATCAGGAGCAAAAAATCAGCATCGGGCCGCACTGCTGGGTAAACCCGAATGCGGAACTGTGCGTGCCGCAAACCATTGATGCCGGTGCAGAAGGGCGTGCGGTGGTGAATCTCAATCGTTTCGACCTGGCAATGCTGAAACCGTTTATGCCGGAAACCACTCAGGCAAGCGGCATCTTTACAGGTAAAGCAGACGTTGCCTGGGACACCACCAAAGAAGGGCTGCCGCAGGGTAGCATCACCCTTTCCGGGCGTAACGTGCAGGTGACGCAAACCGTCAACGACGCGGCGCTGCCGGTGGCGTTTCAGACACTGAATCTGACGGCGGAACTGCGCAACAACCGCGCTGAACTGGGCTGGACCATCCGCCTGGCTAATAATGGTCAGTTCGATGGTCAGGTGCAGGTGACCGATCCACAAGGCCGCCGCAATCTCGGTGGCAACGTCAACATCCGCAACTTTAACCTCGCGATGGTAAACCCCATCTTTACACGTGGGGAAAAAGCGGCGGGGATGGTGAGTGCTAATTTACGTCTGGGCGGTGATGTACAAAGCCCGCAGCTCTTTGGTCAGCTCCAGGTTACGGGTGTGGATATCGATGGCAACTTTATGCCGTTTGATATGCAGCCGAGCCAGCTTGCGGTCAACTTTAACGGTATGCGCTCGACGCTTGCGGGCACCGTGCGAACCCAGCAGGGTGACATTTACCTGAACGGGGATGCAGACTGGAGTCAGATTGAAAACTGGCGCGCGCGGGTGACGGCAAAAGGCAGTAAGGTGCGGATCACCGTACCGCCGATGGTGCGTATGGATGTGTCGCCAGATGTCGTATTCGAAGCCACACCAAGCCTGTTTACCCTTGATGGTCGCGTTGACGTACCGTGGGCGCGCATTGTGGTGCACGATCTGCCAGAAAGTGCGGTGGGCGTCTCCAGCGATGTCGTGATGCTCAACGATAACCTACAACCGGAGGAGGCGAAAACTGCGTCGATTCCGATTAACAGCAACCTGATTGTCCACGTCGGCAACAATGTGCGCATTGATGCCTTTGGCCTGAAAGCGCGGCTGACGGGCGATCTCAATGTCGTACAGGACAAACAGGGACTGGGGCTGAACGGACAGATCAACATTCCGGAAGGTCGCTTCCATGCCTATGGTCAGGATCTGATCGTTCGCAAAGGCGAGTTGCTGTTCTCTGGTCCACCGGATCAACCGTATCTTAATATCGAAGCAATTCGTAACCCGGATGCTACAGAAGACGACGTAATCGCCGGTGTTCGCGTCACCGGACTGGCGGATGAACCGAAAGCGGAGATCTTCTCTGACCCGGCGATGTCGCAACAGGCTGCGTTGTCTTACTTGTTGCGTGGACAAGGGCTGGAAAGCGATCAGAGCGACAGCGCGGCGATGACCTCGATGCTGATTGGTCTGGGGGTTGCACAAAGTGGTCAGATTGTGGGTAAAATCGGCGAGACATTTGGCGTAAGTAATTTAGCTCTCGACACCGAGGGAGTAGGCGACTCCTCCCAGGTGGTGGTCAGCGGCTATGTATTACCAGGTCTACAAGTGAAATACGGCGTGGGGATATTTGACTCTATAGCAACACTCACGTTACGTTATCGCCTGATGCCAAAGCTATATCTGGAAGCCGTGTCTGGTGTAGATCAGGCACTGGATTTGCTCTATCAGTTCGAGTTTTAGCGATGCGAATATTTGTCTACGGCAGTTTACGTCACAAACAAGGCAACAGCCACTGGATGACCAATGCCCAGTTGCTGGGCGATTTCAGTATCGATAACTATCAACTGTACAGCCTGGGCCACTATCCAGGCGCAGTTCCGGGCAACGGAACGGTACACGGTGAAGTTTATCGTATTGACAACGCCACGCTGGCCGAACTTGATGCCTTGCGCACCAGGGGCGGTGAATACGCGCGCCAGTTGATTCAGACGCCGTACGGGAGTGCATGGATGTACGTTTATCAACGACCCGTCGATGGATTAACGCTGATTGAAAGCGGCGACTGGTTAGACAGGGATAAGTCATAATATAAACACGCCACCTTCGGGTGGCGTTGTTTTTTCGAGGTATCTCGCATTCTTTTTTGTAACTTCCCCGCCTGTTTCTTTTCCTTCCGAGCCGCTTTCCATATCTGTTAACGCATAAAAAACTCTGCTGGTGTTCACAAATGCGCAGGGGTAAAACGTTTCCTGTCGCACCGTGAGTTATACTTTATATAACCTAAGGAGGTGCGGATGCGTATAACCATAAAAAAATGGGGGAACAGTGCAGGTATGGTCATTCCCAATATTGTGATGAAAGAGCTTAACTTGCAGCCGGGGCAGAGCGTTGAGGCACAGGTGAGCAACAATCAACTGATTCTGACCCCTATCTCCAGGCGCTACTCGCTTGATGAACTGCTGATGCAGTGCGACATGAATGCACCGGAACTTAGTGAGCAGGATGTCTGGGGTAAATCCACCCCTGCGGGTGACGAAATATGGTAAAGAAAAGTGAATTTGAACGGGGAGACATTGTGCTGGTCGGCTTTGATCCAGCAAGCGGCCATGAACAGCAAGGTGCTGGTCGGCCTGCGCTTGTGCTCTCCGTTCAAGCCTTTAATCAACTGGGAATGACGTTGGTTGCTCCCATTAGTCAGGGCGGAAATTTTGCCCGTTATGCCGGATTTAGCGTTCCGTTACATTGCGAAGAAGGCGATGTGTATGGCGTGGTATTGGTGAATCAGGTACGAATGATGGATTTACGCGCCCGTCAGGCAAAACGTATTGGTCTGGCTGCGGACGAGGTGGTGGAAGACGTGTTATTACGTTTGCAGGCGGTGGTGGAATAAGATGTGTTTATTTATCGCGGACATAAAAAACCCTTACTAACCGAAGCCCGGCGTTCAGGGTTATTGCGCTAGAAGAACTTATTTATTCTTTGCGCGCTCGAAGGAAGCAACGATTTCAGCTTTAGCGGCTTCGGCGTTATCCCAGCCGTCAACTTTAACCCATTTGCCTTTTTCGAGGTCTTTGTAGTGCTCGAAGAAGTGAGCGATCTGAGCCTTCAGCAGTTCCGGCAGATCGTTAACGTCTTTGATGTGATCGTATTCTTTGCTCAGCTTGCTGTGCGGAACAGCAACCAATTTCGCATCTTCACCGGCTTCGTCGGTCATTTTCAGAACGCCAACCGGACGGCAACGGATCACAGAACCCGGCTGCAGCGGGTACGGAGTCGGAACCAGTACGTCAACCGGGTCACCGTCCAGAGACAGGGTGTGGTTGATGTAACCGTAGTTGCACGGATAGAACATCGCGGTGGACATGAAGCGGTCAACGAACAGTGCGCCGCTCTCTTTGTCGATTTCGTATTTGATCGGATCTGCGTTAGCCGGGATTTCGATAACAACGTAGATGTCTTCCGGCAGATCTTTACCCGCAGGGACGTTGAGTAAGCTCATGTCTGTTTCCTTTAAAATATGTGGCAAACAAGTGCCGAGTATTATAGCCAACTCGCGCCGAATGTCTTCGCTTGTTTTCGTCCTCATATTCCTTTTTCGCCAGTTTTAAGACGGCTTGTGGAGCAGGAAAATCCATAACCGTAGCCGCATTTTTCATAGTGATATGAAAGCGATTACAAACTTGTGATTAACGTTTTATTTACTTTTTTGAAGTGTGATGTAACGCAATCCGTTACATAACGAATTGTCTATAGTTTTTTCGCGAACATCTTTTCACCAATAATAACTATCCCGACGAGGACAACCCTATGTGGAAACGCTTACTTGTAGTCTCTGCAGTCTCGGCAGCCATGTCGTCTATGGCGTTGGCCGCTCCATTAACCGTAGGATTTTCGCAGGTCGGATCAGAATCCGGCTGGCGCGCCGCAGAAACCAACGTGGCGAAAAGTGAGGCCGAAAAACGCGGTATCACGCTGAAAATTGCCGATGGTCAGCAAAAGCAGGAAAACCAGATTAAAGCGGTACGTTCCTTTGTTGCACAAGGGGTAGATGCAATCTTTATTGCTCCAGTGGTGGCGACGGGTTGGGAACCGGTATTAAAAGAGGCGAAAGATGCCGAAATTCCGGTCTTTTTGCTCGACCGTTCCATCGACGTGAAAGACAAATCTCTCTATATGACCACCGTTACTGCCGACAACATTCTGGAAGGCAAGTTGATTGGTGACTGGCTGGTGAAAGAGGTCAACGGTAAACCATGTAACGTGGTTGAGTTGCAGGGTACTGTTGGGGCAAGTGTTGCCATCGACCGTAAAAAAGGCTTTGCCGAAGCTATTAAGAATGCGCCAAACATCAAAATCATCCGCTCACAGTCCGGTGACTTCACCCGCAGTAAAGGCAAAGAAGTTATGGAGAGCTTTATCAAAGCGGAAAACAACGGCAAAAATATCTGCATGGTTTACGCCCATAACGACGACATGGTGATTGGTGCAATTCAGGCAATTAAAGAAGCGGGTCTGAAGCCGGGTAAAGATATCCTCACGGGTTCCATTGACGGCGTACCAGATATCTACAAAGCGATGATTGATGGCGAAGCGAACGCCAGCGTTGAACTGACGCCGAATATGGCAGGCCCCGCTTTTGATGCGCTGGAGAAATACAAAAAAGACGGCACTATGCCTGAAAAGTTGACCCTGACCAAATCCACCCTTTACCTGCCTGATACTGCAAAAGAAGAGTTAGAGAAGAAGAAAAATATGGGGTATTGAGGGACATCAATACCTGATGCCGACTTGTACGCCGCCGGATAAGGCGTTCACGCCGCATCCGGCAGTTGTGCAGTACCGGACTTAACACCATGCACAATCTGTCCCCTCGCCCCTTCGGGGAGAGGGTTAGGGTGAGGGGGACAAACGGCGCAGCTCTTAACATCAGGCACGATCTATTCCCAGACTTTTAGAGCGTGGCTAAGGGGGAAACCATGACGACCGACCAACACCAGGAAATCCTCCGTACCGAAGGATTAAGTAAATTTTTCCCCGGCGTCAAAGCGTTAGACAGCGTCGACTTCAGCCTACGGCGCGGTGAAATTATGGCGCTGCTCGGTGAAAACGGAGCCGGTAAATCGACGCTGATCAAAGCACTTACCGGTGTCTACCACGCCGATCGCGGTACTATCTGGTTGGATGGTCAGACTATTTCACCAAAAAACACCGCCCACGCACAACAACTTGGCATCGGCACCGTCTATCAGGAAGTCAACCTGTTACCCAACATGTCGGTAGCCGACAATCTATTCATAGGCCGCGAACCCAGGCGTTTTGGCCTGCTACGCCGTAAAGAGATGGAAAAGCGCGCTACAGAACTGATGGCATCGTATGGCTTCTCCCTCGACGTGCGTGAACCGCTCAACCGTTTTTCGGTGGCGATGCAGCAAATCGTCGCCATTTGTCGGGCTATCGATCTCTCCGCCAAAGTGCTGATCCTTGATGAACCTACCGCCAGCCTCGACACTCAGGAAGTAGAGTTGCTGTTTGGCCTGATGCGCCAGTTGCGCGATCGCGGCGTCAGCCTGATCTTTGTTACGCACTTTCTCGATCAGGTTTATCAAGTCAGCGATCGGATCACCGTCTTACGCAACGGCAACTTCGTTGGCTGTCGGGAAACCCGCGAGCTACCGCAGATTGAACTGGTCAAAATGATGCTTGGGCGCGAACTCGACACCCACGCGCTACAACGTGCCGGGCGGACATTACTTAGCGACAAACCCGTTGCCGCGTTCAAAAATTACGGTAAAAAAGGCACGATCGCACCGTTTGATCTCGAAGTACGCCCCGGCGAGATCGTCGGTCTGGCAGGATTGCTGGGATCAGGGCGTACCGAAACCGCTGAAGTTATCTTCGGTATCAAACCCGCTGACAGCGGTACTGCGCTGATCAAAGGCCAACCACAAACCCTGCGATCGCCACATCAGGCTTCGGTACTGGGCATTGGTTTTTGTCCGGAAGACAGAAAAACCGATGGCATCATTGCCGCCGCCTCGGTGCGGGAAAATATCATCCTTGCCTTACAAGCCCAGCGCGGCTGGCTACGGCCGATCTCTCGCAAAGAACAGCAAGAGATTGCCGAACGTTTTATCCGCCAGCTTGGCATTCGCACACCTTCAACTGAACAACCGATAGAGTTTCTCTCTGGTGGCAATCAGCAAAAAGTGTTGCTCTCACGCTGGCTGCTGACTCGTCCGCAATTTCTGATCCTCGACGAGCCAACGCGCGGCATTGACGTTGGCGCCCATGCTGAGATCATCCGCCTGATTGAAACGCTGTGTGCCGATGGCCTGGCGCTGCTGGTGATCTCCTCAGAACTGGAAGAGCTGGTGGGCTATGCCGATCGGGTGATCATCATGCGCGATCGCAAACAGGTGGCGGAGATCCCGCTGGCAGAGCTTTCCGTTCCGGCGATCATGAATGCCATTGCGGCGTAAGGAGAACAGTGTGATGCCTCAATCTCTCCCTGACACCGCGTCGTCGAAAAGGCGTTTTCGCTGGCCGACGGGAATGCCGCAACTGGCGGCGCTGTTGCTGGTGTTGCTGGTCGATAGTCTGGTCGCCCCACATTTCTGGCAGGTGGTACTTCAGGATGGGCGTTTGTTCGGTAGCCCCATCGACATTCTTAACCGTGCAGCACCCGTTGCGCTGTTGGCGATTGGCATGACGCTGGTGATCGCCACTGGCGGTATCGATCTTTCAGTAGGCGCGGTGATGGCTATCGCAGGAGCCACAACTGCCGCGATGACGGTGGCGGGATTCAGCCTGCCGATTGTTTTGTTAAGCGCCCTGGGCACCGGCATCCTGGCGGGATTGTGGAACGGCATTCTGGTGGCGATCCTCAAAATCCAGCCGTTTGTCGCCACTCTGATCCTGATGGTTGCCGGGCGCGGCGTGGCGCAACTGATCACCTCCGGGCAGATCGTCACGTTTAACTCGCCGGATCTCTCGTGGTTCGGCAGTGGATCGCTGCTGTTCCTGCCAACGCCAGTCATTATCGCCGTGCTGACGCTTCTCCTGTTCTGGCTGTTGGCCCGCAAAACGGCGCTGGGGATGTTTATCGAAGCCGTTGGTATCAACATTCGGGCGGCAAAAAATGCCGGAGTAAACACGCGGATCATCGTCATGCTTACCTACGTGTTGAGCGGGCTGTGTGCGGCAATCGCGGGCATTATCGTGGCGGCGGATATTCGCGGTGCCGATGCCAACAACGCCGGATTATGGCTGGAACTGGACGCTATACTCGCGGTGGTGATCGGCGGTGGATCGCTGATGGGCGGGCGTTTTAACCTGCTGCTTTCGGTAGTGGGGGCGCTGATCATTCAGGGAATGAACACCGGGATTTTACTTTCGGGCTTTCCGCCAGAGATGAACCAGGTGGTGAAAGCGGTGGTGGTGCTTTGCGTGCTGATTGTTCAGTCGCAACGCTTTATCAGTCTGATTAAAGGAGTGCGTAGCCGTGATAAAACGTAACTTGCCACTGATGATCACCATCGGCGTTTTTGTGCTGGGCTATCTCTACTGCTTGACGCAGTTTCCCGGTTTTGCTTCCACGCGAGTGATATGCAATATCCTGACCGATAACGCCTTTTTGGGGATTATTGCTGTCGGTATGACCTTTGTGATCCTCTCCGGCGGGATCGATCTTTCCGTCGGTTCGGTGATCGCTTTTACCGGCGTGTTTCTGGCAAAAGTGATTGGCGACTTTGGGATTTCACCACTATTGGCCTTCCCGCTGGTGCTGCTGATGGGGTGTGTATTCGGCGCATTTATGGGGCTTCTGATCGACGCGCTGAAGATCCCGGCATTCATTATTACCCTTGCGGGAATGTTCTTTTTGCGTGGCGTCAGCTATCTCGTTTCGGAAGAGTCGATCCCGATTAACCATCCGATTTACGACACACTCTCAAGCCTTGCGTGGAAAATTCCCGGCGGTGGGCGTTTAAGCGCGATGGGATTACTGATGCTGGCGGTCGTGGTTATCGGTATTTTCCTCGCGCATCGCACCCGCTTTGGTAATCAGGTGTATGCCATTGGCGGCAACGCGACGTCGGCAAACCTGATGGGGATTTCTACCCGCAACACCGCGATTCGCATTTATATGCTTTCCACCGGACTGGCAACGCTGGCGGGGATTGTCTTCTCGATTTACACCCAGGCCGGATACGCGCTGGCAGGCGTAGGTGTGGAACTGGACGCTATCGCGTCGGTGGTGATTGGCGGCACGTTGTTAAGTGGTGGGGTAGGGACGGTATTGGGGACGCTGTTTGGCGTGGCGATTCAGGGACTCATTCAGACTTACATAAACTTTGACGGTACGCTGAGTTCATGGTGGACGAAAATCGCCATCGGCATTTTGTTGTTTATTTTTATTGCCTTACAGCGTGGGCTAACGGTGCTGTGGGAGAATCGTCAGAGTTCACCAGTGACAAGAGTCAACATTGCGCAGCGATAAAAACGCCTCTCCGTGTGGAGAGGCGCAGGAGATTACGCGTCCGGGAACTCACGGATAAAGCGTTCGACATCTTCAACCATATGGTCATTGCCGACGAAGAACGAACGGCGCTGGTGCAGGGTTTCCGGGATGATATCCAGAATACGCTCTTTGCCATCGCTCGCTTTACCGCCCGCTTGTTCCGCCAGGAATGCCATCGGGTTGCACTCATACAGCAAACGCAGTTTGCCGTCCGGGTGGCTGGCGGTGCTTGGGTAGAGATAAATTCCACCTTTCAGCAGGTTACGGTGAAAATCCGCAACCAGTGAACCGATATAACGCGAGGTATACGGGCGGTTGGTGGATTTATCTTCTTCCTGGCAGAATTTAATGTACTTCTTCACCCCGTTAGGGAACTTAATGTAGTTTCCTTCGTTGATGGAGTAGGTTTTGCCTTTCTCCGGGAAGCGCATCCGTTCCTGGCACAGGCAGAAAACGCCGAGTGAAGGATCATAGGTAAAGGCGTGAACACCGCATCCTGTGGTGTAAACCAGCATGGTAGAGGAGCCGTATACCACGTAACCTGCGGCAACCTGTTTGTTACCAGGCTGGAGGAAATCTTCTTCCGTTACCGGCGTACCGACAGGTGTAACGCGGCGGTAGATGGAGAAAATCGTACCGACAGAGACGTTAACATCGATGTTGGACGAGCCATCCAGTGGATCCATCAGCACAACGTATTTTGCGTGTTCACAGCCTTCAAAGACGACAATCTCATCTTCTTCTTCAGATGCAATGCCCGCAACGATATCGCGCGCTTTCAATGCGGCTTTCAGTTTTTCATTAGCGAACAGATCGAGTTTCTGCTGAACCTCGCCCTGCACGTTCTCAGCACCGCTGGCACCCAGGATATCAACCAGTCCTGCTTTGTTGATATCGCGATGGATAATCTTGGCGCCCAGTTTTATTGCCGACAGCAAAGCAGTGAGTTCACCGGTAGCATGAGAAAACTCGTGCTGCTTTTCGACAATAAATTCACCTAACGTTTTCATAAAACTTTCCCTGCAATGTTTATGGAGTAAAGCGACCGCAACAATCTTAACAAATAATCTGAATGTTGCGCTCAGGTGAATCGCGCCAGCAAATTACGGATTATCCTGAAATGCGTTTCTCACTTGCCCGACATATGCGTAAAATGAGCGGTAGATTAAAAAAGGATAATGACGTATGCGCATTCATATTTTAGGAATTTGTGGCACGTTTATGGGTGGTCTGGCGATTCTGGCACGCCAGTTAGGCCATGAAGTAACGGGTTCGGACGCCAATGTGTATCCGCCGATGAGCACCTTACTTGAGAAGCAAGGCATTGAGCTGATTCAGGGTTACGATGCCAGCCAACTCGATCCGCAGCCGGATCTGGTGATTATTGGTAATGCCATGACCCGTGGAAATCCGTGTGTGGAAGCGGTACTGGAAAAAAACATTCCGTATATGTCGGGGCCGCAGTGGTTGCACGATTTCGTGCTGCGCGACCGCTGGGTGCTGGCCGTTGCCGGTACACACGGCAAAACCACCACGGCGGGAATGGCGACCTGGATTCTGGAACAGTGCGGCTATAAACCGGGTTTTGTTATTGGCGGTGTGCCTGGAAACTTTGAGGTTTCGGCGCGTCTGGGCGAAAGCGACTTCTTTGTTATCGAAGCGGACGAGTATGACTGCGCCTTCTTCGACAAACGCTCCAAATTTGTCCATTACTGCCCGCGCACGCTGATCCTCAACAACCTTGAGTTCGATCATGCCGATATCTTTGACGACCTGAAAGCGATCCAGAAACAATTCCATCATCTGGTGCGTATTGTTCCTGGGCAGGGGCGTATTATCTGGCCGGAAAACGACATCAACCTGAAACAGACCATGGCGATGGGCTGCTGGAGCGATCAGGAACAGGTGGGCGAGCAGGGGCGCTGGCAGGCGAAAAAGCTGACCACCGATACTTCCGAATGGGAAGTATTGCTGGACGGCGAAAAAGTGGGTGAGGTGAAATGGTCACTGGTTGGCGAACATAACATGCACAACGGCCTGATGGCGATTGCTGCGGCTCGCCATGTTGGTGTTGCGCCGGCAGATGCTGCTAATGCGCTGGGGTCGTTTATCAACGCTCGTCGTCGTCTGGAGTTACGCGGTGAAGCGAATGGCGTGACGGTGTATGACGATTTTGCCCATCATCCGACGGCGATTCTGGCAACGCTGGCGGCGCTGCGCGGTAAAGTCGGTGGTACGGCGCGTATTATTGCCGTGCTGGAACCGCGCTCAAACACCATGAAGATGGGCGTCTGCAAAGACGATTTGGCACCGTCATTAGGTCGTGCCGATGAAGTCTTCCTGCTGCAACCGGCGCATATTCCGTGGCAGGTAGCTGAAGTGGCAGAAGCCTGTATTCAGCCTGCGCACTGGAGTGGTGATGTCGATGCGTTGGCAGATATGGTGGTGAAAACCGCCCAGCCTGGCGACCATATTCTGGTGATGAGCAACGGCGGTTTTGGTGGGATTCATCAGAAACTGCTGGATGGTCTGGCGAAGAAGGCGGAAGCTGCGCAGTAATTCTGAAGCTTCAGCCTGGGGTAGCATTGCCGGATAAAGCGTTTACGCCGCATCCGGCAAACCATACTCATATCAACAACAAAACTTACCCTTCGTTCTCTGCCAGCTCGCGCAGATACTGGAAAATCTGTCGCGCGGATTTCGGCGGCTTATTCCCTTCTTTCTCTTTCTTCGCGTTGCGGATCAGAGTACGCAGTTGCTGGCGATCGGCATCAGGCCACAGATTCAATACATCAGCGATGGCATCATCACCTTGATCGATCAGACGATCGCGCAGGTTTTCCAGTTTATGGAACAGCACCACCTGCTGGTTGTGGCGGTTTTTTAGCTTATCCAGCGCCTGACGAATAGGCTCTACGTCGCGCTGGCGTAGCATTTTACCGATGAGCTGCAACTGGCGGCGGCGACCTTCCATTTTAATACGCTGGGCTAACTCGATAGCCGCACGCAGATCCGCATCTAACGGGATCTTATCCAGCGCGTTTTTCCCCAGATCAACAATTTCCGCGCCCAGGCGTTTTAGCTCCTCGGCATCACGTTTAATTTCACTTTTACTGACCCAGATAATTTCATCGTCTTCGTCTTCGATATCATCACCGGGAACGTCGTCGAGCCAGTCTTCGGGCTGCTTAGTCATGTCAGGCTCCTTAAAAAAAGAGGCTAATGTTACCAGTTAAGATGCGCACTGAAAAACGGTTCTCTGTTAGACTTCAGAGAAACTCTCTACATTATGGCACTTGCAATGAAAGTAATCTCTCAAGTTGAAGCGCAGCGCAAGATTCTGGAAGAAGCAGTTTCGACTGCGCTGGAGTTGGCCTCAGGCAAATCGGACGGTGCGGAAGTTGCCGTCAGCAAGACCACCGGCATTAGCGTAAGCACGCGCTATGGTGAAGTGGAGAATGTCGAATTCAATAGCGATGGCGCGCTGGGGATCACCATTTATCACCAGAACCGCAAAGGTAGCGCATCATCCACCGATTTAAGCCCGCAGGCTATTGCCCGCACCGTACAGGCGGCGCTGGATATTGCCCGTTATACCTCGCCAGATCCTTACGCAGGCGTGGCAGATAAAGAGCTGCTGGCCTTTGACGCGCCGGATCTCGACTTGTTCCACCCTGCGGACGTTTCCCCGGATGAAGCCATTGAACTGGCGGCTCGTGCTGAACAGGCGGCATTGCAGGCGGACAAACGCATCACCAATACCGAAGGCGGTAGCTTTAACAGCCACTACGGCGTCAAAGTATTTGGCAACAGCCACGGCATGTTGCAGGGATACTGCTCAACGCGTCATTCACTCTCCAGCTGTGTGATTGCCGAAGAAAATGGCGATATGGAACGTGATTACGCCTACACCATTGGCCGTGCGATGAGCGATCTACAAACGCCGGAGTGGGTTGGGGCAGACTGCGCTCGCCGCACTTTATCGCGACTGTCGCCGCGTAAACTTTCCACCATGAAAGCGCCGGTGATTTTTGCCAATGAAGTCGCAACCGGATTGTTTGGTCATTTGGTTGGCGCAATTGCCGGTGGTGCTGTCTACCGTAAATCCACCTTCCTGCTCGACTCGCTGGGTAAACAAATTCTGCCGGACTGGCTGACCATTGAAGAACATCCGCATCTGCTGAAAGGGCTGGCATCTACTCCATTCGACAGCGAAGGGGTGCGTACCGAGCGTCGCGATATTATTAAAGATGGCATCCTGACTCAGTGGTTGCTGACCAGCTATTCCGCGCGCAAACTGGGGCTGAAAAGTACCGGTCATGCGGGCGGCATCCACAACTGGCGTATTGCCGGGCAAGGACTCAGCTTTGAGCAGATGCTCAAAGAAATGGGCACCGGCCTGGTGGTGACGGAACTGATGGGCCAGGGCGTGAGTGCAATTACCGGTGATTATTCCCGTGGTGCAGCGGGCTTCTGGGTAGAGAATGGCGAAATTCAATATCCGGTTAGCGAAATCACCATCGCAGGTAATTTGAAAGATATGTGGCGCAATATCGTCACTGTTGGTAACGATATTGAAACACGCAGTAATATACAGTGTGGTTCTGTTCTGTTACCGGAGATGAAAATCGCCGGACAGTAAAAAACTGGCGCGACCTGCCGCGCTTAAACTAAAAAATTACACAAAATCATTCGCACTGCATCGAGACGGAAAGTGAATGAGAGCCGGGGAGCGTACTCGTAGTACGTGACTCGGGCGAATGAGCGTAGCCGTCGATGAGGTAGTGTGAAGGATGAAGTGTAAATAAAAAAGGAAGTGAGCAATGCGTAAAAGCCTGTTAGCTATTCTTGCAGTCTCCTCGTTGGTATTCAGTTCGGCGTCGTTTGCCGCTGAGCTGGAAGACAATATGGAAACCCTCAACGACAATTTAAAAGTGGTCGAAAAAGCCGATAACGCGGCGCAAGTCAAAGACGCGTTAACCAAAATGCGTGCTGCGGCGCTGGATGCGCAAAAAGCGACGCCACCGAAGCTGGAAGGCAAATCACCGGACAGCCCGGAGATGAAAGACTTCCGCCACGGTTTCGACATTCTGGTCGGTCAGATTGACGACGCGCTGAAGCTGGCTAATGAAGGTAAAGTCAAAGAAGCACAGGCCGCCGCAGAGCAACTGAAAACGACCCGCAACGCCTATCACCAGAAGTATCGTTAATTCCTTATTGGGCGGTGAAACGTTACCGCCCAACGCTTTCTTCTCCCTTCGTAAAATCACCGCAATATCTATCTTCACCACGGCATATTCCTGCGTGTCGTCCTCATTTTTGCGAGGCGTTTTCCAGAAATGAATGTAATGCATATGTAATGCTATAATGCATTACACTTTTCATAATTACCGGAGGCATAATGGCCACACTTAACGTCCGCCTGGATGACAAACTGAAAAATGAGGCTTATGCGGTGCTGGAAAAATTAAATATCACGCCTACTGAAGCAGTGCGGCTGCTGTTTCAGTACGTTGCGGAAAATGGACGAATGCCGGTAAAAACGCTCACTGTCAGTGATAGTGAAGAAGCCTTGTTACGCACTGTCAGGGAACGACTGGCCAACCCACAAGAGGCCATTAAGGTCCGACTGGATGAACTATGAGCTGGCTTTTGATCTGCGGGCGCTGAAAGAGTGGCAAAAACTGGGCGTGACAGTCCGGGAACAATTTAAAAAAAAGCTTGAGGATGTGCTGAAAAGGCCGCGCAATCCATTGGCTAAACTGCGGGATTTACCGGACTGCTACAAAATTAAGCTGCACACACTGGGATATCGCCTGGTCTATCAGGTCAATGATAAAGAGTTGCTCGTGTTGGTGATAGCTGTTGGTAAGAGAGAACTCAGCCGTTTATGAAGACGCGACTAAACGGCTGGATGAGTGATTAACGCAAATGATGCACCACCTGATTGCTGCTGCCGCGCCAGATCAGGGAAGGGTCTTTTAAATCCTGCACAAATTTGCCGTCGACCAGCACGTTGATCAAATCAACAACCTGCATTTGCGCAGCGTTGAGTTCGTCGAGTTTATAGCCTGTCCACACCCAGATGTCTTTACCCGGACACTCGGCGCGGATGCGTTGTACCAGTTTCAGAATATCCGGCACGTTTTGCGGATGCAGCGGATCGCCGCCGGAGAGGGAAATACCCTGGCGTTTGATGCGAGTGTCATTCAGATCGTTAATGATCTGGTCTTCCATTGCTTTGGTAAATGGCTGACCGGAATTTACCCGCCAGGTGCTTTTGTTGTAGCAACCGGGGCATTCATGAACACACCCGGAGACAAACAGAGTGCAGCGAGTGCCGGGGCCGTTGACGATGTCGACAGGATAGTACTGATGATAATTCATTTTCGCTTCTCAATTGACGCCATGACTGCTCTGGTGCGTACGGGGCGAAGTCCTCTGAGGCTTACGCATTTGCCACCTTGCGACGACACCAACTGGCTAGAGGCAACTCATTATGTCGGGAGTCAAGAAGGGGCACGGAACGGTCCCCTCTCCCTGAGGGAGAGGGGTAGGGTGAGGGGGGAAGGCTTAACCTATCTGCCCATTTCCCAAATGTTTAACGCGGCGCTTAACTTCTTCCTGCTTACCGGCGTTAAACGGACGCGCATCCGGGCTACCTAAATATCCGCACACGCGGCGAGTCACCGACACACGGGAGGTGTCATGGTTACCACATTTCGGGCAGGTGAAGCCTTTGCTGGTGCACTCAAACTCACCGGTAAAGCCACACTCGTAGCACTCATCAATTGGTGTATTGGTGCCGTAATACGGTACATGCTGATAGCTGTAATCCCAGACATCTTCCAGCGCCTTCAGGTTGTGCTGAATGTTTGGATACTCGCCGTAGCAAATGAAACCACCGTTAGCCAGCGGCGGGTAAGGTGCTTCAAAGTCGATCTTGTCGTACGGGTTCACCTTTTTCTCCACATCAAGGTGGAAACTGTTGGTGTAGTAACCTTTATCGGTCACGCCCGGCACCACGCCAAACTCAGCGGTATCGAGACGGCAGAAGCGGTCGCACAGATTTTCACTTGGCGTGCTGTAAAGGCTGAAACCGTAGCCAGTCTCTTCTTTCCACTGATCCACCGCCTGACGCAGACGTTCAACAATCGCAATACCTTTCGCGCGAAGCTGCTCGTTGTCATAAACATGCTCGCCGCCGAACAGCGCGTTAATGGTTTCGTGGATACCGATGTAACCCAGCGAAATAGACGCACGACCGTTTTTGAAGATTTCAGAAACATCATCGTCGGCATTCAGACGCACGCCACAAGCACCTTCCATATAGAGGATAGGAGCCACGCGCGCTTTCACGCCTTCGAGACGAGCGATACGGGTCATCAGCGCCTTACGTGCCAGCAGCAGACGTTCATCCAGCAACTTCCAGAAGGTGGCTTCATCGCCTTTCGCTTCCAGCGCAATACGTGGCAGGTTCAGGCTGATCACGCCGAGGTTGTTGCGACCATCGTGGATCTGCTCGCCGTTTTCGTTTTCCCATACGCCGAGGAAGCTGCGGCAACCCATCGGGGTTTTAAACGAACCGGTGACTTTCACTACCTGATCGTAGTTCAGGATATCCGGATACATGCGCTTGCTTGCGCACTCCAGCGCCAGCTGTTTGATGTCGTAGTTCGGATCGCCTTTTTTATGGTTCAGGCCATCGCGAATCGCAAACACCAGTTTCGGGAACACGGCGGTTTTGCGGTTTTTACCCAGGCCTGCGATGCGGTTACGCAGGATGGATTCCTGAATCAGGCGCGACTCCCAGCTGGTGCCCAGACCAAAGCCAAAGGTTACAAACGGTGTTTGACCGTTGGCGGTGTGCAGGGTATTTACTTCGTACTCCAGCGACTGGAAGGCGTCGTAGCACTCTTTGATGGTACGAGAGTTGGCGTAGCCTTCAGCATCCGGAATGCTCCACTCCTCCGCCGTTTTACGGTGCTTGTTGTAGCTGGCGGTGACAAACGGAGCCAGAACTTCGTCGATACGGTTAATGGTGGTGCCGCCATAAATATGGCTGGCAACCTGGGCGATAATCTGCGCAGTTACTGCGGTGGCAGTGGAGATCGACTTCGGTGGTTCGATCTCGGCGTTCCCCATCTTAAAGCCCTGAGTTAGCATACCTTTCAGGTCGATCAACATGCAGTTGAACATCGGGAAGAACGGCGAGTAATCGAGGTCGTGGTAGTGAATATCGCCACGCTCATGCGCCTGCACCACGTCACGCGGCAGCAGGTGCTGGCGTGCATAGTGTTTAGCAACAATACCGGCCAGCAGGTCGCGCTGGGTTGGAATTACCTTGCTGTCTTTGTTGGCGTTTTCATTGAGTAACGAAGAGTTGGTCTGCTCGACCAGGCCACGGATCTCCTGGTTCAGGCGACCGCGTTTTTCACGTTCGATGTCGCGATCGTGACGGTACTCGATGTAAGCACGAGCCAGTTGTTTGTACGGGCCTGACATCAGCTGGTTTTCAACTGCGGTCTGGATTTCGTTGATATCCACCTGGTTGCGGCCCTGCATTTGCTCGCTGACGACAGCGGCAACAGTGGCACAATAATCTGCATCATCGACTTCCGCTGCTTTAGCTGCACGCAGAATGGCTTCTTTGATGCGCTCTGATTTAAACGGCACTTTGCAGCCGTCTCGTTTCATCACATGCGGTGTCATGATCGCTCCATATTTTTAAGAACAGGTTATACACAGAAAGTTGGGAAGTGCGCCCCGCTTTATTTAGCTCTTTTTACGGGGAGTTACTGCAATCCCAATCCGCTTTATCCACAATTTTGTCGGCTTTGTTGGCGTGTGTCTTGGTGCAAGTATAGTCGACGGATACAACATATTGGGTTGAGAGGCATTTTAAAGTCTATATATAGTGCTTTGCATTAAGGATGTTTAAGGTTTTTTTGATTTAGCTCAAAGTAAAAAGCAGAGTGTACGGATGACGGGCGCTACAGCGATGTGTAAATTTTTTAATAATTTTCTGTTCAAAAAACCAACAAAAACAATGCGCTGACAGATAAGGCCCCGGAAATACTCGCTTTACCGGGGCCTAGAGAAGAATTATCTCTGCAACCACCAGACAGCCTCAAATGGCCGCAATGTCATGGCTCCCGGTTGAGAGGAGGCTTCTTCATAGTTATGCATTAACAGTTGCCAGTCGCCGCTGATTTGCGTTGGTTGCCAGGGCTGTACGTCACGGCTAAGGTTGGCAATCACCAATAAAGTTTGCCCCAGCCATTCGCGGCGATAGCACCACAATACAGGACTGTTTGGCAGGAGATCCTGGTAATTGCCCCATGTCAGAATGGGTTCTTGTTTACGCAACGTGATTAACTTCTGGTAGGTGTAAAACACTGAAGATTCATCGGCCAGCGCAGATTCTACGTTGATTTCGCGATAGTTATCACACAGACCAATCCACGGCTTGCCGGTAGTAAACCCTGCGTTATCGCCGTTGCTCCATTGCATTGGCGTGCGGCTGTTGTCACGGGATTTACTGGCGAGGATTGCCAATAGCTCTTCGGCGTCACGCCCATCGTTGCGCAGCTCGGCAAACATATTGAGGCTCTCCACGTCGCGATAGTCAGTAATGCGCGTGAAATGTGGGTTGGTCATACCAATCTCTTCGCCCTGGTAGATATACGGCGTTCCCTGCATACCATGCAGCACCATCGCCAGCATTTTTGCCGCAGGCACGCGGTATTCACCTTCATCACCAAAGCGAGAAACAATGCGCGGCTGATCGTGGTTACACCAGAACAAAGCATTCCACGCAACGTTGTGCATTCCCTGTTGCCAGTGGCGGAACAATGTTTTTAACGCCACAAAGTCAGGTTTAGCCAGCGTCCATTTTTCACCGCCGGGATAATCGACCTTCAGGTGATGAAAATTAAAGGTCATCGACAATTCACTGCCTGTCAGTGCCGCGTATCGCTGACAATGTTCAAGGCTGGTGGAGGACATTTCACCCACAGTCATTAATCCGCGTGGCGTAAAGACATCACGGTTCATTTCGTGCAAAAACTCGTGTGCTCGTGGTCCGTCGGTGTAGAAGCGACGCCCGTCGCCATCCAGATCGTTGGGGAAGTTCTGGTCTTTGGAAATCAGATTCACCACATCCAGGCGCAGCCCGTCTACCCCGCGATCGGCCCAGAACTCACAGACTTTTTTCAGTTCTGTGCGTACTGCTGGGTTTTCCCAGTTGAGATCGGCCTGTTCTGGTGCAAACAGATGCAAGTAATACTGTTCGCTTTCTGCGTGCCAGTGCCAGGCATTGCCACCGAATTTAGAACGCCAGTTATTTGGTGGTATTCCTGGTTCGCCGTCACGCCAGATATAAAACTGACGATAAGGACTTTCTTTGTTCTGCGCCTCGCGAAACCAGGCGTGTTGGGTAGAAGTATGGTTAAACACCATATCAAGGATAATGCGAATACCGCGCGATTTCGCCTGCGCCACCAGTTCATCAAAGTCGTCCAGCGTACCGTAGGTGGGATCAATCGCCGTATAGTTCGCTACGTCGTATCCGTTATCGATCTGTGGGGAGACATAAAAAGGTGTCAACCAGATAGCATTAACGCCCAGTTTTTGTAGATAGTCGAGGCGTAGGGTGACTCCTCGCAGATCGCCGGTGCCGCTGCCCGTGGTGTCCTGAAAACTCTTTGGATAAATCTGGTAGATAACGCCGTTTTGCCACCAGTGGGGAAGATTAGTCATTACGTCATTCCTGCAAATGCGAGGGGGCGCAAGTGCGCCCCGAAGAAAATTAAACAATGTTCAGCGTACCCAGGCGGTGTTTTCGCTGGTAGATAAACGAGGTGAGCACAATCGGGATGATGATGGCGATAGCCATTGCCAGCGCAAATACCTGCCAGTAGCTCGGCTGAATGGAGAGAATACCAGGCAGACCACCGACGCCGATGCCATTCGCCATAACGCCGTTCAGGCCGCAGAGCAATCCCGCCAGACCGGAACCAATCATCGCGCACAGCATCGGGAAGCGATATTTCAGGTTGATGCCGTACATTGCCGGCTCAGTAACCCCAAGATAAGCGGAGATCGCCGCTGGAACCGAAATTTCCCGCTCGTTCTGTTTACGGCTGGCGATAATAATTCCTACCACTGCCGACGCCTGAGCAATATTCGAAAGGGCAATCAGCGGCCAGACTGGCGTACCGCCCATGCTTTGAATCATCTGCATATCAATGGCAAGCGTGGTCTGGTGTACGCCGGTAATGACCAGCGGCGCATAGAGGAAGCCAAACAATGCCGCGCCAATAGGGGCAAAGCTGCCAGTCATCAGGTGACGTACCGCAAAGGCAACGCCATCGCCAATCATGCGACCAAACGGACCAATCAGCGCATGGGCGAGGAACACCGCGAGGATCAGCGAGCAGACCGGTACAACCACCAGATAGAGATAATCCGGCACGATGCGCTTAAGGCGAGTTTCAATAAAGCCCAGCGCCAGCCCGGCTAACAGCGCCGGGATCACCTGCGCCTGATAGCCTACTTTCGCAATACTGAACATGCCAAAGTCCCACACTTCCGGCACCTGCTGCCCGAGTAGATAGGCGTTCATCAGTTGTGGAGAAACCAGCGTTACGCCAAGCACGATACCGAGGATCGGCGTGCCGCCCATCTTTTTCACCGCCGACCAGCAAATCCCGACCGGCAGATAGAAGAAGATCGCCTCACCGATCAACCACAGAAAATCGTAGATCGTTTGCAGGGAAGGGTACATTTGCGCCAGCGTCTGGCCGTTGCTCATGGGCAGATCGCCGATCACATTACGAAAACCGAGGATCAAACCGCCGCTAATCAGCGCGGGCAGTAACGGGAAGAAGATCTCTGCGAAATGGGAGATCAACTGCTCATGCCATTTCATATTCTGCCTGGCGGCTTTTTTCACCTGCTCTTTATCGACCTGCGCCTGTCCGGTGGTCGCTATCAGTGCTTGATAGTAATCGCCAACGTTGGTGCCAATCACCACCTGAAATTGTCCGGCATTGGTGAAACAGCCTTTCACCATGGGGAGTTGCTCAATTTCTTTCGGTCTGGCATTGGCCGGTTGGTTGAGGACAAAGCGCAGGCGAGTAATACAGTGGCTCACCGTCGCAATATTGCCGCGCCCACCGACCAGTTCAATCAACCGATCGATATCCGTTTGGTTCACTTTGCTCATCATAAGGCCCCGTGGCAGATGACATATTAGGTTGACGGCAGAATATAGTGGGAAGGAAAAATTAAAAACGGGAACGTTCCCGAAACACGGCGAAGATCACAATTTATAGTTCAGGAAACGATCAGAACAGGGTGGCGGGGATGATGATTTGTTGCGGTTCGCTGCGCCCGGTTATCTGTTTGATTAACTGGCAGGCCGCCTGGCGTCCGGCTTCTGCGTAGCCTGGGTCAACGGTGACGATCTCCGGATGGAGGAACTTCATCAACGGTGTATTACCAACGCTCGCCAGCTGTAAGGTATCGATGCGTTGCTCTTGCAGGTATTTACTTGCGCCAAGTGCCAGCGTGTCAGTTGCGCACAGCAACGCGGTGGTTTCAGGGGTAATGACTTTTGCCACGTTCTCATAACCTTGCTTCATGGCGAGGCCAGGCAGAGCGGCGACGGGATGCAGTTTATGCGCTTTGCAGAACGCCAGGTAGGCTTCATGACGTCGCTTACCGGTCGTCACGTCACTGTGCGGCACGCCGAGATAACTGATATTGCGATGCCCCTGGTCATACAGCCGTTGCATCAGGATTTTGATCGCCCCTTCGTCGTCATAACAGACTGAAGCAAAGCCCTTTGCGTCGCGTGCCAGCAGCACCAGCGATGACTGCCAGTGGGCTAACATCTCTTCGGTTATACCGGTAAAACCAAACAGCACTACGCCGTCGATATTACGACGTTTCAAAACGCCCAGATGTTCGGCAACTAATTGTGGTGAAAACTGGCTTTCCATCATGATGGGGTCGTAACCCTGTTCATAGAACGCCGGCAGCATGGTCTGAACCGCGAGATTTTCTGACAGCGAATCCAGACGTGTCACGATGATGGCGACCACTTTATCGCTTTGCCCACGCATGGCGCGCGCAGAGCGGGAAGGGGAAAATCCATGCTGATTCATCACAGCTTCGACACGTTCACGTGTGCGCTGGCTTACGCCGCTCTCGTTATTCAGCACCCGGGAAACAGTGGATTTTCCCACGCCGCTCAAGCGCGCGATGTCTTTGATGGTCAGCCGATTTTGCATCCTGTTATCCCGTAACGTGTTGTTTAATTATTAGAGACTAACTTTACCCGCGCATTCAGCAATGGGCAAAGTCTGGTTTATCGTTGGTTTAGTTGCCGACAGGTATTATATCGGCATAAATGCTACGAATATTATTGGATTCGCGGCGCTATTTATTCACTTACCGGAGGTTATATGGAACCTGATCCCACGCCTCTCCCTCGACGGAGATTAAAACTTTTCCGGTAAGCCCGTCTTTTCACGGCGTTACCGGATGCGTAAGGCCGTGACGTTTTAACGTCCCTGCTCATATTTATTACCTTCAGGTAAGGCTTCGCCACGCCTGAAGATATTTCTGCACTGTTCCAGACAGTGCGGAGGGACACCCTATGTTTAAAGAAATTTTTACCCGGCTCATTCGCCATTTACCTTCCCGTCTGATCCGTCGCGATCCGCTACCGGGTGCGCAGCAGACAGCGAATGCACCAATCCCGCCTTCCTTAAGCGCGCATTGCCTGAAAATGGCGGTGATGCCCGAAGAAGAATTATGGAACACGTTCGACACCCACCCGGAAGGGTTGAATCAGGCGGAAGTGGAAGTTGCCCGTGAAAAACATGGCGAAAATAAATTACCTGCGCAACAACCATCGCCGTGGTGGGTACATTTGTGGGTCTGCTATCGCAACCCCTTTAATATTTTGCTCACGATCCTTGGCGGCATTTCTTACGCCACGGAAGATTTATTTGCCGCAGGCGTTATCGCGTTAATGGTGGCTATTTCCACGCTGCTGAACTTTATTCAGGAAGCGCGTTCCACCAAAGCGGCAGATGCCCTGAAAGCGATGGTCAGCAATACCGCGACGGTGCTGCGCGTTATTAACAGCAAAGGCGAAAATGGCTGGCTGGAGATCCCGATCGACCAGCTGGTGCCCGGCGATATTATTAAACTGGCGGCGGGGGATATGATCCCGGCAGATTTGCGTATCTTGCAGGCGCGGGATCTGTTCGTCGCTCAGGCGTCGTTAACCGGTGAGTCTCTGCCCGTAGAAAAAGCTGCAACCACTCGCCAGCCGGAGCACAGCAATCCGCTGGAGTGTGACACCCTGTGTTTTATGGGCACCACCGTGGTGAGCGGCACGGCACAAGCGATGGTGATTGCCACAGGTGCCAACACCTGGTTTGGTCAACTGGCGGGGCGTGTTAGTGAGCAGGAAAGCGAGCCGAATGCCTTTCAGCAAGGGATCAGCCGCGTCAGTATGCTGCTGATTCGCTTTATGTTGGTGATGGCTCCGGTGGTGTTGCTTATCAACGGTTACACCAAAGGCGACTGGTGGGAAGCGGCACTGTTTGCGCTTTCGGTCGCGGTAGGCTTAACGCCGGAAATGTTGCCGATGATTGTTACCTCGACGCTGGCGCGCGGCGCAGTAAAGCTGTCGAAACAGAAAGTGATCGTCAAACATCTGGATGCCATTCAGAACTTTGGCGCAATGGATATTCTGTGCACTGATAAAACCGGCACCCTGACGCAGGATAAAATTGTGCTGGAGAATCATACCGATATCTCCGGTAAAACCAGCGAACGCGTGCTGCATAGCGCGTGGTTGAACAGTCATTACCAGACCGGGCTTAAAAACCTGCTTGATACAGCGGTGCTCGAAGGTACGGATGAAGAGTCGGCGCGTTCGCTGGCCAGCCGTTGGCAGAAAATTGATGAGATTCCGTTTGATTTTGAGCGTCGCCGGATGTCGGTGGTAGTGGCAGAAAATACCGAACATCATCAACTGGTGTGCAAAGGCGCATTGCAGGAGATCCTTAATGTGTGTTCACAGGTGCGCCACAATGACGAGATTGTGCCGCTCGATGACACTATGCTGCGTAAGATTAAGCGGGTTACTGATACGCTGAATCGTCAGGGGCTGCGCGTGGTTGCGGTGGCGACGAAATATCTGCCCGCGCGTGAAGGAGATTACCAGCGGGCGGATGAATCCGACCTGATCCTCGAAGGATATATCGCTTTTCTTGATCCACCAAAAGAGACAACGGCTCCGGCACTGAAGGCATTAAAAGCGAGTGGAATTACCGTGAAAATCCTCACTGGTGACAGTGAATTAGTGGCGGCGAAAGTGTGCCATGAAGTGGGGCTGGACGCGGGAGCGGTGGTAATTGGTAGTGATATTGAAACGCTATCTGATGACGAACTGGCAAATCTCGCACAGCGCACCACGCTGTTTGCTCGCCTGACGCCGATGCATAAGGAACGCATCGTAACGTTGCTAAAGCGCGAAGGGCATGTGGTTGGCTTTATGGGCGATGGTATTAATGATGCGCCCGCCTTACGCGCTGCGGATATCGGCATTTCTGTGGACGGCGCGGTAGATATTGCCCGTGAAGCGGCTGATATCATCCTGCTGGAAAAAAGCCTGATGGTGCTGGAAGAGGGGGTTATTGAAGGGCGCCGGACTTTCTCTAACATGCTGAAATACATCAAAATGACGGCGAGTTCTAACTTCGGTAATGTGTTCAGCGTGCTGGTGGCGAGTGCTTTCTTGCCCTTCCTGCCGATGCTGCCGTTACACTTACTGATCCAGAACCTGCTGTACGATGTGTCACAGGTGGCGATCCCGTTTGATAACGTTGATGACGAGCAAATTCAAAAGCCGCAGCGTTGGAATCCGGCGGATCTGGGGCGTTTTATGATCTTCTTCGGACCGATCAGTTCGATCTTCGATATTCTGACGTTTTGCCTGATGTGGTGGGTATTCCATGCCAACACGCCGGAAACGCAAACACTGTTCCAGTCGGGCTGGTTCGTGGTGGGATTACTGTCGCAAACGCTGATTGTGCATATGATCCGTACCCGTCGTGTACCGTTTATTCAGAGTCGTGCATCGTGGCCGTTAATGATCATGACCGTAATCGTGATGATTGTCGGGATCGCGTTGCCGTTTTCGCCGCTGGCCAGTTATCTGCAATTGCAGGCGCTACCGTTAAGTTACTTCCCGTGGCTGATTGCGATTCTGGCAGGGTATATGACGTTAACGCAGTTGGTGAAAGGGTTCTATAGCCGTCGTTATGGTTGGCAGTAAAGAATAAGCTGGGCATGGTGGCCCGGATTCAGATTGCAGATAAAGTGAGCTTTGTTCATGCCGGATGCGGCGTAAACGCCTTATCCAGCCTACAAATTCAATAAATTGCAGGAATCACCCAGGCCTGATAAGCGTAGCGCATCAGGCGATTTTGCTTTTGTCATCAGACTTAATCCGGGCACGATAGCCCGGATTTCCATCAAGATTAGCGACGAACAGCGATCGCTTCGATCTCAATCTTCACGTCTTTCGGCAGACGGGCAACTTCAACGCAAGAACGTGCCGGGAAGGTGGCGTTGTGTTCGGTGAAGAAGGCTTCGTAAGTGGCATTTACGGTTGCGAAGTCGTTCAGATCTTTCACAAACACGGTGGTTTTAACGATGTCGCCCACTTTCAGGCCAGCGGCTTCGACGATCGCTTTTACGTTATCCAGCGACTGACGTGCCTGTGCAGCGACGTCTGCCGGTACTTCGCCCGTTTTCGGATTTACCGGGATCTGACCGGAGGTGATGATCATATTGCCCAGATCAACGCCCTGTACGTAAGGACCGATAGCTGCCGGTGCATTTTCCGTCGCGATAGTTTTGCTCATGATTTCTCCTTTATTACAGCGGTAAAAAGTCTGGCTCATTATAGGGAGCCAGACTTTTATTACCAACCGCAATTAATTGGCCAGCACCACATTATGGGAAAACTCTTTTTCACAGTATTTGCATTTGAGCGCGATGTCATTGGCGCGTTTTCGCACGGCAAAGCTGGAAGAAACCGGTTCGGCATGGCTGATACAGTTGCTGTTCGGGCAGACCAGCACATTGTCGATGCGCTCCGGCAGGCTGGGGCGCGATTTACCAACCACTTCATAGTTGTCGATACGATTTACCGTGGCTTGCGGTGCGTACAGCGCCAGTTGGTCTACCTGATCTTCACTCAAAAAGGTATTTTCGATCTTGATCAGATCCTTGCGCCCCATCTCGCCAGAAGGCAGGTTCAGACCGATAGTGATACGCTGATCCGTTTCGGTCAGCTTGAACAGACTCAATAGCTTAAAACCGATCTGGGCGGGGATATGGTCAATTACCGTGCCGCGTTTAATAGCTTCAACCTGCAATTTATTATCGTGTGTCATCTCAATTTCCCCTTACAGTACCAGATCGCGATTCAGAACCAGTGCCAGTAACGCCTGGCGAGCGAAAATCCCATTGCCTGCTTGCTGGAAGTACCAGGCGTGCGGCGTTTTATCGACATCCGTCGCAATTTCATCAATACGCGGCAGCGGATGCAGCACTTTCATATTGGCTTTGGCGTTGTGAAGATCGCTGGCGCGCAGGACAAACTGCGCTTTTACGTTGGCGTATTCGGACGGGTCCAGGCGCTCTTTTTGCACGCGGGTCATATACAAAATGTCCACTTCCGCCATCACTTCTTCAATGGAACTATGCAGGCTCCAGGCGATACCTTTTTCATCAAGCATGTCCAGAATGTACTGCGGCATTGCCAGCGCATCCGGGGCGATGAAGTAGAAACGGTTGCCGTCGAATTTCGCCAGCGCCTGGGTCAGGGAGTGAACGGTGCGACCATATTTCAGGTCGCCGACCATTGCGACACGAAGATTGTCCAGACGTCCCTGGGTTTCCTGAATGGTGAACAGATCCAGCAAGGTTTGCGTCGGATGTTGGTTGGAACCATCACCGGCGTTCAGCACCGGCACATTGCCGGAAAACTCGGTTGCCAGGCGCGCCGCACCTTCCTGCGGATGGCGCATCACAATTGCATCGACGTAAGTGCTGATAACCGAGATGGTATCAGCCAGCGTTTCACCTTTTTTTCCCAGTGAGGTGTTTGCGCTGTCAGAGAATCCCACCACGCTGGCACCCAGGCGGTGCATCGAGGTTTCGAAAGAGAGGCGGGTGCGGGTTGATGCTTCGAAGAAGCAACTGGCAATCACTTTATGTTTCAACAACTCTGGTTGCGGGTTTGCTTTCAGTTTCGCCGCTGTCGCCAGCACCAGATTAAGGTCATCGCGACTAAGGTCATTTATGGAAATGATGTGTTTTTGATATAGCGGATTAGCCATGTTTATCTCCTGACGCCTGGGCAAAAAAAAGCCCCTCGATTGAGGGGCTGGGAATGGGTGATCAACGGGAAGAAAAACGGCAGGCCAGCGTCTTTTTTCAGACGCGGTAAGACAAAATGTCGAACACACTGAACCATACATCCTCCCGGCAAATTGTCCGGCATTATACTCAGCCAGAAAGTGGGATCAAGCGATTAATGCAAGAAACTTCCAAGGTAAACGATTGTTGTGAATTTATATGCTTCAAATTTGAATTTATAACGAAATGAATTTAGGGGGGGAATGTGGGGGGAAAATATGCGCTGGCGCAATCAGGCGGCAAAAAATGCTGGTATGGCAGTAAGGAATTACGTATAACAAGAGAAATGAAACGATGTTTTAATTGAGGGAATGAAAAAATGATCATCGGAAATATTCATAATCTCCAGCAATGGTTGCCGGAAGAATTACGTCAGGCGATTGAGTATATTAAAGCGCACGTTACGGCAGAAACGCCAAAAGGTAAGCACGACATCGAAGGCAACCGTCTGTTTTATCTTATCTCTGAAGATATGACTGAGCCTTATGAAGCACGCCGCGCCGAGTACCATGCCCGCTATCTCGATATTCAGATTGTGCTAAAAGGGCAGGAAGGCATGACCTTCAGCACACAACCTGCGGGCACGCCGGATACCGATTGGTTAGCCGATAAAGACATCGCCTTTTTGCCAGAAGGTGTTGAGGAGAAAACAGTTATCCTCAATGAAGGCGACTTTGTCGTGTTCTATCCGGGTGAAGTACACAAGCCACTGTGCGCAGTGGGCGAGCCAGCCCAGGTTCGCAAAGCGGTTGTGAAAATGCTGATGGCGTAAGTGGATTATGCCGGAGGCGACGTTACGCCGCCTCCGGTACTGGCGTTATTGGGCGAGCGTCGCAACCATTACCGCTTTGATGGTATGCATACGGTTTTCCGCCTGATCAAAAACAATACTGGCGGCAGATTCAAAGACCTCATCCGTCACTTCCATCCCACCGTGCAGGCCAAACTCTTCAGCCATCTTTTTACCTAGCGTCGTTTGGTCGTCATGAAACGCGGGCAGGCAGTGCAGAAATTTGACGTCTGGATTACCGGTTAACTGCATCATTTTGCTATTCACCTGATAATCACGCAGTAATGCAATACGTTCTGCCCATTTCTCTTTCGCTTCCCCCATCGACACCCACACATCGGTGTAAATAAAGTCGGCACCTTTAACGCCTGCTGCGATATCTTCTGTCAGCGTTATATTCCCGCCATTTTGCTGTGCCAGGGCGCGGCATTCCGTAACCAGCGAAGCTTCCGGCCAGCACGCTTGTGGCGCTACCAGGCGTAAATCCAGACCGGTCAACGCCGCAGCTTCCAGCATTGAGTTACCCATGTTGTTGCGTGCATCTCCGGCATAAACCAGCGTCATCTCATTGAACGCTTTACCTGGTAAATGCTCCTGCATGGTCAGCAAATCCGCCAGAAGCTGTGTAGGATGAAACTCATTAGTCAGGCCGTTCCATACCGGCACACCTGCATATTCCGCCAGCGTTTCGACAATCTCCTGACCATAGCCGCGATACTGAATACCGTCATACATGCGACCAAGCACGCGGGCGGTATCTTTAATCGACTCTTTATGGCCAATCTGGCTGCCGCTGGGGCCGAGATAAGTGACGCGAGCACCCTGGTCATATGCGGCAACTTCGAAAGAGCATCGGGTACGGGTCGAGTCTTTTTCGAAGATGAGCGCGATATTTTTACCTGTGAGTCTGGCTTCTTCTTTGCCGTTTTTCTTATCGGCTTTCAGCTTCGCAGCTAACTGCAGCAGGCTGTTGAGTTCAGCTGGCGTGAAATCGAGTAATTTCAGGAAATGTTTATGATAAAACCCGGACATAGATCCCTCCTGTAGCTAACGCCGTAATGAATTAAAATTCAATTTATATGGATGATTATTCATTTGCAAGCCTAAAACATAAATCTTTGTCACAAAGGTGGAGGCAATGTCAGTGGTGTGTGACAATAAGAGTATCGGCAGGACATTAAGAGGAATGAGCCATGGCAAACCCGGAACAACTGGAAGAACAGCGTGAAGAAACGCGTTTGATTATTGAAGAATTACTGGAAGATGGCAGCGATCCGGACGCGCTGTACACCATCGAACATCACCTTTCCGCAGACGATCTGGAAACCCTGGAAAAAGCAGCGGTTGAAGCGTTTAAACTCGGTTACGAAGTGACCGATCCGGAAGAGTTGGAAGTGGAAGATGGCGATATCGTAATTTGCTGTGACATCCTCAGCGAATGCGCGTTGAATGCCGATCTGATCGACGCCCAGGTTGAGCAATTGATGAACCTGGCAGAGAAATTCGACGTTGAATACGACGGTTGGGGTACTTACTTTGAAGATCCTAACGGCGAAGATGGCGACGATGAAGATTATGTCGACGAAGACGATGACGGTGTTCGTCACTAATTAATTGATTAAAATGCCCGCTAGTACACACTAGCGGGCATTTTTTTAGAGTTTACGCAGCATCCGCACTTCACAATCGACATGGCCCGTGCAACCAAGTGCGTAATCGATATGTTGAAAACCTAAATGTTCATACAAACCAATCGCTTCTTTTAAAAAAGCGGTCGTTTCCAGATAGCAGCGTTTGAAGCCCATTTCTCGCGCCTGCTCCATCGCCATTAAGGCCAGTTTTTTCGCCAGTCCTTTACCGCGAATAGCAGGAAGAAAATACATCTTTTGCAGTTCGCAAATGTCCGATTCACTACCTGCTAATGGCGCAATCCCGCCGCCACCCACCACTTCGCCATTGTATTCAACTACCCAATACGCATGACTGGGCTGACTATACACTTGATACAATTCGTCGAGATTGGGATCGGCGACGGTGTAGCCTTTATCAGCGGTAAGACCGTATTCTGCGGATACCTGGCGGATGACGCTGGCGATGGCGGGATTATCGGCGGCAGTAAGTTTGCGCAAACGGAGCGCGGGAGAAGTGACAACATTCATAGCATAGCTCAATTTCAAATGTATGATTTATAGCTCACTTTAATACCACCCTCGCTTATGCGGTGCAAGAAGAAGATAAATCAGAAAATATTAAGCATATATCTCTTTGAGAAAGCGTATTCTAGGCGTACCAGTATTAATTTACTGGGATTATTATCTATATGAATGGGATTTATTTTAGGGATATGATTCATGAATGGTGTAAACGTCGGGAAAGATAACTCTCGTCACTCATTTGTTTTTACAGGCAAAGGTGGTGAGTATTTTCTTATTTGTCTTGTGAATTTTTTACTGACAATTATTACTCTGGGAATATATGGGCCGTGGGCATTGGTGAAATGCCGTCGTTATATTTATCAACATGTGACACTCAATGGGCAACCATTTAGTTATAAGGGAACTGGTGGTGCCATTTTCGTTAGCATGTTCCTTATTATTGTCGTTTATCTTCTCAGTATTTCTTGTTTTTCAGGCCAGCACTTTGTTCTTGGTTTTCTCCTGTTTGCTCTCTTGAGTTGCGGTATTCCTTGCATGGCAGTGAAGAGTCTACAATATCAGGCGAACATGACCTCACTGAATGGCATTCGCTTTGGCTTTAACTGCTCGATGCTCCGTGCATGGTGGGTTATGTTAGGTCTGCCTGTTTTGTTGGCGTTAGCGTTTTGGTTCGCACTGTATCTTATTGCGCAATTGACGACATCGATAGGAGGATTATTCTTTAACTTAGTCGCGTTAAGTTTGCTTTCTGCCATCGGGCTGGGTGTCGTCAATGGTATAACCTACAGTAAATGGATGCCATTGCTGGGTAACAATGCAACTTTTGGCATTCATAAGTTTTCTGTTCAGGTAAACGTAAAAGAATGCATTAAAGGTTGTATGCTCGCAATATTAACCATGGTTCCTTTCATCATTGTGATTGGTATTATGATTGCGCCAGTATTTCAGCAGGTAATGATGATGACCATGTTGGGTAGGTCTGATGCTGGTGGTGAGCTTGTATTGCAATATTACCCACAGATTATGGCTTCTTATTTCCTTTATTTTGTTGCGATTTTTGTTTTTGCCAGTTATCTCTATGTCACGTTACGTAGTTTGTTTCTGAATAACCTGACACTGGCAAATGGAACAATTCGTTTTCATTCGTCCGTTACCACGTTCGGTGTGCTTTTACGCATGTTTGCGGTATTAATGGGTTCTTCAATTACCTGTGGACTGGCTTATCCCTGGCTGAAAATGTGGATGATTAGCTGGATTGCCAATAATACCCATGTGCAGGGTGACCTTGATTCACTGGCGTTAGCGAATGATGAAAAACCGCAGGATAGCGGTCCGTTAATGTGGATATCTCGCGGTATTATGCCGTATGTTCCGTTTATCTAAATAAAAAGGCCGGAGCATTCTCCGGCCTTCGTTTTCACTGTGCGTATTACAGCGCGGCAATAACCGCCTGTTGTTCAATCAGCTTCGCTTTCGCTTCCGCATAACCTTCCAGCTTCTCACGCTCTTTTGCGATGACCGCTTCCGGTGCACGTGCGACAAAGCCTTCGTTCGCCAGCTTGTTCTCGATACGGCTGATTTCACCTTCGATCTTCGCCACTTCTTTTGCCAGACGCGCCAGCTCATCTTCTTTGTTGATGAGTCCAGCCATCGGGATCAGCAGCTCAGCGCCGTCGACGATCTTAGTAACGGAAACCGGACCTTTGTCATCGGCAGGCAGCACGGTGATGCTTTCCAGACGTGCCAGCGTTTGCAGGAAGCCACGGTTTTCATTTACGCGACGTTCTGCATCCGCGCTGCAACCACGCAGCAGCAGCTCCAGCGGTTTGCCCGGCGCGATGTTCATTTCTGCACGGATGTTACGTACAGCAACGATCGCCTGTTTCAGCCACTCGGTGTCGGCCAGCGCCGCTTCATCAACCTGAGATGCATCGTACTGCGGGAACGGCTGCAGCATGATGGTGTCAGCGGTGATGCCGCAAAGCACTTTCACACGCTGCCAGATAGTTTCGGTGATGAACGGAATGATCGGATGCGCGAGGCGCAGCAGACCTTCCAGTACCGTAACCAGCGTGTGGCGAGTACCGCGCAATTCGGCCTCAGTTCCACCGTTCATTACCGGCTTGGTCAGCTCCAGATACCAGTCACAGAACTGGTTCCAGGTGAATTCATACAGAATGCCTGCGGCGATATCGAAGCGGAAACTATCCAGTGCTTCGCGGTACGCTTTGATGGTTTGGTTGAACTCCGCCAGAATCCAGCGATCCGCCAGCGACAGCGTCATTTCGCCACCGTTGAAGCCGCAATCCTGACCTTCTGTGTTCATCAGCACAAAGCGGCTGGCGTTCCACAGTTTGTTACAGAAGTTACGGTAACCTTCCAGACGCTTCATATCCCAGTTGATGTCACGACCGGTAGAAGCCAGCGCCGCCAGGGTGAAGCGCAGCGCGTCAGTACCGTGCGGCTCAATGCCGTTCGGGAACTGCTTCTCGGTGCGCTTACGGATTTTGTCCGCCAGCTGCGGCTGCATCATATTACCGGTACGTTTTTCCAGCAGTTCTGGCAGCGAAATACCGTCGACCATATCCAGCGGGTCAATCACGTTACCCTTGGATTTAGACATCTTCTGGCCTTCGTCGTCACGAATCAGACCGGTCATGTAAACAGTGTGGAACGGCACCTGCGGTTTGCCATTTTCATCTTTGATGAAGTGCATGGTCATCATGATCATGCGGGCAATCCAGAAGAAGATGATGTCGAAGCCAGAAACCATCACGCTGGTCGGGTGGAACTGACGCAGGGCGTCGGTGTTTTCCGGCCAGCCGAGCGTAGAGAAAGTCCACAGCGCGGAGGAGAACCAGGTATCGAGAACGTCTTCGTCCTGACGCAGCGCGACGTCCGCACCGAGGTTATTTTCTTTACGCACTTCGTCTTCGTTGCGGCCAACATAAACGTTACCCGCTTCGTCGTACCATGCCGGGATACGGTGACCCCACCACAGCTGACGAGAGATACACCAGTCCTGAATATCGCGCATCCAGGAGAAGTACATGTTTTCGTACTGCTTCGGTACGAACTGAATATCGCCGTTCTCAACCGCTTCAACTGCCGGTTTCGCCAGTACATCGGCACGCACGTACCACTGGTCAGTCAGCATCGGTTCGATAACCACGCCACCACGGTCGCCGTAAGGAACGGTCAGATCGTGCGGTTTAATTTCTTCCAGCAGGCCGAGCGCGTCAACCGCAGCAACGACTGCTTTACGCGCAGCAAAACGCTCGAGTTTCTGGAACTCTGCCGGGATTTCGCTGGAATAAACGTCGGATTCGTTGCCTTTGGTATCGAACACCTGGGCGCTTTCACGGATATCACCGTCAAAGGTCAGGATGTTGATCATCGGCAGGGCGTGACGTTTACCCACTTCATAGTCGTTAAAGTCGTGCGCCGGAGTGATCTTCACGCAGCCGGTGCCTTTTTCCATGTCGGCGTGTTCGTCACCAACGATCGGAATACGACGGTTAACCAGCGGCAGAATGACAAATTTGCCAATCAGATCTTTGTAACGCGGATCTTCCGGGTTAACAGCCACGCCGGTGTCGCCCAGCAGGGTTTCCGGACGGGTAGTCGCAACGACCAGATAATCTTTGCCATCAGCAGTTTTCGCGCCGTCAGCCAGCGGATAGCGGATATGCCACATCGAACCTTTCGATTCGCGGTTTTCCACTTCCAGGTCAGAGATAGCGGTGCGCAGTTTCGGATCCCAGTTTACCAGGCGCTTACCACGGTAAATCAGATCTTCTTTATACAGACGAACGAAAACTTCTTTCACCGCATTGGACAGGCCTTCGTCCATGGTGAAGCGTTCACGCTCCCAGTCGACGGAGTTGCCGAGACGGCGCATCTGACGGGTAATCGTACCGCCGGATTCCGCTTTCCATTCCCAAATTTTGTCGATGAAAGCTTCGCGGCCGTAGTCGTGACGGGTTTTACCTTCTTCTGCGGCAATCTTGCGCTCAACGACCATCTGGGTAGCGATCCCGGCGTGGTCAGTACCGACCTGCCACAGGGTATTTTTACCCTGCATACGCTGATAGCGGATCATGGTATCCATGATGGTTTGCTGGAAGGCGTGACCCATATGCAAACTGCCGGTGACGTTCGGCGGCGGGATCATGATGCAGAAACTTTCCTGGCTTTCATCGCCATTAGGCTTAAAGTAGCCCTGCTTTTCCCAGTGCTCGTAAAGCGGCTGTTCGATATCTTGTGGGTTGTATGTCTTTTCCATTATTTCCAGGTTGCCGTATTCAGGTTGAAACCAGCCACGCGGTAGGCTTTATAGCGTTCGCGCGCCAGTTGTTTCAGAGAATCTTCATAAGGAACGAAGTCTACCACTTCTGTGAAAGCGGTGGCAAAATCTGCAAAGCTTGTTCGCAGACTAATCAATATATCGCGCGGGCTGCTGCTACGTTTTTGCGGCCAGGCGATCTCCACCGGCGCGCCGCCGCGCGGTCCTTCTCCCGCTAAATTGTGCGGAACAAAACTTTCTGCCGGACGCGCCCACAGGGCTTCATCCAGCCGGTAAGCCTGTTTTTCATCTTCACAGGCGATGAGCACGCGCTTACCGCTGCGCCAACGTTCTGCGGCAATTTCACACACCAGTTGCTCAACGGCGCTTAAGCCATCGACGGTGGTGTCATTGTCCAGAAGGTAGAACGTTGCGTTTTTCATATATGGGGCTTCTTGTGGTGGATTTAAATATTGCTGCATTCCTCACCCTGAAAGATGAGCAATGAATTTCTATTGCGCTCGATCGGTTCCCTCTCCCTTAGGGAGAGGGTTAGGGTGAGGGTAAAACGCAAACTTACTCTTCGCCGTTAAATCCGGCGCGGTTCAGCAGGAACTGTGCCAGCAACGCTACCGGACGACCGGTTGCGCCTTTTGCTTTACCAGAACGCCAGGCGGTTCCCGCGATATCCAGGTGCGCCCAGTTGTACTTACGGGTAAAGCGCGACAGGAAGCAACCTGCGGTAATCGCCCCGCCAGGACGTCCGCCAATGTTCGCCATATCGGCAAAATTGGATTCCAGTTGTTCCTGGTACTCGTCACCCAGCGGTAAACGCCATGCGCGGTCGCCAGACTGCTCAGACGCGGCAATCAGCTCATGAGCCAGCGGATTATGGTTCGCCATCAGACCGGTAATGTGATGACCCAGCGCGATCACGCAGGCACCGGTCAGCGTCGCCACATCAATTACCGCTTCCGGCTCAAAACGCTCAACGTAAGTTAACACATCGCACAGTACCAGGCGGCCTTCGGCGTCGGTGTTCAGCACTTCAACGGTTTGACCGGACATGGTGGTTAACACATCGCCCGGACGATAGGCTCGTCCGCCAGGCATGTTTTCGCAGCCTGCCAGCACGCCGATAACGTTAATCGGCAGTTGCAGCTCTGCAACCATGCGCATCACGCCGTAAACCGCCGCCGCGCCGCACATATCGTACTTCATCTCATCCATGCCTTCTGAAGGCTTGATGGAGATACCGCCGGAGTCGAAGGTTAAACCTTTACCCACCAGCACAATCGGGCGCGCATCTTCCGACGCGTTGCCTTTGTACTCAATCACCGACATCAGCGATTCGTTTTGCGAACCCTGACCCACCGCCAGATAGGAGTGCATCCCCAGCTCTTTCATTTGCTGTTCGCCGATAACGCGGGTGATGACATTCTTGCTGTAGCTGTCAGCTAACTGGCGCGCTTGTGAAGCGAGGTAAGCAGCGTTACAGATATTCGGCGGCATATTGCCGAGATCTTTCGCGGCTTTGATCCCGGCGGCAATCGCCAGACCGTGCTGGATCGCGCGCTCACCGCTGGTCAGCTCACGGCGGGTCGGCACGTTGAACACCATTTTACGCAGCGGACGACGCGGCTCGCTCTTATTCGTTTTAAGCTGGTCAAAACTGTAGAGCGTCTCTTTTGCTGTCTCGACCGCCTGACGCACTTTCCAGTAATTATTGCGACCTTTAACGTGCAGTTCAGTCAGGAAACAGACCGCTTCCATTGAGCCAGTATCATTCAGCGTATTAATGGTTTTCTGAATAACCTGCTTGTACTGACGCTCATCCAGCTCACGTTCTTTGCCGCAACCAATAAGGAGAATTCGCTCGGAAAGTACATTCGGAACATGGTGCAGCAACAATGTCTGCCCCGGTTTTCCTTCCAGTTCGCCCCGACGTAGCAGGGCGCTGATGTACCCATCGCTGATTTTATCGAGCTGTTCTGCAATCGGAGAAAGGCGACGTGGTTCGAAGACGCCCACGACGATGCAGGCACTCCGCTGTTTCTCCGGGCTACCGCTTTTTACACTAAACTCCATGCACTACGCTCCTGAATCTTAAAGACAACGGCGGTGGCTACAGATAGAATTGCAAGCTTTCGTAACTCATGTCCGCTGTTGCGATGACTTCGTGTTAATCTTAACGTTATTACGGCATTGGCACGTCAGAACAAAATCTGAGAGGTGAATCCGTTGAGTATAATTATCTTAGCGACGATTTCGACGACTCAAGAGAATAAATGACGTTTAAGCCATGAAACAAGCTAAAATCCTGCAAAAGACGAGTTTTTACGGGCGTATTTAAAGTGATAATCATAAGATATCTGGTGCGGGAGACGCTCAAAAGCCAGCTGGCGATACTCTTCATCTTGCTTTTGATCTTCTTCTGTCAAAAGTTAGTGAGGATACTCGGCGCAGCGGTTGACGGCGACATTCCGGCGAACCTGGTGCTCTCCCTTCTCGGGTTGGGCGTGCCGGAAATGGCGCAGCTTATCCTGCCATTAAGCCTGTTCCTCGGGCTGCTGATGACGTTGGGTAAACTGTATACCGAAAGTGAAATTACGGTAATGCATGCCTGCGGCCTGAGCAAAGCGGTTCTGGTGAAAGCGGCAATGGTTCTCGCGGTGTTCACGGCGATTGTCGCGGCGGTTAACGTCATGTGGGCGGGGCCGTGGTCATCGCGTCATCAGGATGAGGTGCTGGCAGAAGCGAAAGCTAACCCAGGCATGGCGGCGCTGGCGCAAGGGCAATTCCAGCAAGCGACCAATGGCAGCTCGGTGCTGTTCATCGAAAGCGTTGACGGCAGCGACTTCAAAGATGTGTTCCTCGCGCAAATCCGACCAAAAGGTAATGCACGTCCTTCCGTGGTAGTGGCCGATTCCGGACATTTAACTCAGTTGCGGGATGGCTCTCAGGTGGTGACTCTCAATCAGGGAACGCGTTTCGAAGGCACTGCACTGTTACGTGATTTCCGCATCACTGACTTCCAGGATTATCAGGCGATCATTGGTCACCAGGCGGTGGCGCTCGACCCGAACGATACCGACCAGATGGACATGCGTACATTGTGGAACACCGACACCGATCGCGCCCGTGCGGAGCTAAACTGGCGTATCACGCTGGTATTCACCGTGTTTATGATGGCGTTGATGGTCGTACCGCTGAGTGTGGTTAACCCGCGTCAGGGGCGTGTACTGTCGATGCTGCCTGCCATGCTGCTGTATCTGCTTTTCTTCCTGATCCAGACCTCCCTGAAATCGAACGGCGGCAAAGGTAAGCTGGACCCGACGCTGTGGATGTGGACCGTTAACCTGATTTATCTGGCTTTGGCGATTGTTCTCAACCTTTGGGACACGGTGCCGGTTCGCCGCCTGCGCGCCAGTTTTTCGCGTAAAGGAGCGGTGTGATGCAACCTTTTGGCGTACTTGACCGCTATATCGGTAAAACTATTTTCACCACCATCATGATGACGCTGTTCATGCTGGTGTCGCTCTCCGGCATTATCAAATTTGTCGATCAGCTGAAAAAAGCCGGGCAGGGGAGTTACGACGCGTTAGGCGCAGGAATGTATACCCTGCTGAGCGTGCCGAAAGATGTGCAAATCTTCTTCCCGATGGCGGCTCTGCTGGGTGCGTTGCTTGGTCTTGGGATGCTGGCGCAACGCAGCGAACTGGTGGTGATGCAGGCTTCTGGTTTTACCCGTATGCAGGTAGCGTTGTCGGTAATGAAAACCGCCATTCCGCTGGTATTGCTGACGATGGCGATCGGAGAATGGGTCGCGCCGCAGGGCGAGCAGATGGCACGTAACTACCGTGCGCAGGCGATGTACGGCGGCTCGTTGCTCTCTACCCAGCAAGGCTTATGGGCGAAAGATGGCAACAACTTTGTTTACATTGAGCGGGTTAAAGGTGACGAAGAGTTAGGGGGTATCAGTATTTATGCCTTTAACGAAAATCGTCGTCTGCAATCTGTGCGCTATGCCGCTTCCGCGAAGTTTGATCCTGAACATAAAGTCTGGCGTCTGTCGCAGGTTGATGAATCTGACCTGACCAATCCAAAACAAATCACCGGTTCTCAGACCGTGAGCGGCACCTGGAAAACCAACCTCACGCCAGACAAACTGGGCGTGGTGGCGCTGGATCCGGATGCACTCTCCATCAGCGGTTTGCACAACTATGTGAAGTATCTGAAGTCGAGCGGTCAGGACGCCGGACGTTATCAGCTCAACATGTGGAGCAAAATCTTCCAGCCGCTATCCGTGGCGGTGATGATGCTGATGGCACTGTCGTTCATCTTCGGTCCACTGCGTAGCGTGCCGATGGGCGTGCGCGTGGTTACCGGTATCAGCTTCGGTTTTGTGTTCTATGTACTGGATCAGATCTTCGGCCCGCTGACGTTGGTTTACGGCATCCCGCCGATCATCGGCGCACTGTTGCCAAGTGCAAGTTTCTTCTTAATCAGCCTGTGGCTGTTAATGAGAAAATCGTAACCAGATGAGTGAAGAAAGGGAGCGAAAGCTCCCTTTTACATTGTTGGCAAAGTGCGCTTTGTTCATGCCGGATGCGGCGTGAATGCCTTGTTCGGCCTACAAAATCATGCAAATTCAATATATTGCAGTGGCGTAGGCCTGATAAGACGCGATAGCGTCGCATCAGGCAAAGACAAATCGCACCAGACTTACCTTTTTCTCCCCCCAAGCAAGCTCCCCAGCACACCGCGTATAATCTGGTTCGTGACCTGGCGGGCGGCACTTTTCGCCATAGTCTGTACTACGCCATCTTTCTTTCCGCCACGCGGTCCGGTAGTGCCAAACAAAATGTCCTTTAACCCACCGAGAATACCGTCATCCACAGCCATCTCTTTTCCTTTGGCTGGTGGATTATTTTGCTGTTCGGTACTGGTTTGCACACCTTTTTGCAGCATCTCATAGGCAGATTCCCGATCCACGTCATCTTCATACTTGCCATACACCGGGGAGTGATTAATCAGGCCGTTACGCTCATCTTCTGTCACCGGTCCCATCCGTGAACAAGGTGCAATCACCATTGCACGCTCCACCACAGAAGGACTACCTTTCGCATCAAGAAATGAGATCAACGCTTCGCCGGTTCCCAGCTCCTGGATCGCCTTTTCTGTATCAAACGCTGGATTGGGTCGCATGGTTTGCGCTGCCGTCTTCACCGCTTTCTGGTCTTTCGGCGTAAAGGCGCGCAGAGCGTGTTGAACGCGATTCCCCAACTGCCCGAGTACGTTGTCGGGTATATCCGAAGGGTTTTGCGAGACAAACCAGACGCCCACGCCTTTCGAGCGGATAAGCCGTATGACCTGCTCAATTTTATCCAGCAGCACTTGCGGTGCATCGTTAAACAGCAGATGCGCCTCATCGAAGAAAAAGACGAGTTTCGGTTTATCCAGATCCCCTGCTTCCGGCAGTTGCTCATACAATTCAGAAAGCATCCACAGCAGACTGGCAGCGTACAGTTTTGGCATCTGGTAGAGCTTTTCGGCGCTAAGGATATTGATGACGCCTTTACCGTTAGCATCAGTACGCATCCAGTCTTTGATATCCAGCATCGGTTCACCAAAGAAATGCGTCGCTCCTTGCTGCTCCAGCGACAGTAATCCGCGTTGGATTGCACCAACAGATGCGCTACTGATATTGCCATACTGATTCTGGAATGATTTGGCGTTATCTCCGATGTACTGGGTAATGGCCCGAAGATCTTTAAAGTCGAGCAACAACAGTCCCTGATCGTCAGCAATGCGGAAGATGATATCCAGCACGCCAGTTTGCACGTCGTTAAGATTTAACAGTCGTGCAAGCAACAGCGGCCCCAGATCGGAGACCGTTGCCCTTACTGGATGGCCTTTCTCACCAAAAATATCCCACACCACCGCTGGATTCGAATGCGGTTGCCAGTCGTTGACACCGATACTTTTTAACCGAGCGAGCAGTTTTTCCGAGGTCGTACCTTCCTGTGCAACCCCGGTCAAATCGCCTTTCACATCGGCCATAAACACAGGTACACCGATTTCTGACAGTGATTCCGCTAGTTTTTGCAGCGTGACGGTTTTACCCGTCCCCGTTGCGCCAGTAATCAGCCCGTGACGGTTAGCCATAGCGGGTAATAAAAACAGTTCCGTGTCAGGCGTGCGTGCAATTAAAAGTGGTTCGCTCATGAGATTTCCTCCAGTTCCCTGCCTGGAGTATAGGCACGGTTGAAAAGTTTTCACCACTAAATTCAGCCGATTGCGAGATGTCTTAAAGGCCGGGCAGAATCGACCTGGTAAAGGGATCAGAAGACAGCTTTCAGAACCACGCGGTAGCGCGCCTTACCGTCACGTACATGCTGGATGGCATCGTTAATTTTCGACATCGGGAACCGTTCGGTTGTTGGTGCGACTTTGCTGCGGGAAGTGTAGAGCATGGTCGGGTGGGGTTCCTGGAGTGTGATAGAGGTTACACATCGTGGAAGACAATGCTGAAATTTTCAGCACTTAGCAATGTGGGTGCAAGCTGACGCTTGCATGGCGGCGCATGACAGGTATAATCCACAACGTTTTCCGCATACCTCTTCAGTGCCGAAGTGGCGAAATCGGTAGACGCAGTTGATTCAAAATCAACCGTAGAAATACGTGCCGGTTCGAGTCCGGCCTTCGGCACCATTAGTTTGCAATAGCTTGTTTTTCAACGAGTTATGGTGAAAACCCTGTCTATTGCTACTAATCTTTTCCCGTAATCTATTACCTTGGACTGCCGCTATGGTTGATGATGGTAATGGGAGATCTTAACTGTAACGGCCTCTAGTTGTACTGCTCGAACAGGTATTAAAAACTCGAAGCTGATGACGATACCACGTCTATAAATCCTTCCAAAGCAGACTAACTAAGCATTCAAGCCCGATGTGCTGTCTTCCTGTATCTGATTTTGAGATCTGAATGGCGGCGTAAACAAGTCTATGGTGGTGTGTATCTGTAAACGATATGCAGGCTCTGCCAGCATTTCAGCCATGCCCCTGCAAAGGTACACAGTTATCCTGATAATGTTCCGGAGTTATCGGGGGAGGCTTTGGGTGTTTTGCCCTGACACTCATTACGCAGTTGTTTGACCCACCTTGTAATCGTGGAAAGGCCGACATCCATAGCTTTGAAGGTATCTGCCACTGTGTAGTTCTGGTCAACAACCAGTTGAGTGGATTCGCGTTTGGATTCTGGACTAAAACTTCTTCTTTTCATTGGTGCACCTGTGTTGTTATGAGGTGGGCTTATCACTTCTGTTCAGGTGGCCAAATTCAGTAAACCACGACATAAGTTGTGAGAGAGTAAAACTTTTGCTGTAACTTTCAAAGTCAGAAAATTATACTACATCCAAACACTTAATGGATGTCGGGAGAATACAATGTCAAAAGAGACGTCTTTTGTTAAGAATGCTGAGGAACTTGCAAAGCAAAAAATGGATGCTATTAACCCTGAACTTTCTTCAAAATTTAAATTTTTAATAAAATTCCTGTCTCAGTTTCCTGAAGCTTGCTCTAAACCTCGTTCAAAAAAAATGCAGAATAAAGTTGGTCAAGAGGAACATATTGAATATTTAGCTCGTAGTTTTCATGAGAGTCGATTGCCAAGAAAACCCACGCCACCTACAACGGTTCCTGATGAGGTGGTTAGCATAGTTCTTAATATAAGTTTTAATATACAGCCTGAAAATCTTGAGAGAATAAAAGAAGAACATAGATTGTCGATGGCTGCTGAGAATATTGTAGGTGATTTGCTTGAAAGGTATCTTGCTGAAAAACTAGAACCTTCTGGATGGATATGGTGTTCAGGCACAAGTGTTAAAGCAGTTGATTTTATTCACTATGATGAAAAAAACAATGAATGGAACCTGCTCCAAGTTAAAAATAGAGATAATACCGAAAACTCATCGAGTAGTAAGATTAGAGATAATACAACAATAAAAAAATGGTTTAGAACTTACTCACAGCGTGATGCTACTAATTGGGAAAATTTTCCAGATGAAGTATCATCTAAGAATTTAAATGAAGAAGACTTCAGAGCTTTTGTTAAAAATTATTTGGTAAAAATAATATAAAGAGGAGGAAAACACTTCATTTTTATCATAATAATTATTCTGGAATAAATCTAACGCATCCAACATAGAGTAAGAATAAAAGGGTAGGCCATGAAACCTACCCTGTAGAGACTGTGATTAAAATTGTGTAATTGCCTGATTTTGATATGTTCACTCCAGTAACGGAGACAGGCAATTATGGACGAAAAGAAACTCAAAGCCCTTGTGGCTGAACTGGCTAAAGGCCTTAAAACCGAAGCAGATCTCAATGCTTTTTCCCGCATGTTGACGAAGCGTACCGTCGAAACGGCGCTCAATGCGGAGCTGACTGACCACCTCGGGTATGAGAAAAATGTGCCCAAAACAGGCTCAAACACCCGCAATGGCTACTCGTCAAAACGGTGTTATGCGATGACGGCGAGATCGAACTGAACACGTCGCGTGACGGTGAAAACACCTTCGAACCGCAGTTGATTAAGAAGCACCAGACGCGCATTACGCAGATGGACAGCCAGATTTTATCCCTCTACGCCAAAGATATGACTACCCGCGAAATTGTCGCCACCTTCAAAGAGATGTACGACGCAGATGTGTCACCCACGCTGATATGTAAAGTCACTGATGCGGTCAAAGAGCAGGTTGCAGAATGGCAAAATCGACCTCTGGATGCACTGTATCCCATTGTTTACCTTGACTGTATCGTGGTGAAAGTTCGTCAAGGTGGCACCGTAATTAACAAAGCGGTGTTCCTTGCACTCGGTATTAATACTGGAGGCCAGAAAGAGTTGCTGGGCATGTGGCTGGCCGAGAACGAAGGGGCGAAGTTCTGGCTGGGTATGCTGACAGAGCTTAAGAATCGGGGGCTTCAGGATATCCTTATTGCCTGCGTGGACGGTCTGAAAGGCTTCCCGGATGCGATAAACAGCGTGTATCCGCAGACGCACATCCAGTTGTGCATCATTCATATGGTGCGCAACAGCCTGAAATACGTATCGTGGAAGGACTACAAAGCCGTCACCGGCGGGTTAAAAACGGTGTATCAGGCGCCAACAGAAGAGGCGGCGCTAGTGGCACTGGAGCAGTTCTCGGATGTCTGGGACGATAAATACCCGCAAATCAGCAAAAGCTGGCGTGCGCACTGGGAAAATCTCAACACGTTCTTCGGCTATTCGCCCGATATCCGCAAGGCCATCTACACCACGAACGCTATCGAATCGCTGAACAGCGTGATCCGTGCGGCCATTAAGAAGCGTAAAGTGTTCCCGACTGACGACTCGCTGCGGAAGGTCATTTCTCTGGCGATCAAGGATGCATCAAAAAAATGGAATATGCCAATCCAGAGCTGGCGGCTGGCGATGAGTCGCTTTATTATCGAGTTCGGTGACCGCCTGAGCGATCACCTTTAATATGGCAGCAATTACACAGAATTATTTACAGGGTCTATCTTTTATTTATCTTATCTAAAAGATGTACCACAGATTTGCCAACAGCAAATGACAGATTAACAGGAACAGCGTTTCCTATTTGCTTATATTTCGCTGACATTGGGCCTTCAAATACCCATTCATCGGGGAAGGTCTGTATTCTTGCATACTCACGCACAGTTAATGGTCTTGTTTCTTCTGGGTGGCAACGCTCTGTTTGTTTCTGTGCTGGGGCGCATGTTAATGTTAGGCTTGGTTCATCCCATGACAAGCGACGAGCCATACCAGTTTTGCCCCCACCTAAGTAAAAACTCTTGAGCATGTATTCTTTTTGAATATCTTCAGGAAGATCTCTCCAGTAGCCACCGGGAGGAACCATACTTAGGATCTCTGCTTTTCTTTTGGGATATTTTTGTCCTTCAGATTCTGGCACGTCGCTATCGTACAGCTCTCCCTTTTTTAATGCATCTTTAAGGGTTAATATTTTATTGTAAGAAGAAGGCCACTCATAATCGATGCCATCAGCAAGATCATTTCTTACAGCTACAATGATCAAACGCTCGCGTTTTTGCGGCACTTTGTAGAAAATAGCCTTAAGCACTCTTGGCTCAAATAAAGTGTAGCCCAAGTCTGTGATAATATTTTTTATTGTTTCTAAAGTTCGTCCATCATCATGATTTAGCAACCCTCGAACATTCTCTGCTAAAAGAACTTTCGGATTGATTTCTTTAGCGGCTCGGGCGAATTCAAAGAAAAGGGTGCCCCGTGTATCTTCAAAACCAAGTTTTTTGCCTGCATAAGAGAATGCCTGGCAAGGAAAGCCACCAGCCAGCACATCAACGGTATTCCTATAAGGGGTGAAGTCTACTTGGCTCACATCACCTTCAACCACATTCCATTCAGGCCTATTTTTTCGTAACGTCTTACAAGCATGGGAGTCAATTTCATTTAGTAAAACAGATTTTAAACCGGCTTTTTCTAAACCTAAAGCCATCCCCCCTGCGCCAGCAAATAACTCTAATACAGTATAAATATTATTGCTTATTTTAGTCTCATCAGGCCACTGGCTTTTAAATAAAAACTGAGCTTGTTCAAAATTTTTAAGTTGCTCTTTTTTATAAAATCGATAGTTGTTTTCGTCATTTCTTTGAGAAACTAATTTTCCAGCAGTATCCCAACGCCTTAAAGTTTCTTTTGAAACGCCCAAAATGTCTGCAACTTCTGAAAGTGAAAACTCTTCCTTTAACATATTTAGTAACCATGCCAACATTAGTCATGGTTACTACTGTATGGGTTTACATGTGCTTTGTCAAACGTTGATCATGGTTATCAGCCGTAAGCGAGCCCAAAATACTTAATAAAACTATCTTTATCAGGGATGGAAAAACCTTGCTGCCCAAGACGTTCGCTCAAAATATACTCAATTGCGTGAGGAAGAGCACTATGGAGTTCTTGCAGAGCATCTGGTCTGCCAGTGACAAGCTCATAGAAACTCGCACCATCAATGATTCGAATGTTAGGGTTCGAAGGACACAGAGTACCACTACCTTTATTGGAAGGGGTAAAGGGGCTGTTATATCTGATAGGTTTACGAGGGATTATATTAACAAAGTACGCACAGTAATCCTTAAATCGGCTATGTTTTGGTGATACCAACTCATCTAAGCCTTTATATTTATCTGCTAAATCCCCGCCAGTAACCGTTGAGTATTTATTTTTCACCTCAGCGATGATTCTTCTTTCTTCGTTGAGAAGATCAACGATGCCACCAATCCCCATATCCCGCCATCCTTCAACATGGCCGAGAATTTTTTGGTGAAACGTACCAACATGATTTTGAATGGTTTTCTGCTGTTGTCGTGCAAGTTCGGAGTTTCGCCACTCTTCATGGGATGAGAACCCCGGAGCTTCAAAAAGTGCACCAAAAGGGTCAATCACATTGCTGGTAAAAGTCTTCTCAGCGGCGTCTTTTTTCTTTTTAGCTTTCGTTAATAAGGTTTCAACTTCGTTAAAAAGATCTTCATCACTGATATATTCAAGTAATGACATAGTTATCTCTCCATCATTCTTTATAATTCAATAAGTTTTTCGCGTAATAACCTTTGGGGACTATTGCGGTTGCGGCTAATTACACGACAGCTCTCAAAAACGACACTGGAGCAAGTTTTCTAATCATAACGATTACAGACATAGATGAAAACGATCAATAAGCACTTAAAGGGCGTATGTTTGTTGTGGCGGGATTTGAATGGCTTGTGCTGAGGATTCGAGCAATATGTTACAGTGATAGAGGATTTTAACACCTAAATTTTAAGATAAATAATTAATTCTATATATCGCGATACACCAATAGTCGTTACCACCTTCATCTTATTATCAAGAAAGACATTGTAGTGGCATAGTGAATTTGGCCACCTGAATAGAGGTGATATCATCACCTCATAGTCAAAACAGGTGACATTATGACCGGACGTAACAGACGCAATTTTAGCCCCGAGTTTCGCCTCGAGGCTGCCCAGCTTGTACTCGATCAGCATTACACCGTTGCCGCCGCTGCCACTGCGATGAATGTCGGCAAATCCACGATGGATAAATGGGTTCGACAACTGAAAGAAGAGCGAGCGGGAAAATCACCCATAGCTTCACCCATGACACCTGAGCAGATTGAAATACGTGAGTTGAAGAAAAGACTTCAACGCGTTGAAATGGAAAGGGATATATTAAAAAAGGCTACCGCGCTCTTGATGTCAGACTCCCTGAACAATTCTCATTAGTTGAGAAACTCAGGGCGCGGTTTCCTGTTGCCGTTGTGTGCAACGTGTTTGGGGTTCATCGCAGCAGTTATAAATACTGGCGGCAGCCCAGGAAGCCTGACGCCACGAAAGTGGCATTACTGAGCCTTGTGCGTGAAGTTTATCACGAAAGTAACGGTTCAGCAGGAGCGCGAAGCATTGCCGCAATGGTCACCACCAAAGGTATAAAACTGAGCCGCTGGCGGGCAACAAAGCTGATGAAAGCGCTCAATATTATCAGCTGTCAGCAACCTGGCCATCGTTATAAGAAGGCGTCTAAGGAACACATTGAGATCCCTAATTATCTGGATCGCCAGTTTGCTGTTACCGAGCCTAATCAGGCTTGGTGCGGTGATGTGACTTATATCTGGACGGGAAAACGCTGGGCTTATCTGGCTGTTGTACTCGATTTGTTTTCCCGCAAACCGGTTGGCTGGGCGATGTCATTTTTCCCTGATTCCGCACTGACAGGTAAAGCCCTGCCGATGGCCTGGGAAGCACGGGGGAAACCGGCTAATTTACTGTATCACTCGGATCAAGGCAGTCACTATACCAGCAGGAATTTCAGACAGTTACTGTGGAGATATCAGATAAAGCAAAGCCTGAGTCGCCGGGGAAATTGCTGGGATAACAGCCCAATGGAACGGTTCTTCAGAAGCCTGAAAACAGAGTGGGTACCGGATAATGGCTACGCGAATTTTAGCGAAGCCAGCACGGCAATAACGAATTACATCACAGGATATTACAGCCAGCTCAGACCTCATCAATATAATGGTGGTTTGACGCCGAATGAATCAGAACGATTGTTCTGGAAAAACTCTAAAGCTGTGGCCAGTTTTTGTTGACCACTACACATAGACCTTCGTCTGCTCTCCCGGTGTGAAGACGTTATAGCTAACCTTACTGCTTTTTGTTCCGAGAGCATGACTGCGCTGAGGATTGTCTGAAGTGGTTTATCATGATAGCGATGGTGTGCCAGATCCCATCTCTGCGCTTAGTTCTGGATGGTTTGGGGTTGTAAGTAGATCCGTTTTAGTTCCCCACCAAATAATGGTGCTGTCGATATTCCTCTGGTGTCATATTGTTCAGTGATTCATGTGGGCGTTCACAGTTATATTCTGATAACCATTTCTCCGTGATTTCCCGTACTTCATTCAGCGTTCTGCATCGGCTTATCCACTAGATAAACTCCAGTGTTACTGCATGTTTCTCTGCTCATCCCCATGAGCAGATATTTGATGACGAGTTATTTATCCTTCCCTATGACCCGAAGGGCAGCAGGCATATCATTTTCCATTGATTGGTTCGGGTGGATAAGATGAATGACATCGTGTCAAAGCACTCTCTGACGGCGTTGCCAGTAAAATGAGATGTGATGTTTTTATAAGCGGTGAGGAAAAGAGTTTTTCAAAGGCTATGAACTCCGCAATGTTGACATCTACTTCGCTGCTCACTGGCACACATTGTTAATGCAAATCATGACATCTTTGCTTATTTGACTGTCAGAAAAGATTTTACAGAGGAAATCCAGATAACCCCGCCCTTGATGGGCAGGGTTAACGTCGAATTACTGGCCTTTGTTTTCCAGATTCTCAACCTGCGGTACGCCGGAAGCGGCAGAAGATGAGAGCAGACCCGTTTTGGCATAACCGAAAAGTTTCTCGCGAGTATCGGTGATATCCAGGTTACGCATGGTCAGCTGACCGATACGATCATCTGGCGAGAACACCGAGTCACCTTTTTCCATCGTCAGACGTTCTGGTTTGTAAGTCAGGTTGTCAGAGACGGTATTGAGGATGGAGTAATCATTCCCGCGACGCAGCTCCAGAGTAACTTCACCTGTAATCTGGCTGGCAACCCAGCGTTGCAGAGAGTCACGTAGCATCAATGCCTGGGAATCGAACCAACGTCCCTGGTACAGCAAACGGCCTAACTGACGACCATGCGCGTGATACTGCTCGATGGTGTCTTCATTGTGAATACCGGTCAGTAGACGTTCATAAGCGATATGCAGCAGCGCCATCCCCGGAGCTTCGTAGATGCCACGGCTTTTCGCTTCGATGATACGGTTTTCGATTTGGTCGCTCATGCCCAGGCCGTGACGACCGCCGATGCGGTTGGCTTCCAGCATCATTTCCACATCATCGCTAAAGGTTTTGCCGTTCAGCGCCACCGGATGACCCTGTTCAAAACGTACCGTGACTTCTTCTGCCGGGATCTTCACACTCTCATCCCAGAATTTCACGCCCATAATCGGGTTGACGATTTTGACGCTGGAATTGAGATATTCCAGATCTTTCGCTTCGTGCGTGGCACCAAGCATGTTGGAGTCGGTGGAGTAGGCTTTCTCGACCGACATTTTGTAGTCGAAACCGCAGGCAATCATAAATTCAGACATTTCGTGACGACCGCCTAACTCATCAATAAAGTCAGTATCAAGCCACGGTTTGTAAATTTGCAGTTCTGCGTTGGTCAACAGGCCGTAACGATAGAAACGTTCGATATCGTTTCCTTTATAGGTGCTGCCATCACCCCAGATGTTAACGCCATCTTCTTTCATCGCAGCAACCAGCATGGTGCCAGTCACGGCACGGCCCAGCGGCGTGGTGTTGAAATAGGTCAGGCCGCCAGTGGTGTTATGGAAAGCACCACACTGAATAGCAGCAATGCCTTCGGCCACCAGTTGTTTGCGGCAGTCGATTAGACGAGCGTTCTCCGCGCCGTATTCCATGGCACGACGAGGGATCGCATCATAATCCTCTTCGTCTGGCTGACCCAAGTTTGCAGTATATGCATAAGGAACAGCTCCCTTTTGTCGCATCCACAGCAGTGCGGCACTGGTGTCCAGACCGCCAGAAAAAGCGATGCCAATACGTTGACCTACCGGGAGATGCTTGAGAATCGTCGTCATAAAATAACACCCTGCTTGATTAACTGATGATGAGCCTGGATTTCCGCTCTCACTGAATTTTTATGCAAAATAAATGAGTTTTCATTTAATCATCTTTTATCGGAGACCGGAAGAGTTTAGTGCGTTTTTTGTAAAATAATGCGCTTAAGAGAAGTAAGGTGAGGTAGAAATTATTCAATCAATGAAAGTGAACAGGATATCCATTCACGTGAGTAGCAATAAATGTTGACAAAATGTGGCGTGGATCACTATAATGACCGCAGATTTTACGTCCCGTCTCGGTACACCAAATCCCAGCAGTATTTGCATTTTTTACTCAAAACGAGTAGAATTTGCCACGTTTCAGGCGCGGGGTGGAGCAGCCTGGTAGCTCGTCGGGCTCATAACCCGAAGGTCGTCGGTTCAAATCCGGCCCCCGCAACCACTTTCCCTTAGAGTTCTTTTTCAAATATACTGTGAAGACTTCGGCCTTCGTAGTGGGATTTGAAAAAATCCTTCTGGAAAGTGCTCCAGACCGCATTTGCGGTTATAGGGTTCAGTTATATAAAACCCCGATTTATCGGGGTTTTTTGTTATCTGACTACAGAATAACTGGGCTTTAGGCCCTTTTTTTATGTCTTGGGGGTGGGCTTGTCCACATTAGAGCAAAAATTAACAGAGATGATTACTGCGCCAGTTGAGGCCCTGGGTTTTGAACTGGTTGGCATCGAGTTTATTCGCGGTCGCACATCCACACTGCGCATCTATATTGATAGTGAAGATGGCATCAATGTTGATGATTGTGCTGATGTGAGCCACCAGGTAAGTGCCGTGTTGGATGTTGAAGATCCCATCACCGTTGCTTATAACCTGGAAGTCTCCTCACCGGGTCTCGATCGCCCACTGTTCACGGCTGAACACTACGCCCGTTTCGTCGGAGAAGAGGTGACTCTGGTTCTCCGCATGGCGGTACAAAACCGTCGTAAATGGCAGGGCGTTATCAAAGCGGTAGACGGTGAAATGATCACAGTTACCGTCGAAGGTAAAGATGAAGTGTTCGCGCTGAGTAATATCCAGAAGGCGAACCTGGTTCCCCACTTTTAATAGTCTGGATGAGGTGAAAACCCCGCGATGAACAAAGAAATTTTGGCTGTAGTTGAAGCCGTCTCCAATGAAAAGGCGCTGCCTCGCGAGAAAATTTTCGAAGCGTTGGAAAGCGCGTTGGCTACAGCAACCAAGAAAAAATATGAACAAGAGATCGACGTTCGCGTACAGATCGATCGCAAAAGTGGTGATTTTGACACCTTCCGTCGCTGGCTGATTGTTGATGAAGTCACACAGCCGACCAAAGAAATCACCCTTGAAGCTGCGCGTTTTGAAGATGAAAGCCTGAACCTGGGCGATTACGTTGAAGATCAGATTGAGTCTGTCACCTTTGACCGCATTACGACCCAGACGGCAAAACAGGTTATCGTGCAGAAAGTTCGTGAAGCCGAACGCGCGATGGTTGTTGATCAGTTCCGTGAACACGAAGGTGAAATCATCACCGGCGTGGTGAAAAAAGTAAACCGCGATAACATCTCTCTGGATCTGGGTAACAATGCTGAAGCTGTCATCCTGCGTGAAGACATGCTGCCGCGTGAAAACTTCCGCCCTGGCGACCGCGTTCGTGGCGTGCTTTATTCCGTTCGCCCGGAAGCGCGTGGCGCGCAGCTTTTCGTCACCCGTTCCAAACCGGAAATGCTGATCGAACTGTTCCGCATTGAAGTGCCGGAAATCGGCGAAGAAGTGATTGAAATTAAAGCTGCCGCTCGCGATCCTGGCTCTCGTGCGAAAATCGCGGTGAAAACCAACGATAAACGTATCGATCCAGTAGGTGCTTGTGTCGGTATGCGTGGTGCCCGTGTTCAGGCAGTTTCCACCGAGCTTGGCGGCGAGCGTATCGATATCGTCCTGTGGGATGATAACCCGGCGCAGTTCGTGATCAACGCGATGGCACCGGCAGACGTTGCTTCTATCGTGGTGGATGAAGATAAACACACCATGGATATCGCCGTTGAAGCTGGTAATCTGGCGCAAGCAATTGGCCGTAACGGTCAGAACGTGCGTCTGGCTTCGCAGCTGAGTGGTTGGGAACTCAACGTAATGACCGTTGACGACCTGCAGGCTAAACATCAGGCGGAAGCACACGCAGCGATCGATACCTTCACCCGTTATCTCGACATTGACGAAGACTTTGCCACTGTCCTGGTAGAAGAAGGCTTCTCGACGCTGGAAGAACTGGCCTATGTGCCGATGAAAGAGCTGTTGGAAATTGAAGGCCTTGATGAGCCGACTGTTGAAGCACTGCGCGAGCGTGCTAAAAATGCACTGGCCACCATTGCACAGGCCCAGGAAGAAAGCCTCGGTGATAACAAACCGGCTGACGATCTGCTGAACCTTGAAGGGATGGATCGTGATTTGGCATTCAAACTGGCCGCCCGTGGCGTTTGTACGCTGGAAGATCTCGCCGAACAGGGCATTGATGATCTGGCTGATATCGAAGGGTTGACCGACGAAAAAGCCGGAGCACTGATTATGGCTGCCCGTAATATTTGCTGGTTCGGTGACGAAGCGTAATAAACTGTAGCAGGAAGGAACAGCATGACAGATGTAACGATTAAAACGCTGGCCGCAGAGCGACAGACCTCCGTGGAACGCCTGGTACAGCAATTTGCTGATGCAGGTATCCGGAAGTCTGCTGACGACTCTGTGACTGCACAAGAGAAACAGACTTTAATTGACCACCTGAATCAGAAAAATTCAGGGCCGGACAAATTAACGCTGCAACGTAAAACACGTAGCACCCTTAACATTCCTGGTACCGGTGGAAAAAGCAAATCGGTACAAATCGAAGTCCGCAAGAAACGCACCTTTGTGAAACGTGATCCGCAAGAGGCTGAACGCCTTGCAGCGGAAGAGCAAGCGCAGCGTGAAGCGGAAGAGCAAGCCCGTCGTGAGGCAGAAGAATTGGCCAAACGCGAGGCGCAACAAAAAGCTGAACGTGAGGCCGCAGAACAAGCTAAACGTGAAGCCGCTGAACAAGCGAAACGTGAAGCTGCGGAAAAAGACAAAGTGAGCAATCAACAAGACGATATGACTAAAAACGCCCAGGCTGAAAAAGCCCGCCGTGAGCAGGAAGCTGCAGAGCTCAAGCGTAAAGCTGAAGAAGAAGCGCGTCGTAAACTCGAAGAAGAAGCACGTCGCGTTGCTGAAGAAGCACGTCGTATGGCGGAAGAAAACAAATGGACTGATAGCGCGGAACCGACCGAAGATTCCAGCGATTATCACGTTACAACCTCTCAACATGCTCGCCAGGCAGAAGACGAAAGCGATCGTGAAGTCGAAGGCGGCCGTGGCCGTGGTCGTAACGCGAAAGCAGCGCGTCCGAAAAAAGGCAACAAACACTCTGAATCTAAGGCCGATCGCGAAGAAGCGCGCGCAGCAGTACGTGGCGGTAAAGGCGGAAAACGCAAAGGTTCTTCACTGCAGCAGGGCTTCCAGAAGCCAGCTCAGGCCGTTAACCGTGACGTGGTGATCGGTGAAACCATCACCGTTGGCGAACTGGCGAACAAGATGGCGGTTAAAGGCTCTCAGGTCATCAAAGCGATGATGAAACTGGGCGCAATGGCAACCATCAACCAGGTCATCGACCAGGAAACCGCACAGCTGGTTGCCGAAGAGATGGGTCACAAAGTTATCCTGCGTCGTGAAAACGAACTGGAAGAAGCGGTAATGAGCGACCGTGATACTGGCGCTGCGGCTGAACCGCGCGCGCCGGTCGTGACCATCATGGGTCACGTTGACCACGGTAAAACCTCCCTGCTGGACTACATTCGTTCAACGAAAGTGGCCTCTGGCGAAGCAGGTGGCATTACCCAGCACATCGGTGCATACCACGTTGAAACTGAAAACGGCATGATCACCTTCCTGGACACCCCGGGGCACGCCGCGTTTACTTCAATGCGTGCACGTGGTGCGCAGGCAACGGATATCGTAGTTCTGGTTGTCGCTGCAGATGACGGCGTAATGCCGCAGACCATTGAAGCAATCCAGCACGCGAAAGCGGCGGGTGTGCCGGTTGTGGTTGCTGTGAACAAAATCGATAAGCCAGAAGCCGATCCGGATCGCGTTAAGAACGAACTGTCCCAGTACGGCATTCTGCCGGAAGAGTGGGGCGGTGAAAGCCAGTTCGTACACGTATCTGCAAAAGCAGGTACAGGTATCGACGAACTGCTGGATGCGATCCTGCTGCAGGCTGAAGTTCTGGAACTGAAAGCCGTGCGTAACGGGATGGCGAGCGGTGCGGTTATCGAATCCTTCCTCGATAAAGGCCGTGGTCCGGTTGCAACTGTACTGGTACGTGAAGGTACTCTGCACAAGGGCGACATCGTTCTGTGTGGCTTCGAATACGGTCGTGTTCGTGCAATGCGTAACGAACTCGGTCAGGAAGTGCTGGAAGCAGGCCCGTCCATTCCGGTGGAAATCCTTGGCCTGTCCGGTGTTCCGGCTGCGGGTGACGAAGTTACCGTTGTTCGTGACGAGAAGAAAGCTCGTGAAGTTGCACTGTACCGTCAGGGCAAATTCCGTGAAGTTAAACTGGCGCGTCAGCAGAAATCTAAACTCGAGAACATGTTCGCCAACATGACCGAAGGCGAAGTTCATGAAGTGAACATCGTACTGAAGGCTGACGTTCAGGGTTCTGTGGAAGCGATTTCCGATTCCTTGCTGAAACTGTCTACTGACGAAGTTAAAGTGAAGATCATCGGTTCTGGCGTAGGTGGTATCACCGAAACCGACGCGACCCTGGCGGCTGCATCCAACGCGATTCTGGTTGGCTTCAACGTTCGTGCTGATGCCTCTGCGCGTAAAGTGATTGAAGCGGAAAGCCTGGATCTGCGTTACTACTCCGTCATCTATAACCTGATCGATGAAGTTAAAGCGGCGATGAGCGGTATGCTGTCTCCGGAACTGAAACAGCAGATCATCGGTCTGGCAGAAGTGCGTGACGTGTTCAAATCACCGAAATTCGGCGCCATCGCAGGCTGTATGGTTACCGAAGGTGTGGTTAAACGTCACAACCCGATCCGCGTTCTGCGCGACAACGTGGTTATCTACGAAGGCGAGCTGGAGTCCCTGCGCCGCTTCAAAGATGACGTTAACGAAGTCCGTAACGGTATGGAATGTGGTATCGGCGTTAAGAACTACAACGACGTCCGCACTGGCGATGTGATCGAAGTATTCGAAATCATCGAGATTCAGCGTACGATTGCCTAAGGTTGATTGGGTGTAGGCCGGATAAGGCGTTTGAGTCACTTCCGGCAGCCGTTGCCTGATGTGACGCTGGCGCGTCTTATCAGGCCTACGTGAACAGCCCTTCCACCTGAAATTAATTTTAAAAAGGGGCTTATGGCCCCTTTTTTGTCAGGAGAATTTATTATGGCGAAAGAATTTGGTCGCCCGCAGCGCGTAGCGCAGGAAATGCAAAAAGAGATCGCTCTCATCCTGCAACGCGAAATTAAAGATCCTCGTCTGGGCATGATGACCACCGTTTCCGGTGTCGAAATGTCTCGTGACCTGGCGTATGCCAAAGTGTATGTCACTTTCCTCAACGACAAAGATGAAGATGCGGTAAAAGCGGGCATCAAAGCGTTGCAGGAAGCCTCTGGTTTCATCCGCAGCCTGCTGGGCAAAGCGATGCGTCTGCGTATCGTGCCGGAACTGACCTTCTTCTACGACAACTCATTGGTTGAAGGGATGCGAATGTCAAACCTGGTGACCAGCGTGGTCAAACATGACGAAGAACGTCGTGTTAACCCGGACGACAGCAAGGAGGACTAATGAGTCGTCCTCGTCGTCGCGGTCGCGACATTAACGGCGTTTTGTTGCTGGATAAACCGCAGGGTATGTCCAGCAACGATGCGCTGCAAAAGGTGAAACGGATTTATAACGCCAACCGTGCCGGGCATACCGGTGCGCTGGATCCGCTGGCGACCGGCATGTTACCGATTTGCCTTGGGGAAGCGACGAAGTTTTCCCAGTATCTGCTGGACTCCGACAAACGTTATCGGGTGATTGCGCGTCTTGGGCAGCGTACCGATACTTCCGACGCTGACGGACAAATCGTTGAGGAGCGTCCGGTAACCTTTAGTGCAGAGCAACTGGCGGCAGCACTGGATACGTTCCGTGGCGATATCGAACAGATCCCTTCGATGTATTCGGCGCTGAAATATCAGGGCAAAAAACTGTATGAGTACGCGCGTCAGGGCATTGAAGTCCCACGCGAAGCGCGTCCGATTACCGTTTATGAATTGCTGTTTATTCGTCATGAAGGCAATGAGCTGGAGCTGGAAATTCATTGCTCAAAAGGCACCTATATCCGCACTATCATTGACGACCTGGGGGAAAAACTCGGCTGTGGCGCGCATGTTATTTACCTGCGCCGTCTGGCGGTAAGTAAATATCCAGTCGAACGGATGGTGACTCTGGAACATCTGCGTGAATTGGTTGAGCAAGCTGAACAGCAAGAGATTCCGGCGGCACAATTGCTTGATCCATTATTGATGCCAATGGACAGTCCAGCTTCGGACTACCCGGTAGTGAATCTTCCGTTAACATCTTCTGTTTACTTCAAAAATGGTAACCCGGTTCGTACATCTGGTGCGCCGCTGGAAGGACTGGTTCGTGTTACAGAAGGTGAGAACGGCAAGTTTATCGGTATGGGCGAAATTGACGATGAAGGCCGTGTCGCGCCTCGTCGCCTGGTGGTTGAATACCCGGCGTAATGTTAACCGTCTTGCGATAACAGGTCGCTACGAGTAGAATACTGCCGCTTAACGTCGCGTAAATTGTTTAACACTTTGCGTAACGTACACTGGGATCGCTGAATTAGAGATCGGCGTCCTTTCATTCTATATACTTTGGAGTTTTAAAATGTCTCTAAGTACTGAAGCAACAGCTAAAATCGTTTCTGAGTTTGGTCGTGGTGAAAACGACACCGGTTCTACCGAAGTTCAGGTAGCACTGCTGACTGCACAGATCAACCACCTGCAGGGTCACTTTGCAGAGCACAAAAAAGATCACCACAGCCGTCGTGGTCTGCTGCGCATGGTTTCTCAGCGTCGTAAACTGCTCGACTACCTGAAACGTAAAGACGTAGCACGTTACACCCAGCTCATTGAGCGTCTGGGTCTGCGTCGCTAATTCTTGCGAGTTTCAGAAAAGGGGCCTGAGTGGCCCCTTTTTTCAAGCTAACGGCAGCAATTCACTGGAAACTAATGTATTGTTGCTATGAATGATCTTCCGTTGCAGAGGTTCGCGCGGCTAATGAGAGGCTTTACCCACATCAGGCTGGGTTAGGGTTGTCATTAGTCGCGAGGATGCGCAGAAGATCGGGTATTAACACCAGCGCCGTTAAGGTGCTGTCTAAGAAAGAGAAAGGATATTACATTGCTTAATCCGATCGTTCGTAAATTCCAGTACGGTCAACACACCGTAACTCTGGAAACTGGCATGATGGCGCGTCAAGCCACTGCCGCTGTTATGGTTAGTATGGATGACACTGCGGTATTCGTTACCGTTGTTGGTCAGAAAAAAGCCAAACCAGGTCAGGATTTCTTCCCACTGACCGTTAACTATCAGGAGCGTACCTACGCTGCTGGTCGTATCCCGGGTAGCTTCTTCCGTCGTGAAGGCCGCCCAAGCGAAGGCGAAACCCTGATCGCGCGTCTGATTGACCGCCCGATTCGCCCGCTGTTCCCGGAAGGCTTCGTCAACGAAGTTCAGGTTATCGCCACCGTGGTTTCTGTTAACCCGCAGGTTAACCCGGATATCGTCGCGATGATTGGTGCTTCTGCAGCACTGTCTCTGTCTGGTATTCCGTTCAATGGTCCGATTGGTGCTGCCCGTGTGGGTTACATCAATGATCAGTACGTATTGAACCCGACCCAGGACGAGCTGAAAGAGAGCAAACTGGATCTGGTTGTTGCGGGTACTGAAGCCGCTGTACTGATGGTTGAATCTGAAGCTGAACTGCTGAGCGAAGACCAGATGCTGGGCGCAGTGGTGTTCGGTCATGAACAACAGCAGGTTGTTATTCAGAACATCAATGAACTGGTGAAAGAAGCCGGTAAACCGCGTTGGGACTGGCAGCCGGAGCCGGTAAACGAAGAGCTGAACGCACGCGTTGCTGCACTGGCTGAAGCTCGTCTGAGCGATGCTTACCGCATCACCGACAAACAAGAGCGTTATGCGCAGGTTGACGTGATCAAATCTGAAACCATCGCGACGCTGCTTGCTGAAGACGAAACCCTGGACGAAAACGAACTGGGTGAAATTCTGCACGCTATCGAGAAAAACGTTGTTCGTAGCCGCGTACTGGCAGGCGAACCGCGTATCGACGGTCGTGAAAAAGATATGATCCGTGGTCTGGATGTCCGTACTGGCGTGCTGCCGCGTACTCACGGTTCTGCGCTGTTCACCCGTGGTGAAACTCAGGCGCTGGTTACCGCAACGCTGGGTACTGCACGTGACGCGCAGGTTCTTGATGAACTGATGGGCGAGCGTACCGATACCTTCCTGTTCCACTACAACTTCCCTCCGTACTCCGTAGGCGAAACTGGCATGGTCGGTTCTCCGAAGCGTCGTGAAATTGGTCACGGTCGTCTGGCGAAGCGTGGCGTGCTGGCTGTAATGCCGGATATGGACAAATTCCCGTACACCGTACGTGTTGTGTCTGAAATCACCGAATCCAACGGTTCCTCTTCTATGGCTTCCGTGTGCGGCGCTTCTCTGGCGCTGATGGACGCAGGTGTGCCGATCAAAGCCGCCGTTGCGGGTATCGCAATGGGTCTGGTGAAAGAAGGCGACAACTACGTTGTACTGTCTGACATTCTGGGTGACGAAGACCATCTGGGCGATATGGACTTCAAAGTTGCGGGTTCCCGCGACGGTATCTCTGCATTGCAGATGGATATCAAAATTGAAGGTATCACCAAAGAGATCATGCAGGTTGCGCTGAACCAGGCTAAAGGTGCGCGTCTGCATATCCTGGGCGTAATGGAACAGGCGATCAACGCGCCACGTGGCGATATCTCTGAGTTCGCTCCGCGTATCCATACCATCAAGATCAACCCGGACAAGATCAAAGACGTTATCGGTAAAGGCGGTTCTGTTATCCGTGCCCTGACCGAAGAAACCGGCACAACCATCGAAATCGAAGATGACGGTACTGTGAAGATCGCAGCGACCGACGGCGAGAAAGCGAAACATGCTATTCGTCGTATCGAAGAGATCACTGCAGAAATCGAAGTGGGCCGCGTCTACAATGGTAAAGTGACCCGTATCGTTGACTTTGGCGCATTTGTTGCCATCGGTGGCGGTAAAGAAGGTCTGGTACACATCTCTCAGATCGCTGACAAACGCGTTGAGAAAGTGACCGATTACCTGCAGATGGGTCAGGAAGTGCCGGTGAAAGTTCTGGAAGTTGATCGCCAGGGCCGTATCCGTCTGAGCATTAAAGAAGCGACTGAGCAGTCTCAACCTGCTGCAGCACCGGAAGCTCCGGCTGCTGAACAGGGCGAGTAAGGTTGCCATTTGCCCTCCGCTGCGGCGGGGGGCTTTTAACCGGGCAGGACGCCTTGTTAGCAACCGGGAACAGGACGTTCATTCAACCGTGGTCTTCGGGAGTGGGAAATGAAGCCTTTTTTGCGCTGGTGTTTCGTTGCGACAGCACTTACGCTTGCAGGATGCAGTAATACTTCCTGGCGTAAAAGTGAAGTCCTCGCAGTGCCATTGCAACCGACTTTACAGCAGGAAGTGATTCTGGCACGTATGGAACAGATCCTTGCCAGTCGGGCTTTAACCGATGACGAGCGCGCACAGCTTTTATATGAGCGCGGAGTGTTGTATGATAGTCTCGGTCTGAGGGCATTAGCGCGTAACGATTTTTCGCAGGCGCTGGCAATCCGACCGGATATGCCTGAAGTATTCAATTACTTAGGCATATATTTAACGCAGGCAGGCAATTTTGATGCTGCCTATGAAGCGTTTGATTCTGTACTTGAGCTTGATCCAACTTACAACTACGCGCACTTGAATCGCGGGATCGCATTATATTACGGCGGTCGTGACAAGTTAGCGCAAGATGATCTGCTGGCGTTTTATCAAGACGATCCCAATGATCCTTTCCGTAGTCTGTGGCTTTATCTCGCCGAGCAGAAGCTCGATGAGAAGCAGGCTAAAGAAGTGTTGAAACAGCACTTCGAAAAATCGGACAAGGAGCAGTGGGGATGGAACATTGTCGAGTTCTACCTGGGCAACATTAGCGAACAAACGTTAATGGAAAGGCTCAAGGCGGACGCAACGGATAACACCTCGCTCGCTGAGCATCTCAGTGAAACCAACTTCTATTTAGGTAAGTACTACCTAAGTCTGGGGGATTTGGACAGCGCCACGGCACTGTTCAAACTGGCGGTTGCCAACAACGTTCATAACTTTGTTGAGCACCGATACGCATTGTTGGAATTATCGCTCCTGGGCCAGGACCAAGATGACCTGGCAGAATCGGACCAGCAATAGCTGACGTACACATCAGCCCGTAATCTTATTTGATTGCCATCACCTTAACGGGTGAGGGCGTTGTTGTTCGTTAATACACCTACTTTGAGCCGGTTCACACTTTTCAATGAAAATTGCTGATCAATTTCATGATGAGTTATGTAGACTGGCCGCCATTAATTTTGAGGCACACGTACTACATGGCTGAATTCGAAACCACTTTTGCAGATCTGGGCCTGAAGGCTCCTATCCTTGAAGCCCTTAACGATCTGGGTTACGAAAAACCATCTCCAATTCAGGCAGAGTGTATTCCACATCTGCTGAATGGCCGCGACGTTCTGGGTATGGCCCAGACGGGGAGCGGAAAAACTGCAGCATTCTCTTTACCTCTGTTGCAGAATCTTGATCCTGAGCTGAAAGCACCACAGATTCTGGTGCTGGCACCGACCCGCGAACTGGCGGTACAGGTTGCTGAAGCAATGACGGATTTCTCTAAACACATGCGCGGCGTAAACGTGGTTGCCCTGTACGGCGGCCAGCGTTATGACGTGCAATTACGCGCCCTGCGTCAGGGGCCGCAGATCGTTGTCGGTACTCCGGGCCGTCTGCTGGACCACCTGAAACGTGGCACTCTGGATCTCTCTAAACTGAGCGGTCTGGTTCTGGATGAAGCTGACGAAATGCTGCGCATGGGCTTCATTGAAGACGTTGAAACCATTATGGCGCAGATCCCGGAAGGTCATCAGACCGCTCTGTTCTCCGCCACTATGCCGGAAGCGATTCGTCGCATTACCCGCCGCTTTATGAAAGAGCCGCAGGAAGTGCGTATTCAGTCCAGCGTGACTACCCGTCCTGACATCAGCCAGAGCTACTGGACTGTCTGGGGTATGCGTAAAAACGAAGCACTGGTACGTTTCCTGGAAGCGGAAGATTTTGATGCGGCGATTATCTTCGTTCGTACCAAAAATGCGACTCTGGAAGTGGCTGAAGCCCTTGAGCGTAACGGCTACAACAGCGCCGCGCTGAACGGTGACATGAACCAGGCGCTGCGTGAGCAGACTCTGGAACGCCTGAAAGATGGTCGTCTGGATATCCTGATTGCGACCGACGTTGCGGCTCGTGGCCTGGACGTTGAGCGTATCAGCCTGGTGGTTAACTACGATATCCCGATGGATTCTGAGTCTTACGTTCACCGTATCGGTCGTACCGGTCGTGCAGGTCGTGCTGGCCGCGCGCTGCTGTTCGTTGAGAACCGCGAGCGTCGTCTGCTGCGCAACATTGAACGTACTATGAAGCTGACCATTCCAGAAGTAGAACTGCCGAACGCAGAACTGCTGGGCAAACGCCGTCTGGAAAAATTTGCCGCGAAAGTACAGCAGCAGCTGGAAAGCAGCGATCTGGATCAATACCGTGCACTGCTGAGCAAAATTCAGCCGACTGCAGAAGGTGAAGAACTGGATCTCGAAACTCTGGCAGCCGCACTGCTGAAAATGGCACAGGGTGAACGTACTCTGATTGTTCCGCCAGATGCGCCGATGCGTCCGAAACGTGAATTCCGTGACCGTGATGACCGTGGTCCGCGCGATCGTAACGACCGTGGCCCGCGTGGCGACCGTGAAGATCGTCCGCGTCGTGAACGTCGTGATGTTGGCGACATGCAGCTGTACCGCATTGAAGTGGGTCGTGATGATGGTGTTGAAGTTCGTCATATCGTTGGCGCAATTGCTAACGAAGGCGACATCAGCAGCCGTTACATCGGTAACATCAAGCTGTTTGCTTCTCACTCCACCATCGAACTGCCGAAAGGTATGCCGGGTGAAGTACTGCAACACTTTACGCGTACTCGCATTCTCAACAAACCGATGAACATGCAGTTGCTGGGCGATGCACAGCCGCATACTGGCGGAGAGCGTCGTGGCGGTGGTCGTGGTTTCAGTGGCGAACGTCGTGAAGGCGGTCGTAACTTCAGCGGTGAACGCCGTGAAGGTGGTCGTGGTGATGGTCGTCGTTTTAGCGGCGAACGTCGTGAAGGCCGCGCACCGCGTCGTGATGACTCTACCGGTCGTCGTCGTTTCGGTGGTGATGCGTAATCATCGCTGAACAGCGAAAACAATCTGTAAAATAATATATACAGCCCCGATTTTAACAATCGGGGCTTTTTTTCTGTCTTTTGTACTCGCGTACTGGTACAGTGCAACACATAACAACGCAGTCGCACTATTTTTCACTGGAGAGAAGCCCTTATGGCAACACTAACCACCACCCAAACGTCACCGTCGCTGCTTGGCGGCGTGGTGATTATCGGCGGCACCATTATTGGCGCAGGAATGTTTTCTCTGCCTGTGGTCATGTCCGGTGCGTGGTTCTTCTGGTCAATGGCGGCGCTAATCTTCACCTGGTTTTGTATGCTGCATTCCGGTTTGATGATTCTGGAAGCTAACCTCAATTATCGAATCGGTTCGAGCTTTGACACCATCACCAAAGATTTGCTGGGCAAAGGCTGGAACGTGGTCAACGGCATTTCCATTGCCTTTGTGCTCTATATCCTGACTTACGCTTATATTTCTGCCAGCGGTTCGATTCTGCATCACACCTTCGCAGAGATGTCGCTAAATGTGCCTGCACGGGCGGCGGGATTTGGTTTTGCACTGTTGGTGGCGTTCGTGGTGTGGTTGAGCACTAAAGCTGTCAGCCGCATGACGGCGATTGTGCTGGGGGCGAAAGTCATTACGTTTTTCCTCACTTTCGGCAGCCTGCTGGGGCATGTACAGCCTGCGACATTGTTCAACGTCGCCGAAAGCAATGCGTCTTATGCACCGTATCTGTTGATGACCCTGCCGTTCTGCCTGGCGTCGTTTGGTTATCACGGTAACGTGCCGAGCCTGATGAAATATTACGGTAAAGATCCGAAAACCATCGTCAAATGCCTGGTGTACGGTACGCTGATGGCGCTGGCGCTGTATACCATCTGGTTGCTGGCGACGATGGGTAACATCCCACGTCCGGAGTTTATCGGCATCGCAGAGAAGGGCGGCAATATAGATGTGCTGGTACAGGCATTAAGTGGCGTGCTGAACAGCCGTAGTCTGGATCTGCTGCTGGTGGTGTTCTCTAACTTTGCGGTAGCGAGTTCATTCCTCGGCGTAACGCTTGGTCTGTTCGATTATCTGGCAGATCTGTTTGGTTTCGACGACTCGGCTCTGGGTCGCTTTAAAACGGCTCTGTTGACCTTTGCACCGCCTGTTGTGGGTGGCCTGCTGTTCCCGAACGGATTCCTGTATGCCATTGGTTATGCTGGCTTAGCGGCTACCATCTGGGCGGCAATTGTTCCGGCGCTGCTGGCTCGCGCATCGCGTAAACGCTTCGGTAGCCCGAAATTCCGCGTCTGGGGCGGCAAGCCGATGATTGTCCTGATTCTGGTGTTTGGCATTGGCAACGCACTGGTGCATATTTTATCGAGCTTTAATTTGCTGCCGGTGTATCAGTAAGGGTGAGGTCTGATGCCCTCACCCTAACCCTCTCCCACAGGGAGAGGGGACTGCCCGGCGCGGAAAATGCACTTACCCCAACAACTCCTCCTTCACATCCATCGCCAGCTCAAACGAATGCAGGCGCGCCTGGTGGTCGAAAATCTGCCCGTTAACCATAATCTCATCGGCGTCGGTTTCGCGCAGGATCGACTGCAAGCCATGACGCACTTTCGCTTTATCACCTACCAACGACATACTCAGCGCCTGCTGCACGCCATACTGCTCGGACGGCGACCAGAACTGATCCATATTCTGAATCGGCGGCGGCAGTTGCCCGGTTTCGCCACGGCGCAGCTTCACAAAGGCTTGCTGCATTGAGGTAAACAGAAATTCGGCATCGCGGTTGCTGTCGGCGGCGATAATATTGATGCACACCATCGCGTATGGTTTCTCCAGCCGTGCCGACGGTTTGAAGTTGCTGCGATAAAGATGCAACGCCTGGAACAGCATATCCGGCGCGAAGTGTGAGGCAAACGCAAACGGCAGACCAAGCTGCGCCGCCAGTTGTGCGCTGTAGAGGCTGGAACCTAACAACCACACGGGAATTTTCTCACCATAGCCCGGCACCGGACGCACATGCGGGTTTGGATCGCGGGCGTCAAACCAGTCCACCAGCTCTGCAACATCACGGGGGAAATTATCAATATCGCCGCTCATATGGCGACGCAGTGCCATCATTGTCCGTTGATCGCTGCCCGGAGCACGACCCAGCCCCAAATCGATTCGCCCCGGATAGAGCGTATTGAGCGTGCCAAACTGTTCGGCAATCACCAACGGTGAGTGGTTAGGTAACATCACGCCGCCGGAACCCAGATGCAGCGTGGTGGTGTTCGCCGCCAGATAGCCAATTAACACCGATGTGGCAGCACTGGCAATGCCGGTCATATTGTGGTGTTCCGCCAGCCAGTAGCGATGATAGCCGCGCTTTTCAGCCAGACGGGCGAGATCGAGAGAGTGGGAGAACGCTTCCCGCGCTGAAGAACCTTCGGGGATGGGAGCCAGATCGAGTAGCGAAAAAGGAATAGTTTTATCAGTCATAACAGCTCACTTTGTTACCGATTAATCTTTAATACTGCATTAAAGAGTAGTTAAAGTTGTTAACAAAGTGAGCTATTTACTTACGCTTGCAGCTCCAGCCCAGCCAGCCGTCGCCAGTAGCCGTTACAATCGCTGTTTGCCGTCAATGGCAGTGGAGCAGCGCCATTTTCATTGGCGCGGAAGGCGTCGAGCATAGCGAAAGTGTCAGCACCCTGCGGCGACAGACGAACCACATCAACCAGCCCCTGCATGGATGCCAGCTCGTTACCGAGGTTGTAAACATAGCCGCTCATGGTCTGAATGCCGTTGAGCACAAACACTTGCTGATTCTCTTGCGACAGCACGTTGCGCCCGTTCGGATACTTAATGCAGCAGGTTTCGCACTCATCTTTCGGGCGGTCTTCCGAACGCGCGGTAAAGCAGCGGGCAGAGTACGCCAGAGGCAGATGACCGTAGCTCAGGACTTCCACTTCAAACTGGTTGCGAATGCCCAGCTCATCGCACTGATTGAGCAGATTCACCAGCCAGTCGCGGGAAAGCTCCACTGGCATACACCAGCGCATCATGCCCTGTTTGAGCAATATTTTCAGCGTCACCGCGTTGTAGCAGTTTAGCGCGTGCCCGGCGACGAACGGCAGTTTACGTTCAGCGCACATATTCACCACGCCGAGATCGCTGGCTTCAATCAGGAACTCACCATTCTCAACATAGCGTTTCAGTTCGCCCAGTTCGGAGGATGCCTGCACCAGCGCCAGCGTGGAGAGCACAATCTGCTTGCCACTCCCGGCGAGCGATTTTGCCATCTCCAGCCAGTCGCCAACTTTGGTTGCCCGACGCTTGCTGCACACGGCTTCACCGAGATAAATCACATCGGCGCTGCTGGTGGCGGCCTGCTGATAAAATTCTTCCAGCGTCTCTTTTGGCCAGTACCACAGCACTGGCCCTAAGGAATATTTCATTGCTTTTCTCACTGCCATTTACGGTGATACGCGCCAAGGGTGGTTTGCGTGCCTTCGGACATCGACCCGAGCGTCTCCATCCACGCGCTTTGCGGTACGAAGTTTTGCGGATCGGCTTTACAACGGTCGATAGCCTGACGCCAGACTTTCGCCACCTGGCTGACATACGCCGGGCTACGCTGGCGGCCTTCAATTTTCACCGAAGCAATATTTGCCGCCATTAACTCTGGCAGTAGTTCCAGGGTATTGAGGCTGGTTGGTTCTTCCAGCGCGTGATAGCGCTCGCCGTCCACCAGATAACGCCCTTTACACAGCGTCGGATAACCTGCGTTTTCGCCGTCCTGATAACGGTCGATCAGCACTTCGTTCAGGCGAGATTCCAGCCCCTGCGGCGTTTGCTGCCAGCGCACGAAACGGGCCGGAGAACACGCACCCACAGTGTTGGGCGACTCACCCGTCAGATACGACGACAGATAGCAACGGCCTTCCGACATAATGCACAGGCTGCCGAAAGCAAACACTTCCAGCGGGACAGGTGTGACCCGTGCCAGTTGTTTCACCTGATGAATCGACAACACGCGCGGCAGCACCACGCGGGCAACATCAAAATGGCGATGATAAAAGTTAATCGCCTCTTCATTGGTCGCTGAAGCCTGCACCGATACGTGACGCTCAATATGTGGATAACGCTCGGCGGCGTACTCCAGCATGGCGAGGTCGGCGAGGATCAGCGCGTCGGCACCCAGCTGCGCCGCCATATCCACGGCGCGCTGCCAGCGGGCGTAACCGTCCGGGTGCGCAAAAGTGTTAATCGCGATGTGAAGTTTGCGGCGATGTTGATGGACAAAACTCACCGCTTCCTGCAATTTTTTCTCGGTAAAGTTAAGGCCGGCGAAGTGGCGGGCATTGGTATCATCTTTTAGCCCGATATAAACAGCATCTGCGCCGTTTTCGATGGCCGCCTTAAGCGCCGGGAGATTTCCGGCAGGGCAGAGCAGCTCCATAATTTTTCCTGAAGGTTGCGCTATCAAAGCGCAAAAATGTTAACGAACTGGGATTTTAGTTAACCTTGCTGCGACAATTTTTGATTTAAGGCAGTTAAAGTTGTATTGGTGGTAGCAGCAATTTCATATGGAATTGTTGATTTATACCGCTATGTTATTTTCCTGATATGGCAAAATAGGACGATTGTTGAAACAGGGAGTAAAACTCGTGTTGGATAAACTGCGTTCCCGTATTGTGCATTTGGGGCCATCTCTGTTGAGTGTACCGGTAAAACTGACGCCATTTGCGCTAAAACGCCAGGTTCTTGAGCAGGTCTTAAGCTGGCAATTCCGTCAGGCGCTGGACGACGGCGAGCTTGAGTTTCTTGAAGGCCGCTGGTTAAGTATTCATGTGCGTGATATTGACCTGCAATGGTTTACCTCGGTGGTGAATGGCAAACTGGTTGTCAGCCAGAACGCGCAAGCTGATGTGAGTTTTAGTGCCGACGCCAGCGATCTGCTGATGATTGCGGCGCGTAAACAGGATCCGGATACGCTCTTCTTCCAGCGTCGACTGGTGATTGAAGGCGATACGGAGCTGGGGCTGTATGTGAAAAACCTGATGGACGCCATTGAACTGGAGCAAATGCCGAAAGCCTTACGCATGATGCTGCTGCAACTGGCGGATTTTGTTGAGGCGGGAATGAAAACCACGCCTGAAACCAAACAGACATCGGTAGGTGAACCATGCTAATTCGAGTAGAAATTCCCATTGATGCGCCGGGTATTGATGCCCTGCTGCGTCGTTCATTCGAAAGCGATGCGGAAGCGAAGCTGGTTCACGATCTGCGTGAAGATGGCTTTCTGACGCTGGGGCTGGTGGCGACAGATGACGAAGGTCAGGTCATTGGTTATGTGGCATTTAGTCCGGTAGATGTGCAGGGCGAAGATCTGCAATGGGTTGGCATGGCACCGCTGGCGGTTGATGAAAAATACCGTGGACAGGGGCTGGCACGCCAACTGGTTTATGAAGGACTCGATTCGCTTAATGAGTTCGGCTATGCCGCAGTGGTGACGCTGGGCGATCCGGCGCTGTACAGTCGTTTCGGCTTTGAACTGGCGGCACATCACGATCTGCGTTGCCGCTGGCCGGGCACTGAAAGCGCCTTCCAGGTACATCGTTTAGCGGATGACGCGCTGAATGGCGTAACTGGTCTGGTTGAATACCACGATCATTTCAATCGCTTTTAATCTCCGGGGTTTGCAGACTGCTTAACAGCTCTGCAAACCCTGCGCCTTCCGCTACCAGACGCTCTTTCTGCCGTTTGGTTAGTTGCTTAACGCGATATTCTGCCCGTAACGCCAGCGAACGGTCGCCAACTGGTGCGGAAAACGCCAGCGTCAGTTCACCTTTCCCACGCAGTGCTTTCGCCCCTTTACCGCTCTGGTGCTGCTGATAGCGACGTTCGACATCCGTGGTAATCCCGGTATAAAGCTTATTATCGGCGGTACGAATCAAATAGAGATACCAGGGTGTCATCGTTTGTGTCACATGTTAAGGTCAGGCCAACAGTATAAAAGAGAACAGCAATGGAAACACTCACCGCCATCAGCCGTTGGCTGGCAAAACAACATGTTGTCACCTGGTGTGTGCAGCAGGAAGGGGAACTGTGGTGCGCCAATGCCTTTTATCTTTTTGATGCACAGAAAGTCGCCTTCTACATTTTGACGGAAGAAAAAACGCGTCACGCGCAGATGAGCGGATCGCAGGCGGCTGTTGCTGGAACGGTAAACGGTCAGCCGAAAACAGTAGCGTTAATTCGTGGCGTGCAATTTAAAGGTGAGATCCGCAAACTGGAAGGTGAGGAAAGCGACCTTGCGCGTCAGGCGTACAATCGCCGCTTTCCGGTTGCCAGAATGCTGTCGGCACCGGTTTGGGAAATCCGGCTCGATGAAATCAAATTCACCGACAACACGCTGGGCTTTGGTAAAAAAATAATTTGGTTACGTGACTCAGGCACCGAGCAGGCGTAACGCCTCGCGGTTAAACGCTGGCAGATCGTCCGGCGTCCGGCTGGTAACCAGCTGATCTTTATCGACCACCACTTCCTGATCGTAAAATTCCGCGCCCGCGTTTTTAACATCAATAATAATCGGTTTAACGGCGGTCAGCTTACGACCGCGAATCACATCGGCGCTAATCAGCAGTTGCGGGCCGTGGCAGATAGCGAAGACCGGTTTACCGCTATTCACAAAATCTCGCGTGAAGGTGACAAAACGATTATCACCACGCAGATAATCCGGTGAATGACCACCAGGAAGCAGCAGGGCATCAAACTCTGCTGGCGTCACTTCATCGATGGATTTATCGATAGTCACGCTGGCTTCCCCTTTTTTTCCTTTCACCGTTTTACCCGCTTGCTTTTCAATGGTGACAACTTCGTGTCCGGCTTTACGAAATGCATCTGCGGGTGAAGTAAATTCTGAATCCTCAAATTCATCAGTGATTAAAACTGCAATCTTTTTACTCATGCTTCCTCCGCGTTGTTGCATTGAATGAGGCGAATTTCCCACAATCGGGGATAATTACCTCGTAGACTATTAAGCCTGGTGCATGTACCGGGGAGTGCAAGGCGGACAATTCTGTAAAGGAGCGAAGATGAGTCAGGTACTGATTACAGGCGCAACGGGGCTGGTGGGCGGTCATCTACTGCGGATGTTGATTAACGAACCGAAAGTAAACGCCATTACTGCGCCGACGCGACGCCCGTTGGGCGATATGCCAGGCGTGTTTAATCCCCATGATCCACAACTGACCGACGCGCTGGCGCAGGTCACCGATCCGATAGATATTGTGTTTTGTTGTCTTGGCACCACGCGGCGGGAGGCGGGTAGCAAAGAAGCGTTTATTCATGCCGATTACACGCTGGTCGTGGACACCGCGTTAACCGGACGGCGGCTGGGTGCACAGCATATGCTGGTGGTTAGTGCGATGGGCGCAAACGCGCATTCGCCGTTTTTCTATAACCGCGTCAAAGGGGAGATGGAAGAAGCGCTAATTGCCCAGAACTGGCCGAAACTGACCATTGCGCGTCCGTCGATGTTGCTGGGCGATCGTAGCAAACAGCGGATGAACGAAACGCTTTTTGCGCCGCTGTTTCGTTTGCTGCCTGGCAACTGGAAATCCATTGATGCACGGGATGTGGCGCGGGTCATGCTGGCAGAAGCCATGCGGCCTGAACATGAAGGGGTGACTATTTTAAGCTCTTCAGAACTACGCAAAAGAGCTGAATAATTATTCCCAAGGATTGATAGTGAGCGTAATATTCACGCGCTCAATTATCATAACTTATTCCTGGGGAATGCTATGACTGGTCAGTCTTCATCTCAGGCGGCAACGCCCATTCAGTGGTGGAAACCCGCGCTTTTCTTTCTCGTTGTCATTGCCGGACTTTGGTATGTGAAATGGCAACCCTACTACGGCAAAGCGTTTACCGCCGCCGAAACCCACAGTATCGGTAAATCTATCCTCACGCAGGCGGATGCCAATCCGTGGCAGGCAGCGTGGGATTACGCGATGATCTATTTCCTTGCGGTATGGAAAGCGGCGGTGCTGGGGGTGATACTTGGGTCGTTGATTCAGGTGCTGATTCCACGTGACTGGTTGCTGCGTACGCTTGGGCAATCGCGCTTTCGCGGGACGCTGCTGGGAACGCTGTTTTCGCTACCAGGTATGATGTGTACCTGCTGTGCGGCACCGGTCGCGGCGGGGATGCGTCGCCAGCAGGTGTCGATGGGCGGTGCGCTGGCATTCTGGATGGGGAATCCGTTGTTAAACCCGGCGACGCTGGTGTTTATGGGGTTTGTTCTCGGCTGGGGCTTTGCGGCGATTCGTCTGGTTGCGGGGCTGGTGATGGTGTTGTTGATTGCGACACTGGTGCAAAAATGGGTGCGTGAAACACCGCAAACGCAGGCTCCGGTCGAAATTGACATGCCAGAAGTGCAGGGCGGATTTTTTATCCGCTGGGGCAGGGCGCTATGGACGCTTTTCTGGAGTACAATCCCGGTTTACATCCTTGCAGTACTGGTGTTGGGTGCCGCTCGCGTCTGGCTATTCCCCCATGCCGATGGTGCTGTCGATAACAGCCTGATGTGGGTGGTGGCGATGGCGGTGGCAGGATGCTTGTTTGTCATTCCCACGGCAGCAGAAATTCCGATTGTACAAACGATGATGCTGGCAGGCATGGGAACCGCTCCGGCGCTGGCATTGTTGATGACGCTCCCGGCGGTGAGTTTGCCGTCACTGATTATGTTGCGTAAAGCGTTCCCGGCGAAAGCCTTATGGCTGACAGGGGCGATGGTGGCAGTGTCTGGTGTGATTGTCGGCGGGTTGGCGCTGTTGGCCTAAGATGTTGGATGCTCCTGAATACAGCACTGGACGGTCCCCTCTCCCCTTTGGGGAGAGGGTTAGGGTGAGGGGAACAGGTCGGCTAAGGTGTGAATATTTACTTCAACGACCGATCAATGGCTTATTTAATAAACGTAAACGCCGTGGTCACCCGCTTCACGCCGCTCACCCGGCTGGCAATATCTGCCGCCGCTTTCGCTTCACGTTCAGTCACCAGTCCCATCAGGAACACTTCACCGTTTTCGGTGGTCACTTTCACGTTGGACGATTTCACCAGGTCGCTGGTTAACAGTTGCGAACGCACTTTGGTGGTGATCCACGTATCGTTAGACGCTTCGCCCAGACCAATCGGCTGCCCCTGACGAATCTCGTTATACACTTCGTTGGCACCGTCTACGCCCATAGCAATCTGTTTGGCGCGAGCCGAAAGTTCAGCATTTGGAGACTGCCCAACCAGCAGCACTTTGCCCTGATAGGCCGTTACATTAATGCGTGCTTCTTTCTTAATCTGTTCGTCTTTTGACAATGCGCTGTTCACGCGCACTTCCAGAGTACCATCGTCCACCTGGGTGCCGACACTGCGGGGGTCGGTCGCCGCTTTAGTACCCACAGCGGCAGTACCTACTACGGCAGCGGCAACACAACCTTGCAACAGCAGCGCGGAAATAAGGACTGCGATTGGCGATAATGCCTTCATGTATTCTCCTTAATCATCCTGGTGAGGGAAAAGCGTGTTATCGATCAGATCGCACAGGCAATTTACCGTCAGCATATGCATTTCCTGAATGCGAGCACTACGATGCGAAGGAATGCGGATCTCCACGTCCTGTGGCCCTAACAAACCGGCAAGTTCGCCGCCGTCATAGCCGGTCAATGCCACAATGGTCATATCACGTGTCACGGCGGCTTCAACTGCTTTTACGATATCGCGGCTGTTGCCACGGGTGGAAATGGCTAATAACACATCTCCCGCATGTCCCAGCGCCCGCACCTGTTTTGCATACACTTCATCATGTAAGCGATCGTTGGCAATCGCCGTTAAGACAACATTATCAGTATTTAGTGCAATGGCAGGTAGGCTGGGTCGTTCCGTTTCGAAACGGTTGATCATGCTGGCAGCAAAATGCTGTGCATTGGCAGCGGAAGTTCCATTACCACAACAGAGGATTTTGTTGCCATTGAGCAGAGACTGAACCAGCGTCATGGCTGCACGGGAGATGGCATCCGGAAGCGCCTCTGCCGCTGCAATTTGAGTTTGAATGCTTTCAGTGAAGCAAGCTTTGATTCTTTCTTGCACGCTAATCCTTAAACCTTAATTATGAGTGGTCATTAAAGGCGTCCTTAATCCACTCAACCTCATTCCCGGTGAAGGCTACCACATCGAACCGGCAATCCACAGTATCAAAACTCCCATTATGACGTGCGAGCCACAAGCGGGCAGTCTGTAATAATTTGTGTTGTTTGCTGCGGGTCACACTGGCTGCCGCGCCGCCATAAAGTGCAGAACGGCGGTAACGCACCTCGACAAAAACGGTGGTCTGGCCTTCATGCATTATCAGATCAATCTCGCCGCCACGCTCGTTCACGTTAGCGGCGACAAAGCGCAGTCCTTTGCCTTCCAGCCAGCGACGCGCTTGTGCTTCCCACGCATCGCCGGTCTGTTTAGTGGTTAACTGGCGGGGACTACCTGACCTTGTTGGTACTGTAGCCATGATAACTTCCTGTTAATCACGCAATCCGGGTTAGCCGTCAGACTTCCGGTATTACCGTTGATTTCAAAACCCTGAACCTGGCGCATTTGCGAGAAATGATTCGCCAGTGACCAGGCATCGACGCCCATCGCATACATGCGCGCCAACGAATAATCATTATTTACCGCACTGAGCGCCTGCTGCATTAACGGCAGATTACCGCCTGCCAGCATCGGGATTTCGCTGTACTGCAAGCCTTCCATCTCCAGTCGGAAATCCGGGCCAGCAGAGCCTCCTGCGCTGCGGGAGCTGGCGTACAACGTTGCACCGCTGTGACTGCCGTTACGCATGGCGATCATCGGTTTGATGAAGGCGATTTCGGCTGGCGTTGCCACAATGTACACCGCATCGACACGACCGCCATTATCGATGAACTGGTCTCCGGTCGGCGTGGTTTGCAGGGTTGGATTGTTGGTCGTCATGCCGGAGTCGGTTGTCGCTCTGGGTGTAATCGGGCTACCTGTTAAAGCGATACCTGAACGGCCGTTAACACCCGCGTGTAATTCGCTGGTGGAACCAAATTTTTGTTGCAAAACGGTGCCGCCGCCGAGTTTCTGCCACTCTTGCGCAAACGCATTGGCTACGCGATCGCCCAATGAACTGCGTGGGATCAGTACCAGCGGTGCTTGTTTACCCTGGTCACGAATATGACGCGCTGCATCGCGCGCTTCATCTTCTGGCGATAGCGCGAAGTAACAGATATTGGCGCGGTTTTCGATATTTTCCGGCTGATTGAGTGCCAGCACGTTCAGCGGGGTGTTGCTCTTGAGCAACTCCTCAACGTTATTTTTTAGCAGTGGACCGACTACAATACTCGCGCCATCCTGCTGAACCTGGTTGAGGATCTGGCTAAGTGGTTGTGATGAGGTATCGTAGATTTTCAGTTCTGCGGATGGATTCGCCGGAGAGCTTACCGCTGCGGTGCTTGCCGGAGGGGCGCTTACAGGCACCGGCTGTGCGGCGGTTTCTTCACCTGTCAGATCGCTAACAGACGCTTGTGCCGGGCTGGCAACGCCGTCTACGGTTTGCGGCTGGGGTTGTTCTGCTACGTTAGCGGCAGGCGCGGCTGCTACCTGAGCCGCTACTGGCTGAGTGCCGATATTTTTCGCCGCTTCAAAGCCTTGCTGAATAGTGCGGCCAAACACTGCGGCCTGACCATTCAACGGCAACAGCAGGGCGATTTTGTTGGTTGACGCAGGTTTAAACGCTTTTACATTTACCAACTGCGTTGGCAGCATTTTCGCGCCCGGATTGTTCGGGTAACGTTTCTGCCAGTCGGCGATCCCGGCTTTCATCATGTCGGGGTCATTGCGGTTATCAAACCAGATGCGTTGCAGATCCAGCCAGCCTTGTAGGATGTTTTCGTCGGCGTTGATCACCAGCGTATTCGCCTGCTGCTGGGTCATGGCGGAGAGCGCCTGCCAGGTGGCATCGATATTCTGCTGTTTTTCTTGCGCACCGAGTAACGGTTCCTGAGCAATTAATGCGCGCAATAAATCAATGGAAGGACGTCCCTGACTGGCATCGATTTTTGCCTGCCAGTAACGCGCCTGCTGGTTTTGCTCTAAATCTGCCGGAGTAATTTTAGCCAGCAAGGCCTGCGCGCCAGCAAAATCTTTTTGTGTCAGCTTAATCTCTACCGCCAGCAGAGATTTTTCGCGACGCTGGATATCGTTCAGTTCTTGCGGCAGCTGGTTAAACAGTTCAACCGCCTGCCCGGTTTTACCTTCTTTCACCAGTGCACGAATGGCGAGTAATTGCCAGTTGATCCTGGTATCATCAGAGCTTTGCTGCATCTGCTGAAGATAAAAGGCAGAATCGGCCTGCGCCGTGCCCTGCATATAGGCAGTGGACTGATCGGGGGTATGGGTGCCACAACCGGCGAAAATCAGGGCTGCCAGAACAACAGGCAGACAACGCGCGGCTTTCAAACGAGAAAATGTTGAGGGTACCATAATGTATCCAGTGATATTTTTTTTACGCAATTCTCAATATTAAATCGGCAATACGGACGACACAATGAAACAACACCAATCGGCGGATAATTCTCAAGGTCAGCTCTACATTGTACCGACGCCAATCGGCAATCTGGCGGATATCACCCAGCGTGCGCTGGAGGTATTACAGGCCGTTGATCTGATTGCCGCCGAGGATACGCGTCATACCGGTTTGCTGCTGCAACATTTTGGGATAAACGCCCGACTGTTCGCCCTGCACGACCATAACGAACAACAGAAAGCCGAAACGCTGCTGGCGAAGCTGCAAGAGGGACAAAACATTGCGCTGGTTTCTGATGCCGGAACGCCGCTGATTAACGACCCTGGCTACCATCTGGTGCGTACCTGCCGTGAAGCGGGGATTCGCGTGGTGCCGCTACCGGGACCGTGTGCTGCTATCACTGCATTAAGCGCCGCTGGTTTACCATCCGATCGCTTTTGTTATGAAGGCTTTCTGCCCGCCAAATCGAAAGGTCGCCGTGATGCGCTAAAAGCGATTGAAGCGGAACCGCGCACGCTGATTTTTTATGAATCGACCCACCGTCTGTTAGATAGCCTGGAAGATATCGTCGCGGTGCTGGGGGAGTCCCGCTACGTGGTGCTGGCGCGAGAACTGACCAAAACCTGGGAAACCATTCACGGCGCGCCCGTTGGCGAGCTGCTGGCGTGGGTCAAAGAAGATGAAAACCGTCGCAAAGGCGAAATGGTGCTGATTGTCGAAGGCCATAAAGCACAGGAAGAAGACTTACCCGCCGATGCACTACGCACGCTGGCGCTGCTACAGGCAGAACTGCCGCTGAAAAAAGCGGCGGCGCTGGCAGCAGAAATTCACGGCGTGAAGAAAAACGCGCTGTATAAGTATGCGCTGGAGCAGCAAGGGGAGTGATTACAGGCATTGCAGCAGGAATAGAGCTGCGATGCCTGTACTTGGTGAGTTAACGGCGACACATCTCATCAATTACGCATGTGAAGTGGTTATGCAGCCATAAAAACGAAGCCGGGATCGTGGTGGAGACTTTAGCCGTGAGAAAACGTTCTGTCGCATCCTGCTTTCCTTCGCCAGTCACCAGTAACAAAACTTCGCGGGCATTGAGAATATCCTTCAAGCCTAAGGTGATCCCGCGAGTCACGGGACGACCAGCGGTTTTTAACATCTCATGTTGCTGGGTTTTCGCGTCAAGTTGGCTGATATGGCAGGCCGGTTGCAGGCTTTCTCCCGGTTCGTTCAGCCCAAGATGACCGTTTTTCCCTAGTCCGAGAACGCACAAATCGAGACCGCCTTTGCGCGCAATCAGATTCGTTACCCGCTCGCACTCTGTCTCGTTTATCTCTTCGGAGCGAAAGCTGATGAGCTGGTCTTCACGTAACCCCAGCGGCTGCACGATATGCTGCTGAAGGAAAGTTTCGCAGGTGCCGGGCACGGTTAATGGCAGATCCACCCATTCGTCGAGCTTCACGAAGGTCAGTTGGCTGACATCAACGTGCTGCTGGTGGATTTTTTCTACCAGATAATGATACGTCAGTAATGGCGTCGCTCCGGTCGCCAGGCAAATCACGGCATTTGGTTTGCTACGGATCACGTCCAATAAATATTCGCTGGCGCGTTCACTTAACACCGTATAGTTTTCAACTTGCTGTAAGGTTTGCATGAGGAGAAATTCCTTGTGTAGAGAGGCACCACCAGGTGTGATACGGAGACCGATGACAAACGCCAAATTGCCTGATGCGCTACGCTTATCAGTCCTACATTGTTTCTGCAATATATTGAATTTGCATGATTTTGTAGGCCGGATAAGGCGTTCACGCCGCATCCGGCATGGACAAAGCGCACTTTGTCAACAATCTGAGGCTGCGTCAGATGCAGTGCCTCGTTCCATTTACAAAATGCCGAATGCGGAACAAACAATAGAGAGCACAAACGTCACGCCGATTAACAGCACCGGATGCGCTTTTTTCACCCGCAGGAAGTAATACATCAGCAGGGTGTAGGCCATCGGTAAAATGTTCGGGAAGACTTTATCGAAGAAATCCTGTTGCAGTGCGACGCTGTGGGTACTGTCGATAGCAAACGACGTCACCACGTTAATATGCACATACGAGGCAATCAGCCCGCCGATTACCGTGATTCCGAGGATGGTTGCCGAACGGGCGATCATTTGCGAGTTCTCTCGTACTTTATCGATCGCCTTCACGCCGACCGAATAACCGACGTGGGTCCAACCGACGCGCAGGAAAAAGATAAGCAGGTAAACGGCGAAAAACAGAATCGGCCCCAGCAGGTTTCCCTGGCTGGCGAATGATGAGCAAATCCCCGCCATAATCGGCAACAAGGTAAACCAGAAAATCGCATCGCCAATTCCCGCGATTGGGCCAAACAGCGCCACTTTCAGACCTTTAATGGTGTCGCGGTTTTCCCCTTTCTCTTCCATCGAAATTAATAACCCCATCAGGAATCCGACCAGATTTGGGTGGGTATTAATAAATTCGAGGTTATCTTTCATTGCCGCGCTTAAGCCCGGTTTGTCGTCCTTATAAATCTTTTTCAGGATCGGCAACATTGCCCAGGTAAAACCGCCTGCCTGCATCCTTTCGTAGTTAAAGCTCGCTTGCAGCAGCGACGAACGAAAGCCCAGGCGGGTGATATCTTTTTTACTGATTTCAGATCCCATTGCTGTAGTCCTCTTCTTCATTTTTACTGGCAACGGGCTGCGGTTGCGCTTGCTGCCGGGATTTCGCATTGAAAAACTCATACACCGCAAAGCCTGCGCCCAGTACGGCAACTGGCAACAGGTTGCTGACCTGGATGTAGCAAACAAACAGGAAACCGGCGATCAGGTAAGGAATATATTGCGCTTTGAACATCACGCGCAGCAGCAGGCCAAAACCAACGGCAGGCAGAATGCCGCCAGCCACTTCAAAGCCGTGGGTCAACCAGGCGGGCATTGCTTTTACCAGCGCCTGCATCGCACCCTGCGCCAGGTAAGTACAGAGGAAAGCAATCACCGCATACGAAAAGGCAACAATCAGCATCGTTGTCCAGTTAAGTCGGGAAAACGCTGCTGTATCCGCCTCTTGTGCGCATTTATCGGCTTTGGTCATAAATAATGAGAAAGCGGAATAGAAGAACAGAATGACGTATTGCATTAACAAACTAAACGGCAGGCCAAGACCAATTGCCGTTTTGGCATCGACGCCCGTAGACCACGCAATGACGGTGGTCATCAGACCCGCCATAATTGGGTTGGGCGGCTGAACACCCCCGGCAGGGGTTAATCCGGCGAAAGCCAGCTCTGTCAAGCCACCGGTAATTAAGCCAGTCTGAATATCACCGAGAATAGCACCTGTAAGGGTACAAACGATTATCGGGCGGAATAAAAATAAGGCTTCCAGCCAAAAATCAATCCCCAGAACGAAAACTAATGCCGCCAGGGATAATCCCTGAAGTAGGGTTATTTCATGCATTTTTATTACCTCAAACCAGTATTAAGGCGATGTTAGATTTAGTCAGGGATTTGTTCTTTTTGATCGCCCGGGACGTCCTGAATAAAAACATTCACACCACGTTGTTTAATAAAACGTAAGTCCGTGAGATCCTGGTCATCGACATAAACTTTACTACTTATTTGCTTTTTCCCTTCCGAGAAATGCATATTGCCGACGTTGACATCTTTCAGATCAATGCCACCTTCTACTAATTTACGTACCGTTTTCGGCGTACGGCAAATCAGGAAGATCTTCTGATGTGGTGCAGCTTTGCCGATGACATTAATGGTTTTTTCGACAGTAAAGAAACGGATACCAAAGCCGTAGGTTTCCGCAGTAATACCCATCAGTTTCTGTTGGATATCATCGTTAGCGACAACATCATCCACGACCACCAGCAGATTCGCACCGATGGTGGATGTCCAGGTCACGCCAACCTGGCCATGAACCAGACGGTTATCGATACGGGTTAAGAGAATATTTGGACTGCTCATTATGTAATCCTCACCATAAAAGTTTAATAATATAATTTTTTTAAATATATTATCGTTGCGACATTGTACTGATGTATTAATTAAGGTTTACTCATTTCCTTTGCCATTAAGGCACTATCCGATATTAGTCGAGCAGTACTTATTAATAAATCGTATAAATTTAATGGTTATGCTGAAATTCGATTCGCCGAACCACAGACATTAATTTTATTCCTGACAACGTCTTTCATTGCATCCATACCGACGCGCATATAATAGCGAGGATCATTACCCTGCGGGTTTTCCGCAAACCAGGCTTTAACCGCGCCGGCGAAGGCAATTTTCAATTCCGTGGCGACATTAACTTTCGTCACACCCAGTTTAATAGTCCAGCGAACAAATTCATCCGGGACATCGCTGGCGCCATGCAATACCAGAGGGATGTCTACCATTTCACGAATTTCCGCCAGCCGCTGAAAATCAATTTTCGGTATTTTCCTGTACAGGCCATGCGCCGTACCAATCGCCACCGCCAGGCTGTCGACGCCAGTCAGTTCGACAAAGCGTCTGGCTTCTTGTGGGTCGGTGAGGAACGCGCTTTCGGCGTCAACACTTATATCATCTTCCACGCCTCCCAGACGACCCAGTTCCGCTTCCACGCTGCAATCCTGCGAGTGGCAGAAGTCGACGACCGATTTCACCAGTTTTACGTTTTCAGCAAACGGGAAGTGACTGCCGTCGATCATCGCGCTGCGCACGCCAGCGTGGACTTTACGGCGAATATCATCGAGCGATTCGTGGTGGTCGAGATGCAGCACAAGCGGCATGTTGTAGGTTGTGGAATAGGCACTACACAGGGCGTAGATCTCTTCCAGCGCGATATGTTTAAAAGTCCCTGGCGTCCCGGCGAGGATCACCGGCGATCGCATTTCACTGCACACTTCGAGGATCGCCTGGATCGTCTCGGCGTTATGGATGTTAAACGCAGGCACTGCGTAGCCATTGGCCTGAGCGTCCTGTAACAGATATTTGGTGGAGATAATGCTCATAATGCGATCCTCTTATTCCTGCCACGGATGAATAATTACGCCTTGCACCACGCGGTTTACGGTGCCACTGGCTGATGGGGAATCCGGCGTATTGCCCATATGCAGCGACTGCATCAGTGCAAACGTCTGGGCGTACATCAGGAAGCAAAATGCCTGCTCAACGTCGATAAAGTGACGGGATGGCGGCAGGATGATATGCGGGCCGGCGGCAACAATGTCGTTGCTTTCAGCGGCGATGGCGATCACGCGCATTGCCTGGTTGTCGCGGCGGAGTTCTGCCAGCAGATCAAGATCATACTGACGGGTGTAGGGGTGGCTGGAGACAAACACCACGACCAGCGTTTCATCATCGACCAGCGATTTCGGGCCATGACGGAATCCGGTCGGGGAATCATAAAAAGCCGCCAGTTTACCCGCCGTCAGTTCCAGCACTTTCAGCGCCGACTCACGTGCCGCGCCCTGTAAGCCACCGCTGCCGAGATAAACGATCCGTTTCCACGGCGCGTAACCAAACACGCCTTCGCTGAAATCGCCGAGCGAGGTCAGGATCGCCTGGCAACGATCCGCCACGTCGCGGAAGGTCTGGCTGTTGATTGTCTCAGGCGCGAAAACCGCGAGGCAGCTGGCCATCATGGTGGTAATACTGCTGGTCATCGCAAAGCCGCGATCGTGCGTTTCTGCGGGCATCAGCAGGGCAAACGCGTTATCGCTGTTGAGCGCGTTTTGATAGAGATCGCCCGCTTCATTGCAGGTGATCGGCAGGTGATAGCACTCCGGTACAAATTGATTTGCCAGTTCCACGGCGGCGACGCTTTCCGGGCTATTGCCGGATCGACCGAAGGAGATCAGCAGCAGCGGATGCGCTGGATTCAGGTAGTCCATCGGATTGGTAACCAGATCGGTGGTCGGTACGGCGCTGAAGTTTTTGCCGGTATGGCTGGCGAGCCACGGCGCGATGATGTCACCGATAAATGCCGAGGTTCCGGCACCGGTCAGGATTACCCGCAGGTTCTCTTTGCGCAGTAACGGTTCAAGAAAGTTATTGAGCGCGGAACGTAGCGCGTCAATGTTGGCGAGCGAACGAAGCCACGCGCGAGGCTGATGGCGGATCTCTTCTTCAGTCCATGTGCCGGTGGTGGCAGGGGGGTAATTTTCTGGCATAACTCAATCCTTAGTCTGATGAACTTGACGTCGGGCGTTATAGCTTTCGCTTGCCTTTCGTTTCATTTCACTTGGTGATATCTTTCGTTGATTAAAATTTATAGAAAAGAAACTGAAAGTTCAATGAAGAAAAAAGAAATAAAACGAAATTTGTGATCGTTGAAAGAAAAGACAAGGGAAGATAAAGGGATTGTTTGATGGGGGGATATTTGCACCGATTGCCGGATGCGGCGTAAACGCCTTATCCGCCTGGCTGTCACCAACCGTAGGTCGGATAAGACGCGTCAGCGTCGCATCCGACACCGGTGCAAAAGTCAAAACAAAAGAAAAAAAGCCTCGGGGGGAAGTAAAAGCCAGATAAAGAAATGAAAGTGTAAACGCCACTCACTGTCTTTTACTAACAGCGGCGGGGCGCTTACCTCATATTCCTTCCTCGACCGGACATTCTTTATGGCAGCGGCCTAACTCGTCCACCAGACTGGTCAGCCCACGGTGTCCGCACTCCAGCGCCTGCACACGGAATTCTTCTCCGCTTAACCCTTCGCGCTCCAGCACCATTTCCAGTAATAGTTGCAAATTGGTGCCGGTGATCACTTCACAGCCCGGTTTTTGCATCGCCAGCGTTGAAGCTACGCGAAACGGTGTGCCGCCCAGCAAATCCGTCAGAAAAACAATGCCGTCTTCACAATCCAGTTGGGCGATGGCTTCTTCAAGCTGCGATGTAAGCAGCGCGGTGCTTGAGGTTTCCGGAAAATCAATGGCGATAAACTGTGATTGCTCACCGAGGATTTGCTTCATTGCTTTTTCCATGCCGCTGGCAAATCCACCATGCCCTGTCAAAATAATACTTAACATCTAATACCTCATTGTATTTAAAGGAAATGACAGAATTTACCGACGATGCCGAGAACCACAGTGATTGCAATCAGGCGCAGCGGACTCCAGCCGCGACGTACCAGCCAGAACATGGTCAGGGTATAGACCAGCGGTAAGAAGGCAGGCATCAGTTTGTCGATAACGTCAGTCTGTAGCTTAACCACTGCGTCGCCTGCCGTGATTTCCAGCGTGGTGCTTAATCGGACATAGGTTGCTACCAGCGCGCCGATCACCGTCATCCCGACGATAGACGCCGCATGACCGACTTTTTTGGTATTCGCTTTAATTAGCGGGATCGCCGCCACGCCCATTCGATAAGCGTAATGCGCAAGACCAAAACGCAGACCGAGATGCACCACGTTGAATAACACGATAAATACCACGGCGCCGAGAATAGAGCCTTGCAACGCCAGACTGGCACCAATCCCGCCGCAAATTGGCAGCAACGTCAGCCAGAACATCGCATCGCCAATCCCGCCGAGCGGCGCACCGACAGCAATTTTGGTGCTCTGAATACTGTTAACGTCCTGCTTAGAACGCTCCATCGCAAGGATAATGCCGATCACAAACGTCACCAGAAACGGGTGAGTATTGAAAAAGCCCATATGGCCTTTCATGGCGCGCGCCAGGTCGCGTTTATTGGTATGGATCTTTTTCAGTGCAGGCAGCAGACCGTACAACCAGCCGGAAGCCTGCATACGTTCGTAGTTGAAAGAAGCCTGTAACAGCATGGAACGCCATGCGACGCGATTGATATCTTTTTTCGTTAACTCCGCGCCAATGCTTTGATCTTCATATACGTTTTCATTGACGCCAGTCAGCAGTGCTTCTTCGTTTTCACTGACGTTCGGCAGGGTCGTTTGATTAGATGCCATCTTCAAATTCCTCTTTCTGTGCCGCAGGTTGAATCGGTTCAGGAGATTTACGCAGCAGGTCGATCAGCGCCATCGCCAGCGCGGCAGCAGCAATAGCCAGCACCGGTAACTTGAGCCAGGCGGCGGCAACAAAGCCCAGGATGAAGTAGGGGATGTAGACGTTTTTCATCATGATTTTCAGCAGCACGGCAAAACCGATTGCTGGCATGATGCCGCCTGCGACACCGAGGCCGTCGATTAAGCGTTGCGGCAGGACATCAATGATGGTTTTGGCATGTTCCGCACCGAAGTAAATCGGCAGGAAAGCGCAGAGAAAATAGAAGATGCCGAGCGCCAGCAGCGCCAGATAGTTCACGCGCTCAATGCCGCGCGTATCGGCATTTTCCGCCATCCGGTCGCAACGGGACATCACGCCAGACATCACCGAGAACAGGAAGGTAATCCCCATCTGTACCGCGACGGCGAAAGGTACGGCGATACCGACCGCGACATCGGGTTTCACGCCGGTGGTAATAGCAAATGCCGTACCGACTATAGTACCGATAATTACGTTAGGCGGCTGTGCGCCCGCCAGCGGAGCCAGTCCCATCCATACCAGTTCCAGCGTACCGCCGGTTAAAATACCGGTATGTAGATCGCCAAGTACCAGCCCAACCAACGGTCCAAGAACCACCGGGCGATGTATATGGGTTAAGCCGTTAAACATATCCAGGCCAGCGATAAAGGCGAGAATGCCCAACACGAATGCCTGCAACAGACTGATTTCCATAATGAATCCCTCAAAGTAATTTAAAGAGCTCCACAGCAGGTTCTGTCGGGACGCCCTGAACGAAGCATTCCACTCTGGCGGTTTTCAGATCGTTAAACGCCGCGATATCACCCGCATCCACAGAAACCGTTTTGGCGATTTGCTGCTTGCCATTGGTGTAATGCATATTGCCAACGTTAATGCGACTCACCGGGACACCACCTTTTACCAGCGTCAGGAAATCGGCTGGTGTTTTGCAAACCAGCAGGATTTTCTGCCGGTCAGCGGCGCGATGGATGTTGTCGATCACTTTTTGCAATGACCAGAAACGCACGGCGATCCCTTCTGCCAGTACCATTTCCATCAGGTTTTGTTGTACCGGATCTTCGGCTACCTCGTCGTTGGCGACCAGAACCAGATTTGCCCCCGCAAATCCGACCCACTGAACGCCGACCTGACCGTGAATCAAGCGTTCATCAATCCGGCTTAAAACAATATTTGGCATAGCGTGTTCCTCTTGTTTTGGTTATTGGCCTCCACAGGCTGTGTGGTACTGCGCCAGGATGTCCTGAATATGGTTGATAATGAGCGCCCTCGGCGTTGGTTGTAGCTCGCCGGAGCGAACTTTGACGTATTGCAGCGGCAGATACTGGCTGATGAGCGGCAGCGGAATTGGGGCATCCGCCAGGTTACGAATCAGATGGGCGAAAGCGTTATCAATCTGGCTGTCCGGCCAGTAGTAGCGCACGCGATCTGAGTAGCTGTAACCGCGTGCCAGACGACGTGCGTTGCCGTCACCGTGGTAGTGGCTTTGCCAGTATTCCGGGCGATCGAGCATCACGTTTTCCAGTATCTGACGCAGACCGGAACAGGCTTTCGCTGGCACCAGCTCTTCTTCAATCGCCGCCAGAGAAAACAGGGCCTCACGCAGGGCGAAGGTCAGCGCCGGGCCAACTTTCAGAATGGCAAAGTGGTCGATTACCAACTGGCGCAGCGATTGCGGCGTTTGATAATCGGTAGAGTGAGCTTCGAAAATCAGCGTTTCATAGTGTTCAATCATCTGGCTTAAGGCGGTCGCTTTGGCTGGCTGATAATCAATAACGTTGGTGTGATCGAATTCGACGCCGGGTTGTACTACCAGGGCAATGATGCGTGGCCAGATGGCATTCAGACCCTGCTTTTCAAAAGCGTGACGATGAGCTTCCAGCGTGGCGCGGGCGGCATCCGGCGTGGTGACCGCCAGTTCGCTTAAGGTTTCATGAGCGCCGCCAGGCACCGGCACTTCAGTACCAATGACATACACCAGATCGGCTTCGCCAAAGTGTTCGCGGCAGGTTTCTTCCGCCACTTTCGCCAGACGGGCAGCGCGTTCAGCCACGATATCATCGGTTAAGGGAACCGGATCGCCCTGACAGGACATACTGCAATCAAGATGGATTTTTTTGAACCCCGCCGCGACGTAGCTTTTAATCAAATCATCGGCATTGGCCATCGCCTGAGCGGCAGGCAGATTCTGCCAGCGGTTTGGCCCCAGATGGTCACCGCCGAGAATCAACGCGTCTTGCGGGAAATTCAGCGAGTCGGCAAGCTGGCAAACAAAGCCGCGAAAATCGGCGGGCGTCATTCCGGTATATCCGCCGAACTGATCCACCTGATTGGAGGTTGCTTCAATCAGTAACGGCGTTTGGTTTGCGAAGGCGTAGTGGATGGCGGCTTCCAGTACCAGCGGATGCGCGGAGCAAACGGCATAAATCCCATTTGTTTTGCCCTCTTTGTGCTGTCTCACCATTTCTATCAGATATTTCACTTTCCTCTCCAGGCCAGATAACTGCCATTGCTGATCTTTCGTTTTGTTTCAGTTGATACTGCGTCATGGTGAGGTAAAAATAAAACGAAAGGTAATTGTTTTCTGATCTGATTCACAAAAGAAACATAATGAAAGCTTCTGAAACAGGAGTCGCTTGCGTCAACGGGCAAGGTGGGCTTGCATTTGCTTAATAGAACGGTATTAATAATAAAAACGAAATGAAACGAAAGCTTTACGAAAGGATTTTCTATGAGTAATACCGACGCATCAGGTGAGAAACGAGTGACTGGCACCAGCGAACGACGAGAGCAGATCATTCAGCGCCTGCGTCAGCAAGGGAGTGTGCAGGTTAACGATCTGTCAGCATTATTTGGCGTTTCTACCGTGACGATCCGCAATGATCTGGCGTTTCTGGAAAAACAGGGGATCGCCGTGCGTGCGTATGGTGGCGCGTTGATCTGCGATGGCACGACGCCGTCAGTTGAGCCTTCGGTGGAAGATAAAAGCGCGCTGAACACGGCGATGAAACGCAGCGTTGCGAAAGCTGCCGTTGAGTTAATTAAGCCTGGTCATCGGGTGATCCTCGATTCCGGAACCACCACCTTTGAGATTGCCCGTCTGATGCGCAAGCACACCGACGTAATTGCGATGACCAACGGTATGAACGTGGCTAATGCGTTGCTGGAAGCTGAAGGGGTGGAACTGCTGATGACCGGAGGGCATCTGCGCCGCCAGTCGCAATCTTTTTACGGCGATCAGGCTGAACAATCGCTGCAAAATTACCACTTCGATATGCTGTTTCTCGGCGTGGACGCTATCGATCTGGAGCGCGGCATCAGCACGCACAATGAAGATGAAGCTCGTTTAAACCGCCGGATGTGCGAAGTTGCGGAACGGATCATCGTGGTCACCGATTCCAGTAAGTTCAACCGCTCCAGTTTACATAAGATCATCGATACTCAGCGGATCGATATGATCATTGTCGATGAAGGCATTCCTGCGGATAGTCTGGAAGGACTGCGAAAGGCTGGGGTTGAGGTGATTCTGGTCGGGGAGTGAGAAATGGTGCCCGCTGGTCAAAACGGATGCGTTCGGCGGGCATTGTGAACACCATCAATGGGTTTCTTCAGTCTCTCTGGTGAGGGTTTCCCAGTCGGCAGGAGGATGTCCTCTTTTTAACATTTTGCTGAATACGGTATAGGCATCTGTTTTTTTACCGTAGGTGCGCAGCGTGTTTTCATCGTTCATCCATCCCAGAATGATGACTTTCTCTTTTTCGCTGTAACGAAAGAAGAGACGATAACGACCAGCGCCAAATTTTACCCGTGACCAGTCTTTATTTTTCCCTGAGCCTAACGACTTGCCATGACGGAATGCCGGTGATGATGGATTGACCGTGATATGCTCCTCAATAACTTTATGTACTACTGCCAATAACTTTGTGGCGGCTTTTTTCTGATAATTTTCAGGATCTTTCCCCTTTAATGTCTCAACTTCGGCAACTAAAGCGTCGTAGGTTTCCTGAAAGCAGGGATGAGCATATAGCGCCCAACCATTAACCCTTTGTGGAAAATCCATTATTCGTCGTCGCCAATCTCATCATCAATGTTGACGTCCATGCCAGCGACAAGTCTCTTTCCTTGTTGAATTTCGAATGGACGAGTTTTTTGCGGGTTGTTCTGGATATCTGCATCCAGAAAACGCAAAAATGCATTCATAGTATGATCCTCCTGTTCATCTCCCACGCGGCACATAAATACTTGCCCACCAGGCAGGATTTCGTAATGAATGCTGTCCAGGCCTGGCTTCAGTTTTAAGGCCTCACGCACTGGCGCGGGGATAGTTGTTTGTCCGCGTATCGTGACCTTTGATTCAGTGGTCAGTACAGCGTTAGAGCGAGCATTAGCGGGCATTGTTCACTGTCCTTTTACAGCCTTTTTTCTGCTCAAATTATAATCTTCAACTAAGGTAATGCAAATGCATTATTAATGGATGACGGGACTTGAAACAATAAAAACATGGCACTAAGGCCATGTTTTGCGAGGCGCGTTCCAAAAGAAATCAGGTCACCGGCGCCGGGTTAAACACCGCCAGTTGGTTATGCAGTCCCCATTGATCCGAGAAGGTTTTCTTCTTCCCGCTGGCGACATCGAGAATAAAGTGGAACAGCTTCCAGCCCACCTCTTCAATGGTCTCTTCGCCGGTGGCGATAGTGCCCGCATTAATATCCATCAAATCAAACCAGCGGTTCGCCAGTTCGGTGCGGGTCGCCATTTTAATGACCGGCACCGCCATCAGACCGTACGGTGTGCCGCGACCGGTCGTAAATACTTGCACGGTAATCCCTGAAGCCACCTGTTGGGTGCCACAGACGAAATCGCTGGCTGGCGTCGCGGCGTAAATTAATCCGCGTTTGGTCGGACGCTGACCGGGTGACAGCACTTCTACAATCGCGCTTTTACCTGATTTAGCAATGGAGCCGAGTGCCTTTTCCACCACGTTTGCCAGACCGCCTTTTTTGTTACCCGGCGAAGGGTTGGCGCTGCGGTCGGTTTTCCCCATATTGAGATAGTTGTCGTACCACTCCATCTCTTCCAGCAGGCGCTTGCCAACCTCTTCGTTAACAGCGCGCGGCGTCAGCAGATGAATGGCGTCACGCACTTCCGTGACTTCTGAGAACATCACCGTTGCGCCGCAGCGCACCAGTAAATCAGATGCATAACCCACTGCCGGGTTTGCCGTTACACCAGAAAACGCATCGCTGCCGCCGCACTGCATACCGACAACCAGTTCTGAAGCAGGACAGGTTTCTCGCTGCCGTTGATTTAATTTGTGCAGATGGCGCTCGGCAACTTGCAAAATATCCTCGACCATTGACTGAAAACCGACATGTTTTTCATCCTGCAAGCTGACAATACTGGCACTTTCCACTGGAATAGCCGGTACATCATCCGTGCCGATCAGCAGGCGCTCAGGTTGCAATTTCTCGCAACCCAGACCAATCACCATCACCTCACCGCCAAAGTTTGGGTTAAGCGAAATGTTGTGAATAGTACGAATAGGCACCACCGCCGCCGGAGCGTTAATCGCCACGCCACAACCGTACAGATGATTCAGCCCCACCACGCCATCGACGTTCGGGTATTTCGGCAGCAGGTCACGCTCAATGATTTTCACCACGTAATCCACCACGCCCGCCACACAGTGGACGCTGGTGGTGATGCCGAGCAGGTTTTTGGTTCCCACGCTGCCATCGGCATTGCGATAGCCTTCAAAGGTATAACCTTCAAGCGCCGGTAAGGGTTCCGGCACTTTAGTTGCCAGTGGCAGCGTGTGTAATGGCGGCGCTTCCGGCAGTACTACCATTGATTCGTCGATCCAACTTCCGCGTGGGATCGCGCGCACGGCGTAACCAATCACTTCGCCATAACGAATAATTTCACCATTAGCCGGAATGTCCAGCAATGCGACTTTATGCCCCTGGGGAATATGTTCAATTAATTCCAGCCCATCCGGAAAACGCGTTCCTGCTTTCAGGCCATTATCATTAACAATAATTGCCACATTATCTGTGTTGTGAACTTTTATATAAAACGCAGTCGGCGTTTCTTGTCTGATTTCGATGTTGGCCATTATCCCGTTTTCTCCGGTCGCTGGTAATAATAAATTTATGTTGATTGATTCTGATGACAGAAATAATTTTATCTGCGAGATGGAATAAGAGTGTCAGGAGATGAAAAGTCAGTATGTGATCAACATCACTAATTATCGTGATAGCAGGGCAACCGGGGCAGGCAAAGCGTAAATATGTGCATTGGCACGCAGCGTGATAGGCATATGCTCAAAATAATATTTATATCAGACAAACATAATGAGCATTTGCACAATGCCTATTGTTTCTGTGCTGATTATACTCATTGTCGAAAACGGATTTATTATTGTGCAGTGGCCAATATTCGTTAATAGAATATTTAATAAATAGCACTGACCTTTTTGCTATCGACTGAATATAAACATGATTAGTGGGATTGATGAATAAGGAACGCATGTGCCTTTTTAATCTTACTGCCTATTTTTATTGTCATCGAAGAGATTGCCCTCTTTCAATACTGCACCAGGAAGCCTGATTGGCGACATTAAACGTATGGAATTGCAGAAATAAGCAAAGGTATAAGCGATGAATAACGATATTTTCCCAAATAAGTTCAAAGCCGCGTTGGCAGCGAAACAGGTACAGATTGGCTGCTGGTCAGCACTTTCTAACCCAATTAGCACGGAAGTTCTTGGTTTAGCTGGCTTTGACTGGCTGGTGCTGGATGGCGAACATGCGCCAAACGATATCTCCACGTTCATTCCTCAGTTGATGGCTCTGAAGGGGAGCGTCAGCGCGCCAGTGGTGCGTGTACCGACCAACGAACCGGTGATCATCAAGCGTCTGCTGGATATCGGTTTTTATAACTTCCTGATCCCCTTTGTGGAAACGAAAGAAGAAGCGGTGCAGGCGGTGGCATCTACCCGTTATCCACCAGAAGGTATTCGCGGCGTCTCCGTTTCTCACCGCGCCAATATGTTTGGCACCGTGGCGGATTACTTCGCTCAGTCGAATAAGAACATCACCATTCTGGTGCAAATTGAAAGCCAGCAAGGCGTTGATAACGTTGATGCTATCACCGCAACCGAAGGCGTGGACGGTATCTTCGTTGGCCCCAGCGATCTGGCAGCGGCATTAGGCCATCTCGGCAATGCGTCGCATCCAGATGTGCAAAAAGCGATTCAACATATTTTTAATCGCGCCAGAGCCAACGGCAAACCCTGCGGCATCCTCGCCCCTGTCGAAGCCGATGCGCGTCGTTATCTGGAATGGGGCGCTACGTTTGTGGCCGTCGGCAGCGATCTCGGCGTATTCCGTTCCGCCACGCAGAAACTGGCAGATACCTTTAAAAAATAACCACCACCGCAACAAGAGAGATGATTGATATGACTATGAAAGTTGGTTTTATTGGCCTGGGTATTATGGGTAAACCAATGAGTAAAAACCTCCTGAAAGCAGGTTACTCGCTGGTGGTTGCTGACCGTAACCCTGAAGCCATTGCTGAAGTGATTGCCGCAGGCGCAGAAACAGCGTCTACGGCTAAAACTATCGCTGAACAGTGCGACGTCATCATAACCATGCTGCCAAACTCCCCTCATGTGAAAGAGGTGGCGCTGGGTGAAAATGGCATCATTGAAGGCGCGAAGCCAGGTACGGTATTGATCGATATGAGTTCAATCGCTCCGCTGGCAAGCCGTGAAATCAGCGAAACACTGAAAGCGAAAGGTATTGATATGCTGGACGCCCCGGTGAGCGGCGGTGAACCGAAAGCCATCGACGGTACGCTGTCAGTGATGGTGGGCGGCGACAAGGCTATTTTCGACAAATACTATGATTTGATGAAAGCGATGGCGGGTTCCGTGGTGCATACCGGGGAAATCGGTGCAGGTAACGTCACCAAACTGGCAAACCAGGTCATTGTGGCGCTGAATATTGCCGCGATGTCAGAAGCGTTAACGCTGGCAACCAAGGCGGGCGTTAACCCGGATCTGGTTTATCAGGCAATTCGCGGTGGACTGGCGGGCAGTACCGTTCTTGACGCCAAAGCGCCTATGGTCATGGACAGAAACTTCAAGCCAGGCTTCCGTATTGATCTGCATATTAAGGATCTGGCAAATGCGCTGGATACCTCCCACGGCGTTGGTGCGCAATTGCCGCTAACTGCTGCGGTTATGGAGATGATGCAGGCACTACGTGCCGATGGTTTGGGAACGGCGGATCATAGCGCCCTGGCGTGCTACTACGAAAAACTGGCGAAAGTCGAAGTTACTCGTTAATGACGTCGCGCCCGGATGGCGTATTGCAATCCGGGCCTGGAATCCAGGCCGAATAAGAGAAACGCCCTCCGGCGTCATGTGGTAACAGGCACAGGTATGAAAATCGTAATCGCCCCAGACTCTTATAAAGAAAGTTTATCTGCCAGCGAGGTTGCGCAGGCGATAGAAAAAGGATTTCGGGAAATTTTTCCTGATGCACAGTACGTTTCTGTTCCGGTTGCTGATGGCGGCGAAGGAACGGTGGAAGCGATGATTGCAGCTACCCAGGGTTCCGAACGTCACGCCTGGGTTACAGGGCCACTGGGCGAGAAGGTGAATGCCAGTTGGGGGATCTCTGGCGATGGTAAAACCGCGTTTATTGAAATGGCGGCGGCCAGTGGGCTGGCGTTAGTACCGTCGGAAAAGCGTGATCCGTTGGTGACGACTTCTCGCGGCACGGGAGAGTTAATTTTGCAGGCGCTGGAGAGTGGCGCGACCAGTATTATTATTGGCATCGGCGGCAGTGCCACCAACGACGGCGGTGCGGGGATGATGCAGGCGCTGGGGGCGAAGTTAAGCGATGTCAACGGTAATGAAATCGGTTTTGGCGGCGGCAGTCTTAATACCCTGAATGATATTGATATCTCCGGCCTCGATCCGCGTTTAAAAGATTGCGCTATTCGCGTCGCCTGCGATGTCACTAATCCACTGGTGGGCGATAACGGTGCTTCGCGTATTTTTGGCCCGCAAAAAGGGGCTAATGAAGCCACGATTATCGAGCTGGACAAGAATCTCTCTCACTATGCTGATGTCATCAAAAAATCGCTGCATGTTGATGTGAAATACGTCCCCGGTGCAGGGGCTGCAGGCGGTATGGGGGCGGCGCTAATGGCGTTTCTTGGCGCAGAGCTAAAGAGCGGCATTGAGATTGTGACGACGGCGCTCAATCTGGAAGAACATATTTATGATTGCTCGTTGGTGATCACCGGAGAAGGTCGCATCGATAGCCAGAGCGTTCACGGCAAAGTGCCGATTGGCGTAGCGAACGTCGCGAAGAAATACAATAAACCGGTAATTGGTATTGCGGGTAGTCTAACGAAGGATGTCGGCGTTGTGCATCAGCATGGCATCGATGCTGTATTCAGCGTGTTGAACAGTATTGTTACGCTGGATGAAGCTTTCAGCGGGGCTTATGACAATATTTACCGTGCTTCACGCAATATCGCCGCGACGCTGGCGATTGGAATGCGTAACGCGGGGTGACAAGGGCGCGCAAACCCTCTATACTTCGCGCCGAAGCTGACCAGACAGTCGCCGCTTCGTCGTCGTCCTCTTCGGGGGAGACGGGCGGAGGGGAGGAAAGTCCGGGCTCCATAGGGCAGGGTGCCAGGTAACGCCTGGGGGGGAAACCCACGACCAGTGCAACAGAGAGCAAACCGCCGATGGCTCACGCAAGTGGGATCAGGTAAGGGTGAAAGGGTGCGGTAAGAGCGCACCGCGCGGCTGGTAACAGTCCGTGGCACGGTAAACTCCACCCGGAGCAAGGCCAAATAGGGGTTCATAAGGTACGGCCCGTACTGAACCCGGGTAGGCTGCTTGAGCCAGTGAGCGATTGCTGGCCTAGATGAATGACTGTCCACGACAGAACCCGGCTTATCGGTCAGTTTCACCTCTTCAACAGAAACCCGCCAGTGCAAAACTGGCGGGTTTTTGCTTTTGAAGCAGGCAGTAAGATGAATGACTGTCCACGACGCTATACCCAAAAGAAAGCGGCCTGTTGGTTCAATATAAACACTCTTTTTAGTCACCCCGTGCTCTCTTCTGATAACTTACTTCGAATGGCAATTATTAGTTTTGTGATCCTCAACACAAAATACTGTTCTGCAACCGGAATGCGAGAATAAATCATGGAAAACGATTGCATTCACAAAATGACGTTCTGCAAAAGAGACAATGAATGACGTTAATCAATTGTTCGAGATGATCAATATCTGTATTCGAGATTTTAAAATATTGATAAAATAAATGTTCTATCTCCAACAAATAGCGCAAAAAAATGTGATGTACCGCATTATTTATCTGTGGAAATGATTTATTTATAATAAAACTTGATAACTTGCTCATTAAATTTAACTTAAAAGTCGTCTGCGAAATACACGATAATTGCTTGAAATATCGCCTAAGAGCATTTTTTAATAACAAAAATTAAGTGTGTCGTTATCGCCATAAAATATGGTTATCCCCCCTCATTTTTTTGATAAAAGTCAGCCTTTGTGTTGATTTTATTTATCTAACTCATTGATATTAAATGGTTATATGCCTTTAAGGATATACCTGGAAAACTAATGAAAGTTAATTTGTGAGTGGTCGCACATATCCTATTCATTGCATTTTGATACACTTCATACCGTCAATGAGGTAATTAACGCGGGTTGTTATGAGCACTATTCTTCTTCCTAAAACGCAACACCTGGTAGTCTTTCAGGAAGTCATCAGAAGTGGCTCTATTGGCTCGGCTGCAAAAGAATTAGGGTTAACTCAACCAGCGGTCAGTAAAATCATTAACGATATCGAAGATTATTTTGGCGTGGAATTAGTGGTGCGGAAAAATACCGGTGTAACGCTGACGCCAGCGGGTCAATTGTTGCTCTCACGCTCCGAATCCATTACCCGCGAAATGAAAAATATGGTTAATGAGATTAGCGGTATGTCCTCTGATGCAGTCGTGGAGGTCTCATTTGGTTTTCCATCGCTGATCGGCTTTACCTTTATGTCCGGGATGATCAACAAATTCAAAGAGGTGTTCCCGAAAGCGCAGGTCTCAATGTATGAAGCGCAATTGTCCTCGTTCTTACCGGCTATCCGCGACGGGCGTCTGGATTTTGCGATAGGTACGTTAAGTGCAGAAATGAAGCTTCAGGATTTGCATGTCGAGCCGCTGTTCGAGTCAGAGTTCGTACTGGTTGCCAGTAAGTCCCGAACATCCACCGGCACCACCACGCTGGAGTCTTTGAAAAACGAACAGTGGGTGTTGCCGCAAACGAATATGGGATACTACAGCGAACTACTCACCACGTTACAAAGAAATGGCATCAGTATTGAAAACATTGTTAAAACCGACTCAGTCGTGACAATTTATAATCTTGTTCTCAATGCTGATTTCTTAACCGTGATTCCCTGCGATATGACTTCACCTTTTGGTTCTAATCAATTTATTACCATTCCGGTTGAGGAAACATTACCGGTAGCGCAATATGCCGCAGTATGGTCGAAAAATTATCGTATTAAAAAAGCAGCATCGGTTTTGGTGGAATTAGCCAAAGAATATTCATCTTATAATGGGTGTAGACGAAAGCAATTAATAGAATCTTGTTAGTTATTTGTTTTTTTATTTAAACATAAATAATCCACCTGCCTTTTTGCAGGTGCTGGTTACGGTTACCTACATATTTAATTCAGGCTAAGAGGTTTTATAATGCATATTACATACGATCTGCCGGTTGCTATTGATGACATTATTGAAGCAAAACAACGTCTGGCTGGGCGAATTTATAAAACAGGCATGCCTCGATCTAACTATTTTAGCGAACGTTGCAAAGGTGAAATATTCCTTAAGTTTGAAAACATGCAGCGTACCGGGTCATTTAAAATTCGTGGCGCATTTAATAAATTAAGCTCCTTAACTGATGCTGAGAAACGTAAAGGTGTAGTGGCTTGTTCAGCAGGGAACCACGCGCAAGGGGTTTCGCTCTCCTGTGCGATGTTGGGGATTGATGGTAAAGTTGTAATGCCGAAAGGCGCGCCAAAATCCAAAGTTGCGGCAACGTGTGACTACTCTGCTGAAGTGGTACTGCACGGCGACAACTTCAACGACACCATCGCCAAAGTGAGCGAAATTGTCGAAACGGAAGGTCGCATCTTTATTCCACCTTATGATGATCCGAAAGTGATTGCCGGTCAGGGAACCATTGGGCTGGAAATTATGGAAGATCTTTATGATGTCGATAACGTCATTGTGCCAATTGGCGGTGGCGGTTTAATTGCCGGTATTGCGGTGGCAATTAAATCTATTAACCCGACCATTCGTGTTATTGGTGTGCAGTCAGAAAACGTTCACGGCATGGCGGCTTCTTTCCACTCCGGAGAAATAACCACGCACCGAACTACCGGCACCCTGGCGGATGGTTGTGATGTCGCCCGCCCGGGTAATTTAACTTACGAAATCGTTCGTGAATTAGTCGATGACATCGTGCTGGTTAGTGAAGACGAAATCAGAAACAGTATGATTGCCTTAATTCAGCGTAATAAAGTCGTTACCGAAGGTGCAGGCGCTTTGGCATGTGCTGCATTATTAAGCGGTAAATTAGACCAATATATTCAAAACAGAAAAACCGTCAGTATTATTTCTGGCGGTAATATCGATCTTTCTCGCGTCTCTCAAATCACCGGTTTCGTTGACGCTTAATTAATTCGTTGAGGATAGGATATGAGTACTTCAGATAGCATTGTATCCAGCCAGACAAAACAATCGTCCTGGCGTAAATCAGATACCACATGGACGTTAGGCTTGTTTGGTACGGCAATCGGCGCCGGGGTGCTGTTCTTCCCTATCCGCGCAGGTTTTGGCGGACTGATCCCGATTCTTCTGATGTTGGTATTGGCATACCCGATTGCGTTTTATTGCCACCGGGCGCTGGCGCGTCTGTGTCTCTCTGGCTCTAACCCTTCCGGCAACATTACGGAAACGGTAGAAGAGCACTTTGGTAAAACCGGCGGTGTGGTCATCACGTTCCTGTATTTCTTCGCGATTTGCCCACTGTTGTGGATTTATGGCGTTACCATCACCAACACCTTTATGACCTTCTGGGAAAACCAGCTCGGTTTTGCACCGCTGAATCGTGGCTTCGTGGCGCTGTTCCTGCTGCTGCTGATGGCGTTCGTCATTTGGTTTGGTAAAGATCTGATGGTTAAAGTGATGAGCTACCTGGTATGGCCTTTTATCGCCAGCCTGGTGCTGATTTCTCTGTCGCTGATCCCTTACTGGAACTCTGCGGTTATCGATCAAGTTGACCTTGGTGCGCTGTCGTTAACAGGTCATGACGGTATCCTGATCACCGTCTGGCTGGGGATTTCCATCATGGTTTTCTCCTTTAACTTCTCACCAATCGTCTCTTCTTTCGTCGTTTCTAAGCGTGAAGAGTATGAGAAAGACTTTGGTCGCGACTTCACTGAGCAGAAATGTTCACAAATCATCTCTCGCGCCAGTATGCTGATGGTTGCAGTGGTCATGTTCTTTGCCTTCAGCTGCCTGTTTACGCTGTCTCCGGCGAACATGGCGGAAGCAAAAGCGCAGAATATTCCGGTGCTTTCTTACCTGGCTAACCACTTTGCATCCATGACCGGCACCAAAACGACGTTCGCTATTATTCTGGAATATGCGGCGTCCATCATCGCGCTGGTTGCTATCTTCAAATCTTTCTTCGGTCACTATCTGGGGACGCTGGAAGGTCTGAACGGTCTGATTCTGAAGTTCGGTTATAAAGGCGACAAAACCAAAGTGTCGCTGGGTAAACTGAATACTCTCAGCATGATCTTCATCATGGGTTCAACCTGGGTTGTTGCCTACGCCAACCCGAACATCCTGGATCTGATTGAAGCCATGGGCGCACCGATTATCGCATCCCTGCTGTGCCTGTTGCCAATGTACGCCATCCGTAAGGCGCCGTCTCTGGCGAAATACCGTGGTCGTCTGGATAACGTGTTTGTTACTGTGATTGGTCTGCTGACCATCCTGAACATCGTATACAAACTGTTTTAATCCATAACTCAGGATGAGAAAAGAGATGAATGAATTTCCGGTTGTTTTGGTTATTAACTGTGGTTCGTCTTCGATTAAGTTTTCCGTGCTCGATACCTGTGACTGTGAAGTATTAATGTCAGGTATTGCCGATGGTATTAACTCGGAAAATGCATTCTTATCCGTAAATGGGGGAGAGCCAGCACCGCTGGCTCACCACAGCTACGAAGGTGCATTGAAGGCAATCGCATTTGAACTGGAAAAACGGAATTTAAATGACAGTGTGGCCTTAATTGGCCACCGCATCGCCCACGGCGGCAGTATTTTTACCGAGTCCGCTATTATTACCGATGAGGTCATTGATAATATCCGCCGCGTTTCTCCACTGGCTCCGCTGCATAATTACGCCAATTTAAGTGGCATTGAATCGGCGCAGCAATTATTTCCTGGCGTAACTCAGGTGGCGGTATTTGATACCAGTTTCCACCAGACGATGGCTCCAGAGGCTTATTTATACGGCCTGCCGTGGAAATATTATGAAGAGTTAGGTGTGCGCCGTTATGGTTTCCACGGAACCTCGCACCGCTATGTTTCCCAGCGCGCCCATTCGCTGCTGGACCTGGCGGAAGATGACTCCGGGCTGGTTGTGGCGCATCTTGGTAATGGCGCGTCAATCTGCGCGGTTCGTAACGGTCAGAGCGTAGATACCTCAATGGGAATGACGCCGCTGGAAGGCTTGATGATGGGGACGCGCAGTGGTGATGTCGACTTCGGCGCGATGTCCTGGGTTGCCAGTCAAACCAATCAGAGCCTGGGCGATCTGGAACGCATAGTGAATAAAGAGTCGGGATTATTAGGTATTTCCGGTCTTTCTTCCGACCTGCGCGTACTGGAAAAAGCCTGGCATGAAGGACACGAGCGCGCACAACTGGCAATTAAAACTTTTGTTCATCGAATTGCCCGTCATATTGCCGGACACGCTGCCTCATTACATCGTCTGGATGGCATTATATTTACCGGCGGAATAGGCGAAAACTCAAGTTTAATTCGTCGTCTGGTCATGGAACATTTAGCCGTATTAGGCGTTGAGATTGATGTGGAAATGAATAATCAATCTAATTCCTACGGTGAACGTATTATTTCCAGTGAAAATGCGCGCGTAATTTGCGCCGTTATTCCGACTAATGAAGAAAAAATGATTGCCTTAGATGCAATTCATTTAGGCAAAGTTAACGCTCCCGCAGAATTTGCATAATTTAGTTGAAGTCTTGTAGAGAGATTATTTTTCATGAAGGTAGATATTGATACCAGCGATAAGCTGTACGCCGACGCATGGCTTGGCTTTAAAGGTACGGACTGGAAAAACGAAATTAATGTCCGCGATTTTATTCAACACAACTATACGCCTTATGAAGGTGATGAATCTTTCCTTGCTGAAGCAACGCCAGCGACCACGGCATTGTGGGAAAAAGTAATGGAAGGCATTCGTATCGAAAATGCGACCCACGCGCCGGTTGATTTCGATACTAATATTGCCACTACCATTACCGCCCATGATGCTGGTTATATTAATCAGCCGCTGGAAAAAATTGTTGGTCTGCAAACCGATGCGCCGTTAAAGCGCGCGCTGCATCCGTTTGGCGGCATTAATATGATTAAAAGTTCATTCCACGCATATGGCCGTGAAATGGACAGCGAATTTGAGTACATCTTTACCGATCTGCGTAAAACCCATAATCAGGGCGTATTTGATGTTTACTCACCGGATATGCTGCGCTGCCGTAAATCTGGCGTTCTGACCGGTTTGCCGGACGGTTATGGTCGTGGGCGCATTATTGGTGACTATCGCCGCGTGGCGCTGTACGGCATCAGTTATCTGGTACGTGAACGCGAACTGCAATTTGCCGATCTCCAGTCTCGTCTGGAAAAAGGTGAGGATCTTGAAGCCACCATCCGTCTGCGTGAAGAGCTGGCAGAACATCGTCATGCGCTGTTGCAGATTCAGGAAATGGCGGCGAAATACGGCTTCGACATCTCCCGTCCGGCGCAGAATGCGCAGGAAGCGGTGCAGTGGCTCTACTTCGCTTACCTGGCGGCGGTGAAATCGCAAAACGGCGGCGCAATGTCTCTGGGTCGTACCGCATCGTTCCTCGATATCTACATTGAGCGCGACTTTAAAGCCGGCGTGCTTAATGAGCAGCAGGCGCAGGAACTGATCGACCACTTCATCATGAAGATCCGCATGGTGCGCTTCCTGCGTACACCGGAATTTGATTCGTTGTTCTCCGGCGACCCCATCTGGGCGACGGAAGTGATCGGCGGGATGGGGCTGGACGGTCGTACGCTGGTGACCAAAAACTCCTTCCGCTATTTGCACACCCTGCACACTATGGGGCCAGCACCGGAACCTAACCTGACCATTCTTTGGTCGGAAGCATTGCCGATTGCCTTCAAAAAATATGCGGCGCAAGTATCTATCGTCACCTCTTCTTTGCAGTATGAAAACGACGATCTGATGCGTACTGACTTCAACAGCGACGATTACGCGATTGCCTGCTGCGTCAGCCCAATGGTGATTGGTAAGCAGATGCAGTTCTTCGGCGCACGCGCTAACCTGGCGAAAACACTGCTGTACGCAATCAACGGCGGGGTGGACGAGAAGCTGAAGATTCAGGTCGGCCCGAAAACGGCACCATTGATGGACGACGTGCTGGATTACAACAAAGTCATGGACAGCCTCGATCATTTCATGGACTGGCTGGCGGTGCAGTACATCAGCGCGCTGAACATCATCCACTACATGCACGACAAGTACAGCTATGAAGCCTCGCTGATGGCGCTGCACGATCGTGATGTCTATCGCACCATGGCTTGCGGCATCGCGGGTCTGTCGGTGGCGACGGATTCACTTTCCGCCATTAAATATGCCCGTGTGAAACCCATCCGTGACGAAAACGGTCTAGCGGTGGATTTTGAAATCGATGGCGAATATCCACAGTACGGTAACAACGACGAGCGCGTAGACAGCATCGCTTGTGACCTGGTTGAACGCTTTATGAAGAAAATTAAAGCACTGCCAACCTATCGCAACGCCGTGCCGACCCAGTCGATCCTGACTATCACTTCTAACGTGGTGTACGGACAGAAAACCGGTAACACACCGGACGGTCGCCGCGCGGGTACGCCGTTTGCGCCGGGCGCTAACCCGATGCACGGTCGTGACCGCAAAGGCGCGGTAGCCTCGCTGACTTCCGTGGCGAAACTGCCGTTCACTTACGCCAAAGACGGTATTTCGTACACCTTCTCGATCGTCCCGGCGGCGCTGGGTAAAGAAGATCCGGTACGCAAAACCAACCTTGTTGGTCTGCTGGATGGATATTTCCATCACGAAGCGGACATCGAAGGCGGTCAACATCTCAACGTTAACGTTATGAATCGGGAAATGTTGTTGGATGCCATTGAGCACCCGGAAAAATACCCGAACCTGACAATCCGTGTCTCTGGCTACGCTGTGCGCTTTAACGCGCTGACCCGCGAACAGCAACAGGATGTGATTTCACGTACCTTTACCCAGGCGCTCTGACGCCGGAGGATGTATGAAAAAGATTATCGAAACGCAACGTGCCCCTGGCGCAATCGGCCCTTATGTTCAGGGCGTTGATTTAGGCAGCATGGTCTTCACCTCCGGGCAAATTCCGGTTTGCCCGCAGACCGGCGAGATCCCGGCTGATGTGAAAGATCAGGCGCGTTTAAGCCTTGAAAACGTCAAAGCGATCGTGGTTGCTGCTGGCCTCACCGTGGGCGATATCATCAAGATGACGGTATTCATCACCGATCTGAACGACTTTGCCACTATCAATGAAGTCTATAAGCAGTTCTTCGATGAGCATCAGGCGACTTACCCGACCCGTAGCTGCGTGCAGGTCGCGCGTTTGCCGAAAGATGTGAAGCTGGAAATTGAAGCTATCGCAGTACGTAGCGTGTAAAGCCCGGAGCGGGGCGATTGCAGAGTCGTCCCGCCCTCTTCACAGAATGGCAATCCGAGAGTGTGGTTATGATTAGTGCATTCGATATTTTCAAAATTGGTATTGGCCCCTCCAGTTCGCATACCGTGGGGCCAATGAATGCTGGAAAAAGTTTTATCGACCGACTGGTGAGTAGTGGCTTATTAACTGCAACAAGTCATATTGTGGTCGATCTTTACGGGTCGTTGTCACTGACGGGCAAAGGCCATGCCACGGATATCGCCATCATTATGGGACTGGCAGGAAACAGCCCGCAGGATGTTGTTATTGATGAGATCCCTGCATTTATTGAACTTGTGACGCGCAGTGGGCGACTGCCGGTGGCTTCTGGTGCGCATATTGTTGATTTTCCTGTAGCAAAGAACATTATCTTCCATCCCGAAATGTTGTCTCGTCATGAGAACGGGATGCGGATTACTGCCTGGAACGGGCAGGAAGAGCTATTAAGCAAAACCTATTACTCTGTCGGCGGCGGTTTTATCGTTGAAGAAGAACACTTCGGCCTGTCGCACGATGTCGAAACACCCGTACCTTATGACTTCCACTCGGCAGGCGAACTGCTGAAAATGTGTGATTACAACGGCCTGTCTATTTCTGGCCTGATGATGCATAACGAGCTGGCGCTGCGCAGCAAAGCGGAAATTGATGCAGGGTTTGCTCGTATCTGGCAGGTGATGCACGACGGTATTGAACGCGGCATGAATACCGAAGGCGTATTGCCTGGCCCGCTCAATGTCCCACGCCGGGCGGTGGCGCTGCGCCGTTTGCTGGTCTCTAGTGACAATATCTCTAACGATCCAATGAACGTCATCGACTGGATCAATATGTTTGCTCTGGCGGTCAGCGAAGAAAACGCCGCTGGCGGACGTGTAGTGACAGCACCAACTAACGGCGCTTGCGGTATTATTCCGGCAGTGCTGGCCTATTACGATAAATTCCGCCGTCCGCTCAATGAGCGATCCATCGCCCGTTTTCTACTGGCGGCTGGCGCTATTGGCGCGCTGTATAAAATGAATGCCTCCATCTCTGGTGCGGAAGTGGGGTGTCAGGGCGAAATTGGCGTGGCCTGTTCGATGGCGGCGGCAGGGTTAACCGAACTGCTGGGCGGCAGCCCGGCGCAGGTATGCAATGCGGCGGAAATCGCTATGGAGCATAACCTTGGGCTGACTTGCGATCCGGTTGCCGGACAAGTGCAAATTCCGTGTATTGAACGTAACGCTATCAACGCTGTGAAAGCGGTAAACGCCGCGCGGATGGCAATGCGGCGTACCTCTGCACCGCGTGTTTCGCTCGATAAAGTGATCGAGACGATGTATGAAACCGGCAAAGATATGAACGATAAATACCGCGAAACTTCACGCGGAGGACTGGCGATAAAAGTGGTCTGCGGCTGATATTTCATCCGCATTTATCTTTGGGTGCACAAAATGTGCACCCTTTTTTATTGTGATCTGCCGCAAATAGAGAATAATTGTTTCTTTTCTGTTGATTTTATAGAAAATTATTATCCATAACTGCTATTTCAAAGTCTTGATTGTGAAGATTTTCTCTAACCTCACGCGTATCATTTCTTCATTCTAATAACTCGCCTGCAAAAAACGTAGACCGCGTATCGCCTTGATGCGGCTCGAAAAAAATAAAAAGCCCTACAAAATATTGAGCGAGAAATTATGGAAATTGCAACGAATAAAGGCGTTATTGCAGACGCTTCGACCCCGGCGGGTCGTGCTGGAATGAGTGAAAGTGAATGGCGTGAAGCAATCAAATTCGACAGTACCGACACCGGCTGGGTGATTATGAGTATCGGGATGGCGATTGGCGCGGGGATTGTTTTTCTCCCGGTACAGGTCGGATTGATGGGATTGTGGGTATTTTTGCTCTCATCAGTGATTGGTTACCCGGCAATGTATCTGTTTCAGCGGTTGTTTATTAATACGCTGGCAGAATCACCGGAGTGTAAAGATTACCCCAGCGTCATCAGCGGTTATTTAGGTAAAAACTGGGGCATCCTGTTAGGTGCACTCTATTTCGTGATGTTGGTGATCTGGATGTTCGTCTATTCCACCGCCATCACCAACGATAGCGCCTCCTATTTACATACTTTTGGCGTGACGGAAAGCGTGCTATCAGACAATCCGTTTTATGGACTGGTACTGATTTGCATTCTGGTAGCCATCTCCTCACGCGGCGAGAAACTGTTATTCAAGATTTCGACTGGCATGGTTCTGACCAAGCTACTGGTGGTCGCGGCGCTGGGCGTGTCGATGGTGGGAATGTGGCATCTGTATAACGTGGGTTCGCTGCCGCCGCTGGGGCTACTGGTGAAAAACGCCATTATTACGCTGCCGTTTACCCTGACGTCGATTCTGTTTATCCAGACATTAAGCCCGATGGTGATTTCCTATCGCTCGCGGGAAAAATCGATTGAAGTAGCGCGGCATAAAGCGTTGCGGGCAATGAACATCGCGTTCGGCATTCTGTTTGTTACCGTCTTTTTCTACGCCGTGTCGTTCACGCTGGCGATGGGACATGACGAAGCGGTAAAAGCCTACGAGCAGAATATTTCCGCGCTGGCGATTGCCGCACAGTTTATTAGCGGTGACGGTGCAGCGTGGGTAAAAGTGGTTAGTGTCATTCTCAATATCTTTGCCGTAATGACCGCGTTTTTTGGCGTCTATTTAGGCTTCCGTGAAGCAACGCAAGGGATCGTAATGAACATCCTGCGCCGCAAGATACCGGCCGAGAAGATTAACGAAACTCTCGTTCAGCGCGGCATCATGATTTTCGCCATTTTACTGGCCTGGAGCGCCATCGTACTGAACGCGCCGGTGTTGAGCTTCACCTCTATCTGTAGCCCGATATTCGGCATGGTAGGGTGCCTGATCCCGGCGTGGCTGGTTTACAAAGTACCGGCATTGCACAAATACAAAGGGATGTCTCTGTACCTGATTATCGTCACCGGTTTGTTGCTTTGCGTTTCTCCGTTCCTGGCATTTTCTTGATTTACCTGAAATTTTAAGGTTTTTATTATGTTTGATTCGACTTTAAATCCGTTATGGCAGCGTTACATCCTCGCCGTTCAGGAGGAAGTAAAACCGGCGCTGGGATGTACTGAACCTATTTCACTGGCGCTGGCAGCGGCGGTTGCTGCGGCAGAACTGGAAGGTCCGGTTGAACGTGTAGAAGCCTGGGTTTCGCCAAATCTGATGAAGAACGGTCTGGGCGTTACTGTTCCCGGCACGGGAATGGTGGGACTGCCGATTGCGGCGGCGCTGGGAGCGTTAGGTGGAAATGCCAAAGCCGGGCTGGAAGTGCTGAAAGACGCAACTGCGCAGGCGATTGCTGATGCCAAAGCATTGCTGGCGGCGGGGAAAGTCTCGGTTAAGATCCAGGAACCTTGCGACGAGATCCTCTTCTCACGCGCCAAAGTCTGGAACGGCGAGAAGTGGGCGTGTGTCACCATCGTCGGTGGACATACCAACATTGTGCATATTGAGACGCACAATGGCGTGGTATTTGCCCAGCAGGCATGTGTGACAGAGGGGGAGCAAGAGTCGCCGCTGGCGGTGCTCTCCAGAACGACGCTCGCCGAGATCCTGAAGTTCGTCAATGAAGTCCCGTTTGAGGCGATCCGCTTTATTCTCGATTCTGCGAAGTTAAACTGTGCATTATCGCAGGAAGGTTTGAGTGGCAACTGGGGGCTGCATATTGGCGCAACGCTGGAAAAACAGTGTGCGCGCGGTTTGTTGGCGAAGGATCTCTCCTCGTCGATTGTGATTCGTACCAGCGCGGCATCTGATGCGCGTATGGGCGGCGCAACGCTTCCGGCGATGAGTAACTCCGGTTCTGGTAACCAGGGGATCACCGCGACAATGCCCGTAGTGGTGGTCGCGGAACACTTCGGGGTGGATGATGAACGGCTGGCACGCGCGCTGATGCTTTCGCATTTGAGCGCGATTTACATCCATAACCAGTTGCCGCGTTTATCCGCGCTGTGCGCGGCGACGACGGCAGCAATGGGGGCTGCCGCTGGGATGGCGTGGCTGGTGGATGGGCGTTATGAAACGATCTCTATGGCTATCAGCAGTATGATCGGCGATGTCAGCGGCATGATTTGCGATGGTGCGTCGAACAGTTGTGCGATGAAGGTTTCGACCAGTGCTTCGGCAGCGTGGAAAGCGGTGTTAATGGCGCTGGATGATACCGCCGTGACCGGCAATGAAGGGATTGTGGCGCATGATGTTGAGCAGTCGATTGCCAATCTGTGTGCGCTGGCAAGCCATTCGATGCAGCAAACGGATCGGCAGATTATCGAGATTATGGCGAGCAAGGCCAGATAAGCGGCGAGTCTTGGGTATCGTACCTGAAGCCGGATGCGATGCTGGCGCATCTTATCCGGCCTGCGGGATGCGCAATTTATTGATGCTGTTGGGTTTTGTAGGCCGGATAAGGCGTTTACGCCGCATCCGGCAACCTGTCTTTATGCGGCGGCTTCATCCTCGGCTAACCGCGTTTCGGCATCAGCTACTATCGCTTCCAGCTCGCTCAACATCTCTTCATAGCCAAAGTTTTTAGTTGCGCGAGTGGTTTCTTTCGCCACAACGGGCTTCACTGACTGGCGTTTCTTCGCCGATTTTTTACTCATCATCTTCTCCCTGTAAAAACAACTAGACAGGTAAATCTATCAGTAAAGCGCGCAGCGGGGAATCAGCAACCAGCGTAATGTTAGCCTCGTCACGAATAAATGCACCATCACCGCAGGTCAGTGCCGCTTTCTCTTCATGATGCGTAATCGCATGAAATTGGCCGTGAATCGATTGTAAATAGGCGCGCGGGCCGTGAAGTTGAAAGTTCGCACTTTCGCCCTTAGCGAGCACAATATGATGCAACCACACTTGCTGGCGCAGTTGCAGGCTACCCTCTGTGCCATCGGGCGAGGCGATTAATTGCTGCTTGCCCATATTAAGCGCCAGTTTTTGAATCAGCGGATTCTCTCGCTGCGGGCAGGCATCCAGCCAAAGCTGCATCCGCGTTAACGGTTTGTCTTTGCTAATGTTATGTTCGCTATAACTCACGCCCGGCTGAGTAGAAAGCAATAAGGCTTCACCGGCGCTGGCCTGAACATGATTGCCTTCACTGTCGCGGTATTCTGCTTCTCCATCCAGAATCACATTCAAAATATCGACTTTTGGATAGGTTCGTGGCTGAAAGGCGGCTCCTGGAGCCAGCACTTCCTGATTGAGCACGCGCAGGGAGGCGTAGCCTAACAATTTAGGGTCGAAGTAGTGTCCAAAGGAAAAAGTATACCGGGCCTGTAACCATCCGTAGTCTGCTTGTCCACACTGCCTGGCAGTTCGGGTAGTAATCATAATTATTGACCTCTCTTTACTTCCTTTTATGGTAAGGGGCTGGACGCTACATTGTTAGCCAGATATTCTGCCCGGTATGTTCAAATTTCCTGAATGAGAACGACATGGCCAAAGAAAGGGCATTAACGCTGGAAGCACTGCGTGTTATGGACGCGATCGATCGCCGTGGCAGTTTTGCGGCGGCGGCAGATGAGCTGGGACGCGTGCCTTCTGCGCTTAGCTACACCATGCAAAAACTGGAAGAAGAGCTGGATGTGGTACTGTTTGACCGCTCTGGCCATCGCACCAAATTCACCAATGTCGGGCGTATGTTGCTGGAGCGAGGACGCGTTCTGCTGGAAGCGGCAGATAAACTGACTACTGATGCGGAAGCCCTCGCGCGCGGTTGGGAAACGCATCTCACCATTGTGACCGAGGCGCTGGTGCCGACGGCTGCCTTTTTCCCTTTGATCGACAAACTGGCGGTGAAAGCCAATACCCAACTGGCAATTATCACCGAAGTGCTGGCGGGCGCGTGGGAGCGGCTGGAGCAGGGGCGAGCAGATATAGTTATCGCGCCGGATATGCATTTTCGTTCCTCGTCGGAGATCAACTCGCGCAAGCTCTATACCTTAATGAACGTCTACGTTGCCGCGCCGGATCACCCGATTCACCAGGAGCCGGAACCGCTTTCTGAGGTGACGCGCGTGAAATATCGCGGAATTGCGGTTGCGGATACCGCTCGTGAGCGTCCGGTATTGACGGTGCAGTTGCTGGACAAACAGCCGCGCTTAACGGTCAGCACCATTGAAGATAAACGCCAGGCGTTACTGGCGGGGCTGGGTGTCGCAACTATGCCGTATCCGATGGTGGAAAAAGATATTGCTGAAGGACGGCTACGTGTCGTTAGCCCGGAATCGACCAGCGAGATCGATATTATTATGGCCTGGCGTCGCGACAGTATGGGAGAAGCAAAATCCTGGTGTTTGCGGGAAATTCCAAAGTTGTTCGCCGGAAAATAAACGATTAAGCACCTTTCACAAGGTGCTTAATTATTATTCCTGTTCCAGTTTCGGGTCTGGCCCAAAGCGGTTTTCACCCGGTGTACCCGCCTGGCAGTTAAAGACGATGATAATCAGCCAGCCGATAAACGGGATTAAGAACAGCAGTACCCACCACGCCGAGCGGTCGGTGTCGTGCAGGCGGCGGAACTGAACTGCCCACCACGGTAAAAACACCAGAATGCCATAGATTGTCGTCAGGATGCCTTCGCCACCGGCGCGTTGCCAGCCTAACATTTTATCCAGTAGTCCCAGCACGAACGTAAAGATGATGTTGACCAGAATAAACATCCAGTACTCTTTGCGCCGCGCACGACCCCGAAATCCGACATAATTTTTTAGTACTTTCAGATACCAGTCCATTTTTGCCTCAATTTTGCTCAATCACTTGTTTTTAAAGCAGCAAATTAAGAATAGACATGAATGAAATGGCAGTAAATATCACTATGATGAATTAATAAGGCGCAATGAACGGAACTTCAGACTGATGGCAAGCGCAAAATCGCCAGATGCGCTACGCTTATCTGGCCTGTGAGTTCTCTGCAATGTATTGAATGTACAATATTTTTAGGTCAAATAAGCCGTTCAAGCCGCATCCGACATGAACAACACGCACTTAGCTAGCAATCAGAGGCACCACGAAGGGTGCCTTTGTCTAGCCGAAGCGAACGTCCCGCCCGTGCGGTTCATCAAGATCCTGCCACGGACCAATCGAAATAATCCCCGTAGGGTTGATGGTCTTATGGCTGCGGAAGTAGTGATTACGGATGTGATCAAAATTGACAGTTTCGGCAATCCCCGGCATCTGGTAGATATCGCGCAGGAAGCCGTACAGATTCAGGTAATCGCTGATGCGGTGCTTATCACATTTGAAGTGGGTGACATACACCGGATCAAAACGCACCAGCGTGGTCCACAGGCGAATATCAGCTTCGGTTAACTGGTTACCGGTCAGATAGCGATGCTGACCTAAGATCTGCTCCAGTCGCGCCAGCGATTCAAACACTTTCACCACCGCCTCGTCGTAGGCTTCCTGGCTGGTAGCAAAACCGGCTTTATACACGCCATTGTTGACGGTGTCGTAAATCCAGCCGTTAAGTTCGTCAATTTTAGTTTGCAGCGCAGGAGGATAATAATCTCCCGCTTTCGCGCCCAGTGCATCAAACGCGGTATTGAACATGCGGATGATTTCCGCCGATTCGTTGCTGACAATGGTGTGGTTCTTTTTGTCCCATAGCACGGGAACAGTGACACGTCCGCTATAGTGTGGATCGGCGTGGAGATAAAGCTGATACAGAAACTCATGTTGATAGAGCGTATCACCGGTTGCACCCGGAAAACTGTCATCGAAGGTCCAGCCGTTTTCCAGCATCAGCGGATTCACCACGGAAACGGAGATAAACGGTTCCAGACCTTTGAGTTTACGCATAATCAGCGTGCGGTGCGCCCACGGGCAGGCGAGTGAAACATAGAGATGGTAGCGATCTTTTTCTGCGGCAAAACCGCCTTTGCCGGTAGGTCCTGGTGCGCCGTCAGCGGTGAGCCAGTTACGAAATGCGGAAGCTGAACGTTGAAATTTACCGCCGGTGGATTTGGTGTCGTACCAGGTGTCATGCCAGACGCCGTCAATCAGTTGACCCATTTTTCTCTCCTCCAATAGCAAAAACGAGGAGTGTTTCTCCTCGTTTCAGATTGCTGGCAAAGTGCACATTTTTGATTGTCGGATGCGATGCTTACGCATCTTATCCGACCAACAAATATCGTTAAGTATAGTCTCTGCTTACCACTTTTTATTCAGCAGGCGGTCGATGCTGAATGCGCCCGGCCCCGTAATTGCCAGCAGCAGGAATCCGCCAGAAATGGTCAGGTTTTTCATAAACATCAGCGAGTTCATGCCCTCTGCAAAATTGCTGTGAAATAAAAACGCAGTCAGCAGTGTAAAGCCAGCGGTAAACAGCGCCGTGGTACGAGTCAGGAAACCAAACAGAATTGCCAGACCACCGCCAAACTCAAGCAAAATCACCAGCGGCAGCATAAAGCCGGGGACGCCCATTGCTTCCATATATTGTTGCGTACCCGCGTAGCCTGTAATTTTTCCCCAGCCTGCCGTAATAAACAGAATCGGCATTAAAATACGCGCTACCAGTACACCAATATCTTCTAATTTTTTCATCTTACTCTCCACTGCGCCGCTCAGGCTGCTGATTGTTTTTTTGTGCATTGACGCGGTATTAGCGTCGTTGCTGTCGATGGAGAGAAGCATAAACGTAGTGAATGGTGATTGTTAGCAAGGAAAACTGTCAAATTTTTTCAAAAATTTTGAGGGATAAGGCCGGAATGGCTCCGGCCAGAAAGACGTTAACCGCGCAGCTGTTGCTGTTTGAGGGTGGTTTTAACCAGACGCCAGGCACTCCATACGCCAAAACCGCGCCTGGCCCAGCGAACCAGCATATTCGGATGGCGAATTGTCCAGATAGCCATCACGCTACTGCCAACCAGCGCCCAGGAGCGCAGACTCAACAGTATATTCCAGCGACGATCGTAAGCGCCTGTTGCTTCCAGCCAGTCTCGACGACTGGCGGAAAGATCCAGCCGTTGTTGCTGGATCTGGCTAAGTAGTTGTGCCTTGCGGCGTTCACGTTCGACTTTACCGCTCACGGGACTCCTCCTCGAGCAGTTGCCGATCGTTCGCCAGTTCATGGCGCGTGTGGCGCAACAGTGTCGATTTCCGTGACTTGCGTAACGTCCAGATACCGCCAATCAGTGCCAGTAGCAGCAACACCACGGTGGTGGCAATCATCGCATTCAGGCGATATTGCGGATCAACCGCCCAGATAATCAGCACCATCAGGCTCATAAGACCAAATGCAGCGAAAAGCATCGTCAGGCCCAGCATCAGTAACAGTTGAAAGAGATTGGCTTTTTCCTCTTCCAGCTCCACCACCGCCAGCCGCAGACGTGTCTCCACCATTTCGACCATGATGGTGACTATTCGCTGCCCGATGCCCAGAACGCTTTTACCGGGCCCTTGCGCGTGATGAGTGTCCGCCATAATTAACGACGCGACAGCAGAACGCCGAGCACTACACCGATTACAGCGCCAATGCCCACACCCGTCCACGGATTTTCACGCACGTACTCATCGGCACGCGCCGCCGCTTCACGAGTCTGTTTGGCAATTGCCTCGCCAGTTTCACCCAGGCGATAGCGGCTCTGTTTTAGCGCCTGCTCTGCTTTACTACGAATCTTACTCAACTCTTCTTTCGACTTATCTCCTGAGGCGCTTAGTACTTCTTCCAGCGTATCAGACAGGGATTTCAACTCTGCACGCAAATGTTCCGTAGTGTGTTCTTTCGACATAGTTTTCTCCAGGTGAGTAAGTAATGACTATTGTGAATTAGTAGTCGCGCGCTTCCAGCTTTTTCAGCTCTTCCTGCGCTTCTGCCAGTTTCCGTTCGCGTTTGGCAATCTTGTCCGCATCGCCTTTTTGCTTCGCCTCGGCTAAATCTTGCTTGCGTTCCGCCACCTCATCTTTCTGCTTAGCGATTTTTTTCTGATGATCGGCGCGAAGCTGGCTATCTGAACAGTTGGCCCGGACTTCACTCAGGGCTTTATTCAGACCGTCAATACGATTCTGGTTTTGGTGTTTTTCGGCATAGCTGATCTCCTTAAGGATATTTTGCTCCTTTTCCTGACACAGGGTAGTGGCATAACTACCGGCACTAAGAGCAAAAAGAGAAACAGCTAAAGCAATGCGGTATTTCATTCTTGAACCTTCCATTGTGACTCGAACCTATTACAAAGGAACGATTGTCCAGACAACGAAGCGGTAGTGTTAACCACCGCCTCATTAATCATAGACAGTAACGGTGAAATCACCAAAGTGAGTGATATGTTTCGGATAACAGGAAGTTATCCGAAGCGATGAGAATTATCCCGCAGCCGGGTCAGCCACTGCATGGCCTGACTGTTATCGTCCTGCTGCGCAATGATGTAGCCATGGGGCAATGTTCTGTCGAGGACTGCTTTTGCGGCGGCACTCTGGTCGCTGGAGTCAAACGTAATTAACAGAGTGTCGTTCTTGGGGGTAATGCTTTTGAAAGGAATGCCGTGAGCGTCAAGGTGATGCCAGATGGAAAAACCGTCTGGCATCGTCATGCCTTGATGAACGGCACGGATCGCCAGCGTTGAATCTTGCTGACGAACCGCAGACCAGGCCAGCAACAGCGTGCCGACCAGCAATAAAGCAGCGCCGAACCAGACTAGCTGGCGAAGCGACATGCGAGGTATTTGCATCCTTTACCCCCGATTTCCATATTTCTTTTTCCATAACACGACCAGAGAACCTGCCAGGCCAAATACCAGCAGTACCACCGGGAGCAGCATCAGGCATGACATTAGCTGATCCTCGTACTTCAAAAATACCGGCGTTTTGCCGAGCATGTAACCCAGGGTTGTCAGGATCAACACCCACAACAAACCGCTCATCCAGTTGAAGAACTGAAAGCGTGCGTTATTCAGCCCTGATAACCCGGCAATGGTCGGCAGCAGTGTTCTGACAAACGCAATAAAGCGACCAATTAATAGCGCCGATAAACCGTGTTTGTGAAAAAGATGGTGTGCGCGTTGGTGATAGTGCGCGGGTAAATGGGAAAGCCAGTTTTGCACAGTGCGGGTATTGCCCAGCCATCGCCCCTGTATGTAACTGACCCAGCAGCCAAGGCTGGCGGCTACGGTCAATAGCAAAATCGTTTGTGGATAACCCATCGCGCCTTTAGCAATCAATACGCCGACCAACACCAGTAAGCTGTCGCCCGGTAAAAAGGCTGCCGGAAGCAAGCCGTTTTCAAGGAACAAAATTACAAACAAGACAAAATACAACATGCCAATCATCGACGGATTGGCCAGCGTTTCAAAATCCTGCGCCCACAGGGCCTGCAGTAATTGGGTCAAAAGTTCCATTCATTATTCCTGGTGAATCGGTTAACGCCACGCCGGTTTTAAATGATGCACTCCCGCCAGATTATTGCTGTTTTTGTATGGATTGCGGGTCGGAGCACCAACACGGCCTGAACTATTCCCTGTTAAAACGTGAGATAAGAAAACATTTAATAGCATAAATTCAAATTGAATCTAATTGTAACAAAGGTCAACGTTGTTCGTTATCAAAATTACATGTCCGTGGAGTCTGATTTTGCTGATTGCAGGGGAGGGTGGCGAGAGGATTTACACAGGCTGACACTTTATACTTTTTGCTTACTGACAAAGCGTACAGGCGCGTTGTAGCGCCTGCCCGATGGGAATTTCATTTGCTGCCGCTGGCGGCCGTATCCAGATGCACAACCGGGTTTTCTGCGAACAGGTAACGGTCGGCGTTGAACTCGAAATCGTCGCTGGTTTCGTTAAATAACATTATCTTGGTGTTTTCCAGATGCTGCCACATTGCCAGCTTAGCGGCATGGGGATCTTTGCGAATTAACGCCTTAAGGATCTGATCGTGGTCATCACACCAGTTATCGACGGTACGGGAATCAATGTGTTCGTGGAGTTTTTTCCAGTACGGGTTATGGCTACGCTGGGTCCACATCTTCTCAACGATGGCTGCCAGGGCTGAGTTCTGCGTCGCCAGGGCAACCTGAATATGGAACTGCAAATCCCACTCGGAATCGCGGAAGCATTGTTCGCCGCGAGCCTGCTCCTGGATGGCCATCAATTTCATGATGTCCTGTTTGGTCACCTGGGTTGCGGCAAACTCGGCAATATTGCTCTCGATAAGCTGGCGAGCCTGTAGCAGTTCAAACGGGCCGTAATTGGCAAATTCCATATTATCGTCAGCCGCCTGCTGATGGCGCGGCTGGTTGGAAACCACGTGAATACCTGAACCTTTACGCACCTCCACATAGCCTTCAACTTCCAGCATGATGATGGCTTCACGAACTACCGTTCGGCTGACGTTTTTTTCATCGGCAATAAAACGTTCAGCGGGCAGTTTATCACCCACCAGATAGACGCCCTGCTCAATGCGCTCTTTCAGGTCAGCAGCAAGTTGTTGGTACAAACGGCGTGGTTCAGAGATTTCCATATGCGTCTCCCGGAATGGAATGCGGACAAAGTTATCATACCACTTTATTTATGGGTATGCCATTGTTCATATATAAATATGGTGATTGAAATAATGTATTTAATTAACATTGTGAATATTTATAAATTCCTAAAAATTAAGCGTCGATATTGTGAAAATTACTATGTTTCAGTAACTTAATTTTTCGCTTTTTAAATTAATATTAACTAAAAATGCTTTTTTATATTGACTTACAATAAATCTACATTTCTAATGCACTAACTTTTTTGAAACAATTTTGTAAGATCAATTCTATATGGTGGCGAAAATTAAACTCTTATCACGGCTTACGCCGCTTTTATTCGTGTTCGCTCCTTTTTTTGCACAGTCAAATATGACTGTTTATCCTATGGCTGTTTCTATTAATAGTCAGGGTGAAGGCAACGTTCGTGTAATATCTAAAAGTAATGAAGTTCAGTATATCAAGGCGACAGTATTCCGTATCGATAATCCATCGACGCCTCAGGAAAATGAAGTTGAGATTAAATCCGGTGATGCAAATCATCTGGTCGTTATGCCACCCAAATTCGCCTTACCAGCCGGTAGCAGCAAAACCGTGCGCTTTGTCGCAATGGAACCAGAGCAAAAAGAGAAAAATTACCGCGTTAAATTTGAAGCAGTTCCCAGTATTGATGACGTTGCCACAGATAAAAAAGATCTCTCTATGCAGTTAACAGTTAACTTGATTTGGGGGATTGTTGTTAGTGTTCCACCCCAACAACCTATTGCTAAGTTAGAAGTAAATCCTGCCAAAAAATTATTTAATGCAGGGAATCAACGTTTAAAACTTTTAACGATCGCTTATTGCAAAAATAATAGCAAAGATAATTGTAAGATGCAGACCGTAAATAAAAATATCTTCCCTGGTCAGGAAATAAATCTTGAAAGCATATCTGGCTACGACAAGATCGTTGTCAAATATAATAACTGGATCACTAAGGATAATGGCGAGTTTGAGCTGGCGATCCATTAATTATCATTGTCATAAACGAAGGAATAGTAATGAAAAAGGCATTTGCAAAATCTCTTCTGGTAGCAGCGTTATTCTCTGTAGCAGGCTCCGCGTTAGCAGTACAAAAAGATATTACTGTAACAGCTAATGTTGATGCCGCTCTGGATATGACGCAAACCGATAACAGCGCACTGCCGAAAGCAGTTGAAATGCAATATCTGCCGGGTCAGGGTCTGCAATCTTATCAGTTGATGACTAAAATTTGGTCTAACGATGTGACTAAAGACATTAAAATGCAGTTGGTTTCCCCTGCGCAACTGGTTCATAACCTGGACGGCAGCAAAACTGTTCCGCTGACTGTGACCTGGGGTGGTACTGAAATCAAGTCCGATGCCGCTACCACTTTTGAAGCAACCAAAATTTTTGCTTCCGATGCTTTAACCAACGGTTCTTTGGCTAAAAACCTGATTTTTGCTCAGACCACCAAAGGTGTACTGGAAACCGGTATTTACCGTGGCGTGGTAAGCATCTATCTGTCCCAGGATATCTAATCCGGATAACAGAATTAATACGTAATAAAGGGGGGCTTGTCCTCCCTTATTTTAACTATTTTAGTCGTTGTTATGGATTACAGGGTTGCCATGGATAAAAAATTACTGGCTCTTTTGATCCTGGCGAGTCTCAGCCCGGCAAAGGCAGCATTAACTAAAATTCCCGCTGGGTTTGAGGTTATTGCGCAGGGACAGCAGGAGTATATTGAAGTCTATTATGCCGGGAAAAGTCTCGGTAAATATTATGCAATGGTTAATCTTGATGCGGTAACATTTCTGGATTCAGCAAGTTTATATAATAAGCTGGAGCTGGATACCAAAGACCAAAAAATCACTCAAGCCGTAAAAGCGAGACTGGCACAACCACTGGCGCGTCATGGTGAACTGGCTTGTGGTTTTGCGCAGACCGATTCAGGATGTGGCTTTCTCAATACCGATTCTGTTGACATTATTTTTAATGATGAAGAGAGTTCCGCCACCCTCTTTCTGAATCCCCAATGGAGTTCTTCGTTAAATTCAAAATCGCTATATTTAAATCCAGACAGAAACGCGATTAATGCATTTATTCATCAGCAGGATATTAACGTGCTGGTGCAGGATGATTACCAATCGTTCTCCATTCAGGGCAATGGTGCGCTGGGTGTCACAGAGAATAGTTATATTGGCGGGCACTGGAATTTCAATGGCTATGAGGCAGAAGATGTCAGCGATAATAATGCTGATGTCAGCGATCTCTATTATCGTTATGATTTTTTACGTCGTTATTATGTGCAGGCGGGGCGAATGGACAACCGCACGCTATTTAATGCACAAGGCGGGAATTTTACTTTTAACTTTCTGCCACTCGGTGCAATCGATGGAATGCGTATCGGGTCAACACTCAGTTATTTAAACCAGGCGCAGAGTCAGCAAGGAACGCCAGTAATGGTCCTGCTTTCGCGCAATTCTCGTGTTGACGCTTATCGTAATGAACAACTTCTGGGATCGTTTTATCTCAATAGTGGTTCGCAATTTATTGATACTGGTTCCTTTCCGCCAGGCAGCTACAGCGTGGCGTTAAAAGTTTATGAGAACAACCAACTCACCCGCACTGAACTTGTCCCTTTTACCAAAACAGGGGGGCTGACGGACGGAAATGCGCAGTGGTTCTTACAGGCCGGTAAAACCACCTCCCAGGCTGCCGATGACGAAAGTTCAGCTTATCAACTGGGTTTTCGCCTGCCGTTACATCCACAATATGAGCTCTACGCAGGGCTGGCGAATGCCGATGATGTGAATGCTTTCGAGTTAGGTAATAACTGGACGGCGGATTTAGGCGGGGTGGGGAATCTTGCCGTAGGTGCCAGTCTGTTCCGCAATGACGATGGCGGCAAAGGTGATATGCAGCAGGTTAACTGGAGTAATTCGGGATGGCCGACGCTGGGCTTTTATCGTACCAACTCCGACGGAGATGCTTGTACAACCGACAGCAGAGATAGCTACAACGCCTTAAGCTGTTATGAAAGCATATCCGCTACGATTTCACAGAATATTATCGGCTGGAACCTGATGCTGGGTTATACCCGCACGCAAAATAACACCGACGACAGCTTACGCTGGGACAAACAGCAGAGTTTTGAAAATAACTATCTTCGCCAGACTTCTGCGCAAAGTATTTCTGAAACCGTACAGCTTAGCGCGTCTCGCGCTTTTGTAATGCGTGACTGGATTTTGAGCACTTCTGTCGGGGTTTTCCATCGTAACGACAACGGCGGAGATAACGACGACAACGGATTGTACTTATCGTTTTCGTTATCTGATACACCAACGATGGACAGCAATAATAACAGCCACTCAACCAATGTTTCGACTGACTATCGCTATAGCGATCAGGATGGCGACCAAACTTCATGGCAGTTATCGCATACCTTTTATAACGATTCATTCAGCCATAAAGAACTTGGCGTGACCGTCGGTGGTCTGAACACCGATACCATAAACAGCGCGGTTAACGGTCGCTGGGAAGGGCAGTACGGTAATCTCAACGGAACTGTATCAGACAGTTACGATCGCAAGAACCATGATCATCTTTCTGCCTTTACAGGGTCTTACAGTTCCACACTGGCGGTGAGTCGTTACGGAATTAATCTGGGAGCCAGTGGAACAGATGATCTGCTCGGCGCTGTATTAGTCGATGTAAAAGGATTTACTGAACAGGATGAAGAGAGCCAGGATCTGCAATTCGAAGCTCGGGTTGCGGGCAGCAGAACTCTGCAACTTGGTCAAAGTGACAGTGTGTTGTTCCCCTATGCTGGATTCCAGTCGGGCTTTGTTGACGTCAGGGACAGCAACCAGGGCAACCAGCAGGGAACAACCAATATTATCAATGGCGCGGGAAACCGGGAATTAATGTTGCTGCCCGGTAAGTTACGTTATCGCGAAGTCACTGCCAGCTTTAACTACAACTATATTGGTCGCTTGTTATTACCAGCATCAGTAGAGAAATTCCCGCTGATTGGTCTGAACAGCACCATGTTATTGGTGGCTGAAGATGGCGGATTTACGCTGGAAATTAGCGGCAATGATAAAGAACTGTATCTGCTTTCCAGACACGAATTCCTTAAATGTCCGCTGACTGTTGTGAAGAAACGCGCCAGCATTCGTTACAGCGGCGATGTGACTTGTAGCGTCGTGAGTTATTCGCAATTGCCAGAGTCGATTCAGGTTCAGGCGCAGTTAAAACAGCCTAAATTACGTGAGAGCGTACAAACGGCGCAAAGGGAGGTTGCACCATGAGAAAGCGATTGATTGCTGCGATATTGGGCTTATTTGGCTCGATTACTGGCGTTCAGGCGTCACCCAACGTTACGGCTGAAATTACTTATGATTTGGCAGTCGGCAGGGCAGATTATTACATCTGGAACAAGGAAGAACCCCCTGCTATAAACTACAACACCGCATGGTCAAGTTATCAGTGCAATTTCCCTGATCAACAGCAGATTTGTACACCATCTGGTAATTATTCAAACGTGCAAATTTATATGACAGAAAAACGCAGTGGTATGCGTTGGCCAGTTAACCTTAAAGGATATACGAATTTTGTGGTCCGCAATCCTGGAGGGGACTGTGATGGCTGGTCGGCGCAATTCCCTTTAGATAGTACAACTACTCGTCGATGTATAGCTAATAGCGGTGCTTATAATGCCAATGTAAAACTGTTAACGCTCTATCTTGAGCAAGCAGAAATGAAAAAATTACCGATTGGTGGCGTCTGGGAGGGTTCCGTTAAAATGCATTTTACCAACCCTGGAGCAGATTATTTTGCGGATATCACGCTTAATACGCTCGATCCCAACCATATCGATATCTTCTTTCCGGAGTTTGCCCACGCCACGCCACGGGTACAGTTGGATCTACACCCGACGGGGAGCGTCAATGGCAGTAACTATGCTCAGGATCTGACCACGCTGGATATGTGCCTGTACGATGGTTTTAACGGCAACGCTATCAGTTATGAAATCCAGCTTAAAGATGAAGGTCGCCCGGCTGCCGGACGAAGAGATGGCGACTTCTCGATCTATCGACAGGGAGGAACATCGACAGATGCCTCAGAACGCATTGATTACCGGGTAAAAATGTATAACCCGGAAACGGGCGGGCAAATTGATGTTCGCAACAATGAAAATATGGTCTGGAACAGCATCAACCTGAAGCGCGTTCGTCCGGTTGTGCTGCCAGGAATTCGTTACGCTGTCATGTGTGTGCCGACGCCATTAACCCTGGCGGTCGATAAATTTAGCGTGATGGATAAACAGGCCGGGTATTACATGGGGAAACTATCGGTAATTTTTACTCCATCTCTACCAACCATCAATTAACCCTGTAGGCCGGACAAACGCATAAACAACGAAGCCGCCTGAACAGGCGGCTTCGACATTAAAACTCACGCTAAGCGTTAATGTTGCGGGGCGGGATCGTTATGTGTTTCCTGCGCCACCTCAATCGCCGGTTTGTTCTGCAATACCGTCCAGATAACCAGCGCGCCTAACAGGTCGAACACTGCCAGCACTGCAAACAGCGGGCTGAAGCCGATGGTGTCAGCCAGAGCACCAACAACCAGCGCAAACAGCGTACTTGCCAGCCATGCAGACATCCCGGTCAGACCGTTTGCCGTTGCCACTTCGTTACGACCGAACACGTCAGAAGAGAGCGTAATCAGTGCGCCAGACAGTGCCTGGTGAGCAAAACCACCGATACACAGCAGCATAATCGCCACATATGGATTGGTGAACAGACCGATCATACCTGGGCCAATCATCAGCACCGCACCCAGCGTGACTACCATCTTACGGGAGACGATCAGGTTCACGCCAAACCAACGCTGGAACAGCGGCGGCAGGTAACCACCGAGGATACAACCGAGGTCAGCAAACAGCATCGGCATCCAGGCGAACATCGCGATCTCTTTCAGGTTAAAGCCGTAAACTTTAAACATGAACAGTGGGATCCACGCGTTGAAAGTCCCCCACGCCGGTTCAGCCAGGAAACGCGGCAGCGCGATACCCCAGAACTGACGGTTACGCAGGATCTGACCAACGGACATTTTCTTCGCCGTGCCAACCTGGTGCTGGGCTTCCTGACCGTTAATAATGTATTCGCGTTCTTCATCAGTCAGATGTTTCTGGTCGCGCGGGTGTTTATAGAAAATCAGCCATGCCATCGCCCAGATAAAGCTCAGCGCACCGGAGATGATAAATGCCATCTGCCAGCTGTGCATCACAATTGCCCATACCACCAGCGGCGGTGCAATCATCGCACCAATTGAAGAACCAACGTTAAAGTAACCTACTGCGATGGAACGCTCTTTCGCCGGGAACCATTCGGAACTGGCTTTCAGACCCGCTGGGATCATTGCTGCTTCAGCAGCACCTACCGCACCACGAGCAATCGCCAGGCCGCCCCAGCTACCTGCCAGCGCGGTAGCGCCACAGAACACAGCCCACAACACGGCAAACATCGCGTAACCGATTTTTGTACCCAGAACATCCAGTACATAACCCGCTACCGGTTGCATGACCGTATAAGCAGCAGAATAAGCTGCGATGATGTAGGAATACTGTTGGGTGGAGATGTTTAACTCTTCCATCAGAGTTGGCGCAGCTGCCGCCACAGTGTTACGCGTCAGGTAACCGAGCACGGTGCCGAGCGTCACCAGTGCGATCATATACCAACGTAACCCTTTAATTTTACGCATGTAAAACCTCATCGTTTTGTTATATCCGCAGTAATCGCGGCCATCATCCCGCCAGAGGCTGAAGATGTTACTTACGACCGGGTAACCGAAAAAAAACCGGCACGCCCCGAACGTTGCCATGAAAGTTTCGTGCTAATTCGGCTTCCGTACCGGTCAATCCAATCCATCTAGAGAATGAATCGGCAATTTGCATTCCGTCGACTTATGATTTGCGACGGCAAAAAGATAACTTGTCATACAACTTTAAAAGGTGAGAGCCATCACAAATGTGCGAATATTTGTAGGGACATTACACGATGATAGCGAGGCCAGTAACGGCGCGGCTTGCAGCGATATTTACCACTTTGAGAGTAATTTTTTTAACTACGTTTATTGATCTAACTCACGAAAATATCTTCTGGCTCTGGAAATTGGTGTGATAACTTTGTCAGCATCGCACCATAAGCAAGCTAGCTCACTCGTTAAGAGGAAGACGATAATGACTCCGTTTATGACTGAAGATTTCCTGTTAGATACTGAATTTGCCCGCCGTCTGTATCACGACTACGCAAAAGACCAGCCGATTTTCGACTACCACTGCCATTTGCCGCCGCAGCAGATTGCAGAAGACTATCGCTTTAAGAATTTGTATGACATCTGGCTGAAAGGCGATCACTACAAATGGCGTGCAATGCGCACCAATGGTGTAGCTGAACGCCTGTGTACCGGTGATGCCTCCGACCGTGAAAAGTTTGATGCCTGGGCGGCGACCGTTCCGCACACTATCGGCAACCCGTTATACCACTGGACGCACCTCGAACTGCGTCGTCCGTTCGGTATCACGGGCAAACTGCTGTCTCCGTCGACTGCCGATGAAATCTGGAACGAATGTAACGAACTGCTGGCGCAGGATAACTTCTCCGCGCGCGGCATCATGCAGCAGATGAACGTGAAAATGGTCGGCACCACCGATGACCCGATCGATTCTCTGGAGCATCACGCAGAGATCGCCAAAGACGGCTCTTTCACCATTAAAGTGCTTCCGAGCTGGCGTCCGGATAAAGCCTTCAACATCGAACAGGCGACCTTTAACGACTATATGGCGAAGCTGGGTGAAGTTTCTGATACCGACATTCGCCGCTTTGCAGACCTGCAAACCGCCCTGACCAAACGTCTGGATCACTTCGCCGCTCACGGCTGTAAAGTGTCTGACCACGCGCTGGATGTGGTGATGTTTGCTGAAGCGAACGAAGCGGAACTGGACAGCATTCTGGCACGCCGCCTGGCAGGCGAAACCCTGAGTGAGCACGAAGTGGCACAGTTTAAAACTGCGGTGCTGGTGTTCCTTGGTGCCGAATACGCACGTCGCGGTTGGGTGCAGCAGTACCACATCGGCGCTCTGCGTAATAACAACCTGCGTCAGTTCAAACTGCTGGGGCCGGATGTTGGTTTTGACTCCATCAACGACCGTCCGATGGCAGAAGAGCTGTCTAAACTGCTGAGCAAACAGAACGAAGAAAACCTGCTACCGAAAACCATTCTCTACTGCCTGAACCCGCGCGATAACGAAGTGCTGGGCACCATGATCGGTAACTTCCAGGGCGAAGGTATGCCGGGCAAAATGCAGTTCGGTTCCGGCTGGTGGTTTAACGACCAGAAAGACGGTATGGAACGTCAGATGACCCAACTGGCGCAGCTCGGTCTGCTGAGCCGCTTTGTCGGTATGCTGACTGACAGCCGTAGCTTCCTGTCATACACCCGTCACGAATACTTCCGCCGCATTCTGTGCCAGATGATCGGTCGCTGGGTGGAAGCGGGCGAAGCACCGGCGGACATCAACCTGCTGGGCGAGATGGTGAAAAACATTTGCTTTAACAATGCGCGTGACTATTTCGCCATTGAACTGAACTAAGGTCTGGGGTTGATATGCAATACATCAAGATCCATGCACTGGATAACGTCGCGGTTGCTTTAGCAGATTTGGCTGAAGGCACAGAAGTCAGTGTCGATAACCAAACCGTTACGCTGCGCCAGGATGTCGCTCGAGGACATAAATTTGCGTTAACGGATATCGCAAAAGGGGCCAACGTCATCAAATACGGCCTGCCGATTGGTTATGCACTGGCGGATATTGCGGCGGGGGAACACGTTCACGCCCACAATACGCGCACGAATCTGAGCGATCTGGATCAGTATCGCTATCAACCTGATTTTCACGAACTGCCAGCACAAGCGGCAGATCGTGAAGTGCAGATCTATCGTCGCGCTAACGGCGATGTCGGGGTGCGTAACGAGCTGTGGATCCTGCCAACCGTGGGCTGTGTCAACGGCATCGCGCGGCAGATCCAAAATCGTTTCCTGAAAGAGACCAACAATGCCGAAGGTACTGACGGCGTGTTCCTCTTCAGCCACACCTACGGCTGCTCACAGCTGGGCGACGATCACATCAATACCCGCACTATGCTGCAAAACATGGTGCGCCACCCGAACGCGGGCGCAGTGCTGGTGATTGGTCTGGGCTGTGAAAACAATCAGGTCGATGTCTTCCGTGAAACGCTGGGGGACATCGATCCTGAACGCGTTCATTTCATGATCTGCCAACAGCAGGATGATGAGATCGAAGCCGGGATCGAGCATTTGCATCAACTGTATAACGTGATGCGCAACGATAAACGCGAGCCAGGCAAACTCAGCGAACTGAAGTTTGGTCTGGAGTGCGGCGGTTCTGATGGTCTTTCTGGTATTACCGCTAACCCGATGCTGGGGCGTTTTTCTGACTACGTGATTGCTAACGGCGGTACTACCGTACTGACCGAAGTGCCGGAGATGTTTGGCGCAGAGCAGTTGCTGATGGATCATTGCCGCGACGAAGCAACGTTTGAAAAACTGGTCACCATGGTCAACGACTTCAAACAGTACTTTATTGCGCATGACCAGCCTATCTACGAAAACCCATCGCCGGGGAACAAAGCGGGCGGTATCACCACGCTGGAAGATAAATCACTTGGTTGTACTCAGAAAGCGGGTTCCAGCGAAGTGGTTGACGTGCTGCGTTACGGCGAGCGTCTGAAAACGCCGGGGCTGAACTTGTTAAGTGCGCCGGGTAACGATGCCGTAGCGACCAGTGCCCTGGCGGGCGCAGGCTGTCACATGGTGCTGTTCAGTACCGGTCGCGGTACGCCGTATGGTGGTTTTGTGCCGACGGTGAAAATTGCCACCAACAGTGAACTGGCGGCGAAGAAAAAACACTGGATCGACTTTGACGCGGGTCAGTTGATTCACGGAAAAGCGATGCCGCAGTTGCTGGAAGAATTTATCGATACCATCGTTGAGTTTGCCAACGGTAAGCAAACTTGCAACGAGCGTAACGACTTCCGCGAACTGGCGATCTTCAAAAGCGGCGTAACGCTATAAAGTCGAAATGAGTTGTTAATAAAAAACGGCGTTTCATAATGTGAAGCGCCGTTTGCTTTTCCATACCTGTTAAGGATTTATCATGACCGCGTATTGGCTGGCCCAGGGCGTGGGTGTCATCGCCTTTCTGATTGGTATCACTACATTTTTTAACCGTGACGAACGTCGCTTCAAAAAGCAGCTTTCGGTCTATAGCGCCGTTATTGGCGTGCATTTTTTCCTCCTGGGCACTTATCCTGCCGGTGCCAGTGCCATCCTTAATGCTATTCGTACGTTGATTACCTTACGCACGCGCAGCTTATGGGTAATGGCGATATTTATTGTGCTGACTGGCGGAATCGGCCTGGCGAAGTTCCATCACCCTGTTGAACTATTGCCGGTTATTGGCACGATTGTCAGTACCTGGGCGCTGTTCCGCTGTAAAGGGCTGACCATGCGCTGCGTGATGTGGTTTTCAACGTGTTGCTGGGTGATTCACAACTTTTGGGCCGGGTCGATTGGCGGCACGATGATTGAGGGCAGTTTTCTACTGATGAATGGCCTGAATATTATTCGTTTCTGGCGGATGCAGAAAAGGGGAATTGATCCATTTAAAGTAGAGAAAACCCCTTCCGCCGTTGACGAAAGGGGTTAAACATTAATTACGCAGGGCGCTATTTGCCAGACGCTCGTCTTCTGCCTGGCAAACAGCCGCAGTGAACAGCACGTCAGTTGAAGAGTTCAGTGCGGTTTCGCAAGAGTCCTGCAACACGCCGATGATAAAGCCGACGGCAACCACCTGCATGGCGATATCGTTCGAAATACCGAACATATTACAGGCCAGTGGGATCAGCAGCAGAGAACCCCCCGCCACGCCGGAGGCGCCACAAGCACATAGGGAAGCAACCACGCTCAGCAGCAGCGCCGTAGGCAGATCGACTGGAATACCCAGCGTATTAACCGCAGCAAGCGTCAACACCGTAATGGTGATTGCTGCGCCCGCCATATTGATGGTGGCTCCCAGCGGAATAGAAACGGAATAGGTATCGCGATCCAGATTCAGCTTTTCGCACAGCGCCATATTCACCGGAATGTTCGCCGCAGAGCTGCGGGTGAAGAAGGCGTACACGCCGCTTTCGCGCAGGCACAGCAGCACCAGCGGGAACGGGTTACGACGAATTTTCCACCACACCAGCAGTGGGTTAACCACCAGCGCCACCAGCAACATACAGCCAACCAGCACGACCAGCAGTTGCGCGTAGCCCCACAGTGTGGAGAAACCGGTAGTTGCCAGGGTAGAAGAAACCAGACCAAAAATACCGATTGGTGCGAAGCGAATCACCAGTTTCACCATAAAGGTTACGGCATTCGACATATCATTGACCAGGTTTTTGGTGGTTTCGTTACCGTGACGCAGCGCGAAACCGAGGCCAATAGCCCACACCAGAATCCCGATGTAATTACCTTTCAACAGCGCGTCGATGGGGTTGGAAACCATGCTCATTACCAGTCCGCGCATCACTTCCACAATACCTGACGGCGGCGAAATATCGCCTGCGCTACTGGACAAATGCAGGGTAGAAGGGAAGGCGAAGCTGAAAACGACTGCGGCTAGTGCGGCGGAGAAAGTACCCAGCAGATAGAGGAACAGAATAGGGCGGATATTGGTTTTCTGCCCGTGTTGGTGGTTAGCGATGGAAGCCATCACCAACATCAGCACCAGGATGGGTGCTACGGCTTTCAGGGCGCCAACAAATAAAGTGCCTAACAGACCAACAGCTTCAGCCGCCGGTTTTGAGATCCATGCCAGAATAATCCCCAGAACAAGGCCGACCAGGATTTGTTTTACCAGGCTGCCATGAGCCAGACGCCGGAATAGCCCCGGTGAATGTTGCGTAGTCATTTTTCGATCCTTTCATTGTGTTGTCGTACATCCCTGGTACGTTCTTTCGACGCATCTTTCAGGATGTAACAAAGTGTTTGCAAGGTCGAGTATAAGGAAAGTTACAGCTTCGGGAAGCGAAAAATGCTGGATTTTAAAGAGAGGTCATGTTTTGCAACTTAATGGTTACATTTGTTTGACATAAAAATAAAGCCCAACGTGCGGCTTCCAGACTGATGACAACGTCAAAAAAGTACTCGGTCAGCCCCCTCGCCCCTTTTGGGGAGAGGGTTAGGGTGAGGGGAACAGGCCAGCATTGGTGCGAAAAATTACCCTCACCCCGACCCTCTCCCTGGAAGGGAGAGGGAGAAAACGGTGCTCATGTTGATGACAGGGTACACGGCTTAGGCAGATTAAAAATCATTCTACCCGCTGCTTATCATGCCGATAATTCACCCAGGCGTTGATAATAAACGTCATCAGCAGAATGCCAAACACCACGCCCAGCGAGACGGCGATCGGAATATGGTAGAAGTCGACAATCAGCATCTTGATACCGATAAACACCAGAATCACCGCCAGACCATATTTGAGCATCGAGAAACGTTCTGCTACGCCTGCCAGCAGGAAATACATCGCACGCAGGCCGAGGATCGCAAACAGGTTTGAGGTCAGCACAATAAACGGATCGGTGGTAACAGCGAAGATAGCCGGAATGCTATCCACGGCGAAAATCACATCGCTCAATTCCACCAGAATCAGCACCAGCATCAGCGGTGTGGCGTACAACAAGCCATTCTTACGCACAAAGAAATGCTCGTTGTCGATGGTGTCGGTCATGCGCAAATGACCGCGCAGCCAGCGCACCAGCGGCTTGTCGCCGATTCCTGATTCATCTTCATGAGCCAGCGCCATCTTCACGCCGGTAAACAGCAGGAATGCACCGAAGATATACAGGATCCAGTCGAACTGCGAAATCAGCCAGCTACCGGTGAAGATCATGACGGTACGCAGAACAATCGCCCCGAGCACGCCATACACCAGCACGCGGCGCTGTAATGCCGCCGGAACAGAGAAATAGCTGAACAACATTAACCAGACGAAGACGTTATCGACCGCCAGCGATTTCTCAATCAGATAACCCGTGAGGAAGGCCAGCGCCTGCGGGTCAGCGACTTCGCGCCCCTGTGTCTGCACCAGATACCACCAGAAAGCGGCGTTAAAGAGTAACGACAGCGTCACCCAGACCAGCGACCAGGCCGCAGCCTGTTTCATGGTCATGGCATGTGCCCCACGACGCCCCTGCAACAACAGGTCGATAGCCAGCATAATGGCGACAACAACAGCGAATCCGCCCCATAGCAACGGCGTGCCGACAGTATTCATAGAAGTTCCTTACACATAAAAAAAACGGCCAACGTCGGAAGACGTCAGCCGCTGCTTTTTATGCATAGACCTCGCCTTCCGGCAAGGTCTCACTTACAACAAAAAAGGAATACGTCTGCGTATTCCTTTCGGGTTGCCCGGTGACCGGATGTGGTTTTTCACACATCGTAATGACGATCGACCGGCAATGAAGTTACTCCCCTTTGCAGGTAACAAAGTATGACAGACCATTCAGCCAGTCAATGGTCTGTTACATGCCTTTTACACTGCTTTACGGTAACAATTATAGATTTACGCTATCGGCAGGAAAAACAACTCCAGTCTGGCGGCGGATCTCGGTCAGCAGTTTGGCGGTGATGCGACTGACCGCCAGCCCTGGATGATCCACCAGATGCTCATCCACCAGGGTAGCGAACAGCTCTGCTTCGTAGAGCATGGTATTAATATGCTGCGGTTGGGTGAGATCCTGCATCTGGCTGCCGCGTGGCACAAAGCAGACTTTCTGGCATTCAGAGAGTTTTTCAATCACCAGCGATCCCGCTTCGCCTTGAATCTCGCTTGCCAGCACAGAATCGCTGACCTTTGAGTGCTGCAACGTAACGCTGAAATCACCGTAATCCATCACCACCACGCCGTGGGCATCCACGCCGCTTGCCAGCAAACTGGCGGTTGCCTGCACGCTTTTCGGTTCACCAAATAACGCCACCGTCGACGCCAGGCAGTAAAAGCCGATATCCATGATTGAACCGTTAGAGAACGCCGGGTTAAAGGTGTTGGGATTCTCGCCGTCCAGATAACGCTGATACCGCGAGGAATACTGGCAGTAGTTGAAAAAGACTTTACGCAATTTGCCGACTTTCGGCAGCACCTGGCGTAACAGATGAAAGTTCGGCAGGCTGGCGGTTTTAAATGCCTCAAACAGCACCACCTGATTTTCTCGTGCGCAGGCAATGGCGGCATCCACTTCCGCCAGATTCGACGCCAGCGGCTTCTCGCAAATCACATGAATTTTATGGCTAAGGAAAAGTTGTGTCTGGGAAAAGTGCAGGGCATTCGGGCTGGCAATATACACCGCGTCAATGGCATCGCTTTCCGCCATCGCTTCCAGCGATGTAAACAGATGCTCGACAGAAAAATCATTGGCGAAGTGCTGAGCCTGTTCAAGGCTGCGGGAATAAACGGCGGTTAACTTGTATTTACCGCTCTCATGGGCGGCCTCGACGAACTGACGAGTGATCCAGTTCGTGCCAATCACAGCGAAACGTATCATAACGCGTGGATACTCCATAAAGGGATTCTGTCGTCAATGTAGCACGCCTTTTTCATCTTCGACGTGCGCAGATACGCATTATTCTTTTGCCGGACAGCCATGCTCACTAAACGGCCCAATCATGACCGATGGCCCTAGATATTTCGGCTGGCGATGGAGGATTTTTGCGTCAATCAACGCACTGACACGAGCGAGTTTCTCCCGCAGTTGAGTATAAAAACCGTGCTTCATATTGAGGTCTGGCGCGTTAAACCCGATAGCGTCGATACCGTACTGTTTTGCCAGCCAGATGGCGCGTTGGTTATGAAATTCTTGCGAGATAATGGTGATATGGTTTTCCCCAAACACCTTTTTGGCACGCACTACCGAATCCAGCGTTGAGAATCCGGCATAGTCGCAGAAGATCACTTTCGCCGGTACGCCTTTAGCGATCAAAGCCTGCTGCATACCTGATGCTTCATCGTAATTTTTACGTCCGTTATCGCCACTGACTAACAGCCATTTTACTTTTCCGGCGTGGTACAACGCTGCTGCGGTATCAATACGTCGGGTAAAGTAGCGATTACCCGGTCTCGCCCCCAGCAATAAACCCACGTTACGCGCCGGAACGGCGTTGATATCGCTCCAGGTCAGCTGCTTGCTGGCGGTGACCATTGCGCGATCGGCGATAAAAATGGTCGCTCCTGCCACAAGCAACAATAAACAGGCAATTTTAAGAGTCCGGCGAGAAAAACAAACGCGGCGAAGAAGGCGAGCAAATGCGCGCAGCATGGTCGTTATCCTTAACGAAAAGAGGGGCGTCGATTTTAGGCGTTAATGGTTGAAAATATAACGCCTGGCATCATTTTCAGATTTTGTCCTGCTCAAGCGACAACTGCGTTAGCCACAGCCGGGTGTCAAACTCAAGCTGGTGGTACTGCGGTTCCATATGGCAACACAATTGATAGAACGCTTTGTTGTGTTCTTTCTCTTTCAGATGCGCCAGTTCATGGACGACGATCATGCGCAAAAACGGTTCCGGCGCGTTGCGAAACACGGTAGCGACGCGGATCTCTGCTTTTGCTTTCAGCTTGCCGCCCTGCACACGAGAAACAGCGGTATGTAACCCGAGCGCGTTTTTTAGCACATGGATCTTGTTGTCATACATCACTTTATTGATCGGCGGGGCATTGCGCAGAAACTGATTTTTCAGATCCTGGGTATATTGCCAGAGGGCTTTATCGGTGGCGTAGTCGTGCGTTCCCGGATAGCGTTTTGCCAGCACATCGCCCAGACGTTGTTCATTAATCAGCGTGCGCACTTGGGAAAGTAGCTGCTCGGGATAACCCTGAAGATAAGTAAGATTGCTCATAACCGCCCACGAAAAAGAGAAAAAGGGTATACTCACGCACCCTTTTCAGGGGCAACGTCGAAATTTTATCATTCAGGAGGGCCGATGAGCCACTTAGACAACGGTTTCCGTTCACTGACACTACAACGTTTTCCGGCGACGGATGACGTTAACCCGCTACAGGCGTGGGAAGCGGCGGATGAATATCTGCTGCAACAGTTGGACGACACAGAAATCTGCGGCCCGGTGTTGATCCTGAATGATGCCTTTGGCGCGTTAAGCTGTGCGCTGGCAGAACATAAGCCGTACAGCATTGGCGACTCGTATATCAGCGAACTGGCAACGCGCGAGAATTTACGTCTCAACGGGATTGATGAGTCGAGTGTGAAGTTTCTCGACAGCACTGCCGACTACCCGCAACAGCCGGGTGTGGTGCTGATCAAAGTACCGAAAACACTGGCATTGCTGGAACAGCAACTGCGTGCGCTGCGCAAAGTGGTCACGTCGGATACGCGTATTATTGCCGGTGCCAAAGCCCGTGACATTCACACTTCCACGCTGGAACTGTTCGAAAAAGTGCTCGGCCCGACCACCACCACGCTGGCATGGAAAAAAGCGCGCCTGATTAATTGCACTTTCAACGAGCCGACGCTGGCCGATGCGCCGGAGACCTTAAGCTGGAAGCTGGAAGGTACTGACTGGATTATCCACAACCATGCGAATGTCTTCTCCCGCACCGGGCTGGATATTGGCGCGCGCTTCTTTATGCAGCATCTGCCGGAGAACCTAGAAGGTGAGATTGTCGATCTCGGCTGTGGTAACGGCGTTATTGGCCTGACATTGCTCGATAAAAACCCGCAGGCGAAAGTGGTGTTTGTCGATGAATCACCGATGGCGGTTGCTTCCAGCCGTTTGAACGTTGAAACCAACATGCCAGAGGCGTTGGATCGCTGCGAGTTTATGATCAACAACGCGCTCTCCGGCGTGGAGCCTTTCCGCTTTAATGCTGTGCTCTGCAACCCGCCGTTTCATCAGCAACATGCGCTGACCGATAACGTCGCCTGGGAGATGTTCCACCACGCCCGCCGCTGCCTGAAAATCAACGGTGAGCTGTATATCGTTGCCAACCGCCATCTGGATTACTTCCATAAACTGAAGAAAATTTTCGGCAACTGCACCACTATTGCTACGAATAATAAATTTGTGGTGCTGAAAGCGGTGAAATTGGGGCGTCGTCGTTAAGATTGGCAGTTACCTGCCGGATGCGGCGTAAACGCCTTATCCGGCCTACGTTCAGCACGTTACCCGTAGGCCGGATAAGACGCGGCAAGCGTCGCATCCGGCACTTCAATGCACGATTTAAATCTCCAGCGCCAGCCGTGTTCCCTGGGCAATTGCACGTCGTGCGTCCAGCTCCATAGCCACATCGCAGCCGCCGATTAAATGCACAGTTTTCCCGCTATCAATCAGCGGTTGCGCCAACGCGCGGTTTGGCTCTTGCCCTGCGCAGATCACCACATTGTCCACGGCTAATACCTGCGTTTCGCCGTTGATCACCACATGCAGCCCGTCATCGTTGATCTTCTGATAACTTACGCCTGGGATCATTTTCACACCCCGCGAGAGCAGGGTAGTGCGATGGATCCAGCCGGTGGTTTTGCCTAACCCCTGTCCCGGTTTGCTGGCTTTGCGCTGGAGCATCACAATCTGCCGTGGGCTACGAGGGATCTGCATTCCCTGCGGGCTTAAGCCACCAGCCTGTTGTAGGCTGCTGTCGATCCCCCACTCATTACAGAACCCGGCGATATTCTGGCTGGTGGATTCGCCCGGCTGACTCAAATACATCGCCGTGTCAAAGCCAATCCCACCACAACCGATGATGGCAACTTTGTCGCCCACCGGCGCTTTGTCGCGCAGTACATCGAGATAACTCAATACCTTCGGATGATCGATCCCGTCGATGGGCGGAATGCGCGGTACGATCCCACTGGCGAGGATCGTTTCATCGAACGACTGTAACTGATCCGCCGTCACGGTGTGATTGAGTTTCAGCGTCACGCCTGTTACTTCGATCATCCGCCGGTAGTAACGTAGCGTTTCGTAAAACTCCTCTTTGCCGGGGATCTGTTTAGCGATATTAAACTGACCGCCGATCTCACTGTGCGCATCAAACAATGTTACCTGATGACCACGCGCCGCCGCGTTAATGGCAAACGCCAGCCCCGCCGGACCGGCACCGACCACCGCCAGATTTTTTTTCTGCACGGCAGGAAGGATCGGCATTTTGGTTTCGTGGCAGGCGCGAGGATTCACCAGGCACGAGGTGACTTTGCCAACGAAGATCTGATCGAGACAGGCCTGATTGCAGCCAATGCAGGTATTGATCTCATCGGCTCGCCCCGATTGCGCTTTTGACAGCAGTTCCGCATCAGCAAGAAACGGTCGCGCCATCGATACCATATCGGCATCACCGCGCGAGAGAATGTCTTCGGCAACCTGCGGATCGTTAATCCGGTTGGTGGTCACCAGCGGCAGCGAGACGTGACCTTTCAGTTTGCGCGTGACCCAGCTAAATGCTCCGCGCGGCACGGGCGTGGCGATGGTCGGAATGCGCGCTTCATGCCAGCCAATGCCGGTGTTGATAATGGTCGCGCCTGCCGCTTCGATGGCCTGCGCCAGTTCCACCGTTTCGGCAAAAGTACCGCCGTCTTCGACCAGGTCTAGCATCGACAGACGGTAGATAATAATGAAGTCGTTGCCGACGCGTTCGCGCACTGCTCGCACCACTTCAACGGCAAACCGCATCCGGTTAGGGTAATCGCCGCCCCACTGGTCGCTACGTTGGTTGGTGCGCAGGGTAAGAAATTCGTTGATCAAATATCCTTCGGAACCCATTACCTCGACACCGTCGTATCCGGCCTCCCGCGCCAGTTGCGCGCAGCGGGCGAAATTGTCGATCAGTTGCAGGATTTCTTCATGGCTTAACTCATGGGGAACGAAGCGGTTGATGGGAGCCTGCAATGCGGATGGTGCCACCAGATGCGGCTGGTAGCTGTAGCGCCCGGTATGCAAAATTTGTAGGGCAATTTTGCCGCCTTCCTGATGCACCGCTTCAGTAATGGTGCGATGGTGCGGGATCTGGCTGACGTCATTGAGCATTGCACCGCCTTCCATGCCAACGCCTGTTAAATCTGGTGCGATACCGCCGCTGACAATCAACGCCACGCCGTGACGGGCGCGTTCGGCATAAAACGCAGCCAGCCGTTCAGCGCCGTCCGGGTATTCCTCCAGCCCGGTGTGCATTGAGCCCATCAACACGCGGTTTTTTAACGTGGTAAAACCTAAATCCAGCGGGGCGAACAGCGACGGGTAGCTCATAAAATTGTCCAGTATGTAAAATAATTGTTATGTGGTCGGATGAGTTCTAATTTAGCCGTCGCCGGGGAAAAGGGAAAAGGGGAATGCGGGGTTTGTGATGGGATTCAAAAAGAATACGCCCGGTGGTAACGCCGGATGCGACGCTTGCCGCGTCTTATCCGGCCTACGGAACTTATCCGACCTGGGGGAACGCACATGTAGGGCGGATAAGGCGTTTACGCCGCATCCGCCAGCCGTTGAAAATTACTACTTACGGAAAAAATCGTTATACAACATATACAAATGCGCGGCACTCCAGGAGAAATTTGGTGCGCCTTGCTGCGCGCCAGTGAGCGGGTTGTAATTCTCCTGAATTGGGCCATCGGTGGTTAATCCTTTGGCGTGCCGGAAGAACGTATCCGCCAGCTTCAGGGCATCATCACGATAACCGTAACGCTCCATCCCTTTCAGACCAAACCAGAACTGATCTACCCATACGCGCCCACGCCAGTAGATATCAGCGCCAAAAGCCGGATTGGTTAACGCCGCCGTTCCCAGCGGTACAAAGGTGTTGAACTCTTTAGGATTGAGCATCACCTTCACCACCGCGTCGGCATTGGCCTGCGTTGCCGCACCGTTAAACAGCGGCGACCAGCCTTCCGGCCCTTTACCACGCTCGACTATCGGTTTGCCCGTGCAGCCGTTCGCCAGCGGTTTATCTTCAATGCGCACGTCATAGTAGAACTGTGTAGTCGGGTCGAACATACAGGTGTTGATGTAGTCCGCGAGCTGCTGTGCCAACTGACGATAGCGTTTGGCCTCTTCCGGCTTACCGAGGATGGTTGCCATCTCCGCCAGATAATGGTTATCGCTGTACATATAGCTGGCCTGATCCACCGACTCCTGCAATAGCGAGTAGCCCAGCAACGTTCCGTCCTGACTGCGGTTTTCGGCGAATTTCACCGTCCAGTCGCTACGTTTGCCGCCGTTAGCGACATATTTATCCAGCTGTTCTTTGTCGATAAAACCAAAGACGGCGGCGTCATCACGCCCCGATTCCCACGACGCAGCGACCTGTGCCGGAATTTCCAGACTGTCATACTGGCCTTTCTCCACCACGCGGGCGTAGTTGTTCAGGCCAGACTGCGTCTCTTCTTTGTCGCCTTTTTTCACCGTAAACAGCATCTCACCGCTCTCGGTGTTGTGGGCTTTATCGCGGGTCGCGCCATATTCCGGCACGCCGTTGCCGTTATGATCGCGGTTACGTAACCACCAGTCGTGATAGGCCACCAGTTTTGGGTACATCTCTGCCAGCCAGGCTTTATCCTGGGTGACGTTGTACACTTCCATCACCGACCAGGCGGCAAGGCTGGGTTTGGTGTTACGTTCGTTCCAGTTGCCGCCATCACCGCCACGCTCGGGGCTAAGGTTCCACGCAATCAGGTCGGGGACAAAGCCCACATCCTGCGGACGCACGGCGTCGCCTGGCTGGATCTGCCAGGAGAAGACCGCGCGGATATTCTCTTTGGCGATATCCGGATTGAAATGCGCCATCGCAAACGCCTGCTTCCAGGTATCCCACGGCCAGGTCTGATTGCCGGAGAACCAGCGCCCGGTTACCGACGGCGTAACGGTGTTATATTTCACCGCACCGCCAGGCGAGCGCCAGTTACCGTTAAGCGTTTCGATTGCTTTCACCGCGACGCGCGTCTGTTCCGGCGTCGCATCCGGGTTGGTTAACCCTTTCTTCAGATACTCTTCCCAGCGTTGCTGCGAGGCGGTGAGATAAAACGCCGGACGCGCCAGAATATCGCGGATCTGCATCTGCTCTTTGCTAACTTCCTGGGCGGTCAGCAGATGGGAATAGGTGGTATAGAGCGTCGTCGAACCGTTGATATGAGCCTTACTGGTAAAGCGATTGCCGCTGATTTCAGTCTGCACAGGCAGGGATTTATGCACCTGATATTCCGATTCGCCGGAGGTCAGCAGATCCCAGGTGGCGCGCACTTTGCCAAAGGTGACTTTCAGGCCATCACGGGTGGCGCTGATTTTGCGCTGATAGTCAGGGTACTCGCCAGCAATGGTTTTATCGGAAAGCGGTTTCCCTTCTTTTGCTTCCAGTTTTTCCAGCAGCTCGCCATCCCACACCAGATCCAGCGGTTTATCGCTGGTGATTTTGGTTTCCAGTAGTGACGTGCGCGGCGTGGCGAAGCGCAGAGTCATTTCGACCTGCACATCTTTTGCTGTCAGTTTTTGCACCAGCGCGCCGGGGATACTGTATGCCTCCAGCGTGAAGTTGACTTTCTTGCCGTCCTGCCAGACGGTCAGGCGGTCGAAATTGCTGGCCATAAAGTTGATGTACTCTTCCGTCAGCAGCGCAACGCCCGGAAAACCGCCCATGGTGTTCGGGCCGTCTGGCAACAGATGACCATGCCAGGCTCCGAGATCGAAAAACGGATTAAAACGCTGGTGATCGTCGTAATCATAATCCTTCATGTACTGCGGCGCGCCGGTACGGTTAATCACGTTTTTATAATTGTCGGCGTTAGCGGCATGGGCGGAAAAGCTCATCAGCAGAGCACAGGCTACTGGCGTTAAAATAGTTTTGATTTTCATGAGATTACTGTCCTTATTACCAGTAAAAATATTGCATCAGGAAGAGTTGGTCGCTGGGATCGTTAGAGGCATTTTTCATGTAGAAGCGGCTATCAAAAGCCGTTGCGAAACGTCCGCCGCCGTATTCGTACCAGATACCAAACTGCATGAAAGAGGTGGTTTCATCGTCAGCGTGGTCAGGGCGATGTCTGGCGTAGGTGTAAGCAGTGGAGAGATAAACGCCCTTTAACGCTTCATACATGGCGCTCACCATCATCCCACTTTCGCTTCCCGGTACGTCCAGCCCGTCGGCGCGTCCGGTATGGTGCCAGGCGCGAGCGGCAAAGTTAGGGGTAAGCAGACCCGTGAGATAGAGTTGTCCTGTACCGTCGGTAATTTCCAGACCGTTCATCCAGGTGACGCCTTCGGCAAGGTCATACTGGATGTAACCGTTCATCATTGCCGGATAGGTGTATTTGTCGTCGTAGCGATCGTATTTGCCAAAATGCAGCCAGGCTTTGCTTTCGTCATGATGTCCGGCAGGTGTGGCGGTGACGCTATAGCGGAAGTTGCCGGTTAAGTTCTGCACCTTCAGCGCGGTCATAATGTCGCGGGTATTGGGAATGACGTAGCCCAGATCGGGGGTGAAGTCGCCCCACCATTGCAGGTCATCCAGCGAGGAATCCTGACGCAGACTGAGCATGATTTCGGTGCCATCGTTGGTACGATAACCGCCATAAAAACGGTTAATCCCACCTTCAAAACCGCCCCAGCTATGGTCAGGCACCCAGGCATTGCCGTCGTGGTCGGCCTGCACGGTCCAACCTTCGCCGTAAATCAGGCCGAACCAGGAGCCATATTTCATCTCCAGACCGCCTTCAATATAAGTGCCGTCGCTGTATTTATGTTTATTCTCGCCCTCTAAATCCATATACCCACCAACCCCTAATTCACCATAAAAACGAAATGAAGGAGAAGACGTCGAGGTAATGGCGGGTGTTTTTGTGTCGTCATGTTCTGCCGGACGTGCTTCATCAGCGGCCGCAGAAAAGGCGTAGCAAAACGGCAGAGCAAGTAATGCTCTGCATGGTGCAGTAATTAATTTCATTGTGTTAATCCATGAGCTAAAGAAAAAGTACAGCCTTTTATCGTTGTAATTATAAAAATATAAAGGCAGAAACTATTTTCCCTCTCCCCATCCAGAAAGAGGGAAAATGCCTGCTCATTTTTTATTATTCTGCTTAATCAACATTGCTGGCTGGCGTCGCTTCAATATGGCGCTCTTCAGCCGTTAATCCCTTTATATATTTACTGTATTTCCACCACGCAAAGCCGAGGAAGATAACAATACCGCCGACGTTATAAAAAATGATGGTCAGAATATTCGCGCCAGTCGGGAATGTCGAAGCGACAAACCCTACGGCAAATATCGCAATCAGCATTGAAACAACGATAATACCGGTGCGGCGGGAGCCCATACGGAAATCGCGTGGCAGGTGATCTAATTTGGCGCGTAAATTCAGGTAAGCCAGCATGATGAATAACGGCGGAAGCATGGATGCTGCGGCAGTCATATTAATAATAGTATTCATCAGATCCTGCACAGTATTGGAACCGAGCATCGGGATAATCATCAGCGGGATGACGATCAGGAACTGGATCCACGCTGCACGCGCCGGAACGCCGTTTTCGTTCAGTTCAACGGTTTTCTTACCAAAGATGCCTTCCGGGATTTCGGAGAAGAAAATTTTCACCGGCGTTGCGGTCCACATCAGCAGGGAACCGAACATCGCAGTAAAGGATACCAGACCGACAAAGCGATTCATCAACGCTTCAGGTAGACCAAAATACGCCGCCATGCCGTGGAATACCTGCACCGATCCGCCAGTAAATTTCAACTCTTTGCTGCTGACGAAGACGTTAATCAGCACCGAGGAGACGGAATACAGTACGCCAATGAAAATCCCGGCGAGGATGATCACTTTAACGAACGATTTCGAACCGCCTTTGACGTCGTTAACGTACACCGCGACGGACTCCGCGCCGCCTGCGGCCATAAAGATCCAGGTGGTAACGCCGAGGAATGCCCAGTTGAAGTTCGGGATCATCGCGTCAACGGTGATCGGATCGGCAGGCTGTACGCCGCCAACCAGTGCCGTACCTGCCAGTAAAATGTAGGAGAGCGTTAACAGCAGCATCAGCGTTGAAGTGACGGAGGTAATTGGCCCCAGCATTTTCGCCCCGTTGGTAGAAACCCAGGTGGAGAAGGCGAACAGCACCATACTGATAATGGTGGTGGCGACCGGCGTCATAATATATTCGTAGCCGAGGAAGGCATATGAAGCATAAGCAATAACGCGCGGCAACAGCGAGGTGAAAAAGAACAGGTTTACGAACCAGTAGGTATAGGCAGTAATAAATGCCCAACGTCCGCCCAGCGAGCTTTTTACCCACGCGTAGACACCGGCTTCCGAGTTTTTATTTAACGAGACAAATTCTGCGATGATCAGACAGAAGGGAATAAAATAAAAAATCGTTGCGAGGAAAAACATCGGTGCCGAGGCCAGTCCAAGCTCAATATTATTATTGATAACGTTGTTAAAGCTGTAAACGGCGGCAAAAGTCAGCGAGAGCAAGCCGAATTTGCCGATTGTATTACGTTTGGTATCAGACATAACACATCTCCGAAAATGAGTAGGGTAGCGGTGGCGGCAAACTCCTTTTGCCGCCGTAGTTGTTATTTGTTATGGAAATAACCATCTTCGATGGTGACTTTGAGAACCACTTTTTTGACCGCGTTATTGCAGATAAACCGATACGCTTCATGGATATCGCAAATAACGATTTGCCCTTCGTGAACCTCGACGGTTTCTCCGCAGCCTTTTAAATATTCACGGTCAGTTTCATCGCGATAATATTCCACTACCTGTAATGTTTCTTTCGGCGCATATTCAATCTTTTGCTGCCCTTGCAGGTAGTAATGCACTTCAAAATAACGACGATGCCCGGTAAATAACGCATCGGTCGCGGAGTCATTTTCCACACGGTAGGTCAATGAGTCACCGATGGAGTGGGCGACGCCGGGCTGAATGTTGTCGATATTTTCAATCGCTTCAACGCAGCGTTGCCACTTCTTGCCAGAGGCGTAAATCTGGCGGAACTGTTCTAAGTTATCGATGATCCTCATTGCTTATTCTCGCTGTGCAAATTCGTGGAAAAGAACCCTGCGCCGAACTCATACGACGCCAGGCTTTGCGCGGTAGCTTCTCCGCCAGAAACCGGCAGCAACGTAAAGCCGTAGCTGAAGTCACGGAACCAGACGCGCCAGGAGTCCAGCACCTCGCTGCCCCAGGAGTTGGAGCCGAGGCCAAGCAGCTGGTGGTCGAGATTCAGGGTGATATCATCACTGCGCTGAAGTTCGTTGCAGTGTTGCGCGGCGTGGATGTTCTCCTGGGTGTAGTGCCAGGCGCTGAAGTTAATTGGGTGCTGCGGAACCACCAGCAGACCATTGCCGTGGCGGTTAGTCAGTGCCGCCCAGCGGACATGCTGACGGTTGCCGTTGTTCTGCGGGAAGGGATAGTTCTCGAACATGGCATCGACGTTGCTGCGCCAGATATCAATGATGTTAGCCTGCTGGCTGTCGGCGTAGTTTTCGCCCGGTCCACGACCGTAATACGCCACCTGGTCGTATTCGCCGTTAATCCCCATGGTGAAACCGATACACGGAATGATGTGCGGATAGTCACCGTAACGCTCGCCGGAAAGCGCCACGTTAACCTGTCCATCGGCAGCGATACGCCAGATGTAGGTGCAGCGCATCCCGAAGTCAAACACCGGCGGGGCAATAACCGTGCGGCTGATGATCAACACTTCGCCATCACTTTGCTCAACGGCAAAGTCGCGCAGATGTTCCTGCATGATCTGCAAGTGATTCGGCTGCCACAGCCCTTCGTACTCCTGCTTGTGGTTGTCGATCATTGGCTTGAAGAAGTTGATCTTTGGCTCGCGAGTCAGCATTGATTCGCCATTCACCTGCCATGACGTCGGTTTGCCACTCATTTTTGAGAAGGTGATTGCGAAGTTGTAGCCGCGAACGGTGCAGCTCAAACGATCGTCTTCCAGCGTCAGCGGACGAGCATTATTTGGTGCGAAAGGCACTGGCTGCGCGGTGTTTTCCTTCAGCGGGAACTGATAAGTGGCGATAGGATGTCCGGCTTCGCTGTAGCGGGTGCGGGAATCTTTGGTCACCGTAATGTTGAGGAACGCTTCGCGGGCGTCCAGCTGCGGCAGCGTGATCTGCAAGGGGGCTTCGCTGTTCGGCGCAACGTCGCGCAGCTTAATTTGCTGCGTCGCGAGCGTTTCACCTTCGGCGCGCACCTCTGCGTGCAGGGTGTAGTCATCAAGCGTGGTAAACCACAGTTTATTTTCGACTTTTAGCTCGCCGCGAGTCAGATCCAGCGCGTGGATTTTTACCGGCGCAATAACCTGTTTGTACTCTTTCAGGCCTGGTCCCGGCGTCTGATCGGAGTAGATCAAACCATCAAGACAGAAGTTATAGTTGTTGGGATAGTCGCCGTAATCGCCGCCGAATTTATACCAGACGTTGCCGTTGTCATCCTGCGCCTGGATCCCGTGGTCGCACCATTCCCAGACATAATGTCCCTGAATGCAATCGTGCTTATAGAAGACGTTCTGGTATTCCGTTAGCCCGCCCGGTCCGTTCCCCATCGCATGAGCGTATTCGCAGATGATACGCGGCTTCGGATGCGGATATTCACCAAACTCATTCATCAGCGGCACGCGGGTGTACATGGTGGAAATAATATCGACCACTTCAGCATCGCGATCTTCTTCGTAATGCACCAGACGCGTGTCATCGAGCGCCTTCGCCGCGTGGTACATCGCGCGGATATTACAGCCATAGCCGGACTCGTTGCCCAGCGACCAGATGATGATCGACGGATGGTTTTTCTGCGCGTGAATATGGCGAACGATGCGCTCGACGTAGACCTTTTCCCACTGCGGATCGTCAGTAATGCGGCTGATATCGCCGACGTTAGCAAAGCCGTGCGATTCGACGTCGGTTTCCGCCATCACAAACAGGCCATAGATATCACACAGTTCGTAGAAACGCGGATCGTTCGGGTAGTGAGCGGTACGCACGGAGTTGATGTTGTGCTGCTTCATCAACTGGAGATCTTTCTCGACGCGATCCATCCCAACGGCGCGGCCTTTGCGATGATCGTTATCGTGACGGTTGACGCCGTGCAGCATCACATAACGGTTATTGATCCAGAACAGACCGTCGCGCACTTTGATATCACGGAAGCCAACGCGTTGTGGCACCACTTCCAGAACGTTGCCGTCGGCGTCTTTCAGCGTCATGACCAGATGGTAAAGATAAGGGGATTCTGCTGACCATTGCTGCGGCTGTTCGACAGTAAAAGCAAAGCTGGCGCTGGTCAGTTTTTCAATTGCCAAATGATCAATGGCACTGTTATGCACCACGCGTTCGCCATCAAACAGGGTATATTCCAGCGTCGTTGCGACAGGGGAGGCGGCGAGATTTTCCAGCACCACTTCGCAGGAAAGCGTGGCATCGCAATAGGCTTCGTCAAAGTCGGTACGAACGGTGAAATCGTTAATATGTGTTAGTTGTTTTCCGATCAGATAAACATCGCGAAAGATCCCCGCCGACCACCACATATCCTGGTCCTCTACGTAGGTGGAGTCCGCCCACTGCATCACGCGCACACACAACAGGTTGTCGCCGGTTTTAACCATCGCGCTGATGTCAAACTCTGCGGTCAGGCGACTGCCCTTGCTGAACCCCACATACTGACCGTTAACGTAGACTTCAAAATAGGTTTCGACGCCGTCAAATTTAATTAGCGTCTGTTTACCCTGCCAGCCGTCGCTGAGGGTGAAAATACGTTGATAGGCACCGGTTGGGTTATCGCTGGGGACAAAAGGCACATCGATGGGGAACGGAAAACCTTCGTCGGTATATTGCAGTTTGCCGTGGCCTTCCATTTGCCACATGGCGGGGACGGTAATGTCCCCCCAGTCAGCCATTAACTCGGAAGTGAAGGCTTCTGGCACTTGTAGCGGATGGTCAAAAAAATGGAAATTCCACTGACCGCTTAAGGGCTGAAACAGGCTGCTGGTTTCGCGGGCAAAGGTGCGTGCCTGCGCAACAGAATCATATGAAAAAAAGTACGCACGCGGCGCAAGTCGGTTTTCGTGGGTGAGTTGAATGTTTTCCCAGCGATTCATAGGGCCTCCCGGTAGAGAGAAATCGGAACCATTCATGGTGATGGTAGTTTGTGTAATTGCTGGGGAGTTTAGTAAAATTTTTACTAAAAAGTAGCAGGTAAATGCATTTACTTTAACTGGATCACGAAAATAAACGGCAGCACTGCCCGGCAAAAACGATTGCCGGACAGTGTGCAAGGAGATTTAGCGGGTCGTGCCGCGCAGTTTTAATTTGCTGGGAACGAAGACTAACAACGGCAGCGCGCGACCATCGCGAGCCTTTTCATACACTAGGTTAACGCCCTGGCTTCCCATCATTTCGGAATGGATGCGCACGGTTGAGAGCGGCGGAAAGGTAAATCGCGCGGTGGGGATGTCGTTCACGCTGATAAGCGAAATATCCTGCGGGATGTTCAGGCCGCGTTCATGAATTGCCCGCAGTACGCCGATAGCAATGGAATCAGAAGCGACAAACAACGCCTTCGGATAGTCTTCCCGCGCCAGCATTTGCTTTGCCAGTTCATAGCCCGACGAACTGGAAAAACCGCCGCGCCAGATGTCCTCTTCGCGTACCACTTGTTTCAGGCGACCATATTCCACAAAGGCGACTTCACGAATATCCGCCTTGCCAGGCTCATCTTCGCCGCCAATAAAACCAATACGATTAACGCCCTGATCGATGTAGAAGTCGATGATTTCTTTACTGATGCGTGCCAGATCGATATCCACCGCATCGTAACCGCTGCCGGGTTCGTGAAAGTCGATAAAACAGATATTGTCGGTCAATGCGCTGGCGGCGGCGCGCAGTGCGGGCGTGGGTTTGCCGACAATCAAAATGCCTGTGACGTTTTTAATGTCCGGCAAGCCGTTGTGTTCATAACAGTTGGTCAGTTCGATCGCCAGCTTTTCGCACTGGGTTTCAATGCCGTGGCGGATCGCCAGATAATAAGGATCGTTGATCTCCAGCTCCTGTTGGTAGCTGTAGATAGCCAGAATATGGTGTTGGTTGACTGCGCCTGTCTGTAGTTTACGGGCGCTACTGGTCTTGTACTCCAGCTTTTCGGCGATCTCGAGAATGCGATGTTTCGTCTCTTCTTTCACATTCAACGTCGGATCGTCATTTAAGACCCTGGATACTGTCGCCAGGGATACGCCAGCTTCGATTGCGATGTCTTTTAGTGTTGCCATGTTTACCTTTTTTACTTTCCCTGATGTGCGTCTCCATTGTAGAGGAAGTGCTTATCGGGTCACCTGTTTTCAGTAAATAAAGCGCGTTTCTTTGACGCTGTAACGGTAACACAGCGGCTTACGAATGTGATCACGCCTGCATTCTCCATTTTTAGCCTACAGGATTGAGAAAAACTTTTGCTATAGTTTAGTAAAATTTTACTTGAGGGGGGGAAACAATGGAAACCGTTGCTTACGCTGATTTTGCGCGACTGGAAATGCGCGTCGGGAAAATTGTGGAAGTGAAACGCCATGAAAACGCCGACAAGCTGTACATTGTACAGGTTGATGTGGGGGAAAAAACGCTGCAAACCGTGACCAGCCTGGTGCCGTACTACAGCGAAGAAGAGCTGATGGGGAAAACGGTGGTGGTCTTGTGCAATCTGCAAAAAGCGAAAATGCGCGGTGAAACGTCGGAATGCATGCTGTTGTGTGCGGAAACCGATGACGGCAGTGAAAGCGTACTGTTAACGCCGGAACGGATGATGCCTGCGGGCGTGCGAATCGTATAAAGAGATCGGATGGCGACGTTGCATCGCCATCCGATTTGATATTACGCTTCTTCGACACTTACTCGCATGGCCGCCAGTGCCTTACGCGCCGCTTTGATCACCAGTTCACACTGTTCAATGGTCAGCGTCAGTGGCGGTTCAATGCGGATCGTTTTGGCGTTGTTGAGCGTGCCGGCGACCAGCACACGCTGGCGGAACATCTCGCTGGCAAAGTTGTAGCCGATTTCGTTATCAACAAACTCAATCGCCATCAACATCCCTTTACCTCGCGCTTCCTGCACCAGATCGGGATATTCCCGCGCCAGTTGGCGGAAACCGTCCAGCAACATATCGCCTTTTTGTTCAGCCTGAGCCGGTAAGTTCTGCTCCAGCAACACATTGATGGTCGCCAGCGCCGCCGCACAGGCCAGCGGGTTGCCGCCAAAGGTGGTGGTATGCAGGAACGGGTTGTCGAACAGGACTGAGAACACCTCTTCAGTGGCGATGGTTGCGCCAATCGGCATCACGCCGCCGCCGAGGGCTTTTGCCAGACACAGAATATCCGGCTGAACGTTCTCATGCTCACAGGCGAACATCTTGCCCGTGCGCCCCATGCCCGTTTGTACTTCATCGAGGATCATCAGTGCGCCGAACTCATCGCACAGCTTACGCACGGCGGTGAGGTAGCCCGGCGGCGGCAGAATGACGCCACCTTCGCCCTGAATCGGCTCAAGGATCACCGCAGCCACATCATCACCGGTTTTTTTGCACTCGCTAAGAGCCGTGCGCATGGCTTCGATATTGCCAAATGGTACATGACGGAAGCCCGGTAGCAGCGGCATAAACGGTTTGCGGAAGGTCGATTTTGCCGTGGCTGACAGCGCGCCAAGCGATTTACCGTGGAACGCGCCGCTGGTGGCAATAAAAGTAAACTTGCCGCGCGGTGACTGATAAGCCTTCGCCAGCTTCAGCGCCGCTTCAACGGACTCAGTGCCGCTATTACAGAAGAAGCTGTATTTCAGTTTACCGGGCGTTAGCGCGGCAAGGGTTTTCGCCAGCATCGCCCGTAATGGGTCTAGCAACTCCTGGCTGTGCAGCGGCTGTTTCGCAAGTTGATTCTGTACGGCGGAAACCACAACTGGATTACGGTGCCCCACGTTGAAAATGCCAAAACCTCCCAGGCAGTCGATAAACTCCTGTCCCTGGGTGTCGACAAGCGTATTTAAACCTCCCGCTTGCCACTCTACGGCTCCGTAATCCCCGCCGGCGGTAACAGATTTGCGATACTCTAAAAACCCCGGATTGACATGCTCTTTGAAGTATTCAATCACCTCCCGGTTAAGTGCTTTCATCTCCTCATGATCCAGCGTTCGCTTTTCAATGAGATTCAGGGCGTGGGCGCTACACGCTAAAGCCGATGCGCTCGAAGGTAACCTGTTCAAAATATGCTCCGGAGGCTCGCGTATCACATGATACCGATTTAAGTATTGCAGGGATTGCGCCACTCCGGCTGCGATCGCGAAAATCGGGATAAACATAAATGCGGTTATCATTCATGCAATATTTAATGCTGTTTGTTAACATTCGCTGTTATTTTGAACGGTTTTTATCGGGCGCACCTCCTGCTATCCAGGAGGAAATGCACTATGTCAGGGCAATAATTGCCTGATTGTTGGGCAATATAATAAACGTGCCGGGATAGTACCCAAGTGAAAGTATTTTAAATCAAGGAATTAGGTTTTGTGCTTTAATCGAAAATTGCGATCTAAATCAAATTAAACCACTAAAGATAACCTCACCGGAGCCGACATAACTTCTGACAAGAAGTTAACAACAATATAACCTGCACAGGACGCGATTATGTCTTCTCATTCGTATGTCACCCAGCAAAATATCCCGCTGGCTGACGATACCACTCTGATGTCTACTACCAATCTACAAAGCTATATCACACATGCTAATGACACTTTTGTGCAGGTTAGCGGCTATACCTTGCAAGAGTTACAGGGACAGCCGCATAACATGGTGCGCCATCCGGATATGCCGAAAGCGGCCTTTGCTGATATGTGGTACACCCTGAAGCAGGGGGAACCCTGGAGTGGTATTGTGAAAAATCGGCACAAAAATGGCGATCATTATTGGGTGCGGGCGAATGTGGTGCCGATGGTGCGTGAGGGCAAAATCAGTGGTTATATGTCGATTCGTACACGGGCGACGGATGACGAGATCGCAGCGGTAGAGCCGCTGTACAAGGCGCTGAATGCCGGACGTACAAATAAGCGTATTCATAAAGGTCTGGTGGTGCGTAAAGGCTGGCTGGGAAAACAGCCTTCATTGCCGCTTCGCTGGCGGGCGCGTGGAGTGATGGCGCTGATGTTTATCGTGCTGGCGGCAATGCTCTGGTTTGTTGCTGCCCCGGTGGTGACGTATTTCCTCTGTGCGCTAGTGATGTTGTTGGCAAGTGCCTGTTTTGAATGGCAGATTGTACGCCCGATAGAAAATGTTGCCCGTCAGGCACTGAAGGTGGCGACCGGAGAACGTAATAGTGTTGAGCATTTGAATCGCAGCGATGAGCTGGGGCTGACATTACGCGCGGTAGGGCAACTTGGCCTGATGTGCCGTTGGCTAATTAATGATGTCTCAAGCCAGGTGTCCAGTGTCAGAAACGGCAGCGAGACGCTGGCGAAAGGCACTGATGAACTGAACGAACATACCCAGCAGACAGTTGATAACGTTCAGCAAACGGTGGCGACCATGAACCAGATGGCGGCGTCGGTGAAACAGAACTCTGCTACGGCGTCGGCTGCCGATAAACTTTCTATCACTGCCAGTAATGCAGCAGTGCAGGGCGGGGAAGCGATGACCACGGTGATCAAAACGATGGATGATATCGCCGACAGTACCCAGCGCATTGGCACCATAACTTCGCTGATTAACGATATTGCGTTTCAGACCAATATCCTCGCCCTGAATGCGGCGGTGGAAGCGGCGCGCGCCGGAGAACAAGGCAAAGGTTTCGCGGTGGTGGCTGGGGAGGTACGTCATTTAGCCAGCCGTAGCGCCAATGCTGCCAACGATATTCGCAAGCTAATTGATGCCAGTGCAGATAAGGTGCAATCCGGTTCGCAACAGGTACACGCCGCCGGGCGGACGATGGACGATATTGTGGTGCAGGTAAAAAACGTCACCCAGTTAATTGCTCAGATTAGCCATTCAACGCTGGAACAGGCTGATGGGCTTTCCAGCCTGACCCGTGCGGTGGATGAGCTTAACCTGATCACCCAGAAAAACGCCGAGCTAGTGGAGGAGAGCGCGCAGGTGTCGGCGATGGTAAAACACCGCGCCAGCCGACTGGAAGACGCGGTGACGGTGCTGCATTAATCGGTATGCCGCATCCGGCAGTTGGTACACAATGCCTGATGTGATGCTGGCGCATCTTATCAGGCCTACGGGTGGGTAGGCGGATAAGGTGTTTACGCCGCATCCGGCAATCGGTGATTAATCCAGTTGCGTAATATCAAAAGCGGCGCGGTCGATCACCGCAATGATCTTTTTTATCTGCGCGTCGGTGATATCGCTCTGGTTGACACGTAGGTCCAGCACCGCTTTAAAATTATCCAGCGCCCGCTTCATTTGCGGGTTCTGGCGCAGCGCCGCACCAACGCAACGCGCTTTGATGCGTTCCTCAATCATCTCCACTTGTTCGCGGTTTTCTTCCAGCCACTGCGCGCCCTGTTCGGTCAGCGCAATCTGTTTTTTGCCGCCTTCCTCTTCGCGGATGGTAATTAGCGACTGCTCCTGGAGAAAATCCAGCGTCGGGTAGATGACGCCCGGGCTTGGGGTGTAATTCCCCTGGGTCAGATTCTCAATCGCTTTAATCAACTCATAACCGTGGCTGTCATCGCGCGAGAGAATATCCAGAATCACCAGGCGCAATTCACCGTGACCAAAGAAACGCTGCCGACGACCGCCGCCGCGACCGTGGCGACCACCGCAGCATTGACCGTGTTCATGCTGGTGACCGTGCCCGCAGTGCTCGTGTTCTGACTTCTCACCTTTGCAGCAGCCTTCATGGCGTGGCTGGCCTTCATGTTTACAGCACCCTTCGTGATGATGGCTCATATCAGCCTCCTTTTGCTTAATTAGATATATCTAATTTATATCTGATATGAGGATTGCTGCAAGTACAAAAATGATTTTTAAACTCAGATGTACTCAACATGTAGGCCGGATAAGGCGTTCACGCCGCATCCGGCAGCCTTGCTACGGTGCTGAATGGCTTCACATACTTCAGATATATCAGTACTACAAATTGCTTGCATTTATCATGATTAACAATCATTATCATTTGCGAATTTTATTTAGATATATCTGATTACCATCACGAAGGCGATAACAATGAATAACTCTCCCCGCTACCCACAGCGCGTTCGTAATGATCTGCGCTTCCGTGAACTGACTGTACTGCGTGTTGAGCGCATCAGCGCCGGTTTTCAGCGCATTGTCCTCGGCGGCGAGGCACTGGACGGTTTTACGTCGCGCGGTTTTGACGATCACAGCAAACTCTTCTTTCCTCAACCTGACGCTCACTTTGTACCGCCAACGGTAACAGAAGAGGGTATCGTCTGGCCGGAAGGGTCACGCCCGCCGTCGCGCGACTATACGCCACTGTATGATGAGCAGCGCCATGAACTGGCGATCGATTTTTTTATTCATGACGGCGGTGTCGCCAGCGGCTGGGCGATGCAGGCGCAACCGGGCGATAAACTCACAGTAGCCGGACCGCGTGGTTCGCTGGTGGTGCCGGAAGATTACGCGTATCAGCTGTATGTCTGTGATGAATCCGGAATGCCCGCACTGCGCCGCCGCCTGGAAACGTTGAGCAAACTTGCCGTTAAACCGCAAGTTACCGCGCTGGTCAGCGTGCGGGATAACGCCTGTCAGGATTATCTCGCGCACCTTGACGGTTTTAACATCGAGTGGCTGGCGCATGATGAGCAGGCGGTGGACGCGCGTCTGGCGCAGCTGGAAATTCCTGCCGATGATTATTTCATCTGGATAACCGGCGAAGGCAAAGTGGTTAAGAATTTAAGCCGCCGCTTTGAAGCAGAACAATATGACCCACAGCGGGTACGTGCAGCAGCTTACTGGCACGCAAAGTAATTGATATATGAAAAAAGGCTGACGATTTCTCGTCAGCCTTTGCGGTATCTGGTGGCCCCTGCTGGACTTGAACCAGCGACCAAGCGATTATGAGTCGCCTGCTCTAACCACTGAGCTAAGGGGCCATGGTAGCGGATTATAAAGTAACTCCGCGCCGCGATCCAGCCATTAGCGCGCGGCTGCTGTTTTTATAAACAACGTGTTTTCAATTCGTTATACTTCCTGCGGGTTGTGTTGTTCAGGAGTTAATATGGTTGACGATATTCTTGCGCCAGGATTGCGTGTGGTGTTTTGTGGCATCAATCCGGGCCTTTCTTCCGCAGAGTCTGGCTTTCCGTTTGCCCATCCGGCAAATCGCTTCTGGAAGGTGATTTATCAGGCCGGATTTACCGACCGTCAGTTGAAGCCACAGGAAGCGCAGCATCTGCTGGATTATCGTTGCGGTGTTACCAAACTGGTAGATCGTCCAACGGTGCAAGCCAATGAAGTTTCAAAGCAGGAGTTGCACGCAGGCGGGCGCAAGCTGATTGAAAAAATTGAAGATTATCAGCCGCAAGCGTTGGCGATTCTGGGCAAACAAGCATATGAACAGGGATTCAGCCAGCGCGGTGCACAATGGGGGAAACAAACGCTCACCATTGGTTCGACGCAGATTTGGGTGTTGCCGAATCCCAGCGGTTTAAGCCGCGTTTCACTGGAGAAACTGGTTGAGGCGTATCGGGAACTGGATCAGGCGCTGGTCGTGCGTGGGCGATAAAAACGCCACCGAAAAGGTGGCGTTTGTGCAGAGGGATAAGTGCCGGATGCGGCGTAAACGCCTATCCGGCTTACCGATTAATCGTCCAGGAAGCTACGCAGTACTTCAGAACGGCTTGGGTGACGCAGTTTACGCAGCGCCTTCGCTTCGATCTGACGGATACGTTCACGGGTAACGTCGAACTGTTTACCCACTTCTTCCAGCGTGTGGTCGGTGTTCATGTCGATACCGAAACGCATACGCAGAACTTTCGCTTCACGCGCGGTCAGCCCAGCCAGCACGTCGTGCGTTGCCGCACGCAGGCTTTCGGTGGTCGCAGAATCCAGCGGCAGCTCGAGGGTGGTATCCTCGATGAAATCCCCCAGATGCGAATCTTCATCATCACCGATCGGCGTTTCCATGGAAATTGGCTCTTTGGCGATCTTCAGCACTTTGCGGATTTTGTCTTCCGGCATCAGCATACGTTCAGCCAGTTCTTCCGGCGTCGGTTCACGACCCATTTCTTGCAGCATCTGGCGAGAAATACGGTTGAGCTTGTTGATAGTCTCAATCATATGCACCGGAATACGGATGGTGCGCGCCTGATCCGCGATAGAACGGGTGATCGCCTGACGGATCCACCAGGTTGCGTAGGTGGAGAACTTGTAACCACGGCGGTATTCGAATTTATCAACCGCTTTCATCAGACCGATGTTGCCTTCCTGAATCAGGTCAAGGAACTGCAGACCACGGTTGGTGTATTTCTTGGCGATAGAAATAACCAGACGTAAGTTCGCTTCAACCATCTCTTTCTTCGCACGGCGGGCTTTCGCTTCGCCGATGGACATACGACGGTTGATATCTTTAACCTGCTCGATGGTCAGGCCGGTTTCTTCTTCAATCTGCTGCAGTTTCTGCAGGGCGCGATGCACTTCTTCAGAGACATCGTGCAGTTTTTCCGACCACGGCTTGTTCATCGCAATTGCCGCGTTGAACCAGGTATCGCTGGTTTCGTTGCCGGTAAACAGGGTGATGAAGTTTTTCTTCGGCATTTTGCACTGCTCAACGCAGAGCTTCATGATCAGACGTTCTTGTGTACGAACGCGATCCATCATGACGCGCATACTATTGACCAGGTAGTCAAACTGCTTCGGCACCAGGCGGAACTGTTTGAATACTTCAGACAGTTTCAGGATCTCTTCCTGAGCGGCAGCGTGGCTGCGGCCTTTCGCTTTAATGGTGTCACGCGTTACAACGTACTGAGCGCGCAGTTCAGCAAATTTTTCGCGAGCCAGCTCCGGGTCGATGCTGTTGTCATCGTCGGCACTGTCGTCGTCGGCATCTTCTTCGTCTTCATCTTCGTCATCGTCCAGATCTTCCTGGGAAAGCTCAGAACCGACGTGAGTGGCGGTTGGTGCCAGATCTTCTTCTGCGTTCGGGTCAACAAAGCCAGTGATCAGATCGGACAGACGCGCTTCTTCTGCTTCAACACGATCATACTGTTCCAGCAGATAGGTGATCGCTTCCGGATATTCAGCAACGGAGCATTGAACCTGGTTGATCCCGTCTTCGATGCGTTTAGCGATGTCAATTTCGCCTTCGCGGGTCAACAGTTCAACGGTGCCCATTTCACGCATGTACATGCGTACCGGGTCAGTCGTGCGCCCGATTTCAGATTCCACGCTGGAAAGCACCTGCGCGGCGGCTTCGGCAGCATCTTCGTCTGCTGTGTTTTCAGCCAGCATCAGGTCATCGGCATCCGGCGCTTCTTCCATCACCTGAATGCCCATGTCATTGATCATTTGGATGATGTCTTCGATCTGATCGGAATCGACGATATCTTCCGGCAGATGGTCATTGACCTCGGCATAGGTCAGATAGCCTTGCTCCTTACCACGGGTGACAAGAAGTTTCAGCTGTGACTGCGGGTTTTGCTCCATAAGACGGTATCCACACTTATTTCATGAGGTTGGTGTTGGGCGATTGACCGGATATCATTCAGACGTTAATACTGAAATCCAACGGTTATTTACCGCCAACGATAATTACGAGGGCGTACTTATATCATTGCCGCTGCCTCTCAGTGCGGCTGTCGGGGGCTTCCCGATCGCTATTCGGCACTTAAGCCGTTAAATCACTTTTTCGCCAGTTCCTGGTTTAATGTCCAGAGTTCCAGGCGTTCTTCATTACTTAAACCATGGGTGCGCTCACGAGCGATTAACTCTTCCTGGCGCAGTTCAAGCAACGAATCAAACATATGGTTGAGTGAGTCGGTGAAGGTTTGCTCAGCAATATTCTTATCTGCTATATCGTCCCACATCGACAGTTTTTCAAGGGTGGCAGCATTATTTGTACCACGATAGTGCTCTAAAAGTTGCCCGGTGGTCAGACCTGGCTGAGAGAGACAAGTGTTGACCAGTTCTCTGAATAAGCCAAGTCCAGGAAGCTTATTTTGATCCAGATTCTCAAGCGGCGGGACTAACGTCGCTAATTCTGGATTTTGCACCAGCAACCCTATAAGTATACGCATGGTCGTGCGTTTTAGCTGCGGAACAGGACGAGAAACGCCGTTCTCTGCTGCTTTCGGCATTAATCGTTCAAGCTGGCTGTCATCAAGTATGCCTAACTTGTTGCCTAATTCCTGACGAAGATAGATGCGCAGCGTTTCTCCTGGCACCTGAGAAATCAGTGGCAGCGCCAGCGTACTTAAACGTGCGCGCCCGTCAGGGGTACTCAGGTCAACCTGCGGCATCAGGCTGTTAAACAGAAACGCGGAGAGCGGCATTGCCTGCTCCATTCGCGCTTCAAACGCCTCTTTACCCTCTTTGCGCACCAGTGTGTCTGGGTCTTCGCCATCGGGTAAAAACATAAAGCGTAACTGACGGCCGTCTGTCATATAAGGCAGCGCAGTTTCCAGCGCCCGCCAGGCGGCATCGCGACCTGCACGGTCGCCGTCATAACAGCAAATGACATTGTTGGTCGCGCGGAACAATAACTGAATGTGATCGGCAGTGGTTGACGTACCCAGCGATGCAACGGCGTAATTAATACCGTATTGCGCCAGAGCCACCACGTCCATATAGCCTTCGACCACCAACAGACGCTGGGGTTCAGCGTTATCCTGCTGCGCTTCATAAAGACCGTAAAGCTGGCGGCCTTTATGAAAAATATCAGTTTCCGGCGAGTTCAGGTATTTTGGGGTATCGTTGCCCAGCACGCGCCCGCCAAAACCAATCACCCGACCGCGCTTATCGCGAATAGGGAACATCACCCGCTCGCGGAAACGATCGTAACTGCGACCCTGATCGTTGGTGACCAACATGCCCGCATCAATCAATGACTGGCGATTTTCTGGATTGCCGCCAAACCGTTTCAGGACGTTGTCCCAGCCGGGGGGCGCAAAACCAATCGCAAAGCGGGCGATGACCTCGTGGCTTAATCCGCGTTTTTCCAGATACTGGCGCGCAGATGTGGCAACAGGTTGTTGTAAAGATTGTTGGTAAAACGTATTCAGACCGTCCATCAACTGATAAAGCGTTTGCCGTTGATGGCGCTCTATCTGGCTGGGGCCGCTGCCTGCTTCAAATGGCACTTCAAGATTGTGCATTGCTGCCAACTCTTCGACCGTTTCGACGAACTCAAGCTTGTCGTAGTTCATCAGAAAGTCGATCGCGTTGCCGTGCGCGCCACATCCAAAGCAGTGGTAAAACTGTTTCTCACCGTTGACGGTGAATGACGGGGTTTTCTCGTTGTGGAATGGACAACACGCGTGAAAATTCTTGCCCTGCTTTTTCAGCTTCACACGGGCATCGATCAGATCGACGATGTCAGTGCGTGCCAGCAGATCATTAATGAATACGCGTGGGATTCGTCCAGCCATAGGCCCCGATTTTTAGCAATTCATAAACGAAAATAAGCCGCGCATTCCTTTCGGAAGCACGGCCTTACAACTACAACTCGGTCTGATCGGAGAGCAACGCTCTCAGGGAATTAGTACAGACGAGTACGGCGTGCGTTTTCGCGAGCCAGTTTCTTCGCGTGACGTTTCACTGCAGAAGCTTTAGCGCGCTTACGTTCGGTAGTCGGTTTTTCATAGAACTCACGACGACGAACTTCCGCCAGAACACCTGCTTTTTCGCAGGAACGCTTGAAGCGACGCAGAGCTACGTCGAACGGCTCGTTTTCACGTACTTTAATTACCGGCATGTGCCTCTCACCTTTGATTAATTCGGTTTGCCGCTGGCATCAACGCCAGCTTATTTCAAAATGGTGCGGAATTTTACTGCAATTGCTGCTGCTTTGTAAAGCACCGCGACCTCTTTTGAAAGGGACTTTTATAAGGGTGAGGAGTATACACGAGGCTTTCTCCAGGGGCGAACAAAGTTTTACATCAACCCGCATTGGTCCTACACTGCGCGGTAATAAAGCGAGGTAAAACAAGTCATGCGTGTACTGGGTATTGAAACTTCCTGCGATGAAACCGGCATCGCCATTTACGACGATGAAAAAGGTTTGTTAGCCAACCAATTGTATAGTCAGGTGAAATTACACGCTGACTACGGCGGCGTGGTGCCTGAGCTGGCCTCCCGCGATCACGTGCGTAAAACCGTACCGTTGATCCAGGCGGCGCTGAAAGAGTCTGGTTTGACGGCAAAAGATATTGATGCCGTGGCCTATACCGCAGGCCCAGGATTAGTCGGCGCGCTGCTGGTTGGTGCGACCGTGGGACGTTCTCTGGCGTTTGCCTGGAACGTTCCGGCGATTCCGGTGCACCATATGGAAGGGCATCTGTTAGCACCGATGCTGGAAGATAACCCGCCGGAATTTCCGTTTGTCGCATTGCTGGTTTCCGGCGGTCATACGCAGTTAATCAGCGTTACCGGCATTGGTCAGTATGAGCTGCTCGGCGAGTCCATTGATGATGCCGCTGGTGAAGCGTTTGATAAAACCGCGAAGCTGCTGGGGCTGGATTATCCAGGCGGGCCGCTGCTGTCGAAAATGGCGGCTCAGGGTACTGCCGGGCGCTTTGTCTTCCCGCGTCCGATGACCGACCGTCCGGGGCTGGATTTCAGCTTTTCTGGTCTGAAAACCTTCGCCGCGAACACGATTCGTGATAACGGCACCGACGACCAGACGCGTGCTGATATCGCCCGCGCTTTTGAAGATGCGGTGGTCGATACGCTGATGATTAAGTGTAAGCGTGCGCTGGATCAGACGGGCTTTAAGCGACTGGTAATGGCAGGCGGCGTGAGTGCTAACCGCACGCTGCGGGCGAAACTGGCGGAAATGATGAAAAAGCGTCGCGGCGAAGTGTTCTACGCGCGTCCGGAATTTTGTACTGATAACGGCGCGATGATCGCCTATGCCGGAATGGTGCGGTTTAAAGCAGGCGCGACGGCGGATCTCGGCGTTAGCGTGCGTCCGCGCTGGCCGCTGGCGGAGTTACCCGCTGCGTAAAACTATTGGGTGCCGGAGAGCAATTTCCGGCACCGTCCTCACTTAAAGCAACACCACGGGCATCCACAGTAAGCCGGTAATCACCAGCAACACGAGGAATATCAGCCCAAAAATCGCCCCCAGTCGCCAGTAATCCACCGTTGGCAGATAACCACTACCGTAGTAAATCGGACTGGGCCCGGTGGCGTATGGCGTAAGAATGCTCCCCAGACCAATTGCCGCGCCAACCATCAGGCAGAACACCGGCAGCGGGATTTCCGGCATCGCCAGCGCGGCGGCAATCATCATCGGCGCGAGAGCGGAGGTATACGCCGTGGCGCTGGCAAAAAAGTAGCGCAGCAGATAAAACACCACAATCAACGCCATCATCACCATCGTCGGCGAATAACCACTTAAGCTGCCTGCTAACAGTTTGCCAAACCAGCTAATAAAACCGGTGTTGTTGAGTCCGGTGGCGAGGGTGATTAGCGAGGCCAGCCAGAAGAAAACGTTCCACGCTGCTTTATTACTGACAATATCGTCCCAGCTGATAATGCGCAGAAGCAGCATCAGTGCCACCACGCTGTAACCGACCATCGCAGCATCGATATAATCACCGCCGAAAATCCACAGCACCAGCGCGCCCACCATCAGCCCCAGCATCCGTTTTTCACGCGAACAGAGTGGCCCCATCGCTTGCAGTTCCGTCTCTGCCCAACGCGGCACCTGATCACCAGACTTCAGTACCGGTGGGTATAGCACGTAAGCCAGCCAGGGAACCAGCAGAACCAGTAAAATACTGAGCGGCAACATCCCGAGGAACCAGTCGCCCCAACTCAGCGTGGCGTGAGATGCGCTTTTCATCAGTCCAATTAGCAGCAAGTTAGGTGTCATCGCCGTCAGGAAAATGGCGCTGGTCACGCAGTCGGCAACAATCCCCATCCACATGATGTAGGAGCCAATGCTGCGCGAACTGCTGTCGTTCGGCTGTGATTGATAGAGCGGCGGCAGGTTACGGATGATGGGATAGATAATCCCCGCACCGCGCGCTGAGTTGGAAGGTGTTACAGGTGCCAGGATCAGCTCGGAGAACATCACCGCATAGCCGAGAAACAGTGTGCGATGCCCCATCTTTTTCACCAGAATCAGCGCGATGCGACGTCCAAGTCCGGTTTTTTCATAGCCAGTGCCAAACATAAAGGCGGCGAAAATCAGCCAGATAACCGAATTAGAAAAACCGGAAACCGCCCAGGAGAGGGATTTAGCGGTGAATTTAAAGCCTGGCTGGGCGAGCTGTTCGGGGCTAAACAGCAGCCAGGGCGAGAGAATGGCGATGATGGAGATACCCACCATCGCCACCACGGCACCCGGCACCGGTTCGAGGATCAGTCCAACGATCACGCCAGTAAAAACAGCAAAGTAGAGCCATGTATGACTCTCCAGCCCTGCGGGAACCGGAAGTAGAGCAATAATGGCGATGACCGCCAGCGGCGCAAGGTATCGCCACCATTCAGTGGAAGGTTTCATCGTGTTATGCCTGCGAAAAAGGAGAGGGGGCGAACCTCTCCGTGAGGGTTATTTGATGTAGTGGACGTGCTCGCAGATCTCTTCCACGATGGGATCGCGGCGTTCGGCGAACAGCTTTTTGTTTTCGGCTATCAGGTTGTTGCCGTGGGTATCAATAGAGACAATCAGCGGGCCGAACTCTTTGACCCGGCAGACCCACAGTGACTCCGGCATCCCGAGTTCTGTCCAGTGCACTTCTTCAATCTCTTCCACCTGGGTTGCCGCCAGCACCGCGCAGCCTGCCGGGAAAATTACATGCAGCGCCTTGAATTTCTGACAGCCTTCTTCGGTCAGCGGCCCCATTCCGCCTTTGCCGACCACCAGTTTCACGCCGGTCTGCTCGATAAATTCACGTTCAAAACTTTCCATCCGCATACTGGTTGTTGGGCCGACGGAGACCATCTCCCATTTGTCGCCGTTTTTGCGCACGATGGGGCCTGCGTGGAAAATCGCTTTGCCGTTGAGATCGTAAGGGATCGGACGTTTCAGTTCGATCAGGCGGCGGTGACAAACGTCGCGGCAAGTCACCAGCGTACCGGTCAGGTAGATCACATCGCCGACGCGAATATCTTGCAGATCTTCAGCTTTGATCGGGGTTGTCAGGATCTTTTTCATAACGCGCTCCGGGTGTGAGAAAGGTTTTCAAAGGAGAGATCGGCATGAACCAGCAGCGTACCGCGACGATGCGCCCAGCAGCCGGTAGAGACAGCGACGCCGATGGTAGACGGATGGCGAGCGGCAGATTCGATATGTACGCCCATCACTGAACTGTTGCCAGTCAGCCCTTGTGGGCCAATTCCCAGACGGTTGAGTCCTTCCTCCAGGCGTAGCTCCAGCTCTGCCGCTTTCGGATTGGGATGGCGGCTGCCAATCGGGCGCAAAATGGCTTTACGTGAGAGCACGGCGGCGGTTTCCACCGAGGTGGCGATGCCTACACCTACCAGTACCGGTGGACAGGCGTTTACGGCGAGGGTGGAGATATTTTCGAAGACGAATTTCACCACGCCTTCGTAGCCTTCCGATGGCATTAACACTTTTGAGCGGCCAGGTAGCGTGCAGCCGCCGCCAGCCATGTAAACTTCGATTTCCGCGTCGTCACCGTCGGGGACGATATCCCAGGTAACCCACGGTACGCCGCTACCGGTATTTTTGCCGGTGTTCACTTCGTCAAAAATTTCCACCGCGTTGTGGCGCAGTGGCGCTTTGACGGTCGCCTCTTCCACGGCTTGCTTAAGAATGCTTTGCAGTTCGCCAAGCAGCGGGAAACGGGAACCGACCTTAACAAAAAACATGATTTCGCCGGTGTCCTGACAGGCCGGGCGATTCAGGTCGATCGCTTTTTGCATGTTATCGAACATCGTGTGGTAGATGATTTTCCCCATCGACGACGTTTCGGCGTCCCGAAGCTGTTTTAGTTTATCCACTACGTCATCAGGCATTCGGGTAGAAATCATGGCGGTAAAGTTAGCGACAATATCCGTCAACTTATTCACTGCCTGTTGTTTATTACATTCGCTCATCATGGCAACTCCAGTTTTTCTATTTGTCTGGAAAAATTCACCACCACAAACTACCACTAAAAATGTGGTTTTATATTTCTTGCCGCCGTGAAAATGTAATTAACAGTTCGTGAATCAACACGAAAATAAGAATGAATATTGCGCCAGAGCAGGGAATGGAAATGTTTTGCGAAATACACTGAGCCAGTCAAAATTGCGGATAGTTAACGATGCTGAATAGCTGGCCTTTAGCCAAAGACTTGCAGGTACTGGTAGAAATCGTCCATAGCGGCAGTTTTAGTGCCGCAGCGGCGACGCTTGGGCAGACGCCCGCATTTGTCACCAAACGAATCCAAATCCTTGAAAACACGCTGGCAACGACGCTACTTAACCGCTCCGCTCGCGGCGTGGCACTGACTGAAAGTGGCCAACGTTGTTACGAACATGCGCTGGAAATCCTCACCCAATATCAGCGACTGGTCGATGACGTCACGCAAATCAAAACGCGCCCGGAGGGGATGATTCGTATTGGCTGTAGTTTTGGTTTTGGGCGCAGTTATATTGCACCAGCCATTACCGAACTGATGCGCAATTACCCTGAGTTACAGGTGCATTTTGAATTGTTCGATCGGCAAATTGATTTAGTGCAGGATAATATTGATCTGGATATTCGTATTAATGATGAAATCCCTGATTATTATATTGCGCATCTTTTGACAAAAAATAAAAGAATATTATGCGCAGCACCTGAGTATCTGCAAAAATATTCCCAGCCACAATCCTTACAGGAATTAAGTCGTCATGACTGTCTGGTGACCAAAGAGCGCGATATGACCCACGGAATATGGGAGTTGGGGAACGGTCAGGAGAAAAAATCGGTGAAGGTAAGCGGGCATCTTTCCTCCAACAGCGGTGAGATAGTGCTGCAATGGGCACTGGAAGGTAAAGGGATTATGCTGCGTTCCGAATGGGATGTGCTGCCGTTTCTGGAGAGTGGCAAACTGGTGCGAGTATTGCCGGAATATGCACAAAGCGCCAATATCTGGGCTGTCTATCGGGAGCCACTCTATCGCAGTATGAAGTTGCGCGTCTGCGTAGAGTTTCTGGCGGCGTGGTGCCAGCAACGGCTGGGCAAGCCCGCCGAAGGCTATCAGGTTTTGTAAACCTGCCAGAAATCACTGCGGATCTTTTTCGCGCTTTCTTTTAAATTTCGTCCAGATTTTTGTCTCCTGGCGACGCCACAGACGCTGGATGTTGTCATGATGACGCAGCAGGATCAGGCAAGAGAGCATAGAAACCGGAAAGGTGAATTGTGGCTTAAACCACCAGACATAAAACGGAGCAATCAGTGCGCTGACAATCGCTCCCAGCGACGAATAACCGCTGAGTAAAATGGTTAACAGCCAGGTTCCCGCCATCACACCCGTTAAATCCCAGCCAATTGGTGCGATTGCGCCAAAAGCGGTGGCAACGCCTTTTCCCCCTTTAAAACCGAAGAAAACCGGCCAGATGTGTCCAAGACAGGCGGCGATGGCAATTAAGCCTAGCCAGAAGGGGCTGACACCTAATTCATACGCGCCCCAGACGGGTAACATTCCTTTCAGAACGTCGAAAATCAGCACTGCTACGGCTGCTCCCTTGCCACCGATACGTAACACATTGGTGGCGCCGGGATTGCCGGAGCCGCTGGTTCGCGGATCGGGCAGCCCACACAAGCGGCAAACCAGAATGGCACTGGAAATGGAGCCGCAGAGGTACGCGATGAGGATCATTCCAGGCGCGATTGCACTCATAAGCTGTTCCGTTTTGAAAATTCGTGTTCAACGATGAATCTGTGGATAATACGCACATTTCGCCGGAAGTGGTATCCGGTTAGCCAAAAAGCAGGCAGGACGTGATGGATATTGTATTTATAGAGCAACTTTCGGTAATCACCACTATTGGTGTTTACGACTGGGAACAGACGATCGAACAGAAGTTGGTGTTCGATATCGAAATGGCGTGGGATAACCGTAAAGCGGCGAAAAGCGATGATGTGGCGGATTGTCTCAGCTACGCTGACATTGCCGAAACGGTGGTCAGCCACGTCGAGGGCGCGCGTTTTGCACTGGTGGAACGCGTGGCGGAAGAGGTGGCGGAGCTGCTGTTGACTCGCTTTAACTCGCCGTGGGTGCGTATCAAACTCAGCAAGCCAGGCGCAGTGGCGCGTGCGGCGAATGTTGGCGTCATCATTGAGCGTGGCAATAATCTGAAAGAAAATAATTAATTTTACAGCTGTTAAACCAAACGGTTATAACCTGGTCATACTGCAGTAGTTCGGACAAGCGGTACATTTTTATAATTTAGGGGTTTATTGATGAGCGATATGCACTCGCTGCTGATAGCGGCAATATTGGGTGTGGTCGAAGGATTGACAGAATTTCTGCCGGTATCCAGCACGGGCCATATGATTATTGTCGGTCATTTGTTGGGATTTGAGGGCGACACGGCGAAAACCTTTGAAGTCGTGATCCAGTTAGGATCAATTCTGGCGGTAGTAGTGATGTTCTGGCGGCGTCTGTTTGGCCTGATTGGCATTCACTTTGGGCGTCCGTTGCAGCACGAAGGAGAAAGCAAAGGTCGGTTAACGCTGATCCACATTTTGCTGGGGATGATCCCGGCGGTGGTACTGGGGCTATTGTTCCACGATACGATTAAGTCGTTGTTTAACCCGATAAATGTGATGTATGCGCTGGTTGTTGGCGGTCTGTTGCTGATTGCCGCTGAATGCCTGAAGCCGAAAGAGCCGCGTGCGCCGGGTCTGGATGATATGACGTATCGTCAGGCGTTTATGATTGGCTGTTTCCAGTGTCTGGCGCTGTGGCCGGGTTTCTCCCGTTCCGGGGCGACCATTTCAGGTGGGATGCTGATGGGGGTGAGCCGTTACGCTGCTTCCGAGTTCTCGTTCCTGCTGGCGGTGCCGATGATGATGGGCGCAACGGCGCTCGATCTCTACAAAAGCTGGGGCTTCCTGACAACCGGCGATATCCCGATGTTTGCCGTTGGGTTTATCACCGCCTTCGTAGTGGCACTGATTGCGATTAAAACCTTCCTGCAACTGATTAAGCGCATTTCGTTTATCCCGTTCGCCATTTATCGCTTTATTGTGGCGGCTGCGGTGTACGTTGTGTTCTTTTGATTGAGAAAAGGTTCGGGAGCAGGCTTGGTTTTCTCCCTCGCTCTGTAGGGAGAAGGCCGGGGTGAGGGTGATTGTTCGCACCGGTGCTGGTCTGTTCCCCTCACCCTAACCCTCTCCCCGAAGGGGCGAGGGGACGGTTCGTGCTAACGTTTAGTTTTATACTCATTCAGGCTTTGGGCAACGTTGTTCCTTCCAGCTGGCTACCGCCGCAATCCTCCGTCGGGTCAGCTCCTCGCGAATCTCCACACCTTTAAATCCTGCTTCAACGACGGCTTTTGTCGGCACTGACTGTGCCACTTCCCAGGCTTCGCGCAACCAGCGGCCTTGTGGGTAGTCTGCCGCTTCAAAGCCGGTTCTGCCGCGCACGTCAGCCTCGCTGGTCAGCGCCAGTTGCTCGACACGCTGCGGTTTACGCCAGGCGTCAATGGAATCAAATAATTTGACGATGGTTTTTGGGTTCAGCATTGGGAAGGTGTGGATGAGATCGTGAAACTCAGCCACCAGTCTGGCTAAATCGCGAATTTCATTTGGCACGCGCAGACGCTGGCATAGTTGTTCCACTAACTTAACACCCGCCGGGCCATGACCATGATGACGCGGCCAGAGTTCTGGCGGCGTCAGTCCTTTACCGAGATCGTGGCATAAAGTTGCGAAACGGACATCGACCTGCGGACTCAGCATCGCCGCCATTGAGAGCGTCATTAAGGTATGAATACCCGTGTCGATTTCCGGATGCCACTTGGCAGGGGCCGGAACGCCAAACAGTGCGTTAATTTCCGGGAATAAAACGCGAAGTGCGCCGCAATCGCGCAGTACCTGGAAGAACACCTGTGGATTGCGGGTGGTGAGGGCGCTTTCCGTCTCTTTCCATACCCGTTCAGGCGTCAGGTGTTCCAGTTCACCCGCATGGGTCATCTCGCGCATCAGCGTCAGAGTTTCATCGGCAATACGAAAACCGAGGTGGGCATAACGCGCAGCAAAACGCGCCACGCGCAGTACGCGTAACGGATCTTCGCCAAAAGCGGGGGAAACATGGCGCAACAGACGATTTTGCAGATCGCCCAGACCGTTGTACGGGTCGATAATCTCGCCGTTATCGTCCTGGGCCAGCGCATTAATGGTCAGATCGCGACGCTTAAGATCATCTTCCAGCGTGACATCCGGTGCGGCATAGCAGGTAAAACCGGTGTAACCGGAACCGGATTTCCGTTCGGTACGTGCCAGCGCATACTCTTCATGCGTTTGCGGATGCAGAAAAACAGGAAAATCGCGGCCTACCTGCTGGTAGCCCGCGTCGAGCATCTCCTGTGGCGTACTGCCGACCACCACCCAATCTCTGTCTTTGACCGGTAGCCCTAACAATGCATCCCGAACCGCACCACCGACCAGATAAATCTTCACGCCATCTTCCCTTCGTCAAATACACAATTCCTAATAATAAGACAGTGCAACGAAGAAGGCGATTTAGTTCATCCAGCGATCTTTACGTTTGCGCGTTGGGATCAGGTGCGGCAATACCAGACCGAGCAGCAAGCCAAGTCCCAGCACGCCGCCACCATACATAAACCACTGCATGATGATGGTGCGCTGTTTGTCATCCAGCTGAACGCTGGCGGCATCGACTTTTTTCTGCGCGACAATCAGTTCGTTTTTCAGCTTCTGATTTTCTTCTTTTAACCCGTTGATCACACTGTCGCTCTGCGCCACTTTTTGCTGCATTTCTGCGGTGCGCTGATTCCAGGTGTTATCGATATTGGTGAGCTTATCGGTCAGGGTTCTGACCTGATTTTCCAGATCTGGCACTCGGGAGCGCAGGCTTGGCTCAGTACTCAGTTGTTTCAACGGGATCCAGGCGGTACGGCCGGAGCTGTCTTTCACCTGGGCATAATTGGTGTTGGCGTCAGTTTGTAATAATGTCACTTCTTCACCGGCGTTCACGGTGCCCACGAGGCGATAATGATCTCCCGGACCACTGCGAACCCAGGTATTCAGTTCGTCAGAAACATAGCGTTTTTCTTCCGCGTGAGAGACGGCAGTGGCGCTAAGCGCGAGTAAAGTTAGTGCGATCAGGCGTAATTTTGGCATCAGGCTGTCGTTATTGTCATGGAAAGTGGAACGATAGTAGTGGCATCAGTGTTGCTGCGCAAAGCATTCGGTATCAATCAGAATCCTCTGTGTCAGCTTTTGCCACTGTCTCAAACTTTTACGCCCGTCAAAATGCTCGTTGCATGGCAATTTGGCGCAAAATACTATCTACTGACAAAAAAGATCGCATTTAGTTCGCCGTTCATCGTCACTTATGTGACATAACCGATAAGTAAAGGCCATGGCTCAGGAAATCGAATTAAAGTTTATTGTTAATCACAGTGCCGTTGAGGCGTTGCGTGACCATCTCAATACGCTGGGCGGCGAGCATCATGATCCCGTGCAGTTACTGAACATTTACTACGAAACGCCGGATAACTGGTTGCGTGGGCACGACATGGGGCTGCGTATTCGTGGCGAAAACGGTCGCTATGAGATGACCATGAAAGTTGCCGGACGGGTAACGGGCGGATTGCACCAGCGCCCGGAATATAACGTGGCGTTGAGTGAACCGACGCTCGATCTGGCGCAGTTACCGACGGAAGTCTGGCCAAACGGTGAGTTACCTGCCGATCTCGCGTCCCGCGTGCAGCCGCTGTTCAGCACCGATTTTTATCGCGAAAAATGGCTGGTGGAGGTCGATGGCAGCCAGATTGAAATCGCTCTCGATCAGGGCGAGGTGAAAGCCGGTGAATTTGCTGAACCTATCTGTGAGCTGGAACTGGAGCTGCTTAGCGGTGAAACGCGCGCGGTGCTGAAACTGGCGAACCAACTGGTATCGCAAACCGGATTACGCCAGGGCAGCCTGAGTAAAGCAGCGCGTGGCTATCATCTGGCGCAGGGCAATCCCACGCGTGAAATCAAACCCACCACCATTCTGCATGTTGCGGCAAAAGCCGATGTGGAACAGGGGCTGGAAGCGGCGCTGGAGCTGGCGTTAGCGCAATGGCAATATCATGAAGAGCTGTGGGTGCGCGGCAACGATGCGGCGAAAGAGCAGGTGCTGGCAGCCATCGGTCTTGTTCGCCATACGCTGATGCTGTTCGGTGGTATTGTGCCAAGAAAAGCGAGCACTCACTTACGTGACCTGCTGACCCAATGCGAGGCGACCATTGCTTCTGCGGTTTCTGCCGTGACGGCGGTCTACTCTACCGAAACGGCAATGGCGAAGCTGGCGTTGACCGAATGGCTGGTCAGCAAAGCCTGGCAGCCGTTTTTAGATGCCAAAGCGCAGGGCAAAATGAGCGACTCCTTTAAACGCTTTGCCGATATCCATCTTTCCCGCCATGCCGCTGAACTGAAAAGCGTTTTTTGCCAACCGTTAGGCGATCGCTACCGTGACCAGTTACCACGTCTGACGCGTGATATTGACTCAATACTGTTGCTGGCGGGTTACTACGATCCTCTCGTTGCGCAAGACTGGCTGGAGAACTGGCAGGGACTGCGTCACGCCATTGCGACCGGGCAACGCATTGAAATTGAACATTTCCGTAATGAGGCAAACAATCAGGAACCGTTCTGGTTGCACAGCGGAAAACGTTAATCAGGCAAGGATAAAATCGCTTATGAAGCCGCTCTCTTCACCGTTACAGCAGTACTGGCAGACCGTTGTTGAGCGGCTGCCAGCGCCTTTAGCCGAGGAATCACTTAGCACACAGGCGAAGTCAGTACTTACTTTTAGTGATTTTGTGCAGGACAGCGTAATTGCGCATCCAGAGTGGCTAACGGAACTGGAAAGCCAGTCGCCGCAGGCCGACGAATGGCAGCATTACGCTGCATGGTTGCAGAAGGCGCTCAGTGATGTAAGCGATGAAGTCAGTTTAATGCGCGAGCTGCGTCTGTTCCGGCGGCGCATTATGGTGCGCATCGCCTGGGCGCAAACTCTGGCGCTGGTGACTGAAGAGAGCATTTTACAGCAGCTCAGCCATCTGGCGGAGACGCTGATTGTCGCAGCGCGTGACTGGCTATATGAAGCCTGCTGTCGCGAGTGGGGAACGCCGTGCAATGCGCAGGGCGAAGCGCAACCGCTGCTGATTTTAGGCATGGGTAAGCTGGGCGGTGGGGAACTGAATTTCTCCTCAGATATCGATCTGATTTTTGCCTGGCCGGAACATGGCTGTACGCAGGGCGGACGCCGCGAACTGGATAACGCTCAGTTCTTTACCCGCATGGGCCAGCGGCTGATTAAAGTGTTGGATCAACCGACGCAAGATGGCTTTGTCTATCGCGTGGATATGCGTCTGCGTCCGTTTGGCGAAAGCGGCCCGCTGGTGTTGAGTTTTGCGGCGCTGGAAGATTATTACCAGGAGCAGGGGCGCGACTGGGAGCGTTATGCGATGGTCAAGGCGCGGATTATGGGCGATAGCGATGGCGTCTATGCTAACGAATTGCGTGCGATGCTGCGTCCGTTTGTTTTCCGCCGTTACATCGATTTCAGCGTCATCCAGTCGCTGCGCAACATGAAAGGGATGATTGCCCGTGAAGTGCGTCGACGCGGTTTGACCGACAACATCAAACTTGGCGCGGGCGGTATTCGCGAAATTGAATTTATCGTCCAGGTGTTCCAGCTCATTCGCGGCGGACGTGAACCGTCGCTGCAATCGCGCTCTTTACTGCCGACACTCAGCGCCATTGCCGCACTGCATCTGCTTTCTGAAAATGACGCCGAACAATTGCGAGTGGCATATCTGTTCCTGCGGCGTCTGGAAAACCTGCTGCAAAGCATTAACGACGAACAAACCCAGACGCTTCCCGCTGATGAGCTTAACCGTGCGCGGCTGGCGTGGGCGATGGACTTCGCTGACTGGTCGCAATTGACCGGGGCGTTGACCGGACATATGACCAATGTGCGCCGGGTATTTAATGAACTGATTGGCGACGATGAAAGCGAAACTCAGGAAGAGTCGCTGTCGGAACAGTGGCGTGAGCTGTGGCAGGATGCGTTGCAGGAAGATGACACCACGCCAGTGCTGGCGCATCTTAGCGAGGATGATCGCAAACAGGTGCTAACGCTGATTGCCGATTTCCGCAAAGAGTTGGATAAACGCACCATTGGGCCTCGCGGGCGTCAGGTGCTCGACCATCTGATGCCGCATCTGCTAAGTGATGTCTGTGCGCGTGAAGACGCTGCTGTCACGCTGTCGCGTATTACCGCCTTGTTGGTGGGGATTGTTACTCGCACCACTTATCTTGAGTTGCTTAGTGAATTTCCGGCGGCACTTAAGCATTTGATTTCTCTGTGTGCCGCATCGCCGATGATTGCCAGCCAACTGGCGCGTTATCCATTATTGCTGGATGAACTGCTCGATCCAAATACCCTCTACCAACCGACGGCGACCGATGCCTACCGTGATGAGTTGCGCCAGTATTTGCTGCGCGTGCCGGAAGATGACGAAGAACAACAGCTTGAGGCGCTACGCCAGTTTAAACAGGCGCAACTGTTACGCATTGCGGCAGCGGATATCGCCGGTACGCTACCGGTGATGAAAGTGAGCGATCACTTAACCTGGCTGGCGGAAGCAATGATAGATGCTGTCGTTCAGCAGGCGTGGGTTCAAATGGTCGCCCGCTACGGTAAGCCGAATCACTTAAACGAACGCGAAGGCCGTGGTTTTGCGGTAGTCGGTTATGGCAAGCTGGGCGGTTGGGAGTTAGGTTACAGTTCCGATCTTGACCTTATCTTCCTCCATGATTGCCCGATGGATGTGATGACCGACGGCGAGCGGGAAATCGATGGGCGGCAATTTTATCTGCGTCTGGCGCAACGCATTATGCATCTGTTTAGTACGCGCACTTCTTCCGGCATTTTGTACGAAGTGGATGCGCGGCTGCGTCCGTCCGGGGCAGCGGGAATGCTGGTGACATCCGCTGAAGCGTTTGCTGATTATCAGAAAAACGAGGCCTGGACGTGGGAACATCAGGCACTGGTTCGTGCGCGTGTGGTATATGGCGATCCACAGCTCACTGCGCACTTTGACGCGGTGCGTCGGGAAATTATGATGCTGCCGCGTGAAAGTAAAACTCTGCAAACGGAAGTACGGGAAATGCGTGAGAAAATGCGCGCTCATCTCGGCAATAAACATCGCGATCGCTTTGATATCAAAGCCGATGAAGGCGGAATTACCGATATCGAATTTATTACTCAATATCTGGTGTTGCGCTACGCTCATGAAAAAACGAAGTTAACGCGCTGGTCAGACAACGTGCGCATTCTGGAACTGCTGGCGCAAAACGACATTATGGAAGAGCAGGAAGCGATGGCGCTGACCCGTGCTTACACCACGCTGCGCGATGAACTTCATCATCTGGCGTTACAGGAATTACCGGGTCATGTGCCGGATGAGTGCTTCACCGCAGAGCGTGAACTGGTGCGGGCAAGCTGGCAGAAGTGGCTGGTGGAAGAATGAAGTGTGATATTATCGCGCGCAAATTTTGAATCTCTCAGGAGACAGGAATGAAAGTAACGCTGCCAGAGTTTGAACGTGCAGGAGTGATGGTGGTTGGTGATGTGATGCTGGATCGTTACTGGTACGGTCCCACCAGCCGTATCTCGCCGGAAGCGCCGGTGCCCGTGGTTAAAGTTAATACCATTGAAGAACGTCCGGGCGGCGCAGCCAACGTGGCGATGAACATCGCTTCTCTTGGTGCTAACGCTCGCCTGGTCGGGTTGACCGGTATTGATGATGCGGCGCGTGCGCTGAGTAAATCACTGGCGGACGTCAACGTAAAATGCGACTTCGTTTCTGTGCCAACGCATCCGACCATCACCAAACTGCGGGTGCTTTCCCGTAACCAACAGTTGATCCGCCTGGATTTCGAAGAAGGTTTCGAAGGTGTTGATCCGCAGCCGCTGCATGAGCGGATTAATCAGGCGCTAAGTTCGATTGGCGCGCTGGTGCTTTCTGACTACGCCAAAGGTGCGCTGGCAAGCGTGCAGCAGATGATCCAACTGGCGCGTAAGGCGGGCGTTCCGGTGCTGATTGATCCAAAAGGCACCGATTTTGAACGTTACCGTGGCGCTACGCTGCTGACGCCAAATCTCTCAGAATTTGAAGCCGTTGTCGGTAAATGTAAGACCGAAGAAGAGATTGTTGAACGTGGCATGAAACTGATTGCCGATTACGAACTTTCTGCGCTGCTGGTGACCCGTTCAGAGCAGGGTATGTCGCTGCTGCAACCGGGTAAAGCGCCGCTGCATATGCCAACCCAGGCGCAGGAAGTGTATGACGTTACCGGTGCGGGTGACACGGTAATTGGTGTACTGGCGGCAACACTGGCGGCGGGTAATTCGCTGGAAGAAGCCTGCTTCTTTGCCAATGCGGCGGCGGGCGTAGTGGTCGGCAAACTGGGAACCTCCACGGTTTCGCCGATTGAGCTGGAAAACGCGGTGCGTGGACGTGCGGACACCGGCTTTGGCGTGATGACCGAAGAGGAGCTGAAGCTGGCCGTAGCGGCGGCGCGTAAACGCGGTGAAAAAGTGGTAATGACCAACGGCGTCTTCGACATTCTCCATGCCGGGCATGTCTCCTATCTGGCAAACGCCCGCAAACTGGGTGACCGCCTGATTGTCGCAGTGAACAGCGATGCTTCCACCAAACGACTGAAAGGGGATTCTCGTCCGGTTAACCCGCTCGAACAGCGTATGATTGTGCTGGGCGCACTGGAAGCTGTCGACTGGGTGGTGTCGTTTGAAGAAGACACGCCGCAGCGCCTGATCGCCGGCATCTTGCCAGATCTGCTGGTGAAAGGCGGCGACTATAAACCGGAAGAGATCGCCGGGAGTGAAGAAGTCTGGGCCAACGGCGGTGAAGTGCTGGTGCTCAACTTTGAAGACGGTTGCTCGACGACCAATATCATCAAGAAGATCCAACAGGATAAAAAAGGCTAACCGGAAAGCGGTTCACAGATCTCGTTTCGTACCTGGCAGGCCTATTGACGCTGTTGTTTTTTCAACCTAGAGTAAAGGAACAAGGGTAAGGGTGGATTTCTCCCCCCTCTGATGAGTTGTTAGTAAGTCGGGAAACTTAACAGTAACAACACAACCAGTATGATGACGAACTTCATCATAACCCTTTCCTTCTGTAAGGCTCCTTCCTCGGGAGGGGCTTTCCCGTTTCAGCCCCTTACTGACTCCCCGATTGTTGATGAGCGGCAGACCCCGCGCAATGCTTCCTCTGATGCAGTTTTACCTTCCCCGAGTCGACTCGCAAAACGCTGTAACAAGCTGATCATTTGCACTTTTTAGCGGAACGCAGATATAAAAAATCCCCGGCTTTTTGAGCCAGGGATGTGGATATAAGAAGATTTACTCTACGTTATCTGCGATGGGTATCGATGGAGTCAATGGTGAAGTCAATGCCGCCAGCGAACCGCCTGAAACGCCGATTTCATTGAGGAGAGAGTCAATAAGCGGTGCCTGTGTGCGGTAAGAAAGGGCGGCTGATAACGCCTGTTCTGCCAGATACCCCCACCAACGCAGCCTGATGTCGCATCACCCGTAGCGCCTCCACGATTCAGTCCATCCACCTGAATTATTTTAATACCGTCGATAGACTTCATCGGTTCTACGGATTTCTCGATTACTGCAGGAAGAGACTGCAACAGCGCCAGCTTGAACTTAAGACTGGTTTGTTCGTCAGAAAGTACGTTGATAGCGTCGTTCAATGCACGTTGTGCTTCCGCTTCCGCCAGGCCTTTTTTACGTGTTGCCTCAGCTAACTCTACGATTGCTGCCGCCTGCATCTCTGCGGCTTCTTTTTCAGCTTTCGCTCGGACGGTCAGTTCGACCGCTTTGGTTTCCGCGTCTTGTGCTGCGGCAATCAGAGCAACCTGCTTGGCACGATCGGCTTCGGCGGTCTGACGAGTTGTTTCCACGTTTTGCTGGGCGCTTACCGCTTCTGCAAGTGCGAGGTTGGCACGCGCTTCCGCTTGTGACTGCTGTTCCGATTTGGCCGCAATAGCGATCGATTTCGTCTGGTTGGCGATTTCGGTGACCTGCTGCTGTTCGATTTCTTTAATGCGAACTTCGCGTTCGGCCTCAACTTTTCTTGAGCGCACGGCCTGTTCGCGGTCGATTTCTGTTTCCTGAATTTGCCGTTCAGCCAGAATACGCGTCTGCTCTGCTTCACGACGACGTTCAGCTTCGAAAGCCGCAATTTTCGCATTCTGCTCTGCGGTGCGGGTTTTAACCTGCTGCTCCTGCTCAAGTGTCATAAACGCTTCTTGCTGTTCAATTTCCAGCTTCCGCGACAGCGCATCACGGTTTTTCTCACGTACTGCGACTTCCACATCTTGTTCAACTTCGTTACGCTCGCGGCGACGGCGTTCTGTTTCCTGCGTCAGCTTGGTTAAACCTTCGGCGTCAAAGGCGTTGTTCGGATTAAAATGTTCTTTAGAGGTCTGGTTAAAGTTGGTAAGTGACACGCTTTCCAGTTCCAGACCGTTTTTCGACAAGTCTTCTGCAACGGTATTTTGCACCCCCTGAACGAAGTTTTCGCGCGTATCCTGTAACTCATGCATAGTCATTTGTGCTGCGGTGGCACGCAGAGCATCGACGAATTTATCTTCGACCAGCATCCGTAAATCTTCCGGCGATAAGGTTCGTTGCCCTAACGTCTGAGCGGCGGTGGCGATGCCTTCTACCGACGGTTTTACCCGCACGAAGAAAGCGACCACGACATCGACACGCATACGATCTTTCGTAATTAAACTATCAATCGTCGAGCGACTGACTTCCAGTTTCAATGTATTCATATTGATAGGGATTATTTCATGGAAGATCGGCATAACAATTGCGCCGCCACTCATAACCACTTTTTGTCCGCCTAATCCGGTACGGACAAATGCCTGCTCGGCAGATGCCCGACGATAAAGTCGCGCGAAAATAATACCAATAATAAATAGAACGCATACGGCAACAATCGCCATAAACATCCAGGAAGGCACTAAATTAACAATATCATCCATTACTAAATTTCCTTTTAATTAAATATTTATAATATATTTGGCCAGGGGTTTTTTTCAGCTAAATACCGCGTTGAAGAAAGCCGGCAAATAATTAACACCTTGTCACCTTTATTAAAAAAATTACCTTCTTCAGGTTCCAGTAATAAATAGTGTGTTTGACCGTATTGATCGGTGAGTTTTCCTTCACAGGGGTGACCTGAAGTTGCCTGATGACCGGTAATTAATGCCATGCAGCCAATATATTCTTCTTCGGTAATAGCAGAGCTATGGTCACGTGGAACCCAGGGGGCAATTATCTTGCCGGTATAATGCACCATGATAATGGTGAGCAGTAAACTGACTGGAACAACGAACAGATTCGAGAGTGGGGCTTGCCAGAGCAAGATGCAGGTGTGCTGTAGCAAAACGCCAAGCAGTCCAAAGAAACCGGCTAACAGGCAGAGGACGACGAGGGCTGGCAGCCTTCCGATATTGAGATAATGAAACGCTTGACTAATATTACCTGTGGTTATGGAATCGTAATGATCAAGATGTGCATCAAGAGCGCCAGAGAGCATATGGCCACAGATAATGGCAATAATTTCCAACAGACCGATTAATAGTACAAAGGAAATAGCGAAAAGATAAGGTGCGTTATAGTCGGCAAATAAAATCATCAGTCACTCCATCGTCCATTCAGTGACGCATTGTTTATTATGGTATGGTTTCCTTGCTTACATTTGCTCTGACTAATAATAACATATGTTAGTGAGTTCTTAAAAGGAGAAGTCCTTTAATGTTATTTTTTATTTTTAGAAAAAGTGTGATCCTAAACAATATATTTACGCACGTTATGTTTAAAGGCACTACACTGATTAGGGAATACTGAAATCAGAAAAAGCATATAGCCTTAAAAGGTATGCGATAACCGGAGGATGTGCTTATGGATCATAGTCTTAATTCTTTAAATAATTTCGATTTCCTGGCGCGTAGTTTTGCCAGAATGCATTCTGAAGGCCGCCCGGTCGATATTCTGGCCGTCACCGGTAATATGGATGAAGAACATCGGACCTGGTTTTGCGCCCGCTATGCCTGGTATTGCCAGCGGATGACACAGTCAAAAGAACTGGAATTAGAACATTGATATTACGGGCCATTTGGCCCGTTTTTGTGTTGCTTTATTCTGCTTTATCAACGGGTGGGATAGCTGGAGGAGACTGAACTTCTGCTACCGGGTTATTGCGCGCTTCCAATTCACTGATGCGCTGTTCCAGTAACGCCAGTTTCTCACGGGTCCGTAACAGAACCTGCGTCTGAACGTCGAATTCTTCACGGCTCACAAGATCGAGACGCGTCAGCTGCGCCTGGAGGGTTTGGCGGATTTTTTTCTCCACATCTTCCCCGAACTCCCTGATTCCTTTAGGCATTGATTCGTGAACCTGGCGAGCGATTTGCTCAATTTTTTTCGGGTCAATCATTGTAGTTTCCCTGTACTGATAGGTGTTAAGTGCCATTGTAGTGCGATAAGGGTAAGGCATAAACCAGAATTATGTGAACCTATGCGTTGCCGCCGCTAATCATTAGCGTTATAGTGAATCCGCTTATTCTCAGGGCGGGGCGAAATTCCCCACCGGCGGTAAATCAACGTATGAACATTGCTTATGAACATAGTTGAAAGCCCGCGAGCGCTTTGGGTGCAAACTCAAAGGACAGCAGATCCGGTGTAATTCCGGGGCCGACGGTTAAAGTCCGGATGGGAGAGAGTAACGATTCTGTCGGGCATGGACCCGCTCACGTTATTTTGGCTATAAGCCGCCACTCCTAAGACTGCCCTGATTCTGGTAACCATAATTTTAGTGAGGTTTTTTTACCATGAATCAGACGCTACTTTCCTCTTTTGGTACGCCTTTCGAACGTGTTGAAAATGCACTGGCTGCGCTGCGTGAAGGACGCGGTGTAATGGTGCTTGATGATGAAGACCGTGAAAACGAAGGCGATATGATCTTCCCGGCAGAAACGATGACCGTTGAGCAGATGGCGCTGACCATTCGCCACGGTAGCGGTATTGTTTGCCTGTGTATCACCGAAGATCGTCGTAAACAGCTTGATCTGCCGATGATGGTGGAAAATAACACCAGTGCCTATGGCACCGGTTTTACCGTGACCATTGAAGCTGCTGAAGGTGTGACTACCGGTGTTTCTGCCGCTGATCGTATTACAACCGTTCGTGCTGCTATTGCCGATGGCGCGAAACCGTCAGATCTGAATCGTCCGGGCCACGTTTTCCCACTTCGCGCGCAGGCAGGTGGTGTACTGACTCGCGGTGGTCATACTGAAGCGACTATTGATCTGATGACGCTGGCAGGCTTTAAACCGGCAGGTGTACTGTGTGAGTTGACGAATGATGATGGCACCATGGCGCGTGCGCCAGAGTGCATCGAGTTTGCGAATAAACACAATATGGCACTGGTTACTATCGAAGATCTGGTGTCATACCGTCAGGCACATGAGCGTAAAGCCAGCTGAAAATCGCTGCTTAATTTACCGCGTTAATCAAGAAACCGAAGTTGTTGCTGGCTTCGGTTTTTATTTTGCCTTCATTATGCAAGATGTTAATTCCGCTTCTCTTTCTATGAGAAAATTTCATTAATATCAGGCAACCTTTTTCATTATGATCAAAATCATATAATTGTTTCGTTATTATGCGACCATATGAATATATCCGAAAAAGGATATGTGAAATTTATGCGCCAAATGTTTAGTAATGTTAAATGTTAAGGGTAAAAAGGATGTTTATCGCCTGGTACTGGATTGTATTGATTGCGCTGGCTGTGGTGGGTTATTTCCTGCATCTGAAACGTTATTGTCGGGCGTTCCGCCAGGACAGAGACGCACTGCTGGAAGCGCGGAACAAATACTTAAACAGTGCGAGAGAAGAGGCAGCAGAAAAGCTGGAATAGGGCTTTTGTGATGTTTGCAGATGTTGTCCATGCGCCGGACAACATCTGAAGCCGTTTTTAACCAATTCCTGCCGTTTGTAGCAGTACTAAACTGAACCCCATCACTGACATTCCACATAGAACGCCATAGCTGGGGTTATTATTGGGATCAATTTCTTTAGCCAATGGCATTAATTCATCAACGGAAAGTGCGACCATAATACCTGCAACCGCCGCCATGATTGCTGCCATTACCACTGGAGAAATCATGCTACCGAGGATTAACCATGCCAGAACACCACCGAGAATCTCTGCCAGTCCAGAAATCCCTGCCCACAGAATTGCGGTGCGTTTAGACCCCGTTGCCGCGTAAACCGGGCCTGCAACCGCCAGACCTTCAGGAATATTATGCAACGCCACTGCCAGAGCGATACCAAAGCCCAGCTCCAGGTTACTGCTTGCTGTGACAAAGGTGGCAATCCCTTCCGGGAAGTTATGCAGGCTGATACCCAGAGTGAGCAGAATAGCAGTGCGCTTGATTGATTTTGGTAGCGGCTGCACTGATTTTTGCATTAAATCCTGCGGGTGAGCATGTGGCAACATGCGGTCCAGGCCAAAATAGCCCAGCAAACCAACGATAAACATACCGTAGCCCAGCACAGGCGACATCCCTTCGGCGGCTAATGCGGCAGGAAGCATCTCCATTAATGAGATGAGCAACATAATCCCCGCCGCAAATCCCAGCGAAAACGCCAGCAGTCGGTTTGAGGGTTTTTGTCCAAGAACGCCGAGAAACGCGCCAATAAACGTGGCTGCCCCCGCCAGTATGGTCAGAATGAGAGGTACTGACATCGACAACTCCTTATAATTCTTCAACTTCAGGTGGAGCTTCAAAATAACTGATGATGATCATCATGGTTATCTGGGTTCTTCGCCCACCGAACAAGCGTATTGTGAGGATATCAAAATGACACCTTCAATTAAGGATATCATCATGTCTTCAACGCGTATGCCAGCATTGTTTTTAGGTCACGGTAGCCCGATGAACGTGCTGGAAGATAATTTATATACCCAGGCCTGGCAGCGGCTAGGCGAGACATTGCCGCGCCCGAAAGCGATAGTCGCTATTTCTGCGCACTGGTTTACCCGTGGCACGGGAGTAACAGCAATGGAAACGCCACCGACAATTCATGACTTTGGCGGCTTTCCTCAGGCGTTATACGAAACGTATTATCCGGCTCCGGGTTCACCTGCTTTGGCACAGCGACTGGTCGAATTGCTGGCGCCAGTACCTGTTACCCTGGATAAAGAAGCCTGGGGTTTTGACCACGGTTCCTGGGGCGTGCTGATTAAGATGTATCCTGACGCTGACATCCCGCTGGTGCAGTTGAGTATCGATAGTACTAAACCCGCCGCCTGGCATTTCGAAATGGGACGTAAGCTGGCGGCGCTGCGCGATGAAGGGATAATGTTAGTTGCCAGTGGCAACGTGGTGCATAACCTGCGCACGGTGAAGTGGCATGGCGATAGTTCACCGTACCCGTGGGCGATGTCGTTCAATGAGTATGTGAAAGCGAATCTGACGTGGCAAGGGGCGGTTGAAGAGCATCCACTAGTGAACTACCTCGACCATGAAGGTGGGGCGTTATCGAATCCAACACCGGAACACTTTCTGCCACTGTTGTATGTGTTAGGTGCGTGGGATGGTCAGGAGCCGGTGACTGTTCCGGTTGATGGTATAGAGATGGGCAGTTTAAGCATGTTGTCGGTGCAGGTAGGTTAAAAGATGAGAAGAACCGAAGCCACATTGCTGGCTTCGGTTCTCGTTACCTTACTTTTTCAGCAGCTTGAGTCCCCATGCGCCGCTCATCACTAGCAGCAGTAATAAACAGAGACCAAAAGCCAACATACATGCCTGTGCCATGTTCATAAAGTGCCACGGCGGTAGCAGATACCAGCCTTCAGATTGCTGATACATCTCTACAAACCACTGCTGCATACTACTCAGTGTGACGCCATCGGGAACGATTGGCGCGTCATAGCCACAATCTCCGGTCGGTTTGAACCAGTTTGGTGCCCACTGTGCAAGCGGCAGGTTAAAGGGGAAAGTGGGATCGGTAGAGCAACCCTGCACGCCAAACAGTGAATCGGGATCCGGGTTATGTACCGCATGGTGGATATCGTTCAGTTTGAGCGAAAACTTCAGTCCCATAATGCTGCCGTAAAATGCCATCACGCAGCCAATCAACTTAAGGACGATATTCTTCGGGTTGATCGCCGCAACCAATCCTCCAATAACCATTACAAACATGGCGTAGCGAATGTAAACGCATTGTTCGCATGGTGCCATGTAGAGATAGATTTGGAAGAACGAGTGCGCGAGGATAATCAGCGCGCCCATCGCAGCGGCCATTAACAACCACAAAAAGCGTTGTTCCTGCCATTTGACCAGCGTGTTCACCGGTGATGTGCGTAGGTCTTTCCACATTCCCTTAATACCCATAGCCAGTTTCCCTGTTATTTGCTTGCTAACTCACGGATAAGGTCTGCCATTGCATCAATGGATTTAATACTCTTGGTGTAGATCAGATATTTACCGTTGACGACATACGCCGGAACTCCCTGGATTTTTGCAACTTCATAAGAGGCTTTCCATTTTTCCAGTGTTTCTTGTACCGCTGGCTCTTTCAGTGCTGCTTCAAAATCCGCCTGGCTCATACCTGCGGCATCCAGACCAGTTTTGATAAAGGCAGCGGGATCTTTGCCGTCAGACCAGCGTTCTTTTTTGTCGTGATATGCCGCGTAGTAGGCAAACTTGGCCTTCTTAAACTGAGAGTTAGCATCAAATAAGGAAATGCCTGCTGCTTTATCTTTATTTATCAAGACCGCAAAGACTTCGCTTGCTTGTTTGCCGTATTCACCTTTGGTTTCCAGATGAAAAGGCGTGAAAGCAACGACATCTTTCACTTTTTCAGAGACAGGGCCAGTCACTGCTTTGTCATACTTGTAGCAGAACGGGCAGGCATAGCTGAACACTTTAATCAGCGTTTTATCGGCGTTCGGAATCGGTTTTTCCAGAACCATATAATCCGTGCCTTCGGTGAATGCAGATGCGGTAAATGAAACCGCCAGAGCTGCGGTCAGCAGTACACTTTTAAACAGTGATGAGATCCCTAATTTCGACATTTTTTATTCCCTTCTTAATTATTTAAACATCTGCTGTGGACGGACTAACAGCGCACGATAGTGAGTCTGGTTGGGTTTATCAGACAGCACGTCGATTTCCACTTTCACTTCTTTGGTTTTGTAATCTATTTCGTTCAACTTACCGACGGTTGGCTGCCCGACATCGAACAAATGAATAGAACCACCGAAGCCAAACATGGTGTTGCGGTCGGCTTGATATTCAATGATGGAGGTGATTGGGCTATAGAAATCGTAGCCACGTTCTTTACCGTATTCCCAAACTTGCTGAACGGTGCCTTTCTTCTCATCAATCTTATATTCCACAAAGCGGGAATATTTCATGGTTGGTAAGGCAGGTTGTTCCAGATGGCGACCGTCGCCATTATCAAAGATAGTGAGCGTACCTTTACTGGAAATCCAGGCGGTATGCTGGGTGTAGGTAAAGTCGAAGTCTGAGTTTTCACACAGACCGTTTTCGCTACAAATAATAGGTTTGCCGTTAGCATCAACAGGTTTCAGCAGCTTGCTGGCGAGCGGTTTTTCCCAGCCTTTAGATGGTGCAAGGATCCATTTCACTTGCTTATCACGACCAATCTTCACTACGCCCTGATGACGAGAGGAGAGAATAATTGAGTCATCTTTTGTGTCATAAGCGATGGAATTAACGTGCGCCCAGTTACGGCCTGGCCCTACACCCAGAGCGTCGCCAAACGGTGTATCTGGTTCCAGTTTTGCCTGTTGTCCTGCATGGGCAAGGTCAACGTTAACGCAAACTGCACCTGCATCCAGCGCGCCGAGCAGTGCATCGCGTTTCGGATCGAGGATCTTCGTCAGATCCCATACATCGACAACGCGACCAGATTTATCGACTTCGAGGATATGGTCACGAATGGTGGTGACGTGTACGCCGTCATCGCGACGATAGTTACTCTTACCTACGCGCAACAGTACCGTGCCATTTGGCGTCTCAATGGATTCATGAGTGGCGTCAGCGAATCCGCGCGGCAGTTTATGATCTTCCAGCACCTGACCCATCATGTCGAACTCGTACCAGTGCTGACCCTGTACTGCGGTAAAGGTGCCGCGTGGCGTTTCGCGGATGCCCATCAGATAACCACGCTTGTTGATATCGCGGTCACGACCATCGTAGAAGGTGTCTTGATCCAGCCACCAGCGGTATTCACCTTCGGTATCGACGATAAAGGTGAATGGCGCGATATCAAAAGGCAGTGCGCCGGTTGCCGGACCCGCATCGAGGATCCCGGCATTTTTATCTTTCTCACCATGCCAGTGGAGGTCGGAACCTTGCGCAGTAAAGGTATGGGTATTAACCAGATAGAGGCGGTCTTCAAAACCTGGCGCGACTTTAACAACTTTGGTTTGCTGTAGGTCGGAGATGGAGCGGTTATCCATGTAATTATTGACGATGGCGGAAGTCTGCACCACGTAATCATCTTTCATGGCCTTACTGTTTTCTTTCCACTCAACGGTTACTTTGTTAGCAAATTTCTGGTAAAGACCAAAAATCGGTACACCATCGTAAGTTTTTAGTGACTCCTGACCCACGTGATAGCTGATTTCAACGCCTTTTTCGCCTTTCCCGTGGACGGTAACTTTGACGTCAGAAATGACATGGCTATCTAAATCAACCACAGCAGTCAGAGGAGCATTACCGTAGGGATCAACGATGACTGCGCCGAGTTGCCCGGCAGGTGGTGCAGGTTTAAAACCTGCTGCCATCACCCCTGATGCTGACAAACCCAGAGTTATCGCCACAGCTCCGGCTACCAGAGTTTTTCTATATTTATCAAACATGGATATATCTCCTTATATAACGCAAATATATAATAATGATGAATATCGACTGTTGAGATGGTACTAATAAATTCATTTGACGAATGAAAGTGTATTTCTAATAGTTGTTATAAATGCTTTTTTACTTGATTTAGATTTTTGTATTTCTCTGTAACAAATATTTTCTTTTAGTCGATACTAGGGGGGCAATATATCAATAACAATATTCAATATTGTGTAGTGTGATCCCAGCGACATTGTTTTTTAATTATTAAATCTATTTTTGGTGCAATAAAAGTTATAAATAAGCATATAAAACAACAAGTTACTATGTGGTTTTATTAGTTAATTTAATTACAATATCGCTTGCATATGACGATCTAATATTAAATTAGGAATTAATGTTAAATAAAGGTAATAGATGTAGTTGATTATATATAGGTGGGAGTGATGATTTGCGGATTATAATAAATTGCCCCAGTAAATGGGGCAATATTGAACAGTATTATTCAACGAAAATATGCGGATAAAACCGTGACATGTCCTGGGTGATTAATGCTCGGTCTTCACGAATCCCAATTCCGGCAGGTTGATCGTTCACCAGCCAACTTCCAATCAGCATATAACTGTCGCCAAATTTCGGTAGTGGATGGAATTGCTGAACAATCATCCCTTCTTCGCCATACGGACCTTCCGCTGCTTCAATGGTTTTACCGTTCTCAATGATCGACACGTTTGCGCCTTCACGGGAGAAGATCGGTTTAACCACATATTTTTCCATTTGCGGATGATCATCTTCCGCAAAATAAGCGGGCAGCAGGTTCGGGTGATTCGGGAACATCTCCCACAGCAGCGGCAGAAGCGCCTTGTTGGAGATAATGCTCTTCCACGCCGGTTCCAGCCAACGCACGCCAGCATCTTCAAGCTTAGTGGAGAACATTTCGCGCAGCATAAATTCCCACGGATACAGTTTGAACAGGTTAGCGATGACCTGATCCTGCAAATCCGTGAACTGACCTTTTTCGCCTAAACCGATATCGTCGATGTACAGAAACTCGGTGGCGATTTCAGCTTCAGTCGCGCAGTCCTGCAAATACTGAATGGTGCCACGATCTTCCACTGTGTCGCGACAGCAGGTGAGATGCAGCAACTGAAAGCCGTACTGCTCACGCAACTCGACAAAACGGTCAATGAGCTTTTCTTGCAGACTGTTAAACTGGTCGCTGCCTTCCGGCAGGTTGCCCGCGTTAAGCTGATCTTCCAACCAGATCCACTGAAAGAACGCCGCCTCGTATAGTGACGTTGGCGTATCGGCGTTATTTTCCAGAAGTTTAGGCTCGCCAGTGCCATCCCACGCCAGATCAAGACGCGAATAAAGCGACGGCTGGTGCGTCAGCCATGACTGACGCACAAAACTCCAGGTGTGTTTTGGAATGCGGAATTTGGTCATCAGCTCGTCGCTGGCGATCACTTTTTCCACCACTTTCAGGCACATCTGGTGTAGTTCAGCGGTGACCTCTTCCAGCTTTTCAACCTGGGCGAGGGTCAATTTGTAGTAAGCATCTTCACACCAGTACGGCTCACCGTACATGGTATGGAAATTGAAACCGTACTCGTGAGCTTTCTCGCGCCAGTCCGGGCGCTCGGTAATACTGACTCTTTCCATCGGTATCAGCCGCCCATTGAACGAGAGGAAGTGCCGGTTGCGCTACGCTGCATGGTGCTTTGTTTGGCAACAGATTCACCAAAGCCGCCACGGGTAACGGTGGTGGTGGTGGCTGGTTTCGGCGCCATGGCTGTTTTCGGTACGGTCATGGTGCGGCCTGGCTGGGCTGCGCCATAGTTTTTACCGGTGGCATCAGTGTATTTGCCGTAAGCCGGGCTGGCCGGATTTTTCGAAGAGAACAGCGGTTGTTGCGCAAAGCCCGCGCCGCCGCCCATCAGACGTCCCATCATGTAACCGGCCATCAGCGGCATCCAGAAGCTACCGCTGGATTGCTGAGCCTGCGCCTGGTTTTCTGGCGCCATGCCAGCCTGAGCAGGTGCCTGCTGGCATTGACCTTCGCCAAATTCAGCAACACAGTCTTCACGGGTGGCGTATTTCGGCGCAGTACGTTCCGCTTCTTTCAGCGCATTATTGTACGCAGTGGCGCATTCTGCACTTTTGCCTGGGTTTGCCGCTGAACAATCATCAGCATTTTGATACAGAGACACTGTTTCATCACTCTTTTCACAGCCTGCCAGCATAAAAACAGTGGCAACCGCGAGAGCAACAGGTGTCAGATGGCGTGCGCTCCAGTTTTTGCGGAACGATGCGTGGCGTATGGATTTTGTCCGTTTCATTTTTGTCTTCCGGGACCAGTGGTAAATACCCATCAGAATAGAGGATGGCTGGTCGAAATTGAAGCGAGAAGGGGGAAGAATGCGGCAGATAACCCGTATCTTTACGTTGCCTTACGTTCAGACGGGGCCGAAGCCCCGTCGTCGTCATCAGTTACGGAAAGGGTTATGACCGTTACTGGTGGTAGTGCGTGCGGATGTTTGCTGAACAACAGGTGCCGGGCTATCAGGCGCATAGCCATCAGCAATAGCATTCTGTTCTGGCGTTGGCGGCGCAACGTTTTCCGGGTTAGTGGAAACCGGTTTGCTCAGCGCATTGTTCAGTGCCAGCAGATCCTGCTCGTTCAACGTACCCAGAGCTGATTTAATATTCAACTGGTTAATCAGGTAGTTATAACGCGCATTTGCCAGTTCTTGTTTGGCGTTGTACAGCGTAGTGGTGGCGTCCAACACATCAACAATGGTACGCGTACCGACCGAGTAGCCCGCTTCCATCGCGTCTAATGAGCTTTGGGCGGAAACAACGGCTTGTTTGTAAGCGTTAATGCTACTGATAGATGCATTAATGTTGTTGAAAGAGGAACGCACGGTTTGCACGACGCTACGGTGTGCGCTTTCCAGTTGTTCGCTGGCACCGACAAAGTTGTACTGTGCCTGTTTCACCTGCGAGTTAACCATCCCGCCCTGATAAATCGGCAGCGAGAAGCTCAGACCCACTTTGTTCTGACCCATATTGCTGTCGTCATACTGGGCACTGTTCGCTCCACGGGTTTTCGAACCGCTATAAGAGGTGTCAGAAATCCCGGTAGAAGCCGTTAAATCCAGCGTCGGTAAGTGACCATCCTGCGCCTGGCGAATTTGCTCGCGCGCCAGATCCTGGCTCAAACGTGCCTGTAACAGCGACAGGTTGCGTTTTTCTGCTTCTTTCAGCAGCGCGTTAACCGGCTGTGGTTTGTCGGTTTTGAAGTTTTCGACATTCAGGGCCGCCAGTTCCGGATAGTAATTACCGGTGATCTGACGCAGTTGTTCAACGGCATTGTCGAGGTTGTTACGTGCGGTCACTTCGTTCGCCAGCACGGTATCGTACTGTGCGCGGGCGTTCTGCACGTCGGTGATCGCCACCAGACCCACGTTAAAACGTTGGGTGGTTTGATCTAACTGACGGTAGATCGCTTCTTTTTGCGCCTGGGTATAGGAAAGCACGTCAATAGCATTCAACACGTTGAAATAAGCGGTCGCGGTGTTGAGGATCAAGGTTTGTTGATCGGTCTGATAGGTGACGTCCTGAATACCGGCAGCCTTTTCCTGCAAGGTCAGCGCCCGCCATTTCGACATATCGAAAATGGACTGAGTCAACTGCAGGGATGCACTGGTTGCGCTAGAGTTGATGCCGTTCGCGTCGCGGTAGCCGTTGCTATAGGTGTAATCTGCACCTAAACCTAGCTGTGGCAGTAATGGACTGCGCGCTTCATTAATTTTTTCAAAGGCAGCATCACGATCGGCGGCAGACTTACGCAATTCCGGGTTACTAAGGCGTGCTTGCTGATAAACTTGCATCAGGTTCTCGGCCTGGCTCAACGTACTGAACCCAGAAAGGCTCAGGCCGATAAGAATGGGGAGCAATTTCTTCATTTGCATTCCTTGTGGTGAAGCAGTATTTAGCGCTGATCAAACTGTAAAATTATTGCGGATTCTAGCAGAAGCCGCTACCGCAAAAGGTTGGCGTTACGTGCCATAGGGCATTAATGTGCCTCAATTTAACACATGACTGCTCAAACGGCAGTCAAACGTCGCTGAAATTCACATTTAATTCACTATTAGTGCCAGGACATTAACCATGCTTAAGCCAGACAACCTGCCCGTTACATTTGGCAAAAACGATGTAGAAATTATTGCACGAGAAACACTTTATCGCGGCTTTTTTTCATTAGATCTTTATAGGTTTCGTCATCGTCTATTCAACGGGCAAATGAGTCATGAAGTCCGCAGAGAAATTTTTGAGCGCGGTCACGCCGCAGTCTTGCTACCCTTTGACCCAGTGCGTGATGAAGTCGTGTTGATTGAGCAGATACGGATTGCCGCGTATGACACCAGCGAAACGCCCTGGCTACTGGAAATGGTTGCCGGGATGATTGAAGAGGGGGAAAGTGTGGAAGATGTCGCCCGACGCGAAGCGATTGAAGAGGCGGGGCTGATAGTCAAACGAACCAAACCGGTGTTAAGTTTCCTGGCAAGCCCAGGCGGCACCAGTGAGCGTTCGTCAATTATGGTGGGCGAAGTGGACGCCACGACCGCAAGCGGTATTCACGGTCTGGCTGATGAAAACGAAGATATTCGCGTTCATGTGGTAAGCCGGGAACAGGCCTACCAGTGGGTAGAAGAGGGGAAAATCGACAACGCAGCGTCAGTCATCGCTTTGCAATGGCTGCAACTGCATCATCAAGCGTTAAAAAATGAGTGGGCATAAATGAAGCGTTACACACCTGACTTTCCTGAAATGATGCGCCTGTGCGAGATGAACTTTTCACAATTGCGCCGTTTGTTACCGCGCAATGATGCACCCGGCGAAACTATAAGCTATCAGGTGGCAAACGCACATTATCGGCTAACGATAGTGGAATCGACCCGATACACTACCCTGGTGACAATAGAACAGACTGCGCCCGCGATCAGTTACTGGAGCCTTCCGTCAATGACGGTGCGTCTGTATCATGACGCGATGGTGGCTGAAGTGTGTTCAAGCCAGCAGATTTTTCGCTTCAAAGCGCGGTATGATTATCCTAATAAAAAGTTGCATCAACGCGACGAAAAGCATCAAATTAATCAGTTTTTAGCGGATTGGTTGCGATACTGTTTAGCACATGGAGCGATGGCGATTCCGGTTTATTAGCGTCGTGAAACCTAAGGACACCATTTGGAAAGCCTGTTAACCCTTCCTCTGGCTGGTGAGGCCAGAGTCAGGATTTTACAAATTACCGACACTCACCTGTTTGCACAAAAGCACGAAGCCCTGTTGGGGGTAAACACCTGGGAGAGCTACCAGGCTGTGCTGGAGGCGATTCGTCCACACCAGCACGAATTCGACCTGATTGTCGCGACAGGTGATTTAGCGCAGGATCAAACTGCTGCGGCCTATCTGCACTTTGCGGAAGGCATCGCAAGCTTTCGTGCGCCCTGCGTCTGGCTGCCGGGAAACCATGATTTCCAGCCTGCGATGTACAGCGCGTTACAGGATGCGGGTATTTCCCCGGCGAAGCGTGTGTTTATCGGTGAGCAATGGCAAATCTTGCTGCTGGATAGCCAGGTGTTTGGCGTACCGCACGGCGAATTGAGCGAGTTTCAGCTTGATTGGCTGGAGCGTAAGCTGTCTGATGCGCCAGAGCGCCATACGTTGCTGCTACTGCACCATCATCCGCTGCCTGCAGGCTGTAGCTGGCTCGACCAACACAGTCTGCGTAACGCAGGTGAACTGGATAATGTGCTGGCGAAGTTTCCGCACGTCAAATATCTGCTGTGTGGTCATATTCATCAGGAACTCGATCTCGACTGGAACGGGCGCCGCCTGATGGCAACGCCGTCGACCTGTGTACAATTTAAACCACACTGTTCCAACTTCACGCTGGACACCATTGCTCCCGGCTGGCGTACGCTGGAGTTACATGCTGATGGCACGCTGACTACCGAAGTGCACCGCCTTGCGGACACGCGTTTCCAACCTGATACCGCTTCAGAAGGTTACTGATGTCTACGCTTCTTTATTTACACGGTTTCAACAGCTCGCCGCGTTCTGCAAAAGCGAGCTTGTTGAAAAACTGGCTGGCGGAACATCACCCTGACGTTGAGATGATTATTCCGCAGTTGCCGCCGTATCCTTCCGATGCGGCAGAACTGCTGGAATCCATTGTCCTGGAACATGGCGGCGATTCGCTGGGTATCGTCGGTTCATCACTGGGGGGTTACTACGCCACCTGGTTGTCGCAATGTTTTATGCTGCCCGCAGTGGTGGTAAACCCGGCGGTGCGCCCGTTTGAATTGCTAACAGACTATCTCGGTCAGAACGAGAACCCCTACACCGGGCAGCAATATGTGCTAGAGTCACGCCATATTTACGATCTCAAAGTCATGCAGATTGACCCGCTGGAAGCGCCGGATCTTATCTGGCTGCTGCAACAGACGGGAGATGAAGTGCTGGATTATCGCCAGGCGGTGGCGTACTACGCTTCCTGCCGCCAGACTGTAATAGAAGGCGGCAACCACGCATTCACGGGCTTCGAAGATTATTTCAACCCGATCGTCGATTTTCTTGGTCTGCACCATCTCTGACGATCAACTCGAATTGCTAACTTAAACATGACGCAAACTTATAACGCTGATGCCATTGAGGTACTCACCGGGCTTGAGCCGGTTCGCCGCCGTCCGGGGATGTATACCGATACCACTCGCCCTAACCATTTGGGGCAAGAAGTTATTGATAACAGTGTCGATGAAGCACTGGCGGGTCACGCAAAACGCGTGGATGTAATTTTACATGCTGACCAGTCGTTAGAAGTGATTGACGATGGTCGCGGGATGCCGGTGGATATTCACCCTGAAGAGGGTGTACCGGCGGTTGAACTGATTCTTTGCCGTCTGCACGCAGGCGGTAAATTCTCTAACAAAAATTACCAGTTCTCTGGCGGCCTGCATGGCGTGGGGATTTCGGTGGTTAACGCCTTGTCGAAGCGCGTAGAAGTCAACGTGCGCCGCGATGGCCAGATTTATAACATCGCGTTTGAAAATGGCGAAAAGGTACAGGATTTGCAGGTCGTCGGCACTTGCGGTAAACGCAATACCGGCACCAGCGTGCACTTCTGGCCGGATGAAACCTTCTTTGACAGCCCGCGCTTTTCTGTTTCCCGGCTTACACATGTACTGAAAGCCAAAGCAGTACTGTGCCCCGGCGTTGAGATCACCTTTAAAGATGAGATCAACAACACTGAGCAACGCTGGTGCTATCAGGACGGTCTGAACGATTACCTGGCGGAAGCGGTAAACGGTTTACCGACACTGCCGGAAAAACCGTTTATCGGTAATTTCGCTGGCGATACTGAAGCGGTTGACTGGGCGCTACTGTGGCTACCGGAAGGCGGTGAACTGCTGACCGAAAGCTACGTCAACCTGATCCCAACGATGCAGGGCGGTACGCACGTTAACGGTCTGCGTCAGGGCTTGCTGGATGCGATGCGTGAGTTTTGCGAATACCGCAACATTCTGCCGCGCGGCGTGAAACTGTCGGCGGAAGATATCTGGGATCGCTGCGCATATGTGTTGTCAGTAAAAATGCAGGATCCGCAGTTTGCCGGGCAGACCAAAGAGCGTCTCTCTTCGCGTCAATGTGCGGCATTCGTTTCTGGCGTGGTTAAAGATGCCTTCACCCTGTGGCTGAACCAGAACGTCCAGGCGGCGGAACTACTTGCTGAGATGGCGATTTCCAGCGCCCAGCGTCGTATGCGTGCCGCCAAAAAAGTGGTACGTAAAAAGCTGACCAGCGGCCCGGCGCTGCCTGGCAAACTGGCTGACTGTACTGCGCAGGATCTTAACCGTACCGAACTGTTCCTCGTGGAAGGGGACTCCGCAGGCGGATCCGCCAAGCAGGCGCGCGATCGTGAATATCAGGCGATCATGCCGTTGAAAGGTAAGATCCTTAACACCTGGGAAGTCTCTTCCGATGAAGTACTGGCCTCGCAGGAAGTGCACGATATTTCGGTTGCGATCGGTATTGATCCTGACAGCGATGATCTTAGCCAGCTACGTTACGGCAAGATCTGTATCCTCGCGGATGCGGACTCCGATGGCCTGCACATTGCCACGCTGCTCTGCGCGCTGTTTGTAAAACACTTCCGCACGCTAGTGAAACATGGTCACGTTTACGTTGCTCTGCCACCGCTCTACCGTATTGATCTGGGTAAAGAGGTCTATTACGCGCTGACAGAAGAAGAGAAAGAGGGCGTACTTGAGCAATTAAAACGCAAGAAAGGCAAGCCGAACGTTCAGCGTTTTAAAGGGCTGGGGGAAATGAACCCTATGCAATTGCGCGAAACTACGCTTGATCCGAATACTCGCCGTCTGGTGCAGTTAACCATTGATGATGAAGACGATCAGCGTACTGACGCGATGATGGACATGCTGCTGGCGAAGAAACGCTCGGAAGACCGCCGTAACTGGTTGCAAGAGAAAGGCGATATGGCGGAGATTGAGGTTTAAAAGAAAGAACATTGCCCGGTCAGGATGGCCGGGCAAACAAGGCAGGATTAAATCCCCGGTTGCAGAATACGAATATTCATTTCCAGCACATCGCCTTTTACGGCTTCGCTGTACGCTTTCATGTGTGGCGTCTGCAAATGCGCTTCAAGATGGGCAATGCTTTCCCACTGCTCAATCATCACGATAGAGTCCGGCGCCATAGACTGGAAACTCACGCCAGCAGCGCAATCCACCATCGGCGCATAGCCGTGGCAACCTTCTTCCTTCAGTACTATTGGTACGATTTTAGCAAACTGATCCAATACCGCCTGACGGTGATGTTGGCCAGGACGAGTACGGATTTCAGCGATTACTGTAAGCATGGTTAACTCCTTCTAAAGCCAGAGCTCTAGTTAACCAAAAATTTCCACAAGATGCTTGCGATATTCTTCAGTATAGCGGGGAACATCAGGCATTTTTATCACGTCATTAGCGATAAATGTCGGCAGCGGTTCCATACCGAGGAATTGGTTTGCTTTATGGAACGGCAGATACACGCCGTCAACGCCGACGCCGTGGAAGAACTGATCTTTTTCGGTGAAGGCTTCCATTGGTGCGTTCCAGGTCAGAGAGAGCATATATTTTTTGCCCTGTACCAGGCCGCCAGAGCCGTATTTTTTCGACGGATCTTTGCGGGTACGACCATCGCTGGCATACAGCGTACCGTGACCTTCGGTGAACACATCATCAATGTATTTTTTCACCGTCCACGGCGCGCCCATCCACCAGCCAGGCATCTGCCAGATAACCACATCAGCCCAGAGAAAGTTTTGTACTTCGGCTTTGACATCGTAGTCGCTGTCGGCGCGAACGATACGGACATCATGCCCGAGGTCGCGGAGCGTGCCATCCGCGACTTCGGTCAGGGTGTCGTTCAGTTGACCATTGGAGTGGGCGAATTTCTTCGCGCCGTTGATAATCAGGATATTGCTCATTTTTTATCCTCAAGGTGAGACGTTTGCCGACTATAGTACGTCACAGAGCGGTACGGTGAAATTAGCAAAATGTGCAAAGTCTTTTGCGAATTTAGCAACAATACCACCACTACCAGCTTACTTTCGCCTCAAATCCACCTTGTTTCGCATTCCCAAACACAACATTCATGCCATGCAATTTGGCGATCCGCTGGACAATCGACAGCCCAAGCCCACTGCCGGTGGCGGTTTGTCCTGGTGGGCGATAGAAACGTTCGCCAATTCGCGCCAGTGCCTCTGGCGTTACACCGGGACCGTTATCCCTTACGATGAAATTATCGGCATTCAGCGTGACGTCCACCACGCTGCCCTGTGGACTGTAGCGCACGGCGTTATCCAGCAGATTTCGTACCAGCAAACTTAGCAATAGCGGTTGTCCGGTGCGTTTGATGCCCTGTGTATTAAGCGTCAGCCGCACGTCAATTTTCGCCTGTTGCGCCGTGTGGTAAATATCCATTACCGACGATTGCAGGAGATCTTCAAGTGGGATCTCCGCGACGTCCTGAAGGTTATCCAGCGAGTCGAGCCGCGATAGTGTGAGCAGTTGATCAACAAGGCGGGTGGCGCGATCGATCCCGGAATGTAACTGTATCAGTGCTTTTTTCCGTGCCTGCGGATCGTCGTCGGAAAGCTGTGCGACTTCGGTTTGTACTTTCAGCGCCGTTAACGGGCTACGCAGTTCGTGAGCGGCATCGGAGGTAAAGCGTCGTTCACGAACCATCATCGCATGTGTACGGTCGAAAAGTTGATTCAGCGACTCGACCAGCGGACGCACTTCGTTGGGTACACCGTCAGCGTTGAGCGGTTTTTCCGAGTCAGGATCGCGCATACGTAGCGCCAGCGCCAGTTTGTTTAGTGGCGAGAGTTCACGACCCAGTAGTACCATCATGATGATCAACATGATAGGCAACGCGACGAGCCAGGGAATGAGCTGTCCAGTGACAATCGCCAGTGCCATGTCTTCACGGTATTCCCACTCCTGGCCAACAACGATGCGATATTTACCATCATGTGACGTCATCCAGACAAAACGCCAGGGATCGTCTTCACCTACCAGTTGCCCATTAGCAAAACCTTCCCGTTGATAGCTGTAGGGAATATCTTCTCCATTATCGCCATCGTTAAGAACCATGTTGCCGTCGTGAGTAAAGACTGCAAAGGTCAGCGCATCATCATCTACGTGACCGTGTTTTAATTTATTCGGTGTTTGCGCCATACGATCTGCCGCATTGATTTCGTTAAGATCGAGCGTACTTAACCGTTTGGCAAACAGCATCAACTGGGTATCGAATAACTCATCGACATTATCCATTGTTTGTTTCCAGGCGACAAAGCTGGAGACAAGCCAGGTCACCGAGGCCAGAATCAAAAAGATCAGCGTCAGTCTGACTCGCAGACTAAGGCGTTGGGTAAATTTCATTTCTCACCTAATGTGTAGCCAATACCGTGAACGGTGCGAATAAAGTCGCTGCCGAGCTTACGTCGCAGATGATGCACATGCACTTCGATGGCATTGCTGGTGACCTCTTCGTCCCAGGTGTACAGTTTTTCTTCAATCAATTTGCGCGGCAGTACCCGACCAGCGTTACGCATCAGTAATTCCAGCAGGGCAAATTCTTTTGGCTTCAGCGTTAAGGGTTCGCCAGCCTGAGTGGCAATACGTTTGCCGGGGTCGAGCATTACGTTACCGTGATGTAACTCATTGCTGGCTTGCCCGTTGCTTCGACGCATCAGTGCTTCCAGCCTGGCTGCGACTTCTATTAAGGCAAAAGGTTTACACAGATAATCGTCGGCGCCCAGACGCAAACCTTCTACGCGTTCCGCCAGGGCATCGCGCGCGGTCAGGATTAATACAGGCTCACGCTGACCTTTATCCCGCCATTCGCGCAAAATATCGCGACCATCCATTCCCGGTAAGGTTAGATCAAGGATTACTGCGTCATAAGGTGCGCTATAAAGCGCCTCTTTTCCCTGACGACCTTCCGTAAACCAGTCAACACTAAAGCCCATCTTACTAAGACCTGTTTTGATGCCGTCGCCAATCAGCATGTCATCTTCTATCAGTAAAATTCGCATCTTTTCATCCCTGCGATAGCTGTATTCGTTGCCAGTAAACCGTGTTGTAACGTGCTCTGTACAGTACTAAATTTTCTTTTTTTTTCTTAAGAAGTTGTTAAGGAGTATCTTGTTTAATGCTCGAAAACAGACATTAAAGGGAGTAACAAACATGAAAAAATTAGCAGCAGTAATTGCAGTAATGGCTCTGTGTAGCGCACCAGTTATGGCAGCAGAGCAGGGTGGTTTTTCTGGCCCATCGGCAACACAAAGTCAGACCGGAGGATTCCAGGGGCCGAACGGCAGTGTAACTAACGTAGAAAACGCAAAATCCCTGCGTGATGATACCTGGGTAACCCTGCGCGGCAATATCGTTGAACGCATCTCTGACGATCTCTACGTGTTCAAAGATGCCAGCGGTACTATCAATGTCGATATCGACCACAAACGCTGGAACGGTGTGACTGTTACACCGAAAGATACGGTTGAGATTCAGGGGGAGGTCGATAAAGACTGGAACTCTGTTGAGATCGACGTTAAACAGATTCGTAAAGTGAATCCGTAATTGTTACCGCTCCCGGGACGCGTTCCCGGGAATAATTTCGCAGGGAGGCAACATGAAAAACCTGACACTGGACGTGAACATCATCAATTTCCCTTCAACCCGCGTGGCTTTGTTGCCGCATCGCTGTAGCCCTGAGTTGCTCAACTATAGCGTGGCGAAATTTATCATGTGGCGCAAAGAGACGGGGCTTTCTCCTGTTAACCAAAGCCAGACATTTGGTGTTGCCTGGGACGACCCTGCAAGCACCGCGCCGGAAGCGTTTCGCTTTGATATCTGCGGCAGCGTTAGCGAAGCGATTCCGGAGAATCGTTATGGCGTGAGTAATAGTGAGCTTGATGGAGGACGTTATGCCGTGGCTCGTCACGTTGGCGAACTGGACGATATTTCGCGCACGGTATGGGGCATCATTCGTCAGTGGCTGCCTGAAAGCGGCGAGAAAATACGTAAAGCGCCAATACTGTTTCACTACACTAATCTGGCTGAAGGGATGTCAGAGCAGCGGCTGGAAACGGATGTCTATGTGCCGTTGGCGTGATGGGGGAATCTTTACCGGAGTGTGAGCCAAATCACTCGCGATAAGTTTGAGCTAACAATGTCACAGGCGTATTGTTGTCGGGCTTATAATTTCTTCGGTAAGGAATACCATGTATACGCGAAATTTATTATGGCTGGTCAGCCTGGTAAGTGCGGCTCCTCTCTATGCTGCTGACATTCCCGCCAACACACCGCTCGCCCCACAGCAAGTCTTTCGTTACAACAATCATAGCGACCCCGGTACGCTCGACCCGCAAAAGGTTGAGGAGAATACTGCTGCGCAGATTGTGCTGGATCTGTTTGAAGGTCTGGTATGGATAGACAGTGAAGGTAAAGTGCAACCCGCTCAGGCCGAATCATGGGAGGTGGCAGATAGCGGTAAACGCTATGTTTTCCATTTACGTCACGGCTTACAGTGGTCTGATGGTCAGCCCTTAACGGCACAGGATTTTGTCCTCGGCTGGCAGCGCGCGGTTGACCCCAAAACGGCAAGCCCTTTTGCCGGCTATCTGGCGCAGGCGCATATTAAAAATGCAGCGGCTATTGTGACAGGCAAAGCGGATGTTGCATCGCTGGGTGTGAAGGCTACCGATGACCGCACTCTTGAAGTCACGCTTGAGCAGCCCGTTCCCTGGTTCACGACCATGCTCGCCTGGCCGACGCTGTTTCCGGTTCCGCATCATGTGATTGCGAAGTATGGCGATAGCTGGAGTAAGCCAGAACATATGGTTTACAACGGTGCTTTTGTTCTTGATAAATGGGTAGTTAACGAAAAGATTACAGCCCGAAAAAATCCGGAATACCGCGATGCCGAGCATACGGTCTTACAGCAGGTTGAGTATCTGGCGCTGGATAATTCGGTCACCGGTTATAACCGCTATCGCGCGGGAGAGGTTGATCTCACCTGGGTTCCGGCGCAGCAAATTCCTGCAATCGAAAAATCACTGCCTGGCGAGCTGCGGATAATCCCTCGCCTGAACAGCGAATATTACAACTTCAACACCCGGAAACCGCCGTTTGATGATGCCCGTGTGCGGCGGGCATTGTATCTTACGGTTGACAGGCCGCTAATCGCGCAAAAGATACTTGGGCTACGAACGCCAGCAACAACATTGACGCCGACAGAGGTAGAAGGGTTTCGTGCGCCAACGTTTGAGGAACTGCAAAAGCCAATGGGTGAGCGCGTTGCGATGGCAAAAGCCTTGCTGAAACAGGCGGGATACGACGCCTCTCATCCGCTACGCTTTGAACTGTTCTACAACAAGTACGATCTGCATGAAAAAACGGCGATAGCCTTGTCTTCCGAATGGAAAAAATGGCTTGGCGCACAGGTGACGCTGCGAACGATGGAGTGGAAAACGTATCTCGATGCCCGGCGTAGTGGTGATTTCATGTTGTCGCGGCAGTCGTGGGATGCGACGTATAACGATGCTTCCAGCTTCCTGAACACGCTCAAAAGCGATAGTGAAGAAAATGTCGGTCACTGGAAAAATGCAAAGTATGACGCGTTACTAAACCAGGCCGCTCAGACCACTGACGCGACAAAGCGTAATGCGCTGTATCAACAGGCAGAGGCCATTATCAACCAGCAGGCACCGCTCATCCCCATCTACTATCAACCGCTGATCAAACTGCTTAAACCCTACGTTGGCGGTTTTCCGCTGCATAATCCCCAGGATTATGTCTACAGCAAAGAGTTGTATATCAAGGCACATTGATGCCTTTATCGCCGTCGGAGCACGTCCGGCGGCACTATTCACACTGATCTCCTGTGACTCGACGCGACAGATAATGTAGTATCTCCGGCAATATTGCCCCTTTGAAGGCTGGCGAATAAGTTGAGGAATCAGAATTAATGAGCGATATGGCAGAGCGCCTTGCGCTACATGAATTTACGGAAAACGCCTACTTAAACTACTCCATGTACGTCATCATGGATCGTGCGTTGCCGTTTATTGGTGATGGTCTGAAACCTGTTCAGCGCCGCATTGTGTATGCGATGTCAGAACTGGGTCTGAATGCTACCGCCAAATTTAAAAAATCGGCCCGTACTGTGGGTGACGTACTGGGTAAATACCATCCGCACGGTGACAGCGCCTGCTATGAAGCGATGGTACTAATGGCTCAGCCGTTTTCTTACCGTTATCCGCTGGTTGATGGGCAGGGAAACTGGGGGGCACCGGACGATCCGAAATCGTTCGCGGCAATGCGTTATACCGAATCCCGCCTGTCGAAATATTCTGAGCTGTTACTGAGTGAGCTGGGGCAAGGGACGGCGGACTGGGTGCCAAACTTCGACGGCACGTTGCAGGAGCCGAAAATGCTGCCTGCCCGCCTGCCGAATATTTTGCTTAACGGCACCACCGGTATTGCTGTCGGGATGGCGACGGACATTCCGCCACATAACCTGCGTGAAGTCGCACAGGCGGCAATCGCGTTAATCGACCAGCCGAAAACCACGCTCGACCAGTTGCTGGATATCGTGCAGGGCCCAGACTACCCGACTGAAGCGGAAATCATCACCTCCCGCGCCGAAATCCGTAAAATTTACGAGAACGGTCGTGGTTCTGTGCGTATGCGCGCGGTGTGGAAGAAAGAAGATGGCGCGGTAGTGATCAGCGCCTTACCGCATCAGGTTTCTGGCGCTCGCGTACTGGAGCAAATTGCTGCGCAAATGCGCAACAAAAAGCTGCCGATGGTTGACGATCTGCGCGATGAATCTGACCACGAGAATCCGACACGTCTGGTGATTGTGCCGCGTTCTAATCGTGTGGATATGGATCAGGTGATGAATCATCTGTTTGCCACGACCGATCTGGAAAAGAGCTATCGTATTAACCTCAATATGATTGGTCTGGATGGGCGTCCGGCGGTGAAAAACCTGCTGGAAATCCTCTCCGAATGGCTGGTGTTCCGTCGCGATACCGTGCGCCGCCGTCTCAATTATCGTCTGGAGAAAGTCCTCAAGCGCCTGCATATTCTTGAAGGTTTGCTGGTGGCGTTTCTCAATATCGACGAAGTGATTGAGATCATTCGTAATGAAGATGAACCGAAACCGGCACTGATGTCGCGTTTTGGCATTACGGAAACCCAGGCGGAAGCGATCCTCGAACTGAAACTGCGTCATCTCGCCAAACTGGAAGAGATGAAGATTCGCGGTGAGCAGAACGAACTGGAAAAAGAGCGTGACCAGTTGCAGAGCATTCTGGCTTCCGAGCGCAAGATGAATAACCTGCTGAAGAAAGAGCTACAGGCCGACGCACAGGCCTACGGCGACGATCGCCGTTCGCCGTTGCAGGAACGCGAAGAAGCGAAAGCGATGAGCGAGCACGACATGCTGCCGTCTGAACCCGTTACCATTGTGCTGTCACAGATGGGCTGGGTACGCAGCGCCAAAGGCCATGACATCGACGCACCAGGCCTGAACTATAAAGCGGGCGATAGCTTCAAAGCGGCGGTGAAAGGCAAGAGCAACCAACCGGTGGTATTTGTTGATTCTACCGGCCGTAGCTACGCCATCGACCCGATTACGCTGCCGTCGGCGCGTGGTCAGGGCGAACCACTCACCGGTAAACTGACGTTACCGCCAGGTGCCACAGTTGATCACATGCTAATGGAAAGCGACGATAAGAAACTGTTGATGGCTTCCGATGCTGGCTACGGATTCGTCTGCACCTTTAACGATCTTGTTGCCCGTAACCGTGCTGGTAAAGCGTTGATTACCTTACCTGAAAATGCGCATGTTATGCCGCCAGTAGTGATTGAAGATGCTTCTGATATGCTACTGGCTATCACCCTGGCAGGACGCATGTTGATGTTCCCGGTAAGCGAGCTTCCGCAACTGTCGAAGGGTAAAGGCAACAAGATCATCAACATCCCGTCGGCAGAAGCCGCGCGAGGCGAGGATGGTCTGGCACACCTGTATGTACTGCCGCCGCAGAGCACTCTGACTATTCATGTCGGGAAACGCAAAATTAAACTGCGCCCGGAAGAGTTGCTGAAAGTGACTGGTGAGCGTGGTCGCCGTGGCACCTTGATGCGCGGTTTACAGCGTATCGACCGTGTCGAGATTGACTCCCCTCACCGCGCCAGCAGCGGCGATAGCGAAGAGTAATATGCCGGAGGGGGGCTTTCTCCCGTTTGCAAGGAATGCCGGATGAAATGTTAAGTCGTCATCCGGCAGCGTATTCAACCCCCGGAAACGATAAAAATTCCCTTGAAACCGTTGTTTATTCATGCGTTGCGATTAACAATACGCTTTTCCAGAGAGCGGCTTTTAACAATGCCCTAACCTGATTTCAGGTGACGTACAATGCCAGTCTCTCAGATCTTCAGAGGGTGTTATGCTATATATCTTTCGTCTTATTATTACCGTTATTTACAGCATCTTAGTCTGTGTTTTCGGCTCCATTTACTGCCTTTTCAGCCCGCGAAATCCAAAGCATGTAGCCACCTTCGGGCATATGTTTGGGCGCCTTGCGCCGCTGTACGGGCTGAAAGTTGAGTGCCGCAAACCTGCTGATGCTGAAAGCTATGGTAATGCTATCTATATTGCTAACCACCAGAACAACTATGACATGGTGACAGCATCGAACATCGTGCAGCCACCGACGGTCACAGTGGGTAAAAAGAGTTTGCTGTGGATCCCCTTCTTTGGGCAGTTGTACTGGTTAACCGGTAACTTATTGATCGACAGAAACAACCGTACTAAGGCGCATGGCACCATCGCGGAAGTCGTGAACCACTTCAAAAAACGCCGTATTTCCATCTGGATGTTCCCGGAAGGAACGCGTAGCCGTGGTCGCGGCCTGCTGCCGTTTAAAACTGGGGCATTCCATGCGGCAATTGCGGCAGGCGTCCCGATTATTCCCGTGTGTGTTTCCACGACTTCGAATAAGATTAATCTTAATCGACTGAATAATGGTTTAGTGATCGTAGAAATGCTGCCGCCGATTGACGTCAGTCAATATGGTAAAGATCAGGTTCGCGAGCTGGCTGCTCATTGTCGTTCGATAATGGAACAAAAAATCGCCGAGCTCGATAAAGAAGTCGCAGAGCGCGAAGCCGCCGGAAAAGTTTAAGTCGGCAATCTGTTTTTTGCGGGGATGTTTTCCTGCACGGTATTACTTTAGCCAGTTTTACATGGAGCAAATATGTCACTCAGTCGGCGTCAGTTCATTCAGGCATCGGGGATTGCACTGTGTGCAGGTGCTGTCCCCCTGAAGGCAAGCGCAGCCGGTCAACAGCAACCACTGCCCGTTCCGCCGCTGCTTGAATCTCGCCGTGGGCAACCGTTATTTATGACAGTACAGCGCGCGCACTGGTCATTTACGCCAGGAACGCGCGCGTCGGTTTGGGGTATCAATGGTCGCTACCTTGGGCCGACTATCCGCGTCTGGAAGGGCGACGATGTTAAGCTGATTTACAGCAACCGACTGACAGAAAACGTCTCAATGACAGTGGCTGGATTACAAGTGCCAGGCCCACTGATGGGCGGCCCGGCACGCATGATGTCGCCAAACGCTGACTGGGCGCCTGTGCTGCCAATTCGCCAGAATGCTGCGACTTTGTGGTATCACGCCAATACCCCCAACCGCACGGCGCAGCAGGTCTATAACGGCCTTGCCGGGATGTGGCTGGTGGAAGATGAAGTCAGCAAGTCGCTGCCCATTCCTAACCATTATGGTGTGGATGATTTTCCGGTCATTATCCAGGATAAACGGCTGGATAACTTTGGTACGCCAGAATACAACGAACCGGGAAGCGGCGGCTTTGTTGGCGATACGCTGCTGGTCAACGGTGTACAAAGCCCGTACGTTGAAGTTTCGCGCGGTTGGGTGCGCCTGCGTCTGCTGAACGCATCGAACTCCCGTCGCTATCAACTACAGATGAGCGATGGTCGCCCGTTACATGTGATTTCTGGCGATCAGGGATTCCTGCCTGCTCCTGTATCGGTGAAGCAGCTTTCGCTGGCACCGGGCGAACGCCGTGAAATACTGGTGGATATGAGCAACGGTGATGAAGTGTCGATCACCTGTGGCGAAGCGGCGAGCATTGTTGATCGTATTCGCGGCTTCTTTGAGCCGTCCAGCATTCTGGTTTCTACGCTGGTGCTAACGCTGCGCCCGACCGGCCTTCTGCCGCTGGTGACTGACAGCCTGCCGATGCGCCTGCTGCCGACTGAAATAATGGCTGGTTCGCCGATTCGCAGCCGTGATATAAGCCTGGGCGATGATCCCGGCATCAACGGGCAGCTATGGGACGTTAACCGCATTGACGTTGCTGCCCAGCAGGGAACGTGGGAACGCTGGACGGTACGCGCGGATGAACCGCAATCATTCCATATTGAAGGTGTGATGTTCCAGATCCGTAATGTTAATGGCGCAATGCCATTCCCGGAAGACAGAGGCTGGAAAGATACCGTCTGGGTTGATGGACAAGTGGAACTGCTTGTTTATTACGGCCAGCCTTCCTGGGCGCATTTCCCGTTTTACTTTGGTAGCCAGACACTGGAAATGGCGGATCGCGGCTCTATTGGGCAGTTGCTGGTCAATCCAGTACCGTAATCTTCATACTCGCCCTGGGAGGGCGAGTATGGAATACCTTTCGATTTCTCTTTCGTTCCGGCTTATAATCCCCGGCCTTTGATTATTTTTTTATCATTTCTGGAAGCAAAATGAGCTCTATCTCCCTGATCCAACCGGATCGCGACCTGTTCTCCTGGCCGCAGTACTGGGCCGCCTGTTTTGGACCGGCACCGTTTTTGCCGATGTCTCGTGAAGAGATGGATCAACTTGGCTGGGATAGCTGCGACATCATTTTGGTTACTGGCGACGCGTATGTCGATCACCCAAGCTTTGGGATGGCGATTTGCGGTCGTATGCTGGAAGCGCAGGGCTTTCGTGTCGGGATCATCGCCCAACCGGACTGGAGCAGCAAAGACGACTTTATGCGTCTGGGTAAACCGAATCTGTTTTTCGGCGTGACCGCAGGCAATATGGACTCGATGATCAACCGCTATACCGCCGATCGCCGTTTACGTCATGACGATGCCTACACGCCGGATAACGTCGCGGGTAAGCGACCGGATCGCGCCACACTGGTTTATACCCAGCGTTGTAAAGAGGCGTGGAAAGATGTGCCGGTGATCCTCGGTGGTATTGAAGCCAGCCTGCGCCGTACCGCGCATTATGATTACTGGTCTGATACCGTGCGCCGTTCCGTGTTGGTGGATTCCAAAGCAGACATGCTGATGTTCGGTAACGGTGAGCGTCCGCTGGTGGAAGTGGCACACCGTTTGGCGATGGGCGAGCCGATTAGCGAAATCCGCGATGTACGTAATACCGCGATTATCGTGAAAGAGGCGCTGCCTGGCTGGAGCGGCGTGGATTCTACTCGCCTTGATACACCGGGGAAAATCGACCCGATTCCGCATCCGTATGGCGAAGATTTGCCGTGTGCGGATAACAAACCGGTGGCTCCGAAAAAACAAGAAGCCAAAGCCGTAACCGTGCAGCCGCCGCGTCCGAAGCCGTGGGAAAAAACCTACGTGTTGCTCCCTTCTTTCGAGAAAGTGAAGGGCGATAAAGTGCTGTACGCTCATGCTTCGCGTATTTTGCACCACGAAACCAACCCAGGCTGCGCTCGCGCATTGATGCAAAAACATGGCGACCGCTATGTGTGGATCAACCCGCCTGCTATTCCGCTTTCTACCGAAGAGATGGACAGCGTCTTTGCGCTGCCGTACAAGCGCGTGCCGCATCCGGCTTACGGTAATGCCCGTATTCCTGCTTACGAAATGATCCGTTTCTCAGTCAATATTATGCGTGGCTGCTTTGGCGGCTGCTCTTTCTGTTCTATTACCGAGCATGAAGGGCGCATTATTCAGAGCCGTTCGGAAGATTCGATCATCAATGAGATTGAAGCGATCCGCGACACCGTTCCTGGATTTACGGGCGTGATTTCCGATCTCGGCGGGCCAACTGCCAACATGTATATGTTGCGCTGCAAATCGCCACGCGCCGAGCAAACCTGCCGTCGTTTATCGTGCGTTTACCCGGATATTTGTCCGCATATGGACACTAACCACGAACCGACGATCAATCTCTATCGCCGCGCGCGCGATCTGAAAGGCATTAAAAAGATCCTGATTGCCTCCGGCGTGCGTTATGACATCGCCGTGGAAGATCCGCGCTATATCAAAGAGCTGGCAACCCATCACGTTGGTGGTTATCTGAAGATTGCCCCGGAACATACCGAAGAAGGGCCGTTGTCGAAGATGATGAAGCCGGGCATGGGCAGCTATGACCGCTTTAAAGAGCTGTTCGACACCTACTCGAAACAGGCAGGTAAAGAGCAGTATCTGATCCCATATTTCATCTCCGCGCACCCCGGTACACGCGATGAAGATATGGTGAATCTGGCGCTGTGGCTGAAGAAACATCGCTTCCGTCTCGACCAGGTACAGAACTTCTACCCGTCGCCGTTGGCTAACTCAACCACCATGTATTACACCGGCAAAAATCCGCTGGCGAAGATTGGTTATAAGAGCGAAGACGTTTTCGTGCCGAAGGGTGACAAACAGCGTCGTCTGCATAAAGCGTTGTTGCGTTACCACGATCCGGCAAACTGGCCGTTAATCCGCCAGGCGCTGGAAGCGATGGGTAAAAAGCATCTGATTGGCAGCCGTCGCGATTGCTTAGTGCCTGCGCCAACCATTGAAGAGATGCGCGAAGCTCGCCGTCAGAACCGTAATACCCGTCCGGCGTTGACCAAACATACCCCGATGGCGACCCAGCGCCAGACGCCTGTCGGAGCAAAGAAAGCGCCGTCTGCGCAACCTCGCCCGATGAATGCCGGTGCGAAGAAACGTCCTAAAGCGGCGACTGGACGTTAAAAAAACATCCCCGGTAACTGAATGCTACCGGGGATATTTTTATCACTCCGTATACATACGCAAGCAGCGCAGGCAATCAAAATAGTCCTGCGCATCAAGGCGTGTATTGGCTCTGTTAGCTTCGGATTTGGCGGCGTAAATTTGCGGGCGTAATGCTTTTATATCCTGCTCTAGCCGGGCGATTTTGGCATTTAATGTTTGTACATTACCTGCCAGTTGATTGACCTTTTGCTCATTGACGCAACCACTTAATAAGCCGGTTACCAGAACAACAGCTCCCACGGTGAAAATCGTTTTCATATCGTGCTCCCTTTTATTTATTGTTCCGACTAATTTTTATTTTATTCAGTTCATTGCGTTAATCTGGCGGCGGTTTTCGTTTCAATCTGTTTAAGCAAGCTACCGCTGCCTGGACGGATAAAATCGGCAATTTCCCACTTTCCTTCGCGCCGATGTAAAACTAAATCCTGCTCTTCACTGTTACCATTGTTCAGCGCAATACGAACATGAATACGGGCGGAATCGGCGGTTTTTTCCTGAACACGAATTTCATCAACACGAGCAAATAGCGACTCTTCACCAAAACAAATCGGGTTGTCGTAAATAAATTGCCGTTCTATTTGCATCTCTTGATCGAAATTGCCGTTTTTATTGAAGGTGGTTTTATAAAATTCATTGACTGCCTGGCGATAGGTGTCGGAAACAACCCATGTCCAGGGCCAACTATAATCGGCAATATGTTTAAACAGTTCAGCGACAAAGGCTTCAGGCTCTTCTTTTTGTAATGAAGCCAGTGTTGCCAGGATTTTTTCATTCTCGCTATTAACTGCCTGCCAGACGCTACCATGGTTGCTGACAACATCATCAATGACCCAACGATCATTTTCTGCCACCATTTTCAGCGTTTGCGTGGTCTTTTCTTTATCGTCGTCAAAGGTACGGAAACGCACAACGGCATCTGCATGATCGGTATCCGTTTGAGTAACCACTACGCTTTCTAACACCAGATCGCCAAAATCCTGACAATCACAAATCGGATCATAATCCAGCCAGCCAATATTGCCCGGCAGCGTGAGATTATCATTCAGGGTAAGTGCCTTTTGTATGCGTGCAGACGTTATCGCCTGCTCTCCTGTCTCACCAAAATAAGGCGCGCTGGCATCAGATTTATAGTTTTGATAAATCTGGCGAACTGTCTGTTCTACAGTCAGCGAGGATGATTGGGCTTGAGTAGTGAAGCTTGCAAAAAACGCCAAAAACAGAAGTATTATTTTCATCTGTTTTTGACCTCACCGTCGTGTTTATCCATATTGTAGAGGCTTTGTTGATTAAAGAGCTCCCAGCTCTGCATGATGATGTCCTTAAATTTGGCATTTCTGAGCAGGGGAGAGTAACAACGGGCGGGAGGTGAGGGGAATAAATGATTTCTGAAAAGTCCGGTAGCGGAACATTACCGCTACCGGGAGAATTTGCCCGTTAGCCGCCGAACTGGTCGGGATCGGGACCGAGACGTTTACCCTGATCGAGTTTTGCGATTTCACCAAGTTCGTCTTTGTCGAGACGGAAATCCCAGACATCAAAGTTTTCGGCAATGCGTGAAGGCGTGACCGATTTCGGGATCACCACCAGACCGTTATCCAGATGCCAGCGGATAACAATTTGTGCCGGTGTTTTGCCGTATTTATCCGCCAGGTCGCGAATGACTTTCTGATCGAAAACGCCTTTCCCACCTTGCGCTAATGGACTCCAGGATTCGGTCTGGATTTTGTGCGTGGCATTCCAGGCATGAAGCTGGCGTTGCTGCATCAGCGGGTGAAGTTCGATTTGATTAATAACAGGCGTCACGCCAGTTTCGTCGATCAGACGTTGCAGGTGGTGGATCTGGAAGTTACAGACGCCAATGCTTTTGATTAATCCCTCTTTTTGCAGCTCGATCATTCCTTTCCACGCCTCGACATAGTGATCGATAGCGGGAACGGGCCAGTGCATTAAGTAAAGGTCTATATAATCAAGCTGGAGTTTTTTCAGGCTGTCGAGCAGTGCTTCGCGGGGGTGTTTGTGGTCGTCGTTCCACAGCTTGGTTGTAATGAACAACTCTTCTCTGGCAAGTGCGGCATTTTTCAGCGCCTTGCCGACACCTTCTTCGTTTTTATAGGCAGCAGCGGTATCAATTGAGCGATAACCCACTTCCAGGGCTTTTTGAATAGCGGTGATAACTTCCTCATTACTTGCTTGCCAGACGCCCAGTCCCAGCTGGGGCATGACATTGCCATCCTGTAGCTTAATAACGGTTGGATTAGCCATACGTTCCTCCTTTTATATGAACTCACCGGAGCCTGCTCCGGTGAGTTGGTGTGAACTTAAGTCTGGACGAAATACCCAAAAACGAAAGTTTGAGGAGGAAAAAGCTTAACGAGCAGCTTCGTAAATGCGGCGGCTGACATCCAGCGTAATGTCATGATTTTCGCCCAGTTGGGTCATGCCGTGTTCTTCCAGTTTCTTCAGCAATGCCGGGATGGAGCTGCCGTCCAGACCGTAGTCGGACAGGCGGGTCGGCACGCCCAATTGCTCGAAGAAGTTGCGGGTAGCGGCAATTGCAGCGTCAATACGCTCATCGTCGGAACCTTCAGTGATGTTCCAGACGCGTTCAGCATATTGCAGCAGTTTCGCGCGCTTGGTGTCGCGTTTTTCATTCCACAGAGCAGGCAGGACAATAGCCAGCGTTTGCGCGTGATCCAGACCGTGCATCGCAGTCAGTTCGTGTCCCAGCATATGTGTTGCCCAGTCCTGCGGTACGCCGGCGCCGATCAAACCGTTCAACGCCTGAGTCGCAGCCCACATGACGTTGGCGCGCACATCGTAGTTTTCTGGCTCTTTCAGGGCTTTCGGACCATCTTCGAGAAGCGTCAGCAAAATGCCTTCTGCGAAGCGATCCTGAATTTTTGCATCAACCGGTTTGGTAACATACTGTTCCACGGTGTGTACAAAGGCATCCACTACGCCATTAGCCACCTGGCGCGGCGGCAGGGTGTAGGTATAAACCGGATCGAGCACGGCAAATACGGGTTGAACGTGGGCAGAATGGAACGCCTGCTTGTCGCCGGTGGTTTTACGGGAGATAACCGCACCTGCGTTGGATTCTGAACCGGTCGCTGGCAGCGTCAGCACACAGCCCATCGGGATGGCGCTTTTAATCTCTTTACCGCCCGTTTGCAGAATGTGCCACGGATCGATGTTCTCAGGATAATTTGCCGCTGCGGCGATAAATTTGGTGCCGTCCAGTACGGAACCGCCGCCAACCGCCAGCAGGAAAGTCACTTTCTGTTCGCGAACCAGTTTCACGGCGTTCATCAGCGTTTCATAAGCCGGGTTTGGTTCAATACCGCCAAACTCCAGCACGTCCATACCTTTCAGCGCATCCAGAACCTGATCGAGAACGCCAGTTTTTTTCACACTGCCGCCGCCGTAGGTAATCAATACGCGAGCATCGTGAGGAATTTGTTCGCGTAAACCAGCGATAGCGCCTTTACCAAACAGAATACGGGTTGGGGTGTGCAGATTAAAGTTGTTCATTACGTGCTCCCTTTGCTGGGTCAATATGAGGGCAGAGATCGGTCTGCCTGATGTTTTTCATTGTGGTCGCCAGCGTCGCTGCTCTCAATGCTCATTTCTGCCAATGTCTTGCCTATTTCTCCAGAGCACTGGAGAAATAGTACAAAATTGCGCACAATCAAATTGACGCATTATTCTTAAGAAATTACGCGATATGAAACGTGAAGAGATTTGCCGCCTGCTGACGGACAAAATTAATAATCTGAAAAATAAAGAAAATAGTTTGTCTGAATTGCTGCCCGATGTGCGCTTATTGTATGGCGAGAACCCCGGCGCACGTACGCCGGTGATGTATGAGCCTGGCATCATAATTCTCTTTTCCGGGCATAAAATCGGCTATATCAATGAGCGCGTGTTTCGTTATGATGCCAATGAATATCTGCTGCTGACGGTGCCGTTACCGTTTGAGTGCGAAACCTATGCCACGCCGGAAGTGCCATTAGCGGGTTTACGTCTCAATGTTGATATTTTGCAGTTACAGGAACTGTTGATGGACATTGGTGAGGATGAGCATTTCCAGCCGTCGATGGCTGCCAGTGGTATAAACTCCGCTACGTTGTCAGAAGAGATTTTATGCGCGGCGGAGCGGTTACTTGATGTGATGGAGCGACCGCTGGATGCGCGCATTCTCGGTAAACAGATCATTCGCGAAATTCTTTACTACGTGCTGACCGGACCTTGCGGCGGTGCGTTACTGGCGCTGGTCAGTCGGCAGACTCATTTCAGCCTGATTAGCCGCGTGTTGAAACGGATTGAGAATAAATACACTGAAAACCTGAGCGTCGAGCAACTGGCGGCAGAAGCCAACATGAGCGTTTCGGCGTTCCACCATAATTTTAAGTCTGTCACCAGCACCTCGCCGTTGCAGTATTTGAAGAACTACCGACTGCATAAGGCACGGATGATGATAATCCATGATGGCATGAAGGCCAGCGCGGCGGCGATGCGCGTCGGCTACGAAAGTGCGTCGCAATTTAGCCGTGAGTTTAAACGCTACTTCGGTGTGACGCCGGGGGAAGATGCGGCAAGAATGCGGGCGATGCAAGGGAGTTAAATGTGTTCCCGGACAAGTCGCCGGGAACGGAGAAAAACGTCAGGCGTTACCGTATTTCTTTTTAATCACCACAAACAGCGTGCCTAACAGGCCTGCGGTTAACAGGGCAATCGGCAGGATCATCAGGAACGTCATCACCTGATCTTCATGGCGCTTAACGAACGGGATCATGCTTAAGGCATAACCAAAACTGGTCACCACGCTGACCCATAGCAATCCACTTAACCAGTTGAAAAACTGGAAGCGGCGGTTTGGCAACCCGGAAATTCCCGCCATGGTTGGTAGCAGCGTGCGGACAAATGCAAGAAAACGTCCAGCCAGCAAAGCCAGCAAACCGTGGCGGTCAAACATACAGGTGGCGCGCTGATGATATTTGGCCGGAAGCTGTGCCAGCCAGCCTTTCACCGTTTTGGTATTACCTAGCCAACGCCCCTGAATATAACTTAACCAGCAGCCCAGGCTGGCTGCGGCAGTCAGAATCACGATTGTTGGCAGAAAATCCATCACCCCCTGGGCAATCAGTGCGCCAGCCAGTATCAACAAGCTGTCGCCTGGCAAAAATGAAGCGGGCAGCAGACCGTTTTCTAAAAACAGCGTGGCAAACATGACAAAGTAAACAACGCTAACAATATGAGGATCCGCCAGCGCGGCAAAGTCGTGTTGCCAGAGCGCAGCGATAATGTCTTGAATAACAGCCATGGACTTTCCTGTGGAACAGCGTTTAAGCCTTTATTTGCCTATTGTACTCCTGAATTGTCCGGGACGCCTTGATCCCGGACGCAACAATTTAAGACTATTCACAATTAAATGTCTGCAAAATTGTCCAAATTTGGCAATGTTACACAATTCGGGTAAATCCCGCGTTCAGATCGGCAATCAGATCGTCGACGTTTTCCAGACCAATATGCAGGCGAATCAATGTGCCGCTGAAATCAATCTTTCCTTGTGGGCGGATGGCGGCGATATGTTCCGGCTGATTCGCGAGGATCAACGATTCATAACCGCCCCACGAGTAGGCCATGCTAAATAAACTGAAGTTATCCAGATAGTTCGCCAGTTCTTCATCGTTGAGTTTTTTCTTAAGCACAAAGGAAAATAGCCCGCTGCTGCCTGTAAAGTCTCGTTTCCAGAATTCGTGACCTTTACTTTCCGGCAGAGCAGGGTGGTTAACTCGCGCTACTTGCGGATGTTCTGCCAGCCATTCAGCCACTTTCAGACTGCTTTCATGATGTTGACGCAAACGCACACCTAATGTGCGCAGGCCACGGCTGGTCATATAAGCGGTATCGGCATCGACCATTTGTCCCATCAGATAAGCGTTCTCCCGTAGTTGCTCCCAGCAACGGGCATTGCATACTGCGGTGCCGATCATGGCATCCGAGTGACCTATCAGATACTTGGTTCCCGCCTGAATCGAAATATCAATACCAAAATCAAGAGCTTGAAAAAGCACCCCGGCAGCCCAGGTGTTATCGATCATAATGATGGCGTCTGGCACGACACTGCGCACGGCAGCAACAATCGCCGGAACGTCGTGGACTTCCATAGTGATGGAGCCTGGCGATTCCAGAAAGACGATTTTAGTGTTTGGCTGCAGATGTTTAACGATATCCGCGCCAATCAGCGGATCAAACCACGATGTTGTTACGCCCAGTTTGCTGAGGATTTTGCTACAGAAATCCTGACTCGGTTCATAGGCGGTATTGGTCATCAATACATGATCGCCCTGTTCGACAAAAGCAAGAATGGAATTGGCAACGGCGGCCGCACCGCAAGGAAACAGTGCACAGCCGGCGCCACCTTCCAGTTCGCACATTGCTTCTTGTAACGAGAAGTGGGTTAACGTTCCGCGCCGTCCATAGAACAATTCGCCGTTGGCGCGATTACGCGTTGCATGTTTTTTCGCTTCAACGCTATCAAAAACCAGCGAAGAGGCGCGCTGAATCACGCTATTCACCGCGCCGAGAGTGTATTTTTTGCTGCGTCCTGCATTCACCAGTTGAGTATCAAGCTTTTTGTCCGCCATGTCGGGATTCCTGTTTTTATACGTCTGGATGTCTAAACTAGCATGAATAACAGCGAGCGCATCCTGAAGAATTGGCATAAAGAAGAAAATTTTCGCAAATGGCGTTCTGGTGGCTTTTTTACTGCGTAAACGCAAAGAAAAGAAAGCAAAGGTACGGCAGTATGCAAATAGTAATGAGAACGACTATCAATTCGACGTCGTTTTGATATTATTATGCGCAGATTTTGTGACTTGCGTCCTGGAGATACACAGTGGGTAATAATTTAATGCAGACGGATCTTTCCGTCTGGGGTATGTATCAGCACGCCGATATTGTCGTTAAGTGCGTGATGATTGGGCTTATTTTGGCCTCCGTTGTCACTTGGGCAATCTTCTTCAGTAAGAGCGTAGAGTTCTTCAATCAGAAGCGCCGTCTTAAGCGCGAGCAGCAACTGCTGGCTGAAGCGCGTTCCCTAAACCAGGCCAACGATATCGCCGCTGATTTTGGTAGCAAAAGCTTAAGCCTGCATTTGCTCAATGAAGCGCAGAACGAGCTGGAACTGTCAGAAGGCAGCGACGATAACGAAGGTATTAAAGAGCGTACCAGCTTCCGCCTGGAGCGTCGGGTCGCCGCTGTGGGGCGTCAAATGGGACGCGGTAACGGCTATCTGGCAACCATTGGCGCGATTTCGCCGTTTGTGGGGCTGTTTGGTACGGTCTGGGGCATCATGAACAGTTTTATCGGTATTGCGCAAACGCAGACCACCAACCTGGCGGTGGTTGCGCCGGGTATCGCAGAAGCATTGTTGGCAACAGCAATCGGTCTGGTGGCAGCGATTCCGGCGGTCGTTATCTATAACGTATTCGCGCGCCAAATTGGCGGCTTTAAAGCGATGCTGGGTGATGTTGCAGCGCAGGTATTGTTGCTGCAAAGTCGTGACCTGGATCTGGAAGCCAGCGCCGCTGCGCATCCGGTTCGTGTCGCACAGAAATTACGTGCAGGGTAATGCGCTATGGCAATGCATCTTAACGAAAACCTCGACGATAACGGCGAAATGCATGATATCAACGTGACGCCGTTTATCGACGTGATGTTGGTTTTGCTGATTATCTTTATGGTGGCGGCACCGTTAGCGACGGTAGATGTGAAGGTGAACTTGCCTGCTTCTACCAGCACGCCGCAGCCGCGCCCGGAAAAACCGGTTTATCTGTCGGTGAAGGCAGACAACTCGATGTTTATCGGTAACGATCCGGTCACCGATGAAACAATGATTACGGCGTTGAATGCGTTAACCGAAGGCAAGAAAGACACCACCATCTTCTTCCGAGCGGACAAAACCGTCGATTACGAGACGTTGATGAAGGTAATGGATACGCTGCATCAGGCGGGTTATCTGAAGATAGGTCTGGTCGGCGAAGAAACTGCCAAAGCGAAGTAAAGCAGAATTGCCTGATGCGCTACGCTTATCAGGCCTACAAATCTATCACAACGTATTGAATTTGCATGACATGTAGGCCGGATAAGGCGTTCACGCCGCACCCGGCAAGCGTTAAAAGTACGATGATGCCCGGTTGCTTCACACAACCGGGCATTTTTTTAGCCTAAATGTTCGCCGCCGCATACGCCGTGCACTTCTGCGGTGACGTAGCTCGACTCCTGACTTGCCAGATAAACATAAACAGGAGCCAGTTCCGCCGGTTGCCCCGCACGCTTCATCGGCGTTTTCTGACCAAACTGCGGGATCTTATCCTGCGTCTGTCCGCCGGAAATTTGCAGCGCCGTCCAGATAGGACCAGGTGCGACAATGTTCACCCGAATACCTTTCTCCGCGACCTGTTTTGCCAGACCACGGCTGTAGTTCAGAATCGCCGCCTTCGTTGCCGCGTAATCCAGTAAATGCGGGCTTGGCTGGTACGCCTGGATTGACGAAGTGGTGATGATACTGGCACCTTTTGGCAGCAGGAGGATCGCTTCCTGGGTTAACCAGAACAGCGCGAAAACGTTAATGGCAAAGGTCTTTTGAAACTGTTCGCTGGTGAGGTCTGCAATATCAGGAATGGCAACCTGTTTCCCGGCGACCAGCGCCATAATATCCAGCCCGCCTAACGCCTTATGCGCGTCGTGAACCAGCGAACGGGCAAATTTCTCATCGCTTAAATCGCCCGGCAGCAGAACGACTTTGCGTCCGCATTCTTCAATAATCTTTTTCACATCCTGGGCGTCTTCTTCTTCCGCCGGAAGATAACTGATCGCCACGTCAGCGCCTTCACGCGCGTAAGCGATGGCGGCAGCACGACCGATACCAGAATCGCCCCCTGTCACCAGTGCTTTACGATCTTTCAGGCGACCGCTACCAACATAAGTTTTCTCGCCACAATCCGGCACCGGCGTCATCTTCGCCTGGATGCCTGGCGTCGGTTGTTTCTGTTTGGGATATTCACCAGTGTAATACTGCGTGGTCGGGTCTTTTAAATGAGACATCGCTTTTCTCCCTTCAGGTTCAACGTCCTTTAAGGGTAGACGCTCTCGATGCGTTAATCAGGGAACCAGGAAGATCCCTAAACCTCAGAATTATGCGACAAAGGTTTAACGTATATGTTGATTTGCTGTTGCGCGCTGTTTACTCAATTGCGATATACTGTTGCCCGTTTTAACTACACGACAGGAATGTATGGAACGTTTTCTTGAAAATGCAATGTATGCTTCTCGCTGGCTGCTTGCCCCCGTGTACTTTGGCCTTTCGCTGGCGTTAGTTGCCCTGGCGCTGAAGTTCTTCCAGGAGATTATTCACGTACTACCGAATATCTTCTCGATGGCGGAATCTGATTTGATCCTCGTGTTGCTGTCGCTGGTGGATATGACGCTGGTTGGCGGTTTGCTGGTGATGGTGATGTTTTCCGGTTATGAGAATTTCGTCTCGCAGCTTGATATCTCCGAGAACAAAGAGAAGCTGAACTGGCTGGGGAAAATGGACGCAACGTCGCTGAAAAACAAAGTAGCAGCGTCGATTGTGGCAATCTCTTCCATTCACTTACTGCGCGTCTTTATGGATGCGAAAAATGTCCCTGATAACAAACTGATGTGGTACGTCATTATCCATCTGACGTTTGTGCTCTCTGCGTTTGTGATGGGCTATCTTGACCGACTGACTCGCCATAATCACTGATCTGATTCGGGCGCGGTTCTCGCGCCCGTTATTAACAGGTTATTTATCGGATGACGCCTGCCACAGATTCAGCTCGCCATCGGCGATATGCTGGTCAATCTGCGCCAGTTCCTCGGCGCTAAACGTCAGATTTTTCAGCGCCTGTACGTTCTCCTCCAGTTGCTCCGCGCGGCTGGCACCAATCAATACTGACGTCACGCGATCATCTTTCAGCAACCAGCTTAACGCCATTTGCGCCATAGACTGACCGCGCTGCTGTGCCATTTCATTCAATAAGCGCAGGCTGTTGAGGTTGGCTTCGGTGAGCATTTTCGGCGTCAGGCCACGAACTTTATTCCCTTCACGATGCATCCGTGAATCCTCCGGAATACCGTTGAGATATTTTCCGCTCAGCAATCCCTGAGCCAGAGGAGTAAAGGCAATGCAGCCCACGCCGTTATTTTCCAGGGTATCCAGCAGGCCGCTTTTATCTACCCAGCGGTTCAGTAAATTGTACGAAGGTTGATGAATTAACAGCGGAATTTTCCACTCGCGCAGCAACTCGACCATTTTTTGCGTCCGCTCTGGCGAGTAAGAGGAGATCCCGACATACAGCGCCTTACCGCTTTGCACAGCATGAGCCAGCGCAGAGGCGGTTTCTTCCATCGGCGTATTTTCATCGACGCGATGAGAGTAAAAGATATCGACATATTCCAGACCCATACGCTTCAGGCTTTGGTCGAGGCTGGCGAGCAGGTATTTACGTGAACCGCCAGAGCCGTAAGGGCCGGGCCACATATCGTAGCCAGCCTTGGTTGAGATAATCAGTTCATCGCGATAAGCGGCAAAATCCTCCCGCAACAGTCGACCAAAGTTCTCTTCTGCGCTTCCTGGAGGTGGCCCATAGTTATTGGCTAAATCAAAGTGCGTAATGCCTAAATCAAACGCTTTACGCAGGATCGCACGCTGTGATTCCAGCGCGTTAACGTGACCGAAATTGTGCCATAAACCGAGCGATAACGCGGGCAGGCGTAAACCGCTTTTTCCGCAATAGCGGTATTGCATCTGCCCGTAACGTTCGGGATTTGCTAACCAGACCATGACCTCTCCTTTCAACCGTTCAATTTCGAAACAATGTTTCTAGTTTAGCGATTCGCCAGCGTGTATCCCGTAGTGTGGCTCACAGAGTGACGAAAAACTGGGCAAAAACACGTGCTTATGCTTTGCTTAAAAAAACACCAGTTGAGGAGTGCAACGATGCCGCGTTTAACCGCCAAAGATTTCCCACAAGAGTTGCTGGATTACTACGACTATTACGCTCATGGGAAAATCTCGAAACGTGAGTTCCTCAACCTTGCGGCGAAGTATGCGGTAGGCGGGATGACGGCATTAGCGTTGTTTGATTTGCTCAAGCCAAATTATGCGCTGGCGACTCAGGTAGAGTTTACCGACCCGGAGATTGTTGCTGAGTACATCACATATCCTTCGCCAAATGGTCACGGCGAGGTACGGGGTTATCTGGTGAAGCCCGCAAAGATGAGCGGCAAAACGCCAGCCGTGGTGGTGGTGCATGAGAATCGAGGGCTGAATCCGTACATCGAAGATGTGGCACGGCGAGTGGCGAAGGCGGGGTACGTCGCCCTGGCGCCAGACGGTTTAAGCTCCGTGGGTGGATATCCGGGGAACGATGATAAAGGTCGTGAGCTGCAACAGCAGGTCGATCCGACTAAGTTGATGAATGATTTCTTTGCCGCAATTGAGTTTATGCAACGCTATCCGCAAGCGACAGGCAAAGTGGGTATTACTGGATTTTGCTATGGCGGTGGTGTCTCAAACGCGGCTGCGGTGGCATATCCGGAACTGGCCTGCGCGGTGCCGTTTTATGGTCGCCAGGCACCCACCGCTGATGTGGCGAAAATCGACGCACCTTTACTGCTTCACTACGCTGAACTGGACACCCGAATCAACGAAGGCTGGCCTGCTTATGAGGCGGCGTTGAAAGCGAATAATAAGGTCTATGAGGCGTATATTTATCCGGGGGTTAATCACGGATTCCATAATGATTCCACGCCCCGTTATGACAAATCTGCCGCCGATCTTGCCTGGCAAAGGACGCTGAAATGGTTCGACAAATATCTCTCCTGATGGGTTTATCTCTTTCTGGATAACATTCTTAACATGCTGAAAAAAATAGCGTGCGCAAAAGTCGTTCTTTGCCTAAAATATCGCTATATAGGTTCATATATAACGTTTAAGGGCAAAACGATGAATAACCATTTTGGTAAAGGCTTAATGGCGGGATTAAAAGCAACACATGCCGACAGTGCGGTTAATGTGACTAAATTCTGTGCTGATTATAAGCGTGGATTTGTATTAGGCTATTCGCACCGGATGTATAAAAAGACCGGTGACCGCCAGCTCAGCGCCTGGGAAGCGGGTATTCTGACGCGCCGTTATGGACTGGATAAAGAGATGGTAATGGATTTCTTTCGTGAGAATAATTCCTGTTCTACATTACGATTTTTTATGGCTGGTTATCGCCTCGAAAATTGATCAAACATACGTATTATCTTGCTTTAATTAATTACACTAATGCTTCTTCCCTTCGTTTTAGCGCCCCGCCGCAGTATCATGACAATGATAACCATAATAAATGTGTGGTAAATGGCGCATCGATCGCATTATTGATTTTGCGGTTGAGGCAAAATATATGCCAGGTCTTCGCAACGGAATAACTATAAATGACTGGAGATAACACCCTCATCCATTCTCACGGCATTAATCGTCGTGATTTCATGAAGCTTTGTGCAGCATTAGCCGCCACCATGGGGCTGAGTAGCAAAGCCGCCGCAGAGATGGCCGAATCGGTCACTAACCCGCAGCGCCCGCCGGTTATCTGGATTGGCGCGCAGGAATGCACCGGTTGTACGGAATCTCTGCTTCGTGCAACGCATCCAACGGTAGAAAACCTCGTGCTGGAGACCATCTCTCTGGAGTATCACGAAGTCCTTTCCGCCGCATTCGGCCATCAGGTTGAAGAGAACAAACATAACGCGCTTGAGAAGTATAAAGGGCAGTATGTGTTGGTTGTGGATGGTTCCATCCCATTAAAAGATAACGGTATTTACTGCATGGTTGCCGGTGAGCCGATTGTGGATCATATCCGCAAAGCGGCGGAAGGCGCAGCAGCCATTATTGCTATCGGTTCTTGCTCCGCGTGGGGCGGTGTCGCCGCAGCTGGGGTTAACCCCACCGGCGCGGTCAGCCTGCAAGAAGTTCTGCCGGGCAAAACCGTTATCAACATTCCAGGCTGTCCGCCGAACCCGCACAACTTCCTTGCGACCGTTGCGCACATCATCACTTACGGCAAACCGCCGAAACTGGATGACAAAAATCGTCCGACCTTCGCCTATGGCCGTCTGATTCACGAACACTGCGAACGTCGCCCGCACTTCGATGCTGGTCGTTTTGCCAAAGAGTTCGGTGATGAAGGCCACCGCGAAGGCTGGTGCCTGTACCACCTTGGCTGTAAAGGCCCTGAAACTTACGGCAACTGCTCAACGCTGCAATTCTGCGACGTTGGCGGCGTGTGGCCGGTGGCGATTGGTCACCCGTGCTATGGCTGTAACGAAGAAGGTATCGGCTTCCATAAAGGCATCCATCAGCTTGCCAACGTCGAAAATCAGACGCCACGCTCACAAAAACCGGACGTGAATGCTAAAGAAGGCGGCAACGTCTCTGCGGGCGCTATCGGTTTGCTTGGCGGCGTGGTTGGGCTGGTTGCCGGTGTCAGCGTGATGGCGGTGCGTGAACTGGGTCGTCAGCAAAAGAAAGATAACGCTGACTCACGGGGAGAATAACCGTGAACAGACGTAATTTTATTAAAGCAGCCTCCTGCGGGGCATTGCTGACGGGCGCGTTGCCGTCGGTCAGCCATGCGGCTGCTGAAAACCGCCCGCCAATTCCGGGATCGCTGGGTATGTTGTATGACTCGACCTTGTGCGTAGGCTGCCAGGCTTGCGTCACCAAGTGTCAGGATATCAACTTCCCTGAACGTAACCCACAAGGGGAACAGACCTGGTCGAACAACGACAAACTGTCGCCATACACCAATAACATCATTCAGGTGTGGACCAGCGGCACGGGGGTCAACAAAGACCAGGAAGAGAACGGCTACGCGTACATTAAGAAACAGTGTATGCATTGCGTCGATCCGAACTGTGTCTCTGTGTGCCCGGTCTCCGCGCTGAAAAAAGATCCGAAAACCGGCATTGTCCATTACGACAAAGACGTGTGCACCGGCTGCCGTTACTGCATGGTTGCCTGCCCGTACAACGTGCCGAAGTACGACTACAACAACCCGTTTGGTGCGCTGCATAAGTGCGAGCTGTGCAACCAGAAAGGTGTGGAACGTCTCGATAAAGGCGGTCTGCCTGGCTGCGTAGAAGTGTGCCCGGCGGGCGCGGTGATTTTTGGTACTCGTGAAGAGCTGATGGCTGAGGCGAAAAAACGTCTGGCACTGAAGCCAGGCAGCGAATACCACTATCCGCGTCAGACGCTGAAATCTGGCGACACTTACCTGCACACGGTGCCGAAATATTATCCGCATCTGTACGGCGAGAAAGAGGGCGGCGGTACTCAGGTTCTGGTACTGACCGGCGTGCCTTATGAAAATCTCGACCTGCCGAAACTGGACGATCTTTCTACCGGTGCGCGTTCCGAAAATATTCAACACACCCTGTATAAAGGCATGATGCTACCACTGGCTGTGCTGGCGGGCTTAACCGTGCTGGTTCGTCGCAACACCAAAAACGACCATCACGACGGAGGAGACGATCATGAGTCATGATCCACAACCGCTGGGCGGCAAAATCATCAGTAAACCGGTCATGATTTTTGGACCGTTAATCGTCATCTGTATGCTCCTGATTGTGAAACGTCTGGTGTTCGGTCTGGGCTCTGTCTCCGACCTGAACGGCGGCTTCCCGTGGGGCGTGTGGATCGCGTTTGACCTGCTGATCGGCACCGGCTTCGCCTGTGGCGGCTGGGCGCTGGCGTGGGCGGTATACGTCTTTAACCGTGGGCAATACCATCCGCTGGTGCGTCCGGCGCTGTTGGCGAGTCTGTTTGGTTACTCACTGGGTGGCTTGTCGATCACTATCGACGTGGGTCGCTACTGGAACCTGCCGTACTTCTACATTCCGGGTCACTTCAACGTGAACTCGGTACTGTTCGAGACGGCGGTCTGTATGACCATCTACATCGGCGTGATGGCTCTGGAGTTTGCTCCGGCACTGTTTGAACGTCTGGGCTGGAAGGTGTCGCTCAAACGTCTGAACAAGGTGATGTTCTTCATCATCGCGCTTGGTGCGCTGCTGCCGACCATGCACCAGTCTTCAATGGGGTCGCTGATGATCTCGGCGGGCTATAAAGTGCATCCGCTGTGGCAAAGCTATGAAATGTTGCCGCTGTTCTCGCTGCTGACGGCGTTCATCATGGGCTTCTCGATTGTCATCTTTGAAGGTTCGTTGGTGCAGGCGGGTCTGCGTGGCAACGGTCCGGATGAAAAGAGTCTGTTCGTTAAGCTGACCAACACCATCAGTGTGTTGCTGGCGATTTTCATCGTGCTGCGCTTTGGTGAGCTAATCTATCGTGACAAGCTGTCCTTAGCGTTTGCCGGTGACTTCTACTCCGTGATGTTCTGGATTGAAGTCCTGCTGATGCTCTTCCCGCTGGTCGTTCTGCGTGTGGCGAAGCTGCGCAATGATTCCCGTATGCTGTTCCTGTCAGCACTGAGCGCGCTGTTAGGTTGTGCAACCTGGCGTCTGACCTATTCGCTGGTGGCATTTAACCCAGGCGGCGGTTACGCCTACTTCCCGACCTGGGAAGAACTGTTGATTTCTATTGGTTTTGTGGCTATTGAGATTTGCGCTTACATCGTACTCATTCGTCTACTGCCGATACTTCCTCCTTTAAAACAAAACGATCATAATCGTCATGAGGCGAGCAAAGCATGAGCCAGAGAATTACTATTGATCCGGTAACCCGTATTGAAGGGCATTTACGCATCGATTGCGAAATCGAAAATGGCGTCGTTTCGAAAGCATGGGCTTCCGGAACCATGTGGCGCGGCATGGAAGAGATCGTGAAAAACCGCGATCCGCGCGATGCATGGATGATTGTGCAACGTATCTGTGGCGTATGTACTACCACTCACGCGCTGTCTTCCGTTCGTGCGGCAGAGAGTGCGCTGAATATCGACGTTCCGGTTAACGCGCAATACATCCGTAACATCATTCTGGCTGCGCACACCACGCATGACCATATCGTTCATTTCTATCAGCTTTCGGCGCTGGACTGGGTGGACATCACTTCTGCACTGCAAGCTGACCCAACCAAAGCCTCCGAAATGCTGAAAGGCGTTTCGACCTGGCATCTGAACAGTCCGGAAGAGTTCACCAAAGTTCAGAACAAGATCAAAGAGCTGGTTGCCAGCGGTCAGTTGGGTATTTTCGCCAACGGCTACTGGGGTCACCCGGCGATGAAACTGCCGCCGGAAGTGAACCTGATTGCGGTAGCTCACTACCTGCAGGCGCTGGAGTGTCAGCGTGACGCTAACCGCGTCGTGGCTCTGCTGGGCGGTAAAACGCCGCACATTCAGAACCTGGCGGTAGGTGGGGTCGCTAACCCAATCAACCTCGACGGTCTGGGCGTGCTGAACCTTGAGCGCCTGATGTACATCAAGTCTTTCATCGACAAGCTGAGCGACTTTGTTGAGCAGGTTTACAAGGTTGATACCGCAGTTATCGCCGCGTTCTACCCTGAATGGCTGACGCGCGGTAAAGGTGCAGTGAACTACCTGAGTGTGCCGGAATTCCCGACCGACAGCAAAAATGGCAGCTTCCTGTTCCCGGGCGGCTACATTGAGAATGCGGATCTGTCCTCGTATCGTCCGATCACTTCCCATTCCGATGAATACCTGATCAAAGGGATTCAGGAAAGCGCGAAGCACTCCTGGTATAAAGACGAAGCACCGCAGGCACCGTGGGAAGGCACAACCATTCCTGCTTATGATGGCTGGTCTGACGACGGTAAATACTCGTGGGTGAAATCACCGACTTTCTACGGCAAAACGGTAGAAGTGGGTCCGCTGGCGAACATGCTGGTGAAACTGGCGGCAGGACGCGAGTCTACCCAGAACAAACTGAATGAAATCGTTGCAATTTATCAGAAACTGACTGGCAACACGCTGGAAGTGGCGCAACTGCACTCCACGCTGGGGCGTATTATTGGTCGTACTGTTCACTGCTGCGAATTGCAGGATATCCTGCAAAATCAATACAGTGCACTGATCACCAATATCGGCAAAGGCGACCACACCACGTTCGTGAAGCCGAACATTCCGGCAACGGGTGAGTTCAAAGGCGTTGGCTTCCTTGAAGCACCGCGCGGTATGCTCTCTCACTGGATGGTGATCAAAGACGGTATCATCAGCAACTATCAGGCAGTTGTTCCGTCAACCTGGAACTCTGGCCCGCGTAACTTCAATGATGACGTCGGTCCTTACGAACAGTCGCTGGTAGGCACGCCGGTTGCTGATCCGAATAAACCGCTGGAAGTGGTGCGTACCATTCACTCCTTCGACCCGTGCATGGCCTGCGCGGTACACGTAGTGGATGCCGACGGCAACGAAGTGGTTTCAGTGAAGGTTCTGTAATGCGTATTTTAGTCTTAGGGGTCGGCAATATTTTGCTGACCGATGAAGCCATCGGTGTGCGGATTGTCGAAGCGTTAGAGCAACGATACATTCTGCCGGATTATGTTGAAATCCTCGATGGCGGCACGGCGGGAATGGAGCTGCTTGGCGACATGGCAAATCGCGATCATCTGATCATTGCGGATGCCATTGTGTCGAAAAAGAACGCGCCGGGAACGATGATGATCCTGCGGGATGAAGAAGTTCCGGCGTTGTTTACTAACAAAATCTCTCCGCATCAGCTTGGCCTGGCCGACGTATTGTCGGCCCTGCGCTTCACCGGCGAGTTTCCGAAAAAGCTGACGCTGGTCGGCGTGATCCCGGAATCACTGGAGCCGCACATCGGCTTGACGCCGACGGTAGAAGCGATGATTGAACCTGCGCTTGAGCAGGTTCTGGCTGCGTTGCGCGAATCAGGCGTGGAAGCTATCCCACGGGAGGCTGCTCATGACTGAAGAGATAGCAGGTTTCCAGACCTCCCCGAAGGCGCAAGTACAGGCAGCGTTTGAAGAAATTGCCCGGCGTTCGATGCACGATCTTTCTTTTCTGCATCCTTCAATGCCGGTGTATGTTTCCGACTTTACGCTGTTCGAAGGTCAGTGGACGGGGTGTGTGATCACCCCGTGGATGCTGAGTGCAGTTATCTTCCCCGGCCCGGATCAACTCTGGCCGCTGCGCAAAGTGAGTGAAAAAATCGGTCTGCAACTGCCGTATGGCACTATGACCTTTACCGTTGGTGAACTGGACGGTGTTTCGCAATACCTCTCCTGCTCGCTGATGTCGCCGCTTTCGCACAGCATGTCGATTGAAGAGGGTCAACGCCTGACGGATGACTGTGCGCGAATGATCCTTTCGCTGCCGGTCACCAATCCGGATGTACCACACGCAGGGCGTCGCGCCCTGCTGTTTGGTCGCAGGAGTGGCGAAAATGCATGAGTTGTCGCTTTGCCAGAGCGCCGTTGAGATTATCCAACGGCAGGCGGAGCAGCACGATGTTAAGCGCGTCACCGCCGTGTGGCTGGAAATTGGCGCGCTCTCCTGCGTTGAGGAGAGCGCCGTCCGTTTTAGTTTTGAAATTGTCTGCCAGGGAACGGTGGCGCAAGGGTGCGATTTACATATCGTCTATAAACCCGCCCAGGCCTGGTGTTGGGATTGCAGCCAGGTAGTGGAGATTCATCAGCACGATGCGCAGTGCCCGCTCTGTCATGGCGAGCGGTTGCGTGTCGATACCGGCGATTCGCTGATCGTCAAAAGTATTGAAGTTGAATAAGACTGCGGACAACGCCTGAAAAGCGCACGGACGGTTCCCTCGCCCCTCCGGGGAGAGGGGTAAGGTGAGGGGAAACACCCAAAGGTTTTTTTCGCGTTTGTCTGCAATCGAAATAACCGGAGTTAACAATGTGTATTGGCGTTCCAGGCCAGGTGCTGGCTGTCGGTGAAGATATTCACCAGCTTGCGCAGGTTGAAGTATGTGGTATCAAGCGCGACGTGAATATCGCGCTGATTTGCGAAGGTAACCCTGCCGATCTGCTGGGCCAGTGGGTACTGGTGCACGTCGGATTTGCCATGAGCATCATCGACGAAGACGAAGCCAAAGCCACATTAGACGCACTGCGCCAAATGGATTACGACATTACCAGCGCGTGAAAATTAGCTTTCGTAGGCCTGATAAGACGCGGCAGCGTCGCATCAGGCATTGTGCTCGATTGCCGGATGCGGCGTAAACGCCTTATCCGGTCTACATCGGCCTTTATGGCTTGCTGCGACGAACACCAACCCTTACCCCTGACGCTTATCTTCCGTATTCGTCTCAAAATCACTGGCGTCATGGCGCTCATGCAACTGCTCGTTCAGCGGTCCGTTGGTGCGGTTAACAATACGCCCACGCTTCACCGCCGGACGTTCGCCCACTTCTTTCGCCCAGCGTTGCACGTGCTTATAACTGCCCGCATCAAGAAACTCTGCGGCATCATATACGCCGCCTAACACCACGTTGCCAAACCACGGCCAGATTGCCATATCAGCAATGGTGTACTCATCGCCCGCAACAAACTTATGCTGCGCCAGTTGCTTATCAAGCACGTCGAGCAGGCGCTTGGCTTCCATGGTAAAGCGGTTGATGGCGTACTCAATTTTCACCGGCGCGTAATGGTAAAAGTGACCAAAACCACCGCCGAGGAACGGCGCAGCGCCCTGTAACCAGAACAACCAGTTCAGTGTTTCCGTCCGTTTTGCCAAATCCTGCGGCAAGAAGTAGCCAAATTTCTCTGCCAGATAAAGCAGGATCGAACCAGACTCAAACACGCGGATTGGCGGATTATGCGTATGATCGCGCAGCGCGGGGATCTTCGAGTTCGGATTCACTTCCACAAAGCCGCTGGAGAATTGATCGCCATCGCCAATGCGAATCAGCCAGGCGTCGTACTCTGCACCAGTAACGCCCAGCGCCAGCAGCTCCTCAAGCATAATCGTTACTTTCTGACCGTTTGGCGTGCCCAGAGAATAGACCTGTAACGGGTGCTTGCCAACCGGCAGCGTTTTTTCATGCGTCGGGCCAGAAACCGGGCGATTGATATTGGCGAATGCGCCGCCAGCAGATTTATCCCACGTCCAGACTTTCGCGGGCTGATAAGTATTGTCTGTCATACTGAATTGCCTTCTGAGTGGTGGTGTTGAAGCAGTGTAGCAGTTCGATTGCTATACAGATTGTGAATTTTTTAACCCTTTGCGCCAGCCGCTGCGTTGAGGTGTATGATAAGTCAGACCTCTGTCCGGTTAATGTCGCTGAGCAGGTAATCAGAGCACAACAATTACGCCAACTGCTTAGGTTGTATTGTTAAAGGTAAAGTGATGAGCAAAGGAACGACCAGCCAGGATGCCCCGTTCGGGACATTATTGGGCTACGCCCCAGGTGGTGTAGCAATCTACTCTTCAGATTACAGTTCTCTCGATCCGCAGGAATACGAAGATGACGCCGTATTCCGTAGCTATATCGACGACGAATATATGGGCCACAAATGGCAATGCGTTGAATTTGCTCGCCGTTTTCTCTTTCTGAATTACGGTGTGGTCTTCACAGACGTGGGTATGGCGTGGGAGATTTTCTCGCTGCGCTTTCTGCGTGAAGTGGTTAACGACAACATCCTGCCGTTGCAGGCATTTCCTAACGGTTCGCCGCGTGCGCCAGTCGCGGGTGCGCTTCTTATCTGGGATAAAGGCGGAGAATTTAAAGACACCGGCCATGTCGCCATCATTACCCAATTGCATGGCAACAAAGTTCGCATTGCTGAACAAAACGTGATTCATTCCCCGTTGCCGCAAGGGCAGCAGTGGACACGCGAACTGGAGATGGTGGTCGAAAACGGCTGCTATACCCTCAAAGACACGTTTGATGACACCACCATTCTGGGCTGGATGATCCAGACGGAAGATACTGAATACAGCTTACCGCAGCCGGAAATTGCAGGCGAGCTGCTGAAAATCAGCGGAGCGCGCCTGGAAAACAAAGGCCAGTTTGACGGTAAATGGCTGGATGAAAAAGATCCGCTGCAAAACGCCTATGTGCAGGCCAACGGTCAGGTGATCAATCAGGATCCATATCATTATTACACCATTACCGAGAGTGCCGAGCAGGAGCTGATTAAAGCTACCAACGAGCTGCACCTGATGTATCTTCACGCTACCGATAAGGTGCTGAAAGATGACAACCTGCTGGCATTGTTCGATATTCCAAAAATCCTCTGGCCGCGTTTGCGCCTCTCCTGGCAGCGTCGCCGGCACCATATGATCACTGGTCGCATGGATTTCTGTATGGATGAGCGTGGCCTGAAGGTCTACGAATACAATGCCGATTCCGCCTCTTGTCATACTGAAGCGGGCTTGATCCTCGAACGTTGGACGGAGCAAGGCTATAAAGGCAACGGCTTCAATCCGGCGGAAGGGCTGATTAACGAACTGGCAGGCGCATGGAAACACAGTCGTGCACGTCCATTTGTCCATATCATGCAGGACAAAGATATCGAGGAGAACTATCACGCGCAGTTTATGGAGCAGGCGCTGCAACAGGCGGGCTTTGAAACGCGTATCTTGCGCGGGCTGGATGAACTGGGCTGGGATGCTGCCGGGCAACTGATTGATGGGGAAGGGCGACTGGTTAACTGCGTATGGAAAACCTGGGCGTGGGAAACCGCGTTTGATCAGATTCGTGAAGTCAGTGACCGTGAGTTTGCTGCGGTGCCGATTCGTACCGGGCATCCGCAAAATGAAGTGCGTCTTATCGACGTATTGCTGCGCCCGGAAGTGCTGGTCTTTGAGCCGCTGTGGACGGTGATCCCCGGCAACAAAGCGATTCTGCCGATCCTCTGGTCGCTGTTCCCGCACCATCGCTATCTGCTGGATACTGATTTCACTGTTAATGATGAACTGGTGAAAACCGGTTATGCCGTGAAGCCGATTGCCGGTCGCTGTGGCAGCAATATTGACCTCGTCAGCCATCATGAAGAGGTGCTTGATCAGACCAGCGGTAAATTTGCCGAGCAGAAAAACATCTATCAACAGTTGTGGTGCTTGCCGAAAGTGGACGGTAAATACATCCAGGTATGTACCTTCACCGTTGGCGGCAACTATGGCGGGACTTGCTTGCGCGGCGATGAATCACTGGTCATCAAAAAAGAGAGTGATATTGAGCCGTTAATTGTGGTGAAAGAGTAATACATGTTGTAGCAACCTCGTACTGATTATAAAGAGTAATCAGTACGGGGATTAATCAAAATATTTAATGTTTATATATTTTATTATTTATTCATTTCACGCATGAATATATGGACTGGCGAAATGTCTGTGTATTAATTATATCTAATAATTTTGAATGAATGCTTATTGTCTGATACACAAGAAATAACACTCTTTTTATCGTTAAAAATGATATTTCACTTTGCCCGCGCCGTGAAAGTCACTGATAATGCCTCCGTTCGTAAATTCAAAATGGCGTAATCTAATATATGCTAAATTTATTTGTTGGCCTTGATATATATACGGGGCTTTTGTTATTACTTGCTCTGGCATTTGTGTTGTTCTACGAAGCAATCAATGGTTTTCATGACACGGCAAATGCGGTGGCAACCGTTATTTATACCCGAGCCATGCAACCACAACTTGCTGTGGTGATGGCGGCATTTTTTAACTTTTTTGGCGTATTGCTTGGCGGACTTAGCGTCGCCTATGCCATCGTCCATATGTTGCCAACCGATTTGCTGCTGAATATGGGGTCAACCCACGGTCTGGCGATGGTCTTTTCCATGCTGCTGGCGGCGATTATCTGGAATCTGGGAACGTGGTTTTTTGGTTTACCGGCCTCCAGTTCGCATACTTTAATTGGCGCGATTATCGGCATCGGTTTAACTAATGCGATGTTAACCGGCTCATCGGTGATGGACGCGTTAAATCTGCGTGAAGTGACCAAGATTTTCTCCTCACTGATTGTCTCCCCAATTGTGGGGCTGGTGATTGCGGGAGGACTGATTTTCCTGCTGCGTCGCTTCTGGAGCGGCACGAAAAAGCGTGACCGTATTCACCGCATTCCTGAAGATCGCAAAAAGAAAAAAGGCAAACGTAAACCGCCATTCTGGACGCGTATTGCACTGATTGTTTCCGCTGCGGGCGTGGCGTTTTCGCATGGTGCGAACGATGGACAAAAAGGGATCGGTCTGGTGATGCTGGTGCTGGTGGGAATTGCGCCCGCCGGGTTTGTCGTCAATATGAACGCTTCCGGCTATGAAATTACCCGTACCCGCGATGCTGTCACTAACTTTGAACATTATCTGCAACAGCATCCTGAATTGCCGCAGAAATTGATTACGATGGAACCCCCGCTGCCTGCGACTCAGACGGATGGCACACAAGTGACGGAGTTTCACTGTCATCCGGCAAATACCTTTGATGCCATCGCGCGCGTTAAAACGATGTTGCCGGGCAATATGGAAAGCTATGAGCCGTTAAACGTGACTCAGCGCAGTCAGCTGCGCCGCATTATGCTTTGCATCTCTGATACTTCCGCGAAGCTGGCGAAACTGCCAGGCGTCAGTAAAGAAGACCAGAACCTGCTGAAAAAACTGCGCAGCGATATGTTAAGTACCATTGAATACGCTCCGGTGTGGATCATTATGGCGGTGGCACTGGCGCTGGGTATTGGCACCATGATTGGCTGGCGTCGTGTGGCGATGACCATCGGTGAGAAGATTGGTAAGCGTGGCATGACGTATGCGCAAGGTATGGCGGCGCAGATGACGGCGGCGGTATCTATTGGCCTTGCCAGTTATATTGGGATGCCAGTTTCCACAACACACGTACTTTCTTCGGCGGTAGCAGGGACGATGGTCGTGGATGGTGGAGGCTTACAGCGTAAAACGGTAACCAGCATCCTGATGGCGTGGGTGTTTACCTTACCGGCGGCGATTTTTCTGTCTGGTAGTTTGTACTGGATAGCATTGCAGTTAATTTAACCTTCCTGAAAATGCCCGGTACTGGCGATCGGGCATTTTCACCTCTGATTAGTGATAACCCCGTGCTGTCATAAAATCCGTAATCGCTTTTTCTGCGTCAACCAGTACCTGTTCCAGCGGCTGGTTGGCATCGATATCAACCAGTTGTGCACCGCCAAAGGTTAACTGTGGCGTTATGGCAATCTTCCTTGCCAGCGATTCCCGTTTATGGTCGGGTTTACGCGCGCAGGCAACTTCAAGGTCAACATTGAGTTTGATAACCAAATCAGGCTTATGACTTGCCATCCAGTGAAACGCTTTACGTTCCTGGCTTGCCAGCCATGAGACAAAACGACCACCTTTAACGTTAGGTGGAAACACCGTACCATCGTAAGCGCCAGGAATTTGGTTCTGCGGAAAACGGTCGGTTAAAACAATTAACCCGCGACGACGACAGGCGAGCATATGACGAAAGCGCAGTAAGCGACGGGCAACAAACGCCGTAATTACCAGCGCCGGAACCGGCCCCGGTAATTTTTTTGCCGTTTTCACTTCATTTTTTTCAATGGTTTTATGCAGGGATTTTCCCATCAACGGTAGTTTTGTCACCGCGCGTCCGACATTCCCTGCCTGTTTTCCAAGATGAACTCTTTCGGCGGCACCATATTTTTCGACAACGGTAATAAGATGTTCACACACCGTTGACTTGCCTGAACCATCGCTACCAATAACGGCAATTAATGGAGGGGTTATTGACTGCATGAATATATCCTTAAATTTAAATATCCACCCAAAATATTCATTTGATTAATATGTTTTTATGAAAGTGTAATTCAGGTCAATACCACAATTAACCATTGTCACAATAAGATTGAGCAGATATTCTGAGCACGGACCACGTAATATTCAATACATTATTTGCTGCCGGGTTTTTCGTGAATCAACGTAATATGTCAATAATTAATTCCACGCCAGTGCGTGTTATTGCCATTGTGGGGTGTGATGGTTCAGGTAAATCGACTCTCACAGCAAGTCTGGTGAATGAACTGGCAACAAAAATGCCAACAGAACACATTTATCTCGGGCAGTCTTCCGGGAGAATTGGCGAATGGATATCACAGCTCCCCATTATTGGTGCACCTTTTGGGCGTTATCTGCGGGATAAAGCGGCACATGTGCATGAAAAGCCGTCAACGCCGCCTGGCAATATTACCGCACTGGTTATTTATTTGCTTTCCTGCTGGCGAGCCTACAAGTTTCGCAAAATGTTGCGTAAAAGCCAGCAGGGCTATCTGTTGATTACCGACCGTTACCCACAGGTCGAAGTGCCAGGTTTTCGCTTTGATGGTCCGCAACTGGCAAAAACCTCTGGCGGTAACGGCTGGATAAAAATGTTAAGGCAACGCGAACTGAAACTGTACCAGTGGATGGCATCTTATTTGCCTGTGTTATTGATTCGTCTTGCTATTGATGAACAGACGGCATTTTCCCGCAAACCCGATCATCAACTGGCGGCGTTACAGGAAAAAATCGCCGTTACGCCACAACTGACGTTCAATGGCGCAAAGATACTGGAACTGGACGGGCGACAACCTGCTGATGAAATCCTGCAAGCCTCATTATGCGCGATTCACGCCGCGCTTTTCTGATCACCAAAATGGATAAGGGATGATTGAACGAATGGATGCACTACAAACACAAACTGTTAATAGTACAACCGCACCGCAGACCAACTATATTCCGGGGCTGATTGCGGTGGTTGGGTGCGATGGCACGGGTAAATCTACGCTGACCACCGATCTGGTTAAATCGCTGCAACAACACTGGCAAACTGAGCGGCGCTATCTGGGGCTGCTATCCGGCGAAGACGGCGACAAAATTAAACGCTTGCCGCTCGTTGGCGTCTGGCTGGAACGGCGATTGGCGGCCAAATCCTCGAAAACCCAAAGCATGAAAACCAAATCTCCGGCGCTATGGGCGGCGTTGATTATGTATTGCTTCTCGCTGCGAAGAATGACGAATCTGCGCAAGGTTCAGCGGCTGGCGCAAAGTGGCGTTCTGGTGGTCAGCGATCGCTTTCCGCAGGCTGAAATTTCCGGTTTTTATTATGACGGACCGGGGATTGGCGTCGAACGTGCCAGCGGCAAAATCAACATGTTTCTGGCGCAGCGCGAGCGACGCTTATATCAACAAATGGCGCAATATCGTCCTGAATTAATTATTCGTCTGGGCATTGATATTGATACTGCCATCTCCCGCAAGCCAGATCACGACTATGCCGAGTTGCAGGACAAAATCGGCGTCATGTCGAAGATTGGCTATAACGGCACAAAAATTCTTGAGATTGATTCCAGAGCGCCCTACAGCGAAGTGCTGGAACAGGCGCAGAAAGCGGTTTCTCTGGTTGCCATCGTTTCTGACCGCCGAAGTTTAACTTAAGGTTGGCGGGCTATTTTTCATTATCAACGATAAGGTCTGGCTGAATTGGCGGGTTTTAACATCAAACATTGGTTTGCAGATGGAGCCTTTCGCACCATTATTCGCAATAGCGCCTGGTTAGGCTCCAGCAATGTCGTGAGCGCCTTGCTGGGCTTACTGGCGCTCTCGTGCGCTGGTAAAGGGATGACGCCAGCGATGTTTGGCGTACTGGTGATTGTGCAATCGTATGCCAAGTCGATCAGCGATTTTATTAAGTTTCAGACATGGCAGTTGGTAGTGCAGTACGGAACGCCAGCCTTAACCAACAATAATCCCCAACAATTTCGCAATGTCGTCTCGTTTTCCTTTTCGCTGGATATCGTCAGCGGCGCGGTGGCGATTGTCGGCGGCATTGCCTTACTGCCATTTCTTTCTCACTCATTAGGTCTGGATGACCAAAGTTTTTGGCTGGCGGTGCTCTATTGCACGCTCATTCCTTCAATGGCTTCCTCCACGCCGACCGGCATTCTGCGTGCGGTAGATCGCTTCGATTTGATTGCTGTACAGCAGGCGACGAAGCCTTTTCTGCGCGCAGCGGGGAGCGTAATCGCCTGGTATTTTGACTTTGGTTTTGCGGGGTTTGTTATAGCCTGGTACGCCTCAAATCTGGTTGGCGGCACCATGTACTGGTGGTTTGCTGCGCGCGAATTGCGCCGCAGAAATATCCATAACGCGTTTAAATTGAATCTTTTCGAGTCTGCCCGACACATCAAAGGGGCGTGGAGTTTTGTCTGGTCAACCAACATTGCCCACTCCATCTGGTCGGCGCGTAACTCGTGCAGCACAGTGCTGGTGGGGATTGTGTTGGGGCCAGCCGCAGCCGGGTTATTTAAAATTGCCATGACATTCTTCGACGCAGCCGGGACGCCGGCGGGTTTGCTGGGTAAAAGTTTTTATCCAGAAGTAATGCGCTTAGATCCGCGCACTACCAGACCGTGGTTGTTAGGCGTGAAGTCAGGGTTACTGGCTGGCGGAATCGGTGTTCTGGTGGCGCTCGCGGTGCTAATCGTCGGCAAGCCGCTCATTTCGCTGGTATTTGGCGTCAAATATCTCGAAGCATATGACCTGATCCAGGTGATGCTTGGCGCGATTGTTATTTCGATGCTGGGCTTCCCGCAGCAATCATTACTACTAATGGCGGGTAAACAGCGCGCTTTTTTGATAGCGCAAACTATCGCATCGTTAACCTACGTTGTTTTGTTATTTATGTTTTGTCATCTGTTTGGCGTAATGGGGGCTGCATTTGCTTATTTCGGTGGTCAATGTCTGGATGTGATCCTCTCGTTAGCACCGACATTAAGGACTTTTTTCCGTCGCCATCTATTGATTTATAATGTTGCAGGAGAAAAATCCCAATGATGAGAAAATATTTTCCACTTGAGGTCAGTGAGCGTTTATTTATTGCTGTTGATGATAATGATGTTATTGACGCACAGGTTATCTTGCCTCCAACGATCACTTTGCGCTGTTCATCAGATAATATTCATGACAATTATGCCTTATGTCTGAGATTCTGGCTGGACGGTGTAAATCGCAAGGAGTTGCTTCGCTTAACGCTGAAACAAGCAAAAGGAAAAGTACTTACCGACGATGAGCGCAAACAATTTAAATACATGCGAGCGCGCTATAAGCATTTACGTTTTGCTCAACGGTTGTATTTAAAGAAGCATCAGGCCGGATTTTTATTCGGCAAAACGACGGTATGTCTGGGCCATTTTCAGGATGGTTTTCGTAACGGTAAGAAAAATATCGTGTCGTATTACGGTAACCTGTTACGGATTTATTTAAGCTCTCCGGTCTGGTCGTTAGTGAACTGGTCATTACGCCATAGCCAGTTAGAAAGCGTGAACGGTTTTATTGCCTATCGGCAAAAGCAAATGCATATCCTGAAAGAGATTATTGCCAAACCGCGACTAACCGGCAGGGAATTTCATGATGTGCGAAAAATCATCAGTCAGCAGGTTTCTTATTACGACACCCTAAGATCGCTTGATCCTGAAAATAAAGAGGCGTTACAGATTTCCCGCTTCCTCGCTGCCATTAATGGTCTGATGGGGGATAAGCACGACGACATGGTGGCGGATGATATGGAAAACCGCCGGTCATATGACGCACCGGTGGCGCTGGATAGCGATATTCGCCAGCGTTTAGAGCTGCTTATCTCGCGTTTTCCGCTATATCCGGAGCAATAATGCCATCTCGTCGGATTGTCGCTCTGATTATCGCACTCTTAGCACCAGGCACGGCGGCGCATAATTTCATCAATGGGAAGCAGGTTACGCCTGTTTATATCCAGGAAGGCGGCGAGCTACTGCTTAATAACGACGAAATTTACTACCAAAAGTGGAACAGTACGCAACTGAAGGGAAAAGTCCGCATTATCCAGTATATCGCCGGGCGCAAGTCGGCAAAGAAAAAGAACTCACTGTTAATCAAAGCAGTAGAAGTGGCGAACTTTCCGCAGGATCGTTTTCAGCCCACCACCATTGTGAATACCGATGATGCTATCTTTGGTACAGGCTATTTTGTGAGCGGTAAAATCGAGAAAAATAAACGCCGCTATCCATGGGCGCAATTCGTTATTGACGGCAATGGTCTGGGACGGGTTGCCTGGCTATTACCGGAGCAGAGTTCAACCATTCTGGTATTGAATAAAGCCGGGCAAATTCAGTGGGCAAAGGACGGCAGCCTGACGCCGGAAGAGGTAGATCATGTTATTGCGCTGGCGCAGAAGCTGATCAATGAATAAAAAACTCAAAGGATTGAGGGCGTTAGTGAGATGAAGCTGGTTGAACATTACATCATGCGCGGTACGCGCCGTCTGGTGCTGATTATCGTCGGTTTTCTGATCTTTATTTTCGCCAGCTATTCCGCACAGCGTTATCTGACCGAAGCGGCAAATGGCACTTTAGCTCTCAACGTTGTGCTGGATATCGTTTTCTACAAAGTGCTGATTGCACTGGAGATGTTGTTACCGGTTGGCCTGTATGTGTCGGTTGGCGTGACGCTTGGGCAGATGTATACCGACTCAGAAATTACCGCAATTTCTGCGGCGGGAGGCAGCCCGGCGCGTTTGTATAAAGCTGTTCTTTACCTTGCAATACCGTTAAGTATTTTTGTCACCGTTTTGTCGATGTATGGTCGGCCGTGGGCTTATGCGCAGATTTATCAACTGGAGCAACAGTCGCAGTCGGAGTTGGATGTCCGCCAGCTACGGGCAAAGAAATTTAATACTAACGATAATGGGCGGATGATCCTCTCGCAGACGGTTGATCAAGACAATAATCGCCTGACTGACGCGCTGATATACACTTCTACAGCCAATCGAACCCGCATTTTTCGTGCCCGCTCCGTTGATGTTATCGATCCCTCTCCGGACAAACCGACCGTCATGTTGCATAACGGCACAGCCTATCTTCTCGATCATCAGGGCAATGACGACAACGAACAGATCTACCGCAATCTACAATTACATCTGAATCCGCTGGATCAAAGCCCTAACGTCAAACGCAAAGCGAAATCGGTCACGGAGCTGGCGCATTCTGTATTTCCTGCCGATCATGCCGAATTGCAATGGCGACAAAGCCGTGGCGTGACTGCGTTGTTAATGGCATTGATGGCTATCTCTTTAAGTCGGGTAAAACCACGGCAGGGGCGATTTTCTACCTTATTGCCTTTAACGTTACTGTTTATTGCCATTTTTTATGGCGGAGACGTTTGCCGCACTCTGGTGGCAAACGGTGCAATTCCTGTTATCCCTGGTTTGTGGTTAGTGCCTGGACTGATGTTGACTGGTTTGTTAGTGCTGGTCGCACGCGACTTCTCTTTGCTGCAGAAATTTTCCCGATGAATGTCTTCAGTCGCTATTTAATCCGTCACCTGTTTCTCGGTTTTGCTGCTGCCGCAGGGCTACTGCTGCCGCTTTTTACCACCTTCAACCTGATTAACGAGCTGGATGATGTCAGCCCTGGTGGTTATCGCTGGACTCAGGCGGTGCTGGTGGTGGTGATGACCCTGCCGCGCACACTGGTCGATCTTGCGCCGTTTATCGCGTTATTAGGGGGGATTGTTGGTCTTGGGCAGTTATCGAAAAACAGTGAACTTACCGCCATTCGCAGCACGGGATTTTCCATTTTCCGTATCGCGCTGGTGGCGCTGGTCGCCGGAATGCTGTGGACAGTCTCGTTAGGCGCGATTGATGAGTGGGTAGCGTCGCCATTGCAGCAACAGGCGATGCAAATCAAATCGACCGCCACCGCGTTAGGGGTAGACGATGACATCACCGGCAACATGTTGTGGGCCAGACGTGACAATGAATTTGTGACGGTGAAATCGCTGAATGAACAGGGCCAGCCGGTAGGTGTGGAGATATTTCATTACCGCGACGATCTGTCACTCGAATCTTACATTTACGCGCGCAGCGCCACCATCGAAGACGATAAAACGTGGCTCCTGCACGGTGTGAATCATAAAAAATGGCTTAACGGCAAAGAAACGCTGGAAACATTAGATAATCTGCCGTGGCAATCGGCATTCACCAGTATGAATCTCGAAGAGTTATCGATGCCGGGTAATAGCTTTTCTGTCCGCCAGCTCAACCATTACATCCATTATTTGCAGGCAACCGGGCAACCGAGCAGTGAATATCGTCTGGCACTGTGGGAAAAGCTGGGACACCCCATCTTAACTCTGTCGATGATTTTACTGGCTGTGCCGTTTACCTTTAGCGCCCCGCGTTCGCCGGGAATGGGCAGCCGTCTTGCTGTGGGCGTCATCGTTGGCTTGCTTACCTGGATTAGCTATCAAATCATGGTCAATCTGGGATTGCTATTTGCGTTGAGCGCACCTGTTACCGCGCTCGGTTTACCGATAGCGTTTGTGCTGGTGGCGTTGAGCCTGGTGTATTGGTATGACAGTCAACATTAAACCCGCCGTGGCGCAACACCACGGCGGGTTAACATTACTGTTTCAGTGTGGCAAATGCCTGAATGATGGCATCAATTTGTTCGCGACTGTGAGCGGCGTTAACGCTACAGCGCAGCAGCGTAATGCCTGCCGGCGCGGCAGGTGGCAGGATAAGATTCACATATACGCCCAGTGAGATAAGCTCGCGCCAGATGCGTAGCCCTTCCTCTTTCGAACCGATTATCACTGGCACTACCGGGCTAATATGCGAGCTTAGCTCGTAACCCAATTTTTGCAGACCGTCATACAGATGGTTGGCGTTATCCATCAATTTTTGCCGCAACTCTGGTTGTGTGGCAATGGTTCTTAACGACGAGCGCACGGTCGCAATGCAGGAAGGAGAAGGGGAGGCGGTAAAAATATACGGGCGGCTGCCGTAGCGCAGCACTTCCATCGCTTCCGAGCCTACGGCAAAACCGCCGATAGAGGCCAGACTCTTACTGAAGGTGCCAACGATAATATCAACATCGTCCTCAACGCCAACGGCCTCAACCAGCCCGCGCCCCGTTGCGCCTAACACGCCAAACGAATGAGCTTCATCGACAATCAAATAACCGCCGAGACGACGTTTGATATCAACAATTTCCGCCAGCGGTGCAACGTCGCCGAGCATACTGTAGATGCCCTCAACGATGATAATCGCCTCTTTCGCCCGTTCGCCGAGGCGAATCATGCGACGTTCCAGATCGTTGGCGTCGTTATGGCGAAAACGAATAATTTCCGCGCCGCCGAGAGAGCAGGCATCATAAATACTGGCGTGGCTGTCGGCATCCAGCAACACTACGGCGTTATGGTCGGCAAGTGCGCTGATGACGCCTAAATTGGCGGTATAACCGGTTGAAAAAACAATAGCAGTAGGGCGATTGAAAAACTCAGCAATCTCTTTTTCTAACGCCAGATGCGGCGCATAGCTGCCATTCGCCATTCGAGAACCGGTGGTGCCGGTGCCTTGTGCCGCTAACGCAGCCTGACCTTCGGCGATGGCCTCGTTATTGAAGGTTAAACCGAGATAATTATTGGTTCCGGCCAGGATCACTTTTTTATTGCCGATACGCCCTTCGGTGGCGGAATACACTTCATCAATACAGGTGCCAAACGGTGTTAAACCGTTATCACTAAATTGCAGTCGCTCGCCAGCAAGACGCGCATATTTATCGTATAGCCCCATTATTTATTCTCCAGCCATGGAAGTAGTGTTTCCATTAATTGCGCAGGGGTTTTGACATCCAGCAGAATATTAATAGGAATGGAAATATCGAATCTGTCTTCCAGCATCATTAAGAGATCCATCACCTTGATCGACTCCAGGCCAAGATCGTTGACGAGATCGCTGTCGGGCTTAATTTCCACACCGTTTTCGACCAAATCCTGTAAACAGGAAAGGATGTAATCCATTACTATTTCACGATTTACCATAGAAACGTTAACACACCTTTAAACAAGACAATCAAAATAGCCCGTTGCGTAATGCGTGTTCCAGGCTAATCCCGGGAAACCAGTTAATATCTTCAGAAATACGGTTATTACTTGCCGACCAGTCGGCATGGGTTAATTCACGAATTTTTGAGCGCGTCAGCATTGGCTCTTTACCAGACAGACGACTTAATGTTGTGCTGATATCCGCAAGGCAGGTGAGCAACGGTAGAGGAATGCCGACCATCCGCACGGAACCGCGACGGGCAACGGCGGCGAGCTGTTGTACGTGTTGCCAGTCATAGCCGCCGGGGACGCCATCGCATAACTCATACGTTTGCGTTGGTACAGTTTCGGCGCTTAACCACTGGCCTACAGCTTGCGCGAAATCGGTAACGTGCAGGAAAGAGAGTTGTGTATCTGGCGCACCAAGTCGTGGCAGCAGGCCGCGCAGCATCCAGTCAAACAGCGGTTTTAGCTCTTTATCGCCGGGGCCATAGACTGCTGTCGGACGAAAAATTCCCAGCGTTATTTCGTCAGCCATTGCGATAAGCCGTTGTTCGGCGACGTGTTTGGACTTTGCATACCAGGAGAGTTCAGGATGGCGCGCCGCCAGCGAAGAGATAAACAGAAAACGTTGGCAAAAGCCGCTCTCTTTTGCCGCCTGCATCAGGCGCAGACTTCCGTCAACGTTACAGCGGGTAAAGACATCTTCTTTGTGCCCGCGCACTTGCCCGGCACAATGAACCACCGCACTGGCACCGGCAACCAGCTCGCTAAGCGAATGCGTGTCTTCCAGCGAACCGCGCACCCAGATGAGGTTATCGCTGACGTGAGCGCGGGCAGTACGCGTTAGCGCGCGAACACGAAAGCCGCGAACGAGCAGGTTATCGATAATATATTTACCAATAAACCCAGTTGCACCCGTCACCGCGACCGTTTGGCTCATACGAGAGATTCCTGCACAGGGGGATTAGCGGCGACGGCCTTCTGATAACGTTTTTTCGCTTCCGCGCGGGCAGGCTTGCCGGAGGACGTTCGGGGAATACTGTGGGGCGGTAACAGATCGATAGCCGCTGTCACGCCAAACTCGCTTTGTATCCGCGCCGCCAGCGAGTGGATAAGCTGCCTGCGACGTTCTTCGTCACTAATCCGACACTGGATCTGCAAAATGATTTTTTCCTGGGCGGTAATAAACGCAATGGCATCGCCAGAGTGAATTTCCGGCTCCTGCTCCGCCAGGTATTCAATATCCTGCGGCCAGATATTGCGGCCACGAATAATAATCAGATCTTTAATGCGCCCGGTGACATACAAATAACCGTTCAGCAGATAGCCGAGGTCGCCGGTATCTAACCAGCCCGTCGCGGCAATCTCGTCTTGCGAAACCTGGTCGCCAAAGTAACCGCTCATCAGGCTGGGGCCGGAGATGCAAATATGGCCTACCACACGTTCCGCAACCGGCATACCTGATTCATTGCGGATTTCAATGCCATGTTCCGGCAATGCTTTACCGCAGTTGACGAAAGTCGATACGGCGCGTGTTTCAGCACCCGGCGTAACAGCTTTACCCTGATATTCGAGGATGTCGCGATCCACTTCGTTAACTACAACGCCGGAGGTTTCGTCAGAAAAACTGACGGCAAGCGCGTTCTCTGCCAGCCCGTAGCATGGCATGAAAGTTTTATCGTCAAAGTTAGCCTGACGGAAACATTCAGCAAATTGATGGAGTTGTTCTGCGGAGATCGGCTCAGCGCCAATACCGGCGACGCGCCAGCAGGAGAGATCCAGTTCAGCGAGATCTTTTTCATTCACACGGCGCTGGCACAGTTCATAGCCAAACGGTGGCGCAACGGAAACGGTGCCGCGATTTTTGCTGATCAATTTAAGCCATTGCAGCGGGCGCATGGCGAAATCCTGAGTGCGCAAGTAATCCACTGAAAGCTGCGTGGCGACGGGGGTCAGGAGAAAGCCGACCAGTCCCATATCATGGTAGAAAGGCAGCCAGGAGACGCAGCGGTCGCCAGGGCGTAATTTAATGCCATCGTGGCTGATAGCACGTAGATTGGCCATCACTTCGCGATGAGTAATGATGACGCCACGAGGAAAACGGGTGCTGCCGGAGGTGTACTGGAGGTAGGCGATATCGTCTGGAACGGGATGCTGGAGCGTAACGTCGGCTTCCGGCAAGGATTTAAACCAGGCATGGCTTAACACATGCAACTTAGGGTTGTCATGCGTCGCGGCATTGACTAACGGTAACCACTCATCGCCGGTGATAATCGCGGCAGGCTGACAGCTTGCCAGTAAGCCCTGCAATTTGGCGCTCCAGGAATCTCGCTGACCGACCCCCATCGGAATCGCCAACGGGACGGCGACTAACCCGGCATACTGGCAGGCAAAAAATGCTTCGACAAACCCGCTACTGGTTTCGGCAATCAGCGCCACGCGATCGCCTTTTTTCAGGTTCAGCGATAACAACCGCTTTGCGCCTGCTTCGGCATGTGCTTTTAAATTGTGATATTCCAGTTCATCTTCAAGCTGGCAACGTCTGTCATAAAAGTTCATTCCGGCGCGGCCCAGAGCGGCATAATCCAAAGCATCAACCAGCGTTGGAAAATCGGCATAGCGCATAGGCAGGGAATACGTAAAAATTTTATTAGACATATACACCACAAGAAAATTGGATATCAAAAATAAAATGACAATAATGCGGTGGATTATATATGCATAAAAGATAAATGAGATAGTATTTTCACGGGTGCGATATTGAACATTGATTTAAATAATGATTTTAACTTTTTTGTTTTTATTGTGAATAATATTTGATTTGTGAATATATTAAGCAAATGGCCTGTCTGGCCGCATTAAGCACTAAATATTAATATTTTTCAGATAATGTAGGTGATGGTTTTATCGCAATAATTAAAAGCAGTATTTTATATTCATCGGATGGATTATTTAGATGCCGAATATCTCGGTTATTGTCCGTATTCCCTCCGTTAATTATTTGTTAGCCATTGAGGTAGGGAATGCGAGACGCTGATGATTAAAATTGAAAAAGTAATAAATAAACATGACATTAAGGCATTTATCGCTTTTCCGTCATCACTTTATCCCGATGATCCAAACTGGATCCCTCCTTTATTCATTGAACGCAGCGAGCATTTGTCAGAGAAGAATCCGGGGACGAAGCATATTATCTGGCAGGCGTGGGTGGCAAAAAAAGCGGGGCAGATAGTCGGGCGCATTACCGCGCAAATCGATACCTTGCACCGTGAGCGTTACGGTGAAGATACTGGTCATTTCGGTATGATTGATGCCATTGATGATCCGCAGGTTTTTGCCGCTTTATTTGGCGCAGCGGAAGCGTGGTTGAAGTCACAAGGCGCGCGCAACATCAGCGGACCTTTCAGCCTGAATATCAATCAGGAAAGCGGATTACTGATTGAAGGTTTTGATACACCGCCATGCGCGATGATGCCGCACGGTAAACCGTGGTATGCCGCGCATATTGAACAATTGGGTTATCGCAAAGGCATTGATCTACTGGCGTGGTGGATGCAGCGAACCGATCTCACTTTTTCTCCGGCGCTAAAAAAACTGATGGAGCAGGTACGCAAGAAGGTGACCATTCGCTGCATCAATCGCCAGAGGTTTGCCGAAGAAATGCAGATCCTGCGTGAGATTTTCAACTCTGGATGGCAGCACAACTGGGGATTTGTGCCGTTTACCGAACGCGAATTTGCGACCATGGGCGATCAACTTAAATACCTGGTGCCGGACGATATGATCTACATCGCTGAGATAGATTCTGCACCCTGTGCGTTTATTGTCGGCTTACCGAACATCAACGAGGCGATTGCCGATCTAAATGGATCGCTCTTTCCCTTCGGTTGGGCAAAATTGCTGTGGCGCTTAAAAGTCAGCGGTGTGCGAACTGCGCGAGTGCCGCTGATGGGGGTACGTGACGAGTATCAGTTTAGCCGCATCGGCCCGGTGATCGCGTTGTTGCTTATTGAAGCCTTACGCGATCCGTTTGCCCGCAGAAAGATCGATGCGCTGGAGATGTCATGGATTCTCGAAACCAATACAGGCATGAATAACATGCTGGAACGCATTGGGGCGGAGCCGTATAAACGTTACCGATTGTATGAAAAGCACATTTAATACCAGCTCCCATTAAGCGCAGGGGCGATCCCCTCGCCCCTCGAGGAGAGGGTTAGGGTGAGGAGGAAAACTCGGCTCACATTCACCCCGGATTCATCTCCAGCGGCACCGCCGAGCGAATCAAGTGGTGGCCTTCCAGCTCGATATCGTGGAGATTCTTTTTTACGGTCATCACGTGATCGCGGGCGGCGCGCTGGGCGACATGCGGCAACCGTTGTAAAACCGCGTTATAGATCCGCGCATGTTGGCGATCGATCTGTTTCTTCTGCTGTGGTCGATGATAGAGATTATTCACGCTGGCAAACACCGAATTAAACATCAGGTCGGTCAATGATTGCAGAGTAAATACCAGCACCTGATTGTGGGAAGCCTGACAAATCGCCCGATGAAAAGCGTGATCCAGCTGCGCATGTTCGATCAGTGAAATCTCTTTGTTGTTCTCACTGGCGGCGAGCATTTTTTCATAACAGCGGGTTATCAAGACAAAATCAGCCTGGGTTCCCAGCGTTGCCGCCAGCCTGGCTGATTCACCTTCCAGCAGTGCGCGAACGTCGAGCAGATCGTACAGCGTTCGCGGCTGCGTACTGAACAGATGGATTAGCGGGCTGGTGTCCTGCACCCGATCAAGACGAGCCACACGGGAATCACGCCCCTGCGCCGTTTCAATAATCCCGCGCCCGCGCAGCACAGTCAGCCCTTCGCGCAGTGCGGAGCGTGAGAAGCCGAGCTTTTCACACAGTCGGCGCTCTGAAGGAAGCGGCTGCCCAACCTTCAACACGCCGTCGATAATCAACCGTTCGATACTCTCTGCAACCACTTCGCAAATAGGGCGACGCTCATCTTTCATTCCCGGACCTCGTGCACAGGTAGGACCAATTTTTCTGTTCTTAATTCGCAAAACACGCACATCACGTAAGTGATTATGTTACATCAATTTAACATTAAGTTAACCAATGCAAGGTCACAGAGCTGGAAAAAAAATGGTCTGACCGGTAGCTAAAGAGATAGACGAAAACAAAAAGCCCGCTTAATAACTGTTCACAGAAGCAGCGCGCAAAAATCAGCTGCCACACAACACAACAAAGCGAAGCCTACTCATGAGCATCTTGTACGAAGAGCGTCTTGATGGCGCTTTACCCGATGTCGACCGCACATCGGTACTGATGGCACTGCGTGAGCATGTCCCTGGACTGGAGATCCTGCATACCGATGAGGAGATCATTCCTTACGAGTGTGACGGGTTGAGCGCGTATCGCACGCGTCCATTACTGGTTGTTCTGCCTAAGCAGATGGAACAGGTGGTGGCGATTCTGGCTGTCTGCCACCGCCTGCGTGTACCGGTGGTGACCCGTGGTGCAGGCACCGGGCTTTCTGGTGGCGCGCTGCCGCTGGAAAAAGGTGTGTTGTTGGTGATGGCGCGCTTTAAAGAGATCCTCGACATTAACCCCATTGGGCGCCGTGCGCGCGTGCAGCCGGGCGTGCGTAACCTGGCGATCTCCCAGGCAGTTGCGCCGCATAATCTCTATTACGCGCCGGATCCTTCCTCACAAATCGCCTGTTCGATTGGCGGTAATGTGGCGGAAAACGCCGGGGGCGTCCACTGCCTGAAATACGGTTTAACCGTACATAACCTGCTGAAAATTGAAGTGCAAACGCTGGACGGCGAGGCGCTGACGCTGGGATCGGACGCGCTGGATTCGCCTGGTTTTGACCTGCTGGCGCTGTTTACCGGATCGGAAGGTATGCTCGGCGTGATCACCGAAGTGACGGTAAAACTGCTGCCGAAGCCGCCCGTGGCGCGGGTTCTGTTAGCCAGCTTTGACTCGGTAGAAAAAGCCGGACTCGCCGTCGGTGACATCATCGCCAATGGCATTATCCCCGGCGGGCTGGAGATGATGGATAACCTGTCGATCCGCGCGGCGGAAGATTTTATTCATGCTGGTTATCCCATTGATGCCGAAGCGATTTTGTTGTGCGAGCTGGACGGCGTGGAGTCTGACGTACAGGAAGACTGCGAGCGGGTTAACGACATCTTGCTGAAAGCGGGCGCGACTGACGTCCGTCTGGCACAGGACGAAGCGGAGCGCGTGCGTTTCTGGGCCGGTCGCAAAAACGCCTTCCCGGCGGTGGGGCGTATCTCGCCGGATTACTACTGTATGGATGGCACCATTCCGCGTCGCGCCCTGCCTGGCGTACTGGAAGGCATTGCCCGTTTATCGCAGCAATATGATTTACGCGTCGCCAACGTCTTTCATGCCGGAGACGGCAACATGCACCCGTTAATCCTTTTCGATGCCAACGAACCCGGTGAATTTGCCCGCGCGGAAGAGTTGGGCGGGAAGATCCTCGAACTCTGCGTTGAAGTGGGCGGCAGCATCAGTGGGGAACATGGCATCGGGCGCGAAAAAATCAATCAAATGTGCGCCCAGTTCAACAGCGATGAAATCACGACCTTCCATGCGGTCAAGGCGGCGTTTGACCCCGATGGTTTGCTGAACCCAGGGAAAAACATCCCCACACTGCACCGCTGCGCTGAATTTGGTGCCATGCACGTGCATCACGGTCATTTACCTTTCCCTGAACTGGAGCGTTTCTGATGCTACGCGAGTGTGATTACAGCCAGGTGTTACTGGAGCAGGTGAATCAGGCGATTAGCGATAAAACGCCGCTGGTAATTCAGGGCAGCAATAGCAAAGCCTTTTTAGGTCGCCCTGCCGCTGGGCAAACGCTGGATGTGCGTTGTCATCGCGGCATTGTTAATTACGACCCGACCGAGCTGGTGATAACCGCGCGTGCCGGAACGCCGCTGGTGGCGATTGAAGCGGCGCTGGAGAGCGCCGGGCAAATGCTTCCCTGTGAGCCGCCGCATTATGGTGAAGAAGCCACCTGGGGCGGGATGGTCGCCTGCGGGCTGGCGGGGCCGCGTCGCCCGTGGAGCGGTTCAGTACGCGATTTTGTCCTCGGTACGCGCATCATTACCGGCACTGGAAAACATCTGCGCTTTGGCGGCGAAGTGATGAAAAACGTCGCCGGATACGATCTCTCGCGGTTAATGGCCGGAAGCTACGGTTGTCTTGGCGTACTCACTGAAATCTCAATGAAAGTGTTGCCGCGACCGCGCGCTACCTTGAGCCTGCGGCGGGAAATCAGCCTACAAGAAGCCATGAGTGAAATCGCCCAGTGGCAACTCCAGCCACTTCCCATTAGCGGCTTATGTTATTTCGACAACGCCTTGTGGCTCCGCCTTGAAGGCGGTGAAGGATCGGTAAAAGCAGCGCGTGAACTGCTGGGTGGCGAAGAGGTCGCTGGTCAGTTCTGGCAGCAATTGCGCGAACAACAATTGCCGTTCTTCTCATTACCGGGCACTTTATGGCGCATTTCCTTACCCACCGATGCGCCGATGATGGATTTACCCGGCGAGCAACTGATCGACTGGGGCGGCGCGTTACGCTGGCTGAAATCGACAGCCGATGACAATCAAATCCACCGCATCGCCCGCAACGCTGGCGGTCATGCGACTCGCTTTAGTGCCGGAGATGGCGGCTTTGCTCCACTACCGGCTCCTTTATTCCGCTATCACCAGCAGCTTAAAAAGCAGCTCGACCCTTGCGGCGTGTTTAACCCCGGTCGCATGTACGCGGAACTATGAGGAGCAGGCTATGCAAACCCGATTAACCGAAGAGATGCGTCAGAACGCGCGCGCGCTGGAAGCCGACAGCATCCTGCGCGCCTGTGTTCACTGCGGATTTTGTACTGCAACCTGCCCAACCTATCAGCTTCTGGGGGATGAACTGGACGGGCCGCGTGGGCGCATCTATCTGATTAAACAGGTGCTGGAAGGCAACGAAGTTACGCTTAAAACGCAGGAGCATCTCGATCGCTGTCTCACTTGCCGCAACTGTGAAACCACCTGTCCTTCTGGTGTGCGCTATCACAATTTACTGGATATCGGGCGTGATATTGTCGAGCAGAAAGTGAAACGCCCACTGCCGGAGCGAATGCTGCGCGAAGGATTGCGCCAGGTAGTGCCGCGTCCGGCGGTCTTTCGCGCATTGACGCAGGTAGGGCTGGTGCTGCGACCGTTTTTGCCGGAACAGGTCAGAGCAAAACTGCCTGCCGAAACCGTGAAAGCTAAACCGCGTCCGCCGCTGCGCCATAAGCGTCGGGTTTTAATGCTGGAAGGCTGCGCCCAGCCTACGCTTTCGCCCAACACCAACGCGGCAACTGCGCGAGTGCTGGATCGTCTGGGGATCAGCGTCATGCCAGCTAACGAAGCAGGCTGTTGTGGCGCGGTGGACTATCATCTTAATGCGCAGGAGAAAGGGCTGGCGCGGGCGCGCAATAATATTGATGCCTGGTGGCCCGCAATTGAAGCAGGTGCCGAGGCAATTTTGCAAACTGCCAGCGGCTGCGGTGCGTTCGTCAAAGAGTATGGGCAGATGCTGAAAAACGATGCGCTGTATGCCGATAAAGCACGTCAGGTCAGTGAACTGGCGGTCGATTTAGTCGAACTGTTGCGCGAGGAACCGCTGGAAAAACTGGCGATTCGCGGCGATAAAAAACTGGCCTTCCACTGCCCGTGTACCTTGCAACATGCGCAAAAGCTGAACGGCGAAGTGGAAAAAGTGTTACTTCGTCTTGGATTTACCTTAACCGATGTTCCCGATAGCCATCTGTGCTGCGGGTCGGCGGGAACATATGCGTTAACGCATCCCGATCTGGCGCGCCAGCTACGGGATAACAAAATGAATGCGCTGGAAAGCGGCAAACCGGAAATGATCGTCACCGCCAACATTGGTTGCCAGACGCATCTGGCGAGCGCCGGTCGTACCTCTGTGCGTCACTGGATTGAAATTGTAGAGCAAGCCCTTGAAAAGGAATAACAAAATGAAAACTAAAGTCATTCTTAGCCAGCAAATGGCGAGTGCAATTATTGCCGCAGGTCAGGAAGAGGCGCAGAAAAATAACTGGTCTGTTTCTATTGCGGTTGCCGATGACGGCGGTCATCTGCTGGCGTTAAGTCGCATGGATGATTGCGCGCCGATAGCGGCTTACATCTCCCAGGAGAAAGCGCGTACCGCCGCGCTGGGGCGTCGTGAAACGAAGGGCTATGAAGAGATGGTGAATAACGGACGTACCGCGTTTGTGACGGCGCCGTTACTGACGTCGCTGGAAGGCGGCGTACCGGTTGTTGTTGATGGGCAAATTATTGGTGCCGTGGGCGTTTCTGGTTTAACCGGAGTACAGGATGCGCAGGTCGCGAAAGCGGCAGCAGCGGTGTTGGCGAAATAAGCGAAAACGAGGAGATAAATAATGAGTGAGACCATAACCCAGGGCCGTTTACGCATTGACGCCAATTTTAAACGTTTTGTGGATGAAGAAGTTTTACCGGGCGTGGAACTGGACGCTGCGGCGTTCTGGCGCAATGTTGATGAGATCGTTCACGATCTGGCGCCCGAAAATCGTCAGTTGCTGGCAGAACGCGATCGCATTCAGGCGGCGCTCGACGAGTGGCATCGCAGCAATCCGGGGCCGGTAAAAGATAAAGCGGCCTATAAATCTTTCCTGCGTGAACTGGGCTACCTGGTGCCGCAACCGGAGCACGTGACGGTGGAAACCACGGGCATCGACAGTGAAATCACCAGTCAGGCGGGGCCACAGCTGGTGGTGCCGGCAATGAATGCCCGCTACGCGCTGAACGCGGCGAACGCTCGCTGGGGTTCACTGTACGACGCGCTGTACGGCAGCGACATCATCCCGCAGGAAGGGGCGATGGTCAGCGGCTACGATCCGCAGCGCGGTGAGCAGGTTATTGCCTGGGTTCGTCATTTTCTTGACGAATCACTGCCGCTGGAAAACGGCAGCTATCAGGATGTGGTGGCGTTTAGCGTGGTCAACAAACAATTACGCATCCAGTTGAAAAATGGTAAAGAAACCACGTTACGTACTCCAGCACAGTTTGTCGGTTACCGTGGCGATGCCGCTGCGCCGACCTGCATTTTGCTGAAAAATAACGGCCTGCATATTGAGCTGCAAATCGATGCCAACGGGCGGATTGGCAAAGACGATCCGGCGCACATCAACGATGTTATCGTCGAAGCTGCCATCAGTACCATTCTCGACTGCGAAGATTCGGTCGCGGCGGTTGATGCGGAAGATAAAATCCTGCTGTACCGCAACTTGCTGGGCCTGATGCAGGGGACTCTGCAAGAGAAAATGGAGAAAAACGGTCGGCAAATCGTGCGTAAACTGAATGACGATCGTCAGTACACCGCCGCCGATGGCTCTGAAATTTCTCTGCACGGACGCTCGTTGCTGTTTATCCGCAACGTGGGTCATTTGATGACCATTCCTGTGATTTGGGACAGCGAAGGCAATGAAATCCCGGAAGGCATTCTTGATGGCGTCATGACTGGCGCGATTGCCCTCTATGATTTAAAAGTGCAGAAAAACTCGCGCACTGGCAGTGTCTATATTGTGAAACCGAAAATGCACGGTCCGCAGGAAGTGGCGTTCGCCAACAAACTGTTTACCCGCGTTGAGACAATGCTCGGTATGGCACCGAATACCCTGAAAATGGGCATTATGGATGAAGAACGCCGAACCTCGCTGAACTTGTGTAGCTGTATCGCTCAGGCACGCAACCGCGTGGCGTTCATCAACACCGGCTTCCTCGACCGTACCGGCGATGAAATGCATTCGGTGATGGAAGCTGGCCCGATGCTGCGTAAAAACCAGATGAAATCGACGCCGTGGATCAAAGCCTACGAGCGCAATAACGTGCTGTCTGGTTTGTTCTGTGGGCTGCGCGGTAAAGCGCAAATCGGTAAAGGCATGTGGGCAATGCCGGATCTGATGGCGGACATGTACAGCCAAAAGGGCGATCAGTTACGTGCCGGGGCAAACACGGCCTGGGTTCCGTCGCCAACTGCCGCTACGCTCCATGCGCTGCACTACCACCAAACCAACGTACAGAGCGTGCAAGCCAACATTGCTCAGACCGAGTTCAATGCTGAATTTGAACCGCTGCTGGACGATCTGCTGACTATTCCGGTCGCTGAAAACGCTAACTGGTCGGCGCAAGAAATCCAACAAGAGCTGGATAACAACGTGCAGGGGATTCTGGGGTACGTGGTGCGTTGGGTGGAGCAGGGGATTGGTTGTTCAAAAGTGCCGGATATTCACAACGTGGCGCTGATGGAAGACCGCGCAACGCTGCGCATCTCCAGCCAGCATATCGCCAACTGGTTACGCCACGGTATTCTGACTAAAGAACAGGTGCAGGCGTCGCTGGAGAACATGGCGAAAGTGGTGGATCAGCAAAATGCTGGCGATCCGGCGTATCGTCCGATGGTGGGGAATTTCGCTAACTCGTGTGCCTTTAAAGCCGCCAGCGATTTAATCTTCCTCGGTGTGAAACAGCCAAACGGTTATACCGAACCGTTATTACATGCCTGGCGTTTACGCGAAAAAGAAAGTCATTAATAGCAATAGCCCCGGCAAGTTTTATTGTCGGGGCTATTATAGTTACTGCGGTAGTACATTTATCCCGGAAATAACCGGAGCGATTATCAGGGTTTAACAATATTAAATACCCGTAGCGCATCACTAGCGGGATTAAAACAACAATATGGACATCTTAACGATACTCTGCGCCTGCGTGTGCGGAACAGAAACCCTTACCCGATATACTTGTTATGCCAGAGGTAGCAATTGCGTTAGCAGCGTGCTGTTGCTGTAAAGTATAACCCCTATATTTTACAGTTCGGTCCTCTTTTGCTTATTACAACCTTAAGTATATCAAGCATATAAAGATAATAAGAGACTGAACAATATGGTTACCTGGACCCAAATGTATATGCCGATGGGAGGACTGGGGCTATCCGCTCTGGTCGCCTTGATCCCGATAATATTCTTCTTCGTTGCACTCGCGGTATTACGTCTGAAAGGACATGTCGCCGGAGCGATAACCCTTATATTATCGATATTGATTGCGATATTCGCCTTTAAAATGCCGATCGATATGGCATTTGCTGCTGCGGGATATGGCTTTATTTATGGCTTATGGCCGATTGCGTGGATTATTGTCGCAGCGGTATTCCTCTATAAATTAACCGTTGCCAGCGGGCAGTTTGATATTATCCGCAGCTCGGTTATCTCCATCACCGACGATCAGCGTTTGCAGGTGTTACTGATTGGTTTCTCCTTTGGCGCACTGCTGGAAGGGGCGGCTGGCTTTGGCGCACCGGTGGCGATTACCGGTGCGTTGCTGGTGGGGCTGGGTTTCAAACCGTTATACGCGGCGGGGCTGTGCCTGATCGCCAACACTGCGCCGGTGGCGTTTGGTGCGTTGGGCGTGCCGATTCTGGTTGCCGGTCAGGTAACGGGAATCGATCCGTTTGATATTGGTGCAATGGCGGGACGTCAGTTGCCGTTCCTGTCCGTTCTTGTGCCGTTCTGGCTGGTGGCGATGATGGACGGCTGGAAAGGGGTGAAAGAGACGTGGCCAGCGGCGCTGGTTGCGGGTGGTAGCTTTGCGGTTACTCAGTTCTTTACTTCTAACTATATTGGCCCGGAACTGCCGGATATTACTTCGGCGCTGGTGAGTATCGTCTCACTCTCTTTATTCCTTAAAGTATGGCGGCCGAAAAATACCGAAACGGCAATCAGCATGGGGCAATCCGCAGGTGCGATGGTGGTGAATAAACCGTCTTCTGGCGGTCCCGTGCCTTCAGAATATAGTCTGGGGCAAATCATACGCGCCTGGTCACCGTTTTTAATCTTAACGGTGCTGGTCACCATCTGGACGATGAAGCCATTTAAAGCGTTATTTGCTCCGGGCGGCGCGTTTTATTCGCTGGTGATTAATTTCCAGATCCCTCATTTGCATCAGCAGGTACTGAAAGCGGCGCCCATTGTCGCCCAGCCGACACCGATGGATGCGGTTTTTAAATTCGACCCGCTGTCCGCTGGCGGCACCGCTATTTTTATTGCGGCGATTATCTCTATCTTCATTCTCGGCGTGGGGATCAAGAAAGGCATTGGCGTCTTTGCTGAAACGCTAATTAGCCTGAAGTGGCCGATATTGTCGATTGGCATGGTGCTGGCATTTGCCTTCGTGACCAACTATTCCGGCATGTCCACCACGCTGGCGCTGGTACTGGCGGGCACTGGCGTGATGTTCCCGTTCTTCTCACCGTTCCTTGGCTGGCTGGGGGTATTCCTTACCGGCTCGGACACATCCTCGAACGCCCTGTTTGGTTCACTGCAATCAACCACCGCGCAGCAAATCAACGTCTCTGACACCCTGCTGGTGGCAGCAAACACCAGCGGCGGCGTGACCGGCAAGATGATCTCCCCGCAATCTATCGCCGTGGCCTGCGCCGCGACAGGTATGGTGGGCAGAGAATCTGAACTGTTCCGCTACACTGTGAAACACAGTCTGATCTTTGCCAGCGTTATTGGCATTATCACGCTGTTGCAGGCGTATGTGTTTACCGGAATGTTAGTCTCGTAAGTCAACAAAGCCGGATGATCGTCAATATCATCCGGCTTCATTCTATTCTCGTTTCATTATTCTGGCTAAATAATTGCAAAATCATTTCATGGTTTATTATCCATGCATAAATAATATTTCATGTTTAGATAACTCGCTAAATAATTAATGTGGTGAGAATATCTATTTTTTTTGTCACGCAAAACAAGTCTGTATTAATTGTGTTCGCTTGATGAGCAAACACCGTGCTATCTGTTGCTTTTGCAATCGCAATCGTTAAAACTATCAACAACTTGGCATAGTTACATTGTGAATAATTGTTACTTTTTTGTTTGTTGAATCTTTTTATAAATACCCCGTCTGACATCGAATAGGGGATATTCTTATAAATTTCACCTGTTTCGTTATCAATAATGCAGTTTTTTAAGAATGGAGGAAGTTATTAGAGAAGATAAAACATAAAACTATTCCCCCAGTTACTAATTTTTTAACTATATTTTGTCACTTGCGTTATTAATGAATAAGAAATTTAAATATAAAAAATCGCTTTTAGCGGCTATTTTAAGCGCAACCTTATTAACCGGTTGTGACGGCGGCGGTTCAGGTTCTTCCTCCGATACTCCGCCTGTAGATTCTGGAACTGGGTCTTTGCCGGAAGTGAAACCCGATCCAACGCCAACCCCGGAGCCGACGCCGGACCCGGAACCTACGCCGGATCCGACACCTGATCCAGAGCCAACGCCAGAACCGGAGCCAGAACCTGTTCCTACGAAAACCGGTTATCTGACCCTGGGCGGAAGCCAGCGGGTAATCGGTGCTACCTGTAATGGTGAATCCAGCGACGGCTTTACTTTTACACCTGGCGAGAACGTTACTTGCGTGGCGGGTAACACGACAATTGCCACCTTCAACACTCAGTCAGAAGCTGCGCGTAGCCTGCGTGCGGTTGAAAAAGTGTCGTTTAGCCTTGAGGACGCGCAAGAACTGGCGGAGTCCGACGATAAGAAAAGCAATGCGCTCTCGCTGGTAACCTCCATGAACAGTTGTCCGGCAGATACAGAACAGGTTTGCCTGACGTTCTCCTCGGTGATGGAGAGTAAACGCTTCGATTCGCTGTATAAGCAAATCGATCTGGCACCGGAAGCGTTCAAAAAGCTGGTCAATGAAGAGGTGGAAAACAATGCCGCGACCGATAAGGCGCCATCCACTCATACTTCACCGGTAGTGCCCGTCACGACGCCGGGAACAAAACCGGATCTGAACGCTTCCTTCGTGTCGGCTAACGCGGAACAGTTTTATCAGTATCAACCTACGGAAATCATTCTTTCTGAAGGTCGCCTGGTCGACAGCATGGGCAATGGTGTGGTTGGCGTAAATTACTACACCAGCTCAGGCCGTGGCGTAACTGGCGAAAACGGCAAATTCAACTTCAGCTGGGGTGAAACCATCTCCTTTGGCATCGACACCTTTGAACTGGGCTCAGTACGCGGCAATAAGTCGACTATTGCACTGACGGAACTGGGCGATGAAGTTCGCGGGGCAAATATCGATCAACTTATTCATCGTTACTCCCAGGCCGGAAAAAATGATGAGCGTGAAGTGCCGGATGTAGTGCGCCAGGTCTTTGCCGAGTATCCCAACGTGATCAACGAGATTATCAATCTCTCGTTATCCAATGGCGAGACGTTGAGCGAAGGCGATCAAACCTTTGAGCGGAAGAACGAATTTCTTGAGCAACTTAAATCCGGGCAGGCTAAAGAGATTGATACGGCGATTTGTGACTCCCTTGGGAGCTGCAACTCTCAACGTTGGTTCTCGTTGACTGCACGCAATGTTAACGAAGGTCAGATTCAGGGCGTTATCAACAAGCTGTGGGGTGTGGATAAAGATTACAAATCAGTGACGAAATTCCACGTTTTCCATGACTCTACCAACTTCTATGGTAGCACCGGTAATGCGCGCGGTCAGGCGGTGGTGAATATCTCCAACGCGGCATTCCCGATTCTGATGGCGCGTAATGATAAAAACTACTGGCTGGCGTTTGGCGAAAAACGCGCCTGGGATAAAAACGAGCTGGCGTACATTACGGAAGCGCCTTCCATTGTGGTGCCAGAAAACGTCACGCGCGATACCGCCACCTTCAATCTGCCATTTATTTCGCTGGGGCAAGTTGGTGAGGGCAAACTGATGGTTATCGGTAACCCGCACTACAACAGCATCCTGCGTTGCCCGAACGGTTACAGCTGGAACGGGGGGGTTAATAGCGACGGACAGTGTACGCTCGACAGCGATCCGGACGACATGAAGAACTTCATGGAGAACGTGTTGCGCTATCTGTCAAATGAACGCTGGCTGCCGGACGCGAAAACCAGCATGACCGTGGGCACTAACCTGGATACGGTTTATTTCAAAAAAGCGGGTCAGGTATTAGGAAATAGTGCACCGTTTACTTTCCATAAGGATTTCGCAGGTATCACGGTTAAACCGTTGACCAGTTATGGCAATCTGAATCCAGATGAAGTTCCTTTGCTGATCCTCAACGGCTTTGAGTATGTGACTCAGTGGTCTGGCGATCCCTATGCAATCCCACTGCGTGCAGATACCAGCAAACCGAAGCTGACTCAGCAGGATGTGACGGATCTGATCGCCTATCTGAACAAAGGCGGATCGGTGCTGATCATGGAAAACGTGATGAGCAATCTTAAGGAAGAGAGTGCGTCCGGCTTTGTGCGTCTGCTTGATGCCGCAGGCCTGTCAATGGCACTGAACAAGTCGGTGGTGAATAACGATCCTCAAGGGTATCCGGATCGCGTTCGTCAGCAGCGTGAAAAAGGCATCTGGGTATATGAACGTTATCCGTTTGTCGACGGTAAACCGCCGTATACCATTGATGAAACAACGAAAGAAGTTATCTGGAAATACCAGCAAGAAAACAAGCCTGATGACAAGCCGAAACTGGAAGTAGCCAGCTGGCTGGAAGATGTTGATGGCAAACAGGTCAAGCGCTATGCCTTTATTGATGAGGCGGAGCATGAAACAAACGAGTCCCTGGAGGCGGCAAAGGCAAAAATCCTTAAGGCATTTCCTGGATTAGAGGTGTGTAAGGATCCTGACTACCACTACGAGGTCAACTGCCTGGAACATCGTCCTGGCACGAACGTTCCGGTAACCGGGGGCATGTTTGTTCCGCGCTATACGCAACTGAATCTCAGCGCCGACACCGCGAAAGCGATGGTGCAGGCGGCGGATTTAGGCACCAACATTCAGCGCCTGTATCAGCACGAGCTTTATTTCCGTACCAATGGTCGCAAAGGTGAGCGTCTGAGCAGCGTCGATCTGGAACGTCTGTACCAGAACATGTCGGTCTGGCTGTGGAATGAAATTGAATACAGCTATGACAGCAGCAAGGAGGACGAGCTGGGCTTTAAAACGTTCACCGAGTTCCTGAACTGCTACGCCAACAATGCTTACACCAAAGGCACGCAGTGCTCCGCAGAGCTGAAACAATCGCTTGTCGATAACAACATGATCTACGGTGACGGTAGCAGCAAAGCAGGCATGATGAACCCGAGCTATCCGCTCAACTATATGGAAAAACCGCTGACTCGCCTGATGCTGGGGCGTTCCTGGTGGGATCTGAACATCAAAGTTGATGTCGAGAAGTATCCGGGAGCAGTATCGGCTGAAGGTGAGAATGTTACTGAAACCATCAGCCTGTACTCGAATCCGACCAAATGGTTTGCGGGTAACATGCAGTCTACTGGTCTGTGGGCTCCGGCTCAGAAAGAGGTCACCATTAAGTCCAATGCGAACGTTCCTGTGACTGTCACCGTGGCGCTGGCCGACGACCTGACCGGACGTGAGAAGCATGAAGTTGCTCTGAACCGTCCGCCAAGAGTGACTAAAACGTATACTCTGAATGCTAATGGTACGGTGAAGTTTACGGTTCCTTACGGTGGTCTGATTTATATCAAGGGCGATAGCAAGGAGAATAATAAATCTGCCAGCTTCACCTTTACCGGTGTGGTAAAAGCGCCGTTCTATAAAGACGGTAAATGGATAAACGATCTGAAATCCCCTGCGCCGTTGGGCGAGCTGGAGTCAGACTCTTTCGTCTACACCGCACCGAAGAACAACCTGAACGCCAGCAATTACAATGGAGGTCTGAAACAATTCGCTAAAGATCTGGATACCTTTGCCAGCTCGATGAATGACTTCTACGGTCGTAATGATGAAGACGGTAAGCACCGGATGTTTACCTATAAAAACTTGACGGGCCACAAACATCGTTTCGCCAACGATGTGCAGATCTCCATTGGTGATGCGCACTCTGGTTATCCGGTGATGAACAGCAGCTTCTCGACGAACAGCACCACGCTGCCGACGACGCCGCTGAACGACTGGCTGATCTGGCACGAAGTAGGGCACAACGCTGCAGAAACACCGCTGACTGTACCGGGCGCAACTGAAGTAGCGAACAACGTGCTGGCGCTGTACATGCAGGATCGCTATCTCGGCAAGATGAACCGTGTCGCTGACGATATTACCGTTGCGCCGGAATATCTGAACGAGAGCAATGGTCAGGCATGGGCGCGCGGCGGTGCGGGTGACCGTCTGCTGATGTACGCACAGTTGAAGGAGTGGGCAGAGAAAAACTTTGATATCACGAAGTGGTATCCAGAGGGGCAACTGCCAGCGTTCTACAGCAATCGTGAAGGGATGAAAGGCTGGAACCTGTTCCAGTTGATGCACCGTAAAGCACGCGGCGATGATGTTGGCGACAACACCTTCGGCGGCAAGAATTATTGTGCTGAATCCAACGGTAACGCTGCCGACACGCTGATGCTGTGCGCCTCCTGGGTAGCCCAGACGGATCTTTCGGAGTTCTTTAAGAAATGGAATCCGGGCGCGAATGCTTACCAGTTGCCGGGGGTGAGCGAGATGAACTTCGAGGGCGGTGTGAGCCAGTCGGCTTACAAGACGCTCGCGGCGCTTGGTCTGCCGAAACCGGAAAAAGGGCCGGAAACCATTAATACGGTTACCGAGCATAAGATGTCTGCCGAGTAAGCCTGTATGCCGGATAAGGCGTTCACGCCGCATCCGGCATGAAATAAGGCGCACCGGGTTAACACATGTGCCCGATGCGCCAACTTATCGGAGCTACAGGGAAAGCCGTGATTAATTGCGTTGGCAGACTCCTGTAAGCCGGATAAGGCGTTTTACGCCGCATCCGGCAAATTACAACAAACAACCTTTAACCATGCATTTTGATGTTTTTCAGCAATATCCAGCGGTGATGCCCATCCTGGCAACCGTTGGAGGATTAATCATCGGCAGTTTTTTGAATGTGGTGATTTGGCGTTACCCCATCATGCTGCGCCAACAAATGGCGGAGTTTCAGGGGGAAACTCCGAGTGCGCAGTCAAAAATAAGCCTGGCGCTGCCACGTTCGCACTGTCCGCATTGCCAGCAGACCATCCGCGTTCGTGACAATATTCCGCTATTCTCCTGGCTGATGCTCAAAGGGCGCTGCCGCGACTGTCAGGCGAAAATCAGCAAGCGTTATCCGCTGGTGGAGTTATTGACGGCACTCGCTTTTTTGCTGGCGAGTCTGGTCTGGCCGGAAAGTGGATGGGCGCTGGCGGTGATGATATTATCCGCCTGGCTGATTGCCGCGAGTGTCATCGACCTCGATCACCAATGGCTGCCCGATGTTTTTACTCAGGGCGTATTGTGGACAGGACTTATTGCGGCATGGGCGCAGCAGAGTCCGTTAACGCTACAAGACGCAGTCACCGGCGTCCTGGTGGGGTTTATCACTTTTTACTCGCTGCGCTGGATAGCCGGAATAGTTCTGCGTAAAGAAGCATTAGGCATGGGCGATGTATTACTCTTCGCCGCTTTAGGTGGCTGGGTGGGGGCGTTGTCGCTGCCCAATGTTGCTTTAATCGCCTCATGCTGCGGCCTGATATATGCCGTTATTACAAAAAAAGGATCAACCACACTGCCTTTCGGACCGTGTTTAAGTCTGGGCGGTATAGCAACACTTTATCTACAGGCATTGCTTTAATGATAACCGCGTCATTGTCGAAGTAACATTTTTACTCTTATTAATAACCTTAGAGATTATTAACCATGTCGATAAAAAAGATGCCAGGGAGGGTATTAATATCGCTATTGTTGAGCGTTACAGGATTATTAAGTGGCTGCGCCAGCCATAATGAAAACGCCAGTTTACTGGCGAAAAAACAGGCGCAAAATATCAGTCAAAACCTGCCAATTAAATCTGCGGGATATACCTTAGTGCTGGCGCAAAGTAGCGGTGCGACGGTAAAAATGACCATTATCAGCGAAGCGGGTACACAAACCACGCAGACGCCTGACGCCTTTTTAACCAGCTATCAACGACAAATGTGCGCTGACCCGACGGTGAAATTAATGATCACTGAGGGAATTAATTACAGCATAACGATTAATGATACACGTACAGGTAACCAGTATCAGCGGAAACTGGATCGTACCACCTGTGGAATAGTCAAAGCATAACGTCGGGTATATAAATTGGCGCGGGTTGTTTTTCGTGACGCACGAATTTATCTCATTCAGTGGCTGACTAAAATTCGTCACACTCTTAGCCAGAGACAATCTCTTAATACAGACAAAGAGCATCTGCGAAAAATTGTACGCGCGATGTTCTGGCTGATGCTGCTTATTATTTCTGCAAAAATGGCGTATTCACTCTGGCGCTATATCTCCTTTTCTGCGGAATATACATCGCCTTCTCCATCGGCGAATAAACCGGCACGTGCGGATGCAAAAACGTTTGAGCAAAAAGACGTGCAATTAATCAACCAGCAAAACTGGTTTGGCAAATATCAGCCCGTCGCCGCGCCGGTAAAACAACCCGAACCTGCGCCTGTGGCAGAAACGCGTCTTAACGTGGTGCTGCGCGGGATCGCCTTTGGTGCCAGACCCGGCGCGGTTATTGAAGAAGGCGGCAAACAGCAGGTCTATTTACAGGGTGAACGGCTTGGCTCTCACAACGCGGTGATTGAGGAAATCAATCGCGACCATGTGATGCTGCGCTATCAGGGAAAAATGGAGCGCCTGAGTCTGGCAGAAGAGGAGCGTTCCACCGTAGCCGTGACCAACAAAAAAGCCGTCAGTGACGAAGCAAAGCAAGCTGTTGCTGAGCCTGCTGCTAGTGCGCCAGTTGAGATCCCGGCTGCCGTGCGTCAGGCGCTGGCGAAAGATCCGCAGAAAATTTTTAACTATATCCAGCTTACGCCCGTGCGTAAGGAGGGGATTGTCGGTTATGCAGTGAAACCGGGGGCAGATCGTTCTCTGTTCGATGCCAGCGGTTTCAAGGACGGCGATATCGCCATTGCGCTAAATCAGCAGGATTTTACTGATCCGCGAGCAATGATTGCTCTGATGCGGCAGTTACCTTCAATGGATTCCATTCAACTTACGGTTTTACGCAAGGGTGCGCGCTACGATATTTCCATCGCGCTGCGCTAACCGCATTTAATCCAGGAGAATCATTCATCGTGTTTTGGCGTGATATTACGTTGTCGGTCTGGCGTAAGAAGACAACTGGCCTCAAAACAAAAAAGCGTTTACTGCCGCTGGTGCTGGCAGCGGCATTATGCAGTTCACCGGTCTGGGCGGAAGAAGCCACTTTCACCGCTAATTTTAAAGATACCGACCTGAAATCGTTCATCGAAACCGTCGGCGCTAACCTTAATAAGACCATCATTATGGGGCCGGGCGTACAGGGGAAAGTGAGTATTCGCACCATGACCCCGCTCAATGAACGCCAGTATTACCAGCTATTCCTTAACCTGCTGGAAGCACAGGGGTATGCCGTCGTACCGATGGAAAACGACGTGCTGAAGGTGGTGAAATCCAGTGCCGCGAAAGTCGAGCCGCTGCCGCTGGTCGGTGAAGGTAGCGGCAACTACGCGGGTGATGAAATGGTCACTAAAGTGGTGCCGGTACGCAATGTGTCGGTACGCGAGCTGGCACCGATTCTGCGCCAGATGATCGACAGCGCAGGCTCAGGCAACGTCGTTAATTACGATCCCTCCAACGTGATTATGCTTACCGGACGTGCCTCGGTCGTGGAACGGCTGACGGAAGTGATCCAGCGTGTGGATCACGCGGGAAATCGCACCGAAGAGGTGATCCCGCTGGATAACGCCTCGGCTTCGGAAATTGCTCGCGTGCTGGAAAGCCTGACTAAAAACAGCGGCGAGAACCAGCCAGCGACGCTGAAATCACAGATTGTCGCCGATGAACGCACCAACAGCGTGATTGTCAGTGGTGACCCTGCCACGCGGGACAAAATGCGCCGCCTGATCCGTCGTCTGGACTCAGAAATGGAGCGCAGCGGCAACAGCCAGGTGTTCTATCTCAAATACAGCAAAGCCGAAGATCTGGTCGATGTTCTGAAACAGGTCAGCGGCACACTCACCGCCGCCAAAGAAGAGGCGGAAGGCACGGTTGGTAGCGGGCGTGAGGTTGTCTCCATCGCCGCCAGCAAACACAGTAATGCCCTGATTGTTACCGCGCCGCAGGACATCATGCAGTCGCTGCAAAGCGTGATTGAACAACTGGATATTCGCCGTGCTCAGGTGCATGTCGAGGCGTTGATCGTGGAAGTTGCCGAAGGCAGCAATATCAACTTCGGCGTGCAGTGGGCGTCGAAAGATGCCGGATTAATGCAGTTTGCTAACGGTACGCAGATCCCTATTGGCACGCTGGGGGCGGCGATTTCTCAGGCAAAACCGCAGAAAGGCTCCACGGTGATCAGCGAAAACGGTGCCACCACCATTAACCCGGATACCAACGGCGATCTCTCCACGCTCGCCCAGCTACTTTCCGGCTTTAGCGGTACGGCGGTTGGCGTGGTGAAAGGCGACTGGATGGCGCTGGTACAGGCGGTTAAAAACGACTCCAGCTCTAACGTGCTCTCCACGCCGAGCATCACCACGCTGGACAACCAGGAAGCCTTCTTCATGGTGGGCCAGGACGTTCCGGTATTAACTGGATCTACCGTTGGCTCCAATAACAGCAATCCTTTCAACACGGTAGAGAGGAAAAAAGTCGGCATCATGCTGAAAGTCACGCCGCAGATTAACGAAGGTAACGCGGTACAGATGGTGATTGAGCAGGAAGTCTCGAAAGTGGAAGGGCAGACCAGCCTCGATGTGGTGTTTGGTGAGCGCAAACTGAAGACTACCGTGCTGGCTAACGATGGTGAGCTGATTGTGCTTGGCGGTCTGATGGACGACCAGGCGGGAGAAAGCGTGGCGAAAGTGCCGCTGCTTGGAGATATCCCATTGATTGGTAACCTGTTTAAATCCACTGCGGATAAAAAAGAAAAACGTAACCTGATGGTGTTTATCCGTCCAACCATTCTGCGTGACGGTATGGCGGCAGACGGTGTGTCGCAGCGCAAATATAACTACATGCGCGCCGAGCAGATCTATCGCGATGAGCAAGGCTTAAGCCTGATGCCGCACACCGCGCAGCCGGTACTGCCAGCGCAAAACCAGACCTTACCGCCGGAAGTACGCGCGTTCCTCAATGCCGGGAGAACACGTTAATGGTGCCTGTAGCACAGGAAACCACCGCTAACACCGTGCGTCTGCCCTACAGTTTCAGCCGTCGGTTTAGCCTGGTGGCATGGTGCGAAGCGTCGCTGGAGATCCTCCATGTGCATCCGTTGTCGCTCTCTGTTTTGCAGGAGCTACAGCGGGGGCTGAACGCGCCCTTTACGCTGCGGCAAATCGATGAGGCCGAGTTTGAACAGCGGCTGAATGCGGTCTGGCAGCGTGACTCTTCCGAGGCTCGCCAGCTGATGGAAGATCTCGGTTCTGCCGAGGACTTTTTTACCCTCGCAGAAGAACTGCCGGAAACGGAAGATCTGCTGGAAAGTGACGACGATGCGCCGATCATCAAACTGATCAACGCCATGCTGGCAGAGGCGATTAAAGAAGGCGCTTCGGATATCCACATCGAGACGTTTGAAAAGAGTCTGGTGATCCGTTTTCGTGTTGACGGCACATTACATGAAATGCTGCGACCGGGGCGCAAACTGGCCTCGTTGCTGGTATCGCGTATCAAGGTGATGGCGCGGCTGGACATTGCCGAAAAGCGCGTGCCGCAGGATGGACGTATTGCGCTGCTGCTGGGCGGCCGGGCGATTGACGTGCGCGTCTCCACCATGCCTTCTGCCTGGGGCGAGCGCGTGGTGCTGCGACTGCTGGACAAAAACCAGGCCCGCCTGACGCTGGAGCGTCTGGGGTTGAGCCATGAACTGACCGCGCAGTTGCGCCAGCTGTTACACAAACCACACGGTATCTTTCTGGTGACGGGGCCGACAGGTTCCGGCAAAAGCACCACGCTGTACGCCGGATTGCAGGAGCTGAACAACCATTCGCGCAACATTCTCACGGTTGAAGACCCCATCGAATACATGATTGAAGGGATCGGTCAGACGCAGGTCAACACCCGCGTCGGGATGACCTTCGCCCGTGGCCTGCGCGCGATTTTGCGTCAGGATCCGGATGTGGTGATGGTGGGTGAAATCCGCGATACCGAAACCGCAGAAATCGCCGTCCAGGCGTCATTGACCGGACACCTGGTACTGTCAACCCTGCATACCAACACGGCGGTGGGGGCGATCACACGTTTGCAGGATATGGGCGTTGAGCCTTTCCTGCTATCTTCCAGTCTGACGGGCGTGATGGCGCAGCGGCTGATTCGCACGCTGTGCCCCGACTGCCGCCAGCCCGCGCCTGCCACCGACGAAGAAAAACGCCTGTTGGGGATTACCGATGCGCGTACCGTCACTCTGTACCATCCGCAGGGCTGTCCCGCCTGTAATCACAAAGGTTTTCGCGGACGTACTGCCATCCATGAGCTGATCGTGGTGGACGCCACATTGCGTGATTTGATCCACCGTCAGGCCGGGGAACTGGAGCTGGAACGTTATGTCCGGCAACACTCTGCGGGTATCCGCAGCAACGGCATTGAGAAAGTGCTCGCCGGAGAAACCTCTCTCGATGAAGTGCTGCGGGTAACTATGGAGGCGTAATGGCACTGTTTTACTATCAGGCGCTGGAGCGTAATGGTCGCAAAACCAAAGGCATGATTGAGGCGGATTCCGCGCGTCATGCCCGCCAGTTGTTGCGCGGTAAAGAGCTTATCCCCGTGCACATTGAAGCCCGGCTGAATGCTTCTGCAGGGGGAATGTTGCAGCGTCGGCGGCACGCACATCGTCGCGTGGCGGCGGCAGATCTGGCGCTGTTCACTCGTCAACTGGCAACGCTGGTGCAGGCAGCAATGCCGCTGGAAACCTGCTTACAGGCGGTCAGTGAGCAAAGTGAAAAACTGCATGTAAAAAGCCTCGGTATGGCGCTGCGCAGCCGGATTCAGGAAGGTTATACCCTGTCGGACAGCCTGCGCGAACATCCCCGTGTCTTTGATTCTCTGTTTTGTTCGATGGTGGCTGCCGGAGAAAAATCCGGGCATCTCGATGTGGTGCTCAATCGCCTGGCGGATTACACCGAACAGCGCCAGCGCCTGAAATCACGCCTGCTGCAGGCCATGCTCTATCCGCTGGTACTGCTGGTGGTGGCAACGGGCGTGGTCACTATTTTGCTGACAGCGGTAGTGCCGAAAATTATCGAACAGTTTGATCATCTCGGACACGCGCTGCCTGCCTCCACCCGAATGCTCATCGCCATGAGCGACACGTTACAGACCAGCGGCGTTTACTGGCTGGTAGGTTTGCTGGGGCTTCTGGTGCTGGGGCAACGGTTACTCAAAAATCCTGCCATGCGCTTGCGCTGGGATAAAACCTTGCTGCGTTTGCCCGTGACGGGGCGTGTTGCGCGCGGGCTGAATACGGCGCGTTTTTCCCGCACGTTAAGCATCCTCACCGCCAGCAGTGTTCCGCTACTGGAAGGCATTCAGACCGCTGCCGCCGTGTCGGCAAATCGTTATGTCGAGCAACAACTGCTGCTGGCGGCAGATCGCGTCCGCGAAGGAAGCAGTCTGCGCGCTGCGCTGGCGGAGTTGCGCCTGTTCCCACCGATGATGCTGTACATGATCGCCTCCGGCGAACAGAGCGGTGAACTGGAAACCATGCTTGAACAGGCCGCAGTTAACCAGGAACGGGAATTTGATACCCAGGTGGGGCTGGCATTAGGGCTGTTTGAACCGGCGCTGGTGGTGATGATGGCGGGCGTGGTGCTGTTTATCGTCATTGCCATCCTCGAACCAATGCTGCAACTGAACAATATGGTTGGAATGTAATTTACGGAGTTATCACATGAATTCGTTATCCCGCACACAAAAACCACGGGCAGGTTTTACCCTGCTGGAAGTGATGGTGGTGATTGTTATTCTTGGCGTTCTGGCAAGCCTGGTGGTGCCTAACCTGCTGGGCAACAAAGAAAAAGCGGACAGGCAAAAAGCCATCAGCGATATCGTGGCGCTGGAAAACGCGCTGGATATGTACCGACTGGATAACGGGCGTTATCCGACCACCGAGCAGGGGCTTGAGGCGCTGATCCAGCAACCGGCCAATATGGCGGATTCCCGCAACTACCGTCCAGGTGGATACATTAAACGACTGCCAAAAGATCCGTGGGGCAATGATTATCAGTATCTCAGCCCGGGTGAAAAAGGACTGTTTGATGTTTATACCCTGGGAGCAGATGGTCAGGAAAACGGGGAAGGCGCTGGCGCAGATATCGGTAACTGGAATTTGCAGGAGTTTCAGTAATCAGTGCCTGGACGCGGATTCACTCTTCTGGAAATCATGCTGGTGATTTTCCTTATCGGCCTTGCCAGTGCGGGCGTGGTACAGACGTTTGCGACCGATTCTGAATCGCCCGCGAAAAAAGCGGCGCAGGATTTTCTGACTCGCTTTGCGCAGTTTAAGGACAGGGCAGTGATCGAAGGGCAAACACTCGGTGTGCTAATCGACCCGCCTGGCTATCAGTTTATGCAGCGTCGTCAGGGGCAGTGGTTGCCCGTTTCTGCGACCCGGTTATCGGCACAGGTTACGGTGCCGAAACAGGTGCAGATGCTGTTACAACCCGGAAGTGATATCTGGCAGAAGGAATATGCGCTGGAGCTGCAACGTCGTCGCCTGACGCTGCACGATATTGAACTGGAGCTGCAAAAAGAGGCGAAAAAGAAGACGCCGCAGATCCGTTTTTCGCCTTTTGAACCCGCCACGCCGTTTACGCTGCGCTTTTACTCGGCGGCGCAAAACGCATGTTGGGCGGTAAAACTGGCGCACGATGGCGCGTTATCCCTCAATCAATGTGATGAGAGGATGCCATGAAGCGCGGATTTACGTTGCTGGAAGTGATGCTCGCGCTGGCGATTTTTGCGCTGGCTGCCACGGCGGTACTACAGATTGCCAGCGGTGCGCTGAGTAATCAGCAAGTTCTTGAGGAGAAAACAGTAGCGGGCTGGGTAGCTGAAAACCAGACCGCGCTGCTCTACCTGATGAGCCGTGAACAACGGGCGGTCAGGCACCAGGGCGAGAGCGATATGGCTGGAAACCGCTGGTACTGGCGCACCACACCGCTGAATACCGGTAACGCGCTGCTCCAGGCGGTGGATATTGAAGTCAGCCGTCATGAAGACTTTTCGTCGGTGATCCAGTCACGACGCGCCTGGTTTAGCGCCGTGGGAGGCCAACAGTGAGAAGGACTCGCGCTGGTTTCACATTACTGGAAATGCTGGTGGCAATCGCCATTTTTGCCTCGCTGGCACTGATGGTGCAGCAGGTGACAAACGGCGTTACGCGCGTGAATAGCGCCGTCGGCGAACACGATCAAAAACTAAACCTCATGCAGCAAACGATGAGTTTTCTGACCCACGATCTGACACAAATGATGCCGCGTCCGGTAAGAGGCGAGCAGGGGCAGCGGGAACCGGCGTTACTGGCGGGTGCAGGCGTGCTGGCATCCGAGAGTGAAGGGATACGCTTTGTGCGTGGCGGTGTGGTTAATCCGTTGATGCGCCTGCCGCGCAGTAATCTGCTTACCGTCGGTTACCGCATTCATGACGGTTATCTTGAACGATTGTCCTGGCCGCTGACCGATGCAGCAGGCAGTGTGAAGCCAACAACGCAAAAATTAATCCCGGCGGATTCGCTCCGTTTGCAGTTCTACGACGGCACGCGCTGGCAGGAGAGCTGGTCGTCAGGGCAGGCGATCCCTGTGGCGGTGCGCATGACCCTGCATTCGCCACAATGGGGCGAGATTGAACGCATCTGGTTGTTACGCGGGCCGCAATTATCATGATCACCTCACCACCAAAACGCGGAATGGCACTGGTCGTGGTGCTGATATTGCTGGCGGTCATAATGCTGGTAACCATCACGCTTTCCGGGCGGATGCAGCAACAACTTGGGCGAACGCGCAGCCAGCAGGAGTACCAGCAGGCGCTGTGGTACAGCGCCAGTGCGGAAAGCCTGGCGCTGAGCGCGCTCAGTCTGAGCCTGAAAAATGAACAACGCGTGCATCTGGCACAGCCGTGGGCTTCCGGCCCTCGTTTTTTTCCTCTGCCGCAGGGGCAAATTGCCGTCACCCTGCGTGACGCACAGGCTTGCTTTAACCTGAATGCCCTCGCTCAGCCGACGACGGCGTCGCGTCCGCTCGCGGTACAACAGTTGATTGCCCTGATTTTGCGCCTTGATGTGCCTGCTTATCGAGCCGAACTGATAGCCGAAAGCCTGTGGGAGTTTATTGACGAGGATCGCAGCGTGCAGACGCGTCTGGGGCGTGAAGACAGCGAATATCTCGCCCGCTCGGTGCCGTTCTATGCCGCTAATCAACCGTTAGCTGATATCAGCGAGATGCGCGTGGTGCAGGGAATGGACGCCGGACTTTATCAAAAACTGAAACCGCTGGTTTGTGCGCTGCCGATGACCCGCCAGCAAATCAACATCAACACCTTAGACGTCACGCAAAGCGTGATTCTTGAGGCGCTGTTTGACCCGTGGTTAAGCCCTGTAGAGGCGCAGGCGTTATTACAACAACGTCCGGCGAAGGGCTGGGAAGATGTCGAGCAGTTTCTTGCACAGCCGCTACTTGCTGACGTCGATGAGCGTACTAAAAAACAGCTAAAAACCGTCCTGAGCGTGGACAGCAATTACTTCTGGCTGCGTTCGGATATCACCGTGAATGAGATTGAACTGACGATGAACTCGTTAATTGTCCGCATGGGGCCACAACACTTTTCGGTTCTCTGGCATCAGACAGGAGAAAGTGAGTGAGTTCCATGCTTGAGATTTTTTTCCCGCTTTGCGCCACCGACCCCATCCGCTGGCAGCGCCGTACCGCCGACGTGGAGTGCGGTATCTGGCCTGACGTCGACAACGAACAGCTTCAGCAATGGCTGCAAACCGATGCGATTCGACTCTACATTCCCGGCGAATGGATCAGCGTCTGGCAGGTTGAACTGCCTGATGTCCTCCGTAAGCAGATACCCACTATTCTGCCCGCCTTACTGGAAGAAGAACTGAACCAGGATATCGACGAACTGCATTTTGCGCCGTTGAAAATCGACCAGCAACTGGCAACCGTGGCAGTGATTCACCAGCAGCATATGCGCAACATTGCGCAGTGGTTGCAGGAAAACGGCATCACCCGCGCTACCGTCGCGCCGGACTGGATGTCCATTCCTTGTGGATTTATGGCTGGCGATGCGCAACGGGTTATCTGCCGCATCGATGAATGTCGGGGATGGAGCGCCGGGCGGGCGCTGGCTCCGGTCATGTTACGCGCACAGCTCAATGAGCAGGATTTACCGCTTTCGTTGACCGTGGTCGGTATTGCGCCGGAAGAGCTATCTACATGGGCTGATGCGGACGCAGAACGCCTGACAATCACGGCACTGCCAGCCATTACCACATTCGGAGAACCAGAAGGGAACTTGCTAAGCGGTCAGTGGCAACCTCGCGTCAGCTACCGAAAACAGTGGGCGCGCTGGCGGGTGATGGTTCTGCCGATATTGCTGATTCTGGTTGCGCTGGCAGTGGAACGTGGCGTGACGTTATGGAGTGTCAGCGAGCAGGTGGCGCAAAGTCGCGCCCAGGCTGAGAAACAGTTCTTAACGTTGTTCCCGGAGCAGAAGCGGATTGTGAATTTGCGCTCTCAGGTGACGATGGCGCTGAAAAAATATCGCCCACAGGCCAACGATACCGGGCTGCTTGCCGAGTTGTCAGCGATTGCCAGCACTCTGAAAACGGCGTCACTTTCCGACATCGAGATGCGTGGCTTCACCTTTGATCAAAAACGCCAGACGTTCCACCTTCAGTTGCGGGCAGCAAACTTTGCCAGTTTCGACAAACTGCGTAGCGCACTGGCAACTGATTATGTTGTGCAACAGGACGCGTTACAGAAAGAGGGTGATGCGGTTTCCGGCGGCGTAACGTTGCGGAGGAAATAACATGTTACGCGATAAATTTATTCACTATTTTCAGCAATGGCGTGAACGCCAGTTAAGCCGTGGCGAACACTGGCTGGCACACCACCTTGCAGGGCGTTCGCCGCGCGAAAAGGGCATGTTACTGGCTGCGGCGGTGTTTCTGTTTAGCGCCGGATATTACGTCATCATCTGGCAGCCTTTGAGCGAACGGATTGAGCAACAGGAGACGATGCTGCAGCAACTGGTGGCGATGAACGCGCGACTGAAGAGCGCCGCGCCGGACATCATTGCGGCGCGAAAATCCGCCACAACAACGCCTGCGCAGGTATCGCGGGTCATCAGTGACAGTGCTTCCGCGCATTCAGTGGTCATTAAGCGGATAGCCGAGCGCGGGGAGAATATCCAGGTCTGGATAGATCCTGTGGTGTTTAATGATCTGCTGAACTGGTTAAACGCGCTGGATGAAAAGTATGCGCTGCGGGTGACACAAATTGATGTCAGCGCAGGTGAGAAGCCAGGGATGGTGAATGTGCAGCGACTGGAGTTGATAAGAGGATAAGTGTTCCAGTAAATTCCCTGTGAAATTCAGCCCGAAAGGTGAGTGTATAATCTTATTATCCACTCACCGAATTGAATATTTTTGCAATAAGAAATATCCCATTCCTCTCATCACTGAATGTTCTGCAAAACAACAGATACGAGTTCTCTCCTGAAACAGCCCAGCGTCCTATAAATATGCTTAAGTGTGGCAATACATCATGACCATTAATAGATGTAATGAATCATTGGGTGGCAATTGATAGGTCAAAACATATAGGATAATTCTTGTGTGATCTGTATTTTGTGTAGCCTGGAAATTACTAAAATTCCTGGAGACAATCAGAAAGGAAATTTTAAGTAAGTAAAATGATTTCCACAGAAACTATCCGTCGATTTGAAACAATGTCTGCTCAGGTATATCTACTGAGGGATAGTGCTGGCTGTAACGCTGGTTAAAATAAACGCGCTAAATAATCAAGACATATATTTTAATCGACAACAATAATTGCTGTCGGAATTATTCCTGCGACTTAAATAACATTGTTTAAATGTGATGAATATCACAAATATGACCGCAAAGAGGGGACTGAAGATATAAATAAGAAGTACACGAGTGAATTTTAAATAGGGAAATAGTTTCTCAGTAAACAATTAATTGGTAATAAATTCGTGCGTTCTGGTGTGAAACAGATTGCAGGTGTTGCTACGCATAAAATTTATAGGTGGTGTTATAATCCAGTAGTTAACAGTAAAAGCAAAAATAATTTCTTGCGAAATTAAAAGCTCATTTTTGAATAAGTGTGTTCCGGAGTAATCCAGAACGCATGGTGCTTTACGTCTTTTTTACCCATACAGGCTAAGCAAAAAGAGTTACGCATAATTTCCTGAGAAATTAACTCTACATTCTAAAACGGCAAGTTTTCTGAAATGACCAGAAGACCGAATACATTCATGCCTGAAGAATGGATTAGAAGAAATAAGACGGAAATAGAACAATTTATCCCTGCGGAAATAATTTCTGCTGAAATTGTTTGCGGCTATTAAAAAGGTCATACCGTCTGAGTGAATTTTATCCAGTTACAAACAAGTATTACCTCCAGTGTATTGGTAGCTGTTAAGCCAGGGGCGGTAGCATACCTGAAGAGAATAGGATCACATCACCAAATGGCAAGAAGTGGATTTGAAGTCCAGAAAGTCACCGTAGAGGCATTATTTCTAAGAGAAATACGAACACGCTTTGGTAAGTTCCGTCTGGGATATCTGTGGGCGATTCTCGAACCCTCTGCGCATTTGCTGATACTGTTGGGCATTTTTGGTTACATTATGCACCGCACGATGCCAGACATCTCGTTCCCGGTGTTTTTACTTAATGGCCTGATTCCCTTTTTTATCTTTAGCAGTATCAGCAATCGTTCTGTAGGTGCTATTGAAGCGAATCAGGGTCTGTTTAATTATCGACCAGTAAAACCCATCGATACGATCATTGCACGCGCACTGCTTGAGACACTGATTTACGTTGCTGTTTATATATTGCTTATGCTTATCGTCTGGATGGCAGGCGAATATTTCGAAATAACAAATCTTTTACAACTTGTGCTCACCTGGAGTCTGCTGATCATTCTTTCATGTGGCGTCGGCTTAATATTCATGGTCGTTGGCAAAACCTTCCCTGAAATGCAAAAGGTCCTGCCGATACTGCTTAAGCCGCTGTATTTCATCTCCTGCATCATGTTCCCTCTACACTCGATTCCAAAGCAATACTGGTCATATCTACTCTGGAACCCATTAGTGCATGTCGTAGAGTTAAGCCGTGAGGCCGTTATGCCTGGCTATATCAGCGAAGGTGTGAGTCTGAACTACCTGGCAATGTTCACATTGATAACTCTGTTCATTGGTCTGGCGTTATACCGAACTCGTGAGGAGGCAATGCTGACATCATGATTAAGATTGAGAATTTGACGAAGTCATATCGCACGCCAACGGGTCGACATTATGTGTTTAAGGATTTAAACCTCGAAATCCCTTCAGGAAAAAGTGTTGCCTTTATTGGTCGTAATGGTGCGGGTAAATCAACGTTACTGAGAATGATTGGTGGCATTGACCGCCCCGACAGTGGAAAGATCATCACTAATAAAACAATATCATGGCCAGTCGGCCTTGCAGGTGGATTTCAGGGAAGTTTAACTGGACGCGAAAACGTAAAATTTGTTGCGCGGTTATATGCGAAAAGTAATGAACTACATGAAAAGATTGCATTTGTTGAAAGTTTTTCTGAGCTTGGAAAATATTTTGATATGCCGCTGAAAACGTATTCTTCAGGCATGCGTTCACGGCTTGGTTTTGGCTTAAGTATGGCTTTTAAATTTGATTACTATCTTGTTGACGAAGTAACAGCAGTTGGAGATATGAGGTTTAAATCAAAATGTCTTAATGTGTTTAACTCAAAGAAAGAAGAGTCCTGTTTTATAATGGTATCGCATAGTTTAAATTCATTAAAAGACTATTGTGATATAGCATTCGTTTTTCACGACGCAACAAAAATAGTTCGTTTTGATAATATTGATGAAGCAATATCTGAGTATAAATCTATTAGCAATTAGTTAAGTAATATAAAGTACTGAAATTTTTAAAGAGAGTGTTACATGAAATTACTTATTTGGGTAGCTCCTTGGGCCGCACATGGTGATCTCCAGTTTTATAAGAATGCAGTGCAAAAACATTTGATACCGCAAGGGAATATTTTATCAAACGAAGGGTGGGAGGTTGATCTTTTTTTACCAGAAAGTTTAAGCCTTCTACAGTCTAATATAGATAAAAAGATAAATGTCATCGATTTCACGATTGAAGATCAACTGTTTTGCTTCGGTTGTTTAAATGATTTATCCGTTAAATTTTATGAAAATAAAGATTTAAGGCTTATCGAGAGCATTTCAGATAAAATAAAGAAATATTTAGAAAGCCATTATGATGTTATATTGCTATGGGAAACACCTGTTCCTTTCTTAGAAAAAATATATCCTGATTCACTAATTGTTCATCAGATGCCTGGAGTATTTAGTCGGCTACCTTACCCGCATACTATTACCTTTGACCCATGGGGGTTATATAACAATAGTAGTTTAACTCAGTATTCTAAAGTAATAATGTCTGGGGTCACTACATCTGATGAGAATAAAGTGGCTGAAAAATTCAAGTTTCTGGTAGAGTCTGCAATTGAAGATCTTCAGCCTTTCTCTCGACATGATTTAGACTTTGATAATAAATATAAAAAATTACTTTTAGTACCATTGCAAGTGAGTGCTCATTATGCGTTTCAAACGGATACTAGCTATAGCAATCAGATGGATTTTTTATTAGATGTAATGAAAGATGTAGATTCTGATACTGGTGTTGTTGTAACACAATATGTAACCCCTAGGGTGAGCGACACAATTATAGATAATGATACCCTTCATGCCCTACGGAAGAAATGGCCGAATATTATATATAATCCTATATTTGATAAAATCAATGGCATTTCACAATACATATTGCCACATGTTGATAATGTGGCGACATGTTCTTCTTCGATAGGGATGCAGGCTGTCGTTCTAAATCGGAATATAAAAACATACGGCAATACGTTCCTATCTCCTTATTCATATGAAAACTTAAATAAAAAATTAATGAATGATTATGAATATAGGGAAAACATTCTTTCCTACATTCTAAACAGGAATCAACCATTAGCATCTTCTATTACTAAGGATGGACAATTTCTTTCAAAGTTGCTGAAAAGATTATATGATTTAAAGCGTTCAGGAAATTTAAAACCAGGAAATTTGCCGTCATTCAATAGTATCGATAGTGAATATCACGATAAACTTTTCAATCAATTTAATACTGGTAAAGCTGCAGAACAGTTAATAGCACAAAAAATCTGTATAAGTACTAAAACTGAACTATTCAAGAAATTCAGTAGATTTGTAAATGATAAAGAAGTCGAAATAATTAGTTTTGATGTGTTTGATACTTTGGTTTATAGACCTACTGAGGTTCCTGTTGATTTATTTAAATTAATGAATAGCAAGGTTTTTAAATTAACCAACGGCATAATTGAAGATTTTTCAAAAATAAGGCAATCATCTGAAGTAGAAGCTCGTAAAGATAAAAATGGATTAGAAATTACATTAACCGATATTTATAAAAAAATACAAGATATTTATGATCTTGAAACAAATGTTATCAATTCAATAAAAGACTTAGAGATTGAAACGGAACTATCTCTCATAAGACCAAGGGAGTTTGGGAAAAAACTATGGGAGATAGCAAAAAAAACAAAAAAACCTATAATTATAATATCAGATATGTATTTGTCATCTAATGATATAAGCCTTTTGTTAGAGAGAACAGGATATAATGGATATTCAAAAATATATGTATCTAGTGAATATGGACAAAGCAAAAAAAACGGTGTCTTATTTGACTTGATATTGAATGAATTGAAAGTTTCGGCAGGTGCTGTATTACATATTGGAGATAATAAAATCGCTGATAATGAGCAACCTAAATCTAGGGGGATTCGCTCATATCGACTACTACGTGCAATTGAAAGATTAAGGATGAATGAGTATTACTCACGTATCTACCCGGCGAAACGCGGGGCAAATGAATTGTCTCGTACTGTTTTAGCTGGGTTGACAGCGGCTAAGTTATTTGATACTGAAAACCCAAATCTAGAGAAAAAAACTCATTTTCAAGGACAACCTTTTAATCTTGGTTATGCCGGGTTAGGGCCATTAATTCTTGGATATATGCTATGGTTGGGACGGAACGCAAAAAAAGATAATATATCAAAACTTTACTTCTTGGCTCGTGAAGGCTGGTTATTAAAGCAAGTATACGACATATTACATTCAACGGATGAAAATGCAGTTCCCTCATATTATTTATATGCCTCAAGGCGCGCAACCCGAGTTGCAGGTCTGAAAAATATTAGCGATATCATAGCATTAGCTGGACATCCTTATCAAAGCGGAGTTACTGTTGGAAATCTTTTATCCGCGCGATTCGGAGTTGAGGCAAACAAAATCTCTCCAGACTACTTTAAACAAGCTGGATTTACTGATGAGAATGAAACATTAAATGCTGATCCTCAAGGGCGAGCCAAATTTATACGTTTATGTAGAATTATTAGTGAAGTGATTTTAACTCACGCAAAAATGGAACGGCGTGATTATATGGATTACCTAGAAAGTACGGGATTTATTGATGAACTTAACCCTGCGGTTGTTGATATAGGTTGGAGAGCAAATATGCAGGGGGCTTTAGCATCTTTAACTAACAAAAATATATTAGGATATTATTATGCTACTTTACAAGGAACTGAACGATGGCTTGAACAAGGCTTAATATGTAGAGCTTATATGGGAGAGTCGCTATCAGCAAATCACCCAAGCGTGGTTGTTAAAAATAGAGCATTATGTGAGTATTTAATTTGTCACACAGAGCCTAGTTTAGTTAGCATTTCGCGTAAAAAAGATAAATTTATTCCCCTGTTTAGGGAAGATTTAAATATTGGTAATCGTCGAGTGTTATTAGAATCAATCCATCGAGGTACAATGCTTTTTGCGAAAGATTTTATAGAATCTTTCGGTAGCTATATTGACTCGATACGAATTGATCCTTTTTTAGCTGAGTCCGCACTAAGTTCTTTTATTGTTAACCCAACTCGCGAAGATGCCTTATTATTAAGAGGTCATCAATTTGAGGATGCTCTTGGCGGAGTAGCAAATAAATTTGTAATTACTCCAGGTAAAAAAAATCATGAGATAAACTCTGTTTGGTTAGAGGGAGCAAATATTGTTTATTTTGAACGTAAATCTGACAATAATAAAAAAACATTGAATGCAATTATCGACAAAAAAAATATAACAGCACAAAAAACGAATGAAAAAAAAGATGAAAATAACCTGCGAAATAATCAAGAAAGAATAAAGCTGAGATATAAGATTGAGAGAGTTTTGGTAAAAAATTTTCTTTCTCAAAAGAAATATAAAAAATACGTTCGAGATCGAAATCTTTTTATTGAAGATATAAAATCACCATTGGTAAGAAAAATATATGGTAAGAAATAATTATAGATAGGCATTATTTATGAAAGTTAATGTTGTAATTTGTGGTGCAATAAGAGATAGGTTTGATCTATTGATGATTTTACGAAAAATCATCAATAAGCGTGATGCTGGTATTATAGAAGAGATTATTTTATCAACTTGGATGGGGGAGGTTGATGCTTACGACGATCTTCGTGAAATTTTAACTAAAACTGGTGTTTGTGTAGTTGAAAATAAAACTATACTGCAACCTAGCATTGGTAATGTCTTGCAGCAACAGCGTTGTCTTGAGTCTGGTCTGGTTGCTATAAAAAATAAATCTATTCCTGTTCTTAAAATACGAACTGATAAGTGTTTTCATTTGTTAGAGGCTTTTTTTAAACATATTGAGAACACAGCGTCTCTACAAAAAACAAAAAATGGAGTGTTTAAATATAAAGTAACGATACAGATGGCATCAGTATCGATACCATTTTTAATTGCGGATAAAGTTTTCTTGGGGTATTACGATGACTTGCGGATGCTTACACTACACTCTGATTTTTATGAAAGATTTTGTCTTTTTAATAAAAATATTGGTGCAGAAAACAGATGGTTTTCATTACCATTTATATTAAAATATCCTGTATTTAGAGAGTATATTGAAAATATTAACTTTCGACGAGTATCTACCATTCTGGTAAATAAAATCATAAATAACAAATCAAGTTGTATCCCGAAAGATGTAAAGTGTTTTTTTGAGATTTATTACAGTGTATTGTTTGAGAACTTTAATTTAATTGGTGATGGCGATAGTCAATATAACTCGTGGTTATATCTTGAAAAGAACGTTAACTCTGAAGAACATTTCTTAATCGAAGATCGTGGATCAAGAAAGGATTTGCATGCTCGTAACCAAGACATGTTAAAGGCATTCGCAGGTATATATTTTAATGATGAGTATTATCAATCATTAAACCTTGATTCTTTCGAACTTTTTAGTGGTGAAAGTTTGAACGAGAAAAGGATGATCAGCAAAATTACAACATATAACCCTATTGATGTTAATTTTGCATTAGAATCAACCGTTATAGCTTATTTACCAATTTCAGAGACTGCAATAAAATCTCTCAGAGAACATACAGTTCAACTTGTAAATAAAGGTGTGAGTGCGCAGGAGATATATTTTAGATGTGCGATAAAATTAATTGATGAAAATAAAGAAAAATATTTTGATGATATTATAATTCTTCTAAAAAATGCAGCCAAATCCAAGCATAAAAGTAGTCTTTATTTACTGTATTGTCTATTGAAAGATAGCGATGATATAAATTTAATGAATTATGCGAATGATTGTCTTCGTGAAGCAGCTTTACGAGGTAGCAAAGAAGCTTCAGATGTTCTTATTACTTTGACTAAGGAGTTGCAATGATTCTTATAACAATGGCAGGGAAAAGTTCCCGGTTCTACCAAGCCGGATACCGTATCCCTAAATATGCTCTGGAATATAGAGGGCAATCAATTTTTGAATGGTCAACTAAAACCTTTGAGTCAAAGTTTAGTTCAGAAAAATTTGTTTTTGTGATTCGCAACGATGATTTCTCTTTTTCATTTGTTAAAGATAAAATAAATAAATTAGAGATTAAAAATTATGATATTGTTGTAATTGATAAGGATACAAGAGGGCAAGCTGAATCTGCATATATTGCATTAAAACAATATCATGATGATTTTCCTGTAACTATATTTAATATAGACACGATTCGTTATAATTATTCAGAACCTAAGTTCTATAATGAATGTGATGGTTATTTGGAAGTTTTTGAAGGTGATGGGGAACAGTGGTCGTTCATCGAGCCATTATCTAATTTTAATGTTGGTAGAACGGCAGAAAAAGATAGGATATCGAAATACTGCAGCAATGGCTTATATTATTTTAAAAGCCAGTTAATGTTTCAATCAATATTTGAATCAATGCAAGAGAAAAATGAAATGAGTAAAGGGGAATTTTATATCGCTCCAATGTATAATTACTTAATACAAAATGGGTTAACAATTAAATATTTTTATGTATCTATTGCCGACATGGCATTTTGTGGTACTCCAGCGGAGTATGAAGAGTTAATTTCAAAAGAGAATCGATAATTATGAAGCGTATTATATTTGATCTTGATAATACAATTTCCTTTACTGATGGAGGGGATTATAGAAATGCAAAACCAAACGTAGAGCTAATTTTAAAAATGAAAGAATATAAAAAAAATGGTTTTGAAATTATCATATCCACAAGCAGGAATATGCGAACATATAATGGTAACGTAGGATTAATTACGGCTAATACTTTACCAATTATCATTGAGTGGCTAAATGAAAATGATGTTCCTTTCGATGAAATTTATGTTGGGAAACCTTGGTGTGGGTATGAAGGGTTTTATGTTGATGACAGAGCAATCAGACCCGATGAATTTATTAAATTAAGTATAAATGAGATTAAATCAACTCTAGGACTAAAATGATGATTCTTATAACATCTGGCGATTATGTTGATAATGAGTTAAAAATTGAGTTTGGATGTATTCCTCCATGTCTATTACCTATTGGGAATAAAACTCTGATTGAATATCAAGCAGAAATCTTAAGAAAATATGAAGATAAATGCAAAATTTTCGTATCATTGCCAGAAGACTATCAATTAACAGACATTGAAAAGTCGATGTTTAATGATATTGAAGTTATAATCATTCCAGTACCTGCAAATATGACATTATCAGAATCTGTATTGTACTCTTTGAATATAATATATGAATCATATAATGATAATGAAAAATTATTTATTTTACACGGTGATACTTTAATAAGCCACCTTCATTTAGAAGGTGACATTATTGCAGTGGCTCAATCAGATGCTGATTATAATTGGGAAAAAGAAAAAGTTGATAATTTCGTTTGGTGTGGTTATTTTTCATTTTCTCGACCAAAAACATTTATTAAATATTTAACATTGTCCAAAGATAGTTTCGTGCATGCTGTTAGGCAATATGATGAGAAATATCCTCTCAAACGTATTCATGTTGATGATTGGCTCGATCTTGGTCATTTAAATACGTATTTCATATCTCGTTCGCGTATAACAACTCAGCGAGCATTTAATTCGATGAGAATTAATTCTGGTATTGTATGGAAATCGGGTGAAAATTCAAAAAAAATTGAGGCTGAGGCATACTGGTTTAAAAATATACCATCCATAATGAAAATATTTACGCCACAGTTAATTGAAGATGGAATTGATTCGAAAACAAAGAAATATTATTATTCTTTGGAATATTTACCATTTAATCCGTTAAATGAAATTTTTGTGCATGGACGAAACTCAGTTATTTTCTGGAGTAAAATATTCAATATACTTAACGATTTTATGAATATTTCCACTATTCAGTTTGAACAATACTCAACAAAATCTTTAATTGAAAAAATTCATAAGGATTCTGAATTGCTTTATTATGATAAAACAATCTCTAGATTAGAAAATTACTGTAAAAAAGCAGATATATCAATATACAATCCTGTCATATATGACTCAGTAACATTACCCTCAATTAGCGAGATCGCTATTGATTGTATAAATCGAAATTCGTTACTGCCAGTCATTCCTGGTATACTGCATGGAGATCTTTGCTTTAGCAATATTTTGCTTAACTCCAGATTAGATAGAATAAAAGTTATTGATCCTCGAGGTATGAATCAACTCGGTGAGTTAACTATATTTGGCGATCAAAAATACGATCTTGCAAAACTAAGCCATTCTGTGATCGGACTTTATGATCATATTATATCCGGGCGTTATAAGTTGTCAGGTGATATTTTTAGTAGTGTGAAAATAGATTTTAGTACGAGTGAAATAGTTGACGATATTCAGAGAGAATTTATGTCAAGACGTTTCATATCCTTTATTAATACTCAAGATATCATGCCATTAACCGTTTTGCTTTTTCTTTCAATGCTTCCATTACATGCCGACAGGCCAGATAGACAAAAAGCCATGCTCGCTAATGCCTTGAGACTTTATGCTACATTTATTTATCGCAATTAAGTTAATATCTAAGTGGCTCCTCTAAATTATATTTGTCGGTGGTGTTTTCCTTTTACTTGAGTTATTTTCTGAAGGAAGGTAAAGAATAAAAGATAAAATGCGATAGCAATTATTAATGGTTATTCTTAAGCTGCTCCCCTAGGGAAGAGATAATTGCTCCTGTAAAGTTATAATCAGAATAATGTCCATATCGGAATATTTCTGTTTGTTTACTACAAGAAAAAGGAGACAAATCGACATATTTGATCGCTAGGCTACTTTGTCGATACGGCATGTATGAACAAAGAAACTATCAGTCGATATATAAGGTATCAGGAAAAGATGGAGCAAACATACGAACAGCAAATACAATTTCCAGAATAGAAAGCTGTATATTACAGCCGTCCCCCTTATAGGGGACGCTCTGAAAAGCCACCTCCTCAGGATGTGGTCTTTTATTATATAGGTGAATATATTGAGATAGTTAGCAGTTAAATTATATTTGTGTTTTTTTCATTGTGGTGGCAATGTTGGTTGGGTAAAGATATTTTTTTTTGCATAAATAACATTGCAAATGGAATAATGAATTTTAAAACCAATTAGATGATTTTATATGATTTTGATAGTAAGTGTAAATTGAAAGGTATATTATAGTTGATTGGCTTCGGTTGTGATACTATCGACAGGGTTATCATTTTTTTTAAAGCCCCCATAATAAACCCCATTAACCTGCGTCTTCACCAATAAATACCCACGAAACTTCTTAAACAGTTTCATATCCGGTTTAAAATCGGCCTGCCAGAACTGGTGCAAATGCCCTTGATACGTCAAGCCTTTGATGTCATACAGGGCATTGCCCATCACTTTAAGTGGTTTGTTATGAATCAGCGCAGAGATCCCCGCCGTACTGTTAATCGTCACCACCGCTTTTGCGTGGCGTAATAATTCCGGCATCGGGAGATCGTGCACATAAATGACGCGCTCACCTAAGCCATATTCCTTACTCAACCGTTTAATTAATGGTCGATAGAGTCTGTGACCACGATCCATCGGATGATGTTTGATCACCAAATAACTTTCTTTCGGCGCTTTACGCGAAAATGAGTACATGACTTCATTAATATAGTCACGCACATCGTTATAATTGCTGTGGTTACGAATCTGGCTATCGTTATATACCTGCAAAACGGCAAGATAATAACGCTGATCCAGCTCGTTCATTAACCTCGGTAATACCTTACGCTGTGTTACCTTGTAAAGTTGCTTGCGCCAGTATGCACGAACCCAGCAACGTGCTTCATACCAGGGGGAAAATGATTTGTGGTGGCGATAGCGAGGAAACTCATGACGGTAATGCCAGCCCATCAGGTAATACCACATCGCATGACCAATACGTTTCATCGTTGAAGGTTTTAAGTTCTCAACATGCGGCGCAGGCATATCTGGTAACTTACGATAAAAATCCGGATCGCGCGGTAGCGATGAATATGCGTTCACTCCGCCTTCTTCAACGGTAATAAATTGTGGGCGTAAATATCCTTCTTCAAATGCCAGGAAGCGGATACCTTTCGACTTTGCCCAGCGTTTTGCTTCTTTATGCAATGGGCGGCAGTCGCCAAAGCAGAGGATAGTGTCAAAGTCATATTGCCGGTGGAGATCTCGCAACCATCCGGGAAACTCTTTCGGTGTCTGGTAGTAAGCCAGATAATGTCGATGGCGGCAGTAAAAACGATCCCCGCCGTTGAATACAACATTCACAGCGTTACGGCCTAATGACTCTAGCCACTCGGCAACATCACTGAAAAAGGGTCCCATTGGCCCCTGCAATAGCAGATATTTTTTACCGGATAATAAAACGGTTAGTGCATTACCTTGCATAAATAATTTGCGTAATAGTCAATAATGTAATTGTTTAGCCAAATCTGACTTTGCAGAACATAATTAATTTGCGGTAATAGCGTATTACTCGCCCCGCTTTTTTTCTGGTAATAAACATCGGCTTGCGCGGCGTCTGGATCAAATATTCCGCCGCCTCTTCAACCGTAATAGGTTGTAGCCGTGTTGGGTGGATATAGGTTGGATAAACAATCAGCGCCTGATATAGCAGATCCGCTAACGTTAATTTTCGCTCGCGACGCGGGCAGCGATGTTCATCGACGGTTAAACCCCAACCGGCATAGAAGGGCAGGCCGTAACAATATACGTGCTTGCCATGTAATAACGCTTCAAACCCCGACAGCGACGTCATGGTATGCACTTCATCTGCGCGCTGAATGCATTGAATAATATCTGCGTCCAGTGCCTGATAATCAGCTAGTTCAGCAGTCAGTTCTGCCGAAATATCGCCCTTGCGATTCCCCACCAGTACATCCGGGTGCGGTTTATAAATAATGTAGGCGTGCGGATTACGCTCGCGTACTGTGCGTAATAACTCAAGGTTGCTCTTAATCGAGACGGTGCCTGTTTTAATAGATGCATCGTCCTCTACCTGACCCGGCACCAGGATAACTTTTTTACCTTTGGCTTCGGCTGGTAGAGAGAAATCGGCTCCCAGGTTGTACTTGCTCAGTTTGCTCTCAACCAGTCGCAGGCGTAATTTTTCCGCTCGCATCTTCTGCGCCAGCGTTAGCTGGCTATCATTCAGCAGCACTTCCAGATCGCTGGGGCGTGTGGCGTCATAGTAAATACCGCGTTTATCCAGCACCAGCGATAGCGGCGGCAGCAGGTCAGAGCCAAGTCCGGATGAACGCAGAAAACCATCTTCCATTCGCCATAATGGCAGTGAGTTTCGCTGCGCTTCGGCTCGCCATTGCTGCTCCCCCTTTACACCCCATACCACGCAGGCGCTCGCCGCAGTACAGCGACGTGAAAAACTCAGCCGGTTTGTTGGCGTTCGTAAGAAGGGTTTCAGGATCGCCGACTTCCACAGCGTTAAGCCTGGCGCCCATAAATAGCCATTACGCTGTTGCAGATGTCGACGTTGTAATTGCAGCCATTGCAGCACGGTAAACAGATCGCTTACTGCTCCCGTTTGCGGATCGATATAGCGACAGTAACGCAGGTATGCAGCGGCAAAAAGTTCTTCCAGCGTGGCAGAACCGCGTCGGGCAGATAACAACGCCGACTGCGGATGACGATCGTCCGTTAAGCCCCAGCCTGCATACCAGGGCTGACCGAAGCATGTCACCGGTTTTCCTGCCAGCAAGGCTTCAAAGCCGTACTGGGAGGTCACGACGTAAACCCTGGAAACGTGTCGCAACAGCGATTGCGGACTGACATTCTCCGCAATCAAACGTACTCGTTGCGTGGCGCGCAGATCGGCGAAATAACCTGTTTTCTTTCCTTCCAGTACATCTGGGTGCACCTTCACCCAAATTGCCGCTTGAGGATTTTCCGCCATCGCGGCCTCCAGCATGGCGGCAAACTCATTCTGACCCGCATTACCATACGTCACTGACATATCATTAAATGTCTGATCGACAACCAGAACGATGTCTGAATGTTCTGATTCATCAGCCACAAACGCAGGCGCCAGATTATATTTCGATAAATCTTCGGTCACGATGGTGTGCATTGCTTCTCTGGCCTGATCTGCCAATGCCGCATTTCCGGCTTTATCCTTTACCAGTTTCTCCAGTGCTGAAGGCTTGCTGGCATCGTAGTAAATGCCACAATCATCCACCACCAGAGAAAGCGGCGGCGCGCCATTGACGCCAAGATCCAGCGAGCGCACAAATCCATCTTCCAGACGGATGACCGGTTTTCCCGCTGCTTTGGCGATGGCGACTGGTTTCGCCGCGCTGGGGCGATGTCCCCACACGGCGATAGCATCAACTTCTTGCGGAACAGGGCGCAGCAGAGAAAGTTTCTGGCACGGTTGCGCCAGAAATTTCTCCAGATTTGGAATACGCCAGATGCCGGACGAGAAAATGCCAATCATGCGTTTTCAGCCAGTTCCTGTGCCATCAGGGCGCGCACTTTTTCAAGACATGCAGGGGTGTCAACGCCCGGACCGGTTGCGGCAACCTCAAACGTGCGAATGTTGATTCCCGCGTTCATTAACCGTAGCTGCTCCAGTGATTCCGCCTGCTCCGGCATGGACTCCGGTAGCTGGCTGTAGTTTTGCAGCACATCGCGACGATAAGCGTAAATACCGACGTGTTTCAGATAGCGTGCTTTTTCAGCATTACGCGGATACGGAATCGGCGAACGGCTGAAATAAAGTGCATCGTGGCGGGTATTCACAACCACTTTTACTGTGCTGGGTTCAGTCGCCTCTTCGGCAGATATCGCGTGGCATAGCGTTGCCACCGGCAACGCGGGATCGTCACGCATTCCTTGCAGCAGCGTTTCTACATCCTGCGGGCGAATCATAGGTTCGTCGCCCTGCAGGTTAATGTAGATATCTGCATCGACTTTATGCATCACTTCGACCAGCCGATCGGTGCCGGATTCATGATCGGTACGCGTCATAATGGCTTTCCCGCCAAACGCCTGTACGGCCTGTTCAACACGCGGGTCGTCAGTTGCCACCCAAACTTCTGCGACGCCCGCCACCTGCAACGCACGCTCGTAAACATGCTGGATCATCGGTTTGCCAACAATATCAAGTAGCGGCTTACCCGGCAGGCGCGATGAGCCATAACGAGCCGGAATGACAATAACTGCTTTGCTCATTTCAACTCCTTACAACGACAGAATTACTTTTGCACCCACCGCCAGCTGATAGAGGATGGTGGAAATACCACGGGTAACTTCAATGTTTTTCGATTCATACTTCGGCAGAACCATAATCTCATCGCCCGGCTTGAGTGAATCCACATCTTCCGCGTTGACGGCAGCACCGTTCTGACGAATGACGATAATTCTGGCGTTACCCGATTTCTGCGTCAGGCCACCACATTTCTCGATGTAATCCTCGGTGGTCATCCCCTTCTGCCAGCTCACCGCGTTCGGGAACAGCACCTCGCCATGAACCATAACCAGCGATGTTTTCTCCGGAATATTGATGACGTCGCCATCTTCCAGCAGAACAGAATCAATATTGGATTCGTTGAGGATCACTTCACCTTTCGGAACCACGGTGCGCGCTTTCGCCACGAAGCGGCTGATCAGTTGCGCTTCCTGCATTCGCAGGCTGGCTTCTTCTTTGGTGGAGGACTGGGCAGAAAGTGACGCTTCCTCCAGCTTTTGCAGCGAGAGATTCAGCATCTCTTTCTGACGCTGAGCCACTGATGGGCGATAAAGCTGAACCGCGTTCATCTGCGACATGCTGTTCGGGCGGACTTTTTCCAGAACCGCACGCATGGTTGAACCATAAGGCAGCACCATGGCGTGTTCACCGGAGTGCGCGCCTTCAACCCGCACCTGAATGGTGCCGGCATAGCGGTCAGTGCTCACAATTAAGGTATCGCCGTTCTGCAACATACGGCCTGGCGCAGAACTGATCGGATAGTATTCGCTACGTTTTTGCAGCCCCTGTTTACGCATAATCGTAATGTGAGTCGCACCAGGTTTAGGGCGCGCCCAGCTCAATGCTTCCGTTACGGGAATGCTGCTTTCGCGGAACTCAAAGTCGTAGCTGTTAAAGACATCGCCCTGAACGCTGAACGTATGTTGACGAGGCCCAACGATGATAGTGTCACCATCGGCGAACTGTGAAAGCCCCAGCTTACCGTTCAGCAGGAAGTCATACAGGTTGACGTTGGAGCGCACGCGGTTGCCACGCTTGACCACAATATCAACGTAGCTCCCACGCTCTGGATCAACGCCGCCAGCCTTGATCAGATAATTCAGTAAAGAATCGGAGGTCACGCCGCCGTACAGACCGGGATTACGTACAAAGCCGGTCACGTACACTTTTACTGGCTGCGCCTGTAATAAGGAGGCGTAGACGTTGACGTTGGACTGGTACACTTCCTTTACTTTTGATGTAACCAGAGTGTTCAACTGGCTATTGCTAACCCCGGCAACTTTCACTGGACCAACGTTCGGCAGGAAAATATTGCCTTTGGGATCAATCTGTAAGGCACCATCAAAGGTGAACGCACCCCATAAACGAACCTGAATGCTATCGCCCGGATTCAGAATATAGTCAGGGTTGAATCCCACTGTCGCACCGCTATCCGCGCTGGTGCCGTTGAAAAGTTGAGCACCAAACATACGGCTCATTACCACCGGCGGCGCGGGCGGTGGGGTGTTGTCGAAGCCGCTCATGTTTTGCGTATCCGACTTCTGTCCGCTCAGAATACCGGGGAGTGGCGCTGCTCCTGTCAGGTTTGGGTCAGCGTTAATATCAATGGCCGCGCTGGCCTGCGCCGCGTGACAGGCGGCAATCAGTAAAATTGATTTAAATAATTTCATCACAAACTCATTCAGCGACAGCGTTAATCTCGGTGATCTTCAATAACAGCCAGCAACAGTTTCAGGGTGCCGAACAGCAGGCAGCACACCAGTAACCAACAGGCGATCAAATAAGGGATGTTTGGAAAAGACGATTCCTGCGGCAACTGTGGCGAACTGATAACCGACAGCACCTTGAGCTTACGAGCCGCTTCTACACGGGTCTTTTCAATGGAGGTCAGGGTCAGTTTGTACAGCTCGCTGTTGAACTCTACTTTTGATTTGATTTCTTCAAAATCCACTGCCATGCGGTTTAATTTGTCACCTTGTGGCGCCGTGATTTTGCTTTTTTCTTCATCGATTTGTGCCTGCAATGACTGAATCGCATTACGCGCACTTACCACTTGTGGTGCATCTTCACGCAGATATGTCAGCAAGTTACGCAGGTCTGCTTCCATCTGGATCTTCTGACCCATCAGCGTATTGACTAATGTGCTCGCCGCCTCCGCCTGGGCTTGTGGATCCAGGACGTTGTTGCTGTCCTGATAAGAGAGCAGTTCCGCCTTGCTGGCATCCAGACGCTGGCGCGCTTTTTCCATCTCGCTTTCTGCAAAGGCAAGCTGATCGCGCGCAATGCGATGCGACATCTCATTGATAAAGCGTTCTGACTCTTTCAACACGGTCTGGTTAAATTTAAGCGCAAACTCCGGGCTAAAGCCCTGCGTCTGAATATTCAGCAATCCGGTCTTATCGTCATACGAAACGTTGATACGATCCTTGTAGTACTTGAGGAAGCCTTCTGCGGTTTCATCCTTGCTAAGATGATTAAGAAAATCGAGCCCGCTGTGGCTAAACGCTTCACGAAAATTCAGTTGCTTATCCAGCGCCGCCAGCATATCCGGCGAGTTGATGTACTCTTTCAGATACAGCGCATCTTCTGCGGAACTGGGGTTAGAGGCGCCCAGAAGCAGACCAAAATTCAGGCTGCCGCTGTTTAAATCATCTGAGCGTTTAATGGCGACTTTCGACTCGCTCATATAGCGAGGCTGGCTGAAGATGGCCAGATAGATCAGCAGCACCGCCATCGGTGCCAGAATGATGATTTTCGCCAGGTGTTTTTGGATATCTGCCAGTGAGATGGCAGACAGACGAGCACGCATCCAGGATACGGCAGACTTCACTTTTATCAACATGTAACGATTATCAAAGTTTCGGTGGGGTGCAAACTCAATGAGAGACTAAACTCTCGCACCCCGTTGCTTAATTAGTCGAAAATGCGCACAAGGCCAGTGACTTTATTTGCCTTGTTGGTCACCAATAACGTTGAGACGCGGTGCTTTTGCATTTTTTCTTCCGCTTCAATGATCATGGTGTCTTCCGGTAGCGTCAGCGGTTCACGCGTCATCATCTGAGCCGCCGTGGCGGATGTCAGAGAATCCTCTTTTTCCATAAAGCGACGCAGGTCACCGTCGGTGATAATGCCCGCCAGCCCGCCTTCTGCGTCTTCTACCATCACCATTCCCTGGCATCCGCTGGTGATACGTTGAATCACGGTTTTAAATGACGCATCCAGCTGCACCGCAGGAACATCATGCTGCATGACATCCGCAACGCGGGTCAGCAGGCGGCGGCCTAATGAGCCACCCGGGTGATAACGTGCAAAATCATTTGGCATAAATTTGCGCTGATGGATCATGGCAATAGCCAGCGCATCGCCGATCGCCATGGTCAGCGTGGTGGACGTTGTTGGTGCAAGATTATTCGGGCAGGTTTCATTCGCCATATGGAGTTCCAGCACGGCATCAGCATTTTTCGCCAGCGTGGAATTTCCATTATTGGTAATGGCGATAATTCGGTTGCCGAAATTTTTCAGTGAAGGAACTAGCTTGAGGATTTCATCCGTTTCACCGCTGGCGGAAATAAGGATCAGGAGATCGTAGGGCGTAATCATCCCCAGATCGCCATGGAACGCTTCTGCCGGATGAATAAAGAAACTCGGTGTACCGGTAGAGGCCAGCGTCGCTGACATTTTACGACCGACATGCCCCGATTTACCCATTCCCGAAAGAATAACGTGTCCTTTACAGTTCATTATCAAATTAAGGACACGCTGGTACTGCCCGGAATCAAGTTGTTTAGACAAGTTTTGTAATGCTGCGCCTTGTTCTGCCAGAGTCTGGCGAACAGAGGTAATTAAATATGGATCGATAGTACTGCTCTGGTCATCAGGTAAATGTCTTTCAGACATATCAGCTCCTTTGCACGGAAATAATGCCACAGTCACAATAAACCCGAACCCACAATAAATTATTGATATTAAATCAATGGGTTATAACGAAATATTTTTATGAATATAAAATCATGGTCAGCCCATGCGCTTATGCAGGGCTTATCACCTTCTTATTAAGTCGCAATGTCTCATGGGAGTGCGAAGATGCTGCAATATTACAGGCGAGAAGGGGGAACCAAATTTTGCCCACCTATTTAACACACCCCTACATTATGAACAAGGAATTTAGGATTTTTATCATTTATTAAAACGTTTCGTGCTTAACTATTGAGTTAAAAAACAATTTAGCAATTGATTGTTTCATTGTAAAAAAAAGAACGTATGACACTGTTATCAATAAATAAAACACGTCAGTAATGGTGATGATGTTTTGCGATTAACTATTTAAGTCATACATAATAAACAGATTGACAATTTCCTTGTAAAGCAGAAGAAAATAATAAAATTTTGGCGGTGAATATTAAACGATATGATAGTTGAGAGATTGATTATTTCTGGTGATTGATGCGGAATTAAACCAGGCAGGATTGAATTTTGGCCACATCTATTTTTCAGGAGATTATTATTAAATAAAAAATAACGATAGTGATTATCATTGGTTGAGCTGGAGCCACATATGCCAGCGAGTACGTCCGTCCTGGGCCTTCTTTCACTTCAGAGAAAGAGCCGATGGAAGAACAATCATCAGGCTCTTTTTGCGTTACACGCGCCGGTAAGGAGGTGCCTTGTATGAAGGCGTCTCCGACAACCACCAGTTCACTCCAGACTCAGAGTGGTTTATTAATCGCGTCATAAAGATGGTTCAACGTTTTCAGGCGCTGCTTGTATGCTTTCGTCAGGCAGGTTGTATCGCCACCACACTGGCGACGTTCAGCCAGCCACAGTACCTGTGAGTCATGCAGTTCCCCGGCGGCTCCCATCGCGTAAAGCCCATGAAGAAACTGATACTTAACACTCATCTCCACATCCAAATCGTTCAGGCTATGTGATGAGCAAATTGCTTTTTCATCCGCACTGCGGGACTGGCGGCAGTCAAAACTGGCTGCCGTGGCGGAGAAAGCAGGGAGAGTGATGATGAGAAACGCGGTAAGAATATTTTTCACTGGCCGATCTCCCCGAAGCGAATAACGGGCCCCGGAGCCATGGTCAGGGTTTTATTTCTCAACAACCTGAAAGCCATCGCCTCTCCGGTTTTCACTGACAGTTCACAGGCGAAGTGAAAGGTCGTCCAGTTAATCCCCCTACGGTACTGACCATTACCTGTCAGCAGTGCAGGTGAGATCAGACGCTGCATATTATGTTTTCCCTGATCGAAAATAACCTTATCTACGTCGGTATACCGCTTCTGTAGTTCTTTCAGTGCGAGTGGTCGGCAAATAAATTCGGCCACACGTTGAGCTTCTGTCCAGTTGGTATAGACAAAATTACGGTCATCTTTCCCTTTTACCTCGTGATTAATGACGTTATTCAGGTGTTCTACCTGGGCAGGGTTCAATGTGACGTTCGCTGCAAATGCAAATCCGGTATACATACAGGATATTGCGGTAATTATAACCAAACGTTTAAAACTCATAAATACTCCGTTACGCATAAGTTTCTACATTTACTGTGCAATGACAATGTAAGATCCAGGAATAATTAACATGCTGCGCTGAATCAATTTTTTATGGTTAATCAGGTCGTTCGGGTGTAGGCCTGAATATGCTGTAATGCAAATTTCCGCTTGCCTAAAATAAAATCTCCTCGCCGATATTGAGACCTGTGGATACGGGGATGACCTGATTGCCGGACAAGAATTTAATGTCATTACACGGCGAATACTTATGAATTACTTAGGCAACATGGGCATAACTATCAGATAACAGTATCTGTGGCATAGGCGCGGGTAAGTCAGTATTTTGCACTATGTATAGCCTGTCTATTAACAGATGTTGTGGTAAATAAAAAACAAAAAAACATAATAAAAATATAATTAGGAATATTTATAAAGACGTTTTTAATCAATTGATATGGCTGCGATTATTTTTATTGTCAGGCAATTTTCCCATTATTTTTTATTCTCAATATGTTGATCTGTATTGCTTTTTTTATTTCCACATTGCCTTAGTATCGAGCTAATGAAGTATTGTGATTAATTTGACTTTAATTGAATTACGAGAGGGAACTATGAGTGACAGCTTCCAGCGGGAGATACCGAAGGCCCGTATTAATCTGAAATTAGATCTGCACACCGGGGGAGCAAGTAAGAAAACAGAATTACCCCTGAAGTTACTGGTTGCGGGTGATTTTAGTAATGGTCAGGAATCCGCGCCATTATCTGAACGTAAAAAAGTTAATCTTAACAAAAATAATTTTGATGCAGTCCTTTCTGAATATTCCCCAAAAGTAAATCTTATCGTTAATAACACACTTGCTGATGACGGTAGTGAAGACAGCATCAGGTTAACATTCCAGAGCATAAAGGATTTCTCCCCGGAACAGGTCTCCCGACAAATACCACAGCTAAAAGCCATGCTTTCCATGCGTAATTTACTTCGTGATTTAAAAGCGAACCTTCTGGATAACCAGACTTTCCGTAAAGAACTGGAAAACATTTTGCTGGACCCGGCATTAAGTGCAGAACTCAGAGCAGAACTTTCCGCTCTGGCACCTAAACAGCCGTAACGGTCATGACGATTTAACGGATTAATAAGGAAAATGTTGATGTCTGTAAAAAATGAGAATGCCGCAGGTGGCGAGAGTGTGGTGCTTGAACATCCTGCTGCCGCTGGAGTTTATGCTTCCCTGTTTGAAAAAATTAATCTCAACCCGGTCTCTGAGCTGAGTTCTCTGGATATCTGGCAGGACGCACAGGCGATGTCGGATGCCACTGCGGATGAACGTTTAACGGCCGGGATGCAGGTGTTCCTGGAGTGTCTGACAAAATCGGGATCGAAAGTCGAAAAGCTCGACAAAAATCTGATTGACCACCATATCGCTGAACTGGATTACCAGATCAGCCGTCAGCTTGATGCCGTTATGCATCATGAGGACTTTCAGGCGGTAGAAAGTCTGTGGCGCGGCGTGAAATCGCTGGTCGATAAAACAGATTTCCGCCAGAACGTGAAAATTGAACTGCTGGATATATCTAAAGAAGACCTGCGTCAGGACTTTGAAGATAGCCCGGAAATTATCCAGAGTGGTTTGTACAAACATACCTACATTGATGAGTATGACACGCCGGGTGGCGAGCCAATTGCCGCGCTGATTTCCGCTTATGAGTTTGATGCATCTGCGCAGGATGTGGCGCTGATGCGTAATTTATCAAAAGTGTCCGCAGCGGCTCATATGCCATTTATCGGTTCTGCAGGTCCGAAATTTTTCCTGAAAGAGTCAATGGAAGACGTTGCGGCCATCAAAGATATCGGTAACTACTTTGACCGCGCCGAGTACATTAAATGGAAAAGTTTCAGGGATACGGACGATTCCCGTTATCTGGGGCTGGTTATGCCACGCGTGCTGGGTCGCCTGCCGTATGGCCCGGACACTGTACCGGTGCGTAGTTTTAATTATGTTGAAGAGGTGAAAGGCCCGGATCACGATAAATACCTGTGGACCAATGCCACCTTTGCTTTTGCGGCCAACATGGTGAAAAGCTTCATCAATAACGGTTGGTGTGTACAAATCCGTGGTCCACAGGCGGGTGGTGCGGTGCAGGATCTGCCAATTCACCTGTATGATCTTGGCACCGGCAACCAGGTAAAAATCCCCTCAGAGGTGATGATCCCGGAAACCCGCGAGTTCGAGTTCGCGAATCTTGGTTTCATTCCCCTGTCGTACTACAAAAATCGCGATTATGCGTGTTTCTTCTCGGCGAACTCCACGCAAAAACCCGCTCTCTACGATACTGCGGATGCTACTGCCAACAGCCGCATCAATGCGCGTCTGCCTTACATCTTCCTGCTGTCGCGCATCGCTCATTACCTGAAGCTGATTCAACGTGAAAACATTGGCACCACCAAGGATCGCCGGTTGCTGGAACTGGAGCTTAACACCTGGGTTCGTGGTCTTGTGACTGAAATGACCGACCCGGGTGATGAGTTGCAGGCATCTCACCCGCTGCGTGATGCGAAAGTTGTGGTGGAGGACATTGATGATAATCCGGGCTTCTTCCGCGTGAAACTCTACGCCGTACCGCACTTTCAGGTGGAAGGGATGGACATCAATCTCTCACTGGTTTCCCAGATGCCGAAAGCCAAGTCGTAAGGCGAGGGAAAATCAGGGATGAAAATTTTTCGCCCACTTTGGGAGGATGGGGCCGCGCTGGCCCCACAACAGTTCCAGCAGCAGGCTCGCTGGGACGAACATATTGCCGACACTGTTGCAGGAATGGGAATTTCCCATCCCTGGGGCGTGGTGAATGCTGAATTCGATACCGCAGCCCTTGTATTGTCACGCCTGAATGCTACCCGTCTGGTGGTACGTTTTCAGGACGGCACGATGGTTGATACTGACCTGGCGGATAATCTTCCACCGGTCTGTGATTTATCCGTCGCAAACGGTTCTGAGGTTGTTGAAGTCGTTGTGGCGCTGCCGTTGCTGAGTGCCAGTGGTGGCAATCTGGATAATGGTCAGGACAGTGAGCGCCCGCGTCGCTGGAAATCTGAACGCCTAGTGGTTCAGGAGCTTGCCGGGCATGAAAGTGGTGAACTGGCCATTTTGCGTAATGCCGTCACGCTTCGTTTATCTACGCAGGAAAATACCGCTTACCTGACTTGTCCGGTGGCTCGTCTGGCACGTAATGCGCAGGGACAGTGGAATCGTGATCCGTCTTTTATCCCGCCGATGCTCTCGATTACGGCAAGCCCTTTGCTTGTGGCTGAACTGAGCGATCTGTTGGTTCGTCTGCAGGCACGACGTAAGCGTCTGATGGCGATGCGTCGCGAAAGCAACGAGCGTCTGGCCGATTTTGCGGTGGCTGATGTTTCTCTGTTCTGGCTACTCAATGCCCTGAATAGCGCCGAGCCCGTGCTGACCGAACTGATGCAGACTCCGGGACGCCACCCGGAGTTGCTCTACCGTGAATTGACCCGCCTGGCAGGCAGCCTGCTGACGTTTTCACTGGAGCACGATGCCAGTGATATTCCTGTTTATCAGCATGATACGCCTGAACGAGTGTTCCCGCCGTTGCTGGCTCTGCTCGATAAATTGCTGGAAGCCAGTCTGCCCTCCCGGGTTATCAGTATTCAACTGGATCATGCCGATCAGTTCTGGAAAGGATCGCTGCATGATGCCCGCTTGCGTGAAGGGGCTGATTTCTATCTTTCCGTTCGCTCCTCCATGCCGAATCACGAGCTGCAAGTGAAATTCCCGCAGCTTTGTAAGGCGGGCAGTCTCAATGACGTCTCAGATGTCGTGAACGTGGCGCTGAGTGGCATGGTTATAAAACCACTCAGCCATGTGCCTGCGGCGATCCCTCTGCGCCTTGAAAACCAGTTCTTCTCTCTGGATCTGAGTACCGATGCGGCGCGGGCGATGCTGGAGGCGGGTAGCTGTACCTTTTACACCCCGTGCTCACTGGGGGAGGTGAAACTTGAACTGTTTGCGGTGTTACGCGCATGAATAATTCCAGTCTCAGCCAGATTGAACAGATTTTCTATCCAGGCTGGTTGATGACCAGCCAGCTACGCGGCGGGCAAGAAGTTCGGGACGGGGACGGGCTTTATCGCCGGGCCTGTCGTCTGGTTCAGGAAGCGCGCAAATCGCTTTCGGATGCGGGCTACAGTGATAGCAGCCAGGAGCACATGGTATACGCGCTGTGCGCCTTGCTGGATGAAAGTGTTCTCAATCGGGGCACTTCTGACGATGGTTATCTGGCCTGGCGCCGTGATCCGTTGCAGGCGCATTTCTTCGGTACTTTGAACGCAGGTGAGGTGTTATGGGAGCGTATCCGCAACCTGTTGAAAGAGTCCGCACCGGACATGGCCGTGCTGACCTGTATGTACCGTACTTTACAACTGGGATTTGTCGGACAGTACCGGGCGCAGAATGACGAACGTCGTGAAGACGTGGTGCGTGCGCTGGGGGAACGAGTGCCCGCTTTTACGCTTGCTCAGGATGCGCCGATTGTCGCCAGGGTATCCAGTCTGCGCAGCGGTCGCCGACTGTACTGGCTTTCCTGGATTATCGGGGCGGCAGTACTGGCTGCGCTGTGGTACTTCTTCTCTTCCTCCCTCACCGAACTGGTGAGTCAGACGGTCAGGCCGGGGTAAAGGATGCGTGATGTTTACCGGAGTCTGTTAACCGTCCTGGCGGGCGTACTGGCACTGTGGCTTATCCTGGGATTCTGGTCACCGTCGGTCGGGAGCCGTGCGGCATTCAGCCTGCTGATTATTTTGGTCTGTGGGGGAATGCTCTGGCGTCAGTATCGGACATTACTGATACGGGCACCGGCGCTCAGAGATATTGTGGTTGAGTCTCTGCCACCGGAAGATTTTCAGGGTGCAGTCATTCTGGTGTGTGGCGATAACAGCGCATTATTTGCTGCGGGGACACGGCATCGTGAAACCCGTCAGGGCTGGTATCTGTGGGTAAAAGATGCAGAGCAGTTGCCATTGTTGGCTCAACACCTGAGTCAGATTCGTTCGGCTCTGGTGTCACAGATCTCGATATTGTTGGCTATCTTACCCGAACGCCACACCTCGGATGCGGAGTTAACCCAGAGTCTGCGTGGTTGGCAGCGTGCTGCTGCGCAATGCCATATCTCACTTGGTCAACTCCCGCCGCAGTGGATCGTTATCTGGCTGTCACCGCCAGTCGCTTGTGTTGATGCTGAGCCGGTCTGGTTTACTACTGTCAGCCAACGGGCAGGACTCCAGGTATATCAACCCGGTCAGGGGAATTTGTCACTGACCGACTGGGCTCAAGAAACAACTTCGGGTGAGTGGCTGTCCCGCCTGAGCCAGGTGCTATGGCTGGACAGTGGACTTGCCTGGCTGAATACCGCAGTTAACAGTCTGCTGTCGGAGCGTCAGGGAGAACTGCCAGCTCTGAAGCCCTGTATACAAGGGCTGTGCATGGCTCCCGTGAGCGGTCTCGCCGGCAATCTCTGGCAACAACACATTGCCTCTGTTACTGCGCTGTCGGCGCTGCCGCGTCGTCGTGGCGTCAGTCGTCGGATGGTGTTCTGGCGCTATGCCGGGCTGCTGGGGGGCATTTTTCTTGCACTGGCGATGCTGGCGTCCTGGGTTAACAATCAGCGTCTGATCCGCAATGTCGGCGACCATCTTGCCTTATACCACCGTCTCTCCGACGCCCCTCTCACGCCTAAACTCCAGGCACATCAGCGTCTGCGCGCTGATGGCGCACTGCTGGAAGACTGGCAGCGGCGCGGTGAACCTCTGCGTTATCGCCTCGGGTTGTATCAGGGGGGGCGTCTGATACCTGCTGTTGAAGCCGCCGTGAATGACTTGCCGCTACCACCATCACTATCACCGTCACCGCAGACGGTTATCAAAAAAATCGTACAGGAGCCGGCGACTATCCGCCTTGACAGCATGTCGCTGTTCGATTCCGGCAAATCGGCGCTGAAAGCCGGATCCACCAAAATGCTGGTTAATTCGCTGGTGGGCGTCAAGGCAAGGCCTGGCTGGCTGATTGTGGTCGCCGGTCATACAGATAACACCGGCAACGCACAACGAAATCAGACGCTTTCTCAGAAACGTGCCGAAGCGGTGCGCGACTGGATGCATGACACCGGTGACGTGCCGGAAAGCTGTTTTGCGGTGCAGGGCTATGGTGCAAGTCGCCCGCTCGCAACCAATGACACCCCGGAAGGCCGTGCGCTAAACCGCCGTGTCGAAATCAGTCTGGTATCACAGGCTAATGCCTGTCAGATACCGGGTCACACCCTGGCGTCATCGCAGGATGATGGCGCATCACAACATAATAGAGAGTAATTCCATGGCAATTCCTGTTTATCTTTGGCTGAAGGACGATGGCGGCGCGGACATCAAAGGGTCTGTGGACGTTCAGGATCGTGAAGGCAGCATCGAAGTGGTGGCTCAGGAACACAACCTGTACATCCCGACCGATAACAACACAGGCAAGCTGACCGGCACCCGAATCCACACTCCGTTCCTGTTTACCAAGGAAATCGATTCCTCCAGCCCATATCTGTACAAGGCGGTGACCACCGGACAGACCCTCAAGTCTGCAGAATTCAAGTGGTACAAAATTAACGATGCGGGTCAGGAGGTCGAGTACTTCAACACCAAACTTGAGAACGTGAAAGTGGTGAAGGTGAACCCTGTAATGCACGACATCAAAGATCCTTCTTTCGAGAAGCACAACCACCTTGAGCAGATCGAACTGCGCTACGAAAAAATCACCTGGACCTACAAAGACGGCAACATCATTCATTCCGATTCATGGAACGAACGCGCGACCGCGTAAGTCACGAGCGGACAGAGTTTCTCTGTCCGCTTTTTCGTTTTTGCTGAACGTCTGAAGTCAACGGGCTTTCAGCAAAGAACCCACAATCTGCCAGCCTGACCGTATGCGCTTTGGTCTCCTTCCTGGGAAACAGCGAGGGGCGGTAGCGTGTCCAGGAACCGACAAAGAGAGAAATTCATGGAAAATCCAGCCATCCTGCTGCGACGTTTGAACCCTTACTGTGCCCGTGCGATGGAAGGGGCGGCTTCGCTCTGCCAGACCCGTGCGCATACGGAAATTCTGCCGGAGCACTGGCTGCTGAAATTGCTGGAGCAGGGCGAGGGCGATCTCACTGTGCTGGCTCGTCGCTACGAGTGGGACATGGACAGCCTCTGGCAGGATTTGCTTGGCTGGCTCGACAAACAACCGCGCTCAGTGCGCCGTCGTCCGCAGCTTTCAGAAAACATCCAGACGCTGATGCAAGAAGCCTGGCTGATTGCCTCACTGGCGGGTGAGGCACAGATCCGAAGTCATCACCTGATGATGGCACTGGTTGATAAGCAGAACCTGGTGCGTTGCGATGGTCTGTGGCCATTATTGACCCTGGGCCTGAGTCAGTTGGAACGCCTGCGCCCGTTACTGGATGCTCAGTCAGACGAGCGTCCTGAAGTGCAACAGGAAGCGGAGCTGGCGTTTGTTGGAAGTCCCGTTGTCGCGGAGATAAAAGAGGGAGAACTCAGCCCGGCACTGCAAAACGTGCTGGATAAGTTTACCCTCGACGTCACTGCCAAAGCCCGCGAAGGCAAAATCGATCCAGTATTTGGGCGTGATACTGAAATCCGCCAGATGGTGGATATTCTTTCTCGCCGCCGAAAAAACAACCCGATTCTGGTCGGTGAGCCGGGTGTCGGTAAAACGGCACTGGTAGAAGGGCTGGCGCTCAGAATCGCTGAAGGCAATGTGCCGGAGTCGCTCAAACCTGTCGTGCTACGCACTCTTGATCTCGGTCTGCTGCAGGCAGGAGCGGGTGTGAAGGGGGAATTTGAACAGCGTCTGAAAAACGTGATTGATGCAGTGCAGCAGTCACCAGTACCAGTTTTGCTGTTTATCGATGAAGCGCACACTATCATTGGCGCGGGTAACCAGGCTGGTGGTGCGGATGCCGCCAACCTGTTGAAACCGGCACTGGCGCGTGGTGAATTACGAACCATCGCCGCTACAACCTGGTCTGAATACAAACAATTTTTCGAACGCGATGCCGCACTTGAGCGCCGCTTTCAGATGGTGAAAGTGGACGAGCCCGACGATGACACCGCCTGCCTGATGCTGCGTGGCCTGAAATCTCGCTACGCCGGACACCATAATGTGCATATCACCGACGATGCGGTTCGCGCTGCCGTTACGCTTTCCCGACGTTATCTCACAGGCCGCCAGCTACCGGACAAAGCCGTTGACCTGCTCGACACCGCAAGCGCCCGTGTGCGCATGAGTCTCGACACCGTGCCTGAACAACTGACCCGTATCCGTTCCCGGATCACCGCTCTTGAAATGGAGAGGCAGGCACTACAGGAAGACATGGCTGTCGGTAGTCAAAACTACGGTGAACGCCTGACGGCAATAGAACAGGAAAAGAACACCTTCAGCGTTGAACTCAACGAACTGGAAACCCGGTACGGTCAGGAGCTGAAACTTACCGAACAACTGCTGGAAAGCCGCCAGGACATTTCCCGTCAGAGTAAAACGTACTCCCTGCAACAGGAGTTGAACGGTATGCAGCACAACAACCCGTTACTTTCAGTCGATGTGGATGTGCGTACCGTTGCTACCGTGATTGCTGACTGGACGGGCGTCCCGCTGTCGTTGCTGATGAAAGACGAGCAGATCGAACTGCTGACGCTGGAAAACGAAATCGGCAAACGCGTAGTCGGGCAGAATGTGGCGCTTGAAGCCATCTCCCGGCGCCTGCGTGCCGCGAAAACAGGCCTCACATCTGAGAATGGCCCACAGGGTGTGTTCCTGCTGGTTGGCCCAAGTGGTGTAGGGAAAACCGAAACGGCGCTGGCGCTGGCTGACGTCATGTACGGCGGTGAAAAATCACTGATTACCATCAACCTGTCCGAGTATCAGGAGCCGCACACCGTCTCCCAACTGAAAGGCTCTCCTCCGGGCTACGTCGGCTACGGGCAGGGGGGCATCCTCACCGAAGCGGTGCGCAAGCGCCCGTACAGCGTGGTGCTGCTCGATGAAGTCGAAAAAGCGCATCGTGACGTGATGAATCTGTTCTATCAGGTTTTTGATCGGGGCTTTATGCGCGATGGCGAAGGCCGTGAAATCGATTTTCGCAATACGGTCATTCTGATGACCTCAAACCTTGGCAGTGACTATGTGATGCAGTTGCTTGATGAACAGCCTGATGCCAGTGAAGGCGACCTGCACGAACTGCTGCGCCCGCTCCTGCGCGAACACTTCCAGCCTGCGCTGCTTGCCCGCTTCCAGACAGTGATTTATCGACCGCTAACGGAAGCGGCGATGCGTGCCATCGTGGCAATGAAACTCTTGCAGGTCAGCACGCGCTTGCATCGTCACTATGGCCTGACCACATATGTTGACGAGAGTCTGTATGACGCTTTGACCAGTGCCTGCCTGCTACCGGACACCGGAGCGCGCAATATCGACAACCTGCTCAACCAGCAAATTTTGCCGGTACTGAGTCAGCAATTGCTGGTTCATATGGCGGCGAAACAAAAGCCGATTTCGCTGACGCTGGGCTGGAATGATGATGAAGGGATTAGACTGGAGTTTAAACCTGGCTAAAGGAGCTAAGTGATTATCCGATGGAACAGTAGGCACGGATTATTGCTGATAATTTTGTACTGCAAAAATTTGGGTATTTTGAAATGAGACTGTTGTTATTAAAGGTCATTATTAGTGCCGTTGGGCTGGAGCCATAATCACTCTTTTTCTTACCGGCTGAATCCCTTATTTAATCCCGCAACCTGCCCGTAGGTAACAGCGTCATGGACAACGGGTTATCCCATGGAGTCAATATTATGAGTCTGACAGATACGCTGAATAACGCACTGTCTGCATTAACTGAAGGCAGGCTGAACCGCTACCATCTGGATATTCCGTCCTGTACCGCATCGCCGGATGTGGAGTCCTTCAGGGGTGAGGAGTGCATGAGCGGGCTGTATCAGTACACCGTTCTGTTTACCAGCAGTGACCTGAACATCAGTGCATCGCAGTTACTGAGTAAACCGGCGACGCTGACCATGGGAACAGGGCCACTGACGGGGCTGAGCGGGCAGAAAGTGGTGCACGGGGTGGTGACAGATTTCAGTCGTGTCAGCGGTTCACGTGACCAGGCGACGTACCGGATAATTATTGAGCCGTTTCTGTCCCTGCTGGGCAGGCAGTACCGCACCCACCGTTTTTTCGTCAATAAATCTGTACCGGAAGTGGTCACCGAAGTCCTGCAGGAGCATGGTCTTAAAGGCTGGGAGTATGAGTTCACTCTTAAAGCCGGTTATCCGAAGCGTGAGCAGATAAACCAGTACCGGGAAAGTGACCTGGCGTTTATTGAGCGCCTGCTGGCTGAAGTGGGGATATTTTATTTTTTCACCCTGCAGCCGGACACCCTGACGGAAGTGGTGCACTTTGCCGACAGGCAGAGCGCCTGGACCTTCGGTAAAACGCTGGCGCTCAGCAGTCCGTCGGGGATGAGTGACAATGGCGCGGATTCGGTGTGGGGGATTAACGTCCGGCATCATGTGGTGGCGCGTTCGGTGACGGCGGATGATTACAATCACCGTGAAGCGCAGAACATCCTGACGTCGGTGCCGGCGGACATGACCCGTGGCGACGGGGAAGGGAACACCTACGGGGATGTGTACCATTACCTGCCGCGTCATCTTGAACGGGGCGACAAAATCACCCCGGCGGCGGAAACCGGCAATTTCTGGGCGCGGCTTGAGCATGAACGCTTTCTGTCCGGGCAGACAATGGTCAGCGGATGCAGTAATGATGCCCGGCTTTCCCCGGCTCAGGTGCTGACCATCAGTGAACGGGCTGTTCCGCCGACCCTGCCGTCAGAAACGGACAACGGTATTGTGATTACCCGCACGGTTTACAGTGCGAGCCGTAAGGATGCCCTGACCGTGACGTGGGAAGGGATGCCGTATTACGAAAACCGCTGCTGGCGTCCGGCAGCTAAAAAACGGCCGGTGGTGAGCGGGACAATGACGGCGCGGGTGACCAGCGCCAGGGACAACGATATCCACGCGTGGCAGGATGCGTCGGGGATGTACCGGGTGAAGTTCGATGCCGACCGTGACGACAAAGGTCAGGGCATGGAAAGTATGCCGGTGCGCTTTGCCAGACCGTACAGCGGGGATAAATACGGTTTTCACTTTCCGCTGATACAGGGGACAGAGGTTGCCATCGCGTTCCATGAAGGCGACCCGGACCGGCCGTATATCGCCCATGCGCTGCACGACTCCCGCCACGCAGACCCCGTCACCGAAGCCAATAACACGCGCAATGTAATCCGTACAGCCGGTCTGAACAAACTGCGGATGGAGGACAGGCGCGGTGAGGAGCATATCAAGCTCAGTACGGAGTACGGGGGAAAGACGCAGCTGAATCTGGGGCATAACGTGGATGCCTCCCGCAAACTGCGCGGGGAAGGGGCGGAGCTGCGCACAAATGACTGGGTCAGCGTTCGTGGTGGTAAGGGAGTTCTGCTTACTGCAGATGCTCAGCCTGACGTCGGCAGTAAAATGCTTGAAATGGACCGGGCTGTAGAACAACTGGAGCAGGCACTTACGCTGGCAAGAAGCCTTCAGTCAGCCGCGAAAGGGGCGAAGACAACGGAATCTGATATCGACAATCAAAAGACGCTTAATAGCTCACTGAAATATTTGAAAATGCCAGGAATGCTGGCTGTTGCACCGGCTGGAATCGGCATTCTAAGTCCTGAGACTGTCCGACTTGCTTCAGGTGGGGCAAGTATTGGCCTCATGTCAGGTAAAAACACCGATATTAGCGCCGGGCAATCATTCACTGTAGCGGCAAGCAAGTCTGTAAGTTTGTTTGCACAAGCAGCAGGAATGAAAATGTATGCTGGGGCAGGGAAGGTTGATATTCAGGCACAATCTGATGCCATGAATGTTTCAGCATTACAGGACATTACTCTCACCAGTGGTGAGGGAAGCGTGAAGGTGAATGCCAGCAAGGAACTGATTTTAAGTTGTGGTGGTGCTTATATAAAGCTCAGTGGTGGGAATATTGAACTGGGCTGTTCAGGGAATATTTTGCTGAAAGCGGCCAATGTTAATCAGACGGGAGCTGCGACACTTGATTCTCAACCTCTTACTTTCCCTAAGGGGTATAGCGGAACGTTTACTGTTACCGATCCTGAATCAGGGGATATCAAACCATTCACTAGTTATAGAGTAACCCCTCCAGATGGCGAGGTACTTGAAGGAATATCTGACTCGTCAGGGAAGACTGCACCGTTTTACTCATCGACACCAGGTAATGTAAAAATTGAGTTTCCACGTGAGATAAAAGATGAAGGTCCTGGGCATTGGGTTACTGTTGATCATGATTATTACGGGTTGAAGAATACTGCAATTATGGCAATCAACCGTTTAACTTCTATGGGAGATGAGGGCCGTATTTTTGGTTCTGAAGGGAAGGACTATATGAATACGAAAAGAGATAAAATCCAGGAATGGCAGCCTTTGCCATCTGATACTACAGCCGAGATAGAGCAGCAATCAGCAGTATATCGTTACGGAGAACAGAGAAAGGTAACGCAAACTTTTTTGGAAGGTGATGATGCCTGGGCTGTTACAGGTCAGTCGTGGCACTGGCAACCAACGACCGCTGATGATGTCTATGAGGGAATTAAATGAAACTTAGATTAAAACAGAAACATATATTGTATTGTTGGGCGGTGTTTGATCTCTTTTTCATCGTCAGATTTATCTGGCTGAATATCTCTCAGGGACGAATTCCTTTAATTGATGATATATTGTCTTTTAGCCATATTTATCCTCAGCAAGGGGCGTATTCGCAAGTCCTTTTTTCTTTTTCGTTATTGCTTAATGTCTCGATTGTTTTTTCTGCTGTAATGTTCTTAAAAAAGTGGAAGTATGTGAATTGGGTTGTCTATATTCAAACACCATTCAGATTGTTCTTCATGATCCCTTCTATTTCGATATTGCCATGGATGTTTAAAACTATGTCAATCAAAGTAGGGGCGATATTTCTTGCCGCTGTATTCTTATCGGAGATAATTAAGGTTGGGACATTTTATCTTACAAGAGAAAAGAGCTCATAAATTTTTTAACCTGCATAAAGAGGGATGTTTATGGTAGGAACTACATTAGTAACATCTGTGACGCATACAGAGGAAAAAGCTACGACTGGAAAACAGAAACCTTACTGGGTTGAAATTCAGTTGGTTGATGAGCAGGGAGATCCCGTAGCGAATATACCATGGCGTGCTGAAAGTTCGCATCCAGTATCCGGACCAGTTGATAACCTTACGTATACGGGTCAAAGTCAGGCAGATGGGCTTATTCGCATTGATATGCCGCATGGGCTTGAATTAAGGCTGGCGTTAGATGGCAATCAACTGGCTACGGAAATGGAAAAACGTGCCTTACGTGTTAGCCGCGATGCAGAAAATGATTCTGTTGTGCGTCCTGAAGCTGAAGAAAAAGGGTATATCTGGCATTATGCCGTTATCGGTGAACTTTGTCAGAGTTCACCAAACCTTGAATTAAGACCTGGGGAAATGTTACCCGCATATCACTTTCCTGCAAATACGGCATTTAAGGGCTTTAAATTCCGAACGAATGAACTTGAAAAACGTCATGTAATAGAAATATGCCCCTTCAGATCGTGGGAGCTTGTTCTACACCATCAAAAGGACTATTCCATTGCGAATGGAATTAACCTTGGGGCGGCAGCGACGCTTGCCTATGCAAATGGCAGTACTCTGGATACGGTGTCAATTACACGTTTTTTTATTAACCAGTGCCAGGATCTTTCTCGCTTACCCCAACTTTATAAAGATGGTTCCGCATGGAATACATTAGTACAGGATGTTCCCTACAGTAATCGATATTATCCTCCAGTGTTTATGGATACCTCGCGAGATACTTCGCCTAAGGTAGACAGTAAGAATTCGCATGGAACAGCACAGGCAAAGGAAAATACTGCTGTGACAAAGGCAGACGGTGATACGCAGCTTTATTATGTTTATAACGTGGATAAGATAATCGTTGCCTGGCGTGGGACGGCTAGCTTGTTTGATGTAGGAACGGATATTGAGTTCAGACCAGTAAGTCCAGAACTATGCGATATAAATAAAACGGGATGTAGTACGTTACTTTCTGCTGGAAAAGTACATACGGGATTTTGGAGTGGATATAGTCGGGTTGAAAAAAAATTTAATAAAGAAATACTAGAGTTATTGAAAACCATTGAAAGTAGAATGCTATTTATCTGTGGGCATAGTTTAGGTGGTGCATTAGCATTAATTCATGCAGCAAAACTGAAGGACTATTATCCGATACTTTACACCTATGGAATGCCGCGAACCTTTACCCGCGATGCAGTGATGCAATTGTCGGAGATTACCCATTTCCGTCATGTTAACGATAATGATCCAATTCCAGCCGTACCCGTAGAAGCCAACCTGGATAACGAGTTATATAAATTATGGGGATGGTTGGGGGGGGCACTGGGCTTTTTCTGGTCGTTGGGTGAACTTCTGGCTTACCAGATGGTAACCTGGGGGGATTGCTTCTGGCATCACGGCAATACGGTAGCCTTTCTCACGGTTACTCAGAGTCGGGAATGGAAAGAATGCAAAAGAGATCTGCCAACGCCGGCAGGGTGTATTACCATCAGAAAATTACTTCCACTTAAAGCTAAACTTTACCTGGTTCCTGCGTTGGCGGAGCAGGAGATGCAGCAGGCAGGTCAGAAGCAGAAAGAATTTAAAGCATCACTGACGCAAGCAGATCTAACTGACTTTTCCCCCAAAGGTTGTAATCCGGACAGAGGCGTAAATGTAAATATTTTTGACCACTTTATGACCTCCTATATGCCCTATATGTATAACAAAGTATTAGAGCTGATTGATAACGCTGGAATAGTGGAAAAGCGTACTTTTACTGAGCATCAGTATAACGTTGATTCATTCAGAGAGCAGATGGCAGAAAATAAAAATGACATACCGGAGAGAGAATTAGTAAGAAATAACATTTTTCTGAATATAGAAGGACTGCTTGACGCATCGCTTTCCCCAACGTTGTCCATGCCATCTGGCAACGATACGCTTTTGCGGTTTGCTCAATATGGAGAAGAGGTAATGGAAAATGTATAACCAATCAAAAATTATACTGCTTTCCTTAGTATTGTTTTCATCGGCAGGTTGCAGCATAAGTAGAGCTGTTAACAAGACTTTATCTCCACCGCCAGATACAAAATGGGTCAATGTTGAAGTAAAAAATCCATCTCAGTATACGAAACCTTTCCCGCTTGAGGTCAGATACATCTCGTATGAATGTATGAAAAAAAGAATCAGTGGATTTGATGGCTCTGTTATCACAGAACCCAGCTACAACGTTATTGGGATCCCCATGCAGCAGGAGAGTGGGGACATCTGGAAAGGGAAAGTCGCTATGACAGGTGGCGGCTCATGCAAATGGACGTTGAGTGCGGTCAATTTAGGTATCGAATATATAGATGCTACACATCTTGGCAAAGATCTTGTACCCGGAACAGCGGTAGGGGTTTCGCTCGCTTTTGATAATGATGCTTCCAGAAATGGGCAGTTTTATATGGAAACAGGTAATAGATTAAAATTAGCGCCTAATTATTATCCTTTGATTCACACTAACAAAAGGATTCAGGAAAAAGGTGCATTAGAACTTTTTGGTAAAGAAGATTTTATACAAAAAAGAATTATTTTCAATGTCAACAATGATGTAATTGTTATATTTTTGCCAAAACTTGATGAGTCAAAAATTGTAAAAATGGTTGCGCCAGTAGAGTATCGAGTGGGCGCATATTATAAAATAATATATCCTGATGGTACTGTCGTATCTGATGGCTCAACTCATCCCGACATCAAGATAATGGAAAAATAGAAGATGTATAATCAATCAAAAATTATTCTGCTTTCCTTAGCTTTGTTTTCATCATCAGGATGCAGCATCAATAGAACTGTTAACAAGACTTTATCTCCACCGCCAGATACAAAATGGGTCAATGTTGAAGTAAAAAATCCATCTCAGTATACGAAACCTTTCCCGCTTGAGGTCAGATACATCTCGTATGAATGTATGAAAAAAAGAATCAGTGGATTTGATGGTTCTGTTATCACCGAGCCCAGCTACAATGTTATCGGGATCCCCATGCAGCAGGAGAGTGGGGACATCTGGAAAGGGAAAGTCGCTATGACAGGCGGCGGCTCATGCAAATGGATGTTGAGTGCGGTCAATTTAGGTATCGAATATATAGATGCTACACATCTTGGCAAAGATCTTGTACCCGGAACAGCGGTAGGGATTTCGCTCGCTTTTGATAATGATGCTTCCAGAAACGGACAATATACTGCAACTGAGGGCGATTTAAATTTATCACCAAAATATTATCCCTATATATCTGAATGGAATCTAGGCGAAAAAAAGAAAGAATTGTCCCTTTTAGGTAAGGAAAGCTTCCTGTCCTTAAGTGTTTATAATGTAAATCAAATTAAATTTGCACCTGTAATAGATGAAAGCAAAATTGTGAAATATATCGGGATAGAAAAGAAAATTAAAGGAGCGCATTCAAAAATAGAGTATCCAGATGGCAGCATTATATCCGATGGGACTGTGTTTCCTGATTTTGATAAGGTTGATAAAATGAAAATTAAAAAATAAAAATGGCAGTTTTTTTGTTAAATGCATGAGGCAGGTTAATTATTGTAAGTGCAGACCTGTAACATATTTTTACGATTGACTTAATACGGAGAAGAAGGGATTGAAAATACATAACCAATCAAAAATTATTCTGCTTTCCTTAGTATTGTTTTCATCGACAGGTTGTAGCATAAGTAGAACTGTTAACAAGACATTATTTCTATCAGTAGATACAAAATAGTTCAATTTCGTTTTTAACTCTTTATTAGTGACAGAATTCTTTAAACCTTAACAGGATAAATTCATTGTGGCTAACGGTCTGGTATTACTTGGAGATAAAACAACGCATGGTGGCAAAGTTAACTCGGCCTCCTCCAATATTACTGTTGATGGAAAAAAGGTTGCTTTAGTTGGTGATTTTGTTTGCTGTCCGATTATAGGGCATGGAACGAATCCCATCGTGGAAGGATCACCACACCGTACCTTTAACGGTCGTGCTGTTGTCGTCGATGGTTGCCAATGCCTGTGCGGGTGTAAGGTCATTTCGAGTGCTAAGAATAGTACGGTAGGACAATAAATGGGCTGGGAAAGGTCGAAAGCAACAACGATGGAGTTACCTTCTGAACCCTCTTTCATGGGGTGGCTTTTAGCAGGTGGTACTACCGTGGTTGTGGGTGTGTTGCTGTTTATTCTTCATGCGTCAGGCATGGTTAAGGCATTGTCTGGATTCAACATTTGGTGGCTGCCATCAAGCCCAGTGCTTTGCTGGTTTTTCCTTTTTTGCTTGCGGGGCTGGCTTTGGGGCAGAACGTTTGATGAGCACCAGTTTTTGCAGAAGGAAGCTGAATATGGGCAACATCAGTGGGAATCCTGGGCGGGGCGTTATCTGGCGGTGCTTGGTAGCAGCATTCTGTTACCTTCAGGTGTAACCGCCAGGGCCATCTCGAAATCAGAGGCATCAGATGTGCCGTCCCTTTTTTCACTGACCAGCCATTTTGACGCTCAATCCGTAATGTCTGGTTCTTTATTAGAGCTGGGGCTTGCCAGTGTGCAGAACGCAATCGCGATGCTGCCAGATACAGTGCTACTTAATATTACTGTTGTAAGTGATGAAATTTCTGCAGATTCCGATTCCCAATTTCGAAAAATCTGGGAAAGCATATATCCAGAGCGCGCTATCTCTGGTTCTATTTCCTTTTGCGAAACCCTTTCTTTTTCCTGGATTGAAGAACGCCTTAAGAGCCCAGCTATGGATATCGATTTGCTCCTCATATTGCAGAAGCATGGGGCTGAACAATATTCCGATGCACTGGCGAGTGTGCTTCTTACCAGCGATGATGTAGCTGAAAAATATCAATTTCCTCATTTTGCCCGCATTTTGCGACCGATGCCGCTGGATATGGCTCATTTCAAAGCTGATGTGGGATTGTTTCTGGAAACACAAACGATCGCATCTCAGACATCAAAAGTTTATTGCGACTATGGGCACTGGAATGACTGGTTTGCTGAATTAATGATGGCTTCTCAATTACATCAAACATCATGGGCGCCCCAGGATATTGATGTACTGGAAAAATATAACGGTATTCCGGGGGCAGGTAGTGCATGGTTTTTGGCCGCATTACTCTCCGATATTACATCTGTTAGCCAGACATCAGTTTTAGGTCTGTTTACTTCTGGAACTGATCATTTTGTCAGTACAGTTACTTCAGGGAGCAATAATAATGATGTCGGCTAGTTTATGGAGCAGAGGAGGGCTTGTTGGCATCGTTGCCCTAATTTCTCTTGCCATACTGAGTTTGATACTGCATTTCGGCCCTCAGTATGGTCTCGATACACGCCTGAAAGAGGCGATGGCATTTGTATCTGTGTGGCTTGTCCTGCTGATTATTCGTTACACGCCGTTTGTGTTCCGATTTATGCGAGAAAAATATCACCGCTGGCAGGAACAGAAGAATAATGTGTTGCCTTTTGATGAACAGAGAGTTGCCAGGACGCCACCCCACAACGTCACCGTCGACACCATCCGTCTCGCCATGCGTAATCTCTACGGTCGTCGCTGGGGACGTAAAACCCGCATCCTGTTGATAACCGGTACACCCTCAGATGTTGAGCTGCTGACCCCTAAACTGACCGCTCAATTCTGGCAAGAAGATCGTGGCACTCTGCTTTTGTGGGGCGGTGATCTCAATACGCCAGCCGACAATATCTGGTTGACTGCACTACGCAAACTGCGCCGCCGCCCGGTGGATGGTCTGGTGTGGGTCACCTCGGCTTTCGACCAGTTGTCTGTTCCTGGTCTGGAACAGCCGTTGCCCGTGCCTTCTGAAAGCGCAATGGACTCTCTTTCTCATGCCATAAGCAGCCGCATGGAGGCGCTGGGCTGGAAGATTCCCCTGTATATCTGGTCATTGCATCCGCGAGCGGGTAAGCCTGAAGGACGTGTTGTGCAGGCTGCTGGCTGCCAACTGCCCGCCGGGTGTTGTACCGAAGGGTTAGCTAAACAATTGGCTATCCTGACGCCGGAACTGACTTTACAGGGGCTACAACAGACCTGCGGTGAGGTGAAACATAACTTTTTGCTGAGGCTTGCCGACCAGCTTATCCGTAAACCGGAGAGCGTGACCGCACCGCTGTCGGCGATGCTTAATCCATACCGTCCGCTGCCCCTGGCTGGGCTGGTGTTCAGTCAACCCTCTGCCAGCGGTGAACGTGCCGTGCCGCATCAATGGGGAATGGACAAATGCTGGGATGCTCTGCCTGAATCTGTTCGGATGCTTCCTGCCGCACTGCGTCCCGTCAGGCCAGGCATTCCATGGCAGAAGGTTATAGCGTCTGTTATTGCCCTGGTGATGGTGGGGTGGGGGGGCTGGATGGGCGTCTCCTGGAGGACTAATCGTGGTCAGATTAATACTGCAAATACCCAGGCAGCGATGGCTTCCCGACAAAACCAGCCACTGGAGCAACGCTTGTACGCACTGTTTGAACTGCAAAAAACGTTGGCTCGTCTGCAGTATCGCTCTGAGCATGGTGTGCCCTGGTATGAAAAGGCGGGATTAAGTCAGAACAATGCGTTGCTGACGGCACTCTGGCCTCGTTATCAGGAAATCGCACTGCCGCTGTTGCGGGATGCGGCTGCAGATCACCTACAAAAGCAGGTCAGCGCCTTTAATGCGCTGCCACCAGGTAGCCCGCTGCGGGAGCAAAGGGCAAAAAGCACCTGGGAACAGCTTAAGCTCTACCTGATGCTGGCGCGTCCTGAACATATGGACGCCGCCTGGTTCAGATCTGCTTTGCTGAACAACTGGCCGAAACGTCACGGTGTGAAAGACGGTGTCTGGCAAGGAATGGCTCCATCATTGTTGTCGTTCTATGCTGCGCAGTTGGTCACGCATCCTGAGTGGAAGATCCATGCTGATGAAAGCATGGTCAGCCAGGCTCGCTCGCTGTTGGTTCGGTTGATGGGGGTGCGTAACAGTGAGTCGAGCCTCTATCAGAAGATGCTTTCGCAGGTGGCGCACTTGTATGTCGATATGCGCCTGGAGGATATGACCGGTGATACCGATGCTGCCCGCCTGTTCAGTACTACCGAAATTGTGCCGGGGATGTTCACCCGTCAGGCATGGGAGCAGACGGTACAGCCTGCCATCGAAAAAGTAGTGAAGGCGCGGCGGGACGAGCTCGATTGGGTACTCACGGACAGTAAGCGTCAGGCGAATAAATCGGACGAGACCTCCCCTGAGGCGCTGAAAAATCGCCTGACGGATCGCTATTTCGCAGACTTTGGCGGAGCCTGGCTGGAGTTCCTTAATAGCCTGAGCTGGAACCAGGCCGCTACGCTGTCGGACTCCATTGACCAGTTGACCCTGATGGCTGACGTGCGTCAGTCACCTCTGGTGGCGTTGATGAACACCCTGAACGTGCAGGGGCGCACCGGGCAGACCGGTGAAGCAATTTCAGATTCATTGGTGAAATCAGCCAAAAATCTGCTGGGCGATGCCAACAAGGATGCTATTGACCAGAGCGTAGGTGTACATGGACCGCTGGATGCAACATTCGGCCCGGTGCTGGAGTTGATGGACAAGAGCCGCACGGGGGCACAGGAGCAGAGTCTGCAGTCGTACCTGACTCGTGTGACGCAGGTGCGCCTGCGCCTGCAACAGGTGACTAATGCCGCCGATCCGCAGGCGATGACCCAAACAATTGCTCAGACGGTATTCCAGGGTAAAGCTGTAGATCTTACCGAAACTCGTGACTATGGCAGCCTGATTGCCGCCGGGCTTGGTCAGGAGTGGAGTGGCTTTGGGCGCGCGGTGTTTGTAAATCCGATGGAGCAGGCCTGGCAGTTGGTTCTGACCCCTGCGGCGGACAGTCTTAATACCCAGTGGCAGCAAGCGGTGGTTGCCGAGTGGAACTCCGCCTTTGGCGGGAGTTATCCGTTCAACAACGCCAGCAGCGATGTATCTTTGCCGCTGCTTGCCAAATACCTCAATGTCGATTCCGGTCGTATTTCGCAGTTTTTGCAGACACGCCTGAAAGGCGTACTGCACAAGAATGGGAATAACTGGGTGCCGGACAGTATCAATTCGCAAGGGCTGGCTTTTAACCCGGCGTTTCTCAACGCTATCAACACATTGAGCTATATCTCGGATGTTGCCTTTACCGAAGGTAATGCCGGGATGAAGTTCGAACTGCGCCCAGGCACTTCTGATGGCGTGATGCAAACCGACATGATTATCGACAGCCAAAAACTGACCTATGTGAATCAGATGCCGGCGTGGAGGAGCTTCACCTGGCCTGCGGACACAGAAGCGCCTGGCGTGAGCCTGAGCTGGATAAGTACCCAGGCTGGCACCCGTCAGTATGCGGATATTCCCGGAACGTGGGGCTGGATACGCCTGCTTGATAAGGCTGAGATCAGTGCTTATCCAGGCGTCGGCAGTAGCTACACACTGAGCTGGAAAGCTCAGGATGGACGCCAGCTCAATTATACCTTGCGTTCCGAGGCGGGAGAGGGGCCGCTGGCACTGTTGAAACTGCGTAACTTTCGTCTGCCGGGAACCATCTTCAACACGGTCAGAGTGGCAGCGTCAAACCAGCTTGCCAGCGCGACCAGTAATGCAGAGGCGGTTGACTGATGAGTACGCTGGATACTTTATTTAGAGCTTGCCAGACAGAGCAGGCGATACTGCTAGGCGCTACTGGTGAGCGTGTGGTGCAGTGGAACAACTGGTTGCTGCCGTTATCAGGGACATCATCTGTAGGGGAAGACCCGGGGTATGACGATGACTTCCAGCAAATGCGCGAGGAGGTCAATAAACTCTCCGGGGCAGATACCGAACTCATTTGCCGACTGGCGGAGAAGTTGCTCACCACCACCGCCAAAGATATCCGTGTGGCGACGTATTACTGCTGGGCCAGGCTGCACCGTGAAGGGGAGCAGGGGCTGGCAGAAGGTCTTGAGCTGCTGGCCGGTCTGATAGACCGCTTCGGCACGCAGCTGCATCCGCAGCGTGACCGCAGCCGTAAGGCAGCACTGGAGTGGCTGGCTGGTTCACGTATGACTGATTCCCTTTCACTGTATCCGGAAGTGGTCAGGGAAGATGCGTTGCGTACCACCGGTGCGCTGCTTCTGATAGCTCAGCTAACCGAAAACGAATCGGATGAAACCCGTCCTGAACTGAATGCGCTGTACGGCGCACTGGAAAACCGCCTGCAGAAAGCGGGTGGCGTGGATGCGGTTGTACCACAGAACGCCAGCGGCACCGAGATACCGTCCACGGCGAGCCAGAGCGATGCTCCGGCTATCGGGCGGATCACTTCCGGTCAGGATTTGCTGACGCAGGCACGCACACTCAGTGAATACCTGCGAGAACAGCCTGACGGTTGGTTGTCAGCGCACCATCTGATGAAAAGTCTGCGTCACGATACCCTGCGGGCTATTCCGGCTCCGGATGCGCAGGGACGCACGCGTATCGAGCCTCCCAGGGCTGACCAGCGAGCACTGCTCAAGCGCCTTTACCTGCAACAAAACTGGGCGGAAATGCTGGAAACGGCAGACAGCACTTTTTCCCGTGGTGCTAATCATTTGTGGCTGGATCTGCAGTGGTATATCCATCAGGCACTGACGAAGTCCGGTAAAGACACTTTGGCCGCCATCATCGCCGCTGACCTGAAAGGGCTACTGAAGCGGCTCTCCGGGCTGGAGACGCTAGCGTTCAGTGACGGAACGCCGTTTGCCGATGAAGTAACGCTGAACTGGCTCCAACAGAGTGTGCTGGATACGACGGGGGGATGGAGCAATGACACATCATCTGCCCCGCTAATAGCCAGTAATGATGACATTCTGGCGCTGGAACCTGAAGCCGTGGCACTGGCTGATAATGAAGGCCCGGAGGCTGCATTGGGATGGTTACAGACCCAGCCCGGCATAACGACAGTTCGCCAGAAGTGGCTGTTGCGCCTGTTGATGGGGCGCATTGCTGAACAGTACGGTAAAAATGATCTGGCGGTGCACCTGTTTGCCGAGTTGGGTGAGCGTGCCAGAGAAGTGGTTCTTAGCGACTGGGAACCTGAACTGTTGTTTGAAGTTCAGGCTCGCCATCTGAAACTCCTGCGGCTGAAAGCCGGTCGAAGTGAGGCAGACAAGGTTCGGCTCGGACCAGTCATGGAAAAATTGCTCGGCGGGCTGATTCAGCTCGATCCGGCGCGAGCCGCAGTGTTGTGTAGTTAGATAATGTTATTAACTGGATAAAAATTTATTTATCAGGAGGATGAATCGGAATGGCTCATAAAAAAGAAGGAACATTACGGAGGTTAAATTTGGGTGAAATTTCACTGACTAGCGCAATATTTATGTCAATCACTCCATATAACAAAATATGAGTTCATTGCAGTAGTTGTCTTCCCTTTAATTTACAGAGCGAATAAAAATCTCTGGCTTATACATCTTTTATTGATATCTGTTTATTCATCCTTACGGGTTGTCCTGGTTCTGGAGATGGAATCATGCCAGAAGAGGAGGTTAAGGTTAGTTCATCTGATGGAATTGTCTGTTTTTGTGCTCTCAATACTGAAGGTTATCGATGGTCAGATATCGCTATTTATCCCAGAAATATGTCTGGCGGTCGGCGGAAATATATATTTTGAGCTGGCTTTAAGATATTGGGTGGGGAATATGTTCAGAAAAATATCTGCCGGATTTGAAATGTTAAATGAGAAGATAAAACCCATTTCTCTCATTCCCCTCAAAGTGGTGAGATAGCATTCCCTTTTAGGGAAGGGAACATTCTTTTCTATATATTGAGTCATTCTTTTATGAAAGATCTAACACTACGCTATTTTGATGCGGAAATGCGCTACCTTCGTGAGACGGCGAAAGAGTTCGCACAAACTCATCCTGATCGGGCTGCGATGTTGGACATGGATAAAGCCGGTACACCGGACCCGTATGTCGAACGTCTGTTTGAAGGCTTTGCCTTTTCGATGGGGCGGCTGCGTGAAAAAATTGACGACGACCTGCCTGAGCTTACTGAAGGGCTGGTCAGTATGCTCTGGCCACACTATCTGCGCACTATTCCTTCACTTTCAGTCGTGGCACTCACCCCGGCGCTACACGCCATGAAAATGGCGGAAGTGGTGCCTGCAGGTCTTGAAGTGTATTCCCGACCAGTAGGACCGAAGAACACCGTTTGTCGTTACCGTACCACGCAGGATGTGATGCTCAATCCCCTCAGTGTTTCAGGCATCACTATGACCACCGAACCTGACGGTCGCTCGCTGCTACGGATACGCTTTGCCTGCAGCAGTCAGGCGGACTGGTCGAATGCTGATCTTAGTTGCCTGAGCCTGTATCTTGGGGCTGATGCTCCGGTCAGTAGCCAGTTGCACCTGATGCTAACGAAACGCCAGGCGGCGTTGTATATGCGCCTGCCCGGTCAGACTGATCGTATCCGCCTTGACGGGTATTTCTCGCCGGGCGGGTTTGCCGAAGAAGACCGTCTGTGGCCGAAAGGCGATAGTGCTTTCAGCGGCTATCAGTTGCTGCTGGAATACTTTACCTTCCGGGATAAGTTTATGTTCGTCCATCTCAACGGCCTGGAGGGGATCACACCTCCTGCCGGGGCGGAGTATTTCGACATTGAAGTGGTGCTCAGTACACCGTGGCCGCCTGATCTGCCAGTCACCGATGATGCCATTCGCCTCCACTGCGTACCGGTGATTAACCTGTTTACCCTGGAGGCTGATCCGCTCATCATCACCGGACTTGAAAGTGAATATCTGCTGCGTCCTAAACGGCTGCAGGACGGGCATACCGAGATTTATGCTGTGGATTCGGTTACCGGTTCAAACCGAACCAATGACGCAGAGTATGTTCCGTTCAGCAGCTTCCGCCACAAAGGGGGGATGATGCGTCGCCATGCGCCTCCGCGCTATTACCATACGCGCGTTAAGCGCAGCGTGACCGGACTGTATGACACCTGGTTAATTCTTGGGGGGCATCAGTGGGAAGATGATCGACTTGTCGAGCGTGAAGTTGTGTCGCTGCAAATCACCGGCACGAACGGTCAACTGCCGCGCCGGGCGCTGCAGAGTACACTGCTTGACCGCTGTGAGCAGGTCGTGGATACGCAGCTTTCAGTGCGCAACCTCTGCAAGCCAACGCTGCCGGTTTACCCGCCCGCTGAAGACCGTTTCCACTGGCGAGTACTGAGCCACCTGGGATCAGGGTTCCTCAACATGATGAGTACCGCTGAAGTGCTGCGTGGAACGCTTGCGCTGTACAACTGGCAAGATGATGAACTGAACATCCGGCGTCTGGAGGCGATTCAGCATGTGGCTCATCATCGTCTGCAGCGGTTCGAGCAGGGCTTCCTGTTACGAGGGCTGGATATTGAAGTGACGCTCGACAACAACGGGTTTACGGGCGAGGGCGATATTCATTTGTTTGGTGAGATGCTTAACCGTTTCTTTGTGCTCTATGCCGATATGAACCAATTTAACCAGCTTACCCTCATTATCCAGCCAGAAGGAAAATGCATCCGGTGGAAAGAGAACCACAGCCCGCGCCTGCCCGGTTAATTGCACAGTGGGGTGACCGGCTGTCGTATATGAATTTTTACCGCTTCTGCCAGTTGCTGGAGCAAAGCCAACCGGATCAACCGGTCACCGGTAGTACCTGGCAGGTACGACATGAACAGGTGCGCTTTCGCCCGCATCCGGGGATGGGGTTTCCGGCCTCTGAAATCAAAGGTGTGGAATTACCTGAGTATCCGCACTTACCCCCAACGGTACGCATCACATTTATGGGGCTTTACGGCGTGGAATCTCCATTGCCGACGCACTATATCGATGACATCACCCAACGCCGCGAAGGGTACGAAGCCACCAGCGATTTCCTCGATATCTTCAACCATCGGCTGATTGCCCAATACTACCGCATCTGGCGTAAATACTCGTACCCGGCCACTTTTAAAGAAGGCGGTAAGGACAAAATATCGCAGTATCTGCTGGGGTTGGCTGGGCTTGGGATTGACGGCTGCACCGACAGTATCGCCGCTCCCGCCTCACGCTTTCTGGCGTTGCTGCCGGTGATGTTGCTACCGGGGCGTACTGCGGAAGGTATGGCCTCTCTGGTGCGTTTGTTGGCACCCAATACACAGGCGAAAATCTGGCATCACGACAAACACCGGGTGCCACTGAAAAAAACGCTGACCATGAGCGTGAGTAATCCCTCCACTCTGATAAATCGCCCAGTGATGGGCAACTATGCCACTGACGTTAACAGCCGGGTGTTGATGCGCCTTACCACGACGGACCCGGCTGAAGTGCAGGGCTGGTTACCCGGTAGTGAGCTTCATACAGATTTAATGGCTCTGCTGCATGTCTATCTTGGCTCACGCCTTGATGTCCGCCTGCAGTTGTGTGTCGACCGTAGCCTGCTACCGGATGCCACAATGAACAGCAAGCCTAAAGTCGGTGCAGTGCAATTAGGGCGTACAGCCGTAATGCGTCCACTGAGTGTGGCGGACACTGCTACATACAGTAAAACAATAACCATCAATCTTGGCCGCTATGAGCGGGTACAGGAAAATATTCACCGCAGGGAGACCGATGAAGATGGCGATTATCGCTGGTAAATTTCCCCTGGTTGCGCTGACTACGGGCATCACACTGATGCTGGCTGGGTGTGGCCTGACCCAGAGCATTACGGACGGCACTGTCGCCGTGACAAAATCGATTTTTTATAAACAGGTGAAAACCCTGCATCTGGATATTCGGGCACGCGAGGCGCTGAACCTCAATGCCAGTGAAGTGGCGCTGTCCATAGTGGTGCGCATTTACCAGCTCAAGGATCGCAAAACCTTCGACAGCACGGATTACCCTTCGCTGTTTAAGTCTGACAGTCAGGCTATTAAGGCTGATCTGGTGGCGGAGAAAGATATCCGCCTGCAGCCGGGTGGGGCAGTGATGGTTGATATGCCGATGGAGGAAAGTGCGCAGTATGTGGCGGTGGCGGGCATGTTTATGTCGCCGGATCAGGTGAGTAACAGCTGGCGGGTGGTGTTAAGCCGTGACGATCTTGACCCGGATAAAGCCCGAATCATTGAAGCAGGAAGCAACCAACTGACTCTGAAGGTGCTGAAAGATGAATGACACTCCCCATCCGTCATTGTATGAAATCCTGTTTGGGAATTTTACCGGAGGGCTGGATCTGCATCAGGTTAGCGAGCAGAACCAGACGATCCTCTCAGTGCTGGACAATATGCAGCGCATTCTTAACTGTCGTGCCGGTACGCTGGCGCATTTACCTGACTACGGTCTGCCGGATATGACCAAAATCCTTCAGGGGATGCCGGGTATGGCGCATGAACTTATGGGGGCATTATCTGCTGTACTGCTCAAATATGAGCCACGCCTGCAAAAAATAACCGTTGTTTTGCTGGAACAAGAGATTCCCGGTGAGCTGTGCTATGCCATTGATGCTGAACTTAAAGGTATTGGCCTGGTGCGTTATAGCACCGAATTTGTACCCGAAGGTCGAGTTCTGTTGAGGTATTTGAAGCAACAACAGTATCTCGACACGACAACCCGTATGTAATGTTTCTTCCTTAATTCGGCAACGCTCTGAATATGCCGCAGAAACGATAGTCTTCTATAACCGCAAGCACGTCAGATGGACAACAGGTCATGAATGACATTACCCCACGTAAAATCAAAACCGGCGGTGACCCGCGCACGCTACCGGATTATGCTGCCCTGCGCGATGAACTGAATAAGCTTACACATCCGGCGCGTCCGGATGTGAACTGGCATTATGTCGAGAAACTTTGTCTTTCACTGTTTGATCAAAATGGTGTAGAGCTGCAGACGGCAGCCTGGTATACGCTGGCTCGTACGCAACTGGCTGGATTATTCGGTCTCAATGAAGGTCTGGCAATACTGGAGGCTCTGATAAGTCATGAGTGGGGCGTGCTCTGGCCGCAGCCTGTTCACGTTCGAATGGAGATCCTGAGTAATCTGAGTCAGCGTTTGCAGCAACGTATACGCTCGCTGCCGCTGATATACAGCGACCTTGGTCAGTTGTATCGGGCAGAACAACTGCTTACCCGTCTGGGGGAAGTATTACAGCGTCTGGAGCTTAGGCATCTCAGCCAACTGGATACTTTGCGTGCCCTGATACACAACAACGCTGTCAGCCTGGAAAGCAGCGATGGTACAACCAGCACAGGGACGACAATTCGGTCTGGTATAGTGTCGCCTGCCACAGTAATAAATAGAACCGATATATCAATAGGTTCCCATGCTGAAAGCCTGTTTGAAGATCCCCGAAGGCCAGGCGGTACGGTGAAGTGGGTGTATGTTACACAACCGAACGTAGAGGTGCTCCCGGCAATACCCGCGCCAGTAAAAAGGTGGAAATCTTTTGTTGCTGGGATGTGTTCCATGCTGATGATAAGTGCAGCAATGGTATGGGGCTGGCAATATTTTCACCGGTCGGATCCATTACAAGCCCAGCTTACTGCCTCTTTAACTCCATTACCCGCAATACTCACGCCTGAACAACTGGATATATTGCGGCAGCAATCTCCCTTGCCACAAACTTTAATAACGCAAACACAGCAGCAACTTGCACTTCTGGACAAGCTACCACCGGACTGGCTCATTACCCGAGGCTGGCAACTTGTCGAACAAGCCCAGTCGATTTGGCCGGAGCGGGCAAAACCTCTGATGCAACAGTGGCAGCAACAACTTAATGTTGCCGCATTGCCGACAGGAAACCTGAATGGCTGGCATCAGGGAATGATGACGCTACAGAAACTGAGTGAACGACTGAACGGACTGGATGAGCATAAGGGGAAATATATGACGGTCAGTGAACTGAAATCAGTTGTTTATTCCGCTATGCAGCTATTTAACCAATCCATACCGGCTGAAGAACAACTGCGGATACTGGCACAATCGCCGGTAGGGCAGCCACTCCCTCCTGCCGCAGGGGCTCAGGCAGAGATGCGCCTGAAACAACTTATCGCCAGGTATGCCGACATTAAACAGAATGCTTCGAAGTTAAAAGGTGTGAATGGTTATGAATGATCTGTAACAACGACCAGAAATTTATCGTAGCCAGAAAAAGAAAAAGCCCCGCTTTTCAGCGAGGCCTTATGAATAGTGGTGCCCGGACTCGGAATCGAACCAAGGACACGGGGATTTTCAATCCCCTGCTCTACCGACTGAGCTATCCGGGCAACGGGGCGCATTAAACCTGATTCGCCTCGTCTCGTCAATCAAATTTCTTCAATTTACGGCAGACTGCACAATCTATCATCACTTTGCCGCTATTACACACATTTCAGGCAAACCAGGCGGTCCAGGCGGCGGAAAGAGGCATTGCCAGAAGCAGTGCTGGAAGCATGTTGACTACCGGGAACATTTTAATGCCACAGATGCGCAAACCGGTCGCCAGAAGCAATAAACCGCCTACGGCGCTAAAGTCCGCCATCATCGCCGGTGTCGTTAGCGGTAATATCAGCGCGGCTCCCCAGGCCAGTGTTAACTGGATGATGAGCAATGGAATGCTAATCACTGATACCGCAATCCCCAGAGAGCAGGCGAAGATCATCGCCGTAAAGAAATCAAGAAATGACTTGGCGATTAAAATACTCGGATCGCCGGTCATTCCTTCATTCATCGCGCCGAAGATCCCTGTACCGCTGGCACAAAACAGGACAATAATCGCAACAAAATTTTGAATAAATGATTCATGCGCTGGCTTCTTGTGCGAGTGGCGAAACAGATTTTGCGCTCTGGCAACCGCTGTATTGACTCCTTTCTCCAGCAAACACATTTCGCCGATTAGAGCGCCAAGTAGCGTTGCTAAAACCATCGCCGGAAGGTTGGCGCATTTCACCACCAGTAAAATACCAATCCCCAACGATGCCAGACCAAAAATCGATGTCATTGAGACGCGGATACGTTCCGGTAAACGTTGGCTAAGCAGTGCGCCGAGAATGCCACCCAGTAATACTGCACTAGCGTTGATAAAAGGGCCGATGACCACAAGAGTTCCTGTTAACTGTATTGTTTGATTTTTTTATTATGAACTTTTTGCCCCGTTTATAGCTTGCCTGGACGCAAAGTCCTGGCTTGCACGCTTTAGCGAAAGGTGCCATGATTGCGCGAATTTTCTCCTCTCTGTACGGAGTTTGCCTGATGCATGCCACCTCCTTACATTCTCTCGCTCCTCGCCGTTTTGCGCGAAAATATTCCCTTTCCATGTTACTGCTCATGCGGTGAAGTTAACGCACGCTCACTGCAGGACAACAGTAAAATCAGAGCGTTTCTGCTTTTACTGATGTCTGGCGGTCGGAGCTGGTGACCAGTTTGACCCCCATCTCATGGGGCAAGGTTTTTCACCTTGTCCGATATTCTTACCTCCCCGAAACGGGTTTTGCGTTTATGAAATCAATGAGTATTGCCGCCAGTAATGAACTGGTTTCCCGACTTTCTACCCATCGTCGCGTGGTGGCGCTGGAAGATACTGATTTTACGGACGTCGCGGCAGTCGTCATTACCGCTGCGGATAGTCGTAGTGGCATTCTTGCGTTACTTAAGCGAACCGGTTTTCATCTGCCGGTGTTTTTGTATTCTGACAATGCTGTTGAAGTGCCTGCGGGCGTTACGGCGATTATCAACGGTAACGAGCAGCAGTGGCTGGTGCTGGAGTCTGCTGCTTGCCAGTATGAAGAGAATTTGCTGCCACCGTTTTATGACACGCTGACGCAGTACGTTGAGATGGGCAACAGCACTTTTGCTTGCCCTGGGCATCAACATGGTGCGTTCTTTAAAAAGCATCCTGCCGGACGCCATTTTTACGATTTCTTTGGTGAGAACGTCTTTCGCGCCGATATGTGTAATGCCGATGTGAAACTGGGCGATCTGCTTATTCATGAAGGCTCGGCGAAGGATGCGCAGAAATTCGCAGCCAAAGTTTTTCATGCCGATAAAACCTATTTTGTTCTTAACGGTACTTCAGCAGCGAATAAAGTGGTGACGAATGCGTTGCTAACGCGGGGTGATCTGGTGCTGTTCGACCGCAATAATCATAAGTCGAACCATCACGGCGCGTTGATTCAGGCAGGTGCGACGCCGGTGTATCTGGAGGCCGCGCGTAACCCGTTCGGTTTTATCGGCGGTATTGATGCGCGCTGTTTTAATGAAGATTATTTGCGCGAGCAAATTCGCGACGTTGCGCCAGAAAAAGCTGAGCAATCGCGCCCGTTTCGCCTGGCAATCATTCAGTTAGGAACCTATGACGGCACTGTCTATAACGCTCGTCAGGTGATCGATACCATTGGGCATCTGTGCGATTACATTCTGTTTGATTCCGCATGGGTTGGTTATGAACAGTTTATCCCGATGATGGCGGATAGCTCGCCGCTGCTGTTAGAACTTAACGAAAACGATCCGGGGATCTTTGTTACCCAGTCGGTGCATAAACAGCAGGCGGGATTCTCGCAGACGTCGCAGATCCATAAAAAAGATAACCATATTCGCGGGCAGGCGCGTTTTTGCCCACATAAGCGGTTGAATAATGCCTTTATGCTCCATGCTTCCACCAGTCCGTTCTATCCGCTATTTGCCGCGCTGGACGTCAATGCCAAAATCCATGAAGGGGAGAGTGGGCGTCGGCTATGGGCTGAGTGCGTTGAGTTGGGGATTGAAGCGCGCAAGGCGATTCTTGCGCGCTGTAAGCTGTTCCGTCCGTTTATTCCGCCCGTTGTCGATAGCAAATTGTGGCAGGATTATCCGACGTCAGTGTTGGCCAGTGACCGCTGTTTCTTCAGCTTTGAGCCAGGAGCAAAGTGGCACGGCTTTGAGGGATATGCCGCAGACCAGTATTTTGTTGATCCGTGCAAGCTATTACTGACCACGCCGGGAATCAATGCCGAAACCGGTGAATATAGCGATTTTGGCGTACCGGCGACGATTCTGGCGCATTATCTGCGTGAGAACGGCATTGTGCCGGAAAAATGCGATCTCAACTCCATTCTGTTCTTATTAACGCCGGCTGAAAGTCACGAGAAGCTGGCTCAACTGGTGTTGATGCTGGCGCAGTTTGAACAGCATATTGAGGATGATTCGCCGCTGGCTGAGGTGCTACCGAGTGTTTATAACAAATATCCGGTACGCTACCGCGACTACACTTTGCGCCAGTTGTGTCAGGAGATGCACGATTTGTATGTCAGCTTCGACGTCAAAGACCTGCAAAAAGCGATGTTCCGCCAGCAGAGTTTCCCGTCAGTGGTGATGAATCCGCAGGATGCGCATAGCGCCTATATTCGCGGTGAAGTGGAATTGGTGCGGATTCGTGATGCCGAAGGGCGAATTGCGGCAGAAGGGGCGTTGCCTTATCCACCTGGCGTGCTTTGCGTGGTGCCGGGGGAAGTCTGGGGTGGAGCGGTTCAGCGTTATTTCCTTGCGCTGGAAGAGGGCGTGAATTTGCTGCCGGGGTTTTCGCCGGAGCTACAAGGTGTCTATAGCGAAACCGATGCGGATGGCATGAAACGGTTGTACGGTTATGTGTTGAAGTGAGAATAAAAAACGGGTCACCTTCTGGCGACCCGTTTCTCTTTGCGTAATTAGTGGCTAACAGTCTGTGTGCCCGCAGGGACACGAACGTGTTTGTATTTAAACATCGCCATGAACGCGAAGGCCAGAACCACAGAGTAACCTGCGAAAATCAGCCATACGGTCTGCCAGTCGGTAATGCCGTTTTGGGTGTACATCTCAACCACTTTACCGCTCACAATACCGCCGAGGATACAGCCGAAGCCGTTGGTCATCATCAGGAACATCCCCTGCGCACTGGCACGAATTGCCGGGCTGACTTCTTTTTCGACAAACACTGAACCAGAGATGTTGAAGAAGTCGAATGCGCAGCCGTAGACAATCATTGACAGCACCAGCAGTACAGTACCGAACGGAGTCGGGTCGCCATAAGCAAACAGCGCAAAACGCAGGATCCACGCCACAATACTGATCATCATTACGTTCTTAATACCGTAGCGGCTTAAGAAGAACGGGATGGTCAGAATGAACAGAGTTTCCGAGATCTGCGAAATCGACATGATGATCGACGCATGTTGCACGATGAAGCTGCTGGCAAACATCGGATCTTTGTCGAAGCTGTGCAGGAAAGTATTACCGAACATGTTGGTAATCTGCAGTTCCGCACCCAGCAACATCGAGAAGATGAAGAAAATCGCCATACGCTTGTTTTTAAACAGCGCGAATGCATCAAGCCCCAGCAAAGTCGTCCAGCTCTGATTCGCTTGCTGTTTAGCAACCGGAATATGCGGCAGCGTAAAGGTAAACAGCACCAGAACGGCGGAGAGAGCTGCGCCAATATACAGCTGCATGTGGCTTAATTCGAAGCCAGACAGGCTCACCACCCACATCGCCATAATAAAGCCGATGGTGCCCCAGATACGGATTGGCGGGAAATCCGTCACAATATCCAGCCCGGCATTTTGCAGGCGATAGTAGGAGATAGTGTTGATTAACCCAAGCGTTGGCATATAGGCAAACGAGTTAATCAATATCACAAGGAACATCGCCTCCGGCGTGGTGACTTGCGCCGCCATGAAGAGCGTGATCGCGCCGATAGTGTGACAAATGGCGTAAACCCATTTCGCACTTAACCATTTGTCGGCCACAATCCCCAGCAACGCAGGCATAAAGACAGCGGCGATACCCAGTGAACTATAAACTGCGCCGATAGAAGCACCGTCGAACTTCAGGGTAACAAACATATAGGAGCCGAGGGTCGTCAGCCAACTTCCCCACAGGCAGAACTGCAGAAAAGAGAGAATTTTCAGCTGCAGCTTAAGATTCATGTTAATTTCCTCACATCATGATGCGGATGAGTGTTTCAAAAAGCACATTTGACCGTGCAAGATGATGCGATTCTATCAACTTCACTGACTGTTTTTTTGTTACCCGTGGCAAATAATTGCAAATAATCTCAACTTGCAGAGCGAAATTGTGATGCGTATAACACTTTGCCTCGGAGTATTGTCAGAGGCAAAGGTGAAATTATCGGCGGCGATAAGATTTCTGTGCCATGTTCACTTTATAGAGATAGCGGCGAGATTCCGCAGACGGATGGCGGGTCGTCAGCGTCTGATAAACATCGCCCGGCGTCATAGTATTTATAATAGCGGCAGCCTGAATTTTATCGTTCGAGAAGACGCGTAATACGCTGCCTGCACCACCGTTATAGGCGGTGATGACGGCATAACGCCGCGACGTTGGGTTATCAATGCCGCCAAGATAAACATTGTTCAGCATCGCCAGATACGCAGTGCCGGTATCAATATTGCTGGCAGGATCAAACAAGAAACTGCGGCTCGGCGTGCCGGATTTCCCCTGCGAGCGGAACACATCTTTCCCGGCAGTATGTTGTACCACCTGCATTAATCCCAGCGCATCGGAACGGCTGACCGCATACGGGTTAAAGGAAGATTCAGTCTGCATAATTGCCAGAATCAGCGACTCATCAATGCCATATTTCCGTGACGCCTGGCGGACCATGCCGAGATATTTGTGCGCACGTTTATCAAGGTGGTTCGGCACCATGTTAATGGTGACGCTGTAGATGATACGCAGCCCGTTGCTGCGGCTCTTCAGACGGTTTTTCAGCAGATAATCCGCGAAGTTGCTTGCGCGACCTTCCCAGCGAATCGGCTGCCCGGTGTTGTCCACCACCTGACCGTAAAGGAAAGGTTCTTTCGAAATCGTAATATCATCAACGTCGGAATAGAGATCGACCGAACTCGGATCGTCGCCCATCAGCAACGTTTTGATAATTGCCCGGCGCAAATGCGCGGCAGGTTCTGTCCCGGCGATGGTTTCGATAGTAATCGTACCGTCATCAAAGTTGATGTGGCTGCGGGTCTGGTATTGATCGGTGTATTTCACGTAGTCCTTAGGACCGGCGATCACCACCTCTTTGAATCCCCAGATGTTCTCAATATTGTGGGCAAATTGCCCCATCAGAATATCAAAACCGTTGGTGTCTTTGACCCAGGCTTCATTATAGGTATCGCCTTTTTTGGTCGTCGAGCAGGAGATGAGCAACGGCGCAATCAAAGCCAGCGCGAGATATTTTTTCATCATTCCGGGTGCGTGTTGTGTTTGTTTTTATGCAAGTTGCCGGAGGCGTACTCCGGCACTGTTTTTATTTTTTATCTTCCGGCGTATAGCCCTCGATATGCACCTCTTTACCTTCGAACAGGAAGTTGACCATCTCCTGCTCCAGCAGCTTGCGGTGCTCGGCATTCATCATGTTGAGTTTCTTTTCGTTAATCAGCATGGTTTGTTTGTGCTGCCACTGCGCCCAGGCTTCTTTGGAAATCTCGTTGTAGATGCGTTTTCCCAGTTCGCCGGGGTATAGCTGAAAATCCTGACCTTCTGCTTCACGCTGCAGGAAAGTACAAAAAATCGTTCTGCTCATAAATCATCCTCTTTATCGACTCACGCGCTAAACCGGCGCGCCAGTGCGTAACTGCTGTAACAAACGCTCCACGGGAGCCGCCAGACCAACTGACGGCGGTTGCGCTAAGTTATACCAGAGCGCATTGCCTTCATCCATGCAACCGGTGAATGACGACACGGGAAGCCACATAGGCACAATATCTAAATGGAAATGGCTGAAGGTATGCCGAAACGCGGTGAGTTGCGTCAGGTTATCAGTAGCAATCTGCCGTTGCGCCAGCCACTGCCGCAAACTTTCTTCGTCGGCAAACTGCGGGAAACAGTATAAACCGCCCCACAATCCGCTCGGCGGACGCTGCGCCAGAAATACTTCATCTTCGTGCTGTAACAGCAAAAAGTAGCCGGTGCGCTCCGGTAATGTCTGTTTCGGTTTTTTGCCCGGATAAAGCGACCAGCTATTGTTGGCGGCGGCAATACACCCGTTTTGTAGCGGGCAGAGCGAACACTTCGGCTTCGAGCGCGTACAAATCATCGCGCCTAAATCCATCATCGCCTGATTAAACCGCTCCACGCCGACGGCGGGCGTAACCTGCTCGCTTAAACTCCACAGTTTATTTTCGACCTCTTTTTTCCCTGGCCAGCCGCTTACAGCATAGCAGCGAGCCAGCACGCGTTTGACGTTACCGTCGAGAATCGGAAAGTGCTTACCCAGAGAAAGCGAGAGGATCGCGCCTGCAGTGGAGCGTCCGACGCCAGGCAGCGCGGCGACTTCCTCAAAGGTTTCCGGGAATTTACCGTCGTGTAAGGTGGCAACTTGCTGTGCCGCTTTATGCAGATTGCGCGCGCGGGCGTAATAGCCAAGCCCGGTCCACAAGTGGAGAACTTCGTCCAGCGGCGCGTTGGCGAGATCGGTCACCGTCGGGAAGCGCGCCATAAAGCGTTCAAAATAGGGGATAACGGTCGCAACCTGAGTTTGTTGCAACATCACTTCTGAGAGCCATACTTTGTAGGGCGTCTTGTCAATTTGCCAGGGCAGAGTTTTTCGCCCGTATTTATCGTACCAGTCCAGAACCAGGGCTGAAAATTGCGACGCTTGCATGGTCACCGAATTCATTGTTGTTGGGGGCAAGATTGCAGCACAGCGACGGCAGGGTGTAAACCGGAACTTTCCGCAGCCACGGCCTTATCATGCTTGCATCCGGCAACTAACTTTGGATAATGCCCGTTTTCAGAACACTTTCACAAGCGACTAAATCTTTATGAAAAACGACGTCATTTCACCGGAATTTGATGAAAACGGCCGCCCACTGCGCCGTATCCGTAGTTTTGTGCGCCGCCAGGGGCGACTGACCAAAGGCCAGGAACATGCGCTGGAAAACTACTGGCCGGTGATGGGCGTTGAGTTCAGCGAAGATATGCTGGATTTCCCCGCGCTTTTTGGCCGTGAAGCGCCGGTGACGCTTGAGATTGGTTTTGGCATGGGGGCGTCGCTGGTGGCAATGGCTAAAGATCGCCCCGAGCAGGACTTCCTCGGCATTGAAGTGCATTCACCGGGCGTTGGTGCGTGCCTGGCTTCTGCGCATGAAGAGGGCTTAAGCAACCTGCGCGTGATGTGTCACGATGCGGTTGAAGTGCTGCATAAAATGATTCCTGACAATTCATTGCGCATGGTGCAGCTCTTTTTCCCTGACCCGTGGCACAAAGCGCGCCATAATAAACGCCGTATCGTTCAGGTGCCGTTTGCCGAACTGGTAAAAAGCAAACTGCAGCTGGGGGGCGTATTCCATATGGCGACCGACTGGGAACCTTATGCGGAACATATGCTTGAAGTGATGTCTTCTATTGACGGTTATAAAAACCTGTCAGAGAGCAATGATTACGTACCGCGTCCGGCATCACGTCCGGTGACGAAATTTGAACAACGTGGTCATCGTCTTGGTCACGGAGTATGGGACTTAATGTTCGAGAGGGTGAAATAATGGCAAAGAACCGTAGCCGTCGTCTGCGTAAAAAAATGCACATCGACGAATTCCAGGAATTAGGATTTTCGGTGGCATGGCGATTCCCGGAAGGTACATCGGAAGAACAGATTGATAAAACCGTTGATGACTTTATTAACGAGGTTATCGAACCGAACAAACTGGCCTTTGACGGCAGCGGCTATCTGGCCTGGGAAGGTCTGATCTGTATGCAGGAAATCGGCAAATGCACCGAAGAACATCAGGCGATTGTGCGTAAGTGGCTGGAAGAGCGCAAACTGGATGAGGTACGCACCAGCGAACTTTTCGACGTTTGGTGGGACTAAGAAAACATACGGGCGATGACAAATGCAAAACTGCCTGATGCGCTACGCTTATCAGGTCTACAAAGATGCACGATCGAGTAGGCCGGATAAGGCGTTTACGCCGCATCCGGCATGGACAACGCGCACTTTGTTATCAATCTGGGCCAGCAAATGCTGGCCTGATTTGTTCTTGAGGGAAGATTATGATGCGCAAAATGCTGCTGGCGGCAGCACTTTCAGTGACGGCAATGACCGCTCACGCCGACTACCAGTGCAGCGTCACGCCGCGTGACGATGTGATTGTCAGCCCGCAAACCGTGCAGGTGAAGGGCGAAAACGGCAATCTGGTGATCACGCCAGACGGCAACGTGATGTACAACGGCAAACAATATTCTCTGAACGCTGCCCAACGCGAGCAGGCGAAGGATTATCAGGCAGAATTGCGCAGTACGTTACCGTGGATTGATGAAGGCGCGAAAAGTCGCGTCGAGAAAGCTCGCGTCGCGCTGGATAAAATTATCGTTCAGGAGATGGGCGAAAGCAGCAAAATGCGCAGCCGTCTGACCAAACTGGATGCGCAATTAAAAGAGCAGATGAACCGCATTATCGAAACGCGCAGCGATGGCCTGACGTTCCACTATAAAGCTATCGATCAGGTTCGCGCCGAAGGCCAGCAGTTAGTGAATCAGGCAATGGGCGGTATTTTGCAGGACAGCATTAATGAAATGGGCGCGAAAGCGGTGCTGAAAAGCGGCGGTAACCCATTACAGAACGTGCTGGGAAGCCTGGGGGGGCTGCAATCCTCAATCCAAACCGAGTGGAAAAAGCAGGAAAAAGATTTCCAGCAGTTTGGCAAAGATGTCTGTAGCCGTGTCGTAACACTGGAAGATAGCCGCAATGCCCTGGTCGGGAATTTGAAATAATCCTCTATTTTAAGACGGCATAATACTTTTTTATGCCGTTTAATTCTTCGTTTTGTTACCTGCCTCTAACTTTATAGATCTCCAAAATTCATTCACGTTGTAAATTGTTTAACGTCAAATTTTCCATACAAAGCTAAGGGATAATACGTAGCGTTCACGTAACTGGAGGAATGAAATGGAGTTTTTCAAAAAGACGGCACTTGCCGCACTGGTTATGGGTTTTAGTGGTGCAGCATTAGCATTACCGAATATCACCATTTTAGCGACCGGCGGGACGATTGCCGGCGGTGGTGACTCCGCAACCAAATCTAACTACACAGCGGGTAAAGTTGGCGTAGAAAATCTGGTCAATGCGGTGCCGCAACTGAAGGACATTGCGAACGTTAAAGGCGAGCAGGTAGTTAACATTGGCTCCCAGGACATGAATGATAATGTCTGGCTGACGCTGGCGAAAAAAATTAACACCGACTGCGATAAAACCGACGGCTTCGTTATTACCCACGGTACTGACACGATGGAAGAAACCGCTTACTTCCTCGACCTGACCGTGAAATGTGACAAGCCTGTAGTGATGGTAGGCGCAATGCGCCCGTCCACTTCCATGAGCGCAGACGGTCCATTTAATCTGTATAACGCGGTAGTGACCGCAGCCGATAAAGCCTCCGCCAACCGTGGTGTGCTGGTGGTGATGAACGACACCGTGCTTGATGGCCGTGATGTCACCAAAACTAATACCACCGATGTAGCGACCTTCAAATCTGTTAACTACGGTCCGTTGGGTTACATTCACAACGGTAAGATTGACTACCAGCGTACTCCGGCACGTAAGCACACCAGCGACACGCCGTTCGATGTCTCTAAGCTGAATGAACTACCGAAAGTCGGCATCGTTTATAACTACGCCAACGCATCCGATCTTCCGGTAAAAGCACTGGTAGATGCAGGCTACGACGGTATCGTTAGCGCCGGTGTGGGTAACGGCAATCTGTATAAAACCGTGTTCGACACCCTGGCGACCGCTGCGAAAAACGGCACTGCGGTAGTACGTTCTTCCCGCGTACCGACGGGCGCAACCACTCAGGATGCCGAAGTGGATGACGCAAAATACGGTTTCGTCGCTTCTGGCACGCTGAACCCGCAAAAAGCGCGCGTTCTGCTGCAACTGGCACTGACGCAAACCAAAGATCCACAGCAGATCCAGCAGATTTTCAATCAGTACTAATCGCCTCGCCCCGGTATCGTGCCGGGGCTTTTTCACTTCAGACTCACGTCCATTGCCAATTGTTATTACCCTGATGATAATCACTGGAATAAATTATTCCTCGCGAGGGTTTTCTGGTGAAAAAGCAATGGATTGTAGGCACGGCGCTGTTTGTGTTGATGTCTGGTAATGGCTGGGCCGATGGCGAACCGCCAACTGAAAATGTCTTAAAAGATCAATTCAACAAGCAGTATCACGGTATTCTCAAGCTTGATGCCATCAGTTTAAAAAACCTTGATGCGAAAGGTAATCAGGCCACCTGGTCAGCGGAAGGCGATGTTTCTTCCAGTGATGATCTCTATACCTGGGTTGGTCAACTGGCAGACTACCAACTACTGGGGCAGACCTGGACGAAAGATAAGCCCGTAAAATTTTCGGCGATGTTAACCAGTAAAGGAACACCTGCGTCTGGCTGGACGGTGAGCTTTTACTCTTTTCAGGCAGCAGCCAGCGATCGTGGACGGGTGGTCGACGATATCAAAACGAATAATAAATATCTGATCGTGAATAGCGAAGATTTCAATTATCGCTTTAGTCAGCTTGAGTCAGCGTTGAATACCCAGAAGAACTCGATTCCTGCGCTGGAAAAGGAAGTGAAAGAGCTTGATAAGCAAATGGCGGCGGCGCAGAAAGCAGCAGATACATATTGGGGAAAAGATGCAAACGGCAAGCAAATGACCCGCGAAGACGCCTTTAAAAAAATTCACCAACAGCGTGATGAGTTTAATAAACAGAATGATAGCGAGGCGTTCGCGGTTAAATATGACAAAGAGGTTTATCAACCGGCGATTGCGGCATGTCATAAACAAAGCGAAGAGTGTTATGAAGTGCCGATTCAGCAGAAACGGGATTTCGATATCAACGAACAGCGGCGACAGACCTTTCTGCAATCACAAAAACTTAGCCGTAAATTGCAGGATGACTGGATAACGCTCGAGAAAGGGCAATATCCGTTAACGATGAAAGTTTCAGAAATAAACAGTAAAAAAGTCGCGATATTAATGAAGATTGACGATATCAATCAGGCGAGCGATCGCTGGAAAAAAGATACCGAACAATTACGACGTAATGGGGTGATTAAGTAATTATTGCGACGACGTATGACCTGTAGCCGGATGCTGCGTTCACGCCGCATCCGGCTACAAGTTTACTCCGCCAGAAAAAGCTCCAGCAGCGAATTTAAAAACAACTTCCCATGTTCCGTTATCTGCCAGTAATCTGCACACTCAGTGAGATAACCCTGAGCGATAGCCTCGTCTAACTGTTGGCGAATCACCTCTTCAGAAAGACCTGTGTACTGGCTAAACTCCACGCGCGGTGCGGCTTCCAGCAAACGGAAGCGATTCATAAAGAACTCGAATGGCTTATCTGCGGTTTCAACATCGCGCTGGCTTTCCAGATACCTTCCCTGCATAAAACCACGCGGATGACGCGTTTTGGTGGTACGCAGAATGCGCCCGTTCGGGAAGCTCACTTTGCCGTGTGCACCGCAGCCGATGCCGATGTAGTCACCAAATCGCCAGTAGTTAAGATTGTGCTGGCACTGATAACCCGGTTTGGCGTAAGCGGAAGTTTCATATTGCTGATAACCCGCTGCGGTTAATAACTGATGCCCCTGTTCGAAAATATCCCACAGCGCGTCGTCGTCCGGCAGTACCGGCGGTCGTGAACCAAACAGCGTATTAGGTTCGATGGTCAGTTGATACCAGGAAAGATGCGGCGGATTCAGTTCAATAGCCTGGCGCAGATCGCCAAGCGCCTCTTCCAGCGATTGATCCGGTAGCCCATGCATTAAATCAAGGTTAAAGCTACGCAGCCCCAGCTCGCTTGCCAGTTTTGCAGCACGCTTCGCTTCTTGCGGGCCATGAATACGTCCCAGCCGTTTCAACTTTTCTTCGCTAAAACTCTGTACCCCAATAGAGATACGATTTACACCGGCACGCTGATAATCAACAAAGCGATCGGCTTCTACCGTACCGGGGTTCGCTTCCATGGTAATTTCTGCATCCGCTGCCAGCGGCAAACGCGCACGCACGCCGTCCAGCAGCGTTTGCATCGCCGGGCCGGAAAGCAGGCTCGGCGTACCACCGCCAATAAAGATTGTCTTTACTTCACGGTTCTGTGCGTAAACGACATCGTTGTCCAGATCGCTAAGCAAATGCTGAACATAATCATCGTGCGGCACTTCCCCTTTCAACGCGTGAGAGTTGAAATCGCAGTACGGGCATTTCTGCACGCACCACGGGATGTGAATGTAAAGACTCAGCGGCGGTAATTTAACCATTACGTAAAGCGTCCAGCAGCAGTTTCAATGCCTGACCACGATGGGAAATGGCGCTCTTTTCTTCGCGGGTCAGTTCGGCAGCGGTTTTGCCTTCGGAAGGCACGAAGAAAATTGGATCATAACCAAAGCCGCCAGTACCGGAAGGTTCACGGGTAATCACGCCCGGCCAGCTGCCGTGACATACCAGCGGAGTGGGATCTTCCGCGTGACGCAGATACACCAGCACACAGTGGAAGCGAGCCTGACGTTGGTCGTCCGGTACGTCTTTCAGTGTTCCCAGCAGTTTTTGCAGATTCTTTTGATCGGTCGCGTCTTCACCGGAATAACGCGCGGAGTAAATCCCTGGCGCGCCACCCAGCGCATCTACCGCCAGACCGGAGTCGTCGGCAATCGCCGGTAAACCGGTCGCTTTTGCCGCGTGGCGCGCTTTCAGAATCGCGTTTTCGATAAAGGTCAGGCCGGTTTCTTCGGCGGAATCAACGCCAAGCTCCGTTTGAGCCACGATATCAAGACCGAAGTCGCTAAGCAGCGACGCCAGCTCACGCACTTTACCGGCATTGCCGGTTGCGAGGACAACTTTTTGCATAGGATACCTAATTAATTAACGCCGCGATTTCTGGCGGGATTTGTTGCGGATTAATGATTTTAATTTGTTTGTGGCGGCCAAGTTCGCCTTTTTCTATCACCACCTGGCTTTTGGCTACCCGGAATTGCTTACCGAGAAATTTCACCAGATGGCTGTTGGCCTGGCCGTCAACCGGCGGCGCGGTAATGGCGACTTTTACCTCGTCGCCATGTAAACCGACAATAGAATCACGGCTGGCTTTTGGCTGAATATAAAGCCGCAAAACCAGACCGTCATCGTTAACTGTTACGGCACTCATAACGCCATCCACAGCCCCGGCAGCAGCATGTTTCCTGTCGCCTGTAATACTTCTGCGACACCCATATTGATGACATACAGCAGCAGAACGAGGATCATCGGCGAGAAATCAATCCCACCCATTGCCGGCAGCAGGCGGCGAATTGGACGCAGCAGCGGATCGGCAAGCTGAATCAGCACGTATTCAATCGGGCTACGACCCTGGCTTACCCAGCTCATAATCGCCATCACCAGCAGTACCCAGAAAATCAGCAGGCCGATGGTTTTCAGCAGAATTAATAAACCGGCAATCCAGATGATTGGCAGGAAGGTCACCACTTTAAACAGCACAATGGCTTTGATGAAACTGAGAATATAGGCAACCAGCAGCGAGGCGCTGTCAATGGGTCCCATTGCCGGAATAACGCGGCGCAGTGGCCCGATAATTGGCTGTGTCACTTTCACCACAAACTGTGAGAAAGGGTTATAAAAATCACAATGAGCCCACTGCATCCAGATGCGTAATAACAGCACCATGGTATACAGCTCAATGACCGTTGAAAGCAGGAAAGTCAACGTATTCATGGCGTTCCTTTAATTCCTTATTTTTTAGAGTAATCACGCGCACCAAAGATGGCTGTGCCGATGCGAACCATTGTGCTACCTGCCGCAATGGCGGCTTCCATATCGTCCGACATCCCCAGAGAGAGCGTATCGACATGCGGGTAGCGCGTTTTCAGTCCGGCAAATGCTACAGCCATTTGGCGTGCAACTTCAAACTGCCTTACATATTCTGACTCAGGCGCCGGGATAGCCATCAGCCCGCGCAGGCGTAGACGCGGTAGTTCAGCAACCGCAGCCGCCAGTTCGTCCAGTTCTACCAGTTGAATCCCGGACTTACTGTTTTCATCACTAATATTAATTTGAATCAGTACGTTAAGAGGGGGGAGTTCTGCCGGTCGCTGGTCGTTCAGGCGGGTAGCGATACGCAAACGGTCGATGGTATGACACCAGTCGAAATGCTCTGCCACCAGGCGACTTTTGTTGGACTGTAGCGGACCAATAAAATGCCATTCTAATCCTGTTACGCCCAGCTCCTGAAAGTGGCGAATTTTATCTACCCCTTCCTGAACGTAGTTTTCACCAAATTGACGCTGCCCGGCGTCGATGGCTTCTGCGATGGCGCTCGCAGGTTTTGTTTTACTGACTGCAAGCAGCGTAATTTCTTCTGGAGAACGGCCGCAACGCGTTGCAGCCGCTGAGATTTTGTCCCGGACCTGTGCCAGGTTATGCGCAATATCGTTCATTTTCCGAGGATCTTAGTATGAATATGGAAGAAATTGTGGCCCTTAGTGTAAAGCATAACGTCTCGGATCTACACCTGTGCAGCGCCTGGCCCGCACGATGGCGCATTCGCGGCAGAATGGAAGCTGCACCGTTTAACGCACCGGACGTGGAAGAGCTACTGCGGGAGTGGCTGGATGACGAGCAGAGGGCGATATTACTTGAAAATGGTCAGCTTGATTTTGCCGTATCGCTGGCGGAAAACCAGCGGTTGCGCGGCAGTGCGTTCGCGCAACGGCAAGGTATTTCTCTGGCATTACGGTTGTTACCTTCGCACCGTCCACAGTTCGAACAGCTTGGTGCGCCACCGGTATTGCCGGAATTACTCAAGAGCGAGAATGGCCTGATTCTGGTGACGGGAGCGACGGGGAGTGGCAAATCTACCACGCTGGCGGCGATGGTTGGCTATCTCAATCAACATGTCGATGCGCATATTCTGACGCTGGAAGATCCTGTTGAATATCTCTATGCCAGCCAGCGATGTTTGATCCAGCAGCGAGAAATCGGTTTGCACTGTATGACGTTCGCATCGGGATTGCGTGCTGCATTGCGGGAAGATCCCGATGTGATATTGCTCGGAGAGCTGCGTGACAGCGAGACAATACGTCTGGCGCTGACGGCGGCAGAAACCGGGCATCTGGTGCTGGCGACCTTACATACGCGCGGTGCGGCGCAGGCCGTTGAGCGGCTGGTGGATTCATTTCCGGCGCAGGAAAAAGATCCCGTGCGTAATCAACTGGCGGGGAGTTTACGGGCGGTGTTGTCACAAAAGCTGGAAGTGGATAAGCAGGAAGGGCGCGTGGCGCTGTTTGAATTATTGATTAACACGCCAGCGGTGGGGAATTTGATTCGCGAAGGGAAAACCCACCAGTTACCACACGTTATTCAAACCGGGCAACAAGTGGGGATGTTAACTTTTCAGCAGAGTTATCAGCAGCGGGTGGGGAAAGGGCGTTTGTGAGGCGAAATTGGTTGATTAGCTTCGTAAATATGCCTGATTCGCTACGCTTATCAGGCATACAAACGCAGCATCCGGCAATGAACGTCTGATGCGACGCTAACGCGTCTTATCAGACCTACAGCCGTTGCCACATGTAGGCTGGATAAGGCGTTTACGCCGCATCCGGCAAGATGACGGTAATGACAATTCGCCAGGCTTATAAATCGCCTTAATAACCCTGCTCGAAATAACTTTCGAGAATGATAACCGCAGAGGCAGAGTCGACTTTACCTTTGTTGAGTGCCCGGTAACCACCTTGTTCAAAAAGCCCGGAACGCGCTTCTACGGTGCTAAGACGCTCGTCATGTAGCTTTACTTCAATACCGAAACGACCATGAATACGGTTGGCGAATTTACGCGCCCTGGCAGTCAATGGTTGCTCGGTGCCGTCCATATTCAGCGGCAAACCGACGATGATTTCGTCCGGCTGCCATTCTTTCAGTAAACGTTCGATGATGTTCCAGTCCGGCGTACCGTCCTGTGCTTTAATTGCAGGCAAAGGGCGAGCGGTGCCGGTAATGCGTTGGCCGACCGCTACGCCAATGCTTTTGGTGCCGAAGTCGAAGGCGAGTAAGGTTCCACTCATCAGGCGTGTCCTGCCACACCAGGCATGGTGAGAATATCCACACCAATCAGTCTTGCCGCATCGCGCCAGCGGTCGGCAATCGGCGTTTTGAACAGAATATTCAGATCTGCTGGGGCGGTTAGCCAGGCGTTGTCGAGAATCTCTTGTTCCAGCTGGCCTTTATCCCAGGAGGCGTAACCCAACGCCACCAATACGTCAGACGGTTGTTTATCGGTGCCGAGCGTTTCAAGTACATCGCGGGAGGTGGTCATCACCGTGTTGTCTGAAATGCGAATACTGGAAGCAAAATTTGATGGTGGAGTATGCAAAATAAACCCGCGATCTTCAGCTAGCGGGCCACCGAGCATAACCGGTTTGTCCAGACGGATTGATTCATCACGCGGCTCCGGCGTGATCTTCAGCTTTTCCAGAATCCCTTCAATTTTGAGATTTTCCAGTGGCTTATTAATGATAATCCCCATTGCGCCATTGGTATTATGTTCGCAAATGTAGACCACGGAACGACGGAAAATCGGATCCTGGAGAGCAGGCATGGCAATAAGAAAGTGATGCTGTAAATTCATTGTCAGAGGTTCTGTTTCCTGGTTCAAAAAAGCAACAGCGCCCAGTATGCGTGGAAAGAAGGGCGCTGTCACTCAGAGTCTCAACGAGATCCCTCTCGTTAAACTGGGTTATTGCTGCTGTAAACGTGCTTCTATGGCATCCATTAACATTCCGGTGATCGAGACCGGAAACTCTGCTTCAATCTCACGAATACAGGTTGGGCTGGTGACGTTAATTTCAGTCAGACGGTCGCCGATAATATCCAGGCCAACAAAAATCAGTCCTTTTTCTTTCAGCGTCGGCCCAACCTGGCGGGCGATTTTCCAGTCACTTTCAGTTAGCGGACGAGGTTCGCCACGACCACCGGCAGCCAGATTGCCACGGGTTTCGCCACCCTGCGGAATACGTGCCAGACAGTACGGCACCGGCTCGCCATCGACGACCAGCACGCGCTTGTCGCCATCTTTAATGGCAGGCAGATAATTCTGCGCCATGCAGTAGCGCGTGCCGTGTTCAGTCAGGGTTTCGGCTATTACGCCGAGGTTCGGATCGCCTTCTTTCACCCGGAAAATAGACGCACCGCCCATACCGTCCAGCGGCTTAAGGATAATGTCGGTGTGTTTTTCCCAGAACGCCTTCAACTGTGCTTTATTGCGCGTGACCAGCGTTTCTGGTGTTAAGTCAGAGAACCAGGCGGTAAACAGTTTTTCGTTACAGTCGCGCAGGCTCTGCGGCTTGTTAACGATCAGCGTACCTTTCTCTTCGGCACGTTCCAGAATGTAAGTGGCGTAGATAAACTCGGTATCAAAGGGCGGATCTTTACGCATCAGGATCACGTCGAGATCGGCCAGTGGCAGATCTTGCTCCCCCGTAAACTCGTACCATTTATCGTAGTTTTGTTCAACGCTCAGAGTACGCGTATGAGCACGGGCTTCACCGTTAATCAAATAGAGATCGGCCATCTCCATATAGTGAAGTTCGTAACCACGACGTTGTGCTTCCAGCAACATAGCGAAGCTGGAATCTTTCTTGATGTTGATGTTTGCGATGGGATCCATCACGATGCCGAGCTTGATCATTATTCTTCTCCGTTAGCCCAAATCGCCAAATCGTACTTGTAGCGCGGTAATGGCGGTGAGCGCAGTTGTCTCTGTACGCAAAACGCGAGGTCCCAACAGGATATCAGTAAATTGATAGCGGGCAGTCATGGCAATTTCATCTGCCGATAAACCGCCTTCCGGGCCAATCAGCAGGCGGACGCGTTCAACCGGTAACGGCAACGTATTGATGCTGTTACTGGCGCGCGGGTGAAGATTCAGTTTCAGCCCTTCATCCTGCTCTGCACACCAGGCTTCCAGATCCATCGCTGGACGGATTTCCGGCACCCGGTTACGACCACACTGCTCACAGGCAGCAATTGCAATCTTCTGCCACTGCTGGAGCTTCTTGTTCAGACGTTCGCTATCCAGTTTAACGCCGCAGCGTTCAGAAAAAAGTGGCGTAATGAGGCTTACTCCAAGTTCGATCGATTTCTGGATAGTAAATTCCATTTTTTCACCGCGCGACATCACCTGACCGAGATGAATATGCAACGGGGATTCACGATCGTCGAGCTGACCTTCCAGCACTTTTACTTCGACACTTTTTTTGCTGGCGCTGGTAATTTCTGCGTCAAAGACCTGGTTGCTGCCGTCAAACAATTGCAACGCCTGTCCAGGTCCCATACGCAGCACACGTCCGATATGGTTGGCGGCATCTTCGCAAAGCGCGATGTGAGAGTTGCTGATAAGTGGTTCTGGATGATAAATGCGGGGGATACGCATGGTTAAAAATCCGCGTCGTCTCCCCACGCGGTTGTCCGCGTGGGGTAGGGGTTAACAAAAAGAATCCCGCTAGTGTAGGTTAGCTCTTTCGCGCCTGGCAAGCGCGTTGCACATACGGGTTATGATTGCCTTGCATCTTCGCAATACGTTCGTCGCGCTCGCACTCCCAGTCGGTCACCGGATACATCTTGTTCCAGGCGTTAAAAAGCTGCGTTTGTTGGCGTGAGAGAGTCAGGTTGTACTGGTCACGCATGTAGAAATAAGTTCGTGCAATGATGCCTCGCGTATGAGCGGGTGGTTCAGCCACTTTTTCTTTGAAATCCACCTTCATGGCACACTGCCCGTACTGCCCTTCGCCGCCGTTCCACTGACTATACATAAAATTGCCGCGATCGCCGTTCACTTCGCCTATTGCGGGCTGAAGGTTATGCATATCGCTTTCCATTTTGCGATAAACCGGATCTTTGGCGCAGTTTTTACGTCCGCCGTCTTGCCAGCACTGACGCTGGTGACCGAACTGCCAGGCAGGAACCACATGTTCCCACTCTACGCGGCTGGCGCGGTTTTCATTTTTGCGCACCTGGTATCCGCACGACTCCAGATCCACGATGCCTTTTTTACCCTGCCAGTTGATTTTACATCCGCAGTAAAATGTTCCCGGCACATCAGCGTAGACTTTTACCGCTGCTGTTTTCGCCTGGGAAAAACTATTGATGCCTTCGGCCAATGCAGGGCCGGAAAATGCTGCGCTCAGTACCACCGCAGCCACAGACAAATTACGGTACATCACTTACTCCGTGTTAAAACGAGCGAGCAACGTAGCGAAAGTTGTTTTGGTATGCAATCAGCCAGATCAGTAAAATTCCTGATAGTTCTACTGGTTATTGGGCAACCAGTTGTTCACCGCAGTGAACGCAGCGATAGACGGCCTCTCCACGCACCACGCGGTTATGGCGGCGCACGGTAAGCTGATGCTCCTGGCATTTACAGCGGTAAGGGAAGGTGTTGCGGCGCACGGATTGTAGCTCAAACTGATGCGTGCGGCGGGCGGGAACGTCCAGCACGCTTTCCATCATCCACTTCCATTCTTTGCCGTGCGGCGCCACACGACCGAAGTGTTTCCAGACCAACAGATGCGCCAGTTCGTGCGGCACCACTTCTTCTATAAAAGCCTCGCTGTTTTCCATCAGCAGCACCGGATTGAGGCGAATTTCATAGCTGTCCAGCCATGCTGTTCCGGCGGATGTACCACGCTGGGTGTACGAAATTTTTGGCTCCGGGTAATTACGCCCCAGCTTCAGGTTGGCCTGGGCGAGTTTTTCCCGCAGGCGACGCATAACGGCCTGTTGGATGGCGATAGGGAGACGGGAAGTTTTCATAGCGGCTGAGGATAAAGCGAAGAAAAGATGACTGCAAGAGGCGGCTTCCTCCGCGACGGGAGGAAGCCTGAGGAGATTAATCGTGAGCGCCGATTTCGCGCAGTTTACGACCTTTCATCAGATTACGTTCAATATGTTCCAGCGAAACGTGTTTGGTTTCCGGCACCAGCCACAGCGTCAGCAGGATAAACAGCACGTTCAGAGCCGCATACACCCAGAAGGTGTTGGCGTTGCCCAGCGTGTTGAGCATGGTCAGGAACGTTGCGCCGACGATCATGTTGGCAATCCAGTTGGTGGCGGTGGAGCAGGTGATGCCAAAATCGCGGCCTTTCAGCGGCTGAATTTCGGAGCACAGTACCCAAATCAGCGGACCGGCGCTCATCGCAAAACCGACAATAAACATCAGCAACATGGCGATAGCGAAATACTGCGCCGACGGTGAGTGAATACCGATATGCATCATTGTGCCGAGTACGCCCATGCCCGCAGCCATGACGAGGAAACCCAGCGTCAGCGTTGGTTTACGTCCCCAGCGGTCAACAAGGCCGATAGCGATAAAGGTGGCGAGTACGTTGGTCAGGCCGACAATCACTGTCCCCCACATTTGCTCTGTGGTGTTGGTATAACCCGCCAGTTCGAAGATTTTCGGCGCGTAATACATGATGACGTTCATGCCGGTGAACTGCTGCATCACCTGCAACAGTACGCCAAGGAACACCGCGCGGCGGAAGTTACTGTTCTCTTTAAACAGCGCCCAGCCACTCTGTTTAACCTGCAAACTTTCACGGATTTCATCCAGTTCGCGTTTCGCTTCCGCGCTGGTATCGCGCAGGCGCAGCAGCACGCGTTCGGCATCAACAAAGCGACGTTTGGCGGCAAACCAACGTGGGCTGTCTGGCAGGAAGAAGACACCAATCAGCAGCAGAATTGCCGGGATGATAATCACACCCAACATCCAGCGCCATGCGCCGGTGTAGCTGAAGGCGGTATCAGAAAGATAAGCACCGAGGATGCCGATGGTAATCATCAGCTGATACATCGAAATCATACTGCCGCGAATTTTTTCCGGTGCAATTTCAGAGAGGTAAAGCGGCGCGGTATAAGAGGCAACACCCACCGCCAGCCCCAGCAGAACGCGGGAAAGAATCAGCACTTCAACGTTCGGCGCAGCCGCAGAAAACAGCGAACCGGCAACAAACAGGATTGCGCCGATCATCAGGCTCTTTTTGCGCCCGAGTTTAAAAGAGAGCCAGCCACTGCCTACCGCACCGACTGCCGCACCAAACATCATGGAGCTTACGACCCATTCTTGCGTGTGCGAGGTTATCTGGAATTCATCTGCAATAAACGGCAATGCGCCAGCAATTACACCGATATCCAGGCCAAAGAGTAATCCCGCCAGAGCGGCAAGGAAGCAGACAAAAAACGTCATTGCCTTGTTTGACCGCCCCTGTTTTTTAGCGTCAGGCATGATGCCCTCCAATATGTTATTTTTTATTGTGAATTAAGATAGGTGAGTACGACGTAAAAAGATGTGAGGCAAATCACATCGGTGTAATCGCTTACACTAACATTTATCTTAGTTATGATTTAAGTGCATGAAAATAATTGAGTTATATCATCATAGATTAAACGCTGTTATCTGCAATTAAGACTTTACTGAAAAGAAATGTAACAGCTGTGAAAACTGAATAATATGGTGAAAATAGTATAAATATTTTGTTGGTGTGGTGGGTGTAATCGGTTTCAGTAGTGGTGATAATTTGCGGGTAAACGTGTTCAGCAACGGAATGTTGCTATCGTGTAGGCGGCTTTTTGCCGGATGCGGCGTGAACGGCTTATCCAGTCTACATGTAGCGATGGTTGCAGGCCTGATAAGCGTAGCGCATCAGGCATTTCTCTAGAAAAGAAAAGGCCAGCGCGAGGCTGGCCTTTGAAAGCAGGGATAAAAGATTATTTCAGACCGGCTGCATCGCGCAGCAGTTGCGCTTTGTCGGTTTTTTCCCATGGGAAATGTTCGCGACCAAAGTGACCGTATGCTGCGGTTTCTTTGTAGATCGGGTGCAGCAGATCCAGCATCTGAATCAGACCGTATGGACGCAGGTCGAAGAACTCACGTACCAGCAGGGTCAGCTGTTCAGAAGGTACTTTCTCAGTACCGAAAGTTTCGACCATGATGGAGGTCGGTTCTGCCACGCCGATCGCGTAGGAAACCTGAATTTCACAACGGTCGGCCAGACCTGCAGCAACGATGTTTTTCGCTACATAACGTGCCGCGTAGGCTGCGGAGCGGTCCACTTTTGATGGATCTTTACCAGAGAACGCACCGCCACCGTGGCGAGCCATGCCGCCGTAGGTATCAACGATGATTTTACGACCAGTCAGACCGCAGTCACCCATCGGGCCGCCGATAACAAAACGTCCGGTCGGGTTGATGAAGAATTTGGTTGCGGAAGTCAGCCATTCAGCGGGCAGAATCGGCTTGATGATCTCTTCCATCACCGCTTCTTGCAGGGATTTCTGGTCGATCTCTTCAGAATGCTGGGTGGAAAGCACTACAGCATCGATGCCGACGATTTTGCCGTCGTCATACTGGAAAGTCACCTGGCTTTTCGCGTCCGGGCGCAGCCACGGCAGAGTGCCGTTTTTACGCACTTCAGCCTGACGCTGTACCAAACGGTGTGCATAGGTGATTGGTGCTGGCATCAGCACGTCGGTTTCATTGGTCGCGTAGCCAAACATCAGACCCTGGTCACCCGCGCCCTGTTCCAGCGGATCGGCACGGTCAACGCCCTGGTTGATGTCAGGAGATTGTTTGCCGATGGCGCTCAGAACCGCACAGGAGTTAGCGTCAAAGCCCATGTCGGAATGCACATAGCCAATTTCGCGAACGGTGTTACGGGTGATCTCTTCGATGTCTACCCAGGCGCTGGTGGTGATTTCACCGCCAACTAAGACCATGCCGGTTTTTACGTAGGTTTCGCAAGCAACGCGTGCTTTCGGATCCTGTTCGAGGATCGCGTCTAAAACAGCATCAGAGATTTGGTCAGCAATTTTGTCAGGATGCCCTTCAGAGACGGACTCGGACGTAAAAAGGTGTTTTGCCATATTTAATATCACCAAAAGAGAATTTAGTTAGCTCAAACTGTTGTGTGGATTTTCTGTGGTAGCGGATCCTACCACGACTCTGCAGATTAAAAACACTGGCAGTCTGAGTGTTAATCAGTATGGATGGATTAACATCTGGACGGCTATTTTAGGTCACTTCTTCACCCAATTTCCACTTTTTTTTGAATCGTGTCTCATTCTGCTAAAAACGTAGCTGGAAATTTTTCCTGACAATGCTGGCATTCTGCGTATTTATCTTTTGCAATTTTCTGCCATTGTGGGGTATAAAACGCGGCGCGCGGCTTAAATAAAAAGCACACGACGTTTCTTTCGTGTTGCCACTTCCAGCCGGGTTGAAATCAGTGTTTTAGCTTGTTGGTTCGTCTTCGCAGGCGGCCGTGGAGGTGATACGAAATAATGAATCGTTGTCTGCTGCTTAATCTGTCGCACCGTTCTGGTGTAGATTCGTTCCCCGCATTCTGCATCTCTGCATTGCATACCTGCCGATGTTATACCCATCTCGGCGCTTCTCAGGATTCAAGAGCTGGCAACAGTTACTGAAGACTGAACAAGGGCGCTCTTGTAAAAAAACAAGAGTTTTCTCGTGGTTTCGCCGAACTGTCACACTTACGTTCGGTTATGTGTTTAATAATGTTATGAAAAAGAAACCGGTTGCGCAGTCGGAGCGTCAGCATACGCTGCTGGAAAATCCGTGTGCTTATGGGTTGTTATCGCAGTTTCAGGCTGCGATAGTGGTTAACTGTTTTACACTTAATAAAATAATTTGAGGTTCGCTATGTCTGACGACATGTCTATGAGTTTGCCTTCGTCAGCGGGCGAACACGGTGTACTACGCTCCATGCAGGAGGTTGCAATGAGCTCCCAGGAAGCCAGCAAGATGCTGCGTACTTACAATATTGCCTGGTGGGGCAATAACTACTATGACGTTAACGAGCTGGGTCACATCAGCGTGTGCCCGGACCCGGACGTCCCGGAAGCTCGCGTCGATCTCGCGCAGTTGGTGAAAACCCGCGAAGCGCAAGGGCAGCGCCTGCCAGCACTGTTCTGCTTCCCGCAGATCCTCCAGCACCGTTTGCGTTCCATTAATGCTGCGTTTAAACGTGCGCGGGAATCCTACGGTTATAACGGTGACTACTTCCTCGTTTATCCGATTAAAGTTAACCAGCATCGTCGCGTGATTGAATCCCTGATTCATTCAGGTGAACCGTTGGGACTGGAAGCAGGTTCAAAAGCCGAGTTGATGGCGGTGCTGGCTCATGCAGGCATGACCCGTAGCGTTATCGTCTGTAACGGTTATAAAGACCGCGAATATATCCGCCTGGCGCTGATTGGCGAGAAAATGGGCCATAAGGTCTATCTGGTTATTGAGAAAATGTCAGAAATCGCCATTGTGCTGGATGAAGCTGAACGCCTGAACGTTGTTCCGCGTCTGGGTGTGCGCGCGCGTCTGGCCTCACAAGGTTCTGGCAAATGGCAGTCTTCCGGCGGGGAAAAATCGAAGTTCGGTCTGGCGGCAACCCAGGTACTGCAACTGGTTGAAACGCTGCGTGAAGCCGGACGTCTCGACAGCCTGCAACTGCTGCACTTCCACCTCGGTTCGCAGATGGCGAATATTCGCGATATCGCTACCGGCGTTCGGGAATCTGCACGCTTCTATGTTGAGCTACACAAGCTCGGCGTCAATATTCAGTGCTTTGACGTCGGCGGCGGCCTGGGCGTGGATTATGAAGGCACTCGTTCACAGTCCGATTGTTCGGTGAACTATGGCCTCAATGAATACGCCAACAACATCATCTGGGCGATTGGCGATGCCTGTGAAGAAAATGGCCTGCCGCATCCGACGGTAATCACCGAATCGGGTCGTGCGGTGACTGCGCACCATACCGTGCTGGTGTCTAATATCATCGGCGTGGAACGTAACGAATACACGGTGCCGACCGCGCCCGCAGAAGATGCGCCGCGCGCACTGCAAAGCATGTGGGAAACCTGGCAGGAGATGCACGAACCGGGAACTCGCCGTTCTCTGCGTGAATGGTTACACGACAGCCAGATGGATCTGCACGATATTCATATCGGCTACTCTTCCGGCACCTTTAGCCTGCAAGAACGCGCATGGGCTGAGCAGCTTTATTTGAGCATGTGCCATGAAGTGCAGAAGCAACTGGATCCGCAAAACCGTGCTCATCGTCCGATTATCGATGAATTGCAGGAACGTATGGCGGACAAAATGTACGTCAACTTCTCGCTGTTCCAGTCAATGCCGGACGCATGGGGGATCGACCAGTTGTTCCCGGTTCTGCCACTGGAAGGGCTGGATCAAGTGCCGGAACGCCGTGCCGTATTGCTGGATATCACCTGTGACTCTGACGGTGCTATCGACCACTATATCGATGGTGACGGTATTGCCACGACAATGCCTATGCCGGAGTACGATCCAGAAAATCCGCCGATGCTCGGTTTCTTTATGGTCGGTGCCTATCAGGAGATCCTCGGCAACATGCACAACCTGTTTGGTGATACCGAAGCGGTAGATGTGTTTGTCTTCCCTGACGGTAGCGTAGAAGTGGAGCTGTCTGATGAAGGCGATACCGTTGCGGACATGTTGCAATATGTACAGCTCGATCCGAAAACGCTGTTAACCCAGTTCCGTGATCAAGTGAAGAAAACCGATCTGGATGCTGAGCTGCAACAACAGTTCCTGGAAGAGTTCGAGGCAGGGTTGTACGGATATACCTATCTTGAAGATGAATAATTAAGATTATTCCGCTGGCGGGTCGATTTATTTACGTAAATCGGCCCGCTTTCTTTTTATATATTCTTAAAAATAATTTGGCTGCTTTTCTTATTAAATAATGACCCTACAATCACTGCATTAATTAAATGCAGAGGGAACGGTTATGAAAAAATGGAAAGTACGTAGCGCGTTGGTGGCATTAATCGTGTTGTTGGCTGGTTGCTCAAGTAATGCGCAGTATAATAGCAGTGCATCGGGCAATGTCGGCACCGCCTGGGGTGGGGATGTGCATTCAACGGTTCAGGGCGTATCTGCTGAACGCGCCTGGCGCGATCCGGCAGAGATGATCGTTATTAATTATTCGACAAATACTCCTTCCGGCTACGACCGTGTTTATAGCATTCGTATTAACGAACTGGAATATGCTATTCGTGATGCGAATTTTAATTCTCTACCTATTACGCGAGTTTATGATTCATCAAATAATGAACCGCGATATATTGTTCATGCCAGAGTGGGGATGAATTATCAATTATATGTCCGTAACTACAGCCGAAACACCAATTACGAGATCGTTGCTACGGTTGATGGCCTGGATGTTCTGAATGGTAAACAAGGTTCGTTGAATAACAATGGCTATATTGTGAATGCCGGTGATTCGTTAGCGATTAAAGGATTCCGCAAAGATAAACATACCGAAGCGGCTTTTCAGTTCGTCAATGTTGCAGATTCCTACGCCGCCAATTCGGCGCAAGGCGATGTGCGTAATACCGGGGTGATCGGCTTTGCCGCCTTTGAATTGCAAGGCTCGGAGAAAAACGCGCTGCCGCCGTGCTCTGGACAAGCCTTTCCGGCAGACAACACTGGCTATGCGCCGCCACCGTGTCGTAAATAGCAACCTCGCTTGATGCCTCGCCCATTTAAGGCGATAATTAGCGCAAACTTGTGTTTCGCAAATCCAACCCTTCCTCGTCGGGCCTAACGACGCGGAAGGGTTTTTTTATATCGACTTTGTAAGAGGAGTCCATCCATGAGCACCTTAGGGCATCAATACGATAACTCACTGGTTTCCAACGCCTTTGGTTTTTTACGCCTGCCGATGAACTTCCAGCCGTATGACAGCGATGCTGACTGGGTCATTACCGGCGTACCGTTCGATATGGCCACTTCTGGTCGTGCGGGTGGTCGTCACGGTCCGGCGGCTATCCGTCAGGTATCAACTAACCTGGCCTGGGAACACAACCGTTTCCCGTGGAATTTCGACATGCGCGAGCGCCTGAACGTCGTGGACTGCGGCGATCTGGTATATGCCTTCGGCGATGCTCGTGAGATGAGCGAGAAATTGCAGGCGCACGCCGAGAAACTGCTGGCTGCCGGTAAGCGTATGCTCTCCTTCGGTGGTGACCACTTTGTTACGCTGCCGCTGCTGCGCGCCCATGCAAAGCATTTCGGCAAAATGGCGCTGGTACACTTTGACGCCCACACCGATACCTATGCGAACGGTTGTGAATTTGACCACGGCACCATGTTCTATACCGCGCCGAAAGAAGGGCTGATCGACCCGAATCATTCCGTACAGATTGGTATTCGTACCGAGTTTGATAAAGACAACGGCTTTACCGTGCTGGACGCCTGCCAGGTGAACGATCGCAGCGTGGATGATGTTATCGCCCAGGTGAAACAGATTGTGGGTGATATGCCGGTTTATCTGACTTTTGATATCGACTGTCTTGATCCGGCATTCGCGCCAGGAACCGGTACGCCAGTGATTGGCGGCCTGACCTCCGATCGCGCCATTAAACTGGTACGCGGCCTGAAAGATCTCAACATTGTTGGGATGGACGTTGTGGAAGTGGCTCCGGCATACGATCAGTCGGAAATCACCGCTCTGGCAGCAGCGACGCTGGCGCTGGAGATGCTGTATATTCAGGCGGCGAAAAAGGGCGAGTAAGCGCCGGATAGGATGCGCACGGGGTAACAAATGTGCCATTAATGTCGGATGCGGCGTGAACGCCTTATCTGACCTACGTTCGGTACTACCGGACCTTACTTAATCCCATCCGCGCTCATACGATCGCGAATATGCTGGGCGCGTTCGGCGGATGCCGGATGGTCGTCAAACATTGAGCTTTGGCGACCTTCTTCCAGTTTCGCCAGTTTTTCAAAGCTGGTGGCGAGACCTGCCGGGCTGATGCCGCGTTGGCGCAACAAATCGTAGGAATAATCATCCGCTTCCGCTTCCTGGCGTTGAGAGAATTGCGAATTGACTAGCTTTTCGCCCAGGTCACCAAGTTGTGATTGCGATAAACTGCCGACAATCCCGCCCGCAGAGGCCGCAGCTACTCGCACGGCGTTTGTACCAAGTGCCACCTGCATCCCTTTCTTCACATGGCCTAACGCCACGTGCCCCATTTCGTGACCGATCACCGCTTCGACTTCGTTATCCGTCATCATATCCATCAGCCCGCTATAGACGCGGATACAGCCGTTGGCCATTGCAAAGGCGTTTACATCTTTCGCCATATACACTTTGTAATTCACCGGCTGACCGTTGATATTGTTGCCTAGCGCGTTGGCTATGGTGGTCAGACGCTTAGCATATTCACTATTGGCTGGCGCAATCGTCGCCTTGCTGTCCATCTCCTGACATGCCTGATCGCTCAGGGCTTTCACCTGGGCGTCACTCAAACTGTAAGCCTGAAAAGCTTCCGCTCCTGATGAGAGCAGTCCACTGGAGTCCATATTCTGGCAACCGGTCAGTACCGTTGCCACGCTCATTGCTACCAATAAGGCGCGAATTTTCATGTTTTCTCTTCCGCACAAGGTCAGGATTATTCTAAAAATGCGCCGTTTGCAGGTGAACCGACGCTCAGTCTCAGTATAAGGAAAAGCGCAGCGGACGGGCGAGCAGATTGCGCAACATGCGAGCATGATCCAGAGATTTCTGAAGCGGCAAAAGGATGTTCCATGTACATGACGCGCGGCTTGCGGTAAATTGTTGGCAAATTTTCCGGCGTAGCCCAAAACGCGCTGTCGTCAAGTCGTTAAGGGCGTGCCCTTCATCATCCGATCTGGAGTCAAAATGTCCTCACGTAAAGAGCTTGCCAATGCTATTCGTGCGCTGAGCATGGACGCAGTACAGAAAGCCAAATCCGGTCACCCGGGCGCCCCGATGGGTATGGCTGACATTGCCGAAGTCCTGTGGCGTGATTTCCTGAAACACAACCCGCAGAATCCGTCCTGGGCTGACCGTGACCGCTTTGTGCTGTCCAACGGCCACGGCTCCATGCTGATTTACAGCCTGCTGCACCTCACTGGTTACGATCTGCCGATGGAAGAACTGAAAAACTTCCGTCAGCTGCACTCCAAAACTCCGGGCCACCCGGAAGTGGGCTACACCGCAGGTGTAGAAACCACCACTGGTCCGCTGGGGCAGGGTATTGCGAACGCAGTCGGTATGGCGATTGCAGAAAAAACGCTGGCGGCGCAGTTTAACCGTCCGGGTCACGACATTGTCGACCACTACACCTACGCCTTCATGGGCGATGGCTGCATGATGGAAGGCATTTCCCACGAAGTTTGCTCTCTGGCGGGCACGCTGAAGCTGGGCAAACTGATTGCGTTCTACGATGACAACGGGATTTCTATCGATGGTCACGTTGAAGGTTGGTTCACCGACGATACCGCAATGCGTTTCGAAGCCTACGGCTGGCACGTTATTCGTGATATCGACGGTCATGACGCGGCATCTATCAAACGCGCAGTAGAAGAAGCGCGTGCAGTGACTGACAAACCGTCCCTGCTGATGTGCAAAACCATCATCGGTTTCGGTTCGCCGAACAAAGCCGGTACGCACGACTCCCACGGTGCGCCGCTGGGTGACGCTGAAATTGCCCTGACCCGCGAGCAACTGGGCTGGAAATATGCACCGTTCGAAATCCCGTCTGAAATCTATGCTCAGTGGGATGCGAAAGAAGCAGGCCAGGCGAAAGAATCCGCATGGAACGAGAAATTCGCTGCTTATGCGAAAGCTTATCCGCAGGAAGCCGCTGAATTTACCCGTCGTATGAAAGGCGAAATGCCGTCTGACTTCGACGCGAAAGCGAAAGAGTTTATCGCGAAGTTGCAGGCTAATCCGGCGAAAATCGCCAGCCGTAAAGCGTCTCAGAATGCCATCGAAGCGTTCGGTCCGCTGTTGCCGGAATTCCTCGGCGGCTCCGCTGACCTGGCTCCGTCTAACCTGACCTTGTGGTCTGGTTCTAAAGCAATCAACGAAGATGCTGCCGGTAACTACATCCACTACGGTGTTCGCGAGTTCGGTATGACCGCGATTGCTAACGGTATCTCCCTGCATGGCGGCTTCCTGCCGTACACCTCCACCTTCCTGATGTTCGTAGAATACGCACGTAATGCGGTACGTATGGCTGCGCTGATGAAACAGCGTCAGGTGATGGTTTACACCCACGACTCCATCGGTCTGGGCGAAGATGGCCCAACTCACCAGCCGGTTGAGCAGGTTGCTTCTCTGCGCGTGACCCCGAACATGTCTACATGGCGTCCGTGTGACCAGGTTGAATCCGCTGTAGCGTGGAAATACGGCGTTGAGCGTCAGGACGGCCCGACCGCACTGATCCTCTCCCGTCAGAACCTGGCGCAGCAGGAACGTACTGAAGAGCAGCTGGCAAACATCGCGCGCGGTGGTTATGTGCTGAAAGACTGTGCCGGTCAGCCGGAACTGATCTTTATTGCTACCGGTTCTGAAGTTGAGCTGGCTGTTGCCGCTTACGAAAAACTGACTGCCGAAGGCGTGAAAGCGCGCGTGGTTTCCATGCCGTCTACCGACGCATTCGACAAGCAGGACGCTGCTTACCGTGAATCCGTACTGCCGAAAGCGGTTACTGCACGCGTTGCAGTAGAAGCGGGTATTGCTGACTACTGGTACAAGTATGTTGGTCTGAACGGTGCTATCGTCGGCATGACCACCTTCGGTGAATCTGCACCGGCAGAGCAACTGTTTGAAGAGTTCGGCTTCACCGTTGAAAACGTGGTAGCGAAAGCAAAAGAACTGCTGTAATCGGTAAGATGCTTTGTGAGAAGGGTCGCGAAAGCAGCCCTTCATATTGTTGGCAAAGTGCGTGTTGTTCCTACCGGATGCGGCGTGAACGCCTTATTCGGCCTACAAAATCATGCAAATTCAATAAATTGCAGGGACTGTGTAGGCCTGATAAGCGTAGCGCATCAGGCAGTTTAGCCTTTGCCATCAGTCTCAAGAGCCGCAAACGCGGCTCTTTTTACTTGGTCGAGATAAACGGAACGGTACTGCCGGGGTTCATGGTATCGGGTAATTTGCCATCCCAACGCTCAGCAGTGGTAAGGGCACAAGACTGGGATTGTCCCGCAGAGCTTCACCCCGCAGGCGAATAGTTTCGGCTTCAGCCGCACCTCTTACGCAATAGTCTCCGCTTTCATTCGATCTTCAATCGACTTCTCATAAGCGTCAGAAATTGAGCAAAGCAAGGAATATGCCCCCCTGATGTGAGGATAACAGTCAATCTCGAACAATTAAGAATCTATAAAGAAGGGGCTGTAAGATTTAATTTTATCTGTTTCCGGACTTTCAAGCTATAAATGGTGAACATGATCACAAACACAACAATCATAAATTTGTCTTATTTGCAATCCAACTCACAAACAGAAAGTTGACTTTATAATTGTTAATCGCAACTTATTGTTATTTATGGTTTGTTTATTTTTCCTCTTCTGGTGGTTCGCCTTTTTAGCCCAATTGCTTTCAATTTTTTGCGCGCGTATTTTATTTTCACCGACAGTCGGTACTCTAAAAATAGGGATAATTTATGCGGCTTATTGATTATTTTCCAGAATCATCAATCTCAGTGATACATGCAGCTAAAGAATGGCAGGAGGCTATTGATTTTTCGATGGCATCATTATTAACAAAAAATTATATCAACGAGAATTACATTCAGGCTATTAAAGATTCCACCATTAACAACGGATCTTATTATATTCTCGCAGCAGGCGTAGCAATGCCTCATGCGCGACCAGAATGTGGGGCGCTCAAAACCGGAATGTCTTTGACGTTACTTAAACAAGGTGTTTATTTTCCTGGGAATGACGAACCGATTAAATTACTCATCGGGCTTTCTGCTGCCGATGCCGATTCGCACATTGGCGCTATTCAGGCGTTAAGTGAACTACTGTGCGAAGAAGAAATACTTGAACAACTCTTAACAGCATCATCAGAAAAACAATTAGCGGACATTATCAGCCGCGAATAATAACTCTCTCCTCTACAGGATAATATTATGGAAAACAAGTCTGCTCGTGCAAAGGTTCAGGCTTTTGGGGGCTTTTTGACCGCTATGGTCATTCCCAATATCGGTGCTTTTATTGCCTGGGGTTTTATTACTGCATTATTTATTCCTACCGGCTGGCTGCCTAACGAACATTTCGCCAAAATTGTCGGCCCAATGATTACCTATTTATTACCGGTGATGATTGGTTCTACCGGTGGTCACCTGGTCGGCGGTAAACGCGGTGCGGTGATGGGGGGAATAGGGACGATTGGCGTAATTGTGGGTGCTGAAATCCCCATGTTCCTGGGTTCGATGATTATGGGACCGCTTGGCGGCCTGATGATTAAATATATCGATAAGGCACTGGAAAAACGCATCCCCGCTGGTTTTGAGATGGTTATCAATAACTTCTCATTAGGTATCGCCGGGATGGCTCTCTGCCTGCTAGGTTTTGAAGTTATCGGTCCAGCGGTGTTAATTGCCAATACTTTCGTCAAAGAGTGTATTGAGGCGCTGGTACATGCGGGATATCTGCCTCTGCTGTCTGTTATCAATGAACCTGCGAAAGTGCTTTTCCTCAATAACGCGATAGATCAGGGCGTCTATTACCCGTTGGGGATGCAACAGGCTTCGGTTAACGGCAAATCCATCTTCTTTATGGTGGCGTCGAATCCGGGGCCTGGCTTAGGACTGCTGCTGGCGTTTACCTTGTTTGGTAAAGGGATGAGTAAACGTTCTGCGCCTGGTGCGATGATTATTCACTTCCTCGGTGGCATCCACGAACTGTATTTCCCGTATGTGCTGATGAAGCCGCTGACCATTATCGCCATGATTGCGGGCGGTATGTCTGGAACCTGGATGTTTAATTTGCTGGACGGTGGTCTGGTGGCAGGCCCAAGTCCGGGGTCTATCTTTGCCTACCTGGCACTGACGCCGAAAGGTTCGTTCCTGGCGACAATCGCCGGTGTTACGCTCGGTACTCTGGTGTCCTTTGCCATCACTTCCCTGATACTGAAGATGGAAAAAATGGTGGAAACGGAGAGCGAAGATGAGTTTGCTCAGTCAGCCAATGCGGTTAAAGCGATGAAACAAGAAGGTGCATTCTCGTTATGCCGGGTTAAGCGTATTGCCTTTGTTTGCGATGCGGGGATGGGCTCCAGCGCGATGGGCGCAACCACCTTCCGTAAGCGCCTGGAAAAAGCGGGGCTGGCAATAGAAGTAAAACATTACGCGATAGAAAACGTGCCTGCGGATGCCGATATTGTGGTCACACACGCCAGTCTGGAAGGGCGCGTGAAACGTGTGACGGACAAACCACTGATATTGATTAATAACTACATTGGTGATCCAAAACTCGACACCTTATTTAATCAATTAACCGCCGAACATAAACACTGATTACAGAGATAAAAATGAAAACCAAAGTTGCTGCTATTTATGGCAAGCGGGACGTCCGTCTGCGCGAATTTGAACTGCCCGAAATTACCGATAATGAACTGTTAGTGAGTGTAATTTCTGACAGCGTCTGTTTATCGACCTGGAAAGCGGCGTTACTCGGTAGTGAACATAAACGCGTACCCGACGATTTAGAAAATCATCCGGTCATTACCGGGCATGAATGTGCCGGGGTTATTGTCGAAGTGGGTAAAAATCTCACTGGCAAATATAAAAAAGGCCAGCGTTTTGTATTGCAACCGGCAATGGGATTACCCAGTGGATATTCAGCCGGATACAGCTACGAATATTTCGGCGGTAATGCCACCTATATGATTATTCCCGAAATCGCCATTAACCTGGGCTGTGTATTACCTTATCACGGTTCTTATTTTGCTGCGGCGTCGCTCGCGGAGCCGATGTGTTGCATAATTGGCGCTTATCATGCCAATTATCACACCACGCAATATGTTTATGAGCACCGCATGGGCGTCAAACCTGGCGGCAATATTGCGCTGCTGGCCTGTGCTGGCCCGATGGGAATTGGCGCTATCGATTACGCCATTAACGGCGGCATACAACCGTCGCGGGTAGTGGTGGTCGATATCGACGAAAAACGCCTGGCACAGGTGCAGAAGTTGCTGCCGGTAGAACTGGCGGCCAGTAAAGGCATTGAGCTGGTGTATGTGAATACCAAAGGGATGAGCGATCCAGTCCAGACGCTGCGGACGCTGACAGGAGATGCCGGGTTCGATGACGTGTTTGTCTATGCAGCGGTGCCTTCGGTCGTTGAGATGGCTGATGAGTTGCTGGCAGAAGACGGCTGCCTGAACTTCTTTGCCGGCCCGACGGATAAAAACTTCAAAGTGCCGTTTAACTTCTACAACGTCCATTACAACAGCACGCACGTCGTCGGTACATCTGGCGGTTCAACGGACGACATGAAAGAGGCGATTGCCCTTAGCGCCACGGGGCAGTTGCAACCGTCGTTTATGGTGACCCATATTGGTGGGCTGGATGCGGTGCCAGAAACCGTGCTCAATCTGCCGGATATCCCCGGCGGTAAAAAACTCATTTATAACGGCGTCACCATGCCGCTCACTGCCATTGCCGATTTTGCCGAAAAAGGCAAAACCGATCCGCTGTTTAAAGAGCTGGCGCGGCTGGTTGAGGAAACGCACGGCATCTGGAATGAACAGGCCGAGAAATATCTGCTGGCGCAATTTGGCGTTGATATCGGGGAGGCCGCGCAATGATGTCCCTGGCGTGGCCATTATTTCGCGTTACGGAACAGGCAGCGTTGGCTGCCTGGCCGCAAACCGGATGTGGCGATAAAAATAAAATTGATGGCCTGGCGGTCACTGCGATGCGCCAGGCATTAAACGACGTCGCTTTTCGTGGGCGAGTGGTTATCGGCGAGGGGGAAATTGACCATGCGCCGATGCTGTGGATTGGCGAAGAGGTGGGCAAAGGCGATGAGCCAGAAGTCGATATCGCGGTTGACCCGATTGAAGGCACGCGGATGGTGGCGATGGGGCAGAGCAATGCGCTGGCGGTCATGGCCTTCGCCCCACGAGACAGCTTGCTTCACGCGCCCGATATGTATATGAAAAAACTGGTCGTTAATCGACTGGCTGCCGGGGCAATCGATCTGTCTTTGCCCCTTACAGAAAACTTGCGCAATGTGGCGAAAGCGTTAGGTAAACCACTGGATCGGTTACGTATGGTTACGCTTGATAAACCGCGCCTGAGTGCCGCGATTGAGGAAGCGACGCAGCTTGGCGTGAAGGTTTTTGCTCTGCCGGATGGCGATGTCGCCGCCAGTGTACTGACCTGCTGGCAGGATAATCCTTACGACGTGATGTACACCATCGGCGGCGCGCCGGAAGGCGTTATCTCTGCCTGTGCTGTTAAAGCGTTAGGCGGGGATATGCAGGCGGAATTAATCGATTTTTGCCAGGCCAAAGGTGACTACACAGAAAATCGGCAAATTGCAGAGCAGGAGCGCAAGCGTTGTAAGGAAATGGGGGTTGACGTTAACCGTGTGTACTCACTCGACGAACTGGTGAGGGGGAAAGATATCCTCTTTAGCGCCACAGGCGTCACGGGCGGAGAGCTGGTGAACGGTATACAACAGACGGCGAATGGAGTGCGGACGCAGACATTACTGATCGGCGGCGCGGACCAAACGTGTAATATAATTGATTCCCTGCATTGATGGTGATCTATCGGAAGACGAATGGCGACGCTGACAGAAGATGATGTGCTTGAGCAACTGGACGCACAGGACAATTTATATTCATTTATGAAAACTGCGCATTCTATTTTGCTCCAGGGAATACGCCAGTTTCTGCCGTCGCTATTTGTCGATAACGATGAAGAGATCGTCGAATATGCAGTGAAACCGTTACTCGCCCAAAGCGGCCCGCTTGACGATATTGATGTTGCGCTGCGTTTGATTTATGCGCTGGGGAAAATGGATAAATGGCTGTACGCCGATATCACGCATTTTTCCCAGTTCTGGCATTACCTGAACGAACAGGATGAAACGCCCGGATTTACCGATGACATGACCTGGGATTTTATCAGCAACGTCAATAGCATAACCCGCAATGCGACGCTCTATGACGCGTTGAAAGCGATGAAGTTCGCCGATTTCGCCGTCTGGTCAGAGGTGCGTTTTAGCGGGATGGTCAAAACGGCGCTGACGCTGGCAGTAACGACCACCTTAAAGGAATTAACGCCGTGAAAATTGAATTAACGGTGAATGGGCTGAAGGTACAGGCGCAGTACCATGATGATGAGATAAAAAATGTACATAAACCGTTGCTGCGCATGTTGGCGGCCTTACAGACGGTAAATCCACAGCGGCGTGCGGTGGTATTTCTTTGCGCTCCGCCGGGGACGGGTAAATCTACCCTAACCACCTTCTGGGAATATCTCGCGCAACAAGACCCGGAACTACCCGCTATTCAGACGCTCCCGATGGATGGTTTTCACCATTACAACATCTGGCTGGATGAGCATCAGCTTCGCTCTTATAAAGGCGCACCGCAGACGTTCGACGTGGCGAAACTGGCGGAAAATCTGCGCCGGGCAGTGGAAGGGGATTGTACGTGGCCGCAGTACGATCGACAAAAGCATGATCCCATAGAAGATGCATTACACGTTACTGCACCGATCATTATCGTAGAAGGAAATTGGCTGTTATTGGATGACGAGAAATGGCGCATACTTGCGCAATTTTGTGATTTCTCGATCTTTATCAACGCGCCCGCAGCTGCGTTACGGGAACGGCTGGTGGGGCGCAAGCTGGCGGGAGGGTTATCGCTGGCAGACGCTGAAGCCTTTTATGAACGTACCGACGGCCCAAATGTTCGCCGGGTGCTTGAACAGAGTCTGCCCGCAAATTTGACCTTAATGATGACGGCTAGCGGCGAATATCGTCTGGCAGATTGACCTCTTTCACAGTGCCGTCTTCCAGACGGATAACACGGGAAAAATGACGCCGGGTAAATGCGGCGTCATGACTGATTGCCACGACACTCGCGCCTCGTTGGCGGCATTTTTCCAGCCAGCACTCAAACACGCTCAGCCAGTTTTCGTCAAAATCCCGACTGGGTTCATCCAGCAACAACAGTGACGGGGCGAGAGCTTCCAGACTGGCGACGGCGACCATCCGTCGCTGTGCGCTATGCAGGTCTAACGGATGCGCGCTGGCAACGTCTGCTAACTGACAACATTGCAGGGCGTATTCGGTGCGTTTTGCGATGTCTGCGGGTGAGAATTTTTGTAATTTCAGACCAAAGGCGACCTCTTCGGCGACGGTGCTATGAAACAACTGGTTTTCCGCTTCCTGAAACAGTACGCCAATTTTTGCCGCGCGCTGGCGGTTCTTAAGCGTATGTAATGCCTGTTGTTGCAATATTACTGTACCGGAAGATGGGGGAAGAAGACCCGCCATGATGCGTAACAGTGTCGATTTTCCCGCGCCGTTGTCGCCGGTCAGCGCCAGCCATTCACCTTGTTTAAGTTGCAGCGAAATGTCGCAAAGACAATCTGTTGCCGCGCCAGGCCAGCGATAAGTCACCTGATTTAACGTTAACATAATGGCTGGAGTACTCCGTCATGTAACCACCAGGAATGCTGGCAATAGTTCAGAAAAGGTGTGGGATGACGTTCAAACAGAATAACCAGCGAACCGCATTTCATCGCCCAGTGCTGCAAACGCTGCAACAGAATTTCGCTGGCTTGTGATGTCAGGCGGCTAAAGGCTTCATCAAGAATTAATAGTTTTGGTTGCATAGCGATGGCACAGGCGATAACCACGCGTTGGGTTTCTCCACCGGAGAGTGTTGCCGGATGGCGATGACGCAACGGCTGGCACTCGGTCAGGGTCAGGGCAGCGTCAATGCGCGCCATAACCTTTGCTTCATCAAGACACAGATTTTCTGGCCCAAAGGCAACCTCTTCTTCCACGCTAAAGGTACAGCCGGAAAGCTGCAAATAGGGAGATTGCTGGACGAGTTGAATGGTAGCGGCTTGTTCGCTTAGCGAGAGTTGCCCAATGGGCGTATTGAGGAGCATTCCCGTGCCAGCGATGTCACCCGGCAGGAAGTCCGGATACCAACCCGCCATCAGTTGCGCCAGCGTGCTTTTGCCGCTGCCGTTGTCTCCAAAGATGGCGACCATCCCCGGGTTGTCATAGTGAAAGTCATAACAGAATGGAGAGTGCGTTGAGTGCGTCGGGCAATAGCGAAACTGTTCTAACGTAACCATAGCCACACTCCCGGTTCTGCCAGCATCAGCAATATCATGGTGTAACGAGCCACTTTTTGTAATTTACTGTCAGGTGGTGCCCATAGCGTAGTGCGCCGGTTATGTAAGCGAAATGCCCGCATATCCAGCGCCGCACCACGGATCGCCAGATCGTTAAGCGCATTATGGGTTAATGGTATGATTAACGCCGGCATCGCACATAAGCGTTGATACCAGCTTTCATCCAGCGGCACGCCACGCGCACGCTGTGCTTCATGAATAATCGCTAATTGCCGTTTTAACTGCTCAACGACCAGCAGCGATCCGGCAAACAGATAAGCGACGCCCGGCGGCAGGCGAGAAGCAAACAAAGCGCGGATAAATCGTTGCACGGGGACGTACTGCATCCACAACTGCGAAGTGGAAACAATCGCCAGAATGCGCAGCCAGAGCGTAATAGCAAATGCCCAACGTTCTGGATTGCGCGGTGTTCCGCTTATCCATTCTGTCAGCCAGCCACCGTGCACCAGCCACAGGCCGCCCCCCAGCGAAAACATCAGCCAGGCGACATATTTTGCTCGCCACCGCGTGGCCTTTAACGCAATAAGGCAGAGAAAGGTCGCCGCGCTATAGACTGGCAAAATGGTCTGCGCGGGCAGGATTAGCGTGGTGCAGGCTGCCAGCGCCCACAGCGTTAATGAGGTAAACGGATGCATTTAGCGCACGGCAGCCATTGCCGGAAAATGACGCGTGGTGCGAATCGGCAGCTGGCGCAGTAAAAGCCAGACAATCACCGCTGTAAGAATTTTATCGACCAGGTTTGCGCCTATCACCGTAATCGCCACCGACTCCACCAGGTTTTGCCCCATAGAGTGCATCCAGGCAACGAACAAATCAGCTCCGCTACCGGTGACACCGCCGAACAGCGCAGTACGCAGCGGTACAGCAACGACTGTGACCGCAAGCGTAATAATCACGCCGCTGACAACGACTTTCGGCAGGGTGCGAAACCAACCCGCTCGCGCCAGCCAACCGGCGACCAGGCCGATGACCATCGCGACGGGCGCAAATGCGGCGGCGATCGGGTCGGTCAGCAATCCCCAGAGTAAATTGGTCAGTAAGCCGGTCAGCATCCCGATCACCGGACCAAGCAGTGCCGCGCTAATAAGTGTGCCGATGGAGTCGAGAAATATAGGTAATTTGACCATGCTGGCCAGTTGCCCGCCGATCATATTGATAGCGATAGAGATAACGATCAGCACCAGGGCCTGGCTGGAAAAGCGGCGACGCGCCATAAGAAAACCTCTCTGAAAATAGTTATTTAATGGGGGAAATATGCAACTCATCGTAACCAGAAAGCGCGCAAGGCTGGCGGCTAAACGCCAGTTCCTCAAGGCAGCCGATCACCAGTTCAAGCGTGGTGCGCACGGTACAGCCGGGCATCATATGACCGCCGAGCATCGCTCCGTGTTGGTCGGAAACGCAGAGATGAAGATGTTCGCCTGTCTGTTCCAGCGTGCCGTTCAGTGCGATGACTTCAAACTTACCGCTTAGAAGGGGGGTGTTTTCTTGCCCGGCATAGCGCAAAGCGACATCAGTCAGGCTGCCGGTACAACCTGCAATCCACGCGGCGTGGAGTTGTTGTTGCTGCGTGAAGGCGCGCAATTGGGAGAGAACTTCCTGCCCGGGGAGCAGGCGCAGCGCGTAAAAGCGTGCGGAGGAAGAATATGGGTAGGGCAATGTCATCATTGGAGTACTCCGAAACTCGGACGTATTGCGGATAATATCGACGCTGCATCAGTCATATTCTGATATAAGTCAGGGTTTGTGACGGCACAACGAAAAGATTTTGCTACGCTTATTCGTGATTCTGCAAAGTGGAATAAATTCCACAGGGGCGGGGCTGAAAACGTGACGTAAGTCAGATAATTGTCTTCTTTGACTGGACAATCATTCCTTTTATTCCACGTTTCGCTTATCCTAGCTGAAGCGTTTCAGTCGATTAAATGTTCGACAATTAACCAATCAGTCGCAGTTTGCGACAGGTAAGGTTTCCCCGGACGATTTGCTGGATTACTCTGTCTGGCAAATTTGCTCAGGGAAAACCTTGCAGGAGATCTATGACCGTACGCGTAGCGATAAATGGCTTCGGTCGCATCGGGCGTAATGTGGTTCGTGCTTTGTATGAATCCGGACGTCGGGCGGAAATTACCGTGGTGGCAATCAACGAACTGGCGGATGCTGCGGGCATGGCGCATTTGTTGAAATATGACACCAGCCATGGACGTTTTGCATGGGAAGTACGTCAGGAACGCGATCAACTTTTTGTTGGTGATGACGCCATCCGCGTATTGCATGAACGTTCACTGCAATCGCTCCCCTGGCGCGAACTTGGTGTCGATGTGGTTCTCGACTGCACCGGCGTATATGGCACCCGCGAGCATGGCGAAGCGCATATTGCCGCCGGAGCCAAAAAAGTGCTCTTTTCACATCCTGGCAGTAACGATCTCGACGCGACCGTTGTTTACGGCGTCAATCAGGATCAACTTCGTGCGGAACATCGCATCGTTTCTAACGCTTCCTGTACCACGAATTGCATAATTCCCGTCATCAAATTGTTAGATGATGCGTACGGTATTGAGTCCGGCACAGTGACCACAATTCACTCCGCCATGCACGATCAACAGGTTATTGATGCATACCATCCTGACCTGCGTCGCACCCGGGCAGCCAGCCAGTCGATCATTCCGGTCGATACCAAACTGGCCGCCGGTATCACACGATTTTTTCCGCAATTTAACGATCGCTTTGAAGCGATTGCGGTACGTGTGCCAACCATAAATGTGACGGCAATCGATTTAAGCGTGACGGTGAAGAAACCTGTAAAAACCAATGAAGTCAACCTGTTGCTGCAAAAAGCAGCACAAGGTGCATTTCATGGTATAGTTGACTATACGGAATTGCCGTTGGTCTCTGTAGATTTTAACCACGATCCGCACAGTGCCATTGTCGATGGTACTCAAACCCGGGTCAGTGGCGCACACCTGATCAAAACGTTGGTCTGGTGCGATAACGAATGGGGCTTTGCTAACCGAATGCTCGACACGACGTTAGCTATGGCTACTGTTGCTTTCAGGTAAGACGCAAGCAGCGTCTGCAAAACTTTTAGAATCAACGAGAGGATTCACCATGTCTGTAATTAAGATGACCGATCTGGATCTTGCTGGGAAACGTGTATTTATCCGTGCGGATCTGAACGTACCAGTAAAAGACGGGAAAGTAACCAGCGACGCACGTATCCGTGCTTCTCTGCCGACCATCGAACTGGCTCTGAAACAAGGCGCTAAAGTGATGGTAACTTCCCACCTGGGTCGTCCTACCGAAGGCGAGTACAACGAAGAATTCTCTCTGCTGCCGGTTGTTAACTACCTGAAAGACAAACTGTCTAACCCGGTTCGTCTGGTTAAAGATTACCTCGACGGTGTTGATGTTGCTGAAGGTGAACTGGTTGTTCTGGAAAACGTTCGCTTCAACAAAGGCGAGAAGAAAGACGACGAAACCCTGTCCAAAAAATACGCTGCACTGTGCGACGTATTCGTAATGGACGCATTCGGTACTGCTCACCGCGCGCAAGCTTCTACTCACGGTATCGGTAAATTCGCTGACGTTGCGTGCGCAGGTCCGCTGCTGGCGGCTGAACTGGACGCGCTGGGTAAAGCACTGAAAGAACCAGCTCGCCCGATGGTGGCTATCGTTGGTGGTTCTAAAGTATCTACCAAACTGACCGTTCTGGACTCCCTGTCTAAAATCGCTGACCAGCTGATTGTTGGTGGTGGTATCGCTAACACCTTTATCGCGGCACAAGGCCACGATGTGGGTAAATCCCTATACGAAGCTGACCTGGTTGACGAAGCTAAACGTCTGCTGACCACCTGCAACATCCCGGTTCCGTCTGATGTTCGCGTAGCGACTGAGTTCTCTGAAACCGCACCGGCTACCCTGAAGTCTGTTAACGATGTGAAAGCTGACGAGCAGATCCTGGATATCGGTGATGCTTCCGCTCAGGAACTGGCTGAAATCCTGAAGAATGCGAAAACCATTCTGTGGAACGGTCCGGTTGGCGTGTTCGAATTCCCGAACTTCCGTAAAGGTACTGAAATCGTGGCTAACGCTATCGCAGACAGCGAAGCGTTCTCCATCGCTGGCGGCGGCGACACTCTGGCAGCAATCGACCTGTTCGGCATTGCTGACAAAATCTCCTACATCTCCACTGGCGGCGGCGCATTCCTCGAATTCGTGGAAGGTAAAGTACTGCCTGCAGTAGCGATGCTCGAAGAGCGCGCTAAGAAGTAAAAAATCACAGGGCAGGGAAACCTGCCCTTGTTTCAGCGCGCTTTTAGAGCACGCATTTTTTCATACTCTAAATAATTCGAGTTGCAGGAAGGCGACAAGAGAGTGAATCCCCAGGAGCTTACATAAGTAAGTGACTGGGGTGAGCGAACGCAGACGCAGCACATGCAACTTGAAGTATGACGAGTATAAGGCCCGACGATACAGGACAAGAGACATGTCTAAGATTTTTGATTTCGTAAAACCTGGCGTAATCACTGGTGATGACGTACAGAAAGTTTTCCAGGTAGCAAAAGAAAACAACTTCGCACTGCCAGCAGTAAACTGCGTCGGTACTGACTCCATCAACGCCGTACTGGAAACCGCTGCTAAAGTTAAAGCGCCGGTTATCGTTCAGTTCTCCAACGGTGGTGCTTCCTTTATCGCTGGTAAAGGCGTGAAATCTGACGTTCCGCAGGGTGCTGCTATCCTGGGCGCGATCTCTGGTGCGCATCACGTTCACCAGATGGCTGAACATTATGGTGTTCCGGTTATCCTGCACACCGACCACTGCGCGAAGAAACTGCTGCCGTGGATCGACGGTCTGCTGGACGCGGGTGAAAAACACTTCGCAGCTACCGGCAAGCCGCTGTTCTCTTCTCACATGATCGACCTGTCTGAAGAATCTCTGCAAGAGAACATCGAAATCTGCTCTAAATACCTGGAGCGCATGTCCAAAATCGGCATGACTCTGGAAATCGAACTGGGTTGCACCGGTGGTGAAGAAGATGGCGTGGACAACAGCCACATGGACGCTTCTGCACTGTACACCCAGCCAGAAGACGTTGATTACGCATACACCGAGCTGAGCAAAATCAGCCCGCGTTTCACCATCGCAGCGTCCTTCGGTAACGTACACGGTGTTTACAAGCCGGGTAACGTGGTTCTGACTCCGACCATCCTGCGTGATTCTCAGGAATATGTTTCTAAGAAACACAACCTGCCGCACAACAGCCTGAACTTCGTATTCCACGGTGGTTCCGGTTCTACTGCTCAGGAAATCAAAGACTCCGTAAGCTACGGCGTAGTGAAAATGAACATCGATACCGATACCCAATGGGCAACCTGGGAAGGCGTTCTGAACTACTACAAAGCGAACGAAGCTTATCTGCAGGGTCAGCTGGGTAACCCGAAAGGCGAAGATCAGCCGAACAAGAAATACTACGATCCGCGCGTATGGCTGCGTGCCGGTCAGACTTCGATGATCGCTCGTCTGGAAAAAGCATTCAAGGAACTGAACGCGATCGACGTTCTGTAAGATATTCCTTTCTGCTTATCTCAAGACCCGCTCTGCGGGTCTTTTTTTTCGCCAAAAGCAAGGTGATGGACAGGAGAAATCTGTGATCTATTTGGCAAAGTTATGCTTTATTGTTTACCCTTGTCAGACTGCCCGTCATAAGGCAGCGGAGTGTATTTCTCCATTTTGAGTCAGTTAAAAAGGAATATTGAATGGAAGATTTGAATGTTGTCGATAGCATACACGGTGCAGGTTCGTGGTTGGTGAACAACCAGGCGCTGTTGCTGAGTTATGCTGTAAACATCGTGGCGGCTCTCGCGATCATCATCATTGGTTTGATTATCGCGCGGATGATCTCCAACGCGGTGAATCGCCTGATGATCTCCCGTAACATAGATGCCACCGTTGCTGATTTTATCTCTGCATTAGCCCGATATGCGATTATTGCTTTTACGCTGATCGCAGCGTTAGGTCGTGTGGGGGTACAAACTGCATCGGTTATCGCCGTGCTGGGTGCCGCAGGTTTAGCTGTAGGTTTGGCGTTGCAGGGTTCTCTGTCTAACCTGGCCGCAGGTGTGTTGCTGGTACTGTTCCGTCCGTTCCGTGCCGGTGAATATGTCGACCTCGGCGGTGTTGCCGGTACAGTGCAGAGCGTGCAGATTTTCTCTACGACTATGCGCACTGCAGACGGTAAAATTATCGTTATTCCGAACGGTAAAATTATTGCCGGTAATATTATTAACTTCTCTCGCGAGCCTGCGCGCCGTAACGAATTTATCATTGGTGTGGCGTATGATTCCGATATCGATCAGGTGAAGCAGATCCTGACCGATATTATCCAGTCTGACGATCGCATTTTAAAAGATCGCGAAATGACCGTGCGTCTGAACGAGCTTGGCGCATCCTCGATTAATTTCGTGGTCCGCGTCTGGAGTAACAGCGGCGATCTGCAAAACGTTTACTGGGATGTGCTGGAGCGTATTAAACGCGAGTTTGATGCCGCTGGTATCAGCTTCCCGTATCCGCAAATGGATGTGAATTTTAAGCGGGTGAAAGAGGACAAAGCTGCATAATCAACGCTGAGGCCAGATAATTTATCTGGCCTCTCTCTTATTAGTTATTCTGATTGCCAATTAATAATATCAATTTCCACTAATAACATTCCCGCGCTATATTCTCTGCATCAGATACTTAATTCGGAATATCCAACGTGTTTTCTTATTACTTTCAAGGTCTTGCACTTGGGGCGGCTATGATCCTGCCGCTCGGTCCACAAAATGCTTTTGTGATGAATCAGGGTATTCGCCGCCAGTACCACATTATGATTGCCTTACTTTGTGCAATCAGCGATTTGGTTCTGATTTGCGCCGGGATTTTTGGCGGTAGCGCGTTACTGATGCAGTCACCGTGGTTGCTGGCGCTGGTCACCTGGGGCGGCGTTGCCTTCTTGCTGTGGTATGGTTTTGGCGCTTTTAAAACGGCGATGAGCAGTAATATTGAGCTGGTTAGTGCTGAAGTCATGAAACAGGGACGCTGGAAAATTATTGCCACCATGCTGGCAGTGACCTGGCTGAATCCCCATGTTTATCTGGATACCTTTGTGGTATTGGGGAGCCTCGGCGGGCAGCTCGATGTTGAACCAAAACGCTGGTTTGCGCTTGGGACGATTAGCGCCTCTTTCTTGTGGTTCTTTGGTCTGGCTCTTCTCGCAGCCTGGTTGGCACCGCGTCTGCGTACCGCCAAAGCGCAGCGTATTATTAATATTATTGTTGGTGGCGTAATGTGGTTTATCGCCCTACAGCTGGCGAGAGATGGTATTGCCCATGCACAAGCCTTGTTCAGTTAGGCGCTATCTGATGGAAAATAAAAACAGAGACGCTAAGCTTGCCTACAGAGGTTTTGAATTTTGGGCAAGTAAATAAACACGGAGAGACTAACGTGAAGTTCAAAGTTATCGCCCTGGCGGCATTGATGGGTTTCAGCGGGATGGCAGTACAGGCCAATGAACTACCAGATGGTCCGCACATTGTCACTTCAGGAACGGCAAGCGTAGATGCGGTGCCAGACATTGCCACTCTTGCTATTGAAGTTAATGTGGCCGCGAAGGATGCTGCTACCGCCAAAAAACAAGCGGATGAGCGCGTGGCGCAATATATCTCTTTCCTTGAACTCAATCAGATCGCGAAAAAAGATATCAGTTCTGCGAATTTACGTACCCAGCCAGATTACGATTACCAGGATGGCAAAAGTATTCTGAAAGGCTACCGGGCAGTGAGAACGGTAGAGGTAACAGTTCGTCAGTTAGACAAGCTGAATTCTTTGCTGGATGGCGCGCTGAAGGCTGGTCTTAATGAAATTCGTTCTGTTTCGCTGGGAGTAGCGCAACCGGATGCCTATAAAGATAAAGCGCGTAAGGCTGCGATAGATAACGCGATTCATCAGGCGCAGGAGTTGGCGAATGGCTTTAATCGCAAACTGGGACCGGTGTATAGCGTGCGCTACCATGTTTCCAACTATCAGCCCAGCCCGATGGTTCGGATGATGAAAGCTGATGCCGCGCCGGTTTCTACTCAGGAAACTTACGAGCAGGCCGCTATTCAGTTTGATGACCAGGTGGATGTGGTCTTCCAGTTAGAACCCGTTGATCAGCAACCGGCAAAAACACCTACCGCACAATAATACATTTAGCCCGACTCATTTGTCGGGCTAATGTCTTCACCTTATATCGTCTCCTTTTTCTGTAATTTTCTGTAAAACCATGATGCAATTACCTATCTTTGCTCGCGATATCATCAAAGATTGAATAACTGAAACGGTTAAGCGGACAGTGATGTTTGGGGAGAGGGTATGGATATTTTTATTTCAAAAAAGATGCGCAATTTTATTTTATTAGCGCAAACCAATAATATTGCCAGGGCAGCAGAAAAAATACATATGACGGCTTCACCGTTTGGCAAAAGTATTGCCGCGCTGGAGGAACAAATTGGTTATACGCTGTTTACCCGTAAAGATAACAACATTAGTCTCAATAAAGCCGGACAGGAACTTTATCAAAAACTATTTCCGGTTTACCAACGACTTTCTGCTATTGATAATGAAATTCATAATTCCGGGCGTCATTCTCATGAAATTGTCATTGGCATCGATAATACGTATCCGACGATTATTTTTGATCAGCTAATCAGTCTTGGTGATAAATATGAAGGGGTGACTGCCCAGCCGGTTGAGTTTAGCGAAAATGGGGTTATCGATAATCTCTTCTACCGCCAGTTTGATTTTATTATCTCTCCGCAGCATGTATCCGCCCGTGTTAAGGGGCTGGAAAATCTAACTATCAGCGAGCTGTCGCCGCTGCGACTGGGGTTTCTTGTTTCCCGCCGTTTTGAAGAACGTCAGGAGCAGGAGTTATTACAGGAGTTACCGTGGTTACAGATGCGCTTTCAGAACCGCGCTAACTATGAAGCGATGATTGATGCGAACATGCGCCCTTGTGGGATCAATCCAACAATCATTTATCGCCCCTACAGTTTTATGGCCAAAATCAGCGCCGTTGAGCGCGGACATTTTCTGACAGTCATTCCACATTTTGCCTGGCGACTGGTGAATCCAGCAACGCTGAAATATTTCGATGCACCGCATACGCCAATGTATATGCAGGAATACCTCTATTCACTGAAAAATCATCGCTATACCGCCACGATACTACAGCAAATTGCTGAAGATCGTGATGGTACGAGCAATTAACCCAACATTGAACCCGTTTCGATCAAGTTACGATGCAGATCGAAAACGTGGCTAAGATCGTGGTGAATATGCCCTCCTGGGGCATTTTCCAGATAGCGATGCAAATAGTCACGGTACATGGGATGGGCGCAGTTATCGATGATAGCGCGTGCGCGTTGAAGTGGAGAGAGGCCGCGCAGGTCGGCGATCCCTTGTTCAGTGATGATCACTTTCACGCTGTGCTCGCTGTGATCAACATGACTACACATCGGCACGATGGTTGATATTTTTCCTTCTTTGGCGATCGACGGCGCCATAAAGATTGACAGATAAGCATTGCGTTCAAAATCACCGCTGCCGCCGATACCGTTCATTAAATTAACTCCGGCAACATGCGTTGAGTTGGCGTGCCCGTAAATATCAAACTCCAGGCCGACGTTCAGAGCGATAACACCAAGGCGGCGGATAATTTCCGGGTTATTGGAAATCTCCTGCGGACGTAACACAATCCGACAGGAGAAATAGTCCATATTGTCATAAATCTTGCGCAGTGAATCGGCGGAGATAGTCAGACTGGAGGCGCTGGCTCCGGTGATTTTTCCGGTTTCCAGAAGATGAACTACTGATTCCTGTAGCACTTCCGAATACATCATAAACGGTGGAATATCCGGGTTATCCCCGAGACGCGCCATTACCGCATTATTGATGTTGCCTACCCCACTTTGCAGTGGCAGAAATTCCGGCGGAATGCGCCCCTGTGCCATTTCACGCAATAAGAAGGTAACCACATTGTCGGCGATCTGTTGGCACATGGGATTTTGCTTATCCAGCAGCTTACCTGCATCAGGTAAGTTGGTTTCCACGACCGCAACAATCTTTTTCGGATCAATTTGCACATAACGAGTACCGACGCGATCCATCGCATGGAAGATCGAAACGCTATTGCGTCGCGGTGGTGCGCCAGGAATCACAATATCCGCCAGTTCCGCAACGCGCGGATCATGATAGTGATTGAGTTCAATGATTACTTTCTTGGCCCGCAGTAACCAGGTCGGAGCGTTACCGATCCCACTGGTTAACCAGACACGTCCATCTGGCTCAATGGCTGAGGCTTCAATTACCGCAACATCAATGTCGCCGAAGAAGCCGTAGTTAACCATTTGCGCGACTTCGCTCAAGTGTAGATCAACAAAACTGACTGCCCCCTGATTGATCTTTTGGCGTAACCCAGATGATGTTTGATACGGAGCGCGCCATGAAACGGCGTTAGCTTCAGAGAGCACGTCATCGGCGGCGGCGCTAATTGACGCGCCGGTTAGCAGGCGAATCTGGTACGGTTTTTTCGCCTCATGTTGTTCGTTGGCACGATGAGCAATAGCGACAGGTAGAGCTTTAGGTGAACCCGCAGGGGTAAAGCCGCTGAATGCTACCATATCATTGTGCTGGATAATTTCCGCCGCTTCATCGGCGGTCATCCTTGCCCAGATCATATTCATCTTTTACTCCTTCATTCGCTGAGCATTAATGACCGACGAAATTAGGTTTACGTTTTTCCAGGAAAGCATTCATACCTTCCTGATAATCCTCGCTGTCATAAACCGCTCGGCGCATCCCCTGAATACGTTCAAATTCGTCTGAATTCATCGTGTGCGCCTCGCCCAGCACGCGCAGTTCTTCCTTGATTACCGCGATCGCCAGCGGTGCTTTTTCGGAAATGTGGTGCGCCATTTGCAGGGTGAAATCTTCCAGCTCGCTGATGTCAACAACGTGGTTGAGAATGCCAACAGCCAGCGCGCGTTGGGCGGTGACTGGCGAAGCGGTAAAAATCAGTTCTTTGACGATGTGGAAGCCCGCGTCGCGGGTCAGGTTGTGGATGCCCACCAGGTTATACGGTACGCCAAGGTTAACTGGGGTCATTGAGAAGGTCGACGTGCTGGCAGCGATGATCAGATCGGAACTCATGATCATTTCAAAAGCACCTCCCCAGACGCTACCTTCGACCATCGAAATGATCGGTTTGGGGCATTTTTGGATCATACGGGTAATTTGCCGTAGCGGATCATCGTAAGAGAGAGGATCGCGACCGCCTGATGGCAGTTCATGGATGTCGTGGCCTGCGGAGAAGACTTTGGAACCACTCGGAGCACGCAGAATGATACAACGAATTTCCGGTCGGTTGAGATCGCTTAGTGCCTGGATCAGGTCGTCAATAAAGACTTTACTCAATGCATTGAGTTTGCGGCCATAGTTAAACTCAATGACCGCAACTTTGTTGATGATAATGACATTAACATACTGATAAGACATAAAAATTCCTTTATTCAAAATATTGAGTCTGGATAAATTCACTGAGCTGCCGCAAGCCAGTGCGCGGCGAGAGAGTATTGTTTTTGACTGCTAATAGCGTCTGGCGGTAATAACGATCGAAATCTTCATTCGCGAACAGGTGGTGCAGCACTTCTTCTTCGGTTTGTTTACGCAGCCATTCCACCGATTGTTGTTGCCGCATTTGTTGCAAACGACCGCTGGCGGTAAGTGCGGTTTTGAAATCGATAATTGCGCGCCAAATCTCATCGATACCGCATTTTTCCAGCGCGCTACAGGTGAGAACCTGCGGCTGCCATTCGTCATATTTGCGACGCAGAATATGCAGAGCGCCCTCGTACATGTGGCGGGCAATGGCGACATTCGCGTGGTTATCGCCATCGTCTTTGTTAATGACAATCAGATCTGCCATCTCCATCAGTCCCTTTTTAATGCCCTGGAGATCATCACCACCACCGGCGATTTGCAGTGAGATAAAACAGTCCACCATGCGGGCGACTTCGGTTTCCGACTGCCCGACGCCGACGGTTTCAACGATCACCACGTCATAACCTGCCGCCTCGCATAACAGCATTAACTCCCGCGCCCGCTGGCTGGCGCCGCCCAGATGACCGGATGACGGAACCGGGCGAATAAATGCCGCATCGGCACGCGCCAGTTCGGTCATCCGAGTCTTATCGCCAAGAATGCTGCCACCGGTCACTGGGCTGCTGGGATCGACGGCAATCACCGCGACTTTCAGCCCCTGGCGAATCAGCAACATACCGAAGGCTTCAAGAAAGGTACTTTTCCCCGCGCCAGGTGTGCCGGTAACGCCCAGGCGTAGTGCATTACCACAAAACGGCATGATGGCGTCGAGCAACTGAGTGCTTAGTTCCAGATGACGTGGATGACGGCTTTCTACCAGCGTCATCGCCTGGGCGAGCGTGGCACGCTCACCCTGACGTAAGCGCCGAATGTTGTCTGCCAGCGTGGCTTCGTTAATCATGACGCTGGCTAATCCGATTCAGTACATCACGTACGCTGTCGAGCATGGGCGTACCTGGACCATAAATCGCCGCCACGCCGCGTTCTTGCAGGAAGGCATAATCCTGCGGTGGAATAACGCCGCCAGCGACTACGCAGATATCTTCGCGTCCCCATTTTTTGAGGGCTTCTACCAGTTCCGGGATCAGCGTTTTATGCCCGGCAGCGAGTGAGGACGCGCCCACCACATGAACGTCGTTTTCCACCGCCAGGCGGGAGATCTCTTCTGGTGTCGAGAACATCGGACTTAAATCAACGTCAAATCCAAGATCGGAATAGGCGCTGGCAATGACTTTGGCCCCGCGATCGTGTCCATCCTGCCCCATTTTGGCGATCAGGATGCGCGGGCGACGGCCGTTATCCGCGAGGAACTGTTCCGTTTGCGCAACAATGGCATCAAATTCGCAAGCTGATTTTTCCGACTGATGATAGCTTTGCGCAATCACGCTGGTAACACATTGGCTCGGCACCAGATAACGGTCAAAAGCGGCTTCCAGCGCATCGGAGATTTCACCCAATGTCGCGCGAACGCGTGCCGCATTAATAGCAGCAGCCAGCAGGTTTCCGTTTTGCAGTGCCGCATTAGTCAGAGCATTCAGTGCGGCGGTTACGGCAGCATCATCGCGGGTGGCGCGAATGCGCTCCAGTGAAGCAATCTGCTCGTTACGTACCATCACGTTGTCTATCTCAAGGACATCGGTTTCGTCTTCGTGATCCAGCTTGTACTTGTTAACGCCAACAATCACGCGTTTGCCCTGATCGATCAGTGACTGCTCACGCGCAGACGCTTCTTCGATCATGCGTTTTGGCAAACCCGCTTCGATCGCTTTCGCCATACCCCCGGCTTCGTCGATCTGAGCGATGATGGATCGAGCTTGTTTGACGATCTGATCGGTCAACGACTCAACGTAATAAGATCCGGCCAGCGGATCGACGGTGCGGCAGATTTCTGACTCTTCCTGAATGATTATCTGAGTATTACGGGCTATACGTGCCGAGAAGTCGGTTGGCAGTCCAAGTGCCTCATCAAAAGCGTTGGTATGCAGTGATTGTGTCCCGCCAAGTGTGGCGCCCAACGCTTCAATGGTGGTGCGGATAACGTTGTTATAGGGATCTTGCTCGGTGAGACTCCAGCCTGAGGTCTGACAGTGGGTGCGCAGTGCCAGTGATTTCGGATCTTTGGCTCCAAATCCACTTACCGCCTCACTCCAGAGATAACGTGCGGCGCGCAGCATGGCGACGTTCATGAAAAGATCCATACCGATGCCAAAGAAGAACGACAGGCGCGGGGCAAAGTCGTCAATTTTCAGGCCAGCAGAAAGTGCCGCTTTGATGTACTCAATTCCATCAGCGAGAGTAAACGCCACCTGCTGCACGCAGTTGGCTCCCGCTTCGCCCATGTGGTAACCGCTAATACTGATGGTATTAAAGCGCGGCATATTGCCGGAACACCAGGCGATGATGTCAGCGATAATACGCATCGACGGTTTTGGCGGATAAATGTAAGTATTGCGGCAGAGGTACTCTTTCAGAATGTCGTTCTGGATGGTGCCTGTGAGTTTATCGGGTGTAACGCCTTGCTCTTCAGCGGCCACAATATAAAACGCCAGTACTGGCAGGACTGCCCCGTTCATAGTCATCGAAACCGACATTTGATCCAGCGGGATCTGGTCGAATAGCACCTTCATATCTTCAACGGTGTCGATAGCGACGCCTGCTTTACCGACGTCGCCTGAAACGCGCGGATTGTCAGAGTCGTAACCACGGTGGGTGGCGAGGTCAAAAGCAACGGAAAGACCCTTTTGCCCGGCAGCGAGGTTACGGCGATAAAAGGCGTTAGATTCTTTTGCCGTGGAGAAACCGGCATACTGACGAATAGTCCACGGTTGAGCGGTATACATGGTGGCACGTGGACCACGAACGTAGGGCGGCAAGCCTGGAAGGGTGCCGGTTACTTCCAGATTGTCGAGATCGGCTTCGGTATACAGCGGCTTGATGGCTATCCCTTCCGCCGTTTGCCGTACCAGTGAGTCGACGTTTTTCTCCCGACGGCTCAATTCCTTGTTGGCAAGTTGTTGCCATTCCTGCACGTTAGACATTATTTGCTCCATAAAACGCAATCAAATTGGTGGGATGCGCTTACGGTGAGCTTTTTACACGGGGTTGTCGCCAGCAAAAAAAATGCATTGGGACGTCGTTTTTTGCCGCGTGAGATTTGTCTGTTTCGTGACGTTGTTCAAAGAAGATAAAAAGAAAAAAGGAAAATGCCTGATATGTGCTATCAGGCATTAAGTGATTGATTAATCCTGACGAAGTACTTTGTGACCATAGTCTAGTAAAGCATCAGTGACTTTACGCATCATGCGGCTTTCTGGGGCAAAGCGGTGCCAGTAGAGCATTCGCCGTTGAAACAGCCCTGGCGTAAGGTCGATCAGCTCGCCGCTCGCCAGTTCTTTCTCAATTTGCAGGTGTGGGATCATACAGCAGGTTGTTCCCTGGCGAGCGAGTTGAACGAAGGCTTCAGACGAGTTAACGATATGGCACGGTACGCTACCTGGCGGCAGATCGAAGTTTTGCTGCAAAAATGCCTGGTGCATATCGTCAAGATGGTCAAACGCCACCACCGGTGCCTTGAGCAGCGCGGAGCGGCTTACTCCGTTAGGGAAGTATTTCTCAGCAAATGGTCTGGAGCTGACGAACAGATAGTCAAGCGCGCCAAGTTTATCGACAAGACAACTGGGCAGCGCCTGATGTTGAATACTCACCGCGCCAACTACTTCACCGCGACGCAGGCGTTCCTGGGTGCGGGTTTCATCTTCCACCTGCAAGTTCAGACGAATAGGCGAATCAGCCAGCACCGGAGCCAGCGCCGGTAGCAGCCAGGTTGCCAGACTGTCTGCGTTGACCGCCAGTGAAAGCAGCAGCGGGGTTGAACCGGTTTGTTCATCCCCCAGCCACTCTTCTTCCAGCAATTCCACCTGGCGAAGCAGTGCCAGCAGTTTTTGCCCTTGTTCTGTAGGTCGCGGCGGGACAGTACGCACTAATAACGGCTGCCCGAACATATTTTCCAGCTGCTTAATGCGCTGTGAGACGGCTGATTGCGTAATGCACAATTTCTGTGCCGCGCGCTCAAATCCTCGTTCACGTATTACCGCATCCAGTGCCTGTAATGTTCTGTAGTCCGGGCGTTTCATTGCTTTAACCTGCTCCTCAAATTTTCTTATGCCGAACTATGACATAATTTTGCTTTGGGTACAGAGCATTTAACGTATACAAAAGCAGCCATAATGGAAATTTTGACTGACAATACCGTGTTTTTTTAGTCTTTGTAGAGCGTAAAGGCAACGTTCTGTGGGCGAGATGCTAACAATAGATGTTATTTTTATTATTAATATTATCAATTGGTTGTATTGAAGTGCTTCACCTTTATCGGCGTAGTTTCAGATATGCAGAATGGGGGATAGAAGGGTAATCCTGATACCTCCTGATACCCAGATTTGCCAGGGTGAAAGAGGATGCCCGCCATTGCCTGTTATTTCATGGATGAGTTATCCGCACGACTTGCTGACGGGGTCTGAATCGCTTTTTTTGTATATAATGCGTCTGAAATTTCATACCACAGGCGAAACGATCATGACGCAGGATGAATTGAAAAAAGCAGTAGGATGGGCGGCACTTCAGTATGTTCAGCCCGGAACCATTGTTGGTGTTGGTACAGGTTCCACCGCCGCACACTTTATTGATGCACTCGGCACGATGAAAGGTCAGATTGAAGGGGCAGTTTCCAGCTCGGATGCATCCACTGAAAAACTAAAAAGCCTTGGCATTCATGTGTTTGACCTCAATGAAGTTGACAGCCTCGGCATCTACGTTGACGGTGCAGATGAAATCAACGGCCATATGCAGATGATCAAAGGCGGCGGCGCGGCGCTGACGCGTGAAAAAATCATTGCTTCGGTTGCAGAGAAATTTATCTGCATCGCGGACGCCTCCAAGCAGGTCGATATTCTGGGCAAATTCCCGTTGCCGGTGGAAGTGATTCCGATGGCGCGTAGTGCAGTGGCTCGTCAACTGGTGAAACTTGGTGGTCGTCCGGAATATCGTCAGGGCGTGGTGACTGATAACGGCAACGTGATCCTCGACGTCCACGGTATGGAAATCCTTGATCCGGTGGCGATGGAAAATGCGATTAACGCGATTCCGGGTGTGGTTACTGTTGGTCTGTTTGCCAACCGTGGCGCGGACGTCGCGCTGATTGGCACGCCTGACGGCGTTAAAACCATTGTGAAATGATCTGACGGGGGAGTTCGTCCCCCGTTAAAAATTTTTTGCATTGTTAAATTTGGTGACATCTATCACGTTTTTAACTCACTTTTGCCTAACACGCTAAAGAACGTCTCATCTTCAGCATTTTCTTCTGTTAATCAACCTCTCGTGATATTTCCTCAACATCGCGACGCAAACGTTCATATTGCCGCAATATTATTTTTTGATATGTTGAAAGGCGGATGCAAATCCACACACAACATTTCAAAGACAGGATTGGGTAAATGGCAAAGGTATCGCTGGAGAAAGACAAGATTAAGTTTCTGCTGGTAGAAGGCGTGCACCAAAAGGCGCTGGAAAGTCTTCGCGCGGCAGGTTACACCAACATCGAATTTCATAAAGGCGCGCTGGATGATGAACAATTAAAAGAATCCATCCGCGATGCCCACTTCATCGGCCTGCGATCCCGAACCCATCTGACCGAAGAAGTGATCAATGCCGCAGAAAAGCTGGTCGCTATTGGCTGTTTTTGCATAGGCACAAACCAGGTTGATTTAAATGCTGCGGCAAAACGCGGGATTCCGGTATTTAACGCACCGTTTTCGAATACGCGTTCTGTCGCTGAGCTGGTGATTGGTGAACTTCTGCTGCTATTGCGCGGAGTGCCGGAAGCCAACGCCAAAGCGCACCGTGGCGTGTGGAACAAACTGGCGGCGGGGTCTTTTGAAGCGCGCGGCAAAAAGCTGGGTATCATTGGTTATGGTCATATCGGTACGCAGCTTGGCATTCTGGCGGAGTCGCTGGGGATGTATGTTTACTTCTATGATATTGAAAACAAACTGCCGCTGGGTAACGCGACGCAGGTGCAACATCTTTCCGACTTGCTGAATATGAGCGACGTGGTGAGCCTGCATGTGCCTGAAAACCCGTCTACCAAAAACATGATGGGCGCGAAAGAGATCTCACTGATGAAGCCCGGCTCGCTGCTGATTAACGCTTCGCGCGGTACTGTGGTCGATATTCCGGCGCTGTGTGACGCACTGGCGAGCAAACATCTGGCTGGTGCGGCAATCGATGTATTCCCAACAGAACCAGCGACCAACAGCGATCCGTTTACTTCTCCGCTGTGCGAATTCGACAACGTCCTGCTGACGCCGCACATTGGCGGTTCGACTCAGGAAGCGCAGGAGAATATCGGCCTGGAAGTTGCGGGTAAATTGATCAAGTACTCTGACAATGGCTCCACGCTCTCTGCGGTGAACTTCCCGGAAGTCTCGCTGCCGCTGCACGGTGGCCGCCGTCTGATGCACATCCACGAAAACCGTCCGGGCGTGCTGACTGCGCTGAACAAAATCTTTGCCGAGCAGGGCGTTAACATCGCCGCGCAGTATCTGCAAACGTCTGCTCAGATGGGCTACGTAGTTATTGATATTGAAGCAGATGAAGACGTTGCTGAAAAAGCATTACAGGCAATGAAAGCGATTCCGGGCACCATTCGCGCCCGTCTGCTGTACTGATTTCCCTTCTCTGACAAACAACGGGCAGGTCGCTGACTTGCCCGTTTTTTATCTCTTTTCCCGCGCTTATAACTGTATTTGCAGTGTGCTGCAATCGCCTTTGCGAGTCTGCTCGAAGAAATAAATCAAAGCCAGATCAATGCGTTGCCTTTATTCGAAGAGGATTTACGATGGCGGGACAGCACAGGGCTGTAACGGTAAAGCCCTCACCGAAGCGAGGGCTTGAAGGAGAAGGGTTATGATGCGACTTGTCATCATACTGATTGTACTGTTACTCATAAGTTTCCCAGCTTATTAACAGTCAGTCTCAGGGGAGGAGCAATCCTCCCTTACCCTTACTCACTAAATTAGGTTAAAGAATCAACGATGTCAATCAGGGCGATGCGGGGTGCATCGCCCTGAACCGATCTTTTGGATAGCCACTTCATCGCCCGCGTTAACTGCCGTAATTAATCCCTTATCCCTGCAATGTATGTCTGCCTTACATAACGTTTTACGAGTGCGCTCGAAGAAAAGATTTAAAGGTAGATCAATGCGTTGTGGTTATTTAAAGAGAGTTTACGATGGCAGGGCAGCATGGGGCTGTAACGGTAAAGCCCTCACCGAAGCGAGGGCTTAAAGGAGAAGGGTTATGATGCGACTTGTCATCATACTGATTGTACTGTTACTGATAAGTTTCGGAGCTTATTAACAGTCAGTCACAGGGAGGAGTAATCCTCCCTTACCCTTACTCACTAAATTAGGTCAAAGAATCAACGATGTCAATCAGGGCGATGCAGGTGTATCGCCCTCACCACTCCCAGACTTTCGACGGTGTAACCACCGCAGGCAGTGGGATATCCCACTCTTCAACCGGCAGTTTTTCTACTAACTGGCAATCATGCGCATAACCTACCGGCTGCATTTTGTAGTGCTGCCAGTTTTGCAATGTCCGATCATAAAAACCGCCGCCCATTCCCAGGCGTTGACCGTACTCATCAAAGGCTACCAGCGGCGTGACCAGCACATCTAACCGGGAAAGGGGAAGCACATCGCGCACGTCCAGTTTCGGCTCGTGGATCTTCAATCTGTTCATCACCAATTCGCTTTGCGGATGGTAATTCAGGAACAGTAAGTTACCAGCACTAAAAGGGTGTAAAACTGGAAGATACACGCGCTTACCGGCACGCCACAGTTGTTCTATGAGCGGTTGGGTGTCGAGCTCGCCATCAAAAGAGAGGAATACAGCGACCGTATGCGCCATCACCACCGGGGGATAAGTCATCATCCGGGTAGCGGCTTGTTGACCCATTTCTTGCTGTTGTTCCGGCGTTAACGCACGACGACGTTGCCGAATCATTTTGCGGATTTCTTGTCGGGATAATGTCAGAGGGAGTTCTGGTAGTTGCGTCATGGCTGGTGCCAGGTAAGAAGGGAATCTCCGAGATGCCGCCGCAGGCTGTAACCCTTGAACCCTTGGTTCAAGGTGAATGTGTCGTCGCAGTTTTAAGGCTTCTCGGACGAACCGAGCATGCTCACCAACCACGGAGCGCCACATTCTTGTGGTATGAAATATCGGCTCAGGGGACTGGCCCGCTTGCGAACATCTCAGAGAAATTTTGTCTTCACGGTTACTCTACCACAGTAAACCGAAAAGTGTCATTCAAAGTTTTGGTTCGTTTTTTCGGTGATGCGACCTTGTTCAAGTAACGCTTGTTCTATGGTCTGTTGCAGCATCCGAATACGCTGTTCCATACTTGCCGCGTAGTCACGAGTCTTCGCTTTTTCTTGCGCTAACTCATAGCTGATATTCAATGCAGCAATGAAGACCAACTGTTCAGTATTTGTGACTCTAGTGCGTTCTTTCAGATCTTGCAACCGCTGATTCAGATCGTCTGCGGCCTGATTCAACGCATCCCTTTGGTCAGGCGGGCAGTTCACACGCAGTGAACGGCCAAAAATTTGGATATCGACGGGTTGTGCAGACATGCCACCTTCCTGCTGATTGACTGCGCTTCCTTCGTCTTCAGACTCATGGTCTGCGAAGGGGCGAACTATAGCTACCCTGATGAGAAGAGACAAGCCCTTTTCTGGTTCACCAGGGTCCAAAGTGGTAGCATATCATGAATCTTCCTCCCTTTGATGACGAATGCTTATGTCTATACAGAACGAAATGCCTGGTTACAACGAAATGAACCAGTATCTGAACCAACAAGGGACGGGTCTGACCCCTGCTGAGATGCACGGTTTAATCAGCGGGATGATTTGCGGTGGCAATGACGACAGTTCATGGTTGCCGCTGCTTCACGACCTGACGAACGAAGGCATGGCTTTCGGTCATGAGCTGGCACAGGCATTGCGCAAAATGCACTCAGCCACCAGCGATGCCCTGCAGGATGACGGCTTCCTTTTTCAGCTTTATCTGCCTGATGGCGATGATGTCAGCGTTTTCGATCGCGCTGATGCGCTGGCAGGCTGGGTAAATCACTTCCTGCTTGGTCTTGGCGTGACTCAGCCGAAGCTGGATAAAGTGACTGGCGAAACCGGTGAAGCCATCGACGATCTGCGTAACATCGCGCAACTGGGATATGACGAAGACGAAGATCAGGAAGAGCTGGAAATGTCGCTTGAAGAGATCATCGAGTACGTCCGTGTTGCTGCGCTGTTATGCCACGACACCTTTACTCATCCGCAACCGACCGCGCCAGAAGTACAAAAACCGACTCTACACTAAAAACAAAAAACGTAAGGAGAGTGTTATGAGTGATATATCCCCGCAAGAATTTCAGCGTCGCCGTCAGGCTCTGGTGGAGCAAATGCAACCCGGCAGCGCCGCGCTGATTTTTGCCGCCCCGGAAGTGACCCGTAGCGCCGACAGCGAATATCCGTATCGTCAAAACAGTGACTTCTGGTACTTCACCGGCTTTAACGAACCGGAAGCGGTGCTGGTGCTGATTAAAAGCGATGACACTCATAACCACAGCGTTCTGTTTAACCGTGTGCGCGATCTGACGGCGGAGATCTGGTTTGGTCGTCGCTTAGGTCAGGATGCCGCGCCAGAGAAACTGGGCGTTGACCGTGCACTGGCGTTCAGCGAAATCAATCAGCAACTTTATCAACTGCTTAATGGCCTGGATGTGATTTATCACGCTCAGGGCGAATATACCTATGCTGATGAAATCGTGAACAGCGCGCTGGAAAAACTGCGTAAAGGCTCACGGCAAAATCTCACCGCTCCGGCAACGATGATCGATTGGCGTCCTGTTGTTCATGAAATGCGCCTGTTCAAATCGCCAGAAGAGATTGCCGTACTTCGCCGCGCGGGTGAAATCACCGCACTGGCGCATACACGGGCGATGGAAAAATGCCGTCCGGGAATGTTCGAGTACCATCTGGAAGGCGAAATTCACCACGAATTTAACCGCCACGGCGCGCGCTATCCTTCCTATAACACCATTGTCGGCAGCGGTGAAAACGGCTGCATTCTGCACTACACCGAAAACGAGTGTGAACTGCGCGACGGCGACCTGGTGTTGATTGACGCGGGCTGTGAATATAAAGGTTACGCTGGCGATATTACCCGTACCTTCCCGGTCAACGGCAAATTCACTCAGGCTCAGCGTGAAATCTACGACATTGTGCTGGAGTCTCTCGAAACCAGCCTGCGTCTGTATCGTCCGGGAACCTCCATTCAGGAAGTCACCGGTGAAGTTGTGCGCATTATGATTAACGGCCTGGTAAAACTCGGTATCCTGAAAGGTGATGTCGATGAACTGATCGCTCAAAACGCCCACCGTCCTTTCTTTATGCATGGCCTTAGCCATTGGTTAGGGCTGGATGTCCATGACGTAGGTGTTTATGGTCAGGATCGTTCGCGTATTCTTGAACCGGGCATGGTACTGACCGTAGAGCCAGGTCTGTATATCGCGCCGGATGCGGATGTGCCAGAACAATATCGCGGTATCGGCATTCGTATTGAAGACGACATTGTGATTACCGAAACTGGCAACGAAAACCTCACCGCCAGCGTGGTGAAAAAGCCGGAAGAAATCGAAGCGTTGATGGCAGCTGCGAGAAAGCAATGAGCGTAATCATCGTCGGTGGCGGCATGGCGGGCGCGACGCTGGCGCTGGCTATTTCCCGGTTAAGTCACGGGGCGCTGCCGGTACATTTGATTGAAGCGACTGCGCCAGAGTCACATGCCCATCCGGGCTTTGATGGCCGGGCTATTGCGCTGGCGGCGGGCACCTGCCAGCAACTGGCACGTATCGGCGTCTGGCAATCTCTGGCTGATTGCGCAACCGCCATCACTACCGTGCATGTCAGCGATCGCGGTCATGCCGGATTCGTCACCCTCGCCGCAGAAGATTATCAACTGGCGGCGCTGGGGCAGGTTGTCGAGTTGCACAATGTCGGACAACGACTGTTTGCGCTGTTGCGCAAAGCGCCTGGCGTAACGCTGCACTGTCCGGATCGCGTTGTTAACGTTGCACGTACTCAGAGTAACGTTGAGGTGAAACTGGAGAGTGGTGAGACGCTGACGGGGAGCGTGCTGGTAGCCGCTGACGGCACCCATTCAGCGTTAGCCACCGCGTGCGGCGTTGACTGGCAGCAGGAGCCTTATGAGCAACTGGCGGTGATTGCCAACGTTGCGACCTCCGTTGCGCACGAAGGGCGCGCTTTTGAACGCTTCACGAAACATGGCCCGTTGGCGATGTTGCCGATGTCTGACGGACGCTGTTCGCTGGTCTGGTGTCATCCACTGGAACGGCGCGAAGAGGTACTGGCGTGGAGTGATGATGAGTTCTGCCGTGAACTCCAGTCTGCGTTTGGCTGGCGACTGGGGCAAATTACTCATGCCGGAAAACGCAGTGCTTATCCGCTGGCGTTAACCCGCGCCGCCAAACCTATTACCCACCGCACCGTGCTGGTGGGCAATGCGGCGCAAACCCTGCACCCGATTGCCGGGCAAGGATTTAATCTCGGTATGCGTGATGTCATGAGCCTTGCTGAAACTCTGACTCAGGCGCAGGAGCGCGGAGACGACATGGGGGATTACGGCGTATTGTGCCGTTATCAGCAGCGTCGGCAGAGCGATCGCGAAGCAACCATCGGCGTCACGGACAGCCTTGTTCATCTTTTTGCCAACCGCTGGGCGCCGCTGGTTGTTGGGCGCAACATCGGGCTGATGGCAATGGAATTATTCACCCCGGCACGCGATGTGCTGGCGCAGCGCACTCTCGGTTGGGTGGCGCGTTGAAGGCGGTTTTAAGGAATAAACAATGCAAAGTGTTGATGTAGCCATTGTTGGCGGCGGCATGGTGGGGCTGGCGGTTGCCTGCGGCTTACAGGGCAGCGGCTTACGCGTCGCCGTACTGGAGCAGCGCGTACCTGAACCTCTGGCGGCGGATGCACCACCACAATTGCGCGTTTCGGCTATCAATGCCGCCAGCGAAAAATTACTTACCCGTCTTGGCGTCTGGCAGGACATTATGTCCCGTAGAGCCAGTTGCTATCACGGCATGGAAGTGTGGGACAAAGACAGCTTTGGTCACATCTCGTTTGACGATCAGAGCATGGGCTATAGCCATCTTGGGCATATCGTTGAAAACTCAGTGATTCACTACGCGCTGTGGAACAAAGCGCATCAGTCGTCAGATATCACTCTGTTGGCCCCCGCAGAATTACAGCAGGTCGCCTGGGGAGAAAACGAAACCTTCCTGACGCTGAAAGACGGCAGTATGTTAACGGCGCGTCTGGTGATTGGCGCAGACGGGGCAAACTCCTGGTTGCGCAACAAAGCCGATATTCCGCTGACTTTCTGGGATTATCAGCATCACGCGCTGGTGGCGACCATTCGCACTGAAGAACCGCATGACGCAGTAGCGCGGCAGGTTTTCCATGGCGAAGGCATTCTGGCCTTTTTACCGCTTAGCGATCCGCATCTTTGTTCGATTGTCTGGTCACTGTCGCCAGAGGAAGCGCAGCGGATGCAGCAGGCAGGCGAAGACGAATTTAATCGCGCGTTAAATATCGCTTTTGATAATCGCCTGGGCTTATGCAAGGTTGAGAGCGAGCGTCAGGTGTTTCCGCTGACGGGGCGTTATGCGCGCCAGTTTGCCGCGCACCGTCTGGCGCTGGTGGGCGACGCCGCGCATACCATTCATCCGCTGGCGGGGCAGGGCGTTAATCTCGGCTTTATGGATGCCGCAGAACTGATTGCTGAACTGAAACGGTTGCATCGTCAGGGCAAAGACATCGGACAGTATATTTACCTGCGTCGCTATGAGCGTAGCCGCAAGCACAGTGCGGCGCTGATGCTGGCTGGTATGCAGGGCTTTCGCGATCTGTTTTCCGGGGGCAATCCGGCGAAAAAACTGCTGCGCGATATTGGCCTGAAACTGGCCGATACGCTTCCTGGCGTTAAACCACAACTGATCCGTCAGGCTATGGGATTAAATGATTTGCCTGAATGGCTGCGTTAAAAATTTCTCCTCAACTGTTTATTTGATACCCATCACACTTTCTTCTCCCGGTTTTTTCGCCGGGAGATTTTGCTCATTTGAAATAAACTAATTTCACCACCAATTTCGCATTATATTTTCTAATGTTACGATTTTTTTATTGAGTGATTTTTGGCATATTTTCAGTTCTTAATATTGGTTTATCCAAATCGTATTCCTGAAAGCATCATATTTGTATAAAAATAAAATAAATTTTTGGTTTTTTATTCTGTTGGGATTTTTGTGTTTTTTAACCATAAGCTAATGTGATGATCAATTTTACCTTATGGTTAACAGTCTGTTTCAGTGGTAAGTTCAGGCAAAAGAGAACGATTGCGTTGGGGACCGGGAGTGGCTCCGATGCTGGGTTTCATGGTGATAATTTCACCATGAAAAGTTGTCAGCCCCGCTTATTCAATGAGGACAAGATGGCACAACAGACTCCTTTGTACGAACAACACACGCTTTGCGGCGCTCGCATGGTGGATTTCCACGGCTGGATGATGCCGCTGCATTACGGTTCGCAAATCGACGAACATCATGCGGTACGTACCGATGCCGGAATGTTTGATGTGTCGCATATGACCATCGTCGATCTTCGCGGCAGCCGCACCAGGGAGTTTCTGCGTTATCTATTGGCGAACGATGTGGCGAAACTCACCAAAAGCGGTAAAGCCCTCTACTCCGGGATGTTGAATGCCTCTGGCGGTGTGATAGATGACCTCATCGTCTACTACTTCACTGAAGATTTCTTCCGCCTTGTTGTAAACTCCGCCACCCGCGAAAAAGACCTCTCCTGGATTACCCAACACGCTGAACCTTTCGGCATCGAAATTACCGTTCGTGATGACCTTTCCATGATCGCTGTACAAGGGCCGAATGCGCAGGCAAAAGCTGCCACACTGTTTAATGACGCCCAGCGTCAGGCGGTGGAAGGGATGAAACCGTTCTTTGGCGTGCAGGCGGGCGATCTGTTTATTGCCACCACCGGTTACACCGGTGAAGCGGGTTATGAAATTGCGCTGCCCAATGAAAAAGCGGCCGATTTCTGGCGCGCGCTAGTGGAAGCGGGTGTTAAACCCTGTGGCCTGGGCGCGCGTGACACACTGCGTCTGGAAGCGGGTATGAATCTTTATGGTCAGGAGATGGACGAAACTATTTCTCCTTTAGCCGCCAACATGGGCTGGACTATCGCCTGGGAACCGGCAGATCGTGACTTCATCGGTCGTGAAGCTCTGGAAGTGCAGCGTGAGCATGGCACAGAAAAACTGGTTGGTCTGGTGATGACCGAAAAAGGCGTGCTGCGTAATGAACTGCCGGTACGTTTTACTGACGCGCAGGGCAACCAGCATGAAGGCATTATCACCAGCGGTACTTTCTCCCCGACGCTGGGTTACAGCATTGCGCTGGCGCGTGTGCCGGAAGGTATTGGTGAAACAGCGATTGTGCAAATTCGCAACCGTGAAATGCCGGTTAAAGTGACGAAACCTGTTTTTGTGCGTAACGGCAAAGCCGTCGCGTGATTTACTTTTTTGGAGATTGATTGATGAGCAACGTACCAGCAGAACTGAAATACAGCAAAGAACACGAATGGCTGCGTAAAGAAGCCGACGGCACTTACACCGTTGGCATCACCGAACACGCTCAGGAGCTGTTAGGCGATATGGTGTTTGTTGACCTGCCGGAAGTGGGCGCAACGGTTAGCGCGGGCGATGACTGCGCGGTTGCCGAATCAGTAAAAGCGGCGTCAGACATTTATGCGCCAGTAAGCGGTGAAATCGTGGCGGTAAACGACGCACTGAGCGATTCCCCGGAACTGGTGAACAGCGAACCGTATGCAGGCGGTTGGATCTTTAAAATCAAAGCCAGCGATGAAAGCGAACTGGATTCACTGCTGGATGCGACCGCATACGAAGCATTGTTAGAAGACGAGTAACGGCTTTATTCCTCTTCTGCGGGAGAGGATCAGGGTGAGGAAATTTACGCCTCACCCTCACTCTCTTCGCAAGGAGAGAGGTTCACAATTCACTGCACGTTTCAGGAACCATCGCTCATGACACAGACGTTAAGCCAGCTTGAAAACAGCGGCGCTTTTATTGAACGCCATATCGGACCGGACGCCGCGCAACAGCAAGAAATGCTGAATGCCGTTGGTGCACAATCGTTAAACGCGCTGACCGGCCAGATTGTGCCGAAAGATATTCAGCTTGCGACTCCGCCGCAGGTTGGCGCACCGGCGACCGAATACGCCGCACTGGCAGAACTCAAGGCTATTGCCAGTCGCAATAAACGCTTCACGTCTTACATCGGCATGGGTTACACCGCCGTGCAGTTACCGCCGGTTATCCTGCGTAACATGCTGGAAAATCCGGGCTGGTATACCGCGTATACCCCGTATCAACCTGAAGTTTCTCAGGGGCGCCTTGAGGCACTACTCAACTTCCAGCAGGTAACGCTGGATTTAACCGGGCTGGATATGGCTTCTGCATCTCTGCTGGATGAAGCCACCGCTGCCGCCGAAGCAATGGCGATGGCTAAACGCGTCAGCAAACTGAAAAATGCCAATCGCTTCTTCGTTGCTTCTGACGTTCATCCGCAAACGCTGGATGTGGTACGTACTCGTGCCGAAACATTTGGTTTTGAAGTCATTGTCGATGACGCGCAAAAAGTGCTCGATCATCAGGAAGTCTTCGGCGTGCTGTTACAGCAGGTTGGTACTACTGGTGAGATTCACGACTACACTGCGCTTATCAGCGAACTGAAATCACGCAAAATTGTGGTCAGCGTTGCCGCCGATATTATGGCGCTGGTGCTGTTAACCGCGCCGGGTAAACAGGGCGCGGATATTGTCTTTGGTTCGGCGCAACGCTTTGGCGTACCGATGGGCTACGGTGGCCCACACGCAGCATTCTTTGCGGCGAAAGATGAATACAAACGCTCCATGCCGGGGCGCATTATCGGCGTATCGAAAGATGCGGCTGGTAATACTGCGCTACGCATGGCAATGCAGACTCGCGAACAACATATTCGTCGCGAGAAAGCGAACTCCAACATTTGTACTTCCCAGGTTCTGCTGGCAAACATCGCCAGTCTGTATGCCGTTTATCACGGTCCGGTTGGTCTGAAACGTATCGCTAACCGTATTCATCGTCTGACCGATATTCTGGCTGCGGGGCTGCAACAAAAAGGTCTGAAGCTGCGCCATGCGCACTATTTCGACACCTTGTGTGTGGAAGTGGCAGACAAAGCGGGCGTACTGACGCGTGCCGAAGCGGCTGAAATCAACCTGCGTAGCGATATTCTGAACGCGGTTGGGATCACCCTTGATGAAACCACCACGCGCGAAAATGTGATGCAGCTTTTCAGCGTGCTGCTGGGCGATAACCACGGGCTGGACATCGACACGCTGGACAAAGACGTGGCTCACGACAGCCGCTCTATTCAGCCTGCGATGCTGCGCGACGACGAAATCCTCACTCATCCGGTGTTTAATCGCTACCACAGCGAAACCGAAATGATGCGCTATATGCACTCGCTGGAGCGTAAAGATCTGGCGCTGAATCAGGCGATGATCCCGCTGGGTTCCTGCACCATGAAACTGAACGCCGCCGCCGAGATGATCCCAATCACCTGGCCGGAATTTGCCGAACTGCACCCGTTCTGCCCGCCAGAACAGGCCGAAGGTTATCAGCAGATGATTGCGCAGTTGGCTGAGTGGCTGGTGAAACTGACCGGCTACGACGCCGTCTGTATGCAGCCGAACTCTGGCGCACAGGGCGAATACGCGGGTCTGCTGGCGATTCGTCATTATCACGAAAGCCGCAACGAAGGGCATCGCGATATCTGCCTGATCCCGGCTTCTGCGCACGGAACTAACCCCGCTTCTGCACATATGGCAGGAATGCAGGTGGTGGTTGTGGCGTGTGATAAAAACGGCAACATCGATCTGACTGATCTGCGCGCGAAAGCGGAACAGGCGGGCGATAACCTCTCCTGCATCATGGTGACCTATCCTTCCACTCACGGCGTGTACGAAGAAACGATCCGTGAAGTGTGTGAAGTTGTACACCAGTTCGGCGGTCAGGTTTACCTTGATGGCGCGAACATGAACGCCCAGGTTGGCATCACCTCGCCGGGGTTTATTGGCGCGGACGTTTCGCACCTCAACCTGCATAAAACCTTCTGCATTCCGCACGGCGGTGGCGGCCCAGGTATGGGACCGATCGGCGTGAAAGCGCATCTGGCGCCGTTTGTACCGGGTCATAGCGTGGTGCAAATCGAAGGCATGTTAACCCGTCAGGGCGCGGTTTCTGCGGCACCGTTCGGTAGCGCATCCATTCTGCCCATCAGCTGGATGTACATTCGCATGATGGGCGCAGAAGGGCTGAAAAAAGCAAGCCAGGTGGCAATCCTCAACGCTAACTATATTGCCAGCCGCCTGCAGGATGCTTTCCCGGTGCTGTATACCGGTCGCGACGGTCGCGACGGTCGCGTGGCGCACGAATGTATTCTCGATATTCGTCCGCTGAAAGAAGAAACCGGCATCAGCGAACTGGATATTGCCAAGCGCCTGATCGACTACGGTTTCCACGCGCCGACGATGTCGTTCCCGGTGGCGGGTACGTTGATGGTTGAACCGACCGAATCTGAAAGCAAAGTGGAACTGGATCGCTTTATCGACGCGATGCTGGCTATCCGCGCAGAAATTGACCAGGTGAAAGCCGGTGTCTGGCCGCTGGAAGATAACCCGCTGGTGAACGCGCCGCACATTCAGAGCGAACTGGTTGCCGAGTGGACGCATCCGTACAGCCGCGAAGTTGCGGTATTCCCGGCAGGCGTGGCAGACAAATACTGGCCGACGGTGAAACGTCTGGATGATGTTTACGGAGACCGTAACCTGTTCTGCTCCTGCGTACCGATTAGCGAATACCAGTAATTCACTGATTCGACTATCTTCTAAAGGCGCTTCGGCGCCTTTGAGGCTGATGACAAACTCAACATTGCCTGATGCACTTCGTTTATCAGGCCTACATGGTCTCTGCAATGTATTGAATTTGCACGATCTTGTAGGCTGGATAAGGCGTTCACGCCGCATCCGGCATAAAAACGCACTTTGTCATCAATTTGAAAGGCGCTTCGGCGCCTTTATTTTTGGGGAAAACAAATGGCTATAGCACTTGTGACCGGTGGTAGTCGCGGCATTGGGCGGGCAATTGCGCTGCTGCTGGCAAAAGAAGGGTATACGGTGGCGGTTAATTATCAGCAAAACCTCCACGCGGCGCAGGAAGTGGTGAACTTAATAACGCAAGCCGGTGGCAAGGCATTTGTGCTCCAGGCGGATATCAGCGACGAAAATCAGGTCATCGCAATGTTTACAGCAATCGATCAGCGTGATGAACCGTTAGCCGCGCTGGTCAATAACGCAGGAATATTGTTTACCCAATGCACAGTGGAAAATCTCACCGCAGAGCGAATCAACCGAGTACTTTCCACCAACGTGACGGGTTATTTTCTCTGCTGCCGCGAAGCAGTAAAGCGCATGGCGCTAAAAAACGGCGGTAATGGCGGCGCTATCGTCAATGTTTCTTCGGTAGCAGCCAGGCTGGGATCACCCGGAGAATACGTTGATTATGCGGCATCGAAAGGGGCGATTGATACGTTAACCACAGGACTGTCGCTGGAAGTCGCCGCGCAGGGAATTCGCGTTAACGGCGTGCGGCCTGGGTTTATTTATACCGAAATGCACGCCAGCGGTGGCGAACCTGGACGCGTCGATCGCGTTAAGTCGAACATCCCCATGCAGCGCGGTGGACAGGCGGAAGAGGTCGCGCAGGCCATTGTCTGGCTGTTAAGCGATAAAGCCTCTTATGTCACGGGAAGTTTTATCGATTTGGCTGGTGGGAAATAAAGCAGGAAAGTTGTCTGACCGGATGCAACGCAACAAGCATTGCATCCGGTACTTCATCTACTTAAAGTTTCTCGCCGTTGCTGGCAATCACCTCTTTGTACCAGTTAAAGCTCTTCTTACGTGAACGCGACATATCACCAGTACCGTCGTCATGTTTATTCACATAGATAAAACCGTAGCGTTTGCTGTACTGCCCGGTGGTGAACGATACACAGTCGATGCAGCCCCACGGCGTGTAGCCCATCAGATCCACACCATCGTAAGTCACCGCTTTTTTCATCTCGTCAATATGGGCGCGCAGGTAGTCAATGCGGTAGTCGTCGTTGATGCTGCCATCTTCTTCCACTTTGTCGTAAGCGCCAAAACCGTTTTCGACAATAAACAGCGGCTTCTGGTAACGCTCATACAATTCGCAAAGCGCGTAACGCAGACCTACCGGATCAATCTGCCAGCCCCAGTCAGACGCTTTAACATACGGGTTCGGTACGCTGCCTTCGAAACCAGAAATTGCATCGCCGGTGCCGCCTTCGGCCTTCACCGCGTTGGTCATGTAATAGCTGAAGCCAAGATAATCGCAGGTGCCTTCGCGCAGTACATCGAGATCGCCGTCTTCCATTTTGATGTTAAATCCGCGACGTTCCCACTCGTTCAATACATAAGAAGGGTAGTAGCCGCGTAGCTGGACATCGGTAAAGACGTAACGTTCGCGCATCGACTCCTGGGCAAACATTACATCGTCCGGGTTACAGGAGTAAGGATAGAGCGGCACCATCGCCAGCATACAGCCGACTTTCATCTCCGGGTTAATGCGACGCGCAGCTTTCACTGCCAGGGCGCTGGCGACAAACTGGTGATGCAGCACCTGATACATCGTCTCTTCCGGGTTTTCATGCTCGGTATACACCACGCCGGAGCAGCAGTAACCGAACAGCGGCGCACGCCAGTTACGCTGGTTGTTAATTTCGTTGAAGGTCATCCAGTATTTGACTTTGTGCTTATAGCGTTCAAATACCACTTGTGCGAAACGGACAAAGAAATCAACCACTTTACGGTTGGTCCAGCTACCGTATTGCTGCACCAGATGTAGCGGCATTTCAAAGTGGGAGAGGGTGATCACCGGTTCGATATTGTATTTCAGCAGTTCATCGAACATATCGTCGTAAAACTTCAGCCCTTCTTCGTTTGGCTGAGCTTCATCGCCTTTGGGGAAAATGCGCGTCCAGGCGATGGAAGTACGAAAACATTTGAAGCCCATTTCAGCGAAGAGCTTGATGTCTTCCTTGTAGTGACCGTAAAAATCTACCGCTTCATGGTTCGGATAGTATTTGCCCGGCAAGACTTCTTTGGTGATTTCGCGCGGCACGCCGTGTGCGCCACCTGTCAGTACGTCACAAATACTCGGCCCTTTGCCGCCTTTGTTCCAGCCGCCTTCGACCTGATGAGCGGCAACTGCGCCGCCCCATAAGAAATCTTTCGGTAAGGTGAGTTTTTTCACTATCATAGGCTCCAGATGAGTCAATTCTTACAGGAAATAGTACCATGCAGCCAAACGACATCACTTTTTTTCAACGATTCCAGGATGACATTCTGGCTGGGCGTAAAACCATCACAATCCGTGACGAGTCTGAATCGCACTTTAAAGCTGGCGATGTGCTTCGTGTCGGGCGCTTTGAAGATGACGGCTATTTTTGCACCATTGAAGTCACTGCAACCTCAACGGTGACGCTGGATACTCTCACAGAAAAACACGCACAACAGGAAAATATGACCCTGGCTGAATTGAAAAAGGTCATTGCCGACATCTATCCCGATCAGACACAGTTTTATGTGATTGAATTTAAATGTCTTTAAATTGAACTCACGCCTGTTAGTTGAAATTTTGCATTTAATTTCATGATTTTTCGGAGATTAATCTCAAATCAGAATTTATTTTAGCTAACAGGTGTTCACTGGAACTATTCTCAGTTACGCTGGAGAGGTATACACGTGCGTGTACGTTTCTCCGGAGTAAGTTATGGTTCAGAAGCCTCTCATTAAGCAGGGATATTCGCTGGCAGAGGAAATTGCCAACAGCGTCAGTCACGGTATTGGACTGGTGTTTGGTATCGTCGGGTTGGTATTGCTACTGGTTCAGGCGGTGGATCTCAATGCCAGCGCCACGGCGATAACCAGTTACAGCCTCTATGGCGGCAGTATGATCCTGCTGTTCCTCGCTTCGACGCTTTATCATGCCATTCCTCATCAACGGGCAAAAATGTGGCTGAAGAAATTTGACCACTGCGCCATTTATCTGTTGATTGCCGGAACCTACACGCCGTTTTTGCTGGTGGGGCTGGATTCTCCGTTAGCGCGCGGGCTGATGATTGTTATCTGGAGCCTGGCATTGCTGGGGATTCTGTTCAAACTGACCATCGCGCACCGATTTAAAATCTTATCTCTGGTGACCTATCTGGCGATGGGCTGGCTGTCGCTGGTGGTGATTTATGAAATGGCAGTTAAGCTGGCGGCAGGCAGCGTTACCTTACTGGCGGTCGGTGGCGTGGTTTACTCGCTTGGCGTGGTTTTCTACGTCTACAAACGCATTCCCTACAACCACGCCATCTGGCACGGCTTTGTGCTCGGCGGCAGCGTGTGCCACTTTCTGGCGATTTATTTGTATATTGGGCAGGCGTAATTGGTGTGCCTTTGTAGGAATGAAAAGACACACCAGCGTCGCATCAGGCATCGGAGCGCAACTGCCGGATGCGGCGTGAACGCCTTATCCGGCCTACGAGCTGCTTCCCATTTGTGAAAAAGGCACCAATTCCCAGGCCTGATAAGACGCGTCAGCGTCGCATCAGGCAATAGATGCCCGAAGCGATACAGAAATTTACTCTTCCAGCGAATACGGCAGCGGCTCGATATGCAATGTATTCGCATCGTCACGAACGCGGAAAACGCTGTCCGGTTCCATGTCGTTATTCATGACGACCTGCACTACGACCTGCCCATCTTCCAGTTTGACCGCCGCCAGCACGGTTCCGGTACGACGCCAGTTTTCGCCCATTTTCAGCTCTAAGTCTTCACCTGCTTCCGGCAGCCGGCTGGCGCTACCTGCCAGCAACCAGAGCGCGCGTTTGTTGGCACCACGGAATTTTGCTCGCGCTACCATCTCTTGCCCGGTATAGCAGCCTTTCTTAAAGCTGATGCCGCCCAGCGCCTGGAGGTTGGTAGCCTGGGGGATAAACTGCCCGCTGTTAGGCGCATCAATCACCGGGAAACCCGCTTCAATGTTTAATGCCAGCCACTGTTGGCTATTGTTCAGTTCCGCTTCGCCGCGCAGTTTATCGGTCAGCGCACTGGCGGTAGTTTCATCGGTCACGATCAGAAAACGTTCTGCCGGATGTTCAAACCAAAGCAGAGTAGTCGCGCCTTCTTTGACTACCTGTTTTTCTTTCGAAGGCAGTTCACTAAAGAGATTGGCCAGCGCGGCGCGCGCCTGAAAACCGGCAACACCAAGCAGCACACGCTCGTCGTCTGGCGCGATGGTCACTTTAGAGAACACCGCATATTTTTTCAGTTCAGTCAGCTGCGGTTCACGCACGCTGCGCCGTTCAATCCATGCAAAGCCATCGCCGTCGCGGAACAGACGTAAATTGCTCCACATTTTACCTTTAGCATCGCAATGTGCGGCGAGCAGGTGCTGATCTTCTGTCATCTGGCTGACATCTGCTGTCACCTGACCCTGCATATATTTTTCGCTGTCCGCGCCAGTAATGGTGGCAAGCGCCCAGTCATCAAGCGTCATCAGCGTCAGCGGTAAACGGGCAGAAGCCGTAGGCTGACGGGGAGGAAAAGGTGTAAAAGCCATAATAGAGTCCTGAGTTGCTTAACGGCGTATTAATGACTAATGGTAAAAGAGCTATGAGGCAATGCAAGTGCTTTCACTACGCGATCTGTGCCTTCTGCGAGGCGATTTCCAAAAAAATGAAGCCTTTGAATTGTTGTGGATTAATTTCGCGATCGTGATTGTGTTTACCGATATTCCCGCAAAAGAAGTCGAAAAACACGTTACAATAGCCAGGTACTGGATTTTCGTGAGACAGGAAGAAGATGGACATTAACAACAAAGCCCGCATTCATTGGGCATGCCGCCGTGGTATGCGCGAACTTGATATTTCGATCATGCCGTTTTTCGAACATGAGTACGACAGCTTAAGCGATGACGAAAAACGCATCTTTATTCGTCTGCTGGAATGTGACGATCCCGATCTGTTCAACTGGCTGATGAATCACGGTAAACCGGCCGATGCAGAACTGGAAATGATGGTCCGACTCATCCAGACACGGAACCGGGAACGTGGTCCTGTGGCAATCTGATCTGCGCGTCTCCTGGCGCGCGCAGTGGCTTTCCTTGCTGATCCACGGGCTGGTTGCCGCTGTTATTTTACTCATGCCCTGGCCGCTCAGTTACACCCCGTTATGGATGGTGTTACTTTCGCTGGTGGTGTTTGATTGCGTTCGCAGCCAGCGACGCATTAATGCTCGCCAGGGGGAAATTCGCTTGTTGATGGACGGGCGTTTGCGTTGGCAAGGGCAGGAGTGGAGCATCGTCAAAGCACCGTGGATGATTAAGAGCGGCATGATGCTGCGTTTACGTTCTGATGGCGGTAAACGGCAACATTTATGGCTGGCAGCCGACAGCATGGACGAAGCCGAATGGCGGGATTTACGGCGGATATTGTTGCAACAAGAGACGCAAAGATAAAGATGACGGCAAAGCATATGCGCTAAGCCGTCAGTGACATCAGGCGTAATGCTCTGCCATTTCGTTGAGGATTTGCTCGCACCAGTTCTGAATACGCTCGTCGCTAAGGTCATACTGGTTAGTTTCGTCCAGCGCCAGACCCACGAACAGTTGTCCGTCAGCAATCACCGGTTTCGGGCTGGTAAACTCATATCCTTCCGTTGGCCAGTAGCCGACGAACTTCACGCCTTTGGTCGAGAGTTTGTCATGCAGCATACCGAGTGCATCGAGGAACCACTCACCATATCCCAGTTGATCGCCTAATCCATATAGCGCAACAATTTTACCTTTGAGATTCAGGTCGTCGAGCTGATCCCAGACGGCTTCCCAGTCTTCCTGGATTTCGCCAAAATCCCAGGTCGGGATACCCAGAATGAGCACATCGTACTGCTCCATTAATTTCGGGGAGTCGTCCTTGAGGTTATGTAAGGTCACCAGTTCTGGGCCGATAATATCGCGGATTTTTTCTGCCGCCATTTCGGTGTAACAGGTGCTGGAACCGTAAAAAAGACCCATATTCATAACGTAAGCTTCTCGATTCTGCTGTGGCTTTTGCGGCTAGTGTATCAGAATCGCTTTAGTCACGGCACAATAAGGCATAATGGATCAAACGAGTAACGATAAGGGGCGCAAGTGAAACAGGATCTGGCACGCATCGAGCAGTTTCTTGATGCCCTGTGGCTGGAGAAAAATCTGGCAGAAAATACGTTGAACGCATATCGTCGCGATCTGTCAATGATGGTGGAGTGGTTGCATCATCGTGGATTGACGCTGGCAACGGCGCAAAGCGGCGACTTACAGGCATTACTGGCAGAACGGCTGGAAGGCGGGTATAAAGCCACCAGTTCCGCTCGTTTGCTGAGTGCGGTGCGCCGATTGTTCCAGTATCTTTATCGCGAAAAATTTCGTGAAGACGATCCCAGTGCGCATCTTGCTTCGCCGAAATTACCCCAGCGTCTACCGAAAGATTTAAGTGAAGCGCAAGTCGAAAGGTTATTGCAGGCACCGTTGGTTGATCAGCCTCTGGAGCTACGCGACAAAGCGATGCTCGAAGTGCTGTATGCTACCGGATTGCGTGTCTCTGAACTTGTAGGGTTGACGATGAGCGATATCAGCTTGCGTCAGGGCGTGGTGCGGGTAATCGGTAAAGGCAATAAAGAACGCCTGGTGCCGTTAGGTGAAGAGGCAGTCTACTGGCTGGAAACCTATCTGGAACACGGGCGACCGTGGTTGCTAAACGGTGTGTCGATTGATGTACTGTTTCCCAGCCAGCGTGCGCAGCAGATGACGAGACAAACTTTCTGGCATCGCATTAAACATTATGCCGTGCTGGCGGGGATCGACAGCGAAAAGCTGTCACCGCATGTGTTGCGTCACGCTTTTGCCACTCATTTATTAAATCATGGTGCGGATTTACGCGTGGTACAGATGCTACTGGGCCACAGCGATCTTTCCACCACGCAAATTTATACGCATGTCGCTACTGAGCGTCTGCGGCAACTTCATCAACAGCATCACCCTCGGGCGTGATAGCTGAAAAGAACGGGATGACTTATGAAGAAAGGTTTTATGTTGTTTACTTTGTTGACGGCGTTTTCTGGCTTTGCTCAGGCTGATGACACGGCAATTCAACAAACGTTAGCCAAAATGGGCATTAAAAGCAGCGATATTCAGCCAGCACCCGTGGCAGGCATGAAGACAGTTCTGACTAACAGCGGTGTGTTGTACATCACCGATGATGGTAAACACATCATTCAGGGGCCAATGTATGACGTTAGCGGCGCGGCACCGATCAACGTCACCAACCAGATGCTGTTAAAGCAACTGAATGCGCTGGAAAAAGAGATGATTATCTACAAAGCGCCGCAAGAAAAGCACGTCATCACCGTGTTTACCGACATTACCTGCGGTTACTGCCACAAAATGCATGAGCAGATGGCTGACTACAACGCGCTGGGGATCACCGTGCGTTATCTCGCGTTCCCGCGCCAGGGGCTGGAGAGCCAGGCTGAACAACAAATGAAAGCCATCTGGTGTGCAAAAGATAAAAACAAAGCGTTTGATGATGTGATGGCAGGTAAAGCTGCCACTCCGGCAAGTTGCGATATTGATATTGCCGACCATTACGCACTTGGCGTACAGCTTGGCGTTAGCGGTACTCCGGCAGTTGTGCTGAGCAATGGCACACTTGTTCCGGGTTACCAGCCGCCGAAAGCGATGAAAGAATTCCTCGACGAACATCAAAAAATGACCAGCGGTAAATAATTCGCGTGAAACAACAGATACAACTTCGTCGTCGTGAAGTCGACGAAACGGCAGACTTGCCCGCTGACTTGCCCCCCTTGCTGCGGCGTTTATACGCCAGTCGGGGCGTGCGCAGCGCGCAGGAACTGGAGCGCAGCGTTAAAGGTATGCTGCCCTGGCAGCAACTGAGCGGTGTCGAAAAGGCCGTTGAGATCCTTTACAACGCTTTTCGCGAAGGAACGCGGATTATTGTGGTCGGGGATTTCGATGCCGACGGTGCCACCAGCACAGCTCTTAGCGTGCTGGCGATGCGTTCTCTCGGCTGTGACAACATCGACTACCTTGTACCGAACCGTTTCGAAGACGGTTACGGCTTAAGTCCTGAAGTGGTCGATCAAGCTCATGCGCGTGGTGCGCAGTTGATTGTAACGGTTGATAACGGCATTTCTTCTCACGCAGGAGTTGAACATGCTCGCTCGTTGGGCATTCCGGTTATTGTTACCGATCATCATTTGCCTGGCGAAACTTTACCTGCGGCGGAAGCCATTATTAATCCTAATCTGCGTGACTGCGAGTTCCCGTCGAAATCGCTGGCAGGCGTTGGCGTAGCGTTTTATCTGATGCTGGCGTTACGCACCTTTTTGCGCGATCGGGGGTGGTTCGATGAGCGTGGTATCGCAATACCGAATCTGGCGGAATTGCTGGATCTGGTGGCGCTGGGTACGGTGGCGGACGTAGTGCCGCTGGACGCCAATAATCGCATTCTGACCTGGCAGGGGATGAGTCGCATTCGTGCCGGGAAATGCCGCCCGGGGATTAAAGCCCTGCTGGAAGTGGCAAACCGCGATGCACAAAAACTCGCTGCCAGCGATTTAGGTTTTGCGCTGGGGCCGCGTCTCAATGCCGCCGGACGACTGGATGATATGTCCGTTGGCGTGGCACTGTTACTTTGCGACAACATCGGCGAAGCGCGCGTTCTGGCTAATGAGCTTGATGCACTAAACCAGACGCGAAAAGAGATTGAACAGGGAATGCAGGTCGAAGCACTGACCTTGTGCGAGCAACTGGAGCGTAGCCGCGATACGCTGCCTGGCGGGCTGGCAATGTATCACCCTGAATGGCATCAGGGCGTCGTTGGTATTCTGGCTTCGCGCATCAAAGAGCGTTTTCATCGTCCGGTTATCGCCTTTGCGCCTGCGGGCGACGGTACGCTGAAAGGTTCTGGTCGTTCCATCCAGGGATTGCATATGCGTGATGCGCTGGAGCGGTTAGACACGCTCTACCCTGGCATGATGCTCAAGTTTGGCGGTCATGCGATGGCGGCAGGATTGTCGCTGGAAGAGGATAAATTCGAACTCTTTCAGCAACGCTTTGGCGAACTGGTTACCGAGTGGCTGGATCCGGCATTATTACAGGGTGAAGTAGTTTCCGACGGCCCGTTAAGTGCAGCGGAGATGACCATGGAAGTTGCGCAACTGCTGCGTGATGCCGGTCCGTGGGGGCAGATGTTCCCGGAACCGCTGTTTGACGGTCATTTTCGCCTGCTGCAACAGCGGTTGGTGGGAGAGCGCCATCTGAAGGTTATGGTTGAACCGGTCGGCGGCGGCCCGCTGCTGGATGGTATTGCTTTTAATGTCGATACCGCCCTCTGGCCGGATAACGGCGTTCGTGAAGTACAACTGGCCTACAAGCTGGATATCAACGAGTTTCGCGGCAACCGCAGTCTACAGATTATCATCGATAATATCTGGCCACTTTAGCATCGTCCTCTCTATAAAAAAGAGTGTGGATTGGGTACAATCCCGCTCTTATCACCGCATTTTGACTAGCTCAATAAAAGAAATCAGACCATGTTTGAAATTAATCCGGTAAATAATCGCATTCAGGACCTCACGGAACGCTCCGACGTTCTTAGGGGGTATCTTTGACTACGACGCCAAGAAAGAGCGTCTGGAAGAAGTAAACGCCGAGCTGGAACAGCCGGATGTCTGGAACGAACCCGAACGCGCACAGGCGCTGGGTAAAGAGCGTTCCTCCCTCGAGGCTGTTGTCGATACCCTCGACCAAATGAAACAAGGGCTGGAAGATGTTTCCGGTCTGCTGGAACTGGCTGTAGAAGCTGACGACGAAGAAACCTTTAACGAAGCCGTTGCTGAACTCGACGCCCTGGAAGAAAAACTGGCGCAGCTTGAGTTCCGCCGCATGTTCTCCGGCGAATATGACAGCGCCGACTGCTACCTTGATATCCAGGCTGGTTCCGGCGGTACGGAAGCGCAGGACTGGGCAAGTATGCTTGAGCGTATGTATCTGCGCTGGGCAGAATCGCGCGGTTTCAAAACTGAAATTATCGAAGAGTCGGAAGGTGAAGTAGCGGGTATCAAATCCGTAACTATCAAGATCTCCGGCGATTACGCTTATGGTTGGCTGCGCACAGAAACCGGTGTTCACCGTCTGGTGCGTAAAAGCCCGTTTGACTCCGGCGGTCGTCGCCACACGTCGTTTAGTTCCGCGTTTGTTTACCCAGAAGTGGATGACGATATTGATATCGAAATCAACCCAGCGGATCTGCGCATTGATGTCTATCGCGCGTCCGGTGCGGGCGGTCAGCACGTTAACCGTACCGAATCTGCGGTGCGTATTACTCACATCCCGACCGGGATTGTGACCCAGTGCCAGAACGACCGTTCCCAGCACAAGAACAAAGACCAGGCCATGAAGCAGATGAAAGCAAAACTTTATGAGCTGGAGATGCAGAAGAAGAATGCTGAGAAACAGGCGATGGAAGACAATAAATCTGACATCGGCTGGGGCAGCCAGATTCGTTCTTATGTCCTTGATGACTCCCGCATTAAAGATCTGCGCACCGGGGTTGAAACCCGCAACACGCAGGCAGTGCTGGATGGCAGCCTGGATCAATTTATCGAAGCAAGTTTGAAAGCTGGGTTATAAGGAACCAACATGTCTGAACAACACGTACAAGGCACTGACGCGGTAACCGATCTTAACAATGAACTGAAAACTCGTCGCGAAAAGCTGGCGAACCTGCGCGAGCAGGGGATTGCCTTTCCGAATGATTTTCGTCGCGACCATACTTCTGACCAACTGCATACAGACTTCGACGGTAAAGAGAACGAAGAGCTGGAAGAGTTGAACATCGAAGTTGCTGTAGCTGGTCGCATGATGACTCGCCGAATTATGGGTAAAGCCTCTTTCGTTACCCTGCAGGACGTCGGTGGTCGCATTCAGCTGTATGTAGCTCGTGATGATCTGCCGGAAGGCGTTTATAACGATCAATTTAAGAAATGGGATCTTGGCGATATTATCGGCGCAAAAGGTAAGCTGTTTAAAACCAAAACCGGCGAGCTGTCTATCCACTGCACCGAGCTGCGTCTGCTGACCAAAGCACTGCGCCCGCTGCCAGACAAATTCCACGGCTTGCAAGATCAGGAAGCGCGTTATCGTCAGCGTTATCTGGATCTCATCTCTAACGATGATTCCCGCAACACCTTTAAAGTGCGTTCACAGATCCTCTCTGGCATTCGCCAGTTCATGGTGAATCGCGGCTTTATGGAAGTTGAAACCCCGATGATGCAGGTGATCCCGGGCGGTGCGGCAGCACGTCCGTTTATTACCCATCACAACGCGCTGGATCTCGACATGTACCTGCGTATTGCGCCGGAACTGTACCTCAAGCGTCTGGTGGTTGGCGGTTTTGAACGCGTGTTCGAAATCAACCGTAACTTCCGTAACGAAGGTATCTCCGTGCGCCATAACCCAGAGTTCACCATGATGGAACTCTATATGGCTTACGCGGATTACAAAGATCTGATCGAACTGACCGAATCGCTGTTCCGCACTCTGGCTCAGGATATTCTCGGTAAGACTGAAGTAACCTACGGTGATGTGGTACTGGACTTCGGTAAGCCGTTCGAAAAACTGACCATGCGTGAAGCGATTAAGAAATATCGCCCGGAAACCGACATGGCAGACCTGGATAACTTTGACTCTGCGAAAGCGATTGCTGAATCTCTCGGCATTCACGTTGAGAAGAGCTGGGGGCTGGGTCGTATTGTGACCGAGATCTTTGACGAAGTGGCAGAAGCGAATCTGATTCAGCCGACCTTCATTACTGAATACCCGGCTGAAGTTTCTCCGCTGGCGCGTCGTAACGACGTCAACCCGGAAATCACCGATCGCTTTGAATTCTTTATTGGCGGTCGTGAGATTGGTAACGGCTTTAGCGAACTGAACGATGCAGAAGATCAGGCGCAGCGTTTCCTGGATCAGGTTGCGGCGAAAGACGCAGGCGACGATGAAGCAATGTTCTACGATGAAGATTACGTTACTGCACTGGAACATGGTCTGCCGCCGACAGCAGGTCTGGGAATTGGTATCGACCGTATGGTTATGCTTTTCACCAACAGCCATACTATCCGCGACGTTATTCTGTTCCCGGCGATGCGTCCGGTAAAATAAGTATTACGCGTAAGCACATAACCCCGGCAACCGTCGGGGTTTTTTATTTAAGCTGTGTAAATGCAGACAATTGTTTTCTGGCTTCGCTATTGGCTGCCTGCATCACCATCCACGGGCTGAATGCCCACGGCGTGGCATCAATACCGCGTAATACATCTGCTAAATCACACCATTGATAATCCATCACTTCATCATTGTTGGGCTGTAACTCGCTGATCACGCGTGCGGCAAATACCGGGCACACTTCATTTTCGACAATGCCACTCGGATCGGTGACGCGGTAGTGAAAGTCAGGATAGACCGGTTCTGGTGATGTTATTTCCACACCCAGTTCAAAGCGGCAACGGCGGATCACCGCGTCTTCGTTGCTTTCTCCCAATTGTGGATGCCCACAAACCGAGTTTGTCCACACACCCGGCCATGCTTTTTTGCTCAGTGCGCGGCGGGTAACTAATAATTGCCCTTTGGCATTAAACAGCCAACTGGAGAACGCGAGATGTAAGGGGGTATTTGCCGTGTGTGCAGCATATTTTTCCAGTGTACCCGAAGGGACTCCCTGTGCATTCAGTAAAATGACGTGTTCCGTTTGCATAATTTCTCACATGTAATTCTAATCACTCGTCATTATAGATAACAGAAGTGTTAAATGATTAACCAAGTGAGCGTTTATCGACAACCGCCCGTTTTGAGCGGATGCCGACAGAGAAAGACCATTTAAAAAAGCAACATCATATATTTGAAGCGGCTTTCAATAGCCATTGCAACGCAGTCAGAAATGACAGGAATGGAGATCATTAAGAGTAATAACAGACTGAATATAGCGCGCATTAAAAGATTCATATTATTCTCCATGCTCATTTTTCTTCAGCTTGCGCATCAGAAGCCACATACGTACTGTCCTGACTTTTAGATCTTTATCAGAGACGGATTCCTTTACCAGGTCAGCATGATGCTGATAGCCATTAAAGAAGACGTTCAGCACAACGGCGCTAAGGGTTGCGAGCATAATGCCGCTATGCAGCAACGGTTGCAGTACGGCCGGTAATTTAGAAAAAAAATCGTGAGAAAGCGTTGGAGTCATGCCAACGCCGAGACTGATTGCCACAATATAGAGGTTGTAACGGTTGGTGGTGTAGTTACAGCGCGACAGAATCCGAATCCCTGTAGCCAGCACCATGCCGAACATCACCAGCCCCGCGCCGCCCAGCACAAATTGCGGAATGGAAGCCACCAGCACCGCCATTTTGGGCACCATGCCGAACAGAATTAAAATAATCCCCGAAGAAATACACACCCAGCGGCTATGAACGCGCGTCACGCTGACCAGACCGACGTTTTGTGAAAAAGATGTATGCGGAAAACTGTTAAACGTTCCGCCGATCATGGTTCCTACGCCATCCACGCGCAGCCCGCGAATAATGTCGTGCGAAGAGAGCTTACGACCGACTATTTCACCCAGTGCCAGGAACATCCCCATCGACTCAATAAATACGATGATGAGTACTGCGGTCATGGTCAAAATAGAAACGGGGTCGAAAATCGGCATACCAAACGACATCGGCGTAACAATCGCAAACCACGAAGCATCATGCAGCCCGGATAAATTGACTTCATTCATCATCCACGAAAGTAAAAAGCCAAATACAATCCCCAGTAATACGGCGACATTGGACATAAATCCTTTTGCATAGCGAGTAATAAGCAAGATGAAAATTAAGACTGCGAAGGAGATTCCTAAATAAACGGGATTACCATATTGCGGATTTCCTTTACCTCCCGCAGCCCAATCAATGCCCACCTGAATAATACTCAGCCCGATAGAGGTAATAACCACACCGGTAACCAGCGGTGGGAACAAAGGCATTAAGCGACCAATAAGCGGCGCTAATAATGTGGTGATAAATCCTGCTGCGATGGTTGCGCCAAAAATCCCCAGCAGCCCGATATCCGGGTTCATCCCGATAGCTATCATTGGCGTTACAGCAGCAAAGGTCACCGACATAATAACGGGCAGGCGAATCCCCATAAAACGACCGATGCCAATGCATTGCAAAAGTGTGACGATACCGCAGCAAAAGAGGTCGGAGCTAATAAGCATCGCGATCGCCTCTTTGGTAAGGCCGAGTCTGTCACCAATCATCAGTGGAACAGCGACTGCACCTGCATACATCACAAGTACGTGTTGCAGACCGAGTATGATCAACTTTCCTGGTGATAATATGCGGTCAACCTCATCGGTGGGGCGGTCTTGCCCTGAAGATGAGGGAAGTTGGGAATCTATGGCGCTCATCAGTCATTCTCCTTTCGCTCGCCAGAGTTAAAAGCAACCGTTTACGTTAATAAAACTGTTTAATTACATGCTCGTGGGATGCCAGTTTTAACGAGGAAGGGAAGTTAGAGACAGGAATTGCGGAGGCAATCACATAATCGTGGTTAAACCGAGAAAATGAGAAAAGAATCAGATAATGGAATTATCTTTAATTTTCTCATATTGATATGTCTTTAATCATTCTGGCATATCGCACTCTCGCATTTAATGTTTTTGAGTTGGATTACTCTGTTTTCAGCAACGATGTTTAATTAATGAAAGCGGCACAGATTGAGGGGTAATAATTTGACCTCAGTCGCAAAATATCATTAAAGCGGACACGTTTTATAATATATGCCCGTTTATTGCATTGCGACATTTGAGAAGACATAACTCATCAAATGAAAGGGATGCAAATGAATAAGTTTATCGCTGCTGAAGCTGCGGAATGTATAGGCTGTCATGCCTGTGAAATTGCCTGTGCGGCGGCACACAACCAAGAAAACTGGCCGCAGAGCCACAGTGACTTTAAACCCCGTATTCACGTTGTTGGGAAAGGCCTGCACGCGAATCCGGTGGCCTGTCATCATTGCAATAATGCCCCCTGCGTTACGGTTTGCCCGGTAAATGCTCTGACTTTCCAGCCTGATAGCGTACAACTGGACGAGCAAAAGTGTATTGGTTGTAAAAGATGCGCAATCGCTTGCCCCTTTGGCGTAATCGAGATGGTCGGTTCTATTGCGCAGAAATGCGACCTTTGTAACCAGCGCAGTTCCGGCGTTCAAGCCTGTATTGAGGTCTGCCCAACGCAGGCATTACGCCTGATGGATGATAAAGGGTTACAGCAGATAAAGATGACCCGCCAGCGCAAAACGGCAGAAGGAAAGGTGTCATCAGATGCTCAGTCATCTCGCCGTGCAGCGTTGCTCCCCGTTAACCCGCGTAAAGGTGCAGATAAAATTTCAGCGAGTGAGCGGAAAACCCACTTTGGCGAAATCTATTGTGGACTGGATCCGCAACAAGCGACTTATGAGAGTGACCGCTGTGTTTATTGTGCCGAAAAAGCCAACTGCAACTGGCATTGCCCGCTGCATAACGCCATTCCGGATTACATCCATCTGGTACAGGAAGGGAAGATTATTGAAGCGGCAGAACTCTGCCACCAGACCAGCTCCTTACCCGAAATCTGCGGCAGGGTATGCCCGCAGGACCGTCTTTGTGAAGGCGCATGTACTTTGAAAGATCACTCTGGCGCAGTCTCTATCGGTAATCTGGAACGCTACATCACCGATACCGCGCTGGCGATGGGCTGGCGTCCCGATGTCAGCCTGGTCGTTCCGCGTATGGAAAGAGTGGCGGTGATTGGCGCAGGGCCAGCAGGGCTGGGGTGTGCCGATATTCTGGCGCGCGCTGGCGTTCATGTTGATGTCTTTGATCGCCATCCAGAAATTGGCGGCATGTTGACCTTTGGTATTCCTCCTTTCAAGCTCGATAAAGCGGTGTTAAGCCAGCGGCGGGAGATATTCACCGCGATGGGGATCGACTTTCATCTCAACTGTGAAATTGGCCGTGATATCTCTTTCAACGAATTAACGGCGGAATATGATGCCGTTTTCCTCGGCGTGGGGACTTACGGGATGATGCGAGCGGATCTGCCGCATGAAGATGCGCCCGGTGTCATTCAGGCGCTACCGTTCCTGATCGCCCATACCCGCCAGTTGATGGGGCTGCCAGAGTCTGCAGAGTATCCGCTGACGGATGTAGAAGGTAAGCGAGTTGTCGTATTGGGGGGCGGCGATACAACAATGGATTGCCTGCGCACATCCATTCGCCTGAATGCCACCAGCGTGACCTGTGCTTATCGGCGTGATGAAGTCAGTATGCCCGGCTCGCGAAAAGAGGTGGTTAATGCGCGAGAGGAAGGCGTTGAGTTTCAGTTCAATGTTCAGCCGCAATATATCGCTCTTGATGATGACGGGCGCTTAAAAGCGGTGGGTTTGATTCGTACCGCAATGGGTGAGCCGGGACCTGATGGTCGCCGTCGTCCACGTCCGGTGGCGGGATCTGAGTTTGAACTGCCCGCCGATGTGCTGATTATGGCCTTTGGGTTCCAGGCACATGCCATGCCGTGGTTGCAGGGCAGTGGCGTTAAGCTCGATAAATGGGGGCTGATTCAAACCGGCGACGTCGGGTATTTACCCACCCAGACGCATCTGAGAAAAGTCTTTGCTGGTGGTGATGCTGTTCATGGCGCGGATCTGGTCGTCACTGCAATGGCCGCAGGAAGACAGGCAGCACACGATATGTTAGCCATGTTTAATACGAAGGCATCGCGATGAAATCGTTAATTATCGTTAATTCAACTGACTGCATTGGTTGTCGTACTTGCGAAGTGGCTTGCGTGGTCGCCCATCCGTTAGAACAGGAGTTGAATGCTAGTTTCTTTCTCCCACGTTTAAAAGTGCAGCGTCTGAACAACATTAGTGCGCCGGTGATGTGCCATCAATGCGAAAACGCCCCTTGTGTTGGCGCTTGCCCTGTGGGGGCTCTGACGATAGGCGAGCAGGTGGTGCAGGCCAATTCTGCCCGTTGTATTGGCTGTCAGAGTTGCGTCAGTGCGTGCCCGTTTGGGATGATCACTGTTCAGTCGTTGCCCGGTCATACTCGTCAACTCATCGTGAAATGTGATCTTTGCGAACAGCGGCAAGAGGAACCTGCGTGCGTTGAGTCCTGCCCAACGCAGGCGTTGCAGTTGATGACTGAGAGAGAACTCAGGCAAGTCCGCCAGCAGCGTCTTGCTGCCAGCGGTGAGAATTCTCTCTGAAAGAAATCTCCGCGCTGAAAGGCGCGGAGAGTCTATTAGATTGCCCAACCACCTGCGTAAAATGCGACCAGTGCGGCGGTAATGATAACCGTACCAATATTCAGCTTTTGCCATTCGCGTGCAAAGACGCGGCCTACGACCAGTGTCACAAAGCCCAGCATAATACCGGTGACGATATTACAGGTCAGAACGATGAAAACCGCACATACCAGGCCTGCCATCGCATCAATAAAGTCATTGAAGTCGAGCTTCGAGACATTACTTAACATCAGCAAACCCACGTACATCAGTGCAGGGGCAGTGGCATAACCAGGGATCAGAAACGACAGCGGAGATAAGAACAGAATCAGCAGGAATAACGCGCCAACTACCGTTGCGGTTAAACCGGTTTTGCCCCCGGCGGCAGTTCCGGCTGCTGATTCGATATATACCGCCGCAGGTGCTGCACCCACTAAACCGGAGAATATTGAACTAACCGAGTCACTGGTCAGGGCTTTACCGCCGTTGATGATCTGGTTGTCTTTATCCAGCAGATTCGCCTGTCCGGCTACTGCACGGATGGTGCCGGTGGCGTCGAACACTGCGGTCATCACTAATGCCAGTACACTCGGAAGTACAGTTGGTTGAAGTGCGCCCATAATATCGAGGCTGAAAATCAGAGACTTACCATCTTCGCCAGTCAGACTTGGCATTGCTACCAGACCATGATATTTGACTGCCGGATCAAAGATTAAGCCGATGATCGAGATGGCGATAATCACCAGCAAGATCCCACCAGGTACGCGGCACTTCTCCAGGCCGAAAATCACCGCTAATCCCAGCAAGCTCATCAGCACCGGGAAAGAGGTAAACGCACCAAGCGCGACGGGTAAGCCTTCAATCGGGTTTTTGATAACCATACCAACGCCGTTAGCGGCAATCAGTAGCAGGAACAGACCAATACCGATACCTGTACCGTGCGCAATACCCATTGGTAAATTGCGTAAGATCCAGGTTCGCACGCCAGTTACGGAGATAGCTGTAAATATCAGACCCATCAGAAAGACCGCCCCTAGTGCTACCGGAACGCTAATTTGTTGCCCGAGTACCAGGCTGAATGCGGTAAATGCTGTCAAGGAAATGGCGCAACCAATCGCCATTGGCAGGTTAGCCCATAACCCCATCAGCAGAGAGCCGAAGCCAGCGACCAGACAGGTGGCAACGAAGACCGCTGCGGGAGGAAAACCTGCTTTACCCAGCATTCCCGGCACTACGATAACGGAGTAAACCATAGCGAGGAATGTGGTCAGACCCGCCAGTACCTCCTGGCGAACGCTGCTGCCACGAGCGGTAATTTTAAAATAATTATCCAGCGCGCCCTGTGGCTTTGGTGCGTCCGGTGTTTGTAGGATGTCTCCAGACATAATGATGTCCTCACGAGGTTTATTATTAGTTACGTTCGTACACCAGACGACCATCAACGTAGGTGCGATAGATAGAACGGTCATCGCCCAACGTCATCATCACGAACAATTTGTCGACTAAAGAAACAGAGTTGTCATAGCGCAATTGCTGCAGTGGCGTGGCGGTAGGCTCCATCACCACGAAATCAGCCTCTTTGCCTGGTATAAAATTGCCGATCAGATCGTCAAGTCCCAGAGATTTCGCGCCACCGAGCGTGGCAAGGTAAAACGCTTCATATGCTGAGAGACGATAGCCCTGTAACTGCAACACTTTGTAGGCTTCGTTCAGTGTTTGCAGCATGTTGAAGGTGGTTCCGGCACCAATGTCAGTCCCCATGCCGACTTTGACTTTCTTATTCCATGCTTTTTTCAAGTTGAATAAGCCGCTACCGAGATAAAGGTTGGAGGTTGGACAAAACGCGATGCTGGATTTAGTTTCGCTGAGACGATCCCACTCTTTTTCTTCCAGATGGACGCAGTGAGCAAAGACGCAGTTTTTACCGGTCAGGCCATACTGGTGATAAACATCCAGATAACCATCATGTTCAGGATAAAGTTCTTTCACCCAGGCAATTTCATCTTTGTTTTCACACAGATGGGTATGTATCCACGTATCGGGAAACTCTTCTTTCAGGCGTTGCGCCATTGCCATCTGTTCGGGAGATGAAGTCGGTGCGAAGCGCGGTGTAATGGCGTACAACAGACGTCCATTTTTGTGCCAGCGTTCGATCAGTTCTTTGCTTTGGTGATAACTGCTTTCTGCGGTATCAAGCAGATAATCCGGCGCATTGCGATCCATCATCACCTTGCCGGCAATCATACGCATATTGATATGACTGGCGGCTTCAAACAGCGCATCAACGGATTGCGGATGAACAGTCCCAAACACCAGCGCCGTAGTTGTGCCGTTGCGCAATAACTGCTTGATGAAAAACGCCGACATTTCGCGGGCGTATTCTAAATCCTCATAACGACGCTCTGTGGGGAATGTGTGTTTATTCAACCATTCCAGCAACTGCTCACCGTAGGCACCGACCATTTCACTTTGCGGATAATGGATATGTGTATCGACAAAGCCCGGAACTATCAGTTTGCCGCGATAATCACGGACGCGAATAGTGTCAGGAATTTGATGCTTTCCGTCTTCCCATTTGCCAAACCATTCCACTTTCCCTTGTTTAATGAGTAGTAAACCATCCTCAATAAAACGCAGTGCGGAGGCGATTTCTTCCGGGTTATCGACTGTACGGGTGACATCAATAAAACTGCCTCGTACTGCTTTTAACGTGTGTTCTCCTGACATCATTGACTCCTTTACTTTTAATCCATCTCTTCCGCTGAGGTAATACCAGGCAGAACGTTTTCCTGTCGGTAGCCACCAGGGAGAATAATATTTAATAAAATCGCAGTTAACCCGCCTGCACAAATAGGGTTTTCAACTAATACATAAATAGAGGCAGGCAATATTTTAAAAATTTCGGGATCGTAGGAAACACCAAGACCTAAACCTAATGAGGTGGCGACGATAAGTGTTTCACGGCGTTTTAAGCCATTGGTGATAATGATGCGGATACCGGCAATGGCAATCATGGAAAACATTAACGTCATTGCCCCCCCCAGAACTGCCGAGGGGATAGTGGTGAAGAAGCCGCCGATCATCGGAAATAACCCGAGGATAACCAACATAACCGCGATGGTTCGCCCGATATAACGTGAGGCGACGCCGGTCATCTGAATAACACCGTTATTTTGCGCAAAGGTGGTTAATGGTAATGAACCGACTGCGGAGGCGATAACAGAGACCAGACCATCTGCCAGCACGCCACCTTTCAGCCGTGACTGATATTCGTCTCCCTGAATAGGACGGCGGGAAACCATTGCCGTGGCGGTGATATCGCCTACTGCCTCCAGCACGCTAAGTAGATAAATCGTGCCGACCACCAGGAACTGATGGAAGCTGAAACTAAACCCGTATTTGAACGGATGTGGGATAGTGATTAACGGCAGGTTGCGCATACTGCTGAAATCCACCATGCCAAGGCATAACGACGCGATATAGCCGACGCAAAGTCCAATGGCGATCCCGCCCATGCGTAGCAACGGACTACGGCAGCAGTTAAAGCCGATCACCACAATCAAAACCAATAAACCAACGCCGAGATGTTCGTAATTGCCGAACGTACCGCTGCTTTTGGCTGCAAATCCACCGCCAAAATCGATAATGCCGACTTTAATCAGGCTTAAGCCGATCATCAGCACCACAATGCCGCTGACGGTGGGGGTGATAACCCGACGTAGATAAGGCAGGATAAAAGAAGAACCGACAACCAGAAATGCGCCAACGAAGGAAACGCCAAGCAGCGACGACATGATTAATTCTTCGTGGAAACCGTCGCTTTTCATGCTGCTGCCCAGCGCAATCATGACGGTAACAAATGAAAAATTGACTGACTGAATGGAGAGTAAACCGGAACCTACGATGCCATAACGGTTTACCTGTAACCATGTTCCAATACCGGAGGCGATCATCGCCATTGAAACCAGATAGGCGGTCGTTTCTGCGGAAAGTTGTAAGGCCGCACCCACAATTAATGCGGGAGTCACCATCGGAACGAAAATTGCCAACAGATGGGTAATTGCGCCAACAATAGCCTGATGAAAGGGAGGGCGATCCTCCAGTTCAAATATAAGGTCGGAACCTGCATGGTTTATATCAGACATCCCTTCACTCCTTTTAAAGTAAATTTGATCATCTGAATCAGTAAAATAAATACCCACGAATTTGGGGCGCAGGACGCCTTGAGAACGGCTTATCTCATTTTCGCAGTTACTATTTAGTCATCGTTCAAACAGAGAAACAGGCCGCCGAAGCGGTAACAGATTGTTGATAAATCGCGCTTTGTTCATGCCGGATGCGGCGTGAATGCCTTATCCGCCTACCAAATCATGCTAACTCAATATATTGCAGTCGACATGTAGGCCTGATAAGCGCAGCGCATCAGGCAATTTCGCATTTGTCAGCAATCCAGGCCGCCGAAGCGGCCATTTATTACTTATATTTTTTCCAGCGCGGTGAGTATTTTCTCCGGAGTGAAATGCCATTCGCGTAACCAGATGCCGCAGGCATCGTGAATTGCAGTAGCAATTGCTGGTGCTGCGCCATTTACGCCAATTTCCGAGATGGACTTCGCCCCGAACGGGCCGACTTTATCGTCGCTCGGCACCAGTACGGCACGGAAATCACGTGGGATGTCGCCAATTTTCGGTGCGCCGTAACTGCGTAAATCGCGGGTTAACGGGTGACCTTCGGCGTCATAAATGATTTCTTCGCTCATACTGTGCCCGATAGCACGCAGGGTGGCGCCGTAGATTTGTCCCAACGCTAACTCCGGATTGACCGGCGTACCGCAATCCAGCAGGGCGTAGAATTTGTCCAGGCGGATTTCACCGGTACGCGTGTTGACGGCAACTTCAGCAAAGTTTGCACCATACGGGAAGGCGAAATCAGGCGTGATATAACTGGCTGTTCCCACCAGCGAACCAAAGCCAGTACCGGTTTCGCCTTTATGGGCAATATCCCCGAAACTCACTTCGCCTTTCTTACCGCGCACGACGCCCGGCGTTGCCAGTTGAACATCTTCCAGTGGCTCACCCAACATTTGTGCACCGTGGAACAGGATTTTCTCCCGCAGATTTTCCGCAGCCATACGCGCCGCGTTGCCTGAGAAACAAGTACCGGACGAGGCATACGCGCCTTTATCAAACAGCGCATGGTCGGTGTCACCGGAGATAACATGCACGTCCTGCGGCGGGCAGTGCAGCACTTCTGCCGCCAGTTTGGTCACCACAGTATCCAGGCCGGTTCCGATATCCGCACCACCGGAGTGAACGATAAAGGTGCCATCAGATTCCAGTTTGATCATGCAGTTAGCCTGATCGATATCCGGGATCCCCGATTTCTGCATGATAATGGCGACGCCGCGACCGATGTGCCAGTCACCATTTTGCGGTTTCGGTGACGACCATTGGATCATCTCGCGACCCTGACGCAGGATCTCTTCCAGTGCGCAGCTGGCGGCGGAAGGAACGGAGGTCGGCGCTTTACCTTCACCGATTGCACCGAGAATTTTCAGCTCTTGCCCTTCGTGTACCCGGTTACGTTCGATAATTTCCAGTTGGTCGATCTGTAACTGTTCAGCCAGTTCCGCTAATGCCATGGTGATCGCGAAGTTACCTTTCGGTGCGCCATAACCCTGATAAGCACCATTTGGACAAATGTTGCTGTAGTAGGTGGTGACCTGGAAATCGACGTTATCGCACGGATATAACGGCAGCGACAGAGCCGGCCCGTTACACGGTACGGTGAGTGAATGGTTGCCGTAAGGGCCTGTGTTGGCGCGGAAATCCATCTTCACTGCCGTCAGGCGACCATCTTTTTTCGCCCCCAGTTTGACGGTGACTTTCGCGACGTGACGAGAAGTGTTGGCAATAAACTCTTCTTCACGGGTGTAGCGGAACAGCACCGGACGCCCGGTCACGCAGGTTGCCCAGGCGCACACTTCTTCCAGCAGGATGTCCTGTTTGGAACCAAAACCGCCGCCTACGCGTTCTTTAATGACATGAACTTTATGTTGTTTCATACCTACAAGGCGCGCAACCTGGCGGCGTAAGTGCCACGGTACTTGAGTGGAGGCGTGAATAACCAGCCGATCGCCATCCATGCGGGTAAAGCAGATATGTGTTTCAGTCGGGCATTGCTGCGCCTGAGTTGAGTTATAGGTTCGCTCAATGATCACATCGGCATCGGCGAAGCCTTTATCCATATCGCCAATATGACCATGAATACTGGCGGCGATATTTTTGCGTGGGCGAGAACCGATAGGGAAGTTAATGATCATATGCTCGCCGCGCTGGGCTGCATGACTGTTGTCATCTTCCAGAGTATCTGGTGCACCAGCGACATACACCACCGGTTCATCGTGCACGACAGGTGCATCTTCCGCCATTGCTTCGTCGATCGACATTACCGGTTTAAGCACTTCATATTCAACGTCGATGAGCTTCAGTGCTTCGAGCGCAATTTCTTCACTTTCAGCAACGACCGCAGCAACGCGATCGCCGACATGACGCATTTTCTTGCCGAACATGCGGCGGTCAAGTGGTGACGGTTCCGGTGCGCTCTGACCACCAGGGGTGTAGTAGATGTCCGGGCAATTCAGGTGAGTAATAACGTGAACAACGCCCGGTAAAGCCTCGGCTTTGCTGACATCCAGATGAGTAATCAGTGCGTGAGCGTGTGGGCTACGTAACATTTTAATGACGCAGGCGTCAGCCGTTACGCGGTCTTCAACATAGCAGGGTTTCGCCTGCACCATTTTCGCGGCATCAGTTTTAGGATAGTGCTTACCAATGACTTCAAGGTCATCGCGGAAAGTCGGGGCGATATCAATCGTGGCCTGTGGGTTATTTTTACGTGCAACCGCCAGTTCAACGACCTGGTAGTATTGCTGCCAGCCTGCATCGCGGCTGAACAGACCAGAAAGCGCGTCGTCGATCTCTTCGCGGGTAGGTGCGGCGATGCGATCAAGAAGATCGGTAATAATCAGAGCCGCAGCCGGATCGTTATAACCGGACTGCACCACGCCGACATCAACCATTGCTTGTTGAACCAGACTTAATTCGTTCCATTTGCCCAGTGATTCTGCGGTACGAATGTCTGCTTTTTCTAACTGTGCGGCAATAAGCAGGGATGCGTTGACGATATTACCGTTAAAGATAATTGCGTCAGAACCGGCAAAACCGAAACCATCATCACTGTTGCGTACAGAGTGCATTCCCATGTTAAACAACAGCTTTTGCACGTTTTCGCCAGGATTAACGGTTAATGCCTGGGGCGCGCCATTTAAAGTAAAGTGAATAATCATACGGCTTCCTCCCCAGCCTGTTGGCAGTCGGCATACAGGTCGGCTACCAGAACTCCCGTGATATAGCGTTTATAGGCCACGCTGCCCCGCAAATCTTCCTGCGGGAAAATGGCGTTGGCGACGGCCTGTTCCAGTGCATTGCCTTCCAGATTTTGTTTTTCGACATCGTGCAGACGCAGTGCTTTACTGGCGACGCCATCCAGCGCAATTCGCATACCGTCGTGGTCGGTTAATGCAACAGCCGCAGTCACTACCGTTAACCCAGCCTGGGAACGGCTAATTTTGCGAGTCGCGCAGGTGCGATACGGATCTTTAATGATGATTTCCGTCAGCAGACGATCGCATGGGCAGGACAGGTAGTCCTCGATTGATAGCGTTTCGCCGTTGCCAAAGACCAGTTCAGCATCCAGCGCCAGCAGCACCGGAAGCAGTACGGACTCTTCCTGTTGGGCGGCGATTTCGCCACCAATGGTGGACTGATTCCGTACATGGCGAGAGTAGACAAAGCCGAGGGCTTCACGCAGTGCTGCAGGAATAAATCGTGCATCACGCAGTGGCTGCAAGCGAGACATTGCGCCAATACGCAATGCGCCGTTATCCCAGTCAACCCAGTCCAGTTCCAGATCCTGTAAGGAAATGGCAATCTTTTTATCGGTACGGGTTGGTGTGGCGTTGAGTTTGCTGCCCCCGGCAAACCAGACGGCTTCATCCTGGAAGCGGCGCTTCAGTTCCAGCGCCTGTTCGACAGAGTCGGGTCTGAAAAATTGTTCAATCATCTTCTTTCCTTATTTAACCCTCTTCCTTGAAGGAAGAGGGTATCTGTCATTTATGCCAGCGCATCCATCCGACGCCACATACCGGCGGCGGCTTTTCTGGCTTGCGCATAAATGGAATCGCAATCGAAGTTAAACTGACGGTCTTCATAGACCATCACACCGTTGACCATCACGCTGTGAACGCTGCCTGAACCCATGCCGAAAGCGATATGACCGGCGATATTGTCCGCCAGCAACGGCGTTGGCGAGGTGTAATCGCAAATGGTTAAATCGGCTTTATAACCTGCTTCCAGCAGGCCGAATTTCGCACCAAAGTTGCGACTCATTAGTTCGTTGCCGTTAGTCAGGGCTTTGGCAAAACTGTCAGGCCACAGCGAACCACCAGCGTCACGATGTTTAAAGAAGGCGAATTTCATCTCTTCAAACATGTCTGAACCGATACCGTCGGTTCCCAGTGCCAGATTGCGGATATCGCTAAGATGATGGTTGTAACCAACATGGTTATTCATGTTGGAGCGGGCGTTATGTACCAGGAACGCGTCATGCTGATTAAGCAGGGCGATATCCTCTTTCGACAGATACAGGCCGTGGGCGACCAGCGTTTTGCTGTCGATAAGATCGAATTGCGCCAGTCGTGCCAGCAGATCTTTGCCGTACCAGTGGTGACTGTGAGAAACGTCGTAAAGGTCTTCAGCAGCGTGAATGTGTAAACCACGTCCGGTGGCTTTTACGGCTTCGCGCAGCATTTCCAGACCGGCATCCGGCACGGTAAACGGCGCGTGAGCACCAATATGCGCTTCCACCAGATATGGCTCGGTAGCTACTTTCTTTGCGTCGTCAATCTGACGGGCGAAACGGATGTTTTCTTCTACACCTTCCTGTAACTCTGTGATGCCGTTGTTACGGTCAGTGGTTTCAAAACAGGTCATCGCACGCAGGCCAACTTTTAAAAATGCGTTGCGCAGCGTCGAGAGCGACCCGCCGATATAAGCCGGGGACGCATGGTGATCGATAACCGACGTGCATCCGCTCTTGATTGCTTCGAGTGAACAAATCAGCCCGCTGTAATAGAGCGACTCTTCATCAAGGGCACGATCGAGCCGCCACCAAAGATTTTTCAGCGTTGAGATGAAATCCGGGCAGGGAGCGATGTTCGCCATAATTCCGCGCGAAAGTCCCGAGTAAAAATGGTTGTGTGAGCAGACAATCCCAGGCATCACAATCCGGCCATGCATCTCTTTGTAGCTGGCGTCAGGATAACGCTGCGTCAGAGCATCGCCGATCGCGACAATCACATCATTTTCGATGGCGATATCGACGCCTTCCTGCACTTTTGCCGGGTGTAACTGTACTGCGGTGACATTCTTCAGAATCAACATGATTACACCTCCACGCGGCTCAGCAGATAATGATGATGCTGGTGGACATGGCTAATGATGCGGCACATATCGTTCAGCTCTGGCGGTACGTTGTCGAACTGACCTTCGCTATTGATATTCAGCACCCAGCTTTGGTTATTCAGACGTACACGCACACGATCATCTTCCACCAGGAAGCCTGGGTTGCTGCTGTTATCAAAGTCTTGCGACAGACTAAAGACGGTGATTTTGTCTTTGTACGGTTTACCGTTCCACGGGCAGAACTGAGCGCAGTTGCCGCATTCGTTACAGTAAGCGTCGAGGTGCAGCGTCTGGAAACGGTTCTGGAAGCCAGGGACGGCAATTGAGACGTTGGCGCGGTTCGGGCAGACATCCACACACTTGCTGCAAACGTAGTTACATTCAAGGCAGCGAGCGGCTTCCTGGGCGACAAACGCGTCACGATCGTCACTGTTCACCAGGGTGACAGAGATATCGCCTTTACGTTGGTAGATTTCCGCCGGGTTGACGTTGTTCCAGTATTTATCGCTCTGGTGGGAGCGGATATTTTCTCGACTAAGGATGGCATCGGTGGCTCGTCGAGCCGTTCCGACAGCCGCGACAATAGAGGACGGGCCGCGCTGTACGTCACCAATCATAAAGACGTCAGTCAGACGAGTTTCGCCGTTATGGTCGACATCAGGCCAGCCGTTTTTGTCCAGCGGCACGCCCATTGCGTTCAGGGCTTCGGTATCCTGCTGTTCGCCAATGGCGGTGATCAGGCTGTCTACGTGTAGCGTTACTGTTTCGTTGGTTTCAACCGGACGGCGACGGCCTTTCTCATCGGGTTCGCCAAGCGACATAACGCGCAACGTTAAGGTGCCATCCGCATCGAAACGTTCTGGGTTATTGAGGAAACGGAACTCTACGCCATCGTGTCGTGCTTCTTCATACTCTTCGCGCCATGCTGGCATCTCTTGTAGTGAACGACGGTAAACTACAGTCGCTTTTTCAACGCCCGGAACGCGTAACGCCGCACGGGCGCAGTCCATTGCGGTGTTACCCGCACCGACAATCACCACATGTTTACCCAAGTTGAGCACTGCGCCTTTGTTGTACTCGCGCAGGAAGGGGAGCGATTTCCAGACATTCTGGTTGTTGCCCGCCAGCTTCACACCGCTGTTTTTATCGGTGCCGGTGGCAATCAGAACATAGTGGAAGCCCTGATTTTTTAACTGTTCGACGGTCAGATCCGGTGAACAGCCATACTCAAATTTCACGCCGTGGTCGGCAACAAAATCGATATCGTGCTGAATCAACTCAGCAGGAATACGGAACTGTGGAATGATATTTTTCACCACGCCGCCGGCGTTAGCTTCGCGTTCAAATAGCGTCACCGGATGGCCCGCTCTGGCAAGGAAGTAGCCTGCTGCCAGACCCGCCGGACCTGCGCCAATGACGGCAACCGGATGGCGAGAACCGGAACCCGCTGGTTTGTGCCAGCGTTGCTTATATTCATCCCAGCCTTTTTCCAGCGCGACTTTTTTCAGTTCGCGGATATTCAGCGCACTGTCGTAATCCAGGCGGGTACAGTTGTACTGGCACTGGTGATCGCAAATGTGACCAGTAATGGCGGGCAGGGCATTACGTTGGTAGATGAGTTCCAGCGCGTCGGCATAGCGATGTTCGCCAAGCAGACGAATGTATTCCGGAATATCCTGTTTGATGGCGCAGGCAGTGACACAGGGGGCAACGTAGCAGTCGGTCAGCGGCAGGTCTTCTGCCACTTCTATACGCTCTTCTGGCTTCCAGTGTTTCTGGGTGTACTCCATGGTCAGCGCATCTGCGGCCAGCTTGCTCAGTCGTTCCACGTCAACGTGGTCAAGTCCCCAGGCGTCGGAGCCTTCCAGCTCGCGCATACAGGCACTTAAACGCAAATAGCCGCCGGGTTTCAGTAAGTCGGTTGCCATGGTGATAGGGCGAATGCCAGTATCGAAAATATCGCGGATAGTCAGCTGGCTGGCACCACCGGAATAGGAAATTGGCAGTTTGCCGTCAAAGGCACGGGACAGAACTGCCGCGACATTGATAGAGAGCGGGAACAGTGCACGGCCGGACATATACATCTCTTCACCAGGCAGTGCGCCTTTGTTATTGATGGTGCCGAGAGTGTTAGTCAGTTTGACGCCAAAGCCGAGTGATTTTTCTTTTGCCAGCGCCATCAGGCGTTCCAGCATTTCCAGCGCCTGCGTTAGCTTGAGGTCGTGATCAAATGACTCTTCTTTTAAGCCGATGTAATCGAATCCACATCCATCAAGAATCTCACGAACACGCGCGTACCCCAGTAAGGTCGGGTTGAGTTTCACAAAGGTGTTCAGCTCTTTTTCTTCCAGCATGTAGCGGCAAATGGCTTCGATTTCATGCGGAGGGCAGCCGTGCATGGTGGAGAGGGTAACGCCTTGTACCATGCTGGTGGGGATACGGGCTGCTAAGGCCTGCAAGCTTTCACGTTTTTCCTGCAATCCGTGGCGGGCTAAAAATGCGTCATCGTGGAGGATTTTATTCAGCGTATCGCGGTATTGAGCGAATTTCGGATGGTCAGATGCGTCCATCATATTGTCGATGAACTGCTGCATCGGCGGCTGCTTAATGCCTTCGAGGTTGTAACCGACGCTCATATTAAAGATAAACGATTTACCAGAATCAGAAGGCTGGAACATGGCTTCGAGAAGATGCAGGGCAAACCAGGCTTTGAGGTATTCATCCCAGGCTTTAAGCAGGGTAAATTCGGTTGACCATTCGGTGTTAAAGCATTCGTCTTCGGCATCGATACAGGGCTTTTCCAGCTCCAGGCGGTCAAGAATTTGGACGGTTTTTAGTTCGATAAAGCGTCCGCCAGTCAGCCAGGAAGTGACGATGTTTTGCGCGAGTTGCGTGTGCGGACCAGCGGCAGGGCCGACGGGGGTGGCACAGGTTTCACCGAAGACGCTAACAGTTTTACCTTTTACGGGTGAGTAAAACTGTTGCTCAGGAATACCAAAGATTGAGCGTTGTTGTTGGTATTCATCAAATATGCGCGTCAAAAGTTCCTCAAACGGAATGGGACGCATAATATCCCCCATAACCCTCTCCTTAGCTTATACAGATATCATTGAGTGACCGGTATTGATAAATCCGGTGGTTTAAGGAGACAGAGCAACAATCGCACCACTATTGCCAGGTTGGCTCGGAAATATAAAAAAATGTGAGGCGCCTCGAAACTTAATGGTTTTTTGTGAATGATCTCACAGGTGCTAAATGAGAATTAAAATCACTACTGAGAGTTATTATTACCAGGGGTTTTATCATTTTTTCTCATTTCTCAAAATCAGTGGCTCCTTATCATTATGATAAAAGGGTACTGAGCGGAATGAATATTTGAACGCAATCGTTTAACCTGATTTTCTAAAATTCAGTATGCCACTTTTGTGCATTAATAAAGTCCTCGGGGGTATCAATATCTAAAATTATTTCTTCATCTTCTATTTCGACGGAATAATGTTCACCCATTTGCAATGCCTGACGCATATTGGCCACGTTGGGACGTTGGATAGCCTGCATCAGACTCGATTTTGAGATTAAAATGGGATGACCAGGGATACCATTGTGGAGTGGGAGAATTGCACCGTTGTTGCGTAACTTCCAGATTTTATTAAATATATTGGCATTAAGACTTGGCATGTCACCATGAGTAATAAAGCAATGTTCAGTTTGCACTTCGGGAGCCGCAGCCTTCACCGAGGTCAGTAAGCCCTGCTCATAATCTGGATTATAAATAAGAGTAATATTGCCAGTGTTCTCGTAGCGATGGTGCAGTTCATTAGCGCGAAAACCCGTAACTAAAATAATTCGACTACAAAACTGCAACGCGTTTTTGATACTTGCATCAAGAATTGTTTCCTGTTGCCAGGGTAACATCATTTTCCATTGTCCCATTCTTGATGATAATCCAGCAGCGGTAATTATACAGTCGATAGATGACATAGTGATTCCATTATTTATATCGGTTAATAACGCCTGAAAATTGCGTTACTTCCTGGTTAATGAATTTGTGGGCTAATTTATCCCAGAGAGGTCTATGAAGACTCGTGAAAAGTATAATTGACCCATCAGCATTATTCATTGATTTAGGCGTGCAGAACGCTCCGGCAGTCATTTCTGTTGTTGGTGCAGGGGGGAAAACCAGTCTGCTTTTTTGGCTGGCAGAGTTACTTCAGTCTAGTGGCAGGCGCGTGTTAATCACGACGACGACACATATGTTTATACCAACGTCTCACTGGCCCGTGGTTTTCTGTCGCGATCCCGCCATGCTTCCTCATGCGTCTCTCACATCCCCCATTGCATTTTGTTTTCACCGCTTCAAAGCGAAACAGGGAAAAGCGCAGGGATTTACGCCAGATACCATTGATGTACTGGCGCAACGACCAGAATGTGACGTAATTCTCATTGAGGCAGATGGCTCGCGTGGAATGCCGTTAAAAGCGCCAGATGAGCACGAACCTTGCATACCTAAAAGCAGTTGCTGCGTGATTGCTGTGATGGGAGGGCATATTTTGGGCACTAAAGTTGGTGCTGAAAATGTCCATCGCTGGTCGCAGTTCGCTGAGATTACAGGGTTAACACCTGATGCAACCTTGCAGCTGAGCGATCTCGTTGCGCTGGTTCGCCATCCGCAGGGGGCGTTTAAAAACGTACCGCAAGGCTGTCGGCGAGTCTGGTTCATTAACCGTTTTTCTCAATGTGAGAATGCGATTGCGCAAAGCGAGCTACTCAAACCGCTGCAACAACACGACGTAGAGGCAATCTGGCTGGGCGATATACAAGAAGATCCTGCAATCGCGCGCAGATTTGTGAATTAGCAGCTCGGGCATTCCGGGTTACTGAAAGGATATCCATTGAGGTTGGTATGAATATTTTCACAGAGGCTGCAAAACTCGAAGAGCAAAATTGTCCGTTTGCGATGGCGCAAATTGTGGATAGCCGAGGCTCGACTCCCCGCCATTCTGCACAAATGTTAGTGCGTGCCGATGGTTCTATCGTCGGTACAATTGGTGGTGGAATGGTTGAGCGGAAGGTGATTGAAGAGTCGCTTCAGGCATTGCAGGAACGTAAGCCGCGATTATTCCATGGACGTATGGCTCGTAACGGTGTGGATGCTGTCGGGTCAGATTGCGGAGGCGCAATGTCAGTGTTTATCAGCGTGCATGGTATGAGACCACGTCTGGTGTTGATCGGCGCGGGGCATGTCAACCGGGCGATTGCCCAGAGTGCTGCGCTATTAGGGTTTGATATCGCCGTTGCCGATATTTATCGCGAAAGCCTCAATCCTGAACTTTTCCCGCCGTCAACTACGCTTCTCCATGCCGATTCGTTTGGCGCGGCAGTAGAAGCACTGGAGATTCGCCCTGATAATTTTGTCCTGATTGCCACGAATAATCAGGATCGTGAAGCCCTCGATAAACTCATTGAACAGCCCATTGCATGGCTGGGTTTGCTGGCAAGTCGCCGCAAGGTGCAGCTTTTCCTGCGTCAATTGCGCGAGAAAGGCGTGGCTGAAGAACATATTGCCCGTTTACACGCGCCGGTTGGTTACAACATAGGTGCGGAAACGCCGCAGGAGATCGCCATCAGCGTGCTGGCAGAAATATTACAGGTGAAAAATAACGCGCCGGGTGGGCTGATGATGAAACCTACGCATCCTTCCGGACACCAACTGGTGGTAATTCGCGGCGCGGGAGATATCGCCAGTGGTGTGGCGTTACGCTTGTATCATGCGGGGTTCAAAGTGATCATGCTGGAAGTGGAAAAGCCAACGGTGATTCGTTGTACCGTGGCGTTTGCCCAGGCCGTGTTCGACGGCGAAATGACGGTCGAAGGCGTCACAGCCCGCCTGGCAACCAGCTCTGCGGAGGCGATGAAACTTACCGAACGTGGATTCATCCCGGTGATGGTAGATCCTGCCTGTTCACTGCTTGATGAACTGAAACCGCTTTGCGTTGTGGACGCTATTCTTGCGAAACAGAATTTGGGTACGCGTGCAGATATGGCACCGGTGACGATCGCGCTTGGGCCGGGGTTTACCGCAGGGAAAGATTGCCATGCGGTAATTGAAACGAATCGCGGGCACTGGCTCGGTCAGGTGATTTACTCCGGTTGTGCACAGGAGAATACCGGTGTTCCCGGTAATATCATGGGGCACACCACCCGACGTGTGATCCGTGCTCCGGCGGCAGGCATTATGCGATCCAATGTGAAATTAGGCGATCTGGTGAAAGAGGGCGATGTGATTGCCTGGATTGGTGAGCATGAAATTAAAGCTCCGTTGACGGGGATGGTGCGTGGCTTGTTGAACGACGGACTGGCGGTGGTCGGTGGTTTTAAAATCGGTGATATCGATCCTCGTGGCGAAACGGCCGATTTCACCAGTGTTTCAGATAAAGCCAGGGCGATTGGCGGCGGTGTCCTTGAGGCGTTAATGATGTTGATGCATCAGGGCGTTAAAGCGACAGAAGAAGTGCTGGAAGTGGCTTAAATGAAAACGGCCGGATGGTATTACCCGCCCGGCCTGAGACTGATGACAAAGTCCAAAAAGAGTTCGGACAGTCCCCTCGCCCCTTCGGAGAGAGGGGGAAAACCGTGCCAACATTGGCGATTGAGCCAGTTTGTCAGCAATATCTGGTCGGATGGCGTCGCCATCCGACCTTTAAATTACTGACGAATTACCGTTCCGGTTTTGCCTTCAATCCCTTCTTTCGCTTTGCTCAATACGGTAATCAGTGCTTCACGACCAGCGCGAGAGCGAGCAAACGAGGCGGCAGCTTCTACTTTCGGCAGCATAGAACCTTTCGCAAAATGACCTTCTTCGATAAAGCGTTCTGCATCGGCCAATGACAGGCGGTCGAGCCACTGCTCATTCTCTTTACCGAAGTTAATGGCCACTTTTTCTACCGCAGTCAGAATGATCAGCATATCGGCATCGATCATTTCTGCCAGACGGGCGCTGGCCCAGTCTTTATCGATAACCGCGCTGGCACCGCGCAGATGGTTACCCTCACGAATCACAGGGATACCGCCACCGCCAACGGTGATCACAACCTGACCTGCTTCTACCAGAGCTTTAACCGTTTCTTTTTCAATAATATCAACAGGCTTCGGTGAGGCTACTACACGACGATAGCCACGCCCCGCGTCTTCTTTCAGGGTGTAACCCTGTTTTGTCAGTTGCTCGGCTTCCTGCTCGGTAAAGAACGACCCGATCGGTTTGGTCGGATTGAGGAATGCCGGATCGTTAGCGTCGACTTCGACCTGAGTAACCAGCGTTGCTACAGGTTTATTAATACCACGAGAAAGCAGCTCTTCCCTTAAGGCGTTTTGTAGATCGTATCCAATGTATCCCTGGCTTAAGGCGACACAGACAGACATTGGCAGCATCGGCGAGTGTGCTTCCGTTTTTGCGGCAGCTTCGAATGCCTGGTTAATCATGCCTACCTGCGGCCCATTACCATGAGTGACGATAACTTCATGTCCCTGCGCAATTAAATCAACAATTGCCTGAGACGTAATTTTTACCGCTTTCATTTGTCCGGCCAGATCGTCGCCCAGCGCATTCCCGCCGAGGGCGAGAACAATTTTCTTACTCATTTTTCCTCACTCATCATTCTTAATTGTGTATAGATCCCTGGTAGTGGTTAGAGCACGGGAGGGACAAACGGTTTGCGTCGCAGGAAACGACCGCGTCCGGCTTTGCCTGTGAAGGCTCCGTCGCAGAAAATCGTTTCACCACGGGATAGCGTTCTGACAATTGCGCCCTGACAGGTAATGCCCTCCCAGGGCGAATAGTCGGCGTTGTCGTGGAGATGGCGATGTTGAATTTGTTGGCTCTGACGTGGGTCGATAATCACCACGTCGCCATCGGAACCGGGCGCTAATAATCCTTTTTGCGGCCACAGGCCAAACAGCCTGGCGGGCATCGCGCTGGTTAACTCAACAAAACGTTCCGGTGTGATACGTCCGGTCATTACGCCGCTGGAGAACAGCAATTGCATACGATTTTCCACACCGGGCAAGCCATTTGGGCAGCGACTGAAATCGCCTTTAGAAATTTGCTGGCGTTGAGCCATCGAGAAGGTGCAATGATCGGTCGCCACCACGTCAATCGCACCATCGCTGATGCCACACCACAGTTTGTCCTGCTCGCGAACATTGCGCAGCGGTGGGCTAAGGATAAATTTCATTCCGTCTTCTGTATCGTAACTGCGTTCGTCCAGCAGAAGATATTGCGGACAAGTTTCAACCCAGACAGGCTGGTGATTCGCGCGGGCAAGGCGCAGGTAATCCAGACCTAAGCCGTTAGACAGATGGACGATATAGAGTGGGGCGTTGCCGGCAAGTTGCGCCAGATTAATCATGCGGGCGATAGCTTCAGCTTCGCATTCCAGAGGTCGACTCAAGGCGTGATAGCGTGGCGCGGTTAACCCGGCGGCAATAAACTCCGCCCGCTTGCTGGCGATAGCTGCGTCATTTTCCGGGTGCACAGTGGTCAGGGCACCAGACTCATGCAAGCGGCGTAATGCTTGCAACACTTCATCATCGTTGAGTTTATATTGATAGGTTAAATAGAGTTTAAAACTGCTCAGCCCTTCCTCGACCATCATCGGGATTTCGTCGAGGATGGCGTGATTAATGTGCTGAATCACACCGTGAAAGCTGTAGTCGATGACCGCTTTATGGGCGGCATAGCCACGATAAACTTCCAGTTGATGGCGTAACCGGCAGCCATTTGGGCCAAATCCCATATGGTCAATAATGGTTGTTGTACCGCCACACGCGGCTGCGCGAGTACCGGTAAAAAAATCATCACAACTGCGCGCAATGCCGACATCAATATTAAAATGCGTATGGACATCCACGCCGCCAGGGAAAACGTAACAGCCAGTGGCATCAATGTCTTCATAAGGGAGCTGCGGCGAAATATTGGTGCCCAACTGGCGAACAATCCCGCTTTCAATCAACAAATCCTGCTTTGCTTGTCCATCTGCGTTCACGACAGTGCCGTTTTTGATCAATACGCGCATAGCAAACTCCAAAAACCCTCCGGCGAACCGGAGGGGAATAAGTTAAGAATAATTATTCGGTTGCCAGCCAGCTTAACGGGATTGCAGCGTACATAGCGGCACAGGTCACCAGGTGTGATTTCCAGGTTTTTTCGTTTGGCGCGTGCGCTTCAGGTTCTTTACCTGGGCCAAAGCCGATCACCGGAATGCCGTGACGACCCATGATGGATACGCCGTTAGTTGAGAAGGTCCACTTATCAACGACCGGCGCTTTGCCAAACAGACCTTCGTAGGCATTCACCAGGGCTTTAACAGTGAAGTGATCTTCTTCCACTTTCCAGGTCGGGAAGTAGCATTCGGTTGGGTAGACCAGGCCAGTCCAGGACGGACGGTCATAGTTGTACATAGAAACGACAGCATTCGCTTTTTGAACTGCTGGCAGGGCGCGGATTTCGTCCAGCGCGCCTTCCCAGGTTTCACCCCAGGTCAGACGACGGTCAATAGAAACTGCGCAGCTGTCTGCTACAGCGCAACGGCTTGGGGAGGTAAAGAAAATTTCAGAAACGGTCAGCGTACCTTTGCCGAGGAATTCGTCATAACCCAGACGTTGGGACAGTTCTTGTAATTCGCCAAGAATCGGTCCCATTTTGAAAATGGCGTTATCACCGCGTTCTGGCGCAGAACCGTGACAGCTAACGCCCTGAACATCAATACGAATTTCCATACGACCGCGCTGACCACGGTATACCTGGCAATCAGTCGGTTCAGTACTGACCACAAATTCCGGGCGAATGCCAGATTGTTCAATAATGTACTGCCAGCACAGACCGTCGCAGTCTTCTTCCTGCACCGTACCGGTAACCAGCAGGGTATATTCATCTTCCAGACCGAGGTCTTTTATGATTTTACCGGCATATACCATAGACGCCATGCCGCCTTCCTGGTCGGAAGTACCGCGACCACCGATCAGCTCATCAGTTTCCATACCTTCGTACGGGTCGAATTCCCAGTTTTTGATGTTGCCAATGCCGACGGTGTCGATGTGAGCATCCATCGCAACCAGACGCGGGCCGTGGCCGATATAACCGAGAACGTTGCCCATCGGGTCGATTTCAACTTTATCGAAACCAACTTTTTCCATCTCTTCTTTAATACGATGCACTACGCGTTTTTCGTCACAGCTTTCACTGGGAATCGCAACCATGTCGCGCAGGAAGCGAGTCATGTCTGCCTGGTAATCCTTTGCTTTTTCAAGAATCAGTTTGAATGGAATATTCTTAGCCATTATTTTTCTCCAGTTTTTTGCTCCCCGTTTTGCGGGGAGCTGTTCCAATAGTGTGATTAAGGTGCTACAGAGTGTTTGCCTTCCCAGACAACTTCGCGGTAGTGCTTCACGTCGGTGTCGCCTTCAGTGCTGATAACCAGCACCACGGCATCTTTGTTCAGCGCCAGTTTTTCCATCAGGCTTTGTCGTTGCGGGTGATAATGAACCGCCGCGAGAACGCCCAAACCGACAGCGCCAGATTCACCGGAGATGATGCGAGGATCGTTGCCATACGGATTACCCAGCACGCGCATACCTAATGCGGCAACGCTGTCCTGGCAGGAGATGAATTGAGTGGCGCAGTTACGTAGGATTTCCCAGCCCAGCGGGTTAGGTTCGCCGCAGGCCAGGCCCGCCATGATCGTCGCCATATCGCCGCCAACGTTGACGATGTCGCCTTTGACGCCAGAGCGATAAATACAGTCAGCTTTGTCCGGTTCAACAATAATGCTGTGCAGATTTTGCGGGCTGTAGACATCGACCAGATAACCCAACACACCACCAGCCATCGCGCCGACGCCGGCTTGCAGCAGAACGTGCGTTGGGGTTACGCCCATTTCACGCATTTGCTCGACGGCTTCATCTGCCAGCGTGGCATAGCCCTGCATGATCCAGGTTGGGATTTTGGTGTAGCCTTCCCAGGCGGTATCCTGCACCACCTCCCAGCCGTGCTGCTGTGCGTGTTGCATGGTCAGGCGAACGGTGTCGTCATAGTTCATGTCTGTGACGATGCACTCGGCACCGAGGTTCAGAATGGCGTCAACGCGTTCCTGAGCGGAGCCTTTCGGCATGTAAATCACCGCATTCTGCCCAAGTTGCTGCGCTGCCCATGCGACACCGCGACCGTGGTTGCCGTCGGTGGTGGTCGCAAAGGTCATTTTTTCGCCGATAGCATTTTTCAGGTGTTCAAATGACAGCGTTTCGATATCAAGATGATATTTTTCGCACAGTAACTGAGCGATGGCATACGCACCGCCGAGCATCTTGAAGGCGTTCAGACCGAATCGTTTTGATTCGTCCTTAACGAGAATTTTCTTCACACCAAAAAGGTTTGCGAGATCGTCCAGCGCACAAAGCGGTGTTGGGCGATAGCCAGCAATCTTCTGATGGAACTGGCGCGCCAGTTTTGCCTGGCTTTGCGAAAAGAGCGGTGATGTTTCGCCGTTGAAAAATTTGTTATCGGCGATATCAATCTTCAATGAGAAAACGGACATATCCTATCCTTTTGGCCTCTGTAAATAGAGAGCCGATCTGTCGATCGGCCCGAGGGGTTATTTCACGCGTTCTTGCGCTTCTTTCAGCAGTTGTTCGAGCAGTGCACCCGGTTTGGCGTATTTACGGGACAGGATCATCGCGGCGATGATATAAGGCTTCCAGCTGGCTTCTTTGTAGGTCGCGATACGGTATTTTTCGAATACACCTTCAGTGACTTCACCTTCTTTACAGGATACGCCGCTGATATCGGCCGGCAGGCAGTGCATATACAGGGCTTCGCCATCACGGGTCAGCTCCATCATCTCTTCAGTACAATGCCAGTCTTTGTGTTGCGCGTTCTGCGCCAGGCACTGTTTTTCCAGAGCTTTAAGGCCTTCGTGATCGTTAGCGCGCAGCAGTTCAGTACGCTCTTCCATCACTTTATAAGGTGCCCATGACTTCGGATAAACGATGTCTGCATCTTTAAACGCTTCTTCCATGCTGGTGACCTGACGGAAGCTGCCGCCGGATGCTTTAGCATTGTTTTTCGCCACTTCAACGACATCCGGGATCAGGTCGTAACCTTCCGGATGAGCCAGGGTGACATCCATACCGAAGCGGGTCATCAGACCGATGATGCCTTGCGGTACAGAGAGCGGTTTGCCATAGCTTGGTGAATAGGCCCAGGTCATGGCGATTTTTTTACCTTTCAGGTTTTCCAGCGAACCAAAGTGTTCACGCAACCATGCCAGGTCAGCCATCGACTGCGTTGGGTGGTCGATATCGCATTGTAGGTTCACTAAAGCCGGACGCTGCGGCAGCACGCCCTGTTTGTAGCCGTCGTCGAGTGCAGCGCCAACTTCACGCATATAGGCGTTACCTGCACCCAGATACATATCGTCACGAATACCGATAGCGTCGGCGCAGAAAGAGATCATATTAGCGGTTTCGCGAACGGTTTCGCCGTGAGCGATTTGTGATTTACCTTCATCAAGGTCTTGCTGTGCCAGACCGAGCAGGTTAAGCGCGGAAGCATAAGAGAAGCGGGTACGAGTAGAGTTGTCGCGGAATACGGAAATACCTAATCCACTATTAAAGACTTTGGTCGAGATGTTTTCAGCACGCAGTGCTTTTAACGCTGCGGCAACGTCCAGTACTTGTTTCAGTTCATCTGGCGTCTGTTCCCACGTTAACAAAAAATCTTTCTCGTGAAGGTGAGAGGTCAGCGAATTGATATCCTTAATCAGCTCATTAACAGTTTTCATCATAAAGTCCCGATAGTGGAATGACAGGCAAAGTGGTTTATTTCACTGTGACTTGCCAAAGTGATTGGTGTTTTCACAGCTATACCTGGGACTAACAATAAGTGTGCCAGAATTATTCACGCGGCTGCGAAAGAGTAATTTGACGGATAATATGTGGGGCTGATCACAAATTAACATTGCACTATAGAGCATAAAAATATACGGAAACGATTGGCTTTTTTTCTGCCGTTATTTATTTGCTGCTAAGTATCATAAATAAGATATAAGGGAGAGGAGAATTGTCGTCAGTTTGATAAATGCAGTCCTGTAATTCTCATATTGATATAGAAATGTGATATCACTTCCATAATTTCATTAGAAAGTGATAAAAATCCTATGTTTTTAGCAAAGCTATATTTGTCTGAGTTAATATCGTCATGACCTGTGAACCATCAACGTCTTCAATGATCGACTTTTAAGTGATTCTGGAAGGTAAAGCTATGGAGCTTGTTACTACGCAGTCAGTATTGATGCAAATTCAACCAACAATTCAGCGTTTTGCCAGAATGCTAGCCAGCGTTTTGCAGCTTGAGGTTGAGATCGTTGATGAAAACTTGTGTCGCGTCGCTGGAACTGGCGCATATGGGAAATTTCTTGGTCGCCAGCTAAGTGGTAATTCACGCTTGCTCCGCTATGTCCTGGAAACCAAAACCGAAAAGGTTGTGACACAGTCTCGCTTCGATCCCCTTTGTGAAGGTTGTGACAGTAAAGAAAATTGTCGTGAAAAGGCATTCCTGGGCACGCCCGTTATTCTGCAGGATCGTTGTGTCGGAGTGATAAGTTTGATTGCTGTTACTCATGAGCAACAAGAACATATCAGTGATAATTTACGCGAATTTTCAGATTACGTTCGCCATATATCTACTATTTTTGTCTCGAAACTTCTGGAAGATCAGGGGCCAGGAGATAATATAAGTAAAATATTCGCTACCATGATCGATAATATGGATCAGGGAGTGTTAGTTATTGATGAAGACAATCGTATTCAGTTTGTTAACCAGACTGCATTAAAAACTCTTGGTGTTGCTCAAAATAATATGGTTGGGAAACCTATTCGTTTCAGACCATTAACATTTGAGAGTAATTTTACTCATGGACATATGCAACATATCGTTTCGTGGGATGATAAAAGTGAATTAATCATTGGTCAGTTGCATAACATCCAGGGGCGACAGTTATTTTTGATGGCGTTTCACCAGTCACATACCAGTTTTTCTGTGGCGAACGTTTCTGATGAACCGCATATAGAACAATTAGTGGGTGAATGCCGGGTTATGCGGCAATTAAAACGGCTCATTAGCCGTATCGCGCCCAGCCCATCTAGCGTAATGGTGGTCGGGGAAAGTGGCACCGGTAAAGAAGTTGTCGCTCGTGCAATCCATAAGTTGAGTGGAAGACGGAATAAACCCTTTATTGCTATCAACTGTGCCGCGATCCCGGAGCAGCTTCTGGAAAGTGAGCTGTTCGGTTATGTCAAAGGCGCTTTTACGGGGGCTTCTGCCAACGGAAAAACAGGGCTGATTCAGGCGGCGAATACGGGCACGCTGTTTCTCGATGAAATTGGCGATATGCCATTAATGTTGCAGGCAAAATTGTTACGAGCTATTGAGGCGCGTGAAATTCTGCCGATTGGTGCCAGCAGCCCAATACAGGTCGACATTCGCATCATTTCTGCAACTAACCAGAATTTGGCTCAGTTTATTGCTGAAGGTAAGTTTCGTGAGGATCTCTTCTATCGCCTGAATGTTATTCCGATAACGTTGCCGCCTTTGCGTGAACGTCAGGAAGATATTGAACTGCTGGTGCATTACTTTTTACATCTGCATACCCGTCGTCTGGGGTCGGTTTATCCTGGCATTGCTCCTGATGTTGTTGAGTTGCTGCGTAAGCATTATTGGCCTGGAAACCTGCGAGAGCTAAGCAATTTGATGGAATATCTGGTCAACGTTGTTCCTTCAGGTGAAGTCATTGACAGCACACTCCTGCCGCCCAATCTGGTAAATAACGGCGTGACAGAGCAAAGTGAGAGCCCAGAAGCCAGCGAAGCACATTTGGCACTTGATGATGCTGGTGGTACGGCGCTGGAGGAGATGGAAAAACAGATGATCCGCGAGGCGCTTTCACGTCATAACAGCAAGAAGCAAGTCGCTGATGAACTGGGCATCGGCATTGCTACGCTCTATCGTAAGATTAAAAAATATGAATTGTTAAGCGCGTAACCGCCGTAAATCCGGCCTGCATTCAGGCCGGATTTCGTTTTACTTCGTTTCCTCGCAGTCCAGCACTGTATTCACAATCATCTGATAACCGGTGCAGCGACAAAGATTTCCCGCCAGGCCGCGACGAATTTCCGTAATAGTTAATGGTTTCTCGCGTGGTTTTGCCAGCATTGCCGTGGTGGCCATAATCAACCCGGGCGTACAAAAGCCACACTGTACCGCGCCTGATTTCGCATAAGCCTGTTGTACATGAGAAAGTTTGCCGCCTTTTGCTTCGCCTTCCAGTGTGCGGATCTCTTTTCCTTCAGCCCAGGTGGCAAGGTATAAGCAGCTATCTATCGCGGTGCCATCAACCAGCACAGTACACGCGCCGCATTCTCCAACGCAGCATCCTTGTTTGACGCTAAGTAATCCTTGCTCACGTAGCAGTTCTGAAAGCGGCATACCCGGCGCGGCGCGGAGCTGAAAAGGCATTCCGTTAATGACGCATTCAATGGTAATTGTTTCGCTGTGGTTCATTGCAGTTTTCCCCCTGCCGCAGCGACGGCTTCGCTAATGACTTTTTTGGTCATCGTCTGGATAAGATGCAGACGAAACTCTTTACTCGCACGCCATGAGGAACGCGGGGCGACGTCTTGCAGGACAGACTCGCTGATGGCTTCCAGCGTTTGCAGGTTCAAGGGCGCGTTTTGTGCAGCCTGTTCAGCATGTTGGCAGCGAATCGGCGTTGGAGCGGCAACACCAAATGCCAGGCGTAATTCACTGAAACTTCCATTATCCAGCCGACAATGCGCGGCGCAGCCAATCGTTGAAATATCCATCGCGTCGCGCATGGCATATTTAAAATGCGCGCTACCAGCATGTTCTTTCGGTTGCGGCGGAAAATGAAAGGCGACAAGGATTTCGTCATGCTCAAGAGATACTTTGCCCGGCCCGGTGTGAAAGCCATTTATCGGGACAAAACGAACTCCTCGCGGTGAGTGGATCTCCAGCTTCGCCTCATAAATCAGCGTTGGCGTGGCGGAATCTGCGCTGGTGGCACCGTTGCAAATATTTCCACCGTAGGTAGCGACATTACGGATCTGTGGCCCGGCAATTGACGAAGCCGCAGCACATAACGCCGGAAGATGACGCTGGGTTAACGGATCTTCAATGAGCTGAGTAAATGTCGTCGCGGAGCCGATTCGCAGCGCGCCGTCTTCCTCCAGCGTAATCCCCCGAAGCTCCGCCAGATTGTGGATATCAACAATATGGCGATAACGGTCATTGTGATGGTGGAGCTGAATCAGTACGTCAGTGCCACCGGCGAGCAGTTTTGCCTGCGGATTGTGGGTCAGCAGGCTGATGGCATCGGCAATGGTGGTCGCGCGATGGTAAGAAGCAAAATCAAACATGATGTTATCCTCAAATCAATCCTGCCAGATGGAACTCTTCGTATAACCGTTTTGGCGTCAGCGGCAGTGTATTGATTGCAACACCGGTAGCCATCTTCACCGCGTTACGAATAGCTGCGGCAACAGGAATGATCGGAGGCTCACCCAGTGACTTATGTCCGTATGCGGATTGCGGTTCATTGATTTCGACGAACGCGCTTTCCAGTTGTGGCAGATCTGGCATGGTCGGCATTTTGTAATCCAGCAGATTTGGGTTACGTACCACACCGCTTTTCGCGTCGATGATCATCTCTTCAAATAGCGCCCAGCCAATGCCCATTCCCATCCCGCCGTGTACCTGGCCTTCTGCCAGCAGCGGATTAAGAATATGCCCCGAATCATGAACATTGAGGATGCGGTTGATAGTGACTTTGCACAGCGCGATATCGACCGTCAGATCAACAAAGGTACAGCCAAACGCTGGTGGGTTCGTGGTGGTTTTGATGGAGCTTTCTGCAGAAAGCTGTCCGCCACGCTCGGGATGATAAAACGCATCCATTGCCAGATCTTTTAATGACAACAATGGCTCTTCCGGTCTTTCAACCAGCACGATATGGCCTTTTATCAAGGTTAGATTCATCGCTGACTGATGTAGCATGACTGCGGCGTGAGCGATGATTTTCTCTTTCAACAGCAACGCCGCACTGCGCAACGCTGGCGCGGCAACATAGCTCTGCCGTGACGCAAACGCACCGGGGTCGAAGGGGGTAACGTCGGTGTCTTGTGTCGAAATTACGCGGACATCGCTGACCGGGACACCCACGGTTTCCGCCACCATTTGCGAGAACACGGTGTCGGCACCCTGACCGATTTCCGTCGCACCGCTTTGTACGTTGATGGTTCCATCCTGATTCATCAACAGGCGTGCGCCAGCGATTTCTACACCAACAGGCCAGGTGTTAGAGGTGTAGCTAAAACAGGCAACGCCAACGCCTCGCCGTAAATTGCCTTGCTGGTTCTGGCACTCTGCACGGCGTTTTTCCCATTCAAAGATTTCTCGTCCTTTTTCCAGACACTCTGGTAATCCGGCGCTGTAAATACGCTTGCCCGTGAGTGGATTTGCATCGCCTTCACGAGCGGCATTACGTAAACGAATTTCTACTGGGTCTAGTTCCAGCGCAGTAGCGGCGTCATCCAGCATGGATTCGACAGCAAAAACGACTTGCGGTGCACCATAACCGCGCATCGCGCCAGCCGAGGGCAGATTGGTATAGCAGGTCTTTGAACTGTAAGCGTAAGCACAACGAGGATAAAGGTAAGCGACTTTATTACCGCCTGCGGAAGCGATGGAGTGACCGTGAGAGGCGTAAGCGCCGGTGTTGGACAGAACATCCAGACTATAACCTTTCAACGTACCATCACGGTTCACGCCCATTTGCCCATCAATGGTAAAGGCGTGGCGGGTTCGGGTTGCGAGAAAACACTCTTCACGGCTAAGGGAAACTTTCACCGGAATACCACCGAGCTTGCTGGTCAGGAATGCCGCCATGGGCTCTTCCAGCACATCCTGTTTATTACCAAAACCGCCACCGACAAACGGTTTGATGACTCGCACACATGACCAGGGAATATCCAGCGCCTGACCGACAACACGGCGAACAATGTGCGGGATCTGCGTACTGGAGACGATGGTAATTCGCGAGTCATCCTCCATCCATGCCAGAGAGGTCACACTTTCCATATGGCAATGCTGAATGACCGGTGTCTGATAATGCCCCTCGATCTGGTAATCTGCCGCATCGATTGTTTGCTGGACATTGCCTGTCGACATCATGCTTTGTTTAAGTAAATTGCCGCCGTTATGGATTGGTGCTGCGTCTTCTGCCAGTGCCGCTTCTGGCGTGGTGATAACGGGTAATTCTTGCCACTCGATGCTGACTAGTTGCGCCGCTTTTTCTGCCGTGAGCTCATCGCGGGCTACGACGATGGCAACAGCATCACCATGATGACGAACATGGCGGGTTAACAGTGCGCGATCGGCGGTATCGCGTTTATTTTCGTCAAGCGTCCATGCATGTCCTGCCGTCGCGAATGGGATATCCGGTACATCTTCCCAGGTAAAAATCGCCAGTACGCCCGGCAGGCTTCTGGCTTTTTCATCGTTAATATTTACGGCATAACCATGTGCGATAGGGCTACGTACATATTTTGCGTAACACATGCCTGCCATAACATAATCATCTGTATATCGTGCCCGCCCGGTAACCTTAGCAATGGCATCTACGCGCATACATGATTCACCTGTAGCGGTTGCTTCCCGCGCTTCCATAGAAATCCCCTTGATTTGAACATTTGGTTCTTATGGCAATGATTTAGTCTTTGCAGGCAAGAATTACGCCAGAAACGACTATAAACATGGTGGGAGGTGGGAAGTGTGATGTTGTTAATAAAACGCCAGGGATGATGCGTTTTTATCAGCAAAGAAAGAGAGGGCAGTGTATCAATATGAGTGTGATAAAAATCATTGTGATAAATGAATATTAGGCGACATTCAGGGGGCTCTCTTTTTCGTTATGACGATGTGCAAATGGGGGATCGCTATCCTAATGGATTCATTCACAATTCTTGATTTGTACATCCATTTTCCGAGCAATGGATTGGGTATCTGACAGGTGGCTGCTATGATATAGCGTCTTGTTTTTTGAGCGAGGAAAGATTTTGAGCGCAGGACGCCCGAATAAAAAAACGCTGGGTATCGTGATGCTGTTATCGGCAGGGCTGCTTCTGGCGGGCTGTTCTGGTAGCAAATCATCAGACACAGGAACGTATTCCGGCTCCGTTTACACCGTGAAACGGGGGGATACGCTTTATCGTATTTCACGCACCACGGGAACAAGCGTAAAAGAACTTGCCCGGCTTAACGGCATTTCTCCACCCTATACCATCGAAGTTGGTCAAAAGTTGAAGCTTGGTGGGGCAAAAAGTAACCGCAGCTCGAGAAAAAATACAGCCAAATCAACGACGAAAACAGCGTCAGTCACTCCACCGCCAGTGGTTCCGAAATCTTCATGGCCACCCGTCGGACAACGCTGCTGGATATGGCCAGCGAGTGGAAAAGTTATCATGCCTTACTCAATGGCGGATGGCGGCAATAAAGGGATTGATATTGCTGCAGCGCGCGGGACACCAATATATGCAGCTGGCGCCGGCAAGGTTGTGTATGTCGGTAACCAATTACGTGGCTACGGTAATCTCATCATGATTAAACACAGTGAAGATTACATCACTGCCTACGCTCATAACGACACGATGCTGGTAAACAATGGGCAAAATGTTAAGGCTGGGCAAAAGATAGCGACGATGGGCAGTACGGATGCTGAATCCGTGCGGTTACATTTCCAGATTCGTTACCGTGCTACGGCGATTGATCCTTTGCGCTACTTGCCGCCACAGGGCAGCAAACCAAAGTGCTGATGGTGAATTAATCAGCAGTCAGTAGCAAGGCACTTGCTAAGAAGAGCGTAAGGTTTATAATGCCTTACGCATCTCAAAGCGGGCGTAGTTCAATGGTAGAACGAGAGCTTCCCAAGCTCTATACGAGGGTTCGATTCCCTTCGCCCGCTCCAGTTTTTATATCCTCATTTATTTTTCTTTTTTATCGAAACGTTCCATTCTTTTAATGTACTCACATCAGGTATGGCTGAATCAAATAACAACAATCAAAAATAAGTAGAACTTGAGTGCTCCTCGACATCGGCAGTCATAAACGAGTTTGCATTCGTTATACCAGTCGAGGATTATCACGACTCAAGCTACTGCATATTGACTGTTAAAATCGATACTATTGTTCGTTTTTGTCAATTGCTTTAACTTTTGGATGTTATTAATAATAACCAAATGACATTCGTTCTCTGTTCCTTGATAAACGTGTGTACATTTTTTATTCTGCGTTGCAGAAATATATGCATTAATGCATTTTTTTATTACTACAGCTTTATGTATATTAGGCTCAAGTAACAGTGCTTGATCTATACAAGCAATTGCATCATCAATTCTATCGTTATATATATTTACCAGTGATCGATAATAGTATAAGGCGGCGATATCTAATATTTGTGTCTGCGCATGTTCAAAAAAAATACGTGATGTCGTTGCTTGTCCGGAAAGGCCGGTTATCAATCCCATGATCCCTAAAATCTTTCCATCACAAATAGTTTTATCTGACACCTTATCTATAAATGCTAATGCTTTTTGAGTTGCATCTTTATGCTCGTTCATACCATGAAGAGCCAGGGATATATAGCATTCAGCCAACAGGCAATGACACTCATTTATTAGAGACGGAATATTGTATTTTTTTTCAGGTGTTCAAATATTGTTATTGCTTTGACAATACTTTCAGGTGTGAACTCATTCAGTGCGTTTTTTCCGTTAGACATTTCTTTTGATAAAATATTGTCATTAAAAGAATCGCGTTGACTGATCATTTCCTGCGCGGCTTTAGGTTTCTTCATAGCCAGATTCAAGTTACTGATTATAAATTGTGATACTTTTTGTATATCATCCGCTTGCAGATGTGTGCTGGCAACAAGATAAAAGCTTTTTGCATCGATCACCTCTACATATAAGCTATTTGATGCTCCATGTTGGCTAATTCTTCCAGTTATAAAATAATCTGGTTTGAATCTGGCCAGAAAAGCTGTTTGAGATTTATTATCTATACAATACTGGGTTGCCGCCAGTGGGTATATGTAAAGGTCATCATCTTTTTGGTTTGAAATAAGTTGTACAAGATCCTGATTTAGTTTTAATGGATCATGATGACTGTGGGATGTTATAAATGGAAATAAAGCAACAGCACTACCTGCTTTATTATTTTGGTTCCCTTTTATCTTGAAAACTTGCCCACTGAATCGATACCCTTTTCTGTATATGGTTTCTATACAGCGAGTATAGCCGATGCGTTCAAAAATACATCTTAATGAATATATACACCGTGTAAGGGATTCGTCACTTACAATTACATTTTTCCACACGGACTCGATGATCATATCTTTTGATACAACGTTGCCAGATGATTCAAGCAATACAAATAATACGCCAAGCTCTTTCGGAGGTATGTAAGACTGCTCATTCCCTTTTGTAAGAATACCATCTTCTGTAAGTATTATTCCATCAGAAAAATGATATGAAAACTTAATTTCTAAATCCATTAGTTAACCCCTGTAAAATTTATGGTTATTTGCGTCCTGAATGAGTAATAAATATAACTAATATTCATATATGTTTTATTAAACTGTATATGATTTTGTATATATAAAATTCCATGACTGTTTGAATTAATTTATCCAGGATTGTTTCGAATGTAACCTGAAATATCCTTAATTAATGCTTTTTAATCATGTTTATACATAACTTGTTGAAAGACAACAATAAACTTACACGTCTTTCATTCCTTAACTGAGTGCTGATTTTGATTTAAGATAAGAGAAAATACCCAAGTGATAGCTATGTATCGAGTTCGAACCTTGTTTGTGAACGTTATAGTAACAATAGCTTTCTCTGCAGTTTATTATATATAAAATATATATTTTTTGGTTTTTACACAATCATGTATATCACTTCTACAATGGAGTATTCTCGATGAGGATATTTCTTCAAATTAATACCGGCAATGTATTAATTTGAAGAGTGAGCATTATACTGAGAGAAGGGGGATGCATTGCTAATATTTTTAGAGAGTGGAAGGTTGCTGTATAGATGGCATAGTTATAAAATTATAGAAATATTACATGTGTTATTTTTATTTCAATCGTATCAGGGGTTATCTTGCACAATACATGATGGCTCTGTTACTAATGTTAAAAAGAAAACCGCGATTACCTTGTGTTTGTATATTATAGCTTATCATTTTTCCTGAAAAGACATAGAAGTCAGGAAGAAGTAGTGCCAGTTTATCATCCTCAACTTGATCAATAATATCGAATTTATTTATTTTATTGGAGGTGAGATGCAAGGTGTTATAATTTTCAGTCCATGTGTATTCAATATCACGTCGAATTGCTTTATAAGCCTTTGTATTTTGTTTCCATGTGCCGCTCAGTGCAACTATACCTGTCTTTTTGTTTTGGTTATACATAAAGTCAAGGGTGAGATTGGCTTGTCCATGGTCATTAAAAATAACCCAGTTAGCTGTACATTTTTCATTGTATGCGATTTTCTCTTTAGAATAATTATAGGTAATAAAAAACACAAATCCACTAATAAAACATAAAATAAGTATCAGGCTTTTTTTATAACGAGTCACGATTAACCCCACGATAAGACAAAGTTAAACAGCCTGTAACTTCGTTATTTCTATAGCTTTTTTTGCAGGCCATAACAATCAAACCCGGAAACGACCTGGCAAGGGGGAAATATAACCATGGATATTTTTTGCAGTCAATTCCTGTCTCTAATATATGGTTTTTATATTTATCGAAATCTTTCAGACCATCGATGCTATCTTCTATAACATTAAAATGACAACCATTTATTTCTGCAACAGTCCGGTAATCTCTAAAGAATGGTTTGGGTTGGTTATTATTCCATAGTAAAAATGCGGTAAGCAAACCCACACCAAATGCACTTAACATTGGTAAATAAAATTTAGAGCGCGAGAGTATGTTCCTGACATGATTATCTGGAGCAGCATTTATCTCTTTAACCTCATCTGTAACGTTCAAATTGAGGGGAGAGTTATGCTTTTGAACATCTATTGAAGAGGGTGGGGTATGATTTTCTATGTTGATATCGTTATTGAGCTTGAACCCTTTTCTCGGCACGGTTGCAATAAGCGAATGAGTCGTATCACCAACCGCGCGAAACCCACGCCTGATAATCGATATGTTTTGGTATAACGTGTTGACCGGTACACGCATACCTTCTTCTTCCCAGACTCTGGAGAAAAAGTCCTGCTGGGCGACCACATCTGGAAAAGCTTCGAGTAGCAACGATAAACACCTGCTTGCGGGCGTTGTCAGAACAACGTTCAACTCGGCGTCATGTACCGAAATTAATTTCTTGTGTTCCGGCCAGAACTCAATATTATTGTTAATAATCCAGTACATAGGTCAATAAAACACAGCATTAAGAAAATTGAAATGAGATAGTTTGGTAAGTATATTAGTATTTACCTAATAAATATATATTAATTTTATATTCACTACGACAATTATAATTGCAATATATTAATGCAACTTAAAACACCATGTGTATTAACATATTTAACGCTTATAACGTCTACTTCCCGGACTTTTTCGCTCATGAATTTTTGAAATGGCACACAAAATTCACATAATTAAACTAAAAATTAACAAGCGGAATTGGAAGCTCATCTTATAAAACACGGGCATCATTATAAATGCCCGTATATACAATTATTATTGTCGATAGTTACGTTTCAATGCTGAACTGAGTTCGAACGTATAAATAATTCGTTTATTTTACCACCCATCCTTTTTTCAATTCTTTGCTTGTAGGCGTAGATGCTGCGGATATCCATGTCGAGAGTGTCTGCAATTTGATATGGATTATAGCCAGATACCATATGCCCCATTATGGTGAACTCCATTTGAGTCAATGTATTGCCTCTGGTAAATGACAGGTAACGACCAATAAACAGCTGCCTGATCTTCTCGTTAGCAACATCCAGTCCATCATCATTATATATAATAGCTGATATTGCGGGATTGTGTTTTCTCCAGTAATTAGCAAGAGATTGCATATTCCTGTCGCTTATCAACACAATTCCCATTTCCGTACTTGCAAGATACTCAATCCAGTCTTTATCCAGAAAAAGACGTAAAAAACTTACTGAAAAATCTACAAAAATATATCCACTTAATCGAGCATTGTGATTTTTACTTAATATGCCTTCAACCACACCACGATTAAAATACGAACTATCTTCGGGCCACATACAAAAACAGGCGTTTGCACAATACTGCAAGCGCGGTGACTTTTCTGGCATTATTTGGCAATGCATTGAGCAACTATTGCATGTAAGACTTTTATATCTACTACAAAGTCTCATGTTAATAACCTCCCTATTCATAGATAATCGCATAATTTCATTGGTTATTGATGATGTCAATACGCTCTGATTTAATAAGCTTTTAATGGGGATTTGCGTTTAATCTGTATTTGATATTATTCTCAATAAGATATTTAAGAATACATCATTAAGTTTTAAATATGGCTGGATTTCACTCGGTTAACCATGTTGGGCTTATTGCAAATCAGATAAGTGCCTAACGCATTAGGAATATCTATACTGCAAATTGTTTTCGAATAACCAGACGATATCGTGTAAATCTAAGTGATGCATCTTAAATAGTCTTATTTAAGATGTTCAGATTTTTACTGAGGATAACAGCTTGATATTGTTTGTTTATGCTATAGATGGTCAGGAGGGTGATTAATGGTGGAGAGGCATTGTAAGAACTGGAATGGTTCAAAATAAGGACTATTTTGAACCATTCACATCAGCGATTAACTAAAGAACATTACCGATACGCACAGGATACCCACGATCAACGTAATTAGATTTCCGATGGAACGCCAGGGTTTAAGGGCAGGAATGAGATACGTAGACAGTGTTGGCATGATAAAAAGAATCATGGCAATGAGCGGACCACTGATCGCGTAAATCATCGAAATTGCGTTAGGGTTGATGCAGCAGACGATGAAAGTAATCAGCGATACCAACATAATTGACAGCGCGCGGTTAAATGTTCGGCTTTTTTTAACTCCCGCCTGCTGTAACGTGGTTTTGACTAATTCCGTCGCACCTTCAATAACGCCAAAGTAGGTGCCTAAAAATGATTTAGACATGGCAACTACCGCGACAATAATCCCGGAAATTGACAACCACGCAGGGGCATTTGGCAGCATAGATAGTGCCGATAAAATGGTGACGCCTTCCTCTTTTGCCGCCTCAATATATGAAGGTGGAATTGATAACAGGCAGCTAAAGACGAAGAACAGCACGCTCACGCAGATGATGAGATAAGCGACCTTCATAATTTTTTTGCATTTATCCATAGCGTGTTCGCCGTATTTTTCTCGTCTGTCGATAGCAAACGTAGAAATAATCGGAGTATGGCTAAAGGCGAAAACCATCACGGGAATCGATATCCATATCTGGTGAAGGGTATTCTGATTGAACTCTACCTGGGTTGTTAATAAAGAAGGCTGCCAGCTACCGACCAGGTAGATGGAAAGAAATAAGAAGTAGGCAATCAGCGGGAAAACCAAAAATCCCATTACCCGAATTGTGGCGTGACGCCCCATCAGAAAAATAAGATTCAGGATTAACACAACGCCAAGACTCACCAGCATACGGATGCGTAGATCAATGACCATATGCTTCGCCAGCTGTTCAGTGAGTGAGTTGGTGATTGCCACTGCGTATATCAACACCACGACAAAAAAGGCAATGAAGTACAGAGTGGTAATCAGATTACCGATCTTCTTGCCATAGTAGTGAGTTACCGCGCCAGTGATCCCTTCGCCTGCCGATGTTTTTGAAGAAAGGATGAACTGGCATAAGGCTTTATGTGGCCAATATGTTAAAGGCCAGGCGACCAGTGCAGTAATAAACAGAACCACCGCTCCTGCTGAACCTAATTGAATAGGAAGGAAGAGCGTGCCTGCGCCAACGGCTGTGCCGTAGAGTGCGAAGCTCCAGAGAGTTTCTTCTTTTGACCAAATTTTAGACATTATTTGAACGTATCATCTACAAATTAAACAAAATGGAGGGCAATTTACCATAAACCAGGCCAGTCATGGGAGATTAACGCTATATCAACCTCTGGATTGGTGTGTTAGTAGATGCAAACCTTGCGTGCCAGTCAGATATCATCCTCCCTTCTTACGGTAAATTTCCTTTGTGATAAAAATCACTTTTTTTAAACATTTTGGATAATTGAAATTAACAATCATTTACTATTGCGCTGTTAATTGGTGCGAGGTTGTGATGAAAGATGTTGTGATTGTCGGTGCGTTACGGACACCTATTGGCTGCTTTCGTGGAGCGTTGGCTGGTCATTCTGCGGTGGAACTAGGCAGCCTGGTCGTGAAAGCATTATTAGAGCGCACCGGCGTTGCTGCACATGCGGTGGATGAAGTGATTCTTGGACAGGTTCTTACTGCCGGGGCAGGGCAGAATCCAGCACGGCAATCGGCCATTAAAGGTGGTCTTCCCAACAGCGTTTCGGCAATTACCATTAATGATGTTTGTGGTTCCGGGCTAAAAGCTCTGCATCTTGCTACTCAGGCGATTCAGTGTGGTGAGGCTGATATTGTTATTGCCGGTGGTCAGGAAAATATGAGTCGTGCGCCACATGTTTTGACTGATAGCCGCACCGGAGCACAGCTTGGCGATAGCCAATTGGTTGATAGCCTGGTGCATGATGGCTTGTGGGATGCATTCAATGATTACCATATTGGTGTCACTGCCGAAAATCTGGCGCGCGAATATGGTATCAGTCGTCAATTACAAGATGCCTACGCACTTAGCTCACAACAGAAAGCGCGGGCGGCCATTGATGCCGGACGATTCAAAGATGAGATCGTCCCGGTCAGAACGCAAAGCAATGGGCAGTTACTGATTGTTGATACCGATGAGCAGCCGCGTACCGATGCCAGTGCCGAAGGGCTGGCTAGTTTAAATCCGTCCTTTGATAGTCACGGTTCTGTTACCGCAGGAAATGCCTCATCCATCAATGATGGCGCGGCTGCGGTAATGATGATGAGCGAAGCCAAAGCACATGCGTTGAATTTACCCGTACTGGCACGTATTCGCGCCTTTGCCAGCGTTGGTGTTGATCCTGCGCTGATGGGCATTGCTCCTGTGTATGCGACTCGCCGTTGCCTGGAGCGTGTAGGCTGGCAGTTGGCTGATGTCGATCTTATTGAGGCTAATGAAGCATTTGCCGCGCAGGCGCTTTCTGTTGGCAAGATGCTTGAATGGGATGAACGCCGGGTCAATGTCAATGGCGGCGCGATTGCATTGGGTCATCCGATTGGCGCCTCTGGCTGTCGCATTTTGGTTTCTTTGGTTCATGAAATGGTGAAACGCAACGCTCGTAAAGGATTGGCTACACTCTGTATTGGTGGTGGTCAGGGCGTGGCATTAACTATTGAGCGTGACGATTAGATCTGTATTTCTTCCTTATCTGTTAAACCTCTACCGCCATCAAGCTGCTTTATAATGATGGCTGGCACGTCTATGCATGTCCCATATAGAACCTGACTTTTTCCTTTCCCCTGCTTATTCGTGATCGATACTACACTTTTTACAATCGTCATCTTAAAAATGAAACAATGTTTTATTTTTAATTGAAAAGAACACATCACGGGCTTATCATCCTTCAATAGAAAAACGAAACGATGTTTCATAATCGTTCTGGTTTCACACTTCAATGATTATCGGAGGTTGATGTGGACGTAAGACAAAGCATCCATAGCGCGCACGCGAAAACACTGGATACCCAAGGGCTGCGCAATGAATTTTTGGTTGAAAAGGTATTCGTCGCGGATGAGTACACCATGGTTTACAGCCACATTGACCGTATTATTGTTGGCGGCATTATGCCGGTAACTAAAACGGTTTCCGTTGGCGGGGAGGTTGGTAAGCAACTGGGCGTAAGCTACTTCCTTGAACGTCGCGAGCTAGGGGTTATCAATATTGGCGGAACCGGTACGATTACCGTCGATGGTCAATGCTATGAAATCGGTCACCGCGACGCCCTCTATGTTGGTAAAGGTGCAAAAGAAGTTGTTTTTGCCAGCATTGATAGTGCCACTCCGGCGAAGTTTTATTACAACTGCGCACCTGCTCACACGACGTATCCCACGAAAAAAGTCACGCCATCTGAAGTGTCTCCGGTTACGCTGGGCGATAATCTCACCAGTAACCGCCGCACGATTAACAAATACTTTGTGCCGGATGTGCTGGAAACCTGCCAGTTGAGTATGGGGCTGACAGAACTGGCACCGGGAAACCTGTGGAATACCATGCCGTGCCACACCCACGAGCGCCGGATGGAAGTTTACTTCTATTTCAACATGGACGATGACGCCTGCGTTTTCCACATGATGGGGCAGCCGCAAGAAACGCGTCACATTGTGATGCATAACGAACAGGCGGTGATTTCCCCAAGCTGGTCTATCCATTCAGGTGTAGGAACCCGGGCTTATACCTTTATCTGGGGCATGGTCGGTGAAAACCAGGTCTTTGATGATATGGACCACGTTGCCATTAAAGATCTGCGCTAGTCGCGGATATAAATTAATAAGGTATTATCATGATTTTAAATGCATTTTCTCTTGAAGGTAAAGTTGCAGTTGTCACCGGTTGTGACACTGGGCTGGGGCAGGGAATGGCGTTGGGTCTGGCGCAAGCGGGCTGTGACATTGTGGGTATCAACATTGTTGAGCCAACTGAGACCATTGAACAGGTCACTGCGCTGGGGCGCCGTTTTTTAAGTCTGACCGCCGATCTGCGTAAGATTGATGGTATTCCAGCACTGCTGGATCGTGCGGTGGCTGAATTTGGGCATATTGACATCCTGGTGAACAACGCCGGATTAATTCGCCGCGAAGATGCTCTCGATTTCAGCGAAAAAGACTGGGACGATGTGATGAATCTGAACATCAAAAGCGTGTTCTTCATGTCCCAGGCGGCGGCGAAGCACTTTATCGCGCAGGGTAATGGCGGCAAGATTATTAATATCGCGTCAATGCTTTCATTCCAGGGCGGGATCCGTGTGCCCTCATATACCGCATCAAAAAGCGGCGTGATGGGTGTGACGCGCCTGATGGCGAACGAATGGGCAAAACACAACATCAACGTTAATGCGATTGCTCCGGGTTATATGGCGACCAACAATACTCAGCAACTGCGGGCTGATGAACAGCGTAGTGCGGAAATTTTGGATCGCATTCCTGCGGGGCGTTGGGGGTTGCCGAGCGATCTGATGGGGCCGGTGGTGTTTCTGGCATCCAGTGCTTCTGACTATGTTAATGGCTACACCATTGCCGTGGATGGCGGCTGGTTAGCACGTTAATTCATCTTGCTTACATTTATGACCCTGTCACATTGGCAGGGTTTTTTATTTCTGATAATCAACATAATCCATATCATGGCTATTAAATAATCCATATTAATTATCAATTGATGAGTTTTGTTAGTTTTAACTGCTTTAAAATTAGTTGCTTAATTATAATGTCATTAATTTTACTTAATTTTAAAAGTGTAATGTCCATCACATAACTGCATGTGGCAGCAATTTAATCCATATTTATGCTATTTCCGACCTGACACCTGAGTTAATTGTTCACGTATTTTTTCACTATGTCTTACTCTGTGCTGGCAGGAAAAAATGGTTACTATCAATACGGAATCTGCTTTAACGCCGCGCCCTCTGCGTGATACGCGGCGTATGAATATGTTTGTTTCGGTAGCTGCTGCGGTCGCGGGATTGTTATTCGGTCTTGATATCGGGGTTATCGCAGGTGCATTACCATTTATCACCGATCACTTTGTGCTGACCAGTCGTTTGCAGGAATGGGTGGTCAGTAGCATGATGCTTGGCGCAGCAATCGGTGCGCTGTTTAACGGCTGGCTGTCGTTCCGTTTGGGACGTAAATACAGCCTGATGGCTGGTGCTGTACTGTTCGTATTGGGCTCAATAGGATCAGCGTTTGCCACCAGTGTCGAAATGTTAATCGCGGCCCGTGTGGTTCTGGGGATTGCGGTGGGGATTGCCTCTTACACTGCGCCACTGTATCTCTCTGAAATGGCGAGTGAAAACGTGCGTGGCAAGATGATCAGTATGTACCAGTTAATGGTCACGCTTGGCATCGTTCTGGCGTTTTTATCCGACACGGCATTCAGCTATAGCGGTAACTGGCGTGCGATGTTAGGTGTTCTTGCCTTACCGGCAGTTCTGTTGATTATTCTGGTGGTATTTCTGCCGAATAGCCCGCGCTGGCTGGCGGAAAAGGGGCGTCATATTGAGGCGGAAGAAGTGCTGCGTATGCTGCGCGATACGTCGGAAAAAGCGCGAGAAGAACTCAATGAAATTCGTGAAAGCCTGAAATTAAAACAGGGCGGTTGGGCGCTGTTTAAGATCAACCGTAATGTCCGTCGAGCAGTGTTCCTCGGTATGTTGTTGCAGGCGATGCAGCAGTTTACTGGTATGAACATCATCATGTACTACGCGCCGCGCATCTTCAAAATGGCGGGCTTTACGACCACAGAGCAACAGATGATTGCGACTCTGGTGGTGGGGCTGACATTTATGTTCGCCACCTTTATTGCTGTCTTTACGGTAGATAAAGCGGGGCGTAAACCGGCACTGAAAATTGGTTTTAGCGTGATGGCGCTGGGCACGTTGGTGTTGGGCTATTGCCTGATGCAGTTTGATAACGGTACGGCTTCCAGTGGTTTGTCCTGGCTCTCTGTTGGCATGACGATGATGTGTATTGCCGGTTATGCGATGAGCGCCGCGCCAGTGGTGTGGATCCTGTGCTCCGAAATTCAGCCGCTGAAATGCCGCGATTTTGGTATTACCTGTTCGACCACTACGAACTGGGTGTCGAACATGATTATCGGCGCGACCTTCCTGACTCTGCTCGATAGCATCGGTGCGGCAGGTACGTTCTGGCTCTACACTGCGCTGAACATTGCGTTTGTTGGCATCACCTTCTGGCTTATTCCGGAAACCAAGAATGTCACGCTGGAACATATCGAACGTAGACTGATGGCTGGTGAGAAATTGAGAAATATCGGTGTCTGATTTCACAGGCCGGATGTGCTGTACATCCGGCCTTTTTTTCGCTAATAGAGATCTGGCACCAGGCCGTTGAGGCGTTTGTTTCGTTCCTTAATCAGCTCTGTTGCGGTAACTCACATCAGGAGAGAGGAATGAAAACAATTGGTTTGCTGGGAGGAATGAGCTGGGAATCCACCATTCCTTACTATCGCCTGATAAATGAAGGCATTAAACAGCGACTTGGCGGGCTTCACTCTGCGCAAGTGCTGCTACACAGCGTCGATTTTCATGAAATAGAAGAGTGCCAACGTCGCGGTGAGTGGGACAAAACAGGAGAGATTCTTGCCAGTGCGGCGCTTGGATTACAGCGGGCAGGAGCAGAAGGCATTGTGTTATGTACCAATACGATGCACAAAGTAGCAGATGTCATCGAGTCTCGTTGCTCACTGCCTTTCTTACATATTGCGGATGCCACCGGGCGTGCCATCACCCGTGTTGGAATGACGCGCGTGGCGCTGCTGGGAACGCGCTACACCATGGAACAGGATTTTTATCGTGGACGGCTGGCAGAGCAATTTTCTATCGATTGTCTGGTGCCTGAAGCGGATGAGCGGGCGAAAATTAATCAGATTATTTTTGAAGAGCTGTGTCTGGGGCAATTTACCGAAACGTCACGCGCTTATTATGCGCAAGTCATTACTCGTCTCGCAGAACAGGGGGCGCAGGGCGTCATTTTTGGCTGTACTGAAATTGGTTTACTGGTGCCAGAAGAGCGCAGTGTCCTGCCCGTGTTCGATACCACCGCTCTTCATGCCGAGGATGCCGTCGCTTTTATGCTGTCGTAATTCGCTACAAAATAGCGTTAAGTGAGGCAACCAGATTCGGTAAACCTGCCTGTAAGTGCTCACTAAATGCCTGCACCAGTGCTGATGACGGACGGTGCAGGGGGCGAATCAGGCTAACGGTGAACGGAACTGCAATACTAAATCGCCGCACCACTAAACCGCTTGCCGCATAATCCAGTGCGGTGAGCGGGTTAACCACGGAAACTCCCGCCCCCGCCCGTACCATCGCGCAGACTGACGCGGCGCTATGGGTTTCCACAATCATGCGGCGTTTAACCTGATGTTCATTAAATAGTTGATCCAACAACTGGCGATAGCTATCAGTACGGGAAAGGCTGATGTAATTCTCACCCTGAAAATCTTCCGGCGTTAATACCTCTTTTGCCGCCAGCGAATGCCCCTGTGGTAAAACACAGACTTCATCTAAAGACAGTAATTCAGTACGTTCCGTACCCGCAGGCGTATGCAGCGTCTCGGTGAGGCCTAAATCATGGCGCTGGGCTGAGAGCCACTCTTCAAGTAGCGGCGATTCCTGCGGCACAATGTTTAAGCTGACTTCAGGATAGCGGGCCAGAAACGGTTGCATCAGTGGCGGCAAAAAAGACTGCGAAAAGACCGGCAAGCAGGCAATAGACAGTTCGCCCTGGCGAAATTCGCGCAAACTTTCTGCGGCACTGACAATGCGATCCAGGCCGTACCAGGATCGCTGCACCTCTTCAAACAACCGCAGCCCTTGCACGGTAGGATGTAATCGTCCGCGTACGCGCTCAAACAATTTCATCCCAATCACTTTTTCAAAGCGCGCCAGTTCGCGGCTGACGGTGGGTTGTGAAGTATGTAGCAGTTGTGCTGCTTCAGTCAGGCTTCCGGCGGTCATTACCGCATGAAAAATTTCAATATGACGTAAGTTAACGGCGGCCATCTGCTTAATCTCATTCTCCGGTAATCCATATCATTTTTGCATAGACCTGGCATAAATCGATATTTTTTATTCTTTTTATGATGTGGCGTAATCATAAAAAAGCACTTATTCGGAGTTTGTTATGCCACATTCACTGTTCAGCACCGATACCGATCTCACCGCCGAAAATCTGCTGCGCTTGCCCGCAGAATTTGGCTGCCCGGTTTGGGTCTATGATGCACAAATTATTCGTCGGCAGATTGCGGCTCTGAAGCAGTTTGATGTGGTGCGCTTCGCACAGAAAGCCTGTTCCAATATTCATATTTTGCGCTTAATGCGAGAGCAGGGCGTGAAAGTAGATTCCGTCTCGTTGGGCGAAATCGAGCGCGCGCTGGCGGCGGGTTACAATCCACAAACGCATCCCGATGACATCGTCTTTACCGCTGATGTTATCGACCAGGCGACGCTCGAGCGTGTCAGTGAATTGCAAATTCCGGTGAATGCGGGTTCTGTCGATATGCTCGACCAACTAGGCCAGGTTTCGCCAGGGCATCGGGTATGGCTGCGCGTTAACCCGGGGTTTGGTCATGGGCATAGCCAAAAAACCAATACCGGCGGCGAAAACAGCAAGCACGGTATCTGGTATACCGATCTTTCCGCCGCACTGGAAGTGATACAGCGGCATCAATTGCAGCTGGTCGGCATTCACATGCACATTGGTTCCGGTGTTGACTATGCACATCTGGAACAGGTGTGTGGTGCGATGGTGCGGCAGGTTATCGACTTTGGTCAGGATTTACAGGCGATTTCTGCTGGCGGTGGGCTTTCTGTGCCTTATCAGCAGGGAGAAGAAGCGGTTGATACCGAACATTATTATGGCCTGTGGAATGCGGCACGTGAGCAGATTGCTCATCATCTGGGTCACCCTGTGAAACTGGAAATTGAACCGGGTCGCTTCCTGGTGGCGCAGTCTGGTGTGTTGATTACCCAGGTGCGAAGCGTCAAACAGATGGGGTGCCGCCACTTTGTGCTGGTTGACGCCGGATTTAACGATCTGATGCGCCCGGCAATGTACGGCAGTTACCATCACATTAGCGCACTGGCGGCTGATGGTCATTCCCTTGAGCACGCGCCAACGGTGGAAACCGTTGTCGCCGGGCCGCTATGTGAATCGGGGGATGTTTTTACCCAGCAGGAGGGGGGGAATGTCGAAACCCGTGCTTTGCCGGAAGTGAAGGCGGGGGATTATCTGGTACTGCATGATACTGGCGCATATGGTGCGTCAATGTCATCAAACTACAATAGTCGCCCACTGCTGCCAGAAGTTCTGTTTGATAATGGTCAGGCGCGGTTGATTCGCCGTCGCCAGACCATTGAAGAATTACTGGCGCTTGAGTTGCTTTAATCGCGGCTAGTTGCTGGAGGCGTTATGACTTGCCTCCAGTGACGGTGTTGAAACTGAATGGCGACGTACCAGCGTTGGACTAAAGACGTTGGTAATTTCAGGAAGCGGGTGATTGTTCGCCAGTGCCAAAGCCAGTTCGGCAGCCTGAGTCGCCATCGTTACAATTGGATAGCGTACTGTCGTCAAACGCGGACGAACATAGCGCGATACCAGCACATCATCAAAGCCAATCAATGAAATCTCACCCGGTACATCAATACCATTATCATTGAGTACACCCATCGCGCCCGCCGCCATTGAGTCGTTATAACAGGCCACGGCAGTGAAATTTCGCCCCCTTCCCAGCAGTTCAGTCATTGCCTGTTCGCCGCCGCTTTCATCCGGTTCGCCAAAAGTTACCAGCCGATCATTGGCCGGAATACCGCTTTCGGCAAGGGCATCGTAATAACCCTGCAGACGATCTTCGGCGTCAGAAATAGAGTGGTTAGAGCAGAGATAACCAATGCGAGTATGGCCTTGTTGAATCAAATGACGCGTCGCCAGCCAGGCGCCATAACGATCGTCCAGTGCGATGCAACGATTCTCAAACCCCGGAAGGATCCGGTTGATCAGCACCATGCCGGGCATTTGTTTCATCAATGCTGTCAAATCGGCATCGGGAATCATTTTGGCATGAACGACCAGCGCGGCGCAGCGATGGCGGATCAACTGCTCAATGGCCTGACGTTCTTTTTGCTCGTTGTGGTAACCATTACCAATCAATAAAAAATTACCCGTGTGATAAGCCACCTGTTCAACCGCTTTCACCATTGCGCCGAAAAAAGGATCGGAGACATCACCAACAATCAACCCAACGGTTTCGGTGGCCTGTTGTGCCAGCGCCCGGGCGTTGGCGTTCGGGTGATAGCTAAGAGACTCCATTGCACTATGTACAGCCAGCCGGGAAGCTTCGCTGGCTTTGGGAGAATTATTAATGACGCGGGAAACTGTGGCGACTGAAACGCCTGCCAGTCGGGCTACATCCTTTATGGTCGCCATGAAAATACCTTTGTGGGTAAACGCTTACATTCTGTCAGTGTTACGGAAAACGTCCGTTGGTTCAAGGGGCGTGGTACTTTCAGCGCGGGGATTGTGAGCGAAACGCAAATAAGTAAGACAAAAAAAGAGATTGCAAACCTTTGGTTACACTTTGCGAAACGCTGTTGCGATTGACCGCTGGTGGCGTTTGGCTTCAGATTGATAAAGTGGTGATCCCAGAGGTATTGATAGGTGAAGTCAACTTCGGGTTGATCACATGAATTACACCAACCTGCGCAGATGCGCAGGTTTTTTTTGTCTGTCATCAATCTGTAACAGTAACCGATAATTTACACACCTGGTTGCATTTCCCTTCACTCCTTTGCGTTTTCTCGCTGGCGAACAGTCTGTGTGCAGACCACAATCAAGATCCCAGAGGTATTGATTGGTGAGATTATTCGGTACGCTCTTCGTACCCTGTCTCTTGCACCAGCCTGCGCGGATGCGCAGGTTTTTTTTCGCCCCCATTTTACTGTCGCTCGTGTTCTCCTTCTGGTGTAATCTCGCACCATTCGCTTTTACTGAAGATTGAGCAAAGGGAGTTGGAATGCTTTTTAGCTTTTTTCGTAATTTGTGCCGTGTCCTGTACCGTGTTCGCGTGACAGGCGACACCAAGGCACTGAAGGGCGAGCGTGTTCTTATCACGCCCAATCACGTCTCATTTATTGATGGCATATTGCTGGCGCTGTTTTTACCCGTTCGCCCTGTTTTTGCCGTTTACACCTCTATCAGCCAGCAGTGGTATATGCGTTGGCTGAAATCATTTATCGACTTCGTTCCTCTCGACCCGACGCAACCCATGGCAATTAAACATTTGGTACGTCTGGTTGAACAGGGGCGACCGGTGGTTATTTTCCCTGAAGGACGAATTACGACAACCGGCTCGCTGATGAAAATCTACGATGGCGCGGGTTTTGTCGCTGCGAAGTCAGGTGCGACAGTCATTCCAGTGCGTATTGAAGGGGCGGAACTTACACACTTCAGCCGCCTGAAAGGTCTGGTTAAACGTCGCTTGTTCCCGCAAATTCATCTGCATATTTTGCCACCAACGCAAGTGCAGATGCCGGATGCGCCGCGTGCCCGTGACCGTCGCAAAATCGCTGGCGAAATGCTGCATCAAATTATGATGGAAGCGCGTATGGCTGTGCGCCCGCGTGAAACGCTGTACGAATCCTTTTTGAGTGCAATGTACCGCTTCGGTGCGGGTAAAAAGTGTGTCGAAGATGTCAATTTTACCCCTGATACCTATCGCAAATTACTTACCAAAACGCTGTTTGTTGGTCGCATCCTCGAAAAATACAGTGTTGAAGGAGAGCGCATTGGCTTAATGCTGCCCAATGCGGGCATCAGTGCGGCAGTGATTTTCGGGGCTATCGCTCGTCGTCGTATTCCGGCCATGATGAACTACACTGCCGGGGTAAAAGGGCTGACCAGCGCCATTACGGCGGCTGAAATAAAAACCATCTTCACTTCCCGTCAGTTTCTCGATAAAGGCAAACTCTGGCATCTGCCGGAACAGCTTACTCAGGTGCGTTGGATTTATCTGGAAGATTTAAAAGCGGACGTCACCACTGCCGACAAAGTGTGGATCTTCGCGCATTTGCTGGTGCCGCGCCTGGCACAGGTAAAACAGCAGCCAGAAGAAGAGGCGCTGATCCTCTTTACCTCCGGTTCTGAGGGCCATCCGAAAGGCGTGGTCCATAGCCATAAAAGTATTCTGGCGAACGTCGAGCAGATTAAAACTATTGCCGACTTCACCACCAATGACCGCTTTATGTCGGCATTGCCACTGTTCCACTCTTTTGGTCTGACTGTTGGCCTGTTTACGCCACTGCTGACGGGGGCGGAAGTGTTCCTTTATCCAAGTCCGCTGCACTACCGCATTGTGCCGGAACTGGTGTACGACCGCAGTTGTACCGTGCTTTTTGGCACCTCGACCTTCCTCGGTCACTACGCGCGCTTTGCCAACCCGTATGACTTCTATCGTCTACGCTATGTGGTGGCAGGTGCGGAGAAATTGCAAGAAAGCACCAAACAGCTTTGGCAGGATAAATTTGGCCTGCGCATTCTTGAAGGTTACGGTGTGACGGAATGTGCACCGGTGGTGTCCATCAACGTACCGATGGCGGCGAAACCAGGTACGGTAGGGCGTATTTTGCCTGGTATGGATGCTCGACTGCTGGCGGTTCCGGGTATCGAAGACGGTGGTCGCCTGCAACTAAAAGGGCCGAACATTATGAACGGCTACCTGCGCGTGGAGAAACCGGGCGTGCTGGAAGTGCCCACCGCCGAGAATGTTCGCGGCGAGATGGAGCGCGGCTGGTATGACACGGGCGATATCGTGCGTTTCGACGAACAGGGCTTTGTGCAGATTCAGGGGCGCGCGAAACGCTTTGCCAAAATTGCAGGCGAAATGGTGTCGCTGGAAATGGTGGAACAACTGGCACTTGGTGTTTCGCCAGATAAAGTCCATGCCACTGCGATTAAGAGTGATGCCAGCAAAGGTGAGGCGCTGGTGCTTTTCACCACAGATAACGAACTGACGCGCGATAAGTTGCAACAGTATGCCCGCGAGCACGGCGTGCCGGAACTTGCCGTACCGCGCGACATTCGCTATCTGAAACAGATGCCATTACTGGGCAGCGGTAAACCTGACTTTGTCACGTTGAAAAGCTGGGTAGACGAAGCGGAACAACATGATGAGTGAGTCAGTGCACACTAACACTTCGCTGTGGTCGAAGGGGATGAAAGCAGTTATCGTCGCGCAGTTTCTTTCTGCGTTTGGTGATAACGCGCTGCTGTTTGCTACTCTGGCGTTACTGAAAGCGCAGTTCTATCCGGAGTGGAGCCAGCCCATCCTGCAAATGGTGTTTGTAGGTGCTTACATTCTTTTTGCGCCGTTTGTCGGGCAGGTGGCGGATAGCTTCGCTAAAGGCCGGGTGATGATGTTTGCCAACGGCCTGAAGCTGCTGGGCGCAGCCAGTATCTGCTTTGGTATCAATCCGTTTCTCGGCTATACGCTGGTGGGAATTGGCGCGGCAGCGTATTCACCGGCGAAATACGGGATTCTTGGTGAATTAACCACGGGTAGTAAGTTAGTGAAAGCTAACGGTTTAATGGAAGCCTCCACCATTGCGGCGATTTTGCTCGGTTCCGTAGCCGGTGGTGTACTGGCAGACTGGCATATTCTGGTCGCCCTGGCGGCATGTGCGCTGGCCTACGGCGGGGCGGTCGTCGCCAATATCTATATTCCAAAACTGGCGGCGGCGCGTCCGGGGCAGTCGTGGAATCTCATCAACATGACCCGCAGTTTCCTGAATGCCTGCACCTCGCTATGGCGCAATGGTGAAACGCGTTTTTCGCTGGTAGGCACCAGTTTGTTCTGGGGAGCGGGCGTCACGCTGCGTTTCCTGCTGGTGCTATGGGTGCCGGTGGCGCTGGGCATTACCGATAACGCTACGCCGACCTATCTCAACGCCATGGTGGCGATTGGCATCGTGGTTGGCGCAGGTGCGGCAGCGAAGCTGGTCACGCTGGAAACCGTTTCACGCTGTATGCCTGCCGGGATTTTGATTGGCGTGGTAGTGCTGATTTTCTCCCTGCAACATGAGCTGCTGCCAGCCTATGCCTTGCTGATGCTGATTGGCGTGCTGGGCGGCTTTTTTGTCGTTCCGCTCAATGCGTTGTTACAGGAGCGGGGTAAAAAAAGCGTCGGGGCGGGGAATGCGATTGCAGTACAGAACCTGGGCGAAAACAGTGCTATGTTGCTGATGTTGGGGATTTATTCACTGGCGGTCATGGTAGGCATCCCGGTCGTGCCCATTGGCATTGGCTTCGGTACGCTGTTTGCGCTGGCAATAACGGCGCTGTGGGTCTGGCAACGCCGTCATTAATATTTAACGCCGGTTTTAACCGGCGTTAATCCTTAAGGTGCCGGATAAGTATAAACCTGATGCACCGCTTCAATTTCAGCCAATACGTCTTCGCTTAACTCCAGATGCAAACTTTCGATGTTGGTTTTCAACTGTTCCATCGTCGTTGCGCCCAGCAGCGTGCTGGCAACAAACGGTTGGCGGCGTACAAAAGCGAGCGCCATCTGAGCAGGATCCAGGCCATGACGTCTGGCAATATCAACATACGCCGCGACGGCTTTTTGCGTTTGTTCACCACTATAACGGGTGAACCGACTAAAGAGCGTATTACGCGCACCAGCCGGTTTTGCACCATTGAGATATTTACCGGTCAGCGTGCCGAAACCCAGGCACGAATAGGCCAGCAACTCGACGCCTTCATACTGGCTGACTTCCGCCAGACCCACTTCAAAGCTGCGGTTTAACAGACTATAGGGATTCTGAATAGTGACGATGCGCGGCAGATCGTGTTTGTCCGCCAGATGTAGATAACGCATTACGCCAAATGCGGTTTCATTCGACACGCCGATATAACGAATTTTCCCTGCGCGTTGGTATTCTGCCAGTGCATCCAGCGTATCCAGCAGCGAAACCGCAGGCGCGGAATCCGTCCAACTATAACCGAGTTTGCCGAAGCAGTTGGTCGGGCGCTGCGGCCAGTGTACCTGATAAAGATCGAGGTAATCAGTCTGTAGGCGCTTGAGGCTGTCATGCAGAGCTTCGCGGATATTCTTCCTGTCCAGCGCCTGATCCGGGCGAATTCCCTTGTCATTATTGCGCGACGGTCCGCTCACTTTGGAGGCGATAATTAACTTTTCGCGGTTGCCATGTTTTGCCAGCCAGTTACCGACATAGGTTTCAGTCAATCCCTGCGTTTCGGGGCGCGGCGGTACAGGGTACATCTCGGCAACGTCAATAAGATTAATGCCCTGAGCGACGGCATAGTCGAGTTGTGCGTGGGCGTCGGCTTCGCTGTTCTGTTCACCAAACGTCATCGTGCCAAGCCCCAGCGTGCTGACTTCCAGCGAGCTGTGGGGTATACGGTGATATTGCATAGCCGTTTCCTTTTTATAATCACGACATAAGGAATATAAAAATGGCAGAGGGAAGGGAAAAGGGAAAGCGAAAAATCTTAAGGTCAGCCGGATGCTGACCTTATTTTTTAACGTTCAATAATTTGCGAGACATCATCGCGGTTAATTTGCATCGCGTTACCTTGTTGATCGTGATAACTCACAAGCCCGGTATCATCGTCAATTTCCGGTTTTCCATCAGTCAGGATCATTCGACCATCTTTAGTGGCCATCACATAATCACTACTACAACCGGAAACAGCAAATGCCAGTCCGACTGCGGAAATTAATACTGCCCATTTTTTCATCCGGTTATCCTCATTAAGCCCATCAATGATAATAGTCTGTTTATAATCTGACGTTATACATCTTGAAAGCAGGAAAGTCTTAAACTGTGAGAATAAAGGGAAGACGTTCGCTCTCCCACTGGAGAGCGAACGGAATATCAGAGCGGATTCTTTTTATTGCGAATCAGGTTGAGGCTTTCTACTGCAATGGAGAAGAACATTGCGAAGTAGATGTAACCTTTCGGTACGTGGATATCGAAACTTTCCAGTATCAGGGTAAAGCCCACCAGAATCAGGAAAGAGAGCGCCAGCATTTTTACCGAAGGGTGGCGTTCAACAAAATCACCAATCGAACGCGCGGCGAACATCATCACACCTACTGCAATGACGACGGCCGCCATCATAATAAACAGATGATCCGACAGACCCACGGCGGTAATCACTGAATCGAGGCTGAAAATAATATCCAGCAGCATAATCTGTACGATAGCACCGAGGAATGATGAAACGCGTGTTTTCAGCCCTTCTTCTTCACCTTCGATAGATTCGTGGATCTCCTTACTGGCTTTCCAGATAAGGAACAGACCACCCAGCAGCAGAATCAAATCACGAGCGGAAATTTCCTGACTGAAAATTGTAAAAAGCGGATTCGTCAGGCGCGTAACCCAGGCAATCGACGCCAGCAGCGCCAGACGCATAACCATGGCTCCAGCCAGTCCCAGACGCCGCGCGTGACCACGCTGTGCGGTGGGCAACTTTGCGACCACCAGAGAAAGGAAAATAATATTATCGATCCCAAGAACGATCTCCAGCAGCGTCAGCGTACCGAGCGCAAGCCAGGCGTTAGGATCGGTTATCCATGCAAATAACATCTAAAAAGCCCTGCCAAAAAAATGAAGCGGTAATTATATGCCCGGAATGCAGCAGGTCAAAGCGATGGCTACTGGATCAAAAAATGACGGGCCAGCAGTGCGCTGGTGAACTTCTTCTTCAGATAAAATCCGCGCGGCAATGTCAGAATTCGTTCGCCCCGGGCGCCAATGGCTTCGGTGAGAGCTTTCGCATTCGCCGCTTTCGGTCGTATTTGCAAATATTCCCCGTGACGAGCGGTGATTCGCTCAACCTGACCGAGGACAATCATATCCATCAATTCTTCCCAGTCTTCGCGTAGCTGGCGGTCTTCCTCTTCGTTCGGACTCCACAACAACGGTGCTCCTACGCGACGCTGCGCCAGCGGGATGCTGCGCTCGCCTTCAACCGGTATCCATAACACCCGTTTAAGTTTGTGGCGGACGTGACTGGTTTCCCAGGTCACACCGCTATTGCCGGTTAATGGTGCAACACAAACGAATGTCGTTTCCAGCGGACGACCAAGACTATCCACAGGGATAGTTTTGAGTTCCACGCCTAATGCGGCAAAATCTTGTTCAGGTTTACTCCCTGCGCTGGCGCCAAGCCAGATCTCCAGCAACACACCGATCCAACCTTTATCGCGTTTTAAATTCTCCGGCGCAACCAACCCGGCAAGTGCTGCCAGTTCACCCAGGGTGTAGCCAGAAAGTTGCTGTGCTTGTGCTAATAACTGCGCTTCAGTTTCGGGAGGAGAGGACAATGGGCGAGGTTGAGACATGGCATTACACCTTGGTTAAAAAATAAGCAGCTATTTTGTACCGAATATTCAGAGTGTAACTTTTTCCACAAGCGTTATTCAATTCTATGATTTATCTTGTTTTTTAATCCACAGGTGACGGTGTTGCGCAACGTCCTGGTGGGTTTTCCAATTCTGGTCACTGAAAATAAACAGGATCTTACACCATGTTATCCACAGAAAGCTGGGATAACTGTGAAAAACCCTCACTACTGTTTCCATTTACAGCCTTGACGTGCGACGAAACTCTAATTTTTAGTGGTGCGGTGCTTAACTTAGTGGCACATTCTGTGGATAAATACGACATTGGTTGATCTTTCACCAATGCGAAAATGAGTGGTGTGACATGGGTCACGAATTTCTCTGTTTTATCAATATTTATGTGTTTAATATATTGATTAATAACGAATATTTTAAAGTGTATTTTAGCGACTGATTCAGAATGCTCTGGGTTTTCCCGTGGTAATTCCGTAGTTCTTCACAACTCTATCCACAGAAAAGGTGAATAAAAACGGCTATCCACCCCGTCCTCTGTTTATAACTCTGCACTTAACTGTGAGTTATTCAATTGTTATTAGTGTGTAATGCCCTGCAGAGAGTGGTTTACCGTCTTCCTGGAGTATGAAACAATCATTCGTATATAAAGCTTTATTTTGAGGTAGTCCGGTGATTGATGACGATGGCTACCGCCCAAACGTAGGTATCGTGATTTGTAATCGTCAGGGGCAAGTGATGTGGGCCCGGCGATTTGGTCAGCACTCCTGGCAATTTCCGCAAGGCGGAATTAATCCCGGAGAATCCGCAGAACAGGCGATGTACCGTGAATTGTTTGAAGAAGTAGGATTAAGCCGTAAAGACGTTCGAATCCTTGCTTCAACGCGTAACTGGTTGCGCTACAAATTACCGAAACGTTTGGTGCGTTGGGACACGAAGCCGGTTTGTATCGGCCAAAAACAAAAATGGTTTCTCTTGCAGCTGGTGAGCGGCGATGCGGAAATCAATATGCAAACCAGCAGTACACCAGAGTTTGACGGCTGGCGATGGGTAAGTTACTGGTATCCGGTCAGACAGGTGGTGTCATTTAAACGTGATGTCTACCGTAGGGTAATGAAAGAGTTCGCAAGTGTTGTGATGGCGCTGCAAGAAAATACGCCTAAACCACAAAACGTATCTGCTTATCGACGTAAAAGAGGTTAAGTCACGCCCATTATGCTCACTCGCCTGCGCGAAATAGTCGAAAAGGTAGCCAGCGCACCACGCCTGAATGAGGCGTTAAATATTCTGGTTACCGACATCTGTCTTGCGATGGATACCGAGGTCTGTTCGGTCTACCTGGCCGATCACGACCGACGTTGTTACTACCTGATGGCGACCCGAGGATTAAAAAAGCCACGTGGTCGCACCGTAACGCTCGCGTTTGATGAAGGGATCGTCGGCCTGGTTGGCAGGCTGGCGGAACCGATAAACCTTGCGGATGCGCAAAAACACCCCAGCTTCAAATATATCCCCTCCGTAAAAGAAGAACGTTTCCGCGCGTTTTTAGGCGTGCCAATTATTCAACGTCGCCAGTTACTTGGTGTACTGGTGGTACAGCAACGAGAGTTGCGGCAGTACAACGAAAGTGAAGAATCTTTCCTGGTGACGCTTGCCACCCAGATGGCAGCTATTCTTTCTCAGTCGCAGTTGACTGCCTTGTTTGGGCAATATCGCCAGACGCGAATCCGCGCATTACCGGCAGCGCCCGGCGTGGCGATTGCTGAAGGCTGGCAGGATGCCACGTTACCTTTAATGGAACAGGTATATCAGGCATCAACGCTGGATCCGGCTCTGGAACGCGAGCGACTGACCGGGGCGCTGGAAGAAGCGGCTAACGAGTTTCGTCGCTACAGCAAACGCTTTGCTGCCGGTGCACAAAAAGAAACAGCGGCTATTTTCGATCTTTACTCACACCTGCTTTCTGACACGCGTCTGCGTCGCGAATTATTTGACGAGGTGGATAAAGGCTCAGTTGCAGAGTGGGCGGTGAAAACGGTCATTGAAAAATTCGCCGAACAGTTTGCTGCGCTAAGTGATAGCTATCTCAAAGAGCGAGCCGGTGATTTACGTGCGCTGGGCCAGCGATTGTTGTTTCACCTTGATGATGCCAACCAGGGGGCGAACGCCTGGCCGGAACGTTTCATTCTGGTGGCAGATGAACTGTCAGCGACAACCCTTGCAGAGCTGCCTCAGGATCGCTTAGTCGGCGTTGTCGTGCGCGATGGCGCAGCCAACTCCCATGCTGCGATTATGGTACGTGCGCTGGGGATCCCTACCGTGATGGGCGCGGACATTCAGCCTTCGGTGCTGCATCGTCGGACGCTGATCGTTGATGGTTATCGCGGTGAATTGCTGGTCGATCCGGAGCCGGTACTGCTGCAAGAATATCAGCGGCTGATTAGCGAAGAGATTGAGCTTAGCCGTCTGGCAGAAGATGATGTCAATTTACCTGCGCAGTTAAAAAGCGGCGAGCGCATAAAAGTTATGCTCAATGCGGGATTAAGCCCAGAACATGAAGAAAAACTGGGCAGTCGCATTGATGGTATCGGTCTTTATCGCACCGAAATCCCTTTCATGCTGCAAAGTGGTTTCCCGTCGGAAGAAGAACAGGTGGCGCAGTATCAGGGGATGCTGCAAATGTTCAATGATAAACCCGTCACCCTGCGTACGCTGGATGTCGGTGCTGACAAACAATTGCCCTACATGCCGATCAGCGAAGAGAATCCATGCCTGGGGTGGCGTGGGATTCGCATTACGCTCGATCAGCCGGAGATCTTTTTGATCCAAGTGCGGGCGATGTTGCGCGCCAATGCTGCAACGGGCAACCTGCACATTCTGTTGCCAATGGTCACAAGCCTGGATGAAGTTGACGAAGCACGCCGCCTGATTGAACGTGCCGGACGTGAAGTCGAGGAGATGATCGGTTACGCAATTCCCAAACCACGCATCGGTATCATGCTGGAAGTACCTTCAATGGTATTTATGCTGCCGCATCTGGCAAACCGGATCGATTTTATCTCTGTTGGCACCAACGACCTGACTCAATACATCCTGGCCGTTGATCGCAACAACACCAGAGTAGCGAACATTTATGACAGTCTTCATCCTGGAATGTTACGTGCTCTGGCGATGATCGCCCGTGAGGCGGAAACGCAGGGAATCGATCTGCGTTTATGCGGTGAAATGGCGGGCGATCCCATGTGCGTGGCAATCCTCATTGGGCTGGGGTATCGCCATCTGTCTATGAACGGACGTTCTGTCGCGCGCGTAAAATACCTGCTGCGGCGCATTGATTTTGCCGAAGCAGAAAATCTTGCGCAGCGCAGTCTGGAAGCGCAACTGGCGACCGAAGTTCGTCATCAGGTAGCGGCATTTATGGAGCGTCGCGGTATGGGCGGGCTGATTCGCGGGGGGTTATAGCGCGGATCATATACATATCTTTTAACGGTATCCGGCAACCAGCCAGGTTCCCTTGTGCTATTATTCGCACCTTTGGAGCGCCTGAAACCTGCGGCGCGCATTTCAATCGCTGTTCTCTTTCAGCGAAATAACAAGAACTTGTGGTGACAGATGACCAGTAGCTATCTGCATTTTCCGGAATTTGATCCGGTCATTTTCTCAATAGGACCCGTGGCGCTTCACTGGTACGGCCTGATGTATCTGGTGGGTTTCATTTTTGCAATGTGGCTGGCTGGGCGTCGGGCTAGCCGTCCAGGCAGCGGCTGGACCAAAAATGAAGTTGAAAACTTACTCTATGCGGGCTTCCTCGGCGTCTTCCTTGGCGGACGTATTGGTTATGTTCTGTTCTACAACTTCCCGCAGTTTATGGCCGATCCGCTGTATCTGTTCCGTGTCTGGGACGGCGGCATGTCCTTCCACGGCGGTCTGATTGGCGTGATTGTGGTGATGATTATCTTCGCCCGCCGCACCAAACGTTCCTTCTTCCAGGTTTCTGATTTTATCGCACCGCTCATTCCATTTGGCCTTGGAGCCGGGCGTCTGGGCAACTTTATTAACGGTGAATTGTGGGGGCGCGTTGACCCGAACTTCCCGTTTGCCATGCTGTTCCCTGGCTCCCGTACCGAAGACATTCTGTTGCTGCAAAACAACCCACAGTGGCAATCCATTTTCGACACCTACGGCGTACTACCGCGCCACCCGTCGCAACTTTACGAGATGCTGCTGGAAGGTGTGGTGCTGTTTATTATCCTCAACCTGTATATCCGTAAACCGCGCCCGATGGGGGCTGTCTCAGGCTTGTTCCTGATTGGCTATGGCGCGTTTCGCATCATTGTTGAGTTTTTCCGCCAGCCCGATGCGCAGTTCACCGGTGCATGGGTGCAGTACATCAGCATGGGGCAAATTCTTTCCATCCCGATGATTGTCGCGGGTGTTTTCATGATGGTCTGGGCATATCGTCGCAGCCCACAGCAACACGTTTCCTGAGGAACCATGAAACAGTATTTAGAACTGATGCAAAAAGTGCTCGACGAAGGCACACAGAAAAACGACCGTACCGGAACCGGAACGCTTTCCATTTTTGGTCATCAGATGCGTTTTAACCTGCAGGATGGATTCCCGTTAGTGACAACCAAACGTTGCCACCTGCGTTCCATTATCCATGAACTGCTGTGGTTCCTGCAGGGCGACACTAACATTGCTTACCTGCACGAAAACAATGTCACCATTTGGGACGAGTGGGCCGATGAAAACGGCGATCTCGGTCCGGTTTATGGTAAACAGTGGCGCGCCTGGCCAACGCCAGATGGTCGTCATATTGACCAGATCACTACGGTACTGAACCAGCTGAAAAACGATCCGGATTCCCGCCGTATTATTGTTTCGGCGTGGAACGTAGGCGAACTGGATAAAATGGCGCTGGCGCCGTGCCATGCGTTCTTCCAGTTCTATGTGGCAGACGGCAAACTCTCTTGCCAGCTTTATCAGCGTTCCTGTGACGTTTTCCTCGGCCTGCCGTTTAACATTGCCAGCTACGCGTTACTGGTGCATATGATGGCGCAGCAGTGCGATCTGGAAGTGGGTGATTTTGTCTGGACCGGTGGCGATACGCACCTGTACAGCAATCATATGGATCAAACCCATTTGCAATTAAGTCGTGAACCGCGTCCGCTGCCGAAGCTGATTATCAAACGTAAACCTGAATCCATCTTCGACTACCGTTTCGAAGACTTTGAGATTGAAGGCTACGATCCGCATCCGGGCATTAAAGCGCCGGTTGCTATCTAAATTACGCAACATCCTGCCAGAGCCGACGCCAGTGTGCGTCGGTTTTTTTTATCCTTCGCTAAATTCTTCGAGACGCCTTCCCGAAATTTTGCAACGCCCTGCAACAGCGTAAATAGTCCGGAAGACGCGCCGAAGAATGAGAAACTGACCCTCGTCTTTTTTTCTCCTCGTCGCATACTGCCGGCATGAAAACACAACGTGGTTATACGCTGATTGAAACGCTGGTTGCGATGCTGATTTTGGTCATGCTAAGCGCAAGTGGACTTTATGGCTGGCAATACTGGCAGCAGTCGCAACGGCTATGGCAAACCGCCAGCCAGGCGCGGGACTATTTGCTCTATTTACGTGAGGATGCCAACTGGCATAACCGCGACCACAGTATCAGCGTCATCAGGGAGGGGAAGTTATGGTGTCTTGTGAGTTCTGCCGCAGGGGCGAATGCCTGTCATGGCAGTTCACCGCTGCTCTTCGTGCCACGCTGGCCCGACGTAGAAATGAGCGACCTGACACCTTCGCTTGCTTTCTTTGGCATGCGCAATACCGCATGGGCAGGGCATATTCGCTTCAAAAACTCAACGGGCGAGTGGTGGCTGGTGGTTTCGCCATGGGGAAGGCTCCGGCTTTGCCAGCAAGGAGAAACAGAAGGATGTCTGTAAAAGAGCAAGGATTTTCTCTGCTGGAAGTTTTGATTGCTATGGCGATCAGTAGCGTACTGTTGCTGGGGGCTGCACGATTTCTGCCTGCATTACAGCGTGAAAGTTTGACGAGCGCCCGTAAGCTGGCGCTGGAAGATGAAATCTGGCTGCGGATATTTACAGTCGCGAAGCATCTCCAGAGAGCGGGTTATTGTCATGGTAGCTGCACTGGCGAGGGGCTGGTCATTGTCGGGCAGGGTGACTGCATCATTGTACAGTGGGATGCGAACAGTAACGGTATCTGGGAGCGCGAACCGGTAAAAGAGTCCGACCAGATTGGATTTCGTCTGAAGGAGCATGTGCTGGAAACGCTACGTGGTGCGACATCTTGTGAAGGTAAGGGCTGGGATAAAGTCACTAATCCGGATGCCATCATTATCGACACTTTTCAGGTCGTACGTCAGGATGTTAGCGGCTTCTCGCCGGTGTTGACGGTTAATATGCGGGGCGCCAGTAAGGCTGAACCACAAACTGTGGTGGATGCCAGCTATAGCGTAACAGGATTCAACCTGTGAACCGTGAACGGGGAGTTTCATCGCTGGCACTGGTTCTGATGTTGCTGGTTTTGGGCAGTTTGCTGCTACAGGGAATGTGCCAACAGGATCGCAGTTTTGCCTCTCGGGTGACTATGGAAAGCCAGTCATTGCGTCGCCAGGCTATCGTACAGTCGGCGCTGGAATGGGGCAGAATGCACTCCTGGCAGACACAGCCCGCAGTTCAGTGCTCACAGTACGCTGCAACCGGTGCCCGGGTTTGTCTGCGTTTACTGGCAGATAATGAAATCTTGCTGATTGCCGGTTATGAAGGCGTTTCATTGTGGCGAACAGGCGAAGTGAACGATGGAAACATTGTTTTTTCGCCACGCGGCTGGAGTGATTTTTGTCCGCAGAAAGAGGGGGCGTTATGTCAGCTTCCCTGAAGAATCAACAAGGCTTTAGCCTGCCGGAAGTGATGTTGGCGATGGTGCTGATGGTGATGATTGTCACTGCGTTATCGGGGTATCAGAGAACATTAATGAACAGTCTTGCCAGCAGAAACCAGTATCTGCAACTCTGGCGGCATGGCTGGCAGCAAACGCAACTGCGCGCGATTTCGCCACCTGCCAACTGGCAGGTTAACCGAATGCAGACATCGCAGGCGGGATGTGTCAGCATCAGCGTTACGTTAGTTTCACCCGGGGGCAGAGAAGGCGAGATGACCCGCCTGCATTGCCCGAATCGTCAGTAGTCAGGAGCCGCTATGTTAAGGGTCTACCATTCCAATCGTCTGGACGTGCTGGAAGCGTTGATGGAGTTTATCGTCGAACGCGAACGGCTGGACGATCCTTTTGAGCCAGAAATGATTCTGGTGCAAAGTACCGGTATGGCGCAGTGGCTGCAAATGACGCTGTCGCAGAAGTTCGGCATTGCGGCAAACATTGATTTCCCGCTGCCGGCGAGCTTTATCTGGGATATGTTCGTCCGGGTGTTACCGGAGATCCCCAAAGAGAGCGCCTTTAACAAACAGAGCATGAGCTGGAAACTGATGACTCTGCTGCCGCAACTGTTGGAGCGCGAAGACTTTACCCTGTTGCGGCATTATCTGACTGATGATAGCGACAAGCGTAAACTGTTCCAGCTTTCTTCAAAAGCGGCGGACCTGTTTGACCAGTATCTGGTCTATCGTCCGGACTGGCTGGCACAGTGGGAAACAGGACATTTGGTTGAAGGGCTGGGAGAAGCGCAGGCCTGGCAAGCGCCGTTGTGGAAGGCGTTGGTGGAATATACCGACGAACTCGGGCAACCGCGCTGGCACCGCGCCAATCTTTATCAGCGCTTTATCGAAACGCTGGAGTCCGCGACGACCTGCCCGCCGGGGTTACCTTCGCGTGTCTTTATATGCGGTATTTCCGCGTTACCGCCTGTTTATCTACAGGCGCTACAGGCGCTGGGTAAACATATTGAAATCCATCTTCTGTTTACCAACCCTTGCCGTTATTACTGGGGTGATATTAAAGATCCGGCTTATCTGGCAAAGCTTCTAGCTCGCCAGCGGCGACACAGTTTTGAAGATCGCGAATTGCCGCTATTCCGCGATAGCGAAAACGCCGGCCAGTTGTTTAACAGCGACGGCGAACAGGATGTTGGTAACCCGCTACTGGCCTCATGGGGCAAGCTGGGGCGCGACTACATCTATCTGCTTGCCGATCTCCAGAGCAGTCAGGAGCTGGACGCATTCGTTGATGTCACGTCAGACAGCCTGTTGCATAACATCCAGTCCGATATTCTGGAACTGGAAAACCGTGCGGTCGCAGGCGTGAATCTGAGCGAGTTTTCCCGCAGCGACAACAAACGTCTGCTTGATCCGCAGGATAACAGCGTCACCTTCCACGTATGCCACAGCCCGCAGCGCGAAGTGGAAGTTTTGCACGATCGCCTGCTGGCGATGCTGGAAGAAGATCCGACACTTACTCCACGCGACATCATCGTGATGGTGGCCGACATCGATAGCTACAGTCCGTTTATTCAGGCTGTATTTGGTAGCGCGCCTGCGGATCGTTACCTGCCTTATGCCATTTCCGACCGTCGGGCGCGGCAGTCGCATCCGGTGCTGGAAGCGTTTATCAGCCTGTTATCACTGCCAGACAGCCGCTTTGTGTCGGAGGACGTGCTGGCGCTGCTGGACGTGCCGGTACTGGCGGCGCGGTTTGATATCACCGAAGAAGGGCTACGTTATTTACGTCTGTGGGTTAATGAATCCGGCATTCGCTGGGGGATTGATGACGACAACGTTCGCGAGCTGGAACTCCCCGCCACCGGGCAACACACCTGGCGATTTGGCCTGACGCGCATGTTGCTGGGCTATGCAATGGAGAGCGCCCAGGGCGAGTGGCAATCGGTTCTTCCTTATGACGAATCGAGCGGCTTAATTGCAGAACTGGTAGGGCATCTGGCGTCACTGCTAATGCAACTGAATATCTGGCGTCGAGGGTTAGCGCAGGAGCGCCCGCTTGAGGAGTGGCTGCCGGTTTGTCGCGATATGCTCAACGCCTTCTTCCTGCCGGATGCGGAAACCGAAGCGGCGATGACGCTTATTGAGCAGCAGTGGCAGGCGATTATCGCCGAAGGTTTAGGTGCGCAGTATGGCGACGCGGTGCCGCTGTCACTGTTACGTGATGAACTGGCACAACGCCTCGATCAAGAACGTATCAGCCAGCGTTTTCTTGCGGGTCCGGTTAACATTTGTACGCTGATGCCAATGCGTTCAATCCCGTTCAAAGTGGTTTGCCTGCTGGGGATGAACGATGGCGTTTACCCACGCCAGCTTGCACCATTGGGCTTTGATTTAATGAGCCAGAAACCGAAGCGTGGCGACCGTAGCCGTCGCGATGACGACCGCTATCTGTTCCTGGAAGCGTTAATTTCCGCGCAGCAAAAACTCTATATCAGCTATATCGGGCGTTCCATCCAGGATAACAGTGAACGTTTCCCGTCGGTGCTGGTGCAGGAACTGATCGACTACATCGGACAAAGTCATTATCTGCCGGGTGATGAAGAGCTTAACTGTGATGAAAGCGAGGCAAGAGTAAAAGAGCATCTTACGTGCCTCCATACCCGGATGCCGTTTGATCCGCAAAACTACCAGCCTGGCGAGTTACAAAGCTATGCGCGTGAGTGGCTACCGGCAGCCAGCCAGGCAGGCAAGGCGCATTCTGAATTTGTCCAGCCTTTACCGTTTACCTTGCCAGAAACCGTGCCGCTGGAAACGCTACAACGATTCTGGGCGCATCCGGTGCGAGCGTTTTTCCAGATGCGTTTACAGGTGCATTTTCGTACCGAAGACAGCGAAATTCCCGATACCGAGCCATTTATTCTCGAAGGGCTTAGTCGTTATCAAATCAATCAGCAGTTATTAAATGCGTTGGTGGATCAGGATGATGCAGAACGCTTGTTCCGCCGCTTCCGGGCGGCAGGGGATTTACCGTACGGTGCTTTTGGTGAAATTTTCTGGGAAATGCAGTGTCAGGAGATGCAGCAGCTTGCCGACAGAGTCATTGCCTGTCGCCAGCCGGGGCAGAGTATGGAAATCGATCTCGCGTGCAACGGTGTGCAGATTACTGGGTGGTTGCCGCAGGTTCAGCCGGATGGCCTGCTGCGCTGGCGTCCCTCTTTGCTCAGTGTTGCACAGGGAATGCAACTTTGGTTAGAACACCTTGTCTACTGTGCCAGTGGTGGTAACGGTGAAAGCCGCCTTTTTCTACGCAAAGACGGCGAGTGGCGTTTCCCGCCGCTTGCAGCCGAACAGGCTTTACATTACCTCTCACAACTGATTGAGGGGTATCGTGAAGGAATGTCCGCGCCGTTGCTGGTGTTACCTGAAAGTGGCGGCGCATGGCTAAAAACCTGTTATGACGCGGCAAACGATGCCATGCTGGATGACGATTCCACGTTGCAAAAAGCTCGAACGAAATTCCTTCAGGCTTACGAGGGCAACATGATGGTGCGTGGTGAAGGTGATGATATCTGGTATCAACGGCTCTGGCGGCAATTAACGCCAGAGACAATGGAAGCCATCGTTGATCAGTCGCAGCGTTTCTTGTTACCGCTATTTCGTTTTAATCAATCATGAGTTCTGTATAAAAATTGCGCAATTCATCTGCTTACTTTATGATGCGCACCAGTCACGGACTGATGGTTATATAGACACAGGCTGACTCGTTCAGCACAAGATTATATTCTGCCGGATGATTTTCTTTAATTTATTGAATCTGGTCGAAAAATAAAGTTGATAATGAGGTTCGTGAATGCCCCGCAGCACCTGGTTCAAAGCATTACTGTTGTTTGTTGCCCTTTGGGCACCCTTAAGTCAGGCAGAAACGGGATGGCAGCCGATTCAGGAAACCATCCGTAAAAGTGATAAAGATAACCGCCAGTATCAGGCTATACGTCTGGATAACGGTATGGTGGTCTTGCTGGTTTCTGATCCGCAGGCGGTTAAATCGCTTTCGGCGCTGGTAGTGCCCGTTGGGTCGCTGGAAGATCCTGAAGCGTATCAGGGGCTGGCACATTACCTTGAACATATGAGTCTGATGGGTTCGAAAAAGTACCCTCAAGCAGATAGCCTCGCTGAATATCTTAAAATGCACGGCGGCAGTCACAATGCCAGCACGGCACCATATCGCACGGCTTTCTATCTGGAAGTTGAGAACGACGCCTTGCCCGGTGCGGTAGATCGCCTGGCCGATGCTATTGCAGAACCCTTGCTCGACAAGAAATATGCCGAACGTGAACGTAATGCAGTGAACGCTGAATTAACCATGGCGCGCACGCGTGACGGGATGCGCATGGCGCAGGTCAGCGCAGAAACCATTAACCCGGCGCACCCAGGTTCAAAGTTTTCTGGCGGTAACCTGGAAACCTTAAGCGACAAACCCGGTAATCCTGTGCAGCAGGCGCTGAAAGATTTCCATGAGAAATATTACTCTGCCAATCTGATGAAGGCGGTTATCTACAGCAACAAACCATTGCCGGAACTGGCAAAAATGGCGGCGGACACCTTCGGTCGCGTGCCTAACAAAGAGAGCCAGAAACCGGAAATCACCGTGCCGGTAGTCACCGACGCGCAAAAGGGCATTATCATTCATTACGTCCCGGCGCTGCCGCGTAAAGTGCTGCGCGTCGAGTTTCGCATCGATAACAACTCGGAGAAGTTCCGTAGTAAAACGGATGAGTTGATTACCTATCTGATTGGTAATCGCAGCCCAGGTACACTTTCTGACTGGCTGCAAAAGCAGGGATTAGTTGAGGGCATTAGCGCCAACTCCGATCCTATCGTCAACGGTAACAGCGGCGTATTAGCGATTTCTGCGTCCTTAACCGATAAAGGTCTGGCGAATCGCGATCAGGTTGTGGCGGCCATTTTCAGCTACCTCAATCTGTTACGCGAAAAAGGGATTGATAAACAGTATTTCGATGAGCTGGCGAATGTGCTGGATATCGACTTCCGTTATCCGTCAATCACCCGTGATATGGATTACGTCGAATGGTTGGCGGATACCATGATTCGCGTTCCTGTTGAGCATACGCTGGATGCAGTCAATATTGCCGATCGGTACGATGCTAAAGCAGTAAAAGAACGTCTGGCGATGATGACGCCGCAGAACGCGCGTATCTGGTATATCAGCCCGAAAGAGCCGCACAATAAAACGGCTTACTTTGTCGATGCGCCGTATCAGGTCGATAAAATCAGCGAACAAACCTTCGCTGACTGGCAGAAAAAAGCCGCCGACATTGCGCTCTCCTTGCCGGAGCTTAACCCCTATATTCCTGACGATTTCTCGCTGATTAAGTCAGAGAAGAAATACGACCATCCAGAGCTGATTGTTGATGAGTCGAATCTGCGTGTGGTGTATGCGCCAAGCCGTTATTTTGCCAGCGAACCCAAAGCAGATGTCAGCCTGATTTTGCGTAACCCGAAAGCCATGGACAGCGCCCGTAATCAGGTAATGTTTGCGCTCAATGATTATCTCGCAGGGCTGGCGCTTGATCAGTTAAGCAACCAGGCGTCGGTTGGTGGCATTAGTTTTTCCACCAACGCTAACAACGGTCTTATGGTTAATGCTAATGGTTACACCCAGCGTCTGCCGCAGCTTTTCCAGGCTCTGCTCGATGGGTACTTTAGCTATACCGCTACGGAAGATCAGCTTGAGCAGGCAAAATCCTGGTATACCCAGATGATGGATTCCGCAGAAAAGGGCAAAGCGTTTGAGCAGGCGATTATGCCCGCGCAAATGCTCTCGCAGGTGCCGTACTTCTCGCGAGATGAGCGACGTAAAATTTTGCCCTCCATCACTCTGAAAGAGGTGCTGGCTTACCGCGACGCCTTAAAAACGGGGGCACGACCAGAGTTTATGGTTATCGGCAACATGACCGAAGCCCAGGCAACAACGCTGGCACGCGATGTGCAAAAACAGTTGGGCGCTGATGGTTCAGAGTGGTGTCGTAACAAAGATGTAGTGGTTGAGAAAAAACAGTCCGTCATCTTTGAAAAAGCCGGTAACAGTACCGACTCTGCCCTGGCAGCGGTTTTCGTACCGACTGGCTACGATGAATACACCAGTTCAGCCTACAGTTCTCTGCTGGCGCAGATTGTTCAGCCGTGGTTCTACAATCAGTTGCGTACCGAAGAACAGTTGGGCTATGCCGTGTTCGCGTTTCCTATGAGTGTGGGTCGCCAGTGGGGCATGGGCTTCTTGCTGCAAAGCAATGATAAACAGCCCTCATACCTGTGGGAGCGATACAAAGCCTTTTTCCCAACCGCAGAGGCAAAATTGCGGGCGATGAAGCCAGAAGAGTTTGCCCAAATCCAGCAGGCGGTGATTACCCAGATGCTGCAGGCTCCGCAAACGCTCGGCGAAGAAGCATCGAAGTTAAGTAAAGATTTCGATCGCGGCAATATGCGCTTCGATTCGCGTGATAAAATCGTGGCACAGATAAAACTGCTGACGCCGCAAAAACTGGCCGATTTCTTCCATCAGGCGGTGGTCGAGCCGCAAGGCATGGCTATCCTGTCGCAGATTTCCGGCAGCCAGAACGGGAAAGCCGAATATGTGCATCCTGAAGGCTGGAAAGTATGGGAGAACGTCAGCGCGTTGCAGCAAACAATGCCCCTGATGAGTGAAAAGAATGAGTGATGTCGCCGAGACACTAGATCCTTTGCGCTTGCCCTTACAGGGCGAGCGCCTGATTGAAGCCTCTGCCGGCACAGGCAAAACCTTTACGATTGCGGCGCTCTATTTGCGCCTGTTACTTGGACTAGGCGGTTCCTCCGCCTTTCCCCGCCCATTGACCGTTGAAGAACTGCTGGTAGTAACCTTTACCGAGGCTGCCACTGCAGAATTGCGCGGTCGTATCCGTAGCAATATTCATGAATTACGCATCGCCTGTCTGCGTGAAACCACCGACAATCCGCTGTATGCACGCCTGCTGGAAGAGATCGACGATAAAGCGCAAGCCGCGCAGTGGTTGCTGTTAGCTGAGCGACAGATGGATGAAGCAGCAGTCTTTACCATCCACGGTTTTTGCCAGCGAATGCTCAACCTGAATGCCTTTGAATCCGGCATGTTGTTTGAGCAGCAGCTGATTGAAGACGAGTCTCTACTGCGCTACCAGGCCTGCGCCGATTTCTGGCGTCGCCATTGCTACCCGTTACCGCGTGAAATTGCCCAGGTCGTCTTTGAAACCTGGAAAGGGCCGCAGGCGTTACTGCGAGATATTAACCGTTATCTGCAAGGGGAAGCGCCGGTTATCAAAGCGCCGCCGCCCGATGATGAAACTCTGGCTTCCCGCCATGCGCAAATTGTGGCGCGTATCGATGCCGTAAAACAGCAGTGGCGTGACGCAGTAGGTGAACTGGATGCGCTGATCGAATCTTCCGGTATTGATCGCCGCAAGTTTAACCGTAGCAATCAGGCTAAATGGATAGACAAGATCAGCGCCTGGGCAGAAGAAGAGACCAACAGTTATCAGTTGCCAGAGTCGCTGGAAAAATTCTCCCAGCGTTTCCTGGAAGATCGCACGAAAGCCGGGGGGGAAACCCCGCGACATCCGCTGTTTGAGGCGATCGATCAACTGCTTGCCGAACCATTGTCGATCCGTGATGTGGTGATCACCCGCGCATTGGCTGAGATCCGCGAAACAGTAGCGCGCGAAAAACGCCGCCGTGGCGAACTGGGCTTTGATGACATGCTAAGTCGGCTCGATTCCGCGCTGCGTAGCGAAAGCGGAGAGGCGCTGGCAACGGCGATCCGTACGCGCTTTCCAGTGGCAATGATCGACGAATTTCAGGATACCGACCCCCAGCAGTACCGGATTTTCCGCCGTATCTGGCACCATCAGCCGGAAACGGCGTTATTGCTGATTGGTGACCCGAAGCAGGCCATTTACGCATTCCGTGGCGCAGACATTTTCACCTACATGAAGGCGCGTAGCGAAGTTCACGCTCACTACACCTTAGATACCAACTGGCGTTCTGCGCCGGGAATGGTGAACAGTGTGAACAAACTTTTCAGCCAGGCTGATGACGCTTTCATGTTCCGCGAAATTCCGTTTATTCCAGTGAAATCAGCCGGAAAAAATCAGGCACTGCGTTTTGTATTTAAAGGTGAAACGCAGCCGGCGATGAAAATGTGGCTGATGGAAGGTGAAAGCTGCGGTATTGGCGATTATCAAAGTACCATGGCGCAGGTATGTGCTGCGCAAATCCGCGACTGGCTACAGGCCGGGCAGCGGGGCGAAGCATTGCTGATGAATGGCGACACCGCGCGTCCTGTTCGCGCCTCGGACATCAGTGTGCTGGTACGCAGCCGCCAGGAGGCCGCCCAGGTGCGCGATGCCTTAACGCTGCTGGAAATCCCTTCCGTTTACCTTTCGAACCGCGACAGTGTTTTTGAAACACTGGAAGCGCAGGAGATGCTTTGGCTGTTGCAGGCTGTAATGACGCCTGAACGTGAGAACACTCTGCGCAGTGCGTTAGCAACGTCGATGATGGGGTTGAACGCCCTGGATATCGAAACGTTGAATGATGACGAAAATGCGTGGGATGCAGTCGTCGAAGAATTTGATGGATATCGACAAATCTGGCGCAAACGCGGCGTTATGCCGATGCTGCGGGCGCTGATGTCGGCGCGCAACATTGCAGAAAACCTGCTGGCCACGGCAGGTGGCGAGCGGCGTCTTACCGATATCTTGCATATCAGCGAACTGCTACAAGAAGCCGGAACGCAGCTGGAAAGTGAACATGCGCTGGTACGCTGGTTATCGCAACATATCCTCGAACCCGACAGTAATGCCTCCAGCCAGCAAATGCGCCTCGAAAGTGACAAACATCTGGTGCAGATCGTCACGATCCATAAATCAAAAGGGCTGGAATATCCGCTGGTCTGGTTGCCGTTTATTACCAATTTTCGCGTCCAGGATCAGGCGTTCTATCACGATCGTCATTCATTTGAGGCTGTACTTGATCTTAACGCTGCGCCAGAAAGCGTCGATCTCGCCGAGGCAGAGCGTCTGGCGGAAGATCTGCGTTTGCTTTACGTGGCGCTGACGCGTTCGGTCTGGCATTGCAGTCTCGGCGTTGCGCCGCTGGTGCGCCGTCGTGGTGATAAAAAAGGTGACACCGACGTCCACCAAAGTGCGCTCGGGCGTTTGCTGCAAAAAGGGGAACCGCAAGATGCGGCAGGGCTTCGCGCCTGTATTGAGGCACTATGCGATGAGGATATTGCCTGGCAAACGGCGCAAACGGGTGATAATCAACCGTGGCAGGTTAATGATGTTTCTACAGCAGAACTGAATGCGAGGACGCTACAACGATTGCCCGGCGATAACTGGCGTGTCACCAGCTACTCCGGTTTGCAGCAGCGTGGTCACGGTATCGCTCAGGATCTGATGCCACGGCTGGATGTTGATGCCGCAGGCGTGGTCAGCGTCGTTGAAGAACCGACGTTAACACCGCATCAGTTCCCGCGCGGTGCGTCACCGGGGACATTCTTGCACAGTTTGTTTGAAGACCTCGATTTTACCCAGCCGGTTGACCCGAACTGGGTGCGGGAAAAACTGGAACTTGGCGGCTTTGAACCGCAGTGGGAACCGGTGTTGACTGAGTGGATCACCGCTATTCTTCAGGCGCCGCTCAATGAAACTGGCGTCACTCTGAGTCAGCTTTCCGCCCGCGATAAACAGGTGGAGATGGAGTTTTACCTGCCGATTAGCGAGCCGCTTATTGCCAGCCAGCTTGATGCGCTAATCCGCCAGTTTGACTCGCTATCCGCTGGCTGCCCGCCGCTGGAGTTCATGCAGGTACGCGGCATGTTAAAAGGCTTTATCGACCTGGTGTTCCGCCACGAAGGGCGTTATTACCTGCTCGACTATAAATCTAACTGGTTGGGTGAAGACAGTTCGGCTTACACCCAACAGGCTATGGCAGCGGCGATGCAGGCACACCGCTATGATCTGCAATATCAGCTTTATACCCTGGCGCTGCATCGTTATCTGCGCCATCGCATTGCTGATTACGACTATGAGCGTCACTTTGGTGGCGTTATTTATCTGTTCCTGCGTGGCGTTGATAAAGAACATCCGCAACAAGGGATCTACGCGACCCGACCCAACGCCGGGTTGATTGACCTGATGGATGAGATGTTTGCCGGTATGACCCTGGAGGAGGCGTAATGAAATTGCAAAAGCAATTACTGGAAGCTGTGGAGCACAAACAGCTACGCCCGCTGGATGTGCAATTTGCCCTGACTGTGGCGGGAGATGAACATCCTGCCGTCACCCTCGCGGCGGCACTGTTAAGTCATGATGCCGGAGAGGGACACGTCTGTTTGCCGCTTTCACGACTGGAAAATAATGAGGCGTCGCATCCGCTGTTGGCGACCTGTGTCAGTGAAATCGGTGAGCTACAAAATTGGGAAGAGTGCTTGCTGGCTTCACAAGCGGTCAGCCGGGGAGATGAACCAACGCCAATGATCCTCTGTGGCGATCGTCTTTACCTGAATCGCATGTGGTGTAACGAGCGCACAGTGGCACGCTTTTTCAACGAAGTGAATCATGCCATTGAGGTGGATGAAGCTCTACTGGCGCAAACCCTGGACAAACTTTTTCCAGTAAGCGATGAAATTAACTGGCAAAAAGTGGCGGCAGCGGTGGCGCTGACGCGGCGGATCTCGGTGATTTCCGGCGGCCCTGGCACCGGTAAAACGACCACCGTGGCGAAGTTGTTGGCTGCGTTAATTCAGATGGCCGACGGTGAACGCTGCCGTATCCGACTGGCCGCGCCAACGGGGAAAGCTGCTGCGCGCTTAACCGAATCGCTTGGCAAGGCTTTGCGCCAGTTACCGCTGACCGATGAACAAAAGAAACGCATTCCGGAAGATGCCAGCACTTTGCACCGATTGCTGGGTGCGCAGCCAGGTAGCCAGCGTTTACGTCATCATGCCGGTAACCCGCTGCATCTTGATGTGCTGGTGGTAGATGAAGCATCAATGATCGATCTGCCTATGATGTCGAGGCTGATCGACGCCTTGCCCGATCATGCGCGAGTGATCTTTCTTGGCGATCGCGATCAACTGGCCTCGGTTGAGGCAGGGGCTGTGCTGGGCGATATCTGCGCTTATGCCAACGCCGGCTTTACCGCCGAGCGTGCCGGGCAGCTAAGCCGCCTGACGGGAACTCACGTTCCGGCAGGAACTGGCACAGAAGCGGCATCTTTGCGTGACAGTCTCTGCCTGCTGCAAAAAAGCTACCGTTTCGGCAGCGATTCTGGCATTGGTCAGTTAGCTGCGGCGATTAACCGTGGTGATAAAACGGCAGTGAAAACGGTTTTTCAGCAGGATTTTACTGACATCGAAAAACGGCTTTTGCAGAACGGCGAAGACTATATTGCGATGCTTGAGGAAGCTCTTGCGGGTTACGGACGTTATCTGGATCTGCTGCAAGCGCGTGCCGAGCCGGATTTAATCATTCAGGCGTTCAATGAGTACCAGCTTTTGTGCGCCCTGCGGGAAGGGCCGTTTGGCGTGGCTGGACTGAATGAGCGAATTGAACAGTTTATGCAACAGAAGCGCAAAATTCATCGTCATCCGCATTCGCGCTGGTACGAAGGCAGACCGGTGATGATTGCCCGTAATGACAGTGCGCTTGGGTTGTTTAATGGTGATATCGGTATTGCGCTGGATCGCGGGCAGGGGACGCGCGTCTGGTTTGCGATGCCGGACGGTAATATCAAGTCAGTACAACCGAGCCGCCTGCCAGAGCACGAAACCACATGGGCGATGACGGTACATAAATCGCAGGGATCGGAGTTCGACCATGCGGCGTTGATTTTACCGAGCCAGCGTACACCGGTAGTAACGCGAGAACTGGTTTACACTGCGGTAACCCGCGCGCGTCGACGTTTGTCTCTGTATGCCGATGAGCGTATTTTGAGTGCGGCAATCGCCACTCGTACCGAGCGACGTAGCGGGCTGGCAGCGTTGTTTGGTGCGCGGGAATAAACGTGATTGCCGGATGCGACGCATGGGCGTCTTATCATGCCTACGAGTGTTATGCATGTCGCATCCGGCGATTTCCATCGCTTACCCTAAATCCGCCATCAACACTTTGGATTTACGCTGGTAGTTGTACAACTGCTTTTTGCTCTCGGGCAGTAAATCAATATCCACTGGGGTAAATCCACGTTCCTGGAACCAGTGAATACTGCGCGTGGTCAGCACAAATAATTTGCTTAAGCCGCTCTGCTTCGCCTGAGCGGCAATGCGTTCCAGCAGAACCTCGCCCCGTGATGAACTGCGGTAATCCGGGTGAACTGCCACACAGGCCATTTCCCCAATCTTCTCTTCCGGGAAAGGATAGAGCGCGGCGCAGGCAATAGTCGTGTTATCGCGCTGAATAATGGTGAATTTGTCGATTTCCATCTCCAGCTGCTCGCGAGAACGGCGCACCAGAATACCTTGCTGCTCCAGCGGGCGAATCAACTCCAGAATGCCGCCAATATCGTTGATTGTTGCGCGACGAATCTGCTCCGCGCTTTCCATCACAATTTGCGTACCGATACCGTCACGTGAGAACAACTCTTGCAACAGCGCGCCATCTTCCTGATAACTGATTAAATGACAGCGACGAACACCACTGCGGCAGGCTTTCACCGCACCACGCAAAAAGCGCACCGTACCGGAGTTGTAATCGCCTTTCTCTTCCTGGGCTTCTACCCGCGCCTGCGCCTCGTTAGGGAAAAGTTCGGAGACAATATCGCCATCATCATTGGTGACGCCCTGTGAAGAGCAAAAACCAATCATCTTCTCGGCTTTCAGTTTGATGGCAAGTTGTGTGGCAATCTCTTCCGAGGTCAGGTTAAAGCTCTCGCCAGTGACCGAAACCGCCACCGGGCCCATCAGCACAATGGCACCGCTATCCAGTTGGCGATGAATTGCTTCTTCGTCAATCCGCCGGATGCGTCCGCTATGGCAGTAATCCACGCCATCATCCACGCCCAGCGGTTGTGCAATAATAAAATTGCCACTGACGACGTTGATATGAGCGCCCTGCAACGGCGTGTTGTTGAGGCTCATCGACAGGCGAGCAGTGATGTCCAGTTGCAATGTCCCCGCAGCCTGCTTCACCAGCTCCAGCGTTTTGCCGTCAGTCACGCGTATATTCTTGTGGTACAGCGGTTCGTGATGATGCGCCGCCAGATTCGCGTCGATCTGTGGACGCGCGCCATAGACGACGACCAGACGGATGCCGAGGCTGTGCAACAACCCGATATCATTAACGATACTGGAGAAATTCTCATGCTCAATGGCTTCGCCGCCGAGCATGATGACAAACGTTTTTCCCCGGTGGGTATTGATATAAGGAACCGAATGGCGGAATCCCTCGACCAGCTCGGTTTTACGTTCCTTCACCACGGCACACCTCTTTGCATGATTATTCGAAATTAATGTATTTTTATTCTGTTTTTTCGCCGTGTGCAAGTGCGAATTTTACGCATGAGCAACTTTTTTATCAGTAATGCCGTGAATATAAAAAGAATGTTTACCGTTTTATAGATGACAGATTATGCGTCTTTCGCTAAAGTTTCCGGTCAAATTGGTCGTTTACTTGTTACACAGCTTAGATTTTTTTGCTCGGGAGAGGCATGTCAGGATCCAATACTGCAATCAGCCGTCGTCGTTTACTGCAAGGCGCGGGTGCCATGTGGCTATTGAGCGTAAGTCAGGTCAGCCTGGCTGCGGTCAGCCAGGTCGTGGCGGTGCGCGTCTGGCCTGCGTCCAGCTATACCCGTGTGACGGTTGAATCAAACCGTCAGCTGAAATATAAGCAGTTCGCGTTGAGTAATCCTGAGCGCGTGGTGGTAGATATTGAAGATGTAAACCTGAACTCGGTGCTCAAGGGGATGGCGGCACAAATTCGTGCTGACGACCCGTTCATCAAGTCAGCACGCGTCGGGCAATTTGATCCGCAAACCGTGCGGATGGTTTTTGAATTAAAGCAAAACGTAAAACCACAGATGTTTGCCCTCGCGCCGGTTGCCGGATTTAAAGAGCGTCTGGTGATGGATCTCTATCCGGTCAATGCGCAGGATATGCAAGACCCGCTGCTGGCGCTGCTGGAGGATTACAACAAAGGCGATCTCGAAAAACAGGTGCCGCCTGCGCAAAGTGGTCCGCAGCCAGGTAAGGCAGGGCGCGATCGCCCAATTGTCATCATGCTTGACCCTGGCCACGGTGGCGAAGACTCTGGCGCGGTGGGGAAATACAAAACGCGTGAAAAAGACGTGGTATTACAGATTGCCCGCCGTCTGCGCTCTCTGATCGAGAAAGAGGGCAATATGAAGGTGTACATGACGCGTAATGAAGACATCTTCATTCCATTGCAAGTGCGCGTAGCAAAAGCACAGAAACAACGTGCTGACCTGTTTGTCTCTATCCATGCCGACGCCTTTACCAGCCGCCAGCCGAGCGGCTCCTCGGTGTTTGCGCTTTCGACCAAAGGCGCAACCAGTACTGCGGCAAAATATCTGGCGCAAACCCAGAACGCCTCGGACTTAATTGGTGGTGTGAGCAAAAGTGGCGACCGCTATGTCGACCACACCATGTTTGATATGGTTCAGTCGCTGACCATTGCCGACAGCCTGAAGTTTGGTAGAGCAGTACTGAATAAACTAGGGAAAATCAATAAGTTGCATAAAAATCAGGTCGAGCAGGCCGGGTTTGCCGTGCTGAAAGCGCCTGATATTCCCTCCATTCTGGTCGAAACGGCGTTTATCAGTAACGTTGAGGAAGAGCGCAAACTGAAAACGGCGACTTTCCAGCAGGAAGTTGCAGAGTCCATTCTTGCGGGAATTAAAGCGTATTTTGCCGATGGAGCGACGCTGGCGAGAAGGGGATGATGTTTAATTTATCCATTCAATGAATTTATATTTAATTGAATGGATATCATTTATATGAATGTTAAACGATGATTTTGTGACTGCTGTCGAATATTTGAAAGTTAGCTTGAAAAATAAGCCTAGCGTCTCTTTTATTAAAGGCAATCCAGTGTAAGGTATAGGCATTAGTTAATCATCTTGTAACTGTTAAATCAGGCAAGGCAATGTTTGAAGTAATTATTACTTCTGACGTGCCTTGCCTTTTTTTTTGGAGCCATGAAATGATCATCGAAAAAGTCATGAACAATAATTGTGTGCAGGCATCGATGAATGGACAGGAGGTTATCATTTCTGGACCTGGCGTCGGTTACAACAAAAAATATGGTATGTCTGTACCCGAGCATCCGGCTAACCGAATTTTTTATGTCAGGAATGAGCAAAAAAATAAACTCTACAAACTGATTGAGCATGTGGATATTGAGTATGTATTTGTGGCTGAAAAGATAGTGCAATATGCAGAGATCAATCTTGAAAAAAAGCTAAATCCTTCGCTACTACTGATTCTTGCCGATCACATTTCGAATGCAATATCCCGAATCGCCTCCGGAATACAAATTAATAATGTTTTCCTTGAGGAAATCAAAGCGTTGTATAAAGCAGAATATGTGATAAGTCGGGATGCATTAACAATCATCAATGATCAGTTTAGCTTTCAACTTCCGGATGACGAGATTGGTTTTATTGCATTACATATTTTAAATAACTATGAAAACTCAATTGATTATGAATCTGTAAGAATTATTGAGTTGTCTCAAAAAATTACGGAGATTATTGAGGGCATTTATAACAGAAGGGTGGACAGGAGTTCATTTAACTATTCAAGATTTATGATGCATCTTAAGTATTTTTCTTGTCGAGTATTATGCAATGAAAAAATAAAACAGAAAGATATTGGCGATATCTATGAACAGTTTCTTGAAAAAGATATTCAATTGCAACGCGCTATTCATGAAATAGAAAGGTATCTGTACAGCACGTTTAAATATGAATTGATTTTAGAAGAAAAGCTATATCTCTCTATTCGCACCAAAGTATTAATGGACTAACTACATATAATATTTTTATGAGATAACCAGCATGAAACAAAAGAAAGCCTGGAGTTTTTTTCAGAGCCTGGGGAAAGCATTTATGTATCCCATCGCTCTGCTAAGTGTATGTGGCATGATGTTAGGCCTGGGAAGTGGTTTAGCCAGTGATGACATGGCAAAGTTAATTCCATTGCTGGCCATTCCAATAATTAAAACCATACTTGATTTCATTGTTAGTCTTGGTTTGTTTGCTTTTGTTAATTTACCTGTACTATTTGCAATAGCGATTCCATTAGGATTATTAAAAGAGAAAGATGATAAAGCCTATGGTGCATTTTCTGGCTTAATTGGTTTTATGGCGATGCATTTGGGAACAAATTTTTACCTTAAACAACACGATTTATTGGTCGCTGCTGACCAAATGTCGACACATGGACAAACTATCATTCTTGGTATCCAGTCCTATAATACCAGTGTGCTGGGAGGGATTGTTTCAGGATTATTAGTCGCCAGCATGTATAAAAAGATCGTTAACTTACGCATTCCTGAGTCATTAGGTTTTTATAGTGGTCCGCGCCTGGTGCCTATCATTACACTAATTGTGATGAGTGGGTTTGGCCTGATTATTCCTTTTATCTGGCCGCCATTTTTCAATCTTTTCATGCTCATTGGTCACTGGATTTCAACTTCCGGTCCTGTCGGTTATTTCTTCTATGCAGTTGCTGAACGCGTGACGATACCTTTTGGCCTAAACCATCTGGTGACATCAGTTTTCCGATTTACCCCAATTGGCGGTTCGGCAGTAATTGGTGGCGAAGAATATTACGGCACCCTGAATATGTTTATGGCGTACGTCAAAGAGAATACTGTTATTCCGCTGGATTTGGCGGGGAAAATGGAACAGGGCAAACTGATGATCCAGTATGGTCTGGCTGGTGCCGCGCTGGCGATGTATCGCACCGCTCATGCTCAGAACAGAAAGGCCATCGAAGCATTGCTTATTTCCGGTGTGCTGACGGTCATTATTGGTGGCGTTAGCGAACCGATTGAATTTCTGTTCTTGTTTGTCAGTCCGCTGCTGTTTGTCTTCCATGCTTTTATGAATGGATTCGCTAACATGGTTCTGCCATATATGGGCGTGAAGATGGGGTTTACTGGCGATCTGATTCAGTTTATTAGCTTTGGTGTCTTACGTGGCACAAGAACGGGCTGGCCGATAGCGGTTTGTGTAGAAGTGGCCTATTTCTTTATTTATTACTTTGTGTTCCGTTGGACCATTCTTAAATTTAACCTGATGACCGTAGGACGTGAAGAGTCCAGCCCCATCGCGATAAACGCTCACGAAGATACTGCTATAGCGAATATCCCAACTCATGATAAATCAGAGCTGCAGGCGGCGGCGCAGATGGTTCAGGCACTTGGCGGTAGAGAGAATATTAAATCTCTGGATAATTGTGTAACTCGTTTACGTTTAACTATCGCAGATATGGGATTAATTGATGAGGTTGCGATAAAAAGAGCTGGAGGGATTGCGGTTGTTAAACTTGATCAAAATACCCTACAAGTCATTATCGGCACTAAAGTCATCGCCCTACGTCGGGATATGGATAATTACATGGGGATACGCTAATGGATATTTTTAATACCCCAATTTCCCGTAAAGGAACATATTGTACCCAGTGGGACTTTTGTCAGGACAGATTTGGTGTAAAAGATGTATTGCCATTCTCTATTTCAGATATGGATCTTCCGATACCGGAAGCTATCACCAGAGCATTAAAAAAACGCCTGGAACACCCGATTTTAGGGTACAGCCGTTGGCAACATGATGACTATCTGAATGCGATAGTTAATTGGTATTATAAACAGTATAAAACAGACATTAAACAAGAATGGATAACTTATAGCCCAAGTGTGATGTATTCCATTGCTAAAGCAATAGAGTTATTGACATCGAGTGGCGATAATATTCTCATTTTCACACCTGTTTATAACGCATTTTTTGATGTAATTAAAAATAGTGGACGAAATACGCTGGAAACTTCTTTGAGTAAAGATAACGAGGGAGGTTACGTTATCGACTGGCAAGATTTTGATCTAAAAATTAAAAAAGCGAAGATGGTGTTAATATGCAATCCTCATAACCCGACAGGAACCGTCTGGTCTGATGATTGTCTGCATAAAATCGCTGCAAGCTGTGCAAGACACAACGTTTGGTTGTGTTCAGATGAAATCCATAGTGATTTTGTATTTAATCGTTGCTTCACGTCTGCGCTTAAAATAATAAATGAAAAGGTGGTGGTGTTTAATTCGATATCGAAAACATTTAACGTTCCTGCGCTAACGGGTTCGTATATGATTTCACCTGATGAGAATTTCAATCACCAATTCAGAACGATATCGAGGTATCGCGATTTTGTAAACTCCCCATCAGTACTGAATGTAATTGCGACCATTGTTGCCTATAACGAATGTGAGGAATGGTTAACGTCATTAAAGAAACATCTTTCTTCAAATATTCAATTTACCCAGCGGTATATAAATGAAAACATTCCGGAGTTAATCGTGAAGCCGGCTGCTGGTTGCTATTTTTCGTGGATTAATTGCTCTGCCATTGGTTATCCCTTTGATAAATTCTACAGCCGATTAATTCACGAAGGCAAAGTAGGCATTATGGCGGGTCATGTCTATGGAACAGAAGGGGAGGGCTATCTTCGTCTGAACCTGGCTTGCAGTCGAGAAAAGTTATATATGGGACTTACGCGCATTGCAGGTGTAATCAGAAATATTAATCAGGAAAAAGAAAATGAACAACACGGATCTTATCCATCTTATTAAACATTTTATGCGCAACGAGCATAAAGCAGTTGAAGAGGTTATCGATTCTCCCCTTTCGGAATTTGCTGCTTTAATTAAAATATTACAATCTTGTCAGGGTAAAGTTGTTTTTATTGGCGTAGGGAAGTCCGGCATTATTGCCAGAAAACTTGCTGCAACATTTGCCAGCACCGGAACTCCCTCGTTTTTTATTCACGGTACGGAAGCGGTACATGGCGATCTTGGAATGGTGACGAAAAACGATATTGTTATTCTTATTTCAAACAGTGGTGAGACGGCAGAAATTCTGGCAACACTACCGAGTCTGAAAAAAATGGGTAATTATTTGGTCTCCTTTACTCGCAGTCATCGCTCATCGCTTGCGATAAGTTGTGATTTATCCGTTGAAATTCCCGTCAAAAGCGAGGCGGATAATTTAGGTTTAGCGCCGTCATGTTCGTCTACAGTGGTTTTGGTTGTTGGTGATGCGGTGGCGCTTGCACTCTCCGAATTGAAAAAATTTACTCGTGCCGATTTCGGCTTATATCATCCAGGAGGTGCGCTCGGTATTAAAGCAAACTCATAGTTTCAGAATATAAAAACAGTAACCGGTCACGCCATCTTTGGGGTGGCGTTCATTGAAGTGAGTGTCAGCTATGAAAAACGTTCTGGTCACCGTTCCCAGCTTTTCAGCACGCTGTGTTTCCGCCAGCAAGTTGCTAAGAGAGAATAATTTTAACCTTATTATTAAGAATAATGTGGAGCATCTGGTTAAATCAGAATCCACGGCATTACGAGAATCTATTTGTGCGGTCATTGCCGGAAAGGATTGTTATCAGGCGGACACGCTATCACTACTGCCCGGTGTGAAAATAATATCGAGATTTGGGACGGGAATTGATAATGTTGATCTTCGCACGGCACGACATTCAGGGATTGTGGTCAATAATGCGGTTGGGATTAATTCAAATGCGGTTGCGGAATTTATCATTGGCCTTATCTTCGCGAGCATAAGAAATATCCCAGGCAGCTATTATGCAATGCAAAATGGTTACTGGGGTGAGTCGCATGGTTGTGAATTACAGGGGAAACGGATTGGCTTGCTTGGCTACGGTAATATAGGTAAAACCCTGGCGAAAAGGTTGTCCGGTTTTGATGTTGAGCTTTTAGCTTTTGACAAACAACCCGATTATCAGGTTGCTGGCAAAACCGGAGTTCAGTTTGTATCAATTGAAGATATCTTTATGCAATCGCATGTCATCATTGTTCTTTTGCCTTTTTCGCCTGATCTGGAGAACTTCATCAGCCATAAATATTTGTCGATGATGCGCAATGGCGCGCTGATCATCAATGCCGCAAGGGGAAAATTGCTGGATGAGGGCGCTTTACTTCAGGTGATTGAAGAACGAAATGTTTTTGCGGCGCTGGATGTTTTTAGCTCTGAACCGCTGGCGCAATTTAGCCCATTGCTGCATACCAAAAATATCATTACAACGCCGCATATTGCAGCCTCCACCGTTGAGTCATACCAGCAAACCGGGATACACGTTGCCCAGTCGATAATTGATTTCTTTGCGGGGAGGGAGATAAAAAACGTGCTGTGAGTTCAGCGAACGAAGATTTTAGATACAAAAAAACCGCAATCCGTGAAACACGTTGCGGTTTATCAGCATTCTAAGTATTGGTTGCGGGGGCCGGATTTGAACCGACGACCTTCGGGTTATGAGCCCGACGAGCTACCAGGCTGCTCCACCCCGCGTCACCGTACTGCTTTTACTTCATCAAATTTTGATTGGTTGCGGGGGCCGGATTTGAACCGACGACCTTCGGGTTATGAGCCCGACGAGCTACCAGGCTGCTCCACCCCGCGTCACCGTACTGCTTTACTTCATCAAATTTTAATTGGTTGCGGGGGCCGGATTTGAACCGACGACCTTCGGGTTATGAGCCCGACGAGCTACCAGGCTGCTCCACCCCGCGTCCGTGGATGCGCACTATACTCCGCTCGCGTTTTCATGCAACCTTTTTTTTACCCGGATCACGGATTTGGCATGATTTTGAACAAAAACAAAACACTACCGCCTATTTTTTGTGCAAAATTTGCGTCAGGGAGAGTCTGCTCATTTCATTAAACGCGACGGTTTGTTATCTTCGTTGTGCCTTATTTTTTAACCTGAAGAAGAGAACAATGAAAGGACGTTGGGTAAAGTACCTTCTTATGGGCGCTGTTGTGGCGATGCTTGCCGCCTGCTCCTCCAAACCAACCGATCGCGGACAGCAATATAAAGACGGGAAATTTACCCAGCCTTTCTCTCTGGTGAACCAGCCAGATGCCGTTGGCGCACCAATTAACGCCGGTGATTTTGCCGAGCAAATTAACCATATTCGTAACTCGTCACCGCGTCTGTATGGCAACCAGAGTAATGTTTATAACGCGGTGCAAGAGTGGCTGCGCGCAGGCGGTGATACCCGCAATATGCGCCAGTTCGGCATTGACGCCTGGCAGATGGAAGGCGCGGACAACTATGGCAACGTGCAGTTTACAGGCTATTACACGCCGGTAATTCAGGCGCGCCATACCCGCCAGGGCGAGTTCCAGTATCCTATTTACCGTATGCCGCCAAAACGCGGCCGTCTGCCGTCTCGTGCGGAGATCTACGCGGGGGCACTGAGCGATAAATATATCCTCGCTTACAGCAACTCCCTGATGGATAACTTCATTATGGATGTACAGGGTAGCGGGTATATCGATTTTGGCGACGGCAGTCCGCTTAACTTCTTCAGCTATGCCGGAAAGAACGGTCATGCCTATCGCAGTATTGGTAAGGTGCTGATCGATCGTGGCGAAGTGAAAAAAGAAGATATGTCGATGCAGGCGATTCGTCACTGGGGGGAAACGCACAGTGAAGCCGAAGTTCGCGAACTGCTGGAACAGAATCCGTCTTTCGTCTTCTTTAAGCCACAATCTTTTGCACCGGTGAAAGGAGCAAGTGCTGTGCCGCTGGTTGGTCGTGCTTCTGTTGCCTCCGATCGCTCGCTCATCCCGCCAGGCACTACCTTGCTGGCAGAAGTACCGTTGTTGGATAATAACGGTAAATTTAACGGTCAGTACGAACTGCGTCTGATGGTGGCGCTGGATGTCGGTGGCGCAATCAAAGGCCAACATTTCGATATCTATCAAGGGATCGGGCCGGAAGCCGGACACCGAGCAGGTTGGTACAACCACTATGGACGTGTCTGGGTGCTGAAAACGGCTCCGGGCGCAGGTAACGTCTTTAGCGGCTGATGTGATATTCTGTATACCGTTTTGACGGATACGACAGGGTGAGGGATAACCTCATCTCCTGATTGTTGACTAAGTGCGCATTGTTCATGCCGGATGCGGCGTGAACGCCTTATCCGGCCTACAAATCATGCAAATTCAATATATTGCAGGAGTTATGTAGGCCTGATAAGCGTAGCGCATCAGGCATTTATGCGTTTAGGGTGGGGGATAACCTCACCCTTTTTAATTCTGAGGTGCTATGTCTGTGGTAATTAGTGATGCCTGGCGTCAGCGTTTTGGCGGCACTGCGCGTCTGTATGGTGAGAAAGCCTTGCAACTATTTGCCGATGCACATATCTGTGTGGTCGGCATTGGTGGTGTAGGTTCCTGGGCGGCGGAAGCTCTGGCGCGCACGGGGATTGGCGCAATAACGCTTATCGATATGGATGATGTGTGTGTCACCAATACCAATCGGCAAATTCACGCGCTGCGTGATAACGTCGGGCTGGCAAAAGCGGAAGTGATGGCGGAGCGTATTCGCCAGATTAACCCGGAGTGTCGGGTGACAGTGGTGGACGATTTCGTGACGCCGGATAACGTAGCGCAATATATGAATGCCGGTTATTCGTATGTTATTGATGCCATTGACAGTGTGCGCCCCAAAGCGGCACTAATCGCATACTGTCGTCGCAATAAAATCCCATTGGTAACGACGGGGGGGGCCGGCGGGCAGATTGATCCGACGCAGATTCAGGTTACTGACCTGGCGAAGACTATTCAGGACCCGCTGGCGGCGAAGCTGCGCGAGCGCCTGAAAAGCGATTTTGGCGTGGTGAAAAACAGCAAAGGTAAGCTCGGTGTGGATTGCGTGTTTTCTACCGAGGCGTTGGTATATCCGCAGTCAGACGGTACGGTCTGTGCGATGAAAGCCACGGCGGAAGGACCAAAGCGAATGGATTGCTCATCAGGATTTGGTGCGGCAACGATGGTGACCGCCACCTTTGGTTTTGTTGCGGTTTCTCATGCGCTGAAGAAGATGATGGCGAAAGCGGCGCGCAAGGAATAACCATTATGTCGGATGCGACGCGAGCGTCTTATCCGACCTGGATTTGTGCTTAAACCTGTTTCGCCGCTGTGATAATCGCCTCGCTTAACGCATTCAGCCCCTGACTGCGTGAGGCACTAAGTTGCGCACGCAATCCCAGCTCATCAAACAACGCCAGCGGCGACTGCGTTTGTAACTCGGCGGCGGTTTTGCCCTCCACGGCGGTCAACAACACTGCCAGCAGACCGCGCACAATGCGTCCTTCGCTGTCGCCAAAGAAATGCATCTTGCTGTTTTCAGCCACGGTATACCCCAGCCAGACGCGGTTTTCGCATCCGGCAATCTCTTTGGCCTGTGCTTTTAATTCATCAGGTAAAGCCGGAAGCTGTTTCCCCAGCATGATCAACTGGCGATATTTCTCTTCCCACTGCGTCAACGGCGCGAAAGTATCGCGTAACGTCTCTGCGGTAACGGTTGTGCCGAACGGATGTCCGGCGAATTGCGGGTTTGTCATTAATCCACCAATAATTCCAGCGCGCGGTCAACGGCGTTCACCAGCGCATCCACATCACTCTTTGTATTATATGGCGCAAAAGAGGCGCGCAGTGTGCCGGTTACGCCTAATTCTGCCAGTAGCGGCTGAGCGCAATGCTGCCCGGCGCGCAGGGCAATACCGTACTCTGCCAGCAAAGTCACCATATCGCTGTGATGAACCCCCGCGAAATCAAAGGCCAGCAGGCTGGAATCCTGGCAGCGGAATGAACGAAAGCCTGGACGTTTTGCCAGCGCATCTTCTGCAAGCGTCGCCAGGCTACGACTCCAGCTTTCTGCCTGGTTAATATCATAATCTGCCAGCCATTCCAGCGCCGCGCTTAACCCAATGACGCCTGCGACGTTGGGCGTTCCGGCTTCCAGTTTCCACGGGGCAGACTGTGTGGTGAAGCCGTCAAAACTGACTTCGTGAATTATTTTGCCACCGCCGAGCCAGGGCGACATTGCTTCCAGCAGTTCTGGTTTGCCATACAGCACGCCGATACCCGTCGGGCCGTAAAGTTTGTGACCTGAAAATGCGTAGAAATCGATATCCAGTTGCTGAACATCTGCAGGGAAATGCACCGCCCCCTGAGCACCATCAACCATCACCACCATCCCGGCTGAATGGGCAAAGGTAATCGCTCGCGCCAGATCCGGGCAGCCGCCAGTGACGTTCGACATCTGGCCCAACGCCAGAATCCGGCTACGGGGAGTAATCAGCTCTGGTAACAAATCGACATCTGGCAGACGCTGCGCATTAAGCGGCAACTTCACCACTTTGGCTCCGGTTTGTTGGGCGACCATCAGCCAGGGGACGAGGTTGGCGTGGTGCTCTGCCACGCTGACAATAATTTCATCGCCCGGTTGCAGACGCGGACGCGCATAGCATTGCGCCACCATGTTGATGGATTCGGTGGTGCCGCGCGTCCAGACAATGGTTTTGTCATCTGGAGCATTGAGCAATTGCGCCACTTTCTCCCGCGCAGCCTCATAACGTGCGGTCAGACGTTGGGCTTCGGCAAACTGGCTGCGATGGACGTTTCCGGCGCTAAGGCTATAGAACTGTCGGGTAGCCTCAACCACGGCTTCGGGCTTGAGCGCGGTTGCGGCACTGTCGAGATAGACGCCCGCATCCTGTAATGCGGGAAACTGCGCACGGAACTGCGCGGGATTAAAAACGTTCATGGTACTCCTCGGCTTGATTCACCGATCGTGACGCAAAATTCACTTTGATACAAGGAGAGTGCTAACCATCGGAATTATCTGGATATCCTGGCGAAGCCGCGTCAGTAACATATGCTGAATAGTGTTAGGCGTTAATTTTAGCCTGTTAATCAATACTATTAAGATTTATTAATCGCTTTAAGGAGAAGAAGATGAAAAAGACTGCCGCAATTATCTCTGCCTGTATGCTGACTTTTGCCCTGAGCGCCTGTTCCGGTTCGAACTATGTGATGCACACCAATGACGGACGTACCATCGTCTCTGACGGTAAACCACAAACTGATAATGAAACCGGTATGATTTCGTATAAAGACGCTAATGGCAACAAACAGCAGATCAACCGTACCGACGTGAAAGAGATGGTCGAGCTGGATCAGTAATTCGCGATCGCAAGGTAAAAAAAAGCACCGCAATTAGGCGGTGCTACATTAATCACTATGGACAGACAGGGTAAATGTACAGGAAGTGAAAAAAGGTAGCTTAGCTACCATGGTCTGAATCGCAGACCAATTGCAAACACAACAACACAACATCACAACCGTAAGCCAAAAGTTCACCAGAACACGCATTCCGATAAAACTTTTCGTTCCGGCTCAGGAAGTGCCGCCACTATAGGTATTTGCTGGTAGAAGCTCAACGGACAATTTATAATGGCTCAGATAAAAAAAACTAATAGGTTACATAGTGTGATCTAATTGTTAAATTCATTTAACATCAAAGTTTAAAAGCCATGTCAAAACGATTACCACCGCTAAATGCCTTACGAGTTTTTGATGCCGCCGCACGCCATTTAAGCTTCACGCGCGCAGCAGAAGAGCTTTTTGTGACCCAGGCCGCAGTAAGTCATCAAATCAAGTCACTTGAGGATTTTTTGGGACTGAAACTGTTCCGTCGCCGTAATCGTTCACTCCTGCTGACCGAGGAAGGGCAAAGCTATTTCCTCGATATCAAAGAGATATTTTCGCAATTAACCGAAGCGACGCGTAAACTCCAGGCTCGTAGCGCCAAGGGGGCGTTGACGGTCAGTTTACTCCCCAGTTTTGCCATCCACTGGCTGGTGCCGCGACTTTCCAGCTTTAATTCAGCTTATCCGGGAATCGACGTTCGAATCCAGGCGGTCGATCGCCAGGAAGATAAACTGGCGGATGATGTTGATGTGGCGATATTTTATGGTCGGGGCAACTGGCCGGGGCTGCGGGTCGAAAAACTTTATGCCGAATATTTGTTGCCGGTGTGTTCCCCGCTACTGTTAACCGGCGAAAAACCCTTGAAGACGCCAGAAGATCTGGCTAAACATACGTTATTACACGATGCGTCCCGGCGTGACTGGCAGACATATACTCGCCAGTTGGGGTTAAATCATATCAACGTTCAACAAGGGCCGATCTTCAGTCACAGCGCGATGGTGCTGCAAGCGGCTATCCACGGGCAGGGAGTCGCATTGGCGAATAATGTGATGGCGCAATCGGAAATCGAGGCCGGACGCCTTGTCTGCCCGTTTAATGATGTTCTGGTCAGTAAAAATGCTTTTTATCTGGTATGTCATGACAGCCAGGCAGAACTGGGTAAAATAGCCGCCTTTCGCCAATGGATCCTGGCGAAAGCCGCTGCTGAACAAGAAAAATTCCGCTTTCGTTATGAACAATAATTTACGTAGGGTACGACCATGACCAGCCGTTTTATGCTGATTTTCGCCGCCATTAGCGGCTTCATTTTTGTGGCTCTCGGCGCTTTTGGCGCGCATGTGTTAAGTAAAACCATGGGAGCCGTTGAGATGGGCTGGATCCAGACCGGCCTCGAATACCAGGCGTTCCATACGCTGGCGATTTTAGGTCTGGCGGTGGCGATGCAGCGTCGCATCAGTATCTGGTTTTACTGGAGTAGCGTTTTCCTCGCGTTAGGCACGGTGCTGTTCAGCGGCAGCCTTTATTGCCTGGCGCTGTCCCATCTGCGTTTGTGGGCGTTTGTCACACCGGTTGGCGGCGTGAGCTTCCTCGCGGGCTGGGCGTTAATGTTAGTCGGAGCTATCCGTTTAAAGCGCAAGGGCGTAAATCATGAATAAGGTTGTATTGTTGTGCCGTCCTGGCTTTGAAAAAGAGTGTGCTGCGGAAATTACCGATAAAGCCGGCCAGCGGGAAATTTTCGGTTTTGCCCGCGTGAAAGAGAATGCGGGTTATGTCATTTATGAATGTTATCAACCTGATGATGGCGATAAGTTAATCCGTGAGCTGCCGTTCAGTTCATTAATTTTTGCTCGCCAGTGGTTTGTAGTGGGGGAGCTCCTGCAGCATTTGCCGCCAGAAGATCGTATTACCCCCATTGTCGGCATGTTACAGGGCGTAGTAGAGAAGGGCGGTGAACTGCGTGTTGAAGTTGCCGATACCAACGAAAGCAAAGAGTTGCTGAAATTCTGCCGTAAATTCACCGTGCCGCTACGCGCTGCCTTGCGCGATGCGGGTGTGCTGGCGAACTATGAAACGCCGAAGCGTCCGGTGGTGCATGTATTCTTTATTGCACCAGGCTGCTGCTATACCGGCTACTCCTACAGCAATAATAATTCGCCGTTCTATATGGGGATTCCACGCCTGAAGTTTCCGGCGGATGCGCCAAGCCGTTCCACCCTCAAACTGGAAGAGGCATTTCATGTGTTTATTCCTGCGGATGAGTGGGATGAACGCCTGGCAAATGGAATGTGGGCGGTAGATTTGGGCGCTTGTCCAGGCGGCTGGACCTACCAACTGGTGAAGCGCAACATGTGGGTATACTCCGTCGATAACGGCCCGATGGCGCAAAGTCTGATGGATACCGGACAGGTGACGTGGCTGCGGGAAGATGGTTTCAAATTCCGCCCAACACGTAGCAACATCTCATGGATGGTATGCGATATGGTTGAAAAACCAGCGAAAGTTGCGGCACTGATGGCACAGTGGCTGGTTAATGGCTGGTGTCGTGAAACTATCTTCAACCTTAAGCTGCCGATGAAAAAACGCTACGAAGAAGTGTCACACAATCTGGCGTACATTCAGGCACAGCTTGATGAACATGGTATTAACGCCCAGATTCAGGCGCGGCAGTTGTATCACGATCGAGAAGAAGTGACGGTGCATGTCCGTCGTATCTGGGCTGCGGTGGGTGGTCGTCGCGACGAACGGTAAGTGAGTTGGCAGGGGCATTGACTCCGGTCTGGCATCCGATGTTTGTATCGGTGGCAACCCGCGTGAAGCAACGCTTGAGGATATTGTCGAGCTTTACCATACCGCCTGGTAAATGCGCTGATGTGATAATGCCGGATGCGACGCTAGCCGCGTCTTATCCGGCCTACAAGTGCATTTAATTCAATGAGGTGTTAATCGGTAGTATTCGGCACGCCGTTATCGTACCAACCGCAATTGCTGTAAATTGCCGTCGATATGCAAGTCGGTTTGTAAGCGGGCAATATCGCGACACAGAAACGCCATCTCTTTATGTTCTTCCAGTTTCTTGCGCCACTTTTCGGCAACCGCGTCGATATTTTCATATATCCCTTCCAGACTCTGAAACTCGACGAGTAACTGCGTGGCGCTTTTTGGCCCAATCCCCGCAACACCCGGCACCTTTGAGCTGCTGATCCCCGCCAGCCCCCAATAATCGGGTAATTGCTGAGGTTGAACGCCAAATTCTTTATCGATAAACGGCGCATCAAGCCAACGTTTCTGAAAGTAATCACGAATACGCAGTGCAGGTGAAAGGAGCTGACAGTAGCCTTTATCTGTCGAAACAATGGTTGCCTGATGCCCGGCCTGGGTCACTTTTACTGCCAGCGTGGCGGCTAAGTCATCTGCTTCGTTGCCGCTGGCTGACCAGCATCGGACTCCGCGTTGTTCAAAGGCTTCGCGTAACGCAGGCATTTCGTTGTGCAACTCTTCCGGCATTGGCGGACGACCGGCTTTGTAATCCGGTAAACGCTGATGACGCCAGCCGCTACTGCGGTTTTCATCATCAAAAACGGCGACGGCGTGGGTTGGCTGGCTGTGCATAATGAGCTGATCGAGCGCGTGCTGGCAGGTCTCCACGCAGGGTGAGCCCTGAACGGCATGAATGCGACGAATAAGATTCAGTGCATCGACAATAAGCAAATGAACAGCCACGATAACCCCCTTAAAGATCAGGCGATAAGGGTAACATTCGATGTCGGAACAGGCTACGGCTGGATGAGAAATCGGGAAGAGAGCTCGCAAAACGAGGTCTGATATTGATGACAACGCAAATTACCTGATGCGCTACGCTTATCATGCCTACAAAAGAATCACAATCTATTGAATTTTCGCTGTTTTGTAGGTCGGGTAAGGCGTTTACGCCGCATCCGACATAAACAACAGGCACATTCTCAACAATGTGAGGCCTCGCAAAACGAGGCCTCTGGAGAGAGATTAATCGCAGGCAACAATCTTCATTGCCAGGCCGCCGCGAGAAGTTTCACGGTACTTGGCGTTCATATCTTTACCTGTTTCGTACATGGTTTCGATAACTTTATCGAGGCAGACGCGCGGCTCGCTGGTACGGCGCAGCGCCATACGCGCGGCGTTCACCGCTTTCACTGCCGCAATGGCATTACGCTCAATGCACGGCACCTGTACCTGTCCGGCAACCGGGTCACACGTCAGGCCGAGGTTATGCTCCATTGCGATTTCTGCCGCGATGCATACCTGTGCCGGGCTTGCGCCTAACAGTTCTGCCAGACCCGCCGCTGCCATAGAGCACGCTACGCCAACTTCGCCCTGGCAGCCGACTTCGGCACCAGAAATCGAGGCGTTCATCTTATAAAGAGAACCAATGGCGCTTGCCACCAGCAGGTAACGAGCCAGTGAGTTAGCGTTCACTTCACGGATAAACTTGTCGTAGTACGCCAGCACTGCCGGGATAATCCCGCACGCGCCGTTAGTCGGTGCAGTCACCACGCGACCACCAGCAGCGTTCTCTTCGTTCACCGCCAGAGCGAACATGTTGATCCAGTCAACAACCGCCATCGGGTCAGTGGTGTTTTTGTCCTGGCTGACCAGCATCCGGCGCAGAGCCGCCGCACGGCGTGGAACGCGCAGTTTGCCTGGCAGCACGCCTTCGGTGGCAATACCGCGCTCAATACCGCCGCGCATCACTTCCCAGACGTTCGCCAGGTGCTGTTCCAGCTCTTCTTTGCTGTGCAGCGCCAGTTCGTTTTTCATCATCAGGCCAGAGAGTGACAGCCCGGTTTCCTGACAATGCTTTTGCAGATCGGCTGCTGAGCTGTACGGATAAGGAACTTCAACCGGTGCGCTATCCTGCTGACCAAAATGTTCTTCATCAACGATAAAGCCACCGCCGATGGAGTAGTAAGTCTGGCTGTAAACAACTTTATCGCCCGCCAGCGCGGTGATGCGCATACCGTTTTCATGCAGAGAAAGGTTGTCGGCATGGAAGTTCATGCACTGATCAACCGGGAACTCCACTTCGTGCTGACCATTTGCCAGCATCAGGCGACCATGAGTATTCACATCCTGAATAAAACCAGGGATGGAATCGATATCAACGGTATCCGGCAGGTTACCCGCCAGCCCCATAATAATGGCGATATCAGTGTGGTGGCCTTTACCGGTCAGAGAGAGCGAGCCGTAGACATCAACCACCACGCGGGTCACGTCTTTAAGCAGGTTACGGGCAATCAGATCGTCGGTAAATTGTTTACCCGCTTTCATTGGTCCAACGGTATGGGAACTGGAAGGACCAATGCCGATTTTGAAAATATCGAATACGCTAATCATAGGAAATTCATCGGGTTAAAACGGAGGAAGCGCCGCCCGAAAGCGGCGCGAAAGGATTTAGCTGAACAGAGAGTAGAAAATTGCGGAGATAGCAATCAGACCCATCACGACAACGAATACGTTGCTGATGTGACCGCTGTACTTACGCATTGCCGGTACTTTCTGGATTGCGTACATCGGCATCAGGAACAGGATCATCGCGATGATTGGACCGCCCAGGGTTTCAATCATCCCCAGGATGCTTGGGTTCAGCGTAGCAACAATCCAGGTCGTTACCAGCATGAACAGTGCAGTGATACGGTTCAGCTTGTTGATTTCGATAGACTTACCTTTACCACGCAGAGATTTGATCACCATACCGTTGAAGCCTTCACGCGCACCCAGGTAGTGGCCGAGGAAGGATTTGGTGATAGCGATAATCGCGATAATCGGAGCCATCCACGCGATGATCGGCGCGTTAAAGTGGTTCGCCAGGTAAGACAGAATCGAGATGTTCTGCTCTTTAGCCGCAGCCAGGTCTGCCGGAGTCAGGCTCAGTACGCAGCTGAAGACGAAGAACATTACGGTCAGCACCATCATGATGTGAGCGAATGCCAGGATCTTCGAGCATTTCTGTTCTGCCATATCGCCGTACTCTTCACGCTTCGCAACGGCGAAAGAAGAGATGATCGGAGAGTGGTTGAACGAGAATACCATTACCGGAATCGCCAGCCACAGGGTCATCCACAGACCGTTTCCGGTTGCAGATGCAGTGTCCAGAGACAGCGTTTCCAGAGCTGCGCCGTTCCACTGCGGGATCAGGTACAGAGCCAGCAGCATCAGTACGCCAACAAACGGGAATACCAGAATACTCATCGCCTTAACGATCATCTGCTCACCGAAGCGAACGATGGTCATCATACCCACGATCAGGATCAGGGACAGAATCGCACGCGGCGGCGGCGTCATACCCAGCTGGTGAGACATGAAGCTTTCAACCGTGTTGGTGATTGCCACGCTATAAACCAGCAGGATCGGGTAGATAGCGAAGAAGTACAGCAGAGTAATCAGTTTACCTGCACCAATACCAAAGTGTTCTTCTACTACCTCAGTGATGTCTTCGCCTGGGTTTTTACCAGACAGTACGAAGCGAGTCAGGCCACGGTGAGCAAAAAACGTCATCGGGAACGCAAGGATGGCCATGATGATCAGCGGGATCATACCGCCAACACCGGCGTTGATTGGCAGGAACAGTACACCCGCGCCGATTGCCGTGCCGTAGAGGCCCAGCATCCACATGGTGTCTGTCTTGCGCCAGGCACTGCGAGAGTCTTTCGACGCAATCGTGCTGGTTTGAGTCGTTTCCATCTATTTCTCCTGGAGGAATGCAAATAATTCAGCTTTTAGCCAGTTCAGCCCGGGAAGGTGCCTGGCCGTAAAAATGAAATCTGTCTATCGGCGATGGCTTAATCATTTTCCGCCGTAATAATTTGAGGGCGGAAAGATACACACAAGTTATGCATCTATCAGTGATCTTGATCTCAAATACAATAATCCACTTAGAAGATAGATAATCCCAACTCTTTACTCTGTAAATCAAAAGTAAAAGAGAATTTAAGGGCAATATTTTCCCACTAAACGATATCTGGTTTCTTCCGGGGCGCGCAATATATGTAGGTTGAACTGAAAAAATCAATACTTTTAGTTAATCATGATAAGAATTTCTTTTTCACAGTAATAAAATGCGGTTTATGAAAGCAGGTAAACGTTTGCGTGGCAATATAAATTGTATGACATATTAATATTGGTGATATTAAGTGTCTTATGATGCGTTGAAACATTCAGATAACAAATGAAATGGATTGGTGAGTGAGTGACCAAATAAGAGAAAAACCCGGCAACAAACGTTACCGGGGGAGGGGAGATTACGTGCAGATTTCGTAGCAAGGGATGTAGGCTGAGCCAGGCAACTTCATACGGTGCTGGGCGACAAAACCCTGAAGCAGGTCGTCCATACGACGCATTATCTCTTTATCGCCGTTGATTTTATAAGGCCCAAACTCTTCAATGGCGCGAATACCGACTTCTTTTACGTTACCCGCCACAATACCGGAGAACGCACGACGCAGGTCAGCAGCCAGCACTTCAACGGGTTGATCCGGGTACAGTTTCAGATTAGCCATGTTCTCGTGAGACGGCTCAAACGGCATTTGCAGATCTGGCGCAATGCGCATTGACCAGTTAAAGCTGTAAGCATCACCGGTGTCACGGCGATTTTCTTTCACCAGCGGCATCGATTTTTTCATCTGACGAGCGACTTCAGCAGCGTCATCAATGATGATGCGGTAATGGCGGCGCGCGTTTTCTCCCAGCGTATGCACGACAAACTCGTCCAGTACTCGGAAGTAATCGGCGCTCTCTTTCGGACCGGTAAGGATCAGCGGTAAGACCTGATCTTTATTTGCCGGATTCATCAAAATTCCCAGCAAATAGAGCAACTCTTCTGCCGTACCCACACCGCCAGGGAAGATAATGATGCCGTGAGCGATACGCACAAACGCTTCCAGACGTTTTTCGATATCCGGCATGATGATCAATTCGTTGACCAGCGGGTTAGGCGGTTCAGCAGCGATAATCGACGGCTCTGTCATACCAATAAAACGGCTGTCTTTGTAACGCTGCTGAGCGTGACCCACTGCTGCGCCTTTCATCGGCGCTTCCATCGCTCCTGGACCACAACCGGTGCAGATATTTAACTCACGCAGACCCAGCTGATTTCCGACGCGACGGGCATATAAATACTCGTTTTCGTTGATTGAGTGACCGCCCCAGCACACAACCATATTTGGCGCTTCGCCGACATGCAGTGCGCGAGCGTTACGCAAGATGGAAAAGACCAGGTTAGTGATGTGGACGGAGTTGTCGAGATTCAGGTTGGGAAAACGAACGGTGTTATGGATTTGCCCGTAAACGAAGAGAATGTCACGCAGAACCGCGAACAAGTTGGCCTGCAAAGCGCGAATAATTCGCCCATCGACAAAAGCCTCTTCCGGGGGATTAATCAGTTCCAGCTTTACGCCGCGTTCACGGCGCAGGACGTTAATATCGAAATTTTCAAAACGAGACAGCAATTCTTTGCTGTTATCGGTCAAACTACCGGAGTTCAGAACAGCAAGTGAACAGTTGCGAAAGAGTTGATAGAGGTCGCTGCTGGCGGTGCGTTTAAGCATATCCACTTCCAGCTGCGACAACATATCCATGGAGCCAAGCGGGCTAATATGTGTAATCAAGAAAAACTCCTTATGGGACGAATATCGTCATTCCCTTTGATTACAATAGCCCTGCATGATGGCCTTTCACAACTCTATGCGTGAATCCAGTACGCAAAAATGAGAAAAAATTTATTGTCGTACCAGTCGGGTCGTCGATGGGACAAAGTCGCTATTGCTACGCCAGGGGTTAATGTCCAGGCCGCCACGACGGGTATAACGCGCATAGACGCTTAATTTCTCTGGCTGGCAGAAGCGTAGCAGGTCATTAAAAATACGCTCTACGCATTGCTCATGGAACTCGTTGTGATGACGGAAAGAAACCAGATAGCGCAGCAGTTTTTCCCTGTCAATTTTGTGTCCACGGTACTGAATTTGGATTGACCCCCAGTCTGGCTGATGGGTGATCAGACAGTTTGACTTCAGCAAATGGCTGACTAGCGTCTCTTCCACCACTTTTTCACCGCTGGCGGCATTCTCAAGATAGTCAGTGGTAAATTCATAGTTATCGATAGTGATATCCTGTTCATCAATGCAGGTGCCATTGAAATGTCCCACCGGCTGGCCTTCCAGTTCATCAAGACGATATAAGGCCACGCTAACCTTACCCTGGGCACAGGTGCTTAAATCGCGCTCCAGCGTCTGGCGCACCTCCTCCCAGTTATTAAAACGCGTCTGGTTAAAGCTATTGAGATAGAGCTTAAAACTCTTCGACTCAATCAGATTTACGCTGGTGTAATCAAGTTCAACATGACCGACAGCGACCTGTGGCAAACCTTTGGCATTCAGCCAGGAAAGCTCATACAGCGTCCAGATATCCGCGCCGTGAAAAGGCAGGTTATCCGCTTTCAGGCCCAGAGGATCGCGATTCAGACTACGCGGAACGCCTTGCAGCAGGCTGGCGTCATAGGTATCCCGGTAATCGGTTGATTTTCCGAGAGTCAGGCCCGCAAGTGCCTGATGGTTTGTATAAGAAGACATGTTTCACCGTCATAAACCAGATAAACTAAACGACAGTGTATCTGGTTTAAGTGAAGAGAGAAATTAGTGGACGATTTGACCGCACAAGCCCTGAAAGATTTTACTGCACGCTACTGCGATGCGTGGCATGAAGAGCATAAAAGCTGGCCGTTAAGTGAGGAGCTGTATGGCGTGCCTTCACCATGCATTATTTCAACCACCGATGACGCCGTATACTGGCAACCCCAGCCGTTTACCGGTGAACAAAATGTAAACGCGGTTGAACGGGCGTTTGATATTGTGATACAACCCACAATTCATACCTTCTATACAACCCAGTTTGCCGGGGATATGCATGCGCAGTTTGGCGATATCAAACTGACATTACTGCAAACCTGGAGCGAAGACGACTTCCGCCGGGTGCAGGAAAATCTGATTGGTCATCTGGTGACTCAGAAACGGTTAAAACTGCCGCCCACGCTATTTATCGCAACACTGGAAGAAGAGTTAGAGGTCATCTCGGTATGTAATCTCTCTGGTGAAGTGTGCAAAGAGACGCTGGGAACGCGTAAACGGACGCATTTAGCCTCAAATCTTGCGGAATTCCTTAACCAACTTAAGCCTCTTCTGTAATCCAAATACCCCGTCTGGTTGTGAGAGATCTCTTACAGACCCTGTAGGAGATCGCCAGGAAATAAGCGAATACTCAAACAGATAAGAATCGATATTTTTATTTATAATCAATAGATTATATGAAATTTCTTAACTTTCATATGAAATTATCCTTAAGGCTTTGTCTGTAAGCGCCTTGTAAGACTCAGCGAAAAAGACGATTCTATCTTCGTCGACAGGGAGTCAGACAACGAAGTGAACATCAGGATGATGACACTTCTGAAGGACACGCCAGGACGGTGTTTCAGGGAAAGGCTTCTGGATGAAGCGAAGAGGAAAACGCTGGATGCGTTAAAGGACACCTCCAGGATGGAGAATGAGAACCGGTCAGGATGATTCGGTGGGTCAGGAAGGCCAGGGACACTTCAGGATGAAGTATCACATCGGGGTGGTGTGAGCAGGAAGCAATAGTTCAGGATGAACAATTGGTCGCAAGACCAGAGGAAAAGTTGTCAAGGATGAGCAGGGAGCAACAAAAGTAGCTGGATTGCTGCGAAACGAACCGGGAGCACTGTGAATACAGTGCTCCCTTTTTTTATTCCTGCTATCCTTCGCGGCAGTTTTTTCTTATTGAGGTTGCTTTATGACCACTCATGACCGTGTTCGTCTTCAGTTGCAGGCGCTTGAATTGTTACTGCGTGAACATCAGCACTGGCGAAACGATGAGCCCCAGCCGCATCAATTCAACAGTACCCAACCGTTCTTTATGGACACCATGGAACCACTGGAGTGGTTGCAGTGGGTGCTTATCCCACGAATGCACGATTTATTAGATAACAACCAGCCATTACCGGGGGCATTTGCCGTGGCGCCGTACTATGAAATGGCGCTGGCGACGGATCACCCGCAACGCACGCTTATTCTGGCGGAACTGGAAAAGCTGGATGCCCTTTTTGCGGATGACGCAAACTGATGCTGGAAATACTCTACCAGGATGAATGGCTGGTTGCGGTAAATAAACCGTCCGGCTGGCTGGTCCACCGTAGCTGGCTGGATCGCGATGAGAAAGTGGTGGTCATGCAAACCGTGCGTGACCAGATAGGCCAGCACGTGTTTACCGCGCATCGCCTGGACAGACCTACTTCCGGCGTATTGCTGATGGGACTGTCCAGCGAAGCTGGACGGCTGCTGGCACAACAGTTTGAACAGCATCAAATCCAGAAACGTTACCATGCGATAGTTCGTGGCTGGCTAATGGAAGAAGCGGTGCTGGATTATCCACTGGTGGAAGAACTGGACAAAATCGCTGATAAATTTGCCCGTGAAGATAAAGGGCCACAGCCAGCGGTAACGCATTATCGCGGTCTGGCGACGGTAGAAATGCCAGTCGCAACCGGACGTTATCCGACCACGCGCTACGGCCTGGTGGAACTGGAGCCGAAAACCGGACGCAAACATCAGCTCCGACGCCATCTCGCCCATTTGCGTCATCCAATTATTGGCGACAGCAAACATGGCGATTTACGCCAGAATCGCAGTGGGGCTGAACATTTTGGCCTCCAGCGGTTAATGCTACATGCCAGCCAGTTATCATTGACGCATCCGTTCACCGGCGAACCGCTGACTATTCACGCGGGTCTGGACGACACCTGGATGCAGGCGTTATCACAATTTGGCTGGCGTGGTCTGCTTCCTGAAAATGAAAGGGTTGAGTTCAGTGCGCCATCAGGTCAGGATGGTGAGATAAGTTCCTAATCCAGGGAGAAAACGGTATGGCGGAAATTGGTATTTTTGTGGGCACCATGTACGGAAATTCACTGTTAGTGGCGGAGGAAGCGGAAGCAATTCTGACTGCGCAGGGGCACAAAGCCACGGTGTTTGAAGATCCAGAATTAAGCGACTGGCTGCTCTATCAGGACAAGTTCGTTCTGGTGGTTACGTCCACGACCGGGCAAGGCGACCTGCCTGACAGCATTGTGCCGCTTTTTCAGGGAATCAAAGATAGCCTCGGTTTTCAGCCGAATCTTCGTTATGGCGTAATTGCGCTCGGCGACAGTAGCTATGTGAATTTCTGCAACGGCGGCAAACAGTTCGATGCCTTGTTGCAGGAACAGAGTGCGCAGCGGATAGGGGAAATGCTGCTGATTGACGCCAGTGAGAACCCGGAACCGGAAACGGAATCAAACCCGTGGGTCGAACATTGGGGCACGCTGTTGTCCTGACAAATTGCCGTTTTAAGCAAACTGAATCGAATCCTTTCAGGCAAATGCCAGTAAAAACTTGCAAATGTGACGGTTTTTTACTGGCGTTTGCCTGGAGTCAAGCGATCCATTTCATACTCTTCTTTATTTCTCCGTTATAACCCTTCCTTTCTTGTTCTTGTTTTCATTTCCGTGAAGTTGATTCCACCGTCCAGGGCTAATGCCAAAATCGGGCCTCATTGAACGCATTAATGTTGTGTTGTTGCACGGTGAGCCGCTATGGCGCGCTTTTTATACTGCTATTGCCAGATATAAACACGCGCCGCATTCGGCGAACGACCTATAAAAACGGCAAAAAACACCCTACGTCACCTCTGATTTCCTGGCGGTATTGCAGTCCAGAGTGAGCGTGGCTAACGCGAATTTTCAGGAGTGCAACAATGAGTTCTTTAAGTCAGGCTGCGAGCAGTGTTGAAAAACGCACGAATGCTCGTTACTGGATAGTGGTGATGTTGTTTATCGTCACATCCTTCAACTACGGCGACCGCGCTACGCTCTCTATCGCCGGTTCAGAAATGGCCAAAGATATCGGCCTTGATCCCGTGGGAATGGGTTATGTGTTCTCTGCTTTCTCATGGGCTTATGTAATAGGGCAGATCCCAGGTGGCTGGTTGTTGGATCGCTTTGGTTCAAAACGCGTCTACTTCTGGTCGATCTTTATCTGGTCGATGTTTACCTTGCTGCAAGGCTTCGTCGATATCTTTAGTGGATTCGGCATTATCGTTGCCCTGTTTACGCTGCGCTTCCTGGTCGGGCTTGCTGAAGCGCCCTCTTTCCCCGGCAACAGTCGCATTGTAGCGGCCTGGTTTCCTGCGCAGGAAAGGGGAACGGCGGTGTCGATTTTTAACTCCGCACAATACTTCGCAACGGTTATCTTCGCGCCGATTATGGGCTGGCTGACTCATGAAGTGGGCTGGTCACACGTTTTCTTCTTTATGGGCGGTCTGGGCATTGTCATCAGCTTTATCTGGTTGAAAGTCATCCACGAGCCAAATCAACATCCGGGCGTAAATCAGAAAGAGCTGGACTACATTGCTGCGGGCGGGGCGCTGATCAATATGGATCAGCAAAACACCAAAGTTAAAGTGCCGTTCAGCGTGAAGTGGGGGCAGATCAAACAGTTGCTAGGTTCGCGGATGATGATCGGCGTTTATATCGGTCAGTATTGTATCAACGCCATGACTTACTTCTTTATCACCTGGTTCCCGGTTTATCTGGTGCAGGCGCGTGGGATGTCAATTCTGAAAGCGGGCTTTGTGGCTTCTGTTCCGGCGGTTTGCGGTTTTATCGGCGGCGTGCTGGGTGGGATTATTTCTGACTGGCTGATGCGTCGCACGGGTTCGCTGAACATTGCGCGTAAAACGCCGATCGTGATGGGAATGCTGCTGTCGATGGTGATGGTGTTCTGTAACTACGTCAACGTTGAGTGGATGATCATCGGCTTTATGGCGCTGGCCTTCTTCGGTAAGGGCATCGGGGCGCTGGGTTGGGCCGTAATGGCAGATACCGCGCCAAAAGAGATCAGCGGTCTTTCCGGTGGCCTGTTCAACATGTTCGGTAACATTTCTGGCATCGTCACGCCAATCGCAATTGGTTATATCGTTGGCACGACTGGCTCGTTTAATGGGGCGCTGATTTATGTTGGGGTTCATGCCTTAATCGCGGTACTGAGCTACCTGGTGCTGGTGGGCGATATCAAGCGTATCGAGCTGAAACCTGTCGCGGGAAAATAAGATGATAACCCCGATTTCAAACATCCCGGCTCCTGAATTTCTGACCGTAAACGTCCCGTTTTCGGCCGTCATTGATTCTGAATAAGGACATAAACATGAGTTCTCAATTTACGACGCCTGTTGTTACTGAAATGCAGGTCATCCCGGTGGCGGGTCATGACAGCATGCTGATGAATCTGAGTGGTGCACACGCACCGTTCTTCACGCGTAATATTGTGATTATCAAAGATAATTCTGGTCACACTGGCGTAGGGGAAATTCCCGGCGGCGAGAAAATCCGTAAAACGCTGGAAGATGCGATTCCGCTGTTGGTGGGTAAAACGCTGGGCGAGTACAAAAACGTTCTGACGCTGGTGCGTAACACGTTTGCCGATCGTGATGCTGGCGGGCGTGGTTTGCAGACTTTTGACCTGCGTACCACGATTCATGTGGTGACTGGAATTGAAGCGGCAATGCTGGATCTGCTGGGGCAGCATCTGGGGGTTAACGTGGCGTCGTTGCTGGGCGATGGTCAACAGCGTAGCGAAGTCGAAATGCTCGGTTATCTGTTCTTTGTCGGCAATCGCAACGCTACACCGCTGCCGTATCAAAGCCAGCCGGATGACTCATGCGACTGGTATCGCCTGCGTCACGAAGAAGCGATGACGCCGGATGCTGTGGTGCGCCTGGCGGAAGCAGCATATGAAAAATATGGCTTTAATGATTTCAAACTGAAGGGCGGTGTACTGGCCGGAGAAGAAGAAGCCGAGTCTATTGTGGCGCTGGCGAAACGCTTCCCGCAGGCGCGTATTACGCTCGATCCTAACGGTGCCTGGTCGCTGAACGAAGCGATTAAAATTGGTAAATACCTGAAAGGTTCTCTGGCTTATGCAGAAGATCCGTGTGGTGCGGAGCAAGGTTTCTCTGGGCGTGAAGTGATGGCAGAGTTCCGTCGCGCAACTGGCCTGCCGACTGCAACCAATATGATAGCCACCGACTGGCGGCAAATGGGCCATACGCTCTCGTTACAATCCGTTGATATCCCGCTGGCTGACCCGCATTTCTGGACGATGCAAGGTTCAGTGCGTGTGGCGCAAATGTGCCATGAATTTGGCCTGACCTGGGGTTCACACTCTAACAACCACTTCGATATTTCCCTGGCGATGTTTACCCATGTTGCCGCTGCTGCACCGGGTAAAATTACTGCTATTGATACGCACTGGATTTGGCAGGAAGGTAATCAGCGCCTGACCAAAGAACCGTTCGAGATCAAAGGCGGTCTGGTTCAGGTGCCAGAAAAACCGGGGCTGGGTGTAGAAATCGATATGGATCAAGTGATGAAAGCCCATGAGCTGTATCAGAAACACGGGCTTGGCGCGCGTGATGATGCGATGGGAATGCAGTACCTGATTCCTGGCTGGACGTTCGATAACAAGCGTCCGTGCATGGTGCGTTAAGACAGAAAACCAAAACCGGCTCTGTCTGGAGCCGGTTTGAGACTGATGTCAAACGCAAAAATTGCCTGATGCGCTGCGCTTATCAGGCCTACATGATTTTTTAATTCATTGAATTTAATTGGTTTTGTAGGCCGGATAAGGCGTTAACGCCGCATCCGGCATAAACACAGGCACTTTGCCCTCAATCAAAAACCGACTTCATAAGAAGCCGGTTTTTACTCGATAAAATATTTATTACCCAAGAATTTTGCTGGCTTCTCGCGCCACATTATCCATCTCGTCCAGCAATTCCAGAAGCTCTGGCTCCAAATCTTCTTCTTTAGTACCGCTGCGTAGCTGTTGTTCAATCAGCTGGCTGAGATTCTTCATACGCGGCACACCGCTATAGCCGCAACTGCCATGCAGTTTATGAATCAAATCAACCAGGCCTTCCGGGTTTTCTCCAACCAGTTGTTCCTCAACTTTGTTGCGAACTTCTGGCAGGAAATCGAGCAACATTTGCAGCATATCGCGCGCTAAATCGGTTTTTCCTGCTGCCTGGCGTAGTGCCAGTTGCCAGTCGAGGGTTGCATTCTGGTTCACCACAATTTCGTTCACTTCTGGTGTTACGACGCGAGAGGAAATACCGCTGCCAGGCTTGTAGCGCAACAGCAAATTATGCAATCGCTCTTCTTCAATCGGTTTTGCCAGATAATCGCTCATCCCCGCGCCAAGCAGTTTCTCTTTTTGCCCTGCCATCGCATGTGCCGTTACCGCGATAACCGGCGTTTGCTGCTGATGTGGGAGCTGGTGGATGAGTTCGCATGCCCGAATGCCGTCCATGTCTGGCATTTGAATATCCATTAAGATCAAATCGAACGGCATCTGTTTTGCTCGTTCAACGGCCTGATGCCCGCTATCGCAAAGCTCCACATGTTGCACCATATCTTCCAGCAACGCGCCAATAAGTTTCAGGTTAGCGGGGTTGTCATCAACCGCCATGACTGTCATTGCCAGCTTACTTTCATCGGTAACAGGCAAAAGTGTGTTTTGTTTGTGATGACAAAATTCCGTCAGTGCTGGCAACAGGCGCGTAGGCGTTAACGGTTTCAGTAGACACGCGCCGATACCATCTTGCTTGAGTTTTTCTGCATTGACCTGTGCATGACAAGGAAGCGCCAGCATCAGGAAATCGGTCATTGACACCGCTTGCGCCAACCGCTCATGTTGTATCGTCAGCGGCTCGCGGAAGGTCACTGCAATCCCTAACAACATCATGTCGTAATGTGCGGGAGGCAGCGCGGAGAACGTTGGGCTATAAACCACTTCCAGCGGCGTTTCACTTAAAATATCCAGCGTACATTGTGCTGCTGCGGAGTTCGGTTCGACATAGGCAAGACGCTTACCGGCGAGGCACTGGGTAGATGGCCCTTCGATAATAATATTCGGGTTCAGATCGAGATTAATGTGGAACCAGAAGGTAGAACCGCGATTCGGCTGGCTATGGAACGAAATATCGCCGCCCATTTCATTAACCAGTTTCTGTGTGATCACCAGCCCCAGCCCGGTGCCACCATGACGGCGGGAAATACTGGCATCAGCCTGTCGGAAGGCCTGGAATAAGCGCGATTGATCGCGTTCAGGAATACCAATACCGGTATCACGAATCTGCACTTCAATCTGCACTTTGGTATTACTCAGCGCACGTTTTTCTACCAGAATATCAATGTTGCCATTCTCGGTGAATTTAATCGCATTCCCCACCAGGTTAGTGATGATTTGTTGTAAACGCAGTGGGTCACCAATAACGTTATCGGGCACGTCGCTTTTAATATTGAGCGTTAATTCCAGCCCTTTATCGTGAGAAGAATGTGCCAGCAGGGTAACGACTTCATCCAGCGTGCTACGCAATGGGAACGGAATACTTTCCAGAATCAGCTTGCCCGCTTCCAGTTTCGAGAAGTCGAGAACATCATTAATAATTGCCAGCAAATTATTTGCCGAACGTTCAATGGTATTCAGGTGATCGCGCTGTGTTGGCGTTAATTCTGTTTTCAGCGTCAGGCGGGTAAAGCCAATAACACCATTCAGCGGTGTACGCAGCTCATGTGACATATTTGCCAGAAACTCGGATTTAATACGTGCCGCTTCCTGGGCGCGCTTTTTCGCCAAATCCAACTCAACGTTCTGAATTTCCATTTGCTCCAGCGTTTCCCGCAGATCGGACGTCGCCTGGTCGATATTGTGCTGCATCTCTTCGTGATAAGCTGCCAGCGACATTGCCATCGAGTTGATACCGTTTTTCAGCATATCCAGCTCGCCGAGCATAAATCCTTCCACCCGGCTGTCGAGTTGCCCACGACGGATGCGGTCGACGGTATTCACCATGTTACGAATTGGACCGGTTACATCGCGCATTAAGCGCCAGCCAAAAATAAGCGCAATACCGATACAAAACAGCATCATCACACTGGAAATAAAGATCTCTTTATATTGCTGCAAGCGAACCGATTTAAGATCCAGCTCAAGCGCAATATATCCCAGCATATTCTGGCTATTTTTGGCATCACTACTGGGCGATTCGTCGGGGGAATAACTCTCAGAAATAATCGGTGTGCGCAGGATCATAATGTCGCCGTCACGTGTGACAGTGAGCTGGCGAGGAAACGGCACGTTGCTGCCGAGCTGCATTGATGAAGGATCAAGATGAAAATTGGAGGTGACAAAGAGTCGGTTATTTTCATCATAAACCGAAATCGCGCGAACAATATCGGAATGGCGACGATGCAGTACGCTTATTAACTGACCGATAGATTCGCGATTTTGCAGGCTCATGCCATATTCGGTAGAAACGGCAAGTGGCTCAATAATGCTGGCACCGGCATCTTCCAGTTGACGCTGCAAGTCGTTATAGCGGTGTACGACGAAAAAGATACTCAGCAATAAACCAATAAGGACGGTCGGTGCCAGGATCAGAATCATCATGCGTGCGCGCAGGCTGTAGTTGGTCATGGAGTTCCGTTATGGGACAATTAAGGTCACACTGTTAAATTGAGAAAGTCTCGCCAATGGCGCAATTCTACTCTGCAAAACGACGCACGACGACGCGTCAGATCATAACCGTTTCAGTCAACGACCTCGACTCTTTTGGTCAGGGCGTGGCGCGACATAACGGCAAAACGTTATTTATCCCCGGATTATTGCCGCAGGAAAACGCGGAAGTGACTGTTACTGAAGATAAAAAACAGTATGCCCGTGCTAAAGTCGTACGGCGGTTAAGTGACAGTCCGGAACGCGAAACGCCACGCTGCCCTCATTTTGGCGTATGCGGTGGCTGTCAGCAACAACACGCCAGCGTGGATTTACAGCAGCGAAGCAAAAGTGCGGCGCTCGCCCGGTTAATGAAACACGACGTCTCTGAAGTGATCGCCGACGTCCCCTGGGGCTATCGGCGTCGTGCGCGTTTAAGTCTGAACTATCAACCTAAAACACAACAACTCCAGATGGGATTTCGCAAAGCGGGTTCCAGTGACATTGTCGATGTTAAACAATGCCCTGTTTTAGTGCCCCAACTTGAAGCATTGCTGCCCAAAGTCAGAGCATGTCTGACGAGCTTACAGGGAATGCGCCACCTTGGGCATGTTGAACTGGTGCAGGCAACCAGCGGCACGCTGATGATTTTGCGCCATACCGCACCGCTAAGTTCGGCTGATCGCGAAAAACTGGAACGCTTTTCGCATTCTGAAGGCCTGGATCTGTATCTCGCCCCCGATAGTGAGATACTCGAAACGGTCTCTGGTGAGATGCCCTGGTATGACTCAAACGGGTTGCGCTTAACTTTTAGCCCGCGTGATTTTATTCAGGTCAACGCGGGCGTGAATCAGAAAATGGTGGCGCGCGCGCTGGAGTGGCTGGATGTGCAACCTGACGAGCGCGTGCTGGATCTGTTCTGCGGCATGGGCAATTTTACGCTGCCGTTAGCCACTCGTGCGGCAAACGTGGTGGGCGTAGAAGGTGTTCCGGCACTGGTGGAAAAAGGCCAGCAGAATGCGCGCCTTAATGGCTTACAAAATGTGACGTTTTATCACGAAAATCTTGAAGAAGATGTCACAAAGCAGCCGTGGGCGAAAAGCGGCTTCGATAAAGTGTTGCTGGACCCAGCGCGAGCAGGTGCCGCAGGTGTTATGCAACAAATTATAAAACTGGAACCCATTCGTATAGTTTATGTATCCTGTAACCCTGCAACGCTGGCTCGGGATAGCGAAGCGTTATTAAAAGCAGGATATACCATTGCGCGGCTGGCGATGCTGGATATGTTCCCACACACGGGACATCTGGAATCGATGGTACTTTTCTCGCGCGTAAAATAGTTACGATTTGCTGATTTCGGCAGGTCTGGTCCCTAAAGGAGAGGACGATGGTTGCGGTAAGAAGTGCACATATCAATAAGGCTGGTGAATTTGATCCGCAAAAATGGATCGCAAGTCTGGGTATTACCAGCCAGAAGTCGTGTGAGTGCTTAGCCGAAACCTGGGCGTATTGTCTGCAGCAGACGCAGGGGCATCCGGATGCCAGTCTGCTATTGTGGCGTGGTGTTGAGATGGTGGAGATCCTCTCGACATTAAGTATGGACATTGACACGCTGCGGGCGGCGCTGCTGTTCCCTCTGGCGGATGCCAACGTAGTCAGCGAAGATGTGCTGCGTGAGAGCGTCGGTAAGTCGGTCGTGAATCTCATTCACGGTGTGCGTGATATGGCGGCGATCCGCCAGCTGAAAGCGACGCACACCGATTCTGTTTCCTCTGAACAGGTCGATAACGTTCGCCGGATGTTATTGGCGATGGTCGATGATTTTCGCTGCGTGGTCATCAAACTGGCAGAGCGTATTGCTCATCTGCGCGAAGTAAAAGACGCGCCGGAAGATGAACGCGTACTGGCGGCAAAAGAGTGCACCAATATCTACGCGCCGCTGGCGAACCGTCTCGGGATCGGGCAACTGAAATGGGAGCTGGAAGATTACTGCTTCCGTTATCTCCACCCGACCGAATACAAACGCATTGCAAAACTGCTGCATGAACGCCGCCTCGACCGCGAACACTACATCGAAGAGTTTGTCGGTCATCTGCGCGCTGAGATGAAAGCTGAAGGCGTTAAAGCTGAAGTGTATGGTCGTCCGAAACACATCTACAGCATCTGGCGCAAAATGCAGAAAAAGAATCTCGCCTTTGATGAGCTGTTTGATGTGCGTGCAGTACGTATTGTCGCCGAGCGTTTACAGGACTGCTACGCCGCGTTGGGGATAGTGCACACTCACTATCGCCATCTGCCGGATGAGTTCGACGATTACGTCGCGAACCCGAAACCGAACGGTTATCAGTCTATTCACACCGTGGTGCTGGGGCCGGGCGGTAAAACCGTTGAGATCCAAATCCGCACCAAACAGATGCATGAAGATGCAGAACTGGGCGTTGCTGCGCACTGGAAATACAAAGAAGGCGCGGCTGCTGGCGGCGCACGTTCGGGACATGAAGACCGGATTGCCTGGCTGCGTAAACTGATTGCGTGGCAGGAAGAGATGGCCGATTCCGGCGAAATGCTCGACGAAGTACGCAGCCAGGTCTTTGACGACCGGGTGTACGTCTTTACGCCGAAAGGTGATGTGGTTGATTTACCTGCGGGATCAACGCCGCTGGACTTCGCTTACCACATCCACAGTGATGTCGGACACCGCTGCATCGGGGCAAAAATTGGCGGGCGCATCGTGCCGTTCACCTACCAGTTGCAGATGGGCGACCAGATCGAAATTATCACCCAGAAACAGCCGAACCCCAGCCGTGACTGGTTAAACCCAAACCTCGGTTACGTCACAACCAGCCGTGGGCGTTCGAAAATTCACGCCTGGTTCCGTAAACAGGATCGTGACAAAAACATTCTGGCTGGGCGGCAAATCCTTGACGACGAGCTGGAACATCTGGGGATCAGCCTAAAAGAAGCAGAAAAACACCTGCTGCCGCGTTACAACTTCAATGATGTTGATGAGTTGCTGGCGGCGATTGGCGGCGGGGATATCCGTCTCAATCAGATGGTGAACTTCCTGCAATCGCAATTTAATAAGCCGAGTGCCGAAGAGCAGGACGCCGCCGCGCTGAAGCAGCTTCAGCAAAAAAGCTATACGCCGCAAAACCGCAGTAAAGATAACGGTCGCGTGGTGGTAGAAGGTGTCGGCAACCTGATGCACCACATCGCGCGCTGCTGCCAGCCGATTCCTGGGGATGAGATTGTCGGCTTTATTACCCAGGGACGTGGTATTTCAGTACACCGCGCCGATTGCGAACAACTGGCGGAACTGCGCTCTCATGCGCCAGAACGTATTGTTGATGCGGTATGGGGCGAGAGCTACTCCGCCGGATATTCGCTGGTGGTCCGCGTGGTGGCTAATGATCGTAGTGGGTTGTTACGTGATATCACGACCATTCTCGCCAATGAGAAAGTGAACGTGCTTGGCGTTGCCAGCCGTAGCGACACCAAACAGCAACTGGCGACCATCGACATGACCATTGAGATTTATAACCTGCAGGTGCTGGGGCGCGTGCTGGGTAAGCTCAATCAGGTGCCGGACGTTATCGACGCGCGTCGGTTGCACGGGAATTAATCTTACATAGCTGGATATGGCGTCAGCCGTATCCAGCGATATCTTTTACTCGAAGGTATTACACCTGACAGACCCGCAATTTTCAGGACATTCCAATGAATCAAATCGACCGTTTGCTCACTATTATGCAGCGTCTTCGCGACCCGGATAACGGCTGCCCGTGGGATAAAGAGCAGACATTCGCCTCTATTGCACCTTATACCCTTGAAGAAACCTACGAAGTGCTGGATGCCATTGCCCGCGAAGATTTTGACGATCTGCGCGGTGAACTCGGCGATCTGCTGTTCCAGGTGGTGTTTTACGCGCAAATGGCCCAGGAAGAAGGGCGCTTTGACTTTAATGATATTTGCGCTGCGATTAGCGATAAATTAGAGCGTCGCCATCCACATGTTTTTGCCGACAGTTCTGCCGAAAACAGCAGTGAAGTGCTTGCCCGTTGGGAGCAAATAAAAACTGAAGAACGCGCACAGAAAGCGCTGCATTCGGCGCTGGACGATATTCCTCGTAGTTTACCGGCCTTAATGCGTGCGCAAAAAATCCAGAAACGCTGCGCCAACGTTGGCTTCGACTGGACAACACTTGGCCCCGTGGTCGATAAAGTCTACGAAGAGATCGACGAGGTGATGTACGAGGCGCGGCAGGCTGTTGTCGACCAGGCTAAACTGGAGGAAGAAATGGGTGACCTGCTGTTTGCTACGGTCAACCTGGCTCGCCATTTAGGGACAAAAGCGGAAATTGCATTGCAAAAAGCAAACGAAAAATTCGAGCGTCGTTTTCGCGAAGTGGAGCGTATTGTTGCCGCGCGTGGACTGGAAATGACAGGTGTTGACCTCGAAACAATGGAAGAAGTCTGGCAACAGGTAAAACGGCAGGAAATTGATCTCTAAGGGAATTACGCGGTCAAGCGCGATTTGTGTCATTTTTTAAATGACAAGCGATTGATTTGCGTCAAAAACATTTACCCCAAAGGGGCTATTTTCTCACTCCTGATTTCAATAGTGCGCTGGCGAAGAGGAGGGATAATGAAAGTTTGTGGCACAGGTCATGTTCGGGTATACTGCTTTCCCGTCCTGGTTATTCCATCGTCTTTTCAACCTAACTTCTCAGGTTCAGCATGACAACGAACTATATTTTTGTGACCGGCGGGGTCGTATCCTCTCTGGGTAAAGGCATTGCCGCAGCCTCCCTCGCAGCCATTCTTGAAGCCCGTGGCCTCAATGTGACCATCATGAAACTGGATCCGTACATCAACGTCGATCCAGGTACTATGAGCCCAATCCAACACGGGGAAGTGTTCGTTACTGAAGACGGCGCTGAAACCGACCTGGACCTGGGGCACTACGAGCGTTTCATTCGTACCAAAATGAGCCGCCGTAACAACTTCACCACGGGTCGTATCTACTCTGACGTTCTGCGTAAAGAACGCCGTGGCGACTATCTCGGCGCAACCGTACAGGTTATCCCGCACATTACTAACGCTATCAAAGAACGCGTTCTTGCCGGTGGCGAAGGCCACGACGTGGTTCTGGTCGAAATCGGCGGTACTGTAGGTGATATTGAATCTCTGCCGTTCCTCGAAGCGATTCGCCAGTTGGCTGTTGAAATTGGCCGCGAACATACTCTGTTTATGCACCTGACGCTGGTGCCGTACATGGCAGCGTCTGGTGAAGTCAAAACTAAACCGACTCAGCACTCTGTAAAAGAGCTGCTCTCTATCGGTATCCAGCCTGATATCCTGATTTGTCGTTCAGATCGCGCCGTACCGGCAAACGAACGTGCGAAGATTGCATTGTTCTGTAATGTTCCGGAAAAAGCGGTTATTTCTCTGAAAGACGTCGATTCCATCTATAAAATTCCGGGCCTGTTGAAATCTCAGGGGCTGGACGATTATATTTGTAAACGATTCAGCTTGAACTGCCCGGAAGCGGATCTGTCCGAATGGGAACAGGTTATCTTTGAAGAAGCGAATCCGGTGAGTGAAGTCACCATCGGTATGGTCGGTAAGTACATCGAACTGCCAGACGCTTACAAATCCGTGATTGAAGCACTGAAACACGGTGGGCTGAAGAATCGTGTCAGCGTCAACATCAAACTGATCGATTCACAAGATGTTGAAACGCGCGGTGTTGAAATCCTTAAAGGTCTGGACGCGATCCTCGTACCTGGCGGTTTCGGCTATCGTGGCGTAGAAGGCATGATTACTACCGCACGCTTTGCGCGTGAGAACAATATTCCTTATCTGGGCATTTGCCTGGGTATGCAGGTGGCGTTAATTGATTACGCTCGACATGTTGCCAACATGGAGAACGCCAACTCTACGGAATTTGTGCCAGACTGTAAGTACCCGGTTGTGGCGCTGATTACCGAGTGGCGTGATGAAAACGGCAACGTTGAAGTTCGTAGCGAGAAGAGCGATCTCGGTGGCACCATGCGTCTCGGCGCACAGCAGTGCCAGTTGGTTGACGATAGCCTGGTTCGCCAGCTGTACAATGCGCCGACAATTGTTGAGCGTCATCGTCACCGTTACGAAGTCAACAACATGCTGTTGAAACAGATTGAAGATGCAGGTCTGCGCGTTGCGGGCCGTTCCGGGGATGATCAGTTGGTCGAGATCATCGAAGTTCCGAATCACCCGTGGTTCGTGGCTTGTCAGTTCCATCCGGAGTTTACTTCTACTCCACGTGATGGCCACCCGCTGTTTGCCGGCTTTGTGAAAGCCGCCAGCGAGTTCCAGAAACGTCAGGCGAAGTAAGTAAAAAAGTTAGAACGGCAACGCGTACCCAGGGTACGCGTTGTTTGTCTGGAGTTTTAGTTTAACTAGTGACTTGAGGAAACCCTAATGTCCAAAATCGTAAAAATCATCGGTCGTGAAATCATCGACTCCCGTGGTAACCCGACTGTTGAAGCCGAAGTACACCTGGAGGGTGGTTTCGTCGGTATGGCAGCTGCTCCGTCAGGTGCTTCTACTGGTTCCCGTGAAGCACTGGAACTGCGCGATGGCGACAAATCCCGTTTCCTGGGCAAAGGCGTAACCAAAGCTGTTGCTGCGGTAAACGGCCCGATCGCTCAGGCGCTGATTGGCAAAGATGCTAAAGATCAGGCTGGCATTGACAAGATCATGATCGACCTGGACGGCACCGAAAACAAATCCAAATTCGGCGCGAACGCAATCCTGGCTGTATCTCTGGCTAACGCCAAAGCTGCTGCAGCTGCTAAAGGTATGCCGCTGTACGAGCACATCGCTGAACTGAACGGCACTCCGGGCAAATACTCTATGCCGGTTCCGATGATGAACATCATCAACGGTGGTGAGCACGCTGACAACAACGTTGATATCCAGGAATTCATGATTCAGCCGGTTGGCGCGAAAACTGTGAAAGAAGCCATCCGCATGGGTTCTGAAGTTTTCCATCACCTGGCAAAAGTTCTGAAAGCGAAAGGCATGAACACTGCTGTTGGTGACGAAGGTGGCTATGCGCCGAACCTGGGTTCCAACGCTGAAGCTCTGGCTGTTATCGCTGAAGCTGTTAAAGCTGCTGGTTATGAACTGGGCAAAGACATCACTCTGGCGATGGACTGCGCAGCGTCTGAATTCTACAAAGACGGTAAATACGTTCTGGCTGGCGAAGGCAACAAAGCGTTCACCTCTGAAGAATTTACTCACTTCCTGGAAGAACTGACCAAACAGTACCCGATCGTTTCTATCGAAGACGGTCTGGACGAATCTGACTGGGACGGTTTCGCATACCAGACCAAAGTTCTGGGCGACAAAATCCAGCTGGTTGGTGACGACCTGTTCGTAACCAACACCAAGATCCTGAAAGAAGGTATCGAAAAAGGCATCGCTAACTCCATCCTGATCAAATTCAACCAGATCGGTTCTCTGACCGAAACTCTGGCTGCAATCAAGATGGCGAAAGACGCTGGCTACACTGCAGTTATCTCTCACCGTTCTGGTGAAACTGAAGACGCTACCATCGCTGACCTGGCTGTTGGTACTGCTGCAGGCCAGATCAAAACCGGTTCTATGAGCCGTTCTGACCGTGTTGCTAAATACAACCAGCTGATTCGTATTGAAGAAGCTCTGGGCGAAAAAGCACCGTACAACGGTCGTAAAGAGATCAAAGGCCAGGCATAAGTCTGACTTAGCATCTTAATAAAAAACCCGCTTCGGCGGGTTTTTTTACGTCCATTTATAGCACAGCCGCTGCGCATGACCGGGCGGGGGAAATCTGCAATAATTAACAATTATCCACTTTACAGAGAATGCTATGCAGTACCCGATTAACGAGATGTTCCAGACCCTGCAAGGTGAGGGTTACTTTACCGGCGTCCCCGCCATTTTTATTCGTTTACAGGGATGCCCGGTCGGCTGTGCCTGGTGTGATACCAAACACACATGGGAAAAACTTGAGGATCGGGAAGTTTCTCTTTTTAGCATTTTGGCGAAAACCAAAGAGAGTGATAAGTGGGGGGCTGCGAGCAGCGAAGATTTGTTAGCGGTCATTAGTCGTCAGGGGTATACCGCGCGTCACGTGGTGATTACTGGTGGTGAACCTTGCATTCATGATTTGCTGCCATTGACTGACCTGCTAGAAAAGAACGGTTTTAGCTGCCAGATCGAAACCAGCGGCACTCATGAAGTGCGTTGCACACCGAATACCTGGGTTACCGTGTCGCCAAAGCTGAACATGCGCGGCGGCTATGAAGTGTTGTCTCAGGCGCTGGAACGAGCTAATGAAATTAAACATCCGGTTGGACGCGTACGGGATATTGAAGCACTGGATGAATTGTTGGCGACGCTGACCGATGATAAACCGCGAGTCATTGCCCTTCAGCCGATTAGTCAGAAAGAAGATGCCACGCGTTTATGTATCGATACCTGCATTGCGCGGAACTGGCGTTTGTCGATGCAAACGCATAAATATTTGAATATTGCCTGACTAAACATTTATAAGCGTTATAAATGGGTGGAACCTGTAAAAGAATTCCACTCATTTATATTCTTTGTCGCCTCTGAAAAACCTCCATTTTGCCCATCCTGGACTAATCATTGCCATTCTCTACAAATTCTGTGGCGTTAATTTTTCGCTGGAGTGAAAATTATTGCGGTGAAGTTTGGCAGATTTTAGTTTTTATAGATTTATTTTAAATATTTACCTTTTCAATCAATGGATTAAGTGCTCTTTAACATAGTAGATGTGTTGTTTGTGTGATCCTGTAAAGTTGGTAGATTGTGACTGGCTTAAAAAATCATTAATTAATAATAGGTTATGTTTAGAGAGTTCCCCGCGTCAGCGGGGATAAACCGGCGGAACTGCGTATCCACACCCTGACTGAGCGGAGTTCCCTGCGTCAGCGGGGATAAACCGGGGTCGAGCACAATCGCTCCGGGATGTGTGAAGAGTTCCCCGCGCCAGCGGGGATAAACCGTATCACCCGTCCTCTATTTCCCATATTATTTTTCGTTCCCTGTATCAGCAATAAATAACATATCTAGGTAGTTCAAAATAACTCTCTACCCCCGAGGATTTCACACTTATCAACACAAAAAACTCAATTTTAATTAAAGTGGCATTTGTATAATTACTTAAACCATTAAAACCTTCTACTATCTTGTTTCATTTTCAGCAATATATCTGGCTATTAATTAGTTTTTCAGAATAAAAGTAAAGAAGAGTTTGATTTTTGAACTTATTGTTCATTGATTAAGTAATGAATCAGTATAATTTGCGGTTGTTTTTTGAGGTTAATTAGTGATTTTGCATAACCCATTTTATGCACTATTGATGAATAGTTCTTATGGATAAAGATATCCAGTTCATACTTTAAGTGAGAATTGATAAAGTACGATTCGCGTTGTTCTTTATTCTAAGGATATCGATTGCAGTTAATATTCCTTGTAAAAACAGGGATAAACCGGACTTGTTCTCATTTTTTAAGTTGCCGAACTTATGTTCCCCGCGTCAGCGGGGATAAACCTTTCAGTAGGGTTCAGCCCGGGCAGTTTCCCGCCCGGTCTTCCTTACTTACGCATTCGACCAGCTCTGGATCGAATCCGCACTTCCCAGCTCACCATGCATCACTTCATACGATTTTTTCAAAATCACATCAGTGTGTTTGGTTAGGTCTTTGAAAATGCCTTTATTCATCGCGTCGTAGCGTTTGGCATTGCACTCAACAGGCATAAAGATATCTTTCACGCGAACCATTTTGTCGACTGCCGTTGCGTAATCCGGATACAGACCCAGACCTACCGCCGTATTGATTGCTGCTCCCAAACTTGCACAGCCGTTAATGGCGTTACGCCGTGCCGGAAGGTTGAACACGTCGGCAAAAATTTGCATAAACAGATCGCTGTTCGAACCGCCGCCAGTAATGATCACATGTTTGGCAAAGTGATTCATTTCATTACACATATTGTCGTAATTATTCTTCAGCGTCAGCGCCACGCTTTCCAGAATCGAACGATATATCCATGCGTAGTCCATGCTGGAATCAAAGCCGATCATAATCCCGCGTTTATACGGTTCCCACGGGTTGGTCAGCCAGTCCAGCACCGTCATCAGTCCGTTACAACCCGGTGGTACGCAAGACGCCTTTTTGTTGAGCAAATCCTCCGGCGACAGATTCTGCGCTTTGGCATCCTGAATTAACGACTCGCCCAACATGTCGCGTAGCCAGCTCACTGTCCACATACCTTTGCGAATACCGTAACCTTCATACAGCAACGTTTGCGGAATAGAAGACATAATCGGCCAGTACGCTACCGGATCTTTCGGCAGTGCTTTGCCGTTCATCATCAACGCGATGTAGGTGCCTAATGAAATCACTGCCGTTTCATCGTCCAGTAACCCGGCACCTAGTGCTTCTACCGGTTTATCACTGGTGGTACACACCACCGGCAGCCCGGCCGGGAAATGTGTCGCCAGTCCAGCTTGTGGTGTTATATGCCCAAGCACGGTGCCCGGCATTTGCACATCAAACAGCATTTGGCGAGGGATATTAAACTTCTCCATCACTGCGGCATCTTCGCCCCATGCCCAGGTTTTATAATCCACCGGCCATTGACCAAAGTAGTTGGCGATATTGTCTTTAAACTCGCCCGTTAAACGGTGCGTCAAATAACCCGAAAAAGAGGTGACATACGCCACATCAGGATTAGTGTGTTCGTAGGGACGCGTTACGCGTGCATCCTGCCAGCTAATCAACGGCGCGGCTGGCGTACCATCGGCTTTCAATAACGCACGGCAGCAACGGATTGATCCCAGACCAATGCCAACAATATCTTCTTTATTTCCGGCAAACTGGCTCATCAAATCGTGACCGGCAAAACATAATGATGCCCATAAATCATCGTCAGGATGTTCTGCGGTATCGGCATCCGGCGTGTGCATCGGCTGTAATAAGCCTTTGCCTTCGCAAACCACGTTACCTTCCAGATCGTACATCACCACTTTTGTGCTCTGACTTCCGCCATCAATCCCTATGATGTATTTTTTCGACATGATTTTTCTCCTGTAATTTTTCTGGCTTACTTGCTGTTAGCCATTGCGGGGGCGCTATCAGCAGTACGAATTTTTTGGAACAGCAAAAAGGTAAAGACGATCACCATGCCGAGCGCCGCCATGCCCATCAGCCACATATTGCGGTAGGCTTCTGCTGCGGGCAGAGTGTCTTGCCAGTGACCGATAATTGGGTAAACGAAGACATCCGGCAGGAATCCAATCACTGAACAAATACCCACCGTGGTGCCCATAATGTAAGACGGTGTTCTCGCTTCACCGGGGCAGGCCCAGTACAACCCACGTGAGGCGTAGCAGGTGAATCCCAGCAGTAAAATCAGGCCAATCCCCATCGCGACCGATTGCGGGTTAGAGTTGGTGACGAGCAGGGCAGTCAGCGCCAGCAAACCGATTACGGAAAGGATTTGGATCACGCGGGTAGGAGATTTCACTTTGCTGTAGGTGGTGATAATGCCGCCAAGCGGGCCGCACAGCGCGCGGAAGATTTTATTGATCACAATCCCCATGTAGCTCGCCGCCACCAGCGACATGCCATACATTTCGGTCAGATAGTTGGTGGAGTAACTCAGAATGGCGTAGATGGTGAAGATGCCAAAAATCACCATGCTGCAATACCAGGTTGTGCTGATGCGCAAAACGGCCAGGATGTCGCTAAGCTGGAATGACTGTTTTTCTTCGTTATTGGTACTACGCAGGCTATTGTTATCACTAACAAAAAACCAGCACAAGATGCCCAGCAGAATGTAAACCACACTGTAGATGATAATGACCGTTTTCAGGCTGGCACTGTCATCCGGTGCGAAGCGGGAAAAGACCCACATGGTAAACACCGCCAGCGACATTACGCCGACGCCGCGCAGCCCTTCCATCCAGCCCATGATCTTCCCTTGCTCGCTATGATCGCCAAGCAATGAGGCGGCTTTTATCGATACCGACCACAGCATTAAAATCGTCGTTATCGCAAACGCGACCTGGATACAAAGCATTACCCATAATGGTGGATATGTTGCCATTATCAGGCCTAATAATCCGGTAATGATCATCGCGGAAGTAATCATTTTGCGGTGTGAAAATTTATCGGCAATAACGCCGCTGGGGGCATAAAGAATAATAGCCGCAATACCAAAGGTACTCATTATTAAACCTATCTCGGTATTGCTGAATCCCATAAATTTCGCCATGGGAATTTGGTAAATATAACGTAAATAAGCCAGATCGAAACTAACGCCGCCGCTAAAACTGATTATCGCGAGGGTTATCCAACGGCGATATGAGTTGTGTTGCATATCGTATTCCCATTTGTAATAGACAAAAAAAAGAGAAAAGTAAGCCGCCCTTTCAGGAGGATTACTTTTCTCAGGTCTCTAGTAATTGCGATAAGAAATAACATGGAAAGCAGAGGTGTTGTGTGAGAGTAATCACGATTCTACTTTTTAAAAACATTTGACAATACAAATAGCACACTGTGATTATGATCACATAAGCGATTATGTCCTTATGCTAAAAATTATTCCCAGTTACCAGAGATAATGAGAAAGGTAACTTCCCTCTCGCGGGGGAAGTTACCTTTCTTTTTTTTTGCCTTACGGAAATTGGAGCTAACTATGTCAATCGAATCTCTCAATGCGTTCTCAATGGATTTTTTCTCCCTGAAAGGTAAAACGGCAATTGTTACCGGTGGGAATAGCGGGTTAGGCCAGGCATTTGCGATGGCACTGGCAAAAGCAGGTGCAAATATCTTTATTCCAAGCTTCGTCAAAGATAATGGCGAAACGAAGGAAATTATTGAAAAACAGGGCGTTGAAGTTGATTTTATGCAGGTGGATATCACCGCAGAAGGCGCGCCACAGAAGATCATCGCCGCCTGTTGTGAGCGTTTTGGCACCGTCGATATTCTGGTCAATAACGCAGGTATTTGTAAGCTGAATAAGGTGCTGGACTTCGGTCGTGCTGACTGGGACCCGATGATTGATGTGAACCTGACAGCCGCTTTTGAGCTGAGTTACGAAGCGGCAAAAATTATGATCCCGCAAAAAAGCGGTAAAATCATTAATATCTGTTCATTGTTTTCTTACCTGGGCGGGCAATGGTCTCCAGCATATTCTGCCACTAAACACGCCCTTGCCGGATTCACCAAAGCTTATTGTGATGAACTAGGTCAATATAATATTCAGGTAAATGGTATTGCCCCTGGCTATTATGCAACAGATATTACGCTGGCGACACGCAGTAATCCAGAAACTAATCAGCGTGTTCTTGACCATATTCCGGCAAACCGTTGGGGTGATACTCAGGATTTAATGGGGGCAGCAATATTCCTCGCAAGTCCGGCTTCAAACTATGTTAATGGTCATTTGCTGGTTGTTGATGGCGGTTATTTAGTGCGCTAATCCATAACGGTGGTTTCTGTTTTTTTATTAATGACTATTCCATTTTTATTATCAGGAAGGAATTATTATGTCTTTATCTCGCGCAGCGATTGTCGACCAGCTAAAGGAAATTGTTGGTGCAGATCGCGTTATTACCGATGAAACTGTATTAAAGAAAAATAGCATTGACCGTTTTCGTAAATTTCCGGATATTCATGGTATTTATACTTTGCCTATTCCGGCAGCGGTCGTAAAACTCGGTTCCACAGAACAAGTATCCCGTGTGCTGAATTTTATGAATGCGCACAAAATTAACGGTGTGCCGCGTACCGGCGCTTCCGCCACCGAAGGTGGACTGGAAACCGTAGTGGAAAACTCGGTGGTGCTCGATGGCTCCGCCATGAATCAAATCATTAATATTGATATTGAGAATATGCAGGCGACGGCGCAATGTGGCGTTCCGCTGGAAGTGCTGGAAAACGCGTTGCGTGAAAAAGGCTACACCACGGGGCATTCTCCGCAGTCAAAACCGCTGGCACAGATGGGCGGCCTGGTGGCGACTCGCAGTATCGGACAGTTCTCCACACTCTACGGCGCTATTGAGGATATGGTCGTTGGTCTGGAAGCGGTACTGGCAGATGGCACCGTGACACGCATTAAAAACGTGCCACGCCGCGCGGCTGGCCCGGACATTCGTCACATCATCATCGGCAACGAAGGCGCATTGTTCTATATCACTGAAGTGACAGTGAAAATCTTCAAATTCACGCCAGAAAACAACCTCTTCTACGGCTATATCCTGGAAGACATGAAAACCGGCTTCGACATCCTGCGCGAAATCATGGTGGAAGGGTATCGCCCGTCGATTGCTCGTTTGTATGACGCTGAAGATGGTACGCAGCACTTCACGCATTTTGCCGACGGAAAATGTGTGCTGATCTTTATGGCTGAAGGCAATCCGCGCATCGCACAGGCCACAGGCGAAGGGATTGCGGAAATCGTTGCCCGCTACCCGCAATGCCGGAGCGTGGACAGCAAGCTGATCGAAACCTGGTTTAATCACCTGAACTGGGGACCGGATAAAGTGGCTGCCGAACGTGTGCAGATCCTCAAAACTGGCAACATGGGCTTTACCACCGAAGTGTCCGGCTGCTGGAGCTGCATTCACGAAATTTACGAAAGCGTCATCAACCGTATTCGTACCGAGTTCCCACACGCCGACGACATCACCATGCTGGGCGGTCACTCCTCTCACAGCTACCAGAACGGCACCAACATGTACTTCGTTTACGACTACAACGTTGTTGACTGTAAGCCGGAAGAGGAAATCGACAAGTACCATAATCCGCTCAACAAAATTATCTGCGAAGAAACCATTCGCCTCGGTGGTTCGATGGTGCACCACCACGGTATCGGTAAACATCGCGTTCACTGGAGCAAACTGGAACACGGCAGCGCGTGGGCATTGCTGGAAGGACTGAAAAAGCAGTTCGATCCTAACGGCATTATGAATACGGGTACTATCTATCCGATTGAAAAATAATATTCCAGGCAGCGTCCCGCGATGACGGGTCGTTGCCTTTTCGGCTTCTCAACCGGGAAGCCGTTCTTATTACCGGACAATGAAGGGGTAAAGATGAACACTTCACCGGTGCGAATGGATGATTTACCACTTAACCGTTTTCACTGTCGAATTGCTGCGCTCACTTTCGGCGCGCACCTGACCGACGGTTATGTTCTTGGCGTCATTGGTTACGCCATCATTCAGCTTACGCCTGTCATGCAACTGACGCCGTTTATGGCGGGAATGATCGGCGGCTCGGCGCTGCTTGGCCTGTTTATCGGCAGCCTGGTTCTGGGCTGGATCTCCGACCATATTGGCCGGCAAAAAATCTTCACTTTCAGCTTCTTGCTGATTACGCTCGCTTCGTTTTTACAATATTTTGCCACTACGCCAGAGCATCTTATTGGGCTGCGCATTTTGATCGGCATTGGTCTGGGAGGCGACTATTCAGTAGGCCACACGTTGCTGGCAGAATTTTCCCCGCGCCGCCATCGCGGTATTTTGCTGGGGGCGTTCAGCGTGGTATGGACGGTGGGCTACGTGCTGGCAAGTCTTGCCGGACATCACTTTATTAGCGAAAGCCCGGAAGCCTGGCGCTGGCTGCTGGCTTCTGCGGCGTTGCCAGCCTTGCTGATTACGCTTTTACGCTGGGGAACGCCGGAATCGCCGCGCTGGTTGCTGCGTCAGGGACGTTTTGCAGAAGCTCACGCTATCGTACATCGCTATTTTGGTTCCCATGTTTTACTGGGCGATGAAGTCGCAACGGCGACCCATAAACACATCAGAACTTTGTTCTCTTCGCGCTACTGGCGACGCACGGTGTTTAACAGCGTGTTCTTTGTCTGCCTCGTGATCCCGTGGTTTGTGATTTACACCTGGCTGCCGACTATCGCCCAGACTATTGGTCTGGAAGATGCGCTGACTGCCAGCTTGATGCTCAATGCGTTGTTAATTGTTGGCGCGATATTAGGTTTATTCCTGACCCACCTGCTGGCACATCGAAAATTTTTACTTGGCAGTTTTCTGCTGCTGGCGGTCACGTTGATGGTGATGGCCTGTTTGCCTTCTGGCAGTTCGCTAACGTTGCTGCTTTTTGTCCTCTTCAGTACCACCATTTCGGCAGTCAGTAACCTGGTGGGCATTTTGCCTGCGGAAAGTTTTCCTACTGACATTCGCTCGTTGGGCGTTGGTTTTGCCACCGCCATGAGCCGACTTGGCGCGGCGGTAAGTACCGGCCTGCTGCCGTGGATTCTGGCGCAGTGGGGAATGCAGGTCACCTTATTGCTCCTGGCGGCAGTGTTATTGATTGGTTTTATCGTGACCTGGCTTTGGGCGCCAGAAACCAAAGCACTCCCGCTGGTGGCGGCGGGAAATGTTGGAGGTGCAAATGAACATTCTGTTAGCGTTTAAAGCTGAACCGGATGCCGGAATGTTAGCGGAAAAAGAGTGGCAGGCGGCGGCTCAGGGGCATAGTGGGCCGGATGTTTCGTTGCTGCGAAGTTTACTCGGCGCTGATGAACAGGCCGCTGCCGCGCTACTGTTGGCGCAGAGAAAAAGTGGCACGCCGATGACTTTAACCGCGTTGAGCATGGGCGATGAACGGGCGTTGCACTGGCTGCGCTATCTCACTGCTCTTGGGTTTGAGGAAGCTGTATTACTGGAGACGACGGCAATACTGCGTTTTGCCCCGGAATTTGTCGCTCGCCATATTGCCGAATGGCAGCGCCTGAATCCGATGGATTTGATTATTACCGGCTGCCAAAGCAGCGAAGGTCAGAACGGGCAAACGCCGTTTTTGCTGGCGGAAATACTGGCCTGGCCCTGTTTCACGCAGGTGGAGCGTTTTACTCTCGACGCGCCGTTTATCACTCTCGAACAGCGTACTGAAAACGGGCTGCGTTGTTGCCGTGTCCGCTTACCTGCGGTGATTGCCGTGCGTCAGTGTGGCGAAGTGGCCTTGCCTGTACCGGGGATGCGCCAGCGTATGGCGGCGGGGAAAGCGGAGATTACCCGCGAAACTCTTGTCGCAGAAGCGCCAGCGATACAGTGCCTGCAACTGGAAAGACCGGAGCAACGGCGCGGTGCGACGCTGGTTAATGGGCAAACAGCTAAAGAAAAAGCACAAATACTGTGGCGGGATTATTTGTGCCAGAGGATGCAGCCATGAATATCGCCATCGTGACAATCAATCAGGATCATTCCGCAATGGCAGGCTGGCTGGCAGAACAGGATTTCAGCGGTTGTACACTGACGCACTGGCGAATTGAACCTCAGCCCGTAGTGGCGGAACAAGTGCTGGATGCGCTGGTGGAACAGTGGCAGCGAACGCCTGCGGAAGTTGTTCTCTTTCCGTCGGGCGCGTTTGGCGATGAACTGGCTACCCGGCTGGCCTGGCGTTTACAGGGCGCCAGTATCTGCCAGGTAACTTTGTTAGATATTCCAACCGTAAGCGTGCGCAAATCCCACTGGGGAAATGCGCTGACGGCGACGCTGCAAACAGAAAAACGTCCGCTATGTCTTTCTCTGGCGCGCCAGGCTGGAGCAGCGAAAAACGCTATGCTGCCATCCGGTATGCAGCAACTAAACATTGTCCCCGGCGCACTTCCAGACTGGTTTGTTAGCATCGAAAACCTGAAAAATACTACCCGTGACCCATTAGTAGAAGCCAGACGGGTGCTGGTGGTGGGGCAGGGTGGCGAGGCTGATAGCCATGAAATCGCTATGCTGGCTGAAAAGCTGGGCGCCGAAGTGGGCTACAGTCGGGCGCGAGTGATGAACGGTGGTTTTGATGCGGAAAAAGTGATTGGAATTTCCGGGCATTTGCTGGCGCCAGAGATTTGCATTGTTGCCGGGGCGTCCGGCGCGGCAGCGTTAATGGCAGGCGTGCGTAATAGCCAGTTTGTGGTGGCTGTGAATCATGACGCCAGCGCGGCGGTATTTTCACAGGCAGATGTTGGCGTGGTAGATGACTGGAAAGCGGTACTGGAGGCGCTGGTGACAAATATTCGCGCAGAGTGCCAATAACGTACAGCCGGATGCGGTTCTGGGGCAGGGACTTGTAGGCCTGATAAGACGCGTTAGCGTCGCATCAGGCATCGCTTGTCGGATGCGGCGCAAACGCCTTATCCGACCTACATTGGTGGTTCCCGTAGGCCTGATAAGACGCGTTAGCGTCGCATCAGGCGCTGAATGCCGGATGTGGCCTATAAACCACACAAATTCCGTTACGATAATCCCGTTAAAGCAATTTTTTCGCTAACGTCCAGACGCTGGTATTGGTGGTCGAAAGCGCCACCACACCGGCGTCAATTGCATTGCGCGCATCTTCTTCATCGCACACCAGCCCGCCAGCAATCAGCGGTTGGCGGATTTTTTCCGTCACCCAGCCCAGCACTTTGGGCATACAGCCTGGCAGGATCTCAATACAATCCGGATTCGATTGCGCAACTTGCTTATCAATATTGTGAAACGAAATTGAATCAACAATAAACAGACGATGAATACAGAAAAAACCTTCCGCTCTTGCCGCTTTTAGCATCGATGCTTTGGTGCTGATAATTCCATCCGCCTCGGTCACCAGTTTCAGAAACTGAATGACGACCTCTTTATTTGACGCTCCTTCCAGCAAATCGACATGAATAAAGGCATATTTCCCGGCGTTTTTAATCTTTTTGACGATTTGACTGATGGTGCAGATATTGCCGTACAACACGGAAATAAACTGGCATTCAGAATCAATGGCCAGTTGCAGACTGGCATTATCTTTAACGGCAGCAATCACCGGATTCTGGCGGAGCAGGTGTAAGAGGGGCATAAATTATCCTTATTATTTATCCAAAACGGTAGGTGATGCCGAATCCGGAAGGCGGATAGCGCCACTGTTGTAGTGTTGATTCGTCGCACAGCAAACGGCAGGTGCCACACTCCAGGCAGCCGCGATAATCAACGCGCAAATCACCTTCCGGCGTGAGCGAAAAAAGACCTGCCGGGCAGGCGTTAATCAACCGTTCTGCCGTCTGGCGCTCAACGGAATCAGACGGAACAATATGCGGCGCATCAGCCGCGCGCCAGAGATTACGGGCTACAGACATCGCAGACTCCTGATAACATCGCCTGCCAGATGCCACAAGCCGTGACGACGTAAATGACGCCAGAATAACTGGCGCAGCAGTGGAACAGGTTTATCACCCTGATCCCATAAATCACGGGAAATATCCTGCATTAACGCTGGCCATTTCCGATACCAGCCAGGGCGGTGTAAAAGCGCCGGAACATGCTGATAACGTTGTAGAACATCCCACAGCAGGCTACGTTCTACGTTGTGATGATAAAGCGGAAAAAGATTTTGCGGCTCGCGGTGCTGGCAGGCGCTAATCAGCGTTTGCGCTGCTGCCTGCGCACCAGTCAGCGCCATGTCCATGCCGCGCACTGAAATTCCAGTATTGACGCAACTGCGTAATGCATCGCCCACCAGCAACCAGCCGTTACCAGCGTATTGCATCGGCATACTGTGCAGGCCACCTTCTGGCACGAGATGCGCGCCATACTCCAGCGATTCCGTGTTTTTGATAAGCGGGCGCACTGCCGGATGTGTTTTAAAACGAGCTAACAGCTCGCTTGCTGGAACACAGCTTTGTGCAAGGGAAGAGAGCGGGCAAACAATCCCAACTGAAAGCGTTTGTTGATTGGTATAAAGAAAGGCGCCGCCGGGCAAGTCATCACAGATTTCGCCGCTAAACAATAGCGCCGCACCTTCGTTATTCTCCAGATGAAAACGTTCTTCGATAATGGATCTTTCAAGCGACAGAACTTCTTTGATTCCCAACGCCATCGCTTCGCTAGCAGGGCGGGTAACTAACCCATGACGTTCTGCCAGTACGCTATTGGCACCTTCCGCCAGCACCACATAACGAGCGCGGATAATATCGTCACCACAAATAACGCCACATACTCTGCCGTTTTCTATATGTAGTGCATCCACCGTTGCGCCAGGGATGCACTCGACACCTTCTTTTTCGGCTTCGGCAACCAGCCACGGATCGAAGCGAGCGCGTAAGACACTCCAGGATTCACCGCCAGGCTGTAAGCTGGAAAATGTCGTTGCGCCATCCGGCGTTAGCAGAGAAAGGCTTTCGTGAGTGATGCGTCGCTCAAGGGGCGCGGTCAGGTTAAATTGGGGGAGGAGTTCCGCGAGTGCATGGGTATATAGCCGTCCGCCGGAAAGATTTTTGCTGCCAGGGATTTCAGCGCGTTCCAGTAACAGAACGGATAAGCCCGCTCGCGCGCAGCGTAACGCACAAGCGGTGCCCGCAATGCCGGCACCGATAATAATAATGTCGCAGTCGTCTTCCATGTCGTGCCCCATATATCCAGAGCGCAACACCCTAACATAGCGTTACTTAAGCGAAATTGACCGCCGACACACTCTTATCATTCGCCGCGATAGATGCAACCTGCGGTGCAGGTTTCTTTCACCATAACCGCACTTAACAACGGAACAACCGGTTTAACCTGATCCCAAATCCATTTTGCTAAAACCTCGCTGGTCGGGTTTTCCAGGCCAGGAATATCATTGAGATAATAGTGATCGAGGCGATCATAGGTTGGTTTAAATGCCGCTTTCAGTTCAGCGAAATCGATAATCCAGCCCGTATGCGGATCGACTTCCCCGGTAATTTCCAGGCGCACCATAAAAGAGTGCCCGTGAAGGCGACCACATTTATGCCCTTGTGGGACGTGTGGCAAGCGGTGAGCGGCTTCGAAGGTGAAATCTTTAAATAACGTGGTGGACATCATAATTTCTCTACAGGACGACAAAACGGGCGTAGAGTACCGGAAAGCCTGTTTTTTCGCATTATCTAAAATGGGTTTGTTGCGCAAAATAGCCTAATTATCTTAATGATGGTCGATATTTATTTAATTTTCATTGGGTTAATAAATCTATTTTGTTGTTAAAGACTATTGCTAAAACAGGTTAGTCGATTTGGTTATTAGTTATCGCTATCCCGTCTTTAATCCACACCGTTCGCCCCGTTAACCTTACCTTCTCTTTTGTTTTATGGGCGCAGACAGGGCGCAGAAACAGCTTTGCTTACTGGAACATAACGACGAATGACGACACAGGCCCCACCTTCCGCTTTGCTTCCGCTGAACCCGGAGCAACTGGCTCGCCTCCAGGCAGCCACTACTGATTTGACACCTACCCAGCTTGCGTGGGTATCCGGCTATTTCTGGGGAATACTTAACCAGCAGCCAGGTACACTTGCAGCTACACCTGCGCCTGGCGCAGAAATGCCGGGTATCACCATCATCTCCGCTTCGCAAACAGGTAATGCTCGCCGGGTCGCTGAAGCGTTACGTGACGACTTATTAGCGGCAAAACTGAACGTTAAGTTGGTGAACGCAGGCGACTATAAATTCAAACAAATCGCCAGTGAAAAACTGCTCATTGTGGTGACTTCAACACAAGGGGAAGGGGAACCGCCGGAAGAAGCCGTCGCGCTGCATAAGTTCCTGTTCTCCAAAAAAGCGCCGAAGCTGGAAAATACCGCTTTTGCCGTGTTTAGCCTTGGTGACACCTCTTATGAGTTTTTCTGCCAGTCCGGTAAAGATTTTGACAGCAAGCTGGCGGAACTGGGCGGTGAGCGCCTGCTCGACCGTGTTGATGCTGATGTCGAATATCAGGCAGCCGCCAGCGAATGGCGCGCCCGCGTGGTTGATGTTCTGAAGTCCCGCGCGCCTGTTGTGGCACCTTCGCAATCTGTCGCTACTGGCGCGGTAAATGAAATTCACACCAGCCCGTATAGCAAAGAAGCGCCGCTGGTGGCGAGCCTTTCGGTTAACCAGAAAATTACCGGACGCAATTCTGAAAAAGACGTTCGCCATATCGAGATCGATTTAGGTGATTCAGGCCTGCACTATCAGCCGGGCGACGCGCTGGGCGTCTGGTATCAGAACGATCCGGCACTGGTAAAAGAGATTGTTGAACTGCTGTGGTTGAAAGGCGATGAGCCTGTCACTGTTGATGGCAAAACGCTACCGCTGGCAGAAGCCTTACAGTGGCATTTTGAACTGACCGTCAACACCGCGAATATTGTTGAGAACTACGCCACTTTAACGCGCAGTGAAACGCTGCTGCCGCTGGTGGGCGATAAAGCGAAGTTGCAGCATTACGCGGCAACCACGCCAATTGTCGATATGTTGCGTTTCTCTCCGGCACAACTGGACGCTGATGCATTCATCGGTATTTTGCGCCCGTTGACGCCGCGCTTATATTCCATCGCCTCATCGCAGGCGGAAGTCGAGAGCGAAGTGCACATCACCGTCGGCGTTGTGCGTTATGACGTGGAAGGTCGCGCCCGTGCGGGTGGTGCCTCCAGCTTCCTCGCCGATCGCGTGGAAGAAGAGGGCGAAGTTCGGGTGTTTATCGAACATAACGACAACTTCCGTTTGCCTGCTAATCCGGAAACGCCGGTGATTATGATTGGCCCCGGTACGGGCATCGCGCCGTTCCGCGCCTTTATGCAGCAGCGTGCCGCCGACGAAGCGCCGGGTAAAAACTGGCTGTTCTTTGGTAATCCGCACTTTACGGAAGATTTCCTCTATCAGGTGGAATGGCAGCGTTACGTCAAAGAAGGCGTGCTGACGCGTATCGATCTCGCCTGGTCGCGCGATCAAAAAGAAAAAATTTACGTACAAGACAAACTGCGCGAACAGGGCGCAGAGCTGTGGCGCTGGATCAATGACGGTGCCCACATTTATGTCTGCGGCGACGCCAATCGCATGGCGAAAGACGTTGAACAGGCACTTCTGGAAGTGATTGCCGAATTTGGTGGCATGGACACCGAAGCGGCGGATGAATTTTTAAGTGAGCTGCGCGTTGAGCGCCGTTATCAGCGAGATGTCTACTAATGAGCGAAAAACATCCAGGGCCTTTAGTGGTCGAAGGTAAACTGGCAGACGCGGAGCGCATGAAGCTTGAGAGCAACTATCTGCGCGGCACGATTGCTGAAGATTTAAACGACGGCCTGACCGGCGGCTTTAAAGGCGACAACTTTCTGCTGATCCGTTTCCACGGTATGTATCAGCAGGATGACCGCGATATCCGCGCTGAGCGTGCCGAGCAGAAGCTGGAACCACGTCACGCGATGATGCTGCGCTGCCGTCTGCCTGGTGGAGTGATCACCACCAGACAATGGCAGGCGATTGATAAATTTGCTGAAGACAACACGATTTACGGCAGCATTCGTCTGACCAACCGCCAGACGTTCCAGTTCCACGGCATTCTGAAAAAGAACGTCAAGCCGGCACACCAGATGCTGCACTCGGTCGGGCTTGATGCGCTGGCAACCGCCAACGACATGAACCGTAACGTGCTTTGCACCTCGAACCCGTTTGAATCGCAGCTGCACGCGGAAGCGTATGAATGGGCGAAGAAAATTTCTGAGCACCTGCTGCCACGTACTCGTGCATATGCGGAGATTTGGCTCGATCAGGAGAAAGTCGCTACCACTGATGAAGAACCGATCCTCGGTCAGACCTATTTACCGCGTAAGTTTAAAACGACGGTAGTGATCCCGCCGCAGAACGACATCGATCTGCACGCCAATGACATGAACTTTGTGGCAATAGCGGAGAACGGCAAGCTGGTAGGCTTCAATCTGCTGGTGGGCGGTGGGCTGTCTATCGAACACGGTAACAAAAAAACCTACGCCCGCACCGCGAGCGAGTTTGGTTATCTGCCGCTAGAGCATACGCTGGCGGTGGCGGAAGCCGTCGTGACGACTCAGCGTGACTGGGGTAATCGAACCGATCGTAAAAATGCCAAAACCAAATACACGCTGGAACGTGTGGGTGTTGAGACGTTTAAAGCGGAAGTGGAACGTCGCGCGGGGATCAAGTTCGAACCGATCCGTCCGTATGAGTTCACTGGACGCGGCGATCGCATTGGCTGGGTTAAAGGCATTGATGATAACTGGCACCTGACGCTGTTTATCGAAAATGGTCGCATCCTTGATTATCCGGGGCGTCCGTTGAAAACCGGCTTGCTGGAGATCGCGAAGATCCACAAAGGCGATTTCCGCATTACGGCGAACCAGAATCTGATCATCGCCGGTGTGCCGGAAAGCGAGAAAGCGAAGATCGAGAAGATCGCCAAAGAGAGCGGGTTAATGAATGTCGTCACGCCGCAGCGTGAAAACTCGATGGCCTGCGTGTCATTCCCGACTTGCCCGCTGGCAATGGCGGAAGCGGAGCGTTTCCTGCCGTCTTTTATCGACAACATCGATAATTTAATGGCGAAACATGGTGTCAGCGATGAGCATATCGTGATGCGTGTAACAGGCTGCCCGAACGGTTGTGGTCGCGCGATGCTGGCGGAAGTGGGCCTGGTGGGTAAAGCGCCGGGTCGCTACAACCTGCATCTTGGCGGCAACCGCATTGGGACACGTATCCCTCGGATGTATAAAGAAAACATCACCGAGCCGGAAATCCTGGCGTCGCTTGATGAACTGATAGGGCGCTGGGCGAAAGAGCGTGAAGCGGGTGAAGGCTTCGGCGACTTTACGGTGCGTGCGGGCATCATTCGCCCGGTGCTCGATCCGGCACGCGATTTGTGGGATTAACCATCAGCGGGATATTGTAGGCCTGATAAGACGCGTGAGCGTCGCATCAGGCAAGGCAAACAGTGAGGTATCTATGTCCAGACTCGATCTAAACGCCCTGAACGAACTACCGAAGGTAGAGCGCATTCTGGCGCTGGCGGAAACTAATGCCCAACTGGAAAAACTGGACGCTGAAAGCCGCGTTGCCTGGGCGCTGGATAATCTGCCCGGTGAATATGTACTTTCTTCCAGCTTCGGTATTCAGGCGGCGGTTAGCCTGCATCTGGTGAACCTGATTCGCCCGGATATTCCGGTGATCCTCACCGATACCGGTTATCTGTTCCCGGAAACCTACCGCTTTATTGACGAGTTAACGGACAAACTCAAACTAAATCTGAAGGTCTACAGGGCAAAAGAAAGCGCCGCCTGGCAGGAAGCGCGCTACGGTAAACTGTGGGAGCAAGGTGTTGAAGGCATTGAAAAGTACAATGACATCAATAAAGTCGAACCCATGAACCGGGCGCTGAAAGAACTTAACGCGCAAACCTGGTTTGCTGGCCTGCGCCGCGAACAATCCGGCAGTCGCGCTAATTTGCCAGTGCTGGCTATCCAGCGTGGTGTATTTAAAGTCCTGCCGATTATCGACTGGGATAACCGAACTATTTATCAGTACCTGCAAAAACACGGTCTTAAATATCACCCATTATGGGACGAAGGATATTTATCGGTGGGCGATACCCATACAACCCGTAAATGGGAACCCGGCATGGCGGAAGAAGAAACGCGTTTCTTTGGCTTAAAAAGGGAATGTGGGTTACACGAAGGGTAAATATCGCCGGATAAATTAAACGCCTCTGTCAGAAATGATGGGGGCGTTTTTATTTTGCGAGCAGCATTCCGGCATTTAAACGTGAACGTCGCAGGGAGAATCAACAGGTATAGAATGGTGTCGGGTGCTTGAGGCTGTCTGGCGTTAAGCATTCGCGAGGTTCCAGATGGACAAAAGCCCCAGGCGATATTTCTATCAACCTGAGGCCAGCGTTCGAACCTAAGCAATTCGGATGTTAGTCTCTTCTTTGCAGGGAGGCAAGACATGCTGACAAAATATGCCCTTGTGGCAATCATAGTGCTGTGTTTTACAATATTGGGATTCACGCTGATGGTAGGCGACTCGTTGTGTGAGTTGAGTATCAGAGAACGTGGTATGGAGTTTAAGGCAGTTCTCGCTTACGAATCGAAGAAGTAGCCACCACGCGGGGGTAAACCCCGCGTATTGAATTGTGATGGTTTGGTCTCCTGCACCCTTTTTTTACTCTGTTTCAGGTGGCGTTGATTTCCTGCAGGCACGGGAATAATCAGTTAAAACCCATCAAGACGCCTTCGCCAGCTCTTTCACTAGCGGTAGCATTATCCGCATTACATCACGGCAGCGGCGTTCTATTCTTCCAGGAAGTGCCTTATCAATATGCTGTTGATTATCCAGTCTTACATCATGCCAGCTAGTTCCCTCAGGGAATGCGGCTGTTTTTGCGCGTTGCTGATAACCATCTTTATTTCCCAGATTCCAGTTTGTTGCTTCTACCGAAAGTACGGCAATACCGGCTTTGTCGAAAACCTCGGCGTCATTACAACACCCAGTGCCTTTCGGATAATTTTTATTCAAACCCGGATTGGTCGTTGCGGCAATTCCGTGACTACGCGCAATTGCCAGTGCCCTGTCGCGCGTTAATTTCCTTACTGCTTCAGGGGTTTTTACACCGCTGTTGAAATACAATTTATCGCCAACAATTAAGTTATCGAGATTAATCACCAGCAGCGTATTTTTCTTTTCGGTGTCACTCATCCGCTTGAGTAAATTCTCAGCGCCTAATTTCCCTTCCTCTTCGCCACTGGTCGCCACAAATCGAATACCATACTCGGTAGGCGTATTTTTCAGGCGTTCTGCCAGTTCCAGCATGACACCTAAACCTGCGGCGTTATCATCCATTCCTTGTAACGTCAGCCCGCCGAGATTGGCATCGGCGTCAGCATCGCTCTGCGGGGCGTAGGTATCCAGATGCGCCATAATAATGATCTGCTGCGGCGCTTTGCCTTCATGAGCGGCAATCACCGTACTTCCCGTCACGTTATGCCAGTTTTTGCGATTATCGCGGGCGGTATAAATATATCGGCTATTAAATGTCCGAATATCACTGCGATAACCCATTTGCTGAAACTGTTGCTGAATATAATCGGCAGATAACATTTCTGCGGGGGTTCCGGTCATGCGTCCCGGAAAGAAAGTGGCAATATGTCGTGCCTGGGTATTAGCAAAATCGCCAGGTTTAGGTGACGAGGCGTGTACGGGGAGAATAAAGCATACGCCGAGCGCCAGGGCAGCGGTACGGTGGCGCAATGCGGAAAACATAGTGAGTCCTTAAATACCATGCAAATTTTTTTACCACCATAGTATGAAACTGCCGCTGCGCTAAAACAATTTCAAATCTTCCTAAATGCCCGAAATCCGGAGCCTTAAGCACTTTTTGATATTAGCTTTGCCAAATCGTTATTCCGTTAAGGAACTACTCATTCTAATTGGTAATTTCATTCGTTCTCTTACGCTCCCTATAGTCGAAACATCTGATGGCAAGAAAATAGCGGTATTGTAAAGGAACGGTTATGGATCAAAAACGACTTACTCACCTGCGGCAACTGGAGGCGGAAAGTATCCACATTATTCGCGAGGTGGCGGCAGAATTTTCAAATCCGGTGATGCTCTACTCTATCGGTAAAGATTCCAGCGTCATGCTGCATCTGGCGCGCAAGGCGTTTTATCCAGGTACGCTGCCTTTCCCATTGCTGCATGTTGATACTGGCTGGAAATTCCGCGAGATGTATGAGTTCCGCGATCGCACAGCTAAAGCCTACGGCTGCGAACTGTTGGTACATAAAAATCCAGAAGGCGTGGCGATGGGGATTAATCCATTCGTGCACGGCAGCGCCAAACATACCGACATCATGAAAACTGAAGGCCTGAAACAGGCGCTGAACAAATACGGTTTTGATGCCGCCTTTGGTGGTGCACGCCGTGACGAAGAAAAATCCCGTGCTAAAGAGCGTATCTACTCTTTCCGTGACCGCTTTCATCGCTGGGATCCGAAAAATCAGCGTCCGGAGCTGTGGCATAACTACAACGGACAAATTAACAAAGGTGAAAGTATCCGCGTCTTTCCGCTCTCTAACTGGACTGAGCAGGATATCTGGCAATACATCTGGCTGGAAAATATCGACATTGTTCCGCTGTATCTCGCTGCTGAGCGTCCGGTTCTGGAACGTGACGGTATGTTGATGATGATTGATGACAACCGTATCGACCTGCAACCCGGCGAAGTGATTAAAAAACGGATGGTGCGTTTCCGCACGCTGGGCTGCTGGCCGCTGACCGGTGCGGTGGAGTCAAATGCGCAAACACTGCCGGAGATCATCGAAGAAATGCTGGTTTCCACCACCAGTGAACGTCAGGGCCGCGTGATTGACCGCGACCAGGCAGGATCTATGGAGCTGAAAAAACGTCAGGGGTATTTTTAAGATGAACACCGCACTTGCACAACAAATCGCCAATGAAGGCGGCGTCGAAGCCTGGATGATCGCGCAACAACATAAAAGCCTGCTGCGTTTTCTGACCTGTGGCAGCGTTGATGACGGCAAAAGTACCCTGATTGGTCGTTTGCTGCACGATACCCGCCAAATCTACGAAGATCAGCTCTCATCACTGCATAACGACAGTAAACGTCACGGCACTCAGGGCGAAAAACTGGATCTGGCATTGCTGGTGGATGGTCTGCAAGCCGAGCGCGAACAGGGCATCACTATCGATGTGGCATATCGCTATTTCTCCACCGAGAAGCGTAAATTTATTATCGCCGACACCCCAGGGCACGAGCAGTACACCCGCAATATGGCGACCGGCGCATCGACATGTGAGCTGGCGATCTTGCTGATCGACGCCCGAAAAGGCGTGCTCGATCAAACCCGTCGCCACAGTTTTATCTCCACGCTGTTGGGGATCAAACATCTGGTCGTGGCGATCAACAAAATGGATCTGGTGGATTACAGCGAAGAGACGTTCACCCGCATTCGTGAAGACTACCTGACTTTTGCGGAACAATTACCGGGCAATCTGGATATCCGCTTTGTGCCACTCTCCGCGCTGGAAGGCGATAACGTGGCTTCGCAAAGTGAAAGTATGCCGTGGTACAGCGGTTCGACATTGCTCGAAATGCTCGAAACCGTAGAGATCCAGCGAGTGGTGGATGCCCAGCCAATGCGCTTCCCGGTGCAGTACGTTAACCGCCCGAATCTTGATTTTCGTGGCTACGCCGGAACGCTGGCATCCGGTCGTGTGGAAGTCGGGCAACGAGTCAAAGTGTTGCCTTCGGGAGTGGAGTCAAACATTGCGCGGATCGTCACTTTTGATGGCGATCGCGAAGAAGCCTTTGCCGGAGAGGCGATCACTCTGGTGCTGACGGATGAGATCGACATCAGCCGTGGCGATCTGCTGCTGGCGGCAGACGAAGCATTACCGGCAGTGCAGAGCGCGTCGGTGGATGTGGTATGGATGGCGGAACAGCCGCTTTCCCCAGGGCAGAGTTACGACATCAAAATTGCCGGTAAGAAGACGCGTGCTCGTGTTGATGGCATTCGCTATCAGTTTGATATTAATAACCTTAACCAACATGAAGTTGAAAATTTACCGCTCAATGGCATTGGTCAGGTTGATCTCACCTTTGACGAGCCGTTGGTGTTAGATCGCTATCAGCAAAACCCTGTTACCGGTGGGCTGATTTTTATCGATCGCCTGAGCAACGTGACTGTTGGTGCCGGTATGGTGCATGAGCCGAAAAACGAGGCCGCCGTTGCGCCGTCGGAATTTAGCGCGTTCGAGCTGGAACTGAATGCGTTAGTGCGCCGCCATTTCCCTCACTGGGGCGCGCGCGATTTGCTGGGAGATAAATAATGGCGCTGCATGACGAAAACGTCGTCTGGCATAGCCATCCGGTCACTGTGCAACAACGCGAGCAACACCACGGTCATCGTGGTGTTGTGCTGTGGTTTACCGGTCTCTCCGGTTCCGGTAAATCAACGGTCGCCGGGGCGCTGGAGGAGGCGTTACATAAACTTGGTGTCAGTACGTATTTGCTGGACGGCGACAACGTTCGCCACGGTTTATGCAGCGATCTCGGTTTTAGCGATGCCGATCGTAAAGAAAATATCCGCCGCGTCGGTGAAGTGGCGAATTTAATGGTTGAAGCCGGACTGGTGGTGCTGACTGCGTTTATTTCACCACACCGCGCCGAACGCCAGATGGTTCGTGAACGTGTAGGAGAAGGGCGATTTATCGAAGTGTTTGTCGATACGCCGCTGGCGATTTGCGAAGCTCGCGATCCAAAAGGCTTATATAAGAAAGCGCGTGCCGGTGAACTGCGCAACTTTACCGGAATTGATTCGGTTTACGAAGCGCCTGAATCGGCAGAAATTCATCTCAATGGTGAACAATTAGTAACAAATTTGGTTCAGCAATTATTAGATCTACTGAGACAGAACGATATTATCAGATCCTGAGACACCACCGGGTTTCCATGCCCGGTTCGTCAAAGTAACAGGATCAGATATGCGTAATAGCCATAACATTACACTAACAAATAGCGAAAGCCTTACTGAGGATGAAGAAACCACATGGTCGCTGCCAGGCGCCGTGGTCGGTTTTGTCTCCTGGCTTTGTGCGCTGGCGATACCGATGTTGATTTATGGCTCTAACACGCTGTTCTTTTTTATCTATACCTGGCCTTTCTTTCTGGCGCTGATGCCCGTCGCGGTGGTGGTGGGTATTGCGCTGCATTCATTGATGGACGGAAAGCTACGCTACAGTATTGTTTTTACCCTGGTGACTGTAGGTATTATGTTTGGTGCACTGTTTATGTGGTTGTTGGGCTAATTTGTTCTTTCCCGTCTACTCTGTTCATAATTCAAACCGTAACCAATAATGAGATTATGTTCCGCACGCCCTGGGTATACGTAACAATGGACAAATGTGGTACATTTGCCCGCGTTGTCGCGGTATCCCCAACAGAGGATGTAGAGTCGTCTTCGGATGTATGGGATGAAGATGCCGTTTTTCAGGGGGCAGGATGGGTAAACTAACGCTGCTGTTGCTGGCTATTCTGGTCTGGCTACAGTATTCGCTGTGGTTCGGTAAGAACGGTATACATGACTATACCCGCGTCAATAATGATGTGGCGGCACAGCAAGCTACAAACGCGAAACTTAAAGCGCGAAACGATCAGCTTTTTGCCGAAATTGACGATCTCAATGGCGGTCAGGAGGCGCTCGAAGAACGAGCGCGTAATGAACTCAGCATGACCAGGCCGGGCGAAACTTTCTATCGTCTGGTGCCTGACGCGTCGAAACGCGCACAGTCTGCGGGGCAAAACAATCGATAAATCAGCCCAGGAATTAACATGGCAACCACTCATTTGGATGTTTGCGCCGTGGTTCCGGCGGCCGGATTTGGCCGCCGAATGCAAACGGAATGTCCTAAGCAATATCTCTCAATCGGTAATCAAACCATTCTTGAACACTCGGTACATGCGCTGCTGGCGCATCCCCGGGTGACACGTGTCGTCATTGCTATAAGCCCTGGCGATAGTCGTTTTGCACAACTTCCTCTGGCAAATCATCCGCAGATCACCGTTGTTGACGGTGGTGAAGAGCGTGCTAATTCCGTGCTGGCAGGTCTGAAAGCCGCTGGCGACGCGCAGTGGGTGTTGGTGCATGACGCCGCTCGCCCTTGCCTGCATCAGGATGACCTTGCGCGTCTGTTGGCGTTGAGCGAAACCAGTCGCACGGGGGGCATTCTCGCTGCGCCGGTGCGTGATACCATGAAACGTGCCGAACCGGGCAAAAATGCCATTGCTCATACTGTTGATCGCAACGGCCTATGGCACGCGTTGACGCCGCAATTTTTCCCTCGTGAGCTGTTATATGACTGCCTGACGCGTGCATTAAATGAAGGCGCTACCATTACCGATGAAGCCTCGGCGCTGGAATACTGCGGTTTTCATCCGCAGCTGGTCGAAGGCCGTGCGGATAACATTAAAGTCACGCGCCCGGAAGATTTGGCGCTTGCCGAATTTTACCTCACCCGAACCATCCATCAGGAGAATACATAATGCGAATTGGACACGGATTTGACGTACACGCCTTTGGCGGCGAAGGCCCAATTATCATTGGTGGTGTGCGCATCCCTTACGAAAAAGGGCTGCTGGCGCATTCTGATGGCGACGTGGCGCTCCATGCGTTGACCGATGCATTGCTTGGTGCAGCGGCGCTGGGGGATATCGGCAAACTGTTTCCGGATACCGATCCGGCATTTAAAGGAGCAGACAGCCGCGAGCTGCTGCGTGAAGCCTGGCGACGCATTCAGGCGAAGGGGTATACCCTCGGCAACGTCGATGTCACTATCATCGCTCAGGCACCGAAAATGCTGCCGCACATTCCACAAATGCGCGTGTTTATTGCCGAAGATCTCGGCTGCCATATGGATGATGTTAACGTGAAAGCCACTACTACGGAAAAACTTGGATTTACCGGACGTGGGGAAGGGATTGCCTGTGAAGCGGTGGCGCTACTCATTAAGGCAACAAAATGATTGAGTTTGATAATCTCACTTACCTCCACGGTAAACCGCAAGGCACCGGGCTGCTGAAAGCCAATCCGGAAGACTTTGTGGTGGTGGAAGATTTGGGCTTTGAGCCTGATGGTGAAGGTGAGCATATTCTGGTGCGCATTCTTAAAAACGGCTGCAATACCCGTTTTGTGGCTGACGCGCTGGCGAAATTCCTGAAAATTCATGCGCGTGAAGTCAGCTTCGCCGGGCAGAAAGACAAACATGCAGTGACGGAACAGTGGTTATGCGCTCGCGTTCCGGGCAAAGAGATGCCCGATCTGAGCGCGTTTCAACTGGAAGGTTGTCAGGTGCTGGAGTATGCGCGCCACAAGCGTAAACTGCGTTTAGGGGCGCTGAAAGGCAACGCCTTTACCCTGGTACTACGCGAAGTGAGCAATCGCGATGACGTTGAACAACGTCTGATCGATATTTGCGTAAAAGGTGTACCGAACTACTTTGGCGCGCAGCGTTTCGGTATTGGCGGTAGTAACTTGCAGGGCGCGCTGCGCTGGGCGCAAACCAATACTCCGGTACGCGATCGCAATAAACGCAGCTTTTGGTTGTCGGCAGCACGTAGTGCGTTGTTTAATCAGATTGTTGCTGAGCGCCTCAAAAAAGCAGAAGTTAATCAAGTTGTTGACGGCGATGCGCTACAATTAGCCGGGCGCGGCAGTTGGTTTGTTGCAACTCACGAAGAACTGGCGGAATTACAGCGTCGCGTCAACGATAAAGAGCTGATGATTACCGCAGCTTTGCCCGGTAGCGGCGAGTGGGGAACCCAACGTGAGGCGCTGGCATTCGAACAAGCGGCGATAGCCGACGAAACTGAATTACAAGTTTTGCTGCTGCGCGAAAAAGTTGAAGCCGCGCGCAGAGCGATGCTGTTATATCCGCAACAATTAAGCTGGAACTGGTGGGATGACGTCACCGTAGAAATCCGTTTCTGGCTTCCGGCGGGAAGTTTTGCGACCAGCGTTGTCAGGGAACTTATCAACACAACAGGTGATTATGCGCATATTGCTGAGTAATGATGACGGGGTACATGCACCCGGTATACAAACGCTGGCGAAAGCCTTGCGTGAGTTTGCTGACGTTCAGGTGGTTGCCCCCGATCGTAACCGCAGCGGCGCTTCAAATTCCCTGACGCTGGAATCCTCCCTGCGAACGTTTACCTTTGAAAATGGTGATATCGCTGTGCAAATGGGAACCCCGACCGACTGCGTCTATCTTGGCGTGAACGCACTAATGCGTCCACGTCCGGATATTGTGGTTTCGGGCATTAACGCCGGCCCCAATCTGGGGGATGATGTTATCTATTCCGGTACGGTAGCCGCCGCGATGGAAGGCCGTCATTTAGGTTTTCCGGCGCTGGCTGTCTCGCTTGATGGACATAAACATTATGACACTGCTGCGGCGGTAACGTGTTCCATTTTGCGCGCACTGTGTAAAGAGCCGCTGCGTACCGGGCGTATTCTCAATATTAACGTACCGGATTTACCACTGGAGCAGATTAAAGGTATCCGTGTCACTCGCTGCGGTACACGACATCCGGCAGATCAGGTGATCCCGCAGCAAGATCCGCGCGGCAATACGCTGTACTGGATTGGCCCACCGGGCGGTAAATGTGATGCCGGTCCGGGGACCGATTTTGCTGCGGTAGATGAGGGCTATGTCTCCATCACGCCGCTGCATGTGGATTTAACTGCGCATAGCGCGCAAGATGTGGTTTCAGACTGGTTAAACAGCGTGGGAGTTGGCACGCAATGGTAAGCAGACGCGTACAAGCACTTCTGGATCAATTACGTGCGCAAGGTATTCAGGATGAGCAGGTGCTGAATGCACTCGCCGCCGTGCCGCGTGAAAAATTCATTGATGAAGCGTTTGAACAAAAGGCCTGGGATAATATCGCGTTGCCGATAGGTCAGGGGCAGACAATTTCGCAGCCATATATGGTGGCGCGAATGACCGAATTACTTGAACTGACGCCGCAGTCGCGGGTGCTGGAAATCGGCACTGGTTCGGGATATCAAACGGCAATCCTGGCGCATCTTGTCCAGCATGTATGTTCGGTCGAACGGATTAAAGGCTTGCAGTGGCAGGCGCGACGTCGCCTGAAAAATCTTGATTTACATAATGTTTCAACCCGTCACGGCGATGGATGGCAAGGTTGGCAAGCACGTGCGCCGTTTGACGCTATCATTGTAACGGCGGCACCGCCCGAAATTCCTACTGCGCTAATGACGCAACTGGATGAAGGCGGGATTCTCGTCTTGCCGGTCGGGGAAGAGCACCAGTATTTGAAACGGGTGCGTCGTCGTGGGGGCGAATTTATTATCGATACCGTAGAGGCCGTGCGCTTTGTCCCCTTAGTGAAGGGGGAGCTGGCTTGAATTGCGAGGAAATACCCGGAATTTTCCTGGTTATTTTGCAGCAAGTCAGCGTATCGTGAACATCTTTTCCAGTGTTCAGTAGGGTGCCTTGCACGGTAATTATGTCACTGGTTATTAATCAATTTTTTCCTGGGGGATAAATGAGCGCGGGAAGCCCAAAATTCACCGTTCGCCGTATTGCGGCTTTGTCACTGGTTTCGCTATGGCTGGCTGGCTGTTCTGACACATCGAATCCACCGGCACCAGTTAGTTCCGTTAATGGCAATGCGCCGGCAAATACCAATTCAGGTATGTTGATTACGCCACCGCCGAAAATGGGGACGACGTCTACAACGCAGCAACCGCAAATTCAGCCGGTACAGCAGCCACAAATTCAGTCTACACAACAACCACAAATCCAACCGGTACAGCCTGTCGCTCAGCAACCGGTGCAAATGGAAAATGGGCGTATCGTCTACAACCGCCAGTACGGGAATATTCCGAAAGGCAGTTATAGCGGCAGTACCTATACCGTGAAAAAAGGCGACACACTTTTCTATATCGCCTGGATCACCGGCAACGATTTCCGTGACCTCGCTCAGCGCAATAATATTCAGGCACCATACGCGTTGAACGTCGGTCAGACCTTGCAGGTTGGCAACGCCTCCGGTACGCCGATTACTGGCGGAAATGCCATTACCCAGGCGGATGCAGCAGAGCAAGGAGTTGTGATCAAGCCTGCACAAAATTCCACCGTTGCTGTTGCGTCGCAACCGACAATTACGTATTCTGAGTCTTCGGGTGAACAGAGTGCTAACAAAATGTTGCCGAACAACAAGCCAACTGCGACCACGGTCACAGCGCCTGTAACGGTGCCAACAGCAAGCACAACCGAGCCGACTGTCAGCAGTACATCAACCAGCACGCCTATCTCCACCTGGCGCTGGCCAACTGAGGGCAAAGTGATTGAAACCTTTGGCGCTTCTGAGGGGGGCAATAAGGGGATTGATATCGCAGGTAGCAAAGGACAGGCAATTACCGCGACCGCAGATGGCCGCGTTGTTTATGCCGGTAATGCGCTGCGCGGTTACGGTAATCTGATTATCATCAAACATAATGATGATTACCTGAGTGCCTACGCCCATAACGACACAATGCTGGTCCGGGAACAACAAGAAGTGAAGGCGGGGCAAAAAATAGCAACCATGGGTAGCACCGGAACCAGTTCAACACGCTTGCATTTTGAAATTCGTTACAAGGGGAAATCCGTAAACCCGCTGCGTTATTTGCCGCAGCGATAATTCGGCGGAACCAGGCTGTTGCTTGAGCGTTCCGTCAAGGGATCACGGGTAGGAGCCACCTTATGAGTCAGAATACGCTGAAAGTTCATGATTTAAATGAAGATGCGGAATTTGATGAGAACGGAGTTGAGGTTTTTGACGAAAAGGCCTTAGTAGAAGAGGAACCCAGTGATAACGATTTGGCCGAAGAGGAACTGTTATCGCAGGGTGCCACACAGCGTGTGTTGGACGCGACTCAGCTTTACCTTGGTGAGATTGGTTATTCGCCACTGTTAACGGCCGAAGAAGAAGTTTATTTTGCGCGTCGCGCACTGCGTGGAGATGTTGCCTCCCGCCGCCGGATGATTGAGAGTAACTTACGTCTGGTGGTAAAAATTGCCCGCCGTTATGGCAATCGTGGTCTGGCTTTGCTGGATCTTATCGAAGAGGGCAACCTGGGGCTTATCCGCGCGGTTGAGAAGTTTGACCCGGAACGTGGTTTCCGCTTCTCAACATACGCAACCTGGTGGATTCGCCAGACGATCGAACGGGCGATTATGAACCAAACCCGTACTATTCGTTTGCCGATTCACATCGTAAAGGAGCTGAACGTTTACCTGCGAACCGCACGTGAGTTGTCCCATAAACTGGACCACGAACCGAGTGCGGAAGAGATCGCAGAGCAACTGGATAAGCCAGTTGATGACGTCAGCCGTATGCTTCGTCTTAACGAGCGCATTACCTCGGTAGACACCCCTCTGGGCGGTGATTCCGAAAAAGCGTTGCTGGACATTCTGGCCGATGAAAAAGAGAACGGTCCGGAAGACACCACGCAAGATGACGATATGAAGCAGAGCATCGTCAAATGGCTGTTCGAGCTGAACGCCAAACAGCGTGAAGTGCTGGCACGTCGATTCGGTTTGCTGGGGTACGAAGCGGCAACACTGGAAGATGTAGGTCGTGAAATTGGCCTCACTCGTGAACGTGTTCGCCAGATTCAGGTTGAAGGCCTGCGCCGTCTGCGTGAGATTTTGCAGACTCAGGGGCTGAATATCGAGGCGCTGTTCCGCGAATAAGCAAGCATCTGTCAGAAAGGCCAGTCTCAAGTGAGGCTGGCCTTTTTCTTTTGTATGATCCGTCCTGAATAGCGTTGATGGTGACGCCGACTTCTGACAGTAAACTGGTGTGCGAAACCCGATGTCTTTATGAAGAAATTCATGACCGATATTGGCAATAGCGGATCTGAACCAGAGATGATCCTTATCCTGACTGGATTAATTATTTAATTTTATAAAACGATAACCGTCCGCTTTTCGGCGATCCGGTATCAATATAAATCTGGTTAGCGAATGTCTGAATGTTATCAAACATCATATGTCCAAATATAAAATAATCAGCACCGTTTATTTTTTGTAACTCGCCATTAAGCGACTTCTGCACGCGATCAACAGGCCAGAGTAATTTGCTTTCCGCGATTTCTTTGCCAAAGTGATATTCATTACCCGGATAATCTGCATGTGTGATGACATATTTTATAAAATCGTTACTCAATTCGATAATATGCGGGAGATGATGAAATCTCAGTAACAGATCTATTGCTTCTTTTTTCTCTGAATCATTTAAATCAAAGAACCAGTCACCGCCGCTGGCTAACCACATATTGCCATCACCAGTCGCGAATGCATCAAGTGCCATCGCTTCATGGTTACCTTTCACGGAGGTAAACCAGGGCTGATTTAACAGGCGTAGCACATTAAGACTCTCCGACCCACGATCAATATTATCGCCTGTGGAAATAAGTAAGTCTGTTTCGTGACAAAAATATAATTCATGCAAACGGGATTGTAATAATTGATAGTCACCATGAATATCACCAACAGCCCATATATGGCGATAGTGATGAGTATCAATTTTTTGATAGCGTGTTGATGGCATGATTTTACCCTGTAAAATAATCTCTACTATTATACAGGGTATTTTTATTAGATTCGTCAGTTGTCGTTAATATTCCCGATAGTAAAAGGCTATCGGGAATTATTTTTACACCAGACTCTTCAAGCGATAAATCCACTCCAGCGCCTGACGCGGAGTCAGTGAATCTGGATCGAGGTTTTCCAGTGCTTCGATCGCTGGCGAGGTTTCTTCCGGCACAGAAAGTAGCGACATTTGCGTACCATCTACCTGTGTAGCGGCAGCATTCGGCGAAATGCTTTCCAGCTCACGCAGTTTCTGTCGCGCACGTTTGATCACCTCTTTCGGTACACCTGCCAGCGCAGCAACCGCCAGACCGTAGCTCTTACTCGCCGCGCCGTCCTGTACGCTGTGCATAAAGGCGATAGTGTCTCCGTGCTCCAGCGCATCGAGATGCACGTTGGCGACGCCTTCCATTTTCTCCGGCAGTTGAGTCAGCTCGAAGTAATGGGTAGCAAACAGCGTCAACGCTTTAATTTTATTCGCCAGATTTTCGGCACATGCCCACGCCAGCGACAGGCCATCGTAAGTCGACGTTCCGCGCCCAATCTCATCCATCAATACCAGACTGTACTCGGTGGCGTTATGCAGAATATTAGCGGTTTCGGTCATCTCCACCATAAAGGTTGAACGTCCGGAAGCCAGATCATCCGCTGCGCCAACACGGGTGAAGATGCGATCGATCGGCCCAATCTCGACTTTTTGTGCCGGTACGTAACTGCCAATATACGCCATCAGCGCAATCAACGCGGTCTGGCGCATATAGGTACTTTTACCGCCCATGTTCGGACCGGTGATGATCAACATCCGTCGCTGCGGTGACAGGTTCAGCGGGTTAGCGATAAACGGCTCATTCAGCACCTGTTCAACCACCGGATGGCGACCTTCGGTAATACGAATGCCGGGTTTATCGATAAAGGTCGGGCAGGTGTAGTTCAGGGTATATGCGCGTTCTGCCAGATTTACCAGCACGTCCAGTTCTGCCAGCGCGCTCGCACTCTGTTGTAACGCTTCCAGATGCGGCAGTAGCAGGTCGAACAACTCTTCATAAAGCTGTTTTTCCAGCGTCAGTGCTTTACCTTTTGAAGTCAGTACCTTGTCTTCGTACTCTTTCAGCTCCGGAATAATGTAACGTTCGGCGTTTTTCAGTGTCTGGCGGCGCATATAGTTAATTGGCGCCAGATGACTTTGCCCACGGCTGATTTGAATGTAGTAGCCGTGCACCGCATTAAAGCCGACTTTCAGAGTGTCCAGACCGGTACGTTCACGTTCGCGGATTTCCAGACGCTCCAGATAATCGGTCGCACCGTCAGCCAGCGCACGCCACTCATCCAGCTCTTCGTTATAGCCTGGAGCGATGACGCCACCGTCGCGCACCAGCACCGGTGGCGTGTCGATGATTGCTCGCTCCAGCAGGTCGCGCAGTTCGGCAAATTCGCCCATTTTTTCACGCAGCGCCTGTACTGGTGCACTATCGACATTTTCTAGCTGTGCACGCAGTTCCGGCAGTTGCTGGAAGGCATGACGCATACGAGCAAGGTCGCGCGGGCGAGCGGTACGCAACGCCAGGCGTGCCAGAATACGCTCCAGATCGCCGACCTGCCGGAGTACCGGCTGTAACTCGGTGGTGAAATCCTGCAATGCGCCAATAGTTTGCTGACGCTCAAGCAACACACGGGTGTCGCGCACCGGCATATGCAGCCAGCGTTTCAGCATACGGCTACCCATCGGCGTGACGGTGCAATCGAGCACGGAAGCCAATGTATTTTCCGCGCCGCCCGCCAGATTCTGGGTAATTTCCAGGTTACGACGCGTCGCAGCATCCATAATGATGCTGTCCTGCTCACGTTCCATAGTGATAGAGCGAATATGCGGCAGGGTCGTGCGTTGGGTATCTTTCGCATACTGTAACAGACAACCGGCAGCACAAAGCCCACGAGGCGCGTTCTCGACGCCAAAACCGACCAGATCGCGGGTGCCAAATTGCAGGTTCAACTGCTGGCGCGCGGTGTCGATTTCAAACTCCCACAGCGGGCGACGACGCAGGCCGCGACGACCTTCAATCAACGACATCTCGGCGAAATCTTCTGCATACAACAGTTCCGCCGGATTGGTGCGTTGCAGCTCTGCCGCCATCGTTTCGCGGTCAGCCGGTTCGCTCAGGCGAAAACGGCCGGAGCTGATATCCAGCGTCGCATAACCGAAACCTTTGCTGTCCTGCCAGATAGCTGCCAGCAGATTGTCCTGACGCTCCTGTAGCAGGGCTTCATCGCTGATCGTGCCCGGCGTGACGATACGGACAACTTTGCGCTCAACCGGCCCTTTGCTGGTAGCCGGATCGCCGATTTGTTCACAAATCGCAACCGACTCACCTTGATTCACCAGTTTGGCGAGATAGTTTTCCACTGCATGGTAGGGAATACCCGCCATCGGGATCGGCTCGCCCGCAGATGCGCCGCGTTTAGTCAGTGAAATATCCAGCAGCTGCGATGCTCGTTTTGCGTCGTCATAAAACAGCTCGTAAAAGTCACCCATCCGGTAGAACAGCAGGATCTCAGGATGCTGGGCTTTCAGCTTGAGGTACTGCTGCATCATCGGAGTATGGGCGTCGAAATTTTCTATTACACTCATGGAGTTAGATCCGGTTCCCTGATGTTAAATGTAGTGTGATGGTTTTTATTTTCGTTGTAATCACATAAGGCGCACATGATACCGGAGTTAATCATTTCAGGGGAAGACACGAAAGGTGAGTTCTTGATGTCGGTTCCGGGAAAAATGCTGCTTTGCAGCGTTTGCTTGTTGGCTGTGGAAAAGGGGCGCAACATTGTCTGGTTGAAGAAACCTTCTCCTTCAGAGCCATAGTCCCCTTTACATTTAAGTTGTAATATAAATGCACCTTAAGAGTGTGGAGGCAGCATGTCCGGTAAGCGTATCTCTCGTGAAAAACTGACGATTAAAAGAATGATCGATCTTTATCAAGCGCAATGCCCGCAGGCGTCAGCGGAGCCGGGGCATTACGATGCGCTGTTTGCTTACGCGCAAAAGCGGCTGGATAAATGTGTGTTCGGCGAAGAGAAACCAGCCTGTAAGCAGTGTCCGGTTCACTGTTATCAGCCAGCAAAGCGTGAGGAGATGAAACAGATTATGCGTTGGGCGGGGCCGCGAATGCTGTGGCGTCATCCGATCTTAACCGTGCGTCATCTGATTGATGATAAGCGTCCGGTGCCGGAATTGCCGGAAAAGTATCGCCCGAAGAAACCACGTGAATAGCGTGCCGGATAGATCTTCCTGTCCGGCACTCCAGACGATTAAACCAACGCCGCTTTATCAATTCCCAGCCGCTTCATCCGTGACAGCAGGGTGGTGCGTTTTAACCCCAGACGTTGCGCAGCGCCTTTCGGACCCGCGACTACGCCGTTCGTCTCTTTTAATACGCGAACAATCAGTTGATATTCATCTTCGCCTTCCTGAGCGACGACCGTTGCAGCAGGCGGCGTTTCGGGTTCTGGCAGTGAGATATCGGGTAAAGAGAGTTGTAGAACATTACCGCGAGTCAGCAGTACCGCACGCTCAATAACATTTTCCAGTTCGCGCACGTTACCCGGCCATTCCATGTTGCTCAATATGCGCAGTGTCTCGGCAGGAATGCTGTCGATATTGCGCCCCAGTCGGCGGGCAATTTTGAAGGTAAAGGCTTTCGCCAGCAGCGGAATATCTTCCGGGCGCTCGCGTAACGGCGGCAGGTGGATCGGGAAGACGTTCAGGCGGTAATAGAGATCGCTACGGAACTCGCGGTCGGCGACCATTTTTTTCAGATCGCGATTAGTTGCGGCGATTAAACGCACGTCTGTCTGAATGATTTTGTTGCTGCCGAGGCGTTCAAACTCCTGCTCCTGCAATACGCGCAGCAACTTTGGCTGTAACTCCAGTGGCATATCGCCCACTTCATCGAGGAACAGCGAACTTTTATCCGCCAGTTCAAAACGACCGATGCGCTGGGCGCTGGCACCGGTAAAGGCACCACGTTCATGACCAAACAGATCGCTTTCCAGTAATCCGGCAGGCATGGCGGCGCAGTTCATTTTCACCATGCGACGATTATTACGCCCACTGAGATTATGGATTGCGCGGGCAATCAGCTCTTTACCCGTGCCAGTTTCACCGAGGATCAGAACGGTACTGTCGCTTTGCGCCACCATTTCAACTTGTTTAAGCACGCTGTACATGGCTTCGCTGCGACCAATAATCTCGCCAAATTCACTATCCACTTTGTTGAGTTGTTCCGTCAGGGCAAGGTTTTCATCAACCAGCCGCTCTTTCAGACGGTGGATTTCCTGGTAGGCGAGGGCATTATCCACGGCGATTGCCACTCGTTCGGCAATCTGGCGCAGCAAACTCAGGTTGGTGGTGGTAAATGTTTTCTCTTCGCACTGTGCCAGTTTCAGCACGCCCAGCATGGTATTGCCAGACATCAACGGCAGCAGGCACAGCGTCTGGATCTGGTTGCCCCAGGTATCGAACAACATGCGTTCGTAGGGGGCTAAATCATCCCGCTCGTGGAGATTAATCAGCAGCATCTCTTTGCTTTTAAATACGCGCTCGGTGAGGGTTCCGGCCTCATCAACTTCACTCTGTTCGTGAGTGGGATGCTGTTTATCGAGATAGTGAGTGGAGTAGACGTTGAGTTTGTTTTTGCGGTGGCTGCGTAAGACGATGCTGATATCGTCAATGTCGAAGTAGTAGTGGATCTCTTTCGCCACTTCGCTGACCAGTTCGTCCATGTCCAGGCGGGAGAGTACCGCATTGGTGATGGCAACCAGAATGCGGAAGTTATCCCGTTCCCGACATAACAGTTCGTAGTCGACATTGTTGATGATGCGACTCTGAATTTGCTCGGTGACAACAGAAACAATCTGCGTAAAGGTTTGCAGGCGATTGAACTCTTTTTCGCTCCACGGGCGATCGTCATAACGAATAAATTCACAGCCGCCAAAAATATGTCCTTCCGCTGCCTGTGGCATCAGGCAATAGTGACCAAATTTAGGGTATAGCCCGCTTGTGGCCAGTTGTGGCCAGGTTTCACAAAATTCTTCGTAGCTGCAATGCAGCGTATCAGGACGTGACAAAATGCTGCGCACCGGCCCATGTGCCAGAACGGTTTCGTCTTCGTATTTTATAGGGGGTTCTTTGTCACGCGACGCGTAATAAGTCGCACGTTGAGTCTGCGCTTGCCACAACACAATCGCCGCGTTGTCGGCGAGCGCAGAACGCTTTACCAGTTGCGAAAGAGCCTCACACAGCGAGGCCAGATCGGGCTGCTGCAATAGTGTCCGAGTGATGTCGAACAACCCTTGTTGCCCGAGATCACTCATCGGTGTATACGACATGTTGTTCTTCCAGGAAAGCACCGCTAAGCGGTGCAAAAGGTAAATGACAAATTATAGGAGCTTTAGGTTTTTATTAGCATATACGAGGCAGCGGTTCGGCGTGAGGTAGATCGAGAGTTCGTTTCACACCATAAAGCCCTGCGAGACGAACACCTTTACGTTCCACCACTTCGCCAATTAACGCCGCATCCTGTCCTAGTGGATGGGAATGCAGCGCCGCCAACACTTGCTCAGCCGCGTTACGCTCTACGGCAATCACCAGCTTACCTTCGTTGGCAAAGTTGAGGGCGTCCAGCCCCAGCAGCTCACAAACGCCGCGCACGGCAGGTTTAACCGGTAGCGCAGCTTCTGAAAGTTCAATGCCGCAACCGCAGGCTGCCGCAAACTCATGAACCACCGCATTCACCCCACCACGGGTGGCATCGCGCAGCGCCTTCACGCCGGGAATGTCTCGCAGCGTCTGAATCAGCGGCGTCAGCACCGCGCAGTCGCTGACCAGTTCGCCATCCAGCCCCAATTGTTCGCGCAAGTTAAGGATAGTCGCACCGTGGTCGCCGAGCGTACCGCTAACCAGCAATACATCGCCGGCGGTCAGGGTTTGTGCACCCCAGTGAATATTTGCCGGGATCGCGCCCATGCCTGCGGTGTTGATAAACAGTTTATCTGCCGCCCCACGCTGCACCACTTTGGTATCGCCGGTGACAATAGCAATGCCAGCCGCACGGGCAGTTTCAGCCATGCTGGTGACCACGGCTTTCAGCGTCTCCATCGGCAATCCTTCTTCAAGGATAAATCCACAGGAGAGATAGCGTGGAATTGCGCCGCTGACCGCCACGTCATTCGCCGTGCCGCAAATCGCCAGCTTGCCAATATTGCCACCAGGAAAGAACAGCGGGTCAATGACGTAACTGTCGGTGGAAAAGGCCAGACGGTCGCCTTCCGCCACCAGTTGTGCCAGGTCAAGACGCGCCTGATCTTCCTGCTCTGCCAGCCACGGATTCGCAAAGGCTTCCATAAACAGGCTGTTGATTAATTGCTGCATCGCCTGGCCGCCGCTGCCGTGGGCGAGTTGGATATTATTCACGCTTCACTCTCCTGCTGACGATACTGATACCACGCGGCGCACGCTCCTTCAGAGGAGACCATCAGCGCGCCGAATGCGGTTTGAGGATTACAGGTGTTACCAAACAGCGGGCATTGATGCGGCTTACATTTGCCCGTCAATACTTCGCCACAGCGCGCGCGTGGGTCATCGCAAACCTGCTGCGGTGCCGGGCGGAAATGCGCTTCAGCGTCAAATCGCTGATAATCCGGCGTCAGATGCACGCCTGAGGATTCGATCACCCCAAGGCCACGCCATTCGCTGTCGCCGTTGACGCAGAACACGTCGGCTATCGCCTGTTGCGCCAGCAAATTACCCGCATCTGGCACCACTCGCCGGTACTGATTCTCTACTTTGCTGTGGGCCGCTATTTTCTGCTCTACCAGCATCACCACGCCTTGTAGTAGATCAAGTGGTTCGAAACCAGCGACCACCAGCGGACGATTAAAATCGCTGGCGATAAAATTATAGGCATCGGTGCCGATAACCATACTGACGTGGCCCGGCGCGAGGAACGCATCAATGCCATTGTCCGGTTGTTCCAGCAAACTGCGCAGCGTGGGGATAAGCGTAATGTGCTGGCAGAAGAAGTAAAAGTTCTGCACATCGTGGGCTTTTGCCTGTTGCAGGGTGATGGCGGTGGTCGGCATGGTGGTTTCAAACCCTAAGCCGAAGAACACCACTTTGCGGGTTGGGTTCTCCTGCGCCAGTTTCAACGCATCCATTGGCGAGTAAACGATGCGCACATCGGCACCGCGCGCTTTTGCCTGCAACAGTGACCCCTGTTTTCCAGGTACGCGCATGGCGTCGCCAAAGGTACAGAAAATCACTTCCGGATGGCTGGCAATCTCCACGCAGGTGTCGATTCTGCCCATCGGCAGTACACACACCGGGCAGCCCGGACCGTGGATAAACTCAACGTTTTCCGGCAGCAACTGGTCAAGGCCGAATTTAAAAATGGCGTGGGTATGACCGCCGCACACTTCCATAATTCGCAGAGGACGTTCGGCGGTGTAAGAGAGATGTGAAGCACGTTCGCGCAGATGCTCAATTAACTGCATCACCTGTTCCGGCGCGCGATATTCATCAACAAAACGCATTATTTTTCCTCGCCATACAACAGCGCGCCGACATCCGGCTCAACGTCAAACATATTTTGTAATGCGTCGAGGGTGTCGCGCGCTTCGGCTTCATTAATTACGCTCATGGCAAAGCCAACGTGAACCAGTACCCACTGGCCCACGCGCGGCTGACCGTTTTCATCGCAGCTGCCGACTAACGTTAAATCGACATCGCGCTGAATGCCGCAGACGTCGACTTTCGCCTGGTTGCCGTCAATGGTGCGAATCTGGCCGGGAACGCCTATGCACATCGCTGTGTCTCCAGCCAGTTCAGCCACTGGTCCATCCCTTCGCCGCTGGTGGCGGAAATGAGGATGATTTCAATTTCTGGATTGACTTCGCGGGCGCAGGCGATGCATTTCTCAACGTCGAAATTGAGATACGGCAGCAGGTCAACTTTGTTGAGCAGCATCAGCGAGGCGGCGGCAAACATATGCGGATATTTCAGCGGTTTGTCTTCGCCTTCGGTAACGGAAAGCACCGCAACTTTATGTTTTTCACCCAGATCGAAGCTGGCCGGGCATACGAGGTTGCCGACGTTTTCGATAAACAGAATACCGTTATCGTCCAGTGGCAGACGCGGCGCGGCGTCGGCGATCATCTGTGCGTCAAGATGGCAACCTTTACCGGTGTTCACCTGAATCGCTGGCGTGCCGGTAGCGCGAATACGTGCGGCATCGTTCACGGTTTGCTGGTCGCCTTCAATCACCGCGCACGGAACGCTGTCTTTCAGGCGCATTAAGGTTTCCGTCAGCAGCGTGGTTTTACCGGAACCGGGGCTGGATACCAGGTTGAGCACCAGTTGATTACGGGCAGCAAAACGCGCGCGGTTACGTTCAGCCAGGCGATTATTTTTGTCCAGCACGTCAATTTCGACTTCCAGCATCCGGCGCTGGCTCATGCCCGGCGCGTGTGTGCCTGCTTCGCCATGACCGTAATGCAGGTCGCCCTCTTCGGTCTGGCTGGGGGTAAATTCAGGCGCTTTAATGCCGGTGATTTTCATCTTCGGGCGTGCAGCCGGGGCAAAAGGCGCGCTACGAAACGCGGAATGAGGGTTATGTTCATCACCCTCGATATACAGGTTGCCTTCACCGCAACCGCATGTTGTACACATCGCTCACTCCTGGTCTATTTCTATCCGCCGAATCTGTAAACCGTCGTCTGCCACAATGCGCAGCATGTCGCCATGACACTGTGGGCAGCGGCGGACGCGCTGGGTCAGTAGCGTCACATACTGTTGGCATGTTTCACACCAGCATTCGGCCTCTTGTTCTTCGAGGTGCAGTTTACAACCTTCCGCCACGCTGCCACGGCAAACCAGATCAAAACAAAAGGCAAGAGAGCTGGTTTCGACACAAGAAAATGCGCCAATTTTGAGCCAGACCCCAGTTACGCGTTTTGCACCGTGCTTTGCGGCCTGTTGTTCAATCAATTCCAGTGCCCGTTGGCAGAGGGTTATTTCGTGCATATCGCCTCCCATTAACTATTGCCAGCTATAAGCAATAATTGTGCCAGTGTTGACTATCCCTGCGGTGAATAATGTCGATGATGTCGAAATGACACGTCGACACGGCGTCGAAATTCAGCGGAATCATAAAAATCACCTAAATATCAATGAATTAAAAATTGGCACAGAAAATGCTTAAGGGCAGGCATCTCTGTTAAACGGGTAACCTGACAATGACTATTTGGGAAATAAGCGAGAAAGCCGATTACATCGCACAGCGGCATCGTCGCCTACAGGACCAGTGGCATATCTATTGCAATTCGCTGGTTCAGGGGATCACGTTATCAAAAGCGCGTTTGCATCACGCGATGAGCTGCGCGCCAGATAAAGAACTCTGTTTCGTTCTTTTTGAACATTTTCGCATTTACGTCACCCTGGCGGATGGCTTTAACAGCCATACCATCGAGTATTACGTCGAAACGAAAGATGGCGAAGACAAACAGCGGATTGCACTGGCTCAGTTGAGCAGTGACGGCATGATTGATGGCAAGGTCAACATCCGTAATCGCGAACAAGTGCTGGAACACTATCTCGAAAAAATCGCCGGCGTTTACGACAGCTTATACACCGCCATTGAAAACAATACCCCGGTGAATTTAAGCCAACTGGTAGAGGGACAAAGCTCGGCAGCATGAGCTGAGGCTTTGCCCGTTTTGCAGGCGTCATGCCTGTTTGGGGATGGGCGTGTCGATGAGTGTCGAAAATGACATTTCATCGGCATGTTTTCGTCAAAAATGACAATCACCTGAGGAATGCCTGGTGAATCGTTTTGTAATTGCTGACTCCACGCTCTGTATCGGCTGCCACACCTGTGAGGCCGCCTGTTCAGAGACGCATCGCCAGCACGGCCTGCAATCCATGCCGCGCCTGCGAGTGATGCTAAATGAAAAAGAATCTGCACCGCAGCTCTGTCACCACTGTGAAGATGCGCCCTGTGCGGTGGTCTGCCCAGTTAATGCCATCACCCGCGTTGATGGTGCCGTGCAGTTGAATGAAAGTCTGTGCGTAAGCTGCAAACTTTGCGGCATCGCCTGCCCGTTTGGCGCAATTGAATTTTCCGGCAGCCGTCCGCTGGATATTCCGGCAAATGCCAATACCCCGAAAGCGCCACCGGCACCGCCTGCTCCGGCGCGTGTCAGCACATTGCTTGACTGGGTGCCGGGCATTCGCGCGATCGCCGTCAAATGTGATCTTTGTAGCTTTGATGAACAAGGTCCAGCTTGCGTGCGGATGTGCCCAACCAAAGCTCTGCATCTGGTGGATAACACCGATATCGCCCGCGTCAGCAAACGTAAGCGTGAGCTGACTTTTAATACGGACTTTGGCGATCTCACCTTGTTTCAGCAGGCTCAAAGTGGAGAGGCTAAATGAGCGCAATTTCCCTGATCAACAGCGGCGTGGCGTGGTTTGTTGCCGCCGCTGTTCTGGCATTTCTCTTTTCTTTTCATAAGGCGCTGAGTGGCTGGATAGCCGGGATTGGCGGCGCGGTTGGTAGCGTGTACACAGCAGCAGCAGGTTTCACCGTGCTGACGGGGGCGGTCGGCGTGAGCGGTACGCTGTCACTGGTAAGCTACGATGTGCAAATCTCTCCGCTTAACGCGATTTGGTTGATAACCCTCGGCCTGTGCGGCCTGTTTGTCAGCCTCTACAACATTGACTGGCATCGCCACGCGCAGGTGAAATGCAACGGTTTGCAGATCAATATGCTGATGGTTGCCGCCGTGTGCGCCGTCATTGCCAGCAATCTGGGCATGTTCGTGGTAATGGCCGAAATCATGGCTCTGTGCGCGGTGTTTCTCACCAGCAACAGCAAAGAGGGCAAACTGTGGTTTGCGCTGGGGCGTCTTGGCACTCTGCTGCTGGCGATTGCCTGCTGGCTGGTCTGGCAACGTTACGGCACGCTGGATCTGCGCCTGCTGGATATGCGCGTGCAACAGCTGCCGCTCGGTTCCGATATCTGGCTGCTCGGCGTGATTGGCTTTGGCCTGCTGGCCGGGATTATCCCGCTGCACGGCTGGGTGCCGCAGGCTCATGCTAACGCTTCTGCGCCTGCTGCCGCGCTGTTTTCCACGGTGGTAATGAAAATCGGCCTGCTGGGCATTTTAACCCTGTCTCTGCTGGGCGGTAACGCGCCGCTGTGGTGGGGAATTGCGCTGCTGGTGCTCGGCATGATCACCGCGTTCGTCGGTGGTTTGTATGCGCTGATGGAGCACAACATCCAGCGTCTGCTGGCTTACCACACACTGGAAAATATCGGCATCATCCTGCTGGGGCTGGGGGCTGGCGTAACGGGTATCGCGCTCGAACAACCGACGCTGATTGCTCTTGGCCTGGTCGGTGGCCTGTACCATCTGCTTAATCATAGCCTGTTCAAAAGCGTACTGTTCCTTGGGGCGGGTAGCGTCTGGTTCCGTACTGGTCATCGCGATATCGAAAAACTCGGCGGCATTGGCAAGAAAATGCCGGTTATCTCCATCGCCATGTTAGTCGGGCTGATGGCAATGGCTGCGCTGCCGCCGTTGAACGGTTTTGCCGGTGAATGGGTTATCTATCAATCCTTCTTCAAACTGAGCAATAGCGGAACGTTCGTTGCCCGTCTGCTGGGGCCGCTGCTCGCCGTGGGGCTGGCAATTACCGGTGCGCTGGCGGTGATGTGTATGGCGAAAGTCTATGGCGTTACGTTCCTTGGCGCGCCGCGTACCAAAGAAGCCGAAAACGCCACCTGTGCGCCGCTCCTGATGAGCGTAAGCGTAGTGGCACTGGCGATTTGCTGCGTGATTGGCGGTGTTGCTGCGCCGTGGCTGCTGCCGATGCTGTCAGCAGCTGTACCTCTGCCGCTGGAGCCTGCTAACACCACCGTTTCTCAACCAATGATCACGTTGCTGCTGATTGCCTGCCCGCTGCTGCCATTCATCATTATGGCGATTTGCAAAGGCGACCGTCTGCCGTCACGTTCCCGTGGCGCAGCCTGGGTGTGCGGCTACGACCACGAAAAATCAATGGTGATTACCGCTCACGGTTTTGCCATGCCGGTTAAACAGGCGTTTGCGCCGGTGCTGAAACTGCGCAAATGGCTGAATCCGGTGTCGCTGGTGCCGGGCTGGCAGTGCGAAGGTAGTGCATTGCTGTTCCGCCGGATGGCGCTGGTTGAACTGGCGGTGCTGGTGGTGATTATTGTTTCACGAGGAGCCTGAGAATGAGTGTTTTATATCCGTTAATTCAGGCGCTGGTGTTATTTGCCGTTGCGCCGCTGCTCTCCGGTATAACCCGCGTGGCGCGCGCCCGTCTGCATAACCGTCGCGGGCCGGGCGTATTGCAGGAATATCGCGACATTATCAAACTGCTGGGGCGTCAGAGTGTTGGCCCGGATGCCTCCGGCTGGGTGTTCCGCCTGACGCCGTATGTGATGGTGGGCGTCATGCTGACTATCGCTACCGCGCTGCCGGTGGTGACCGTCGGTTCTCCGCTGCCGCAACTGGGCGATTTGATCACCTTACTGTATCTCTTCGCCATCGCGCGTTTCTTCTTTGCCATTTCCGGTCTGGATACCGGTAGCCCGTTTACCGCTATCGGCGCGAGCCGTGAAGCGATGCTCGGTGTGCTGGTCGAACCGATGCTGCTGCTTGGTCTGTGGGTTGCCGCACAGGTTGCCGGTTCCACCAACATCAGCAACATCACCGACACCGTTTATCACTGGCCTCTGAGCCAGAGCATCCCGCTGGTGCTGGCGCTTTGTGCCTGTGCGTTCGCCACTTTTATCGAAATGGGCAAACTGCCGTTCGACCTGGCGGAAGCCGAGCAGGAGTTGCAGGAAGGCCCACTCTCTGAATACAGCGGCAGCGGCTTTGGCGTAATGAAATGGGGTATCAGCCTGAAACAGCTGGTGGTGTTGCAGATGTTCGTCGGGGTGTTTATTCCGTGGGGACAAATGGAAACCTTCACCGCTGGTGGGCTGCTGCTGGCGCTGGTGATTGCCATCGTCAAACTGGTGGTCGGCGTACTGGTTATCGCGCTGTTCGAAAATAGCATGGCCCGTCTGCGTCTTGATATTACTCCGCGCATTACCTGGGCTGGGTTTGGCTTTGCATTTTTAGCGTTCGTCTCCTTGCTGGCGGCGTGATTAAAGAGAGTATGAGCATGTCTGAAGAAAAATTAGGTCAACATTATCTCGCCGCGCTGAATGAGGCATTTCCGGGCGTCGTGCTGGATCACGCCTGGCAGACCAAAGATCAGCTGACCGTGACCGTAAAGGTGAACTATCTGCCGGAAGTGGTGGAGTTTCTCTACTACAAACAGGGTGGCTGGCTGTCGGTACTGTTTGGTAACGATGAACGCAAACTGAATGGTCATTATGCCGTTTACTATGTGCTGTCGATGGAGAAGGGCACGAAGTGCTGGATAACCGTGCGCGTCGAAGTTGACGCCAACAAACCGGAATATCCGTCCGTGACGCCGCGCGTTCCGGCGGCGGTCTGGGGCGAGCGTGAAGTGCGCGATATGTACGGTTTGATTCCGGTTGGTCTGCCGGATGAACGCCGTCTGGTGCTGCCGGATGACTGGCCGGATGAACTCTACCCGTTGCGTAAAGACAGCATGGATTATCGTCAACGTCCGGCACCAACCACCGATGCAGAAACCTACGAGTTCATCAACGAACTGGGTGATAAGAAAAACAACGTGGTGCCGATTGGCCCACTGCACGTTACCTCCGATGAACCGGGTCACTTCCGCCTGTTCGTTGACGGCGAAAACATTATCGACGCCGACTACCGCCTGTTCTACGTCCATCGCGGCATGGAAAAACTGGCGGAAACCCGTATGGGTTACAACGAAGTGACCTTCCTGTCGGATCGTGTTTGCGGGATCTGCGGCTTTGCCCACAGCACCGCCTACACCACGTCGGTGGAAAACGCGATGGGTATTCAGGTGCCAGAACGCGCGCAGATGATCCGCGCCATTCTGCTGGAGGTGGAACGCCTGCACTCGCATCTGCTCAACCTCGGCCTCGCCTGTCACTTTACCGGCTTTGACTCCGGCTTTATGCAGTTCTTCCGCGTGCGCGAATCTTCCATGAAAATGGCGGAGATCCTCACCGGGGCGCGTAAAACTTACGGTCTGAACCTGATCGGCGGGATTCGTCGCGATCTGCTGAAAGATGACATGATCCAGACCCGTCAACTGGCGCAGCAAATGCGTCGTGAAGTACAGGAGCTGGTGGATGTGCTGCTGAGTACGCCAAATATGGAACAGCGCACCGTCGGCATTGGTCGTCTGGATCCGGAAATCGCCCGCGATTTCAGTAACGTTGGCCCGATGGTGCGCGCCAGCGGCCACGCTCGTGATACCCGTGCTGATCACCCGTTTGTCGGTTATGGCCTGCTGCCGATGGAAGTTCACAGCGAGCAGGGCTGCGACGTTATTTCGCGTCTGAAAGTGCGTATCAACGAAGTCTTTACCTCGCTCAATATGATCGACTACGGCCTGGACAATCTGCCAGGCGGCCCGCTGGCGGTGGAAGGATTCACCTACATTCCGCACCGTTTTGCGCTGGGCTTTGCCGAAGCGCCACGTGGCGATGATATCCACTGGAGCATGACCGGCGACAACCAGAAGCTGTACCGCTGGCGCTGTCGTGCCGCGACCTACGCGAACTGGCCGACCCTGCGCTACATGTTGCGCGGCAACACCGTTTCTGATGCGCCGCTGATTATCGGTAGCCTCGACCCTTGCTACTCCTGTACCGACCGCATGACCGTGGTCGATGTGCGTAAGAAGAAGAGCAAAGTGGTGCCGTACAAAGAACTCGAGCGTTACAGCATTGAGCGTAAAAACTCGCCGCTGAAATAAGGAATCGCCATGTTTACCTTTATCAAAAAAGTCATCAAAACCGGCACGGCGACCTCGTCTTATCCGCTGGAGCCGATTGCGGTTGATAAAAACTTCCGTGGTAAGCCAGAGCAGAACCCGCAGCAGTGCATTGGCTGCGCGGCCTGCGTCAATGCCTGCCCGTCAAACGCCTTAACGGTTGAAACTGACCTCGCCACCGGTGAGCTGGCGTGGCAGTTCAATCTTGGGCGCTGCATCTTCTGTGGACGCTGTGAAGAAGTCTGCCCGACGGCGGCAATCAAACTGTCGCAAGAGTACGAACTGGCGGTATGGAAGAAAGAAGACTTCCTGCAACAGTCCCGCTTCGCGCTGTGCAACTGCCGCGTCTGCAATCGTCCTTTCGCCGTCCAGAAAGAGATTGACTACGCCATTGCGCTGCTTAAGCACAACGGTGACAGCCGCGCGGAAAACCACCGCGAAAGCTTTGAGACTTGCCCGGAATGTAAGCGCCAGAAATGCCTGGTGCCGTCCGACCGTATTGAACTGACTCGCCATATGAAAGAGGCCATCTGATGAGCAATTTATTAGGCCCCCGTGACGCCAACGGCATTCCGGTTCCGATGACGGTGGATGAATCCATCGCCAGCATGAAGGCGTCGTTACTGAAAAAAATCAAACGTTCTGCCTACGTTTACCGCGTGGACTGCGGTGGCTGCAACGGCTGCGAAATTGAAATTTTCGCCACGCTTTCGCCGCTGTTCGATGCAGAACGCTTCGGTATTAAAGTTGTTCCATCCCCGCGTCATGCGGATATTTTACTGTTTACCGGCGCGGTCACCCGTGCAATGCGATCCCCTGCGCTACGTGCGTGGCAGTCCGCGCCGGACCCTAAAATCTGTATCTCTTACGGTGCCTGCGGCAACAGCGGTGGCATTTTCCACGATCTCTACTGCGTGTGGGGCGGTACGGATAAAATCGTCCCGGTGGATGTTTACATCCCTGGTTGCCCGCCAACGCCTGCCGCCACGCTGTACGGCTTTGCAATGGCGCTCGGCCTGCTGGAGCAGAAAATCCATGCCCGTGAGCCAGGCGAACTGGATGAGCAACCGGCAGAGATTCTGCATCCGGATATGGTGCAGCCGCTGCGCGTGAAAGTGGATCGCGAAGCGCGTCGCCTGGCGGGTTACCGCTACGGTCGCCAGATTGCCGATGACTTCCTTACGCAATTAGGGCAGGGCGAAGAGCAGGTTGCTCGCTGGCTGGAAGCGGAAAACGATCCGCGTCTGAACGAGATTGTCAGCCATCTGAATCATGTTGTTGAAGAGGCGCGTATCCGATGAGTGAAAAGGTGGTGTTCAGTCAACTGAGCCGTAAATTTATTGATGAGAACGATGCCACGCCCGCCGAGGCGCAGCAGGTGGTCTATTACAGCCTGGCGATTGGTCACCACCTTGGGGTTATCGATTGTCTGGAAGCGGCGCTCACCTGCCCGTGGGATGAATATCTGGCATGGATTGCCACTCTGGAGGCGGGCAGCGAAGCCCGCCGCAAAATGGAAGGCGTGCCGAAATATGGCGAGATCGTCATCGACATTAACCATGTGCCGATGCTGGCCAACGCATTCGATAAAGCCCGGGCAACGCAAACTTCGCAGCAGAAGGAATGGAGTACAATGCTGTTAAGTATGCTGCATGATATTCATCAGGAAAACGCCATCTATTTGATGGTGAGGAGACTGCGTGACTGACGTTTTACTCTGTGTTGGTAATAGCATGATGGGCGATGATGGCGCAGGCCCGCTGCTGGCGGAAAAGTGCGCCGCCGCGCCGAAAGGTAACTGGGTGGTGATTGACGGCGGTAGCGCACCGGAAAATGACATTGTCGCCATCCGTGAACTGCGCCCTACGCGGTTACTGATTGTCGACGCCACGGATATGGGGCTAAACCCCGGCGAGATCCGCATCATCGACCCGGATGACATCGCCGAGATGTTTATGATGACTACCCATAACATGCCGTTGAATTACCTTATCGACCAGTTAAAAGAAGACACTGGCGAAGTGATTTTCCTCGGCATCCAGCCGGATATCGTCGGCTTTTACTACCCGATGACCCAGCCGATTAAAGATGCGGTGGAAACCGTTTATCAACGGCTGGAAGGCTGGGAAGGGAACGGCGGGTTCGCGCAGTTAGCGGTGGAAGAAGAGTAGTTCTTCATTAAGGAATTCAGGGAATTGAAAATCAGGACAGGGATGTGCGCTTTTTTATTGAGCTTAGTGCTTCCTGCGCAGGCCACCAGCTTTACCGAATATCTGCCGATGAGTGACAGCGAATACGCACAAAAGTGGGCGCTGAAACCTCTCCTGACCATGCCTTATTTTACCGATCAAAACTGGCATTTTAGAAAAGTGGGCGTTGCTGGCGTAACGCTTGAGAAGATGCCAAATGAAGAGGATGACTGGCAATTAACCGCAAAAGATCGCGCCGGTAAATCCTGGACAGTGCCTGTGGGTATGCTGGCAAACATAGCGGGCAAAGGGCAACTCTATCGCGCCGATCTTGATCGTAACGGCATTCAGGATCTGGTTATCTGGTTACCCAGTGCCGGTAATGGTCTGGCTCCTTATGCACATTTAATCCTGTTGACGTTCACACGCGAAGGTCGTCCCTGTGTCTTTGAACCCTGGGGATTCTACACCGTAAGCAAAACTGGCGTTGATGATTTGCTGGATTTGCAAGGCAATGGTCACACGCAGCTGCTGGATATGCAGTTTGATTCCGGTTACTGGCTAACCAGTTTGTATCAGGTAAAAGAGGCCAAATGGCAGCGTGTTCATGGCTGGTTTGGCAAGTTAAGCTATCCCGCACTCACGCGTTTTACTTATACTCCCAACCGTAAACTCGTTCTCAAACCCATCGCTGGACGCGACCCGCAAACGGAAGATTTGGCGCTGACGCAGCGTTGTTTGATAACGGGGGATATGCTTGATGGGGTGAATCAGAACTGATGGCAAACGCTAAATTGCCCGATGCGCTGCGCTTATCGAGCCTACAAAGTTCGTGCGACATGTAGGCCGGATAAGGCGTTCACGCCGCATCCGACACGGTTACTTACTCTAAATCTTCCCCATTACTGGCAATCACTTTTTTATACCACCAGAACGATTTCTTACGCGTGCGCGTCAGCGTACCGTTGCCTGCGTCGTCACGGTCAACAAAGACAAAACCGTAGCGTTTGCTCATTTCACCCGTAGAGGCGGAAACTAAATCAATACAGCCCCAGGTGGTGTAGCCCATCAGCGGAATGCCGTCTGCAATCGCTTCGCCCATTGCGCGGATATGTTCGCGCAAATAGCTGATGCGATAGTCATCGTTAATCTCACCATTGGCAGTAAATTCATCTTTTGCGCCGAGGCCGTTTTCCACCAGAAACAGCGGCTTCTGATAACGGTCGTACATCATGTTCATGGTGATGCGCAGACCGAGCGGATCAATACCCCAGCCCCAGTCGCTCACCTGTAGATACGGGTTACGCAGCGATTTCACCACGTTCGCCGCACTGCTGTTGTTGGCGTTCATCTCCGCCGAGGCACAGCGCGAGGCGTAATAGCTGAAAGAGACAAAATCGACGGTGTTTTTCAGGATCTCATCATCGCCAGGCGCTTTATCTATGGTTACCCCTTTTTCGCGGAATACGCGGGCAGAGTAAGCCGGATACGCGCCCCGCGCCTGCACATCGATAAAAAACAGGTTTTCCCGGTCTTTCTCCAGCGCCGCCCAGACATCTTCCGGCTTGCAGCTGTAAGGGTAGAAGTTACCGCCAGCCAGCATACAGCCCACCTGATTTTGCGGGTTAACCTCATGGGCGATTTTGGTGGCTAACGCACTGGCAACCAGCTGGTGATGCGCAGCCTGATATTTCACCTGATCCTGATTTTCCCCTTCTTCAAACACCAGACCCGCGCCGGAGAACGGGCTATGCAACATAATGTTGATTTCATTGAAGGTTAGCCAGTATTTCACCAGACCATCAAATGCTTCAAAGCAGGTTCTGGCGTAGCGGCTGAAAAACTCCACCAGCTTGCGGTTACGCCAGGAGCCATATTCGGTGACCAGATGCATCGGCACATCGAAGTGGCACAACGTGACCAGCGGTTCGATACCGTACTTTTTACACTCTTCAAATACCGCGCGGTAAAAGGCAATGCCCTGCTGGTTGGGCGTCAGTTCATCGCCCTGCGGGAAGAGGCGGCTCCAGGCAATCGAGGTACGGAAAACCTTGAATCCCATCTCTGCCATCAGGGCGATATCTTCTTTATACCGATGATAAAAATCCGTCGCCTCATGGCTGGGGTAAAACTCGTCATCGCGCAACTGAAAACGTTTTTCCAGCCCCAGTTTCACCGCCATTCGATGATCGCCGTGTGGGATCATATCGACCGTGGTCAGCCCTTTGCCACCTTCACGGTACGCACCTTCAGACTGGTTGGCGGCAAGCGCGCCGCCCCATAAAAAACCTTCTGGAAATACAGACATTTTCATCCTCAATTAAGACTTACTTCTTTGGCGACGGTCGGTTGTACGCTCTGATGCTTTCGCGCCTCGGCAGCCGCTTCCTCCACAGGAATATCCTCAAAGCCGAGCAACAGTGTGAGGATAAACGACAGCACCACCGCCAGCGCCATGACCGCGAACACCCAGACGATGCTCATTGGATTCGCCGGATCGAAGAACTGCACGCTGGTAAATAGCCCCGGCGCTGCCATTGAGTGGCTGGCAAGCCCCGCCATACCGGCAACCGCACCGCAAATAAAACCGCTGATAAGACTGGCGATAAGCGGACGTTTCAGGCGGATCGCCACGCCGTATAACGCCGGTTCGGAAATCCCCGCCATAATGGCTGATGCCGCCGCAGCCAGTGCCGTCTGGCGCAGTTCCGGATTTTTCGTTTTCCACGCCACCGCCAGCGATGAACCACCCAGCGACAGGTTAGCGCCGATTTCTGACGGCATGACCATCCCTTCTTTTCCGGTTTCGGCAATGGTCTGAATGATGGTTGGTGTAAAGACGCGGTGCATCCCGGTCATTACCAGCAGCGGCCACAGCGCGCCCATAATGGCGACTGAAAGCCAGCCCAGATAACCATGAATGGTGTAAACCAGCGCCGAAATGGCGCTACCGATCCAGATACCAATCGGGCCAATCAGCAGGATTGCCAGCGGTGCGGCAATCAACACAATCAGCATCGGCTTGAGGAAGTTTTTCGTCACTGCCGGTGTAATGCTGTCCACCCAGCGTTCGATATATGACAGGCACCAGGTCATCACCAGCGCCGGGATCACCGTGTAGGTGTATTTCACCGCCGTGACCGGAATCAGGGCAAATTCAACATGTTCACCCTGAGCCGCTTTCGCCATCAGCTCAATGAAACTCGGATGTACCAGTACACCCGCGATGGCAATCGCCAGCGACATATTGGTTTTAAATTTGATGGCGGCAGAAGCCGCGACCATCAGCGGCAGGAAGAAGAAAGCACCGTCACCAATCACATTCAGGATGGTTAAGGTCGGCGATCCTTTTGTCAGCACACCGCTCATCTCGAGGATCATCGCCAGCAGTTTGACCATCGATCCGCCGATAATCGCCGGGATCAGCGGTGACATAGTGCCGATCAGCGCATCAAGGATCCCTGCACCAATGCGACGTAGCGTGAGTTTGGGTTTACCCACGGGCAGGACGGGTTGCATATCTCCCGGCAGCAGGCTGACGACTTCCTGAAAGGCTTGTGAAACGGTATTGCCGATAATCACCTGACACTGGTTGTCACTACGTACCACGCCGAGTACGCCGGAGATGGTTTTCAACGTCGGGCTGTCGATAAGCGCATCATCTTTAATAACAAAGCGCAAACGCGTCATACAGTGCGTGACCGCCGAGATGTTATCAACGCCGCCCAGTGCCGCTATCACCGAGCGCGCCAGCGCCGCATAATTTTTGGCCATCGGATTTTATCCTGTTATCAGTAGGGTAGAGGTAGTTGTTATCAGTCGACGTGACGGGAAAATGCCGATGCTGAAACGGAAATAAGAAACCGGTTTCATAAAATCATGAATAGTTGTCATTTAATAAGCAAGAGAGTTAATTGTTCATTTTTTATATTTGTGAAACCGGTCACCTGAATATTTTTCCCGCTGATTGCGCAAGGACAATCAGCAAACGGTGCAGTAAACTGCGATGACTGCGTGTAAAGGGATGAAAACAATGACGACAATGCTGGAAGTGGCGAAGCGCGCCGGGGTTTCAAAAGCGACCGTTTCCCGCGTGCTTTCAGGTAATGGCTACGTCAGCCAGGAGACGAAAGATCGCGTGTTTCAGGCGGTAGAAGAGAGCGGTTACCGCCCAAATTTGCTGGCGCGCAATCTGTCGGCGAAGAGTACTCAGACGCTGGGGCTGGTAGTGACCAACACGCTTTACCACGGCATTTATTTTAGTGAATTACTGTTTCATGCCGCGCGGATGGCGGAAGAGAAAGGGCGCCAACTGTTGCTGGCTGATGGTAAACATAGCGCCGAAGAAGAGCGCCAGGCGATTCAGTATCTGCTGGATCTGCGCTGCGACGCCATTATGATTTACCCGCGTTTTTTAAGCGTGGATGAGATTGATGACATTATTGATGCACACAGTCAGCCGATAATGGTGCTTAATCGCCGCCTGCGCAAAAATAGCAGCCATAGCGTCTGGTGCGATCATAAACAGACCAGCTTTAACGCCGTGGCAGAGTTGATAAACGCCGGACATCAGGAGATTGCTTTCCTTACCGGCTCGATGGATTCCCCCACCAGCGTTGAACGTCTTGCCGGGTATAAAGACGCGCTGTCGCAGCATGGTATTGCTCTCAATGAAAAACTTATCGCTAACGGTAAATGGACGCCCGCCAGCGGGGCCGAAGGGGTAGAAACGTTGCTCGCACGTGGGGCTAAATTTAGCGCGTTAGTTGCCAGTAACGACGATATGGCGATAGGTGCGATGAAAGCGTTACACGAGCGCGGCGTAGCGGTGCCAGAGCAGGTGTCAGTTATCGGATTCGATGATATCGCTATTGCCCCCTACACCGTTCCGGCGCTCTCCAGCGTAAAAATTCCGGTAACTGAGATGATTCAGGAAATTATTGGACGGCTGATTTTTATGCTCGATGGCGGGGATTTCTCACCGCCGAAAACCTTCAGCGGAAAACTGATCCGCCGCGACTCCCTCATTGCTCTTTCGCGATAAACATTGTCATCACATGTCATCGTCACTAGTGTCGATGACATCGTTTTTCCTGCATTACAGAATTTAATTTCTTTAAATAACAGTAAATTAAAAACTGGCATGATTTGTGAATGTATCGGCGCATTAACTGTCATTGCTGGAGAATTTGATGAACCGTTTCATCATTGCTGACGCGAGTAAATGTATTGGTTGCCGTACCTGTGAAGTGGCGTGCGTGGTTTCTCATCAGGAGAATCAGGACTGTGCATCGCTGACCCCGGAAACTTTTTTACCGCGAATCCATGTCATTAAAGGTGTGAACATTTCCACGGCAACAGTCTGCCGTCAGTGTGAAGATGCACCGTGCGCTAACGTCTGCCCGAATGGTGCTATCAGCCGTGATAAAGGGTTTGTTCATGTGATGCAGGAACGTTGCATTGGTTGCAAAACCTGCGTTGTGGCTTGCCCGTATGGTGCGATGGAAGTGGTGGTGCGTCCGGTGATTCGCAACAGCGGCGCAGGGCTGAATGTACGGGCTGACAAAGCCGAAGCCAATAAATGCGACCTCTGTAACCATCGTGAAGACGGCCCGGCGTGTATGGCGGCTTGCCCGACCCATGCGCTGATTTGTGTCGATCGTAATAAACTTGAACAACTGAGCGCAGAAAAACGCCGTCGCACGGCGCTGATGTTCTAAAAATCTTACAGAACTGTTCTGGCATCAAAGGAATTCCCGGAAATATTCGTAGAATACGGAGCGGGCGGTATCGCCGACCTGTGACTGCCGGATGCGACGCGCTCGTGTCCGGCTGGGCGGGTTACGCAATTCATGATGGCGGGAATAACTCAATGGCAAAAAACACATCTTGCGGTGTCCAACTGCGTATTCGTGGCAAAGTGCAGGGCGTCGGTTTTCGTCCGTTTGTCTGGCAGCTGGCACAGCAATTAAATCTTCACGGCGATGTCTGTAATGACGGCGATGGCGTGGAAGTCCGGTTGCTGGAAGACCCGGAAACGTTTCTTGTTCAATTGCATCAGCATTGCCCGCCGCTGGCGCGTATTGATAGCGTCGAGCGTGAGCCGTACATCTGGCCACAACTGCCCACTGAGTTCACTATCCGCCAGAGCGCGGGCGGTGTCATGAATACGCAAATTGTCCCGGATGCTGCCACTTGCCCTGCTTGCCTTGCCGAAATGAATACCCCAGGCGAGCGGCGTTATCGTTATCCGTTTATCAACTGTACCCACTGCGGCCCACGTTTCACCATTATTCGCGCGATGCCTTACGACCGCCCGTTTACCGTGATGGCGGCTTTTCCGCTATGTCCGGCCTGTGACAAAGAGTATCGTGACCCGCTCGATCGTCGCTTCCACGCCCAGCCAGTAGCCTGCCCGGAGTGTGGCCCGCATCTTGAATGGGTAAGTCATGGTGAACATGCGGAACAAGAGGCGGCATTACAGGCAGCTATCGCACAGTTAAAAATGGGCAACATTGTCGCCATCAAAGGGATTGGCGGATTTCATCTCGCCTGCGATGCACGTAACAGTAACGCGGTGGCGACACTGCGGGCGCGCAAACATCGCCCGGCGAAACCGCTGGCGGTCATGTTGCCAATGGCAGAAGGTTTACCAGACGCTGCCCGTCAGTTGCTTACCACGCCCGCCGCGCCGATTGTGCTGGTGGATAAAAAATACGTTCCTGAACTTTGTGACGATATCGCCCCTGGCCTTAACGAAGTGGGCGTAATGCTCCCGGCTAACCCGCTGCAACATTTGCTGTTACAGGAACTGCAATGCCCACTGGTGATGACCTCCGGCAACCAGAGCGGTAAACCACCGGCTATCAGCAACGAACAGGCGCTGGAGGATTTGCAGGGCATTGCCGATGGATTCCTGATACATAACCGCGACATCGTGCAGCGGATGGATGATTCGGTGGTGCGCGAAAGCGGCGAAATGCTGCGCCGTTCGCGGGGGTATGTGCCGGATGCGCTGGCTTTGCCTCCGGGCTTTAAAAATGTTCCACCTGTGCTGTGTCTTGGTGCGGATCTGAAAAATACCTTCTGCCTGGTGCGCGGTGAGCAAGCGGTGTTGAGTCAGCATCTGGGCGATTTAAGTGACGATGGCATTCAGATGCAGTGGCGCGAAGCGTTACGCCTGATGCAAAACATCTACGATTTCACCCCGCAATACGTTGTACATGACGCGCATCCGGGCTATGTCTCCAGCCAGTGGGCGCGTGAGATGAATCTGCCGACGCAAACGGTGCTGCATCATCATGCCCATGCGGCGGCGTGTCTGGCAGAACATCACTGGCCGCTGGATGGCGGTGATGTCATTGCGTTGACGCTCGACGGTATCGGTATGGGGGAGAACGGCGCTTTGTGGGGCGGCGAGTGCCTGCGGGTGAACTATCGCGAATGTGAGCACCTGGGCGGCTTGCCTGCGGTGGCGCTTCCGGGGGGCGATTTGGCTGCAAAGCAGCCGTGGCGTAACCTGCTGGCGCAGTGCCTGCGCTTTGTGCCGCAGTGGCAGAATTACCCTGAAACGGCAAGTGTGCAACAGCAAAACTGGAGCGTGCTGGCGCGGGCCATTGAGCGTGGAATTAACGCGCCGCTGGCGTCATCGTGCGGGCGTTTGTTCGATGCCGTAGCGGCGGCGCTGGACTGTGCGCCAGCCACATTAAGTTATGAAGGCGAAGCGGCTTGTGCTCTGGAGGCGCTGGCAGCTTCGTGCCACGGCGTGAAGCATCAGGTAACGATGCCGTTGGTAGATAATCAACTGGATCTCGCCACCTTCTGGCAGCAGTGGCTGAACTGGCAGGCACCGGTTAATGAACGTGCGTGGGCGTTTCATGATGCGCTGGCGCAGGGTTTTGCATCGTTGATGCGTGAGCAGGCCACGATGCGCGGTATCACTACGCTGGTATTTAGCGGCGGGGTTATTCATAACCGTTTGCTGCGTGCACGTCTGGCGCATTATCTCGCTGATTTCACATTGCTCTTTCCACAGAGTTTACCGGCAGGTGATGGCGGGTTGTCTCTGGGGCAGGGGGTTATTGCTGCGGCTCGCATCATGCATGCTGCATAGTGGCGGATGTGGCGTAACTGAACCTTAAAAGGAGCACGAACAGTCCCCTCGCCCCTTTGGGCGAGGGAGAAAATCATCCCTACATCGGCAACGTTTTCAACAATCCGAACGCCTCTTTCATCCGATCCTCACTGACCACAAAGGCGCGAAGCTGGTCGGCATCGTCAACGCCGCGCGCCACAATTCCCTGGCGTTCGGTATTAATCTGCCAGCGTAAATCCTGACGCTGGGTTTCGCCTGCCAGATGCAGCGGTAATTCCGGCGTTTTGATTTTCACCAGCATCGCCGGTAGTTTCAGCGGCGTGTTATTGCCGAGAAGATTTTTTGCCAGCACCATCGCGCTAAGTTGAATCGGCTGGAGGAACGGCAGTACCTGACCGTTAATTTCTGCGCAATCGCCCAGCGCGTAAATATCGGCATTACTGGTTTGCAGATAACTATCGACGCAAACGCCGCGATTAATCGTCAGTCCGGCACGTCGTGCCAGGGCGGTTTCCGGGCGCAGTCCGGTGGCGGCAATTACTGCATCTACTTCGATGCTGCGTTGGCGATCCAGCGTTGCCCGAATGCCAGAATCCGTTTTTTCCAGCCCCTGCAACTGAGATTTCAACAGCAGATGGACGCCCATCTCCGTCAACCGATGCTGCAAGCGGCTGCTTACTTCCGGTGGCATTAACGATGCCAGAATACTGGCAGCGTTGTCGATTAGCGTGACCGCTTTGCCTGCACGACAAAAATCCATCGCCAGTTCGCTACCAATCAAACCACCGCCGACAATCAACACGCGTCGGGCATCCCGCAGTTGCGTTTCACAGGCGCGATACTCTTGCTGACTATTTAACGTCAGCATTAACTCACGCCCGGGCACTGGCGGGACAAAGGCGCTGGCACCGGTTGCCAGCACTAACTTGTCGTATTGCCACTGATTATTCTGACTTTTCACCACATGGGCTTCGGCATCGATATCCGTCACCCAGGTGTGCGGAAACAGGCGCAGATTAAACTGCTCGGCAAATTCACCTGCCGTCTGGCGGGTAAGGTCGTCGGCACGTTGCCCCTGACTGATCACATGGCTGAGGTCAGGTTTGTTGTACTCATCCATGCTGTCGGCGGCAATCAGGGTTAATGGAATACTGGCGTCCTGTTTGCGAATATTTTTCACCAGTTGGCGGGCGGCGAAGCCCGAACCAATGATCACAATGCCGTTGCTCATTTTGCCTCCGATGCCAGTTCGTCAAAGACGTCTTTGCCGAGTGAACATTCCGGGCACAGGAAGTTATCCGGGACTTCACTCCACGGCGTTCCTGGCGCAACGTCCTGCATTGGCTCGCCTTTTGCCGGATCGTAAATCCACTGGCAGACGCTGCATTGCATCCGTGGGCCGAGGTCAGCCGTCGTGGTGGCACAGGTTTCTTCTTTAACCACCGTATTCACCGTGTTCTGCGGCAGCGGCGAAAGCGCCCATTGACGGGCGATTTCACGACCGTGTTCACGGCATAACTCCAGAGCGTCCTGATCCGGTCGCCATTTGGCTTTCAGGCTAAGCGACATTTCGAAACCTGCATCCTGCAGGCGCGTGGAAAGACGATCCACCGCACCGCCGCTCCAGCCGTGAGAGCCGAAAGCACTGGCGCGTTTGTTACGGAAGCGTAATCCGGTCATCTCCTCCACCAGCCCGGCGATTTTCGGCATCATCACGTTATTCATCGTCGAAGTGCCGACCAGCACGCCTTTTGAGCGGAAGACATTGGTCAGGATTTCGTTTTTATCGCTTCGGGCGACGTTGAAAATTTTCACCGCTACGCGCGGGTCGGTTTCCGCGATCCCCTGGGCGATAGCGTCAGCCATCATGCGGGTATTATTCGACATGGTGTCGTAGAAAATGGTGATTCTGTCTTCCTGATAATCCGCCGCCCATTTCAGGTACAGCTCGACAATTTGCGTCGGGTTATCGCGCCATACCACGCCGTGAGAGGTCGCTATCATATCGACTGGTAAGTTAAAGCCCAGGATCTCGGTAATTTTCGGCGTTACCAGGCGGCTGAACGGCGTCAGGATATTGGCGTAGTAACGCTGGCACTGCTCGAAAAGCTCCGTCTGATCCACTTCATCGTTGAACAGATGCTCGTCGCAGTAGTGCTGACCGAAAGCATCGTTACTGAACAGCACCGCGTCGCCAGTCAGGTAAGTCATCATGCTGTCCGGCCAGTGCAGCATTGGCGTTTCGACAAAAATGAGCTGTTTGCCGTTGCCGATATCCAGCGTGTCGCCAGTTTTCACCACATTAAAATTCCACTCCGGATGATGGTGATGACCATTTATCGAGTCGATAGCGTTGGCTGTACAGTAGATCGGCGTATCGGGAATTTGCGCCATCAGTTCAGTCAGCGCCCCGGCGTGGTCCTCTTCTGCATGGTTAATCACGATGTAATCGATATCCGCCAGATCGATTTCATTACGTAGGTTCTGCACAAATTCGCGGCTGAATTTATGGTCGACGGTGTCGATCAGCACGTTTTTTTCTTCGCGGATGAGGTAGCTGTTGTAGCTGCTGCCGCGCAGCGTTTTATATTCCGTGCCGTGAAAATCACGTACTTCCCAGTCACGTTGACCCACCCAATGAATGTTATTTTTCACCACAATAGACATAGCAACCTCAATTTATTCAGCGTGTTCTAAAAAGATGCCTTGTTAATTGCAGATTGCGTGCCAGTTTTTTATCTGATTGTTTTTAATGTATAAATTAATTTATGCTCATTAGTGAGTAGTCAAAATGACTATCAATAAAATGGTCAATATGACAATATCAATAGTCAAATTGACAGTGAGGCAAAGATGAGTTTTTCCGTTGATGTGCTGGCGAATATCGCCATCGAATTGCAGCGTGGGATTGGTCATCAGGATCGTTTTCAGCGCCTGATCACCACGCTGCGTCAGGTGCTGGAGTGCGATGCGTCTGCGTTGCTACGTTACGACTCGCGGCAGTTTATTCCGCTTGCCATCGACGGGCTGGCGAAGGATGTACTCGGTAGACGCTTTGCGCTGGAAGGGCATCCTCGGCTGGAAGCGATTGCCCGCGCTGGGGACGTGGTGCGCTTTCCCGCAGACAGCGAATTGCCCGATCCCTATGACGGTTTGATTCCCGGGCAGGAGAGACTGAAGGTTCACGCCTGCGTTGGTCTGCCGTTGTTTGCCGGGCAAAACCTGATCGGCGCACTGACGCTCGACGGGATGCAGCCCGATCAGTTCGATGTTTTCAGCGATGAAGAGCTACGGCTGATTGCTGCGCTGGCGGCTGGGGCGTTAAGTAATGCGTTGCTGATTGAACAACTGGAAAGCCAGAATATGCTGCCGGGCGATGCCGCGCCGTTTGAAGCGGTGAAACAGACGCAGATGATTGGCTTGTCCCCAGGCATGACGCAATTGAAAAAAGAGATTGAGATTGTGGCGGCGTCCGATCTCAACGTCCTGATCAGCGGTGAGACGGGAACCGGTAAGGAGCTGGTGGCGAAAGCGATTCATGAAGCCTCGCCACGGGCGGTGAATCCGCTGGTCTATCTCAACTGTGCCGCACTGCCGGAAAGTGTGGCGGAAAGTGAACTGTTCGGGCATGTGAAAGGGGCGTTTACTGGCGCTATCAGTAACCGCAGCGGGAAGTTTGAAATGGCGGATAACGGCACGCTGTTTCTGGATGAGATCGGCGAGTTGTCGTTGGCATTGCAGGCCAAGCTGCTGCGGGTGTTGCAGTATGGCGATATTCAGCGCGTTGGCGATGACCGCAGTTTGCGGGTCGATGTGCGCGTGCTGGCGGCGACTAATCGCGACTTGCGTGAAGAGGTGCTGGCAGGGCGATTCCGCGCCGATTTGTTCCATCGCCTGAGCGTGTTTCCGCTTGCGGTGCCGCCGCTGCGTGAGCGGGGCGATGACGTCATTCTGCTGGCGGGGTATTTCTGCGAGCAGTGCCGCCTGCGGCTGGGGCTTTCCCGCGTGGTATTAAGCGCCAGTGCGCGAAATTTACTGCAACACTACAGTTTTCCGGGGAACGTGCGCGAACTGGAACATGCTATTCATCGGGCGGTAGTGCTGGCGAGAGCGACCCGCAGCGGCGATGAAGTGATTCTCGAGGCGCAACATTTTGCTTTTCCAGAAGTGACGGTGCCGCCGCCAGAAGTGGCAGCGGTGCCCGTTGTTAAGCAAAACCTGCGTGAAGCGACAGAAGCGTTCCAGCGTGAAACCATTCGCCAGGTACTGGCACAAAATCATCACAACTGGGCCGCCTGCGCGCGGATGCTGGAAACCGACGTCGCCAACCTGCATCGGCTGGCGAAACGTCTGGGGTTGAAGGATTAAATAATCCCGGCCTGATAGAAATCCTGCAGGTTAATCGCGCCGGTGAGTTTGCCGTTTTCATCCACCACCGGTGCGGCGGTGATTTTGCGCTTCATCAGGATCTCTTTAGCGTCGATGGCGCGACTTTGCGCCTGTAATGTGGTGCCGCCTGCCGTCATCGCTTCATTAACCGGCGTGGTGAGTGCGCCGCCGCCAACCAGCCAGCGACGTAAATCACCGTCGGTAAAGACGCCTTGTACCTGTTGTTGAGCGTCACATACTGCCACCAGCCCCAGACCGGTGCGGCTGAGTTCCAGCATTGCATCCATCACGCTGGCGGTTAACGCCACCTGCGGGATGGCGTCATCACGGCGCATCAGATGATGTACTTTATTCAGCAAGCGAGCGCCCAGCGCGCCGGCAGGGTGGGAGCGGGCAAAATCTTCTTCATTAAAACCGCGCGCCTGCATGACTGCCATCGCCAGTGCGTCACCCATCATCAGGGTATTCACAGTGCTGGAGGTCGGCGCAAGGTGCATCGGGCAGGCTTCGCGTTCGACGGAAATATCCAGCACCGCTTTTGCCGCCAGGCCCAGCGGTGACGTCGGTTTGCCGGTCATCGCCAGCAGCGCGATAGATTTGTCTTCCAGACGCGGAATAATCAGATCCAGTTCCTTCGCGCCACCGGAGTAAGAGATAAACAGCATCACATCGCGGCTTTCAATCATCCCCAGATCGCCGTGCAGTGCTTCTGCGGGATGGACAAAAAAAGCCGGTGTGCCGGTACTGGCAAGCGTTGCGGCGATCTTTTTGCCAATGTGGCCCGATTTGCCAATTCCCGAAACCACCACTTTGCCTTCGCAGTGCAGGATGATATTGGCGGCGCGAACAAAATCATCGCCCAGACGTTCCGGTAAACGGCTTGCTTCCTGCAACTCCAGGGTTAACGTCTGACGCCCTGCGTTTAGTAGTGCTTCACTCATTGCTTTCTCCGGTAATGATCACGTCGATCCCTTTCTCTTCCAGCGCCTGACGAAACGCCGGATCGATACCTGCGTCGGTAATCAGCTTATCGACGCTTTCAAGACTGCAAACTACGTTGGGGCTTTTACGGCCAAACTTCGATGAGTCAGCCATCAAAATCACTTCGCGCGCGGCATTGCACATTGCCTTACTGACGGTATAGACCTCGTTGAACGTGGTTACGCCCGCATTGAGATCGATGCCGTCGGTGCCCATAAATAATTTATCGAAGGTGAAATGCTCGAAGGCATTCTCTGCCAGTTGCCCGTGAAATGAGGCCGATTTTTTGCGAAATGTTCCGCCTGGCATCAGGATGGTTTGTTCGTTATCCAGTTCGGATAGCGCGTTGACGATATGCAGGCTGTTGGTCATCACCGTGATGTTATTAAAGCGCGAGAGCATGGGAACCATCTGCAACACGGTACTGCCAGCATCAAGAATGATCGAATCGCCATCATGAATAAAACTGACGGCGGCTTCCGCAATCAGCTCTTTCTTGTGGGTGTTGATGAGCGTTTTATGATCGATAGGCGGATCGGATTCCTCTTTATTTAACACCACGCCGCCATAGGTACGGATGACGGTTCCTGCATGTTCCAGAATAACCAGATCTTTGCGAATGGTGGTGCCTGTGGTGTCAAAGTATTGCGCCAATTCTTCAACCGAGCATTTACCCTGCTTTTGCAGATACTCCAGAATGGCGGCCTGACGCTGACGAGGTTTCATGGGCGTGATTACCTGATTTAGGTTTCAAAATGATAACTTCGCAAGCAAGTAACATTCACAACGAAATTATCCACGTTTCAGTTTAAGTGCCAATGATAGAGCATTCTGTGATAGTGGATCACGGGGAAAGATCACATCGGGCCTCAAATCACCAGAATACATACCCTTAATTGCGGGAATTTTTTGTGGTCGGGCGAAAACGGTCAGTCCTTTCATAAACAAGGTGTCGGTGACGCGCTGCTGATCGTCCAGGGCGATGGCGACCACGACCCGTGGCTTAAAGCGCCCACTGGAACGGCCTACACCGACGCGCCCTTGCTGGCAGAGCGCGTCGAAGGCTCGATTAAAACGAGAAATTTGCCAACCGCCTAAGGCCAGTTGCGCGCACCAGGCGATAACGGCGACGGTGATGAGTGCGGATACCATAACTTCTCCTTAATGTAGTGGCGGAAGTCCTGTAGGCCTGAGAAGCGTAGCGCATCAGGCATTCTATTAGTCTCGCGGAGATCCTTAACGGATCTCCGCTGTTGATCAGAACATCACCTGACCACCGGTGACATTGATCGACTGTCCGGTGCAGTACGACGCCTTTGGACTGGCGTAGAACAGCAGCATATTCAGCACATCCTGATAATCGCAGCCGCGTTTGAGCGGTACTTTATCGATGTAATACTGCTCGACTTGATCCGGTTTGATACCCAGCTTGGTCGCGTATTGTGGCAACAGTGACTGGAACATCGGCGATTTCAGCAGGTTACCGAGCATCAGTGAATGCACCGTAATGCCGTACTCCGCCAGATCCAGCGCCAGTGATTGAGTCAGCCCGACGCCACCAAATTTCGCTGCGCTATAGCCAGAGTTGTGTTTGCTGCCCACTTTGCCGGATTTCGAGTTGATCTGAATAATGCGTCCCTGAATCCCGTCGCGGATCATCAAACGCGAAAATTCACGCGCGCACAGGAAATAACCCACCAGATTCACCTGTAGCGAGCGGTCAAAATCGCCAAGCTGAAAATCGCTGATAAACGCTGCTTTTGCAATTCCGGCGCTGTAGACCAGTAAATCGACGCGACCAAAGATTTCATCTATCCCACGAGAGAGCGCCAGAACGCTCTGCTCGCTGGTGGCGTCAGCACCAAAACCGTACGCCGTTCCCTCACCATATTCGGCGTTAATTTCTTGCGCCACATTTGCGGCTTTGTCGCTCTGAATATCGACAACCGCTACGCGATACCCCTCGCCAGCCAGACCGTGGCACAGGAACGCGCCCAGGGTTTGCCCACCACCGATGACAACGGCAACCTGATTCATTTTTTTACTCCTTAACAGATTCAAACTTCAAAACCGATCCCGGTACGATATCGTCGGGTACAGGGCCTGCCACATGGACAGTGCCCGGAAATTCCGCTTCGCTTAAACCATCGAAGCGCAGGGTGACATGACCCAGTTCGCGAAGATTGTCTTCCGCCACGCTGCCAACGGCGGTCACCGGATAACGATGCTGGCCGAGAGAAAATTGCAAACCGGGATGGAGTTCACCTTTCAATTCGCCGTGGCAATGGATGAAGCAATACTCTTCGAGATCCGCAGGTGCGCCTTCACGAAAGGTGATGAGCATCTGGTCGCTGAAGGCGTCAGTGGCGCTCGCGCCGATACGGGTGATGGTGGTCTGATAAATAACGGTCATGTTTCAGCCTCTATTGATAGATAAAACCGGAGACAAACCAGGCGATCAGTACAGTCGGTGCGCCGGTCAAAAAGCGGCTCATCAGTACAGAAGGAACCCCGACGCGAACCGTGTCCTGACGGGCTTCCGCCAGCGATAAACCGACCGGGATAAAGTCGCAGGCCGCCTGCGCGTTGATGGCAAACAGCGCCGGTAAAGCCAGATGCGGCGGAATATTGCCGAGACCAATCTGCACACCAATCAATACGCCGATAACCTGCGCGATAACGGCGCCAGGCCCAAGGAAAGGCGAAAGCAGCGGGAAGGAGCAGATGAGCGCCAGCATAACCAGCCCCAGTGGATGGCTCGCCAGCGGAGCAAGACCGTGAGCAATCCAGTCACCAAGGCCGGAAGCCATAATGATGCCGATGAGCGCCGAGACGAACGCCATAAACGGCAGAATGGTTTTTAATACGGTATCGATAGTGTCGCGCCCGGACTGGAACAACACGGCAACGGCAGACCCCATGCCCATTCCCACCTTCGCCAGTAAACCATCGCTTTGTTCGGTGATTTTCTTGCTGGCATCATAGTCACGGCCAACGGAAGAGGGTTGCGGTGTTGCATCACCCACTACAGTGATGTTTTCTTCTTTCACGCCAGAGACATAAATATCTTCCACTATGTACTGCGCCAGCGGACCGGACTTGCCCGTCGAGTGGATATTAATGGTGGGAATATGCCGTTTTGGATAGATGCCGCAGCGCAGTGTGCCGCCGCAGTCGATTACCGCAACGCCGATTTCCGCTTCCGCAGGTTCACCTTCTTTAAAGCCGTCGATAGCCTGCCAGCCAGTAAGCTGTGCCAGTTTGTCGACAATTGCAGGCCGGGTTCCGGCGGTGATATAGACGATTTTTTTACCTGGCGTGGCTTCCAGTTCAAGCGGGCCACCCCAGCCACCATTGCCTTTTTCGATCCGAATACGCGTCATGATGCCGCTCCTGCCAGGTGAACTTTCTGTTCAAGTTGAATGCCCATCTTTTTCTCAAAAATGGCGGTGGTCAGGTCGGTCACCCAGCCACGGAAGAAGTTGGTGACCAGACCAACCAGCAGGTAGCTCACTGCCAGTGGGCCAAGTGGCAGATTCAGCGTCGTCAGACCGCTGGCAATTCCCAGATAAACAAACAGTTCGCCGGGGTTGATATGAGGGAAGAGACCGTTCATTGAGTGGCAGCTATAAGAGGCCGCCGCGTAATAGCTGGGTTTGAACTTTTCCGGCATAAAACGACCCAGACTTAAGGTCATCGGGTTACAAAAGACAAACGTGCCAATGCACGGTAATAGCAGGTAACGAGAAACAGGATTGCCGGCGCAACGTTGAGCAAATCGTTCAATGCGGTGCTGCCCGATAAAATTAATCAGCGCGTTCATGATTACCAGCAGGCTTATCAACAGCGGAAGAATGCCGGTCACCATCCCGGTAAACACCTCTCCACCTTTCTGGAACAGCCCGATGAACCACTCTGCGCCATGAGTAATGGTTTCTATCATTGTTCTCTCCTTTGAAATTTATTGTTTTATTACCAAACGGCAACACAATCTAATCAGATTGAAAGATTTAAAAGTGTTATTTTGATCGCAAAATGAAAGATAAATATTTTAATTTGAAAGTTTAGTTAAGAGAATGGCGATGAAGGTGATTTGTGTTATGTAAAGTCCGTATTGGGCAGTGACTACCGCTTCCTTGTGCGGGGCGGGATGCTTTACCATACTTGCCCCTGGTTGAATCTGTTAAATGGACTCCTCATGGTCAAGCGTCGTTATGTAACATTACTTCCCCTTTTTGTGTTGCTTGCCGCCTGTAGCAGCAAGCCAAAACCTACTGAGACTGAAACGACCACCGGAACGCCGTCCGGCGGCTTCCTGCTTGAGCCGCAGCACAATGTGATGCAGATGGGCGGTGACTTCGCTAACAACCCGAATGCGCAGCAGTTCATCGACAAAATGGTGAACAAACACGGCTTCAATCGTCAGCAGTTGCAGGAAATCCTCTCTCAGGCGAAACGTCTGGATTCGGTACTGCGGCTGATGGATAACCAGGCACCAACCACATCAGTGAAGCCGCCATCAGGCCCGAATGGCGCATGGTTGCGTTATCGCAAAAAATTTATTACGCCGGATAACGTGCAGAACGGCGTGGTTTTCTGGAACCAGTATGAAGATGCGCTGAATCGCGCGTGGCAGGTGTATGGCGTACCGCCGGAAATTATTGTCGGGATTATCGGCGTCGAAACCCGCTGGGGACGCGTGATGGGTAAAACCCGCATCCTCGATGCGTTGGCGACGCTGTCATTTAACTACCCACGCCGCGCGGAGTATTTCTCTGGCGAGCTGGAAACTTTCCTGCTGATGGCGCGCGATGAGCAGGACGATCCGCTCAATCTGAAAGGTTCCTTTGCCGGGGCAATGGGCTACGGTCAGTTTATGCCGTCGTCTTACAAACAATACGCCGTGGATTTCAGCGGCGACGGACATATCAACCTGTGGGATCCGGTTGATGCCATTGGCAGCGTGGCGAACTATTTCAAAGCGCATGGCTGGGTGAAAGGCGATCAGGTCGCTGTAATGGCAAATGGTCAGGCTCCGGGCTTGCCAAATGGCTTCAAAACCAAGTACAGCATTTCACAACTTGCAGCGGCAGGGCTGACGCCACAGCAGCCACTGGGCAATCATCAGCAGGCCAGCTTGCTGCGTCTGGATGTCGGGACGGGGTATCAGTACTGGTACGGTTTGCCGAACTTCTACACCATCACCCGTTACAACCACAGCACCCATTACGCAATGGCGGTCTGGCAGTTAGGACAAGCCGTGGCGCTGGCGCGCGTACAGTAACTCTTTGCAAGAGGGGGGCGTGAGCTTCCCTCTGGCTAATCAGCTTTTTTCTGAATCCTCCTCGTAAAATTGCAACGCCAACACCATCTTCCTGACGAAAGTGCTATCTTGTCCGGCATAAATATCTGACTGACAGAGGTTGTGATGACTGACAGTGAACTGATGCAATTAAGCGAGCAGGTAGGGCAGGCGCTGAAAGCCCGTGGCGCAATCGTAACAACCGCTGAGTCTTGTACCGGCGGCTGGGTAGCGAAAGTGATTACCGATATTGCCGGTAGTTCCGCCTGGTTTGAACGCGGATTTGTCACCTACAGTAACGAAGCCAAAGCGCAAATGATCGGCGTGCGAGAAGAGACGCTGGCGCTGCATGGCGCGGTGAGTGAACCCGTCGTGGTGGAAATGGCAATTGGCGCCCTGAAAGCGGCTCGTGCTGATTATGCCGTTTCTATTAGTGGTATCGCTGGGCCAGACGGCGGCAGCGAAGAGAAACCTGTTGGCACCGTCTGGTTTGCTTTTGCCTCAGCCAGCGGCGAAGGTGTTACCCGCCGGGAATGCTTCAGTGGCGACCGCGAAGCCGTGCGTCGTCAGGCGACGGCGTATGCCTTGCAGACGCTGTGGCAACAATTTCTACAAAATACTTGATACTGTATGAGCATACAGTATAATTGCTTCAACAGAATATATTGACTATCCGGTAATACCCGGCATGACAGGAGTAAAAATGGCTATCGACGAAAACAAACAGAAAGCGTTGGCGGCAGCACTGGGCCAGATTGAGAAACAATTTGGTAAAGGCTCCATCATGCGCCTGGGTGAAGACCGTTCTATGGATGTGGAAACCATCTCTACCGGTTCGCTTTCACTGGATATCGCGCTTGGGGCAGGTGGTCTGCCGATGGGGCGTATCGTCGAAATCTACGGACCGGAATCTTCCGGTAAAACCACGCTGACGCTGCAGGTGATCGCCGCAGCGCAGCGTGAAGGTAAAACCTGTGCGTTTATCGATGCTGAACACGCACTGGACCCAATCTATGCACGTAAACTGGGCGTCGATATCGACAACCTGCTGTGCTCCCAGCCGGACACCGGCGAGCAGGCACTGGAAATCTGTGACGCCCTGGCGCGTTCTGGCGCCGTAGACGTTATCGTTGTTGACTCCGTTGCGGCACTGACGCCGAAAGCGGAAATCGAAGGCGAAATCGGCGACTCTCACATGGGCCTTGCGGCACGTATGATGAGCCAGGCGATGCGTAAGCTGGCGGGTAACCTGAAGCAGTCCAACACGCTGCTGATCTTCATCAACCAGATCCGTATGAAAATTGGTGTGATGTTCGGTAACCCGGAAACCACTACCGGTGGTAACGCGCTGAAATTCTACGCCTCTGTTCGTCTCGACATCCGTCGTATCGGCGCGGTGAAAGAGGGCGAAAACGTGGTGGGTAGTGAAACCCGCGTGAAAGTGGTGAAGAACAAAATCGCTGCACCATTTAAACAGGCTGAATTCCAGATCCTCTACGGCGAAGGTATTAACTTCTACGGCGAGCTGGTTGACCTGGGCGTGAAAGAGAAGCTGATCGAGAAAGCGGGTGCATGGTACAGCTACAAAGGTGAGAAGATCGGTCAGGGTAAAGCGAATGCGACTGCCTGGCTGAAAGACAACCCGGAAACCGCGAAAGAGATCGAGAAGAAAGTACGTGAGTTGCTGCTGAGCAACCCGAACTCAACGCCGGATTTCTCTGTAGATGACAGCGAAGGCGTAGCAGAAACTAACGAAGATTTTTAATCATTAGTTATTGATGATAATAGATAATGTGTGCACGGACGGTCCCCTCGCCCCTTTGGGGAGAGGGTTAGGGTGAGGGGAACAGGCCAGCACTGGCGTGAAGAGTGATTCTCACTCTGGCCCGCTAACTGGAAGGGCGAGGAGGAAGATCGTGTCTACATTTATAAGTGAGCTAATTTGTTAGCAATCTCTGGGCCGCATCTGCGGCCCTTTTGCTTTTTAAGTTTTAAGGATATGCCATGACAGAATCAACATCCCGTCGTCCGGCATATGCTCGCTTGTTGGATCGCGCGGTACGCATTCTGGCGGTACGCGATCACAGTGAGCAAGAATTGCGACGTAAACTCGCAGCACCGATAATGGGCAAAAATGGCCCGGAAGAGATTGATGCCACGGCGGAAGATTACGAGCGTGTTATTGCCTGGTGCCATGAACATGGCTATCTCGATGACAGCCGATTTGTTGCGCGCTTTATCGCCAGCCGTAGCCGCAAAGGTTATGGACCAGCGCGTATTCGCCAGGAACTGAATCAGAAAGGTATTTCCCGCGAAGCGACAGAAAAAGCGATGCGTGAATGTGACATCGACTGGTGCGCACTGGCGCGCGATCAGGCGACGCGAAAATATGGCGAACCACTGCCAACAGTCTTTTCAGAAAAAGTTAAGATCCAACGTTTTCTGCTCTATCGTGGCTATCTGATGGAAGATATCCAGGAGATTTGGCGAAATTTTGCCGACTGAACGCATACGGTATTTTACTTCCCAGTCAAGAAAACTTATCTTATTCCCACTTTTCAGTTACCAGCCCAGCGGTTATTAACTTGCTGCTGCTGGTGGCGATATTTCGTTAGCTTGATTTCAGGATAATTATGAGCAAGAGCACCGCTGAGATCCGTCAGGCGTTTCTCGACTTTTTCCATAGTAAGGGACATCAGGTAGTTGCCAGCAGCTCCCTGGTCCCCCATAACGACCCAACTTTGTTGTTTACCAACGCCGGGATGAACCAGTTCAAGGATGTGTTCCTTGGGCTCGACAAGCGTAATTATTCCCGCGCTACCACCTCCCAACGCTGCGTGCGTGCGGGTGGTAAACACAACGACCTGGAAAACGTCGGTTACACCGCGCGTCACCATACCTTCTTCGAGATGCTGGGCAACTTCAGCTTCGGCGACTATTTCAAACACGATGCCATTCAGTTTGCATGGGAACTGCTGACCAGCGAAAAATGGTTTGCCCTGCCGAAAGAGCGTCTGTGGGTTACCGTCTATGAAAGCGACGACGAAGCCTACGAAATCTGGGAAAAAGAAGTAGGGATCCCGCGCGAACGTATTATTCGCATCGGCGATAACAAAGGTGCGCCATACGCATCTGACAACTTCTGGCAGATGGGTGACACTGGTCCGTGCGGCCCGTGCACCGAAATCTTCTACGATCACGGCGACCACATTTGGGGTGGCCCTCCGGGAAGCCCGGAAGAAGACGGCGACCGCTACATTGAGATCTGGAACATCGTCTTCATGCAGTTCAACCGCCAGGCAGATGGCACGATGGAACCGCTGCCGAAGCCGTCTGTAGATACCGGTATGGGGCTGGAGCGTATTGCTGCGGTGCTGCAACACGTTAACTCTAACTATGACATCGATCTGTTCCGCACGCTGATCCAGGCAGTAGCGAAAGTCACTGGCGCGACCGATCTAAGCAACAAATCGCTGCGCGTAATCGCTGACCACATTCGTTCTTGTGCGTTCCTGATCGCTGATGGCGTTATGCCGTCCAACGAAAACCGTGGTTATGTACTGCGTCGTATCATTCGTCGCGCGGTGCGTCACGGCAATATGCTGGGCGCGAAAGAAACCTTCTTCTACAAGCTGGTGGGGCCACTGATCGACGTTATGGGCTCTGCGGGTGAAGACCTGAAACGCCAGCAGGCGCAGGTTGAGCAGGTGCTGAAGACTGAAGAAGAGCAGTTTGCTCGTACTCTGGAACGCGGTCTGGCGCTGCTGGACGAAGAGCTGGCGAAGCTTTCCGGTGATACGCTGGATGGCGAAACAGCTTTCCGCCTGTACGACACCTACGGCTTCCCGGTTGACCTGACGGCTGACGTTTGTCGTGAGCGCAATATCAAAGTTGACGAAGCTGGTTTTGAAGCAGCAATGGAAGAGCAGCGTCGTCGTGCGCGCGAAGCCAGCGGCTTTGGTGCCGATTACAACGCAATGATCCGTGTTGACAGTGCATCTGAATTTAAAGGCTATGACCATCTGGAACTGAACGGCAAAGTGACCGCGCTGTTTGTTGATGGTAAAGCGGTTGATGCCATCAATGCAGGCCAGGAAGCGGTAGTTGTGCTGGATCAAACGCCATTCTATGCAGAATCTGGCGGTCAGGTTGGCGATAAAGGCGAACTGAAAGGCGCAAACTTCTCCTTTGCGGTAGAAGATACTCAGAAATACGGCCAGGCGATTGGCCACATCGGTAAACTTGCTGCGGGTTCTCTGACAGTGGGCGACGCGGTGCAGGCTGATGTTGATGAGGCTCGTCGCGCTCGTATTCGTCTGAATCACTCCGCAACGCACTTGATGCACGCCGCGCTGCGCCAGATTCTGGGGACTCATGTATCGCAGAAAGGTTCTCTGGTTAACGACAAAGTGCTGCGTTTCGACTTCTCACATAATGAAGCGATGAAGCCAGAGGAAATTCGTGCCGTAGAGGATCTGGTTAACGCACAGATTCGTCGTAACTTGCCGATCGAAACCAACATCATGGATCTCGAGGCTGCGAAAGCGAAAGGCGCGATGGCGCTATTTGGCGAGAAGTATGATGAACGTGTACGTGTACTGAGCATGGGCGATTTCTCCACAGAGCTGTGTGGCGGTACTCACGCCAGCCGCACCGGTGATATCGGTCTGTTCCGTATTATCTCTGAATCGGGTACTGCTGCGGGCGTTCGTCGTATCGAAGCTGTAACCGGAGAAGGTGCTATTGCCACCGTTCATGCAGACAGCGATCGCTTAAGCGAAGTTGCGCATCTGCTGAAAGGCGATAGCAATAATCTGGCTGATAAAGTTCGTTCAGTACTGGAACGTACGCGTCAGTTGGAAAAAGAGCTACAACAGCTTAAAGAACAGGCTGCCGCGCAGGAGAGTGCAAATCTTTCCAGTAAGGCAATTGATGTTAATGGTGTTAAGCTGTTGGTTAGCGAGCTTAACGGTGTTGAGCCGAAGATGTTGCGTACCATGGTTGACGATTTAAAAAATCAGCTGGGGTCGACAATTATCGTGCTGGCAACGGTAGCCGAAGGTAAGGTTTCTCTGATTGCAGGCGTATCTAAGGACGTCACAGATCGTGTGAAAGCAGGGGAACTGATTGGTATGGTCGCTCAGCAGGTGGGTGGCAAGGGTGGTGGACGTCCTGACATGGCGCAAGCCGGTGGTACGGATGCTGCGGCCTTACCTGCAGCGTTAGCCAGTGTGAAAGGCTGGGTCAGCGCGAAATTGCAATAATATTAGCGTCAGGCAATGCCGTGGACTTGCTCCACGGCATTCGCATCAACGCTATCGACAACGATAAAGTCAGGTTGAAGTTGTGTATATCGGCTAAACTTAGGTTTAACAGAATGTAATGCCATGACTGCTTACATGTAATGTGTTTGTCATTGCTTACTTTTTGGCGTTATATGATGGATAATGCCGGGATACAGAGAGACCCGACTCTTTTAATCTTTCAAGGAGCAAAGAATGCTGATTCTGACTCGTCGAGTTGGTGAGACCCTCATGATTGGGGATGAGGTCACCGTGACAGTTTTAGGGGTAAAGGGCAACCAGGTACGTATTGGCGTAAATGCCCCGAAGGAAGTTTCTGTTCACCGTGAAGAGATCTACCAGCGTATCCAGGCTGAAAAATCCCAGCAGTCCAGTTACTAATCTTTCCGCGTCTCATCTTTAACGGTGAGACGCACCCTCAAAATCTCTCCTTCACTTCAATTTCTTTTCGCGTTACTCCCGTTCATTCAACGTTAACATCCATTTTTCAACATCATTCCTGCCTGTCATAGGCCATTTTTTCTGTTGATAAAACACTCTTTTTGACGTTTTTACAGTCTAATTGAGCGTGAAGTGTGCAAACGATAAAAGTGTGGGAAAAATTGTTTGACTTATAAGCCTCAGAAAGTAATATGTGCGCCACGCAGCGACGATGAGCGATAAACAAGTTCTTCGAAGCACTCGTAAGAGGCGTGTGGTGAGGTGGCCGAGAGGCTGAAGGCGCTCCCCTGCTAAGGGAGTATGCGGTCAAAAGCTGCATCCGGGGTTCGAATCCCCGCCTCACCGCCATTTGCATCCGTAGCTCAGCTGGATAGAGTACTCGGCTACGAACCGAGCGGTCGGAGGTTCGAATCCTCCCGGATGCACCATCTCTTGCTTGATATGGCTTTAGTAGCGGTATCAAAAATTCTGCAGTAAAGTAAGTTTTCCGATGCATCCGTAGCTCAGCTGGATAGAGTACTCGGCTACGAACCGAGCGGTCGGAGGTTCGAATCCTCCCGGATGCACCATCTCTTACTTGATATAGCTTTCGTAGCGATATCAATATCAGCAGTAAAATAAATTTTCCCGATGCATCCGTAGCTCAGCTGGATAGAGTACTCGGCTACGAACCGAGCGGTCGGAGGTTCGAATCCTCCCGGATGCACCATATTCTCCGAAATCTTCAGCAATGAAGGTATCGAAGAGGTAGCGGTATTAACCGCAGGCACCAGGGAGGATAACGTTGCTTTAGCAACGGCCCGAAGGGCGAGCCGCAAGGCGAGTAATCCTCCCGGATGCACCATCCTTACTTGATATGGTTTTCGTAGCGATATCAATATCAGCAGTAAAATAAATTTTCCCGATGCATCCGTAGCTCAGCTGGATAGAGTACTCGGCTACGAACCGAGCGGTCGGAGGTTCGAATCCTCCCGGATGCACCATCTTCTCCGTATTATCCGCGATTGATGATCCTCATGGTCTGCAATATTGATGTATGCACCAGGGAGGATAACGTTGCGCCAGCAACGGCCCGAAGGGCGAACGCCAGTGAGTCATCCTCCCGGATGCACCATCTTCTCCAACAATTTCCTCCAAAAACATCTCATTTCTAAATAACTATTTTATCCATATCCTGAATAATCTTCCCCTTCGCATCGGCGACAAAATCAAGCAATTACGCTAAAGTAGCGTCATATTTTTCGACTTGCGAGAAGACAATGTACGAGCGTTATGCAGGTTTAATTTTTGATATGGATGGCACAATCCTGGATACAGAACCCACGCACCGTAAAGCGTGGCGTGAAGTATTAGGACGCTACGGTCTTCAGTACGATGTACAGGCCATGATTGCGCTTAATGGCTCGCCCACCTGGCGTATAGCCCAGGCGATTATTGAGCTGAATCAGGCCGATCTCGATCCCCATGCATTAGCCCGCGAGAAAACCGATGCCGTAAGAAGCATGTTGCTCGATAGCGTCGAACCGCTTCCTCTTGTTGAAGTGGTGAAAAGCTGGCACGGTCGTCGCCCAATGGCTGTCGGTACGGGGAGTGAAAGCGCCATCGCTGAGGCGCTGCTAACGCATCTGGGATTACGTCGTTATTTTGACGCGGTTGTCGCTGCCGATCACGTCAAACACCATAAACCTGCACCAGACACGTTTTTGCTGTGTGCGCAGCGTATGGGCGTGCAACCAACACAGTGCGTTGTCTTTGAAGATGCCGATTTTGGCATACAGGCCGCTCGCGCCGCAGGCATGGACGCCGTGGATGTTCGCTTGCTGTGAGTGAGTCGCTGTCGCTCTTCTCGTTGTTTGCCAGTAGTTTTCTCAGCGCTACACTACTACCCGGCAATTCGGAAGTTGTGCTGGTCGCAATGTTACTTTCTGGGGTGAGTCATCCCTGGGTTTTAGTATTAACAGCAACAATGGGTAATAGCCTTGGAGGGTTAACTAACGTTATCCTTGGGCGTTTCTTTCCATTGCGCAAAACATCGCGCTGGCAAGAAAAAGCCATTGGCTGGCTGAAACGCTATGGCGCAGTCACACTCTTATTAAGCTGGATGCCAGTGATTGGCGACTTACTGTGTCTGTTAGCGGGATGGATGCGCATCTCGTGGGGACCAGTAATCTTTTTTTTGTGCCTTGGTAAAGCGTTGCGCTATGTTGCGGTTGCAGCAGCCACCGTTCAGGGCATGATGTGGTGGCACTAATTGTAGGCCTGCACACATGGCCACCATTACAGTTATGCTAATTAAAACGATTTTGACAGGCGGGAGGTCAATTTGATCCCGGACGTATCACAGGCGCTGGCCTGGCTGGAAAAACATCCTCAGGCATTAAAGGGGATACAGCGTGGTCTTGAGCGCGAAACTTTGCGTGTTAACCCAGATGGCACTCTGGCAACAACCGGTCATCCTGAAGCATTAGGTTCCGCACTGACGCATAAATGGATCACCACCGATTTTGCCGAAGCGTTGCTGGAGTTCATTACGCCGGTCGATGGCGATATTGAGCATATGTTGACCTTTATGCGCGATTTGCATCGCTATACCGCGCGTAATATTGGCGATGAGCGGATGTGGCCGTTAAGTATGCCATGTTACATCGCGGAAGGTCAGGATATCGAACTGGCGCAGTATGGAACGTCCAATACAGGGCGCTTTAAAACGCTGTACCGTGAAGGGCTGAAAAATCGCTATGGCGCGCTGATGCAAACCATCTCCGGCGTACACTACAACTTCTCTTTACCAATGGCATTCTGGCAGGCGAAGTGTGGTGATATCTCGGGCGTTGACGCCAAAGAGAAAATCTCTGCGGGCTACTTCCGCGCTATTCGTAACTACTATCGCTTCGGTTGGGTGATCCCGTACCTGTTTGGCGCATCTCCGGCAATTTGTTCTTCTTTCCTGCAAGGTAAACCGACGTCGCTGCCGTTTGAGAAAACCGAGTGCGGCATGTATTACCTGCCGTATGCAACATCGCTACGTTTGAGCGATCTGGGCTATACCAATAAATCGCAAAGTAATCTTGGTATTACCTTTAATGATCTCTACGAGTATGTAGCGGGTCTGAAGCGGGCAATTAAAACGCCGTCGGAAGAGTACGCGACGATTGGTCTTGAGAAAGACGGCAAGCGGCTGCAAATCAACAGCAACGTGCTGCAGATTGAAAACGAGCTGTATGCGCCGATTCGTCCGAAACGCGTTACTCGCAGCGGCGAGTCGCCTTCAGATGCGCTGTTACGCGGTGGCATTGAATATATCGAAGTGCGTTCGCTGGATATCAACCCATTCTCGCCGATTGGTGTTGATGAGCAGCAGGTGCGATTCCTCGACCTGTTTATGGTCTGGTGTGCGCTGGCTGATGCACCGGAAATGAGCAGTAGTGAACTTGTCTGTACACGCGTCAACTGGAACCGGGTGATCCTCGAAGGACGTAAGCCGGGGCTGACACTGGGAATTGGCTGTGAAACTGCGCAATTCCCGTTGCCGCAGGTGGGCAAAGATCTGTTCCGGGATCTGAAACGCGTCGCGCAAACGCTGGACAGCATTAACGGCGGCGAAGCATACCAGAAAGTGTGTGATGAACTGGTGGCCTGCTTTGATAATCCCGATCTGACTTTCTCCGCCCGCATCTTACGGTCTATGATTGATACTGGTATTGGCGGAACCGGGAAAGCGTTTGGTGAGGCTTATCGCAATTTGTTGCGTGAAGAGCCGCTGGAAATTCTGCGTGAAGACGATTTTATTGCCGAGCGCGAAGCGTCTAAACGCCGTCAGCAGGAAATGGAAGCCGCAGACACCGAGTCGTTCAAGGTGTGGCTGGAAAAACACAGCTGATAGAAAAGAAAAAGGCCACTCGTGAGTGGCCAAAATTTCATCTCTGAATTCAGGGATGATGATAACAAATGCGCGTCTTTCATATACTCAGACTCGCCTGGGAACAAAGAGTTCAGAATATTTTAAAAAAAATTACCGGAGGTGGCTAAATGCCGTTGTTAGATAGCTTCACAGTCGATCATACCCGGATGGAAGCGCCTGCAGTTCGGGTGGCGAAAACAATGAACACCCCGCATGGCGACGCAATCACCGTGTTCGATCTGCGTTTCTGCGTGCCGAACAAAGAAGTAATGCCAGAAAAAGGTATCCATACCCTGGAGCATCTGTTTGCTGGTTTTATGCGCAACCATCTTAACGGTAACGGCGTTGAGATTATTGATATCTCGCCAATGGGTTGCCGCACCGGTTTCTATATGAGTCTGATTGGTACGCCAGATGAGCAGCGTGTTGCTGATGCCTGGAAGGCGGCAATGGAAGATGTGCTGAAAGTGAAGGATCAGAATCAGATCCCTGAACTGAATGTCTACCAGTGCGGTACTTTCCAGATGCACTCGTTGCAGGAAGCACAGGATATTGCACGTAGCATTCTGGAGCGCGACGTGCGTATCAACAGCAATGAGGAACTGGCGCTGCCGAAAGAGAAGTTGCAGGAACTGCACATCTAGCCCGTTTAAGAAGAAGAAGCCGGGCGGTGATATCACTGTCCGGCTTGCCTGATGTGCTACGCTTATCAGGTTGATGCGGGGAGCGCGCCACCCGTACGTGACGGGCGGCAAAGTGGTATTAAAAGAGATATTTCATGCCCAGCATTCCCTGGGTATCGCTGTAACCGTTGTCCCCCAACTGCTGGGCGACGTTGCCCCACAGTTGCAGACGTGGATTAAGCTGACCTTCCACCCCAACTTTTAGCTCACCGATGTTACGTGTACCGATGATTTCATCGCTGATGCCATCCATCTTCACGCTGTAATTGCGGGAGTTATAAATCCAGTTGGCTTCCACGAAAGGCTGGAAGGAACGCGCTTTATGATCATCAATAGCATTGTGACCCTGCAGGTACGCTTTCACCCCCAGACGCGTTTGCAGGTTGCCTTCGGTGCTGTCCTCAACCAGAGTGCCATTGTCTTCAGTATGATTGTCTGCCTTCACATCCATCCACGTCAGTTGCATTTTAGGCTGCAACCAGTAGCTGGTGCGGGCATCTGCGCTTTCACCAAGACGGAAGGTATAACCCGCTTCAATGGCGGCGGTGATACCGTCAGAGTGATATTTTTCACTGGGCAGATACTCGCCGGAGACGGTGTTATCAAACCAGTTATAGAGCAACCAGCTATCAACATAAGTCCCTGTTTTATCTGCTTCGTTAGCGTACCAGGTGCCATACACGCCCACACTGTAGCCGTCGATTTGCCCGCGTGAGTTGTAGCCGGTCAGGCTGGAATGTGTGTGGCTCTTGCTGTTGGCATAGCCAGCCATCAGGCCGAGATGCCAGCGATCGAGTGCGTTACTGCTCCATTGCGCAAGATCGCCGCCAAGTTGCAGAACATAACGGTTGCTCTGAGTGCTCAGTTCATCTGAGCGATCCTTAAAGCGGTTATGTCCGCCAATGTTACGTAACCACAGACTGGTCACTTTCTGCTCGCCGGTTAGCAGGTCGGTGTACTGTGTTTCCCCCAGACGGTCATGCAGTCGGGTATTAAACAGCGTATTTGCAGCCTGAATATTGGCCAGATAGCTACTAATCTCCGGGCGATACTGATGCTTTCTTTCTGGCAGTGGTTCTGGTGAAACGGGGGTATAAGGAGAAGCCGGTGTCGGTGTATCAGGTGGCTCTGGTGAATCAGGTATTACAGGGTCAACAGGTGGTATAAGTGGGGTTTCACTGGTTAAGTACCAGTTCTGATCGTCACTTTTCGTCACGTTATAATCATAGGCTCCGGCAACAATACGGCCTTCTTTACTAAACGTACCCTCTGATGCCCCCGTTATTTCAACAATGCGGATACCTTCAAGCGTATCGGCGCCCTGACCACCGGCATTATGAACACTCACACGGGTATGACCAGACGTGTTGCCTTTTACAATTAATTTATCGGTCGCAGAATTATCATCGCCGAGTGCGGTACGCATAACTAACAAACCGTTATTAGCACTGTAATTGCCATTGATGGTGAGTGTGGCAGGCGTGAATTTGTCGCCATTTTTTGAGGACGACAGTGTTGCCGTACCCGCCAAATCCAGCGCATTTAAGGTTTGTGAAAAACCAGCTAAATCAATATTCCCTCCACTGGAGACGACATAACTGGAGTTTGGACTAAAGGTATCGTTGATACCGGCGCGCAGGGTGCCTTTACTAATATTCGTTTGGCCAGAATAGGTATTTGCGCCAGCCAACGTCGTGACTCCGGAACCTACCTGGTTAACCTCGCCTTTGCCAACGATATCTGCTGCCAGGATAAAATCTTCGCTGGAATGGTTGAAATTAATCTGGGCAGTACTGTCCCCGACCTCGCTTCCCATATGGATAATCGGCGTCTTAATTGCCCCCGCTTTTTGCTCGGCTTCTCCCTGCGCTCCACCAATGTTTAGAATACCGGTGCTGGTTTCGTCCATTCCAAGCCAGATAAATTGATTCGCGCTGACCGTGGCATTATTACTCACGGTAAGAATACCCTTTGCTTCGTTCAGCAATGAGCCCAATCCCCCAAGGGAGATAAACTCATTCACGGCTAATGAAGAATTGTCACCATCAACCAGCGTTTCACCGTATCCCGTTCCCTGAAAATTCTCCATATTTCCATTAAAGCCAATGATCATATCTTTTGACGCTGTAAGATGACCGCCATGAGTGATTTCGAGTTTACCCGTCCCCTGATCGCCTACCATCACATACCGTGCGGCAACGGATGATCCCTCACCATCAATAACGACTTGCCCCTGTGCCTGGTAATTAAATTCACCGATTCTGAATTCATTTAAATCGGTGATAGTACTACCGCTGAGTACCATTAAAGTTCCTGAACCGCCATTAGTTCCCAGGTAAATATCGCGTTCATTAGGCGATGCATGACTAAGCGTCAGATGAGTGTTATTTTCTAATTTTATTGTCCCTGACGTCGCATTACCGATTACGATTTTAGCAGTAGTCAGATCCCGCCCGTCTATATTCAACGTTCCTGCACTTGTTGCTCCAACATTAAGATACCGAAACTGGTCCCATACTGGTGAGTTATTTTCTGATGAAGATAAGGTTACGACATCATTATTATTGATTGTCACATCGCTGTTGATAGTGGCTGGTGGTGTCCATGCCTGAGAAATTGGTATTGATAGCACAGTTGAAATAGCTATTGCCAGCGTGGACAAGGGATGCTGTCTGATATTCATAAAGTTAATTTTCATCCTTATGATTTATTTTAAGATAAATAGCGAATCCACAGTAACTACGTAAAAAATTAGATTTTAAGGCCGCTGAACCAGGTTGCTGTTCTGTAAATGAAGGGTAGTGTGTGAGGCCAATAATTATAAATCAGTTTAATTTGTGATTAATTTGATATTAATTTGTTTTGATGGTTTAGGCATTAGGGTGAAAATAAGGTGCATAATTTTACTTAGCGGAAATTTTTAAATGTCTTAAGGCATAAAAAATGAGCAAAGAAAAAGCAAAGGAAATCAATAAGATGTTTTTTCGGAATTTTGCGGGGTTAGTAACAGTAACTGATTAATTGCATGTTTATTGTTTGCACATCTTTTTAGATATAAAAAACACCAGGATTATTATCAAAAAATAATGTAAGTCTGGTTTCCAGACATGGGTTATATGCACGTAAACAATAAGATTAAATATTTCCTCATTAAGAAAAGTGCAAAAGTATTCTCTTCTCAGGCAATGTAAATCTGCCCGATACGATAAACGTATCGGGCAGGTGTTTAATTCTCCGGCTTTCTACCTGTCAGTCACCCGATATTCCACGCTATGCGCTTCATCAGGTTGTGGAACTTCCAGCCTTGAGGCCATCCGCATCACCACCGCTTCAGGAACGGCATACTCGCGTCTGGCATTTTGCTGCTTCCATTGCGACCACGGCACTTCCAGATAAACGATTTTTACTCGTGCGCCGTAAGCCGTAAACAGACTGATAAGCTGGCTACGCAGCTGGCGGGTAATGTTCGTTGCATTCCAGACAAACGACTTCTTTTGCCGAAGTCGCACGCGCGCCTCTTCTTTTGCCTGTTGCACAATACGCCCGGTGGCGGTTTTGTCGTCCGGGCTGGCATTGATTCGCCGCCGCATGTCATCAAGGCTGATAACATCCATTCCCTGGCACTGTTCACTGATATAGCGATCTTTGCCCATTCCCGGTAAGCCACACAGCAAAGTAACTTCAAAATGTTCAGCCTCCCAGGGAACAAAATCGGGAGAACTTTGTTCATGGGTCAGGTAATGCCAGCGTGCGGAATCAGAAACGAATGGGCGCGCTTTTCCCCAGCATTGTTGCTCATGGCAAAACAGCTCGAACAGATCGATGCGTTCCAGCATTGACTGCTTATCAGGGCAATGACGACCAAGCAGATCGGCACGGGCAAGCAGGGCGAGCAGACGCGTGTCGACGTGCATCGCAGCAGTGAGCAGTAAACGCTCCGGTTCCGGACGTTCCAGTAACCATAGCGGTAACCCATGCAGACGCACCAGTGCAACGATTTGCTCGCGCAGCACAAATGGTGTGGGGATATCGCGCCATAAAATTTGTCGGGCCGTCAGTTCGCCCCGACGAGCGTGGCCAGGCGACTGAATACGCCCGTTTTCCTGCACGGTAGTGCTGCGCTTTTCAACATCATGCAATAACGCCGCCGCCCATAAAACTTCCTGCTGTTGAGCGGGGAGTTGCTGGAATTCTGGCAGAGTAACGAGGGCGTTAAGCACCATTTCGGTATGCACGCCAACGTCACCTTCGCCATGATGCTCCGGGTCTTGTGGCGTGTGATGCATCTCCTCAACCCAGCTAAAACGCTGGCGAAGTGTCGACCAGCGTTTATCGTCGGTAAGTCGCCAAATCATGACTGTTCTCCATAAGCGAACTCATGGGTCATCCGCGCCCGACGCCAGTGGCGCTTCCAGTGTTCGCTGGTTTTGACATGATTTTTGCGCACGTACTTGAATACATTATGGGGAAAATCGGCAACGGAAAATGCGTCGCGATTTCGGCTGACAATGCCTTCCAGCGTACAGGGTTGCCCGGTGTGCGTATCCCAGGGATCGAACGCGCCGCGCTCACAGGTCAGCGCCAGAAAATCATGTTGCCAGCTTTTTTCATCATTCCCCGGCTGCGGGCCGGAGATTTCGGGTACGCAGGGGAAATCAAACAGGGCGGCGTAAAACTGCACCTCTTCCCAGCTCAGCCACATATCCTGGCAGCGAACGGCAAACAGATAAAAATCCTGCTCCAGGGCGCGGTATTCAATGGAATGGACGGCGTAAAGATTTTCACCAAACAACTCCAGGTCGCCGAGATCGTTTTTCAGCAGTTGCCAACGCTGGCGAATTTTATAAGTCCATGCCGACTGCGTAGGCGCGGCATGGGAACGGGCAAACACGCCGTAGCGGTTAAGGCAGTTATTTTCGCCGTCGAGTTTTTCTGTGTGCACCAATTGCGTGATGGCCTGTAAATCCTGCCAGTAATCGGCGTTAATGCGGTCATCGCTGGTGGTGCCAGGGGAGAAAGGATAATGCCAGGTTCTCCCGTATTTCCGTTGGGTATTCATAATAATCCATTATTTTGTGTGTAATAAATGTACGCCCGCGAGGGTGCGAGTTAGGGGGTTAAAAGAAAAATGTGAGTATCACCCGCAAAAGCAAGGGCGAAGGAAAAAGAGAATTAACAACCTGAGCGAATGCTCAGAACCGGTTAATGGTGAATGGAAGAGTTTGGGGCGGCGAAAAGATACACCGAATGAGTGGATAAAACAACCGTTTGCAGAATGAGCAAATAAAAAGGGAGCCGCAGCTCCCTTTGACAACCTTAGTGCGCACCGCCTCCGCCGCCACCTGCGCCAAATGGCGGTTTAGCAAACCACACCAGCCCCAGCAGGACGAGAAATATCCCGGCTGACATCCAGAAGATCTCATTGGCGGAAATAATCAGCCCCTGATTGGTGATTTGCTGGGCAATCCAGCCAGATGCCTGCTGTTGCGTCATCCCCAGCCCTTCCAGTTGACTGTACATCGCCTGGGCGTTCGGGTTATACGGGTTCACCGACTCGGTCAACTGCGCATGGTGCATCGACTCGCGGTTGGTCCACATAGTCGTCGTTATGGACGTACCGATAGACCCCGCCAGCGTTCGCGTAAAGTTGGAGAGACTCGACGCCGCCGCCAGTCGTTCCGGCGGCAAACCAGAGAGCGTAATGGTGGTCAGCGGCATAAAGAAGCAGGCCACCGCGAAGCCCTGGATAAACTGCGGCCAGGCCGATGCACCAAAATCCATACCCGGTTCAAAGGTATAAGCACGCCAGTAAAAGCAAACGGCATACATAATAAAGCTGAAGGTTACCAGCCGACGCATATCCAGTTTATGCGCAAAACGGCCGATAATTGGCGACAGGATCACCGGAATAATCCCTACCGGCGCAGATGCCAGCCCTGCCCAGGTTGCCGTGTAGCCGTAGACTTCCTGCAATAATTGCGGCAACAGAACAATTGCGCCGAAGTAGAGCATGTAGGCGAGGCTGATACACAAGCAGCCAATTGTGAAGTTGCGCGATTTAAACAGTGACAGGTCGACTATCGGGTTATCGTCGGTCAACTCCCAGACAATCAGGAAGCTGATAGCCACCACCGCCACCACGGTGAGGATGATAATTTCTTGCGATGAGAACCAGTCCAGCTCTTTACCCCGGTCGAGCATAATTTGCAGGCTACCGATACCAATCACCAGCAGCGCCAGCCCCACGGCATCAATTCGCCGCCTTTCTGTACGGGTTTCGCGTCCGCGCAGGGTTTGCAGTGTCATCAACACCACCGCCACGCCAATTGGCACGTTGATGAAGAATATCCAGCCCCAGTGGTAATTATCACTGATATAACCGCCGAGGATTGGGCCGCAAATTGGCGCGACAATCACCGTCATCGACCACAACGCCAGCGCGATCGAGCGTTTAGCTGGCGGGTAGTTATTCAGTAACAGACTTTGCGAAAGTGGGATCAACGGCCCGGCGACAATCCCCTGAATCACGCGGAAGAAGATCAGCATATTCAGACTACTGGAAACACCACACGCCCACGACGCAATGGCGAAGGCAATGGTTGACCAGAGGAACAGCTTCACTTCCCCGACGCGTTTTGCCAGCCAGCCGGTAAGGGGGATCGAGATGGCGTTTGCCACCCCGAAGGAGGTGATCACCCACGTTCCCTGGCTGAGCGATGAGCCCAGATTCCCGGCGATAGTGGGGATCGCCACGTTAGCAATGGTGGAGTCCAGCACCTGCATGAATGTCGCCAGTGACAGCGCAATCGTCATAATGACCAGTTGCGCGCCTTCCAGCGGTTTTTGCTGTTGCATCACACGCACCTCTGGATTAGCCAGCGTTAGCTTTTACGATATCGTCGATCAGTTTATTGACAGGTGCCAGGCTGATTTCACGCGCGGTACTTACCGCGACCGGCGTAGAACGTACTTTGTTTGCCAGTACCTGACCGTCACGGTTAGTGGTATTGACGCTCACCAGCGTGGACAAGCCGATACGCAGTGGGTATTGCTCAAGCTGTTTTTGGTCCAGTTCAATACGAACAGGCAGACGCTGAACGACTTTGATCCAGTTACCGGTGGCATTTTGCGCCGGAAGCAGCGAGAACGCGCTACCTGTACCCATATCCAGACCGACCACTTTACCGGTGTATTTCACATCATCGCCGTAAATATCAGTGGTGATGGTGACCGGCTGACCGATGCGCATATTGGCAATCTGCGTCTCTTTAAAGTTGGCATCCACCCACATATTGGTAGCCGGAACGACCGCCATCAGCGGCGTCGTTGGGCTAATTTGCGCACCAGGCTGAACGGCTCGGCGGGAGACATAGCCGGTCATTGGGCTGACAATTCGGGTACGTTCCAGCGCCAGCCAGGCGTTACGTACTTCAGTAGCGGCCTGTTGCACGGCAGGCTGATCTTCCAGTTTAGTTCCCAGAATCATCGCCTGATTGGCATTGTATTGTTGAATGGCGACATCCAGTTGCGCCTGGGCGCTGGTGACGGCGTCGCGGGCGTGTTGCAGTTCTTCGCGACCAATCAGGTTGGCATTGCCCAGCGGCACACGGCGGTTGTAGTCGCTCTGTGCTTTAGCGAGGGCGATTTTCTGCACCTCAATATTCGCCTGCAACTGCTTGCTGTTAATCATCAGTTGGTGGGTTTGACGAACGCTGGAAGCCAGCGCAGTTTTGGCTTTTTCAAACGCCTGGCGAGCGTCTGTCGGGTCGAGAGTGACCAGCACATCGCCTTCTTTTACAAAATCGGTGTTATCGGCCCAGACTTTCGTCACGCTGCCAGACACCTGAGACATAATTTGAATCTGATTCCCTGCCACGTATGCGTCATCGGTCTCTTCAAAATGACGCAGTACCAAAAACCAATAAATTCCTATCGCTACGGCAATAATGATAAAGAGCAAGGTGAGAAGGAGGAGCAGACTCTTACGTTTGCCGCTCTTCTTTACCGGTTGCTGCGGGTTTTGAGTCTCCGCATTTGCGCTCATATTGTTCTCCACGATCTTCTTAACTCATCGGCTGAGCCGACCTGCTTGCCAAAAAGGCCAGCACGTTGCGATGCTGGCCGGTCAGTTTTTCTTTTATAAATCTGGATTTTTGAGCGAGATGACGCGTTAGCTCATCGCTTCGAGGACCATGCCGTCTTGTTCCATCTGGTCGAGACGGGAGAGCAACTTGCGGGTGATTTGCTCGAGCTGATCTTTTTCGCTAGTGCTGAGCGCGGACCAGAGTTGATGCAGGCAGTTATGCTGCGGCGGTAAAACCTCGCGCAAAAACTCGTGACCTTTTTCCGTTAATTGCAGATGCAGGCAGCGGCGATCGTTGTCGCTTTCACGACGCTCGATCCAACCGCGTTTTTCCAGTTCATCGGCAATACGCGTCGCATTGGTACGGGATGATCCAAGAGCACAACTTAATTCAGAAGGCTGAATACTGTGGTTTTCCTGAGACTCCAGCGTAATCAACGCCATAAACAACGTCTCGTTAATCCCCTGAGCCTTCAGCATTTTATTGCGGTTCTCCAGCAGCTTGCTCTGCATATGCATACAAAGACGGGTCAGAAGGATTTCCTGGTAAGGAAAATCTTCGTGGCGGCTGGCGCGAAATTTTAGCATTTGTTCAATGGGCGTAAACGAACTATCCATTTGGGTATGACCTCATTAATTTCAGCCGATATAGTAACGACAGTGACAAATAAAGTAAATGTATTGTTTTAGAAAATTGATTCTTGTGGGTTATATAATCGCCATCACTTTCCAGGCGAGCCCGTAGGCCAGCGCACTTAGCAGTGTAGGGACGATAATGCTGCGTGTTTTATAGAAACTGGCACCCAGTACCGCGAAGCCAACCAGTGTGGGCACGAAACGGCGTGTATCGTGCATCACTTCTGGTGCGGTAGAGACAACCAGCAGAGCACAAATCGAGGCTATGCCAATGGTGTCGAGCAAAATACCCACCGCACCACGTTTGGTCGGGCGGGCATTACCCACACGCAGGCGCAGCGGCAAATAGCGAAAGCAGTAATTAACCGCGCCAACCAGTAACCCAAGCAGCAGAACCTCATAGCTCATCGGGCGCTCCTTGCCAGAATGCCTGAATTAGCGCAGTGAGGCAGCCACAGACAATGCCTGCCAGAATGGCGACGGGAATAGAAAATAGCGTTACGCCCGCAAGGGCGCCGATTAACGCTGCGGTAACGCAAAGGGATTGTTTGCGCTGGAAAGAGGCGAGCAGAAAACTCATAAAGAGCGCCGGTAGCATAAAGCCTAATGCTGCTTCAACGGCTGGATAACCTTGCAGCAATCCGCTGCCAGAGAATGCCCCTATAACCGTACCAAATACCCACGATGACCATGAACTGAAGGCAATGCCAATCATCCAGTTCTCGCTCCAGCGGCGATTATTGCGTACCAGCTTTGCCGTTGCTGCGGCAAAAACTTCATCCGTCAGGCCAAACGCCCACAATGCAGTTTTCGATTTTTGCAAACGCTGAACAATGCGGCTACGCAACGATGGACCATACAGGATATGGCGAACATCCATTGCCATGACGGTCAGCGCAGCGACCCACAAACTACTCCCGGCTGCCAGCATCGTGGTAATGACGAACTGACTCGCGCCTGCATAAATGATGCAGGAGAAAAAAACGCTTTCGAGAGGAGAAAATCCCAGACGGGTCGCATTCAGACCGAAAGCAAAGGCCACCGGAATATAACTAATAACAATCGGTAAACTGTCTTTGCATCCTTCCATGAAGGTCGCCGAACCTGAAGCAGGCAGAGGAGTAGGGCTTACCATAGAGTGTACGCTTAACGACTGTTAAAATTATAAATGGACTGAATGAATATCTTAACCTTATCAGACTGATGGGCTTCTTAACACCCTTATAAGTGTAAAGCCACGAAAACGGTTGCTGATTGTCTAAATAGCGGCTTCCTGACGATGAAAACCTCGCCACCAGACCAACAGATTAACCAGGGCAATCGTCGCACCAGCCAGGCAAACGCCTGCCCAACCGGCATGTTGCCAGGCTGAGGCCGAAATCAGTGAACCGGCGGCACCGCCAATAAAGTAACTGGTCATATAGCCTGCGGTCAGGCGATTACGCGCATCAGGATGAATACGATAAATCACGGTTTGATTGGTGATATGCACGCCCTGTACGGTGAGATCCAGCACCAGGATGCCGATAATCAGCGCCAGCACGGAAGTGTGACCAAACCAGATCGCCAGCCATGAAAGCAACAGCAGCAGCAAACCGAAAGTCGTTGTCAGGTGCGATTGACCCTTATCGGCAAAACCACCTGCCGGACGTGCGCCCAGCGCCCCAGCGGCTCCTGCAAGGCCAAACAGACCAATCGTTCCATCGCTGTAGTTAAAAGGCGGCGCGGCAAGCAAAAAGGCCATTGATGTCCACAGAATGCTGAAGTTAGCAAAGGTCAGGCAGCCCAGCACCGCGCGGGTGCGCAGGATCTTATCGCTGATAAACATGCTGAAAACGGAACCTAACAACTGTGGGTAGTTGAGGTGCGTCTCAGATTTCATCTGCGGCAGGCCGCGCCACAACGCCAGCGCCATTAGCGCCATTAATACTGCTGCGACCCAGAAAACGGTGCGCCAGCCGCCGAGATTTGCCAGCAACCCGGCAACGGTACGCGCCAGCAAAATGCCCAGTAGCAGGCCGCTCATAATTGTGCCAACCACCTTGCCGCGTTTTTCCGGCGAGGCCAGCGTTGCCGCCAGCGGAACCAGAATTTGTGCCACGACCGAGAATAAACCCGTTAATGCCGTACCGAGGATCATCATCGCCAGTGACTGACTGCTGGCGGTAATCAACATACCGCCCGCTGCCAGTAAGGTCATCGAGACAATCAGGCGGCGGCGTTCAAACATATCACCGAGGGGAACAAGAAATAGCAGACCGGCGGCATAACCTAGCTGCGCGGCGGTGACAATAAAGCCCGCTGAACTGGCAGAAAGGGAAAAGTTACGCGCGATAGTGTCGAGCAATGGCTGAGCGTAATAGTTGCTGGCGACCGCCAGACCGGTGGCGATCGACATTAGCACGATCAGCGCCGGGCTAAGCTCGTGATTGGGTTTCGTCATTATTGTTTATCAGGTGATGATGAGTCTGAAAACCAATAATAGCGGATGTTTATGAATGTGGGGTGAAAGATAGATTGTTGAAATGTGCGGTGTGGTTTGTAGGCATGATAAGACGCGTCAGCGTCGCATCAGGCATTGTGTACAGAATGGCGGATGCGGCAAAAACGCCTTATCCGCCCGAATAAAAATTACTTCTGCGCTGCCAGCGCCTCATTTACCCAGCCATCGAACTGTTGCTGGTGGGCTTTGATCCAGCCATCAACGTGACCCTGAATATCGCCTTCTGAGGCTTTGCCGTCATGCATAATGGCGTTCTGGGCGTTAATATCTGCCACTGGTAACTGCATAATGGCAAACAGTTTCGCTGCCGCCGGGTTTTTCTCAGCCCAGGCTTTGTTGGCAACGATATGCATGGTGCTGACCGGGAAGCCGTAATTTGCGCCATTCGGTAGTTTGGTATCGGCGTTTTTATCACCCGGCAGTGCGGAGAACGGCACCTGCAACCAGACGACATCTTTGCCCGGCTTCAGTTCGTTACTCACCCAGTACGGCGTCCAGGTGTAGTAAAACACCGGTTTGCCCTCTTTGTAGCGACTGATGGTGTCGGCCATCATCGCTGCGTAGTTCCCCTGATTATGCGTCACGGTGTTGGTCAGTTCATACGCGGCAAGCTGGTGGTTGATCGCACCTTCGCAGCCCCAGCCTGGGTTACAGCCGGTTAAATCCGCTTTACCGTCGCCGTTGGTATCGAACAGTTTGGCGATCTTCGGATCTTTCAGTTGTACGATGTTGGTGATTTTGTATTGGTCGGCGGTTTTCTTATCGATCAGGTAACCCTGTGCCGCGCCGTTAACAAATACCCCTTCACGATAAAATTTCTTATCGCCACCGGCAGCTTCGTACATGTTGTCATGGAGTGGCGTCCAGTTCACTGCGGTGAAGGTTGCATCGCCAGAAGCAAGCGAGGTGTAGCCAACGTTGTAATCCACTTCGCTGGGTTTATTGACGGTATAACCTAATTTCTCCAGCGCACGACTGACCAGCAGCGTCTGGAAGGTTTCTTCAGTGATGGTGCTCTGAACTGGATTAACAGTAATGCCTTTGCCCGGCAGATCGGCAGCAAAAGTTTGTGTAGAGATAAGCGTGGCAAACGCTGTCGCAAAAAGTACGCTATGTCGCATTGTTATTCCTTTTTTTGGCAGGGTGATAATGCCCGGCGTCACCGGGCAAGTGCAGAGTTACTTAATGAATGGGCGGGTCAGCAGACCAACAGGGCCAGTGGTGTACCAGCGACGGTTGCCGCGACTGCGTGAGTCGCGCCCAACGGCCTGCGTCAGGCGATCGAGGATAATGGCGAGGATCACAATCCCGACGCCGCCAACGGTGGCAAGCCCCATATCCAGACGACCGATACCGCGCAGAACCATCTGACCAAGCCCGCCGACAGCAATCATCGAGGCAATGACCACCATAGAAAGAGCCAGCATCAGCGTCTGGTTAACGCCCGCCATAATGGTCGGCATCGCCAGCGGTAACTGAACTTTGAACAGCATCTGGCGCGGGCTGGCACCGAATGAGCGCGAGGCTTCAATCAGATCCGCCGGAACCTGGTTAATCCCCAGAATGGTCAGACGGATAATCGGCGGCAGAGCAAAGATGATCGTCACCACCACGCCCGGCACGTTACCGATACCAAACAGCATGACGATTGGCACCAGATAAACAAACGCGGGCGTGGTCTGCATGGCATCAAGCAGTGGACGGATTATTTTCGCTGCTCGCGGACTTCTCGCCAGCCAGATCCCCAGCGGCAAACCGATGACGATACAGAACAGCAGGGCGGTTAATACCAGCGCCAGGGTGACCATTGCTTGCGACCATGCGCCAATCGCGCCGATAGCAATCAGTGAAACCAATGTCGCAACGCCCATACCGACGCCGGAAATCTGCCAGGCGATGAGAGCGAAAACGATAATCGCCACAGGTGCAGGCATACCCAGTAGCAATTGCTGGAAACCGTTGAGAATATAATCCACCGGAACGCGCACACCCTGAAAGACGGGACGGAAATGGGTAACGACCCAGTCGATCCCTTCAGTTACCCAACTGTCGAGTGGGATCAGCGTCTTGTGGAATGGATCGAGAATATTAAAATGCTCGACGTTTGGCGCAGGCGTACTGGACAGCCAGTCAGCGCCACCGCCGTCAGTCGGTGCAGCAGCCGGTGTACCCCAGGCGTCTGCGGATTGTGCGGCGCTGTCCGCCGCTGGTGTGGTATCCCACGGATTATTTTGATCAGCCATTGTTTACCCCCTCACGATCTAAAGCGCGCAGCAGCATTCCTTTCGAAATGATGCCGACATACTGTTGGTCCTCGTCGACCACTGGCACCGCACAGGGCGCCTGTCCGACATGAGAGAGCAACTCGCTAAGAGGTGTCTGAGCATCGACCGCTAACGGCGCATCAATCAGCGCCGCATCAAGACCTTGCTGCTGCGTTAATGCTGCTTTTAACGAATCGATAGACACTGCGCCGACAAATTTATTACCGCGTTCGATGACGTAACCATATTCGCGGTCTTCATCCTGCAATAATTTCAGCGCCGAACGCGGGCCGAAGCCGGGTGTTTTACGAATTAAGCCATTAGGGCTGCGGCGGGCAATATCTTTTGCGCTGAACACCTGGCTAATATCGACGCCACGGAAGAAGGTACGGACATAATCATTCGCCGGATTATTGAGAATTTCATCCGGTGTACCGACCTGAACGACTTCACCATTTTGCATAATGGCAATTCTGTCGCCAATACGCATAGCTTCATCGAGATCGTGGGAAATAAATACAATGGTGCGCTGATGTTTCGCCTGTAATTTTACCAGCTCATCCTGCATCTCGGTGCGAATTAGTGGGTCGAGCGCCGAGAAGGCTTCATCCATTAATAAAATATCCGGATTGATGGCTAATGCGCGAGCCAATCCGACACGTTGGCGCATCCCGCCAGAAAGTTCGTCCGGGTAACTGTGGGCATAATTTTCCAGCCCGACCTGACGCAGTGCATCAATAGCTTTTTCCCGGCGTTCTTCGGCGTTAATTCCAGCTAATTCCATGCCGAAGGCAGTATTGTCCAGCACGGTCATATGTGGCATTAAGGCAAAGGACTGGAAGACCATCGCAATCTTTTTTCTGCGCACCTCACGGAGTTCGGCATCGGATATTTTGGCAATATCCACACCGTCAATCAGTACTTGTCCACGGGTGGGTTCAATCAGGCGATTGAGAAGGCGTACCATTGTGGATTTACCCGAACCGGATAATCCCATGATGACAAATATCTCGCCTTCTTCAATGGCCAGACTGGCGTCTTTTACGCCAAGCGATAGACCTGTTTTTTCCAGAATTTGTTCTTTTGAAAGTCCTTTTTCGATATATTTGAAAGCCCGTTGTGGATGCTCGCCAAATATTTTATAGAGATTTTTAATTTCTAATTTAATTGCCATGCAATAGAAAGATTCCTGTTATTTGTTTATGTCGATATATTACCCGATGGAAATAGTCACTTTTTTCTACCCTAACATACTGAGAATCTGAGGCAACCCCTGATGGCAAATGTGGCATGAATATTGATGTGAGCAAATTGCCGGAATTTCCCGTGATATAAGGGCTGAGAGCAAATCGAGAAAAGTTGATATTTTTTGTTATAGATAGCGGAAAAACGCCTGAATATTGTAGTTTCAGGCGAATAATGCAACAGAGTATCAGTGTAGATCACCACAAAATATCTGTGTGATAAAAAGCCATTTAATGAAAATTATTTCCCTGCTGAGGTTGGTGATATTTTTTAAATAACCGTGTCAGAAATTCCAGTCTTCGTCTTCTGTTTCGACCGCTTTTCCTACCACATAAGAGGAGCCAGAACCGGAAAAGAAATCGTGATTTTCATCGGCATTCGGCGAAAGCGCGGCGAGGATTGCCGGATTCACTTCCGCCATTTCTGCCGGGAAAAGCGGTTCGTACCCCAGATTCATTAATGCTTTATTAGCGTTGTAGCAGAGAAACGCTTTTACATCGTCAGCCCACGAGGTTTCGGCGTACAGCTCATCGGTGTATTGCAGTTCGTTGTCGTAGAGTTCCAGCAACAAATCGAAGGCAAAATTCTTTAACTCTTCGCGTTGTGCCTGGGAGGTTTTTTCCAGGTTTTTCTGATATTTATAACCGATGTAATAACCGTGCACTGCTTCATCGCGGATAATCAGACGGATCAGGTCGGCGGTATTAGTCAGCTTACCGCGACTGGAAAAATACATCGGCAGCCAGAAGCCAGAGTAGAACAAAAATGATTCCAGAAAGACACTGGCGATTTTCTTTTTCAGCGGATTATCGCCGCGATAATGTTGCTGAATAATCTGTGCTTTTCGCTGCAACGGCGCGTTTTCTTCACTCCAGGCGTAGGCGGCATCGACATCTTTTCTCTGGCACAGCGTCGAGAAAATCGAACTGTAAGAGCGGGCATGAACCGCTTCCATAAAGCTGATATTTGATAATACCGCCTCTTCATGGGGCGTGATCGCATCGGGCATCAGCGAAGGTGCGCCGATAACATTTTGTAGCGTGTCGAGTAGCGTCAGGCCAGTAAAAACACGCATCGTCAGTTGTTGCTCTACGGCGCTTAATGTCTGCCAGGCGGGGATATCGTTCGACAGTGGCACTTTTTCCGGTAGCCAGAAATTACTGGTCAGGCGATTCCACACCTCCAGATCTTTATCGTCAGTAATCTTGTTCCAGTTGATGGCGCTGATACGTGAGAGTTTCATAAGCAATCCTTAAAGCGCGCAGGAGACGCAGCCTTCAATTTCAGTACCTTCCAGCGCCATCTGACGCAGGCGAATGTAATAGAGCGTTTTGATACCCTTACGCCAGGCGTAAATCTGCGCTTTGTTGATATCGCGGGTGGTGGCGGTATCTGGGAAAAACAGCGTCAGCGACAGCCCCTGATCGACATGGCGTGTCGCTTCGGCGTAGGTGTCGATAATCTTTTCCGCGCCAATTTCGTAAGCGTCCTGATACAGCGCCAGATTCTCATTAGTCATAAACGGGGCAGGGTAGTAAACGCGCCCGGTTTTACCCTCTTTGCGGATCTCTACTTTCGCCACAATCGGATGAATACTCGACGTGGCATGGTTGATGTAAGAGATGGAACCGGTTGGTGGCACCGCCTGGAGATTCTGGTTGTAGATGCCATAGCGCATCACGTCGTCGCGCAGTCGCGCCCACATCTCACGGGTAGGTAGCGTAATACCGCTACGGGCAAACAGTTCGCCAACTTTCGCCGTTTTCGGCTGCCAGTTACCTTGCAGATATTGGCTAAAATATTCACCGCTGGCATAGCGCGACTGTTTGAACCCGGCGAAGGTTTCACCGTGTTCGCGCGCCAGCAACATCGAGGTGCGCAGCGCGTGCCAGGTGATGGTATAGAAATAGAGATTGGTGAAATCCAGAGCTTCCGGTGAACCATAGGCGATGCCTTCCCGCGCCAGATAACCGTGTAAATTCATCTGCCCCAGCCCGATGGCGTGCGAGGCGGTATTTCCGGCTTCGATGGACGGCACGCTGCGGATATGACTCATATCCGACACCGCCGTCAGACCGCGCACGGCTGTTTCTACCGTGCGGGCAAAGTCGGGGGAATCCATGGTGTGGGCAATATTCAACGAACCTAAATTGCAGGAAATATCATGGCCTGTGCGAGCATAGTTGAGATTCTCGTCATACTCTGAGGCGCTGTTTACCTGCAAAATCTCTGAGCAAAGATTGCTCATATTTATGCGCCCGGCGATAGGGTTAGCACGGTTTACCGTGTCTTCATACATGATGTACGGATAGCCGGACTCAAACTGGATCTCCGCCAGCCGCTGGAAGAAATCACGCGCGTTGATGTATTTTTTGCGGATGCGTTTATCGGCAACCAGTTCGTCATAGTGTTCGCTGATGGCGATATCGGCAAACGGCTTGCCGTAAACCCGCTCAACGTCATAGGGCGAAAACAGTGCCATCTGCGCATTCTTTTTCGCCAGATGGAAGGTGATATCCGGGATCACCACGCCCAGCGACAGCGTTTTAATGCGGATTTTCTCGTCGGCATTTTCCCGCTTTGTGTCGAGAAAACGCAGAATATCAGGATGATGGGCATGTAAATAGACTGCACCCGCCCCCTGACGAGCGCCGAGCTGATTGGCATAGGAAAATGCGTCTTCCAGCATTTTCATCACCGGAATTACGCCAGAAGATTGATTTTCAATACGTTTAATTGGCGCGCCCGCTTCCCGCAGATTCGACAGCAAAAATGCCACGCCGCCGCCGCGTTTCGACAGTTGCAGTGCGGAATTTACCGCCCGACCAATCGACTCCATATTGTCTTCAATACGCAGCAGAAAACAGGAAACCAGTTCGCCGCGCTGCTGTTTACCACAGTTGAGGAATGTTGGCGTGGCAGGCTGAAAACGTCCAGACAGCATCTCATCAGTCAGTTGCGTCGCCAGCGTTTCATCGCCTTGTGCCAGCGTCAGCGCCACCATAGTGACTCGATCGGCAAAATCCTCCAGATAACGCTTACCGTCGAATGTCTTCAACGTATAGCTGGTGTAAAACTTCCATGCACCGAGGAACGTCTGAAAACGAAAACCGCTGGCGTGCGCGCGGGCAAATAGCGTAATGACAAAGTCGCGAGAGTAGCGATTAAGAACGCTTTCATCATAGTAACCTTCGTTGACCAACCAGTTCAGGCGCTGCTGCTGGCTACTGAAGGTCACACTGTTCGGGCGTACATGCGTCGCCATAAAGGCGTCTACGGCCTGGCTGTCTTTATCGAACTGAATGCGACCTGCGCTATCGTAAAGGTTAAGCATCGCATTCAGGGCGTGGTAATCCATTGTTTCCTGCGTCAGGCGGTCTGCGGTTGTCGTTGCCAAAATTCGGTTACTCCTTTACGAACATTTTCGATATCGCTTTGCGTACCCATGAGTTCAAAGCGGTACAGCCACGGCACGCCGCATTTCCGGGCAATCACATCTCCGGCGCGACCATACGCCTCACCAAAGTTGCGATTACCCGAAGCAATAACGCCGCGAAGCAACGCCCGGTTATGTTCGTCGTTTAAAAAGCGAATCACCTGTCGTGGCACAGCGCCAGCCGTACCGCCACCGCCGTAAGAGGGCACGATCAGGATGTAAGGCTCGTCTACCTGAATCCGTTCCCGCTCATTGAGTGGAATGCGCACGGCGGGCAGCCCTAAACGTTCGATAAAACGCTGCGTATTTTCGGAGCTGCTGGAGAAGTAGACGAGCTGGCTCATGCACTGGCCGCGTGTGGCGCTGGATGCAGACGGTTGATCATATCCGGACGAAAACCAGACCAGCTAAGATCGCCTGCAATCACTACCGGCAACTGACGAAAGCCCTGAGCACGCAACGCTTCCGCCGCTTCAGGAACGCGATCGACATTAATCATTTCAAAATCAAAGCCCCGGTTTTCCATCGCCCGTTTGGTGGCGTGGCACTGAACGCAATCGTTACGAGTGTAAATAATAATGCGCATGATTCGTATTTCCGTTTAAAATGAAGATACGGCGCGATGATACGCGTCGGGTTGTCTCTCTGTTGATACAGGGATACTAGATGTAGTTGAAAAAAGATTCAACCATACAAGATATGGGAAATTTCGATAAGTCTCACCGCAGTCGAGCAGCTCAGCGGGGTAGGGGGTTTTGTGTTCTATAGCCGGGTGATTACCCGGCATCAGGAAGTTACATCCGCATGGAAACGGCCAGGCGGTTAAAGCAATTCATCAGTCCGATGGCAAAAGTCAGGTCGCTGATCTCTGATGCGCTGAAATATTCAAGCAAAGGTTGATAAACGTCGTCTTCTGCATGGCTTCGGGCAATATCGGTCACCGATTCCGCCCAGGCCAGCGCCGCCCGCTCGCGATCATCAAAATGATGGCTCACCCGCCAGCCTGCCAGAGCGTCCAGCTTGTGCTGCGGCACACCGGATTTGCGTAATGCTTTACTGTGCATCTCCAGACAAAATGCGCAGCCGTTGATTTGCGAGACGCGCAAATAAACTAACTCCATCAGTGTGGTATCCAGCGCACTATTTTCCAGCGCCGTTTTGGCCTGCACCAGCGCGTTATACACTGCCGGGCTAAGTTCGTAGTAAGGCTGACGTAATGTAGTCATACAGTTTCTCCTCTTATTAACGCCCGCAATGTAGCACTATAATGGACTGCTAAAGAGAGCCATAAATTACCTAAAAAAGCAGACCATATGCCGCGCTATCAGGATATCGCCCGTCAGTTAAAAACGGCTATTGAGCAAGGGGAACTGAAACCCGGCGCAAGGCTACCTTCCAGTCGTACCTGGTCGCAGGAGCTGGGCGTGTCTCGAGCCACCGTCGAAAATGCTTATGCTGAGCTGGTGGCACAAGGATGGCTGGTACGGCGGGGGCAGGCGGGCACCTTTGTCAGCGAGCAAATACATCCGCAACAATCCGCTGTGGATGTGCTTGCCTTTGCCGGTGAAAGCCAGCAACCGCTACCATTCCAGATGGGATTACCCGCACTCGATCTCTTTCCGCGTGAGCTGTGGGCGCGGGTGATGGGGCGCCGTCTGCGTACCCAGACGCGCTTTGATTTGGCGTTAGGCGATGTCTGTGGTGAGGTGGCGTTGCGTGAGGCAATTGTTGATTATTTACGCGTCTCACGCGGGATTGAATGCCAGCCAGAACAGGTCTTTATCACTCACGGTTATGCAGCCTCAATGGCCTTAATTCTGCACGCGCTGGCGAAACCGGGAGACGGGATGTGGATGGAAGATCCTGGCTTTCCGCTGATTCGCCCGATTGTTACTCGCCACGGTGTGGAAATTTTACCTGTGCCTGTTGATGACAACGGACTGGATGTCGCAAGTGGAATGCAAAATTATCCTGATGCACGTTTTGCTCTGATAACTCCTGCGCACCAAAGCCCGCTCGGTGTTGCACTCTCTCTGGCGCGCAGGCATCAGGTGCTGGCGTGGGCAGAGCGTGCGCAGGCGTGGATTATTGAAGACGATTACGACAGTGAATTCCGTTATCACGGTAAGCCATTACCGGCGCTGAAAAGCCTCGACGCACCACGGCGGGTGATTTATGCCGGAACATTCAGCAAATCGCTATTTCCTGCATTGCGCTGTGCGTGGCTGGTGGTACCGGTGGAGCAGATTACGCAATTCCGCCAACAGGCGTCACTGAAGCCATGTGCAGTGCCAGTTCTATGGCAGAACACACTGGCTGACTTTCTTCGCGAGGGGCATTTCTGGCGGCATCTGAAGAAAATGCGTCAGCACTATGCGCAGCGTAGGCAGTGGATTGAACAGGCGCTTACGCAACAGGGATTCCTGGTTATGCCACAAAAAGGCGGCATCCAGATGGTTATCAGCATGGTGGGCGACGATATTTTCCACGCGCGTAAAGCCAATACTGCTGGCCTTGCGGTGCAGGCACTTAGCGACTGGCGTATCCGATCAAGTGGGAAAGGAGGATTGCTTCTCTCGTTTACCAATATTATCAGTGAGAGTATGGCGCAGCAGGTGGCACAACAATTACGCAGAGCCTTAAGTTAAAAACCCCGAAGTCAGGCTTCGGGGTCAAAGACGCGTATTTATTATCATTGTTGCATTACGATTTGCGTATGCTTAACAGCGCGCCGATAAAAATACCTACCGCAGCTGCTGTACCCACGCTACACCAGGGTCTTTCACGAACAAAAGAATCTGCGCAGCCAACTGCATCGCGCGCGGCTTGCTGGACGCGAGTACGACCATGCATCCGCGCTCTGGTTTCTTTCAGTAGAGCCTGAGCTTTACTGCGTGCGGCTTCGGCTTCACCTTTGGCGTCGCTGCCCCAGGACTTCAATACAGATTCGAGACTGTCGGCTAATTGATTGACATCATTCTGAATATCCTGCACGCCATCATCGACGTCGTTGCGGTTCGGTCTGTTAAACATATGATCCCCCATTAGAATTCGATGTAATTTTCAGTGTAGACCATAATTTTCTTAACAGAGATTCATCGCGGCTTTATGGACTTTTCTGAAAGCGTTGTGAATGCGCAATCAGGTAAGGTAGGCGCGCAGTAGATATTAACGAGGATAAAATATGTATTTACGACCAGACGAGGTGGCGCGCGTACTTGAGAAAGTCGGTTTTACTGTCGATGTAGTAACCCAGAAAGCATACGGTTACCGTCGTGGGGAACATTATGTCTATGTTAACCGCGAAGCGAGAATGGGACGTACCGCACTGATAATTCATCCAACATTAAAAGAACGTAGTTCCACACTGGCTGAACCTGCTTCCGATATTAAAACTTGCGATCATTACCAGCAATTTCCGCTCTATTTAGCGGGTGAACGTCATGAGCATTACGGTATCCCGCATGGCTTTAGTTCGCGTGTTGCGCTTGAACGTTATTTGCATGGCTTATTTGGCGAAGCCAGTTAAAGACGCGACTGGCGATGCCAGTCGCGAAAAGAAGGGTCAGGCTTTTACCTGCTGGTAGCTGCTCACTTTGAACAAGCGGCGACAGTAATCAAGGAAGTAGCCATAGACCGCCCCCATCAGCATCGAAACAACGATGTTTGAACTGACCGCTGCCATAATCTGGTGCCAGTCTGCGCCTACCACTAATAAGATCGCCATATACACTGGTGACTGGAACGTCACATAAGCCAAAATATCAGCCAGATTTTTTGTCCAACCAGAGTGGCTAACTTTGCGTGCCGCGCGCATAAACAGATCGCGGTACATGCCATATGGCCATGCAATTAAGATATTCACCGGAACGGCCACCAGCCTGGAATAAAAAGATTGTTCGAAGCTCATCCCGGAGAGGAAAACTTCAATACACATGTTCACGACAGTACAGTAAACAACCATCGCGAACGTGTCTGCAACTGCATGACGCAAGCGTGACTGCGGTGAGAACATGCTAATGCTCCTTAATAAAAGCGAAATCGGGTATGAATGGAAATGGAAGCAGTGCTTTAGACTGCCTGTTTCATTTTTGCATAGCGTATATTGCTGGTTGTTAGTAATCAATTAGTGAAAAATTTTTATTTATTTTGTTTTTGTAGATAAAATGTTCCGCAATGGCGTATTTTTTATACATTATGGATTTTTAAATGCCTTTATGAATAATTTTATTTAAAATCATATTATTACGTGGTCATTGTGAACTGTGCTGGTGGGGCGGTTAAGGGCTGTTAACGCCGTAAAGCGTAGACAATCCGGCTTAAGTAGCGGGTTGAGCTCATTTAGCATTTTTAATGACCTGAAGCCACTAATGCCAGCATAAAACTTCAGTTACTGAAACTTTGTTTTTATTCTTTATGTATGCATTTTTATTCAATTTTCTTTAATCTACCTTCGGTGATGATGGCACAGAGGGCATCCGATTATTCGCAAATGTCTGCAATGATAAGTCAAATGGCTAATATATAAACCGAAAATAATTATTAATCTGTCTGGAAATAACGGTTGAAATAATATCGCGCGCGACTGTAAATAGATTAAATTTTGTGGAAATATAATAAGTGATCGCTTACACTACGCGACGAAATACTTTTTTTTGTTTTGGCGTTAAAAGGTTTTCTTTATTATGTCCGTAATGTTACAAAGTTTAAATAACATTCGCACCCTCCGTGCGATGGCTCGCGAATTCTCCATTGACGTTCTTGAAGAAATGCTCGAAAAATTCAGGGTTGTCACTAAAGAAAGACGTGAAGAAGAAGAACAGCAGCAGCGTGAACTGGCAGAGCGCCAGGAGAAAATTAGCACCTGGCTGGAGCTGATGAAGGCTGACGGAATTAACCCGGAAGAGTTATTCGGTAATAATTCTGCTGCACCGCGTGCAGGTAAAAAACGCCAGCCGCGTCCGGCAAAATATCAATTCACCGATTTTAATGGTGAAGTCAAAACCTGGACCGGCCAGGGTCGTACACCGAAACCGATCGCTCAGGCACTGGCTGAAGGTAAATCTCTCGACGATTTCCTGATCTAATGACTGCTGCCGGATGCCGCCACTATGGCGCGTCCGGCGTCGCTTCTTACGCTCGCTGATTCCACGGCATCTTATCTAACAACCTTGCCATCCCGCAAAAACCGCTGATGCCCGCAAACATTAATCCCGCACCGACAAAGCCGCTTAATAAGAAGAACGCGCTATTCACGGCATAACCCAATACGACGCCGATTAATATTAAGCCACCAGCTGTGATCTGTACCTGACGCATTAATGGTAAAGGCTGCGATTTATTTTCAGCTACCGGCAATCCCGCTTTTTTCCAGCCATCAATACCGCCCTCCAGTAAAAAGATATCTGCGGGAGCGGCAATCGCTGCTAATTTTTGTGCATTATTACTGGTGCGTTTTCCTGCCTGACAGTGGAATATAATTTGTTCGCTACGTAATTTTGTCGGAAGACCAGACTGTTCCAGTACGGATAATGGCGCCAGATCCGCTTCAGGAATATGTTCACGAAGATATTCATCGGCATCGCGAATATCGATTAACTTTGCACCGCGTGAGATTAATTCTTGTGCATCAAGCGGTGGAATTGTTGTTAAAGCCATTGCTACTCCTTACGGACAATAGACGTTTTTCAGGGTGGCGATAATGGCATTTACCGCCTCATTTTTAATGAAATAAAGAATGCGTTGGGCATCCCGTTGGCTGTCGATAAGCCCTTCGTCACGCATCCGTGCCAGATGCTGTGACGTTGCAGAGGCACTCAGTCCGGTAATGCGCGCCAGTTCACCGGCGCTGGTGCCGGGGGAACCGCAAATCATGCACAGAATCAGCAACCGTTTGGGGTGACTCATTGCTTTCAGTAAGGCCGCAGCCTGTTCGGCGCTGGCCTGTAGTTGGGCTAGTTCAGTCATATTTATTTAAGTGTTTTCTAAATTAAGTAAACTCTAAACTAAAAATGCAACGTATACCAGCGTCAGCAGCGTAAATGAGGGTAAAAGCAAAGGCTGAAACAGGCAGACTCCGCATAAAATTACTATGCTTAAGAGATAAAATTTCTTTTTAAACAATGAGTAATTTTCTTATAGGGAGGACATATGGGGTTCTGGAGAATCGTCATCACCATCATTTTGCCACCGCTCGGCGTGCTGCTGGGGAAAGGATTTGGTTGGGCATTCATTATTAATATTTTGCTGACACTTCTTGGCTATATCCCTGGTTTAATTCACGCTTTCTGGGTGCAAACCCGCGATTGATCCTGTGCTCATCCTGCGGCGTTAACGCGCCGCGTTCCTCTGCTACACTTTCTGAGTGTTTCCATTAACGAATGAGGTAGTTATGGGTCTGTTCAATTTTGTGAAAGATGCCGGAGAAAAGCTCTGGGACGCGGTCACTGGTCAGCATGATAAAGACGATCAGGCGAAGAAGGTGCAGGAACATCTGAACAAAACCGGTATACCTGATGCCGATAAAGTGAATATTCAGATTGTCGATGGTAAAGCGACGGTTACAGGTGACGGCTTAAGTCAGGAAGCGAAGGAAAAAATCCTTGTTGCAGTGGGGAATATTTCCGGTATTGCCAGCGTGGACGATCAGGTAAAAACGGCGACGCCAGGCACTGCCAGCCAGTTTTATACCGTTAAGTCTGGTGACACTCTGAGTGCTATTTCCAAACAGGTTTACGGTAACGCCAATCTCTACAATAAAATCTTCGAAGCGAATAAACCGATGCTAAAAAGCCCGGATAAAATTTACCCGGGGCAGGTGTTGCGTATTCCTGAAGAGTAGTTAATTGCCAGCCATCGCCTGCTGGATAATCGGAATTGGCGTCAGTAGATGCTGGCGCATTAACTCACTGGCGCGCGCCGTATCTCGCGCCAGTACCGCCTTAGTCAGGGTCTGGTGCTGTTCATGTTTATCTTCCAGCATTTCTACAGAAAGCACCGTTTGCCGCAGCCAGATGAACCGATAGCGCGCCGCCAGATCAAACAACCGTTCACGCATTTGCAGTAAATAGTGGGAGCCACAGCCCGCCACAATTGCAGTATGAAATGCCTGATGGCGCTGGTCCCATTCATCAAGCATTTTCTCGCTGGCGTCACAAGCCTCAAGCTTACTGAGCAAATGCGCTTTTGCGAGAACGTCAGCCTCCCACTCATCGCCGCCACGGGCAATTGCCAGACTCACCAGCATCGCTTCCATATTGGCGCGGGCGTCGAAAATATCGAGCAGTTCTTGCTCTGACATAGACGCCACCCGATACCCTTTTTGATTCACCACCGTGACCAGCCGTTCCGCCACCAGTTGCGAAAGCGCTTCCCGCAACGGCCCGACGCCGAGTGCATAACGCGACGTTAGCGAACTCATCCGTAATTTTTCATCTGGCTGAAAATTGCCGCGAATAATATCGTTTTTCAACCAGCGGTAGCCATCCAGAGACGTAATGGTCATGGTGTGACTCCTGAACATTATCAGCGTGTATTATGAACGGGTGTTTTTTGCCACAATATCAGCTTTTTCCAGCGTGCCATAATTGGCACGGTACAGATAATCCCTATCGCTAATAAGCCGGTGGAAATTACCTCCAGTTGCTGCGCCGGGCGGAATAACATCACCACCAGTACAAAGGTAATAAAGCCAATCACCAGCCAGGTGAGCCACGGATAAAGCCACATGCGCAGGCGAATTTCGCCGCCTTCCGCCAGCAGGATTTTACGCATCCGCAATTGCGAAACGGCGATGACTAAATAAACCAGCAGGGCAATAGCGCCGGAGCTGTCGATCAGGAATTTAAACACTTTGGCGGGCGCATAATAGTTCACTACCACCGTTAAAAACGCCGCGCCGGTCGAGAGTAATACTGCCACATACGGGGTTTTGCTACGGTTGATTTTACCCATTGCCGCTGGCGCATCCCCGCGACGGCTTAAGGAGTAGAGCATCCTTGAGGCGGTATACAGAGCCGAGTTCAGACAACTGGTCACCGACAGCAAAATAACGCAGTCCATAATGAATTTTGCATGTGGAATATTCAGCAGCTCCAGCACGGAACGGTAGGAACCCACGGTTTTCAGTCCTGGCATATTCCACGGAATGAGTGCCACGACGACAAAAATAGAACACAAATAGAAAATGGAGATACGCCAGATAACCGAGTTGGTGGCGCGGACAATATGTTTATCCGGCGTGTCGGATTCGGCTGCCGCAATGGTGACAATCTCTGCCCCCATAAAAGAAAACATGGTTATCAGCATCGCGCTTAATACCGCGCCAAAGCCGTTCGGCATAAAGCCGCCGCTATCCCACAATCTTGAAATACCGCTCACTTCGGCATAAGGGTAAAAACCGCTAATTGCTACAGCTCCAAGGAAAATAAACGCCAGAATGGCAATCACTTTGCATATCGCCAGCCAGAATTCAAATTCACCGTAGTTTTTAACGCTTAATAAATTACTGCCGGTTAAGGCGAGGGTAATGACCAGGGAAAATAACCAGATGGGAATACCTGGAACCCACGAATGCAGGATCATGGCGGCGATGTTGGCTTCCAGCGGGATAACCAGTACCCAAAACCACCAGTACAGCCAGCCGATGGTATAGCCCGCCCAGCGACCAATGGCTTTATCGGCGTAGGTGGAAAAGGAGCCGGTGTCGGGCGTGGCGACCGCCATTTCTGCCAGCATCCGCATAATCATAACCACCAGTAATCCGGCGAACAGATAAGCCAGTAATACCGCAGGACCCGCTTCGGCGATGGCGACGCTCGAACCGACAAACAGACTTGCGCCGATAACACCGGCAATAGACAACATGGTGACGTGGCGTGATTTCAGCCCGCCGCCTAGCTCATGTGGTTGCGATGATTGCCCCATCCTGAATCCTCTCGAAAGTGTGTCACTTGGGAGAGCGCCCCGACATTTCCCGCGTCGGGTCACGCGTTTAATTGAGGCGGTCAACAAAATCTTAAAAGCGAAAGCGTGATGGTTTTCTCCCTCTCCCTCAGGGAGAGGGTCGGGGTGAGGGTTTAGCATCGTGTATACCCCTCACCCTAACCCTCTCCCCAGAGGGGCGAGGGGACAGTCCGCAGTCATTTTTAACTTTGTCGATCGCCTCATCGTTATTATTTTTTACTGTATCGTTATCATTCCCTTAGCAACGGTTAATTCTTACAAACAGACATAGCTATTGTTTCGCCTCATCAAAACACTGAGCGATGATCTCCAGCCCCTGACGGATCTGAGCATCTTCAATAGTGAGCGGCACAAGGATGCGCAGCACGTTGTAGTACGGGCCGCAGGAAAGAAGAATCAGGCCTTTGTCGCGGGCGCGCGCCACGATCTCAGCGGTGAGTCTGGCGTTGGGTTTACTGTGATCGCCATCTTCAAACAGCTCGATGGCAATCATCGCCCCTAGCCCGCGAACGTCGCCGATCTCGGTGTGTTTTTCGGCGATCGCCAATAATCCGTCTTTTAGCTTCTGACCCAGGTCGTTGGCTTTTTGCAGCAGATTTTCCTGCTCGAACACCTTCAACACTTCCAGCGCGGCTACGCAGGCAATCGGGTTACCGGCATAGGTGCCGCCCAGGCCGCCCGGTGCGACAGCATCCATTACTTCAGCGCGTCCGGTGACGCCCGCCAGCGGGAAGCCGCCCGCGATCGATTTCGCAAAGGTGGTAAGATCCGCCGCAACCCCCATTTGCTCCATTGCAAACAGCGTGCCGGTACGCCCCGCGCCGCTCTGCACTTCATCGGCAATCAGCATGATTCCGTGCTCGTCACACAGTGCGCGTAAACGCTGCATAAAGGCTGGCGTCGCGGCGTAGAAACCGCCTTCGCCCTGAACCGGCTCAATCACGATGGCAGCGATATCTTCCGGCGCAGCGTCATTTTTAAAAATTCGGTGGATACTGGCGATAGCGTCATCTTCACTGATGTTATGCAGCGGGCAAGGATAAAGCGCGCGATAAACATGCCCCGGCATCAGCCCCATCCCCGCAGAATACGGATTCACCTTGCCGGTCAGCGCCAGCGTGTAGTGCGTGCGCCCGTGGTAAGCGCCGCTAAAGGCGATGGTGCCGCTGCGTTTGGTGGCGGCGCGGGCGATTTTCACCGCATTTTCCACCGCTTCGGAACCGGTCGTTACCAGCAGCGTTTTTTTGGCGAAATCGCCCGGCACCTTCTGATTCATTATTTCGCACAGCTCCAGATACGGCTCGTAAGCCAGCACCTGGAAGCAGGTGTGCGACAGTTTTTTCAGTTGCGCTTCTACCGCCGCCACCACTTTCGGATGCAGGTGCCCGGTGTTGAGCACCGCAATGCCGCCCGCGAAATCAAGATACTCACGGCCTTCAACGTCCCACACCCGGCAGTTTTCCGCGCGGTCAGCGAAAATCGGGTGAATTTGCCCAACGCCACGGGGAATCGCCTGACTGCGGCGCTGCATTAACTCTTTATTGCTGCTCATTCGCGTTCTCCAGTTAAAGACCGATGCACATATATTTGATTTCTAAGTAATCTTCGATGCCATACTTCGAACCTTCACGACCCAGACCCGAGGCTTTGATACCACCGAACGGGGCGACTTCATTGGAAATAATGCCGGTATTGATGCCAACGATGCCGTACTCCAGCGCCTCGCCTACGCGGAAGACGCGGCTTAAATCACGGGCGTAGAAATAGGCGGCAAGACCAAACTCGGTGTCGTTGGCTTGCGCAATCACATCGGCTTCATCTTTAAAGCGGAACAGTGGGGCGAGGGGGCCAAACGTCTCTTCTTTCGACACTTTGGCGTTAGCCGGAACGTCCACCAGAATGGTCGGCTGGAAGAAGTTGCCGCCGCGTTCGTGCGCTTTACCACCGCAAACCACACGCGCGCCTTTCTCCAGCGCATCGGCAATATGCTCTTCCACTTTTGCTACCGCTTTTTCATCGATCAGCGGCCCGATGGTGACACCGTTATCCAGCCCGTCGCCGATGTGCAGTTTGCTCACCGCCTGCTGCAATTTTTCGGCAAAGCGGTCATACACACCGTCCTGCACGTATAAACGGTTGGCGCAAACGCAGGTTTGCCCGGCGTTGCGGAATTTCGAGGCCAGCGCGCCTTCCACGGCTTTATCGAGATCGGCATCGTCAAAGACGATAAACGGCGCGTTGCCGCCTAGCTCCAGCGACACTTTTTTGATGTCTTTCGCGCACTGTTCCATCAACTGGCGGCCAATTTCGGTCGAGCCGGTAAACGACAGCTTGCGCACCAGCGGATTGCTGGTCAGTTCGTTACCGACAGCCCCCGCCGAGCCAGTGACGACGTTAAATACGCCAGCCGGAACGCCCGCGCGGATCGCCAGCTCCGCCAGCGCCAGCGCAGAGAACGGTGTTTGACTCGCAGGTTTCAGCACCATGGTGCAGCCTGCCGCCAGCGCCGGGCCGGCTTTACGGGTAATCATCGCCGCCGGGAAGTTCCACGGCGTGATAGCGGCGGTAACGCCAATCGGCTGCTTGATAACAATCAGGCGTTTATCGGCCTGATGACCGGGAATGGTGTCGCCATAAATACGTTTGCCTTCTTCGGCAAACCACTCAATAAAGGAGGCGGCGTAGCTGATTTCGCCTTTCGCTTCAGCCAGCGGTTTACCCTGTTCGAGGGTCATCAGGCGCGCTAAATCGTCCTGGTGCTCCATCATCAAATTGAACCAGTTACGCAGAATGGTGGCGCGTTCTTTGGCGGTAAGCGCACGCCAGGCGGGCAGGGCGCGATTGGCGGCGTCGATAGCGGCGCGGGTTTCATCTGCGCCCATTTTTGGTACGCTACCCAGTTTGTCGCCGTTCGCCGGATTGGTGACGTCGATGACTTCACCATTGTTAGCGTCCAGCCATTCCCCGTTAATCAACGCCTGCTGGCGGAATAAGTTACTGTCGTTAAGTTTCATCGTTACGTCCTGTTTTCAAAGGTTATTGATTAAATGCGGCGTGTAAGGCATCCACACTACGTGCCGCTCGCAGCGTGCGTCCGGGGTTACTCTGGCTTGCCAACAGCGTTTGTACCTTGCTGACAATATGCGCACCAATAGGAATTGCTGATGTCGCTGCCGGGGAGGGCGCATTGCAGGTGTGGATCGTGCGCGGGGTGGTGACAAACAGAAAATCGTCAATCAGCTTACCGTCCGGCGATACCGCCTGCGCCCGCACACCGGCGGGCCAGGGCTGGAGATCGCTTAGCGAAAGCCGGGGACAATACTTTTGCACCAGCCGCAGATAGCCGCTTTTGCACAGCGAGTTTTTCATCTCGCCCAGTCCTGAGCGTAGATGGTTTTGCAGTACCCGGCGAATCCCCGGGGAGCCCAAAATTTCCAGCGTGTCGCTAAATGAGAAGTCGCGCTTGCGATAGCCTTCACGTTTGAAAGCCAGCACCGCGTTTGGCCCAACAGTCACGCTGCCGTCGATCATCCGGGTGAGATGAACGCCTAAAAAGGGCATCGCTGGATCGGGAATGGGGTAAATCAGATGGTTAACAATCTGGTTATGCTCCGGCGCGAGGCGGAAATACTCGCCTCGGAACGGGCAGATGATAAAGCCCGGTTCGAGGCCGAGCATTTTCACCAGCCGGTCAGCCATCAGCCCGGAACAGCTAATCAGCGTCGACGCTTCATATTCGCCGCTCTGACGGGTACGTATCACCACGCCATTCTTATGCTCATTAAGGCCGCTGACTTCGGCGTTATAGATAATCTCACCGCCTCTGGCCTGGAAGATTTTTGCCATCGCCGCTGTCACTTCGCAGTAGCTGACAATGCCGCTGGACGGCACAAAAATACCGCCAAGCCCGGTGATATTCGGTTCACGCTCGCGCAGCTCGTCGGCGTTTAACCACTCGCGCTCGATACCGTTTGCCGCCGTGCGTTCCCATAACGCGCGCATCCGATCCATTTCGAGTGCGGATGTGGCGACCAGCATCTTGCCGCAGTTGTCGTAGCGGATGCCGTTTTGATCGCAAAAGGCTTTGGTGGCGCGGTTCCCCGCCAGGCAAAACTGCGCTTTCAGGCTGCCGGGTGTGTAATAGACCCCGGCATGGATCACGCCGCTGTTGTGGCCCGTCTGATGGCAGGCCGGGCCGGACTCTTTTTCCAGTAGCGCAATGCGGGCATCCGGATAGACGTCAATCAGTTGCATGGCGGTCGACATGCCGATGATGCCGCCACCAATAATCACAAAATCATACATCCGCTCAATTCCTTTGCGCTTACTGATGCGTCTGGTAGTGGTTAGTGGCGTATGCGAAATAGCCGCGCTGGCGCATTAGTTCACGACGCAGATCCGGATGCGCGGTAAAGCGGTCGCGACCGTGCAGCCAGAACAGATTGTTAATCAACAGGAATTTGCCAACGGGAACCGGCACAGACAGAATGCCTTTGCTGTTTTCAATGGCATCGGAAAGCTCGCTCAGCCACACGCCTTCTTCGAAGTCTTTTGGCTGGACGAACTGGTCGATATAACGCATCACCGGGCGACCCTGCTGATCGACGTCGAACACAGGATGGAAGACATCTTTGCTGACGTTTTTACTTGGCGGCGCGGCAAAGCGCATCGGACGGCGCGCCAGCGGATGGCTGAAAAAGTGGTCCAGATGTTCCCAGTCATCGAGATGCAGCAGCAGCGAGTTTCCGCCCTGCATGTTCTGTTCGTCGATTTTCATCATCAGCACGTAATCAGTGATTTCTTCAACGTAGGTGCCGTCGTTATGCAGTTCCATTACGCGGTGCGGCTGGCGCAGATAGCTATCTGAGTTATCGACATTTTTCACTACAAAACGCGCGTAATACTGACCGCTCATGGCATCGAAATTGGAACGACCAATCAGATGCGCCACCGCCGTTGCCAGCTTCACCATCTCATCCGCTTGCTTCACATCATCGACACCCACCGCATTGATCAACAACGCACCTTCAGCACGGTTTAGCAGCGTCTTCAACAGCAGTGGTTGCAGCTGATTTGCACACAAGTCGTCAAGAATTTTGCCTACCCGAAAACGCAGAAACGATTTGTACTCCAGTGCCTGCACGGGCCACTCGGCGACCTGTTCAAGGAACTGTTTGGTCGTCTGTTCAGAGAAGGTAAGTTCCAGCAGGCGAGGGGATTGCGCCGACGGGGTGAGGGTGAATCCGCTATAGTCCTGGCCTGAATCGACAGCGTTAGTGTGTACGGCGGTCAGTGCATTCATCAGAAGCGATCCTCTTATGAGATGTAGGGTGACATGGCGATGCTCATTTCGTAGCCATAATCTAAAAATATCTACATTTCTGAAAAATGCGCACAAAAGTGACATATTGTTTTCTTATTGTGATCGAAAACAACAAATGGTTAACATTTGATTTGGTGAGTGCCAGATGCTTTTTTAGGGGAATAACGAGTTAAAACAATGCACTATTGTGGATTGTAAGGGCGTGTATAAGCATGATTTCATACTTTAAAATAAACTTACCCAGCGATTTAATACAAGGTGAGTCAATTTGAGATAACTCATTGTAAGCAGGGTATTTTTAGTACTGTATTCTTCTTGCAAGGGGGGAGAGCAATGTGTGTCTCTATGCTTTTAGGCTCAACGAACACAAGGGGATTTTAATGGGCTAAAAAATTCGGATTTAAGTCAGGAACGTATTAATACAATTCAGTACGGGGCGCAGAGAATACAACCAGATATTTGTTACATTGGCGATGGTTTTCTCTCTATTGAAAAAGGAGTGAGAAGACTGTGTGTAGTGGCATAGTGAATTTGGCCACCTGAATAGAGGTGATATCATCACCTCATAGTCAAAACAGGTGACATTATGACCGGACGTAACAGACGCAATTTTAGCCCCGAGTTTCGCCTCGAGGCTGCCCAGCTTGTACTCGATCAGCATTACACCGTTGCCGCCGCTGCCACTGCGATGAATGTCGGCAAATCCACGATGGATAAATGGGTTCGACAACTGAAAGAAGAGCGAGCGGGAAAATCACCCATAGCTTCACCCATGACACCTGAGCAGATTGAAATACGTGAGTTGAAGAAAAGACTTCAACGCGTTGAAATGGAAAGGGATATATTAAAAAAGGCTACCGCGCTCTTGATGTCAGACTCCCTGAACAATTCTCATTAGTTGAGAAACTCAGGGCGCGGTTTCCTGTTGCCGTTGTGTGCAACGTGTTTGGGGTTCATCGCAGCAGTTATAAATACTGGCGGCAGCCCAGGAAGCCTGACGCCACGAAAGTGGCATTACTGAGCCTTGTGCGTGAAGTTTATCACGAAAGTAACGGTTCAGCAGGAGCGCGAAGCATTGCCGCAATGGTCACCACCAAAGGTATAAAACTGAGCCGCTGGCGGGCAACAAAGCTGATGAAAGCGCTCAATATTATCAGCTGTCAGCAACCTGGCCATCGTTATAAGAAGGCGTCTAAGGAACACATTGAGATCCCTAATTATCTGGATCGCCAGTTTGCTGTTACCGAGCCTAATCAGGCTTGGTGCGGTGATGTGACTTATATCTGGACGGGAAAACGCTGGGCTTATCTGGCTGTTGTACTCGATTTGTTTTCCCGCAAACCGGTTGGCTGGGCGATGTCATTTTTCCCTGATTCCGCACTGACAGGTAAAGCCCTGCCGATGGCCTGGGAAGCACGGGGGAAACCGGCTAATTTACTGTATCACTCGGATCAAGGCAGTCACTATACCAGCAGGAATTTCAGACAGTTACTGTGGAGATATCAGATAAAGCAAAGCCTGAGTCGCCGGGGAAATTGCTGGGATAACAGCCCAATGGAACGGTTCTTCAGAAGCCTGAAAACAGAGTGGGTACCGGATAATGGCTACGCGAATTTTAGCGAAGCCAGCACGGCAATAACGAATTACATCACAGGATATTACAGCCAGCTCAGACCTCATCAATATAATGGTGGTTTGACGCCGAATGAATCAGAACGATTGTTCTGGAAAAACTCTAAAGCTGTGGCCAGTTTTTGTTGACCACTACATGCGGCAGCCTCTTCTGTTGCAATAGAACCAGATATTATTTCCACTCTCAGTAAACCTTGAGGGCTTTCGTCAGCTTCGTGTAAACACTCTTCGCCCAGACCAGTATTGTTAACGGGGATAATCACTTCGATGGCTTTATTCACGTCTTCTGTTATGGTTTCTGTAGGGATGACTATTTCAGAATCTTCATTGACAGATGCTTTCAGTTCGAACAGAAAAGCATTATCGCGTTCAGCTTGGTAATCGATCTTGTTTTGTAATTCAGCCCAAGAATACCCTTTTCCTAATTGAGATGCTTTGAACACAATCCCCTGGTATTCGAATGAGAAGCCGTTCATGCGGCCAGTAGAAGCGATGTTCGGGATTGCTCTGATGTTTTATGCCACAAGCTGATGCACAAACTCAGTGGTTGATGGTTTATTGGCAAGGAATACTTCAAGAGCGTTCTGGATGATGGTTTTCGGGCATAACTCACCAATCCTTTCCTCCATCATCGCTTCATTACGTGATTTTTTGTGTTTTGGTTCAGGGGAGGGCGATGCCGGAGGTGCCTTAGCTTCCGGCCCTTTGGTTCTTGTCAGTGAATAGTCGAGTTCAAGCTGCTGGATGATGCGGGTGCTGATGAGATTTTCATTTTTTCCAAGGTAGAGCTTCCCCGAACTGAGTTCGATGCGACTGGCGATGATATGGATGTGCTGACCAGCCTTATCGTCATGAAGGACATAGCATCTTAGATGCGTCTCAGAGAAGCCCATTCGGGACATATAATCATCTGCTATTTCAGCCCACTGAGCATCAGTCAATGCCTCGTTTTTAGGCAAACGAAGCGAGTTGTGCCAAACAGCCTTTTGCACGTCAGGACGAAGCTGTTTGGTGCTATCAAATTCAGCGATCAGATCTTTAGCGGCATTGCCAACTATCGTTACATTTCCACCGATCACGATAGGGTCATTTTTATGATGAGAACAGGGCTTTAAGGCATAGAGGACGACACCAGCAAAACTCTTTCCTCTGCGGATTTTTTGCATCCCTTTCATTATTTATCACTGACAGATCGATTTGCTGACAGAAGGGCATCTCTTAGTGCTTTTATTCTTTTTTGCACCGTATAAATTTCAGTGATAGTAAAAGGGGTAATGACTCTAACTTATTGATAGTGTTTTATGTTCAGATAATGCCCGATGACTTTGTCATGCAGCTCCACCGATTTTGAAAACGACAGCGACTTCCGTCCCAGCCGTGCCAGGTGCTGCCTCAGATTCAGGTTATGCCGCTCAATTCGCTGCGTATATCGCTTGCTGATTACGTGCAGCTTTCCCTTCAGGCGGGATTCATACAGCGGCCAGCCATCCGTCATCCATATCACCACGTCAAAGGGTGACAGCAGGCTCATAAGACGCCCCAGCGTCGCCATAGTGCGTTCACCGAATACGTGCGCAACAACCGTCTTCCGGAGCCTGTCATACGCGTAAAACAGCCAGCGCTGGCGCGATTTAGCCCCGACATAGCCCCACTGTTCGTCCATTTCCGCGCAGACGATGACGTCACTGCCCGGCTGTATGCGCGAGGTTACCGACTGCGGCCTGAGTTTTTTAAGTGACGTAAAATCGTGTTGAGGCCAACGCCCATAATGCGGGCAGTTGCCCGGCATCCAACGCCATTCATGGCCATATCAATGATTTTCTGGTGCGTACCGGGTTGAGAAGCGGTGTAAGTGAACTGCAGTTGCCATGTTTTACGGCAGTGAGAGCAGAGATAGCGCTGATGTCCGGCGGTGCTTTTGCCGTTACGCACCACCCCGTCAGTAGCTGAACAGGAGGGACAGCTGATAGAAACAGAAGCCACTGGAGCACCTCAAAAACACCATCATACACTAAATCAGTAAGTTGGCAGCATCACCTGATTTTTAACCAAGTCATATTTATGTTTAAAAAAAGCACCTGAAATATAATTAAAAGCATCATCTATTTTATCATCAGGGATTGCTAATGTTTTTAGTAATGTTTTTATTTGGCGGATGATCCCATCTTCGCTATGTTGAAAACTTATACTATTAAATAAACGTTTAGAAGAATTGCTATCGAGTGAGTTTATGATAGAAATATACTTATAGAGGTCATCTGACTTATTTTTATGATCTTGTTCTATCTTTTCTATTTCATTTTTTATTTTTTCAATGTCCTTAGTGTCGTTAGTCAAAAGTTGCACGATACCAGGCTCTAAGGTAAGACCTTTGTTAGTGTAAAAAATAAGGCTAATGCTTTTGTCGCCTATGGTCTTAATCGCCTCTGACCAATTATATAATGTTTTCCATAAGTCTATGTCTTTATTAGTTATATTAGACTTGTTAATTGAATGTTTAACTTGAACCAAAGTTTTATGACCCTCGATGCTCTCAAGATGGAGATCGTCATAAACTTCAATCCCAATGTGTTCTTCTGGTTTAAGCTCTAAGGCATGTTTTAAAGCAACGTAATCTTGATAGGTAAAACCTATTGAATTTTTGTCAGCATTAGTTTTTTCAAAGAAATCCATATGGTAGCCCACTAAGGAAACAAGCAATGAAAGCATAAAAAAACATCAGTATCTTTTTTTCACCATATCAAACACTAAAAACATATGGAAGCATACGAATCAAAGTTTAGTTATATAACCTTATGTTTTTATACTGGTTTTATGTACATGTGCGCTTTCAATCCGATGAAAATGTTTTAGCTAAGGGGCATTCGTCAGCATATGGGCTTTCCAGGCTATCCCTATCCTTCTTGCTAATCCCCTGTATCAGTCAAGCAGCGAGAGATTTAGTTCTTTGAGCTTGAACGTAATCACTCCACCATTGCATCAAACTCTGTCGCTCTATCAGATATTCTGCACGATTGTATGCTGCGATAATTTCATCTTTTTTTGAGTGGGCAAGCGCTGCCTCAAGAACTTCAGATCTGAACTTACCGGATTCTTCTGCCGCTGTTCTTGCAATAGAACGCATACCGTGAGCTACAAGCTCGCCTCCGAACCCCATTCGGATGATAGCTGCGTTGGCTGTTTGTTCATGCATGTGATTGAGCGGAGCTTTGATACTTGGGAAAACCCACTTTCTATGCCCACTTATCGCTTTCATTGACTCCAGGACTCTCAAAGCTTCTTTGCTTAGTGGAACTTTGTGAGGCTTCTTCATTTTCATAAACTCAGCCGGGATGTTCCACATTGAGTTGTCAGTATCTATATCAGCCCATCTCGCACGAACGGCTTCCCCTGGACGAACCCAGGTAAGCAATTGCCATTCAATCAGCAATCTTGTCTCCAAACGAACTGAGGCATTGTTTAACACTATTAGGAAGCGGGGTAACTCAGAAGGGGGTAATGCTGGCATATTCTGTTTTTTAGGCTTACTGAACCGTTGCCCAAGGTTGTCAGCCGGATTGAACTCGATAAGTTCTTCAGTCGCGGCCCAGCGAAAAATTTCATTTAATCGGGAAATGATTCGCCGTAAGGTTTCGAGGACTCCTCGTTGCTCAATAGGGTCGAGATGTTGCTTTAAGAGTTTGGGTCGGATCTCATTGACAGGAACCTTACCCAAGCCGGGAAATATATTTCTCTCCAGGCTTCGCCAGATGTCTTCTGCATGGTCTTTTGAGATACCAGAGGTCTTTACCTTCTCATCCAACCATTTCCTTGCCACGGCTTGGAGAGTGTGTTCAGTAGCATTCTTTAAGGCATTAGCTTTATCGTTGTTATGAACTTGGGGATCAATGCCATTAGCAAGCAAGGAAAGGTATTCATCTCGTAAGGCTCTGGCTCTTGCCAGTGTAAGGTGAGGGTAGGTCCCAAGGCTCATTTTGGTTCTTTTTTTACTGACTGGCACTGCATATCTGAAATACCAATTCTTCTTTCCTCCTTTCGAGAGGGGAGCGATTCGTAGTATCAAACCATCTCCGTCAAACAAGTTGATTTCTTTGTCGGCTGGCTTGGTGCTTTTGATTTCAGTGTCAGTGAGCTTCTTAGCGATTTTTGCCATTTTGGGACCCTCGGTTTTTGGATCCTTCTTAGTGGGTCCCATTCAGGGTGCCATAAGTGATAGTTCTCAGCAATTCTCACTGGACGACAATAGACGTAAAAAAGCCCGCAGAGCTTGTGCTGTGCGGGCTTAGTAGACTTCATTGTACTTCAAACAACTAAAAAGTGGTGGAGCTGGCGGGAGTTGAACCCGCGTCCGAAATTCCTACATCCTCGGCACTACATGCTTAGTCTGTCTTTACATTCGCTTGCCAGCTGCGGACGGACACGCCACTAACAAACTAGCCTGATTAAGTTTTAACGCTTCAACCCCAGGCAGGGCTTCCACGCGATCTCTTTTGGGTTTGACCTCTCTTGATCCCCGTCCTAAGAGCGGAGGCTAGGGAGAGAGGGCTCTAAGCAGGTTATTAAGCTGCTAAAGCGTAGTTTTCGTCGTTTGCGACTATTTTTTGCGGCTTTTTACGAGGCCAACCGCCCCTCGGCATGCACCTTGGGTTTCGCAAATCCCGTCGAATCCAGAATCAGCCCCAATGTGTAACGGCGAGTATACCAGATTTGTGAGCGTCATGACCAGCCCCAATGGCGTTATCGTTCAGGATTTAGCGCCCGCGTAGCATGATTTTTATTCGATTAAGCAAAGGGATGACGACATCTGTATCAAATATGATAGCCGATAAGATGTGCATTCGCGCCACCGGAGAGGGGAGGCGCGGTGAGGATCTGCAGTATATGTGATGCAGGTTTAACGGTGAGCGTTTTTCATGATACGCGCTTTATCAACCTGCCATTCACGTTCTTTGATGTCGGAACGTTTATCGTGCTGTTTCTTACCTTTCGCGACGCCGATTTTCACTTTGCACCAGGCATTTTTCCAGTACAGAGAGAGCGCCACTACGGTATAGCCTTCACGATTGACGCGACCATATAATGAGTCCAGTTCGCGCTGATTGAGAAGTAACTTGCGGGTACGAGTAGGATCGCACACCACATGTGTGGAAGCCACAGCCATCGGCGTGATATTTGCGCCAAACAGGAACGCTTCTCCGTCGCGCAGAAGGACATAGCTGTCGCTAATATTGGCTTTTCCTGCGCGCAGGGATTTAACTTCCCAGCCTTGCAGGGCAAGTCCCGCTTCGAACTCTTCTTCAATAAAGTATTCGTGACGGGCGCGCTTGTTAAGCGCGATGGTCGCTGAACCAGGTTTATGTGCTTTTTTCTTCGTCATAAGCGTCGTGAATCATCGGTAATCTGAAATCGAAAATACCCCATATCAATCCTGCGGGGGACAAGGCTCTATCTTAGCATGAACACGATGTTACCCAGCGCCGGGATAGCGTTTTTTTTACAGCAGGATAAATGATATTATTTGTTGGATTTTTGTTGATGGAATTTGTTATGCCTCAAATTAGCCGGACCGCACTCGTTCCCTACAGCGCGGAGCAAATGTATCAGTTAGTGAATGACGTTCAGTCTTATCCTCAGTTTTTGCCAGGTTGTACTGGAAGTCGGATTCTGGAGTCCACTCCTGGACAGATGACCGCTGCGGTAGATGTCTCTAAGGCTGGGATCAGCAAAACGTTTACTACCCGCAACCAGTTGACCAGTAACCAAAGTATTCTGATGAATCTGGTTGATGGGCCGTTCAAGAAATTGATCGGCGGCTGGAAGTTTACACCGTTGAGTCCGGAAGCGTGCCGTATCGAGTTTCACCTCGACTTTGAGTTTACTAATAAGTTGATTGAACTCGCCTTCGGTCGCGTGTTTAAAGAGCTGGCGGCTAATATGGTGCAGGCTTTCACCGTGCGAGCAAAAGAGGTTTATAGTGCCAGGTAAAATTGCTGTAGAGGTAGCTTACGCGTTACCAGAGAAGCAGTATTTGCAGCGTGTAACATTGCAGGAGGGCGCGACGGTTGAAGAGGCAATTCGCGCAAGTGGTTTGCTGGAATTGCGTACAGATATCGATTTAACTAAAAATAAAGTCGGCATTTACAGTCGTCCGGCAAAACTGAGCGATATCGTGCGCGAGGGCGATCGTGTAGAGATTTATCGACCACTGATTGCCGATCCGAAAGAGCTTCGTAGACAGCGCGCAGAAAAATCGGCGAATAAATAGCAGGCAGAAATAAAGGTGCTCACTGAGCACCTTTTTTAATCGCTATAAACAGCAAGTTTTATTCGTTGCCACTCAGCGCAGGTTTGTTATCAATATTGGTCAACACACCGCTGCTGTTAAAGGTCAGCGTCAGAGTTTGCTGCGTTACACCTTCATGGCCTGGTTGCTGGCGGAAGACATAGAACCAGGTATTCGTACCAAATGGATCGGACATCAGCGGTGTACCCAATGCGTACGCAACTTGTTGTTGCGTCATGCCAACGCGTATTTTGGACACGTCGTTAGCGGTCAGATAGTTCCCCTGGTTGATGTCAGGACGGTAAACCACTCGCTCCAGAGTGGAACAGCCTGCGGTCAACATCAATAGTACTGCTGCTGCAGCAGTCAGCGTTTTACAGCGCATAGTGATTTGATTCCTTTTCGGGCCCGAGCAGTACGTGGCTCATCTGTAATATGCCGATGATAATAGACCTTTCATCACTTTAAAACCTTTTGCTTTCCGGTCTTACGGCGTTTTGCTGTTTATTCTGACCGTGAAGCAGGAAAAAAGTTTACGCTGCCAGTAGTTCTTTCGCGTTCGCCAGCGTGTTGCGTGTGACTTCACTGCCGCCAAGTAGGCGCGCCAGCTCTTGTAACCGCGCCTTTTTATCCAGGGATTGCATATGCGTTTCGGTCATAGCGCCATCGGTTTCTTTGCTGACAAAATAGTGTTGATGACCGCATCCTGCAACTTGTGGCAGGTGGGTAACACACATCACCTGGGTTGATTCACCAAGCTGACGTAGCAGTTTGCCGACAACTGCCGCTGTCGGACCGCTAATCCCCACATCCACTTCATCGAAAATAAGCGCCGGGGTTTCCATTTTACGCGCGGTGATGACCTGAATTGCCAGTGCGATACGGGACAATTCACCACCGGAGGCGACTTTGGCTATGGGCTGCATCGGCTGACCTGGGTTGGTGGTTACCCGAAACTCAATACGATCAGCACCGTCAGCGCCCAGGTGATGCTCGTCAAATTTAACATCAATCGTAAACTGGCCATGCGGCATGGAGAGCGCCTGCATACTATCGGTGATCAGCTGTGCCAGCTCAGTTGCATAGTGCTGGCGTTGCAGGTGTAATGCGCGCGCCGTTTCCAGCGCCTGCTGATGATGTTTCGTTACCGCCAATGCGAGTGTTTCTTGCGAGTCAGCTTGATCGTCCAGTTGCTGCTGTTCTTCCAGTAGCGACTGGTAATACTGTGGCAATGCCTCAGGGCTGACGTGATGTTTACGTGCCAGCGAAATCTGTTTTGAGATGCGCTGTTCAAGTTCAAACAAGCGGTTAGGGTCGAGATCCAGACGATCGCAGTAGTGGCGTAATTCGTCACTGGCTTCGGCAATCTGGATAGTAGCCTCTTCCAGCATATCAAGTACGCCGGACAGTTTGCTGTCCATACCAATCAATTCGCTGACCAGTTGTTTAGCGGTGTAAAGCTGGCTTTGCAGGTTCGCATCTTCACCGTCGGCCATTAATGCCAATGCATTCTGGCTGGTCGTAAGCAATTGACCGCTGTTAGCCAGACGTTTGTACTCTTCGTCGATTTGTTCAAACTCGCCGGGCTGCGGATTAAATTCGTTTAATTCTTTTAATTGGTATTGCAGTAGTTCAGCACGGGCGGCGCGTTCCTGACTGAGTTGTTGATGATGCGCGAGGTCACGGCAGCTTTGATGCCACAACTGATAACGTGCGGTCATTTCCTGGAGCAGAGACGTTTCATTGGCATAGCCATCAAGCAGGAATTTCTGATGCTCAGGTTTGGTGAGTAACTGATGAGCGTGTTGACCATGGATCTGAATCAGCAACTGACCCAGTTCGCGTAGCTGAGACAGCGGAACAGCCGTACCGTTGATAAAACCACGAGAGCGGCCATCACTACTGATAACACGACGAAGCAGGCATTCGTGGCCATCTTCCAGTTGGTTTTCTTCCAGCCAGCGCAGGGCCGCTGGCGTATCTTTCAGAGAAAAACGGGCGCACAGGTCAGCGCGAGCAGCGCCGGTACGCACCATGTCGGCTTCAGCGCGACCACCGAGACAAAGACCGAGGGCATCTATTGCAATAGATTTACCCGCGCCGGTCTCGCCAGTTATTACGGTCATGCCGCTATGAAAATCAATCTCAAGCTCACGAACGATAGCAAAGTTGCTGATGGTCAGTTGTGCCAACATAGTCGTTTTCCTGTATGAAAAACCATTACTGTTATTGTGTACAGTATAAACTGGTTTTATATACAGTAAAGAGGCTGGCGTAAAATTAGAATAATTTTTTTGACCAGCCGAGCTTGGTGCTTAATGTATTGAAATAACTGTAATCTTTCGGATGAATCAGATTCAGATGGTAATCACAGCGACGAATCAGGACATCTTCACCTTCCTGAATCGGCAGTGCTATCTGGCTGTCGCAACTGATTTCCAGGTCGTTACGGCGATGCGAAAAACGCAGACGGATCGTGCTGCTGCTGTTTATGACCAGTGGTCGTGCTGACAACGTATGCGGGAACATGGGCACCAGGGTAATCGCATCCAGAGAGGGGGTCAGAATAGGACCGCCTGCAGAGAGGGAATAGGCGGTGGAGCCTGTTGGCGTCGAAATAATTAGTCCATCAGATCGCTGAGAAAACGCAAAGATCTCGTCGATATACACTTCGAACTCAATCATATGCGCCACTTTGCCTGGATGAAGCACCACTTCATTTATCGCGGTGCTGATGCGTTTCTGGCAATCTTGCTGACAGACTTGCGCTTCCAGCAAAAAACGTTTCTCGCTGATGTAGTGGCCTTCCAGCACATCGGCTAATTGTTGCTGGGCGTTATCGGGGTCAAGGTCAGTCAGGAAACCCAGGTTGCCACGGTTGATTCCAATAACTTTAATATCGTAACGGGCGAGTGTGCGCGCCGCGCCCAGCATATTACCGTCGCCACCAACGACTACCGCGAGATCAGCCAGTTGCCCAATCTCCGCGAGCGTGCCAGTTTTCACATTCTTCAGTTGCAGTTCGTGAGCGATTTGTTGCTCAACGATGACCTCGTAACCTTTTGTGCACAGCCAGCGGTAGAGCATTTCATGTGTTGTCAGTGCAGTAGGGTGCCGTGGGTGTCCCACAATGCCAATACACTTGAAATGATTATTCATTTTTCCGAGGTCCTTGTTGCGAAGATTGATGACAATGTGAGTGCTTCCCTTGAAACCCTGAAACTGATCCCCATAATAAGCGAAGTTAGCGAGATGAATGCGAAAAAAACGCGGAGAAATTCATGAGTAGTAAAGAACAGAAAACGCCTGAGGGGCAAGCCCCGGAAGAAATTATCATGGATCAGCACGAAGAGATTGAGGCAGTTGAGCCAGAAGCTTCTGCTGAGCAGGTGGATCCGCGCGATGAAAAAATTGCGAATCTCGAAGCTCAGCTGGCTGAAGCCCAGACCCGTGAACGTGACGGCATTTTGCGTGTAAAAGCCGAAATGGAAAACCTGCGTCGTCGTACTGAACTGGATATTGAAAAAGCCCACAAATTCGCGCTGGAGAAATTCATCAACGAATTGCTGCCGGTGATTGATAGCCTGGATCGTGCGCTGGAAGTGGCTGATAAAGCTAACCCGGATATGTCTGCGATGGTTGAAGGCATTGAGCTGACGCTGAAGTCGATGCTGGATGTTGTGCGTAAGTTTGGTGTTGAAGTGATCGCCGAAACTAACGTGCCGCTGGACCCGAATGTGCATCAGGCTATCGCAATGGTGGAATCTGATGACGTTGCGCCAGGTAACGTACTGGGCATTATGCAGAAGGGTTATACGCTGAATGGTCGTACGATTCGTGCGGCGATGGTTACTGTAGCGAAGGCGAAGTAAATATCTGATGGCCGACGCGAAGTCGGCCATTTTTTTTAGCTTAAAAAATCCTGTACTTCCAGCCACGGCGTGTTGAAATCATCTATTTTTTTATATTCGTTCATTGGCAGAACGACCACGTTATAGGTGTCAGATCCTTCATTCAGATCAAAAATCTGAAAGCCCCTTTTATTGAGTTCGGTTTGGATGCGTTCAAAGATTTCGTCAAGGTAGCGGTCTCCGGCTTCACAGACATCGGAGATTTCATCCTCTTGGGTTATTTCGACAAGAAGACTCCTTAATTCCTCAGAAGCTGTCAGGTTTTTTGTGAGCTCATAAAAGCGATCTGCAGCAAAATTAGCCAGCTCACCTTCTTCATCTTCACCTTTCCAGTCAACGAGTTGAATTAATCCTTCACCGCGTAGAACCTGTAAAAATGCCTGCGCCAGGTCACGATTCCCGAGATCGCCACGACTGCAATCGAGAACGTCCTGCAATCCATATTCGTCTTCATCTTCGTCTTCAAAGATTTCAGGTTGCGTCGAAAGTTGAGAGAAAATAGTGGGCCATAAGGTTGGGGTGTGCTGTAAAAAAACGCTGGCGACGACGTTGAGATCGTCTGCAAAATCCTTATCCCATTCAATTACATAATCTTCTGACATAACATCAATATCCTTTCCGAATGCTTGAAAAGACATTATTACATTGCTAAGTAAATGACAGGAATTGATGGAATCCTAAAAGACGGCGATAAAAAAAAGCGAACCGGAGTTCGCCATTGCGTTACTCCGCCACACTCTCGCGCAGCGGTTTTACAGGAAAAACTTTTACCTGCTTAATCATATTGTCCTGAACGTCGAGAATATCGATATCGTACTCGCCAATACGTACGCGGGTGCCTGCAACAGGGATCTCTTCCAGAGCTTCAAGAATGACGCCATTAACTGTGCGGGCATCATCTTCCGGTAGATGCCAGTTAAAGGCTTTGTTAATTTCTCGCACGTTGGCGGTGCCATCGATAATCACCGAACCGTCGTTTTGCGGCGTGACTTCTTCGGCAAGTGTTGGCGACATGGACGTGGTAAAATCGCCGACAATCTCTTCCAGAATATCTTCGACCGTCACCAGCCCCTGAATATCTCCGTATTCGTTGACAACCAGGCCGACTTTCTTTTTGTTGCGCTGAAACTTTACCAACTGCGTGCTGAGCGGCGTACCTTCAGGCACAAAATAGATCTCGTCCGCGGCGCGCAGCATGGTTTCTTTGGTGAACTCTTTTTTCTCCGACATCAACCGCCAGGCTTCACGTACTCGCAGCATACTGATGGCGTCGTCCAGCGAATCACGGTAGAGCACGATGCGCCCGTGAGGTGAGTGGGAGAGTTGGCGCAGAATCGATTTCCAGTCATCGTTGATATCAATACCGATAATTTCACTGCGCGGCACCATGATGTCATCAACGGTCATTTTTTCCAGATCGAGCACCGACAGCAGCATATCCTGATTGCGACGGGAAATTTGTGAGCGCGATTCGTGCACGATAGTGCGCAACTCTTCTTTGCTCAAAGAGCCGCTGACCACGATATCGGTTTTGATGCCCATCATGCGCATTAACATGCGGGTGATAGCGTTCAGCAACCAGACCAGCGGCATCATCAAAATTTGCAGCGGTGCTAACAGAATACTACTCGGATAAGCGACTTTTTCCGGGTATAGCGCAGCGATAGTTTTCGGCAACACTTCGGCAAAAACCAGCACCACAAAGGTCAGCACACCAGTCGCAATTGCCACGCCCGCATCGCCGTACAAACGCATCCCGACAATAGTGCCGAGCGCGGAGGCAAGAATATTGACCAGGTTATTGCCGATTAACACCAGGCTTATCAGGCGGTCTGGCTTACGCAGCAATTTTTCGACGCGTTTGGCCGAGCGATTACCCTGCTTCGCCATATGCCGCAGACGATAGCGGTTGAGTGTCATCATTCCGGTTTCGGAGCCAGAAAAATAGGCTGAAATGACCACCATGATGATCAGAATTATGATCAACGTGGTAGTAGAGATATGTTCCAGGGGAAACTCCTTTTCTGGTTTTAGCTGATTAACTGCTGGACAATTCGGCTGCCAAAGTAGGCCAGTGTAAGGATGACCGCTCCTGCGACGTTAAACCAAACGACGCGGCGCCCACGCCATCCTTCATGATAATGCCCCCACAGCAGCACAATATAGACAAACCACGCCACAATAGAGAGCACGGCCTTGTCGATATTTTCCATGCTAAATAAGTTGTGCATGTAGAACAGGCCGGTACAAAGAGTGAGTGTTAACAGCACCACGCCAATTTGCGTAATGTGGAACATTTTACGCTCAATACTCATCAGCGGCGGCATTTCCTGATTGAATGCCAGCTTCTTGTTCTTCAGTTGATAATCAATCCATGCCAGTTGCAACGCGTACAGGGCGGCAATAATTAGCGTGGCATAGGAAAAGAGCGATAAGCCAATGTGCACCAGCATTCCTGGCGTTGCTTCCAGATGAGTGATGTATTCATTGGGCATGAAGGTCGCCAGCGCCAGATTGATGAGCGCAAAGGCATAAACAATCGGCAACAGCAGCCAGCCACGGTTGCGTGAGGCCACGATGGTCATTACCGTACAAATCATCAGGCTGACCAGCGAACCGACATTCAACAGGCTAAGGTTTTGTCCGCTATCGCCGCCAGGCAAAATGCGGGCTTCAAGAGCGATAGCGTGGCAGACCAGCGCGATGACCGCAGAAATAATAGCCATTCGCCGCCAGCCGCCGTTTTTTTGCAGCAGACCGGGAACAATCAGCGCGAGACTGACGGAGTAGGCGACGAGCGCGAGCAGAGCAAAAACGGGCATAGTGATGTCGACAGTTTGAGCAATGAGAAAGAAAAGCAGTATAGCGTCAGGTGAACGCTGCTCCAACCGTTGCATAACAACAAAGACGCCTTCATGTTATACTGCGGCAAAATACAGATGATGTGTCGCGATTGCGGCCAACCGTTTCCACCCCAGGCGAGAGACAATGTTTGATAATTTAACCGATCGTTTGTCGCGCACGCTGCGCAATATCAGTGGCCGTGGACGCCTTACTGAAGACAACGTTAAAGATACGCTGCGCGAAGTGCGCATGGCGCTGTTGGAGGCGGACGTCGCTCTGCCGGTAGTGCGTGAGTTTATCAATCGCGTAAAAGAGAAAGCGGTTGGTCATGAAGTTAATAAAAGCCTGACGCCGGGGCAGGAGTTCGTCAAAATCGTCCGTAACGAGTTGGTTGCGGCGATGGGCGAAGAGAACCAGACCCTGAACCTGGCTGCGCAACCGCCTGCGGTGGTGCTGATGGCGGGCCTGCAAGGTGCCGGTAAAACAACCAGCGTGGGTAAACTCGGTAAGTTCCTGCGCGAGAAGCACAAGAAGAAAGTGCTGGTGGTTTCTGCCGACGTTTATCGCCCGGCGGCAATCAAACAGCTTGAGACGCTGGCCGAACAGGTAGGCGTCGATTTCTTCCCTTCAGATGTTGGTCAGAAGCCGGTTGATATTGTTAATGCGGCGCTGAAAGAAGCCAAACTGAAATTCTACGACGTGCTGCTGGTGGATACCGCCGGTCGTCTGCACGTTGACGAAGCGATGATGGATGAGATCAAACAGGTCCATGCGTCGATTAACCCGGTTGAAACCCTGTTTGTGGTTGACGCCATGACCGGTCAGGATGCTGCCAATACGGCAAAAGCGTTCAATGAAGCGTTACCGCTTACCGGCGTAGTGTTGACTAAAGTGGACGGCGATGCGCGTGGCGGTGCGGCGCTTTCTATTCGCCATATTACCGGCAAGCCCATCAAGTTCCTCGGTGTTGGCGAGAAAACAGAGGCGCTGGAGCCGTTCCACCCGGATCGTATCGCTTCACGCATTCTCGGCATGGGCGATGTTCTGTCGCTGATCGAAGATATCGAAAGCAAAGTTGACCGCGCGCAGGCTGAGAAATTAGCCAGCAAGCTGAAAAAAGGTGATGGCTTCGATCTCAACGATTTCCTTGAGCAGTTGCGCCAGATGAAAAATATGGGCGGCATGGCCAGCCTGATGGGCAAGCTGCCGGGCATGGGGCAGATCCCGGATAACGTGAAGTCCCAGATGGACGATAAAGTGCTGGTGCGTATGGAAGCCATCATCAACTCGATGACGATGAAAGAGCGCGCTAAGCCAGAAATCATCAAAGGTTCGCGTAAACGCCGTATCGCTGCCGGTTGCGGTATGCAGGTGCAGGACGTTAACCGTCTTCTGAAGCAGTTCGACGACATGCAGCGCATGATGAAGAAAATGAAGAAGGGCGGAATGGCGAAGATGATGAGAAGCATGAAGGGTATGATGCCCCCAGGCTTCCCAGGCCGCTAATCGGCTTGGCTTATTTGCCATTTTGGCACCGGGGTGTGCTCGTCATCCTCACGTACTGGGGTACGCTCCGATGACTGCGCGCACTCCGGCACCAAACTGGCTGCGCCGCCAGCGGCCTTTTAATGCCGGGTTAGCATCTGTTGGTTGCAATTTCTGCAAAAATGAGTAAAATTTTCGGGCTTTTAATATGACACCGGACTCCGTTCCTCGATGGGGTCCGGTTGTTTTATTCACACAAGAGGATGTTATGGTAACTATTCGTTTAGCACGTCACGGCGCTAAAAAGCGTCCGTTCTACCAGGTTGTTGTCGCTGACAGCCGTAATGCACGCAACGGTCGCTTCATCGAGCGCGTTGGTTTCTTCAACCCAATCGCTAGCGAAAAAGAAGAAGGCACTCGCCTGGATCTGGATCGCATCGCTCACTGGGTTGGCCAGGGCGCAACTATTTCTGATCGCGTTGCTGCGCTGATCAAAGAAGTAAACAAAGCAGCTTAATCTGTCACGGTGGTCATGATGAGCAAACAACTCACCGCGCAAGCACCTGTTGATCCCATCGTTTTGGGAAAAATGGGTTCGTCTTACGGTATTCGTGGGTGGCTCAGAGTGTTTTCTTCCACCGAAGACGCCGAAAGCATTTTTGACTATCAGCCCTGGTTTATCCAGAAGGCGGGTCAGTGGCAGCAAGTCCAGCTGGAAAGCTGGAAGCACCACAATCAGGACATGATCATCAAGCTGAAAGGTGTTGACGATCGTGATGCGGCGAACCTGCTGACGAATTGTGAAATTGTCGTGGATTCATCGCAGCTGCCTCAGCTTGAAGAGGGTGACTACTACTGGAAAGACCTGATGGGCTGTCAGGTAGTGACCACTGAAGGCTACGATCTTGGTAAAGTCGTCGACATGATGGAAACCGGATCTAATGACGTTCTCGTCATTAAGGCAAACCTGAAAGATGCGTTTGGTATCAAGGAACGTCTCGTACCGTTCCTCGATGGGCAGGTTATCAAGAAAGTCGATCTCACTACTCGTTCAATCGAAGTAGATTGGGATCCTGGTTTTTAAACCACCGGATAAACGGTAAAAGACGGCGCTATGTGGATTGGCATAATTAGCCTGTTTCCTGAAATGTTCCGCGCAATTACCGATTACGGGGTAACTGGCCGGGCAGTGAAAAATGGCCTGCTGAGCATCCAGAGCTGGAGTCCACGTGACTTCACGCATGACCGGCACCGAACCGTGGACGATCGTCCTTACGGCGGCGGACCGGGGATGTTAATGATGGTGCAACCTTTACGGGACGCCATTCATGCAGCAAAAAGCGCGGCGGGTGAAGGCGCTAAGGTGATCTATCTGTCACCACAGGGGCGCAAGCTTGATCAAGCGGGCGTCAGCGAACTGGCAACGAATCAAAAATTGATTTTGGTGTGCGGTCGCTACGAAGGTATAGATGAGCGCGTGATCCAAACCGAAATTGACGAAGAATGGTCAATCGGCGATTACGTTCTCAGCGGTGGTGAGTTACCAGCAATGACGCTGATTGACTCCGTTTCCCGGTTTATTCCGGGGGTACTGGGACATGAAGCCTCGGCAACGGAAGATTCCTTTGCTGAAGGATTGCTGGATTGCCCGCACTATACGCGGCCTGAGGTGTTAGAAGGGATGGAAGTTCCGTCAGTGTTACTGTCGGGAAACCATGCCGAGATACGTCGCTGGCGTTTGAAACAGTCGCTGGGCCGTACCTGGCTTAGAAGACCTGAACTTCTGGAAAACCTGGCTCTGACTGAAGAGCAAGCAAGGTTGCTGGCGGAGTTCAAAACGGAACACGCACAACAGCAACATAAACATGATGGGATGGCGTAAGCCCCCGAGATATCAGTTTACCCAGGATAAGAGATTAAATTATGAGCAACATTATTAAGCAACTTGAACAAGAGCAGATGAAGCAGGACGTACCTTCCTTCCGTCCGGGTGATACCGTGGAAGTGAAAGTATGGGTTGTTGAAGGTTCCAAAAAACGTCTGCAGGCATTCGAGGGCGTGGTTATCGCTATTCGTAACCGCGGTCTGCACTCTGCATTCACTGTTCGTAAAATTTCCAACGGCGAAGGCGTTGAGCGTGTCTTCCAGACTCACTCTCCGGTAGTTGACAGCATTTCTGTCAAACGTCGTGGTGCTGTTCGTAAAGCTAAACTGTACTACCTGCGTGAGCGTACTGGTAAGGCTGCTCGTATCAAAGAGCGCCTCAACTAAGATTTCGCTTAAGCGACATCCTGTTAAGAAGGGCTGGCCAATTGGCTGGCCCTTTTTTTATCTACTGAAATTGTATTTAAGGCGCACTAATTACCACCGCAACGCGGCGGTTTTCAGCCCGGCCCTGTGCTGTCTTGTTGCTGGCAATAGGATATTTTTTCCCTAAACCCTGAGTGGTGAGATTGCTGCGCGGAATTTGTCCACCCTCGGCCCAGGCATCGGCGACGACATTCGCTCGCTTCAGTGATAAGGCTTCGTTGTAGCTATCTTCACCATAGTTATCGGTATGACCATCCATACGGGCATGTGTTAGCCCGGTAGAGGTCAGTTTTGCCGCCATAGTCTGGATTTGTTGCTGAGTTTCCGGAAGCAGTTTGTAGTCATTTTTAGCAAACAGAATAGTGTCGGATAAGCCAAGCGACCAGTCACCGGCAGATTCAGTAAAACCATAAGACTGCATAGCAGCGACTTGCTCTGGGGTAAATTTGCCTTGTGGAGTCTGGCAACCAGCCAGTATCAGAGTGGAGAAAACCAGAGGTGCTACCAGTTGCTTTATCATGTAGATATTTCCTTGTTATTTCACCAGCTTTTCGGCGCGCTGATGTTTGGCCTGATACATATTACGATCGGCAAGCTCTTGTAATTTTTCCGCAGAAGCGTGTTCGCGAGTCAGAGCGTATCCAATACTTAAGGTCATACTGGTCTGGTGACCGTTATGGAGATCGAATGGGCGATGAAAGGTTTGTGTGAGAGCAGTACAAATACGCTGTACTTCATATTCTGACAGTACGCCATACAGAATCATGGCGAACTCATCGCCTCCTATACGGTACGCTTGATGCCGTTTCCCGCTAAATTCCATTAACCGTGTTGCTATCTCGATCAAGACCTGATCACCCGTCGCGTGACCCCATGTGTCATTGATATATTTAAAATTATCGCCATCAAGAAAAAGTAAGGCTGAGGTTTCCCGAACGGCAGAATCACTCATTAACGTATTGATGCAGTTGCGGAATGCAGCGCGGTTAGCCAGGCCGGTTAACGGATCATGCAGGGCAGTACGTAAGAGTTGCGCATTTTTTGCCTGTAAACGAAGCTGCCACTCTTCCATTTCATCCAGCAGACTATTGAAGTCGAGAGCAAAGCGGTGAAATTCTTCGATACGCTCTTCCGAAACTCGTCGGGAAAAATTGCGGTTGGATCGCACATCATGAACTACATCAGTAATGTTTTTTAGCGCCTCCACCAGTCCGTTATGCAAATGGCGGGTGAGGGTGATTGCAATGCCTGATGCCAGCAGAATACAACCGGTAAGCACAGCGAGTGAAAACCAGATGAAATGGCTGATTGAACTGTCGCGAGCGGTTAACTGAACTTCGCCGATGATTTTTCCATTGTGGCGAATGGGCTGAATTACCGGTGCGGGAAAGAGCCAGTGGCTAATGAAATTGCTGAATCTATCTCCCGGTTCTCTGGCTGTGTAGTGCCAGGATGCAATGATATTTTGCTGATTATCACGTACTTCAGCGGTTGAAAATTGACCTTGCTGCCCTAGTGCGGCCAGGGTTTCTGTCGCTGCCGAACCATCGGCAAAAACGACCGCTGCTTCCAGACTATAAGTCATGGTTGCTGCGGTGAGCGCCAGGTTTTTTTGTGCGTATTGTTTCAGTGTCAGTACCGACGTCACGGAAAGCAGCAGCCAGATCAGCGTCATGGTGATAAAGATGCTGGTCATGCTGATGTTGCGTAATGCTCTTTTAAACGTTGGTCGCTTATTAAGAGAATTATCGTTATCCATCTTTTTTCTTCCGAGCGAGCATTAAGACATCCGGGTTGACCTTTACACCACTACGCGATAAGGCATCCAGGTTGACGGCAAATCTGACATCATTATTGTTGATAATCAGACAAAAGGCGCTGCCAATAATGCACTCTGCATTTTGTTCGGCAATTAATAATAACGCCTTAGACGGATATTGTTCGATTAATTCCATCTGGAATGTCGGTGACTCGTTGCCAAAATAAAAACCATTACAGTCTGAAATTAGTGCTTCTTGTTTGCTGTGAATGATGACGGGCAGATAAGGTAAAGAAGTCGCGCCATTATCTTGCAGGGCGGTACTAAAACGTGAAGATGAAAAAATACATAGCTTTGGCGGGCCAGATAACGCTGGCCAACGAGTGTAGCTGACAATACCGGAAACCATCAGACGCACATTTTTCGCGGCGTTAGTGGTTTCCTGAGCGAGTAATGGTGCACTCGCCAGGAGGGGCATCAGCAGTAAAAATAACCGGTGGGAAAAACGCATTCAGGGATCCTCACCACCGTCGCTCGAAATGCATCGATAATTTTTTCAGAATGCTCATTAAAATATCATTCTTTTATGCGGGCGTCATCACGATGAGAATTAAAGTTTGAATGAGTTAAATCTTATGATTAATTTATTGAGGCGCTCCAGTTAATTCAATCGCATCGTGCTGGCATTTTCATCTGCCCCTTTTTGCCATGCTTCATGTAGTTGGTTGGCATTTTCAACATTGTTGCAGCTGGCAGGGAAACTTTTACCGGAAAGCCCTCTGGCATAAGTAAAATCGATTTGGCAGGTTTTCTTTTGTCCTTCGGCATATCCTTTAAGGTATACCCCCCGATCAGCCTGTGAATCGCTAAATGTATCGCGATCTTTTATGGCAATGCCAGATATTGCATCTTCCATACCAACATCATACCAGTCGGTGCTGGTTAAGTTTGGCGCGTGAGTATAAGGATCAATCTGGCAACCACTAACCACCAAAGCCAACAAGGAACCGATAAATTTTTTCATCATTTTCTCTCCTTTTTTCAAAGCATAGCGGATTGTTTTTAATGATGGTGTAAATTTATTTATACGAATTTTGTGGCTTGTAGCTTATTAAAATTGTATCTGTAAAGTAATATTTACGTAATTTGGATTGAAATCTTTACTCGCTGTGTTATCGTTACGTCATCCTCATTGAGGATCAACTATCGCAAACGAGCATAAACAGGATCGCCATCATGCAAAAAGACGCGCTGAATAACGTACACATTACCGACGAACAGGTTCTGATGACCCCGGAACAGTTGAAGGCCGCTTTTCCATTAAGCCAGCAACAAGAAGCCCAGATTGCTGATTCGCGTAAAACTATTTCAGATATTATCGCCGGGCGCGATCCTCGTCTGTTGGTGGTGTGTGGTCCTTGTTCCATTCATGATCCTGAAACCGCTCTGGAATACGCTCGTCGATTTAAAGCCCTTGCCGCAGAGGTCAGCGATAGCCTCTATCTGGTGATGCGCGTCTATTTTGAAAAACCCCGTACGACTGTCGGCTGGAAAGGGTTAATTAACGATCCTCATATGGATGGCTCTTTTGACGTCGAAGCCGGTCTGCAAATCGCGCGTAAATTGCTGCTTGAACTGGTGAGCATGGGGCTTCCGCTGGCGACGGAAGCGTTAGATCCAAATAGCCCGCAATACCTGGGCGATTTGTTTAGCTGGTCGGCAATTGGTGCTCGTACCACGGAATCGCAAACGCACCGTGAAATGGCATCCGGGCTGTCTATGCCGGTTGGTTTTAAAAACGGCACCGACGGCAGTCTGGCAACGGCAATTAACGCCATGCGCGCTGCTGCCCAGCCACACCGTTTTGTTGGTATTAACCAGGCAGGGCAGGTTGCGTTGCTACAAACTCAGGGGAATCCGGACGGACATGTGATCCTGCGTGGCGGTAAAGCGCCGAACTACAGCCCTGCAGATGTCGCGCAATGTGAAAAAGAGATGGAACAGGCGGGACTGCGTCCGTCTCTGATGGTAGATTGCAGTCACGGTAATTCCAATAAAGATTATCGCCGTCAGCCTGCGGTGGCAGAGTCCGTGGTTGCCCAGATTAAAGACGGTAATCGCTCAATTATTGGTCTGATGATCGAAAGTAACATCCACGAAGGCAATCAGTCTTCCGAGCAACCGCGCAGCGAAATGAAATACGGTGTATCCGTAACCGATGCCTGCATCAGTTGGGAAATGACCGATGCCTTGCTGCGTGAGATTCATCAGGATCTGAACGGGCAGCTGACGGCACGCGTGGCTTAAGAGGTTTATTATGGTTGCTGAGTTGACCGCGTTACGCGATCAAATTGATGAAGTCGATAAAGAGCTGCTGAATTTATTAGCGAAGCGTCTGGAACTGGTCGCCGAAGTCGGTGAGGTGAAAAGCCGCTTTGGACTGCCTATTTATGTCCCGGAGCGTGAGGCATCTATGCTGGCCTCGCGTCGCGCTGAGGCGGAAGCCCTGGGTGTACCGCCAGATCTTATTGAGGATATCCTGCGTCGGGTGATGCGGGAGTCCTACTCCAGCGAGAATGACAAAGGTTTTAAAACGCTTTGCCCTACGTTGCGCCCGGTGGTTATCGTCGGTGGTGGCGGTCAGATGGGGCGCTTGTTCGAGAAGATGCTGACCCTATCAGGTTATCAGGTGCGGATTCTGGAGCAACATGACTGGGAACGTGCAGCTGATATTGTTGCCGATGCCGGAATGGTGATTGTCAGTGTGCCGATTCATGTGACCGAACAGGTTATCGCCAAATTACCGCCTTTACCGCAGGATTGTATTCTGGTCGATCTGGCATCGGTGAAAAATGGACCGTTACAGGCCATGCTGGCGGCACATGATGGTCCGGTGTTGGGACTTCACCCGATGTTTGGCCCGGACAGCGGCAGTCTGGCGAAGCAGGTGGTGGTCTGGTGTGATGGACGCCAGCCGGAAGCATATCAATGGTTTCTGGAGCAAATTCAGGTTTGGGGCGCGCGGCTGCATCGGATTAGCGCCGTCGAGCACGATCAGAATATGGCGTTTATTCAGGCACTGCGCCACTTTGCCACTTTTGCTTATGGTTTGCATCTGGCAGAAGAAAATGTTCAGCTTGAGCAACTTCTGGCGCTCTCTTCGCCCATTTACCGCCTTGAGCTGGCGATGGTTGGGCGACTGTTTGCTCAGGATCCGCAGCTTTATGCCGACATCATTATGTCGTCAGAACGTAATCTGGCGTTGATCAAGCGTTACTATAAGCGTTTTGGCGAGGCAATTGAGCTGCTGGAGAAGGGGGACAAGCAGGCGTTTATCGACAGTTTCCGCAAGGTGGAAAACTGGTTTGGCGATTATGCGCAACGCTTCCAGAGTGAAAGCCGCGTGTTATTGCGTCAGGCGAACGACAGTCGCCAGTAGTCATCTTGTGCCGGGGAGGCATCACCCGGCACGATTTCATCACGCCGGGTCAACAGGCACTACATTCTCACTTGGGTAACAGCCTAATACCTTCATCGAACGGGTAATTTCACCTAACTCTTTCAATGCTTTTTGCATTTCCGCTGATTCAAGATTGGCCTGAATATCCAGATAAAACATCTCTTCCCACGGATTACCGTGAATCGGGCGTGATTCCAGACGGGTCATAATCAGATTATGGTTACGTAGTACCAGCAATGCTTCTACCAGTGCACCAGCTTGTTGTCCGGTCGCCATTAATAATGTGGTTTTTGCCGGAACCTGGTCAGACACGTTAATCGCTTTACGTGCCAGCACCACAAATCGGGTGAAGTTTTGTCGCTGATTTGCCTCAATACGTTCCAGTACCTGTAAACCGTACAAAGTGCCGCCTGCCTCGCTCCCCAGTGCAGCAACATGCGGTGATTTTGCCTGTGCAACCTTTTCCATCGCCGCAGACGTACTTTCGGTATATTCAATCTTCCAGTGCGGGTAACGATTAAGAAATTTACTGCATTGCTGGAACGGCTGTGGATGGCTGTAGACTGTGGTGATGGTTGATAAATCTGTAGTACCAGAAACCAGCAGGCAGTGATCGATGGTCAGCGTCATCTCGCCAACAATCGATAAGCTGGTATGTTGTAGTAGATCGTAAACGTCGTTTATGGCACCTGAACTGGTATTCTCAATCGGTACTACCGCATAGTCGGCCTGACCGGTTTCCACCTGATTAAAAATATCAGCAAATTTTGCGCAACCGCTTTCAATAAATTGTTCGAAATGGCGAGCAGCGTACTGACGTGCGGCAAGGTGTGAATAGGAACCTTTAGGGCCGAGAAAAGCAATACGTGCTGAATGTGGATTAATTTTATTGAGATGCTGCTGGAGCAGTGCCTGCTGAGTTAATACGGAATCTTCAATGATGAGCTGGAACAGGCGAGTAATGTAATGGGCGTCCAGATGGTGCGTTTTACCGAGCGTAATTAATCTTTCCAGTAAATCGCGTTCACGATCAATATCACGCACGGGGCGATGAGAGAGCAGTTTGGCTTTTCCCACCTCGACAGCCAGTTCACGCCGCTCTGCCAGTAACGCCAGTAATTTTTCATCCAGCGCGCTGATTTTCTCGCGCAGCGCCAGTAATGGGTTTTCCGATGTCATAGTGTTGCCTTTTTTGTTATCAATAAAAAAGGCCCCCCGGTTTGGGAGGCCTTATTGTTCGTCTTCGCATTCTGTTTCACACGACGAAACGCCTCCCATTCAGGGGAAGGTAAAAAAGAATGCGAAGAAGAACGGCGTGTGTTTCATGTTTGTTTCCTTAAGCGACTTAAGTACAGTACCTGTACTGTTTTCACGCTGTCAACAAAAAACGCGCCCGAAGGCGCGTTGGCGATACACTCAATATAAAGGACTACTCTTCTTCAACTTCTTCGACGAAGTTGGCGTCTTTCACCGATGTTGCGGCACGACGTGCTTCGCCTTTGTGCTGCAGTTTATTGAGCTGCCGTTCCAGCTTGTTGATCAATTCGTTAATTGCGGTGTACATATCTTCATGTTTACCACTGGCAACCAGAACGCCGTTAGGTGTATTGATTGTGGCGTCAGCAACGAACCCTTGTGGCTCTTTGGACAAAATGATATGTGGATTAATCAGATGTGTTTGCCATTTTTCCAGTTTGGCGAGACGGTCTGCGACATGTTGGCGGATGGCCGGAGTAATTTCCATTTGTTTGCTGGTAATGTTCATTGTCATAAATTTTACCTCTTGTCTTCCCGTCTTGGTGAATTCAGCATACCGTTCCTGATGTCAAAATGTGTGATGGAAATCTCATAATTTTGTCACTTTTTGTCAATGAGGCTTTTTTGTGAGAAATCGCAGGAAGAGGTGTTTTTTTACTTGAGGAATATCTCAAAGCGAGCCATATTTGATGAGATCGGTAGTGACTAAATCGCTTCAGTTTCACAACTGACAGAATAAAAAAACGGCAGCTCAAGGGCTGCCGTTTTGTGTTTCAGGTTTCTGTTATGTATTGCTGCTGTTTGCGGCGATGATTTTAGCTACTTTTTCAGCTTGCGCATTCATCTGCATCTGACGGTATGCATTTTCCATCAGCGGCAGCGCATCACGTGTAGCCTTGGTATCCGGGTAATCGCGCAACATGCCTTCTACACGGTTAACGACGGCAACCCATGCACCACGTTCTGTATAGTACTCAGCAACGGAGTATTCATATTTCGCCAGACGATCTTTCAGGAATACCAGACGTTTGGTGGCATCGGTGGTGTACTGACTGTTCGGATAGCCGCGCACCAGTTTGGAAAAGTCACTAAACGCAGCTCGTGCATGTTGAGGATCGCGATCGCTACGGTCAACGCCAAAGAACCCTTGCAGCGCACTGTCATCGAGCGCCATATTGGTCAGGCCACGCATGTACATGACATAATCGATATTCGGATGGGTCGGGTTAAGGCGAATAAAACGATCGATGGCAGCCTGTGCTAACGGCAAATCGGCGTTTTTATAGTAGGCGTAGATGAGATCCAGCTGCACCTGCTGCGAATACGGACCAAACGGATAGCGATTATCTAACGCTTCCAGTTGCGTTATTGCCTGTCTCCAGTTACCGTCCTGCAGCTTTTGTTGTGCAGTCGCGTAAATTTCATTTGGCGGATTATCAGGTACTTCTTCCTTTGACCCCGAGCAACCCGCCAAAAACAGGCTTAGTGTGGCGGCTGCCACCAGATATTTCATGCGCGTCATGACGTTTTGACTTTCCTCAAAATGTAATACGGGAGATTCTCTGTTCCTGCTCCCGGTTAAGACCAGCTACAATAGCACACTATATTAAACGGCAAAGCCGTAAAACCCCAACGATAAACGAAGAAGCAGTATATATGGCACAACGAGTACAGCTCACTGCAACGGTGTCCGAAAACCAACTCGGTCAACGCTTAGATCAGGCTTTGGCCGAAATGTTCCCGGATTATTCACGTTCGCGGATAAAAGAATGGATCCTCGACCAGCGCGTGCTGGTTAACGGCAAAGTTTGTGATAAGCCGAAAGAAAAAGTATTGGGTGGCGAGCAGGTGGCCATCAACGCTGAGATTGAAGAAGAAGCGCGTTTTGAACCGCAGGATATCCCGCTGGATATCGTCTATGAAGATGAAGATATCATCGTCATTAATAAACCACGCGACCTGGTGGTACATCCTGGCGCGGGTAATCCGGATGGTACGGTACTGAATGCGTTGCTTCATTACTATCCGCCCATTGCTGATGTTCCACGTGCGGGCATTGTCCATCGTCTGGATAAAGACACCACTGGTCTGATGGTTGTCGCAAAAACCGTTCCGGCTCAGACGCGTTTAGTCGAATCTTTGCAACGGCGTGAAATTACTCGTGAGTACGAAGCGGTGGCAATTGGTCATATGACCGCTGGCGGTACGGTGGATGAGCCAATTAGTCGTCACCCGACCAAACGTACCCATATGGCGGTGCATCCAATGGGCAAACCGGCGGTCACTCACTATCGCATTATGGAACATTTCCGTGTGCACACGCGTCTGCGGTTGCGTCTGGAAACTGGACGTACGCACCAGATCCGCGTGCATATGGCCCATATCACTCATCCGCTGGTGGGCGATCCGGTTTATGGTGGCCGTCCGCGTCCGCCAAAAGGGGCTTCGGAAGCATTTATCTCCACGCTGCGTAAGTTTGACCGCCAGGCGCTACATGCAACCATGCTGCGTCTTTATCACCCAATCTCCGGTATCGAAATGGAATGGCATGCGCCTATTCCACAAGATATGGTGGAGCTGATTGAGGTGATGCGCGCCGATTTCGAAGAGCATAAGGATGAAGTGGACTGGTTATGAGTAAACTGATTGTCCCGCAGTGGCCGCTGCCAAAAGGTGTTGCGGCCTGTAGCTCTACTCGTATCGGCGGCGTGAGCTTGCCGCCGTATGACTCGCTCAACCTGGGTGCCCATTGTGGCGATAACCCGGATCACGTTGAGGAGAATCGCAAGCGACTTTTTGCTGCGGGCAATTTGCCTTCAAAACCGGTCTGGCTTGAGCAGGTACACGGCAAAGATGTGCTTAAGCTTACTGGCGAACCTTATGCTTCAAAACGAGCGGATGCCTCTTATAGCCACACGCCCGGTACGGTTTGTGCTGTGATGACTGCCGACTGCCTGCCCGTGCTGTTTTGTAATCGTGCGGGAACGGAAGTCGCCGCCGCTCATGCTGGCTGGCGTGGACTGTGCGCTGGCGTGCTGGAAGAGACGGTTTCCTGTTTTGCTGATAATCCCGAAAACATTCTCGCCTGGTTAGGGCCGGCAATTGGTCCACGCGCGTTTGAAGTGGGGGCGGAGGTTCGTGAAGCGTTTATGGCTGTAGACGCCAAAGCGAGTGCAGCTTTCATTCAGCATGGTGATAAGTTTCTGGCGGATATTTATCAGCTTGCCCGGCAGCGTCTGGCGAGCGTTGGTGTTGAGCAGATTTTCGGCGGCGACCGTTGTACATATACGGAAAATGAGACTTTCTTCTCTTATCGTCGCGACAAGACTACGGGTCGTATGGCAAGTTTCATTTGGCTGATATAACCTAAAGAATCAAGACGATCCGGTACGCGTGATTTTCTTTTCACATTAATCTGGTCAATAACCTTGAATAATTGAGGGATGACCTCATTTAATCTCCAGTAGCAACTTTGATCCGTTATGGGAGGAGTTATGCGTCTGGATCGTCTTACTAATAAATTCCAGCTTGCTCTTGCCGATGCCCAATCACTTGCACTCGGGCACGACAACCAATTCATCGAACCACTTCATTTAATGAGCGCCCTGCTGAATCAGGAAGGGGGTTCGGTTAGTCCTTTATTAACATCCGCTGGCATTAATGCTGGCCAGTTGCGCACAGATATCAATCAGGCATTAAATCGTTTACCGCAGGTTGAAGGTACTGGTGGTGATGTCCAGCCATCACAGGATCTGGTGCGCGTTCTTAATCTTTGCGACAAGCTGGCGCAAAAACGTGGTGATAACTTTATCTCGTCAGAACTGTTCGTTCTGGCGGCACTTGAGTCTCGCGGCACGCTGGCCGACATCCTGAAAGCAGCAGGGGCGACCACCGCCAACATTACTCAAGCGATTGAACAAATGCGTGGAGGTGAAAGCGTGAACGATCAAGGAGCTGAAGACCAACGTCAGGCTTTGAAAAAATACACCATTGACCTCACCGAACGAGCCGAGCAGGGCAAACTCGATCCGGTGATTGGTCGTGATGAAGAAATTCGCCGTACCATTCAGGTACTGCAACGTCGTACTAAAAATAACCCAGTGCTGATTGGTGAACCCGGCGTCGGTAAAACTGCCATCGTTGAAGGTCTGGCGCAGCGTATTATCAATGGTGAAGTTCCGGAAGGGCTGAAAGGCCGCCGCGTACTGGCGCTGGATATGGGCGCGCTGGTGGCAGGGGCGAAATATCGCGGTGAGTTTGAAGAACGCTTAAAAGGCGTGCTTAACGATCTCGCTAAACAGGAAGGCAATGTCATCCTGTTTATCGACGAATTACATACTATGGTTGGCGCGGGTAAAGCGGACGGCGCAATGGATGCCGGGAACATGCTGAAACCGGCGCTGGCTCGTGGTGAGCTGCACTGTGTAGGTGCCACAACGCTGGACGAATATCGTCAGTACATCGAAAAAGATGCTGCTCTGGAACGTCGTTTCCAGAAGGTGTTTGTTGCCGAACCAACGGTGGAAGACACCATTGCTATTCTGCGTGGCCTGAAAGAACGTTACGAACTGCACCACCATGTGCAAATTACTGACCCGGCAATTGTTGCAGCGGCGACGTTGTCTCATCGCTACATTGCTGACCGTCAACTGCCGGATAAAGCCATCGACCTGATCGATGAAGCAGCATCCAGCATTCGTATGCAGATTGACTCAAAACCAGAAGAACTCGACCGACTCGATCGTCGTATCATCCAGCTCAAACTGGAACAACAGGCGTTAATGAAAGAGTCTGATGAAGCCAGTAAAAAACGCCTGGATATGCTCAACGAAGAACTGAGCGACAAAGAACGTCAGTACTCCGAGTTAGAAGAAGAGTGGAAAGCAGAGAAAGCATCGCTTTCTGGTACACAGACCATTAAAGCAGAACTGGAACAGGCGAAAATCGCTATTGAACAGGCTCGCCGTGTAGGTGACCTGGCGCGGATGTCTGAACTGCAATACGGCAAAATTCCGGAACTCGAAAAACAACTGGAAGCCGCAACGCAGCTGGAAGGCAAAACTATGCGTCTGTTGCGTAATAAAGTGACCGACGCCGAAATTGCTGAAGTGCTGGCGCGTTGGACGGGGATTCCTGTTTCTCGCATGATGGAAAGCGAGCGCGAAAAACTGCTGCGTATGGAACAAGAACTGCACCATCGCGTTATTGGTCAGAACGAAGCGGTTGATGCGGTATCGAACGCTATTCGTCGTAGCCGTGCGGGGCTGGCGGATCCAAATCGCCCGATTGGTTCATTCCTGTTCCTCGGCCCAACTGGTGTGGGTAAAACTGAACTTTGTAAGGCGCTGGCGAACTTTATGTTCGATAGCGACGAGGCGATGGTTCGTATCGATATGTCCGAGTTTATGGAGAAACACTCGGTGTCTCGTCTGGTTGGTGCGCCTCCGGGATATGTCGGTTATGAGGAAGGTGGCTACCTGACCGAAGCGGTGCGTCGTCGTCCGTATTCCGTCATCCTGCTGGATGAAGTGGAAAAAGCGCATCCGGATGTTTTCAACATTCTGTTACAGGTACTGGATGATGGGCGTCTGACTGACGGGCAGGGGAGAACGGTCGACTTCCGTAATACGGTTGTCATTATGACCTCTAACCTCGGTTCCGATTTGATTCAGGAACGCTTCGGTGAACTGGATTATGCGCACATGAAAGAGCTGGTGCTCGGTGTGGTAAGCCATAACTTCCGTCCGGAATTTATTAACCGTATCGATGAAGTGGTGGTCTTCCATCCGCTGGGTGAACAGCACATTGCGTCGATTGCGCAGATTCAGTTGAAACGTCTGTACAAACGTCTGGAAGAACGTGGTTATGAAATCCACATTTCTGACGAGGCGCTGAAACTGCTGAGCGAGAACGGTTACGATCCGGTCTATGGTGCACGTCCTCTGAAACGTGCTATCCAGCAGCAGATCGAAAACCCGCTGGCACAGCAAATACTGTCTGGTGAATTGGTTCCGGGTAAAGTTATTCGCCTGGAAGTTAATGAAGACAGGATTGTCGCCGTCCAGTAATGCTAAAACGAGCCCTTCGGGGCTCGTTTTTGTCTATAAATTAGACGGAAAAGACTATATTTAAGATGTTTTGCCTGAAAAATGAGCGAACGATAAAGTTTTTATATTTTTCGCTTGTCAGGCCGGAATAACTCCCTATAATGCGCCACCACTGACACGGAACAACGGCAAACACGCCGCCGGGTCAGCGGGGTTCTCCTGAGAATCTCAACAGAGAAAAGCAAAAAAATGCTTGACTCTGTAGCGGGAAAGCGTATTATGCACACCCCGTGCCGCTGAGAAAAAGCGAAGCGGCACTGCTCTTTAACAATTTATCAGACAATCTGTGTGGGCACTCGAAGATACGGATTCTTAACGTCGCAAGACGATAAATGAATACCAAGTCTCAAGAGTGAACACGTAATTAATTACGAAGTTTAATTCTTTGAGCATCAAACTTTTAAATTGAAGAGTTTGATCATGGCTCAGATTGAACGCTGGCGGCAGGCCTAACACATGCAAGTCGAACGGTAACAGGAAACAGCTTGCTGTTTCGCTGACGAGTGGCGGACGGGTGAGTAATGTCTGGGAAACTGCCTGATGGAGGGGGATAACTACTGGAAACGGTAGCTAATACCGCATAACGTCGCAAGACCAAAGAGGGGACCTTCGGGCCTCTTGCCATCGGATGTGCCCAGATGGGATTAGCTAGTAGGTGGGGTAACGGCTCACCTAGGCGACGATCCCTAGCTGGTCTGAGAGGATGACCAGCCACACTGGAACTGAGACACGGTCCAGACTCCTACGGGAGGCAGCAGTGGGGAATATTGCACAATGGGCGCAAGCCTGATGCAGCCATGCCGCGTGTATGAAGAAGGCCTTCGGGTTGTAAAGTACTTTCAGCGGGGAGGAAGGGAGTAAAGTTAATACCTTTGCTCATTGACGTTACCCGCAGAAGAAGCACCGGCTAACTCCGTGCCAGCAGCCGCGGTAATACGGAGGGTGCAAGCGTTAATCGGAATTACTGGGCGTAAAGCGCACGCAGGCGGTCTGTTAAGTCAGATGTGAAATCCCCGGGCTCAACCTGGGAACTGCATCTGATACTGGCAGGCTTGAGTCTCGTAGAGGGGGGTAGAATTCCAGGTGTAGCGGTGAAATGCGTAGAGATCTGGAGGAATACCGGTGGCGAAGGCGGCCCCCTGGACGAAGACTGACGCTCAGGTGCGAAAGCGTGGGGAGCAAACAGGATTAGATACCCTGGTAGTCCACGCCGTAAACGATGTCGACTTGGAGGTTGTGCCCTTGAGGCGTGGCTTCCGGAGCTAACGCGTTAAGTCGACCGCCTGGGGAGTACGGCCGCAAGGTTAAAACTCAAATGAATTGACGGGGGCCCGCACAAGCGGTGGAGCATGTGGTTTAATTCGATGCAACGCGAAGAACCTTACCTGGTCTTGACATCCACAGAACTTTCCAGAGATGGATTGGTGCCTTCGGGAACTGTGAGACAGGTGCTGCATGGCTGTCGTCAGCTCGTGTTGTGAAATGTTGGGTTAAGTCCCGCAACGAGCGCAACCCTTATCCTTTGTTGCCAGCGGTTTGGCCGGGAACTCAAAGGAGACTGCCAGTGATAAACTGGAGGAAGGTGGGGATGACGTCAAGTCATCATGGCCCTTACGACCAGGGCTACACACGTGCTACAATGGCGCATACAAAGAGAAGCGACCTCGCGAGAGCAAGCGGACCTCATAAAGTGCGTCGTAGTCCGGATTGGAGTCTGCAACTCGACTCCATGAAGTCGGAATCGCTAGTAATCGTGGATCAGAATGCCACGGTGAATACGTTCCCGGGCCTTGTACACACCGCCCGTCACACCATGGGAGTGGGTTGCAAAAGAAGTAGGTAGCTTAACCTTCGGGAGGGCGCTTACCACTTTGTGATTCATGACTGGGGTGAAGTCGTAACAAGGTAACCGTAGGGGAACCTGCGGTTGGATCACCTCCTTACCTTAAAGAAACGTACTTTGAAGTGCTCACACAGATTGTCTGATAGAAAGTGAAAAGCAAGGCGTCTTGCGAAGCAGACTGATACGTCCCCTTCGTCTAGAGGCCCAGGACACCGCCCTTTCACGGCGGTAACAGGGGTTCGAATCCCCTAGGGGACGCCACTTGCTGGTTTGTGAGTGAAAGTCACCTGCCTTAATATCTCAAAACTCATCTTCGGGTGATGTTTGAGATATTTGCTCTTTAAAAATCTGGATCAAGCTGAAAATTGAAACACTGAACAACGAAAGTTGTTCGTGAGTCTCTCAAATTTTCGCAACACGATGGTGTTTTACGAAACATCTTCGGGTTGTGAGGTTAAGCGACTAAGCGTACACGGTGGATGCCCTGGCAGTCAGAGGCGATGAAGGACGTGCTAATCTGCGATAAGCGTCGGTAAGGTGATATGAACCGTTATAACCGGCGATTTCCGAATGGGGAAACCCAGTGTGATTCGTCACACTATCATTAACTGAATCCATAGGTTAATGAAGCGAACCGGGGAACTGAAACATCTAAGTACCCCGAGGAAAAGAAATCAACCGAGATTCCCCAGTAGCGGCGAGCGAACGGGGAGCAGCCCAGAGCCTGAATCAGTGTGTGTGTTAGTGGAAGCGTCTGGAAAGGCGCGCGATACAGGGTGACAGCCCCGTACACAAAAATGCACATACTGTGAGCTCGATGAGTAGGGCGGGACACGTGGTATCCTGTCTGAATATGGGGGGACCATCCTCCAAGGCTAAATACTCCTGACTGACCGATAGTGAACCAGTACCGTGAGGGAAAGGCGAAAAGAACCCCGGCGAGGGAGTGAAAAAGAACCTGAAACCGTGTACGTACAAGCAGTGGGAGCCTCTTTTATGGGGTGACTGCGTACCTTTTGTATAATGGGTCAGCGACTTATATTCTGTAGCAAGGTTAACCGAATAGGGGAGCCGAAGGGAAACCGAGTCTTAACTGGGCGTTAAGTTGCAGGGTATAGACCCGAAACCCGGTGATCTAGCCATGGGCAGGTTGAAGGTTGGGTAACACTAACTGGAGGACCGAACCGACTAATGTTGAAAAATTAGCGGATGACTTGTGGCTGGGGTGAAAGGCCAATCAAACCGGGAGATAGCTGGTTCTCCCCGAAAGCTATTTAGGTAGCGCCTCGTGAATTCATCTCCGGGGGTAGAGCACTGTTTCGGCAAGGGGGTCATCCCGACTTACCAACCCGATGCAAACTGCGAATACCGGAGAATGTTATCACGGGAGACACACGGCGGGTGCTAACGTCCGTCGTGAAGAGGGAAACAACCCAGACCGCCAGCTAAGGTCCCAAAGTCATGGTTAAGTGGGAAACGATGTGGGAAGGCCCAGACAGCCAGGATGTTGGCTTAGAAGCAGCCATCATTTAAAGAAAGCGTAATAGCTCACTGGTCGAGTCGGCCTGCGCGGAAGATGTAACGGGGCTAAACCATGCACCGAAGCTGCGGCAGCGACACTATGTGTTGTTGGGTAGGGGAGCGTTCTGTAAGCCTGTGAAGGTGTGCTGTGAGGCATGCTGGAGGTATCAGAAGTGCGAATGCTGACATAAGTAACGATAAAGCGGGTGAAAAGCCCGCTCGCCGGAAGACCAAGGGTTCCTGTCCAACGTTAATCGGGGCAGGGTGAGTCGACCCCTAAGGCGAGGCCGAAAGGCGTAGTCGATGGGAAACAGGTTAATATTCCTGTACTTGGTGTTACTGCGAAGGGGGGACGGAGAAGGCTATGTTGGCCGGGCGACGGTTGTCCCGGTTTAAGCGTGTAGGCTGGTTTTCCAGGCAAATCCGGAAAATCAAGGCTGAGGCGTGATGACGAGGCACTACGGTGCTGAAGCAACAAATGCCCTGCTTCCAGGAAAAGCCTCTAAGCATCAGGTAACATCAAATCGTACCCCAAACCGACACAGGTGGTCAGGTAGAGAATACCAAGGCGCTTGAGAGAACTCGGGTGAAGGAACTAGGCAAAATGGTGCCGTAACTTCGGGAGAAGGCACGCTGATATGTAGGTGAAGTCCCTCGCGGATGGAGCTGAAATCAGTCGAAGATACCAGCTGGCTGCAACTGTTTATTTAAAAACACAGCACTGTGCAAACACGAAAGTGGACGTATACGGTGTGACGCCTGCCCGGTGCCGGAAGGTTAATTGATGGGGTCAGCGCAAGCGAAGCTCTTGATCGAAGCCCCGGTAAACGGCGGCCGTAACTATAACGGTCCTAAGGTAGCGAAATTCCTTGTCGGGTAAGTTCCGACCTGCACGAATGGCGTAATGATGGCCAGGCTGTCTCCACCCGAGACTCAGTGAAATTGAACTCGCTGTGAAGATGCAGTGTACCCGCGGCAAGACGGAAAGACCCGTGAACCTTTACTATAGCTTGACACTGAACATTGAGCCTTGATGTGTAGGATAGGTGGGAGGCTTTGAAGTGTGGACGCCAGTCTGCATGGAGCCGACCTTGAAATACCACCCTTTAATGTTTGATGTTCTAACGTTGACCCGTGATCCGGGTTGCGGACAGTGTCTGGTGGGTAGTTTGACTGGGGCGGTCTCCTCCTAAAGAGTAACGGAGGAGCACGAAGGTTGGCTAATCCTGGTCGGACATCAGGAGGTTAGTGCAATGGCATAAGCCAGCTTGACTGCGAGCGTGACGGCGCGAGCAGGTGCGAAAGCAGGTCATAGTGATCCGGTGGTTCTGAATGGAAGGGCCATCGCTCAACGGATAAAAGGTACTCCGGGGATAACAGGCTGATACCGCCCAAGAGTTCATATCGACGGCGGTGTTTGGCACCTCGATGTCGGCTCATCACATCCTGGGGCTGAAGTAGGTCCCAAGGGTATGGCTGTTCGCCATTTAAAGTGGTACGCGAGCTGGGTTTAGAACGTCGTGAGACAGTTCGGTCCCTATCTGCCGTGGGCGCTGGAGAACTGAGGGGGGCTGCTCCTAGTACGAGAGGACCGGAGTGGACGCATCACTGGTGTTCGGGTTGTCATGCCAATGGCACTGCCCGGTAGCTAAATGCGGAAGAGATAAGTGCTGAAAGCATCTAAGCACGAAACTTGCCCCGAGATGAGTTCTCCCTGACTCCCTGAGAGTCCTGAAGGAACGTTGAAGACGACGACGTTGATAGGCCGGGTGTGTAAGCGCAGCGATGCGTTGAGCTAACCGGTACTAATGAACCGTGAGGCTTAACCTTACAACGCCGAAGCTGTTTTGGCGGATGAGAGAAGATTTTCAGCCTGATACAGATTAAATCGACATGTTGAAGAACGACGTGTTGATAAAACAGAATTTGCCTGGCGGCCGTAGCGCGGTGGTCCCACCTGACCCCATGCCGAACTCAGAAGTGAAACGCCGTAGCGCCGATGGTAGTGTGGGGTCTCCCCATGCGAGAGTAGGGAACTGCCAGGCATCAAATAAAACGAAAGGCTCAGTCGAAAGACTGGGCCTTTCGTTTTATCTGTTGTTTGTCGGTGAACGCTCTCCTGAGCAGGACAAATCCGCCGGGAGCGGATTTGAACGTTGCGAAGCAACGGCCCGGAGGGTGGCGGGAAGGACGCCCGCCATAAACTGCCAGGCATCAGATAAAGCAGAAGGCCATCCGCAAGGATGGCCTTTTTGCGCTGGTGCAGAAAAATGCCGGATGCGACGCTGGCGCGTCTTGTCCGGTCTACGCAGGCACGGTAGGGGGAAACCGCGCATTATTCCCCCATATACGCCAGATTCAGCAATGGATACGGTTTCATCAATTTCCCCACTTCCATGCGTTCTCCTTACCAGAAATCTCTTCTGAAGCGCCTTAATAACCGTTCTCATGCTAACTAAAGTCACTGTTAAGGTTGCATAACCTTACGCAACAATAACCTTACGAAACAAATGTATAACATTTACTTTACTAAAAAATAAACAACAGCAACCGACAAAGCATCGGATTATGGCAGGAGAAATAGTGGCATGGCAGAAAGCACTGTAACGGCAGACGGCAAACTGACAAGTAGTGATACTCGTCGCCGCATCTGGGCAATTGTAGGGGCCTCTTCAGGCAACCTGGTCGAATGGTTTGATTTCTACGTCTACTCGTTTTGTTCCCTCTACTTCGCCCACATCTTCTTCCCTTCTGGTAACACGACCACTCAACTACTGCAAACAGCCGGTGTTTTTGCAGCAGGATTCTTGATGCGCCCAATAGGCGGCTGGTTATTTGGTCGAATTGCCGATAAGCATGGTCGCAAAAAATCGATGCTGTTATCGGTGTGTATGATGTGTTTCGGCTCACTGGTTATCGCCTGTTTGCCTGGTTATGAAACAATCGGTACGTGGGCTCCGGCATTATTGCTTCTCGCGCGTTTATTTCAGGGATTATCCGTTGGCGGAGAATATGGCACTAGCGCCACCTATATGAGTGAAGTCGCAGTAGAAGGTCGTAAAGGTTTTTATGCCTCATTTCAGTATGTCACGTTGATCGGCGGACAACTGCTAGCTCTACTGGTTGTCGTGGTTTTACAACACACCATGGAAGACGCTGCACTCAGAGAGTGGGGATGGCGTATTCCTTTTGCGTTAGGAGCTGTGTTAGCTGTTGTGGCGTTGTGGTTACGCCGTCAATTGGATGAAACTTCACAACAAGAAACACGCGCTTTAAAAGAAGCTGGATCTCTGAAAGGATTATGGCGCAATCGCCGAGCATTCATCATGGTTCTCGGTTTTACCGCTGCGGGCTCCCTTTGTTTCTATACCTTCACCACTTACATGCAGAAGTATCTGGTGAATACTGCGGGAATGCACGCAAACGTAGCAAGCGGCATTATGACAGCAGCACTGTTTGTATTTATGCTCATCCAGCCGCTCATTGGGGCACTGTCGGATAAGATTGGCCGCCGAACTTCAATGTTATGTTTCGGTTCTCTGGCAGCCATTTTTACCGTTCCGATTCTTTCAGCATTGCAGAACGTTTCCTCTCCTTATACCGCTTTTGGTCTGGTGATGTGCGCCCTGCTGATAGTGAGTTTTTATACTTCAATCAGTGGAATACTGAAGGCTGAGATGTTCCCGGCACAGGTTCGCGCATTAGGCGTTGGTCTGTCATATGCGGTAGCTAATGCTATATTTGGTGGCTCCGCAGAGTATGTAGCGTTATCGTTGAAATCGGTAGGAATGGAAACAGCCTTCTTCTGGTATGTCACCTTTATGTCAGTTATTGCATTTCTGGTTTCACTAACATTGCATCGCAAAGGGAAGGGAATGCGTCTTTAGTGATGCGCCAGTTGCCAGATGGTATAGCCGGTAGTTGCACCGGCGACATCCCAGGCAAAATCTTTCCAGCTCCAGCCGCTCCCTTCAGGGCGGCTATCCCAAAGTTCTTTTGACGCGCCCAGCCCTACAGAGAACATCAGCCCGAACGTGGCGCTACGGTCAGAGCTCATTCCCTGATGCTGTGCGTATTCATTTCCGGCGGCAGAAAGCATCGCCGAGGCGATAAAGTGTTGAGCTTTATCCTGCCCGCTCCAGCTATCGTTAGCCATGTGGCTGCATCCAGAAAGTAACAATAGCGAACAGACAAAAAGAATACGCAAAACGTGGCCTCCAAAAAACAAACCCCGTACAGGACGGGGTTGTGATTACAGGATGCGGCTAATTAATCGGTCGATGCGGATACGGCGCAAACGGCGGATAAGTTTGCGAACTTTCACCGGATAATCGGCAATACTTTGCAGATCGCGGTAGTGCTTAACGATGGTGGTATGCTCGCGGATCAGCTCCAGTTCTTTCTCACGCTGTGGTGCAAGCTCCAGTTGCGGATCGTGGATCAAAATGGCGTTTTCCAGATCCAGACGCCAGGCGCGTGGGTTCAGGTTATTACCGGTTACCAGCATCCACTTATCATCAACCCACATCCCTTTCAGGTGATAGGTGTTGTCGTCATCTTTCCATAACCGAACCACTAACTGGTCAGTATTGACGTAATACTGCAAACGGCTCAGGAAGCGACGCAGATTGATCTCATAAAGATAAGGCAGTGCGCCAATTATCTTGAAAGGTTCATCTTCCGGAATGTAGAAGTCATTCGCGGTTTTATCACCAACAATAATTTCGACCTTTTTCCCTTCGCGCAGCAACTGGATGATATTGCGCACAAGGATTGCTGGCAAGTTGAAGTAGGGGGTGCAGATGGTTAGTTTCTGCTCGGCACAAGGCATAAGATGGAAAATGGTCTTATTCAACAGACTCGATTTCCCCAGCCCCACTAGCGGCGTTACGGAAAGCTGATCGTTGTCGGCATCGCCCTGGAAATGATAAGCGGCATCACGCAGCTCCTGGCGGAACAGGCGAATGTCGTTCTTGATTTCCGGACTTTTTGGGCGATTAACATCATCCAGACGATTAACGCCGCGACCATTCATAATATTCTGTGTAACCCATTCAAACATAATGTCTGACATCTTACGGTTACGGATCAGATGATAACGGTCGTAGCGATATTTATCGTGCTGATGCAGGTAAACATCGTTCAGGCTGGCACCGCTATAAAGTACGCTATCGTCGATGATAAAGCCTTTAAAGTGCAGAACACCAAGGGCTTCACGGGTATTGATTGGAACGCCATAAACCGGAACATCTACGCCCGGATTTTCCTGCGCCATGCGGCAGTACCAGTCAGCGTTAGTGTTAGATGCCGCAGCGCCAATGCGTCCACGCTGTGCACGATGCCAGTCGACCAGCACCCGCACATCCAGTTCCGGACGCTGCCTTTTAGCCTCATACAACGCGTTCAGAATGCCTTTGCCACCGTCATCCTGTTCGAGATACAGGGCGACAATGCAAATGCGCTGCTTCGCGCTGGCTATTTTTTCCAGCAGCGTCTCCCGGAAGTCGGCGGGAGCGTAAAAGAAATCGACATCATCAACTGATTGAGAAATCTTGGGTAGTTGGGCAAGGTGTTGTTGATGTTTATTACGCTTAAATTTTGACAACATCACAGTGCATTTCTTCTCTGTTCATTGAAGGGTCCTCTGTGCAATGCAGACGACATAAGCGAGCAATAATAACACCAGTCCCGATTAAGTGGTCAACATTTCCAGTACCTTACTCATGATTCCTCGCGCTGGGCAAGATTTAGCGTAAGCCCAACGATCCCCTCTTCGAGCTGGATATCAACGTTAAACCCGAGCTTGCGAGCCAGCGCCACCATGCCACGATTGTTTGGCATCGTAATACCATTCAGGCGTTGCAGTCCGTGATCTCGCGTATAGGTAATCAACTTTTCCATTAAGCGGCGGCCTAAGCCTAATCCTTTGAGATCCGATCGAACCAGTACGGCAAATTCGGCATCGATGTTATCTGGGTCGGAGATCGCTCGTGTGACACCGAGGATCTCTTCTGTTTGATCAATACGTCGTACCGCCACAAAAGCCATTTCTCGATCGTAGTCGATCTGCGTCATGTTGGCTAAATCTTCATGGGTAAATTCGTTGATCTCGCTAAAGTAGCGGTAATAAAGATCTTCTTTGGTGACTCGCGAAATGAATTGCTGAAGCTGTGGCTCATCTTCTGGCAAAATCGGGCGGAACAAGCAGCGTTCGCCGTTTTTCAATTCTACCCACTCTTCCAGCTGATGCGGATAAGGGCGCACAGCCAGCCGACTCTCGTTATCGCCTTCAAAAGGCGCAATATCCAGCGTGACATCCAGCGCGGTAAATTCACTGCCGGAAGCCAGCAAAGGATGAATATCCAGACGCTGAATTTCCGGGCAATCGACAATCAGGTTGGAAACCTGCACCAGTAACTGGCTTAAGCCCGCGACGTCGAGTGGACGCAGTGCACTGCGAGCACGAATTTTTTTACTTTTGATTCCCTGAATGACCAGATAGCGAGCCAGGTTCATATTCAGCGGCGGCAGTGCGACGACGGCTTGATCTTCAGGACGCCACTCCACACCGCCTTCACCCAGCATGATCAACGGCCCGAAAACCGGATCGTGCTCGACGACTACGCGCAACTCCTGAGCACCTGCACGGTTAGCCATACTTTGCACTAAAAGGCCGTGAATACGCGCCTGCGGCCAGGCCATTTTTACCCGATCGAAAATAGCGTTCGCGGCTTGCTGGACTTCACTAGCCGTACGCAAATAGAGCATCACGCCCTGAACTTCTGATTTATGCGGAATATCCGGCGAGCGCAACTTCAGCGCCACCGGATAACCAATCTGTTCGGCAATATGTACAGCTTCGGTGCTGTCAGTGGCAATCCAGGTGGGAAGCGTGTTCATGCCGTACGCTTGCAGGATGGGCTGAACTTCATGGGTATCGAGTGATGTCGCTCCTTCAGCAATGGCTTGCTGTAGCAGAATATGCGCTTCTGCGGTATTAGAGGTCAGATTGCTGGGCAGCGCCGGCGTTTCGCGTAGTTGCTTCTGATTACGCCGGTACTCCACCATATGCATAAAAGCAGTGATGGTTCCTTCCGGCGTTCGATAGGTCGGCAGCCCGGCTTCGCTGAATAAACGTCGTGCCTCTTGCGAAGAGTGCTCGCCACACCAGTTCGTCAGCAGAGACACATACTTGCTGCGGGGATGATGTTTCACCGCTTCAATTAATGCTTGCGCACTTTCTGTTGCGGGCGCTGCGGCGCTGGGCGAATGAATAACCATCAGCGCATCAAAATCCTGGCTGTGAAAAAGAATATCCAGCGTTTTGACATAATGCTCGCTGCTGGCGTCATCGCGCAGATCGAGCGGGTTAGAGATAGCAACATGTTCTGGCAGCGCATCGCGCAGTTTCTGGCAAATCTCTTCACTTAGCGTTGCCAGCTTGCCATTGCGCGACCATAAGGCATCCAGCGCCAGCGCGGCAGGCGCGGCACCGTTGCTGATAATCATCAGCCGGTCGCCACGTAGCGGGCGCATATGGCTAAGGGTTTCTACCGCCGAAAACAGTTCGTGAGTGTCCTGCACTCGTAATAAACCTGCACGCTGAATAGCCGCATCCCACGCCGGATCCATTCCTGCCGTGGTGTTCAACAGACGTTGAGCCGCCGGGCTACGTCCGCTTTTAATCACCAGAATCGGTTTATTGCGCGAGGCACTACGGGCAGCCGAAACAAAGCGTCGCGCGTCGCTTAACTGTTCGAGATAGAGCAGGATGGCGCTGGTTTTACTGTCCCGCGCCAGATAGTCGAGCAATTCATCAACGTCGATATCCAGGCTGTCGCCGAGCGCAATAAAGTAGGAAAAGCCCATCTCACGCTGTTGCGCCCAGTCGAGGATGGTGTTGGAGACGGCAGCCGATTGCGAAATAAACGCCAGCTTGCCGCGTTTAATCGGCACAGGCGAAAAGCTGGCATTCAACCCTTGCCAGGGAGCCAGTAAGCCCAGACTGTTTGGTCCTAGCAGGCGCATGTTATGGCGCAAGGCGCAGGCGCGGAGATCTTCGTGTTGAGATGCCGGTGCAGAAAGAATAATGCAGGTTTTACAGCCTTTCTCGCCGAGCTCTTCCAGAAGAGCAAGATTACGGCTGGCATTGGTACATAAAACCGCAAGGTCGGGTGTAAAGGGTAAGCTGGCAATATCCGGCCAGGCCAACACACCCAACACCGCTTTCCAGGCTGGCGTCACCGGGAGTACCGGTCCGTTAAAGCCTCCCGCCAGCAGGTTACGCATCATCAGGTAACCTGCGCGATTGGGTTTCATCGATGCGCCAATTACCGCAATCGATTTTGGTCGCAGTAGTGCTTCCAGTCCTCGCTGACTCATACCGGTCTCCCGCAGAAGTGACCGAATGATTTTAAACGCTTTCTAACAGTTCTGCTGTGATGCTACCCAGATGTTGCGTTTTTCCTGCCAGATAGCGCGTTTTAAAACGAGTGAAATGCTCGCCTAAGCCCGTTGCTGCTTCGGTATCGCCTGCCATATCTAAAAGTGCGATGGCTACTTCGGCAGTACAATATTGGCCTTCGGCCTGGGCTTCACGCAGGCGATAGGCAGAAAGCCGGGAAAGATCGACGGAAATAACCGGGAAATTATCCAGATACGGACTTTTACGAAACATCTTGCGTGCTTCCGGCCAGGTGCCATCGAGCATAATAAACAGCGGCGGCTTACCGGAAGGCGGCGAGAAGATGACTTCCCGTTGCTCGCCGGCATACGAGGCAGGAAAAACCACCATTGGCTGATAATCCGGGTTTTGTACCAGATCCAGCAAATCTTGCGAGGGTTCGGTACGCGACCATTGAAACGCGACAGTATCCGGCAAGATATCAGCAATTAAACGTCCGGTATTGCTGGGCTTCATTGGCTCGGTATCGAACATCAGCAAACAAAAACGGCTTTTTGCTTCAGTTGGGGTGATTGTCGAACAGAGGCAAAGTTTCTCTGGCAAAAGACAGCGTTGGCAACGACGAACGCGATTACCACGGGCAAGAAAAGGACGCGTTGCGCGTGCAATACGTTCGGCGCGTAACTGGAGAACAGCGTTTTCGGTCATGAGAGAGAGCGTCGAAAAACCGCCATTGTCGCAGAGGAGAAAACGGGGCACAAGATGCGCCCCGGCAAGATTAAAGAGATTCGTTCAACCAGCTATCGAACGGCGCTTTCGGCACAGCGCCGTTAAGCATGTCAACAACCTGACCATTTTTGAAAATCATGATCGTCGGAATGCTACGAATACCAAAGCGGCTGCTTAATTCACGTTCGGCTTCGGTATTCACTTTTACAAAACGCACTTTACCGCTACGCTCTTGCGCAACATCTTCAAAAATCGGCGCGAAGTTACGGCAAGGGCCGCACCACGGCGCCCAGAAGTCGATCACTACAGGCAGATCGTCTTTCAGCAATTTGTCGAGTGTTTCACCGGTCGCATTAATCACCTCTCCGTCAAACAGGTCGTGACCGCAGCGTCCGCATTTTGCCGCATCTTCGATCCGATCGTCGGGAATGCGATTGATGGCCTGACAATGGGTACAAACGGTATTCATAACTAACCTCGGGATGAGTAAGGAGACTTATCGGCAATGACGCCGGTATGTTTCTAATATGTTACATATTATCAAAGGCAATGTTCCAGACAACAATCTGTTTTATTCAATAGATATGATAGTCGCAGGCTTTGGTACGAAATCATGGCGAACCGCGCGCACTTCGGGTAATCTGCGCGCTTCGCGCAGCGCTGGTGGAGAAAAGCATGAACGATGAAATGAAAGGTAAAAGCGGCAAGGTCAAAGTGATGTATGTCCGCAGTGATGATGATTCTGATAAACGTACCCACAACCCGCGCACCGGGAAAGGGGGCGGGCGTCCAGGAAAATCTCGTGCTGACGGTGGCCGTCGCCCCGCCCGCGATGACAAACAGAGTCAGCCCCGTGACCGCAAGTGGGAAGAGTCGCCGTGGCGCACCGTTTCCCGCGCGCCGGGTGATGAGGCACCAGAAAAGGCCGATCACGGTGGCATCAGTGGTAAAAGTTTTATTGATCCCGAAGTTTTGCGTCGTCAGCGTGCGGAAGAAACCCGCGTCTACGGCGAAAATGCATGTCAGGCACTGTTCCAGAGTCGTCCGGAAGCGATTGTTCGCGCCTGGTTTATCCAGAGCGTAACGCCACGTTTTAAAGAAGCATTGCGCTGGATGGCGGCAAACCGCAAAGCGTACCATGTAGTGGATGAAGCGGAACTGACAAAAGCATCAGGCACGGAACATCACGGTGGCGTTTGCTTCCTGATCAAAAAGCGTAACGGCACAACCGTACAGCAGTGGGTAAGCCAGGCTGGCGCGCAGGATTGCGTACTGGCGCTGGAAAACGAATCTAACCCGCATAACCTGGGTGGCATGATGCGTAGCTGCGCGCACTTTGGCGTGACAGGCGTTGTGGTGCAGGATGCGGCGTTGCTGGAATCGGGTGCGGCAATCCGTACCGCAGAAGGCGGCGCAGAGCACGTTCAGCCGATTACCGGCGACAACATTGTTAACGTGCTGGATGATTTCCGTCAGGCGGGTTACACCGTCGTGACCACTTCCAGCGAGCAGGGTAAACCGCTGTTCAAAACCAGTCTACCAGCGAAAATGGTGCTGGTGCTGGGTCAGGAATATGAAGGGTTACCGGATGCCGCACGCGATCCGAACGATCTGCGCGTGAAGATTGACGGTACTGGCAACGTTGCTGGTCTGAATATCTCTGTCGCAACTGGCGTGCTGCTTGGCGAATGGTGGCGTCAGAATAAAGCCTGATAAATCAGCCGGATGGCAATTCTGCCATCCGGTATTTTTCCGTTAATTACTCACTCTCTGCCGGTAATACTGGCATCCAGTCAATCGGCGTCTCGCCACGTTGTACCAGCCACTGATTTGCCAGCACAAAATGGTTGCAGCCAAAGAATCCACGATGCGCCGAAAGCGGTGACGGATGCGGTGCTTTCAGCACGTGATGGCGTTGCTTATCTATAATCGCCCCTTTCTTTTGCGCATGCGATCCCCACAACAAAAACACCACGCCTTCGCGATGCTGGTTAATCAGGCTGATCACTTTATCGGTGAAGGTTTCCCAGCCGAGGCTGGCGTGGGAATGCGCCTGACCTGCGCGTACCGTCAACACAGTATTGAGTAGCAGAACGCCCTGACGCGCCCAGCTTTCAAGATAACCATGATTAGGGCGGGTGAAGCCCGGAATAGTATTTTCCAGCTCTTTATACATATTCAGCAGTGACGGAGGAGTGGCGATTCCGGGGCGAACGGAAAATGCCAGACCATGCGCCTGTCCCGGTCCGTGATAAGGATCCTGACCGAGGATCACGACTTTGACGTCACCCAACTCGGTAAAGCGGAACGCGTTAAAGACATCTTTTTGTGGCGGATAGATAGTGACACCAGACTGCCGCTCGCTGGCGACGGTCTGAAGGGTATTAAGAAAATAGGGTTGCTGCTTCTCTTCAGCCAGCACGTCATGCCAGGTTAATTCGTTAGCCATCTCGCTCTCCTGCGAATCTTCAATCCGCCTAGCTTAACTGCTTCTTTCTACAGAACAAAATCATGCTCATTTTTTAGCCATAAACGAGTGCAAAAAAGTGTAAATTGGTAAAATTTCACGCTCGCATAAGTTGATGTAAAACAATAAAATCCATTTCCGACCATATTTGATGTGTGGTTTTTATTGATTTAAATCAAAGAATCAAGGGTGTTTGAGGAGTATATATACACTCAAGCAACAATGGTTTTACCAATTGGCCGCGACAGGCTAATCAAATCAAATAATTTGCCGGGGAGGCATCACATGATTACAGGTATCCAGATTACTAAAGCCGCTAATGACGATCTGCTGAACTCTTTCTGGCTGCTGGACAGCGAAAAAGGCGAAGCGCGTTGCATCGTTGCGAAAGCAGGTTTTGCAGAAGACGAAGTGGTTGCAGTAAGCAAACTGGGTGACATTGAATACCGTGAAGTTCCAGTAGAAGTTAAACCAGAAGTTCGCGTTGAAGGTGGTCAGCACCTGAACGTAAACGTTCTGCGTCGTGAAACTCTGGAAGATGCAGTTAAGCATCCGGAAAAATATCCGCAGCTGACCATCCGTGTATCCGGTTATGCAGTTCGCTTCAACTCTCTGACTCCGGAACAGCAGCGCGACGTTATCGCTCGTACCTTTACTGAAAGCCTGTAAGGCTTAAGTAGCAAGTTATTAAGCGGAAGAGGGTGAGCTCTTCCGCTTTTCTTTTGTCTTTCAATAGAAAATGCGTACCGCACAATAGACCAGCAACAGCGCCAGCACGATATTCAACTGACGGTCATAGCGGTTAAACAATCGCTGAAACAGATGTCCCGCCAGCGCCCAACACACATTGCCAAACGTCCCAATCATCGCCAGCAAAACGCTGACGCCAACTACCCAGCTTAACGCCTGTGTTTGCGGCAGAACAAACGTCGACAGTGCCGTAATGCCGTACAAAATAATTTTGACGTTCACAAACTGCAAAGCAAAGCTGGCCCAAAAACTGATCGGTTTTGCCTGAAGTCCGTCTTCTTTTGTTGGACTGGTAGCGATTTTCCACGCCAGCCAGACAATATATGCTGCCCCCGCCCAACTCAACAAATGCACTGCTGCCGGATCGATAACAGCCAGTGAAAACGAAATTCCCGCACACAGCAACATGACGATTAAAAATCCCAGACTCATCCCTGCCAGCACGCGGGAACTCTGACGAACCCCATGCGACGTGGCTGAACTCAAAGCGAGAATATTGTTCGGTCCTGGCGTGAGGGCCGTAATCAGAGTGTAGGTCCAAAAAGCACTTAAAAGGGTCGGTGTCACTTGTTATCTCCTCTGTTTTGGTAGACAGTACCCGACATGAAACATTTAAAAAAATGAATGTTTTTACATTCTAAATTCGACAATCTCGATAGGTTTGGGTTTATGGATCTGCGCCGCTTTATTACGCTTAAAACCGTGGTGGAAGAGGGTTCCTTTTTGCGAGCTTCGCAAAAATTGTGCTGTACACAATCGACGGTTACTTTTCATATTCAGCAGCTTGAACAGGAGTTCTCGGTTCAGTTGTTTGAAAAAATTGGCCGACGGATGTGCCTCACTCGCGAAGGAAAAAAGTTGCTGCCGCACATTTATGAACTCACCAGAGTGATGGATACGCTACGCGAGGCTGCCAAAAAAGAGTCGGATCCGGACGGAGAGCTGCGCGTTGTTTCAGGTGAAACGCTACTCTCTTACCGAATGCCGCAGGTGTTGCAGCGTTTTCGGCAACGCGCACCCAAAGTACGTTTATCGTTGCAGTCGCTGAATTGCTACGTGATCCGTGATGCATTGCTGAATGATGAGGCCGATATCGGTGTCTTTTATCGCGTAGGGAATGATGATGCTCTGAACCGACGAGAGTTGGGTGAACAATCACTGGTGTTGGTGGCTTCACCGCAAATTACAGATGTCGATTTTACTGAGCCGGGAAGACATAACGCCTGTAGCTTTATTATTAACGAACCGCAATGTGTCTTCCGCCAGATATTTGAAAGCACGCTGCGTCAGCGGCGGATCACGGTGGAAAGCACCATTGAGCTTATAAGCATTGAAAGTATCAAGCGATGTGTCGCAGCAAATATCGGAGTCAGCTACTTACCGCGCTTTGCGGTAGCAAAAGAGCTGGAGTGCGGAGAATTAATTGAATTACCCTTTGGCGAACCGTCGCAGACCATTACGGCAATGTGCGCTCACCATGCCGGAAAAGCGGTTAGCCCGGCGATGCACATTTTTATTCAGTGTGTTGAAGAGTGTTTTTTGGCGGGATAAAAAAATGCCAGGATTAAACCCGGCATTCAACTTGTCGACAAATGCGCTTTGTTCATGCCGGATGCGGCGTGAACGCCTTATCCGGCCTACAAAATTGTGCAAATTCAATACATTGCATGAGTTTCGTAGGCCTGATAAGCGTAGCGCATCAGGCAATTTTGCGTTTGCCTGCACTTTTAATACCGGGCTTAAACCCGGCATTATGATTACTCTTCTGTCGTTTGCGGCGGCACGCCCGTTCCGCTTGGTTTGCGGCGCTTACCAATATTTTTGGTATCGCGATGGCGTTTTTTCACCCGTGGCTTCTCTTTCTCTTTAGCCTTTTTCTTCTCGGCGCGTTTTGCCAACACTTTTTTCGATGGCTTGCCGGTCTGTTTCTCGCTTGGCGCACGCGTTTTCGGGCGTAACTCATCAATTACGCGAGCTTTAATTGGCTCTTCAATATAACGACCAACTTTGCCCAGCAGCAGATGGTCATGAGCTTCAACCAGTGAAATTGCGGTGCCTTTACGGCCAGCGCGAGCGGTACGCCCGATACGGTGCAAATAAGTATCGCCACTGCGCGGCATATCGAAGTTAAAGACGTGGCTGACATCCGGAATGTCGATACCACGCGCGGCAACATCAGTTGCAACCAGTACGTTAACGCGGCCTTCGGTCAGGCGTTTGATCGCTTCGTTGCGTTTGCCTTGCACCATCTCACCTTCGAGATAGCAGTTGTTGATGCCCGCTTCGCGCAGCCAGTTTGCCAGTTCATGCACACGCTCACGCTTACGCACAAAGACAATTGAGCGAGTCGCTTCCGGCTGTTTTAACAGATGCACCAGCAACGCAGTTTTATGCTCAAGATCATCGGCGCGGTAATACCACTGATGAATCTTTTTGCGCTCTCGGGTGGACGGATTCGCAGAAACTTCCACCGGATCTTCGAGCAGACGCTCAGCAAAATCCTGAATAGCATCGCCTTCCAGCGTTGCCGAGAAGAGCAGGGTTTGTTTACGCCAGCGAGTTTCGCCAGCAATATGTTCGATATCCTGGGCGAAGCCCATATCCAGCATACGGTCTGCTTCATCGAGGATCAGCGTTTCAACCGCGCGGCAATCGAAGTTCTCTTCTTTTATATACTGCAGCAGACGACCAGTTGTGGCGACCACGATGTCCTGGTTTTCGCTGAACACTTCTGCGTGGTTCATATAAGCCACGCCACCGGTGATGGTGGCAATATCCAGATGCGTATGTTTCGCCAGTTCGCGGGCATGATCGGCCACCTGCATCGCCAGTTCGCGAGTTGGGGTGAGGATCAAAATACGCGGCGGACCGGATTTCTTACGCGGGAAATCGAGCAGGTGCTGCAACGCTGGCAGCAGATACGCCGCCGTTTTACCGGTGCCTGTCGGCGCAGAACCGAGTACATCACGGCCATCGAGCGCAGGCGGAATGGCGGCAGCCTGAATGGCGGTCGGGCGAGTGAAACCTTTATCCTGGAGTGCTTCCAGCAGGCTTTCGTCGAGTTCAAGTTCGGAAAAAGTCGTTACAGTCATGTTCTACCTCTGTGTGGGGCGCTGATTATAGACGTTACGGCTGCAATCTTCATCTGTTTGTATGGATATCGCTTCTCAGGTATTGTTCTTACCCGGCGCTATCGCCGTTTTTCCAGCAAGGTTTTATTTTCATGTCACAGTCTACATCCGTGCTTCGTCGTAATGGATTTACTTTTAAACAGTTTTTTGTCGCACACGATCGCTGTGCAATGAAAGTGGGAACGGATGGAATTTTGCTGGGCGCATGGGCTCCTGTGGCTGGGGTAAAACGCTGCCTTGATATCGGCAGCGGTAGCGGCTTATTGGCTTTGATGCTGGCGCAGCGCACCGATGATGGTGTGATAATCGATGCGGTTGAAATTGAAAATGAAGCGGCTGCCCAGGCGCAGGAAAATATCGCGCAGTCCCCGTGGGCAGAGCGGATTAACGTCCATACGGTGGATATTCAGCAGTGGATTACCCAGCAGTCTGCGCGTTTTGATTTAATTATCAGCAACCCGCCGTATTATCAGCAGGGAGTAGAGTGCGCAACACCACAGCGGGAGCAGGCGCGCTATACCACTACACTTGATCACCAGACGTTGCTCACTTGCGCGGCAGAATGCATTACCGAAGAGGGATTTTTCTGCGTGGTGCTGCCAGAACAGGTCGGTAATGGTTTTACTGAACTGGCGTTAAATATGGGCTGGCATTTACGTTTACGGACGGATGTGGCGGAAAACGAAGCGCGACTGCCGCATCGGGTGCTGCTGGCATTCTCCCCACAGGCGGGGGAGTGTTTTAGCGATCGCTTAGTGATTCGTGGGCCAGACCAGAACTATTCCGAAGCGTATACGGCGCTGACCCAGGCTTTTTATCTGTTTATGTAATGATTGCCGGGGGTGAGAATCGACGGACCGGAATGCGCGAGTAGCTCCGGGTAATCCAGCGTGTAATGCAAGCCCCGACTCTCTTTGCGCATTATCGCGCAGCGAACAATCAACTCGGCAACCTGCACCAGATTACGCAGCTCCAGCAAATTATTCGACACACGGAAGTGAGCATAATATTCATCTATCTCCTGCTGCAACATATTGATCCGCCGCAGGGCGCGCTCCAGGCGCTTTGTTGTGCGTACAATGCCCACGTAATCCCACATAAACAGGCGTAACTCATGCCAGTTATGTTGAATCACCACCAGTTCATCAGGATTCTCAACGCGGCTTTCATCCCACTGCGGTAACGTACTGACGCCGCGCACATAGGGCATACGCTTTGCAATATCTTCCGCTGCCGACCAGCCGTAGACCAGACACTCCAGCAATGAGTTAGAGGCCATTCGGTTAGCGCCATGTAATCCTGTATAGCTGACTTCACCAATGGCATACAGGCCATCAACGTCGGTACGCCCATAATCATCTACCATCACGCCACCGCAGGTGTAGTGCGCAGCGGGCACTATTGGGACAGGCTCTTTCGTGAGATCAATACCCAGTCCCAATAACTTTTCATAAATCATCGGGAAATGCTGACGAATAAAATCCGCAGGTTTATGGCTGATATCGAGGAACATACAATCCGCGCCGAGGCGCTTCATTTCGTGATCAATAGCACGAGCAACAATATCGCGCGGTGCCAGTTCGCCGCGATCATCAAAATCGGGCATAAATCGTGTACCGTCCGGGCGTTTCAAATAAGCGCCTTCGCCACGTAAAGCTTCCGTTAACAGGAAATTTCGAGCCTGTGGATGATACAGTGCGGTAGGGTGGAACTGATTAAATTCAAGATTAGCAACCCGGCAACCCGCGCGCCAGGCCATGGCAATACCATCGCCGGAGGATATATCAGGATTGGTGGTATACTGATAAACTTTCGATGCGCCTCCGGTTGCCAGCACTACCGCTTTTGCGTGGCAGGTTTCTACCGCTTCTTTATTGCGATTCCATACCCACGCGCCAACAACCCGCCGCGTACCCGGCAGACCAATTTTGTCAGAAATAATCAGATCGACTGCGTTGCTGCGTTCCAGCACGCGAATATTCGGATGGTTCTGCGCCTTGCTCACCAGCGTGGTTTCTACTTCTTTACCAGTGGCGTCGGCGGCATGAAGAATACGACGGTGACTATGTCCACCTTCACGGGTCAGATGGTAGCTCTCTTCGCCATTTGGCCGAACGTGGGTATCAAACAACACCCCCTGGTCGATCAACCATTGCACGCAGGAACGCGCATTGCTGGCAACAAATTCAACTGCATGGCGATCGCAAATTCCGGCACCAGCAATTAAGGTATCTTCCACATGGGAATCGATGCTGTCAGTTTCATCAAACACGGCGGCAATTCCGCCCTGGGCGTAAAACGTCGAGCCTTCTGTAACTTGACCTTTACTTAGAACGATGACTTGATGCTTATCCGCCAGACGTAGCGCCAGTGAAAGCCCGGCGGCACCGCTACCAATAATCAACACATCACAAGAATGTTCAGGGAAAATATTCATTTTGATTGTTTAATTTACTAAACACCGTTCGGCCAGCATAGCATCATGTTGTACAATTAAACATCTGTTATTTTGATGTTTGTTACAAGGGCTAAACATGTTGATTCAGGAAGACGGGAAAAAGAGAAGTTGCTCGTCGGCGGAGGATTAGGTGGTGAAATAAAAAGGCCGTTGGGTTACTCTTCAGGCAGTTAAATGGGCATTTCTACACAGATAATGCGTTATTCAGATTCTGTAGACTTATAATGATAGATAATGATCCGTCTACAGCATGACAAACAAAAACAGATGCGTTACGGAACTTTACAAAAACGAGACACTCTAACCCTTTGCTTGCTCAAATTGCAGCTAATGGAGTGGCGTTTCGATAGCGCGTGGAAATTTGGTTTGGGGAGATTTTACCTCGGATGAGCGAGCAGTTAACGGACCAGGTCCTGGTTGAGCGGGTCCAGAAGGGAGATCAGAAAGCCTTTAACTTACTGGTAGTGCGCTATCAGCATAAGGTGGCGAGTCTGGTTTCCCGCTATGTGCCGTCGGGTGATGTTCCCGATGTGGTACAAGAAGCTTTTATTAAAGCCTATCGTGCGCTGGATTCGTTCCGGGGAGATAGTGCTTTTTATACATGGCTGTATCGGATTGCTGTTAATACGGCAAAAAATTACCTGGTTGCTCAGGGGCGTCGTCCACCTTCCAGTGATGTGGATGCCATTGAAGCTGAAAACTTCGAAAGTGGCGGCGCGCTGAAAGAAATTTCGAACCCTGAGAACTTAATGTTGTCAGAAGAACTGAGACAGATAGTTTTCCGAACTATTGAGTCCCTCCCGGAAGATTTACGCATGGCAATAACCTTGCGGGAGCTGGATGGCCTGAGCTATGAAGAGATAGCCGCTATCATGGATTGTCCGGTGGGTACGGTGCGTTCACGTATCTTCCGTGCGAGGGAAGCTATTGATAATAAAGTTCAACCGCTTATCAGGCGTTGACGATAGCGGGATACTGGATAAGGGTATTAGGCATGCAGAAAGAACAACTTTCCGCTTTAATGGATGGCGAAACGCTGGATAGTGAGCTGCTTAACGAACTGGCTCACAACCCGGAAATGCAGAAAACCTGGGAAAACTATCACTTAATCCGTGACTCTATGCGGGGTGATACTCCCGAGGTACTTCATTTCGATATCTCTTCCCGCGTGATGGCTGCCATTGAAGAAGAGCCAGTACGTCAACCGACGACATTGATCCCAGAGGCTCAGCCTGCACCGCATCAATGGCAGAAAATGCCATTCTGGCAGAAAGTCCGTCCGTGGGCGGCACAGCTTACCCAAATGGGCGTAGCGGCGTGTGTATCGCTTGCAGTTATCGTTGGCGTCCAGCACTATAATGGACAATCTGAAACGTCCCAGCAGCCCGAAACTCCGGTATTTAATACTCTGCCGATGATGGGTAAAGCCAGTCCGGTAAGTCTGGGAGTGCCTTCTGAAGCGACTACGAACAATGGTCAACAGCAGCAGGTACAGGAGCAGCGTCGTCGCATTAATGCCATGTTGCAGGATTACGAACTGCAACGTCGACTCCACTCCGAACAGCTTCAGTTTGAGCAGGCCCAGACACAGCAAGCCGCTGTACAGGTGCCAGGAATTCAAACTTTAGGAACGCAATCGCAGTAATGAAGCAACTTTGGTTTGCCATGTCATTAGTGACAGGTAGCCTGTTATTCTCTGCTAACGCCTCGGCCACCCCTGCGTCCGGGGCGTTATTACAGCAGATGAACCTGGCTAGCCAGTCACTGAATTACGAGCTGTCATTCATCAGCATCAATAAACAAGGTGTTGAGTCTCTGCGTTATCGACATGCACGCCTCGATAACCGTCCTCTTGCACAGTTGTTGCAAATGGATGGCCCGCGCCGGGAAGTGGTACAGCGCGGCAATGAAATCAGCTATTTTGAACCGGGTCTTGAACCGTTCACACTTAATGGCGATTACATTGTTGATTCTCTGCCATCGCTCATCTATACCGATTTCAAGCGTCTTTCTCCTTACTACGACTTTATCTCCGTGGGGCGTACGCGTATTGCCGACCGCTTATGTGAGGTAATCCGCGTAGTAGCTCGTGATGGCACACGCTACAGCTACATCGTATGGATGGATACCGAATCGAAATTACCGATGCGGGTAGATCTCCTTGATCGTGATGGTGAAACGCTGGAACAATTCCGTGTGATTGCTTTCAACGTCAATCAGGATATCAGCAGCAGTATGCAGACGCTGGCGAAAGCGAACTTGCCACCGCTGCTTTCTGTACCTGTGGGTGAAAAAGCCAAATTTAACTGGACTCCAACCTGGTTGCCGCAGGGCTTTAGTGAAGTCTCCAGCAGTCGGCGTCCGTTACCGACGATGGACAACATGCCTATCGAATCACGTCTCTATTCCGACGGATTATTCAGCTTCTCGGTAAACGTAAACCGTGCTACGCCATCGAGCACCGACCAGATGTTGCGCACCGGACGCAGAACCGTCAGTACCAGCGTACGTGATAACGCCGAAATCACCATTGTTGGTGAACTGCCACCGCAAACGGCGAAGCGCATTGCCGAGAATATTAAGTTTGGGGCAGGGCAATGATTAAAGAGTGGGTCACTGTTGTCTCCTGGAAAAACGGGCAGGCGCTGGTCAGTTGTGATGTCAAAGCCTCATGTAGCAGCTGTGCTTCCCGTGCTGGTTGCGGTAGCCGCGTGTTAAATAAACTTGGCCCGCAAACCACGCATACCATCGTCGTACCCTGTGATGAACCGTTAGTGCCGGGGCAAAAAGTGGAATTAGGAATCGCCGAAGGCAGCCTGCTCAGCTCCGCATTACTGGTTTATATGTCGCCGTTGGTGGGATTATTCTTCATCGCTTCGTTATTTCAGCTACTCTTTGCTTCAGATATTGCAGCATTATGTGGTGCGATTCTCGGCGGCGTTGGCGGATTCCTCATTGCGCGTGGATTCTCACGTAAGTTTGCTGCCCGGGCAGAGTGGCAACCTGTCATTTTAAGTGTGGCATTGCCGCCTGGCCTTGTGCGATTTGAAACATCTTCGGAAGACGCGAGCCAGTGATTTCACTGGCTTTGTTGTATTTTGCATAACAAATGCGAGGACGTTTCCAGATACCACAATCCATACGGTATGAACATTTCCTCGCCTCAATGTTGTAGTGTAGAATGCGGCGTTTCTATTAATACAGACGTTAAGCTCAGAACAGCGACTTCTAAAAGCCTGGTTAACCGGGCATTAAGGCACAATAATCATACTTTATGAAGAATATACGTAACTTTTCGATCATAGCTCACATTGACCACGGTAAATCGACGCTGTCTGACCGTATTATCCAGATCTGCGGTGGCCTGTCTGACCGTGAAATGGAGGCACAGGTTCTCGATTCCATGGATCTTGAGCGTGAGCGTGGCATAACTATCAAAGCGCAGAGCGTGACGCTGGACTATAAAGCGTCCGATGGCGAAACCTATCAACTTAACTTTATCGACACCCCGGGTCATGTGGACTTCTCTTATGAAGTATCGCGTTCGCTGGCCGCTTGTGAAGGTGCATTGCTGGTGGTTGACGCCGGGCAGGGCGTAGAAGCGCAAACCCTGGCAAACTGCTACACCGCAATGGAAATGGATCTTGAAGTGGTGCCGGTACTGAATAAGATTGACTTACCGGCAGCCGATCCGGAACGCGTGGCGGAAGAAATTGAAGATATCGTTGGTATCGACGCCACCGACGCAGTGCGTTGCTCGGCGAAAACCGGCGTTGGTGTGCAGGACGTTCTTGAACGTCTGGTGCGCGACATCCCACCGCCGGAAGGCGATCCGGAAGGCCCGTTGCAGGCTCTGATTATCGACTCCTGGTTCGACAACTACCTGGGCGTTGTTTCACTTATCCGTATTAAAAACGGCACCCTGCGTAAGGGCGACAAAGTGAAAGTCATGAGTACCGGGCAGACTTATAACGCCGACCGTCTGGGTATTTTCACGCCGAAGCAAGTTGACCGTACAGAACTGAAATGTGGCGAAGTAGGCTGGTTGGTATGTGCGATTAAAGATATCCACGGCGCACCAGTCGGTGACACCTTAACGCTGGCGCGTAATCCGGCAGAAAAGGCGCTGCCAGGATTTAAAAAAGTCAAACCGCAGGTTTACGCCGGTCTGTTCCCGGTAAGTTCTGACGACTATGAAGCCTTCCGCGATGCGTTGGGCAAACTTAGCCTGAACGATGCCTCATTGTTCTATGAGCCAGAAAGCTCCACGGCGCTGGGCTTTGGTTTCCGCTGCGGCTTCCTCGGCCTGCTGCACATGGAGATCATTCAGGAACGTCTGGAACGCGAGTACGACCTTGACCTGATTACTACCGCTCCGACAGTAGTGTATGAAGTAGAAACTACGGCGAAAGAAGTTATCTACGTCGACAGCCCATCCAAGCTGCCAGCGGTGAATAACATCTATGAATTGCGCGAACCGATAGCAGAGTGTCACATGCTGCTGCCGCAGGCGTATCTTGGTAACGTCATTACGCTATGCGTAGAAAAACGCGGCGTACAGACCAACATGGTTTATCACGGTAACCAGGTGGCACTGACGTATGAGATCCCTATGGCGGAAGTGGTACTCGACTTCTTCGATCGCCTGAAATCTACCTCGCGTGGTTATGCGTCTTTGGATTACAACTTCAAACGCTTCCAGGCGTCCGACATGGTGCGTGTTGACGTTTTAATCAACGGTGAACGTGTTGATGCGCTGGCGTTGATCACCCACCGTGATAATTCGCAAAACCGTGGTCGCGAGCTGGTGGAGAAGATGAAAGATCTGATCCCCCGCCAGCAGTTTGATATCGCCATTCAGGCTGCGATTGGAACGCACATCATTGCGCGTTCCACCGTGAAACAGCTGCGTAAAAACGTACTGGCTAAATGTTATGGCGGCGATATCAGCCGTAAGAAAAAGCTGCTGCAGAAGCAGAAAGAAGGTAAGAAACGCATGAAGCAGATCGGTAACGTCGAACTGCCGCAGGAAGCGTTCCTCGCCATTCTGCACGTCGGCAAAGACAACAAATAACCATTAGGAGTTGGCATGGCGAATATGTTTGCCCTGATTCTGGTGATTGCCACACTGGTGACGGGCATTTTGTGGTGCGTGGATAAATTCTTTTTCGCACCTAAACGGCGGGAACGTCAGGCAGCAGCACAAGCAGCTGCCGGGGACTCACTGGATAAAGCAACGCTGAAAAAAGTTGCGCCGAAGCCAGGTTGGCTCGAAACCGGCGCTTCTGTATTTCCGGTGCTGGCTATCGTATTGATTGTGCGTTCGTTTATTTATGAACCGTTCCAGATCCCGTCAGGTTCGATGATGCCGACTCTGTTAATCGGTGACTTTATTCTGGTAGAGAAGTTTGCTTACGGCATTAAAGATCCTATCTACCAGAAAACGCTGATCGAAACCGGTCATCCGAAACGTGGCGATATCGTGGTCTTTAAATACCCGGAAGATCCAAAGCTTGATTACATCAAGCGTGCGGTGGGTTTACCGGGCGATAAAGTCACTTACGATCCGGTTGCGAAAGAGGTGACTATTCAACCGGGATGCAGTTCCGGTCAGGCGTGTGAAAACGCGCTGCCGGTCACCTACTCAAACGTGGAACCGAGCGATTTCGTTCAGACCTTCTCGCGTCGTAACGGCGGGGAAGCAACCAGCGGATTCTTTGAGGTGCCGAAAAACGAAACCAAAGAAAATGGAATTCGTCTTTCTGAACGTAAAGAGACACTGGGCGATGTAACGCATCGTATCCTGACCGTGCCGATTGCGCAGGATCAGGTGGGGATGTATTACCAACAGCCAGGACAACAACTGGCAACCTGGATTGTTCCGCCGGGCCAATACTTCATGATGGGTGACAACCGCGACAACAGCGCGGACAGCCGTTACTGGGGCTTTGTGCCGGAAGCGAATCTGGTCGGTCGGGCAACGGCTATCTGGATGAGTTTCGATAAGCAAGAAGGCGAATGGCCGACTGGTGTGCGCTTAAGTCGTATTGGCGGCATCCATTAATAGCTTATCTTCGTTCACGTTGTCGCCGTTATGGCGACAACGTGAATTATTTATGAGATAAATCTCCCGTGACTAACGACATCCCCCGTCGTTGTGTATAGAATATTCCCCCGAAGTTTAAGGTTGGCACCTCCAGGTCGCCACGGCACACGAAACAGCGTTGGTCCCCATATACAGGTCAACTGAAACTGCTGCAAAGCTGTTAGCAGAACCCTGCATATCAGGTCTGTTTCGTGTGCTGAATTGTTGACGCATTTATTTATTGGTATCGCATGAACCCCATCGTAATTAATCGGCTTCAACGGAAGCTGGGCTACACTTTTAATCATCAGGAGCTGTTGCAGCAGGCATTAACCCATCGTAGTGCCAGCAGCAAACATAACGAGCGTTTAGAATTTTTAGGCGACTCTATTTTGAGCTACGTTATCGCCAATGCGCTGTATCACCGTTTCCCTCGTGTGGATGAAGGGGATATGAGCCGGATGCGCGCCACGCTGGTTCGTGGCAATACGCTGGCAGAACTGGCGCGTGAATTTGAGTTAGGTGAGTGCTTGCGTTTAGGGCCAGGTGAACTTAAAAGCGGTGGATTTCGTCGTGAGTCGATTCTTGCTGACACCGTTGAAGCATTAATTGGCGGCGTATTCCTCGACAGCGATATTCAGACCGTCGAGAAATTAATCCTTAACTGGTATCAAACCCGTCTGGACGAAATTAGCCCAGGCGATAAACAAAAAGATCCGAAAACGCGCTTGCAAGAATATTTGCAGGGGCGCCATCTGCCTCTGCCAACTTATCTGGTAGTTCAGGTACGTGGCGAAGCGCACGATCAGGAATTTACTATCCACTGCCAGGTTAGCGGCCTGAGCGAACCGGTGGTTGGCACAGGTTCAAGCCGTCGTAAGGCTGAACAGGCTGCCGCCGAACAGGCGTTGAAAAAACTGGAGCTGGAATGAGCATCGATAAAAGTTACTGCGGATTTATTGCTATCGTCGGACGTCCGAACGTTGGCAAATCCACATTGCTGAACAAACTGTTGGGGCAGAAAATCTCCATCACTTCCCGCAAAGCGCAGACAACCCGTCACCGCATTGTGGGTATCCATACTGAAGGCGCGTATCAGGCGATCTACGTCGATACTCCGGGTCTGCATATGGAAGAAAAACGCGCCATTAACCGCCTGATGAACAAAGCGGCGAGCAGCTCCATTGGCGACGTTGAGCTGGTGATTTTTGTCGTTGAAGGCACCCGCTGGACGCCGGACGATGAAATGGTGCTCAATAAGCTGCGCGATGGCAAAGCGCCGGTGATCCTCGCGGTGAACAAAGTGGACAACGTGCAGGAAAAAGCCGATCTGCTGCCACACTTACAGTTCCTGGCAAGCCAGATGAACTTCCTCGATATCGTGCCGATCTCTGCTGAAACCGGGCTGAATGTCGACACTATTGCGGCAATCGTGCGTAAGCATCTGCCTGAAGCGACCCATCACTTCCCGGAAGATTACATCACCGATCGCTCGCAGCGATTTATGGCGTCTGAAATCATCCGTGAAAAACTGATGCGTTTCCTCGGTGCTGAACTGCCGTACTCCGTGACCGTGGAGATCGAACGTTTCGTCTCTAACGAACGCGGCGGTTATGACATCAACGGTTTGATTCTCGTTGAGCGTGAAGGGCAGAAGAAGATGGTGATTGGCAACAAAGGAGCCAAGATCAAAACCATCGGGATTGAAGCGCGTAAAGACATGCAGGAAATGTTCGAAGCGCCTGTCCACCTTGAGCTGTGGGTGAAAGTGAAATCCGGCTGGGCCGATGACGAACGTGCGCTGCGTAGTCTCGGTTACGTTGACGATCTCTAAGAGTTACTCCGATGGAAGGCTGGCAGCGCGCATTTGTCCTGCATAGTCGCCCGTGGAGCGAAACCAGCCTGATGCTGGACGTCTTCACGGAGGAATCGGGACGCGTGCGTCTGGTTGCTAAAGGCGCACGTTCAAAACGTTCTACCCTGAAAGGCGCATTGCAGCCTTTCACGCCTCTCTTGCTTCGTTTTGGTGGGCGCGGTGAAGTCAAAACTCTGCGCAGTGCCGAAGCTGTCTCACTGGCGCTGCCATTAAGTGGTGTTACGCTTTACAGCGGTCTGTACATCAACGAACTTCTCTCCCGCGTGCTGGAATACGAGACCCGCTTCTCGGAACTCTTTTTCGATTACTTGCACTGCATTCAGTCTCTGGCAGGTGCTACTGGTACGCCAGAACCGGCGTTGCGTCGCTTTGAGCTGGCGTTGTTGGGGCATCTGGGTTATGGCGTCAACTTTACCCATTGTGCGGGTAGCGGTGAGCCGGTAGATGACACCATGACGTATCGTTATCGCGAAGAAAAAGGATTTATCGCCAGCGTAGTTATCGACAATAAAACTTTCACCGGGAGGCAGTTGAAAGCGTTATACGAGCGGGAGTTTCCTGACGCCGACACATTGCGTGCCGCGAAACGCTTTACCCGCATGGCGCTTAAGCCTTATCTTGGCGGTAAACCTTTAAAAAGCAGGGAACTGTTCCGGCAGTTTATGCCTAAGCGAACAGTGAAAACACATAATGACTGATGAGGATTGTCATGGCTGAATTACTGTTAGGCGTCAACATTGACCATATCGCAACGCTGCGTAATGCGCGTGGTACTGCTTACCCGGATCCGGTGCAGGCGGCGTTTATTGCCGAGCAGGCGGGCGCGGATGGCATTACCGTGCATTTACGTGAAGATCGCCGCCACATTACCGACCGCGATGTGCGAATCCTGCGTCAGACGCTGGATACCCGCATGAATCTGGAAATGGCGGTGACCGAAGAGATGCTGGCGATTGCCGTTGAGACGAAGCCGCATTTTTGCTGCCTGGTGCCGGAAAAGCGTCAGGAAGTGACAACCGAAGGCGGCCTGGACGTTGCAGGTCAGCGTGACAAAATGCGCGATGCTTGCAAACGTCTGGCAGATGCCGGGATTCAGGTTTCTCTGTTTATCGACGCCGATGAAGAACAAATTAAAGCTGCCGCTGAGGTTGGCGCACCGTTTATTGAGATTCACACCGGTTGTTACGCTGATGCCAAAACTGACGCCGAACAGGCGCAAGAGCTGGCGCGTATCGCCAAAGCCGCGACCTTTGCCGCAAGCCTCGGTCTGAAAGTTAATGCCGGTCACGGCCTGACCTATCACAACGTGAAAGCCATTGCTGCCATCCCTGAAATGCACGAACTGAATATTGGACATGCCATTATCGGTCGTGCGGTGATGACCGGACTGAAAGATGCGGTGGCAGAAATGAAGCGTCTGATGCTGGAAGCGCGTGGCTAATGGCAATATTAGGTTTAGGCACGGATATCGTGGAGATCGCCCGTATTGAAGCGGTGATTGCCCGATCCGGCGATCGCCTGGCACGACGCGTATTAAGCGATAATGAATGGGAGATCTGGAAAACGCACCATCAGCCGGTGCGTTTTCTGGCGAAGCGTTTTGCCGTGAAAGAAGCGGCGGCAAAAGCGTTTGGTACAGGGATCCGCAATGGCCTGGCATTTAATCAGTTTGAAGTGTTCAACGATGAACTCGGCAAGCCACGGTTGCGGTTGTGGGGCGAGGCGTTAAAATTGGCAGAAAAGCTGGGTGTCGCACATATGCATGTGACGCTGGCAGATGAACGCCACTATGCTTGCGCCACGGTAATAATTGAAAGTTAAAACTCTTTCTCGAACACCTAAATAATACTGTTCTTTTAAAAAGTAAAACCCCCGAACTGGTAAGGAACGGGGGTTTTACTTTTTAACTTAAATAATATTGTGCAGCACGCACCCTCAACGAGAGTGATTATGGATCAGGGGGGGTATCTTTTACAAGCAACTTGCAATCTTTAGCATAAAAACTCGAGCCTTGACGAAGAATTCGATAGTGATGGAAAGATTAACGTGACTGCTAATTCATAAGCACTTTAAAATTGGCTTCGTTATTGGAGATTTTGCTGTGCTTTACACCATATCACTGAATTCCCCCATTGAAACGAGTGGTGTCGTCAAAGCTCTGGTGCGGAGTGCAGCATGTACCCTCAATAACTCGCACGTTCAGTTTTGGGGAGATGTAAGGGCTAATCTGAACGGCTGCATTCCTTGTTTAAGGAAAAACGAATGACTGATTGTCGATACCTTATTAAACGGGTAATTAAAGTCGTCATTGCTGTTTTACAGCTGATCCTTCTGTTCTTATAACATCAGGAAACGTACTTAAGGCGCGTCGGCTTAACCAGTCTGACGCGCCTTTAATAATGATAATTAAGTGTCTGCGCAGATATTATAGAAATTCATTCAACGAATGTTTTTATTAATGACATCATGAAAATAAATATAATCATTTCGTTTTTACACGAGTGAATAAGTAATATCCTGCTTCAGAGGCAAAATACTAAATCTTATCCGCATGATGCATCAGCACAAATTTGTCCCACAACTGTTCTTCTGTTTCAACATGCGCCGGATCTTTCACAATAGTATTGGGGATCGGGCACACTTTCTGGCAGGTTGGCGTCTCGTAGTGACCTACGCATTCGGTACACTTATCGCTGTTAATCTCGTAGATATGTTCACCCATCGAAATCGCCTCATTCGGGCATTCGGGTTCACACATATCACAATTGATGCATTTTTTAGTGATTAACAGCGCCATAAGGAAACTCTCAAAACAACACAAACCGGGCGGGCATTATACGCGCATTCTTTACTCAAACCAGTTTTTTCACCAGCGCCTCACTATGACGAATACGTTCAGGTGCCAGTTCCAGATCCTGCTGGATCAGCGCAATGAACAGCAAATCCGTTAACATTCCCTGAGCATGACATGCGGAGATCGAAGCACTGTTTGTCGCTTGTTCTTCGGCAATGGTATACAGGCAATGAGAAGCGCGCTGTTGCAGGGCATTGGGGGTAAAACCGGTGATTGCCAGCACTTTTCCACCCACTCGTAGCATTTCATCTGCTGCCAGGTTTAACTCCCGCCGTACACCTGTGTATGAGATGGCTAATAACAAATCGTCCGGTGACGAAGCTTGCACTGTAGCAAGCAACGCGTGCATATCACGCTCAGCGGCAGCATTAAAACCAATCTTCATCAGCTTCCAGGCAAAATTCTGCGCCACCAGACCGGAAGCGCCGATACCAGTCAGAATAACCCGTCGCGCAGAACGAAGCATCGACACGCATTCATGTAGCTTCTCCTCACTATTGACGTTCAGTGTTGCGTACATGGCAGCCGTGTTTTCTTTAATCAGTTTTTCGCCAACCAGTCGTAACGGATCATTACCGCGAATTTGGTTATGAATGGGTACGGAAGGTGATTCCGGTTGGCTTGCCAGAGCTTCGCTTAATGCCAATTTAAGTGCCGGAAAACCTTTATAGCCAAGTTTTTGCGCGAACTTCACTACGCTGGACTGACTGACTCCGGCTTCGTTGGCCAGTTGTTGGGAACTAAGGTGGCGGGCAGTGTCCGGTTGTAGCAGGAGATAATCCGCCAGCTTTTTATCACTCTGGGCAAGCCCCTGGTAACGCTGACGGATACGAAGTAGGCCGTTCATATCTTTCCTCGCGATGAATTAATGGCGACAACAAGCAATATGAGACATAAGCGAGAGAATATTATATTCCATCAAAGTTAATTGCCATGAATTAAAAATTCCAGTCAACCATTATGCGATAGATTGTTGCCGGAAAAGTGATGATCTATCTGTTAGGCTATCTGGTAGTGAAAATTAATCAGGATGTATCAGTCCAGAGGGGTGTGGTTTGGCAACTCACGAGCGTCGTGTGGTGTTTTTTGACTTAGATGGAACATTGCATCAACAGGATATGTTTGGCAGTTTTCTGCGCTACTTACTGCGCCGACAGCCGCTGAATGCGTTACTTGTTCTGCCGCTGTTGCCGGTCATTGTCATTGCATTATTAATCAAGGGGCGAGCGGCACGTTGGCCGATGAGTCTGCTGCTATGGGGTTGTACCTTTGGTCATAGCGAAGCACGTTTACAGGCGTTACAAGCCGATTTCGTGCATTGGTTTCGCGACAATGTCACTGCTTTCCCGCTAGTGCAGGAACGTCTGACCAGCTATCTGCTAAGCTCCGATGCTGATATTTGGTTGATTACCGGTTCCCCTCAGGCTTTGGTCGAAGCGGTTTATTTCGATACGCCGTGGCTGGCACGCGTTAATCTTATCGCCAGTCAGATCCAGCGCGGCTATGGTGGCTGGGTGCTGACCATGCGCTGTCTCGGTTATGAAAAAGTCGCGCAACTGGAACGCAAAATCGGCACACCGCTGCGGCTGTACAGTGGCTATAGCGACAGTAATCAGGACAATCCGCTACTCTATTTTTGTCAGCATCGCTGGCGGGTAACGCCTCGCGGTGAACTCCAGCAACTGGAATAGAGTAAAGCATAGCGTCCGTGTATAATGCGCCGCGCTTTTATAACCGGAGTTTTCTTTTTGTCTGAAGTCGAATTTAGCCACGAATACTGGATGCGTCATGCGCTGACGCTGGCGAAACGTGCCTGGGACGAGCGAGAAGTGCCGGTCGGCGCGGTATTAGTGCATAACAATCGCGTAATCGGCGAAGGATGGAATCGTCCGATTGGCCGTCATGATCCTACTGCACATGCAGAAATCATGGCGCTGCGGCAAGGAGGGCTGGTGTTGCAGAATTATCGCCTGATCGACGCCACGTTGTATGTCACGCTGGAGCCATGCGTGATGTGCGCCGGAGCGATGATTCACAGCCGCATTGGTCGCGTAGTCTTTGGCGCTCGTGATGCGAAAACTGGTGCCGCCGGATCATTAATGGATGTGCTGCACCATCCAGGTATGAATCATCGAGTGGAAATTACGGAAGGAATACTGGCAGATGAGTGCGCGGCGCTACTCAGCGATTTTTTCCGAATGCGCCGCCACGAAATCAAAGCGCAGAAAAAAGCGCAACCCGCTACAGATTAATTTCGTTTCTCTTCACTTCCCTTCCTGGAAAACAGTAGAGAAGGGGAGTGCGTCAGATAATTAGATGACGACTGCGAAAGAAACGAGAGAAAGGGAAATTTTCCCTTTCCTAATTCAGCAGGTGATACCGCCGGATAATCCTGCGCCAGTTGCATCGCCGCTTCTGTAGCCTGCTTCTCTTTCTCTTGCAGATAACCCACCAGGCTAATCTGATACTTACGAATATTTTCGACATAAGCATAGGCTTCATGCCCACGCGCGTAGCCGTAAGTCAGCTTGCTGTAATAGGGTTTCTGGCTAAGTAAAGGCAGACGCTGTTTGACATCGGCCCAACTGTCAGGATTGCCTTTGGTTTTTGCCGTCAGGGCGCGGGCGTCCAGCATATGTGCATAGCCCATATTATAGGCGGCGAGCGCAAACCAGATCCGCTCATTTTCTGGCACGCTCTCTGGCACTTTACTCATCATATTCTGTAAGTAACGTGCGCCGCCGCTGATGCTTTGTTCGGCATCAGTGCGGTCGGTAATGCCCAGGCTTTGCGCGGTATTTTTGGTTAACATCATCATGCCGCGTACACCGGTCGGCGAAGTGGCCTGTGCATCCCAGTGCGATTCCTGATAAGCAATCGCGGCCAGCAAACGCCAGTCAATTTCTTCGGCGTATTTCTCAAACAGCGGCTTTAACTGCGGCAGTACTGCATCAACGGCGCGTAAAAATGTGCGCGTATCAACGTAATCAAAATCATCGCCATGTCCGAGATATTTCTCTTCAATACGCGCCAGTGTGCCGTCCTCATTCATTTCATTGAAGAAGTCGAGCAGAGCCGCAGAAAGCGTATTATCGTTATCTAATTGACTAAACCAGGTTACCGGTTGTTCATCGGTGATATCCAGTGCCACAGCAAGTTCCGGGTGAACGCGCTGAAACAGGCTGATAGCGACAGAATCGGCAATGGTGTAATCCAGCTTACCTTCGATAACATCTTCCATTAACTCCACAGAACCTTTTCTGTCGTCCACTTTCCAGCTTAATTCCGGGAACTTAGTCTCTTTCAGTTTTTGCAGATCGTTAATGACAACATGCCCGGGAGCGACGGACAACTGTTCCGCCGTCAGATTGCCCAGCGTCCGTGGTCGATACTGACCCACTTTATAGACCAGTTGCTGTGAAACGGAATAATAGGTTGGGCCAGGCTGATAATTTTTAACCCTTTCGCTGTTATAGACCAGTCCCGCCGCCAGCAGATCGGCATCACCGTTATCGAGATCGTCAAACAACTGGCTGATGTTCTGCCGTACGGTGACTTTCAGCTTTACGCCGAGGTAATCGGCAAACTGTTTTGCCAGTTCGTAATCCAGACCAAAAGGTTTACCGTTGATTTCGTTATATGTCAGGGGAGTATGAATGGTGCTCACGCGCAACTCTCCCCGCGCTTGAATGGCGGCGATACGATTGTCGGCTTTACCAAACCAGGGAATGGATGGCCAGAGAGCGACCGCGAGAAGCAGTGCCAGAATGCCGATGAACAGATAATTAATCTTTAATTTTTTCAATTAGTTAATTCTCTGTGTCGTGCGCGTCCCAGCCTGAAAGATCGTAATGCTATTGAAAGGTTTACTCATAAATGAGCGGCATTTTGCGTAAACTTGCGCCAGTTGGCAACTTATTACAGAGATTGGCGGCACGCGTTGCTAATTCACGATGGTGATTTTATTTCCACGCAAACGGTTTCGTCAGCGCATCAGATTCTTTATAATGACGCCCGTTTCCCCCCTTGGGTACACCGAAAGCTTAGAAGACGAGAGACTTATGATGGAAATTCTGCGTGGTTCGCCTGCATTGTCGGCATTCCGAATCAACAAACTGCTGGCACGTTTTCAGGCTGCCAGGCTCCCGGTTCACACTATTTACGCCGAGTATGTCCATTTTGCTGACCTCAATGCGCCGTTAAACGATGATGAGCACGCACAACTTGAACGCCTGCTGAAATATGGCCCGGCACTCGCCAGCCACGCCCCGCAAGGTAAACTCCTGCTGGTGACCCCGCGTCCAGGCACCATCTCTCCCTGGTCTTCGAAAGCGACCGATATCGCCCATAACTGCGGGCTGCAACAGGTAAACCGCCTTGAGCGCGGCGTTGCTTACTATGTAGAAGCCGGTACGCTGACCAATGACCAATGGCAGCAGGTTACCGCTGAACTGCACGACCGCATGATGGAAACGGTCTTTTTCGCTTTAGATGATGCAGAGCAACTGTTTGCTCATCATCAACCGACTCCGGTTACCAGCGTTGATTTGCTGGGGCAGGGGCGTCAGGCGCTAATCGACGCTAACCTGCGTCTTGGCCTGGCACTGGCGGAAGATGAAATTGACTATCTGCAGGATGCTTTCACGAAGCTTGGTCGTAACCCGAACGACATAGAGCTTTATATGTTCGCCCAGGCGAACTCTGAGCACTGCCGTCATAAGATTTTTAACGCCGACTGGATTATCGACGGTGAACAGCAACCGAAATCGCTGTTCAAGATGATCAAAAACACCTTCGAAACCACGCCGGATCACGTTCTCTCTGCTTATAAAGATAACGCCGCCGTAATGGAAGGTTCTGAAGTGGGCCGCTACTTTGCTGACCACGAAACAGGTCGCTACGACTATCATCAGGAACCGGCGCACATCCTGATGAAAGTAGAAACCCACAACCACCCGACGGCGATTTCTCCGTGGCCGGGCGCGGCGACTGGTTCTGGCGGCGAAATCCGTGATGAAGGCGCAACCGGACGCGGCGCGAAGCCGAAAGCCGGCCTGGTCGGTTTCTCCGTATCCAACCTGCGTATCCCTGGCTTTGAACAGCCGTGGGAAGAAGATTTCGGTAAGCCTGAACGTATTGTTACTGCACTGGATATCATGACCGAAGGCCCGCTGGGCGGCGCGGCGTTTAACAATGAATTTGGTCGTCCGGCACTGAACGGCTATTTCCGTACGTATGAAGAAAAAGTGAACAGCCACAACGGCGAAGAGCTGCGCGGTTATCACAAACCGATCATGCTGGCGGGCGGGATCGGCAATATTCGCGCCGATCACGTACAAAAAGGTGAGATCAACGTCGGCGCGAAGCTGGTCGTTCTCGGCGGCCCGGCAATGAACATCGGCCTTGGCGGCGGCGCGGCGTCTTCCATGGCGTCTGGTCAGTCTGATGCCGACCTCGATTTTGCTTCCGTACAGCGCGATAACCCGGAGATGGAGCGTCGTTGCCAGGAAGTGATCGACCGTTGCTGGCAGTTGGGTGATGCCAACCCAATTCTGTTTATCCATGACGTTGGCGCGGGCGGTCTTTCTAACGCCATGCCGGAACTGGTGAGCGACGGCGGACGCGGCGGTAAATTCGAACTGCGCGATATTCTGAGCGATGAACCGGGCATGAGCCCGCTGGAAATCTGGTGTAACGAATCCCAGGAACGCTACGTGCTGGCGGTTGCAGCCGATCAGTTACCGCTGTTTGACGAATTGTGTAAACGTGAACGTGCGCCATACGCGGTGATTGGTGAAGCGACCGAAGAACTGCATCTTTCTCTGCACGATCGTCATTTTGATAATCAGCCAATCGATCTGCCGCTGGACGTGCTGCTTGGCAAAACGCCGAAGATGACCCGCGATGTACAAACGCTGAAAGCGAAGGGCGATGCGCTGGCTCGTGAAGGGATCACCATTGCTGACGCGGTGAAACGCGTGCTGCATCTGCCGACTGTGGCAGAGAAAACCTTCCTTGTGACCATTGGCGACCGCAGCGTAACCGGCATGGTGGCGCGCGATCAGATGGTTGGTCCGTGGCAGGTGCCGGTCGCTAACTGCGCGGTCACTACCGCCAGCCTCGATAGCTACTACGGCGAAGCGATGGCAATTGGCGAGCGTGCGCCGGTTGCGCTGCTGGATTTCGCCGCCTCTGCCCGTCTGGCGGTCGGTGAAGCGTTAACCAATATTGCCGCAACACAGATTGGCGATATCAAACGCATTAAACTTTCCGCCAACTGGATGGCGGCGGCAGGCCACCCTGGTGAAGATGCTGGCCTGTATGAAGCCGTTAAAGCCGTGGGTGAAGAACTTTGTCCGGCGCTGGGCCTGACGATCCCGGTGGGTAAAGACTCTATGTCGATGAAAACCCGCTGGCAGGAAGGTAACGAAGAGCGCGAAATGACGTCGCCGTTGTCGCTGGTGATTTCCGCATTTGCCCGCGTGGAAGATGTACGTCACACCATCACGCCGCAGCTTTCTACCGAAGATAACGCACTGCTGCTGATTGATTTGGGCAAAGGCAATAACGCGCTGGGCGCAACGGCGCTGGCGCAGGTTTATCGTCAGCTTGGCGACAAACCGGCAGATGTACGTGACGTCGCGCAACTGAAAGGCTTCTATGACGCGATTCAGGCGCTGGTTGCACAGCGTAAGTTGCTCGCGTATCACGACCGCTCTGATGGCGGCCTGCTGGTAACGCTGGCGGAAATGGCGTTTGCCGGTCATTGCGGTATTGAAGCGGATATCGCCACTCTGGGTGACGATCGCCTGGCGGCGTTGTTTAACGAAGAGCTGGGTGCGGTGATTCAGGTACGTGCCGCTGACCGTGAAGCGGTCGAGTCCGTACTGGCACAGCATGGGCTTGCGGATTGCGTCCATTATGTAGGGCAGGCGGTTTCCGGTGACCGTTTTGTGATTACCGCCAACGGGCAGACTGTATTCAGCGAAAGCCGCACTACGTTGCGTGTCTGGTGGGCAGAAACCACCTGGCAGATGCAGCGCCTGCGTGACAACCCGGAGTGTGCCGATCAGGAGCATCAGGCGAAATCTAATGACGCCGATCCGGGGCTGAATGTGAAATTGTCGTTCGATATCAACGAAGATGTGGCAGCACCGTTTATTGCCACTGGTGCGCGCCCGAAAGTTGCCGTACTGCGTGAGCAGGGCGTGAACTCGCATGTGGAAATGGCGGCAGCGTTCCACCGTGCGGGCTTCGATGCTATCGACGTGCATATGAGCGACCTGCTGGCTGGACGCACTGGCCTGGAGGATTTCCACGCTCTGGTGGCGTGCGGTGGTTTCTCCTACGGTGATGTGCTGGGTGCCGGTGAAGGTTGGGCGAAGTCTATCCTGTTCAATAATCGTGTACGCGATGAGTTTGCAACCTTCTTCCACCGTCCGCAAACGCTGGCGCTGGGGGTATGTAACGGTTGCCAAATGATGTCTAATCTGCGTGAACTGATCCCGGGTAGCGAGTTGTGGCCACGTTTTGTGCGTAACACCTCCGATCGCTTTGAAGCGCGTTTCAGCCTGGTAGAAGTAACCCAAAGCCCGTCGCTGCTGTTGCAAGGGATGGTGGGTTCACAGATGCCGATTGCCGTTTCTCACGGTGAAGGGCGTGTTGAAGTACGCGATGCGGCGCATCTGGCAGCACTGGAAAGTAAAGGGCTGGTGGCACTGCGCTATGTCGATAACTTCGGCAAGGTCACCGAAACTTACCCGGCTAACCCGAACGGTTCCCCGAACGGCATTACGGCGGTCACGACTGAAAGCGGTCGTGTCACCATTATGATGCCGCACCCGGAGCGTGTTTTCCGTACTGTCAGCAACTCCTGGCATCCGGAAAACTGGGGCGAGGATGGTCCGTGGATGCGTATTTTCCGCAATGCGCGTAAGCAGCTGGGTTAAGGTATCGGGCAATATGCGCATCGCCTGATGCGCTATGCTTACCTGGTTGGCTCGGATGGGTTTGCAATATATTGAATTCGCAAGATTTTGTAGGCCGGATAAAGCGTTTACGCCGCATCCGGCATTACACAACCACTTAGCCAACAGTTATAAGCTCCCAGCTCCGGGAGCTTTTTTGTGTCTGTAAATCACGACAATGTGTGAGTTATCGTGTCGCTTATAGGTGACACTTAACTTGTTGATTTAATTTAAAACGAATAATTTTAGCTTCAGGTGTCTCTTTTAAGCGACACGGTGGCTGATTTATAGCCAAACAGTGGGGCAGCCATTAATCCATCAAACTCACGCTTTATCAGTACGTTATCAAACCATTTTATTTATTGGCACAGTTACTGCATAATAATAACCAGTGGCTCATTCATCCGCTTATGTCAGCCCCTTCGGGACGTGCTACATAAAATTAGAATGACGCACAACAAGGTGCCTGCCGTCCAACTTCTGATATCAGCTTAGCTATATCAACCATCGGGCGAAACGTCGAGTTAGGCACCGCCTTATTCCACAACAAAGCCGGGTAATTCCCGGCTTTGTTGTATCTGAACGTCCCCTCGGTTAGCATCACTCTATTCGCGTCTGACGAGAGTAACACCTTGAAACGCTGGCCCGTTTTTCCCCGCTCATTACGACAACTGGTAATGCTGGCATTCTTGCTCATTTTGCTCCCTCTGTTGGTACTGGCATGGCAAGCCTGGCAAAGCCTGAATGCGCTTAGCGATCAGGCGGCGCTGGTTAACCGCACTACGCTTATCGATGCCCGGCGCAGTGAAGCGATGACCAACGCGGCGCTGGAGATGGAGCGTAGCTACCGTCAGTATTGCGTGCTGGACGACCCTACGCTTGCGAAGGTTTATCAAAGCCAGCGCAAGCGTTACAGCGAAATGCTCGATGCCCACGCAGGTGTGCTGCCGGACGATAAACTTTACCAGGCATTGCGTCAGGATTTGAATAATCTGGCTCAACTTCAGTGTAACAACAGCGGTCCTGATGCTGCCGCCGCCGCGCGTCTGGAAGCCTTTGCCAGTGCCAATACCGAAATGGTACAAGCCACTCGCACTGTGGTGTTCTCTCGCGGGCAGCAGTTACAACGCGAAATCGCCGAACGTGGGCAATATTTTGGTTGGCAGTCGCTGGTGCTATTTCTGGTGAGTCTGGTGATGGTGTTGCTTTTCACGCGGATGATTATCGGCCCGGTGAAAAATATTGAACGAATGATCAACCGTCTGGGGGAGGGGCGCTCACTGGGCAATAGCGTTTCGTTCAGTGGACCGAGTGAATTACGCTCGGTTGGGCAACGTATTCTTTGGTTAAGCGAGCGCCTGTCATGGCTGGAATCCCAGCGGCACCAGTTCTTACGTCATTTATCTCATGAATTAAAAACGCCGCTGGCGAGTATGCGCGAGGGCACGGAATTACTGGCTGACCAGGTTGTCGGGCCGCTTACGCCAGAGCAAAAAGAGGTGGTGAGCATTCTTGATAGCAGTAGCCGCAATTTGCAAAAACTGATCGAACAACTGCTTGATTACAACCGTAAACAGGCGGACGGCGCGGTGGAGCTGGAGAACGTAGAGCTGGCACCGCTGGTAGAGATGGTGGTTTCCGCTCACAGCTTGCCAGCACGGGCTAAAATGATGCATACCGACGTCGATCTCAAAGCAACAACTTGCCTGGCGGCGCCAATGTTGCTGATGAGCGTACTGGATAATCTTTACTCCAATGCGGTGCACTACGGGGCTGAATCCGGTAACATTTGCCTTCGCAGTAGTTTACATGGTGCGCGGGTTTATATTGATGTCATCAATACAGGCACGCCCATTCCGCAAGAGGAGCGCGCCATGATCTTCGAACCCTTTTTTCAGGGAAGCCACCAGCGAAAAGGGGCGGTGAAGGGCAGCGGTCTGGGATTAAGCATTGCCAGGGATTGTATTCGCCGTATGCAGGGGGAACTGTATCTGGTCGACGAGAGCGGGCAAGATGTTTGTTTCCGCATTGAATTACCGTCGTCGAAAAACACGAAATAATGTTAAGAGCCTATCCCATTAGGCTATTTTATTTGCCAGTTTGGCTCCGGGCGGTGCTCGAAATCCTCACGTACTACGTGTACGCTCCGGTTTCTCCGCGTTGTCCGTGTCCAAACTGCCTGCAACGATTACGCCTACTGGGAAAGGCTCTAAGTCTGGTGAATATGCGACACATTTTTCAACGATTATTGCCCCGACGGCTGTGGCTGGCGGGGTTGCCTTGTCTGGCGTTGCTGGGTTGTGTGCAGAGTCACGATAAGCCAGCCATAGATACGTCAGCACAAGAAAAAATTCCGGTTTATCAACTGGCTGATTATCTTTCTACCGAATGTAGCGACATCTGGGCGCTGCAAGGTAAATCAACCGAAACTAATCCTCTTTACTGGCTACGGGCGATGGATTGCGCCAACCGTTTAATGCCAGCGCAGTCGCGCCAGCAAGCCCGTAAGTATGGCGATGGCAGCTGGCAAAATACCTTTAAACAGGGGATTTTGCTCGCCGACGCTAAAATTACGCCGTATGAGCGTCGCCAGATGGTCGCGCGCATAGACGCGTTAAGTACTGAGATCCCGGCGCAGGTTCGCCCGCTGTATCAACTCTGGCGCGACGATCAGGCGTTACAATTGCAACTGGCACAAGAGCGTCAACGCTACAGTAAACTCCAGCAGTCCAGCGACAGCGAACTGGATACCTTGCGCCAGCAGCATCACTTTCTACAGCAACAACTGGAACTCACCACTCGCAAGCTGGAAAACCTGACCGATATTGAACGTCAGCTCTCGACCCGCAAACCGGCCGGAAATTTCGCGCCGGACACACCGCACGAGAGCGAAACGCCCGCACCATCTACCAGTGAGGTCACCCCTGATGAGCCATAAACCTGCGCATTTATTATTGGTCGATGACGATCCGGGATTGCTGAAACTGCTTGGCCTGCGCCTGACCAGCGAAGGCTACAGCGTGGTCACGGCGGAAAGTGGCGCTGAAGGATTACGGGTACTGAATCGCGAAAAAGTAGATTTAGTCATCAGCGACCTGCGGATGGATGAAATGGACGGTATGCAACTGTTTGCTGAAATCCAGAAAGTGCAGCCGGGAATGCCAGTAATTATTCTTACCGCGCATGGTTCCATTCCCGATGCCGTTGCCGCGACACAGCAGGGCGTGTTCAGTTTCCTCACCAAACCTGTTGATAAAGACGCGTTGTATCAGGCAATTGACGATGCATTGGAACAATCCGCGCCAGCCACAGACGAACGCTGGAGTGAGGCGATTGTTACCCGCAGTCCACTGATGTTGCGTTTGCTGGAACAGGCGCGGCTGGTGGCGCAATCAGATGTTAGCGTTTTGATTAACGGTCAGAGCGGCACCGGAAAAGAGATTTTCGCCCAGGCTATCCACAACGCAAGCCCGCGCAACAGCAAACCATTTATTGCTATTAACTGTGGCGCATTGCCCGAGCAGTTGCTGGAGTCGGAGCTGTTTGGTCATGCACGCGGCGCGTTTACCGGCGCTGTCAGCAATCGCGAGGGCTTATTCCAGGCGGCGGAAGGCGGTACGTTATTTCTCGATGAGATTGGCGATATGCCCGCGCCTTTGCAGGTCAAACTGCTGCGCGTGTTGCAGGAGCGTAAAGTGCGTCCGCTGGGCAGTAACCGCGATATTGATATCGACGTGCGGATTATTTCCGCCACTCACCGCGACCTGCCAAAAGCGATGGCGCGCGGGGAGTTCCGCGAAGATCTCTATTACCGCCTCAACGTTGTCAGCCTGAAAATTCCGGCACTGGCGGAGCGCACGGAAGATATTCCGCTACTGGCAAATCACTTGTTGCGCCAGGCGGCAGAGCGACATAAACCGTTTGTCCGCGCGTTCTCCACTGATGCAATAAAACGCCTGATGACCGCGAGCTGGCCAGGCAATGTGCGTCAGTTGGTCAACGTGATTGAACAGTGCGTGGCGCTGACCTCATCCCCGGTAATTAGTGATGCGCTGGTGGAACAGGCGCTGGAGGGCGAAAACACGGCGCTGCCCACCTTTGTTGAGGCGCGTAATCAGTTTGAACTCAACTATTTGCGTAAGCTGCTGCAAATCACTAAAGGCAACGTCACCCACGCGGCGAGAATGGCGGGGCGCAACCGGACAGAATTTTATAAACTGCTTTCCCGACACGAGCTGGATGCAAACGATTTCAAGGAATGAATCGGCGTAATGTGTTACGTTTAGCAGATCAGAAGACAGGCGACCTTTTCAAGGAATAGCATGAAAAAGATTGATGCGATTATTAAACCCTTCAAGCTGGACGATGTCCGCGAGGCACTGGCTGAAGTCGGCATTACCGGCATGACGGTCACCGAGGTGAAAGGTTTTGGCCGCCAGAAAGGCCATACCGAGCTGTATCGCGGCGCGGAATATATGGTGGATTTTCTGCCGAAGGTGAAAATTGAGATTGTCGTACCAGACGACATTGTCGATACCTGTGTAGATACCATTATTCGCACTGCGCAAACCGGCAAAATCGGTGACGGTAAAATTTTCGTCTTTGACGTGGCACGGGTTATTCGTATCCGTACCGGTGAAGAGGACGACGCGGCGATTTAAACCGCGTCAGGGTTGCCGGATGTTTCCATCCGGCAATATCAAATCACAGCACCTTATGCGGGCCAAAGCATTCGTAATGAATGTTTTCCTGCTTCACGCCCAGATCCACTAACTGTTTCGCGGCAAACTGCATGAAGCCCACCGGACCGCAGAGATAGAACTGCATGGACGGATCGCTGAACGCACCTTCCAGTTTGCTCAAATCCATCAGACCTTCGCTATCAAACTGACCTTTCGCGCGATCGGCCTCACTCGGCTGACGATACCAGGTGTGTGCGGTAAAGCGCGGCAGTGATTGCCCCAACTCCTTAACTTCATCAGCAAAGGCGTGAACATCGCCATTTTCTGCCGCATGGAACCAGTTCACTTGTGCTGTGTGGCCTGCTTTTGCCAGCGTATCGAGCATAGCCAGCATTGGCGTTTGACCGACACCGGCAGAGATTAAGGTTACCGGTGTGTCATTTGTCACATCCATAAAGAAATCACCCGCCGGAGCCACCAGCTTCACGACATCGCCAACATTGGCGTGATTGTGCAGCCAGTTGGATACCTGCCCACCCTCTTCGCGTTTCACCGCAATACGATAGCCTTTGCCATCCGGCTTGCGGGTCAAAGAGTATTGGCGAATTTCCTGATGCGGGAAACCTTCCGGTTTCAGCCAGACACCGAGATATTGCCCCGGACGGTATTCTGCCACTGCGCCACCGTCGACCGGCTCCAGTTCGAAGCTGGTGATAAGCGCGCTGCGCGGTGTTTTAGCCACAATGCGGAAATCGCGAGTACCTTCCCAGCCACCGGCTTTGCTGGCGTTTTCGTTATAGATTTCCGCCTCGCGATTGATAAATACATTAGCCAGTACGCCATAGGCTTTCCCCCACGCGTCCAGCACTTCCTGCCCCGGGCTGAACATTTCGTCCAGGGTCGCCAACAGGTGTTCACCGACGATGTTGTACTGTTCCGGTTTGATCTGGAAGCTGGTGTGCTTCTGAGCGATTTTTTCTACGGCTGGCAGCAGCGCAGGCAGGTTTTCAATATTACTGGCGTAGGCGGCAATGGCGTTAAACAGGGCTTCACGTTGATCGCCATTACGCTGGTTACTCATGTTAAAAATTTCTTTGAGTTCTGGGTTATGAGTAAACATACGGTCGTAGAAATGGGCGGTTAACTTTGGCCCCGTTTCCACCAGTAAAGGGATGGTGGCTTTTACTGTAGCGATGGTTTGAGCGTCAAGCATATGGTCTTCCTTTTTTTGCATCTTAATTGATGTATCTCAAATGCATCTTATAAAAAATAGCCCTGCAATGTAAATGGTTCTTTGGTGTTTTTCAGAAAGAATGTGATGAAGTGAAAAATTTGCATCACAAACCTGAAAAGAAATCCGTTTCCGGTTGCAAGCTCTTTATTCTCCAAAGCCTTGCGCAGCCTGAAGGTAATCGTTTGCGTAAATTCCTTTGTCAAGACCTGTTATCGCACAATGATTCGGTTATACTGTTCGCCGTTGTCCAACAGGACCGCCTATAAAGGCCAAAAATTTTATTGTTAGCTGAGTCAGGAGATGCGGATGTTAAAGCGTGAAATGAACATTGCCGATTATGATGCCGAACTGTGGCAGGCTATGGAGCAGGAAAAAGTACGTCAGGAAGAGCACATCGAACTGATCGCCTCCGAAAACTACACCAGCCCGCGCGTAATGCAGGCGCAGGGTTCTCAGCTGACCAACAAATATGCTGAAGGTTATCCGGGCAAACGCTACTACGGCGGTTGCGAGTATGTTGATATCGTTGAACAACTGGCGATCGATCGTGCGAAAGAACTGTTCGGCGCTGACTACGCTAACGTCCAGCCGCACTCCGGCTCCCAGGCTAACTTTGCGGTCTACACCGCGCTGCTGGAACCAGGTGATACCGTTCTGGGTATGAACCTGGCGCATGGCGGTCACCTGACTCACGGTTCTCCGGTTAACTTCTCCGGTAAACTGTACAACATCGTTCCTTACGGTATCGATGCTACCGGTCATATCGACTACGCCGATCTGGAAAAACAAGCCAAAGAACACAAACCGAAAATGATTATCGGTGGCTTCTCTGCATATTCCGGCGTGGTGGACTGGGCGAAAATGCGTGAAATCGCTGACAGCATCGGTGCTTACCTGTTCGTTGATATGGCGCACGTTGCGGGCCTGGTTGCTGCTGGCGTCTACCCGAACCCAGTTCCTCATGCTCACGTTGTTACTACCACCACTCACAAAACCCTGGCGGGTCCGCGCGGCGGTCTGATCCTGGCGAAAGGTGGTAGCGAAGAGCTGTACAAAAAACTGAACTCTGCCGTTTTCCCTGGTGGTCAGGGCGGTCCGTTGATGCACGTAATCGCCGGTAAAGCGGTTGCTCTGAAAGAAGCGATGGAGCCTGAGTTCAAAACTTACCAGCAGCAGGTCGCTAAAAACGCTAAAGCGATGGTAGAAGTGTTCCTGGAACGCGGCTACAAAGTGGTTTCCGGCGGCACTGATAACCACCTGTTCCTGGTTGATCTGGTTGATAAAAACCTGACCGGTAAAGAAGCAGACGCCGCTCTGGGCCGTGCTAACATCACCGTCAACAAAAACAGCGTACCGAACGATCCGAAGAGCCCGTTTGTGACCTCCGGTATTCGCGTGGGTACTCCGGCGATTACGCGTCGCGGCTTCAAAGAAGCAGAAGCGAAAGAACTGGCTGGCTGGATGTGTGACGTGCTGGACAGCATCAATGATGAAGCCGTTATCGAGCGTATCAAAGGTAAAGTTCTCGACATCTGCGCACGTTACCCGGTTTACGCATAAGCGAAACGGTTAATCTGTTGAAAAAAGGCTTCCTTCGGGAAGCCTTTCTACGTTATCGCGCCATCAAATCTGTCGTAACTGCGCCTCAACATACAAATAGCCAATCCCCAGCACCTGTTGTGCGCGGCTTAATTGCCCGAAGCCAATCTGTGTCGCTTTTACGCTCGGCCCTTCGTCGCGGTCGAACGGGTTAAATCCCGTCTGGCGAATTATGGTATTAAGCCAGTTCTCGCCAAAGGCGCAACTGCGACCATACAACCAAATCTGATTAATATTGAGGATGTTGAGGAAGTTATACAGACTCAATCCTATAGCGTTGGCAGAGCGGTCAACCCAACTGGTGACCCACGGTTCTCCGCTCTGCCAGGCAGCGATTAATTGCGCGGTAGTCAGTTTTTCGGGATCAAGCTGAGTATTAGCCGGTTGTGATTTTAGCCATACCCGCGCCTGCTTTTTAAATGCGCTTAACGAGGCGACGGTTTCCAGACAGCCATAACGCCCGCAGTCGCAGGCGACGCCATCCGGGTTAACGATGGTGTGACCAATCTGTCCGCTGCCATACAGACTGCCGCGATAAATTTGCTCGTTAATCACGAACGACGAGCCAATGCCGTAATCAACGTTGATTACGCAGAAATCCCGTCCCTGCGAATTATTTTGCCATTTCTCCGCCAGCGCCAGCATCACACAGTCATTATCGACCATCACCCGAATGCCGAGCTTCTCTTCCAGCAGATACTTCACCTCAACCGGCGTAGTCCACGGCGCTTGCGGCATGGTTTGCGACACACCGGTCACTGGATCAACCTGACCGTGGATTGCCAGCGCCAGATTGATGGTACGACCCGGCCACAATTTACGGTGGCGATGCCAGCATTTTTCGATTTCGGACAGCAGAGCCTGCGGCGTCGGTGCATCAATCTGTAAATATTCAAATACACCTTTCGGACTTAAACAGGCATTAGCGACCTGGCACTCAATGCTGGTGGGCGTAACGTTCAGGCACAGCGTCCAGTCGCCATCCGGCGCAATCAGCCATGTGCCGCTACTATGCCCGCGCGTCTGGCTTTCATCGTCGATATTCACCACCCGCTTTTCGTTTTCCAGCTCCTGCAAAATGTTACTGACCGCCGGAATCGAAATTTGCGCCAGCCGGGCGAGCGTCGATTTATTGGCGCGTTTTTGCCGGTACAGCAGTTCCAGAATCACGCATTTGTTATGGTGGCGGATCTGTTGATTGTTAATGCAGGCTCTCATCTTCACTAAACCTTGTTTAGTTAATTGCGTGATTATTCCGCGAAAACATTGCCAGATTGTTCAATACACTGCCACAAATCTTTTAATTCAGTATGTCTTGTTAATATTGAGGGCACCATGACTCCAGTAAAAGTGTGGCAAGAGCGCGTTGAGATCCCGACCTATGAAACCGGGCCGCAGGATATACATCCCATGTTCCTGGAAAATCGCGTTTATCAGGGATCGTCCGGCGCGGTTTATCCCTACGGCGTGACCGATACGTTGAATGAGCAGAAAACTCTGAAATCCTGGCAGGCAGTGTGGCTGGAAAACGACTACATCAAAGTGATGATCCTGCCGGAGCTGGGCGGTCGTGTGCATCGCGCGTGGGATAAAGTGAAACAGCGCGATTTTGTCTATCACAATGAAGTCATTAAACCTGCGCTGGTGGGGCTGCTGGGGCCGTGGATTTCCGGCGGGATTGAGTTTAACTGGCCGCAACACCATCGCCCGACGACCTTTATGCCCGTTGATTTCACTCTCGAAGCCCATGAAGACGGCGCACAGACTGTATGGGTTGGCGAAACGGAGCCGATGCACGGTCTACAGGTGATGACCGGCTTCACGCTGCGCCCTGACCGTGCGGCGCTGGAAATCGCCAGCCGCGTCTATAACGGCAACGCCACGCCGCGTCATTTCTTGTGGTGGGCCAACCCGGCAGTGAAAGGGGGGGAAGGGCATCAGAGCGTTTTCCCGCCCGATGTGACAGCGGTGTTTGATCACGGCAAACGCGCAGTTTCCGCTTTCCCCATCGCCACTGGCACCTACTACAAAGTGGACTACTCCGCCGGCGTGGACATTTCGCGTTATAAAAACGTGCCTGTTCCTACCTCATATATGGCTGAAAAATCGCAGTACGATTTTGTTGGCGCGTGGTGTCACGATGAAGATGGCGGTTTATTACACGTTGCCAACCACCACATTGCGCCGGGTAAAAAACAGTGGAGCTGGGGACACAGTGAATTTGGTCAGGCCTGGGATAAGAGTCTGACCGACAATAACGGCCCGTATATCGAGCTGATGACCGGCATTTTTGCCGATAACCAGCCCGATTTTACCTGGCTTGATGCTTACGAAGAGAAGCGTTTCGAGCAGTATTTCCTGCCTTACCATTCTTTAGGTATGGTGCAAAACGCCTCCCGCGATGCGGTAATTAAATTACAGCGTAGCGAGCGGGGGATTGAGTGGGGGCTGTATGCCATCTCCCCGTTGAACGGATACCGACTGGCGATCCGTGAAATAGGCAAGCGCGAGGCGTTACTTGATGATGCCGTTGCCCTGACGCCAGCGACCGCCATCCAGGGTGTGTTGCACGGTATTGATCCGGACAGAATGACCATCGAACTTTCCGATGCGGATGGCAATATTGTACTGAGTTATCAGGAACATCAGCCACAAGAGTTGCCGCTGCCGGACGTCGCCAAAGCACCACTGGCAGCACAAGACATTACCAGTACAGATGAAGCCTGGTTTATCGGTCAGCATCTGGAGCAATATCATCACGCCAGCCGTTCACCGTTCGATTACTATCTGCGCGGCGTGGCGCTGGACCCGCTGGATTATCGCTGTAACCTGGCGCTGGCGATGCTGGAATATAACCGTGCCGATTTCCTGCAAGCGGTGGCGTATGCCAGTCAGGCGCTGAAACGCGCACATGCGCTGAACAAAAACCCGCAGTGTGGGCAAGCCAGTTTGATCCGCGCCAGTGCGTATGAGCGTCAGGGACAATATCAACAAGCCGAAGAGGATTTCTGGCGAGCGGTCTGGAGCGGCAACAGTAAAGCGGGGGGCTATTACGGTCTGGCACGGCTGGCGGCGCGTAATGGCAACTTCGATGCAGGGCTGGATTTTTGCCAACAGAGTCTGCGCGCCTGCCCAACCAATCAGCAAGTGCTGTGCCTCCATAATCTGCTGCTGGTGTTAAGCGGTCGTCAGGACAATGCGCGTTTACAGCGTGAGAAACTGCTGCGCGATTACCCGCTGAACGCCACCTTGTGGTGGCTGAACTGGTTCGATGGTCGTACCGAGTCTGCCCTCACGCAGTGGCGTGGTCTGTGTCAGGGGCGTGACGTTAACGCCCTGATGACCGCCGGGCAACTGATTAACTGGGGAATGCCCGCTCTGGCGGCAGAGATGCTGAACGCTCTGGACTGCCAGCGAACGCTGCCGCTTTATCTGCAAGCCAGTTTGTTGCCGAAAGCTGAGCGCGGCGAATTGATTGCGAAAGCCATTGACGTGTTCCCGAAGTTTGTTCGTTTCCCTAATACGCTGGAAGAAGTCGCGGCACTGGAGAGTATTGAAGAGTGCTGGTTCGCCCGTCATTTACTGGCCTGTTTCCACTACAACAAGTGCAGTTATGGCAAAGCGATAGCGTTATGGCAACGTTGCGTAGAGATGACGCCGGAGTTTGCCGACGGCTGGCGCGGGTTAGCGATCCATGCGTGGAATAAGCAGCATGATTATGAACAGGCCGCCCGTTATCTTGATAATGCTTATCAACTTGCGCCGCAGGATGCACGTCTGCTTTTCGAACGGGATATGCTGGATAAGTTAATCGGAGCCGCACCGGAGAAACGGCTGGCGCGTCTGGAAAATAATCTGGCAATTGCCCTGAAACGCGACGACATGACCGCAGAACTGCTCAATTTGTGGCATCTCACCGGTCAGGCAAACAAAGCGGCGGACATTCTCGCCACGCGCAAATTCCACCCGTGGGAAGGTGGGGAAGGGAAGGTGACCAGTCAGTTTATCCTCAACCAGTTGTTACGCGCCTGGCAACATCTTGATGCCAGAGAGCCGCAGCAGGCCAGCGAACTGCTTCATGCCGCGCTGCATTACCCGGAGAATTTGAGCGAAGGCCGTTTACCGGGGCAAACTGATAACGACATCTGGTTCTGGCAGGCAGTATGCGCCAAAGCACAGGGTGATGAAGTTGAGGCGACGTGTTGTTTACGCCTGGCGGCGACCGGCGATCGCACCATCAATATCCACAGTTATTACAACGATCAGCCAGTTGATTATCTCTTCTGGCAAGGGATGGCGCTGCGACTGCTGGGTGAAAAGCAAACTGCACAGCAACTGTTTACTGAAATGAAACAGTGGGCGCAAGAGATGGCGAAAACCAGTATCGAAGCGGATTTCTTCGCTGTTTCACAACCTGATTTATTGTCGCTGTATGGCGATTTACAACAGCAGCATAAAGAAAAATGCCTGATGGTGGCGATGCTGGCGGCAGCGGGATTAGGGGAGATTGCGCAATATGAATCTGTTCGCGCTGAATTGACGGCGATTAATCCGGCCTGGCCGAAAGCAGCATTATTCACTACCGTGATGCCTTTTATTTTTAACTACGTTCACTAAACCCTATTAACTGTAATCTTTGAGCGGCACGCGCTGCCGCTCATCACTAAATAATTAAAATAAGCTGTTGTAAATAAAAACCCTACAGGAGGCTCTATGCCTAAAAAAATGAGAACAACCCGTAATATAATTTTAATGGCTACGCTATTAGGTAGCGCCCTATTTGCCAGGGCTGAGGAAAAAGAAATGACCATTGGCGCAATATATCTTGATACTCAGGGATATTATGCCGGTGTGCGTCAGGGTGTTCAGGATGCAGCAAAAGATTCTTCAGTACAGGTTCAGTTAATAGAAACTAACGCCCAGGGCGATATTTCGAAAGAAAGTACCTTTGTTGATACGCTTGTGGCGCGTAATGTCGATGCCATTATTTTGTCTGCTGTTTCTGAAAATGGCAGCAGTCGCACCGTTCGTCGCGCCAGTGAGGCGGGTATTCCGGTGATTTGCTACAACACCTGTATTAATCAAAAAGGTGTCGATAAATATGTCTCGGCGTATCTGGTCGGTGATCCGCTGGAATTTGGTAAAAAACTGGGTAACGCTGCCGCCGATTATTTTATTGCCAATAAAATTGACCAGCCGAAAATTGCCGTCATCAATTGCGAAGCCTTTGAAGTTTGTGTGCAACGTCGTAAAGGATTTGAAGAAGTATTAAAAGCCCGGGTTCCCGGCGCACAAATTGTCGCTAATCAGGAAGGGACTGTTTTAGATAAAGCGATTTCCGTTGGTGAAAAACTGATTATCTCCACGCCGGATCTGAACGCCATTATGGGGGAATCGGGCGGTGCGACACTCGGTGCGGTAAAAGCGGTGCGTAATCAAAATCAGACCGGAAAAATTGCTGTTTTCGGTTCGGATATGACCACTGAAATTGCTCAGGAACTGGAAAACAACCAGGTGTTGAAAGCGGTGGTGGATATTTCCGGTAAGAAAATGGGCAATGCTGTTTTTGCGCAAACATTGAAAGTTATCAATAAACAAGCCGACGGTGAAAAAGTGATTCAGGTGCCTATCGACCTCTATACCAAAACGGAAGACGGTAAACAGTGGCTGGCAACGCACGTTGATGGTCTGCCCTAATAGCTGATTCGCAGAGGTTCCTATGTTCACGGCAACAGAGGCAGTCCCGGTAGCAAAAATGGTGGCAGGAAATAAGCGTTATCCCGGCGTCGTTGCGCTGGATAACGTTAACTTTACGCTCAATAAAGGCGAAGTTCGCGCGCTGTTAGGTAAAAACGGCGCGGGCAAATCGACCCTCATTCGAATGCTTACCGGTAGCGAACGTCCGGACAGCGGTGATATCTGGATTGGCGAGACGCGACTGGAAGGTGACGAAGCTACGCTGACTCGCCGTGCCGCTGAACTGGGGGTACGTGCGGTTTATCAGGAATTAAGTCTGGTTGAAGGGCTGACGGTGGCGGAAAACCTCTGCCTCGGTCAGTGGCCTCGCCGCAACGGCATGATTGATTACCTGCAAATGGCGCAGGATGCCCAACGTTGCTTACAGGCGCTGGGCGTTGACGTTAGCCCTGAACAACTTGTTTCAACGCTAAGCCCGGCGCAAAAGCAACTGGTGGAAATTGCGCGGGTGATGAAGGGCGAGCCGCGCGTGGTCATTCTTGATGAACCTACCAGTTCGCTTGCCAGTGCGGAAGTTGAACTGGTGATCAGCGCGGTTAAAAAGATGTCGGCACTGGGCGTGGCGGTGATTTATGTCAGCCACCGGATGGAAGAAATCCGCCGCATTGCCTCCTGTGCCACCGTTATGCGCGATGGTCAGGTGGCGGGCGATGTGATGCTCGAAAACACCTCAACTCGCCATATTGTGTCGTTGATGCTCGGGCGCGATCACGTTGATATTGCACCGGTTGCAGCTCAGGAGATTGCGGATCAGACCGTACTGGAAGTTCGCGCGTTACGCCACAGACCAAAACTTACAGAGATCAGTTTTTCCCTGCGTCGTGGCGAAGTGCTCGGCATTGCTGGCCTGCTGGGGGCAGGGCGCAGTGAATTGTTGAAAGCGATAGTTGGGCTGGAGACGTATGAACAGGGCGAAATTGTTATCAACGGCGAGAAAATCACGCGCCCCGATTACGGCGACATGCTGAAACGCGGCATTGGCTATACGCCAGAAAACCGCAAAGAAGCGGGGATCATTCCCTGGCTGGGCGTTGACGAAAATACAGTGCTGACCAATCGGCAAAAAATCAGCGCCAACGGTGTGCTGCAATGGTCCACCATCCGCCGCCTGACCGAAGAGGTGATGCAGCGGATGACGGTCAAGGCCGCCAGTAGCGAAACGCCCATCGGCACGCTTTCTGGCGGTAATCAGCAAAAAGTGGTGATTGGTCGTTGGGTCTATGCCGCCAGCCAGATTTTATTGCTCGACGAGCCAACGCGCGGCGTCGATATCGAAGCCAAACAGCAGATCTACCGGATTGTCCGCGAGCTGGCCTCCGAAGGGAAAAGCGTGGTGTTTATCTCCAGTGAAGTGGAGGAATTGCCGCTGGTGTGCGACCGCATCTTGTTATTACAGCACGGTACGTTCTCGCAGGAGTTTCACTCACCGGTCAATGTGGATGAGCTGATGTCCGCCATTCTGTCTGTGCACTGATGAATTTTACCGAGGAACCTGAAGATGTCTGCTTCGTCATTACCATTGCCGCAGGGCAAGAGCGTTTCGCTCAAACAATTTGTCAGTCGCCACATTAATGAGATCGGTCTGCTGGTGGTGATTGCCATTCTTTATCTGGTCTTCTCCCTGAACGCGCCTGGCTTTATCTCATTGAATAATCAGATGAACGTTCTGCGCGATGCTGCCACCATCGGGATCGCTGCCTGGGCGATGACGTTGATTATTATCTCCGGTGAAATTGATGTCAGTGTTGGGCCGATGGTGGCTTTTGTCTCGGTGTGCCTGGCGTTTTTACTGCAATTTGACGTTCCGCTGGCGGTGGCGTGTCTGCTGGTGTTGCTGTTAGGTGCGCTGATGGGGACGCTGGCCGGGGTGCTGCGCGGTGTATTTAACGTGCCAAGTTTCGTTGCCACGCTGGGGTTGTGGAGCGCCCTGCGCGGGATGGGCTTGTTTATGACGAACGCACTGCCCGTGCCCATTGATGAAAACGAGGTGCTGGACTGGCTGGGTGGGCAATTTCTCGGCGTGCCGGTATCCGCGCTGATCATGATGGTGTTGTTTGCGCTGTTTGTGTTCATCAGCCGTAAAACCGCTTTCGGACGCTCGGTGTTTGCTGTTGGCGGTAATGCCACAGCGGCACAGTTGTGCGGCATTAACGTTCGTCGGGTGCGCATTCTTATCTTTACTCTTTCGGGAGTATTGGCGGCAGTCACCGGGATTTTGCTGGCGGCTCGCCTCGGTTCCGGTAACGCAGGCGCCGCAAACGGTCTGGAGTTTGATGTCATTGCTGCGGTCGTGGTCGGCGGTACGGCACTTTCCGGCGGTCGTGGCTCGCTGTTCGGTACGCTACTTGGCGTGCTGGTGATTACGCTAATCGGTAACGGTCTGGTGCTGCTTGGAATTAACTCCTTTTTCCAGCAGGTGGTGCGCGGCGTAATCATCGTGGTGGCGGTGCTGGCGAATATCTTGCTGACCCAGCGAAGCACTAAAGCGAAACGCTAAACCTTAACGCCCCTGGCGCGGGTGCGGCAGGGATGAAAATTAATCGTATTGTTAATGAGGGATTTATGAAAACGATGCTGGCAGCTTATTTACCAGGAAATTCCACCGTCGATCTGCGGGAAGTTGCGGTGCCAACGCCGGGGATTAACCAGGTACTGCTCAAAATGAAATCCTCCGGAATTTGCGGGAGCGATGTCCACTATATCTATCATCAACACCGCGCCACGGCGGCGGCGCCCGATAAACCGTTATACCAGGGATTTATCAACGGTCATGAACCGTGCGGGCAGATTGTAGCGATGGGGCAGGGTTGCCGCCATTTTAAAGAGGGCGACCGTGTGCTGGTGTATCACATTTCTGGCTGTGGTTTTTGCCAGAACTGCCGTCGCGGTTTTCCTATTTCTTGTACTGGCGAAGGAAAAGCCGCTTACGGCTGGCAGCGTGACGGTGGTCATGCCGAATATCTGCTGGCGGAAGAAAAAGACCTGATTCTCCTGCCGGACGCGTTGAGCTACGAAGATGGTGCGTTTATCAGTTGCGGCGTTGGCACGGCGTATGAAGGGATCTTGCGCGGCGAAGTCTCTGGCAGCGATAACGTGCTGGTGGTCGGTTTGGGGCCTGTCGGCATGATGGCGATGATGCTGGCGAAAGGTCGCGGTGCAAAACGGATCATCGGCGTTGATATGCTGCCGGAACGTCTGGCGATGGCGAAACAGTTAGGCGTGATGGATCACGGTTATTTAGCAACCACCGAAGGTCTGCCGCAGATTATTGCTGAACTCACCCACGGCGGCGCAGATGTTGCGCTCGATTGTTCCGGTAATGCCGCAGGTCGTTTGCTGGCATTGCAATCCACTGCCGACTGGGGACGCGTGGTCTACATCGGAGAAACCGGAAAAGTGGAGTTCGAGGTTAGCGTCGACCTGATGCATCATCAACGGCGGATTATTGGCTCCTGGGTAACCAGTTTATTCCATATGGAAAAATGCGCCCACGATTTGACCGACTGGAAACTATGGCCGCGTAACGCCATTACCCACCGCTTCTCGCTGGAACAGGCTGGTGATGCCTATGCGCTGATGGCAAGCGGCAAATGCGGCAAAGTCGTGATTAACTTCCCGGATTAAGGAGTTAGCGAATGGCCATCTATACCTTATCTCACGGGGCGCTAAAGCTGGACGTTTCTGACCAGGGTGGTGTCATTGAAGGTTTCTGGCGCGATACGACGCCACTGCTACGTCCCGGTAAAAAAAACGGTGTGGCAACTGATGCCTCCTGTTTTCCGCTGGTGCCGTTTGCAAACCGGGTGAGCGGCAACCGTTTTGTCTGGCAGGGGCGTGAGTATCAACTGCAACCGAATGTTGAGTGGGATGCGCACTATCTGCACGGCGATGGTTGGCTGGGTCAGTGGCAATGCGCATCGCGCAGTGATGATAGCTTGTGTCTGGTGTATGAACATCGCAGTGGTATTTATCACTATCGGGCAAGTCAGGCGTTTCATTTGACGGCAGATGCATTGACGGTCACGCTCTCTGTCACCAATCAAGGGGCAGAATCTTTGCCGTTTGGTACGGGCTGGCATCCTTATTTTCCGTTGTCGCCGCAAACGCGGATTCAGGCACAGGCGAGCGGTTATTGGCTGGAGCGGGAACAGTGGCTGGCGGGCGAGTTTTGTGCGCAGTTACCGCAGGAACTGGATTTCAACCAGCTCGCGCCGCTGCCGCGCCAGTGGGTGAACAATGGTTTTGCCGGCTGGAATGGTCAGGCACGCATTGAGCAGCCGCAGGAGGGTTACGCCATCATCATGGAAACGACGCCACCTGCGCCATGCTATTTCATCTTTGTTTCCGACCCGGCGTTTGATAAAGGTTATGCGTTTGATTTCTTCTGTCTGGAACCAATGAGTCATGCGCCAGATGACCATCATCGCCAGGAAGGTGGTGACCTCATTGCGCTTGCACCGGGGGAATCGACAACCTCAGCGATGTCGTTGCGGGTGGCGTTGCTGTAATTTATAAGATGCCGGATAAGGCGTTCACGCCGCATCCGGCATCTTTTCTAACGTCGATCGAGAGAAATCGCCCCCGGCCCGGTAATTGCCAGCAGCAGGAATGCGCCAGCGATACTGATATTCTTCCAGAAATTAATCATATTTGGTCCGACCGCATCTCCGGTCATATCCCAGTAATGGTGACCAATCACCGCCGTGCCCAGCGTGTAGAAAATAAACAGTACCGCCAGCGGACGGGTGAAAAAGCCAAGCACGATTAATATCGCGGCAGGCACTTCCATAATTACCGCAATAAGGGCCGCAAGCGTTGGCATCGGCGCACCCAGCGAGGCCATATATTGTACCGTACCGTCAAAGCCCATCATTTTGGGAAAACCAAAAATAATGAAAATTAAGATGACGGCAATACGAGCAATTAATAACAACACGGGGCGGGCGGCGCCAAAATCAAAATAACGTAGTGTGTTCATAACCAATCCCTTTGCAAGATAATGTGATTTAAACGTAATACACACACTCGCACCTCGCCACGCCTCAGCAGATGAGAAATTTGGTAATTATCCAGGTCAGCATCCAGCGCATTTTCTGTAGGTGATATTTTGTTAGCGGTATTAACGATAATTTTTTCCAGAATGGTGTACTGGAAGTGGCCCTGATTTTCTTATTTTTCAACTTGCAACAACATTCGATTAACCTCAGACTTACGCCTCCTGACGGGAGGGACTCATGGTTTTGCAATCCACGCGCTGGCTGGCGCTCGGTTATTTCACATACTTTTTTAGCTACGGTATTTTTCTACCTTTCTGGAGCGTCTGGCTTAAGGGGATTGGCTTAACGCCAGAAACTATCGGCCTGTTGTTGGGGGCAGGGCTGGTTGCCCGTTTTCTCGGTAGTTTGCTCATCGCGCCCCGCGTCAGCGATCCTTCTCGCCTGATTTCTGCACTTCGTGTACTGGCGTTGTTGACACTGCTGTTTGCCGTCGCCTTCTGGGCTGGCGCACATGTGGCGTGGCTGATGCTTGTGATGGTCGGTTTTAACCTCTTTTTCTCACCGCTGGTGCCGTTAACTGACGCGCTGGCGAATACCTGGCAAAAGCAGTTTCCGCTTGATTACGGCAAAGTGCGACTTTGGGGCTCAGTGGCGTTTGTCATTGGTTCGGCGCTGACGGGCAAACTGGTCAGCGTGTTTGATTATCGGGTGATTCTCGCGATGTTGACGCTGGGCGTGGCATCCATGCTACTTGGTTTTCTGATTCGCCCGACCATTCAACCGCAAGGGGAGAGCCGCCAGCAGGAGAGCACGGGGTGGCCGGCCTGGCTGGCGCTGGTTCGCCAGAACTGGCGCTTTCTGGCCTGCGTTTGTCTATTGCAGGGGGCGCACGCAGCATATTACGGTTTTAGCGCCATATACTGGCAGGCGGCGGGTTACTCGGCTTCGGCGGTGGGCTATTTATGGTCGCTTGGTGTGGTGGCGGAAGTCATTATCTTTGCGCTGAGTAACAAACTTTTCCGTCGCTGTAGCGCCCGCGATATGTTGTTGATTTCGGCGATTTGCGGGGTAGTACGTTGGGGCATTATGGGGGCAAGCACTGAGCTACCGTGGCTGATAGTGGTGCAAATTCTGCATTGCGGCACCTTTACCGTGTGCCACCTGGCCGCCATGCGCTACATTGCCGCTCGTCAGGGAAGCGAGGTTATCCGTTTACAGGCGGTTTATTCTGCCGTCGCGATGGGCGGCAGTATCGCTATCATGACCGTCTTCGCCGGTTTCCTGTATCAATATCTCGGACATGGCGTGTTTTGGGTGATGGCGCTGGTGGCGCTTCCGGCAATTTTTTTGCGCCCGAAAGTGGTTCCCTCATGCTGATTATTCCAGCATTTTACGGATCTGCTCCTGTTGGTGTGCGGTCAGGATCTGATTCGTATGAATCAGCGGCGGCGAAAAGAGCGGCAAAGGGATGGTATAAGGGGTAATAATCAGCACCGTATTTTTCGGGGCGCCATTTCGTAAAAATGTCTTCACCGATATATGCTTAATATTGAGTGGCAATAGTGTAAGTTCGCGCAATTGCTGCTCAATATTCGCTTCTCTTTCACTGTCATTGCCCGTCAACAAAATAATCTTTTTTTCGTTAATTTCATTTGCTTGCATCAGCCATGCGCCGAAAATCACCGCTACCAGGCCACTTTCCTCATCGGAAAAACGGACATTGTATTCATTTTCAAACCCGGTTAGCGCCGCGCGAGTTGTACGAACCAGGCGTGGGTAAAGTCGGCTGAACTCTTCTGGCAAGGTGTTATCAATACCGATGGCAAACAAACTACGACGTAATGCCTGAGCGAGATGAGTATAAAGCTGATCGCATAACCCCTGTTCATCATAGAAACGAACATTTCCCTGCTCACGAAAACGTTGTACCAAACGAACAATGGCCAGACGTAATTGCCGATCGCGCTGATGAGCATCCTGCAGCGGGTTGGGAACTTGCAACATGGAAAAGAGCAACGCCATAAACAACGGTTCATCTGGTGGAACAGGCTGGCGTGCCCGGCGTTGCCAGTGGCGACCAATTTCCTGCGCTACCTGAAACTCAAGACAGGACTCAGCCCATCGACGTTGCAGCGGGTTAAAATGTGGCGAGATCCCGGCGTGATGTTGTAGCAGGCAATATTGCAGATACAGGCACAGAAAATGAACATCACGTGCTTCAAAGCATTTTTGCAACCGTCGTGCACAGAGATTAACTAAAGCTTGCAGGTTGGTATCGTCGTAAAAGTTACGAGCAATCCCACGGCGCTTCAGTTCTTCCTTTAAGGCCGGAGTGAAACGGTTAGTGATGAATGATGGACATAAACGGAAACCGCGTCGTAGCCAGTGAAATAAACATAAACGTTGGTTAAGTACTGTACCTTCGACCCGGTAGCTACCGTCATAGCCAGTGGTGAGCGTGAGCTGGTGATAGCGGAGGATTTCCCGTCCTGTTTCGCTGATATCGCGAACCGCAATATTATCATCCACACCATTAAGCTCGCTGAGAGTGGCCGTGGTGGCGGTCAACCACGGCTGAAATAGTGTCAGCAAGATCTGGCAGCGGCGCTGGGGAGCAGAAAGGACAGATGGTGGAGCAAGTGTAGGCATCATCTGTAGATCTCCCATAAGCATAATTGATAAGAATAGCTAAAGTTTGCTTAGGGAAATGGTGAATGGAATGCTAATTATCAGAAATGCTGGCAGACATCACAGAATTTTTATCGATTTAAACCGATATGATCAGTTTAATACCATGTGTTAATGTGATTTATTGCTGTTTTATTCTTAGTGGGAATTCCCGGGATTCAATGCACTGAGAATAAAATCCACCATCTGCTCGCGGTAAACATCACCATGACGTTCCGAAAAGGCATCAATGTGTTCGCCGTCAGGGATCAGAATCAGGCGTTTTGGCTCTTTCGCCAGGCCATACAATTTTTCACTGTGCTGCCACGGGATAACATGATCGGCTTTACCGTGAATCAGTAAAAGCGGGATCGGGCTGACGCTGGCGATGTAATTTTCGCCGCTATAACTCTCATCAAGTAAATAGCCACTGCCAGGGATCATTTGGTTGGCGATGGCCGAATAAGAGGCAAACGTGGAGTCGAGGATCACCGCACGTATGCCCTCACGTTCTCCCTGACCAATAACATCCAGAATATTTGCCCCGCCAATACTCTGCCCGAACAGCACCAGCCGTTGTGGGTTTACATCACTGCGATGGCGCACCACGCTGATGGCGCTTAGCGTATCGTCCAGTAATCCAGCCTGGGACGGCGTGCCTTTTGATTTACCAAACCCGCGATAGTCAAACATAAAAACATTGAAATTGCGCTCGGGTAACCAACTGACCAGCGGCCAGTGGGCGGACATGTTTCCGGCATTGCCGTGAGCATGAATGATGGTTGCGATGGCGTTGTCAGCGGAACCCGTCGAAGAGGGGATAAACCAGCCTTGCAGACGAGTACCGTCCTTAGCCGTAAATTCGACGGATTCTGCAGACCAGGGTTCAGGGCCGTAAATTTTGTCGTCAGGATAATAGAAGAAGTTGATGGCTACGCGTGGTACTAAATAAATACAGAAGGCAACAACAAAGAGGGTAAACAGAATTTTGAGAACGCGTTTGTTCACGGGCAGTGCCATAACCTTTCCTTGCGACTTCTTTATAATCCATTAATCGGCGAAAGATGGTGGGAGAGTGGCGAAAGAAAGTAAAGTGGTGAGGAAGTATTTCGGAATAGCGCCTGAAAGGCGAGGGCGGGTGAGTGATACCACCCGCCAGAGTCATTAACGCTTCAGAGCGTCGCTTAACTCGTCACGCATATTTGACAGCATGGCTTTTACTACGCGCGGGTTACCTGCAACGATGTTACCGGTCAGCATGTAGTTATGACCACCGGTGAAATCGCTGACGATACCGCCTGCTTCACGAACCAGCAGTTCGCCTGCGGCGAAGTCCCACGGGCGCAGACCAATTTCGAAGAAACCGTCAACGCGACCAGCGGCTACGTAAGCCAGATCCAGCGCCGCAGAACCGGTACGACGGAAGTCAGCGCATTCGCTAAACAGTTTGCCAACGATATTGATGTAGGTGGTTGCGTACTGTTTCGCTTTGAAAGGGAAGCCGGTCGCCAGAATAGTACCGTCGAGATCGCGAGCGGTGCTGCCGCGCAGACGGTAGCCGTTCAGCTGTGCGCCCTGACCGCGAGTGGCGGTGAACAGTTCGTTACGCATAGGATCGTAAACCACAGCAACTTCAGTGCGGCCTTTGATACGAACGGCGATAGATACCGCGAAGTGCGGCAGACGTTTGATAAAGTTGGTAGTGCCATCCAGTGGATCGATAACCCATTGAACATCCTGATCAGTACCTTCAAGTTCACCGCTTTCTTCGGTGATGATGGTGTGCTGTGGGTAAGATTTACGAATCGTGTCGATAATCACCGCTTCGGCAGCTTTATCTACGTTGGTCACGAAGTCGTTACTGCCTTTCTGGCTCGCTTCTACAGCGTCTGGGGTTTCATAGTTTTTGGCAATTAAATTACCCGCCTTGCGCGCTGCGCGCACGGCGATGTTCAGCATCGGATGCATCGGTCTCTCTCACTGGATGTTAAAGAACGGGAAAACGGCGCAGAGTATAGCAGCGAGATCGGCATCTGTCTTCGTTTTATGATAAGATGCGCGAATAATCTTTAGACGAAGAAAGACAATGCTGCAAAATATTCGAATTGTGCTGGTGGAGACGTCACACACCGGCAATATGGGTTCTGTTGCCCGTGCCATGAAAACAATGGGATTAACCAATCTGTGGCTGGTTAATCCACTGGTGAAACCTGACTCCCAGGCGATTGCCCTGGCAGCAGGGGCCAGCGATGTGATTGGTAATGCTCACATCGTCGATACGCTCGACGAAGCGTTAGCCGGTTGTAGCCTGGTGGTGGGCACCAGCGCACGCTCCCGCACTCTGCCGTGGCCGATGCTCGACCCGCGCGAATGCGGTCTGAAAAGCGTCGCTGAAGCGGCAAATACCCCGGTGGCGCTGGTTTTTGGTCGCGAGCGCGTCGGCTTGACCAATGAAGAGTTGCAGAAATGCCATTATCATGTCGCGATTGCCGCTAACCCGGAATACAGTTCGCTGAATCTGGCGATGGCGGTTCAGGTTATTGCCTATGAAGTGCGCATGGCCTGGCTGGCAACTCAGGAAAATGGTGAGCAGGTCGAGCATGAAGAGACGCCGTATCCGCTGGTCGATGATCTGGAGCGTTTTTATGGTCATCTGGAACAAACGCTGCTGGCAACCGGTTTTATTCGTGAAAACCATCCGGGGCAGGTGATGAATAAATTGCGCCGTCTGTTTACCCGTGCGCGCCCGGAAAGCCAGGAATTGAATATCCTGCGCGGGATTCTGGCTTCTATAGAGCAGCAGAATAAAGGTAATAAGGCCGAATAATAGTGGTTGCCTGATGCGACGCTTAACGCGTCTTATCAGGCCTGCAGTGCACAGAGCCTCAGGTCGGATAAGGCGTTCACGTCGCATCCGACAACAGGTACAAACGGCACGATAAAAAAATGGCACTGAAGGTTAAATACCCGACTAAATCAGTCAAGTAAATAGTTGACCAATTTACTCGGGAATGTCAGACTTGACCCTGCTATGCAATACCCCCACTTTTACAATAAAAAACCCCGGGCAGGGGCGAGTTTGAGGTGAAGTAAGACATGAGACTGACATCTAAAGGGCGCTATGCCGTGACCGCAATGCTTGACGTTGCGCTCAACTCTGAAGCGGGCCCGGTACCGTTGGCTGATATTTCCGAACGTCAGGGAATTTCCCTTTCTTATCTGGAACAACTGTTTTCCCGTCTGCGTAAAAATGGTCTGGTTTCCAGCGTACGTGGACCAGGCGGTGGTTATCTGTTAGGCAAAGATGCCAGCAGCATCGCCGTTGGCGAAGTGATTAGCGCCGTTGACGAATCTGTAGATGCTACCCGTTGTCAGGGTAAAGGCGGCTGCCAGGGCGGCGATAAATGCCTGACCCACGCGCTGTGGCGTGATTTGAGCGACCGTCTCACCGGTTTTCTCAACAACATTACTTTAGGCGAACTGGTTAATAACCAGGAAGTGCTGGATGTGTCTGGTCGTCAGCATACTCACGACGCGCCACGCACCCGCACACAAGACGCGATCGACGTTAAGTTACGCGCTTAATTTAACCGTCCTGTTTCGTGTTGCATCTGCGTTGACTGCACATACTCACTCCGGTCACTTACTTATGTAAGCTCCCGGAGATTCGTAAGTTTGTCAACTTGCTGAAACCCGAAACAGTTAGGTTAAAGATAACAAGATATTAGAATCAGGCCGGGGCGTATCGCGCTCCGTAAATACGGTCGTACATCCAGCCGGTAGCCTGGTTCCTTGCATTGAGTGATGTACGGAGTTTATAGAGCAATGAAATTACCGATTTATCTCGACTACTCCGCAACCACGCCGGTGGACCCGCGTGTTGCCGAGAAAATGATGCAGTTTATGACGATGGACGGAACCTTTGGTAACCCGGCCTCCCGTTCTCACCGTTTCGGCTGGCAGGCTGAAGAAGCCGTAGATATCGCCCGTAATCAGATTGCCGATCTGGTCGGCGCTGACCCGCGTGAAATCGTCTTTACCTCTGGTGCAACCGAATCTGACAACCTGGCGATCAAAGGTGCAGCCAACTTTTATCAGAAAAAAGGCAAGCACATCATCACCAGTAAAACTGAACATAAAGCGGTACTGGATACTTGTCGTCAGCTGGAGCGCGAAGGTTTCGAAGTCACCTACCTGGCACCGCAGCGTAACGGTATTATCGACCTGAAAGAACTCGAAGCAGCGATGCGTGATGACACCATCCTCGTTTCCATCATGCACGTGAATAACGAAATCGGCGTGGTGCAGGATATCGCGGCTATCGGCGAAATGTGCCGTGCTCGTGGCATTATCTATCACGTTGATGCAACCCAGAGCGTAGGTAAACTGCCTATCGACCTGAGCCAGTTGAAAGTTGACCTGATGTCTTTCTCCGGCCACAAAATCTACGGCCCGAAAGGTATCGGTGCGCTGTATGTGCGTCGTAAACCGCGCGTACGCATTGAAGCGCAAATGCACGGCGGTGGTCACGAGCGCGGTATGCGTTCCGGTACACTGCCTGTTCATCAGATCGTCGGTATGGGCGAAGCCTATCGCATCGCAAAAGAAGAGATGGCGACCGAGATGGAACGTCTGCGCGGTCTGCGTAACCGTCTGTGGAACGGCATCAAAGATATCGAAGAAGTTTACCTGAACGGTGACCTGGAACACGGTGCGCCGAACATTCTCAACGTCAGCTTCAACTACGTTGAAGGTGAGTCGCTGATTATGGCGCTGAAAGACCTCGCGGTTTCTTCAGGGTCCGCCTGTACGTCGGCAAGCCTCGAACCGTCCTACGTGCTGCGCGCGCTGGGGCTGAACGACGAGCTGGCACATAGCTCTATCCGTTTCTCTTTAGGTCGTTTTACTACTGAAGAAGAGATCGACTACACCATCGAGTTAGTTCGTAAATCCATCGGTCGTCTGCGTGACCTTTCTCCGCTGTGGGAAATGTACAAGCAGGGCGTGGATCTGAACAGCATCGAATGGGCTCATCATTAATCGGTATCGGAATCAGGAGAATTTATAATGGCTTACAGCGAAAAAGTTATCGACCATTACGAGAATCCGCGTAACGTGGGTTCCTTTGACAATAACGACGAGAACGTGGGCAGCGGCATGGTGGGTGCACCGGCCTGTGGCGACGTGATGAAGTTGCAGATTAAAGTCAACGATGAAGGTATCATTGAGGACGCGCGTTTTAAAACTTATGGCTGCGGTTCCGCTATCGCTTCCAGCTCCCTGGTGACCGAATGGGTGAAAGGGAAGTCTCTCGACGAAGCACAGGCGATCAAAAACACCGATATTGCAGAAGAACTTGAACTGCCACCGGTGAAAATTCACTGTTCTATTCTGGCAGAAGACGCGATCAAAGCCGCCATTGCGGACTATAAAAGCAAACGTGAAGCAAAATAAGAGTTGAGGTTTGGTTATGTCGATTACACTGAGCGACAGTGCAGCAGCGCGAGTAAATACCTTTCTGGCTAACCGTGGTAAAGGGTTTGGCCTGCGTCTGGGCGTGAGAACCTCCGGGTGTTCAGGTATGGCTTATGTACTGGAATTTGTTGACGAACCGACGCCGGAAGACATCGTGTTTGAAGACAAAGGCGTGAAAGTCGTGGTCGATGGCAAAAGCCTGCAATTTCTGGACGGTACGCAACTGGACTTCGTAAAAGAAGGCCTGAACGAAGGGTTTAAATTCACCAACCCGAACGTAAAAGATGAATGTGGTTGCGGCGAAAGCTTCCACGTCTGATGCGCATACCGATAACCCCACCGTGGTCGCCTGCGCGTGGGGTTTGTTTTACCTGATTCGCCGCCATCGCGGCGGATCGCAGCCCTGAGAATGTTATGGATTACTTCACCCTCTTTGGCTTGCCTGCCCGTTATCAACTCGATACCCAGGCACTGAGCCTGCGTTTTCAGGATCTACAACGTCAGTATCATCCTGATAAATTCGCCAGCGGAAGCCAGGCGGAACAACTCGCCGCCGTACAGCAATCCGCAACCATTAACCAGGCATGGCAAACGCTGCGTCATCCATTGATGCGGGCAGAATACCTGCTTTCATTGCACGGTTTTGATCTCGCCAGCGAGCAGCATACTGTGCGCGACACCGCGTTCCTGATGGAACAGTTGGAACTGCGTGAAGAACTGGACGAGATCGAACAGGCGAAAGACGAAGCGCGGCTGGAAAGCTTTATCAAACGCGTTAAAAAGATGTTTGATACGCGCCATCAGTTGATGGTTGAACAGTTAGACAACGAGACGTGGGACGCGGCGGCGGATACCGTGCGTAAGCTGCGTTTTCTCGATAAACTGCGAAGCAGTGCCGAACAACTCGAAGAAAAACTGCTCGATTTTTAATTTCTGGAAGCTAAACATGGCCTTATTACAAATTAGTGAACCTGGTTTGAGTGCTGCGCCGCATCAGCGTCGTCTGGCGGCCGGTATCGACCTGGGCACAACCAACTCGCTGGTGGCGACAGTACGCAGCGGTCAGGCCGAAACGTTAGCCGACCATGAAGGCCGTCACCTGCTGCCGTCTGTTGTTCACTATCAACAGCAAGGGCATTCGGTGGGTTATGACGCGCGTACTAACGCAGCGTGTGACACCGCCAACACCATTAGTTCTGTTAAACGCCTGATGGGGCGCTCGCTGGCTGATATCCAGCAACGCTATCCACATCTGCCTTATCAATTCCAGGCCAGCGAAAACGGCCTGCCGATGATTGAAACGGCGGCGGGGCTGCTGAACCCGGTGCGCGTTTCTGCGGACATCCTCAAAGCACTGGCGGCGCGGGCAACTGAAGCCCTGGCAGGCGAGCTGGACGGTGTAGTTATCACCGTTCCGGCGTACTTTGACGATGCCCAGCGTCAGGGCACCAAAGACGCGGCGCGTCTGGCAGGGTTGCATGTTCTGCGCTTACTTAACGAACCGACCGCTGCGGCTATCGCCTACGGGCTGGATTCCGGTCAGGAAGGCGTGATCGCCGTTTATGACCTTGGCGGCGGGACTTTTGATATATCCATTCTGCGCTTAAGTCGCGGCGTGTTTGAAGTGCTGGCGACCGGCGGTGATTCCGCGCTCGGCGGCGATGATTTCGACCATCTGCTGGCGGATTACATTCGCGAGCAAGCGGGCATTCCTGATCGTAGCGATAACCGCGTTCAGCGTGAACTGCTGGATGCCGCCATTGCAGCCAAAATCGCGCTGAGCGATGCGGACTCTGTGACCGTTAACGTCGCGGGCTGGCAGGGCGAAATCAGCCGTGAACAATTCAACGAACTGATCGCACCGCTGGTAAAACGTACCTTGTTGGCCTGTCGTCGAGCACTGAAAGATGCAGGTGTTGAAGCTGATGAAGTGCTGGAAGTGGTGATGGTTGGCGGTTCTACTCGCGTGCCGCTGGTGCGTGAACGGGTAGGCGAATTTTTCGGTCGTCCGCCGCTGACTTCCATCGATCCGGATAAAGTCGTCGCTATTGGCGCGGCGATTCAGGCGGATATTCTGGTGGGTAACAAGCCGGACAGCGAAATGCTGTTGCTGGATGTGATCCCGCTGTCGCTGGGCCTCGAAACGATGGGCGGCCTGGTGGAGAAAGTGATTCCGCGTAATACCACTATTCCGGTGGCCCGCGCTCAGGATTTCACCACCTTTAAAGATGGTCAGACGGCGATGTCTATCCATGTAATGCAGGGTGAGCGCGAACTGGTGCAGGACTGCCGCTCGCTGGCGCGTTTTGCGCTGCGTGGTATCCCGGCGTTACCGGCTGGCGGCGCGCATATTCGCGTGACTTTCCAGGTCGATGCCGACGGTCTTTTAAGCGTGACGGCGATGGAAAAATCGACCGGCGTTGAGGCGTCTATTCAGGTCAAACCGTCTTATGGTCTGACCGACAGTGAAATCGCCTCGATGATCAAAGACTCAATGAGCTATGCCGAGCAGGACGTAAAGGCCCGTATGCTGGCAGAACAAAAAGTCGAAGCGGCGCGCGTGCTGGAAAGCCTGAATGGCGCGCTGGCCGCTGATGCCGCGCTGTTAAGCGCCGCAGAGCGTCAGGTCATTGACGATGCTGCCGCTCACCTGAGTGAAGTGGCGCAGGGCGATGACGTTGACGCCATCGAACAAGCGATTAAAAACGTAGACAAACAAACCCAGGATTTCGCCGCTCGCCGCATGGACCAGTCGGTTCGTCGTGCGCTGAAAGGCCATTCCGTGGACGAGGTTTAATATGCCAAAGATTGTTATTTTGCCTCATCAGGATCTCTGCCCTGATGGCGCTGTTCTGGAAGCGAATAGCGGTGAAACCATTCTCGACGTTGCGCTGCGTAACGGTATCGAGATTGAACACGCCTGTGAAAAATCCTGCGCTTGCACCACCTGCCACTGCATCGTGCGTGAAGGTTTTGACTCGCTGCCGGAAAGTTCTGAGCAGGAAGACGACATGCTGGACAAAGCCTGGGGACTGGAGCCGGAAAGCCGTTTAAGCTGCCAGGCGCGTGTCACTGACGAAGATTTAGTGGTCGAAATTCCGCGTTACACTATCAACCATGCGCGTGAGCATTAACAGAGGTTAGTATGGGACTTAAGTGGACCGATAGCCGCGAAATTGGCGAAGCACTGTACGATGCGTATCCCGATCTCGACCCGAAAACGGTTCGATTCACCGATATGCATCAGTGGATTTGCGAGCTGGAAGATTTCGACGACGACCCGCAGGCATCTAACGAGAAAATCCTCGAAGCGATTTTGTTAGTCTGGCTGGACGAAGCTGAGTGAATAAACGGGCTGCCTGGGGTAGCCCGTTTTGCTGTTAAACAAATAAGGATAACTAAAATGACAGAAGCGATGAAAATTACCCTCTCTACCCAACCTGCCGACGCGCGCTGGGGAGAAAAAGCGACTTACAGCATTAATAATGATGGCATTACCCTGCATTTGAACGGGGCTGACGATCCGGGCCTTATCCAACGTGCAGCGCGCAAAATTGACGGTCTGGGCATCAAACATGTTCAGCTAAGCGGTGAAGGCTGGGATGCGGATCGTTGTTGGGCATTCTGGCAAGGTTACAAAGCTCCGAAAGGCACGCGTAAAGTAGAGTGGCCGGATCTGGACGATGCCCAACGCCAGGAACTGGATAATCGTATAATGATCATCGACTGGGTGCGTGACACCATCAACGCACCGGCGGAAGAACTGGGGCCATCACAACTGGCACAGCGTGCTGTTGATCTGATCAGCAACGTCGCAGGCGATCGTGTGACTTATCGGATCACCAAAGGCGAAGATCTACGCGAACAAGGCTATATGGGGCTGCACACCGTCGGACGCGGTTCAGAACGTTCGCCGGTATTGCTGGCGCTGGATTACAACCCGACTGGCGATAAAGAAGCGCCAGTGTACGCGTGCCTGGTTGGTAAAGGCATCACCTTTGATTCCGGCGGCTACAGCATCAAACAGACCGCATTTATGGACTCGATGAAGTCGGACATGGGCGGCGCGGCAACGGTTACCGGGGCGCTGGCGTTTGCCATTACGCGCGGACTGAACAAGCGCGTGAAGCTGTTCCTCTGCTGTGCGGATAACCTGATCAGCGGCAACGCGTTCAAACTGGGCGATATTATTACCTATCGCAACGGTAAAAAAGTCGAAGTGATGAACACCGATGCCGAAGGGCGTCTGGTGCTGGCCGATGGCCTGATTGATGCCAGTGCGCAGAAACCGGAACTGATCATTGATGCGGCGACCCTCACCGGGGCGGCGAAAACTGCGCTGGGTAATGATTATCACGCGCTGTTCAGTTTTGACGATGCGCTTGCCGGTCGCTTGCTGGCGAGTGCCGCGCAGGAGAATGAACCGTTCTGGCGTCTGCCGCTGGCGGAGTTCCACCGCAGCCAGCTGCCGTCTAACTTTGCGGAACTGAACAATACCGGAAGCGCGGCGTATCCGGCAGGCGCGAGCACGGCGGCGGGCTTCCTGTCGCACTTTGTTGAGAACTATCAGCAAGGCTGGCTGCATATCGACTGCTCGGCGACTTACCGTAAATCGCCGGTTGAACAGTGGTCTGCGGGCGCGACCGGGCTAGGTGTGCGCACGATTGCTAATCTGTTAACGGCGTAAACTAATATGCCGGATGCGGCGTAAACGCCTTATCCGGCCTACAAATTGCGAAAATCCAATAGATTGCGACTCCCTTGTAGGCCTGATAAGCGTGGCGCATCAGGCACTTGTGCCCCGAACGTTGAATGAATTGTGGTTCTTATGTCCGAAACAAAAAACGAACTTGAAGACCTGCTGGAAAAAGCAGCAACCGAACCGGCGCACCGCCCGGCCTTTTTCCGTACTCTACTGGAATCCACCGTCTGGGTGCCGGGTACGGCGGCGCAGGGCGAGGCTGTGGTTGAAGATAGCGCGCTTGATTTACAGCACTGGGAAAAAGAAGACGGCACCAGCGTCATTCCTTTTTTTACCTCGTTAGAAGCACTTCAACAGGCGGTTGAAGACGAACAGGCATTTGTCGTAATGCCCGTTCGCACATTGTTTGAGATGACCCTTGGCGAAACGCTCTTCCTTAATGCCAAACTGCCAACCGGTAAAGAATTTATGCCGCGTGAAATCAGTTTGTTGATTGGTGAAGAAGGAAATCCGCTGAGCAGCCAGGAAGTACTGGAGGGCGGTGAATCGCTGATATTATCGGAAGTCGCAGAGCCACCAGCACAAATGATTGATTCACTCACCACCTTATTTAAAACTATTAAGCCGGTGAAGCGTGCTTTTATTTGTTTAATTAAAGAGAGCGAAGAGGCACAGCCTAATTTACTTATTGGCATTGAAGCCGATGGTGATATCGAAGAAATTATTCAGGCGGCGGGAAGTGTAGCGACCGATACATTACCTGGCGATGAACCAATCGATATTTGTCAGGTGAAAAAAGGGGAAAAAGGAATTAGCCACTTTATTACCGAACATATTGTGCCATTCTATGAACGTCGCTGGGGTGGTTTTTTGCGTGACTTTAAACAGAACCGGATAATCTAAAATATGCCGCCCCAAAGGGCGGCATTCGGGCTTACTTGCTGCTCTGAAGGATGTTAGCCACCAGTAAATTATTACCAGAGAGACTCCGGTTATTATTTACTTCGGAAAACAGCGCACCAGAAACAATAAGTACGATACAAAAGCACCGTATCTTCATTGTGCGGTCCATGCGAAGACCGCATCACGACAGCACCACTGGCGATATTGCCGCGATAGCAAGCACTGAGACGCGCTTGCCCTAACGGTCGCGGAACATCCTTTCCTTAAGCCAGCGCCCGCTTGCGAGACGGCGGAAAGGGCCGCAGTGGATAATACACTAACAGAACAATAATAACTCTCTTTTGCTTGACAAAAAGAGAGTTACTGGCGAGTATTGTCTCCGCTGAGACGCGCTTGCATTACTACGGTAATACAACCTGCTGGAAAGGCCGCGAACCAAACCGGCAACAAATAACCGCCTGATTTTGGCGGTTTTTTGTTGCCTGTAGAAAGCTTATTTCACTGGCTCGACCGGTAAATCTGCTCGCGCCCCCCATTCACTCCATGCGCCGTCGTACAGTTTCACGTTTGGCACATCCAGCGTAGCAAGTGCCAGCAACACAACGGCGGCCGTTACACCAGAGCCGCAGCTGACAATAATCGGTTTGTCATAGCTGATACCGTAACCAAAAAATATCGCATCGAGTTCATCTGTCGTCTTCAGTTCACCTTCACGCACCAGCTCCGTCCAGGGAACATTTAGCGCACCAGGAATATGCCCGCGACGTAAACCAGGGCGAGGTTCATCAATTTCAGCGTTAAAACGCGCAGCTGGACGGGCATCAATAATTTGTGCCGTTTTTTCATGGCTTGCCAGCAATACATCGGTTACTTTCACCACGGCTTCCGGGTTAAAGGCGGTGTTAAACTCTCCTTCTGGCAGTTCTACTTCGCCTTCTTCTAACAGCAGGTCATCACGCTGCCAGCCCGCCAGTCCACCACCAAGAATCGACACTTTCTCCACGCCAAAGGTGCGCAGCATCCACCATGCTCGCGGGGCTGAGAAAAGATTACCTTCGTCATAGACAATCAGATGTTTGTCCTGATTAACACCTAACTCACGCATCGCTACGGCGAACGTTTCCGGGCGCGGCAGCATGTGCGGAAACGGGGAGGTGTGATCGGAAAGAGCTTCGATATCGAAAAATACTGCGCCGGGGATATGCCCATTGAGATACTCCTGGGCAACGTTACGATCTTCCTGTCCGGGCGGTGCCATGCGGGCATCAATAATCTGAATTTCAGGATCATCAATATGTTCGGCGAGCCAGTCGGCTCCTACAAACCATGTCGTGGACATAGGCATCTCCATTTTTGCCGGGGTAGGCTAAATTGTCGGACGTTTAGTGAAAAGCGACAAGCAAAAGAGGCTGATTTGGCTGCCTGAGCCACATTTATCACCAAAATTCAGATTCTGTGGACGTGATACTGAATTACATAACGCTAATTCTCACGCATAATAATTATTCGACGTTGCTAACGGGCCATTGTGGCAGGGATGATAAATGAAAAAGTTACGCATAGCCGCCTGCATGTTAATGCTGGCGCTGGCAGGGTGCGACAACAACGATAACGCGCCAACAGCGGTTAAAAAAGATACCCCTTCTGAAGCTGCTAAAGGTACATCTTCGGAAAACGCGAGTTCTGCAAAACTCTCTGCACCGGAGAGGCAAAAGCTGGCACAACAGAGTGCCGGTAAGACACTGACATTGCTTGATCTCTCTGAGGTTCAACTCGATGGTGCAGCCACGCTGGTGCTGACTTTCTCTATCCCCCTCGACCCGGATCAGGATTTCTCGCGTGTTGTTCATGTCGTCGATAAAAAGAGCGGTAAAGTGGATGGTGCCTGGGAGCTGTCAGATAATCTTAAAGAGCTGCGTTTACGCCACCTCGAACCTAAACGTGATTTGATCGTGACTATTGGGCAGGAAATGAAGGCGCTCAATAACGCAACCTTCAGTAAAGATTACGAAAAAACGATCACCACCCGCGATATTCAACCCAGCGTCGGTTTTGCCAGCCGTGGTTCACTGCTGCCTGGAAAAGTCGTTGAAGGGCTGCCGGTAATGGCGCTCAACGTTAACAATGTCGATGTTAACTTCTTCCGTGTTAAACCCGAATCTCTGCCAGCATTCATTAGCCAATGGGAATACCGCAATTCGCTGGCGAACTGGCAGTCAGACAAACTCCTGCAGATGGTGGATCTTGTTTACACCGGACGTTTTGATCTCAATCCTGCGCGTAATACCCGTGAAAAATTATTGCTGCCGCTGGGCGATATCAAACCGCTTCAGCAGGCGGGCGTGTATCTTGCTGTGATGAATCAGGCTGGACGTTACGATTACAGTAATCCCGCGACGCTGTTTACGTTAAGTGATATCGGCATTTCAGCTCACCGTTATCACAATCGTCTGGATATCTTTACCCAAAGCCTGGAAAACGGCGCGGCTCAGCAAGGAATTGAAGTTTCGTTATTAAATGAGAAAGGGCAGATTCTGACTCAGGCGACCAGTGATGCACAGGGTCATGTACAGCTGGAAAACGATAAAAACGCGGCATTACTGCTGGCACGTAAAGATGGTCAGACAACGCTGCTCGATTTAAAACTTCCGGCGCTGGACTTAGCGGAATTTAACATTGCAGGTGCACCGGGTTATAGCAAACAGTTCTTTATGTTTGGTCCGCGCGATCTTTATCGCCCGGGTGAAACAGTAATCCTCAATGGATTACTGCGTGATGCAGACGGTAAAACATTGCCCGATCAACCCATCAAGTTAGACGTGATTAAACCCGACGGGCAGGTACTGCGTAGTGTCGTTAGTCAGCCGGAGAATGGCCTCTATCGCTTTAACTGGCAACTGGATAGCAGTGCGGCAACCGGCATGTGGCATATTCGCGCTAACACTGGCGATAACCAGTATCGGATGTGGGATTTCCACGTCGAAGATTTTATGCCAGAGCGCATGGCGTTGAATCTGACTGGCGAGAAAACCCCGTTAGCGCCGAAAGATGAAGTGAAATTCTCCGTAGTGGGTTACTACCTTTATGGTGCGCCCGCGAACGGCAACACATTACAAGGGCAGCTTTTCCTGCGCCCTCTGCGTGAAGCGGTTTCTGCATTACCCGGCTTCGAATTTGGCGATATCGCTGCCGAAAACCTTTCCCGCACGCTGGATGAAGTTCAGTTGACGCTGGATGATAAAGGGCGCGGCGAAGTATCTACAGAAAGCCAGTGGAAGGAAACGCATTCCCCATTGCAGGTTATTCTCCAGGGGAGTTTGCTGGAATCGGGTGGTCGCCCGGTGACGCGCCGTGCTGAACAGGCTATTTGGCCTGCCGATGCATTGCCGGGGATCCGCCCGCAGTTCGCCTCGAAATCGGTTTACAATTACCGTACTGACACGACTGTAAAACAACCCATTGTTGATGAAGGCAGCAACGCCGCTTTTGATATCGTTTATAGCGATGCGCAGGGCGTGAAAAAAGCCGTGTCGGGCTTGCAGGTGCGTCTGATTCGCGAACGCCGTGATTACTTCTGGAACTGGTCAGAAGATGAAGGCTGGCAGTCTCAGTTTGATCAAAAAGATCTGATCGAAAATGAACAAACGCTGGATCTTCAGGCGGATGAAACCGGTAAGGTCAGTTTTCCGGTAGAGTGGGGCGCTTATCGTCTGGAAGTCAAAGCGCCGAATGAAGCGGTCAGTAGTGTGCGTTTCTGGGCTGGCTATAGCTGGCAGGACAACAGCGACGGTGGCGGTGCGGTGCGTCCAGATCGCGTCACGATGAAACTGGATAAAGCCAGTTATCGCCCTGGCGATACCATTAAGTTGCATATTGCCGCGCCAACGGCGGGTAAAGGCTACGCGATGGTTGAGTCCAGTGAAGGGCCGCTGTGGTGGCAAGAGATTGATGTTCCGGCTCAAGGGCTGGATCTGACGATTCCGGTCGATAAAACCTGGAATCGTCATGATCTTTATTTGAGTACGCTGGTGGTGCGTCCAGGCGATAAATCTCGCTCCGCGACGCCAAAACGTGCGGTTGGTGTGTTGCATTTGCCGCTTGGCGATGAAAACCGTCGTCTTGATCTGGCGCTGGAAACACCGGCAAAAATGCGCCCCAATCAGCCATTAACTGTGAAAATCAAAGCCAGCAATAAAAATGGTGAGATGCCAAAACAGGTGAATGTGCTGGTGTCTGCCGTTGATAGCGGTGTGTTGAATATTACTGATTACGTTACGCCAGATCCGTGGCAGGGGTTCTTCGGTCAGAAACGCTATGGCGCAGACATATACGATATTTACGGTCAGGTCATTGAAGGACAGGGACGCCTGGCAGCACTGCGTTTTGGTGGCGATGGCGATGAACTGAAACGTGGTGGTAAGCCACCGGTCAATCACGTCAATATTGTCGCGCAACAGGCACAGCCGGTAACGCTCAACGAACAGGGCGAAGGTACGGTTACACTGCCGATTGGCGATTTTAACGGTGAATTGCGCGTCATGGCGCAAGCCTGGACGGCAGATGACTTCGGCAGCAACGAAAGCAAAGTGATTGTTGCTGCACCGGTGATAGCCGAACTGAACATGCCGCGCTTTATGGCGAGTGGCGACACTTCGCGTCTGACGCTGGATATCACTAATCTTACTGATAAACCGCAAAAACTGAACGTTGCCCTGACCGCCAGCGGCTTGGTTGAACTGGTAAGCGATTCACCCGCACCAGTTGAATTAGCGCCAGGCGTGCGAACCACGCTGTTTATCCCGGTGCGAGCATTGCCGGGTTATGGCGATGGTGAAATTCAGGCGACTATCAGTGGCCTTAATTTGCCAGGAGAAACCGTTGCCGATCAGCATAAGCAGTGGAAAATTGGCGTCCGTCCGGCATTCCCGGCACAAACAGTCAATTATGGTACGGTGTTGCAGCCTGGTGAAACATGGGCGATTCCGGCTGGCGGACTGCAAAACTTCTCGCCTGTTACGCTGGAAGGGCAATTGTTGTTGAGCGGCAAGCCACCGCTGAACATTGCACGTTATATCAAAGAGTTAAAAGCATATCCGTACGGCTGTCTGGAGCAAACCACCAGCGGCCTGTTCCCGTCGCTCTATACCAATGCAGCCCAGCTACAGGCGTTGGGCATCAAAGGCGACAGTGATGATAAACGCCGTGCGGCAGTTGATATTGGCATTTCCCGCTTGCTGCAAATGCAACGCGATAATGGCGGTTTTGCGCTATGGGATAAATACAGCGACGAAGAGTACTGGCTGACGGCTTATGTGATGGATTTCCTGGTTCGCGCAGGTGAGCAGGGTTACAGCGTGCCGACAGAAGCCATTAACCAAGGGAATGAGCGTCTGCTGCGCTATTTACAAGATCCGGGCATGATGTCGATCCCGTACGCCGATAATCTCAAAGCCAGTAAATTCGCCGTACAGTCTTACGCTGCGCTGGTACTGGCTCGTCAGCAAAAGGCTCCGCTGGGTGCGCTGCGTGAAATCTGGGAGCATCGTGCAGATGCCGCTTCTGGTTTACCGCTGCTGCAACTTGGCGTTGCGCTGAAAACCATGGGTGATGCGACGCGTGGTGAAGAAGCGATTGCGCTGGCGCTGAAAACGCCGCGTAATGATGAGCGGAAATGGCTGGGCGATTACGGTAGCCCACTGCGCGACAACGCGTTAATGCTCTCCTTGCTGGAAGAAAATAAACTGCTACCAGATGAGCAGTACACTTTGCTGAACACGCTTTCGCAGCAGGCGTTTGGTGAACGCTGGCTATCGACGCAGGAAAGTAACTCGTTGTTCCTGGCTGCCCGTACGATTCAGGATTTACCGGGTAAATGGCAGGCGCAAACCTCTTTCTCATCTGAGCCGCTGACAGGCGAGAAAGCGCAAAACAGCAATCTGAATAGCGATCAACTTGCAACTTTGCAGGTAACTAACAGTGGCTCCCAGCCGTTATGGCTGCGTGTGGATGCCAGCGGTTATCCGCAATCCGCACCTTTACCGGCGAACAATGTGCTGCAAATCGAGCGTCATATTCTTGGTACTGACGGTAAGAGCAAATCGCTGGACTCGTTACGTAGCGGTGATTTGGTACTGGTCTGGTTGCAGGTAAAAGCCAGTAACAGCGTGCCAGATGCGCTGGTGGTTGATTTGCTGCCAGCGGGTCTGGAGCTGGAAAACCAGAACCTGGCTAACGGCAACGCCAGTCTGGAGCAAAGTGGTAGCGAAGTGCAAAACCTGCTTAATCAAATGCAGCAGGCGAGCATTAAGCACATTGAGTTTCGTGATGATCGCTTTGTGGCGGCGGTTGCCGTTGATGAATACCAGCCGGTTACGCTGGTATATCTGGCGCGGGCGGTGACGCCGGGAACGTATCAGGTGCCGCAGCCGATGGTGGAATCGATGTATGTTCCTCAATGGCGGGCGACCGGCGCGGCTGAAGATCTGTTGATTGTCAGACCGTAAATGCCTCGTCTGTTAAGTAAACGCGGCTGCTGGATAACGCTGGCAGCCGCGCCCTTTATTATCATTCTGGCGGCGTGGGGAGCAGATAAACTCTGGCCTCTGCCGCTGCATGAAGTCAATCCCGCACGTGTGGTCGTGGCGCAGGATGGTACGCCGCTCTGGCGTTTCGCCGATGCTGACGGTATCTGGCGTTATCCCGTGACTATCGAAGATGTTTCTCCGCGTTATCTTGAAGCACTGATCAATTACGAAGATCGCTGGTTCTGGAAGCATCCAGGCGTAAACCCGTTCTCGGTGGCGCGCGCTGCCTGGCAGGATCTGACTTCTGGTCGAGTTATCTCCGGCGGGAGCACGCTCACTATGCAGGTTGCTCGTCTGCTTGATCCTCACCCCAAAACGTTTGGCGGTAAAATTCGCCAGCTCTGGCGCGCGTTTCAACTGGAGTGGCATCTGTCTAAACGTGACATTCTGACCCTGTATCTTAACCGCGCTCCGTTTGGCGGTACGTTGCAGGGGATAGGTGCGGCAAGCTGGGCTTACCTCGGAAAAGCGCCTGCGAATTTAAGCTATTCCGAGGCGGCGATGCTGGCTGTTTTGCCGCAAGCGCCCAGCCGTCTTCGCCCGGATCGCTGGCCGGAACGTGCCGAAGCCGCGCGTAATAAAGTGCTCGAACGGATGGCTGCGCAAGGTGTGTGGTCCCGTGAGCAGGTAAAAGAGTCAAGGGAAGAACCCATCTGGCTGGCACCCCGACAAATGCCGCAACTGGCACCGCTGTTTTCGCGCATGATGCTCGGTAAAAGCAAAAGCGACAAAATCGTTACTACGCTGGATGCCGGTCTTCAGAGGAGTCTGGAAGAACTGGCACAAAACTGGAAAGGACGATTGCCGCCGCGCAGCTCGCTGGCGATGATCGTGGTTGATCATACTGATATGCGCGTTCGCGGTTGGGTGGGATCGGTCGATCTCAATGATGATTCACGCTTTGGCCATGTCGATATGGTTAGTGCGATCCGATCGCCAGGATCGGTGCTCAAACCGTTTGTTTATGGTCTGGCGCTGGATGAGGGATTGCTCCATCCGGCATCGCTGTTGCAAGACGTTCCCCGACGCACCGGTGATTACCGACCTGGTAATTTTGACAGCGGTTTTCATGGCCCAATCAGCATGAGTGAGGCGCTGGTACGCTCGCTGAACTTACCTGCCGTGCAGGTGCTGGAAGCCTATGGCCCGAAACGGTTTGCGGCAAAATTACGCAATGTTGGATTGCCGTTGTACCTGCCCAACGGTGCTGCGCCGAACCTTTCGCTGATCCTCGGCGGCGCAGGTGCAAAACTGGAAGATATAGCGGCAGCGTATACCGCGTTTGCTCGCCACGGCAAGGCAGGCAAATTGCGCTTACAGCCTGACGATCCCCTGCTTGAACGCCCCTTAATGTCGCCGGGCGCCGCGTGGATCATTCGCCGGATCATGGCTGATGAAGCGCAGCCCCTGCCGGACGGCGCCTTGCCGCGCGTTGTACCACTGGCGTGGAAAACAGGAACCAGTTATGGATATCGCGATGCATGGGCGATAGGTGTAAATGCTCGCTATGTGATAGGAATATGGACTGGCAGGCCGGATGGCACGCCCGTTGTCGGTCAGTTTGGTTTTGCCAGCGCCGTACCGTTGATGAATCAGGTCAATAATATCTTACTGTCACGCAGTGCAAATCTGCCGGAAGATCCGCGCCCGAACTCCGTCACTCGTGGTGTTATCTGTTGGCCAGGTGGGCAGTCTTTGCCCGTGGGTGACAGTAATTGCCGTCGTCGTCTGGCAACCTGGTTATTGGATGGAAGCCAGCCGCCAACCCTGTTACTGCCAGAGCAAGAAGGGATTAATGGCATCCGCTTTCCCATCTGGCTGGATGAAAATGGCAAACGCGTCGCCGCCGATTGCCCACAGGCGCGACAAGAAATGATGAATGTCTGGCCACTACCGCTGGAACCCTGGCTGCCCGCATCGGAACGCCGTGCCGCACGCTTGCCAGCGGTCTCGACAATTTGCCCACCGTATGGTCACGACGCCCAACTCCCGCTGCAACTGACTGGCATCCGTGATGGCGCCATTATCAAGCGTTTACCTGGTGCGGCGGAAGCGACTTTGCCGGTGCAATCCAGCGGTGGTGCCGGAGAACGCTGGTGGTTTCTGAATGGCGAACCGTTAGCTGAACGTGGGCGCAGTGTGACTCTGCATTTAACGGAAAAAGGCGATTATCAATTGCTGGTAATGGATGAAGTGGGGCAGGTAGCGACAGTGAGATTTGTTATGCAATAGTCTGTTTCCACCATGTTTGTTGCTTAAACTAGGTTTATTTTAAAAAAATGTTACCTTCGTCAATGGTCAACGGCTCTGTTGCTCATTATAATCCGCGCCATCTCGTACGCTGGTACAGACAACAACAGAATAATTTACAGAGGTAAAAATGGCTATTGAACGTACTTTTTCCATCATCAAACCGAACGCGGTAGCAAAAAACGTCATTGGTAATATCTTTGCGCGCTTTGAAGCTGCAGGGTTCAAAATTGTCGGCACCAAAATGCTGCACCTGACCGTTGAACAGGCTCGTGGCTTTTATGCTGAACACGATGGGAAACCGTTCTTTGATGGTCTGGTTGAGTTCATGACCTCTGGTCCGATCGTCGTTTCCGTGCTGGAAGGTGAAAACGCCGTTCAGCGTCACCGCGATCTGCTGGGCGCGACCAACCCGGCGAACGCTCTGGCGGGAACTCTGCGCGCAGACTACGCTGACAGCCTGACCGAAAACGGCACACATGGCTCTGATTCCGTAGAATCTGCCGCTCGCGAAATCGCCTACTTCTTCGGTGAAGGCGAAGTGTGCCCGCGCACTCGTTAATAATTTCGTAAATGCCGCGTGCAAACGTGGCATCCGTGCGCCAGAATTTGTACAATGCAGCGCCCCCGGACGAGCAGCCGCTCACCGGGGCGTTTCTTTTTTCAACCCTCCAGGGGCCATAACGTGTAATAACGAGGCCGGAATAGCATATGTCTGAACAATTAGTCACACCTGAAAACGTCACCACGAAAGATGGAAAAATCAACCTGCTGGATCTCAACCGTCAGCAGATGCGGGAGTTTTTTAAAGATTTAGGTGAAAAACCCTTCCGCGCCGATCAGGTGATGAAGTGGATGTATCACTATTGCTGCGACAACTTTGATGAGATGACCGACATCAACAAAGTGTTGCGTGGCAAACTGAAAGAGGTGGCGGAAATCCGCGCACCGGAAGTGGTTGAAGAACAGCGTTCATCTGACGGCACCATTAAATGGGCGATCGCCGTTGGCGATCAGCGCGTCGAAACGGTGTATATCCCGGAAGACGACCGTGCCACGCTCTGCGTCTCTTCGCAGGTGGGGTGTGCGCTGGAGTGTAAATTCTGTTCCACCGCCCAGCAGGGCTTTAACCGCAACCTGCGGGTGTCGGAAATTATCGGCCAGGTGTGGCGTGCGGCGAAAATCGTCGGCGCAGCAAAAGTCACCGGTCAGCGTCCGATCACTAACGTAGTGATGATGGGTATGGGCGAGCCGCTGCTCAACCTGAACAATGTCGTTCCGGCGATGGAAATCATGCTTGATGATTTCGGTTTTGGCCTGTCTAAACGTCGCGTGACGCTTTCCACTTCCGGTGTAGTTCCGGCGCTGGATAAACTGGGCGATATGATTGACGTTGCACTGGCAATTTCCCTGCACGCGCCGAACGACGAAATTCGTGACGAAATTGTACCAATCAACAAAAAGTACAATATCGAAACGTTCCTTGCTGCAGTGCGCCGTTATCTGGAGAAATCCAATGCGAACCAGGGGCGCGTCACTATCGAGTACGTGATGCTTGACCACGTTAACGATGGCACTGAACATGCGCACCAACTGGCTGAACTGCTGAAAGATACGCCGTGTAAGATTAACCTGATCCCATGGAACCCGTTCCCCGGCGCGCCGTATGGACGCAGTTCGAACAGCCGTATCGACCGTTTCTCAAAAGTGCTGATGAGCTACGGTTTCACCACCATTGTGCGTAAAACTCGTGGTGATGATATCGACGCCGCCTGTGGTCAGCTGGCAGGTGATGTCATTGACCGTACTAAACGTACTCTGCGTAAACGGATGCAGGGTGAAGCTATCGACATTAAAACGGTCTGATAGTTATTACGCCACGGTTACTTTATGTACCGTGGCGTAATGTTTTATGAATGTAGCATTAAGTTGCAATTGTCTGATCAATATTAACGGTGCGTTTTTGCTGACTTTAAGGCAGTATGTAACGATGCAACAGTAAGTTAGCTTTGATTCATGTGGGCTTTGTCACGAGCACACAGACAGTCTTATACTGTATGATAAAGGTTAACTTTACGGATGTTTCGCGGTGTGGGTGGGCGTGATGGTTCACCGGCATCCCAATTCTCTTTTAAACGTACCTGCAGCGAATGAATACTGAAGCCACGCACGACCAAAATGAAGCACTTACCACCGGCGCTCGCTTGCGTAATGCCCGTGAACAACTTGGACTTAGCCAGCAAGCCGTTGCCGAACGACTTTGTTTGAAGGTTTCCACGGTACGCGACATTGAAGAAGATAAGGCGCCAGCCGATCTTGCTTCAACATTCTTGCGCGGGTATATCCGCTCTTATGCGCGTCTGGTTCATATTCCGGAAGAAGAACTGCTGCCGGGACTGGAAAAGCAGGCACCACTGCGGGCGGCAAAAGTTGCGCCAATGCAGAGTTTTTCCCTCGGCAAACGCCGCAAAAAACGCGATGGCTGGCTGATGACTTTCACCTGGCTGGTGCTGTTTGTGGTGATTGGCCTGAGCGGCGCCTGGTGGTGGCAGGATCACAAAGCCCAGCAGGAAGAGATCAGCACTATGGCTGATCAATCCACTGCGGAGCTGAATAATAACCAGAGCCAGAGTGTACCGTTAGATACGTCTGCTACCGAAACCCAGACGACTACATCGCCTGCGGCTGTAGATACCACCGCCACGAACACGCAAACGCCAGCCGTGACGACGCCAGCACCCGCTGTAGCGCCGCAGCAGGACGCAGTTGTTCCTCCTTCACAGGCAAATGTTGATATCGCGGCTACTACACCAGCGGCTCCGGTCGCAACAACAACGCCAGATGGCGCAGCGCCGTTGCCAATCGATCAGGCTGGCGTGACCACTCCAGCGGCTGATCCTAATGCGCTGGTGATGAACTTTACTGCTGATTGCTGGCTGGAAGTCACCGATTCTACCGGCAAAAAACTGTTTAGCGGGATGCAGCGTAAAGGCGGTAATTTGAATTTAAGCGGTCAGGCACCGTATAAACTGAAAATTGGTGCCCCAGCTGCAGTGCAGATCCAGTATCAAGGGAAACCTGTCGATCTGAGTCGTTTTATCAGAACTAACCAGGTTGCGCGTCTGACCCTCAATGCCGAACAATCACCGGCGCAGTAACAGACGGGTAACGCGGGAGATTTTTCATGCATAACCAGGCTCCAATTCAACGTAGAAAATCAACACGTATTTACGTTGGGAATGTGCCGATTGGCGATGGTGCACCCATCGCCGTACAGTCCATGACCAATACGCGTACGACAGACGTCGAAGCTACGGTCAATCAAATTAAGGCGCTGGAACGTGTCGGCGCTGATATCGTTCGCGTCTCTGTACCGACGATGGACGCGGCAGAAGCGTTCAAGCTCATCAAGCAGCAGGTTAACGTGCCGCTGGTAGCCGACATCCACTTCGACTATCGCATTGCGCTGAAAGTAGCGGAATACGGTGTTGACTGTCTGCGCATTAACCCTGGCAATATCGGTAATGAAGAACGCATTCGCATGGTGGTTGACTGTGCGCGCGATAAAAACATTCCGATTCGTATTGGTGTTAACGCCGGATCGCTGGAAAAAGATCTGCAAGAAAAGTATGGCGAACCGACGCCGCAGGCGCTGCTGGAATCTGCCATGCGCCATGTTGATCATCTCGATCGTCTGAACTTTGATCAATTCAAGGTCAGCGTGAAAGCGTCTGACGTTTTCCTCGCCGTTGAGTCTTATCGTCTGCTGGCAAAACAGATCGATCAGCCGCTGCACCTGGGGATCACCGAAGCCGGTGGCGCACGCAGCGGGGCGGTGAAATCGGCTATTGGTTTAGGTCTGCTGTTGTCGGAAGGTATTGGCGACACACTGCGCGTCTCGCTGGCGGCTGATCCGGTCGAAGAGATCAAAGTCGGTTTTGATATTTTGAAATCGCTGCGCATCCGTTCGCGCGGCATCAACTTCATCGCCTGCCCGACCTGCTCGCGTCAGGAATTTGACGTTATCGGTACGGTTAACGCGCTGGAGCAACGTCTGGAAGATATCATTACCCCGATGGACGTTTCGATTATTGGCTGCGTGGTGAATGGCCCGGGCGAGGCGCTGGTTTCTACGCTTGGCGTTACGGGCGGCAACAAGAAAAGCGGCCTCTATGAAGATGGCGTGCGCAAAGACCGTCTGGACAACAACGACATGATCGACCAGCTGGAAGCACGCATTCGTGCGAAAGCCAGCCAACTGGACGAAGCGCGTCGAATTGACGTTCAGCAGGTTGAAAAATAATAACGTGATGGGAAGCGCCTCGCTTCCCGTGTATGATTGAACCCGCATGGCTCCCGAAACATTGAGGGAAGCGTTGAGGGTTCATTTTTATATTCAGAAAGAGAATAAACGTGGCAAAAAACATTCAAGCCATTCGCGGCATGAACGATTACCTGCCTGGCGAAACGGCCATCTGGCAGCGCATTGAAGGCACACTGAAAAACGTGCTCGGCAGCTACGGTTACAGTGAAATCCGCTTGCCGATTGTAGAGCAGACCCCGCTATTCAAACGTGCGATTGGTGAAGTCACCGACGTGGTTGAAAAAGAGATGTACACCTTTGAGGATCGCAATGGCGACAGCCTGACTTTGCGCCCTGAAGGGACGGCGGGCTGTGTACGCGCCGGCATCGAGCATGGTCTTCTGTACAATCAGGAACAGCGTCTGTGGTATATCGGGCCGATGTTCCGTCACGAGCGTCCGCAGAAAGGGCGTTATCGTCAGTTCCATCAGTTGGGGTGCGAAGTTTTCGGTCTGCAAGGCCCCGATATCGACGCCGAACTGATTATGCTCACTGCCCGCTGGTGGCGCGCGCTGGGTATCTCCGAACACGTAACTCTTGAGCTGAACTCTATCGGTTCGCTGGAAGCACGTGCCAATTACCGCGATGCGCTGGTTGCGTTCCTTGAACAGCATAAAGAAAAACTGGACGAAGACTGCAAACGTCGCATGTATACCAACCCGCTGCGTGTGCTGGATTCTAAAAATCCGGAAGTGCAGGCGCTTCTCAACGACGCTCCGGCGTTGGGCGATTATCTGGATGAGGAGTCTCGCGAGCATTTTGACGGTTTGTGCAAACTGCTTGAGAGCGCAGGTATTGCCTATACCGTAAACCAGCGTCTGGTGCGTGGTCTGGATTACTACAATCGTACCGTTTTCGAATGGGTCACTAACAGCCTCGGTTCCCAGGGCACCGTGTGCGCAGGCGGTCGTTATGACGGTCTTGTGGAACAACTGGGCGGTCGCGCCACACCGGCAGTCGGTTTTGCGATGGGCCTGGAACGTTTGGTGTTGTTAGTTCAGGCAGTTAATCCGGAATTTAAAGCCGATCCTGTTGTCGATATATACCTGGTGGCTTCGGGTACTGATACACAATCTGCGGCTATGGCATTAGCAGAGCGTCTGCGTGATGAATTACCGGGCGTGAAACTGATGACCAACCACGGCGGCGGCAACTTTAAGAAACAGTTTGCCCGCGCTGATAAATGGGGTGCCCGCGTTGCTGTGGTGCTGGGTGAGTCCGAAGTGGCTAATGGTACGGCAGTAGTGAAGGATTTGCGCTCTGGTGAGCAAACGGCAGTTGCGCAGGATAGCGTAGCCGCGCATTTGCACACGTTACTGGGTTAAGGAAGGAGAAGGACAGCGTGGAAATTTACGAGAACGAAAACGACCAGGTTGAAGCGGTTAAACGCTTTTTTGCTGAAAATGGCAAGGCACTGGCTGTTGGGGTGATTTTAGGCGTTGGCGCACTGATTGGCTGGCGCTACTGGAACAGCCATCAGGTTGAGTCTGCACGCTCCGCTTCTCTTGCCTATCAAAATGCGGTTACCGCAGTTAGCGAAGGCAAACCTGACAGCATCCCGGCGGCGGAAAAATTCGCTGCTGAAAATAAAAATACTTACGGCGCGCTGGCTTCTTTGGAACTTGCGCAGCAATTTGTTGACAAAAATGAACTAGAGAAAGCCGCCGCTCAATTGCAACAAGGGTTGGCGGACACGAGCGATGAAAATCTCAAAGCCGTGATAAATCTGCGTCTTGCCCGAGTTCAGGTGCAGCTCAAGCAGACTGATGCCGCGCTGAAAACCCTCGATACCATTAAAGGTGAAGGTTGGGCTGCTATTGTTGCCGACTTGCGTGGTGAAGCATTACTGAGCAAAGGTGATAAGCAAGGTGCGCGTAGTGCGTGGGAAGCAGGCGTGAAAAGCGATGTGACCCCGGCACTGAGTGAAATGATGCAGATGAAAATTAATAATTTGTCCATCTGAGAGGGACCCGATGCAATTGCGTAAATTACTGCTGCCAGGAGTGCTTTCCGTTACCCTTTTAAGCGGCTGTTCGCTGTTTAACAGTGAAGAAGATGTGGTCAAGATGTCCCCATTGCCGACCGTTGAAAACCAGTTTACGCCGACCACGGCGTGGAGCACTTCCGTTGGTAGCGGCATTGGTAACTTCTACTCTAATCTTCATCCGGCACTGGCGGATAACGTTGTCTATGCAGCCGATCGCGCTGGTTTGGTAAAGGCGATGAATGCGGATGACGGTAAAGAAATCTGGTCTGTCAGCCTGGCTGAAAAAGATGGCTGGTTATCTAAAGAGCCGGCATTACTTTCCGGCGGCGTGACCGTCGCAGGTGGTCATGTCTATATTGGCAGCGAAAAAGCGCAGGTTTACGCGCTGAACACCAGCGATGGTACTGTGGCATGGCAAACCAAAGTAGCGGGTGAAGCACTTTCTCGCCCGGTGGTCAGCGATGGTCTGGTGTTGATTCACACCAGCAACGGCCAGTTGCAGGCGCTGAACGAAGCTGATGGCGCTGTTAAATGGACCGTTAACCTTGATATGCCTTCGCTCTCTCTGCGTGGCGAGTCTGCGCCAGCAACCGCATTTGGTGCGGCAGTCGTTGGTGGCGATAATGGTCGCGTCAGTGCTGTGTTGATGCAGCAGGGACAGATGATTTGGCAACAGCGTATCTCCCAGGCGACGGGTTCTACCGAAATTGACCGTCTGAGCGATGTTGATACTACGCCTGTAGTTGTGAACGGTGTTGTTTTCGCGCTGGCCTATAATGGTAACCTGACGGCGCTTGATTTGCGCAGTGGTCAGATTATGTGGAAACGCGAACTGGGCTCGGTGAATGATTTCATCGTTGACGGTAACCGTATCTATCTGGTTGATCAAAATGACCGGGTAATGGCGTTGACCATCGATGGTGGCGTGACGCTGTGGACACAAAGCGATCTGCTGCACCGCCTGCTGACTTCCCCGGTGTTGTATAATGGCAACCTGGTGGTGGGTGATAGCGAAGGTTATCTGCACTGGATTAATGTGGAAGATGGACGTTTCGTTGCCCAACAAAAAGTTGATAGCTCTGGTTTCCAGACTGACCCGGTTGCCGCTGATGGCAAACTGCTGATCCAGGCAAAAGACGGAACCGTGTACTCCATTACACGTTAATCGTCTCTGTCGTTCACTTTGAAAACGGCTCCTGGACAGGAGCCGTTTTCCTGTTTTTAACAACGACGCGAAAATAGCGTGCGTTGTCTGATGATTTATAAAAATGAGGCTTTAAACATGGTACCTGTGGTCGCGCTTGTCGGGCGCCCTAACGTAGGAAAATCCACGTTATTTAACCGTCTAACTCGCACCCGAGATGCGCTGGTTGCGGATTTCCCGGGTCTGACTCGTGACCGTAAGTACGGTCGTGCAGAAATTGAAGGCCGCGAGTTTATCTGTATTGATACCGGCGGGATTGACGGTACAGAAGACGGTGTAGAAACCCGCATGGCGGAACAATCGCTGCTGGCGATTGAAGAGGCGGACGTCGTACTGTTTATGGTCGATGCGCGCGCGGGTCTGATGCCTGCGGATGAAGCCATTGCCAAACATTTGCGTTCCCGTGAAAAGCCAACCTTCCTGGTGGCGAACAAAACCGATGGACTGGACCCGGATCAAGCAATTGTTGATTTTTATTCACTTGGTTTAGGTGAAATTTACCCAATTGCCGCTTCGCATGGTCGTGGCGTATTAAGTCTGCTGGAGCACGTGCTGCTGCCGTGGATGGAAGATCTCGCACCGCAAGAAGAAGTCGACGAAGACGCTGAATACTGGGCGCAATTTGAAGCGGAAGAGAACGGTGAAGAAGAAGAGGAAGACGACTTCGACCCGCAAAGTCTGCCGATCAAACTGGCGATTGTGGGTCGTCCAAACGTCGGTAAGTCTACACTCACTAACCGTATCCTGGGTGAAGAGCGCGTCGTGGTTTACGACATGCCAGGCACGACGCGTGACAGTATCTACATTCCGATGGAACGTGACGGACGTGAGTATGTACTCATTGATACTGCGGGCGTGCGTAAACGCGGAAAAATTACTGATGCGGTAGAGAAGTTCTCGGTAATCAAAACATTGCAGGCGATTGAAGATGCCAACGTTGTGATGTTGGTGATTGACGCACGCGAAGGTATTTCCGATCAGGATCTCTCCCTGCTTGGTTTTATTCTCAATAGCGGGCGCTCACTTGTGATTGTGGTGAACAAGTGGGACGGCCTGAGCCAGGAAGTGAAAGAGCAGGTGAAAGAGACGCTGGACTTCCGTCTGGGCTTTATCGACTTCGCCCGTGTGCATTTTATTTCTGCATTGCACGGTAGCGGTGTTGGTAACCTGTTTGAATCAGTACGTGAAGCGTATGACAGCTCCACCCGTCGTGTGGGGACCTCTATGCTGACGCGCATCATGACGATGGCTGTTGAAGATCACCAACCGCCGCTGGTTCGCGGGCGTCGTGTGAAACTGAAATATGCCCACGCCGGTGGTTACAACCCGCCGATTGTGGTGATTCACGGCAACCAGGTGAAAGACCTGCCTGACTCGTACAAACGTTACCTGATGAACTACTTCCGCAAATCTCTGGACGTGATGGGTACGCCGATTCGTATTCAGTTCAAAGAAGGGGAAAACCCGTATGCGAACAAGCGTAACACTCTGACGCCGACCCAGATGCGTAAACGTAAGCGTCTGATGAAGCACATTAAGAAAAGCAAATAGCGAATCTTCACGATTCACTAAACACTACAAAACTTTATAAGCCCGCATGTTGCGGGCTTTTTTATTATCACTAGTTGTCATAACAGTTCATAAAGATGCAAGATATTGTGTACACAAAAGTGTGCCCAAAGAGAGGTTCTTGTGGTTTGGGTACACGGTGTTAGAAATTGGGTACACGGTGACGATGGCTTTGCGTACCCGATGTAACGTATTCAGGTGTTCGTAATGGCAAAATTAACTGACCTACAAATCAAAGCTTGGATTAAAGCCGATGAGAGATTCGAAGGTAAGGCAGACGGAAACGGGCTTTATCTTCGATTTAGGAAAAGTGACAAATTCCCTAACTGGCGCTTTCGTTACAAGTTAGGCGGAAAATCGCGAGTTGTGCTGATTGGTTCGTATACTGATTTCTCTCTTGCAAAAGCAAGAGAGGTCGCCAGAGAACTGGCAGCCCGTGTTTCTCTTGGTTATGACGTAGCAGGAGAGAAACAGAAGCGAAAAGCTGAAGCATTGGAAAAGATTGAAGCGCAAAAGAACGCAAAACGAGTATCAGATTTAGCTGTTGAGTATTACTCGCGGCAGATAGAACCCACTTACAAGCATCCGGAGTTATTTCGCAGTAGCTTACAAAAAAACATTGTCGCATCTATCGGCAAAATGAAAATTGAGGATGTACGCCCGAAACATATCGACGATGTTTTGCAGGATGTATTAGAGCGCGGTTCTCCTACTGTTGCGAATGACGTGCTAAGAATGCTTAAGCGCCTTTTTGATTATGCTGTTGTACGCGGGATGATTGAAGTAAACCCCGCGATTTCATTTAGTTCAAAAGATGCAGGTGGGAAAGAGCAAGGGCGTAAGCGAGCACTTACGCGTGAGGAGCTAGTAATGTTTTTTAAAGCTCTGCGTAAGGGGCGGGGTATTAGCAGAGAGAACGAATTAACGTTTAAAATCATTCTCGCGCTAGGGGTTCGCAAGATGGAATTATGCGCTGCCGAGTGGTCAGAGTTTAATCTTGATGAAAAGGTTTGGCATTTTCCTGCTAATCGAGCAAAAAATGGTGAGGAGATAGACATCCCGCTAGCTGATCCTGTTATCGAGTGGATCAAGGAAATCCGTCTGTTTGCTGGTAATAGCCGCTGGTTAATTCCGGCAAGGAGGGGGAGGACTACATCGCACGTTAGTCGCAGTACGCTGAATATGGTTTTGCCTTCAGTATTAAAAGAGATGCCTGATGTTGAGCCATTTAGCATTCATGACTTACGACGTACGATGCGTACCCAGATGGCAGCATTGGGGATTGATCCTGTAATAGCTGAAAGATGTCTTAATCATAAAATACCCGGTGTTGAAGGTATTTATAATCGCCACCACTATTTTGAAGAGAGAAAAGCTGCGTTGGAGCAGTGGGCTGAACTGCTGGTTACGCTGGAAAGTGGTGAAGATTACAACGTCGTCCCCATGAAAAAATATAGTAACTGTAATTAGCAGGAGATCGAAATTATGGTGGCGATACAGCTTGTGTGGAGCTAGCGTATATGAAATTGAAACAGAACAAGGGTGAACTATAGGGATTGCTACGCGGGAAATTTTTTGGTTGTAGACTTGGGATAATTGAAAAAATTATGTACAGTATTTATGGGGCAGGATGCCCCATAATGTGAACTAAACATAAACATGGATCGTTATTATGGAAAATTACCTTACCGCGCGAGAATCCGCGCAATATCTTGGCGTTTGTCTATCACGCTTTTACCAATATAAGCGTTACATTCCAGCTTTTCCGACTTGCACCGTCCAATCTATCAACGGCAGAAAGCGCAGAGTATGGTTGGTCGCAGATCTCGACCAATTCGCAGCCCGATTTCTGTAAGGGGCGAATGATGGAAGCATTAACACGAAACCAAGCTACCGCACAGATCCGCGATATTCTGTTAGATGGTCATAGCCTTACCCCAACCCAATTTGATAGATACTTATCTGCGGCTGGTGGACATGAGCGCAGCCGTGTTTTAACACTGTTACGTAATGATTGGGGTATCCCCGTCGAACAGCGAATGGATGGTGCATATCACATTCCAGAAAGGGATTTGGTAAAATACCGACTCGACAAAGCGGGAACGCTTTGTATATGGCGCACCAATGCAAGATACACGAAGATATTACGCAAGGTTGAGTCTGCGTTACGAATACTTAGGGGGATCAGAGGGGACGTGTCTGAATCGTCGTTCTCAGAGATAACGCGAGCAATTGGGGAAAAGTACCTGTAAGACATAAAAAAACCCGCCCTGCCAGGCGGGTTTTTTTAGGAACATATTCGCAATGAAATTATATCACGGGGATCGTGCTGAACAACACATCGTGCGCAAGCGTGGTGCATTTGTTGACGCTTACATGAAACCACGCAACCAAAACAGGCAAAGAAAGAAAACATGCCCAAACAGCCACATCAGAAAGCGCAAAGTGGCTTTTTCGATTGACAGGCTTAGAGCCTTCAAAAGACGTCTACTCTCTATCGATCTGGATGCTACACAAGGCGAAAACGCATATATGCTGACCTTACGCCCAGCACAGTGCATTACGCCGGAGACTTTGAAAACGGCGATAACCACATTCACTCGCTCGCTTACGAGACGCAGTATTCCGTGGATATATTGCGTTGAGTGGGCGGCGTTTCAGGATACCCTACATTTACACATGATTGTGAAAGTTCCAGATGAGAATACAGCGAGAGACTTGCTGGTTGCGTGGGTAAAGCGCCAGCCATATGAGGGTCGCCGTAATTTAATTGAAAATCAAGATGTTAGATTTGTATACAGCTTTGACGTCCTATCGTACCTTACAAAAGGTAAAACTAAACTTAAGGAGTTTAATGCCAGAGCAGAAAAAAGCCCGTACGACTGGTTATCAGTGTCCGTATGGGCGTCATCCAGTAATTGGGCAACGCACGCATCGCAGATCATAACCCCAGAAGCAGCAGGATACTTTGAAGTACGGCGTACGCAGTTGAAACTTGAAGCGTCAAAAGCAAAAAGACCAGCGCAGCGCCGCAGGATACAGCGAACACTGGCTGACTCACCCGAACGATCACATGTGAAACCAATCATCGTTACATGCAGCGATAAAACATACTACAACTTACAAACGCTAGCCCTCAGAAAAGCCGCAGAGGTAGAGCGTAGAGAGGCGCTACAAGCCAGACAGTACTCACCGAAGGCGATAACGCTTTGTGAATTGTTAAGAAGTAAACCGCTGTTGCTGGTGCTGAGAAAAGCGCGCTTGAACATATCCAGAGAGAGAAGGACGCGCAGTTACTATTAGTAGTAGAGTTTTGCGACCGTTTGTGGTTTTTTTAATCAAAAATAGTCATTAAACCACAACATAATCTCCTCAAACGTCCGTAGCGAGAAAGCCGCCAAAGGCGGCGACTCGCATTCGACGATTAAGACCTGTCGCGGGAGAAAGCCGCCAGAGGCGGCGTATCCGCGTAGCTCAATGAAAAATCAAAAGTCTTAGAAAAAAACGCAATTTTGATGAAGGGCAAGCCCATAGAAATATCAATATTTAGGATTCACTCTTATAGAAAAATTGACGTATAAAAAACAAGCAATGTTATGATGATAAATGAAAAAACAGAATTAAAAACAATAATATAGAAAATTTCATTGTATTGCTGAAAGCCAGAATACCTGCAACGTAACGTCAATACTGTAAGAGTTTTTTGGGATGTGTACCCTGTATGGTACACGTAAAAAACCCAGCCAACGAAAAACAGATATTGAAATAAATTTTTGAAGTATTTTATTGTGGAGTGATCATAATGTAAAACTTCCTTATTTTTAAATGTTATTGCCCCGGAGCTGGTTTACTCCGGGTTAGTTCTGCATCGGTAGAACAATTCACTCATGAGGTGAGCTTGTTTGGCAAGGATAGCATCTGCACATTACGCACGAATAGCTCTGAGAGAATAAATATCTTCATGACTTTTTTTAAACTGCTCTAAGGTGAGATCAAGTATTTTCATGAGTGTATGTTCAAATCTATTATTGCCAATGAATTCATCTCCCGGAGCTACTGAAGCACATAATAAAAATGGCATGGCAGGTGTTTCTGAAAACACATCAAAAGCACTATTGTGAAAATCTCGTACTTGAGATTCTTCATCAGGATTTAAAATCATTAAACCGGCTATTTTGTTTTGAGCATTTGAAATCGAATGAAGTCCGTGTAAGTACTTAAGCGTCAAATCAGGTAGGTAATGGATAAATGCTTTGTCTGAATATGTGTACTTAGCATCTAAAATAATAAACTTTTCGTTATCAAAAGTATCACTTATTTTTATAACAAAGTCTGGGGATCTATTTGAGAATCGTCCAGAACTAGAGCGTTTTGATACTTTTCCATTGTAAATAGTCCAACCTTCAGTATTAACAAGTCCTCTTAAATCAGCCATTGGATGTTTAGCCATCCAGTATTTAGGCTCATAAAATAAATTTAATTTAAGGTCTTTTTTGAGATTGAAGCTAAATGAAAGTGATTCACTAGTTGGTTCTATTGTCGACTTGGAGATGTATTTTTTCTCTAAAACAACCTTAATATAAAATAGAGAGTAATACTCAAATAGTTTTGGTATGCTTTGGATAGATAATAATTCCTCTTGAACACTCCAGTCAGGGCTGCCAAAACGATACCAATCAACAATTTTTTTAAATACTGATAAATACAATGAATCTTTTTTTGCCTTCATAGTGAATGTCGGTATGCCAACAATATTTTTTTTTGAGGGGATTTTTTCAGTCATAAGCCTTTTAATGGAATGCAGATTCACTAAAATAGACTTGCACTTTAATATTTTTCTCTCGTTAATGCTTTTTTGAAATTTCTGTATTTGACTAAAAAAACTGACATACCCTGAAGGCGTGCCATTTACTTTATAAACTTTTCTTTCGGGACTTTCAAATCCAGATAGTAGTGTCGATGTAGTTTGGATTAAAGTATTTATGAAGCCATGTAATACCTGATTTTCGTAGACGTCAGAGTCCTCAGTTGCCTGATACTCAATTAATTTCCTTGCTCCATAAAGATTATTATTATGTTCCAAAACAGCATTGTCTATATAATCAGTCTCAAATAGCTCATCAGCATTATTGCAAAGCCACGAAAGTGTCAAATCATCAACATTAGTACTGTTGTCTGGGTAAACATATTTTTCTCGAGTGGATAATTTAGTAATTGGCCGAGTAATTATTTTTTTTACTAGGGTTGAAGTCTTTTCTGTAGTGTTCTCTATTTGCTCAAGTAAAATCTCGGCTGGAGTATCTCCATGTTTATAACCAGCTTTGCGGCGGGTTACTCTAAAAAAAGAACATAATGCCTCGCTGTCAATTCCTGCTAAAAATGAAAGCATTTTTTCTACTCGCTCAGCATTTATTTTTTTAGCCAATACTTCTATTGGTTGAAAGTTAAAGAGCTTAATTTGATCTTTAATTTGTGCCTCTAACATTAACTCAGCGACACCATAATAATTATGGAAAAAACACTCGTGTGAGAATCGTCCTAGTCTCTTAGGTTGCCACTTATAAGTCCAAAGATCATTATGGTTTTCAATTATAGTTGGTTCAACTTCATTTTCGTATAGAAGCAAAGATATTTTATCGTAATAAATATCGCTGGAAAATGATATTTCTATTGACTCATCTTCAAGAATGAAAAAAGATGAGTTACTTCTAGCTTCAACTAAAGGTAGTTCAAAAGCGTCTCCTTGACGCTTCCCCCCCCAAATTGAAATTTTAATTTTCATCTAATTCATCCTTAAAAATACGAGTACGACTCGCTATATATATCGCCATTATTTATTATGCTTTTTAACGTCGCTTTAGATATGTTTAAATCAAGTTCAACTAGTTTTTGCTCAAGATTATGTAGTCTTTCTTTGAAACCACTACCATAACCCTCAATCAATGGCAGAATATGTTGATTAATAGCAAAGTCTAAGGGCTGGACTCTTAGCCCCTCGATTTCATTCGCCACATGGCAATACCGCTTAATTGCGTTATATTTCCTTTGACTAACTCTTATTGATGTCGTTCTATTAATTGGTGTTCTTAAAATTTCTATGATTTGTTCAAGTGAATTCTCTTCTTCAGTAGTAAATGAAGATTCATACAAGTTTACATCAAAGCAACTTTCTAAGGATTCATTATTTATTGCACCATCGAAGTCTATAGTCTTTAATAAATTAGACTTAAATTCTGAGTTATGATTTAAACTTATAACTGGAACACGATCAATCAATCTTGGTGACAAACGTTCCGTAGAGGCATCATTATTTATAGTTGCGATAAAACGTACGCTTTTTGAAATATTTATATGCCTTTCAACATCTGAAGGTATGCCAGAGTCAATTTTTCTATTTCTACCTTCAGGATCACACATGCCTAAAAAATCTGACCAATAATGTTCAACGCTGGATAGGTTTGCTTCATCTAACAAAATTAGCTTCAGATAGTCTTGATTATGATCACTTTTCAAAAATTCATAAAGTCCCGTTCGTGCCGGTTGGTAAACATCTTTTAAAGAGTTATAAAATCCTAATATATCTCGACTAGAAACCCAGGCACGACCTACAGGGATATTAATGAAGTTACTTGTGTTATAAGTGTTTTCTTCACTAGTTAACCCCATGCTTTGTGCAAGCCTGATGGCTGTGGAGGTTTTCCCTGTCCCAGGTGGTCCTGCTAAAATTGTCATAAATGACTGATTTAAGCATATAAGTAAATTAGACATTTCATCAAATGAGAAATTTCTACCATTGTCATTACTAAATGAATCTATCAAATAATTTATATAATCATTCCTGTTCTCTTTAGTCAGTTTTATGGTGGATGGTGTTATTTTAGTTTTATATATTTTGGGTGAACTCTCTTTAACTCTTCCTCCATTTAATAATGTAGTCAAGGTTTGAATTTCTACTGCTTTCTCTAAAAGTTGTGGAGAGTTTAAAGTTGCCTTTTTAAGACTTACAGCTTTTTCAACAGATTCTTTTTCTTTATCAAGATCTTCTTTTCGCCTTTTTAAATAATTTATCTCTTCTACGAGTGAGTTATAATCATTTACCCGTGATAAGGTGGAATAGAAATCATTTAGTTTTTGAGTTGTATCATTTATTTTTTCTTCTAAAATTGAGTTTTCTTCTGTCAATGATTGTTGTTTTTGTAATAATATTTTATGCGCATCTTCAGCAGTTTGTTTTTTTATTTTTTCTATTTCATCTTTAGCTTTTAATTTTTCTGCTTCGACATTTTTTACTTCAAATTCAAATTCTGATTTTTTATTAGCGATTAATCTTTCTAGATCACTTAACTCTTTATCTAATTTTAATTTTTGAACTCTGGTAACTTCTTCAAGCTCTTCAGATTTTTGCTTCACTAATAAATCTTTGTTTTTTGCAAAGTAATTATCCAAATAAAGCCTTCCATCTCTACTTTCAGCTAAAAATTCTTGAACTATTTCCTGCCCAAACGGACTAGAGTCTAAGAAATCACCTAAAAGTTCTTTAAGCCTTTTTAGGCGCTCGCTGTTCTCTAGTACTTTGTTCTTTTTAACATATTCGTCAATGCCTTGTGAGAGTTTTTGTGCTTCACTTTTTCCTAATGGGTTTTTGTTTTTAGAAAAACCATTACCAAAACCATTTTTTGTGAAATATGATACTAATCGAGTATCAGATATGTAATCAATTTGGTCGTAAGATAAAGTTGAAAGGTCTTTTAGATTATTTATATAATTTCTATTTTCACCTTTAATATTCCATTCAGAAGATAACTTATCTTCGACTATATAGTTAAATCCTATTCTCGCGATATGATCTTGTTTTAACTGTAAGGGGGATGGTGTTGATAATGGTGATAGCTGCCAATTATTATCTTGTTTAGATGCTTTGAAAGGTCCATAAATATAATCGCTGTTCTCAATAAAAAACTGAGTACTAGGAGCATCAATATCATGACTAATGAAACCTGTCGTGATATCGGGTAATTCGGATTTTATGATCGGTATGAAATAGTTTTTTTCAAGTCTTTCAACTTTATTCCCTAATCCAAAATGCTTCTGATGTCTAGAGTTATTTTTCCAGTCATCATCATTGCTTTCATAAAACTCGGTAAGAATAAATAATTCGTCATTGCCAAACTGTTGGCTAATATTCATGAATCCTTTTGATATAAAAATCCCTCCATTAGGGAAGTCATTTGTATCTATTTTTTCATATGCTCCGTTTTCGGTTATATACGCAACAGGGATTACCAATCCCATATCTGGATTGACAGTATGATTTTCTTCTTTTATGACTAATATTCTGTTCATAATCACTCTTTTTCATAATAAGCATGCTAATTATAAATTCATCAACTATGACTAATAGTTATAATTTCATTTTGTTATGTTTTTATATATCTTGTTTTCATTCTTTAATGTCTGAGTAGAAGTGACAGCAATAGGTAAGGAAATTTTTTCTATACCGATGGAAGAATGAGGCTTACATCGACGGTATGAAAAATCAATAGATAATTAAATTATTTTTTATTTCAATTTGTTGAAAAATTGCTCTGTCTTGGAATCACTGCGTTCGCTAAGCGATTAACAGGGTCGAAAGGTAGATAAGTGAGTTTACTTTCGGCTGGAGCGTCTACCGGAGTGAGGTAGTCCAGATGACTCAAAACTACATAGCCGGGGAGACCTTTAGATCCGCCTACGACACTAGAACTGCCATATTCATATGTATCTTACTTACTTCAACAACTAAGTAACTACTTACCATTTTTGTTATATCTGATATTGTCTGCTTATGTGATAAGTCATGGGTGGATGTTTACATTGATGATTCGCAAGCCGCATTTTCCTCATCCGGAATATGACATTGAAGAAGCCAGAGAAGCGTTAACTTACCAGCTTCGGGTGCAGCAGTCAGAACACTTCGAAATAACAAGCGCAGAAATGGACAAGTTGCTTAGATTTGGGGTACTGGAACTACGCCCGGATCGTGAAACAATGAGTTATGGTGTACTGACACCAGAGGATTTAGTGAGGGCTTACTATTACTATTTACCACCAGAGCCAACGCCTGAGCCACCAGCCAAAAAACATCCTCTTAAGATACACAAAAAGCTCAGGATTGAGTCTTACTCTGTAAAAGATAAAGCGCGGGAGAGACCGCTTAAAATACCTTCAAAGAAAGCTGGTTTTCATGAAGAGACAAGGATAGAACGGGAGAATGATGTCACCAGCTCTGATTTTCCAAGCCAAGGATATGTGAGTGTGCAAAAGGTAGCCGATTTTCTTGCTGTGAGCAAAAGCACATTACAGCGATGGAAGATGAGACCCGATTTTCCAAAGCCAGTTAAAATGGGTGAGAGGCGAGTAATGTTTGATGCCGCAGAGATTTTGGCATGGAGCAAAAAACAAGCAAAAAATCGATAAAGTGTCAATTTTATGTGTACACATGGGTGTACCCAATGGAAAGGTGATCGTTAGAAAATCATTTAAAATCAAATATCTTTCGTTGTTTTTTGTGTTTCACATTAAGAAAAGTAAGTAATTACTTATTGGGTTTCTCTTGCCATCCAGGAAGAGAAACCCAACCAATCGCGAGGAACAAATATGGAACTCAACTGCCCTGTCTGCCAAAACCCTCTCGAACGCAATGGCGAGACGGCTCACTGCACAACTTGCGATAAAGATTTCACTGTTCAGGCGCTTTGCCCTGACTGTCATCAGCCGTTACAGGTATTAAAAGCCTGTGGCGCGGTGGATTATTTCTGCCAGAATGGACACGGTTTAATTTCTAAAAAGCGCGTTAAATTTACCACTGCTTAATATCACGGGAATATATATTTTTCTTTTATATATTCCTGGTATAAATATAATGAGCCAATTTCTATTAGCTTAACACGTAATTAGAGTGAACAAACTCCCATTGTTATAACTTTAAGAATATATTTAGCATTTCTGGTGTGTAATATCTGAACTATCTGGAATACAATGCCGAAGCTGATTTCAGATTATAAAATCGTTACAGGGAAAAGGCATGTTGCGATGGATACGCTATTTTATGCTAATTTTTATCTCTGGTGCTGCTTATGCGACACCAGAGATAAATGTTAAGCAAAGTGACTCTTCATTACCGGATTTGGGAAGCGAAGCTGCCTTACAAGAAGAACAAAATAATAAAGGTAAATCCTTGAAAGAGCGTGGTGTCAACTACGTCGCCGAATCCGCCCAGCAGGGATTTGAGAACCTGACCCCAGAAGCTCTGGAATCTCAAGCAAGAAGCTATCTGCAAGGGCAAATCACCTCATCTGCACAGTCTTATATCGAAGGTGCGCTTTCTCCATACGGTAAAGTCCGTTCGAATCTTTCTATCGGTCATGATGGCTCGCTGGACGGCAGTTCAATCGACTATTTTGTTCCTTTATATGATTCTCAAAAAAGTGTTTATTTCAGCCAGTTATCCGCTCAACGTAAAGAGGAACGCACGATAGGTAATATTGGCTTCGGCGTTAGACATAATTTAGATAAATGGTTATTGGGTGGAAATATATTTTATGATTATGATTTCACTCGTGGACATCGCCGTTTAGGGTTAGGGACTGAAGCCTGGACGGATTATTTAAAACTTTCTGGTAACTATTATCATCCACTTTCTGACTGGAAAGATTCAAAAGATTTCGACTTCTATTTAGAACGACCTGCGGGTGATGCTGCCAACTTACTGATTTAGTGTATGATGGTGTTTTTGAGGTGCTCCAGTGGCTTCTGTTTCTATCAGCTGTCCCTCCTGTTCAGCTACTGACGGGGTGGTGCGTAACGGCAAAAGCACCGCCGGACATCAGCGCTATCTCTGCTCTCACTGCCGTAAAACATGGCAACTGCAGTTCACTTACACCGCTTCTCAACCCGGTACGCACCAGAAAATCATTGATATGGCCATGAATGGCGTTGGATGCCGGGCAACTGCCCGCATTATGGGCGTTGGCCTCAACACGATTTTACGTCACTTAAAAAACTCAGGCCGCAGTCGGTAACCTCGCGCATACAGCCGGGCAGTGACGTCATCGTCTGCGCGGAAATGGACGAACAGTGGGGCTATGTCGGGGCTAAATCGCGCCAGCGCTGGCTGTTTTACGCGTATGACAGGCTCCGGAAGACGGTTGTTGCGCACGTATTCGGTGAACGCACTATGGCGACGCTGGGGCGTCTTATGAGCCTGCTGTCACCCTTTGACGTGGTGATATGGATGACGGATGGCTGGCCGCTGTATGAATCCCGCCTGAAGGGAAAGCTGCACGTAATCAGCAAGCGATATACGCAGCGAATTGAGCGGCATAACCTGAATCTGAGGCAGCACCTGGCACGGCTGGGACGGAAGTCGCTGTCGTTTTCAAAATCGGTGGAGCTGCATGACAAAGTCATCGGGCATTATCTGAACATAAAACACTATCAATAAGTTAGAGTCATTACCCGACCTGCGCGTGGTTGGGATGTTCGTGCGGAAGCCTGGCTACCTTCTTATCCACAGTTGGGGGGCAAAGTTGTTTTCGAGCAATATTATGGTGACGAAGTTGCGTTGTTCGGCACCGATAATTTAGAAAAAGATCCCTATGCAGTGACGCTCGGCGTGAACTATCAACCAGTTCCGTTATTGACAGTCGGGGCGGACTATAAAGCAGGCACTGGAGATAACAGTGATCTTAGTGTTAACGCCACGATTAATTATCAGTTCGGTGTTCCGCTAAAAGATCAACTGAATAGCGATAACGTCAAAGTCGCTCACTCGCTGATGGGGAGCCGCCATGACTTCGTCGAACGTAATAACTTTATCGTGCTGGAATACAAAGAAAAAGACCCACTTGATGTCACCTTGTGGCTTAAAGCGGACGCCACCAATGAGCACCCGGAATGTGTGATTAAAGACACGCCAGAAGAAGCGGTTGGACTGGAAAAATGTAAATGGACCATCAACGCGCTGATCAACCATCATTACAAAATTATTTCCGCCTCGTGGCAGGCGAAAAATAACGCTGCCCGCACGCTGGTCATGCCTGTTGTTAAAGCGAATACCATCACTGAAGGTAACAACAACCACTGGAATCTGGTGCTGCCCGCCTGGCAGTACAGTTCCGATAAAGCAGAGCAGGAAAAGTTGAATACCTGGCGGGTACGGTTGGCGCTGGAGGATGAAAAGGGTAATCGGCAGAATTCCGGTGTGGTGGAAATCACCGTGCAGCAAGACCGTAAAATTGAGCTGATCGTCAACAATATTGCGGATGTACCTGAAGAGAACAATCACAGCCACGAAGCCAGCGCCCAGGCAGACGGCGTTGATGGCGTGGTGATGGATCTCGACGTCACTGACAGCTTCGGTGATGACACTGACCGCAACGGCAATACACTGCCAGAAGATAACCTTTCCCCGCAGCTTTACGATGCGCAGGATAAAAAAGTCACGCTCACCAATAAACCTTGTTCAACCGAGAATCCCTGCGTCTTTATCGCCAAACAAGATAAAGAAAAAGGAACCGTCACACTCTCCAGTACGTTACCCGGCACTTTCCGTTGGAAAGCAAAAGCTGCTCCGTATGACGACAGCAACTATGTGGATGTGACATTCCTTGGTGCGGGAGGGAATGATGTTAATGCGTTTATCTACCGTGTATCTGCGACTAATCCCGTCAATCTTATCGACAATGAGAAAGAGCATTTGCCTGTGGATAACGCCTACCGCTTTGTTTTGTGGCGCGATGCCAACAAAGATGGCGTTTTCCAGCAGTCGGAAAAACTGACGGAAGAGGAAATGACGCAATACGACTACCAGTGGGAATTTACCGGGCAAAGCGTTAACGGCTACACCGGTGCCCAAACAAATACCAGCAATGAAGATATTGTCATCCCTGCCACTAACGAAGAAGCCGTGCAGAAATTTGGTGCCCAAAAACAAGATGGCGTGCAGGGGTATGGATTACGTGTGGTTTACAGCAAGCACTAGATCGGCGTAATGCTCGATCGGCCAGTCACTGGATATTAATCAAGGAGAGAGTTGAATGAAACATTATTTAAAGCGACCGATGACCAAAGTTGCGCTGGCGCTGGCTTTAGCAGGGTACTGCGCAGTGCCAGCAGCCATGGCAGAAGGGCAGGGTAATCTAAGAGCTGGTCAGTGGCAATCAGAGACGCAATCAACCGGAACGATTCAGGGTACAGTGCCGTGGATAACTCGTAGCGCGACAGAAACGAGCGATGCTGATAAATCTCATGTGACTATTACTATTGATCGCGGTGCGCGAACTGCTTCAACGGATGGCGAAAAGCAATTTCATGTTGGCGATAAGTTAACGGCAAACTGGGCCATTGGCGATACCCAGGGCGATCTTGATGACAACAACACAGCGACAAAAGCCACGCTGCAATGGATGAGCTACAAAGATCAAGCGGGTGGTGACCCAAGAGAGATTGGTACAGTTGGCAGTGACACTTACACCATCGCTGCAGCAGATGCGGATCGATACATCGGCTTGAAGATCACACCAACCACCACAACCGGTGACCCTAACGTCGCAGAACAGTTGGTGATGCTTGACCTCTCGACAAATGCTGGTGGTGGTTCTGACAGCGATGATATTCCTGAAGGTCCGGTGTTTGATGATGCGGTTAAAGTGGTCATTCATGAACAGGGCGTTAATACCAACCTGCTGGGCAAAGCAACCAAACTCAAAACCAATACCACCTATCAGGTCATGCTGTGGAAAGATGGAAACAGCAATGGAACCTATGATACGGGTGAAGAAGTTACCAACCAGTACAACTACCGCTGGCGCTTTACAGGCACCAGTTTGCAGTTGGGTACTAACGGCGGGATTGTCAACCCGAGCCACAACAACAACGACCTGGTCATCCCGGTTACCAACGCCGAAGCGAAGACCTCTTTCGACTATTCCGAAGGCGGCCTCACTATTGGCGCAGACGGTGTTCAGGGCTACGGTTTGTCTATCGACTACCAGAGAAAATAATCTTTACCGGCACCATTCCCGTATGGGAATGGTGCTTTTCCGCACACTTTGCTTAGCCAACGTTAAGCAAAGTGGGTTGAGGTAAGAAAGTAACGTTAACGGGCAGGTTTCACTCATGGACGGGAAATTGAAACGCGTAAAAATGGTGATGGCATGTTTAATGCTTACTCTGGCTACGCCAGCAGTAGCAGCATTGAAAGGGAGCCAGTGGCAACATACCGCCGTTTCAACGGATGCCATAAATGGCACCCCTCCCATAGCAGACAGCGCCAGCGTGCCCGTTTATCAGGGCAGCGTCCAGCTTGATCCCGCCAAAGAGCACAATGTCGCCAGTACGGCCACGCCGGGGAACTTCAGCGTGGATGCCAGCGCAACCAGTATGATTTTAATTAACCCGGGCGATACCGAAGGTGACATGTTCAGCACTCCGCCGCTGCTGCGCTGGCAAAACCAAACGCTACCTGACGTTTCGCTGGTATGGGCGGAGGCTGCCACGTCTAATGTGCCGCTCGACCCGCAGCCTCGCGCCGATCGCTCCTTCTGCGCGCAAAACCTGGCGGGGCATAAGCTGGTAGTCATTCCACAGTTTGACCCTAAAGAAACGCTTCCGACGCTGAATCTTTTTACCCTGACCGGCGTGCCAAATCAGGGTTCGGTGTTGTTGAACGAAAAGCAGGTGACGCTCAATATTGCCGCAGCCCAGGGGGATTTAGTGAGTGCAAGCGTCAGTGGTTATGACGATACGCTAAAGGCAGCAAAAACCACCGTCGGCAGTACGATAACCTTAACGGTGACCACCAAAAACTGCGAGGGTAACCCAACAGGAAATCTTCCCTTTGTTATCAAACGGAAAGACGCAAGGAATCGCCAGGATGTTGTCAATAACACCAGCCCGGTGAGCATCGATAGCACGGAACTTACCACGACCACAACAGAGTATCACGGCACAACCGATGCCAACGGCACCGCGACCGTCACCGTCACGCAGCCTGCCGGACCAGGCGTAAAAACTCCGCTGGTTGTCAGTCTGCCAGGCATTACACAAACCAGCGAAACGGCAGTGATTTTTACCGTTCTGACCAGCCCGGACGTTGCGGTCGCCAGTATGTGGGGTCACATGCCGGATACGCTGAAAGCGCAGCAGTACACCTTCAGCCGACCAAAACTGGCGGCGGAAGTCAGCAATGAGGATGGCACCGCAGACGATCACAATGAAACCTGGTCCACGTTTGTCTGGAGTGGGGCTGATAACCACTGTGACATTTTGCCGGGTATGCGTCAGTTCGGCGCGTTGGCAACGGTCATTCCCACCTCGATTCAGGAAGTGGCGGGATGGCCAATGCAGGGAAACTATTACTGGTCTTCGCTGGCGGGGGCAAGTGGAATGCACCACGCGGCTGACGTTTCTAACCGTAGCGAGGCGCAAAAACCAGATGCGACGAAATTCCTGGTCAGTTGTGTCGATAAAGAAGCTCCGGACGTCGAACCGAAAATTGTTCTCACGCCCGCGAGTTTTAATGATACGGCGCAGGCGATGAAAGCGAAGGTTGGGGAAGACGCCATCATGCGTCTGACTATTACTGACAACAAAAATAACGATCAGCCGTTAGCGTATTACTATTTCTCTTTGCATCTGGACGACGGCGTTAACCGTAAAAATCAATCCAATCCCACCTGGGAGACGCACCCGGTTCAAATCAGTGGTGGCACCAACCTACAACAGGTAGATGCGCATAATTACGAAGGGATTACTGACGCTAATGGCCAGGCCACGCTGACGTTAAGTCAGCCAGACGGCGTTGGTGTGAAAACACACATCACGGCGGCGATGCGTAGTAACTATAACGCATCGGATGCCAAAGACGTCATCTTCACCGTGGTCACCAGCCCGGACAGCGAATATGCCCGCATGTGGGGCCATATGGGCAGTGGGATTATGGCGGAGGGGAATCTCTATAAACGCCCACGCCTGGCGGATGAAACGACGCATGAAGTAGGGATGATGCGTGAAAATAATGAAGACTGGGCATTGTTTGACCAGAATACCAGTATGCAGGCGGAATGCGGTGTGGGGCATATTCCCCCGCAAAGTTCTCTGGAGATTTTATTTGCGGGTCATCAGGGAAATACGATAGGCACTGAACATGGCTGGCCGACGGCAAACTATGATTATCTTACCGCCGCCCAGCAAGCCGAATTGCATTCGTCTGTAGACCTGGGAACGGGGGGAGTGGATACCTATTCCGGTTTTAAACCCAACTATCTCTCCTGTTCTGCCAACGAACTGATTGCGCGGGTGGTGGTGGAAACCGATAAAGATGTTTCACCCACCTCTAAACAGGCAAGAGCAAAAGTCGGCGAAAAAATCACCATGACGGTGCGTACAGTCAATGGTCAAAATAATGCGCCCATTCCTTATGCTGACTTTACTATCACGAAAGATATCAGCCTTGATAGAGAAGGAAAGGCAACCGACTATAGCGATTCCAGCAATGGTGCGATAACCCTGAACGGCACGCAATATGGCACCTCACAGCCTTCGATGGTCTACTCTGGCACCACGGACGCGCAGGGCATGGCGACCGTCGTTATCGAGCAGCCGCAGGGGGTAGGTTTAAGAACCAAACTTATCGTCACACCGACCAATTCCGTGCTGCCGAACACAATCAACTACTACGTGATCTTTACCGTTCCCACCAGCCCGGATGTGACCGGTGCGAAAATGTGGGGTCACATGGATAACACCATCACCGTTGGGTCGCTAACCTTTGAACGCCCAAAACTGATTAATGAAGTCAGTGGTGAAACCAGTCAACTGGCTGAAAATAACGAAACCTGGGTACGCGTGGCGCAGGCGGATATTGAAAATACGGCGGCGGGCGGTTGCGGAGTCAATAAAGTGCCGCGCAAAGAACAGCTAAATATGCTTTATGCCGCCAACGACAATAATACTATCCAGACGGTTCACGGTTGGCCAACCCAGCGTGAAGAGTACTGGAGCAGCACACCTGTCGATAAAGTGCCGCATCTGGCGGCGGTCTGGTTGAATAACGGCAGTATAGAGAGTGCGAATACCACGCCAACGTATATGACGTGTTTAGCTACCGCTAATCCGCCTGCAAGTATCATCATGCTTGAAGTTGTGAACCAGGCGCAGTGGAACAGTTCGCTTAACGCAGCGAAGCTGAAAAAGGGCGAGACGTTGCAGGTGAAAGTGACGGTAAAAGATGCTGCCGGTAACCCGATGGCAGATATGCCGTTTACCCTGAAACGCGGTGATGGCTATACCCGCCCAGGTGAGCGTCATACGGCAGGCAGCAGCGATGGGGTTGTCTCATCGGTGGTGGTTGATGCTGGTCTGCCAGATGAAATGGCGCTCAATGATACCGCTACGGCGTATGCCGCCCTGACAGGTAGCGATGGCAGTAAAATACTCAACATTACGCGCCCGGATACCTATGGCACGAAAACGGCACTCACCGCTGGGCTCTATTCCGATCCAACAAAAAATGCATCGATGGATACCATTTTCACCGTCGTCACCAGCCCGGATAGTGCAAAAGCAAAAATGTGGGGGCACATGCCGGAAACGCTAACGGCAGGTGGTCTGACGTTTAAGCGCCCGATCCTGTTTTCAGAGTTGACCGGTAGCCCCGGCAATAAACGCAAGGGGCCGGAAGAAGATAACGAAATCTGGGCGCTGTTTACAGAAGCGCAGGCAGCGAAGAACAGTAATGGCGGCTGTGGTACGGATTATGTCCCCTCCATGAACTCGCTGGTCGCGCTCTCTGGCGCCTGGCACGGGCACTCGGTTGACGGCTGGCCGATACTGAAATCCTATGACTCCAGTACGCCGGACCAGAACAGTATTGACGATCGTAAATACAAAGGCGTGCAGCTTAACGGCGGCACCAGCAGTAGTCTGGCGGCAACGGACAACGGGTATTTGACCTGTCAGACAACGGCAAACCCGTCGGTTAGCACCATTGAGTTGAGGTCAGCCCAGGCGGCTAAATATGATGGTAACGATGCGGTAAAAGTCAGAACAGATTACAACAAAGTCGGGGATCAAATCACTATGGTAGTGACGACCCGAGATGCGCAGGGTAACCCGCTGGGCTATGTACCGTTTACGCTGAATCATGGTATCACACTGCCACGTAACCCGAATTCGATTAGCATAGATAACCAGTCACGGTTGTTACATGTAGGGGACAGCTACAGTAACAGTAGCGACTACCTTGATGATGGCAATAAATATTACAGCGTGACTGGGGCTGATGGTACGACGACATTTACGCTATATCAGCCCAATAATGGGAAGGGGACGCGTATTCCACTGACGGCGGAAATCGATGACGGTAGCGCAATAACGTCGAATACCCTGAGTGCTATTTTCACTGCCATCACCAGCCCGGATACGCCAAAAGCGAATTTCTGGGGGCATATGCCGGAAACCTTAACAGCACATAACGGCAAGGTATTTAAACGTCCATTGTTAAAAGTGGAGGCAGGTTCTTCAAACGGGCTTATTGTCAACAATGAGAACTGGCAGCGACTGACTATCGCTAATGCGCTGAGTGGTATGCAGGGAGGTTGTAAAGATAAACTGCCGTCTATTAACGATTTGCAATCGTTATATGAAGCGTATCCTTCGGGAACCATTGAAACGGCACAGGGCTGGCCGCTGGATAAGTCAACATTGCCAAGACCGTACTTCTGGTCGCGAAGCGTAGTCACCAGTCCAGGCACAGCGAAGATCAGTTATCAGTACATTAATCTCAAATCGGGAACGACTGGGCAGGCAGCTTCAGATGCTACAGATCTCAACTTCCAGACCTGCCTGGAGAGTGCGGAGTCGGTAGGCAAAATTACCCTGACCACGGCGGCGGAAAACTGGGATAGTTCGTTGCCGGCCGGAAAAGCGCATAAAGGCTCACCGCTGCCGCTGACGATTACGGTGACCCGACCAGATGGCTCTCCTGCGGCATTTGAGTCGGTGGGGATTTTGCGTGCCGCCAGTTACAATCGTGCGGGCACATCGCTCAGCGAAACGGTAACGACGGATGATTTGGTGGCCGATACGTTCAACCCAGCACAAACCATACAAAGCGCCAGCATGAATGGTCGGAGTAATACCAGTTATCTGGTTATTCAGACCGATGCTCAGGGTAAAGCGACGCTGAATCTTCACCAGGATAGCTCGACCGGTCTTAGAACACCGATAACCGCATCAGCACTTGGCAGTAGCCCTATGCTAACCGACTCGCTGGACGCAATTTTCACGGTTCTCACCAGCCCGGACGTTAGAGTAGCCAACATGTGGGGGCATATGGCGGAAACGGTGACGGCGGCAGATGGCACCGTTTTTGTGCGGCCTAAAATAAAGGCTGAGTTAACGAACACCTCAGGCGTTCACGTTAAGGATTTAAATAGTGAAAGTTGGCTTGTGCCTACTGTTCAGGAAAGGGAACGTAGCGGCACGGCGGCGTGTGAGGCCGCGCGCTGGCCGACCAACGAGCAACTTATATCGCTGTATAACCGTCATCCCAATGGAACATTGATGGCTGATACCGGCTGGCCGGTGGAGTCATCGGGGTATGCCTGGTGGGCAGTGGACTCGACGTGTGATACCAGCGGAGCCAACAGATGCGCGACTGTCGATTTGTATAATGGTCAGGCTGAGGCGGCGAGCAGAAGCCGCGCATTGCAGGCCTGCTTGCTGAACCCTAACGTTTCGGTGTCTACCGTAACGCTCACCTCAACGGTATTTGACGCTACCACTCAGGCTGCGAAGGTGAAGAAAGGGGAATCTATGCCGGTGACGGTCACAGTGAAAGACAGCGCCGGGAAACCGGTGCCGAACGTGGCCTTTACACTGACGCGCGGTGATGCCGTGCCACGCAACCCAGGGGCGACTTTGTATGGCGACGTGGCGGCGATGGATGACCTGCGCGTTCAGCCGTCCACTGGCGCGATGGTCACGTTATCCGATAGCGGTAATACACTTCAGGGAACCACCGGTTCTGACGGTACGGCGACGTTTATGATTAAACAGGATAATACGCCTGGATATAAAACGCCGCTGACGGTGACACTGACCGATAACACCAGCATCACCGCGACGATGGATGCCATTTTCACAGTAGTGACCAGCCCGAACGTGGCAAGTGCCTACTTCTGGGGGCATATGAGCGACACCGAGACGGTAAGCGGCAAAACATTGCACCGTCCGTTGCTGAAGTCAGAACTGCCGTCGAATGCTGTCGCAGCGGTAACGCCGGTCGTCAATAATGAAATCTGGGCGCTGGCGCATACGGTTGACAGCAGTAAATGGGATCTGGCGAAACAGTGCGGCAGACTGGGGAATGCACCGGAATACAGCGAACTGCAAACGCTGCATTCCAGCTTTAGCGCGTTGGGATGGCCGTCATCGCCCAGCTTCCCGTATTTATCGCAAAGCCGCTCTGGCAGCCTCTATTGCGGTATCATTGAACCTGCGGGCTCATTGGACTGTGCAATCTCCCCGGCGACGACATCAGGGTTTGCCACCTGCTTCCAGTAACACTTACGCCGCATCCGGCATGAGCGAGAGCCTGTGCCGGATGCGATGCTTGGCGCATCTTATCCGGCCTACGGATTAGCCGCTTTCTTACGCGGTTTACGCGTTTTTGTTACAGCACTGACTTCGCTAATCACCACGCCATCACCTAACCGCGTGGTCAACGTATCGCCCGTTTTCACCTGCTTAACTTGCTTCAGCACTGTCCCATCGGCGGCGCTGGTGACGCTATAGCCACGCGCCAGCGTGGATAGTGGACTCACGGCTTCCAGATGTGTCACTGCATTACCAAAGCGTTCACGCGTGGCACTAAGCTGTGCTCGCAGAGTTTCTGCCAGGCGATATTCCAGTTGTTGAATGCGAGTCTGCGCGCGATGAATGCGTGGTTGAGGATTTTGCTGATTCAGACGCTGTTCAAGCCGTTGCTGTTGCTGCACGACTCGTTTGAGTTGATTTTCCAGTGCATAGCTCATCTGCTTTTGCAGCCGCTCCAGCATGGTTTGCTGGCGCGCCAGACGTAACTGCGGATGTTGCTGCTGTAAACGATGGTGGATCTGCGTAAAGCGCCTGGTACGGTTGGCGAGATAATAATCCATCGCCATTTCCAGCCGCTGGCGGGAAGATTGCACCTGGCGCAGTAACTCCTGCTGATTGCGGCTCACCACTTCGGCGGCGGCAGAGGGGGTTGGTGCGCGTAGGTCGGCAACAAAGTCGGCGATAGTCACATCGGTTTCATGACCGACGGCGCTGACAATCGGAATACGGCTGGCAAAAATCGCCCTCGCCACGCGCTCGTCGTTAAAACTCCACAAATCTTCCAGCGAACCGCCGCCGCGACCGACGATCAAGACGTCGCATTCGTTGCGCAGGTTCGCCAGTTCAATTGCGCGAACGATTTGCCCCGGCGCATCATCGCCCTGTACGGCGGTAGGGTAAATAATCACCGGCAGAGAAGGATCTCGACGTTTTAACACATGCAAAATATCGTGCAGCGCCGCGCCGGTTTTGGATGTAATCACACCGACACAGTGCGCGGGGGAGGGGAGAGGTTTTTTTAGTTGCTGATCGAACAAACCTTCAGCCTGCAACTTCGCTTTTAGCTGTTCGTATTTCTGTTGCAACAAGCCTTCGCCGGCTGGCTGCATACTCTCGACGATAATCTGATAATCACCGCGCGGCTCATACAGCGTAATGTTGGCGCGAACCAGAACCTGTTGCCCGTGCTGTGGGCGAAAGGTAACCCGGCGGTTGCTGTTGCGGAACATCGCGCAGCGAACCTGGGCGGTATCGTCTTTGAGCGTAAAGTACCAGTGACCGGAGGCCGGTTGTGTGAAGTTCGAGATTTCACCGCTGATCCACACCTGTCCCATCTCCTGCTCAAGCAGCAGACGAACCGTTTGATTCAGGCGGCTAACGGTAAAAATTGCAGGGGATTGAGACGGTAACATGTGAGCGAGATCAAATTCTAAATCAGCAAGTTATTCAATCGATAGTAACCCGCCTTCTGGGGATAGCAAGCATTATTTGCAAAAAGGGGTAGATGCAATCGGTTACGCTCTGTATAATGCCACGGCAATATTTATTAACCACTCTGGTCGAGATATTGCCCATGCTACGTATCGCTAAAGAAGCTCTCACATTTGACGACGTTCTCCTCGTTCCTGCTCATTCTACCGTTCTGCCGAATACTGCTGACCTCAGCACCCAGCTGACGAAAACTATTCGTCTGAATATCCCTATGCTCTCCGCAGCAATGGATACCGTAACGGAAGCGCGCCTGGCTATTGCTCTGGCTCAGGAAGGCGGTATCGGCTTTATCCACAAAAACATGTCTATTGCACGCCAGGCTGAAGAAGTTCGCCGTGTGAAAAAACACGAATCTGGCGTGGTGACTGACCCACAGACGGTTCTTCCAACCACGACGCTGCGCGAAGTGAAAGAACTGACTGAACGTAATGGCTTTGCGGGCTACCCGGTCGTTACTGAAGAAAACGAACTGGTCGGCATCATCACCGGTCGTGACGTGCGTTTTGTGACCGATCTGAACCAACCGGTTAGCGTTTACATGACGCCGAAAGAACGTCTGGTAACCGTGCGTGAAGGTGAAGCCCGCGAAGTTGTGCTGGCAAAAATGCACGAAAAACGCGTTGAGAAGGCGCTGGTGGTTGATGATGAATTCCACCTGATCGGCATGATCACCGTGAAAGACTTCCAGAAAGCGGAACGTAAACCGAACGCGTGTAAAGATGAACAAGGTCGTCTGCGTGTTGGCGCAGCGGTTGGCGCGGGTGCTGGAAACGAAGAGCGTGTTGATGCGCTGGTTGCCGCAGGTGTTGACGTTCTGCTGATCGACTCCTCTCACGGCCATTCTGAAGGCGTTCTGCAGCGTATCCGTGAAACCCGTGCTAAATATCCGGATCTGCAAATCATCGGCGGCAACGTGGCAACGGCTGCTGGTGCTCGCGCGCTGGCAGAAGCAGGTTGCAGCGCGGTTAAAGTCGGTATTGGTCCTGGCTCTATTTGTACGACTCGTATCGTTACTGGTGTAGGTGTTCCGCAGATCACTGCCGTTGCTGATGCAGTAGAAGCCCTGGAAGGCACCGGTATTCCGGTTATCGCTGATGGTGGTATTCGTTTCTCTGGCGATATTGCGAAAGCTATCGCTGCTGGTGCAAGCGCGGTGATGGTAGGTTCCATGCTGGCAGGTACTGAAGAATCTCCGGGTGAAATCGAACTCTACCAGGGGCGTTCTTACAAATCTTACCGTGGGATGGGCTCTCTGGGCGCAATGTCCAAAGGTTCTTCTGACCGTTATTTCCAGAGCGACAACGCCGCTGACAAACTGGTGCCGGAAGGTATCGAAGGTCGCGTTGCGTACAAAGGCCGCCTGAAAGAGATCATCCACCAGCAGATGGGCGGCCTGCGCTCCTGTATGGGGCTGACCGGCTGTGGTACTATCGACGAACTGCGTACTAAAGCGGAGTTTGTACGTATCAGCGGTGCGGGCATTCAGGAAAGCCACGTTCACGACGTGACCATCACCAAAGAGTCCCCGAACTACCGTCTGGGCTCCTGATTCTCTTCGCCCGACTTCATGTCGGGCGATTTATATTATCTGTTTCACTTGCCTCGGAATAAGCGTCAATGACGGAAAACATTCATAAGCATCGCATCCTCATTCTGGACTTCGGTTCTCAGTACACTCAACTGGTTGCGCGCCGCGTGCGTGAACTGGGTGTTTACTGCGAACTGTGGGCGTGGGATGTGACAGAAGCACAAATTCGTGACTTCAATCCAAGCGGCATTATTCTTTCCGGCGGCCCGGAAAGTACCACCGAAGAAAACAGCCCGCGTGCGCCGCAGTATGTCTTTGAAGCAGGCGTACCGGTATTTGGCGTTTGCTATGGTATGCAGACTATGGCGATGCAGTTAGGTGGTCATGTTGAAGCCTCTAACGAACGTGAATTTGGTTATGCGCAGGTTGAAGTACAAACTGATAGCGCGCTGATTCATGGTATCGAAGATGCATTAAGCGCAGATGGCAAACCGCTGCTTGACGTGTGGATGAGCCACGGTGATAAGGTAACTGCGATTCCTCAAGATTTCGTCACCGTAGCCAGCACCGAAAGCTGCCCGTTTGCCATTATGGCTAACGAAGAAAAACGCTTCTATGGTGTGCAGTTCCACCCGGAAGTGACTCACACCCGTCAGGGTATGCGTATGCTGGAGCGTTTTGTGCGTGATATCTGCCAGTGTGAAGCCCTGTGGACACCGGCGAAAATTATCGACGACGCGGTAGCCCGCATCCGCGAGCAGGTGGGTGACGATAAAGTGATCCTTGGCCTCTCTGGTGGCGTGGACTCTTCCGTTACTGCGATGCTGCTGCACCGTGCAATTGGTAAAAACCTGACCTGCGTATTTGTCGACAACGGCCTGCTGCGTCTCAACGAAGCAGAGCAGGTTCTGGATATGTTTGGCGATCGCTTCGGCCTGAACATTGTTCACGTTCCGGCAGAAGATCGCTTCCTGTCAGCACTGGCTGGCGAAAACGATCCGGAGGCAAAACGTAAAATCATCGGTCGTGTCTTTGTTGAAGTATTCGATGAAGAAGCCCTGAAACTGGAAGATGTGAAGTGGCTGGCGCAGGGAACTATCTATCCTGACGTTATTGAATCTGCCGCGTCTGCAACCGGTAAAGCGCACGTTATCAAATCTCACCACAACGTTGGCGGCCTGCCGAAAGAGATGAAGATGGGCCTGGTTGAACCGCTGAAAGAGCTGTTCAAAGACGAAGTGCGTAAGATTGGTCTGGAGCTGGGCCTGCCGTACGACATGCTGTACCGTCATCCGTTCCCGGGGCCGGGTCTCGGCGTTCGTGTTCTGGGCGAAGTGAAGAAAGAGTACTGCGACCTGCTGCGCCGTGCGGATGCCATCTTCATTGAAGAGCTGCGTAAAGCGGATCTGTACGACAAAGTCAGCCAGGCGTTCACTGTCTTCCTGCCAGTTCGTTCCGTTGGCGTAATGGGCGATGGTCGTAAGTATGATTGGGTTGTTTCTCTGCGTGCTGTCGAAACTATCGACTTTATGACCGCACACTGGGCGCACCTGCCGTACGATTTCCTCGGTCGTGTTTCCAATCGCATTATCAATGAAGTGAACGGTATTTCCCGCGTGGTGTATGACATCAGCGGCAAGCCGCCTGCGACTATTGAGTGGGAATGATTTGACCCTGCACTATGAATGAACAAAACCCTCTGTTACTACAGAGGGTTTTTTATCCTCAAGAATTATAGGCTTGAAGTTACTAACATCGATTAATTAAACCAACTGTCCGATTTATTCTCTTCTGCTTTACCTACGCTCTTCATTAAATCGCGACCGCCTTCAGTCATATTCCTGTTAGCATCAGCTTCTGATTGCACAACATCGGTTTGCGCGGCTTTGTGCTTCAGTTCCTGATCGATAAATTCGTTTTCTCGCTTAACGCGGGCTTCTTCTTTCGCCAGCGCCAGTTTTTGTTTCTGAATCTCTAAGCTGCGCAGCTCATCTTCATAACTTTGATCGCGCTTTTTGTCCGCAGTGGCTTCGGCGTCCAGTTTATCCTGACGAGCTTTCTTATTTGCCGCTGCCGTTGCCGCTCTTTTGTTAGCGGCGGCCTGGGCATTTGCACGCCGTTGCTTCTCTTGCTGGATTTCCCTGTTGCGCTCCGCTACCCATTCGTCATGCTGCCTTTGCTCTTCATTTTTACCTTGCTGTTCCGCTTCTGCGACAGCAGAGAGTTGATCCTGTAATGAAGAGGCGAAAGTTGAACTACTTAAGGCGGCTAAGATGGCGCAAAGTAAAACCTTCTTCATGAATCCTCCTGATTATTAGCTTTTTTCAGGACATTTTGTATTTGGCTGAATACGCGTTTCGTTATACGTAGTGGTAATAACAACGGCTAAACCCGTCGTGAACTGGCACTCTTTACCCACCTGGGTGGAGGTATACACTTTGGTGCCTTCTTTGTATGTTAAAGAAACACCTTCCACTAAGGTTTTATCATTCACCATAGAACCTGCCGCCGCACCTACGGCTCCGCCGCCAACTGCACCTGCCGTCGTTCCAGAGTTACTGCCGGAGCCGACGTTATGGCCAATAACGCCGCCAGCGACTGCGCCAATAAGTGCGCCGAAGGCTTGTGCGTTCCGTTTATTTTGTGAGTTGTCTACGGCAACTTTGGCAGGAAGAATAGAAATAATATTAACAGTTTTGGTTTCTTGTTTTGTATTCAGTTGATCGGTTTGATAAACATCGGCGGCATGATCGTCAGCGTTTGACTGGCATCCAGCCAGGGTGAATGACGCTAAAATTGCCACAGGCAGAAGACATTTTTTAAATTTCATCACTATTCCTTGTTATACACATTACGAAAAATAAGATATTTAAGATCATCAAAAGAGCAAAGTAAATGTATTGCGTATAAAGTAATAGATTAAATTTATGAAAATTCATGCGAGAAATAAATTATTAAATAAATATAATTTAAATATATGTATTAATTTAGAGCTTATGCCTTCTAAGGCAGGATCTACGTCAGTCGGGACAATGGGTGAAATTTAAGGTGAAAGAATACCTGCCGCTTTGTTAACTACAAAGAGCAAAAACATCGGGCAGCAATGCGCCGTCTTGTTAAGTTAAAATGGAGAAGGTAACCGCTAACGTTGTACCGGGGATTCGATAGAGAGAGTGGATTGCTGCGCTTCTTTTTTGCTCTGATGATGCTGCCAGGCACCCACGGACGAGTAGATAAAGCGACCAAAGAAGAAGATAAAGCTGATGAGCAGTACGATACGGGTCATGCGACTGTTAAATCGGTGTCGTTTTCGCATACTGGTTGCCTGACTCACAAAAGGTTCCTTGAAGTATGTCCCACTCTGTGGACGGTACTTACATTAAGGCACACCTGGGCAAAATGGTCAATTCTCTATTATGTAAAAAAGCGTCAGCGGATACATATTCTAATGTTATGGAAGTTGATTTAATTATTTACAACAATGATGTAATAATGATGGCTTAACATGATAAACGTAATAATTCATTAATCATGGTTATTTTGTTTGATATATATCAATTGGAACTTTCATATGACACTTAGAATCGATACTCTCTATAGTGATGAATAATCATCCGTCGAATTCAGGTGGGATGCCTGTCTGAATACACCCCTTTCAGGATGTGGGGAATTCTGTTGAGCATCTATGAAACTGAATGCAACTTATATAAAAATACGTGATAAATGGTGGGGGCTTCCGCTGATCCTGCCTTCTTTAATCTTGCCCATTTTCGCACAAATAAATACTTTTGCGCATATTTCCTCCGGTGAAGTCTTTCTCTTTTATCTGCCCCTGGCTCTGATGATCAGCATGATGATGTTTTTTAGCTGGGCTGCATTACCGGGTATAGCATTAGGCATTTTTGTTCGTAAGTATGCGGAGCTTGGCCTTTATGAAACGCTTTCGTTAACAGCTAATTTTATTATCATTATTATTATTTGTTGGGGCGGTTACAGGGTCTTTTCTCCCCGGCGTAACAACGTTTCACATGGTGATATCCGCTTAATTTCCCAGCGAATTTTCTGGCAGATTGTTTTTCCTGCAACGTTGTTTCTGGTGCTTTTCCAGTTTGCGGCATTTGTAGGGTTACTGGCGAGCAGAGATAATCTGGTAGGGGTTATGCCCTTTAACCTCGGGACATTAATCAATTACCAGGCCTTGCTGGTAGGTAATCTTATCGGCGTCCCACTGTGCTACTTCATCATTCGGGTGGTGCGGAATCCGTTTTATTTACGTAGCTATTATTCGCAATTAAAACAGCAGGTTGACAAAAAGGTTACCAAAAAAGAATTTGCGATCTGGTTGCTTGCATTGGGTGCGTTGTTGTTGTTGCTATGTATGCCATTAAATGAAAAAAGCACAATTTTTAGCACCAACTATACGTTATCGTTATTGCTACCGCTGATGATGTGGGGAGCAATGCGCTATGGCTATAAGTTTATATCACTGCTCTGGGCGGTAGTGCTGATGATCAGCATTCACAGCTATCAGAATTACATTCCCCTTTATCCTGGATATACCACGCAACTGACCATAACTTCCTCCAGTTATCTGGTATTTTCTTTTATTGTGAATTATATGGCTGTTCTGGCAACCCGTCAGCGAGCGGTGGTCAGACGCATTCAACGGCTTGCATATGTGGATCCGGTTGTTCATCTGCCAAACATTCGTGCCCTGAATCGCGCATTGCGTGATGCTCCCTGGTCCGCGCTATGTTATTTACGCATCCCTGGCATGGAAATGCTGGTAAAGAACTATGGCATCATGCTACGCATTCAATATAAACAAAAACTTTCACACTGGCTGACACCGTTGCTGGAACCGGGCGAAGCTGTTTATCAGCTTTCCGGTAACGACCTTGCGTTGCGACTGAATACAGAATCATACCAGGAGCGCATTACCACGCTGGATAATCATCTGAAGCAGTTTCGTTTCTTTTGGGATGGAATGCCGTTACAGCCTCAGATTGGCGTCAGTTATTGCTATGTCCGCTCACCGGTTAATCATATATATCTGCTGCTGGGAGAGCTAAATACGGTTGCCGAACTTTCTATCGTGACCAATACTCCGGAAAATATGCAGCGTCGCGGGGCAATGTATTTACAACGTGAATTGAAAGACAAGGTGGCGATGATGAATCGGCTACAACAGGCGCTTGAGCATAACGATTTTTGCCTGATGGCTCAGCCGATTACAGGGGTGCGCGGTGATGTTTATCATGAAATTCTGCTGCGCATGAAAGGAGATAATGGCGAACTCATCAATCCTGACAATTTCTTACCGGTCGCGCATGAGTTTGGCTTATCGTCCAGTATCGACATGTGGGTTATCGAGCATACACTGCAATTTATGGCGGGAAATAGAGAAAAAATGCCAGCTCGTCGGTTTGCTATTAACCTGTCGCCAACTTCCGTTTGTCAGGCGAGTTTCCCTTTAGATATCAGTAAATTTTTAAGTAAATATCAAATAGAAGCGTGGCAGCTTATCTTTGAGGTAACCGAGAGTAATACCCTGACTAATATTAAGCAGGCGCAGAATACGTTGCTGCATCTTCAGGAGTTAGGATGTCAAATTGCAATTGATGATTTCGGCACCGGCTACGCCAGTTATGCGCGGCTAAAAAATGTGAATGCCAATTTATTAAAAATTGATGGCAGCTTCATACGCAATATTGCCTCGAATAGTCTGGATTACCAGATAGTGGCGTCAATTTGTCATCTGGCGCGAATGAAGAAAATGCAAGTGGTTGCGGAATATGTTGAAAATGAAGAGATTCGCAAAGCGGTGCATTCTTTAGGTATTGATTATCTGCAAGGATTTTTGATTGGTGAACCTCAGCCGTTAGTGGCGATACTGGGTGAAAGAGAGCCAGTCCGGGAAAGCGCGTAATTTATTTGGGCCAACATAACATGTTGGCCCGTTTTCATTTCATATTAAGCCGCAATTTCAGGCGTGCTTTCTTCTTCAATTTTTAGTCGCCAGCCAGCCACGCCTTCCCAGTATTCTTGTTCCTTTTCCAGATCAAGCAATACCAGCGCGTTCTGGCTAAACCAGTCATGCGGAAAACGCAGGGTCCAGTGGCTGTCATCGGTAATCAGCGTCAATGTTGGCGGCGTGGTGGTAGCCTGACGTTGATTATTGAGTAATACGCCAAGGCGTAATAGCTGAATCAGTGGCAGGAACTGTTTCTTCTTAAACAAGGTAAAGCGCGGCAGATCGTCGAGCTTAATCGCTTTACGGTGATAGCGCACCAGTGTCGCCATCATCAACTGCTGTTCCTGATTAAAACCCGGCAAGTCGCTGTTTTGCAGAATATAAGCGGAGTGGCGATGCAAACCGCTATGGTTGATATTCAACCCGACCTCATGCAGCATGGCGGCCCATCGCAGTAGCGCCTCCAGTTGCGGATGCGCCAGCTTCGGTTGTTGTTCTCGCCACTGTCCGTACATTTGCATAGTGGTATCCAGCACCCGTCGTGCCTGTTCACTGTCGATATGATACTGGTTAGCCAGACTACTGGCGGTGCGGCTACGCACATCCTGATGGCGAAAACGTCCTTCCATCTCATACAGTACGCCTTCACGAAGCGCCCCGTCAGAAAGTCGCAGTTCACGGATGGCTAAGGCATCAAACACACCGCATAAAATCGCCAGTCCAGGAACGAAGACAGTTTTCCGCTCTTCGGAAAGACCCGGTAAACTCAGCGATGCGAAATTACGGTGCCGTAAAACCTCTTTTACCAGTTTTTCCAGACGTTCCGGGGTAATTATCCCGTCTTTCTCGCCCATTTCCATCAACACTTCATGAGCAGCTTTAATGGTGCCGGAAGCGCCCATTGCCACATTCCAGCCCTGGATACGGAATTGCCAGGTTAAGGTTTCAAGTTTTTGCGCTGCTGCCATGCGTGCGCGCTGAAAATTTTCTTTATTGATGACGCCGCCCTGGAAATAAAGCTGGGCAAAGCTGACACACCCCATCCGGCGACTTTCCACGAGAATAGGTTCGAAATTTTCACCAATCACCAGTTCTGTTGAGCCGCCACCAATATCAATAACCAGTTTGCGGCCTTTTTCCGGCTGGGTATGCTCCACGCCCATAAAAATCAGACGCGCTTCTTCGTTGCCGGAAATAATTTCAATTGGGTAGGGGATAACCTTTTCTGCTCGCTTCAGAAAGTCAGTGGCATTCAGCGCCTGACGTAGAGTATGGGTTCCGACAATACAGACGCTGGAAGGAGAAAAACCCTGCAGGCGTTCGGCAAACAGCGACAGGCAGTTTAAGCCACGCGTCATCGCTTCCTCACTCAACATATTATCTGGCCCCAGGCCGTCCGCCAGATGTACCCGTTGTTTCAGGCGACCAATAATCTGCATTGCGCCATCAACCACACGGGCAATGACCATGTGGAAACTGTTTGAACCAAGATCGACCGCAGCAAACTCCTGTGGGCGAGGGGATTTGTCGTGTATTGGCATAGGGTTATTCAGATTGTTCGAGTGATTTGATGTAGTCGTAGATCGCCAATTGCGCCCGTACTTTGCGGCGGTTACCACGGGGGACGTAGCGATTACTGAGTTCTTTATCGATATAACGCGCTTTGACCGTGTCGCTGAACAGAATTTCGATGATGTCCAGCACCCGCTGCTTCAGTCGGGGATCGAGTAGCGGTGTAGCCACTTCAATACGATAATCAATATTGCGTGTCATCCAGTCGGCGGAAGAAAGGTAAACTTTTTTATCGCCGCCGTTTTCAAAAATATAAACCCGATCATGTTCAAGGTAACGATCGACAATACTAATAGCACGAATATTGTCGCTAATACCTTCCAGATTGGGGATCAGCGAACACATTCCGCGTACCAGTAGATTCACCGGCACGCCGGAACTGGAGGCCGCATACAGTCGATCGACCAGACCTTTATCGACAAGGTTATTCAGTTTCAGGGTAATACCGCAAGGCAGCCCTTGTTGAGCGTTGGCTATCTCACGGTCAACCATTTCATACAGCAAACGACGGGAGTTTTGCGGCGACACCATTAAATAATCGAAAGTCACCGGACGGTATGGATTTTCAATAAAGTTGAACACCCGCCGTACTTCGTTGGTGATGCGCGCATCGGCGGTCAGCAGTGAGTAGTCGGTATAAAGACGCGCGGTTTTTTCATTAAAGTTCCCGGTTCCGATATGCGCGTAACGCACGACTTCGCCGTTTTCTTTACGTGAAATCAGGAACAGTTTGGCGTGAATTTTCAGCCCCGGCGCAGAGAAAATCACGTGTACGCCCGCTTCAGTCAGCCGTTTTGCCCAGTGAATGTTGGCTTCTTCATCGAAACGCGCCTGTAACTCAACCACCACGGTGACTTTCTTACCGTTGTGAGCGGCGTGGATCATCGAGTCGATGATGCGCGAATCTTTCGCTACGCGGTAAATGTTAATTTTAATCGCCAGTACGCTTGGGTCGAACGAGGCCTGGCGTAGCAGTTCCAGCACATGTTCAAAAGTGTGATAAGGATAATAGAGCAGCACATCGTGTTCGCGAATGGCATCAAAACCGTTACGGAACTGGGCTTTATCAAACCAAATGTGGCGTAAACGTGGCAGTGGCTTATTCACCAGATTCGCTTTGCCGACATTGGGGAAATTAATAAAGTCTTTAAAATTATGATAACGACCACCGGGTACGATGGAGTCGTAGCGGGAAATCGTCAGTTTTTCGCGCAACACCTCAACCAGAGCACTGGGCATATCGCGCTGATAAACAAAACGCACCGGTTCTGCGGTTAAACGCTGCTTCAGACTGGAAGACATCAGCTCCATCAGGCTGGCTTCCATCTCGTGCACTAAATCGTATTCAGCATCGCGGGTCATCTTCATTGAATAGGCATTCAGCGCGTCATAATCAAAGAAGCCTTTGAAAATATCATCAAGGCAGTAACGCAGAATGTTATCCAGAAGAATCATAGGCTTGCGTCTGCGCGGTGCTTCCGGCGGCAAATTCACAAAGCGCGGCACTTTATCTGAGGGGATCTCCAGCAGCGCGTAACGAATAGTGTCGCCACGGATAATTTCTACCGCCAGATAGGTGTAGTCATCTTTCAGGAACTGCACTAAGTCAGTGTCAGGGTTGATTAGAATCGGCGTAATGTGCTGACGCAGATACTGCTTAAAATAATGACGCAGCCAGTTTTGTTGATTGACAGAGAGCTGGCGTTCATTAATCAGGAAAATCTGGTTGCGCGCCATCTCCAGCAACAGTTCGTTGTAGAGGCCGTCGAATTCCTGATCGGCTTTCAGCACGCGGGATTGAATTTTGCCCAGCAAATGGCGGGAATGAGAATTAGAACCTTGTTCTTCGCTAATAATGATGCGTCGCTTCAGTTCAGCGAAGCGGACTTTATAGAACTCATCAAGGTTATTGGAATAGATCCCCAGGAAACGCATCCTTTCAATCAGCGGGTTAGATTTGTCCGCCGCTTCCTGAAGCACGCGTTCATTGAACGATAACCAACTGAGCTCTTTTTCGATGTATAGCTTTTCCTGACCCATTACCACTTTTACTCCGTTTTATTCACGGGACACTGCCTGGATATTATGGCGAGCAATATTGGCAGATGTCCAACTATGCCAGAAAAGGGAGAAAAAAACTGCTGGAGCCTGCGATTTACAGGTGAATTGAAAAACGCCAACGCAGGGCTGGCGCTTTAACTACGGCGGCGTTACTCGTCGGCAGCGTAGCCCTGCGGCGGCAGACGCTGACCATCCAGCCACGCGGCGTTTTCGTGCATCTTCAGACGACCATCGGCAAACCAGCTAATCACCAGCGGATAAATAGCGTGCTCCTGGGTTTGTACGCGGGCGGTGATTTCATCTTCTGTATCACCGGCAAATACAGGGACTTTTGCCTGTAAAATAACCGGTCCACCGTCCAGTTCATCGGTAACGAAATGCACCGATGTACCGTGTTCCTCGTCGCCATTTTCCAGCGCCTGACGATGGGTGTGCAAACCGGGATATTTTGGCAGCAGGGAAGGGTGAATGTTCAGCAAACGACCAGCATAGTGGGAGACAAACGCCGGGCTGAGAATGCGCATAAAACCGGCCAGTACAACCACGTCGGGAGCGTACATATCGATCTCGTGAATCAACTCCCGGTCATAGGCTTCACGACTGTCAAACGCGCTGGCGATGAGCGTATGCGTTGCAATACCGGCTTTGCGGGCGCGTTCAAGGCCGAACGCGTCGGCCTTATTACTGAAAACTGCCCGTAGGGTGCCTTTAATTTTGTTGGTTTTGCAGGCGTCTATAATTGCCTGCAAGTTACTTCCGTTGCCGGAAATAAGCACCACAATATTCATTATTCGATAACCACGCGTTGTTCGGAATCAGAGGCTTTGATGATACCGATTTTCCACGCGTTTTCACCGTTGGCATTAAGCAGAGTGAGAGCTTTGTCCACTTCCGGAGCAGGCAGGGCGATAATCATCCCGACGCCGCAGTTGAAGGTGCGATACATTTCATGGCGCTCGACATTACCCGCCGTTTGCAGCCAGTTGAACACTTCCGGCCACTGCCAGGAGGATTCATCAATGACTGCCTGAGTGTTTTCCGGCAATACGCGCGGAATATTTTCCCAGAAGCCGCCACCGGTCAGGTGCGCAATAGCGTGCACGTCGACCTTTTCGATCAACTCCAGCACTGACTTCACGTAAATGCGGGTCGGTGCCAACAGATGATCGGCTAATGGCTTACCATCAAGTTCGGTGGTTTGTGGATCACAACCGCTGACTTCGAGAATTTTGCGCACCAGCGAATAGCCGTTCGAATGCGGGCCGCTGGAGCCAAGCGCAATCAGCACATCACCGTCGCTGACTTTAGAACCGTCGATGATTTCTGATTTTTCTACCACGCCAACGCAGAAACCCGCAACGTCATAATCTTCACCGTGATACATCCCCGGCATTTCCGCCGTTTCGCCACCTACCAGCGAACACCCGGATTGCAGACAACCTTCGGCGATGCCGCTGATCACTGATGAAGCAGTATCGACATCTAATTTTCCGGTTGCGTAATAGTCGAGGAAAAACAGCGGCTCAGCGCCTTGCACCACCAGGTCATTAACGCACATGGCGACCAGATCGATACCAATGGTGTCGTGACGTTTTAAGTCCATTGCCAGGCGCAGCTTGGTGCCTACACCGTCAGTGCCGGAAACCAGCACGGGTTCACGATATTTTTGCGGCAACGCACACAGCGCACCGAAGCCGCCCAGACCGCCCATCACTTCCGGGCGACGCGTTTTCTTCACTACGCCTTTGATTCTTCCAACCAGAGCATTACCTGCGTCTATATCAACACCGGCATCTTTGTAGCTAAGAGAGGTTTTATCGGTCACTGCTTGGGTCCCCACGCGTTACTTGCGGTAGAAAAATAAAATTCGGCGCAATTCTAACAGGGAAAGCAAACGTTTGCGAGACTGCTTTACATAACCTTTTTTAACCTCTTTTTACCGAGAGAGTGACAAAAAAAATGTGTACATAGAGAGGATGAATGATTTTTTGCCAGGATAATTACCAATATTAACTATTTGATTATAAAATAACTTTATCTAAAATCTTTATGATCTTGACTGAAGTCAACGAAAATAATATTGCCGCCTTGAAGAAAGGCGGTATAATCCGTCGATTTTTTTTGTGGCTGCCCTCAAAGGAGAAAGAGTATGAAGATCGTGGAAGTCAAACACCCACTCGTCAAACACAAGCTGGGACTGATGCGTGAGCAAGATATCAGCACCAAGCGCTTTCGCGAACTCGCTTCCGAAGTGGGTAGCCTGCTGACTTACGAAGCGACCGCTGACCTCGAAACTGAAAAAGTAACCATCGAAGGCTGGAACGGCCCGGTGGAAATCGACCAGATTAAAGGTAAGAAAATTACCGTGGTGCCGATTCTGCGCGCTGGTCTGGGGATGATGGATGGCGTGCTGGAAAACGTTCCGAGCGCGCGCATCAGCGTAGTCGGTATGTACCGTAATGAAGAAACGCTGGAACCAGTACCGTACTTCCAGAAACTGGTTTCTAACATCGATGAGCGTATGGCGCTGATCGTTGACCCAATGCTGGCAACCGGTGGTTCCGTTATCGCGACTATCGACCTGCTGAAAAAAGCGGGCTGCAGCAGCATCAAAGTTCTGGTGCTGGTCGCTGCACCAGAAGGTATCGCTGCGCTGGAAAAAGCGCACCCGGACGTCGAGCTATATACTGCATCGATTGACCAGGGATTGAACGAGCACGGATACATTATTCCGGGTCTTGGCGATGCCGGTGACAAAATCTTTGGTACAAAATAAAGAATAAAAATAATTAAAGCCGACTTTAAGAGTCGGCTTTTTTTTGAGTAAAGCGCCTATAACACATAATACAGAGGAATATACTATGACGCGCCGTGCTATCGGGGTGAGTGAAAGACCGCCACTTTTACAGACAATCCCGCTTAGTTTGCAACATTTGTTCGCCATGTTTGGTGCAACCGTCCTGGTGCCCGTCTTATTTCATATTAACCCGGCGACTGTACTGTTATTTAACGGTATCGGGACGCTGCTGTATCTCTTCATCTGTAAAGGGAAAATCCCGGCTTATCTTGGTTCCAGCTTTGCCTTTATTTCACCGGTATTGTTACTGTTGCCATTGGGATATGAAGTCGCGCTGGGCGGCTTTATTATGTGCGGCGTGCTGTTCTGCCTGGTCTCTTTCATCGTGAAGAAAGCGGGAACCGGCTGGCTGGACGTGCTGTTTCCACCTGCGGCAATGGGCGCAATCGTTGCCGTCATCGGTCTGGAGCTGGCGGGCGTAGCTGCTGGTATGGCGGGTTTACTCCCGGCTGAAGGGCAAACGCCAGACTCCAAAACCATCATCATCTCTATTACCACCCTGGCGGTCACGGTTTTAGGTTCCGTGCTGTTCCGTGGTTTCCTGGCAATTATCCCGATTTTAATTGGCGTGCTGGTGGGTTACGCGCTCTCCTTCGCCATGGGAATTGTCGATACCACGCCGATTATTAATGCTCACTGGTTTGCGCTGCCAACCCTCTATACGCCGCGCTTCGAGTGGTTTGCCATTCTGACAATTCTGCCAGCGGCGTTAGTGGTTATTGCCGAACACGTAGGGCACCTGGTAGTAACGGCTAATATCGTCAAAAAAGATCTGCTGCGCGATCCAGGTCTGCACCGTTCGATGTTTGCTAACGGCTTGTCGACCGTGATCTCCGGCTTCTTTGGCTCCACGCCAAACACCACCTACGGGGAAAACATTGGCGTGATGGCGATCACCCGTGTTTACAGTACCTGGGTTATCGGCGGGGCGGCGATTTTCGCTATCCTGCTTTCCTGCGTCGGTAAACTGGCTGCTGCTATCCAGATGATTCCATTGCCGGTGATGGGCGGCGTTTCGCTGCTGCTTTATGGTGTCATCGGTGCTTCCGGTATTCGTGTTTTGATCGAATCGAAAGTGGATTACAACAAAGCACAGAACCTGATCCTGACTTCCGTGATTTTGATCATCGGTGTCAGTGGCGCGAAGGTAAACATCGGCGCGGCGGAGCTGAAAGGTATGGCGCTGGCGACTATCGTCGGTATCGGCTTAAGCCTGATCTTCAAACTGATTAGCGTGCTGCGCCCTGAAGAAGTGGTGCTGGACGCAGAAGACGCAGATATAACAGACAAATAATGTACTGACCGGGCAGTGCTGCTGCCCGGTTCAAACATCATGGGATTCTGTGGTAAACTTCTCGCGATTTTGTGAAATCCTGGTTGAGGTATCTCTGAACACACCGGCACAGCTCTCTTTGCCACTTTATCTTCCTGACGACGAAACCTTTGCAAGTTTCTGGCCGGGGGATAACTCCTCTCTACTGGCCGCGCTGCAAAACGTGCTGCGTCAGGAACATAGCGGTTACATCTATCTCTGGGCACGCGAAGGCGCGGGGCGCAGCCATCTGCTGCACGCGGCTTGCGCGGAATTGTCGCAGCGTGGTGATGCGGTGGGCTATGTCCCGCTGGATAAACGCACCTGGTTTGTACCTGAAGTGCTCGACGGTATGGAGCATTTGTCGCTGGTTTGCATCGACAATATTGAGTGTATTGCCGGCGATGAGTTGTGGGAGATGGCGATTTTCGATCTCTACAATCGGATTCTGGAGTCGGGCAAAACACGGTTGTTGATCACCGGCGATCGCCCACCGCGTCAGTTGAATCTGGGATTACCGGATCTCGCGTCGCGTCTTGACTGGGGGCAGATCTACAAATTGCAGCCACTTTCTGATGAAGATAAGTTGCAGGCGCTACAGTTACGCGCGCGTTTGCGTGGTTTTGAACTACCGGAAGATGTGGGACGCTTCTTGCTGAAGCGGCTCGACAGAGAGATGCGCACGCTATTTATGACACTGGATCAGTTGGATCGTGCGTCGATTACCGCGCAACGTAAGCTGACCATTCCGTTTGTGAAAGAAATTCTGAAGTTGTAGATAAGGTGTTTATTGTCGGATGCGGCGCGAGCGCCTTATCCGACCTACGCGAAGTTAATCCATAGTATTCCTGGGCCGGACAAGACGCGGCAAGCGTCGCATCCGGCAATGTGCCTTAACTAGCGATGGGGCACATCTTAATCCACGATTTCCAGCACTTGCTCCGGTGGACGTCCAATCCGCGCTTTGCCATTGGCGACCACAATCGGGCGCTCCATCAGCTTCGGATTATCCACCATCGCCTGAATCAGCGCCTCTTCGCTAAGCGAACTGTCAGCCAGGTTCAGCTCTTTATAAAGATCTTCTTTCTGGCGCATCAATTCACGGGCGCTATTCATCCCCAGCATTTTCAGCAAATCGCGCAGCGTTGCCGCATCGGCGGGAGTCTCAAGATAGAGCACCACTTCTGGCTCCACGCCGTTTTCTTTCAGCAGGGTCAGCGTTTCCCGGCTCTTTGAACAGCGTGGGTTATGGTAGATTTTTACCTGTTTGGTCATTGTTCTTCCTTTAATGCAAATTACATCTTGGTATAAGGCTTAAAGCGTTCCTGCAACTGGCGCAACTGGTCGATGCGCGCATCGTAACGCGCTTGTTGCAGGCTGCCTAATTTCACCTGCGAACTGGCGCTACTCAACAAGGAAATTGCCTGATCGAGTCGCCCGGCGAGCGCATAACCTTCTGCTCGCGCTGCCAGTTCCTGATCGCGATTATTTAGCGCGGCCTCCGCCTGTGCCAGTAAATCCCAGCCATTGCTGTCATCTTTATTGTTAAAGGTGTAGCGGTTCAGAATATTGGCGGCTTCCTGTGGCTGCCCCCCTTGCAGATAAGCGTTCGCCAGGTTGAGCTGCAACACAGGATTGGTGCGCAAATCACGGGCATTTTTCAGGCGATTGATCGCGTCATTGGCTTTGTTTTGCCCAAGATCGATATCGGTAGCCAGATCGAGATACCACGCGTTGCCGGGTTCTGCCGCCAGTAACGGTTGCAGCGTTTTCCGTGCCTCGTCGTATTTATTGGTTTCCATCGCCTGCAAAGCGCGACCATATTGCGCTGCCCGTTGCTGACGAACGTTACCTTTTGCCCATTCATCCAGCAAATCACTGGTGAGCTGATTACGTCCGGAATTGTACATCCCCAGTGTGCGCGCTTTCGCCAGATAGAAATCTTCCGACGACTGCACCACCATTGGGCGCATCTGATTGGCACGGTTACGGGCATCAGCCAGACGGCTTTCCGGCAGCGGGTGAGTCAGCAAAATTTCCGGCGGACGCGAAGAGTAACGCGCCTGATCGAGCAGTTTTTCGAGGAAGGTCGGCATCGCCTGCGGATCGAACCCCGAGCGTTGCAGCACTTGAATACCAATGCGATCCGCTTCCTGTTCATTTTGCTGGGTGAAGCTGATCATCCCCTGGCGCGTTCCCGCCAGTGTACCGGTCAGCGCCGCCATCCCCGCCTGCGGGCTGGCCATTGCCAGTAAAATAGAACCTAACGCCCCGACCCAGGTCAGTGGCGCGCTGCGCTGCTGATCTTCCATCGCTCGCGCCAGGTGACGTTGGGTGACGTGGGAGATTTCGTGTGCCATAACTGAAGCCAGTTGACTTTCGTTATCGGAATAACGGAACAGGGCAGAGTGCAGCACCACGTTGCCGCCAAAGAAAGCAAAGGCGTTAATTTCGTCGTTGTTGATTAGAAAGAAATGAAACGGTGTCTTAACCGAATTGGCATGCGAAACCAGACGCATCCCCAGCGAATTAATATATTGCGTTAATAGCGGGTCATTAATTAACGGTGCGCTGCCGCGTAGCTGGCGGACATAATAGTCGCCCATCTGCATTTCCTGACCAATGGAAAGCGTGCTTCCTGCGGAGGTTCCCATATCCGGCAAGGTGTCTGCGCTATCGGCAAACGCCGGGGCTACCTGACCGATGGTCATAGCAGCAATGAGGGTTGCAACCAGGTTTTTTTTCAACTGCCTGAACATAACCTCTGTCCTGTATTTCTGGAGATAGTCATTTGACCGATACTGTAAAATATCGTTCCCACCGCGCCGCCTTTGAGTGTAACGGCGAAGATTAACCCACTCAAATGACTTTTCAGTTTCCTGAATCCGTCATAAAAAGCGAAGTCTTTTTTGTGACATTTCGATACAATTGCGGATCGCAATCCCGCTCTTGAGGTTCAGGGAAGGTCTTTATGCTCGAAATGTTGATGCAATGGTATCGCCGCCGTTTTAGTGATCCGGAAGCGATTGCCTTGCTGGTTATTTTAGTTGCCGGATTTGGCATTATCTTTTTCTTTAGTGGCCTACTCGCACCGTTGCTGGTTGCTATTGTGCTGGCCTATTTGCTGGAATGGCCAACCGTGCGCCTGCAATCTATTGGCTGTTCCCGCCGTTGGGCAACGTCGATTGTATTGGTGGTTTTCGTTGGAATTTTGCTGCTGATGGCGTTCGTGGTACTGCCTATCGCCTGGCAGCAGGGCATATATTTAATCCGCGATATGCCGGGGATGCTCAATAAGCTATCTGATTTTGCCGCCACGTTGCCGCGCCGTTATCCGGCGTTAATGGATGCGGGCATTATTGATGCGATGGCCGACAATATGCGCAGCCGGATGCTCACCATGGGCGATTCGGTGGTGAAAATCTCTCTCGCCTCGCTGGTGGGCCTGCTGACCATTGCCGTCTATCTTGTTCTGGTGCCGCTGATGGTCTTTTTCCTTCTGAAAGATAAAGAGCAAATGTTGAATGCCGTCCGCCGGGTGCTTCCGCGTAACCGTGGGCTGGCAGGTCAGGTCTGGAAGGAGATGAACCAGCAAATCACCAACTACATCCGTGGCAAGGTACTGGAGATGATTGTGGTGGGGATAGCCACCTGGCTGGGGTTCTTGCTTTTCGGGTTGAACTATTCACTGCTGCTGGCGGTGCTGGTCGGTTTCTCTGTGCTTATTCCGTACATTGGCGCATTTGTGGTGACCATTCCGGTGGTCGGCGTGGCGCTATTCCAGTTTGGCGCTGGCACTGAATTCTGGAGCTGCTTCGCGGTATATCTGATTATTCAGGCGCTGGATGGCAACCTGTTAGTACCGGTGTTGTTCTCCGAAGCGGTTAACCTGCATCCGCTGGTGATTATTTTATCGGTGGTGATCTTCGGTGGTTTGTGGGGATTCTGGGGGGTGTTCTTTGCCATTCCTCTGGCGACGCTAATTAAAGCGGTAATCCATGCCTGGCCCGATGGTCAAATTGCGCAAGATTAACCTTCATTCCGCTATATCGCCGGAGGTGAGGAGTGCTGGCCGCAAGCGCAGCCAGCACGGAATGGAGCAAAGTAATCAGGCGTGTTCTTTCAGCCAGTTAATCACTACGTCGTGGTGATTGCTGGTTTTGAAATCGTCAAAGACATGTTCGATTTTGCCGTCAGCATCGATCAAGAAGCTGATGCGGTGAATACCATCGTAGGTTTTGCCCATGAAGGACTTCTCTCCCCAGACGCCGAATTGTTCGCACACCTGGTGGTCTTCATCAGACAGAAGCGTAAAGTTGAGCAGCTCTTTTTCCGCAAAACGGAAGAGTTTTTCGGGTTTATCGGTGCTAATACCCAGTACATCAACACCGGCTTTTTTCAACTCATCCATGTTATCGCGTAAGCCACAGGCTTGTACGGTACAGCCGGGGGTCATGGCTTTCGGGTAGAAATAAACCAGAACACGCTGTCCCTGGAAGTCGGTCAAATTAACTTGTTCTCCGTCTTGATCCGGCAAGCTAAATTTCGGTGCGATGTCACCGGCTTTCAGTGGATTCATTACTTAACTCCATCCTGTTCATCATGTTGGGAATAATTGACGACGCTAATACTGCCTTGCGCATTGAGTTCTGTACATAGTGCTTTGAAAGCTTGTTCAATATTTGCTGAATCCGCAGACGCCGGGCTGTGGGCGGTTATCTGAATATGCAGTTGCGCAGCTCGTTCATTTTCAGCAGGTTGCGTGCGAGACACTAGCTCCGCAATGTTCATATGGTGCGCGTCAAAAAGTGCGGTAAAGCGTTCAATTAAATGCGGTGAATCTGCCACATCGATCTGAACCCAGACAGATGCGGGCATCGGCGGACGCGGACGAGCCGTCGTGCGCTTCATCACGATTAAAAGATCCAGTTCGGCACCTTTCAACGGTAACGTTGATTCGATCAAGGTGATTGCGTTCCATGAACCGGAAAGCAGCATGATAAAGGTGAACTCTTCTCCCAGCATCGCCAGGCGACTGTCTTCAATATTACAGCCGCAACTACTGACATGACGGGTGATAGTGTTCACAATTCCTGGGCGATCGGCACCCAGCGCAGTGATCACCAGATAATGTTGCGATGACAGTGTCAAACCGGTTATTCCTTCAAGGGGGAGAGTAGCTCTTAAGGAAAGCATAAAAAAAACATGCATACAACAATCAGAACGGTTCTGTTTGCTTGCTTTTAATGCCATACCAAACGTACCATTGAGACACTTGTTTGCACAGAGGATGGCCCATGTTCACGGGAAGTATTGTCGCGATTGTTACTCCGATGGATGAAAAAGGTAATGTCTGTCGGGCTAGCTTAAAAAAACTGATTGATTATCATGTCGCCAGCGGTACTTCGGCGATTGTTTCTGTTGGCACCACTGGTGAGTCCGCTACCCTGAATCATGACGAACATGTTGATGTGGTGATGATGACCCTGGAGCTGGCTGACGGGCGTATTCCGGTGATTGCCGGAACCGGCGCTAACGCTACTGCGGAAGCCATTAGCCTGACACAGCGTTTCAATGACAGTGGCATTGTTGGCTGCCTGACGGTGACCCCTTATTACAACCGCCCGTCGCAGGAAGGTCTGTATCAGCATTTCAAAGCCATCGCTGAACATACTGACCTGCCGCAAATCCTGTATAATGTGCCGTCCCGTACTGGCTGCGATCTGCTACCAGAAACGGTGGGCCGTCTGGCGAAAGTAAAAAATATTATCGGAATCAAAGAGGCAACAGGGAACTTAACGCGTGTTAACCAGATCAAAGAGCTGGTTTCAGACGATTTTGTTCTGCTGAGCGGCGATGATGCGAGCACGCTGGACTTCATGCAGTTAGGTGGTCATGGCGTTATTTCCGTTACTGCTAACGTCGCAGCGCGTGATATGGCTCAGATGTGCAAACTGGCGGCAGAAGGGCATTTTGCCGAGGCACGCGTTATTAACCAGCGTCTGATGCCATTACACAACAAACTATTTGTCGAACCCAATCCAATCCCGGTGAAATGGGCATGTAAGGAACTGGGTCTTGTGGCGACCGATACGCTGCGCCTGCCAATGACACCAATCACCGACAGTGGTCGTGAGACGGTCAGAGCGGCGCTTAAGTATGCCGGTTTGCTGTAAAGTTTAGGGAGATTTGATGGCTTACTCTGTTCAAAAGTCGCGCCTGGCAAAGGTTGCGGGTGTATCGCTTGTTCTGTTACTCGCAGCCTGTAGTTCTGACTCACGCTATAAGCGTCAGGTGAGTGGTGATGAAGCCTATCTGGAAGCGGCACCGCTTGCGGAGCTTCATGCTCCGGCAGGAATGATTTTGCCGGTGACTTCCGGTGATTATGCAATACCGGTGACCAACGGTAGCGGTGCTGTCGGTAAGGCGCTGGACATTCGTCCACCTGCCCAGCCGTTGGCGCTGATTTCCGGCGCACGTACCCAGTTTACGGGCGACACCGCCTCGCTGCTGGTAGAAAATGGTCGTGGTAATACTTTGTGGCCGCAGGTTGTTAGCGTGCTGCAGGCGAAAAACTACACCATTACCCAACGCGATGATGCTGGTCAGACGCTGACTACCGATTGGGTGCAATGGAATCGTCTGGACGAAGACGAGCAGTATCGCGGTCGTTATCAAATCTCTGTTAAACCGCAGGGTTATCAGCAGGCGGTAACGGTGAAACTGCTGAACCTGGAGCAGGCGGGCAAACCGGTTGCAGACGCGGCTTCCATGCAGCGTTACAGCACGGAGATGATGAACGTCATTTCCGCCGGTCTGGATAAATCCGTGACCGATGCGGCTAATGCGGCACAAAACCGCGCTTCCACCACCATGGACGTACAAAGTGCTGCTGATGACACAGGCTTACCAATGCTGGTCGTTCGCGGGCCGTTCAACGTGGTTTGGCAACGTCTGCCAGCGGCGCTGGAAAAAGTGGGCATGAAAGTGACCGACAGCACCCGTTCGCAGGGCAGCATGGCCGTGACCTATAAGCCGTTGTCTGACAGCGACTGGCAGGAACTGGGCGCGAGCGATCCAGGCCTGGCATCCGGTGACTATAAACTGCAAGTCGGTGATTTGGATAACCGCAGCAGCTTGCAGTTCATCGATCCGAAAGGCCATACGCTGACTCAAAGCCAAAACGACGCACTGGTATCTGTCTTCCAGGCAGCGTTTAGCAAGTAAAAATACAGGGCTGGAGTAATCCGGCCCTTTTTTCTGTTATGATACGCAAACGTGTGCGTCGGCAGAAAAACGCGATTTTAGCGTTAATTCGCACGAAATTTGTTTGTCGGACACAGGTCAGATAAGGCGTTCACGCCGCATCCGACAAAATATCCGGCACACCAGACAGCAAAAGATTTTAAAACGTTAATTCACACCCAGGAGTGATAAAGATGCAAAAGCAAGCTGAGTTGTATCGTGGTAAAGCGAAAACCGTATACAGCACGGAAAACCCGGATCTGTTGGTGCTCGAATTCCGCAATGATACGTCAGCAGGTGATGGTGCGCGCATTGAGCAGTTTGATCGCAAAGGTATGGTGAACAACAAGTTCAACTACTTCATTATGAGCAAACTGGCTGAAGCGGGTATCCCGACTCAAATGGAGCGTCTGCTCTCCGATACTGAATGTCTGGTGAAAAAGCTGGATATGGTGCCGGTTGAGTGTGTCGTACGTAACCGTGCTGCTGGCTCTCTGGTGAAACGTCTTGGAATTGAAGAAGGTATTGAGCTGAACCCGCCGCTGTTCGATCTGTTCCTGAAAAACGATGCCATGCATGACCCGATGGTTAACGAATCTTATTGCGAAACCTTTGGCTGGGTAAGCAAAGAGAACCTAGCGCGTATGAAAGAACTGACCTACAAAGCGAACGACGTGCTGAAAAAACTGTTTGATGATGCCGGTCTGATTCTGGTCGACTTCAAGCTGGAGTTTGGTCTGTACAAAGGCGAAGTGGTACTGGGCGATGAGTTCTCCCCGGACGGCAGTCGCCTGTGGGACAAAGAAACGCTGGAGAAAATGGACAAAGACCGTTTCCGCCAGAGCCTCGGTGGCCTGATTGAAGCTTATGAAGCCGTCGCCCGCCGCCTGGGTGTACAGCTGGACTGATTTTTCTGATTGCTTATTTTTTAGCCGGAGGATGCTCCGGCTAAATGTCTTCGTTACTCCCGCTACAATACTTCGCATTATCTCCCTTTGACAGAAAAGTAATACCAAGCCAATATGTATATACATAACGTATATCCCAAAGAAGGAGGGGCTATGGAAACTACTGTATTTTTAAGTAATCGCAGTCAGGCTGTCAGATTACCTAAAGCGGTCGCTCTGCCAGAAGACGTTAAGAAAGTAGAAATTATTGCGATTGGTCGTACAAGAATCATTACTCCCGTTGGTGAGTCCTGGGACAGTTGGTTTGATGGCGAAAATGTGAGTGCGGATTTTATGGATATCCGTGATCAACCCGCAATGCAGGAAAGGGAATCATTCTGATGTTGAAATTCATGCTGGATACCAATATCTGTATTTTCACTATTAAGAATAAACCAGTACATGTCAGGGATCGCTTTAACCTGAATTCTGGCCGCATGTGTATAAGTTCTGTAACATTGATGGAGCTTATCTATGGGGCAGAAAAAAGTCAGATGCCAGAACGCAATTTAGCGGTGATTGAAGGTTTCGTATCTCGTTTGGAAGTGCTTGATTATGATAGTGCTGCTGCGACGCATACTGGGCAAATCAGAGCCGAGCTTGCCCGGCAGGGAAGGCCCGTTGGACCTTTTGACCAGATGATAGCGGGACATGCTCGCAGTCGCGGTTTGATTGTGGTTACCAACAATACCCGAGAGTTTGAGCGAGTAGCGGGAATCAGACTAGAAGACTGGAGCTAACATTCTCTTTTACTTCTAACATTCGTAAATTATATAACGAGGAATGAAGCCTTAATTCCTCCATCATTTCCTCCCGTTTTTCTGTGGTAATCTTCCTCTGAAGCACCTACGATCATCACTATAATGAATATATTGTTGAGGTATCTATGCGCTGGCAAGGGCGTCGTGAAAGTGACAATGTTGAAGACAGGCGAAACAGCTCTGGTGGTCCGTCAATGGGCGGTCCCGGTTTCCGTCTGCCAAGCGGTAAAGGTGGGCTGATTTTACTGGTAGTGGTGCTGGTTGCTGGCTACTATGGTGTTGATTTAACTGGGTTGATGACCGGACAGCCGATTTCTCAACAGCAATCAACGCGCTCAATTAGCCCAAATGAAGATGAAGCAGCAAAATTCACCTCGGTAATTCTGGCAACCACGGAAGACACCTGGGGACAGCAATTCGAGAAGATGGGTAAGACTTATCAGCAACCGAAGCTGGTGATGTATCGCGGAATGACACGCACCGGTTGCGGCGCCGGACAGTCCATTATGGGGCCGTTCTATTGCCCGGCGGATGGTACGGTCTATATCGATCTCTCTTTCTATGATGACATGAAAGACAAACTGGGCGCGGATGGTGATTTCGCTCAGGGATACGTTATCGCCCATGAAGTCGGTCATCATGTGCAGAAACTGTTAGGCATTGAACCGAAAGTCCGTCAATTGCAACAAAACGCGACGCAGGCGGAAGTGAACCGCTTATCTGTGCGTATGGAACTCCAGGCCGACTGTTTTGCCGGTGTCTGGGGGCACAGTATGCAGCAACAAGGCGTTCTGGAAACTGGCGATCTGGAAGAGGCGCTGAATGCGGCGCAAGCCATCGGCGATGACCGCTTACAGCAGCAAAGTCAGGGGCGGGTAGTGCCGGACAGCTTTACTCATGGTACATCCCAACAACGCTATAGCTGGTTTAAACGTGGTTTCGACAGCGGCGATCCGGCACAATGCAATACTTTCGGTAAAAGCATTTAACTTTCGGGGCAGGGATGGCTGAACTGACCGCGCTACACACATTAACAGCGCAAATGAAACGCGAAGGGATTCGCCGCCTGTTGGTGTTGAGCGGGGATGCGTGCTGGTGCTGTGAACATGCACTCAAATTGCGTGACGCATTACCTGGCGACTGGCTGTGGGTATCGCCGCAGCCAACTTCTGAAAACCACTGTACGCCAGCGGCGCTACAAACTTTACTTGGGCGCGAGTTCCAGCATGCGGTATTCGATGCTCGCCAGGGCTTTGATGCCGCAGCCTTTGCGGCGCTTGGTGGAACGCTGAAAGCGGGCAGTTGGCTGGTTTTGTTACTCCCTGTATGGGAAGAATGGGAAAACCATCCCGATGCTGATTCGCTGCGCTGGAGTGATTGCGCCAGTCCCATCGCTACACCGCATTTTGTCCAGCATCTCAAACGCGTACTTACGGCGGATAACGACGCTATCCTCTGGCGGCAAAATCAACCGTTCACGTTGGCGCATTTTGCTCCCCGTACTGACTGGCAATCCGCTACCGGCGCACCGCAACCAGAACAACAACAGATACTACAACAGCTTCTGACTATGCCACCGGGCGTGGCAGCGGTAACTGCTGCGCGCGGACGCGGTAAGTCGGCGCTGGCAGGGCAACTCATTTCCCGTATCGCTGGCAGTGCGATAGTCACTGCGCCTGCGAGAGCCGCAACGAATGTGCTGGCACAATTTGCCGGAGAGAAGTTTCGTTTTGTTGCGCCGGATGCATTGCTGTCCAGTGATGAAAAAGCTGATTGGCTGGTTGTCGATGAAGCTGCTGCAATACCCGCCCCACTATTACATCAACTGGTATCACGCTTTCCGCGTACTTTGTTAACCACTACGGTGCAGGGCTATGAAGGCACCGGGCGTGGCTTTTTGCTGAAATTTTGCGCCCGCTTCCCGCATTTGCAGCGTTTTGAATTGCAACAGCCGATCCGCTGGGCGCAGGGATGCCCGCTGGAAAAAATGGTTAGCGAGGCACTGGTTTTTGACGATGAAACCTTCACGCGCGTACCACAAGGCAAGATCACCATTTCTGCATTTGAACAGACTTCATGGCGAAGCAAACCAGAAACGCCGTTAAAGGTTTACCAGTTATTGTCTGGTGCGCACTACCGGACTTCACCGCTGGATTTACGCCGGATGATGGACGCGCCTGGACAACATTTTTTACAAGCTGCTTGCGAAAACGAGATTGCCGGGGCGCTGTGGCTGGTGGATGAGGGGGGATTATCTGAAGAGCTCAGTCAGGCGGTATGGGCGGGTTTTCGTCGCCCGCGTGGCAACCTGGTGGCTCAGTCGCTGGCGGCACACGGTAGCAATCCACTGGCAGCAACGTTACGCGGACGGCGTGTCAGCCGCATTGCCGTCCATCCGGCGCGTCAGCGGGAAGGTACAGGGCAGCAACTTATTGCTGACGCTGTGCAATATATGCATGGCCTCGACTATCTTTCGGTGAGTTTTGGCTACACCGAGGAATTATGGCGTTTCTGGCAACGCTGCGGTTTTGTGCTGGTACGGATGGGTAATCATCGCGAAGCCAGTAGCGGCTGTTATACGGCGATGGCACTATTACCCATTAGCGAAGCGGGTAAACAATTGGCAGAATGTGAGCATTATCGTTTACGCCGCGACGCACAAATTCTCTCGCAATGGAATGGTGAAAGCATCTCGGTTGATCCGTTAAACGATATCATGCTTTCTGATAATGACTGGCTTGAACTGGCCGGTTTTGCTTTCGCCCATCGTCCCCTTTTAACGTCGTTAGGTTGTTTAACACGCCTGCTGCAAACCAGTGAACGGGCATTACCGGCGCTGCGAGGACGGTTGCAGAAAAACGTCAGCGACGCGCAGTTATGTACCACACTTAAACTTTCAGGCCGTAAGGCATTGCTGGTTTGCCAACGCGAAGAAGCCGCGCAGGCGCTATTCGCACTTGATGATGTCCGCACTGAACGCCTGCGCAATCGCATAACACAATGGCAATTTTTTCACTGACTCCTTCAATTTTCTCCCATGGTCATTGTGAGTCAGCGGCGTAAAATTAATGACATCAGTTAAGGAGTTCGCCATGAAACATGACCATTTTGTTGTTCAAAGCCCGGATAAACCTGCCCAACAGTTGTTACTGCTTTTCCACGGTGTCGGGGATAACCCGGTGGCAATGGGGGAAATCGGTAGCTGGTTTGCACCGTTGTTTCCAGATGCGCTGGTGGTAAGTGTCGGTGGTGCTGAGCCGAGCGGTAATCCGGCAGGGCGTCAATGGTTTTCGGTGCAGGGCGTAACGGAAGAGAATCGCCAGGCGCGGGTGGATGCCATCATGCCGACGTTTATTGAGACAGTACGCTACTGGCAGAAACAGAGCGGAGTAGGGGCTAACGCCACGGCGCTGATCGGGTTCTCACAAGGGGCCATTATGGCGCTGGAGAGTATTAAAGCCGAACCGGGACTTGCCTCACGCGTCATCGCCTTTAACGGACGCTATGCCAGCCTGCCGAAAACGGCTTCTACTGCTACAACAATTCACCTGATCCACGGTGGTGAAGATCCGGTTATCGATCTGGCTCACGCGGTTGCGGCGCAGGAAGCGTTAATTAACGCCGGTGGAGATGTGACGCTGGATATCGTGGAGGATTTAGGTCATGCGATCGATAATCGCAGTATGCAATTTGCCCTGGATCACTTGCGTTATACCATTCCGAAACATTACTTCGACGAGGCGTTAAGCGGCGGTAAGCCTGGCGATGATGATGTGATTGAAATGATGTAAAAGACAGGTGCCGGACGCGTAGGCCGGATAAGGCGTTCACGCCGCATCCGGCTATGATGCCTGATGCGACGCTGACGCGTCTTATCCGGCCTACGGTTGAGCGCCAGACATTATCCGGCCCCTCCAGCTTACTTCTTCGGTTGATCCTTCTTCGGCCAGTCGTCGTCATCGTCCCATTTATCGTTGAAATCACGATGCGGGGGAAGCTCCGGCTTGTTGGCGAGAAATTTCTTATGGTCGACGCGCTTGAGATCTTTGATAACATTCAGCAGGACGCCCACCAAAAAGACAATTACCAGAATCCACCAATATTTAGCCAGCCAGTCCATGCTTTTTTCCTCTTGCAGAACCACTCATCAGGCGACGAGCTGTTCCATGATACGTTGATACATACGGGCAAGTAGCTGCAGGTCGGCAGCGTTCACACATTCATTAATTTTATGAATAGTGGCATTGACCGGCCCAAGTTCCACCACCTGCGCCCCCATGCGGGCAATAAAGCGCCCGTCGGACGTTCCGCCTGTGGTCAGTAGCTGCGGTTTAATTTCATTATAGTGCTCAACCGCGTTGACGACCGCATCTACCAGTTTACCGCGCGCAGTCAAAAATGGCTGCCCGGAAAGCCACCAATCGACCGTATAACGCAGTTGATGTTTTTCAAGCAGGGTAAGCACCTGTGTTTTGATCATTTCATCAGTAAGTTCGGTGCTAAAGCGGAAGTTAAACTGTACAAACAGCTCACCCGGAATGACATTATTACTGCCAGTACCCGCCTGAATATTGGCTATTTGCATACTGGTTGCCGGGAAAAACTCATTGCCCTGATCCCACTCGATAGCCACTAACTCATTGAGGAAAGGGGCTGCACGATGTACAGGGTTATCTGCAAGGTGTGGGTAGGCCACATGCCCTTGCACGCCATGAATAGTAAGGTTACAGGTCAACGATCCGCGACGGCCATTTTTCACTACATCACCGACCACTTCGATACTCGATGGTTCACCAACCAGGCAGTAATCCAGCCGTTCACGGCGTGCCATTAAGGTTTCGACCACTTTGACCGTGCCGTTGTGGGCGCTGGCTTCTTCGTCTGAGGTGATCAGAAACGCCAGTCGACCTTTATGGTTGGGATGTTGAGCGACAAAGCGTTCTGCTGCTACCACCATCGCCGCCAGCGACCCTTTCATATCTGCCGCGCCGCGCCCGAATAACATACCGTCGCGAATGGTCGGTTCAAATGGTGGATTGATCCAACGGTCGGCATCGCCAGGCGGTACAACGTCGGTATGTCCGGCAAAGGCTAACGTTTCTCCCTGTCCACGCCACGCCCAAAAATTCTGCGTATCCGCAAAGTCCATGCGTTCGATGGTAAAACCGATCGCCTGTAAACGTTCGGTAATGATTGCCTGACATCCTGCGTCATCAGGACTTAAGGATGGGCGGCGAATAAGCTGCTGTGTCAGCTCAATAACCGGACACGACATAGACTACACCTCATGGAAAAATTGCTGATAACTGGATTCACTGAAACCCAGCAGCATAGGCTTCTCTGGCGTGCAGAGCAATGGGCGTTTGATAATTGCAGGCATTTCAGTCATTAATGCCGCCGCAGAAGCCGCATCGGTGATTTTATTGCGCGTGGTTTCGTCCAGTTTACGCCAGGTAGTACCACGGGTGTTGAGTAACGCTTCCCAGCCTAATTCGTTGATAAAACCGTTCAATAATTCGCTGTCCAGCCCATCAACGCGATAATCATGAAAACGATAGTCGATGTTATTGGCTTCCAGCCAACGGCGAGCCTTTTTAATGGTGTCACAATTTTTAATGCCGTAAAGTGTAACCATAATGAATCCTTTTTCGATTTATAAGAATAAATACTCATTTAACGGTCAATACATTTCCCCGACAAATGAATACCAGGGAATATAACATTATTAAGGTGTTTCACTTAACAATTATTAAATAATTGTGAGCATTTTGAATGTAATTATTAAGAATATTCCCCTAGGTATCTGTATGTATTTCAAACAGAATTAAGCAAGTATTAGAATCCGTATGAATCTGTTGAAATGTTGCTTTGCATCACATAAAAATCCCTGTCTCAGGGCCATAGTATTTACATAGGTTTTGCCCCGGAGGTAGTAATCACTGCAATCGAATAAATTAGCTTCACCACGGTATATTGTTTCCGTAGAATACCCATAATTATAAGAGAGGTTGTTATGATTGAACGTGAACTGGGGAACTGGAAAGACTTTATCGAAGTTATGCTTCGCAAGTAATTACCAGGACAGAAGGTAAAATGAAAGAACCTGATGAACAGGTTCTTTATCAGAAAGTTGAAAAAGGCGACACGTTGGCATGTCGCCTTTTTTATTGCTTATTCCGGGCGTGGCTTCAGAGGGAAACGACGGCGTACCAGCACAAAGAACAGCGGCACGAAGTAAATCGCCAGAATGGTGGCGGAGATCATTCCCCCCATTACGCCAGTACCCACCGCATGTTGACCACCGGAACCGGCACCGCTGCTGATTGCCATCGGCAGTACGCCGAAGATAAACGCCAGCGAGGTCATCAGTATCGGGCGTAAACGCTGGCGGCAGGCATAAAGCGTCGCTTCAAACAGGTCGTGACCTTTTTGGTTCATCTCGTTAGCGAACTCGACAATGAGGATGGCGTTTTTCGCCGATAAACCAATGACCGTTAATAAACCCACCTGGAAGTAAACGTCGTTTTCCAGCCCGCGCATCCAGGTTGCCAGCAGCGCGCCGATAACTCCCAGCGGTACAACCAGCATTACCGAGAACGGTACTGACCAACTTTCATAAAGTGCAGCCAGACACAGGAATACCACCAGCAATGAAATGGCATACAGCGCCGGAGCTTGCGCACCGGAAAGTCGTTCCTGGTACGACATCGCCGTCCACTCCAGTCCAAAGCCGTTCGGCAACTGCTTCACTAACGATTCCATAATATCCATCGCTGTACCCGTACTGACGCCCGGTGCGGCTTCCCCGACAATCTCTACCGCAGAATAGCCGTTATAGCGTTCCAGACGCGGCGAACCTGTCTCCCAGCGAGAGGTCGCGAAGGCAGAGAAGGGCACCATCCCACCGTCTTTGTTACGCACATACCACAGGTTGATATCATCCGGCAGCATCCGATACGGCGCGGCGGCCTGCACATAGACTTTCTTCACGCGACCGCGATCCATAAAGTCATTTACATAGCTTGAACCCCACGCGGTTTGCAGCGTGTCGTTAATATCGTCAATGGCAACGCCCAGCGCCTGAGCTTTACGTTGGTCGATATCAATCTGCAACTGCGGACTGTCATCAAGACCGTTATGGCGCACGCGGGTTAATTCCGGATTTTCCGCTGCCAGCGCCAGCAACTGGTTACGTGCAGCCATCAGCGCATCGTGACCCGCTCCGGCGTGATCCTGCAACTCCATATCAAAACCCGCAGAACTGCCAAGACCGCTAATTGCCGGCGGGCTGCTGGCGATAACGCGGGCTTCTTTAATCTTATTAAATTCTTTCGTTGCACGTTCGATAATGGCAAACGAAGTGCCGGTCTTACTGTCGCGCTCACTCCAGTCTTTCAGGCGGATAAACATACGCGCCACGTTTTGCCCGTTGCCGCCAGGGCCTGAACCGACCGTGGCAAATACCGACGTGATATTGTCTTTCTCATGAGTGAAGTAATACTTCTCGATCTGTTCCACCACTTTCAGCGTCTGTTGCTGGGTCGAACCGCTGGGTAGCTGCACCGACGTGGTGAACATGCCACGGTCTTCCAGTGGCAGGAATGACGTCGGCAGACGCAGGAACAGAAACACCATACCGCCTAACAGCAGGACGTAAATCAAAATCCAGCGCAGGCTGCGGTGGAGAATTTTCGCCACCCCTTTCTCGTAGCGTTCGGCGTTACGGTTGAACATCTGGTTAAACCAGGCAAAAAAGCCTTTCTGCCCGTGATGCTCACCTTTTTTCAGTGGCTTAAGTAGCGTGGCACACAGCGCCGGAGTGAGGATCATCGCCACCAGCACCGACAGCACCATCGCCGCAACAATGGTAATAGAGAACTGGCGATAGATAGCTCCGGTCGTGCCGCCAAAGAAGGCCATTGGCACAAATACCGCCGACAGCACCATCGCAATCCCGACCAGTGCCCCCTGGATCTGCCCCATCGATTTACGTGTAGCTTCGCGAGGAGTGAGTCCTTCCTCACTCATAATACGTTCGACGTTTTCCACTACCACGATGGCGTCATCCACCAGCAGACCGATCGCCAGCACCATCGCGAACATGGTTAAGGTGTTGACGCTGTAACCGAAGGCGTAAAGCACGGAGAAAGTGCCCATTAACACCACCGGCACGGCGATAGTTGGAATCAGCGTAGCGCGGAAGTTTTGCAGGAACAGATACATGACGAGGAAAACCAGCGCGATAGCCTCTAACAGGGTTTTCACCACGTCTTCAATGGAGGCTTTAACAAACGAGGTGGTTTCATATGCCACCTTATATTCCAGCCCGGGGGGGAAGTATTGCGCCAGTTCGTCGAGCCGGTTCAGTACCAGCTTCGCTGTGGCCATTTCGTTCGCGCCGGAAGCCAGTTTTACTCCCAGACCGGAGGCAGGCTTACCATTAAAGCGGCTAAGATAATCGTATTTCTCCGCCCCCATTTCGACGGTGGCAACATCGCCCAGTTTCACTTCCGAACCATCCTGATTTACCCGCAAGGTGATATCGCGGAACTGTTCAGGCGTTTGCAACAGCGACTGGGCGTTAATGGTAGCGTTCAATGCTTGTTTATCTACAGAAGGTGTACCGCCAAGCTGTCCGACCGCAATCTGCGCGTTCTGTGACTCAATGGCGTCGGTTACATCTTTAGCCGTCATCTGGAAGCTGTTCAGTTTTGCCGGATCAAGCCAGATACGCATCGAGTACTGTGAACCATAGGCGTCGATATCACCAACGCCGTTAACGCGGCTTAACGGATCCTGAATATTACTGGCAACGTAATCGGCAATATCTTGTTTATCCATCGAACCATCGGTAGAGACGAAAGCAATGGTCAGGATGTTAGTATCGCCGGTTTTACGTACTGTCACGCCCTGGTTTTGTACCGCCTGTGGGAGTTTACGCATGGCCGATTGCAGCTGGTTTTGCACCTGTTGCACCGCCTCGTCCGGGTCGGTTCCGGCTTTAAAACTTAAGGTGACAGATGCCTGACCGGTGCCACTGCTTTGTGACGACATATACATCAGGTTATCGAGGCCAGTCATATTCTGCTCGATAACCTGGGTTACGGTGTTTTCCAGCGTCTGAGCCGAAGCGCCTGGATAGTTAGCGGTCACTCGCACGTTTGGCGGCGCGAGATCCGGGTATTGTTCAACGGGCAATGAGAAAATCGCCAGGGTTCCTGTCAGACACAACAGGATTGCCAGTACCCAGGCAAAAATGGGGCGATCAATAAAGAAATTCGCCATTAAAAGAGGACCTCGTGTTTCTGCGTATCGTTGTAGGCTTGACTTGCTTCACTGTAGCGGCAAGGTACGAGCCAATCGTGGAGAAAAAAAGGAGATAATGTAAATTATCATGCCCTTTTATACTGAACCTTAAGTGCCCGTATTCTTTGGTCAACAAGAGGTATTACATCAGTTGACTTTCCTCACCCGCCGCAGAGCGAAAGCTAATACTCACTAACGTGCCGCCGCCGGAAGGTTGCGAAAATGTCAGCGTTCCGCCCAGTCGTTCCGCGCGCTCGCGCATAATATTCAGACCATAATGGCCTTCAGGTTCTTTCGGTTCACCGATGCCAATCCCGTTGTCACGGATATAGACCGTGTGGTTGCCGTCCGGTGCGGTGACGCAGCTAACAGCGATTTCGCTGGCGTTGGCGTGCTTCATCGCATTCAGCACCGCTTCACGAATAATTTGCAACAGATGCACCTGCATTTGCGCATCCAGCGCCAGGGTTGGCAAGCGGCAGTCGAGGGTCAGTTTGGCGCTGGTTTGATTTTGTAATGTATCCAGCATTTCCCGCAGCGCGGAAGGGAGATCCGCCTGCTGCAGCGTGAGGCGGAAAGTGGTCAGCAGCTCGCGTAACTGCCGATACGCATCATTCAATGCCTGGGAAAAATCGGCCATGATACTTTGTGCGGTGGCGTTATCTTCCGGTATCGAACGCTTCAGTAATGTTAACTGGATACGCAAATAAGAAAGCACCTGAGCCAGCGAGTCGTGCAATTCGCGGGCGATGGTCGCGCGTTCCTCCATCAACAGCAACTGCTGAAAATGCTTCTGTGCCTGGTTAAAGTACAAACCGCGCCCCAGCATCGATGAAACGCTATTAAGCAGCGGTTCGGAGGCCGACACGTTGCTGTTTTGCCAGTGCAGCTCGCCGTAAACCGTCTCTTGCATGGTCACCGGTAAAATCTGCATCGGCAGTTGCGGGTTGGGCTTTCCTTCGCTAATCCGCCAGTTTTCACCGACATTTAACTCCAGATATTCAGCCGCTTCATTGTCGCGAACAATCTGCAAAATGTGGCGGAAACAATGCACATCAATCTGGCTGGTGTTCAGCGCCTGCGAACACTGATACAACACCTCCAGACGGCGCTTGGCCTCGTGGAGATCGCGGGTTTTTTCTTCTACTGACGCTTCCAGCGAACGGTACAATTTATGCAGTTCGCTCGACATCTGGTTAAAGGTTTTGGCCAGCAGTCCCAGCTCATTGGGCAGGCTGGTATCCAGCGGCGGTGAGTCGAACTGACCGTGTTCAATACGCTGACTGGCGGTAACCAGTTGATTCAGTGGGGCAACGACCTGATGGCGTATGCGGCGCAGAGTAAAAAAGACCAGCGTGAAAATACCGATGCCGCCAGCCAGCGAAATCGCCACCACCAGCAGCATTTTGCGTTCAGCGTAGTGCTGTAAAGCCAGCACGAACAGGTCTATCTGATTGACATAATTATCGATATTGGCCTGATACCACGGCAAATCCCCCTTGCTGAGCCGATTATTCATCTCCAGCCAGTTGGCATTCAGATGCGCATAGCGGGTTTTTACTGCCTCTGGCACATACCAGACGTTGAGATTGGTTAATACCGGTGAATGCAGTGCCTGCTGGAACAACTGGCGATGCGCATTGAGTTGTGGACTGCCACTTTGCAAGTCGTAGCCCAGGCGGTAACTCTGCATACGCAGCGATCCGGCAATATTGATCGCCTCAGCGTCGCGCAAGCTGCTCGCCAGAGTTAGCAGAGCGATACCCGTGGAAAGAATCGACAGCAGCACAATGTAAAAAAAGGCCCTGGCCAGACTGGCCGAGACGGGTCGTTTAACAATCACACGCGTCTTCTCCACATAAAATCATTAATGTTCCAGGTTGTTGAAACGCAATTTAGTCAGTGATGGGATTATTTGATCTGCCACAGTTTATAGCGAAATAGTTACTTGTTCTGGGCACATGGACATTGCCGATTCCCCTGCAAGTCGGGTAATAACAACACTCATATAAAGAATAAGGTTTTTACAACCAAAAAAGAAGGTCGTTATGAATCGTTTTATTATGGCCAACAGTCAGCAATGTCTGGGTTGTCATGCTTGTGAAATCGCCTGTGTCATGGCTCACAATGATGAGCAACATGTCCTGAGCCAACACCATTTTCATCCCCGAATTACGGTTATCAAACATCAGCAGCAACGTAGTGCAGTGACCTGTCACCATTGCGAAGATGCGCCCTGTGCCCGTAGCTGCCCCAATGGCGCAATCAGCCATGTTGATGACAGCATTCAGGTCAATCAGCAAAAGTGTATTGGCTGTAAATCCTGTGTGGTGGCCTGTCCGTTTGGCACCATGCAGATTGTCCTGACACCCGTCACAGCGGGTAAAGTGAAAGCCACGGCACATAAATGCGACCTGTGCGCAGGGCGAGAAAACGGCCCCGCCTGTGTCGAAAACTGCCCGGCGGATGCGCTGCAACTGGTCACCGACGCCGCACTCTCCGGCATAGCGAAATCTCGCCGCTTGCGCACTGCACGTCAGGAACATCAACCGTGGCATTCCAGTACAGCGGCACAAGAAATGCCGGTAATGAGTAAAGTCGAGCAAATGCAGGCAACGCCCGCGCGCGGCGAGCCGGATAAACTGGCAATTGAAGCGCGCAAAACCGGCTTTGATGAAATTTATCTGCCATTCCGCACCGACCAGGCACAACGGGAAGCCTCGCGCTGCCTGAAGTGCGGCGAGCATAGCGTCTGTGAATGGACCTGTCCGCTGCATAACCATATTCCGCAGTGGATTGAACTGGTGAAAGCCGGAAATATCGACGCCGCCGTCGAGCTTTCTCACCAGACCAACACCCTGCCAGAAATTACCGGACGCGTCTGTCCGCAAGATCGCTTGTGTGAAGGCGCCTGCACCATTCGCGATGAGCACGGCGCGGTGACTATCGGCAACATTGAACGCTACATTTCAGATCAGGCGTTGGCGAAAGGTTGGCGTCCTGACTTAAGCCATGTCACCAAAGTGGACAAGCGAGTGGCGATTATCGGTGCGGGGCCTGCGGGGCTGGCCTGTGCGGACGTCCTGACCCGCAGCGGCGTGGAGGTGACGGTATACGATCGCCATCCAGAAATCGGTGGCTTGCTCACCTTTGGCATTCCTTCTTTCAAATTGGATAAATCGCTGATGGCGCGCCGTCGGGAAATCTTCAGCGCAATGGGGATTCACTTCAAACTCAATTGTGAAGTGGGTAAAGATGTCTCTTTGGATTCGCTGCTCGAACAATACGACGCAGTCTTCGTTGGCGTCGGCACTTACCGTTCCATGAAAGCGGGCTTACCCAATGAAGATGCGCCGGGCGTTTATGACGCTCTGCCGTTCCTTATTGCTAACACCAAACAGGTGATGGGGCTTGAAGAGCTACCGGAAGAGCCGTTTATCAATACAGCCGGGCTAAATGTCGTTGTACTGGGCGGCGGCGACACCGCGATGGACTGTGTGCGCACCGCGCTGCGCCACGGCGCAAGTAACGTCACCTGCGCCTATCGTCGTGATGAAGCTAACATGCCCGGTTCGAAAAAAGAGGTGAAGAACGCCCGCGAAGAGGGGGCTAACTTCGAATTTAACGTCCAGCCAGTGGCGCTTGAATTGAATGAGCAAGGTCACGTCTGCGGGATTCGTTTCCTGCGCACGCGTCTTGGCGAGCCGGATGCACAAGGGCGTCGGCGTCCGGTGCCGGTGGAAGGCAGTGAATTTGTCATGCCTGCCGACGCGGTGATTATGGCGTTTGGTTTTAATCCGCATGATATGCCGTGGCTTCAGTCACACGGTGTAACGGTGGATAAATGGGGGCGCATCGTGGCTGATGTTGAAAGTCAGTACCGTTACCAGACGACGAACCCGAAAATCTTCGCCGGTGGCGATGCCGTGCGCGGTGCGGATCTCGTGGTGACTGCAATGGCGGAAGGGCGCCATGCGGCGCAGGGAATTATTGACTGGCTGGGGATAAAATCAGTCAAATCTCACTAATTCCATCCGCAGACAAACCCGACTTCACAGCGTAAGATACTTGTTCATTTCGCGCTGTGGAGTCGGTATGACGCAACAAATCACCCTCATCAAAGACCAAATTCTCTCCGATAACTATTTCACCCTGCACAACATTACTTACGATCTCACCCGCAAAGATGGCGAAGTTATCCGCCATAAACGTGAAGTTTACGATCGCGGCAATGGCGCGACGATCCTCCTGTACAACGCGAAGAAAAAGACCGTAGTTCTGATTCGTCAGTTCCGCGTCGCGACCTGGGTTAATGGCAATGAAAGCGGGCAGTTGATTGAAACCTGTGCCGGGCTGCTGGACAACGACGAACCCGAAGTGTGCATTCGCAAAGAAGCGATTGAAGAGACGGGTTATGAGGTTGGCGAAGTACGCAAATTATTTGAACTGTATATGTCGCCTGGCGGTGTGACCGAGCTAATCCACTTTTTTATCGCCGAATACAGTGACAGTCAGCGTGCTAACGCGGGGGGCGGCGTCGAAGATGAAGATATTGAAGTGCTTGAGCTGCCGTTCAGCCAGGCGCTTGAGATGATTAATACCGGCGAGATACGTGACGGTAAGACGGTGTTATTGCTTAACTATTTACAAACGTCACATTTAATGGACTGAAAAATAACAATAATATTTCGTTGTTTATTATTGGCTCAATCCGATAAATCCGATTGAGCCGCGCTACCTGCGCAACGAAGATACGACTTGTGCTGTTTGTTTGAACTTCTGGGGTCGTACCGTCCATGCGCTATCGCATTTTCCTTCTCTTTTTTTTCGCTTTGTTGCCGGCGTCTTTCGCGTGGGCAGCACCAGCGCAGCGGACGTTTTCTGACTGGCAGGTCACCTGTAACAACCAAAATTTCTGCGTAGCGCGCAACACTGGCAATCATAATGGACTGGTGATGACTCTCAGTCGCAGTGCCGGGGCGCATACCGATGCCGTTTTACGTATTGAGCGCGGCGGGTTGAAGTCGCCGGATGCGTCGGAAGAGGCGATAGCGCCACGACTGCTGTTAGATGGTGAGCCGCTGGCGTTAAGTGGTGACAAGTGGCGGATTTCACCATGGTTATTAGTAACCGATGATACGGCAACCATCACCGCGTTTTTGCAAATGATTCAGGAAGGGAAGGCAATTACCTTACGCGACGGCGATCAGACCATTTCTCTTAATGGATTAAAAGCGGCGTTGTTGTTTATTGATGCCCAGCAAAAGCGCGTTGGCAGTGAAACTGCGTGGATCAAGAAAGGAGACGAGCCGCCACTCAGCGTACCGCCCGCGCCTGCGCTGAAAGAGGTCGTGGTGGTTAACCCAACGCCGACGCCACTCTCACTCGAAGAGCGTAATGATTTGCTGGATTACGGTAACTGGCGGATGAATGGCCTGCGTTGTTCGCTTGATCCGTTGCGTCGAGAGGTGAATGTCACTGCGCTAACCGATGATAAAGCGCTGATGATGATTAGCTGTGAGGCGGGCGCCTATAACACCATTGATCTGGCGTGGATAGTGTCGCGTAAAAAGCCGCTGGCCTCGCGTCCGGTACGGTTGCGTTTGCCGTTCAATAACGGTCAGGAGACGAATGAACTGGAACTGATGAACGCGACATTTGATGAAAAATCGCGTGAACTGGTGACGTTAGCGAAAGGCCGTGGATTAAGCGATTGTGGTATCCAGACGCGCTGGCGTTTTGACGGCCAGCGTTTTCGTCTGGTGCGTTACGCTGCCGAACCCACCTGCGATAACTGGCATGGGCCAGACGCCTGGCCCACGTTGTGGATCACCCGTTAAACAAAATGGCGGGAACATGTAGGCCGGATAAGACGCTGTAGGCCGGATAAGACGCGTCAGCGTCGCATCCGGCAATCAGCATCCGGCACCTTTCACTCCCAGCACCTTATGCGCTTTTGCCACAATATTCTCGGCGGTAAAGCCAAAGAACGGGAACAGCTTATCCGCCGGAGCCGATTCGCCATAACCCGTCATCCCGACAATCGCACCTTTCAGGCCAACGTATTTGTACCAGTAATCGGCGATGCCTGCTTCCACCGCTACGCGAGCCGTAACGTTAGAAGGCAACACCGACTCCCGATATTCCTCATCCTGGGCGTCGAAAATATCGGTCGAGGGCAGGGAAACCACGCGAACATTGCGACCTTCTCCCGCTAATTTCTCCGCCGCTTGTAGGGTGATTTCCATCTCTGAACCGGTAGCAATCAAAATAATATCCGGCTTGCCGCCGCTGTCTTTCAGCACATAACCACCACGAGCAATCTCTTTTACCTGATCCGGCGTACGTTCCACCTGCGCCAGATTCTGCCTTGAGAGGATCAGCGCCGTCGGCCCGTTGTGGCGCTCAACCGCCAGCTTCCAGCCCACCGCTGCTTCCACCTGATCGCACGGTCGCCAGGTGCTGAAATTCGGGGTTAAGCGCAAACTGGCCAGTTGCTCAACCGCCTGGTGCGTCGGGCCATCTTCCCCCAGACCAATCGAGTCATGGGTATAAACCATAATCTGCCGCGCTTTCATCAGCGCCGCCATACGTGCAGCGTTGCGGGCGTATTCAACAAACATCAGGAACGTCGCGGTATACGGTACAAATCCACCGTGGTGCGCGATGCCGTTGGCGATGGCGGTCATACCAAATTCACGCACTCCGTAGTGAATATAATTCCCTGCCAGATCTTCCTTCAGCGACACCGAACCTTTCCAGATGGTTAAGTTACTGGGAGCCAGATCCGCCGAACCGCCGAGCAGTTCCGGCAGCATGGGGCCGTAAGCGTTAAGCGTATTTTGCGACGCCTTACGGGTAGCGATTTTCGCCGGATTCGCCTGCAACTCATTGATATATTTCTGCGTCGTTTTCTCCCAGTCCTTCGGCAAACCTCCGCTCATCCGGCGGGTAAACTCCTCTGCCAGTTGCGGATGGGCTTTTTTATAAGCTGCAAACTTTTCATTCCAGCTCTGCTGCGCTTTTTCGCCTTTTTCGCGGGCATCCCAGGCGTGATAAATCTCTTTAGGGATCTCAAATGGCGGATGGTGCCAGCCCAGTTTTTGCCGTGCCAGCGCCACTTCTTCTTCCCCCAGTGGTGCGCCGTGCGCCTCTTCCTTACCCGCTTTATTAGGCGAACCGAAGCCAATCACTGTGCGGCAGATAATCAACGACGGCTTATCTTTCACGCTTTGCGCTTCGAGAATCGCTTCTTTCACCGCCTGCGGATCGTGACCGTCGATTTCATGGACAACATGCCAGTGATAGGCTTCAAAACGTTTTGCCGTATCGTCGGTAAACCAGCCTTCGGTTTCACCGTCGATGGAAATACCGTTGTGATCGTAAAAACCAATCAGCTTGCCTAGCCCCAGCGTGCCCGCCAGCGAACAGACTTCGTGAGAAATACCTTCCATCAGGCAGCCGTCGCCCATAAACACATAAGTGAAGTGATCGACAATTTCATGATCCGGCTGGTTAAACTGCGCCGCCAGCGTACGTTCTGCTATCGCCAGTCCGACCGCGTTCGCCAGTCCTTGCCCCAGCGGCCCTGTGGTGGTTTCAACGCCTGGCGTATAGCCAAGCTCAGGGTGTCCTGGGGTTTTCGAATGCAACTGACGGAAGTTCTTCAGCTCTTCCAGCGGCAGGTCGTAACCGGTCAGATGCAGCAAACTGTAGAGCAGCATCGAGGCATGACCGTTGGAGAGAATAAAGCGGTCGCGATCATACCAGGTTGGATCGGTGGGGTTATGTTTAAGAAAATCGTTCCACAGCACTTCGGCAATATCGGCCATGCCCATCGGCGCGCCGGGATGACCAGAATTGGCTTTTTGCACCGCATCCATACTGAGCGCGCGAATCGCATTGGCAAGGTCTTTTCGGGACATATAACACTCCGTGGCTGGTTTATAGTTTGGCGGCAAGAAGATCTTCCAGTTTGCGTTGATCGACGGCGAACAGGCGGATGCCTTCAGACAGTTTTTCTACCGCCATCGCATCCTGATTGTGCTCCCAACGGAACTCCGCTTCGCTCATGGGGGCAGGGCGTGGGAACGTCTGAGAAGGCGGGATCAATTTGCGGACGACTGGCGAGACTTTTTCCTGCAACTCTTTCAGCAAGTTCGGCGCGATAGTCAGACGATCGCAACCGGTTAAAGCGAGGATTTGCTCGGTACGGCGGAAACTTGCGCCCATCACAATGGTTTCATAGCGGTGCTGCTTGAAATAGTCGTAGATATTACGCACCGACTTAACGCCCGGATCTTCTTCCACCACATACGGATCCAGCGGCTTGCGCGCCTGATACCAGTCATAAATACGCCCGACAAATGGCGAAATCAGAAAAACGCCCGCTTCTGCACAGGCGCGTGCCTGAGCAAAGGAAAACAGCAGCGTCAGATTGCAATTAATGCCTTCTTTTTCCAGCTCTTCTGCCGCGCGGATCCCTTCCCAGGTTGAAGCTAGCTTGATCAGAATGCGTGATTTCTCAACGCCCTGCTGCTGGTACAAATCCACCAGATGACGCGCTTTCTCAATACTCTTTTCTTTATCAAAAGAGAGGCGTGCGTCAACTTCTGTCGATACACGACCGGGTACGATTTTGAGAATTTCTGTACCGAAATTGACCGCCAGCTTATCGCAGGCAGCTACCACTTGTTGTTCCTGCGTTTGACCATTTTTTTTACCCCAGGCGATAGCATCGTCTATTAAATGCTCATATTGTGATAATCCGGCAGCCTTGAGTAATAGCGAAGGATTGGTGGTGGCATCCTGAGGATGATAATGGCGAATGGACTCAATATCGCCGCTGTCTGCCACGACAGTGGTGAATTGTTTAATGCCGTCTAACTCGTTCATAGGAAATACTCCTTGAAAAGTAAAGTGTTAGGTGAGTGCGTTAATTCACACTTCTGAGAAATTTTGCTAATCGCATCAAAAAAGCATAGCAGACAGGCATGGTATTGCCGGATTAAGCAGGTAACATCAGTGTTATAGGATTATTGCCAAAATATTATTTTTATGAGGAGAGTTTGGACTTGCTCAAAGTCTGAAAGCTCCGGCAAGGTAATAATGTGCGCCATGTTGTGGGCTGAGGCAGTTGCCCACGCATTTTTGTGAACGTTACGTGAAAGGAACAACCAAATGGATGACCAGTTAAAACAAAGTGCACTTGATTTCCATGAATTTCCAGTTCCAGGGAAAATCCAGGTTTCTCCCACTAAACCTCTGGCCACGCAGCGCGATCTGGCGCTGGCCTACTCACCTGGCGTCGCCGCGCCTTGTCTTGAAATCGAGAAAGATCCGTTAAAAGCCTACAAATATACTGCGCGCGGTAACCTGGTGGCGGTGATCTCCAACGGTACGGCGGTACTGGGGTTAGGCAACATTGGCGCGCTGGCAGGCAAACCAGTGATGGAAGGCAAGGGCGTTCTGTTTAAGAAATTCGCCGGGATTGATGTGTTTGACATTGAAGTTGATGAACTCGATCCGGACAAATTTATCGAAGTGGTCGCTGCGCTGGAACCGACCTTTGGCGGCATCAACCTCGAAGATATTAAAGCGCCAGAATGCTTCTATATTGAGCAGAAACTGCGCCAGCGGATGAACATTCCGGTATTTCACGACGACCAGCACGGAACGGCAATCATCAGCACCGCCGCTATCCTTAACGGCTTGCGCGTGGTAGAGAAAAACATCTCCGACGTGCGGATGGTAGTTTCCGGCGCGGGGGCAGCCGCCATCGCCTGTATGAACCTGCTGGTGGCACTGGGGCTGCAAAAACATAACATCGTGGTTTGTGACTCGAAAGGCGTTATCTATCAGGGTCGAGAGCCGAACATGGCGGAAACCAAAGCCGCTTATGCGGTGGTGGATGACGGTAAACGTACTCTCGACGATGTAATTGAAGGCGCGGATATTTTCCTTGGCTGCTCCGGCCCGAAAGTGCTCACCCAGGAAATGGTGAAGAAAATGGCTCGCGCGCCGATGATCCTGGCGCTGGCGAATCCGGAACCGGAAATTCTGCCGCCGCTGGCGAAAGAAGTGCGTCCGGATGCCATCATCTGTACTGGTCGTTCTGACTATCCAAACCAGGTCAACAACGTGCTTTGCTTCCCGTTCATTTTCCGTGGCGCGCTGGACGTTGGTGCAACCGCTATTAATGAAGAGATGAAACTGGCGGCGGTACGTGCGATTGCTGAACTGGCTCATGCGGAACAGAGCGAAGTGGTTGCTTCTGCCTATGGCGATCAGGATCTGAGCTTTGGCCCGGAATACATCATTCCTAAACCGTTCGATCCGCGTCTGATCGTCAAGATCGCGCCAGCGGTGGCAAAAGCGGCAATGGAGTCCGGTGTGGCGACGCGTCCGATTGCTGATTTCGACGTCTACATCGACAAACTGACCGAGTTCGTTTACAAAACCAACCTGTTTATGAAGCCGATCTTCTCTCAGGCTCGCAAAGCGCCGAAGCGCGTGGTGCTGCCGGAAGGTGAAGAGGCGCGCGTGTTGCACGCGACTCAGGAACTGGTAACGCTGGGACTGGCGAAACCGATTCTTATTGGTCGTCCGAACGTGATCGAAATGCGTATTCAGAAACTGGGCTTGCAGATCAAAGCGGGCGTTGATTTTGAGATCGTCAATAACGAATCCGATCCGCGCTTTAAAGAGTACTGGAGCGAATACTTCCAGATCATGAAACGTCGCGGGGTCACCCAGGAACAGGCACAGCGTGCATTGATCGGCAATCCGACAGTGATCGGCGCGATTATGGTTCAGCGTGGCGAAGCCGATGCAATGATCTGCGGTACGGTGGGGGATTATCACGAACACTTTAGTGTGGTGAAAAATGTGTTTGGTTATCGCGATGGCGTTCACACCGCAGGCGCAATGAACGCGCTGCTGCTGCCGAGTGGTAACACCTTCATTGCTGACACCTACGTCAACGATGATCCAGACGCAGAAGGGCTGGCGGAGATCACGCTGATGGCGGCAGAAACTGTCCGTCGTTTCGGTATTGAGCCGCGTGTTGCCTTACTCTCGCACTCCAACTTTGGTTCTTCAAATTGCCCGTCGTCCAGCAAAATGCGTAAAGCCCTGGAACTGGTCAGGGAACGTGCGCCAGAACTGATGATTGATGGCGAAATGCACGGTGATGCGGCGCTGGTGGAAGCGATTCGCAACGATCGTATGCCGGACAGCTCTCTGAAAGGTTCCGCTAATATTCTGGTGATGCCGAATATGGAAGCCGCCCGCATTAGTTACAACTTACTACGCGTTTCCAGCTCGGAAGGTGTAACGGTTGGTCCGGTGCTGATGGGCGTGGCGAAACCGGTTCATGTATTAACGCCAATCGCATCGGTACGTCGTATCGTCAACATGGTGGCGCTGGCCGTGGTTGAAGCGCAAACCCAGCCGCTGTAATTTTTTCTTAACTCTTACGCTTACCCTGAATATTCAGGGTAAGCGGTTTATCGCAATATATCAGAAGGGATTATTACTTGTTTTTCGAATAATAAAGCGCGCCATATAAAAATAAATCAATATCAATTTAATTATATTCATGTGCTGTACATGAAAATTTATGCATTAGATAAAATATCTCTCCATTCTTAGTGATCTACCTCACCTTTTAAACTCCCTTGCCGAATTTTGTTATTTACTCTGACAAAAAATTGTCACGATAGCGCCAGATTTTTCACAGGCGGCGACTCATGGATAAAGAACGCATCATTCAGGAATTTGTGCCCGGTAAACAGGTCACGCTGGCGCATTTAATTGCGCATCCCGGTGAGGAACTGGCGAAGAAAATCGGCGTTCCCGATGCTGGCGCAATCGGCATTATGACGCTAACTCCCGGTGAAACAGCGATGATCGCCGGCGATTTAGCACTGAAAGCCGCCGATGTGCATATCGGTTTTCTTGACCGTTTTAGCGGCGCGCTGGTGATTTATGGCTCGGTGGGCGCGGTAGAAGAAGCGTTATCACAAACCGTCAGCGGTTTAGGGCGCTTATTAAATTATACGCTTTGTGAAATGACCAAAAGTTAATGCGAGGCATTCATGAAACGAATTGCGTTTGTGGGTGCTGTCGGAGCAGGAAAGACAACGTTATTTAATGCGTTGCAAGGGGATTATACCCTCGCGCGAAAAACGCAGGCTGTGGAATTTAATAATAAGGGTGATATTGATACGCCAGGTGAATATTTTAGCCATCCCCGCTGGTATCACGCCTTAATTACCACGCTACAGGATGTGGACATGCTGATATATGTCCACGGCGCAAATGATCCGGAAAGCCGATTACCTGCCGGGTTGCTGGATATTGGCGTCACTAAACGGCAAATCGCCGTCATCAGTAAAACGGACATGCCGGATGCTGACGTCGCCGCAACGCGACAGTTATTGCGCGAGACTGGCTTTGAAGAGCCGATTTTCGAGCTAAACAGCCATGACCCGCAAAGCGTGCAGCAACTGGTGGATTATCTGGCATCTCTCACCGAACAGGAGGAAGCAGGTGAAAAAACTCATCACAGCGAATGATATTCGTGAAGCCCATGCGCGCGGCGAACAGGCAATGTCCGTGGTTCTGCGCGCCAGCATTATCACCCCGGAAGCGCGAGAAGTGGCGGATCTGCTGGGGTTTACCATCACCGAATGCGATGAATCGACACCGGTAACGGCGTCCGTTCCTGCCAGCGCGCCTGCCGATAAAACCGAAAGTCAGCGCATTCGCGAAACCATCATCGCCCAACTGCCGGAAGGCCAGTTTACCGAAAGCCTGGTCGCGCAACTGATGGAAAAAGTGATGAAGGAAAAGCAGTCGCTGGAGCAGGGCGCAATGCAGTCGAGTTTTAAATCGGTGACCGGCAAAGGCGGCATCAAAGTTATCGATGGCGGCAGTGTGAAGTTTGGTCGTTTCGACGGCGCGGAGCCTCAATGCGTCGGGTTGACCGATCTGGTTACCGGAGATGACGGCAGCAGCATGGCTGCGGGTTTTATGCAGTGGGATAACGCCTTCTTCCCGTGGAAGCTGAACTACGACGAAATCGACATGGTACTGGAAGGTGAACTGCACGTTCGCCATGAAGGCGAAACCATGATCGCCAAAGCGGGCGACGTGATGTTTATCCCGAAGGGTTCCAGCATCGAATTTGGTACGACATCCAGCGTGAAGTTTTTGTATGTCGCCTGGCCGGCTAACTGGCAATCCCTATGAAAGATTTCATCACCGAAGCATGGCTAAGAGCGAACCATACGCTTAGCGAAGGCGCAGAGATCCATCTCCCTGCGCACAGTCGCCTGACGCCCTCTGCCCGGGAGTTGCTGGAAAGCCGCCATCTGCGCATCAAGTTTATTGACGAGCAGGGCAGCCTGTTTGTTGACGATGAACAGCAGCAGCCACAGCCCGTTCACGGGCTGACCAGTAGCGATGAATATCCGCAGGCGTGCTGCGAACTCTGCCACCAGCCGGTGGCGAAAAAGCCAGACACGCTGACTCATCTGTCGGCGGAAAAAATGGTCGCTAAAAGCGATCCGCGCCTGGGTTTTCGCGCTGTTCTCGACAGCACCATTGCGCTGACAGTGTGGCTGCAAATTGAACTGGCGGAACCGTGGCAGCCGTGGCTGGCGGATATCCGTTCGCGTCTTGGCAACATTATGCGCGCCGATGCGCTGGGAGAACCGCTGGGCTGCCAGGCGATTGTCGGGCTTTCAGACGAAGACCTGCATCGGCTTTCCCATCAGCCTCTGCGTTATCTCGATCACGATCATCTGGTGCCGGAAGCCAGCCACGGGCGCGATGCCGCGTTGCTCAATCTGCTACGCACCAAAGTGCGTGAAACCGAAACCGTAGCGGCGCAGGTGTTTATCACCCGCAGCTTTGACGTAGTACGTCCGGACATCTTGCAGGCGCTGAACCGCCTTTCCAGCACAGTTTACGTGATGATGATCCTGAGCGTGACGAAGCAGCCGCTAACGGTGACGCAGATCCAACAACGACTGGGAGAGACGCCATGATAATTGAACGTTGTCGTGAACTGGCGTTGCGAGCGCCCGCCAGAGTGATTTTTCCGGATGCGTTAGATCAACGTGTGCTGAAAGCCGCGCAATATTTACATCAACAAGGTCTGGCAACGCCCATTCTGGTCGCCAATCCGTTTGAACTTCGCCAGTTTGCGCTCAGTCATGGCGTGGCGATGGACGGGCTACAGGTGATAGATCCACACAGCAATCTTGCGATGCGGGAAGAATTTGCCCACCGCTGGCTTGCTCGCGCAGGCGATAAAACGCCGCCGGACGTGCTGGATAAACTCACCGATCCGCTGATGTTTGCCGCCGCAATGGTCAGCGCCGGTAAAGCGAATGTTTGCATTGCGGGCAACCTCTCTTCCACGGCGAATGTGTTACGCGCCGGATTACGCATTATTGGTTTGCAGCCGGGCTGTAAAACGCTCTCCTCCATTTTCCTGATGCTGCCGCAGTACAGCGGCTCCGCGTTGGGCTTTGCCGATTGCAGCGTGGTGCCACAGCCGACGGCGGCGCAACTGGCGGATATCGCGCTTGCCAGCGCCGACACCTGGCGCGCCATCACCGGAGAAGAGCCGCGCGTAGCGATGCTGTCGTTTTCCAGCAACGGCAGCGCCCGTCACCCCTGCGTTGCTAACGTTCAGCAGGCGACCGAAATCGTCCGTGAACGCGCGCCACAGCTTGTGGTGGATGGAGAATTACAGTTTGACGCCGCCTTCGTGCCGGATGTCGCGGCGCAAAAAGCGCCTGCCAGCCCGCTACAGGGCAAAGCGAATGTAATGGTTTTTCCGTCGCTGGAAGCCGGAAATATTGGCTACAAAATCGCACAACGACTTGGCGGATATCGTGCCGTCGGGCCATTGATACAAGGGCTTGCCGCGCCGATGCACGATCTCTCTCGTGGCTGTAGCGTGCAGGAAATTATCGAACTGGCGCTGGTGGCAGCCGTACCGCGTCAGACAGAAGTGAACCGCGAAAGCAGTTTACAAACACTGGTTGAATGAACGGTCCCGTTCTGGACCCCTATAAAGAGGAAAACACAATGGAAGCATTAGGAATGATCGAAACCCGGGGCCTGGTTGCACTGATTGAGGCTTCTGACGCGATGGTAAAAGCTGCGCGCGTCAAACTGGTTGGTGTTAAGCAGATTGGCGGCGGCCTGTGTACTGCGATGGTTCGCGGTGATGTTGCTGCCTGTAAAGCGGCGACCGATGCCGGTGCCGCAGCGGCACAGCGTATCGGCGAGCTAGTATCTGTCCACGTTATTCCGCGTCCGCACGGCGACCTGGAAGAAGTGTTCCCGATCGGCCTGAAAGGCGACAGCAGTAACCTGTAATCACCCTGTGTGACGTCGATTCGGGCGTCACGCTCTCTCCTTTTTCTATTTACCTTCTGCGGAGGGTAGGGGGAGCTTTTACCTGAAATACGCCACGGAGGCGGGTATGAAACTGGCAGTCGTCACTGGACAAATTGTTTGTACCGTACGCCATCACGGACTGGCGCATGACAAATTGCTGATGGTGGAAATGATTGATTCACAGGGAAACCCTGACGGGCAGTGTGCCGTTGCCATCGACAACATTGGCGCAGGAACCGGGGAGTGGGTGTTGCTGGTGAGTGGCAGTTCCGCCCGCCAGGCGCATAAAAGCGAAACGTCACCGGTCGATCTGTGCGTGATTGGCATCGTCGATGAGGTGGTCTCTGGCGGTCAGGTAATTTTCCACAAATAAGGAAGAACATCATGAATCAACAGGATATTGAACAGGTGGTGAAAGCGGTACTGCTGAAAATGCAAAGCAGCGACATGCCGCCCGCCGTCGTTCATGAGATGGGCGTTTTCGCTTCCCTGGATGACGCCGTTGCGGCAGCCAAAATTGCTCAGCAGGGGTTAAAAAGCGTGGCAATGCGCCAGTTAGCTATTGCTGCCATTCGTGAAGCAGGCGAAAAACACGCCAGAGATTTAGCGGAACTTGCCGTCAGTGAAACCGGCATGGGGCGCGTGGAAGATAAATTTGCCAAAAACGTCGCTCAGGCACGCGGCACGCCAGGCGTTGAGTGTCTCTCTGCGCAGGTGCTGACGGGCGACAACGGCCTGACTTTAATTGAAAACGCGCCCTGGGGCGTGGTGGCTTCGGTAACGCCGTCCACTAACCCGGCGGCGACCGTTATTAATAACGCCATCAGCCTGATTGCGGCGGGCAACAGCGTCATTTTTGCCCCGCATCCGGCGGCGAAAAAAGTCTCCCAGCGGGCGATTACGCTGCTCAACCAGGCGATTGTTGCCGCAGGCGGGCCGGAAAACTTACTGGTGACCGTGGCAAATCCGGATATCGAAACCGCGCAACGCTTGTTCAAGTTTCCGGGCATCGGCCTTTTGGTGGTGACCGGCGGCGAAGCAGTGGTGGAAGCGGCGCGTAAACACACCAATAAACGTCTGATAGCCGCAGGTGCAGGCAACCCGCCGGTAGTGGTGGATGAAACCGCCGACCTTGCCCGTGCCGCTCAGTCCATTGTCAAAGGCGCTTCTTTCGATAACAACATTATTTGTGCCGATGAAAAGGTACTGATTGTCGTTGATAGCGTAGCCGATGAACTGATGCGTCTGATGGAAGGCCAGCACGCGGTGAAACTGACCGCAGAACAGGCGCAGCAGCTACAACCAGTGTTGCTGAAAAATATCGACGAACGCGGAAAGGGCACAGTCAGCCGCGACTGGGTAGGTCGCGATGCGGCGAAAATCGCGGCGGCAATCGGCCTGAACGTGCCGCAAGAAACGCGCTTGCTGTTTGTAGAAACCACCGCAGAACATCCGTTTGCCGTGACCGAACTGATGATGCCGGTACTGCCGGTGGTGCGCGTCGCCAATGTGGCGGATGCCATTGCGCTGGCGGTGAAACTGGAAGGCGGTTGCCACCATACGGCGGCAATGCACTCGCGCAATATCGAAAACATGAACCAGATGGCGAACGCCATTGATACCAGCATTTTCGTTAAGAACGGACCGTGCATTGCCGGGCTGGGTCTGGGCGGGGAGGGCTGGACCACCATGACCATCACCACGCCAACCGGTGAAGGGGTAACCAGCGCACGGACGTTTGTCCGTCTGCGTCGCTGTGTATTAGTCGATGCGTTTCGCATTGTTTAAGGAGTAACCGATGGCGCACGACGAACAATGGCTCACCCCGCGTCTGCAAACGGCGGCAACGCTGTGTAACCAGACGCCTGGCGCGACGGAGTCTCCGCTGTGGCTGGGGGTGGATCTGGGCACCTGCGATGTGGTGTCGATGGTTGTCGACCGCGAAGGTCAGCCGGTGGCGGTATGCCTCGACTGGGCCGATGTGGTCCGCGACGGCATCGTCTGGGATTTCTTCGGCGCAGTCACCATTGTTCGTCGCCATCTCGACACCCTTGAGCAGCAATTCGGTCGCCGTTTTAGCCATGCGGCGACGTCATTTCCCCCAGGTACGGATGCGCGTATTTCCATCAACGTACTGGAATCTGCCGGACTGGAAGTCAGCCATGTTCTGGATGAACCAACGGCGGTGGTGGATCTGCTGCAACTGGATAACGCAGGCGTAGTGGATATTGGCGGCGGCACCACCGGTATTGCCATCGTGAAACAGGGCAAAGTGACTTACTCGGCGGATGAAGCCACCGGCGGACATCACATTTCTCTGACGCTCGCCGGAAATCGTCGTATTCCGCTGGAAGAGGCGGAGCAGTACAAGCGCGGTCACGGTGAAGAGATTTGGCCAGTGGTGAAACCGGTGTACGAAAAAATGGCGGACATTGTCGCGCGGCATATCGCAGGGCAGGGCATTACTGATTTATGGCTGGCAGGCGGCTCCTGTATGCAACCGGGCGTGGCGGAGCTGTTTCGCAAACAATTCCCGGCGTTACAGGTGCATTTACCGCAGCACAGTTTGTTTATGACCCCGCTGGCGATCGCCAGTAGCGGGCGAGAAAAAGCGGAGGGGCTATATGCAAAATGAATTGCAGACCGCGCTCTTTCAGGCGTTCGATACCCTGAATCTGCAACGGGTAAAAACATTTAGCGTCCCACCGGTGACGCTTTGCGGTCCGGGCTCGGTGAGCAGTTGCGGACAGCAGGCGCAAACGCGCGGGTTGAAACATCTGTTCGTGATGGCAGACAGCTTTTTGCATCAGGCGGGGATGACCGCCGGGCTGACGCGTAGCCTGGCGGTAAAAGGTATCGCCATGACGCTCTGGCCATGTCCGGTGGGCGAACCGTGCATTACCGACGTGTGTGCGGCTGTGGCGCAACTGCGTGAATCGGGTTGCGATGGGGTGATTGCGTTTGGCGGTGGATCGGTGCTTGATGCGGCGAAAGCCGTGGCGTTGCTGGTGACGAACCCCGATAGCACGCTGGCAGAAATGTCAGAAACCCGCGTTCTGCAACCGCGCCTGCCGCTGATTGCCGTTCCAACGACCGCCGGAACCGGCTCTGAAACCACTAACGTAACGGTGATTATCGACGCTGTGAGCGGGCGCAAGCAGGTGTTAGCACATGCCTCACTGATGCCGGATGTGGCGATTCTCGATGCCGCGCTGACCGAAGGCGTGCCGTCGCATGTCACGGCGATGACCGGCATCGATGCGTTAACCCATGCCATTGAAGCGTATAGCGCACTGAACGCCACACCGTTTACCGACAGTCTGGCGATTGGCGCCATTGCGATGATTGGTAAATCGCTGCCGAAAGCGGTGGGCTACGGGCACGACCTTGCCGCGCGCGAAAGTATGTTGCTCGCATCATGCATGGCGGGAATGGCGTTTTCCAGTGCGGGGCTTGGGTTATGCCACGCGATGGCGCATCAGCCGGGCGCGGCGCTGCATATTCCGCACGGTCTGGCGAATGCCATGCTGCTGCCAACGGTGATGGAGTTTAACCGGATGGTATGCCGCGAACGTTTTAGCCAGGTAGGCAGGGCGCTGCGAACTAAAAAATCCGACGAGCGTGATGCTATTAACGCGGTTAGTGAGCTGATTGCGGAAGTTGGGATTGGTAAACGACTGGGCGATGTTGGTGCGACATCTGCGCATTACGGCGCATGGGCGCAGGCCGCGCTGGAAGATATTTGTCTGCGCAGTAATCCGCGTACCGCCAGCCTGGAACAGATTGTCGGCCTGTACGCAGCAGCACAATAAACGCCGGATGCGACGCTTGTCGCGTCTTATCCGGCCTACGGGATTGCACATGTAGGGCGGATAAGGCGTTCACGCCGCATCCGCCAGTGCGGAGCAATTGCCGGATGCGACGCTTGTCGCGTCTTATCCGGCCTACGGGATTGCATATGTATGGCGGATAAGGCGTTTACGCCGCATCCGCCAATAAATAACAACTAACAGGGAGTAAAGGCGATGGGAATTAACGAAATCATCATGTACATCATGATGTTCTTTATGCTGATAGCTGCCGTAGACAGGATCCTGTCGCAGTTCGGCGGTTCTGCACGTTTCCTCGGTAAATTCGGTAAAAGTATTGAAGGATCGGGCGGACAGTTCGAAGAAGGCTTTATGGCGATGGGCGCACTGGGTCTGGCGATGGTCGGTATGACCGCGCTGGCACCGGTACTGGCGCATGTACTTGGGCCGGTAATCATCCCCGTTTATGAAATGCTCGGCGCAAACCCTTCCATGTTCGCCGGAACACTGCTGGCGTGCGATATGGGCGGCTTCTTCCTCGCCAAAGAGCTGGCGGGCGGTGACGTAGCAGCGTGGCTATACTCTGGGTTAATTCTCGGATCGATGATGGGGCCAACGATTGTGTTTTCCATTCCGGTGGCGCTCGGCATTATCGAACCCTCAGATCGTCGTTATCTGGCACTCGGCGTGCTGGCGGGCATTGTGACCATTCCGATTGGTTGTATCGCCGGTGGCCTGGTGGCAATGTACTCAGGCGTACAGATCAACGGCCAGCCGGTGGAGTTCACCTTCGCCCTGATTCTGATGAACATGATCCCGGTGCTTATCGTTGCGGTGCTGGTGGCGCTGGGGCTGAAGTTCATCCCGGAAAAAATGATCAACGGCTTCCAGATCTTCGCCAAATTTCTCGTTGCATTAATTACCCTCGGTCTTGCCGCTGCGGTGGTGAAATTCCTGCTTGGCTGGGAACTGATCCCCGGTCTTGATCCCATCTTCATGGCGCCTGGCGACAAACCTGGCGAAGTGATGCGCGCGATTGAGGTTATCGGTTCGATCTCCTGCGTCCTGCTTGGCGCGTATCCGATGGTACTGCTACTGACCCGCTGGTTTGAAAAACCGCTGATGAGCGTCGGTAAAGTGCTGAATATGAACAATATCGCGGCAGCAGGCATGGTGGCGACGCTTGCCAACAATATCCCGATGTTCGGCATGATGAAGCAGATGGATACTCGCGGCAAAGTCATCAACTGTGCCTTCGCCGTTTCCGCAGCCTTCGCCCTGGGCGACCATTTAGGCTTCGCGGCTGCCAACATGAACGCCATGATCTTCCCGATGATTGTCGGCAAGCTGATCGGCGGCGTCACGGCGATTGGCGTGGCGATGATGCTGGTGCCAAAAGAAGACGCGGCAACGGCTAAAAACGCAGCGGAGGCGCAATCGTGAGCACTCGCCAGCTACTGAGCGTCGGTATTGATATCGGCACCACCACCACTCAGGTGATCTTCTCCCATCTGGAACTGGTTAACCGTGCGGCGGTGTCGCAGGTGCCGCGCTACGAATTTATCAAACGCGAAATTAGCTGGCAAAGCCCGGTGTTCTTTACCCCTGTCGATAAACAGGGCGGTTTAAAAGAAGCGGAACTGAAATCGCTGATTTTAGAGCAATATCAGGCTGCGGGAATTGCGCCGGAAAGCGTTGATTCTGGTGCCATCATCATCACCGGTGAAAGCGCGAAAACCCGCAATGCCCGTCCGGCGGTGATGGCGCTCTCCCGGTCGCTGGGCGATTTTGTCGTCGCCAGCGCCGGACCGCATCTCGAATCCGTGATTGCAGGCCACGGCGCCGGGGCGCAAACCCTTTCTGAACAACGGTTATGTCGGGTACTGAATATTGACATCGGCGGTGGCACTGCGAACTACGCCCTGTTCGATGCCGGAAAAATCAGCGGGACTGCCTGCCTCAACGTCGGCGGTCGCCTGTTGGAAACCGACAGCCAGGGACGCGTGGTTTACGCCCATAAACCGGGGCAGATGATTGTGGATGAGTGCTTCGGCGCAGGCACCGATGCCCGTTCACTGACCGGTGCGCAACTGGTGCAGGTCACCCGGCGGATGGCGGCGCTGATTGTCGAAGTGATTGAAGGAACGCTCTCGCCGCTCGCGCAGGCATTGATGCAAACCGGTTTGCTGCCCGCAGGCGCAACGCCCGAAATCATTACGCTCTCCGGCGGAGTTGGCGAATGTTATCGCCACCAGCCCGCTGACCCGTTCTGTTTTGCCGATATTGGCCCGTTGCTGGCAACGGCGCTGCATGAGCATCCGCGCCTGCGTGAAATGAACGTGCAGTTTCCCGCGCAAACCGTGCGCGCCACAGTGATTGGCGCGGGCGCGCATACCCTTTCGCTCTCGGGCAGCACTATCTGGCTGGAGGGCGTACAACTGCCGCTGCGCAATTTGCCAGTGGCGATCCCAATTGATGAAACGGATCTGGTGAATGGCTGGCAACAGGCGCTGATTCAGCTTGATCTATGCCCCAAAACTGACGCGTACGTGCTGGCACTTCCCGCCGGGCTTCCGGTGCGTTACGCCTCGGTACTGACGGTCATCAACGCGCTGGTCGATTTCGTCGCGCGTTTTCCGAATCCGCATCCCCTGCTGGTGGTAGCCGGGCAGGACTTTGGTAAAGCTCTGGGCATGTTATTGCGCCCACAGCTACAACAACTCCCGTTGGCAGTCATTGACGAAGTGATTGTTCGCGCGGGGGACTATATCGACATTGGTACGCCTCTTTTTGGCGGATCGGTTGTGCCGGTGACGGTGAAATCACTCGCATTTCCTTCCTGAGGGAACGACTTATGAAACTAAAGACCACATTGTTCGGCAATGTATATCAGTTTAAGGATGTAAAAGAGGTGCTGGCTAAAGCCAACGAACTGCGTTCGGGGGATGTGCTGGCGGGCGTTGCAGCGGCAAGCTCGCAGGAGCGCGTGGCGGCAAAGCAGGTGTTGTCGGAAATGACGGTGGCGGATATCCGCAATAATCCGGTAATTTCTTATGAAGAGGACTGCGTAACGCGGCTGATTCAGGACGACGTTAACGAAACGGCCTACAACCAGATTAAAAACTGGAGCATCAGCGAACTGCGCGAGTATGTGCTGAGCGACGAAACCAGCGTGGATGACATTGCCTTTACCCGCAAAGGGCTGACCTCGGAAGTGGTCGCGGCGGTGGCGAAAATTTGTTCCAACGCGGATCTCATCTACGGCGCGAAGAAAATGCCGGTGATCAAAAAGGCCAATACCACCATCGGTATCCCAGGCACTTTCAGCGCCCGTTTGCAGCCAAATGATACCCGTGACGACGTGCAAAGTATTGCCGCACAAATCTACGAAGGGCTTTCTTTCGGCGTGGGCGATGCGGTGATTGGCGTTAACCCGGTGACTGATGACGTGGAAAACTTAAGCCGCGTGCTGGACACCATTTACGGTGTTATCGACAAATTCAACATTCCAACTCAGGGCTGCGTGCTGGCGCATGTCACCACCCAGATCGAAGCGATCCGTCGCGGCGCGCCGGGCGGCCTGATTTTCCAGAGTATTTGTGGCAGTGAAAAAGGGCTGAAAGAGTTTGGCGTGGAGCTGGCGATGCTTGACGAAGCCCGCGCAGTGGGCGCGGAGTTCAACCGTATTGCCGGGGAAAACTGCCTCTACTTCGAAACCGGGCAAGGTTCTGCGCTCTCCGCTGGCGCTAATTTCGGCGCTGACCAGGTGACGATGGAAGCGCGAAACTACGGGCTGGCGCGTCATTACGATCCGTTTATCGTCAACACCGTGGTCGGTTTTATTGGGCCGGAGTATCTCTACAATGACCGGCAGATTATCCGCGCGGGCTTAGAAGATCACTTTATGGGCAAGCTGAGCGGCATCTCTATGGGCTGTGACTGCTGCTACACCAACCACGCTGACGCTGACCAGAACCTCAACGAAAACCTGATGATCCTGCTTGCTACCGCAGGCTGCAACTACATCATGGGGATGCCGCTGGGCGATGACATCATGCTCAACTATCAGACCACCGCCTTCCATGACACCGCCACAGTGCGTCAGTTACTCAACCTGCGTCCGTCACCGGAGTTTGAACGCTGGCTGGAAAGCATGGGCATTATGGCAAACGGTCGCCTGACCAAACGGGCGGGCGATCCGTCACTGTTCTTCTGATGACGCGGAGATAACACATCATGGATCAAAAACAGATTGAAGAAATTGTACGCAGCGTGATGGCGTCAATGGGGCAGGCGGATGCCGCGCCAGCGGAAACCAAATGCGCCACCACAACGTGCGCTGCGCCGGTGACCTCTGAAAGTTGCGCGCTGGATTTAGGTTCCGCTGAAGCGAAGGCATGGATTGGCGTGGAAAATCCGCATCGCGCAGACGTATTAACAGAACTGCGTCGCAGCACCGTGGCTCGCGTTTGTACCGGTCGTGCCGGCCCGCGTCCGCGTACTCAGGCGTTGCTGCGTTTCCTGGCCGACCACTCTCGTTCGAAAGATACCGTACTGAAAGAAGTGCCGGAAGAGTGGGTGAAAGCGCAGGGTTTGCTGGAAGTACGCTCTGAAATCAGTGACAAAAATCTCTACCTGACTCGCCCGGACATGGGGCGTCGCCTGTGTGCGGAAGCTGTTGAAGCCTTGAAAGCACAGTGCGTTGCCAATCCGGACGTACAGGTCGTTGTCTCCGATGGTTTGTCAACTGATGCCATCACCGTCAACTATGAAGAGATCCTGCCGCCGCTGATGGCAGGTCTGCAACAGGCGGGGCTGAAAGTCGGTACGCCGTTCTTTGTGCGTTATGGTCGCGTGAAAATTGAAGACCAGATTGGCGAACTTCTCGGCGCGAAAGTGGTGATCCTGCTGGTGGGTGAACGTCCGGGGTTAGGGCAGTCGGAAAGTCTCTCCTGCTACGCTGTTTACTCGCCGCGTATGGCGACCACCGTTGAGGCCGATCGCACCTGCATCTCTAACATTCACCAGGGCGGTACACCGCCGGTTGAAGCCGCAGCCGTCATTGTGGATTTGGCGAAACGTATGCTGGAGCAGAAAGCATCCGGCATCAACATGACCCGATAAGGAGGCATCATGCCAGCTTTAGATTTGATTCGACCGTCGGTCACCGCCATGCGGGTGATTGCCTCCGTTAACGCTGATTTTGCGCGTGAACTGAAATTACCGCCGCATATTCGTAGTCTCGGGCTGATTTCTGCTGATTCCGATGACGTCACCTACATTGCGGCTGACGAAGCGACCAAGCAGGCGATGGTCGAAGTGGTGTATGGCCGCTCGCTGTATGCCGGAGCGGCGCACGGACCGTCACCGACTGCCGGTGAAGTGCTGATTATGCTCGGCGGGCCAAACCCGGCGGAAGTGCGTGCCGGCCTGGATGCGATGGTTGCGCATATTGAAAATGGTGCGGCGTTCCAGTGGGCGAACGATAAGCAAGACACCGCATTCCTCGCGCATGTAGTTTCGCGTACCGGTTCTTATCTCTCATCAACCGCCGGGATCACGCTTGGCGATCCGCTGGCGTATCTGGTGGCGCCGCCGCTGGAAGCGACCTATGGCATTGATGCGGCGTTGAAATCGGCTGACGTGCAACTGGTGACCTATGTACCGCCACCGTCAGAAACCAACTATTCAGCGGCATTTTTAACCGGTAGCCAGGCAGCGTGTAAAGCGGCCTGCAACGCCTTTACCGATGCCGTGCTGGAAATCGCGCGTAATCCAATCCAGCGTGCGTAACGGAGGTTGCCGATGATCAATGCACTGGGATTGCTGGAAGTGGACGGCATGGTCGCCGCGATAGATGCGGCGGATGCCATGCTGAAAGCGGCTAACGTGCGTCTGCTCAGTCACGAAGTGCTTGACCCTGGTCGCTTAACGCTGGTGGTGGAAGGCGATCTGGCGGCGTGTCGTGCGGCGCTGGATGCAGGTTGTGCCGCCGCGATGCGTACCGGGCGTGTCATCAGCCGCAAGGAGATTGGTCGGCCTGATGATGACACCCAGTGGCTGGTTACTGGCTTTAATCGCCAGCCGAAGCAACCTGACGCGTCCGCTATTGCCGAGGGATCTGCTGACGAGTTGTTGGCGCTGTTAACATCAGTACGTCAGGGAATGACGGCAGGAGAAGTGGCTGCCCACTTTGGCTGGCCGCTGGAAAAAGCCAGAAATGCGCTCGAACAGCTCTTTTCTGCCGGGACGTTACGTAAACGCAGTAGTCGTTATCGTCTCAAGCCCCATTAACCTGTCGGAGGTGCCGGGTGTCATACAACACCCGGCATTAACATCATGAAAAAGACCCGTACAGCCAATTTGCACCATCTTTATCATGAACCCTTACCCGAAAACCTGAAGCTCACGCCGAAGGTCGAAGTGGATAATGTTCATCAACGACAGACAACGGATGTCTATGAACATGCCTTGACGATTACCGCCTGGCAGCAGATTTACGATCAGCTCCATCCGGGCAAGTTTCATGGTGAATTTACGGAAATCCTGCTCGATGATATTCAGGTTTTCCGTGAATACACCGGTCTGGCGCTGCGTCAGTCGTGTCTGGTCTGGCCGAACTCGTTCTGGTTTGGCATTCCGGCGACACGTGGTGAACAGGGATTTATCGGTTCGCAATGTCTGGGAAGCGCAGAAATTGCCACGCGCCCTGGTGGAACCGAGTTTGAATTAAGTACGCCGGACGATTACACAATTCTTGGCGTGGTGCTTTCTGAAGACGTCATTACCCGGCAGGCTAACTTTTTGCATAATCCGGATCGGGTATTACATATGCTGCGTAGCCAGTCGGCGCTGGAAGTGAAAGAGCAGCATAAAGCCGCTCTGTGGGGCTTTGTCCAACAGGCGCTGGCGACGTTTTGCGAGAACCCGGAAAATCTTCATCAGCCTGCGGTGCGTAAAGTGCTGGGGGATAATTTGCTAATGGCGATGGGGGCGATGCTGGAAGAAGCGCAGCCGATGATGACGGCGGAAAGCATCAGTCATCAGAGTTACCGTCGATTGCTTTCCCGCGCCCGTGAATATGTGCTGGAAAACATGTCCGAACCGGTGACGGTGCTGGACTTGTGTAATCAACTGCATGTCAGTCGCCGCACGTTACAAAACGCGTTTCACGCTATTTTAGGCATTGGCCCGAACGCGTGGTTGAAACGTATTCGTCTGAACGCCGTGCGACGCGAACTGATAAGCCCGTGGTCGCAAAGCACAACGGTAAAAGACGCTGCCATGCAGTGGGGATTCTGGCATCTGGGGCAATTCGCCACGGATTACCAGCAACTGTTTGCCGAGAAGCCGTCACTGACGCTGCATCAGCGGATGCGGGAGTTGGGGTGAGGGAGTTACACCCAATCCCTGACCTGAATAAACTCACTCAACGCCGCTTCCGGACTGCCTTCTTCCGGCTGATAATCGTACTCCCAGCGTACCAGCGGCGGCATTGACATCAGGATCGATTCGGTGCGCCCGCCAGTTTGCAGGCCAAACAGCGTGCCGCGATCCCAGACCAGGTTGAACTCGACATAACGCCCGCGACGGTAGAGCTGGAAATTACGCTCGCGCTCGCCGTATTCCATCGCTTTACGTCGCTCTACAATTGGTAAATAAGCGTCGGTGTAGCCTTTGCCTACTGCCTGCATAAAGGCAAAACAGTGGTCGAAATCTGGCGTGTTCAGATCATCAAAGAACAGCCCGCCAATACCGCGCTGTTCGTTGCGATGTTTGAGGTAGAAGTAATCGTCGCACCACTTTTTGTAACGGGGATAAACGTCTTCACCAAATGGCAGGCACAGGTCACGGGCGGTGCGGTGCCAGTGAATGGCGTCTTCTTCAAAGCCATAGAAGGGGGTTAAGTCGAAGCCACCGCCAAACCACCAGACAGGATCGGCGCCTGGTTTTTCGGCAATAAAAAAGCGCACATTCGCGTGGCTGGTGGGAACATACGGATTATGCGGATGCACGACCAGCGAAACGCCCATCGCCTCAAAACTGCGCCCGGCAAGTTCCGGGCGATGAGCGGTGGCGGAAGCAGGCATCGCCTCACCGTGGACGTGAGAAAAGTTGACGCCCGCCTGTTCGAAAACACCACCATTACGCAACACCCGACTACGCCCGCCGCCGCCAGCGTCGCGCTGCCAGCTATCTTCGACAAACTCTGCGCCATCTACGGCGCTTAGCTGCTGGCAAATTGTGTCCTGAAGGTTGAGCAGGAACTGTTTAACCTGGTGTGCGTCGGGCTTCATAACTTACCGTTTTTTCGAGTGTGCTTTCTGGTTGTCAAACCAGTGGAAATAACTGATCACGCCTTCAGCAATCGCTGTGGCAATTTTCTGACGAAACGCCGCCGTGCCTAACAGTCGCTCTTCTTCCGGGTTGGTGATAAACGAAGTTTCCACCAGCACTGAAGGAACCGACGGCGATTTCAACACCACAAACGCGGCTTGTTCGGTGTTGCGGCTGTGCAGTTTATGCACCGGCTTAATCTTCTTCAGAATATGCGAGCCAAGCGTCAGGCTGTTTTTAATGGTATCTGTTTGCACCAGATCAAACAGCACTTGCTGCAATAGATGATCTCTGTCAGTCGCTTTTTTCCCGGCGACTTCATCGGCACGGTTTTCGCGTTCCGACAAATATTTTGCCATCGCACTACTTGCGCCACGGTTAGATAGGGCAAAGACTGATGCACCTGCGGCTTTTGGGTTGGTAAAGCCGTCGGCGTGAATTGACATAAACAGATCCGCGCCATGTTTATGGGCGATTTCAACGCGATCGTACAGTGGGATAAACGTATCGCCAGAACGCGTTAAACGCGCATCAATGCCATGATTGCGCAAAATGGAACGGACGTTTTTGGCAATCGCCAGCACCACATGTTTTTCTTTCGATCCATTGCGGCCAATCGCCCCGGTATCAATCCCGCCGTGGCCTGGATCGAGAACAACGACACGTTTGCCGCCGGCTTTTTTGGTTTTCGGCTTACTGTGTCCGTTACTGGTTTTTAAAGGTTCTTCTTTGGCGATGGCTTGCGACATGCCTGACAACGTCAGGGCAGCCAATCCGGCTTTCAGCACCTGGCGGCGCGAAGTGAGTGTTTTTAGTGGTTTAAAAGTGCTCATACGGCCTGAGTTGTAATAATAAAGTTCCAGATGTTATATCGTATCGCGTAATCCGTTACGACCGTTTGCTGTTGAGAATTGTTTTACTTTTCATTTCAATAGTTGACAACTCCCCATTATGCCACTTTTTCAACCGATTTTCGTCAGATATTGGCTAATTCAACCGTTCACGCCATAATCACCCTTTTAACCCGCAAAAAGGTAACGAATACCATGGAGATACGCGTATTTCGCCAGGAAGATTTCGAAGAGGTCATCACCCTTTGGGAGCGTTGCGACTTGCTGCGTCCGTGGAATGATCCGGAAATGGACATCGAGCGCAAGATGAACCATGACGTCAGTTTGTTTCTGGTCGCTGAGGTGAACGGTGAAGTGGTCGGAACGGTGATGGGCGGTTATGACGGGCATCGCGGGTCTGCTTATTATCTTGGCGTGCATCCTGAGTTTCGTGGGCGTGGGATTGCCAATGCGTTGCTTAACCGGCTGGAGAAAAAGCTGATTGCTCGCGGCTGCCCGAAAATTCAGATCAACGTGCCGGAAGATAACGACATGGTGCTCGGAATGTATGAACGCCTGGGATATGAACACGCCGACGTGCTGAGTCTGGGTAAGCGTTTGATTGAAGATGAAGAGTACTGAGTTTCATCCTGTCCATTATGATGCGCACGGACGCCTGCGTTTACCTTTTCTCTTCTGGATTGTGCTTTTGCTACAGGCGCGAACCTGGGTACTGTTTGTGATTGCCGGTGCGTCGCGCGAGCAGGGTACTGCGCTGCTAAATCTGTTTTATCCCGATCACGATAATTTCTGGCTGGGGCTGATTCCTGGCATTCCGGCGGTGCTGGCGTTTTTGTTGAGCGGTCGGCGGGCTACGTTTCCTCGCACCTGGCATGGGCTCTATTTTCTGTTGCTGTTAGCGCAAGTGGTTTTACTTTGCTGGCAACCGTGGCTGTGGCTGAACGGTGAATCCGTTAGCGGTATCGGTCTGGCGCTGGTAGTGGCGGATATTGTGGCGTTAATCTGGCTGCTGACCAATCGACGTTTACGCGCTTGTTTTAATGAAGAAAAAGAATAACGGCACTTTTTGGTGAATTTGCACTCCAAGCAACGTTATTGAATAACCAAAGGAAGTGACATGAAATCGCTGCGTTTAATGTTATGCGCTATGCCGTTGATGCTGGCCGGCTGTTCCACGATGTCGTCAGTTAACTGGTCTGCCGCTAACCCGTGGAACTGGTTTGGTTCGTCCACCAAAGTGAGCGAGCAGGGCGTGGGTGAATTAACGGCGTCCACACCACTGCAAGAACAAGCCATTGCCGATGCGCTTGATGGCGATTATCGCCTGCGCAGCGGAATGAAAACCGCGAACGGCAACGTGGTGCGCTTTTTTGAAGTGATGAAAGGCGACAACGTGGCGATGGTGATTAACGGCGATCAAGGCACGATCAGCCGCATTGATGTGCTGGATAGCGATATTGCTGCTGACACCGGTGTTAAAATCGGTACACCGTTTAGCGACCTTTACAGCAAAGCATTTGGCAATTGCCAAAAGGCCGACAGTGATGATAATCGTGCCGTCGAATGTAAAGCCGAAGGCAGTCAACATATTAGCTACCAGTTCAGCGGTGAGTGGAGTGGTCCTGAAGGGTTAATGCCTTCAGACGATACCCTGAAAAACTGGAAAGTCAGTAAAATTATCTGGCGGCGTTAATTTGCGTCTGAACAAACCGCCGCCGCGAAAAAACACGTAAAATAGCGCCCAACAATGCCACGGATTGCGTGGCATTCTTATTTTCAGGAGGAACAATGTCTCAGGTTCAGAGTGGCATTTTGCCAGAACATTGCCGCGCAGCGATTTGGATTGAAGCCAACGTAAAAGGGGATGTTGATGCCCTGCGTGCGGCCAGTAAAACCTTTGCCGATAAACTGGCAACCTTTGAAGCAAAATTCCCGGACGCGCATCTCGGTGCTGTGGTTGCCTTTGGTAACAACACCTGGCGTGCTCTGAGTGGCGGCGTTGGGGCCGAAGAGCTGAAAGATTTTCCGGGCTACGGTAAAGGTCTTGCGCCGACGACCCAGTTCGATGTGTTGATCCACATTCTTTCTCTGCGTCACGACGTAAACTTCTCTGTCGCTCAGGCGGCGATGGAAGCCTTTGGTGACTGCATTGAGGTGAAAGAAGAGATCCACGGCTTCCGTTGGGTTGAAGAGCGTGACCTGAGCGGCTTTGTTGACGGTACAGAAAACCCGGCGGGTGAAGAGACGCGTCGCGAAGTGGCGGTTATCAAAGACGGCGTGGATGCGGGCGGCAGCTATGTGTTTGTGCAGCGTTGGGAGCACAACCTGAAGCAGCTTAACCGTATGAGTGTTCACGATCAGGAGATGATGATCGGGCGCACCAAAGAAGCCAACGAAGAGATTGACGGCGACGAACGTCCGGAAACCTCTCACCTGACCCGCGTTGATCTGAAAGAAGACGGCAAAGGGCTGAAGATTGTTCGCCAGAGCTTGCCATACGGTACAGCCAGCGGCACGCACGGTCTGTACTTCTGCGCTTACTGCGCACGTCTGCACAACATTGAGCAACAGCTGCTGAGCATGTTTGGCGATACTGATGGCAAACGTGACGCAATGTTACGTTTCACCAAACCGGTCACTGGCGGCTATTACTTCGCACCGTCGCTGGACAAGCTGATGGCGCTGTAAGTTTTACTCACGCACCTGTAGCGTCTTGCCGGAGCGGCGTAAATGCTTTATCCGGCCTGTATGATCGTTAAAATTCAATAAATTGCAGTTAACCTGCAGGCCCGATAAGCGTAGCGTATCGGGCTGTTTTGTTTCTAAGTTACGGCTTAGTCCAGATTGACGTCACGGCAGCCAAAGAGCGTGGTGAAAATGAACCCGCTAATCCATGCCACCAGAATCCCACCTGCATACACAGCCATTGCCGGAAGGATGCCTTGTGCCGAAGTCATCAGCGGCAACGCCACCAGGCCAGACGGCCCAAAGGCACTGTTTAGCCCCATCGGCAGACCCCACCATGCGATAAGACCAATAAACAATCCACCTGCTGCGCCGCCTAAACAAGCGGTAACAAACGGTTTCATGCGCGGCAGGGTGACACCGTAAATCAACGGTTCACCAACGCCCAGCAGACCAGGGATAATCGCCCCGCGCACCTGGCTGCGTAAGGCACTGTGCGGCTGCGCGCGCCAGTAAAGCGCCAGCGCCGCGCCCACCTGACCTGCGCCTGCCATTGAAAGGATCGGGAATAGACTGTTGAAACCCTGGCTGTCCATCAAGGCAAGATAAACGGGAATAAAGCCCTGATGCACGCCGAAGACCACGGCAATCAGGAACAGTCCGGCAAGCACTGCACAGCCAAGTGGATTACTGTTCAGATGCATAAACAGCCAGGACATGCCTTCGAATAACCAGCCTCCCAGCGGCATAATCACCAGATATGCCAGCGTAGCGGTGATCAGCAGAGTGATTAACGAGGTCAGCAGCATGTCGAGATCGTCCGGCATAAATTGACGCACCATACCTTCAATGCGGGCGCAGGCCCAGGCGGCAATCAGTACGCCGATGATATTTCCGCGCGGATCGATAGGCAGGCCGAAGAAATCGTGAAAACCAGCGTAGTAACCGGTGGTCGCGCCTGGGTTATAACCGAGCAAAAACAGTGCGGCGATAATCGCGCCATTTACACCTGTGCCGCCGAAGGCCTGAGCGGCGTTATATCCCACCAGGATCACCAGGAAGGTGAATAAGCCTTTGCTGAATACCTTCATAAAATTCAGCGCATCGGGCAGCGTTCCCTGGGCATCTGCCGGAACGTGCATCACCGTGGCGATTAACGTCGCAATCCCCAGCAGCAGACCGGCGGCAATAAATCCGGGGATTAGCGGCGTAAAGATAGTGGCGAATTTGGCGAGAAATTGCTGCACGCCAGAGGTTTGTCTGGCTTTTAACTGACGTTTGTTCTGAGCGGCGATTTCTGCGGCATCCTGCACTGGTGTTTCACCCAACAACACGCTCATCGCTTTTGCGGCACGATGCGCTTTGCCCGACCCAAATACCACCTGTACTTGATCGCTGGTCAAAATGACACCCTTCACCCCTTCCAGCGTTTTGATATCAGGATCAACCAGTGAACTGTCATGTACACCGAGACGCAGACGCGTCATACAGTGACCACAACTGGCGATATTTCCCGCGCCGCCGACGCGGGTAAGAATGGTGTTCAGAAGCTCACTGCTGATCTCTTTAGCCATAGGTTATTCCTTTTCCAGAGCCTTACGAATAAAACCGCCATGCTGCGCCAGGCGTTTTTTCGCTTCTGCGGCATCGAGATTTTTCAAGACCATTACAATCGCTGTTTTGCAGTGGCGATCGCAGGCAATTAGCGCCGCTTCCGCCTGTTCCGCGCTACATCCGGTCGCGTTTTTGACAATATTGACCTGGCGCACGTGTAGTTTTTCATTGGTGGCGACCACATCGACCATCAGGTTGCCGAACACTTTTCCTGACTTAATCATCAGCCCGGTGGAGAGCATGTTGAGCACCAGTTTCTGCGCCGTACCTGCTTTCATCCGCGAAGAACCGGTAACCACTTCAGCCCCGACGACTGGCGTAATAGCAAACTCTGCGGTTGTTGAAACAGCACTACCGGGATTACAGGAAATGCCCACCGTGCGGCAGCCCAACTGGCGAGCGTATTCCAGCCCGGCAATCACATACGGCGTGCGACCACTGGCAGCAATACCGACAACCACATCCTGCGCCGTTAACGCAATATTTTTCAGATCGTTGACGCCGCCTTCCCGGCTGTCTTCCGCGCCTTCCACCGCGTGCTGAATGGCATATTCGCCGCCAGCAATCAAACCAACCACCAGACCAGGTTTCACGCCGTAGGTTGGGGGGCACTCGCTGGCATCCAGAATCCCCAGCCGACCGGAAGTTCCGGCACCGAGATAAATCAGACGACCGCCACCGCTCACCTGGGCGTGGATGACATCAATCGCCGCTGCGATATCCGGCAGTACTCGCTCAACGGCCAATGGAACGGTTTTATCTTCATCGTTGATAATCCGGCACATTTCCAGCGTCGATACGCGGTCGATTTCAGCCGAGGCGCTGTTCGAACCTTCAGTAATCATTTTTTCAAGTTGCATATACAATCACCTTAAATATTTGCCTTCGAATAATTTCATATGGAGTGAATCATATCTCCCTGCCTGATTATGTACAGCAGGGAATGCATACAATGACAGAGTTGTGGTTATGGGAGATTTTACTTAAGATTTTCCTGAATTTAGATCCACTCCTCAGCATTGATCTGTTATTCAGGTATGGTAGGGACAATAGAGCGTAATGCTCTGTATTCAAAAGGAGAAACTTGAAATGGGTAAACTCACGGGCAAGACAGCACTGATTACGGGCGCATCGCAAGGCATTGGTGAAGGAATTGCCAGAACCTTTGCGCGTCATGGCGCAAACCTAATCTTGCTGGATATCTCCCCTGAGATTGAAAAGCTGGCGGATGAGCTGTGTGGTCGTGGTCATCGCTGTACGGCGGTAATTGCCGATGTACGCGACCCGGTGTCAGTTACGGCAGCGATCAAGCGCGCGAAGGAAAAAGAAGGGCGCATTGATATTCTGGTGAATAACGCAGGTGTTTGCCGTCTGGGTAGTTTTCTTGAAATGAGCGATGACGATCGCGATTTCCATATTGATATCAATATCAAAGGTGTCTGGAACGTCACGAAGGCGGTGCTGCCGGAGATGATTGCCCGCAAAGATGGTCGCATTGTGATGATGTCTTCGGTCACCGGCGATATGGTGGCCGATCCGGGCGAAACAGCGTATGCCTTAACGAAAGCGGCGATTGTGGGGCTGACCAAATCGCTGGCGGTGGAGTATGCACAGTCGGGGATTCGCGTTAATGCAATCTGCCCTGGTTACGTTCGCACGCCAATGGCGGAAAGCATCGCCCGTCAGTCAAATCCGCAAGATCCGGAATTGGTGCTCACCGAAATGGCAAAAGCAATCCCGCTGCGTCGCCTCGCCGATCCGCTGGAAGTCGGCGAACTGGCAGCCTTCCTCGCGTCGGATGAATCCAGCTATTTAACAGGTACACAGAATGTGATCGATGGCGGTAGCACACTACCGGAGACGGTTAGCGTCGGCATCTGATTCACCTCTGTTTCCTCCCTGCATTAGTGGGGAGGATTTCGTCTTGAACTAAGTTCACCAGGCTATTTTATTTGTCATTTTTGCCCCGGGCAGTGCTCGAAATCCTCACGTACTATGTGTACGCTCCGGTTTCTCCGCGCTGTCCGTGTTCAAACTGACTGCAACAATTACGCCTGTTGAACCAAGTTCTTATTCCCTTTTCAACTTCCAAATCACCAAACGGTATATAAAACCGTTACTCCTTTCATGCCCGTTATAAATATGATGGCTATTAGAAAGTCATTAAATATATAAGGGTGCGCAATGGCCGTTAACTTACTGAAAAAGAACTCTCTCGCGCTGGTCGCTTCGCTGCTGCTGGCTGGCCACGTGCAGGCAACGGAACTGCTTAACAGTTCTTATGACGTCTCCCGCGAGCTGTTTGCAGCCCTGAATACCCCGTTTGAACAGCAGTGGGCAAAAGATAACGGCGGCGACAAACTGACGATAAAACAATCTCATGCCGGGTCATCAAAACAGGCGCTGGCGATTTTGCAGGGCTTAAAAGCCGACGTTGTTACTTATAACCAGGTGACCGACGTACAAATCCTGCACGACAAAGGCAAGCTGATCCCGGCGGACTGGCAGTCGCGCCTGCCGAACAACAGCTCGCCGTTCTACTCCACCATGGGCTTCCTGGTGCGTAAGGGCAACCCGAAGAATATCCACGACTGGAACGATTTGGTTCGCTCCGACGTGAAGCTGATTTTCCCGAACCCGAAAACGTCCGGTAACGCGCGCTACACCTATTTAGCCGCGTGGGGCGCAGCGGATAAAGCCGACGGTGGCGATAAAGCCAAAACCGAACAGTTTATGACCCAGTTCCTGAAAAACGTCGAAGTGTTCGATACCGGCGGTCGTGGCGCAACCACCACTTTTGCCGAGCGCGGTTTGGGCGATGTGCTGATCAGCTTCGAATCGGAAGTGAACAACATCCGTAAACAGTATGAAGCGCAGGGCTTCGAAGTGGTGATTCCAAAAACCAACATTCTGGCGGAGTTCCCGGTGGCGTGGGTGGATAAAAACGTGCAGGCCAACGGTACGGAAAAAGCCGCCAAAGCTTACCTGAACTGGCTCTACAGCCCGCAGGCGCAAACCATCATCACCGACTATTACTACCGCGTAAATAACCCGGAAGTTATGGACAAACTGAAAGATAAATTCCCGCAGACCGAGCTGTTCCGCGTGGAAGACAAATTTGGCTCCTGGCCGGAAGTGATGAAAACTCACTTCACCAGCGGCGGCGAGTTAGACAAGCTGTTAGCGGCGGGGCGTAGCTGATGTTTGCCGTCGCTTCCAGACGTGTGCTGCCGGGCTTTACCTTAAGCCTCGGCACCAGTCTGCTGTTTGTGTGCCTGATTTTGTTACTGCCGCTTTCCGCACTGGTGATGCAGCTCTCTGAGATGAGCTGGGCGCAGTACTGGGAGGTGATCACCAACCCGCAGGTGGTGGCGGCCTATAAAGTGACGTTGCTGTCGGCGTTTGTGGCATCGATTTTTAACGGCGTTTTCGGTCTGCTGATGGCATGGATCCTAACCCGTTATCGCTTTCCGGGGCGCACTCTGCTTGATGCGCTGATGGATTTGCCGTTTGCATTGCCGACGGCGGTAGCAGGTTTAACGCTGGCTTCGCTGTTTTCGGTCAACGGTTTTTACGGTGAATGGCTGGCGAAGTTTGATATCAAAGTCACCTACACCTGGCTGGGGATTGCGGTGGCAATGGCCTTTACCAGTATTCCGTTTGTGGTGCGTACCGTGCAGCCGGTGCTTGAAGAGTTAGGCCCGGAATATGAAGAAGCGGCGGAAACGCTCGGAGCAACGCGCTGGCAGAGTTTCTGCAAAGTGGTGCTGCCGGAGCTTTCCCCTGCGCTGGTGGCGGGTGTGGCGCTGTCGTTCACCCGTAGCCTCGGTGAGTTTGGCGCAGTGATTTTTATCGCCGGGAACATCGCATGGAAAACCGAAGTCACATCGCTGATGATTTTTGTGCGGTTACAGGAATTTGATTACCCGGCGGCGAGCGCGATCGCTTCGGTGATCCTCGCGGCATCACTGCTGCTGCTGTTCTCTATTAACACTCTGCAAAGTCGCTTTGGTCGGCGTGTGGTAGGTCATTAATGGCGGAAGTTACCCAATTGAAGCGTTATGACGCGCGCCCGATTAACTGGGGCAAATGGTTTCTGATTGGCACCGGGATGCTGGTTTCGGCGTTCATCCTGCTGGTGCCAATGATTTACATCTTCGTGCAGGCATTCAGCAAAGGGCTGATACCGGTTTTACAGAATCTGGCCGACCCGGACATGCTGCACGCCATCTGGCTGACGGTGATGATCGCCCTGATTGCCGTACCGGTAAACCTGGTATTCGGCATTCTGCTGGCCTGGCTGGTGACGCGTTTTGATTTTCCGGGACGTCAGTTGCTGCTGACGCTGCTGGACATCCCGTTTGCCGTATCGCCGGTGGTTGCCGGTCTGGTCTATCTGCTGTTTTACGGCTCGAATGGCCCGCTGGGCGGTTGGCTCGACGAGCATAACCTACAAATTATGTTCTCTTGGCCGGGGATGGTGCTGGTCACCATCTTCGTGACATGCCCGTTTGTGGTGCGCGAGCTGGTGCCGGTGATGTTGAGCCAGGGCAGCCAGGAAGACGAAGCGGCGATTTTGCTTGGTGCATCTGGCTGGCAGATGTTCCGCCGCGTCACGCTGCCGAATATTCGCTGGGCGCTGCTTTACGGCGTGGTGCTGACCAACGCCCGCGCAATTGGCGAGTTTGGCGCGGTATCGGTGGTTTCCGGCTCGATTCGCGGCGAAACCCTGTCGCTGCCGTTACAAATTGAATTGCTGGAGCAGGACTACAACACTGTCGGCTCCTTTACCGCTGCGGCGTTATTGACGCTGATGGCGATTATCACCCTGTTTTTGAAGAGTATGTTGCAATGGCGCCTGGAGAATCAGGAAAAACGCGCGCAGCAGGAGGAACATCATGAGCATTGAGATTGCCAGGATTAAGAAGTCTTTTGGTCGCACCCAGGTGCTGAACGATATCTCACTGGATATTCCTTCAGGCCAGATGGTCGCGCTGCTGGGGCCGTCCGGTTCCGGGAAAACCACGCTGCTGCGTATTATTGCCGGGCTGGAACATCAAACCAGCGGACATATTCGCTTCAACGGCACTGACGTCAGCCGCCTGCACGCGCGCGACCGTAAAGTCGGTTTCGTGTTCCAGCATTACGCGTTGTTCCGCCATATGACGGTATTCGACAATATCGCTTTTGGCCTGACGGTGCTGCCGCGTCGCGAGCGGCCAAATGCCGCAGCCATCAAAGCGAAAGTGACAAAATTGCTGGAGATGGTGCAGCTTGCTCATCTGGCGGATCGTTATCCGGCACAGCTTTCGGGCGGTCAGAAACAGCGTGTGGCGCTGGCGCGCGCCCTTGCTGTTGAACCGCAAATTCTGCTGCTCGATGAACCGTTCGGCGCACTGGATGCGCAGGTGCGTAAAGAGCTGCGTCGTTGGTTGCGTCAACTGCATGAAGAACTGAAATTCACCAGCGTCTTCGTGACCCACGACCAGGAAGAAGCGATGGAAGTCGCTAACCGCGTGGTGGTGATGAGCCAGGGCAATATTGAACAGGCTGACGCGCCGGATCAAGTATGGCGCGAACCGGCGACCCGTTTTGTGCTGGAATTTATGGGCGAAGTAAACCGTCTGCGTGGCACCATTCGCGGCGGGCAGTTCCATGTTGGCGCACATCGCTGGCCGCTGGGATATACGCCTGCCTATCAGGGGCCGGTGGATCTCTTCCTGCGTCCGTGGGAAGTGGATATCAGCCGCCGCACCAGCCTGGATTCGCCGCTGCCGGTTCAGGTGCTGGAAGCCAGCCCGAAAGGCCACTACACCCAATTAGTGGTGCAGCCGCTGGGATGGTATGACGACCCGCTAACCGTGGTGATGCGCGGGGATGACGCGCCAGTACGCGGCGATCGCCTGTTTGTTGGGCTGCAACATGCGCGGCTGTATAACGGTGACGAGCGTATCGAAACCCGCGATGAGGAACTTGCTCTCGCACAAAGCGCCTGATAGGTTGAGTGAATGTTAAACGCCCGGAGGCGCTTCCCGCGATCCGGGCTTTTTAATGGCAAGGTTTTGTAACCTGTAGACCTGATAAGACGCACAAGCCTCGCATCAGGCAACACCATGTATGGACAGAGATCGTGAGTACATTAGAACAAACAATAGGCAATACGCCTCTGGTGAAGTTACAGCGAATGGGGCCGGATAACGGCAGTGAAGTCTGGTTAAAACTGGAAGGTAATAACCCGGCAGGCTCGGTGAAAGATCGTGCGGCGCTATCGATGATTGTTGAGGCGGAAAAACGCGGTGAGATTAAACCGGGCGATGTGTTGATTGAAGCCACCAGCGGTAACACCGGCATTGCGCTGGCAATGATTGCCGCGCTTAAAGGCTATCGCATGAAATTGCTGATGCCCGACAACATGAGCCAGGAACGCCGTGCGGCGATGCGTGCCTATGGTGCGGAGCTGATTCTGGTGACCAAAGAACAAGGCATGGAAGGCGCGCGCGATCTGGCGCTGGAAATGGCGAACCGGGGCGAAGGCAAGTTGCTCGATCAGTTCAACAACCCCGATAACCCTTATGCACATTACACCACCACCGGGCCGGAAATTTGGCAGCAGACCGGTGGGCGCATTACCCATTTTGTCTCCAGTATGGGGACGACCGGCACCATTACCGGCGTGTCACGGTTTATGCGCGAGCAATCCAAACCGGTGACCATTGTTGGCCTGCAGCCAGAAGAGGGCAGCAGCATTCCGGGGATTCGCCGCTGGCCAGCGGAATATCTGCCGGGGATTTTCAACGCCTCGCTGGTGGATGAGGTGCTGGATATTCATCAGCGCGATGCGGAAAACACCATGCGCGAACTGGCGGTGCGGGAAGGTATTTTCTGCGGCGTTAGTTCTGGCGGCGCGGTTGCTGGTGCGCTGCGCGTGGCAAAAGCTAACGCTGGCGCGGTAGTGGTGGCGATCATCTGCGATCGCGGCGATCGCTACCTTTCCACCGGCGTATTTGGCGAAGAACACTTTAGCCAGGGGGCGGGGATTTGAGTTTATTGCGCAGGCACTGTTTTATCCGTCCGGGCAATTAACGTATGTAAAAAAGGTTGCGCGTTTTCATCGCTCTTACCAGGGATCTTCACAATGTAAGGCTTTCCGGTAATCGATGATGACGAGGCAACCTTATCAATAAATTGCTCGGCAGTATCAATGCGATTACGGATATTGCCCAGCTTCAGACGCAGGTGGGAAACCGCTTCATCACAGGTGTGTTCATCGCCGTTGCGTACAAATATCAAATCCTTTTTCTGTGCTAATGCATCCAACATGGCGTTGATGCGGGCTTCTTCATAGGCTGTTAACTTCGCGTAAGCGGGAAGTGCCATTAACAGCGTAATGACCAGACAAATGATTTTCTTCACTGAATTACCTTATCCTTGTTTTGTGATAGCCGATTTGACTGCCAGAATCAGGTAAAGTTTCGGTTGGAATACGATGGGGATCATCGGCAAGGAGAAAAACTAAATGAGTAGTTTGTTGTTGTTTAACGATAAGAGCAGGGCGCTGCAGGCGGATATCGTCGCCGTGCAGTCGCAGGTCGTGTACGGCAGCGTAGGTAACAGCATTGCCGTGCCTGCGATTAAACAGAACGGCCTGAAGGTCTTTTCCGTGCCGACCGTGTTGCTGAGCAATACGCCGCATTACGATACGTTCTACGGTGGTGCGATTCCGGACGAGTGGTTTAGCGGCTATTTGCGTGCGCTACAGGAGCGTGATGCGCTGCGCCAACTTCGCGCTGTTACCACGGGCTATATGGGGACGGCATCGCAAATCAAAATCCTTGCCGAATGGCTGACAGCCTTACGCGAAGAGCATCCTGACTTGCTGATTATGGTTGATCCGGTGATTGGCGATATTGATAGCGGTATTTACGTCAAAGCTGATCTTCCCGATGCGTATCGGCAATATTTACTGCCGCTGGCGCAGGGGATTACGCCAAATATCTTTGAGCTGGAAATATTGACCGGTAAAAACTGCCGCGACCTCGACAGCGCCATTGCTGCTGCAAAAAGCCTGCTTTCAGAGACATTAAAATGGGTGGTTGTTACCAGCGCCTCCGGCAATGAAGAACATCAGGAGATGCAGGTGGTGGTGGTCAGTGCCGATAGCGTGAATGTCATTTCCCATTCACGGGTAAAAACCGACCTGAAAGGTACTGGCGATCTGTTTTGCGCCCAGCTTATTAGTGGGTTACTGAAAGGGAAGGCGTTAACCGACGCAGTACACAGCGCGGGCTTACGTGTGCTGGAGGTAATGCGTTATACCCAGCAACATGAGAGCGATGAATTGATTTTGCCGCCGCTGTTAGAAGCATAAAAAAATGGCGCCGATGGCGCCATTTTTCATTGCGGCAAGAATTACTTCTTGATGCGGATAACCGGGGTTTCACCCACAGTCACGCTACCGGACAGTTTGATCAGTTCTTTGATTTCGTCCATGTTGGAGATAACAACCGGAGTCAGGGTAGACTTGGCTTTCTCTTCCAGCAGCGGCAGATCGAATTCAATAACCGTATCGCCAACTTTCACGCGCTGACCTTCTTCAGCAATACGCTTGAAGCCTTCGCCTTTCAGTTCAACGGTGTCGATACCGAAGTGGACGAACAGCTCAACGCCGCTATCGGATTCGATAGAGAACGCGTGGTTGGTTTCAAAGATTTTACCAATGGTGCCGTCAACCGGAGCGACCATTTTGTTACCAGTTGGTTTGATAGCAATGCCATCACCAACGATTTTTTCCGCAAAAACGACATCCGGCACGTCTTCGATATTGACGATCTCGCCAGAGAGCGGAGCAATGATCTCAATAGTTCCGGTATCCTTTTTGTCATCGGAAACCAGAGATTTCAGTTTATCGAACAAACCCATGATCTTCTCCTAAGCAGTAAATTGGGCCGCATCTCGTGGATTAGCAGATTGTTTTTTCTTCAATGAACTTGTTAACCAGCGTCATTAACTCGTCCGTTGTCGGTTGAGCAAGAGCCTGCTCTGCTAACACCTTCGCATCTTCGAAGTTCGTGTTACGGATAATCTTCTTAATGCGCGGGATAGAAATGGCGCTCATAGAGAATTCGTCCAGACCCATCCCCAGCAACAGAAGTGTAGCACGTTCATCGCCAGCAAGCTCACCACACATGCCAGTCCATTTGCCTTCAGCATGAGAAGCATCAATAACTTGCTTGATCAAGTTCAGCACGGACGGTGACATTGGCTGGTAAAGGTGTGAAATCATATCATTACCACGGTCAACTGCCAGAGTGTACTGCGTTAAATCATTGGTGCCGATACTAAAGAAATCAACTTCTTTGGCTAAATGACGCGCAATTGTTGCGGCAGCCGGTGTTTCCACCATTACGCCAATTTCAATTGATTCGTCAAACGCTTTACCTTCGTCGCGCAGTTCCTGCTTGTAGATTTCGATCTCTTTGCGCAGAGCGCGTACTTCTTCGACAGAGATGATCATCGGGAACATGATGCGCAATTTACCGAAAGCCGAGGCACGCAGGATAGCGCGGAGCTGATCGCGCAGGATCTCTTTACGATCCATCGCGATACGGATAGCACGCCAGCCGAGGAACGGGTTCTCTTCTTTCGGGAAGTTCATGTACGGCAGCTCTTTGTCGCCGCCAATGTCCATGGTACGAACGATAACAGCCTGCGAACCACACGCTTCAGCCACTGCTTTATAGGCAGCAAACTGTTCTTCTTCTGTTGGCAGCGCGTCGCGGTCCATGAACAAGAATTCGGTACGATACAGACCAACGCCTTCAGCGCCGTTACGTTCTGCACCTTCAACATCACGAACAGTACCGATGTTAGCGCACACTTCTACCTGGTGACCGTCCAGCGTAATAGCCGGGAGATCTTTCAGTTTAGCAAGCTCTGCTTTTTCAGAAGCAACTTGCTCCTGAACAGCGCGCAATTTATCGATAACTTCGTTGGTTGGATTGACGTAAACCTGATTATTTACGGCATCCAGAATCAGATAGTCGTCATTTTTCACCTGCGAAGTGACGCTACCAGTACCCACGATGGCCGGCAGCTCCAGAGAACGCGCCATAATAGAAGTGTGGGAAGTACGGCCACCCGCGTCGGTGATGAAACCCAGCACCTTCTTCAGGTTCAACTGTGCGGTTTCGGACGGTGTCAGGTCAGCGGCAACCAGAATGACTTCATCCTGAATGGCGCTCAGATCGATAATCTTCAGACCCAGGATGTTGCGCAGCAGGCGCTTACCGATATCACGCACGTCAGCCGCACGCTCTTTCAGGTATTCATCATCCAGTTCTTCCAGGGCAGAAGCCTGACCTTCAATAACTTCATGAGCAGCTGCGTCAGCCGTCATGTGCTTATCTTTAATCAGGGCTATGATTTCCTGCTCCAGCTCCTCATCTTCGAGCAGCATAATATGCCCTTCAAAGATGGCTTCTTTTTCTTCACCGAACGTTTCACCAGCTTTCGTTTTGATCGTTTCCAGCTGGGCTGATGCCTTGGCACGACCGCTCAGAAAACGTTCAACTTCCTGATCAACCTGGTCGGCAGAAATTTTTTTCCGGTCAATGACGATTTCGTCTTCTTTCAGAAGCAGAGCTTTACCGAAAGCAATACCCGGGGATGCTAAAATGCCTGAAATCATAACCCTACCTTACTTGTGACTGATTTTTAAAAGAACCCGGGAAATTACTCGAGTTCCGCCATCAGTTTAACCAGATGTTCAACCGCTTTCTGCTCGTCTTCGCCTTCAGCGGAGATAGTCACAACGGTCCCTTGAGTCAGGCCCAGAGTCTGCAGTTTAAACAGGCTTTTCGCGCTGGCGCTTTTGCCGTTGGAAGTCACAGTAATTTCAGAAGTGAAGCCCTTAGCTTCTTTTACAAACTGGGCAGCAGGGCGGGTGTGCAGACCGTTCGGAGCGGTAATGGTAACTTCTTGCTGGAACATTGTATTTCCCCAACTTATAGGTTTAGTGTTGTGGAACTAAAGTCTAGCCTGGCGGTTTGACTTTAGCCTGTATTGTTAGCGCCAGTTTTTAACAGACGCGACGCACGAAGTGTTCTGTACAGTCCATTGCTGGCGGATATCGACCGCTGACGTTTCGTTCATCATTAAACATTATGCCGCTAAAGGAAGAATTGAACCAAATCATAAAATCGATTCAGCTAAGGCTTTTCCTGTAACGATTAATTTCGCGCATCAAAATAATTAGTCAGGTTAAATACCAGTTCCGACAGGCTGAATCAATGCCAGGAGAGGCTAAAATTTGAAGTAGGCCACAAAAAAGCACCTGAAAAGGTGCTTTTTTACGCATTTTTAACAACCTGGCATTACTGTTGCAATTCTTTTTCGGTAAAGAGATCGGCAAATAATGCGGTGCTTAAATAACGCTCACCCGATGATGGCAGAATAACCACAATATTCTTATTGGTAAAGCTTTCATCTTCTTGTAGTTTCAACGCCGCAGCAACCGCCGCGCCGGAAGAGATTCCGGCAAGAATGCCTTCTTCTTCCATTAAACGACGTGCAGTAGAGATAGCTTCTTCATTGGTGATGCCAATAACTTTATCGACCAGTTTGAGATCAAGGTTCGCCGGGATAAAGCCAGCGCCGATGCCCTGGATTTTATGCGGGCCGGGTTTGATTTCTTCACCTGCCAGCGCCTGGGCGATGACGGGAGAATCGGTTGGCTCAACGGCAACAGAGATGAGGTCAGTCTTGCCTTTGGTGCCTTTAATGTAGCGGCTGACGCCGGTCAGCGTACCGCCAGTACCGACACCCGCAATAAATACATCAACCTGACCGTCGGTATCTTCCCAGATCTCCGGACCGGTGGTTTTTTCATGAATTTCCGGATTCGCCGGGTTGCTGAATTGTTGTAGCAGCAGGTATTTCTCTGGGTTACTGGCGACAATTTCTTCTGCTTTTTGAATCGCGCCTTTCATGCCTTTCGCGCCTTCAGTCAGTACCAGGTTTGCGCCCAGGGCTTTCAGCAGTTTGCGGCGTTCAATACTCATTGTCTCTGGCATGGTCAGAGTGAGTTTATAACCGCGAGCGGCTGCCACATAAGCCAGAGCAATACCAGTGTTGCCGCTGGTGGGTTCAACCAGTTCAACGCCGGGTTTCAGCACGCCGCGTTTTTCGGCATCCCAAATCATATTGGCACCGATACGGCACTTAACGCTGAAGCTGGGGTTACGAGATTCCACCTTCGCCAGAATACGTCCGTTACCGATGCGATTCAGGCGAACCAGCGGTGTGTGACCGATAGTCAGCGAGTTATCTTCAAAAATCTTACTCATGGCCTGTCCTTAACTGTATGAAATTGGGATACAACAGGTAGCATACCCGCTCAGAGAATATGCGGAAGTAAGGATTTAGCATATCTATATGCAGAAGGGAAATAATGACTTGCAAGATGGAATAAGGGTGGCATAAGCCACCCTTGTTTCATACAAATAGTTTACAAAACAACCGGAAGATTGTTACCGCCATAGTGCATGTTTAGCGCGATAGCAATCGACCCACATTGCTGTCGCGCCACAGACGGCCACCGGCATGATGAACAGGTTGAGCACCGGGATCATCGTGAACAGACTCGTTAATGCGCCAAACTGCATGTTAGTGATTTTGCGCGTGCGCAGGGCAGTGCGCATTTCTTTGAACGGCACTTTGTGGTTGTCGAACGGATAGTCGCAGTACTGAATGGCTAACATCCAGGCGCTGAACAGGAACCACAACACTGGCGCGACGGTTTGCCCGATGCCTGGGATAAAGTAGAGGATCAGCAATACGATGGCGCGTGGCAAATACCACGCAAATTTTTGCCATTCGCGTTTCATAATTCGCGGCACATCTTTCATGATACCCAAAATTCCGGTATCCGGCGGCGTAGCGCCTGTCAGCCTTGCTTCCAGTTGTTCAGCCAATAAACCGTTAAATGGCGCGGCAATCCAGTTCGCAATAGTTGAGAAAAAATAGCCAAAAATCAGCAGCACGGAGAGAACCGCGACAGGCCACAGCAAATAGCTTAACCATTGCAGCCAGTCAGGCACGTGGCTCATTAATGATGGGATCCAGACATCCAGTTGGGTAAAGAGCCACCAGAATGCACTTCCCATCAACAAAATATTGACCAACAGAGGTAAAATGACAAAACGCCGAATCCCGGGTTGCGAGACGAGCTTCCAGCCTTGCGCAAAATAGTAAAAACCGCTGCGTGGGGAAGATGTGTATGTTGAAACCATAATCAGGAGATGCTCCTTTTGACCAATCCCAGGAAAATTCTGCGTATTTTACCGGGTAATTGCGCAATGGACAGTTAGGATATGTTCGAAAAAACAGCAAAAAGCACGATTTCATCTATCTTTGTGCTGTGAAAGTTAAGAGTGCACTTGCACTCGAGGTAATCGGCAAATACTCTTAGTGAGTAAATGTTTGCCGTGGTGGCAAGGTGTTAGAACAACAGAGAATATAATGATGCAGGATTTGCGTCTGATATTAATCATTGTTGGCGCGATCGCCATAATCGCTTTACTGGTACATGGTTTCTGGACCAGCCGTAAAGAACGATCTTCTATGTTCCGCGATCGGCCATTAAAACGAATGAAGTCAAAACGTGACGACGATTCTTATGATGAGGATGTCGAAGATGATGAGGGCGTTGGTGAGGTTCGTGTTCACCGCGTAAATCATGCCCCGGCTAAAGCCCAGGAGCATGAGGCTGCTCGTCCGTCGCCGCAACACCAGTACCAACCGCCTTATGCGTCTGCGCAGCCGCGTCAACCGGTTCAGCAGCCGCCTGAAGTGCAGGTATCGCCGCAACATGCTCCGCATTCAGCGCAGCCGATTCAGCAACCGCAGCCGGTTCAGCAGCCGACCTACCAGCCGCAGCCTGAACAGCAGGTTGCTTCGCAAGTACCGCCAGCTCCGCAACCGACGCAGCCAGCGCCCCAACCAGCGCAGCAGGCTTTCCAGGTTGCGGAACCCGTAGCGGCACCGCAGCCTGAACCTGTAAATGAACCGGCACCTGTCATGGATAAGCCGAAGCGTAAAGAAGCGGTGATCATTATGAACGTCGCGGCGCATCACGGTAGCGAGCTGAATGGTGAACTGCTTCTTAACAGCATTCAGCAGGCGGGCTTTATCTTTGGCGATATGAATATTTACCATCGTCATCTCAGCCCGGACGGCAGTGGCCCTGCGTTATTCAGCCTGGCGAATATGGTGAAACCGGGAACATTCGATCCTGAAATGAAGGATTTCACCACTCCTGGCGTCACTATCTTTATGCAGGTTCCGTCTTATGGTGATGAACTGCAAAACTTCAAGCTGATGCTGCAATCTGCGCAGCATATCGCTGATGAAGTCGGTGGCGTAGTTCTTGACGATCAGCGCCGTATGATGACTCCGCAGAAACTGCGCGAGTATCAGGACATCATCCGCGAAGTGAAAGACGCTAACGTCTGATACACTTAAGGCAAATTAACTCTTCTTCGAACCCCCGCTTGTCGGGGGTTTTTAGCATTGATGGTGCGATATGGAATCAATCGAAAGACAACTCACAGAACTGCGAACGACGCTTCGCCATCATGAATATCTTTATCATGTGATGGATGCGCCGGAAATTCCCGACGCTGAATACGACAGGCTGATGCGTGAGCTGCGCGAGCTGGAAGCAAAACATCCGGAACTCATTACCCCGGATTCACCAACCCAGCGCGTAGGTGCAGCGCCGCTGGCAGCCTTCAGCCAGATCCGTCATGAAGTACCGATGCTGTCGCTGGACAACGTTTTTGATGAAGAGAGTTTTCTCGCTTTCAACAAACGCGTACTGGATCGTCTGAAAAGTAACGAAAAAGTCACCTGGTGCTGTGAGCTGAAGCTTGATGGCCTTGCCGTCAGCATTCTGTATGAGAATGGCGTTCTGGTCAGTGCGGCGACCCGTGGTGATGGCACCACCGGCGAAGACATCACCTCTAACGTCCGTACTATTCGCGCGATTCCGCTGAAATTGCATGGTGAGAATATCCCGGCGCGCCTGGAAGTGCGTGGTGAAGTATTCCTGCCACAAGCAGGGTTCGAAAAGATCAACGAAGAGGCGCGACGCACGGGCGGGAAAGTATTTGCTAACCCACGTAATGCTGCGGCAGGTTCGCTGCGTCAGCTTGATCCGCGTATCACGGCGAAGCGACCGCTCACGTTCTTCTGCTACGGCGTTGGTGTGCTGGAAGGCGGCGAGCTGCCGGACACCCATCTTGGTCGTTTAATGCAATTTAAAAAGTGGGGATTACCGGTCAGCGATCGTGTCACGTTATGTGAATCGGCAGAAGAGGTGCTGGCGTTTTACCACAAAGTGGAAGAAGACCGTCCGACGCTGGGCTTTGATATCGACGGCGTGGTGATTAAAGTCAACTCACTGGCGCAGCAGGAACAGCTTGGGTTTGTTTCACGTGCCCCGCGCTGGGCAGTGGCGTTTAAATTCCCGGCGCAGGAACAGATGACTTTCGTGCGCGACGTTGAGTTTCAGGTTGGACGTACCGGCGCTATTACGCCCGTTGCGCGTCTGGAACCTGTACATGTTGCAGGCGTGCTGGTGAGCAATGCTACCTTACACAATGCCGATGAAATCGAACGTCTTGGTTTACGTATTGGCGATAAGGTGGTGATCCGCCGCGCTGGCGATGTGATCCCGCAGGTGGTTAACGTCGTGCTTTCTGAACGCCCGGAAGATACCCGTGCCGTAGAGTTCCCGACACATTGTCCGGTATGTGGTTCTGATGTTGAACGTGTGGAAGGAGAAGCAGTCGCCCGCTGTACCGGTGGCCTGATTTGCGGCGCTCAGCGTAAAGAGTCACTGAAACATTTTGTTTCCCGTCGGGCGATGGACGTTGACGGTATGGGTGACAAAATCATCGACCAGCTTGTCGAAAAAGAGTACGTCCACACACCTGCTGACCTGTTTAAACTCACCGCAGGCAAACTGACCGGACTGGAGAGAATGGGGCCGAAATCAGCGCAAAACGTGGTTAACGCGCTGGAAAAAGCGAAAGAAACCACCTTTGCTCGCTTCCTTTATGCGCTTGGCATTCGCGAAGTCGGCGAGGCCACTGCAGCAGGTCTGGCAGCATATTTCGGCACGCTGGACGCACTGGAAGCAGCCTCGATTGAAGAGCTGCAAAAAGTGCCCGATGTCGGAATTGTCGTCGCATCCCATGTTCACAACTTCTTTGCCGAAGACAGTAACCGCAATGTCATCAGCGAGCTGTTGGCGGAAGGTGTTCACTGGCCTGCGCCGGTGGTGATTAACGCGGAAGAGATCGACAGCCCGTTTGCCGGTAAAACCGTGGTGCTCACCGGTAGCTTAAGTCAGATGTCGCGTGATGATGCTAAAGCTCGCCTGGTCGAACTGGGCGCGAAAGTCGCGGGCAGCGTTTCGAAGAAAACCGATCTGGTGATCGCCGGAGAAGCCGCAGGTTCTAAACTGGCGAAAGCGCAGGAATTGGGCATTGAAGTGATCGACGAAGCAGAGATGCTACGTTTGCTGGGTAACTGAGATGGAAAAAGAGCAGCTGATTGAAATAGCCAATACGATAATGCCGTTTGGCAAGTACAAAGGGCGTCGCTTAATCGACCTGCCGGAAGAGTATCTTTTGTGGTTTGCCCGCAAGGATGAGTTCCCGGCAGGAAAACTCGGTGAGCTAATGCAAATCACGCTGCTGATTAAAACCGAGGGGCTGACGCAACTGGTTCAGCCCCTGAAACGTCCGCTTTAAATCTTCCCTGCGTGGCTTTCCTGCTGCGCCTGTAGTTGCTCGGTCTGGCGCTTATAACGACGCGCCAGCACCGCGCAAACCATCAGCTGGATCTGATGGAAAATCATCAGTGGCAGCACCATCATACCGATAACTGACGTTGGGAACAGAATGTTCGCCATCGGAATGCCATTCGCCAGGCTCTTTTTCGAACCACAGAAGACAATCGTTATCTCATCCGCCTTATTGAAACCCAGTCGGCGTGCCATAAAGACGTTAATCACAATCACGATAGCCAACAGCACGCAGCTGACCACCACGATAAACAGCAACGATCCCCAGCCGACTTTGTGCCAGATGCCGTTAACAACAGCTTCGCTGAAGGCCGTATAGACCACCAACAGAATGGAGGTCTGGTCAGTTTTCGCAATCCACTTTTTATTGCGCGCCACCCAGTTGCCAATCCACGGGCGAGAAAGATGTCCCAACACAAAAGGTAGTAACAGCTGCAGCATAATCTTACCGACCTGTTCGAGGCTGCCCTCTGCACCGTGAACATTCATTACCAGACCAACCAACAATGGCGAAAGGAAAATACCCAGCAGGCTGGATGCTGATGCAGAACAAACGGCCGCCGCAACGTTACCGCCCGCCATCGAGGTAAAAGCGATTGCAGACTGCACCGTGGCAGGAAGAATGCAAAGATAGAGAAAGCCGGAATAGAGCATGGGATCGACGTTTACTGGTTTCCACCAGGCAAACAACACGCCCAGAACCGGAAACAGCACGAAGGTACTGCACATCACCCACAAATGCAGTCGCCAGTGACTACCGCCTGCAATAATGGCCTCTCGCGACAACTTCGCGCCGTGCATAAAGAACAGCAGGGCAATGGCTGCTGTGGTCAGATTTTCAAAGAAGGGGACGAAATCGCCTCTGGCCGGAAAGAAAGAAGCCAGTAACACCACCGTGACCAGGGTTAAGGTGAAAGGATCGAGGATACGAAAAAGTTTCATAAAGGCTCCAGATAATCGATGGTTCTATTGTGCTTCTTCCAGTTTGAGAAATAAAATTGATTTATTGCATTCATTCATGAAGAAAATAGATGAATGACTCTTTAAAACAATTAAAGGTTTTCGTCACAGTAGCGAAGGAAGAACCGGACACTTTCAACAGCTGGTGAAGCATTAGAGGACGTGGAGCAAGAACAGGGGGAATAGTGATGGCAGGGCGAGAAGGGGAATCGTTGTATCATATATCGTGTTATGCATTTCTGCCGGGAATCCCGGCAGAAATGGTTCAGAAGTTAAATTTGACCGAGTAAATGATGGCGTCCTGATACCAGGCTTCTCCCAGCTTGTCGTCCGCGTAGCGATACTGAAGCCCCGTAGTTATATTCGGGGTAGCATTCCACCAGAGGGCGACCGCACCGTTCAGCCCTTCTTTACCGCCATTACCTGCCGCATAGGTCGTGTCACGGTCAAACTCGTACTCGTTCCAGTTGGTGAGGGTGAATTTCTCTCTGCCCAGCATAAAGCTGTAACCCGCAACCCAACCTGCCACGTAGCCGTTATCGCCCGTGTAATAGGTTTGATCCGTATAGCGTTTGGCGAAGAACGGTTTGAACCACCAACTGTTACCGGTGAAGTTGTAGCCAAAACCGTACAGGAACATATCGTCGTGGAAATTTACCCGATTTGCAGAACCGTAGGTGCCATACGCGTGCAGGTAGAGATTAAATCCGGTATTGCCCAGGTAAATGCGGTTGGTATTTTTAAAGGTATAACGCTGCTCACTACCTGGTTTATCGTGGCGGTCGTTATAAAAGTTTTCCCAGTCGAAAAACCCGTACATTTCTCCCCAACTAAAGTTGGCACCGCCTTCCAGTTCCAGATAACCAAAATCATCTTTGTGTGACTTAGTTGACGATTTCTCGGTGGTTCGGCTGGTCCAGTCCAGGTAATGCACGCCGATATCTGCAAACCCACCTTTAAATTCTGCGTGGGAGATTACGGGTACGGCTAATAAAGAGGTGAGCGTCAGAGTTAAAAGATGTTTTTTCATAGCATAATTCCCTATGCCGATCGTTATTAGTAGATTGCTTAATAAAGTGGTTTGTTAAAAACGGCATATTGTTAATGCAAGAAAGTAGATATCGCCAATATAGTTTTTGCAGGGAATTAATAGTGAAAAGATATAAATCGATCGATATCAAATCGCTATTGAATGCGTGAGGAAAGTGTATTGGTAAGAGCCGGGACAACCTCGCTATAAAAAGACATTAGATTCAACCCTACTGAAAAAAGGATATATATGTCTCAGGCTCCATTTTCTCATACCCCGCTGTATTGCGTCGATATTATCCAGGCTTATAAACCAGATTTCACACCACGAGTGGCTTTTATTTTAGGTTCCGGGCTGGGCGCGCTGGCCGATCAGATTGATAACGCTGTCGCCATTTCCTATGAAAAGCTGCCGGGTTTCCCGGTGAGTACGGTGCATGGACATGCGGGTGAGCTGGTGTTGGGGCATCTCCAGGGCGTTCCGGTGGCATGTATGAAAGGTCGAGGGCATTTCTATGAAGGTCGTGGAATGACCATCATGACCGACGCGATTCGTACTTTCAAATTGCTGGGCTGTGAACTGCTGTTCTGCACCAATGCGGCGGGCTCACTGCGTCCGGAAGTCGGTGCGGGCAGTCTGGTTGCGCTGAAAGACCACATCAACACCATGCCAGGTACACCGATGGTGGGTCTTAACGATGAACGCTTTGGCGAACGCTTCTTCTCGCTGGCGAATGCCTACGATGCGGACTACCGCGCACTGTTGCAAAAAGTGGCGAAAGAAGAGGGTTTCCCCCTGACGGAAGGTGTGTTCGTCTCGTATCCGGGGCCGAATTTCGAAACGGCGGCAGAGATTCGCATGATGCAAATTATTGGCGGGGATGTCGTTGGAATGTCCGTTGTGCCTGAAGTTATTTCAGCACGCCATTGTGACCTGAAGGTCGTGGCCGTTTCTGCGATTACCAATATGGCGGAAGGTCTGAGTGACGTGAAGCTCTCGCATACCCAAACGTTGGCGGCAGCGGATCTCTCTAAGCAGAACTTTATCAACCTTATTTGCGGCTTTCTGCGCAATATTGCCTGATTAAAACAACAATAAACGGCCTCACGGGTGAGGCCACATGATGCGACAAGGAAACGATTATGAGCATCGCTTTGCGCTTAAAGGTAATGTCCTTTTTGCAATATTTTATCTGGGGGAGCTGGCTGGTTACCCTCGGTTCCTACATGATTAATACCCTTCATTTTACCGGCGCTAACGTCGGTATGGTCTACAGCTCCAAAGGGATTGCTGCGATTATTATGCCTGGCATTATGGGGATTATCGCGGATAAATGGCTGCGTGCGGAACGCGCATATATGCTGTGCCACCTGGTGTGTGCTGGCGTGCTTTTTTATGCGGCATCCGTCAGTGATCCGGATACGATGTTTTGGGTGATGTTAGTCAATGCAATGGCATTTATGCCGACCATCGCGTTATCAAACAGCGTCTCTTATTCCTGCCTCGCTCAGGCCGGGCTTGACCCGGTGACAGCTTTCCCGCCTATTCGCGTTTTTGGTACGGTGGGGTTCATCATTGCGATGTGGGCAGTAAGCTTACTGCATCTGGAATTGAGCAGCCTGCAATTGTATATCGCTTCCGGTGCGTCTCTGCTGCTGTCGGCTTACGCGCTGACTTTGCCTAAAATTCCTGTTGCGCAGAAAAAAGTGACTACTTCGCTTGCCAGTAAACTCGGTCTGGACGCGTTTGTGCTATTCAAAAATCCGCGTATGGCCATCTTTTTCCTCTTCGCCATGATGCTGGGCGCGGTACTGCAAATTACCAACGTTTTTGGCAACCCGTTCCTGCATGATTTTGCCCGTAACCCGGAGTTTGCTGATAGCTTCGTGGTGAAATATCCGTCCATTTTATTGTCAGTTTCACAGATGGCTGAAGTCGGTTTCATTCTGACGATTCCGTTCTTTTTGAAGCGTTTCGGCATCAAAACGGTCATGCTTATGAGTATGGTGGCCTGGACGCTGCGCTTTGGCTTCTTTGCTTATGGCGATCCGTCACCAACTGGGTTTATTTTGCTGCTGCTGTCGATGATTGTTTACGGCTGCGCATTTGATTTCTTCAATATTTCCGGTTCGGTCTTTGTTGAACAGGAAGTTGATTCCAACATTCGTGCCAGCGCACAGGGGCTCTTTATGACCATGGTAAATGGTGTCGGTGCTTGGGTCGGCTCGATTCTGAGCGGCATGGCAGTGGATTATTTCTCGGTAGATGGCGTAAAAGACTGGCAAACTATCTGGTTGATGTTTGCAGGATATTCTCTTTTCCTCGCAGTGATATTTTTCTTTGGATTTAAATATAACCATGACCCTGAAAAGATAACACATCGAACAGTGACACATTAAAAGAACTGGCAGCTCCGTTTTTCAGGGCTGCTTTTATGATAAAGGTTAATTAATGAAAGATATTTTATTTTCTTCTGGCGTCGGTTTTGGTATTGGTGCTTTATTTACAATCGTGCGGTTACCTATTCCCGTGCCAAATGTATTGCCGGGTATATTATCTATTGTGTTTATGTATGTAGGTTATCTGGTGGTGAAATACTTTATGCCGTGATAATTTAATAAGATATTTGTATTAAACGGAGCATTTAATTATGGAACGCATTTACAGAACAGACCTTAAGTTGCTCCGTTATTTTCTTGCTGTAGCGGAAGAGTTACATTTTGGCCGCGCAGCGGCGCGTTTAAATATGTCTCAGCCTCCGCTCAGTATTCATATTAAAGAGCTGGAAAATCAACTCGGCACACAGCTTTTTATTCGTCATTCGCGCAGCGTCGCCCTGACACACGCGGGCAAAATCTTGATGGAAGAATCGCGCCGGTTGCTGATGAATGCAAATCAGGTGTTGGCTCGGATTGAACAAATAGGCCGGGGAGAAGCAGGGCGGATTGAACTCGGTGTGGTCGGAACGGCAATGTGGGGACGGATGCGGCCGGTTATGCGGCGATTCCTTAGGGAAAACCCCAACGTTGAAGTACTGTTTCGCGAAAAGATGCCTGCGATGCAAATGGCGCTGTTGGAGCGCCGCGAACTCGATGCCGGGATCTGGCGAATGGCGACAGAACCACCGGAAGATTTTACCAGCTTACGCTTGCATGAATCGGCGTTTCTGGTAGCGATGCCTGAAGAGCATCACCTCTCATCATATTCCGACGTTCCGCTGGAAGCACTACGTGACGAGTATTTTGTCACAATGCCGCCCGTGTACACTGACTGGGAATTTTTGCAGCGCGTTTGTCAGCAGGCGGGTTTTTCACCGGTTGTTATTCGCGAAGTTAATGAACCACAAACGGTGCTGGCCATGATCAGTATGGGCATTGGTATCACATTGATAGCAGACAGCTATGCACAGATGAACTGGCCTGGTGTCATTTTCCGTCCGCTCAAAGAGCGCATCCCGGCAGATTTATATATTGTTTATGAAACGCAGCAGGTGACGCCCGCGATGGTTAAGCTGTTGGCAGCATTGAGACAGTAGGCGAGGGGGAGATTGCCGGAAATCGTAGGTCTGATAAGCGAAGCGAATCTGGCAATTTCGCAAATCGCACATAGCAAAAAAGCGCCTTTAGGGCGCTTTTTTACATTGGTGGGTCGTGCAGGATGACTCGCTTCGCTCGCCCTTCGGGTCGTCGCCGCAAGCGGCTCCGTTGTTTCGCTGCGCTCAACTCGAACCTGCTGCAGGTTCGAATCTTTGAATATCGCACATAGCAAAAAAGCGCCTTTAGGGCGCTTTTTTACATTGGTGGGTCGTGCAGGATTCGAACCTGCGACCAATTGATTAAAAGTCAACTGCTCTACCAACTGAGCTAACGACCCGAAGTGGTGGGTGATGACGGGATCGAACCGCCGACCCCCTCCTTGTAAGGGAGGTGCTCTCCCAGCTGAGCTAATCACCCACTTCGGTACTTCACATTATTGCAAGAAATTTAGCTGGCGAGAAAGTGGTGGGTGATGACGGGATCGAACCGCCGACCCCCTCCTTGTAAGGGAGGTGCTCTCCCAGCTGAGCTAATCACCCACTTCTCAATTTCTTGCTACACGGCGGAGACTACATAAAGTAGTTGGTGGGTGATGACGGGATCGAACCGCCGACCCCCTCCTTGTAAGGGAGGTGCTCTCCCAGCTGAGCTAATCACCCCCGCTGTGTGGAGTCGCATTATAGGGAGAGTTGGAAATGAGTCAACGCATTTTCTAAAGAATTTGTTTGTTCGTCGTAAAATTAAGCAGGATGATCGCAAAACAGACCGCGTTGCGCAATTTCTCAACGAAAACAATAATGCATCATGTAGCAACCCGAACTACATTGAGGAATCAGGCTGGAGTGATAGAATATCGCCCACTCAATTTTTCCAGGATTTGCCGGTTGTCGGCATCTTTCTAAACGTAAGGCCATTTCATGAAAATCAAAACTCGCTTCGCGCCAAGCCCAACAGGCTATCTGCACGTTGGCGGCGCGCGTACTGCTCTTTACTCCTGGCTTTTTGCACGTAACCACGGCGGTGAGTTCGTGCTGCGTATTGAAGACACCGATCTTGAGCGTTCTACGCCGGAAGCTATCGAAGCCATTATGGATGGTATGAACTGGCTGAGTCTGGAGTGGGATGAAGGTCCGTACTATCAGACCAAACGTTTTGATCGCTATAACGCAGTTATCGATCAGATGCTGGAAGAGGGCACGGCCTATAAATGCTATTGCTCTAAAGAGCGTCTGGAAGCACTGCGTGAAGAGCAAATGGCGAAAGGTGAGAAGCCGCGTTATGACGGTCGCTGCCGCCACAGCCATGAGCATCATGCTGATGATGAACCATGTGTCGTTCGTTTTGCTAATCCGCAAGAAGGTTCTGTGGTTTTTGACGATCAGATCCGTGGTCCGATCGAGTTCAGCAACCAGGAGCTGGATGATCTGATCATCCGCCGTACCGATGGTTCTCCGACCTATAACTTCTGTGTAGTTGTCGATGACTGGGATATGGAAATCACCCATGTTATCCGTGGTGAAGACCATATCAACAACACGCCACGCCAGATCAACATTCTTAAAGCCCTGAAAGCACCAGTGCCGGTTTATGCGCACGTTTCTATGATCAACGGCGATGATGGTAAAAAACTGTCCAAACGCCACGGTGCGGTCAGCGTAATGCAGTATCGTGATGACGGCTATCTGCCGGAAGCGTTGCTGAACTATCTGGTGCGTCTGGGCTGGTCCCACGGCGATCAGGAAATCTTCACCCGTGAAGAGATGATCAAATACTTCACCCTGAATGCCGTCAGCAAATCCGCCAGCGCGTTCAATACCGACAAGCTGCTGTGGTTGAACCATCACTACATTAACACGCTGCAGCCGGAGTATGTTGCTACCCATTTACAGTGGCACATCGAGCAGGAAAATATCGATACCCGCAACGGCCCGCAGCTGGCGGATCTGGTTAAACTGCTGGGTGAACGCTGCAAGACGCTGAAAGAGATGGCACAGAGCTGCCGTTACTTCTACGAAGATTTTGCTGAGTTCGATGCCGATGCAGCGAAAAAACATCTGCGCCCGGTAGCACGTCAGCCGCTGGAAGTAGTTCGCGACAAACTGGCCGCGATTACTGACTGGACAGCTGAAAACGTTCACCACGCTATTCAGACGACGGCGGACGAGCTGGAAGTGGGAATGGGTAAAGTTGGTATGCCGCTGCGTGTCGCCGTTACTGGTGCGGGGCAGTCTCCGGCACTGGATGTTACCGTTCACGCGATCGGCAAAGCACGTAGCATCGAGCGCATCAATAAAGCTCTGGCTTTTATTGCTGAACGCGAAAACCAGCAGTAATTAGCGCATAAAAGATAAACGGCAGGAGAAATACCCCTGCCGTTTTTTATTTATGCTGATTCGTCTATGTCGAGACGGGCAAGGAAATTACGAATCCCTTCACGTGACAAAAATTGCGCAACTTTTTCCTGCTCACTGTGAGTCATATTGTCTATTGCGCTGATGATTTGCCGATAAGCCGGAGTGCGCATACCTGGCGCGTATTCAGCAAGGGGTTCTTCGGCCTCAAGAAGCATTGGCGTATTATGGAAGGCAGGCGTGTTTTGAATAAATTCGCAAACGTGTGTGTCCAGTAGAATAAGTCTGGCGCGACCTCCTTTCACTCCGGGAAATTTTTCTGTTTTCCAGCCTTTTTCTCTAATCCAGCGGTTAACGGTTTGTTTAGCCACACCGAGGCATTCCGCCAGTTCTTCGGTGGTCATTTTATTGCGTAATCTTTTCATATTATTTGCTATTGCGAATCCCTAAGCGTTGTAATAACCCGATAATCCCTTCCCGCAGAAGCAATGATGTAAACTGTTTTTGTTCAGCCGGCGTCATCTCTTTCGCCAGCGTAGCTAACAGCACTTCAAGCGGTGCATCGCCAGACAGGGCTGGGATTTCTCCCTGACCCTCCGTGCGTTCTGCATTGCGAATATATTCACGAACCTGTTCATTGACGTGTACCAGTCGAGCCTTGCCCCCCTGGACGCCTGGTTTGGGTGATGTCGTCCAGCCTTCCTTGCGTACCCATTTATTAATGGTCTGGCGGCTATAACCGGTCAGTCTGGCAAGTTCATCTGGCGTCATCCTCTCCTTGAACATAACAATTCCCGGAATAGTTGTGGGTCTATTAAGTGTTCATTTTATAGCATCAATTTACATGAAACCGTGACATGAATAACTACTGAATGCGAGGCGTAATCCAAAAATGTTCATTTGCCTGATTTTTCAGCGATTGAAACAAGGCGCTGCAATTTGCCGTTGACACATTCGGACGGAATTCATATGATGCCGCCCGTCAACTCGACAAGCTTTACGTGACGGGGCTATAGCTCAGCTGGGAGAGCGCTTGCATGGCATGCAAGAGGTCAGCGGTTCGATCCCGCTTAGCTCCACCAAATTTTGCACCCAGCAAATTTGGTACGTAAACGCCTCGTGGGGCTATAGCTCAGCTGGGAGAGCGCTTGCATGGCATGCAAGAGGTCAGCGGTTCGATCCCGCTTAGCTCCACCAAATTTCAAACCCTCGCTGTGAAGCGGGGGTTTTTTGTCTCTGATTTTTGCCGCTTTTGTAATACAGTCTACGTCCGGGTTAGTGCCGCCTGGTGAAAGCATCATTGGATGAAAAATCGGCAACAGGCCGGCCCCTGTTTGCTTCGCGATGCGAATAAACTTATTATTTGTGTGCCTGAAAACCCCGATCAGTGAGAGTAGTCTACTCATGTTTGTGGAGCATAACCTGATAAAAAATATCAAGATATTCACACTGGCGTTTACGCTCACCGTGGTACTTATTCAGCTATCCCGTTTTATTTCGCCACTGGCCGTTATCCATTCCAGCTATATCTTTCTGGCGTGGATGCCACTGTGCGTAATGCTGTCAATATTATTCATCTTTGGCTGGCGTGGTGTTGTTCCTGTTTTATGCGGGATGTTTTGCACTAATCTGTGGAATTTTCATCTCTCATTTTTGCAAACTGCCGTCATGCTCGGCAGCCAGACATTTGTAGTGCTGTGTGCCTGTGCAATATTACGCTGGCAGTTAGGAACGCGTTGGCGTTATGGGTTGACCACCCGATACGTCTGGCAACGTCTCTTCTGGCTTGGTTTAGTGACGCCGATTGGCATCAAAGGCAGCATGTATCTGGTGGGTAGCTTTTTTGATTTCCCGCTAAAGATATCGACATTTTTCGGCGATGCAGATGCTATTTTCACGGTCGTTGATTTGCTTAGCCTTTTCACCGCTGTGCTGATTTACAACATGTTCTTTTACTATCTCACTCGCATAGTTGTAAGTCCCCACTTTGCGCAGATATTGTGGCGCAGGGATATCGCCCCGTCGCTGAACAAAGAGAAACGTGCATTTACTTTAAGCTGGCTGGCAACTCTTAGCGTGCTGCTGCTTCTGATGTGTACGCCTTATGAAAACGATTTTATTGCCGGTTACCTGGTGCCCGTTTTCTTCATCATCTTTACCCTTGGTGTTGGTAAACTTCGTTATCCGTTTTTAAATCTCACCTGGGCTGTTTCGACTCTTTTCCTCCTGAATTACAACCAGAATTTTTTACAAGGGGTCGAAACCGAATATTCGCTGGCATTTATTCTCGCGGTGCTGATTTCCTTTAGCGTTTGCCTGCTTTACATGGTGCGTATTTATCATCGAAGTGAATGGCTTAACCGCCGCTGGCATTTGCAGGCGCTGACCGATCCATTAACGCTATTACCCAACTTTCGTGCACTGGAGCAATCGCAAGAGCAGGAGGCAGGAAAGAGTTTTTGCTGCCTGCGTATTGATAATCTTGAGTTTCTGAGTCGTCATTACGGCCTGGTGATGCGTGTTCATTGTATCCGCTCAATTTACCGTACCTTGCTGCCGTTGATGCAGGAAAACGAAAAGTTGTATCAACTGCCGGGCAGTGAATTGCTGTTGGTACTGACCGGGCCGGAAACGGAAGGTCGACTACAGCATATGGTTAACATCCTCAATAGTCGGCAGATTCACTGGAACAACACCGGCCTGGATATGGGCTATGGTGCCGCCTGGGGGCGTTTTGATGGCAATCAGGAAACCCTGCAGCCCATGCTGGGGCAGTTAAGCTGGCTGGCGGAACAATCCTGCGTTCATCATCATGTGTTGGCGTTGGATAATCGAGAGGAAATAGCGTCCGGGCAGACCACCAAACAGGTACTGTTGCTGAACACCATTCGTAAGGCGTTAGATAATGGTGACTTGCTCCTCTACGCTCAGCCCATTCGAAACAAAGAGGGGCAGGGCTATGATGAGATCCTGGCGCGTCTGAAATATGACGACGGCATTATGACGCCGGATAAATTTCTGCCGCTTATCGCCCAGTTTAACCTTAGCGCGCGTTTCGATTTGCAGGTGCTGGAATCTCTGTTGAAGTGGTTAGCAACTCACCCTTCCAACAGTAAAGGTCCGCGCTTTTCAGTCAATTTAATGCCGCTCACTCTGCTGCAAAAAAATATCGCCGGGCGGATTATTCGTCTGTTTAAGCGTTATCACATCTCCCCGGAGACAGTCATTCTTGAGATCACCGAGGAGCAGGCGTTTTCAAATGCAGAAAGCAGCATGTACAACATCGAGCAACTGCATAAATTTGGCTTCCGTATTGCGATTGATGATTTTGGCACTGGTTATGCCAACTACGAGCGATTAAAACGTTTGCAGGCCGATATCATCAAGATTGATGGCGTCTTTGTGAAAGATATAGTGACTAATACGCTGGATGCGATGATTGTGCGGTCAATTACCGACCTGGCGAAAGCGAAGTCGTTAAGCGTGGTAGCGGAGTTTGTCGAAACGCAACAGCAGCAGGCGTTATTGCATAAACTTGGGGTGCAATATCTGCAAGGGTATTTGATTGGTCGCCCTCAGCCATTAGTTGATTAACAGACGTAAAAAAGCCGGGGAATTATCCCCGGCTTTTTTAATGAATGTATTGGACTTACAGCACCAGTGCTGCGATTGACGCAGAAAGCACACTCACCAGCGTAGAGCCGTAAACCAGTTTCAGACCGAAGCGAGAAACGACGTTACCTTGCTCTTCGTTCAGGCCTTTAACCGCGCCCGCGATAATCCCGATAGAAGAGAAGTTAGCAAAAGATACCAGGAATACAGAGATGATGCCTTCTGCACGCGGAGAAAGCGTGGAAGCAATTTTCTGCAGATCCATCATTGCTACGAACTCGTTGGAAACCAGTTTGGTCGCCATGATACTGCCTACTTGCAGTGCTTCACTGGAAGGAACACCCATCACCCATGCAATCGGATAGAAGATGTAGCCCAGGATGCCCTGGAAGGAGATGCTGTAGCCAAACCAACCAGTCACGGTGGCAAACAGTGCGTTCAGTGCGGCGATCAGGGCGATAAAGCCGATCAGCATCGCTGCAACGATAATGGCGACTTTGAAACCTGCCAGAATGTATTCACCCAGCATTTCGAAGAAGCTCTGACCTTCGTGCAGGTTGGACATCTGAATGTTTTCTTCGCTGGCATCAACGCGGTAAGGGTTGATCAGCGACAGTACGATAAAGGTGCTGAACATGTTCAGTACCAGTGCAGCAACGACGTATTTCGGCTCCAGCATCGTCATGTATGCGCCAACGATGGACATCGACACGGTGGACATCGCCGTTGCTGCCATGGTGTACATACGATTACGGGAGATTTTGCCGAGGATATCTTTATAGGCGATAAAGTTCTCGGATTGTCCCAAAATCAGGGAGCTGACGGCGTTAAAGGATTCCAGTTTGCCCATGCCATTGACTTTGGAAAGCAGGAAACCAATTGCACGGATAATCACCGGCAACACGCGAATGTGCTGGAGAATACCGATCAACGCAGAAATAAAGACGATAGGGCATAGCACTTTCAGGAAGAAGAACGCCAGGCCTTGATCATTCATACTACCAAAGACGAAGTTAGTACCTTCGTTGGCAAATCCGAGCAGTTTTTCGAACATTTCGGAGAAGCCTTTCACGAAGCCCAGACCAACGTCAGAGTTCAGGAAGAACCACGCCAGTAATACTTCGATAACAAGCAGTTGAATAATATAACGGATACGAATTTTTTTGCGGTCGCTGCTTGCCAGCAATGCGAGAATCGCAACAACGGCTAGTGCCAGTACAAAATGAAGGACGCGGTCCATATTTGCTCCAAATATGAGGCAGGTTAAATTTCCGTGCACATTCTATGCAACATGATTCAGGAAAACGAGATCTGACACACACTATAATGACGTCCTGTGACAAGCTTCAAAAATAGTGAGCTGTCCTACATTTCTGCTATGTTGTGTATGGAAGCGGAAAGTTATGTAAATGTGCTAACATTAAACATAAAAATAACATTCAAACCATCAATCTTTTCGTAGTCATAATCCTGGTCTATCAGAGAAATCATCACAACCCATTTAAATGAATTTGATAATCATTCTCGTTTGACATAGCATGAAACATAGCAAAGGCTATGTTTTAGAGGCACAACAAGATGGCGAACTATCGCGTTGAGAGTAGCAGCGGACGGGCGGCGCGCAAGATGAGGCTCGCATTAATGGGACCTGCGTTCATTGCGGCGATTGGTTATATCGATCCTGGTAACTTTGCGACCAATATTCAGGCGGGTGCCAGCTTCGGCTATCAGCTATTGTGGGTTGTTGTCTGGGCTAATCTGATGGCGATGTTGATTCAGATCCTCTCGGCCAAACTGGGGATTGCCACCGGTAAAAATCTGGCGGAACAAATTCGCGATCACTACCCGCGTCCGGTCGTCTGGTTCTATTGGGTTCAGGCAGAAATTATTGCGATGGCTACCGACCTGGCGGAATTTATTGGTGCGGCTATCGGTTTCAAACTGATTCTTGGGGTTTCGTTGTTGCAAGGCGCCGTACTGACGGGTATCGCAACCTTCCTGATTTTAATGCTGCAACGTCGCGGGCAAAAACCGTTGGAGAAAGTGATTGGCGGGCTACTGCTGTTTGTCGCAGCGGCTTACATTGTTGAGCTGATCTTCTCCCAGCCTAACCTGGTGCAGTTGAGTAAAGGGATGGTGATCCCGAGTTTACCGACCTCAGAGGCGGTCTTCCTGGCTGCGGGTGTGCTGGGTGCGACAATTATGCCGCATGTGATTTATTTGCACTCTTCGCTGACCCAGCATCTGCATGGTGGGTCACGCCAGCAACGTTATTCAGCCACCAAATGGGATGTCGCGATTGCCATGACTATTGCTGGTTTTGTCAATCTGGCGATGATGGCAACGGCTGCTGCCGCGTTCCACTTTTCCGGCCATACTGGTGTCGCCGATCTTGACGAAGCCTACCTGACGCTGCAACCGCTGTTAAGCAATGCTGCAGCGACGGTCTTTGGTTTAAGCCTGGTGGCAGCAGGGCTTTCTTCAACGGTGGTGGGTACGCTGGCGGGGCAGGTGGTGATGCAGGGCTTTATTCGTTTCCATATCCCGCTGTGGGTGCGCCGGACAGTGACCATGTTGCCGTCATTTATTGTCATCCTGATGGGATTAGATCCGACACGGATTCTGGTCATGAGTCAGGTGCTGCTAAGTTTTGGTATCGCCCTGGCGCTGGTTCCACTGTTGATTTTCACCAGCGACAGTAAGTTGATGGGCGATTTGGTGAACAGCAAACGCGTAAAACAGGCTGGCTGGGTGATTGTGGTATTGGTAGTGGCGCTGAATATCTGGCTGTTGGTGGGAACGGCGCTGGGGTTGTAGTTCAACTGGCGTCGTACCAGGCATCACTGGCGGATGCGGCGTAAACGCCTTATCCGCCCTACGCGTTCAATGGAGTGGGGCTGTAGGCCTGATAAGACGCGCGGGCGTCGCATCAGGCATCGTGCTCCATTGGTGGATGTGTTTAATGACGATGTCCGTGTCCACGGCCTTTCCCTCGATGATCATCACGGTCGCGCCAGCCTTCACGATAGCCACGCTCATACGCTTTACGCTTATCCCAGCCACGGTGGTAGCCATTATCGTGACGCCACCAGCGGTTTTTACGCCATTCGTAATTACGGTGCCAGTAATCACGGTCGCGCCAATGACCACCGTCCCAGTAATTACCGTAATGATCGCGATCGCCAATTTGTAATTTGATTGATGGCAGTAGGGTAATTTCACCTGCGTTTGCCGCAAGCGGGGTAAAAGCCATCAGGGCGGCCGCCAGAAACAGTGACCTGAACATTGTTATTCTCCTTCACGATCGAAGCCGTCAGCGGCCTGTTAACGCAATATTACGGGGAGGTAAAGCCCCGTTTCATCGCCATAACTCTTAAATCATGATGGAGAGCATTTTTTGCTAAAGATTATCGTGGGGTGGTTGCTGCTTCGGGCGATTCACAATCATCATCGGTTTGCCAGCCAGCAATAGCCATGCCGGAAGCATAACGATACAAAGTAGCGGTAGCAGATTGGTATCAGGTACAACGACTGCCGCCATAAACAGGCTTAACCAGCCATCGCGCGTTACCACCAGTACCATACCGAGAATAGCGCAGGAGACAGTAATTGCCGCCGGGACTGCGGGAACGTGTTCATGTAGCATCAAACCTAACGCCACGCCAACAAACACTGCCGGGAAGATTCGCCCGCCACGAAACCCGCTGGCGGCGGCAATGACCAGAGCGGCGAGCTTAATCACTGCCAGTAAAAAGTAATCACTGGTGCTGAAAGCCTGATTCATCACCATTTGCTGCATCTCATCCAGCCCTTTAAACAGTGAAACCGGCCCACCAATAACGCCCAAAATACCGAGAATAAACCCGCCAACCCCGAGCATAAGCACAGGGTTTTTAATCTGATGCATCATTGCGTGCAACCGTGGCAGACACCATACGGCGACCATCCCCGCAGCGATGGCAATCGCCGCTACAATCGCACCGCTGATAATGTCTGCCATCTGCATCTGTCCGTAATGCGCAATGGGCAGCGAAAAATGGGGGTGGAAAAATAGACTTGTCGTCAGCGCACCAGCCGCCGCTGCCATTAACGGCGCAAAGAGTCGATCCCATAGCGGCACTTCATTACTGCCATTTAAGGTTTGCGAAAATATCAACGCCGCCGCAATAGGTGTGCCAAATAGCGCACCGATAGTTCCGGCTGAGGCTAAAATAGTCCATTCCATCCGGTTAACTCGAGGTAACAGGCGAGCGCCTATCGTTACCGCGAGGGCGATATTAACGGTCATAATCGGATGTTCCGGCCCCAGGCTGACGCCACCGGCAAGACCGAGAATTAATGCTACGATAAGCCCTGGTAGCGCAGAAGGGGGGACTGGCGCGCCGATCAGCGGTTCACTGGCGGGATCTGGTCCGGCATGACCCTGGCTGAAACGGATAACCAGTCCCACTGCGATCCCCGTCAGCGTTAATATTCCGATGATCCACAGCGGTGAATCCTGGGCTATCCCCAGACTTCCCGGCAGTCGCTGCCAGAGTAAATTCTGTAATACCGAGGCGATTTTCATCACCACAATCAGAATAAGACTGGACGCAATCCCAATTGCCAGGGCGGGAAGCGATAATAACAACATGGTTCTGGCTCGCGAATGGAGCATGTTCTATTCCTTATGCGGGGTCAGATACTTAGTTTGCCCAGCTTGCATAAAGGCATCGCTGCAATTGGTGCTGAAACGATAAAGTAATAGTGTGACCCAGATCGATATTTACAGGGAGCCCGCCTTTCCGGCGTTGTTGTTAGGCTCCCAGGTATTTACAGTGTGAGAAAGAATTATTTTGACTTTAGCGGAGCAGTAGAAGAATGACAAAGTATGCATTAGTCGGTGATGTGGGCGGCACCAACGCACGTCTTGCTCTGTGTGATATTACCAGTGGTGAAATCTCGCAGGCTAAAACCTATTCTGGGCTTGATTATCCCAGCCTGGAAGCGGTTATCCGCGTTTATCTCGAAGAACATAAGGTCGAGGTGAAAGACGGTTGTATTGCCATCGCTTGCCCAATTACCGGTGACTGGGTGGCAATGACCAACCATACCTGGGCGTTCTCAATTGCCGAAATGAAAAAGAATCTCGGTTTTAGCCATCTGGAAATTATTAACGATTTTACCGCTGTATCGATGGCGATCCCGATGCTGAAAAAAGAGCATCTGATCCAGTTTGGCGGTAAGGAACCAGTTGAAGGTAAACCTATCGCGGTTTACGGTGCCGGAACGGGGCTAGGCGTGGCGCATCTGGTTCATGTTGATAAACGCTGGGTAAGCCTGCCAGGCGAAGGCGGTCACGTTGATTTTGCGCCAAACAGCGAAGAAGAGGCCATTATTCTCGAAATACTGCGTGCTGAAATAGGCCATGTCTCTGCTGAACGCGTGCTCTCTGGGCCAGGGCTGGTGAATTTGTACCGCGCGATTGTGAAAGCAGATAACCGTCTGCCAGAAAATCTCAAGCCAAAAGATATTACCGAACGCGCGCTGGCCGACAGTTGCACCGATTGCCGCCGCGCGTTGTCGCTGTTTTGCGTGATTATGGGCCGTTTTGGCGGCAATCTGGCGCTCAATCTCGGCACATTTGGCGGCGTGTTTATTGCGGGCGGTATCGTGCCGCGTTTCCTTGAATTCTTCAAAGCCTCTGGTTTCCGTGCCGCTTTTGAAGACAAAGGCCGCTTTAAAGAATATGTCCATGATATTCCGGCTTATCTTATCGTCCATGACAATCCGGGTCTTCTCGGCTCAGGTGCACATTTACGCCAGACCTTAGGGTACGTCCTGTAAATCTTTCCTGCCATATCGGGAGATAATCCTCCCGATAATCTTTTAAATCATACGGTTAGTTCAATTTTTCTTTGTGTTTCATCACAAGGCCGACCTGCGTCACACTTCCGCACTACGGGATTAATTCTCCAGTAAATGCATTATTTGTCTGGTAACGGCAATTTGTTTTGCACGTTCATAATTTCACTCGTTAACTATAAACGAACGAGGAAATAACGATGAGTAAGAAACTGATTGCCTTATGTGCCTGCCCGATGGGCCTGGCGCACACTTTTATGGCGGCTCAGGCGCTGGAAGAGGCCGCAGTGGAAGCTGGCTATGAAGTGAAGATTGAAACCCAGGGCGCAGACGGCATCCAGAATCGCCTGACGGCGCAGGATATCGCCGAAGCGACCATCATCATCCACTCCGTAGCTGTTACCCCAGAAGATAACGAACGTTTCGAATCCCGCGACGTTTATGAAATCACTTTGCAGGACGCAATTAAAAACGCTGCGGGCATCATCAAAGAAATCGAAGAGATGATTGCCGCTGAACAACCGTAATTTTCGACAGGGATAATTGTTATGGCCATTAAAAAACGCAGTGCAACCGTTGTGCCTGGCGCATCCGGTGCGGCAGCGGCAATTAAGAATCCGCAGGCCTCTAAAAGCAGCTTCTGGGGTGAACTTCCGCAGCATGTGATGTCAGGGATTTCACGCATGGTGCCGACCTTAATTATGGGCGGCGTGATCCTCGCTTTCAGCCAGCTGATTGCTTATAGCTGGCTAAAAATTCCCGCTGACATTGGCATTATGGATGCACTTAATAGCGGGAAATTTTCCGGTTTCGACCTCTCCTTACTGAAATTTGCCTGGCTGTCGCAGTCCTTTGGCGGCGTGTTGTTTGGTTTTGCCATTCCGATGTTTGCTGCTTTTGTGGCGAACTCCATTGGCGGCAAACTGGCGTTCCCGGCTGGGTTTATCGGCGGGTTAATGTCTACCCAGCCAACGCAACTGCTGAACTTTGATCCCAGTACCATGCAGTGGGCGACCTCTTCACCGGTGCCGTCTACCTTCATTGGTGCGCTGATCATTTCTATCGTTGCAGGTTACCTTGTGAAGTGGATGAACCAGAAAATCCAGTTACCGGATTTCCTGTTAGCGTTCAAAACCACATTTTTGCTACCGATTCTTTCCGCCATTTTTGTCATGCTGGCGATGTATTACGTCATCACCCCATTTGGCGGTTGGATCAACGGTGGGATCCGTGCCGTATTGACCGCCGCAGGAGAGAAGGGGGCGCTGATGTATGCGATGGGTATCGCAGCAGCGACCGCAATCGACCTCGGTGGCCCCATCAACAAAGCAGCAGGTTTCGTTGCTTTCAGCTTTACCACTGACCACGTATTACCGGTTACCGCGCGTTCTATCGCAATCGTCATTCCGCCGATTGGTCTGGGTCTGGCGACTATTATCGACCGTCGTTTAACCGGCAAACGCCTGTTTAACGCCCAGCTTTATCCGCAGGGTAAAACCGCCATGTTCCTGGCCTTTATGGGGATCAGTGAAGGTGCGATTCCGTTTGCGCTGGAAAGCCCCATCACCGCAATTCCGTCCTATATGGTCGGTGCGGTTGTCGGCTCCACCGCCGCTGTCTGGCTGGGCGCAGTGCAATGGTTCCCGGAATCAGCAATCTGGGCGTGGCCGCTGGTGACTAATCTGGGCGTTTACATGGCGGGGATCGCGCTGGGGGCAATCATTACCGCGCTGATGGTGGTGTTCCTGCGTTTGATGATGTTCCGCAAAGGCAAATTGTTAATCGATAGCCTGTAAGAAGGACAATCCTGATGACATTACTCGCTTCGCTGCGCGACTGGCTTAAGGCGCAACAGCTGGATGCGGTGCTTCTCTCCTCACGGCAGAACAAACAGCCCCATCTGGGGATTTCCACCGGGTCAGGCTATGTGCTGATTGGCCGTGAAAGTGCGCACATTCTGGTGGATTCGCGCTATTACGTGGAGGTGGAAGCTCGTGCGCAAGGCTACCAGCTACATTTGCTTGACGCGATGCACACGCTGGCAACCATCGTCAATCAAATCATTGCCGATGAGCAGCTGCAAACGCTCGGTTTTGAAGGCCAGCAGGTGAGTTGGGAAACCGCGCACCGCTGGCAGGCTGAACTTAATGCAAAGCTGGTCAGCGCCACGCCGGATGTGCTGCGGCAAATCAAAACGCCAGAGGAGGTGGAAAAAATCCGTCTCGCCTGTGGGATTGCCGATCGTGGTGCAGAGCATATTCGCCGCTTTATTCAGGCGGGGATGAGCGAGCGCGAGATTGCCGCTGAACTGGAGTGGTTTATGCGCCAGCAGGGCGCGGAAAAAGCCTCCTTTGACACCATTGTTGCCAGTGGCTGGCGTGGGGCGCTGCCGCACGGCAAGGCCAGCGACAAAGTGGTTGTAGCGGGCGAGTTTGTCACACTCGATTTCGGTGCGCTGTATCAGGGCTACTGCTCTGATATGACGCGCACCTTCCTGGTTCATGGCGAAGGGGTGAGCGCCGAATCTCACCCGCTGTTTAACGTCTATCAGATTGTCCTGCAGGCACAGCTGGCGGCAATCTCCGCAATTCTCCCCGGCGTGCGTTGCCAGCAGGTTGACGACGCCGCGCGTCGGGTCATTACAGAAGCCGGTTATGGAGAGTATTTCGGCCATAACACCGGTCATGCAATCGGCATTGACGTACATGAAGATCCGCGTTTTTCACTACGTGATACCACGATGCTCCAGCCAGGCATGTTACTGACCGTAGAGCCGGGGATTTATTTGCCAGGGCAAGGGGGCGTGCGCATCGAAGATGTCGTGCTGGTTACCCCGCAAGGCGCAGAAGTGCTCTACGCCATGCCGAAAACAGTGTTGCTCACGGGAGAGGCATAATGGATTTATCGCTATTAAAAGCGTTGAGCGAGGCCGATGCGATCGCCTCCTCGGAACAGGAAGTCCGGCAGATTCTGCTGGATGAAGCGGATCGACTGCAAAAAGAAGTGCGATTTGATGGTCTGGGATCGGTGCTGATCCGCCTCAATGAATCGACAGGTCCGAAAGTGATGATCTGTGCGCATATGGACGAAGTGGGATTTATGGTGCGCAGCATCTCCCGCGAAGGCGCTATTGACGTGCTGCCGGTTGGCAACGTGCGCATGGCTGCCCGCCAGTTGCAGCCGGTGCGCATCACCACCCGTGAAGAGTGCAAAATTCCCGGCCTGCTTGACGGCGAGCGGCAGGGAAATGAGGTCAGCGCCATGCGCGTGGACATTGGTGCGCGCTCGTATGACGAAGTGATGCAGGCGGGAATTCGTCCAGGCGATCGCGTCACGTTTGATACTACTTTTCAGGTTCTCCCCCACCAGCGAGTGATGGGGAAAGCTTTTGATGACCGCCTCGGTTGCTATCTGCTGGTGACCTTACTGCGCGAACTACACCGCGCCGAGTTGCCTGCGGAAGTGTGGCTGGTGGCAAGTTCCAGCGAAGAGGTGGGATTACGCGGCGGGCAAACCGCCACCCGCGCGGTGTCGCCGGACGTCGCCATTGTGCTTGATACCGCCTGCTGGGCGAAAAACTTTGATTATGGCGCGGCGAACCATCGCCAGATTGGTAACGGTCCGATGCTGGTGTTAAGCGATAAATCGCTGATTGCGCCGCCAAAACTCACAGCCTGGATCGAAACCGTGGCGGCAGAAATTGGTGTTCCGTTGCAGGCCGATATGTTCAGCAACGGCGGTACGGACGGCGGAGCGGTGCATTTAACCGGTACTGGCGTACCCACAGTGGTGATGGGGCCTGCCACCCGGCACGGACATTGCGCCGCATCGATTGCCGACTGCCGCGACATCTTGCAGATGCAGCAACTTTTATCTGCCCTTATTCAACGTCTTACCCGTGAGACGGTTGTTCAACTGACGGATTTCAGATGATTTCCCGATTAACCCGGAGCGGTTATGTTATCGATTCAATTTCTCTGTCCTTTGCCTAACGGACTTCATGCCCGTCCGGCGTGGGAACTTAAAGAACAGTGTAGTCAGTGGCAAAGCGAAATCGCTTTTATCAACCATCGCCAGAACGCCAAGGCCGATGCCAAAAGTTCACTGGCGCTGATTGGCACCGGCACTTTATTTAATGACAGTTGCAGCCTGAACATTAGCGGTAGCGATGAAGAACAGGCACGGCGCGTACTGGAAGAGTACATCCAGGTGCGCTTTATCGACAGCGACAGCATCCAACCGACACAAGCAGAACTGACGGCGCATCCGCTGCCACGTTCATTAAGTCGCCTTAACCCTGATTTGCTGTACGGTAACGTGCTGGCGAGCGGCGTCGGTGTTGGTACGTTAACGTTGTTGCAGAGCGACAGCCTCGACAGTTATCGGGCGATCCCTGCCAGTGTGCAAGACACCACCCGGCTGGAACACAGCCTGGCAACGCTTGCCGAACAACTGAACCAGCAGCTGCGCGAGCGTGACGGCGAAAGTAAAACCATTCTTAGCGCCCATTTGTCGCTGATTCAGGATGAAGAGTTTGCGGGGAATATCCGTCGTCTGATGGCAGAACAACATCAGGGACTGGGGGCGGCAATCATCAGCAATATGGAGCAGGTTTGCGACAAACTTTCTGCCTCTGCCAGCGATTATCTGCGCGAACGAGTTAGTGATATTCGTGATATCAGCGAACAGTTGCTGCATATCACCTGGCCGGAAGTGAAGCCGCGCAATAATCTGCTGCTTGAAAAATCGACCATTCTGGTCGCCGAAGATTTAACTCCAAGCCAGTTTTTGAGTCTCGATTTAAAAAATCTCGCAGGCATGATTCTGGAGAAAACCGGGCGCACATCGCATACCCTGATTCTGGCGCGAGCTTCGGCGATCCCGGTACTGAGCGGCTTGCCGCTGGATGCGATAGCCCGTTATGCCGGGCAACCGGCGGTGCTTGACGCCCAGTGTGGCGTGCTGGCGATTAATCCTGATGACGCGGTGAGCGGTTATTACCAGGTTGCGCAGACGCTGGCGGACAAACGCCAAAAACAACAGGCGCAGGCCGCCGCGCAACTGGCCTATTCCCGTGATAACAAGCGAATTGATATCGCCGCGAATATTGGCACCGCTCTGGAAGCTCCTGGTGCGTTTGCCAATGGCGCGGAAGGCGTCGGGCTGTTCCGCACCGAAATGCTGTATATGGATCGCGATAGCGCGCCGGACGAGCAGGAACAGTTTGAAGCCTACCAGCAGGTGTTACTGGCGGCGGGCGACAAGCCAATTATTTTCCGCACGATGGACATCGGCGGCGATAAAAGCATTCCATATCTCAACATTCCCCAGGAAGAGAACCCGTTCCTCGGCTATCGTGCTGTGCGTATTTACCCGGAATTTGCTGGCCTGTTCCGTACCCAGCTACGGGCCATTTTGCGTGCTGCCAGTTACGGTAACGCTCAGTTGATGATCCCGATGGTTCACAGCCTCGATCAGATCTTATGGGTGAAGAGTGAGATCCAGAAAGCAATCGTTGAGCTTAAGCGCGATGGCCTGCGTCATGCAGAGACGATTACGCTGGGTATCATGGTGGAAGTGCCGTCGGTGTGCTACATCATCGATCACTTCTGCGATGAGGTCGATTTCTTTAGTATCGGCTCCAACGATATGACCCAGTATCTGTATGCGGTCGATCGTAATAACCCGCGCGTATCGCCGCTGTATAACCCGATTACGCCATCTTTCCTGCGCATGTTGCAGCAGATAGTGACCACTGCGCATCAGCGGGGAAAATGGGTCGGCATTTGCGGTGAGCTGGGTGGTGAAAGCCGTTATCTGCCGCTACTGCTTGGGCTGGGCCTGGATGAGCTAAGTATGAGTAGCCCACGCATTCCGGCGGTGAAAAGCCAGTTGCGTCAACTGGATAGCGAGGCGTGTCGGGAACTTGCGCGTCAGGCTTGCGAGTGCCGCAGTGCGCAGGAAATTGAAGCGTTACTCACCGCCTTTACGCCGGAAGAAGACGTTCGCCCATTGCTGGCGCTGGAGAATATCTTTGTTGATCAGGCCTTTAGTAATAAAGAGCAGGCGATTCAGTTTCTGTGCGGCAACCTTGGCGTCAACGGGCGCACTGAGCATCCGTTCGAGCTGGAAGAAGATGTCTGGCAACGGGAAGAGATTGTTACTACTGGCGTTGGTTTTGGCGTGGCGATCCCGCACACTAAATCTCAGTGGATCCGTCATTCCAGTATCAGCATTGCCCGGCTGGCGAAACCGGTTGACTGGCAGTCAGAAATGGGCGAAGTCGAGCTGGTGATCATGCTGACGCTGGGCGCTAGCGAAGGGATGAACCATGTGAAGGTCTTCTCGCAGCTGGCGCGCAAACTGGTGAATAAAAACTTCCGCCAGTCGCTGTTCGCCGCGCAAGACGCACAAAGCATCCTGACGCTGCTGGAAACGGAATTAACCTTCTAATGTTAGCCCTGAAAACGGGCGCTGTACTCTCCCGGCGTCAGGCCAAACTGACGCCGGAAGACGCGACAAAAATAGTCGCTATCCGGAAAGCCGCAACGCTGCGCCACTTCATGAATCGACAGATGATATTTCTGCAAAATCATCCTCGCCTTCGCCATTCGCACCCAACGCACATATTCGATAAAACGTATCGTCCCATGCTGCGCAAACAGTTTTGACAAATGATTGGGCGTGATATTAAAAAACAGCGCCACGCTCTCGCGGGTGAGCGGCTGGGCGTAGTTATCCTGAACCCAGTTACAAATGCTGTGATAGAGAAAATCGCCGCGAGGTTGCGAATTGCCCGGCGGCATATTCACCACGTTGCGGCAAAGATGCAGCAAACTTAACACCAGTGGCTGAATGATATTCTGCTCCAGAGGCGAACGGCTGAGATGGGTGAGGGCGGTGAGCATTGCTTCACCTTCACCGCGTTGCAGACTGGGAAGCTGGATCCGGCGAACCGGATGCAACAATGACGTGCTGCGGCTATCGTAATACGATAACCCAAGCCAGGTCGGTGCGAACACCAGGCTTAACAGCATTACCGGTTTGTTGTTGACCGGTAAATTAGCCGCGCGCGCCGGAATAAACAGCATTTCCCCTTCCACCATACGCTGCTGCTTTGCTTCCAGCAGATTGCCGTATTCGCCGCGCAGCACGATATCCAGACGGGGAAAGTCAATACATAAACTACCCACCGGCAACGAGGCAGGCTGGCTGGCAAACCAGACGCGCCCAAGTAGTTGCGGGTTAAGCACCAGGCCGCTGAACAGATCGGCGAAAAATTGTTGATCGGCGGGCAAGCCTGTTGCTTTCATGAGTATTCCTGATTACAGATGCATTAACTGCCTGAATTCTTTTACTTTGCTGCGACTGACCGGCACTTCAAAATCCAGATCTTTTAGCCGCAGAATATAAGTGTTATTAAACCACGGTTCGATTTCGCGGATTTTGTTCAGATTGACACAAAACGAGCGATGGCAGCGGAAAAAATGCGATGGAGGCAGCTTGCTGCAAAACTCGGTAATGTTCATCGGCATTACGTAGGATTCACGCCGCGTATAGACAAAGGTCATTTTTTCGTGCGCTTCGGCGTAATAGATATCATTAATTGGCGTAACGATAATTCGCTCATCTTTCACCAGATTAATGGTGTCATTCTCACGCGTTACCGTTGTGGCAGGCGTACTGCTGGTTTGCTGTTGCTGCCAGGCCGCTTCCAGTTTTTGCAGCATCCCGGTGATGCGTGATTCCTGATACGGTTTGAGAATGTAGTCAAACGCCTCCAGTTCAAACGCTTCTACCGCATGTTCTTTCCACGCGGTGATAAACACAATAAACGGTTTATGGGCGAACTGGCTGATGTTTTGCGCCAGCAACACGCCATCCAGCGACGGAATATTGATATCCAGAAAAATGGCGTCGACGCGGTTATGCTGCAAAAACTTCAACACGTCCAGACCGTCGTCAAAGGTGCCGACAATCTCCATCTGGCTGTGCTCTTTAATTAGCCAGCTCAGTTCCTGTTGTGCCAGGAATTCGTCTTCAACAATGATGACTTTCACAATATCACTCCGGCTCAAAGCAATAACGTAGCCTGTGAGGCGACAGGGGTGCGTTGGTTAGGAATGTAAAACGCGATTTCCGTCCCAGGCTCCAGACGACGAATATGCAGCCCCTCACCATATAACAACTTCACGCGATGATGCACATTCAGCAGGCCAATTTTATTGCCCGGCATTTCATTCGCTTCGACCCGCTCAATCACCTTTGGATCGATGCCGTGCCCGGTATCTCGCACCGCAATGCGTACCCGATTACCGCACTCTGCAACGCTGATGGTGACAACGCCTTTACCTTTGCAAGGCTGAATACCGTGGACAATGGCGTTCTCCACCAACGGCTGGATCAGCAGGCTGGGAATGCAGCAATTCACCTCTTCATCAATATCATAGATAACCGTCAGCTTGTCGCCAAAGCGGGCCTGCTCAATGGCAATATAGTCTTTAATTTGATACAGCTCTTTTTTGATATCGATTTGCTCATCGTCTTTTAATTCAATGTTATAGCGCAGATAACGCGACAGATTAAAGATCAGCTGGCGAGCGGTATCCGGATTCAGGCGAATTGATGAGGAGATTGCGTTCAGAGCGTTAAACAGGAAATGGGGATTAATTTTGCTTTGCAGGGCGCGAAGCTCTGCCTTATTTGCCATTTCACGTAGCTGCTCGGCACGCGAAACCTCCAGTTGCGTGGAGATGATTTGCGACAGACCGACCGCCATTTCCTGCAATGACGAGGTGATCTGATGCGCGTGGCAGTAGTAGATTTTCAGCGTCCCGGTCACGACACCTTTCTCCCAAAGCGGGATCACCAGCATCGAGTGGATTTCCGGCGTGCGATGGGCTTCATCATTGTTTTTAATGATGATTTTACCGTAATTCATCGCCTGCCGTGTGGTTGGGCTAATAAAGTCATCACCATTCTGATAGTTATGTTCACCCACGCCAACGTAGGCCAGCACATGATCGGTATTGGTGATTGCTACCGCATCGGCGTGAATGTCATCGCGGATAATTTCGCAGACTTTACGTAACGATTCGCTATTGACATGGCGAAACAGCGGCAGTGTTTTGTTGGCGATATCCAGCGCCAGCTTGGCCTGCCGCGCGGCGCTGGCCTCCTTTTCGCCCTCAACGCTTTGCACCAGCAGCACAATAAAGCCGATACAGACGCTGCCAAGGATCATCGGGATACCGATTTTAGAGACGATATCGATCCCCAGTTCGGTGGTCGGCGCCCAGACAATCACCAGAATCATGGTCAACGTTTCACACAACATACCGCCGAGAATACCGACACGCCAACGCTGCGCTTTGGGGATTTTTAGGTTGATCCAGCCCGATATACATCCCGCCAGAATACTGGTGATAAAGCAGGGAATCGCCGTCACGCCACCAATATCAATAAGATAGCGGTGAATCCCGGCTATCACGCCGGTAATGATCCCCACCCACGGACCAAATAAAATCCCGCCTGACATCACCGCAATAATACGCACGTTAACCAGTGAGCCTTCCACCGGCACGCCGGACCAGGTGCTGAACAGGGCGAACAGCGAGAAAATGGCGGTAACTGCGAGCAGCTCTTTCGGTGAGTGCGCCGACTTGTGCAACAACTCGCGAAACAGGCGGATACGAATAAGGAAGAACAGGCAGATAAGCATTAACGCTGCCCGATCGAAGACCGCCAGCAGCATGTTGAATATTTCGTGCACGGGTAACTCTGGATAAGGATTAAACCTCTATGATAGGTAACCTGAAGGCTGATGACCAGCAGGCCGTTTTTGAGGAAAAACCACAGTTTTAAAAGGGGATTATCAGGTGAATGGTGTATTGGCAATGCATCTCTTGATAATGCACACTCAATAAGTAAAATTATTGAAATTATAATGTTAATTAATGTGAGTTTGATTTTCTTGAAAGAAAGTAAGGATTTCCCATTTTATTACAAGTGTTCCTCATTTTTTGGTAGAAAAAATTTTTTGCTAAAACGCTCGACAGACAGAAATTAATCAGGCTATTTTCAAAACAGCCACCCATCGTGGCAGCGTCGCTCGGACGGTCCGGGCGCTCACGTTAATCTGAGGAAATTATGGCTGACACTCGCCCTGAACGTCGCTTTACGCGTATTGATCGTCTCCCGCCCTACGTTTTTAACATTACCGCTGAACTGAAAATGGCTGCGCGTCGGCGTGGCGAAGATATTATCGATTTCAGTATGGGCAATCCGGACGGCGCGACCCCGCCGCATATCGTCGAAAAACTCTGTACCGTGGCGCAGCGCCCGGACACACACGGCTATTCCACTTCACGCGGCATTCCGCGCTTACGTCGCGCCATTTCCCGCTGGTATCAGGATCGCTACGATGTCGAGATTGATCCGGAATCAGAAGCCATCGTCACCATTGGCTCGAAAGAGGGGCTGGCGCATCTGATGCTGGCGACGCTGGATCACGGCGACACGGTGCTGGTGCCGAATCCAAGTTATCCGATTCATATCTACGGCGCTGTGATTGCCGGTGCGCAGGTACGTTCAGTGCCGCTGGTGGAGGGTGTCGATTTCTTCAATGAACTGGAACGCGCTATTCGCGAAAGTTATCCGAAACCGAAGATGATGATCCTCGGCTTCCCGTCGAACCCAACAGCGCAATGTGTGGAACTGGAGTTCTTCGAAAAAGTGGTGGCGCTGGCGAAACGCTACGATGTGCTGGTGGTCCACGACCTGGCCTATGCTGATATTGTCTACGATGGCTGGAAAGCGCCGTCAATTATGCAGGTGCCGGGCGCACGTGACGTGGCGGTTGAGTTCTTTACCTTGTCGAAAAGTTACAACATGGCAGGCTGGCGTATCGGCTTTATGGTTGGTAACAAAACGCTGGTCAGTGCGCTGGCGCGTATCAAAAGTTATCACGATTACGGCACCTTTACACCGTTACAGGTGGCTGCAATTGCCGCGCTGGAAGGCGATCAACAGTGCGTGCGCGATATTGCCGAACAGTATAAGCGCCGCCGCGATGTGCTGGTAAAAGGGCTGCATGAAGCGGGCTGGATGGTCGAAATGCCGAAAGCTTCGATGTATGTCTGGGCGAAAATCCCTGAACCGTATGCGGCAATGGGCTCGCTGGAGTTTGCCAAAAAGCTGCTTAACGAAGCGAAGGTCTGTGTCTCGCCGGGGATTGGCTTTGGTGACTACGGCGACACGCATGTACGCTTTGCGTTGATTGAAAACCGTGACCGTATTCGTCAGGCAGTCAGAGGCATCAAAGCGATGTTCCGCGCCGATGGTTTACTTCCAGCCAGCAGTAAACATATTCACGAAAACGCCGAATAAATGCATTCTCAGGAACGAAAACAGGAGCCAGATGGCTCCTGTTTTTCATTGCACAGTTTGCTTTTAGATCATCAGGGCAAAAGTACCGGCCCAAACGATGACCATAAAAGAAATGCCCATAAAGAAATATTTCACTTTACATCTCTCCGCGTAATTACTGTTACGCCTGAATGACTTCATTACATCTGATACAGTGAGTTGACACCGGGAAAACGACCTTAACAGGGCTCTGTTTTGCCGTGGGCATCACCCCAGAATTCTGAGCTGATTTGCTCGAGACGGCGCTAATGTACGCCTAAAACTAAATTGAAACAAGTGGCATTTTCTTATTTACTTTTAGTAACTTACAAGTGTCTCATATCGGCGACAGTTTAATTTCTGTCAGTAATAATTCATAATTCAGCGAAGGGAAAAGCCTTAAGAAAAAAGCCATAAAAACCATTGGGTTATTATGGCTAATTTGAGGAGGGAAGAAGTGTTGGTCGTTTGTTAAACGTATAACGATGCTTCACCCACCGGACGCGTTTTGAAGCGGCGGTGGATCCAGAGATACTGCTCCGGTGCGCGCATAATCTCTTTCTCAATAATCTTGTTCATATAAGCCGCAGCCTGACCTTCATCAGTCGGGTAGCCTTCCATTTCTGGGGTGATATACAAACGGTATCCGCTGTAATCGGCTTTTCGTACCATCGTCACAGTTAACATGGCGGAACCTGAGAGGCGTGACAACACGTAAGTGCCATTGGTCGTCGCAACATTTTCTACCGCAAAGAACGGAGCGAAGGAGCTTCCTTTACGACCATAATCCTGGTCGGGAGCGAACCATACGGCTTCACCTTTTTTCAAAGCACCAACAATACCGCGCAGATTATTCCTGCCGATCATCGCTTTATTTGAGCGCATCCGACCACGGGTCTGCACCCATTCCATCAATTGATTATTATGCGGACGATAAGTTGCCATCATTGGCTGGCAAAGCCCCATTACGCGGCCACCCAGTTCCAGAGACATAAAATGTACGCCGACGACCATTACGCCGCGATTTTGCATTTGTGCGCGTTGCAGGTTATCCAGACCTTCAACATCAAACCATTTACGCACGCGACGATCGGGCCAGAACCACGCCATGCCGGTTTCTACCAGCGCCATGCCGAGTGAACGAAAGTTTTCGGCAATCATCTTCTCGCGTTCTTCAGATGAATGCTGCGGGAAGCAAAGTTCAAGGTTTTTACGGGCGATGGATTCGCGACGTTTCAGAAATGGTCTGGCCATCGTGCCGATACGTGTGCCAAGAAAGCACAAGACAGGATAAGGAAGTTGTACCCAAAGCCAGAGTACGCCCAGACCAAACCACGTGAGCCAGTAGCGAGGATGGAGAAACTCGCGGGAAAATTTGCGCTGTGGAAACATAGTTACCTTCTGTAGATACGAATTGTTGTATCGCAGAAGATTCCATGTCGACAGCGGTACACTCAATAATATTAGGCCATCATGTACGACAATGGTTCCTGTAAAGAGTGTAAAGACTAGTCAGGACAAAACCACGAGGAGCATGAATGCGGTACTTCCATTTTATCATCAGCCGATTGTTTTCAGCTACTGATTATTAATCACTCAAGTAAATATTTTTCAGGAGCGAATAACCCTATTTTTTAACATCTTGTTTTTATTAGAACCTGGCAAAAATTGCCAGTGATTAAGAATTGTCTTACTATTAAATCACCTGAAGTAACAGGTTTTTTAGCGCGGCAGGAGGTTGAGCTATGATTTATTTATGGATGTTTCTCGCCCTGTGTATTGTTTGTGTCAGCGGATATATTGGCCAGGTACTAAATGTAGTATCTGCCGTCTCTTCATTTTTCGGCATGGTGATCCTCGCCGCCCTCATTTATTACTTCACTATGTGTTTAACTGGCGGTAATGAGCTGGTAACGGGGATATTTATGTTTATTGCCCCAGCTTGTGGCTTGATGATCCGCTTTATGGTGGGGTATGGAAGGCGGTAGTGAATGGTGTCCCCTGCAGACATCTACTTGAAGCGGCAGGGGATTGATCGGACTGGTGTTTTTTAGATGTGAGAAATCTTTTACCCGCTATTTTACCCATTGGCGCGGCTTAAGAGCTTATTTTTGAATTCACAATGGTCACGATATAACCATCTTGCGCGCCCGTGGATAACTTTGGCTTTTGGCAGGGTGCCGGACTTAATCCGGTCGTAGATGAAGGTTTTACCGAAACCAGTATCAGCCATGATGAATTTCAAATCAACCAATGAATCAGGCTGTAGTTCGTGTTGCATGAGTGCTATCTCCGAATAGGGAATCGAACCTGCAAATAAGGCAATAAAAAAACGCATTGATGCGGCGATGGTTGGTCTGGATATCTTGAGCAACTGACAGGCCTAATCGAGTGTGAGGCTGTGTGATTCCATAGTTAGTTCTTGCGTAGCTCACTAATTCTTCTGTAAGTCTCTGGTGCTTTGTTTCCGTGTATCTTCATTTCAGACTTCAACAGAGCAACGAGTGAATCCCATTCGTTGAGGATGCCTTTGAATGCCGGAACTGTAGTGATGTGATGGACGCCCTTTCCTGAAGCAGCCAGTGCCATACTTTTACTGTCTGCGTTTGCTACGGGAGTAAATCACATGAACACAATCAGGGTTGTTGGTATTGATATCGCCAAATCAGTATTTCAGGTCTGCGTCTGGATGGTCGATAGCCCCGTCACATGGAACAAAAAAATCTCTCGTTCTAAATTGCTGGAGACTATCCGACATTGAACCTGGAACTCTTGTTGCTATGGAGGCTTGCGCCACTCCGCATGTCTGGGGGCGAACCCTCACATCTATGAGCTATTGTGTCAGGCGCATCCCTGCACAACACATAAAGGCTTTTGTCCGTAGCCAGAAAAATGATGCTAATGATGCACTGGCAATTTGCGAGACAGCATTTCGCCCGGGTATTCACTTTGTTTCTGTAAAAACCACAGAACAGCAGGATATCAAGGCGCTCCGGAACACACGTCAACTGATGGTTAAGCAGAGAACGGCGCTGGCCAACCAGCTTCGTTCTCTGCTCGCTGAATATGGCTTCACTATTCCTGTCGGGCTCCTGCGTCTCCAGCAAAAGCTACCGGAACTGATTGAAGATGCCTCAAACAGCCTGACATTCACTCTTCGTCGACTGCTGTCATCACAACAAATTGAGTACCGGCATTTATTAACAATCCCGGACGTCGGTCCCCTGATTGCAGTAGCATTTCTCAGCGAAGTTGATGCTACACAGTTCTCGAGTGGGAGAGAATTATCGGCGTGTTTTGACCGATGGTGTTGATTTTAATATGCAGAAGGCCGTTGCGATGAATTAAATAAAAACAGCAAATTACAGAAAACATTTTTAAATGAGTTTGCAGGCACTGATGAGATAACGGCTACCGTCCCTGTAACAGTCTGAAGTTGACCTGGGTAATTAAATACCGGTGTAGTGATTAGGAAACAGGACTCGGATAACATCATGGCGCAGGTCATTGAACCTACTAACGATGCCGGACATATGGTCGCAAACCGCATAGAACCAGTACTTGCATCACCTGGGGCGTCCATATATGGTCAACAAAAACTGACCACGGTTTTAGATTTTTTCCAGTATCGGTTTTCCGATTCGTTTGGTGATAATCCACCATTATAATCATGTGTGTCAACGACGGATGAAAAGTGATCCACTTATATCTCCACCAACGGCCCAATATTGATCCACCGTTTTACTCAGGATTAGCTTCTGCTATAACCCCGGCCTTTCGTTTCTGTCTGAGTCGATAGCTTTCTCCTTTGATTTGAACGACATGTGAGTGGTGTAAGATACGGTCCAGCATCGCTGAGGTCAGGGCTGCATCACCGGCGAACGTTTGATCCCACTGCCCGAACGGCAAATTGGATGTCAGGATCATTGCGCTCTTTTCGTAACGTTTAGCGATGACCTGGAAGAACAGCTTTGCTTCTTCCTGACTGAACGGCAGATAGCCTATTTCATCAATGATGAGCAGGCGGGGGGCCATTACTCCACGCTGAAGCGTCGTTTTATAACGGCCCTGACGTTGTGCCGTAGATAACTGAAGTAACAGATCTGCTGCTGTTGTGAAGCGAACCTTGATACCTGCACGGACTGCTTCATAGCCCATCGCTATTGCCAGATGGGTTTTCCCCACACCTGATGGCCCCAGTAATACGATATTTTCATTACGTTCTATGAAGCTGAGTGAGCGTAACGACTGGAGTTGCTTCTGCGGTGCTCCGGTGGCGAACGTGAAGTCATACTCTTCGAACGTTTTCACCGCCGGGAAGGCTGCCATTCGGGTATACATCGCCTGTTTACGTTGATGACGTGCCAGTTTTTCTTCATGAAGCAGATGCTCCAGGAAGTCCATATAACTCCATTCCTGGTCTACTGCCTGTTGTGACAGCGCAGGCGCTGCGCTTATAAGGCTTTCCAGTTGCAACTGTCCGGCGAGCGACATCAGTCGTTGATGTTGCAGTTCCATCATCACGCCACTCCTCTGCAGAATGAGTCGTAGATGGAGAGTGGATGATGCAGGGGGGGGTGTCGAAGTTCACCAGATTTTCACCAAGATGCACGTCATACTCTTTTTTCTCCGGAGGCAGTGCCAGCATGGACTGCTGCTCTTCGAGCCAGCGATCGCAGGGACGGGCCTGGATTGTTTCATGCTTTCGTTGGTTAGCGACATCATGCAGCCAGCGCAGACCGTGGCGGTTGGCTGTTTCAACATCGACAGTGATCCCCATCGGGCGCAGGCGAGTCATTAGTGGGATGTAAAAACTGTTACGGGTGTACTGCACCATCCGTTCCACCTTACCTTTAGTCTGTGCCCTGAAGGGACGACACAGTCGGGGAGAGAAGCCCATCTCCTTGCCGAACTGCCACAGCGAAGGATGGAACCGGTGCTGACCGGTCTGATATGCGTCACGTTGCAGAACCACAGTTTTCATATTGTCATACAACACTTCGCGCGGCACACCACCAAAGAAGCGGAACGCATTACGATGGCAGGTCTCCAGCGTGTCATAACGCATATTGTCAGTGAATTCGATGTACAGCATTCGGCTGTATCCGAGAACAGCAACGAACACGTGAAGCGGTGAGCGACCATTACGCATAGTGCCCCAGTCAACCTGCATCTGTCGTCCGGGTTCAGTTTCGAACCGAACAGCAGCCTCCTGCTCCTGAGGAAGCGAGAGAGAACGAATGAACGCCCTGAGAATGGTCATGCCGCCACGATATCCCTGGTCTCTGATCTCGCGAGCGATTACCGTTGCCGGGATTTTGTAAGGATGAGCATCGGCGATGCGTTGACGAATATAATCCCGGTATTCATCCAGGAGTGAAGCAACAGCAGGTCGCGGCGTATATTTTGGCGGCTCAGATTTTGCCTGCAAATAACGTTTAACCGTATTGCGGGAGATCCCCAGTTCTCTAGCAATCGCCCGGCTACTCATTCCCTGCTTGTGCAGGATTTTAATTTCCATAACTGTCTCAAAAGTGACCATAAGCTCTCCTGAATCAGGAGAGCAGATAACCCCCTGGATCTGATTTCAGGCGTTGGGTGTGGATCACTTTTGCACCGTTCGTAACAATGTGGCCTCAGCGAGCTGTAATACCCGACGATATACCCTGTGATTGCATGAGCTGCTTCGCTAAAGTTTATATAACCTGTCACCGGCACCCACTCGTTCTTCAGACTTCTGAAGAAGTGTTCCATCGGGCTGTTATCCCAACAATTTCCACGTCGGCTCATACTCTGCTTGATCCGGTAATGCCACAGTAACTGCCGGAACGGCCTGCTTGTGTAATACCTCCCCTGGTCGCTATGGAACATCACCCCGGCTGTTTTACTGCAAGTTTCCCACGCCATTTCCAGTGCTTTGATGGTCAGTCTGCTGTCCGGTGAGAACGATATTGCCCATCCCACCGCTTTCCTTGCGAACAGGTCGAGAACAACAGCGAGGTAAGCCCAACTCTTTCCTGCCCAGATATACGTCACGTCGCCGCACCACACCTGATTAGGCTCTGTCACTGCGAACTGTTGCTCAGGGTGATTCGGGATAGCTATGTGTTCATGACCACCACGTTTATACCAGTGAGTGGGCTACTGACGACTCACCAGTCCCAGCTCTTTCATGAGCCTGCCGGCAAGGCAGCGGCCCATTCTGAAGCCTCTCTGGGTTGCCATAGTCGCGATACTTCTTGCGCCGGCAGAGCCATGGCTGATGTTATGCAGCTCCATAACCTGACTGCGTCATACAGCCCGTCTGCCGTCTGGCTTTTCAGGGCGGCTTTTCCAGTATTTGTAACTGCTGTGATGGACCCCGAACACGTGGCAGAGAGTGACCACAGGATAATGCGCTCTGAGTTTCCCGATTAACGAGAACTGTTCAGGGAGTCTGACATCAAGAGCGCGGTAGCCTTTTTTAATATTTCGTTTTCCATTTCAATGTGTTGTGGCTTTTTCCTGAGCTCACGTATTTCGATCTGCTCCGGGGTTATGGGGGAGGCTTTTGGCGTTTTGCCCTGTCGTTCATCACGAAGCTGCTTTCCCCATTGCGTCATTAGAAAGACCCACATTCATAGCACTGGCCGCATCTGCAACGGTGTAGGTCTGATCAAGAACCAGTTGAGCGGATTCACGTTTAAACTCTGCGCTGAAATTTCTTCTTTTCATTGTGACACCTGTGTTGTTCTGAGGTGAGCATATCACCTCTGTTCAGGTGGACAAATTCAGTAAACCACTTCACAGTTAATTTCATCAGCATACGGGAAAACTGATTGAGGCCTTTAGCCAGTTCAGCCGCAAGGGCTTTAAGCTTCTTTTAGTCCATAATTTACCTGTCTCCGTTGTTGGAGTGAACATATCAAAACCAGGCAATTACACTATTTAAATTACAGTCTCAAACGGAATATGACAGTCGCCCCTTATGGCTGAGGAATCCCCAGAAAAGAAGACAGGCATAGAGTTTTGTGATCTACTGATTGCGCTAACAAATTCAATGAGATCACCTCTATGCCTGCCCGTAAAGTATGCCTGACTTTTTTCCGTAATGCTTTAGCTTCCACGCATCAGTATCGACAAAATGCCATTATTGATTCTGCTGCTGCTTTAGTCGGTGGCGCATCTCTTTCTCTTACCAGCATTGGCCGGCATTTACCCGGTCCTGCTCGCGTGAAAGATAAAATAAAACGCGTTGACCGTCTGCTGGGTAATACACGACTTCATAATGATATCCCTCTGATATTCAAAAATATTACTTCCATGATGGCAAAAAAACTGTCGTGGTGTGTTATCGCTGTTGACTGGAGCGGTTACCCTTTTCAGAAATATCATGTCCTTCGTGCCAGCCTCCTCTGCGACGGTCGTTCTATCCCCCTGATGAGTCAGGTCTTCCCGTCAAAAAAAAACGAGGCGGTGGAAATCGCTTTTCTGGATGCGCTTTCCGGGGCCATTTCTCCCCGGACTCGTGTTGTTATTGTTACTGATGCCGGTTTTCAAAGTGCATGGTTTCGTCATATCAAATCACTGGGATGGGATTTTATTGGCCGTATCAGGGGGGTAGTGAAGTTCAGGCTGGATAGTGACAAAGATAAGTGGCTGGACATAAAAATGTGCAGGGGGAGTTCAGAGGCAAAATACCTGGGGACGGGAACCCTGGCCCGGAAAAAACGCTCGCAGTGTGAAGGACATTTTTATCTTTATAAACATTCACCTAAAGGCAGAAAAAGCAGGCGTGCCAGAGGGAGGCCGGGCTTACCAACAACGGAAAAAGAACAAAAAGCCGCAGGCAGAGAACCATGGTTAATATTCAGCAATACAGCTGAGTTTAATGCCAAAAAAATCATGAAACTGTACAGTCGAAGAATGCAGATAGAGCAAAACTTTCGGGATGAAAAAAGTGAACGCTTTGGTTTTGGCCTTCGGGCGAGCAGAAGTCGGAGGGGAGAGCGTTTTCTGGTATTAAGTCTACTGGTTACACTGGCCAGTATCGTACTCTGGCTACTTGGTTATCATTTTGAAAATAAAGGATTTCATTTAAAGTATCAGGCTAATAGTCTCAAAAAACGAAGAGTATTGTCTTTTCTGACGCTGGCTGAAAACGTCCTGAGATTTAACCCTGAACTTCTACGACGAGCACAACCTGAAAAGATATTGTGCCGGTTGGCCAGCACTTACCGAAGTATGGTGCTGGCTTACTGATGAAAATTTTCTGGGGATCCCTCAGCTTATGGGGGCATTCTGAAAAGCCACCTCCTCAGGAGGTGGTCTTTTACAACTTTACTTTTCCTTGCAGTGCTTTGGAGTAATATACTGCGCCATTCTTTGTTGTATGCATAGCATCATAAAGGATAGGCTCACCCTTATAACTAGTTACACATTCATTTATTTTTGAGTTACATGAGTAGCCCTTAAGGTTTATATATGTAGCCATATCACTAGATGTGACCATTTCTTTCATTTTATGATTAATCTGAATCTCTTTTTCAGACGCAATATAAGCACTTTTACCAATATCGGTTTTATTCACAAAAGCATTGTAGATGATTGAAGGCAAGGCTTTGCTATAATTCTTATTCCCTATAATGTATATTGGTTTTTTTGTTTTCTCTCTAAGGTTAATTAGAGATTCTTTATTGTAGGGTATGGCGTAGTCTTTCCAATTCATTGCAATGAATATAACGTCAGCATCATATACAATTTTATCATCAAACACCCTTCCGATTTCTTTGTCACAATCAGTTTTTGTAATAAGCCCTTTTTGGATTTCAGGCATTATCGTATAAAGTTTATTCCTTTGCTCTTGGTTTAAATAGAAAGATGAGCATCTTGTAGATATCATCCTGCTCCTTATCTCGTAACCATTGGCCAAACCTGACTCATCAAGTATATTTATGAAATCCCCTGCTTGTGAATCACCAATGACCAGTATTTTATTGTTTTTGTTAGAAGTGAATCCAGTGTTTAATTCTTTGATTCTTTTCCAGGTGTATCCGCCATAATCATCTGATTTTGGATCAAGCATTGATGATGAATAAACATCTTTAGGCATTTGATATGCATATCCAGAGTTGAAAAATAAAAAGCAAGCTGCGGCTGCAGTAAATGGTGTACCTGCAAGTAGTTTTACGCTTCTTCTTTTTTCAATAATTGAAAAACTTATAAAACCAAGTATTATAGAAATGAAAATACCCAGTAAAATATTAATGTTTATATTATTAATATGACAGTATACTACAATTGGCCAGTGCCATAAATAAATTGAATAAGACCATCTGCCAATTAATTTAAAAGGAGCTGAGTTCAAAATTTTATCTTGATGATTGGCTGCAAGATACATGCATGAACCGATGACTGGTAATGCTGCAAAATATCCTGGCCATATGTCACTAGAGGATATGTAGAAGCAAGAAAATAAAATAACACCTACTCCAGCGTAATGAAGTTTAACTGATTTATTTGCATATTTGCTAGTGACATAGAAATATGCTAGTCCACCTGCAATCATTTCCCATGCACGGCTTGGAAGTAAATAGTATGACGATACTGGATATGATGAGGAATATATTGCACTATAACAAAAGCTTACTAATAATAAAACCACGAGAGATGGCAATATCAATCTATTTCCAAGTAATCTTTGTATTAGTAAGATAAATATTGGGAATAAAAGATAAAATTGCCATTCCGTTGATAACGACCATGTATGTAACAGCCATTTTTCATGAGATTCTGCATCAAAATATCCAGACTCCTGCCAGTAGACAAAGTTTGAAACAAAAAGAACGCTTGATAAAACGTGTTTTCCTAATGCCGTATATTGAAGCGGTGGCAATAAGAACCACCCGGCAACCATCAATGTCGCACATAATAAACTCAGTGCTGGTAATATCCTTTTTGCACGAGATAAATAAAATTTGTATATTGAAAAACTATTATCTTGAATAGAAGATAATATTATCCCGGTCATTAAATAACCTGATATTGTGAAGAACACATCCACCCCCACAAACCCACCAGGAAGTATTGTATTCTGAAAGTGAAAGATAACAACCGACAGGACTGCTATAGCCCTCAATCCGTCAATATCTGGTCTGTATTTTATAGTCATATTCGTAAATTTTATGATTTTGAGTTGGGGAATTGTACATGCATGAACAAGCAAGATCAGCAAGATCAACCAGAAAAGTGAAAGCCACACCACAAGGGAGAAGCCAGTCTTGCAGTATGACTTGTTGATAGCATTATGACCTATATTCTGAGTGATAACGTACATCATCAAGTTGAGCTTGATGATTGTCCGGCGATGTAGGTAGGGCTATGCAACCTTCCCATCAATCCAGTCCGCCCACCACTGCATCATTTCTCTGCGCTTATCGAGATACTGAGCATGGTTGTAAATACCACGCACAGATCCGCCGTTGGCATGTGCCAGTTGCACTTCAATAGCATCAGCAGGCCATTCGTGCTCGTTCATAATCGTGCTGAATTCATGCCTGAATCCGTGACCGCTTTCCAGACCTTCATAGCCGATTTGTTTGATCACAAGCAGTACCGCGTTCTCGCAGATTGGCTTCTTCTTATCGTTACGCCCGGCACAAACAAACTCTGATACTGGTTTAGTGATGGAGCTTAGTGTAATGAGAAGTTCAACCACCTGGTCTGACATCGGAACCACATGAATTTTGCGTCCCTTCATCACACTGGCGTCGATGGTGATAATCCTGTTTTCAAAATCGACGTTCTTCCATAGCATAGAACGAAGCTCTTTCGTCCTTAGGGCTGTGTAGCGTAAAACTTTGGTCGCAATGAGCGATACGATACTTCCTGAAAATGTTGCCAGTGCTTTGTTGAATTCCGGTATCTGGTCTGCAGGCAGAAACGGGAAGTTTTTCTTACGGTATCCCTTCATGGCGTCAGCAAGGTCAGGTGCCGGGTTATATTTAGCCCTATCGGTGACAATAGCGTAACGGAAAACCTCGCCGCATCTTCTGCGTGCTTTGTCGGCTCGCTCCATTGCACCGCGATTTTCAAATCTGCGGATCACTTCCAGCAATTGCATCGGCTCAATATCCTGAATCTCAAGACCGCCGATGATGGGTAAAATGTCGTCATCAAACATTTTGTCAAGTTCAGTCGCATAGCCTACTGACCAGACTTGCTTCTTGTGCTCGTACCATTCCTTGTAAATTGCGCTAAAGGAATTGTTGCTAGACGAAGCCTTTTTCGCTTTTACCGGATCGATGCCAACCGAGATGTCTTTCCTCGCAGCCCATGCCTTATCCCTTGCTTCCTGCAAAGTCATAAGCGGATATTTTCCGACAGTCAGGATTTTCTCCTTGCCGTCAATCTTGTAGCGAATCTGCCATACCTTTTTCCCGGATACAGGGACATAAATGTACAGACCATTACCATCGAGAAGGCGGTATGGTTTTTCTTTCGGCTTTGCTGCTTCAATCTGCTTAACGGTGAGCATGGGTAAAAATCCGGTGGGTAAAATTATTTTATCCACTTTTACCCGTCATGGAGTGCGGCTGTTAACAATCTTACGCGAATCATGACGAACTGTGGATGCGCGGGCATCTTGATATTCAAAGGGATTTTGCGGACTGGTACAGATGATGGGAGCGAACTGATAAATGGTGTCCCCTGCAGGAATCGAACCTGCAATTAGCCCTTAGGAGGGGCTCGTTATATCCATTTAACTAAGAGGACAATGCGGCATGAGTATAACCGCTATTAAACAGCGGAGTAAGTACACTGCCGCTCGATTGCTTAAACCCTCGCCACTTATAGCGGATTTTTATCATTTTTCTTAATGATTTCCGCATGTTCTGCTTTCTGGCGTGCCTCTTCTTTACGCTTGTTACTCATATCGTTACGGATTTGCGCATGGCTCATTAATGCGAAGATGAAGGTGCCGCCGCAGATGTTTCCCGCCAGAGTAGGTAGCGCGAATGGCCAGATGAAATCGCTCCAGTGCAGCGTGCCGTTAAAGACCAGATAGAGGATCTCTACTGAACCGACGACGATGTGGGTAGTGTCGCCCAGCGCGATAAGCCACGTCATCAATATAATTACTACAATCTTTGCCGCTCCCGCCGCAGGGAACATCCATACCATTGTGGCTATAAGCCAGCCGGAGATGATCGCGTTGGCAAACATCTCGCTGGGGGTGTTCTTCATCACATCCATGCCGATTTTGACAAACGCATCGCGGGTTTCTTCATTAAAGATAGGCATATACTCAAACGCCCACGCCGCAATACCTGTTCCGAGAATATTACCCAGCAGCACGACGCCCCATAACCGCATCAGTAAGCCGATGTTGCCCATGGTCGGTTTTTGCATCACTGGTAGTACCGCCGTTACGGTATTCTCAGTAAATAATTGCTGGCGTGCCATAATGACGATAATAAAACCAAAGGTATAACCCAGATTCTCCAGCAAAAAACTCCCCGGTACGCCTTCCAGTTCGACATGAAATATCCCTTTTGCCAGTAACGAAGCGCCCATCGACAGACCCGCCGCAATGGCTGACCACAGTAGCGCCATCGCGTCGCGCTCCAGCTCTTTTTCGCCGTCCTGACGGATATGTTCGTGAATAGCCATCGCTCTGGAGGGGAGCCGGTCTTCATCTATTTCTATTTTTTTTCCACGCTCTTTTTCTTCGCTCTCTACTTCAAGTTCATCGCTGTGTTTATCTATTTTGTCATTGTCCATGATGTCGTCTCTTGAATTAGCACGTATAGCTAAAGCGTAGCGGCTTTTTTGCTCGCAACTGGCGGGAGTTACTCTGAAAATGTATAAAAGGCTGCGTTTGCCTTTTTCTGTTTCTACAGAATCAAGTAGCCTACAGGGCGGCGATTACCAGGCTATGATCAAGTCAGCAAACCAGGGCGTCTGGACATCAGTTGACGTGCTGTTACAATCGCCCACACCTAAACAGGCGGATACGGTATCGTTCCGTCATGGATGGCAAACTGCATAAGCCATAAAAAAGCCATAAAAAACAGGGAGACATTTATGAAGCTTCGCCTGTCGGCGCTTGCTCTGGGAACTACGCTTCTGGTGGGGTGTGCGAGTTCCGGTACAGATCAGCAAGGGCGTTCTGACCCGTTAGAAGGGTTCAACCGCACCATGTACAATTTTAACTTCAATGTGTTAGACCCGTATGTGGTTCGACCGGTAGCGGTCGCCTGGCGTGATTATGTTCCGCAACCGGCGCGTAACGGTTTGAGCAACTTCACCGGCAACCTGGAAGAACCTGCGGTGATGGTTAACTACTTCTTGCAGGGTGACCCTTATCAGGGGATGGTCCACTTTACCCGCTTTTTCCTGAACACCATTTTGGGAATGGGCGGTTTTATTGATGTTGCTAGGATGGCGAACCCGAAACTGCAACGCACCGAACCTCACCGTTTTGGCAGTACGCTCGGTCACTATGGCGTGGGTTATGGGCCGTACGTTCAGTTACCGTTCTACGGTAGCTTTACGCTGCGTGATGACGGCGGTGATATGGCAGACAGCCTTTACCCGGTACTTTCCTGGCTGACCTGGCCGATGTCGGTGGGTAAATGGACGCTTGAAGGGATCGAAACTCGTGCGCAGTTGCTGGATTCTGACGGCTTGCTTCGTCAGTCCTCCGATCCTTACATTATGGTGCGCGAGGCTTACTTCCAGCGTCATGATTTCATCGCCAATGGCGGTGAGCTCAAACCGCAAGAAAACCCGAACGCGCAAGCGATTCAGGATGATTTAAAAGATATCGATTCTGAATAAGACGCAAATAAAAAAGGTGAGTCGTAAAACTCACCTTTTTTCTTATTAAACGAACGTGTTATTAGAACGCGTAGTTAAAGTTAGTCCCGAACAGCCAGGCTTTACCTTCAGACTCAAAAGAATAAGCTGCCGCACCTTCACCTTCGGTGAATTTCACTTTCTGACCATGCATATAAGATGCGCCAACGTCAATGGATGCATCTTCATTAAATGCATAGGTTAACCCAGCACTTAACCACAAACGATCCTGGTCAGGAATGGAAATAGAGCGTTTATCTGCCGGAACCGGGCTGTCGTCATAGGCGATACCGGTACGGAAGGTCCAGTTTTTATCGTAATAGTAGGTTGTACCCAACGCGATACGATATGCGTCACGGAATCCTTCATCTTTATAGAACAGCGTCTGACCACTATCGCCTTTCGCTTTCAACTCCTGGAACTGACTCCAGCTGGTATAGGCCATGCTGTAGTGAATTGCCCACTGCGGCGCAACACGGTTATAACCAGAAATCTCCCACATCTCAGGCAGGTTGAGCGTCAAGGATCCATTTTGTGTTGCACCCATCGTGCCATACGGCAAGCCCATATTACCCAAAATGTTGTTCAGATTTGGGTTAATGGAGCTTTTGTAATCCCCTTCGAAGTCGATTTTAACTTCTGAACGATATGTCAGGCCCCAACGGTTATCTTTATCCAGTTCATAAAGAATACCCGCGTTCCAGCCAAAACCCCACTCGTCACCTTTCAGATGAGCAATTTGAGAGTCCGGAGTATTAATACCATTGGTCAATGACGCGGGTACACCTTGGGCAATCAACTGTTGAGACAACAAAGGCCCCAGCGAACCGGCGTAACGCTCAATTTTTGCCTTGGCGTAAACAGCATCAAAACCAAGACCAAAACTCCAGCTATTGTTAAGGCGATAAGCCCCGCTAAGGTTAAGGTTGATTGTCTGCAGATCGGTTTTACCGCCATAGATACCAGCAGCATAGTTGTCGGTAAATTCCGTAGCCAGGCCGTAGTTGGACGTTATTGACGCTCCCCAACCAAACTGATCGTTAATAGGCGCGACAAAGTGCAGGTTAGGGACCCACGCTGTCGGTGCGATATTTTTAGCATTTGCACTCTGACCGGTTAAATTAGAATGCCCGGTAATATCTACATCCGGATCAATATAAACCGCACCCGCAGAAAAAGTCGGGCGGTCAAACATGGTAATCAACGCGGGGTTACGGCTGACGTTACCGGCATCATCGGCAATTGCGCCTTCCCCTGAATAAGCCCGACCCAGGCCAGAGGAAGAAAATTCGTTTAACTGAAAGCCTGCCGACCAGGCCTGGGTGGAGATAAGTGCCACTGCGACTGCGAGAGCAGACTTTGTAAACAGGGTTTTCTGGCTCATGACCATAACCTCAATAATTTATTTTTATACAAACTATGTTACGTGCTGTAACAGGAGCGCGAAGTGTAGGGGCTGATGTACATCTTAGAAATCAGACCAGTGGCGAGAGTATAGGTCTGACCAGATAGGATGTTGCAAGTATGTTTCTATCTTTTTTCAAATATGATCTAAGAAACGCGATCCAGCTGGCAAAATTTAGAGGTGGCGCACTCATCCATCCGGGTGAATTTTGTTTTAGATCATTTTTAAGTGTGATTTCGGTCACTTATCCGATTTTGCAGAATTAACAACTGGAGCAGCACTTTCCGGAAGCGTAAAATATCCGCAACGTTTATCTGGCACCTTGGGTGCACATACAGAGGAAATCAACGATGAGTAAATGTAGTGCTGATGAAACCCCGGTTTGCTGCTGTATGGATGTTGGCACCATTATGGACAACTCCGATTGCACCGCGTCTTACAGCCGCGTGTTTGCAAACCGCGCAGAAGCAGAACAAACGCTGGCGGCGCTGACTGAAAAAGCCCGTAGCGTGGAATCCGAACCGTGCAAAATCACCCCGACTTTCACTGAAGAGTCTGATGGTGTTCGCCTGGATATCGATTTCACTTTTGCCTGCGAAGCTGAAATGCTGATCTTCCAGCTGGGTCTGCGTTAATTCCTCTCAGGTACGCACGCCCCTGCCAGTTGCTGGCAGGGGCGTTTTGTTTTCTCTTCTTCTTTTCTCTCTGTGTCATAGCTCCCACTTTCCCTTTTCTCCACTTGGCTAAATGTAAAAAAATGGTTAAGACTATGATCAGGTCAGACCACTTTATCTATTTTTTTACAGGGGAGTGTTATGGGTCAGGTTTTACCGCTGGTTACCCGCCAGGGCGATCGTATCGCCATTGTTAGCGGATTACGCACGCCTTTTGCTCGCCAGGCGACGGCTTTTCATGGTATTCCCGCTGTTGATTTGGGGAAGATGGTCGTCGGAGAACTGCTTGCTCGTAGCGAGATCCCCGCCGAAGTGATTGAACAACTGGTCTTTGGTCAGGTCGTACAAATGCCGGAAGCCCCCAACATTGCGCGTGAAATTGTTCTTGGCACCGGAATGAACGTCCATACCGATGCTTACAGCGTCAGTCGTGCCTGTGCCACCAGTTTCCAGGCTGTTGCAAACGTCGCCGAAAGCCTGATGGCGGGAACCATTCGTGCGGGGATTGCCGGTGGAGCAGATTCCTCGTCGGTATTGCCGATTGGCGTTAGCAAAAAACTGGCGCGCGTGCTGGTGGATGTCAACAAAGCCCGCACGCTGAGCCAGCGTCTGAAACTCTTCTCTCGCCTACGTTTGCGCGACTTAATGCCCGTGCCGCCTGCGGTAGCGGAATATTCCACCGGCTTGCGGATGGGGGACACCGCTGAACAAATGGCGAAAACTTACGGCATCACCCGCGAACAGCAAGATGCATTAGCGCACCGTTCGCATCAGCGAGCCGCTCAGGCGTGGTCGGAAGGTAAACTCAAAGAAGAAGTGATGACCGCCTTTATCCCCCCTTATAAACAACCGTTCGCGGAAGATAATAATATTCGCGGTAATTCCACGCTTGCCGATTACGCAAAGCTGCGTCCGGCGTTTGATCGTAAACACGGAACGGTAACGGCAGCGAACAGTACGCCGCTGACCGATGGCGCTGCGGCGGTGATCCTGATGACCGAATCGCGGGCGAAAGAATTAGGGCTGGTGCCGCTGGGGTATCTGCGCAGTTATGCATTTACCGCGATAGATGTCTGGCAGGACATGTTGCTCGGTCCAGCCTGGTCAATGCCGCTGGCGCTGGAACGTGCCGGTTTAACGATGAGCGATCTGACATTGATTGATATGCATGAAGCATTTGCTGCCCAGACGCTGGCGAATATTCAGTTGCTGGGTAGTGAACGTTTTGCCCGCGATGTGCTGGGGCGCGCACATGCCACTGGTGAAGTGGACGACAGCAAATTTAACGTGCTTGGCGGTTCGATTGCTTACGGGCATCCCTTCGCGGCTACTGGTGCGCGGATGATAACCCAGACATTGCATGAACTTCGCCGTCGCGGCGGTGGATTTGGTTTAGTGACCGCCTGTGCCGCAGGTGGGCTTGGTGCAGCAATGGTTCTGGAGGCGGAATAATGGAAATGGCATCAGCATTTACCCTCAATATGCGTCTGGACAATATTGCCGTCATCACCATTGATGTTCCTGGCGAGAAAATGAACACCCTGAAGGCGGAGTTTGCCTCACAGGTACGCACCATTATTAAACAACTCCGCGAAAATAAAGATCTGCGCGGCGTGGTGTTTATCTCCGCGAAACCGGACAACTTTATTGCCGGCGCGGATATCAACATGATCGGCAACTGCAAAACGGCGCAAGAAGCGGAAGCACTGGCGCGGCAGGGGCAACAGCTGATGGCGGAAATTCATGCCTTGCCAGTTCCGGTTATTGCCGCCATTCACGGCGCTTGCCTGGGCGGTGGACTGGAGTTGGCGCTGGCGTGCCACGGTCGTGTTTGTACTGACGATCCTAAAACGGTGCTCGGTTTGCCTGAAGTTCAGCTAGGATTGTTACCCGGTTCAGGCGGCACCCAGCGTTTACCACGCCTGATAGGTGTCAGCACAGCATTAGAGATGATCCTCACTGGAAAACAACTTCGGGCAAAGCAGGCGTTAAAGCTGGGACTGGTGGATGACGTCGTTCCGCACTCCATTTTACTGGAAGCCGCTGTAGAGCTGGCGAAGCAGGATCGTCCGGTTTCGCGGGCACTTCCGATTCGCAAACGTGTGATGGCGGGGCCATTAGGTCGTGCGCTGTTATTCAAAATGGTAAGCAAAAAAACAGAACAGAAAACCCAGGGCAACTACCCGGCGACAAAACGTATTCTTGAGGTTATCGAGACCGGGTTAGCGCAGGGCACCAGTAGCGGCTATGACGCTGAAGCTCGAGCCTTTGGTGAACTGGCGATGACGTCGCAATCAAAGGCATTGCGCAATATCTTTTTTGCCAGTACCGACGTGAAGAAAGATCCCGGCAGCGATGTTGCCCCCGCTCCTTTAAACAGTGTGGGAATTTTAGGTGGTGGCTTGATGGGCGGCGGTATTGCTTACGTCACTGCCTGTAAAGCGGGTCTGCCGGTACGAATTAAAGATATCAACGTCCAGGGGATTAATCATGCGCTGAAATACAGTTGGGATCAGCTTGAGGGCAAAGTGCGCCGTCGGCATCTCAAAGCCAGTGAACGCGACAAACAGCTGGCATTAATTTCGGGAACGACGGATTATCGCGGCTTTGCCCATCGCGATCTGATTATTGAAGCAGTGTTTGAAAATCTCGAATTAAAACAACAAATGGTGGCAGAAGTTGAGCAGAATTGCGCCGCTCATACCATCTTTGCTTCGAATACCTCATCTTTACCGATTGGCGATATTGCCGCTCACGCCACGCGACCAGAGCAAGTTATCGGCCTGCATTTCTTCAGTCCGGTGGAAAAAATGCCGCTGGTGGAGATCATTCCTCATGCGGTTACATCGGCGCAAACCATCGCCACCACGGTAAAACTGGCGAAAAAACAGGGCAAAACGCCCATTGTCGTGCGTGACAAAGCCGGGTTTTACGTCAATCGCATCTTAGCGCCTTACATTAATGAAGCTATCCGCATGTTGACCGAAGGTGAACGGGTAGAGCACATTGATGCTGCGCTGGTGAAATTTGGTTTTCCGGTAGGGCCAATCCAACTTTTGGATGAGGTAGGAATCGATACCGGGACTAAAATTATTCCTGTACTGGAAGCCGCTTATGGAGAACGTTTTAGCGCGCCTGCAAATGTTGTTTCTTCAATTTTGAACGACGATCGCAAAGGTAGAAAAAATGGTCGGGGATTCTATCTTTACGGTCAGAAAGGGCGTAAAAGCAAAAAACAGGTCGATCCCGCCATTTACCCGCTGATTGGCGCGCAAGGGCAGGGGCGGCTCTCCGCACCGCAGGTTGCTGAACGGTGCGTGATGTTGATGCTGAATGAAGCAGTACGTTGTCTGGACGAGCAGGTTATCCGTAGCGTGCGTGACGGAGATATTGGCGCGGTATTTGGCATTGGTTTTCCGCCATTTCTTGGTGGACCGTTCCGCTATATCGATTCTCTCGGCGCGAGCGAAGTGGTTGCAATAATGCAACGACTGGCCACGCAGTATGGTTCCCGTTTTACCCCTTGCGAGCGTTTAGTAGAGATGAGCGAGCGAGGGGAAAGTTTTTGGAAAACAACTGCAACTGACCTGCAATAAGAAGGTCAAAGCTATATGAATCCGCGCTGAATGGCGGAGTGTTGTTCAAAATGCAAACGCATATTGACTATACTTACGCCATTGAGGTAAAAAACAGCGTTTCATTCGGTGAATGGATAAGGCACAATGCCGGCCACCGTTTTCTTTCTCTGGTTTCAGATGAAAGAAAACGGGCGAATCTGGTTAACAAAAGCGGTGCAATATGCAAGTTTTTATCATGCGTCACGGCGACGCAGCCCTCGATGCCGCCAGTGATTCGGTTCGTCCTCTGACCACTAACGGTTGTGACGAATCTCGCCTGATGGCGAACTGGCTGAAAGGTCAAAAAGTGGAAATCGAACGCGTTCTGGTGAGCCCGTTCCTGCGAGCCGAGCAAACACTGGACGAAGTAGGGGATTGTCTGAACCTGCCTTCCAGTGCAGAAGTTCTGCCGGAGTTAACGCCCTGCGGCGATGTTGGCCTGGTCAGTGCCTATCTGCAGGCGTTGACCAATGAAGGTGTTGCTTCGGTACTGGTGATCTCCCATTTACCCTTAGTCGGGTATCTGGTCGCCGAGTTATGTCCGGGCGAAACGCCGCCTATGTTTACCACCTCGGCCATTGCCAGCGTAACGCTTGATGAAAGCGGAAAAGGTCAATTCAACTGGCAGATGAGCCCGTGTAATCTGAAGATGGCAAAAGCAATTTGATATGAACGTGTAAGGCCCGCTGGCGTATGCTGTCGGGCCTTAGTTTTGCTTACTGTATTGAAATTATTGCTAATTAAATGCGTTTAATCCTCCTGTTATGAAAAAATAAATGTTTCCATTTATAGCAAGGTCAGTTATTTATTTTCACAAAGTTACATATGGAAGTAATTGTTGCTTTTTTGCATGGGTTATTATTTTTCGAAAAGATGTGTTAAAAAATAAAGAGAGAGATTATTGAGCAGGTATTTTAGGGTCTTGATATAATATTAATTCAGAAGAATTAATATTATATCTTCGGGAAGATATAATCACAATTGCCATATTTATTTTTAGCTGTTTTATGATCCAGAATCATTCATAGGGTAAAGTGTTCGTGCCGTTTTGATGAAATGTTCTGCTGTTTTTTGAGATAACCCTCAAGATATTATTTGCACTATTGATTATTTAAAAATTTCTACACAGTGTTGTTAGTAAATTTAAATTGAACCACTCTCATTAAAATATCAACATTGCCGCCACGCCAAAGAATATCATCTCGTGCAACCCGTATTTTATGGATCAGAAATCCTATTCAATGGTTGGTTAAAAGCTGCTGAAGAAAGATTGAGGGATTTTATCATCAATATTTCAGTTGGCTTATATTCTAATTATTTATGGTTTAAGGACAAATAATGAGTAAGTTTGTAAAAACAGCTATTGCAGCAGCAATGGTAATGGGTGCGTTCACTTCAACATCTTCTTTCGCAGAAGGTAACAACGGTACTGCCCGTTTTTACGGCACCATTGAAGATTCCGTTTGCTCTATCGTACCAGACGATCACAAACTGGAAGTGGATATGGGTAATATCGGTGCGGAAAAACTGAAAAACAACGGCACTACCACGCCGAAAGATTTCCAGATTCGTTTACAGGATTGCGTGTTTGATACCCAAACTACCATGACCACTACCTTCACCGGTACTGTGTCTACGGCGAATAGCGGCAACTACTACACCATTTTTAATACCGATACCGGTGCGGCGTTTAACAACGTGAGCCTGGCGATTGGTGATCAACAAGGAACCTCTTACAAAAGTGGCGCTGGCATTAATCAGCAGATCGTAAAAGATACTGCAACCTCCAAAGGCAAACCGAAACAAACTTTAAACTTTAAAGCCTGGCTGGTAGGTGCGACTGACGCACCGGACCTGGGCGGTTTTGAAGCGAATACCACCTTCCAGATTACCTATCTCTAAGGTATTCCCCCTCATAGCCGCAATGCTATGAGGGTTTTTTAGCGTTTCGATAGTCTTTAAATAACCACGGATGGATACGTGTATGCCTGACCATTCCCTTTTCCGCTTACGGGCGCTTCCCTGGTGCGTTGCCATGGCAATATCTGGATGCCATATCAATGCCTGGGCCGACGAAGATATTCAGTTTGATTCCCGTTTTCTGGAATTAAAAGGCGACACGAAAATTGATCTGAAGCGTTTTTCCAGCCAGGGTTATGTTGAACCGGGTAAATATAATTTACAGATTCAGGTAAATAAACAGCCGTTACCCGATGAATATGATATTTACTGGTATGCGTCAGAAAACGATAAAAATAAAACTTACGCTTGCCTGTCGTCAGAGCTGGTGGCGCAGCTTGGTTTTAAAGAAGATATTGCACAAAAATTGCAATGGGATCACGACGGTAAATGCCTCAAACCAGGCCAGCTTGATGGTCTGGAAATACGTGCTGATTTAAGCCAGTCCGCACTGCTCATCACCTTACCGCAGGCTTATCTTGAATACAGCGATGTAGACTGGGATCCGCCTTCGCGCTGGGATGATGGTATCCCCGGTTTAATTGCCGATTACAGCATCAACGCCCAAACCCGACACGAAGAAAATGGCGGCGATGACAGCAACGACATCAGCGGTAATGGTACGGTTGGCGTTAATCTCGGGGCGTGGCGCCTGCGCGCCGACTGGCAGAGTGATTATCAGCACACCCGCAGTAACGATGAAGAGACGGATAACAGCACCGAGAGACACTGGGACTGGAGCCGTTACTACGCCTGGCGTGCGTTACCGAGTCTGAAAGCCAAACTGGCACTTGGCGAAGACTACCTCGACTCCGATATTTTTGACGGTTTTAACTACATCGGCGGTAGCATCAGCACCGACGATCAAATGTTGCCGCCGAACCTGCGCGGCTATGCTCCGGATATTTCCGGCGTGGCTCATACAGCGGCGAAAGTCACCGTCAGCCAGGCCGGGCGCATAATTTATGAAACCCAGGTGCCTGCCGGGCCATTCCGTATTCAGGATCTCGGTGAATTTAACTCTGGTACGCTGCATGTGCGCATTGAAGAGTTGAACGGCCAGGTGCAAGAGTATGACATCAGCACCGCTTCCATGCCGTTCCTGACGCGTCCGGGCCAGGTGCGATACAAAGTGATGATGGGGCGCCCGCAGGAGTGGGGGCACCATGTACAGGGCGGATTTTTCTCCGGTGGTGAAGCGTCCTGGGGGATAGCCAACGGCTGGTCGCTGTACGGCGGGGCGCTGGGCGATGAAAACTACCAGTCTGCCGCGCTTGGCATCGGGCGCGATCTCTCCATTTTCGGCGCGATGGCGTTTGATATTACCCATTCACATACCCGGCTTGACGATTCAACCGCTTACGGCAAGGGCACACTCGACGGTAACTCTTTCCGCGTCAGTTACTCCAAAGACTTTGATGATCTAAACAGCCGCGTCACCTTCGCGGGATACCGCTTCTCTGAAGAAAACTATATGACCATGAGCGAGTATCTGGACGCGAATGACAGCGAAATGGTCCGCGCCGGCAATGATAAAGAGATGTACACCGCCACCTATAACCAGAACTTCAGGGATGCCAGCGTTTCTGTTTATCTGAACTATATGCGCCATACCTACTGGGATCGCGAGGAGCAGACCAACTACAACGTCATGCTCTCCCATTATTTCAACATGGGCGGCATTCGTAACATGAGTATCTCCCTGACAGGTTATCGCTACGAGTATGACAACAGCGCCGATAAAGGCGTCTATATCTCCTTAAGTATGCCGTGGGGTGATAACAGCACCGTGAGTTACAACGGCAACTACGGCAGCGGTTCAGACAGCAGTCAGGTGGGATACTTCAACCGTATTGATGACGCCAGCCACTATCAGATAAACGTTGGCAGCAGTGAAAATCACTCCAGTGTCGATGGCTATTACAGCCATGACGGTTCAATGGCACATGTGGATCTGAGTGCTAACTACCATGAAGGGCAGTACACTTCTGCCGGCTTGTCGCTGCAAGGCGGAGCCACGTTAACGGCTCACGGTGGCGCGTTGCATCGTACTCAAAACATGGGCGGTACGCGCCTGCTTATCGACGCTGATGGCGTGGCTGATGTACCGGTCGAAGGTAACGGTTCAGCGGTTTACACCAACATGTTCGGTAAAGCTGTTGTTGCGGACGTCAATAACTACTACCGTAACCAGGCCACTATTGACCTGACTAAACTGCCAGAGAATGCCGAAGCCACGCAGTCAGTGGTTCAGGCGACGCTCACCGAAGGAGCCATTGGCTACCGTAAATTTGCGGTCATCAGTGGGCAAAAGGCGATGGCTGTCCTGCGCATGAGTGATGGTAGTTATCCGCCATTTGGTGCAGAAGTGAAAAACGAACACGACCAGCAGGTCGGTCTGGTTGACGATGACGGCAACGTCTATCTGGCCGGGGTAAAAGCTGGCGAACGTATGAGTGTCTCATGGAATGGGGCTTCCCACTGTGAGATCTCCCTGCCAGACCCGCTGCCTGCCGATCTGTTCAACGGCCTGTTACTGCCGTGTAAGCAAAAAGGCGCGGTGGAGCCTGCCACTCCGCTGGAAATCAAACCGGTGATTCAGGAACAGACGCAGCAGCTCACTCCGGGTACACCGCCAGTCGCTATCTCCGCTAACCAATAACGTGATTAAGGAATGATCCATGTATACACAGACTAATACCGCAAAAATGGTTGCCCCGGCGCTGGCGCTGCTGGTGACCGCCGCCAGTTTTACAACCCACGCATCGGTAACGCCCGACCGCACCCGCCTGATCTTCAAAGAAAGTGACAAATCCATCAGCGTCACGTTGCGCAATAACGACCCTAAGCTGCCATATCTGGCGCAAAGCTGGATAGAAGACGAAAAGGGCAACAAAATCAGTTCGCCATTGACGGTTCTGCCGCCGGTACAGCGCATTGATGCGATGATGAATGGTCAGGTAAAAGTCCAGGGAATGCCGGATATCAGCAAGTTACCTGCCGATCGTGAGAGCATGTTCTACTTTAATGTGCGTGAAATTCCGCCAAAATCGAACAAACCGAACACCCTGCAAATTGCGCTGCAAACGCGTATCAAACTGTTCTGGCGACCGAAGGCGCTGGCAGAAATCAATATGAGAGATCCGTGGCAGCACAAGGTGACCTTAACCCGCAATGGGCAGGCCTTCACCGTTAATAACCCGACGCCGTATTACGTGATCCTCAGCAACGCCAGTACCCAGAAAAATGGTAATCCGGCAGCCGGATTTACGCCGCTGGTGATGCCGCCGAAAACATCCGCACCGCTGAATGTGAAGATGGACAGTGTGCCGGTGCTGACTTACGTCAACGACTACGGCGCGCGACTTTCGCTGATCTTTAAATGCAACGGCAATAGTTGCCAGGTGGATGCAGAGCAGAGCCGCAAAGGCTGATGCCGGGAGAGTCTTATGAAATACACGTTTCTGGTGGGAACGGGCATTTTTCTCCTGAGCGGCTGGCTGACGGGTAACATGGTCGTCGCGGGAGAAAGTAAACCGGTGTTATTAACGTTGCGCGTTCTGGTGGATGGGCCTCCGCCCTGTTCCGTGAAGGGGAGCAATGTTGAATTTGGCGATGTGTACATTAACAAAATCAATGGCACAAATTACCGCACGACGGAAGCGTTATATACCCTGAACTGCGGAAACAAGGCGTCAGGTGTTGATGATCTGCGGATGCAGCTTAAAGGCACCACCACCGTGATTAACGGGGAAACGGTCATTGCGACGCAAATTTCAGGCCTGGGCATTCGCATTGAAAACGGCGCCGATAACTCCCTGTTTAAAGTGGGTGAGGGTAACTGGTCTGATTTCAATGTTAACCAGTTGCCCAATCTCAAAGCCGTGCCGGTAAAACAGAGCGGAGTGCAGCTTACGCCAGCGGAATTTAACGCCAGTATGACGATGGTGGTGGATTACCAATGAAAAAACTCTCGCTCCTTTTACTCTGCGCCTGCAGCGGCGTTGCCCTGGCAGCAAATGAAGACATCACCTTCCACGGTACGCTGGTGTCACCTCCAGTCTGTACCATTAGCGGGGGAAAGACCATTGAAGTGGAATTCCGCGATCTTATCATCGACAGCATCAACGGGGATTATGGTCGCAGGGAAGTGAACTATGACCTGAGCTGTGACTCCGCAGTACGCGATCCCGACTGGATTATGACACTTACCTGGACGGGGACGCAGACCTCGTACAATGACGCGGCTGTCGAAACAGACGTTCCCGGTTTTGGTATTGAGCTTCGGCACGATGGTCAGCGTTTTAAGCTGAATACGCCGCTTGCCATTAACGCCACCGATTTTACGCAAAAGCCGAAGCTGGAGGCTGTGCCAGTGAAGTCGGCCGGTGCGGTGTTGAGTGATACCACGTTTTCAGCCTGGGCAACATTGCGGGTGGATTATCAATGAAGACAGGACGCATTTATTCGTTCAGCTACGCGCTGTTAGCGGGGCTGCTGTTGACCGGTGGCACTTGTGCCCTGGCCGTGGACAACAACCTGCATTTTTACGGCAATTTATTAAGCCGATCCTGCACGCTGGTGGTTGAGGGCGGAAATCTGGCAGAAGTGCATTTTCCTGCCATCAGTCGTCAGGATCTTATGGTCGCCGGGGAATCCCCGCGCGTTCCGGTGGTGTTTAAGCTGAAAGATTGTAAAGGGCCAGCGAGTTACCAGGTGCAGGTGACCCTTACCGGTACGGAAGACAGCGAACAGCCGGGTTTCCTCGCGCTGGATACCACCTCAACCGCTCAGGGCGTCGGAATTGGGATGGAAACGACCGATGGTGTGCGGGTGGCGATTAACAACCCGACCGGGGCGAAATTTACGCTCAGCGATGGCAGTAATGATATTCATTTCAGGGCCTGGCTACAGGCGAAAAGCGGTCGCGATGTCACGCTCGGTGATTTTACTGCCAACCTGACGGCAACCTTCGAGTATATATAAGATGAAAAAAATACGATTACTTTTATGCGCCATGCTGGTGCTGTGTTTTAGCCAGGGAGTCCAGGCGAAACTGGGGGCAGTCTATAATAATGTGCCTATCTATTATGGGACGGTTGGTGCCAATGCAACGCTTCGTTTTTACCTTGATTTACTCACCACCACAGGAGTTTATCATGGGGAATATTATCAGGATCGGTCTTGGGGCGTCTATGAGGGGGATATTCCGAATAAATCATGGACAGGGCCAGGAAACATTCCCGCACCAAAAATAACGGTAATGCCAGGCGGTGATGGTGTCGTAGCAGATTCTTATTGTCCGGGCGTTAAAGAGATTGACCCAGATGCCAGGTGGGAATGCTTAAAAATATCACTGACGATTGAGGTCAATGGTTCGGCAGAGACGTGCCCGTGGATGGTGGGGATGACGGCGAATAGTACTGTAAAGGTAATCATTAATTATCAACCAAAGATGGAATACTATAGGGGGCCTACAACCTATACAACAACCTGCCCAGGTGAGCCATTAACAAATTATGATATCTCCTGGAGTGACAGCCGTGTTGAACACAGTAAGGTTTTGAATCTGAAATCAACAGGGTCAGTGATTGAACAAAACTTATCGACCTACCTGATGAAAGATGGTCAGCTCTGCGATGGCAGTAAAATGGATGAACGCGGCGCGTACTGTCGCTTTGTAAATCAGTTGATTACCTTTACTGCTGAAGGATGTGATGACGCTAAAGTGACTGTGGCGCCAACGCAGCACCCTATTACCGATCGACAACTGCACGATATGTTAGTGCGTGTTGATACCAGTAGCAGGCAGCCCATAGACTCCACCTGCCGATTCCAGTATGTATTGAATATGCTGTAGCGCCCAGGCAGGATATGGCGTTTACGCCGCATCCGGCACTTTTTGTCGGATGCGATGCTGACGCATCTTATCCGACCTACAAATTCCATATCCGGTTGTTGTCATTCAGTCGTGCGTAGGCTGGATAAGGCGTTCACGCCGCATCCGGCATTTCTTGTCGGATGCGATGCTGACGCATCTTATCCGACCTGCAAATTCTATATCCGGTTGTTGTCATTCAGGGCAATTCTGGCGGCAGCCACTCTTCCACTTCAATCAACACCAGCAACGCCGCGTCGCCACCATACTCTTTCGGTGCCTGGTGAAACGCCATGACATGCGGATGTTGCGCCAGCCACAGCGGCGTTTGCTGCTTCAAAATATGCTTCCCGTGACCATGCATCACACAGGCGCAAAATACATGTTCACGGCGGCAGGCGGCAATCAACGCGCCTAACTCTTGTTTGGCCTGAAGCTGCGTCAGACCATGCAGATCCAAAAACAGCTCCGGCGAATAATCGCCACGGCGCAGTTTCTTCGCCTCAAAATGACTCACATCCGGGCGAACATATTTCACCGGACCTTCGGTATTTAATAACGGCTGAAACTCATCGGAGAAATAATGGCTGGCATCAGCCTGCTCCTGAATCAACCGCTTGACCGGCACTTCGCTGACTTTCTTTCGTTGTGGACGATGGACAATCGTGTCCTGCTTAATTTTGCGAGTACCCGCCATCAACTGGCGAAACAGTGCCTGATCCTCCTCGCTGAGTGTTGTTTTCTTTTTCATTTATGTATCTCTGTTTTAATTTTCCTACAGTTTACCCGACTCGCAGCACAATCGATCGGTCAAAACATAATTTTCCTGCGTCATCGCCGCGTGAATGCTGATTTATCGTCATCTTCATGGCAAACTAGCCGCCGAAATTAATGCGACCATGCCCTGGAGGAATACGTGGATAAAATTTTCGTCGATGAAGCAGTAAATGAGCTGCAAACCATTCAGGACATGTTGCGCTGGTCGGTTAGCCGCTTCAGCGCGGCAAATATCTGGTACGGTCACGGCACAGACAACCCGTGGGACGAAGCAGTGCAACTGGTATTGCCATCGCTCTATCTGCCGCTGGATATTCCGGAAGATATGCGTAACGCCCGCCTGACCTCCAGCGAAAAACATCGTATTGTTGAGCGCGTGATCCGCCGCGTCAACGAACGCATTCCGGTGGCTTACCTGACCAACAAAGCCTGGTTCTGCGGTCATGAATTTTACGTCGATGAACGCGTACTGGTGCCGCGATCGCCGATTGGTGAACTGATCAACAATAAATTTGCCGGGCTTATCAGCAAACAACCGCAGCATATTCTGGATATGTGCACTGGCAGCGGATGCATTGCTATTGCCTGCGCTTATGCCTTCCCGGAAGCGGAAGTTGATGCGGTGGATATCTCTCCCGACGCGCTGGCGGTTGCCGAACAGAACATCGAAGAACACGGTTTGATCCATAACGTCATTCCGATTCGATCCGATCTGTTCCGTGACTTGCCGAAAGTGCAGTATGACCTGATCGTCACTAACCCGCCGTATGTCGATGCGGAAGATATGTCCGACCTGCCAAACGAATATCGTCACGAGCCGGAACTGGGCCTGGCATCTGGCACTGACGGCCTGAAACTGACTCGCCGCATTCTCGGTAACGCGGCAGATTACCTTGCTGATGATGGCGTGCTGATTTGTGAAGTGGGCAACAGCATGGTACATCTTATGGAACAATATCCGGATGTTCCGTTCACCTGGCTGGAGTTTGATAACGGCGGCGACGGTGTGTTTATGCTCACCAAAGCGCAGCTTGTTGCGGCGCGGGAACATTTTGGAATTTATAAAGATTAAGTAAACACGCAAACACAACAATAACGGAGCCGTGATGGCTGGAAACACAATAGGACAACTCTTTCGCGTAACCACCTTCGGCGAATCACACGGGCTGGCGCTCGGCTGTATCGTCGATGGTGTGCCGCCAGGCATCCCGCTCACGGAAGCGGATCTGCAACACGATCTCGACCGTCGTCGCCCTGGGACATCGCGCTATACCACCCAGCGCCGCGAGCCGGATCAGGTCAAAATTCTCTCCGGCGTTTTTGAAGGCGTCACCACCGGCACCAGCATTGGCTTGTTGATCGAAAACACCGATCAGCGTTCTCAGGATTACAGCGCGATTAAGGACGTTTTCCGCCCAGGCCATGCCGATTACACCTACGAACAAAAATACGGCCTGCGCGATTATCGCGGCGGCGGACGCTCGTCCGCCCGCGAAACCGCCATGCGCGTTGCGGCAGGGGCGATTGCCAAAAAATATCTTGCTGAGAAATTTGGCATCGAAATTCGCGGCTGCCTGACCCAGATGGGTGACATTCCACTGGAAATCAAAGACTGGTCGCAGGTTGAGCAAAATCCGTTCTTCTGCCCGGATCCGGACAAAATCGAAGCCTTAGATGAACTGATGCGTGCGCTGAAAAAAGAGGGCGACTCCATCGGTGCGAAAGTCACCGTTGTTGCCAGTGGCGTTCCTGCCGGACTTGGCGAGCCGGTCTTTGACCGCCTGGATGCCGACATCGCCCACGCGCTGATGAGCATCAACGCGGTGAAAGGCGTGGAAATTGGCGATGGTTTTGACGTGGTGGCGCTGCGCGGCAGCCAGAACCGCGACGAAATCACCAAAGACGGTTTCCAGAGCAACCATGCGGGCGGCATTCTCGGCGGTATCAGCAGCGGGCAGCAAATCATTGCCCATATGGCGCTGAAACCGACCTCCAGCATTACTGTGCCGGGGCGTACCATTAACCGCTTTGGCGAAGAAGTTGAGATGATCACCAAAGGCCGTCACGATCCCTGTGTCGGGATCCGCGCGGTGCCGATCGCTGAAGCGATGCTGGCGATCGTTTTAATGGATCACCTGCTACGGCAGCGGGCGCAAAATGCCGATGTGAAGACTGATATTCCACGCTGGTAAAAAATGAACAAAACCGCGATTGCGCTGCTGGCTCTGCTTGCCAGTAGCGCCAGCCTGGCAGCGACGCCGTGGCAAAAAATAACCCAACCTGTGCCGGGTAGCGCACAATCGATAGGCAGTTTTTCCAATGGCTGTATCGTCGGTGCTGACACGCTGCCGATACACTCCGAACATTATCAGGTGATGCGTACCGACCAGCGTCGCTATTTCGGACACCCGGATCTGGTGATGTTTATTCAGCGTCTGAGTAGCCAGGTGAACAATCTGGGCATGGGTACGGTGCTGATTGGCGATATGGGGATGCCCGCTGGTGGGCGTTTCAACGGCGGTCACGCCAGCCACCAGACCGGACTGGATGTTGATATCTTCCTGCAACTGCCGAAAACACGCTGGACCTCCGCGCAGCTCTTGCGCCCGCAAGCACTGGACTTAGTTTCCCGCGACGGTAAACACGTTGTCCCCACGCTGTGGAAACCAGAAATTTTCAGCCTGATCAAACTCGCTGCGCAGGACAAAGACGTCACGCGCATTTTTGTTAATCCGGCGATTAAACAACAACTTTGCCTTGATGCGGGCACCGATCGCGACTGGTTGCGCAAAGTGCGACCCTGGTTCCAGCATCGTGCGCATATGCATGTACGATTACGTTGTCCTGCCGATAGTCTGGAGTGTGAAGATCAACCTTTACCGCCACCGGGCGATGGTTGCGGGGCTGAACTGCAAAGCTGGTTTGAACCTCCAAAACCAGGAACAACCAAGCCTGAGAAGAAGACACCGCCTCCGTTGCCGCCTTCCTGCCAGGCGCTACTGGATGAGCACGTGATCTAATGGAAACGTTTAATAGCCTGTTTATGGTCTCCCCGCTATTGCTGGGCGTTCTCTTTTTTGTCGCCATGCTGGCGGGATTTATTGACTCGATTGCCGGTGGCGGTGGGTTACTTACCATTCCGGCGTTAATGGCGGCGGGGATGTCTCCCGCTAACGCGCTGGCAACCAATAAACTGCAAGCCTGCGGCGGCTCTATTTCCGCCACTATCTACTTTATTCGCCGCAAAGTGGTTAGTTTAAGCGATCAGAAACTCAATATCGCCATGACCTTTGTCGGCTCAATGAGCGGCGCACTGCTGGTGCAATACGTTCAGGCTGATGTCTTACGGCAGATTTTGCCCATTCTGGTAATTTGTATCGGCCTCTATTTCTTGCTGATGCCAAAGCTGGGTGAAGAAGATCGCCAGCGCCGGATGTACGGTTTACCCTTCGCGTTAATTGCCGGTGGCTGCGTCGGTTTTTATGACGGATTCTTTGGCCCGGCTGCCGGATCGTTTTACGCGCTGGCCTTCGTTACGCTGTGCGGATTCAACCTCGCCAAAGCCACGGCTCACGCCAAATTACTCAACGCAACGTCAAACATAGGCGGTTTGCTGCTGTTTATTCTCGGCGGCAAAGTGATTTGGGCGACAGGATTCGTGATGCTGGTGGGGCAGTTCCTCGGCGCGCGCATGGGTTCAAGACTGGTGTTGAGCAAAGGACAAAAGCTGATCCGCCCGATGATCGTTATTGTATCGGCGGTGATGAGTGCCAAATTACTTTATGATAGCCACGGACAGGAGATCCTCCACTGGTTGGGGATGAACTAATGAACAGTACACACCACTATGAGCAGTTGATTGAAATTTTTAATAGCTGCTTTGCCGATGAATTTAATACCCGTCTGATTAAAGGCGACGACGAACCGATCTATCTTCCTGCTGATGCGGAAATACCGTTTAACCGAATCGTCTTTGCTCATGGTTTTTATGCCAGCGCAATTCATGAGATTTCGCACTGGTGTATTGCCGGGAAAGCGCGCCGTGAACTGGTTGATTTCGGCTACTGGTATTGCCCGGACGGACGCGATGCCCAAACGCAAAGCCAGTTTGAAGATGTTGAAGTGAAGCCGCAGGCGCTGGACTGGTTGTTCTGCGTGGCGGCGGGATATCCGTTTAACGTTAGCTGCGACAATCTGGAAGGCGACTTCGAACCGGATCGCGTGGTGTTCCAGCGACGCGTACATGCGCAGGTGATGGATTATCTGGCAAACGGTATTCCCGAACGTCCGGCACGCTTCATAAACGCATTACAAAATTATTATCACACGCCGGAAATTACGGCGGAACAGTTCCCGTGGCCGGAAGAGCTCAACTGAAGCCAGCGCCACGTTTTACAATGAGGAAAGAAGATGATCGCGGAGTTTGAATCACGCATTCTGGCATTAATCGACGGTATGGTTGACCATGCCAGTGATGATGAGTTGTTTGCCAGTGGATATTTGCGTGGCCACCTGACGTTAGCCATCGCAGAACTGGAAAGTGGTGATGACCACTCCGCCCAGGCGGTGCATACAACCGTTAGCCAGAGTCTGGAAAAAGCCATTGGCGCCGGTGAATTGTCGCCGCGTGACCAGGCGCTGGTTACCGATATGTGGGAAAACCTGTTTCAGCAGGCGTCACAGCAGTAAGTTGTTGGCGTCTGGAGCACCATGCCTGATGCGACGCTTGCCGCGTCTTATCAGGCCTACATGTTACCGTAGGTCGGATAAGGCGTTCACGCCGCATCCGACAAACAATGCCAAAGCTGATTACCCGGCCTTCACCATTTTACCTTTCAACAATTTCCGTACCCATAACCGATTCGGATTTAACGCCGCCAGCGTACTGGCATCCATCGGAATCGGTTCGTCGCTCATCTGCGCCGCCAGAATTTCGGCACACAGCGGGGCAGAACACAAACCACGCGAACCCAAAGCTGCAAGCATAAACAGATCGTCATAAACCGGTGCGCTTACCGCCTCATCTTTCTGTTCCGCCAGCGAGGCATATTCCGCGAGCGTTGCGTCATAATCGGGAACATTGCCCACCATTGGCAGATGATCGCGGGTGGCACAACGTACACCGCAACGCGCCTCTTTTTCACTGACATCGACTTCTGTCGCCCATTGCGCCTGTGGGAAACAATCAATCAACCGCTGGCGATTCTGCTGCTGATCATCTTCACTGTACGTCGTATCTTCACTACCGCGATGGTAACTGGCGCCGATACAATGATGCTGATTTGCCGGATTTTGCGGCGTGAGATAACCGTCATAACACAGCACCTGCTTCAGTTTCGCCAGTTCCGGTGTTGTCGGAATATGGCTAACCTGACCGGCAACTGAATACACCGGCAGAGGCGATGTTTGGCTGAAACGGCTAATTTGATGCCCGTTCGCCAGTACCACCACACTATGCATCGCTTGCTTATCACCTGCAAAATTCAGCAACCAACAGTCATCCTTATGGGATAAGTCCTGTAACTGGTGTTGATAACGAATCTGTAAACCTTGCTGTTGCGCCAGTTCCAGCACATTACGGGTCAGTTCTGCCGGGCACAACCAGCCACCTTGCGGATATGTAATACCGCCGCAATTTGTTACTACACCTGTAACGCCTTCAACCTCATTCGCCCCGACTGCAACAGCCAGATCTGCGGGTAAATCCATCGACAGCATCTGCGCGATTTTATGCTGGCTTTTCTCATCCCAGCCTAACTGCGTGACGCCGCACCAGTCATGATCAAATTTAACGGGCAATAAATCGTAAAGCCGACGAGCAAAAGTAAACGCATTAGAGAAAAAGCGGTTCAGCGCCTCATCATGTTTGCTTAATAACGGATACAGCGCCCCCTGGCGATTGCCGGAAGCACCCAGTGCAGGGGCATCATCCGCGCAATAAAGCGTTACCTGCCAGCCGCGACGCAACAGCGCCAGAGACAATAACGCGCTGGCGATACCGCCGCCGATAACTGCGGCTTCCCGTTTGCTGCTGCCTGTACGGTTAAACCACGGCGTGGAGGAGGGGAGTGGTAATGTCTGTTCCATTACGCCGCAAAGCATTTCCCGTTTTCGCCCAAAGCCCTTACGCTTTTGCATTGTGAATCCGGCTTCCTGCAAACCGCGACGGACAAATCCGGCAGAAGTGAAGGTCGCCAGCGTGCCGCCAGGACGCGCCAGACGCGCCATGGCATTAAACAGGTTTTGCGTCCACATATCCGGGTTTTTCGCGGGCGCAAAGCCGTCCAGAAACCAGGCATCCACTTTTTGATTCAGCGAATCGTCCAGTTGGCTGGTCAGTTCGTTAATGTCGCCAAACCATAAATCCAGCGTTACGCGTCCTTCATCGAGCAATAAACGATGGCAACCGGGTAAGGGTAAAGGCCACTGCGCCTGGAGTTGTTCCGCCCACGGCGCCAGTTCCGGCCAGTGTTGATGCGCTAACGCTAAATCAGCACGGGTGAGGGGAAATTTCTCAAAACTAATGAAATGCAATCGCTGCAATTGTGCCTGCGGATGCGCCTGGCGAAACTGATCAAATGCCTGCCACAGCGTCAGGAAGTTTAATCCGGTGCCGAAGCCGCTCTCGGCTACCACAAACAGAGGATGTGGATGAGCAGGAAAACGTGCCTCTAATTGGTTACCCCCCAGAAAGACATAACGCGTCTCTTCCAGTCCGTTATCGTTGGAAAAATAGACATCGTCAAAATCTCGGGAAACAGGTGTACCCTCAGCATTAAATTCGAGGTTGGCAGGTTGTATTGCGTAGTGTTTCACGTAAGTTACTCGTCTTACAGGCGGTGGCTCGATCTTAGCGATGTGTGTCAGGCTGCGCAAATTTCTCTATAAATTGTCTGATCGGACTTGTTCGGCGTACAAGTGTACGCTATTGTGCATTCGAAACTTACTCTATGTGCGACTTACAGAGGTATTGAATGAAACGTGCAGTGATTACTGGCCTGGGCATTGTTTCCAGCATCGGTAATAACCAGCAGGAAGTCCTGGCATCTCTGCGTGAAGGACGTTCAGGGATCACTTTCTCTCAGGAGCTGAAGGATTCCGGCATGCGTAGCCACGTCTGGGGCAACGTAAAACTGGATACCACTGGCCTCATTGACCGCAAAGTTGTGCGCTTTATGAGCGACGCATCCATCTATGCATTCCTTTCTATGGAGCAGGCAATTGCAGATGCTGGCCTCTCTCCGGAAGCTTACCAGAATAACCCGCGCGTTGGCCTGATTGCAGGTTCCGGCGGCGGTTCCCCGCGTTTCCAGGTGTTCGGCGCTGACGCAATGCGTGGCCCGCGCGGCCTGAAAGCGGTTGGCCCGTATGTGGTCACCAAAGCGATGGCATCTGGCGTTTCTGCCTGCCTCGCCACACCGTTTAAAATTCACGGTGTTAACTACTCCATCAGCTCCGCGTGTGCGACTTCCGCACACTGTATCGGTAACGCAGTCGAGCAGATCCAACTGGGCAAACAAGATATCGTGTTTGCTGGCGGCGGCGAAGAGCTGTGTTGGGAAATGGCGTGTGAATTCGACGCAATGGGCGCGCTGTCTACCAAATACAACGACACCCCGGAAAAAGCCTCCCGTACTTATGACGCTCATCGTGATGGTTTCGTTATCGCTGGCGGCGGTGGTATGGTCGTGGTGGAAGAGCTGGAACACGCTCTGGCACGTGGCGCCCACATCTACGCTGAAATCGTTGGCTACGGCGCAACGTCTGATGGCGCAGATATGGTTGCTCCGTCTGGTGAAGGTGCGGTTCGCTGCATGAAGATGGCGATGCACGGCGTTGATACCCCAATCGACTACCTGAACTCTCACGGTACTTCAACTCCGGTTGGCGACGTGAAAGAGCTGGCGGCTATCCGTGAAGTGTTCGGCGATAAGAGCCCGGCGATTTCTGCAACCAAAGCAATGACCGGTCACTCACTGGGCGCGGCGGGTGTGCAGGAAGCTATCTACTCTCTGCTGATGCTGGAACATGGCTTTATCGCCCCGAGCATCAACATTGAAGAGCTGGACGAACAGGCGGCGGGTCTGAACATCGTGACCGAAACAACCGATCGCGAACTGACTACCGTTATGTCTAACAGCTTCGGCTTCGGCGGCACCAACGCCACGCTGGTAATGCGCAAGCTGAAAGATTAATAGATAGAGTCGGTCGGATAAAACGCGTCAGCGTCGCATCCGACACTAACGCAAAAGGGAGCCTGATGGTTCCCTTTTTCACATCATTGACAATTGCCGCCTGTTCCAGGCAAACTTCCCGCTTTGTCGATTTCCTTCTGAAAAGACGTAAGCGTTAAATCCTGCCAACGCACCGTAACCCTGAAACCAGAGAGATGAGACGGGGAAATTCCTCGCCTTGCGCTGCATTCTGGAGTAATGCATGACTGCTGTAAGCCAAACAGAAACACGATCTTCTGCCAATTTTTCACTCTTTCGTATCGCCTTTGCGGTTTTTCTAACTTACATGACCGTAGGGTTACCGTTGCCGGTTATCCCGCTGTTTGTTCATCATGAACTGGGCTATGGCAACACCATGGTCGGGATTGCCGTCGGCATTCAGTTTCTGGCTACGGTGCTGACGCGTGGCTACGCCGGGCGGCTGGCCGATCAATATGGCGCAAAACGTTCGGCGCTTCAGGGGATGTTAGCTTGTGGTCTGGCTGGCGGCGCGCTGCTGCTGGCGGCGCTTTTACCCGTCTCTGCACCGATTAAATTTGCTCTGCTGGTCGTTGGGCGTTTAATTCTTGGTTTTGGTGAAAGTCAGTTACTGACGGGGGCTTTGACATGGGGATTAGGCATTGTCGGATCGAAACACTCCGGTAAAGTGATGTCCTGGAACGGAATGGCCATTTACGGCGCACTGGCAGTCGGTGCACCGCTTGGCTTACTGATTCATAGCCATTATGGTTTTGCCGCACTGGCGCTTACTACAATGGCATTGCCGTTACTGGCGTGGGTCTGCAATGGCACAGTACGCAAAGTACCGGCAATGACGGGAGAACGCCCATCGCTGTGGAGCGTTATCGGGCTTATCTGGAAACCAGGACTAGGTCTGGCGCTTCAGGGGGTTGGCTTTGCGGTTATCGGGACTTTTGTTTCGCTCTACTTTGCCAGCAAAGGATGGGCGATGGCGGGCTTTACGCTCACAGCCTTTGGCGGCGCCTTTGTCGTTATGCGCGTGATGTTTGGCTGGATGCCAGATCGTTTTGGCGGCGTAAAAGTGGCGATTGTCTCTCTGCTTGTAGAAACGGTGGGCTTGTTGCTGCTCTGGCAAGCCCCAGGTGCGTGGGTCGCATTAGCGGGCGCGGCATTAACCGGAGCCGGATGTTCGCTTATCTTTCCTGCGCTGGGCGTGGAAGTGGTTAAACGTGTTCCTTCCCAGGTTCGCGGTACTGCGCTCGGCGGCTATGCCGCGTTTCAGGATATCGCCCTCGGCGTTTCCGGGCCGCTGGCGGGAGTGCTGGCGACCTCGTTTGGCTACTCTTCGGTATTTCTTGCTGGGGCGATATCGGCGGTGCTGGGGATTATCGTGACGATACTGTCGTTTCGCCGGTGTTAACTCACCAGCCAAACCAACATCACAACGATGACGACGAATAATATCCACAAGCTGGGGCGCATTGACATTTTTTGTATCGTGTCAATGAATGGGGTAAAGGGATTGAACAGCGGTTGAATATTACGTGGTTCAATGCCTTTCACCCGCCGCTGATAGAGCTGGTTAAGGATATCCTCGGCCTGTGCAGAAGTCAGGGCTGAATGCGTAGAAAGGCCATACTTTTGCTCAACATAGGTCGATAATACCGTCAGCTCGCTGGCATCCAGTGGCTGTTTTAGCGCCATCTGGAGCGACTCCAGCGTCGGTGTGTGTTGCTGACTTAACGCCTGACGCGCCTGTAACCAGGTGACGAGATGGTTAAACTGTTTCGCCGGAATCAACTCGCCATCTTTCACCCCTGAAAGTTCCAGCATCGATTGCCAGATCTGTTTACTGGGTTCCCCCGTGGCTGCCGCGAGTTTTGTGACCAGTTGCTTGAGCGTATTGTGCTCTGCTGGTAATAAAGGTCGCTCGGTCGCTTGGCGCTGTTGCGGCTGTGGGATAACCATCTTCCCTTCTTGTAGCAGAGTCAGGACGGTTTTTAATTGCTCCGGTGAGAGTTGATTCAGAGGTGTCTGGCCAAAATTATGCCGGATATAATCCGTGACGGCCTGACGATTATTCCCCAGACGTAAATATTCCCCCAATTGAGCCAGAAGTTGGCGGACAGAATAACTTTTTTGCGCAGATAGCAGACGTTGCGCAAGGTTTTGTTCTGCGGCCGGGAAGTGGCGTGAAAGCAAAGGTGAATCACCCGGCAGACCGATATCGTGCTTTATATTGGCCCACAATTCCGCTCTCTGCTGTTGCGTCAGCGAAGTTATTTTGGTCATCAAACTTTCCAACGCGGTACGTTGCAAGCTGGATAAAGGTTGATTGCCTGCGCCAGACGACAGGTTATCCCCCTGCCCTGGTGGTTGCGCAGGAGGAAGGCCTGAAAGAGGTTGTATCATTATGTATCCTTATACCTGAAATCATCGCAAGTATGCCTGGCCGCGAGATTATGGCACACTTATCCGGTTAACTCTCGTTCTCATACAGGTAGCACAAACGTGAAAATCCTTGTTGATGAAAATATGCCTTATGCCCGCGAATTATTTAGCCGTCTGGGTGAGGTGAAAGCGGTTCCGGGGCGTCCAATTCCAGTCGCTGAACTGGATGATGCAGATGCGCTGATGGTGCGTTCAGTCACAAAAGTGAACGCGTCGCTGCTGACGGGGAAACCGATAAAATTTGTTGGCACTGCCACGGCAGGGACAGACCATGTTGATGAGGCATGGTTGAAGCAGGTGGGGATTGGTTTTTCTGCGGCACCTGGCTGTAATGCGATTGCGGTAGTGGAATACGTTTTCTCGTCATTGCTGATGCTTGCCGAACGCGATGGATTTTCACTGCATGACCGTACCGTGGGGATCGTGGGCGTCGGTAATGTCGGTCGTCGATTACAGGCGCGGCTGGAGGCGTTGGGGATTAAAACTTTGCTTTGCGATCCGCCACGCGCCGATCGTGGGGATGAGGGGAATTTCCGTTCTCTTGATGAGCTGGTTCAGCACGCAGATGTTCTGACTTTCCATACACCGCTCTTTAAAGATGGGCCGTACAAAACGCTACATCTGGCGGATGAAAAACTGATCCGTAGCCTTAAACCTGGAGCGATCCTGATTAACGCCTGCCGTGGCGCAGTCGTCGATAATACCGCCCTGCTGACCTGTCTGAACGAAGGTCAGAAATTAAGCGTGGTGCTGGATGTCTGGGAAGGCGAACCGGAACTCAACGTGGAACTGTTGAAGAAAGTGGATATCGGCACGCCGCATATTGCCGGTTATACCCTGGAAGGAAAAGCGCGCGGTACTACGCAAGTGTTTGAAGCCTATAGCAAGTTTATTGGTCATGAACAACACGTTGCGCTGGATACATTGCTGCCAACGCCAGAGTTTGGTCGCATTACGCTGCATGGCTCGCTCGATCAGCCAACGCTGAAAAGGCTGGTGCATTTGGTGTATGATGTGCGCCGCGATGACGCACCGCTGCGTAAAGTCGCCGGAATACCGGGTGAGTTTGATAAACTGCGCAAAAACTACCTTGAGCGCCGTGAATGGTCGTCTCTGTATGTGATCTGTGATGACGCCAGCGCGGCGGCATTACTGTGTAAACTGGGTTTTAACGCCGTTCATCATCCGGCACGTTAATCTCTTCTTCATGCTCTCTGCTGTAATATCGGCAGGGAGTTTTGCTATTTCTGGAGTAAACCACCATGTCTGAAGGCTGGAACATTGCCGTCCTGGGCGCAACTGGCGCTGTGGGCGAAGCCCTGCTTGAAACGCTGGCTGAACGTCAGTTCCCGGTTGGGGAAATTTATGCACTGGCACGTAACGAAAGCGCAGGCGAACAACTGCGCTTTGGTGGTAAGACAATCACCGTGCAGGATGCCGCTGAATTCGACTGGACGCAGGCGCAACTGGCATTTTTTGTCGCAGGCAAAGAAGCGACCGCTGCCTGGGTTGAAGAAGCGACCAACGCGGGTTGTCTGGTGATCGACAGCAGCGGATTGTTTGCTCTCGAACCCGACGTACCGCTGGTGGTGCCGGAAGTAAACCCGTTTGTACTGACCGATTACCGCAACCGGAATGTCATCGCCGTACCGGACAGCCTTACCAGCCAGTTACTGGCGGCACTGAAACCGTTAATCGATCAAGGCGGTTTGTCTCGTATCAGCGTCACCAGCCTGATTTCCGCCTCCGCCCAGGGTAAAAAAGCGGTCGATGCGTTAGCGGGGCAGAGCGCGAAACTGCTGAACGGCATTCCGATTGATGAAGAAGATTTCTTTGGGCGTCAGCTGGCGTTCAACATGCTGCCCTTATTGCCGGATCGCGAAGGTAGCGTGCGCGAAGAACGCCGTATCGTCGATGAAGTGCGCAAAATCATGCAGGACGAAGGACTGATGATCTCGGCAAGTGTTGTTCAGGCACCGGTATTTTACGGTCATGCCCAGATGGTCAATTTTGAAGCACTGCGTCCGCTGGCGGCAGAAGAAGCGCGTGATGCGTTTGCTCAAAGCGAAGATATTGAGCTTTCTGAAGAGAATGAATTTCCAACGCAGGTGGGCGATGCTTCCGGGTCGCCGCATCTTTCTGTTGGTTGCGTGCGTAATGACTATGGTATGCCGGAGCAAATTCAGTTCTGGTCGGTGGCTGATAACGTTCGCTTTGGCGGCGCATTGATGGCAGTGAAGATCGCTGAAAAACTGGTGCAGGAGTATCTGTACTAATGTCCGACCAGCAACAACCGCCAGTTTATAAAATTGCGCTGGGCATTGAGTACGACGGCAGCAGATATTACGGCTGGCAACGGCAGAACGAAGTTCGCAGCGTGCAGGAGAAGCTGGAAAAGGCGCTCTCGCAGGTGGCGAATGAACCGATCACCGTCTTCTGCGCCGGGCGTACCGACGCAGGCGTACACGGCACCGGGCAGGTTGTGCATTTCGAAACGACCGCGCAGCGCAAAGACGCTGCGTGGACGTTGGGCGTAAATGCGAATTTACCTGGTGACATCGCCGTGCGTTGGGTTAAAGCTGTACCCGATGATTTTCATGCCCGATTTAGCGCCACGGCTCGCCGTTATCGCTACATCATCTACAATCATCGCCTGCGCCCGGCAGTGCTGAGTAAAGGGGTAACCCACTTTTACGAACCGCTGGACGCCGAACGGATGCATCGGGCTGCACAATGTCTGCTGGGCGAGAATGATTTCACCTCGTTTCGCGCGGTGCAATGTCAGTCCCGAACGCCGTGGCGCAACGTTATGCATATCAACGTCACGCGTCACGGTCCTTATGTGGTGGTGGATATCAAAGCGAATGCCTTTGTACACCATATGGTGAGGAATATTGTAGGCAGCCTGATGGAAGTCGGTGCCCACAACCAGCCAGAGAGCTGGATAGCAGAGCTGTTGGCGGCAAAGGACAGAACGCTGGCGGCAGCAACGGCGAAAGCGGAAGGTCTATATCTGGTTGCGGTGGATTACCCTGACCGGTTTGATCTTCCAAAGCCGCCAATGGGCCCGCTATTTCTGGCGGACTAACGAGAATAATGCTCTGAACATTTCAGGCCGTAGCCAGCGCAGTTACGGCCTGAAAGAGTAAGAGCAAAAGGCATAGGCAATTATGGACCTGATTTATTTCCTCATCGATTTTATCCTGCACATTGATGTGCATCTGGCGGAGCTGGTCGCAGAGTATGGCGTCTGGGTTTATGCCATCCTGTTTTTGATTTTGTTCTGTGAAACCGGTCTGGTGGTGACACCGTTTCTGCCGGGAGATTCGCTGCTGTTTGTTGCCGGGGCACTGGCTTCGCTTGAAACCAACGATCTCAATGTTCATATGATGGTCGTACTGATGTTAATTGCCGCGATTGTTGGTGATGCGGTCAACTACACCATCGGGCGATTGTTCGGCGAGAAATTATTCAGTAATCCGAACTCGAAAATTTTCCGCCGTAGCTATCTCGACAAAACGCATCAGTTTTATGAGAAACACGGTGGCAAAACCATTATTCTTGCCCGTTTTGTGCCAATCGTCAGAACGTTCGCCCCGTTCGTTGCGGGGATGGGCCACATGTCGTACCGTCATTTCGCCGCTTACAATGTGATCGGCGCGCTGTTATGGGTACTGCTTTTTACCTACGCAGGCTATTTCTTCGGTACAATCCCAATGGTTCAGGATAACCTTAAGCTGCTGATCGTCGGGATTATTGTGGTTTCCATACTGCCGGGCGTCATCGAAATTATCCGTCACAAACGCGCTGCGGCACGCGCCGCAAAATAAAGTAACTCGGCGGTTCGACCACTTTTTTATCCAAAGTTTCGGGCTGTTATGTTTTAATGTGCAACATTGATGGTCTGTTGGGGGCAAAAATGGCATTATGCGTCCCCAAAGATAAAACTGGCATCGAACCAGGTTCAGACAGAAAGGTCCCTAATGAGCTGGATTGAACGAATTAAAAGCAACATTACTCCCACCCGCAAGGCAAGCATTCCTGAAGGTGTGTGGACTAAGTGTGATAGCTGCGGTCAGGTTTTATACCGTGCAGAGCTGGAACGTAATCTTGAGGTCTGTCCGAAGTGTGACCATCACATGCGTATGACGGCGCGTAATCGCCTGCATAGCCTGTTAGATGAAGGAAGCCTTGTGGAGCTGGGTAGCGAGCTTGAGCCGAAAGATGTGCTGAAGTTCCGTGACTCCAAAAAGTATAAAGATCGTCTGGCATCAGCACAGAAAGAAACCGGCGAAAAAGACGCGCTGGTCGTAATGAAAGGCACCCTGTATGGAATGCCGGTCGTTGCTGCTGCCTTCGAATTTGCCTTTATGGGCGGTTCAATGGGATCCGTAGTGGGTGCTCGTTTTGTGCGTGCCGTTGAGCAGGCGCTGGAAGACAACTGCCCGCTTATCTGCTTTTCCGCCTCTGGTGGCGCACGTATGCAAGAGGCGCTGATGTCGCTGATGCAGATGGCCAAAACCTCTGCGGCACTGGCGAAAATGCAAGAGCGCGGTCTGCCGTACATTTCTGTGCTGACCGATCCGACGATGGGCGGTGTTTCTGCGAGCTTCGCGATGCTTGGCGATCTCAATATTGCTGAACCGAAAGCGTTGATTGGCTTTGCCGGCCCGCGTGTGATTGAACAGACCGTTCGCGAAAAACTACCACCGGGATTCCAGCGCAGTGAGTTCCTGATCGAAAAAGGCGCGATCGACATGATCGTCCGCCGTCCGGAAATGCGCCTGAAACTGGCGAGCATTCTGGCGAAGCTGATGAATCTGCCAGCGCCAAATCCTGAAGCGCCACGTGAAGGCGAAGTGGTGCCTCCAGCACCGGATCAGGAACCTGAGGCCTGATAACTGATAAGGGCAGGGCCGCTGGCTCTGCCCTTTTGCTATTATCCCCGTAATGAATCAGCGGATACCATGATTATCAAACGCACACCTCAAGCCGCGTCGCCTTTGGCTTCGTGGCTTTCTTATCTGGAAAACCTGCACAGTAAGACTATCGATCTCGGCCTTGAGCGCGTAAGCCAGGTGGCAGCGCATCTCGGCGTTCTGAAACCAGCACCGTTTGTGTTTACCGTTGCAGGTACGAATGGCAAAGGCACAACCTGCCGCACGCTGGAATCGATACTCATGGCGGCAGGGTACAAAGTGGGGGTTTACAGTTCGCCGCATCTGGTGCGTTATACCGAGCGCGTTCGTGTACAGGGTCAGGAACTACCAGAATCGGCCCACACCGCCTCTTTTGCTGAGATTGAAGCGGCACGCGGTGATATTTCCCTGACCTATTTTGAATACGGCACGTTGTCGGCGCTGTGGCTGTTTAAACAGGCGCAACTTGATGTGGTAATTCTGGAAGTGGGGCTGGGTGGTCGTCTGGATGCCACCAATATTGTCGATGCTGATGTGGCTGTGGTGACCAGCATTGCGCTGGATCATACCGACTGGCTGGGGCCAGATCGCGAAAGCATTGGTCGCGAGAAAGCGGGGATCTTCCGCAGTGAAAGACCGGCGATCGTTGGTGAACCTGAAATGCCGTACACCATCGCCGATGTAGCGCATGAGAAGGGCGCACTGTTGCGACGTCGAGGCGTAGAGTGGAATTATTTCGTCAGCGACCATGGCTGGTCGTTTACTGACGCAAACGGTACGCTGGAAAACCTGCCGTTACCGCTTGTCCCACAACCGAATGCCGCAACGGCGCTGGCTGCGCTGCGTGCCAGCGGTCTGGAGGTCAGTGAACAGGCAATTCGCGATGGCATTGCCAGCGCAATTTTGCCGGGACGTTTCCAGATTGTGAGCGAGTCGCCACGCGTCATTTTTGATGTCGCCCATAATCCCCATGCGGCAGAATATCTTACCGGGCGTATGAAAGCGTTACCGAAAAAGGGGCGCGTACTGGCAGTAATCGGTATGCTACATGATAAAGATATTGCTGGTACATTGGCCTGGTTGAAAAGCGTGGTGGATGACTGGTATTGTGCGCCACTGGAAGGGCCGCGCGGTGCCACGGCAGAACAACTGCTTGAGCATTTGGGTAACGGCAAATCATTTGATAGCGTTGCGCAGGCATGGGATGCCGCAATGGCAGACGCTAAACCGGAAGATACCGTGCTGGTGTGTGGTTCATTCCACACGGTCGCACATGTCATGGAAGTGATTGACGCGAGGAGAAGCGGTGGCGAGTAAGTTTCAGAATCGGTTAGTTGGCACAATAGTGCTGGTGGCGCTGGGAGTGATTGTGCTGCCAGGGCTGCTGGACGGGCAGAAAAAACATTATCAGGATGAGTTCGCGGCAATCCCGCTGGTGCCTAAAGCGGGCGATCGTGATGAGCCTGATATGATGCCAGCCGCTACCCAGGCATTGCCGACACAGCCGCCGGAAGGGGCTGCAGAGGAGGTGCGTGCGGGCGATGCTGCGGCACCTTCGCTCGATCCGGCAATCATTGCAGCCAATAATACCGAGTTTGAACCGGAACCTGCACCGGTCGCTCCGCCGAAGCCGAAACCGGTGGAACCGCCTAAACCGAAAGTGGAAGCACCTGCGCCGAAGCCAGAACCGAAACCGGTCGTGGAGGAAAAAGCTGCACCGACGGGTAAAGCGTATGTTGTGCAACTGGGTGCGCTGAAAAATGCCGACAAAGTGAATGAGATTGTTGGTAAATTGCGCGGTGCGGGATACCGGGTTTATACGTCGCCGTCAACGCCAGTACAGGGTAAAATTACCCGTATTCTGGTTGGGCCGGATGCCTCGAAAGAGAAGCTGAAAGGCTCGCTGGGTGAGCTGAAGCAACTTTCTGGCTTAAGCGGCGTGGTAATGGGCTATACGCCGAATTAATACGGTTTTGCCTGATGCGACGCTGGCGCGTCTTATCAGGCCTACGCAGGGGTAGAACCGTAGGTCGGATAAGGCGTTTATGCCGCATCCGACAGCCGTTGCCTGATGCGACACTGGCGTGTCTTATCAGGCCTACGCAGGAGTAGAACCGTAGGCCGGATAAGGCGTTCACGCCGCATCCGACATGTATTGCCCGATGCCGCAAAGGCAAAAAAAACCGATGGCGTTGAATGTTTTTTCAGCGCCATTTTTATTGATGCGCGGGAAGGAAATCCCTACGCAAACGTTTTCTTTTTCTGTTAGAATGCGCCCCGAACAGGATGACAGGGCGTAAAATCGTGGGACACATATGGTCTGGATTGATTACGCCATAATCGCGGTGATTGCTTTTTCCTCTCTGGTTAGCCTGATCCGTGGCTTTGTTCGTGAAGCGTTATCGCTGGTGACATGGGGTTGTGCTTTCTTTGTCGCCAGTCATTACTACACTTACCTGTCAGTCTGGTTTACGGGCTTTGAAGACGAACTGGTTCGAAATGGGATTGCCATCGCGGTACTGTTTATTGCCACACTTATCGTTGGCGCTATCGTGAACTTCGTGATAGGCCAGCTAGTGGAGAAAACAGGGTTGTCAGGCACCGATCGGGTGCTGGGCGTCTGTTTCGGTGCGTTGCGTGGTGTGCTGATTGTTGCTGCCATTCTTTTCTTTCTTGACTCCTTTACCGGAGTGTCGAAAAGCGAAGACTGGAGCAAATCACAGCTGATTCCACAGTTCAGTTTTATCATCAGATGGTTTTTTGATTATCTGCAAAGCTCGTCAAGTTTCTTGCCCAGAGCGTAAGTGCTCTGAGATGTGGCTTAACGAGGAAAAAGACGTATGTGCGGTATTGTCGGTATCGCCGGTGTTATGCCGGTTAACCAATCGATTTATGATGCCTTAACGGTGCTTCAGCATCGCGGTCAGGATGCCGCCGGCATCATCACCATTGATGCCAATAACTGCTTCCGTTTGCGTAAAGCGAACGGGCTGGTGAGCGATGTATTTGAAGCTCGCCATATGCAGCGTTTACAGGGCAATATGGGCATTGGTCATGTGCGTTACCCTACGGCTGGCAGCTCCAGCGCCTCTGAAGCACAGCCGTTTTACGTTAACTCCCCGTATGGCATCACGCTTGCCCATAATGGCAATCTGACTAATGCTCACGAGTTGCGTAAAAAGCTGTTTGAAGAAAAACGCCGCCACATCAACACCACTTCCGACTCGGAAATTCTGCTCAATATCTTCGCCAGCGAACTGGACAACTTTCGCCATTATCCGCTGGAAGCCGACAACATTTTTGCTGCCATTGCCGCCACAAACCGCCTGATCCGTGGCGCGTATGCCTGTGTGGCGATGATTATCGGTCACGGTATGGTTGCTTTCCGCGATCCTAACGGCATTCGTCCGCTGGTGTTAGGAAAACGCGATATTGATGAGAACCGCACAGAATATATGGTCGCTTCTGAAAGCGTTGCGCTCGACACCCTGGGCTTTGAGTTCCTGCGTGATGTCGCACCGGGTGAAGCGATTTACATCACTGAAGATGGTCAGTTGTTTACCCGCCAGTGTGCCGATAATCCAGTCAGCAATCCATGCCTGTTTGAGTATGTTTACTTTGCCCGCCCGGACTCGTTCATCGACAGAATTTCCGTTTACAGCGCCCGCGTCAATATGGGAACAAAGCTTGGCGAAAAAATCGCCCGTGAATGGGAAGATCTGGATATCGACGTGGTTATTCCGATCCCGGAAACTTCCTGCGATATCGCACTGGAAATTGCTCGTATTCTGGGTAAACCGTACCGTCAGGGGTTTGTCAAAAATCGTTACGTTGGTCGCACCTTTATCATGCCGGGTCAGCAACTGCGTCGTAAGTCCGTGCGGCGTAAACTGAACGCTAACCGTGCCGAGTTCCGCGATAAAAACGTCCTGCTGGTCGATGACTCTATCGTCCGTGGCACCACCTCTGAGCAAATTATCGAGATGGCGCGTGAAGCCGGAGCGAAGAAAGTGTACCTCGCTTCTGCGGCACCGGAAATCCGCTTCCCGAACGTTTACGGTATTGATATGCCGAGCGCCACGGAGCTTATCGCCCACGGTCGTGAAGTAGATGAAATTCGCCAGATCATCGGTGCTGACGGTCTGATTTTCCAGGATCTGAACGATCTGATCGAAGCCGTTCGCGCTGAAAACCCGGATATCCAGCAGTTTGAATGCTCGGTGTTCAACGGCGTCTACGTCACCAAAGATGTTGATCAGGGCTATCTCGATTTCCTCGATACTTTACGTAATGACGACGCCAAAGCAGTGCAACGTCAGAACGAAGTGGAAAATCTCGAAATGCATAACGAAGGATAATGCCTTCACTCAGGGTGCCAGTCTGGCACCCTGACTTGCAACTCTCGCCGAAATCCTGCAAAGTCTGCCTGCAAGTCTGACAGGGCAACTCTTTATGAAACGACTCATTGTGGGCATCAGCGGTGCCAGCGGCGCGATTTATGGCGTGCGCTTATTACAGGTTCTGCGTGATGTCGCAGACGTTGAAACACATCTGGTGATGAGCCAGGCGGCACGCCAGACCTTATCCCTCGAAACGGATTTTTCCCTGCGCGAAGTGCAGGCATTAGCCGATGTCACGCACGATGCGCGCGATATTGCCGCCAGCATTTCTTCCGGTTCTTTCCAGACACTGGGGATGGTGATTTTACCCTGTTCAATCAAAACACTGTCCGGTATTGTCCATAGCTATACTGATGGCTTACTGACCCGTGCGGCAGATGTGGTGCTGAAAGAGCGTCGTCCGTTGGTGCTCTGCGTGCGTGAAACTCCGTTGCACTTAGGCCACCTGCGTTTAATGACTCAGGCGGCAGAAATCGGTGCGGTGATTATGCCTCCCGTTCCGGCGTTTTATCATCGCCCGCAATCCCTTGATGATGTGATAAATCAGACGGTTAACCGTGTTCTTGACCAGTTTGCGATAACCCTTCCTGAAGATCTCTTTGCCCGCTGGCAGGGCGCATAATTCCGCTGTTGCCCTGTTTCAGGGCAATTTTGCAACCGCGATCAAATCCTCGACATTTTGTTCCTGCCATTCAATCGAAACGCTGCGATTCAACCGCCATACCTGCTATCTTCAACTTTAGGACAATAACGCAACGTCTTATTAACATATTTAACGTTGAATGTTAATGTTGCCGTCAAGATGGCATAAGACCTGCATGAAAGAGCCTGCAAACACACAACACAATACACAACATAAAAAAGCCATTTCACTTGAGGGTTATGTATGAAGAAGTCGATTCTCGCTCTGTCTTTGTTAGTCGGTCTCTCCGCAGCGGCTTCCAGCTATGCGGCGCTACCGGAGACGGTACGTATCGGAACCGATACCACCTATGCGCCGTTCTCGTCGAAAGATGCTAAAGGTGATTTTGTTGGCTTTGATATCGATCTCGGTAACGAGATGTGCAAACGGATGCAGGTGAAATGTACCTGGGTTGCCAGTGACTTTGATGCGCTGATCCCCTCACTGAAAGCGAAAAAAATCGACGCCATTATTTCGTCGCTCTCCATTACTGATAAACGTCAGCAGGAGATTGCCTTCTCTGACAAGTTGTACGCCGCAGATTCTCGTTTGATTGCCGCCAAAGGTTCGCCGATCCAGCCGACGCTGGATTCACTGAAAGGTAAACATGTTGGCGTGCTGCAAGGCTCTACCCAGGAAGCGTATGCCAATGATAACTGGCGTAGTAAAGGCGTCGATGTGGTGGCCTATGCTAACCAGGATTTGGTCTATTCCGATCTGGATGCAGGCCGTCTGGATGCCGCTTTGCAGGACGAAGTCGCGGCCAGCGAAGGATTCCTCAAGCAACCTGCCGGTAAAGAGTTCGCCTTTGCTGGCTCATCAGTGAAAGACAAAAAATACTTCGGTGATGGTACAGGCGTAGGGCTACGTAAAGATGATGCCGAACTGAAAGCCGCTTTTGATAAGGCGCTTGGCGAACTGCGTCAGGACGGCACTTACGACAAGATGGCGAAAAAGTATTTCGACTTTAATGTCTACGGTGACTGATATGTCGCAGGGAAGCTGTACCTGATGGAATGATCATCATGGTGCACGCCAGGTTTGTTGCACTATCGTGGTGCATTAAAATGCATACTTAAGCATTTTTAATGGAAAATAATACGTCTAACGGGGCGGGATATTTTGCCTTGATGGTCAATTTTATGGCACGATAAGTGTAACAAACCTGTAAATATTCCCTATAAAAAGACTGTCAGTTGAGGACATTATGAAAAAACTGGTGCTATCGCTCTCTCTGGTTCTGGCCTTCTCCAGCGCAACTGCAGCGTTTGCTGCGATCCCGCAAAACATCCGCATCGGCACCGATCCGACCTATGCGCCGTTTGAATCAAAAAATTCACAAGGCGAACTGGTTGGCTTTGACATCGATCTGGCGAAGGAGTTGTGCAAACGCATCAATACGCAATGTACGTTTGTCGAAAACCCGCTGGATGCGTTAATCCCGTCCTTAAAAGCGAAGAAGATTGACGCCATCATGTCATCGCTTTCCATTACGGAAAAACGTCAGCAAGAAATTGCCTTCACCGACAAACTGTACGCTGCCGATTCTCGTCTGGTGGTGGCGAAAAATTCCGACATTCAGCCGACAGTCGAGTCGCTGAAAGGCAAGCGGGTAGGCGTATTGCAGGGCACCACCCAGGAGACATTTGGTAATGAACACTGGGCGCCCAAAGGCATTGAAATCGTCTCTTATCAGGGGCAGGACAACATTTATTCTGACCTGACTGCCGGACGTATTGATGCCGCGTTCCAGGATGAGGTCGCTGCCAGCGAAGGTTTCCTCAAACAACCCGTCGGTAAAGATTACAAATTCGGTGGCCCGTCTGTTAAAGATGAAAAACTGTTTGGCGTAGGCACCGGCATGGGTCTGCGTAAAGAAGATAACGAACTGCGCGAGGCACTGAATAAAGCCTTTGCCGAAATGCGCGCTGACGGTACTTACGAGAAACTGGCGAAAAAGTACTTCGATTTTGATGTTTATGGTGGTTAATCACCATCGGTGAAGGAAAGCCCGCTCCCTTCGGGTAACCGGAGGGAGACAAGAGGCGGTAATTCACCACACACGACAGGACAGGCTGCATGTTGTATGGGTTTTCAGGTGTTATTTTACAGGGTGCGCTCGTCACGCTGGAGCTGGCTATCAGCTCTGTAGTGCTCGCTGTAATCATCGGTTTAATTGGCGCTGGCGGTAAGCTCTCGCAAAATCGGCTTTCGGGGCTGATTTTCGAAGGATACACCACGCTGATTCGTGGCGTGCCGGACTTGGTGTTGATGCTGCTGATTTTCTATGGTTTGCAGATTACGTTAAACACGGTGACGGAGGCGATGGGCGTCGGGCAGATTGATATCGACCCGATGGTCGCCGGCATTATCACTCTCGGTTTTATCTACGGTGCTTATTTTACCGAAACGTTCCGTGGCGCGTTTATGGCAGTGCCGAAAGGACATATAGAGGCGGCGACGGCGTTCGGTTTTACTCGTGGGCAAGTGTTTCGGCGGATCATGTTTCCGGCGATGATGCGTTATGCCCTGCCGGGGATTGGTAACAACTGGCAGGTAATCCTCAAATCTACAGCCCTGGTTTCGTTACTCGGCCTGGAAGATGTGGTCAAAGCCACGCAGTTGGCAGGAAAAAGTACCTGGGAACCGTTCTATTTCGCCATCGTCTGTGGCGTGATTTATCTGGTTTTCACCACCGTTTCCAATGGTGTGCTGCTGTTCCTTGAGCGCCGCTATTCCGTGGGTGTGAAGAGGGCTGACCTGTGATCGAAATCTTACATGAATACTGGAAACCACTGCTGTGGACCGATGGTTATCGTTTTACCGGCGTGGCGATCACCCTGTGGCTGCTGATTTTGTCGGTAGTGATAGGCGGAATTCTGGCGCTGTTTCTGGCGATTGGTCGCGTCTCAAGTAATAAATACATCCAGTTTCCAATCTGGTTATTTACCTATATTTTTCGCGGTACGCCGCTGTATGTTCAGCTGCTGGTGTTCTATTCTGGCATGTACACGCTGGAGATTGTTAAGGGCACCGAGTTCCTTAATGCCTTTTTCCGCAGTGGCTTGAACTGTACCGTGCTGGCGCTGACGCTCAACACCTGTGCTTACACCACTGAGATTTTTGCCGGGGCGATCCGTTCGGTGCCGCACGGGGAAATCGAAGCCGCCAGAGCCTACGGTTTCTCAAGCTTTAAAATGTATCGCTGCATTATTTTGCCATCGGCGCTGCGTATTGCGTTACCGGCCTACAGCAACGAAGTGATCCTGATGTTGCATTCTACTGCGCTGGCTTTTACCGCCACAGTGCCGGATCTGCTGAAAATTGCCCGCGATATCAACGCCGCCACGTATCAACCATTTACCGCCTTCGGCATTGCCGCTGTGCTCTATTTAATTATCTCTTATGTCCTGATAAGCCTGTTCCGTAAAGCGGAAAAACGCTGGTTGCAGCATGTGAAACCTTCTTCAACGCACTGAGAATACGATGTCCGAGAATAAATTAAACGTTATCGATTTGCACAAACGCTACGGCGAACACGAAGTGCTGAAAGGGGTGTCACTGCAAGCGAACGCCGGGGATGTGATAAGCATCATCGGATCGTCGGGATCGGGGAAAAGTACCTTTCTGCGTTGCATTAACTTCCTCGAAAAACCGAGCGAAGGATCGATCGTGGTTAACGGCCAGACCATCAATCTGGTGCGTGATAAAGACGGCCAACTCAAAGTCGCCGATAAAAATCAGCTGCGCTTACTGCGCACACGCCTGACGATGGTGTTCCAGCACTTCAATCTCTGGAGCCATATGACGGTGCTGGAAAACGTCATGGAAGCGCCGATTCAGGTGCTGGGCCTGAGCAAGCACGAAGCACGCGAGCGGGCGGTGAAGTATCTGGCGAAAGTCGGCATAGACGAACGTGCGCAGGGGAAATACCCGGTGCATCTTTCCGGCGGTCAGCAACAACGTGTTTCCATCGCAAGGGCGCTGGCAATGGAACCGGAGGTTCTGCTGTTTGATGAACCTACCTCGGCGCTCGATCCTGAACTGGTAGGCGAAGTGTTGCGTATTATGCAGCAGCTCGCAGAAGAGGGAAAAACGATGGTTGTAGTGACCCACGAAATGGGCTTTGCCCGCCACGTCTCCACGCATGTAATTTTTCTTCATCAAGGGAAAATTGAAGAAGAGGGGGCGCCAGAACAGTTATTCGGCAACCCGCAAAGTCCGCGTCTGCAACAGTTCCTTAAAGGTTCGCTGAAATAATTACCTCTCCGGTGGCTAATGCTGCCGGAGTATTTTCAGGGGGAATTTGCGAGTCAGCTTCCGCTGAAATGTAAAAGTTGCAGTCCGCTAAAAATACTTCTGAATTCGCTGTCCAAAGATAAAAACTGCCTGCTGCATTAGCTATTAAGGATGGGTATTGTCACGTCATCTTAAATTTGAGGGGTGACGGAACGCCATGACAATATCGACAACTTCCACGCCGCATGATGCGGTATTTAAATCTTTTTTACGCCATCCAGACACCGCGCGGGATTTTATTGATATTCATCTTCCCGCACCGCTGCGCAAACTGTGTGATTTAACGACGCTCAAACTGGAACCCAACAGTTTTATTGATGAAGACCTGCGGCAATATTATTCCGACCTCTTGTGGTCTGTGAAAACGCAGGAGGGCGCGGGCTATATTTATGTAGTGATAGAGCACCAAAGTAAGCCAGAAGAATTAATGGCTTTTCGCATGATGCGCTATTCCATCGCGGCAATGCAAAACCATCTTGATGCGGGCTATAAAGAGCTTCCGTTGGTGATCCCGATGCTGTTTTATCATGGTTGCAGGAGTCCTTACCCTTATTCTCTCTGCTGGCTTGATGAATTTGCGGAGCCAGCTATAGCCCGCAAAATTTATTCATCGGCTTTTCCGCTGGTGGATATTACCGTAGTGCCGGATGACGAGATTATGCAACATCGCAAAATGGCGTTGTTGGAATTAATTCAGAAACATATCCGTCAGCGCGATCTGTTGGGATTAGTCGATCAAATTGTTTCGCTGCTAGTTACAGGGAACACTAATGACAGACAGCTAAAAGCTCTGTTTAATTACGTATTACAAACAGGGGATGCCCAGCGTTTCCGAGCATTTATTGGTGAGATAGCGGAACGTGCACCACAAGAAAAGGAGAAACTGATGACCATTGCTGACAGATTACGTGAAGAAGGGCGGAATGATGGATTAATTCTGGGCAAACGTGAAGAAGCCCTGCGTATTGCTCTGGAGATGTTGGAGAGAGGTTTAGACAGAGAGTTAGTTCTGATGCTGACCCGACTTTCGCCAGACGATCTTATCGCGCAAAGCCACTAATCCTGTAACGCCGGGAGTTAACTGGCGGATGTTTGCAGTAAACCACATCAGCGAACGACATCCGCCAGCGCCTCTTCTAAATCGTACCAGCGAAACGCAAAACCCGCTTCTTCCAGCCGTTTTGGCAACGCACGTTGTCCGCCCAAGACCAGAACCGATGATTCCCCCATCAGCAAGCGAATAGCTGTGGCAGGGACGCGCAAAATCGCCGGGCGATGCAGCGCATGACCAAGCGCATGGGCAAATTGTTCATTGTGTACCGGATATGGCGAGACCATATTAAATGGCCCGCGCAGATCGTTATCCAGCAGCCAGAGAATACCGTTGACCATATCATCAATATGAATCCAGGCCAGATACTGCCGACCGGAGCCAATCGGACCGCCCAGGCCAAGGCGAAACGGAGGCAGCATTTTACCGAGGATACCGCCATCCGAAGCCAGTACTACGCCGGTACGCAGCAGGCACACTCGTGTTTTGTCGCTTTGCGCCCGACAGGCAATTTCCTCCCAACGGGCGCAGAGTTTATGGGTAAATTCGTTATGTGGCGGTTCTTCTTCGGTGACCACGACTTCACCTAAGTCACCATAATATCCCGCCGCCGAGCCGGAAATGAGCACTGACGGCGGCGTGTCGCTGGCGTTAATCAAATCCACCAGTTTTTGCGTTATATTCCAGCGGCTTTGGCAGAGGCGATCTTTTTGCTCGCGAGTCCAGCGTTTATCGGCTATTGGTTCACCGGCCAGATTGATCACCGCATCAACGCCGTTGAGGTTGCTTTGATCGGCAAGCTCTTGCCATAGTGTCACCTGGGAGCCGAGAACTGAGCTGGCTTTCTGCGGGTTACGTGTTACAACCGTGACCTGATGGCCCAGTTCCAACAAACGTGGGATTAAATGACGACCAATTAATCCCGTTCCTCCAGTGATCACTATGTTCATGCAGCCTCCCGATATGGCGGTTAACGCTGCCAGCGTAAGGTCATGGATACCGAATCGGCGTAGCGCAGCGCGTGCAGTTTATCGATCTCCACTTCAGCATACGTCACCCAGTGATGTTCACGTGCGATATCGAGCACATCCTGAGTTAATTTTTCCAGCAAAGAGAAACGGTTATTCTCTACATGCTGAATAATGTTTTTCGTTACGGTGCGATAATTCAGCGCATCGTTGATATCTTCACTGGTTCGCGCTTTATCGGCGGGGTAGTGGATCGTCACATTGATAACAATATCCTGACGGTTGTTAATCTCTTCGTCCTTAATGCCAATAAACGTTCGTAAACGAAGGTTCTTTATCCGAATAATCGCGGCAGGTTGTGCCATTGCAGGTTCTCCGTTGTTTTATTTAGGATTAAATAATACACGAGAACCAGGTTCTGTTAACTATTCGAAATCTCATCATTTACTTGTGCTTTTAGTAGCGCCTGCCCGGTAGCAGGACGTGAGCGGATTCGTTCATACCAGTTTTTTACTGCCGGATACATTGCGAGTTCAATTCGCTGGCGAGTCCAGGCATTAACCCACGGCCAACAGGCAATATCTGCAATGCTGTAGTTTTCACCGCCCAGCCAGGGCGAGTTTTCCAGGCGCTTATTCAATACATGATACAGACGCTGAGTTTCAACCTGATAACGCTCAATTGCATAGGGAATAGTCTGTGGCGCTGCATGATTAAAATGGTGATTTTGCCCGAGCATCGGCCCCAGGCCTCCAACCTGCCAGAATAACCACTGTAATGTAGTGGCGCGCTCACGCGGTTGATGACCTAAAAATAGCCCTGTTTTTTCCGCCAGATACAACAAAATCGCACCTGATTCAAAGAGGCTTAATGGTTCTCCTCCGTCAGTCGGGGCATGATCAACAATCGCCGGAATTTTATTGTTGGGCGAAATGAGCAAAAACTCCGGGCGAAACTGACCACCTTTACCGAGGTCAACTTTGATTAAGCGATAATCCAGTCCCGCCTCTTCGAGAAACAACGTAATTTTGTGACCATTCGGCGTTGGGGCGAAATAGAGATCGATCATTGCAGCTCCGGTTATCTAATAATCTGAACACATCAAGTATAGAAAGCGCAGCGACTTGTGTAAGTTTTCATCAAGTCACCGTGACAAAAAGGCTCTATAGTTTGATAGCAAGCCCATTTATCGCTGAGGACATAATGAGTAAACCTGCTATCACGCTGTGGTCAGATGCCCATTTTTTCTCCCCTTATGTGTTATCCGCCTGGGTGGCGTTGCAGGAGAAAGGCCTGCCTTTTCATATAAAAACCATCAACCTCGACAGCGGTGAACATTTGCGGCCGACGTGGCAAGGTTACGGACAGACACGGCGCGTGCCGTTGTTACAAATTGATGATTTTGAGTTGAGTGAATCCTCTGCCATTGCAGAATATCTGGAGGATCGTTTTGCGCCGCCGACCTGGGAGCGCATTTATCCGCTTGATTTGCAAAATCGGGCGCGAGCACGGCAGATTCAGGCCTGGCTACGCAGCGATCTGATGCCCATCCGCGAAGAACGTCCGACGGATGTTGTCTTTGCTGGTGCGAAAAAAGCGCCATTAACGGCGGAGGGAAAGGCCAGTGCAGAGAAACTGTTCGCGATGGCAGAACATTTACTGGCGCATGACCAGCCGAATCTGTTTGGTGAGTGGTGTATTGCAGATACTGATTTGGCGTTAATGATTAACCGCCTGGTATTACAGGGTGATGAGGTGCCGGAACGTCTGGTGGATTATGCAGCATTCCAGTGGCAGAGGGCTTCAGTTCAGCTTTTTATTGCACTTTCGGCGAAGCAATCTGGCTGATAGAGGCGATAGAATCCAGTATCATAGCTTACGTTTTTTCGACGAGGAGTGAGTGATGAAACTGATGTTTGCATCGGACATTCATGGGTCGTTACCGGCGACGGAACGTGTTCTGGATTTGTTTGCCCAGAGCGGAGCTCAGTGGCTGGTGATTCTTGGCGACGTGCTGAATCATGGCCCGAGAAACGCCCTGCCTGAAGGGTATGCGCCAGCCAAAGTAGCCGAACGGCTGAATGAGGTGGCGCATAAAGTTATCGCCGTGCGCGGCAACTGCGATAGCGAAGTGGATCAGATGCTGTTGCACTTCCCGATAACCGCACCGTGGCAACAGGTATTACTGGAAAAGCAACGTCTGTTTCTGACGCATGGTCATCTGTTTGGCCCGGATAATCTGCCGACTTTAAACCAGAACGACGTGCTGGTGTACGGTCATACCCATCTACCAGTGGCGGAACAGCGGGGTGAAATTTTCCACTTTAACCCCGGTTCGGTAAGCATTCCGAAAGGCGGCTATCCGGCGAGCTATGGCATGTTGGATGATGACGTACTAAGCGTAATCGCACTCAATGATCAAAGTATCATTGCGCAGATCGCGATTAATCCGTAATTTACTCCACAACTCAAAATGCGCCGTAAGAGCGCCAGAAAAAGAAGGTTTCCTGATAATGGAACAGCGTCGTTTGGCAAGTACTGAATGGGTGGATATTGTCAATGAAGAGAACGAAGTCATTGCACAAGCCAGCCGGGAACAAATGCGGGCACAGTGTCTGCGTCATCGTGCAACTTATATTGTCGTGCATGATGGCATGGGCAAAATTCTTGTGCAGCGTCGTACCGAGACAAAAGACTTTTTACCCGGCATGTTAGATGCGACCGCTGGTGGTGTGGTCCAGGCCGATGAGCAACTGCTGGAATCCGCACGTCGCGAAGCGGAAGAAGAGTTGGGCATTGCCGGTGTCCCCTTTGCCGAGCACGGGCAGTTCTATTTCGAAGATAAAAATTGCCGTGTCTGGGGCGCGCTGTTCAGTTGTGTCTCTCACGGTCCATTCGCCCTCCAGGAAGATGAAGTCAGTGAAGTTTGCTGGCTAACGCCGGAAGAAATCACCGCACGTTGCGATGAGTTCACTCCAGACTCGCTGAAAGCACTGGCGTTGTGGATGAAGCGCAATGCCAAAAATGAAGCCGTAGAGACTGAAACGGCAGAATAAAAAAGAGCCGCAATTGCGGCTCTTAACATTTTTAATGGTAGCCCATTAACTGAGCGCCTATCACCACCACGCTGGACATAATAAACAGCAGTCCAAGCAGTGTCGCACCCACTTTCACCCAGTTACGGAAGTCCACCCGGCAAACACCGAGTGTCGCCATTAACGACGCCGAGGTCGGGTAAATGATGTGACTGAAGCCATCGCCGAACTGGAATGCCAGCACGGTAACCTGGCGGTTAACACCGACCAGATCGCCAAGCGGTGCCAGTAATGGCATGGTTAGCGCAGCCTGACCAGAACCGGATGTCACGAAGAAATTAAATACCGCCTGGAAGAGCAACATAAACCAGGCCGCGACCGCGTTATCCAGACCGCTAATGGCATTGGCAATGCTGTTGAGGATAGTATTCAGCACGCTGGCCTCACCGGCTTCACCGTTACCCACCAGCAGCAAAATCCCTTTGGCGAAACCTACCAGCAGGGCAGGGGCGATCATCATTCGCGCGCCTTCGGTAAAGGATGAAGCCATGGTATTTACCGTCATGCCGTTAAGACGGAAGACAACGCCGATGATGCCAATCACCAGCCCCATAGTGAAGAACTGGCTGGCGATTTCTGGAATAAACCATGCATTAACGATCACGCCCCAAATTACCCAGACCATCACGGCGGTCAGGACAATCAATACCAGCCAGTCACCAAAGGTAAATGGACGTTGTTCAACATCAGCCTGCTTTTCACGAAAGAAGCGGTCGGACTCATGCACGCGTGACAGAAGAGGATTCTTTTTCACTCGTGAGGCATAAACCATGGTAAAGATCAGGCCAATCAGAGTCGCGATAACCCACACTACAATGCGCAGGCCGGAGCCGGAAAGCACCGGAACGCCAGCAATCCCCTGGGCGACAACCACGCAGAACGGGTTCATCCACGAGCTGGCAAAACCGATCTGCGTGGCGATATAGGTCACCAGGACGGTAGTAATACTGTCATAACCCAGTCGTACCATTAGCGGGGCAATGATGATGGCAAAGGCGACAGCCTCTTCTCCCATGCCGAACACCGCACCACCGAGCGAAAAGAGAATAAACAGCGCCGGAATAAAGAGAATTTCATTCCCTCGTGTATGGCGGATAAGCGCCAGGATGCCGTTATCAATGGTTCCTGTACGCATCACGATGCCAAATGCACCGCCAATCACCAGCATAAACATGATGATGCCAACGGCTGTCCCGTATTTCGATCCGGAGGTTAACCCTTCAAACGGGAAGTTCATCAGGCCTGGACGTTCATCTCCGGTCGTGAACAGTTGTACGCGATGATACTCAGGTTCGCCGGCCTCGTTGGTCAGAATGCGAAATGAGTGAGGGTCTACGACTTTGCGTGTTTTCGTCTGACCATCAACCTGGTACTGCACTTCCTGACTGTCAAACATCCCCACCGGAACAACCCATGTGGCGAGGCTGGTTAAAATAGCGACAAAAAAGATAATCACCAGCGTATCGGGCATTGCCCATCTTCTGGTTGGTTTGGATTCAGTTATTGCGGACATAGCGCAAATTTTCCCTTGCACAAGACAAAGTGGTAAGTATGCAAAGTGATATGGCGCAATTCATTGATGCAGCGCAGTTAAGCAAGATAATCAGAAAGGAGTAATGCAAATTAAGAGAATAAAAAACCGGAAATAGTGACTATTTCCGGTTCAGATATCCGCAGCGTAAGGCTGCGGATGATGACGAGATTACTGCTGCTGCTGTGCAGACTGAATCGCAGTCAGCGCGATGGTGTAGACGATGTCGTCAACCAGAGCGCCACGGGACAGGTCGTTAACCGGCTTGCGCATACCCTGCAGCATTGGCCCGATGGAGATCAGGTCGGCAGAACGCTGTACCGCTTTGTAGGTGGTGTTACCGGTGTTCAGATCCGGGAAGATGAACACGGTAGCGCGACCTGCAACCGGAGAGTTCGGTGCTTTAGATTTCGCAACGTCAGCCATTACCGCAGCGTCGTACTGCAGCGGACCGTCGATCATCAGGTCAGGACGTTTTTCCTGCGCCAGACGAGTTGCTTCGCGAACTTTTTCTACGTCGCTACCTGCACCAGAAGTACCGGTGGAGTAGGAGAGCATAGCAACACGCGGTTCGATACCGAAGGCAGCGGCGGAATCTGCGGACTGAATCGCAATTTCTGCCAGCTGTTCTGCGGTCGGATCCGGGTTGATCGCACAGTCACCGTAAACGTAAACCTGTTCCGGCAGCAGCATGAAGAACACGGAAGATACCAGAGAGCTGCCCGGTGCAGTTTTGATCAGCTGCAGCGGCGGACGGATGGTGTTTGCGGTGGTGTGGACAGCACCGGAAACCAGACCATCAACTTCATCCTGTTCCAGCATCAGCGTACCGAGAACCACGTTGTCTTCCAGCTGTTCGCGGGCAACGGTTTCGGTCATGCCTTTGTTCTTACGCAGCTCGACCAGACGAGCAACATAGCTTTCGCGAACCACTTCTGGATCAACGATTTCAATGCCTGCGCCCAGTTCTACGCCCTGAGACGCGGCAACGCGGTTGATCTCTGCCGGGTTACCCAGCAGTACGCAAGTTGCGATACCACGTTCAGCACAGATAGCGGCTGCTTTAACGGTACGCGGTTCGTCGCCTTCCGGCAGAACGATACGTTTGCCCGCTTTGCGTGCCAGTTCGGTCAGCTGATAACGGAACGCCGGCGGAGACAGACGACGGCTGCGCTCGGAAGTGGCAGTCAGAGAATCGATCCAGTCAGCGTTGATGTAGTTAGCAACATATTCCTGAACTTTCTCGATACGCTCATGATCGTCAACCGGAACTTCCAGGTTGAAGCTCTGCAGGCTCAGAGAAGTCTGCCAGGTGTTGGTGTTCACCATAAATACCGGCAGGCCGGTAGCGAAAGCACGTTCGCACAGTTTAGAAATGCGCGCGTCCATTTCGTAGCCGCCAGTCAGCAGCAGGGCACCGATTTCTACGCCGTTCATTGCAGCCAGGCAAGCGGCAACCAGCACGTCAGGACGGTCTGCGGAAGTCACCAGCAGAGAACCAGCACGGAAGTGCTCCAGCATGTGCGGAATGCTGCGTGCGCAGAAAGTGACGGATTTAACGCGGCGAGTGTTGATGTCGCCTTCGTTGATGATGGTCGCATTCAGGTGACGCGCCATATCGATCGCACGGGTTGCGATCAGATCAAAGCTCCACGGCACAGCGCCGAGAACCGGCAGCGGGCTGGACTCTTGCAGCTTCGCCGGATCGACGTTGTTGACTTTAGCTTTGGAAGAGTCGTCGAAAATCTCGGACAGATCCGGGCGAGTACGACCCTGTTCATCAACCGGTGCATTCAGTTTGTTAACGATAACGCCGGTGATGTTGGTGTTTTTGGCACCGCCGAAGCTGTTGCGGGTCAGTTCGATACGCTCTTTCAGCTGTTCCGGGGTGTCAGTGCCCTGAGACATGACGAAGACGATTTCCGCGTTCAGCGTTTTAGCGATTTCGTAGTTCAGAGACTGGGCAAATTGGTGCTTACGTGTCGGAACCAGACCTTCAACCAGAACCACTTCAGCGTCTTTGGTGTTAGCGTGGTAGTTCGCGACGATCTCTTCCATCAGCACATCTTTTTTATTGCTGGAAAGCAGACCTTCAACGTAACTCATTTTCAGCGGTTCAGCGGCTGTCGTGGTGGAAGAATTCGCACGCACAATAGTCGTTGTCTGATCGGGCGCATCGCCACCGGTACGCGGCTGAGCGATAGGTTTGAAAACGCTCAGACGAACGCCTTTGCGTTCCATTGCACGGATCACGCCAAGACTGACGCTGGTCAGACCGACGCTGGTTCCGGTAGGGATCAGCATAATAATACGGGACACGGTTTATCCTCTTTCGTTACCGCCGGTTTGGCGGGTTACAAAACAGCACCGCCAGCAGGGCTGGCGGTGTGGAATCAGGCGGTCAGGCGGCAGGCGTCTTGCGCGATAACCAGCTCTTCGTTGGTTGGGATCACAACAGCAGGGCGGGTGCCTTCTTTGTTGATGAAACCAGATTTGCCGAAACGTGCAGCTAGGTTGCGTTCATGATCAACTTCAAAGCCCAGCACGCCCAGTTTGCCCAGAGACAGTTCACGAACCATCGCGGCATTTTCACCGATACCACCGGTGAATACAACAGCGTCCAGACGGCCATCCATCAGTGCAGTGTATGCACCGATGTATTTCGCCAGACGGTGGCAGTAAACGTCCATTGCGCGCTTCGCGTCTTCTTTAGTCGCGTAGTTGTCTTCAACATAGCGGCAGTCGCTGGTGACTTCAGTCAGACCCAGCAGGCCAGACTCTTTGGTCAGCATTTTGTTGATTGCGTCAACGCTCATGCCCAGGGTGTCGTGCAGGTGGAAGATGATAGCCGGGTCGATATCGCCAGAGCGAGTACCCATTACCAGACCTTCCAGCGGGGTCAGACCCATAGAGGTGTCAACGCATTTACCGTTGCGGATAGCAGAAACGGAACCACCGTTGCCCAGGTGGCAGGTGATGATGTTCAGCTCTTCTACCGGTTTGTTCAGCATTTTTGCCGCTTCCTGGGTTACATAGAAGTGGCTGGTGCCGTGCGCGCCGTAACGACGGATGCCGTGCTCTTTGTACAGGTTGTACGGCAGGGCGTAGAGGTAAGACTCTTCCGGCATAGTCTGGTGGAACGCAGTGTCAAATACAGCAACGTTTTTGTCTTTCAGCTGCGGGAAAGATTTCAGAGCTTCTTCGATACCGATCAGGTGAGCCGGGTTGTGCAGCGGTGCGAAAGACGCCGCATCTTTGATACCCTGAATAACAGACTCATCGATCACTACGGAGCTGGTATACTTCTCGCCGCCGTGTACGATACGGTGACCGATAGCGGTCAGCTGCGCAGAAAGTTCTGGTTTTTGTGCCAGAATATTATTAACGATAAAGTTGAGCGCTTCGCTGTGAGCGGCGCCTGCACCTAAAGCCGCTTCTTGTTTATTGCCGTCCATTTTCCATTTGATGCGTGCTTCGGGCAGGTGGAAACATTCGGCTAAACCAGAAAGGTACTCTTCACCATTTACAGCATCGATGATTGCAAATTTCAGTGAAGAACTACCGCAGTTCAGAACCAGTACTAACTTACTCGACATGGAAGTACCTATAATTGATACGTGGCTAAAAAAACGTCAGGGAGCCATAGAGCGTAGCGCATGATGACACCGACATTTATGATTAACATCATGCACTGCAAATTTTTTTTGCATGATGGAATAAATATCTTGAGTCTATGCCATTTTGCGTAATTTTCAGCCAATGGCATAATGTATATGAATTTGACGACTCAATGAATATGTACTACTTAGGCCTTCAGGCTGCTAAAGGATACCTGATAGTGGGTATGGAAGACAAAATGTTTTGAACGTTGTCCCGCTGAGTTGTGAATTTGCACAAATTTTTGAATCTTTATATGTGAAGTTGAGGTGAAGCATGTCAACGCCGGATAATCGTTCTGTTAATTTTTTTAGCTTGTTTCGCCGGGGACAGCATTACTCAAAGACGTGGCCGCTGGAAAAACGCCTTGCCCCGGTCTTTGTTGAAAATCGCGTCATCAAGATGACGCGCTATGCGATTCGTTTTATGCCGCCGATTGCTGTGTTCACTCTCTGCTGGCAAATTGCACTAGGCGGTCAGCTTGGGCCGGCTGTTGCTACTGCACTGTTCGCCCTGAGTTTGCCGATGCAGGGGCTGTGGTGGCTGGGCAAACGTTCTGTTACGCCATTACCGCCGGCGATCCTGAGTTGGTTTTATGAGGTTCGTGGTAAATTGCAGGAGGCCGGGCAAGCATTAGCACCCGTAGAAGGCAAGCCTGACTATCAGGCATTAGCTGACACGCTTAAGCGCGCCTTCAAACAACTGGATAAAACTTTCCTTGATGATTTGTAATTGACCCCTGATTACGCATATAAAAGAAGGCAGACATCGGCCTTCTTTTTTTTCACCGTAGTAAAGTGATACAGGAGTCAACAATGGAAATGACCAACGCGCAACGTCTTATTTTGTCTAACCAGTACAAAATGATGACTATGCTCGATCCGGCAAATGCTGAACGTTACCGTCGCCTGCAAACAATCATTGAGCGTGGTTATGGATTGCAGATGCGCGAACTGGATCGTGAGTTTGGCGAGCTGAAAGAAGAAACTTGCCGCACTATCATCGACATTATGGAGATGTATCACGCACTGCATGTTTCCTGGTCTAATTTGCAGGATCAACAAGCTATCGATGAACGCCGTGTCACCTTCCTCGGCTTCGACGCCGCTACTGAAGCGCGTTATCTCGGTTATGTACGCTTTATGGTTAATGTTGAAGGGCGTTACACCCATTTTGATGCCGGGACTCACGGCTTTAATGCTCAGACGCCAATGTGGGAGAAATATCAACGCATGTTGAACGTCTGGCATTCTTGCCCGCGTCAGTATCATCTGAGCACTAACGAAATTAATCAAATCATTAATGCCTGAGGAGGCTAGCGTGCGGTGCAAAGGTTTTCTGTTTGATCTTGATGGTACGCTGGTGGACTCCCTGCCTGCGGTAGAGCGGGCGTGGAGCAACTGGGCGAGACGCCATGGATTAACGCCGGAAGAAGTGCTGGCTTTTATTCACGGTAAACAGGCAATAACGTCTCTGCGCCATTTTATGGTGGGGAAATCGGAGGCGGAAATTGCTGCAGAGTTTACGCGTCTGGAGCAAATCGAGGCTACGGAAACCGAAGGGATCTCCGCACTACCTGGGGCGATAGCTTTGCTCAATCATTTGAATAAAGCGGGTATTCCATGGGCAATTGTCACTTCTGGTTCTATGCCAGTTGCACGAGCCCGCCACAAAATAGCCGGACTTCCCGCACCGGAAGTATTTGTTACTGCGGAGCGGGTGAAACGTGGAAAACCAGAGCCTGATGCATATCTGTTAGGCGCGCAACTGCTGGGGCTTGCGCCACACGAATGCGTGGTGGTGGAAGATGCTCCCGCAGGTGTGCTTTCAGGCCTGGCGGCGGGATGCCATGTTATTGCGGTTAATGCCCCGGCAGACACTCCACGTCTGAATGAGGTAGATTTGGTTCTCCATAGTCTGGAGCAAATTACTGTGACCAAACAGCCAAATGGCGATGTTATTATTTCGTGAAACACCTAATCATGATTTAGCCCCGTCTCGTCGGGGCTTTTTTGTGGCAGAATCAAGCCATCCCCCTCAATTAACAAGGATAAGTTGTGAACGGTGAATTGATCTGGGTTCTCTCATTACTGGCCGTTGCCATAGTCCTGTTCGCTACAGGCAGAGTGCGTATGGATGCGGTCGCTTTGTTTGTTATTGTTGCGTTTGCATTAAGCGGAACGCTGACGGTTCCCGAAGTTTTTTCCGGCTTTTCCGATCCCAACGTTGTGCTGATCGCCGCCCTGTTTATTATTGGTGATGGTTTAGTCCGTACCGGCGTTGCAACCGCGATGGGGACATGGCTGGTTAAAGTAGCAGGCAACAGTGAAATCAAAATGCTGGTTTTACTGATGTTAACTGTTGCGGGTCTTGGCGCATTTATGAGTTCAACTGGCGTCGTCGCTATCTTTATTCCCGTGGTGTTAAGCGTTGCCATGCGTATGCAAACGTCGCCGTCGCGCCTGATGATGCCGCTGAGTTTTGCCGGGTTGATTAGCGGCATGATGACGCTGGTGGCGACGCCGCCTAATCTGGTGGTGAACAGTGAACTGCTACGCGAAGGTTATCACGGGTTTAGTTTCTTTAGCGTAACGCCTATCGGCCTGGTCGTATTGGTACTCGGCATCTTATACATGCTGGTGATGCGTTTTATGCTGAAAGGGGATTCCCAGACCCCGCAGCGCGAAGGCTGGACGCGTCGCACCTTCCGCGATCTTATTCGTGAATACCGTCTTACCGGACGTGCGCGCCGTCTGGCTATTCGCCCCGGTTCGCCGATGATTGGGCAACGACTGGACGACCTTAAATTGCGTGAACGCTATGGCGCAAATGTCATTGGTGTTGAACGCTGGCGTCGTTTTCGTCGTGTTATTGTGAATGTGAACGGGGTTTCTGAATTTCGTGCGCGTGACGTTTTGCTTATCGATATGTCAGCGGCTGATGTCGATCTCCGGCAATTTTGCAGTGAGCAATTGCTGGAGCCGATGGTTTTGCGCGGTGAGTATTTTTCCGATCAGGCTCTTGATGTCGGCATGGCGGAGATTTCATTAATTCCTGAGTCAGAACTTATTGGTAAATCGGTGCGCGAAATTGGCTTTCGTACTCGCTACGGGCTGAATGTCGTGGGGCTGAAACGCAATGGCGTGGCGCTGGAAGGTTCGCTGGCGGATGAGCCTCTGCTGCTGGGCGATATCATTCTGGTGGTCGGTAACTGGAAACTGATCGGTATGCTGGCAAAACAGGGGCGCGATTTTGTGGCGCTGAATTTACCGGAAGAAGTGAGTGAGGCATCGCCCGCACACAGCCAGGCACCCCATGCCATTTTTTGTCTGGTGTTGATGGTGGCCTTAATGCTAACCGATGAAATTCCTAACCCTGTTGCCGCTATCATTGCCTGCCTGCTGATGGGGAAATTCCGCTGTATCGATGCCGAAAGCGCCTATAAATCCATTCACTGGCCGAGCATTATTTTGATCGTTGGGATGATGCCGTTTGCTGTGGCATTACAGAAAACCGGTGGTGTCGCGCTGGCGGTGAAAGGGCTGATGGACATCGGCGGCGGTTACGGGCCGCATATGATGCTGGTCTGTTTGTTTGTCTTGTCGGCGGTTATTGGGTTATTTATCTCTAATACCGCGACGGCGGTGTTGATGGCTCCGATTGCGCTGGCTGCCGCAAAAACAATGGGCGTATCACCTTATCCGTTCGCAATGGTCGTGGCGATGGCTGCATCCGCCGCTTTTATGACGCCAGTTTCTTCGCCCGTTAACACACTGGTTTTAGGTCCGGGGAATTACAGCTTCAGTGATTTTGTGAAGCTGGGTGTACCGTTCACCATTATCGTGATGGCTGTTTGTGTGGTGATGATCCCGATGCTGTTTCCATTTTGACGAGAGCCTGATGTCGCATCCGTCGCTTATTGCCTGATGCGACGCTGGCGCGTCTTATCAGGCTGTGTCGGCTGGTATCTGGCTGCTTACAGCGGTGAATCCTGGCTAATCTCATCGAGCGAAAGATGGAAGCTGGGAACAAATACTTCCATGAAGTAGTCCATCTCCTGGCTGCGGCGCGCTTCAAGCGTCGCTTCCAGCCGCGTTTTTGCCAGCAAAAATTCATTATTTCCGGCTGCGAGTTCTTCAAGGCATTTCAGATATGCACACAGCGCATCCGCCTGTTTAACCAGTGACTTTTCTTCATCGCTATACGCATTCTCATCGATTAAAGGCGCAAAGATATCCCGCAACTCCTCAGGAACCATATCGACAAGTTTTTGCTGAGCGATTTTCTCAATGGCTTTATATTCCTGGGCGATTTGCGAGTTGAAGTATTTCACCGGAGTAGGAAGATCGCCAGTGAGCACTTCAGAGGCATCGTGGTACATCGCCAGCAGTGCGATGCGTTCTGCATTCACCTGTCCGCCAAATTTGCGATTCTTGATGGCTGCCAGCGCATGGGCGACCATCGCTACCTGCAAACTGTGTTCGGACACATTTTCCGTCCGCACGTTGCGCATTAGCGGCCAGCGGTTAATGAGTTTCAGGCGGGAGAGGTGGGCAAAAAAATGGCTCTGTTTCATAGTGACCTTACGAGTGATGACATCCTGAGGTCATTGTGGAGGGATAACACTGCCGGATGCAATCTCCGGCAGTGAATTTAAGATTACAACTGATGATAACCGGAAAGGAAACGAGCGAACTTGCTCAAGGACAGTTCGATATCATCAACACGCGGCAGCGTGACAATGCGGAAGTGATCCGGCCACGGCCAGTTAAATGCAGTTCCTTGTACCAGCAGAACTTTTTCCTGTAACAGGAAATCCAGTACCATCTTCTGATCGTCGTGAATATTAAAGCGTTTGGCGTCGATTTTCGGGAACATGTACAGTGCGCCGCGCGGCTTCACACAGGAAACGCCTGGAATGTCGTTAATCAATTCCCAGGCGCGATTACGCTGCTCGTAAAGACGTCCACCCGGCATGATAAACTCGCTGATACTCTGATAGCCGCCGAGTGCGGTTTGTATTGCGTGTTGCGCGGGAACGTTGGCGCACAGTCGCATTGAGGCCAGCATTTCCAGACCTTCGATGTAGCCTTTGGCGTGTTTTTTCGGCCCGTTCAGCACCATCCAGCCCTGACGGAAGCCAGCGACGCGATACGTTTTCGACAGCCCGTTAAAGGTAATGGTCAGCAGGTCAGGAGCTAACGGCGCAATCGAGTGATGCTCTGCGTCGTCATAGAGGATTTTGTCGTAAATTTCATCGGCGAAGATAATGAGATTATGTTGACGCGCAATCTCCACAATCTCCATCAAAAGCTCTTTGGAATATACTGCGCCGGTTGGGTTGTTCGGGTTGATAATAACAATGCCGCGCGTGCGTGGCGTAATTTTGGCGCGAATGTCATCGAGATCCGGGAACCAGTCAGAGGATTCATCGCAAAGATAGTGCACTGCTTTACCGCCGGAGAGCGAAACTGCCGCTGTCCATAGAGGGTAATCAGGCGCAGGAACCAACATTTCGTCCCCACTGTTCAGCAATGCCTGCATTGCCTGAACGATAAGCTCTGATACACCATTGCCAATGTAAATATCTTCCACGGTAACATCACGCATACCACGAGCCTGGTAGTGCTGCATGATGGCTTTACGCGCGGAATAAAGGCCTTTGGAATCGCAATAGCCCTGAGCTGTCGGGAGGTTGCGTATCACGTCAACCAGGATCTCATCGGGTGCGTCAAAACCGAACGGCGCTGGATTGCCGATGTTCAGTTTCAGTACTTTGTTACCTTCTTCTTCCAGGCGTTTTGCTTCTTTCAGCACCGGACCACGGATGTCGTAACAGACATTCTCTAATTTGCTGGATTTTTCAATGGGGGACATGAATCTTGACCTTTTTGCTGTTATCGCCACTCCCTGCCGTGGAAGTCAGCTTAGAACAATGTACTCTCCCAGGGCGGCGTTTTGAAGTTCTGCAGAACAAGATTTTGCTAGCAGAGAAAGAGGAATTGTGCTGTTAATAACTTAATCATCGCAAAATAATAAGATGCATATACTTAATAAGCGATGTTTTGTAGTGATTTATTCTGAATATTAATTCGCTGTATGGTTTTTTTGTCTGGCAGATAAATGCGTAAAATTTCTTCGGCTTAAGAAATCACGAACATAAAGTGTTGATGATATTTTCGTTATAAGTGAAAAATTAACGAGTAGTGATTGCCGATGTGTCGTATAGGTGATGACGGGGGTAATTATTGTTAAGAGGAATTAATGAATGCGGGTGATGCTAATTAATTATTATTTAATATTCAAAAAGGTTTTGTTGTGCATATTAATAATAGAAGATTACTTTGCCTAACATAACATAACTTTGCATCAGATAATTCGCAATGACCCTTATAAATAAAAGGGTTTTAGGGTAAAATGCCTGCTTTAATGACGGAACACCTGCTTTTGATGCGGTCTCATCCTTGCTGTTTGTACGCGTATACGTATTAGCCGCGCTGCTGCGAGGGAGAGGAGCAGGGAGCAACATTTACATTTACACAAACTCGCGCATGTCATAAATAGAAAAGAGTGAGTAACTTAATAGATATGCGATCCCTGAAGATATATTCTGTGATCTACTTCAGGCATTATAACGGAACAATGTGAGCCACATTTTTAGTGCAACTCATATGCATTTTTACTTTCATCCGGGTTCCGGATGAAACTGCCAGGGAGGCACATTACAAATGGAATTGCTTGTTTGTGTGTGCACAGCATTAACCAGCTCAGTATGAGCCGCCAGTAAGTGATAATATATGATAAGTGCAAATCGTCCGATAATTAACCTCGACCTCGATCTGCTGAGAACATTTGTTGCTGTTGCCGATCTGAACACTTTTGCTGCTGCAGCTGCCGCTGTGTGTCGTACTCAGTCCGCTGTTAGCCAGCAAATGCAACGTCTGGAACAACTCGTTGGGAAAGAACTGTTCGCTCGGCATGGTCGCAACAAACTGTTAACTGAACATGGCATTCAGCTTCTTGGTTACGCCAGGAAAATCCTGCGTTTTAATGATGAGGCTTGCTCATCATTGATGTTCAGTAATCTTCAGGGCGTGTTAACTATCGGTGCTTCAGATGAATCTGCTGATACGATCTTACCTTTCCTGCTTAATCGCGTAAGTTCGGTTTATCCGAAACTTGCGCTGGATGTCCGCGTTAAGCGCAATGCCTATATGGCAGAAATGCTGAAGTCCCAGGAAGTGGATTTAATGGTTACCACTCATCGTCCTGATACCTTTAAGGCGTTGAACCTGCGTACTTCTCCTACGCACTGGTATTGCGCTGCGGAATATGTGTTGCAAAAAGGCGAGCCGATCCCACTTGTGCTCCTGGATGATCCTAGTCCGTTCCGTGACATGGTTCTGGCAACGCTCAATAAAGCGGATATTCCATGGCGCCTGGCGTATGTTGCCTCCACATTACCGGCGGTTCGTGCTGCAGTAAAAGCGGGTCTTGGCGTGACGGCAAGACCGGTTGAGATGATGAGTCCGGATCTGCGCGTTTTGAGCGCGGTAGACGGTTTACCTCCACTACCAGATACCGAATATTTGCTGTGCTATGATCCATCCAGCAATAATGAGTTGGCGCAGGTGATATACCAGGCGATGGAGAGTTATCACAACCCATGGCAATACAGCCCGCTGACTACCCAGGAGGGGGACGATTCCCTGTTGATAGAAGGGGATTACGAATAATCGTCCGGCAATAACAATTTCTGATGACAAGTTTGTAAAAATAAGCCACTGGTGACTAATAAAACGTCAGTGGCTTTTTTTACAATAAATCCTTAAGAATTTTCCTCACGACGAACAAAATCGTTCTTTTTTCAATCATCAGCCATTCTCCTCGCTGACGAACAAAAAATCGCCTGAAAAAAATCTCCTGCTACAATGATGTTAAAAAATGCGTAAAATTTTTGCTGTATTTTTGTTATGGATTAACAAAAGCGTGTCACAGATCAAGAAAATACTCTCTTTTGGGGGGAGGAATCGACACAAATTCCTGTCAAAATAGACCCGTATTTTTTCCATTGCTTCACAACGGACACGATTCAACAACATCTAATTTTCCTGGAGTTGTCAACAATCTGGGGCTAAAGGGCATTAAATGCAAAAGTTGTTGATATCATGTAAATTAATGTGAAGAAACCTTTGTTAAAGTTGACAAAAGGTTATAGAAAGGAGTAAAAGACCACATCAATTAGCTGTATAAAATAGTTTCTACAGTGATTGTAAGGTTTTTTTTATTCCTCCCCATGAATCGATGTGGCGTCCATCTGCCGTGAAGAGCAGTGAATCTGGCGCTACTTTTGATGAGTAAGCAATGAGTATGTCAACATCCACTGAAGTCATCGCTCATCACTGGGCATTCGCTATCTTTCTTATCGTTGCCATTGGCCTGTGTTGCCTGATGCTGGTAGGCGGTTGGTTTTTAGGCGGTCGCGCACGCGCGAGGTCGAAAAACGTGCCGTTTGAATCAGGTATCGACTCGGTCGGCTCCGCCCGCTTACGCCTGTCTGCCAAGTTTTATCTGGTGGCCATGTTCTTCGTTATCTTCGACGTTGAGGCGCTGTATCTGTTCGCATGGTCAACCTCCATTCGCGAGAGCGGCTGGATTGGCTTTGTAGAAGCGGCAATTTTTATTTTTGTGTTACTGGCTGGTCTGGTTTATCTGGTGCGTATTGGCGCGCTGGACTGGACGCCCGCGCGTTCTCGCCGCGAGCGTATGAACCCGGAAACGAACAGTATCGCTAATCGTCAACGCTAACCGCGAGGCATTAAGATGGATTATACGCTCACCCGCATAGATCCCAACGGTGAGAACGACCGTTACCCCCTGCAAAAGCAGGAGATCGTAACCGACCCTCTGGAGCAAGAAGTTAACAAAAACGTGTTTATGGGCAAGCTCAATGACATGGTTAACTGGGGTCGTAAAAACTCAATTTGGCCGTATAACTTCGGTCTTTCCTGCTGTTACGTTGAGATGGTGACCTCGTTTACTGCGGTGCATGACGTGGCGCGTTTTGGCGCAGAAGTATTACGTGCTTCGCCGCGTCAGGCTGACCTGATGGTGGTGGCAGGAACCTGCTTTACCAAGATGGCACCGGTTATTCAGCGTCTGTATGACCAGATGCTGGAGCCGAAATGGGTTATCTCTATGGGAGCCTGTGCCAACTCCGGTGGTATGTACGACATTTATTCCGTTGTACAGGGCGTTGATAAATTCATTCCGGTTGATGTGTATATCCCGGGGTGTCCGCCGCGTCCGGAAGCGTATATGCAGGCACTGATGTTGTTGCAGGAATCTATTGGTAAAGAACGTCGCCCGCTCTCCTGGGTCGTTGGCGATCAGGGCGTTTATCGCGCCAATATGCAATCAGAGCGCGAACGCAAGCGCGGTGAACGCATTGCCGTTACCAACCTGCGCACCCCTGACGAGATTTAATTTGCGCCTGTCGGCAAAGGCATTTTTCTTCGCTTATTCCTAAATCTATTGCGCGAAGCCACGCCGACAGTCACCACGGACCATATGCAATGGTGAACAATATGACCGACTTAACCGCGCAAGAACCCGCCTGGCAGACCCGCGATCATCTTGATGATCCGGTGATAGGCGAACTGCGCAACCGTTTTGGGCCGGATGCCTTTACTGTTCAGGCGACTCGCACCGGGGTTCCCGTTGTGTGGATCAAGCGTGAACAATTACTGGAAGTTGGCGATTTCTTAAAGAAACTGCCGAAACCTTACGTCATGCTGTTTGATTTACACGGCATGGACGAACGTCTACGCACCCACCGCGAAGGGCTACCTGCTGCGGATTTTTCTGTTTTCTACCATCTGATTTCCATCGATCGTAACCGCGACATCATGCTGAAGGTGGCGCTGGCTGAAAACGACCTGCACGTACCGACCTTTACCAAATTGTTCCCGAACGCCAACTGGTATGAGCGTGAAACCTGGGATCTGTTTGGCATTACTTTCGATGGTCACCCGAACCTGCGCCGCATCATGATGCCGCAAACCTGGAAAGGTCACCCGCTGCGTAAAGATTACCCGGCGCGCGCAACCGAATTCTCGCCGTTTGAGCTGACCAAAGCCAAACAGGATCTGGAGATGGAAGCCCTGACCTTCAAACCGGAAGAGTGGGGGATGAAGCGCGGCACCGAAAACGAGGACTTCATGTTCCTCAACCTCGGCCCGAACCACCCGTCGGCGCACGGGGCTTTCCGTATCGTTTTGCAACTCGACGGCGAAGAGATTGTCGACTGCGTACCAGACATCGGCTACCACCACCGTGGCGCTGAGAAAATGGGCGAACGCCAGTCCTGGCACAGCTATATTCCTTACACCGACCGTATCGAATATCTCGGCGGCTGCGTTAACGAAATGCCTTACGTACTGGCGGTAGAGAAACTGGCCGGAATTACCGTGCCGGATCGCGTTAACGTGATTCGCGTAATGCTCTCCGAACTGTTCCGTATCAACAGCCACCTGCTGTACATTTCCACCTTTATTCAGGACGTCGGCGCGATGACGCCTGTGTTCTTCGCCTTTACGGATCGGCAGAAAATCTACGATCTGGTAGAAGCGATAACCGGTTTCCGTATGCACCCGGCGTGGTTCCGCATTGGCGGCGTAGCGCACGACCTGCCGCGTGGCTGGGATCGTCTGCTGCGTGAGTTCCTCGACTGGATGCCGAAACGTCTGGCGTCTTACGAGAAAGCGGCGTTGCAAAACACCATTCTGAAAGGCCGTTCCCAGGGCGTTGCCGCCTACGGCGCGAAAGAGGCGCTGGAGTGGGGCACCACCGGTGCTGGCCTGCGCGCCACCGGGATCGACTTCGACGTGCGTAAGGCGCGTCCTTATTCTGGCTATGAAAACTTCGACTTTGAAATCCCGGTGGGTGGTGGTGTTTCTGACTGCTACACCCGCGTGATGTTGAAAGTGGAAGAGCTGCGTCAGAGTCTGCGCATTCTTGAGCAGTGCCTCAACAACATGCCGGAAGGCCCGTTCAAAGCGGATCACCCGCTGACTACGCCGCCGCCGAAAGAGCGCACGCTGCAACATATCGAAACCCTGATCACCCACTTCCTGCAAGTATCGTGGGGGCCGGTGATGCCTGCCAATGAATCCTTCCAGATGATTGAGGCGACTAAAGGGATCAACAGTTACTACTTGACCAGCGACGGCAGCACCATGAGTTATCGCACCCGTATCCGCACGCCGAGTTATGCGCATTTGCAGCAAATTCCGGCGGCGATCCGTGGCAGCCTTGTGTCTGACCTGATTGTTTATCTGGGCAGTATCGATTTTGTTATGTCAGATGTGGACCGCTAATTATGCACGAGAATCAACAACCACAAACTGAGGCTTTTGAGCTGAGTGCGGCAGAGCGTGAAGCGATTGAGCACGAGATGCACCACTACGAAGACCCGCGTGCGGCGTCCATTGAAGCCCTGAAGATCGTTCAGAAACAGCGTGGCTGGGTGCCGGACGGTGCGATCCACGCGATCGCTGACGTTCTGGGTATTCCGGCGAGCGATGTCGAAGGCGTGGCAACATTCTACAGCCAGATCTTCCGCCAGCCGGTTGGTCGCCATGTGATCCGTTATTGCGACAGCGTGGTCTGTCACATCAACGGTTACCAGGGCATTCAGGCGGCGCTGGAGAAAAAACTGAACATCAAACCAGGGCAAACGACGTTTGACGGCCGCTTTACGCTGCTGCCAACCTGCTGCCTGGGGAACTGTGATAAAGGGCCAAACATGATGATCGATGAGGATACTCACGCGCATCTGACCCCGGAAGCGATCCCTGAACTGCTGGAGCGGTATAAATGAAAAACATTATCCGTACTCCCGAAACGCATCCGCTGACCTGGCGTCTGCGTGATGATAAACAGCCAGTGTGGCTGGATGAATACCGCAGCAAAAACGGTTACGAAGGGGCGCGTAAGGCGCTGACCGGACTTTCTCCGGACGAAATCGTTACTCAGGTAAAAGACTCCGGCCTGAAAGGGCGCGGCGGTGCAGGCTTTTCTACTGGCCTGAAGTGGAGCCTGATGCCGAAAGACGAATCCATGAACATCCGTTACCTGCTGTGTAACGCCGATGAAATGGAGCCGGGCACCTATAAAGACCGCCTGCTGATGGAACAACTGCCGCACCTGCTGGTGGAAGGTATGCTCATCTCCGCGTTTGCGCTGAAAGCTTACCGTGGCTACATCTTCCTGCGTGGCGAATATATTGAAGCAGCAGTGAATCTGCGCCGTGCCATTGCTGAAGCGACCGAAGCAGGTCTGCTTGGCAAAAACATTATGGGAACAGGTTTTGATTTTGAACTGTTTGTCCATACCGGGGCAGGGCGCTACATCTGCGGTGAAGAAACAGCGTTAATCAACTCCCTGGAAGGGCGTCGCGCTAACCCGCGTTCAAAACCGCCATTCCCGGCAACCTCCGGCGCATGGGGTAAACCGACCTGCGTCAACAACGTCGAAACCCTGTGTAACGTTCCGGCAATCCTTGCTAACGGCGTGGAGTGGTATCAGAACATCTCGAAAAGTAAAGATGCTGGCACCAAGCTGATGGGCTTCTCCGGTCGGGTGAAAAATCCGGGTCTGTGGGAACTGCCGTTCGGCACTACCGCACGCGAGATCCTCGAAGATTACGCCGGTGGTATGCGTGACGGCCTGAAATTCAAAGCCTGGCAGCCAGGCGGCGCGGGCACCGACTTCCTGACCGAAGCGCACCTTGACCTGCCGATGGAATTCGAAAGCATCGGTAAAGCGGGCAGCCGTCTGGGTACGGCGCTGGCGATGGCGGTTGACCATGAGATCAACATGGTGTCGCTGGTGCGTAACCTGGAAGAGTTTTTCGCCCGTGAATCCTGCGGCTGGTGTACACCGTGCCGTGACGGTCTACCGTGGAGCGTGAAAATTCTGCGTGCGCTGGAGCGGGGCGAAGGTCAGCCGGGAGATATCGAAACACTTGAGCAACTGTGTCGATTCTTAGGCCCGGGTAAAACCTTCTGTGCCCACGCACCAGGTGCGGTGGAGCCGTTACAGAGCGCCATCAAATATTTCCGCGAAGAATTTGAAGCGGGAATCAAACAGCCGTTCAGCAATACCCATTTGATTAATGGGATTCAGCCGAACCTGCTGAAAGAGCGCTGGTAAGGACCTTTTACCCCTCACCCTAACCCTCTCCCCGGAGGGGAGAGGGGATGATCCTGAGCCGCTTTTCTCCCTCGCCCCTTAGGGGAGAGGGCCGGGGTGAGGGGAATGATTTCGATTAACGCTCAGTCTCTGACTGAGAAAACTGGAAGCATGCTAATGGCTACAATTCATGTAGACGGCAAAGAATACGAGGTCAACGGAGCGGACAATCTGCTGGAAGCTTGTCTGTCTCTGGGTCTTGACATTCCTTACTTTTGCTGGCATCCGGCGCTGGGAAGCGTCGGTGCTTGCCGCCAGTGTGCGGTGAAGCAGTACCAAAACGCGGAAGACACGCGTGGTCGCCTGGTGATGTCCTGTATGACACCGGCTTCCGATGGCACCTTTATTTCCATTGACGACGAAGAAGCGAAACAGTTCCGTGAAAGTGTGGTCGAGTGGTTAATGACTAACCACCCGCACGACTGTCCGGTATGTGAAGAGGGCGGTAACTGCCATCTTCAGGATATGACCGTGATGACCGGACACAGCTTCCGTCGCTACCGTTTCACCAAACGTACCCACCGCAATCAGGATCTGGGGCCGTTCATCTCCCACGAAATGAACCGCTGCATCGCCTGTTACCGCTGTGTGCGTTACTACAAAGATTACGCTGACGGTACGGATCTGGGCGTTTATGGCGCACACGACAACGTCTACTTCGGTCGACCTGAAGACGGCACCCTGGAAAGCGAATTTTCCGGTAACCTGGTCGAAATTTGCCCGACTGGCGTATTTACCGACAAAACGCACTCCGAGCGTTACAACCGTAAATGGGATATGCAGTTTGCGCCGAGCATCTGCCAGCAATGTTCCATTGGCTGTAACATCAGCCCCGGCGAACGTTACGGCGAACTGCGTCGTATCGAAAACCGTTACAACGGTACGGTAAACCACTACTTCCTCTGCGACCGTGGTCGTTTCGGTTACGGCTACGTCAACCTGAAAGATCGTCCGCGTCAGCCAGTACAGCGTCGTGGCGATGATTTCATCACCCTTAACGCCGAACAGGCAATGCAGGGCGCAGCCGATATTCTGCGTCAGTCGAAGAAAGTGATCGGCATCGGTTCTCCGCGAGCCAGCGTAGAAAGCAACTTTGCGCTGCGTGAGCTGGTGGGCGAAGAAAACTTCTATACCGGTATTGCTCACGGTGAGCAGGAACGTCTGCAACTGGCGCTGAAAGTGCTGCGTGAAGGCGGCATTTATACGCCGGCACTGCGCGAAATCGAATCTTACGATGCGGTACTGGTACTGGGCGAAGACGTTACCCAGACCGGCGCACGCGTCGCGCTGGCGGTGCGTCAGGCGGTGAAAGGTAAAGCGCGCGAAATGGCGGCAGCACAGAAAGTGGCTGACTGGCAGATTGCGGCAATCCTCAACATCGGTCAACGTGCGAAGCATCCGCTGTTTGTTACCAACGTTGATGACACTCGTCTGGATGATATTGCGGCGTGGACTTACCGCGCACCGGTTGAAGATCAGGCGCGTTTAGGTTTTGCCATCGCCCATGCGCTGGATAACTCCGCGCCAGCGGTTGACGGTATCGAGCCTGAGCTGCAAAGCAAAATCGACGTCATCGTGCAGGCACTGGCTGGGGCGAAGAAACCGTTGATTATCTCCGGGACGAACGCCGGTAGCACAGAAGTGATTCAGGCGGCGGCTAACGTGGCGAAAGCCCTGAAAGGTCGCGGCGCTGACGTAGGTATCACCATGATTGCCCGTTCCGTCAACAGCATGGGGCTGGGCATTATGGGGGGCGGTTCGCTGGAAGAAGCATTAACCGAACTGGAAACCGGACGCGCCGACGCGGTGGTGGTGCTGGAAAACGATCTGCACCGTCACGCTTCCGCTACCCGCGTGAATGCTGCGCTGGCGAAAGCGCCGCTGGTGATGGTGGTTGACCATCAACGCACAGCGATTATGGAAAACGCCCATCTGGTACTTTCCGCCGCCAGCTTTGCTGAAAGCGACGGTACGGTAATTAATAATGAAGGTCGCGCCCAACGTTTCTTCCAGGTTTACGATCCGGCTTATTACGACAGCAAAACTGTCATGCTGGAAAGCTGGCGCTGGTTACACTCGCTGCACAGCACCCTGCTGAGCCGTGAAGTGGACTGGACGCAGCTCGACCACGTGATTGACGCCGTTGTGGCGAAAATCCCGGAACTGGCAGGTATCAAAGATGCTGCGCCGGATGCGACATTCCGCATTCGCGGGCAGAAACTGGCTCGTGAACCGCACCGTTACAGCGGTCGTACCGCCATGCGCGCCAACATCAGCGTTCATGAGCCGCGTCAGCCGCAGGATATTGACACCATGTTCACCTTCTCGATGGAAGGTAACAACCAGCCGACCGCGCACCGTTCGCAAGTGCCGTTTGCCTGGGCGCCGGGCTGGAACTCCCCGCAGGCATGGAACAAGTTCCAGGATGAAGTGGGCGGCAAACTGCGCTTTGGCGATCCGGGTGTGCGTCTGTTTGAAACCAGCGAAAACGGTCTGGATTACTTCACCAGCGTACCGGCTCGCTTCCAGCCGCAGGAAGGGAAATGGCGTATCGCGCCGTACTACCACCTGTTTGGCAGCGATGAACTGTCACAGCGTGCTCCGGTCTTCCAGAGCCGTATGCCGCAGCCGTACATCAAACTTAACCCGGCAGATGCCGCGAAGTTGGGTGTGAACGCGGGTACACGCGTCTCCTTTAGTTACGATGGCAACACGGTCACGTTGCCGGTTGAAATCGCCGAAGGGCTGACGGCAGGGCAGGTGGGCTTGCCGATGGGGATGTCCGGCATTGCTCCAGTGCTGGCTGGCGCGCATCTTGAGGATCTCAAGGAGGCACAACAATGAGTTGGTTATCACCGGAACTGATTGAGATCCTGCTGACCATCCTCAAAGCGGTGGTGATCCTGCTGGTGGTTGTCACCTGCGGGGCATTCATGAGCTTTGGCGAACGTCGCCTGCTGGGTCTGTTCCAGAACCGTTACGGACCTAACCGTGTTGGCTGGGGCGGTTCGCTCCAGCTGGTCGCGGACATGATCAAAATGTTCTTTAAAGAAGACTGGATCCCGAAATTCTCGGATCGCGTCATCTTTACTCTGGCGCCAATGATTGCCTTTACCTCGCTGCTGCTGGCCTTTGCGATTGTGCCAGTCAGTCCGGGTTGGGTGGTTGCCGACCTGAACATCGGGATTTTGTTCTTCCTGATGATGGCCGGTTTGGCGGTTTACGCGGTGCTGTTTGCGGGCTGGTCAAGTAACAACAAATACTCTCTGCTGGGTGCGATGCGTGCTTCTGCACAGACTCTGAGCTACGAAGTGTTCCTTGGGCTTTCCCTGATGGGCGTGGTGGCGCAGGCCGGTTCATTCAACATGACCGACATCGTCAACAGCCAGGCGCATGTGTGGAACGTCATCCCGCAATTCTTTGGTTTTATTACCTTTGCCATCGCGGGCGTGGCGGTGTGTCACCGTCACCCGTTTGACCAGCCGGAAGCCGAGCAGGAACTGGCGGATGGTTACCACATTGAATATTCCGGTATGAAATTCGGTCTGTTCTTCGTGGGTGAATACATCGGGATTGTGACCATCTCAGCACTGATGGTGACGCTGTTTTTCGGTGGCTGGCAAGGCCCGTTGTTACCACCATTCATCTGGTTCGCGCTGAAAACCGCGTTCTTTATGATGATGTTCATTTTGATTCGTGCGTCGTTACCGCGTCCGCGTTATGACCAGGTAATGTCCTTCGGCTGGAAAATCTGCCTGCCGCTGACGCTGATCAACTTGCTGGTAACGGCGGCTGTCATTCTCTGGCAGGCGCAATAAGGGGCACTAAGACCATGACCTTAAAAGAATTGTTAGTAGGTTTCGGCACCCAGGTTCGTAGTATCTGGATGATCGGCCTGCATGCGTTCGCCAAACGCGAAACGCGAATGTACCCGGAAGAGCCGGTCTATCTGCCGCCCCGTTATCGTGGTCGTATCGTTCTGACCCGCGACCCGGACGGCGAAGAGCGTTGCGTAGCCTGTAACCTCTGCGCGGTAGCCTGTCCGGTCGGCTGTATCTCGCTGCAAAAAGCAGAAACCAAAGACGGTCGCTGGTATCCGGAATTTTTCCGCATCAACTTCTCACGCTGCATTTTCTGTGGCCTGTGCGAAGAAGCCTGTCCGACCACGGCGATTCAGTTAACCCCGGATTTCGAAATGGGGGAATACAAGCGCCAGGATCTGGTTTACGAGAAAGAGGATCTGCTGATCTCCGGTCCGGGCAAATACCCGGAATATAACTTCTACCGGATGGCAGGTATGGCAATCGACGGCAAAGATAAGGGCGAAGCAGAAAACGAAGCCAAGCCTATCGACGTCAAGAGCCTGTTACCGTAAGGAGAGGGGCAATGGAGTTCGCTTTTTATATCTGTGGCCTGATAGCCATACTTGCGACCTTGCGAGTGATCACCCATACCAATCCGGTACACGCACTGCTGTACCTGATTATTTCGCTGCTGGCGATTTCCGGGGTGTTCTTCTCACTGGGCGCTTATTTCGCTGGTGCGCTGGAAATTATCGTCTACGCGGGTGCCATTATGGTGCTGTTCGTGTTCGTGGTGATGATGCTCAACCTGGGCGGTTCGGAAATCGAACAGGAACGCCAGTGGCTGAAACCGCAGGTGTGGATTGGTCCGGCAATTTTGTCGGCCATCATGCTGGTGGTGATTGTTTACGCCATTCTCGGTGTTAACGATCAGGGTATCGACGGTACGCCAATCAGTGCTAAAGCAGTGGGTATTACGCTGTTCGGGCCTTACGTACTGGCGGTGGAACTGGCTTCTATGCTGCTGCTGGCTGGTCTGGTTGTGGCCTTCCACGTCGGTCGTGAAGAGCGTGCGGGTGAAGTGCTGAGCAATCGTAAAGACGACAGCGCGAAAAGAAAAACGGAGGAGCGCGCATGATCCCCTTACAACATGGACTGATCCTCGCGGCAATCTTATTCGTTCTTGGCTTAACCGGTCTGGTTATCCGTCGCAATCTGCTGTTTATGCTGATTGGTCTGGAAATCATGATTAACGCCTCCGCGCTGGCCTTTGTGGTCGCCGGTAGCTACTGGGGCCAGACCGACGGTCAGGTGATGTACATTCTCGCCATCAGCCTCGCGGCGGCAGAAGCGAGTATCGGCCTTGCGCTGCTGCTGCAACTTCACCGTCGTCGCCAGAACCTGAACATCGATTCAGTAAGTGAGATGCGCGGATGAACATGCTTGCCTTAACCATTATTTTGCCATTGATTGGCTTCGTCCTGCTGGCGTTCTCCCGTGGACGCTGGTCTGAAAACGTCTCTGCGATCGTTGGCGTTGGCTCTGTGGGCCTGGCGGCGCTGGTGACCGCTTTTATCGGCGTCGATTTCTTCGCTAACGGCGAGCAGGCTTACAGCCAGCCGCTGTGGACGTGGATGTCGGTAGGCGACTTTAACATTGGTTTCAACCTGGTGCTGGACGGCCTGTCGCTGACCATGCTCTCGGTGGTTACCGGTGTGGGTTTCCTGATCCACATGTACGCTTCCTGGTATATGCGCGGTGAAGAGGGATACTCCCGCTTCTTCGCCTACACCAACCTGTTCATCGCCAGCATGGTGGTTCTGGTTCTCGCCGACAACCTGCTGCTGATGTACCTCGGCTGGGAAGGCGTGGGTCTGTGCTCCTATCTGCTGATCGGTTTCTACTACACCGATCCGAAGAATGGCGCAGCGGCAATGAAAGCGTTCGTCGTGACTCGTGTGGGTGACGTGTTCCTCGCTTTCGCGCTGTTCATTCTTTACAACGAACTGGGCACCCTGAACTTCCGCGAAATGGTGGAACTGGCACCAGCGCACTTTGCTGACGGCAATAACATGCTGATGTGGGCGACGCTGATGCTGCTGGGCGGTGCGGTCGGTAAATCTGCGCAGTTGCCGTTGCAGACATGGCTTGCCGACGCGATGGCTGGCCCGACGCCAGTCTCCGCGCTGATCCACGCCGCAACGATGGTAACAGCCGGTGTCTACCTGATCGCCCGTACCCACGGCCTGTTCCTGATGACCCCGGAAGTTCTGCATCTGGTGGGTATCGTGGGTGCGGTTACGCTGCTGCTGGCAGGCTTTGCCGCTCTGGTACAAACTGACATCAAACGTGTTCTCGCTTACTCCACCATGAGCCAGATTGGTTACATGTTCCTCGCGCTTGGCGTACAGGCATGGGATGCGGCGATTTTCCACTTGATGACCCACGCATTCTTTAAAGCGTTGCTGTTCCTGGCATCCGGTTCCGTCATTCTGGCCTGCCATCACGAACAGAACATCTTCAAGATGGGCGGTCTGCGTAAATCTATTCCACTGGTTTATCTCTGCTTCCTGGTGGGCGGCGCGGCACTGTCGGCACTGCCGCTGGTCACTGCGGGCTTCTTCAGTAAGGATGAGATCCTCGCGGGTGCGATGGCGAATGGTCATATCAATCTGATGGTGGCCGGTCTGGTCGGTGCGTTTATGACCTCGCTCTACACCTTCCGGATGATTTTCATCGTCTTCCACGGAAAAGAACAAATTCACGCTCACGCCGTGAAAGGGGTAACTCACAGCCTGCCGCTGATTGTGCTGCTGATCCTTTCCACCTTCGTTGGCGCACTGATTGTACCGCCGCTGCAGGGCGTGCTTCCGCAAACGACGGAACTGGCGCACGGCAGTATGTTGACCCTGGAAATTACCTCTGGCGTGGTTGCGGTCGTCGGCATTCTGCTGGCTGCCTGGCTGTGGCTGGGTAAACGTACTCTGGTGACCTCCATCGCCAACAGTGCGCCGGGTCGCCTGCTGGGAACCTGGTGGTACAACGCCTGGGGCTTTGACTGGCTGTACGACAAAGTGTTCGTCAAGCCGTTCCTGGGTATTGCCTGGTTGCTGAAACGCGATCCGCTGAACTCAATGATGAACATCCCGGCTGTCCTTTCCCGCTTTGCAGGTAAAGGCCTGCTGTTAAGCGAGAACGGCTACCTACGCTGGTATGTGGCATCCATGAGCATCGGTGCGGTCGTGGTGCTGGCACTGTTGATGGTACTGCGTTGAGTTGTTGGCTGAGTGAATATACCCGGCGTTGCGCCGGGTCTGTGAACTAAGAATAAATTTTAGGTAACTGTTCCTGAAGTACAGGCGTCATCGGCGAAGTCAGACCGGATACCGCCAGCGCACAGCAACCGGAGCGTACTTAAGTACGTGAGGATTGCGAGCACTGCCGGGATTCGGGCTGGCGAGTGAGATAGCCTGAGCAGGAGTAAATATAAGGGACATACTTAGCTATGTTATTACCCTGGTTAATACTAATCCCCTTTATCGGCGGCTTCCTGTGCTGGCAGACCGAACGCTTTGGCGTCAAGGTGCCGCGCTGGATCGCGCTGATCACCATGGGATTGACGCTGGCGCTGTCGCTGCAACTGTGGTTGCAGGGCGGTTATTCACTGACGCAATCCGCCGGAATTCCGCAGTGGCAGTCTGAATTCGACATGCCGTGGATCCCGCGTTTTGGAATCTCTATCCATCTCGCCATTGATGGTCTGTCGCTGCTGATGGTCGTGCTGACCGGTTTGCTCGGCGTGCTGGCCGTACTCTGTTCGTGGAACGAGATCGAAAAATATCAGGGCTTCTTCCACCTCAACCTGATGTGGATCCTGGGCGGCGTTATCGGCGTGTTCCTTGCCATCGACATGTTCCTGTTCTTCTTCTTCTGGGAAATGATGCTGGTGCCGATGTACTTCCTGATCGCACTGTGGGGGCATAAAGCCTCTGACGGTAAAACGCGTATCACGGCGGCAACCAAGTTCTTCATTTACACCCAGGCGAGTGGTCTGGTGATGTTGATCGCCATCCTGGCGCTGGTTTTTGTTCACTACAATGCGACTGGCGTCTGGACCTTCAACTATGAAGAGCTGCTGAATACGCCGATGTCCAGTGGTGTGGAATATCTGTTGATGCTGGGCTTCTTCATCGCCTTTGCGGTGAAAATGCCGGTGGTTCCGCTGCATGGCTGGCTACCGGATGCGCACTCCCAGGCACCGACCGCCGGTTCCGTTGACCTCGCGGGGATCTTGCTGAAAACCGCTGCTTACGGTCTGCTGCGTTTCTCCCTGCCGCTGTTCCCGAACGCGTCGGCAGAGTTTGCGCCAATCGCTATGTGGCTGGGTGTTATCGGCATTTTCTACGGTGCGTGGATGGCCTTCGCTCAGACCGATATCAAACGTCTGATCGCCTACACCTCGGTTTCCCACATGGGCTTCGTGCTGATTGCTATCTACACCGGCAGCCAGTTGGCCTACCAGGGCGCGGTAATTCAGATGATTGCGCACGGCTTGTCGGCGGCGGGTCTGTTTATTCTCTGCGGTCAGCTCTATGAACGTATCCATACCCGCGACATGCGCATGATGGGCGGTCTGTGGAGCAAGATGAAATGGCTGCCAGCACTGTCGCTGTTCTTTGCGGTGGCAACGCTTGGGATGCCAGGCACCGGTAACTTCGTCGGCGAATTTATGATTCTGTTCGGCAGCTTCCAGGTTGTGCCGGTGATTACCGTTATCTCTACCTTTGGGCTGGTCTTTGCATCTGTTTATTCGCTGGCGATGTTGCATCGCGCTTACTTCGGTAAAGCGAAAAGCCAGATTGCCAGCCAGGAACTGCCAGGGATGTCGCTGCGTGAGCTGTTTATGATCCTGTTGCTGGTGGTGCTGCTGGTACTGCTGGGCTTCTATCCGCAGCCGATTCTGGATACCTCGCACTCCGCGATTGGCAATATCCAGCAGTGGTTTGTTAATTCCGTTACTACTACAAGGCCGTAAATCGCCATGACAATAACTCCACAAAACCTGATCGCACTGCTACCGTTGCTGATCGTCGGCTTGACGGTGGTGGTTGTGATGCTCTCCATTGCGTGGCGACGCAATCATTTCCTCAACGCTACGCTCTCGGTTATTGGGCTTAACGCGGCGCTGGTTTCGCTCTGGTTTGTCGGCCAGGCGGGCGCTATGGACGTTACGCCGCTGATGCGCGTTGATGGTTTCGCCATGCTTTACACCGGGCTGGTCCTGCTGGCGAGCCTCGCCACCTGTACTTTCGCCTACCCGTGGCTTGAAGGCTATAACGACAACAAGGACGAGTTCTACCTGTTGGTGTTAATTGCCGCGCTGGGCGGGATCCTGCTGGCGAATGCCAACCATCTGGCGTCTCTGTTCCTCGGTATTGAACTGATCTCTTTGCCGCTGTTTGGCCTGGTCGGTTACGCTTTCCGTCAGAAACGTTCGCTGGAAGCCAGTATCAAATACACCATCCTTTCTGCCGCAGCATCTTCTTTCCTGCTGTTCGGTATGGCGCTGGTGTATGCACAGTCTGGTGACCTGTCGTTTGTCGCGCTGGGTAAAAACCTCGGCGACGGTATGCTCAACGAGCCGCTGTTGCTGGCAGGTTTTGGCCTGATGATTGTCGGCCTCGGCTTCAAACTCTCTCTGGTTCCGTTCCACCTGTGGACGCCAGACGTATACCAGGGCGCGCCTGCGCCGGTTTCCACTTTCCTGGCGACGGCGAGTAAAATCGCTATCTTCGGTGTGGTGATGCGTCTGTTCCTTTACGCACCGGTGGGTGACAGCGAAGCGATTCGCGTGGTGCTGGCGATTATCGCCTTTGCCTCCATCATCTTCGGTAACCTGATGGCGCTGAGCCAGACCAACATCAAACGTCTGCTCGGTTACTCGTCTATCTCTCACCTCGGCTATCTGCTGGTGGCGCTGATTGCGCTGCAAACCGGCGAGATGTCGATGGAAGCGGTAGGGGTTTACCTGGCCGGTTATCTGTTCAGCAGCCTCGGTGCGTTCGGTGTGGTCAGCCTGATGTCCAGCCCGTACCGTGGCCCGGATGCTGATTCCCTGTTCTCTTACCGTGGTCTGTTCTGGCATCGCCCGATACTCGCGGCAGTGATGACGGTGATGATGCTGTCGCTGGCAGGTATTCCGATGACGCTGGGCTTTATCGGTAAGTTCTATGTGCTGGCTGTCGGTGTCCAGGCACACCTGTGGTGGCTGGTGGGCGCCGTGGTTGTCGGTTCGGCAATCGGCCTCTACTACTACCTGCGCGTGGCGGTGAGCCTGTACCTTCATGGTTCAGAACAGCCAAACCGTGATGCGCCGTCAGACTGGCAGTACACAGCAGGTGGTATCGTGGTGCTGATCTCTGCCCTGCTGGTTCTGGTGCTGGGTGTATGGCCGCAACCGCTGATTAGCATTGTGCGTTTGGCAATGCCGATGATGTGAGTCGTCAGTCAGTAAGCTGAGAAAGCCGCCGACATGTTCGGCGGTTTTTTTATGGTGCCCTGACACCATCACCCAACAATAACCGTCAGCGCATGATTCCCTTGCCGCAGCATACGTCGATACGCACTAATCAGTTTTTCCATATCAAGCATGATCGAAGCAAAGAGTTGCCCCTCTAACTCCTCTGAAAAGGTCACTCCCGGATAAATATCCATTTCATTGAGTCGCTTAATGGAAAACTGTTTACGCAGTTCATTTCGGTCGAGTGCCTCGAGACGGTCAATAGTGGCGGCTAACTCCTGATTCCAGGTCAATCCCAGGAAACCATCGATGCCATCTTCGAGACTATGTTCACCGAGCACCGCACGACTTAGCGGATCATTCTTCGCTGGATCAAAAGCAGAGGTGCCCGTCAGGCCAAAATGTAAAAAGTCCCAGCGTTTATCAATATCCAGTCGCCTTGAGCCTGAAATCGTTTCATGAATATCGTCCATTAAAGATTTCTCATTAGACTCAATCAACTTGTTGGCCTTTTCTGAGTTAATTTCCGCAAAATACGCAATCATTCCCATCTTATTTCTCCCGTCAGATTTCCTTTTGCGCATCTTAAAACAGACGGGGAAAAATAAAATATACAAGCTGTTTTTTCTGGAGCCGCCTCGAGAAAATTTTATTATTTACTGTTGTACAACAAGGTTGTAACACCATCCACCTCCTGCGCCATTTTCTGATAGTTCAGTCTGTCTGCGGTATCACCGGGCAGGTGATATTGTTTATTACGATAAAAAGCGGTGTCTGTAATCATGACGGCGGGGATATCTTGCTGCCAGTAATTAAGATGGTCAGAGAAATCGATACCGGGAATAAAACCAGGACATAGGCGAGTCTGTTATTTATCACTATTAATGATAAATATCATGCTCAAATATATTGTTGGCTTGATAGATTTATATAAAAGTAGCCTGAGTCATTGGCTGATGAAACAGGGCGATTTTGCCCTGTTATCAATTAATTAAAGATTATACGTGAAACACCGCGAAATCGCTCGCCAGTTCTGTTGCCGGGAAAATTGCCCGGCACTCGCGTAATAAATGCTGACAGCCTTTATCATCATAGCGTGAGCTGACGTGAGTAATGATCAATTTGCCGACACCCGCCTTACGAGCCAGAGTCGCCGCCTGACGGCTTGAACTGTGCCCACGACTGTTGGCTTTGGCTTCCATCTCCATATCCAGCGTCGTTTCGTGAACCATTATGTCGACACCTTTAGCAAGATCGATTGCGGCATCGCAAGGGCCGGTATCACCGAAAATGGCGATTGATTTACCCGGTGTAGGCGCGGATAAGTAATCAGCGCCGTTAATCTGCCGACCGTCTTCCAGCGTGACTGTTTTGCCTTTTTTCAAATCCTGGAACAGCGGACCCGGTTGTACGCCGGCATCTTTTAACGCCTGGGCATTCAGCGCGCCTGGTTTATCATGTTCTTCAATACGATAGCCGTAACACTCCAGTGGATGCTCCATTGGATATGCCGTTACCTTGCGCAGTCCATCATCAACTATTTCTCCAGCCGTAATTTCAACAATTTCCAGCGGATAATCCGTCCACGAGCCGCTAATGCGTAACGCTGTCTCAACAAATTCACGGATACCTTTCGGACCATAAATTGTTAATGGTTGCACAATGCCTGACATGGAACGACTGCATAGCAATCCGGGCAAGCCAAAAAGGTGATCGCCATGAAGATGGCTTATAAAAATCCTGTCCAGTTTTCCTGGGTTAAATGCCGTGTGCAACATCTGGTGTTGTGTACCTTCACCACAATCAAATAACCAAAGCCCGGCTTGCGTCGGATGTTGCAGATTAAGCAATATTGCCGTGACATTACGTGTCCGGGTCGGAACACCTGCCGAAGTGCCTAAAAAAATTAATTCCATGAGTTCATCACGCTGCTGAAAATATTCCGGCTAGTATAAAGCAAACAGCACAAAGGAGCCTTCCATGATCGACTGGCAAGATCTGCATCATTCTGATTTATCCGTTTCTCAGCTTTATGCCTTATTACAACTGCGTTGTGCGGTATTTGTAGTGGAACAAAACTGTCCTTACCAGGATATCGATGGCGACGATCTGGTGGGAGAAAATCGCCACATTCTCGGTTGGCATAACGGGACACTGGTGGCGTATGCGAGGATTCTGAAAAGTGACGACGAACTGCAACCCGTTGTGATTGGTCGGGTGATTGTCAGCGAAGCCTTACGCGGCGAAAAAATTGGTCAGCAATTGATGAGTAAGGCGCTGGAATTGTGTACTCGCCACTGGCCGGAGAAGCCGATTTATCTGGGGGCGCAGGCGCATTTACAAAACTTTTATGGGCAATTTGGTTTCATCCCTGTGACCGATATTTATGAGGAAGATGGTATTCCGCATATCGGGATGGCGCGCGAGGTTATTCAGGCGTAATCGATAACCGTTGTCTATAGTTAGTGGCAGGTTTTACGCAAATGGAGAACGAGAATGTCTAATCAGTTTGGTGATACACGTATCGATGACGACCTGACGTTGCTGAGTGAAACACTTGACGAGGTACTACGTTCCTCTGGCGATCCCGCCGATCAAAAATATGTTGAACTAAAGGCGCGTGCAGAAAAGGCGCTGGATGATGTGAAAAAAAGGGTAAGCCAGGCTTCTGACAGTTATTACTATCGGGCGAAGCAGGCAGTTTATCGCGCCGATGACTACGTCCATGAAAAACCCTGGCAGGGAATTGGCGTTGGCGCGGCTGTTGGACTGGTATTAGGACTATTGCTGGCACGCCGTTAAAACCTCCCTACACTGGGGTACTGCATTTTTTCTGTAGTACCCCGTATAATGTGAGGCTTTTAACAGGGAGAGGTCCGCGTGCAATCACTTACTACGGCGCTGGGAAATCTACTGCGCCATTTGTCGCAAGAGATTCCGGCGACACCCGGCATTCGGGTTTTCGACATTCCTTTCCCTCTCAATGACGCTTTTGATGCCTTAAGCTGGCTGGCCAGTCAGCAAACGTATCCGCAATTTTACTGGCAACAACGTAATGGCGATGAAGAAGCTGCCGTGCTGGGCGCAATCATCCGCTTTACGTCGTTGGGGCAGGCGCAACGTTTTCTTCGTCAGTATCCGGAACACACCGACTTACGCATCTGGGGATTGAATGCGTTTGACCCGTCGCAGGGTAATCTACTTTTACCACGTCTGGAATGGCGACGCTGTGGCGGTAAAGCCACGCTACGGCTGACGCTATTCAGTGAAAATTCCCTTCAGCACGATGCAGTTAAGGCAAAAGAATTTATCGCCACACTGGCGAATATTAAACCTTTGCCCGCGTTACGTTTAACCACCACGAAAGAACAACACTGGCCGGACAAAACTGGCTGGACGCGATTAATCGAACTGGCAACGAAAACCATCGCCGAAGGTGAACTCGACAAAGTGGTTCTTGCCCGGGCGACTGACCTGCATTTCGCAAGTCCGGTCAATGCAGCGGCGATGATGGCTGCCAGCCGGCGGCTCAATCTGAACTGCTATCATTTTTACATGGCCTTTGATGGCGAAAATGCTTTTCTTGGCTCAACGCCTGAGCGGCTATGGCGGCGGCGAGACAAAGCTCTGCGTACCGAAGCCCTGGCGGGAACGGTAGCAAATCATTCTGATGATAAGCAGGCGCAACAGTTGGGTGAGTGGCTGATGGCGGATGATAAAAACCAGCGCGAGAACATGCTGGTGGTGGAAGATATCTGCCAACGATTGCAGGCCGATACCCAGACGCTGGATGTGTTACCGCCGCAGGTACTGCGCCTGCGTAAAGTGCAGCATCTGCGCCGCTGTATCTGGACTTCACTCAACAAAGCGGATGATGTGATCTGTTTACATCAGTTGCAGCCAACGGCAGCCGTTGCTGGCTTACCGCGCGATCTGGCGCGGCAGTTCATCGCCCGGCACGAACCGTTCACCCGTGAATGGTATGCCGGTTCTGCGGGTTATCTCTCATTACAACAAAGCGAATTCTGCGTTTCCCTGCGCTCGGCGAAAATCAGTGACAATGTGGTGCGATTATATGCCGGAGCAGGCATTGTCCGAGGCTCAGACCCCGAGCAGGAGTGGCAGGAAATCGACAACAAAGCGGCAGGGTTGCGAACATTATTACAAATGGAATAGTAATGAGTCGCATCATTACCGATTCATATCAATAATTTATTTTTGTAGCTCCTTATACTTAGCCGCAATATTGATACCGGACAAACTCATGTCAGTAAGCGCATTTAACCGACGCTGGGCGGCGGTCATTCTGGAAGCATTAACGCGTCATGGCGTCAGACACGTCTGCATTGCCCCTGGCTCTCGTTCTACGCCGTTAACGTTAGCGGCGGCGGAAAATTCTGCATTCATCCACCACACCCATTTTGATGAGCGTGGGCTGGGGCATCTGGCACTGGGGCTGGCGAAGGTCAGCAAACAGCCGGTGGCGGTGATAGTAACTTCCGGCACGGCGGTGGCAAATCTCTATCCGGCACTGATTGAAGCGGGGTTAACCGGAGAAAAACTGATCCTGTTAACCGCCGATCGTCCGCCGGAACTGATCGACTGCGGCGCGAATCAGGCGATTCGCCAGCCGGGAATGTTCGCCTCTCACCCCATGCATAGCATTTCACTACCGCGTCCGACCCAGGATATTCCCGCTCGCTGGCTGGTATCTACCATCGACCATGTTCTCGGTACTTTGCATACTGGCGGAGTCCATATCAACTGCCCGTTTGCTGAACCGTTGTATGGCGAGATGGACGACACCGGGCTTAGCTGGCAACAACGTCTGGGCGACTGGTGGCAGGACGATAAACCGTGGCTGCGTGAAGCGCCTCGTCTGGAAAGTGAAAAACAGCGCGACTGGTTCTTCTGGCGGCAAAAGCGCGGTGTGGTCGTTGCGGGTCGCATGAGTGCGGAAGAGGGCAAAAAAGTCGCCCTGTGGGCGCAAACTCTTGGCTGGCCGCTGATTGGCGACGTGCTGTCGCAAACCGGGCAGCCGCTGCCGTGTGCCGATCTCTGGTTAGGCAATGCCAAAGCGATCAGCGAGTTACAGCAGGCGCAGATTGTGGTGCAACTGGGGAGCAGCCTGACCGGCAAACGGTTACTGCAATGGCAGGCAAGTTGTGAGCCGGAAGAGTACTGGATTGTTGATAATATCGAAGGGCGACTCGACCCGGCGCACCATCGTGGACGTCGGCTGATTGCTAATATCGCCGACTGGCTGGAACTGCATCCGGCAGAAAAACGCCAGCCCTGGTGCGTTGAAATCCCGCGTCTGGCTGAACAGGCAATGCAGGCGGTTGTGGCGCGCCGAGATGCATTTGGTGAAGCGCAACTGGCGCACCGCATCAGCGACTATCTGCCGGAACAGGGGCAACTGTTTGTCGGTAACAGCCTGGTGGTGCGTCTGATTGATGCGCTCTCGCAACTTCCGGCAGGTTATCCGGTTTACAGCAACCGTGGAGCCAGCGGTATTGACGGACTGCTCTCTACCGCCGCAGGTGTTCAGCGGGCGAGCGGTAAACCCACGCTGGCGATTGTTGGCGATCTTTCCGCACTTTACGACCTGAACGCACTGGCGTTACTGCGTCAGGTTTCCGCGCCGCTGGTATTAATTGTGGTAAACAACAACGGCGGGCAAATTTTCTCGCTGCTACCAACGCCGACAAGCGAGCGCGAGCGTTTCTATCTGATGCCGCAAAACGTCCATTTTGATCATGCTGCCGCGATGTTTGAGCTGAAATATCATCGCCCGCAAAACTGGCAGGAACTTGAAGCGGCGCTTGCCGACGCCTGGCGCACCCCGACCACCACCGTGATTGAGATGGTGGTTAACGACACCGATGGCGCACAGACCCTCCAGCAATTGCTGGCGCAGGTAAGCCATTTATGATCCTGCACGCGAAGGAAAAACACGGCAAGCCAGGTTTACCCTGGCTGGTTTTTCTGCACGGTTTTTCCGGTGATTGCCACGAATGGCAGGAAGTCGGCGAAGCGTTTGCCGACTACTCGCGGTTGTATGTTGATCTCCCAGGTCACGGCGGTTCGGCGGAAATTAGCGTCGATGGTTTTGATGATCTCACCGACTTACTGCGTAAAACCCTTGTTAGTTACAACATACTTAACTGCTGGCTGGTGGGGTACTCGCTCGGTGGACGCGTGGCGATGATGGCAGCTTGTCAGGGGATATCGGGGCTTGATGGGGTTATTGTCGAGGGCGGGCATCCTGGGCTGCAAAGTGCTGAACAACGCGCGGAACGTCAGCGTTCCGATCACCGTTGGGCGCAGCGTTTTCGCACAGAACCATTAACGGCAGTATTTGCCGACTGGTATCAACAACCAGTTTTTGCCTCGCTTAACGACGAGCAGCGCCGGGAACTGGTGACGCTGCGTAGCAACAATAATGGCGCAACCCTTGCCGCCATGCTGGAAGCAACCTCATTGTCCGTCCAGCCTGATTTACGTGCTAACCTTAGCGCCCGCACATTTGCGTTTTATTATTTATGTGGTGAACGTGACAGCAAATTCCGCGCTCTGGCGGCGGAACTGGCTGCTGACTGCCATGTCATTCCTCGCGCCGGACATAACGCGCACCGGGAAAATCCCGCTGGCGTAATCGCAAGTCTGGCGCAGATCTTGCGTTTCTGACTAAAGGACACAATATGATTTATCCTGATGAAGCAATGCTTTACGCACCGGTTGAATGGCACGACTGTTCCGAAGGTTTCGAGGACATTCGTTATGAAAAATCCGCCGACGGTATCGCAAAAATCACCATTAATCGTCCGCAGGTGCGCAATGCCTTCCGTCCTCTGACGGTAAAAGAGATGATCCAGGCGCTGGCGGATGCGCGTTATGACGATAACATCGGCGTGATCATTCTGACTGGCGCAGGCGATAAAGCGTTCTGCTCCGGCGGTGACCAGAAAGTGCGTGGCGATTACGGTGGCTATAAAGATGACTCCGGCGTACATCACCTGAACGTGCTGGACTTCCAGCGCCAGATCCGTACCTGTCCAAAACCGGTTGTCGCGATGGTGGCTGGCTACTCCATCGGCGGCGGTCACGTTCTGCACATGATGTGCGATCTGACCATTGCGGCAGAAAACGCCATCTTCGGTCAGACTGGGCCGAAAGTCGGTTCCTTCGACGGCGGCTGGGGCGCTTCCTATATGGCGCGTATTGTCGGGCAGAAAAAAGCGCGTGAAATCTGGTTCCTGTGCCGTCAGTATGACGCGAAACAGGCGCTGGATATGGGGCTGGTTAACACCGTTGTGCCACTGGCGGATCTGGAAAAAGAAACCGTCCGCTGGTGCCGCGAAATGCTGCAAAACAGCCCGATGGCGCTGCGCTGCCTGAAAGCTGCGCTGAACGCCGACTGCGACGGTCAGGCAGGGCTGCAAGAGCTGGCGGGTAACGCCACCATGCTGTTCTACATGACGGAAGAAGGTCAGGAAGGTCGTAATGCTTTCAACCAGAAACGTCAGCCTGATTTCAGCAAATTTAAACGGAATCCGTAATGCGTAGCGCGCAGGTATACCGCTGGCAGATCCCCATGGACGCGGGGGTGGTTCTGCGCGACAGGCGGTTAAAAACCCGCGACGGGCTGTACGTTTGCCTGCTCGATGGCGGGCGCGAAGGGTGGGGAGAGATCTCCCCACTGCCGGGCTTCAGTCAGGAAACCTGGGAAGAGGCGCAAAGCGTGCTGCTTGCCTGGGTAAATGACTGGCTGGCAGGCGATTGCGAATTACCGCAAATGCCTTCCGTCGCCTTTGGCGTGAGCTGCGCGCTGGCAGAGCTTACTGATACGTTGCCGCAAGCAGCCAATTACCGTGCGGCACCGCTGTGTAACGGTGATCCGGACGATCTGATCCTCAAACTTGCCGATATGCCTGGCGAGAAAGTGGCGAAGGTCAAAGTGGGATTGTACGAAGCCGTGCGCGATGGCATGGTAGTGAATCTGTTGCTGGAAGCGGTTCCGGATCTGCATTTGCGTCTTGACGCGAATCGCGCCTGGACGCCGCTGAAGAGCCAGCAGTTTGCCAAATATGTCAATCCGGATTATCGCGACCGCATCGCTTTTCTCGAAGAACCGTGCAAAACACGCGATGATTCCCGCGCCTTTGCCCGTGAAACTGGCATTGCCATTGCCTGGGATGAAAGCCTGCGCGAGCCGGATTTTGCCTTTGTGGCGGAAGAGGGCGTGCGCGCGGTGGTGATCAAACCTACGCTCACGGGCAGCCTGGAGAAAGTACGCGAGCAGGTGCAGGCGGCGCACGCGCTGGGGCTGACGGCGGTGATCAGTTCTTCCATCGAGTCGAGCTTAGGCTTAACGCAACTGGCGCGGATTGCGGCCTGGTTAACGCCAGACACCATTCCGGGTCTGGACACGCTGGATCTGATGCAGGCGCAGCAGGTTCGTCGCTGGCCAGACAGCCCACTGCCGTTAGTGGACATTGATGCACTGGAGCGGCTGCTATGATCTTCTCTGACTGGCCGTGGCGTCACTGGCGGCAGGTGCGGGGAGATGCCATCGCCTTGCGTCTCAATGACGAGCAACTCAACTGGCGCGAGCTTTGCGCTCGCGTCGATGAATTAGCGTCGGGCTTTGCGGCGCAGGGCGTGGTTGAGGGCAGCGGCGTGATGCTGCGGGCGTGGAATACACCGCAAACGCTGCTGGCCTGGCTGGCGTTGCTGCAATGCGGTGCGCGGGTGCTTCCCGTCAACCCACAGCTTCCGCAGCCGTTGCTTGAGGAGTTGCTGCCCAATCTTACTCTGCAATTTGCGCTGGTGCCGGAAGGGGAAAACACCGTTTGGGCGTTAACGTCGCTGCAAATTCAGTCGAGGGAGGGCACACATGCTGCCCTCTGGCAGCCGACACGTCTTTGTTCGATGACATTAACCTCCGGTTCCACCGGCTTGCCGAAAGCCGCCGTCCATACCTGTCAGGCGCATCTTGCCAGTGCGCAAGGGGTGTTATCGCTGATTCCGTTTGGCGAGCACGATGACTGGCTGCTCTCTTTACCGCTATTTCACGTTTCCGGGCAGGGAATTATGTGGCGCTGGTTGTATGCTGGCGCGCGGATGACGGTGCGTGATAAACAGCCATTGGAGCAAATGCTGGCAGGCTGTACGCACGCTTCGCTGGTGCCGACGCAGCTCTGGCGTTTGCTGGTTAACCGTAGTTCAGTTTCCCTGAAAGCGGTGTTACTTGGCGGCGCGGCTATCCCGATCGAGTTGACGGAACAGGCGCGCGAGCAGGGTATTCGTTGCTTTTGCGGCTATGGTCTGACCGAGTTTGCCTCCACGGTGTGTGCGAAAGAAGCCGACGGTCTGGCAGACGTCGGTTCGCCGCTGCCCGGTCGGGAAGTGAAAGTTGTTAACGATGAGGTATGGTTGCGCGCTGCCAGTATGGCAGAAGGTTACTGGCGTAACGGGCAACTGGTGTCGCTGCTCAATGATGAAGGCTGGTACGCTACGCGCGATCGCGGCGAGATGCATAACGGTAAACTGACCATTGTCGGGCGCTTGGATAATCTGTTCTTTAGCGGTGGCGAAGGTATTCAGCCGGAAGAGGTGGAGCGGGTTATTGCTGCACATCCTGCGGTTTTGCAAGTGTTTATCGTCCCCGTTGCAGACAAGGAGTTTGGTCATCGCCCGGTAGCTGTGGTGGAGTATGACCAGGACAGCGTGGATCTTAGCGAATGGGTGAAAGTTAAGCTGGCCCGTTTTCAGCAACCGGTGCGTTGGCTGACGTTGCCATCAGAACTGAAAAACGGCGGCATTAAAATTTCACGCCAGGCGTTGAAAGAGTGGGTTCAACGCCAGCAGTAATGGAACATCCGTTTCACTTCTCATTTTTGCCATTCCATTGCCGTTGATAAAGAGTTTATCTGTTAATCTGTAACTTAATGTGAAAACTCTTAGTTAACAGGATAATGCAATGGAATGGCTGGTCAAAAAATCGTGCTGCAATAAACAAGATAAGAGACATGTACTTATGCTCTGCGATGCTGGCGGCGCGATAAAAATGATCGCTGAAGTGAAGAGTGAGTTCGCCGTGAAAGTGGGGGATTTACTCTCGCCTTTGCAGAATGCGCTTTACTGTATTAATCGTGAAAAGTTGCACACGGTGAAAGTCCTCTCGGCAAGCAGTTACAGCCCCGATGAGTGGGAACGGCAGTGTAAATCGGCTGGGAGAATTCAGTAACGTTGTTTTGTCGTGGGCAGGAAAATCAGCATTAATCCGCTCGCAATACAGGTTACGCCCAGCAGCGCTTTCAGTGAAAAAGTCCCTTCCCAACCAGGAAGCACCATTGAAGCTATCCATACCAGTACATAACTCATACTCAGTAAGGCATAGGCTTTGCTGAGTGCCAGTTGATGTAACGCTTTATACCAGCAAAAAACTGAGATCAGATAACCAAGCAATCCGACCAGCAGAATCTGAGCACCGGTATCAAAAGCAAAAAACGCCGCGATAAAATCCCGCCACCGCGTCATCGATGGCAGATGACTTGCCGCATAACCCAGACTTAATTGTGCTGCAGAAGCAATCATGACGCTGAACAATCCCCACATCAGCCCCATTACACCGTACTCCCCAGGATCACAATGCCGCCAATAATGAATGCTACCCCGCACCAGTGACGCAGCGATACCGGCTCGTGCCACAGTTTTACTGCCGCCATCGTCACCCAGACAAAATTCAGACTCAACATCGGGTAGGCAATGCCTACCGGAACGCTCTGCAAGACCAGTAGCCAGAGCACCATCGCAAGGCCAAGACAAGCCAGCGCCAGTCCCAGCCACAGTACGATATGTTTGCGCCGCTTTTTTATTGCCACAAAGCCGGTTGCCTGTTTCTGACACAACTGCCCGGCTACGCTAAGCAGACTGGCAAAGACTAAAATCATCCAGATCATTTGGGACGATACTGAATGAGCACCAGACGTCCCTGATGATCGATGGCATCAGCGGGCGGAATGGCGAGACTGTTGATGTCTTCATCGCGGTCAACCGAAAGCACGAGTGTAATCATCCCCTCCTGACGATGTTGATTAAGCCAGTTTGCGAACTCATCACCGCTGACAAATCTCCCTTGCGCATCCGGATAATTAAGGCCGTATTTCAATTCACCCGTCTGGCGATACATGATGATGTCATCGCGTTGCAGGCTCCATGCCAGACCAGCGGCAACGCCGACGCTGTCGGTAAGAATATAGCGGCTTGGCTGCAGTGATTCTTGTGTCATCTCGACAAAAAATTGCGGATGTTTTCCTTCCATAACTCTGTCAGGAATTGAAAATCCTACCAGCAACGCCATCCCCAGCGGGCAAAGCGCGGCATAAGGCCAGGTTTTATCCACGTTTGTTAAGGTATACCAGCCGAAAAATGCCCATAGCGAAAAAATCGACCATGCACAGAAGACTTTATAGCTCTCGAAGGTTTGCCACACTGGAGTGTTCATTGCTCCCCAGGGGGAGACTACAAACGTGGCAATAATGCCAGTGACACCAAAAGCGATGTTAATCCAGCCATTCATCCGCAACGCCAGAGGATTATTTTTTGCTGCCAGCAAAGCGTAATGCGCCATCAGCATTGCCAGAGGTGCAAAGCAGGAAAGAATATAGGTAGGTAATTTGCCTTTCGCGACGGAGAAAAACAGCAGCGGCATCACCGTCCAGCTCAACAAATAGACGGTTGCGGAATGCTTGCGGTTTTTCCAGCCTGTGTACAGTGCACCGGGGAGTAACCCCAGCCACGGCAGGCTACCGGCAATAATGACCGGCAAGTAGTACCAGAACGGAGCTTTATGCTGGGCATCATCCATCGCAAAGCGTTGAATATGCTCAACCCAGAAAAAATAATGCCAGAAGTCAGACTCCCGCTGCGCTATCGCCAGTCCCCAGGGGAGAACCGTCAGTACGCAACTGATAACCGCCAGCCAGCCGTAAATAAAGAGATCTTTCCAGCGTTTTTGCGTCGCTACCCACGGCAGCACGCTTAATACCGGGACGGCGAGGGCGAGAAAACCTTTAGTCATCACCCCCATGCCGCAGGTGATCCCCAGCAGTAAAAATCCCACGCTTTTGCCTTTCCACGTCTGTGCCTGCATTGCCAGCCAGAAGCTGCACATTCCCGCCACCAGCCAGAATGCAATAAACGGATCGAGCACGGCATAAGTGCCGATGGCATAGACAATAAACAATGAGAGATAAATCACTGCGGCGAGTAGTGCCAGACGTTTATCGCGCCATAAGCGCAGTGTAAACCAGGCCACCAGCGCGGCGGTTAACAGGGTCGCAAAGATAACGCCTGCCCGCACACCAACATTATTCGCACCAAATAGCCATTGCCCAATGCTGTTAATCCAGTATCCGGCAATGGGTTTTTCAAAATAACGTAGCCCTAACAGATGGGGCACAATCCAGTCTCCGGATGCCAGCATTTCCCGACTGATTTCCGCATAACGTGTTTCATCAGGTTGCCAGAGCAGACGATAATTAATCGGCAAGAGATAATAGGCGGTGATAAACGCAAAGAATGCTGCGTAATAGCGAACGGATTTCATGGAAGCATTCCCGCAGCTTGTTGGCAACCCAGCCAGCCTTCACGTCCGGCAATACTTCCGCGAACAACTTGTCCGAGCGGCAACGTTTCTGATAACAGTTCGCTTAAAGGGCAAAATGTCACGCCTTCCTGGGCAGCACGTTTCAGGAGATCCACAAAATTATGCTGATAAGCGCAGCCTTCAACTTCTGCATGAATGGTATAAACCGGCGTGCCTTTATCTCGCAGGATGCGGTTGAGTAGCCAGCCGTTAAAATCTTCCGCTTTCACATCCCGACCAATCACTTCATCCCAGGTGGGTAAGGTCACCGGAATTTGCGTAGTACCGGGTTTTCCTGATTCGAGCAATGGACGAAACGGCATCGCCCCACGACAATCGCTGTTGTAGCGCAAATGGAACGCTTCTTTTGCTTCGATCACCTGCTGGTCGGCACGCCAGCCCGCAGCGGCAGAACAGGTTACCGGTTGGCCGATAATCTCTTCAAGGGTGCGAAGACCACGTGCAATATCGTCGACCATTGTTTGGCGATCCCAGTTACCGCTCTGGGCTTGCCAGGCATGGTGATCCCAGGCGTGCAGGCCGACTTCGTGGTATTTAGCCGCTTCGCGAATGATATCGGCGTTGGCATAACCAATCTCTTTACCTGGCCATGCCGTACCGGCCAGTAAAATATCCCAGCCATAAAGCGATGCCGCGTTTGAGCGCAGCATTTTCCACAAAAACTGTGGTTTCACTAGTCGCCAGAGATGGCGACCCATATTGTCCGGGCCGACGCTGAAAAAAATGCTGGCCTGAATATTATGCTTACTCAAGATTTCCAGAAGGCGCGGCACGCCTTCACGGGTGCCACGAAAGGTATCGACATCAATGCGTAAGCCCACTTTGGTCATGATCATTTTTCCGTAAGATCGACAGTGCGCAGGAAGAAATCCAGTGTTTCGTCGATGGTTTCCTGCATATCAATTTTCGGTTCCCAGCCCAGGCAGCGGTGGGCATTGCGGATGCTCGGTTTACGATGCTCTACGTCCTGATATCCTTTGCCGTAGTAGCTGCTACTTTCGACAACCCGAAAGCCCGCAAACGGTGGGAAGTGATGGCGCAGTGGATGTTTTTCGAAGCTCGCCAGCAGCATCTCGCCCAGTTCCTCAATGCTCGCTTCGTTATCAGGATTGCCAATGTTGATAATTTCGCCGTCGCAGCGATTTCCCGCATTTTCGATAATGCGGTATAACGCTTCAATGCCATCCCGAATATCAGTAAAGCAGCGTTTTTGTTTTCCGCCATCAATCAGCTTAATCGGTGAACCTTCCACCAGGTTGAGAATGAGTTGCGTAATAGCGCGCGAACTGCCAATTCGCGCCGCATTCAGGTTATCCAGCCTTGGCCCCATCCAGTTAAACGGACGGAAGAGGGTGAACTGTAAACCTCCTTTTTCGCCATACGCCCAGAGCACCCGATCAAGTAATTGTTTTGAAACCGAATAAATCCAGCGCGGTTTATTCACCGGGCCGACGATTAAATTAGAATGGTCTTCATCGAAGTATTTATCGCTACACATCCCATAAACTTCTGAAGTCGACGGGAAGATGATTCGCTTACGGTACTTCACGCAATAACGGATAATGCGCAGATTCTCTTCAAAATCGAGTTCAAATACGCGCAGCGGGTTGCGGGTATATTCAATCGGTGTGGCTATCGCCACCAGCGGCAAGACGACATCACATTTTTTGACGTGATACTCAATCCATTCGGAATGAATACTGATATCGCCTTCGACAAAGTGAAAACGCGGATGATTCAGAAAACGGCTTATCGCATCGCTGCCGATATCCAGACCGTAAACTTCATAATGATCTTCGCGCAGCAGGCGTTCTGTCAGATGGTTACCAATAAAGCCATTCACCCCGAGGATGAGTACCCGGGTACGGTGTCGGGCAGCGCAGGTTGATTGGCTATTTAATCGTGAACCTTGCACCAGCCCCAGCGTTTGCGCTAATTGTGAGCCTTGCATGGTAATGCCGTCGCCCGCCTGTCCGGTGACGATTTCCAGCGTGCCATAACCACAGGCAATCAACAGCGGTGAAACAGAAATCACGCTGCCCGACTGTGCGGCAGTAGTAAGGGAATGAACGCGGGACGACCAGACTGTAAATTTCTGATTGCCAACATAGCTAAAGGCGCCAGGCCAGGGATCGGCAACGGCACGCACCATGTTGTGGAGTTCACAAGCCGGTTTATGCCATTCGAGGCGGCTGTCCTCCGGTGTTCTGCGACCAAAACAGGTGGCTTCGTTCTCACGCTGGGCGATTTCCAGAATATTACCGTGTTTAATAGCGGGTAACGTCTGTTCCAGTAACTGACGCGCGGCGTGGCACAATTTATGATGTAGCGTAATGGCAATATCATCCGGCGCAATGGTAACGCGTAGCTGGGCAATAATGGCTCCGGCATCGGCACGCTTCACCATTCGGTGCAACGTAACGCCAGTTTCCGTTTCACCGTTCACCAGCACCCAGTTCAGCGGCGCGCGACCACGATATTTCGGTAACAGCGAACCATGCAAATTAAATGCGCCTGCGGGAGCAAGCTGCAAAATCTCGTCGCTGATCAAATGGCGATAATAAAAAGAGAAAATCACATCAGGTGACAGTTGGGCTATGCGTTCTACCCACAGCGGATGGTTAACGTTATCCGGCGCGTAAACCGGAATGCCTCTTTCCGCCGCCAGACGAGCCACCGAACCATAAAACGCTTTTTCGCCAGGATTATCGGTATGGGTAAAAATGGCGCTAATTTCGTAACCGGCAGCCAGCAAGGCTTCAATGCCCAGGCATCCCATATCGTGATAGGCAAAAACGGCGGTTTTCATTATTCATTTTCCTTGCTGGATGGACGGATAACTTGCTGAACAAAATAGCGGGGGGCGGGCGCGGACATCGGTGTAGATCCTGCCGATATATTCACCGAGCAAGCCCATGCCGATAAACTGAGCGCCAATAAAGGTAAACAGCACGGCAAACAGCATAAAGACTCCTTCAGCCGCCCATTGTGGTCCGAAGGTCAGGCGTAAAATCACCAGCAGCACCGCGATGCTAAAACCGCCAATCGCAATAATGCTGCCGAGCAGACTCAGCATACGTAGCGGCGTAGTGGTAAGGCAGGTCACCAGGTCGTACATCAAATTAATCAGGCGCATAAAGCTGTATTTGGATTCACCAAACTCACGCTCGGCATGATGCACCGGAATTTCAATGGCGCGGCGGGCAAAGATATTCGCCAGAATAGGAATAAAGGTGCTGCGTTCATGGCAGTGCAACATCGCATCGACAATATGCCGGCGATAAGCGCGCAGCATACAGCCGTAGTCGCCCATCGCTTTGCCGGTGGTGCGCTGGATAAGCCGGTTAATCATCTTCGAGGCGGTTTTACGAAACCAGCTGTCCTGGCGATTCTGGCGCACAGTCCCTACCACGTCGTAACCTTCATCGGCTTTTTCCACCAGGTGGGGGATTTCTTCTGGTGGATTCTGGAGATCGGCATCAAGAGTAATGATTAAGTCGCCGGTAACGTGACTGAATCCCGCCATAATTGCCGAATGTTGTCCGTAATTGCGGTTAAGCAAAATAGACACAATATGGCTGCCCTCCGCTTGTGAGGCATCGACCAGCATTTGTGCGGAGTTGTCGTTACTGCCGTCATCAACCAACAGTATTTCATACTCTTTGCCCAGTGATTCACAAGCTGCGGTGGTGCGCCTGATTAATTCCGGTAAACTTTCCTGCTCGTTATAAATGGGAATAACCACCGAGACTTTCTTAACAGGGTGGATTTCAAACATGGCTTATTGTCCTGCGAGTTGCTGAAGGGCAGTGATGACGCGATCGGCATCGGCGGTGGTCATATCCGGGAACAGCGGCAACGAACAGATGCGTTCGCTATTCCATTCCGTATTCGGCAACGACAGCGTTGGAAAACGCTCGCGATAATATTTTTGCGTGTGGGCGGCGCGGAAATGTAACCCGGTTCCAATGCCTCTTTCTTTTAACGCTTCCATCAGAGCATCGCGGCTGATACCACAACGTTGTTCATCAACACGAATGATAAACAGATGCCAGGCGTGAACGTGTGACCATGCAGGAACGCTTAAAGGCTGGAAAGGGAGAGTTGCCAGTGCTTGCTGATATTGCAGGGCAATGTCGCGACGGCGAGTATTTAGTTGCTCTAATTTATTCAACTGCGTCAGAGCTATCGCAGCGTTAATATCGGTCAGATTGTACTTATACCTGGCGTTAATACTTCAGCCTGCGGTGTGCGGCCCCAGGTTTGTCTGTCGTATGCATCGACACCCAGACCATGAAATTTCAACATGCGTAACTGGCGGGCGAGGTTTTCATTATCGGTAACAATCAGGCCGCCTTCCGCGCAGGTAATATTTTTGATGGCGTGAAACGAAAAAATAGCGGTGCCCTTTGCACCAGTATGCTGACCTTTGTAATACGTACCGACGGCGTGGGCGGCATCTTCAATGACCGCGATACCGTGGCGTTCAGCAATGGCGCGAATGGCGTCAATATCTGCTGGCGCTCCGGCATAATGCACCGGGATAATCGCTTTGGTGTAGGGCGTAATGGCCGCTTCGATCGCTTCAGGCGTGATCATCAGCGTATCGCGATCAACGTCCACCATCACCGGCGTTGCGCCCAACAGGGAGATCATATTGAGGGTTGAAACCCAGGTCATGGAGGGGGTGATGACTTCATCATCAGCGCCAATCCCCAGCGCCATCAGCGTGATATGCATTCCAGCAGTGGCCGAGCTGACTGCGATGGCATGTTGATTTCCTGTCAACTGGCAAAAGGCCGCTTCCAGTGCTTGATTCTTCGGGCCAGTGGTTATCCAACCGGATTCGAAAACCTCTTGAACTGCAGCGAGTTCTTCCGCACCTATTGCCGGACGCGAAAAAGGTAAAAAGTCTGACATCGTTTTTCCTTCGGCCATTGAATACCTTTCCCTGTTATTCGCTAATATCTGTCATAGGGAACGTTATGTGTATTTTGCCATTTGGAATGAAATTCTAAGGGTAGAATATTAATTTAACCTTAAGGAATGAATATAAGGCTTAAATATTATTTTTTTTGTTTTTGTATCTTATTCAGGCTTTTAATTTGACAAGATTTAAGGCATTTTGCGTGCATCGTAATGTTTTAATACTATCCCAGCCACTATTTACCGGTGAAAATGTCGTTTGTTTTCGCGGTCATTTAGCTGGCTACACTTGTCTATAGGTGGAGCTTAAGTGTTAGCTTTTAGTGGGACTTCGTTGAAGTCTAAAAAATATATCTACATTTTACTGGCGCTTGGGGCGATTGTGGGGCTGGGTACACATGCTGCCTGGAGCAGTAATGGTTTGCCGCGTATCGACAATAAAACGCTGGCCAGATTAGCGCAGCAGCATCCGGTTGTGGTTCTGTTTCGCCATGCGGAACGCTGCGATCGCTCCTCTAATCAATGCTTGTCAGACAAAACAGGCATTACGGTGAAAGGTGCTCAGAATGCCCGTGAACTGGGCAAAGCTTTTAGCGCGGACATCCCTGATTTCGATCTTTATTCCAGTAATGCCGTTCGGACTATTCAATCAGCGACCTGGTTTTCTGCTGGAAAAAAACTGACGGTAGATAAACGGTTTTTACAATGTGGAAATGAGATTTATAGCACAATTAAGGAGTTGCAAAGCAAAGCTCCAGATAAAAATATCGTTATTTTCACCCATAACCATTGTCTGACCTATGTCGCAAAAGATAAACGAAACGTGACATTTAAACCAGATTATCTGGATGGGTTGGTAATGCATGTGGAAAAAGGGGTAATGACTCTAACTTATTGATAGTGTTTTATGTTCAGATAATGCCCGATGACTTTGTCATGCAGCTCCACCGATTTTGAAAACGACAGCGACTTCCGTCCCAGCCGTGCCAGGTGCTGCCTCAGATTCAGGTTATGCCGCTCAATTCGCTGCGTATATCGCTTGCTGATTACGTGCAGCTTTCCCTTCAGGCGGGATTCATACAGCGGCCAGCCATCCGTCATCCATATCACCACGTCAAAGGGTGACAGCAGGCTCATAAGACGCCCCAGCGTCGCCATAGTGCGTTCACCGAATACGTGCGCAACAACCGTCTTCCGGAGCCTGTCATACGCGTAAAACAGCCAGCGCTGGCGCGATTTAGCCCCGACATAGCCCCACTGTTCGTCCATTTCCGCGCAGACGATGACGTCACTGCCCGGCTGTATGCGCGAGGTTACCGACTGCGGCCTGAGTTTTTTAAGTGACGTAAAATCGTGTTGAGGCCAACGCCCATAATGCGGGCAGTTGCCCGGCATCCAACGCCATTCATGGCCATATCAATGATTTTCTGGTGCGTACCGGGTTGAGAAGCGGTGTAAGTGAACTGCAGTTGCCATGTTTTACGGCAGTGAGAGCAGAGATAGCGCTGATGTCCGGCGGTGCTTTTGCCGTTACGCACCACCCCGTCAGTAGCTGAACAGGAGGGACAGCTGATAGAAACAGAAGCCACTGGAGCACCTCAAAAACACCATCATACACTAAATCAGTAAGTTGGCAGCATCACCGAAAAAGGCAACGTTTTACTGGATGGTGAGTTTGTTAATCGGTGATTTGTTAATATGACAGCCAATAATGGCTGTCATTACTGTTACATCAGACCTTTCAAACGTAATGTTTTCTGAGTGGCGACATTCAAATCATAGTGAGCAAGATCTTCAGGTTTTACCCATGCGTATTCCTGAAACTCTTCGTTAATTTTCACTTCACGGTTGGCAGAGACGCAGTCAAAGATCAGGTAAATCATATAAATCTCTTCCTTGCGGCCATCTGCATATGTCTTGATGCGAATATCATCACTGAACGTCCACGGCGTGATGTCAGTAAGAATCAGTTGCTCGCCCAGCTCTTCTCTGATTTCTCGACGTAATGCTTCTTCAATGCGCTCACCGGGTTCTACGCCGCCGCCAGACAGCGCCCATTGTCCGGGGAAAACGCCGCGATCGTCGGCCATTTTACACAGCAGATAAGCACCATCATTTTGAATTAAGGGACAAACTATAGTCCGTTGCCGCATGGGAATATTCCTTACCACCAAAAATAAAACAAAAGAATACGGCAATGGATCAACGCGTGAAAGTGGCATTGGTCTTTTTTGCGATGATAATCATGGTGATTGTTTTTTTTGGTTTCATCTTTTTGGTGGCTACTTTTTCTGCACTTAATTATTCAAGAAGTATTTAGTTACAATAAGTTAGCAGATCGCTTTTTTCACGCATTGAATCCTCTGTGTCAGGCAGTACAATCCCGCAGCTTTGGGGACTTTTAATTATCTTCTTGCGGGAAAAGGTAAAAATGAAAAAATTTGCGCTGCCAGTTCTGGCTGGAATGCTATTGGTTTCTGCATCGGCAAATGCGATAAGCATTAGCGGTCAGGCGGGAAAAGAATATACCAATATTGGCGTCGGTTTCGGTACTGAATCGACCGGTCTGGCATTAAGCGGTAACTGGACACATAACGATGACGACGGTGACGTCGCGGGCGTTGGTCTGGGATTGAATCTGCCGCTGGGACCGTTAATGGCAACTGTGGGCGGTAAAGGCGTTTACACCAACCCGAACGACGGCGATGAAGGTTATGCCGCAGCGGTAGGCGGTGGCTTGCAGTGGCAAATTGGCGATAGCTTCCGTCTGTTTGGTGAGTATTACTACTCTCCGGATTCGCTCTCCAGCGGTATTAAAAGTTATGAAGAAGCGAATGCTGGCGCGCGTTACACCATTATGCGTCCAGTCAGTATTGAGGCGGGTTATCGCTACCTGAATCTGTCGGGTAAAGACGGTAACCGCGACAACGCCGTGGCTGACGGCCCGTATGTCGGGGTTAACGCCAGTTTCTGATGCCTTCCGGCGCGGCGTTCTGCCGCGCCATTCAGTTTCTTACTACGCCTTATCTCCCTTTGCGTTATAGTGATTCGATAACAAAAGCAGGAGATAACCATGTTAAAAGTGGAAATGTTATCCACCGGGGATGAAGTGTTACACGGGCAAATCGTTGACACTAACGCTGCCTGGCTGGCGGATTTTTTCTTTCACCAGGGATTGCCATTATCTCGCCGCAATACGGTGGGCGATAACCTTGATGATTTAGTGACCATTCTGCGCGAACGTAGTCAGCACGCCGATGTGCTGATCGTCAATGGCGGACTGGGGCCGACCAGTGATGATTTAAGCGCACTCGCCGCAGCGACAGCCAAAGGTGAAAGCCTGGTTCTTTATGAAGCCTGGCTCAATGAGATGGAACGCTATTTCCGCGAACGTGGTCGCGTAATGGCGCCGAGTAATCGCAAACAAGCGGAGCTGCCTGCCAGTGCTGAATTTATCAATAACCCGGTAGGCACCGCTTGTGGATTTGCCGTGCAGCTTAACCGTTGCCTGATATTCTTTACCCCCGGCGTACCGTCGGAGTTTAAGGTGATGGTGGAGCATGAAATCCTGCCGCGTCTGCGCGAGCGTTTTTCTTTGCCGCAGCCGCCGGTTTGTCTGCGGCTGACCACTTTTGGTCGTTCGGAAAGCGATCTGGCGCAAAGCCTGGATGCGTTGCAACTACCGCCAGGTGTGACGATGGGCTATCGCTCTTCCATGCCGATTATTGAACTGAAACTCACTGGACCGGCAAGCGAGCAACAGGCGATGGAAAAACTGTGGCTGGACGTTAAACGCGTCGCCGGGCAGAGCATGATTTTCGAAGGCACAGAAGGACTGCCTGCACAAATCAGTCGCGAACTGCAAAGTCGCCAGTTCAGCCTGACGTTGAGTGAGCAATTCACCGGTGGTTTATTGGCTTTGCAACTCGCGCGCGCAGGTGCGCCATTACTGGCATGTGAAGTGGTTCCTTCACAGGAAGAAACTCTGGCGCAAACTGCACACTGGATTACAGAACGGCGGGCCAACCATTTTGCCGGGCTGGCACTGGCTGTTTCTGGTTTCGAGAACGAGCATCTCAACTTTGCGCTAGCCACACCAGACGGCACTTTCGCTCTGCGTGTGCGTTTCAGCACTACGCGCTACAGCCTGGCTATCCGTCAGGAAGTGTGCGCAATGATGGCACTGAATATGCTGCGCCGCTGGCTGAACGGGCAGAACATCGCCAGTGAGCATGGCTGGATTGAGGTTGTTGAGTCGCTGAGACTGTCGCCGCAATAATAGTCCAGGTGCCGGATGCTTCCGGCACCTGTTCGCGGGTTTATTGCTGTTCATTACGGAAACGAAAGATAAAATGTCGCATCCGCATCCGCATCCGCTTTTCCTGGCGTTACATTACTTTCTGTCTGAATATATCGCGCACTAAAATTCAACGACGTGGCTGATTGCTGAATATTACTTAACTGTAAAACGTAATCAGGTTGATTAAGGGGGATAATATTTTTATTCTTATCTAAGATCTGTACGCCAACCCCAGAGGCAGAATTATTCTGTTGAGTTAGCTTCAGGATTGAATTATTACTTCCACTTACCGGGTGATGCTGCCAACTTACTGATTTAGTGTATGATGGTGTTTTTGAGGTGCTCCAGTGGCTTCTGTTTCTATCAGCTGTCCCTCCTGTTCAGCTACTGACGGGGTGGTGCGTAACGGCAAAAGCACCGCCGGACATCAGCGCTATCTCTGCTCTCACTGCCGTAAAACATGGCAACTGCAGTTCACTTACACCGCTTCTCAACCCGGTACGCACCAGAAAATCATTGATATGGCCATGAATGGCGTTGGATGCCGGGCAACTGCCCGCATTATGGGCGTTGGCCTCAACACGATTTTACGTCACTTAAAAAACTCAGGCCGCAGTCGGTAACCTCGCGCATACAGCCGGGCAGTGACGTCATCGTCTGCGCGGAAATGGACGAACAGTGGGGCTATGTCGGGGCTAAATCGCGCCAGCGCTGGCTGTTTTACGCGTATGACAGGCTCCGGAAGACGGTTGTTGCGCACGTATTCGGTGAACGCACTATGGCGACGCTGGGGCGTCTTATGAGCCTGCTGTCACCCTTTGACGTGGTGATATGGATGACGGATGGCTGGCCGCTGTATGAATCCCGCCTGAAGGGAAAGCTGCACGTAATCAGCAAGCGATATACGCAGCGAATTGAGCGGCATAACCTGAATCTGAGGCAGCACCTGGCACGGCTGGGACGGAAGTCGCTGTCGTTTTCAAAATCGGTGGAGCTGCATGACAAAGTCATCGGGCATTATCTGAAAATAAAACACTATCAATAAGTTAGAGTCATTACCAATGAAAGCCATTTAATTGCCGGTGCATTGTGGATGCAGTCCTCATGGTACGTAACCAGAGTTGAATAAACATCCATTTTTTTGTGTTTTTTTAACCTCCCTGGGTTTTTAATTCCTGTCGATTAAAAGTGTTAGATTATTTGGTTAAGAGTTCTCTCGTCCTATTTATTCAGGCGTTATCACGGATATGCAGATCGCTAAGTCAGTTGTAAGAAAACCAGACAGTGCACATCATTATACCTAGGTCTTCTCTGGAAAAATACTTAGGAATAATTTATGTAAAACAGGTTGTCGTCTTTATGATTTAAACGCAGTACATATATATACTCTATAATAAATACAGGGAGTATCACGAGATGTCTGGATAAGAGGAATAACCAGAATAAATTGGTAAGGAATAAAGACACTTATTTCTATTGAGAAAAAACATTCATCCTGATGTGATTAGTATCAATGAAATAATGTGCTTGTATGGTTGATAAAAAATGCATCACTAAAGAAAAAACAGTATGAATAAGAATATACGAATTTTACAATTTCTGGTCAGTATACTTTATTCTGTGCAGTCTCATTTTTCTGGTGCGCAAACAATACAACTGAATGGTAATGGTATACCTGAAAGTATAACCAGGAGTATTACAGGTGTTGATGGAAACGCGGCGCTTAATATCAGCGTGCCGTATAAAACAAGTTATACTCAAAATATACTATCTGTTGAAAGCAGTATTAACATCAAAGGAGGAACAAGCAATACATCAATCGGTGGTGCAGGTGTCTACGGTAAAAACTTTACGCTAAATAATAATGGTAGTGTTTGGGGAGGAGATGGATATAATGGTGGAATTGCTGTTAGTGGCAACAAAATATCTATAAACAATTACAGAAATGTATATGGGGGTAATGGTCTTGGTGGCTCAGGAAGTAGCGGAGGTGCAGGGTTAAGCGGGGATGATATTATAGTTGATAATTACAGAAGTATATACGGAGGTGATGATGTAGGTGGGACAGGTGGTTCCGGTGTAACCGGTAGCAATATTACAGTGCATAATTCCGGAGGAATATTGGGCGGTAATGGCGTAAACGGTGGTGATGGTATTAATGGTAGTAATCTTTTCATTACTAACGACAACATGATATCTGGAGGATATGGAATAAAACAAGGGGGAGATGCTATTTCTGGAAATCAAATCACTTTGAATAATAACGGTATTGTTCAGGGGGGATATGGCCCCGACGGTGGTTGCTCTGTTTATGGAGAAGATATCCATATTAATAATCATGGTAATCTTTCAGGATTATATAATAGCCAAAAAGATGCTTATAATACATCAATAATTTTTTCTGGCGGGTATAATTCATTAGATATTTATTCAGATTCTGTGATTAATGGTGATATTAAACTAGCTAGTATACCTGTTAATGGTACAAATGAATTAATTATTAAAAACATCAATAACGCAACAGCAATTAATGGTGGGCTAATGATTGGGAATGGCTCATCTGTTTATCTGTCAGGCAAGAACTCCATTTTTAACGGAAATATAAGTATTGATGAAGACGCATCTATGAACCTGTCTGTAGGAAATGCTAATGTTCACGCAAATACTATTACATTAAAAAGTGATTCATGGCTTAATATAGACACATCAATTAAGAACTGGACTCAGGACTATTACACATTATTGTCGTCAGACACAGGTATCTCGATCGCTGATAATAGTCACATTGTACAATACAATGTATTACTGACAGAAGGTGCTGAAAGTTATGTTTATACGTCTTTAAATGACGACGATAACAAACTGATATCCATGCTGAGATGGAATAATACAAAAGGGATGGGATATGGAACCTTTAATATAGAAAAAGATGCCACTCTGAACATAGGCGTTTCTCTTTCCGATAATCTTTCACCTTTATTATATGATGGCTGGGACGGCAAAAGTCTGACAAAATCAGGTAATGGTACTCTTATACTTTCTGCAACAAACAATTATACAGGAAATACAGAGGTTAAATCTGGCGTATTAATTCTTGCTGCACCTGATGCTCTTGGTCGGACTGAGTATTTATATTTATCCCGTGGCGCAGAACTGGATATGAATGGGTATCCTCAGACAATAAGCAAACTACTGACGGCTGCAGGCTCTGTGCTGAACATTCATGGCGGAAGTCTGATACTGAATAATGGAGGAGAATCTGCAGGTACTATTGCAGGGGATGGTTCTCTGAACATAAATGGGGGAATGCTTGATATAACGGGTAATAATCGTAATTTTTCCGGTGTTTTTACCGTGAATAAGGGGGCTCATTTGGCTGTATCCACGGCTGATAATCTGGGGACAGCCTTTGTTGATAACTATGGCACATTAACTCTGAACAGTACATCAGCATGGCAGCTTACCAACAATATCAGTGGTTATGGTAATGTTCGCAAGACGGGAGCAGGTGCACTGAACATTAGCGATAACGCAAAATGGACCGGGATGACAGATATTATTCAGGGGACAGTGATACTGGGGAACGCAGATTCACCGGTGATGCTCGGCAGTAACCAGGTCATTGTTGAAGAGCAGGGCAAACTCTCCGGGTTTGGGGGCGTTGCAGGAAATCTGAGCAATAGTGGTATAGTCGATCTCACTACATATATGCCGGGTAATATACTGACTGTCGGAGGGAATTACACTGGCAGAAATGGACTTATTCTCCTCCAGACAGAAACAGGTGGTGACAATTCGAAAACAGATCGTCTGGTGATTAAAGGTAATGCCAGTGGCCGTACCCGTGTCGCTGTTACTCAGGCCGGTGGTACTGGTGCAGAGACACTTAATGGGATTGAAGTGATTCACGTCAGTGGCAATGCTGATAATGCTGAATTCATTCAGACGGAACGTATTACAGCCGGAGCTTATGATTACATACTGAAACGTGGTCAGGGGATTAACAGCACTAACTGGTATCTGATTAGCAGAAAAGACATTCCTGTACCACAACCTGAAGCTGTACCGGAAAGCCATGATAATAATTTGCGTCCTGAGGCAGGTAGCTATGTTGCCAGTATTGCTGCTGCAAATAATCTGTTTGTAACGAATCTGTATGAACGACAGGGACAGGAGTTGTATATCAGCCACATGACAGGAGAAGAAAATGAAGCAGGTATCTGGATGTATAATAAAGGAAAACATAATCGCTGGCGTGACAACAGTAGTCAGCTGAGAACCCGGGGGAATAGCTACGTTGTGTTAATAGGGGGAGATATAGCTCAGTGGAGCCTGAATGGTACCGATCGCTGGCATACAGGTATGATGGCTGGCTATGGTCATAATAATAACAGTACGAATGCCCTGAGCACCGGATACCATTCGGAAGGAAGAATGAATGGATACACAGCGGGTCTTTATGCAACATGGTATGCCAATGATGAAACACACAATGGTTCTTATCTTGATAGCTGGCTGCAATACAGCTGGTTTGATAATCATATAAATGGAGAACGGCTGCCTGCTGAGTCATGGAAGTCAAAAGGGTTTACGGTATCTCTGGAAGCAGGATATTCATGGAAGGCTGGAGAGTTTACCGACAATTACAAGGGAAGTCATGAATGGTATGTTCAGCCGCAGCTTCAGGTTGTCCGGATGAATGTAAAATCAGACAAATATCATGAAAGTAACGGAACCAGTATTGAAAATACCGGTAACGGAAATATTCTCACCCGCCTGGGAGCAAGAACATGGCTTACCAGCAAAAACGGTAAAAATACGCGGTATGCGGTTCCGTTCAGACCATTTGTGGAGGCACACTGGTTGCACAATAGTCGTGTTTTCGGCACCAGTATGAATGGTGTAAGTATATACCAGGATGGTGCGCGTGATATCGGAGAAATAAATGGTGGTGTTGTGGGAATGATAACACCAGAAGTAGCATTCCGGGCTGATGCAGGCATTCAACTTGGAGAACATGGATACCATAATACATCTGCCATGTTGAGTGTGGAATATCGTTTCTGATGTGTCTTTACATTATAAATATCCTTCACAAAATATTGTTGATAAGACATGGTTAGGTGGTGAGCTGCCTCGGAAAATATGACGACAGTAATGATTTCTAAGAGATTTGAAATGCGTTGATAACAAAATCTGAAATATAGGAGTCTGTTTAGGATTGTGTGTAAATGCCTTTTCTCAAAAGTAACCGTCCAGGCGGTCACTGAATCCGATAATAAAGCGGCGGTAATGACTCTAACTTATTGATAGTGTTTTATGTTCAGATAATGCCCGATGACTTTGTCATGCAGCTCCACCGATTTTGAGGTAATGACTCCAACTTATTGATAGTGTTTTATGTTCAGATAATGCCCGATGACTTTGTCATGCAGCTCCACCGATTTTGAAAACGACAGCGACTTCCGTCCCAGCCGTGCCAGGTGCTGCCTCAGATTCAGGTTATGATCTTACCCAGCAATAGTGGACACGCGGCTAAGTGAGTAAACTCTCAGTCAGAGGTGACTCACATGACAAAAACAGTATCAACCAGTAAAAAACCCCGTAAACAGCATTCGCCTGAATTTCGCAGTGAAGCCCTGAAGCTTGCTGAACGCATCGGTGTTACTGCCGCAGCCCGTGAACTCAGCCTGTATGAATCACAGCTCTACAACTGGCGCAGTAAACAGCAAAATCAGCAGACGTCTTCTGAACGTGAACTGGAGATGTCTACCGAGATTGCACGTCTCAAACGCCAGCTGGCAGAACGGGATGAAGAGCTGGCTATCCTCCAAAAGGCCGCGACATACTTCGCGAAGCGCCTGAAATGAAGTATGTCTTTATTGAAAAACATCAGGCTGAGTTCAGCATCAAAGCAATGTGCCGCGTGCTCCGGGTGGCCCGCAGCGGCTGGTATACGTGGTGTCAGCGGCGGACAAGGATAAGCACGCGTCAGCAGTTCCGCCAACACTGCGACAGCGTTGTCCTCGCGGCTTTTACCCGGTCAAAACAGCGTTACGGTGCCCCACGCCTGACGGATGAACTGCGTGCTCAGGGTTACCCCTTTAACGTAAAAACCGTGGCGGCAAGCCTGCGCCGTCAGGGACTGAGGGCAAAGGCCTCCCGGAAGTTCAGCCCGGTCAGCTACCGCGCACACGGCCTGCCTGTGTCAGAAAATCTGTTGGAGCAGGATTTTTACGCCAGTGGCCCGAACCAGAAGTGGGCAGGAGACATCACGTACTTACGTACAGATGAAGGCTGGCTGTATCTGGCAGTGGTCATTGACCTGTGGTCACGTGCCGTTATTGGCTGGTCAATGTCGCCACGCATGACGGCGCAACTGGCCTGCGATGCCCTGCAGATGGCGCTGTGGCGGCGTAAGAGGCCCCGGAACGTTATCGTTCACACGGACCGTGGAGGCCAGTACTGTTCAGCAGATTATCAGGCGCAACTGAAGCGGCATAATCTGCGTGGAAGTATGAGCGCAAAAGGTTGCTGCTACGATAATGCCTGCGTGGAAAGCTTCTTTCATTCGCTGAAAGTGGAATGTATCCATGGAGAACACTTTATCAGCCGGGAAATAATGCGGGCAACGGTGTTTAATTATATCGAATGTGATTACAATCGGTGGCGGCGGCACAGTTGGTGTGGCGGCCTCAGTCCGGAACAATTTGAAAACAAGAACCTCGCTTAGGCCTGTGTCCATATTACGTGGGTAGGATCAGTTATGCCGCTCAATTCGCTGCGTATATCGCTTGCTGATTACGTGCAGCTTTCCCTTCAGGCGGGATTCATACAGCGGCCAGCCATCCGTCATCCATATCACCACGTCAAAGGGTGACAGCAGGCTCATAAGACGCCCCAGCGTCGCCATAGTGCGTTCACCGAATACGTGCGCAACAACCGTCTTCCGGAGCCTGTCATACGCGTAAAACAGCCAGCGCTGGCGCGATTTAGCCCCGACATAGCCCCACTGTTCGTCCATTTCCGCGCAGACGATGACGTCACTGCCCGGCTGTATGCGCGAGGTTACCGACTGCGGCCTGAGTTTTTTAAGTGACGTAAAATCGTGTTGAGGCCAACGCCCATAATGCGGGCAGTTGCCCGGCATCCAACGCCATTCATGGCCATATCAATGATTTTCTGGTGCGTACCGGGTTGAGAAGCGGTGTAAGTGAACTGCAGTTGCCATGTTTTACGGCAGTGAGAGCAGAGATAGCGCTGATGTCCGGCGGTGCTTTTGCCGTTACGCACCACCCCGTCAGTAGCTGAACAGGAGGGACAGCTGATAGAAACAGAAGCCACTGGAGCACCTCAAAAACACCATCATACACTAAATCAGTAAGTTGGCAGCATCACCGGAGAACAGATAACGATGGAATGAGAATTTTTGCTTTCACTTAAGTTCCTTTTATATTGATGAATGGAATAATATTATATTTTTAATATATTAAACAGGCGGGATTATATACGCAAATAAATATTTATAAACAATTTTTTTTGCGGGAATTATCAAAGTAATTCTAAACATATAATGCTGGTGAATATGTTTAATTTTTAATAATCGTATATTATTATTCTTTTAGGTAATGTGGTGGTGAATATTATTATTTATATCAATTGGTTTCTGAAGGGACATAATAAAGCTACTTTTAGATAGCGAGTGTCAATACATGGAAATGTGAAGTTAAGTAAAAAAATAGAGAGCAGTTATTCTGAAATATTCAGCGTGGATATGAATGGCAGGAGGTTTTCACGTCCTGCCAGTGAAGATTATTCAAGCGCCTGTGCCAGTAATGTTATTGGATGTTCGCAGCGTTTGCTGGTTGACATCTCAATCTGCCATTTACAGGTTTCGCAGTCGGTGACCACCAGATCCGCGCCGCTCTCTTCTATCTGGTGGAACAGCGGTGCACCGATGGCTTGTGAGGTGGGGTAGTTCTCTTTCTTGAAACCGTAAGTTCCTGCAATACCGCAGCACTGGGAATCCAGCACTGTTAGCTCAAGCCCTGGGATTTTGCGCAACAATTCCAGGGTGTAGAGCGTCCAGCCCATTTTTTCCATATGGCACGGGGTGTGATAGACCACTTTTAGCGGCAGTGGCTTCAGTGGCAAGGTTTTTCCTTCGTCCAGCTTGCGCCACAGCCAGCGGGTCGCCAGTTCGATATGATCGCGCAAGCCTTTGTTGTCGACATTCAGCACCTCCGGGTACTCGTCGCGCAGGGCAAATGTACAGGTTGAGGAGGTGGCAATCACCGGAATACCTTTTACCCCCACAGCTTCGCGGATCGACTCTACATTCGTGATTGCCTGTTTACGTGCTTTATCGGTAAAGCCGTTGGCGATCAGTGGTACACCGCAGCATTTTTCTTTGCTGAGCAGTTGCACGCCGGTGCCCATCGCGTTGAGCACTTTAATTAAATCTTTGCCTAACTGCGGATGGTTGTAGTTAACGAAGCAGCCATGGAAAAAGGCAACCTGGTCTTTATATTGCGCCTGCTGAGCCGCCACGCTGCGATACCAGCGACGGAACGTGCCGAAGGAGTATTTCGGCAGCGTGCGGCGATGATCGATTTTTAACGCCGCATCAAGCAGCTGCCGCACCGGTTTCAGCGAGGTGGCGGTGTTGACGATAGGCGCGAACGGCGTAGAAACACTGCCCATCAGGTCGGTATGACTCAACACAAAATTGCGCAGCGACGGGCGCGTGGTGTCATATTTCGCCCGCGCGCGTTGGATGATATCGCCAATCTTCACATCGGATGGGCAGGCGACTTCGCAACGTTTGCAGTTGATGCAATATTTCAGCGCCTCGTCATAAAGTGCACCATCTTTTAAACGCAGACGCTCACCGTCCGGCCCGGCCTGTTTGGGCCCCGGATAACCAGGATTTACCCGGCTCACCGGGCAGGCGGTGGTACAGACGGTGCACTTAATGCAGTTTTCGAAGCTGGTATCGTTCATTGTTGGCCTCCTGCGCGTTGGGCAATCTGTTGAGCAGCATGTAATGCACTGACAGCACAAACGCCGCCGCCGCATCCCTGAGCGATAGGATCAAATCCGCCCAGCACTGAACCGATGGCAAACAAGTTTTCTACCGTCTGGCCTGCCAGCGACGGACGTAGCGTCTCATCAGTGGTTACACCGAACTGCTGCCACGGTTGCGGCGCAAAAAAATCACTTCGATACCACTCACCCCGCGTGGTGGTTTGCAGCACATCAAGGCCGAAAATCGGCTCGCGGATGCCGTTACGTTCCGCGACCAGCCCGCCGCTAAAGAAACTGCCGCTGGCAAGTACCGCAAAGCGCGGACGTAGCGGAATATCGGCGTGATTACGTGTCCATATTTCACTGACTACGCCATTTTTGCAGGTCACTTTTTTCACTTCATCGCCCGGCATCCATACACCGCCCTGGCGCACGAACTGGCGCTGCAACTGGTTTTGCAGACGGATGCCCAGCACGGAAGGTGGCAGTGTCGGCAGTAACATTAATGAACAGGGCAATTGTTCGTTCAGCCAGCGCCAGAGTTTGTCATCAGCCAGGCCGAAGCAGGCGGGCATCAGGATCATTTCGCAGGTATTGGCGACAGGAATAAGCGCATCAAGTAACAGCGGCCAGTTTTCTTCATTATCAAGGAAACGGGCGATATTCACCGCGCGGAACTCGGTGGCGTTATTGCGCAGCACATCCAGTTCCGGCAGCTCTATTTCTGCGGTTTCAACCGAAAGATCCAGTTCACGTAACGAAGCCGCCGCAAGATGCGCCTGAAAATCCATTAGCCCGCTGATACCCACCACACATATTTTCTTCGCTGGCAGCGGCCAGACGGGGACTTCTGGCGAACTTAGCCAGGTTGAGCGCAGAGTGCCGAGCGGTGTAACCCGCTGGTGAGCCAGTTCAACGCTACCCTGCAATTGTGCACCGCTTTCAGCGATCAATGCCTGCGCCCGGCAAGCGAGATCGAGCACGCGCTGTGAGCCGAGAACACTGTAAGGATGGGCAGGAGCCTGATGGCTCAAAGATTCCAGGCCATCGTGAATGTCTGTCACCGGTTGACCGTCCGGTAGATGGCTCAGTAAATCCAGCGACCCGGACGAAAAATGCAGCGCGCTCTGACCACGAGTGACAATCGCACAACGCAGCCCGTGTTTTTGTAGTTGCAGGCCGCAGAGTAATCCGGCAAGACCGCCGCCCATAATGACAGTATCAAATCGCATCTTTCTGCTCCTTCTCCAGACCACACAGTCCCTGATAAACCCAACGGGTAAATTCGCTTTCGCGCAATGCATCGCCCCAGGCAACAGGTTGCACGCCTTTCCAGCGTTCGTTCAGGAAGGTGGAAAGTTGCTCGATAGATTGCGCAGATGTGGTGACATTAAAGCGTTGCAGCAGTCCGGCGGCGCGGCAGGCGCAGAGTTCGCCCTGGCAGGTGCCCATTCCCACACGGGTACGACGGCGCAAATCTAACAGACTGTTAACGTTCAAATTTTCTACTGCATATTGCACTTCGCCTGCGGTAACGGCTTCGCACTCACAGACCAGGCTGCGGTGCAGACGGCCTTCGCTCAGCCAGGCAGGCGTGCGATCGCCATGACGATAAACCGCTGAACCGCGAAGTGGCGCTGGCAGAGAGATGACTTTTTGCAGGGTGACTTCAGCCGGTTCCTGTGAGCCAGGTAGTGCCAGGTCGGCGGTAGTGCAGGGACGCGTGTTGCCCAGTTTGCGACATACCGCGTCGGTAGCCCATTCCGCCATCAGCCGATAGGTCATCAGTTTGCCGCCGGTGATGGTGATAAATCCGTCAAGGCCATCGCGTTCAGCATGGTCGAGCAGCACAATACCACGGCTGACGTTACGCCCACTTGGGTCGTCATCGCTGGCAACCAACGGGCGCACGCCAGAGTAGGCTCGCAGAATACGCGTTTTCGCCATCACCGGAGCCAGTTTCTCCCCTTCACGCAGCAGAATATCCACTTCTTCTGCCGTCACTCTGTTGTCGTCGATCTCATTGTAATCAATACGTAAAGAGGTGGTGCCAATCAGCGAAATGGTATCGCCGGGAACCAGAATATCGGCATCAGAAGGTTTACGGCAGCGGTTGATCACATGTTGATTAATGCGGTGATCCATGATCAGCAACGATCCTTTCGCCGGGAACATGCGAATGCGCAGATCGGCATATTCGGCAATGTGTTGCCCCCAGATCCCGGCGGCATTAACTACGACAGGCGCATGAAGTGCCTGAGTTTCGCCGGTGAGATGGTTACGTACACGAACACCGCACACCGTCGCGCCTTCACGAATCAGTCCAGTGACTTCATGAGCGGTGAGAATAACCGCACCGTGTTCTTTCGCATCGAGCATGTTTGCTGCGGTCAGACGAAATGGATCAACGGTGCCATCCGGAACTTTCACCGCGCCAATCAGTGCCGGGTTAACGGAAGGTTCGATAATGCGCGCTTGCTGCGGATCAATGGCTTCTGCGCTGATCCCTGCTTCCTGGCAAGCGTGGATAAACGTGGCCTGGAAGGAGAGGTCATCTTCCGGCAGGGTGATAAACAGACCGTTAGTTTGTTCAACGCAGTGGCGCGCAATGCGTTTTAATATCTTGTTTTCACTGATACATTCGCGGGCCGATTCTGCATCGGTTACTGCATAGCGCGCGCCGCTGTGCAGCAGACCGTGGTTACGCCCGGTCGCGCCTGTGGCGATGTCGTGGCGCTCAACCAAAATCACGCGCAGCCCGCGCAGGGCACAGTCGCGGGCAATCCCGGCTCCCGTTGCGCCGCCGCCAATGATAATCACGTCACTTGATTGCGAGTCGCGAGTTTTCATTGCTATCCCTCTGAAGTTCGTTTTTTACCATTTAGCCATAGTAAAAACATGAATTGTTTGATTTCGCGCATATTCGCTCATTATTCGAAAGTAAAACGTGATTTCATGCGCCTTTCAGAACATTTTGGCAATCTTATTTAATAATGTGTGCGGTAATTCACATTTAATTTATGAATGTTTTCTTAACATCGCGGCAACTCAAAAAAACAGCAGGTTCTTCCACTGAATCAGGCTGTTAATCATAAATAAGACCATGGGCCACGGAGGCTATAAATGTTGAGTATTTTTAAACCAGCGCCACATAAAGCGCGCTTACCTGCTGCGGAGATCGACCCGACCTATCGTCGATTGCGCTGGCAAATTTTCCTGGGGATCTTCTTTGGTTATGCCGCTTACTATCTGGTTCGTAAGAACTTTGCTCTTGCAATGCCTTACCTGGTGGAGCAGGGATTCTCGCGTGGCGATTTAGGTTTTGCGCTTTCAGGGATCTCAATCGCCTATGGATTTTCGAAATTCATCATGGGCTCGGTATCGGATCGCTCGAATCCGCGCGTTTTCCTGCCAGCAGGTTTGATTCTTGCTGCGGCAGTGATGCTGTTTATGGGCTTTGTGCCGTGGGCGACTTCCAGCATTGCGGTGATGTTCGTGCTGCTGTTCCTCTGCGGCTGGTTCCAGGGGATGGGGTGGCCGCCGTGTGGTCGTACCATGGTGCACTGGTGGTCACAGAAAGAACGTGGCGGCATTGTATCGGTGTGGAACTGTGCGCATAACGTCGGTGGTGGTATTCCGCCGCTGTTGTTCTTGCTGGGGATGGCCTGGTTCAATGACTGGCACGCGGCGCTTTATATGCCGGCTTTCTGTGCCATTCTGGTGGCGCTTTTCGCTTTTGCTATGATGCGCGATACCCCGCAATCCTGTGGTCTGCCGCCGATTGAAGAGTACAAAAATGATTACCCGGACGACTATAACGAAAAAGCGGAACAGGAACTTACCGCGAAGCAGATTTTCATGCAGTACGTACTGCCGAACAAACTGCTGTGGTACATCGCTATCGCCAACGTGTTCGTTTATTTGCTTCGCTACGGCATCCTCGACTGGTCGCCAACTTACCTGAAAGAGGTGAAACACTTCGCGCTGGATAAATCTTCTTGGGCCTATTTCCTTTATGAGTACGCGGGCATTCCGGGCACCCTACTGTGCGGCTGGATGTCGGATAAAGTCTTCCGTGGCAATCGTGGTGCAACCGGCGTCTTCTTTATGACTCTGGTGACCATCGCAACTATCGTTTACTGGATGAACCCGGCGGGCAACCCGACCGTAGATATGATTTGTATGATTGTCATTGGCTTCCTGATTTATGGCCCTGTCATGCTGATCGGTCTGCATGCGCTGGAACTGGCACCGAAAAAAGCGGCAGGTACGGCAGCGGGCTTTACCGGTCTATTTGGTTACCTGGGCGGTTCGGTGGCGGCGAGCGCGATTGTTGGCTACACCGTGGACTTCTTCGGCTGGGATGGCGGCTTTATGGTAATGATTGGCGGCAGCATTCTGGCGGTTATCTTGTTGATTGTTGTGATGATTGGCGAAAAACGTCGCCATCAGGAATTACAGCAAAAACGCAACGGAGGCTAATGGCATGAAATTGACGCTGAAAAACCTTAGCATGGCGATCATGATGAGTGGAATGATCATGGGAAGCAGTGCAATGGCGGCAGACAATAGCGAGAAAATTGTAATAGCCCATCGCGGCGCCAGTGGTTATTTACCGGAGCATACGCTGCCAGCAAAAGCGATGGCATATGCACAGGGCGCTGACTATCTGGAGCAGGATTTGGTAATGACCAAAGACGACCATCTGGTCGTCCTGCATGACCACTATCTTGATCGCGTTACTGATGTCGCCGATCGTTTTCCGGATCGGGCGCGTAAAGATGGTCGCTACTACGCGATAGATTTCACGCTGGATGAAATTAAGTCTCTGAAATTTACCGAAGGTTTCGATATTGTAAACGGCAAAAAAGTGCAGACTTTCCCCGGGCGATTCCCGATGGGTAAGTCTGACTTTCGTGTCCACACTTTCGAAGAAGAGATTGAATTTATTCAGGGATTAAATCACTCGACGGGGAAAAATATTGGCATCTATCCAGAAATTAAAGCGCCGTGGTTCCATCATCAGGAAGGGAAGGATATTGCGGCAAAAACGCTGGAAGTGTTGAAAAAATATGGTTACACCAACAAAGGGGACAAAGTTTATTTGCAATGCTTTGATGCTGATGAGCTGAAACGCATTAAAAATGAGCTGGAACCGAAAATGGGTATGGATCTCAATCTGGTTCAGTTGATTGCTTATACTGACTGGAATGAAACTCAGCAGAAGCAGCCGGACGGAACCTGGGTAAATTACAGCTATGACTGGATGTTTAAGCCGGGTGCCATGAAGCAGGTGGCGGAATATGCCGACGGTATTGGCCCCGATTACCATATGGTGATTGATGAGAAATCGCAGCCGGGTAATATCAAGCTTACCGGAATGGTAAAAGATGCACAGCAGAATAAGCTGGTGGTGCATCCTTATACCGTGCGGGCCGACAAGCTACCGGAATATGCCACCGATGTGAATCAATTGTATGACGCTCTGTATAACAAAGCAGGTGTTAATGGGCTGTTTACGGACTTCCCGGATAAGGCAGTAAAATTCCTCAATAAAGAGTAAATTCAGTGTCGGATGGCACTTATGTGCCATCCGATGCCACTCTTCATCCACACCCCTACATATAGTGGACATAGTTAATTCTTCAATAAAATCTGTTGATTATCCTTACTTGCTGTTATTTGGAGCGGGATGACTTGTTCCCGGCAAAAGAAATCCATTAAGAAACACTTTTTATTAAGTTTTTCTTAAGGTAAACACCTATAGTCATTGTCGTTAACAATAAAGACAGGCGACAGGGTATGGCAGTTTCAGCAAAGCACGATGAGTTCAATCATTGGTGGGCTACAGAAGGTGACTGGGTTGAGGAGCCGAATTACCGCCGCAACGGTATGAGCGGGGTGCAATGCGTCGAGCACAACGGCAAAAAGTTGTACGTGAAGCGCATGACTCACCACTTGTTTCATTCTATCCGCTATCCATTTGGGCGTCCGACGATTGTTCGGGAGATAGCTGTAATAAAAGATCTGAAGCGCGCTGGTGTGATTGTGCCGAACATCGTTTTTGGTGAAGCGGTGAAAATTGAGGGTGAATGGCGCGCGTTGCTGGTGACTGAAGATATGGCGGGGTTTGTCAGTATTGCTGACTGGTATTCACAACACGCAGTAATGCCTTATTCCGATGATGTACGGCAAGCCATGTTGAAAGCGGTGGCGCAGGCATTTAAAAAGATGCATAGCGTTAATCGTCAGCATGGTTGCTGTTATGTTCGCCATATCTATGTCAAAACAGAAGGTAAGGCAGAAGCAGGTTTTCTTGATCTGGAGAAAAGTCGCCGTCGTCTGCGTCGCCATAAGGCGATTCATCATGACTTCCGCCAGCTGGAGAAATATCTGGAGCCGATCCCCAAAGCGGATTGGGAGCAGGTGAAAGCGTATTACTACGCCATGTAATCGTTGTAGACCAGATAAGACGCATAAGCGTTGCATCTGGCGTTAGTACCCGATCACATCTCGATTTCAATATCGCCTTTTGCCCGGCAACAACAGGGCAAAATTTCCCCCGGCTGAATAAAGGCTAACGGTTCGGTAATCCAGTCCACCTGGCCTGCAACAAGGCGCGTGCGACAGGAGCCGCAGTAGCCTTCGCGGCACTGATACTCAACTGCCACATTGTGGGATTCCAGCGCCGCCAGCAGGGAAGGGTGTTCATCCTGGCACAGCAGTTGTGTGCCAGTGATGCGCAGGGTAACGCGAGCCATCAGAGTTGGAAGTTACTCAAATCGTCGGTGTCTACTTCCGAGTCAATCTGTCCGACCAGATAAGAACTGACTTCCACTTCCTGCGGAGCAACCTGTACGTTATCAGACACCAGCCAGGTGTTGATCCACGGGATCGGGTTGGAGCGCGTCTGGAACGGCAGATCTAAACCAACCGCCTGCATACGGATATTAGTGATGTACTCGACGTACTGGCAGAGAATGTCTTTATTCAGACCAATCATCGAACCGTCACGGAACAGATAATCCGCCCAATCTTTCTCTTGCTGTGCCGCCTGGACAAACAGGTCATAGCACTCTTGTTTACACTCTTCGGCAATTTCCGCCATCTCAGGATCGTCCGCGCCGCTGCGTAACAGATTCAGCATATGCTGAGTACCGGTCAGGTGCAGGGCTTCGTCACGGGCAATCAGACGAATAATTTTAGCGTTGCCTTCCATCAGCTCACGTTCAGCGAATGCGAAAGAGCAAGCGAAGCTGACGTAGAAACGAATCGCTTCCAGCGCGTTAACGCTCATCAGGCAGAGATACAGTTTTTTCTTCAGCTCGCGCAGGCTAACGGTCACGGTTTTGCCGTTGACGGTATGAGTGCCTTCGCCCAGCAGATGCCAGTAACTGGTCATTTCGATCAGTTCGTCGTAGTAAGCTGAAATCCCTTCCGCGCGTTTCTGGATCTGCTCGTTGGTGACGATATCGTCAAACACAACAGACGGATCGTTAACGATATTACGAATGATGTGCGTGTAGGAGCGGGAGTGAATTGTTTCCGAAAACGCCCAGGTTTCTACCCAGGTTTCCAGTTCGGGAATGGAAATCAGCGGCAGCAGCGCCACGTTCGGGCTACGACCCTGAATGGAATCCAGCAGCGTCTGATATTTCAGGTTGCTGATAAAGATGTGTTTTTCGTGCTCCGGCAGCGCCTGATAATCGATACGGTCGCGGGAGACGTCAACTTCTTCCGGGCGCCAGAAGAAAGAGAGCTGCTTTTCGATCAATTTTTCGAAGATTTCATATTTTTGCTGATCGTAGCGAGCCACGTTGACCGGCTGACCAAAGAACATGGGTTCTTTGAGCTGATCATTCTTCGTCTGTGAAAAGGTGGTATATGCCATGAATGTGTCCTGTGGTTTTATTACCCCTCACCCTAACCCTCTCCCGCAAGGGGAGAGGGGACGGTTTGGTGCAAAGGCTGGGGGATTATCAGATCTTACATGCGCCGCTTTCGCAGCCATCGTCCTGGATTGACGGCACCAGATCGTCCTGCGCGTCTTCAGCGCCGTCACGGGTGTTCTGATAATACAGCGTTTTGACCCCGAATTTGTAGGCGGTGAGCAGGTCTTTCAGCAACTGCTGCATCGGCACTTTTCCTGACGGGAAACGTGACGGATCGTAGTTGGTGTTAGCAGAGATCGACTGATCGATAAATTTCTGCATGATACCCACCAGTTGCAGGTAGCCATCGTTACCCGGCATTTCCCACAGCAGCTCATAGGCGTCGTGCAGGTGTTCGTAGTCAGGCACCACCTGGCGCAGAATACCGTCTTTCGACGCTTTAATGCTGACGTAACCGCGCGGCGGCTCAATACCGTTAGTGGCGTTGGAGATCTGCGAAGAGGTCTCGGACGGCATCAGAGCAGAAAGCGTGGAGTTACGCAGGCCGTGCGTTTTGATTGACTCACGCAACGCTTCCCAGTCGTAATGCAGCGGTTCATTGGCGATAGCATCCAGATCTTTCTTGTAGGTATCGATCGGCAGGATGCCTTTCGCGTAAGTGGTTTCGTTAAACCACGGACACGCGCCTTGCTCTTTCGCCAGCTCGTTAGACGCTTTCAGCAGGTAATATTGAATAGCTTCGAAGGTTTTATGCGTCAAGTTGTTGGCGCTGCCGTCAGAGTAGCGTTTACCGTGCTTCGCCAGGTAGTAAGCGAAGTTGATTACACCAATACCCAGCGTGCGACGACCCATCGCTCCGCGTTTGGCTGCCGGGATCGGGTAGTCCTGATAATCCAGCAACGCGTCGAGTGCGCGTACCGCCAGAATCGCCAGCTCTTCCAGTTCATCCAGGCTATTAATTGCGCCCAGGTTGAAAGCAGACAGCGTACACAGCGCGATTTCACCGTTTTCGTCGTTGACGTCATTGAGCGGTTTGGTCGGCAGGGCGATTTCCAGGCACAGGTTAGACTGGCGCACTGGTGCAATAGCCGGATCAAACGGGCTGTGGGTGTTGCAGTGGTCAACGTTCTGAATATAGATACGACCGGTAGACGCACGTTCCTGCATCATCAGCGAGAACAGCTCAACGGCTTTCACACGCTGCTTGCGGATGCTGTCGTCTTTCTCATATTTGGTATACAGACGTTCAAACTCTTCCTGATCGGCGAAGAACGCGTCGTACAGCCCCGGTACGTCGGACGGGCTGAACAGAGTGATATCTTCACCTTTCAGCAGGCGGGTATACATCAGTTTGTTGATCTGTACCCCGTAGTCCATATGACGCACGCGGTTGCCTTCCACACCACGGTTGTTTTTCAACACCAGCAGGCTTTCTACTTCCAGATGCCAAATTGGGTAGAACAGCGTTGCCGCACCGCCGCGCACACCGCCCTGAGAACAGGATTTCACCGCTGTCTGGAAATGTTTGTAGAACGGAATACAACCGGTATGGAACGCTTCGCCACCGCGAATCGGGCTACCCAGCGCACGAATACGACCGGCGTTGATGCCGATCCCGGCACGCTGGGATACGTATTTTACAATCGCGCTGGAAGTCGCGTTGATGGAATCCAGGCTGTCGCCGCACTCGATCAGTACGCAGGAGCTGAACTGACGAGTCGGGGTACGCACGCCGGACATGATTGGCGTCGGCAGCGAAATTTTAAATGTGGAAACCGCGTCGTAAAAACGCTTCACATATTGCAGACGGGTTTCACGCGGATAGTTTGAGAACAGGCAGGCAGCAACCAGAATATACAGGAACTGGGCGCTTTCGTAGATCTCGCCGGTTACGCGGTTTTGTACCAGATATTTGCCTTCCAGTTGCTTAACGGCAGCATAAGAGAAGGTCATATCACGGTCGTGATCGATAAACGTGTCCATCTGCTTGAACTCTTCTTCCGTGTAGTCTTCCAGCAGATGATTATCGTATTTGCCCATTTCGACCATTTTCTTCACATGGTCATACAGCGCAGGCGGCTCAAACTGGCCGTAGGCTTTTTTACGCAGGTGGAAAATTGCCAGGCGCGCGGCGAGGTACTGATAATCCGGTGCTTCACGGGAGATCAGGTCTGCGGCAGCCTTGATAATGGTTTCGTGGATGTCAGAAGTCTTGATACCGTCATAAAACTGAATGTGGGAGCGCAGTTCGACCTGGGAAATCGAAACGTTATGCAGTCCTTCTGCCGCCCAATCCAGAACGCGATGGATTTTGTCGAGATTGATGCGCTCTGTGCTACCGTTGCGCTTTGTCACCAGCAGATTCTGATTCATGTATGTAGTACCTGTTCTTTCCGAAATAGTTTCATGCAGACTACCTGTAGTGAGGGAAGTCGCTACAAACACTATATATAGGGGGTATGTTTGGGATTCACTGCAAGATAGTGTGAAAATGACCCTCTTGCAAGTGTATAACTTTGTGGATAACTCGCGACGGAAAAGGCGGCTTCCACGCACCTTAGGTCAGACAAGGTGTTCGGGAAAGTCAATGGGAAGAGAAAAAATTGTTAAAAATAACTGTTCGGTGATTTCTTGAACGTTCAATTTAAGATAATTATTGATCCAGGTTATTTATTGCGCTTATGTCAGATGTGGCGAAAATTGATACCATCACAAACTCATATCACGTCGACACTTATTGTTATGTTTATGATGTGAGCAAATGTAAAGAGGTGTGGTTCACGAAACAGATATTTTTTAATCAGTAGATGTAAAATAAAAGTTTGCGATATTGATTATTCCAGGTAAACAAGAAATGAATTAATCAGTTTAATATGTTTTAATTATCATTGTTTAATAATCAGGTAAACTTTGAAAGAAATAATTAATTCCTTTCTGTAAATATTATTGCTGGTGCGCTTATTTTAAAAATTTCTTGTTTACAATTGGTTATTATCTACAATCGCAATATGCCTTTTAATGATAGCCTATTATTTCTCACAGGCTGTCAGATCATGAATAAAAAATGGATTATTTTTATCAGGAAAGGATATCTGTTAATTTTCCTGGCTGTCGTTGCTTGCGTGTTTACGCGTGCAAACGCGGCGTCGCAGATTCTGTCTTCATGTCAGGGGGTTAATGTTTCTACCAGTTGCCTGGCCAGTCGCCAGAGCCTCTCAGGTAGTATGCAGACCTGGAGTGTTGCTGACGGGCAATGGCTTATTTTTTCCTCTATGGCAAATGATGCCAGTGGCGGGGCGGTATTTTTACAACAAGGAGCTGATTTCATATTGTCAGCACAAGGTGGAACAGGTATGACTCTGTTCGAAAATAATACCGTGAGTGGTGAATATAATAATGGAGGTGCTATTTTTGCGAAAGAAAACTCAACGCTGAATCTTACTCAGGTTATCTTCGACAGTAATGTGGCAGGAGGATATGGCGGGGCAATCTATTCTGCGGGTACAAATGACGCTGGTGATATTGATCTTAGCGTTACCAATGCTGTATTTACAGGTAATATTGCTAACGACGGCAAAGGTGGCGCAATTTATTCGATTAATAATAATATTTACTTAAATAATACGATTTTTAATCATAATCGGGCATATACATCAACAAGTTACAGTGATGGCGATGGTGGCGCTATCGATATCACTGATAATAATACGGAAACCATTCACCCATCAGAGTTCACAATAATTAATAACACCACGTTTACAGATAATATTGCTGAAGGTTACGGTGGCGCAATTTATAGCAGTAGTACGAACTCTCCCTATCTTATTGATATTTCGGTTGATGCCAGCTACAGCTACAACGGTGGCGTTTTGATGGATGAGAACAACAGTGCCGCAGGATATGGCGATGCGCCATCTGCATCGGCGGGCGGCTTTATGTACATCGATTCAAGTCAGGTCAGGTTTGATATCGCTGGTAATAAAACGTTGATTATTGGTGACCTGAGCAACGATGGTGCGCTCGATTCCATTGCCGGAACCGGAAGTATCAGCAAAACCGGCGCAGGCGAACTGGTGCTTAATGCGGATAATAATAATTTTACCGGCGAGATGCGGGTTGAAAACGGTGAAGTGACGCTGGGGCGTAGCAATTCGCTGATGAATGTTGGCGATGATCGTTGCCAGAGTAATCCACAAAATTGCTATGGACTGATGGTCGGCAGTATCAGTCATCGGGATGATCAGGCAGAACTTAACGTTGGCGCAACACAGCAGACTTTTGTTCACTCACTGACGGGTTTTCAGAATGGCACTTTAAATATTGATGCTGGCGGTAACGTGACGGTAAATGCCGGCGGGTTTAGCGGAACTATTGAAGGTGAAGGGCAACTGACCATTGCTGAAAATGGTAGCTATGCGCTGGCGGGGGCGTCGTCGATGGCACTGACCGGCGATGTCGTGGTAGAAGATGGCGCAATCCTCTCGCTGGCGGGAAACGCGGCGGATCTGGCGGCGATGCAGGACGATCCGCAGTCAATTGTATTAAACGGTGGCGTATTAGATCTTTCCGATTTCACCACCTGGCAGAGCGGTACGTCAGAGAACGATGGGCTGGAAATCAGTGGTAACGGCGGTACGGTGATTGGTCAGCAGGACGTTGTCGATCTTTATAGTGGTGAGGATTTGCATATTGGCGATGACGGGAAAAAAGGCGTCTATGTAGTGGTAGATGCAGGCGATGGACAGGTAAGCCTGGCGAATGACAATCAATACCTCGGCACAACACAAATCGCTTCCGGCACGCTGGTAGTGAGCAACAATTCTCAGCTTGGTGATACTCACTATAACCGCCAGGTTATCTTCACTGATAATCAACAAGATAGCGCGATGGAGATTACGGCTGATGTCGATACTCGCTCTGCGATGGCTGGTCATGGGCGTGATATCGAAATGCGCGCTGATGGCGAAATTGTGGTTGACGATGGTGCAGTGACGCAGTGGGGCGCATTGATCGCCGACAGCAGTGGACAGCACCAGGACGCGGGAACCACACTGACGAAAACCGGTGCAGGCACGCTGGAACTGACTGCCAGCGGCACGGCGCAGTCGGCGGTGCGAGTGGAAGAAGGTACGCTGAAAGGTGATGTTGCGGATATCTTTCCTTACGCTTCGTCGCTGTGGGTTGGTGACGGGGCAACGTTCGAGACTGGCGCGGATCAGGATATTCAGTCTATTGATGCCAGTTCCAGTGGCACTATCGACATCAGCGATGGCACGGTTTTGCGTTTAACCGGGCAGGATACGTCTGTGGCGCTCGACGCCTCATTATTTAACGGTGGCGGTACGCTGGTGAATGTCACCGATGGCGTTACGTTAACGGGCGAGCTTAATACCAACCTTGAAACTGACATCCTGACTTATCTTCCTGGCGTGACGATCAATGGTGATCTGAGCAATACTTTCGGCGCGGTCAGCCTGCAAAATGGCGTCGCTGGCGATACCCTGATCGTAAACGGTGATTACAACGGTGGCGGTACGTTGTTGCTCGACAGCGAATTAAACGGCGATGACTCGGTAAGCGACCGGTTGGTGTTGAACGGTAATACCGCTGGCAACACGACCGTGGTGGTTAACCCCATTACTGGCATTGGCGATCCGACATCTACAGGTATAAAAGTGGTTGATTTCGCTGGCGATCCCACACAATTTCAAAATAACGCGCAGTTCAGTCTGGCGGGCAGCGGCTACGTCAATATGGGAGCGTATGACTACACGCTGGTGGAAGATAACAACGACTGGTATTTGCGATCACAAAAAGTCACGCCTCCATCGCCACCTGATCCAGATCCGACTCCCGATCCGGCTCCCACGCCCGCTTATCAGCCGGTGTTGAATGCAAAAATTGGTGGATATCTTAATAACCTTCGGGCGGCAAATCAGGCGTTTGTGATGGAGCGACACGATCACGCAGGTAGCAACGGTCAGACGCTGCATTTGCGCATTATCGGCGGACGTTATCATTACACGGCGGCAGGGCAACTGGCTCAGCATGAAGACACCTCTACGGTGCAGCTTAGCGGTGACCTGTTTAGGGGGCGCTGGGGCGATGATGGCGAATGGATGCTTGGGATTGTCGGTGGCTACAGCGATAACCAGGGCGACAGCCGCTCGAATATGACTGGAACTCGCGCCGATAACCAGAACCACGGTTATGCCGTTGGGCTGACTTCGAGCTGGTTTCAGCATGGTAGCCAGCAGCAGGGGGCGTGGCTGGATAGCTGGCTGCAATACGCGTGGTTTAGCAATGATGTTTCCGAACAAGGCGATGGCGCGGATCATTACCACTCGTCGGGGAGCATCGCCTCGCTGGAAGCTGGCTATCAGTGGTTATCGGGGCATGGTGTGGTAATCGAACCACAGGCGCAGGTGATTTATCAGGGCGTGCAGCAGAATGATTTTACCGCCGCTAACCGTGCGCGGGTGTCGCAATCGCAGGGCGATGATATTCAGACGCGTGTCGGGATACATAGCGAATGGCGTAATGCTTTCCATATCACGCCAACCCTGGATCTGAATTATTATCACCATCCCCATTCGGCGGAAATTGAAGACGATGGCAGCAATATCAGCGACGATGCGGCGAAGCAGCGTGGTGAAATAAAAGTGGGGATAACAGGCAATATTAGCCAGCGAGTTTCCCTGCGCGGCAGCGTTGCATGGCAGAAGGGAAGTGATGATTTTGCCCAGACGGCAGGATTTTTGTCGATGACGGTGAAATGGTAATTGTTGTCCGCCCGGCATCGTTGCCGGGTGCGGCGTAAACGCCTTATCCGACCTACGGGGGAGTCATTTGTAAGCCTGATAAGACACAGCAAGCGTCGCATCAGGCATTGGTACGGTTGCCAGATGAATCCGGTCAACAGGAGAGCCATTTGTAGGCCTGATAAGACGCGGCAAGCGTCGCATCAGGCATTGGTACGGTTGCCAGATGAATCCGGTCAACAGGGGAGTCATTTGTAGGTCTGATAAGACGCGGCAAGCGTCGCATCAGGCATTGGCGCGGTTGTCAGATGTATCCGGTCAACAATCTCACTTATTCTGCGTGTGCAGCATATAGTTCACATCCACGCCGGGGCCGAGCTTAAAAGTATTTGTGATTGGGTTGTAATGTAGCCCGGTCATATGGCGCTCTTTAAGACTGGTCTGATCCACCCAGCCCAGCAGTTCTGCCGGTTTAATAAACTTCTTCACATCATGTGTGCCTTTGGGCACCATGCGCAAAATATATTCCGCGCCGACCACCGCCATCAGCCATGACTTGCCGTTGCGGTTAAGCGTGGAGAAAAAGACATCGCCGCCTGGTTTCACCAGTTGCGCACAGGCTCTAACCACTGACTGTGGATCGGGGACGTGCTCCAGCATCTCCATGCAGGTCACCACATCATACTGTCCGGCATGTTTTGCTGCGTGTTCTTCAACGGTTTCCTGCACGTACTCCACCTGAATACCGCTTTCCAGCGCGTGTAGCTTTGCAACTTGTAGCGGTTCAAAACCCATATCCAGGCCGGTCACCGTCGCGCCTTCGCGCGCCATACTCTCAGCCAGAATGCCGCCGCCACAACCGACATCGAGCACCTTTTTGCCAAATAAACCGCCAGCACGCTCGGCAATATAGCCCAGACGCAGCGGGTTAATGCGGTGCAGTGGTTTGAACTCGCCTTCCAGATCCCACCAGCGGGAGGCGACAGCTTCAAATTTAGCGATCTCTTCGTGGTCTACATTATGGTTTACCGGCGATTTTTCGGCATTCATTGGCACTTCTACTCCGTAATTGGCAAGACAATCGAGTATATCAGGCATTGCAGGTGAATAAAGCGTATAGGTTTACCTCAATCTGCGCGGCTGTGTTATAATTTGCGACCTTTGAATCCGGGATACAGTAGAGGGATAGCGGTTAGATGAGCGACCTTGCGAGAGAAATTACACCGGTCAACATTGAGGAAGAGCTGAAGAGCTCCTATCTGGATTATGCGATGTCGGTCATTGTTGGCCGTGCGCTGCCAGATGTCCGAGATGGCCTGAAGCCGGTACACCGTCGCGTACTTTACGCCATGAACGTACTAGGCAATGACTGGAACAAAGCCTATAAAAAATCTGCCCGTGTCGTTGGTGACGTAATCGGTAAATACCATCCCCATGGTGACTCGGCGGTCTATGACACGATCGTCCGTATGGCGCAGCCATTTTCGCTGCGTTACATGCTGGTAGACGGTCAGGGTAACTTCGGTTCTATCGACGGCGACTCTGCGGCGGCAATGCGTTATACGGAAATCCGTCTGGCGAAAATTGCCCATGAACTGATGGCCGATCTCGAAAAAGAGACGGTCGATTTCGTTGATAACTATGACGGTACGGAAAAAATTCCGGACGTCATGCCGACCAAAATTCCTAACCTGCTGGTGAACGGTTCTTCCGGTATCGCCGTAGGTATGGCAACCAACATCCCGCCACACAACCTGACGGAAGTCATCAACGGTTGTCTGGCGTATATCGATGATGAAGACATCAGCATTGAAGGGCTGATGGAACACATCCCGGGGCCGGACTTCCCAACGGCGGCAATCATTAACGGTCGTCGCGGTATTGAAGAAGCTTACCGTACCGGTCGCGGCAAGGTGTATATCCGCGCTCGTGCCGAAGTGGAAGTTGACGCCAAAACCGGGCGTGAAACCATTATCGTCCACGAAATTCCGTATCAGGTGAACAAAGCGCGCCTGATCGAGAAGATTGCGGAACTGGTAAAAGAAAAACGCGTGGAAGGCATCAGCGCGCTGCGTGACGAGTCTGACAAAGACGGTATGCGCATCGTGATTGAAGTTAAACGCGATGCGGTCGGTGAAGTGGTGCTCAACAACCTCTACTCCCAGACCCAGCTGCAGGTTTCTTTCGGTATCAACATGGTTGCATTGCACCATGGTCAGCCGAAGATCATGAACCTGAAAGACATTATCGCTGCGTTTGTCCGTCACCGTCGCGAAGTGGTGACCCGTCGTACCATTTTCGAACTGCGTAAAGCCCGCGATCGTGCTCATATCCTTGAAGCATTAGCCGTAGCACTGGCGAACATCGACCCGATCATTGAATTGATCCGTCATGCGCCGACGCCTGCAGAAGCGAAAACCGCGCTGGTTGCTAATCCGTGGCAGCTGGGCAACGTTGCCGCGATGCTGGAGCGTGCGGGTGACGATGCTGCGCGTCCGGAATGGCTGGAGCCAGAGTTCGGCGTGCGTGACGGTCTGTACTACCTGACCGAACAGCAAGCTCAGGCAATTCTGGATCTGCGTTTGCAGAAACTGACCGGCCTTGAGCACGAAAAACTGCTCGACGAATACAAAGAACTGCTGGATCAGATCGCGGAACTGCTGCGTATTCTGGGTAGCGCCGATCGTCTGATGGAAGTGATCCGCGAAGAGCTGGAACTGGTTCGTGAACAGTTCGGCGACAAACGTCGTACTGAAATCACTGCCAACAGCGCAGACATCAACCTGGAAGATCTGATCACTCAGGAAGATGTGGTCGTGACGCTCTCTCACCAGGGCTACGTGAAGTACCAGCCGCTTTCGGAATACGAAGCGCAGCGTCGTGGCGGGAAAGGTAAATCTGCTGCACGTATTAAAGAAGAAGACTTTATCGACCGACTGCTGGTGGCGAACACCCACGATCATATCCTGTGCTTCTCCAGCCGTGGTCGCGTCTATTCGATGAAGGTTTATCAGTTGCCGGAAGCTTCTCGTGGTGCACGTGGTCGTCCGATCGTCAACCTGCTGCCGCTGGAACAGGACGAACGTATCACCGCGATCCTGCCTGTGACCGAGTTTGAAGAAGGCGTGAAAGTCTTCATGGCGACGGCTAACGGTACTGTGAAGAAAACCGTCCTCACCGAATTCAACCGTCTGCGTACCGCCGGTAAAGTGGCGATCAAGCTGGTTGAAGGCGATGAGCTGATCGGCGTTGATCTGACCAGTGGCGAAGACGAAGTAATGCTGTTCTCCGCCGAAGGTAAAGTGGTGCGCTTTAAAGAGTCTTCTGTCCGTGCGATGGGCTGCAACACCACGGGTGTTCGCGGTATTCGTTTAGGCGAAGGCGATAAAGTCGTGTCTCTGATCGTACCGCGTGGCGATGGCGCAATCCTTACTGCAACACAAAACGGTTACGGTAAACGTACTGCGGTGGCGGAATACCCAACTAAGTCGCGTGCGACGAAAGGGGTTATCTCCATCAAAGTGACTGAACGTAACGGTTTAGTGGTTGGTGCGGTACAGGTTGATGACTGCGATCAGATCATGATGATCACCGATGCCGGTACGCTGGTACGTACCCGCGTTTCAGAAATCAGCATCGTGGGTCGTAACACCCAGGGCGTGATCCTCATCCGTACTGCGGAAGATGAAAACGTAGTGGGTCTGCAACGTGTTGCTGAACCGGTTGACGAGGAAGATCTGGATACCATCGATGGCAGTGCTGCGGAAGGGGACGATGAAATCGCTCCGGAAGTGGACGTTGACGACGAGCCAGAAGAAGAATAATTTTATTTATTCATGTCAAAAGGGAGCCATCTCCCTTTTTTGAATTGAAAAGTCCAGGCTGCAAAGTCTGGGCTTTTGTCGTATTAGGGCGCGATAAAGTTGTGCATCGCCCATAAAAAATGGCTGGCTTTACACAAGGAATGTGGCAATGAGTGGTGAAAAAAGGCGAAAGGCTGGCGGTTTTATGGCCTTGTAGGTTTTGGTGCAATAGCCCTACTTTCCGCTGGCGTCAGGGCATTGAAGGCAGCAACAGTGTGCAGGTCATCAGCCCGTATGGGCAAAGCCGACAAAAAATGCAGTTTTACTCAACGCCGGGTACAGGAACGATTCGTGCACGTTTACGGCTGGTTCTCTCGTGGGATACGGATAATACCGACCTCGATCTTCATGTCGTTACGCCTGATGGCGAACACGCCTGGTACGGTAACACGGTGCTGAAAAACAGTGGCGCACTGGATATGGATGTCACGACGGGGTACGGACCCGAGATTTTCGCCATGCCAGCGCCAGTTCACGGGCGCTATCAGGTGTATATCAACTACTATGGCGGACGCAGCGAAACGGAATTAACCACCGCCCAACTGACGCTGATCACCGATGAAGGATCGGTCAATGAGAAACAGGAAACATTTATTGTACCGATGCGTAATGCTGGCGAGCTGACGCTGGTGAAAAGTTTTGACTGGTAATTAATGAGGTTACTTTCACTGTCGATGTTTAAGAAAACGCCCGATGACTTTCGCTATCGGGCGTTTTTGTTGGTTAATTCAATCGTTCAATCACCATCGCAATTCCCTGACCGCCGCCAATGCACAGCGTCGCCAGACCCAGCGTTTTATCGCGTGTCTGCATTGCATGTAATAACGTGACCAGAATACGAGCACCACTGGCACCGATAGGGTGCCCCAGCGCGATGGCTCCGCCGTTGACATTCACTTTCTCAGGATCAAAGCCCAGGGTTTTCCCAACGGCAAGGAACTGCGCAGCAAATGCTTCATTGGCTTCGATGAGATCAATGTCTGCCAGTTGTAGCCCCGCCAGTTGTAACGCTTTTTGCGTGGCAGGTACTGGTCCCATACCCATCAATGCAGGGGGCACGCCACCGCTGGCATAGCTTTTAATGCGTGCCAGTGGTTTTAGGCCTGCCGCCAGCGCCGCAGATTCTTCCATAATCACCAGTGCGGCAGCCCCATCGTTAATGCCAGACGCGTTCCCGGCGGTGACCGTTCCGGCTTTGTCGAAGGCCGGGCGCAATGCAGCAAGAGCTTCTGCAGTAGAATCTACTTTCGGGAATTCATCGCGATCGAAGACGATGTTTTTCTTCCGTGTGACAACATTTACCGGGACAATTTCGGCGGTAAAAGCACCGGACTCAATGGCTGCTGCCGCTTTACGCTGTGAATGTAGCGCCAGTTCATCCTGCATTTCACGGGTAATTCCGTACTCTTTGGCAACGTTCTCGGCGGTAATACCCATATGATAACCGTGAGTGGCGCACATCAGGCCATCGCGCAGGATCACGTCATAAACCTGTCCGTCTCCAAGACGATAACCAGAGCGTGCTTTTGCATCGAGTAAATAGGGCGCTAAACTCATGTTCTCCATTCCACCCGCTACGATGCTCTGTGCCTGACCGGCCTGAATTGCCTGGGCGGCAAGCGCCACGCTTTTCAGACCAGAACCACATACTTTGTTGACCGTAAATCCGCACACCGTTTCTGCCAGTCCGCTTTTTAGCAGTGCCTGACGAGCCGGATTTTGCCCCAGCCCGGCCTGCAATACGTTACCCATAATCACTTCATCGACGTGTTGTGAATCGAGTTTTGCGCGTTCAATGGCGGCCTGAATTACTGTTGCCCCCAGATCGATGGCGCTGGTGGAGGCGAGTGAACCATTAAAACTACCGATGGCAGTACGTACCGCACTGACGATGACACAATTTTTCATTTTATATTCCTTCTGTCTGTAGAGTTGCCGTCAGAACAGCGTTAAACCAATGACGAAAATGACGCCGGAGAAGAGCAGGGCAGTGATGCAATAGCCCATGATGTCGCGGACACCGAGCCCGGCGATTGCCAGTGCTGGCAGCGCCCAGAACGGTTGTGCCATGTTCATCCATTGCTCGCCGTAGGCGATCGCCATTACCGATTTACCGAGATCAGCGCCCAGCGCCTGGGCTGCGGGTATCACGAAAGGTCCCTGAATAACCCAGTGACCGCCACCAGACGGAACGGCGAAGTTAATCAGTGCAGAACTAAAGAAGGTCATTACCGGGAAGGTGTCTTTGTTCGCAACATTGATAAAGAATTCGGTAATGAGTCCGCCCAGACCGGAGTGCTCCATCATCAGTTGGATCCCGGCGTAGAAGGGGAATTGCACCAGAATACCGGCGGTACTGCGTGCTGCCGCGCTGATAGCTCGCATATAAGCCATTGGCGTTTTATGTAGCAGCAGACCTGCAATCATAAACATCAGGTTGACGGTATTGATGGTGATGTTGAAGCCATGTTCGATGAAGTACATCGCCAGGTAAGCGATACCCAGTGCGCCGATGATCAACGTCAGGATGCGACTTTCCTCCAGTCGCTCGGAGGGTGGTGCATCTTTCGGTAGCTGCTTCTGAAAATCAGCCTCTTCCATGAGTAGTTTCGGATCGATACTCACCACGTCAGACGGTTTTGGCATCATCATGCGGGTGATAAATGGCATCACCACAATCAATGCCACAGTGATGAAAATGTTAAAACCACTGAACAGAGTATCGCCCACCGGGATAAGCCCGGCGATATGCTCAACCGGGTTGCCCGGTGTTGCAGCCAACAGAGGCATTGAGCCAGAGAAGCCGCCACCCCAGGTGAGAAAACCAATGTAGGCGCAGGCAATGAGCAACGGATAATCAGAGCCAGGTACTCGCCGGGCGACTTCACGGGCGAACATTGCGCCGACAACCAGACCAAATCCCCAGTTGATGACACAAGCGACGGAACCGAAGAAAGTGACCAGCATGACGCCCTGTACGGGTGTTTTTGCGGCGGAGGCGGCAGTCCGCAGCAAGCTTTTCACCGGAGCAGAGCTGGCAAGGGCATGACCGGTAACGATGATCAGCGCCATCTGCATACCGAACGCCAGCAAGTTCCAGAAACCGTCCCCCCACATTTTCACCATGCTGATCGGCGTTTGTGGTGTTAACCAAAGCGCGATCACGAACGTTAGCAACGTCAGCAACATGGCAAAGATCAGAGGATCGGGAAGCCACCGGCTGACAAAGCGCGTCATAAAACGCGAGATGCGACCAATCATAAATCACCCCGTTGCGTATTCAGATCGGCGGCTACTTCAAACTGAGCTTCGGTTTTGGCACGCACGGTGGCTAAATCACACCCGTCGGCAATTTCGGTGAGCCACATTTTGCCGTCAATGAAACGAAAGACAGCCAGTTCAGTGACCAGCATATGCACCGCGTGTTGCGCAGTGAGCGGCATGGTGCAGCGGCGCAAAATTTTCGGTGAACCATCTTTGGCGCAATGTTCCATGGCAATGATCACTTTGCGCGCCCCGGTCACCAGATCCATCGCGCCACCCATACCGGGCACCATTTTTCCAGGCACTACCCAGTTCGCGAGGTTGGCTTCTTCGTCTACCTGCAAACCACCGAGCACGCAGGCATCAATATGACCGCCACGGATCAGCGCAAATGACATGGCGCTGTCAAACATGGCTGCGCCGGGTAAAACGCCGCATGGTTGTCCGCCTGCGTTAACCAGATCTGGATGCGCTGTCGTGACCGGGCCTAAACCGAGGAAGCCGTTTTCCGATTGCAGAGTGATATGAATGCCTTCTGGCAAATAGTTGGCGACCATCGTCGGCAGACCAATGCCCAGATTCACGATGTCACCATCACGAAGCTCTTGTGCCACACGGCGTGCAATACGTTGTTTCGCATCCATTATTTGCTCTCCTGTGAAACGATGATGTGGTCGATAACGGCACCAGGGGTGACAATATGGTCAGGTTGCAGCTCGCCGACTTCGACCAGTTCATCTGGCTCCACCAGCGTGATATCAGCCGCAAGGGCAATCAGGGGGTTAAAGTTGCGGGCGCTAAGTTGATAGGTCAGGTTGCCAAGTGTGTCGCAACGATGAGCGCGAATGAGCGCCAGGTCGGCGCGCAGTGGGCGTTCAAGCAGCCAGGTTTTGCCGTCGAGTGTCAGCGTCTGTTTGCCTTCCTCTACGACGGTGCCGACACCGGTTGGGGTGAGAAAACCACCAAGTCCAGCTCCACCACAGCGAATTTGCTCGATTAGCGTACCTTGCGGCACCAGAACGACGTCCATCTCACCAGATATCATGCGCCGACCTGTTTCCGGGTTGGTGCCGATATGTGAAGCAATCACTTTGCGGACTCGACCATTGACGATGAGCGGACCGATGCCGGTATCAACAAACGCGGTATCATTGGCTATCAATGTCAGGTCGCGAACACCAGATTCCAGTAATGCTTCAACCAGGCGGGATGGAGTGCCAATCCCCATAAATCCGCCCACCATGATGGTCATGCCGTCACGAAAGAAGCCGGAGGCGTCTTGTAATGTCATCAATTTTGTTTTCATTATTTATCCCTCTTGCATACACCGTTGTGGGTACAGTCAGGGAATAGCAAGGGGAGTGCCAGAATGAGAATATTTGATGTTGTTTTTAACTGATTGAATATAAAAGGATAAATAAGGTGGGGATTAAGAAGGAGGATGATTGGCTATGCAGAAATTTGCGCACTGTGCAAATTTCTGCATAGCAAGTTTTGGTGTTATACATCCGCCGGATCGATACCGTATTCCTGGAGTTTATACATCAATGCACGGCGACTGATGCCCAGCATCAAAGCGGTGCGGGTTCGGTTTCCGTCCTGTTGTTCCAGCACTTCCATAATGATGCGTTTTTCGACGCGTTTAATTTCCTCTTTTAAATTACGCTCACCGACAGGGGCTGTTTTTGCCTCACCAGCATTACAGACTGGCTGACGAATCTGTGGCGGAAGATCCTCAGAAAAAATGATCGGACCTGAGTTCATTACGACGGCGCGTTCAATGACGTTGGAAAGCTCTCGAATATTTCCCGGCCATGACCAGGCGGTAAGCAGTGACATTGCCATCGGATCGATGTCGATAATATCGCGCTGATTCTCACTACTGAATTTTTGCAAAAAGTGATTAGCTAACAGGGAAATATCTTCCCGACGATCGCGCAGAGGCGGCAGTATTAAATGAATAACGTTAAGGCGATAAAAGAGATCTTCACGGAAGGTGCCTTCTTTTACCATCGCCTGCAAGTCGCGGTTGGTGGCGGCAATGATGCGGATATCAACTTTTATGGTCTGATGGCCGCCAATCCGTTCAAATTCCCGTTCCTGCAGAATGCGTAGTAATTTGGCTTGCAGTACCAGCGGCATTTCGCCAATTTCATCGAGGAGCAGAGTCCCCTCATTGGCGCGTTCAAATAATCCCTGACGCAAGGTTTGTGCACCAGTAAATGCACCTTTTTCGTGACCAAACAGTTCACTTTCGAGCAACGATTCCGGCAGCGCCGCGCAGTTGACTTTAATAAACGGCCCCTTTGCCCGCCGCGAATTGTAGTGAATCGCTCTGGCAATCAATTCTTTCCCGGTGCCGCTTTCACCGCTAATCAAGACGCTGGCCTGAGAAAGGGCTATTTTGGCGGTGTCTTTGCAGATGTCCATCATCGCCGGGCTGTTGGTGAGAATGTGCCCCCATTGCCAACTGGTGCTCAGTGCCTGGTGCAGATGGCGGATCTCTTTTTTCATTGACTGGAGTTGTAAAGCGCGCTGAACGATTAAATTCAACTCATCGAGATCAAACGGTTTGATAACATAGTCGAAAGCACCGCAGCGTAGTGCTTCGACGGCGGTTTCCACTTCAGCATAGGCCGTCATCAGAATAACGGGTGTCCGGGTCTCATGGCCGCGCATCTCCTTTAGTGCCTTGATGCCGTCCATCTCAGGCATACGGATATCCATCAACACCACGTCGGGGTGAATATCGGCAAACAGGTGTAATGCGGTGCGTCCGTTGTTCGCACAATGTGTTTCGTATCCTTGTAGTGCAAAAGCGGTGCTCAGCATACGGCGAACATTATCTTCATCATCAACAATAAGGATGCGATTAATAGCGGTCATACAGTCTGATTTCCCTGCGGGTTGATCGGTAAAATAAGGGTGAAGGTTGCGCCGTAGCCCGGCAAACTGGTGACGCGAATATCCCCCTGATGGGCATTAATGATGCGTTGACTTAACGCCAGACCAAGTCCGGTTCCTGAGGCTTTGGTGGTGAAAAAGGGATCGAAGATCTTTTTTTGCAGCGAGAGATCAATGCCACAGCCGTTGTCTTCTATCGAAATGGCCTGTTGTGAGTCGCTGTACTGCCAGGTTCGAATGCGAATTTTCCCTCGTGCACTGATAGCCTGGACGGCATTGATCAGGATATTCAGGAGTACCTGTTTGAGCAGTTCGCGATCGGCACTAATCAGGCTTAATTCATTGTCCAGTTCGCTTATGAAGTCGACTCGCGCTTGTACGCCGGCGGTTTGCACCAGTACCAGAGTTTCTTCAACCAATGCATTGAGGCTGACTTGTTGCCATTGACTGTGGCGTGGGCGTGAAAAATCGAGCAATTGCTGAATGACTTTGTTAATTGAGTCGATTTCTTTGAGTACTACAGAAAGATATTCCTGATGTATTTGGTCAGTGGTTTGTTGGCGCAAGATCTGTACATAACCACGAATAGCCGTCAGCGGATTACGGACTTCATGCGCCACGCCAGCCATCAGCTCACCCAGTGTGGCGAGGCGTTCAGCTTGCGCCATGCGGCGTTGGGTTTCTTTGCGGGCAGTTAAATCAGAGAAAATCACCAAAGCACCTATCATTTCACCATGCGTGTTATGAATACGACTGGTAGTGACACTGATTTCAATGGTGCGGTCACGGCCTGGAAAACTGATCTCCAGCGCCACGTGTTCGGTGCCATGTTCCAGCGTATCCAGAACTGGACTGTAGAACTGAGTATTGTCGAACAACATGGAGTAAGGCTGCCCTACCAGTTCATGACGTTGATAGCCAGTGATGACTTCTGCTGCTGGGTTCATGGTGGTTACATCACCCTGGCGGTCGATGGCAATGACGCCATCGGCAGCGTTTTCAATAATCAGATCGTTAAGTGTCCGCGTTTCACGCAGTGCCTGGGCGAGGTTGTTAACACTCTGACTGATTTGCCCCATTTCACCGGGCAATTGTGGTAATCGAGTGGGAATATTTTGCGCCAGAGTCGAGAGGCCATCGGTGATGATATCTATATTGGCGCTCAGGCGACGGGAGAAAAGCACAATCAACAACAGGCTTATCAGCAAACCGGCGGTGAGTACAATGATAATCCTCACATCCATTTTCCAGGCCTGGCGGCGAATATCTTCGGTTAATTCATTGGCCCAGATATAACCGAGGACTTCACCATTACGTTCAATGGGGATCATTGAATTCAAAATATCGCCGCGCACCTGCCTGCCTGAATAAACCAAAGGGGTATTTGTACGCATAACTTCGCGACCAGGGTGATCCGCAGCAATAGTCACGCCCACATTATTCTGATATAGCGATGAAGGCGCGTAGGTGATTATCGCATCCAGCGTCTTGTTATAATAACCAGCGCCTATGCCAGGAAAGGCGCGAGTAATATTTTCGGTAATGGGGGCAAGCTCTGCATTCAATGCGCGGATACGCTCTTCACGCGGTAAGTCGATGTAGAGATCGTAGCGATCGCCTAGCGCCTGATTAAGCAGGTTGACCACGGCAGAAAGTTTTTTCTCTTTTTCAGATAAGACTGCTGAACGTCCTTCCGTTTCTACGATATAACCAATAGTAAGCGTTGGGACAATGACCATCAGGATTGCCATCAGGATCATTTGATTGCGTAAGCGGCGTGGATAAATCCACTTCATATAATGCATGCTGAAATCCATCAATCTTGTCCGATATATGACGATTATCGGGGGTTAAGGTGATGATTTCTCGGCGGTGTATCATATTACCGAGAAGAGAGAACATTGCGGTGGCACGCTTTTACCGCTACCTTAACCACACTCCATCGGTCACCTGAGGCGGAGCTTCGCCCCTTTGAAATACCTTGCTTCTTTTCGCACAACCCTGAAAGTCTCGCGCTATATGTTCAGAGCATTGGCGTTATTGCTCTGGTTGCTGATTGCTTTTTCATCAGTGTTTTATATCGTCAATGCCCTGCATCAGCGAGAATCAGAGATTCGTCAGGAATTTAACCTGAGTTCCGATCAGGCTCAGCGGTTTATTCAGCGCACTTCTGACGTGATGAAAGAGCTGAAGTACATTGCTGAAAATCGCTTATCTGTAGAAAACGGCGTGCTTTCCCCGCGTGGGCGAGAAACGCAAGCGGATGTGCCGGTGTTCGAACCATTGTTTGCCGATTCCGACTGTTCCGCGATGAGTAACACCTGGCGTGGCTCTCTGGAGTCACTGGCGTGGTTTATGCGCTACTGGCGCGATAATTTTTCTGCGGCTTACGATCTCAACCGCGTATTTTTGATCGGCAGCGATAACCTCTGCATGGCAAACTTTGGCCTGCGTGATATGCCGGTTGAACGCGACACCGCCCTGAAAGCTCTGCATGAGCGCATCAATAAGTATCGTAATGCTCCGCAGGATGACAGCGGCAGCAACCTTTATTGGATCAGCGAAGGCCCGCGTCCTGGCGTTGGATATTTTTACGCGCTGACGCCGGTGTATCTGGCGAACCGTTTGCAGGCCTTGCTGGGCGTTGAACAAACCATTCGGATGGAGAACTTCTTCTTACCAGGTACATTACCGATGGGGGTTACTATCCTTGATGAGAATGGTCATACCCTGATTTCGTTGACCGGACCAGAAAGCAAAATCGAGGCTGAACCGCGTTGGATGCAGGAACGTTCCTGGTTTGGTTATACACCAGGCTTCCATGAGCTGGTGCTGAAGAAAAATCTGCCGCCATCATCGTTAAGTATTGTTTACTCGGTGCCCGTAGATCAGGTGCTGGAACGCATTCGTATGCTGATACTTAACGCTATTTTGCTGAATGTGATTGCTGGTGCGGCGCTTTTCACCCTCGCGCGGATGTACGAGCGGCGTATTTTCATTCCGGCAGAAAGTGACGCCCAGCGTCTGGAAGAACACGAGCAGTTTAATCGTAAGATTGTCGCCTCCGCACCGGTGGGGATCTGTATTTTGCGCACCGCTGATGGCGTCAATATTTTGAGTAACGAACTGGCGCATACCTATCTCAACATGCTTACGCATGAGGATCGCCAGCGGCTGACGCAAATTATCTGCGGGCAGCAGGTCAATTTTGTCGATGTCCTGACCAGCAACAATACTAATCTGCAAATCAGCTTTGTTCATTCTCGCTATCGTAATGAAAACGTGGCGATTTGCGTACTGGTCGATGTTTCTTCGCGCGTGAAGATGGAAGAGTCGTTGCAAGAGATGGCGCAGGCAGCAGAACAGGCGAGTCAGTCGAAATCGATGTTCCTTGCTACCGTCAGCCACGAGTTGCGAACGCCGCTGTATGGCATTATCGGTAACCTGGATCTGTTGCAAACCAAAGAGTTGCCGAAAGGCGTTGACCGTCTGGTGACGGCAATGAATAACTCTTCCAGCCTGCTGTTGAAAATTATCAGCGACATTCTCGATTTCTCGAAGATTGAATCGGAACAGTTAAAGATAGAGCCACGTGAGTTTTCACCGCGTGAAGTGATGAACCATATCACCGCCAACTATTTGCCGCTGGTGGTGCGAAAGCAGCTTGGTTTGTACTGCTTTATTGAACCGGATGTGCCGGTAGCTTTAAACGGCGATCCGATGCGTTTACAGCAGGTTATCTCCAATCTGTTGAGTAACGCCATTAAATTTACCGATACCGGCTGCATTGTTCTGCATGTCCGTGCTGATGGTGATTATCTTTCTATTCGTGTTCGCGATACTGGCGTGGGTATTCCGGCGAAAGAAGTGGTGCGGCTTTTTGATCCCTTCTTCCAGGTAGGGACGGGCGTACAGCGTAACTTCCAGGGAACCGGTCTGGGGCTGGCGATTTGTGAAAAATTGATCAGCATGATGGACGGTGACATCTCGGTGGAGTCTGAACCAGGCATGGGAAGCCAGTTTACGGTGCGTATTCCGCTGTATGGTGCGCAATATCCACATAAAAAAGGTGTCGAAGGATTAACGGGTAAACGCTGCTGGTTGGCGGTACGTAATGCGTCACTATGCCAGTTTATCGAAACCAGTTTGCAGCGCAGTGGTGTAATCGTTACAACATACGAAGGTCAGGAACCCTCACCAGAGGATGTGTTGATTACGGATGAGGCGCTGAGCGAAAAATGGCAGGGTAGAGCGGTGGTGACGTTCTGCCGTCGGCATATTGGTATTCCGCTGGAGAAAGCGCCCGGTGAGTGGGTGCATAGCGTCGCCTCGTCGCATGAACTGCCTGTGCTACTGGCGCGTATCTATCGGATAGAAATTGAAAATGATGATCCTGCCAACGTTCTGCCATTGATGGACAAAGATTCCACCAGCAATGACGACATGATGATTCTGGTGGTTGACGATCATCCGATTAACCGTCGCTTACTAGCCGATCAGCTCGGATCGTTGGGTTATCAGTGTAAAACGGCAAATGATGGCGTCGATGCGCTTAATGTACTAAGCAAGAATCATATCGATATCGTGCTTAGCGACGTCAACATGCCGAATATGGACGGTTACCGGTTAACGCAACGTATTCGTCAGTTAGGGCTAACGTTGCCGGTAATCGGGGTGACTGCCAATGCGTTGGCTGAAGAGAAGCAGCGGTGTCTGGAGTCCGGGATGGATAGCTGTCTGTCGAAGCCCGTGACGCTGGATGTCATAAAACAGACGCTGACGATGTATGCCGAGAGGGTCAGGAAAGCGCGGAAATCGTAGGAGCGGTCGGAGCAAAAGCCTGATGCGACGCTGGCGCGTCTTATCAGGCCTACGTTTGTGCAGTGTATTGAAATATTGGGATTTGTAGGCCGGATAAGGCGTTCACGCCGCATCCGGCGGTCGGTGCTTATCTGGCCTGTCGGGAGATTACTCTTTATCTGCTGGGCTTAAGGTCACAGAAGAGAGATAGTTCAGCAGGGCGATATCGTTCTCGACACCCAACTTCATCATCGCGGATTTCTTCTGGCTGCTGATGGTTTTGATGCTACGGTTGAGCTTTTTAGCAATCTCTGTAACCAGAAAACCTTCTGCAAACAGGCGCAGTACTTCACTCTCTTTAGGTGAGAGACGCTTGTCGCCGTAACCACTGGCGCTGATTTTCTCCAGCAGACGAGATACGCTTTCCGGAGTAAATTTCTTGCCTTTTTGCAGCGCGGCGAGTGCTTTTGGCAGATCAGTAGGCGCGCCTTGCTTCAGGACGATTCCTTCGATATCCAGATCCAGTACCGCGCTAAGAATTGCCGGGTTGTTGTTCATGGTCAGAACAATGATCGACAGGCTAGGGAAATGACGCTTGATGTATTTGATCAAGGTGATCCCGTCACCGTATTTATCTCCAGGCATGGAGAGATCGGTAATCAACACGTGCGCATCCAGTTTCGGCAGGTTGTTGATCAGTGCTGTGGAATCTTCAAATTCGCCGACAACATTCACCCACTCAATTTGCTCAAGTGATTTGCGAATACCGAACAGTACTATCGGATGGTCATCGGCAATAATTACGTTCATATTGTTCATGTAATAGGCTACCTTGCTACAGCAAGCTCTTGACATAGCTGTCAATGTCGCTGATGTATTTTTCTGTTCCTGGGACATCCTTCTCGCGAATAAGATGTTCCAGCGTTTCACATAACTGCTTGCCGGGTACCAGATTTAGCATGGCAAACACGCCTTTAAGACGATGAGCCGTTTGGGCTAATGCAGCAAAGTCACTGGTTGCTGCTTCAGTATACAGCCTCTTAACATCATCCGGTACTGTGTCTACAAAGAGCGCATAATAGCCGCTGGCATGGAGTTGTGCATTTTCATCTCCACCCATAGGCGATTCTGTCACCTCTTCCTGCGCCAGTTGCACTTCAATTAATTGTAAGACCGCTTCCTGCATAGCATTGCTCATATTGAAGTTGACGCACAATTGACCAGGCCCAATTTCCCGTACGCCAGACTCATCATCGCTTAAAAGCAAGCCAGAGGCAGTAAGATTAGACGGATTATCCGTTAAAAAGATATCATAATCCTGACTAATTAATCTTTCATCGGGTGTGATACAGGTTGCACCCCAATTTTCTAACTGGCGAGTGACAATATTCCGAATTTCTGTGGAAGTTACATCCACCATCACGGTGACATCATCCAGTAAACGTTCTTCTTCCTCTTCAACGTCCGGGGTAGCAGGGAGCATTTTTATATGCACGGAGTATCGTGTGCCAAGCCCGTCCCGCGTTTTAATATTTAAATGACCGCCCAGTTTTCGCGCTAGTTGATCACTTAACCAGAATGCCAGCGGGTTCGCCTTGCCATAGCGATCGCTTTGGGTCTGGTTGATGAACGGGAAGTGCAAATTATCCATTTCATGAATACTTACACCATCTCCGGTGTCAAGAATGCGGAAAGTCAGACGTTCGTCAGAGGATTCATCCTGATCAACCTCAAGGGTAATTTTCCCCAGTTGCGTTGAGGTGACGGCATATTGCATCAACAGCAGCAAAATACGGCGTAAAGCATCGCGATCGCCACGGCGCATATCGTGTGCTTTCAGATGATTGTTAATCAGCAGTTGCAGGCCTTTGCGTTTCATTGCTGGTAGCACTGCGGGCACTACTTCATCGATTAAATCCTGTACGGAGAAAAGCTCGGTCTCGCTCTTCCAGCTATCGTCCGCAAGAATATTCGCTAGCTGAATTTCATCGACCAGGCGCACCAGCACATCAGCCTGATTTGCCAGTTGTTTGCTTTCCGGGGAGTTGAGTTTAGCCGCACTCTCCGCCAGTGACCGTGCGGGTTCTTTCAGCGCATCGCCAATGTTTTGCATAAAGGCCATCCGGCCCTGCTGGTTTTTCTCATACAGGCGCTGCGCCTGCTTGAGTTTCTTGTTCACCAGCACCTCGCGATCCTGATCGCGAATGATGAAGATTTGCGTACGCGGCGCTATCTGGCTGCGGAACATGCGAATTTCATACAGCTCGTTATTGACGGTCGCCTGAATAATCCCCTGATGCTGTTCTGCCATGGTGGTGATGTTTTGCAGATTCAAATGCGGCAGCAGATGGTCGGCAATCTTATTGCTGATAACTGTGCGATTCGATTCCTGATCGTGAACCAGCAGACCGAGTGGCAGCAGTGACACAATCTCTTCATTTATTGCTCGCAAAATACGCAGTTCGTTATTCACTGCGGTGCTGGGAACGCTTTCTGTGCTGCGCCCGGAGAAATGGCGAAAGGTGGTGTAACCAAAAAGCGCCAGTGCCAGCAAACCGATATTCAGCAGCAGTGGCAGCAGAATGTTTTGCAATGTATCCAGCAGCAAAGTGCCGTAAGGAACCTGCCAGACCAGCCGCATATCGGTGGAGTTGAGCGCCGAAGAGATTTCAATCTTCGAACTATTAAAGTTAATGCTGACGCTATCCGTTGCTTCTTTCTCATTATTATTGTTACCCGCAGTACCTGCTTCTGGTTCAAGACGGAAGCTATCCAGCGGCATCCCTGGCGGGATTAAATCATTAATAGGCAGATCAAATGCAACCACTGTTGCCAGATGTCCCAGCTGGTTAAAGGTTGTACGCAAGGTAAAATAATGACCGTTCTGCCAGGCAAGACGGCGCAGGTTAGAAAAACTTTCACGTTCATCCAGGGCATTAGCCTGCTGCAGCATCTCCGCGCGACGAGAATCAACAATGTCACTGACAGTCGATTCTTTAAATCCGGAGGTGAGATCTTTTAACGGCAGGGTCGAGATAAGAATCAGGCTGTTATCCTGACCGTTCAGATAATACATCGACCACGGTACATTTTCTGCGCCCCATAATGTGTCCAGATAAGTAGACATTCGTTGGGTCATCTCAAGCGTTGAGTTGTCGTGAGAACCAAAGATCAGGGCTTCTGTTTTGCGACGCGGTTTTTCCAGATAGTAGACATCCTGTTTCAGACGCGTCTCTTGCAAACTTTCACTGGTGGAAGGTGAAGTCGTTGCAGCGATGTTGTCGTAGATCTGCCAGGTCACGTAACGCCAGGTATCGACGCGCTTTTGTATAGCATGAGTAATGTCGACAATCTGGTAGCTTTTATCTTTCAGCCAGGCGTTGACTGCGCTTTGTACCATTACACCCATCATCACCAGCAACACAATGATCAACAGTAAAAAGAAGCGGGTAATGCTCCCCGGTAGGAGTGAAAAGCGGGTCGTGGCCGTTGTCTCTTTCTGACGCATTCGTGTTTATGACCTGTTAAAACTTCGCGAAGTGATAGGGCAGTATAAAGGGTACAGTGCGAAATTCCAGACTATTACCCGATAGATGATTCTCTCTTCCTCAACGATATGTCTCGTTCTGCCAGATGAGAAATAGATGTACACACCGCATTCTGCTGTACAAATAATCTGCAAAAAAGAAGAGCGAAATTAATTACGGATAAAGAAAAGATGGCGGGAATTATATCTTGTTAATTTTTTGTGAATTATTAACAAGCGTTATAATTTTCCAGCGGTAGTACAAAAAAATAAAAGTTGTGTAAAGAAGGGTAAAAAAAACCGGATGCGAGGCATCCGGTTGAAATAGGGGTAAACAGACATTCAGAAATGAATGACGGTAATAAATAAAGTTAATGATGATAGCGAGACATATTTTAGTTGCGAGTGAAGATTTTGTTTTGGCATTCAGTGCTATCAAGTACTTAAGAATAAGTTATTGATTTTAACCTTGAATTATTATTGCTTGATGTTAGGTGCTTATTTCGCCAATCATCAAGAATCTTAAAAAGTTCCATCATATTTACATTTTGAAACATCTATAGCGACAAATGAAACATCTTAAAAGTTTTAGTATCATATTCGTGTTGGATTATTCTGCATTTTTGGGGAGAATGGACTTGCCGACTGATTAATGAGGGTTAATCAGTATGCAGTGGCATAAAAAAGCAAATAAAGGCATATAACAGAGGGTTAATAACATGAAAGTTAAAGTACTGTCCCTCCTGGTCCCAGCTCTGCTGGTAGCAGGCGCAGCAAACGCTGCTGAAGTTTACAACAAAGACGGCAACAAATTAGATCTGTACGGTAAAGTAGACGGCCTGCACTATTTCTCTGACAACAAGTCAGAAGACGGCGACCAGACCTATGTACGTCTTGGTTTCAAAGGCGAAACTCAGGTTACTGACCAGCTGACCGGTTACGGCCAGTGGGAATATCAGATCCAGGGCAATACCTCTGAAGACAACAAAGAAAACTCCTGGACCCGTGTAGCATTCGCTGGTCTGAAATTCCAGGACGTTGGTTCTTTCGACTACGGTCGTAACTACGGCGTTGTTTACGACGTAACTTCCTGGACCGACGTACTGCCAGAATTCGGTGGCGACACTTACGGTTCTGACAACTTCATGCAGCAGCGTGGTAACGGCTTCGCGACCTACCGTAACACCGACTTCTTCGGTCTGGTTGATGGTCTGAACTTTGCTGTTCAGTACCAGGGTAAAAACGGCAGCGTAAGCGGCGAAGGCATGACCAACAACGGTCGTGGTGCTCTGCGTCAGAACGGCGACGGCGTTGGCGGTTCTATCACTTATGATTACGAAGGCTTCGGTATCGGTGCTGCAGTTTCCAGCTCCAAACGTACTGATGCTCAGAACACCGCTGCTTACATCGGTAACGGCGACCGTGCTGAAACCTACACCGGTGGTCTGAAATACGACGCTAACAACATCTACCTGGCTGCTCAGTACACCCAGACCTACAACGCAACTCGCGTAGGTTCCCTGGGTTGGGCGAACAAAGCACAGAACTTCGAAGCTGTTGCTCAGTACCAGTTCGACTTCGGTCTGCGTCCGTCTGTAGCATACCTGCAGTCTAAAGGTAAAAACCTGGGTGTCGTTGCTGGTCGTAACTACGACGACGAAGATATCCTGAAATATGTTGATGTTGGTGCTACCTACTACTTCAACAAAAACATGTCCACCTACGTTGACTACAAAATCAACCTGCTGGACGACAACCAGTTCACCCGCGCTGCTGGCATCAACACTGATGACATCGTAGCTCTGGGTCTGGTTTACCAGTTCTAATCTCGATTTATATCGAACAAAGGGCCTGCGGGCCCTTTTTTCATTGTTTTCAGCGTACAAACGCAGTTTTTTGGTGTACTCTTGCGACCGTTCGCATGAGGATAATCACGTATGGAAATAAGCTTTACCCGCATGGCATTGCTGGCTGCCGCGCTCTTCTTTGTTGGTTGCGATCAAAAAACACAACCCGCCAAACCCCACGCTACTGAAGTTACCGTTCTTGAAGGCAAAACGATGGGAACCTTCTGGCGTGCCAGCATCCCTGGCATTGACGCCAAACGCAGTGCTGAACTTAAAGAGAAGATTCAGACCCAGCTGAACGCCGACGATCAGCTGCTTTCGACCTATAAAAAAGACTCCGCGCTGATGCGCTTTAACGATTCGAAAAGTTTGTCACCGTGGCCGGTAAGTGAAGCGATGGCCGATATCATCACCACCTCGCTGCGCATTGGCGCCAAAACCGATGGCGCGATGGATATTACTGTCGGGCCGCTGGTGAATCTGTGGGGCTTTGGCCCGGAACAACAGCCGGTACAAATCCCGAACCAGGAACAGATCGACGCGATGAAAGCCAAAACAGGTTTGCAGCACCTGACGGTCATTAATCAGTCGCATCAGCAATATCTGCAAAAAGATCTGCCGGATTTATATGTCGATCTCTCCACCGTCGGCGAAGGTTATGCGGCAGATCATCTGGCACGCTTAATGGAGCAGGAAGGTATTTCCCGCTATCTGGTGTCGGTGGGGGGCGCGCTGAACAGCCGTGGCATGAACGGCGAAGAGCAGCCGTGGCGAGTGGCGATCCAAAAACCGACCGATAAAGAAAACGCGGTTCAGGCCGTGGTGGATATCAACGGTCACGGGATTAGCACCTCCGGCAGCTATCGCAACTATTACGAACTGGACGGCAAACGCCTTTCCCATGTTATCGATCCGCAAACCGGGCGTCCCATTGAACACAATCTGGTCTCCGTGACGGTGATTGCCCCGACGGCGCTGGAAGCCGATGCCTGGGATACAGGTTTGATGGTGCTTGGGCCGGAGAAAGCCAAAGAAGTCGTTCGTCGGGAAGGGCTGGCGGTCTATATGATCACCAAAGAGGGCGATAGCTTTAAAACCTGGATGTCGCCGCAGTTTAAAGGCTTCCTTATTAGCGAAAAAAATTAAAGCGCAAGATTGTTGGTTTTTGCGCGATGGTGACCGGGCAGACTAAAGGCTATCCTTAACCAGGGAGCTGATGATGAAAAACGCCACACGCTTAACTGATGATCAACGCTGGCAATCTGTCTTAGCCCGCGACCCGAACGCCGACGGCGAATTTGTCTTCGCCGTGCGCACCACGGGCATCTTTTGCCGTCCGTCTTGCCGCGCCAGACATGCCTTGCGGGAAAACGTTTCTTTCTATACGGATGCCAGCGAGGCGCTTGCCGCTGGCTTTCGCCCCTGCAAACGTTGTCAGCCAGACAAAGCCAATCCCCAGCAACATCGCCTTGATAAAATTACCCACGCCTGCCGACTGCTGGAACAGGAAACGCCTGTAACGCTGGAAGCCTTAGCCGACCAGGTGGCGATGAGTCCGTTCCATTTGCATCGATTGTTTAAAGCGACGACCGGAATGACGCCTAAAGCCTGGCAGCAGGCCTGGCGCGCTCGTCGTTTACGGGAATCTCTGGCAAAAGGGGAGAGCGTGACTCAGGCGATTCTCAATGCCGGATTCCCCGACGGCAGCAGTTACTACCGTAAAGCCGATGAAACGCTGGGCATGACGGCTAAACAGTTTCGTCACGGTGGCGAAAGCCTGGCTGTGCGTTATGCGCTGGCTGATTGTGAGCTGGGTCGTTGCCTGGTGGCAGAAAGCGAGCGGGGGATTTGCGCGATATTACTGGGTGATGATGACGCGACGTTAATCAGTGAACTGCGGCAGATGTTTCCCGCTGCCAGCGACGAACCGGCGGGTGAGGAATTTCAGCAACGCCTACGCGAAGTGATCGCCAGCCTCAATCAGCGCGATACGCTGCTGACGTTGCCGCTGGATATTCGCGGCACCGCTTTTCAACAGCAAGTCTGGCAGGCGCTGCGTACCATTCCTTGCGGTGAAACTGTGAGTTATCAGCAACTGGCAAACACCATCGGCAAACCGAAAGCGGTACGTGCCGTGGCAAGTGCCTGCGCCGCCAATAAGTTAGCGATCGTTATACCTTGTCATCGGGTGGTACGTGGTGATGGCACACTTTCCGGTTACCGCTGGGGGGTTTCGCGTAAAGCACAGTTGCTACGCCGTGAAGCTGAAAACGAGGAAAAATAATGTTGGATCTGTTTGCTGACGCTGAACCGTGGCAAGAACCTCTGGCACCTGGCGCGGCAATTTTACGGCGCTTTGCCTTTAACGTTGCGGAACAACTGATCCGCGATATTAATGACGTCGCCCGCCAGTCGCCGTTTCGCCAGATGGTTACCCCCGGCGGATATACCATGTCGGTGGCAATGACCAACTGCGGGCGTCTGGGCTGGACCACCAATCGGCAGGGTTATCTCTATTCGCCCATTGATCCGCAAACAAATAAACCGTGGCCCGCCATGCCGCAGAGTTTTCATAATTTATGTCAACGTGCGGCTACGGCGGCGGGCTATCCAGATTTCCAGCCTGACGCTTGCCTGATCAACCGCTATGCCCCTGGCGCGAAACTGTCGTTACATCAGGATAAAGACGAACCGGATCTGCGCGCACCGATTGTTTCTGTTTCTCTGGGCTTACCCGCGATTTTTCAATTTGGTGGCCTCAAACGTAATGATCCGCTAAAACGACTGTTGCTGGAGCATGGCGACGTGGTGGTTTGGGGCGGTGAATCGCGGCTGTTTTATCACGGCATTCAACCACTCAAAGCGGGCTTTCATCCACTCACCGCCGACTGCCGCTACAATCTGACATTCCGTCAGGCAGGTAAAAAAGAATAAAAATAAGAATTATTATTGCTGTGAGCGCGGAGATGTTTAAACTGCGGGCTGTAATTCATTGTCCGGGTTTTCTGCATGGAACTTCTTGTACTTGTCTGGCGGCAGTATCGCTGGCCATTTATCAGTGTGATGGCGCTAAGCCTCGCCAGTGCGGCATTAGGCATTGGCTTAATTGCTTTTATCAATCAGCGCCTTATCGAAACGGCGGATAACAGTCTGCTGGTGCTGCCGGAGTTTCTGGGTTTATTGCTGTTGCTAATGGCAGTGACGCTGGGATCGCAACTGGCACTTACTACGCTGGGGCACCACTTCGTTTACCGACTGCGTAGCGAATTTATCAAGCGGATTCTGGATACCCACGTTGAGCGTATCGAACAACTCGGTAGCGCCTCATTGCTGGCGGGGTTAACCAGCGATGTGCGCAATATCACCATTGCTTTTGTTCGTTTGCCGGAACTGGTGCAGGGGATCATTCTCACTATCGGTTCAGCGGCGTATTTGTGGATGCTGTCGGGCAAAATGTTGCTGGTAACGGCAATCTGGATGGCGGTCACCATCTGGGGCGGTTTTGTGCTGGTGGCGCGGGTATACAAACATATGGCGACCCTGCGTGAAACCGAAGACAAGCTGTACACGGATTTTCAAACCGTTCTGGAAGGGCGCAAAGAGCTGACCCTGAACCGTGAACGCGCTGAGTATGTGTTTAACAACCTCTACATTCCTGATGCGCAAGAGTATCGCCATCATATTATCCGCGCAGACACCTTCCATCTTAGTGCTGTGAACTGGTCAAACATCATGATGTTGGGTGCTATCGGCCTGGTGTTCTGGATGGCGAACAGTCTCGGTTGGGCTGATACCAACGTTGCCGCGACCTATTCGCTGACGCTGTTATTCCTGCGCACGCCGCTGCTTTCTGCGGTTGGCGCATTACCGACGCTGCTGACGGCTCAGGTGGCGTTTAACAAGCTGAACAAATTCGCGCTCGCGCCTTTCAAAGCGGAGTTTCCACGCCCGCAGGCGTTTCCTGACTGGCAAACGCTGGAGCTACGTAACGTGATGTTTAGTTATCAGGACAACGCGTTTTCCGTTGGCCCACTCAACCTCACCATTAAACGTGGCGAACTGTTGTTTCTGATTGGTGGCAACGGTAGCGGAAAATCGACGCTGGCGATGTTGCTGACGGGGTTGTATCAGCCGCAAAGCGGTGAAATTTTGCTGGATGGTAAACCCATCAGCGGCGAAAAACCGGAAGATTATCGCAAACTGTTTTCGGCAGTGTTTACCGATGTCTGGCTGTTCGATCAACTGCTGGGGCCGGAGGGTAAACCTGCTAATCCGCAACTGGTTGAGAAGTGGCTGGCGCAGCTGAAAATGGCTCATAAGCTGGAGTTAAGTAACGGGCGTATTGTTAACCTGAAGTTATCAAAAGGGCAGAAAAAACGCGTGGCGCTGTTGCTGACGCTGGCAGAAGAACGCGATATTATCCTGCTGGATGAATGGGCGGCGGATCAGGACCCACACTTCCGTCGTGAGTTTTATCAGGTGCTGCTGCCGCTAATGCAGGAGATGGGTAAAACGATTTTCGCCATCAGTCATGATGATCATTACTTTATCCACGCTGACCGCCTGCTGGAGATGCGCAACGGGCAACTTAGCGAACTGACGGGCGAAGAGCGCGATGCTGCTTCGCGTGATGCCGTTGCCCGGACGGCATAATATTTTGACGCTGACCTGGCGGCTCGCTGCCGCCAGGTCAATATTCTAAAAATCCCTTCGTTTCTAATAACCATATAATTAATCAACGAAATTATAATGTTTCTAAAATTAGAATATAATTTATAAACATTATTTAAATGTTGTTACTTAAGTGTTACCGTTGATGCCGCGCAAATCTCACCTGCAATAAAGCGACTAAAAGTAAGGCATTAACAAGATGAAAAAAGTGACTGCCATGCTCTTCTCGATGGCCGTGGGGCTTAATGCCGTTTCTATGGCGGCAAAAGCGAAAGCGTCCGAGGAGCAGGAAACTGATGTACTGTTGATTGGCGGCGGCATTATGAGCGCCACGTTGGGGACCTATTTACGCGAGCTGGAGCCTGAATGGTCGATGACCATGGTGGAGCGCCTGGAGGGTGTCGCGCAGGAGAGTTCGAACGGCTGGAACAACGCCGGAACCGGGCATTCTGCACTGATGGAACTGAACTACACCCCGCAAAACGCCGATGGCAGCATCAGTATTGAAAAAGCAGTCGCCATTAACGAAGCATTTCAGATTTCCCGCCAGTTCTGGGCGCACCAGGTCGAGCGCGGCGTGCTGCGTACTCCGCGTTCATTTATCAATACCGTTCCGCATATGAGTTTTGTCTGGGGCGAGGATAACGTCAATTTCCTACGCGCCCGTTACGCCGCGTTGCAACAAAGCTCGCTATTTCGCGGTATGCGTTACTCTGAAGATCACGCGCAGATCAAAGAGTGGGCACCGTTAGTGATGGAAGGGCGCGATCCGCAACAGAAAGTGGCAGCCACGCGTACGGAAATTGGTACCGATGTGAACTACGGCGAGATCACCCGCCAGTTAATTGCTTCCTTGCAGAAGAAATCTAACTTCTCGCTGCAACTCAACAGCGAAGTCCGCGCCCTAAAGCGTAATGACGATAACACCTGGACAGTCACCGTTGCCGATCTGAAAAATGGCACTGCACAGAACATCCGCGCCAAATTTGTCTTTATCGGCGCGGGCGGTGCGGCGCTGAAGCTGTTACAGGAATCGGGGATTCCGGAAGCGAAAGACTACGCCGGTTTCCCGGTGGGCGGTCAGTTCCTTGTTTCGGAAAACCCGGACGTGGTTAATCACCATCTGGCGAAGGTTTACGGTAAAGCATCCGTTGGCGCACCACCGATGTCGGTTCCGCATATCGATACCCGTGTGCTGGACGGTAAACGCGTAGTGCTGTTTGGGCCATTTGCCACTTTCTCAACCAAGTTCCTCAAAAACGGTTCACTGTGGGATCTGATGAGTTCCACCACCACCTCTAACGTGATGCCGATGATGCACGTCGGGCTGGATAATTTCGATCTGGTGAAATATCTGGTAAGTCAGGTGATGTTGAGTGAAGAGGATCGTTTTGAAGCGTTGAAAGAGTACTATCCGCAGGCGAAAAAAGAGGACTGGCGTTTGTGGCAAGCAGGACAGCGTGTGCAGATTATCAAACGCGATGCCGAGAAAGGCGGCGTGCTGCGTCTGGGTACAGAAGTGGTCAGCGACCAGCAAGGAACCATTGCCGCGCTGCTGGGGGCATCGCCGGGGGCGTCAACTGCCGCGCCGATTATGTTGAATCTGCTGGAAAAAGTATTTGGTGATCGTGTTTCCAGTCCGCGATGGCAGGCCACGTTGAAAGCGATCGTTCCGTCTTATGGCCGTAAGCTGAACGGCGATGTGGCGGCAACAGAACGCGAGTTGCAGTACACCAGCGAAGTGCTGGGGCTGAAATACGATAAGCCGCAGGCGGCAGACAGTACGCCGAAACCGCAGTTGAAACCGCAACCCGTTCAAAAAGAAGTGGCGGATATTGCGTTGTAATGGTGCGCCGCATCCGGCATTGAGTGTCGGATGCGGCGTAACCGCCTTATCCGACCTACGGGGTGCCGCATTTCACAGTAGCGTAGGCCTGATAAGACGCGTCAGCGTCGCATCAAGCAACCGGCTCGTGCGCCAGATGTCGGATGCGGCGTAACCGTCTTATTCGGCCTACGGAGTGCAGCACTTCACAGCAGTTTAGCGAACTACCGCGTTGTCAATTTTTTCTTCCGCCTTCCAAATGCGGTACTTCACATCCACATTGTCTGGCGTATACACCACGATCGGCAGCTTACTGTTGTAACGCAGCATTCCAGCATCGCCCAGATACGCGGTGACAAATTTCTTCTCTTTCTTGCCATCCGGGCAGGCCATCATCGTCGAAACCGGGGAGCTTACTTTATCAAAGACATAATAATCATAGCCCCAGCCTTCCAGCGTTTTGCTTTCCAGCTTCCCGCCGAGACGATGCAAATTGCAATCGACTTCCAGCGTCTGACCGATTAACAGTTCTACTTTCAGGGTAGATTCATCTTCTTGCGGAGTTAACTGAATCACCTGACGCTTCATGCCTTTTTCAGCTTGTGGATAAGGCGCTACTTTCTCCAGTGGCTGGACACTCTCTGCCGCCCAGGCGGAGGTGGTAGCGAAAGCGGCAAACAATACTGCAGGTAGAATGGTCTTCATTTTTGCTTTCCTTCTTCATTTATAGGTTTTCACCGATGATGTCGCTGAAGGTTAACATATTCATCAGATTTATTAATTTGCTTTATGAATAACCTAAAGAATATTCAGACAATTTTACCTGCCCTTTTAGTGTTAAATTCTGATGAATGGTGAAGCCTGGAGAAATATTTCTGGTGAATTAATCGCTATATAAATATGTTTATAACCATTTGAAATGTGAGCAAAAGCCCGTTTTTGCCACTCTTCCCACCACTCTTTTGATCCTGCTACAGGTTTTACCCCGATCGGGGTATGCATCTTTGACACATCCTTTAATATCTTAGCGGCTATAAAAATGGCTTATTAATTATGCGGTTTATTTGGTCGCTCTCAGTTTTCAGAGCGCGTTAATGATGGAAGGTCAATGTGAAGATTGATGCATCCCGTCGGGGCATACTCACTGGTCGCTGGCGCAAAGCCAGTAACGGTATCTGTCCGCCCTGGTCCGGTGATGAATCTCATTTTCTGACCTATTGCACCCGCTGCGACGCCTGTATTAATGCTTGTGAAAACAACATTCTGCAACGCGGCGCGGGTGGCTATCCGAGCGTTAATTTCAAAAATAACGAGTGCAGCTTCTGTTACGCCTGCGCGCAGGCTTGCCCCGAATCGCTATTTTCTCCGCGCCACACCAGGGCCTGGGATTTGCAGTTCACCATTGGGGACGCGTGCCTGGCGTATCAGTCAGTTGAATGCCGCCGCTGTCAGGATAGCTGTGAGCCAATGGCAATTATCTTTCGCCCGACGCTCTCCGGGATCTACCAGCCGCAACTTAATAGCCAACTTTGCAACGGATGTGGAGCATGTGCAGCCAGCTGTCCGGTATCAGCCATAACTGCGGAGTATCTCCATGCACACTAACTGGCAAGTTTGCAGCCTGGTCGTTCAGGCCAAAAGCGAACGAATTTCAGACATCAGCACCCAACTGAACGCCTTTCCCGGCTGTGAAGTTGCTGTCAGCGACGCGCCGAGCGGTCAGTTGATTGTGGTGGTGGAAGCAGAAGACAGCGAAACGCTGATCCAAACCATTGAGTCAGTACGCAACGTAGAGGGCGTGCTGGCGGTGTCGCTGGTTTATCACCAGCAGGAAGAGCAAGGTGAGGAAACACCATGAAACTCAGTCGTCGTAGCTTTATGAAAGCTAACGCCGTTGCGGCCGCTGCGGCGGCTGCCGGTCTCAGCGTGCCGGGCGTTGCCCGCGCCGTTGTTGGTCAGCAGGAAGCCATTAAATGGGATAAAGCGCCGTGCCGTTTCTGTGGTACTGGTTGCGGCGTTCTGGTCGGAACGCAGCAGGGGCGTGTGGTGGCCTGTCAGGGCGACCCGGACGCACCGGTTAACCGTGGCCTGAACTGCATTAAGGGCTATTTCCTGCCCAAAATCATGTACGGTAAAGACCGTTTGACGCAGCCGCTGCTGCGTATGAAAAACGGTAAATATGACAAAGAAGGCGAATTTACCCCAATCACCTGGGATCAAGCCTTCGATGTGATGGAAGAGAAATTCAAAACCGCCCTGAAAGAAAAAGGGCCGGAATCGATCGGTATGTTCGGTTCTGGTCAATGGACTATCTGGGAAGGTTATGCTGCGTCCAAGTTGTTCAAAGCGGGCTTCCGTTCGAACAACATCGACCCGAACGCGCGTCACTGTATGGCGTCGGCAGTAGTTGGCTTTATGCGTACCTTTGGTATGGATGAGCCGATGGGCTGCTATGACGACATCGAGCAGGCTGACGCGTTTGTGCTGTGGGGCGCAAACATGGCGGAGATGCACCCGATCCTCTGGTCGCGCATCACTAACCGTCGTCTCTCTAATCAGAACGTCACCGTAGCGGTGCTTTCTACCTACCAGCATCGTAGCTTCGAGCTGGCGGATAACGGCATCATCTTTACGCCACAGTCTGACCTGGTGATCCTGAACTACATCGCCAACTATATCATTCAAAACAATGCGATAAATCAGGACTTCTTCAGCAAACACGTTAATCTGCGTAAAGGGGCGACGGACATCGGCTACGGTTTACGTCCGACCCATCCGCTGGAAAAAGCAGCGAAGAATCCAGGTTCTGACGCCTCCGAACCGATGAGCTTTGAAGATTACAAAGCCTTCGTTGCTGAGTATACGCTGGAAAAAACTGCCGAAATGACCGGCGTGCCGAAAGACCAGTTAGAACAACTGGCGCAGCTGTATGCCGATCCGAACAAGAAAGTCATCTCCTACTGGACGATGGGCTTCAACCAGCATACTCGTGGCGTGTGGGCCAACAACCTGGTCTACAACCTGCACCTGCTGACCGGCAAAATTTCCCAGCCGGGTTGTGGTCCGTTCTCCCTGACCGGGCAGCCTTCCGCGTGTGGTACTGCGCGTGAAGTGGGCACCTTTGCTCACCGTCTGCCTGCGGACATGGTGGTGACTAACGAGAAACACCGTGATATCTGCGAGAAGAAGTGGAATATCCCGAGCGGCACCATTCCGGCGAAAATCGGTCTGCACGCGGTGGCACAAGACCGTGCGCTGAAAGACGGCAAGCTGAATGTTTACTGGACCATGTGTACCAATAACATGCAGGCCGGGCCGAACATTAATGAAGAGCGTATGCCGGGCTGGCGCGATCCGCGCAACTTCATCATCGTCTCCGATCCGTATCCGACAGTCAGTGCGCTGGCAGCGGACTTGATCCTGCCGACCGCAATGTGGGTAGAGAAAGAGGGCGCTTACGGTAATGCCGAACGCCGTACTCAGTTCTGGCGTCAGCAGGTACAGGCACCGGGCGAAGCGAAATCGGATCTCTGGCAGTTAGTCCAGTTCTCCCGCCGCTTCAAAACAGAAGAAGTATGGCCGGAAGAGCTGCTGGCGAAGAAACCGGAACTGCGTGGCAAAACGCTGTACGAAGTTCTGTATGCCACCCCCGAAGTGAGCAAATTCCCGGTATCCGAACTGGCGGAAGATCAGCTGAACGATGAATCCCGCGAGCTGGGCTTCTATCTGCAAAAAGGGCTGTTCGAAGAGTACGCATGGTTTGGTCGCGGTCACGGTCACGATCTGGCACCGTTCGATGACTACCACAAAGCGCGCGGTCTGCGCTGGCCGGTGGTGAACGGTAAAGAAACGCAGTGGCGTTACAGCGAAGGTAACGACCCGTACGTGAAAGCGGGCGAAGGCTATAAGTTCTACGGTAAACCGGATGGCAAAGCGGTGATCTTCGCACTGCCGTTCGAACCGGCGGCGGAAGCACCGGATGAAGAGTACGATCTGTGGCTCTCTACCGGACGCGTCCTGGAGCACTGGCACACCGGCAGTATGACTCGCCGTGTACCAGAACTGCACCGTGCCTTCCCGGAAGCGGTCCTGTTTATTCACCCGTTGGATGCGAAAGCGCGCGATCTGCGCCGTGGCGACAAAGTGAAAGTGGTTTCTCGCCGTGGCGAAGTGATCTCGATTGTTGAAACGCGCGGTCGTAACCGTCCGCCGCAGGGGCTGGTGTATATGCCGTTCTTCGACGCCGCACAGCTGGTTAACAAACTGACGCTGGATGCGACCGATCCGCTCTCGAAAGAGACGGACTTCAAGAAGTGCGCGGTCAAACTGGAGAAGGTGTAAGCCATTATGTCCCGGTCAGCGAAACCTCAAAATGGTCGCCGCCGCTTTCTGCGCGATGTCGTTCGCACAGCAGGCGGGCTGGCTGCCGTGGGTGTGGCGCTGGGGTTACAACAGCAAACCGCACGCGCATCTGGCGTGCGGTTGCGCCCGCCCGGAGCCATAAACGAGAACGCCTTTGCCAGTGCCTGTGTGCGTTGCGGTCAGTGTGTTCAGGCTTGCCCTTATGACACCTTAAAACTGGCGACGCTGGCTTCTGGCCTGTCGGCGGGCACGCCATATTTTGTCGCACGGGATATTCCTTGCGAAATGTGTGAGGACATTCCGTGCGCCAAAGTGTGCCCGAGCGGTGCGTTGGATCGTGAGATCGAATCGATCGACGACGCGCGAATGGGGCTGGCGGTGTTGGTGGATCAGGAGAACTGCCTCAACTTTCAGGGGCTGCGCTGCGATGTTTGTTATCGCGAATGCCCGAAAATTGATGAGGCAATCACCCTGGAGCTGGAGCGCAACACGCGTACCGGTAAGCACGCCCGCTTTCTGCCGACGGTTCACAGCGACGCCTGTACCGGCTGCGGTAAGTGCGAAAAAGTGTGCGTGCTGGAACAACCGGCAATCAAGGTGTTACCGCTGTCACTGGCGAAAGGGGAGTTAGGTCACCATTACCGCTTCGGCTGGCTGGAGGGGAACAATGGCAAATCGTAAACGTGACGCCGGGCGCGAGGCGCTGGAGAAAAAAGGCTGGTGGCGCACTCACCGTTGGCTGGTATTGCGTCGCCTTTGTCAGTTCTTCGTGCTGGGGATGTTTTTGAGCGGCCCGTGGTTTGGTGTGTGGATTTTGCACGGCAACTACAGCAGTAGCCTGTTATTCGACACCGTTCCGCTGACCGATCCGCTGATGACGCTGCAAAGCCTTGCCAGCGGTCATCTGCCTGCCACGGTGGCGTTGACCGGTGCGGTAATTATCACCGTGCTCTACGCCCTGGCAGGAAAGCGATTATTTTGCAGTTGGGTCTGCCCGCTGAACCCGATTACCGACTTAGCGAACTGGTTGCGCCGGCGTTTTGACCTTAATCAGTCTGCGACGATCCCGCGCCACATTCGCTACGTGCTGTTGGTGGTCATTCTGGTGGGTTCGGCCTTAACTGGCTCGCTCATCTGGGAATGGATCAACCCCGTTTCCCTGATGGGGCGTAGCCTGGTAATGGGTTTCGGTAGCGGCGCGCTGCTTATTCTCGCGCTGTTTTTATTTGATCTACTGGTCGTTGAACACGGCTGGTGCGGGCACATTTGTCCGGTTGGTGCACTGTATGGCGTGCTGGGTAGCAAAGGTGTGATTACCGTTGCGGCCACCGATCGGCAGAAATGTAACCGCTGTATGGATTGTTTTCATGTTTGCCCGGAACCGCATGTGCTACGTGCCCCGGTGCTGGATGAACAAAGCCCGGTGCAGGTCACCAGCCGCGATTGCATGACGTGCGGTCGCTGCGTGGATGTCTGTTCTGAGGATGTATTTACAATAACTACACGATGGAGTTCGGGAGCGAAATCATGAAAAGCCATGACCTGAAGAAGGCGCTGTGTCAATGGACGGCGATGCTGGCCCTGGTGGTAAGCGGCGCGGTTTGGGCGGCTAATGGCGTCGATTTTAGCCAGTCGCCGGAAGTATCCGGGACGCAGGAAGGGGCCATTCGGATGCCAAAAGAGCAGGATCGGATGCCGCTGAACTATGTGAATCAGCCGCCAATGATCCCGCATAGCGTTGAAGGTTATCAGGTAACGACCAATACCAACCGCTGCTTGCAGTGCCACGGTGTCGAAAGTTATCGCACCACTGGCGCGCCGCGTATCAGTCCTACTCACTTTATGGACAGCGACGGCAAAGTGGGCGCAGAAGTGGCTCCGCGTCGTTACTTCTGTCTGCAATGTCACGTGCCGCAGGCCGATACCGCGCCAATCGTGGGGAATACCTTTACCCCATCAAAAGGTTACGGGAAATAAGAGGTTATTATGGGAAATTCTGACCGTAAGCCTGGTCTGATTAAGCGCCTGTGGAAATGGTGGCGTACCCCCAGCCGTCTGGCGCTGGGGACGCTGCTGTTGATCGGTTTTGTCGGCGGCATCGTCTTCTGGGGCGGCTTTAACACCGGTATGGAAAAAGCCAACACCGAAGAGTTCTGCATTAGCTGCCACGAAATGCGTAACACGGTGTATCAGGAATACATGGATTCCGTGCACTACAACAACCGTAGCGGCGTCCGTGCGACCTGTCCGGATTGTCACGTTCCGCACGAGTTTGTGCCGAAGATGATACGCAAGCTCAAAGCAAGTAAAGAGCTGTATGGTAAAATTTTTGGCGTTATTGACACGCCGCAGAAATTTGAAGCTCATCGCCTGACGATGGCACAGAATGAGTGGCGGCGCATGAAGGACAATAACTCGCAGGAGTGCCGTAACTGTCACAACTTCGAGTATATGGATACAACCGCCCAGAAATCTGTTGCCGCTAAGATGCACGACCAGGCGGTGAAAGATGGGCAAACCTGTATTGATTGCCATAAAGGGATAGCGCACAAGCTGCCCGATATGCGTGAAGTCGAGCCAGGTTTTTAACAGGGTTATTGCTTGGGTATGCTTGAAGCCAGAGAGTTACTTTGTGAGCGGGATGAACGAACCTTATTTAGTGGTTTATCATTTACGCTGAACGCAGGAGAGTGGGTACAAATCACCGGTAGCAACGGCGCGGGGAAGACAACGCTTCTCCGTTTGCTGACGGGATTGTCTCGCCCTGATGCGGGTGACGTTCTCTGGCAAGGGCAGCCCTTGCATCAGGTACGCGACAGCTACCATCAAAACCTGTTATGGATAGGCCATCAGCCGGGGATCAAAACCCGGCTGACGGCGTTAGAAAATCTGCACTTTTATCATCGCGATGGCGATACCGCACAATGTCTGGAAGCTCTGGCGCAGGCCGGGCTTGCCGGATTCGAAGATATTCCGGTAAATCAACTTTCTGCCGGGCAACAACGCCGCGTCGCTTTAGCGCGTCTGTGGTTGACCCGTGCCACGTTATGGATCCTCGACGAACCTTTTACCGCGATTGACGTTAACGGCGTCGATCGTCTGACCCAGCGAATGGCGCAACATACGGAGCAGGGGGGGATTGTGATTCTGACCACTCACCAGCCGCTCAACGTTGCTGAAAGTAAAATTCGCCGCATTTCACTGACGCAAACGAGGGCCGCATGATGTTCTGGCGCATTTTCCGTCTTGAGCTGCGCGTGGCGTTTCGCCATAGTGCCGAAATCGCTAATCCGCTGTGGTTCTTCCTGATTGTTATTACCCTTTTTCCGCTCAGTATTGGCCCGGAGCCGCAGCTGCTGGCGCGTATTGCACCGGGAGTTATCTGGGTTGCGGCGCTGCTTTCTTCACTGTTGGCGCTGGAGCGGCTGTTCCGTGATGATTTGCAGGACGGCAGTCTTGAACAATTGATGTTGTTGCCGTTACCCTTGCCTGCCGTTGTGCTGGCGAAGGTGATGGCGCACTGGATGGTAACCGGTCTGCCGTTACTCATCCTCTCGCCTCTGGTGGCATTGCTACTGGGAATGGACGTTTATGGCTGGCAAGTGATGGCGCTGACGCTGCTGCTGGGAACCCCAACGCTTGGCTTTCTCGGCGCACCTGGCGTGGCACTGACGGTGGGACTTAAGCGCGGCGGCGTGCTACTGAGCATTCTGGTATTACCGCTGACTATCCCATTACTCATCTTTGCCACCGCCGCGATGGACGCGGCTTCGATGCATTTGCCCGTTGACGGGTATCTGGCAATTTTAGGCGCGTTGCTGGCAGGCACCGCGACATTAAGTCCTTTTGCGACGGCGGCAGCGTTAAGAATCAGCATTCAATAACGCTGGATTACTGATTTTTGTTCAAGTCTGGTATCGAAACTATGTGGAAAACACTGCATCAACTGGCGATCCCACCACGGCTGTACCAAATCTGTGGCTGGTTTATACCGTGGCTGGCAATCGCCAGTGTGGTTGTGCTTACCGTCGGCTGGATCTGGGGATTCGGCTTTGCCCCCGCTGATTATCAACAGGGAAATAGCTACCGCATTATCTATCTGCATGTACCTGCGGCGATCTGGTCAATGGGGATTTATGCCTCAATGGCGGTGGCCGCGTTTATTGGCCTTATCTGGCAGATGAAAATGGCCAACCTGGCGGTGGCGGCGATGGCGCCCATTGGTGCCGTGTTTACCTTTATTGCCCTGGTCACCGGTTCTGCGTGGGGAAAACCGATGTGGGGCACCTGGTGGGTATGGGACGCACGCCTGACTTCTGAACTGGTGCTGCTGTTTTTGTATGTGGGTGTGATTGCCCTGTGGCACGCCTTCGACGACCGGCGTCTGGCAGGCCGTGCGGCAGGTATTCTGGTGCTGATTGGCGTGGTGAATCTGCCGATTATTCATTACTCCGTGGAGTGGTGGAACACCCTGCATCAGGGATCAACGCGGATGCAGCAAAGTATCGATCCGGCGATGCGTTCGCCGCTGCGCTGGTCGATTTTCGGCTTCCTGCTGCTGTCTGCCACGCTGACGCTGATGCGGATGCGTAATTTGATTTTGCTGATGGAAAAACGCCGTCCGTGGGTGAGTGAACTGATACTGAAAAGAGGCCGTAAATGACCCCTGCATTTGCTTCCTGGAATGAATTTTTCGCAATGGGCGGTTACGCCTTTTATGTCTGGCTGGCGGTGGTGATGACCGTTATTCCGCTGGTGGTTTTGGTCGTGCACTCGGTGATGCAGCATCGCGCAATTCTGCGTGGCGTGGCGCAACAGCGGGCGCGTGAGGCGCGTTTACGTGCTGCGCAACAGCAGGAGGCTGCATGAATATTCGCCGTAAAAACCGCTTGTGGATTGCCTGTGCCGTTCTGGCGGGGCTGGCGCTGACTATCGGTCTGGTGCTATATGCGCTGCGCTCGAATATCGATCTTTTTTATACGCCGGGGGAGATTCTCTACGGCAAACGTGAAACCCAACAGATGCCGGAAGTCGGGCAGCGCCTGCGCGTCGGCGGAATGGTGATGCCGGGGAGCGTGCAGCGCGATCCCAATTCGCTGAAAGTAACGTTCACCATTTACGACGCTGAAGGCTCAGTGGATGTCTCTTACGAAGGCATTTTGCCGGATCTGTTCCGTGAAGGGCAGGGCGTTGTGGTGCAGGGCGAACTGGAAAAAGGCAATCATATCCTCGCGAAAGAAGTGCTGGCGAAACACGATGAAAACTATACGCCGCCAGAAGTCGAAAAAGCGATGGAAGCGAATCACCGTCGCCCGGCGAGTGTTTATAAGGATCCAGCATCATGATGCCAGAAATTGGTAACGGGCTGCTGTGCCTGGCGCTAGGAATTGCGCTGCTGCTGTCCGTGTATCCGTTATGGGGCGTGGCGCGCGGAGATGCGCGCATGATGGCGTCTTCCCGCTTGTTTGCCTGGCTACTGTTCATGACTGTGGCTGGCGCATTTCTGGTGCTGGTCAATGCTTTCGTGGTCAACGACTTTACCGTCACCTATGTTGCCAGCAACTCCAATACCCAGCTTCCGGTGTGGTATCGCGTGGCGGCTACCTGGGGCGCGCATGAAGGCTCGCTACTGCTGTGGGTGCTGCTGATGAGCGGCTGGACGTTTGCGGTAGCGATTTTTAGCCAGCGTATTCCGCTGGATATTGTTGCTCGCGTACTGGCGATAATGGGGATGGTCAGTGTCGGCTTTTTGCTGTTCATTCTCTTTACCTCTAACCCGTTCTCACGCACGTTGCCGAACTTCCCGATTGAAGGTCGCGATCTTAACCCGCTGTTGCAGGATCCGGGGCTAATCTTCCATCCGCCTCTGCTTTATATGGGGTACGTCGGCTTCTCGGTGGCGTTTGCTTTTGCCATTGCTTCTTTGCTGAGTGGGCGTCTGGACAGCACTTACGCACGTTTTACCCGTCCGTGGACGCTGGCGGCGTGGATCTTCCTGACGCTCGGCATTGTGCTTGGTTCCGCATGGGCCTATTACGAACTCGGCTGGGGCGGCTGGTGGTTCTGGGATCCGGTAGAAAACGCCTCGTTTATGCCGTGGCTGGTGGGGACTGCGCTGATGCACTCACTGGCGGTCACTGAACAACGCGCCAGCTTCAAAGCGTGGACATTACTGCTGGCAATCAGTGCCTTCTCGTTGTGTCTGTTGGGGACTTTCCTCGTGCGTTCCGGCGTGCTGGTATCGGTACACGCGTTTGCGTCTGATCCGGCACGCGGTATGTTTATCCTCGCCTTTATGGTGCTGGTGATTGGTGGTTCGCTGCTGCTGTTTGCCGCGCGTGGACACAAAGTTCGCTCACGCGTAAACAATGCGCTGTGGTCGCGGGAATCTTTGCTGTTAGCGAACAACGTTTTGCTGGTCGCCGCGATGCTGGTGGTGTTGCTGGGGACGCTGCTGCCGCTGGTGCACAAGCAACTGGGACTGGGCAGTATTTCGATTGGCGAACCGTTCTTCAACACTATGTTTACCTGGCTGATGGTGCCGTTTGCGCTACTGCTTGGTGTCGGCCCTCTGGTGCGCTGGGGACGCGATCGCCCGCGTAAAATCCGCAATTTGTTGATTATCGCCTTCATCTCTACGCTGGTGCTGTCGCTGCTGTTGCCGTGGCTGTTCGAAAGCAAAGTTGTGGCGATGACGGTGCTCGGTCTGGCAATGGCCTGCTGGATTGCGGTGCTGGCAATTGCGGAAGCTGCGCTGCGTATTTCACGCGGCACGAAAACCACCTTCAGTTATTGGGGGATGGTGGCGGCTCACCTGGGGCTGGCAGTGACAATTGTTGGCATTGCTTTTAGCCAGAACTATAGCGTTGAGCGTGATGTGCGCATGAAGTCCGGCGATAGCGTCGATATTCATGAATATCGCTTCACCTTCCGTGATGTCAAAGAGGTGACTGGTCCGAACTGGCGTGGCGGTGTGGCGACTATCGGCGTAACGCGAGATGGCAAGCCGGAAACAGTGCTGTATGCAGAAAAACGTTATTACAACACTGCCGGGTCGATGATGACCGAAGCGGCGATTGACGGTGGCATCACGCGTGACCTGTACGCGGCACTCGGTGAAGAGCTGGAAAACGGCGCGTGGGCCGTGCGTCTTTACTACAAACCATTTGTTCGCTGGATTTGGGCGGGCGGGCTGATGATGGCGTTGGGCGGACTGCTGTGTCTGTTTGATCCTCGCTATCGTAAGCGCGTGAACCCGCAGAAAACTGCGCCGGAGGCTGTATGAAGCGCAAAGTATTGTTAATTCCTTTGATTATCTTCCTGGCGATTGCCGCAGCATTGCTGTGGCAGCTGGCGCGTAATGCCGAAGGGGATGATCCGACCAATCTGGAATCGGCGCTCATTGGCAAGCCAGTGCCGACGTTTCGCCTCGAATCACTGGACAATCCGGGGCAGTTTTATCAGGCAGATGTGCTGACTCAGGGCAAACCGGTGCTGCTTAACGTCTGGGCGACCTGGTGCCCGACCTGCCGTGCGGAACATCAATATCTGAATCAGCTTTCTGCGCAGGGCATCCGCGTGGTGGGTATGAACTATAAAGACGACTGGCAGAAAGCAATTAGCTGGCTGAAAGAACTGGGCAATCCTTACGCGCTAAGCCTGTTTGATGGCGACGGCATGTTAGGGCTGGATCTCGGCGTGTATGGCGCGCCAGAAACGTTTCTCATCGATGGCAACGGCATCATTCGCTATCGCCATGCGGGCGATCTCAATCCTCGCGTCTGGGAAGAAGAGATCAAGCCGCTGTGGGAGAAATACAGTAAGGAGGCCGCACAATGAGGTTTTTATTGGGCGTGCTGATGCTGATGATCTCCGGCTCGGCGCTGGCGACCATCGACGTGTTGCAGTTTAAAGATGAAGCACAGGAACAGCAGTTCCGCCAGCTCACGGAAGAACTGCGCTGCCCGAAATGCCAGAACAACAGTATTGCCGATTCCAACTCGATGATTGCCACTGACCTGCGCCAGAAAGTGTATGAACTGATGCAGGAAGGTAAAAGCAAGAAAGAGATTGTTGATTATATGGTGGCGCGTTACGGCAACTTCGTCACTTACGATCCGCCATTAACACCGCTGACCGTGCTGCTGTGGGTGCTGCCAGTTGTCGCTATTGGTATCGGCGGCTGGGTGATTTACTCCCGCTCGCGGCGTCGGGTGCATGTGGCGCAGGAGGAGTTTCCTGAACAAAGCGTGCCGGAAGGTAAGCGTGCCGGATATGTTGTTTATCTGCCGGGTATTGTGGTGGCGTTAATTGTAGCTGGCGTCAGCTACTACCAGACTGGCAATTATCAGCAGGTGAAAATCTGGCAGCAGGCCACGGCGCAGGCTCCGGCGTTGCTGGACAGGGCGCTGGATCCGAAAGCCGATCCGCTCAACGAAGAAGAGATGTCACGTCTTGCGCTGGGGATGCGTACTCAACTGCAAAAAAATCCAGGAGATATTGAAGGCTGGATTATGTTGGGTCGCGTTGGGATGGCGCTGGGTAACGCCAGTATCGCGACCGATGCATATGCCACTGCGTATCGCCTCGATCCGAAAAACAGTGATGCTGCGCTAGGTTACGCGGAGGCGTTAACGCGTTCTTCTGACCCCAACGATAACCGCCTGGGCGGCGAGTTGTTGCGTCAACTGGTGAGAAGTGACCACAGCAATATTCGCGTGCTGAGCATGTATGCGTTTAACGCCTTTGAGCAGCAGCGATTTGGCGAAGCCGTTGCCGCGTGGGAGATGATGTTGAAACTCTTACCTGCCAACGATACTCGCCGTGCGGTGATTGAGCGCAGTATCGCGCAGGCGATGCAGCATTTGTCGCCGCAGGAGAGTAAGTAAGAAGAAGCCCGATGGTGACGCCATTGGAGCCAGGCGGATGACAACGTGCGCTATGTTTATGCCGGATGCGGCGTGATCGCCTTATTCGGCCTACAAAATCGTGCAAATTCAATACATTGCTCGATCTGCGTAGGCCTGATAAGCATAGCGCATCAGGCAGTTTTGCGTTTGTCATCAATCTCAGCCCGATGATAAATCCATCGGGCTATTTTTTTATTGTGTCCCGCGTTGTTGCAGGAACAGAATGGTGGCCGCCACGCGTGAGCGGACATTGAGTTTACGCAGCAGATTGCGAATGTGCACTTTTACCGTCTGCTCAGAAATATTCAACACCGAGGCAATTTGCTTATTCGACAGCCCTTGCGCCAGCTCGTGCAGAACATCCAGCTCACGCTCCGTCAGCACGCTGAAGGGATCTTCTTCCGCACCGAACATTTCACGTTCGCGCAAGTACTGATTGACGCGTTCGCTAAAGACTTTGCTGCCTTTTGCTCCGGCGCGAATTGCTTCCAGCAATACTTCCGGGTCGCTGTCTTTTAGCAGATAGCCGTCTGCGCCTGCGTCTATCAGTGCAAAGACATCGCTGGAGGCATCTGATACGGTCAGGATAATAATTTGCGCGGTAACGCCATCCCTGCGCAAGGCATTGAGGGTATCCAGGCCACTCATACCTTTCATATTGAGATCCAGCAAGATAACGTCGATATCCAGTCGATTAGCCAGATCGATAGCACTAGCGCCGTCGCCTGCTTCGGCGACCACTTCAAAACCAGGATCAAGCTCCAGTAACTGACGAACACCGCGTCGCATAAGTGGATGATCATCCACAATCATCACCTGAAAAGGCGTTGCTTCAGGCATAGTAGTCTCCTGAGGTTTTATTAGAATCATTATGTTTGAGCGTAGCGTTGGTAACGCTACCAGGCGCGTGAATGTTACCCCATTTTATGTATGGGCATGTAGTAAAACTGCAAGTGAGGGTAGCAAGACAATGCTGTGGATATAAAAAAACCAACCGTAAAGGTTGGTTTTCTTGGGATTTTTGGTCGGCACGAGAGGATTTGAACCTCCGACCCCCGACACCCCATGACGGTGCGCTACCAGGCTGCGCTACGTGCCGACTCGTGGCTGCTTATACTACCGTTTTCCACACCGATTGCAAGTAAGATATTTTGCTAACTGATTTATAATTAATCAGTTAGCGATGAAACGCTTCTCGTCTGTCAGCACTTGCAATAACAAACTTAACTGTGGTTTTTCGTCTTTCACTCTTTCGCCACGTAAGTTGTAAGTGCGGTATTTACCGTTATTGTTCAGTACCAGCGTCATTTTCGGGGTGGTAATTGCCAGCGTATTGTTATCCGCCGCAGTCACCCAGTAATGACGGCGCTCAGGGTTGAACAAATCCTGACCTTGCGAATATTCGCTCGCCGGTGTGCTGACGTGTAGCAGACGTTGCATCAGCGTGGTCATCAGATCGGTATGGTCGGTCAGGGTATTAATTCGCTGTGCCGGTGTGCCTGGCCAGTGAATCACTAACGGCACCTGAAGATGACCGTGGGACCAGTCAAAGGTTTCTTCCTCTTCGACCAGCGGAATGCCCCGACCGGCAGTAATAATCACCACCGTATTGTCCAGCTTGCCGGACGCTTTCAGCGCATCAAGAACGCGGTTAATCTGGTCATCGACATTACCTGCCGCGCGGCTATATTTCCGTGCAAATGCCTGCTGATTGCTGTCGTCAATGTTAGTGCCATTGAAAGATACCCATGAGAACCAGCGATTATCTTCTTGCGCGTAGCGGCTCAGCCAGTTGATCCACTGTGTGGCAGTCTGCTCATCGGATTGCGTGCGAACGCTCGGCATTGAGAAGTCTGACAACAATGCCTGACGATACAACGGGCTGGTAAAGCCATCGGATGAGAATAACCCCAGTTGATAGCCTTGCTGGTTAAGCGCGGTAATTAATGCCGCAGGTGTACGGGTCGACAGAATGCCGTCCATATAACTTGGCGATATGCCATAGAACAGGCCAAAGATGCCGTTGTCGGTCGTGTTGCCGGAACTCATATGGCGCGTGAACGAAATATTTTGTTCCGCAAAGCCTGCCAGCGCAGGCATCTGCTTCTCAAAGCGTGAGTAGTTCAGGCCATCGACAGTAATCAGCAAGACGTTTTGCCCGGTGCCCATATCGCGGTAGCGCAGTTCGCTTAACGGATACTGTACGGAAACAGCATCTGGATTGCCTTGCTCAATAAGACGGCGTTGATACTCCTGCGCATCAAGCAGACCATGCTTCTCAAGAAAACGTCGCGCCGTCATCGGGTACGAAAGCGGCAGGTTAGCGCGCTGCATGGTGATCGGGCGATAGAAGTTGGCATCGGCCCAGATATACACCACATGCGAGGCGATAAAGGCGATGAATAAGAATGCGGCCAGCGGACGGGCGAAGCGCCGACGACGTGTCAGGCTGCGCAGCTTTTGCCAGCTCCACGTCGCAAATACCAGTTCAAGCAATAATATTACCGGCACACTGATGAACATCAGCTGCCAGTCGCGCGCCATCTCATTTTCGTCCGGGTTGATAACTAGCTGCCAGACGATGGGATTAAGATGGAGATGGAAACGGGTAAAGACTTCGCTATCGATCAGTAATAGCGTCATTCCCGCCGTTGCCAGAATGACGGACAAAAACCTCATCAGCCTCTGGGAGCCGACAATAAAGGTCAGCGGGAAGAGGATCAGCAAATAGGTGGCGAACACCAGGAAGCTGAAATGACCGATAATGCTTACGTAGGAATAAATACGACCCGCAAGCGTTGTCGGCCAGTCGGCGATAAACAGGTAACGGCTGCCAATGACGAGCGAAAGCAGAATATTGAACAGTGCAAACCAGTGCCCCCAACTGACCATCTGGGAGACTTTTTCACGGTAGCGCTGACGATGAGTTACCATAACCTGTTATCTGTTTCCCTTAGTGCGCTTTGTCTTCGTTGATAGAGGACTGTAAGGCGCGGGCAAAAGAGTTGGCAATCGCCTGGCGCTGAGCCGGGGCAATGCTGGTGTTGATAAGGTTGGTGACCATATTGCCTAACACCATCAGGGAAAGGTCGGTCGGAGCCTTATGTTTTTCCAGTACGTTGAGCAGCTCTGCGAGCAATTGTTCAACCTGTTCATCACTGTAGCGGGAAATTTGTGGCATAAATCGAAATCAGTTAGTTGATGAAAGGGCAACATATTACCGTAGCAACGGTTTTTTTTCTGCTTTTTTATACTTTAAATCATTCGCGTTACGCCACCTTCTGTAAAATGACCGCCATCTTTTATTGCGTCGCTTAACCGGCGGTGGTTGAATACCGCCCGGTCTAAAAGGAGAGTTTATCATGAGTCTGGATATCAACCAGATTGCTCTGCACCAGCTTATCAAGCGTGATGAGCAGAACCTTGAGCTGGTGCTGCGCGATTCATTGCTGGAACCGACGGAAACCGTCGTTGAGATGGTGGCGGAGCTGCATCGTGTCTATAGCGCCAAGAATAAAGCCTACGGTTTGTTTAGCGAGGAAAGTGAACTGGCGCAGACGCTGCGCTTACAGCGTCAGGGCGAAGAAGACTTTCTGGCATTTAGTCGGGCAGCAACTGGTCGCCTGCGTGACGAACTGGCGAAATATCCTTTTGCTGACGGCGGCTTCGTGCTGTTTTGTCACTATCGCTATCTGGCGGTTGAGTATTTGCTGATTTGCGTACTGAACAATTTAAGCAGTATGCGCGTTAACGAAAACCTCGACATCAACCCGACCCATTATCTCGATATTAATCATGCTGATATCGTTGCGCGTATCGATTTGACCGAGTGGGAAACCAATCCAGAATCGACCCGTTATCTCACTTTCCTGAAAGGGCGAGTAGGGCGCAAAGTGGCAGATTTCTTTATGGATTTCCTCGGTGCCAGCGAAGGGTTGAACGCGAAAGCGCAAAACCGTGGACTGTTACAGGCGGTCGATGACTTTACCGCCGAAGCGCAACTGGATAAAGCAGAACGGCAGAACGTTCGCCAGCAGGTTTATAGCTACTGTAATGAGCAATTGCAGGCGGGCGAAGAGATCGAGCTGGAGTCGCTGTCGAAAGAACTGGCGGGCGTCAGCGAAGTGAGCTTCACGGAATTTGCGGCTGAAAAAGGCTATGAACTGGAAGAGAGCTTCCCGGCAGATCGTAGCACGCTGCGTCAGTTGACTAAGTTTGCCGGTAGCGGTGGTGGCTTAACCATCAACTTTGATGCAATGCTGTTAGGCGAACGGATTTTCTGGGACCCGGCGACCGATACCCTGACCATTAAGGGCACGCCGCCGAACTTGCGCGATCAGCTTCAGCGCCGGACGTCTGGCGGTAATTAATCGGTTTTACGTAATGAATGCCAGATGCGGCGTGACGCCTTCTCTGGCCTGCAAATAACGGTAATACCTGTATGCCTGATAAGACGCACTGCGTCGCATCAGGCATAATCTGCGGATACAAAAAACCCCGCCGGAGCGGGGTTTTTTACAACTTATTCAGCAATTAAGCGCGAACGAAGTCGATGTGCTGCAGCTTCGGTTTGTACGGGTGACGCTGTACATCCTGAGCTTTAACTTTGATTTCTTTACCGTCAACAACGATGGTCAGAACTTCGCTGTAGAATTCAGCTTTAGTTTGCATGTTCATGACTTTGTCGTGATCCAGCTCGATAGCCAGCGGCGCTTCTTTGCCACCGTAGATGATTGCCGGGAACTTGTTAGCGGCACGCAGGCGGCGGCTCGCACCCTTACCCTGCTCTTTACGTACTTCTGCGTTGATAGTAAACATTTCTTTCTCTCTTAAATTAATCCTGCTACAGGCGACCCAGCAACAGGTAAGTGATCTGCTTTGCGTATGCAAAAGCGGGCGAGATTCTATACTCAATCGCCTTATACATCAATCAAAACTACCATTAACCGCGTAATTCATGCGCCCGACGAAAACGACCTTCGTAATCGAACACTTTTTCACGCACTTGCCAGTACTGACCTTTCATGCGGGCAACAACAAAATCCGGATGGCGCAATAAGGCTTGCTGGGCGAGGATATCGGCGGCGGTTATCCAGCGCAGAGGGATGCCCGGTGTGCGCGTATGCGGGCGGATAAAAAGTTGTTCGAAGGCGGTACGCTGGGCGGGCGTTTGTAGACGGAAACGCTCACTCACATCCGCGCCGTCTTCATCGTAATAGGTGATTTTCAGCCATTCGCCTTTCTCGTCGTGACCATGCTGCAAAGACATGCCGCTACAGCGTAATACCAGCGCGTCTTTGAGTCGTAGCGCCGCTTTTAACATGTCGTCTGGATCAACCAGTACCGTGTCACATTCGCGGCATCGTCGGGCGGCAATATCGTTTTCCGCGTTACATTGTGGGCAATTTTTAAAACGGAAACGGAAGTCACACTGTTCGCGATGACCGTCGTCATCTTCAAACCACCCCTGACAGCGACGACCAAAGTGTTCAATCAATGTACCGTCGGCGGTCGTTTTGCCCCAGAAGGTGTTGGCAAAACCGCAGGCAGGGCAGAAAACCTGTACCGGAACGTTGTCACTTTTGCCTTTTGGGGTGCCAACTTCTGGCGCGTAGAGATCGTGAGGATTACCCGCATAATCAAGAATTAAGCAATCAGTCTTGCCGGGCGCCAGACGCAGACCGCGTCCGACAATTTGTTGGTAAAGACTCACTGATTCAGTAGGGCGCAGGATGGCGATAAGATCGACGTGCGGGGCGTCAAATCCGGTGGTCAGTACCGCAACGTTGACCAGATAGCGAAAACGCTGGGCTTTAAAATCTTCAATTAATACATCACGTTCAGCGCCGGGTGTGTCACCGGTAATGAGTGCTGCATCTTCGGCGGGCAGCAATCCCACAATCTCTTTTGCGTGTTCAACCGTCGCGGCGAAAATCATCACCCCTTTGCGCGTTGCGGCGAACTCCATAATCTGGCTGATGATGTGCGGCGTAATACGTTGTTGTTTTTTCAGCTCGCGGTTGAGATCGGCTTCACTGAACAGCCCATTGCTCTGTGCCTGCAAGCGGCTGAAATCGTATTGCACTACCGGCATATCAAGCCGTTCTGGTGGCGTCAGATAGCCGTGTTTAATCATATAACGCAGCGGCAGCTCATAAATGCAGTCACGGAAAAGGGCTTTCTCGTCGCCACGTACCATGCCGTGATAATGGAACTGGTAGATCCAGCCTTTGCCCAGCCGAAAAGGCGTGGCGGTCAGCCCCAACAGGCGTAAGTGGGGATTCACTTTTGTCAGGTGAGTAAGGATTTGCTGATACTGGCTCTCTTCATCGTCGCCAATGCGGTGGCATTCATCGACAATCAACAGCGAAAATTCACCCTGAAAGGCATCGAGATTGCGAGCGACGGACTGCACGCTGCCAAACACCACTTTACCGTGGCTCTCTTTACGCTTCAGCCCGGCGGCAAAAATATCGGCTTCCAGCCCCAGAGCCTGATATTTTGCATGGTTTTGCGCCACCAGCTCTTTGACGTGCGCCAGCACCAGCACGCGACCACGCGCCAGCCGTGCCAGTTCCGCTATCACCAGGCTTTTACCTGCACCAGTAGGCAGCACGATAACGGCAGGGGTTTTATGACGACGAAAATGGTTGAGCGTGGCATCCACGGCTTCTTGCTGATATGGACGGAGTGTAAAAATCATGGTCTCGCGTAGGTAGATTATTCTGCTAATAGTATGCCACGGATCTTTTTCTCTTGAGGGAAGTTATTAGACCGCTATACTGGGCGAACAACAGTTCAGATTTTCGGGTCATTACCCGACCTCCGTTTTTTACAGGCAAAATTACACACATGCGACTTGATAAATTTATCGCACAGCAACTCGGCGTTAGCCGTGCTATTGCCGGGCGTGAAATCCGTGCTACTCGTGTCACCGTCGATGGCGAAATCGTCCGCAATGCAGCGTTTAAACTGCTCCCTGAACACAGTGTGGCTTACGATGGAAACCCGCTGGCACAGCAACACGGACCACGTTACTTCATGCTCAATAAGCCTCAGGGCTATGTTTGTTCTACTGACGATCCGGATCACCCAACGGTGCTCTATTTTCTGGATGAACCTGTGGCGTGGAAACTACACGCAGCAGGGCGGCTGGATATCGACACTACCGGCCTGGTGCTGATGACTGACGATGGTCAGTGGTCGCACCGCATTACTTCTCCACGTCATCATTGCGAGAAAACCTACCTGGTGACGCTGGAGTCCCCGGTGGCAGCCGATACGGCAGAGCAGTTTGCTAAAGGCGTGCAGTTACATAACGAAAAAGATCTCACTAAGCCTGCTGTGCTGGAAGTGATTACGCCGACGCAGGTACGTCTGACCATCAGCGAAGGGCGTTATCATCAGGTGAAACGCATGTTCGCCGCCGTGGGTAACCACGTGGTTGAGCTGCATCGTGAACGTATTGGCGGCATTACGCTGGATGCTGATTTAGCACCCGGTGAATATCGTCCATTAACTGAAGAAGAAGTTGCCAGCGTCGTCTAACACTTTAATAACTTTCAGGAGCCCGTTGTGACCACCCGACAGCATTCGTCGTTTGCTATTGTTTTTATCCTTGGCCTGCTGGCCATGTTGATGCCGCTGTCGATTGATATGTATCTGCCCGCGCTGCCAGTGATTTCTGCGCAGTTTGGTGTGCCAGCGGGCAGTACGCAGATGACCCTGAGTACCTATATTCTGGGTTTTGCGTTGGGGCAGTTAATCTACGGGCCGATGGCGGATAGCTTCGGGCGTAAGCCGGTGGTTCTTGGCGGTACGCTGGTATTTGCTGCGGCGGCGGTGGCGTGTGCACTGGCGCAAACTATCGATCAGCTGATTGTGATGCGTTTCTTTCACGGGCTGGCAGCGGCGGCGGCCAGCGTGGTCATCAACGCCCTGATGCGCGACATCTACCCGAAAGAAGAGTTCTCGCGGATGATGTCGTTTGTCATGCTGGTAACGACCATCGCGCCTCTGATGGCGCCGATTGTTGGCGGCTGGGTGCTGGTGTGGCTGAGCTGGCATTACATTTTCTGGATCCTCGCCGTGGCGGCGATTCTGGCTTCGGCGATGATCTTCTTCCTGATCAAAGAAACGTTACCGCCGGAGCGTCGTCAGCCGTTTCACATCCGTACCACCATTGGCAACTTTGCCGCACTGTTCCGCCATAAGCGCGTCCTGAGTTATATGCTGGCCAGCGGTTTCAGCTTTGCCGGGATGTTCTCATTCTTAAGCGCCGGACCGTTTGTCTACATTGAAATTAACCACGTCGCGCCGGAAAACTTTGGTTATTACTTTGCGCTGAATATTGTTTTCTTGTTCGTGATGACCATCTTTAACAGTCGCTTTGTTCGCCGCATTGGCGCGCTGAATATGTTCCGGTCGGGGCTGTGGATACAATTTATTATGGCAGCGTGGATGGTCATCAGTGCGCTGCTGGGGTTGGGGTTCTGGTCGCTGGTGGTTGGTGTGGCGGCGTTTGTGGGCTGCGTGTCGATGGTGTCATCCAATGCGATGGCGGTCATTCTGGATGAGTTTCCCCATATGGCGGGAACGGCATCATCGCTGGCAGGAACCTTCCGCTTTGGTATTGGCGCCATTGTCGGTGCATTGCTCTCCCTTGCGACCTTTAACTCCGCATGGCCGATGATCTGGTCGATTGCGTTCTGTGCGACCTGCTCCATTCTCTTCTGTCTGTACGCCAGTCGGCCGAAAAAACGGTGATCTATTGCACAACGGGGAAGCTAAAAGGCTTCCTTTGTTGATGCATATCAACCGCAAATCTATCAGTCTCCCGTCATTTGTTTATTTTATGTAAAATCAATTTGTGTAAAAAGTCACATCATTGTAGTTAAAAAGGTTGAGTTAGATCGCAGAAACGGGTACATATAGCCCCGCAAACGTGACCGCGCCCGCAGATATTATTTAAATCAGAGCCATAGAGGCCACGCAGGCGAGGCATCAATCTTTACGATCTGTATAAAGACGGATTGTTGATGATGTGTTAAAATTGATGTAAACAAATTGTGAAGTAAATGTGCTTCCGGGGAAAATAAGTGACTTCATTACAACTCTCAATCGTCCATCGACTGCCGCAGAACTATCGCTGGTCTGCTGGTTTCGCAGGTTCGAAGGTTGAACCGATTCCGCAAAATGGACCGTGCGGTGACAACAGCCTGGTGGCGCTTAAATTGCTTAGCCCGGATGGTGATAATGCATGGTCGGTGATGTACAAACTAAGCCAGGCGTTAAGCGACATTGAAGTTCCATGCTCGGTACTGGAGTGTGAAGGTGAGCCGTGCCTGTTTGTAAATCGCCATGATGAGTTTGCGGCGACATGCCGATTGAAAAATTTTGGTGTGGCAATTGCCGAGCCCTTCTCAAATTACAATCCTTTTTAAGCGTCAGCTTAACGCCAGTAGCTGACGCGTATACTCCTGCTGTGGTGCGGCAAATACGCGTGCGCACGGCCCTTGTTCCACCACTTCCCCTTGTCGCAGTACGATAACCTGATGACATAACGCGCGGACAACGTGCAAATCGTGGCTGATAAACAAATAGGCCAGTTGATGCTTTTGTTGCAATGATTTCAATAGCGTCAATATTTGCGCCTGTACCGTTTTGTCGAGCGACGATGTTGGCTCATCAAGAATGATCAGTGAAGGCTTAAGAATCAACGCTCTGGCAATCGCTATGCGTTGTCGTTGCCCCCCGGAAAACTCTGCCGGATAGCGGTGGCGTGTTTCAGGATCTAACCCCACTTCATGCATCACGGCTTTCACTTGTTGTTCGCGTTGTGCGGCAGAAAGCGTCGGCTGGTGAACCCGCAACCCTTCCTCAATTATCTGCAATACGTTGAGTCGTGGGTTGAGCGAGGAGTTTGGATCCTGAAATACCACCTGAATGCGATGGCGAATCGGCAATAGCTGGCGGCGATTTAAATTTTGCAATGGCTGACCGTCAAAGACGATGCTGCCCTGAGAGTTAATCAGTCGCAGCAGCGCCAGTCCTGTCGTGCTTTTCCCGGAACCGGACTCGCCCACTAAACCCAGCGTTTCACCTGCTCGTAGCGTAAAACTGATGTCTTTCACTACCACGTTATGATCGACAACGCGTTTCAAAATCCCTTTGCGAATGGGGAAGGCAACCTGAAGCTGTTCAACATCAAGCAGCGTTGAGGCTGGTTCTGGCAACGGCACCGGGTCGCCTGACGGCTCGCTGTTGAGTAGCTTTTGCGTGTAAGGATGAACAGGAGAGGCAAATAGCGCAGTGGCGTTATTTTGCTCCACGCAGTGACCGTTTTGCATCACTGCCACGCGGTGAGCCAGTTTTCTGACGATGCTGAGGTTATGAGTAATAAACAGCATCCCCATATTCAGTTCATGTTGCAGTTCGCGCAACAACTGTAAAATCTGCGCCTGGACAGAGACGTCCAGTGCGGTAGTCGGTTCATCGGCAATTAATAATTCCGGGCGCGTTAATAGCGCCATTGCAATCATCACCCGCTGGCGTTCGCCGCCTGAGAGCTGATGAGGGTAATCTGCCAGTCGTTTTGCTGCCTGACGGATACCGACGCGATCAAGGCAATTTAATATCTCGCCACGTGCCGCTTCTCGTCGCATCCCGCGATGGAGTGAAAGCACTTCATAAAGCTGTTTTTCCAGAGTATGCAATGGATTTAACGACACCATTGGCTCCTGGAAGATCATGGCTACCTTATTACCGCGTACGCCGCGCAACGTTTGCTCGCTGGCATGAAGTAGCGATTCGCCATGAAAACGAATATCTCCAGCAAGATATTCTACCGGCGGGGAAGGGAGCAGACGTAAAATCGACAGTGCAGTAACGCTCTTGCCAGAACCTGACTCGCCCACCAGCGCCAGCGTTTCGCCAGCCTCAATCTGTAGTGAAACATCATTCACTACGGTACGGACAGTTTGCTGATGGCGAAAACCCACCGACAAGTTTTCAATCGCTAACAGAGTTTGCGTCATGCTACACCGCCTTATTAGGATCAAATGCGTCGCGGACGGCTTCACCAATAAAGATCAGCAAAGACAACAATATCGCCACCGACAAGAAGGCGGTGATCCCAAGCCACGGGGCCTGAAGGTTATTTTTCCCTTGTAACAGCAGTTCGCCGAGTGACGGTGAACCGAGCGGCAGACCGAAGCCGAGGAAATCGAGTGAGGTCAGGGTAGTTATTGAACTGCATAAAATAAACGGTAAAAAGGTAAGGGTAGCGACCATGGCATTTGGCAACATATGACGCAGAATGATACTGCGATCGCTGACGCCAAGCGCCTGCGCCGCGCGGATGTAGTCGAAATTACGGGTACGTAAAAACTCCGCCCGCACCACACCGACCAGACTCATCCAGCCAAACAAGACGGTAATTGCCAACAGCCACCAGAAGTTAGGCTGTACGACGCTGGAAAGTAAAATAATCAAAAACAGCGTCGGCATCCCCGACCATACTTCAATAAAACGTTGCCCCCAGAGATCGACTTTCCCGCCGTAATAGCCTTGTAGCGCCCCCGCCAGCACGCCCATCACGCTGGAGCAGAGGGTCAGCATCAGGCCAAACAGAACTGAGATCCGCGTGCCATAGAGAATGCGCGCCAGCACATCGCCGCCGTTGGCATCTGTTCCCAGCCAGTTTTGCCGGGAGGGGGGAGAAGGGAAGGGCTTATCGGTAGCAAAGTTGATACTGGTAGCACCAAAGCGAATCGGTGCCCACAGTACCCAGCCGTTATTTTCCAGCCGTTGTTTCAGCCACGGGTCCTGATAATCTGCCTGGCTTGCCAGCGGACCGCCAAAATCGCTTTCGCTGTAGTTTTTCAGCAACGGGAAATACCAGCTGCCGTCATAACGCACCAGCAACGGTTTATCGTTGGCGATAAGTTCAGAACACAAACTCAAACCAAACAAGACGAGGAAAATCCATAACGACCAGTAGCCGCGACGGTTATGGCGAAAACGCGCCCAACGGGCCTGATTGACGGGGCTGAGTCGCGACATTAACGTCCCTCAAAATCAATACGCGGATCGACCAGCGTATAGCTGATATCACTGACGATATTCAGCAGCAGGCCAATCAGGGTGAAAATATACAAGGTGCCAAACATCACCGGATAATCGCGCGAGACGGTCGCTTCGTAGCCCAGTAAGCCGAGGCCATTGAGCGAAAACATCACCTCAATCAACAGCGAACCGGTGAAAAACATGCTGATAAACGTCGCCGGAAAACCGGCAATCACCAGCAGCATGGCGTTACGAAACACATGTTTCCAGAGAATATTTTTCTCACTGACCCCTTTCGCACGCGCGGTAACCACGTATTGCTTGCGCACTTCATCAAGGAATGAGTTTTTGGTCAGCATCGTAAGTGCCGCAAAGCCGCCAATCACTGTCGCCAGCACGGGTAACGTGATATGCCACAGATAATCAGTGATTTTCTGATACCACGGCAGCGAATCAAAGTTAGCGGAAACCAGGCCGCGTAGAGGGAACAGGTCGAAATAGCTGCCGCCTGCGAAGAAGACAATCAGCAAGATGGCAAATAAAAAGGCCGGAATGGCGTAACCGATGATGATAAATGCGCTACTCCAGACGTCAAAGCGGCTACCGTTATAAACAGCTTTGCGAATGCCTAACGGAATCGACACCAGATAGATAATTAGCGTGCTCCACAATCCGAGGGTGATGGAAACCGGCAGACTGTCTTTAATCAGCGTCAGCACCGAGGCGCTGCGAAACAAGCTGTCGCCAAAATCAAAGCGGATGTAGTCCCAGAGCATTTTGAAGTAACGTTCGTGGATCGGCTTATCGAAACCGTAGCGATGAGTGATCTCGGCGATCACTTCTGGATCTAATCCGCGTCCGCCACGGTAATTACTGTCGCTGATATTGCCGACGCCCGTTTGCGCATGGCTGGCACGAACACCTTCACCGCCTGCGCCGGGTAATACTCCGGCATTACCAAACTCAATGGCGGCGATGGCCTGGTCGACCGGACCGCCAGGCGCAATTTGCACGATGAAAAAGTTGATGGTGATAATCGCCCATAACGTTGGGATCACCAGCAACAGACGGCGAATCAGATAAGCGCCCATCTACTCTCCCTGTTGTCTGGCTGACGGCAGTTTGGTCGCTTTATTGACGTCATACCACCAGGTATCGATACCGAGGCTGTAAATAGGGCGCACAGCGGGTTGGGAGAATTTATCCCACCAGGCGAGACGGTCTTCCGCCATGTACCACATTGGCAGCATGTAATAATTCCACGTTAATACGCGATCCAGTGCGCGCCCTAACGGCAGCAATTTTTCTTTATTTCCCTGCGCGGCAATAATCTGGTTGATCAGCGAGTCGATAACCGGACTTTGCACGCCGGGTGCATTATAAGTGGAATTGATATATTCCGATGACCAGGAAATCTGTAAATCGGAACTGGGCCACGGCATTGCTCGCCACACGCGCGGCATCATGTCATAGTCGCGACTGCGCATTCGGTTGGTAATTTGCGAGTTATCCACCTTGCGAATGTCCATACTGATACCCAGCCGTTGCAGGCTGTGCTGGAACGGCAATACCCACTGACTATTGCTGCTCGAAGGCAGCAATAACTCAAAGCTGAGCGGTTGACCCGTTGTGGCATTTACGCGTTGCTGCCCCTTCAGCACCCAGCCCGCTTCGTTGAGAAGTTTGTCGGCTTTTAACAGGTTGTCACGATCGTAGCCATCGCCTTTGGATACCGGCGGCTGGTAGATTTGCGTGAAGACTTCTGGCGGTAGATCTTTTTTCATCGGCGCCAGAAGCACCAGTTCAGCTGCGTCGGGGTAATTTCTGGCCGCGTATTCGGTATTCTGAAAATAACTGTTCGTGCGACTCCAGGCATTGTAAAACAACGCCTTGTTCATCCATTCAAAGTCAAAGGCGAGAGTGATCGCTTCCCGGACCCGGCGATCGCTGAATACCGGACGCTGAATGTTAAACGCCAGCCAGCGCGTATCCTGTGCCGACTCGTTCTTTTGTTCGTCTTTGATGATATATTTTTTGTCGAAATTTTTACCGGTATAGCGCGTGGCCCAGTTTTTGGCGTCGTTTTCCATACGCAAATCAAAAGCACCGGCTTTAAATGCTTCAAAAGCGACATTATCATCGAGGTAATAATCGTAGCGAATGGTGTCGAAATTCCAGCGCCCACGGTTTACCGGTAAGTTTGCCGCCCAGTAATCTTTCACGCGGGAATAGACAATATTCTGCCCCATTTTCCAGGACGTAATTCGGTACGGACCACTGGCAAGCGGAGGCGTGGCGAGCGGGTCGCTAAGTTTGTGATCTTTCCAGTACTTTTCTGGAAACACCGGCAGCGAAAACAGACTCAGCATATCTTCTTTACCGGGTTTGGCTAATTCAATGCGCACGGTTAAAGGCGCAATGGCTTTAACGGTAGTGCCTTTATAAACCAGACGAAATTGCGGCACGCCTTCGGTCATAAATTTTTGAAAAGTGAATTCAACATCGCGGGCAGTAATAGGCGAACCGTCATGAAAACGGGCGCGTGGATTAATGGCGACTTCCACCCAGGAATAATCGTCAGCATAGCGCGCGCTTTCGGCAATCAGCGGGTAATAACTGCCTGGCTCGTCATCGGAGGTGGTAAATAGCGTGTCGTACAACTGCTCGGTGCGTGCGCCGGGGTTGCCGCGCAATGCATAACGGTTGAAATTATCGAAGGTGCCGAGGGCTGACAACGTTATCTGCCCACCTTTTGGCGCGGCGGGGTTCACATAATCAAAATGGTTGAAATTAAACGCGTACCGAGGTTCTCCCAGCACTGCAAAGGCATAGCTTTCCTTGATAGCCTGCGCCTGCGCACCAAAGGTGAACAGAGCGATAAACAGCAGCAGTATGCGCACAATCATCTGCAACGGATTTCCTTTTACTCATCATTAGCCGCAATCCGGCATGCTTTCACTATGAATAATAAGGGACGCACGCACACCTTACCACTGTGGCGTATGAGGTTTCTCCAGCCAGCGGATAAAATCATCCAGCTGCAGGGGGCGACTAATCCAGTAACCTTGCAGGAAATTAACGCCACGTTCGCGCAGCCAGCGCGCCTGTTCCGGTGTTTCGACCCCTTCAGCAACTGTCAGCATATTGAGACGTTTCGCCAGCGTCAGCACCGCGTCAAGTACGGGTGAGGTGACCGTTTCCGTACCTATGGCGTTGATAAAGCCACGGTCAATTTTCAGGTAATCGAGCGTGAAACGTTCCAGATAAATAAGCGCGCTGTGCCCGGTGCCGAAGTCATCAATAGCAATTTCTACGCCGACTGAATGCAGCCAGGCGAAGAGTTGCGTGGCTTCTTGCTCTTTCAGCATATTGCGCTCGGTAATTTCCAGCACAATCTGGAAATGGTGTGCGGGCAGGGAAGTGAGCAGTTTTTGGATATCTGCTTTAAAGCTCTCGCTGTGCAGATGATCCGGCGCGATGTTAATGCCAAATTTCACGCCCACCGGCAGTATGTTTTCTAATTCTGCGGCATCACGAGCAATCAGCTCAAACAGATGCTGGGTGAGAGGTACAATCATCTTTTGCGATTCGGCATAGTGAATGAAGGCGTCCGGGGGAATTTCACCCACTACCGGGTGACGCCAGCGTAGCAGTACTTCCAGGCCAGTTACCCGCAGTGTTTGCGTATCAACCACCGGTTGATACACCACGTAAAATTGCTCACGTTTGATGGCCATCATAATTTCTCTGCCTGGGCGCATACGCACGCTCATCAGGTAATAGCAGAGCAGGCCAACGACAGTTCCACTCATACCACCCAGTAGAAACGCGTACCACACATCGTTCCATGTCCAGTCATCAGCATAAAGCCGAACGGTCAGCGGAAGGCCTGCAATTTTGGTTTCACGTACCGGCGTGCCGGTTAACTCACGGACGTTCATCAAATGCGACGTAAAAGTCGATAGCGCAGTATCACCAATAATGAGCGCGATACCGTTGAAATCTTGCTGGTGATAGCTATAGAAAATATACGGCGTCAGGTTCAGATTCAATGCTGCAAAAACGCCGCTATTTTTTAATAAAGGGTTACGATACCAGATGACGATCGTTGGTTTATTGGGCACCATCGGTGTGCCTGGCAATATTGCCATATCAATATCTTTGCCGATGTTTAGTGCCGGAATCAGTTCACTGAGTGGGATGTCCATCTCACCAGTTGCAGAAGAACAGAAGCTCTTTTTATCCTTTACCAGCACAAACGTTCGCACGTTCATGCTAAATGCTGCGCGTGCAGTCAGCTCCGGGTTAGCTTGCTGGCAGGTATCTAAGGTAAGCGGCTGGAGCCTGTCAGTGGTGGATTTCAGGTCGGCAAAATAGGTATTGAGATATTTTTGTACGTCGCTAATCAAGGTGTCGTATTTGACTTCGTGTTTATGCCAGGCCACTAAAAACTGAAGGCAGCTTACCAGTATCGCAATCATCACGCCCGCAATAATGCAGGTGAGCAGGATCTTACGTCCAGAAGAGGGAGCTCGTATGAACATGGTTCCGATAATATCCTGAAAATACGACAACACTAAAAGGAAAGAATGACGGGACTATAGCCTGGTTCAAGATGTGGAAACATCATTTTCTCGGATGAGAAAAACCAAAAAGCACTGCCTAAGCAGTGCTTTTCGTTAACTCGTCAGGATAGCCAAGGGATTGCATCCAAACGATTTATTAGCTACGGCTGAGAACCCGACGTGCTTCGTTGTAACGCTTCTTCCAGTACGGCTCATTCATGCTGGAAATAATTACACCACTGCTGGTGGATGCGTGAACAAACTGATTATTACCGATATAAATACCGACATGGCGTCCGGTTGAACCCGCGCGGAACAGGACTAAGTCGCCTGTACGCAAATTACTACGGGAAACTGATTTCCCCATTTCCTGCTGTTCATACGTTGAACGCGGAAGCTCTAAGCCAAATTGTTCACGGAATGTACGTTGTACGAAACCAGAACAATCGATACCTTTTTTGGTGCTGCCGCCCAGACGATAACGAACGCCTTTCCAGTCAGCATACTGATCCATAATTCGCGATTTCACGTCGACATTACGAACCAGGTTTTCAAATTCATCCTGAGAAGCTTGCAGTGATGATGTTTCACTACCCACTGCACGTGTCTCAGGATGCATATTCTTTGCGGTGTTGTTTGCACTACATGCAGAAAGCAGAACCGCTACTGCAATCGCGGGAATGCCGCGCAAGATATATCTCAAAATCGGTTGAGATTTGACCATGTTGTTTGTTTTCCCTTGAAGTCCTTAACGATAAATATCGTTATAAAAAATGCCAAGCGACACGAGACTAATTACCTGGGCATGTTGAAACAATTCCTTAAGGCCAAATCTGTGGACTAACGCACAAAATTATATGCTGTGAGGATAATTTAACGCCGAGGCAAAACGAGTCCGAGATTACCCGATTGGCGCGGTCTTGGCGAGCGGTTTTACATGATTTTTTATAAGAAAAAGTGATACAGAAAGTTAATAAGTGGGATTGGTCAATTAAAGAACGATTGTGCGAAAAACATGCAACCTATTCATTTGCTTAAAGAATGAGCATTGTATTCGATGAATGAAAGCAATCGTGCGCATCATCAGGATTATCCTTACTATAAAAATAAACCTGATGATGTTAATTACTGTGAGTTATTTGTTTTGGAAATGTTTGCTTTTTCCCGGTAGTGATTTGTCAAAAAAGGTGATTAATCGATCACTTAATGGCGTCAACAGCACCCAGGGTAAACCGATCAATATCACGGTCATGGAGCCGACAATGATATCGGTAAACCAGTGCGCGCCAATCATTACTCTGGGAAATGCAAAAACCACAAAAATAATAATGCCGATAAGACCTGCGACTTTTCCGAAATAGCGCCACATAAAGGCGGAAAAAATAAGTAACATCATGCCGTGATCGCCGGGAAAGCTATCTCGTGATGCATCTTTCGTGGGTACAGGTAGCAGTTCGCTGACGCGGTTAATATCTGTAAAGGTTAATGTCGGGCTGGCCCGTTTTACCGGAATTAATGCCTGACCCAGCTGGTTTAATACCACTGCGGTTAACAGCATGACCAGACCAATAATTACGATACGTCGTCTGCCAGGGGCATTTTCTTTCAGCCAGAAACTCAGCATCAACATTCCCATCGTCAGCAGTGAACAACCGTCGAAAGCGCGATTGTTGGTCAATGCAACCAGCCACAAAAAGGCCTTACTTTCGACCAGTTTCTGATTAAAGAAATAAAAAATATTCGTATCAATCGATAACCAGAATCCATGATTAACGGGTATGTACCAGGAAAGAAACAGCACGAGGCCGACAATGTTCAACAACACTATTTGCGGCAAATTTTTAATCATATTTTCTCTAATTATCTTACTGAAAAACGCAGGCAACCTTACGCGGTGGTCGCTAAACGAAGCTTCAACAGCGCGCTTTGTAAGGCGTTCCAGTCAGTTTCGCTACTGGAAATCAGCTCAATACGGCTATCCGGTGGTGCAACGTTTTGCGTTTCAATGTGCAGGTCATCGCCCTGACGGTTGATTCGCACAAGGCCTTCCGGAATGCGCATAACGCCTTTCACTCGCTCTACTGGTGCAAGTCGTGCCCATTCCAGAATGCCGATGGTGTCGAACACCGTATCAGCGTCGAATATCCAGCCACAGGCCTGATGTCCTTGTCCGCTGTTCAGACTGCGACGCCAGCGTTGATGTTCTGGCAGGCTTAACGCCGCTAACCCTTTTTTCACGCCATGCTGATGTGAATGGGCGGCGCTGGCAGGCAACTCAGTTAAATTGCGACGGGATAAATCCAGAAGATGACTTTCAATTTGCCCATGTTCGCTGTGAATTAATTGCCGATCGCCACCATTTTGTTGCCACCAGCGTTGCAACGCTTGCTCGCTTTCGGGCGTCGCGCGGTCGGATTTATTGGCGACAATGATGTCTGCGGCAGCCAACTGGTCACGGAAGTTTTCATTATTGACACTTTTTTCATCCAGCAGCAGGCGTGGATCGAGAATACACAACGTGGCGCGCAAGTCGATCCACGGTTCATAAACTGGTGCGGTTAACAGATCGAGGATCTGTTTCGGATGGCCCAGCCCGGTTGGCTCTATCAACAAGCGGTCTGGTTTTCCCTGACGCAGTAAGGTATTCAGACCTACCTGCATGGGTAAACCATTAACGCAGCACATGCAGCCGCCGGGGATCTCTTTCAGCAATGCGCCGCTATCGGCGAGCAAAGCGCCATCAATTCCGACTTCTCCAAATTCATTAACCAGCACCGCCCATTTTTCGTTGGGATCTTTATGGGCTAATAGATGAAGAATCGACGTGGTTTTCCCGCTGCCGAGAAAACCGGTGATGAGGTTGGTCCTGGTCACAGCGGCTCCGCAATACTCTGATAAGTTAACTGTGCGTTAATCCTGGCTAAAAAAGGCAGAAAAGAGAAGGGGAGAGCGGACGAAGACGGGCTTCATCCGCTTTAACCGCAGAAATCGTTAAATTTTGAGAGTGTTTAATAGCGCCTGATGCGCCCCAAACTGCGCGATTTGTTGCCAGGCTTGTTCGATAGCCTGCACAAAATGCGGGTTATTTGGCAGGTCATCACCGAAAACTTCACGCAGGGAAAGCAGGGCGGTTACGCGTTGTTCATTGCTGCTGCCCGCGACCAGGTCGCGAATTTTATCGCTAAGCGGATCGCGAACATCAATAGCATTTCCGGCATCATCAACACCGCTCACATAGCGCATCCAGCCAGCAACGCCTAATGCCAACAATGACCAGTTCGTTCCGCGCGCCAGATGTATGCGAATGCCTGCCAGCATACGCTGCGGTAATTTCTGGCTGCCATCCATCGCGATTTGCCAGGTCTTATGTTTCAGCGCCGGGTTAGCAAAACGTGCAATTAACTTATCCGCATATTGTGTTAAATCGACATCTTTGATCCGCAGCGTCGGCGCTTGCTCATCCAGCATTAATGTTCTGGCGGCATGGAGAAATGCGCGATCCTGCATACAATCACTGATATGGGCGAATCCTGCGAGATAACCCAGATAAGCGAGAAAAGAGTGACTACCATTAAGCATACGCAGTTTCATCTCCTCCCACGGCAGAACATCATTGACCATCTGCACGCCAGCGACTTCCCAGGCAGGGCGCCCCGCGACGAAGTTATCTTCCACCACCCATTGGATAAACGGCTCGCAGCTAATCGCACAGGGATCATTCACGCCCAGATGCTGGCTAATTTCCGTCAGTGATTCGTCTGTTGCTGCCGGGACAATGCGGTCTACCATGGTTCCCGGAAAGCTGACGTGATCTTTTATCCATTCCGCAAGTTCTGGCGAACGTTTTTCCGCCATCCCCAGCACCGCGTTTTTCACCACATGGCCATTATCGGGAATGTTGTCGCAGGAGAGCACGGTAAACGGGGCAAGGCCGCGTTCACGGCGGCGCTTTAGTGCTTCGACGAGAATGCCTGGCGCGGAGTGAGGATCTTCGGGACTTTGTAGATCGTGAACGATACGTGGATTGCTGATGTCGAGTGTGCCGGTAGCCGGGTCGATGCAATAGCCTTTTTCGGTAATCGTCAGGGAAACAATCGCCACCTGCGGCTCGCAAAACTTCTCAATAATCGCCGCTAAGGAATCCAGTTTTGCATTCAGGCACTCGCGAACGGCTCCAATAATAATAGCCTGGTTGCCGTCTGCGCCTTTCTCTAACACGGTGTATAAATGATCCTGCGCGCGAAGCTGGCTCATCAACTGATCGCCACTGAACAGGCTGATTTCACAGATCCCCCAGTCGCCGCCCTGGGCATTCAGCACACGGTCGGTTAATAGCGCCTGATGCGCACGGTGGAAGGCTCCAAATCCAAAATGAACGATACGAGATTTCAATTGTTGCCGATCGTAGCGGGGCGAGTGTACATGCTGCGGGAGCGTAACGGAGGCGATTGTATTCATAGGAGTCACGTCTTAGTAACGATTAATTAACAACGACAGTGTAAAGTTATATGACAGCAATTGAAATTGGTCTGGATTGTTAATGCGATGAAGTGTGAGGGCGATCAATTTAGTGGTGAATATTGCGGGAGAACGATGTTCAGGAAGCGCAAAATAGAAGATTGGTATAATAAATTAAAAAAGGGACAGTCTGAGCCATCCCTTTTCTGATATCTGGCTGAAGTTAGTCAGCACGACCCATATAGCGGCGTTCTTCGATATGGATACGAATTTTTTCGCCTGGGCTTAAGTATTCTGGTACTTGAATGACCAGACCGGTGCTCAATGTCGCCGGTTTGTTACGGGCGCTGGCAGACGCGCCTTTGATGCCCGGTGCGGTTTCAACAATTTCCAGATCAACGGTTTGCGGCAGTTCAAGCGCCAGAAGTTGACCGTCCCAGGTCAGAACCTGCATATCCGGCATACCGCCTTCCGGCATAAACAGCAGCTCTTCTTCGATCTGATCTTTAGTGAAGGTATACGGGGTATAGTCTTCTTTATCCATAAAGACATATTCGTTGCCATCGACGTAGGAGAAGTCAACGTAACGACGGGTCAGCGTTACGGTGTCAACGATATCATCGCCTTTGAAGCGTTCTTCCACTTTCAGCCCGGTACGGACATCAGAAAAACGCATTTTGTACAGCGTAGCGGCACCACGGGCGGTGGGAGACTGAATATCAATATCCTTAACCAGCAGCAATTTGCCGTTGTAATTCAGTACCATACCTTTTTTAATTTCGTTCGCTCTTGGCATCGAAAAATTCCTGTTATCGAAAATGTCAAAAATATCGCGTCAAACTACTCGCGACGAGCCTTTCAGGCAAGTGGTATTCGCACTTTTGCTGGTGCAAAAAAGGTGGTACTGTGCGCGCTCATCAATCCGGTGGTTAACCTTAAGAGAACAACGTATGGAATGCCGTCCGGGTTGCGGGGCGTGTTGCACTGCCCCTTCAATTTCCAGCCCTATACCCGGTATGCCAGATGGCAAGCCCGCCAATACGCCCTGCATTCAGCTTGATGAACAGCAACGTTGTAAAATTTTTACATCGCCGCTACGTCCGAAAGTTTGCGCAGGTTTACAAGCCAGTGCTGAAATGTGCGGTAACACGCGTCAGCAGGCGATGACCTGGCTTATCGATCTGGAAATACTGACCGCGCCTTAAACATCTTTAATCCGCAGTAAGCAGAACAGAGTGGCGATAATCATCACCATCGCAAACCAGAACACGGCGTGATAATTCCAGATTTCGGCGACTATGCCCGCCACTGACCCCGCGATGATCCAGCCCACACGCGAGGTATTGGTATAGAGCGTGGTTGCTGAACCCGCCTGACCGGGCATCAGATCCTGAAAATAGAGCATCCCGATGCCACCCAGAATGCCAATAAAAATAGCATTCAGCAGCTGCAAGCCCAACAGAATGACAGGTGAATGCGCCATCAGCATACCTGCGTAAAAACAGACGCCACCCACGGCGGCAACGCGCATTAAGAAACGCTTACCCAGACGTTTGGCAAAATAACCCGCGATCAACATGGTCGGGATTTCCAGGCCTGCGGCGGTTCCCATCATCACGCCCGCCAGTTTCTCGGGAAGATGCAATTCGTTGATAATAAATAGCGGCATGTTGATGATGTACAGGCTATTTGACCCCCACATCAACGTACAAATGACAAACAGCAGTAGCGTATCGCGACGATTACGGCGCGGCGCTTCAACCGTGCCGGTTGCCAGCGGAACCTCTTTTTGCATCGACGGTAAAAATAGCCACACCATCAGGCCGCAGACAATAAACGCCACTGCTGCGCTGAGATACATCACCGTAAAGCTGAACCCCATCGCCAGGGCATAAGCCAGCGGCGGACCAATGACCCATGCCAACGAAACCTGAGCGCGTAAAAAAGAGCTGAACATCACCGCTTCACGCCCGGTTTTGTCAGCGTGCTCACGGGCGAGAGCAAACATTTGCGGGTTGGCGGTAGAGCCAAAGCTACTAAGAAAGACACCAACGAACAGCAAAACAAAGTAGTTGCGGTTCCAGGCAAAAAGGATGCAGGCCAGCACGCCTAACAGGCAGCAAAAGACAATCAGTGATTTACGATCGCCACGCTTATCAGAGCGTCCGGCGAGAAACTGACTCACCAGAATCCCGATGACAGCACTGCCGGTAAAGAAGAATCCCACCATCGCCGGACGGGCGTGCACTTCATCGGTAAGGAATATACTGAGCGTCGGGGTTTGCAGAGCGCCCGCAATACCGGTGAGAAAGGCAACGATTAAAAACGCCGTCGATGTCAGGTCAAACGATTTCGCGCTGGAGACTGCGGGGGAGTTATGCATGCTGGTCGATCACTGAAAGATGGAGACGCGGAGTTTACGCTGCTTGTCAGAAAATAAACAGTCAGTGAAATCAAACTCGCCACGAATAATCAAAATGCCATTTCACTCTTGTTGATTGTCTGCTGACGCTGCTGAAATGAAATTGCTGGCAACGAGTTTTCCCGTCAGCAATTAGGAAAAATGACAAAAAATTGTGCAGCACATCAAAATTTTGGTCATAAATTTACAGCTTCCCTTGCGTGCTGAAACAGAAGTATTATGCTTTATTGAAACGTTTCAGCGCGATCTTGTCTTTAACCGTAAGCCAGGTTGGCGCTTTTTTTCTCATAGAAGCTGAATCGTTTCAATTCAGCAAGAGAGGAGAACTATGTTCCAGTTATCCGTACAGGACATCCATCCGGGCGAAAAGGCCGGAGACAAAGAAGAGGCGATTCGCCAGGTCGCTGCGGCGCTGGTGCGGGCCGGTAATGTAGCTGAAGGCTACGTCAATGGCATGCTGGCGCGCGAGCAGCAAACCTCAACGTTCCTCGGCAATGGTATTGCTATTCCTCACGGCACCACCGACACCCGCGATCAGGTGCTGAAAACCGGCGTTCAGGTATTTCAGTTCCCGGAAGGCGTCACCTGGGGTGACGGTCAGGTAGCGTACGTGGCGATCGGTATTGCCGCCAGCTCGGACGAACACCTGGGCCTGCTGCGCCAGCTGACCCACGTGCTAAGCGATGATTCCGTTGCTGAACAACTGAAGTCAGCAACGACAGCAGAAGAACTTCGCGCATTGCTGATGGGCGAAAAGCAGAGTGAGCAGCTGAAACTCGATAACGAAATGCTGACGCTGGATATTGTCGCCAGCGATCTGCTGACTCTGCAGGCGCTGAACGCTGCACGTCTGAAAGAAGCGGGTGCCGTTGACGCCACCTTCGTCACTAAAGCCATCAATGAACAACCTCTGAATCTCGGACAGGGCATCTGGCTGAGCGATAGCGCCGAAGGCAACCTGCGTAGCGCGATTGCGGTAAGCCGCGCGGCAAATGCTTTTGATGTGGAGGGCGAAACGGCAGCCATGCTGGTGAGTGTGGCAATGAATGACGATCAGCCCGTCGCGGTTCTTAAGCGTCTCGCCGATCTGTTACTCGACAATAAAGCTGACCGTTTGCTGAAAGCGGATGCGGCAACATTGCTGGCACTGCTGACCAGCGATGATGCGCCGACTGACGACGTGTTAAGCGCGGAGTTTGTGGTGCGCAACGAACACGGCCTGCATGCTCGTCCAGGCACCATGCTGGTCAATACCATTAAACAATTTAACAGTGATATTACCGTGACAAACCTTGATGGCACCGGCAAACCGGCAAACGGACGTAGTCTGATGAAAGTTGTGGCACTTGGCGTTAAGAAAGGTCATCGCCTGCGCTTTACCGCCCAGGGGGCGGATGCTGAACAGGCACTGAAGGCAATTGGCGACGCCATCGCCGCAGGTCTTGGGGAGGGCGCGTAATGAGCAGACGTGTTGCTACGATCACCCTCAATCCGGCGTATGACCTTGTTGGTTTCTGCCCGGAAATTGAACGCGGCGAAGTGAACCTGGTGAAAACCACCGGTCTTCATGCGGCGGGTAAAGGTATCAACGTTGCCAAAGTTCTGAAAGATCTGGGTATTGATGTCACCGTTGGCGGCTTTCTGGGTAAAGACAATCAGGACGGATTTCAGCAACTGTTCAGCGAGCTGGGCATTGCCAACCGTTTCCAGGTTGTACAGGGGCGTACCCGTATTAACGTTAAGTTGACGGAAAAAGACGGCGAAGTTACTGACCTCAATTTCTCGGGTTTTGAAGTCACTCCAGCAGACTGGGAACGCTTTGTGACTGATTCTCTGAGCTGGCTCGGTCAGTTCGATATGGTCTGTGTCAGCGGCAGTTTACCGTCAGGCGTCAGCCCGGAAGCATTCACCGACTGGATGACTCGCCTGCGTAGTCAGTGTCCTTGCATTATCTTTGATAGTAGCCGCGAAGCATTAGTGGCAGGTTTGAAAGCGGCACCGTGGCTGGTGAAACCTAACCGTCGCGAGCTGGAAATCTGGGCAGGCCGTAAACTGCCTGAAATGAAAGATGTCATTGAAGCTGCACATGCGCTACGTGAACAAGGTATCGCGCATGTCGTCATTTCACTGGGTGCCGAAGGCGCGCTTTGGGTTAATGCCTCCGGCGAATGGATCGCCAAACCACCGTCAGTCGATGTCGTAAGCACTGTTGGCGCAGGGGATTCCATGGTTGGCGGCCTCATTTATGGCTTGCTGATGCGTGAATCCAGTGAACACACACTGCGTCTGGCAACGGCTGTTGCAGCCCTGGCGGTCAGTCAAAGCAATGTGGGTATTACCGATCGTCCGCAGTTGGCCGCAATGATGGCGCGCGTCGACTTACAACCTTTTAACTGACAGCAGGAGAGGCATAATGAAAACGCTGCTGATTATTGACGCTAATCTCGGTCAGGCACGCGCCTATATGGCGAAGACCCTGCTGGGCGCGGCGGCGCGAAAAGCAAAACTGGAAATCATCGACAATCCGAACGACGCTGAAATGGCGATTGTTCTGGGTGATTCCATCCCGAACGACAGCGCGCTGAACGGTAAAAATGTCTGGCTGGGCGATATTTCCCGCGCAGTCGCGCATCCTGAGCTATTCCTGAGTGAAGCCAAAGGCCATGCAAAGCCTTACACTGCGCCGGTCGCTGCGACAGCACCGGTTGTCGCCAGTGGCCCGAAACGCGTGGTTGCGGTGACTGCTTGCCCAACTGGCGTAGCACACACCTTTATGGCGGCTGAAGCCATTGAAACCGAAGCGAAAAAACGTGGCTGGTGGGTGAAAGTTGAAACCCGTGGCTCCGTTGGTGCGGGTAACGCGATCACGCCTGAAGAAGTGGCAGCAGCGGATCTGGTGATTGTGGCAGCAGATATCGAAGTGGATCTGGCGAAATTTGCCGGTAAACCAATGTATCGCACCTCTACCGGTCTGGCGCTGAAGAAAACGGCTCAGGAGCTGGATAAAGCGGTTGCTGAAGCGACGCCTTACGAACCGGCGGGTAAAGCTCAAACGGCGACCACTGAAGGTAAGAAAGAGAGTGCAGGCGCGTATCGTCACCTGCTGACGGGCGTTTCCTACATGCTGCCAATGGTGGTTGCGGGGGGTCTGTGTATCGCGCTTTCCTTTGCTTTTGGTATCGAAGCGTTTAAAGAGCAGGGGACGCTGGCGGCGGCGCTGATGCAGATTGGCGGTGGTTCAGCCTTTGCGCTGATGGTGCCGGTACTGGCGGGTTACATTGCCTTCTCCATTGCCGATCGTCCGGGTCTCACGCCGGGTCTGATTGGCGGTATGCTGGCGGTCAGCACAGGTTCTGGCTTCATTGGCGGGATCATTGCGGGCTTCCTGGCGGGTTACATCGCGAAGTTAATCAGTACGCAACTGAAACTGCCACAGAGTATGGAGGCGCTGAAACCGATTCTGATCATTCCGCTGATTTCCAGTCTGGTGGTCGGTCTGGCGATGATCTACCTGATCGGTAAACCGGTTGCTGGCATCCTCGAAAGCCTGACTCACTGGCTGCAAACCATGGGTACTGCGAATGCGGTTCTGCTGGGCGCGATCCTCGGTGGCATGATGTGTACTGACATGGGCGGTCCGGTAAACAAAGCAGCGTATGCATTCGGTGTGGGTCTGCTGAGTACTCAAACCTATGGCCCGATGGCGGCGATTATGGCGGCAGGTATGGTGCCTCCGCTGGCAATGGGGCTGGCAACAATGGTGGCGCGTCGCAAATTCGACAAAGCGCAGCAAGAAGGCGGCAAAGCAGCTCTGGTTCTTGGTCTGTGCTTTATTTCGGAAGGTGCAATTCCGTTTGCCGCCCGTGATCCGATGCGAGTGCTGCCGTGCTGTATCGTGGGTGGGGCGCTGACTGGTGCAATCTCAATGGCGATTGGTGCGAAATTGATGGCACCGCACGGTGGTCTGTTTGTTCTGCTGATCCCAGGCGCCATTACGCCGGTACTGGGTTACCTGGTGGCAATTATTGCTGGTACGCTGGTGGCGGGTTTGGCTTATGCCTTCCTGAAACGTCCGGAAGCGGACGTTATGGCGAAAGCAGCATAATAAAACGTGAACTACAGGGCAGAAATTTTCTGCCCTGTATCATTTGATGAGTGCAAAGTGAGTGATAAATTGTTGACGGCAATTCTATGATTTTGAATGGTTTTATTTTCCAATAGAAAGCTGACACTCTCATCAAACAGTAACGTTATTTCCTCAAGGGCAGATTAATTTCTGCCCTTTTTTATTGTTTCCATTCTGTGCATCACTTCACAATTTCTTCGCTTTTTCTAAAACCGCCAATAATAGCGTTTTGTGAGCCTGTTCAAATCTGCTCATTTTGCCCCTCTGGCGGTAATTTACTTTAAGTAAAACATGCATACTATGAGCACATGTTTAAATATGAACACATGTTTAAACTGTCTTTGCAGTTATCTCTATTCTTGTGGATTGAAAGGGTTGGTAATTTTTTACCAGAGGACGTGCTATGCGCGAAAAGGATTATGTCGTAATTATAGGTTCGGCGAATATTGATGTCGCCGGATATTCACATGAATCATTAAATTATGCGGATTCCAATCCAGGGAAAATAAAATTTACTCCCGGTGGAGTAGGGCGCAATATTGCACAAAACCTGGCGTTGCTGGGTAACAAAGCCTGGCTACTGAGCGCAGTAGGCAGTGATTTTTATGGTCAATCGCTGCTAACGCAAACCAATCAATCTGGCGTTTATGTCGATAAATGCCTGATTGTGCCGGGAGAAAATACGTCGAGTTATTTATCATTACTCGATAATACCGGTGAAATGCTGGTTGCTATAAATGACATGAATATTAGTAACTGTATTTCAGCGGAATATCTCGCACAGCACCGTGAATTTATTCAGGGGGCAAAGGTCATTGTCGCAGACTGTAATATCAGTGAAGAGACATTGGTCTGGATTCTGGATAATGCCGCTGGCGTACCGGTATTTGTCGATCCGGTTTCGGCCTGGAAATGCGTCAAAGTACGCGAGCGATTAAGTCAAATTCATACCCTGAAGCCAAACCGTCTTGAAGCGGAAACCCTGAGCGGGATTGCGCTTTCCGGGCGTGAAGATGTAGCAAAGGTTGCCGCCTGGTTCCATCAACATGGCCTGAACCGACTGGTACTGAGCATGGGTGGCGACGGCGTTTATTACAGCGATATCAGCGGCGAAAGCGGCTGGTCTGCACCGATTAAAACCAATGTCATTAATGTTACCGGAGCGGGCGATGCCATGATGGCGGGACTTGCTTCGTGTTGGGTAGACGGGATGCCGTTTGCCGAATCTGTTCGTTTTGCACAGGGATGTTCGTCAATGGCGCTCTCCTGTGAATACACCAATAACCCTGATTTATCGATTGCCAACGTTATATCGTTAGTGGAGAACGCAGAATGTCTGAATTAAAAATTTCCCCTGAATTATTACAAATTTCCCCGGAAGTACAGGACGCTTTAAAAAACAAAAAACCGGTTGTGGCGCTGGAATCGACCATTATTTCTCACGGGATGCCGTTCCCGCAAAATGCCCAGACCGCAATTGAAGTTGAAGAAACAATTCGTAAGCAGGGCGCTGTACCAGCCACTATCGCTATTATTGGCGGCGTGATGAAAGTGGGCTTAAGCAAAGAAGAAATTGAATTGCTGGGTCGTGAAGGACATAACGTAACGAAAGTTAGCCGTCGCGATTTACCTTTTGTTGTTGCCGCCGGAAAAAATGGCGCAACCACCGTGGCTTCCACCATGATTATTGCGGCGCTTGCCGGAATTAAAGTATTTGCCACTGGCGGTATTGGCGGTGTTCATCGCGGGGCGGAAAATACCTTCGATATTTCCGCCGATTTACAGGAACTGGCGCACACTAATGTCACCGTAGTTTGTGCCGGAGCAAAATCTATTCTCGATTTAGGCTTAACCACCGAATATTTAGAAACTTTCGGTGTGCCGTTAATTGGCTATCAGACCAAAGCATTACCAGCGTTTTTCTGCCGCACCAGCCCGTTTGAAGTCAGCATCCGTCTCGACAGCGCCAGCGAAATTGCCCGTGCGATGGCGGTGAAATGGCAAAGCGGTCTGAACGGTGGCCTGGTGGTGGCAAACCCAATTCCGGAACAGTTTGCGATGCCGGAAGAAAGTATTAACGCTGCAATTGATCAGGCAGTTGCCGAAGCTGAAGAGCAAGGTGTAATCGGTAAAGAAAGCACGCCGTTCCTGCTGGCACGCGTTGCAGAACTGACCGGTGGCGACAGCCTGAAATCCAACATCCAGTTGGTGTTTAACAACGCCATTCTGGCGAGCGAAATTGCCAAAGAATACCAGCGTCTCGCGGGTTAATTTCTGACGGGCAGAAAGCCGTCGCCCGTACTCATCATACAAACCGAAACCTGGCGCTGGCGCCGGGTTTACGGGCATGAAGGGAAAATCATTATGGATATAATGAGAAGTGTTGTGGGGATGGTGGTGTTACTGGCAATAGCGTTTGTGTTGTCAGTGAATAAAAAGAGCATCAGTTTGCGCACGGTTGGAGCCGCGCTGCTGCTGCAAATCGCCATTGGCGGCATTATGCTCTACTTCCCACCGGGAAAATGGGCTGTAGAGCAGGCGGCATTGGGCGTCCATAAAGTGATGTCCTACAGCGATGCGGGTAGCGCCTTTATTTTTGGCTCTCTGGTGGGGCCGAAAATGGATGTCCTGTTTGATGGCGCGGGCTTTATCTTCGCCTTTCGCGTACTTCCGGCGATTATTTTCGTTACTGCGCTCATCAGTCTGCTGTACTACATTGGCGTGATGGGACTCCTGATTCGCATTCTTGGCAGTATTTTCCAGAAAGCCCTCAACATCAGCAAAATAGAATCTTTTGTCGCGGTCACCACCATTTTCCTTGGGCAAAACGAGATCCCGGCGATCGTAAAACCGTTTATTGATCGTATGAATCGCAACGAGTTGTTTACCGCAATTTGTAGCGGCATGGCGTCTATTGCCGGTTCGATGATGATTGGTTACGCCGGAATGGGCGTGCCAATTGACTATCTGTTAGCGGCATCGCTGATGGCGATCCCTGGCGGTATTTTGTTTGCACGTATTCTTAGCCCGGCAACCGAGCCTTCGCAGGTGACATTTGAAAATCTGTCGTTCAGCGAAACGCCGCCAAAAAGCTTTATCGAAGCAGCGGCGAATGGTGCGATGACCGGACTGAAAATAGCCGCAGGTGTGGCGACGGTGGTGATGGCGTTTGTGGCGATTATTGCGCTGTTCAACGGCATTATCGGTGGAATTGGCGGTTGGTTTGGTTTTGCCAATGCCTCTCTGGAAAGTATTTTTGGCTATGTACTGGCACCGCTGGCGTGGATCATGGGCGTGGACTGGAGTGATGCCAACCTTGCGGGTAGCCTGATTGGGCAGAAACTGGCGATTAACGAATTTGTCGCTTACCTGAGTTTCTCGCCATATTTGCAAACGGGCGGCACGCTGGACGTGAAAACTGTTGCCATTATCTCCTTTGCGCTTTGTGGTTTTGCTAACTTTGGTTCTATCGGTGTTGTCGTTGGGGCGTTCTCGGCTATTTCGCCAAAACGGGCGCCGGAAATCGCCCAGCTTGGTTTACGGGCGCTGGCAGCTGCGACGCTTTCCAACCTGATGAGTGCGACCATTGCCGGGTTCTTTATTGGGCTGGCGTAATGCTCGATTTGTAGGCCGGATAAGACGCATCAATCGTCGCATCCGGTAATCGCGCTATTGCAAATCATTTTTACTGCATCATCCCGGAGAATTTATTCTCCGGGTCCATCTCCAGCGCCAGTCCCAACAACTTCTTTCTATTTTTAATGAGATATCCTTTCTTATTTTTAATTAATAAACCGTCGTGAATGAATTGTGCGAGAACATATAAGAGGTGTCGATAAGAAACGCCTAAATACTCTGCCGCTTGCGTATGCTTTTCGTGATAAAGATCACCTTCCTGCGAGAGTAATATAAATGCTGCCAGGCGATTCACTAATGGAAATGATTGATTCTGAGTTAAAGAAACAATATTGCGATAATTTTTATGACTTAAGGTGACGCAGAGTTTTCGTAAAAATAGCGTGTCGTTTAATAACAACGGGCGGTAATGTTTCATGGGGAGTGCAATACACCAACACTCTTCAATAGCCTGCACCGCACGTGGTTCATGGTCTTTATCGATTAACTCAATCTCGCCAATAAAACAGGGCGCGGCAAAGAAATCAATCAGCGACACGCGCCCATTGGCAAGCGTGGCGTAAAGCCTGGCGCGGCCTCGCGTCAGGTAAAATAGCCAGGACGGCTGTTGCCCTTCCTGCACAATGTAGTCACGCGCTAAAAAATGAAACAGCCGCGTATCGGCTGAAACATCCGTTAAAAAGCACTCATTAAATGCGGACTCACTAATCAGTTGCTGCTTAAGTTCATTATTGTGGATTTCTTTCACGATGTTTATCCGCTATGAGATTTCTCATATTTAGCATACGTACGCTGTTGTTAAGATTCAATCATCGGCCGGTGGAAATTTCTTTGTTGTAGCAAAAAATAACGCAACTGAAACAGAGGAAATAAACAATGGAAAAGAGGAAAATTATTCTGGATTGTGATCCGGGTCATGATGATGCTATTGCCATAATGATGGCCGCGAAACATCCGGCGATTGATTTATTAGGTATCACCATTGTGGCGGGTAATCAGACGCTTGATAAAACATTAATTAATAGTCTGAATGTTTGTCAGAAACTGGAGATTAATGTTCCGGTGTATGCGGGGATGCCGCAGCCAATTATGCGCAAACAAATCGTTGCCGATAATATTCATGGCGAAACCGGTCTGGATGGCCCGGTGTTCGAACCGCTGACCCGCCAGGCTGAAAGCATCCATGCGGTGAAATACATCATTGATACCCTGATGGCAAGCGAAGGCGATATCACTCTGGTGCCGGTGGGGCCGCTGTCAAACATCGCGGTGGCGATGCGTATGCAGCCCGCAATCCTGCCAAAAATCCGTGAAATTGTGCTGATGGGCGGCGCTTATGGTACAGGTAACTTCACGCCGTCTGCCGAGTTCAACATTTTTGCTGATCCAGAAGCGGCACGCGTGGTATTCACCTCCGGCGTTCCGTTGGTGATGATGGGCCTGGATCTCACTAACCAGACCGTGTGTACCCCGGATGTGATTGCGCGGATGGAAAGGGCCGGTGGCCCTGCCGGCGAACTGTTCCGCGACATCATGAATTTCACCCTCAAAACCCAGTTCGAAAACTACGGCCTGGCTGGCGGCCCGGTGCATGACGCCACCTGCATAGGTTATCTGATCAACTCTGATGGCATTAAAACCCAGGAAATGTATGTCGAAGTGGACGTTAATAGCGGCCCTTGCTACGGGCGTACCGTCTGCGACGAGCTGGGCGTTCTTGGCAAGCCCGCCAATACCAAAGTCGGCATCACTATTGATACCGACTGGTTCTGGGGATTAGTCGAAGAGTGCGTTCGCGGCTACATCAAAACCCACTAAGTGTTGATAATAAGACCGGATAAGACGCGTCAAGCGTCGCATCCGGCAGCATTGTTACACCATCGGCACTAATGAAAGCGCGTTATCAGCAGACAGGGTAGGGTTATTTATGCTGCCGCTGGCGCGCGAAATTGCCGCGCAGGCCATCGCAAAACGGGCGCTGTCGCGGAAACTGTATCCTTCAAGAAAGCTATATACCAGGCCCGCCATAAAACCATCGTCAGCACCAAAACTATCGACTGTCGTATGCGCTGGCGCGGTCAGCAAAAATTGTTCGCCATCCTTTTCGCTGCAATAAACGGATTCATCGGGCAAATAAACAAACAGTTGCTGAACACCTTGCTGATGCAACGCATTCACTGCGGCATGACGGTCAGCATCGCTGGTGATCGCCTTTTCCCACAAAATTTCCAGCTCCGGTAAAGTGGGTTTCAGGGTGTGAATATGCGCCAGCCAGTGTTTGATTTTGCCCGCTTTGAATTCTGAAACGGTATCGACAAATACCGGAATTTCATCGGCGAGGGTAAAGACCCACTCCAGCGCCTCGGCAGTCAGGTTGCAATCTGCCAGTACTACGCCCGCATGACGAAGTAAATCACGTGACCCGTTCAATAATTGCGGCGTTAACTGTTCCAGCAGATGGGTATCATTAATCGCCAATACGGTTTGTTCGTCTTGATTGGCAATTGCCAGATACGTTGATGTGCTTTGACCATGTAAACGAACGCAGCCAGAGACATTCACTCCAGCACGGCGCGTCTCTTCTAAGAGCATCTCGCCATAAAAATCATTGCCAATCACAGAGAGTAAATGGACGTCGCGGCCTAACAGCGCCAGATTGTGGGCGATATTGCGCCCAACGCCGCCTGCCGAACAATGAATCGTTCCGGGATGAGAAGCCGCTTGTGGGTAACGGATATCCGCCATCCCGCGAATATCCATATTGATTGTCCCCACCACGACGCAGTATTCCTGCTCGGTGAGAATGTAACCTTTGCCTTTAATCCGCCCTTTGCGCATTAAATCCATAATATGCGCCGCAACGCGCGAACGGCTGATTTGCAGCATGTCCGCAATTTCATTCTGCTGAATCAGCGGGTTACGCCGTAAAATTGCAAGGATCTCCTTTTCCCGGTTATTCATCTTCAGGCTACCGCTTTTTCAGTTTGTTGCGCTTTTAGCCAGGCGATCTCTTCTGCCCAGATATCCGGGTTGATGGTTTCAAGGATCAGCGGAATGCCGTCGAAACGGTCGTCCTGCATGATCCAGCGGAACGCATCATGACCGATATTGCCTTCACCGAGGCTATGATGGCGGTCAACGCGGCTGCCAAAGGTGCTTTTCGCATCGTTAAGGTGCATCCCACGCAGATACTTAAAGCCAACAATACGGGCAAAATCAGCGAACGTTTTCTCGCATTCGGCTGGAGTACGCAAATCATACCCTGCAGCGAAAGCATGGCAGGTATCAATGCAGACGCCGACGCGGGATTTATCTTCCACGCCATCGATAATCGCCGCGAGATGTTCGAATTTAAACCCTAAGTTGCTGCCCTGACCGGCGGTGTTTTCAATCACCGCTGTCACGCCTTGTGTTTTATCCAGCGCAATATTGATGGATTCGGCAATGCGCGCCAGACAATCCTCTTCTGAAATCTGCATCAGATGGCTGCCTGGGTGGAAGTTGAGCAAAGAAAGTCCCAGTTGTTCGCAACGCTGCATTTCATCTATAAACGCATCGCGTGATTTTTCCAGAGCTTCAGCGACCGGATGACCGAGGTTAATCAGATAACTGTCGTGGGGAAGAATTTGCGCCGACGTGTAGTGATATTTTTCACAGGCGGCTTTGAATTCATCGATGGTTTGCGTCGTGAGCGGTGCGGCACGCCACTGACGTTGATTTTTGGTGAACAAGGCAAACGCGGTAGCGTCGATTTCGGCGGCGCGAATTGCGGCATTTGCCAGACCGCCAGCAGCACTAACGTGCGCTCCAATGTATTTCATATGTGGACTCCTGTTAAACCCGCTGGAGGAAAACGGTAATGATAGCGGGTTAACAGGAGCAAGATGTAGTGGTTTATGCGATGACGCTTTGAATTACATAGTTAATCGCAGCACCACCAACAATCAGCCAGGCAAACAGTACCAGTGCCATCAGCAGAGGTTTCGCCCCGGCTTTTTTCAGCGCGCTGACGTGAGTGGTCAGACCCAGCGCCGCCATCGCCATTGCCAGCAGGAAGGTATCCAGCGTTACCAGCATGTTCACCACGCTCTGCGGTAACAGGTGGAACGAGTTAAAGATGGCAACCACGATGAACAGGATGGCAAACCACGGAATGGTGATTTTGCTTTTCTCGCCGCCATTAGCCGGAGACAGTTGTTTAACACGTGCCGCCAGCAGGATGAGGAACGGAGCCAGCATCATCACGCGCAGCATTTTGGAGATAACTGCTGCGTTCTCAGCTTCCGGGCTGATGGCATGACCTGCCGCCACCACCTGCGCCACTTCGTGCACAGTAGAACCAATGTAGATACCGAAAGTTTCCGGACTAAACCATTGAGACATCAGCGGATATATCGCCGGGTAGAGGAAAATCGCGACGGTCCCGAAGATAACCACGGTTGCAACAGCCACGGTCACTTTACTGGCTTCCGCTTTCACTACCGGCTCAGTCGCCAGAACCGCCGCAGCACCACAAATACTGCTACCGGCACCGATCAACCAGCTGGTGTGCTTATCCAGGCCAAACACTTTCTGCCCCAGGAAGCAGGCCAGCAGGAAGGTGCTGGACAGTGTCAACACGTCAATGATGATCCCACTAATACCGACATCGGCAATTTGTGAAAACGTCAAACGGAAACCGTAAAGAATAATACCCAGACGTAGTAAATGTTGCTTGGCAAACAGCACACCGCCGTCACAGCTTTTCCAGATATGCGGATATACTGTGTTGCCTAAAACCATCCCCAACAAGATTGCGAGAGTGAGGGCACTAAACCCGGCACCCGCAACAGCGGGAATGGAACCACCCCACAGGGCGACCCCGGTGATAACTGCACTCAGGGCTAACCCCGGAATGAAATGCCACAGTGTACGATGTTGTTTCTGTAAGGTGATATTCGTCATAACCCTCTCCTTTATCCGGGCATAAGGTTACGACTAATTGGTTTAAAAATAAAATTGATTATATATTTATAATTAATCTTTATAAGTGGTAAGCGACTATGCACATCACCCTCCGGCAGTTGGAAGTTTTTGCAGAAGTATTGAAAAGTGGATCCACCACCCAGGCGTCGGTGATGCTGGCGTTGTCGCAATCAGCAGTGAGCGCGGCGTTGACCGATCTGGAAGGGCAGCTAGGCGTGCAACTGTTTGATCGCGTGGGGAAAAGACTGGTTGTTAATGAACACGGGCGGCTGCTCTATCCGCGTGCGCTGGCGTTGCTGGAACAGGCCGTCGAAATCGAACAACTGTTTCGCGAAGACAACGGCGCGATTCGTGTCTATGCCAGTAGCACCATTGGTAATTACATCCTGCCCGCCGTTATCGCCCGTTATCGCCATGATTACCCGCAGTTGCCGATTGAACTTAGCGTTGGTAACAGCCAGGACGTGATGCAGGCAGTGCTGGATTTCCGCGTTGATATTGGCTTTATTGAAGGGCCATGCCATAGCACTGAAATCATTTCTGAGCCGTGGCTGGAAGACGAGCTGGTGGTTTTCGCCGCGCCGACTTCGCCGTTGGCTCGTGGTCCGGTCACCTTAGAACAACTGGCCGCTGCGCCGTGGATCCTGCGCGAACGCGGTTCCGGCACGCGGGAAATTGTCGATTATCTGTTGCTGTCACATTTACCGAAATTTGAGATGGCGATGGAATTAGGTAACTCCGAGGCTATCAAACATGCGGTGCGTCATGGGTTGGGAATTAGTTGCCTGTCGCGACGGGTAATTGAAGATCAATTACAGGCTGGCTCATTAAGTGAAGTTGCTGTCCCTCTACCGCGCCTGATGCGTACGTTGTGGCGTATTCATCATCGGCAAAAACACCTTTCCAACGCGCTACGGCGCTTTCTGGACTATTGCGATCCCGCTAATGTGCCGCGTTAAATTGCGGTACAGGAACATGCTGGTGCTGTGTCAATTTCGTGACGCAGCGCCAGCGTCATGCATTCGCCAGAAAAGAGATAGACTGCTTTACTTATAATTCCTGGGCGATCATGAAGGTCTCTTATAAAAGCGCATTTCTACCGGAAGGATTGCAAATCGTCTGCTACAATCGCGCCTCATTTTTAAGATGGATAGCATTTTTGTATGGTTTCCGAAACTAAAACAACAGAAGCGCCGGGCTTACGCCGTGAATTAAAGGCGCGTCACCTGACGATGATTGCCATTGGCGGCTCCATCGGTACGGGTCTTTTTGTTGCCTCTGGCGCAACGATTTCTCAGGCAGGTCCGGGCGGGGCGCTGCTCTCGTATATTTTGATTGGCCTGATGGTCTACTTCCTGATGACCAGTCTTGGCGAACTGGCGGCGTATATGCCGGTTTCTGGTTCGTTTGCGACTTACGGTCAGAACTATGTGGAAGAGGGCTTTGGCTTCGCGCTGGGCTGGAACTACTGGTACAACTGGGCGGTGACTATCGCCGTTGACCTGGTGGCTGCGCAGCTGGTCATGAGCTGGTGGTTCCCGGATGTTCCCGGTTGGATCTGGAGTGCGCTGTTCCTTGGCGTCATTTTCCTGCTGAACTACATTTCGGTCAGAGGCTTTGGTGAAGCGGAGTACTGGTTCTCACTGATCAAAGTCACGACAGTGATTATCTTTATCGTCGTCGGCGTGATGATGATTATCGGTATCTTCAAAGGTGCGCAGCCTGTGGGCTGGAGCAACTGGACGATAGGTGAAGCACCGTTTGCCGGTGGTTTTGCGGCGATGATCGGCGTGGCAATGATTGTTGGCTTCTCCTTCCAGGGAACCGAACTGATTGGTATTGCAGCGGGCGAATCTGAAGATCCTGGGAAAAATATTCCGCGTGCGGTGCGTCAGGTATTCTGGCGAATCCTGCTGTTCTATGTGTTTGCGATTCTGATCATCAGCCTGATCATTCCGTACACCGATCCCAGCCTGCTGCGTAACGATGTGAAAGACATCAGCGTCAGCCCGTTCACGCTGGTGTTCCAGCACGCGGGGCTGCTTTCTGCGGCAGCGGTAATGAATGCGGTCATTCTGACAGCCGTACTGTCGGCGGGTAACTCCGGTATGTACGCATCTACCCGTATGCTTTACACCCTGGCGTGTGACGGAAAAGCGCCGCGTATTTTCGCCAAACTGTCGCGTGGCGGTGTACCGCGTAACGCGCTGTATGCCACGACGGTGATTGCCGGTCTGTGTTTCCTGACCTCCATGTTTGGTAACCAGACAGTGTATTTGTGGCTGCTGAACACCTCCGGGATGACAGGCTTTATCGCCTGGCTGGGGATTGCTATCAGCCACTATCGTTTCCGTCGCGGCTATGTATTGCAGGGACACGATATTAACGACCTGCCGTACCGTTCGGGCTTCTTCCCGTTGGGACCGATCTTCGCTTTCATTCTGTGTCTGATCATCACCCTGGGCCAGAACTATGAGGCGTTCCTGAAAGATACCATTGACTGGGGCGGCGTAGCGGCAACGTATATTGGTATCCCACTGTTCCTGGCCATCTGGTTTGGTTACAAGTTGATTAAAGGAACCCACTTCGTGCGTTACAGCGAAATGAAGTTCCCGCAGAACGATAAGAAATAAGTTTTCTCCCTTCCTTGTTAAGCCCTCTCAACTGAGAGGGCTTTTTCAATTCTATTTCCCTGATAAAACACGAGGATATAAAATTTAACATTTGGATTGATAATTGTTATCGTTTGCATTATCGTTACGCCGAAATCAAAAAAGGCTGACAAATCAGAGACTGTTCAAGCTTTCTGGGATGATCACCTGCATACAAAAAAGTCCACCGCGATGCTGCCGTACGCAAGGGGACGTGAAGAAGATGTGAGCGATAACCCATTTTATTTTCGTAGTTACCTCATGGAGATATGGAATGTTTAGGTTGAACCCTTTCGTACGGGTCGGGCTGTGTTTGTCCGCAATTTCTTGTGCATGGCCTGTGTTGGCGGTTGATGATGATGGCGAGACGATGGTTGTCACAGCATCTTCTGTTGAACAAAACCTTAAAGATGCACCTGCAAGTATCAGCGTCATTACCCAGGAAGACCTGCAGCGTAAACCAGTACAGAATCTGAAGGATGTCCTCAAAGAAGTGCCGGGCGTACAACTGACTAACGAAGGGGATAACCGCAAGGGCGTCAGTATTCGTGGCCTGGACAGCAGCTACACGCTGATTCTCGTCGATGGTAAACGCGTTAACTCCCGCAATGCTGTCTTTCGTCACAATGACTTCGATCTGAACTGGATCCCGGTTGATTCCATTGAACGTATTGAAGTGGTACGTGGCCCGATGTCCTCGTTGTACGGTTCTGATGCGCTCGGCGGCGTGGTCAATATCATCACTAAAAAAATCGGTCAGAAATGGTCGGGCACTGTTACGATCGATACCACCATTCAGGAACATCGCGATCGTGGTGACACATACAATGGTCAGTTCTTCACCAGTGGGCCATTAATTGATGGTGTGCTGGGAATGAAAGCCTACGGCAGCCTGGCTAAACGTGAAAAGGATGACCCGCAAAACTCAACCACCACCGATACCGGAGAGACTCCGCGTATTGAAGGATTCTCCAGCCGCGACGGTAATGTCGAATTTGCCTGGACGCCGAATCAAAATCACGATTTTACCGCCGGTTACGGTTTCGACCGTCAGGATCGTGATTCCGACTCGCTGGACAAAAACCGCCTGGAACGCCAGAACTACTCTGTCAGCCATAATGGTCGCTGGGATTACGGCACCAGCGAACTGAAATACTACGGCGAGAAAGTCGAAAACAAAAACCCTGGCAACAGCAGCCCAATTACCTCTGAAAGCAATACCGTTGATGGCAAATACACGCTGCCGCTGACGGCGATTAATCAGTTTGTCACGGTTGGCGGTGAATGGCGTCACGACAAACTTAGTGATGCAGTAAACCTGACCGGTGGCACCAGTTCCAAAACGTCTGCCAGCCAGTACGCGCTGTTTGTGGAAGATGAATGGCGGATCTTTGAGCCGCTGGCGCTGACGACCGGCGTGCGTATGGACGATCACGAAACCTACGGCGATCACTGGAGCCCGCGTGCCTATCTGGTCTATAACGCTACCGACACCGTTACCGTGAAAGGTGGCTGGGCGACAGCTTTTAAAGCGCCTTCTCTGCTGCAACTTAGCCCTGACTGGACGAGCAATTCCTGCCGTGGCGCATGTAAGATTGTGGGTAGCCCGGATCTGAAACCAGAAACCAGCGAAAGTTGGGAGCTGGGGCTTTACTATATGGGCGAAGATGGTTGGCTGGAAGGGGTTGAATCCAGCGTGACTGTTTTCCGCAACGATGTGAAAGATCGTATTAGTATCAGCCGCACGTCTGACGTTAACGCTGCACCGGGTTACCAGAACTTTGTCGGTTTTGAAACGGGAGCGAACGGGCGACGCATACCGGTATTCAGCTACTACAACGTTAACAAAGCGCGGATTCAGGGCGTGGAGACTGAGTTGAAAATTCCGTTCGCCGATGAATGGAAACTGTCACTCAACTACACCTATAACGATGGTCGTGATGTCAGCAATGGCGAAAACAAACCACTTTCCGACCTGCCGTTCCATACCGCTAACGGTACGCTGGACTGGAAACCGCTGGCGCTCGAAGACTGGTCATTCTATGTTTCTGGTCACTATACCGGGCAGAAACGAGCCGACAGCGCGACGGCCAAAACGCCGGGTGGCTATACGATCTGGAATACCGGCGCAGCCTGGCAGTTGACCAAAGACGTCAAACTGCGTGCGGGCGTGCTGAACCTGACTGATAAAGATCTCAGCCGTGATGACTACAGCTATAACGAAGACGGTCGTCGTTACTTTATGGCGGTGGATTATCGCTTCTGATGAGAAGATGCCCGGCGAACCGGGCTAAGTTTTACTTCAGTAAATGCTGCGCATGGAAGCGCAGATGATCCTCTATAAAAGAGGCAATGAAGTAGTAACTGTGGTCATAACCCGGCTGAATACGTAACGTCATTGGCCACGCTTTCTGGCGTGCGGCCTCTGCCAGCACCGCAGGCTGGAGTTGGTCGGCAAGAAACTGATCGCTATCACCCTGATCAATAAGCGTCGGGATCGCATCCTGCGCATTACTGGCGTACATCAGCGCGCAACTGTCCCATTCCTCCCAGTCATTTTTATCTTCGCCCAGATAGGCGCTAAACGCTTTGATTCCCCACGGGACGCTGCACGGATTCACAATCGGCGCAAAGGCAGAAACGCTGGTGTATTTGCCAGGGTTTTTCAGCGCCATAATCAGCGCACCGTGACCGCCCATTGAATGACCGCTAATGGCGCAGCGATCGCTGACGTTAAATTGCGACTGAATCAGCGCAGGTAATTCATCACGCAGATAATCATACATCCGATAATGCGCCGACCACGGCGGTTGCGTAGCGTTAAGATAAAACCCTGCGCCCTGGCCTAAATCGTAGCCGTCATCATTGGCAACCTGTTCGCCGCGCGGGCTGGTGTCTGGCATTACCAGTACAATCCCCAGTTCCGCCGCTACGCGCTGGGCACCCGCTTTAGTGGTGAAATTTTCGTCATTACAGGTTAATCCCGAAAGCCAGTACAGCACCGGCGGCGGGGCGTTATCGCGGGGAGGTGGGAGAAAGATGCTGAACGTCATCGGACAGTTTAAGGTACTGGAGTCGTGCCGCCAGCGTTGTTGCCAGCCTTCAAAACAGCGGTGCTCTTCGAGCATTTCCATGCGTGGCTCTTTGTTATGTTGTTTGCAATTTTTTCATCATACCGTTTATTCAGTGTGTTGTGAGTAACTTTCACTTCCGCATATGCATAACGATGTTTTAACATCTACGGCTGAAAGGCAGCGGCAATTACAATAATTATCGCTGTGAATACTGGATTATGTGCGTCACCTCACGCACAATAATCAGGCTGCTAATCAGCTTAATAACTTTGCCCCCACGCAGGGCGGAGGCGTCACACCTGCAGGAGAAAATATAAATGCCATCACTCAGTAAAGAAGCGGCCCTGGTTCATGAAGCGTTGGTTGCGCGAGGACTGGAAACACCGCTACGCCCGCCCGTGCATGAAATGGATAACGAAACGCGCAAAAGCCTTATTGCCGGCCATATGACCGAAATCATGCAGCTACTAAATCTCGACCTGGCTGATGACAGTTTGATGGAAACGCCGCATCGCATCGCCAAAATGTATGTCGATGAAATTTTCTCCGGTCTGGATTACGCCAACTTCCCGAAAATCACCCTCATTGAAAATAAAATGAAGGTCGATGAAATGGTCACCGTGCGCGATATCACTCTGACCAGCACCTGTGAACACCATTTTGTCACTATTGATGGCAAAGCGACGGTGGCCTACATCCCGAAGGATTCGGTGATCGGTCTGTCAAAAATTAACCGTATTGTGCAGTTCTTTGCCCAGCGTCCGCAGGTGCAGGAACGTCTGACCCAGCAAATTCTCATTGCGCTACAAACGCTGCTGGGCACCAATAACGTGGCGGTCTCTATCGATGCGGTGCATTACTGCGTGAAAGCGCGTGGTATCCGCGATGCGACCAGCGCCACGACAACGACCTCCCTCGGTGGTTTGTTCAAATCCAGTCAGAATACACGCCACGAGTTTCTGCGCGCCGTGCGTCATCACAACTGATTAAAAGGCAGGAACCATGGAGCGCAACGTCACGCTCGATTTTGTTCGCGGCGTCGCCATTCTGGGGATCCTGCTTCTTAACATCAGCGCCTTTGGACTTCCAAAGGCGGCTTATCTCAACCCCGCCTGGTACGGTGCTATTACACCGTCTGATGCCTGGACATGGGCATTTCTCGATCTCATCGGGCAGGTGAAATTCCTCACGCTTTTTGCGTTGCTGTTTGGTGCGGGGCTGCAAATGCTGCTGCCGCGTGGCAGACGCTGGATCCAGTCACGGCTCACCCTGTTAGTCTTGTTGGGCTTTATTCACGGCTTGTTATTCTGGGACGGCGATATTCTGCTGGCTTACGGGCTGGTGGGCTTAATCAGTTGGCGGCTGGTGCGCGATGCGCCATCGGTAAAAAGCCTGTTTAATACCGGCGTCATGCTATATCTGGTAGGGCTTGGCGTTTTGCTGCTGCTGGGGTTGATTTCCGACAGCCAGACCAGTCGCGCCTGGACGCCGGATGCGTCCGCCATTTTGTATGAAAAATACTGGAAACTTCACGGCGGCGTGGAAGCCATCAGTAACCGTGCCGATGGCGTAGGGAACAGTTTACTGGCACTGGGTGCGCAGTATGGCTGGCAACTGGCGGGGATGATGTTAATTGGCGCGGCATTGATGCGTAGCGGTTGGCTGAAAGGGCAATACAGCTTGCACCACTATCGCCGAACCGGTTTTGTGCTGGTGGCGATTGGGCTGATGATTAACCTTCCTGCTATCGCACTACAATGGCGGCTGGACTGGGCGTATCGCTGGTGCGCCTTCTTACTTCAGATGCCGCGTGAACTGAGTGCGCCATTTCAGGCGATGGGTTATGCGTCGTTGCTGTTCGGCTACTGGCCGCAATTAAGCCGTTTTAAGCTGGTGCTGGCGATCGCCTGCGTCGGACGGATGGCGCTGACCAACTACCTGTTACAAACGCTGATTTGTACCACACTATTTTACCACTTCGGTTTGTTTATGCAGTTTGACCGTCTGGAATTGCTGGCGTTTGTTATTCCGGTATGGCTGGCGAATATCCTTTTCTCTGTTATCTGGATACGTTACTTCCGTCAGGGGCCGATAGAATGGCTCTGGCGTCAGCTCACCCTCCGTGCTGCGGGACCTGCATTGTCCAAAACATCAAGATAACGATCTTGATCACATTCATTAACAAAATGGTTGTAACCGTTTCCATTGCTGTGACTCGATTCACGAAGTCCTGTATTCAGTGCTGACAAAATAGCCGCCAGCAAGCAGTAACCTACTGCAATCTCACAACAGGTAGTGAATATGATCACCATTCGTGATGTAGCGCGTCAGGCTGGCGTCTCTGTGGCAACGGTTTCCCGAGTGCTCAATAACAGCACGCTGGTAAGTGCAGAAACGCGTGAAGCGGTAATGAAAGCCGTAAGCGAACTGGATTACCGACCAAACGCCAATGCCCAGGCGCTGGCAACTCAGGTGAGCGATACCGTTGGCGTGGTGGTGATGGACGTTTCTGATGCGTTTTTTGGCGCACTGGTGAAAGCCGTCGATCTCGTCGCCCAACAGCATCAGAAATATGTGTTGATTGGCAACAGCTATCATGAAGCGGAAAAAGAGCGTCACGCCATCGAGGTGTTAATTCGCCAGCGTTGTAATGCGTTGATTGTTCATTCGAAAGCGTTAAGCGACGACGAACTGGCGCAGTTTATGGACAACATTCCCGGTATGGTGCTGATCAATCGCGTTGTACCGGGTTACGCCCATCGTTGCGTTTGCCTGGATAATCTCAGCGGTGCCCGAATGGCGACGCGTATGTTGCTGAATAACGGTCATCAACGCATCGGTTATCTTTCTTCCAGCCACGGCATTGAAGATGATGCAATGCGCAAAGCCGGCTGGATGAGTGCGCTGAAAGAGCAGGATATTGTTCCGCCGGAAAGCTGGATTGGCACCGGCACGCCGGACATGCCCGGCGGTGAGACGGCAATGGTCGAGCTGCTGGGACGCAATCTGCAACTTACTGCTGTGTTTGCTTATAACGACAATATGGCCGCTGGCGCACTGACGGCATTAAAAGATAATGGCATTGCGATTCCGTTACATCTCTCCATCATCGGTTTCGATGATATCCCCATCGCCCGTTACACCGACCCGCAATTAACGACCGTGCGTTATCCCATTGCTTCGATGGCAAAATTAGCTACTGAACTGGCCTTGCAGGGCGCAGCAGGCAACATTGATCCGCGAGCCAGCCACTGTTTTATGCCGACGTTAGTGCGTCGGCATTCTGTCGCAACACGCCAGAATGCGGCGGCGATCACTAACTCAACAAATCAGGCGATGTAACCGCTTTCAATCTGTGAGTGATTTCACAGTATATTAACAATGCGATAGCTATGATTGCACCGTTTTAACGTTGTAACCTATATGTAACAGTGAATGATCACTTTTATCGAGGTTATAGCGTCATAACAACAATTAAAGTCGTTTTCTGGAGCGTTACCGGGCATGGAAGAACGAATTTTAAAACGTGAGCTTCGGCGTTCAGTAACACTTCATTAACTATACTGCCCCGCCGAGCATTTATCTCAAGCACTACCCTGCATAAGAAAAACCGGAGATACCATGAATAAGAAGGTGTTAACCCTGTCTGCTGTGATGGCCAGCATGTTATTCGGTGCCGCTGCACACGCTGCAGATACCCGTATTGGTGTGACGATTTATAAATACGACGATAACTTTATGTCCGTGGTGCGTAAGGCTATCGAACAAGATGCGAAAGCCGCGCCAGACGTCCAGCTGCTGATGAATGATTCACAGAATGACCAGTCCAAGCAGAACGATCAGATTGACGTGCTGTTGGCGAAAGGGGTGAAGGCGCTGGCAATCAACCTGGTTGACCCGGCTGCTGCGGGTACGGTGATTGAGAAAGCGCGTGGGCAAAACGTGCCGGTGGTTTTCTTTAACAAAGAACCTTCCCGTAAGGCGCTGGATAGCTATGACAAAGCCTACTACGTAGGCACTGACTCGAAAGAGTCCGGCATTATTCAGGGCGATTTGATTGCTAAACACTGGGCGGCGAATCAGGGTTGGGATCTTAACAAAGACGGTCAGATTCAGTTCGTACTGCTGAAAGGTGAACCGGGCCATCCGGATGCAGAAGCGCGTACTACCTACGTGATAAAAGAACTGAACGATAAAGGTATCAAAACCGAGCAGTTACAATTAGATACCGCTATGTGGGACACCGCTCAGGCGAAAGATAAGATGGATGCGTGGCTGTCTGGCCCGAACGCCAACAAAATCGAAGTGGTTATTGCCAACAACGATGCGATGGCAATGGGCGCGGTAGAAGCACTGAAAGCGCACAACAAGTCCAGCATTCCGGTGTTTGGCGTCGATGCGCTGCCAGAAGCTCTGGCACTGGTGAAATCCGGTGCACTGGCGGGCACGGTGCTGAACGATGCTAACAACCAGGCGAAAGCGACCTTTGATCTGGCGAAAAACCTGGCCGATGGCAAAGGTGCGGCTGATGGCACCAACTGGAAAATCGACAATAAAGTTGTCCGCGTTCCTTATGTCGGCGTAGATAAAGACAACCTGGCTGAATTCAGCAAGAAATAAGACTGATTGGGCGCAGTCGTTTACTGCGCCCTTATTGTATGGCCAACAAGGTAAAATTATATGGTCAGCTCAACGACTCCGTCTTCCGGGGAATACTTGTTGGAAATGAGCGGTATCAACAAGTCTTTTCCCGGTGTTAAGGCACTTGATAACGTTAATTTAAAAGTCCGGCCACATTCTATCCATGCATTAATGGGAGAAAATGGCGCAGGAAAATCAACATTATTAAAATGCCTGTTTGGTATTTATCAAAAAGACTCCGGCACCATTTTATTCCAGGGTAAAGAGATCGATTTTCATTCTGCCAAAGAAGCACTGGAAAATGGGATTTCGATGGTACACCAGGAGTTAAACCTGGTATTACAACGTTCGGTGATGGACAACATGTGGCTGGGGCGATATCCCACCAAAGGCATGTTTGTCGATCAGGACAAAATGTACCGTGAAACCAAAGCGATTTTTGATGAACTGGATATTGATATCGATCCGCGTGCGCGGGTCGGCACATTATCCGTTTCGCAAATGCAGATGATCGAAATCGCCAAAGCGTTTTCCTATAACGCGAAAATTGTGATTATGGATGAACCGACTTCTTCGTTAACCGAAAAAGAGGTCAATCATCTGTTCACTATTATTCGTAAATTAAAAGAGCGCGGCTGCGGTATTGTTTATATCTCGCATAAAATGGAAGAAATCTTCCAGTTATGTGATGAAGTTACCGTATTGCGCGACGGTCAGTGGATCGCTACCGAACCGCTGGCAGGGCTGACGATGGACAAGATCATCGCCATGATGGTTGGGCGTTCTCTTAACCAACGTTTCCCTGACAAAGAAAACAAGCCGGGCGAAGTGATTCTGGAAGTGCGTAACCTGACGTCGCTGCGCCAGCCTTCCATCCGCGATGTCTCGTTTGATCTGCACAAAGGGGAGATCCTCGGTATTGCCGGTCTGGTGGGGGCGAAACGTACTGATATTGTTGAGACGTTATTTGGTATTCGCGAGAAATCGGCTGGCACCATTACGCTGCATGGCAAAAAGATCAATAACCATAACGCCAACGAAGCTATTAACCACGGATTTGCACTGGTCACTGAAGAGCGCCGCTCGACGGGAATTTATGCCTATCTGGATATTGGTTTTAACTCGTTAATTTCCAATATTCGCAACTACAAAAATAAAGTTGGTTTACTGGATAACTCGCGGATGAAAAGCGATACCCAGTGGGTGATTGATTCGATGCGGGTAAAAACGCCGGGGCATCGGACGCAAATTGGTTCACTTTCCGGCGGTAATCAGCAAAAGGTGATCATTGGTCGCTGGCTGCTAACGCAACCAGAAATATTAATGCTCGATGAACCGACGCGCGGTATTGATGTTGGGGCGAAGTTTGAAATTTATCAGTTAATTGCCGAACTGGCGAAGAAAGGCAAGGGGATTATTATTATCTCCTCCGAAATGCCAGAGTTGTTAGGGATAACAGACCGTATTCTGGTGATGAGCAATGGTCTCGTTTCTGGAATTGTCGATACAAAAACAACAACGCAAAACGAAATTCTGCGTCTTGCGTCTTTGCACCTTTAAGATTAGGGGCTTCCTATGAGTGCGTTAAATAAGAAAAGTTTTCTTACTTACCTGAAAGAGGGCGGTATTTACGTCGTTCTTTTAGTTTTGCTGGCGATTATAATTTTCCAGGATCCTACTTTTTTAAGTCTGTTGAACTTAAGTAATATTCTCACCCAGTCATCGGTACGTATTATTATCGCGCTCGGCGTGGCAGGGTTAATTGTCACTCAGGGGACTGATCTTTCTGCCGGGCGCCAGGTAGGGCTGGCAGCGGTGGTAGCCGCGACGTTATTGCAGTCGATGGAAAACGCCAACAAAGTATTTCCTGAAATGGCGACGATGCCGATTGCACTGGTTATTCTGATTGTCTGTGCCATTGGCGCAGTTATCGGTTTAATCAACGGCCTGATTATCGCTTATCTCAACGTAACGCCGTTCATTACCACGCTCGGCACGATGATTATCGTCTACGGCATCAACTCGCTCTATTATGACTTTGTGGGTGCGTCGCCAATTTCTGGTTTTGACAGCGGTTTCTCCACCTTTGCTCAGGGCTTTGTCGCGCTGGGGAGTTTCCGTCTCTCTTACATTACCTTCTACGCGCTGATTGCCGTGGCGTTCGTTTGGGTACTGTGGAACAAAACCCGCTTCGGTAAGAACATTTTTGCTATCGGTGGTAACCCGGAAGCGGCGAAAGTTTCTGGTGTCAACGTCGGCCTGAACCTGCTGATGATTTATGCGCTGTCTGGCGTGTTCTATGCCTTCGGCGGGATGTTAGAAGCCGGACGTATCGGCTCTGCGACTAACAACCTCGGCTTTATGTATGAGCTGGACGCCATCGCGGCGTGCGTGGTGGGCGGCGTATCGTTCAGCGGCGGTGTGGGGACGGTCATTGGCGTGGTGACCGGGGTAATTATCTTTACGGTCATCAACTATGGCCTGACGTACATCGGCGTAAATCCGTACTGGCAGTACATCATCAAAGGGGCGATTATTATCTTCGCCGTGGCGCTGGATTCACTGAAATACGCGCGTAAGAAGTGATATGAATGTAGGGATTGCCGGATGCAACGCTGGCGCGTTTTATCCGGCCTACAATGGGATCAATATACTGATTTGTATGGTTTTTGTAGGCCGGATAAGGCGTTCACGCCGCATCCGGCGACAGGAGCCAAATGCCGGATGCGATGTTGGTTCTACAACGTTACCGGGTGTTCTTTCTCTCCTTTTTTAAACTTCACTTCCCCGAGATCAATGCATCCCACCGGACAGACGTGACCGCAAAGCAAACAACCGACGCATTTTTCGGTATTGCAGTGCGGCGTGCGCGATTTCTCATCCCATTCCATCGCCTGATGCCCACCGTCGTAGCAGGAAATATAACAGCGCCCACAGCCGACACATTTATCAAGATTAATATGGGGATAGACGATATAACTGCGGTCTAAATCTTCCGCCGGGACAATATTATGATTCGCCAGGCCAACCATCTCCTGCAACGAATCAAATCCCTGATCGGCAAGATAATGTGACAACCCGCTCGCCATATCTTCCACAATGCGATAACCGTACTGCATGATGCCAGTGGTCACCTGTAACGTTGCCGCACCGAGTAATAAAAACTCCGCTGCATCTTCCCAGGTCTCAATACCACCGATACCGCTAATCGGGAAATCACGCAGTTCCGGATGGGTGCGCATTTGCTGAATAAAGCGCAGGGCGATTGGTTTCACCGCTTTACCGGAATAACCTGAAATACTCGATTTACCGTTAACGATCGGCATACCAATTTTCTGATTAAGATCGATATTGGTGATGGATTTGACGGTGTTAATCGCCGCAATGCCATCTGCGCCACCACGCTTCGCCGCCAGCGCCACTTCGCACATATCACCGATATTCGGCGTCATCTTCGCCAGCATCGGCAAAGTGGAACCGCGTTTCACCGCACGACAATATTTTTCTACCAGTTCCGGACTTTGCCCGACATCGCTCCCCATCGCATGAGAGGTCATCTGCGGGCAGGAGAAATTACATTCGATCATATCGGCGCCTGCTTTTTGCACCAGACGCGCCAGATCCTCCCATTGTTGCTCATTTTCCCCCATGATCGAGGCGATCAGCACCTTGTCAGGGTAATCTTCTTTCAACCGACGCAAAGCGGCCAGATTCTCCTCCAGGGGATGTTCGGCAATCTGCTCCATATTTTTGAAGCCAATAAAACCGGTATCTTCTTTCACCAGATGATCAAAACGTGGCGAAACTTCGTTGGCGATAAAAAAGCCGATCGTTTTGAACACCACGCCGCCCCAGCCGGTGTCGTACGCTTTGGCGCACATCTCGTAGCAGTTGCCGACCGGCGAAGAAGAGAGGCAGAACGGGTTGGGAAACTTCACGCCGCAAAAGGTAATAGAAAGATCTTTCGTTAACATGAGCAAGCTCCCTCTAAATAGTGATGAATCGCCTCGGCGGCTTCTTTCCCGGTCTTCACGGCATAAACCACGGTTTTGTCGCCCTCAACAATATCGCCAGCGGCAAACAGTTGTGGGTCGCGAGTCTGGTAATTTTTCGTTTCGATGATGTTGCGCTTCGGCTCCAGCGCCGCAAAAGCGGTAAGTTCGGCATGTTGACCGACGGCGAGAATAATTTTGTCCGCTGCCATTGTCAGTTCGCCCGGCAAACGAACATGTTTAAAGGTAACTTTATTGCCCTCTACCGCCACTGGCGTAAAGCCATCAATAATCGATACCCCCAATTTCTGGGCGCTGGTGAATTCTTTCTTGCTTGCCGGAAATTCATCTAACTCTTCGCGCGCCACACAGGTCACCGCCTGGCAGCCGAGAACTTTCAGCGTGCTGGCAACGTCCATCGCGACATCGCCGCCGCCAATAATTAATGCGCTTTGCGGGATGCGGATATCGCCTTGTGCCTGACGCGCGCGTTGCAGGAAATCGACGGCGATCTCAACGTCGCTATGCTCAAACAGCGGTAGCCGAGAACCGCTCGATAACCCCACGGTGACCAGCACTGCACGGTTTTCTGCTTTCAGTTGTTCCAGCGAAAGCGTTTTGCCAATTTCACAGTTGCACTTAATGGTCACCCCCATTTTTTCGATGCGAGCGATTTCCGCATCCAGCACCGACTGCGGCAAACGAAATTGCGGAATACCGTTACACAACCAGCCACCGGGTTGCGCTCCTTTTTCATAAATTGTGACGTCGTAACCCAGATTGGTCAGCGTCACGCTGGCTTGTAATCCGGCTGGGCCTGCACCAATAATCGCGACTTTACCGCGCGTCTTGCTGCCCGGTTGATAAATCTCCATTCCGGTTTGTTGTTCAAAATCAGTAACAAAACGTTGTAAGCGACCAATATCAATGGGGTCATCGACACCCGCACGGGTACAACCGCTCTGGCATAATTTTTCCGTAGGGCACACTCTGGCGCAAACGGCACCAAGGGCATTATTTTCGCGAATTGTCTCGGCAGCGCCTTTAAAATTACGAAAATAGATTGAGCGAATAAATTTCCCCGGATCGGTTTGCGCCGGGCAAGCCTGACTGCAGGGCGCGTCGTGACATAATAAACAGCGGGAGGCTTCTTTAATCGCCAGTAAAGGCGTAAAAGCCGGAGTGAGTTCATCCAGATAATTTTGTTGCGGCATGTGATCTTCCTTAATGCTATGGGTAATTAAGGCGAACGCCTGTTTTACCCGCAATACTTCAAGTGGCATGTGCTGCGACATAGCACCTTTCTGCAACTCAAATTATTTTGGGTAAATATAACGTACTAATATTAAGGCTAAGCGTGCGGGGGAATTTAAACTGTGAAAAGATTCACAAATAGCTGCGGTTCAGAATGTTATATCCGCAGCCTGGTGGGTGAACTAATAATTATTCTCAATAATTAGCAAGAGGAAGAAATAATATTATCGGTAAAAAATAAGATAAATAATCATGCCGATGGATAAAAGTCCGAAGCCGCTATATGCCACTATATAAGCGAAGAAGAGTCCGGGATTTTTGTCACGCCAGACATACACTGGTTCCAGGGAATTTTTAACCCGTTTATCAATTGCGCCAGCACGCCAGCCTTTCCAGGCTTCGCGAAAACAAAATACAGGGATCAGGAAAAAAACGGCAATGACAAAAAACTGCTGAACATCCATAACTACTTTCCTTGTTTCTTTTCTAATTCAAGTAATTGTTCGGGGGTAACGGCCGGATACCCCTGCGCATCTTCCGGCACCTGGTGCATTGCCGGAATAGGAACCAGAGGACCTAAAAAGCGTGGCTCACGTTTAAAGATATAAAGATCAGCCAGAGCGCCGAAACGAGCGGCAAATTCACGAATACGTACCGACCACATATCTTTGGGTGATGGTACGGCATAACACTGCGCCTGAATACCCATGTGCAGAGCGATAAATAATGCCCGTTCACAGTGGAAACGCTGAGTGATAATAATGAAGTCATTAGTATCGAAGACTTTGCGCGTGCGTATGATAGAGTCGAGAGTTCGAAAACCTGCGTAGTCGAGAACAATATCAGCTGGATCGACACCAGCGGCAATTAAATCTTTGCGCATGGTCATCGGTTCGTTATAACTCTGCAACGCGTTATCGCCGCTAAGTAATAGATAATTCACCTTACCGCTGTTATAGGCATTTATTGCCCCCTGAATACGGTAGCGGTAATACTGATTAATCACCCCGGTGCGATAATACTTCGCGGTGCCAAGTACCACGCCGACCTGGCGGTAGGGGAGATCCTGTAACTCGTCGTAGATATAAGGCGCAGTTTTCCAGCTCATCCAGCGATCGAGGCCGAGCACAGTCAACAGCAGCAAGCCGATCAGGACTAACAGGCTGTAAAACACGCGCTTTAACATGCAGAAAACTCGATCTTGGGGAATTTCAATCAGGCTACTTTACCTGCGGGCTTTGCGCAAGAAACGGCAAACTGTTTGCCGGGATTTTCGACACCAGGATAAGTTGGCAAGCCTGATGCGACGCTTATCAGTGCGCCAGACCTGTAGGCCGGATAAGGCGTTCACGCCGCATCCGGCACCAGGCTTAAGCGAGAAGAACGCGGTCGATATTGTTGCAGCCGAGAGCTTTCAGCGTTGCGGAGGTTGCATCCCACTGAATCAACGGCGCATCGGCTTTTTCTGCCAGAATCGCGCGCTGAATATCCGGGTAGTCATACCCCTTGAGATTCAACAGAATTAACGCTCCTTGCAATGGCGGCAGAGTCGGGTTAAACGCCGCGTTTTCAGCGTAGCTACCGCTGAAAATACGACCGTCTTTACATTCCAGCGCCACGCCGCTTGGGGAGTTGCTGTAAGGCATGTGTGAACGGTTTGCCGCTGCGATCGCCGCCTGAGAAAGCGCATCGCCGGTCAGTGCAAAGCCGTGATCCTGCTCGTCCATCAGCAGCGTTTTAATCTCCAGATCTTTCGGCCCAAAAGCATCCGGCAGATAGTCTCGCAGCGCGTGCGCTTCGCGACCCGGTAGATGAATACGCAGATCCAGACCGCTATTCAGTTCATTCATAAACTGACGGCAGTGACCGCAAGGCGTGTAGTTAACGGTGATAGCGGCGAGTGCTTTCTCACCGCTTAACCAGGCGTGGCTGATAGCACTTTGTTCGGCATGAACGGTTTGCTGCATTGTCGCGCCAATAAATTCCATATTGGCACCAAAATACCAGGTTCCACTCACGCCGCGCGCAATAGCGCCAACATTAAAATTCGACAATGGCGTGCGGGCACAGGCCGCCGCCAGCGGCAGCAGTGCGAAAGCCAGCGCGTCTTCGTCCAGCCCCGTTGCGCTCTTTAGCGAAGAGACCTGCTCTTTGGTCAACAACGCAGGAAAATACTTGTCTGCCAGAATGGGTTCCAGTGCAGATTGCAAGTTATCCGCAAGTTGGGCAAAAGCAGTTTGAAAACGTGGATGCATGGCGTTGCCTCATAATCATGTAATGGGGTAACAGTTTACGAACCCGCTATGGCTTTATATGTGATCTGAATCTCATTAATTATGCAACACGTGAAACTTACATCAAAAATGCGCGACGCATCGCAAAATTTTAGCCCATTACAGCCAGAATAATCGGGAAAAGGAACGGTGCGATCAGCGAGGTAATAATCCCGCACAGCACCAGTGCCAGCGAACTAAATGCGCCTTCCTGATAATCCAGCTCGGCACAGCGCGCCGTACCGAGGGCGTGAGAGGCCGTTCCCATCGCCAGACCGCGCGCCGCTTTGGTGCGAATACGCATCGCATTAAGCAACGTATGACCAAACACCGCGCCCAGAATACCGACGAAAATGACGCAAACTGCGCTAATTGCAGGGATACCGCCAATACTGCCGCCGACAGCCATCGCAATTGGCGTAGTCACCGACTTCGGCAAGATTGACGCGGCGATTTCTGGTGAAGCACCCATCAACAATGCCACGGAAGTCCCTGTCACCATCGCGACCACGCTACCGATAAAACAGATGGTGATGATTGACTTCCAGCGCGCGCGGATCTGATGCAGCTGTTCATATAAAGGATAGGCCAGCGCCACCACCGCCGGTTGCAGCAGATCGTTTAAAACCTCACTACCTTTAAAATAGTTGTCGTAAGAGATGCCGGTCAGCATTAAAAAAGGAATGATCACCACCATTGCCACCAGCAACGGATTGAGCAATGGAAATTTATACCGCGCTGCCAGTTTGCGGGCGGCAAAAAAGACAATCAATGTCAGCGGTAATGACCACCAGATATTCGCCATCATTTCTCTGATCCTTTCTGACCTATGACTTTACGTTCACCGTGTACCAGGTGCGAACTCCAGCTCACCACCAGAAAAACCACCAGCGTACTAATGGCACAGGAAACCACTACCGGGCCAAACTGTGCGCGTAGCAAATCAAAATATTGCATGACGCCTACGCCAATCGGCACAAACAATAGCGCCATATAGCGAATCAGTACGTAGCACCCCGGATTGACCCACTTCGCCGGAAGAATTTGCAAGGCCAGCAGGACAAACAGGATCAGCATCCCGATGATGCTGCCCGGAATGGTTACCGGTAGCAGGGAAGCAATGAAAATACCTGCATACAGGCAGGCATAAATCAGGACAAAAGCGCGTAAATATTGCCAGATAATGTTCAGTGTCTTACTCATGATCAACACCCCAGATGAGATGGATTCATCATACAATTAATCTGTAAAACGTGCTACCGATCACATCATGAAATCTGAGCATAGTTGAATTACAGGAGACGAATATCGGGCAAGCGCCCAATTCAGTGGTCTAATTCTGGTTCAAAAAGTGCAGGAACCGACTTAGCGCACGGGAGGGCGTTTCGTTATTACGCCAGAACACGCCGACGCTGCCTTTCTGTTCTATCTTCGGCAGGTTCAGGATCACCAGTTGTCCCTGACTGGCATAGCGTTGCGCCAGACGTAAAGAGAGTATAGAAATCATGTCGCTGCTTTGGAGCAGATTGGTGCTGACGTTCATTGACGCCGATTCAATGGTGTTTTCTGGCAGCATCACGCCATGTTCTACCAGCGCATTATCAATACTGAGACGAATAGGTGTCCCGGTTGGCCAGACTATCCAGCGCCAGTTAGCCAGATCATCCCAGCCAAGAGCGGCATATTTCGCCAGTGGATGGTTTGGGCGAGCGACAAAGCACACTGGCTCGGTGTAGAGCACCTGATAATTTAGCGGCAGTTGCAGTGCACGACCACCAATACGACCAACCACTACATCCACAGAACCTGCCAGCAGGTCTTGCAGTAATGGCGTCATCACCTTCTCTTCGATATTCAGGTGCAGCGTCGGCATCTCTTTTAGCAAATGCAAAATTGCCTGGGATACGCAGTCAGTGGCGACAGGAGAACAACCTATTTTCAGACTGCCGACCAGCCCGCCTTGTTTAAAGCGCGCCAGTTCATGTTGCGATCGCTCCATGTCATTGATTAATCGTTGGGCATGTTGCAATAACAATTTGCCACCTTCGGTCGGACGTAGCCCTTTGCTGTGCCGCTCAAAGAGTGTGAGGCCGATCTCATCTTCGAGTTGTGACAGCCATTTCGACAGCGCAGGCTGAGTGATATTCATCATCCGCGCCACATGGGTCAGATTACCCTGTTCGCCCAGCGCCACCAGCATTTGCAGGTGATGAAGTTTTAATTTCTGCGCCCAGTTTGCCATTTGCCATAACCTCCAGGTTATCTCTCTGCCGAAAATGCCATTGTACATTTCATCTCTTTAATCACAATATCGCAACATATACAAAACAATAGAAACATCTACCTTACCTGCACTGAGGCATTCACTATGACTCAACGACGTGATTTACAAGCACTGATCGATGCCGCTCCGGTCGGCAAGATGCAGTGGCGCGTTATCATCTGCTGTTTTCTGGTGGTAATGCTCGATGGTTTTGACACGGCGGCTATCGGCTTTATCGCTCCCGATATTCGTACTCACTGGCAACTCTCCGCAGGCGATCTCGCGCCGCTGTTTGGCGCGGGTCTGTTGGGATTAACCGCAGGCGCGCTGCTTTGCGGCCCGTTGTCGGATCGCTTTGGTCGTAAACGGGTCATTGAGTTGTGCGTCTTTTTATTTGGTGCGTTAAGTCTTGCCTCTGCTTTTTCACCAGATCTGCAAACACTGGTAATCCTGCGCTTTCTCACCGGGTTAGGGCTTGGCGGCGCAATGCCGAATACCATCACCATGACGTCGGAATATCTGCCAGCTCGTCGTCGAGGCGCGCTGGTAACGCTGATGTTTTGCGGTTTCACGCTGGGGTCAGCCTTTGGCGGGATTGTCAGCGCGCAACTGGTGCCGGTGATTGGCTGGCACGGCATTCTGGTGCTGGGAGGCGTATTACCGCTGATTTTATTTGTCGCGCTGGTGGTGGTTTTGCCGGAATCGCCACGCTGGCAGGTGCGTCGCCAGTTACCGCAGGCGGTAATTGCAAAAACCGTGAGTGCCATGACTCGCGAGCGTTATGTCGATACCCACTTTTATCTCAATGAACCAGCCGCTATTGCCAAAGGCAGCATTCGCCAGTTGTTTGCCGGGCGTCAGTTAACCATCACGTTGATGCTGTGGGTCGTTTTCTTCATGAGCCTGCTGATCATTTACCTGCTCTCAAGCTGGATGCCGACGTTGCTTAACCATCGTGGTATCGACCTGCAACATGCGTCCTGGGTCACCGCCGCATTCCAGATTGGCGGCACGTTGGGCGCGCTGGCGCTGGGCGTACTGATGGATAAATTCAATCCTTTCCGCGTGTTGGCGCTGAGCTATGCCATAGGCGTTGTATGCATCGTGATGATTGGCTTAAGTCAGGACGGATTATGGCTGATGGCACTGGCTGTCTTTGGCACTGGCATTGGTATCAGCGGATCGCAAGTGGGGCTGAACGCGCTGACCGCCACGCTCTACCCGACACAAAGTCGCGCCACGGGCGTGAGCTGGTCAAACGCCGTCGGCCGCTGCGGCGCGATTGTCGGTTCGCTTTCTGGCGGCGTGATGATGGCGATGAATTTCTCTTTCGACACTCTGTTTTTCATTATCGCTGTGCCTGCGGCGATCAGTGCGGTGATGTTAACGCTGCTGATTACCGTCGTTCGCCAGTCGACCTCTGTCCCTGACTCACTGCCTCGCGCAGGCGTTGTGAACGAATAAGGAGCATCTCAATGACTGATAACAATCAAAATAGCCGCGAGCAATTTTATCAACACATTTCCGGGCAAAACCTGACCCCGCTGTGGGAGTCGTTGCACCATCTGGTGCCGAAAACGCCCAACGCTAATTGCGCGCCAGCGTACTGGAATTATCAGGAGATCCGCCCGTTGTTGCTGGAAAGTGGCAGCCTGATTGGCGCGAAAGAGGCGGTGCGTCGCGTACTGGTGCTGGAAAACCCGGCGCTGCGCGGTCAGTCCTCTATTACCGCCACCTTGTATGCCGGTTTGCAACTGATCATGCCAGGCGAAGTGGCACCAAGCCATCGTCATAACCAGTCGGCGCTGCGTTTTATTGTTGAAGGTAAAGGCGCATTTACCGCCGTTGATGGCGAACGCACGCCAATGAATGAGGGCGATTTTATCCTGACCCCGCAGTGGCGCTGGCACGATCACGGTAATCCTGGCGACGAACCGGTTATCTGGCTGGATGGACTGGATCTGCCATTAGTGAACACTCTGGGCTGCGGTTTTGCCGAAGATTATCCGGAAGAGCAACAACCGGTAACGCGCAAAGAGGGGGATTATCTGCCGCGTTATGCCGCCAATATGTTGCCGCTGCGCCATCAGACGGGGAACTCCTCGCCGATCTTTAACTACCGTTATGACCGCAGCCGCGAAGTGCTGCACGATTTAACCCGCCTGGGCGATGCCGATGAGTGGGATGGCTACAAAATGCGCTACGTCAACCCGGTCACTGGCGGGTATCCGATGCCGTCGATGGGCGCTTTCCTGCAACTGTTGCCGAAAGGGTTCGCCTCCCGCGTGGCGCGCACAACTGACAGCACCATCTACCACGTGGTGGAAGGCGGCGGGCTGGTCACTATCGGCAATGAAACCTTCACCTTTAGTGCAAAAGATATCTTCGTGGTGCCGACCTGGCACGGCGTGTCATTCCAGACCACGCAAGATACCGTTTTATTTAGTTTTTCGGACAGACCGGTACAAGAAGCCCTGGGGCTGTTCCGCGAAGCGCGTTATTAATTTGGGAGAGAAAAAATGACTCAATATGTATTCGAACCGCAAGCGCCCGTTACCGTACCGGTTGTTGGCAGTGATGAACAATTCCCCGTGCGTCGCGTTTACTGCGTCGGACGTAACTATGCTGCCCACGCCCGCGAAATGGGCTTCGATCCGGATCGTGAACCGCCATTCTTCTTCTGCAAACCAGCGGATGCCGTTGTTCCGGTTGCCGCAGGCGAAACGCTGGCGCTGCCGTATCCGGCACAGACTGATAACTACCATTATGAAATTGAACTGGTGGTGGCGATTGGCAAAAAGGGCAGCGATATCCCGCTGGAAAACGCGCATGAATATGTCTGGGGTTATGCCACGGGGCTTGATATGACCCGTCGCGATCGTCAAATGGAAATGCGCCAGATGGGACGCCCGTGGGAAATCGGCAAAGCGTTTGATCTCTCTGCGCCGATCGCGCCGCTGCACAAAGCCAGCGAAACCGGCGGTATTGATAACGCGCCAATCTGGTTACAGGTTAACGGCGAAGATCATCAGCGCAGCGATATTCGTCATCTCATCTGGTCAGTGAATGAAACCATCAGCTACCTGTCCGGCTTCTTTGAACTGCAACCGGGCGATCTGATCTTCACCGGCACGCCGGAAGGTGTTGGCCCGGTGGTGAAAGGCGATGTGATCACGGGCAACGTCGAGGGTTTAACCCCTATCGCGGTGAAGATTGTCTGAGGTGCAAGATGAAGCTGTACAGTTTTTTTAATAGTTCAGCGTCGTACCGGGTGCGTATCGCGCTGGCGCTAAAGGGTATCGATTACCAGACCGAAGGGGTGAATATCCGCATTGGTCAGCAAAACGAACTGGCCTACCGGCGGATGAATCCGGTCGGGCTGGTGCCGACGCTGCTGACCGATGATGGCGAGTCACTCGGTCAATCGCTGGCGATAATTGACTGGCTGGATCGTCATTATCCACAAGTTCCGCTGTTGCCGCAGGAAGAACCGGCTCGCAATAAAGTCCTGGAAATTGTTTATGCCATCGCTTGCGACATTCATCCTCTGAATAATTTGCGTGTGCTGCGCTACCTGACCGAAGAACTGAACGTCAGTGAAGAAGAGAAAAAACGCTGGTATGCGCACTGGATCCAGCAAGGGTTAAGCGCAGTGGAACAACTGCTGCGCCAGAGCCAGTCGGGGCAATTTTGTGTGGGCGAGACGCCGACGCTGGCAGACTGCTGCCTTGTCCCACAGTGGGCAAATGCGTTACGCATGAACTGCGACCTGAGTGCATATCCGCGCTGTAAAGTGGTGTACGACGCCTGCACGCAGCTGCCAGCATTTATAGCTGCCGCGCCAGAAAATCAACAAGATAAAATTTCAGCCTGACCAGGAGAAGCATAATGACGAAAGTGACACGCGCAGTAATTGTGGGAGGCGGGATCGGCGGTGCGGCAACTGCGCTGTCACTGGCCCGCCTGGGGATCAAAGTCGTGCTGCTGGAAAAGGCACATGAAATCGGTGAGATTGGCGCAGGCATCCAGTTGGGGCCAAACGCGTTTTCGGCGCTGGACAGTCTTGGCGTCGGGGAAATTGCCCGTCAGCGCGCGGTGTTTACCGATCACATCACCATGATGGACGCAGTAAACGCCGAAGAGGTGGTGCGCATTGAAACCGGGCAGGCCTTTCGTGACCATTTTGGCGGCCCTTACGCGGTGATCCATCGCGTTGATATCCATGCCTCGGTGTGGGAAGCGGTACTGACGCATCCGGACGTCGAATATCACACCTCCACACAGGTGGTGGATATTCGTGAGACGGAAGACGATGTCACCGTTTTTGACGATCGCGGCAATAGCTGGAGCGGCGATATTCTGATTGGTTGTGATGGCGTGAAGTCAGTGGTGCGTCAGAGCTTATTAGGCGATGTGCCGCGCGTTACCGGGCATGTGGTCTACCGTGCGGTTATCGATTGTGCCGATATGCCGGAAGATTTGCGTATTAACGCGCCGGTACTGTGGGCGGGGCCGCACTGTCACCTGGTGCATTACCCTTTGCGCGGCGGCAAGCAGTATAACCTGGTGGTGACATTCCACAGTCGCCAGCAGGAAGAGTGGGGCGTGAAGGATGGCAGCAAAGAGGAAGTGCTCTCCTATTTTGAAGGCATTCATCCACGCCCGCGTCAGATGCTGGATAAACCGACCTCATGGCGACGCTGGTCAACTGCCGACCGCGAACCGGTGGCGAAGTGGGGAACGAAGCGCATAACGCTGGTGGGCGATGCGGCGCATCCGGTGGCGCAATATATGGCGCAGGGTGCCTGTATGGCACTGGAAGACGCGGTGACGCTCGGTAAGGCGCTGGCAGAATGTGACGGCGATGCGGCACAAGCCTTTGCGCTGTATGAGTCGGTACGTATTCCACGCACCGCGCGCATCGTCTGGTCAACCCGTGAAATGGGGCGGGTATACCACGCTGCGGGGGTCGAACGCCAGGTACGTAACCTGCTGTGGAAAGGGAAATCGCAGGCAGAGTTTTATCGTGGTATGGAGTGGCTGTACGGCTGGAAAGAAGATAACTGTCTGCAACCACGCTGAGCACTTTAATCCGCTGACCGGAGGCGCTACCATAGCGCCTCATTTTTTTGCGGGTGATGATATGCGTGTACTACTGGCGCCGATGGAGGGTGTGCTTGACTCTCTGGTGCGTGAATTGCTGACCGAAGTTAACGACTACGATCTGTGCATCACCGAATTTGTCCGCGTGGTCGATCAACTGCTGCCGGTAAAAGTCTTTCATCGCATTTGCCCTGAACTACAAAATGCCAGTCGAACGCTATCCGGTACGCTGGTGCGCGTACAACTGCTGGGGCAGTTCCCGCAATGGCTGGCGGAAAATGCCGCTCGTGCGGTGGAGTTAGGCTCCTGGGGCGTGGATCTCAATTGCGGTTGCCCATCGAAAACGGTTAACGGTAGCGGCGGCGGGGCGACGTTACTCAAAGATCCCGAGCTCATCTACCAGGGGGCAAAAGCGATGCGCGAAGCTGTACCGGCGCATTTGCCCGTCAGCGTGAAAGTGCGGCTTGGCTGGGACAGCGGCGATAAGAAGTTTGAAATTGCCGATGCTGTTCAACAGGCTGGCGCCACGGAACTGGTGGTGCATGGGCGGACAAAAGAGCAGGGCTACCGTGCGGAGCATATTGACTGGCAGGCGATTGGCGAAATTCGCCAGCGGCTGAATATTCCGGTGATTGCCAACGGTGAAATCTGGGACTGGCAGAGTGCGCAACAATGTATGGCGATGAGCGGCTGCGACGCGGTAATGATTGGTCGCGGGGCGCTGAATATTCCCAACCTGAGCCGGGTGGTAAAATATAACGAACCGCGAATGCCGTGGCCGGAGGTGGTTGCTTTGCTGCAAAAATATACCCGTCTGGAAAAGCAGGGCGATACCGGGCTATATCATGTCGCGCGAATTAAACAGTGGTTGAGTTATTTGCGTAAAGAATACGATGAAGCAACGGAATTATTTCAGCATGTTCGGGTGTTGAATAATTCCCCTGATATTGCAAGGGCTATTCAGGCAATTGATATAGATAAGCTGCGATAATAGTGGAATCGCAGCATATTAGAGACAATAAATCGCTTATTCAGCTTCATCATTTTGTTGCGCTCCTTTCATGAGCTAAGCCATATATCACAACTGGCGCAAGGAGCGCGCAGGGGGCGGCCAATCGCCGCCGCCCCCTGCACCCCCGGGCTCTGGCGAACAAAATCGCCGCTGCGCGGTGCCCTCGGCTTATCCCTTACGGCTACCGGGTCGGGCGCGAGGTAACATCCCTGTAAGACGCGCCTTCAGCCCACATCCATGTGGGCTGCCCCGGCCTCCAGGGAACGCCTCGGCGATTTTGACGCCACCAACACCGGAGCTGTTTGTAAATCAAGTACACAAAACATCTAATGACTAACCTGACTACCTATATGTCATATCTGGTTTATCTGATATTTTAAAATATCATCTTAAATACGCCAGTCACCACCAGTAGCCCAATCAGGAAAATAATCAATACAGCCCAGAGTATAATTTTCATTGGCGTTCCTTTATTTGTGAGTGCTGAGTAAGTATAGGAAAAAATGAAACCCTTTGCCGTTATTCATAACCGATTAAGATAAATCGGAGAATATCATTTACTTACTGTATGTTTTTCTGGATATGTCGTTTTATTGCCAGTGATGTATTGCCACGCGAAACTAAAAAATATATCGCAACACACGGTAATCTCCGCGCACCTTTTCTTACCTGATTATTCCCCCATGAATCGTGATTCCTTTTATCCAGCCATCGCCTGTTTTCCGCTGTTACTGATGCTGGCCGGGTGTGCGCCTGTGCACGAAACCCGCCAGGCGTTAAGCCAGCAAACGCCCGCTGCACAAGTTGACACCGCATTACCCATGGCGCTGAAGAATGGTTGGCCAGACAGTCAGTGGTGGCTGGAATATCACGATAATCAACTCACTTCATTAATTAACAATGCACTACAGAACGCACCGGATATGCAGGTGGCTGAACAGCGCATTCAACTGGCTGAAGCTCAGGCGAAAGCTGTAGCCACTCAGGATGGTCCGCAGATCGACTTTTCTGCGGATATGGAGCGGCAAAAAATGTCGGCAGAAGGGTTAATGGGGCCGTTTGCTCTGAACGATCCTGCGGCAGGTACGACCGGTCCGTGGTACACCAACGGTACTTTGGGCTTAACGGCGGGCTGGCATCTTGATATCTGGGGAAAGAATCGGGCGGAGGTTACTGCTCGCCTGGGTACGGTTAAAGCACGGGTGGCGGAACGCGAGCAAACTCGCCAATTGCTGGCTGGCAGCGTGGCACGTCTGTACTGGGAGTGGCAAACCCAGGCGGCGTTAAATACTGTCTTGCAGCAAATCGAAAAAGAGCAGAACACCATTATCGCGACCGATCGCCAGTTGTATCAAAACGGAATTACCTCTTCGGTTGAAGGTGTGGAAACCGATATTAATGCCAGTAAAACCCGGCAGCAGCGCAACGATGCGGCGGGAAAAATGAAAATTATTGAGGCGCGGTTAAGTGCGCTGACTAACAGCCAGACGAGCGCCTTAAAGCTGCATCCGGTCGTGCTGCCTGAAGTGGCAAGCCAGCTTCCTGATGAACTGGGTTATTCCTTGCTGGCACGCCGTGCCGATTTGCAGGCGGCGCACTGGTACGTTGAATCATCCTTAAGCAGCATCGACGCGGCAAAAGCGGCCTTTTACCCCGACATAAACCTGATGGCCTTCCTGCAACAAGATGCATTGCACTTAAGCGATCTGTTCCGCCATTCCGCGCAGCAAATGGGCGTTACGGCAGGTTTGACGCTACCTATTTTCGATAGCGGCCGTCTTAACGCCAATCTCGATATTGCGAAAGCCGAAAGCAACTTGTCTATCGCCAGCTACAACAAAGCGGTGGTTGAAGCGGTAAATGACGTGGCGCGGGCAGCCAGTCAGGTTCAGACACTGGCGGAGAAAAACCAGCATCAGGCGCAAATTGAGCGCGATGCCCTGCGAGTCGTTGGTCTGGCGCAGGCGCGTTTTAACGCGGGCATCATTGCTGGTTCCCGCGTCAGCGAGGCAAGAATCCCGGCGCTGCGTGAGCGGGCGAACGGTCTGCTCTTGCAGGGGCAGTGGCTGGATGCCTCCGTTCAACTCACCGGCGCGCTGGGTGGGGGCTACAAACGCTGATGATATGCGCCTTCTATACTTAACGTTTATTCAGCGTTAAGTGGAGAACTCTATGGCACAGGTCGCGATAATTACCGCCTCCGATTCGGGGATCGGTAAAGAGTGCGCGTTATTACTGGCGCAACAGGGTTTTGATATAGGCGTTACCTGGCACTCAGATGAAGAAGGGGCAAAAGAAACCGCGCGTGAAGTGGTTAGCTACGGCGTCCGTGCGGAGATGGTGCAACTGGATCTCGGCAATCTACCAGAAGGTGCGCAGGCGCTGGAGAAACTCATTCAACGACTGGGGCGTATTGATGTGCTGGTGAATAACGCGGGAGCGATGACCAAAGCGCCGTTTCTTGATATGGCTTTTGATGAGTGGCGCAAGATTTTTACCGTTGATGTCGATGGTGCTTTTTTATGCTCGCAAATTGCCGCCCGCCAGATGGTGAAACAGGGGCAAGGTGGTCGCATCATCAACATTACATCGGTACATGAACATACGCCGCTGCCGGATGCCAGCGCCTACACCGCCGCTAAACATGCACTCGGCGGGTTAACCAAAGCGATGGCGCTCGAACTGGTCAGGCATAAGATTCTGGTGAATGCGGTCGCGCCAGGTGCCATCGCCACGCCGATGAACGGCATGGATGACGGCGACGTGAAGCCCGATGCAGAGCCATCAATTCCCCTGCGGCGTTTCGGCACAACGCATGAGATTGCCAGTCTGGTGGCCTGGCTATGTTCCGAAGGCGCAAATTACACCACCGGGCAGTCGTTGATTGTCGATGGCGGTTTTATGCTGGCGAATCCGCAGTTTAAACCGGAGTAGCGCAATGGGATATGTGGATATTTCAATGGGTATGTTGTAGGCATGATAAGACGCGCCAGCGTCGCATCAGGCATGGTGCACCCGGTGTCGGATGCGGCGTGAACGCCTTATCCGACCTACAGGCCGGTCACGTTGGTAGGCATGATAAGACGCGCCAGCGTCGCATCAGGCATGGTGCACCCGGTGTCGGATGCGCGTGAACGCCTTATCCGACCTACAGGCCGGTCACGTTTGGTAGGCATGATAAGACGCGCCAGCGTCGCATCAGGCATGGTGCACCCGGTGTCGGATGCGGCGCGAACGACTTATCTGGGGCAACTGCTTTATGCCTGATTATTCGGCTTTTTCTTCCCGCGCCGTTTCAGCCACCAGCGCACGCCAACCACCAGAACCACGACCAGAATCAACCAGACCCAGTGTTTCAGATGCTGATCAAGACTGTGCAACCACGGCGCTATCACCTGACCACCGGCGTAACCGATAGTGGTAAAAATCAACGCCCAGGCAAATGCGCCGAGAATATTCAGCGGCAGAAAGATTTTCGGTGGCAACTGGCTGGCACCAATCAGCGTCGGGCCAATGACCCGAAAGCCATACATAAAACGCGTGCCAATAACAAACAGATACGGATGGCGCTGGATCAGTTTCTGTGCCCGCTCAATTTTATCCTGATGCTTTGAGATACGACGCAACAGCTTGCCGCCAAACCGCCGTCCGCACAGATAAAGCACCTGGTCGCCAATCATGCCGCCAAGCGCCACAGAAAGAACCACCAGCGGGAATTTTAATAATCCCTGATGTGCCGCAACGCCTCCCAGCAAAGTCACGGTTTCACCCTCTGCCAGACTGCCGAGCACCAGCGCGGCATAACCATATTGTGAGATGAGTGTATTGAGATCCATAGGCCAGTCTGTCTCCCTTTGGTTGCCTGTAAGCATACACCCTGTGAATTGTTTGCGCAGAAAAAGGCGTTTCATCACGCGACGCAAATTTCACAACAGGGCAAAAAATAACCACAAGCTGACTTATACTTGAACTGTCAGGTTCAGCAACTCACAAAAAGGGGGCGGTATGAGCCATGTCTGGGGACTGTTTTCCCATCCCGATCGTGAAATGCAGGTGATTAATCGTGAAAACGAAACGATTTCTCATCACTACACCCACCACGTTTTGCTGATGGCGGCGATTCCGGTGATCTGTGCCTTCATTGGCACCACGCAAATTGGCTGGAATTTTGGCGATGGCACTATCCTGAAGTTATCCTGGTTTACCGGACTGGCGCTGGCTGTCCTGTTTTATGGCGTTATGCTGGCAGGGGTCGCGGTGATGGGGCGAGTCATCTGGTGGATGGCGCGCAAATATCCGCAACGTCCATCGCTTGCGCACTGTATGGTCTTTGCCGGATATGTCGCAACGCCGCTGTTTTTAAGCGGCCTGGTGGAGCTTTATCCGCTGGTTTGGCTGTGCGCGCTGGTCGGCACGGTGGCGCTGTTTTACACCGGCTATCTGCTTTATCTCGGTATTCCGAGCTTCCTGAATATCAACAAAGAGGAAGGTCTTAGTTTCTCCAGTTCGACGCTGGCGATTGGCGTACTGGTGCTGGAAGTGCTGCTCGCTATTACCGTTATTCTGTGGGGGTACGGTTATCGGCTGTTCTAGAAAGTTCTTTTGCGTTGCATTGCTGGCGTAAATGTCAGCAATGCAGCATTTCCTCACGATTCTCCTTTGACGATCGCACTTTTTGCTCGTTATGATGGCGTCGCTAGCCTCAGTAAATCCTTACTCCGGCGGTGCGCAACCCGTGCGCGTGAACCACTATCTGAATGCTCATCATGCCGAAATTTCGAGTTTCTTTATTTAGCCTGGCTCTAATGCTGGCTGTGCCTTTTGCACCGCAGGCCGTTGCGAAAACGACCGCCGCTACCACAGCTTCGCAGCCGGAAATCGCTTCCGGTAGTGCGATGATTGTTGATCTGAATACCAACAAAGTGATCTATTCGAACCACCCGGATCTGGTGCGTCCGATTGCGTCAATCACCAAATTAATGACCGCAATGGTGGTGCTTGACGCACGACTGCCGCTGGATGAAAAACTGAAAGTGGATATCAGCCAGACGCCAGAGATGAAAGGGGTCTATTCGCGCGTGCGACTGAACAGCGAAATCAGCCGTAAAGATATGCTGTTGTTGGCGCTGATGTCTTCGGAAAACCGCGCGGCGGCAAGCCTGGCGCACCATTATCCTGGTGGTTATAACGCTTTTATTAAAGCGATGAATGCGAAAGCGAAGTCGCTCGGAATGAACAACACGCGCTTTGTTGAACCGACCGGGTTGTCGGTGCATAACGTTTCGACGGCCCGTGACCTGACCAAATTGTTGATTGCCAGCAAACAATATCCGTTGATCGGTCAGTTGAGTACCACCCGTGAAGATATGGCGACCTTCTCTAATCCGACGTACACCCTGCCGTTCCGCAATACTAACCATCTGGTTTATCGCGATAACTGGAATATTCAGTTAACCAAAACCGGTTTTACCAATGCCGCAGGGCATTGCCTGGTGATGCGCACGGTTATCAATAATAAACCGGTGGCGCTGGTGGTGATGGATGCATTTGGCAAATATACCCATTTTGCCGATGCTAGCCGCCTGCGTACCTGGATTGAAACCGGTAAAGTGATGCCTGTTCCGGCTGCGGCGTTGAGCTATAAAAAACAAAAAGCCGCTCAGATGGCGGCGGCGGGGCAGACGGCACAGAACGATTAAGTTTGCTTGCCTGTAGGCCGGATCAGGCGTTTACGCCGCATCCGGCATTCGGGCACGATGCCTGATGCGATGCTGGCGCATCTTATCAGGCCTACATCTGCATCAGGCATCCGGCTATATTTACTCTGCTTCCTGCCAGTTTTTCCGCTTGCTGGTTTTACCGATCCCAGGGTTCATACTGTTGGTTGGATCGTTCTCGCGATAAAACTTCTGCAACGTCTCCGGTGCTTTATACAAATGACCGACGTTATGCTCGGCAGGATATTGCGCGCCGCGCTGGCGTAACAGCTCCAGCATCTGTTCCTTCAACGCATGTACATCCACACCTTTTTTGACGATGTAATCCTGGTGGAAGACATAGCACATAAAATGGCCGTAATAGAGCTTGTGTACCAACTGGCTGTCGATCTCCGGTGGCAAATGCTCATACCACTCGGTATCGTTACGCCGCAGAGCAATATCCAGCGCCAGAATGTCTTCGACTTCATCGGAATGCACGGCCTGATAACGAATTGCCGCCCCCGCAGCGGCGAAACGGTGTAAAAATGCTTTGCTGCCTTCCTCCGGCGTACAGACAAAGAAATCACCTTCAGCCTGTTTGAAATAATCCACCAGCCACGATTTCGCTTCGCCAATGCCATCGCCCGCCATTTTTAACAGCAGATGATGTTCATATTTATCGCGCCAGTTGTTCATGCGCGGGGGTAAATGGCTGGGGAACAGATGACCGAATTTTTGCATCGCACGGTCGGTAAAATGCGGACGGAAGAATTTCACTTTCTCCAGCATCGCATCGGTACGCCCTTTGATGTTAAAGAAGAGAGGCATCTTGTCGGTGCCAAGTTTATCGATCATCAGGAAGGTGTCTTTGCCATATTTTTCCGCGATATCGTAGATATCCCGATGCATATATTCCCCTGCAACCGGCAGATTTTCGAAATTAGCCAGAATATGGCGGCGGATTTCAGTCAGCACTTCCGGCTGATTGGTGCCTATATAAAACACCTGCTGATTTTTTTCTGCTTCGAAGGTATCAAGACGTACCGCGAATACTGCCAGTTTTCCGGCGCAACCGGAGGATTCAAACAGGCGATCCGGGTCGGCGTTATAACGTGCGGGTGTGTCGGCTTCAATATCCCTAACGCGGTGAACATAATCATAATCGTGGGCGTGACGACCATCGTGGCGAACATCATCTTCTTTGATACGATCGTCATCCAGCTTGCTGAGGATCTGCTCTGGTGTTTCGCCCAGATCAATCCCCAGATGGTTCACCAGCGTCAGTTTGCCGTCTTCATTTATGCGCGCGAATAACGACATTTCGGTATATGCCGGGCCACGCTGCACCAGCGAGCCGCCGGAGTTATTACAGATACCGCCGATGACCGATGCACCTATACACGACGAACCAATCACCGAGTGCGGTTCGCGACCCAGCGGTTTGAGAGCTTTTTCCAGCGAATAGAGCGTGGTGCCCGGATAGGCCAGCACTTGTTCGCCCTTGCCGAGAACGTGCAGTTTGTCGAGACGCAGGGTGCTGATGATAACGATATCGCGATCATAGTCGTTACCGTTTGGCGTCGAGCCTTCGGTCAGACCAGTATTAGCGGCCTGCATCAGAATAATTTTGTCGGCGGTGACGCAGGCTTTCAGCACCCGCCACAATTCCAGTAGTGAGCCAGGGAAAACGACAGCCAGCGCGTCGCCCTGACCAGAACGGAAGCCCTTGCGATAGCGGGCCGTTTTTGCGGGATCGGTGAGCAGGTGTGAATGACCGACCAGACGGGCAAGTTCATTCAAAAAGGCTTTATTATCAGTTGTTGTCATGGAAGACATTTTCCACTCCTTGTGGTGGCGAAAAAATATCACAAACTAGAATAGCGCCTTGTATGACAATTCAGCGAGTGAATATTTTGAAAATTCAGACAATAAACTGAGCATTCTTTTTCTCTCTCCATCATGCTTATGGCAAACTACGGTTTTTGCACCATTTTCGCTGCCACGTCGGGCAACAAAGGAAGAAAAATCCACATGAAATGGCTATGTTCAGTAGGTATCGCGGTAAGTCTGGCCTTACAGCCAGCACTGGCGGATGATTTGTTCGGTAACCATCCATTAACGCCCGAAGCGCGTGATGCGTTCGTCACCGAACTGCTCAAAAAAATGACGGTTGATGAGAAGATTGGTCAACTGCGCTTAATCAGCGTCGGCCCGGATAACCCGAAAGAGGCGATCCGCGAGATGATCAAAGACGGGCAGGTTGGGGCGATTTTCAACACCGTAACCCGTCAGGATATCCGCGCCATGCAGGATCAGGTGATGGAATTAAGCCGCCTGAAAATTCCTCTCTTCTTTGCCTATGATGTGCTGCACGGTCAGCGCACTGTCTTCCCGATTAGCCTCGGCCTGGCCTCTTCTTTTAACCTCGATGCGGTGAAAACAGTAGGGCGCGTCTCTGCTTATGAAGCGGCAGATGATGGCCTGAATATGACCTGGGCGCCAATGGTCGATGTCTCGCGCGATCCGCGCTGGGGACGTGCTTCCGAAGGTTTTGGCGAAGATACGTATCTGACCTCAATCATGGGTAAAACCATGGTGGAAGCGATGCAGGGTAAAAGCCCGGCAGATCGCTACTCGGTGATGACCAGCGTCAAACACTTTGCTGCATACGGCGCGGTAGAAGGTGGTAAAGAGTACAACACCGTCGATATGAGCCCGCAGCGTCTGTTTAATGACTATATGCCGCCGTACAAAGCGGGGCTGGATGCAGGCAGCGGCGCGGTGATGGTGGCGTTGAACTCGCTGAACGGCACGCCAGCCACCTCCGATTCCTGGCTGCTGAAAGATGTGCTGCGCGATCAGTGGGGCTTTAAAGGCATCACCGTTTCCGATCATGGCGCAATCAAAGAACTGATTAAACACGGTACGGCGGCAGATCCGGAAGATGCGGTGCGCGTGGCACTGAAATCCGGGATCAACATGAGTATGAGCGACGAGTATTACTCGAAGTATCTGCCTGGGTTGATCAAATCCGGCAAAGTGACGATGGCAGAGCTGGACGATGCCGCGCGTCACGTACTGAACGTCAAATATGATATGGGGCTGTTTAACGACCCATACAGCCATTTGGGGCCGAAAGAGTCTGACCCGGTGGATACCAATGCCGAAAGCCGCCTGCACCGTAAAGAAGCGCGTGAAGTGGCGCGTGAAAGCCTGGTGTTGCTGAAAAACCGTCTCGAAACGTTACCGCTGAAAAAATCGGCCACCATTGCGGTGGTTGGGCCACTGGCGGACAGTAAACGTGACGTGATGGGCAGCTGGTCCGCAGCCGGTGTTGCCGATCAATCCGTGACCGTACTGACCGGGATTAAAAATGCCGTCGGTGAAAACGGTAAAGTGCTGTATGCCAAAGGGGCGAACGTTACCAGTGACAAAGGCATTATCGATTTCCTGAATCAGTATGAAGAAGCGGTCAAAGTCGATCCGCGCTCGCCGCAAGAGATGATTGATGAAGCGGTGCAAACCGCGAAACAATCTGATGTGGTGGTGGCTGTGGTCGGTGAAGCTCAGGGGATGGCGCACGAAGCCTCCAGCCGTACCGATATCACCATCCCGCAAAGTCAGCGTGATTTGATTGCGGCGCTGAAAGCCACCGGTAAACCGCTGGTGCTGGTGCTGATGAACGGTCGTCCGCTGGCGCTGGTGAAAGAAGATCAGCAGGCCGACGCGATTCTGGAAACCTGGTTTGCGGGTACGGAAGGGGGGAATGCGATTGCCGATGTATTGTTTGGCGATTACAACCCGTCCGGCAAGCTGCCGATGTCCTTCCCGCGTTCTGTCGGGCAGATCCCTGTGTACTACAGCCATCTGAATACCGGTCGCCCGTATAATGCCGACAAGCCGAACAAATACACTTCGCGTTATTTTGATGAAGCTAACGGGGCGCTGTACCCGTTCGGTTATGGTCTGAGCTATACCACGTTCACCGTCTCTGATGTGAAACTCTCTGCCCCGACCATGAAGCGTGACGGCAAAGTGACCGCCAGCGTGCAGGTGACGAATACCGGCAAACGCGAAGGGGCGACGGTGGTTCAGATGTATTTGCAGGATGTGACCGCTTCTATGAGCCGTCCGGTGAAGCAGTTGAAAGGTTTTGAGAAAATCACCCTCAAACCGGGCGAAACTCAGACCGTCAGCTTCCCGATCGATATCGAGGCGCTGAAGTTCTGGAATCAACAGATGAAATATGACGCCGAGCCTGGCAAGTTCAATGTCTTTATCGGCACTGATTCCGCACGCGTTAAGAAAGGCGAGTTTGAGTTGCTGTAATGCTTTAGTAAGGGCGCGACGTTTGCGCCCTTTGCCTGATGCGCTGCGCTTATCAGGTCTACAGAATGGTTACAACTTGTTGATTTTTCACCCGCTGTAGGCCGGATAAGGCGCTTGCGCCGCATCCGGCAGGAAACGCCGGACCGAATATGCCTCTTAAGTATTTATCTGATTCTGCAACTGAATCCGCCCAGTCAGGCTAACCCCGCCATTATCAACTATGCTTTTCTCTTAATTCGCTGAAAACAACAGTAAAAGAATGAGGAAAGCATCATGCCACTCTCAAAGGTCTGGGCAGGTTCACTGGTTATGTTGGCAGCCGTGAGCCTGCCGCTGCACGCGGCTTCCCCCGTTAAAGTCGGTTCAAAAATCGATACCGAAGGCGCGCTACTCGGCAACATCATCTTGCAGGTACTCGAAAGCCACGGCGTACCGACGGTCAATAAAGTGCAACTCGGAACGACTCCTGTGGTGCGCGGGGCGATTACTTCCGGTGAACTGGATATCTATCCGGAATATACCGGCAATGGCGCTTTCTTCTTTAAAGATGAAAACGATGCAGCGTGGAAAAATGCCGGACAGGGCTATGAGAAAGTCAAGAAACTCGATGCAGAGCAAAACAAGTTAATCTGGCTGACGCCCGCGCCTGCGAATAACACCTGGACCATCGCCGTGCGTCAGGATGTGGCAGAGAAAAACAAACTCACTTCGCTTGCCGATCTCAGTCGTTATTTGAAAGAGGGGGGCAACTTCAAACTTGCGGCCTCGGCAGAGTTTATCGAACGCGCCGATGCCTTACCCGCTTTTGAAAAAGCCTATGACTTTAAGCTCGGTCAGGATCAGTTACTGTCACTGGCTGGCGGCGACACGGCGGTAACGATTAAAGCCGCTGCCCAGCAAACTTCTGGCGTTAATGCCGCAATGGCTTACGGCACTGACGGTCCGGTCGCGGCGCTGGGGCTGCAAACCTTAAGCGATCCGCAAGGCGTGCAACCTATCTACGCGCCTGCACCAGTGGTGCGTGAATCGGTGTTGAAGGAGTATCCGCAAATGGCACAGTGGCTACAGCCAGTCTTCGCCAGCCTCGATGAAAAAACATTGCAGCAACTGAATGCCAGCATTGCAGTGGAAGGACTGGATGCCAAAAAAGTGGCTGCCGACTACCTGAAACAAAAAGGGTGGACGAAGTAATTTCCCGTGACTTATCTACGTATTAATCCTGTTCTGGCGCTGCTGCTGTTGCTGACGGCAATCGCAGCGGCGCTGCCGTTTATCAGTTACGCGCCTAATCGTTTAGTCTCGGGTGAAGGGCGTCATCTCTGGCAACTGTGGCCGCAAACGATCTGGATGCTGGTGGGCGTTGGTTGCGCCTGGCTGACTGCCTGTTTTATTCCCGGTAGAAAAGGCAGCATTTTTGCACTCATCCTTGCGCAATTCGTCTTCGTATTGCTGGTGTGGGGCGCGGGAAAGGCAGCGACACAACTGGCGCAAAATGGCAGTGTGCTGGCGCGTACCAGCCTCGGCAGTGGTTTCTGGTTGGCTGTGGCGCTGGCACTGCTGGCCTGTAGTGATGCCATCCGCCGAATCTCCACGCATCCGCTGTGGCGCTGGTTGTTGCATATGCAGATTGCCATCATTCCGCTGTGGTTGCTGTACTCCGGCGCGCTTAACGATCTCTCGCTAATGAAAGAATACGCCAACCGTCAGGATGTGTTTGATGACGCGCTGGCACAGCATCTGACCCTGCTGTTTGGCTCGGTACTGCCGGCGCTGGTGATTGGCGTGCCGCTGGGCGTCTGGTGCTACTTTTCCACCGCGCGGCAGGGGGCGATTTTTTCTCTGCTCAATGTCATTCAGACCGTGCCTTCGGTGGCGCTCTTTGGCCTGCTGATTGCTCCGCTTGCCGGACTGGTGACTGCCTTTCCGTGGCTGGGGACGATCGGCATAGCAGGAACCGGAATGACACCCGCACTGATTGCGCTGGTGCTCTACGCGTTACTGCCGTTAGTGCGCGGCGTGGTAGTGGGCTTGAATCAGATCCCGCGCGACGTGCAGGAGAGCGCCACAGCGATGGGCATGAGCGGGACGCAGAGTTTTTGGTATGTGCAGTTACCGCTGGCGTTACCGGTATTTCTGCGCAGCCTGCGGGTGGTGATGGTGCAAACCGTCGGCATGGCGGTGATTGCGGCGTTAATCGGCGCAGGCGGTTTTGGTGCGCTGGTTTTCCAGGGGCTGTTAAGCAGTGCCATTGATTTAGTATTGCTGGGGGTGATCCCGGTGATTGTACTGGCGGTGCTTACCGACGCGCTGTTCGATTTGCTTATCGCACTGCTGAAGGTGAAACGTAATGATTGAATTTAGCCATGTCAGCAAACTGTTCGGCGCACAAAAAGCCGTTAACGATCTCAATCTCAATTTTCAGGAAGGGAGTTTTTCGGTGCTGATTGGCACATCTGGCTCCGGCAAATCCACCACCCTGAAAATGATTAATCGCCTGGTGGAGCATGACAGCGGAGTGATCCGCTTTGCCGGAGAAGAAATTCGCTCGCTGCCAGTGCTGGAGTTGCGCCGCCGGATGGGATACGCCATCCAGTCGATAGGTTTATTTCCCCACTGGAGCGTGGCGCAAAACATTGCCACCGTGCCGCAATTACAAAAATGGTCGCGGGCGCGGATTGACGATCGTATCGACGAATTAATGGCGCTGTTGGGGCTGGAGGCGAATTTACGCGAGCGTTATCCACATCAACTTTCTGGTGGTCAGCAGCAGCGAGTCGGCGTTGCTCGTGCGCTGGCTGCCGATCCGCAAGTTTTGCTGATGGATGAACCGTTTGGCGCGCTGGATCCGGTGACGCGCGGCGCGTTGCAACAAGAGATGACGCGCATTCACCGTTTGCTGGGGCGCACCATTGTGCTGGTCACTCATGATATTGATGAGGCGCTACGGCTGGCAGAACATCTGGTGTTGATGGATCATGGTGAAGTGGTGCAGCAGGGCAATCCGCTGACGATGCTGACTCGTCCAGCGAATGATTTTGTCCGCCAGTTTTTTGGGCATAGTGAACTGGGTGTGCGCCTGCTTTCGTTACGTAGTGTGACTGATTATGTGCGCCGCAACGAACGCGCTGAAGGTGAGGCGCTGGCAGAAGAGATGACGCTACGTGATGCGCTCTCATTGTTTGTCGCTCGTGGTTGTGAAGTGTTGCCGGTGGTTGACGCTCAAGGTAAACCTTGCGGCACATTACATTTTCAGGATCTGCTGGTGGAGGCGTAATCGTATGAAAATAATGCGCGATCCGCTGTTCTGGCTTATTGCTCTGTTTGTGGGGCTGATTTTCTGGCTACCCTATAGCCAGCCGTTGTTTGGTGCTTTATTTCCACAATTACCTCGGCCTGTTTATCAGCAGGAAAGTTTTGCTGCCCTGGCGCTGGCTCATTTCTGGCTAGTGGGGATCTCAAGTTTGTTTGCCGTGATCATTGGTACTGGTGCCGGAATTGCTGTCACTCGCCCGTGGGGCGCGGAGTTTCGCCCGATGGTCGAAACCATTGCCGCCGTTGGGCAGACTTTTCCGCCCGTAGCTGTGCTGGCGATTGCTGTTCCGGTGATGGGGTTTGGTCAGCAACCGGCGATTATTGCTTTGATCCTTTACGGCGTATTACCTATCTTACAGGCGACACTTGCCGGACTGGGAGCGATTGATGCCAGCGTGACAGACGTTGCCAAAGGGATGGGAATGAGCCGGAGTCAGCGATTGCGTAAAGTGGAGTTACCGCTGGCAGCGCCAGTGATTCTGGCTGGCGTGCGGACTTCAGTGATTATCAATATTGGTACGGCGACCATTGCCTCAACGGTAGGAGCCAGCACGCTGGGTACGCCCATCATTATCGGACTTAGCGGATTTAACACTGCTTATGTGATTCAGGGGGCGTTGCTGGTGGCACTGGCGGCGATCATCGTAGACCGCCTGTTTGAACGGTTGGTGCAGCTACTCAGCCAGCACGCAAAATAAAGGTATAACCTGCGAGCATGACGCCACCGATACCGCCTAACGCCATCAACAGGAACAGGGTGATAACCCCAATTTTCGCTATGCGCATAATGCACTCCTTATGTTAACGAAAGGATTGTACAGTAAAGCGCATTTGTTAACGAATCATTAAATGCCGAGTGGGAAAATATCATGGCCTTGTTCCTGCCAGTTGGTGAGCTGCTGCTGCTGGGCGGGAGACTGGTTTTCACCGCACCACACCAATAGCGTGCGGCCTTCAAACAGTTCCGGGCGGAGCTGGTTGAGGGAATGGGCGAGGACATCAATGCGCCATCCTTGCTGGCTGGCAATCCAACCCTCCAGCCACAGCCGCGTGGTATCCTGAATATTCCAGCCAACCACCAGCGCATCTTTACCCTGTTTTTTACGTGCCGAAGCCAGACAAATGGCGATGTAGTTGATCAGTACACCGTCGAGGATCGCCAGTAACGCCTGGAGAGTTGGTTGCTGACACTGAAGACGTCGGCGCAGAGGAATGAACAGATGTGTGGTGAGCGTCTGGGCGGGGTAATCCTGACCACGTTCTTTGATCCACATTCGCAGACTTTGTAGATTGCCACTTTGCAGGTAATTAAGCAGAGTTTCTTGCTGATCGCGCCAGCCGTTTTGCACATCAACATTCTCATTACTGAGTAGCATTTTAACTTTGCTGACCTGCACACCGTTATCGATCCAGCGTTTGATCTCGCGGATCCGGTCGATATCGGCATCGTTGAACAGGCGATGACCGCCGTCTGTGCGCTGCGGTTTCAACAATCCGTAACGCCTCTGCCACGCGCGTAACGTGACAGGATTGATATCACAAAGCAACGCCACTTCACCAATTGTGTAAAGCGCCATCCTCTCACCCTTGCTCGCGAGGTCCCGGTTTAACTTTAGACGCAGATTTGCGAACCAGGTAGTTTTGTCCGTTTTTAGTTCATCGTTAGGGTGATTTTATTTTTGCCAGGTGATTTTGAGTGATCGTACTCACGAATTCTCATTTTTCTGCAAGAGTTCAAAGAAAGTTAAACGCAGGCAATGTATGTTACGCGTTTTAAAGGGAAGTGTGGTTTGCGGGTATGTACGATTTTAATCTGGTGTTGCTGCTGCTTCAGCAGATGTGCGTTTTTTTAGTCATTGCGTGGTTAATGAGTAAAACGCCATTATTCATACCATTAATGCAGGTCACGGTTCGTCTGCCGCATAAATTTCTCTGCTACATCGTCTTTTCCATTTTCTGCATTATGGGCACCTGGTTCGGGTTGCACATCGACGATTCGATTGCTAATACGCGGGCGATTGGCGCGGTGATGGGCGGCTTACTCGGCGGTCCGGTCGTCGGTGGGCTGGTTGGTCTGACCGGCGGGTTACATCGATACTCAATGGGGGGCATGACTGCGCTAAGCTGCATGATTTCGACCATCGTTGAAGGATTGCTCGGCGGCCTGGTACACAGCATCCTGATCCGTCGCGGGCGCACTGATAAAGTCTTTAACCCCATTACCGCCGGTGCCGTCACGTTCGTCGCTGAAATGGTGCAAATGCTGATCATCCTGGCAATCGCCCGACCTTATGAAGATGCGGTGCGTCTGGTGAGTAATATTGCTGCGCCAATGATGGTCACCAATACCGTCGGCGCGGCGCTGTTTATGCGTATATTGCTCGATAAACGCGCGATGTTTGAAAAATACACTTCAGCTTTTTCTGCCACTGCGCTGAAAGTAGCGGCCTCGACGGAAGGCATTTTGCGCCAGGGGTTTAACGAAGTGAACAGCATGAAAGTGGCACAGGTGCTGTATCAGGAGCTGGATATTGGTGCAGTCGCGATTACCGATCGAGAGAAATTGCTGGCCTTTACCGGAATTGGTGACGATCACCATTTACCCGGCAAACCGATTTCTTCGACTTACACCTTAAAAGCGATTGAAACCGGCGAAGTGGTCTACGCCGATGGCAACGAAGTGCCTTACCGTTGCTCTTTGCATCCGCAATGCAAACTGGGTTCGACGCTGGTGATTCCGTTGCGTGGTGAGAATCAGCGGGTGATGGGCACCATCAAATTGTATGAAGCGAAAAACCGTTTGTTCAGCTCAATCAACCGCACGCTGGGGGAAGGGATTGCGCAATTGCTTTCGGCGCAGATCCTCGCCGGGCAATATGAGCGGCAAAAAGCGATGCTCACGCAGTCAGAAATTAAACTGCTTCACGCCCAGGTGAATCCCCATTTCCTGTTCAATGCGCTTAACACCATTAAAGCCGTTATCCGCCGCGACAGCGAACAGGCCAGTCAACTAGTGCAGTATCTTTCCACTTTTTTCCGCAAAAACTTAAAGCGGCCTTCGGAGTTTGTTACTCTCGCCGACGAAATTGAACACGTGAATGCTTATCTGCAAATTGAAAAGGCGCGCTTCCAGTCACGGTTGCAGGTCAACATTGCTATTCCGGAGGAATTATCCCGGCAGCAGTTGCCCGCGTTTACCCTGCAACCAATAGTGGAAAACGCTATTAAACATGGAACCTCACAACTGCTGGATACAGGGCGAGTGGCAATTAGCGCAAGGCGTGAAGGGCAACATTTGATGCTGGAGATCGAAGATAATGCCGGTTTGTATCAACCGGCAACCAATGCCAGTGGGCTGGGGATGAATCTGGTGGATAAGCGTTTACGTGAGCGGTTTGGCGATGACTATGGGATAAGCGTCGCCTGTGAGCCTGATAGTTACACCCGAATAACGTTACGACTGCCATGGAGGGACGAGGCATGATTAAAGTCTTAATTGTCGATGATGAACCATTAGCACGGGAAAACCTGCGCGTATTTTTGCAGGAGCAGAGCGATATTGAAATTGTCGGCGAGTGCTCAAACGCCGTGGAAGGGATTGGCGCGGTGCATAAACTGCGCCCGGATGTGCTGTTTCTCGACATTCAGATGCCACGCATCAGCGGTCTGGAAATGGTGGGGATGCTCGACCCGGAACATCGTCCGTATATCGTTTTTCTCACCGCGTTTGACGAATACGCCATTAAAGCCTTTGAAGAACATGCCTTTGATTATCTGCTGAAGCCGATTGATGAAGCGCGGCTGGAGAAAACGCTGGCTCGTCTGCGTCAGGAGCGGAGCAAGCAGGATGTTTCGCTGTTACCGGAAAATCAGCAGGCGCTGAAATTTATTCCTTGTACGGGGCATAGTCGGATTTATTTACTGCAAATGAAAGATGTAGCGTTTGTCAGCAGTAGGATGAGCGGTGTTTACGTCACCAGTCACGAAGGGAAAGAGGGCTTTACTGAACTGACATTACGCACCCTGGAGAGTCGTACACCACTACTACGCTGCCATCGTCAGTATCTGGTTAACCTCGCGCATTTGCAGGAGATTCGCCTGGAAGATAATGGTCAGGCCGAGTTGATTTTGCGTAATGGCTTAACCGTGCCGGTCAGCCGCCGTTATCTGAAAAGCTTAAAAGAGGCGATTGGCCTGTAAAAGACTGCTAAAATGGCTTTTTGCCTCATCAACACCTGAAGGCCTCATGCTAAGTAACGATATTCTGCGCAGCGTGCGCTACATTTTAAAAGCCAATAATAACGACCTGGTGCGCATTCTGGCGCTGGGCAATGTCGAAACCACTGCCGAACAGATTGCCATCTGGTTGCGTAAAGAAGATGAAGAAGGTTTTCAACGTTGTCCGGACATTATTTTGTCCTCATTCCTGAATGGTCTGATTTACGAAAAACGCGGCAGGGATGAGTCTGCACCGGCACTGGAGCCGGAACGTCGTATTAATAACAATATTGTGCTGAAAAAATTGCGCATCGCGTTTTCACTGAAAACCGATGACATCCTGGCGATCCTCACCGAACAGCAGTTCCGCGTTTCTATGCCGGAAATTACTGCGATGATGCGCGCACCGGATCATAAAAACTTCCGCGAATGCGGCGATCAATTCTTGCGTTATTTTCTGCGTGGACTGGCTGCGCGCCAGCATGTGAAGAAAAACTAAGACAGGTCTGGAGGCCATGCAGAGAGCATGGCCTCCGGCAGATTATTTCACTTCTTTAAAGCCAGCGGCTTTCATCACCAGTTCCATTTGCGCCATAGTGATACCTTTTTTGGCATCGTCAGCAGAAATGTTAATGCCGGAAATACCCTGCAGGGCTTTAAAATCAACTTTTTCCATATCGATAGTCACGTTTTCCTGCGCGTAAGTATCAGTAAAGGTTAATTTTTCTTCAACGCCAGCAATGTTTTTATATTTTGCACTTAACGGCTCAAGCTTTTTAGCCGCCTCTTCTTTGTTAGCTGCACCGATGGTTGCAAACTGAATTTTGGTTTCTGAAGATTGCTTAAGCACCTTGTCGCCTTTGTAGACATAGGTAATGGCAATTTCAGTACCGTTCAGATTGGCACTAAATTTCTTTGATTCTTCTTTGTCACCACAGCCAGCGAGAGAGAAAACCAGAACAGATGCAACAACGAGGGAAAACAGCTTGTTGAAAGCCTTCATGTAAAACTCCATTTTATCAAGATCAGAAAACTGGTGACTCTCACCAGGGCGCTATAGAATATTCTTTATACCTCGTCTTGAGCAGTCCGGAAATGGAGTAGATCTCTTAATAAAAAGCATTTTTTCCTCCTTGTTGCTCAAGCATCAGTAACAACTGTTCGCAGAGTAAAACACAATTATTCAATACTTCTGCCAGTGTCTCGCTTTCCGAATTGCGTAATTGCTTCAACACATGCGCCAGCCGATAAAAACCGATTACGGTGAGTTCGTTCGCCAGCAAATCAGCCTGACTAATGGCGCTCTGTTCCTGATAGCGTCAACCGTTATGGAGCAGTTGAATAATTATGTGATTTCTCGTCCTGATAGATAAAGTGTCTCATTCTGCATCCCTGTAATTTTATCCAGTTTAATACAGATGCTAACAGCATTTGCGCAGGTTACAGAGCGACAAAAAGGCGAGAAAACAACTTTAGGAATTTATAAAGAAAAGGCGCTGTTGATGCAGCGCCTTGAAGGGAGTTATTTCACTTGATGACCAGGTTTAGCACCGGCATCTGGGCTTAACAGGAAGATATCTTTCCCGCCAGGACCGGCAGCCATCACCATGCCTTCGGAGATACCGAAGCGCATTTTACGTGGTGCCAGGTTAGCCACCATAATGGTGTGACGACCAATCAGTGCCTGCGGATCCGGGTAAGCAGAACGAATGCCGGAGAAGACATTGCGTTTTTCGCCACCCAGATCCAGCGTCAGGCGCAGCAGCTTGTCAGAACCCTCAACAAACTCTGCGTTTTCAATCAGCGCCACGCGCAGGTCAACTTTGGCGAAGTCGTCAAAGGTGATGGTTTCCTGAATCGGATCATCAGCCAGCGGGCCAGTAACTGGCGCGGCAGTTGCTTTCACTTCTTCTTTGGATGCTTCCACCAGTGCTTCCACCTGTTTCATATCGATACGGTTATACAGTGCCTTGAACGGATTCACTTTATGGCCCAGCAGCGGTTGCTGAATACCATCCCAGGTCAGTTCCGTATTGAGGAATGCTTCCGCACGTTCAGTCAGTTTCGGCAGTACCGGCTTCAGGTAAGTCATCAGCACGCGGAACAGGTTTATGCCCATTGAGCAAATCGCTTGCAGGTCAGCATCGCGGCCTTCCTGTTTCGCCACCACCCACGGAGCCTGCTCGTCAACATAGCGGTTAGCCAGGTCAGCCAGCGCCATGATTTCGCGCACAGCTTTACCAAATTCGCGGCTTTCCCACGCTTCGCCAATAACTTCAGCGGCATCGGTAAAGGTTTTGTACAGTTCAGGGTCAGCCAGTTCGCTTGCCAACACGCCGTCAAAACGCTTGTTGATAAAGCCCGCGTTACGGGAGGCCAGGTTAACCACTTTGTTGACGATATCGGCATTCACGCGCTGAACGAAATCTTCCAGATTCAGGTCGATATCATCAATACGTGAAGAGAGTTTCGCAGTGTAGTAGTAACGCAGGCTGTCAGCGTCAAAATGATTCAGCCAGGTGCTGGCCTTAATAAAGGTGCCACGAGACTTGGACATCTTCGCGCCGTTCACCGTCACATAGCCGTGAACAAACAGGTTGGTCGGCTTGCGGAAGTTGCTGCCTTCCAGCATGGCAGGCCAGAACAGGCTGTGGAAGTAAACAATATCTTTACCGATGAAGTGGTACAGCTCGGCGACGGAATCTTTCTTCCAGTATTCATCGAAGCTTACGGTATCGCCGCGCTTGTCGCACAGATTCTTGAAGGAACCCATGTAACCAATCGGCGCGTCCAGCCAGACGTAGAAGTATTTGCCTGGTGCGTTCGGAATTTCAAAACCGAAGTAAGGCGCATCGCGGGAGATATCCCACTGTTGCAGGCCGGATTCAAACCACTCCTGCATTTTGTTTGCCACCTGCTCCTGCAACGCGCCGCTGCGGGTCCATGCCTGCAACATTTCGCTGAAAGAGGGCAGATCAAAGAAGAAGTGTTCGGAATCACGCATCACCGGCGTAGCACCAGAAACCACAGATTTCGGCTCGATCAGTTCAGTCGGGCTGTAGGTCGCGCCGCAGACTTCACAGTTATCGCCGTATTGATCTGGCGCTTTACATTTCGGGCAGGTGCCTTTCACAAAACGATCCGGCAGGAACATACCTTTTTCCGGGTCGTACAACTGAGAGATGGTGCGGTTTTTAATAAAACCGTTCTCTTTCAGGCGAGTATAGATAAGCTCAGACAACTGACGGTTCTCTTCGCTGTGCGTCGAGTGATAGTTGTCGTAGCTGATATTAAAGCCTGCGAAATCAGTCTGATGCTCCTGACTCATTTCGCCAATCATCTGCTCCGGAGTAATACCAAGCTGCTGGGCTTTCAGCATGATCGGCGTACCGTGGGCATCGTCGGCGCAGATGAAGTTGACCTCGTGGCCGCGCATTCGCTGGTAACGGACCCAGACATCAGCCTGGATGTGCTCCAGCATATGGCCGAGGTGGATAGAGCCGTTAGCGTACGGCAGTGCGCACGTCACCAGAATTTTCTTCGCGACTTGAGTCATAGTAGGCATTACTTCTTAGTAGTGAAAAGGGGTTAGATAGTACCAAATGGGAAAATGTTAAGTAAGTACTTATCTATTTTCTTCAGGTAAACTATTTAGCTGATGGTTTATCTATATAAATAAGGAGTCGGGATGAACGAACAATCCCAGGCCAAATCACCAGAAGCCTTGCGCGCAATGGTCGCCGGGACACTGGCTAATTTTCAGCACCCAACCCTGAAGCATAACCTTACCACGCTGAAAGCGTTGCATCATGTTGCCTGGATGGACGACACGCTGCATGTGGAGCTGGTTATGCCGTTCGTCTGGCATAGCGCGTTCGAAGAGTTAAAAGAGCAATGTAGCGCCGAATTGCTGCGTATCACCGGGGCAAAAGCTATCGACTGGAAACTGTCGCATAACATTGCCACGCTGAAACGCGTGAAGAATCAGCCGGGAATTAACGGCGTGAAGAACATTATCGCGGTCAGTTCCGGCAAAGGTGGCGTGGGTAAATCCTCCACGGCGGTAAACCTGGCGCTGGCGCTGGCGGCGGAAGGAGCGAAAGTCGGCATTCTGGATGCCGACATTTATGGTCCGTCTATCCCAACCATGCTGGGGGCAGAAAATCAGCGTCCGACCTCGCCAGACGGGACTCATATGGCACCGATTATGTCTCATGGCCTGGCAACCAATTCAATTGGTTATCTGGTCACTGACGACAACGCGATGGTGTGGCGTGGCCCGATGGCGAGCAAGGCGTTAATGCAGATGTTGCAGGAAACCTTATGGCCGGATCTGGATTATCTGGTGCTCGACATGCCGCCAGGCACCGGTGACATTCAATTGACACTGGCGCAAAACATTCCAGTAACTGGTGCAGTAGTGGTCACCACGCCACAGGACATCGCGCTGATTGATGCGAAAAAAGGTATCGTGATGTTCGAGAAAGTCGAAGTTCCGGTACTGGGTATTGTCGAGAACATGAGCGTCCATATTTGCAGTAACTGTGGTCATCATGAGCCGATTTTCGGCACTGGTGGGGCAGAGAAACTGGCTGAGAAATACCATACGCAGTTGTTGGGGCAAATGCCGTTACACATTAGCCTGCGTGAAGATCTCGACAAAGGAACACCTACCGTTATCAGCCGTCCGGAGAGCGAATTTACTACTATCTACCGCCAACTGGCTGACCGGGTTGCTGCTCAGCTCTACTGGCAAGGTGAAGTTATTCCAGGTGAGATCTCCTTCCGCGCGGTCTAACGTGCATTAGCCTTTCTGGTTGTTCGTCATACACCGCAGAAATGATACATTGATGCGGTGTATTTATTTTGTGGCTTTAAATGAACACTTTTTTAATGCTGCGAATATTCAGTGGATCTTAGTCCTAAACTGTACAAAGTAGATTGATCGTACAGGTAAAGCCTCTTTATCATCCTTCGTGGCTGTGTAGCGGATGTACAGCTATAGTTTGTTATGCACTCAATCTATCCAGGCATAACCTTTACTACAGGGATAACGTTCAATGAATAAGTATTGGCTGTCAGGAATCATTTTTCTTGCCTATGGATTGGCTTCTCCCGCGTTCTCTTCAGAGACTGCCGCATTAACGATTAATGGCAGGATCAGCCCCCCAACATGCAGTATGGATATTGTTAATAGCCAGCCCCAACAGCATTGCGGTCAGGTATCGCAAAGCGTTGATACCCGTCATCGGATTTCTTCGCCGGTAAAAGGCGTCACTACAGAGCTGGTTACAGCGGGCAACGATAGCAAACGTCGAATCGTATTAAATCGCTACGATTAATCAGGCAACACTCTTTTAATAATATTTGGAAAGCCTAAATCATTCCCATGAATGATTTAGGCTTTTTTATTTATTTTAAGAATGTGGTTAACAGTAAATTATGTCAATTAATAGATGTGGTAAATATTTAATTCCCTTAAGTATTTGTTGTAATTATATTGCAATGGTTAACTTGTTTTAAATCAATAAAACAATATGTTTACATTGCGGTAACTTTTTTGATGTGAGAAATTTGTTTCCACGAGATACAGAGTCTTAACAATCAAAATAAACTATATTAAGGAACCTATTATGAAACATTCAATTATTGCTACCGCTGTCTTTTCTTCTTTTTTTATGAGTGCTGGCGTATTTGCTGCAGACGTTGATACCGGAACATTAACTATTAAAGGGAATATTGCAGAGTCTCCGTGTAAATTCGAAGCGGGTGGTGATTCAGTAAGTATTAATATGCCAACTGTTCCGACCACTGTCTTTGAAGGTAAAGCGAAATATTCAACCTATGATGATGCTGTCGGTGTAACCAGCAGCATGTTAAAAATTAGCTGCCCGAAAGAAGTTGCTGGTGTAAAACTCTCGTTGATCACCAATGATAAAATAACTGGTAACGATAAAGCGATAGCCAGTAGCAACGATACCGTGGGTTATTATCTCTATTTAGGCGATAACAGCGATGTCCTGGATGTTTCAGCGCCTTTTAATATTGAGAGTTATAAAACAGCGGATGGTCAGTATGCGATTCCGTTTAAAGCAAAATACCTGAAACTGACAGAAGACTCAGTGCAATCAGGTGATGTGGTCTCTTCTTTAGTTATGCGTGTGGCGCAGGATTAATAATTAAATAATTTTTCAAGTTTCTCCAGGAAATAAACATGGCCGCTATCTCCATGGCGGCCTTTTAATTTTAAGAGGCATTAAGATGAAAGGGTTATTAGCTTTACTCATTTCTTCTATGGTTCTTCCTGCACATGCCGGAATTGTCATCTACGGGACGCGAATTATTTACCCGGCTGAAAATAAAGAAGTGATGGTGCAGTTGATGAATCAGGGAAACCGATCTTCATTACTTCAGGCGTGGATTGATGATGGCGACACATCACTGCCGCCGGAAAAGATTCAGGTTCCTTTCATGCTAACGCCACCAGTGGCAAAAATAGGGGCTAACTCCGGACAGCAAGTAAAAATTAAAATCATGCCGAATAAGTTGCCCAGTAATAAAGAGAGCATTTTTTATCTGAATGTTCTGGATATTCCACCAAATAGTCCAGAACAAGAAGGCAAGAATGCACTGAAGTTTGCGATGCAAAACAGAATCAAATTGTTTTACCGACCGGCGGGTATTGCTCCGGTTAATAAAGCAACGTTTAAGAAATTGCTGGTAAATCGTAGCGGCAATGGGCTGATGATAAAAAATGATTCGCCGAACTGGGTGACGATTTCCGATGTAAAAGCAAATAATGTCAAAGTCAATTATGAAACCATCATGATTGCGCCATTAGAAAGCCAGAGTGTAAACGTCAAAACTAATAATGCGAATAGCTGGTATTTGACCATTATTGATGATGATGGCAACTATATTAGCGACAAAATTTAATTGCAGGAGCTGCCCGTGTTGAGAATAACCCCACTCGCATCAGCAATCGTAGCGTTATTGCTCGGCATTGAAGCGTATGCAGCGGAAGAAACCTTTGATACCCATTTTATGATGGGGGGAATGAAAGACCAACAGGTTGCTCATATTCGCCTTGATGATAATCAACCTTTACCGGGCCAATATGACATCGATATTTATGTCAATAAACAATGGCGTGGGAAATATGAGATTATCGTTAAAGATAACCCCGAAGAAACATGCCTGGCGAGAGAAATTATCAAGCGGTTAGGTATTAATACCGATAACTTCGCCAGTAGTAAGCAATGTTTAACATTAGAGCAACTTGTTCAGGGTGGGAGTTATGCCTGGAATATCGGTGTTTTTCGTTTAGATTTCAGCGTTCCGCAAGCCTGGGTTGATGAACTGGAAAGTGGTTATGTCCCGCCGGAAAACTGGGAACGGGGTATTAATGCTTTTTATACCTCTTATTATATGAGCCAGTATTACAGCGACTATAAAGCGTCGGGTAATAACAAGAGTAGTTATGTTCGTTTTAGCAGTGGATTAAATCTGCTGGGGTGGCAACTGCATTCTGATGCCAGTTTCAGCAAAACGGATAACAATCCTGGGGAGTGGAAAAGCAATACCCTATATCTGGAACGCGGGTTTGCACAAATTCTCGGCACGCTGCGTGTCGGTGATATGTACACCTCAAGCGATATTTTTGACTCTGTTCGCTTCAGTGGCGTGCGACTTTTTCGTGATATGCAGATGTTGCCTGACTCGAAACAAAATTTTACCCCACGAGTGCAGGGGATTGCGCAGAGTAACGCGCTGGTAACCATTGAACAAAACGGTTTTATTGTTTATCAGAAGGAGGTTCCACCTGGCCCATTTTCGATTACTGATTTGCAATTGGCCGGTGGTGGAGCGGATCTTGATGTTAGCGTGAAAGAGGCTGACGGTTCGGTTACCACGTACCTGGTGCCTTATTCGGCGGTGCCAAATATGTTGCAACCGGGCGTGTCGAAATATGATTTTGCGGCGGGTCGTAGCCATATTGAAGGAGCAAATAAGCAAAGCGATTTTGTTCAGGTCGGTTACCAGTATGGCTTTAATAATTTATTAACGCTGTATGGCGGCACGATGATTGCCAATAATTACTACGCATTTACTCTTGGGACTGGCTGGAATACACGCATTGGCGCGATTTCTGTCGATGCAACAAAATCTCATAGTAAGCAAGATAATGGCGATATTTTTGACGGACAAAGTTATCAGATAGCCTACAACAAATTTGTGACTCAAACATCGACGCGTTTTGGCCTGGCAGCCTGGCGTTATTCTTCGCGCGATTACCGGACGTTTAATGATTATGTCTGGGCAAATAATAAAGATAATTATCGTCGCGATAAAAATGATGCCTATGACATTGCAGATTATTACCAGAATGATTTTGGGCGCAAAAATAGCTTTTCCGCCAATATGAGTCAGTCATTGCCAGAAGGCTGGGGTTCTGTGTCATTAAGCACATTATGGCGAGATTACTGGGGGCGTAGCGGCAGCAGCAAAGATTATCAGTTGAGTTACTCCAATAACTTGCAACGGATAAGCTATACCCTCGCAGCAAGTCAGGCTTATGACGAGAATCATCATGAAGAAAAACGCTTTAATATTTTTATATCGATTCCCTTTGATTGGGGTGATGATGTCACGACACCACGGCGGCAAATATATATGTCTAACTCAACGACCTTTGACGATCAGGGTTTTGCCTCAAACAATACAGGAATATCGGGAACGGTTGGGAGCCGCGATCAGTTTAACTATGGTGCCAACTTGAGTCATCAGCATCAGGGGAACGAAACGACAGCTGGGGCGAATTTAACCTGGAACGCGCCGATGGTGACAGTGAATGGCAGTTATAGTCAGTCGAGTATTTATCGACAGGCTGGAGCCAGTGTTTCAGGGGGCATTGTCGCCTGGTCTGGTGGTGTGAATCTGGCGAATCGTCTTTCTGAAACGTTTGCTGTGATGTATGCACCAGGAATTAAAGATGCTTATGTTAATGGACAAAAATATCGCACTACAAATCGTAATGGGGTGGTGGTATACGACGGAATGACGTCTTATCGGGAAAATCACCTGATGCTGGATGTGTCGCAAAGCGATAGCGAAGCAGAATTACGTGGCAACCGGAAAATTGCCGCCCCTTATCGCGGCGCGGTTGTATTGGTTAATTTTGATACCGATCAGCGCAAGCCATGGTTTATAAAAGCGTTAAGAGCGGATGGGCAACCATTAACGTTTGGTTATGAAGTCAATGATATCCATGGTCATAACATTGGCGTTGTCGGCCAGGGAAGTCAGTTATTTATTCGCACCAATGAAGTACCGCCATCGGTTAATGTGGCAATTAATAAGCAACAAGGACTTTCATGCATAATCACCTTCGGTAAAGAGATTGATGAAAGTAAAAATTATATTTGCCAGTAATAGTCAGGTGGTTCTATGAAAAATCGCATAATGTTATTTATATTAATGATGATGGCTATTCCTGTGAGCTATGCGGCATGTTATGGAGAGTTGTCAGCGCAGCATAATTTGGTTGTTCAGGGAGATTTTGCGCTAACTCAAACACAAACGGCGACATATGAGCATAATTTTAATGACTCGTCATGCGTGAGTACGAATACCATCAACCCCATGAGTCCGTCGGATATTGTTGTTGGACTTTATAACGATACCATTAAATTAAATTTACATTTTGAATGGACTAACAAAAACAGCATCACATTATCAAATAACCAGACCAGTTTCACCAGTGGTTATTCAGTAACGGTGACATCGGCAGCCAGGTAATGACTCTAACTTATTGATAGTGTTTTATGTTCAGATAATGCCCGATGACTTTGTCATGCAGCTCCACCGATTTTGAAAACGACAGCGACTTCCGTCCCAGCCGTGCCAGGTGCTGCCTCAGATTCAGGTTATGCCGCTCAATTCGCTGCGTATATCGCTTGCTGATTACGTGCAGCTTTCCCTTCAGGCGGGATTCATACAGCGGCCAGCCATCCGTCATCCATATCACCACGTCAAAGGGTGACAGCAGGCTCATAAGACGCCCCAGCGTCGCCATAGTGCGTTCACCGAATACGTGCGCAACAACCGTCTTCCGGAGCCTGTCATACGCGTAAAACAGCCAGCGCTGGCGCGATTTAGCCCCGACATAGCCCCACTGTTCGTCCATTTCCGCGCAGACGATGACGTCACTGCCCGGCTGTATGCGCGAGGTTACCGACTGCGGCCTGAGTTTTTTAAGTGACGTAAAATCGTGTTGAGGCCAACGCCCATAATGCGGGCAGTTGCCCGGCATCCAACGCCATTCATGGCCATATCAATGATTTTCTGGTGCGTACCGGGTTGAGAAGCGGTGTAAGTGAACTGCAGTTGCCATGTTTTACGGCAGTGAGAGCAGAGATAGCGCTGATGTCCGGCGGTGCTTTTGCCGTTACGCACCACCCCGTCAGTAGCTGAACAGGAGGGACAGCTGATAGAAACAGAAGCCACTGGAGCACCTCAAAAACACCATCATACACTAAATCAGTAAGTTGGCAGCATCACCCAGAAATGCATTGGCACAAAATGCAGGTGTCTATTCCTTTAATCTGGCATTGTCATACAACCCGATAACAACGACCTGCAAACCTGATGATTTATTAATTACTTTAGAGAGTATTCCCGTTTCACAATTACCAGTCACAGGTAACAAAACAACAATAAATAGTAAGAAAGGGGATATTATTCTGCGTTGTAAAAATTTATTAGGTCAACAAAATCAAACATCACGGAAAATGCAGGTGTATTTATCAAGTTCTGATTTGTTAACCAGCAGTAACACGATACTGAAAGGTGCGGAAGATAATGGCGTAGGATTTATTCTTGAAAGTAATGGTTCACCTGTCACACTTTTAAATATCACTGACAGCAGTAAAGGATACACAAATTTAAAGGAAATTGCGGCGAAGTCAAAAATTACAGATACAACAGTCTTAATTCCGGTAACAGCCAGTTACTATGTATATGATAAAAATAAAGTTAAATCTGGCGCACTGGAGGCTACTGCCTTGATCAACGTGAAATACGACTAATAACAAGTAAGACGAGCAAGTGGCTAATAATAAAAAATAACAAGGTGTCTGCATTTCCCCCTCATGATGAGGGGGCTTTTTTTAGCGATGGTAGAATATTTCGCCGTCGTAGGCTTTAATGATTTTACCATCAGTGTCGTTGATCAACACATATGCGCCACCCATATAGGTCCAGTGGGTTCCGGCGTCAGGGGCAGGCAGGTTACGTAACTGCCACTGCTTAATATTGTACTCATCGGTGCGGTACATCTCTGGAACGGTATCGCCTGGTTTGAAATGCTTGAAGTCAGCGATGAAACTGCTCAACTCATACTTTGAAATTCCAGAGGCATTGGTCGAACCCGCAGTGACCGGTGCGGCCCACGCTACGCTGGTTGCCAGCAACAGCGCACCCAACAATAACTTATTTCTTATGGTCATATACTCTCCACGTTGGGGATCAGCAAAATCAGTCGCATATCTTTCCTGTCATACAATATAACCGACAAGCGATATTTTGTTAGTGATCCCATGATTTCGTAAAAAGTGTAAATGAAAGGATGCTGTAAAAGCATCCTCATCGGGCGAAGAGTCAGCGGAAATAGCTGATTTAAGAATCATCCTGGGCTGAAGATAACATGCAAGCCCAAAGGATTGAGTTATCGCATTATGCCCATAAAGCCATGCACGCCCATATACACTCCGACTAAGCCAATTAACAAGCTGGAAAAATAGGGGGCTTTTTGGGCTAGTGTGTTAAATCCGCTCCAGCGTTTTGCCACTTGCTGGACACTGATTGCCGCGCCAACGCCCACGGTGACCAGCGTTAACGCAAGGCCAATACTGAAACTAACGACCAGAGTTGCTCCCAGAGTGAGGGCTTTCAGTTGAATACAAATCAGCAGCACAGTTATCGCTGCAGGGCAGGGGATCAGTCCGCCAGTCAAGCCAAACAGTAAAATCTGCCAGTTCGTGACATCCCTGCCATCAAAGCGTCGTTTAATGTCATTTGCGTGAGCCAGTTCATGGGCGTCCTGATATTCGACATTCTCGCCATGTCCGTGATGGTGATGATGTTCGTGATCATGGTCATGATGGTGGTGCTCGTGATCATGATCATGCCCGTGCATATTCTCAAGCCAGTTTCGTTCACCGCGCCATGTGCGCCAGAACATCCATAATGCGGTGCCGAGAATGATGACCGCAGAAATTAACTGTAGCCACGGTTCCGCCGACTGCGCAGTAAAGCGTTTGCTGATCACCATCCCGCCAAAGGCAATCAACCAGACTACCGCAGTATGCGAAATGGTTGCTGCCAGTCCAAGCATCACCGCCTGTTTAATCGTACCTTTAATGGCGATGATAAACGCCGCCATCATCGTTTTTGAGTGCCCAGGCTCCAGACCATGAAGTGCACCGAGTAAGATGGCGCTGGGGATGAAGAACCAGGCGTTTCCTTGCTGAAGAAGAGTGGTAAATTCAGTCATGATAATAATTCTTAGTATTAAATGGATGCAGAGATTCTACTCCCCCCCAGTACATGATACTACCCCCCAGTAGATTAATAGTGCTATGATTTTTCATTATCTTGTTAACCAGGTGTTGTTATGTCTCATACCATCCGCGACAAACAGAAACTGAAAGCGCGCGCCAGTAAGATTCAGGGACAGGTCGTCGCGCTTAAGAAAATGCTCGACGAACCGCATGAATGTGCTGCCGTTCTACAACAGATTGCCGCCATTCGTGGCGCGGTAAACGGCCTGATGCGGGAAGTGATTAAAGGTCATCTGACGGAACACATTGTTCACCAGGGCGATGAACTAAAGCGTGAAGAAGACCTGGATGTTGTCCTTAAGGTGCTGGATTCGTATATAAAATAGTTTCGTGACGTTATTGTAATACTGCCGTTTTTCCTCGTTTACAACGCGCGCGCCGGACATTACCATCCTCCTCTGCGATTTATTATCGCAACCAAACGACTCGGGGTGCCCTTCTGCGTGAAGGCTGAGAAATACCCGTATCACCTGATCTGGATAATGCCAGCGTAGGGAAGTCACAGACCATCAGGTCATTGCTTCTTCACGTTATGGCAGGAGCAAATTATGCAAGTCGACCTGCTGAGTCCGGCGCAATCAGCGCCCGTGTTACACCTTTTTCACCAATATTCCCCCCTTGTGCATTGCATGACTAATGATGTGGTGCAAACCTTTACTGCCAATACTTTACTGGCGCTCGGCGCATCGCCAGCGATGGTTATCGAAACCGAAGAGGCCAGTCAGTTTGCGGCAATTGCCAGTGCTTTACTGATTAACGTTGGTACACTGACGCAGCCACGCGCACAGGCGATGCGTGCCGCCGTAGAACAGGCAACACGCTCCCAAACACCCTGGACACTTGACCCGGTCGCGGTTGGTGCACTCGATTATCGCCGCCGTTTTTGTCTGAAACTCCTGTCTCTTAAACCAAGCGCCATACGCGGTAATGCTTCGGAAATCATGGCATTAGCAGGCATCGCTAATGGTGGTCGTGGTGTGGATACCACTGACGCAGCAGCCAATGCGTTGCCCGCCGCACAAACTCTGGCACGGGAAACCGGCGCAATCGTCGTGGTCACTGGCGAGGTGGATTATGTTACTAATGGTCGTCGCACCGTTGGTATTCACGGCGGTGACCCGTTAATGACCAAAGTGGTGGGAACTGGCTGCGCATTATCGGCAGTTGTCGCTGCGAGCTGTGCATTACCGGGCGATACGCTGGAAAATGTTGCATCTGCCTGTCACTGGATGAAACAAGCCGGAGAACGCGCAGTCGTCAGAAGCGAAGGGCCGGGCAGTTTTGTTCCACATTTCCTTGATGCGCTCTGGCAGCTGACGCAGGAGGTGCAGGCATGAAACGGATTAACGCTCTGACCATTGCTGGTACAGATCCGAGCGGTGGTGCGGGGATTCAGGCCGATCTTAAAACCTTCTCGGCACTTGGCGCTTATGGTTGCTCAGTTATTACTGCACTGGTGGCGCAAAATACCCGTGGCGTACAGTCGGTGTATCGCATTGATCCTGATTTTGTCGCCGCCCAACTCGATTCGGTGTTCAGCGATGTGCGAATCGACACCACCAAAATCGGCATGTTGGCAGAAACCGATATCGTTGAAGCGGTGGCGGAACGGTTGCAACGTTATCAGATCCAAAACGTGGTGCTGGATACCGTCATGCTGGCAAAAAGCGGCGACCCGCTGCTTTCACCTTCGGCGGTTGCTACGCTGCGCAGTCGATTATTGCCACAGGTTTCATTAATAACACCGAACTTGCCGGAAGCAGCTGCTTTGCTCGATGCGCCACACGCGCGTAATGAACAGGAAATGCTGGAGCAGGGACGTGAATTATTGGCGATGGGCTGTGGCGCTGTGCTAATGAAAGGCGGTCATCTGGATGATGAACAAAGCCCGGACTGGCTGTTTACCCGCGACGGTGAACAACGTTTTACCGCACCGCGCATTATGACCAAAAACACCCACGGCACCGGTTGTACGCTCTCTGCGGCACTGGCGGCGTTGCGTCCGCGCCATACAAACTGGGGCGACACCGTACAGGAGGCAAAAAGCTGGCTGTCGGCAGCGTTAGCCCAGGCCGACACGCTGGAAGTCGGTCACGGGATTGGTCCGGTTCACCACTTCCACGCCTGGTGGTAAGCGCCGTACTATAGCTGCTTTGGTTATTGTCAGCTTTTTTTGTGCTGAAATTCAGGGATGAAACCAATGCAGCTAAAAATCGTCAGTCGCAAAAAATTCACCGCCTTGTTATGCGCTTTGGGGCTAATTTCCATCGTGGCGATTTATCCCCGCCAGACGGTGAATTTTTTCTATTCGACAGCAATTCAGATCAAAGACTACATCCACTTCTACGGTTATCGCCCGGTTAAATCTTTCGCTATTCGCATACCTGCCAGTTACACCATTCATGGTATTGATGTTTCACGCTGGCAGGAGCGGATCGACTGGCAGCGTGTTGCAAAAATGCGCGACAACGGTATCCGCTTACAGTTTGCTTTTATTAAGGCTACGGAAGGCGAAAAGCTGGTTGACCCGTATTTTTCGCGCAACTGGCAAAGAAGCTGTGAAAATGGCCTGCTGCGTGGGGCGTATCACTATTTTTCTCCGTCGGTATCCGCTTCAGTTCAGGCCAGATTATTTCTGCAAACGGTGGATTTTGCCCACGGCGATTTCCCTGCCGTGCTGGACGTAGAAGAGCGAGGAAAATTATCGGCAAAAGAATTACGCAAACGGGTCAGTCAGTGGCTAAAAATGGTCGAAAAAAGCACGGGAAAAAAGCCGATTATTTATGCTGGCGCGACGTTTTATCACACGAATCTGGCGGGCCATTTCAATGAATATCCGTGGTGGGTGGCTCACTATTATCAACGTCGTCCGGACAATGACGGAATGGCCTGGCGCTTCTGGCAGCATTCCGACCGTGGACAGGTAGATGGCATTAATGGTTCGGTGGATTTTAATGTGTTTAATGGCACGGCGGAGGAGTTGCAGGCATTCGTTGATGGGATTAAAGAAACGCCTTAAATAAGAAGCAGTGATATACTCCCACAAGACTCCCCGGCAGGAAAAAGACAAATGGAACAAGCGCATACCCAGCTTATTGCCCAACTGAATGAACGTATTTTAGCGGCGGACAACACGCCGCTTTATATTAAGTTTGCCGAAACGGTAAAAAATGCCGTGCGTAGCGGGGTTCTGGAGCATGGCAATATTTTGCCCGGCGAACGCGATTTAAGTCAGTTAACCGGCGTTTCGCGCATTACGGTGCGCAAGGCGATGCAGGCGCTGGAAGAAGAGGGCGTGGTGACGCGTTCGCGTGGTTACGGCACGCAGATCAACAACATCTTCGAATACTCGTTAAAAGAAGCGCGAGGCTTTTCGCAGCAGGTGGTGTTGCGCGGTAAAAAGCCCGACACGCTGTGGGTTAACAAGCGAGTGGTAGAGTGCCCTGAAGAAGTCGCGCAGCAGCTGGCGGTTGAAGCAGGAAGTGATGTCTTCTTGCTTAAGCGCATTCGCTACGTGGATGAAGAAGCGGTATCGATTGAGGAGTCGTGGGTTCCTGCGCATTTAATTCATGATGTTGATGCTATCGGTATTTCTCTTTATGACTACTTTCGCAGTCAGCATATTTTTCCAAAGCGTACCCGTTCCCGCGTTAGCGCCCGAATGCCGGATGCCGAGTTTCAGTCACATATTCAGTTAGATAGCAAAATACCGGTGCTGGTGATCAAGCAAGTGGCGCTTGACCAACAGCAACGGCCTATTGAGTACAGCATCAGTCACTGTCGCAGCGATCTATACGTTTTTGTTTGCGAGGAGTAGTTCCTCGCGCGTTGGCGCGCAATCACCGCCGCGATGTCCGACAACCCACGATGCCACCGCATTACCCAGCAGCACTGCGTCTGCCAGCGGTAAACCGGAGGCCAGCCCGGCAAGTACGCCACCTGCATGACTGTCGCCCGCCCCAATGGTGTCTACAACTTGCGTTGGAAATGCCGGAACGCAGCCAGAAGCGCCGTTGCTGAAATACCAGGCACCTTCTTTATCCAGACGAACGATCAATGGCGCGGAAAATTTCTCCTGCCACTGCTTGCCAAGTGTTGTTATATCTGCGGATAAAGCAAAACGTTCGGCAGCAATCTCAGCCTCCTGGCGATTAAGCGACACCAGCGGTCGACAAGCCATGATCCGCGCCAGTAATGCATCCGGGATATCGCCAATACGAGGGCCAAAATCAATAAACGGCGTCACGTCTTGCAGTCCCTCCAGCCAATCCACTAACAATTCGCCGCAGGGCGAGGCCAGTTGATAACCAGAAAAATAGAGCAGGCTACCAGGTGCAACGGTTAGTCGCGCCAGCCACTGGTGATTCCACTGATTTTCCACACCGCTGAACGACATAAAAGTGCGTTCGCCATCCGGCTCAACCAGCGCCAGACACCAGCCGTTATCACCTTCGGCGTTATCGATCAGGCTGATTAATCCCTCTTTTGCCATCCGGTTGCGAATAATCTCCGCCCACACCCCCTGACCGAGCGGCAGGGCGTTACCCGCTTCGATACCGAGGCGCTTTAACGCTACGGCAATGTTCAACGCACAGCCGCCAACATTTACGCTCTGCTGTTTCAGTTCGATATCGCACCCGCGCCAGGGCAGGGCGTAAGCGTCGGCGATCACATCAATGACCGCCGCGCCAATTACCATAACCGGCTGACGCGTGGTTAATTCAGGCAGCTGCGTGTGTAATCGAGCGCCGCTCATACCGCCTCCCGTTGTTGGCGATACTTCGCCAGCTCCGTGGCGTAATGGTTGAAATCAAGCTGATTTACCGCATCCAGCTCCGCCTTTAATGCCGGATCGATAGCATTAACGCCATGCAGCGCGCCACAAATTGCCGTCGCCATAGCACCGATGGTGTCTGTGTCGCCGCCAAGATTGGCGCACAGGACGGCGCAGCGGTTAGGATCGGTTTGTGCCAGTTCAACCAGCGCAATGGTGCATGGAACGGACTCGATAGTGCTGGTGCCCGCGCCAACCACCTGGTAAAGCTGTTCGCTGGCGGATTCGGTGCCGTCGGCGTGACGAACAATCTTCAGCGCAATCTCCAGACGCGCCGCCAGTGAGGCGCTGAACGTGGTGATGCGTTTTTGTTGAGCATGTCGCGCAATCGAAGGCAGTGAATCAACAATCGCTGACCAGCTTTCTCCGTCAATGGCACGAGAAATCGCCCATGCGATGACTACCGCGCCTGCAACCGCCAGATCGGATTTGTGGGTCGGGCTGGATGCCAGCGCCACATCATCAATAAAGGAATCAACATTGCGCGCCGGAAGTAAACAACCCAATGGTGAGACGCGCATCGCGGCACCGTTGGTCACGCCATTGTTTTCCAGTTCAGCAACGGGCTTTCCGTCGCGAATGGCGTTAAGCGCAATTTTTGAGGTCGGGCCAAGCACGTTTTTGTTGAAAGCGTCGAAACGCAGCGCCCAGTCGAGAATATTACGCCCAATCAGATCCGGGTCTATCTCGCCTTCACGTTCCAGCAGCGCATCCGCCAGACACAGCGCCATCGAGGTATCATCGGTGAATTCGGCGCGGTTAAAATAACAGGCCGCGTTATTCTCCTTTGGTCCAGGCAGAAAACGGTCAATCCAGCCAAAGTGTGCTTTAACGCGGCTGCGTGGCCAAAGCTCGGAGGGCATCCCCATCGCATCCCCTAACGCCTGCCCATAAAGAGCACCGAGAATACGTTCTGTTTTCATTTTGCTTCCTCTTGTGTCAACGCAATATCGCGATCATCGACCTTGATAGCCGTAATTTCGTTGTCTGATTCGCGGAAAAAAATCATGAACAGCACGGCGATAATGGCAATCATCACCGCGCCGAAAGTCCACATTCCAGCCCAGTTGAAAGTCAGTCCGTTTACCGGCTCCTGATAAGCGAACATCTTTTCCATCATCACGCCGCCAAGACGATAACCGAGCAAACTGCCGAAGCCCTGGCAGCAGAGTGTGATCAGCCCCTGCGCGGCGGTACGCATATGCACGGGGGCTTTTTTATCGACATAGATGTAGGCGGTAACGTAGTAAAAATCGTAACTTACGCCGTGCAGCAAAATGCCGAGGAATAATAGCGCGTAGGTGAAATATTCATCCGCACTGCCGTAAATAAAGAAGCCATAGCGAATTGCGGCAGTGACCAGACCAAGCAATAATACCTTTTTGATACCAAAGCGTTTAGTGAAAAACGGCAATGCCAGCATAAAGAAGATTTCAGAGAACTGGCCGAGCGTCATCCAGCCGGTGGCGTTTTTCATGCCGACTTCGGTCAGATAACCGTTGGCAAAGATGTAATAGAACGCCAGTGGCATCGCAAACAGGAATGAACAGAAGAAAAAGACGAGGAAGTTTTTATCGCGCAGCAGGATCAGCGCATCCAGGCCGAGCATGACTTTAATGTCCATTTTGCCGGTGCTTTTTGGCGGCGTGTCGGGCAGGAAAAACGCAAACACACCGAGCAGAGCAGAACTTCCGGCGGTAATCAGCAGCGGGATGTTAGTCGGTGAGATATCGGCATACCCCAGCATTTGCGGCAAGAATCCACATGCCAGACCAGAGGCAATCCAGCCGATAGTGCCCATCACACGAATGCGCGGGAAATCACGCTCCACATCCGGCACGTTGGCAAAAGCGATACTGTTAGTCAGCGCAATGGTCGGCATATAGGTTAGCGAGTAGGCCAGCAGTAACGGGAAGAACCCGGCAAAAGTGGTCTGTTGCGCGGCGAAATACATCAGCACCGCACCAGCGAACATCAATACCGCCAGCACTTTCTGCGCCGAGAAAAAGCGGTCAGTGATGGAGCCAACCAGAATCGGCGACAGGATCGCCGCAATGGCAGTACAGGCATACGACCAGCCAATCTCTCCGGCGCTAAAACCGCTTTTACTTAACCACAACCACAATGGCACAAACCACGCGCCCCAGATAAACCATTCAACAAACATCATGAACGACAGCTTTGCTGTTGTTTTCATCTTTTAATTCCTTCATGACAGGTAATGTAAGGTACGCGCTGACAATACCACCTAATAATACCTTTTAAATACCTTTGCGATGAAAACTTGACCGCTGTAACACTTTTTTTGATGAATCGAGCCAACAGAAAACGCTGAAAAAACATCCTGAGAATGGAAAAAATAGCCCGTAACGACCAGGATTATGATTGCCCGCAAAGGCGGGCCAGGACAATCCATAGCCGATATCCAATCGGAATTTACGGGAGCATAGTAATGACAGATATTGCGCAGTTGCTTGGCAAAGATGCCGACAACCTTTTACAGCATCGTTGTATGACTATTCCTTCTGACCAGCTTTATCTCCCCGGACATGACTACGTAGATCGCGTGATGATTGACAATAATCGCCCGCCAGCGGTGTTACGTAATATGCAGACGCTGTACAACACCGGGCGTCTGGCGGGAACGGGATACCTTTCCATTTTGCCGGTTGATCAGGGCGTCGAGCACTCTGCCGGAGCTTCATTTGCCGCTAACCCGCTCTACTTTGACCCGAAAAATATTGTTGAACTGGCGATTGAAGCGGGCTGTAACTGTGTGGCGTCAACCTACGGCGTGCTGGCATCGGTATCGCGGCGTTACGCGCACCGCATTCCGTTCCTCGTCAAACTCAACCATAACGAGACGCTAAGTTACCCGAACACCTACGATCAAACGCTATATGCCAGCGTAGAGCAGGCGTTCAATATGGGCGCGGTGGCGGTTGGTGCAACCATTTATTTTGGCTCAGAAGAGTCACGTCGCCAGATTGAAGAAATTTCTGCGGCCTTTGAACGTGCGCATGAACTGGGCATGGTGACCGTGCTGTGGGCCTATTTGCGTAATTCCGCCTTTAAGAAAGAGGGCGTTGATTACCACGTTTCCGCCGACCTGACCGGTCAGGCGAACCATCTGGCGGCGACCATTGGCGCGGACATCGTCAAACAGAAAATGGCGGAAAATAACGGTGGCTATAAAGCGATTAATTACGGCTACACCGACGATCGCGTGTACAGCAAGCTGACCAGCGAAAACCCGATTGATCTGGTGCGTTATCAGTTAGCTAACTGCTATATGGGGCGCGCAGGGTTGATTAACTCCGGTGGTGCTGCGGGCGGTGAAACTGACCTTAGCGATGCGGTGCGTACTGCGGTTATCAACAAACGCGCAGGCGGAATGGGGCTGATCCTCGGACGTAAAGCGTTCAAGAAATCGATGGCCGACGGCGTGAAACTGATTAACGCCGTGCAGGACGTTTATCTTGATAGCAAAATTACTATCGCCTGATACGTTTTAAACGAACAGCACTGCCCCGTAGGCCGGAAAAGGCGTTCACGCCGCATCTGGCAACCTATGCCTGATGCGACGCAGAAGCGTATTATCATGCCTACACACAGCACTACCCCGTAGGTCGGATAAGGCGTTCACGCCGCATCCGGCATAAAACCACTCGCACTTTGTTACGGCTTCCCCACGGGAGGCCTTTTTTTTGTCTGTTATTGCTGGATTAATTTTCATTTTGTCGTTTTTGTGATCGTTATCTCGACATTTAAAAACAAATAATTTCATTATATTTTGAAATCGAAAGAAAACGACAGGATGTGAAAATGTACGTGGTATCGACAAAGCAGATGCTGAACAACGCGCAGCGCGGCGGCTACGCGGTTCCGGCATTCAATATTCACAATCTCGAAACGATGCAGGTGGTGGTGGAAAGCGCAGCCAGCCTGAATGCGCCGGTCATCATCGCCGGAACGCCAGGTACATTTAACCATGCCGGAACAGAAAACTTACTGGCGCTGGTTAGCGCGATGGCGAAGCAGTATCACCATCCGCTGGCGATTCACCTTGACCATCACACAAAGTTTGAAGATATCGCTCAGAAAGTGCGCTCCGGCGTGCGCTCAGTAATGATTGACGCCTCGCATTTGCCTTATGCGCAAAATATTTCACGGGTCAAAGAGGTGGTGGATTTTTGCCATCGCTTTGATGTCAGCGTCGAAGCGGAGCTGGGGCAACTTGGCGGCCAGGAAGATGATGTGCAAGTCAATGAAGCCGATGCGTTGTACACCAACCCCGTACAGGCGCGTGAATATGCCGAGGCAACCGGGATTGATTCCCTGGCGGTCGCCATCGGCACCGCTCACGGTATGTATGCCAGTGCTCCGGCGCTGGATTTCTCCCGCCTTGAGGCCATTCGTCAGCAGGTTGCGCTACCGCTGGTACTGCATGGTGCGTCGGGACTGTCTTCTGCGGACATTCGTCAAAGCATTAACCTGGGAATTTGCAAAATCAATGTCGCGACGGAGCTGAAAAATGCCTTCTCGCAGGCGTTAAAACGTTATCTGACCGAGCACCCCGAAGCGACCGATCCCCGGGATTATTTACAGTCGGCAAAATTCGCAATGCGCGATGTGGTGCGCAAAGTGATTGCCGATTGCGGCTGCGAAGGCAGGGCATAACGCATCTGCCATTTAACAAGGAAAAACCATGAAAACGTTAATTGCCCGGCATAAAGCCGGTGAACATATCGGAATTTGTTCAGTCTGTTCGGCGCATCCGTTGGTTATTGAAGCGGCGCTGGCTTTCGATCTCAACAGCACACGCAAAGTGCTGATTGAAGCAACGTCAAACCAGGTCAATCAATTTGGCGGTTATACCGGAATGACACCGGCAGATTTTCGCGAATTTGTTTTTGCGATTGCCGATAGAGTTGGGTTTGCGCGCGAGCGCATTATTCTTGGCGGTGATCATCTGGGGCCAAACTGCTGGCAGCAAGAAAATGCGGATGCGGCGATGGAAAAATCCGTCGAACTGGTAAAGGCATATGTTCGTGCCGGTTTCAGTAAAATTCATCTTGATGCGTCAATGTCCTGTGCGGGTGATCCTGTACCGTTAGTGCCAGAAACGGTTGCTGAACGTGCCGCTGTACTTTGCTTTGCTGCGGAAAGCGTGGCGACAGATTGCCAGCGTGAACAACTGACTTATGTGATTGGCACCGAAGTTCCGGTTCCGGGCGGTGAGGCCAGCGCCATTCAGTCGGTGCACATCACAAGGGTAGAAGATGCCGCCAATACTTTACGTACACATCAAAAAGCGTTTATTGCCCGTGGCCTGACAGAGGCGTTAACGCGCGTGATTGCGATAGTGGTACAGCCTGGCTTGGAATTTGATCACAGCAATATTATCCATTATCAGCCGCAAGAAGCGCAGGCGCTGGCGCAATGGATAGAAAACACCAGAATGGTTTATGAAGCACATTCCACCGATTACCAGACCCGGGCGGCGTATCGGGAATTAGTACGCGATCACTTTGCCATTTTGAAAGTAGGGCCAGCATTAACCTTTGCTTTACGCGAGGCGATATTTGCTCTGGCGCAAATTGAGCGGGAACTTATCGCGCCGGAAAATCGCAGCAGTTGTCTTGACGTGATTGAAGAAGTCATGCTCGACGAACCGCAATACTGGAAAAAATATTACCGTACTGGATTTAACGATTCTTTACTGGATATTCGTTATAGCCTTTCTGATCGTATCCGTTATTACTGGCCGCATAGCCGAATTAAAAATAGCGTCGAGATGATGATAGCTAACCTTGACGGTGTCGAAATTCCACTGGGTATAATTAGTCAGTATTTACCAAAGCAATTTGAACGCATCCAGAGTGAGGAACTCAAGGCGATACCACATCAGCTTATTATGGATAAAATTTTTGATGTTCTGCGCGCCTATCGTTACGGTTGTGCAAAATAATAAGGATGTAATATGACAAAGCTATTTGTTCGTAGCGATATTTCTTTTGCCAATCGCCGCGAAGCACTAACCCATATTGGCAACGAAATGGTCGCGCGAGGCGTTGTTCATGACTCCTGGCCGCAGGCATTAATTGGCAGAGAAGCGGAGTTCCCCACCGGGATCATGCTGGAACAGCACGCCATTGCAATACCGCACTGCGAGGCGATTCATGCAAAAACGTCAGCCATTTATCTGTTAAGACTCGTGGATAAAATCAATTTTCAGCAAGCAGATGATGATAATGAAGTGGCGGTTTCATTAATCATCGCCCTGATTGTAGAAAATCCACAGCAGCAACTGAAACTTTTACGCCGTTTATTTGGCAAGCTGCAACAACCCGATGTGGTCGAAACGCTTATCAGCATTCCTGAAGTGCAATTAATGGAATATTTCAAAACATCTGTTTTAGATTCAAATGAATAAAATCCCTCTGTACTAATAAAAAGGACTATTTATGAAACGCAAGATTATTGTCGCTTGCGGAGGCGCGGTTGCGACTTCTACGATGGCGGCGGAAGAAATTAAAGAGCTGTGTCAGAGCCATAATATCCCTGTTGAATTAATCCAGTGTCGGGTTAATGAAATAGAAACTTATATGGATGGTGTCCATCTGATTTGTACGACTGCCAAAGTTGACCGCAGTTTTGGTGATATTCCGTTAGTTCACGGTATGCCTTTTGTTTCTGGTGTAGGGATCGAAGCATTACAAAATAAAATTCTGACTATCTTACAGGGGTGACCTATGTTTTCAGAAGTCATGCGTTATATTCTCGACCTTGGCCCTACGGTCATGTTGCCGATTGTCATTATTATTTTTTCAAAAATATTAGGCATGAAAGCAGGCGATTGCTTTAAAGCGGGTCTGCATATCGGGATTGGCTTTGTTGGCATCGGTCTGGTGATTGGCTTAATGCTGGATTCCATTGGCCCGGCGGCGAAAGCGATGGCGGAAAATTTCGACTTAAATCTGCATGTGGTCGATGTCGGCTGGCCGGGATCATCTCCAATGACCTGGGCGTCGCAAATTGCGCTGGTGGCTATTCCGATTGCGATTCTGGTTAACGTGGCAATGCTGCTCACGCGTATGACGCGGGTAGTGAATGTCGATATCTGGAATATCTGGCATATGACCTTCACCGGCGCGTTGCTGCATCTGGCGACGGGTTCATGGATGATTGGCATCGCGGGTGTGGTGATTCACGCAGCGTTTGTTTATAAGCTGGGCGACTGGTTTGCACGCGATACCCGTGATTTCTTTGAGCTGGAAGGCATTGCCATTCCGCACGGCACATCGGCGTATATGGGGCCGATTGCGGTGCTGGTCGATGCCATTATCGAAAAAATCCCTGGTATTAACCGGATTAAATTTAGCGCCGACGATATTCAGCGCAAATTTGGCCCTTTTGGCGAACCGGTCACCGTGGGTTTTGTGATGGGACTGATTATCGGCATTCTTGCCGGTTACGATGTCAAAGGTGTATTGCAACTGGCAGTAAAAACGGCAGCGGTGATGCTGCTGATGCCACGGGTGATCAAGCCCATCATGGATGGTTTAACACCCATCGCGAAGCAGGCGCGTAGCCGTTTACAGGCGAAGTTCGGCGGTCAGGAGTTTTTGATTGGGCTTGATCCGGCGTTGCTGCTGGGGCATACGGCTGTGGTGTCGGCAAGCCTGATTTTTATCCCGCTCACTATATTGATTGCCGTTTGTGTGCCGGGTAATCAGGTGCTGCCGTTTGGCGACCTTGCCACCATCGGCTTCTTTGTGGCGATGGCGGTCGCGGTGCATCGTGGAAACCTGTTCCGCACCCTGATCTCTGGCATCATCATTATGAGCATCACCCTGTGGATTGCGACGCAAACTATTGGCCTGCATACCCAACTGGCTGCCAATGCGGGCGCGTTAAAAGCCGGAGGCATGGTGGCTTCGATGGATCAGGGCGGCTCACCGATTACCTGGTTACTGATTCAGGTTTTCTCCCCGCAGAATATCCCCGGTTTCATTATTATCGGCGCTATTTATCTCACCGGTATTTTTATGACCTGGCGTCGGGCGCGCGGTGTTATTAACAAAGATAAAGCTGCTGTCGCACAATAAATTATACCCAAGGGGGAGAATATCCCCCTTTATCACCCAGGAGTTTTTATGAAATCAGTTGTTAATGATACTGATGGTATTGTCCGCGTGGAAGAGCACGAGTTACCCGAAATTCATCATCAGGATGATGTGCGAATTAAAATTGCCAGTTCGGGATTATGTGGTTCCGATTTGCCCCGGATATTTAAAAATGGTGCACATTATTACCCCATAACATTAGGGCATGAATTTAGTGGTTTTGTTGATGCTGTGGGGAGTGGGGTAAATGATTTACAACCTGGCGATGCGGTCGCCTGTGTGCCGTTATTACCCTGTTTTCAATGTCCGGAATGTCTGAAAGGCTTTTATTCCCAGTGTGCGAAATATGATTTTATTGGATCACGGCGCAACGGGGGATTGGCAGAATATATTGTGGTGAATCGAAAAAATGTCTTCGCACTACCGGAGGAAATGCCGATTCAGGATGGCGCTTTTATTGAACCAATTACCGTCGGCCTGCACGCTTTCCATTTGGCGCAAGGCTGTGAAAATAAAAACGTCATTATTATTGGTGCCGGAACTATCGGCCTGCTGGCGATCCAGTGCGGCAGTGCGCTGGGGGCGAAGAGTGTGACGGCTATCGACATTAGCCCAGAAAAACTGGCACTGGCAAAATCCTTTGGTGCCACGCAAACATTTAACAGCAGTGAAATGAGTGCGCCACATATGCAGGCTGTTTTACGCGAACTGCGTTTTAATCAGCTTATCCTTGAGACGGCTGGCGTACCGCAAACTGTCGAACTGGCGGTAGAGATTGCCGGGCCTCATGCACAACTGGCGCTGGTGGGCACGTTGCATCAGGATCTGCATTTAACGTCGGCGACGTTTGGCAAAATATTGCGTAAAGAGCTGACGGTTATCGGCAGTTGGATGAACTACTCCAGCCCGTGGCCTGGGCAGGAGTGGGAAACAGCGAGCCGGTTGCTGGCAGAGCGTAAGTTAAGCCTGGAGCCATTAATCGCTCACCGTGGCGGTTTTGAAAGCTTCGCTCAGGCGGTGCGTGACATCGCTCGCAATACCATGCCGGGTAAGGTGTTACTCATTCCCTGAAACCGTGGGCCAGCGTGATGCTGGCTCACCGTTGTGAAAAACAGATCATTCACCAATGCCCCCCCTTCGTTTACACTATGCGCAATTGAATATGGGTAAATGACGATGAATTCATTCGAGCGAAGGAATAAGATCATCCAATTAGTGAATGAACAGGGGACCGTGCTTGTTCAGGATCTGGCGGGAATATTTGCTGCCTCGGAAGCGACAATCCGTGCCGATTTGCGCTTTCTCGAACAAAAAGGCGTGGTCACGCGCTTTCATGGTGGTGCGGCGAAAATAATGTCCGGCAATAGCGAAACCGAGACACAGGAAGTAGGATTTAAAGATCGCTTTCAGCTCGCCAGTGCGCCGAAAAACAGAATTGCACAGGCAGCAGTAAAAATGATCCACGAAGGGATGACCGTTATTCTCGACAGCGGAAGTACGACAATGCTTATCGCCGAAGGATTAATGACTGCCAAAAATATCACGGTGATTACCAACAGTCTCCCGGCGGCATTTGCCCTTTCTGAAAATAAAGATATTACGCTGGTGGTTTGTGGTGGCACGGTACGCCATAAAACGCGCTCAATGCATGGTTCCATTGCCGAGCGTTCATTGCAGGATATTAATGCCGATTTAATGTTTGTCGGCGCTGACGGTATCGATGCGGTAAATGGCATTACCACCTTTAATGAAGGTTATTCGATTAGCGGTGCTATGGTCACCGCAGCAAATAAAGTGGTTGCGGTACTGGACTCAACGAAATTCAACCGCCGTGGATTTAATCAGGTACTGCCAATCGAAAAAATTGACATTATTATTACTGATGATGCCGTGTCAGAGGTGGATAAACTGGCATTGCAGAATACACGGGTGAAATTAATTACGGTGTAGTATTCATCTTTTCAGTTTGTAGGCCGGATAAGGTGTTTACACCGCATCCGGCATAACTGATTCTCCTTAATGCAGAGAGAATAATTTGATTAACGCAATAACGGGCAATCTGGTGGTAGCCGGCAACGCAATGCTGCCGGAAGTATTTCGATATGAAAACGTTGTCCGCTTAACGGTTCGCCATCAAGATTAAAGGTGATTTCATGCGGCGCTTGTATCTCGAACCATGCCGAAGCGCCATCAATAATATTCGGGTTTTCTTCGTCAGGTTTTAAGGTTGAGAAGAGAGCTGGAAGAATTTCATCGCCGGTGAAAATACGCAGTTGTAACAAACCATCATTGATCAGCGCATTTGGGCACAGTTGTTGACCGCCACCGGCTTGACGCCCGTTGCCAATACCAATAACCAGCGCATCGCCTTGCCAGTGAAAATTTTCACCACGGATTTCACAGCGATCCGGTTGCAGCGTATCCATGCGCATTAAGCCGTGAATGATGTAAGAGACGCCACCTAGCGCGGCTTTTAATTTCTCGGGTGTTTCCGTGGTGATGCGCGTACCAAATCCGCCCGTCGCCATGTTGATAAAACAGGTTTGTTTGTTGACCTGTGCCATATCAATCGCAATAGCGTTACCAGCAATTGCCAGTTTAAGTGCCTTATCCAGCGCCTCAGGAATACCCACACTGGTGGCAAAATCGTTCGCTGTACCTAGCGGCAATATCCCCAACGCAGGAATTTCATTGCCCTCACACTGAATCAACGCCGTGGAGACTTCATTAATAGTGCCATCGCCACCGCCGGCAATCACCGTTGCAACGCCAAGCTGGCGGGCTTCCTCAACAAAACGCGCAGCATCACCTTTCTCCCAGGTAACCCGCACATGGATTGTCATTCCTTCCTCACGCAGCAGCATAATTGCTTCGCGTAATGTTTCATTGTCAGCACTTTTGCCGTTAAGAATCAGTAAGCTGGCGGGAAAATCTGCCATGGTCGTATGCCTTTATGATTGGTCTGTAGATAGTGTAGAGCAGAAAAGAAAAGGCGGTGTCAGAACAGGATGAAAGTCGTGGTACAAAAAAATAAGCCCGTGTAAGGGAGATTACACAGGCTAAGGAGGTGGTTCCTGGTACAGCTAGCATTTTATGGGTTATGTTTTTCAGCGAAACGGATGATAACCTTAATAAATGCAGCTGTATGTGATCGGTTTCTAAGAATTTTCCATCCGGGAAAAATAATCGAAATTAATCACTTACCGTGCGGGTTACGCGTGGTTTCACCAGAGAAATTACGCATCAGCAGTGCGTAATTGAGCTCAAGATCCTGCGGAACCGGGAGCCACACGGTATAACCATCGCCAGGTGCAACCGGCATCGCTTCACCTTTGGCATTTTCCATATGCTCAAGGGTAAAGTTGATGTTGCCCTGTGGCGTCATCAGTTCAAGGCTGTCGCCAACGGAGAACTTATTTTTCACCGCTACCGCCGCGAGATCGCCTTTGCGCTCACCGGTAAACTCCCCAACAAACTGCTGGCGGTCAGAAACGGAATAACCGTATTCGTAGTTCTGATAATCGTCGTGAGTATGACGACGCAGGAAACCTTCGGTGTAACCACGATGCGCCAGACCTTCCAGAGTTTCCAGCAGGCTGGTATCGAACGGTTTTCCTGCGGCTGCGTCATCAATCGCTTTACGATAAACCTGCGCGGTGCGTGCGCAATAATAGAAAGATTTGGTACGGCCTTCGATTTTCAGCGAATGCACGCCCATTTTAGTCAGACGTTCAACGTGGGCGATAGCGCGCAGATCTTTCGAGTTCATGATGTAAGTGCCGTGTTCATCTTCAAACGCGGTCATATACTCGCCCGGGCGCTGGGCTTCTTCAATCATAAACACTTTGTCAGTTGGCGCGCCGATACCCAGCGTCGGTTCGACGTTTTGCACCGGAATCGGCTCGTATTTGTGTACGATGTTGCCGACGTCATCTTCTTTGCCTTCCTGGACGTTGTACTCCCAGCGACAGGCGTTAGTGCAGGTGCCCTGATTCGGATCGCGCTTGTTGATGTAGCCAGAGAGCAGGCAGCGACCAGAGTAGGCCATGCACAGCGCGCCGTGAACGAAAATTTCGAGTTCCATATCCGGCACCTGATTGCGGATCTCTTCGATCTCTTCCAGCGACAGTTCGCGGGAGAGGATCACGCGAGTCAGGCCCATTTGCTGCCAGAATTTTACCGTCGCCCAGTTTACGGCGTTGGCCTGCACCGAAAGGTGGATCGGCATTTCAGGGAAGTGCTCACGCACCAGCATAATCAGCCCCGGATCGGACATAATCAGCGCATCCGGCCCCATTTCCACTACCGGTTTCAGGTCACGGATAAAGGTTTTCAGCTTAGCGTTATGCGGCGCAATGTTGACCACGACATAAAACTTTTTCCCCAGCGCATGGGCTTCATTGATGCCGAGCTGAAGATTTTCGTGGTTGAATTCGTTGTTGCGCACACGCAGGGAATAACGCGGTTGTCCCGCATAAACAGCATCTGCGCCATAAGCGAAAGCGTAACGCATATTTTTCAGCGTTCCCGCCGGGGAAAGGAGTTCCGGTTTAAACATAATTCTCTCGTTCTGATGACAGGTCAGAACCGCTTCACCTGATGAAGCGGTTAGGGGAGTGTCCCCACTTTAAGGGCGGGCATTGTAGCGCAATCGGCGGGTTTAGCTCCAGTGTAAATGTCTGGTAGCATCCTGGTTTTGGTTAAGGATACGAGTGACGATAATTTCCCCTGGTGATTACAGGAAATAAATAACGTGGTGTTCAAAAGGAAGAACAAAAATGCCTTCGCCTAATTCAGGTCTGGGAGTACCAATATTATTGTTACTCAGAATCTGGAGAACGTCTGAAAGATGTTCAACATATTTGTCGGCTTGTGGTTCGCCGAAATGGTGATAACTGTAATACCAGATGCCTTCTCAATCCTCGTTGGCTTTTGGCATGAGCTTAATAATACGCACATTATTTCCTTATCCCTGCTTTCACCTTCCGTAAAAACGCATCCTTTTCCCACGGCTGAGCTTCACCACTATTCAACCCTTCTGCAATCATGTCACGTAACGCTTGCAGGCGAGACTCTGCTTGTTTTTCTCGAAGCAAGCGCAGTGACTCACGGATCACTTCGCTTTGGGTGCGATAGTCGCCGGATTCAATTAAGGACTCGATAAATTCACGCAACTCATCGCCGAGATCAACTGTCATCGTTCTGGCCATGTTTATGCTCTCTTGTAAGTAAAAATCTTACGTCAGTGTATGTCATAAACCGGATAGCGCCACGAAAAGTATTAGAAGATATTTTGCTATATGAACATGTTCAGGAGGATAAGGATGGGGAGTGTTAAACAAAGAGAGGAGAATGAGTGCTTGCCTGTGCCTACTATTTTAATGGCGCAGATTAATCTTAATCATCAATAAATAAGTGTTTATTAGAAATAAAGCCGGACGCGTTATCCGCGCCCGGCTTAACTATTAAGTATTGTCTTTCACCTTCTGACTTGCGCCATTGGTTTTTACAGAAGCAATTCCGACTTCGCGTGATTGAGCGGTGGCATACATCTGACTGGAACCGATTATCTGATGATTGCCAGCTTTCAGATTGAAATAAAATTTGCCGTTGCTCGCTGTTTTTTTCTCATAGCGTTCGTCCTGCGGGCTGTTGCTTTGCACCGAGGCAATGCCCTTTTCCGCAGCGGCTTTTGAGGTATACAGTTCGCTGGTGAGAATGATCTCGCCATTGCCCGCTTTTAGCACAAACCGGAACTGATTTTCACTGCTCTTATTGAGTTCAAACCAACCAGCCATAATGACTCCTTGATTGAAATTGCGTATCGAAAACAGTATGTAACGATTTAAGTATGGGTGATATTCAGTTGACTGCCAATCAGGGGAATACCCTCTAAAGGGTGGGGGAGATTACTGATAAATATGCAGGAATCTGAATGCGGATACGGTGTTATCCCTCTCCTTTCAGAGAGGGGCATGACGGGTTAATAAACAGGAAATTTTGCCCTCGCCAGGGCAACGATACATTAAACGATACGACAGGCGTCAGCTTCCCAGCGGTAACCGACACCGTAAACGGCACGGATAAATGACTGCTCTTCGTCCAGCGACTCCAGTTTACGGCGCAGGTTTTTAATGTGGCTGTCGATGGTGCGGTCGGTTACCACGCGGTAATCGTCATAAAGATGATTGAGTAATTGCTCGCGGGAGAATACTTTTCCCGGTTCATGGGAGAGGGTTTTCAAAAGACGAAATTCTGCAGGCGTCAGATCAAGCATTTTGCCACGCCATGAAGCCTGAAAACGACCTTCGTCGATAATCAACGGGCTTTCGGCATCCTGTTGCTGCAACTCGCGCTGCGGTTTGCAGCGGCGCAAAATGGTCTTAACACGCGCCACCACTTCCCGTGGGCTGTACGGTTTGCAGATGTAGTCATCGGCGCCAATCTCCAGCCCCAGCAAACGGTCGATTTCTTCGATTTTTGCCGTCACCATCACGATGGGGACATCGGAAAAACGACGAATTTCCCGGCAAAGTGTCAGACCATCAGTGCCTGGTAGCATCAGATCCAACAGGATCAGATCCGGTGGGGTCTGCCGCACATACGGCAGTACCTGATCACCGTGACTGATAAGGGTCGGCGCATAGCTCGCAGCACGCAGATAATCAATGAGCAACTGCCCCAGCTTCGGTTCATCTTCCACGATCAAAATACGCGGTGTGTTTTCGTCGATTGGTAACTCGGTCATACTTCTCTCTGTAAATCCCGTTCCAGCGGTAACTCTACTGTAATGCTTACCCCGCCAAAAGGCGAATGAGTGGCAACAATGCGACCACTGTGCGCTTCAACAATGTTAAGGCAAATCGCCAGTCCCAGCCCGGAACCGCCGCTGGCACGGTTGCGGGAACCTTCGGTGCGGTAAAAACGCTCAAACAATTTTTGCAGTTGTTCGTCGCTGACGCCCGGCGCACTGTCGGCAAAGGTCAGGCGCACCGTTTTGTCGCGCTGCTCGGCGGAGATTTGCAGGCTGCCGCCGCTGTCGGTGTAACGTAGACTGTTTTCCAGTAAGTTATTGAATAACTGCATTAAACGGTCGCGATCGCCAAATACGGTAATGCTATCCGGTAGGGAAAATTGCAGCTTCAGGCCACGGCTGGCGAAACGTTCACGAAAAGCGCCGCCTGCCACTTCCAGCAGCGGGATCAGATCCACAGGCGCTTTTTGATAGGCGAGAGCACCTTCATCTGACATCGACAGTTGATGCAGGTCATCCACCAGTTTGGTCAGTGTACCGACCTCCGCCTGTAAAGAAGCCACTGTCTCCGGTGTGAACTTACGCACGCCATCCTGAATAGCTTCCAGTTCTCCGCGCAGTACTGCTAAAGGTGTGCGCAGTTCGTGAGAGATATCAGCCATAAAATCGCGGCGCATCTGTTGGTTTTTCTCCAGCGTGCTGGCGAGCTGGTTGAAGTCTTGTGCCAGTTTGCCCAGTTCATCTTCACTGGTGGGCGTCACGCGGGTAGTGAAATCGCCTGCCGCCAGTTTGTGCGTGCCATCGACAAGTCGTTTTACCGGTGCCAGCAAACCGCGCGCCAGCAGAAAAGTGGCGAGTGCCGCGAGTAACGTTGCCAGGGCGACAATCAGCCAGCTGGTTTGCCGTTGTTGTTTATCGAAATTGATATCAGTATTGCGGGTCAGCCGCTCAACGGGGGAGGCAATCACCGCGCCCACTTCCGCACCGTTGACCAGAATGGGTCGCCGTGTACCGTCAGGTGGAATCGGCGCTCGCGGACCAACCAGCACTTTGTTGTTTTGATCAACCACCCAGAACTGAGTACGCCAGCCGTGTGGTGGCATACCCGGGCCGGGTTTATCTTCCGAATTATCGTGTTCAAATGAACGCAGGATCTGAAAGACAAAGCGATCATTGTTGCGCAGGAAGCGCCAGTTGCCATGCTGCGCATACTGCTCGCCAAGCGCATCACTTAACAGTTGTAATCGCTGTTCATTACCATGCTTGATGTAATCAATAAAGCCACGCTCAAAACTGATACGCACCGCCCAGTGCATACTGATCAGCAAGACAATGCAGGTGGCGAAAATCGCCAGAAACAGTTTGCCGGTAATACCGGGTCGCCAAAACTTCATTGCGCGCTCCTTTTTCGCCGCGAAATAGCTACATTTTGATGCGTATCGTTCGGCACTCTGGCAAAGATGAACGCCGGAAGGGCGATGAGAAACGCCATGCTAAGCCAGGTGTACATAAAGACGGTTTGTGTGGTGCCGCTGTCAACGCTGACATGTTGGGAGCCAAAAAGACCCAGCAGCAGCCCGGCGATGGTCACACCGATACTCATCGACAATTGCATAATCATCGACAGCAGGCTGTTGCCGCTGCTCGCCAGATTGTCTGGTAGATCTTTCAGCGTCAGGGTGTTCATGGAGGAGAAACGCGTTGAGTTGACCATTCCTTGTAAAAACAGAACGAATGGCAAAACGTAGTACCAGCCAAGCATCGCGGTGGCCATAAACAGCAATGTGACCAGCGACAGACCCAGCGTGGTTGCCACCAGCACCCGACGATAACCAAAGCGGTTAACCACCTGCACCACAATACGTTTCATTCCCATGCTGCCGAGCACCATGGGGATCATCATCAGTCCGGCATGGAACGGCGAAAAACCGAGGCCGATTTGCAGGAAAACCGGCGTCATAAAGGGCAACATACCGCTGCCAATACGTCCGGCAAAACTTCCCGCCAGACCCAGCGAAAAGGTGCGGGTGCGGAACAGTTTCAGACTGAAAAGGGCGCGGTTGTTATTTCTGGCGTGCAGCAGATAAAGCACCAGTGCCACTACGCCAACCGCCACCAGGCCGACAATCGCCAGCGGCGAAAGTCCTGTGCCTTTACTGCCATCCAGCGCCAGCGTTAACACTGCCATGCCAACCGCCAGCAACAGAAAGCCGGAGAGATCGAAGCGCCGCGTCTGCATGGTGTAGTTTGGCATTAACATTAGCGTGGCGATCGCACCGATAATCCCCACCGGAATGTTGATCAAAAAGATCCAGTGCCACGACGCGTACTCCACCAGCAGACCGCCAAGCGCCGGACCGAGCAGCGGGCCGACCTGACCGGGCAGCGTGACAAAGGTCATCGCCGCCATATATTGCTCGCGCGGAACAATTTTCATCACCGTTAGCCTGCCGACCGGCACCATCATCGCACCGCCTACGCCCTGTAACGCACGTGCCAGCAACAGTTCATTAAGGGTGCCGGAAAGCGCGCAAAACAGCGAACCGAGGGTAAACAGCACGATAGCGGTAAAGAAAATATTGCGCACGCCGACTTTGTCCGCCAGCCAGCCGCTGGCAGGCAGCATCACCGCCACGGTCAGCACATAAGAGACAATGACCATGTGCATATGCAGCGGGCTTTCCCCCAGGCTTTGCGCCATTGAGGGAAGGGCGGTGTTGACGATGGTGGTGTCCAGCGACTGCATAAAGAAGCCGAAAGCCACAATCCACAGTTGCCAGCGGGTGCTGTCAGGAAGATCTGTCATTTACTCGGTTACCGTTTCTTTAGATTTTCGCGAAAAACGCAGCCGCAGACGGTCGAAAAAAAGATACACCACCGGCGTGGTATATAGCGTCAGGAGCTGACTCATTACCAGACCGCCGACAATAGTGATCCCTAATGGTTGACGCAGTTCCGAGCCGTCGCCGCCAGATAACACCAGCGGCAGCGCACCAAACAGCGCCGCCAGGGTAGTCATCATAATCGGACGAAAACGCAGCAGACAGGCCTGGAAAATGGCTTCCTGCGGCGTCAGATTTCCATTCCTTTGAGCTTCGAGCGCAAAATCGACCATCATGATGGCGTTTTTCTTCACAATGCCGATTAATAACATGATCCCTATCAGGGCGATTAGGCTGAACGGGGCATTGAACAGCTCCAGCGCCAGCAGCGCCCCAACGCCCGCCGAGGGTAGGGTGGAGAGAATGGTCAGCGGGTGCACGTAGCTCTCGTACAACATTCCCAGCACGATATAGACCGTGGCGATCGCCGCGATAATCAGGATCACCTGCGAGTTCATCGTCTCCTGGAACACCTGCGCCGTTCCGGCAAAACTGCCGCGCACAGTCGAAGGCACGCCAAGCTGCGTCATCGCACGATCGATTGCCGCACTGGCGTCCGAAAGCGATTTCCCGGTCGGCAGGTTGAACGAGATGGTCGAGGCCGCCGATAATCCCTGATGATTCACCGACAGCGGCGCGTTTGCCGGTTGCCATTTGGCGAAATACGACAACGGGATCGCTTTGCCTTCGTTATTAATGACGAACATTTTTTCCAGCGCGCTGATGTCCTGGGTATAGCGCGGATCCACTTCCATCACCACTTTATACTGGTTCATTGGCTGGTAAATGGTCGAGATTTGCCGCTGACCAAAGGCGTTATTCAGCAGGCTGTTGGCGGCCTGCACATCGATCCCCAGCCGCGCCATCGTGTCGCGATCGTAAACCAGGTTCATCTCCGCGCCGTTATCCTGCTGGTCGGAGTTAACGTCCGCCAGTTCCGGCAACGTTGCCAGTTTTTTGCGGATTTTCGGCTCCCATTCGCGCAGCGCCGCCAGGTCGTCGGATAACAACGTGTACTGGTAGCTGGCGTTCGACTGACGCCCACCAACGCGAATATCCTGCACTGCCATCAGAAACAGATTCGCCCCCGGTTCTTTCGCCAGTTTTACGCGCAGACGGTCGATAATTTGCTGCGCCGTTTCGCTGCGTTCGTCGCGTGGCTTGAGGGTGATAAACATCATCCCGCTGTTCACTCGCGAACCACCGGTAAAGCCGGTGACATTATCCACTGCCGGATCGTCACGGATAATTTTCATAAAATCCTGCAACTTACCGCGCATTGCCTGAAACGAAATGCTCTGATCCGCCTGTATCCCGCCCATCAGCACGCCGGTGTCCTGCTCCGGGAAGAAGGTTTTCGGGATCGAGATATACAGCCAGATATTGAGCGCAATGGTGCCAAGCAGCACCACGCCCACCAGACGGGTGTGATTGAGTACCCATTTCAGCGACTTACCGTAGCCTTGTTGCAGCGCAACCAGCATCCGGCCAAAACCACGTAACCGTGTTTGTTCACGCGGCTTGCTGGCTTTCAGCATCCAGCCGCACATCATCGGCGTTAGCGTCAGAGAAACCAGCAGCGAAATGCCAATGGCGACTGAAAGCGTCACGGCAAATTCGCGCAATAAGCGCCCCGGCAATCCACCCATCAACAGTAGCGGCAGAAACACCGCCACCAGTGACAGACTCATCGACAGCACCGTAAAGCCGACTTCGCGAGTACCTTGCAGTGCGGCCTGTAGCGGTTTCATCCCCGCTTCCAGATGACGGGCGATGTTTTCCAGCACCACGATGGCGTCATCCACGACAAAGCCTGTGGCGATGGTGAGCGCCATCAGCGACAGGTTATTGAGACTGAATCCGCACAGATACATCGCCGCAAACGTACCAATCAGCGAAACGGGCACCGCAACGGCGGGAATAATAGTGGCGCGACCCGAGCGCAGGAATAAAAAGACCACCAGAATCACCAGCGCCACCGAGATAATCAGCGTTTGCTCGACTTCCTCCAGCGAGGCGCGAATGGTGGGGGAGCGATCCTGGGCAATTTGCAGATCAATCGCCGCCGGAATGGTCTCCTGCAACTCCGGTAATTTTGCCCGGATGCTGTCAACCGTCTGGATAATATTGGCTTCCGGCAGCTTGCGGATCATCAGCAAAATAGCCGGTTTGGCGTTGGTCATCCCGGCGTTGCGCACATCTTGTACAGAGTCGGTCACCGTCGCCACATCGCCCAGACGAACCGCGCCGCCGTTGTTGTAATGAATAATCAGCGGCTGATATTCAGCGGCGGTTTTCAGTTCATCGTTGGTCTGGATCTGCCAGCGGTGAGTACCATCCTCCAGCGCCCCCTGCGGTTTACGCACGTTGGCATTGCTGATGGCGGTGCGCACATCGTCCAGCGATACGCCCTGATTAAACAGCGCCTGCGGATTCAGCCCGACGCGCACGGCGGGCAGCGAGCTGCCGCCGACATCGACATCACCGACGCCGTCGATTTGCGCAATCGTCGGCGCCAGCTGCGTCGAGGCGAAATCGTACAGTTCACCCTGGGAATAAGTATCGGACGTCAGCGTCAGGATCATAATTGGCGCATCCGACGGGTTTGCTTTGCGATAGGTCGGGCGGCTGGGCATCCCGCTGGGCAGCAAACTTTGTGCGGCGTTGATCGCCGCCTGCACATCGCGCGCCGCGCCGTTGATATCCCGGTCAAAATCAAACTGCAAAATAATGCGCGTGCTGCCGAGCGAACTGCTGGAGGTCATTTCACTGACCCCGGCAATACGCCCAAGCGAGCGTTCCAGCGGCGTGGCAACGGAAGACGCCATTGTCTCTGGCGACGCACCGGGCAGCGAGGCGCTGACCATAATCACCGGAAAATCGACCTGCGGCAGCGGGGCGACCGGCAGCATACGGAAGCCCAGTATGCCGCACAGGGTAATGGCAACCGACAGTAAAATCGTCGCCACCGGGCGGTAAATGAAGAGGGCAAAAAACTTCACTTACGCCTCCTCTTCATGACGGGCAAAGCGGCTTTTTGCCCACAATGCCAGACGGTCGAACAGCAGATAAATCACCGGCGTGGTAAACAGTGTCAGCACCTGGCTGACAACCAGACCACCGACCATGCCGATGCCTAACGGACGGCGCAGTTCCGCGCCGACTCCGGTACTTAACATCAGCGGCAGCGCGCCAAGCAGTGCCGCCAGAGTGGTCATCAGGATCGGACGAAAACGCAACAGACAAGCCTGGTAGATTGCATCGCGCGGCGACATGCCTTGCTCACGCTCAGCAGCCAGCGCGAAGTCGATCATCATGATGGCGTTCTTCTTCACGATACCGATCAGCAAAATAATGCCGATAATCGCAATCACATCCAGTTCGCTACCGGCAATCATTAATGCCAGCAGCGCGCCGACCCCTGCGGTGGGTAGCGTCGAGAGAATGGTGATCGGGTGAATAAAGCTCTCGTACAGAATGCCGAGCACGATATACATCGCCACCACCGCCGCGACAATCAGCCAGACAGTGCTGCCAAGCGCCGACTGGAAGGCGAGGGTGCTGCCCTGGAACTGCGTGGTGATATCCACCGGTAGATTCAGCGTCTTTTCGGTGTCCATAATCGCCTGTACCGCATCGCCCAGCGAATAGTTATCCGGCACGTTAAAGGAGATGGTCGTTACCGGGAACTGATCCAGATGGTTGATGGAGAGCGGCGCAAAACGCTGCTCAATTTTGGCAATTGAGCTTAACGGCACCACGCCGCCGTCGCTGCTGGTCAGGCGAATGGTATCCAGCGCCGCGAGGCCTGGGGTATTTTCGGTGTTGTGTTCCAGCACCACGCGATACTGGTTAGCCTGAGTATAAATAGTGGAAATCAGTCGCTGACCAAACGCGTTGTACAGGGCGTTATCGACATCCGCCATGCTGATCCCCAGACGGCTGGCGCTGTCGCGATCAACATTGACATACGCCACCAGCCCTTTGTCCTGCCAGTCGCTGGAGACATCAGAAAGCTGTGGAAGCTGCTGGAGTTTTTCCATGAGCTGCGGCACCCAGGTACTGAGCGCATCCAGCGACGTGGCCTGCAAGGTAAACTGGTACTGGGTGCGGCTGACCTGAGTATCGATGGTCAGGTCCTGCGTCGGTTGCAGGAAGAGATCGACGCCAGGCACTTTATCCACCGCCGTTTGCAGACGGGCGATGACTTTTTGCACCCGATCATCACGTTCCTCCAACGGTTTGAGGTTGATCTGCAAACGCGCACTGTTCAGCGACGGGTTAGTGCCATCAACGCCAACAAATGAGGTCAAACTTTGCACTGCCGGATCCTGCAAAATCACGTCCGCGACCTGGCGTTGCCGCTGGGCCATATTGGCAAAGGAGCTGGATTGCGGTGCCTGCAAAGTGCCCTGAATAATGCCGTTGTCCTGCACCGGGAAGAAGCCTTTCGGAATGAACACCCACAGCAGCACACTAAGCAGCAGGGTGCTGAGCGCCACGCTTAAAGTCAGCCACGGATGATTCAGCACCTTCGCAAGCCCCCGACCATAGGCGGCGATTATCCCGTCGAACATTTTTTCCGAGGTGCGGGAGAAGCGGTTTTGTTTACGCAGCGACTCCTGGCTGAGCATCCGCGCGCACATCATCGGCGTCAGGGTCAGCGACACCACGGCTGAGATCAAAATTGCTACCGCCAGGGTAATGGCAAACTCGCGGAACAGTCGCCCGACGATATCGCCCATAAACAGTAGCGGGATCAGCACTGCAATCAGCGAGAAGGTCAGCGAGATAATGGTAAAACCGATTTCACCTGCGCCTTTGAGCGCAGCCGCCAGCGGTTTTTCGCCTTTTTCGATATAGCGCGAAATGTTCTCGATCACCACGATGGCGTCATCGACCACGAATCCGGTGGCGATAGTTAACGCCATCAGCGTCAGGTTGTTGATCGAAAAATCGAGAAACACCATGACTGCGAAGGTGCCGATTAATGACAGCGGCACCGCAACGCCGGGAATGATGGTCGCCGGAATGTTGCGCAAAAACAGGTAGATAATCATGACTACCAGCGCGATAGCCATCATCAATTCAAACTGGGTATCGTCGACCGATGCGCGGATGTTGGTGGTGCGATCGGAAAGCACCGTTACTTTTACCGATTTCGGCAAACTTTCGGTGAGTTGTGGCAGCATCTGCCGGATGCTGTCGGCGGTAGAGATAATGTTAGCACCGGGCTGGCGCTGAACATTCATCACAATGGCCTGTTCTTTGTTCGCCCACGCGCCGAGCCAGCTGTTTTCTGCACCTTGCTCTACAGTTGCGACATCGCCCAGACGAATCGGCGCGCCGTTCTGGTAGGCGATGATTAGCTGGCGATACTCTTCTGCGGATTGCATCTGGTCGTTCGCCGACAGCGTGACCGCGCGGGAAGGGCCGTCGAGGCTACCTTTGGCTGAGTTAACGTTAGCGCCAGTAATGGCGGTGCGCACGGTTTCGCTGGTCAGGCCAAGAGCGGCAATCGCCTGGGCGTTAAGTTTGACGCGAACAGCCGGACGCTGACCGCCGGAAAGCGTCACCAGCCCGACGCCGGAAATCTGCGAGATTTTCTGCGCGACGCGGGTTTCCACCATATCTTCCACCTGCGTCATCGGCATGGCGGTTGAGGTGACAGCGAGTGTCATGATTGGCGGATCTGCCGGGTTCACTTTGCTGTAAACCGGCGGGTTAGGCAGGTCGCTCGGCAACAGGTTAGTGGCGGCGTTAATCGCGGCCTGCACTTCCTGCTCGGCGACATCCAGCGGTAATGTTAGCTGGAACTGCAAGGTGATAACTGACGCGCCGCCGGAACTCTGCGATGACATCTGTTTCAGGCCAGACATCTGCCCAAACTGGCGTTCGAGCGGCGCGGTAACGGCAGAGGTCATGACATCCGGGCTGGCGCCGGGGTAGAGCGTGACCACCTGAATAGTCGGGTAGTCCACTTCCGGCAGCGCCGAAACGGGCAGGGCGCGATAGCCGATAATCCCAGCGAGTAAGATCGCCACCATCAGCAGCGTGGTGGCGACAGGGCGCATAATAAACAGGCGCGACGGGCCGCCTGTGCTGCTCGGAGGTAACACCTGCATCAGGAGCGTGCTCCTTTTTTCGCGTATTCGCGGCTGGTGGCTTTCTCTTCCGGCGAGGTGGCGCTCTGGGCTTCCACCACTTCCACTTTCGCTCCTTCAGTCAGGCGATCAATGCCGTCTGTTACTACGCGATCGCCTGCGGAAATACCCGCGCGGATCACCACTTTCTGACTGTCCTGAATGCCCGGCGTCACCAGATGTTTGCTGACTTTGTTTTCGCTATTCAGCACCCAGACAAAATGGCCTTCGTTGCCCATTTGCAGGGCGGCGGTGGGGATCACCACGGCGTTTTGTTCGGTGTCCACTAACATGCGTGCGTTAACAAACTGATTGGGAAACAGCGCATCATCCTGATTATTGAAGCGCGCTTTCACTTTAATGGTGCCAGTAGTGGCATCGATTTGGTTATCGAGACTTAACAGCGTGCCTTCACTTAACTTCTTCGAGTTGGTGCGATCCCAGGCTTCAACAACCAGCGGTTTTCCGGCTTTTTGTGCCTGCACAACGGTGGTGATATCGCTTTCCGGCAGGGTGAAGAGCAAATCGATAGGATGCGTCTGGGTGATCACCACAATCCCGCTGGTATCACCACTGGAGATTTGGTTACCGACATCAACCTGCTTCAGGCCAACGCGACCATCGACTGGCGCAGTAATCCGGCTCCAGTCGAGTTGCAGTTGCGCGCTGGCGACGCTTGCTTCATCAGCCTTAATGGTGCCTTCGGTTTCACTGACCAGCGCCTGTTGGGCATCCAGTTCCTGACGGGAAACGAGATTGGTTTTTGCCAGTTGTTGATAACGCGCCAAATCACGGCGCGCGTTGGCAAGTGTGGCTTTATCTTTTGCCAGTTGCCCCTGGGCTTGTGCTAATGCGACTTTGAACTGGCTGGGGTCAATCTCTGCCAGTAAATCGCCTGCTTTGACCTGCTGGCCTTCCTGGAAATGCAACGCCATCAGTTGACCGTCCACGCGGCTGCGCACCGTAACAGTATTAGCGGCGGTAATAGTGCCAAGCCCGGTGAGATAACGTGGAACGGCCTGTTCAATGGCGGTTGCCGCCTGTACTGGTGCTAAAGGGCCGGAACGCATACCACGGCGACCACCCGCTGGCGGCTGCTGTGCTTGTTTCGTCGCACCTGGGGTTGCGCTCTGGGATTCATTGCGGCCTTGCCAGAACCAGAATGCGGCGATGGCGGCGATAACCACCACGATTACGATTACCCAACGGGATTTATAACTGTCTTTCATCGTTAAGAGTTTCTCTTCCTGAAACGTTTCGCGCAATGTTACTAGTGTAGCCAGTCAATAAGGGAGAAAAATGGAGGAATTATGAAACAGTTTCGCGAATAGTCTGAATGGTGGTGCACTTTGCGAGCGCGCATCCAGTAATGACGCAGGAAACTATTTTCTCTGCAAGTTAGCGATAGACTACGTACATGGCGAAAGGAGGTAAGCCGACGATTTCAGCGGGACGCTGAAACGGGAAAGCCCCTCCCGAGGAAGGGGCCTTAAATAAGGACAGGGTCATGATGAAGTTAGTCATCATCGTGGTGCTCTTAGTGATTAGCTTACCGGCTTACTAAGACTACCAGGGCGGGGGAAACCCCGCTCTACCCTCACTCCTGAAAATATGCCTTCACGGTCAGATTGTCAATCCGCAGGCTTTGCCGTCTGCGAGCCTGCCAGCAAATATTCTTTGCGAGTCGTTACGCAATAATCACAGATGAAACTATGTTATCCGCGAGTCAGCGATAGACTGCGTACATGGCGAAAGGAGGTAAGCCGACGATTTCAGCGGGACGCTGAAACGGGAAAGCCCCTCCCGAGGAAGGGGCCTAAATAAGGAAAGGGTCATGATGAAGATACTCATCATCGTGGTGCTCTTAGTCATTAGCTGGCCAGCTTACTAAGACTACCAGGGCGGGGGAAACCCCGCTCTACCCTCACTCCTGAACTTATGTTACTCCACCCTTATTGTCAATCTGTAAGCCCACGTTCTTGCGAGGCGAATAGCAAACTTATCTGCGCCGCCGGGCTTAATTCTGAAAGTATCTTCGCTTGCTCTAAATTTATTATTGCTCTCGGTATGATACCGAATCTCAATAATTCTCTAAGAAAGGATTTCTTATGAGCGAACAAATCACGTTTGCCACCAGCGATTTTGCCAGTAACCCGGAACCACGTTGCCCCTGTATTTTGCTGCTGGATGTTTCTGGCTCGATGAGCGGTAGACCCATTAACGAACTTAACGCAGGATTGGTGACCTTTCGCGATGAACTGCTTGCCGATCCGCTGGCCTTAAAAAGAGTGGAACTCGGCATTGTGACTTTCGGCCCGGTGCATGTGGAACAACCATTTACCAGCGCCGCTAACTTTTTCCCGCCCATCTTGTTTGCTCAGGGCAATACGCCAATGGGCGCTGCAATTACCAAAGCCCTGAATATGGTTGAGGAGCGGAAACGTGAGTACCGTGCAAATGGTATTTCGTATTATCGCCCGTGGATTTTCTTGATCACCGATGGCGCGCCAACCGATGAGTGGCAGGCTGCTGCCAGTAAAGTGTTTCAGGGAGAAGAAGATAAGAAGTTTGCCTTCTTTACCATCGGTGTTCAGGGGGCTGATATGAATACTCTGGCACAAATCAGCGTCCGTCAGCCTTTGCCGTTGCAGGGATTACAATTCCGTGAACTGTTTAGCTGGTTATCCAGTTCGCTACGTTCGGTTTCCCGCTCCACGCCGGGAACGGAAGTTGTACTGGAAGCGCCAAAAGGCTGGACGTCAGTGTGAGCTGGCGTCTGGTCTATTCATCAGCCGTCGGAACGTCGCATATCAGCGCGGACTTACCTTGCCAGGATGCCTGCCAGATGCAGGTTGTCTGGCTAAACGACCAGCAACCGTTACTGGTGATGTTCCTTGCTGATGGTGCAGGTAGCGTTTCGCAGGGTGGCGAAGGCGCGACGCTCGCCGTCAATGAAGCGATGGCGTTTATGATGCAAAAAGTACAGGGTGGTGAATGTGCTCTGAATGATGTGCTTGCGACAGATATTGTGCTGGCAATTCGCCACCGTATTAGTGCCCGTGCACAAGCTGAAGAACTGGCGGTTCGTGATTTTTCCTGTACTTTTCTGGGCGTTATATCATCAGCGACCGGCACGTTGATTATGCAGATTGGCGATGGTGGCGTGGTGGTGGATTTTGGTGAAGGGCTACAGCTACCACTAACGCCGATGAATGGCGAATATGCCAATATGACCTATTTCATTACTGATGAAGATGCTGTCACGCGCCTTGAGACTTACAGTTGCGATGCGCAGGCGATAAAAGTGGCTGCATTTACGGACGGTATTCAGCGGCTGGCGTTAAATATGATGGAAAATTCTCCCCATGTACCTTTCTTTGCGCCATTTTTCAATGGACTGGCGTCAGCAACGTCAGAACAACGCGATATATTGCCAGATTTGCTAAAGCAATTTTTGTCCTGCCCCGCAGTGAATGAACGCACCGATGATGATAAAACGCTGGCGCTGGCCATGTGGTTGCCGTGAAATCAACTATATATACCGCAGCTGGCGATTGCGTGACGCCAGGTCATGAATTAGGCAAAGGCGGCGAAGGCGCGGTTTATGATATCAATGAGTTTGTCGATAGCGTCGCCAAGATTTATCACACGCCGCCACCCGCCTTAAAACGGGACAAACTTGCCTTTATGGCTGCGACAGCTGACGCACAGTTGCTCAATTATGTCGCCTGGCCGCAGTCAACGCTTCACGCTGGACGAGGCGGAAAAGTTATCGGTTTTATGATGCCGAAAGTCTCCGGCAAAGAACCGATTCATATGATCTATAGCCCGGCACATCGTCGTCAACGTTACCCTCATTGTGCATGGGATTTTCTACTCTATGTTGCGCGCAATATTGCTTCATCTTTTGCTACGGTTCACGAGCACGGGCATGTCGTGGGTGACGTAAACCAGAACAGCTTTATGGTAGGCCGTGACAGCAAAGTGGTGTTGATCGACAGCGACTCCTTTCAGATTAACGCTAATGGCACGCTGCATTTATGCGAAGTCGGCGTGTCGCATTTTACGCCGCCAGAGCTGCAAACCTTGCCGTCATTTGTTGGATTTGAGCGCACCGTAAATCACGATAATTTTGGCCTTGCGTTGCTGATTTTTCACGTCTTGTTTGGTGGTCGGCATCCTTATTCCGGTGTACCGCTTATTGCCGAAGCGGGTAATGCGTTGGAGAAGGATATTGCTCATTTCCGTTATGCCTATGCATCAGACAATCAGCGACGTGGCTTAAAACCGCCGCCACGATCTATTCCGCTATCGATGTTACCGGGTGATGTTGAAGGCATGTTTCAGCAGGCATTCACCGAAAGTGGCGTGGCAACCGCGCGTCCGACGGCAAAAGCGTGGGTAGCGGCACTGGATTCTTTACGCCAACAGTTAAAGAAATGTACTGCTTCGGTAATGCATGTTTACCCCGGTCATTTGACCGACTGCCCGTGGTGTGCGCTGGATAATCAAGGCGTTATCTATTTTATTGATCTCGGCGAAGAGGTTGTTACCACCGGCGGGGATTTTGTGCTGGCGAAAGTCTGGGCGATGGTGATGGCATCAGTAGCACCGCCAGCATTGCAACTGCCATTACCCGATCACTTCCAACCGACTGGCAGGCCGCTTCCTTTAGGCCTGTTACGGAGTGAATACATCATTCTGATTGAGATCGCACTGTCAGCGTTATCGCTGTTGCTTTGCGGCCTTCAGGCTGAACCGCGTTATATTATTTTAGTTCCTGTGCTGGCGGCTATCTGGATTATTGGCAGCCTGACAAGCAAAGCGTACAAAGCAGAAATCCAGCAACGCCGTGAGGCGTTTAATCGTGCAAAAATGGACTATGATCATTTAGTTAACCAGATCCAGCAGGTGGGTGGGCTGGAAGGTTTTATCGCCAAACGGACGATGCTTGAAAAAATGAAGGACGAGCTTTTGGGATTGCCGGAAGACGAAAAACGCGAGTTGACAGCACTTCACAACACCGCAAGGGAACGCCAGAAGCAGAAGTTTCTGGAGGGGTTTTTTATTGATGTTGCCTCTATTCCCGGCGTTGGTCCCGCGCGTAAAGCGGCGTTACGTTCCTTTGGTATCGAAACAGCGGCAGATGTGACCCGGCGCGGCGTTAAACAAGTGAAAGGTTTTGGTGATCACCTGACCCAGGCGGTTATCGACTGGAAAGCGAGTTGCGAACGCCGTTTTGTTTTCAGGCCGAACGAAGCGGTAACGCCAGCAGACAGACAAGCGGTAATGGCGAAAATGACCGCCAAACGTCATCGGCTGGAAGCCGCATTGACAGAGGGCGCGGCAGAGTTACAGCGATTTCGCCTTCATGCTCCCGCACGCACCATGCCGTTGATGGCGCCGTTACATCAGGCGGCAGGAAAACTGGCTCAGGCGCAGGCAGATTTAAGCCGCTGCTGAGCCATTTCTTATTTAACGAAATACTACTTCTGCCCAGCGCGCCAGCCCGGCGGTGACGGAGCCAAAGTCGTCGCCACCTGCAATCGGGATGCCCGGCAGCTGTTCCGCCAGTGCCTTTTTAATCAGCGGCGATCGGGCGCTACCACCTGTCAGATAGATGACGTCTGGTTTTTCCTGGGCGTTATCCAGTGCCAGTTGCACCTGTTCCAGAATCCGCGCCAGCGGCTGGTTGAGGGCGCTTTCCAGTCCATGCTGGCTAATCAACGTTGCCAGTTCGTCACCGATAAACGGCAGCGACGCGCAGGTTTCCGCTGCGCTTGAAAGGGCTATTTTGCACTCTTCCGCGCTGCGCACCAGACGATAACTTAAACGTTGCCGCCAGACTTTCTGTAACAGGGCGACTTTCTCTGGCTCGCGGGCGTCGCGTACCAGGTCGTTAAGCAGGCGACCGTTGGCGCTACTGTAGAAATCACTCTGCGCAGGTACGTCGTTGATGGCAACCGCATTCCACCACGGTAGGATCGGCAGGGCGATACCTTTTTCGGTTTCGCCACCCATGCCCAGCAGCGGCATCAGATGTTTAAATGCCAGCGCGATATCCAGATCGTTACCACCAATACGGCAACCACTGTGACCCAGTAGGCTGGATTCACGATCGAGACGCGAACGCCACTGCGGCCCCATCAGCAACAATGAACAGTCAGTAGTACCACCGCCGATATCCACCACCAGTACGCGTTTTTCTTCCTGCAAGGTGGCTTCGTAATCCAGCCCTGCCGCCACCGGCTCGTACTGGAATACCACATCCTTGAATCCGGCACGCTTCGCCGCACGTTCCAGAATCCCTTGCGCCTGGGCGTTTGCTTCATCGCCGCCCAATCCCTGGAAGTTGATTGGACGACCAATGACTGCCTGGGTAATTGTTTCTGGCAGTTGCGCCTGCGCTTGTTGGCGAATGTGCAACATCATTGCGCAGACCAGATCCTCAAACAGCGCCACCTGCTGTGGTTTTAACCCGCTGGCACCGAGGAACGATTTCGGTGATTTCACAAACCACACTTCTTCCGGATCATCAATATACTGCGCCAGTGAGGAAAGACCGAACTGCACGCTTTTCGCCGTGACGTCGATATCTTCTTCGCGGTTATAACGAAGCGCCCGACGTAACAGCGCCTGCGTTTCATCATCGTTTGCCGGAACATCATGATGGCGGTACAGCCACTCGCTTACTGCTTCACGCGTTGGTGCGCAAAGCATTGAAGGCAGCAGCGTACTGTCATTTTCCATTTTCAACATCTGCGGTTTACCGTCGCGCATCACCGCCACTGAACAGTTTGCTGTACCGTAATCAAAACCAATAAACACGAAATAATCCCCATGCCGGTGAAGAAGGGGCGTGACTTTAGCGAAATGTTGCCGTCGCGACAACCGGAATATGAAAGCAAAGCGCAGCGTCTGAATAACGTTTATGCTGAAAGCGGATAAAAAAGGAGATGCGATGTATACCCTGAACTGGCAGCCGCCGTATGACTGGTCGTGGATGTTGGGATTTCTTGCCGCCCGTGCGGTGAGTGGCGTAGAAACAGTCACGGACAATTATTATGCCCGTAGTCTGGCGGTGGGCGAACATCGCGGCGTGATAACGGTGGTTCCTGATGTCGAAACTAATACGTTGCAAGTGAATGTAAGTTCGGGATTAGAAGCGGTAGCGACCGAGTGCCTGGCGAAAATGAGCCGCCTGTTTGATCTGCAATGTAATCCGCAGATTGTTAACGGTGCATTGGGCGAGTTAGGCGCTGCGCGGCCAGGGCTACGTCTGCCCGGGAGTGTTGATGCTTTTGAGCAGGGCGTGCGCGCGGTTTTAGGCCAACTTGTGAGCGTGGCGATGGCAGCAAAATTGACTGCCAAAGTGGCGCAGCTTTATGGCGAACGGCTGGATGATTTCCCTGAATATGTCTGCTTTCCCACGCCCCAACGACTGGCAGCAGCCGACCCGCAGGCACTAAAAGGGTTGGGGATGCCGTTGAAACGGGCAGAGGCGCTGATTCATTTAGCCAATGCGGCACTGGATGGCTCCTTACCGATGAAAATGCCGGGCGACGTTGAGCAAGCGATGAAAACGCTGCAAACATTTCCTGGAATTGGGCGCTGGACGGCGAATTATTTCGCCTTGCGTGGCTGGCAAGCGAAAGATGTTTTCCTGCCGGATGATTATTTGATTAAACAGCGATTTCCAGGAATGACGCCGGCACAAATCCGCCGTTATGCCGAACGCTGGAAACCCTGGCGTTCTTATGCGCTGTTGCATATCTGGTATACGGAAGGCTGGCAACCAGAAGAAGTATGATGCTGGTCGTCTTATCCAGTCTGGGGAATGAGCGAATTGTAGACCTGATAAGACGCGTCAGCGTCGCATCAGGCAATACTCAGTTAATCGCGAAATAACTGCTATTAATCAGCAAATCCAGAGGCTGAGCGTCGGCAATGACATCGCCATAAATCAGATCAACACCCATGCCGGAAAGCGTATCCATCACCAGCGGCAACGCTACTGGCCCCGCGATGGTCTTCACCCCCAGCCGCTGGGCATGACCCTGAATGATCGATATCAGCATCTCATCCATCAAATTACCCTGTACGCTGGCGCATAACTCACCGTCGAGCAGCAGATAATCCGCCATATTTGCTTTCAGTGTGTTGAAGAGCTGCAGATCGCGCCCCACCTGACTGAGCACGATCCGGCAGCCTGCCAGCCGCAATTTATGCATATTTTCTGCGTGGTCGAAAATCGCTTCAGCCGGAATAATCAGATGTAATAACCGTGACGGTAGGGAACTGCTTTCCAGTTGCTTAAGCAGTTTATCCACCAGCGGGGCGCTGCTTAACCCGGCAACGGAAAGGGGGAGGGCGATGCTTAAGCCTTTACTGGCAACCGCTTTTGCTGTCTGCTGGAAAAACTCATGTAATATCCGACGATCAAGGGCGTGATTGAGCGCCGGATCGCTGAAACTACGACGAAATGCCAGTTCATCAATAGTCTCACCTTCACTACTCCAGAGCTTAAGCGAAATCAGCCACAAATTACGCGTAGCCGGGATTCGTGGTGAAGCGACGCCGTGGGCGATCATCATCAGTTGATTCTCTTTGATCATCCGCCACTGTTCATCGAGTGACATCATCGCCTGTTCGCTATGTTTGGCAGTTTGCTGTGGTTCGTAAACCGTCACCCGACCACGCCCACCATTTTTCGAAGCATAACAGGCGATATCGGCCTGCGACATCACGTCTGCCGCCTGATGATTGCTGTCATCGATAAGGGTAATCCCTGCGCTGGCACCTACCCGATGCACGCGGCCTTCCCACATAAAGTGATAGTCATTAATCGCACTGATAATGCGTGTGGCGATAAAGCGGGCACTTTCAACATTACAGTCCGGTAGCAACAGACCAAATTCATCACCGCCGAGTCGCGCCAGCACATCGCTGGAGCGCAACATACTGAGCATCAACGACGCCAGTTCACGCAGTAAAGCATCACCCGCCGCGTGCCCGGCGCTGTCATTCACCGCTTTAAAATGATCAAGATCGATAAACACCAGTGCATGTCGATGATGCGTGCTGCTTACCGTTTGCAGCAGTATTCGCAGTTGTTTTTCAAAACTGGCACGGTTAGTGAGATGCGTCAGGGCATCATGGGAGGCGCTATAACTAAGCTGGCGCAGCATTTTGCGTGACTCAGTCACATCCTGAATGACCAGTACCGAACCAATATTGCTGCCATCCAGCGTACTTAACGGCGTAATGCTGTAATGGACGTCGTAGCTGCCGCCGTTGCGGCAGTGGAGAACGACATCTTGTTCAATAGCGGAACGCGACGTGTCGGCACTGTAAATGTTCTCCATTAACGGCCCATTGTCGCCAAATGTAATTTGCAACGCTGTTAATAGTGGAACGCCCAACGCCTCTTCTTGTGTCCAGCCGCTCATCTTCTCTGCAACCGGATTCATAAAGGTAATTTTCATCGCCATATCAATACAGACCACGGCTTCGCCGATGGAATCCAGCGTAATGTGCAGGCGCTCTTTTTCCTGAAACAGCGCCTCGTTCAGCTGTTTCACTTCGGTCATATCAATGTTAATACCGAGCAATCGTTCGACTTCGCCTTCTTTATTCAGCACCCGATTGGCGAGGGCGCGGATATGACGAATACCGTCTTTCACGGTGATGCGAAATTCCAGCTTAAAGGGCAAGCGAGCCTGTAATGAATCACGAATCACTTTTTCGGCGTGTTGGCGATCTTCCGGCAGCACACAGTCATACCACACCTGCCAGTTCGGTTTGATATGTGGCGAAATTTCATATAGCTCGAACATCCGCTTATCCCAACTAAAAATATCCGGCTTCAGTTCCCACTCCCAGATGCCAATCCCACCCGCTTCATTAGCCAGCGTTATCCGCTCCATCAGGCGTTTGTTAATCTGTTCGGTGCGTTTAAGATCGTTTATGTCTTCAATCTGCGCAATAAAGTAGAGCGGCGTGCCATCGGTGTGGCGTACCAGCGAGACGGCAAGCAGCGCCCAGACAACGTCGCCATTACGGTTGTAATAACGTTTCTCCATCGAGTAGGTATTTATTTCACCGCTAATTAGCTTCTCAACGTGTTGCAGATCTTTATTGAGATCTTCCGGCCAGGTAAGTTGCTGGAAGGTGAGGGCGCGCAACTCTTCCTGGCTGTAACCGAGAAACTGGCATAACGCTTTGTTGGATTGCAGCCATTGCCCCTCGGTGCCCACTAATGCCATGCCGATGGCGGAATATTCCATAGCGTTACGAAAGCGGGTTTCGCTTTCTGAAATATGCTTGCGTTCAGCGCGAAAGGCGTACATCACCATGGTCATGATGTTGGCGGGCAGCAGGATCAGCAAAAATGGTAGCCACGGTACGTGACTCATCAAGTAGGTTCGCGGCGTGGCAAGTAAAGTCGGATCGGCCGCCATCATCAGCGACACCATCATCACTGTAGTGAGGAAGATCAAAAAGGCTTCCATCCGTGGCAGGCGCACGGCACTCCACATCAGTAGCACAATAATGAAAGTAAAAGGCCACGGTAGATATAGCATCGAGAGCCAGCTTAACGTCAGCGTGATGGCTAATGTTAGTAGTGTTTCAAACAACAGCCGTGGATCACGGTGACGGAGCAGGTAATGTGGCTTAAATAACAATCCTAGCGGTACTAGCGCCAGTGCGCCGATTGATTCGGAAAGTACCCAGATTAGAAATGCTCTAAGCGGATCGTCGTCTGATACCAGCAGGATAACCAGCACGCCACCCAATACTGGCGGCACGATGGCGCTGCCAAATGCGAGACGTAGCCAGTCAGCCAGATTTTGCAGTGGGTTATACCACGGCAGCAATTTCCGCAGCAGCATTGCCCCCACGACGGCCTCAACAATGTTGATTGCCGTCCACGTCATATTCAGCGAACTGGTAGAGAAGAGCAGTACGGATGCGGCGATATTCCCCAGCGAGCAGGCCAATGCGATTCCCGGCCACATCCGTCCGGCATGGCGGTAAAATGCCACCATCATAATGGACGTGGGGAACCAGAGTGGCGCAAGTTGCGTACCGAACTGTGAAAGCTCAAGCGAGAAAAGGGTAAAGATGAATGAGACTAAACCTAAACTGACGAGGTGAAGCAGGGGATGAGGCAGGGTAATTAAAACACGTTGTGATGGTTTACTCATTACCGCTCTATCCGTATGACCAGGTCGTCAGTATTAGTATCTGTGTTTATGCTAGTACAAAAGTTTTACATTTTATATGCGGATTGTTCATAAAGTGACGTGGTGGCAGATAATTTGTGCAACTTTACACAACATTTTTTACCTTGCGTTAAAACCGAACAATTAAATTTGCGTCAGGGAATTGATCGTCAACAATTAACTCTAAGTGTGCGGCAACGCTATTCGACTGGTATCAGGCGGATGAAATCCCTATAATTGCCGCGTTTGGCGCTTCGGCGCCCCCTTCCTAACATCCAGGTTAATCAGGTCGCTAAATTTATGACTGATCAGTCTCATCAGTGCGTCATTATCGGTATTGCTGGCGCATCGGCTTCCGGCAAGAGTCTCATTGCCAGTACCCTTTATCGTGAATTACGTGAACAAGTGGGTGATGAACACATCGGCGTTATTCCGGAAGATTGTTACTACAAAGATCAAAGCCATCTGTCGATGGAAGAACGCGTTAAGACCAACTATGACCATCCGAGCGCGATGGATCACAGTCTGTTGCTTGAACATTTACAAGCGTTGAAACGCGGCTCGGCTATCGACCTGCCGGTTTACAGCTACGTTGAACATACGCGTATGAAAGAAACGGTGAAGGTTGAGCCGAAGAAAGTCATTATTCTCGAAGGCATCTTGCTGCTGACGGATGCGCGTTTGCGTGACGAACTTAACTTCTCAATTTTCGTTGATACCCCACTGGACATCTGCCTGATGCGCCGCATCAAGCGCGACGTTAACGAGCGTGGGCGTTCGATGGATTCTGTAATGGCACAATATCAAAAAACGGTGCGTCCGATGTTCCTGCAATTCATTGAACCTTCCAAACAATATGCGGACATTATCGTGCCGCGCGGCGGTAAAAACCGCATCGCGATCGATATATTGAAAGCGAAAATAAGTCAGTTCTTTGAATAAGCTTGATAAATTGTGTACCGTTCAGTGATAACCTGGTATGCCCTTGACGTAATTGGCGTTAAGGGAGTGATGCGCGAAAGGAGAAAATGCCATGCGTCTGTGTGACCGAGATATTGAAGCCTGGCTTGATGAAGGCCGTTTGTCGATCAACCCACGTCCGCCGGTGGAGCGTATTAATGGCGCGACGGTAGATGTGCGCTTGGGCAATAAGTTTCGTACCTTCCGTGGTCACACGGCAGCGTTTATCGATCTGAGCGGTCCCAAAGATGAAGTGAGCGCCGCGCTCGATCGGGTGATGAGCGATGAAATCGTGCTCGACGAGGGCGAGGCGTTTTATCTCCATCCGGGAGAACTGGCGCTGGCGGTGACGCTGGAGTCGGTCACGCTGCCTGCCGATCTTGTGGGCTGGCTGGATGGGCGCTCCTCACTGGCGCGTCTGGGGTTGATGGTTCACGTTACCGCTCACCGTATCGATCCAGGCTGGTCTGGCTGCATCGTGCTTGAGTTTTACAACTCCGGTAAATTGCCGCTGGCGCTGCGTCCGGGCATGTTAATTGGCGCGTTAAGTTTTGAGCCGCTTTCCGGCCCGGCGGCGCGACCATACAACCGTCGTGAAGATGCGAAATATCGCAACCAGCAGGGCGCGGTTGCCAGCCGAATCGATAAAGACTAATTCAGGCTCATTGAGGATACCATGAGACGATTTCTGACGACCCTGATGATAATCCTGGTCGTGCTGGTGGCCGGATTATCTGCGTTAGTGTTGCTGGTGAATCCGAATGATTTCCGCGACTATATGGTCAAGCAGGTCGCTGCACGTAGTGGTTATCAATTGCAGTTGGATGGGCCGCTGCGTTGGCACGTCTGGCCGCAGCTTAGTATCCTCTCCGGGCGAATGTCCCTCACCGCCCAGGGCGCGAGCCAGCCACTGGTGCGCGCCGATAATATGCGCCTTGATGTGGCGTTATTGCCGTTATTGAGTCATCAACTGAGCGTTAAGCAGGTGATGCTGAAAGGCGCGGTAATTCAACTTACGCCACAGTCGGAAGCGGTTCGTCGTGACGATGCCCCTGTTGCGCCGCGCGACAATACGTTGCCGGATCTGGCAGAAAATCGCGGCTGGTCGTTTGATATCTCCAGTCTGAAAGTGGCGGACAGTCTGCTGGTGTTCCAGCATGAAGATGACGAGCAGGTGACGATTCGCAATATCCGTCTGCAAATGGAACAAGATCCACAGCATCGCGGTTCGTTTGAGTTCTCCGGGCGGGTTAACCGCGATCAGCGCGATCTCACGTTATCTCTCAAGGGCACGGTGGATGCTTCTGATTATCCGCATGATTTAACCGCAGCCATTGAGCAAATTAGCTGGCAGCTGCAAGGCGCAGATCTGCCACAGCAAGGTATTCAGGGGCAGGGGAGCTTCCAGGCTCAGTGGCAAGAGCCACATAAACGCCTTTCATTTAATCAAATCAATTTGACCGCGAATGACAGCGCGCTTAGTGGACAAGCGCAGGTCACGCTGACTGAAAAGCCCGAATGGTTGTTAAGATTGCAGTTTTCGCAACTGAATCTTGATAATCTCATACCGCTTAATGAAGCCGTTAACAGTGAAAACGGAACCACGCAACAGGGGCAGAACCAGCCAATGCTGCCGCGTCCGGTCATTTCCTCGCGTATTGATGAACCGGCCTATCAGGGGTTAAAAGGTTTTGCGGCTGATATTTTGTTGCAGGCCAGTAACGTGCGTTGGCGCGGGATGAATTTTACTGATGTTGCTACGCAAATGACCAATAAATTGGGTTTGCTGGAAATCACCCAACTGCAAGGCAAACTCAACGGTGGACAGGTATCGCTGCCGGGGACGCTGGACGCGACATCAACAAATCCACGTATAAGCTTCCAGCCACGGCTGGAGAACGTTGAGATTGGCACCATTCTGAAGGCATTTAACTATCCGATTTCGTTAACCGGAAAAATGTCTCTGGCTGGCGACTTCTCTGGCGCTGATATTGATGCCGACGCATTCCGCCACAACTGGCAAGGGCAAGCGCATGTTGAAATGACCGACACGCGCATGGAAGGGATGAACTTCCAGCAGATGATTCAGCAAGCGGTAGAACGTAACGGCGGTGATGTGAAGGCCGCTGAAAACTTCGATAATGTGACTCGTCTCGACCGCTTTACGACCGATCTCACGTTACATAATGGCCTCGTGACGTTAAACGACATGCAAGGTCAATCGCCGGTGTTGGCACTGACAGGGGAAGGCACGTTGAATCTGGCAGAGCAGACCTGCGATACCCTGTTTGACATTCGCGTCATTGGCGGCTGGAACGGAGAAAGCAAACTGATTGATTTCCTCAAAGAAACGCCAGTACCGCTGCGGGTTTACGGCAACTGGCAGCAACTCAATTACAGCCTGCAAGTGGATCAGTTACTGCGCAAACACTTACAGGATGAAGCCAAACGTCGCTTGCACGATTGGGCTGAGCGCAATAAAGATTCCCGCAATGGCAAAGATGTGAAGAAGTTGCTGGAGAAGATGTAAGTTTCCAGATGATATAATTTGTAGGCCTGATGCAACGCTTTACGCGTTTTATCAGGCCTACATACCATCACACCTCGTACTCCAAATTATCTTCCTTACGCAGTGGAATAATCTGCACCTTCTGCACGCGATGGCTTTCCACCTGTAACGTTTTGAGCAAATAATTCCCCACCTGAACTTCTTCGCCAGGTTTTGGAATACGCTGTAAATATTCCATCAGCAGCCCGGCGATGGTGTGATATTCACGTTTTTCATCCAGCGGCAGCGGCACATATTGCACCAGATCTTCCAGTGGCATATGACCATTCGCCGTCCAGGAACCGTCGGCGTTTTTCTGAATATCATGGCGGGCGTCGATCTCTTCCACTTCGTTCGGTAAGTTACCAGCAATGGTTTCGGTGACGTCACTTAATGTCACAATCCCTTCCACTGAACCAAACTCATCCACCACAAAAGCAAAGTGCGTGCGGGCATTACGGAACTGCTCCAGGGCAGGTAACAGCGGCAAGGTTTCCGGGAAAACCAGCGGCTGGCGAATCAACACCCGCAGATTGAGCGGTTCGCCGCGCAGCGACTGTTGTAGCAGATCGATAACGTGAACAACACCAAGCAAATCTTCCGCGTCATCGCCATCGGTAACGACCAGACGCGTATGTTGATTTCGCTCCAGCAACTGGCGGATCTCGTCTTCCGGCGCGTTGAGATCGATATGCTCGATATCGTGGCGCGAGGTCATGATGCTGCTGACGGTACGCTGGTTAAGATTAAGCACCCGCTCGATCATCCGCCGCTCCTGCGGATTAAAGATTTGCTGATTATCATGATCCACCAGCATTGATGCGGTTTCGGCGTCCAGTTCCGCATCTTCTTTTTGCCCGCTTAACAGGCGCATTACCGCTTCGGTGGTGCGCTGGCGCAGGGTCTGGTTAGCGGAAAGAAAACGTCGCCGGTTAAAGATGGCTAACTGATTGAGCGCCTCGATCATCACCGAGAAACCAATCGCAGCGTACAGATAGCCTTTCGGAATGACGAAGCCGAAACCTTCCGCCACCAGGCTAAAGCCAATCATCAACAGGAAACTTAAGCAGAGAATAACGATCGTCGGGTGACTGTTAACAAATTGCGTTAACGGTTTACTTGCCATCAGCATCAGGCTGATAGCGATAACGACGGCAGCCATCATGACCAGCAAATGGTCGACCATCCCGACGGCGGTAATCACCGAGTCGAGTGAGAAGATGGCGTCCAGCACCACAATTTGCGTCACCACACCCCAGAACTTCGCACCTTTGCGTTGCGTGGGGTTATTGCTGTCTTTCCCTTCCAGTCGCTCGTTCAGCTCCATCGTGGCTTTGAACAGCAGGAAGAAACCACCAAACAGCATGATTAAGTCGCGGGCGCTAAAGGTAAATGAGCGGAAGCTGAACAGTGGTTGAGTCAGGGTGACCAGCCAGGAGATTGACGCCAGCAGTAACAGGCGCATTAACATTGCCAGCAGCAGCCCGGTAACCCGTGCGCGGTCGCGCTGCTTCGGCGGTAGTTTTTCGGCGAGGATGGCAATAAAGACCAGGTTATCAATGCCGAGGACCAGTTCGAGCACAATCAGCGTGATTAACCCGGCCCAGATAGACGGATCGGCAATCCATTCCATAGTAAGTACAAAACCTATTCGTTGTATGACAAATGTCACAATTCGATCATGGATAATTCAGGGCAAAAATGCAATGTTGCAGCACTATTTATCTGACTTTATTTGAGAACTATAACATTGCATTATCCCTGAATTAAAAGGGGTAATAATAAAATATCATTTAAGAAATATCGCATATAGAGATGCTATATTAAATATTGTCAACCTAAAGAAACTCCTAAAAAACACCACAAATTACACTTACTATAATTCTTAAAAATAGCCCATTGTCGAATTGTTACCTTGCCTGCTATTCCGTTAGCTGTAACACTTCCTCCTGCATTATTGGAGAGCCAATATTCAATTACCATAATGCTACCTTATATTCGGAAGTTAATTTCTTGAATAACCCTTTCTCATAAACGACTGTATGCTGAGAGGGTTTTAAAAACCAAACTAAATCAGTGTATTGGTAGCTAAAAAGCCAGGGGCGGTAGCGTGTCTGGATGCCTGAAAGACCAGTCTGAATTATTCTGTCAATAGCCTGCGGATGAAATCAATTTTTTTAGGACTGATGCCAGTTAAATTCTTATTCAATTAGCTGCAAGGTAAATGTGCATGTCGATAAATAATGCACAGGATAATTACTCTGCCAAAGTGATAAATAAACAATGATGAAATCCAAAATGAAATTGATGCCATTATTGGTGTCAGTAACCTTGATAAGCGGTTGCACAGTACTTCCGGGCAGTAATATGTCTACGCTGGGTAAAGACGTCATCAAACAGCAGGACGCTGATTTCGACCTCGACAAAATGGTGAATGTTTATCCGCTGACCCCGCGCCTGATTGATCAATTACGCCCACGCCCGAACGTGGCGCGCCCCAATATGACGCTGGAAAGCGAGATTGCTAATTACCAGTATCGCGTCGGGCCGGGTGACGTTCTTAATGTCACCGTCTGGGATCACCCGGAACTCACTACGCCAGCCGGTCAGTACCGCAGCTCTAGCGACACCGGCAACTGGGTGCAGCCTGATGGCACCATGTTCTACCCGTATATCGGCAAGGTTCACGTCGTGGGGAAAACGCTCGCTGAAATCCGCAGTGATATTACCGGGCGCTTAGCGACGTACATCGCTGACCCGCAGGTGGACGTTAATATCGCCGCCTTCCGCTCGCAAAAGGCCTATATCTCCGGTCAGGTGAATAAATCCGGTCAACAGGCGATCACCAACGTGCCACTGACCATTCTCGATGCCATCAACGCCGCAGGTGGCCTGACCGACACCGCTGACTGGCGCAACGTGGTGCTAACACACAATGGTCGTGAAGAACGCATTTCTTTGCAGGCGCTGATGCAAAACGGCGACCTCAATCAGAACCGACTGCTTTATCCCGGCGATATTCTCTACGTGCCGCGTAATGATGATCTGAAAGTATTTGTGATGGGTGAAGTGAAGAAACAGAGCACCCTGAAAATGGACTTTAGCGGCATGACCCTGACTGAAGCTCTGGGCAATGCCGAAGGTATCGACATGACCACCTCCAACGCCAGCGGCATCTTTGTCATTCGTCCGCTGAAAGGCGAGGGCGGGCGTAACGGCAAGATTGCCAATATCTATCAGCTGGATATGTCCGATGCGACGTCGCTGGTGATGGCGACAGAATTCCGCCTGCAACCTTATGACGTGGTGTATGTCACCACCGCCCCGGTTTCCCGCTGGAACCGTCTGATCAATCAGTTGCTGCCAACTATTAGCGGTGTCCGTTACATGACGGATACAGCCAGCGACATTCATAACTGGTAATCGTCATGTTTAACAACATCTTAGTTGTCTGTGTCGGCAATATTTGCCGTTCCCCGACGGCGGAACGCTTACTGCAACGTTATCACCCGGAGCTGAAAGTGGAGTCCGCTGGACTCGGCGCGCTGGTCGGTAAGGGCGCTGATCCTACCGCTATCAGCGTCGCCGCAGAACATCAACTGTCTCTGGAAGGTCACTGTGCACGGCAAATCAGCCGCCGCCTGTGTCGCAACTATGACCTGATTTTGACCATGGAAAAGCGCCATATTGAACGCTTATGCGAGATGGCACCTGAGATGCGCGGCAAAGTGATGCTGTTTGGTCACTGGGATAACGAATGTGAAATCCCCGATCCGTATCGCAAAAGCCGGGAAACGTTTGCAGCGGTGTACACATTACTTGAACGGTCTGCCCGCCAGTGGGCGCAGGCATTGAACGCAGAGCAGGTATAAGAATGACAGAAAAAGTAAAACAACATGCCGCTCCGGTAACGGGCAGTGATGAAATCGATATCGGTCGCCTGGTCGGCACCGTCATTGAAGCGCGCTGGTGGGTGATTGGCATCACCGCCGTATTTGCCCTCTGTGCTGTGGTTTACACTTTCTTCGCCACGCCGATTTATAGTGCCGACGCACTGGTACAAATCGAACAAAGCAGCGGCAATTCGCTGGTGCAGGACATTGGTTCGGCGTTAGCCAACAAACCGCCAGCCTCGGACGCTGAGATCCAGTTGATTCGTTCGCGTCTGGTGCTTGGTAAAACGGTGGACGATCTCGACCTCGATATTGCGGTGAGCAAAAACACGTTCCCGATTTTCGGTGCGGGCTGGGATCGCCTGATGGGACGTCAGAATGAGACGGTGAAAGTCACCACCTTTAACCGTCCAAAAGAAATGGCAGATCAGGTGTTTACACTTAATGTTCTGGACAACAAAAACTACACGCTGAGTAGCGACAGTGGTTTTAGCGCCCGTGGACAAGCAGGTCAGATGCTGAAAAAAGAAGGCGTCACGCTGATGGTTGAGGCCATTCACGCCAGCCCGGGCAGTGAGTTTACCGTCACCAAATACTCCACGCTGGGGATGATCAATCAACTGCAAAACAGTCTGACGGTAACGGAGAACGGCAAAGACGCTGGCGTACTGAGCCTGACTTATACCGGTGAAGATCGCGAACAGATCCGCGACATTCTTAACAGTATCGCTCGTAACTATCAGGAACAAAATATTGAGCGCAAATCGGCGGAAGCGTCGAAAAGCCTCGCTTTCCTCGCGCAACAATTGCCGGAAGTGCGCAGCCGCCTTGATGTCGCCGAAAACAAACTGAATGCCTTCCGTCAGGATAAAGATTCTGTGGATCTGCCGCTGGAAGCGAAAGCGGTGCTCGATTCGATGGTGAACATCGACGCGCAGTTGAACGAACTAACCTTTAAAGAGGCGGAAATTTCTAAGCTGTTCACCAAAGTTCATCCGGCGTACCGCACGCTGCTGGAGAAACGTCAGGTGCTGGAAGACGAAAAAGCCAAACTTAACGGTCGCGTAACGGCGATGCCGAAAACTCAGCAGGAGATTGTACGCCTGACGCGTGATGTCGAGTCTGGTCAGCAGGTCTATATGCAACTGCTGAATAAAGAGCAGGAGCTGAAAATCACCGAAGCCAGCACCGTTGGCGATGTGCGCATTGTTGACCCGGCAATCACCCAGCCTGGCGTGCTGAAACCGAAGAAAGGGCTGATTATCCTCGGTGCGATTATTCTTGGCCTGATGCTCTCTATCGTGGGTGTACTGCTGCGCTCGTTGTTTAATCGTGGCATCGAAAGCCCGCAGGTGCTGGAAGAACACGGTATCAGCGTCTATGCCAGCATCCCGCTGTCGGAATGGCAGAAAGCGCGCGATAGCGTCAAAACCATCAAAGGGGTTAAACGCTATAAACAGAGCCAGCTACTGGCGGTGGGGAATCCAACCGATCTGGCGATTGAAGCCATCCGCAGTCTGCGTACCAGTTTGCACTTTGCGATGATGCAGGCGCAGAACAATGTGTTGATGATGACCGGGGTTAGCCCGTCAATTGGTAAAACCTTTGTCTGTGCCAACCTGGCGGCGGTGATCAGTCAGACCAATAAACGGGTGTTGTTGATCGACTGCGATATGCGCAAAGGCTATACCCACGAGCTGTTGGGCACCAATAACGTCAATGGCCTGTCAGAGATTTTGCTTGGTCAGGGCGATATTACTACCGCTGCTAAACCCACTTCGATTCCCAAATTTGACCTGATCCCGCGCGGTCAGGTGCCGCCAAATCCTTCTGAACTATTGATGAGCGAACGCTTTGCCGAACTGGTGAGCTGGGCGAGTAAAAACTACGACCTGGTGTTGATTGATACGCCGCCGATTCTGGCGGTAACCGATGCAGCGATTGTTGGTCGTCACGCCGGAACCACGTTGATGGTAGCGCGTTATGCAGTCAACACCTTAAAAGAAGTGGAAACCAGCCTGAGCCGCTTTGAGCAAAACGGTATTCCGGTGAAAGGGGTGATTCTGAACTCCATCTTCCGCCGCGCCAGCGCGTATCAGGATTATGGCTATTACGAATACGAATATAAGTCGGACGCGAAATAACGACACCTGCATTCGCACCGCCCCGTAGGCCGGATAAGGCGTTCACGCCGCATCCGGCAAGCAAACCAGCTCATAAGTCGGGAGAACAACCTATGAAAGAAAATCCGCTGATCTCAATCTATATGCCGACCTGGAACCGCCAACAACTGGCGATTCGGGCGATAAAATCGGTCCTGCGCCAGGACTACAGTAACTGGGAGATGATCATCGTGGATGATTGCTCCACCTCCTGGGAACAACTGCAACAGTACGTCACCGCCCTCAACGATCCGCGTATTACCTACATTCACAACGACATTAACAGCGGGGCGTGCGCGGTACGTAACCAGGCTATTATGCTGGCGCAAGGGGAATACATTACCGGGATCGATGACGATGATGAATGGACGCCCAACCGCCTGAGCGTCTTCCTCGCCCATAAACAGCAACTGGTCACTCACGCCTTTTTGTACGCTAACGATTACGTTTGCCAGGGCGAAGTCTATTCCCAACCAGCAAGTTTGCCACTGTATCCCAAATCGCCGTATTCACGCCGCCTGTTCTATAAACGCAATATCATTGGCAATCAGGTCTTTACCTGGGCGTGGCGTTTCAAAGAGTGTTTGTTCGATACCGAACTGAAAGCGGCACAGGATTACGACATCTTCCTGCGGATGGTGGTGGAATATGGCGAACCGTGGAAGGTGGAAGAGGCGACGCAGATCCTGCATATCAATCACGGCGAAATGCAGATCACCTCGTCACCGAAAAAATTCTCCGGATACTTCCACTTTTACCGTAAGCACAAAGACAAATTCGACCGCGCCAGCAAAAAATATCAATTGTTTACCCTCTACCAGATCCGCAATAAACGCATGACCTGGCGGACTTTGTTGACGCTACTGTCGGTGCGTAACGGCAAACGTCTGGCTGATGGAATACGGGGGCGTTAAGGATGCTGGAAGATCTGCGCGCTAACAGCTGGAGTTTACGCCCGTGTTGCATGGTTCTCGCCTATCGTGTCGCCCATTTTTGCTCGGTGTGGCGCAAAAAGAACGCCCTCAATAATCTGTGGGCGGCTCCGCTGCTGGTGCTGTATCGCATTATCACCGAATGCTTTTTCGGCTATGAAATCCAGGCCGCCGCAACCATTGGCCGTCGTTTTACTATCCATCACGGTTACGCCGTAGTGATCAATAAAAACGTGGTGGCGGGGGATGATTTCACCATTCGCCACGGCGTCACTATCGGCAATCGTGGCGCCGATAACATGGCATGTCCACACATTGGCAATGGCGTCGAACTCGGTGCCAACGTCATTATTCTGGGTGATATCACGCTTGGTAACAACGTCACCGTGGGCGCGGGCAGCGTGGTGCTCGACTCTGTCCCGGACAACGCGCTGGTGGTGGGAGAAAAAGCGCGAGTGAAGGTAATTAAATGAATATTCTGCAATTTAATGTGCGACTAGCGGAAGGCGGGGCGGCAGGTGTGGCGTTAGATCTCCACCAGCGTGCGCTGCAACAGGGGCTGGCGTCACATTTTGTCTACGGCTACGGCAAAGGCGGCAAAGAGAGCGTCAGCCATCAGAACTATCCGCAGGTCATCAAACATACGCCTCGGATGACCGCGATGGCGAACATCGCGCTGTTTCGTCTGTTTAATCGCGATCTGTTTGGCAATTTCAATGAGTTGTATCGTTCCATAACCCGCACTTCGGGGCCGGTAGTCCTGCATTTTCATGTGTTGCACAGCTACTGGTTGAATCTTAACAGCGTGGTGCGCTTTTGCGAAAAAGTGAAAAACCACAAACCAGACATCACTCTGGTCTGGACGCTGCACGATCACTGGAGCGTTACCGGGCGCTGCGCCTTTACCGACGGTTGCGAAGGCTGGAAAACGGGCTGCCAGAAATGCCCGACCTTAAATAACTATCCACCGGTGAAGATTGATCGCGCGCACCAGCTGGTGGCGGGTAAACGCCAGTTGTTCCGCGAGATGCTGGTGCTGGGCTGTCAGTTTATTTCCCCCAGCCAGCATGTGGCTGACGCTTTCAATAGCCTGTACGGGCCAGGGCGTTGCCGGATTATCAATAACGGTATTGATATGGCAACCGAAGCCATTCTGGCGGAACTGCCACCGGTGCGCGAAACCCAGGGCAAGCCGAAAATCGCGGTGGTGGCGCATGACCTGCGTTACGACGGCAAAACTAACCAGCAACTGGTGCGCGAGATGATGGCGCTGGGAGACAAAATCGAACTGCATACCTTCGGTAAGTTCTCGCCGTTCACCGCTGGTAATGTGGTCAATCACGGCTTTGAAACCGACAAACGTAAGCTGATGAGCGTGCTCAATCAGATGGATGCGCTGGTGTTCAGTTCTCGTGTCGATAACTACCCGCTGATTTTGTGTGAGGCGCTATCGATTGGCGTGCCGGTGATCGCCACCCATAGCGACGCAGCGCGGGAAGTGCTGCAAAAATCCGGTGGTAAAACCGTCAGCGAAGAAGAGGTGCTGCAACTGGCGCAGTTAAGCAAACCGGAAATCGCGCAGGCGATATTTGGTACTACGTTGGCTGAGTTCAGCCAACGCAGCCGCGCCGCCTACAGTGGACAACAGATGCTGGAGGAGTATGTCAACTTCTATCAGAATCTGTAGCTACCTGCTGCTGCCGCTGATCTACCTGCTGGTTAACGTCAAAATCGCCCAGCTTGGCGAAAGTTTCCCCATCACCATCGTCACTTTTTTACCTGTCTTGCTGCTGCTGTTTTTAGAGCGCATCAGCGTTAAAAAATTGATGATAGCGTTAGGGATTGGCGCGGGACTCACGGCGTTTAACTATTTGTTTGGTCAGTCTTTGGATGCCAATAAATACGTCACTTCAACCATGCTATTTGTCTATATCGTGATCATTATTGGTATGGTGTGGAGTATTCGCTTTAAAACGATTTCGCCCCACAACCATCGCAAGATATTACGTTTCTTTTATCTGGTGGTCGGGCTGGTGGTGGCGCTGGCGGCGGTGGAGATGGCGCAAATTATTCTCACCGGCGGCAGCAGTATTATGGAGTCGATTTCGAAATATCTGATTTACAGCAACAGCTATGTACTGAATTTCATTAAATTCGGCGGTAAGCGAACTACGGCACTTTATTTCGAACCGGCATTTTTCGCTTTGGCGTTAATCTCAATTTGGCTTAGTATCAAACAGTTTGGTATCAAAACGCCTAAAACTGATGCTATGATTCTCGCAGGAATAATATTATCCGGATCGTTTTCAGGTGTTATGACCTTTATCCTGTTTTATTTGCTGGAGTGGGCATTTCAGTATCTGAATAAAGAAGCGATTAAGAAAAAGTTACCGTTAGCATTGATTTCTCTGGCTGTATTCCTGGTTGGTGTGGTAATCGCGTTTCCTTATATTTCCACCCGTCTGGGCGATTTAGGTACGGAAGGATCGTCATCGTATTATCGTATTGTCGGTCCGCTGGTGATGGTCGGTTATTCTTTGACCCATATTGACGGTGTAGTCAGATTTGGCTCACTTTATGAATATGTCGCATCATTCGGAATATTTAACGGTGCGGATGTCGGAAAAACCATAGACAATGGTTTGTATCTGCTGATTATTTATTTTTCCTGGTTCGCGGTGTTTTTATCTCTGTGGTACATGGGGAAAGTGATAAAAATGATGCTCAACGCTTTTGGCGATAATCGTAATTTTCGCGTGCAGCTCTATCTTTTTACGCCGGTATCGCTGTTTTTTACCGGTTCGATATTTAGCCCGGAATATGCTTTTTTAATCGTCTGTCCGTTTATTTTGCGAAAAGCGTTAAATATTACGAGGTAAGAATAAGAACATGTTGCTTAGCATAATCACCGTCGCGTTTCGTAACATCGAAGGGATAGTCAAAACGCACGCCTCGCTGGCGCATCTGGCACAGGCGGACGATATCAGCTTCGAATGGATTGTTGTCGATGGCGGTTCCAACGACGGCACCCGTGAGTATCTGGAAAAACTCAATGGTATCTATAACCTACGCTTTGTCAGCGAGCCAGATAACGGTATCTACGACGCCATGAACAAGGGCATTGCGATGGCACAAGGCACGTTCGCGTTGTTTCTCAACTCAGGCGATATTTTTCATCAGGATGCCGCAATTTTTGTCCGTAAGTTAAAAATGCAAAAAGATAACGTGATGATCACCGGCGATGCGCTGCTGGATTTTGGCGACGGGCATAAAATTAAACGTAGCGCCAAACCGGGCTGGTATATTTATCACAGCCTGCCCGCCAGTCATCAGGCGATATTTTTCCCGGTATCCGGTTTGAAAAAATGGCGTTATGACCTGGAATATAAAGTTTCTTCCGATTATGCGTTGGCGGCCAAAATGTATAAGGCCGGTTATGCATTTAAAAAACTCAATGGCCTGGTGTCTGAATTTTCTATGGGTGGGGTATCTACCACCAATAATATGGAATTGTGTGCAGACGCGAAAAAAGTCCAACGGCAAATATTACATGTGCCTGGCTTCTGGGCAGAATTATCCTGGCATTTACGCCAACGTACTACCTCAAAGACGAAAGCCTTATATAACAAAAGCTGAATATAAGGGAAAACGATGCAAGATTTAAGTGGTTTCTCGGTGCCGAAAGGGTTCCGGGGCGGCAACGCTATTAAAGTGCAATTGTGGTGGGCAGTACAGGCAACAATATTTGCCTGGTCGCCACAAGTATTGTATCGCTGGCGGGCTTTTTTATTACGTTTATTCGGCGCAAAAATAGGAAAAAACGTAGTTATTCGTCCGTCAGTAAAAATTACCTATCCGTGGAAATTAACCTTAGGTGATTACGCGTGGGTCGGCGATGAGGTCAATTTATATACCCTCGGTGAAATAACCATTGGCGCAAATTCGGTGATATCGCAAAAAAGTTATTTATGCACCGGTAGCCACGACCATGCAAGTCAACATTTCACCATTAACGCCACACCTATTGTGATTGGCGAGAAATGCTGGCTGGCAACCGATGTCTTTGTTGCCCCTGGCGTCACGATCGGCAACGGCACCGTCGTGGGTGCGCGAAGCAGTGTTTTTAAATCGCTTCCGGCAAATGCCATTTGCCGGGGGAATCCCGCAGTGGTGATACGCGAACGCGTTGAAACTGAATAAATTCAAAAAATACAGAGGAATAAGACATGTCAAAAGTCGCTCTCATCACCGGTGTAACCGGACAGGATGGTTCTTACCTGGCAGAATTGCTGCTGGAGAAAGGTTACGAAGTGCATGGCATTAAGCGTCGTGCATCGTCATTCAACACCGAGCGCGTGGATCATATTTATCAGGATCCACACACCTGCAACCCGAAATTCCATCTGCATTATGGCGACCTGAGTGATACTTCCAACCTGACGCGTATTTTGCGTGAAGTGCAGCCGGACGAAGTATACAACCTGGGTGCGATGAGCCACGTTGCGGTTTCTTTTGAATCCCCTGAATACACCGCTGACGTTGATGCGATGGGCACGCTGCGTCTGCTGGAGGCGATCCGTTTTCTCGGTCTGGAAAAGAAAACCCGTTTTTATCAGGCTTCCACTTCTGAACTTTACGGTCTGGTGCAGGAAATCCCGCAGAAAGAGACCACGCCGTTCTACCCGCGCTCTCCGTATGCCGTCGCCAAATTGTACGCCTACTGGATCACCGTTAACTACCGTGAATCCTACGGCATGTACGCCTGCAACGGCATTCTGTTTAACCATGAATCTCCGCGCCGTGGCGAAACCTTCGTCACCCGCAAAATCACCCGCGCAATCGCCAACATCGCCCAGGGGCTGGAGTCGTGCTTGTACCTCGGCAATATGGATTCCCTGCGTGACTGGGGCCATGCCAAAGACTACGTAAAAATGCAGTGGATGATGCTGCAACAGGAACAACCGGAAGATTTCGTTATCGCTACCGGCGTTCAGTACTCCGTGCGCCAGTTCGTGGAAATGGCGGCGGCACAACTGGGCATCAAACTGCGCTTTGAAGGTACGGGCGTTGAAGAGAAGGGCATTGTGGTTTCCGTCACCGGGCATGACGCGCCGGGCGTTAAACCGGGCGATGTGATTATCGCCGTTGACCCGCGTTACTTCCGTCCTGCTGAAGTAGAGACGCTGCTCGGCGACCCGACCAAAGCGCACGAAAAGCTGGGCTGGAAACCAGAAATCACCCTCAGAGAGATGGTGTCTGAAATGGTGGCTAATGACCTCGAAGCGGCGAAAAAACACTCTCTGCTGAAATCTCACGGCTACGACGTGGCGATTGCGCTGGAGTCATAAGCATGAGTAAACAACGCATTTTTATCGCTGGCCATCGCGGGATGGTCGGTTCCGCCATCAGGCGGCAGCTCGAACAGCGCGGTGATGTGGAGCTGGTATTACGCACCCGCGACGAACTGAACCTGCTGGACAGCCGCGCGGTGCATGATTTCTTTGCCAGCGAACGTATTGACCAGGTCTATCTGGCGGCGGCGAAAGTGGGCGGCATTGTTGCCAACAACACCTATCCGGCGGATTTCATCTACCAGAACATGATGATTGAGAGCAACATCATTCACGCCGCGCATCAGAACGACGTGAACAAACTGCTGTTTCTCGGATCGTCCTGTATCTACCCGAAACTGGCAAAACAGCCGATGGCAGAAAGCGAGTTATTGCAGGGTTCGCTGGAGCCGACCAACGAGCCTTATGCCATTGCCAAAATCGCCGGGATCAAACTGTGCGAATCTTACAACCGCCAGTACGGACGCGATTACCGCTCAGTCATGCCGACCAACCTGTACGGGCCGCATGACAACTTCCATCTAAGTAATTCGCATGTGATCCCTGCATTGCTGCGTCGCTTCCACGAGGCGACGGCACAGAATGCACCGGACGTGGTGGTGTGGGGCAGCGGTACACCGATGCGAGAATTTCTGCACGTCGATGATATGGCGGCGGCGAGCATTCATGTCATGGAGCTGGCGCACGAAGTCTGGCTGGAAAACACCCAGCCGATGCTGTCGCACATTAACGTCGGCACGGGCGTTGACTGCACTATCCGCGAGCTGGCGCAAACCATCGCCAAAGTGGTGGGTTACAAAGGTCGGGTGGTTTTTGATGCCAGCAAACCGGACGGTACGCCGCGCAAACTGCTGGATGTGACGCGCCTGCATCAGCTTGGCTGGTATCACGAAATCTCACTGGAAGCGGGGCTTGCCAGCACTTACCAGTGGTTCCTTGAGAATCAAGACCGCTTTCGGGGGTAATGATGTTTTTACGTCAGGAAGACTTTGCCACGGTAGTGCGCTCCACTCCGCTTGTCTCTCTCGACTTTATTGTCGAGAACAGTCGCGGCGAGTTTCTGCTTGGCAAAAGAACCAACCGCCCGGCGCAGGGTTACTGGTTTGTGCCGGGAGGGCGCGTGCAGAAAGACGAAACGCTGGAAGCCGCATTTGAGCGGCTGACGATGGCGGAACTGGGGCTGCGTCTGCCGATAACAGCAGGCCAGTTTTACGGCATCTGGCAGCACTTTTATGACGATAACTTCTCTGGCACGGATTTCACCACTCACTATGTGGTGCTCGGTTTTCGCTTCAGGGTAGCGGAAGAAGAGCTGTTACTGCCGGATGAGCAGCATGACGATTACCGCTGGTTGACGCCGGATGCGCTGCTCGCCAGTGACAATGTTCACGCTAACAGCCGCGCCTATTTTCTCGCTGAGAAGCGTACCGGAGTACCCGGATTATGAAAATACTGGTCTACGGCATTAACTACTCGCCGGAGTTAACCGGTATCGGCAAATACACCGGCGAGATGGTGGAATGGCTGGCGGCGCAAGGTCATGAGGTGCGGGTCATTACCGCACCGCCTTACTACCCGCAGTGGCAGGTGGGGGAGAACTATTCTGCCTGGCGTTACAAACGAGAAGAGGGCGTGGCTACGGTGTGGCGCTGCCCGCTGTATGTGCCAAAACAGCCGAGCACCCTGAAACGCTTGTTGCATCTCGGCAGTTTTGCCGCCAGCAGTTTCTTTCCGCTGATGGCGCAACGTCGCTGGAAGCCGGAGCGCATTATCGGCGTAGTGCCAACGCTGTTTTGCACGCCGGGAATGCGTCTGCTGGCGAAACTCTCTGGCGCGCGTACCGTGCTGCATATTCAGGATTACGAAGTGGACGCCATGCTGGGGCTGGGCCTTGCCGGAAAAGGCAAAGGCGGCAAAGTGGCACAGCTGGCGACGGCGTTCGAACGTAGCGGACTGCATAACGTCGATAACGTCTCCACGATTTCGCGTTCGATGATGAATAAAGCTGTCGAAAAAGGCGTGGCGGCGGAAAAGGTCATCTTCTTCCCCAACTGGTCGGAAATCGCCCGTTTTCAACATGTCGCAGAGGCTGATGTTGATGCCCTTCGTAACCAACTTGACCTGCCGGATAACAAAAAAATCATTCTTTACTCCGGCAATATTGGTGAAAAGCAGGGGCTGGAAAACGTTATTGAAGCTGCCGATCGCCTGCGCGATGAACCGCTGATTTTTGCCATTGTCGGGCAGGGCGGCGGCAAAGCGCGGCTGGAAAAAATGGCGCAGCAGCGTGGGCTGCGAAACATGCAATTCTTCCCGCTGCAATCGTATGACGCTTTACCCGCACTGCTGAAGATGGGCGATTGCCATCTGGTGGTGCAAAAACGCGGCGCGGCAGATGCCGTATTGCCGTCGAAACTGACCAATATTCTGGCGGTAGGTGGTAACGCGGTGATTACCGCAGAAGCCCATACAGAACTGGGGCAGCTTTGCGAAACCTTCCCAGGAATTGCGGTTTGCGTAGAACCGGAATCGGTCGAGGCGCTGGTGACGGGGATTTGTCAGGCGCTCCTGCTGCCCAAACACAACACGGTGGCACGTGAATATGCCGAACGCACGCTCGATAAAGAGAACGTGTTACGTCAATTTATAAATGATATTCGGGGATAATTATGGCGCAGTCGAAACTCTATCCAGTCGTGATGGCAGGTGGCTCAGGTAGCCGCTTATGGCCGCTTTCCCGCGTACTTTATCCCAAGCAGTTTTTATGCCTGAAAGGCGATCTCACCATGCTGCAAACCACCATCTGCCGCCTGAACGGCGTGGAGTGCGAAAGCCCGGTGGTGATTTGCAATGAGCAGCACCGCTTTATTGTTGCGGAACAGCTGCGTCAACTGAACAAACTTACCGAGAACATTATTCTCGAACCGGCAGGGCGTAACACTGCACCTGCCATTGCGCTAGCGGCGCTGGCGGCAAAACGTCATAGCCCGGAGAGCGACCCGTTAATGCTGGTATTGGCGGCGGATCATGTGATTGCCGATGAAGACGCGTTCCGCGCCGCCGTGCGTAACGCCATGCCGTATGCTGAAGCAGGCAAACTGGTGACCTTCGGCATTGTGCCGGATCTACCTGAAACCGGATATGGCTATATTCGTCGCGGTGAAGTATCGGCGGGTGAGCAGGATACGGTGGCCTTTGAAGTGGCGCAGTTTGTCGAAAAACCGAATCTGGAAACCGCGCAGGCCTATGTGGCAAGCGGCGAATATTACTGGAACAGCGGCATGTTCCTGTTCCGCGCCGGACGCTATCTCGAAGAACTGAAAAAATATCGCCCGGATATTCTCGATGCCTGTGAAAAAGCGATGAGCGCCGTCGATCCTGATCTCGATTTTATTCGAGTGGATGAAGAAGCGTTTCTCGCCTGCCCGGAAGAGTCGGTGGACTACGCGGTCATGGAACGCACGGCAGATGCGGTTGTGGTGCCGATGGATGCGGGCTGGAGCGACGTGGGGTCCTGGTCTTCTTTATGGGAGATCAGCGCCCACACCGCCGAGGGCAACGTTTGCCACGGTGATGTGATTAATCACAAAACCGAAAACAGCTATGTGTATGCCGAATCTGGCCTGGTCACCACCGTCGGGGTGAAAGATCTGGTGGTAGTGCAGACCAAAGATGCGGTGCTGATTGCCGACCGTAACGCGGTGCAGGATGTGAAAAAAGTGGTCGAGCAAATCAAAGCCGATGGCCGCCATGAGCATCGGGTACATCGCGAAGTGTATCGCCCGTGGGGCAAATATGACTCTATCGACGCAGGCGACCGCTACCAGGTAAAACGCATCACCGTGAAACCCGGTGAGGGCTTGTCGGTACAGATGCACCATCACCGCGCGGAACACTGGGTGGTTGTCGCGGGAACGGCAAAAGTCACCATTGACGGTGATATCAAACTGCTTGGCGAAAACGAGTCTATTTATATTCCGCTGGGGGCGACGCACTGCCTGGAAAACCCGGGGAAAATTCCGCTCGATTTAATTGAAGTGCGCTCCGGCTCTTATCTCGAAGAGGATGATGTGGTGCGCTTTGCGGATCGCTACGGACGGGTGTAAACGTCTTATCCGACCTACGGTTCGGATTTGTAGGCCTGATAAGACGCGGCAGCGTCGCATCAGGCAATGAATGCCGAACCGCGATGTAAATAACGACAAAAACAAAATTGGCCGCTTCGGTCAGGGTCAACTATTGCCTGAAAAAGGGTAACGACATGAAAAAATTAACCTGCTTTAAAGCCTATGATATTCGCGGAAAATTAGGTGAAGAACTGAATGAAGATATCGCCTGGCGCATTGGTCGTGCCTATGGCGAATTTCTTAAACCGAAAACCATTGTATTAGGCGGTGATGTCCGCCTCACCAGCGAAACCTTAAAACTGGCGCTGGCAAAAGGTTTACAGGATGCGGGCGTCGATGTGCTGGATATTGGCATGTCCGGCACTGAAGAGATCTATTTCGCCACGTTCCATCTCGGCGTGGATGGCGGCATCGAAGTTACCGCCAGCCATAACCCGATGGATTACAACGGCATGAAACTGGTGCGCGAAGGGGCTCGCCCGATCAGCGGTGATACCGGACTGCGCGACGTCCAGCGTCTGGCAGAAGCCAACGACTTCCCCCCCGTCGATGAAACAAAACGTGGTCGCTATCAGCAAATTACCCTGCGTGACGCTTACGTTGATCACCTGTTCGGTTATATCAATGTCAAAAACCTCACGCCGCTCAAGCTGGTGATCAACTCCGGGAACGGCGCAGCGGGTCCGGTGGTGGACGCTATCGAAGCCCGCTTTAAAGCCCTCGGCGCACCGGTGGAATTGATCAAAGTGCACAACACGCCGGACGGCAATTTCCCCAACGGTATTCCTAATCCTTTGCTGCCGGAATGCCGCGACGACACCCGCAATGCGGTCATCAAACACGGCGCGGATATGGGCATTGCCTTTGATGGCGATTTTGACCGCTGTTTCCTGTTTGACGAAAAAGGGCAGTTTATTGAGGGCTACTACATTGTCGGCATGCTGGCAGAAGCGTTCCTCGAAAAAAATCCCGGCGCGAAGATCATCCACGATCCACGTCTATCCTGGAACACCGTTGATGTGGTGACTGCCGCAGGCGGCACACCGGTGATGTCGAAAACTGGACACGCCTTTATTAAAGAACGTATGCGCAAGGAAGACGCCATCTACGGCGGCGAAATGAGCGCGCACCATTACTTCCGTGATTTCGCTTACTGTGACAGCGGCATGATCCCGTGGCTGCTGGTCGCCGAACTGGTGTGTCTGAAAGGAAAAACGCTGGGCGAACTGGTGCGCGACCGGATGGCGGCATTCCCGGCAAGCGGTGAAATCAACAGCAAACTGGCGCAACCCGTTGAGGCGATTAATCGCGTCGAACAGCATTTTAGCCGCGAGGCGCTGGCGGTGGATCGCACCGATGGCATCAGCATGACCTTTGCCGACTGGCGCTTCAACCTGCGCTCCTCCAACACCGAACCGGTGGTGCGGTTGAATGTGGAATCGCGCGGTGATGTGCCGCTGATGGAAGCGCGAACGCGAACTCTGCTGACGTTGCTGAACGAGTAATGTCATTACTTTCCCCCTCCCCCTGACGCTCTACTGCCTGCGGAGAGAAGAGAGCACGGAACTTTCTTCTCCCCTCGCCCCTTTGGGGAGAGGGCCGGGGTGAGGCGACAATAGAACAGGAACAACGATGACAAATCTAAAAAAGCGCGAGCGAGCGAAAACCAATGCATCGTTAATCTCTATGGTGCAACGCTTTTCAGATATCACCATCATGTTTGCCGGACTATGGCTGGTTTGCGAAGTGAGCGGCCTGTCATTCCTCTACATGCACCTGTTGGTGGCGCTGATTACGCTGGTGGTGTTCCAGATGCTGGGTGGCATCACCGATTTTTATCGCTCATGGCGCGGTGTTCGGGCAGCGACAGAATTTGCCCTGTTGCTACAAAACTGGACCTTAAGCGTGATTTTCAGCGCCGGACTGGTGGCGTTCAACAATGATTTCGACACGCAACTGAGAATCTGGCTAGCGTGGTATACGCTGACCAGCATCGGACTGGTGGTTTGCCGTTCGTGCATTCGTATTGGTGCGGGCTGGTTGCGTAATCATGGCTATAACAAGCGGATGGTCGCAGTGGCGGGGGATTTAGCTGCCGGACAAATGTTGATGGAGAGTTTCCGTAATCAGCCGTGGTTAGGGTTTGAAGTGGTGGGCGTTTACCACGACCCGAAACCGGGCGGCGTTTCTAACGACTGGGCGGGTAACCTGCAACAGCTGGTCGAGGATGCGAAAGCGGGCAAGATTCATAACGTCTATATCGCGATGCAGATGTGCGACGGCGCGCGAGTGAAAAAACTGGTTCATCAACTGGCGGACACCACCTGTTCGGTGCTGCTGATCCCCGATGTTTTTACCTTCAACATTCTCCATTCCCGTATCGAAGAGATGAACGGCGTACCGGTGGTGCCGCTGTACGATACGCCGCTTTCCGGGGTAAACCGCCTGCTCAAACGTGCGGAAGATATTGTGCTGGCGACGCTTATTCTGCTGCTGATCTCCCCGGTGCTGTGCTGTATTGCGCTGGCGGTGAAACTCAGTTCACCAGGGCCGGTTATTTTCCGCCAGACTCGCTATGGCATGGATGGCAAACCGATCAAAGTGTGGAAGTTCCGTTCGATGAAAGTGATGGAGAACGACAGAGTGGTGACCCAGGCGACGCAGAACGATCCGCGCGTCACCAAAGTGGGGAACTTTCTGCGCCGCACCTCGCTGGATGAACTGCCGCAGTTTATCAATGTGCTGACTGGGGGGATGTCGATTGTCGGTCCACGTCCGCACGCGGTGGCGCATAACGAACAGTATCGACAGCTCATTGAAGGCTACATGCTGCGCCATAAGGTGAAACCGGGCATTACCGGCTGGGCGCAGATTAACGGCTGGCGTGGCGAAACCGACACGCTGGAGAAAATGGAAAAACGCGTCGAGTTCGACCTTGAGTACATCCGCGAATGGAGCGTCTGGTTCGATATCAAAATCGTTTTCCTGACGGTATTCAAAGGTTTCGTTAACAAAGCGGCATATTGATATGAGCTTACGTGAAAAAACCATCAGCGGCGCGAAGTGGTCGGCGATTGCTACGGTGATCATCATCGGCCTCGGGCTGGTACAGATGACCGTGCTGGCGCGGATTATTGACAACCACCAGTTCGGTTTGCTTACCGTGTCGCTGGTGATCATCGCGCTGGCAGATACGCTTTCTGACTTCGGTATCGCTAACTCGATTATTCAGCGAAAAGAAATCAGCCACCTGGAACTCACCACGCTGTACTGGCTGAACGTTGGGCTGGGGCTTGTGGTGTGTGTGGCGGTGTTTTTGTTGAGTGATCTCATCGGCGACGTGCTGAATAACCCGGACCTGGCACCGTTGATTAAAACATTGTCGCTGGCTTTTGTGGTGATCCCCCACGGGCAACAGTTCCGCGCGTTGATGCAGAAGGAGCTGGAGTTCAACAAAATCGGCATGATCGAAACCAGCGCGGTGCTGGCGGGCTTTACTTTTACGGTGGTTAGCGCCCATTTCTGGCCGCTGGCGATGACCGCGATCCTCGGTTATCTGGTCAATAGTGCAGTAAGAACGCTGCTGTTTGGCTACTTTGGTCGAAAAATTTATCGCCCCGGTCTGCATTTCTCGCTGGCGTCGGTGGCACCGAACTTACGCTTTGGTGCCTGGCTGACGGCGGACAGCATCATCAACTATCTCAACACCAACCTTTCAACGCTGGTGCTGGCGCGTATTCTCGGCGCGGGCGTGGCAGGGGGATACAACCTGGCGTACAACGTGGCAGTTGTGCCGCCGATGAAGCTGAACCCAATCATCACCCGCGTGTTGTTTCCAGCGTTTGCCAAAATTCAGGACGATACCGAAAAGCTGCGTGTGAACTTCTACAAGCTGCTGTCGGTGGTGGGGATTATCAACTTCCCGGCGCTGCTGGGGCTGATGGTAGTGTCGAATAATTTTGTGCCGCTGGTCTTTGGCGAGAAGTGGAACAGCATTATTCCGGTGCTGCAATTGCTGTGTGTGGTGGGGCTGCTGCGTTCGGTGGGTAACCCGATTGGCTCGCTGCTGATGGCGAAAGCGCGGGTCGATATTAGCTTTAAATTCAACGTATTCAAAACTTTTCTGTTTATTCCGGCGATTGTTATCGGTGGGCAGATGGCGGGCGCGATCGGCGTCACGCTCGGCTTCCTGCTGGTGCAGATTATCAACACCATTCTGAGCTACTTCGTGATGATTAAACCGGTGCTCGGTTCCAGTTATCGCCAGTACATCCTGAGTTTGTGGCTACCGTTTTATCTCTCGCTGCCGACGCTGGTGGTCAGTTATGCACTGGGCATTGTACTGAAAGGGCAACTGGCGCTGGGGATGCTGCTGGCGGTGCAAATAGCCGCAGGCGTGCTGGCGTTTGTGGTGATGATTGTGCTGTCGCGCCATCCGCTGGTGGTGGAAGTGAAACGCCAGTTTTGTCGCAGCGAAAAAATGAAAATGCTTCTACGGGCGGGGTGAAGTGTTGTTTTCGGTTCCGGCAATGGTTGCCGGATGCGGCGTGAACGCCTTATCCGGCCTACGGTTCAGGAACTCGGTTTTGTAGGCCTGATAAGACGCGTTAGCGTCGCATCAGGCAAAAAGCAGTAATGAAAACAACAAATACAGCCTCACCTGGCATCAAATTTATGAGGAAAAAATGAAATTACTTATTCTTGGCAACCATACTTGCGGCAATCGCGGCGACAGCGCCATCCTGCGCGGCTTACTTGATGCCATCAACATCCTCAATCCACACGCCGAAGTGGACGTGATGAGTCGTTATCCGGTCAGTTCTTCCTGGCTGCTTAATCGCCCGGTGATGGGCGATCCGCTGTTCCTGCAAATGAAACAACACAACAGCGCAGCGGGCGTTGTCGGGCGCGTTAAAAAAGTCCTCCGTCGCCGCTACCAGCATCAGGTATTGCTTTCACGCGTCACCGACACCGGCAAGTTGCGTAATATCGCCATCGCCCAGGGATTCACTGACTTCGTGCGCCTGCTGTCAGGTTACGACGCCATTATTCAGGTCGGCGGATCGTTTTTTGTCGATCTCTATGGCGTGCCGCAGTTTGAGCACGCGCTTTGCACATTTATGGCGAAAAAGCCGCTGTTTATGATTGGTCACAGTGTTGGCCCCTTCCAGAATGAGCAATTTAACCAACTGGCGAACTACGTTTTTGGTCACTGCGACGCGCTGATCCTGCGCGAATCGGTCAGCCTTGATTTGATGAAACGCAGTAATATCACTACCGTAAAAGTGGAACATGGCGTTGATACCGCGTGGCTGGTCGATCACCACACCGAAGATTTCACCGCCAGCTATGCCGTCCAACACTGGCTGGACGTTGCCGCACAACAGAAAGCGGTGGCAATTACCCTGCGCGAACTGGCACCGTTCGACAAACGTCTCGGCACCACTCAACAAGCGTATGAAAAAGCCTTTGCCGGGGTGGTCAATCGCATTCTCGACGAAGGCTATCAGGTGATTGCGCTCTCCACCTGTACGGGTATCGACAGCTATAACAAAGACGACCGTATGGTGGCGCTCAATCTGCGCCAGCACATCAGCGATCCTGCCCGTTACCACGTAGTGATGGATGAACTTAATGATCTGGAAATGGGCAAAATTCTGGGAGCCTGTGAACTCACCGTCGGTACGCGCCTGCACTCTGCCATTATCTCGATGAACTTTGCCACTCCGGCAATTGCCATCAACTACGAACATAAATCCGCCGGGATTATGCAGCAGTTGGGACTGCCAGAGATGGCAATTGATATCCGTCATTTATTAGACGGCAGCCTGCAAGCGATGGTTGCGGATACCTTAGGCCAGCTTCCGGCGCTGAACGCACGACTTAACGAAGCCGTCAGTCGCGAACGTCAGACGGGAATGCAGATGGTGCAGTCAGTGCTGGAACGCATCGGGGAGGTGAAATGAAGGTCGGCTTCTTTTTACTGAAATTTCCGCTGTCGTCGGAAACCTTCGTCCTCAATCAAATTACCGCGTTTATTGATATGGGCTTTGAGGTGGAGATTGTCGCGCTACAAAAAGGTGACACCCAGAATACCCACGCGGCATGGACGAAATATAACCTTGCCGCCAGAACCCGCTGGTTGCAGGACGAACCACAAGGCAAAGTAGCGAAACTGCGCCACCGTGCCAGCCAGACCTTACGCGGCATTCATCGTAAAAATACCTGGCAGGCGCTTAACCTCAAACGCTATGGTGCCGAGTCGCGGAACCTGATTTTGTCTGCCATTTGCGGCCAGGTCGCAACACCATTTTATGCCGATGTCTTTATCGCTCATTTTGGCCCTGCGGGGGTAACAGCAGCAAAACTACGCGAACTGGGTGTCATTCGCGGCAAAATTGCCACTATCTTTCACGGTATTGATATCTCCAGTCGGGAAGTGCTCAACCACTACACTCCCGAATATCAACAACTGTTTCGCCGTGGCGACCTGATGTTACCAATAAGCGATCTGTGGGCCGGAAGGCTGCAAAAAATGGGCTGCCCTAAGGAAAAAATTGCCGTATCGCGCATGGGCGTGGACATGACGCGTTTTAGCCCGCGTCCGGTGAAAGCGTCCTCAACGCCGCTGGAAATCATCTCCGTCGCACGTTTAACCGAGAAAAAAGGCCTGCATGTGGCGATTGAAGCCTGCCGGCAGTTGAAAGAGCAGGGCGTGGCATTTCGCTATCGCATTCTCGGCATCGGCCCGTGGGAGCGGCGTTTACGCACGCTCATCGAACAGTATCAACTGGAAGATGTGGTGGAGATGCCAGGCTTTAAACCGAGCCACGAAGTTAAGGCGATGCTCGACGACGCGGATGTCTTTCTGCTGCCTTCAGTCACGGGCGCGGATGGCGATATGGAAGGGATACCCGTGGCATTGATGGAAGCGATGGCGGTCGGCATTCCGGTCGTTTCTACTCTGCATAGCGGCATTCCGGAACTGGTGGAGGCCGATAAATCGGGTTGGCTGGTGCCTGAGAACGATGCTCGCGCACTGGCGCAACGGCTGGCGGCGTTTAGCCAACTGGATACCGACGAACTGGCTCCGGTTGTCAAACGCGCTCGCGAAAAAGTCGAACATGATTTTAACCAGCAGGTGATCAATCGAGAGTTAGCCAGCTTGCTGCAAGCTTTATAGAGGAGAACGCATGTCATTTAAAACAATCTCCCGACGCACCTTCCTGACGGCAAGCTCCGCGCTTGCCTGCCTCCATACCCCTTTCGCCCATGCACTTCCCGCCCGACAAAGCGTAAATATCAACGACTACAATCCGCACGACTGGATCGCCTCATTTAAACAAGCCTTTAGCGAAGGGCAAACGGTCATCGTGCCTGCCGGATTTGTTTGCGACAACATCAACACCGGCATCTTCATCCCTCCTGGCAAAACCTTACACATTCTCGGTAGCCTGCGCGGCAACGGCAGAGGGCGATTTATCTTACAGGACGGCAGCCAGGTGACAGGGGCGAAGGGCGGCAGTATGCATAACATCACCCTGGATGTGCGCGGTTCTGACTGCACCATCAAAGGGCTGGCGATGAGCGGATTTGGCCCGGTAACGCAGATTTATATCGGCGGCAAAAACAAACGGGTTATGCGCAACCTGACCATCGATAACCTGACCGTGAGCCATGCTAATTACGCCATCTTACGCCAGGGATTTCATAACCAGATTATCGGTGCCAACATCACCAATTGTAAGTTCAGCGACTTACAGGGCGACGCCATCGAATGGAACGTGGCAATCAACGACCGCGATATTTTAATTTCCGACCACGTAATAGAACGTATCAACTGTACTAATGGCAAAATCAACTGGGGCATCGGCATAGGCCTTGCGGGAAGTACCTACGATAATAACTATCCAGAAGACCAGGCGGTGAAAAACTTTGTCGTGGCGAATATTACAGGATCGGATTGTCGACAGCTGATTCATGTTGAAAATGGTAAACATTTCATTATCCGTAATATCAAAGCGCGCAATATTACGCCTGATTTCAGCAAGAAAGCCGGTATTGATAACGCCACTGTAGCGATATATGGATGTGATAACTTTGTTATTGACAATATAGAAATGGTTAATAGTGCCGGGATGTTAATCGGCTACGGCGTCATTAAAGGCAGGTATCTCTCCATACCGCAAAACTTCAGACTGAATAATATTCACCTTGATAATACTGACCTTGCCAGGAAATTGCGCGGGATACAAATTTCAGCAGGTAACGCTGTCTCCTTTGTTGCACTGACCAATATTGAGATGAAACGTGCTTCTCTGGAGCTACACAACAAACCGCAGCACCTTTTTATGCGTAATATCAATGTGATGCAAGAATCTTCGGTTGGCCCGGCATTGACCATGAACTTTGACTTGCGTAAGGATGTCCGTGGGACATTTATGGCAAAGAACGAGACGCTACTGTCACTGGTAAATGTTCATGTGGTGAATGAAAAAGGACAAAGCTCTGTCGATATCGACAGGATTAATCACCATATCGTTAATGTGGAAAAGATAAACTTCAGGCTACCGAAACGGGAACGATAGATTTGCGACCATTCCTGGAAAAATGGCACCATACTTAAGAATAACGCTACTGCAATCCTGGACAAAGCGGCGTAACATCGGAAGGAAATCAGTAATCAATTCAGGGTAATTGATGCTGGCGAAAAAAATCGAACAAGCTATAATTCAGCAACCATTTTACAGGTGGATGAAATAATGACGAATTTAAAAGCAGTTATTCCTGTAGCGGGTCTTGGGATGCATATGTTGCCTGCCACTAAGGCGATTCCTAAAGAGATGCTACCCATCGTCGATAAGCCAATGATTCAGTACATTGTTGACGAGATTGTGGCTGCAGGAATCAAAGAAATCCTCCTGGTAACTCATGCGTCTAAAAACGCGGTCGAAAACCACTTCGACACCTCTTATGAATTAGAATCTCTCCTTGAGCTGCGCGTGAAGCGACAGCTGCTGGCAGAAGTGCAGTCCATCTGCCCACCGGGTGTGACCATTATGAACGTGCGTCAGGGCGAACCATTAGGTTTAGGCCACTCCATTTTGTGTGCCCGGCCGGCTATTGGTGATAATCCATTTGTCGTCGTACTACCCGATGTGGTTATTGATGATGCCAGCGCCGATCCGTTGCGTTACAACCTTGCAGCAATGATTGCGCGCTTCAATGAAACTGGCCGCAGCCAGGTATTGGCAAAACGTATGCCGGGTGACCTCTCTGAATACTCCGTCATCCAGACTAAAGAGCCGCTGGATCGCGAAGGTAAAGTCAGCCGCATCGTTGAATTTATCGAAAAACCCGATCAGCCGCAGACGCTGGACTCAGACATTATGGCCGTAGGTCGTTATGTGCTTTCTGCCGATATTTGGCCTGAACTGGAGCGCACTCAGCCAGGTGCATGGGGACGTATTCAGCTAACAGATGCCATTGCTGAACTGGCGAAAAAACAGTCCGTTGACGCAATGCTGATGACTGGTGACAGTTACGATTGTGGTAAGAAAATGGGCTATATGCAGGCGTTTGTAAAATATGGGCTGCGCAACCTGAAAGAAGGGGCGAAGTTCCGCAAAGGCATTGAGAAGTTGTTAAGCGAATAACGAAAATCTGACAGGAAGTGTCGGTCAGTAAGAAATTAAAAACGGCAGTGAAGATTCATAGCATAAGTTTTGCGCATTGAATTTTCCTGCCGTTGTTTTTTATGAATTTCAATAATAACAATGAGTTAGCAAGCAGCTTCGCGTCAAACTTTTCCAGGATTTTCCTTGTTTCTATGGCTGTTTGGTAAGACAATTAGCGTTTGAATTTTTTGGATTTGGCACGAGCGAGTTAGGTTCGTCATATCGTAGTCATGCACGCAGTGCTCTGGTAGCTGTTAAGCCAGGGGCGGTAGCGTGCACTAATGCCTCTATTAATCAATTCTGGAGCAGTCTATTTCACAGCATGCTCTATAGCTATATGGAATAAAAAAGTGAAGATACTTGTAACTGGTGGCGCAGGGTTTATTGGCTCTGCTGTAGTTCGTCACATTATAAATAATACGCAGGACAGTGTTGTTAATGTCGATAAATTGACTTACGCCGGAAACCTGGAATCGCTCGCTGAAGTTTCTGATTCTGAACGTTATTCATTTGAGCATGCAGATATCTGCGATGCCGTAGCTATGGCGCGTATTTTCGCACAGCACCAGCCAGACGCGGTGATGCACCTGGCGGCAGAGAGCCACGTTGACCGTTCAATAACTGGCCCTGCGGCATTTATTGAAACCAATATTGTGGGTACTTATGTTCTTTTAGAAGCAGCGCGCAATTACTGGTCTGCTCTGAATGATGAAAAGAAAAAAAGTTTCCGCTTTCATCATATTTCTACTGATGAAGTGTATGGCGATTTACCCCATCCGGATGAAGTAAATAATAACGAAGCGTTACCGCTATTTACGGAAACGACAGCCTACGCGCCAAGTAGCCCGTATTCTGCTTCTAAAGCTTCCAGCGATCATTTGGTACGCGCATGGAAGCGAACTTATGGTTTACCGACTATTGTGACTAATTGCTCTAACAATTATGGTCCTTATCATTTCCCGGAAAAACTTATTCCATTGGTTATTCTGAATGCTCTGGAAGGTAAGGCATTACCTATTTATGGCAAAGGGGATCAAATTCGCGACTGGTTGTATGTAGAGGATCATGCTCGTGCGTTATATACCGTCGTAACCGAAGGTAAAGCGGGTGAAACGTATAACATTGGTGGACACAACGAAAAGAAAAACATCGATGTAGTGCTCACAATTTGTGATTTGCTGGATGAGATTGTACCGAAAGAGAAATCTTATCGTGAGCAAATTACTTATGTTGCCGATCGCCCAGGGCATGATCGCCGTTATGCAATTGATGCCGATAAAATTAGCCGCGAATTGGGCTGGAAACCGCAAGAAACGTTTGAGAGCGGTATTCGTAAAACGGTGGAATGGTATCTGGCTAATACAAATTGGGTTGAGAATGTGAAAAGCGGTGCTTATCAGTCGTGGATTGAACAAAACTATGAGGGCCGCCAGTAATGAATATCCTGCTTTTCGGCAAAACAGGGCAGGTGGGTTGGGAACTGCAACGTGCTCTGGCACCGCTAGGTAATCTGATTGCTCTTGATGTTCACTCCACTGATTATTGTGGCGATTTCAGCAACCCCGAAGGTGTGGCTGAAACTGTCAAAAAAATTCGCCCTGATGTTATTGTTAATGCGGCTGCTCACACTGCAGTAGACAAAGCGGAATCAGAACCGGATTTCGCACAATTACTTAACGCGACAAGCGTCGAAGCGATTGCAAAAGCCGCTAATGAAGTCGGAGCCTGGGTAATTCATTACTCAACTGACTACGTCTTCCCTGGAACTGGTGACATGCCATGGCTGGAGACTGATGCAACAGCACCGCTAAATGTCTACGGTGAAACCAAGCTAGCTGGGGAAAAAGCGTTACAAGAACATTGCGCAAAGCATCTTATTTTCCGTACCAGCTGGGTATACGCTGGTAAAGGAAATAACTTTGCCAAAACGATGTTGCGCCTGGCAAAAGAACGCGAAGAGTTGGCTGTGATAAACGATCAATTTGGCGCACCAACAGGTGCTGAATTGCTGGCTGATTGCACCGCTCATGCCATTCGCGTGGCAGTAAACAAACCAGAAGTTGCTGGTTTGTACCATCTGGTTGCTGGCGGTACAACAACCTGGCACGATTATGCTGCTCTGGTATTTGAAGAAGCGCGCAAAGCAGGGATCAACCTTGCTCTTAACAAACTCAACGCCGTGCCAACAACGGCCTATCCCACACCAGCCCGTCGTCCCCATAACTCTCGCCTCAATACAGAAAAGTTTCAGCAGAACTTTGCGCTTGTCTTGCCTGACTGGCAGGTGGGCGTGAAACGTATGCTCAACGAATTATTTACGACTACGGCAATTTAACAAATTTTTGCATCTCGCTCATGATGCCAGAGCGGGATGAATTAAAAGGAATGGTGAAATGAAAACGCGTAAAGGTATTATTCTGGCTGGTGGTTCCGGCACTCGTCTTTATCCTGTGACGATGGCAGTAAGTAAACAACTGCTGCCGATTTATGATAAACCGATGATTTATTATCCGCTTTCAACGCTTATGTTAGCGGGTATTCGCGATATTCTTATTATCAGTACGCCACAGGATACACCACGTTTTGAGCAATTACTTGGCAACGGTAGCCAGTGGGGACTTAATCTTCAGTATAAAGTACAACCCAGTCCAGATGGTCTGGCACAAGCGTTTATCATTGGTGAAGATTTTATTGGTGGCGATGATTGTGCACTGGTGCTTGGTGATAATATCTTCTATGGACACGACTTGCCGAAATTAATGGAAGCTGCTGTTAACAAAGAAAGCGGTGCAACGGTATTTGCTTATCACGTTAATGATCCTGAACGTTATGGTGTAGTGGAGTTTGATAAGAGCGGAACAGCCATTAGTCTTGAAGAAAAACCATTAGAGCCAAAAAGCAATTATGCTGTAACCGGACTTTATTTCTATGACAATGACGTTGTAGAAATGGCGAAAAACCTTAAACCATCTGCGCGTGGTGAACTGGAAATTACCGATATTAACCGCATTTATATGGAACAAGGACGTTTGTCTGTTGCTATGATGGGGCGTGGCTATGCGTGGCTGGATACAGGGACGCATCAAAGCCTTATTGAAGCAAGTAACTTCATTGCAACGATTGAAGAGCGTCAGGGATTAAAGGTATCTTGCCCGGAAGAGATTGCTTACCGTAAAGGGTTTATTGATGCTGAGCAAGTAAAGGTATTAGCCGAGCCGCTGAAGAAAAATGCTTATGGTCAATATCTGCTGAAAATGATTAAAGGTTATTAATAAAATGAACGTAATTGAAACTGAAATTCCTGATGTGCTAATTTTTGAACCTAAAGTATTTGGTGATGAACGTGGTTTCTTTTTTGAGAGTTTTAACCAGAAAGTATTTGAAGAAGCTGTAGGACGGAAGGTTGAATTTGTTCAGGATAACCATTCTAAATCCAGCAAAGGCGTATTACGCGGGCTTCATTACCAGCTAGAACCTTATGCCCAAGGAAAACTGGTACGCTGTGTTGTCGGTGAAGTTTTTGATGTTGCGGTTGATATTCGCAAATCGTCACCTACGTTTGGCAAGTGGGTTGGTGTGAATTTATCTGCTGAGAATAAGCGCCAGTTGTGGATCCCTGAGGGGTTTGCACATGGTTTTTTAGTGCTGAGTGAAACGGCAGAATTTGTTTATAAAACAACTAATTACTATCATCCTGAGAGTGATAGAGGGATTATTTGGGATGATAAAGAGATTGGCATCGTATGGCCGTTTAAGTCTAAGGTATTGCTTTCTGTAAAGGACGCCAGACAACCCTCTCTTAATATAGCAAATATGTTATAAACCATGAATAACATTCTTTTGAAAAATATAGCTTCAATGTTCGGAATACAGAGCATGAACTATATTATACCACTCATCACATTACCATATTTAGTACATAAATTAGGGCCAGAGTCATATGGAATACTTGGATTTTCCCTTGCACTAATTCAATATTTTACACGTTTAACTGATTATGGCTTCAACCTAAGCGCAACTAAAGAAATTGCTTCGAATAAAAATATAAATTATGTCAGCAAGGTGTATTGGAGTGTATTTTACTGTAAGCTTATACTTTTAGTAATAAGTGCTGCAGTTTTAGGCCTTGCAATACATTTGAATGATTTTCTTTCAACGAATAAAATAGTGATTTGGTGTTCGTTTGTAGCTGTTTTTGGTAGCTTATTATTTCCGATTTGGTTATTCCAAGGCCTGGAAAGAATGGGGGGGATAGCTATTTCAAATATAAGCGCAAGAATAATATCGGTGCCCTTTATTTTTATATTTGTTAGTCAACCAGAAGATTCATGGGTCGCAGCTCTTATAACGAGTTTAACAACGATACTAACTGGTTTGATTGCAATGTTACTTGTAGCTAAGTATAAAATGGTCAAGTTAAGGAGAATATCAGTTGCTGATATTACATTTCAATTTAAATCAGGTTTTCACATATTCGTCTCAACTAATGCTGTGAGCGTCTATACAACCAGCGTTCCTGTTATTCTAGGATTAATTTCCGGACCGATTTCGGTTGGGTATTTTGTAGCGGCTGATAAATTAAGAATGGCATTACAAGGGCTAATAACCCCTATATCACAAGCCGTTTATCCAAGAATTATATACTTAATAAAAAACAATAAAAACCAATCGATTTTATTCGTCAAAAGATTATTTGTTATTCAAGCAGTGTTAACTTTATTTATCACAGTTACACTAATTTTTGCTGCGCCTTTTATAGTTAGTCAATTGTATGGCGAAAGTTATTCAAACTCAATACTTATACTTCAAATATTGGCTCCCACTATATTTTTGACAGGTATTAGTAATATTTTAGGTACGCAAGTGTTACTTACACATGGATATAATAAAGTTTTCGCAAAAATAGTTATTATAGCTGCGTTGGCAAGCTTGATTATAATTTTTCCATTGGTTTTGATGTATTCTGAATTTGGTGCTGCAATTTCAATTGTGATCACGGAAATAATAGTTGCATTATTAATGATGGTTGCCATCACAAGGCTAAATATTAACCCTTTTCGCAGGATTGAATAATGGCTACATATGGTGTCTTAGTCTGTTATTATAGTGAAAATAAAAAAACAGCAACTAATAGATTAAAGAAGATTCTCAATAAAGTTGATGACGATAACTATTTGGTTATAGTTAATAATACAAGTATACCTATTGTTTATACGAATGCTGAGTATGAGTTAAATGGAGATAATGTAGGTTGGGAATTTGGCTCGTGGGATATAGGGTATAATTATATCAGCAGCAGAATTAAAAATGAAGATGTATTAATATTTGCAAATGATACGTTTTGTTTTAATAGACGTTTTTCTTTCTTTGACGAGTGGTTGTTTGGGCAGGCATTTAAAAAAATAATGAAAAACAATGAAATTGTTGTTGGGGAGTTATGTGAATTAAACGAAAATTTTGTAATTGAAGGAGTCGAGCTTAATGGTTGGATTTCTACTTATCTTTATGGTGTATCAGCTTCAAAAATAAGGTACTTGTTGCCGTTTCATAATCAAATAAGGGAACTAGAAAATTGTATTGACTTTGAAAAAAGAGAAGTGCATTTATCAAATGCATCTGATAATTTAAATGCTCATTTATCTCGATGGTTATTTCCGAAAGATAATCAACATGGATGGTATAAAGCAAAAAAAGGGAGTATCGAAAAAGAATTGTGGAAAGGAAAACTTCAGGCAATATATAATGAAAAACTATTTTCAGCAAAAAGTGTTTTATTAGGGATGAATTTATATAATGTATACGGCAATCGGTTTTTCAACTTATTTGGAAAAATTCTTCGAAAACTAGTCTTTTGAATTTAGAGAACATGCATGTGAGAGAACGTATATACATATATCCAGAGAAGTTACCGGGGAATGAATATCTCATTAATAACATTGGGATCTGGGAAGAAATGGGATACGAAGTTCTTAGTTGGAAAAAAAATTTCTTTAAGTTCATTCTCCCGACTAGATGGAATAAAGATATTATTATATTAAATTTTTATGAAGAAATGCCTTTATTTAAGCCATATTATATAAAGTTTGGTTTCGCTATATTAACCCTACTGCTAATGAAATTATTCAATAGAAAGATTATATGGGTACGACATAATTACAAACCACATGATAAAAGTACAAGTTGGAAATATGAAGTTATTATTAACTTATTAAATAGACTAGTAGATAAAAAAGTTGCACATAGGAATGTTGAAAATTTGAGTATAGATGAGGTGATAACTCACCCGCTTTATAAAGTATCTCTACGCAGAGATGAGAATTCTTTAGTTAAGGACAGGCTTAATTTTATATATTTTGGGGTCGTTAAAGATTATAAGGGAATTCCAGAGTTAGTTAACAAATGGCCAAAAGATATAGAACTAAACTTGTATGGGAAATGTTTTGATGAAAGTCTTAAAGAAGAATTAATACGTTCTTTATCTATAAAAAATAATATTAGTTGGACTAATGACTTTTTAGATTCTAAAGAACTGGAGGAGAATATAATTAATAGTGATTATGTAATCATTCCACACGTTGACAAATCCATGATAGTATCAGGCGCTTTTTACCATGCATTATCACTCGGTGCTAATGTTATTATTAAAGAAAGTGAATTCGCATTATGGTGTAAGAAAGAATATCCATTTATAAAGATTTATAATGATGACAATTTACAATCTGTATTATTAGACGCAGAAAAAACCAATCATGCGTATATAAGAAATTTTGTTGAGGAAAAAAATTCCGACAAAAAAATTAGCAACGAGTGGGCAAAGGTTTTTAATTAATGAACAACAAAATATGTAACAATTCTGTTAATTTGCTTTTTTTTATAAATGACCCTTTAATAGCAAATACAGGCGTTACAAAAAAAATAAAAAGTCAGATAGAGGCATTTGATAATATTTGTGATTCTGTATTTGTTTGTAATTTATCAGTAGATAATCGTAAACGTTTGTTCTCAGGAGAGATTGTTTCTGGTAATAAGTTGTTATCTAAAATACCATATTTATTGCGATATGATTTTAGTGGCATTGAAGAAAAAATTATTGCTAACAAAATCAACGTTGTATATATTCGATATACTCATTTTTCTTCACCAGCATTTATCAGATTCTTGAGGCGATTACAGAAATTTGGAATTAATATTATAATGGAATTTCCAACATTCCCTTATGATGAGGAATATAAAACACTTCCATTTAAATCAAATATTAAATTGCTTATAGATAAGTGTTTTAGATTGAAAATGGCGGAATATACTAAGCTGGCTGTCTGTTTTACAAAGAATGATTCTATATTTGGAATACCTGCTTTTACCATTTCTAATGGAATCGGTATTGAAAGGATGAATTATATATCATCTAAATTGAAAAGCACTTATAGAGCAGTTAATACGGATGTTGATTTTATTGCTGTGTCTAGCTTAGAAAAATGGCATGGCTATGATCGATTTATTTCAGGCATCTATGAATATATAAAAAGAGAACCATCAAAAAATATACATCTTCATATTGTAGGTGAAGGAAGAGAAGTTAACAATCTTGTAAGGTTAGTCGATAAATTAGGGGTTGAACCTTATGTGACTTTCCATGGCCATTGCACAGGGGAAAAATTGGATGAACTTTTACTTAAAGCTGATATAGGTGTTGATTCCTTAGCCAGACATAGAGTAAATAACTTTGAAAATAATTCACTTAAATCAAAAGAATACTTAACATTCGGTCTTCCAATAGTGAAATCTCATCGAGATCATTCGATTGATTCTTGTGAGTATTTTATCAATGTCCCAAGCGATGAGTCTCATATTGAAATTGATGATATTTTAAATTGGTATTATGTATCTAACTTTAAAAAAAGGAAAGATGAAATTAATCAATTTGCTAAGGAGAATTTTTCATGGGAAAAGCAAATGCAAAAATTATTAATGACTGTTTTACCATGAGAAATGTACAAATACAATCATGGCTAATAGCATTAAGTTTTTACTTTACGTTGCCTATTTTTAATGTTTTTAGTCAGTATTACTTTAATGATGCATGGGTTTTCAATAAAGTATCAATATTGGTCATGTCCGCCCTTTTCATTATAAATTTACCATGGGTGATAAAAAACAAAGGAAGGCGATTTTTTTATATATTGTTTATAATACTTTTTGTATTACTTTATTCTTACATTGTTCCTTTAATCTATGGTTTTAATATAGATGTAAAGGTTAATAACACGCATATACTAATATTATTTGTCTTTTTTTCATATTTTGTCCTTTCTAGGAATAGTTTTGATATATCAAAGCTAATATTCAAACCTATTTTTACAATTAGTTTTCCAGTGGCGGTCTTATATTTTGTAAATCCACATTACATCCAACAAATATCTACGGGCATAACTACTCTAATTGGGACGAATAGTGTCCTTATCGACAGGGAATTCCGTTTTTCAGGTTTTTTTTCTGAACCTAGCAAATTAGCTGTTTTTTCAGGTATAGCATTCTTTTTTTATATGGATAAACATCAAAGATTTATGTCCTTAGTGTCTTTATTTTATCTATGTTTATCTATGTCTAAATTCGCGATAATTTTCGTGCCTCTTTGCATTTTGTTATCTCTTATTTTGAAAAGTTTTTCCCTTTTAAGTCGAACTTTAATTATTGTTTCTTTTATAATATTGTTTCTATTAATATTGCTAAATTATAATGATTTATTCCAATTGCTATATCATTTTGTTAGTTATGAGTCATTAAATACATATGAAACACGATTTGGATTTCCAATTATAGCAATAATGAATTTACCATATTTTCCAATTGGCATAGGTATATTTGATGGTTATAGATTTATTCTATTAGATGGAGAATATACTATATCTAATTATTGTAATGCTTTACTTCAGTTGGGCGGTAATTGCTATGAAATGTCTTCGTATAGTTATGAATCGCTGGCAGAGTTTTTTCCAAAAGATCTGTTATCTACATTATGCTACTATTTTGGTTTTATAGGACTAATTTTATTTTTTATTATTGCATATCAAGTCGTAAAAAAAGTTAGTATTCGTAAATATCGTTTTACTTTTTTATATATATTTCTTTGTTTGTTCTTCGTCACTTCATATGACTATATGATTATTATTTTAACGATGATGATTTTGCACGATGGAGAAAGTAATGGGGGGAGCGGAAAAATGGTGGAGACATGCTGAATTCAATATCAATTATTATAGTTAATTATAATGGAGCCCAGTATCTTAAAAACACAATATCTAGTTGTGTTAATATATTTAGACATAATGGTTTCGATGATTTTGAATTATTAATACTAGATAATGCATCTACTGATAACTCCGTTGATGTTATTCACGACGTGTTGGGTGGGCTTCCTTTTGTAGAGACTACATTTATAAAATCAAAAGTAAATCATGGGTTTGCTAAAGGCTGCAATATCTTATCTAAAATAGCTAAGCGAGAAATTTTATATTTTTTAAACAATGACACTATGTCATTGGATGCAAGTGAGTTTATTGGACTAATTAGAGCGGGAGATTTTAAAGATAATTCTGTATGGGCATTTAAAACTCTCAATTCAGATGGTACTAGACAGAATAATGTATTTAGGTATCCTACACGTAGTAAATTTTTGGTTGAAATGGTGCTGCTGAAAAACAAGTTGCATTTTCTTTTAAAAAAGATGAGGTTTTCAACTTTCAAAGAAAATTATGACTCAAGTTATTTTAGTGGTTGCGCATTACTTATTTCTAAAAATGTATTCCTGCAGTTAAATGGATTTGATGAGGAGTTTTATTTCTATCATGAGGAATGCGATTTATTCATCAGGCTAGAGCAAAAATTTAATAAAAAGTTAGATAAAAAATTGCTTAATGATGAAATAATTCATTATGGTGGTGGTGGTGGTATTATAAGTGAGTTTTCTTTTGTTGCATATTATACTAACCTATATAGATTATACTTAAAACACGGGATTTTTAGCCAACGAAGTTTAAAATTTATTTTTAAATTTAACTTCCTGATAAAAAAAATACTATATTTGATGAGCATACAATATGAATATAGCCCGTTTGCAAAAACATATAAAATTAGTGGTTCTGAACGCAATCCAGTTGAAGTTTATGGATTGCAAATGAAGCTTATGGATAATATTAAAAGAGAGTTTAATAAATGAAGAAAAAAGCATTAATTACAGGTATTACTGGTCAAGATGGTTCTTACCTTGCTGAATTTCTTCTCGAAAAAGGATATGAGGTTCATGGTATAAAACGTCGAGCATCTTCTTTTAACACCGATCGCGTAGACCATATATATCAAGATCGCCACATTGATAATCCAAATTTTCTCCTGCATTATGGTGATTTAACAGATTCATCAAACTTGATTCGTCTAATTAAAGAAATCCAACCAGACGAAGTTTATAACCTTGGCGCTCAATCTCATGTAGCGGTTTCATTCGAATCACCTGAATATACTGCTGACGTGGATGCGATGGGGACTTTACGTCTGCTGGAAGCGATTCGTATTTGTGGGCTAGAGAAAAAAACACGTTTCTATCAGGCATCAACTTCTGAACTCTTCGGCTTAGTTCAGGAAATCCCGCAGCGAGAAACAACACCATTCTACCCTCGTTCGCCTTATGCTGTTGCGAAGATGTATGCATACTGGATTACTGTAAATTATCGTGAATCCTATGGAATGTACGCCTGTAACGGTATTCTCTTCAACCATGAATCCCCGCGTCGTGGTGAAACATTCGTAACACGTAAAATCACTCGTGCTATTGCAAATATTTCGCAGGGAATCGAAAAATGTCTCTATCTTGGCAATATGGATTCGCTGCGTGACTGGGGACATGCGAAAGATTACGTACGTATGCAGTGGATGATGTTGCAGCAAGATCACCCAGAAGATTTTGTAATTGCAACAGGCAAACAAATTTCCGTACGTGAATTTGTACGTATGTCAGCTAAAGAAGTCGGTCTGGAGTTAGAATTCTTCGGACAAGGTGTTGATGAAATAGCAACTGTTGTGAATAAAACATCTGACTGTGCTATTGGTGTTGGTATTGGGGACGTGATCGTTCGTGTTGATCCACGTTATTTCCGCCCTGCAGAAGTTGAAACTCTTCTTGGTGATCCTGCAAAAGCGAAAAAAGTATTGGGTTGGGAACCAGAGATTACAGTTGAAGAGATGTGTGCAGAAATGGTTGCCAGTGATCTGGCGAAAGCAAAACAGCATGCACTTCTGAAAAGCCATGGTTACGATGTTGCAGTTTCTCTGGAGCGGTAAGGTATGACAAAGAAACGTATCTACGTTGCTGGTCACCGAGGTATGGTTGGCTCTGCTATTTGCCGTCAATTATCACTGCGGGATGATATCGAATTAGTGGTCAAAACACACAAAGAACTCGATCTAACCGTACAGAAGGATGTTGATGCATTTTTTGAGCAAGAGAAAATTGATCAGGTTTATCTTGCTGCGGCTAAAGTTGGTGGCATTTATGCCAATAATACATTTCCGGCAGAATTCATCTATCAGAATCTCATGATTGAGAGTAATATTATTCATTCAGCTCACAAGGCCGGAATTCAAAAATTACTTTTTTTAGGCTCAAGCTGCATTTATCCTAAATTTGCAGAGCAGCCTATGAACGAGTCTGCACTTTTAACTGGCATACTTGAGCCAACTAATGAACCATACGCAATTGCTAAAATTGCGGGCATAAAATTATGTGAATCTTATAACCGTCAATATGGCCGAGATTATCGCAGTGTAATGCCTACTAATCTTTATGGCATAAATGATAATTTCCATCCTGAAAACTCTCATGTTATTCCGGCACTCATGCGTAGATTCCATGAAGCAAAAGAGAGTGGTGCGCCAGAGGTTATTGTCTGGGGAACCGGAACACCGATGCGTGAGTTTTTATATGTTGATGATATGGCTGCCGCATCTGTCCATGTAATGGAACTTGACGAAGCAATTTATCAACAAAATACACAGCCTATGTTATCCCATATTAATGTTGGTACGGGTGTGGATTGTTCTATACGTGAAATGGCTGAAACAATGGCCTCAGTGGTGGGCTATCAAGGTAAAATTGTTTTTGATGTTACTAAACCTGATGGCACTCCGCGTAAACTTATGGATGTTACCCGGCTCAAAAACTTGGGCTGGCAATATCGCTATAATTTACATGAAGGCTTATCATTAACATATAAATGGTTTATTGAGAATATTAATTCTTTTCGGGGATAGTTATGAACAAGAGATTGGAACGTGAGCTATTTAAAACAATAGTTGAGCATACTCCTCTAATCTCGATTGATCTCATAATTAGAAACGATAAAGGAGAGGCGCTGCTGGGGCAGCGCCTGAATCGCCCAGCACAAAATTATTGGTTTGTGCCAGGAGGGCGAATTTATAAGGATGAGTCATTCGAGGTTGCATTTAGGCGGATAGCATTTGAAGAGTTAGGCGTTCAAATTAGTCTTAATGATGCCTTATTTCTTGGGGTGTATGAACATTTTTACAATGATAATTTTTCTGAAGCAGAATTTTCTACACACTATGTAGTGCATGGATATGAAATCCAACTTAATCCTCAGCAACTTCACCTACCAACGGTCCAGCATAATTCCTACAAGTGGTTTGATGTAGTAACGTTGCTTAATAGCACTATAGTTCATCAATATACCAAAAATTATTTCATACCAAGGTAATAAATATGCTACTTCCCGTTGTCATGGCCGGTGGTTCTGGTACCAGATTATGGCCTCTTTCACGTACACTTTATCCGAAACAATTTCTGTCTTTAAATAGTCGTTTAACCATGTTGCAAGAGACATTGCGGCGGCTTGACAAGGTCGAACATAAACCCGCTTTGGTCATTTGTAACGAATCACATCGCTTTATTGTTGCTGAACAATTGCGTAAAGAGGGTTTAAAGCATAGCGGTATTTTGCTTGAGCCTGTTGGTCGTAATACTGCGCCTGCTGTAGCACTCGCAGCACTTCAGGCTATGGTAACTGGAGATGATCCTATTCTGCTGGTTCTTGCTGCTGATCATGAAATCCAGGATGAGGATAATTTCATTGCTGCAGTTTTAGCTGCCAAGAATTTTGCAGAGCAGGGTAAGCTTGTTACGTTTGGTATTGTTCCAACATCCCCAGAGACTGGCTATGGTTACATTAAGTCAGGTGAATCTCTGGATGGACAAGGTTATAAAGTTGCGGCTTTTGTTGAAAAACCAGATCTTCACGTCGCTCAGCGGTACATATCAGATGGCGGTTATCTTTGGAATAGTGGGATGTTTATGTTCAGAGCATCTGTATTTATCGATGAACTGAAAAAATTCCGACCAGATATTTTAGCCAGTTGCCAACGCTCCCTGTCCTCTTCGATACAAGATTTAGATTTTATCCGTCTGGATAACTCTTCATTTTCTTGCTGTCCTGAAGAGTCTATTGACTATGCCGTTATGGAAAAAACAGCCGAAGCTGTCGTCGTTCCATTAAATGCGCAATGGAGTGATGTTGGGTCATGGTCTGCATTGTGGGAAATAAGTTCAAAAGACCAAAGCGGCAATGCCATTCGTGGTGATGTATTGGTTGAAGATGCTACAGATAGTTATTTTTATTCGCAGCATAGACTTATTGGTGCCGTGGGCGTAAAAGATTTGGTTGTTGTTGAAACGAAAGATGCAGTATTAGTTGCTCATAAAGATAAAGTTCAGCAAGTTAAAAACATCGTCGCTCAACTTAAAAAGAATAATCGAATAGAATATTTACAACATCGGGAAATTTTTCGGCCTTGGGGCAGTCATGATACTATAGCTGAAGGGCCGCGCTTTCAAGTGAAACATGTGATTGTATTACCTGGTCACATTACCGCTAAGCAGATTCATTACCATCGTACTGAGCATTGGATTGTTGTCTCGGGGACAGCTAAAGTTCATTTTGAAGATAAGACTTACCTTGTTTCTGAAAATGAATCAACATATATACCTGTTGGTGTTCCACATGCCATTGAAAATCCTGGCAAGATCCCGCTCGAAATAATTGAGGTTAGATCAGGAGTCTACCTTGAAGAGGATGATGTTATAAGAGTTTCTTCTTCTGGAGTAGGATACTAATGCGAATTTCTATTATCACAGCTACTTATAATAGTGAAAAAACTCTCCTTGATACATTACTTTCTCTAGAAAAGCAAACGCATCCAGATATCGAATATATAGTTGTAGATGGTGCATCGAAAGATAATACAATTAAGTTGATCAAGAGTAATTGTACACGAGTTACAAAAATCATTTGCGAACCCGATAAGGGCATTTATGATGCTCTGAATAAAGGTATCCATGCAGCCTCGGGTGATGTTATTGGTTTTTTACATTCTGATGACTTACTTGCTTATGATGATGCTATTGCAGATATAGCAAAAATATTTGAAAGTACAGGGTGTGATGCTATTTATGGCGATTTGGAGTATGTTGCACAAAATGATACGACTAAACGTATTAGATTATGGAAAAGTGGTTCATTTAGTCGTTTCAAGATGAAAGTGGGTTGGATGCCGCCACACCCATCATTTTATATGAAACGCGAATGTTATAGTCAGTTTGGTTGTTTTTCTTTAGATTATCGAATTTCTGCTGATTATGACTCATTGTTACGTTATATTTTAAAACAACGTATTTCAATAGCGTATTTGCCAAAAGTTTTAGTAAAAATGCGTGTTGGTGGAATTAGCAATCGTTCAGTATCTTCCATGATCAACAAGTCAATGGAAGACATTCGTGTTATGAAACAGAATGGCATTATCTGGCCAATAGCTTTAGCGTATAAAAATCTATCTAAACTTCCTCAATTCATTAAAAAGTAACTATCATGTTAAATGCTAGAAAAATTATTAAAGAAAGCAATATTGCGTTCGGAACTAGTGGTGCTCGCGGTTTAGTGATCGATTTTTCCCATGATGTTTGTGCTGCGTTCACTCATGCGTTTCTTTCTGTTATTGGTGACAAATACAATTTTAATAAAGTTGCCTTAGCCATCGACAACCGCCCAAGCAGTTACGAAATTGCTCAGGCATGCGCCTTCGCTATCAAACAACATGGGTTCACTGTTGAATATCATGGTGTAATTCCGACTCCCGCATTAGCTCATTATTCGATGCAGAAACACATTCCCTGCATAATGGTCACAGGGAGTCATATCCCTTTTGATCGTAATGGCTTAAAATTCTACAGACCAGATGGTGAAATCACAAAAGAGGATGAGCTCGCAATTATAAAGAGTGAGTATACATTTTCGCCTGTAGGTGTATTACCTCATCTTGAAACAAGTACTCAAGGTGCAGACTACTACATTGAGCGTTATGTTTCTCTTTTTAATCCCGAGATTTTAAAGGGGAAAAGAATAGGGGTATATGAACATTCTAGTGCGGGACGCGATTTATATGCTCCTCTTTTTAATCAATTGGGTGCAGAGGTCATTTCTCTAGGTAGAAGTGATGAGTTCGTTCCGATTGATACGGAAGCAGTAAGTGATGAAGATCGTATACTTGCAAGAGAGTGGTCTAAAAAATATAATCTTGATGTTATTTTCTCAACGGATGGCGATGGTGATCGTCCTTTAGTTGCCGATGAAAATGGTGAATGGCTAAGAGGCGATATTCTGGGATTACTTACTGCTATTGAACTTAATATCAAGGCGTTGGCTATTCCAGTGAGTTGTAATACAGCAATTGAACAGTCTAATAACTTTGCAAGTATACAACGAACGAAAATAGGTTCTCCTTATGTAATTGCAGCGTTTGCAGATCTTGCTAAGCACTTTAATTCAGTCGCTGGTTTTGAAGCTAATGGTGGTTTTCTCCTTGCCTCCGATTTACAAATTAATGATAAGGAATTAAAATCGTTACCTACACGAGATGCTGTGTTACCAGCATTAATGCTCTTAATAGCTTCTCGCAATAGTACTATTTCTCAACTGATTAATAATCTTCCTCAGCGATTCACTTGGTCAGATAGAGTTAAAAATTTCCCTTCAGAGTCAAGTCAACAAATTATAAAAAATGCCATATCATCACCCAATAATTTCTTTAATAGCTTAGGTTATGAATCATTATCCTGTTCCGCTATTGATGAAACGGATGGTGCAAGATTTACTTTAAATAATGGTGATATTATACATCTCCGTCCTTCCGGTAATGCTCCAGAACTCCGTTGTTATGCTGAGGCCAGTGATGAAAATCAGGCTAAGCAATATGTTACGAATGTGCTGGGAAATATTACCTCTTTGATTTCTTGATGTTATAGGTTTATCTACGCTTATATGTGTGCTTAGGTTTGATTACAAGTGAATGCTGGTATGCAGGATGAAGAACAGTATTCGTTACATTAATGAAATTCAGCACTACACACATTCGTGCAACTTGAGATAACATCTCAATCATATTCAAGTCGCGCATACATCGCGGTGAACACCCCCTGACAGGAGTAAACAATGTCAAAGCAACAGATCGGCGTCGTCGGTATGGCAGTGATGGGGCGCAACCTTGCGCTCAACATCGAAAGCCGTGGTTATACCGTCTCTATTTTCAACCGTTCCCGTGAGAAGACGGAAGAAGTGATTGCTGAAAATCCAGGCAAAAAACTGGTTCCTTACTATACGGTGAAAGAGTTTGTTGAATCTCTTGAAACGCCTCGTCGCATCCTGCTAATGGTGAAAGCAGGTGCAGGCACGGATGCTGCTATTGATTCCCTGAAACCATACCTCGATAAAGGCGACATCATCATTGATGGTGGTAATACTTTCTTCCAGGACACCATTCGTCGCAACCGTGAGCTTTCCGCAGAAGGTTTTAATTTCATCGGTACTGGTGTTTCCGGCGGTGAAGAGGGCGCGCTGAAAGGGCCTTCCATCATGCCTGGTGGTCAGAAAGAAGCCTATGAACTGGTTGCGCCAATCCTCACCAAAATTGCTGCCGTAGCTGAAGATGGCGAACCGTGTGTTACCTATATTGGTGCCGATGGTGCAGGTCACTACGTAAAAATGGTTCACAACGGTATTGAATACGGCGATATGCAGCTGATTGCGGAAGCCTATTCTCTGCTTAAAGGTGGCCTGAACCTTTCCAACGAAGAACTGGCTCAGACTTTCACCGAGTGGAATAACGGTGAGCTGAGCAGCTACCTGATCGACATCACTAAAGATATCTTCACTAAAAAAGATGAAGACGGTAACTACCTGGTCGATGTGATTCTGGATGAGGCAGCTAACAAAGGTACTGGTAAGTGGACCAGCCAGAGCGCACTGGATCTCGGTGAGCCTCTGTCACTGATCACTGAATCAGTGTTTGCACGTTACATCTCTTCTCTCAAAGAGCAGCGTGTTGCGGCGTCTAAAGTACTGTCCGGTCCGCAAGCACAACCTGCAGGCGACAAAGCTGAATTCATTGAGAAAGTTCGTCGTGCGCTTTATCTGGGTAAGATTGTTTCTTACGCTCAGGGCTTCTCACAGCTACGTGCCGCGTCTGAAGAGTACAACTGGGATCTGAACTATGGTGAAATCGCGAAGATCTTCCGTGCTGGCTGTATCATCCGCGCTCAGTTCCTGCAGAAAATCACTGATGCTTACGCTGAAAATCCGAAGATCGCTAACTTGCTGTTAGCACCGTACTTCAAGAAAATCGCCGACGATTATCAGCAAGCTCTGCGTGATGTAGTAGCCTATGCGGTACAGAACGGTATCCCGGTTCCGACCTTCGCCGCTGCGGTTGCCTATTATGACAGCTACCGCGCCGCTGTTCTTCCTGCGAACCTGATCCAGGCACAGCGTGACTATTTCGGTGCACATACTTATAAGCGCATTGATAAAGAAGGTGTGTTCCATACCGAATGGCTGGATTAATCTGATTTAAATCAACTAATCAATGCAAGGCCCGGAGAAACCCTTCGGGCTTTTTTATTATACAAAGCGGCAGGTTATGGCCTTTTTTTATAATTAATGGTTAAAAAAGCGATATAATACAGAGTCGCACAGCAGGATCGCTGCCTTGACAGTTCATCTACATCAGCGTTAAAAATCCCGCAGTAGATGAAGCTGTGGTGGTGGATTAATGACCACTCTAAATGTTTAACCGGAAGAAGTCAGAGCTAATGAAAATAACAATTTCAGGAACAGGTTATGTTGGTCTTTCAAATGGTATTCTGATTGCGCAAAACCACGAAGTGGTTGCACTGGATATCGTTCAGGCCAAAGTGGACATGCTTAACAAGAAGCAGTCACCGATTGTTGATAAGGAGATTGAAGAGTATCTGGCGACTAAAGATCTCAATTTCCGCGCTACGACAGATAAGTATGACGCGTATAAAAATGCCGATTACGTTATTATTGCCACGCCTACGGATTATGACCCGAAAACAAATTATTTTAATACCTCAAGCGTGGAAGCGGTCATTCGCGATGTGACAGAAATTAATCCCAACGCGGTAATGGTGATTAAATCTACAATTCCGGTAGGTTTCACCAAATCAATTAAAGAACGTCTGGGTATCGATAACCTTATTTTCTCTCCGGAATTCCTCCGCGAAGGTAAAGCTCTTTACGATAATCTTCATCCTTCACGTATTGTCATCGGTGAGCGTTCAGAACGTGCAGAACGTTTTGCTGCGTTGTTACAGGAAGGCGCGATTAAGCAAAATATCCCTACACTGTTTACCGACTCCACTGAAGCCGAAGCGATTAAACTTTTCGCTAATACCTATCTGGCGATGCGCGTAGCATACTTTAATGAACTGGATAGCTATGCAGAAAGTTTAGGTCTGAATACTCGCCAGATTATCGAAGGCGTTTGTCTCGATCCGCGTATTGGCAACCATTACAACAATCCTTCGTTTGGTTACGGTGGTTATTGTCTGCCGAAAGATACCAAGCAGTTACTGGCGAACTACCAGTCTGTGCCGAATAACCTGATTTCGGCAATTGTCGATGCTAACCGCACGCGTAAAGACTTTATTGCCGATGCCATTTTGTCACGCAAGCCACAAGTGGTGGGTATTTATCGTCTGATTATGAAGAGCGGTTCAGATAACTTCCGCGCGTCTTCCATTCAGGGGATTATGAAACGTATCAAAGCGAAAGGCGTTGAAGTAATCATTTACGAACCGGTGATGAAAGAAGACTCATTCTTCAACTCTCGCCTGGAACGTGATCTCGCCACCTTCAAACAACAAGCCGACGTCATTATTTCCAACCGTATGGCAGAAGAGCTTAAGGATGTGGCAGACAAGGTCTATACACGCGATCTCTTTGGCAGCGACTAACCCTCTGTAATCAGGGCTATTTTCGCCCTGATTGTCTTTTGTAACTCGTATAACAATTCATTATTTTTATCATTCATCCTATAGCATTCATACAGATTATCGCTAAACTATGGCGACCTGAAATTTTCCGTCTGTTAGGGTAATGATGAGAGTTGAAAATAATAATATTCCTGGGCATAACCATGACCCGGAACAGATTGATTTAATTGATTTACTGATGCAGTTGTGGCGTGGGAAGGTGACAATCTTCATCACTGTTATTGTGGCAATCGCTCTGGCTATCGGATATCTGGCGGTCGCGAAAGAGAAATGGACGTCGACAGCCATTGTTACTCAGCCAGATGTGGGGCAAATTGCTGGCTATAACAATGCCATGAATGTTATCTATGGTCCGGCTGCACCGAAAGTGTCGGATTTACAGGAGGCGTTAATTGGTCGCTTCAGTTCTGCCTTCTCTGCATTAGCTGAAACGCTGGATAATCAGGAAGAACCAGAAAAACTGACCATTGAGCCTTCTGTTAAAAACCAGCCGTTGCCGTTAGCTGTTTCTTATGTCGGGCAAACTGCGGCGGACGCACAGAAGAAGCTGGCTGAATATATTCAACAGGTTGATGACCAGGTGAATGAAGAGCTGGAAAAGGACCTGAAAGATAATATTGCCTTGGGTATGAAAACCCTGAAAGACTCATTGAAAACGCAGGAAGTGGTGGCGCAGGAGCAAAAAGATCTGCGTATCCGCCAGATTCAGGAAGCGTTGCAATATGCGAATCAGGCACAGTTGGCAAAGCCACAGATTCAACAGACCGAAGACGTAACGCAGGATACGTTGTTCCTTCTGGGGAGTGATGCACTGGAGTCGATGATCAAGCATGAAGCGACCCGTCCGCTGGTTTTCTCTCCTGGCTACTACCAGACTCGTCAAAACCTTTTGGATATCGAAAGCCTGAAGGTTGATGATCTTAATATAAATGCCTACCGTTACGTTATGAAACCCACACTGCCAGTACGTCGCGATAGCCCGAAAAAGGCCATCACACTGATTCTGGCTGTGCTGCTGGGCGGTATGGTTGGAGCGGGGATTGTGCTGGGGCGTAACGCGCTGCGTAATTACAACGCGAAATAATCTTTTTAGCTTTAAAGAATACGGGCAGGGTGGTGACACCGTGCCCGTTTTTTGTTGCCGATGTGACAACAACATCACATCCAGTCAGCCTGCAACTCACTGATGTCGTTTGCGTAAGTTCTCAATCACCGTCGTTAAATCCAGATCCTGATCCTGCAACAGCACCAGCAGGTGATACATCAAATCAGATGCTTCGTTGGTCAGTTCAAAGCGGTCATGTACCGTCGCGGCCAGCGCAGTTTCCACGCCTTCTTCGCCCACTTTCTGTGCGATACGCTTGGTGCCACTGGCATACAGTTTAGCAGTGTAGGAGGTTTCCGGATCGGCAGATTTGCGCTCGGCGAGCAGTTGTTCCAGTTGATACAGGAACAGCCACTGGTGAGCGGTGTCGCCGAAGCAGCTGTTGGTGCCTTTGTGGCAGGTTGGGCCGATGGGATTCGCCAGCACCAGTAGTGTGTCGTTGTCGCAGTCCGGCGCAATGCTCACTACGTTGAGGAAATTGCCCGATGTTTCGCCTTTGATCCACAGTCGCTGTTTAGTGCGCGAGAAGAAGGTAACTTTGCCGCTCTCTATGGTTTTATCCAGGGCTTCCGGGTTCATGTAGCCCAGCATTAACACTTCGCCGGATACCGCGTGTTGCACAATCACCGGCATCAGTCCGTCGGTTTTTTCCCAGTCCAGTTCGCGACGTTGTTGTTCTGTTAACATATCCTGATCTCCACGCCCTGTATTGCCAGGTACGCTTTTAATTCACCAATATTGATTATTTGTTTGTGGAATACGGAAGCAGCCAGCGCGCCGTCAACGTCGGCATCGCGGAAGGCTTCGAGGAAATGTTCCATAGTGCCCGCGCCACCGGAGGCAATCAGCGGTACGTGACAGACTTCACGTACTTTTTTCAGCTGCTCGAGATCGTAACCGTTACGCACGCCATCCTGATTCATCATGTTGAGGACGATTTCTCCGGCACCGCGTTTTTGCACTTCCTGTACCCAGTCGAGTGTTTCCCACTGAGTGACGCGGGTGCGGCTTTCATCGCCGGTATATTGATTCACATGATATTTACCGGTTTCGGCGTCGTACCAGGTGTCAATGCCTACCACAATACACTGCACGCCAAAACGATCTGCCAGACGGGTGATCAATGTTGGATCTGCCAGCGCAGGGGAGTTGATGGAGATTTTATCCGCGCCAAAAGAAAGAATTTTCGCGGCGTCATCCAGAGACTTAATCCCACCCGCCACGCAGAACGGAATATCGATCACTTCCGCCACGCGAGATACCCAGCTTTTATCTACCACCCGTCCATCGCTGGAAGCGGTGATATCATAGAACACCAGTTCGTCAGCGCCTTCTTCGGCGTAGCGTTTTGCCAGCGGTACAATATCGCCAATGATTTCATGGTTGCGAAACTGTACGCCTTTCACCACCTGACCATCACGAACGTCGAGACACGGAATTATGCGTTTTGCCAACATGCGATGGCCTCCTTCACGGTAAATTTACCTTCCAGTAATGCCCGACCAACTATTACGCCGCGCACACCAGTACCACGCAGGGCAGCGACATCATCAATGTCACCAATGCCGCCGGAAGACTGAAATGCCACTTGCGGATATCTGGCGCACACTTCTTCATATAAAGAGACGTTAGAACCTGCCAGCGTACCGTCGCGTGAAATATCGGTACACAGCACATGTTTCAGGCCGACGGGCAGATAGGTTTCCACCAGTTGTTCCAGTGAAACGCCCGAGTTTTCTTGCCAGCCGCTCACTGCCACCTGTTTGTTGCCTTGCTCGTCAATGCGTACATCCAGCGCCAGCACCAGCGCATCGGCACCGAAGCGTTCAAACCATCCTTTCACCACGTCAGGTGATTTTACCGCAGTGGAGCCGACGACCACGCGGGCAACGCCTGCGTCCAGTAATGCTGCCACGTCTTCTTCGCTACGCACGCCGCCGCCAACCTGCACCGGAACGTTAACGCCCGCCACCAGCGTTTTAATCAGCGGGATTTGACGTTTTGCCGGATCTTTTGCCCCGGTCAGATCCACCAGATGCAGCACTTCGGCACCCTGCGCGGCGTAATCCTGTAAGCGTGGCAGCGGGTCGTTACCGTAATCACGCTGCTTGCCGTAATCGCCCTGATGGAGACGCACCACGGTGCCGTCGATTAAATCTAATGCCGGAATAATCATTACATCTCCAGGAAGTTTTTCAGCAACTTAGCGCCAGCGGCACCAGAACGCTCCGGGTGGAACTGCACGCCGTAGAAGTTATCTTTTTGCACCGCAGCGGTGAACGGTTCGCCGTAATTACACTGGGCGATGGTCCACGGATTGACCGGCATTGCGTAGCTGTGAACAAAGTAAAAGTACGCGCCGTCTTCAATTCCCTGAAAAAGACGGTTGCCTGCCTGCGGGTAAACGCGATTCCAGCCCATATGCGGCAGCGGCAGACCAAAGTCGGTCATTTTCGGCACATCCTCGTCGATGATGCCCAGCAAATCGACGCCGTTGCTCTCTTCGCTGCGTCGTCCCAGCAGTTGCATCCCTAAGCAGATGCCCAGCACCGGTTGAGTACAGGCTTTGATGAGATCAAACAGTTCGCGCTCACGCACCTGATCCATCGCCGCTTGTGCTGTGCCGACGCCGGGTAAAAACAGTTTATCGGCCAGCAACACTACGTCCGGGTCACGGCTGACTTTCGGTTCATAGCCGTGACGCGCAATAGCAGACTTCACCGAGTTCAGGTTGGCGCAGCCGGTATCAAGGATCACCACGTTCATTACAACACTCCTTTCGACGAGGGTAAGGTGTCGCCTTCCACGCGGATGGCCTGGCGCAGGGTGCGACCAAAGGCTTTGAACAGGCTCTCTACACGGTGATGATCGTTTTTACCTTTGGTTTTCAGGTGCAGGGTCACGCCCATGGTGTAAGAGAGCGAACGGAAGAAGTGCTCGATCATTTCAGTGCTGAGATCGCCCACGCGCTGGTAGGTAAATTCGGCTTTATATTCCAGGTGCGGGCGACCAGAGATATCCAGCGCGCAGCGGGCAAGGCATTCGTCCATCGGCAGCACAAAACCGAAGCGGCAAATACCGCGTTTGTCGCCGAGGGCGATTTTTAACGCTTCGCCCAGCGCCAGGCCGGTATCTTCGACGGTGTGGTGATCGTCAATATAGAGGTCGCCTTTGACGTTGATTTCCATACGGAAGCCGCCGTGGGTGGCGATCTGATCCAGCATGTGATCAAAGAAGCCAACGCCGGTGTTAATTTTGCTGCCGCCTTCGCGATCCAGCCACACCTGAACGTCAATCTGCGTCTCTTTGGTGTTGCGTACCACGTGAGCGTAACGATCACGTTTGGTGAGTTGCTCGCCAATCATCGGCCAGTTCAGGGTTTCGCGGTTGTAGCGTAAACCATTAATGCCCATGTTTTCTGCGAGTTGAATATCGGTCGCGCGATCGCCAATCACATAACTGTTGGCACGATCCATTGCTTGTTCAGCCAGGTAACGCTCCACCAGTTTTACTTTCGGTTTACGGCAGTCGCACTCATCTGCGGGCAGGTGTGGACAAATCAGCACTTCATCAAACTGAACGCCTTGTGAGGTGAAGATCTGCATCATCAGGTTGTGCGGGCCATCGAAATCCGCCTGCGGGAAACTTTGCGTCCCCAGACCATCCTGGTTGGTGATCATCACCAGTTTATAGCCCGCTTTTTGCAGCTTCAGCAGTTCCGGGATCACGCCTGGTTCAAAGGCGAGTTTGTCAAAACGGTCCACCTGAAAATCACTCGGCGGCTCGCTAATCAGGGTTCCATCGCGATCGATAAAAAGATACTTCTGACTCATCAAACTTGCTCCGCACGTAAGGCGTCAATGACGCGCTGGCTTTCTTCACGGGTTCCGACGGTAATTCGCAGGCAGCCGCTTAAAGAGGGTTGTTTATTCTGATCACGTAAGATAATGCCCTGATCCCACAAAGATTTAAACACCGCGCTGGAGGCTTTAAAGCGCGCCAGAATGTAGTTGGTTTCGGAGTCGAAAACCTGCTCCACGCAGGGGATTTCTTTCAGTGCGGCAATCAGGTATTCGCGTTCTGCAATAATTTGCACCACCCGCTCACGCATGGCGATGATTCCCTTCTGGCTTAACGCCTGTGTGGCAATGTCGGCAACCGGCGTCGAGAGCGGGTAGGGGGCGATCACTTTCATTAACAGGTTGATGACTTCTTCATTTGCCAGCGTAAACCCGCAACGAAGACCCGCCAGAGCGAAGGCTTTCGAAAGGGTGCGCAAAATAGCCAGGTGCGGATATTCCGCCAGCCAGCCCGCCAGCGATGCCTGTGGGCAAAATTCAATATAAGCTTCATCGGCGACCACAATGGCTTTACCGCGAGTTAACTCCAGCAACGTGCGAAAATCCTGCGGGTTGATCAGTTGCCCGGTTGGGTTGTTGGGGCTGCAAACGTAGACCACTTTCACGCCGTCCAGCTTGTCGGAAATCCCCTGCAAGTCCAGTTGCCAGTTTTCCAGCGTCGGCACCGTGCGGCACTCGACGCCAATGGTTTCGGCGCTAACGCTGTACATGCCGTACGTTGGCGGGCAGTAGAGGATGGCGTCTTTGCCTGGTTCGCAAAAAGCGCGAATCAGCAGTTCAATACCTTCGTCCGCGCCACGGCTGACCAGCACCTGTTCCGGTTTCACGCCTGCATACTGCGCATAATTTTCAATGACCGCTTTCGGCTGACATTCCGGGTAGCGGTTGAGCGTTTGCTGTGTTAGCTGAAACTCGACGGCTGTGGGATATTCGTTGGCGTTCAGCCAGACATCGCCGTTACCACCCAGACGACGCGCCGACTGATACGGCGTCAGGTTGCGAACGTTTTCACGCGCTAAATCGGTAATAGTCACGGTGCTCATGCTTGCTCCTTAAGGGCGTTAACACGCAAAGTAACGGCATTTTTGTGGGCGGTCAGGCGCTCGGCGGCGGCCAGCGTTTCAATGGTCGAAGCTAGCGCGGAAAACCCTTCTTTTGACAGTTCTTGCACGGTCATGCGCTTCTGGAAATCCGCCAGGCCGAGGCTGGAACAGGTGGCGGTATAACCGTAAGTCGGCAGCACGTGATTGGTGCCGGAGGCGTAGTCGCCCGCCGATTCCGGTGACCAGTCACCAAGAAATACCGAACCGGCACTGGTGATACTATCGACCAGTTCACGGGCGTTGCGGGTCTGAATGATCAGATGCTCCGGGCCGTACTGGTTGGAGATCTCTATGCACTGCGCTAAATCGTTGGTCACGATCAGGCGACTGGCGCTCAGTGCCTGACGTGCGGTTTCGGCACGCGGCAGTTCTGCCAACTGGCGTTCGACGGCTTCGGCAACGCGACGCGCCATACCAGCATCGGGCGTCAGCAAAATCACCTGTGAATCCGGGCCGTGTTCTGCCTGGGAGAGTAAATCAGAAGCGACAAAATCCGGTGTTGCGCCGCTGTCGGCAATGACCAGCACTTCCGACGGGCCTGCGGGCATATCGATCGCCGCACCGTCCAGACGCTGGCTAACCTGACGTTTTGCTTCGGTGACAAAGGCGTTACCCGGCCCGAAGATTTTGTCCACTTTTGGCACGGATTCAGTACCAAACGCCAGTGCGGCAATGGCCTGCGCGCCACCGACGTTAAACACTTCTTGTACGCCGCACAGCTGCGCTGCGTAGAGGATCTCATCGGCAATCGGCGGCGGTGAGCACAGCACGACTTTATTGCAACCCGCAATACGCGCCGGAGTCGCCAGCATTAATACGGTTGAGAAAAGCGGGGCGGAGCCGCCAGGAATATATAAACCAACCGAAGCCACCGGGCGCGTGACCTGCTGGCAACGCACACCTGGTTGAGTTTCGACATCTACCGCAGGCAGTTTTTGCGCAGTGTGGAAGGTTTCAATATTCTTTACTGCCACAGCCATCGCCTGTTTCAGGTCGTCGCTCAGGCGTTCGCAGGCTGCGGCAATTTCCTCAGTAGTTACTTTCAGCGCGGTAACCGTGGTTTTATCAAACTTCGCGCTGTATTCCCGTAAGGCGTCATCGCCGCGAGTTTTCACGTTATCTAAAATTTCACGGACGGTACGGGTGATGCTTTCAGAGGCGGAGATCGCCGGGCGCATTAACAGTTGGCGTTTTTGTTCCGCAGTACAGCTATTCCAGTCAATGATTGTGTTAAAGCTCATGGCTATTACTCCATCATCTTCTCAATTGGCAGAACCAGAATCGAGCTGGCGCCCAGTTCCTTCAGTTTTTCCATGGTTTCCCAGAACAGGGTTTCGCTACTGACCATGTGCATTGCTACGCGCTGTTGGTCACCCGCCAGCGGCAGAATAGTCGGGCGTTCTGCGCCAGGTAGCAGGGCGATGACGTCATCCAGACGTTCGGTCGGTGCGTGCATCATGATGTATTTCGATTCGCGCGCCTGGATCACGCCCTGAATACGGGTTAGCAGTTTGTCGATCAGTTGCTGTTTGGATTCTTCCATTTCGCCATCGCGCTGGATCAGGCAGGCTTTCGAGCGGTAGATAACTTCGACTTCGCGCAGGCCGTTGGCTTCCAGCGTGGCGCCGGTGGAAACCAGATCGCAAATCGCATCCGCCAGTCCGGCGCGCGGAGCCACTTCGACAGAACCGTTCAGTAAGCAGGATTTAAAAGAGATACCTTTCTGGTCGAGATAACGTTTGAGCAGGTGAGGATAAGAGGTGGCAATACGTTTACCGTTTAAGGAGAGCGGGCCGTCCCAGGCTTCATCAACCGGCGTTGCCAGCGAAAGGCGGCAGCCGCCGAAATCCAGACGACGCAGGGTAAAGTAGCGCGGATCTTCACCCTGGGCGCGGCGGTTAAGCAGTTCTTCTTCCAGCACGTTTTCGCCGATAATCCCAAGGTCAACCACGCCGTCCATTACCAGACCGGGAATGTCGTCGTCACGCACGCGCAGAATATCAATCGGCATGTTTTCTGCCATCGCGATCAGGCGCTGGGTGTGAAGATTGATTTTAATGCCACAGCGCGCCAGTAATTCGCGTGAGTCATCACTTAAACGGCCGGATTTCTGCATAGCTATGCGTAAACGAGTGTTGTCTGTCATTTTGTTATTCCTCTTTAAACCTGTCTGAACCGTTATCAACCGCGCAATAAAAAAGCCCCCGGAAGGTGATCTTCCGGGGGCTTTCTCATGCGTTCATGCACCACTGGAAGATCTGAATGTCTTCCAGCACACATCGCCTGAAAGACTAGTCAGGATGATGGTGATGATGGTGGTGTTTAAATTGAACGCGTACCATAAAATTCTCTGTGAATGTTTATTCAACTGATGCCTTTTAACCTAAACCACTTTCACGTTAGAAAGCAAGGGCTTTTTTATATATTTTATGGCGATGGATTTGCTTAATGAATGAGCGGGGAAAGGAGGGGGCCAGGAGTGGCTACGTTAAAAAAGTAATCGTGAAAATATGTCTTTAAAACCCTCAAGAACATTGTGTTCTGTAACTAAAGTGGGCTTTGTTCCTGCCGGATGCGGCGTGAATGCCTTATCTGGTCTACAAATGTTGCCTAAATTCAATATATTGATGTTTTTGTAGGACTGATAAGCGGAGCGCATCAGGCAATTGTATATTTGCTAACAGTTTCGATTTCATTCATAGAATGAATTGTCAGTTTTGATACGCTAGCGTAGCCTTATAGATCTAAGGTGTATCAGGAGAAAACGGATGAAAAAGGTCGCAATTGTCGGGTTAGGGTGGTTAGGTATGCCGCTGGCGATGTCACTTTCAGCGCGAGGCTGGCAGGTCACCGGGAGTAAAACCACACAAGATGGCGTCGAAGCGGCCCGAATGAGCGGGATTGATAGCTATCTGCTTCGCATGGAGCCTGAGTTAGTTTGTGATTCTGACGATCTGGATGCCCTGATGGATGCCGATGCGCTGGTCATTACGCTTCCTGCACGTCGCAGTGGCCCCGGCGATGAGTTCTATTTACAAGCTGTGCAAGAGCTGGTGGATAGCGCGCTGGCTCATCGTATTCCTCGCATTATTTTTACCAGCTCAACGTCTGTCTATGGCGATGCACAAGGCACTGTGAAAGAAACTACCCCGCGTAATCCGGTGACCAACAGTGGACGAGTATTAGAAGAACTCGAAGACTGGCTGCACAATTTACCCGGTACTTCGGTCGATATTCTGCGTCTTGCGGGGCTGGTCGGACCAGGGCGCCATCCCGGACGCTTCTTTGCCGGAAAAACCGCGCCTGACGGTGAACACGGTGTTAATTTAGTCCACCAGGAAGATGTTATTGGCGCTATCACCCTGTTGTTACAGGCACCTAAAGGTGGACACATCTATAATATATGTGCGCCAGCTCACCCTGCGCGCAATGTTTTCTACCCACAGATGGCTCGTTTACTGGGGCTGGAACCCCCGCAGTTCAGAAACAGTCTGGACAGCGGTAAGGGTAAAATTATTGATGGCAGTCGGATTTGCAATGAACTGGGATTTGAATACCAGTATCCCGATCCGCTGGTAATGCCGCTGGAGTAAACGATCACGCCAGCAGGACGCCGCATACACTGCAAGGGGGCGTGTATGAAACCACTGCTGGATGTGTTGATGATCCTCGATGCCTTAGAAAAAGAAGGCAGTTTTGCGGCGGCGTCGGCCAAACTCTACAAGACGCCGTCCGCTCTGAGTTATACCGTTCATAAGCTGGAAAGCGACCTTAATATTCAATTACTCGATCGCAGCGGTCACCGCGCTAAATTCACCCGTACCGGAAAAATGTTATTAGAGAAAGGGCGGGAAGTTCTCCATACCGTGCGAGAACTGGAAAAGCAGGCTATCAAACTTCATGAAGGCTGGGAAAACGAGTTGGTGATTGGGGTAGATGATACGTTTCCTTTTTCCCTGCTTGCGCCACTCATTGAAGCCTTTTATCAACATCATAGCGTGACGCGCCTGAAGTTTGTCAATGGTGTACTCGGTGGTTCCTGGGATGCCCTGACTCAGGGGCGAGCGGATATTATTGTTGGCGCGATGCATGAGCCACCGTCTTCCAGTGAGTTTGGTTTCTCGCGGTTGGGCGATCTGGAACAAGTTTTTGCGGTAGCGCCTCATCATCCGCTAGCCCAGGAAGAAGAACCGTTAAACCGTCGTATCATTAAGCGGTATCGGGCGATTGTGGTGGGTGATACTGCGCAGGCAGGCGCTTCTACGGCCTCGCAACTTCTCGATGAACAAGAAGCCATAACCGTATTCGATTTTAAAACCAAACTGGAGCTACAAATAAGCGGTCTTGGTTGTGGCTATTTACCCCGCTATCTGGCGCAACGTTTTCTCGATAGTGGCGCGTTAATTGAGAAGAAAGTGGTCGCCCAAACTCTTTTTGAACCGGTCTGGATTGGCTGGAACGAACAGACCGCAGGGCTTGCCAGCGCATGGTGGCGGGATGAGATTTTAGCAAATAGTGCGATTGCTGGAGTTTATGCAAAATCTGATGACGGAAAATCAGCCATTTAAATAAAAAATTTTATGACAAGCCTCTCATTCTCTTGTCATTTACCCCCCATTTAGGCACAATGCGCCGCTGTCAAAAAATGACTAAAAACCGACGTTTTATCCGCGTCGGTTATTTTTTGCTTCAAACCAATCATTCATACCAAGAGGCCGGGCTTCGTACCGGATAGATATTTACTAAAAATCGACAGTTGTTGTCGCTGAGGAATCCAAAAAAATGGGGCAATTTTTTGCTTACGCGACGGTTTTCACCGTAAAGGAGAATGACCATGTCGCATAACGTTACTCCAAACACCTCTCGCGTGGAATTGCGTAAAACGCTTACGTTAGTTCCGGTTGTAATGATGGGTCTTGCCTATATGCAGCCGATGACGCTGTTTGATACTTTTGGTATCGTTTCAGGCCTCACGGATGGTCATGTGCCGACAGCCTATGCGTTCGCATTAATTGCGATCCTGTTTACGGCTTTGAGCTACGGGAAGTTGGTTCGCCGCTATCCTTCTGCTGGCTCTGCATACACTTACGCCCAGAAATCCATTAGCCCGACCGTTGGCTTTATGGTGGGTTGGTCTTCCCTGCTCGACTATCTGTTCGCGCCGATGATCAACATCCTGCTGGCGAAAATCTATTTTGAAGCTCTGGTGCCTTCCATCCCATCGTGGATGTTTGTGGTGGCGCTGGTGGCCTTTATGACCGCCTTTAACCTGCGTAGTCTGAAATCCGTAGCGAACTTCAACACGGTAATCGTAGTGTTGCAGGTTGTGCTGATAGCGGTAATTTTGGGCATGGTAGTTTACGGCGTATTTGAAGGTGAAGGCGCTGGTACGCTGGCGAGCACCCGTCCGTTCTGGTCTGGTGATGCGCATGTTATCCCGATGATTACCGGTGCGACGATCCTGTGCTTCTCCTTTACCGGTTTTGACGGCATCAGCAACCTGTCGGAAGAAACCAAAGATGCAGAGCGCGTGATCCCGCGTGCGATTTTCCTGACCGCGCTGATCGGCGGCATGATCTTCATCTTTGCAACTTACTTCCTGCAGCTGTACTTCCCGGATATCTCTCGCTTTAAAGATCCGGATGCGTCACAGCCTGAAATCATGCTGTACGTTGCGGGTAAAGCGTTCCAGGTCGGCGCGCTGATCTTCTCCACCATTACCGTACTGGCGTCCGGTATGGCGGCGCACGCAGGCGTAGCGCGTCTGATGTACGTAATGGGTCGTGACGGCGTGTTCCCGAAAAGCTTCTTCGGTTATGTACACCCGAAATGGCGTACCCCGGCAATGAACATTATCCTGGTTGGCGCGATTGCTCTGCTGGCAATCAACTTTGACCTGGTGATGGCAACGGCGCTGATTAACTTTGGTGCGCTGGTAGCATTTACCTTCGTTAACCTGTCGGTCATTTCGCAGTTCTGGATCCGTGAGAAGCGTAACAAAACGCTGAAAGATCACTTCCAGTATCTGTTCCTGCCGATGTGTGGTGCTCTGACTGTAGGTGCGCTGTGGGTGAACCTGGAAGAAAGCTCAATGGTTCTGGGTCTGATCTGGGCGGCAATCGGTCTGATTTATCTGGCTTGCGTGACGAAGAGCTTCCGCAATCCGGTTCCGCAATACGAAGACGTTGCATAATCTTACAAGCCGGATGGTATAACCATCCGGTAAGTCACTAAAAACCGGAGTTTATCGCTCCGGTTTTTTCTTTTCAGACGATCTCTTCTGCGTACTGCCAAAGCGCCTTTAACAGCGCCACTTTCTCTTTATCATCGGCATATTGTTGTGCCAGCATTTGCAATTCATCAGCATAATCTTGCAAAAACTCTGGCGTGAAGACCTGACGACGGTGCTCCAGCCAGCGTTGCTGTTCGGCGTAGTCCAGCGTTCCTGGGAAGTTACGCGCACGATAATTGAACAACAGCTTCTCAATGCGTTTATCGACAAAGGTGATATCCAGTGCCGGTAAATTACGCGGCTCGGTTTCCAGTACAATTTTCATTGCCGCGCGATCGGCGTCGCTGAAAAAGCCGTTATAAAGTTGGGCATCCACGTTATCTGAAGGCGTAAATGGTTCGGCTTCAGCGAATATCGCCACCACTTTTTCACGCACTTGCGGATTTTCACGCAGAATTTTCAGGTTATCGAGACAATGCTGGCGATTAATGCCCAGCCGATCGGCATCTTCCGGGCGAAGCGTATTCGCCTGTGCTAATACCGGACATTTATTAATATGCACCAGCTTAACCGGAACGGCGGCGTTATCGCCCAGATCGGCTTTCGCGGTATACAGGCGCTCGCGCAGCGTGTCGCTATCCAGTTCCAGTAATGGCGAAATATCTCCCGCTAAATCCACCATAATCACGGCATTGCGATTTTCAGGATGCCATGCCAGCGGCGCAACCCAACTGGTATTGCCGCGCCATGCACCAAACATACCGGAAACGTGAACCAGGGGTTTCATCTGTGGCACATCAATCAACGCCATCAATTTGTGCTTGTTGCGATGGCTGTAGAGATAATCAAACAGGCGTGGCTGACGCGTTTTCACCAGTTTCGCCATCGCAATAGTGGCGTACACATCGGCCATCGCATCGTGGGCATTGCTATGTTCAATACCATTCGCTTTGGTTAAATGTTCAAGGCGAAAACTCGGTAGACCGTCATCATTTTCAGGCCAATTGATCCCCTCCGGACGCAGCGCATAACAGGCGCGCATGACGTCCAGCAGATCCCAGCGAGAGTTATCATGCTGCCAACTCCAGGCATAGGGATCGTAGAAATTACGATAAAAAATGTTGCGTGTGACTTCGTCATCGAAACGTACATTGTTGTAGCCCAGAATACAGGTCTTCGGTACGGTAAAAAGCGAATGAATGCGAGCGGCAAACGCAGCTTCGTTTTCTCCTTTCGCCCGCGCTTCCTGCGGGGTAATACCCGTGATTAAAACTGCTCCTGGTTGGGGTAAATAATCATCTGCAGGCTTGCAATAAAAAACCTCTGGTTCGCCGATGATATTGAATTCGCTATCGGTGCGAATGGCAGCGAACTGCGCAGGGCGATCTAACGCAGGGTGCGTGCCAAAGGTTTCATAATCGTGAAACAAAAAGGTAGATTGTTGCTTACCGTCATTCATCATTAGGTTAAATCCGTTATTTCTGCTGTATGTCAGAGTATCAAATATCACCGTGCTAATCAGCTTTAGAGCGACAATTTGACAGGGAGTAGCAACTGATAATGTCAGATTAAAAATGAGATAAATGTCACATTTTCTTGCACTTTATTCCAGCCAGTTCATCAGGATTTCCGTAAAAAGAACTGCTATTTGAAACTCCTGAGGATTTGCTGTTGAAACGCCGTCTTATTATTGCTGCTTCTTTGTTCGTTTTTAATTTATCGTCTGGTTTTGCGGCGGAAAATATTCCCTTTTCACCCCAGCCTCCACAAATTCATGCGGGATCATGGGTCTTGATGGATTACACAACCGGTCAGATCCTCACGGCGGGTAATGAGCATCAACAACGCAATCCTGCCAGCCTGACTAAGCTGATGACTGGCTATGTCGTTGATCGTGCAATCGATAGCCATCGTATTACGCCAGACGATATTGTTACGGTGGGGCGCGATGCATGGGCGAAAGATAATCCGGTATTCGTCGGTTCTTCACTGATGTTTTTGAAAGAGGGCGATCGCGTATCGGTACGTGATTTAAGCCGTGGTTTAATTGTGGACTCTGGCAATGACGCTTGTGTTGCACTGGCTGATTATATTGCCGGTGGGCAACGGCAGTTTGTCGACATGATGAACAATTATGCTGAGAAGTTACATCTTCAGGATACGCATTTTGAAACAGTGCATGGTCTGGATGCACCCGGTCAGCACAGTTCGGCCTATGATTTAGCCGTCCTTTCTCGCGCTATCATCCACGGCGAGCCTGAGTTTTATCATATGTACAGCGAAAAAAGCCTCACCTGGAACGGTATCACCCAGCAAAACCGTAACGGATTATTGTGGGATAAGACCATGAATGTTGACGGCCTGAAAACCGGGCATACTTCCGGTGCCGGGTTTAATCTCATTGCGTCGGCGGTGGATGGTCAGCGTCGTCTCATTGCGGTGGTGATGGGGGCTGACAGCGCAAAAGGTCGCGAAGAAGAAGCCAGGAAACTGTTGCGTTGGGGGCAACAGAACTTTACTACGGTGCAAATTTTACACCGGGGGAAAAAGGTTGGCACAGAACGAATCTGGTATGGCGATAAAGAAAACATCGCTCTGGGAACGGAACAAGAGTTCTGGATGGTGCTGCCAAAAGCGGAGATTCCTAATATCAAAGCAAAATACACCCTTGATGGTAAAGAACTGACCGCGCCAATTAGCGCCCATAAGCGGGTTGGGGAAATTGAACTTTATGACCGCGATAAACCGGTGGCGCACTGGCCGCTGGTCACCCTGGAATCTGTCGGAAAAGGCGGTATGTTTTCCCGGCTGAGTGATTATTTCGAGCATAAAGCCTGACCTTTCTTACGCCGCAGACTGGCAGGAGTGCGAGTCTGCTCGCATAATCAACACTCATTCCTTGTGGTTTTTATATTACAAGTCATGCTGTATATAAAACCAGTATAAGTGGAGGCGTCATGAACTACGAGATTAAACAGGAAGATAAACGTACCGTTGCAGGTTTCCATCTCGTTGGCCCGTGGGAACAAACGGTAAAGCAAGGTTTTGAGCAGTTGATGATGTGGGTTGATAACAAAAATATTGTTCCGAAGGAGTGGGTGGCGGTCTATTACGATAATCCAGATGAAACACCTGCCGAAAAGTTACGTTGTGACACCGTAGTTTCGGTGGCAGATAGTTTCACACTTCCCGAAAACAGTGAGGGCGTCATCCTGACAGAAATTTCGGGTGGTCAGTATGCGGTGGCGGTAGCCCGCGTAGAGGGGGATGATTTTGCGAAACCCTGGTATCAGTTCTTTAACAGCCTCTTGCAGGACAGTGCTTACGAAATGTTACCAAAACCCTGTTTTGAGGTTTATCTGAACAATGGCGCGCAAGATGGTTATTGGGATATCGAAATGTATGTCGCGGTGCAGCCAAAACGGCGCTGATAAATGACGTCGGGTCAGAGGTTAACCTGATTGCCACGCTGTTTTTCGTTATGTAAAAGAGTAAGATCCGTCTTCAGTTTTCTGACAACCAAACCGGGAACGTCCGCTATTCCCGGTTTGCCGGACAGATTTGTTACGTAGCGTTATTGCACCTGGTTTGTCAGATTGCATTATGATCGTTTTTTCCCTCTTTCACGGAGTGCCCGCGTGCGTGCCGATAAGTCCTTAAGCCCGTTCGAAATTCGAGTCTACCGTCATTACCGCATTGTTCATGGTACTCGTGTTGCGCTGGCGTTCTTGCTCACCTTTCTCATCATTCGCCTGTTTACTATTCCGGAAAGCACCTGGCCGTTGGTCACTATGGTGGTGATCATGGGGCCAATTTCGTTCTGGGGTAACGTTGTCCCTCGTGCGTTTGAACGTATTGGCGGTACGGTGTTTGGCTCGATTTTAGGTCTTATTGCTCTGCGACTGGAGTTAATCTCTTTACCGCTGATGTTAGTCTGGTGCGCGGCTGCCATGTTTCTTTGTGGCTGGCTGGCACTCGGCAAGAAACCGTATCAAGGTTTATTGATTGGTGTGACGCTGGCAATTGTTGTTGGTTCCCCAACAGGTGAAATTGATACGGCATTATGGCGAAGTGGCGATGTGATCCTCGGCTCTTTACTGGCAATGCTGTTTACCGGTATCTGGCCGCAACGAGCGTTCATCCACTGGCGCATTCAACTGGCGAAAAGTCTGACCGAGTATAATCGGGTCTATCAATCTGCATTCTCACCGAACTTACTTGAACGCCCACGACTGGAAAGCCATCTGCAAAAACTCCTGACCGATGCCGTGAAAATGCGAGGGCTGATTGCACCAGCCAGCAAAGAAACCCGCATTCCAAAATCGATATATGAAGGTATCCAGACTATTAATCGTAATCTGGTTTGTATGCTGGAGCTGCAAATCAATGCCTACTGGGCCACGCGTCCCAGTCATTTCGTGTTATTGAACGCGCAAAAACTGCGTGATACACAGCACATGATGCAGCAAATAGTGCTGAGCCTTGTTCATGCGCTGTATGAAGGTAATCCGCAGCCGGTTTTTGCCAATACGGAAAAATTGAACGATGCTGTGGAAGAGTTGCGTCAGTTGCTCGATAGCCACCATGACCTGAAGGTCGTGGAAACGCCGATTTATGGCTATGTGTGGCTGAACATGGAAACGGCACATCAGCTTGAGTTGCTATCGAATCTGATTTGCCGGGCCTTGCGCAAATAATTCCTGAACTTCAGAATCATCTTGCAGCTGCTTCGATTCAGCAAGGATAAAGGGTATGATAATGAAAAGGGATAAAAGCATTGTCATCTGCGGCAGCTATGAGTAATGTTGGCCGCTAACGAATAGCGGTTGCCTAAACGAATCCGACTCTCACATTATCAGGGGTATAAAAATGGAAACTACCAAGCCTTCATTCCAGGACGTACTGGAATTTGTTCGTCTGTTCCGCCGTAAGAACAAACTGCAACGTGAAATCCAGGACGTTGAGAAAAAGATCCGTGACAACCAGAAGCGTGTCCTGCTGCTGGACAACCTGAGCGATTACATTAAGCCTGGGATGAGCGTAGAAGCAATCCAGGGCATCATTGCCAGCATGAAAGGTGACTATGAAGATCGCGTTGATGATTACATCATCAAAAACGCCGAGCTCTCCAAAGAACGCCGCGATATCTCCAAAAAGCTGAAAGCTATGGGCGAAATGAAAAACGGCGAAGCGAAGTAATTTCTGCTTTATTCGATGAGGGTTGCCCGGCAACCCTCATTATTCATTGACTCTTTTCTGTGTATCACAAGTCATCATTCCCATCTGATAACCTATCAAAATTAGCGACAGCCTTCTTCTGTATGCAGCAAGGCAAAAAGCTCTGCAACTCCGATGTTATTAACCGCACAGGTCACTAACACGTTGCGCGCTCCAGCTTCCCGTAACCAGCATTTCACCAAAGATATTTGTTCCATGCTGGCTAAATCTGCTTTGGTTACTACTCCAATGACCGGGCGATTCATTGACGAGGTAAAGCCTGGCGAAAAAGGTGACCACGGTGCGTCCGCATTAAGCACAAGCGCGATAATGTCCGCTTCGCAGGCACTGACCAGCAGTGCGCTGTAAAAACTACGGTTTTCGAGGTATTCGCCTGGTGTGTCAATGGTGGCTGGTGACCAGACAATGGCCTGCGTTTTCTGATACTGAAGATCTTCTCCGCGCAGACATTGCGTGAGTGATGTTTTTCCGCACTGACTGGGGCCAATGAGCATCATACGTTGCATAACGTCAGGTCCGTGTAATGGGGCAGGCGGTAAAGTGCATCATTTCACCCAGCGTGCGGGTAACCTGATTAAGTGCATATTCGATAGCTGAAACATCGCCAGTCAGTACTACGGCACCAGTAAAACGATCAAGAAAACCAATTTCTACAGCTCCCGACTTTGTGGCGATATCGCACGCGATAATAGACGCTTCGCTGGGGGTAATCGTCAGAATGCCAATGGCGGAAACGGTATCTGGTAAACCTAATTTCTTAAACAGCTCCTTCCCTGGGTTAGCAATGACATGCGCCAGCGTAACCTGTTTACCGGGGACATATTCCTGAATCATCCGTTCAGTAGCGTGCTGAGTTGTCATTATCCCTCCACCATCTGACGCCACAAGGCTTCATGCGGACGGGCAATTACCGAGCGATAGACCAGCAATCCTTTTTCCCCCGCGCGCTCGCTGGCGACAGAGACCGCATTATTAACATCTGAAATATCGCCAGCAACCACCATGTAGCATTTACCGCCAATACCGAAGGCCATATGCACGCGAACGAGAGTGACATTCGCAGCTTTAACTGCGCAATCGGCTGCGTCAATGCAGGCTGCGACACTCCAGGTTTCGACCACACCGATAGCCTGACGCTGTTCAACATGGTTCAGTCCGCTGATTGCGGGCAGAATGCTGGGATGAATATTAGGGAGGATCAGGCTGTCGACCAGCATTTCACCTGCAAGGGATGCGCCGCTGCTGATGGCCTGTTGCACCGCACCGACATCGCCACCGAGCATCAGCAGAAATTTCCCGGGACATAGCGTTTTGCTGACCAGTAACTCAACATTGGCGCTTTTCAGCATGGCATCGCCGGTTTCCATCCCTTTTGCGATACTGCTAAGTTCTAAAATACCTACCGCTTTCGACATGGTTAACCTCTCACAACCGTAATAGCGTTTTCTGTCACATCGCTGACCGTGCCATTAATACTGGCATGAATGGGAGCACCTAATGTGCCGTGTGGAATTTGGCCTACACATTGTCCACGAACGACACGATCGCCTTTTTGTACACACGCAATTGCGCTGGCACCGATATGCTGGCGTAACAATAGAGTCACTTTTTCGGGCTGAGGCACCTGTTCAGACAATGGCGCATCCTGATACCACGGGGTTAATCCCAGTTTGGTTACCAGCCGTTTTACTGGGATCAGCCGATAATTTGCCATGACATCCTCAGGATTTAAGGCACCTTCGTAGCGGAGATTTTTGGCGCGTAATTCCTGCTTAAGCAGGCGGTTTATGCGCATCGGCGAAATACCTACCGGACAGGCGACACTGGCGCAGACGTTGCACTCCGAACAGGTGAGAGCTGTCAGTAACAGTTGTGGTGTAGCGAGCTGTTGATAGTTAACCGCACGTACTAACAAATGTGGCGACAGTTCGTGACCAATTAAATGACGCGGGCAGAGATCGGTACATAAGCGGCATTGCTCACAAACGGTTTTCGCGACGGCAAGTACGCTACGGTCATCCTGCATTTGACGTTGGATGATTGAATGAGAATTGGGTAAAACCAGCAAGCCGCCAGTGGTTTTGCTGATTGGCGTGTCGAGCGATGTGATCAAACTACCCATCATCGGACCGCCATTGATAAAACCAGGATTATCCACTGTTGCGCCGCCCGCCAGCGCCAGTACTTCGCGTAAAGACATCCCGATGGGAACGGTCACTGTGATTGGTTTAGCCACGGCACCATTAACAGTAAGCGTGCGTCGCGTCACCGGATACTGTTGTTCAACGGCTCTGGCAATATTCAGTACGGTTTGCACATTATTGACCACCACACCGACACTAACGGGTAACGCAGCGGGAGGAACGCGGCGACCTGTTGCCATCCAGATGGTTAGCACTTCGTCTCCTGCGGGGTAAACGTCGGGCAAAATATGCAGGCGGATATCCGGCGGAAGCAATGATGTGAGTGCGTTTATTGCTGGTTGATACTTCTCTTTCAGCGCGATAATTCCGCTCCTGGCTCCGGTGGCTTTCATCGCATAGTGAACACCACGAAGCAGGCGGCTGGCTTGTTGTGCCATTAGCTGTTGATCCACTTTCAACATTGGTTCGCATTCCGCCGCATTCACCAGGAAAGTGTCAACCCGCGCCTGTAGCTTAATATGTGTTGGAAAGCCTGCGCCACCAGCGCCCACGACGCCTGCTGCCTGTACTCGCTCGCGGATCGTCTGTTCGTCAAAGGACATTAACTCGCCGTTCATACCAACTCCTCAAGCATTTCTGCTATAGCGATGGCATCAGCCGCTCGTGGATTGGTACGCAGTGTGGCATCCGCCAGCGCAGCCCGAACCATATCTGGAATACGTGATGACCATTCTGCTTTTTTATCTTTCAGTGCATTGGCGAGAGTCGGCATTGAACAGGCTTTTTTTAGCTGTTCAATATGTTGAATGAGTGCATTCAGGCTTGCGGTGTCATTGGCATCGTCAGGGCATAAATGGCACGTTTTCGCCAGCCGGGCATAGCGTTTGGCAGCACGCGGATCGCCAGCATTAAAACGAATAACCGTCGTAAGCAGGAGCGCATTCGCCAGGCCGTGTGGCAGATGAAACTGCCCGCCGAGTTGATGGGCAATTGCATGATTTAACCCAAGCCCAGCCTGACTAAAGGCCATTCCTGCAAGCGTAGAGGCATTATGCATTTTGCCGCGAGTAGCAAGACAATCGCCTTTATTCACTGCTGTGGGCAGGTAGTGAAAAACAATTTGCACGGCTTTTTCGGCCAGTGCATCCGTGAAGTCACTGGCATGGGGAGAAACATAAGATTCAAGGGCATGGGTTAAAACATCCATTCCGGTATTGGCAGTTATCGCGGCTGGCACACTGACGACCAGCGAGGGATCGAGAACCGCTATATCCGGATAAAGCGCATTATCGAAAAGAGGATATTTAATCCCTTTATCGGGATCGCTGATGACACAGGCGCTGGTCACTTCCGAACCGGTGCCGCTGGTGGTGGGAATAGCAACGCAGGTTTCAATCTCAATAGCACACTGGCGACTAAACCAGACAATCGCTTTTGCGGCGTCCAGTGCAGAGCCTCCGCCAAAACCGATAACCACATCCGGGCGTAAAGTCTGCATTTGTGCAATGCCTTTTACCACAGTCTGGATCGTTGGATCGGGCGTTATTTCGCTAAAAATACTGATGCGGTTGCTATCAGGCAACGACTGACACAACGTGTCAATCAATGGCGAACCAGCCAGGAAGGCGTCGCAAATAATCCAGATGTGCTTATTGGTGAAACGGCTAAGGACTTTGAGACTTCCCAAACCGCTGTATAAACGCGTCTGCAATGAAAAAGTATTCATTTCCGTTTCTCTAGCGAATGGAAAAGCCACTGGTTAACACGCAGCGTCGTGAGCGGGCAAAAGTCCGTGCTGACGTTGTCCCTTCGCCAGTCGGTGTAGCAATGGTGAAGGTCGTAAAGCCTTCGCCGCCGACGCCAATACCCGCCCAGGAGGGGCCGTTTTTGACAAAGATTGAGGTTTGCATAACGCGCGCAGCAAGGTTGAGTCGTGAGACGTTCTGCGAGTGCATAATTGCCGTGTGGTGCAAACCGTCTTCGACTTTCAGCGCCAGGGTGAGGGCGCTGTCAAAATCGTTGACTTTTACAATGGGTAGCATCGGCATCAGTTGTTCACAGGTAACCCAGTTATCATCGGCGTCAACAACGGCAATCAGTAATCGTGGCATTTTCTGCGGTAGAGGAATTCCAGCCGCTTCCAGAAGATGGCATGGGCTTTTTCCGACCAGTTTTTTGTTGGCGACGCCGTCGGGCAGACAAACGGCGCGCAATTTTTCAGTTTGCTGATGGTTAAGAAGAAATGCGCCAAAACTTTGCATCTGTTGAATTAAATACTCTGCCACTGACGCTACGACAATCAGGCTTTTTTCAGCGATACATGGCAGGTTGTAATCGAAAGAAGCGCCGTTGATGATGTCTTCGGCGGCTTTCACAATATCCGCCGTTTCATCGACGATACACGGCGGGTTACCCGCACCGGCACCAATCACTTTCTTACCACTTTTCATTCCCATCGCGACGATACCCGGACCGCCGGTAATCGCCAGAACGCTGATTTTATGGTGCGCCATCATCTGTTCGGTGGCTGTAAAGGTCGGTTCAGTTACGGTAACGATCAGGTTATGAATGCCACTACAGCGAAACGCGATGTCTTCGATTATGGCAATGAGTTTCAGCGATACGTTTTTGGCTCCCGGATGAGGACTGAAGTAGATGCTATTGCCTGCTGCCAACATGCTGATGCTGTTATTAATGACGGTTTCCGTAGGATTGGTACTCGGCGTGACCGAGCCAATAACACCAAACGGAGAGTATTCAAATAAAACCATGCCACCATCACCGGTTAGTGCCGTGGTGGTTAAATCTTCAATTCCTGGCGTGTTATCAAGTGCCGCTTTGTTTTTTAGATACTTATCTTCTTTATTTCCCATCCCCGTTTCGCTGGCGCTTTCTTCTGCCAGTTCGGTAAGGCGGGGCGTTAATTCTTCGCGAATGGCGCTGATAATGGCGCTGCGGGTTTTAAGCGAACACTGTTGAAAGCGCAAAAAGGCCTGGTGTGCAGCGCAGACGGCCTCATCGACAGTCTGGAAAATACCATTTCTTTGTATTTGTAAGGCACTGGGCATCAGTTTTTCGCGCAGGATATTGCGGATAATCATTTCTAATTCAGTCGGATTCATTGGTTTGCTCCTGCATTAATTGCTGCCATTGCGGCTTGTGCAATATCCATATCTTGTTCAACGCTACCACCGCTGATGCCAAGTCCCCCAAGCAATATCCCGTCTCGCCAGAGAGGAAAACCACCACCAAAAGTGACGACTTTGCCTTGCATATGGCTTTCGAGCCCGTAAAGTGGCGCTCCGGGTTGTACGGCGTCAGCAAGTTTGTGTGTTGCCGTTTTCATCGCCACGGCGGTCCAGGCTTTTTTCGGTGCCAGCTCACTGCTGACCAGCAGTGCATCGGGCATCCGCCAGGTAACACTTTCTGTCCCGTTGGCATCAACAATGCTGATGACAACGGGAATATGTAGTTCATCCGCGCGTATTGCCGCACTACGAATGAGCTGGTGAAGATCCTGAAAAGTGAGCGGCATCGTGCGTTCCTTCAATGCTGGAGTGTGATTGGCTTCGTGATAACGTTTTGTGATTTCCCGAATCATCAGGTTTTGATGAACAACGTTGTCTTCCACGCGGGCGAGGGCATACAAGCAATCGGAAAGTCGGTTGATATAGTGCAACAAAACATGGCGGACGGTGGCTTCCGTTGTCAGTTCAACCAGACGTCTTTCAGCCCGCCGGGCTACCGTGCGGGCGACATGCATACGGCTCGCGGCTTCACAACGACCAGGCAGTATGAAGCTGTGAACTGGAGGGACAGCGTTCATTGCGCTGTCGATCGCTTTTTCCAGCGCGGCAATTTCTTCTGTTCCGATGTAACGCTGCTGCGCTGACGGCTGTTCGCTTTCACTGGCGAGCTCGGCGCTAAACCAAAATATTTGTTGCTGAATAGCTTCCAGTAAGATGCGATGGCTTTCGATGGAGGTGGCGCAATAACACAGACTGAGTGTTGCGTTTAGCTCATCCAGCGTGCCATAGGCTTCGACACGTCGATGAGTTTTACTGACACGCTGTCCGGTAAATAGAGACGTACTTCCTGAATCACCTGTTCGGGTATAAATTGCCATCGTTAAAGTCCTTAGCGTGAAAGCGTATCGACAATGCCGACCACTGCCAGATCAATGGCTTCGTTGGGGCCGGAAAAAACATGTCTGGCGCTGGAGCCGCTGCTGAGGAGTACCAGTTCACCAACGCCTGCGCCGACTGAATCAACGGCAACTTCGTCGCCGGTTAACGGTGTAAGAGGCAATTCGCCGTCGGCACTGACCCGGCGAACCAACAGCAGTTTTTTCCCGATCAGAGAAGGTGATTTTTGCGTGGATACCACCGCGCCGGTGACTCGAGCCAGATGCATGGGTTACTCCTGCCTGATTAACTGAATGTTTCGGGTAATTGCCGCTTCACGCGCAAGTGCGGTCACACAACATTTCCGCTGTAGTACCAGTATCCCCGCGCATAACGGCGCTACGTCGGCATAACTTAAAAGTCGACCACGATGAAGGTGGATTGGTTGTCCTTGTTCGTCGCACCAGCTTAGCGGTAGACGGGCGAGAGTCTTCAATTCAATGGCGTTCAGTAAATGACGCTGCAACGATAATTGAAGGTGCATTCCCCATGCTAACGCCTCGTGAAGGTGGGTTACTGCTCCGCCTGACGTATCGTTCTCTGCAAGCTGTCGCAACAACGGCAGATCGACGTATCGAATTTGTAACGATGCATACTGATGAACTATCTTGTGAACGCTGGCTTCTCGCAGTTGCGAAACGGTCAGCGTGAGTGTTTTTTCCGCACGTTGTTTCAGGCGAAAAATCACTTCTTCAACAATGCGTTGCATCAGCACATGATTCATGGCAGCGCCACCAGCATGGCAAAAACGTCAGGATTATCAGCGCCTGCAGCGTTGGCTTCGTCGGTATCAATATGCATTTCAAGACGCATATCCGGTGAGACGCGAACAGCCACGTTATCGAATATCAGTCGTCGCTCATCACCTTCAATGGCGACAGCCACTTTATCGCCATGCGTAACGCCATAAATCAGGGCATCAAGCGGAGACATATGGATATGCCGTTGCGCGACAATTACGCCAGAAGCGATTTCCAGTTCGGCAAACGGACTTATCAGCCGAATCCCCGGTGTGCCGCTGAGATCGCCTGACATGCGTAGCGGAGCGGTGATCCCCAACGTTCTGGCATCTGTCCGGGAAATTTCCACCTGGCTTGCGTTGCGTAGCGGTCCCAACAAGCGAACGTTGTGCAATTTGCCTTTTGGTCCCACCAGCGTAACAACTTGTTCAGCAGCGAATTGACCTGGTTGCAATAACGGTTTTTTCTCGCTGATCGGTTGTTCAGGAAAAAGGCGCACATAATCCGCAGTCGAAAGGTGAATATGACGACTGGAGACGCCCAGAGGGATAGGGCGCTCGCGCATCTCATCCAGAACCTGGCTCACTGTTTCTTGCAAGGTTTGTTTGTCCATTGTTACTCCTCTCGCTTATCGGAGTGGAGGCAAAGTGAACGTGGCTCACCTTTTTGCCGTTGACACGCCGGATCAAGACACAAATTACAACTGATACTCTCCGGGGTGACTGTGGCTGCTGGTGTTTCGCTAGCTTCAACCCTTACATTCAATGCTTCTGTTGTGCGGGACAGTATTCCCTCTCCCGGACGGGCAATTGCTTTGTGCGCGACAAGGGCATTTCGCTGCCCGGCGAAGCTGGCACCCGTCTCGATCGCTGCATTAACCGAGGCGACGTCACCGGTGATTTTAATGAGCGTCCAGCCTGAGCCATTGGTCTTCTCAAGACCAACCAGCGTGATGGACGCGGCTTTTGCCATAACATCCGCGCAACTGATGGCGAGTGCCAGACCACTGACTTCAAGTAATCCCAGTGATTGCTTCACGCTGTGCTCCTTAGCGAATTGGGTTATGCAGATTTTGGTAAAATGGCCTCAACATCGCTGTGCGGCCGTGGGATGACATGGCAGGATTTCACTTCGCCAACGGCGCTTGCGGCGGCGCTCCCCGCGTCAACGGCGGCTTTTACTGCGCCAACATCGCCGCGCACCATCACTGTGATCAGACCTGAACCAATCTTTTCATAGCCGACCAGTTGTACGTTGGCGGATTTAACCATGGCGTCTGCGGCTTCAATCGCGCCGACTAACCCTTTTGTTTCAACCAGTCCCAGTGCGTTATTCATACGGTGTTTCTCCTGTGGATTATGAGTGGTATTCCTTGAAGGGAATCCCTTTGACCAGCCGGGCTGCGTTATTGCCGGTGCTGCGCCGGGCATGGTTATCTTGTTGATGCATCAGCGTAAACAGTGGCGCTGATGCCGGTAAGTTTTTGTAATGCACAATCAGTTTTTCCTGGTCACAGGCTATGCCAACCAACAGGGGAGACTGACGAGCAGCCTGCCAGGCGCTATCGATGATTTCACCTGATGGAATGTGTTGAATGCGAAAGGGAATACCTTCCTCTTCAATGCCAAGAAGAACCTCATTCCATTTATTGATACAGTCACCGATTTCAGTGACGACAATGGTTGGTGCTCGCTCTTTACTTTCCATGAACCGACGCCTTGTGCCAGGAGATGAGTAGCCCGGTAGCCACCGCATTGCGCGGGCCTTCTCTACCACGGATATTCCCGCGCCCTGCGACCAGTCGATAATGTGCCAACGCATCGGTGACTAACTGCGGGACTTCGAAATCCAGTGAAGAGCCGCCCACCAGAACGACGAACGGAATATTGCGAATATTTCCACCAGGACTCACCTGACGTAGTGCGCGCAGGGCGTTCGTTACGAAGACCCGCTCTTTTGCACTGCGACGAATGGTTCGCACTTTTTCCAGCGTTATATCACCGGGAATGGGCACCAGTTCGTCGGGTTTCACCACACAAACGCGGGCAAATACCTGAGGGGATAGTGGGGTAGGGAAGAACTGAACGCTGCCGTCTTCATGGCGTAAGTGGAACAGGCTTTCTACTTTTGCTAGTGGGTGTTTTTTGATCTCTTCTGCCAGATAGCGATCATTTAAGCTCAGTTCCCTGGCGATAATCATCGTCACCATGTCGCCCGCTCCCGCAAGGTGAGTGGCAATCATTTCCCCTTTTTGATTGATGATGGAGGCATCGGTAGAACCTGCGCCTAAGTCCAGAATTGCCAGGGGACGTGTAGTTCCTGGGGTAGTTAACGCTCCCTGAATGGCTGCCTCTGCTTCTGCGCCTCCGACCTGAACATCAACATGCAGTTTTTGCTTAATTTCACTGGCGATCATCGCCATTTGCAGACGGTCGGATTTCACCATTGACGCTATACCAACAGCCTGTTCCAGTGAAAATTCGCCTGCCAGACCACCGGTAACGCTGACGGGAACTGAGGTATCTATCGCCAATAAATCCTGAATAAAAATTTCGTTGCTGGGTTTATTGGTCAGCTCCGCCATGGTCTGGCGAACATTTTCCAGCATCCCGCCGATGTTGGTGCCCGGTTCGCCCGTCACATTTTCCAGTTTTGGGCATTCACCGACTGCTTTCATTATTGCATCGGCACCAGCGGCAACATCAACCCGAGTTGTGCGCCCGGCAGAAAGAAACTCGATATTTCCGGCGGGTATCGAACGGGCTTTAACGTCGCCAGAAGGCGTTTTCACGACCACAGCTGAACGGTTGCCGATTAGCGCCCGTGCGACAGGAACGATATTTTTAGTCTCTTCAGCATTGAGGGCGAAAACGGTGGCAATCCCATATGGGTTAGAAAGGGTTTCGATAACTTTCCCGGGAACAGCGACTTCAATAGCAGCTAACATGCCGAGCGGAATACGATCGATGTAGAGGACTTCATCAACAATGGGTAAAGGGTTTTCCAGTCGGTTACTGACCAGCACGCCATCGTCGCGTTGCAGAATAACGCCTGTCAGCTGATATCCGGCACGCACGGAGGCATTTATCATGGTTGCGATATCGGCAAAATCAAAAGCCGATGACACGACCAGAATGTACGGTGTGTCCGCCGGGCGTGTTAACAACTCTTGCGGAGTGATGGTGAGTCCTACACCCAGCCCCACTCCGCCTGGAGTTTTCGGGTTGTGACCGATCATGGTTGATTCAGTAATAATGGTTTCCGTAATGGTTTCCATCGCCACATCGCCAATAACCGGGGTTGCTTCGTTGATACGAATAAGCGAAATATCACTGACATTGATGCCGGCTTTTTTCGTTGCCTGCGCGAGCGCCTCCTGAATGCCATGTACGTTACGCAACGTACCTTTGATTCCGGTGGTTTCTGCCAGGGCGCTGCTCACGAACGACAATTCGCCAGACGTACTGAGCGTTGCCAGCGCAACCTCTGTGGATGAGTTGCCGATATCAATGCCTGCTATATATCGCATAGTTCGCCCTTAATCGTCGCCTTTCAGTTTTTTACGCTCGACATAGAGTTCCGCAGCTTCACGGACAAAAGCGGCACAAATTCTGGCCTGATAACAACGCTCAAGATCGTCGGCAATGGCAATGAGTTCTTGCTTAGTCGAACGATAAGGGCGTAACGCATTGTAGATTTCGAGGATGCGATCATCCGGCACTGAGGTAAGCTCGGCGGCGCGTTCAAAATTCATCGCCAGGCGATCGCGTCCAGCATCTCTGGCAATTGCGGCCTGAATGCGCAACGTTTCCGGGGTTATGCGCATGTCCTGGGCGGTGACTTTATCGCTGAGTACATTTTCCAGGGTGAAATCGTCGAGCGTTTTATTCGTCGCCGTTTTGACCCATTCTGGATGTTTATTTGCCAGCGGGTAATCACTCACTTTGGCGTTCAGTGTTGATGAGTGGGATGGCGCAGAGACAGGAGCTGTATCCTGGAGACTGTTCATTCGGTTCAACACGTCCCTGACCATCGACTCAATTGCATCGGTATTCATGAAGGTTTCCTTTGTTAAAACGTCACGCGCAGTTCTTGCGGTTTTTTGCCAGTGACCACGTACTTAGTCTCTTTGATATGTAAGATGGCGGACTTGGCCTGGTATTTCGGCCGCGCCATTTGATCGTTGAGGGTCGGAACAGGTTGTGGAGACTCGCGCTTCGCATAACGCGCGGCGTTTTTGCCAATCTGGCGATAAGTTTCCAGCGTCAACAAAGGTGCTTGCGGGAAAAGTTCCAGGTTAGACAAAGGGGGAAGCCCCAGCTGGTGGATAACTGTGGTGCCTTTTGACTGAATACCAATAGCAATGCCGGAACCGCTAAGACGATCGCCTTCAACCGCCACGAAGGCAACATCAGACGATTTAAAGCAGCGAATCACACGGGCTTTAACACCTTCTTCTTCGATACCGGCAATCACTTCGCGCAATATGTTTTTATGCGGAATACCGATGATATTGACGGTTTGCGCCAGGCCAAACGCCGGGCCTACAGCGATAATAACTTCATCTTGCTGAGTGCCTTGTTGGGCTTCGCCAATTTCGGTCAGAAAACTTTCGCTATCCGGTGCGGAAGAGACCGGTGCGCGAAATGAAACGGACTTATCGCTGGTTTGCATTTCTGCCAGCACGTCTTCGATTATCTGACGTAGTAATTTTTCGTTAATTTCCATTTCTCACCCTTAGTCAATATCGTTGGGATCAAGTGCACCGGGAATATTTTTGATCTCTTCCCAGCGTTCCCCTTGCAGGCGATAACCTGTAGCCGGTCCGGCGTAATCATTGACGTCATTGACCGCAGAGCGCACTTGTCCGTCATCGACGATAATGGCGGAGGTATGGAGATAGTCGCCGGTCAGTTTTGCTTTTTGCATGTTGAGCATGTCCTGGGCGACATCGGTAAAACCGGCTTGCGCCAGGGCTTTCACCACTTCCAGGCTGTTACGGTTTTTATTGATAATTTCCTGGGCGAACTTGATGTCTTCCACGATGTTGCGCTCTGGCATATCTTTCGAACCGTGGGCATAGGTTGCCGCTTCGACCTCTTCATCGGTGATAGGGGGTAATCCCATACCGGCAAAAACAGCCTGTAAAGCGCGTGCGGCTTTATTGCGGATAGCGATAACATCTTCTTCGCGCACTGGTCGCAGGCCACCATCAACCTTGAGGTCACGTTGAATGACGTTGTAATCATCGAAGTCTTCGGCATCTTCGTTTGAACCAGCAAACATGTTGTCGTAGTTCGGCACAGCGGAAAAACCGGAAGAGATAAAGTCGGTGCCTGGCAGAAACTGCATCAGAAAACGTGCGGTACGGCGCATATCTGAGTGGGTAAAGGTCTGGTCATTACTGGAGGCGCATTCCAGATCCAGTGATGAACAAATTAAGTTTTCCGCCAGCACTGCGCGGATGCCTGACGGCACTGCCGATGGAACGCCGATGCAGCTTACGGAACCGTTCTGTAGACCCTGAACACCTGCGGCTTTGGTGATGTAAATGCAACGAGCCTCAAGGTAAAGCATTGATTTACCTTCCGCATAGCCCATCTGCACTTCAGAGCCGGAGCCGGAAGTAAAGCGCATTTTTAAGCCGCGAGAAGCATAAGATGACGCGAGAAATCCTTTTGACCACGGTGTATCGTCGCCGTCGGTGAAAACAGGTTCCGTGCCGTAGACAGAAATCGTTTCGGCGTAGCAGGTATGGCCTAACATACCGAGTTTCAGTTCGGTGGCTTCCTCCAGTGAACACTGGGTCAACACGCCCGGGCGTCCTACCTGTGAACCGACCAGAAGAGCGATGGCGTTGAACGGTGCATAGCGAGCAACGGCAACGGTGGTTTCCTGTTCGTCAAATCCGCGCCATGCGCCTTCAGCCGCGTCGGCAGCAATTTGTACCGGATTGTCTTTGATGTTGGTGACGTGAGCCTGTTGCGATGGTGTTCGACGAGCGCGCATTTTCTGCATCGCCATCATCATCTCTACCACGTTCATCTGTGAAACCACTTCGACGATTTTGGCGGGCGTCATCGCAGTGGTCAGGGGAACAATATCGCTACGTTTGACATTTGGATCGCACAACATATTGGCAAGTTTAACCGAATCCATTGCGATGACTTCTTCGGCGCGCGCGAGATTGATACCGTAGCGGGCGATAAAATGGTCGATCAGGTCAAACTGGCTGGCAGGTTTCCCATCCAGTTCGGTGACGACGCCGTTAACAATTTTGATTGACGGTTTAGGATCGTTCGGGCTTTCCATCGCAATGAAGCCTTCTTCAATCCACTCTTTAACGAAACCGTCCTGGTTGACCGGGCGTTTTGCCAGTGCTTCAAATCTTTTCGATCTCATGAATCTGCCTCAGGGAATTCAGATGTAGGAAGGGCGATCGTTTTTCGGTGTATCGCCGAGAGTCGAAAGTACGGTTTTACCGATTTCGCGTGCGGAGATGACCGCCTGACGGACTGCGCCGGAGTCTCCTGAGATAATCAGGATGACCTCATTGCTAAAGCTGGTGCCATGAGCCGGGGAGCTGTATGCCACGACATCCACATTGGCGGACTTCAGGGCGGTATCGGCCATCAGAACACCCACAGCGGCAGGAGCGCCGACAATAACGCCGCAAGCGCGACCCAGTGGTGCGCCAAACGCTTTTTCCAGTGCATAGCTGGCGCGGGCGGTATATTGCAGTTCCAGATGTCCGGCTTCGTTGGCATAGACATCACCAAAGGTTCTGTCGAGTTCTTTTAGAGCAACTTCAATACCGCGTTTCACGTCGGAAACATCGTTGCCACCTAAAAGGATTAACGAGCCGTGTCCGGCACCGCCTTTAGTATCGCGAGGAAGTTCAATGCTAATAACTTCGGTGTTGGTGGCTTTTACGGCTTCATCAGCGGCCATAATGTGTGGCCCTGCACCAATACGTGCGCCCAGAATGCCAATGGAGCGATAGCGTTTTTCAAGTTTCATCGCGTCCAATAGGGCGCTATCAACGTTTGCAATGACCAGACCTACAGTGTCGCCAATAGCGGTGCCAACAAATTCCGTTAACGTGCAGCTTTTTTCTGCCATAGCCGTCTCTCGTGTTTGATGATTGGTTTCCGGGAGAACCTCATGCTTCGGTGTCGCTACGCGTGCGATGACCTGCGCCATGATCTGTTCGACCAGTTCACTGCTGCTCATGGGTTAATTCCCTTTGGTAAGATTTTTTCGACATCGGTATGTGGGCGGGGGATAACGTGTACGGCTTTCACTTCGCCGACATTACGCGCAGCGATGGCACCTGCATCTGTTGCCGCTTTAACCGCCCCGACATCACCACGAACGATGACGGTCACCAGCCCGGAACCAATTTTTTCGTAGCCGACCAGCAATACATTTGCCGACTTCACCATGGCGTCTGCGGCCTCTATGGCGGCAGTTAATCCTTTGGTTTCTACCATTCCTAACGCTTCTTGTTGCATAAAGACCTCGCCTGGATTTTTTGACGATATGACTATAAAAAAAGCGAGGAAAAAGAATGGCTGACTTAATCGCTAATGAGAAAAATTAATAGAGGTCAAATATTATAAAATTGCTTTCAGAGATTATATGTTATTCATTTATTGGTTGTTTTTGACGTGGTTTAATGTGAATTAATTGCATTGGGGACGGTGTTTTAATTTGAAATAATACTTCGTCGAGTTTGGTTTTCTGAAATTAACTGTGATATTTGTTTAAATTTTATTATGCAGGCATGGCAATTTTTTATTGTATCAGATTGGCGATATATATAACGCCAATAGTGATGATTGCTGTAGTGAATGCTATAGCAATGACAATAATTTGCTATAGCAACACTATTTTTCCACGAATCTGACATGCATGTTGGCAATATTTTTTTCCGCGCAATTTTTATAGTTGCGTTCGATATACACAACAATCAGCGCATTGTTGGCTGATAAAGAAAAAACTCTGTGAAAAAGGTGTCAGTATGAATGATTCACTCAAGGCGCAATGCGTTGCCGAGTTTTTGGGCACCGGACTGTTCCTCTTTTTTGGCATTGGTTGTTTGTGTGCCCTAAAACTTGCCGGTGCAAGCCTGGGACTGTGGGAAATTTGTATTATTTGGGGGTTAGGTATTTCACTTGCTGTTTACCTTACGGCAGGCATTTCCGGTGCCCATCTTAACCCGGCGGTTACTATTGCTCTGTGGTTGTTTGCCGCTTTTCCTGGTCGTAAAGTGCTGCCATTTTGTGTGGCGCAATTAGCGGGAGCCTTTGGTGGCGCAGTTCTGGCATATTTTTTATACAGCAATTTGTTTGCCGATTTTGAATCTGCTCACAATATGGTTCGTGGTAGTGCAGAAAGTTTACAACTCGCCAGTATCTTCAGTACTTACCCGGCAGCAGCGATAAATGTATGGCAGGCTGCCTTGGTTGAAGTGGTCATAACGTCCATGTTAATGGGGTTGATTATGGCGTTGACCGATGACGGCAATGGCGTACCCAAAGGGCCGCTTGCGCCTTTACTTATTGGTATTCTGGTTGCTGTTATTGGTGCTTCTACCGGACCATTAACCGGTTTTGCCATGAATCCAGCGCGTGATTTTGGACCAAAAATTTTCACCTGGCTTGCTGGTTGGGGAGAAATTGCGATGACTGGCGGACGTAATATTCCTTATTTCATTGTACCCATTATTGCTCCGGTCATTGGAGCCTGTGCTGGCGCGGCGATTTATCGCTTTCTTATTGCACAAAATTTACCTGTCAATAGTGTTACGCCTAAAGAGAACAGCGAATAGTGAAATAGCCTGGCAGTTATAAACGTTTATTTTTTTAGTGTTTGTGATCTGCTTTCCGAAATTATTAAAAAGTCTCCCGCTTCATGGAGGCTTTTGTTATTGTCCGTTTTGCTTCTCGTCAGTAAATCATTAAGGATGATGTGAAGATTAAATGTAAAACAATTGTTTTACCATAACAATAAATTAACTGGGAGGTTTTATCATGATTTCTGCGGCGACACTTAATTCAGAACTCATTAATAAAATCGCACAGGATTTTGCGCAGGCGACTAGTCTTGCGGTTGTCGTGGTCAATATCCACGGTGATGAAATCTCCGAGCTGTTTAACTTCACTCCATTTTGTCAGATGATGCGCCAACACCCTCAGCTTAGCACTCGCTGTCGCATGAGCGATCGTTGTGGTGGTCTGGAAGCCTCTAAATCAGATCAGCCTTGTATTTACCGCTGTCATGCAGGGTTAACTGATTTCTCTATTCCTCTGGTGATTGCCGGGCATTTAGTCGGCTTTGTGTTGTGTGGACAAGTTCGCCTGCGTAATGATGATGTTGATTTGATCAATATTCTGAATGTCGATGATTGTTGGCAAGCCGACCCAGAACTACTTAATGAATTTCGCAAAGTTCCTGAGATGGATTACTCGAGAGTTATGGCCTCTGCTGATTTATTGAAGTTGATTGTGGAAAATTGCCTCAAAAAGCAACTCAATTTTGTCGTTATTAAAGAGAATAAACCTCATTCGGGTTCAGTTCGTCAGACCCGTGCGCCTAATCCCCATGATAATAAAATGAAAAAAGCATTGCGCTATATCGATGCACATTTGTCAGACGATTTGCGTCTGGAAGATGTTGCCTCGCATGTTTATCTAAGCCCTTATTATTTCAGTAAGTTGTTTAAGAAATATCATGGGATTGGTTTTAATGCGTGGGTAAACCAACAACGAATGGCCAGCGCGCGTGAGCTGCTGTGCCATAGTGACTGGAGTATCGCCAGTATCGCGCGTAATTTAGGCTTCTCACAAACCAGTTATTTCTGCAAAGTTTTTCGCCAGACGTATCAGGTGACTCCGCAGGTTTATCGTCAGCAAATTAGTGAAAATGTAGCAGCGGAAACAGCATAAATTTAATGTGGAAAATGAGGGATGATTAAATAGACGCTGGCAATATTAATTAACGTTATTTACGTGTTATGGGATAAGTGAGATCAGCTCATAACATACGCTGACAGGTTCGGCACATTTGTGCCTGGGAAGAGGGTGAGAATCCCTCGCAGCCCCCGCTGCTGTAATGCTGACAACCCCGAAAATACCACTGATCGCGAGATTGGGAAGGCCGGGGAAGGATGATGCGAAGCCAGAAGACCAGCCTGTCAGTCAATACCAACAACTTCGGTGGGAAGTGGGGTGTCCGGAAGCGCCCGGTTGAGTATTGGCGCGTCTTTATACCCCTACCACCCTGAGAGGATCAGGGTATGGCGGCATCATTTAGTTCCTTCATTGTAGTGCCGACAGGCACCTGGGCTGCTCTCAATGCGCGGCAATCGTTTTTCATGGTATATCAGCCTGACCGTCATTACAGGAAACGAAGCGGAGGACGGGGGATATGAAAACGATAAAACCCGAATCGATAGCCCTTTTTTGCCTCTCCTCTGGCGATATTAATCTGGCGAAATATCTGGCTGAAATGTTGCCAATGACCTGTTTTGTTGGTGAGGACTGGCAGCAAGGTTTCTTGCCTTTTAAAGGTGGGGCTGTTCAATCGTTATCAGACGCGTATACCGATTATTCAGTGCTGTTATTGATTGCTGAAAACAGGGTCTCCATACCAGAAAATTTCTCTCATCCTGATGGCGCGACGGTAATCGTAATCACACGGCATAATGCCCGTTTGCTGGCTGGTTCGGCTGGTGGTGCAGTAGCATTAATCCATTATCTGAATGAAATATGTCAACGCAGTGAAAATATTGCCAATGACGCATTCTGCCAGAAGTTTACACAGGGAAATCGGACTATTTCACAACACCGCCTTCGTTCGTAATGGATTGAGAACACTGGATTTTTATTTTCATTACGCGCAGTATTAATTGCGGAAATGTTATTACGATCAGCAACGATGGTTCTGGTCAATGAATACCATCATACAATTGAACCAGGAGTCCGTATGATGATTTTGGTGACAGGTGGTGCACGGAGCGGGAAGAGTCGGCACGCCGAGGCGCTTATTGGGGATACTCCACAGGTTCTGTATATCGCCACTTCGCAAATCCTTGATGATGAGATGGCGGCACGGATTGAGCATCATCGGCAGGGGCGTCCGGCGCATTGGCACACGGTGGAACGCTGGCAGCAGCTTGATGAGTTAATTAATGCAGACATTAATCCGCAGAACGCTGTGTTGCTGGAATGCATTACGACAATGGTGACTAATCTGTTGTTTGATTATGGCGGCGATAAAGATCCTGAAGGATGGGATTATGTGGCGATGGAGCAAGCGATAAATGGCGAGATTCAGTTGTTGATTGCTGCCTGTCAACGTTGCCCTGCAAAGGTCGTATTAGTGACCAATGAAGTGGGAATGGGTATTGTGCCGGAGAATCGTCTGGCGCGACATTTTCGTGATATTGCCGGGCGAGTGAATCAGCAACTGGCCGCTGCGGCAGATGAAGTATGGCTGGTGGTTTCGGGTATTGGAGTAAAAATCAAATGAGTAAATTATTTTGGGCGATGCTCTCTTTCATTACGCGTCTGCCTGTACCGCGTCGTTGGTCCCAGGGGCTGGATTTCGAACATTATTCTCGCGGTATCATTACTTTTCCCTTAATTGGGTTATTGCTTGGTGCGATTAGTGGGCTGGTCTTCATGGTGTTGCAGGTATGGTGTGGTGTACCACTGGCGGCACTATTTAGCGTGCTGGTTCTGGCGCTGATGACAGGGGGATTCCACCTGGACGGTCTGGCAGATACCTGTGATGGTGTATTTTCTGCACGTAGCCGAGATCGTATGTTGGAAATCATGCGTGATAGCCGTTTAGGCACCCACGGCGGTCTGGCATTGATTTTTGTTGTGCTGGGAAAGATTTTGATTTTGAGCGAACTGGCTCTGCGTGGTGAGCCTATCCTGGCATCGCTGGCTGCAGCATGTGCTGTCAGCCGTGGTACTGCCGCATTATTGATGTATCGTCATCATTATGCTCGGGAAGAAGGGCTTGGCAATGTGTTCATTGGCAAAATTGATGGGCGACAAACCTGCGTCACACTAGGCTTAGCCGTAATTTTTGCTGCTGTATTACTGCCTGGTATGCATGGTGTGGCTGCTATGGTGGTGACGATGGTGGCAATTTTCGTCCTCGGTCAGCTTTTCAAACGTACTCTGGGCGGGCAAACCGGCGATACGCTGGGAGCTGCCATAGAGCTTGGTGAGCTGGTCTTTCTGCTGGCGCTGCTATAAAGAGACGCAACATGCAAACACTTGCCGATTTACTGAATACGATCCCGGCCATCGATCATGCTGCTATGTCGCGCGCACAACGGCATATTGACGGGTTACTCAAACCCGTCGGTAGTCTGGGAAGGCTGGAGGCGCTTGCCGTACAACTGGCAGGAATGCCGGGGCTGAATGGTGTTCCTCATGTGGGTAAAAAAGCGGTAGTGGTTATGTGTGCCGATCACGGCGTCTGGGATGAGGGTGTCGCTATTTCCCCGAAAGCGGTGACAGCCATTCAGGCTGAAAATATGACACGCGGAACAACCGGCGTGTGTGTTCTGGCAGCACAGGCGGGGGCTAAAGTTCATGTAATTGATGTAGGGATAGATACTGCGGAGCCAATACCCGGACTTATCAACATGCGTGTCGCTCGAGGTAGCGGCAATATAGCTTCAGGTCCTGCAATGAGCCGCTGTCAGGTTGAAGAGTTGCTTCTGGAAGTCATTCGTTATACGCGTGAACTGGCGAAAAATGGCGTCACGTTGTTTGGCGTGGGTGAGCTGGGAATGGCAAACACGACGCCGGCTGCGGCGATAGTCAGCACAATTACTGGACGCGATCCCGAAGAAGTGGTTGGTATTGGCGCAAATCTGCCGACAGATAAACTGGCAAACAAAGTTGATGTTGTTCGTCGGGCAATTACGTTGAATCAACCGAATCCGCTGGATGGTGTTGATGTACTGGCAAAAGTTGGTGGATTTGATTTGGTCGGAATGGCTGGCGTGATCTCAGGAGCCGCTTCCTGTGGTTTACCCGTGTTGTTGGATGGCTTTCTTTCTTATGCCGCCGCGCTTGCTGCGTGCCAGATGTCACCTGCAATCAAACCGTATCTTATTCCTTCCCATTTGTCGGCAGAAAAAGGGGCGCGTATTGCGTTGGCACATTTGGAGCTGGAGCCGTATATCAATATGGAAATGCGTTTAGGTGAGGGGAGTGGTGCGGCGCTGGCGATACCCATCATCGAAGCTGCTTGCGCGATATACAACAACATGGGCGAACTTGCTGCCAGCAACATTATTCTACCGGGGAATACAACTTCTGAATTGAACAGCTAAAAACGAAAAGTCTGATAAAAGCTATACTTATCGGATGGCTTTCGCGACTTAGGAAAGGGATATGATGCGTCGTGTAAATATTCTTTGTTCATTTGCTCTGCTTTTTGCCAGTCATAATAGCCTGGCGGTAACTTATCCATTACCCCCAGAGGGGAGTCGTTTAGTGGGGCAGCAACTTACAGTAACGGTTCCCGATCACAATACCCAGCCGCTGGAAACTTTTGCCGCGCAGTACGGACAAGGGCTGAGTAATATGCTGGAAGCGAATCCGGGGGCTGATGTTTTCTTGCCGAAGTCTGGTTCGCAGCTCACCATTCCGCAGCAACTGATTTTACCCGCCACTGTGCGAAAAGGAATTGTGGTTAATGTCGCCGAGATGCGTCTGTATTACTACCCACCAGACAGTAATACTGTGGAAGTGTTTCCTATTGGTATTGGTCAGGCTGGACGAGAAACCCCGCGTAATTGGGTGACAGCCGTCGAGCGTAAACAAGAAGCACCAACCTGGACGCCAACCCCTAACACTCGTCGTGAATATGCAAAGCGTGGGGAGAGTCTGCCTGCATTTGTCCCAGCCGGACCCGATAATCCTATGGGGTTGTACGCTATTTATATCGGCAGGTTATATGCCATTCACGGTACTAATGCCAATTTTGGGATTGGCCTACGGGTAAGTCAGGGTTGTATTCGTCTGCGCAATGACGATATCAAATATCTGTTTGATAATGTTCCGGTAGGGACGCGCGTGCAACTTATTGATCAGCCAGTGAAATACACAACGGAGCCGGATGGTTCAAAGTGGCTGGAAGTTCATGAGCCGCTGTCGCGCAATCGTGCAGAATATGAGTCCGACCGAAAAGTGCCATTGCCGGTGACGCCTTCCTTGCGGGCGTTTATCAACGGGCAAGAAGTTGATGTGAATCGCGCGAATGCTGCGTTGCAACGTCGATCGGGAATGCCGGTACAAATTAACTCTGGCTCAAAGCAGATGTTTTAAAATAGCTGTTGTATAAAAAGCAAAAAGCCTGCTCTAAAGCAGGCTTTTTTGAATTTGGCTCCTCTGACTGGACTCGAACCAGTGACATACGGATTAACAGTCCGCCGTTCTACCGACTGAACTACAGAGGAATCGTGAGAACGGGGCGCATATTAATGGCAGTACATGACGATGTCAAAGGGGGAAATGCATTTTTTTGTTCGTTTGCTGCCAATTTCAACAAAATGATGAACTTTCAATCTTTTTAATCATGTTCCATCGTGGTGCATGACATCCTTTCATGGGGCAGGGAATGCTTCTCCTGGCTTAAAGAGCCAATGACGAAACAATCATAATCTCTTATTTGACGGGCGATTAGCTTTCGTATCAACGCCAAAACGAAACTGGCAAGTATCTTGCAATCTGGTTGTTAGTAATGTCGGCACTCGGGCTGACGCTTAAAAAAACCGGAGGCACCATGAACTTTAGACGCTTGAAATACTTCGTCAAAATTGTAGATATTGGTAGCCTGACTCAGGCTGCTGAAGTATTGCATATAGCACAGCCTGCGCTCAGTCAGCAGGTTGCCACGCTGGAAGGTGAGCTAAATCAGCAACTTTTGATTCGCACAAAACGTGGCGTTACGCCGACAGACGCCGGAAAAATTCTCTATACCCATGCGCGGGCAATTTTACGTCAGTGTGAACAGGCCCAACTGGCGGTGCATAATGTAGGTCAGACATTGTCAGGTCAAGTCTCGATTGGCTTTGCGCCAGGAACCGCAGCGTCATCTATCACCATGCCTTTATTACAGGCGGTACGCACTGAATTTCCGGAGGTCGTTATCTATCTCCATGAAAATAGCGGTGCTGTGCTTAACGAAAAACTTATAAACAACCAGCTTGATATGGCGGTGGTTTATGAGCATTCCCCTGTGTCTGGTGTATCCAGTCAGACTTTGTTAAAAGAGGATCTGTATCTTGTCGGAACTCAGGATTGCCCAGGGCAAAGCGTTGATGTTAATGCGATAGCGCAAATGAACCTCTTCCTTCCCAGCGATTACAGTGTAGTAAGACTTCGTGTTGATGAAGCTTTTTCCCTGCGCCGGCTTACAGCGAAAGTCATCGGTGAAATTGAGTCTATCGCTACGCTTACCGCTGCGATTGCCAGCGGTATAGGCGTTGCAGTATTACCTGAATCGGCCGCACGTTCGTTATGTGCCGCAGTTAACGGTTGGATGTCACGTATTACCACGCCTTCAATGAATCTCTCGTTGTCATTAAACTTACCCGCCAGATCAGTTTTATCGCCACAGGCGCAGGCAGTGAAAGAGCTGTTATTGTCAGTGATTAGTTCTCCAGCCATGGAAAAAAGACAATGGCAATTGGTGAGCTAAACGTTATACCTGGATGGAATAAGATGCGGGTTTTTATTATTTGTTATGCCGGGCATTAGACTCTAACAATAATGGATGTCTGATATGCCCGGAGTTTACCGTGAATTTCCAACAACTAAAGATAATCCGCGAAGCTGCCCGTCAGGATTACAATCTGACAGAGGTCGCGAATATGCTCTTTACCTCACAGTCAGGTGTCAGCCGTCATATTCGAGAGCTGGAGGATGAACTTGGTATCGAAATATTCGTTCGTCGTGGCAAGCGGCTGCTTGGCATGACTGAACCGGGCAAAGCATTACTGGTCATTGCAGAACGTATTCTGAATGAAGCCAGTAATGTTCGACGGCTTGCAGACCTGTTTACCAACGACACATCTGGCGTACTCACTATTGCAACGACGCATACTCAGGCTCGTTACAGCTTGCCTGGGGTCATTAAAGCCTTTCGCGAACTTTTCCCCGAAGTGCGACTCGAGCTTATCCAGGGGACGCCGCAGGAAATTGCGACTCTGCTACAAAACGGCGGAGCTGATATTGGCATAGCCAGTGAGCGTTTGAGCAATGATCCCCAACTCGTCGCTTTCCCCTGGTTTCGTTGGCACCATAGTTTGCTCGTTCCTGTCGATCATCCCTTAACACAAATTACGCCATTGACGCTGGAATCAATAGCGAAGTGGCCGTTGATCACTTACCGACAGGGAATTACGGGGCGCTCACGTATTGATGACGCCTTTGTCCGCAAAGGTTTGCTGGCAGATATTGTATTAAGTGCGCAGGATTCTGATGTCATCAAAACCTATGTCGCCCTCGGTTTGGGGATAGGATTAGTTGCCGAACAATCCAGCGGTGAGCAAGAGGAAGAGAATTTAATTCGTCTGGATACGCGGCATCTTTTCGATGCTAATACTGTCTGGTTGGGACTCAAGCGAGGACAACTTCAGCGTAACTATGTCTGGCGTTTTCTGGAATTGTGCAATGCTGGATTGTCGGTTGAGGATATTAAGCGGCAGGTGATGGAAAATAGTGAAGAGGAAATTGATTATCAAATATAGCGAAAAGCCCGCTATTAAAGCGGGCTTTTCAAAATTTGGCTCCTCTGACTGGACTCGAACCAGTGACATACGGATTAACAGTCCGCCGTTCTACCGACTGAACTACAGAGGAATCGCTGTTGAGGCACATCTTAACGGCGAAAAATCATTTGTCAAACCTGTTTTTTAAATTCATCAACCGTTTGCCGTTTCTATCAACAGTTTGTTGCATTTGCAGACAATTTGTCGGCGAAAATCTTTGCAGCTTTTCTGATTCTCCCTCATTATTTGAAATGTGGTTTCACTTTCTGCAATTAAGGTCGGCTTTGAATATCCCCTCAGCTTTACGCCAGGTTGTTCGCCACACTCGCTGGCACTCAAAACGTAAGAGTTACAACGTGTTGTTCTGGCGCGAAATAACTCCGCTTGCTGTTCCTATCTTTATGGAGAATGCCTGTGTCCTGTTGATGGGCGTGCTGAGCACTTTTCTGGTCAGTTGGCTGGGAAAAGATGCAATGGCGGGCGTTGGGTTGGCGGACAGCTTCAACATGGTCATTATGGCCTTTTTCGCAGCTATCGATCTTGGTACTACTGTCGTTGTGGCATTTAGTCTCGGTAAACGTGATCGACGGCGAGCCAGAGTAGCAACGCGGCAATCATTGGTGATCATGACGTTATTTGCCGTGCTGTTGGCAATTCTCATTCATCATTTTGGCGAACAAATTATCGATTTTGTTGCAGGTGATGCCACGACAGAGGTTAAAGCACTGGCGTTGACTTATCTGGAACTGACGGTGCTCAGTTATCCAGCCGCTGCCATCACCTTGATTGGCAGTGGGGCACTTCGTGGCGCCGGGAATACGAAAATACCGCTACTTATAAATGGTAGCATGAATATTTTTAATATTATTATTAGCGGTATATTGATTTACGGGCTTTTCTCCTGGCAGGGGCTGGGGTTTGTTGGCGCAGGGCTAGGATTAACTATTTCCCGTTATATTGGCGCAATTGCAATTTTGTGGGTACTGGCGATTGGCTTTAATCCTGCGCTACGAATCTCGTTAAAAAGCTATTTTAAGCCATTGAATTTCAGCATTATTTGGGAAGTTATGGGGATTGGTATTCCCGCGAGCGTTGAATCAGTATTGTTTACCAGTGGTCGGTTATTAACACAAATGTTTGTTGCTGGTATGGGAACCAGCGTTATTGCCGGAAATTTTATCGCTTTTTCGATTGCGGCTCTTATCAATTTACCAGGGAGTGCGCTCGGTTCTGCTTCTACAATAATTACTGGTCGAAGGCTGGGAGTAGGGCAGATAGCGCAAGCAGAAATACAGTTGAGGCATGTTTTCTGGTTGTCCACCCTTGGGTTAACGGCGATAGCCTGGTTAACGGCTCCCTTTGCCGGGGTTATGGCGTCATTTTATACCCAGGATCCCCAGGTTAAACACGTGGTTGTGATTCTTATTTGGCTAAATGCTTTGTTTATGCCTATTTGGTCGGCCTCATGGGTATTACCTGCTGGTTTTAAAGGTGCTCGTGATGCCCGCTACGCTATGTGGGTATCTATGTTGAGTATGTGGGGATGCCGAGTGGTAGTAGGTTATGCGCTGGGAATTATGCTTGGCTGGGGCGTGGTTGGCGTTTGGATGGGGATGTTTGCTGACTGGGCCGTGCGTGCTGCGTTGTTTTACTGGCGGATGGTGACCGGGCGCTGGCTATGGAAATATCCTCGCCCTGAACATGAAAAGTGTGAAAAAAAGGCAGTTGTGTCGGAATAAACGACAAAACGCAGAATATTTCAGCAAACGATTTCAAAATTAAAAAACAGGCTTTGACAATGTAGATGGGCATCGTTAATATTCGCCCCGTTCTCACGATTCCTCTGTAGTTCAGTCGGTAGAACGGCGGACTGTTAATCCGTATGTCACTGGTTCGAGTCCAGTCAGAGGAGCCAAATTATGAAAAGCCCGCTTTTATAGCGGGCTTTTTGCTTTTTACTTATAAAATCCTTCACATCTTTTCTTGATGCAAAGGATCTTCGCTCATTATCGGAACGGCGGCTCATTAAAGGTGCGCAGTTTACGGGAATGCAGTCGATCGCCTTCCGCGCGCAGTAAATCAATTGCCCGGATGCCAATCTGCAAGTGTTCGGAAATCGCACCTTCATAAAAACGGTTAGCCTGGCCGGGAAGTTTAATCTCACCATGCAATGGCTTATCTGAAACACACAGTAGCGTCCCGTATGGCACGCGGAAACGGTATCCTTGTGCTGCAATGGTTGCACTTTCCATATCAATCGCTACGGCCCGACTTAAGTTAAAACGAAGTGCAGAAGCCGAGTAACGCAATTCCCAGTTCCTGTCATCAGTAGTTACCACAGTGCCAGTACGTAGCCGCTGTTTAACTTCCTCACCCGGCCTGCCGCTGACGAGTTTGGTGGCGTCATAAAGCGCGCGTTGCACTTCAGCAATGCTCGGAATAGGAATATCGGGGGGGAGAACCGCATCAAGAACGTGGTCATCGCGTAAATAAGCATGTGCAAGTACATAATCACCAATGGACTGGCTTTCACGTAATCCACCGCAGTGACCAATCATCAGCCAGACATCCGGGCGTAGCACCGCCAGATGATCGCAGATGGTTTTAGCATTTGATGGCCCCACACCAATATTTACCAGAGTAATACCCTGGCCATCGGCAGTGATTAAATGCCATGCTGGCATCTGGTGTTTTTTCCATGCGAGATCAGAAATCGCTTCTTCAGGTGCTTCTGTTTCGGCGGTGATCCATATCCCTCCAGCACAGGAAAGAGCAATGTAGGGACTATCAGGATCGAGGATCTGGCTGCACCCCCAACGAACGAATTCATCCACATAACGTGTGTAGTTGGTAAACAAAACGAACGGCTGAAAATGTTCGACTGGCGTGCCGGTATAATGGCGTAACCGCGCGAGGGAAAAATCGACCCGGCGCGCATCAAAATGCGATAGCGGAGAAAATTCCGTTGGATGATAAATGCCGTCTGCAGTTTCATCGCCAATTTGCGCCAGTTCTGTTGTCGGGAAGTAACGAGTTAGCCCGGCGCTCATCGAACGATCAAGTGTCAGTTCAGAGCCATCGATGACATAGGGATAGGGGATTTCATGCTGCGAGGGTTGCACGGAGATGTGCGCACCATAATCTTGATACAGTAACGTTAGTTGTTCATTGAGATACGAACGAAAGAGAGCAGGGCGGGTAATAGTGGTGGTATAGCTGCCAGCGTGAGTAAAACGTCCAAATGCGCGTGTTTTGGGAGGATTTGTGGCGCAGCCATCCCAGGTCACGGTCAATGATGGATAGACAAAAAGACCTTGTTTGCGGGCGTTTTCATCAGGTAATTCGCCACTTTTAATATATTTTCCAATGGCATTGCGTAAAGCGACTACAGATTGCTCATACAGCGCGTCAAGTTTATCCAGTGCCTGAGCTGGGGTCAGACCGGAGCCCTTATTATTCATGTGTGTCTCCTGTTCCATACAATTACCGCACATCCGATAGTATGTCACAGGAATGTGAAACAAAAGTGTAAGGCGAAGATCGAATGATCTTCGCCAGACCATCAGATGCGTTGATTGTCTTTCATCAACAAAGCGGTCATTGCGGAAATCAGGCATCCAGCCAGCAAATAAATGGCGACGCTATGCCAGTCCCCGGAAAAATAAGTAATAAGAGCGGCGGCAATAAAAGGGGTAAATCCTCCACCTACCACACTGGCAACTTGATATCCGACCCCAGCGCCGCTGTAGCGATAACTGGCACCAAACATCTCTGTGAACATCGGTTGTTGCACACAAACCACCATGTCATGCGCAATATTCGCCAGCATAATTGAGAAGAAGACTATCCAGAAAATGGATTGAGCCTCGAGCGCCATGAAGAAAGGAAACGCGCTTAAGGTTCCGATAACTGCGCCAGTGATATAAACCCTGCGGCGACCAAAACGATCGGCAAGCCAGGCAAAACAGGGAATTGTCAGGCAGCTTAACCCTCCCACCAGCAAACCAATATTCAGGAATAATTCGCGTGGCAGACCCATATTCTGGGTTGAGTAGTTAAGCGCAAAGGCGGTAACGATATACATCGTCAGCAACTCGCACAGTCGCAGCGCAATAATCTTCAGAAAAGCCGCTGGATGTAGTAACAGTGCCTGGATAACAGGGATTCGCTTTTTCACAGCCGCTTGATTATGTTGCTGTTGCTCAAATTCAGCGGATTCCTCCATACCATTACGCACCCACAATGCCCCCAACACCAGTACGGTGCTAAACAGGAAAGGAATGCGCCAGCCCCAGCTCAAAAACTGCTCGTCAGTCGTCATCATACTAATCAGAGAAACCAGTCCAGTTGAAAGCAGTAACCCTACACCGTAGCCAACTTGTACACCGCTACTGTAAAAGGCTTTTTTATTTTTCGGCGCGCTTTCAACGGACAGCAATGCTGCGCCTCCCCATTCTCCGCCGACGGCAAATCCCTGAATAGCACGCAGCGTCACCAGTAAAATCGGTGCCCACCAGCCAATAGTCGAGAATGAAGGAAGAATACCAATCAATGCTGTTGCGATCCCCATCATCCAGACAGTCAGCATCAACATGCGCTTACGCCCCAGGCGGTCGCCAAAATGGCCGAAAATGACACCTCCAAGTGGACGGAAAAGGAATCCGACGCCAAAAGTGGCAAATGCTGCGAGAGTTCCCATTGCCGGGCTCACTTGTGGGAAAAACTCTCGATTAAATACCAGTGCTGCAGTAATGCCATAGAGTAAAAAATCGTACCAGTCGACGACGGCACCGGCAAAACTGCCTAATGCAGCTCGTCGGGCGCGACTTAACGAAAGCGTTCCTTCATCGGGACGCGTGGAGATGAGCGTGGAGTCCATAGTGTTCCTGTCTGTACTGTCTTTTTATAATTAGTATGGAAAAAGGTCACTCACATTGCCGTCAATCTATAAACGAACCTTATGAGACTACCGCGACAGAGAGCATCTGCAAATATTTTTATACCTGAAAATGAGCATGGAGGGCGGATAGGGTCTACTGTAATGTGCTGGAAACGAACAAAATTGTGGATTCAGGTGCGTATTAGAAAATCAAAAGACAGAGAAATGTGATCGCTAAGGTAGCACTGGCTACTTGCTGGCGTTATTTTTGCAGATGAATTTTTCGAATTTTCTCAATGAGATTTGTGTCACTGACACGGGGTGGGCTAATTGCTTGAATGATTGGCGGAGAGAGGGGGATTTGAACCCCCGGTAGAGTTGCCCCTACTCCGGTTTTCGAGACCGGTCCGTTCAGCCGCTCCGGCATCTCTCCGTTCAGATTGTTGCAATGATGCCAGGAAATTTGGCATTTTAACAGTCCCTGTCCGTGCAATTTTGTTCAAGTGACGAGTTTGCGAGCAAAACGATGATTAAGTGGCCCTGGAAAGTACAAGAAACCGTTCATGATGATGCAATTCCGTGGAAGGAAGCTCTGTCGATACCTCTTTTGACAAGTTTGACTGAGCAGGAGCAAAACAAATTAGTCACTCTTGCTGGACGTTTTTTGCAACAAAAACGGTTGGTTCCTTTACAAGGGGTTGAACTTGACGCTTTGAAAAGCGGTCGTATCGCCTTGCTGTTTTGTTTACCTGTTATGGAACTGGGGCTGGAATGGCTGGATGGTTTCCATGAAGTGTTAATTTATCCAGCACCATTTGTGGTAGACGATGAATGGGAAGACGATATAGGACTGGTACATAATCAACGCATCGTTCAGTCAGGTCAAAGCTGGCAGCAAGGCCCCATCGTACTGAATTGGCTCGATATACAGGATTCCTTCGATGCCTCTGGGTTTAATCTGATCATCCACGAAGTTGCACATAAACTGGACACCCGGAACGGCGATCGCGCCAGTGGTGTCCCCTTTATTCCTTTACGTGAAGTCGCGGGCTGGGAACACGATCTTCACGCGGCGATGAATAACATTCAGGACGAAATTGAATTAGTGGGCGAAAATGCCTCCAGCATTGATGCTTATGCCGCCAGTGACCCAGCAGAATGTTTTGCCGTGCTTTCCGAATACTTTTTTAGTGCCCCGGAGCTTTTTGCTCCTCGTTTCCCCTCTCTGTGGCAACGTTTCTGCCAATTTTATCAGCAGGAACCGCTGCAAAGACTGCGAAATGCGAATGAACGAGGCACATATTCAGCACCAGATGTTCATTAAATATCAATTTTGTTGCTTAATTAACCGATTGAAATAACGTGTGAATTTTAGTGTTGACACTCGCAGTGTCACTCAGTAATATTCGCCTCGTTCTCACGATTCCTCTGTAGTTCAGTCGGTAGAACGGCGGACTGTTAATCCGTATGTCACTGGTTCGAGTCCAGTCAGAGGAGCCAAGTTTTGAAAAGCCTGCTTTCGAGCAGGCTTTTTGCTTTTCGATGTTAGCCATAACCGGGCCCGTATCTAACCTCCCTTAAATCTGATAACTACATCAGGGCTGAATTTTTGCGATAATTCTTTTTATCGTATTTCTGAACTCATCCAGATTGATGTGATCAATATTTTTCCCTACCACAATCGTCTCTGAAATATCTGCCATAGCAGGCCAGCGTGTTTTATAATCGGCATATACTGCGATGACAGGAACATTATAAGCACTTGTCATATGTAAAACAGAAGTATCAGGTGTTATTGCGAGAAAAGCATCTTTTATGACGGCGGCAGAACGTGGTATTGAAGGTGACAATGATAAATGATAGACATTGTCAAAACACTGCGTTAGTTCTATTGCTTTTTCAGTACCATTCGGGCCATGAACAATGACAATTGGCATATTTATTTCATTTTTAATTATAGCTATTAGTTTTTGAGCTATTGAGCCTGAAAAAGTTCGCTCCTGAACACTACCATCAAGATTAAGAGCAATATATGCGCCCAATGAGGTAAGTTCATAACGTACCTCGTTTATTACCTCTTTGTTGATCGGCAGTTCAAATAAGGGGCGGACAGGCGGGAAACCAGCCTCTCGCATCATGAATGCCCATGTCATTGGTACTGGCGCCCGAAGAGACTGGTCCATTTTCGACGCCGATTTACATAAGGAGGAATAACATTTCATTGTTAAACCCACCACTTGTAAATTGGTTTTGGCTTTTAAATAACTTATGAACAGCATTGTCTTCAGGTTTTTCTTGCGCATAGCTTCAATGCAGAGATCCGGTGTACCGTATTGATCTCTTATACTTTGCGCCAGACTTTTTATTTCTCTAAAGCTGGCATGATCCTGCATTGTCATACTGACTAATGTTAATTTAGTCTCTTTAAGACAAAGCGAATCAAAAACAGATTTATTAATTGTGGATGCGACAATTAATAAATGTTTTATTTTATGTGATTCCAGCGATCTAATTATGGGGTAAATGGCCATTGCATCACCAATTTGGTCGGGGATGTGAATGACCACAAATTCAGTATTTGCAATATTGATATTTGCACATGAATAATCATAATAACTGAATGCAATGCGTCTAAAAATTGACACTAACGACATTTCCAACCTCGCTTCCCTACTGGTTAAAACGTGATGGAGTTTATCAGAGATAGTCGTTTTCTAAAATCGCTAAAAAGCGAGATAATACATAATTTATTTCTATTATTAATTTTTAATTATTCAATTAAATTATGTTTGTATCGCAAAAATACTTGTATTGCATAGCTTCAATGTACATTTCAATCTGAAGTCGATGCAAAGTGAAGGTAAGAGAAGAGATAAAACGTCAGCAATCAGAGTGATCATCTAAGTGGGGGAAATACCCCCACTTTTTTATTATACCGTAAGTGATGTCCGATTAACCCTGGTATGCAGCCAGCATTTCCTGTGCTGCGAGTTTACCCAGCGCATTCGCTGCAAAAGGACTGTCGCCGGTGAGAAGTTTACGATCCTTATGTACCCGGCCGGTAATATCATCATTGATGATATTCATTCCCATTTTCTTCAGTTCTTCACCAAAGTACCAGGTCAGATGGCCAGGCATATAGCCAATATCTGGCGTTTGTTTGTCTGCGGCGTCAGGGAACGCACAAATGGAATAACCGTTCAGCGGGTTATCACCATGACGAAGTGCCAGAAACGCAGCCGGACCATGGCAGAGAGAGATAACAAAACGGTCATTTTCAACTGCCCATTGTAGAGCGGTTGCAACTTCTTTGCTTTCCGGTAAGCCAATGAGAGCGCCATGACCGCCGGGAACAAAAATTGCTGCGTACTCGCTGTCTGCGTTTAAGTTGGCGACAATATCCGCTAATTTCTTCGGATTGCGGAACAAAGATTTGTGTTGCTCAAAGAATGGCATCACTTTTTCATCTTTGTGCGGCATAGCCCAGTATTCAAACTTCGTCATCAGGCCGGAGATGGTCGCAACTTCGAACTCGAAACCTGCTGCATACAGGTGATACAGCGGCAGCAACGTTTCAATCGGATGGTTGCCCGTTGAGAACAGTTTACCGTTATCGGTCGGCAGATAACGTTCGTCAGCGGCGATCACCAGAATTTTGTGCTTGCCGCTATACGGTTTTGGATAGTCCACTCCATCAAGATCAGATACCGGGCTGGTATACTGACTAAGCGAAAATTCTGAAGGGAAGAACGCATTATCTTCAGCAATATCGATCTGCGGATTCTTACTTGTTTGAACAGTCATAGTGTATTCCTTATTGTAACTTAGGTAGGTTAGTCACTATATTCGCGACTGAGCTGGGTGCTATATTTAACCAGGAGCGTAAAATGAGTCAATATACCGAAAGCGGTAGGAGAGTATGTTAAATATGGTTGGGTAAATACACAGCTATTATCGAATAGTGATCTCACCGATTCCACCTTATTTGCAATAAAAACTCAAAGCGTAGCAATATATTGTAGTCCATTTTTCAGAAAAGATGAGATTGCATATCCTCGTTACAGAGGGGGAGTGCAAAATTCGTAAATGAGATTTTTAGCAAAAAAATAATGATGAAACTGCCCTGTAAGGCCGTGAATCGCGAAAAAATGATGATCCAGATTAAGGTTTAACTGATGGCAGATATGATTAATTACATGGCATCAGATGTGCTAATTACAGGAGCTGCCTAGAGTTGCTCTGCCAGGAGTGGCCAAGGCGCAGCTGATTTAATGTGCCCAATGATGCTGTATTTATGGCGTAAGTATAAAATTTAACAGATAAATTAATTATAACGTAAATTCTTTTTATATTCAGATGTTTTCAGGGATTTTCTATGTACCGAAATATTGTTATTCCGGTGAATGTCTTTTCCCGGGATGATAGAGAGCAAGCATTTTATCATGCGCAATTTTTCGCCAACGTTTCATCAGGGCATGTTCATTTGCTTGGCTTTATACCGGAGTATGTAAGGATACTGGAGCGGGGATATGTTTCTGACATGCATCGTTTGGAATATGTGCTACGTGATCAGGCTTTGCGCCGTTTAGCTACACTGGCAGAACAGTTGGTTTTGCCTGAAGGGTTTATCCATACCTATGTTTATCTTGGGACTCTTCCGGAAGGGGTGAAGGAACTGGCTGAACAGCAACTGGAAGATGTTATTGTGCTGGGAGCTACTCAGGAATTGGGTTTTGTCGATATGCTACGGCAGTTTAGCGTGCCGCTGTTGCTGATTTGATGACGATAAAAAAGCCTGAGTTCGATGAGGGACGAACTCAGGCGGGTATATAGGTTTTTACAGTAACACGCCGAGGCGCGTTGGCTGATTAGAACTGGTAGACTAAGCCTACAGCAACGATATCATCGGTCGCGATGCCGTTTGCTTTGTAGAAGTCATCATCGTTGTCCAGCAGGTTGATTTTGTAATCAACATAGGTGGACATGTTTTTGTTGAAATAGTAGGTTGCACCGACTTCAACGTATTTAACCAGATCTTTGTTGGTGTAACGCGGGTCGCCGTTGCCGTCATGAGCCCAACCGCCTAAATCCTTACCTTTAGATTGCAGGTAAGCGATGGACGGACGCAGACCGAAGTCGAACTGATACTGAGCTACAACTTCAAAGTTCTGTGTTTTGTTAGCGATAGCATCAGCGTCACCATAACCCGTCATATTACGAGTTTCAGCATACATGGCTGCTAAGTAAACGTTATTAGCGTCGTATTTAGCGCCAACGGTCCAGGCTTCAGCTGTTTCACCGCCAGCTGTTATATCATTTCTATCACCGGCACGGGTATTATGAAAATCAGGTTTTGTTTGTTCATCAGTACGGTCAGAATTGGAGTAAGCAGCACCCAGGCTTAAACCGAAGTCAAAGTTATAGGAGGTTGACATACCATAACCATCGCCATTTTCTTTAGACAGTTTACGACCATCGCCGCTACCGGAGCCTTCCTGACCAAAGAAGAAACCCTCCCCGGAGCCTTCATTATTACCCTGATATTGCAGAGCAAAGTTCAGACCATCAACCTGACCGAAGAAGCCATTGTTACGGTAGGTTGCTACACCATTGGTACGGCCGTTCATGAAGTTGTCGGCGCCAGCATAAGTATCGCCACCAAATTCAGGCAGCATATCGGTCCACGCTTCGATATCATACACAACACCGTAGTTACGACCGTAGTCGAAAGTACCGTTCTGACCGAAACCTAAACCAGCGAACGCCAGACGGGTTGCTGAGTTATCACCGTCACCTTCAGTACCATTTGCTTGCAGGTTGTATTCCCACTGACCGTAACCAGTAAACTGGTCAGCGATCTGAGTTTCGCCTTTGAAACCGATACGGGCATATGACATGTCGCCATCAGCGCCCGAGTTGTCAGAAAAATAGTGTAGACCCGCTACTTTTCCGTAGAAATCCAGTTTATTACCATCTTTATTATAGACTTCAGCCGCATTTGCTGCGCCAGCAACTAATAACGCCGGGACCAGCATTGCCAGAACTTTTCTTTTCATTATGTATTCCCTTGTGATTATAATCTTCATGAATATAAAAATAAGTGCCGTTATCCAAAAAAAGCACATTTGGATACTATTCTATGAAGTTCATTTTATTTTAAGAAATACATGTAACAAATGTATTTAAAAGATTTCAAAATGTTTCTAATCTATTTAATATAATTCACGATTATGAGTTAAAACCATAAATATTCACGACATTTATGGTTTTATATCAAATAGTTATTGGTTTTTGATAAGAATGGATTGCGTCAATGATTGTTTCGCTAAAAATCGTGTGTGATCTTGCGCACATTATAAAACGACATAAAAAAAGCCGGCATCATGCCGGCTCAAAAATATAAACAAGACGATAAAAGGCTAATAACGGAGTTATCATGACACAGAAAACAAAAAAGGTATAATTGTATTCCTCGCTGATATATTGAATTAGTGAATTAATAAAACTACGATCAAAGTTAAATAAAATTTTTAATAGCTGTTTTTCCAGTAATTATTGCCATTGAACAAAAATCATCTATTTGTTCAAAAAATGAATGAGACTTGACTGGCTCAACCGATGTGGAAAAATGTGACTTTCATCACACAATAGGATCAGGTCTTAATTTTCCGGGTTATCTCAAAATGGAGCATGGTTCGACAACAATGGAAGAAAGACTCTCTCGCAGCCCTGGCGGCAAACTGGCTTTGTGGGCTTTCTATACATGGTGTGGCTATTTTGTCTGGGTGATGGTGCGTTACATCTGGGTAATGAGTCGGATCCCCGATGCCCCCGTGTCAGGATTTGAAAGTGATTTAGGTTCAACTGCGGGAAAGTGGTTAGGTGCGTTAGTGGGATTTTTATTTATGGCTATGGTCGGGGCATTGTTAGGTGGTATTGCCTGGTACACCCGACCACGGCCTGCGCGAAGCAGACGCTATGAGTAAAAACTGCTAAGGTTGCGCCCCTTTGGCAGCGGAGCGCGTATGAACTTACAACACTGGCAGGCACAATTTGAACGTTGGTTGAAAAACCATCATACACACCAGGACGCGGCTCATGACCTGTGTCATTTTCGTCGCGTCTGGGCGACAGCGCAGAAACTGGCGGCAGATGAAGACGTCGATATGCTGATCATTTTAACCGCCTGTTATTTTCATGATGTCGTGAGTCTGGCGAAAAATCATCCGCAACGGCAGCGTTCCTCTTTACTGGCGGCAGAAGAAACGCGTCGCATTTTAAGTGCGGAATTTGCTGATTTTCCGTCAGAGAAAATAGACGCCATTTGCCATGCCATCGCGGCACACAGTTTCAGTGCGCAAATTACGCCTTTAACGGTGGAAGCCAAAATCGTGCAGGATGCAGACAGGCTGGAAGCATTAGGTGCGATAGGTCTGGCGCGCGTGTTTGCTGTTTCAGGTTCATTGGGGATGGCGCTATTTGACGGTGAAGATCCGTTCGCGCAACGTCGCCCACTCGATGATAAACGCTACGCGCTGGATCATTTCCAGACGAAGTTGCTGAAACTACCGCAAACTATGCAAACGGCAAAAGGTAAACTGCTGGCACAACATAACGCCCGTTTTCTGGTGGAGTTTATGGCTAAGCTCAGTGCCGAACTGGCGGGCGAGAATGAAGGTGTGGATCATACGGTGATTGATGCGTTTTCGCCGGTTGACTGACCGCGTAGCCCTAAACAGAAGTAATTATGTTACCCTGTCGGCCATCTCAGATGGCCGGTTAAATCTATGCAGGAAAATATATCAGTAACCGATTCATACAGCACCGGGAATGCCGCACAGGCAATGCTGGAGAAACTGCTGCAAATTTATGATGTAAAAACGCTGGTAGCGCAACTTAATGGCGTGGGAGAAAACCACTGGAGTCCGGCGATTTTAAAACGTGCGCTGGCTAACGACTCGGTGTGGCACCGCTTAAGCGAAAAAGAGTTCGCCCATTTGCAAACGTTGTTACCCAAACCGCCAGCACATCATCCGCATTATACGTTTCGCTTTATCGATCTCTTTGCCGGTATTGGAGGCATCCGTCGCGGTTTTGAATCGATTGGCGGTCAGTGTGTATTTACCAGCGAGTGGAATAAACATGCGGTGCGCACCTACAAAGCTAACCATTATTGCGACCCGGCGACGCATCACTTTAATGAAGATATCCGCGACATCACTCTGAGCCATAAAGAGGGTGTGAGCGATGAAGTGGCGGCAGAACATATTCGTCAGCACATTCCTGAACATGATGTTTTATTGGCCGGTTTTCCTTGCCAGCCGTTTTCACTGGCTGGCGTATCGAAAAAGAACTCACTTGGTCGTGCGCACGGTTTCGCTTGCGATACCCAGGGCACGCTGTTCTTTGATGTAGTGCGTATCATCAATGCCCGTCGTCCGGCGATTTTTGTGCTCGAAAACGTCAAAAACCTGAAAAGCCACGACCAGGGCAAAACATTCCGTATCATCATGCAGACGCTGGATGAACTGGGCTATGACGTGGCCGATGCCGAAGATAATGGCCCGGACGATCCGAAAATCATCGACGGCAAACATTTTCTGCCGCAGCACCGAGAACGCATCGTGCTGGTGGGCTTTCGTCGCGATCTGAATTTGAAAACAGATTTCACCTTGCGGGATATTAGTGACTGCTATCCGGCACAACGTATTACGCTGGCGCAGTTACTGGACCCGGTTGTCGAAGCAAAATATATCCTGACGCCGGTGCTGTGGAAGTACCTCTATCGCTATGCGAAAAAACATCAGGCGCGCGGTAACGGCTTCGGTTACGGAATGGTTTATCCGGACAACCCGCAGAGTGTTACGCGTACGCTTTCTGCTCGTTATTACAAAGATGGTGCGGAAATTTTAATCGATCGCGGCTGGGATATGGCCACAGGTGAGAAAGATTTTGACGATCCGCAGAATCAGCAACATCGTCCACGTCGGTTAACGCCTCGAGAATGCGCACGCTTGATGGGCTTTGAAGCACCCCATGAAGCAAAATTTCGTATTCCGGTTTCTGACACTCAGGCCTATCGCCAGTTCGGCAACTCGGTGGTAGTACCGGTATTTGCTGCAGTGGCAAAATTGCTTGAGCCAAAAATCAAACAGGCGGTGGCGTTGCGTCAGCAAGAGGTACAACATGGCCGACGTTCACGATAAGGCCACGCGCAGCAAAAACATGCGCGCGATTGCCACGCGCGATACGGCAATCGAGAAACGTCTCGCCAACTTATTAACCGGGCAGGGGCTGGCGTTTCGTGTTCAGGATGCCAGCCTGCCCGGACGCCCGGATTTTGTCCTCGATGAGTATCGCTGTGTAATATTTACACATGGCTGTTTCTGGCATCATCATCACTGTTATCTGTTTAAAGTGCCTGCTACACGCACTGAGTTCTGGCTGGAGAAGATTGGCAAAAATGTAACGCGTGACAAGCGGGACATTAGCCGCTTACAGGAATCAGGTTGGCGTGTATTGATTGTCTGGGAGTGTGCGTTACGCGGACGGGAGAAATTGACCGATGCGGCGCTTGCCGAGCGTCTGGAAGAGTGGATCTGCGGCGAGGGCGCCAGCGCGCAGATCGACACTCTGGGGATTCATTTACTCGCGTGATCCATCCTGAATGACTGGCGCGACAATCGGTTTTGCCGGGAAGAGATATTTTCCCAACGTGACCAGCACTACTGCGAAGACAATCACGCCCAGCGCCAGCCATTCAATCTTCGACAACGTTTCGCCGCCCAGCCCCGTACCCAGCAAGACCGCGACTACGGGGTTAACGTATGCATAGCTGGTGGCGAGAGCCGGGCTGACATTGCGGATTAAATACATATAAGCATTGATGGCGATGATCGAACCAAACAGCGCCAGATACCCGACCGCAAGGAAGCCCGAAAGAGAAGGGAGCTTCGCCAGTTTTTCACCTGCAATCATCGACGCGATCATTAACACCACTCCAGCCGCCAGCATCTCAATGGCGCCCGCCATCATTCCTACTGGTAGGGTAATGCGCGAGCCATAAACCGAACCAAACGCCCAACTCACAGAACCGATCAAAATCAGAATCGCGCCCCACGGATTGCCGCTTAAATTACCGCCGCTATTGAGCATGATGATTCCGGCAAGCCCAATGGCGATACCCCCCCATTCCAGCTTGCGCGTTTTAATGCCAAACAGGCGACTGAAACAGAGAGTAAAGAGAGGTACTGTTGCCACCACCACGGCGGCAATGCCGGAAGGAACATTTTGATGTTCAGCCACCGTTACCATACCGTTACCGACAGCAAGCAGTAATAAACCAATCAACGCGGCATTAAGCAGGGGACGCAGTGGCGGCAATTTGTGCCCACGCAGCAGTAAAAAGGCCATTAATAAAATACCGGCAGCCAGAAACCGCACGCCTGCCATCATTAACGGTGGCCAACTTTCAACCCCAATCCGAATGACAAAATAGGTTGAGCCCCAAATGATATACAACGCAAACAGCGCGCCAAAAAGCGGTAACAACTGGCGGAAACGCATAATCCCTCATGATGGAAATAAAAAGGTTGTTCATAGTAAACGTGAAAATCATTTCGCTGGCGAGAGATATAATTGTGTTTGATTGTTAAAAAAATGTTGACCTGTGAAGCAAGTATCAGCCGGGCCGATTTTGCTTCATACTTAGCGCGTCAACGATAAAAATGAGAGGGAATGCTTTTGGCCGGGAGTAGTTTACTGACATTGCTCGATGATATCGCCACTTTGCTGGACGATATCTCCGTGATGGGCAAGCTGGCGGCGAAGAAAACCGCTGGTGTATTAGGGGATGACTTGTCGCTCAATGCGCAGCAAGTTTCAGGTGTGCGTGCCAATCGGGAGTTGCCCGTGGTCTGGGGCGTGGCGAAGGGATCGCTTATCAACAAAGTGATTCTGGTGCCGCTGGCGCTGATCATCAGTGCTTTTATCCCGTGGGCGATTACGCCACTGTTGATGATTGGTGGCGCATTTCTCTGCTTTGAAGGGGTAGAGAAGGTGCTGCATATGCTGGAGGCGCGTAAGCACAAAGATGATCCGGCGCAAAGTCAGCAGCGTCTGAAGGCACTGGCGGCGCAAGATCCACTGAAGTTTGAAAAGGACAAAATAAAAGGGGCGATTCGAACCGATTTTATTTTGTCTGCGGAAATCGTTGCCATCACGCTGGGGATTGTGGCGGAAGCGCCGTTGCTTAATCAGGTGCTGGTACTTTCAGGGATCGCACTGGTCGTGACCGTGGGTGTTTATGGTCTGGTGGGTATCATCGTTAAGATTGATGATTTGGGTTACTGGCTGGTGGAAAAATCCAGTACGGTTATGCAAGCGACAGGCAAGGGGTTGTTGATTATTGCCCCCTGGCTGATGAAAGCGTTATCGATAGTCGGTACGTTGGCGATGTTCCTGGTCGGCGGCGGTATTGTGATACATGGCATCGCGCCGCTGCATCATGCGATTGAACATTTCGCCGGGCAGCAGAGTGCGCTGGTCGCAATGATATTACCGACTGTTTTAAATCTGATTCTTGGTTTTATCATCGGTGGTATCGTCGTGTTGGGAGTGAAAACGATAGCGAAATTGCGCGGTCAGGCACATTAATATTCTCATTGGCTATTATGCAAAATTCGCCATTCTCGACTAAGGTGAACAAGTTTCACTCGAAAAAAGGAGGCGAGTATGAGCTTTGTGGTTAGTGAGGAAGTGACGGTCAAAGAGGGCGGCCCGAAGATGATTGTTACTGGGTATTCCAGCGGCATGGTTGAGTGTCGGTGGTATGACGGTTACGGTGTCAAACAGGAAGCCTTTCATGAAACTGAGCTTGTTCCGGGGGAGAGGCGTCGTTCGGCGGAAGAAGCCTGAAAGCGTATAATTAACACCAAGCCGGATAAGGCATTCATGCCGCATCCGGCTGTTGTGCCAATGTCTGCATCGAATGCCTGATGCGACGCTGGCTAGTCTTATCATGCCTAGGTTATAAAAATAATCGATGTCTGGCGGTAGAATCAAAAGTAGGCCGGATAAGGCGTTCACGCCGCATCCGGCTGTTGTGCCAATGTCTGCATTGAATGCCTGATGCGTCTTATCATGGCAACATTATAAAATTATTGCTGTTTGGCGGTACGTTATCGCCAGGTTATGCCAGAATCATAAGAAAGCAGGTTGGGAGTCGTCAGGGTGCAGCACGAGACAGAAATGGAAAACCAGAGCTGGCTGAAAAAACTCGCGCGCCGCCTGGGGCCTGGTCATGTCGTTAATCTCTGCTTTATTGTGGTGTTGATCTTCTCAACGTTACTTACATGGCGTGAAGTGGTGGTTCTGGAAGATGCCTATATTTCAAGCCAGCGTAACCATCTGGAAAATGTTGCCAACGCGCTTGATAAACAACTGCAATATAACGTTGATAAATTATTGTTTTTACGTAACGGGATGCGTGAAGCCCTCGTTGCGCCGCTCGATTTCACTTCTCTGCGCAATGCCGTTACCGAGTTCGAACAACGTCGCGATGAACATGCCTGGCAGATAGAACTCAACAGACGGCGCACCTTGCCAGTAAACGGTGTCTCGGATGCGTTAGTCAGTGAGGGGAGTCTGCTTTCCCGCGAAAATGAATCCCTGGATAATGAAATTACCGCCGCGCTGGAAGTTGGTTACTTACTGCGCCTGGCGCACAACTCCTCATCAATGGTTGAACAGGCGATGTATGTCTCGCGCGCCGGATTTTACGTTTCGACGCAGCCGACACTATTTATGCGTAATGTGCCTGGGCGTTACTACGAATTTGTCACCCAACCCTGGTTTATCGGTCATTCACAACGAGAAAACCGTCAACGTGCGGTGCGTTGGTTTACCTCCCAGCATGAGCATAACAATGCTACTGAACCACAGGTCACTGTAAGCGTGCCGGTCGATAATAATAATTACTGGTATGGCGTATTGGGGATGAGTATTCCCGTGCGTTCAATGCAGCAATTTTTACAAAATGCTATCGATAAAAATCTCGATGGCGAATATCAACTCTATGACAGCAAACTGAAATTATTGACCTCATCTAACCCGGATCATCCTGGCGAAGATCTCTTTGATCCTCGTGAACTGGCATCACTTGCGCAGGACATTGAACACGATACGCGCGGTGGGATTCGGATGAACAGCCGCTATGTTAGCTGGGAACGGCTGGATCATTTCGATGGCGTATTAGTGCGTATCCATACGCTTAGTGAAGGTGTACGTGGTGATTTTGGCAGCATAAGTATTGCATTAACCCTGCTGTGGGCGCTCTTCACCACCATGCTACTTATCTCCTGGTATGTGATTCGCCAGATGGTAAGCAATATGTTTGTCCTGCAAAGTTCGCTGCAATGGCAAGCGTGGCACGACACCTTAACCCGCATGTATAACCGTGGTGCACTGTTCGAAAAAGCGCGTCCGCTTGCTAAATTGTGCCAGACACATAAACATCCTTTTTCTGTCATTCAGGTCGACCTTGACCATTTTAAAGCGATTAATGACCGCTTTGGTCACCAGGCAGGCGATCGTGTGTTGTCACATGCCGCCGGATTAATTAGTCGTTCATTGCGAGCCCAGGATGTTGCCGGACGAGTTGGCGGCGAGGAGTTTTGTGTGATTCTGCCGGGCGCTAACCTGGAGCAGGCAAAAGAAGTTGCCGAACGCATTCGTCTGAAGCTGAATGAAAAAGAGATGTTGATTGCCAAGAGCAAAACTATCCGCATTAGTGCTTCGTTGGGGGTGAGCAGCAGCGAGGAAACCGGCGATTATGATTTTGAACAATTACAGTCGCTTGCCGATCGTCGGCTTTATCTCGCTAAACAGGCAGGGCGTAATCGGGTTTTTGCGAGCGATAACGCTTAACGAGCGGTGAAAAAGTGATCCAGTCCTTCGCGCCAGCCTTCCGGTCCTTCTCGCTGCGTTCGCCAGACCCTGGCAGGCTCCTCATTTTGCAGATGAACACCTTCCCGGTTTAGCCCTTTCACAATGACTGCGTAATCCATCACCTCCAGTAAGGGGGCATCATTTGGACCATCGCCTAAGCCGATCGTCGTCGGACGTTCTCCCCCTGATTGTTGATATATTGCGATGATCCAGTTAGCTGCCTGATCTTTTCCGGCAGAGGCATCCAGTACATGCCAGAAGCGAGCGCCTTGTACAAACTGTAACCCCAGCTCGTTCAGGCGGGCGGTAAATTGCGCCATTCGCTCGTCACTGTCGCGCCAGATGAGCGTGGCTGAGGCTTCATGCAACTGCGTCAGCGCCGCCTGGCTGCGGCTTAATCCCGTCCATTCCGCAATGGTTGTATCATCGACATCATCAAAGGTGGTGAATTTGAAATGTTCTTTCTCGCGCAGCGTATTCAACACCAGACTGATTTCACTATGGGCAATGCCCGAGATGATCCGGGGAAAACCGTCGATATCTTGCCATTGATGATCCAGTTGGATCACCGCGCCGTTTTCGGCAATCATCGGCAACCCTTGTAGCCCCACGTTTTTTTGCAGGTACAGCATTTCCGCTGACGTTTTACTGCTACAGAGAATCACAGGCACACCTGCTTCCCGTAAACGGTTTAACCAGGGAGCGGCAGGCTGCCAGTCATAACTATGACTATCTAACAGGGTGCCATCGAGATCGGTGAAAATCAGCAGTGGTTGTTGAATTGAAAGCATGGTAGCGCATACTCCCTTTACCAGGATGTTTCTCAAAATAGCACGATTTGTATTTGATCATTTTTCGGGAGCGATCCCGCTCGTAGCAGAGCTCGTAAGGGGTGACGGAAGTCACAGTTCCATTCATTAATGACATTAATCATTCGCGCAAAGAATATTTCCTTGTCAGCGAAAAAAATTGCAGATAAGGTGATGAACACATCAGATTTCCTGGTGTAACGAATTTTTTAAGTGCTTCTTGCTTAAGCAAGTTTGATCCCGACCCCCACAAGGGTCGGGATTTTTTTATGTTGCATTTAGCGGTTCACTTCCGAGACGCTAAAGTCATGGATGTCCAGCTCAAAGGCATCCGCTAATTCACGCCATGTATGATATTCACGCCCATCAACGCTGACGTGCTCAGAATCGCTCTGGCTGCGATGAACTTCGCTTTCGCTAATTTCATTGATCGCCGCCAGCAGGGCATCGACATCGACGCTGACCTCTCGTTTTGCGGTATCGCTGTACTCTTTTGCGGTCTTCATCATCTTTCCTCGCAACCGTTACTCATTTGTTGCTGCCGACCGTTAGGTCAGCCTGGCATCTCTTAAGTATAGACCGTCGAGAAAATCAGCACTCGCGTGCGCCCGGCGCTGCCAGAAAAACGAAATTGTTCTACACTGGCACAAAGCCACAGGAGGAAAACGATGAAGGTGAATGATCGGGTAACAGTCAAAACGGATGGCGGTCCGCGTCGTCCTGGCGTGGTACTGGCAGTTGAGGAGTTTAGTGAAGGCACAATGTACCTGGTTTCGCTGGAAGACTACCCGCTCGGCATCTGGTTCTTTAATGAGGCAGGGCATCAGGACGGTATCTTTGTGGAGAAAGCAGAGTAATTTTATTCAGTCTGACTGGTGGGAAACCACCAGTCAGAATGTTTTAGCGCATGTTGACAAAAATACCATTAGTCACATTATCCGTCAGTCGGACGACATGATAGATAACCTGTTTATTATGCGTTTTGATCTTACGTTTAATATTGCCTTTATGCGATGAAACGGTCTTGGCTTTGATATTCATTTGGTCGGAGATTTGAATGGTTCCCTGACCTGCCATCCACATTCGCAACATACTCGATTCGGTTCGACTCAATGATAATGTCGGCATATTTAAAACAGTGGCCATCGTTGTCTCTTTTTTCAGAATATCGCCAAGGATATCATCGAGAGATTCCGGTTTAATCGATTTGGAACTGATCAATAAATTTTTTCTGACCAACAGATATTCATCAAAATGAACGTTGGCAATCGCCATAAAAACGATAAATAACGTATTGGGATGTTGATTAATGATGTGCTTGATGCGTTGACTGTTAGAAGTATCGTGGATAAAACAGTCCTCATTAATAAACACCACTGAAGGGCGCTGTGAATCACAAGCAATGGCAAGGTCATCAACGGTTTCGATGTCGTTGATTTCTCTTTTTTTAACCCCTCTACTCAACAGATACCCGGTTAAACCTAGTCGGGTGTAACTACATAAATCCATAATAATCGTTGACATGGCATACCCTCACTCAATGCGTAACGATAATTCCCCTTACCTGAATATTTCATCATGACTAAACGGAACAACATGGGTCACCTAATGCGCCACTCTCGCGATTTTTCAGGCGGACTTACTATCCCGTAAAGTGTTGTATAATTTGCCTGGAATTGTCTTAAAGTAAAGTAAATGTTGCGATATGTGAGTGAGCTTAAAACAAATATTTCGCCACAGGAGTATCCTGGAAGATGTTGTCTGATTTTATTTTTCAGATAATCCTTAGGATAACACGATAAACATTATGGAATCATATTGCTGGAAATTCGCTAATAATGTCCGCCAGTAAATTAAAAATTTCACTAAATAAATGTTCGCAAAATGGAGCAATTAACGGCATTAATGCTGCCATTAATGAAATGCCGACCGTCAGCGTTAATGGAAAACCGATAACGAAAATTGATAATTGCGGAGCCATACGATTAAGCAATCCCAGCGCCAGATTCAGCGTCAGCAGCAGGGTAATAAGCGGTAATGCCAGCATAAATCCGTTGAGAAAAATCAAACTTCCCGCTTTGGTGAGTGCCAGAAAAGCATTGCTGTTAAGCGGTTCGCCACCAATCGGCAGGGTGTGAAAGGTATCGACCAGCAGCGAAATCAACCATAAATGACCGTTAAATGTCAGGAACAGCAGTAACGCCAGCATATCCATGATGCGCGCTAAGACGGGCATATTGAGATGGCTACCAGGATCCACAAACGTCGCAAATGACAGCCCCATTTGCAGACCGATAATTTCGCCTGCGGTTCGTACAGCGGCAAAGGCAAATTGCATGGTAAAGCCAAGCGCAATGCCAATCAGGATCTGCTGCATTGCCAGCCACAGGGCATTAAACGAAAAAATGGAAACATCGTTGGCAGGTAATGCCGGAGCTATGGCGAACGTGATCATCATTGCGAGACCCAGTTTCACCCGTTTCGGCACGCTGCGTTCGCTCAAAATGGGCGCGGTAGAAATGAGCGCCAGCACGCGCAGTAATGGCCAGAAATACAGGCTTAACCAGGAAAGCCATTGATCGCTTGTCACCTGCAACATAGTACGGGTTACCCGATGATATACGGCAGGTTAGTGAACAAGGTGCGGACGTAATCCAGCAACAGGTTGAGCATCCACGGTCCGGCAATAATAATGGCGATAAATACGGCGATAATTTTCGGAATAAACGACAGCGTCATTTCGTTAATCTGCGTGGCAGCCTGCAAAATGCTGATGATAAGGCCAGTGACCAGCGCCACCAGCAGCAGCGGGGCAGCCAGCGCCAGCGCGACTTTCATCGCTTCTGTCCCCATCATCATGACCGATTCGGGTGTCATTTTGCCTCTCTAGCTGTAAAAGCTCTGCGCCAGCGAACCGACAAGCAATTGCCAGCCATCCACCAGCACAAACAGCATCAGTTTAAAGGGCAGAGCAATGGTGGCGGGTGGAACCATCATCATCCCCAACGCCATCAAAACGCTGGCAATCACCAGATCGATAATCAAAAAAGGAATGAAAATCGTGAAGCCTATCTGGAATGCGGTTTTTAACTCGCTGGTCACGTAGGCCGGGAGCAAAATGCGCATCGGCACAGCCTCCGGTCCCTGCAACGGGCCAGTATTCGCCAGTCTGGCAAACAACCCTAAATCCGCCTCGCGGGTCTGACGCAGCATAAATTCACGCAGCGGCGGCGCCCCTTTTTCCAGCGCCTCCTGCATGGAGATTTTCTCTTCGCTGAATGGCTGGTATGCATCGACATAAATTTTGTCGATCACCGGAGACATAATAAAAAAGGTCAAAAACAGCGCCAGCCCCAGCAATACCTGGTTGGGCGGCGCGGAGGGCGTTCCCAGCGCGTTACGTAATAAACCAAAAACAATGATGATGCGGGTGAAGCTGGTCATCATCAGTAAAATCGCCGGAATAAACGTCAATGAGGTGATGAACACCAGCGTCTGCACCGGGAGCGACCAGCTTTGTCCACCGCCAGGTAGCGGCTGGCTGGTGATACCAGGCAGTTGCGCGAACGCGAGGGGCGTAACCAGCCAGAGAAGAACCGGCGCGACAGACAACAAACGACGCATCAGGATCTCCCGCTACGCTTGAGCAAGTTTTTCATGACCGACTGAAAATCGGCCTGTGGTATCTCTTCTGTGGGTGCTGAAGGGGGAAGTTTATGCAGCAAATTGATTTGCCCTGCGGTAACGCCGAGCACCAGCCGCGCATCGTCCACATCGACCACCACGACCCGTTCACGCGCGCCCAGCGAGGCGCTGGCGCTAATTTTCAGACCGTTAACGCCAGTGCGTTTAGGGGCAAATCCCAGCCGTTTTACCAGCCAGGCAGCAGCGAGGATCAGGACAATAATGGCAATCAGTGCGCCACTCACCTGAAGGAGCGGCGCGGTGGAAACTGGCGCAGAAGATTGCACAGTGGCGTGGTTATTCATCACTAACGGCTCAGGCGGCGCATTCGCTCAGACGGGGTAATGATATCGGTGATCCGCACGCCGTATTTATCGGCAACGACCACCACTTCGCCCTGGGCGATTAAATAGCCGTTGATCAGAATATCCAGCGGTTCGCCCGCCAGACCGTCCAGCGCCACGACTGACCCTTGCGTCAGACGTAACAGCTCTTTGATGGTCATACGTGTGCGACCCAGCTCGACGGTCAGCTTAACCGGAATATCCATAATCAGGTCGATATCCTGCAATGTTCCACTGACGTCGCCGCCGCCAAGCTGCTGGAACACGGCTTCAGTCGCGCTTTTGCCGCTTGTTGATTTTTGTTCGCTCAACGCTTCAGCCCACAGATCGTCCATTGCGCCGTTGTTGTCATCGGCCGGATTATTCAAGTCACTCATTTGGGCTGTTCCTCGTTCAGAGAATTCAAAATCGGGTTAATCAAATGTTCTATCCGTAACGCATATTGACCGTTGATGGTGCCGTACTGGCTGGTCAGTACCGGAACGCCGTCAACATGGGCGATGATGCGATCGGGTTTTTCTATCGGCAGGACATCGCCGGGTTTCAGTTTCAAAATCTGCGACAGGCGCAGCGATATATCGGCAAAGTTGGCGACCAGTTCCAGCTGTGAGTGCTGCACCTGACGCACCAGGTTATCGCGCCAGTTCTGATCTTCATTACGCGAGTTTTCCAGCGGCGGGTTAACCAACAATTCCCGTAGCGGCTCGATCATGCTGAATGGCAGGCAGATATTAAATTCGCCGGTCAGGTTGCCAATTTCGACATGAAAAGGCGTGTTAACCACAATGTCGTTCGGCGAGGTGGTGATATTGGTAAATTTCACCTGCATTTCGGAACGCACGTACTCTACTTCCAGCGGATTAATCGCCTTCCAGGCGTCGCTATAGCCTTCAAGTGCCAGCTTCAACATGCGGTTGATGACGCGCTGTTCGGTATGCGTAAACTCGCGACCTTCTACTTTGGTCGGGAAGCGACCATCACCGCCAAACAGGTTATCCACGGCGATAAACACCAGACTTGGCGAGAACACCACCAGCCCGGTGCCGCGCAGCGGTTTCAGATGGATAAGGTTCAGGTTGGTCGGCACCGGCAGGTTGCGGGCAAATTCATGATACGGCTGAATGCGGATCGCCCCGACGGTAATGTCCGGGCTACGGCGCAGCAGGTTAAACAGCCCCATGCGGAAATGACGGGCAAAACGCTCATTAATGATTTCCAGCGCCTGCAAACGTTCGCGCACAACCCGTCGTTGGGTATTGGGATCGTACGGACGAATATCACTTTCGCCGCCAGCACTGGTTGTCGGTTCGTCTTTGACCTCGCTGTCGCCATTCAACAGCGCATCAATTTCAGCTTGAGAAAGAATACTATCGCCCATGTCGTTATCGCAGAATAAAAGCGGTATACAGCACGTCGGTGACATCCTGTTTCGGTTGCCCGGCAACGAGCGGGGTGGAGAGTGTGGCTTTAATTGCGGCAATCAGCTTTTGCTTGCCTTCTTCAGTTGCCAGCACGGCGGCATCCTGGCGCGAAAACAGTAACAGCAAGCGACTGCGGACTTCCGGCAAATACTCGCTCAGGCGCGAACGGGTGGCTTCATCTTTCAGTCGCAGTGTTATGCCGATATAAAGCACGCGATCCGCTTCGCCCAGATTGACCGTAAAAGTGTCCAGTGCATAGAAGACAGGTGAGAGTACGACGTGTTGCTGTGCTTTGTCGTCAGTAGCAGCCTGACGCGAATGCCAGTAGCTGTAACCCGCGCTGGCGCAGGCCGCGAGAGTAATAAATACCAGGATCGGGAGCCAAAGCGATCGCTTGCTTTTCTTGCTTATCGCGTAATCAGTCATGTGTTGCGGTCTTCCTGTGTCGCTACTGCTTATCGGCTAATTATCCTGTGTCTTAAGCGCGGCAAAGCGTGGAAAAGACGTGGATTACGGTGCCACCTCTGACGTTAGGCGAAAATATCAACGCCGCTATTGCCTGTTGCACGCCCTTGTAAAGAGGCGGGAACCGGCAGTGCATCGTCATCTTCGACAGCCAGGTGTTCATGGCTTGTTGTGCGCGGACTTTGCTGTTGCTGGGACGCGGCCTGCTGCTGACCGTTAAAACTCTCGCCGCTGATATTGCTCTGTCCTAACTGAATACCGCTTTCTGCCAGTTGTGTGCGCAGTGCTGGCAGAGCCGCCTCCAGTGCCGCGCGAACGTGCTGATGCGGCGAAACCATCTGGATTTGCGCCTGGTTGTCATCCACCTTAAGGGAGATTTGCACCTCGCCTAAATCCTGCGGATGCAAACGCAGCTCGGCACTTTGTTGTCCCTGACGGGTAAACAGCGAAATATGCTGGCTTAATGATTGTTGCCATTCGTGAGAACCCAGCGGTGCACTCAAAACAGGCGCTGCGACGGTGGGCAGTGGCTGCGTCTGGTGCGAAGTGATTAGCGGACTGGCGGCAGCGGTCACCGGCGATGGCGTGCTGATGACTTCCGCTTTACTCTGGGCTTCAGCAATCAGCGGTGTTAATGGCTGAGTTGGAGCGCCAGGGGCGTCGTCAGTCTGTGCTGTGGTGAGTTGCGCAGAAGTCAGTTTTGTGAAGAGCGTTGGCTTCTCTGTCGGTAACACGGTTGACGGCGTATTAGTCACTTTGGGTGTATTGTCAAAACCCGGTAACATCGCGAAAAGGGCGCTCAGGCTTGCGGTGACGTCTTCATTAAGATCATCCGCTTTTTCGTCTTTTACTGCGTTTTTGTCTGACACCGCTGCCAGCGTCATCGCCTGAGCGGCGGTTAACGGTGTTGATGTGGCGTGTTCGTCATTAACGACTGGCGGTGTATCATCCACAGGGAGCAGTAAATCCGCTTGTTGCGCATCAGAAAGAATATCACTCACCAGCGGTTCGCCTTTTGTGGCAGGTTTATTTGTTGCCACCAGCAATTGGATCGCAGCTTTGTCGGTTGTTGTATCGTCTGCTAATGCCCCGCTCAACAATGCGAGAAAATCTTGAGCGACATCACTGGCTTTGCCGCCGGGCAATGCGGAGGTGTCAACGTCAGCGGTAATCAAGGGCGCTAAGCGAATCATTCTGGTTTCCTCATGGCGGCGCGCTGGGCGAACTCATCCATCTTTTTCTGATCGAGGCGGTTTTCTGCCAGTAGCGCCGCCGTGGATTGCCGTTCCTGTAGTGTCTGCCAGGCCTGCAAACGTTGTTTTTTCTCCCGCCAGTTATTCAGGGCAACATCAACTTTTTGTGTCCACTGCGTGAGTTGCTGGTGATGCTGGGTAATGGCTTTTTCCAGCGTCTGAATAAACTGCTGATAGTTGATCCAGCGGTTGCTGGTCATCCCGGCACTCATATCGCTATTCAGGTTGTTTCGATATTCATTCTGATAATCGATCAGCATTTTGAGTTGTTCTTCTGCCTGCTGACATCCGCGACGCATTTCACCCAACAGACGTGCGGCGTTATCCACCTCTTTTTCTGCCAGATCTTTCAGGGTCGCCAGTGCGCCATGTTCTGCCATCTGCTGTTATCTCCTGCGTAGTCACACTGTCGGAAAAATACGTTCCAGCCCCTGAAGAGAGTCTTCCCAGTCCGCGCGTTCAAAAATACCTTGTTGCAAATAGCCCTCCAGCTGCGGCCACAGGGCGATGGCTTTATCGAGCATTGGATCGCTGCCTTTGGCGTAAGCGCCGACACTGACCAGATCGCGATTACGCTGAAAGCTCGACAACAACTGTTTGAATGTGCGCACTCGCGCATAATGTTGCTCGCTGATTAACGCCGTCATTGCACGGCTGATCGACGCTTCAATATCGATAGCTGGATAGTGCCCGGCTTCCGCCAGTCGGCGAGACAGCACAATGTGACCGTCGAGGATTGCCCGCGCGGAGTCAGCAATCGGATCCTGCTGGTCATCGCCTTCGGTGAGCACGGTATAAAACGCGGTAATCGAGCCGCCGCCGCTGATGCCGTTTCCGGCACGCTCGACCAGTGCCGGTAATTTGGCGAATACCGACGGCGGATAACCTTTGGTGGCTGGCGGTTCGCCAATCGCCAGCGCAATCTCACGCTGAGCCATCGCGTAGCGGGTGAGGGAGTCCATAATCAGCAACACATGCTGACCACGATCGCGAAAATCCTCGGCAATGCGCGTGGCATAGGCGGCACCCTGCATTCGCAGAAGTGGGGAAACATCTGCCGGTGCGGCAATCACCACTGAGCGTGCACGTCCTTCAGCACCGAGGATATTCTCAATAAAATCTTTTACTTCGCGCCCACGCTCGCCAATCAAACCCACGACAATCACATCAGCGCGGGTGTAACGTGCCATCATTCCCAGCAGCACACTTTTACCGACGCCGGAACCGGCAAACAGCCCCATACGCTGCCCGCGCCCGACGGTAAGCAGGGCATTGATAGGACGCACGCCCGTGTCCAGCACATGTTCAATCGGTGTGCGTTGTAACGGGTTAAACGGCGGGGTAATCAGCGCACCGGTTTCAGTCGTATCGGGGGAGGGGAGGCCATCGAGCGGTTTACCGCTGCCGTCCAGAACGCGACCTAATAACGCCGAACCGAGCGGCAACTGTTTGCCGCTTTGCAGGCCATCGCCGGAGATATTTTTGGCATAAACGCGTGCGCCAGGTAGTACGCCTTCCACTTCCTCCAGTGGCATTAAAAACAGTCGTTGACCATTAAAGCCAACCACTTCGCTTTCTACTTCGTGAGTTTCAGTGCCGTTCTGGCGTTCAATCACACAGGTTGCGCCGAGCGGCAATTGCAATCCGGTAGCTTCCAGCACCAGCCCGGTGGCGCGGGTTAATCGCCCGTAGCGACGCACCGCAGGCAACTGCGCCATTTTGGCTTCAAAGTTGTCCAGTGTGGTTAGCCAGCGTGTCAGGCGCGTGGTCATTACACTACTCCCGGCGCTGCCAGACGGCAGAGTTCTTGCCAGCGAGTGGCGACACTGGCGTCGAGATCGCCTTCATCGGCGGAGACTTTGCAGCCGCCGGGATGGAGTGTCGGATCGCCCCGCAAGCGCCAGCCATGCAAACCTAAGGTTGCGCCGAGCATTTCATCGATGCGTTGCAGATCGTCCGGGTGTACGCGCAGCTGCGGTTTGCCGCTGAATAACGGTTCTTGCTGTAACAACTGCTGGATCTGCTTAATCAACGCCGCATTGTCCACCGTTGGCGTCTGACCGATCACCTGACGCGCCGCCTCCAGCGCCATCTGCATCAGGCGCGAAGCAATCACACTATCAAGCGCATCAAGCGTGGTTTGAAATTCGCTGACCAGTTGCTGCATCCGGGCATGAATCGGCGCTTGCTGGGATTTTGCTTGCGCCAGTCCTTGTTCCAGCCCCTGAGCGATCCCTTCCTGATAGCCTTGTTCGTGGCCTTGCTGGCGACCTTCGGTAATTCCCGCCTGATAACCTTGCTCATGGGCCTGCATTTGCAGTTGCGCCAGTTGTTGCTCAAGGTTGGGGTCGGCCTCTTCAGGAATGCTCTCTTCTGGCTCGACCATGGGTACAAACACCGCCTGCGGCGGCGCAAGATCGTCCGGTGTCCAGGTTTTCCACGGCAGATTATCAGACATAGGTATCCTCGCCGCTGCCAATCACCATCTCGCCGGTTTCGGCAAGACGGCGCACAATCAGCAGAATCGCTTTCTGTTCGTTCTCGACCTGCGACAGACGCACCGGACCACGATTGGCGAGATCGTCGCGCAGTATATCGGCGGCACGCTGCGACATATTGCGCAGGAATTTCTCGCGCAGTGGCTGCTCGGCACCTTTCAGGGCGATCAGCAGCGATTCTGAATCCACTTCCTGCAACAGGCGCTGGATGCTGCGATCATCGACATCCACCAGATTTTCGAACAGGAACATCTCGTCGATGATCTTCTGCGCCAGCTCACCGTCAAATTCACGCACGGCGGTAATAACCGCTTCTTCCTGCTGGGTTTTCATCAGGTTGATAATCTCGGCTGCCGTTCTCACGCCGCCCATTTTGCTGCGTTTGAGATTCTGACCGTCGAGAAGGCCATTGAGTACTTCGGTCAGTTCCGCCAGCGCGGCAGGCTGTACGCCGCCAAAGGTCGCAATACGCAACATCACGTCGTGGCGCAGACGTTCATCGAACAACGCCAGAATATCAGCGGCCTGGGCGCGCTTCAGATGCACCAGAATGGTGGCGATAATCTGCGGATGCTCATCGCGGATCAGATCGGCGGCGCTCTGCGGTTCCATAAAGTTGAGTGTCTCAATACCACTGGCGGTATCGCGAGTTTCGAGGATATCTTCCAGCAGGCTGGCGGCACGCTCTTCACCAAGGGCTTTGACCAGCACCGAACGTAGGTAATCGTTGGCGTTGATATTCAGTGCCGCGAACTGTTCAGCTTCTTGCTCAAACTCTGCCAGCACATCCGTTAACTGCTTATTGGAGATCTGCGTGACGTTTGCCATCGCCGCACTCAGGGTTTGCACTTCGCGCTGGGAGAGATGTTTGAAAACCTCTGCCGCCCGGTCTTCGCCAATGGTCATTAGCAGGATGACGCTCTTTTCGGTGCCTGTCAGGTTACTCATGATCGTTGTTTATCCACTGGCGAATGACCAGCGCCACCACGCGCGGATCGTTATCAGACATGTCACGGATACGCTGGCTCATTACTTCAGCTCCCAGACGTTGGTTAGTGCGGCGTTGCTGTAGTTGTTCGTCTTTGCTCAGGCGGACTTCTACCGCATCTTCCTCTTCCGCGCGGCTCTGTGCCTGTTGCTGTACAGCTTTCATCGTCTCGGTGCGACGTGTTAGCTGTGGGCGTACCGCTTTACGCCACAGCAGCCACGCCACCAGCAGCACCAGCAACCAGCGCCCGGCAGCCAGCAACTGATCGATAAATGCCTGCTGTTGCCAGAATGGTAGTTCTCCACCGCTTTCGTCACTGCTATTGAATGGCGAGTTGACGACATTGAGCGAGTCGCCGCGTTTTTCCGAAAAGCCCATCGCTTCGCGGGTCAGATCTTCAATCTGCTTCATCTGTTCGGTGCTGAGAGGCAACGGTTTGCCATCTGGCAACGTTTTGTAATTCACCACTACCGCAACGGATAAGCGTTGCACATCGCCCACGTTCATCTTGGTATGACGAATGGTGCGATCGACTTCGTAGTTACTGGTTTCATTACGCTGCGTGCTACGCGGTCCACTATTGCTGGTGGTGCTCGCCTGCTGCTGGCGATTATTTTGATTTGCCGGAGGCGTACTGATTGGTGCGTTATTCGCAGGCGCTGGCTGATTCGACAACGCACCCGGTACGCCGCCCGGATAACCGGAACCGCTTTGCTCGCTCTCATTAAGCTGGCGTGAGCGGAGCGCCGCCTGTGATTCGTTGCCGTTAGGGCGATACTGTTCTTCTGTTTGCTCTTTACTGGCGAAGTCCAGTTGTGCCGTTACCTGGGCGTGAATATTGCCGTTGCCGACAATAGGCGACAGGATCGCTTCAATACGCCGCTGAATGCGTCCTTCGACATCGCTGGCATATTTCAACTGGACGTCATTAAGGTCACGCCCGCTGGTGTTGGATTGGGTTAACAGATGTCCGCCCTGATCCACCAGCGTGACATTTCCTGGTGGTAGACCGGCAACCGCGCTGGAAACCAGATGTACAATGGCGCTAATTTGCCCTTCATCCAGCGCGCGGCCTGGCAACAAATTTACCGTCACTGATGCCGAAGGAGATTTTTGTTCACGAACAAATAAAGAGGGTTTTGGCATCGCCAGATGCACGCGCGCCCCTTTTACCGGGCCAATAGTTTCGATGGTACGGGAAAGCTCGCCTTCCAGCGCCCGCTGATAATTCACCTGTTCACTGAACTGGCTGATGCCAAATTTTTCCTGATCGAGCAGTTCAAATCCAACTGCACCGCCTTTAGGTAAGCCTTGCTGCGCCAGACGCAGACGCAGCTCGTGAACTTTATCGGCCGGAACTTCAATCGCGCCGCTGGCTTCGCTGAAGCGGTAAGGAATATTCATTTGCGTCAGTTGGCTGACGATTGCGCCACCATCCTGATCGGAAAGATTGCTGAATAACGTGCGGTAATCAGGGGCTTTTGCCCACAGAATTAACGCGACTATCACTGCCACCGCAGCGGAACCAGCAACAATCAGGGGAATTCTCGGATTCGCGCGCAGGCGATTGAGCCACTCAAGAGATTTTGTCTGGGCTGCGGTCGTATTCATCGCGCACCTCGCGGCAGATGATAGACGGCGGTATTGGCAAAGTGGAACAAGACGCACTCCCGGGTCAGCACACTCGAAAAATTAACGGCCTCATTATTTGTGGTTTTATTTTTTTCTATGCCCCAATTAACCCGTTTTTTTATCGTTATTTAACGCCTTTATCTTATTGACTTGCTGATAGGCTCTGCTACCAGAAACTATTTGGGAGATGAGTATGTCAGCCATACAAGGGATCGAAGGGGTTATCAGCCAGTTACAGGCCACGGCAATGAGTGCGCGTGTCCAGCAGCCACTGTCGCAACCCACAATCAGTTTTGCCGGACAGCTTCATGCCGCGCTCGATCGCATAAGCGATACGCAAACCGCCGCGCGCACGCAGGCAGAAAAATTCACCCTCGGCGAACCCGGCGTGGCGCTAAACGATGTGATGGCCGATATGCAAAAAGCGTCGGTTTCGATGCAAATGGGGATTCAGGTGCGTAATAAGCTGGTGGCAGCGTACCAGGAAGTGATGTCCATGCAGGTGTAGATTTTAACTTGTTGACTGTGCTTGTTTAATGACATCCGATCCCACAGCGTGGGGCATGGATGGGGCAAACGCACCCAATTTCTGATACCTGCTCCTGATGGTTTTCTGCCATCCTCAACGATTTGCACTGGATACAATCCAGACTTTCTTCTCCCGTGCAGCCGATCTTTTGTATTCCGTGTTTGAATGTGTGAAGGCAAAGTTCGTAAGTTAGCGATGGATTAGATAGTGAAAAGAAACGCGGCTGTCGGATTGGAGCCGCGGGACAAGGCCAAAAATTTTCCAAGAGTTGTTGAATTTCCCAGCTTTTTTGGAAGCGCATGTATCTTACTAATAACTAAAAAAGGTTTAAACCATAAAATTAATCGTATTTTCAGGTAACACTTACCGATATACCCCCACGCTATTCAGACGGTTAAAGCAGCAAGTATTTAACGCGTAAACAGGGCGCGGATTTGTCGCTCGCGCCAGCAGGTGTGATATGGGGGGAAACCGTGTCACAGCCAGCTCCTGTCTGTTACTGACAGTCATTTTCAAGTACAGGAAAGTAATGACGGGGATAGCCCCGTCGTTCTCTGTTTACTTAATCTGTATGTTGACGCTGTATTTTTTAGCCTTGTTTTTACGAGCGTCATTGCGGGTTTGAAGCACCCTTAGCTCATATTTACCGGAAGCGGGAAGGATGTACTGACCGTTGTCATCAAGCTCGGGAGAGTATCTGGAGAGATCAACCGAATCGCTGATTCCGGGCCCAAAGAGGACAATATCAGCTCCCTCATTGGAGATGCTGACGTGCACCTTCTGGCCTTTTTGGGCATAGAAGTTATATGTGTCGTAATCGTATCCCTTTATCTCTCCTGAGTACTGCGCACTATTATGCCCCTTCCTGAACTCAACATTAACGTCCTTGCCAGCGGCAGAGGCCGTTGAGGTTAGCAGTGCAAAAAGAAAAATGGCTTTACTTACCCCATTGATTTTCATGTGTGTTCTCCTCAGTCATGGAAAAACTACCGTTGTTATAATATAACAATTTTTGACAGATATTTTCCATGAGCCTCCCGCCTGGAAGTTGCTATGGCGTGTGAGTGGTGTCAGGGAAGAGATAATCTGACAGATACCTGGAAAAATAACGGATAACTGTCAGATCTGAGATGAGCTAATACACTTAAATTAAGGGTTTATTGTTTTCAACATCTTCAATATATAAGAGTGTATTATCGATGGAATAGTAACGACGTTTATTATCATTAACGTCAGTAACCCACCGGAAGACACCCGCATTCGCGAGCGTTATACAATATTCCCGAAAAGTAGACTTTCTGGAAATGTGAGTCCGGGCTGCTTTTATTACTTGCTCAGGGTTCTTAGTGGCACTGACTTTTAATAGATTTCTGCTTCCTCTTATTAACAACACCTTGTCATCGTGTGTGACGATCCTAATGTTATCTGTAGCAAGATAGTAAATGTAATGCGCAATATGATGACGTTTTAACTCTGTGTAAAACCAGGAAAAGTTTAGCTCCGTTCTCACTTGCTCAAACATCTTTTGGAAAATAGCAACCTGATCCATCAGAGGGAATAATCTCTTGTTAGTTGTGAGAGTTTGTAGTTTGCATGATTGGTGCTATTCCTTCAATCAGATCCGATGACTTAATGCGGGTGACAAAGACGTACTAAATATAGGGTTATGATGCGTGTGTCTGGTTAGGTTTTGCTATTCGTTCTTCAGTATTGCACTCGCAAAATGTTATGTTATAACATCTAATGAATGTTGAAGCGGGAGGATAAACTGGATGATGGTTGTTAATAAATTGGCTTTTGCGCTGGGGTTACTATTGACTGGCAACTATGCACTTGCTCATGGGCATCATTCGCATGGGGCACCACTGACAGAAATAGAACAAAAAGCAGCAAAGGGTATTTTTGATGATGATAACGTGAAAGACAGGTCACTCACTGACTGGGATGGTATTTGGCAATCGGTATACCCCTTGCTTCAAAGTGGTGACCTTGATCCTGTTTTTGAAATGAAAGCAAAAAAAGAACCGGGTAAATCATTTGCGGATATTAAGTCCTATTATCAGCAGGGATATACGACGGATATTGACACTATCGGTATCGAAAATGGTGTTATGGAGTTCCACAGAGGGGAGGAGGTGACTTCCTGTAAATATAATTATAGTGGATTCAAGATATTGACATATAAATCAGGAAAAAAAGGGGTTCGTTATCTGTTTGAGTGCCGTGATCCTGCCAGTAAAGCACCTAAGTTTGTGCAGTTTAGCGATCATATTATTGCCCCCCGGAAATCCTCTCATTTCCATATATTTATGGGCAATACGTCACAACAGCAATTACTTGAAGAGATGGATAACTGGCCAACTTATTATCCTTATCAGTTACAGACGAAAGAAATTGTGGATGAGATGCTTCATCACTAGTTCATTTCAGGATTGCCATAAATCCTTGAAAATATTTGTCTGATATATCGCGTACTTTTCTCTGCCTCTACAGCAGAGCATTTGTAGCATAGACACTCCCGCTGCCTGAAACAGCGGGAGAAAAGATTACTTTTGAATCAAATAACGAATGGTCGGCCCGTCTTGCTGGATATCCAGTACGGTATAGCCGTGATTACGTGCATCCAGCGGAATATTGTTAATTGACTGCGGGCAATCGCTGACCACTTCGAGGATCTCACCTTTCTTTAACTGCGGCATCGCCTCAAGAGTAGCGACCGCCGGATAAGGGCAGGGTTCGCCCACCATATCTAGACGGTAATCAGGTACGATATTTTTCATGCGATCTCCTTAGCAGTCTGCGGCGCCGCACGGCGGAAGAAGCGTTTCTCCCAGCCGATAACCAACATTAACGCAGCGAACAGCATCAAATATGTCACCAGCAGGCCGCCCATTGGGCCAAAGGTTTTCAGCAGGTTGATTTTGTCCCAGTCGGTTGCCAGCGCCGGGGCGAAATCATCCCAGTAATAAGCCAGAATCGTCGAGCCGATAACGTTGCCCAGGCCAACCCACCAGTAGTGCACCTGGCCTTCCACCGCGCGGTACATCCAGCCAGTTTCACAGCCGCCTGCCAGAACAATACCAAAACCAAACAGTAACCCACCAATGACAGCGTTCGGACCTGCCCACATTATTTTCGGTTCTACGCCTAACTGTACATAACTGAAAATACCGATGGCACTCACCGCCATACCGATAATGATCGCTTTCGCCATATGGGTTCGTCCGGTGATCCACATATCGCGGAACGCCGAGGTAAAGCAGATTTGCGCGCGTTCAATCAGTAAGCCAAAGCCGACGCCAAATAGCATAGCCAACCCCAGCTTCGGTTGATTCATTGCTGTCAGCAGCGCCCAGCCCAGCATACCGAAAAATACCAGCATACCGAGGCGGAAGCGACGCCGTGCCTGATCCGGTTTTTGTGTTAGCGGTGATGCGGCAGAGACTTTCTGCATTTTTACCGGGATGCGGAACATCGGCAGTAGGGTAAAGCGCGCACCAAACCATGAGCCGATGGCGGTGGCGATAGCAAAGAACCAGGCGTGCAACGAGAACTGCGGAATACCGGTGAAGAACGCAGCCAGGTTACAGCCCATCGCCAGACGTGCGCCGAAACCGGCGATAATACCGCCAATAATGGCCTGCATAATGCGGATACGGCTGCGCGGCATACGTAATTTAACGTTGTTGGCCCACAGAGCAGCGGCAAAACAGCCGCCAAACATACCCAGAATCATCATTCCGTCGATGCGGGTTAATGGCGATCCTTCCAGATGGATTATTTTAAAATAACCCCACTCTTCAGCATGGACGCCAAACAGTTGCAGGAGCTGACCGCCCCAGCGGGTAAATTCACCCGTAACTGCCCAAAAGGTGCCGGTGATGCCAAAATAATAAGTGGAGAGAATACCCGCCGCGATGACTGCGGGGATGGGGGCCCAGAATTTAATCAACCAGGCTTGCTTGAATTGCTGCCATGACATGTATGTAGCCTCTGAACTCAGAAGGTTTGTAACAAGAGCTGCGAATCATACACCATGTAAATTTATTTTCGGGTCAATAATTCACAAAAATAATGGTTAGATCAAATTTCACCTTGGGTCTGGAAAGGCTGGCAGCATCAAGGCATTAATGCCACAATCCTCTTTTCTTCTCATGCAGGATGAATGATGAAAAAACTCGCAATTGCAGGCGCACTTATGCTGCTGGCTGGCTGTGCCGAAGTTGAAAATTATAACAATGTTGTGAAAGCACCCGCGCCAGAGTGGCTGGCGGGCTACTGGCAGACCAAAGGGCCACAACGTGCTCTGGTCAGCCCTGAAGCGATAGGTAGCCTGATTGTTACTAAACAGGGGGATACGCTGGATTGTCGTCAGTGGCAGCGGGTGATTGCTTTACCGGGTAAGTTGACGCTGATATCGGATGATCTCACTAACGTTACTGTCAAACGTGAGCTATATGAAATTGAACGTGACGGTAACACTATCGAATATGACGGCATGACAATGGAACGCGTGAATCGACCGACGGCTGAATGTGCTGCCGTGCTGGAAAAAGCGCCGTTGCCGACGCCACTACCGTAATGAAATCCCCCTGGCGCTGGGGGATTTTTATGTCAAAAAAAGTGCCCGATGCGCAAGCTTATCGGGTCTGGAACTGTAGCGCCCCCGCAATAACGATGAGTGTATTTTCAGTGATCGGTTTTAAATCACCTCTTCGATAACCCACACACTGACGCTACCGCCGTTGCAAAAGAAGGTCGCTTCGCCATTTTCATCGGTTACTACGCTCTCTTGTCGATTACCCAGAAAGTCGCGCCAGGTTTTATTGCCGTAATTCTCCCCCAGATTAATGGTTTTTTCGCCATCGTCGCCGTTTGACATGACCACCACGCAGCCAGGATATTCGTCAGTACCGCTGCGACTAAACGCAATACAGTTCGGATGGTCGAAAAATAACGTCTGTACTCCGTGGGCGAAACGCTGGCGGGCGAGAATCAACTCATCAAGCTGTTCGATTATCGGCATATCTATCGGATAAGTTTGTCCGTCACCGCCGACATCTTCGTAATGAGCACCGTACAAATCAGGGTAGAACACGGAAGGGACGCCATTTTCCCGCAGCAAAATCAGGGCATAAGCCAGCGGTTTAAACCACGGTTCAACCGGCGCTTCAAGGGCTTGTAACGGTTGGGTGTCGTGATTGGCGACCAGCGTAACAGCATGGAAAGGATCGGCTTCCACCAGCGTACCGGTGAAAATCTGCGTCATGTCGTAGTCGCGCCCCATGCGTGATGCTTCGTGAAATTTCATCTGTAGCGGCGCATCAAACAGCATGGTTTTGCCTTCAACTTGATCAATATACGTTTGCAGCTTATCAACTTCGCGCGACCAGTATTCCGCCACAATAAATAGCGGCTTTGGCGCGACTTCCTGCACGTGTTCGATCCACTCTTTATAAAACCAGGCCGGAATATGTTTTACTGCGTCGAGACGAAAACCGTCGCATTGCGTTTGCTCCATCACCCAGCGCGCCCAGTATTTGAGCTCTTCCGTAACGGCATGGTTGCGAAAGTCGATATTTTCGCCCATCAGATAGTCAAAATTACCAAGCTCATCATCAACCTGGTCGTTCCAGCCTTCGCCGGTGTAGTCGTTGACGATTTTAAAGATACCGTCTTCGTTTGGGTTTTCGATATGGTCGATACCGCTAAAACATTTGAAATCCCAGATAAACTGCGAGTATTGCCCGCCACGAGCGGGAAAGGTGTAACGCGTCCAGCCTTCGCACTCAATGATTTCATCATCAATTTGCGTGCGATCGTCAGCATTGACGCGCTGTACGCGAATGGCTTCTTTTTCATCTGCGCCCATTTTGTGGTTGACGACCACGTCCAGCAGTACCGCAATGTCATTGCGTTTGAGTGCATCAATGGCGGCCAGCAGTTGTGCTTTATCGCCATATTTGGTGGGGATGCTGCCTTTTTGATCAAACTCGCCTAAATCAAATAAATCGTAGGAGTCGTAGCCGACCGAATACCCGCCCGATGCGCCTTTATAGGCTGGTGGCAGCCAGATCATATTGATACCAATATCATTAAAACCGTCGGCGCGCTCGGCCAGTTCAGGCCAGAGCTTGCCGCCTTCCGGGTAATACCAGTGAAAACATTGCAACAGCGTGGGATTACGCATTCTTCGACTCCACTCAAGGGGAACATTAGAAGCGTAGCCGTAATCGGATTATTCGCGAGCCATCATCTTTTTAAGCGTCAAAAGAGGTTTTCCTGCGGCGCCAGCACGTAGCCCCCCTGATCACCGTAGGCGCTTAACACAGATTTTTGCATTGATGACTGACCGACCAGTTTCGCCAGTTCATCCATCCGAATCTGCAATAACTGTTTTACTTTGTTTTCGTTTTCCAGAACGAGGCGCAGCAGCGGTCTGAGTTGCTCCTGTATCATGGTAGAGGGTTCCGTTTCTTCCGTTAGGTGTGCGATCTTTTGCACCGCATTGACATATTCCATTTCGCTGGCGATGAGTTCATTCCATCGTCCTTCTGTCGCCAGGCGTAACATGAGTTGGCTTTTTTCGACGAGTTGTTGCCAGGCAAAATACAAGTGCGGTGCGTGGTTCATCAGACAGGATCCTGAATCAAAGAAGGGGAGAGTAAAGACTCTTTCCAGGCATCGGCAAGGTTACGCATCAACGTTTCCACTTCTTCGACTGCGGAGACATCGTTGCGTAAATTGGCTTGCAGCAAACGCCTGATCATATAGCTATACAGGGCTATCAAATTCTGGGTTAATTCGTCCTGGCTTTCTTCGTCAAGACCGATCCTCAGCCCGTTATCAATAATGCTGATCGCTTTTGACAAAGAGACGCCTTTTCCTTCCTGATTGTTGTCCTGCATAAACAGGCGCGCTCTTACCAGTGCGCTCAACACGCCGTCAAACAGCATGGTGACCAATTGTTGTTGGCTGGCGCTCATTACGGCGCTTTCGACGCCAATTTGGGCATAGGCCTGGGTGCCTTTTGCGCTGTACATAGTCTCTCCTGAAGATTATTTCGAGCTGCTATTTGAGGTATCGAACTGCTGTGTCAGATAGCTACTGGTGGAGTTCAGCGAGTTCATTAACACATCTAATTGGGTAAACTGGGCTTTATAGCGCGCCATTAAGGTATCGATACGTTCACTGGCTGCGTTGTACTGATCAGTCAAATTGTTCAGCGTTTTGCTGACGCCATCTTTTGCTGCCTGGATTATCCCGGTGGAGGAGAGCCAACTGGTCAGATTGCTGCTAATGCCGGTGGTTACCCCTGTACTTTTACCGTTACCAATAAACATTTCACCGACGCCAGCGGCATCTTTCTTCAGCGCCGTTTGCAGCTTGTCGGTCGCGATTTCCAGCTTGCCGGTACTGGCATCGCTGGTAATGCCAATCTGTGCCAGCGTTTTATAGTTTGAACTGCTGTGGGTATTGGCGAGCAAGGTTTTAAGCTGAGTCTGGATGGTACGCAGTGTGGAGTCGCCGAGTAATGCGCCATTGCTGGAGTCCTGACTTTCTGCGCCGGCATCGACGGCGGTGTATTTGGTTAAGCTGCTGAACGTATCCTGCAATGTGTTATAGGCATCCACCCACGCTTTAACCGCATTTTCAGCTTTTGATGTGTCTTTACTGATGGTCAGTGTCTGATTACCAGTGGTGACGTCATTCAGGTTGAGGGTGATATCTTCCAGTGCGTCGCTGATAGTGTTACTGCTGTTTTCAATCTCAACGTTATTGACCGTCAGTTTGGCGTTTTGCGCGGTGACGCTTTCAATCATGCCATTGCTGCTATCACCTGAAGTTCCGTTGTAACCCATAAAACTTTCCAGGGCGCTGTCGCCGCTGACGCTAAGTTTCATCGCGTTATTGCTGCCCGTATCGTTAGCGGTGATGGACAGACGATACTCGCCGTTACCTACATTGATGATACTGGCGCTGACGCCAGCTTTGGCGTTGTTAATGGCATCGCGAATACCGGAAAGTGACGAGTTAGCCGCGCTGATATCAATCGTGACCGGATCTTTACCGCCGCCTTGCTGGATGGTCAGTACGCTATCGCTGGTGGCGATGGCGGCTTTACTGTCTTTTTGACTGTTTTTGGTGGTCAGCGTCTGTGCCTGCGCCAGTTGGCTGACGCTAATGGTGTATTTCCCGGCAATCGCGCTGCCCGTGGTGGTGGCGCTGAAAGCCGATGAACTACTGGTGGTTGAGGTGGCGGTAAATAAATCGGCTTTATTCAGTGCTGTGTTGGCTGTCTGGAAACTCTCCAGTGCGCTTTTCAGCGTCCCGTAGGCGCTCAGTTTCGCGGTGTAAGAGCTTTGCTGTTTTGATATCGGCGTCAGGGTAGATTTTTCTGCCGCCTCCAGACTGTCGAGGATGCTGCTTAAGTCCAGCCCCGACCCAACCCCAAGCGTTGAAATACTAGCCATATTGATTCCTTAATCATGCGACATGTAGAACGAATACCGGGGTTATCGGCGTAAGCGGGGCAAAGTTTACGATTTATTTTTTGGCTTAATGACACGAACAGCAACGAGGAAGGGGAGTATTTCGACCGCTAGAAAAAAATTCTAAAGGTTGTGAGAGACCAGACGATAACAGGGTTGACGGCGACGAAGCCGAAGGGTGGAAGCCCGATACTTAAACCGTAGAGCTAAAAAACAGGAATAAAAATTATGGCACAAGTCATTAACACCAACAGCCTCTCGCTGATCACTCAGAACAACATCAACAAAAATCAGTCTGCGCTGTCGACTTCTATCGAGCGCCTCTCTTCTGGTCTGCGTATTAACAGCGCGAAAGATGACGCCGCAGGTCAGGCGATTGCTAACCGCTTTACCTCTAACATTAAAGGCCTGACTCAGGCCGCGCGTAACGCCAACGACGGTATTTCTCTGGCGCAGACCGCAGAAGGCGCACTGTCTGAAATCAACAACAACTTGCAACGTGTGCGTGAGTTGACCGTTCAGGCGACGACCGGCACTAACTCTGATTCTGACCTGTCTTCTATTCAGGACGAAATCAAATCCCGTCTGGATGAAATTGACCGCGTTTCCGGTCAGACCCAGTTCAACGGCGTGAACGTGCTGGCAAAAAATGGTTCCATGAAGATTCAGGTTGGCGCGAATGATGGGCAGACCATCTCTATCGATTTGCAGAAAATTGATTCTTCCACGCTGGGATTGAATGGTTTCTCCGTTTCGGGTCAGTCGCTGAATGTTAGCAGTTCTATTACTCAAATTACGGGTGATGCAGGAACGGAACCCGTTGGTGTTGATTTCACGGCTGTTGCGAAAGATCTGACTACTGCGACAGGTAAAACAGTCGATGTTTCTAGCCTGACGTTACACAATACACTGGATGCGAAAGGGGCTGCCACTGCACAGTTCGTCGTTCAATCCGGCAGTGATTTCTACTCCGCGTCGATTAATCATGCAGACGGTAAAGTCACGTTGAATAAAGCCGATGTCGAATACAAAGACACCGATAATGGACTAACGACTGCTGCTACTCAGAAAGATCAACTGATTAAAGTTGCCGCCGACTCTAAAGGCGCGGCTGCGGGATATGTAACATTCCAGGGTAAAAACTACGCTACAACGGTTGCAACGGCGCTTGATGACGACACTGCAGCAACAGCCACAGGGAACAAGGTTGTTGTTGAATTATCTACAGCAACTCCGACTGCACAGTTCTCAGGGGCTTCTTCTGCTGATCCACTGGCACTTTTAGACAAAGCGATTGCTTCTGTTGACAAATTCCGCTCCTCCCTCGGTGCCGTTCAAAACCGTCTGGATTCTGCGGTCACTAACCTGAACAACACCACCACCAATCTGTCTGAAGCGCAGTCCCGTATTCAGGACGCTGACTATGCGACCGAAGTGTCTAACATGTCGAAAGCGCAGATCATCCAGCAGGCGGGTAACTCTGTGCTGTCTAAGGCTAACCAGGTGCCGCAACAAGTTCTGTCTCTGCTGCAGGGTTAATCGTCGTAATATAACGACAGCAAACGCCAAATTGCCTGATGCGCTGCGCTTATCATGCCTAAAAGGTGAATCGCAATTAATAAATTTGCATATTCGCGTAGGTCGGATAAGGCGTTTACGCCGCATCCGGCAAGATGAGGCTGACGTTGTCAGCTATCTTAACCCCGCTCCGGCGGGGTTATTCTGCTCGTTATTTACCGATTACCCTAAATAACCCCTTATTTCACCCATTAATCGTCCGATTAAAAAACCTGCAGAAACGGATAATTATGCCGATTATTTATATAACGCAGGGCTGTTTATCGTGAAATCACTCTATACCGCTGAAGGTGTAATGGATAAACATTCGCTGTGGCAGCGTTATATCCCGCTGGTGCGTCACGAAGCATTGCGCCTGCAGGTTCGACTGCCCGCGAGTGTAGAACTTGACGATCTGCTACAGGCAGGCGGCATTGGATTACTTAATGCTGTTGAACGTTATGATGCCCTGCAAGGAACGGCATTTACAACTTACGCAGTGCAGCGTATCCGTGGTGCTATGCTGGATGAACTTCGCAGCCGTGACTGGGTGCCGCGCAGCGTGCGACGCAATGCACGTGAAGTGGCGCAGGCAATAGGGCAACTGGAGCAGGAGCTTGGCCGCAATGCCACAGAAACTGAAGTGGCAGAACGTTTAGGGATTGAAATCGCCGACTATCGACAAATGTTGCTTGATACGAATAACAGCCAACTTTTCTCCTATGATGAGTGGCGCGAAGAGCACGGTGATAGCATTGAACTGGTTACTGACGATCATCAGCGGGATAACCCATTGCAGCAACTACTGGACGGTAATTTGCGTCAGCGGGTGATGGAAGCCATCGAAATGTTACCGGAGCGCGAACAGTTGGTATTAACGCTCTATTACCAGGAAGAGCTTAATCTCAAAGAGATTGGCGCAGTGCTGGAAGTCGGTGAATCTCGGGTCAGTCAGTTACATAGCCAGGCTATTAAACGGTTACGCACCAAACTGGGTAAGTTATAACTTAGGTAAATGCCGCACATTAATTTTGAATACCAGGAGTTCTTAATAATGGTGCAGCACCAGAAAAGGCGGCCATTAAGCCGCTATCTTAAAGACTTTAAACATAGCCAGACTCATTGCGCATATTGCCGTAAATTACTCGATCGTATTACTCTCGTGCGCGATGGCAAGATAGTGAATAAAATAGCGATATCTCGCCTTGATACGCTGCTTGATGAAAATGGCTGGTTTGAGGAACAAAAATCATGGGCGGCATTATGCCGTTTCTGCGGCGATTTACATTGCAAAACCCAGAGTGATTTTTTTGATATTATCGGCTTTAAACAGTTTCTCTTTGATCATACTGAAATGAGCCCCGGCACTGTGCGTGAATATGTGGTACGTCTACGTCGTTTGGGTAATTATTTAAGCGAACACGATATTTCCTCCGACCTGCTGCAGGATGGTTTTCTTGATGAAAACCTGGCTCCCTGGCTGCCCACCACCAGCACCAATAATTATCGCATCGCATTACGTAAGTACCAGTGCTACCAGATGCAAACCCGTGGTGACCTTACGCAGAAATCCCCCAGCCTGTCAGCTTCTGATATATATTAAATAAGAATAAGATGTAGCAGAGTTGTTTTTGTGTCTTCGAACAATGGCTCTACACTGCAAACCAACATAACAACATTCGGGGTGAATATGAAATTAGTACATCTGGGACGTCAGGCGCTGATGGGGGTTATGGCCGTGGCGCTGGTTGCGGGTATGAGCGTGAAAAGTTTTGCCGACGAAGGTCTGCTCAATAAAGTGAAAGAGCGGGGCACTTTGCTGGTGGGACTGGAAGGGACTTACCCGCCGTTTAGCTTTCAGGGCGATGACGGTAAATTGACCGGTTTTGAGGTGGAATTTGCGCAACAACTGGCAAAACATCTGGGCGTGGAAGCCGCATTAAAACCGACAAAGTGGGACGGTATGCTGGCGTCACTGGATTCTAAGCGCATCGATGTGGTGATTAATCAGGTCACCATCTCTGATGAACGTAAGAAAAAATACGATTTCTCTACCCCGTACACCATTTCCGGTATTCAGGCGCTGGTGAAAAAAGGTAATGAAGGCACCATTAAAACCGCCGACGATTTGAAAGGTAAAAAAGTTGGCGTTGGTCTGGGGACTAACTATGAAGAGTGGCTGCGGCAGAATGTTCAGGGTGTTGATGTGCGTACCTATGATGATGATCCGACCAAATATCAGGATCTGCGCGTAGGTCGTATTGATGCCATCCTGGTTGATCGTCTGGCTGCGCTGGATTTGGTGAAAAAAACCAATGATACGCTGGCAGTAACCGGCGAAGCCTTCTCCCGCCAGGAGTCAGGTGTGGCGCTGCGTAAAGGTAACGAAGACCTGCTGAAAGCGGTTAACGATGCCATTGCAGAAATGCAAAAAGACGGCACTCTACAAGCTCTTTCCGAAAAATGGTTTGGTGCTGATGTGACCAAATAATCGCATAATGACTAGTCCTGATTTAAGTTGACAGTTTTCTGTCTGTAAAACGCCTGATGAACTCCATCGGGCGTTTTGTATTTCCGTGCCAAGTGTGGTCGCTCATGGTTATAAATTGTCACGGATTTTTTTACCATTTCCCAGGTCTACGTCAGGTTTGTAGGACGCGAGAGTAAAACTCATTTTTCAGGATCTCATTTATTCGTTCAGCCAGCGCATTCTGGTAGCAATCATAACCATTGGTCATTGAACAGGTTATCCCGTTTCTCTCATGCACTGACTGATAAAGAGCTGAACAGTATTACTGACCACTACACTACCCGGTTCAGAATGTATACTTCACACCCAGCATGGCAGAGGCGTCACTGTATCCCTTGTCACCGAGCTGTACACCCACATTGCCCCACAGGTTCAGATGGTCATTTATCAGTCCCTCAACACCGGTTTTTACTTCTCCGGTATTGCTGGCACCGTCCTGATGTACCGTCACACCGTTCATACGGGTGCCAAAATCACGGGTGTTGTGCAGCCAGTTCACCTCAACGAACGGACAGAACTCATGGGATTTGCTGTCGTCCATTCTGTTGTGCCCCTTAATCCAGGTTTTCACGCCCAGACGGGTACGGAGGTTACCGTCACCGGTGCTTTCAACATGGGTACCATTGAGTTCGCGGTGCTCATCAGCTTTTACGCCCATCCAGATAACCTGAGCCTGAGGCTGGACATACCATTCGTTCAGACTGCCATGGCTGCCGGTAAACTCACCGGTTTTCCAGACATAACCGGTTTCCAGTGAGGCTGTCAGACCTTTTGATTTCCAGGATTCCCCCGGCAGTCCGTCACCTTTCACATCGTTATCGAACCAGCTGTACTGTGCCCAGCTATCCAGATAAGCCCCGCTATGTGTCTCATCATTAGCATACCAGGTGGCATACAGACCTGTGTTGTATCCTTTCACACTGCCTTTTGAACTGTATCCGGTACGTACAGAATCTGTATTGTTATGGTCATTACCGTAACCAGCCATAACCCCCAGATGCCAGCGGTCAGAGCTGTTCCGGCTCCACTGAGCCAGGTCACCGCCCATCTGCAGGACGTAACGGTTACCCTGTGTTTTCAGTTGGCCTGTACCGTCACGCCAGCGGTTGTGTCCCCCTTCATGGTGCATCCACATGCTGGTTTCTTTCTGCTCACCGGTAATCACATCGGTGTAATGCATCGGCCCCTGGCGTTCATAAAGACGGGATACGAACATGGTGTTTGCTGCAGCAATGTTCGCTGTGTAGGAGCCAGCTTCCGGACGCAGGTCGTTGTCATGACCACCCGGAGCAGGTTCAGGGGCAGAGGGTTGCATTGCTTTCAGAGCGCGCAGCAGGAACGGAGTGTTTTTACCACTGGTCAGATACCAGTTATCACGGTTGCTTCCCTGACCACGTCCCAGCGTGTAGTCATAAGCCCCGGCGGCAATACGCCCGGCCTGAATAAATGCAGCACTGTCAGCATTTCCGTCGACATGAATCAACTCAATACCGTTCAGTGTCTGTGCTCCGGTACCACCTGCATTTATAACAACCACTCGGGTCTGACTGGAAGCATTGCCTTTAATAACCAGTTTGTCTGTTGCGGAGCTGTCATTCCCCAGAGCGGTGTTCATGAGCAGTAAGCCATTATTACCGGTATAGTTACCTCCGATCGTCAGTACATTACCCGGAGCATCGGCTCTCAGGTCAAGAGTACCGCTGTTGGTTACGTTCCCGGCGACACCACCAGAGCCAGAGAGTGTCCCCTGCTGAGCGATGGTGACCTGGCTGTTAGCAAGCATGACAGGTGCATCAGCCTTGCCCAGAATCAGTGTGCCGGCAGTGTTAACCGAGCCTGCTCCCAGTCCGTCAGTAGTAAGCACCTTCACCATTGCCTTTTCTGCGATAGTGGTGGTGGCATTCAGGGCGCGGGTGGAACCAGTAATAGCGAACACGCCACCGCTGATGTTCAGGGAGCCAGAGCCGATGAGGGTGCCTGCAGACAGGCCTCCACCTGTGAGGGTCAGATTACCGCTATTAATGTTCAGTATGGAACCTGCTGCGCTGTTCAGTTTACCTGCGATCTGGCTGTGACCGTTCATATCCAGCATGGTGTCAGCTGCCAGGCGAATCTCGCTGGTCTGTCCCAGAGCACTGTTGCTGTTCATGCGGACATTGCCGCCACGGATGTCTGTTACACCCGTGTAAGTGTTTTGGGAGGACAGAATCAGTGTTCCTTCGCCGGCTTTGGTCAGCGTTTTTCCATCCCAGCCATGAGATAACTGAGCAGCATTGTTATCTGCAAGCCGTACCTTCAGCTCTAACACCGCGCCATTTCTCAGATCAAACGTGCCATATCCATTTCCTGAGGGGTCATTCCACTTCAGGGAAGAACTGACCTCTTTTACTGTCTGCCCGTTACCTCTAAGTGATGTTAAAACATAGTCTTCAGCACCATCACTCAGTAGATTATTATGCTGATAAATATTATTTTCAGAGAGCCCTGTTATGCCGTCGGAGGTCGTCAACAAGCCGTACTCATTTTTCTTCCATATTGTCATGGCAGTATCAACATTAAGCACTGCACCGTTATTGAACTGAATACTGTTGGCAGTTAAATGACTGGAACCTGTGCTCATATTCAGCGATGAATCTCTGTCAAATACCGAACTTCCGCTAAAGGTGACATCAGCTCCCGAAACGGAAACATGTGTACCTGTACCCGCACTAAGATTGCCTTTTATTTCAGAGCTGGCGGAGTCTTTATTTGTAATGGACAGAGAATTACCATCAGCATTATTTACAGCACTATTCAAAACAATATCACCTTGAATGGTAGAACCGGCGTAGAGATTCAACGAGTTAGTTCCACCATTCAAAGATATTGCGGTGTCACAATCTTGCCCTCTGTTACCCGATATACCTCCAGCCCCGGAGAAGTTAGCGTTACCTTCCTCTCCTCCACTACCAGAAAAAATTCCGCCATGATTATTTATCGTAATATTACTCCCGGATATAGCAGTGCCACCATTACCTCCGTTGCCACCATCACCACCGTTACCAGTATTTTCAGAATGCATATTTTCACCGGGCTGGCCACCATCACCACCAGTGCCGCCATTTCCACCAATAATATTTCCATAATTATTTATTTCCATATTATTTCCAGATATGGCAATCCCACCAGTACCACCAATCCCACCAGTACCACCAGTGCCAAGGGGCAATGAATCAGTGGGATCATATTCATCTGTATCACCACTACCTCCTTCACCACCAGTGCCCCCCAGTCCGCCAGTTATATCTCCCGTATTATTTATCTTAATATTATTACCATATATAGCAGACCCTCCAATACCACCACTACCACCGGTACTCCCATTAATATTTTGATCGGTAGTAAATTCGACACTACCTTCACCACCGCGAGCACCATCCCCCCCCTGGCCACCTGTAATGTGATTATTATTTGTTATCTCCATATTATTTCCGGATATAGCCGTGCCTCCATTCCCTCCGTTGCCGGCAGAAGATCCCCATACCGCCCACCAGGCACCACTACTACCTTGCCCGGCAGTGATGTTTCCGTTATTGCTTATTTGAAGATTATTGCCAAATATGGCAATCCCACCAACAGCAGGAGTCCCAGTTAAACCACCGCTCTCATCGCCATAACCACTGGCTCCAGGCATACCGCCATCGCCACCTGTAATGCTTCCGTTGTTCGTAATGGTAAGATCATCTCCGGAAATAGCGGTACCTGCTTCACCTCCATCGCCTCCGCCATTACCATAACCTCCCCAACCCCCCTTACCACCGGAAATATCACCAGAATTAACAAGAGTAAAATTATTTCCAGTAATGGCTGTACCGCCCTGGCCTCCTGCAGAACCCATCTTCGTATTATCATCATCACCAGCCCATCCGCCTTCACCGCCACTAATGCGAGTACCGCTGTTAATTGTCAGGATATTTTCATCCTGTAACGAACCAGGTACAACATTAACAATGAGAGCATCTTCACCAGCTTCCCCATCATCATTATTATCTGGCCTGTGATGCGAGGCATCAGCACCAATGATATTTTCAGATATTTCTGCAGGGTTTCCTTCAGAAAGAGTAACTTCCATTTTGGCTCCCAAAGCAGGCTGAATGGCCAGAGTGGCAGATATAAGACTGCAAAGTAATGTAGTCTTCATTCCCTCTTGCGTTACGCCGAATGTTTTTCTGTTTTTTATATAGATATCAAATTTTTCTTTTTTATTAATTTTCATTTTCACAAAAGCTCCAATTTTTTTAAGAATGGTGGGTTAAATGTTTTGACTGTATAAATATCAATGGGAAATAATATACATTATCTAATCATCATACAAATGATCGATGCGAGCATTATTGCAAATAAACAGAAAAAATCCATCTCAAGCAATCAGGTTGGTTTTTTTTGACGAGTAATTTGAAATTGTAATGTTTTCTGGATGTTAGTTTGTTTATTGATTGGTGTAATTTTAGATAGTGAGTGTTTCTTTGCTTTTTTATAAGAAAAGTGCCTGAAAATATCGTCAAGGAATATAATATTTTTATCCTAAAAACAGACCTGGATATAAATAATAATTAATGCAGAGATAATGATCACCATATTAATGAACGGGTATTGATAACAGGCTTGATCAACCTAAGATGCCAGGAGAAGTTATCCCCGTAACCAGGGGACATCAGATGTTCTGCTTTATGGATATAAGCAGCCTTTACACCGTTACGTTCCTGATGATCCATCGGACATTCAACAGTATCACGGGACCACAAACCTGATTCTATTAATGCACTACATGCCATCACCCGGAATCCGTGACTACTACAGTTGCCAGACGCTCAACGAAAGACCGATAAAACGCCAGAGTATGAATCACCCGCAGAGCGGTTCAACCAGTATGTTGCATCCATCGGGTGAAATCACAGCCAGAAACGTGTCAACGCTGTTCTGGACGGGGCATAATGACAAAAAAGGTGCTTTAATTAGCGCCTTTTTTATTTAAGCGTTTTTTGCGTGCATAATAACAATATCACAACAACACATACCGGAGGCTTTTATGCCACTGCATAATTTAACTCGTTTCCCACGGCTGGAGTTTATCGGCACACCAACGCCGCTCGAATATCTGCCGCGTCTTTCTGATTATCTTGGGCGGGAAATTTTTATTAAACGGGATGACGTCACTCCGATGGCGATGGGCGGCAATAAATTACGCAAACTAGAGTTTCTCGCGGCAGACGCCCTGCGTGAAGGTGCCGACACTCTGATTACCGCCGGAGCGATTCAGTCTAACCACGTGCGCCAGACTGCCGCCGTCGCCGCAAAACTTGGGCTGCATTGTGTGGCGCTGCTGGAGAATCCTATCGGAACATCCGCAGAAAACTATTTAACCAACGGCAATCGCTTGTTGTTGGATCTCTTCAATACCCAGATTGAAATGTGTGACGCGCTGACCGATCCCAATGCCCAACTGGAAGAGCTGGCAACGCGAGTCGAAGCGCAAGGGTTCCGTCCGTATGTCATTCCGGTTGGAGGTTCTAATGCTTTAGGCGCGCTGGGCTATGTGGAGAGCGCGCTGGAAATCGCGCAACAGTGTGAAGGGGCGGTTAATATTTCTTCGGTGGTGGTGGCGTCGGGCAGCGCCGGAACTCACGCTGGACTGGCAGTAGGACTGGAACAACTAATGCCAGAAAGCGAACTGATTGGCGTGACCGTGTCACGTTCCGTTGCTGACCAGTTGCCAAAAGTGGTTAACCTACAACAGGCAATCGCGAAAGAACTGGAACTGAGCGCATCAGCGGAAATTTTACTCTGGGATGACTATTTTGCGCCTGGCTACGGCGTGCCGAACGACGAAGGCATGGAAGCGGTGAAACTGTTGGCGCGGCTGGAAGGCATTCTGCTTGATCCTGTGTATACCGGAAAAGCGATGGCGGGGCTGATGGATGGCATCAGTCAGAAACGCTTCAAAGACGAAGGGCCGATTCTGTTTATTCATACTGGCGGCGCGCCTGCGCTGTTCGCCTATCATCCTCACGTCTAGCCCCGGAAACGCTCATGCAAGAAAGTATACAACTGGTTATTGATTCTTTGCCGTTCCTGCTTAAAGGGGCTGGGTATACGCTGCAACTCAGCATCGGCGGCATGTTTTTTGGCTTACTGCTGGGATTCATTCTCGCGCTGATGCGCCTGTCGCCACTCTGGCTCGTGCGCTGGCTGGCGCGTTTTTACATTTCCATTTTTCGCGGTACGCCGCTCATCGCGCAACTGTTTATGATCTACTACGGCCTACCGCAGTTTGGCATTGAACTAGATCCGATTCCGTCGGCGATGATTGGCCTGTCACTGAACACCGCTGCCTATGCTGCCGAAACGCTGCGTGCCGCCATTTCATCTATTGATAAAGGTCAGTGGGAAGCCGCCGCCAGTATTGGCATGACGCCGTGGCAAACTATGCGTCGCGCCATTTTGCCGCAGGCGGCTCGGGTGGCGCTGCCGCCGCTGTCGAACAGCTTTATCAGCCTGGTAAAAGATACCTCGCTGGCAGCGACGATTCAGGTGCCGGAACTGTTTCGTCAGGCGCAGTTGATTACCTCGCGCACGCTGGAAGTTTTCACCATGTATCTGGCGGCTTCGCTCATCTACTGGATTATGGCGACAGTGTTATCGACGCTACAGAACCATTTTGAGAATCAACTTAACCGCCAGGAGAGAGAACCAAAATGAGTGCCATTGAAGTTAAAAACCTGGTGAAAAAATTCCACGGTCAGACGGTACTGCACGGTATCGATCTGGAGGTCAAAACTGGCGAAGTCGTGGCGATTATCGGCCCGAGTGGCTCCGGCAAAACCACGTTGCTACGCAGCATAAATTTGCTGGAGCAACCGGAGGCGGGGAGCATCACCGTTGGGGATATCACTATTGATACTGCGCGTTCGTTAAGCCAGCAAAAATCGCTGATTCGCCAGTTGCGCCAGCATGTCGGATTTGTCTTTCAGAATTTTAATCTGTTTCCGCATCGCACAGTGCTGGAAAACATTATTGAAGGGCCGGTGATCGTTAAAGGCGAACCGAAGGAGGAGGCCACGGCGCGCGCTCGCGAGCTGCTGGCAAAAGTTGGACTGGAAGGGAAAGAGACCAGCTATCCGCGTCGTTTGTCCGGCGGTCAACAGCAACGTGTGGCGATTGCGCGTGCGCTGGCGATGCGCCCGGAAGTCATTTTGTTTGACGAACCCACTTCGGCGCTGGACCCGGAGCTGGTGGGGGAAGTCCTGAATACCATACGCCAGTTGGCACATGAAAAGCGCACCATGGTGATTGTGACGCACGAAATGAGCTTTGCCCGTGACGTTGCTGACCGCGCGATCTTTATGGATCAAGGGCGGATAGTAGAGCAGGGCCCTGCAAAAACCTTATTTGCCGATCCTCAGCATCCCCGCACACGCCAGTTCCTTGAGAAGTTTCTGTTGCAATAAGATAAGAAAAAATCAGCCCCGGCAGCTTTTTACCCGGGGCGAAAACGCATTCCTGGCCGCATGAATCGCCTAATAAATCAGCATAACTTATTAATAACATAAGAGAATGCTATGTCTTGCAAAAGTAATTCATTGTCTGAATAATATAAATTATATATAAATCTTATTTATGTGATAGTTTGAGTTATCAGTATAAATGATACTCACTCTCAGGGGCGTTGCGGTTAACTATGCAGGATACGGATTTTTTCAGCTGGCGTCGCACGATGTTGTTGCGTTTTCAGAGGATGGAGGCCGCAGAAGAGGTCTACCATGAAATAGAGCATCAGACTTACCAACTGGAGTTCGATTTTTATTCATTATGTGTGCGCCACCCGGTGCCATTCACGCGACCGAAAGTGGCTTTCTACACCAATTATCCGGAGTCATGGGTCAGTTATTATCAGGCCAACAACTTTCTCGCCATTGATCCTGTGCTTAACCCTGAAAACTTCAGTCAGGGGCATTTATTGTGGAATGATGAGTTATTCAACGAAGCACAGCCGTTATGGGAAGCCGCACGTGCGCATGGTTTACGCCGTGGCGTCACTCAGTATTTAATGCTGCCGAATCGGGCGTTGGGGTTTTTGTCCTTTTCCCGTAGCAGTACGCGTGAAATACCCATTCTTAGTGATGAACTGCAATTAAAAATGCAGCTATTGGTGCGTGAAAGTCTGATGGCGTTGGTACGTTTAAATGATGACATAGTGATGACGCCAGAGATGAATTTCAGCAAGCGGGAAAAAGAAATTCTGAAATGGACCGCAGAAGGTAAAACGTCAGCAGAGATAGCGATGATCCTGTCAATCTCTGAGAATACTGTCAATTTTCATCAGAAAAATATGCAGAAAAAAATCAATGCACCGAATAAGACGCAGGTTGCCTGCTACGCAGCCGCAACTGGCTTAATATGATATCTATTACATTGGGCATGAAAGATGCCAAACCGGCTGAAAGGTGCGCTTTCAGCCGGTTTTATATTACTGACGGTAGGCTTGTTTAATTTGCTTAACCGTTTTGGAAAATACCGCAGCCTGGGTTTCGTCTTCGATCAGCGCAAGCTGTTTTTCCATCTTTAACATCACGCGACCCGCGTCAGCTTGTCCCATCGCCTGCAGCATCAGCGTCAGCATCGCTTTCAGGCAGGAGACTTCATTTGCCAGTTCTTGATTATTCTCGGCAGTAGAAAAATCAGGCGTACTCATTTATTTTCCTCGTCATGTTGCAATGAAAATTTGCGGTGAAAAATGTTAAGGCGGCGGAGTATACCATAAGCTTTGCTAAAAATAGCAGTGGTTGTTTTTTGCGCACGATATCAGCAATAGTAATAAAACAGGGAATATAACGCGCAATAAATATTTTTATCATGAATGTTTTTCGCGCGTATTGTTCGGGTTAATTCATGTTACATATTCATGCCGCTGATTTTTCATTTATGCTGAATAAAGTCAATTTTTGTCACATTTCGTCGTTGGCCTTACTGCGAAACGCGCTGGCAAACCTTTGATGACGGACGTGACGATAACTCTGGACAATCGAATTTACAAAAACGAGAGAAAAATCGAATACCCACCATTTTTAACGTTTCAAAGTTGCAATAAAAACCGCTAATATACGAATGACTAACTATCAGTAGCGTTATCCCTATTTCTGGAGATATTCCTTTGATCAACGTTCTACTTGTTGATGACCACGAACTGGTGCGCGCAGGGATACGACGCATTCTGGAAGATATAAAGGGTATTAAAGTCGTCGGTGAGGCATCCTGCGGTGAAGACGCCGTTAAGTGGTGCCGGGCAAACACCGTTGACGTCGTGCTAATGGACATGAGTATGCCTGGCATTGGCGGTCTTGAGGCGACGCGTAAAATCGCTCGCTCGACAGCAGATGTCAAAATCATCATGCTTACGGTTCATACTGAAAACCCTTTACCAGCGAAAGTCATGCAGGCCGGTGCTGCGGGCTATCTCAGCAAAGGTGCGGCTCCGCAGGAAGTTGTGAGTGCGATTCGCTCTGTCTATTCGGGGCAGCGTTATATTGCTTCTGACATTGCTCAACAAATGGCATTAAGCCAGATCGAACCAGAAAAAACAGAAAGCCCATTTGCCAGTTTGTCTGAACGTGAATTGCAGATTATGCTGATGATTACCAAAGGCCAAAAGGTCAATGAGATCTCAGAACAGCTTAATCTCAGCCCGAAAACGGTGAACAGCTATCGCTACCGTATGTTCAGTAAATTAAACATTCATGGCGATGTTGAGCTGACTCACCTGGCAATTCGCCATGGTCTGTGTAATGCGGAGACATTAACAAGTCAGTGAGTGTTCAGTTTGACGCAAAAGCGTTTTTAAAAACCGTAACCAGCCAGCCTGGCGTTTATCGCATGTATGATGCTGGTGGTACGGTTATCTATGTCGGCAAAGCGAAAGACCTGAAAAAACGGCTTTCCAGCTATTTCCGTAGCAACCTCGCTTCGCGCAAAACCGAAGCGTTGGTTGCCCAGATCCAGCAAATTGATGTGACGGTTACCCATACCGAAACCGAAGCTCTGCTGCTGGAACACAACTACATCAAACTCTATCAGCCGCGTTACAACGTTCTGTTACGCGATGATAAATCTTATCCTTTTATTTTTCTTAGCGGCGATACCCATCCGCGTCTGGCTATGCATCGCGGTGCAAAGCACGCCAAAGGTGAATATTTCGGCCCGTTCCCAAACGGCTATGCCGTGCGTGAAACCCTGGCGCTGCTACAAAAGATTTTCCCGATTCGCCAGTGTGAAAATAGCGTTTATCGCAACCGCTCGCGTCCGTGTCTGCAATATCAGATAGGGCGCTGTCTGGGACCGTGCGTTGAGGGTCTGGTGAGTGAAGAAGAGTACGCCCAGCAGGTAGAGTATGTGCGCCTGTTTTTATCCGGTAAGGACGATCAGGTGCTTACTCAACTGATCGGTCGCATGGAAACAGCCAGCCAGAATCTGGAGTTTGAAGAAGCGGCACGTATTCGCGACCAAATCCAGGCGGTGCGACGCGTAACCGAAAAACAGTTTGTCTCCAATACAGGTGATGACCTTGACGTTATTGGCGTCGCTTTCGATGCGGGCATGGCTTGTGTCCACGTCTTGTTTATTCGTCAGGGCAAGGTGCTCGGTAGCCGTAGTTATTTCCCGAAAGTACCTGGCGGTACGGAGCTGGGCGAAGTGGTGGAAACCTTTGTCGGTCAGTTCTATTTACAGGGCAGCCAGATGCGCACTTTGCCGGGTGAGATCCTGCTCGACTTTAATCTTAGCGATAAAACGCTGCTCGCCGATTCCCTTTCAGAACTGGCAGGGCGCAAGATTAACGTTCAGACTAAACCGCGTGGCGATCGGGCACGTTATCTGAAGCTGGCGCGCACCAATGCGGCGACGGCCTTAACGACCAAACTTTCGCAGCAATCTACGGTTCACCAGCGTCTGACCGCGCTTGCAAGCGTGTTGAAATTGCCGGAAGTGAAGCGGATGGAGTGTTTTGACATCAGCCATACCATGGGTGAACAAACGGTCGCTTCGTGTGTGGTGTTCGATGCTAACGGCCCGCTGCGTGCGGAGTATCGGCGCTATAACATTACCGGCATTACGCCTGGTGATGATTATGCGGCAATGAATCAGGTGCTGCGTCGGCGTTACGGTAAAGCCATCGACGACAGTAAGATTCCGGACGTGATCCTGATTGATGGCGGCAAAGGCCAGCTTGCGCAGGCGAAAAATGTCTTCGCCGAGCTGGATGTCTCATGGGATAAAAACCATCCGCTGCTGCTTGGCGTGGCGAAAGGAGCCGATCGTAAGGCTGGGCTGGAAACGTTGTTCTTCGAACCTGAAGGTGAGGGCTTCAGTCTGCCGCCAGATTCACCGGCGCTGCATGTCATCCAGCATATCCGCGATGAATCACACGATCACGCGATTGGTGGGCATCGCAAAAAACGCGCAAAAGTCAAAAATACCAGCACGCTGGAAACCATCGAAGGCGTTGGACCAAAACGTCGGCAAATGTTGTTGAAATATATGGGCGGTTTGCAAGGTTTACGTAACGCCAGCGTTGAGGAAATTGCAAAAGTGCCGGGTATTTCGCAAGGTCTGGCAGAAAAGATCTTCTGGTCGTTGAAACATTGATGTCTCTGTAGCAACATAGGGGTAATCTTACTGACAACAGATAGTTACCCGTCATTATGCAATTTAATATCCCTACGTTGCTCACACTGTTCCGTGTCATCCTTATCCCATTCTTTGTATTGGTCTTTTATCTGCCTGTCACCTGGTCGCCGTTTGCTGCCGCGCTCATTTTCTGCGTTGCGGCGGTAACTGACTGGTTCGATGGTTTTCTGGCGCGTCGCTGGAATCAGAGTACCCGTTTTGGCGCTTTCCTTGATCCAGTAGCAGATAAAGTGCTGGTTGCCATTGCCATGGTGCTGGTAACTGAGCATTACCATAGCTGGTGGGTCACTTTGCCAGCGGCAACGATGATCGCCCGTGAAATTATTATTTCTGCTCTACGTGAATGGATGGCTGAACTCGGTAAACGCAGCAGTGTGGCCGTGTCCTGGATTGGTAAAGTAAAAACGACTGCCCAAATGGTGGCGCTGGCCTGGCTGTTATGGCGTCCGAACATTTGGGTTGAGTACGCTGGTATTGCACTTTTCTTTGTGGCTGCGGTACTGACTCTGTGGTCTATGTTGCAATATTTGAGCGCAGCTCGCGCAGATTTGCTTGATCAGTGATCGTTTCGGCGCAAAATTCAGCAAACGATCAAAAGTGGTGAAAAATATCGTTGACTCATCGCGTCAGGTAAGTAGAATGCAACGCATCGAACGGCGGCACTGATTGCCAGACGATAATAAAATCAAGTGATTAGCTGATTGCTTGATGAATGCGGGAATAGCTCAGTTGGTAGAGCACGACCTTGCCAAGGTCGGGGTCGCGAGTTCGAGTCTCGTTTCCCGCTCCAGTTTAAAAGACACCGGCTTAAGCGGGTGTCTGGCTGAAAAGCCTGAAGAATTTGGCGCGTTAACAAAGCGGTTATGTAGCGGATTGCAAATCCGTCTAGTCCGGTTCGACTCCGGAACGCGCCTCCACTTTTTTCCCGAGCCCGGATGGTGGAATCGGTAGACACAAGGGATTTAAAATCCCTCGGCGTTCGCGCTGTGCGGGTTCAAGTCCCGCTCCGGGTACCATGGGAAAGATAAGAATAAAATCAAAGCAATAAGCAGTGTCGTGAAACCACCTTCGGGTGGTTTTTTTGTATCTGCCACTTATCGTTATACCCCTCTTATTTTTAATCACTGGGTAATCCACTCAAAAAGTATCTCTATGCCAGACCGACATGTAAGATAGACGCTGGCGAGTCGAGATCCACAAGGAAAAGCGTATGAAAACGGGACCGTTGAACGAAAGTGAGTTGGAATGGCTGGATGATATCCTGACCAAATACAACACAGACCACGCCATCCTTGATGTAGCTGAGCTGGACGGTTTATTGACGGCGGTGTTGAGTTCTCCGCAAGAAATTGAACCAGAACAGTGGTTGGTGGCCGTCTGGGGTGGGGCGGACTATGTACCGCGCTGGGCGTCAGAAAAAGAGATGACGCGCTTTATGAACCTGGCTTTTCAACATATGGCCGATACCGCAGAGCGTCTGAACGAATTTCCTGAACAGTTTGAGCCGTTATTTGGTCTGCGAGAGGTTGATGGTAGTGAGCTGACGATTGTTGAGGAGTGGTGCTTTGGCTATATGCGTGGCGTTGCTCTCTCTGACTGGTCGGCATTGCCTGAATCCTTAAAACCGGCGCTTGAGGCGATTGCGCTGCACGGTACGGAAGAAAACTTCGAGCGGGTAGAGAAGCTGTCGCCGGAAGCGTTTGATGAGAGTGTGGATGCCATTCGACTGGCGGCACTTGATTTGCATGCTTACTGGATGGCTCATCAGCAGGAAAAGCCTGTTCAGCAACCGATAAAAGCAGAAGAAAAACCGGGTCGTAACGATCCTTGCCCGTGCGGTAGTGGTAAGAAATTTAAGCAGTGCTGCTTGCATTAAGAGGTCACATTGGGTGCCAGAGTTAATTCTGGCACCCAACAGGGATATGTGAGGTTATTTGATCACCCCACTTCTGGTAACCACCCTGCTGCAATCAAAAATTGCACTCCAATCACGCCAATACCACAGAGAAACACCAGTATCAACGCTGGACGGCCGCCTTTCACCCGATAACCTGCTTGTGGATTATGCTTTCTGCTCTGCCAGGTCAACAGGGAAGGGATAATCAACGCCAGCACAGCCAGCGCCACACCGGCGTAACCCAGCGCCATTACAAAGCCACGTGGGTAAAACAGCGCAAATGCCAGCGGTGGCAGAAAAGTAATTGCCCCGGTTTGCATTCTCCCGCCAACGCTATTTGAACGCTGAAACAGATCCGCAAGATAATCAAATAAGCCTAATGCTACGCCGAGGAAGGACGTTGCGAGGGCTAAGTCAGCAAATAAATGCACCGCCAGTTCGACATGCGGTGAGGCCACCACTTCGCGTAATGCCTGTAACAGCCCGTTTAGCCCGGCATGATTAGCCAACAATCCCATAAAGGTTGTGGAATCAATGCTGCCCAGCGTCGCCAGTTGCCAGAATATATACGCCACCAGAGGGATCGCACTACCGGTAATAAATACCCAGCGCAGCTTGCGAATGTTGCCATCCATATAACTGACGATGCTCGGTACACTACCGTGGAAGCCAAATGACGTAAAAATTACCGGGATCGCCGACAACGCAAGTCCTTGTTGTAGCGGCAGGGTTAAAAGATTCACTTTGTGAATATGCGGTAGCAGCAATACCAGCATCACCACCAGAAAAATAATTTTGGCGCTGAACAGAAAGCGGTTAAATAAATCGACCAGCGACGTCCCGACACAAACCACACCACCGGCAACAAAAGTGAACAACAACACGCCAGTGGTTGCCGACACTGGAATACCCGTCCAGTCGCTGATGCTGGAGGCCAGCAATTCACCGGCGCCGCTAATGTACGCCGCCGTCAGGGCGTACATTAAAAACATCATACTGAAGCCTGTCAGCCACTGCCCATAATGCCCCAGATAGCGTTTTGCCAGCGTGCCCAGACCGGTATCTGCGGGTACATGCTGATACACCTCCAGCAATAGCAGTGCGGTGTAACACATCAATGCCCACAGACCAACTAACAATGTCAATGTGACACTAAAACCGACGCCTGCTGCCGCCAGCGGCATTGCCAACATACCCGCGCCAATTGTGGTTCCTGCCACGATAAAAACACTTCCCAGAGTTCTGTTTTTCACGCTTTCTTCTGTCCTGACGATCTTTATGAGTGATATCTGCGGCGCAGGTTAAGGCATTCTACATTTTTCGTCAAATCGGCGTTACATTTAGTGTAAATAAAAATGTGCAATAAAATGCATTCAGAACTGCGCTGGCGCAAAGCCTTGATGAGCAGCTATCGCTACGCTATGCCCTTTTTGAGGAGGAACGATGAGCTCTATTCACGGTCATGAAGTGTTAAATATGATGATTGAATCAGGCGAGCAATATACGCACGCCAGTCTGGAAGCGGCGATCAAAGCGCGTTTTGGTGAACAGGCGCGTTTTCATACCTGCTCGGCGGAAGGGATGACTGCGGGAGAACTGGTGGCGTTTCTGGCGGCGAAAGGTAAATTTATTCCCGGTGAAGAAGGGTTCTCAACCGATACAAGTAAAATTTGTCGCCACTGATATGAAACGGCGGCAGTAAATCTGCCGCCAGAGTAGATTAATTTTGCGTGTCGAGGGTAGAAAGTTCTTTATCGATGAAATAAAGACCTTCGCCGCTTTTACCGGCCAGACTTAATTTATCAATAATCGATTTGAACAATTTCTCTTCTTCATGTTGCTCAGAAACATACCATTGCAGGAAATTAAACGTTGGGTAATCCTGGTTGGTCATGGCAGCGTGAGCCAGTTCATTAATTTTCTGCGTGATTAATTGTTCATGCTTATAGGTTTCCTGGAATAATTCATCAAGTGAAGAATATTCAGCAAACGGGGATTCAACGGTATTAATACGCGGTAAGTTTCCGGTATCGGTCAGATAGTCAAACAGACGCTGCATATGCGTCATCTCTTCCTGGGCGTGTCGGCGGAGAAACGCAGCCGCGCCTTCAAAGGTATGATAGCTGCACCAGGCGCTCATTTGCTGATAAAGCAGTGAAGAGTACAGTTCCAGGTTCATCTGCTCATTGAGTTTTTCAATCATTTCTGGTTTCAGCATGATAGTGCTCCATAAAGGTTATTTTTGTTGCTGTGGCGCCACTATAATTTGTTATTTTATTATTTGCAAAAGGTAAAATATTAAATTCAATTATTAAAAATACGAATGGGAATAAAACGCATTAACGCTATTCGTGGAATTAATTAACCAGCGAAGCATCCCTCGCTGATTAAGGTCTTTATTGATAAGTCGAGGGCATTAAATTTTGGCACTGATACGACAGCGTAAATTCCGTATTCAGGCATAACGATCCCGCAAACAGACTACAGTTACTTACAGGTTGCCCAAACGCAATAGCGCGGGTAAACCCTGCGTGCTGACATGCGCGTTCCGCTATTCTTTGATTAAGATAGCTGTCAGTACGGGCGTGTTGTAAAAATGCCTGATTATAAACGAGGCGCACAATACCGCTCGTGACATTAACTTCGCTCAATTGAGCCTGACGAGTTACGGTGCAGCCCGCTAATGTTAAAAGTGAAAAAATAAATATCAGATGTTTCATGTCACGGCCTGAAGAGGGAGAAGAAACTGGTATTGTACCCGCGCGCAGTACCAGGTTATGGACAGAAAAGACGACGGATCGGTGCTATTCCTTGCTTTTCCCAGAAGTCAGGCGCTTTATGGGGACTTTGTGGTTATCAATTTCATAACATTAAAGGGGTATTTATGTGATGCAGATCACATAAAGATTGATTTTTGCGATGGATGTCATATTATAAGCGCAAAGACGATAACACCTGCATAACAAATGGTCGGAGTACCTCGATGAAACTACGCAAAATCCTGAAAAGCATGTTTGATAACTATTGCAAGACGTTCAAAGACGTACCGCCAGGCAATATGTTCAGATAACAAAAAAACCTGCTTCGGCAGGTTTTTTTGTGCCCTGGTGATGGCGGATGTGACTATCGCTGTGGAGGGGAAGCCGCTACTATAGCGGCTTTCAAAAAGCTATCAGGAGTTTACAATGTCCCAGCCGCTGAATGCCGATCAGGAACTGGTCTCTGATGTTGTCGCTTGCCAGTTGGTAATCAAACAAATTCTCGACGTACTCGATGTGATCGCACCTGTTGAGTTGCGTGAAAAAATGTCCAGCCAGTTGAAGAATATCGATTTTACTAACCATCCCGCCGCAGCCGATCCGGTAACGATGCGCGCTATCCAAAAAGCCATCGCGCTGATTGAACTGAAATTTACTCCGCAAGGTGAATCCCATTAAAAAAACCGCTGCTTCAAAGTATGAAGCAGCGGCTTTCTCAAAATTATTTGTATCCGGCGCATGTTTTAAAGCGCCGAACATGATTAATGTATCTGATGCGATACGACATTAAGAACATGCTGGTCGGTCTGGACAGGGCACATACCGGCAAGTTTCGCGCTGCGTACTTCATCAAGAATGGTCTGCAACAACAGACCATCGTGCTGCTGTTCTTTTTCCAGATCGCGCAGGAAATCGACGGTAGAATCATCATTCAATTCTTTAGCTTCATCGGCTAATTGTGACAGCTTGCTTGAACGCTGCTCATATTCTTCCATCGTCTTTTGGAAGAGTTCTTCCAGGGAGTTAAGCTTTTCTCCTGGTACATCGATAGCTTTAACGATGGGAGTTGCTCCGATACTTTTCATAAAGTTAAACATGCGCATCATTTGCGTCACGTTACTTTGTGCCTGGGCGCGAAGGAAAGTAGCGGTGCCATTCAGACTTTGTTCAGAACACCATTTGCTCAGGTGAAGGTAGAGATTGGATGCATAAAACTCGCGGTTCATTTGGGTGTTGAGTTTGAGAAGCATTCCAGTGGTTGCCATACCTAATATCCTTATATCCAGAAGACGTGAGGTGCAAGATGAATCAAAACACCGTAATTACTGATTGCAGAATAATTCCTTTCTGCATGTCCAAAATGTGATCGTGGAGTCAATTCTGACGATGATCTGAAATAAGCATAACGTCTGAACGGATATAAGAAAATCCTTAAATCACCAGATTTATATTTTTTTACATTTCATTGATGAGAACAATTAGTTTGCAATAATTCCTAATGCGCTGTGTTGGTATATCTCATTGATATTGAAATAAATTATTAATAACATGATGATGTTTTGATATTTTAAGATATTTTTTTAGTTATGCGATGATGCTCTCATTATAGCGTTACCCTTAATTAATAAGGGGGGTGATAATTAATGTGGAAATTGATTGTTGCAAGGATTAGAGACTTCATCCTCCTTTCACTATTCAGCGTAAATGAACAACCTCTTACCCGGTAATAATTAGATTAAAAAAAGACACTCCCAGCCTCTCAACGCATACCACAAGGATTTCCAGGCTAATGTCATGGATTATTCTGCTAATGCCTTTTTGATTTGTCAGACAATTACCGTTTCCAGTATGTCATTTCTCGCTGAATTTATGCACGTTCTCACTGTAATTCTGCTATGTGATATTGCTCTCCTATGGAGAATTAATTTCTCGCTAAAACTATGCCAACACAGTCAATTATCTTTTCGCTAAAGGTAATGCTTTGTTTTCCGATTGAATTAACAAAAGTTCTTAGTTTTTGCCCTACACAAAATGACGCTAAAGCTGGAGATAACCATGCACAAATTTACTAAAGCTCTTGCAGCCATTGGTCTGGCTGCCGTTATGTCACAATCCGCTATGGCGGAAAACCTGAAACTCGGTTTCCTGGTAAAGCAACCAGAAGAGCCGTGGTTCCAGACCGAATGGAAGTTTGCCGATAAAGCCGGGAAAGATTTAGGGTTTGACGTTATTAAGATTGCCGTGCCGGATGGCGAAAAGACGCTGAACGCCATCGACAGTCTGGCTGCCAGCGGTGCGAAAGGGTTTGTCATTTGTACGCCAGACCCGAAACTGGGTTCCGCAATTGTGGCGAAAGCACGTGGCTATGGTATGAAAGTGATTGCCGTGGATGACCAGTTTGTAAATGCCAAGGGTAAGCCGATGGATACCGTGCCGCTGGTGATGATGGCGGCGACCAAAATTGGTGAGCGTCAGGGCCAGGAACTGTATAAAGAGATGCAAAAACGTGGTTGGGACGTAAAAGAAAGTGCCGTAATGGCGATTACTGCCAACGAACTGGATACCGCTCGTCGCCGTACCACGGGGTCTATGGACGCGCTGAAAGCCGCCGGATTCCCGGAAAAACAAATATATCAGGTTCCCACCAAATCTAACGACATCCCTGGGGCATTTGACGCCGCCAACTCCATGCTGGTTCAGCATCCTGAAGTTAAACACTGGTTGATTGTCGGGATGAACGACAGCACCGTGCTGGGCGGTGTACGAGCAACGGAAGGTCAGGGCTTTAAAGCGGCGGACATCATTGGTATCGGTATCAATGGGGTGGATGCGGTGAGTGAGCTGTCCAAAGCGCAGGCTACCGGTTTCTACGGTTCACTCCTGCCAAGTCCGGACGTACATGGCTATAAATCCAGCGAAATGCTCTACAACTGGGTAGCGAAAGACGTAGAACCACCAAAATTCACTGAAGTTACCGATGTAGTTCTGATTACGCGCGACAACTTTAAAGAAGAACTGGAGAAAAAAGGTTTAGGCGGTAAGTAATCTGCCGTAAAAATTCCCCTCTGCCTTTATTGTGCAGAGGGGGTGTGAAAGACCAGTGATTCACGGAGACGTTATGCAACAGTCTACCCCGTATCTCTCATTTCGCGGCATTGGTAAAACTTTCCCCGGCGTTAAGGCGTTGACGGATATTAGTTTTGACTGCTATGCCGGTCAGGTTCATGCGTTGATGGGTGAAAATGGCGCAGGAAAATCAACACTCTTAAAAATCCTTAGCGGAAACTATGCGCCAACCACGGGTTCTGTAGTGATTAATGGACAAGAAATGTCCTTTTCCGACACGACCACTGCGCTTAACGCGGGCGTGGCGATTATTTACCAGGAACTGCATCTCGTGCCGGAAATGACCGTCGCGGAAAATATTTATCTCGGCCAGCTTCCCCATAAAGGCGGCATTGTAAATCGTTCACTGCTGAATTATGAAGCAGGTTTACAACTCAAACATCTGGGTATGGATATTGACCCGGCTACGCCGCTGAAATATCTCTCCATTGGTCAGTGGCAGATGGTTGAAATTGCCAAAGCTCTGGCGCGTAACGCCAAAATTATCGCCTTTGATGAGCCAACCAGCTCCCTGTCTGCCCGTGAAATCGACAATCTTTTCCGCGTTATTCGTGAGCTACGAAAAGAGGGGCGGGTGATCTTATACGTTTCTCACCGTATGGAAGAAATATTTGCTCTCAGCGATGCCATCACCGTCTTTAAAGATGGACGTTACGTCAAAACTTTCACCGATATGCAGCAGATTAACCACGACGTTCTGGTACAGGCGATGGTCGGTCGCGATATCGGCGATATCTACGGCTGGCAACCGCGTAGCTATGGTGAGGAGCGATTGCGCCTGGATGCAGTTAAGGCGCCAGGCGTGCGTACGCCAATAAGCCTGACCGTTCGCAGTGGTGAAATTGTTGGTCTGTTTGGTCTGGTGGGGGCTGGACGCAGCGAATTAATGAAAGGCATGTTTGGTGGTACGCAAATCACCGCCGGTCAGGTTTATATCGACCAAAAGCCGATTGATATTCGCAAGCCGGGTCACGCCATTGCCGCTGGCATGATGCTCTGTCCGGAAGATCGCAAAGCGGAAGGTATTATTCCGGTGCATTCCGTTCGTGACAATATCAACATCAGTGCCCGTCGCAAACATGTGCTTGGTGGTTGTGTGATCAATAACGGCTGGGAAGCGAATAATGCTGATCACCATATTCGTTCGCTCAATATCAAAACGCCGGGAGCGGAGCAATTAATCATGAATCTCTCCGGTGGTAATCAGCAGAAAGCCATTCTGGGGCGTTGGTTATCGGAAGAGATGAAGGTCATTTTGCTGGATGAACCTACGCGCGGTATTGATGTGGGAGCCAAGCACGAAATATATAACGTGATTTATGCGCTGGCGGCGCAGGGCGTGGCGGTGCTGTTTGCCTCCAGCGATCTGCCCGAAGTCCTCGGCGTTGCCGACCGTATTATCGTCATGCGTGAAGGTGAAATCGCGGGTGAATTGCTACACGAGCAGGCAGATGAGCGTCAGGCACTAAGCCTTGCTATGCCTAAAGTCAGCCAGGCAGTTGCCTGAGTAAGGAGAGTATGATGTCTTCTGTTTCTACATCGGGTTCTGGTGCATCTAAGTCGTCATTCAGCTTCGGGCGTATCTGGGATCAGTACGGTATGCTGGTGGTGTTTGCGGTGCTGTTTATCGCCTGTGCCATTTTTGTCCCGAACTTTGCCACCTTCATTAATATGAAAGGGCTGGGGCTGGCAATCTCCATGTCGGGGATGGTGGCGTGCGGCATGTTGTTCTGTCTCGCGTCGGGTGACTTTGACCTTTCTGTTGCTTCGGTAATTGCCTGTGCAGGTGTTACTACGGCGGTGGTTATCAATCTGACCGAAAGCCTGTGGATAGGCGTGGCGGCAGGTTTGCTGCTGGGCGTCCTCTGCGGTCTGGTGAATGGTTTTGTTATCGCCAAACTTAAAATTAACGCTTTGATTACCACGCTGGCGACGATGCAGATTGTCCGTGGTCTGGCGTATATTATCTCCGACGGTAAAGCGGTCGGTATCGAAGATGAAAGTTTCTTTGCTCTCGGTTATGCCAACTGGTTCGGCCTGCCTGCGCCAATCTGGCTCACTGTCGCTTGCCTGATAATCTTTGGCTTGCTGCTGAACAAAACTACCTTTGGTCGTAATACGCTGGCGATTGGCGGTAACGAAGAGGCCGCGCGTCTGGCAGGTGTACCGGTTGTCCGCACCAAAATCATTATCTTTGTTCTCTCTGGTCTGGTATCGGCGATTGCCGGGATTGTTCTGGCTTCGCGCATGACCAGCGGTCAGCCGATGACCTCGATTGGCTATGAGTTGATTGTTATCTCAGCCTGCGTTTTAGGTGGCGTTTCTCTGAAAGGTGGCATCGGAAAAATCTCATATGTGGTGGCGGGTATCTTAATTTTAGGTACTGTAGAAAATGCTATGAACCTGCTCAATATTTCTCCTTTCGCGCAGTACGTGGTTCGTGGCTTAATCCTGCTGGCGGCGGTGATCTTCGACCGTTACAAGCAAAAAGCGAAACGCACTGTTTGATGCTTTTTTCCGCAAAAATTTAGCCCTTTTTTCCTCCACAGCCAGCCGCCACAACGGCTGGCTGTTCTTTTTTGCAAATGGCGAGCTACGTCACACTGTCTATACTTACATGTCTGTAAAGCGCGTTCTGCGCGAACTATAAAAAGATAAGGAGGAGTACCGGGTGACAGAACCGTTAACCGAACCCCCTGAACTATCCGCGAAATATGCCTGGTTTTTTGATCTCGATGGAACGCTGGCGGAAATTAAACCGCATCCCGATCAGGTCGTCGTGCCTGACAATATTCTGCAAGGACTTCAGCTACTGGCAGCCGCAAGTGATGGTGCATTGGCATTGATATCAGGGCGCTCAATGGTCGAGCTTGACGCACTGGCAAAACCTTATCGCTTCCCGTTAGCGGGTGTGCATGGGGCGGAGCGCCGTGACATCAATGGTAAAACGCATATCGTTCATCTGCCGGATGCGATTGCCCGCGATATTAGTGTTCAACTGCATACGGCAATCAGCCACTATCCCGGTGCGGAGCTGGAGGCGAAAGGGATGGCGTTTGCGCTGCACTATCGTCAGGCGCCGCAGCACGAAGACGCCTTATTGAGATTAGCGCAACGCATTACCCAGATTTGGCCGCAAATGGCATTACAGCAGGGAAAGTGTGTCGTCGAGATTAAACCAGGAAACACCAGTAAAGGGGAGGCGATTGCTGCCTTTATGCAGGAAGCTCCCTTTATCGGCCGTAAGCCCGTTTTTCTGGGCGATGATTTAACCGATGAATCTGGCTTCGCGGTCGTTAACCGACTGGGTGGAATGTCAGTGAAAATTGGCACCGGAGCGACTCAGGCATCATGGCGGCTGGCGGGCGTGCCGGATGTCTGGAGCTGGCTTGAAATGATAACCAACGCATTACAACAACAAAAAAGAGAAAATAACAGGAGTGATGACTATGAGTCGTTTAGTCGTAGTATCTAACCGGATTGCACCACCAGACGAGCACGCCGCCAGTGCCGGTGGCCTTGCTGTCGGCATACTGGGTGCACTGAAAGCTGCAGGTGGACTGTGGTTTGGCTGGAGTGGCGAAACGGGGAATGAGGATCAGCCGCTAAAAAAGGTGAAAAAAGGAAATATTACCTGGGCCTCTTTTAACCTCAGCGAACAGGATCTCGACGAATACTACAACCAATTCTCCAATGCCGTTCTCTGGCCTGCATTTCATTATCGACTCGATCTGGTGCAATTTCAGCGTCCTGCCTGGGACGGCTATCTACGCGTAAATGCGTTGCTGGCAGATAAATTACTGCCGCTGCTAGAAGACGATGACATTATCTGGGTTCACGATTATCACCTGTTGCCATTTGCGCATGAATTACGCAAACGAGGGGTGAATAATCGCATTGGTTTCTTCCTGCATATTCCTTTCCCGACGCCGGAAATATTCAATGCGCTGCCGACGTATGACACCTTGCTTGAACAGCTTTGTGATTATGATTTGCTGGGTTTCCAGACAGAGAACGATCGCCTGGCGTTCCTGGATTGCCTTTCTAACCTGACCCGCGTTACGACGCGTAGCTCAAAAATCCATACGGCCTGGGGCAAAGCGTTTCGAACCGAAGTTTACCCCATTGGCATTGAACCAGATGAGATAGCCAAACAGGCTGCCGGACCATTGCCGGCAAAACTGGCGCAACTAAAAGCGGAACTGAAAAACGTACAAAATATCTTTTCTGTCGAACGACTGGATTATTCCAAAGGTTTGCCGGAGCGTTTTCTCGCCTATGAAGCGTTGCTGGAAAACTATCCGCAACATCACGGTAAAATTCGCTATACCCAGATTGCGCCAACGTCGCGTGGTGATGTGCAAGCGTATCAGGATATTCGTCATCAGTTGGAAAATGAAGCCGGGAGAATTAACGGCAAATATGGTCAATTAGGCTGGACGCCGCTTTATTATCTGAATCAGCATTTTGATCGTAAATTACTGATGAAAATCTTCCGCTATTCTGATGTTGGATTAGTGACGCCGCTGCGCGACGGAATGAACCTGGTCGCGAAAGAGTATGTTGCCGCACAGGATCCTGCCAATCCGGGCGTACTGGTACTTTCGCAATTTGCCGGAGCGGCAAACGAACTGACGTCGGCGTTAATTGTAAACCCCTACGATCGTGATGAAGTTGCGGCGGCGCTCAATCGGGCGTTGACGATGTCGCTGGCGGAACGTATTTCCCGCCATGCAGAAATGCTGGAAGTTATTGTGAAAAACGACATTAATCACTGGCAGGAGTATTTTATTCGCGACCTAAAGCAGATAGTTCCGCGAAGTGCGGAAAGTCAGCAGCGCGATAAAGTTGCTACCTTTCCGAAACTGGCGTAATGGCAGTTAATCTCCCTTAAGCGGAACCAGTAGTACATCGACCTCGCTTGAGGCAATCACACTTTTCGCTGAGCAGGATGCTCGCGAAAAGAAACTGTGGTTATGATTGCCGCAAATCACCAAATCGAATTTATGCTTACGGCACACTGCCAGAATATGTTCGCTTAACTCACCGTAAGCAATAAATGTCTCTTCTACCGGATATCCCGCATCCTTTATTAATTTATCAAGAAAGTTTTGTGTTTCTTCATGCATCACGCTGCGTAAATCTTCAAGCATCGGTGCGGCTAATTGATTGAAGATTTCCGGGTCGGAAGCGAGAGTGATCAAACTTATGCGCCCATTAACCGGACGGGCGATAGAGACCGCTTTTGTCAACAGTTGCTGGCTTTCTGGCGAGACAGCTACAGCAACAAGAACATTGGTATAGCTCATAACCTGCTCCTTATTCTGTGAACTTCAGGTGTTATTACAGCTTTACTCTGAATGAGGCATTGATGCAATAACAACTCAGTCAAAAAGGTAAATATTAGGCTGGTTACTAGTAAGAATAATTAATTAGTGCCGCAATGTTATTATGCGATCGCCAGTATGGCTGTAAGAAGTAAAATTATCTATTTTCCTTATAAAACAAATGGTTAATGTTTGAAAAACATTTATATAACATTTGAGGGGTTCTCGGCTTTATTTTCACTTGAACTGGGTCATGTTATGTAACTCTCTGTTTGAAAATAAGTTATGGAGGATAAATAAATTTATTTCATACATAACAGATGGTTATTTACGGTGATTTATATTAACAGTGCGCAACATAATAATTTTATGCCTCTACTTCATTTTTGAAGCCAGAGGCGCTGAAAAACTTTTTAACAGAATGAAATATCATCAAAACAAAAGTATGACTTATACATTAATGTTAAGTAATTGAGTGTTTTGTGTGATCTGAGTCACACATTATCGAAAATCGCAGCGTCGCTCCGTTGTATGTGTGAGTGGTGACGAGTATAGTTGCGTCGAATTAGGAAAAATCTTAGTTAAGTGTAAAAAACACTATTCTCTGTAAGGGATTGTTTCATCGCTTACGATGTTTGTGTTTTTTCGTTGATCGCAACTATTCCATGGTTATTTACTTTTTACCGGGATTTCCCGGCGACATCACGGGGTGCGGTGATACCGCATAAAAATAAAGTTAGTTATTCTGGATGGGAATAATGCATACCTCCGAGTTGCTGAAACATATTTATGACATCAATTTGTCATATTTACTTCTTGCACAACGTCTGATCGTTCAGGACAAAGCGTCCGCCATGTTTCGTCTCGGTATTAATGAAGAAATGGCAACAACGTTAGCGACGCTGACGCTTCCGCAAATGGTTAAACTGGCAGAAACCAATCAACTGATTTGTCATTTCCGCTTTGACAGCCACCAGACTATTAATCAGTTGACGCAGGATTCCCGCGTTGACGATCTCCAGCAAGTTCATACCGGTATCATGCTCTCTACACGTTTGTTGAATGATGTTAATCAGCCCGAAGAAGTGCTGCGTAAAAAAAGGGCCTGATAATGAGTGAAAAAAGCATTGTTCAGGAAGCCCGGGATATTCAGCTGGCAATGGAATTGATCACCCTCGGTGCTCGTTTGCAGATGCTGGAAAGTGAAACACAATTAAGTCGCGGACGCCTGATCAAACTCTATAAAGAACTGCGCGGAAGTCCGCCGCCGAAAGGTATGCTGCCATTCTCCACCGACTGGTTTATGACCTGGGAACAAAATGTTCATGCGTCGATGTTTTGTAATGCATGGCAGTTTTTGCTGAAAACCGGGTTATGTAACGGCGTCGATGCAGTAATCAAAGCCTATCGTTTATACCTCGAACAGTGTCCGCAAGCCGAAGATGGGCCGCTGCTGGCGTTGACACGCGCCTGGACACTGGTGCGATTTGTTGAAAGTGGTTTACTACAACTTTCCAGTTGCAAGTGCTGCGGCGGTAATTTTATCACCCATGCCCATCAGCCTGTTGGCAGCTTTGCCTGCAGCTTATGTCAGCCGCCATCACGAGCGGTAAAAAGACGTAAACTTTCTCAAGACCCTGCCGATATTATCCCTCAACTGCTGGATGAACAGAGAGTACAGGCTGTTTAACTCACGCGATATGGCGAAACATTCCAGCAGCGGCAACTGATTGTCGCTGCTTTTTTCCCCGACCGTAAGTTAACGCCTGACGACTGAACATCCTGTCATGGTCAACAGTGAAAGGATGATGTCGTGCTTATCTTATTAGGTTACCTGGTTGTTCTCGGTACAGTTTTCGGCGGTTATTTGATGACCGGCGGAAGCCTTGGAGCACTTTATCAACCCGCTGAACTGGTGATTATTGCCGGTGCAGGTATTGGGTCGTTTATTGTCGGCAACAACGGTAAAGCCATCAAAGGCACGCTTAAGGCGCTGCCGTTACTGTTTCGCCGCTCCAAATACACCAAAGCAATGTATATGGATCTGCTGGCGCTGCTTTACCGGCTAATGGCGAAATCACGCCAGATGGGCATGTTTTCGTTGGAGCGCGATATTGAAAATCCTCGCGAGAGCGAGATCTTCGCCAGTTATCCTCGCATTATGGCTGATGCCGTCATGCTTGATTTTATTGTCGATTATCTGCGCCTGATTATTAGTGGTCACATGAATACCTTTGAAATCGAAGCTTTGATGGATGAAGAGATCGAGACTCACGAAAGCGAGGCGGAAGTCCCGGCAAACAGTCTGGCGCTGGTCGGTGACTCGCTCCCGGCATTTGGTATTGTCGCGGCTGTGATGGGAGTGGTTCACGCGCTCGGTTCGGCTGACCGACCTGCCGCCGAACTGGGGGCGTTGATTGCTCATGCGATGGTGGGGACTTTCCTCGGTATCTTATTGGCTTATGGATTTATTTCCCCGCTGGCAAGTGTTTTGCGCCAGAAAAGCGCAGAGACCAGCAAAATGATGCAGTGCGTCAAAGTCATACTGCTTTCTAATCTCAACGGTTATGCACCGCCAATTGCGGTTGAATTTGGTCGCAAAACGCTCTACTCCAGCGAGCGCCCGTCGTTCGTCGAACTGGAAGAGCACGTTCGTGCAGTGAAAAATCCGCAACAGCAGACGACAACTGAGGAAGCATGAAGAATCACGCGCATCCAATTATTGTCGTCAAGCGACGCAAAGCGAAAAGTCACGGCTCGGCGCATGGATCGTGGAAGATTGCTTATGCTGACTTTATGACTGCGATGATGGCTTTTTTTCTGGTGATGTGGCTGATCTCCATCTCCAGCCCAAAAGAGCTGATTCAGATTGCAGAATATTTCCGCACGCCGCTGGCGACGGCAGTAACGGGCGGTGATCGCATTTCTAATAGTGAAAGCCCAATTCCTGGCGGGGGTGATGATTACACCCAAAGCCAGGGAGAAGTGAATAAGCAACCGGACATTGAAGAACTGAAAAAACGCATGGAGCAAAGTCGGCTGCGGAAATTGCGGGGCGATCTCGACCAGCTTATCGAATCAGACCCGAAACTACGGGCGCTGCGTCCACATCTCAAAATCGATCTGGTGCAGGAAGGTTTACGCATTCAGATTATCGACAGCCAGAATCGCCCGATGTTTAAAACCGGCAGTGCTGACGTCGAACCCTATATGCGTGACATTCTGCGGAGTATTGCGCCTGTGCTGAACGGTATTCCTAACCGTATCAGTCTCTCAGGTCATACCGATGATTTCCCTTACGCCAATGGTGAGCAAGGCTATAGCAACTGGGAGCTTTCTGCCGAACGCGCCAATGCGTCGCGCCGTGAGCTAATGGTGGGCGGTCTGGCTGATGGCAAAATTCTGCGCGTTGTCGGCATGGCAGCCACCATGCGTTTGAGCGATCGTGGACCTGATGATGCCGTCAACCGTCGAATCAGCCTGCTGGTTCTGAACAGACAAGCAGAACAAGCTATTTTGCATGAAAACGCTGAAAGCCAGAATGAGCCGGTAAGTGTTCTGGAAAAAACAGGGAGCGCACCGCAGGTCAGTGTTCCCACAATGCCATCAGCCGAACCGAGGTGACTGCGTGAGCATGGATATAAGCGATTTTTATCAGACATTTTTTGATGAGGCGGACGAACTGTTAGCCGATATGGAGAAGCATCTGCTTAATTTGCAGCCAGAAGCGCCAGATGCCGAACAGTTGAATGCCATCTTTCGTGCAGCTCATTCCATCAAAGGAGGGGCAGGAACGTTTGGTTTTACTGTGTTACAGGAAACCACGCATCTGATGGAAAACCTGCTCGATGAAGCCAGACGTGGTGAGATGCAGCTTAATACCGACATTATCAATCTGTTTTTGGAAACGAAGGACATCATGCAAGAACAGCTCGACGCTTATAAACAGTCACAAGAGCCAGATGCCGCCAGCTTCGATTATATCTGCCAGGCCTTGCGTCAACTGGCATTAGAAGCGAAAGGCGAAACGGTATCCGCAGTGACCCGATTAAGTGTGGTTGCCAAAAATGAACCGCAAGATGGTCAGAATAGCCGCCAATCGCCGCGACGAATTATCCTTTCGCGCCTGAAAGCGGGAGAAATCGATCTGCTGGAAGAAGAGCTGGGACATCTGACAACGTTGACTGACGTGGTGAAAGGAGCCGATTCGTTATCGGCGACATTAGCGGGAGATATTGCGGAAGACGACATTACTGCGGTGCTTTGTTTTGTCATTGAGGCCGATCAGATTGCCTTTGAAAGCGTTGAGTCTACGGCGAAAGTATCTGCGCCACCGGTGCTTAAACTTGCCGCCGCAGAAGCGCCAGTTGTACGGACAGAACGGGAAAAACCGCCGCGCGGCAGCGAATCCACCAGTATCCGTGTGGCTGTAGAGAAGGTTGATCAACTGATTAACCTTGTCGGCGAACTGGTCATCACCCAGTCGATGCTGGCTCAGCGTTCGAGCGAACTGGACCCGGTTAATCATGGTGATTTGATTACCAGCATGGGGCAGTTACAACGTAACGCCCGTGATTTGCAGGAATCGGTAATGTCGATCCGCATGATGCCGATGGAATATGTCTTTAGTCGCTATCCCCGGCTGGTACGTGACCTGGCGGGAAAACTCGGCAAACAGGTAGAACTGACGCTGGTGGGCAGTTCCACTGAACTCGACAAGAGCCTGATAGAACGCATTATTGACCCGCTGACCCATCTGGTACGCAACAGTCTCGACCACGGAATTGAACTGCCGGAAAAACGCCTCGCCGCAGGCAAAAACCGCGTCGGAAATTTGGTTCTGTCTGCTGAACATCAGGGCGGCAACATCTGCATCGAAGTGACCGACGATGGCGCGGGGCTAAACCGTGAACGGATTCTGGCAAAAGCTGTTTCACAAGGTCTGACCGTCAGCGACAACATGACAGATGACGAAGTGGCAATGCTGATATTTGCTCCTGGTTTTTCTACAGCAGAGCAGGTTACCGATGTCTCCGGACGCGGTGTCGGTATGGATGTGGTCAAACGTAATATCCAGGAGATGGGCGGTCATGTCGAAATCAAATCGACGCCGGGCGCAGGAACTACGATCCGCATTTTACTGCCGCTGACGCTGGCGATCCTCGATGGCATGTCTGTACGTGTTGCAGATGAAGTTTTCATTCTGCCGCTGAATGCCGTCATGGAATCACTGCAACCCCGTGAAGCCGATCTGCATCCACTGGCGGGCGGCGAGCGGGTACTGGAAGTACGTGGTGAATATCTGCCCATCGTCGAACTGTGGAAAGTGTTCAACGTCACGGGCGCGAAAACTGAAGCGACTCAGGGAATTGTGGTGATCCTGCAAAGTGGCGGTCGCCGCTACGCTTTGCTGGTGGATCAATTAATTGGTCAACACCAGGTAGTAGTGAAAAACCTGGAAAGTAACTATCGCAAAATCCCGGGAATATCCGCCGCAACGATTCTCGGCGACGGCAGCGTGGCACTGATTGTTGATGTTTCTGCCTTGCAGACGATAAACCGCGAACAACGTATGGCGAACACCGCCGCCTGAATGAGTAAAAAGGTAACAATATGACCGGTATGACGAATGTAACAAAGCTGGCCAGCGAGCCGTCAGGCCAGGAATTTCTGGTATTTACCCTTGGTGATGAAGAGTACGGTATTGATATTCTGAAAGTGCAGGAGATCCGTGGCTACGATCAGGTAACACGGATTGCAAACACGCCAGCGTTTATCAAAGGCGTCACGAATCTGCGCGGCGTTATTGTGCCGATTGTTGACTTACGAATTAAGTTCAGCCAGGTGGATGTGGACTATAACGACAACACGGTAGTTATCGTACTGAATCTCGGACAACGGGTGGTCGGCATCGTGGTTGACGGCGTTTCAGACGTGCTTTCATTGACGGCGGAGCAAATTCGTCCGGCACCGGAATTTGCCGTGACGCTTTCAACAGAATATCTCACTGGATTGGGCGCACTGGGCGACCGTATGTTGATTCTGGTGAACATCGAAAAACTGCTGAATAGCGAAGAGATGGCGCTGTTAGATAGCGCGGCGTCAGAAGTGGCGTAATTCTCCTGATTTCCTCAATTGAAATGAACCCGATGATCTGCGCATCGGGTTTTTTATTTCAATTTCGCGGCGGGTGGCATCAGCAATAAAGTTTCCCCCTTCCTTGCCGATAACGAGATCAACTTGTTTTCAGGAAGGTGCCTTATGATTAACCGTATCCGCGTAGTCACGCTGTTGGTAATGGTGCTGGGGGTATTCGCACTGTTACAGCTAATTTCCGGCAGTTTGTTTTTTTCTTCGCTTCACCATAGCCAGAAAAGCTTTGTCGTTTCCAATGAACTACGGGAACAACAGAGTGAGCTAACCTCAACCTGGGATTTAATGCTACAAACGCGCATTAATTTGAGCCGTTCGGCGGTGCGGATGATGATGGATTCATCCAATCAACAAAGTAACGCCAAAGTTGAATTGCTTGATAGCGCCAGGAAAACATTGGCCCAGGCAGCGACTCATTTTAAAAAATTCAAAAGCATGGCACCGTTACCTGAAATGGTCGCCACCAGTCGTAATATTGATGAAAAATACAAAAACTATCACACAGCGTTAACTGAACTGATTGATTATCTTGATTATGGCAATACTGGCGCCTATTTCGCTCAACCAACTCAGGGAATGCAAAATGCGATGGGCGAAGCGTTTGCTCAGTACGCCCTCAGTAGTGAAAAACTTTACCGCGATATCGTCACTAACAATGCGGAAGATTACCGCTTTTCCCAGTGGCAACTGGCGGTTATCGCGCTGGTGGTGGTATTGATTCTGCTGGTGGCGTGGTACGGCATCCGCCGTATGTTGCTTACCCCGCTGGCGAAAATCATTGCTCACATTCGCGAAATTGCCGGTGGTAACCTGGCGAATAGCCTCATCATTGATGGGCGCAGTGAAATGGGCGAACTGGCGCAGAGCGTTTCGCATATGCAGCGTTCTTTGACCGACACAGTCACCCATGTGCGCCAGGGGTCGGACGCCATCTATGCCGGTACACGTGAAATTGCAGCGGGCAATACCGATCTTTCATCACGCACTGAACAGCAGGCATCCGCGCTGGAAGAAACTGCCGCCAGCATGGAACAGCTCACCGCGACGGTGAAACAGAACGCCGATAACGCCCGTCAGGCCTCGCAACTGGCACAAAGTGCCTCCGACACCGCGCTGCACGGCGGCAAAGTGGTGGATGGCGTGGTGAAAACCATGCATGAAATCGCCGACAGTTCGAAGAAAATCGCCGACATTATTAGCGTAATCGACGGCATTGCCTTCCAGACCAATATCCTCGCACTGAATGCCGCTGTTGAAGCCGCGCGTGCCGGGGAACAGGGCCGTGGTTTTGCCGTGGTGGCAGGCGAAGTGCGTAATCTTGCCAGTCGCAGCGCCCAGGCAGCAAAAGAGATCAAAGCTCTGATAGAAGACTCAGTTTCCCGCGTTGATACCGGTTCTGTGCTGGTCGAAAGCGCCGGGGAAACGATGACGAATATCGTTAATGCGGTTACGCGCGTCACCGACATTATGGGGGAAATTGCTTCAGCCTCCGATGAGCAGAGCCGTGGCATTGATCAAGTTGCGCTGGCCGTGTCGGAAATGGATCGCGTCACTCAACAGAATGCCTCGTTGGTGCAGGAGTCAGCCGCCGCTGCTGCCGCACTGGAAGAGCAGGCCGGTCGTTTAACGCAGGCAGTATCCGCATTTCGTCTGGCAGCCAGTCAGCTAAACCACAAACCACCACTAAAATCCCAGCCTGCCAGTGAGCAATCACCTGCGCAGTCGCGGCGGCGTATCGCTGAACAAGAGCCAAACTGGGAAACATTTTGATGGGTATTTACTCAAGCGCCATTGCCGCCAGATGAGGCTGATGATGCAACAGAACGTCGCGCTTATCGTTTCTGGTGGCGCTATTACAACACAATCGGTGCAGTTACAGGCTGTGCCAGTGGTTTCCTGAAGTGATTGAGAAGGCGCTATGACATCATCTCAGCCCTGTGGGCAAACGTCTTTATTGTTACAGATGAGCGAGCGCCTTGCGCTTTCCGACGTTCATTTTCGGCGGATAAGTCAATTGATCTATCAACGTGCGGGGATTGTTCTGGCCGACCACAAGCGTGACATGGTCTACAACCGGTTGATACGCCGTTTGCGCTCGCTAGGACTGGCCGATTTTGGTCATTATCTGAACATGCTGGAATCTAATCAGCTTAGCGGCGAGTGGCAGGCATTTATTAACTCGCTGACTACCAACCTGACGGCATTTTTCCGTGAAGAGCATCATTTCCCACTGCTCGCGGCTCACGCTCGCCGTCGTTCTGGGGAATATCGTGTATGGAGCGCGGCGGCGTCGACTGGTGAAGAGCCGTACAGCATTGCCATGACGCTGGCGGACACATTAGGCACCGCGCCTGGACGCTGGAAAGTGTTCGCCAGTGATATCGACACCGAAGTGCTGGAAAAAGCCAGAAGCGGCATTTATCGCCATGAAGAGCTGAAAAACCTGACGCCACAACAACTCCAGCGTTACTTCATGCGCGGCACGGGGCCGCATGAAGGGCTGGTGCGCGTGCGCCAGGAACTGGCGAGCTATGTCGATTTTTCCCCGCTGAATTTGTTGGCGAAACAGTACACCGTACCGGGGCCGTTTGATGCGATCTTCTGCCGTAACGTCATGATCTACTTTGATCAAACGACCCAACAGGAGATTTTGCGCCGCTTCGTGCCACTACTTAAACCTGACGGATTGCTGTTTGCGGGGCACTCTGAAAATTTCAGCCACCTTGAGCGCAGCTTCACGCTGCGTGGGCAGACGGTGTATGCGCTAAGTAAGGATTAACCATGAGCAAAATCAGGGTGTTGTCTGTCGATGATTCGGCACTGATGCGCCAGATCATGACGGAAATCATCAACAGCCATAGCGATATGGAAATGGTGGCAACGGCGCCCGATCCGCTGGTCGCGCGAGATTTGATTAAGAAATTCAACCCCGATGTGCTGACGCTGGATGTTGAAATGCCACGGATGGACGGACTGGATTTCCTCGAAAAGTTAATGCGTTTGCGTCCAATGCCCGTTGTGATGGTTTCTTCTCTGACCGGCAAAGGTTCTGAAGTGACGCTGCGTGCGCTGGAGTTGGGGGCGATTGATTTTGTCACTAAACCGCAACTGGGTATTCGAGAAGGGATGCTGGCGTACAGCGAAATGATCGCTGAAAAGGTGCGTACGGCGTCGAGGGCGAGCCTCGCGGCGCATAAACCATTATTGGCTCCGGCAACGCTGAAGGCGGGGCCGTTGTTGAGTTCAGAAAAACTGATTGCGATTGGTGCTTCAACGGGGGGCACCGAGGCAATTCGGCACGTATTGCAGCCGCTGCCGCTTTCCAGCCCGGCACTGTTAATCACCCAGCATATGCCGCCTGGCTTTACCCGTTCTTTTGCCGACCGCCTGAATAAGCTGTGTCAAATCGGTGTTAAAGAGGCCGAAGACGGAGAACGTGTTTTGCCGGGACATGCCTATATCGCACCGGGCGATCGACATATGGAACTGGCGCGCAGCGGCGCGAACTATCAAATCAAAATTCACGATGGCCCGGCGGTTAACCGCCATCGACCGTCGGTGGATGTGTTGTTTCATTCTGTCGCCAGACAGGCGGGGCGCAACGCGGTTGGAGTGATCCTCACCGGTATGGGCAACGACGGTGCGGCGGGAATGTTGGCGATGCGTCAGGCGGGGGCATGGACCCTTGCGCAAAACGAAGCAAGCTGTGTGGTGTTCGGTATGCCGCGCGAGGCCATCAATCTGGGGGGCGTCTGCGAAGTGGTCGATCTTAGCCAGGTAAGCCAGCAAATGCTGGCGAAAATCAGTGTCGGACAGGCGATACGTATTTAAATCAGGAGTGTGAAATGGCGGATAAAGAACTTAAATTTTTGGTTGTGGATGACTTTTCCACCATGCGACGCATTGTGCGTAACCTGCTGAAAGAGCTGGGTTTCAACAATGTTGAGGAAGCGGAAGATGGCGCTGATGCTCTCAACAAGTTACAGGCGGGCGGTTATGGCTTTGTGATTTCCGACTGGAATATGCCGAATATGGATGGTCTGGAGTTGCTGAAAACCATTCGTGCTGATGGTGCGATGTCGGCGTTGCCAGTGCTGATGGTGACCGCTGAGGCGAAGAAAGAGAACATTATCGCGGCAGCACAAGCGGGGGCCAGTGGCTATGTGGTTAAGCCATTTACCGCCGCGACGCTGGAGGAAAAACTCAACAAAATCTTTGAGAAACTGGGCATGTGAGGATGCGACTATGATGCAACCATCAATCAAACCTGCTGATGAACATGCAGCCGGCGATATCATTGCGCGCATCGGCAGCCTGACGCGTATGCTGCGTGACAGCCTGCGCGAGCTGGGACTGGATCAGGCGATAGCCGAAGCTGCGGAAGCTATCCCTGATGCCCGCGATCGCTTGTTCTACGTTGTGCAGATGACTGCGCAGGCCGCAGAGCGGGCGCTGAATAGCGTTGAGGCGTCGCAACCGCATCAGGATGAAATGGAGGAATCGGCAAAAGCATTAACCCAACGCTGGGATGACTGGTTCGCCGATCCGATTGACCTTGCCGACGCCCGTGAACTGGTGACAGATACACGGCAATTTCTGGCGGATGTGCCCGCTCATACCAGCTTCACAAACGCGCAGTTACTGGAAATTATGATGGCGCAGGATTTTCAGGATCTCACCGGGCAGGTGATTAAACGGATGATGGATGTGATTCAGGAAATTGAACGCCAGCTGTTGATGGTGCTGCTGGAAAATATCCCGGAACAGGATGCGCGTCCGAAACGTGAAAACCAGAGTTTGCTTAACGGACCACAGGTCGATACCAGCAAAGCCGGTGTGGTTGCCAGTCAGGATCAGGTGGACGATTTGTTGGATAGTCTTGGGTTTTGATTTGTATTGCCTGATGTGACGTGACCGCGTCATATCAGGCGGTCGGATAAGGCGTTTACGCCACATCCGACAAACGTGCGCCCTGTCTGATGTACTGCGGTAAAAGCCCTAAAGCCCACCTGTTTTGCCACTTATTCCAGGCATTGAATGCTTTCCGCTCTGGCATTATTCACGCTTATTACCATTTCCAGGATTGGCGACGTGTCTGACGAGAGCGACGACAAAACAGAAGCTCCCACACCTCACCGACTTGAAAAAGCGCGGGAAGAGGGGCAGATCCCGCGCTCCCGTGAGCTGACCTCACTGCTCATTTTACTGGTGGGCGTGTGTGTTATTTGGTTTGGTGGCGCGTCTCTGGCACGGCGGTTGTCGGGGATGCTCTCCGCCGGGCTGCATTTTGATCACAGCATCATCAATGACCCCAACCTCATTCTCGGACAGATTATTTTGCTGATCAGAGAAGCCATGCTTGCACTGTTGCCGCTGATTAGCGGTGTGGTGCTGGTGGCGCTCATTTCGCCGGTCATGCTGGGGGGGCTGGTATTTAGTGGTAAATCATTGCAACCGAAGTTTTCCAAACTCAACCCACTACCGGGCATTAAACGTATTTTCTCGGCGCAAACTGGCGCGGAGCTGCTGAAAGCTATCCTGAAATCTACACTGGTTGGCTGCGTTACTGGCTTTTATCTCTGGCATCACTGGCCGCAGATGATGCGCTTAATGGCGCAGTCACCCATTACCGCAATGGCTAACGCGATGGATGTTGTGGGGTTGTGTGCACTTTTAGTGGTGCTTGGTGTCATTCCGATGGTGGGATTTGACGTCTTTTTTCAAATTTTCAGCCACCTGAAAAAGCTGCGTATGTCACGGCAGGATATTCGTGATGAGTTCAAACAAAGCGAAGGCGATCCGCATGTCAAAGGGCGAATTCGTCAGATGCAGCGTGCTGCCGCGCGGCGTCGGATGATGGCCGATGTGCCGAAAGCGGACGTCATTGTTAATAACCCAACTCACTACTCAGTGGCATTGCAGTATGACGAAAACAAAATGAGCGCGCCGAAAGTCGTTGCTAAAGGCGCGGGGCTGGTGGCGTTACGCATTCGTGAAATCGCCGCTGAAAATAACGTCCCGACTCTTGAAGCGCCGCCGCTGGCGCGCGCGCTGTATCGACACGCAGAAATCGGCCAACAAATTCCCGGTCAACTGTATGCCGCCGTGGCGGAAGTGCTGGCCTGGGTCTGGCAACTGAAACGCTGGCGTCTGGCCGGTGGACAACGTCCTGAACAACCCACTCATCTTCCGGTGCCGGAAGCCCTGGATTTTATCAACGAGAAACCGTCCCATGAGTAATCTGGCCGCGATGCTGCGCCTGCCCGCAAACCTGAAATCGACACAGTGGCAGATCCTTGCCGGACCTATTTTGATCCTGCTGATCTTGTCGATGATGGTGCTGCCACTGCCCGCATTCATTCTCGACCTGCTGTTCACTTTCAACATTGCCTTGTCGATTATGGTGTTGCTGGTGGCGATGTTTACCCAGCGCACGCTTGAGTTTGCCGCGTTTCCGACCATTCTGTTGTTTACCACGCTGCTGCGTCTGGCGCTTAATGTGGCTTCCACGCGTATCATTTTGATGGAAGGGCATACTGGCGCGGCGGCGGCAGGGAAGGTGGTTGAAGCATTTGGTCATTTTCTCGTGGGCGGTAACTTTGCCATCGGCATTGTGGTGTTTGTCATCCTCGTGATCATCAACTTTATGGTCATTACCAAAGGTGCCGGACGTATCGCGGAAGTGGGTGCGCGCTTTGTTCTCGACGGAATGCCAGGAAAACAGATGGCGATTGATGCCGACCTCAACGCTGGCCTGATTGGCGAAGATGAAGCAAAAAAGCGACGTTCAGAAGTGACCCAGGAAGCTGATTTTTACGGCTCAATGGACGGGGCGAGTAAGTTTGTCCGTGGTGACGCCATCGCCGGGATCCTCATCATGGTCATTAACGTTGTTGGCGGATTGCTGGTTGGGGTGTTGCAACATGGCATGAGTATGGGTCATGCAGCGGAAAGTTATACGCTGTTGACCATCGGTGATGGTCTGGTCGCGCAAATACCTGCGCTGGTTATTTCTACCGCTGCGGGGGTTATCGTTACGCGAGTCAGTACCGATCAGGACGTTGGCGAGCAGATGGTGAATCAGCTTTTCAGTAACCCCAGCGTCATGTTGTTAAGTGCCGCAGTGCTCGGTTTACTGGGGCTGGTGCCGGGAATGCCAAACCTGGTATTTTTACTGTTCACAGCGGGATTGCTGGGGCTGGCATGGTGGGTTCGTGGACGTGAACAAAAAGCGCCCGCTGAACCGAAACCAGTGAAGATGGCGGAAAATAATGCCGTTGTCGAAGCGACCTGGAACGATGTGCAACTGGAAGATTCTCTGGGAATGGAAGTGGGTTATCGGCTGATTCCGATGGTCGATTTTCAGCAGGATGGCGAGTTGCTTGGTCGTATTCGCAGTATTCGCAAGAAATTTGCTCAGGAGATGGGCTTTCTACCGCCAGTGGTGCACATCCGCGACAATATGGATCTACAGCCTGCCCGCTATCGTATCTTGATGAAAGGCGTTGAGATTGGCAGTGGTGATGCTTATCCGGGGCGCTGGCTGGCCATTAACCCAGGAACAGCCGCCGGGACGCTACCCGGTGAAGTGACTGTCGATCCGGCATTTGGTCTTAATGCTATCTGGATCGAAAGTGCGCTAAAAGAACAAGCGCAGATTCAGGGATATACGGTGGTTGAAGCCAGTACAGTGGTGGCAACGCATCTTAACCACCTCATTAGTCAACATGCCGCAGAACTGTTTGGTCGTCAGGAGGCGCAGCAGTTACTGGATCGCGTGGCGCAGGAGATGCCAAAACTGACGGAGGATTTGGTTCCTGGCGTTATCACGCTTACCACGCTGCATAAAGTGCTACAAAACCTGCTTGATGAAAAAGTACCGATCCGCGATATGCGCACCATTCTTGAAACGCTGGCGGAACATGCGCCTATCCAGAGCGATCCGCATGAATTAACCGCCGTCGTGCGCGTGGCGCTGGGGCGGGCAATTACTCAGCAGTGGTTCCCCGGTAAAGATGAAGTTCACGTTATCGGTCTGGACACGCCACTGGAGCGTTTACTGTTACAGGCGTTGCAGGGCGGTGGCGGACTGGAACCGGGGCTGGCGGATCGTTTGCTGGCACAGACCCAGGAAGCATTATCCCGTCAGGAGATGCTGGGTGCGCCGCCAGTACTGTTGGTGAACCACGCGCTGCGTCCGCTATTGTCTCGCTTTCTGCGCCGTAGCCTGCCGCAACTGGTGGTGCTGTCGAATCTCGAACTCTCTGATAACCGGCAGATTCGGATGACGGCGACTATTGGGGGTAAATAATGAGGATCTTACTGGCGATATTGTTGTTTCCGCTGGTTGTACAAGCCGCCGGGGAGGGGATGTGGCAGACAAGTAGTGTGGGCGTTACGCTAAACCATCGCGGTGAGTCGATGTCGTCAGCGCCTCTTTCTTCGCGACAACCAGCATCAGGATTGATGACGCTGGTGGCGTGGCGTTATCAGCTTATCGGCCCGACACCATCGGGGCTGCGGGTACGCTTGTGTTCACAATCTCGTTGTGTCGAGTTAGACGGGCAGAGCGGGAGCACAGTGGCCTTTTCCGGTATACCGGCGGCAGAACCGTTGCGATTTATCTGGGAAGTGCCTGGCGGTGGGCGGTTAATTCCGCCGCTGAAGGTACAACGTAATGAAGTGATTGTGAATTACCGTTAGTGATAAAAAAGCCGATGTCTGCAACGACATCGGCCTTTGCGGTATGACGCGATTACATACGCTCTACCGTCTCAATACCCAGCGTATCCAGACCCAGTTTCAGCGTCTTCGCCGTCAGTTGCGCCAGTTTCAGACGGCTGTTACGCACTTCTTCGTTTTCTGCGCTAAGGATCGGGCAGTGCTCGTAGAAGCCAGAGAACAGACCGGCCAGATCGTACAGATAAGCACACATCACGTGCGGCGTGCCTTCACGGGCAACCACAGTGAGGGTTTCTTCAAACTGCAGCAGGCGAGCAGCCAATTGTGCTTCGCGATCTTCACGGATGATCACCGGAGCCGCAGCCAGTTGCTCTTCGTTAATTTCTGCTTTACGGAACACGGACAACACACGGGTGTAGGCATACTGCATGTACGGCGCAGTATTACCCTCAAACGCCAGCATGTTGTCCCAGTCGAAGATGTAGTCGGTGGTGCGGTTTTTGGAGAGATCCGCGTATTTCACCGCACCGATACCCACGGCATTGGCCAGTTTTTCCAGCTCGTCGGCTGGCATATCCGGGTTCTTCTCTGCCACCAGACGACGTGCACGCTCCAGGGCTTCATCCAGCAGATCGGCCAGTTTCACCGTACCGCCAGCACGGGTTTTAAACGGCTTGCCGTCTTTACCCAGCATCATGCCGAACATGTGGTGCTCCAGCGGTACGGATTCCGGCACGTAGCCTGCTTTACGGACGATCGCCCACGCCTGCATCAGGTGTTGATGCTGACGGGAGTCAATGTAATACAGCACGCGATCGGCATGTAGCGTCTCGTAACGGTACTTCGCACAGGCGATATCGGTGGTGGTGTAGAGATAGCCGCCATCTTTCTTCTGAATGATCACGCCCATCGGTTCGCCTTCCTTGTTTTTGAACTCATCAAGGAATACGACGGTTGCGCCTTCGCTTTCTACTGCCAGACCTTTGGCTTTCAGATCCGCCACGATACCCGGCAGCATCGGGTTGTACAGGCTTTCGCCCATCACGTCATCACGGGTCAGCGTCACGTTCAGACGATCGTAGGTGATCTGGTTCTGCGTCATGGTGATGTCGACCAGCTTGCGCCACATCTCGCGGAAATATTCGTCACCGCTTTGCAGTTTTACCACGTAGTTACGTGCACGCTCGGCGAACTCTTCATCTTCGTCGTAATGCTTTTTCGCATCGCGGTAGAAACCTTCAAGGTCAGCCAGCTCCATTTCACCGGCGTTTTCCTGCTGCTGCTTTTCCAGCCATGCAATCAGCATACCGAACTGAGTGCCCCAGTCGCCGACGTGGTTAGCACGAATCACTTTGTGACCGAGGAACTCCAGAGTACGTACTGCCGCGTCACCAATGATAGTGGAACGCAGATGACCGACGTGCATCTCTTTCGCCACGTTTGGCGCGGAGTAGTCAACCACAATGGTCTGTTTTTCTGGCGTAGCAACACCGAGACGATCGGACGCCAGCGCCTGCTGAACATGTTCAGCCAGGAATGCCGGATCAAGGAAAATGTTGATAAAGCCAGGACCGGCGATCTCAACTTTGCTGGCGATACCGTTAAGATCCAGATGAGTCAGCACCTGCTCTGCTAATTGTCGCGGTGCCATACCCAGTTTTTTAGCAACTGCCATCATGCCGTTAGCCTGATAGTCGCCGAACTGAACTTTTGCTGACTGACGAACCTGCGGTTCGCAATCCGCAGGCGCGCCTGCCGCAATCATGGCCTGACGGACTTTTTCTGAGAGAAGAGCCTGAATATTCACCGGAATACCTTACATTGATGAAGCGAGCAAAAATTGCCCGCACCAGTTAAAGAAATTAGGGCGGGAGTATACTGCAAATGGCTGTTTTCGTCAGCAACGTGCGCGTGGCGTATTGCCGTTTTCACTATTGCATCAGGAGCGGCGTGAAATCAGCGGTTGGTTGGCGCAGGGCAACAGGGTAAATTAACGCTTTTACCGAAGACGAAGAGTGATTATGGCGAACTGGCAATCTATCGACGAGTTGCAGGATATTGCAACGGATTTACCGCGATTTATCCATGCATTAGACGAACTTTCACGGCGTCTGGGGCTGGATATTACTCCGCTGACTGCCGATCACATTTCTTTGCGTTGCCATCAAAACGCCACCGCTGAACGCTGGCGTCGCGGGTTTGAACAGTGCGGCGAACTCCTGTCAGAAAATATGATCAATGGTAGACCGATTTGCCTGTTTAAATTGCGTGAACCGGTACAGGTTGCTCACTGGCAGTTTTCGATTGTTGAGTTGCCGTGGCCAGGGGAAAAACGCTACCCGCATGAAGGTTGGGAACATATCGAAATTGTTCTGCCAGGAGAGCCGGAAACGCTGAATGCCCGCGCGCTGGCGTTGCTTTCTGATGAAGGACTAAGCCTGCCGGGGATCTCGGTTAAAACCAGTTCGCCAAAAGGTGAGCATGAACGATTGCCGAATCCGACGCTGGCGGTCACCGATGGCAAAACGACGATAAAATTTCATCCATGGTCCATTGAAGAGATCGTTGCCAGCGAGCAGTCGGCGTAATAAGGAGCAAAAATGGCATTACTGGAAATTTGCTGTTACAGCATGGAATGCGCGCTGACGGCGCAGCAAAACGGTGCCGACAGAATAGAATTGTGTGCGGCACCGAAAGAAGGGGGGCTAACGCCGTCACTGGGCGTTCTGAAGTCCGTGCGCCAGCATGTTACGATCCCCGTACATCCGATCATCCGTCCACGCGGTGGCGATTTTTGCTACAGCGACGGCGAGTTTGCCGCCATTCTTGAAGATATCCGCACAGTGCGTGAATTAGGATTTCCTGGACTGGTGACAGGCCTTCTGGATGTTGATGGTAATGTCGATATGCCACGAATGGAAAAAATAATGGCGGCTGCTGGTCCGCTGGCCGTCACTTTTCATCGCGCCTTCGATATGTGCGCTAACCCTTTAAATACATTGAATAACCTTGCTGAATTAGGCATTGCCAGGGTGCTGACATCGGGGCAAAAATCTGATGCACTGCAAGGTTTATCAAAAATTATGGAACTTATTGCCTATGGTGATGCTCCAATCATCATGGCCGGAGCAGGAGTCCGTGCAGAAAACCTGCACCATTTCCTCGATGCCGGGATGCTGGAAGTCCATAGCTCTGCAGGAGCGTGGCAAGCCTCACCGATGCGTTATCGTAATCAGGGATTGTCCATGTCATCGGATGCACACGCGGACGAGTATTCGCGTTATGTCGTAGACGGGACGGCGGTTGCTGAAATGAAAGGAATCATTGAGCGCCATCAGGCCAAATGATTTTTACCGTTGCATCATGTCGCCCAATATGATGCTTGCTCGTACCAGGCCCCTGCCCATTCAACAGGGGCCTTTTTTTATCCTTGAGAAGTATGAAAAATGAACAGTTGCCGTGTCATATCGACTTCGTAATAGCGCGCCAAATCATGCTACTAAAAATGTTATATATATTCATATTAACTATGTAATTTAAATTATTAAAACTGCCAAATATATATTAAAAAATAACGGCTGGTTTCTTCTTTAATAATTAATGGTTAAATTGCAATAAATCATATTCTTTGTCGATTATTTCAGGCAGTGTTGTGCCGAATTTAGTGAGTTATTAATTCGTTGTATATTTATTTATACAGCTGGTTCGGTGTACTGGAATTTAATTAGAGGAATCTATGCGAGGGAAAAAACGCATTGGGTTATTTTTTCTGCTCATAGCAGTAGTGGTGGGTAGCGGTGGGTTATTGTTGGCGCAAAAAACGTTGCACAAAACGTCGGAAACGGCATTTTGTCTTTCCTGCCACTCAATGAGCAAACCGTTTGAGGAATATCAGGGGACTGTCCATTTCTCTAATCAAAAAGGTATTCGTGCTGAATGTGCCGATTGCCATATTCCAAAGTCAGGAATTGATTATTTATTTGCTAAATTAAAAGCATCTAAAGATATTTATCATGAATTTGTTAGCGGCAAAATAGACAGCGACGATAAGTTCGAATCCCATCGTCAGGAAATGGCCGAAACAGTGTGGAAAGAATTAAAAGCCTCAGACTCTGCAACGTGCCGTAGTTGCCATTCTTTTGATGCCATGGATATTGCATCGCAAAGTGAAGCTGCGCAGAAAATGCATACCAAAGCGCAAAAAGATGGCGAAACGTGTATTGATTGCCACAAAGGGATTGCCCATTTTCCGCCAGAAATAAAAATGGATGACAACGCGGCGCATGAACTGGAAAGTCAGGCCGCCACATCAGTGACTAATGGCGCGCATATTTATCCTTTCAAACCGTCCCGCATAGGTGAACTGGCTACTGTGAATCCAGGCACCGATCTTACGGTTGTTGATGCCAGTGGCAAACAGCCGCTCGTCCTGTTGCAGGGTTATCAGATGCAGGGCAGTGAAAACACGCTCTACCTGGCGGCAGGTCAACGACTGGCGTTAGCCACACTAAGCGAAGAAGGTATCAAGGCGCTAACGGTAAATGGGGAATGGAAAGCTGACGAATACGGTAATCAATGGCGTAAGGCGTCATTACAGGGGACGCTTACCGATCCCGCATTAGCGGACCGTAAACCGCTATGGCAATACGCTGAAAAACTCGACGATACCTATTGCGCTGGTTGCCATGCACCTATTGCCGCCGATCATTACACCGTCAATGCATGGCCGTCCATTGCCAAAGGGATGGGGGCGCGAACCAGCATGAGCGAAAACGAACTGGATATTTTGACGCGGTACTTTCAGTACAACGCTAAAGATATTACCGAGAAACAGTGATCTTCGTTGATCAGGGAGGAAGTTATGACATTAACAAGACGTGAGTTTATTAAACATAGCGGTATTGCGGCAGGGGCGCTGGTGGTGACATCGGCTGTACCGTTACCTGCATGGGCAGAAGAGAAGGGCGGTAAAATTCTTACCGCAGGCCGTTGGGGAGCGATGAACGTAGAAGTGAAGGACGGTAAAATTGTTTCTTCTACAGGCGCGCTGGCGAAGACCATCCCGAACTCTTTGCAATCTACGGCGGCGGATCAGGTGCATACCACGGCGCGTATTCAGCATCCGATGGTGCGAAAAAGCTATCTCGATAATCCACTGCAACCGGCGAAAGGTCGCGGCGACGACAGTTACGTTCAGGTGAGCTGGGAACAGGCATTAAAACTGATTCATGAGCAACACGATCGCATTCGCAAGGCCAATGGACCATCTGCCATTTTTGCCGGATCTTACGGCTGGCGTTCTTCTGGCGTGTTGCATAAAGCGCAAACTTTACTGCAACGTTATATGAATCTGGCGGGTGGTTATTCAGGACATAGTGGCGATTACTCAACCGGAGCTGCGCAGGTGATCATGCCGCACGTTGTCGGTTCCGTGGAGGTTTATGAACAGCAGACCTCCTGGCCGCTGATTCTGGAAAACAGCCAGGTGGTGGTGCTGTGGGGGATGAACCCGCTGAATACCTTAAAAATTGCCTGGAGTAGTACCGATGAGCAAGGGCTGGAGTACTTCCATCAACTGAAGAAATCCGGCAAACCGGTGATTGCCATTGATCCTATCCGTTCCGAAACGATCGAGTTCTTTGGCGACAACGCTACCTGGATCGCGCCGAATATGGGGACTGACGTGGCGCTGATGTTAGGGATTGCGCATACCCTTCTGACACAAGGCAAACACGATAAAGCGTTCCTTGAAAAATACACCACTGGCTATCCGCAGTTTGAAGAGTATCTGACAGGCAAGAAAGATAGTACGCCGAAGAGCGCGGCCTGGGCGGCGGAAATTACCGGTGTGCCGGAAGCGCAGATAGTCAAACTCGCCGAACTGATGGCGGCGAATCGCACGATGCTGATGGCAGGCTGGGGAATCCAACGCCAGCAATACGGTGAACAGAAACACTGGATGCTGGTGACCCTGGCGGCCATGCTAGGGCAGATTGGTACGCCGGGCGGCGGCTTTGGTTTCTCTTATCATTACTCCAACGGTGGCAATCCGACACGCGTTGGCGGCGTACTGCCGGAAATGTCTGCGGCGATTGCCGGACAGGCCAGTGAGGCCGCTGATGATGGCGGAATGACGGCGATCCCTGTCGCCCGTATTGTCGATGCGCTGGAAAATCCTGGCGGCAAATATCAGCACAACGGTAAAGAACAAACTTACCCAAATATCAAAATGATCTGGTGGGCTGGCGGCGGTAATTTCACCCATCACCAGGATACCAATCGTCTGATCAAAGCCTGGCAGAAACCAGAGCTGATCGTCGTTTCTGAATGTTACTGGACGGCAGCAGCTAAACACGCGGATATCGTATTACCGATCACCACATCGTTTGAGCGCAATGACCTGACGATGACCGGCGACTACAGCAACCAGCACATCGTACCGATGAAGCAAGTGGTTGCGCCGCAGTTTGAAGCACGTAACGATTTTGACGTGTTTGCCGATCTTGCTGAATTACTGAAACCTGGCGGAAAAGAGATCTATACCGAAGGTAAAGATGAAATGGCGTGGCTGAAATTTTTCTATGATGCCGCTCAGAAAGGTGCGCGTGCGCAACGCGTCACTATGCCGATGTTTAATGCCTTCTGGCAGCAAAATAAACTGCTTGAAATGCGCCGCAGCGAGAAGAACGAGCAATATGTTCGCTATGGCGATTTCCGCGCCGATCCGGTGAAAAATGCGCTGGGTACGCCAAGCGGCAAAATTGAGATCTATTCCAAAACGCTGGAAAAATTTGCTTATAAGGATTGCCCGGCACACCCAACCTGGCTTGCGCCTGATGAGTGGAAAGGTACCGCCGACGAGAAGCAGTTGCAGCTTCTGACCGCACATCCGGCACACCGTTTACACAGTCAGCTTAACTATGCGGAACTGCGTAATAAATATGCGGTTGCCGATCGTGAGCCGCTCACCATTCATACAGAAGATGCTGCTCGCTTTGGCATTGCGAACGGCGATCTGGTACGCGTCTGGAACAAACGCGGTCAGATCCTGACGGGAGCCGTGGTGACTGACGGGATCAAAAAAGGCGTGGTGTGCGTCCATGAAGGCGCATGGCCGGATCTGGAAAATGGCTTGTGTAAAAACGGCTGCGCAAATGTGTTAACGGCGGATATCCCCAGCTCGCAGCTGGCGAATGCCTGTGCCGGTAACACCTCGTTGGTGTATATCGAAAAATACACGGGCAATGCGCCGAAGTTAACGGCGTTTGATCAGCCAGCTGTTCAGGCGTAAGACGTGAATAGCGCCCGGAAACGGGCGCTAAATTTTTACGGCTTACGCGCAATCAGCACCGCGCGTTTAGGCGCGGGATAACCTTCTACCGTTTTACTCGGATCATGCGGGTCGAGGAAATCGGACAGAGACTCGGTAACCATCCATTCAGTGCGACGCTGCTCTTCTGTTGTAGTGACGCTCACGTCCGCAATGCGGATATCAACAAAACCACACTTCTTCAGCCAGTTTTTCAGCGCCAGCGCCGAGGGAATAAAGTAGACATTACGCATTTGCGCGTAACGATCGCCCGGCACCAGTACCGTGTTTTCGTCGCCATCAATAACCAGTGTTTCCAGTACCAGTTCACCTTCATTCACCAGTTGATCTTTCAACTGCCAGAGATGCTCCAGCGGTGAACGACGATGATAAAGCACGCCCATCGAAAAGACGGTATCAAAGGCTTTCAGTGCCGGAAGTTGTTCAATACCTAACGGTAACAAATGTGCGCGCTGATCGTTACCCAGCAGTTTGCGCACCGCTTCAAACTGGCAGAGGAAAAGTTGGGTCGGGTCGATCCCCACCGCGAGGTGCGCGCCTGCGCCGATCATGCGCCACATGTGATAACCGCTGCCACAGCCGACATCAAGAATGGTGCGCCCGGTTAAATCAGAAAGATGGGGCAGGACGCGATCCCATTTCCAGTCGGAACGCCATTCGGTATCGATGTTGACGCCATACAGTGAGAACGGCCCTTTGCGCCACGGCATCAGGTTGCGCATCAGCGTTTCAATGCGTTTAATTTGCCCCGCGCTCAGTGGCTCTTCGCTTTCTGCCGTCACGCTATGCAATAAATCAAGACGATACGGTTTAATTTCAGGTAGAAATTCCACCGCATTTGACCACTGCTTAAACAACCCGTGCTGCTGTTCACGCTGCCAGTTAGCAATCTGCGCGGGCAGTGTTTCCAGCCAGTGCGAAAGGTGATTTTTGGCAATCAGAGAATAAAAGTTACCAAAGTCGATCATGCAGCGTCCTCTGCTTTTAATGCCACCAGCGAACCAAAGTTAAAGCACTGGAACCATAGCTCGCTATGTTCAAACCCGGCTTGATGCAGACGCGCTTTGTGGGTTTCAACAGAATCGGTCAGCATTACGTTTTCTAACATGCTGCGCTTCTGGCTGATTTCCAGCTCACTGTAACCGTTGGCTCGTTTAAAGTCGTGGTGCATGTTGAAGAGCAGTTCACCAACTTTGGCATCTTCAAAACTGAATTTTTCCGAAAGCACCAGCGCGCCGCCTGGGTTCAGCCCTTGATAAATTTTATCCAGTAACGCCTGGCGCTCGGAAGGTTCCAGGAATTGCAGGGTAAAATTCAGTACCACCATTGACGCGTTTTCAATAGCGATATCGCGAATGTCACCTTCGATCACGTCTACAGGTGTCGGCGCTTTGTATGCATCGATATGGCGACGGCAGCGTTCGATCATCGCCGGGGAGTTGTCGATGGCAATAATTTTGCAATTATCATGATGAATGTTGCGACGCACCGAGAGCGTCGCCGCGCCCAGAGAACAACCCAGATCGTAAACCTGCGTACCAGGTTGAACGAAGCGTTCGGCTAACATACCAATCATGGAAATAATATTGGAATAGCCGGGAACGGAACGCTGGATCATATCCGGGAAGACTTCAGCTACCCGTTCATCAAAGGTCCAGTCGCCCAGTCTGGCGATAGGGGCAGAAAATAGCGTGTCGCGGTGAGACATAACGTAAAAATCCGGGAAAAAGAAAGTGGCGTATTGTGCGCTAACGCAGGGAGAAAACCAACTCCCAGGGCATATACCAAAGATTCGCCAGCACCATCAGCAACAGCGCACACCAGGTGGCGCTCATGCCGGAACGTCGCCAGCGGAACAGACGGTGATGAAAACCGTAATAATGCATCAGACGACCAGCAAGCAAAACGATGCCGCAAATATGCACCATCCAGGTTTCTGCGCCATTCATTTCCATAAACAGCATCAACACAATCGCGATGGGAATATATTCCACCGCGTTACCGTGAATGCGAATGGCGCTTTGCAGTTCGCTAAAACCGCCGTCGCCATAGGCAACGCGATATTGCAAACGCAGGCGAACAACATCGAAAGAGAACTTCATTAATAACAACGCACCTAAAACGGCATACAGCGCGCTTACCATACAAACTCCCTTTAAAATGGCCGATGGCACTTGTCTATGATAGGTGGCAATTTCAGAAAAGAGAAGATTGCTGTGGAATAGCCGGAACTGCTCCGATCTCTGGGAGTGTTTTACGCAAGTCTTCCCACAGAGTATGTACCAGTTCCGGTGCCTGGGCGATATCAGGTGTATGCAGGAAAAGATAAGGCGTGGTGGTCTGTTGCCATTGCGCTAATTTTTGCAACCAGACCTGAAATAATTCCCGGTTTTGTGTCATATCATCGCTACCGATAAAACGGATCAGCGGATTCTTTGCCGTCAACACGGCATGTACCGGAACTTTCGGTTTTTTCCGTTGCGCATCGCGAATGGCTTCATTATGCGGACGTGCTGCATGAACCGGACGGCTGTCTAAAATCACCCGATTAACGCTGCGTTGATGCAAACCTCGATTAAGCGTTTGTTCTTCTTCGCCTTTGGTGAAAAACTGCGGATGGCGGACTTCCACACCATAGGTAAATTCGCCAGGAAGAGAATCGAGAAAGTGCCATAGCGCAGGCAGATCCCGTGGAGCAAACGTGGCGGGCAATTGCAGCCAGTATTGTCCAATGCGCGGCGCTAACGGCGACATACGGGTCAAAAATTCAGTCACTAAATCATCGCAATGCCGCAATGCTGCCTGATGCGAAATGGTTGCCGGAAATTTAAAACAAAAACGAAAATCATCGGTGGTCTGCTCGCGCCAACGCAGAACCACTTCCTGCTTTGGCAGAGCATAAAGGGTGGTGTTGCCCTCCACACAGTTAAAGTGGCGGGCATACTCTTCCAGGCTGGAGATCCCCAAACGCACCCATTTTGGATGCGACCATTGCGGCAGACCGATGTAAATCATAATGCGTTGAGGATCTCTTCCACGCGACGCACGCGGGCAATGCGCGGGTAGATATGGTTGATGCTGTTATTGTGCTGTTCGGTGCTGGCTGCACTACAGGCGTCTTCGGCAATCACCAGATTAAAGCCCAGCTCCCAGGCATTGCGGGCAGTTGATTCGACACCGATATTGGTCGAGATCCCACATAAGACGATGGTGTCAATGCCACGACGGCGTAATTGTAACTCCAGATCCGTACCGTAAAACGCCCCCCATTGACGTTTGATGATTTCGATATCGCTGTCAGTTGCACCTAACGCCGCAGGATGTTGCCACCAGTTTTCCGGTAATGTTCTGGCAGGTGAGGGAGCATCAACTGGCTGTTTTAATGCTTCGGCGTAATCGGCAGACCAGCCGACGCGCACCAGAAACACAGGCTGACCGTTAGTTCGAAATTTCGCCGCCAGCTTCCCGGCGCGATTAACGACATCTTCAGCAGTGTGCGGACCACCGGCAAACGGTAAGATGCCTTCTTGTAAATCAATCACCACCAGCGCAGTGGTTTTAGCATTCAGTTCAAGCATGATGACTCCAGATAAAACAAAATCGAGCCTCTCACCTTAATGCGATTAGCCGATGGCAGAACGACAAATTTTGTTAATTTTTATGTGCTCAGGCAACACCTTTATAGCAAACAAGGGTAGAGTCTGATTTCAGGCCTGATATAAAGTGGTAACGAGTCGTTCCAGAGCGGGCCAGACTCTTACGGTGCGGCAGAATTTCCAGTATAATAGCCGCCTTTTTTCATTCAGTTGTGACATACAGCTAACGCTGCGACTTAGGTCACCTGCGCAGCAGGGGACGTCCGCCGGCAGCTAAGTTAAGGGATATCTCATGCGTACAGAATATTGTGGACAGCTCCGTTTGTCCCACGTGGGGCAGCAGGTGACTCTGTGTGGTTGGGTCAACCGTCGTCGTGATCTTGGTAGCCTGATCTTCATCGATATGCGCGACCGCGAAGGTATCGTGCAGGTATTTTTCGATCCGGATCGTGCGGACGCGTTAAAGCTGGCCTCTGAACTGCGTAATGAGTTCTGCATTCAGGTAACGGGCACCGTGCGTGCGCGTGACGAAAAAAATATCAACCGCGATATGGCGACCGGCGAAATCGAAGTGCTGGCGTCCTCGCTGACCATCATCAACCGCGCAGACGTTCTGCCGCTTGACTCTAACCACGTCAACACCGAAGAAGCGCGTCTGAAATACCGCTATCTTGATCTGCGTCGCCCGGAAATGGCTCAGCGCCTGAAAACCCGTGCAAAAATTACCAGCTTGGTGCGCCGTTTTATGGACGACCACGGCTTCCTCGACATCGAAACCCCGATGCTGACCAAAGCGACGCCGGAAGGCGCGCGTGACTACCTGGTGCCTTCTCGTGTGCATAAAGGCAAATTCTACGCGCTGCCGCAATCTCCGCAGTTGTTCAAACAGTTGCTGATGATGTCCGGTTTCGACCGTTATTATCAGATAGTCAAATGCTTCCGTGACGAAGACCTGCGTGCTGACCGTCAGCCAGAATTTACCCAGATCGATGTGGAAACTTCTTTCATGACCGCGCCGCAAGTGCGTGAGGTAATGGAAGCCCTGGTGCGTCATCTGTGGCTGGAAGTGAAGGGCGTGGATCTGGGCGATTTCCCGGTAATGACCTTTGCGGAAGCCGAACGCCGTTACGGTTCCGATAAACCGGATCTGCGTAACCCGATGGAACTGACCGACGTTGCCGATCTGCTGAAATCTGTTGAATTTGCGGTATTCGCGGGTCCAGCGAACGATCCGAAAGGCCGCGTTGCTGCTCTGCGTGTTCCGGGCGGTGCATCGCTGACCCGTAAGCAGATCGATGAATACGGTAACTTCGTCAAAATCTATGGCGCGAAAGGTCTGGCTTACATCAAAGTTAACGAACGTGCGAAAGGTCTGGAGGGTATCAACAGCCCGGTAGCGAAGTTCCTTAATGCAGAAATCATCGAAGCCATCCTGGATCGTACTGCCGCGCAAGATGGCGATATGATTTTCTTCGGTGCCGACAACAAGAAAATTGTTGCCGACGCGATGGGCGCACTGCGCCTGAAAGTGGGTAAAGACCTTGGTCTGACCGACGAAAGCAAATGGGCGCCGCTGTGGGTTATCGACTTCCCGATGTTTGAAGACGACGGCGAAGGTGGCCTGACCGCGATGCACCATCCGTTCACCGCACCGAAAGACATGACTGCTGCCGAGCTGAAAGCGGCACCGGAAAATGCGGTGGCGAACGCTTATGATATGGTCATCAATGGTTACGAAGTGGGCGGTGGTTCTGTGCGTATCCATAATGGTGATATGCAACAGACTGTATTTGGCATTCTGGGTATCACCGAAGAGGAACAGCGCGAGAAATTCGGCTTCCTGCTCGACGCCCTGAAATATGGCACTCCGCCGCACGCAGGTCTGGCATTTGGCCTTGACCGTCTAACCATGCTGCTGACCGGCACTGACAACATCCGTGACGTTATCGCCTTCCCGAAAACCACAGCGGCAGCGTGTCTGATGACTGAAGCACCGAGCTTTGCTAACCCGACGGCTCTGGCTGAGCTGAGCATTCAGGTTGTGAAGAAGGCTGAGAATAATTGATATGACTTATAAGCGTCCCGTTTCGATCTTAGTGGTCATCTATGCACAAGATACGAAACGGGTGCTGATGTTACAGCGGCGTGACGATCCCGATTTCTGGCAGTCGGTAACCGGCAGCGTGGAAGAGGGTGAAACCGCGCCGCAAGCTGCCATGCGCGAAGTAAAGGAAGAGGTCACCATTGATGTTGTCGCTGAACAACTGACCTTAATTGACTGTCAACGCACGGTAGAGTTTGAAATTTTTTCACATTTGCGTCATCGCTATGCGCCGGGTGTGATGCGCAATACAGAATCATGGTTCTGTCTTGCGCTCCCGCACGAACGCCAGATTGTTTTTACTGAACATTTGGCCTACAAGTGGCTTGATGCGCCCGCAGCAGCGGCGCTCACTAAGTCGTGGAGCAACCGGCAGGCGATTGAAGAGTATGTAATTAACGCTGCCTGAACAGGCAGGGCTATTTGGAGATATTTTTTATGGCAGGTCATAGTAAATGGGCCAACACCAGACATCGTAAAGCCGCGCAGGATGCTAAGCGCGGTAAAATCTTCACTAAAATCATTCGTGAGCTGGTGACCGCAGCTAAACTGGGCGGCGGCGATCCGGATGCTAACCCGCGTCTGCGTGCAGCCATTGATAAAGCACTGTCTAACAACATGACCCGTGACACTCTGAACCGCGCAATTGCACGTGGTGTGGGCGGTGATGATGATGCGAACATGGAAACCATCATCTACGAAGGTTACGGTCCTGGCGGCACTGCAATCATGATTGAATGTCTGTCTGACAACCGTAACCGTACTGTTGCTGAAGTGCGTCACGCATTCAGCAAATGTGGCGGCAACCTCGGTACTGACGGTTCCGTAGCCTATCTGTTCAGCAAAAAAGGCGTGATCTCCTTCGAGAAAGGTGATGAAGACACCATCATGGAAGCGGCGCTGGAAGCAGGTGCAGAAGACGTTGTGACCTATGATGACGGCGCAATCGACGTCTACACTGCATGGGAAGAGATGGGTAAAGTACGTGATGCTCTGGAAGCGGCTGGTCTGAAAGCAGACAGCGCAGAAGTTTCCATGATCCCGTCAACCAAAGCCGATATGGATGCAGAAACTGCACCGAAACTGATGCGTCTGATCGATATGCTGGAAGACTGTGACGACGTGCAGGAAGTTTACCATAACGGTGAGATCTCTGATGAGGTTGCAGCGACCCTCTGATGAGGCCGGCTAAACAACAAAACGGAGACGCGTGATGGCTATTATTCTCGGTATTGACCCGGGTTCGCGCGTTACCGGCTACGGCGTTATCCGTCAGGTGGGCAGGCAACTGTCCTACCTGGGCAGTGGATGCATACGCACCAAAGTGGATGATTTACCGTCTCGTCTGAAGCTCATCTATGCGGGCGTGACGGAAATCATCACCCAGTTCCAGCCCGATTATTTCGCAATCGAACAAGTCTTTATGGCGAAGAATGCCGACTCTGCCCTGAAACTGGGGCAGGCACGCGGCGTGGCGATTGTGGCGGCGGTGAATCAGGAATTGCCAGTATTTGAATATGCGGCACGTCAGGTAAAGCAAACGGTGGTAGGTATTGGTAGTGCCGAAAAAAGCCAGGTGCAGCATATGGTGCGCACTTTGCTAAAACTACCCGCCAACCCACAGGCGGACGCCGCCGATGCGCTGGCGATTGCCATCACCCACTGCCATGTCAGCCAGAATGCGATGCAGATGAGCGAATCGAGGCTGAATCTGGCTCGCGGGCGACTGCGTTAAGTTATACCGCCTCGGTCAGTTCTTGCTGAGGCGTTACTACTCCTTCTGCATGTATTAACGCCAGATCCGGATGATGCCACAAACTCGCTGGAGTGACCGTTTTACGTGCCCACGGAATCGAACCTAAAAACCAGAATTTCCAGAAGGTGAGTTTTGCATTCGGATTGCTGTTTAACAGCTCTTCAAATGTCTCTATTTCACCCACCGGGATACATAGCGCCTCTTTATAAATATCAAAAACGAATTTTGAACAGAACTGGCGGGAAGATTCGTATTTAAAACCGGTATGGTAGAGCTTGCGTAGCCGGGAGGGAACCTGTTCTACCAGCCGTTGTTTTTGCTGTTCTGTTAGCCCGGCACCTAATCGCTTTACTGCATAGCGTTGGTTAGCAGAGCGTTTAATAAAGCGGGACAGTGTGGTTATGGTGGAAAGGGGAACACGGCTTTCTGCGACCAGATAATCATCGCTGTCATGACCGATAATGATCCCGACGTGATTACTCCAGCAATTTGATGCGGCAGATATTTGACCAAATAATGCAGCACCTATACATGTAAATACAATATCGCCAACTTCATATTCAGAAGGGTAATTAATTTTCACTTTGTCATTCCATTGAAATAAATATGAATATGCGTAATACCATAAAAAATATTTTTTTGCAGGAGCAGAAAGGTTTATTTTTTTTGCAGATTTATCCACTAAATATTTAACATTAAAATATTTATTATAAATATGGCTTAGCGGATCAATTATACTGCGCCATTTTTCAGTTCATCGAGACGACTCGCAATTTTTCTTCATCCTTCGCTGGATATCTATCCAGCATTTTTTTATCATACAGCCTTATCTTTGATTCATTACGCAGGAGCGTCATGTGATAGGCAGGCTGAGAGGCATCATTCTGGAAAAACAACCCCCGCTGGTGTTACTTGAAGTGGGCGGCGTAGGCTATGAAGTGCATATGCCGATGACCTGTTTTTATGAACTCCCTGAAGCGGGCCAGGAAGCGATTGTTTTCACCCACTTTGTGGTGCGTGAAGATGCGCAGCTACTGTATGGTTTTAACAACAAACAAGAGCGCACGTTATTTAAAGAGTTGATCAAAACTAACGGCGTGGGACCGAAACTGGCACTGGCTATCCTCTCGGGTATGTCAGCGCAGCAGTTTGTAAATGCCGTTGAGCGTGAAGAACCTGCGGCACTGGTGAAATTACCGGGCATTGGTAAGAAAACTGCTGAACGCCTGATCGTTGAAATGAAAGATCGCTTTAAAGGTCTGCATGGCGATCTGTTCACACCGGCTGCCGATCTGGTATTGACCTCACCGGCAAGCCCGGCAACCGACGATGCCGAACAGGAAGCTGTTGCTGCGCTGGTGGCGCTGGGCTATAAACCACAAGAAGCCAGCCGCATGGTGAGCAAAATCGCTCGCCCTGATGCCAGCAGTGAAACATTAATTCGCGAAGCCCTGCGCGCCGCGTTATGAGGTAAAGGATGATTGAAGCAGACCGTCTGATTTCTGCCGGTACGACTTTGCCGGAAGATGTGGCAGATCGCGCCATTCGCCCCAAACTACTGGAAGAGTATGTTGGTCAGCCGCAGGTTCGTTCACAGATGGAAATTTTCATCAAAGCGGCGAAACTGCGCGGCGATGCCCTTGATCATCTATTGATTTTTGGTCCTCCGGGTCTGGGTAAAACCACTCTTGCCAACATCGTCGCCAATGAAATGGGCGTCAATTTACGCACCACGTCCGGCCCGGTACTGGAAAAGGCGGGTGATCTGGCGGCGATGCTCACCAACCTTGAACCACACGATGTGTTGTTTATTGATGAGATCCACCGTCTTTCGCCTGTGGTGGAAGAAGTGCTGTATCCAGCCATGGAAGACTACCAGTTGGATATTATGATTGGTGAAGGCCCGGCAGCGCGTTCAATTAAAATCGATCTTCCCCCGTTCACCCTGATTGGCGCGACAACGCGTGCTGGTTCATTGACATCGCCACTGCGTGACCGTTTCGGTATTGTGCAGCGCCTGGAGTTTTACCAGGTGCCTGATTTGCAATATATCGTCAGTCGTAGCGCACGGTTTATGGGGCTTGAGATGAGTGATGATGGCGCGCTGGAAGTGGCTCGCCGGGCGCGAGGTACGCCACGTATCGCCAACCGCCTGCTGCGTCGTGTGCGAGATTTCGCCGAAGTGAAGCATGATGGCACCATCTCGGCGGATATCGCTGCTCAGGCGCTGGATATGCTGAACGTTGATGCTGAAGGTTTCGATTATATGGATCGCAAGTTATTGCTGGCGGTGATCGATAAATTCTTCGGTGGGCCGGTTGGCCTGGATAACCTGGCAGCGGCCATTGGCGAAGAGCGTGAAACTATTGAGGATGTGCTGGAACCTTATTTGATTCAGCAGGGCTTTTTGCAGCGGACGCCGCGCGGGCGTATGGCGACAGTGCGTGCGTGGAACCACTTCGGGATTACGCCGCCAGAAATGCCGTAGGCCGGGCAAGGCGTCTGCACCGCATCCAATATTAAGCTCTCGGCAAGGTGAAGCCAGACAGGCGCTCCCGCAGGAGCGCCGAATTGATTAGCGACCAAACAGGTCACGTTTTTTCGCTTTAAACGGCTGAGAGAGTACCACCAGCACTGCGACAATCAGGTATGCAACAAAAATACCGAGCAGCCACTGCGGCATATCCAGGCCTAAAAAATCCCACTGACGCTCAGCGCAATCGCCAGAGGCGACAAACACTTGTGGCACCCATTTATCCAGCGGCAGCCAGTCCGGGAATCGAACCATGAAATCACAGGTCATAAACGGTGAAGGATAGAGCTGGAGCATGGTGTGCTCGTAAGTTAATTGCACGCCACGAAAAGCACTATACAGCCAGATGAGCATCGCCACATAACGCAGCGGAGTTTTCGGGGCGATAGCGCCAATCAGCGCGGCGCCCAGAATGCCGAATAACGCACAGCGTTCATAAATACAGAGCACGCAAGGTTTAAGTAACATCACATGCTGGAACCACAGCGCCGTCAGTTCCAGAGCCAGAGCGGTAAATGCCATTAACAGCCACGCCCCCCGGCCTTGTGAACATTGGTTCAAAAATCGCAACATAATAATTTCCCTGCAATATGCATCGAATGCGCAGTTTAAACCAATTCATTCGTTGCGCCACCAGGAGGGAGTAAAAATAGGATGTAATTGAACAATTATCGGGCGGAAAGGCAAACCGGGCATAAATATGCCCGGTAAGTTGTTATCAAAGCGTTGCAATCCACCCCATTTGCATAAACCATTCAGTTACAGGAGCAAGCGTAAACTCTACGCAGAGTAATCCGACGAGGGTCAGTACGAGAGTGTAGGGCAGAGCCATCCACACCATGCGGCCATAAGAAAGACGTATTAATGGCGCGAGTGCTGAGGTCAACAGGAATAAGAACGCAGCCTGTCCGTTCGGCGTGGCGACGGAAGGCAGGTTGGTTCCGGTGTTAATGGCGACTGCCAGCAGTTCATATTGCTTCAGTGTAATCGCGCCGCTTTCCATTGCCGCTTTTGCTTCGTTGATATAAATCGTCCCTACAAAGACGTTATCCGAAATGGAAGACAGCAAACCGTTGAAGATATAGAACAGCGATAGCTGAGCGTGTTCTGATGCCTGCAATACAAACTGGATAATTGGGGAGAACAGTTGTTGGTCGATAATCACCGCCACTACCGAGAAAAAGACCGTCAACAGTGCGGTGAATGGCAGAGACTCGGTGAAGGCTTTGCCGATAGCATGTTCATCAGTTACACCGGTCAGTGATGTCGCCAGAATAATGACAGACAAACCAATCAAGCCGACCTCTGCCAGATGCAAAGCCAGCGCGGTGACCAGCCAGACGCCGATAATCGCCTGGACAATCAGACGAATTTTATCCTGACGTGTACGCTGGAGACGGCTTTGATCGTCAAACTGTTGCAGCACTTCGCGGACTTTCTCCGGCAGCGTTTCGCCGTAGCCAAACCAACGCAGCTTCTCCACCAGCAGGCAGGTTAGCAGGCCGCAAATCAGGACAGGGACGGTCACCGGTGACATGCGCAGGAAGAAATCGCCAAAATGCCAGCCAGCAGCTTTGGCAATGATCAGGTTCTGTGGTTCGCCTACCATAGTCATCACGCCGCCTAATGCAGTGCCGACACCCGCATGCATCATCAGGCTACGCAGAAAGCCACGGAACTGCTCCAGAACCACTTTGTAATGCTTGTCGATATGGCTGTCGTCTTGCAGGTCGGTATCTTCGGTGCGGGAAGAAGCTACGCGGTGATAAATGCCATAAAAACCAACTGCAACACTGATCACTACGGCAACGACGGTTAAGGCATCGAGGAACGCAGAGAGAAACGCCGCCGCCATGCAAAAAGAGAGCGACAGCAGCATTTTGGAGCGAATGCTTAACAGTAAACGGGTAAATATGAACAGCAGAAGCTGTTTCATAAAATAGATGCCCGCCACCATAAACATCAGTAACAGCAAGACTTCAAGATTTGCCGCCACCTCTTCACGGACGTGTTCCGCACTGGTCATGCCGATGAAGACAGCTTCGATAGCCAACAGACCGCCGGGGAGCAGCGGATAGCATTTCAGAGCCATCGCCAGAGTGAAAATAAATTCCGCGACAAGCAGCCAGCCAGCAACAAAGGGGCTGATGAGGAAAATTAATGGGTTAACAATTAAGAAAATAATAAGGGCAAGTTTGTACCAGTCAGGTGACTGACCCAAAAAATTGCGCCATAACGCGCGGCCCCAGGAGATCTCCATGATGGTTTCCCTTACCTTACAAATAATAAATGATGTTTTTATGTTAGAACGCAAAGCTTAACGGTCAGGGGGGAGCGAGGCAAGTCTTGATAGTCAAGGGGAAAGAGATACAGAAAATGAAGCCTTGATCCCTTTTTTCTTCTTTTTGTCTGCTATCAGCGTTGTTAGCCCTCTGGTATGATGAGTCCAACTTTGTTTTGCTGTGTTATGGAAATCTCACTATGGTCATTAAGGCGCAAAGCCCGGCGGGTTTCGCGGAAGAGTACATTATTGAAAGTATCTGGAATAACCGCTTCCCACCCGGGACTATTTTGCCCGCAGAACGTGAACTTTCAGAATTAATTGGTGTAACGAGAACGACGTTACGCGAAGTGTTACAGCGCCTGGCGCGAGACGGCTGGCTGACCATTCAACACGGCAAACCGACGAAGGTGAATAATTTCTGGGAAACCTCCGGGTTGAATATCCTTGAGACGCTGGCGCGACTGGATCACGAAAGTGTACCGCAACTCATAGATAATTTGCTGTCAGTGCGCACCAATATTTCGACCATTTTTATTCGCACCGCGTTTCGTCAGCATCCTGATAAAGCGCAGGAAGTGCTGGCAACGGCTAATGAAGTGGCCGATCACGCAGACGCCTTTGCTGATCTGGATTACAACATTTTTCGCGGTCTGGCGTTTGCCTCTGGTAACCCGATTTATGGTCTGATCCTTAACGGAATGAAAGGGTTGTATACGCGCATTGGTCGTCACTATTTCGCCAATCCGGAAGCGCGTAGTCTGGCGCTGGGCTTCTACCACAAGCTGTCTGCGTTGTGCAGTGAAGGTGCTCACGATCAGGTTTACGAAACAGTACGCCGTTATGGGCATGAGAGTGGCGAGATTTGGCACCGGATGCAGAAAAACCTGCCGGGTGATTTAGCCATTCAGGGGCGTTAATCCATCCATACTGATGACCAACGCATAGTTGCCTGATGCGTTATGCTTATCTGGCCTATTGAATTTGTGATGCTTTGCAGGCGGATAAAGCGTGTACGCCGCATCCGGCAAAAATGACCCCTCCTCAAATGAGGAGGGGTTTTTTTATAGATTCCCCATTCTTGGCGGGCAGCGTTCCAGCAACTCGACGCTGCCGTCTTCGTTTTGCTGTTCCAGCATCACATCAAATCCCCACAGGCGATGTACATGCTTCAGCACTTCTTTACGCCCCCGATCCAGCGGTGCGCGGTTATGTGGAATGTAACGCAGCGTCAGCGAACGGTCGCCGCGCAAATCCACGTTCCAGATCTGAATATTCGGCTCCAGATTACTTAAGTTATATTGCGACGATAAACGGTTACGGATCTCCCGATAACCTTCCTCATTATGAATGGCGGAAATCTCCAGATAATTATGCCGATCGTCATCCAGCACGGTGAAGAAGCGAAAATCACGCATTACCTTCGGTGACAGGAACTGGCTGATAAAGCTCTCATCTTTGAAATCACGCATCGCGAAATGCAGCGTTTCCAGCCAGTCGGAACCGGCGATATCCGGGAACCAGTATTTGTCTTCTTCCGTTGGCGACTGACAAATCCGTTTAATATCCTGAAACATAGCAAATCCGAGGGCATACGGGTTAATTCCGCTGTACCACGGGCTGTTATAGGGCGGCTGGAAGACCACATTGGTGTGGCTATGCAAGAACTCCAGCATAAAACGTTCGGTCACTTTCCCTTCATCATACAGATGGTTAAGGATGGTGTAGTGCCAGAAGGTCGCCCAGCCTTCGTTCATCACCTGAGTCTGTTTTTGCGGATAAAAATACTGGCTCACTTTACGTACAATGCGCAGGATTTCACGCTGCCATGATTCCAGCAGCGGTGCATTTTTCTCCATAAAATAGAGCAGATTTTCTTGTGGCTCGGACGGATAGCGGCGCGCTTCGGCAACGGTTTTCTCTTCCTCGCGCTTAGGCAGCGTTCTCCAGAGCATATTGACCTGGCTCTGCAGATACTCTTCGCGACTTTTCTGCCGGGCTTTCTCCTCTTGCAGCGAGATTTTTTGTGGGCGTTTATAACGATCCACACCGTAGTTCATCAGCGCATGGCACGAATCCAACAGCTTTTCTACCTCATCAACGCCATAGCGTTCTTCGCACTCGGTAATGTATTTGCGGGCGAAAATCAGGTAATCGACAATCGAACTGGCATCGGTCCAGCTACGGAATAAGTAATTGTTTTTGAAGAAAGAGTTGTGGCCATAACAGGCGTGTGCCATCACCAGTGCCTGCATGGTAATGGTGTTCTCTTCCATCAGATAAGCGATACACGGATTAGAGTTAATGACGATTTCATAGGCCAGCCCTTGCTGACCGTGCTTATACAGACGCTCGGTTTCAATAAACTTTTTACCAAACGACCAATGCGGATAGTTAATTGGCATACCGACGCTGGAGTAGGCATCCATCATTTGCTCTGATGTAATTACTTCAATCTGGTGCGGGTAGGTATCCAGCCGGTAGAGTTTTGCCACCCGGTCTATCTCTGCCAAATAAATATCCAGCAGGTCGAATGTCCAGTCAGGTCCATCGCTCAAACGTGTGGAGTCCTTATTCATAGAATCGATCGTCGCCATACGCGCACCTCATTGTTGTCGGCGCTCTCTGTGTGGAACACCTCATTTCAAGCATAGAACACCAGTTAAAAACCGCGTCGCTGGAGAATTTTTTTCTTTGCGATTTCTTATTATCGGAGCGCCAATAATTAGCTTCTGAACGGAATTTTCTGCTGGATATAAAGCGCGACCAGCAGGAGATACCAAAGACGCCATATTCCCGCAAAGTCAGGGAGATGTGAGCCAGCTCACCATAAAAAAGCCATATGTTGAATAATATTTTCATCTGGGTTATCAAGATGTAATTAGATTATTGTTCTTTTACTGTATCTACCGTTATCGGAGTGGCTATGCGAGTTGTCATACTGGGAAGTGGTGTGGTAGGCGTTGCCAGCGCCTGGTATTTAAATCAGGCTGGACACGAGGTCACCGTCATTGATCGGGAACCCGGGGCAGCACTTGAAACCAGCGCAGCAAATGCCGGGCAAATTTCTCCTGGATATGCCGCGCCGTGGGCGGCGCCAGGCGTGCCTTTAAAAGCGATTAAATGGATGTTCCAGCGACATGCGCCGCTGGCGGTTCGTCTCGATGGTACGCAATTCCAGTTGAAATGGATGTGGCAAATGTTACGGAACTGTGACACCAGCCACTATATGGAAAACAAAGGTCGGATGGTGCGCCTGGCGGAATACAGCCGTGATTGCCTGAAAACATTGCGCGCCGAAACCAATATTCAGTATGAAGGACGGCAGGGCGGGACGCTGCAACTGTTCCGCACTGAACAACAGTATGAAAACGCCACTCGCGATATCGCCGTACTGGAAGATGCAGGCGTGCCATATAAGTTACTGGAATCCAGTCGCCTGGCGGAAGTTGAACCTGCGCTGGCGGAAGTTGCGCACAAACTGACTGGTGGCCTGCAACTACCCAATGACGAAACCGGTGACTGTCAGCTCTTTACCCAGAATCTGGCGAGCATGGCGGAACAGGCGGGGGTAAAATTCCGCTTTAATACACCAGTCGATCAGCTGCTTTGTGACGGCGAGCAGATTTATGGTGTGAAGTGTGGTGGTGAAGTAATTAAGGCCGATGCGTATGTTATGGCATTTGGCTCTTACTCGACGGCGATGCTCAAGGGCATTGTCGATATCCCGGTTTATCCGTTGAAAGGTTATTCTTTGACCATTCCGATTGCGCAGGAAGACGGTGCGCCGGTGTCCACCATTCTTGATGAAACCTACAAAATCGCCATTACCCGTTTCGATAACCGTATCCGTGTTGGCGGAATGGCGGAAATTGTTGGCTTTAACACCGAGCTGTTGCAACCGCGTCGTGAAACGCTGGAGATGGTGGTTCGCGACCTTTATCCGCGCGGCGGCCATGTTGAGCAGGCCACGTTCTGGACGGGGCTACGTCCGATGACGCCAGATGGCACGCCGGTTGTGGGGCGTACACGCTTCAAAAATTTGTGGCTGAATACCGGTCACGGTACGCTTGGCTGGACGATGGCTTGCGGTTCTGGTCAGTTGTTAAGCGATCTGCTTTCTGGCCGCACGCCAGCGATCCCGTATGAGGATCTAAGTGTAGCGCGCTACAGTCGTGGATTTACGCCATCACGTCCAGGCCATTTACATGGCGCGCACAGTTAAGGAATCGAGATGACTCGTCCGATACAGGCCAGCCTCGATCTGCAGGCATTAAAACAAAATCTGACCATTGTCCGCCAGGCCGCGCCGCATGCGCGCGTCTGGTCGGTGGTAAAAGCGAACGCTTACGGGCACGGTATCGAGCGTATCTGGAGCGCGCTCGGGGCGACCGATGGTTTTGCGTTACTTAATCTTGAAGAGGCCATTATCCTGCGCGAGCGCGGCTGGAAAGGGCCAATCCTGATGCTGGAGGGTTTTTTTCATGCTCAGGATCTGGAAGTTTATGACCAGTACCGTCTGACCACCTGCGTGCACAGTAACTGGCAGCTCAAAGCACTGCAAAATGCGCGGCTAAAAGCGCCGCTGGATGTTTACCTTAAGGTGAACAGTGGAATGAATCGGTTGGGGTTCCAGCCCGATCGCGTGCTTACTGTCTGGCAGCAGCTGCGGGCGATGGCGAATGTTGGCGAAATGACTTTGATGTCGCATTTTGCCGATGCGGAGCATCCTGATGGGATTTCTGGCGCGATGGCGCGTATTGAGCAGGCAGCGGAAGGTCTGGAGTGTCGGCGCTCGTTGTCTAATTCGGCGGCAACCCTGTGGCATCCGGAAGCGCATTTTGACTGGGTTCGACCTGGCATTATTTTATATGGTGCTTCGCCGTCCGGTCAGTGGCGCGATATCGCCAATACCGGATTACGCCCGGTCATGACGTTAAGCAGTGAGATTATTGGTGTTCAGACGCTAAAAGCGGGCGAGCGTGTGGGCTATGGCGGTCGCTATACTGCGCGCGATGAGCAGCGAATCGGCATTGTCGCCGCCGGATACGCCGACGGCTATCCGCGTCATGCACCAACCGGAACACCTGTTTTAGTGGACGGGGTGCGCACCATGACGGTGGGGACAGTCTCGATGGATATGCTGGCGGTCGATTTGACGCCTTGCCCACAGGCGGGGATTGGTACGCCGGTTGAGCTGTGGGGCAAGGAGATCAAAATTGATGATGTCGCCGCCGCTGCCGGAACGGTGGGCTATGAGTTGATGTGCGCGCTGGCGCTACGTGTACCTGTTGTGACGGTGTAACTTGTGGCAAGCCGGATAAGACGCACACGTCGTATCCGGCGATACAAACTCCATCAAATTTTAGATTCGGCTTCGTCCTCTGCCACCCGAACGCCGATCTTCAACACTGCATTATCTTCTTTCTCAGCCACCGTCCAGATCATCCCGGCAAACTCTACCTGGTCACCGACCACCGGTGCCGCGCCTAACAACTGCTGAACAATTTCACCCAGCGTTTGCTGTTTATCGCGATACTCCCGACCATCTTCCAGACCATAAATCAGCGCCACATCGGCATATTTCGCGCTGGCTTCGAGAATGAAGTCACCAAAGAAGCGTTGATCCAGCGCGACAGGCGGCGACTGGCTAAACAGTTTTCCGAGTGCCGGAAGATCGCGTTCCCGACCAATCACGCATAATACGTCGCCTTCACGCAGTCGGGTGCTGCCGGTGGGGTGAAGCAACTGGTTATCACGAAACAGTGCCGCAATGCGCGTCTCTTTTGGCATATGCAGGTCGCGCAGCGCCGCGCCCACGCACCATTTATCGGCACTCAATTGGTAAACAAATTGTTCCCACGGATTTTCCGGATGAATATCCAGTCCAACGCGTGACACCGGACGTCCCACTGGCGGAACCACTACTTTAGCTTTTTTCGCTGCCCACGACAGCGATGTTCCCTGCAATAGCAGTGAAACCAGAACTACGAAGAATGCGACATTAAAGAACAGACGCGCATTATCCAGCCCCGCCATCATCGGGAACACCGCCAGGATGATCGGCACTGCGCCGCGTAATCCCACCCAGCTGATAAACACGCGCTCACGCAGATTAAAACCACGGAACGGTAGCAATCCGGCAAATACCGAAAGAGGACGGGCGAAGAATATCATCCATGCGGACAAAATGAGCGCCGGAATGGCAATAGGCAGCAGGTCGCTTGGGTTAACCAACAGTCCCAGCACCAGGAACATGGCGATTTGTGCCAGCCAGGCGAGGCCGTCGAAATTTTGCAGAATGCCGTAGCGGTTGCGAATCGGACGATTACCCAGCAGGAAACCGCACAGATAAACAGCCAGAATGCCGCTGCCTTCCAGCGCCGTGGTTAAAGCAAAAATCAAAATACCGCCGCTTAATGCCAGCAATGGATACAAGCCCGCAGGCAGGGCGATGCGGTTAATCATCTGCAGCAGTAAATAACCACCGCCAAGACCGATTACGATCCCCAGGCCAAATTGCTGCAGAATATCGACAACGAACATCCAGCTAATAGTGCTTTCATGCTGCTGGATCATCGCAATCAAGGTAATTGTCAGAAAGACCGCCATCGGATCATTGCTGCCGGACTCTATCTCCAGCGTCGAGCCAACACGTTCGTTAAGCCCTTTGCCGCCAAGCAGAGAAAAGACCGCTGCGGCGTCGGTAGAGCCGACAATTGCGCCGATTAATAAACCTTCAATCAAATCAAGATTAAACAGCCATGCCGCCATCATGCCAGTTAAACCGGAGGTGATAAGCACGCCCAGCGTCGCCAGTGAAAGAGCAGGTCCTAACGCCACGCGAAATGAACTGGCCTGGGTGCGCATTCCGCCATCGAGCAAAATAATCGCCAGTGCCAGGTTACTTACCATGTAGGCAAAAGGATAATTATCAAACGGAATGCCGCCGACACCATCGACCCCAGCCAGCATACCGATCGCCAGGAAAATAACCAGAATCGGAATGCCAAGGCGGGAAGAAAATGAACTAAGTAAAATACTACTGGTGACAAGGATGGAGCCTAAGATGAAAAGGCTAATAATTGTTGCGGCATCCAACGGTCGGTTACTCCTGATTACGCTGTCTCATACTATAAACCTACCATATTCACGGCAGAAACAGCGTTTTACTTAGCCCGGAAGCGTGATTTTTTTACGCTTTAAGAACAGGATGACCGCTAATCGTCAATTGTGTACCGTTTTTGGCGTTTTTGAGGATAGCATGTGCGCCCAACGGGAGGGTAACTGTGCGTTGTTCATGACCAAAGTCGAGGCCGGTAATCAGCGGAATCGACAGGCGGGAACGCAAGAACGCGTACACCGACGCCAGGTTGTAACCCGCATCATAATCATTGGGCGTGCTGCCACTAAAGCTGCCGAGAATAATCGCCTTCTGGCGCTGTAAAATTCCAGCATGATAAAGCTGTAATAACATGCGTTCGACACGGAACGGATGTTCGTTGATGTCTTCCAGTACCAGAATACCGTTCTCAATTTGTGGCATCCACGGCGTACCGATAAGCGAAATCAGCATCGCGAGGTTGCCTCCCCACAGTGTTCCTTCTGTCTGACACGACGGGCCTTCCCCTTGCCATTCAATGCTGAACGTTTCATTGCGTAACGCCAGCCAGAAGTGGTGCTCGGTAAAGGCATTCAGCTCATCCGCGCCAAAATTTGCCACCAGCATCGGGCCGCTAAAGGTGATGACATTGCCTTGTGCCAGAAGACCGCACTGAATGGCCGTAAAATCGCTATGCCCGCAGATAAGCAACGGATCATTTTGTTGGCGAGCCACCAGAGCCTGCCAGTCAATATCCGCCAGTAAGCGACTGGCACCGTAACCGCCGCGTACTGCCAGCACGATGGTGTTGGGCGAAGTCAGTCTGGCAAGGAAATTGAGATCTCCCAGACGCTCCGTTTCCGTACCAGCAAAACGTTCACAACGACGGGCGATAACCCCGACGTTATTGACCTGATGCCCTGCATCGGTAAGGCGCTGAATGCCGCGCTGTGCGGCGTGCTGATTAATGCAGTAACCCGACGGGGCAATTAAGTGAAACTGATACATGGCAATTCCTTGCTGACAACAGAAACGAAATGTATATCATGCCGCTTAGGTGTGCCGTTGTCACCTCAACGGCGATTCCAGGCGATAAGGATAGATGAAGTGAAATTGAGATGGTTTGCCTTTTTGATTGTGTTATTAGCGGGTTGTTCTTCAAAGCATGACTATACGAACCCGCCGTGGAATGCGAAAGTCCCGGTACAACGTGCGATGCAGTGGATGCCAATAAGCCAGAAAGCCGGAGCGGCCTGGGGTGTCGATCCGCAATTGATCACGGCGATTATCGCTATTGAATCAGGCGGTAACCCGAACGCGGTAAGTAAGTCGAATGCTATTGGTTTGATGCAGTTAAAAGCCTCAACCTCCGGACGTGATGTTTATCGACGCATGGGCTGGAAAGGTGAGCCGACGACCAGCGAACTGAAAAACCCGGAGCGCAATATCTCAATGGGGGCGGCTTACCTGAATATTCTGGAAACCGGCCCGCTGGCAGGCATTGAAGATCCGAAGGTCCTGCAATATGCGCTGGTGGTGTCATACGCTAACGGGGCTGGTGCGCTGCTACGGACTTTCTCATCAGATCGGAAAAAAGCGATCAGCAAAATCAATGATCTGGATGCTGATGAGTTCCTCGATCACGTAGCAAGAAATCATCCTGCACCGCAGGCACCACGCTATATCTACAAACTTGAGCAGGCGCTGGACGCGATGTAACTCAGTCGCGCACTTTGTCCGCTTTCTCCCGGGCTTCCCGTTCGAGTGAGAATATAATCCGCTGTAATTGCCGCTCCACCGTCGGGCTGACGTTAAGAAAACGAAAGCTCAGGCGGGGAGTGGAGATCGTTTCATTTCTGCTATCAATCACTTTGCGCTCGCTGATGGTCAGTAACTGGGCGTCAAAGTGAAAAACGCCCCATTGTCCCATGTTGACTTCAATCTGTGCGAAGCGCATACCTTCGTGCAACCCGCCTGGTTTTTCCGTTTCCAGTAATGCACCCATGCCACCTAGCGATAAGTCACTCAGGCGAAAACGTAACGTACTGTTATCCGCCAGTTTGGTCTGACAATAATAAGGCGGATGAAGTGGGGCGGAGATGCGGAAATATCTGCGTCGTTGCACAAACCATAATGCGGGAGGGGGAGTGGCGATAAACGCCGGAAGCTGCAAATATTCACTTTGCTGTAATTGCGCAAGGGTAAATTCGATTTTGGCGCCTTGCGTTTCGGCGGTAATAGTGATTTGACGCGCTTTAAGCACGGCATTGTTGTCTTCTTGCTGACTACCAAAATCCAGCACCAGTTTATCAGGGCTTATCGCCAGTATATTGCTGATCAGCTGACCATCTGACCAACTGATACGCAGTGGCACTGCGGCTTTATGTAAATCGCGTAAAACGCCCAGGACTGCTAACGGATTTTGTTTCAGGAACTGCTCATGGTAATGACTCACGCGGAAAAACTCCTGACCGACAAACTGTCTTTGGTTTATCGGTAGGGACTAACAAAACTTAATACAAATGCGTGAATTTTTTTACAACTTACGACTAATTCAACCGACAGCCTCCCTCCATTGATCCTGTGCTTGCCTATACTTAGAGCGTTGACGTAAGCATTTCTTGCGTCCGATTCATCGAAACGAGGGCCTGAACATGGGAATTATTGCCTGGATTATTTTTGGCCTGATAGCCGGCATTATCGCCAAGCTGATCATGCCAGGGCGTGATGGTGGTGGATTTTTCCTGACCTGCATTCTCGGGATAGTCGGTGCGGTTGTCGGCGGCTGGCTGGCGACCATGTTTGGCATTGGCGGCTCCATCAGTGGTTTTAATTTACATAGCTTCCTGGTGGCGGTGGTCGGCGCTATCCTGGTGCTGGGGGTATTCCGCCTCCTGCGAAGAGAATAACGTAATCTTTCTGGCGGATAGCGGTGCTGACATCGCTATCCGCTTTCAAATTATGTGTAAACCTCACGGTGTTTGAAAACCAGATAAAACGGCAACGTCATCCAGATAAGCAGAATGACGCTGTCGGGAGAAGAAAAATTAAGGTGTGGGTTCTGTGACTTTTGTTGGCTGCGTTGCGGAAGCACTGGTCGGGCGCGTTGCCGGAACGTTGTCACACGGTTTTTCTTTCGGGCAGATCAAATCCAACATTTTCAGCGTTACGCCGTTGGTCCAACCAAAACCATCCTGCAACGGATATTCGCCACCACCGCCACCTGTTCCGGTGGTGCTGACATCATATTTCTCCACCAGCTTTTTCTCCCGGTCATAGGTGTGCTGAACATTGGTCAGAAAGTGCCAGCTAATGTCCATCGCTACATCTTCCTGCCCGTAGTTTTGCAATCCTTCAGTAGCGACCCATTGTAACGGCGCCCAGCCATTTGGCGCGTCCCATTGCTGCCCACTTTTCACCGAGGTGGTGTTCAGTCCGCCAGGTTGCAGCAGATGCGTTCTGGTCGCCGTTGCCATTTTACTGGCGCGATCTTTCGCTGCTGCATTAACGTACAACGGGAACAGGGCGGCGGCAGTTAACTGATTACGTACTTTATTACTCTTCAGATCGTAATCGGCATACCAGCCGTGTTGATCGTTCCACAAGTATTTTTCGATCCCTTTCTGACGGGAATTTGCCAGCGTTTCGTATTGACTGGCCATCGCGTTATCCCCGGCGGCTTTACTGGCGCTGGCAAGGATTTTTTCCATTTTATACATCAGGCTATTGAGATCGACCGGTACGATGCTGGTGGTGCGTAATGTATTTAACTGCTGAGGATTGTCCATCCAGCGCGAGCTGAAATCCCAGCCAGATGCGGCGGCGGAACGCAGGTCACGGTAAATTTCAGTGGCAGGGCGATTTGGATTGCTTTTCGCGGTGGCGATATCCTCTACCCATGACTCCGGACGCGGTGTATCGCGGTCGTCCCAGTAGCGGTTAAGAATAGTGCCATCCTTGAGCTTTACAACGCGCTTTTCCTGTTGCCCGGCTTGCAGATTTTCAACGCCGTCCATCCAGTAAGCATATTCTTTTTGTAGTTGTGGCAGATACTGTTTCAACGCGGCGTCGCCTTCATGTTGCGCCAGTAACTCCACCATCAACGCAAAGAAAGGCGGCTGCGAACGGCTTAAATAGTAGCTGCGGTTCCCGTTGGGAATGTGTCCATAAGTATCTATTTCATAACCAAAATTCGCCACCATATCCGCCACTTTATCCCAGTGACCGCTTTCGCCAAGCCCCAGCATGGTGAAGTAACTGTCCCAGTAATACACTTCCCGAAAACGACCTCCCGGCACGACATAGGGTTTCGGCAATGGCAACAGAGAGTCCCATTTTTCGGTGCTTTCCGTTGTGCGGGTTAATACCGGCCAAAGTCCATCAATATGTTCACGCAGCGACTGTCCCTTCGGCGGGACATGTTTCTCGCCTTCTTTTGGCAGGGTGAAATTAACTTTCACGAAGTGACGCAAATCAAACCCGCTCTGGTTCTGTTGCATCCGATAGTCAGCGAGGATCATTAGCGGGTCGCTGTTGGGCACGGCGTCGGCAAAAGTTTTTTGATCAGGAAAAAGTTTGGCGTTTTGAACATCGTCAAACAACGGTCCCAACAAAATATCAGGTGATTGTGGTGTGACGGCGATTTCTTCCGCCTGTGCCGATAGCGTGGCAAAACACAATAAAACGGTGGTGGGAATTAACGCCATTCTTTGCAGGTGACGAGGGACACGTGGTTTCATCAATCATTCTCCTTTGGCGATACCGAACAAAACGGTAATCAAGTATCAGAAAACCTTAGTTCAGGATCGCGGCAACTGCATGATTGAAATCTCATTCTGCGAAGTGTCAGGCATTATGGACGATGTAATTAACGGCCTAAATAGTGTTGCAATATATTCATAAAATATATGTTGTTTATTAAATGGGCAGTGACTTTTGTTGTGTGATCACAGAAGAAAAAAATCATAAGAATTTAATGAAAAAACATAATAGACCGACCAAAAACTTCCGTGAAGAATTGTGCCAGTGAAAGGTATTCCGTGAAGTAAATTTATAGATAAGGATAAAACATGTCTAATGTGGAAAAATTGCCAATAAAAGAAAAAATAGGCTATAGCCTGGGCGATGCCGCCAGCCATATCGTCTTTGATTCTTCTGTTGCCATCCTCGCTTATTTCTATACCGATATTTATGGTCTGCCGCCAGCCGTAATGGGAACCATGTTTTTACTGGTGCGTCTACTGGATGCAATTACCGATCCGATTATGGGGGCAATCGCCGATGCAACCTCATCTCGTTGGGGGCGTTTCCGTCCGTGGCTGTTGGCCATCTGTGTACCATTTGCGGTCAGTTGCGTGCTGGTTTACTCCATTCCTGATTTCTCTGATAGCGGTAAGGTTGTCTACGCGGTTGCTGCATATATATTTATGACATTAATGTATACGGCCATTAATATTCCTTACTGCTCATTGGGCGCGGCGTTGACATCCGATCCACGTGAAAACCTGTCATTGCAATCCTGGCGTTTTGCCATCACACCTATTGGCGGTGCGTTAGGTACAGCATTTATCCTGCCGGTCGCTGACTTCCTCTCGCCAGGCGATCGGGCTACTGGTATCCAGATTGCGATGGCGGTGTTTGGCGTTATTGGCTGCATTATGTTTTTAATCTGTTTCCTGACCACCAAAGAGCGGGTACAACCTATTCAGGAAGAAAATCTGAATATTGCGCGCGATTTGAAGATTCTTTTTAAGAATGATCAGTGGCGCATCCTCTCTGTTTATAATTTTATGATGCTGGTGGCGGTGGTTATCCGTGGCGGTGCTGTTGTTTATTATGTTAATACCGTTTTAAATAAAGGTTCAGATATTCTTACCTGGTTTATGCTCGGCGGAATGTTTGCTTCTATGTTAGGTTCTGTACTGGCGAAACCATTTGGTACTCGCTTTTGTAAAATTAAACTTTCATTCTGGGTTAATATTATTAATGCGGCGTTGGGCGTGCTCTGTTATTTCCTGCCGGTGGAATACTGGGTTATTCCATTACTGGCTCATCTGGCAATTCAGATTATTCAGGGCGGAAATGGCGCACTCCAGTGGTCGATGATTACCGATGCGAATAACTATGGTGAATGGAAAACGCGTCGTCGTATTACGGGGATGAACGTTGCTGCGAATATTTTTGTCATCAAACTGGGCGTTGCAGTAGGTGGGGCGGTGATTGGTTGGGTACTGGCTTATTATGGCTATGCAACCAGTAGCACAACTCAATCCGCTAATTCAGTACAGGGCGTAGTGTTACTGTTTACCCTCCTGCCGGCATTCTTCTACTTCCTGACTGCAATTTCTATTAAGTTTTATCTGTTGAATGAAGCGAAAATGAACAAAGTAGTACAGGATTTACAACATGGTCAGTACGCTGGCTAATAGCGTAAGGCTTTCCCGGATGGCATCGTAACGACGCCATCCGGACACTGGTTTAGCCATCATGGCTAAAACGTTGTGTTTTAACGTCCAGAGTTAACGTCTCTTCAGGTTGTACCGCGTACAGTTTTTCACCCTGTAAGCAAACCCAGCCAATACCCAGTTCACGGGCAATTAAGGCGCTATGGGATACCGGACTTCCGGCACTAAGGCAGATGCCTTTAACGACCGTCGGATCCAGTTGCAGCACGGTGGAGGGGTAAATGTTCTCTGCCAGCAAAATGGTTGGTGCGCTAAATTGCGGTAGTTCTTCTTTTGTCTGTGTCAGATGGAGCAGGGTGCGATGCAGAAGATCATCCACATCGATATAGCGCGCCTGCAGATATTCATCATCAATCTGCTGATATTGCTGGCTAAGTTCTTTAAGAACCTGCTGCCAGGCATACTCTGCGGTGCAATGTTCATGCAGAAGAAGTTCGCTTGCTGCTGCCAGCAGTTCAGGATCGTCTAACAGAGTATGGTGACCGGAAAAGATCGCGGCGATATCGTTAAGCCCGCTTGCTTCTGCCTTTGCCGTTAACGTCATCAGGTCTAACAACGTAAAATCAATTGCCTGGCGTAATCGTTCCTGTTCTTGTTCCACCGTAAGGACTGATTTCGCCTGTACGGCGCATAAAACGGGTTGATAATAAAAGGCTTTCCCCGTAACAGGATTAACCTGGTGCAGCGTTGGCGGCGTAATATCTTCTGTTTCACCAAAGTTATCTTCAGCCAACTGGCGGAAAGCGGCCAGCGCCTCTTCAGCTTCTGGCCCTTTCACAATCAGGCGCAGAGTATCGTTATAGCGGACTTGTAATAGCGCAATCTGGTTAATACTTTCCGGCGTGACGCATTTGCCGTTTTTCTCCAGTAACATGTCTGCATTAAATACCGATAAGGTATAGACCAGTCGAGAGGCCGGGCGCACGTGGAGGCCGTTACGGTTTTTAATCACCACAGCCAGGGAACGGGCTTCTTCATCGTGCGGCGGGCATGTGTCAGATATCTCACTGGCGGATGACGGTAAACCCAGTTGTTCGCGTTTGGCTTCCAGCGCAGACATAGCATCATAAATAACTTTGTCGATATCGGCACCTGATGCCGCGCTAACTGTTGCCGCCAGAGTTCCTTCGACCAATGGCGCTGCGCACAAACGTACTTTTGCGGCGATCTCTGGCGCCAGCAATTCCAGAGCGGTTTCTGCACTCAATAACGCGCTCCCCATGTCCATCATAACCAGCACATGGTCGGCATCAGCAACGGATTCGATGGCTTCCATCACTTTGACGGCATCAGTACCAATGGGATTTTGCGGGTCATCAATCCCAGCGGCAATGGCGATTTTACAACTATCGCTCATTAACATCTGACGGGCTAATTCACCGACACCTTCACCCAGCCGGGCGCTATGTGAAACTATGACCAGGTTTACCATCACCAATTCCTTACTCTTTCGCGGCTAACGCCAGCATTTGCATCATAAACATCACGGAGGTCGCGCCAGGATCCTGGTGACCAATACTGCGTTCGCCGAGATAACTGGCACGGCCTTTGCGAGCTTGCATCGTAATCGTGCTTTGTGCAGCGGATTCAGCGACACTGCTGGCTGCGTCGAGCGCAGCCGGAACAGAGAGATTTTGCTCGCTGGACTGGCGTAACGACTCAACCACTGGTTCCCAGACATCGCACATGGTTTTATCGCCAGGTTCGGCTTTCCCCCGACTGATTACGCCGTCCACACCATCGCGAAACATCTGATAAAGCTCTTCCTGCGTCAGGCTCTGGCGCGCCTGAGTCGCCTGCGCGGCGCGAATAAAGAATGTACCGAATAGCGGACCACTGGCTCCACCGACGCTGGAAAGCAGTGTCATACCGGTATTTTTGAGGATGAAACCAATATCCTTGTCCTCAATGGCGGGTAGTTTTTCCACCACTTTGCTAAATCCTCGATTCATATTTAGCCCGTGGTCAGCGTCGCCAATTTCACGATCCAGCCCGGTAAGATAATCGCTCTCTTTGCTGAAGATTTCTCCACAGCGAGTAAGCCAGTTAACAATTTGAGTTCTGCTCAGTGACATCGTTATCTCCTTATTTACCCCAGTTCAGCGCCGGGGTGTGGACTGGGGCATCCCATAACGCCAACATTTCGTCATCAACTTTCAGTAAGGTGATGGAAAAACCGGTCATATCCAGTGAAGTGCAATACGCACCAATTAAATTGCGTTCGATAGTCAGCCCCGCTTGCTGACAACGCGTAGTCAGACGGTTATAGACGCCGTAAAGCTCAGAAAGTGGTGTGGCGCCAAGATTGTTGACCAGCGCAATCACCCGATCGCCAGACTGTAGCTGCTGTTTGGTTTGAATCTCTTCCTGCCAGTTTCCTTGTTGATAATTCCAGAAGCGCAGTGTGCGATGGTATGTGCCATTTTCCAGCAGCGTGTCGAACATTTCATCGACGGTTTGATCAAGGGAAGAGAAGGGGCGACGATCGATACCCGGCTCGCCATGAATACCGACGCCAAACTCCATCTCATTATCTGCCAGCGTAAATGAAGGTTTGCCAGCGGCTGGAACGGTACAGGCACCGAGAGCGATACCAATTGAGTGACCCTGATTATTCAGCTTACGCCCCAGTTCCGCACAGGCATCCAGTGAGTCGCCACGTTCTGCCGCCGCACCCACAAGTTTTTCTATTAACACCGTATTGGCAACACCGCGCCGCCCGGCGGTATAAAGACTGTCTTTCACCGCGACGTCGTCATCAATGACCACTGTGGTCACTTTTACGCCGCTGTCGTGGAGTAATTCGGTTGCTGTTTCGAAGTTAAGAATATCGCCGGTGTAATTTTTGATGATCAGCAGTACGCCTTCGCCGCCATCAATCAGCATGGCGCATTCAAAGATTTTATCGGGGGTAGGTGAAGTGAAAATTTCACCCGGACACGCCCCCGAAAGCATCCCCTGACCGATATAACCGCAGTGCATTGGTTCGTGTCCGCTGCCGCCGCCTGACAGCAGGGCGACTTTTCCGGCAACCGGTGCATCAGCTCGTGTGACGTACAGCGGATCCTGATGCAATGTCAGCGAAGGATGCGCTTTCGCCAGCCCTGCCAGTTGTTCGTTCAGTACGTCTTGCACATCATTGATCAATTTTTTCATTATCTTGCTCCAGCAATTATCGTAGGGCATGGATGATGTTCAACGACACGGCGACCACTGACTGCCGATGAATCCATTGTGCATCAGACTTGGGAAAAGAAAATTCATACAAATTATGTTTCATGCTGAAACATATGTTTTAATAAATGTTCCATAATGGAACATAAGAATGCCCTGATACTTAAAATTGCGAGTCAGAACACCTTTTGCCAGAAGTGAGCGGAATATGAGAGGCGGTTTTCACAACGATGACCAGGCTAACGCCCCCTGGATTGCAGCATCCTGGGAGCGATGCCGCAAACTGATGAAACGGGAGTCGTGGAGCGTACCGCACCAGGCCCAGGGCGTGACATTTGCTACCATCTGTCGGCGTAAAAAGGCGATGCTGACACTCGGGCAGGCGGCGCTGGAAGATGCCCTGGAATATATGGCGCCACGAGCGTGCGTTTTGCTTATTCTCGATGAAACTGCCTGCATCCTTAGCCGTTATGGTGATCCGCAGACTATGGAGCAGCTTAGTGCGTTGGGATTTAATGACGGCACTTATTGCGCCGAAGGAATCATCGGTACTTGTGCGCTATCGTTAGCGGCTATCTCTGGTCAGGCGGTGAAAACGATAGCCGATCAACATTTTAAACAGGCGCTCTGGAAATGGGCATTTTGTGCAACGCCGCTGTTTGACAGCAAGGGGCGATTGACCGGGACGATAGCCCTGGCGTGTCCAGCGGAACAATCGACAGCAGCCGATTTGCCGTTGACGCTGGCAATTGCTCGCGAGGTGGGAAACTTACTGCTAACGGACAGTTTGCTGGCTGAAACTAATCGGCATTTAAATCAACGTAACGCTCTGTTAGAAAGTATGGACGATGGCGTGATTAGCTGGGACGAGCAGGGTAATCTGCAATTTATTAATGCTCAGGCGGCGCGTGTTTTGCGTCTGGACGCAACGGCCAGCCAGGGAAGAGCAATCACGGAACTGTTAACGTTACCTGCCGTGCTGCAACAGGCAATAAAACAGGCACATCCGCTCAAACATGTGGAAGCGACCTTTGAAAGTCAGCACCAGTTTATTGATGCGGTCATTACCCTTAAACCGATAATTGAACCCCAGGGAACCAGCTTTATTCTGCTGCTGCATCCGGTGGAGCAGATGCGGCAATTGATGACCAGTCAATTAGGCAAAGTTAGTCATACTTTTGCTCATATGCCACAGGATGATCCGCAAACCCGTCGCTTGATTCATTTTGGTCGTCAGGCGGCGCGCAGCAGTTTTCCGGTGTTACTTTGTGGAGAAGAAGGCGTTGGTAAGGCTCTGTTAAGTCAGGCGATTCATAATGAAAGCGAACGCGCTGCAGGTCCCTATATCGCCGTCAATTGCGAGTTATATGGTGATGCGACGCTGGTGGAGGAGTTTATTGGCGGCGATCGCACGGAGAATAAAAATGGTCGTCTGAGTCGTCTGGAACTGGCACACGGTGGCACGCTGTTTCTCGAAAAGATTGAGTATCTGGCGGTGGAGTTACAGTCAGCATTGCTTCAGGTCATCAAGCAGGGCGTTATCACGCGGTTGGATGCGCGGCGTTTAATCCCGATTGATGTCAAAGTGATTGCCACGACGACCGCAGATCTGGCAATGCTGGTGGAACAAAATCGCTTTAGTCGCCAGCTTTATTACGCGCTCCATGCATTTGAAATTACCATCCCGCCTCTGCGTATGCGGCGCGGCAGTATTCCGGCGCTGGTGAATAACAAATTGCGTAATCTCGAAAAACGCTTCTCAACTCGCCTGAAGATTGATGACGATGCACTTGCTCGTTTGGTCTCCTGCGCATGGCCCGGTAATGATTTTGAACTGTATAGCGTCATTGAGAACCTTGCCCTGAGCAGCGACAACGGACGCATTCACGTCAGTGATTTGCCTGAGCATCTGTTTACCGAACAGGCGACAGAAGATATCAGCGCCACGCGTCTTTCCACCAGTCTGTCATTTGCGGAAGTCGAAAAAGAAGCGATTATTAACGCCGCCCAGGTGACAGGTGGACGTATTCTGGAAATGTCGGCGTTACTTGGAATTGGTCGCACCACGCTGTGGCGAAAAATGAAACAATATGGCATTGATGCGGGGCAGTTTAAGCGTCGGGGATGATCGACAAAAACAAAAAAAGCCATTATGTGCATCCACACATAATGGCTGATTTTTTGCGCCTGTACGGAGACTTCAGTACTGGTAGTAACGTATTAAACGTTAAACAGGAAGTTCATCACATCGCCATCTTTAACGATGTAATCTTTACCTTCTGCACGCATTTTGCCTGCTTCTTTCGCGCCTTGTTCACCTTTGTAAGTGATGAAATCTTCAAACGCGATGGTTTGTGCACGGATAAAGCCTTTTTCAAAATCGGTGTGGATTTTGCCAGCAGCCTGCGGCGCGGTTGCACCAACCGGAATGGTCCATGCACGCACTTCTTTCACCCCGGCGGTGAAGTAAGTTTGCAGGTTCAGCAGTTTATAACCGGCACGGATCACACGGTTCAGACCCGGCTCTTCCAGTCCCAGTTCCTGCATAAACTCGTCACGTTCTTCGTCGTCCAGTTCGGCAATGTCTGCTTCAACAGCAGCACAAACCGGAACGACAACAGAACCTTCTTTCGCCGCGATTTCACGCACCTGGTCAAGATACGGGTTGTTTTCAAAACCGTCTTCGTTGACGTTAGCGATGTACATTGTCGGTTTCAGCGTCAGGAAGCTCAGGTAACGAATAGCAGCTTTTTCTTCTGCGCTTAAATCCAGCGCGCGCAGCATACCTGCGTTTTCAAGTTGTGGCAGGCATTTTTCCAGTACCGCCAGCTCGGCTTTCGCGTCTTTATCGCCACCTTTGGCTTTTTTCTGTACCCGGTGAATTGCACGTTCACAGGTGTCGAGATCCGCCAGAGCAAGCTCGGTATTGATAACGTCAATATCGTCTGCCGGGTTAACTTTGCCGGAAACGTGAATGATGTTGTCATTTTCAAAGCAGCGAACAACGTGACCGATCGCTTCGGTTTCACGGATGTTGGTCAGGAACTGGTTACCCAGACCTTCGCCTTTTGACGCGCCTTTTACCAGGCCAGCGATATCGACAAACTCCATGGTCGTGGGAAGCGTACGCTGCGGTTTTACGATTTCAGCCAGTTGATCCAGACGCGGATCGGGCATTGGCACAACGCCTGTGTTCGGCTCGATGGTGCAGAATGGAAAGTTGGCCGCTTCAATACCGGCTTTGGTCAGCGCGTTGAACAGGGTAGATTTCCCGACGTTGGGCAAACCGACGATACCGCATTTGAATCCCATGATTTAAATCACCTTAATATCTTAATAATCAACCTGTTATCGTAAACAGATTGTAGAAATGGAAATAACTCTGCCTATTATACACGGCACGCGGCAAAAATGCCGCAGACAACGACTTATTGCGCTTTAAAGGCGTGCAATCGGTTCGTTGCTTTGGTCAAGCCATCTGTAAACCACATTTCAGTACAACGTGCCGCTTCGTCGATGGCTTCATCAATTAACTTCTGTTCACTAACAGGAGGTTTGCCTAACACAAACCCGACAACTTTGTTTTTATCGCCCGGATGACCGATTCCAATGCGTAAACGGTGAAAGTTAGGGTTATTACCCAATTTACTGATGATGTCTTTCAGTCCATTGTGACCACCATGACCGCCGCCCAACTTAAATTTGGCGACGCCAGGGGGCAGATCCAGCTCGTCGTGGGCGACCAGAATTTCGTCCGGATTAATGCGGAAAAAACTGGCCATCGCCGCGACGGCTTTGCCGCTGAGATTCATAAATGTGGTCGGGACTAACAGGCGGACATCTTCGCCTCCAAGGGTAACTCGCGAGGTATAACCAAAGAATTTAGCTTCTTCGCGCAAGGGAGCGCGCAAACGCTCCGCCAGTAAGTCAACGAACCAGGCGCCAGCATTGTGTCGCGTTGCGGCGTATTCAGCGCCGGGGTTCGCCAGGCCGACAATCAATTTAATCGTCACGTTTTTTGTCCTGAGTGAGTGCATAACTGGCGCGTAGTTTACTGGTTGTGGCCTCGCTTGACAAAAAACAGCACCTTATACGCAGACAACATAATAATTGCCTCTGCGAACTATTAGAAAGTCAGGATGTTCAGGCGTTTATTTGTAAAGTTTTGTTGAAATAAGGGTTGTAATTGTGATCACGCCCGCACATAACCTACAGGGTGTTGTCTATACTTTACACATAAGGAAGAGGGGTATTCCCTGTTACAACCCAGAAAGTTCCGGAGGTGACACATGAAACGCAAAAACGCTTCGTTACTCGGTAACGTGCTCATGGGGTTGGGTCTGGTGGTCATGGTGGTCGGCGTGGGGTATTCAATCCTCAACCAGTTACCACAGTTTAATATGCCCCAGTATTTCGCACATGGTGCAGTGCTGAGTATTTTCGTCGGTGCCATTCTCTGGCTGGCGGGTGCCCGTGTTGGCGGGCATGAACAGGTGTGCGACCGTTACTGGTGGGTTCGTCATTATGACAAACGTTGCCGCCGTAACGATAATCGTCGTCATAGCTAACGCATAATGCAGTTTGCTGACCAGTCAGTTTGTGCTGACTGGTCAATTTAATGCCTGTCTTACAGATCAGCCATTGCTGCGCTGCGATTCGGGAAGAATGCCAGGCGTCCAGGGATCGGTTGAATACCAGAACGAGCCATGGTGCGCAGTGGCTGGAACTCCACATTACACACCCGCAGTTCACATCCTTCAGGCAGGCGCTTCACAAAACGCTGGAACGCATCAAGGCCACCAGCATCAAGAACCGGAACTGCATCCCACTTCAGAATAACAATTCGTTTGCCTTCCAGACGTGATTCAAGATCGGTGAATAAGCCTTCAGCCGCAGCGAAAAACAGCGGACCAATAACGCGCAGAACCAGTACATCCTCAGGAACATCTACCGCCACGGGTGCCAGACGAGTCATACGGGCGATACGGCGCATAAACAGCAGCGATGCCAGTACGATACCCACACTGATGGCAATAACCATATCAAACAGCACGGTCAGCGACATGCAAAGCAGCATGACGATGATGTCATCTTTCGGCGCATGGCGCAGCAAGTCGACCACTTTGTGTGCTTCACTCATGTTCCACGCCACCATCAATAGCAGGGCAGCCATGGCGGAAAGCGGCAGCCAGGAGAGCAGCGGTGCCAGTACCAGCAGAGCGAGAATAACCAGAATAGAGTGGATCACCGCCGAAATAGGGGAAGTTGCACCGGCACGGACGTTAGCGGCAGAACGCGCGATGGCAGCTGTAGCGGTAATACCACCAAAGAACGGAGCGATGATATTCCCCAGCCCCTGACCGACCAGTTCGCTGTTCGCCTTGTGTTTCGTCCCGGTCATGCCATCCAGTACCACCGCGCAGAGCAGAGATTCGATTGCGCCGAGCATTGCCATTGAGAATGCCGCAGGCAGCAGTGTGCGAATAGAATCCCAGGTTAGTGTGAATTCTGAATCGGGGAGATCCCACGGCAGTACCAGTTGCGGCAGCAGTTGCGGAATACCATTACCCTGGGAACCATCGGCCAGAACGTAGTGGAATTGCGAGCCGATGGTAGCAACGTGTCCACCGAGCAGGTTAACAATGCCCATCACCGCACAACCAGCCAGCAAGGCCGGAAGATGACCAGGTAAACGAATGCCCAGACGCGGCCAGAAAACCAGAATGCCAAGCGTCACAATGCCAATGGCAGCATCACCCACATTAATGGTGGGCAGCGCCATAAATAATGCGCCGACTTTTTGCAGATAATGTTCCGGGACATGTGCCATTTGCAGACCGAGAAAATCTTTAATCTGCATCGTACCGATGGTGATCCCGATACCCGAAGTGAAGCCTAAGGTAACGGAAACCGGGATATACTCAATCAGGCGCCCGAAGCGCGCCAGCCCCATCAGGATCAAAAAGATCCCGGACAACAACGTCGCAACCAGCAGGCCTGCCAGTCCAAACTGTTGCGAAACGGGATAGAGAATTACCACAAATGCCGCAGTTGGACCGGAAACGCTAAAACGCGACCCCCCCGTCAGAGCAATGACAATCCCTGCAACAGCAGCGGTATATAAACCGTACTGTGGAGCCACGCCACTACCAATTGCCAACGCCATCGCCAGCGGAATAGCAATAATCCCGACGGTAATCCCGGCAATCAGGTCACGGGTAAACCGTGCGGCAGTGTATTTTTCTTTCCAGCAAGCGTCGATCAGAGCGCGGAAAGGCATCACATGTGAGGAGAATATTTTGTTCACAATAATGTTTCATCCGTGAGCGCATCATCTGTCAACTAAATGGCAGGTGAAGGAGGCATAGGTCATACAAATGGATATTACAGACAAAAAAACCCGCCGCAGCGGGTCTTTGAGCCGGGTTCGATTAATGTTCGAACATAGCAGAGATCGATTCTTCGTTGCTGATACGACGAATCGCTTCGGCCAGCATACCTGACAGAGTCAGAGTACGCACGTTCGGCAGTGATTTGATTTCATCGCTCAGCGGAATGGTATCGCAGACAACGACTTCATCAATTACAGAGTTACGCAGGTTGTTCGCCGCGTTGCCAGAGAAGATCGGGTGAGTCGCGTATGCAAATACACGTTTAGCACCACGTTCTTTCAGAGCTTCAGCAGCTTTACACAGCGTACCGCCAGTGTCGATCATATCATCGACCAGTACGCAGTCACGACCTGCAACGTCACCGATGATATGCATCACCTGGGAAACGTTCGCACGCGGACGACGTTTATCGATGATTGCCATATCGGTATCGTTCAGCAGCTTAGCGATAGCGCGGGCACGCACAACGCCGCCGATGTCCGGAGAAACCACAATCGGGTTATCCAGATTCAGCTGCAGCATGTCTTCCAGCAGGATCGGGCTACCAAATACGTTATCAACCGGAACGTCGAAGAAACCCTGAATCTGTTCAGCGTGCAGATCCACTGTCAGCACACGGTCAACACCGACGCTGGAGAGGAAGTCTGCAACCACTTTCGCAGTGATTGGCACACGAGCGGAACGGACGCGACGGTCCTGGCGCGCATAGCCAAAGTAGGGGATAACAGCGGTGATACGACCTGCGGAAGCACGACGCAGGGCATCAACCATCACGACTAATTCCATCAGGTTGTCGTTAGTAGGGGCACAAGTGGACTGGATGATGAAAATATCACCACCGCGTACATTTTCATTGATTTGTACACTGACTTCGCCGTCGCTAAAGCGACCTACAGCGGCGTCGCCGAGTGAAGTGTACAGGCGGTTGGCAATACGTTGTGCTAGTTCCGGGGTGGCGTTACCAGCAAAAAGCTTCATATCAGGCACGAGAAGAACCTCAGGCATGCGTCCATTGGTGGAAAGAATCTGCCGAAAACTGTGCGGGCCAGGCAATATTCTTTCCAGGCGGTGTATTAAAGAGCGCGATGCAACGTCTGGAACAAGGTGACGTTGTCACCGAAACTCAGCTTGCCCGGCTTAAAGCATGGCTCTGTGCAATGGGGAAAGATTAACACCTTTCGCCACAAAGCCATTGAGCCATTCCGGGGCTTGCTCTAGCACCTGGCGGGCTTCAGACTCTGTATCAAATTCAGCAAAGACACAGGCTCCTGTCCCAGTCAGGCGCGACGGGGCGTATTCTAACAGCCAGGAAAGCACCGCATCAACCTCGCGAAAACGTTTTCTTGCGATAACCTCGCAATCATTACCGAATTCACATTTTAGCAACGTATCAATTGACCTTTTCGGCGTGTTGCGCGGGAGTTCAGGATCTTTAAAAATCACCGGTGTCGGAATACTTACACCAGGGTGTGCCACCAGATACCATTTCTCCGGTGGATTCACTGGCGTTAATATTTCGCCAACCCCTTCAGCAAACGCGGCATGACCGCGTACAAAGACAGGAACATCTGCACCCAACGTCAGACCCAGTTCCGCCAGTTCATCAATACTTAGCCCGCATTGCCAGAGATGATTTAACGCCACCAGCACAGTCGCGGCATTCGATGAACCACCGCCCAGGCCGCCGCCCATCGGCAAACGCTTGCCAATGCTGATATTTGCACCGCTCCCCGCCGGAAGACGCCCGCTGTCTGCCGCTGTTTTCATCAACAACCGTGCTGCGCGAACGATCAGGTTATCTTCGTGCTCCACGCCTTCAACGGGCGTTAACAGACGAATATCCCCATCGTCACGAAGTTCAATGCTGATGGTGTCGCCGTAATCAAGAAACTGAAACAGCGTTTGCAGCGTGTGGTAACCGTCCGCTCGCTGACCGGTAATGTATAAGAACAGATTAAGTTTTGCCGGAGAGGGCCACTGTGTCCGCATTATTTCACTATCCAGTTATCCATTTTTAACTTGATGCGCTGACCACCGTCGGTGAGTTCCATATTGGCTGGCATCGCAGGTTGCGTTTTGGTGTCATAACCACCGTATACGACTTTCCAGTTTTTGCCGTTCTGGCTGTAGGTGATTTCGCTCAGGCGGTACTGGTCGTCCAGTTTGTAGTCGGTTGCATCACCAGGCAAACCTAAAATCCACTGGCGCAAACTGTTGAGCGGAATCGGCATTCCTGTCAATTTGCCAATCATCTCTTCGGCGTCATCGGCGGTGTAACGCTGACCTTTGTTATCTACCAGCTGCACGTTACCCGGCTGAGCATTCAGCTCCAGTTCGGTGCTTCCCAATGGGTTGGTCAGCAGCAGACGGTAGCGATCCTGGCCTGTTTGCTGCCAGAAGAAGCGGGCATACACTTTCTGCTGGTCAGAAATATACGCAAATGCACCGCGTGTCTGATACTGGTTGAGGTTACGAACCTCTTGCTGATGCTGACGCCACTGCGGGGAGTCCGGGCTTTTGCCGGGGCCTTTTGGTGTGGTAACGGAACAGGCAGTGAGCACGAGGGCAGCCAGCGGTAGCAGGCGGATAAAGCGAAAATCGGGCAGGGGCATGATAATGACAAGTCCTTGAGATACGTTGCAGTTATAACCCTTAATGCTAGCGTTACCGTCCGCTATCGTCTATGTTCAAGTTGTCTTAATTGCCAGAATCTAACGGCTTTTGGCAATTACTCCAAAAGGGGGCGCTCTCTTTTATTGATCTCACTCATCCTGTATGATGCGAGCAGACTAACCATATCAACGTTGGTATTATTTCCCGCAGACATGACCCTTTTAGCACTCGGTATTAACCATAAAACGGCACCTGTATCGCTACGAGAACGTGTATCGTTTTCGCCGGACAAGCTCGATCAGGCGCTTGACAGCCTGCTCGCGCAGCCGATGGTGCAGGGCGGCGTGGTGCTGTCGACGTGTAACCGCACAGAACTTTATCTTAGCGTTGAAGAGCAGGATAACCTGCAAGAGGCGCTCATTCGCTGGTTGTGCGATTACCACAATCTCAACGAAGAAGATCTGCGTAATAGCCTCTACTGGCATCAGGATAACGACGCGGTTAGCCATTTAATGCGTGTTGCCAGTGGCCTGGATTCACTGGTTCTGGGGGAGCCGCAGATCCTCGGTCAGGTGAAAAAAGCGTTTGCCGATTCGCAAAAAGGCCATATGAAGGCCAGCGAACTGGAACGCATGTTCCAGAAATCTTTCTCTGTAGCGAAGCGCGTTCGCACTGAAACGGATATTGGCGCCAGTGCTGTGTCTGTCGCTTTTGCGGCTTGTACGCTGGCGCGGCAGATCTTTGAATCGCTTTCTACGGTGACGGTATTGCTGGTTGGTGCGGGCGAAACCATCGAACTGGTGGCGCGTCATCTGCGCGAACACAAAGTGCAGAAGATGATTATCGCCAATCGTACTCGCGAACGAGCCCAAATCCTGGCAGATGAAGTCGGCGCAGAAGTGATTGCATTGAGCGATATCGACGAACGTCTGCGCGAAGCCGATATCATCATTAGTTCCACTGCAAGCCCGTTACCGATTATCGGTAAAGGTATGGTGGAGCGCGCATTAAAAAGCCGTCGCAACCAACCGATGCTGTTGGTGGATATTGCTGTTCCGCGCGATGTCGAACCGGAAGTCGGAAAACTGGCGAATGCCTACCTTTATAGCGTTGACGATCTGCAAAGCATCATTTCGCATAACCTGGCGCAGCGTAAAGCCGCCGCAGTTGAAGCGGAAACTATCGTCGCTCAGGAAACCAGCGAATTTATGGCGTGGCTGCGCGCACAAAGCGCCAGCGAAACTATTCGCGATTATCGCAGTCAGGCAGAGCAGGTTCGCGATGAGTTAACCGCCAAAGCGTTAGCAGCCCTTGAACAGGGCGGCGACGCGCAAGCCATTATGCAGGATCTTGCATGGAAACTGACTAACCGCCTGATCCATGCGCCAACGAAATCACTTCAACAGGCTGCCCGTGACGGGGATAACGAACGCCTGAATATTCTGCGCGACAGCCTCGGGCTGGAGTAGCAGTACATCATTTTCTTTTTTACAGGGTGCATTTACGCCTATGAAGCCTTCTATCGTTGCCAAACTGGAAGCCCTGCATGAACGCCATGAAGAAGTTCAGGCGCTGCTGGGTGATGCGCAAACCATCGCTGACCAGGAACGTTTTCGCGCATTATCTCGTGAATATGCGCAGTTAAGTGATGTTTCGCGCTGTTTCACCGACTGGCAACAGGTTCAGGAAGATATCGAAACCGCACAGATGATGCTCGACGATCCTGAAATGCGTGAGATGGCGCAGGATGAACTGCGTGAAGCTAAAGAAAAAAGCGAACAACTGGAACAACAACTTCAGGTTCTCTTGCTGCCAAAAGATCCTGATGACGAACGCAACGCCTTTCTCGAAGTGCGTGCCGGAACAGGTGGTGATGAAGCCGCATTATTTGCAGGCGATCTGTTCCGTATGTACAGCCGTTACGCAGAAGCCCGTCGCTGGCGCGTGGAAATCATGAGCGCCAGCGAGGGCGAGCATGGTGGCTATAAAGAGATCATCGCCAAAATCAGTGGCGATGGTGTGTATGGTCGCCTGAAATTCGAATCTGGCGGTCATCGCGTGCAGCGTGTTCCTGCTACGGAATCGCAGGGTCGTATTCATACTTCTGCTTGTACCGTTGCGGTAATGCCAGAGCTGCCTGACGCAGAACTGCCGGACATCAACCCGGCAGATTTGCGCATTGATACTTTCCGCTCTTCAGGGGCAGGGGGGCAGCACGTTAACACCACCGATTCGGCAATCCGTATTACTCACTTACCAACCGGTATTGTTGTTGAATGTCAGGACGAACGTTCACAACATAAAAACAAAGCTAAAGCACTTTCTGTACTTGGTGCTCGCATCCACGCAGCAGAAATGGCAAAACGCCAGCAGGCGGAGGCGTCTACCCGTCGTAACCTGCTGGGCAGTGGCGATCGCAGCGATCGTAATCGTACCTACAACTTCCCGCAGGGGCGCGTCACTGACCACCGTATCAACCTGACGCTCTACCGTCTGGATGAAGTGATGGAAGGTAAGCTGGATATGCTAATTGAACCGATTATCCAGGAACATCAGGCTGACCAACTGGCGGCGTTGTCCGAGCAAGAATAATGGAATATCAACACTGGTTACGTGACGCAATAACCCAACTTCAGGCGAGCGAAAGCCCACGGCGCGATGCTGAAATCCTGCTGGAGCATGTTACCGGCAAGGGGCGTACTTTTATTCTCGCCTTTGGCGAAACGCAGCTGACTGACGCGCAGTGTGAGCAACTCGACGTACTGCTGGCGCGTCGTCGTGCAGGTGAACCTATTGCTCATTTAACCGGTGTGCGTGAATTTTGGTCGTTGCCGTTATTTGTTTCGCCAGCGACCTTAATTCCCCGTCCTGACACGGAATGTCTGGTGGAGCAGGCACTGGCTCGGTTACCTGAACAGTCTTGCCGTATTCTCGATCTCGGTACGGGCACCGGGGCGATTGCGCTTGCGCTGGCTAGCGAGCGCCCGGACTGCGAAATTACCGCTGTAGATCGTATGCCTGATGCTGTCGCCCTGGCACAACGTAATGCCCAGCATCTGGCGATCAAAAATATCCACATTCTGCAAAGCGACTGGTTTAGCGCGCTAGCCGGGCAGCAGTTTGCGATGATTGTCAGCAATCCGCCGTATATTGACGAGCAGGACCCACATCTTCAACAAGGCGATGTCCGCTTTGAGCCGCTCACTGCGCTGGTTGCGGCAGACAGTGGAATGGCAGACATCGTGCATATCGTCGAACAGTCGCGTAACGCGCTGGTATCCGGCGGCTTTCTGCTTCTGGAACATGGCTGGCAGCAGGGCGAAGCGGTGCGACAGGCATTTATCCTCGCGGGATATCATGACGTCGAAACCTGCCGGGACTACGGTGATAACGAGCGCGTGACGCTTGGTCGCTATTATCGATGACAAGTTTTACTACGCTGCTTAGCGTTCATCTCATTAGCGTTGCGCTTTCTGTTGGGCTATTAACCTTACGTTTCTGGCTACGTTATCAGGAGCATCCTCAGGCATTTGCTCGCTGGACGCGCATTGCGCCGCCGGTTATTGACACGGTGTTATTGTTAAGCGGCGTGGCGCTAATGGCTAAAGCGCACATCCTGCCATTTTCCGGGCAGGCACAATGGCTGACTGAAAAGCTGTTTGGAGTTATCATTTATATCGTTTTGGGTTTTATTGCTCTCGATTATCGTCGGGTGCACAGTCAGCAGGTGCGCATTATTGCCTTCCCGCTGGCGCTGGTGGTGCTGTACATCATCATTAAACTCGCCACCACAAAAGTACCGTTACTGGGGTAAGTCATGAGATCGTTAGCTGATTTCGAATTTAATAAAGCGCCGCTGTGCGAAGGCATGATCCTGGCTTGCGAAGCAATCCGCCGCGATTTTCCCTCGCAAGATGTATACGACGAACTGGAGCGTCTCGTTAATCTGGCGAAGGAAGAAATTAGCCAGCTTCTGCCTTTAGAAGAGCAGCTGGAAAAATTGATCGCGCTGTTTTACGGCGAATGGGGATTTAAAGCCTCACGCGGTGTTTATCGTCTTTCCGATGCACTATGGTTGGATCAGGTGTTAAAAAATCGGCAGGGCAGTGCGGTATCATTAGGCGCCGTTTTGGTGTGGGTCGCTAATCGTCTCGATTTGCCGCTGATGCCGGTGATTTTCCCGACGCAGCTTATATTGCGCATTGAATGTCCGGATGGCGAAATTTGGTTGATTAACCCTTTTAACGGTGAATCGTTAAGCGAACATATGCTGGATGTATGGTTAAAGGGAAATATCAGCCCGTCGGCGGAACTGTTTTATGAAGACCTGGATGAAGCCGATAACATTGAGGTTATCCGCAAACTATTGGATACGCTGAAAGCGTCGCTGATGGAAGAAAATCAGATGGAACTGGCATTACGCACCAGCGAGGCCTTATTACAGTTCAACCCGGAAGATCCGTATGAAATTCGCGATCGTGGGTTGATTTACGCGCAACTGGATTGCGAACACGTTGCGTTAAATGATTTAAGTTATTTCGTTGAACAGTGTCCGGAAGACCCGATCAGCGAAATGATTCGTGCGCAAATTAATAACATCGCGCATAAACATATTGTGCTGCATTAATTAATCGACATTTTACTTAAGATTAAGGCGATCCTATGAAACAAAAAGTGGTTAGCATTGGCGACATCAACGTAGCAAATGACCTGCCGTTCGTGCTGTTTGGCGGTATGAACGTGCTGGAATCTCGCGATCTGGCGATGCGCATTTGCGAACACTACGTAACCGTGACCCAGAAACTGGGTATCCCTTACGTGTTCAAAGCCTCTTTTGACAAAGCCAACCGCTCCTCTATCCACTCTTATCGTGGACCGGGCCTGGAAGAAGGGATGAAAATCTTCCAGGAATTGAAGCAAACTTTTGGCGTGAAAATTATCACCGACGTTCACGAACCAAGCCAGGCACAGCCAGTTGCTGATGTTGTGGATGTGATCCAGTTACCGGCATTTCTCGCTCGTCAGACTGACCTGGTGGAAGCCATGGCGAAAACCGGTGCGGTAATTAACGTCAAAAAACCGCAGTTTGTCAGCCCGGGTCAGATGGGTAACATCGTTGATAAATTCAAAGAAGGCGGCAACGATAAAGTGATTCTTTGCGATCGCGGCGCTAACTTTGGCTATGACAACCTGGTTGTCGATATGCTGGGTTTCAGCATTATGAAGAAAGTGTCTGGTAACTCGCCGGTGATTTTCGACGTGACCCACGCACTGCAATGCCGCGATCCGTTTGGCGCAGCTTCCGGCGGTCGTCGTGCTCAGGTGGCTGAGCTGGCACGAGCCGGTATGGCGGTAGGTCTGGCGGGGCTGTTTATTGAAGCTCATCCGGATCCGGAACATGCGAAATGTGATGGCCCATCCGCGCTGCCGCTGGCTAAACTGGAACCGTTCCTCAAGCAGATGAAAGCGATTGATGATCTGGTGAAAGGTTTCGAAGAACTGGATACCAGCAAGTAATCTTTTTTGCTTGAAAAATAAAGTCTTAGCGTTCTGCGTTAAGACTTTTTTCATGGGTGCCAGATACAAAAAAGGCCGCAGGCTGTTACCCCTGCGGCCGGTTTCGGGCGCATATTGCCATCACGGCAGCCTGACGCCCGTTTTCGCCTTACTTCCGGTTACGCCACCAGCCGACAATCGCTGCGGTAATAATTCCCGCCAGGATCGGTGCTGCCAGGTCGTGCCAGAAAATCATGGCAAACTGCGCGAGCGTCATATAGCCGCCTTGTTGTAATGACAACATTTTGCGGCTATTCTTGAATTGTTGATGGTTCAAGATTAGCCCCCGTTCTGTTGTCAGGTTTTACCTCTCAACGTGCGGGGGTTTTCTCTTTCCAGCAACCAATGCCACCAGGGATAAAGCCCCCGCAACATTGCGCCTCACCGGATAACGCCGGCTTGGTGTGGATACTACGTCTCAAGCCTTCTTTACTTCACCACTGAAACGTTCGTAATGAAGAGTACATTCCAGCTTTTCATCAACTGTTGCAGTGCTTTCTTGCATGTTGTGGTGCAGGCTCGCAATTATGTCTGACGAATTGTTCAGAATAACTGAAGAAAGGAACCGGGCAGGTATTTTTATTATCTCCCCCAGCTTCCGCCGCCAGGGGGAGATATCAATGTCAGGCAAATATTGTCATCAAATAGGCGGCAAAGAGAGCCAGATGTGCCGCGCCGTTGAGTACGTTAGTACGTCCGGTGGAGAAGGAGATATGGCACAGCACCAAAGAGGCTACCATCACCACCATTTCTGGCGCACCAAGCGCAAACTGCAATTCATTGCCTGTCATAAAGGCGATCAGCGTGACGACAGGTACGGTAAGTGAAATGGTTGCTAACACCGAACCAAAGAACAGATTCATCGCGCGCTGGACCTGGTTGTTTAATACCGCTTTTAACGCCCCTAAGCCTTCCGGCGAAAGAATCAATAGCGCCACCAGGAAACCGGTAAAGGCCACCGGAGCATTCATGCTGGTGAGCAGTGTTTCCAGCGGACTGGCGTTCATTTTGGTAACCGCTATCACCGCAATTAAATGGATAATCAACCAGACGGCATGCCACAGGCTGCTATGGGCAGACGGTTTACCATGGTGCGGATCGTCATCATCACTGTCATCTTCATGTTCATAGACAAACAGACTCTGATGCGTTTTGGTCTGAATTAGCAAAAATACGCCGTACATTGCTGCGGAAATTAATGCCACCAGCAACGCCTGACCAGTTGAAAAATTCGCCGCAGGCAGAGCCATCGGGAATACCAGCACAATAATTGCCAATGGAAACAGGGCGATTAAATACTGTTTAATACCAAACAGATTCATATATTGGGTGGCAAATTTGCGCCCGCCCAACAGTAATGAAAAACCAACCAGTCCACCAGTAACAATCATAATGATTGAATAGAGCGTATCTCGCATTAACGTCGGCGCCGCATCGCCGGTCGCCATTAAGGCTGATATCAAACTGACTTCAAGAATAACCACGGAAAGGCTAAGAATAAGAGAGCCATAAGGTTCCCCCAGTCGATGGGCTAATACGTCCGCATGACGGACAACACTAAAGGCGCTGCTTAAAATACCAATAAGCGCAAGAAGATTGATGCCTATGACCACTGGTAGTGTTTGACTGCTTCCCCACAGGAACAGCACTACCAGCGCCAGAACCGGGAAAATAAGCGAGGTCTCCTTGTGGCGGGTTTTTACCGCCTCGTGAGCATTTGTCATTATGGTTATCCTTTGCAGATGAATTTGTCGAAAATGTAATAAATAGGCAGAAAAAATAACAGAAAGTGTCTGGATATCGGTAACATTTTACGAAATTTTACCCCGCTGTCGCTTTTTTACTCTTTGGGGTATAAAAATAATCAACGTGTTTAGACAATGTTTGTATTAGCACCTCTTAAGAAGAGTCTGACGTGAAAAGTCTTATATGCTGGCAAGCGTGGATATTGTTGACCACACTTAAAGTTCACCTTTAAAAAAGGAGTCAACAATGCCGTATAAAACAAAAAGCGATCTGCCGGAAAATGTAAAACACGTTCTACCGTCCCATGCTCAGGATATCTATAAAGAGGCATTCAACAGCGCCTGGGATCAATATAAAGATAAAGAAGATCGGCGTGATGATGCCAGTCGGGAGGAGACAGCGCATAAAGTGGCCTGGGCAGCAGTGAAACATGAATATGCTAAAGGAAGTGATGATAAATGGCATAAAAAGTTATAACTCCCGGTGATGAGTTAAAGCTATTCGTGCGGCGTCGCCTTGCAAGTGGTCTGCAGATTGCATATTGTCCCGGTAATGGTTCCAAAATGAGCAGTAAAAATGTCTGGAAGACACCAAAAAGTTGTCGCAGGGAAGTATGCAGTGGCGGAGGTATAAGGTGATAACGCGGGATTTCTTGATGAATGCCGATTGTAAAACGGCATTTGGCACTATTGAAGAATCACTCTTATGGTCGGCAGAACAGCGGGCAGCCTCGCTGGCAGCTACGCTGGCTTGTCGTCCTGATGAGGGGGCGGTGTGGATCTTCGGTTATGGATCGTTGATGTGGAATCCGGCGCTGGAGTTTATCGAGTCCTGTACCGGTACGCTGGTTGGGTGGCACCGGGCGTTCTGTCTGCGTCTGACCGCCGGAAGGGGGACGGCACACCAGCCGGGAAGAATGCTTGCTCTGAAAGAGGGCGGCCGCACCACGGGAGTGGCGTATCGCTTGCCGGAAGAGACGCTGGAGCAGGAACTGACCTTGCTGTGGAAGCGGGAGATGATTACCGGCTGCTACCTGCCAACCTGGTGTCAGCTTGATCTTGATGACGGGCGCACTGTCAACGCGCTGGTGTTTATTATGGACCCGCGCCATCCTGAATATGAGTCCGATACCCGAGCTCAGGTGATTGCTCCGTTGATTGCTGCGGCGAGTGGTCCACTTGGAACCAATGCACAGTATTTATTTTCTCTGGAACAAGAGCTCAACAAACTGGGGATGCAGGATGACGGGCTGAATGATTTACTGGTGTCGGTGAAAAAACTGCTGGCGGAGAATTTCCCGGATGGTGTCTTACGGCCCGGTTTTGCCTGATGAAACTGTCATCACAGCGGGGCGTTTCTGTAACCTTGAGCGCCCCATACTGCAATTAAAACGTAAGCACTTTATCGGCAACCAGCGTCCATTGCGCCAGTTCGACCAGTGTGCCAATTTCAACTCCATCAATCAGCGGAAGTGGGCTGATACCGCGACCATCGGTGCAGGTTTTGCACAATTTCACAGGCACATTTTGTGCAGTGAGGATCTCGAGCATTTGCTGAATATTGTAGCCTTCCCCCGGTTTTTGTCCGCGTAATCCGGCAGTTACCGCATCAGACATCAGAAACAAACGCAGATCCAGGTTGCTCTCCTGTTCCCGTAGCGCAATGGCTAACCGCAGGCTGTTAAATAAGGATTCGCTCCCGTAGGGCGCGCCATTGGCAACGATCACGATTTTTTGCATTACTCACTCCTGTATTCAGATAATTAGATTTTCGACTTCTATCTTACTGCTTTTACGCTGTCTGACCAATTTGCCACATTTTTAGGATTTTCCATAAAGCATGAGAAAATACGAGAAAAGTTACCAGTAATCGTTATTCTATAAAGTAATGGGTGTTCATTTTTACCGGAAATTACTGACGTTTTGAGCCGTATCGTCTCTCGTGTTACCCCACTTTATTTACTCTTGCTGCTGGCAGGCGGTATAGCCAGCGCACAGCCATCCGTTGAGCAGCAATCGGTAAATCCTTTTGATAACGATAAGGATGGTCTGCCGGACTTAGGAATGGCACCGGAAAATCATGACGGTGAAAAACACTTCGCCGAAATCGTGAAAGATTTTGGTGAAACCAGTATGACTGATAACGGTCAGGATACAGGCGAACAGGCAAAAGCCTTCGCGCTGGGAAAAGTCCGTGATGCGCTCAGTCAGCAGGTTAATCAACATGTGGAGTCCTGGCTTTCGCCGTGGGGGAACGCCAGTGTTGACGTTAAAGTGGATAACGAAGGGCATTTTACCGGCAGCCGGGGGAGCTGGTTTGTACCGTTGCAGGATAACGAGCGTTATCTTACATGGAGCCAACTTGGGCTCACCCAGCAGGACGATGGTCTGGTAAGTAACCTTGGCATTGGTCAACGCTGGAGGCATGGCACATGGTTGATGGGATACAACACGTTTTATGACAACTTGTTAGATGAAAATCTTCAGCGGGCAGGGGTTGGCGCTGAAGCCTGGGGAGAATATCTGCGTCTGTCGGCAAATTATTATCAGCCTTTTGCCTCATGGCATGAACAGACTGCCTCGCTCGAGCAGCGTATGGCACGTGGTTATGATCTGACTGCCCGGATGCGAATGCCGTTTTACCAGCATCTCAACACCAGTGTCAGCCTCGAACAATATTTTGGTCAGCGTGTCGATCTGTTTAATTCTGGTACGGGTTATCATAATCCTGTCGCCATGAGTCTGGGGCTTAATTACACCCCTGTTCCACTCGTTACTATGACCGCTCAGCATAAACAAGGCGAAAGTGGAGAAAGCCAAAATAATCTCGGGCTGAATATTAACTACCGCTTTGGTGTGCCACTAAACAAACAACTTTCTGCTGGTGAAGTTGCTGAGAGTCAGTCGTTGCGCGGCAGTCGCTATGACAATCCGCAGCGGAATAATCTGCCGGTCATTGAGTATCATCAGCGTAAAACCTTAACGGTATTTCTGGCGACGCCCCCCTGGGATCTTAAACCTGGTGAAACGGTGCCGCTGAAATTACAAATCCACAGTCGTTACGGTATTCGACAATTGATCTGGCAAGGGGATACACAGATGTTAAGTCTGACATCGGGAGCCACAGCCAACAGTGCGGATGGCTGGACGCTGATCGTGCCGGACTGGCAAAGTGGAGAAGAGGCGACCAATCGATGGCGCTTGTCGGTGGTGGTGGAAGATAACCAGGGACAGCGTGTCTCTTCCAATGAGATCACGCTAACGCTTGCCGAACCTTTCGATGAAATGGCAAAGGACGAACTGCGCTGGGAACCATAATCAGAAAATACGTTCCTGATGCACCCATACTGCGGCTTCCACACGAGATTTAAGCTTCATTTTTTTCAGCATGTGCTTCACGTGCACTTTGACCGTGCTTTCAGTGATGTCCAGGCGACGGGCGATCATCTTATTCGGTAAGCCCTGAGCAATCAGTTTCAGAATATCGCGCTCGCGCGGCGTTAACTGGTTGACGTCGCGTTCAGTCGTGGCGCGGTTAGCACGCAGGCTGGCGGCCAGAACAGGGGTTAACGCCTCGCTTAATACCATTTCGCCAGCTGCAGCCTGGTGCAACGCTTTTAACAGATCTTCCGGCTCCATATCTTTTAACAGATAGCCATCTGCGCCGCGTTTCAGCGCGGTGACGACGTCCTCTTCATGGTTCGAGACGCTGAATACCACAATGCGGCCGGATAAAGATTTTTCGCGCAGTTTATCCAGCGTTTCCAGACCGTTCATGCCGGGCATATTCAGATCAAGCAGAATCAGATCAGGATCGAGAGATTCCGCAAGTAAAATACCCTGCTCGCCATTGCTCGCTTCGCCAACCACAGTGATATCGGGGGCCATGCTGATAAGCTGTTTTACGCCAGTTCGCAGCATCGGGTGATCGTCGATCAGCAGGATAGTAGCCGGTTCCTGATTACTCATGGATATCTCCTTGGACGTCTGTGAAAGTTTTTTCGGGAATAAAAGTGACCACCACTTCGGTGCCACCTGATTCACGACGGCGGACGCGACAGTCGCCACGCAGACTTTGCGCACGGTCACGCATAATTATCATGCCGTAGTGATTGCTGCGGATGGCATTTTCAGGCACCCCGCAGCCGTTATCCTGGACGGTCAGTTTGACCTGATTATCGTTTTGCGCCACCGTCACAACGACCTCGCTCGCTTGCGAATGTTTGAGGGCGTTACTTAATGCCTCACGGGCAATTTGCAACAGATGGATTGCCTGATGCGAGGGCACCAGACGCGGTGGCAACTGGTAATCCAGCTTCACCGGGAAGCCAAATTTGGCGCTGTACTCTTCACAACTTGCCTCCAGTGCCGGGCGTAATCCCGGTTCTGTGAGCTGCAAACGGAATGTGGTGAGCAACTCACGCAACTGCGCCCATGACGCATTCAGTTCGTTACGGATCTGGCTTAACAGTTCGCGGCTGCTTTCTGGCAGTGCGTCGCCTTGCATCTGTAAACAACTCACTTGCATCTTCATACAAGAGAGAGATTGGGCAATAGAATCATGTAGTTCGCGCGCAATGGTGGCACGCTCTTCCATCACGATCAACTGCTGCTGGCGTTCCTGATGGCGATCCAACGCCAGAGTGGCGGTTAATTGTTCAACCAGCGTATCCACCAGTTGCTGTTGATCATGGCTCAGATGGCGCCCCTGAGGCAGGGTCGCCAGCAAAATGCCGTACTGCATATGGGAATCTGCCAGTCGCCATTTCAGGGTAGTGCCGCGATCACCAACGGGTAATACCCCGCGCGGGCAGAGTTGGCAGCCTTTGTCGTCGCAGGTCATATCCGGCTGGCAGGTGAACTCCTGATGATTCTCTTCATCTTCAGTGTCATATACACGCAGTTCGATATCACGCAGCAGGGTTAAATTTTGCAATCCGTTGAGTACAGGTGACAGGCGTTCACACAGTGGGGCGCGAGAATGCAAACGACGGTTAGCCTGCCACAAAAACGAGAGTATTTGATTTTTATGCTCCAGCCCGGCGGTTTTCTCCTGTACCCGATGCTCAAGTACGGCATAACTCTCCGCCAGTTCCGCAGACATATTGTTCAGTGCCGTTCCGAGCATTGCCATTTCGTTGCGCCCGCTGATATTCGCCCGCTGGGTAAAATCGCGATGGCTGACGGCACTCGCCATCGCCAGCAATTGCCGCCACGGCTGTAGCAGCCGTGCCCGCAGCCATATGATGGTAAATACCAGCAGAAGTGCCATAAACACAGCCATCACCCGATGAACCAGTACGACCGTCTCAATGCGCATTTCTGTGGTGCGGTCAAAACCAGACACCAACTGATCAAGCCCGGCGACAAACTGGCTGACGTCAGCCGACACCGTTTCGCGGCTTTGTGCGTGTAGCAGCGCAGGAATCAGCTCATGGCGCCAGTAATCCTGCAACCCTTGTAATTGCGCCAGTTGCCCGTCTCGTTCTGCTGCTCGAGTTAATTCGGTGCTAAATGCCGTTTGTTCCATCTCTTTGATTAAGGGCTTGTCTTTCTCGCTTAATGGTACTGCCGCCAGTAGCCGGTAAGTTTGCATACGCAGCGATCCCGCTTTGTTAATAGCATGGGCGCTGCCCTGAACGCCTTGTACCAGCCAGCCAGAAACCGCCATCCCCGCCAGTCCAATAGCGGTAGAAAGCAAAACAATAAGCGCAACCTGATTAACCAGGGTGAGCGGAGAGAGACAACGTTTAAGCATGTAAACCTCTTCCTTCAGGCTTTGAATGAGCAATAACCTTAATGAATGTGACGATACATTCTGGAATGGCGTTATTCTCGGCTATTGGCTGAAGTATACCCATACCTGGAAAGAGTTACTCCTTATTTGCCGTGTGGTTAGTCGATTTACATCAGTAAGGGTAGGGATTTTACAGTACTGTGAAAAATCTCATAATTTTTATGAAATCTCCGTACTCACTATGGGTAATCATAAATATCAATGATAGATAAAGTTATCTTATCGTTTGATTTACATCAAATTACCTTTGGCTACAGACACTAAGGTGGCAGACATCGAAACGAGTATCAGAGGTGTCTATGAGTCACTCATCCGCCCCCGAAAGGGCTACTGGAGCTGTCATTACTGATTGGCGACCGGAAGATCCTGCGTTCTGGCAACAACGCGGCCAGCGTATAGCCAGCCGCAATCTGTGGATTTCCGTTCCCTGTCTGCTACTGGCGTTTTGTGTATGGATGTTATTCAGTGCCGTCGCGGTAAATTTACCGAAAGTCGGCTTTAATTTTACGACCGATCAGCTGTTTCTTTTGACCGCACTACCTTCGGTTTCTGGCGCATTATTGCGTGTGCCATACTCCTTTATGGTTCCAATCTTCGGTGGTCGTCGCTGGACGGCGTTCAGCACCGGCATTCTCATTATTCCTTGCGTCTGGCTGGGTTTTGCCGTGCAGGATACCACTACGCCATACAGCGTATTCATCATCATTTCTCTGCTGTGCGGCTTTGCTGGCGCGAACTTCGCCTCCAGTATGGCAAACATTAGCTTCTTCTTTCCCAAGCAGAAGCAGGGTGGTGCACTGGGGCTGAATGGTGGTCTGGGCAACATGGGCGTTAGCGTCATGCAGCTGGTTGCTCCGCTGGTGGTATCACTGTCAATTTTTGCTGCATTTGGCAGCCAGGGCGTAACACAGCCGGATGGCACCGAGTTGTATCTGGCTAACGCCTCCTGGGTATGGGTGCCGTTCCTCGCCATCTTCACCATTGCAGCGTGGTTTGGCATGAACGACCTTGCTACCTCGAAAGCCTCTATCAAGGAGCAGTTGCCAGTACTCAAACGGGGTCATCTGTGGATTATGAGCCTGCTGTATCTGGCAACCTTCGGTTCCTTCATCGGTTTTTCTGCGGGTTTTGCCATGCTGTCTAAAACGCAGTTTCCGGATGTACAGATCCTGCACTACGCCTTCTTCGGACCGTTTATTGGCGCACTGGCGCGTTCTGCGGGGGGAGCATTGTCTGACCGTCTCGGCGGTACTCGGGTCACGCTGGTGAACTTCGTGCTGATGGCGATTTTCAGTGGTCTGCTGTTCCTCACCTTACCGACTGACGGGCAAGGCGGAAACTTCATGGCATTCTTTACGGTCTTCTTGGCGCTGTTCCTGACGGCGGGGCTGGGTAGTGGTTCCACCTTCCAGATGATTTCCGTGATCTTCCGTAAACTGACGATGGATCGTGTGAAAGCAGAAGGCGGTTCTGACGAACGTGCCATGCGTGAAGCGGCAACCGACACTGCGGCGGCGCTGGGCTTCATCTCCGCGATTGGCGCTATCGGTGGCTTCTTTATCCCGAAAGCGTTCGGTAGCTCACTGGCATTAACAGGGTCGCCAGTCGGTGCAATGAAAGTATTTTTGATTTTCTATATCGCCTGCGTAGTAATTACCTGGGCGGTATATGGTCGGCATTCTAAAAAATAAATCGTAATATTTGATTATCCTTTGCGCGGCATAATGTCGCGCTTTTTTTATTTGTCATTTAGTTACAACATACTTATAGAGAGATGATTATTTCAACGGCGTCAATTAAGCACCATTAATATGTCATCCATGGGGGATACTCCTTAATACCCATCTGTATAAAAATCCGAAGTGATTAAATGACATTGGATGTAAAAAACATTAATTTACAATAAGTTGGATAATAAATATTAATTACCCCAAAGAGGTATATTAGGAATTTACTTTATTTTTCATCCCCACCACTCTTGATCGTTATCAATTCCCACAACGTTTCAGAGCGTTACCTTCGTTTTAAACATTAGCAATGTCGATTTATCAGAGAGCCGACAGGCTCCCACAGGAGAAAACCGATGAGTAAATTCCTGGACCGGTTTCGCTACTTCAAACAGAAGGGTGATACCTTTGCCGATGGGCATGGCCAGCTTCTCGATACCAACCGTGACTGGGAGGATGGATATCGCCAGCGTTGGCAGCATGACAAAATTGTCCGCTCTACCCACGGGGTAAACTGCACCGGCTCCTGCAGCTGGAAAATCTACGTTAAAAACGGTCTGGTGACCTGGGAAACCCAGCAGACTGACTATCCGCGTACTCGTCCGGATCTGCCAAACCATGAACCTCGCGGCTGCCCGCGCGGTGCCAGCTACTCCTGGTATCTCTATAGCGCCAACCGTCTGAAATACCCGATGATGCGCAAACGCCTGATGAAAATGTGGCGTGAAGCGAAGGCGCAGCATAGCGATCCGGTTGAGGCATGGGCTTCTATTATCGAAGACGCCGATAAAGCGAAAAGCTTTAAGCAGGCGCGTGGACGCGGTGGTTTTGTTCGTTCTTCCTGGCAGGAAGTGAACGAACTGATCGCCGCGTCTAACGTTTACACCATCAAAAACTACGGCCCGGATCGTGTCGCTGGCTTCTCGCCAATTCCGGCAATGTCGATGGTTTCTTACGCATCAGGTGCTCGCTATCTTTCGCTGATTGGCGGTACTTGCTTAAGCTTCTACGACTGGTACTGCGACCTGCCTCCTGCGTCTCCGCAAACCTGGGGCGAGCAAACTGACGTACCGGAATCCGCTGACTGGTACAACTCCAGCTATATCATCGCCTGGGGCTCTAACGTTCCGCAGACCCGTACCCCGGACGCTCACTTCTTTACCGAAGTGCGTTACAAAGGCACCAAAACCGTTGCCGTCACACCGGACTACGCTGAAATCGCCAAACTGTGCGATCTGTGGCTGGCACCGAAACAGGGCACCGACGCAGCAATGGCGCTGGCAATGGGTCACGTGATGCTGCGTGAATTCCACCTCGATAACCCAAGCCAGTATTTCACCGATTATGTGCGCCGTTACACCGACATGCCGATGCTGGTAATGCTGGAAGAGCGCGACGGTTATTACGCTGCGGGTCGTATGCTGCGTGCCGCCGATCTGGTTGATGCGCTGGGCCAGGAAAACAACCCGGAATGGAAAACCGTCGCCTTTAATACGCAAGGTGAAATGGTTGCGCCGAACGGTTCGATCGGTTTCCGTTGGGGCGAGAAGGGCAAATGGAATCTGGAGCAGCGCGACGGCAAAACCGGCGAAGAAACCGAGCTGCAACTGAGTCTGCTGGGTAGTCAGGATGAGATTGCCGAAGTGGGCTTCCCGTACTTTGGCGGCGACGGCACGGAACACTTCAACAAAGTGGAGCTGGAAAACATTCTGCTGCACAAGCTGCCGGTAAAACGCCTGCAACTGGCTGATGGCAGCACCGCACTGGTGACCACCGTTTATGATTTGACGCTGGCAAACTACGGCCTGGAGCGTGGTCTGAACGACGTTAACTGCGCAACCAGCTATGACGACGTGAAAGCCTACACCCCGGCCTGGGCCGAGCAGATCACCGGTGTTTCTCGTAGCCAGATTATCCGCATTGCCCGTGAATTTGCCGACAACGCTGATAAGACGCACGGTCGTTCAATGATCATTGTTGGTGCCGGTCTGAACCACTGGTATCACCTCGATATGAACTATCGCGGTCTGATCAACATGCTGATTTTCTGCGGCTGCGTTGGTCAGAGCGGTGGCGGTTGGGCACACTACGTAGGTCAGGAAAAACTGCGTCCGCAAACTGGCTGGCAGCCGCTGGCATTTGCTCTCGACTGGCAGCGTCCGGCGCGTCACATGAACAGCACCTCTTACTTTTATAACCACTCCAGCCAGTGGCGTTATGAAACCGTGACCGCAGAAGAGTTGCTGTCGCCGATGGCGGATAAATCCCGCTATACCGGACACCTGATCGACTTCAACGTTCGTGCAGAACGTATGGGCTGGCTGCCCTCTGCGCCGCAGTTAGGCACTAACCCGCTGACTATCGCCCGCGAAGCAGAAAAAGCGGGGATGAATCCGGTGGACTATACGGTGAAATCCCTGAAAGAGGGTTCAATCCGTTTTGCTGCGGAACAGCCGGAAAACGGCAAAAACCATCCGCGTAACCTGTTTATCTGGCGTTCTAACCTGCTGGGCTCTTCCGGTAAAGGTCATGAGTTTATGCTCAAGTACCTGCTGGGGACGGAACACGGTATCCAGGGTAAAGATCTGGGGCAGCAGGGCGGCGTGAAGCCGGAAGAAGTGGACTGGCAGGATAACGGTCTGGAAGGCAAGCTGGATCTGGTGGTGACGCTGGACTTCCGTCTGTCGAGCACCTGTCTCTATTCCGACATTATTTTACCGACGGCGACCTGGTACGAAAAAGACGACATGAATACTTCGGATATGCATCCGTTTATTCACCCGCTGTCTGCGGCGGTCGATCCGGCCTGGGAAGCGAAAAGCGACTGGGAAATCTACAAAGCTATCGCGAAGAAATTCTCCGAAGTGTGCGTTGGTCATCTGGGTAAAGAAACCGACATCGTTACGCTGCCAATTCAGCACGACTCCGCCGCTGAACTGGCGCAGCCGCTGGATGTGAAAGACTGGAAAAAAGGCGAATGCGATCTGATCCCAGGTAAAACCGCACCGCATATTATGGTGGTTGAGCGTGATTATCCGGCCACTTACGAACGCTTTACCTCAATCGGCCCGCTGATGGAGAAAATCGGCAACGGCGGTAAAGGGATTGCCTGGAACACCCAGAGCGAAATGGATCTACTGCGTAAGCTCAACTACACCAAGGCTGAAGGTCCAGCGAAAGGCCAGCCGATGCTCAACACCGCAATTGATGCGGCAGAGATGATCCTGACGCTGGCACCGGAAACCAACGGTCAGGTAGCCGTGAAAGCCTGGGCGGCACTGAGCGAGTTTACCGGTCGCGACCATACGCATCTGGCGCTAAATAAAGAAGACGAGAAAATCCGCTTCCGCGATATTCAGGCACAGCCGCGCAAAATTATCTCCAGCCCGACCTGGTCTGGTCTGGAAGATGAACACGTTTCTTACAACGCCGGTTACACCAACGTTCACGAGCTGATCCCGTGGCGTACGCTCTCTGGTCGTCAGCAGCTGTATCAGGATCATCAGTGGATGCGTGATTTCGGTGAAAGCCTGCTGGTTTATCGTCCGCCGATCGATACCCGTTCGGTGAAAGAAGTGATGGGCCAGAAATCCAACGGTAACCCGGAAAAAGCCCTGAACTTCCTGACGCCACACCAGAAGTGGGGTATCCACTCCACTTACAGCGACAACCTGCTGATGCTGACTTTAGGTCGCGGTGGGCCTGTGGTCTGGCTGAGCGAAGCCGATGCTAAAGATTTGGGTATTGCCGACAACGACTGGATTGAAGTCTTCAACAGCAACGGTGCGCTGACTGCCCGTGCGGTTGTCAGCCAGCGTGTTCCGGCAGGGATGACCATGATGTACCACGCGCAGGAACGTATCGTTAACCTGCCTGGTTCGGAAATCACGCAGCAGCGTGGGGGGATTCATAACTCGGTCACCCGTATCACGCCGAAACCGACGCATATGATCGGCGGCTATGCCCATCTGGCATACGGCTTTAACTACTACGGCACCGTAGGTTCTAACCGCGATGAGTTTGTTGTAGTGCGTAAGATGAAGAACATTGACTGGTTAGATGGCGAAGGCAATGACCAGGTACAGGAGAGCGTAAAATGAAAATTCGTTCACAAGTCGGCATGGTGCTGAATCTCGATAAGTGCATCGGCTGCCACACCTGTTCAGTTACCTGTAAAAACGTCTGGACCAGCCGTGAAGGCGTGGAATACGCGTGGTTCAACAACGTGGAAACCAAGCCGGGCCAGGGCTTCCCGACTGACTGGGAAAACCAGGAAAAATACAAAGGCGGCTGGATCCGTAAAATCAACGGCAAACTGCAGCCGCGCATGGGTAACCGTGCCATGCTGCTGGGTAAAATCTTCGCTAACCCGCATCTGCCGGGGATCGACGATTATTACGAGCCGTTCGATTTTGACTATCAGAACCTGCATACCGCGCCGGAAGGCAGCAAATCGCAGCCGATTGCCCGTCCGCGTTCGCTGATTACCGGGGAACGGATGGCGAAAATCGAAAAGGGGCCGAACTGGGAAGATGACCTGGGCGGCGAGTTTGACAAACTGGCGAAAGACAAGAACTTCGACAACATCCAGAAGGCGATGTATAGCCAGTTCGAAAACACCTTCATGATGTATTTGCCGCGTCTGTGTGAACACTGCCTCAACCCGGCATGTGTGGCGACCTGTCCGAGCGGGGCTATCTACAAACGTGAAGAAGATGGCATCGTACTGATCGATCAGGATAAATGCCGTGGCTGGCGTATGTGCATCACCGGATGCCCGTACAAAAAAATCTACTTCAACTGGAAGAGCGGTAAATCTGAGAAGTGCATCTTCTGCTATCCGCGTATTGAAGCCGGTCAGCCGACGGTGTGCTCAGAAACCTGTGTGGGTCGTATCCGTTATCTTGGCGTGCTGTTGTACGATGCCGACGCTATTGAACGTGCAGCCAGCACCGAGAACGAGAAAGATCTCTACCAGCGTCAGCTGGAAGTGTTCCTCGATCCGAACGATCCGAAAGTCATCGAGCAAGCGATTAAAGACGGTATTCCGCTAAGCGTTATTGAAGCCGCACAACAGTCGCCGGTGTATAAAATGGCGATGGACTGGAAACTGGCGCTGCCGCTGCATCCGGAATATCGCACATTGCCGATGGTCTGGTACGTGCCGCCTCTGTCACCGATTCAGTCTGCGGCAGACGCGGGCGAACTGGGCAACAACGGCATTTTGCCAGACGTAGAAAGCCTGCGTATCCCGGTTCAGTACCTGGCGAATCTGCTGACCGCCGGTGATACCCAACCGGTACTGCTCGCGTTGAAACGTATGCTGGCAATGCGTCATTACAAACGAGCTGAAACCGTTGACGGTAAAGTTGATACCCGTGCGCTGGAAGAGGTCGGCCTGACCGAAGCCCAGGCACAGGAGATGTACCGTTATCTGGCAATTGCAAACTACGAAGATCGCTTTGTGGTGCCGAGTAGCCATCGTGAACTGGCGCGGGAAGCCTTCCCGGAGAAAAATGGTTGCGGCTTTACCTTTGGTGACGGCTGCCACGGTTCAGATACCAAATTCAATCTGTTCAACAGCCGTCGTATCGATGCCATCGACGTGACCAGTAAAACGGAGCCGCATCCATGATCGAACTCGTGATTGTATCGCGTCTCCTTGAATATCCGGATGCTGCCTTATGGCAGCATCAACAAGAGATGTTTGAGGCGATTGCCGCGTCGGAAAATCTGTCAAAAGAGGATGCCCATGCGCTGGGCATTTTCCTGCGCGATTTAACTGCGATGGATCCGCTGGACGCTCAGGCGCAGTACAGCGAACTGTTCGACCGTGGTCGTGCCACGTCGCTGTTACTGTTTGAACATGTGCACGGCGAATCCCGTGATCGTGGTCAGGCGATGGTGGATTTACTGGCGCAGTACGAGCAGCACGGCTTGCAGTTAAACAGTCGTGAACTGCCGGATCATCTGCCGCTGTATCTGGAGTACCTGGCGCAGCTGCCGCAAAGCGAAGCCGTGGAAGGTTTGAAAGATATCGCGCCGATTCTGGCGTTGCTAAGTGCTCGTCTGCAACAGCGTGAAAGCCGTTATGCAGTGCTGTTTGATCTGCTGCTGAAACTGGCGAATACCGCTATCGACAGCGACAAAGTGGCGGAAAAAATTGCCGATGAAGCGCGCGATGATACGCCGCAGGCGCTGGATGCTGTCTGGGAAGAAGAGCAGGTTAAATTCTTTGCTGACAAAGGCTGCGGTGATTCGGCAATCACTGCTCATCAGCGTCGCTTTGCCGGTGCCGTCGCGCCGCAATATCTGAATATCACCACCGGAGGACAGCACTAATGCAATTCCTGAATATGTTCTTCTTTGATATCTACCCGTACATTGCCGGGGCGGTCTTCCTGATTGGTAGCTGGCTGCGCTATGACTACGGGCAGTACACCTGGCGCGCGGCGTCCAGCCAGATGCTGGATCGCAAAGGGATGAACCTTGCGTCTAACCTGTTCCATATCGGAATTCTGGGGATTTTTGTCGGTCACTTCTTCGGTATGCTGACGCCGCACTGGATGTATGAAGCGTGGTTGCCGATTGAAGTGAAACAGAAAATGGCGATGTTTGCTGGTGGTGCCAGCGGCGTGCTGTGCCTGATTGGCGGTGTGCTGTTGCTAAAACGCCGCCTGTTCAGCCCGCGCGTGCGTGCAACGACTACCGGAGCGGATATCCTGATCTTGTCGCTGCTCGTTATCCAGTGTGCGCTGGGGCTGCTGACCATTCCGTTCTCCGCCCAGCATATGGACGGCAGCGAGATGATGAAACTGGTTGGCTGGGCGCAGTCGGTAGTGGCCTTCCACGGTGGCGCTTCTCAGCACCTTGATGGTGTCGCGTTTATTTTCCGTTTGCATCTGGTGCTGGGGATGACGTTATTCCTGCTGTTCCCGTTCTCGCGTCTGGTGCACATCTGGAGCGTGCCGGTGGAGTATCTGACACGGAAATATCAGCTGGTGCGTGCTCGCCACTAAGCGAAATTTAGTTCACATAGACCCTGCTTCGGCGGGGTTTTTTGTTTTGTGTAAAAGTGTGCAGACCTAAAAACAGGCATGACGAATTCTGTGTGACAACAAGAAATAAATGGTTAGTAAATTGATTTAGAAGAGTATTTTCAGGAAGTAATGGTGGTGGGGGAAGGATTATTCGTCGCTTCGCTCCTCACCCTTCGGGCCGTTGCCTGCGGCAACGTTCTCTCGCTTTCGCTCGAGTCGAACCTTAATCGAAGGTTCTCACCCTTCCTCGATGAGTGCAAAGATTAACAATCTCACCGAAGTTACCACATCGCTGTGGTGAATAATGGTGGTGGGGGAAGGATTCGAACCTTCGAAGTCGATGACGGCAGATTTACAGTCTGCTCCCTTTGGCCGCTCGGGAACCCCACCAGGGGAAAATCAATTGTAGGTAATGCTGAAGATGGTGTGGGGGAAGGATTATTCGTCGCTTCGCTCCTCACCCTTTGGGTCGTTGCCTGCGGCAATGTTCTCTCGCTTTCGCTCGAGTCGAACCTTAATCGAAGGTTCTCACCCTTCCTCGATGAGTGCAAAGATTAACAATCTCACCGAAGTTACCACATCGCTGTGGTGAATAATGGTGGTGGGGGAAGGATTCGAACCTTCGAAGTCGATGACGGCAGATTTACAGTCTGCTCCCTTTGGCCGCTCGGGAACCCCACCACGGGGCAATACTTTTTACTGGCCTGCTCCCTCATTGGGAAGCGGGGCGCATCATACCAAATGACACGCCGCTGTAAAGCGTTACGTTGAGAAAAATGAACTGGTTGCGTAATTTTCATCCGTAACGGATTAAAGGCAACCAGTTCTTTTTGCTGGCGATTAAAGAATAATCGTCCGGTTACCGTAAACAAACACACGTTGCGCCAAAACCTGGTAAAGGGCGCGGCTTAATACGTTTTTCTCGACGTCACGACCTGCCCGCATCATATCTTCGGCTGTATAAGTGTGATCCACATGAATAACGTCCTGCATAATGATTGGACCTTCATCCAGATTGTCATTTACATAGTGTGCCGTTGCGCCAATTATCTTCACGCCGCGTTCATAGGCCTGATGATACGGACGTGCCCCAATAAACGCCGGCAGGAATGAGTGGTGAATATTGATAATTTTATTCGGGAAGCGCGCCACAAATTCCGGCGTTAATACGCGCATATACTTCGCCAGCACAACGTAATCAGGCTGATAAGCATCAATGGCATCCGCCATCTTTTGATCGTGCTCGTTGCGACTTAATCCTTCATGGCTGACCAGTTCAAATGGAATATCAAAACGTTCAACCAGCGAACGCAAGGTATCGTGGTTGCCGATGACTGCCGCGATTTCCACATCCAGTCCACCGTAATTGGCTTTCATCAGCAGATCGCCAAGGCAATGCGCTTCTTTAGTGACCAGAATGACTATCCGGCGACGACCGGCGGGATTTAGTTCGCGCACAGAGCCTTCCGGCAATGCGCTATCGAGATCCGCCAGCAGGGTCGAATCATTAAAAATGCCTTCCAGTTCCGTGCGCATAAAAAAGCGTCCGGTACGATGATCAACAAATTCATTGTTCTGCACGATATTTAACTCGTGCTTGTAGCAAATATTCGTAATGCGCGCGATCAGACCTTTTTGATCCGGACAAATAGTACGCAGAACTTTTCGTTGGAGTGAGTGCATTGCTGGAAAAACCTTGTTGAGAGTGTTTGCTAAACCGTACCGTCAACCATTATTGGCCGCAGCACTTTTTAAATTTTTTACCTGAACCACAAGGGCAGGGATCGTTGCGGCCAAACTGTGGACGTGTACCGTCAATATAGTACCACTGACCGTTTTCTTTCAAAAATCGCGAACGTTCAATTATCGCTCCTGTTTTACCCTGTTCGGCAAATCGGGCGACGAAGCTAACATAACCTACGTTATCTCCTTCGTGATATGAACGCTCAAATACGGTCAGCCCTAACCATTCGGTATGCGCAAATCCGGCAATCAATTCGGCACGTAACGCCGCTGCGCCACAGGACGGATGCCAGGTCTTAATTAAATAATCTGCGTCCTGCATCACAAAAGCGCAGTAACGCGAACGCATGAGATGTTCTGGATCAGGTGCGACCTTTTCACCAGACACATAACGGTGGCAACATAGGCTATACTCGACAGCACTACCACAGGGACAAAGCTCAGACACAAATAATCTCCCTGGAAACAATAACGGCGTATTAATCGCCTGCGTAGCACTATGTTAACCGAGCAGTAGCGATGTGGCTACGGCTGCATTCCAGGGGAAGCCTTCAGGAACAATGAGAAAGATAAAAATAGGGCTGGCGCTAGGATCTGGCGCGGCGCGAGGATGGTCGCATATTGGCGTCATTAACGCGCTTAAAAAAATGGGCATTGAAATAGATATCGTCGCTGGATGTTCAATCGGTTCGCTGGTGGGCGCTGCTTTTGCATGCGATCGCCTGACCGCGCTTGAACAGTGGGTTACCTCTTTTAGCTATTGGGATGTTTTACGGCTGATGGATCTTTCCTGGCAGCGTGGTGGATTGTTGCGCGGTGAGCGTGTGTTCAACCAGTACCGCGAAATAATGCCGGAAACAGAGATCGAAAATTGTTCACGCCGTTTCGCTGCGGTTGCCACTAATTTAAGCACGGGGCGAGAACTCTGGTTTACCGAAGGCGATCTCCATCTTGCTATTCGTGCATCATGCAGCATCCCCGGCCTGATGGCGCCGGTCGCTCATAACGGCTATTGGCTGGTTGATGGCGCAGTTGTTAATCCGATTCCTATTTCCCTCACGCGTGCGATGGGCGCTGATATTGTGATTGCGGTCGATCTGCAGCACGATGCTCATTTAATGCAACAAGATCTCCTTTCATTTAATGTCAGTGAAGATAATGGCGAGAACGACGATCCTCTCCCGTGGCATGCGCGTCTGAAAGAACGATTAGGCAGTATAACGGCACGTCGGGCAGTGACTGCGCCAACCGCAACAGAGATTATGACCACGTCTATCCAGGTGCTGGAAAACCGTCTTAAACGAAACCGTATGGCTGGGGATCCGCCTGATATTCTGATTCAACCTTTATGCCCGCAGATATCCACTCTGGATTTTCATCGTGCAAATGCTGCCATTGCGGCAGGACAATTAGCGGTAGAGAAGAAAATGGATGAACTTTTACCGCTGGTTCGAACCAACGTTTTGACCTGATTTTTTATCTACACTTAAGTTAATTCTGACAGGCACTGATGGCAATAGCATGTCACTATTGAATAAAGCCAGTCAGGGGAGAGAACATGACGCAGCCATTGGTCGGAAAACAGATTCTCATAGTTGAAGATGAGCCAGTCTTTCGCTCGCTTCTGGATTCATGGTTTTCCTCATTGGGAGCAACAACAGTACTGGCGGCTGATGGGGTGGATGCCCTTGAGCTACTGGGAGGTTTTACACCCGATCTGATGATATGTGATATTGCAATGCCAAGAATGAACGGCTTAAAACTGCTGGAACATATACGCAACCGGGGAGACCAAACCCCGGTTCTGGTGATTTCTGCTACGGAAAATATGGCAGATATTGCGAAAGCATTACGGCTGGGTGTGGAAGATGTTTTGCTGAAACCAGTTAAAGATCTTAATCGCTTGCGCGAGATGGTTTTTGCTTGTCTGTATCCCAGCATGTTTAACTCCAGGGTTGAGGAAGAAGAAAGGCTTTTTCGCGATTGGGATGCAATGGTCGATAATCCGACAGCTGCCGCGAAATTATTGCAAGAATTACAACCACCGGTTCAGCAGGAGATTTCCCATTGCCGGGTTAATTATCGCCAACTCGTTGCTGTTGATAAACCTGGTCTGGTACTTGATATTGCTGCACTTTCGGAAAACGATCTGGCTTTTTATTGCCTTGATGTAACCCGTGCTGGACATAATGGCGTCCTTGCAGCCTTGTTATTACGTGCGTTGTTTAATGGCTTATTACAGGAACAGCTTGCGCACCAGAATCAACCTTTGCCTGAGTTAGGCGCGTTATTGAAGCAGGTAAACCATTTACTACGCCAGGCCAATCTGCCTGGTCAGTTTCCTCTATTAGTCGGCTATTATCATCGTGAATTAAAAAATCTCATTCTGGTATCCGCAGGCTTGAATGCGACGTTGAATGCGGGTGAACACCAGATTCAAATCAGTAATGGCGTTCCGTTAGGAACATTAGGCAACACTTATTTGAATCAATTGAGTCAGAGATGTGATGCCTGGCAATGCCAAATTTGGGGCGCTGGTGGAAGGCTACGTTTGATGCTGTCTGCGAATTGAGCAAACGATAATTTGGGATAAAATTGCATTACCTGCTAATGTCTGCTGGTGGTACTATCGTCGCCATTCGTATAAGTAATTGTCTTAATTATGTTAACTCGCTTCCTTTTCGGAACCAGGCGTCGCCAGGGTACTGATATACTGGGATGTGATACAGAAATATGAACACGTTCAATACACGAACAGTCCAGGAGAATTTAAATGGCTGCCATTAACACGAAAGTCAAAAAAGCCGTTATCCCCGTAGCGGGATTAGGAACCAGGATGTTGCCGGCGACGAAAGCTATCCCGAAAGAGATGCTACCGCTTGTCGATAAGCCATTAATTCAATACGTCGTGAATGAATGTATTGCGGCGGGTATTACTGAAATTGTGCTGGTTACTCACTCATCGAAAAACTCTATTGAAAACCACTTTGATACCAGTTTTGAACTGGAAGCAATGCTGGAAAAACGTGTAAAACGTCAGCTGCTTGATGAAGTGCAGTCTATTTGCCCGCCGCACGTGACTATTATGCAAGTTCGTCAGGGGCTGGCGAAAGGTTTAGGGCACGCAGTATTGTGTGCTCACCCGGTAGTTGGTGATGAACCTGTGGCTGTTATTTTGCCTGACGTTATTCTGGATGAATATGAATCCGATTTGTCGCAGGATAACCTCGCAGAGATGATCCGCCGCTTTGATGAAACTGGCCATAGTCAGATCATGGTTGAGCCTGTTGCTGATGTGACTGCATACGGTGTTGTGGATTGCAAAGGCGTTGAATTAGCGCCGGGTGAAAGCGTACCTATGGTTGGCGTGGTTGAAAAACCAAAAGCGGATGTTGCGCCGTCTAATCTCGCTATTGTTGGTCGTTACGTACTTAGCGCCGATATTTGGCCGCTGCTGGCAAAAACTCCTCCGGGAGCAGGCGATGAAATTCAACTTACCGATGCTATTGATATGCTGATCGAAAAAGAAACGGTTGAAGCCTATCACATGAAAGGGAAGAGCCATGACTGCGGTAATAAATTAGGTTACATGCAGGCTTTCGTTGAATACGGTATTCGTCACAACTCGCTGGGTGCTGAATTTAAAGCCTGGCTTGAAGAAGAGATGGGCATTAAGAAGTAACACCAATAGCGGTGTTTTCTACGAAACGGCATTGAGTTATCAATGCCGTTTTTTTATAGCTTATTCTTATTGGATAGTCTTAAAACGGACAATAAAAAATCCCGCCAATGGCGGGATTTTAAGCGAGCGTAATCTAAAAAAGATTATTACTTGATCAGGAAATCGTCGAGGGATTTACCTTGCTCATCCATTGCTTTTTTGATTACAGCCGGAGTACGACCCTGACCAGTCCAGGTTTTGGTTTCGCCGTTCTCGTCAACGTAGCTATATTTAGCTGGACGCTGTGCGCGTTTAGCTTTGGTGCCAGATTTAACAGCAGCCATGCTATTCAGCAGTTCGTTCGGGTCGATACCGTCAGCGATCAGCATTTCACGATATTGTTGCAGTTTACGAGTGCGTTCTTCAACTTCAGCAGCAGCCGCACTTTCTTCTTCGCGACGCTCGTTAACAACTACTTCTAATTTTTCCAGCATTTCTTCCAGCGTTTCAAGTGTACATTCTCTTGCTTGCGCACGAAGAGTACGGATGTTGTTCAGAATTTTAAGTGCTTCGCTCATTGTAGTAATCTCAAACTTATATTGGGGTGGTTTGTTGAGGTAATAATAGAGCCTTAAATTCAGTTGTGCAATAGCCAGGAATGTAAGGAATTCAAAATTGTTCTTTATTTTGTGCCACCAATAAATATCTTTTCATAAAATTAGCCAGAAAAGATGCGGCATATAGCCCTATTTGCACCGATGATTTCGCATCATCTAAGGTTAAAACTTCCTGATTCATGTCACATTTTATGTAGGGATTAACACGCGCTGACGTCTTTTACTCTTCGGTATTAGTCATGTTTACAAAAAATCCGCTATTAAGAGAATGATGAAAAGAAGAACAGTCGCAATAAGTGCAGGGACTTCGTATTGCCGTATCCTGGAGGTCAACAGAGGGTTATTACTTGTGCAACAAGTTAAAGATTGTGAATAGTTACCAGGAGTCATTTACGCGGTTATAACAAGCAATACAGACACAATGATAGCTCTGAAGGATTATGTCATCCTTCTTAAGGAATGATGTATATACGCTCTTCTGCGTGTACTGTTGCGCTGTAAAACTGGCGAATTATGATAAACTTCAGCCAACTTTATTTCATATCATTGAGGGCCTGTGGCTGATGGCACAGCTATATTTCTACTATTCCGCAATGAACGCGGGTAAGTCTACGGCATTGCTGCAATCTTCATACAATTACCAGGAACGCGGTATGCGGACTGTCGTATATACGGCGGAAATTGACGATCGTTTCGGGGCAGGGAAAGTCAGCTCGCGTATAGGTTTGTCATCTCCGGCAAAATTATTTAACCAAAATTCATCATTATTTGATGAGATTCGTGCGGAACATGAACAACAGGCAATTCATTGTGTATTGGTTGATGAATGCCAGTTTTTAACCAGACAACAAGTATATGAATTATCGGAGGTTGTCGATCAACTCGATATACCCGTACTTTGTTATGGCTTACGTACAGATTTTCGCGGTGAATTATTTACCGGCAGTCAATACTTACTGGCATGGTCAGACAAACTGGTCGAATTAAAAACTATCTGCTTTTGTGGTCGTAAAGCAAGCATGGTGCTACGTCTTGATCAAGCGGGTAGGCCTTATAACGAAGGCGAACAGGTGGTTATTGGTGGTAATGAGCGTTACGTCTCGGTTTGCCGTAAACACTATAAAGAAGCGTTAGAAGTCGGTTCTTTGACGGCTATTCAAGAAAGACATCAACACGATTAATAAGATTTTCTTTACTGACAGGATGAATCGAGGCCTTTATCCTGTCAGTTCGTTTTACTAACTTCTTCCGAACCATAATCCTTTCTCTGCTCCTAACCATCGCTAAAACGTAATAGAACGATTTAGTGCTTCGTCATCTACGATGTTGAGTCATTTTCAGGTTATCGCGGTTAGCGCGCATTAGATAACAGTATATATGAGCATACTAATGCAGTTGGGTTATTTGACTTTGTATAGCGTGTAGCGAAAACAAAAAAACGGCCCCAAAAGGGACCGTTTATGAGGATGTACAGAGTTACTGATTAAGCGGATTTCTTCGCTTTTTTCTCTGCTTTAGCTGGAGCTGCTTCCTTTGCTGCTGGTGCTCCTTCTACGTAATCACGACCATAGTAGGTATCAAGCAGAATCTGTTTCAGCTCGGAGATCAGCGGGTAACGCGGGTTAGCGCCGGTGCACTGGTCATCGAATGCATCTTCAGACAGTTTATCTACGTTCGCCAGGAAGTCAGCTTCCTGAACGCCAGCCTCACGGATAGATTTCGGAATACCCAGTTCTGCTTTCAGCGTTTCCAGCCATGCCAGCAGTTTCTCGATCTTCGCAGCAGTACGGTCACCCGGTGCGCTCAGACCCAGATGGTCTGCGATTTCAGCATAACGACGACGAGCCTGTGGACGATCGTACTGGCTGAATGCAGTCTGCTTGGTCGGGTTGTCATTCGCGTTGTAGCGGATAACGTTACAAATCAGCAGGGCGTTGGCCAGACCGTGCGGAATATGGAACTGGGAGCCCAGTTTGTGCGCCATTGAGTGACATACACCCAGGAAGGCGTTCGCAAACGCGATACCCGCGATAGTAGCTGCACTGTGAACACGTTCACGCGCTACCGGGTTTTTAGCCCCTTCGTGGTAAGACGCTGGCAGATATTCTTTGAGCAGTTTCAGCGCCTGCAGAGCCTGACCATCAGAGAACTCAGATGCCAGTACAGAAACATAAGCTTCCATGGCGTGAGTGACTGCGTCCAGACCACCGAAAGCACACAGGGACTTCGGCATATCCATAACCAGGTTGGCGTCAACAATCGCCATATCCGGGGTCAGTGCATAGTCTGCCAGCGGATATTTCTGACCTGTTGCATCGTCGGTTACAACCGCAAACGGAGTCACTTCAGAACCCGTACCGGAAGTGGTGGTGACGGCGATCATTTTCGCTTTCACGCCCATTTTCGGGAACTTGTAGATACGTTTACGGATATCCATAAAGCGCAGCGCCAGTTCTTCAAAGTGGGTTTCCGGATGCTCGTACATAACCCACATGATTTTCGCGGCGTCCATCGGGGAACCACCACCCAGCGCGATGATCACGTCTGGCTTGAAGGAGTTTGCCAGTTCTGCACCTTTACGAACGATGCTCAGTGTCGGGTCAGCTTCAACTTCAAAGAAGACTTCGGTTTCAACGCCGGCAGCTTTCAGTACAGAAGTAATCTGGTCGGCATAACCGTTGTTGAACAGGAAGCGGTCAGTCACGATGAGCGCACGTTTGTGGCCATCAGTAACCACTTCATCCAGCGCGATTGGCAGTGAGCCACGGCGGAAGTAGATAGATTTCGGAAGTTTGTGCCACAACATGTTTTCAGCTCGCTTAGCAACGGTTTTCTTGTTGATCAAGTGTTTCGGACCAACGTTTTCAGAGATGGAGTTACCACCCCAGGAACCACAACCCAGAGTCAGGGAAGGTGCGAGTTTGAAGTTATACAGGTCACCGATACCACCCTGAGAAGCCGGGGTGTTGATCAGGATACGGGCAGTTTTCATTTTCTGACCGAAGTAGGCAACGCGAGCCGGTTGGTTATCCTGGTCGGTGTACAGGCAAGAAGTATGACCGATACCGCCCATGGCAACCAGTTTCTCTGCTTTCTCTACCGCGTCTTCGAAATCTTTTGCACGGTACATTGCCAGCGTCGGGGACAGTTTTTCATGTGCGAACGGTTCGCTTTCATCAACAACGGTCACTTCACCAATCAGAATCTTAGTGTTTTCTGGTACAGAGAAGCCCGCCAGTTCAGCAATTTTATAAGCCGGTTGACCAACGATAGCTGCGTTCAGTGCTCCGTTTTTCAGGATAACGTCCTGAACGGCTTTCAGCTCTTTACCCTGCAGCATGTAACCGCCGTGGGTAGCGAAACGTTCGCGTACAGCGTCATAAACAGAGTCAACAACAACAACAGACTGTTCAGAAGCACAGATTACGCCGTTGTCGAAGGTTTTGGACATCAATACGGATGCAACTGCACGTTTGATATCTGCGGTTTCATCGATAACAACCGGAGTGTTACCAGCACCTACACCGATTGCCGGTTTACCGGAGCTGTATGCTGCTTTAACCATGCCCGGACCACCAGTCGCGAGGATCAGGTTAATATCAGGGTGGTGCATCAGCGCGTTGGACAGTTCAACAGAAGGTTGATCGATCCAGCCAATCAGATCTTTCGGTGCACCAGCAGCGATAGCAGCCTGCAGAACGATATCAGCAGCTTTGTTGGTTGCATCTTTTGCACGCGGGTGCGGAGAGAAGATAATAGCGTTACGGGTCTTCAGGCTGATCAGCGATTTGAAGATTGCAGTTGAAGTCGGGTTAGTCGTTGGAACGATACCGCAGATAATACCGATTGGTTCAGCGATAGTGATAGTACCGAAAGTGTCGTCTTCAGACAGAACACCACAGGTTTTTTCATCTTTATAGGCGTTGTAGATATATTCAGAAGCAAAGTGGTTTTTAATTACTTTATCTTCGACGATACCCATGCCGGATTCGGCAACGGCCATTTTCGCGAGTGGGATTCGAGCATCTGCGGCAGCCAGAGCGGCGGCGCGGAAGATTTTATCAACTTGCTCTTGAGTGAAACTGGCATATTCACGCTGGGCTTTTTTTACACGCTCTACGAGTGCGTTAAGTTCAGCGACATTAGTAACAGCCATAATGCTCTCCTGATAATGTTAAACTTTTTTAGTAAATCATCTGCTCGAATACGAGAGTATAGTCAGTGTGGTGATGATTTGCTTAACCTATGAAAATCAAAAGCTTACTCGCGCTCACACTCACTGTGATTTACTAAAAGAGTTTAAACATTAGAGAGACTAATCTCTAATGCGTCACTTCCAGGTGGCGTAAGCAAGATTACTCACTTCTGGGTACTGATTACGTGATCTAGATCAAAATTCCGCAAAGCTGACACCTTTCAGCTCCGCTTTTAGCTATAAAAGCTAATAGTTAATAAATTGTAGTATTTATTGTTGGCTACATTAGCATGTTTTGCACGACTAGATAACAATAATGAATGATAGTAATTTTAAGCGGTTAGGAGGTGAAAAATGCTGCCAAAAGGCGTATTGTCAGCGCGTATTTTTTTACCTTTGCTTATGGCTAACATTATCCGGCTTTTGCTTCGGAGCTAACCGTGATTCAGACACTCTTTGATTTTCCCGTTTACTTTAAATTTTTCATCGGGTTATTTGCGCTGGTTAACCCGGTTGGGATTATCCCCGTGTTCATCAGTATGACCAGCTATCAGACTGCGGCAGCGAGAAACAAAACAAATCTGACTGCCAACCTGTCGGTAGCGATTATCTTGTGGATCTCGCTTTTTCTCGGCGACACGATTCTGCAACTTTTTGGAATATCGATTGATTCGTTCCGCATCGCGGGCGGCATACTGGTGGTTACAATTGCGATGTCGATGATCAGCGGTAAGCTTGGTGAGGATAAACAGAACAAACAAGAGAAATCAGAAACCGCAATTCGAGAAAGCATCGGCGTTGTACCGCTCGCATTGCCTTTGATGGCAGGGCCAGGGGCGATCAGTTCAACTATCGTTTGGGGAACGCGTTATCACAGCATTGGTTATCTGTTCGGCTTTTTTGTGGCAATTGCATTGTTTGCTTTATGTTGCTGGGGCTTATTCCGCATGGCACCCTGGCTGGTGCGAGTTCTGCGCCAGACCGGTATAAACGTGATTACTCGTATTATGGGGTTGCTGCTGATGGCATTAGGGATTGAATTTATTGTTAATGGAATCAAAGGGATTTTCCCTGGTCTGCTCAATTAATTTCTTTCATACGAAACGGAGCCATGGTGCTCCGTTTTTTCGGCATTATTTTTACTTTTGCCCAGCACAGTTATCAAAAGCAAACGAAATAGATAAATATTTTTCCTCATATTACAGCCAGTTATAAGAATATCCTTACCCCGCCATCCTCCTCATCATGTTATTTTCGCGACATCATAATCCTGGGTCTTGCTGAAGAATAATTGAAATGATATTAGTAATTCCACTGCATTTGGCAGAGGAATGTGCTAAATAATGACCTTTTGTTAAGTTATTGTATATTTCTCTATCGTGACAGCAACCAGAAAAAACAGACTTGCTTTACGAGGTTTTATCTTATTGTTTTTAAATTGTTTTATTGGCAATCTGATGAAGTCTTTAGATATTGGCGCGGTCAGTAAAAGAGAATTGCTTAACAATTTTGCAAAATGTATTGGCGGGCAAGAAGCGCATTTGATACTTTCCGGCCAACCGTCAGGCGATTTTTTTGGTAATGAGAATAATTAACAATAAAAATTGCTGCATTAAATAGTAAATGTGTCTCGACAGGGGAGACACAGTAGGAACCGACGTAAGGTGGTCGTTCGAATCGCCAGAATAAATAAAGTCGGTGATAGCAAAGCGTAACGATATATCAACCTGGCAGCAGAAAGTCTCCGAATCTGTCCAGGGTCCCAACCCGGGATTACACATGCTGGTTAAAGCCAGTAATTATAATGAGGGAGTCCAAAAACAATGACCAACATCACCAAGAGAAGTTTAGTAGCAGCAGGCGTTCTGGCTGCGCTTATGGCAGGGAATGTTGCGCTGGCGGCTGATGTACCCGCTGGTGTTCAGCTCGCAGAAAAACAAACGCTGGTGCGTAACAATGGTTCTGAAGTTCAGTCATTAGATCCGCACAAAATTGAAGGGGTTCCGGAGTCTAATATCAGTCGCGACCTGTTTGAAGGCTTGCTGGTCAGCGATCTCGATGGTCACCCGGCGCCTGGCGTCGCGGAGTCCTGGGATAATAAAGATGCCAAAGTCTGGACATTCCATCTGCGTAAAGATGCAAAATGGTCCGACGGCACGCCAGTCACTGCGCAGGACTTTGTATACAGTTGGCAACGTTCTGTTGATCCGAACACCGCTTCTCCCTATGCCAGTTATCTACAATATGGGCATATCGCCGGTATTGATGAAATTCTCGAAGGGAAAAAACCGATTACCGATCTCGGCGTGAAAGCCGTCGATGACCACACTTTAGAAGTCACATTGAGTGAGCCTGTTCCGTATTTCTATAAATTACTGGTTCACCCATCGACTTCTCCGGTGCCAAAAGCCGCTATTGAGAAATTCGGCGAGAAATGGACCCAGCCAGGAAATATTGTCACCAACGGTGCCTATACCTTAAAAGATTGGGTCGTTAACGAACGTATCGTTCTTGAGCGCAGCCCGACCTACTGGAACAACGCGAAAACCGTCATTAACCAAGTCACCTATTTGCCGATTGCTTCTGAAGTCACCGATGTTAACCGCTATCGCAGCGGCGAAATCGATATGACCTATAACAACATGCCGATCGAGCTGTTCCAGAAGCTTAAAAAAGAGATCCCGGACGAGGTTCACGTCGATCCGTATTTGTGCACCTACTATTACGAAATTAACAATCAGAAACCGCCATTCAACGACGTGCGTGTGCGTACCGCACTGAAACTGGGTATGGATCGCGATATCATCGTTAATAAAGTGAAAGCACAGGGCGATATGCCCGCCTATGGTTACACTCCTCCTTACACAGATGGTGCAAAATTAACTCAACCGGAATGGTTTGGCTGGAGTCAGGAAAAACGTAACGAAGAAGCGAAAAAGCTGCTGGCTGAAGCGGGCTATACCGCAGACAAACCGTTGACCATTAACCTGCTATATAACACGTCCGATCTGCATAAAAAGCTGGCGATTGCCGCCTCTTCACTGTGGAAGAAAAACATTGGTGTAAACGTCAAACTGGTTAACCAGGAGTGGAAAACCTTCCTCGATACCCGTCACCAGGGAACTTTTGATGTGGCTCGTGCAGGCTGGTGTGCTGACTATAACGAACCAACATCCTTCCTGAACACCATGCTGTCGAACAGTTCGATGAATACCGCGCATTATAAGAGCCCGGCCTTTGACAGCATTATGGCGGAAACGCTGAAAGCGACTGACGAGGCGCAACGCACTGCGCTGTACACCAAAGCAGAACAGCAGCTGGATAAAGATTCGGCCATTGTTCCGGTTTATTACTATGTGAACGCGCGTCTGGTGAAACCGTGGGTTGGGGGGTATACCGGCAAAGATCCGCTGGATAATACCTACACCAGAAATATGTACATTGTGAAGCACTAATGGCAATACGTGGGGCAGGGGAACTTGCTCCACGGTGTCTGATTTTTATCGCATTATAGAAGGCACTGGCCAGAAGGTACGGCAATGTTAAAATTTATTCTACGTCGCTGTCTGGAAGCGATTCCGACGCTATTTATTCTGATTACTATTTCGTTCTTTATGATGCGTCTGGCGCCAGGAAGTCCGTTCACTGGTGAACGGACGTTACCGCCAGAAGTGATGGCCAATATCGAAGCGAAATATCATCTTAATGATCCGATCATGACACAGTATTTCAGCTACCTGAAACAACTGGCGCATGGCGATTTCGGTCCGTCTTTTAAATATAAAGATTATTCGGTCAATGACCTGGTAGCATCCAGTTTTCCTGTTTCTGCAAAATTGGGGGCAGCCGCGTTTATACTTGCGGTAGTGCTGGGTGTTAGTGCTGGCGTTATTGCCGCATTAAAACAAAACACCAAATGGGACTATACCGTGATGGGGCTGGCAATGACCGGGGTGGTTATCCCCAGTTTTGTGGTTGCGCCATTATTAGTCATGATATTTGCGATCATTTTGCATTGGCTACCAGGCGGTGGCTGGAATGGCGGGGCGCTGAAATTCATGATATTGCCGATGGTGGCATTGTCTCTCGCTTATATCGCCAGTATTGCGCGCATTACCCGTGGTTCGATGATTGAAGTTTTGCATTCTAACTTTATTCGTACTGCCCGCGCGAAAGGTTTACCTATGCGCAGGATCATCCTTCGCCACGCATTAAAACCTGCTCTGCTACCCGTGCTCTCCTATATGGGACCCGCATTTGTCGGCATTATTACCGGTTCTATGGTCATCGAAACCATTTATGGTTTGCCGGGGATCGGGCAATTGTTCGTTAATGGCGCATTGAACCGTGACTATTCATTGGTGTTAAGCCTGACCATTCTGGTTGGTGCATTAACCATTTTGTTTAATGCCATTGTCGATGTGCTATATGCGGTTATCGACCCGAAAATCCGTTACTGATACTGGAGCTCGCGATGATGTTAAGTAAGAAAAACAGCGAGGCGCTGGAAAATTTCAGTGAGAAGCTGGAGGTCGAAGGGCGCAGCTTGTGGCAGGACGCACGTCGACGTTTTATGCATAACCGTGCGGCGGTCGCCAGTCTGATAGTGCTGGTACTGATCGCGTTATTTGTTATCCTGGCACCAATGCTTTCGCAGTTTGCCTATGACGATACCGACTGGGCGATGATGTCCAGTGCCCCGGATATGGAATCCGGTCACTACTTTGGTACTGACTCATCTGGCCGCGACTTGCTGGTACGCGTTGCTATTGGTGGACGTATCTCACTCATGGTCGGGGTTGCTGCGGCACTGGTCGCAGTGGTTGTGGGGACACTTTATGGTTCGCTTTCTGGTTATCTTGGCGGCAAAGTGGATTCGGTAATGATGCGTCTGCTGGAAATCCTCAACTCCTTCCCATTCATGTTCTTCGTCATTTTGCTGGTGACCTTTTTCGGTCAAAACATTCTGCTGATTTTTGTAGCGATTGGCATGGTTTCCTGGCTGGATATGGCGCGTATTGTGCGTGGACAAACCCTGAGTCTGAAGCGCAAAGAGTTTATTGAGGCGGCACAAGTTGGCGGTGTATCTACGCCCGGTATTGTTATTCGCCACATTGTGCCGAATGTGCTTGGTGTTGTAGTGGTCTATGCATCGCTACTGGTGCCCAGCATGATCCTCTTTGAATCCTTTTTAAGCTTCCTGGGGCTGGGTACACAAGAGCCGTTAAGCAGCTGGGGCGCATTGCTGAGCGATGGCGCGAACTCGATGGAAGTCTCTCCGTGGTTACTGCTGTTCCCTGCGGGATTCCTTGTGGTGACGCTGTTTTGTTTCAACTTTATCGGCGATGGCTTGCGTGATGCCCTCGACCCGAAAGATCGTTAAGGAGTGCAGCCATGAGCGTAATTGAAACTGCAACTGTGCCGCTCGCACAACAACAGGCTGACGCACTACTGAACGTGAAAGATTTGCGTGTCACCTTTAGCACACCGGATGGCGACGTCACGGCGGTCAATGATTTGAATTTTTCACTGCGTGCTGGGGAAACGCTGGGTATCGTTGGTGAATCTGGTTCGGGTAAATCGCAAACCGCGTTTGCCTTAATGGGGCTTCTGGCTGCCAACGGACGTATTGACGGGTCGGCAACCTTCAATGGGCGAGAAATCCTCAATCTTCCAGAGCGAGAACTCAATAAACTGCGCGCTGAACAAATCTCGATGATTTTTCAGGATCCGATGACCTCGTTAAACCCTTATATGCGCGTTGGTGAGCAGTTGATGGAAGTGCTGATGCTGCATAAAAGCATGAGCAAGGCTGAGGCGTTTGAAGAGTCAGTGCGGATGCTCGATGCGGTAAAAATGCCGGAAGCGCGTAAACGCATGAAGATGTTCCCGCATGAATTTTCTGGTGGGATGCGTCAGCGCGTCATGATTGCGATGGCGTTGCTGTGTCGGCCTAAACTGCTGATTGCCGATGAGCCGACAACCGCGCTGGACGTGACCGTACAGGCGCAAATCATGACGCTATTGAATGAACTGAAGCGGGAATTTAATACCGCCATCATTATGATCACCCACGATCTGGGTGTTGTGGCGGGGATCTGTGACAAAGTTCTGGTGATGTACGCCGGGCGCACGATGGAATATGGCAATGCGCGCGATGTCTTTTATCAACCCGTTCATCCTTATTCTATCGGTTTGCTCAATGCGGTGCCGCGCCTTGATGCGGAAGGTGAAACCATGTTGACCATTCCCGGTAATCCGCCAAACCTGCTACGTTTACCGAAAGGTTGCCCGTTCCAGCCACGTTGTCCGTATGCGATGGAGATTTGTAGTAGTGCGCCGCCGCTGGAAGAGTTTACGCCTGGTCGCCTGCGTGCCTGCTTTAAACCGGTGGAGGAGCTGTTATGAATGCTGTAACCGAAGGAAGAAAAGTCCTCCTCGAAATCGCTGACCTGAAAGTGCACTTTGAGATCAAAGATGGCAAACAGTGGTTCTGGCAACCCGCAAAAACACTGAAAGCGGTCGATGGTGTCACGCTTCGCTTGTATGAAGGGGAAACATTGGGTGTGGTAGGAGAATCGGGATGCGGTAAGTCCACCTTTGCTCGTGCCATCATCGGTTTGGTCAAGGCTACTGACGGTCGTGTTGCCTGGTTAGGCAAAGAGTTGTTGGGAATGAAGCCCGATGAATGGCGTGCCGTTCGTAGTGATATCCAGATGATTTTTCAGGATCCGCTGGCATCGCTGAACCCGCGTATGACCATCGGTGAGATCATCGCTGAACCGCTGCGCACCTACTATCCGAAAATGTCACGCCAGGAAGTTCGTGAGCGCGTGAAGGCGATGATGATGAAAGTCGGCTTGCTACCCAATCTGATTAACCGTTATCCGCATGAGTTCTCCGGCGGGCAGTGTCAGCGTATCGGGATTGCTCGTGCACTTATTCTTGAACCGAAGCTGATTATCTGCGATGAGCCGGTGTCGGCGCTGGATGTGTCAATTCAGGCGCAGGTAGTCAACCTGCTCCAGCAATTGCAGCGTGAGATGGGATTGTCATTAATCTTTATCGCCCACGATCTGGCCGTGGTAAAACACATTTCCGATCGCGTGCTGGTGATGTATCTCGGACATGCGGTAGAACTGGGAACGTATGATGAGGTCTACCATAATCCGCTGCATCCTTATACCAAAGCATTGATGTCGGCAGTGCCCATTCCTGACCCGGATCTGGAAAAGAACAAATCTATTCAGTTACTGGAAGGGGAATTACCGTCGCCGATCAACCCGCCTTCCGGTTGTGTTTTCCGTACCCGTTGCCCGATTGCCGGTCCTGAGTGTGCCAAAACGCGACCTGTGCTGGAGGGGAGTTTCAGACATGCCGTTTCTTGCCTGAAAGTCGATCCGCTTTAAAACAAAAAGGGCTGACAGCTGTCAGCCCTTTATCACGCCAAAAGCGATTATTTATTCTCGCCAGATAATATGGCAAAGTTTGTGATCTTTTTCGCGGCATAACAGAATGCGGGCGAAAATATCGTTAATTTCGCCATCTTCACTGTCCGCCAGGCCAATCACCACTTCGGCAAAAAAGTCCGGGTTTAAATCGAAATCAACATGCTCTTGCCAGTCTTCTGCCGGGTCGAATAACTCCGCGCCGCCGCGCTCTTCAAACTGAAGATTGAACAGCAGAACATCAGCCGGATCGAGATTATCTGCGGCCAGTTCGAGAAAAATATCATAGGCCTGTTCAAGTGTTTCATCTTCGGTCAGGCGATTGTTTAAATCCATATCCATAGTCACTACCCGTTTAACATCTGTTGGCCACGTTTTACAGCAACGGACTGAAGAAGTAAAACAGTCGCTCGGCAACGCGTTGCCAGAGTGGTCGTTTCGCCCACAACCGCGCATCAAGTAAACGTGAGCGTGAAATATAATCGTCCTGAACGGCGGCCAGGTCAGCACCAAAACCTTTATCGTCGATCGCCAGCGTGATTTCAAAGTTCAGCCAAAGACTACGCATATCGAGGTTAACGGTGCCCACCAGACTTAACTCGCCATCGACCAGCACGCTCTTGGTATGCAGCAATCCGCCTTCAAACTGATAAATTTTAACCCCAGCGGCCAGCAGCTCAGTAAAGAACGCGCGGCTGGCCCAGCCAACCAGCATTGAGTCATTTTTACGTGGCAGGATAATACTGACATCAACACCACGTTGCGCTGCCGTGCAAATAGCGTGAAGCAAATCATCGCTGGGCACGAAGTAGGGCGTCGTCATGATCAAATATTCACGCGCCGAATAAGCCGCAGTCAGTAATGCCTGGTGAATCAGGTCTTCCGGGAAGCCGGGGCCAGAAGCAATAGTATGGATCGTATGACCGCTGGCCTGCTCAAACGGCATAATATTGACATCTGGTGGCGGTGGCAGAATACGTTTCCCGGTTTCAATCTCCCAGTCGCAGGAATAAATAATCCCCATCGCGGTGGCGATGGGGCCTTCCATACGCGCCATCAGGTCAATCCATTGTCCTACACCTGCATCCTGTTTGAAGAAGCGCGGATCGACCATATTCATACTGCCGGTATAGGCAATGTAGTTATCGATCATGATCATCTTGCGGTGCTGGCGCAGATCCATACGGCGTAAAAATACGCGCATCAGATTAACTTTTAGGGACTCGACCACTTCGATACCGGCATTACGCATCAGTTCTGGCCACGGACTGCGGAAGAACGCGACGCTACCGGCGGAATCGAGCATCAGTCGGCAATGAATACCGCGTCGGGCTGCAGCCATCAGTGACTCAGCCACCTGATCCGCCATACCGCCGGGTTGCCAGATATAAAACACCATCTCAATATTATGCCGGGCGAGCTGGATGTCGCGGATTAACGCCTGCATCACATCATCAGACTCGGTCATCAGTTGTAGCTGATTTCCTTTGACCCCGGCGATCCCCTGACGACGCTCGCAAAGCTTGAATAACGGGCCGGCGACACTGCTGTTTTCTTCTGCGAAGATATGTTTACAGGCTTTAAGATCGTTAAGCCATTTAGCGGTAGAAGGCCACATCGCTCTGGCGCGTTCGGCACGGCGTTTACCTAAGTGGAGTTCGCCGACTGCAAGATAGGCAATAATTCCGACCAGAGGCAGAATATAAATGATTAACAGCCAGGCCATGGCGGAGGGAACTGCACGTCGTTTCATTAGAATGCGTAATGTTACGCCTGCAATGAGCAACCAGTATCCCAGAATGGCCAACCAACTCACCAACGTATAAACGGTTGTCATAGATTAGAAATCCTTTTGAAAGCGCATTGTTATGAGTTTACGCATATGGATTCATCTGGCAAATAAAAACGCGGGAAAAGCACTAGTCAGCGTCGGGGGCGAGGGTATAATGACCATTCTGTTATTGCATAGAGTAGTTAACATGAAGCGGAGTAGAACGGAAGTGGGACGCTGGCGTATGCAGCGTCAGGCTAGCCGGCGTAAATCGCGTTGGCTTGAGGGGCAGTCTCGCCGAAATATGCGTATCCACAGCATCAGGAAGTGCATTCTAAACAAACAGCGTAACTCGTTATTGTTTGCGATCTACAATATCTGAATGTTCCGGGCACCATTGCGGTGCCCAGCAAGTTTACCTTCAGCCTTTTAAATCTATTTTTGCGCCGATTCATTACTGTCAGTTTTCGTTTCATCGTCATCGCTGAAAATACCATGCCCGGAGTTCAGCAACATTGAGACGAGCATATCATTATTAATCTCTTCACCATTTAAAACCCGCGCCAGAATTTCGCTGCCAAAAAGCTGCGGCGAAAGAATGATGTCCGGATGTACCATTTTAATTTTATTCAGGTTTTTGCTATCGCTGACGGCCAGCACCGTTTTGACATCTTTGCTCATATCTTTGGCTGACAGGACGACAAAAGCGTTATCTGCATCGTTATCACTGAGCGCCAGAATAGCCCGACAGTGATCGATTCCCGCTTTTTTTAATACCGAACTGTCATTGCTGTCACCGGGAATAACATCAGCATTGTCGCCTAATCGTTGCTCAAGTTGTTTGATGTCATCTTCTGGCAAATTGCTGATAACAGTCACGTTTTGTCCGCGTTGATTCAGTTGCAGAATAGTGTTGATTGCCAGAATGGAGTGACCGCAAACAATAAAGTGATCTTTACGATTCATCGTATGCTTGTTTCCTTTCACAAGTTTATTGAATCCTCCTCGGATAAGAGGACCAAAAATAGAGGTCATGGAGGTGGCGAAAACGGTAATGCCGGAAATAATGACTGAAATAGTAAACAGGCGTGCCGATTCAGACACGGGAACGATATCGCCATAGCCCACGGTTGACATAGTTTCTATCGAAAAATAGAAAGCAGTCATCAGGCTCTCTATTCGCGGATTGAAACCCTCACTTAAATACAGCGCGCCGTAGGTGGAGTAAAACAGTAACGTCGTAAAACTAATAAAAGCAAAAATTGTCCCGGCGGCGGCACTACTGTGTGAGAAGTCTTTGCGCAGCACCAGCAGAATCACCAGCGTAAAGATGCAAAAACCAATACTAAATTTCAGCCAGGGATAAAAATGCAAGGTGTAGATCAGCGTAATCAACAACAAAATAATACTGATTGCCCATGCCAGTTTTGCTCGAAATAACAAGCCGATCGAATTCAGAACAAGAAAGACGCCGAGCATAAACAGCGGCGCATTGGCCAGCAAGGAGAGATCAAGTTCCGAAAATGCCTGGATATGGAAAATATCGAGCAGATTGACCGACATACCATAGATTGTTTTAAAAATAAGCAATCCATTTAAAAAGACGGCTAGCGCGATAATATCGTGCCGCAGGGTCACCCATAAATTTACTGCTGTTTGCTTGAATGTAGCCCAGTGACTCACTGATACCTCTGTAACCACAATTTTGTTTAATTATCTCTACGCGTACATAATGTGAGCATACATGCGACGCGTGAATATGTTAAACAATAGTAGATGACTTTATCCGCAGTAATCAAAGGATTTGATTGAGCAATACCTTGTCAGGGAGGGGCATTTTTCCTGAATATGCTGACATCGTATAAAGAAATACAGATAAAGTTATTATCTGTTTGTCATAGCGGCTGCGATGGCATACCTACAAGGAAAGGCCAAACAAGAACACGGTTGCTAAAACCGTGTTCTAAGATGTTGAGCCTCTATTCAGAACACTTTCTTAAAGGGCTTGACTGAAACGTGTTCATACACTCCAGCCGCCACGTAAGGATCGGCATCAGCCCATGCTTGCGCTGCTTCCAGAGATTCAAATTCAGCAATCACCGTCGAACCTGTAAAACCTGCGGCACCAGGATCATTGCTATCAACTGCTGGCATTGGTCCCGCAGTCAGCAAACGACCTTCATCATGCAGTAACTGCAAACGCGCTAAATGTGCCGGACGAACGGAAAGACGTTTTTCGAGACTATCGGTTTTGTCTTGAGCGTAAATTACATACAACACGGGCACAACTCCTTGTTCGGAAAAGTTGTAAAGTACGTTATTTGAAAGGGCGAAGATCTGCAACGGAAAGATGATGTCTTTGTTAAGAGTCTGGATAAAGTCAGGCCAATTACGCCAAAAATTGCGTTTTCACTGATCCTGATCGTTTTGTGTTATTGAATATGATTGCTATTTGCATTTAAAATTGAGGCCTGGTTTTTCTACTGAAATGATTATGACTTCAATGACCCTTGATTTACCTCGCCGCTTCCCCTGGCCGACGTTACTTTCAGTCTGCATTCACGGTGCTGTCGTGGCGGGTCTACTCTATACCTCGGTACATCAGGTTATTGAACTACCTGCGCCCGCGCAGCCGATTTCTGTCACCATGGTTGCGCCAGCGGATCTCGAACCGCCACAAGCCGTTCAGCCGCCGCCGGAGCCGGTGGTAGAGCCAGAGCCGGAACCTGAGCCGATACCTGAACCGCCAAAAGAAGCGCCGGTGGTCATTGAAAAGCCGAAGCCAAAACCTAAGCCAAAACCTAAGCCAGTGAAAAAGGTGCAGGAACAGCCAAAGCGCGATGTTAAACCAGCGGAGTCGCGTCCGGCATCACCGTTTGAAAATACGGCACCAGCGCGCCCGACCACCAGCACGGCAACGGCTGCAACCAGCAAACCAGTCACTAGTGTGGCTTCAGGACCACGCGCATTAAGCCGCAATCAGCCGCAGTATCCAGCGCGTGCGCAGGCATTGCGCATTGAAGGGCAGGTTAAAGTTAAATTTGACGTTACACCGGATGGTCGCGTGGATAACGTACAAATTCTTTCCGCCAAACCCGCAAACATGTTTGAGCGCGAAGTGAAAAACGCGATGCGCAGATGGCGTTACGAGCCGGGTAAGCCAGGAAGTGGAATTGTGGTAAATATTCTGTTTAAAATTAACGGCACCACCGAAATTCAGTAAGTAAAAAGTCAAAAGCCTCCGACCGGAGGCTTTTGACTATTACTCAACGGGTAAGGCGCGAGGCTTTCCTTCAGGATCTACAGCGACATACTTAAATAATGCTTCCGTCGCTTTATAGCGTTGCCCAAGTGGTTCAGACGCCACCTTTTTCACCCACACTTCAATATTAATACTGACAGATGTTGTCCCTTTTTGGACACAGCGTGCATAGCAGCACACTACATCGCCGACCGCAACCGGCCGCAAGAAAGTCATTCCTTCAACCCGCACGGTTACTACGCGACCGTGTGCAATTTCTTTTGCCAGAATGGCACCACCAATATCCATCTGCGACATTAACCAACCACCAAAGATGTCACCATTGGCATTGGTATCGGCAGGCATGGCTAAAGTTCGTAAAACCAGATCGCCCTGGGGGACGTTATGTGTTGTTGACATGGTAAAACCGACTAAAAAGGAAAATCACAGGCGCGATGCTACTATGATTTTCCTGAGGAGAACAGAGGAGATACAGCGCCAGCCCCGAAGGACTGGCAGTCTGGTTATGATTTATCTTCCTGTGGCATGTGGCGGTAGATATAGATACCGCTTAACAGCGTGAAGATTAAGGTGAGGGCGGTCAGACCGAACACTTTGAAGTTGACCCAAATATTTTGTGGTAGCCAGAAAGCGATATAGATGTTTGCCAGCCCGCAAAGGATAAAAAAGACTGCCCAGGCCAGATTCAACTTCGACCATACTGGCTGCGGCAGGGTAAGCTCTTTACCCAACATACGTTGAATCAGCGGCTTTTTCATTACCCATTGGCTAACCAACAGAGCACCGGCAAACAGTGCGTAAATTACGGTGACCTTCCATTTAATAAACTCATCATTGTGGAAGAATAGCGTCAGACCACCGAAGACAACCACCAGAACAAAGGTGATCAGAGCCATCTTCTCAACCTTACGAAAGCGAACCCAGCTATAAATAAGCACAATCGCTGTGGCGACGATCAGCGCCGCAGTTGCCGCATAGATGTCATAAATCTTATAGAACGCGAAGAAGACAACCAGCGGTAGAAAATCAAGAAACTGCTTCATTTTACGATTCCGTAATCAAATACTTAGGGTTATTGGCGAATCAACATGTACAGACGGAACAGATAGATGAGCAATACGGCTGAAATCAGGTTGCTCAAGGTGTTCGCCAGTACAGCGCCAATTTCTGGGGTTAATGCGGCAAACGAAGAGGCAAACAGCAACAACAGTGTTTTTGCCAGCAACCAGCTCAATACCGCAGGTGCCACCAGACGCATATTCGCCCATGTCAGCCGCATACTGCTGCGCATGGAGGCGAAAACGCCCATTTTATCCTGGACCAGCATCACGGGAGCCAACGCCAGCAGGATGGCCATGATGATACCAGGAACGACCACCAGCATGATGCCTATTTGCACAATCAATGTTGTCAGGAGGATTAGCAAGAATAGCTTCGGTAATACCGGAGCGCTCGCGCCAATTGCCCGTAATGCGCTGACCCGCTGACCGGCGGACACTAGCTGGATCATTAATAATACGCCGCCCGCAAGAATGGCGTTACCGATTAATCCTGAAAAGGTAGAAGCAGCGGATGCACGCAGCAAAATCTGCTGTTGTTCCGGGGACATATTTTGTACCAGGTCGAACAACCCACCGCCGCCACTAACGGGTACACCGTCATTGAGCTGCGCAAGTTGAGCGTCACTGGGTGAGAAAACATGTCCTAACACCACTGTGATAAATGCACAAAGCAACGATACCAACAGAATGGTCATAAATTGATTACGGAAGAAATTTCCGGTGTCACGGTATACGGACTGCGCCGTGATAGACATGCACTCTCCTTGAGTTTTATGCAGGTGTTAATTAGCGGGCAATTGTACCCTGGTTAGCCTCTCAGTGGCAGCATCAGGTCATGTATGGAAAAGCATATCTTTGTAAAGCGGAGGTAATTGTTGGCATTTATGTGTGCAGACGGGAGCAAGTGGCGAGCGCGTTAATATTTGCGCAGCGCAAATATTCGAAAATTGATTTAAATCACATTAACCAGGATTTGTGATGCAACTTCTAAATTAATCCAGATCAATAAAGGGTGATTTAGAGGATGTAGTGTGATCTGTGTAGGATCATTTGTTACCCCAATGTAGGTATATTTGTCACGTTTTTATAACCATAACGACGGAGCGGATATGAAAAAATTAACAGTGGCGGCTTTGGCAGTAACAACACTTCTCTCTGGCACAGCCTTTGCGCATGAAGCAGGCGAGTTTTTTATGCGTGCAGGTTCTGCGACTGTGCGTCCGACAGAAGGCGCTGGTGGTACGTTAGGAAGTCTGGGGGGATTTAGCGTGACTAATAACACTCAGTTGGGCCTGACGTTTACGTATATGGCGACTGACAATATCGGTGTTGAATTACTGGCAGCGACGCCTTTCCGCCATAAAATCGGTACTCGCGCGACCGGTGATATTGCAACAGTCCATCATCTGCCGCCAACACTGATGGCGCAGTGGTATTTTGGTGATGCCAGCAGCAAATTCCGTCCTTACGTTGGTGCCGGTATTAACTACACCACGTTCTTTGATAATGGATTTAACGATCATGGCAAAGAGGCCGGGCTTTCCGATCTCAGTCTGAAAGATTCCTGGGGCGCTGCCGGGCAGGTTGGGGTGGATTATCTGATTAACCGTGACTGGTTGGTTAACATGTCAGTCTGGTACATGGATATTGATACTACCGCAAATTATAAACTGGGCGGTGCACAGCAACACGACAGTGTACGCCTCGATCCGTGGGTGTTTATGTTCTCCGCAGGATATCGTTTTTAATTCCCCGCAAAAATGACCCCGTAATTACGGGGTCAATAAGGACATGGTATAAAGGGTATTATTTCTTCGCTTCTACGCCATCAGTTTCAGCACGAATTAAAAATTTTTCAGTTGTTTGCGGAATATGCTGAATTAGCCAGTCGGCCATCTGCTTTTCCTCATTTAAAATCGCTTCGATGACCGGAATAGAGGCTGTATCACCGGCATTTTTTGCCGCAGCTAATAGTGAGGTATAGCAGGCGATTTCAAATTGCTCGAAGACATAGCCGCTAATGGAACCTTTGACAATTTCATCAGAAGGAAAAATACCACCGATTGACTGCCCAAGCGCAGCCATTTTACTCATGGAATCTTTAATGACTGAACGTGAAATGTCATTACGATCAAGAATAGTTTCCAGTTGAACAATCTGGTTTTTGGTTTCACTAAGATGTTGTTCAATACGAGCGCGTAGTTCAGGATAATTATCTATACGGCTGGCCATGGATTCAAGCATAGATTCGGCTTGCTTTTCCATTGCGTGGGCGTCACGTAGCCAGTCATGATAATGTTCAATACGATTCATGAAAATGTCCTCTTTATAAAATTACTGAAAGTTGAAGTTCATATTTCAGGCTTTATTTTCGGCTTTCTTATTTACGTTATTAAGAGCCAGATCAGTCAGTTTGATGTCTGTGGCCTTTTCTTCTTCCAGAGTTTCTTTCAGAAGCTTCGCTGCTTTACGGTAACCTAATTGTTCAGCCAGTGTCGCTAAGGTCCCGTAACTGGCAATTTCATAGTGCTCGACTTTCTGTGCAGCAGCAATGAGCGCGGCGTCACGCACTTCGTTTTTTTCTGTGCTCTCAATGACCTCATTAGCTTCTTCAATGAGTCCTTCCATTGCTACGCACTTCATGCGTTTAATTTTAAGATTTGATTCGGATTCTACGACTTGATCAATACGTTCTATCTGTCCATGAGTTTCCTCAAGGTGCGCATGAAAAGCCTGACTTAGTTTTTCGTTTGATGTTGCTCTGGCGAATTTTGCCAGTGCCCGGGTTAATTGTTTTTCTGCGCTGTAGGTGTCTGAAAGCAGGTGAATAAATACATCTTCAATAGTCTTCATATTCATATTTTTCTCCAGTGAAATCACTGCGAGCCATACGGCCCGCAGATACAATTATCTTTATCAGCTGATATTAATAATTAACGGTGGAACAGGATTTTCCTGATTTATTACCACCGCTTTGTTGACCGCCTTTTTTACCCGCTTCGGATGCGCGTTGCGGATCGTTTTTAAAATTACCGCCGCTGTGCTGACCACCTTTACGACCTGCGTCGGATGCCTTCTCACGATCTTCGGCGAAATTTCCTGAACCACCACGATGTTCGGCCATGTTATTTCTCCCGTTACGTTGCATTGTTTGACTAATATGAGTGTTGTGTGTCGACACTCATTAAAATTAGTTGCTAATAAGAATTAGTCAAATTAAGCGTGACAAGGAGGGAGGGTGGAAAATATATTTTGAGGAAGGTTCTGGATATATTAATAATTGCCTGAGGAATAAGTGACTTAGGAAAAATTATTGATTTTACTGGTGTTATGTTGCGGGATTAATTTGTTTGATTATATTACTATTGGGCGGAAAAATGACGTAAGTTGACGTATGTTAGGGTTAAGCGAAACGGTAAAAAGGCAAATAATAAATAAAATTAAGATTTTTCTGGCTTCGTTAAAGGAATACAAAATGCCGCCAGCAGAACTGACGGCTGTGGGATTAACTGCGTGTTGCCGCTTTCATCGGTTGTATAAAAGCTTTCAATGCCACCAACATTTTCTCTGGCTCATCAATATGTTGCTCGATGATTTTAACAATGGCCGAACCAGAAATCGCGCCCGCAGCTCCTGCATCAATCGCTGCTTTTACCTGATCCGGGGCGGAAATACCAAATCCCTGCAATGGAGGTGCAGCGTTGTACTCTTTCAGCTTCGCAACCAGATGATTGAGGGGTAACGCGGCGCGGTTTTCTGCGCCGGTCACGCCCGCACGCGACAATAAATAGGTGTAACCACGACCATAAGAGGCTATCTGACGCAGCAAATCATCGTCGGCATTCGGCGGGCAGATAAATATAGGTGCGACGTTATGGCGCAACGCAGCCTGGCGGAAGGGCGCAGACTCTTCCACGGGCACATCGGCAACCAGCACCGAATCGACGCCGAGTTTCTCGCATTGGGCATAAAACTCATCAATACCTTTGTTAAACACCAGGTTGGCATACATCAGAAGGCCAATGGGAATATTCGGGTGTTTCTGGCGAATCAGTGCCAGCATTTCAAAACATTGTGCCGGGGTCACACCCGCCGCAAAAGCACGCAGTGTGGCGTTTTGAATCGTCGGGCCATCTGCCAGCGGGTCAGAGAAGGGGATGCCTAACTCCAGCGCGTCAGCACCGGCTTCAATTAGCGTATCGATAATTTTCAGCGACTGCTCAATGCCCGGATCACCGAGCGTGACGAAAGGAACGAATGCGCCTTCTTTGCGCTCCTTCAAACGGGCAAACAGAGTTTCATAGCGTTCCATCAGATTTCCCCTCGTGCTTTCAAAATATCGTGAACGGTGAAGATGTCTTTGTCGCCGCGACCGGAAAGGTTAACCACCAGCAGCTGCTCTTTTTCCGGGTTTTCGCGCATCATTTTCAGCGCATGAGCCAGGGCATGGGAGGATTCCAGCGCCGGAATAATCCCTTCATGCAGGCACAGCGTTTTAAAGGCGTCCAGTGCTTCATCATCGGTAATTGAGACATAATCAGCGCGTCCAGTGCTGTTGAGATACGCGTGTTGCGGGCCGACAGACGGGAAATCCAGCCCGGCTGAGATGGAGTAAGATTCTTCAATCTGCCCGTCTTCTGTCTGCATCATCGGCGCTTTCATACCGAAATAGATGCCCACACGACCATGTTTCAATGGTGCACCGTGCTCGCCGGTTTCGATACCGTGACCGCCTGGTTCCACCCCAATCAGGCCAACGTCGGTTTCGTTGATGAAATCAGCAAACATCCCGATGGCATTCGAACCGCCGCCAACACAGGCGATAACGGCGTCCGGTAGGCGACCTTCTCTTTCCAGAATCTGTGCTTTGGTTTCTTCGCCAATCATCCGTTGAAACTCACGCACAATGGTCGGGTAAGGATGCGGGCCAGCTGCGGTGCCCAGCATGTAGTGCGCGGTTTCATAACTTCCGGACCAGTCGCGCAGTGCCTCGTTACAAGCATCTTTCAGCGTCGCGGAACCGCTATGTACCGGAATCACTTCCGCGCCCATTAAGCGCATACGAAAAACGTTGGGCGACTGACGTTCGACGTCTTTGGCACCCATATAAATTCGACATTTCAGGCCAAGCAGGGCGCTGGCAAGGGCAGACGCCACACCATGCTGACCGGCACCGGTTTCGGCGATGATTTCGGTTTTACCCATCCGCTTCGCCAGTAAGGCCTGACCTAGCACCTGGTTTGTTTTATGTGCGCCGCCGTGCAGTAAATCTTCACGCTTCAGGTACAACGTGGTGTTAGTGCCGGCCGTAATATTCTGGCATTTGGTCAGCGCGGTCGGGCGTCCGGCATAGTTTTTTAGCAGATCATTAAACTGCGCCTGAAATTCTGGATCTTTTTGTGCGCTGACGAAGGCTTCTTCCAGCTGGCGCAGGGCAGGCATCAGGATTTGTGGCACGTACATGCCGCCAAACTCACCAAAATACGGGTTAAGTAATGTTGTCATTGTTCCTTTCCTTAATATGCGCGCAGTGTCTGGAAAACCGAGGCCAAAAGACGTGCGTCTTTGATGCCCGGTTGCGACTCTACAGCAGAATTAAAATCAAGCCCGGCGCAGCCGGTTTGTGCCGCTTCCACGCAGTTATCTGCGCCTAAGCCACCCGCCAGCAGAACGTTGCCAAGTGATTGACCGTTTAACAGTGACCAGTCGAAACGTTGCCCGCTTCCGCCCTGGCCGTTATCGAAAACATATTTATCAACGTGCTGAAAATCGCGCGCGGGCAGGGTTTCTCCAACGCTCAATGCTTTCCAGATGGCAACGTTTGCTGGCAGAGCATCACGCAGTGCGTCGATATATTGCTGATCTTCACTGCCATGCAGTTGCACTGCCACCAGCGATAACACCTTAGCTTTGCCTGCCACATCGGCAATATCGTGATTGCGGAACACGCCAACATACTGCAACGGTGCCGCAGCCATCACTTCCTGCGCCTGTTCAACGTTGACGCAACGTGGTGATGTCGCAACAAAAATCAACCCACCGTAAATCGCGCCCGCGTCATAAGCTGCTTTAGCATCTTGCCCACGCGTCAGGCCACATACTTTATTCTCACCCAGCAACACCCGACGCACGGCGGCGTGCAAATCGTCATGGGCCATCAACGCCGAACCAATCAGAAAACCGTTAGCGAAGTGGCTTAACTCGCGCACCTGAGCGTAAGTATTGATGCCGGATTCGCTGATTACCGTCACGTTGTGCCCCAGTTTCGGCGCAAGCTCGCGGGTACGGTTGAGATCAATCGACAAATCACGCAGATCGCGGTTGTTGATGCCAACGACCTTTGCCCCCAATGCAATGGCGCGCTCCAGTTCCTCTTCATTACTGACTTCAGTCAGCACACCCATCTCCAGACTGTGGGCGACGGCTGCAAGCTGGCGATACGATTCGTCGTCCAGCACTGAAAGCATTAATAAGCAGGCATCAGCCTGGTAATAGCGCGCCAGATAGATCTGGTAAGGGTCGATAATAAAGTCTTTACATAAAATCGGCTGTGGCGCGATTTGGCTGACGATGGGGAGGAAATCAAAGCTTCCCTGGAAATATTTCTCATCAGTCAGCACCGAAATTGCCGAAGCGTAATGCTTATAAATCGAGGCAATGCGTGCCGGATCGAAATCATCACGGATCACGCCTTTTGATGGCGACGCTTTCTTGCATTCCAGAATAAATGCGGTACGTGCACCTTGTAGCGCATCATAAAAATGTCGCGTGCTCGGCTGAATTTCATTCTGAAAACTGGCAAGTGGTTGCTGCTGTTTACGGGCTTCTACCCAAATCGCCTTGTCCGCGACGATTTTCGCTAAAACGGTTTGCATCATTTACCCTCGTGCCGCCAGTGCGGTGACTCTGTCGTAAGCGGAACCACTACGCAGTACCTCAAGAACGGTTTGCGCATTGGCTTGCAGATCTTCCTGGCCATGCAGGCGCATTAACATGGCGACATTCGCCGCGACGGCTGCCTCATGGGCGGCGTCGCCTTTACCTTGTAACAAACGTGTTAAAATGTCACGGTTTTCTTCCGGCGTTCCGCCTGCCAGTTGTTCCTGGTGGTAGGGCGTCAGGCCAAAATCTTCTGCGGTCAACTGATAGCTTTTAATTTCGCCATCGTGCAACTCGGCAACAATCGTTGGTGCGTGTAACGAAACTTCATCCATTCCGCCGCTGTGCACAACCGCTGCGCGTTGATACCCCAACACGCGCAGCGTTTCGGCAATCGGCAGTACCAGCTCCGGACTATAAACACCAATTAACGCCAGCGGCGGATGCGCCGGGTTAATCAATGGCCCCAGCACGTTGAACAGAGTGCGGGTTTTCAGTTGCTGACGAACCGGCATCGCGTGGCGGAATCCGGTGTGATATTTCGGTGCAAAGAGGAAACAGACGCCTAACTCATCCAGCGCCTGGCGCGATTTATCGGCGTTCATATCAAGATTAATACCGAACGCCGCCAGCAGATCCGAAGAACCCGATTTACTGGAGACGCTGCGGTTGCCGTGTTTCGCCACTTTCAGCCCACAGGCTGCTGCAACAAAAGCACTGGCGGTAGAAATGTTGATACTGTTGCTGCCGTCACCGCCGGTGCCGACAATATCGGCAAACAGATAATCCGGGCGCGGGAACGGCGCAGCGTTTTCCAGAAGCGCAGTTGCTGCTCCGGCGATTTCGTTCGGGTGCTCGCCGCGAATTTTCATGCTCACCAGCGCCGCCGCCAGTTGTTCCGGCTTCAGTTCACCACGTACCACTGCTGAAAATAGCTGGTGGCTTTCCTGCTGGCTAAGGGTCTGCGCCTGATACAGTTTTTCCAGAATCGGTTGCAGCGTGTTGGTGGGTTCCAGCTTTTGCTGCGCCCAGGCCAGCGTTTGTTCCAGCAAGCGAGCGCCCTGGGTGGTGAGAATGGATTCCGGATGGAACTGGAATCCACAGACGCGATCCGCATCATGACGAACCGCCATCACCATGCCATTAAAATGGGCGTTGATGGTTAAACCGGCCGGAATGTTACTGCCCACCAGCGAGTGATAACGCGCCACTGGCAGAGGGTTTGTTAACCCGGCAAACATCGCCTGACCGTCATGTTCAATGCTCGACGCTTTACCGTGCAGAATTTCGCCCGCCTGGCCGACATAACCCCCATAGGCTTCGACAATCGCCTGATGACCGAGGCAAATGCCAATAATCGGCAGCTTGCCGCGCAGACGAGTAAGCAGCTCCGGCATACAACCCGCTTCGCTCGGCACACCGGGGCCAGGAGAAAGCATCAGCACCGGATTGCTCATCGTCGCCAGGCGTTCAATTAAGGTCTGCGCCGGAATATGGTTGCGGTAAATCACCACGTTATGACCATTGCTGCGCAACTGATCTGCCAGGTTGTAAGTAAAAGAGTCGATATTATCGAGCAGCAGAATGTCAGCCATCAGAAAGTCTCCTGTGCATGATGCGCGGTGGCGATAGCGCGCAGTACAGCGCGGGCTTTATTACGGGTTTCGTCGGCTTCCGACTGCGGAACAGAATCAAGAACCACGCCAGCACCGGCCTGCACGGTGGCGATGCCGTTTTCCACCAGTGCCGAGCGGATCACAATGCAGGTGTCGAGATCGCCGTGTGCGGTGAAATAACCTACCGCGCCGCCGTAACTGCCGCGTCGACGACCTTCCGCTTCGGCAATTAACTGCATGGCGCGCACTTTCGGCGCACCGCTTAATGTGCCCATATTCATACAGGCGCGATAAGCGTGCAGGGCGTCAAGATCGTGGCGCAATTCACCGACAACGCGGGAGACGAGATGCATCACGTAAGAGTAACGGTCAACTTTGGTGAGGTCGGCAACGTAGCGGCTGCCGGGGGTGCAAATGCGTGCCAGATCATTACGGGCGAGATCCACCAGCATCAGATGTTCCGAAAGCTCTTTATGGTTGGTACGCATCTCCAGTTCTATGCGGCTGTCGAGGTCTCTGTCCAGTGAACCATCGGCGCGACGACCTCGTGGGCGTGTTCCTGCAATCGGGTAGATTTCAATCTGGCGGCTGGTGGCGTCATACTTGAGCGAACTTTCCGGCGACGCACCGAACAGAGTGAAATCATCATCCTGCATAAAAAACATATACGGGCTGGGGTTACTCTTTTTCAGCACGTAATAGGCTGCCAGCGATGACGGGCAGGGCAGTGAGAAACGGCGAGAGGGGACGACCTGGAAAATTTCTCCGGCGCGAATCGCTTTTTGCAACGAACGCACTACGCCACCGAACTCTTCATCGCTCTGATTACATTCACAACGCATATGCGGTACGGAAACCACTGGCAGCGGCGGCGCGGCTTCGGTCAGTTGCTGACGTAGTTCGTTCAGGCGTGCAGTGAGACGCTGTTTTTCTTCTTCATTCGGCGCAAACAGGCTGGCCTGAATGCGGGTGCTTTTTTTCTGATGGTCAATCACCATCAGCGTTTCAGCGAGATAAAAACAGAAATCAGGGCAGTTATTTTCCGCTGACAATTGCGGTAAATCTTCAAACCCCGCGACCAGGTCATAAGAGAACAGGCCGCCAAAGAACATCGCTTCCCGTTCTTCCTTCGGTACATTCAACAGATTCTGCAATAAGCGGAAAGCGTCAAAAACCGAAAGGGAGCATAAGCGGGCGTCTTCATCCAGCAGTGGACTGACAGGGGGGAAGCGCAGCACACGGCAGTTTGGTGATTGTTCATTTTCCACCCCCGCAGGCAGGGCGTTATCCAGTAGTGTCAGCAGGGTTTCGCCATTGCCGGAAAGCGCCTGGATTGTGACAGTGTCACCTAGTGCTGTAATGCGCAGCGCACTGTCTACCAGCAGCAGGCTTTTTAAATCATCTTTGCTGTCGATATCTGCGGATTCCAGCAGCAGCGTTGCCGGACGATCCCCACACAACTGGTGAAAAAGCGCGGTGGGATTGTCGCGATAAGCGCCTTCGCAGGTTAGCAATTCGAGATTCGGTTTTTGTGTTTGCATTGTTATTCTCTAATTTTGTTCAAAAAAAAGCCCGCTGATTAGGCGGGCTGGGTATCTGATTGCTTTACGCATGGTGAATACACTGCCCGTTTCAGGAAGTGCGCCACCAACCTTTCAGTACGAAAATTGCTTTCATTGTCGATACCCTTTTTGCGTGAACTTGCGTACTAGTTAACTAGTTCAATGATTAATTGTCAACAGCTCATTTCAGAATATTTGCCAGAACCGTTATGATGTCGGCGCAAAAAACATTATCCAGAACGGGAGTGCGCCTTGAGCGACACGAATTACGCAGTGATTTACGACCTGCACAGCCATACGACAGCTTCCGATGGCTGTCTGACGCCAGAAGCATTGGTGCACCGTGCAGTCGAGATGCGCGTCGGCACCCTGGCGATCACCGACCATGACACCACAGCCGCAATCGCGCCAGCAAGAGAGGAAATTTCACGTTCGGGGTTGGCGCTGAATCTTATTCCCGGCGTGGAAATTTCCACGGTCTGGGAAAATCATGAAATTCATATTGTCGGGCTGAATATTGATATTACTCATCCGCTAATGTGTGAGTTCCTCGCGCAGCAGACAGAACGGCGCAATCAGCGGGCGCAGCTAATTGCCGAAAGACTTGAAAAAGCGCAAATACCTGGTGCGCTGGAAGGCGCGCAACGGCTGGCGCAGGGCGGTGCGGTGACGCGCGGTCATTTTGCTCGTTTCCTTGTGGAGTGCGGCAAAGCCAGTTCAATGGCGGATGTCTTTAAAAAGTATCTGGCGCGCGGGAAAACCGGATACGTTCCGCCACAGTGGTGTACAATAGAACAAGCTATTGATGTCATTCATCATTCTGGCGGTAAGGCGGTACTAGCTCATCCTGGGCGGTACAATCTTAGTGCTAAATGGCTGAAAAGATTGGTTGCGCATTTTGCCGAACACCACGGCGACGCGATGGAAGTCGCGCAGTGCCAGCAATCGCCCAATGAACGCACCCAACTGGCGACACTTGCGCGTCAGCACCATTTATGGGCATCACAAGGATCTGATTTTCATCAGCCATGCCCGTGGATCGAACTGGGTCGTAAACTCTGGCTGCCCGCAGGTGTTGAAGGCGTCTGGCAGCTATGGGAACAGCCGCAGAACACCACAGAGAGGGAATTATGAGTCAGTTTTTTTATATTCATCCTGATAACCCGCAGCAACGTCTGATCAATCAGGCGGTGGAGATCGTGCGTAAAGGCGGGGTGATTGTCTATCCAACCGATTCCGGCTATGCGCTCGGCTGTAAAATTGAAGATAAAAACGCCATGGAGCGTATTTGTCGTATTCGCCAGCTGCCGGACGGTCACAACTTTACCCTGATGTGTCGCGATCTTTCTGAACTCTCGACCTATTCCTTTGTGGATAACGTCGCGTTTCGTCTGATGAAAAACAACACGCCAGGTAACTATACCTTCATCCTTAAGGGGACGAAGGAAGTGCCACGCCGCCTGTTACAGGAAAAACGTAAAACCATCGGGATGCGCGTGCCGTCAAACCCCATCGCCCAGGCGTTACTTGAGGTGCTGGGTGAACCGATGCTTTCCACTTCGTTGATGCTGCCGGGCAGCGAATTTACCGAATCCGATCCGGAAGAAATTAAAGACCGTCTGGAAAAACAGGTGGATTTGATCATTCACGGCGGTTATCTCGGCCAGAAACCGACAACGGTCATCGACCTCACCGATGATACGCCAGTCGTGGTGCGTGAAGGCGTAGGTGATGTGAAGCCTTTCTTATAAAAAATTGCGTTCCACGGATGGAAGATTATGGCAGGGACATTTCGCTGCATTTTGCTGTTGATAGCTGGGCTGCTTTTCTCATCGCTGGGTTACGCGAAAAACATGGAGATTCCTTATCATGAAGAAGGGATCTCGCTCTTTGATGTTGAGGCCACCATGCAACCTGATGGGGTGCTCGACATTAAAGAGAACATTCATTTTCAGGCGAGAAATCAGCAGATTAAGCATGGATTTTATCGTGATTTGCCTCGATTATGGATGCAGCCTAATGGTGATGCGGCGCTGCTAAACTATCGCATTATTGGCGTCACTCGTGATGGTATTCCTGAACCCTGGCAACTTGACTGGCATATCGGGTTGATGAGTATTGTCGTGGGCGATAAGCAGCGTTTCTTGCCTCAAGGCGACTATCATTATCAAATTCATTACCAGGTTGAAAATGCTGTACTGCGTGAGGGTGATTCTGACCTGCTTATCTGGAACGTAACTGGTAATAACTGGCCGTTTGAAATCTATAAGACCCGATTTTCACTCAAGTTGCCTGATATTACGGGTAATCCATTTAGCGAAATCGATCTCTTTACTGGAGAAGAGGGCGACACATATCGAAATGGCCGCATCCTTGAGGACGGAAGAATTGAATCCCGCGATCCGTTTTACCGTGAAGATTTCACTGCACTCTACCGTTGGCCTCATGCCTTGCTGGATAATGCCCCGGCACAACACACGACGAATATTTTTAGCCATCTTTTTTTGCCCTCAACATCGTCTCTTATCATTTGGTTACCGTGTCTGTTACTGGTGTGTGGATGGTTATATCTCTGGAAGCGCAGGCCACAATTTACGCCGGTAGATGTGAGTGAAACTGAAATCATTCCCCCAGATTACACGCCTGGCATGTTGCGTCTCGATGCGAAGCTGGTTTACGACGATAAAGGTTTTTGTGCCGATATCGTAAATCTGATTGTGAAAGGAAAAATTCATCTGGAAGACCTGTATGACAAGAACCAGCAAATCCTGATTCGTGTTAATGAAGGCGCGACCAGAAATAATGAGGTACTACTGCCCGCAGAGCAGTTATTACTGGAAGCGTTATTTCGTAAAGGCGATAAGGTCGTTCTTACGGGGAGACGCAACAGAGTCTTACGCAGGGCATTTTTACGGATGCAGAAATTTTATCTGCCGCGTAAAAAGTCTTCGTTTTACCGACCGGATGCGTTTTTGCAATGGGGCGGACTGGCGATATTAGCAGTCATTTTTTATGGAAACCTGAGTCCCGTTGGCTGGGCAGGTATGAGTCTGGTGGCTGATATGTTTATCATGACCTGCTGGCTTCTTCCTTTTTTGTTTTCTTCCCTTGCGCTTTTGTTTGCCCGCGATGATGACAAGCCTTGCGTTAATTGTGTAATCATCACTTTGTTTTTACCACTGATTTGTTCAGGCGTGGCTTTCTATTCTCTCTACATCAATGTCGGAGATGTGTTCTTTTACTGGTATATGCCAGCCGGTTATTTTAGTGCCGTTTTCCTGACGGGGTATCTCACCGCCCTGGGGTATATTTTTCTGCCACAGTTTACACAAACTGGGCAGCAACGTTATGCCCACGGCGAGGCTATCGTCAACTATATTGCGCGTAAAGAGGCGGCAACGCACAGTGGGCGGCGGCGGAAAGGGGAAACACGGAAACTGGATTACACTTTGTTAGGTTGGGCGGTCTCGGCAAACCTTGGCAGAGAATGGGCAGCACGTATCACTCCGTCACTTACAGCGGCTGTTCGCGCTCCGGAAATTGCCCGTAGCGGCGTTTTATTCTCATTACAGATGCACCTGAGTCTGGGAGCTAATACCAGTTTGTTGGGGCGAAGTTATTCCGGTAGTAGTGCCGGTGGCGGTGGCGCAGTTGGCGGAGGCGGTGGTGGCTGGTAATCAAGCTGATGTTAATCGAAACAAGCTTTAACCCTAAAGATAGTGTAGTATGTTGCGCCTCAAAGCCAGGCCAGTTAAAACGTCATGTCGTTGACTTAAGGCCGGAAGAGTTCGAACAGACTTTACTATCAGTGAGTCAGATGTAAGTTCTGACTCACTGTTGCACAAAGCATATCAGACGCCTGGGAAGGCGACACCAAAAGGAAGCTCTATGAGCGAAAAGCTACAGAAAGTGCTGGCGCGTGCCGGCCACGGTTCTCGCCGTGAAATCGAATCTATTATTGAAGCCGGTCGTGTGAGTGTTGATGGCAAAATTGCTAAACTCGGCGATCGCGTTGAAGTTACTCCTGGACTGAAAATTCGTATCGATGGTCACCTGATTTCGGTGCGTGAGTCCGCTGAGCAAATTTGTCGCGTGCTGGCCTATTACAAGCCGGAAGGTGAGTTATGTACCCGTAACGACCCGGAAGGGCGTCCAACAGTGTTTGACCGTCTGCCGAAGTTGCGTGGCGCACGCTGGATTGCCGTAGGTCGTCTCGACGTTAATACCTGTGGTCTGTTGCTGTTCACCACCGACGGTGAACTGGCAAACCGTTTAATGCACCCAAGCCGTGAAGTTGAACGTGAATATGCCGTGCGTGTATTTGGTCAGGTTGACGACGCGAAACTGCGTGATTTGAGTCGTGGCGTGCAGTTGGAAGATGGTCCGGCAGCCTTTAAAACCATTAAGTTCAGCGGCGGCGAAGGGATCAACCAGTGGTACAACGTTACTCTGACCGAAGGCCGTAACCGTGAAGTTCGTCGTTTGTGGGAAGCGGTTGGTGTGCAGGTAAGCCGCCTGATCCGTGTTCGTTACGGTGATATCCCACTGCCAAAAGGTCTGCCACGCGGTGGCTGGACGGAGCTGGACCTCGCCCAGACTAACTATCTGCGCGAACTGGTGGAGCTACCGCCAGAAACCAGCTCTAAAGTCGCTGTAGAAAAAGACCGTCGTCGCATGAAGGCGAATCAGATTCGTCGTGCGGTGAAACGTCACAGTCAGGTGAGCGGCGGTCGTCGTTCTGGCGGACGTAATAATAACGGTTAATCAAAGTATGCCGGACGTCATATCCGGCATTTTTACAGATTAGTAATCAATCCCTATCTGCGCTTTTACACCGGCATCAAACGCATGTTTGATGGGGCGTAATTCACTTACCGTATCCGCCAATTCAAGAATATCCCGATGACAACCACGACCCGTGATAATCACCGTCTGTTGATGTGGACGTTCATTTAACGCCTGCACCACTTCTTCCAGTGGCAAATAGTCATACGCCACCATATACGTCAGCTCATCGAGCAAAACCATATCCAGTGAGGAATCCGCCAGCATTCGTTTTGCATGTTGCCAGACTTCGCGGCAGGCAGCGGTATCAGACTCACGGTTTTGCGTATCCCAGGTGAAGCCAGTTGCCATTACCTGAAACTCAACGCCGTGCGGCTCCAGCAGATTTCGTTCGCCATTAGGCCAGGTGCCCTTAATAAATTGCACGACGCCCACTTTTTTTCCGTGACCTACTGCGCGTGTTGCCGTACCAAATGCCGCTGTGGTTTTGCCTTTTCCATTGCCAGTAAAAACGATAATAATGCCGCGTTCATCCTGGGCCTGCGCCACACGGGCATCCACTTTTTCTTTAACTCGCTGCTGACGCTGTTGGTAGCGTTCATCACTCATTGGGAAATTCCTGGTTTACGGCCCGGTTGGGCGTCAAAGGTCATGCCGGTTTTACGGCGGCTATCATCGCCCATCAGCCAGAGGTAAAGTGGCATGATATCAGCGGGGGTTTTGAGTTTCTGCGGATCTTCCGTCGGGAAGGCGCTGGCACGCATGGCGGTGCGCGTACCGCCTGGGTTAATGCAGTTCACGCGCAGGCGCTGTTGATATTCATCGGCCAGTACCTGCATCATTCCTTCGGTGGCAAATTTTGAGGCAGCGTATGCACCCCAATTAGCCCGACCCTGACGCCCGACGCTTGATGAGGTAAAGACCAGCGAACCGGCGTCCGATTTGAGTAATAAAGGAAGCAGTGCCTGGGTCAGCATAAAGGTGGCATTAACGTTGACCTGCATGACATCCTGCCAGACCTGCGGATTTTGTTCACTCATCGGGCAAACTTCGCCAAGCAATCCGGCATTATGCAGAACGCCGTCCAGACGCGGATAATTAACGGCAATGCGCTGTGCCAGTTGATGGCAATCTTCGGATGTGCAGGTCAGTAAATCGAGAATAAACCACTGTGGATGACGTCCGGTCTCTTCGAATATACGCTGGGCGACCTGACGTAATTTTTCTTCATTACGTCCCAGTAAAATCACTGTCGCGCCATAACGCGCATAAGTCTGAGCGGCTTCACGACCAATGCCGTCGCTGGCGCCGGTTACCAGGATAATACGATCATTGAGTAAATCTTGTTTTGGTTGGTAATGCATGGCTACTCCTCAACGACATCATCAGTCGCGCTGCCAGTGTACTTTATGACTTTGAGGGGTTATGCCTTAAACAGAGGCGCATTTCAATCGGCCTGGGGCGATAACGCCGCAAAATGAATACTTTGTCATACTTTCTCGTCAAGAATATCTCTGCGAGACGGCTTAACGTGCCTGTTGTAAACTGTGAGGCAAAGCGTTGTTTAACCAAGGTGGGACTCGTGGAATTGTTGTCTGAATATGGTTTGTTTTTGGCGAAAATTGTCACTGTTGTTGTGGCGATTGCGGCTGTTGCCGCCATTATTGTCAATGTTGCGCAACGTAATAAACGCCAGCGTGGCGAGTTACGGGTTAACAATCTCAGCGAACAATATAAGGAGATGAAAGAAGAACTGGCAGCAGCTCTGATGGATCCGCATCAGCAAAAGCAGTGGCACAAAGCGCAGAAGAAAAAGCACAAGCAAGAAGCGAAAGCAGCGAAAGCAAAAGCCAAACTGGGTGAGGTGGTGACTGACAGTAAACCCCGCGTCTGGGTACTGGATTTCAAAGGCAGCATGGACGCGCATGAAGTTAACTCATTACGTGAAGAGATAACCGCAGTACTCGCGGCATTTAAGCCACGGGATCAGGTTGTTTTGCGTCTGGAAAGCCCCGGCGGTATGGTTCATGGTTATGGCCTGGCAGCCTCACAATTGCGGCGTCTGCGCGATAAAAACATTCCTTTAACCGTTACGGTAGACAAAGTGGCTGCCAGCGGCGGGTACATGATGGCCTGTGTGGCGGACAAAATTGTTTCTGCGCCGTTTGCCATTGTTGGTTCCATCGGTGTGGTAGCGCAAATGCCCAACTTTAACCGCTTCCTGAAAAGTAAAGATATTGATATTGAACTGCATACTGCCGGGCAATATAAGCGCACGCTGACATTGCTGGGTGAAAATACTGAAGAAGGGCGCGAAAAATTCCGCGAAGAACTGAACGAAACACATCAGCTATTTAAAGATTTTGTAAAACGTATGCGTCCGTCTCTGGATATTGAAGAGGTGGCTACCGGTGAACACTGGTACGGGCAACAGGCGGTAGAGAAAGGCCTGGTTGACGAAATCAACACCAGTGATGAAGTGATTCTTAATCTGATGGACGGTCGAGAAGTGGTCAATGTGCGTTATATGCAGCGTAAACGGTTAATCGATCGGTTTACCGGCAGTGCGGCAGAGAGCGTCGACCGATTGTTGCTACGCTGGTGGCAGCGTGGGCAAAAGCCTTTGATGTAAAAGACAAACGCGAGGTTCAGGCCTCGCGTTTTGCTTTAATCTACCAGATGATATTTTTCCGAGAGCACGTGTGCCAGGTGTTTGAACATATTAAACACAGCAGTGCTTTTCGCTGTCGGCAGCCCTTGCTCATCTAAAAAGTAATCGCCAGTAAACACCAGCACGCCATTACGCTGCGTGACGCCGGTGGCTTCAATTCCTGCGAGTGTGTCCTCATGCTCACGAATGATTTTGTTGGCCTCTTTCAACAGCGTTTCGCGGTCGATGGGTTGTGTCTCTTTGTTCATTATTTACTCCTTAAACAAGGACATTAGTCTACGCCAGGCATGGCATGCGGACAAATATACCACGCTGGCGTCAGGAGCGCCTTACTGGCAACTTTGGATTTTGCATGCTAATAAAGTTGCGTAACGGATTTTATCAGGTACAGTGTGACGCTTTCGTCAATCTGGCAATAGATTTGCTTGACATTCGACCAAAATTCCGTCGTGCTATAGCGCCTGTAGGCCAAGACCTGTTAACTCAGTCACCGGAATTTTCGTGAACAGAGTCACGACAAGGGGTTGATATCCGCAGAGAGCGAGTCCATATCGGTAACTCGTTGCCAGTGGAAGGTTTATCAATGTGCGACGCATTCCTGGAAGAATCAAATTAGGTAAGGTGAATATGGGTAAAGCTCTTGTCATCGTTGAGTCCCCGGCAAAAGCCAAAACGATCAACAAGTATCTGGGTAGTGACTACGTGGTGAAATCCAGTGTCGGTCACATCCGCGATTTGCCGACCAGTGGCTCAGCTGCTAAAAAGAGTGCCGACTCTACCTCCACCAAAACGGCTAAAAAGCCTAAAAAGGATGAACGTGGCGCTCTCGTCAACCGTATGGGGGTTGACCCGTGGCACAATTGGGAGGCGCACTATGAAGTGTTGCCTGGTAAAGAGAAGGTCGTCTCTGAACTGAAACAACTGGCTGAAAAAGCCGACCACATCTATCTCGCAACCGACCTTGACCGCGAAGGGGAAGCCATTGCATGGCACCTGCGGGAAGTGATTGGGGGTGATGAAGCTCGCTATAGCCGAGTGGTGTTTAACGAAATTACTAAAAACGCGATCCGCCAGGCGTTCAACAAACCCGGCGAACTGAATATTGATCGTGTTAATGCCCAGCAGGCGCGTCGCTTTATGGATCGCGTCGTGGGTTATATGGTTTCGCCGCTGCTATGGAAAAAGATCGCTCGCGGTCTTTCCGCCGGGCGTGTGCAATCCGTAGCGGTTCGCCTGGTGGTTGAGCGTGAGCGTGAAATTAAAGCGTTCGTGCCGGAAGAATTCTGGGAAGTCGATGCCAGTACGACTACGCCGTCTGGTGAAGCGTTGGCTTTGCAGGTGACTCATCAGAACGATAAACCGTTCCGCCCGGTCAACAAAGAACAAACTCAGGCTGCGGTAAGTCTGCTTGAAAAAGCGCGCTACAGCGTGCTGGAACGTGAAGACAAACCGACAACCAGTAAACCAGGCGCTCCTTTTATTACCTCTACGCTGCAACAAGCTGCCAGCACCCGTCTTGGTTTTGGTGTGAAAAAAACCATGATGATGGCGCAGCGTCTGTATGAAGCTGGCTATATCACTTACATGCGTACCGACTCCACTAACCTGAGTCAGGACGCGGTAAACATGGTTCGCGGTTATATCAGCGATAATTTTGGTAATAAATATCTGCCGGAAAGCCCGAACCAATACGCCAGCAAAGAAAACTCACAGGAAGCGCACGAAGCGATTCGTCCTTCAGATGTCAATGTGATGGCGGAATCGCTGAAAGATATGGAAGCAGATGCGCAGAAACTGTACCAGTTAATCTGGCGTCAGTTTGTTGCCTGTCAAATGACCCCAGCGAAATATGACTCCACCACGCTGACCGTTGGCGCGGGTGACTTCCGCCTGAAAGCGCGCGGTCGTATTCTGCGTTTCGATGGCTGGACGAAAGTAATGCCTGCGCTGCGTAAAGGCGATGAAGATCGTATTTTACCGGCTGTCGATAAAGGTGACTCCCTGTCGCTTGTTGAACTGACGCCTGCGCAGCACTTTACCAAGCCGCCAGCCCGTTTTAGCGAAGCTTCACTGGTTAAAGAACTGGAAAAACGCGGGATCGGTCGTCCGTCTACCTATGCGTCGATCATTTCGACCATTCAGGATCGCGGCTATGTGCGTGTGGAAAACCGTCGCTTCTATGCGGAAAAAATGGGTGAGATCGTTACTGATCGCCTGGAAGAAAATTTCCGCGAGTTAATGAATTACGACTTTACCGCGCAGATGGAAAACAGCCTCGACCAGGTGGCAAATCACGAAGCAGAGTGGAAAGCTGTACTGGATCACTTCTTCTCTGATTTCACTCAGCAGCTTGATAAAGCGGAAAAAGATCCGGAAGAGGGCGGTATGCGCCCGAACCAGATGGTTCTGACCAGCATTGACTGCCCGACCTGTGGTCGAAAAATGGGGATTCGCACCGCCAGCACCGGGGTATTCCTGGGCTGTTCCGGTTATGCGCTGTCGCCGAAAGAGCGTTGCAAAACCACCATCAACCTGGTGCCGGAAAACGAAGTGCTTAACGTGCTGGAAGGCGAAGACGCTGAAACCAACGCGCTGCGCGCCAAACGTCGTTGCCCGAAATGCGGTACAGCGATGGACAGCTATCTCATCGATCCAAAACGTAAGTTGCATGTCTGTGGTAATAATCCAACCTGCGACGGTTACGAGATCGAAGAGGGCGAATTCCGTATTAAAGGTTATGACGGCCCGATCGTTGAGTGTGAAAAATGTGGTTCTGAAATGCACCTGAAAATGGGGCGTTTCGGTAAGTACATGGCTTGCACCAATGAAGAGTGTAAAAACACACGTAAGATTTTACGTAACGGTGAAGTCGCGCCGCCGAAAGAAGATCCGGTTCCGCTGCCAGAATTACCGTGCGAAAAATCGGATGCTTATTTCGTGTTGCGTGACGGCGCTGCCGGTGTGTTCCTGGCGGCCAATACTTTCCCGAAATCACGTGAAACGCGTGCGCCGCTGGTGGAAGAGCTTTATCGCTTCCGCGACCGTTTACCAGAAAAATTGCGTTATCTGGCTGATGCGCCACAGCAAGATCCAGAAGGTAATAAGACAATGGTTCGTTTTAGCCGGAAAACCAGGCAGCAATATGTCTCTTCGGAAAAAGACGGAAAGGCAACTGGCTGGTCAGCATTTTATGTTGATGGCAAATGGGTTGAAGGGAAAAAATAACCTTTAATTCTTTCTGGTTTTTAAAACAAAGGGTCGCAAAAGCGACCCTTTTTTATTGCATATTATTTTATCTCCACACCTATACACTAAAGCTATAAATGATATAGTGGTTATAGTTAGCACCTTTTTTATTATTAAATCGTATTAGTCACCCGTCAGGAGTGACGAAAAAACGATGTTCTGATGGCGTCTAATTGGATGGTTTAACATGAAATTACAACAACTTCGCTATATTGTTGAGGTCGTCAATCATAACCTGAACGTCTCATCAACGGCTGAAGGACTTTACACATCACAACCTGGGATCAGTAAGCAAGTCAGAATGCTGGAAGATGAGCTGGGTATTCAAATTTTTTCCCGTAGCGGTAAGCATTTGACGCAGGTTACTCCAGCCGGGCAGGAAATAATTCGTATCGCTCGTGAAGTTCTGTCGAAAGTTGATGCTATTAAATCGGTCGCCGGAGAGCATACCTGGCCTGATAAAGGCTCGCTGTATATCGCCACCACGCATACTCAGGCGCGCTATGCATTACCGAATGTCATCAAAGGTTTCATTGAGCGTTATCCTCGCGTTTCTTTGCATATGCATCAGGGATCGCCGACACAAATCGCCGATGCCGTCTCTAAAGGTAATGCCGATTTCGCTATCGCCACGGAAGCACTTCATTTGTATGAAGATTTGGTGATGCTGCCATGCTATCACTGGAATCGGGCTATTGTGGTGACACCTGACCATCCGCTGGCGGGCAAAAAAGCAATTACCATTGAAGAACTGGCGCAGTATCCGTTGGTGACGTATACCTTCGGTTTTACCGGACGCTCCGAGCTGGATACCGCCTTTAACCGCGCAGGGTTGACGCCGCGTATTGTTTTCACGGCTACCGATGCTGACGTGATTAAAACTTACGTCCGCTTAGGGCTGGGTGTTGGGGTAATTGCCAGCATGGCGGTGGACCCGGTTTCTGACCCTGACCTGGTTCGTGTTGATGCGCATGACATTTTCAGCCATAGCACAACCAAAATTGGTTTTCGTCGCAGTACGTTTTTGCGCAGTTATATGTATGATTTCATTCAGCGTTTTGCGCCGCATTTAACCCGCGATGTCGTTGATGCCGCCGTAGCACTGCGTTCCAATGAAGAAATTGAGATCATGTTTAAAGATATCAAATTGCCGGAAAAATAATTACCTGCATTATTTCCGGCACCTTTTATGTTTTCGGGGTGCCGGAATATATCCTTTGTTCTTTCTTATTTGTACACCGCTCACAATATAATTATCCCTGAAATCTTTATGGTAAATTGGACGTAAAGTAGTGTCTAATTACCTGCCTCGCAAACTCCAGCCTTCAAATATCTATTTCAGGTCAAAAGATTGAATTATTCACTGGAGACGATTCGTAAATTAGCTGGATTTTTGGCTAAAGTTTCATTAGGATTTGTCTCATCAGTTGATTAATTATACCAATCGTTTAGCGTATTACTGATAAGTGATGGCGATTATATGAGGTTAGCAATGCCTTCTGGAAATCAGGAACCCCGCAGGGACCCTGAATTGAAACGCAAAGCCTGGCTTGCGGTATTTCTTGGTTCTGCGCTCTTCTGGGTGCTTGTCGCACTGCTAATTTGGAAAGTGTGGGGGTAAAGCATGGTCGTTCAGGAGCAGCATCAGATTGCTTTGCCACTGTCTCAGCATAGTGACAATGAAACGGAAACGAAACGGGAATGTTCAGTCGTTATTCCGGATGGCTGGAAACTGACGTCGCAACAGCAAGCGTTTATAGAGATGTTTGCTGAAGATGAGCAGCAGAAACAATAATTATCATCATTCTTATTATCCGATATATTCGTGAATTAAACGGTTTTTAATACACCACAGCAATAAAAGGTTGAATAATTTCAACAGAAAGTAATAACAAGTGAGGGGTGTAGCCTATGATCACCACAAATATGAAATATTGGTCCTGGATGGGCGCATTTTCTCTGTCGATGCTCTTCTGGGTTGAACTCATCTGGATAGTTGCTCACTAATCTCTGACCTCGCTGTGGCGAGGTTTTTCTTTTCTTATCCGCAAGATTTCTCCTCTTTTATCAATTTGGGTTGTTATCAAATCGTTACGCAATGTTTGTGTTATCTTTAATATTCACCCTGAAGAGAATCAGGGCATCGCAACCCTGTTATTAAGGAGGAGCTATGTCGTCAACCCTACGAGAAGCCAGTAAGGACACGTTGCAGGCCAAAGATAAAACTTACCATTACTACAGCCTGCCACTTGCTGCTAAATCACTGGGCGATATCACCCGCCTGCCTAAGTCACTCAAAGTTCTGCTCGAAAACCTGCTCCGCTGGCAGGATGGTAACTCGGTTATCGAAGAGGATATCCACGCGCTGGCGGGCTGGTTGAAAAATGCCCATGCTGACCGTGAAATTGCCTACCGCCCGGCAAGAGTGTTAATGCAGGACTTTACCGGCGTGCCCGCTGTCGTGGATCTTGCGGCGATGCGAGAAGCGGTAAAACGTCTCGGCGGCGATACCGCGAAAGTGAATCCACTCTCACCGGTCGATCTGGTAATTGACCATTCGGTGACCGTCGATCGTTTTGGCGATGATGAGGCATTCGAGGAAAACGTGCGTCTGGAAATGGAGCGAAACCACGAACGTTATGTATTCCTGAAATGGGGACAGCAGGCCTTCAGCCGTTTTAGCGTTGTGCCGCCAGGTACAGGGATTTGCCATCAGGTTAACCTCGAATATCTCGGCAAAGCAGTGTGGAGCGAATTGCAGGATGGTGAATGGATTGCTTATCCGGATACGCTCGTCGGCACCGACTCACACACTACGATGATCAACGGCCTTGGCGTGCTGGGGTGGGGCGTTGGTGGGATCGAAGCAGAAGCCGCAATGTTAGGCCAGCCGGTTTCCATGCTTATCCCGGATGTTGTGGGCTTTAAACTTACCGGAAAATTACGTGAAGGTATCACCGCCACAGACCTGGTTCTCACTGTTACCCAAATGCTGCGCAAACATGGCGTGGTGGGGAAATTCGTCGAATTTTATGGTGATGGGCTGGATTCGCTGCCGCTGGCAGATCGCGCCACCATTGCCAATATGTCGCCAGAATATGGCGCGACCTGCGGCTTCTTCCCAATCGATGCGGTCACCCTCGATTACATGCGTTTAAGCGGGCGCAGTGAAGATCAGGTCGAGCTGGTCGAAAAATATGCTAAAGCGCAGGGTATGTGGCGTAACCCAGGCGATGAACCGATTTTTACCAGTACGTTAGAACTGGACATGAATGACGTTGAAGCGAGTCTGGCGGGGCCAAAACGCCCACAGGATCGCGTTGCACTGCCCGATGTACCAAAAGCTTTTGCCGCCAGTAACGAACTGGAAGTGAATGCCACGCATAAAGATCGCCAACCGGTCGATTATGTTATGAACGGACATCAGTATCAGTTGCCTGATGGCGCAGTGGTTATTGCTGCCATCACGTCATGTACCAACACCTCTAATCCAAGTGTACTGATGGCCGCAGGCTTGCTGGCTAAAAAAGCCGTAACTCTGGGCCTGAAGCGGCAACCGTGGGTCAAAGCGTCGCTGGCACCGGGTTCGAAAGTGGTTTCTGATTATCTGGCAAAAGCCAAACTGACTCCGTATCTCGATGAACTTGGCTTCAACCTTGTGGGATATGGCTGTACCACCTGTATTGGTAACTCTGGTCCGTTGCCCGATCCTATCGAAACTGCAATCAAAAAAGGCGATTTAACCGTTGGTGCGGTGCTGTCCGGCAACCGTAACTTTGAAGGCCGTATTCATCCGCTGGTTAAAACCAACTGGCTGGCTTCGCCGCCGTTGGTGGTTGCCTATGCGCTGGCGGGAAATATGAATATCAACCTGGCTTCAGAGCCTATCGGCCATGATCGTAAAGGCGATCCGGTATATCTGAAAGATATCTGGCCATCGGCACAAGAAATTGCCCGCGCAGTAGAACAGGTCTCTACAGAGATGTTCCGTAAAGAGTACGCAGAAGTTTTCGAAGGGACAGCTGAGTGGAAAGAAATTAACGTTGCGCGATCCGATACCTACGGTTGGCAGGATGATTCGACCTATATTCGCTTATCGCCGTTCTTTGATGAAATGCAGGCAACACCAGCACCTGTGGAAGATATTCACGGTGCGCGGATCCTCGCAATGCTGGGGGATTCAGTCACCACTGACCATATCTCTCCGGCGGGCAGTATTAAGCCCGACAGTCCGGCGGGTCGATATCTACAAGGTCGAGGTGTTGAGCGGAAAGACTTTAACTCCTACGGTTCGCGGCGCGGTAACCATGAGGTGATGATGCGCGGCACATTCGCCAATATTCGCATTCGTAACGAAATGGTGCCCGGTGTTGAAGGTGGAATGACGCGGCATTTACCTGCCAGCGATGTCGTTTCTATTTATGATGCAGCGATGCGCTATAAGCAGGAGAAAACGCCCCTGGCGGTGATTGCCGGTAAAGAATATGGTTCTGGCTCCAGCCGTGACTGGGCGGCAAAAGGTCCGCGTCTGCTTGGTATTCGTGCCGTGATTGCCGAATCGTTTGAACGAATTCACCGCTCGAATTTAATTGGCATGGGCATTCTGCCGCTGGAATTTCCGCAAGGCGTGACGCGTAAAACATTAGGGCTGACCGGGGAAGAGAAGATTGATATTGTCGATCTGCAAAATCTACAACCGGGCGCGACGGTTCCGGTGACGCTGACGCGTGCTGATGGTAGCCAGGAAGTTGTGCCGTGCCGTTGTCGCATCGACACCGCGACGGAATTAACCTATTACCAGAACGACGGTATTTTGCATTACGTTATTCGTAATATGTTGAAGTAACGAGTATTTGCTTGCCGGAAGTAAGATAACCGGCAAGCAAATTAACTTTACAACGTAAGTGGGTTATTTGTTCAGCAAATGCCCCATTTTCTCGGCTTTGGTATCGAGATAATGTTCGTTATTGGGGTTACGACCAACAATCAACGGCACGCGTTCAACAATATTAATCCCGGCTTCGGTCAGAATTTCGACTTTTTTCGGGTTATTGGTTAACAAACGGACTTCATTGACACCAAGGAGTTTGAACATATCAGCGCAAAGAGTGAAGTCGCGCTCATCTGCAGCGAAGCCTAACTGGTGGTTAGCCTCTACGGTGTCGTAACCTTGATCCTGCAATGCGTAAGCGCGAATTTTATTCAGCAGACCAATGTTACGACCTTCCTGGCGGTGATACAGCAAAATACCACGGCCTTCTTCGGCGATTTGCGTCAGCGCCGCTTCCAGCTGGAAGCCACAATCGCAGCGCAAGCTGAACAGGGCGTCACCGGTCAGACATTCGGAATGGACGCGCGCAAGTACCGGGGTATGCCCGGAAATATCGCCATAGACTAGCGCGACATGATCGTGTCCGGTTGCCAGTTCTTCAAATCCCACCATCAGGAAATCGCCCCATGGGGTTGGCAGTTTGGCTTCTGCCACACGTTTAAGCTGCATGAAATTCTCCAGATAATGCTGGTTCTGTATTGGCTTATTTTGCCATAACGCGAAGGCGTTCACCTAATCACGACGCGTCGATCGTTCACTGAATGGCACAAATCTGTCAATTTTTCCAGGTCAGGGCATTTTCAGTTATGATTGTGAGAATTATAAGAAAGGAGAGACCATGCGTTCGATTGCCAGACGTACCGCAGTTGGAGCTGCACTATTACTTATCATGCCTGTAGCGGTATGGATTTCTGGCTGGCGTTGGCAACCAGGAGAGCAGAATGGGGTGTTAAAGGCGGCTTTTTGGGTCACTGAAACTGTCACTCAGCCCTGGGGCGTTATTACGCATCTGATTTTATTCGGCTGGTTCCTTTGGTGCCTGCGTTTTCGGATCAAAGCGGCAATTATGTTGTTTGCCATACTGGCTACGGCGATCCTGGTCGGACAAGCGGTAAAATCCTGGATTAAAGACAAAGTTCAGGAACCGCGCCCGTTTGTTATCTGGCTGGAAAAAACACATCATATTCCGGTTGATGAGTTCTACACTTTAAAGCGTGCAGAGCGCGGAAATTTAGTGAAAGAACAGTTGGCTGAAGAGAAAAATATCCCGCAATATTTGCGAACTCATTGGCAGAAAGAGACCGGTTTTGCCTTTCCTTCTGGTCACACAATGTTTGCTGCCAGTTGGGCTCTGCTGGCCGTTGGGCTGTTATGGCCGCGTCGGCGAACCGTAACCATTGCACTCTTGCTGGTTTGGGCAACGGGAGTCATGGGAAGCCGCCTGTTGCTTGGGATGCATTGGCCGCGCGATCTGGTGGTGGCTACGTTGATTTCGTGGACGCTGGTCGCGGTAGCAACCTGGCTTGCACAACGTATTTGTGGGCCATTAACACCACCACCGGAAGAAAATCGTGAGATAGCGCAACGAGAACAAGAAAGTTAATACTGGTTGAATTTCTGAATTTAACCCTCAAATCATCAACAATGATTGTGGCTACCATTTCGCAGACGTCGTGAAAATGGTAATTTAAAGGGCTATTGCGGTAAGTTGACCATAATTTATTCGCTCTAACCACATAACGGGAAGTAATGTGAAATATTTACTCATTTTCTTACTGGTGTTAGCGATTTTTGTGATTTCCGTCACATTAGGTGCGCAGAATGATCAACAGGTAACATTTAATTATCTGTTAGCGCAAGGGGAGTATCGTATCTCTACTTTGCTGGCGGTATTGTTTGCTGCGGGTTTTGCTATCGGTTGGTTGATTTGTGGCCTGTTCTGGCTGCGAGTTCGTGTTTCTCTGGCGCGCGCTGAACGTAAAATAAAGCGACTGGAAAACCAGCTTTCACCTGCGACTGGCGTGACGGTAGCGCCTGATTCGTCAGTGGCGAAGGAATAACTTTCTATGCTGGAGTTGTTGTTTCTGCTCTTGCCTGTAGCCGCTGCCTATGGCTGGTATATGGGCCGCAGAAGTGCGCAACAAAACAAGCAAGATGAAGCCAACCGCCTGTCACGCGATTACGTTGCAGGGGTTAACTTCCTGCTTAGTAATCAACAGGATAAAGCGGTTGATCTGTTCCTCGATATGCTCAAAGAGGACACTGGCACCGTTGAAGCCCATCTTACGCTCGGAAATCTGTTCCGTTCGCGTGGCGAAGTCGATCGCGCGATTCGTATTCATCAAACCTTAATGGAAAGTGCCTCGTTGACTTATGAGCAACGCTTGCTGGCAATTCAACAACTGGGGCGTGATTACATGGCGGCGGGTTTATACGATCGCGCGGAAGATATGTTTAATCAACTGACCGATGAAACTGACTTCCGTGTTGGCGCATTGCAACAGCTGTTACAAATCTATCAGTCTACCAGTGAATGGCAGAAAGCAATTGATGTTGCAGAACGCCTGGTGAAGCTGGGCAAAGATAAGCAACGCGTCGAGATTGCCCATTTCTACTGTGAACTGGCGCTCCAGCATATGGCCAGCGACGATCTTGATCGCGCTATGACCTTGTTGAGAAAAGGGGCGGCGGCAGATAAAAACAGCGCCCGCGTATCCATCATGATGGGACGTGTGTTTATGGCGAAAGGAGAATACGCCAAAGCGGTCGAAAGCCTGCAACGCGTCATTTCCCAGGACAGAGAACTGGTCAGCGAAACGCTGGAAATGCTGCAAACCTGCTATCAGCAACTGGGTAAAACTTCCGAATGGGCAGAGTTCCTGCAGCGCGCGGTGGAAGAGAACACCGGTGCCGATGCTGAGTTGATGCTTGCAGACATCATCGAAGCGCGCGAGGGCAGTGATGCCGCTCAGGTCTATATTACGCGCCAACTACAACGTCACCCGACCATGCGCGTGTTCCACAAGTTAATGGATTACCACCTGAATGAAGCAGAAGAAGGGCGCGCTAAAGAGAGCCTGATGGTGCTGCGTGACATGGTTGGTGAGAAGGTGCGTAGTAAGCCGCGTTATCGTTGCCAGAAGTGTGGTTTTACCGCATATACGCTCTACTGGCATTGTCCATCATGTCGGGCCTGGTCAACCATTAAACCCATTCGCGGCCTTGATGGACTGTAACTTCTAAAAAAAATCCAACTTTAGTTACAACATCCTTATTGTTACTCTCACATTTTGCTTCGGCAACTCCAGCGTAGAAAAGCCTGACAGGGGAGAAATCGCAACTGTTAATTTTTTATTTCCACGGGTAGAATGCTCGCCGTTTACCTGTTTCGCGCCACTTCCGGTGCCCATCATCAAGAAGGTCTGGTCATGACGTTAACTGCTTCATCTTCTTCCCGCGCTGTTACGAATTCTCCTGTCGTTGTTGCCCTTGATTACCATAATCGTGACGCCGCGCTGGCATTTGTCGACAAGATCGACCCACGTGATTGTCGTCTGAAAGTCGGCAAAGAGATGTTTACGCTGTTTGGGCCGCAGTTTGTGCATGAATTGCAACATCGCGGTTTTGATATTTTCCTCGATCTGAAATTTCACGACATTCCCAACACCGTAGCGCACGCTGTGGCAGCAGCGGCTGACTTAGGCGTGTGGATGGTGAACGTTCATGCCTCAGGTGGGGCACGTATGATGACCGCAGCACGTGAGGCGCTGGTTCCGTTTGGTAAAGATGCACCGCTATTAATTGCTGTGACTGTATTGACCAGCATGGAAGCCAGCGACCTGGCCGATCTTGGCGTGACACTGTCACCAGCGGATTATGCAGAACGTCTGGCGGCATTGACGCAAAAATGTGGCCTTGATGGTGTGGTGTGTTCTGCTCAGGAAGCTGTGCGTTTTAAACAGGTATTCGGTCAGGAGTTCAAACTGGTTACGCCGGGCATTCGTCCGCAGGGGAGTGACGCTGGTGACCAGCGCCGCATTATGACGCCAGAACAGGCGTTGGCGGCTGGAGTTGATTATATGGTGATTGGTCGCCCGGTAACGCAATCGGCAGATCCAGCGCAAACGCTGAAAGCGATCAACGCCTCATTACAACGGAGTGCATGATGAGTGATTCCAACAGCCGTCTGGTTTACTCAACGGAAACCGGACGTATTGATGAGCCAAAAGCGGCCCCTGTACGCCCTAAAGGCGACGGCGTGGTGCGCATTCAACGTCAAACCAGTGGACGTAAAGGAAAGGGCGTTTGCCTGATCACTGGAGTCGATCTCGATGATACCGAGCTGGCAAAACTGGCGGCTGAACTGAAGAAAAAATGCGGCTGCGGCGGAGCAGTAAAAGACGGAATTATCGAAATCCAGGGAGATAAGCGTGATTTATTAAAATCACTCCTTGAAGCGAAAGGAATGAAAGTAAAACTCGCGGGCGGGTAACAAAAAAAGCCACGGAAATATTCCGTGGCTTTCGTTTATTTTACTGTGTGTACTATTCAGTTATTTCGTAATGAACAGAGTCAAGCGTATTATAATTGCGAGTCGCTTATCGACATTTATTTACGATTATTTACCGACCTGGTGACCGATAATACCACCAACTGCTGCACCACCTAATGTACCCAACGTGCTGCCATCAGTCAGTACTGCACCACCTAAAGCCCCTGCGCCCGCACCGATTGCGGTGTTGCGATCTCGTTTAGACCAATTAGAACAGGCGCTTAGAGACATTGCCAGTGTAATTGCCAGAACAGCAGCGGTCATTTTTTTGCTCGTTACAAACATAATACTCTCTCCTGAATTTATGATTCACGGAAGTAAGCTCTCTATAACTATAATAGTTTAGAATACATCCGTTAAAATAATTCCGTGAAATCCTCTCGCGCGCAGGGTTATATCACGCAGGTGATAGTGACTTCCTGTTATATCGCTGATAATAAGTTTATAACTTTAGGATGTTAATAACAGGTAAATAGTCTTAATTATCAACCAGGAATCATCTTAGAGCGGATGATTTGCGTCAGGGTAAATCATCCGTAGGGAAGGAAAATGATTACATGTCAACGACGTGAACGATTAATTTACTGTGTTCTAAATGCATCGTATCGCTGGCGCGAATCTTCGAATCGGTTATAACACGCTTGATTCTCTCCACAGGACCGATGGAGTAAGAGTGTATGGCACCAAACTTAGAACTGTCAGTCAGGACTATGACTTCGCATTCTTTTTCCAACACGGCATTGACCACATCGGTACGCATCATGTCGCGACCTGTAAATCCAGTTTCAGGTTGCCAGCCATCGATACCAATAAATGCCTTACTGAAATGCACCTGTTGGATGCACTGACGTGTCAGTGGGCCAACCATACTTTCGCTTTTTTTCTGGTACACGCCGCCAAGTAAAATGACTTCACAAGGCGCGTCTTTCAGTAAATGCGCTATATAGCTGCTGACCGTAATGATGGTGACATTTTTCTTCTGCTCACCTAATGTGCGAGCCAGAAGGGCATTACTGCTACCATTCTCGATAAAGATGGTTTCACCCGGTTGAACCAGTGAGGCGGCAAACTCGGCGAGTTCACGCTTCAGCGTATAATTACTCATCATACGGGTTTCGACGTCATCACTATCAAGCGAAACAGCAAAGCCATGTGCACGGCGTAGATAGCTAAGTTTTTCGAGGGTGTTGAGATCCTGGCGAATGGTAACTTCGGAAACTCCAGTGGCTTTTGCCAGATCGGTTACACTAACCTGACCCTGCTCAATGACCATCTGTAGAATAGTTTGTTGTCGGGAATTCATCGCTGTAATTCTTATAACGTTATAATACTAAATAAAAAATGCTGACGCGCCGGGCATCCTTAAATAGGGAAACCTGAAAGCACGATTGTTAAATCTCCCACGGTGCCTTCGGGATGTCTGGCGTAGATGCAGCAACCTGGCGCAACAGTTCTGCTTTAAGTATCTCGAGATTATGGATCGCAGAGTGGTAATCGCCCGCCACAAGGATATCTAACACAATATCAATACGTTCGGCAACGCGTTGGGCATCAAATTCAGACATCAGGGTATCCTCAAGGCAAAAAAGTGAAAATGAATAATGCAAAAATTGCCGCTAAAAGAGAAGTGTTTAACGGCAAAGGCTAATTATCATTCATTAATACGATATGTAATGGAATTATATACTGTTACATTTATATATTCGTCTCTTTATGCGCGCTTCAGATAACGTTTATACCAGCGTTCAAAAGCCACGGCAGGCATCGGTTTAGCAAACAAAAATCCTTGTCTCTCATTGATGCCATTTTTGGTCAAAAAGGCATCTTCTTTTGCACTCTCTACACCTTCGGCAATCACCTGAAGATTGAGCGCCTGAGCCACGGCGACGATCGCACGTACCAGCGACTGCGAGACTGGCTGTTTGTGAATATCACGGACAAAAACCTGGTCGAGTTTTATAGCATCGATGGGGAATCGTGCCAGTTGGGAAAGAGAAGAGTAACCCGTGCCGAAATCATCCAGATGAACCTGTGCGCCTAATTGACTGAATTGCTGAATAACGGAAAGCGCCAACTGATCGTTTTCAATCAGACAGCTTTCAGTCAGCTCGACATCAATAGGGCAATACTCAAATTTAAGTTCCTGGAGTACCTGTTTCAGGTCAGTGAAAATGGTTTGATCGGCAAGTTGGCGTGCTGAGACATTCACCGCAACCCGAAGATTAATGCCTTTATCTCGCCATTTTGCTACCTGGCGCACGACGTCGAGAATAACCCAACGGCCTAGAGGCACAATCAGACCGGACTCTTCGGCATAGGAAATAAAGTCCAGAGGGGGAATTAAGCCACGTTCGGGAGACTGCCAGCGTACCAGGGCTTCCAGACTGCGTACTTCACCCCGCCAGGTGATTTTCGGCTGGTAGTGAATAACTAACTGATCGTTTTCCAGAGCTTTACGCAGGTTGGTATCCAACCACAGATATTCGAATACCCGTTGATTCATTTCCGGCGAAAAGACGCAAAATTGTCCTCGTCCGCCTTCTTTGGCACTGTACATTGCCGTATCGGCATGGCGAATAATCGCTGCGCTGTCTGATCCATGTTGCGGTGAAAGTGAAATACCAATTGAACAGCCGGTATAAACTTCGATTAAACCGATGCGAAAGGGTTGGCGCAGGCGGGTCAAAATCCGCGATGCCATTGCTTCCAGGGCACTTTGCGAGGTGTTTGGTGCGAGTACCAGAAATTCATCGCCGCCAAGACGTGCTAACACCTGATCCTGCTCAAGACAGCTTAAAATAGCCAGTGAAACCTCGCGTAACAGCTGGTCGCCAAACAAATGCCCGTAGGCATCGTTCACTTTTTTAAAATTGTCTAAATCGAGATAAACCACTCCGACTTTACCCTCGTCGGCCTCATTAATGGCGTAGTCGATTAATTCCTGCATTGCGTTACGATTCGGTAGCCCGGTGATGCTGTCAGTGTTAGCCAGGATTCGCAAGCGTTCCTGGGCGTGACGTTCTTCGGTGATATCGGTGCCGGAACAGATTAAATAGATCTCATTTTTGCCGCTACCGCTGTGGACAAATTTGTTGCGAAACAGAAACAGCCGCTGACCTTTGCGCGTCTGTACCCAACGCTCGACTTCATAGGCGTTGCCACTACGAAAAAAACTGCTGTTGTTACGCCGGGAGATCGCGGCTTCACGGCGACTCATAAACAATTTAAACACACTTTGCCCAATGACATCGTGTTCTTTCAGCCCTGTGTATTCTTCGCATAACCGATTAAAACGCTGGATATTCCCTCGGCTATCCAGAATCACTATTGCGGAATGTGCTTCAGAAACCACCTGTTCAGCAAAGGAAAGTCCGTGTGATAAATCACGAGCAACCGCTGGTGTGTCATGCCATGCCGACGCGTTGCCACCCCATTCGCGCTTATTGATTTTTCGTCCCACCAGATGGACAGAAAGGTCGCTCTCATCGACTGTCAGGCTCATCATCAGGCTGGAGGTGATGACCGTCATTTCCCGGATACGAGCAGCCTGTTCGGCAGATAACTGCAGAGTACGTTCAGGTTCTGTTGTTTCAGTGGTGGAAAAGCGCAAAACATCACTGTTTTCCGACAACCGCCAGTATGGGTTGTGCGAGCCGAGAAAGTTGTACAACGTTGTGGACTCCCTAACGGTTTTCATGATGCATACCCTACGGTTAACGGCGAAGCTCACCATTAAATGAAAGGTTCAACATGACTTACATGAAATTAATGTCGGCTAAACGTATTGTTTTATTTATATATTTATTTGTAATCCAGTTTTGGGAAAACGCCAGTTTTCAAACGGAAGTCATTAAAAAAAATCTGCTGAGATAAAACGAAGGCGAAGGGAGGGGGAAAAGCAAACGGCCCATCGGTAATGAACGGGCCGTGAAAGGGGATTACGCGACCGGGCGCGCAATAATACTACGGGTTTCCATGCGTACTTCTGCGATGGTGACGTCGATAACGTCGGTTACCTTGTAAACCGTTTCACCTTTAATTTGTACGGTGCCGTTTTCCTGACTGCAAACCAGTTCATCGCGCACGGCGTGTAAGAATGGTGCAGGGATAAAGGCGATTGCGCCGTTATCGACCAGCCGCACACGCATACCGCCACGGCTGATATCGACGATTTCCGCCGCAAAACGGGTATCGGTTCCGGCTTTATCTTTCAGGAAACGTGCGTATAACCAGTCGCCGACATCACGTTCTGCCATTCGGTTGAGGCGGCGACGCTCTGCCATTTGGACGGTGATCTCATCCTGTGGACGCGTCGCTGTTTCGCCTTTGATGATCGCTTTCAGCAGACGATGGTTGATCATGTCGCCATACTTACGAATCGGTGAAGTCCAGGTGGCATACGCTTCCAGACCGAGACCAAAGTGAGGGCCAGGTTCGGTGCTGATTTCTGCAAAAGACTGAAAACGGCGAATGCGGCTGTCAAGGAAACCTGTCGGTTGCGCATCCAGCTCACGGCGCAGTTTGCAGAAGCCGTCCAGTGTGAGCACTTCTTCGGCGTCAACATGTAGGCCGTGCGTTTTCAGTAATGCTGCCAGCGCGTCGGCATTTGCCGGATCAAAGCCCATATGCACGTTATAGATACCGAAACCGAGCTTATCGCGCAGCACGCGAGCCGCACATATGTTGGCGGCGATCATCGCTTCTTCGACGATACGGTTGGCAATACGACGCGGTTCAGCGACGATATCCAACACTTCACCTTTTTCACCCAGAATAAAACGGTAATCCGGGCGATCTTTAAACACCAACGCATGGTTATTACGCCATTCGCCGCGACGCTGGCAAATTTGCGCTAACAGGCGGATTTGTTCCGCAATCGCATCACTTTCTGGTTGCCAGTCACCGGTGTTTTCCAGCCAATCGGAAACCTGGTCATAAACCAGTTTCGCTTTGGATTCGATGGTGGCAGCAAAAAATTCGATGTCGTCTTCAATGGTGCCGTCAGCGGATAGCGTCATCCGACATGCCAGCGCCGGACGCACTTCATTGGCACGCAGGGAGCAGAGATCGTCGGAAAGTTCCCGTGGCAGCATTGGGATATTGAAGCCTGGCAGATAGTTGGTGAACGCACGAATTTTCGCGGCTTTGTCCTGCTTGCTGCCTTCTGCGATCCACGCGGTTGGGTCGGCAATCGCCACAATCAACTGTAGTTTGTCATCCGGCAGCGCCCTGGCGAAGAGGGCATCATCCATATCTTCCGTGCTGGCGCTGTCAATGGTGACAAAGTCCAGTGCAGTCAGATCTTCACGTACCAGACCTTCATCGAGCATTTCGGTAGCGACACCGTCTGGCGCTTCTTTTTCCAGATTATGGCGTGCCAGGGTTACCCACCACGGCACGAAATGGTCGTCACCAAAAGTGATGTATTGTGTCAGTTCCGCATAGAATGAGCGATCGCCTTTCAACGGATGGCGGCGCATTTCGGCAACCGCCCAGTCGCCTTCTTTAAACTCATGGGTCAGGCCACGAGCCGCGCGACAAGGAATGGCGTCTTTTAAGAGTGGATGATCAGGAACGATGGCCAGACGGTCATTTTTGCCCTGAACTTTCCCCACAAAACGAGTCAGAAACGGTTCAACCAGTTCTTCTGGCTCTGCGGATTCACGTTCTTTTTCACTGTGGATCACCGCGATAATTCGGTCGCCATGCATGACTTTTTTCATCTGCGGCGGCGGAATGAAATAACTTTTCTGTGCGTCGACTTCCAGGAAGCCAAAGCCTTTTTCAGTGGCTTTTACCACCCCTTCAGCGCGGGGCGTCTGGGAATGCAGTTGCTGTTTAAGCTGCGCTAGCAGCGGGTTGTCCTGAAACATAATTGTCTATTTTGGTGGCCATTAGAGCGGCTGACAGTTTTACGCGATTCTGCCTGACGCAGCAAGGTTAATGTGTTTCACCCAACGCGATTTTTAAGCGATTTATCCAACCACAAAACCCGCTCCATACCAGCAGATTGATAACCTGAGCTGATGATATTTCATGTTCGAGTAATGGGCTAAACTGGGCGGCGCTAAAGCGATCGGGTGCTCGTGTCAGCCATTGTATCGCCTGAACGGTAGCGCGCTCAACAGAATGACGGTCAGCCCATTGGTTTATTTCGTTTTCGCCCTGAAACAGAATGCATATTGCTTCTTTATATTCAACATTTGAATGAATTAAAGAGGTGAAACAGGCAACGCTCCCGTTAATTCGTGCACTGAGTAAGGCAGCAAGTTGATGGCTGGATTTTGTTGTTACCAAGGAACTGGATAGCAACGTCACAAAGAGTGAAAGTGAGGCAGGGTGCAGATTCAATATTGCTATCAGTTGGCGGAGTTCGGATGGTAGCTGTCGGAGAGCATTCATCTCTTGCTCTTGCGGATATTTATCCACTTCGTAGCAGGCACGCCAGCCAGTTGATGCTTCAGCAAAAAGTGAACCGTCTGCGTAGCTTTGCACTTCCAGACCGGGTAGCCAGCGTATCGGATGCTCAAGATAAGCCTGAAATGTGGCGATCGCTCGCGCCTGAAAACCAACAAAGCCGATGATTTGATTGATAATTACACAGTCCCAGGCGGTAAGCCCGACATCGTTAAGATGCTGGCGGGACTGACCGTCGATAATAGATGGAGAACCAGCCAGTTGACGGGCATATTGCGTGATTTGCGCCAGCCGATGATTGCTTTCCCTGGAGGAGTCTGGCCCGGGAAGCGGTGTCAGACGCGCGGAATAGTAGTTGCATAACCGCTGGACGCCGCAGACCTGGGCAACCGTCAGGGCGGTCGTCAGGCGTTCATAGGCGGTGAATGTTTGTAAGCGTGTCACTGCAAGCTGGTCGGGGAATAACTCTACAGCAAGAGCACGCGCCGGGATCAGCCACGAATGAAAAGGATCAAGTGTTTCTTCATCAAGGATCACGTCGAGCAGAAAAGGATCGGTTACCTTTGCGGCTCCCGGAACCAGTGGCAAAACGTCATACTCCGAAGTACTGGATTGCGTTTCATGATACCAGTGGCTTTTGCTGGTAATGTGGCGTTGTTCCATGGGTACTCCTTGGTCGTAAAGGAAATCGTTATCCTGACGCAAGGCTGGGAGGGGAGAAAGACGGATCGGCGATAACAAATATCAGAAAGGTATAACAGAGAAATCGGGCGGCAGAACGCCGCCCATCTTTACCAACAGAACGATTATTTCAGTTCCAGTTCGTTCATGGCAGCGATGCTGAAACCGCCATCAACGTGAACGACTTCACCGGAGATACCAGCGGAGAGGTCGGAGCACAGGAACGCTGCAGAGTTACCTACATCTTCAATGGTAACGGTACGACGAATCGGTGTAACCGCTTCGCAGTGAGCCAGCATTTTACGGAAGTCTTTGATGCCGGAAGCCGCCAGAGTACGGATCGGACCCGCAGAGATGGCGTTAACACGCACACCTTCCGGACCCATCGCGTTAGCCATATAGCGTACGTTCGCTTCCAGAGACGCTTTTGCCAGACCCATAACGTTGTAGTTCGGGATAGCGCGTTCGGCGCCCAAGTAGGAGAGGGTCAGCAGGGCAGAACCCGGATTCAGCATGGAACGGCAAGCTTTTGCCATTGCAACGAAGCTGTAAGAGCTGATGTCGTGGGCAATTTTGAAGCCTTCACGGGTAACGGCGTTAACATAGTCACCATCCAGCTGATCGCCAGGTGCAAAACCAATAGAGTGTACGAAGCCGTCAAATTTCGGCCAGATTTTACCCAGTTCAGCGAACATGGTGTCGATGCTGGCATCTTCGGCAACATCGCACTGCAGAACGATGTCAGAACCTAATTGAGCGGCAAATTCTTCTACGCGGCCTTTCAGTTTGTCGTTCTGGTAGGTGAATGCCAGTTCAGCTCCTTCGCGGTGCATCGCCTGAGCGATACCGTAGGCGATGGACAGTTTGCTGGCAACACCGGTTACCAGAATGCGCTTACCGGAAAGAAAACCCATAGCTTTAATCCTTATTGTTGATGCTTGTTGTGCCTGAAAATCAGGCGATTCGTCGTTTAAATAAACAGTACGAACAGATAAACGGTTATTATAATCAACCTGGCTGTGGGTGGCTATAGTTGCCAGGTCCGACCGGAGCAGGGCGCGGGCAGGGTGGGGGCTTTTCCCCTCACCCTAACCCTCTCCCCAGAGGGGCGAGGGGATCGTATTGTGCAAATATTGTCACCCCAGCAACAAACAGGCACATACAGCCCCCTAGTCCTTTCAGGGAGAGGGCTGGGGTGAGGGTGACCGGCGATTCAGTCCTTGCCGAATATTCTTCACCATCCGACTCCATGTTTTCACCACAGCAACTACCCGATTCAGTCGGCTCCCTTGCCCTTTCAGGGAGAGGGCTGGGGTGAGGGTGACAGGCGACTCAGTTCCTGCAGAATAATCTCCAGCACCGCCTCCTCATTACAATCAATCTCGTTATTCCAGAAACGCAGCACGGTCCAGCCCTGCGACTCAAGCCAGCGTGTGCGCCTGGTATCATAGGCAACTGTCGAATCATGCTGCCCACCATCCAGCTCAACTACTACACGCGCCGAGCAGCAGGCAAAATCGAGAATGTAGCTCCCCACCGGATGTTGACGGCGAAATTTGAAATCACCAAAACGTCGGCTGCGAAGATATCGCCAGAGCTTTCGTTCCTGCGGGGTGAGATTGCGTCTTAAATAACGCGCATTTGATTTTATTTTATCCATCCACTCATTCTGACAAGATTTAATCCCTTGTCAGAATGAGGTGAATTATCTGGAAGGCGGGTTCAGAAAATCAACGATCTTTGCGCCACGCATCCGCCGTCAACGCTTCGCCAAAGTGCCCGGAAATGAGCCGTTTGGTGAGTTCATGTAGCGGCGATGCCAGCACGTCAGCCGTACTACCGCGCTCGACCACTTCACCCTGATGCATGACCAGAACCTGGTCGCTGATATGCTTCATCATCCCGATATGTTGGGTAACATAAATATAAGAAATGCCCTGTTTCTCTTGTAGCTCCAGCATCAGATTAATCAACTGCGAACGCATCGACATATCCAGCGAGGCGAGAGCTTCATCCGCGATAATAACTTTTGGGCGCAATATCAGCGCGCGCGCCAGACCCAGACGTTGTTTTTGCCCTGGTGCCAGCATATGCGGATAGTAACTGACGTGATCCGGTAGCAGCCCGACCATACGCATTGTTTCAATAATCTGTTTGCGGCGCTGTTCAGGTTCCAGATCGGTGTTCAAACGCAGAGGAAAATCAAGGATCTGCGAGATACGCTGACGCGGATTCAACGAGGTCGATGGATCCTGAAAAATCATGCGAATCCGCTGGCTGCGGAAGGAGTAATCGCCAAAATGCAGCGGATGATCGTCAATCAATAACTCGCCGCTGGTTGGCTCAATCATTCCTGCCAGCATTTTCGCCAGCGTCGATTTACCGGAGCCGTTTTCACCAATAATCGCCAGCGTCTGGCGTTCACGTAGCGTAAAGCTCAAGGGTTTTACGGCTTCTACGGTCTGACGACGAAACCAGCCAGTTCGGTAGCGGAACGTTTTGCTTAAATTACGCACTTCGAGCAGCGTTTCGATCATCTCACTCTTTCTCCATATTCAGCGGGAAATGACAGGCATAGAGATGATTTTTCGCGCCCGTCAGGCGCGGCGTCACTATACATTCTCGTTGTGCATATGGGCAACGTGGCCCCAGACGACAACCAATGGGTAATTGTTCCAGAAGCGGGATTGCACCAGGCAGCGTATTGAGGCGACTTTTATGCGGCATCGCGCTGCCGAAATCCGGTATCGCGCGGATCAGCGCCTGGGTGTAAGGATGATGCGGCATTGTCACCAGCTCCTTACTTGGCGCGGTTTCCACTGTCTGACCACAATAAAGCACGTTGATTTTATCCGCCCATTGGCTAAGCATTTGTAAGTCATGGCTGATAAGCAAAATAGTAGTATTGCTGTTTTGATTCAAACGCGTCAGCAGGCGAAAGATTTGCGCCTGTGTTGTTGGCTCCATTGAGTTTGTAGGTTCGTCAGCTATTAGCAGACGTGGTTGATTCGCCAGCGCGATGGCAATCATCACTTTCTGGCACTCACCTTCGGTCAACTCATACGGAAAGCTGCGCATCGCATCTTTGTGATCTTTAATCCCCACGCGGTGCAGCAGCTCAATGGCACGGCGTTTGCGCCAGCCAAAACGCTGCCACCAACGGCCTTTATAGGTCCAGGCCGGGATGTTTTGCATTAACTGACGCCCCACACGTTCAGAAGGGTCGAGACACGATTGTGGTTCCTGAAAAATCATCGACACGTTGTGCCCAACCAGCTTGCGCCGTTCGCGCGCGGAAAGACGCAGCAGATCGATGTCATCAAAACGCATACGGTCAGCGGTAACACGCCAGTTATCTTTATTGACGCCACAAATCGCTTTCGCAATCAAACTCTTGCCGGAGCCGGATTCACCAACAAGGCCCCGGATTTCGCCTTCGGTTAAGGTCATACTCACGCGGTCAACGGCTTTAACCCACTCATCACCGGTTTTAAATTCAATGGTCAGGTTACGAATATCCAGTAACGGCATTATTCCACCCCCGCAATAATTGCACGACGCACACCATCACCAAGGAGGTTAACCAACAACACGCTGATCATAATTGCCGCCCCAGGAAGCATGACGGTCCACGGGGCGACATAAATCAGTTCCAGTGCATCGCCGAGCATCGCTCCCCATTCAGGAGAGGGGAGTTGCGCGCCGAGATCAAGAAAGCCCAGCGCGGCAATATCAAGAATTGCCATTGACAGTGCGCGGGTGATCTCAGTGACCAGTCCAGCGGTGATGTTTGGCAGTACGGCAAACCAGAGAATATTCAGCGTCGTTGCCCCATCCAGGCGAGCAGCGATAACGTACTCTTTTTCCAGTTCATCATGCACCATGCTGTAGACCGAACGCACCATACGCGGCAGCAGCGCCAGCCAGACGGCAAACATCGCGTGCGACAAACTCGGCCCGGCAAATGCCACAACGATAATTGCCAGCAGCAGGGACGGGATCGCCAGTAAGGTATCCAGAATATGATTAAGCACCGCTGACCGTAGACCATGCGTCGCACCGGCGAAGGTGCCGAGCACCAGACCACAGATGGTAGCAGCAAGTGTCACCACAAATGCGCCGCCAACGGTAGGCGCAGCGCCGCTCAATAAACGGCTTAAAACGTCGCGTCCGAGGTCGTCAGTCCCCAGGAAGAAAGAGACTTCGCCATAGCGAGACCATGACGGTGGCAACAATTGATAACCGAGAAATTGCTGGTCAATGCCGTAAGGCGCAAACCAGCCGCCAAAAATACACAGCACAGCCAGCCCCGCGCAGCCGTACAGGCCGACCATTGCAGCGGCATCACCATAGAATTTGCGCCATGCGGTACGCAGCGTGCCCGGTGGGCGCTTCTCGCTGTATACGCTATCGTAAGGCATACCATTCCTTATGTTTCAGAGGGTTAGCCATAGCACCCAAAATATCAGAAATCACGTTAATAATAATGACCAGCGAGCCACACACCATCACACCGGCGGAAATCGCTGCGTAATCTTGTTGGCGAATGGCGTTAATTAACCAGCGCCCCAAACCAGGCCAGCTAAAGACCATTTCGGTGATCATCGCCAGCGTCAGCATGGTGGAAAATTGCAAGCCCAAACGAGGGATGACGGGGGGTAGCGCGTTATGCAGCACATGGCGACGCAAAATAGTAAAGCGTGACAAACCACGGGTCGCCGCCGCTTTCACATAGTTCTGGTCATACACTTCGATAGTGCTGATACGCATCAATCGGATCACTTCAGTTGTTGGCGCAACCGACAGGGTGATAACCGGCAACACCATATGGCGTATTGCGCTCATGATCATTTCATCCCGCCACGGAGAGTCTGAAAGCCAGGCATCAATCAACGCAAAACCGGTAACAGGTTTCACTTCATACAGCAAATCGAAACGCCCTGAAACGGGCAGCCAGCCCAGCGTCAGCGAACAAAACAGCGTCAGCAGAAGCGCCAGCCAGAAAACCGGGATTGAAAAGCCCAGCAACGCGATGGCATTGATCAAGTTATCTTGCCACTTATGGCGCGTAATCCCGGCAATCATGCCCACCGGGATGCCGACAATTAGCGCAAAGCCGAAAGCGAGGATGCATAGCTCAATCGTTGCCGGAAAAACCTCTTTTAACTGTTCGGCTATCGGTTGTCCGTTAATGCTGGAAACGCCAAAATCCCAGTGGATCAGGCCGTTAAACCAGAATACCCAGGCATTCCCCAGTGAAGCGCCTTGTAACGGCGCATGTGGCGTGAAATAGCTCAAACTGAAGCCAACAAAAGTCAGCAGGAACAGGGTCACGATCAATAATAAAACGCGGCGTAAGGTGAAGATAATCATGGTTTTTTCACCTCTTGCTTTTCGCGGTATACGCCAGCGAAGGAGGCGTTACCAAATGGGCTAAGAACCAGCCCTTTGATATCGTACCGATAGGCCTGCAAGCGTAATGATGAGGCCAGCGGCAGAATGGGTAACTCCTGCGCCAGAATACTTTGCGCTTCGTCATAGGCTTCAATACGCGCCGCCAGTTGCTGCGAAGAGAGCGCCTTACGCAACACGTTGTCGAATTTCGGGTCGCACCAGTGGGCGAGGTTGGTCTGCGAATGAATTGCCGCGCAGCTCAGTAACGGACGGAAGAAACTGTCCGGGTCGTTACTGTCCGTCGCCCAACCGGATAACGTCAGATCATGGCTCATATCCATCAACCGCGCCTCCTGAAAACGACCTTCTACCGGCACAATCACCACTTTCACGCCGACCTGTGCCATATCCGCCTGAATCAGTTCGGCAGTTTTCAGCGGACTGGGGTTCCACGCCTGCGAACGTGTTGGCACCCACAGTTTCAGCGTTAAGTTTTCCAGCCCCAATGCCTTTAACTGTTCGCGTGATTTCGCCGGATTGTATTCGGTAATTTTAGCCTCGTTGTCATAAGCCCACGAGGCGCGCGGTAAAATAGAGGCCGCCGTTTCAGCCGTACCGTAATAGATAGATTGCATCAGGCGCTGGTTATTAATCGCCAGTGCCAGCGCATGACGGACAGCCGGATTATTTAGCGGCGGTTTGGCGGTGTTAAAAGCCAGATAGGCGACGTTCATCCCTGGACGCAGCGTTAAACGCAAACGCGGGTCGTCGCGCAAAATGGATAGCTGGCTGGCAGCAGGCCAGGCCAGAACATCACATTCACCGGTCAATAGTTTCGACAGACGTCCGGTGCCACCAGAGCCTAAATCCACCACCACCTGCGGCATCAACGGTTTGCCTCGCCAGAACTCATCATGACGTTGCAGGCGAATATATTGCCCCGTGCGATTTTCCGACAGTTTATACGGCCCGGTGCCTACGGGTTGGCGGTCGAGTTGTTCCTGACGATCTTCTTTCTCTAATTTCTGCGCATATTCGGCAGACATTACTGACGCATAATGGGTCGCCAGATGCCATAAAAAAGAAGCATCCGGCTGGGCCAGACGGAACTCAACGGTATGATTATCCAGCTTGCGGACGCTTTTCACGTTATCAGCAAATTGCAGGCTGTCGAAATAGGGAAAGTTGCTCCCGTTGACGTTATGCCACGGGTTGTTACGGTCAAAAATTCGCTGGAAGGTAAACACCACATCGTCGGCATTCATTTTGCGAGTAGGCGTAAACCAGTCGGTTTTTTGAAACGGGACATCGCGACGCAGGTGGAAGCGATAGGTCGCGCCGTTGTCGAGCACTTCCCAGCTTTCGGCAAGTTCCGGCATCAGACGATAAGTATAAGGATCGACATCCAGTAGTCGATCATAAAACTGGGCGGCAAGGGTATCGACAATTAACCCACTGCTCGCTTTGGATGGGTTAAAGGTGTTGACCTGCCCGCTGACGCAATAGACAAAACCGCTGTCGCGGATATCAGCGTGCGGGGTGGGTTCAGGCGCGGCGATTGCCTGACCACTCACAAGTCCAGCAATCACCAAAAGAGACGATAATACCTGGCGCATAATATTAAGGGATTTTATGTAAAGAGGCTATCTTACTAATATTTAATGACATTTGCCATTACCGTTTGTGTTCAGGGGTCGCAATGAGGGCAGTATGGTTGGTTGTTGCACATGTGGCGTCGCCATCTGTTCAACATTCGTACCCGTGATTTCTTATAACTATAACTCACAGAACTACTTAGCGAGGTGCCGTTTGACTTGCTCGTAAGAAGCCAGCCCGAACTGGCCTTAATAAAGGATTACTCATTACCCCATTGATTCAAAAACTCTGCGATCTCATCAATGCGTGCGGGATTGATCCCCGCTTCAGCAGCCATGTCATGCTGAGCTTCTTCGCTGATCTCTTCATTATTCATCAAACGGGTGAGCAGTAACTGGAAGTAGTGAGCCAGTGGCGTGCGTTCAGTTTCTGCGACAGGTTCTGCGCATTCGGTCGCGTACTCATCGGCAATATCAAAATATTTTAGTGGGATATCGTGGTTCATTATCTGCCCTGGGGTTAATGCGTTAAGCACAGGGGCGGATGATAGCACTCGTGATCCGGGTCATACATCTTTTTATGGATAATGGCGCTGCGTATTGCCAACAGGCAGGGCAATACGCAGCGCATCCAACACATTACGTCTCGCTCACTGGTGTTCTGTCATCTTCATACAACGGCACTTTGCGATAGCGGCGGATCAGATACCACAAATATGCGCCGCCTAACGAGGCCCAAACCAGACCGAGCGTCAGTGAAGTTGACTCCAGGTTAACCCACAACACGCCTACCGTCAGCGCGCCAACCAGCGGCATCAGCAAATAGTGAAAGTGATCCTTCCAGCTTTTATTCATTCCTTTACGCCGCCAGAAATGATTAAACACCGACAAATTGACGAAGGTAAATGCCACCAACGCGCCGAAGTTAATCAATGCTGTAGCGGTGACTAAATCAAAGAACAGCGCCGACAACACGACAATCCCGACCATAATGACGTTCAGCGCCGGGGTGCGCCATTTCGGGTGCACATAGCCAAACACGCGCTCCGGAAACACATTGTCACGCCCCATCACATACAGCAGACGCGACACGCTGGCATGTGAAGCCAGGCCAGACGCTAATGTGTTCACAAACGTGGTGCAGAGGAAAATCGACTGGAACAGCTTGCCGCCGACGTACAGTGCAATCTCCGGCAGTGCGGCATCCGGGTCTTTAAAGCGGCTGATATCCGGGAAGAACAGTTGCATAAAGAACGATGCGGCAATAAAGATAACGCCGCCGTAGACCGCCGTCAGGAAGATGGCTTTTGGAATAACGCGCGCGGCGTCCGGCGTCTCTTCTGAAAGCGTGGTCACCGCATCAAAACCAAGAAACGAGAAGCACACGATCGTCGCCCCGGTAATAATCGGAATCAGATGCGCGTTCTCACTGATAAACGGCTGTAGCGACCAGACGGTGCCGACACCTTCCCCTTTATGTAGCCCCTGAACCACCAGGAAGATGAACACCACCATGATGGAGATCTGCACCAGTACAAACAGGGTATTGAAGTTAGCGACCAGGTTGACGCTCTTCAGATTCGCGGCGGTTAAAATGGCGACGAAGGTTACCACCCACACCCACGGCGGCACTTCCGGGAAGAGGGCGGAGAGATAGATTTTCGCCAACAAGACGTTGATCATCGGTAAAAAAAGATAATCCAGCAGCGATGACCAGCCGACCATAAAACCGACGTGCGGGTTAATCGACTTTTGCGCGTAGGTATAGGCCGAGCCAGCTTCCGGGAACTGGCGAACCAGTTTGCCGTAGCTGATCGCGGTAAACAGCACGCCGGCCAGCGCCAGCAGGTAGGACGCCGGAACGTGGCCGTCGCTGATACCGGAGACAATGCCAAAGGTATCGAACACGGTCATCGGCGTGAGATAGGCCAGACCCATCATCACCACCTGCCACAATTTCAGTGATTTTCGCAGGCGGGTTTTGCCCGGTTGTGCAGCAATGTCCAGCGGTGAATTAATAGCCATAATCGTTGCCTCCACTGCGTAATCGGGTTTGCGGTCGCGTCGACCTGAAATCAAACCTGTTTAGCAGGGGAAGCAAAGGGGGCGGAGTCCGGTCAGTCGCAGGGGGAGCGCATACGCAGCCTCCCTCGCCATGCGGGAATTTCATCATCGGCATCATCTCATTTCCTCGTCACAGTCTTAATCGTTAACGGAAGCCCGTTGCCGCCTGCGCTCCATAACGCGACATCCGGGAAATGTCTGGATTACCAGCAAATGTCAGGCCTGGCTCCGCTCAGGCCGATGAGGCAACCCCCGCAAGGGGGCACTATGCGTTTTTCAACATCCACTCAATTTCTGTTTCTGTGATGAGGCGCTCAAACTGCAACAGCTCATCATTTTTACAGGCGTGATACACATGACAGAAACGCTCGCCTAAATAGTGGCGCAGGTGATCGTTCTCGATAAACTCCCACAGGGCATCGCTCTGGCGAATCGGGAAGGGTAATCCTTCCTGTTCCAGCCCGTTACCTTCGACTTCTTCCTGCAACGGCAGCTCATTATCAAGACCGTGCAGAATACCGGCAAAAATCGCCGCCATCACCAGATACGGGTTGGCATCGGCACCCGCCACGCGATACTCCACACGGTGGTTATGACGATCGCCACACGGAATACGCAGGGCAACGGTACGGTTGTTATGACCCCACGATGCCTGCGTCGGCACATACATGCCCGGCTGGAAGCGGCGATATGAGTTCACGTTCGGCGCCAGCAATGCCATTGATGACGGCATCAGATCTATCATCCCGGCGAGCATCTTTTTCAGTAGCGGCGAATCTTCGCCTTCCGCGTCAGCTAGCACGTTCTCTCCACGATTATTTTGCATACTGATATGGATATGCATCCCGCTGCCCGCGTGTTCTTCATACGGCTTCGCCATAAAAGTGGCGTGCATCTTATGCTTTTCCGCCATCAAGCGCACCAGGCGTTTAAGGGCTAATGCATCATCGCAGGCTTCCAGTACGTTATCGGTATGGTAAAGGTTGATTTCAAACTGGCCTGGCGAAGCCTCGGCGACCGCACCATCTGCCGGAATCAGCTGTAATTGCGCCAGTTCATCAATATCATTGAGCACATCGGCGAAGTGGTTGAGGTTATCGACAGAGTAGACCTGGCTTTGGGTATTGCGGTCATCGGTGCCTGGCGCACAGGGCGGTTGCAGATACCCTTCGGCGTCGCGCTGGCGATCCAGTAAATAGAACTCCAGCTCTACCGCTACGACCGGGAACAATCCGCGCTGGCGTAGCTGTTGCCACAGGCGGTTGAGTACATTCCTCGGCTCAACGTCAAAGGGAGCGCCATCTTCATCGACCATGGTCAGAAGCATTTGACCAATAAACTCAGGATCGGCGGCAGAAGGGGTTAAAGAACCGAGAATAGGGACACAGGTACGATCGGGTTCGCCCATTTCTTGACCTAGCCCTGCTTCTTCTACCACATTGCCCAGAATATCCATCGCAAACACCGAAGCCGGGAAGTAGCATCCTTTCTCCAGTTTTTTCAGGCTGGAGAAGGGGACGCGTTTTCCACGAAAACAGCCATTAAGATCGGTAAGTAAAACATCAACATATTGCGTATTCGGGTAGCGTTCCAGATAGCGTTTCACCTCCTGCGTAAAGGCGCTACCCCGCCTCTCTTCTGACTGCTGAACAAAGTTTTCTACTTCAACGATATTGGTTTCCATGATTCTTCGCCTTTGGTTTTGTTTTCCACTCGTTATCAGAGCGTAAAATATAATGACCACTCTTCGAATCTGTATGCAAACTAAATGTTTGTAAAATGTTAAATTGAGTTTGCAAAAAAGAAAACTCACTGCTAGATTGAAAAAATATTGAACAGAAAGGTCATTTAAACCGCAGTAATGGCGATAATTTAGTCCACTTTGTGAGATTGAGCATGGAAAATATAATGAACAATCCTGTTATCGGTGTCGTAATGTGCAGGAACAGGCTTAAGGGTCATGAGACCCAGACTCTGCAAGAAAAGTACCTGAATGCCATCATTCACGCAGGTGGTTTGCCGATTGCGCTTCCCCATGCGCTGGCTGAGCCGTCATTACTTGAAGAACTTTTGCCGAAACTTGATGGCATTTATCTTCCTGGTAGCCCCAGCAATGTGCAGCCGCACCTATATGGTGAAAACGGCGATGAGCCTGACGCCGATCCCGGGCGTGATCTTCTGAGCATGGCGTTAATTAACGCTGCACTCGAAAGGCGCATCCCCATTTTCGCCATCTGCCGGGGTTTACAGGAACTGGTGGTGGCAACCGGAGGTTCGTTGCATCGCAAGCTGTGCGAACAGCCTGAATTGCTGGAACATCGGGAAGATCCCGAACTGCCGGTGGAGCAGCAATATGCGCCGTCGCATGAAGTTCAGGTTGAAGAGGGGGGATTACTGTCTGCGCTGTTACCTGAATGTAGCAACTTTTGGGTAAACTCTCTGCATGGACAAGGGGCGAAGGTTGTTAGCCCACGGTTGCGTGTTGAAGCTCGCTCGCCGGATGGCTTAGTTGAGGCGGTTAGCGTCATCAATCATCCTTTCGCGCTGGGCGTACAGTGGCACCCGGAATGGAACAGTAGCGAGTACGCGCTTTCGCGTATATTGTTCGAGGGCTTTATCACCGCTTGTCAGCACCATATCGCTGAAAAACAGCGACTCTGACCACTACAGTTTAAGGAAATGCAAATATGAGTGATGAGGGACTGGCGCCAGGAAAACGCTTGTCGGAAATCCGCCAGCAGCAGGGGCTTTCACAACGTCGTGCCGCCGAACTCTCCGGGCTGACTCACAGTGCTATCAGTACGATAGAACAGGATAAAGTCAGCCCTGCCATCAGTACGCTGCAAAAGCTGCTGAAGGTGTATGGACTGTCACTCTCGGAATTCTTTTCCGAGCCGGAAAAACCTGATGAGCCGCAGGTCGTCATTAATCAGGACGACTTAATTGAAATGGGCAGTCAGGGTGTGTCAATGAAGCTGGTTCATAACGGTAACCCGAATCGCACGTTGGCGATGATCTTTGAAACGTACCAGCCGGGCACAACCACTGGGGAAAGAATTAAGCATCAGGGTGAGGAAATAGGCACTGTACTGGAAGGTGAAATTGTTCTGACCATTAATGGACAGGATTATCACCTCGTCGCGGGGCAAAGTTATGCCATTAATACCGGCATCCCGCACAGTTTCAGCAATACGTCGGCAGGCATTTGCCGAATTATCAGCGCCCATACACCCACCACGTTTTAATCTTTTAGCTCTGTAAGCCGGGTAAGCGCAATGCGCCCGGCAATCCATAAAGAATGTCGCCAGAAATAAACGGGCATACGGCCCGGGGATCTCTGCGCCCTGACGTTCACAAACTGCATATATCTGATAGACGTGAAACAGGAGTCATAATGAATTTTCATCATCTGGCTTACTGGCAGGATAAAGCGTTAAGTCTCGCCATTGAAACCCGCTTATTTATTAACGGTGAGTATACCGCTGCGGCGGAAAACGAAACCTTCGAAACCGTTGATCCGGTCACCCAGGCGCCGCTGGCGAATATTGCGCGCGGTAAAAGCGCCGATATCGACCGCGCAGTGAGCGCGGCACGCAACGTATTTGAACGCGGCGACTGGTCGCTCTCTTCTCCGGCTAAACGCAAAGTGGTACTGAATAAACTCGCCGATTTAATGGAAGCCAACGCCGAAGAACTGGCGCTGCTGGAAACCCTCGACACCGGTAAACCGATTCGTCACAGCCTGCGTGATGATATTCCCGGCGCGGCACGCGCCATTCGCTGGTACGCCGAAGCGATCGATAAAGTGTATGGCGAAGTGGCGACCACCAGTAGCCATGAGCTGGCGATGATTGTGCGCGAACCGGTCGGCGTAATTGCCGCCATCGTCCCGTGGAACTTCCCGCTGTTGCTGACCTGCTGGAAACTCGGCCCGGCGCTGGCGGCAGGTAACAGCGTTGTCCTGAAGCCGTCTGAAAAATCACCGCTCAGTGCGATTCGCCTTGCGGGGCTGGCGAAAGAAGCAGGTCTGCCGGATGGCGTGTTGAACGTAGTAACTGGTTTTGGTCATGAGGCGGGGCAGGCGCTTTCTCGTCATAACGATATCGATGCCATCGCCTTTACCGGCTCCACGCGTACCGGTAAACAACTGCTGAAAGACGCAGGCGACAGCAACATGAAACGCGTCTGGCTGGAAGCGGGTGGTAAAAGCGCCAACATCGTTTTTGCTGACTGCCCGGATCTGCAAAAAGCGGCGAGCGCGACCGCCGCAGGCATCTTCTACAACCAGGGCCAGGTGTGCATCGCCGGAACCCGTTTATTGCTGGAAGAGAGTATCGCCGATGAATTCTTAGCCCTGTTAAAACAGCAGGCGCAAAACTGGCAGCCAGGGCATCCACTTGATCCTGCAACCACGATGGGCACCTTAATCGACTGCGCTCATGCCGACTCGGTACACACCTTTATTCGTGAAGGTGAAAGCAAAGGGCAACTGCTGCTGGATGGCCGTAACGCCGAGCTGGCTGCCGCCATCGGCCCGACCATCTTTGTCGACGTAGAGCCCAATGCGTCCTTAAGTCGCGAAGAGATTTTCGGCCCGGTGCTGGTGGTCACGCGTTTCACATCAGAAGACCAGGCGCTACAGCTTGCCAACGACAGCCAGTACGGGCTCGGTGCGGCGGTATGGACGCGCGATCTCTCCCGCGCGCACCGCATGAGCCGCCGCTTGAAAGCTGGTTCCGTCTTCGTCAACAACTACAACGATGGCGATATGACCGTACCGTTTGGCGGTTATAAGCAGAGCGGCAACGGTCGCGACAAATCCCTGCACGCCCTTGAAAAATTCACTGAACTGAAAACCATCTGGATAAGCCTGGAGGCCTGAAATGACCGAACATACCAGTAGTTACTACGCCGCCAGTGCGAATAAATATGCGCCTTTCGACACGCTGAATGAGTCAATCACGTGTGATGTTTGCGTGGTTGGCGGCGGCTACACCGGGCTTTCCTCTGCACTGCATCTGGCGGAAGCGGGCTTTGACGTGGTGGTACTCGAAGCCTCACGCATCGGCTTTGGCGCCAGCGGACGCAACGGCGGGCAGCTTGTAAACTCCTACAGCCGCGACATCGACGTAATCGAAAAAAGCTACGGCATGGACACCGCCCGTATGCTCGGCAGCATGATGTTCGAAGGCGGAGAGATCATCCGCGAACGTATCAAACGTTATCAGATTGACTGCGACTACCGCCCCGGCGGCCTGTTTGTGGCGATGAATGATAAGCAGCTCGCGACTCTTGAAGAGCAGAAAGAGAACTGGGAACGCTATGGTAACAATCAACTCGAACTGCTGGACGCCAGTGCCATTCGCCGTGAAGTTGCCAGCGATCGCTACACCGGTGCGCTGCTGGATCACAGCGGCGGGCATATTCACCCGCTGAACCTCGCTATTGGTGAAGCCGACGCCATTCGTCTGAACGGCGGACGTGTGTATGAGCTTTCTGCGGTGACGCAGATCCAGCACACCACGCCAGCCGTGGTGCGGACTGCCAAAGGTCAGGTAACGGCGAAGTATGTGATTGTCGCCGGGAATGCGTATCTGGGCGATAAAGTGGAGCCGGAACTGGCGAAGCGCAGTATGCCGTGCGGCACGCAGGTAATCACCACTGAGCGTCTTTCCGATGATTTAGCCCGTTCGCTGATCCCGAAAAACTACTGTGTCGAAGACTGTAACTATCTGCTTGATTACTACCGCCTGACTGCCGATAACCGCCTGCTGTACGGTGGTGGCGTGGTGTATGGCGCACGTGACCCGGATGACGTTGAGCGCCTGGTGGTGCCGAAACTGCTGAAAACCTTCCCGCAGTTGCAGGGCGTAAAAATCGACTACCGCTGGACGGGCAACTTCTTGCTGACCCTGTCACGTATGCCACAGTTTGGTCGCCTTAATAAAAACATTTACTACATGCAGGGCTACAGCGGCCACGGCGTTACCTGTACCCATCTCGCCGGGCGTTTAATTGCTGAACTGCTACGCGGAGATGCCGAGCGTTTCGACGCCTTCGCCAATCTGCCGCATTACCCGTTCCCTGGCGGGCGCACGCTGCGCGTGCCGTTTACCGCGATGGGCGCAGTCTATTACAGCCTGCGCGATCGTCTGGGCGTTTAATTTCCGATTAACAGTGAAGAGTCAAAAGGTGTGAAACATGAGCAACAATGAATTCCATCAGCGTCGTCTTTCTGCCACTCCGCGCGGGGTTGGCGTAATGTGTAACTTCTTCGCCCAGTCGGCTGAAAACGCCACGCTGAAGGATGTTGAGGGCAACGAGTACATCGATTTCGCCGCAGGCATCGCGGTGCTGAACACCGGACATCGCCATCCTGAACTGGTGGCGGCAGTGGAACAGCAACTGCAACAGTTTACCCACACGGCGTACCAGATTGTGCCATACGAAAGCTACGTCACCCTGGCGGAGAAAATTAACGCCCTTGCCCCGGTGAGCGGTCAGGCCAAAACCGCGTTCTTCACCACCGGTGCGGAAGCAGTTGAGAATGCGGTGAAAATCGCCCGCGCCCATACCGGACGCCCTGGCGTGATTGCGTTCAGCGGCGGCTTCCACGGTCGCACGTATATGACCATGGCATTAACTGGAAAGGTTGCACCGTACAAAATTGGTTTCGGCCCGTTCCCCGGTTCGGTGTATCACGTGCCGTATCCGTCAGATTTGCATAGCGTTTCGACGCAAGATTCCCTCGACGCCATCGAACGCTTGTTTAAATCAGACATCGAAGCGAAACAGGTCGCGGCCATTATTTTCGAACCGGTACAGGGCGAGGGCGGATTTAACGTGGCGCCAAAAGAGCTGGTTGCCGCCATTCGCCGCCTGTGCGATGAGCACGGCATTGTGATGATTGCTGATGAAGTGCAAAGCGGTTTTGCGCGTACAGGTAAACTGTTTGCCATGGATCATTACACCGATAAGCCGGACTTAATGACGATGGCGAAAAGCCTCGCGGGTGGTATGCCGCTTTCGGGCGTGGTCGGTAATGCCAACATTATGGACGCGCCCGCGCCGGGCGGGCTTGGCGGCACTTACGCCGGTAACCCGCTGGCAGTTGCCGCCGCGCACGCAGTGCTCAACATTATCGACAAAGAATCCCTTTGCGACCGTGCGAATCAACTCGGTCAGCGCCTGACGCAAACGCTGATTGAGGCCAAAGAAAGCGTTCCGGCCATTGCTGCGGTACGCGGTCTGGGGTCGATGATTGCGGCAGAATTTAACGACCCGCAAACGGGCGAGCCGTCAGCCGCCATTGCGCAGAAAATTCAGCAACGTGCGCTGGCGCAGGGGCTGTTACTGTTGACCTGTGGCGCATACGGCAACGTGATTCGTTTCCTGTATCCGCTGACCATCCCGGATGCGCAGTTCGATGCGGCAATGAAAATTTTGCAGGATGCGCTGAGAGATTAATACGCATAAGCGGAGCCCAACGCAAAAATGCCTGATGCGCTGCGCTTATCAGGCCTGCAAACGACGTATTGATTTTGTAGGCTTGATCGCCTCATCCGGCAAGCCACATTGCCCAACTCCACTAAATCTGGTGCTTTTTAAGCAATGCGCGGAACTGATGATAGGTTAACCCCAGCAATTCAGCTGCGCGCTTCTGGTTATATTTCCCCTGTTGCAAACTGAGTTGCAGCAACTCTTTTTCCTGCTGCATTTGAAACTCACGTAAATCCAGCGGCAGCGTTGGAAGCGAGGTGTTTTCTGAAACGGCGATAGTGTCTTCAGGTGGACGCCGTTTAAAGGGATCAATAATGATCTCATCAAGCGGATAATCGCTGGTGCCGTGGCGATACACCGAACGTTCCACCACGTTTTTCAATTCACGGATATTTCCCGGCCAGCGATAGTTCAGCAACGTTTCTCTGGCGCGCTCGGTAAAACCAGGAAACAGAGGCAGTTTTATTTCCCGACACATCTGGATGGCGAAGTGCTCCGCCATCAGCATAATGTCGCTTTCACGCTCGCGCAGGGGCGGCAGTTGTACAACATCAAAAGCCAGGCGGTCGAGCAGGTCGGCGCGAAAAGTACCTTCATTGACCATCGCCGGAAGATCGGCATTTGTCGCACATACCAGCCGCACATTCACCTGCAATGGCTGGCTGCCGCCGACGCGTTCCAGTTCACCATACTCAATTACGCGTAATAACTTTTCCTGCACCATCATTGGTGCCGTAGCGAGTTCATCAAGAAACAGCGTTCCGCCGTCGGCACGTTCAAATCGTCCCGGATGGCGTTTTTGCGCTCCGGTAAACGCACCGGCTTCGTGACCAAACAGTTCGGAATCCAGCAGATTTTCATTTAACGCCGCGCAGTTAAGGGAAATAAACGGCCCTTGCCAGCGGGAGGAGAGATAATGCAAACGGCTGGCGATCAGCTCTTTACCGGTGCCGCGCTCGCCGATGATGAGCACCGGTTTGTCCAGCGGTGCGAGATGCGAAACCTGTTCCAGCACTTCGAGAAAGCTGTTCGCCTCACCGAGTAAATTATCTTTGTATTCTGCCATGATGAAATTCGCCACTTGTTAGTGTAATTCGCTAATTCATCCTGGCATGTTGCTGTTGAATCTTCAATCAGATCTTTATAAATCAAAAAGATAAAAAATTGGCACGCAAATTGTATTAACAGTTCAGCAGGACAATCCTGAACGAAGAAATCAAGAGGACAACATTATGGGTATTTTTTCTCGCTTTGCCGACATCGTGAACGCCAACATCAACGCCCTGTTAGAGAAAGCGGAAGATCCGCAGAAACTGGTGCGTCTGATGATCCAGGAAATGGAAGATACATTAGTTGAAGTGCGTTCTACCTCGGCGCGTGCACTGGCGGAAAAGAAACAGCTGACTCGCCGTATTGAACAAGCGTCGGCGCGTGAAGTTGAGTGGCAGGAAAAAGCCGAACTGGCGCTGCTGAAAGAGAGAGAAGATCTGGCGCGTGCGGCACTAATTGAAAAACAGAAACTGACCGATCTGATTAAGAGCCTGGAACATGAAGTGACGCTGGTGGACGATACGCTGGAGCGTATGAAGAAAGAGATTGGCGAGTTGGAAAACAAATTGAGCGAAACTCGCGCTCGCCAGCAGGCATTGATGTTGCGTCATCAAGCTGCAAACTCGTCGCGTGACGTGCGTCGTCAACTGGACAGTGGCAAACTGGATGAAGCAATGGCGCGTTTCGAATCTTTCGAACGTCGTATCGACCAGATGGAAGCGGAAGCAGAAAGTCACAGCTTCGGCAAACAAAAATCGCTGGACGATCAGTTTGCCGAACTGAAAGCCGATGATGCAATCAGTGAGCAACTGGCACAATTAAAAGCCAAAATGAAGCAAGACAATCAATAATAACATCCAGGCGGCGTCCGAACGCGCCGCCGCTCATCGTCTAAGGAGTACTTATGAGCGCGCTATTTCTGGCTATTCCGTTAACCATTTTTGTGCTGTTTGTTTTACCGATCTGGTTATGGCTGCATTACAGCAACCGATCCAGTCGCGGTGAATTGTCGCAAAGCGAACAGCAGCGATTAGCGCAACTGGCTGATGAAGCAAAACGGATGCGCGAACGTATTCAGGCGCTGGAATCTATTCTTGATGCAGAACATCCGAACTGGAGGGATCGCTAATGGCGGGCATTAATCTCAATAAAAAATTATGGCGTATTCCACAGCAGGGCATGGTGCGCGGCGTCTGCGCAGGGATTGCCAACTATTTTGATGTACCGGTAAAACTGGTGCGTATCCTGGTGGTGCTGTCGATTTTCTTCGGTCTGGCGCTGTTTACCCTGGTTGCTTACATCATTTTGTCATTTGCGCTTGATCCAATGCCGGACAACATGGCCTTTGGTGAGCAGCTACCTTCCAGCAGCGAATTGCTGGATGAAGTCGACCGTGAACTGGCGGCCAGTGAAACGCGTTTACGCGAGATGGAACGTTATGTCACTTCCGATACCTTCACGCTGCGTAGCCGTTTCCGTCAATTGTGAGGAAAGTTATGAATACTCGCTGGCAACAAGCTGGGCAAAAGGTGAAGCCTGGTTTCAAATTAGCAGGCAAGCTGGTTCTTCTCACCGCTCTGCGCTACGGCCCGGCGGGTGTGGCGGGTTGGGCGATAAAATCTGTTGCTCGCCGACCGCTGAAAATGTTGTTGGCTGTGGCGCTGGAACCGCTGTTAAGTCGGGCTGCCAATAAACTGGCGCAGCGTTATAAAAGGTGAGGGGAGTTTCGCAAAAATTGTTAAATCTCAGGCGTATAATGGATGGCAATTTTCATCCATAGAAGGACGCTTACATGTTTAAAAAAGGCTTACTTGCGCTGACGCTGGCGTTTTCACTGCCTGTTTTTGCTGCTGAACACTGGATCGATGTTCGTGTTCCAGAACAGTATCAGCAAGAACACGTTCAGGGAGCCATCAATATTCCCCTGAAGGAAGTGAAAGAGCGCATTGCCACCGCCGTTCCGGATAAAAACGACACCGTGAAAGTGTATTGCAACGCCGGACGCCAGTCCGGGCAGGCAAAAGAGCTCCTCAACGAAATGGGATATACCCACGTTGAGAACGCCGGTGGTCTTAAAGACATTGCGATGCCGAAGGTCAAAGGTTAACAAATTACTTATTGAGCGGTGTAAATAACGCCGCTTATTCATTTGATAAATCAAAATTAACCCACATTATTATCTCCAGCATCTCATCCTTTCTACAGCTTTCTGGCACAGGACAGCAATGAAGCGACTCAAAAATGAACTTAACGCGCTGGTGAATCGTGGCGTCGACAGGCACCTGCGACTGGCGGTAACCGGACTTAGCCGTAGTGGCAAAACGGCGTTTATCACCGCGATGGTCAATCAGTTGCTCAATATTCATGCAGGAGCACGCTTGCCGCTGTTAAGCGCGGTGCGTGAAGAGCGCCTGCTGGGTGTGAAGCGTATTCCTCAACGTGATTTTGGCATCCCACGTTTTACTTACGACGAAGGGTTAGCGCAGCTGTACGGCGACCCTCCCGCCTGGCCGACGCCAACGCGTGGTGTCAGCGAAATCCGCCTGGCATTGCGTTATAAATCGAACGATTCGCTACTGCGTCACTTCAAAGACACCTCCACGCTGTATCTGGAGATTGTGGATTATCCCGGCGAGTGGCTACTCGATCTACCAATGCTGGCGCAGGACTATTTAAGTTGGTCACGCCAGATGACGGGCTTGCTTAATGGTCAGCGCGGCGAGTGGTCGGCAAAATGGCGGATGATGTGCGAAGGACTTGATCCGTTAGCGCCTGCCGACGAAAACCGTCTTGCAGATATCGCCGCCGCGTGGACCGATTATCTCCACCACTGCAAACAGCAGGGGCTGCACTTTATTCAGCCTGGGCGCTTTGTTCTACCGGGGGATATGGCAGGCGCACCCGCGCTGCAATTCTTCCCGTGGCCGGATGTCGATGCCTGGGGCGAATCGAAACTGGCACAGGCCGATAAGCATACCAACGCCGGAATGCTGCGCGAGCGGTTTAATTATTACTGCGAGAAAGTGGTGAAGGGGTTCTATAAAAACCACTTTTTGCGTTTTGACCGCCAGATTGTGCTGGTGGATTGCCTGCAACCGCTCAACAGTGGACCGCAGGCATTTAATGACATGCGTCTGGCGCTGACGCAGTTGATGCAAAGTTTCCACTACGGGCAACGTACGCTTTTCCGCCGCTTGTTCTCGCCGGTTATCGACAAATTGCTGTTTGCCGCGACGAAAGCGGATCATGTGACCATCGATCAGCACGCCAATATGGTTTCATTACTGCAACAACTGATTCAGGATGCCTGGCAAAATGCGGCGTTTGAAGGGATCAGCATGGATTGTCTGGGGCTGGCCTCCGTACAGGCGACCACCAGCGGCATTATCGACGTCAACGGCGAGAAAATCCCGGCTCTGCGCGGTAATCGACTGAGCGATGGCGCACCGCTCACCGTTTACCCTGGTGAAGTTCCTGCGCGTTTGCCCGGTCAGGCGTTCTGGGATAAGCAAGGCTTCCAGTTTGAAGCGTTTCGCCCGCAGGTGATGGATGTCGATAAACCGCTGCCGCATATTCGTCTTGATGCCGCGCTGGAATTTTTAATAGGAGATAAATTGCGATGACCGAACCGTTAAAACCACGTATTGATTTCGACGGTCCGCTGGAAGTCGATCAGAACCCTAAATTTAAGGCGCAGCAGACCTTTGATGAAAATCAGGCGCAAAATTTTGCCCCAGCGACGCTCGACGAAGCGCCGGAAGAAGAGGGGCAAGTCGAAGCGGTAATGGATGCGGCGCTGCGTCCGAAACGCAGTCTGTGGCGTAAAATGGTCATGGGTGGGGTGGCGCTGTTTGGCGCGAGCGTTGTTGGCCAGGGCGTGCAGTGGACGATGAATGCCTGGCAAACTCAGGATTGGGTAGCACTGGGCGGTTGTGCCGCTGGGGCATTGATTATCGGGGCTGGCGTTGGCTCAGTGGTAACAGAGTGGCGACGCTTATGGCGCTTGCGCCAGCGTGCGCACGAACGCGATGAAGCGCGCGATTTGTTGCATAGTCACGGCACTGGCAAAGGGCGCGCATTTTGCGAGAAACTGGCGCAGCAGGCCGGTGTTGATCAGTCGCATCCGGCGCTGCAACGCTGGTATGCCTCAATCCATGAAACGCAGAACGATCGTGAAGTCGTCAGTCTGTACGCACATCTGGTTCAGCCAGTGCTGGATGCGCAGGCGCGCAGAGAAATCAGCCGTTCGGCGGCAGAATCTACCCTGATGATTGCCGTAAGCCCGTTGGCACTGGTGGATATGGCGTTTATTGCCTGGCGTAATCTGCGGTTGATTAATCGTATCGCTACGCTCTATGGCATTGAACTGGGTTATTACAGCCGTTTGCGCCTGTTCAAACTGGTATTGCTGAATATCGCTTTTGCCGGTGCTAGCGAGCTGGTGCGTGAAGTGGGGATGGACTGGATGTCACAAGATCTCGCTGCTCGTTTGTCAACGCGTGCTGCCCAGGGGATTGGCGCCGGACTCCTGACCGCGCGACTGGGAATTAAAGCTATGGAACTTTGCCGTCCGCTGCCGTGGATCGACGATGACAAACCTCGCCTGGGGGATTTTCGTCGCCAGCTTATCGGTCAGGTAAAGGAGACGCTGCAAAAGGGCAAAACGACCAGCGAATAATAACGCAATATCGGGTGCTGATCGGATATCTTTACGCCGAAGTGCCCGATTATCCGTCGTTGTGTCAATCTTTGTTGACAGAAATCTTCCTGCCACTCGAATAGTGTCATATCATCATATTAATTGTTCTTTTCTCAGGTGAAGGTTCCCATGCGTCTGGAAGTCTTTTGTGAAGACCGACTCGGTCTGACCCGCGAATTACTCGATCTACTGGTTCTAAGAGGCATCGATTTACGCGGTATTGAGATTGACCCAATCGGGCGGATTTACCTCAATTTTGCCGAACTGGATTTTGACAGTTTCAGCAGCCTGATGGCGGAAATTCGCCGTATTGCAGGTGTTACCGATGTGCGCACTGTGTCATGGATGCCTTCCGAGCGCGAACATCTGGCGTTGAGCGCATTGCTTGAGGCGTTGCCTGAACCCGTGCTTTCGGTCGATATGAAAAGCAAAGTGGATATGGCGAATCCGGCGAGCTGTCAGCTATTTGGTCAAAAACTTGATCGTTTACGCAATCATACCGCTGCGCAATTGATTAACGGATTTAATTTTTTACGCTGGCTGGAGAGTGACCCGCAGGATTCGCATAACGAACATGTGGTGATTAACGGGCAAAATTTCTTGATGGAGATAACGCCGGTTTATTTGCAGGATGAACACGACCAACACGTCCTGACCGGTGCGGTAGTGATGCTGCGCTCGACGATTCGTATGGGGCGTCAGTTGCAAAATGTGGCTGCGCAGGATGTCAGCGCCTTTAGTCAGATTGTCGCCGTTAGTCCGAAAATGAAACACGTTGTCGAGCAGGCTCAGAAACTGGCGATGTTAAGCGCGCCACTGCTGATTACGGGTGACACGGGTACTGGTAAAGATCTCTTTGCTTACGCCTGTCATCAGGCCAGCCCTCGCGCCGGTAAACCTTACCTGGCGCTGAACTGCGCGTCTATACCGGAAGATGCCGTTGAGAGCGAACTGTTTGGACATGCCCCGGAAGGGAAGAAAGGGTTCTTTGAGCAGGCGAACGGCGGTTCAGTGCTGCTGGATGAGATTGGTGAGATGTCGCCGCGAATGCAGGCTAAATTGCTGCGTTTCCTTAATGATGGCACTTTCCGTCGGGTTGGCGAAGATCACGAGGTGCATGTCGATGTGCGGGTGATTTGCGCGACGCAAAAGAATCTGGTTGAGTTGGTGCAAAAAGGCGTATTTCGGGAAGATCTCTATTATCGCCTGAATGTGTTGACGCTGAATCTGCCACCGCTGCGAGACTGTCCGCAGGATATCATGCCGTTAACCGAATTGTTCGTCGCCCGCTTTGCTGACGAGCAGGGAGTACCCCGGCCGAAATTGGCTGCCGATCTGAATACCGTGCTGACACGTTATGGCTGGCCGGGTAACGTGAGGCAGTTGAAAAATGCTGTCTATCGCGCACTCACCCAACTGGACGGCTACGAACTGCGTCCACAAGACATTTTGCTGCCAGATTATGACGCGACAACCGTTGCCGTGGGCGAAGATGCGATGGAAGGTTCGCTGGATGAAATCACCAGTCGATTTGAGCGTTCGGTGTTAACCCAGCTTTATCGCAATTATCCCAGCACGCGCAAACTGGCAAAACGTCTGGGCGTTTCACATACCGCGATTGCCAACAAATTGCGTGAATACGGCCTGAGCCAGAAAAAGAGCGAAGAGTAAACACGTAAAATGCCTGATGGCGCAATACCATCAGGCATAATAAATTACGCTTTCAGTACCGCCAGAGCTGCTTCGTAATCCGGCTCAGTGGTGATTTCATTCACCAGCTGGCTGAAAATCACATTGTCATTTTCATCAATTACGACAACTGCGCGCGCAGCCAGACCTTTCAGTGGGCCTTCAGCGATCTCAACGCCGTAAGCTTGCAGAAATTCGCTATTACGGAAAGTGGAAAGGGTGATGACGTTGTTAAGACCTTCCGCACCGCAGAAACGAGACTGGGCGAACGGCAGATCGGCGGAAATACACAGTACAACGGTGTTGTCGATTTCTGTCGCCAGTTGGTTAAACTTACGTACTGATGCGGCGCAAACACCGGTATCAATACTTGGGAAAATGTTCAGCACTTTGCGTTTACCTGCAAACTGCGTGAGGGTGACGTCAGACAGATCTTTTGCCACGAGAGTAAAAGTCTGCGCTTTGCTACCCACTTGCGGGATGGAATTGGCGACTGTAACCGGGTTGCCCTGGAAATGAACGATTTGTGACATGATTATCTTTCCTGTTTACATATAGTTAACGTCATGCCTAGTTTATGCTAACTGTCAATAACACAGCAATCGCTATTTGCGCTTAATCCGCAGTCCATCGCGGCAACAAGGAGTAAAGATGAGAACCGTAAAGGTATTTGAGGAAGCCTGGCCGTTACATACCCCGTTTGTAATTGCTCGTGGCAGCCGCAGTGAAGCGCGCGTGGTGGTTGTTGAACTGGAAGAAGATGGTGTTAAAGGTGCTGGGGAATGCACTCCCTATCCGCGCTATGGTGAAAGTGACGCTTCAGTAATGGCGCAAATTATGAGTGTTGTGCCGCAACTGGAAAAAGGGCTGACACGTGAAGAACTGCAAAAAATACTGCCAGCGGGCGCGGCGCGTAATGCGCTGGATTGTGCATTGTGGGCTCTCTGTGCACGTAAACAGCAGCAGACGCTGGCTGAATTTATCGGTATAACGCTTCCCGACACCATTACCACTGCACAGACGGTTGTCATCGGTACGCCTGATCAAATGGCCAGCAGTGCTGCGGCACTATGGCAAGCAGGGGCGAAATTGCTGAAAGTGAAACTGGATAACCATCTTATTAGCGAGCGGATGGTGGCAATTCGCTCGGCTGTACCCGATGCGACGTTGATTGTTGATGCGAATGAATCCTGGCGCGCAGAAGGATTGGCAGCGCGATGTCAGTTGCTGGCTGACTTAGGCATCGCGATGCTGGAACAACCGCTTCCCGCACAGGACGATGCGGCGCTGGAGAATTTTATTCATCCGTTACCCATTTGCGCTGATGAAAGTTGTCATACCCGTAGCAATCTGAAGGCGCTGAAAGGGCGCTATGAGATGGTTAATATCAAACTCGATAAAACGGGGGGGCTGACCGAAGCCCTGGCATTGGCGACCGAAGCGCGTGCACAAGGTTTTAGTCTGATGCTGGGCTGCATGTTGTGTACCTCTCGTGCTATTAGCGCCGCTTTACCGCTGGTGCCGCAGGTCAGTTTTGCCGATCTTGATGGACCGACCTGGCTGGCGGTGGATGTGGAGCCGGCGCTACAGTTTACGACCGGCGAATTGCATCTTTAGGATGCCAGCGCAGTAAATTCGCCATTGCAAAGAGATACTTTTCACTGGCTTCATCGGAGGAGATGGGCGGAAACTCGGCGGTAATACAGTGCAGGTTCAGATCCGCACACCAACTGCCGAAGGAGCCGGGGGTTTCGTATCCGACGCTGGTCACCAGCGGCAATTCAAATGCCTGAGCCAGCCACTCACCTAATTCACTGTGTCGGGGATCTTCAATACAAGCCAGCGGATCGTGAAAAGAGACAATCCAGGCGGGGTGGATACGATGAATGAGCTGGCACAAAGCCTGAGTTTCAGGTTCGGAGCCGGGTTTATCGCCGGTCAGCAAGACCACGTCGCGCTCTTCGGCGGCACTGTTCCAGCGGTACACCGTTTCACCTTCCTTCCAGTTCGCCGCCGGAAAGTTTCTGTTTAGATCCACACCATTGGCATTAGCCCGCAGACCAAGCTGGCAACCGTCAGGATTCACACACAGCACGACATGATGGCGGCGCAGAGACGGTGTTAACGTGCGTAATGCGCAGGAGAGGGTGACGACGGAAGAATTTTCGTCGCCGTGGGTGCCAGCCAGGATTAAACCACTTTCGCTGCTGGCGGCAGAAGCCGGAAACCAGATCAACGGCGCACCTAATAATGAACGTCCGTAATGTTCGGTTCCTGGCGGAAAAGCGCCCCGTTCGGCGCGCGGGCGGGTCACGGTCATAATCGTCTCGAATATAAGAAGTATTACAGGCAGTGTTGTGCAAATTTTGCGGATTATCAAATCCTTTTCGACAACGATATGTTATCGATCCTTTATCACTTTTTTGCCGGAAGTTATTTGCATTTCTTCAAGGAGAAACAAATAATTACGCATCATTATTAACGCAGGTTTGAGGGTAACTTATGAAGCACTCTGTTTCAGTCACGTGTTGTGCGCTGTTGGTCAGCAGCATTTCCCTGTCGTATGCTGCAGAAGTTCCGAGCGGCACAGTACTGGCAGAGAAGCAGGAGCTGGTGCGCCACATTAAAGATGAGCCTGCGTCGTTAGATCCCGCCAAAGCAGTGGGCCTGCCGGAGATTCAGGTCATTCGCGATTTGTTTGAAGGTCTGGTGAATCAAAACGAGAAAGGGGAGATAGTGCCTGGTGTCGCCACGCAGTGGAAAAGTAATGACAATCGTATCTGGACTTTTACCCTGCGCGATAACGCAAAATGGGCGGATGGCACACCGGTAACGGCGCAAGATTTTGTCTATAGCTGGCAACGTCTGGTGGATCCCAAAACATTGTCGCCATTTGCATGGTTTGCCGCGCTGGCGGGAATCAACAACGCACAAGCGATTATTGATGGTAAAGCCACGCCTGACCAGCTTGGCGTCACCGCAGTTGATGCCCATACTTTGAAAATTCAGCTTGATAAACCATTGCCGTGGTTTGTGAATTTAACCGCTAACTTTGCCTTCTTCCCGGTGCAAAAAGCCAACGTAGAAAGTAGTAAAGAGTGGACGAAACCCGGAAATCTGATCGGCAATGGCGCTTATGTTCTTAAAGAGCGCGTAGTTAATGAAAAACTGGTCGTGGTGCCGAATACCCATTATTGGGATAACGCCAAAACGGTGCTGCAAAAAGTGACCTTCCTGCCAATTAATCAGGAATCCGCAGCCACTAAGCGTTATCTCGCAGGCGATATTGATATCACTGAATCCTTCCCGAAAAATATGTACCAGAAACTGTTGAGGGATATTCCTGGGCAGGTTTACACGCCGCCACAGCTTGGGACGTATTATTATGCATTTAACACGCAAAAAGGGCCGACGGCAGATCAACGAGTGCGTCTGGCATTAAGTATGACGATTGATCGCCGCCTGATGACGGAAAAAGTGCTGGGTACAGGTGAAAAACCAGCATGGCATTTCACGCCAGATGTTACTGCCGGATTTACGCCAGAACCTTCGCCGTTTGAACAAATGAGTCAGGAAGAACTGAATGCCCAGGCGAAAACATTGTTGAGCGCCGCCGGGTATGGTCCACAGAAGCCGTTAAAACTTACACTGTTATATAACACTTCGGAAAATCACCAGAAAATTGCCATCGCTGTGGCGTCGATGTGGAAAAAGAATCTTGGCGTAGATGTCAAACTGCAAAATCAGGAATGGAAAACCTATATCGACAGCCGTAATACCGGCAATTTTGATGTTATCCGCGCCTCGTGGGTTGGGGATTATAATGAACCATCAACCTTCCTGACGCTGTTAACGTCAACGCACTCAGGAAATATTTCCCGCTTTAACAATCCGGCATACGACAAAGTGCTGACTCAGGCATCGACTGAAAACACCGTCAAAGCACGCAACGCCGATTACAACACGGCAGAGAAAATCCTCATGGAGCAAGCACCGATTGCGCCAATTTATCAATATACCAATGGACGGCTAATCAGGCCGTGGCTGAAAGGTTATCCCATTAATAACCCGGAAGATGTGGCTTATAGCCGGACTATGTATATTGTAAAACATTGATTATGTTCTCATCTGGCGCAAAAAGTTGCGCCAGATTTCACAACCCCAATAAAATACCTCTCTTTTTAAAATTTACCCTATAAAAATTGCTCTCAAGATAAGTCTGTGAAATTTCCAGGTTATATTAAGCACAAACTCTAATCATAAATTTTATTTATCTGCTGTATTACATACTCCAAATATAAGCTGTGCTTTACTTTTTTTACAACGTGAATGCATTTCATCACTTGTAAAACATCTTCATTTGAAAATAAACACACAGCTAAAAATGGGGTGGTAAAATGAAAAAAGCCTCTGCTATTTCGTTAGTTATCTCTCTACTCCTCTCGTACCATTCATCTTTTAGTCTGGCCGCAGAGCCGCTTCCCGATGCCGCATCTCTGGGACTGGAAAACTTAACTCATGATCTCTCACGACAGGAGTTATTTGTAAAAATCCTGGGATCAGATCTTTCCCGTGAAATGGAATATGACACGTTCGCAGTAAAAAAATACTTTAAATTTCCGACTGATGTCTCTTATGACTCGGTATTAAATCAACCGCGACCAAGTTCTTTATTTGGAGTGGATATCAGCCATCATAACGGTAAGAATTTTCCAATCGAACTGTTGGCAAAAAATAAGTCTGTGTTTCTGTATATGAAGTCCAGTCAAGGAACGCGTTATGTCGATCCCGAATTTTCCGGTTTCTGGCAACGGGCCGGGGATACGGAACGGGGGGTAAAATTACACCGTGGAGCATATCATTTTCTTTCCAGCGGTACACCGGCAGACGACGCTGAAATATGGGGACGTAAGCAGGCGATGACGTTTGTTAAAATTATTAAAGCTAACGGGGGATTACGCGCAACGGATATGCCACCGGCGGTGGATGTGGAGTGGGATGTGGACTCATCAACGGGTAAGGATCGTTGGCAAAAGCGTAAACCTGCTGAAATTATAACGATGATCAAGGCGTTTACCGCACAGGTCGAAGCCGATTTAGGGCGTAAACCGGTTATCTACACTGCGCGAGCCTGGTGGAAAGATGCCGTTGGTGGGGAAAATAGTTTTGCCCAGGTTGCAGATCACAAACTGTGGCTGGCTGATTACTCTAATCAGGCTCAGGCCAGTGAAACCCCGCGTTCAATCAACCAGACAAAATGGGCGATCTGGCAGTTCACCGACGCAGCACAGCTTAATTTAGGATCGAGTAAGAAGTTTGATGCCAGTATTTATAAAGGTCCAATTGCTGAATTTTATACCACTTTGGGCGTGCAGGAATTTTAACTTATGAACAGACGATGGCTTACTTTATGTATATCAGTTCTGGGGCTATTCATTGCCGGAATATCACAGGGAATATCAGATGTACGTGCAGATGATATTTGTAAAAATGGTGCAATGGTTCCTGATGAGTATTGTCGTTTTTTTATCCATTATGGGCCTGAGGCTCCTGGTAAACTGGATATCCGAATCAGTGATGCGTTAAAAATACCAGATCAGGATGCAGCGAAAACCCGCGCGATTGGGCTGATTATTTCAATTTCAAAATATCCACTGTTACATGCAGATATTCCAGCAGCTGCAGTAGACGGTCAAAGAATGGCTGATTTTCTTATTAATGGGCAAAAGTTTGATGAGGTTATTTTACTGAAAGATCAGGATGCGTCACTGGATAACATTAATTATTTTCTGAAAGAATATCTCCCTGCCAGAGGGATGATGTTTGATAAGAAAGCTCGCTTGTTAATTGCTTATTCAGGTCATGGGCGTTTTGGCACTCAAAATGGTAATTCTGATAAGGCACCGGCATTTGTTTTGAGTAATGCTACAGATATCGATGGTTCAAAAGGTATGTATGAAATGCCAGCTTTGAATGCTCAACTCAACATTCTGGCAAAGCGTTATTTCCATATTTTGACTTTAGTCAATGCTTGTTTTGGTTCAGGTCTTTTTGGCATGACAGATGGTGCAGGGAATTCAAACGCGTATAGTAAACCAGGTGCGTATGCGATAGCCGCTGGTGATGATAAAACAGAAGTTTATTCCCTGGAAAAAGATAAAGGCAGTGTATTTTTTGATACCCTTATAAAAGGAGTTGCTGATGGCGTTGCCGACGAACGCTTCGGGAAATCGTATATGGTAAAAATTGATGGTAAAAAGGAATACTACGCGGGCATTACCCGAACATTAAGTTTGTTTATCTATGTGAACGACCAATATATAAAAATAAATGAAAAACTGGACGAGGAAGGGAAAGGAATACATCTTAGTGATGCCTGGATAGGAGCAACAGAAAACCCAGCCGGACCGGGTGGATTCTTCTTTATTAACGATCCTGCGGTCAGTCATCTGGATAAAAAAACACAATTATCAGCCGGGAATGCAGATGAATTTACGAATGTTGATAAGACAGCATATTCTATTAAAGAACCGCCTACTGCGCCAGATGAACCAAAGAACAAAGATATAATACCTATTGAAATTCCTTATGGCCCCGTAAGTGCAATTCCCAACCGACCTGATATCCGTATCTTCAAAACACCGGATATTTACCCGATCAGTGGCCATGATATCTCGTCTAACGATGGCGAAATCGACTGGAAATTGTTTCAGGAGAAATCACCTGCGCGTTTTGTCTACGTGAGAGTGGTTGGCTGGAGAGGGCCAGACTCGTCGTTTAAGGCTCACTGGAAGCAATTAGCAGATTCAAAATTTGATCGCGGAGGCTATTTTAAATTTGATTTTTGCCGCACTCCTGAGGCGCAACTGGAAACAGCAAAAAGCCTGCTGCCTGAAGACCCGAAAATGTTGCCTCCCGGTATTTTACTGGTGAATCCAGAAGGTGAAGATACAACCCAACTGGCTTGTTTTAAAAAATCGGGAATGGTGAATGTACGGAATGATATTTTACGTTTTGCTGCCCTGATATATAAAAATTACCATAAAATACCAATATTTTATGGCAATCATAATAATTTGTCCCATTTCATGGACAGTCGGTTCGACCAGTATATGGTGTGGATGGGGTATTGGGGACAAGCTGGTGTGAAGCTTGAGGGGCGTAATCCCTGGACACTTTGGCAATATTCAGGAAACGAAAAGGTGCCGGGCATTGGTCACAGCACAGAGTCAGAAGTATTCTTTGGTACTGAAGAACAGTATGCCCAGTTTAAAGCGGGTGAGAATAATGTCGCTCTGGCTGCGGTAAATTGAGGTAATAAATAAAACCGGATGTCGAATATTATTATCGTCATCCGGTTTTGTTGAGTTTTATTTAAGCTGTTCGGGAGGTGTAATATTATCCATATACAGCGTCTGGCTGGGGAACGCAAAATCCGCGCCGTGCGACTGCACAATATCGATAATCTTCAAATAAACATCCTGCTGGGCGGCCAGCCATTCGGCCCAGACCGTGGTCTTGGTAAAGCAATAGACCATAATATTTAATGACGAATCGGCAAACTGGTTGAAATAAACCAGTAAGGTTTGTCGCTGGTCGATAGCAGGGTGATTTTTCAGCATCTCACGTACGGCTTCGACAATAGCCCCAACTTTTGCGGCATCTTCATAACGTAAACCAATGGTAGTAGTAATACGCCGGTTGGTCATTCGCCCCGGGTTTTCTACGCTAATGGACGAAAAAAGCGAGTTTGGTACGTACAGTGGGCGATTATCAAAGGTGGTGATTTTTGTAATACGCCAGCCAATTTCTGCTACTGTGCCTTCGATATTCCTGTCCGGTGAACGGATCCAGTCGCCAATACTAAAGGGGCGATCGAAATAGAGCATAATCCCGGAAAAGAAGTTACTCAGAATATCTTTACCGGCCATACCGACAGCCAGACCACCAATACCACCAAAGGTCAACAAGCCAGAAAGGCTCATGCCGAAATGTTCGCCATAAAGCAGAACAATCACCACGATAATGCTGATTTTGATGATGCGCGACATAATCCGCGCGCTGGTGATATCTCGACCTTTTTTTATCTGTTGCCTTTCAAACTGATTAATCAGGAGAAATAACTTAACCGTCAGAATAAGCGCAATCAGTGACGTACAGATAAAATCGATAACGCCTGGGGTGATAAATTTGAGTTTGTAATTTTCAATAACATAATTAATGATGCTGCCGACAGCACTGATAATTATGGTGTAGATCAAAAATTGAACCGCATGGAATAAGAATCCTTTTCTTTTACGATTTCCACGACGAAACCAAAAGCTCATCAGAATCAATGCTGCGCAGCTACCGAAAATAATGACCAGATTAAGCGCATTATTTGTAAACAGTTCAGCGATCATTGTTTTATCAGGCTCCTCCAGATAATTGATGTCATGCCGGAAACCCCTGGCGGGGGTATTTTATCGCGATAATTCATTCATATCATCAATAGACAGGGAAGGAAGTAGCAACATTAGCGAATTTATCAATGGGTTGATGATTTGAACGACAACAATCTCGTGCTTTCGGGGCAGACAACGAGGAAATGTCATGATATTGTTACACACAAGTAACAAAGGGTTTATCTGCATAAGGATTACATCATGATCATGGCGAAGCTGAAGTCAGCAAAGGGGAAGAAGTTTCTCTTTGGTCTGTTGGCGGTTTTCATTATTGCGGCGTCAGTTGTGACTCGCGCGACTATCGGCGGTGTTATCGAACAATATAATATTCCGCTTTCTGACTGGACGACATCAATGTATGTGATTCAGTCATCGATGATTCTTGTTTATAGTCTGGTCTTTACTGTATTGCTGGCAATCCCGCTGGGAATTTATTTCCTCGGTGGTGATGAGAAGTAAATAAAAGAAAGGCCCGAGATATCGGGCCTTGCAATTAATTGATAAACAATTAATCGTCTTCTTCGTCATCCAGTTCTACAGGCGTCTGGTACTGGTCAGGTTTAATCACCAGCAAATCGCAGCGGAGATGATCAATCACCTGTTCAGCCGTATTACCAAGGAATGCCGCAGAGATACCGGTGCGTCCCACAGTGCCAAGAACGACAATCCCTGCCTGCAAATGTTCGGCCAGATCTGGAATTACTTCTTCTGGCAGACCTTTTTCAACGTGCGTCATGTTTTCATTAATGCCGAATTTCTGCCGCAGGGCTTTCATCGCCAGCAAATGTTGTCCACGAATGGCATCGTTATAAACACTTGGATCAAATTCCGGCAGTTCAATGGCAATATTGATAGGTGTTACGGGGTAGGCGCCAACCAGATGGACTTCGGTGTGATTTACCTGTTCCGCCAGCTCGATCGTTTCTTTCACCAGTTTTTCATTGAGCGCATTATGATATGGCTCTTCACTGGCGAGATTCACCGCTACCAGCGCCTTACCACCTTCCGGCCACGGCTGGTCTTTCACCATCCACACCGGGCTTGGGCATTTGCGTAACAGGTGCCAGTCGGTAGGGGTGAAAATAACCGCTTCCAGACGGTCATGTTGGTGCGCCATTTTTAGCACCAGATCGTGCCCACTGCTAACTACTTCCTGAATGATGGCTTCGAAAGGACGGTTATGCCATACCACTTTAATTTCAATCGGGACGCCAGCGTTGAGATAATACTTTGCCTGCTCATGGATCCAGGCAGTACGCTGGCTGATGACGCCCTGACGCATAGCGGTACGCTCGTCCGGGGAGAGCAGGGTAGTCATTTCGTATGAGAAGTCATAAATCGGCAAAAAGGCTTTAATTTTGCCACCAATCCGTTGATGTAAATAAACAGCTCGCCGTAATGCCGGTTGATCGTCCTGGTTAGGATCGATAACAACGAGCATGTTCTGATACATAGCCATACAGGGTCTCCTTACAACAACTGTCAACGCAGTTTGTAATTAAAAGATTAACCCATATCTGGTGAATGAAACAGTGATGAACCTTCTGCCAGATCAATAAATCAGAAAAATTTAATGATATGACAGAAGGATAGTCGATTATGCGGAAAAATCAGGCAACGTTGCGCGTATGACCAGCAAGCTGAGCCAGCGCATCGTTATTTTCGATGGTGATGTATTTACCTTTGACCGCCAACATGCCGCTTTTCTGGAAACGACCCAGCAGACGACTGATGGTTTCTACCGTCAGGCCAAGATAGTTACCGATATCGCCACGAGTCATCGTCAGGCGGAATTCACGAGGGGAGAAGCCGCGTTGGGCAAAACGACGGGACAGGTTGTAGATAAAAGCAGCCAGGCGTTCTTCTGCATTTTTCTTCGACAACAACAGGATCATGTCCTGATCGCCTTTGATTTCACCGCTCATCAGACGCATCATCTGCTGACGCAGATTCGGCATTTTACCAGACAGATCGTCCAGGGTTTCGAACGGGATTTCACATACCATTGAGGTTTCCAGCGCCTGGGCGAAACTCGGGTGATGACCGCTACCAATAGCGTCAAAACCTACCAGATCGCCTGCTAAATGGAAGCCAGTGATTTGCTCGTCGCCTTGCTCTGTGATGGTATAACTTTTAATCGTACCGGAGCGGATGGCATAAAGCGATTTAAGTTCATCACCAGCCTTAAACAGCGTCTGGCCTTTCTGAATAGGCTTCTTTCGCTCGATGATATTATCAAGCTGATCAAGCTCATGTTCGTTGAGTGTGAACGGGATGCAAAGCTGACTGATGCTGCAATCCTGGCAATGGATAGCACAACCGCCAGACTGAATGCGCCGTATAATTCGCTTTTCCGGGATCATAGGTCTGCTCAAGCCGTAATTGATATTTGTCAATTTTAACATCTTTTTAGGGAGCAAGTAAGTCTAAGCAAACCTTAACAGCGGAGAATTCCGATAATAGATGTAAATTTATGTCTATCCCTTTGAAAAGCTTTAAATTGTTAAGGGTAACTTTACATAAAACTGTGAAAAAATCGGCACAAATTGTTTAAGGTTTACAGTAGCAGATAGCCTTCATGGCGCAATAACCACTCTTTTCGCTGCACTCCGCCTGCATATCCTGTCATCGTGCCGTTTCGTCCAATAACCCGGTGGCAAGGGACGACGATGCTGATCGGATTAGAGCCATTTGCTGCGCCAACGGCACGCGCTGCACCTGGTCGACCCAGATATTCAGCCAGTTGACCGTAATGCATTACCTGCCCGCAGGGGATAGTGCGCAGTGCCTTCCAGACTTCGCGCTGAAATGGCGTGCCTCCCGTGGCGGTAGGAAGCGTATCAATAATGCTAAGATTCCCGGCGAAATAGTCACGAAGCTTGTCGCTTAAACCACCTGGGTTGGTGGCAGAAATGCGCTTATAACCTTCTTTGCGATAATGGATGTCCAGCAGCTGCACCATGCGTTCGCTGTACTCTTCCCATTCAACCGCCCGCAGACGAAATTGTTCATCGCAGATCACCCACAGCGGTCCCAGTGGCGTGGCAATTTTTTCTTCAAGTAATCTCAGCATCCGTTCTCTCTTAAGGCTTAAGACAAACGTGGGTAAATCCCCGAACCAATAGGCAGACCGATAAGATACCACGCCAGCAACATTAGCAGCCATACCACCAAAAAGATTAAGACTAACAAAGAGTAAGTAGCTGGTTTCGCGTCTGGTTTGTCGCAGTCTGGTAGCATAAAGCGATTTTTTGATTTTTCAGCCTGAAGAAATGAGGGCAATCCTTCACATGGATCGAGGCTGGAATAATTCCAGTCAGCGAAATTTTACCGAAGGCGACCTGTTATTTGATTCAGCAGCGTGATAGCCGCCAGGCACCACTGATCTCGTCATTCATCACCCAATCCCGGCGAGAATGTGGTTATTTACAGAGCTAAAAATGAATAAAAAAATAGAGCCTGTCGACATCCGCCAGACTCTACAGTACACACATCAGTGCATCCGCGTCTTAAATCCGGCCTGGGTTCCTCGTGACCGGTGACAGTGTTATAACGGTTTTGCCCATCCGTTGCCAATTTTCTTCAGTGACAGATTTCACGAAAATATAAGTTAAATCATTCGTCTCGTGATTGCATAATCATGCATCGCTAATCGACTGGTAAATTTACCGGGCGAGTAACCCGTTCGACGCTTAAACATATTGCCGAACGATTCGGCTGAGGCATAGCCCAGACGATGGGCAATTTTGGCCAACGAATATCCATCATCAAGAAGCGTTACTGCAGAAATAACGTGCATTTGCTGAACCCAGTGGCGAAATGTTAATCCCGTTTCTTTAACAAATAAGCGCATGAGTGTACGGCTACTGACGTTAATTTTATCCGCCAGATTATCCAGTGTTGGCAGATACCCTTGGTTGTTTAGCAAATTCTCACAAAGCTGCTGTAGCCGCTCATCATTTGGCCAGGGGAGTTCAAGTAACATTTTCACCCCCATTTTTATTTCCTGAAGTATCAGTGTCTCGAGGGCTGAAAAACGTAACTGTTGTTTATCTGTGGTATTTTGCGACGGCGGAAGTTGGTTAATTGCAATTAGTAATTCCCTTAACAGGGGTGAAATACCGGTCATGAAGCAAACTTTTCCCAGCGTTTCACTTTCCGCTTCTGAAACCAGTACGGTTTTTAAAAGTACGTTGCCCGTCGCAACAAACTTATGCGGCATTTGTGGAGGCAGCCAAAGCGCGCTGCTGGCATGGACTAGCCAGACGCTTTCTCCAGCCCATACACGAACGACGCCTTCAGCCGGGTAAAGCAACTGGGCATAGAGATGTTTATGCCAGGGAACTGTGCCTCCATTCAGATGTTCCGAATCCAGTCCGATAATGTGATGCCCTGGTGATGCTTTGGGTTGCAGTGTGATTGTCATTTACAGTAGGTATTTTGTCAGAAATCATCAAATAAGCCATGTTAAATTTTAAATATGACGTATGCAAGTTTCCGGATATATACGGTGTAAAGAGTGATGATAATTTCTAAAAAACAGCTTATTGGGGTGGTTGCGATCGGTATTCTTTTGGCTGGCGTTGTCTTTTTTATCTGGTGGGTAAGCAAAGGAAGATTTATACAGACGACGGATGATGCTTACATTGGCGGTAATATCACCACGGTGGCAAGTAAAGTTTCTGGTTATATTTCTGCTATAGAGGTGCGCGATAATCAGAGCGTAAAAAAAGGCGATATTATCCTGCGTCTCGATGATCGGGATTATCGTGCAAATGTCGCCAGGCTTGAGGCAAAAATAAAAAGTAGCAAAGCCAATCTCGAAAGTATTCAAGCCACTATTGCGATGCAGCAGTCGATAATTCAAAGTGCCAGTGAAACATGGCAGGCAGTAAAACATGAGGCGCAAAAGCGCCTGCGAGATACTGAACGTTATGAAAAACTCGCACAATCAGCGGCAATATCGCAACAAATTATTGATAACGCCAGGTTTGACTACCAGCAGGCCGCAGCAAAGGAGCGCAAAGCCGCGAACGATTTCCTGGTGGAGAAGCAACGGCTGGCGGTTTTATCTGCTCAGGAAGAAAATGCACGTGCGAGTATCGAAGAAGTTCAGGCCGCTCTGACTCAGGCACTACTGGATCTGGAATATACCCTTGTTCGTGCGCCGATTGATGGCATTGTTGCAAACCGCAGCGCCCATACAGGCAGTTGGGTGGAGGGCGGCACATCGTTAGTTTCACTAGTACCAGTCAGTGAGTTGTGGGTTGATGCAAATTTTAAAGAAAACCAAATAGCGGGAATGAAGCCTGGAATGAAGGCTGAGATCCGCGCAGATGTGCTCAAAGGGAAAGTGTTCAAGGGCTATGTTGAGAGTCTCGCCCCAGCGACAGGTGCCAGTTTCAGTTTGATCCCGATAGAAAATGCCACCGGAAATTTTACCAAAATTGTCCAGCGTGTTCCGGTACGGATTGCCTTTGACAGGCCAACAGAATTAAAGCAACTCCTTCGTCCGGGGTTGTCAGTCACTGTTAGTATTGATGAAAAATGATGATGGGGATGGCTATGCGTAAACATATTGCCTTCGCCAGTATGTGTATTGGGTTATTTATTGCTCAGCTTGATATTCAAATTGTTTCGTCATCCCTAAATGAAATAGGTGGTGGTCTGTCCGCAGGTAAAGACGAAATGGCCTGGCTTCAGACCAGCTATTTAATTGCTGAGATTATTATTATTCCGCTCTCTGGGTGGCTGTCACAGGTATTTTCCACTCGTTGGCTTTTTACGCTATCTGCGGGAATATTTACTTTAATGAGTATCGCTTGTGGTCTTGCATGGAATATTCAGAGCATGATTTTGTTTCGTGCTTTACAGGGAGCTGCTGGCGCATCCATGATCCCTTTAGTTTTCACGACGGCATTTATTTATTACCAGGGCAAAGAGTTGGGGTTGGCTGCTGCGGTAGTCAGTGCGCTGGCCTCATTGTCACCGACGCTAGGGCCAACTCTGGGGGGCTGGATCACTGATAACCTCGACTGGCGATGGCTATTTTATATCAATATATTACCGGGCATATATTTAGTTTTGAGTATTCCTTTTCTGGTTAATTTTGATAAACCTGATCTCTCTTTACTGAAAGTTGCTGATTATCCTGGTATTATTCTGTTGGCTCTGACACTAGGATGTCTGGAATATACCCTTGAAGAAGGAGCGCGCTGGGGATGGTTGAATGACAATACTATTTTGCTGACATCAGTTCTGGCATTGGTGAGTTTTATTTTATTTGCTGCGCGTACACTTACAATATCCAATCCGATCATGGATCTTCATGCTTTTAAGGATAAAAATTTTACGCTGGGATGTTTTTTTCTTTTTCTGGAGGAGTTGGGGTATTCTCTACTGTATATTTAATACCTGTATTTTTGGGGCGGGTTCGCGGATTAAATGCCGAAGAGATAGGTTTTGCCGTTTGCACAACAGGTATCTTCCAGTTACTTTCTGTTCCTTTTTACTTCTGGTTAACTAAAAAAATAAATCTGCGATGGCTGTTGATGGCGGGGCTGGGGGGATTTGTGTTTTCAATGTATCTTTTTACCCCTATAACCCACGAATGGGGATGGCAGGAGTTACTGTTTCCACAGGCCATCAGAGGGATTTCGCAGCAGTTTGCGATGGCTCCCATCGTAACATTAACGCTGGGAAGAATTCCCAAAGAACGGCTGAAGTTAGCCTCAGGTGTATTTAATTTAACACGTAATCTTGGGGGCGCGATTGGTATTGCCCTGTGTGGCACTATTCTCAATAACCGAACTAATTTTCATTTTTTGAGAATGGGTGAAAAAATGGTTTCTGTTCCCCATACGGTGAATGACTTCATTTCCAGAAGTGCTTTATTTTTTAATCGCAGTGGAAGTGACCAGACATCGGAAATACTGGCTTCAACCAAATTGTTGAGTCAATTGATGTTGCGGGAGGCACAAACTATGGCATTTTCGGATACCTTTCTGCTAATCAGTGGTCTGTTACTCATCGCATTTATGTTGACTCCTGCGATGAACAAATCACCCTGATCGGATGCCGGTGCTGAATTAAACCCGGTCTAAACTGTTCGATACTGTCACCAGGCTAGTATAAAATGCCCCGCCTGTGCAGACACCAGCAGGTATGGAGCAAAGTATTGTTTCAATCTGTGAAGTGAACGATGCAGCAAATATCAGACGTGTGAAGGTGCATAGGAGGTTACATGAACCTTGACGACAAATCGCTGTTTCTTGACGCCATGGAAGATGTCCAGCCACTGAAGCGCGCTACAGATGTCCACTGGCATCCAACGCGTAACCAACGTGCGCCGCAGCGTATCGACACGCTGCAACTTGATAATTTCCTTACTACTGGATTTCTCGACATCATCCCGCGAAGCCAGCCGCTGGAGTTTCGGCGAGAAGGGTTGCAACATGGGGTGCTGGATAAGTTACGCAGCGGTAAATATCCGCAGCAGGCCAGCCTGAATCTTCTACGTCAGCCGGTGGAAGAGTGCCGCAAAATGGTGTTCATTTTTATTCAACAGGCATTGGCGGATGGTTTACGTAACGTGCTGATTATTCATGGCAAAGGGCGGGACGATAAATCGCACGCCAACATTGTTCGCAGCTATGTGGCGCGCTGGCTGACTGAATTTGATGATGTCCAGGCATATTGTACCGCGCTACCGCATCATGGCGGCAGCGGGGCGTGTTACGTCGCACTCCGTAAAACGGCGCAGGCGAAGCAGGAAAACTGGGAGCGCCACGCTAAACGCAGCCGTTGATCACGGGACGCTTCCGTGGCTTATGCTGCCAGCACGCGGTTGCGTCCATCATTTTTTGCCCGATACAACGCATCATCGACCCGTTTAAACAGTTCATCGATACTTTCATTTCCTTCGTGATGCGCCACGCCAATACTGACGGTGAAGCGCGGCAAGCCCGAAATGCTCACTTTTGCCACGCTCAAGCGGATCGTTTCAGCCAAGGAAAGTGCAGTATCCAGAGGGGTTCTGGGCAATAATAAGACGAACTCTTCACCACCCCAGCGAAACACCAAATCGCCTTTGCGGGCGCTGCTTTCGAGTGTACGGGCAAGCGTGCATAACACTTCATCCCCTTTCTGATGACCGTATAAGTCATTGATATGTTTAAAACGATCGGTGTCGATGAGCAACAAACTGTAGTCCTGAGCGATTGCCAGGTGCTGCATCTGTCCTGGGTCAGTTATGTGGTAAAACTGTCGACGGTTAAGTAACCCCGTTAGCGCATCATGGTGGGCAGCATGTTCCAGCTGTTCCTCCAGCCTTTTTTGCTCAGTAATATCATGTACGATACATAACATTAACCTGTCACCGTAAATCTCAATTGGCCCAGCATAAGTTTGTACGTGTCGAACGGAACCATCTGCCAGTTTATGGACAAAATTGAGGGGTTTATGCCCGCCGGGCAAACGTGAAATTTCATGCATGACAGGCATAACGCGACGCCCAAGCATATTAATTTCCCAGGTGTGTTTCTGACACATTGTTTCATGGTTATAGCCATAGAAATTAAGCGCGGCCAGATTAGCATCGACGATTTGGCCATCACGCGAGGGATCTATCAACAACATTGGCGCGGAGTTAGTCAGAAAAAAACGAGCATAAAACCCTTGTTTTTTACGTTGATAATTCGCTGAACGGCTGGCCTTTAAACCCAGAGTTGCGGGTGTTTCCATTCCTTCAAATATAATGACTTTTCCAGTGTCACTAATCTCGTTGAGGGTCAACCGACAGCTTAATGCTGTATCTTCACCATTACGCTGGACAGTGAGGATTTCTACAATATCAAGCTGGTTATGCACGTCTGTCAGGTATTTTGGCAGTTCGTTTTGCGAGGAGATGGAATAGAGCCCGGTACGTAGCTGACTAAAAGTGCGTTCTTGCATCAACAGTCGCGCAGCACTATTGGCATAAATTAATTTTTCCTCGAAAGGGGAAACGATCCAGACAGGACTTGTTAATAAGTCCAGAGTATTGAAGTTGTGCGTAGTCATTGAAATCCCGTTATTTTTATCAATCTTTTGTTACTACCTGATCGCAAAAATGCCACGACAAATGATCAGATAATTCTGATAATGATAGACGCTATTTAACGCTTTACACGTTTTCAAATCAGGAAAAGTATTTTGCTTTCTGTATTTAATTTTGACAGGATTTTATTAATCATTTCAGGGTAATGGGGTGATGAGATTTTGCGTAACATGACCAGAAGACTAGACTACAAAATAATCCGTTGATGATGGAGGCAACTGTGGAAGTGATTAAGGGAGCGGACGTAAATGTCCCGGATGCAGTATTTGCCTGGATTCTGGATGGCAAAGGTGGCGTTAAACCGCTGGAAAATACAGATGAGATAGATGAAGCGCATCCTTGCTGGCTCCACCTCAATTATGTGCACCATGACAGCGCCCAGTGGCTGGCGACGACACCACTGCTGCCAAATAATGTGCGCGATGCGCTGGCGGGAGAAAGTACACGGCCCAGAGTCAGTCGTCTTGGCGAAGGGACGCTGATTACTTTGCGCTGCATTAATGGCAGTACTGATGAACGTCCCGACCAGTTGGTGGCCATGCGTGTTTATATGGACGGACGGTTAATTGTCTCGACCCGACAACGTAAAGTGTTGGCGTTGGATGATGTGGTTAGCGATCTGGAAGAGGGCACTGGTCCGACCGATTGCGGCGGCTGGTTGGTGGATGTTTGTGATGCGTTGACCGATCATTCCAGTGAGTTTATAGAACAACTGCACGATAAAATTATCGACCTGGAAGATAATCTACTCGATCAACAAATTCCTCCGCGCGGTTTCCTGGCGCTACTGCGTAAACAATTAATTGTTATGCGTCGCTATATGGCGCCTCAACGTGATGTTTATGCTCGTCTTGCCAGTGAGCGCCTGCCGTGGATGAATGACGACCAGCGCCGCCGAATGCAGGATATTGCCGATCGTCTCGGACGTGGTCTGGATGAGATTGACGCTTGTATTGCCCGAACTGGCGTGATGGCGGATGAAATCGCCCAGGTCATGCAGGAAAACTTAGCGCGTCGCACGTATACGATGTCCTTGATGGCAATGGTCTTTTTACCCAGTACGTTTTTAACGGGATTATTTGGTGTCAACCTTGGTGGTATTCCTGGCGGGGGATGGCAATTCGGTTTTTCGCTTTTTTGTATTCTGTTAGTTGTTCTTATTGGTGGTGTTGCTTTATGGTTGCATCGTAGTAAATGGTTGTAACAAAAGAAAATTTGTCTACTTCCTGTATACAAAAACGCCGTAAAGTTTGAGCGAAGTCAATAAACTCTCTACCCATTCAGGGCAATATCTTCCTCGCAGGTGAATGCAACGTCAAGCGATGGGCGTTGCGCTCCATATTGTCTTACTTCCTTTTTTGAATTACTGCATAGCACAATTGATTCGTACGACGCCGACTTAGATGAGTCGGCTTTTTTTTGCCTGTTATTTGTCAGCGTCTACCCTTTAAGAGTCCACCCAATGACCGGAGGGAAATATGACGACACTCATTTATTTGCAAATTCCTGTGCCTGATCCGATTCCTCGTCCGCAACCTATGCCCGACCCGCCGCCAGATGAAGAACCGATTAAATTGTCGCATCGTGAGCGTAGATCTGCGAGGATACGCGCCTGCTAATTTTGCGTCGATGACCACGAGAATAGATTGTGACCGCTTTTTCTACCCTGAACGTTTTGCCTCCCGCCCAGCTCACTAACCTTAATGAGTTGGGTTATTTAACCATGACACCGGTACAGGCCGCCGCGCTTCCGGCGATCCTTGCCGGAAAAGACGTTCGCGTGCAGGCGAAAACCGGCAGCGGCAAAACGGCGGCATTTGGCCTCGGGTTGTTACAGCAAATTGATGCGTCGATGTTTCAGACCCAGGCTTTAGTACTGTGTCCTACGCGTGAGCTGGCGGATCAGGTTGCCGGGGAGTTACGTCGGTTGGCGCGTTTTCTGCCGAATACCAAAATTTTGACCTTGTGCGGTGGTCAACCGTTCGGTATGCAGCGTGATTCGCTGCAACATGCGCCGCATATTATCGTGGCAACGCCGGGTCGTTTGTTGGATCACCTGCAAAAAGGCACGGTATCGTTGGATGCGTTGAATACGCTGGTGATGGATGAAGCCGACCGCATGTTGGATATGGGATTTAGTGATGCCATTGATGAGGTGATCCGTTTTGCACCGGTTTCTCGTCAGACGCTTTTGTTTTCGGCGACCTGGCCAGATGCAATTGCCGCGATTAGCGGTCGTGTTCAACGCGATCCTTTGGCGATTGAAATTGACTCAACAGATGCTCTGCCACCCATTGAACAACAATTTTATGAGACATCCAGCAAAGGCAAAATTCCGCTGTTGCAACGGTTATTAAGTTTGCATCAGCCATCCTCTTGCGTGGTGTTTTGCAATACCAAAAAAGATTGTCAGGCTGTGTGTGACGCGCTTAATGAAGTAGGGCAAAGTGCATTGTCGTTACATGGCGACCTGGAGCAACGTGATCGCGATCAGACCCTGGTACGTTTTGCTAACGGTAGCGCCCGCGTGCTGGTAGCGACCGATGTCGCAGCGCGCGGTCTGGATATCAAATCTCTTGAGCTGGTAGTGAACTTTGAGCTGGCGTGGGATCCCGAAGTTCATGTACATCGCATCGGGCGTACAGCGCGTGCAGGAAATAGCGGACTGGCGATCAGTTTCTGTGCCCCGGAAGAAGCACAGCGCGCCAATATCATTTCTGACATGTTGCAGATAAAACTTAACTGGCAAACGCCGCCAGCCAGTAGTTCCATTGTGCCGCTGGAAGCAGAAATGGCGACGTTGTGCATTGATGGCGGGAAAAAAGCCAAAATGCGACCGGGTGATGTGTTAGGTGCGTTGACGGGCGATATCGGGCTTGATGGCGCAGATATTGGCAAAATCACTGTGCATCCGGCGCATGTTTATGTCGCAGTGCGTCAGGGTGTTGCCCATAAGGCATGGAAGCAGTTACAGGGCGGGAAGATTAAAGGGAAAACGTGCCGGGTGCGGTTATTAAAATAATGAAATGTTGTAATGCCGGATGTGACGCTGGTTGCGTCTTATCCGGCCTAAACAACAGTTGCCCGATAATCTTGCGCATCGGGCGCTATCCTGGTTATTTCACTTCAACCACATTCAGCCGTAATTCATCCAGCTGATTCTCATCTTCTTCAGGCTGCCAGCCCGCTGGCTGTAGTGGGATATCTTCGCGATCAAACGCCAGATCACCGCCGTTAACCACTTCGGAACCGTGGGTAATGCCTTTGAAATCGAAAAGAGTGGTATCGCACAAATGAGACGGCACAACATTCTGCATCGCGCTGAACATCGTCTCAATTCGCCCCGGATAACGCTTATCCCAGTCACGCAGCATATCGGCAATCACCTGACGTTGCAGGTTAGGCTGTGAACCGCAAAGGTTGCACGGAATAATCGGAAACGCTTTCGCATCGGCAAAACGTTGAATATCTTTTTCGCGGCAGTAGGCCAGTGGACGAATCACGATATGTTTGCCATCATCGCTCATCAGTTTCGGCGGCATACTTTTCATCTTGCCGCCGTAGAACATATTCAGGAACAACGTTTGCAGGATATCGTCACGATGGTGACCCAGCGCGATCTTCGTCGCACCCAGCTCCGTTGCAGTGCGGTAAAGGATACCGCGACGCAGACGAGAGCACAGTGAGCAGGTAGTTTTGCCCTCCGGGATCTTCTCTTTCACGATACCGTAAGTGTTCTCTTCAACAATCTTGTACTCAACGCCCAGCTTTTCGAGATACTCCGGCAGAACGTGTTCCGGGAAGCCAGGTTGTTTCTGGTCGAGGTTAACGGCAACCAGCGAAAAACTGATTGGCGCACTTTGCTGCAAATTACGCAAAATCTCCAGCATGGTATAGCTGTCCTTACCACCGGAGAGGCAAACCATAATGCGATCGCCATCTTCAATCATATTGAAGTCAGCAATGGCTTCGCCTACGTTACGACGCAGACGTTTTTGCAATTTGTTCAGGTTGTATTGTTCTTTCTTTGTAATTTGTTGATTTTCTTGCATTATTTCAGTTCTCTGGTACTAAATGGGGCAAATTGGGGGCAAACTTTGCAACTACGATAACCGCGCATTCAACATGGCTATCTGTTCGTCGTTCATGTCATCAATCCACATACCGTAAATTTCATACACCATCTGCGCAGTTTCATGCCCCATTTGGCTGGCTATAAATGCCGGGTTCGCTCCTGCCGTCAACAGCCAGCAGGCAAAAGTATGCCGCGTATGGTACGGATTACGGCGGCGAATACCAGCACGTTTTACTGCTGCATTCCACCTTGCCCCCAAACTGCTTACCGAGTAATAAGGTTTTTGTTTTCCGTTACACACCCTGGGCATGAAAACAAAATGCAGTTTTTGCTTTTCGGTTCTGCCGTACTCCCGATGATAAAAGGTGATTTCGCTTTTGCGATGATGCCCGGTCAGTTTGTATTGCTCCTTCAGTGCTTCAAGAGCAGGCTGCAGTAGTGTTACTGTTCGGATCCCGGCATTTGTTTTTGGGGGACCGAACATATCAAGTATCGTCAGGTTTCTTCTGACATTCACTATTCCCTTTTCGAGATCCACATCCTCCCACGCCAGAGCTGCCAGTTCCCCGTGACGAAGTCCTGAGTAAACGGCAAATTTCCACAAGTTCTGGTTCTGTCCTTTTTCACTTTCCATTAATGCATTGAATTCTGTTTTAGATAACGGATCAGGCTTTATTCTGTTTCGCTGTAATTTTTTTACTCCTTCAAATGGTTTGGTTGATATAAATCCCGACTGATACGCAAAACGCAACAGCGAACAGAGCAGGGCGATATAGTTATCAACTGTGCGCACGGTTCTTCCTTTTTTGTTGGATCTTGGATTATCCAGGTAAAGCGTTTCTCCATGCAGCAGTTCATTCCGGTAGTTTAAGATATCGCTATAACGAATATGTGATATCGGGGTACTTTCACAAATTATTATTCTGAGTGTTTTTAATTGTGATTTCGTTTTCTTCATTGTGTTTGTTGTTAACTCTGTCTCTTTAATTTTTGTCCAGATATCACAAAGCTCTCCGAACGTTTTTATGACTCTCGTTGTCACCATTTTTGCCCCAGTGCTGGACTGGGGAAAACGTCTTAAATACTCAAATTCACCGGAGTTTATTTCATGAACTATCAGCGATCTTAAATTTCCGGCCTTTTTAATATTACTGTTTGTAATCTCCCAGCCTTTTAATGTTTCCCGACATCGTTTTCCTCGAAACATGAACCAGATGCGAATGTATCTACCTCTAATCTCGACACCTGTTGGTAATTTAGACATATCATGAGTCTTTGATAAACTGATTTATCTTTGGATAGTTGTACCAGATAATCCCTCGTTTGCTGTCTGGCTTACCTAAAGGAGATACTCGTTTGAAGTGGAAGCCCTCCACCCAACAGTTCTGGCGGTATGCTTCAATTTGTCTGGCCCCCAGACCAGTGCGAAGCATCAGGCCGTATTCAACCATCCACTCTTCATTAAAGATTACTTGTGCCATCGCATCACCTCTGGCAGGCGCCAATGTTAGACTGAAATTGACGCCCGATGTTGATTATTAATAATCAGCTATGAAGTTTTAATTTGAATACAATGCAATTCTCGAGGACTGAAGTTTCTCGCAATTAAAATTTATCAGTTTTACTTTCTGCTCTCTGGAAACGCCTGCTTCTTTTTTACCTGAGAGCATTTTTTCGCATTCTGATTTCGTTAGTTTAGATTTTGAATATCTTGTCCAGTTAGTAGGAGTGCCACCTTCCTTTTCAATAGTGGCGGTAATTTTATACATGAACACCTCCATTATTATTTCCAGTGGTTCGTTTATTCCATCTTTCGAGTGCTTCTTTTTCACTTCCACCATAACCGGTTCGGGATTCGCATCCGTTACACTTCGCTCGGTAATATCCTGAAATGGCTTTCACCGTTACTGATGGACAACCACAAAATGGACATGGTTTAACATTGTCATATCTCATAATTTTTCTCATAAAAAATATTTCAAGTTGGCGGTGCATTACACCGCCAGGCTGAATTATTCCTCTGAATTATCGATTACACTGTATTCCCCGGTTAATACAGAGGAATCTGCAGGATCGATTGTCAGTGGTTCCTTTTCATCCATTGATACTGCACGCTGGATCTCAATTGATACGGGCAGATATTTGAACAGGCGACGAATAGCCGTTTTCTTTGCCATTTCTTCCCAGTGAGTTACCCACGGCCCGTTATTACCAGCTTTACTCAGGCTGCGCACCAGCTCAATCTGTTTGCGCGTCATAACTTCAAACTGAGTACCTCCGTCTTTCAGTCTTGCGACAGCATAGACGTGGGTAACCGGGGCATCTTCGTTTTCTCCCGGGCGGTGTATTAACTTTTCATCAAGGCCAAATTCGAAGCTAAACTCGTCACCTTCACGGACAACACGGGCTGACAGGCTGGCGATTTGACCAGAACGGCGAGCCAGATCAATCATGCCGCGATAGCCAATGATTAGCTGAACGTTCTTTTTACCGCTCTTTTCGTTTTTATTACCAAAAGGCAGTAAATATGCATGACCGAGGGCGCTACCTGGCTCAAGTCCGAGCTGTGAACACTGTACGATCGCACTGACAAAACTCATAGTGTCACAGTTTCCTAACGCCGGAACTTTACGAATTTCTGTGGTGGCGATACGGATCATACGTTCAGCCGTCATATGGCGTGGAAGAGCTGCTGCCAGTTGCTCTTTCATTGATGGCTGGTTAATAAAACTAATCACGTCGCTATTTTTAACTGCTGCTGGTGCACGGTTTCCCTGAGTTTTTTGCAGATCGGTTTTTGCGATTGGTGGTTGCTTAGTCATTTGCATATTCCTTAGCCCAGCGGGGCAGTGATAATGTCTTAATAGCTGGCCATTCATCGGTATTCAGGCAGTCAGACAGGGTTCGCAGATTGCGGTGATATTCCTGTTGACCTGCCAGTTTTGCTTCTTCGCCCATCATGAAAATTTCAACCGGATAACGTCCGCATTCAATAGTTGTGCTGGCAACCAGAAAAACGAAAGTTGGCTGCACTCCAAACTGTGCTTCATAACCGTCACTGTAGAATGCATCCTGAACGTGATAGCGGTAGTCGTAATAAGCGGTTTTGAATCGTTGAATATCCGCCGTAGTTTTCACGTCCATGATCCAGTGAAATTCAGGGATAATTTTGTCCGGACGGCACCGACACAAAATTCCTGTTTCAGGATCTTCCCAGTAAATTGATGATTCAGCGTGTCCGGCGCTTTCAACAAGCCATTGCCCCAGCGGCAAAGCCATAACGCTTTGATACATGAGTTCAATTTTCCGGCCTTCTTCCGCAGTGATAACCGTTTTTCCTGTGCTTGCGCATTCCATCAGAAACGCTTTCTCTTCTTCTTTTCCGGCGTTTGTACGGCGGTTAAATTCAGGTGCTACGATAAAGCGGTTACTGAATTCCTCCGGTTCAAGTACCCGGCAGTGGAAAGCGGTTCCTAAATCGAGCGTTTTTGTCTTTGTGGTGTCCACGGGGGCATTTTTACGCCACAAATATAGTGCCGGAGTATCAGCAATGTCATCGAGCTGAGACTTACTGACACCGGGACCCGCGTGGTAATTCTCATTCGAAATTCCGTAATAAATACCTGGCTCTATGTCTTCTACGATTACGGGATCTGCGACTTCGCCAGTTTCATCACTGCAATCGCGATGCGGATCGCTGCCAGCATTCTCATTGTGCGGATGTTCAGCGCCTTCCATTTCCTCCGGATCATTTTCCTTAGCTTCAACCTGACTCTCTTCATCGAATGTTTCCTGGTATGTTGCGTCGCCCATCACCGCACCACAGTCAGGGCAGTTATCCCCGCCAGTCTGGCCGCAGGCATTGCAGGCTATTTCCGGTTCCTGTTGCACTACTGGCTCAGGTTGATTCATATCCGGGCTGGTTTTTTCCGTTTCTGGCTGGTTCTGGTACACACAATCGCGAGTCTGGATCCCCTTTACCCATTTCGGATCGTTCGGGTCGCTAATTCCGTCAACAAATTCACCACGTGATGCAGCAAGCAATTTATCGGCATCGACAGGATTTTTTGATGGAATGTTTTTCCGGGCTTCATGGAGTTCTGCCCGCAGTTCCTGATATTTCGCATCAACAGAATTTACCTGTGACTGAGCATCCAGCGGCTGCGTGTCCTGATGATGTTCAGTTGCGTCCGGTTCCATTGTTTCAGCCTCTCCCTGTTCAACTGCCGTTGTTCCAGATGGTTGCGGTTTTTCTTCATCATCCTGTTTTCCTTCTTCTGTTACTCGCTGCGGCATCGGGGCAGAGGAGCGACCGCAGGCAATATCCACGATTTCCGGATCAGGGTTGGCATGATCGGTTTCAGTCAGTACTTTGTTCAGATATTCAGTGACGTGCGCGGGGATGACCTCGATCCCAATTGGTGCTTCTTTTACGGACGCAACCACGATGGCGCGGGAATAATCCAGCCCGCCAGGCATGGTGATGAATTTGTCGCGGAAAACAGAAAAGGGCGGTTTATTTTCAGCGATAATTTCCTCAATGCGTTTAGCGTGTGCCGGATGAAGGTTATAGATGTCCAGATCCATTGAACGGGCCAGTACGCCAGTGGCTACGTCGCGCGCCAGTGACGTCAGATCGTGTACGAAACCTTCGCCGCGATCGGTGAGGTTTCCGCCGCCAGCATTAGCACCGGAAGCCGTGCGAGTGATGTGTGAAACACGATTACCCTTCATCCACTCTTTTGTCAGCAGTCCTCGATCGGTGTAGTCAGCGTTCAGGTATGCTTCGAAAAAAGCAGTTATCAGTCCCAGGTTTGAATTACCAGGATTAGGGAAAACTTTGTCAGTGTCACGAACCAGTTTGTGGAGTTCGCGAATTTCCAGCGGGTCGAGCAGGCTGGTTTTGTGGGAAACAGCCAGGGCAGTAACAGCCGGTAGTTCTTCAGCCCGAGCAATGTGTAATGCCTGGAGTCCGTCGCGTGAAACGTGCGTTACCGGTTTTTCGCTGCCGTGTTGAGCAAGCCAACGAATGGGCAGTTCCTGGCCAGAAATTGGGAGTAGCATATTCTCCTCAATCTCAGTCATGTCTTCGCCGTTGACGTTGGTATTGCCTTGATAGTGAGCGTTGTCTGGTGCTGCTCCCGGTTTTAGTTCCCATGTCATGGAGTCTTTGCTGAGTTGATAGCGTTCACTCCAGGTAAAATCGATCTCACCTTCAGCGGGCAGGTCATTAACGACAGGAAAATTCGTGGCAACAGCTTTAAAATAGCTGCTCAGTTTTTTACCTGACTTAACGATCAGGTAGTCCAGAGTGGCACAGGTCGATTCAAAATCGTTGCTTGCCCACAGGACGACGTCAGGTTCACCGGATGATTTTTTCGCTTTCCGTAACAGGAAGAGTGGTTTTGTGCTCATTGTTTTTTAACCTCAACTCAGATTAAAATTCGTTTTGTTCAGTGAATGATCTTGCCGGATACACACTGTTCATAGCCTGCGCCATACGCAGGCTATTTCTTTCAGATTTCACCTTTTAATTTCATTGCAATTAGAGTTGCCAGAAATTCGGCTTTTTTTTCTGCGGGCAGATTCTTTCCGATATGCACCAGGCACATTTTTTTGACACCTTCATCAAGTGTTTTTACGTTGCCTGATGGACCATCGATATCAACCACAGTGAATGGGGTTTCTTTATTTTCTGTTTTAATTACGTAGCCAATGCGCTTTCCTTCCAGATTCACCTCGTGAACAATGTCATCGGTAGTTACAACAGTGGCTTCATAATTGGTAATCATGTTTTTCTCCTTAATTAAGGTTGAGCGAATACCTGCCATTTCTGGCATAAATTCAGTTTCGAATAGTCAATTAATTAAAGTTCATGTGCCATCTGGTCTTTTTCGGCACAAGCTTCACTGCAATATTTTCTCGGTTCGTCTTTTGATAAAATCCCGTGCATGAAGTGAAGCATTCTTTCAATAGCTTTGCTTTCTTCAACGTCTTTTTTGCAAAGGTGGTAAGCACATTTTATTTTCTTAGTCATCACCATGACTCCGCCTTTACAGGTAAACCATCACGACCGAGGAAGACTTTAATCATGCGGTCAGTAATGCATGTTTTTGTGGTCAGGTTACGAATATATAGTTTTCGCTTTTTAATATTGTTTGCCGAGGCAATATATGTCCGGCCTTCATGAAGAACATAATCGCCAGGAGTCACACACTGACGTGGTATTTCATCAGTTCCGAAGTGATGTGCAATCATAATTATCTCCATTTTTACAAATGAACTTTGTTGATGCGGTGCCTGGTGCCTCCAGGTGACTGCAACCAGTTAACAATTACAGTCGGCTTTCCCACCCAAACCAATAAGGACTAACATGACTTTTAACTGTGCCACGTGCGCTTAGCCGCATTCACCGCATCACAAAATTCACTTTAAAAAGGGCGGACATCAGCCGAACTTCAAGAAAAAAACTGATGCCGCCAGGACTACACACAGCAATGTCGTTATTTACAACCGGAGGCGCACTCCCACCATTTAAATTTAACAGACAAGACCGACTCTTTATGGATATCGGAAATGCGCCTTCGTGTTGTGCCCGGTTTTATTTCACCACCTCCGGGCTTCGGTGGTCTCGGCTATACCCCTACAGCGAGAGCTTGTGTTAACATTTCAATACCCTTACAGTTGAGAGTTATTGATATGTTGGATGTATTTACTCCATTGTTGAAACTTTTTGCTAACGAGCCACTCGAAAGACTTATGTATACGATTATCATTTTTGGTCTCACTCTCTGGCTGATACCGAAAGAGTTTACTGTCGCATTCAATGCTTATACTGAAATACCTTGGCTCTTTCAGATTATCGTTTTTGCCTTTTCTTTCGTGGTCGCCATTTCCTTCTCAAGATTGCGAGCACATATTCAAAAGCATTATTCATTACTACCAGAGCAACGAGTATTGCTTCGTTTATCTGAGAAAGAAATCGCTGTATTTAAAGATTTCCTTAAAACAGGAAATCTTATTATCACTTCTCCTTGCCGTAACCCGGTTATGAAAAAATTAGAACGGAAGGGCATCATTCAACATCAGAGTGATAGCGCAAACTGTTCTTATTATCTCGTCACCGAAAAATACTCCCATTTTATGAAGTTATTCTGGAACAGCAGGAGTAGACGTTTTAATCGTTAGCTTACTGTGTGCTTCTCCAACCATCGGCGCGCACCAGTTTCGGTTTTAAATGTTTTGCTTTTGGTATACGTCATGGCAGTGAACGTTCCATCCTGGTTGGGGAACACGCCGCACACCAGGGATTCGTTGTTGCCGAGGTCGATTTTTTGCATTTTGCGAATCTCACATCTTGTTGCTACGTATAGCGACTTCTGCCTGCCAGAGATCCTAGTCGTTGCTGCGTAAAGCCTGCACAGCCTGGTTGTAAGTGATACCGCAACAATCCATCAAATACTGAACTACTTCGTAATGCACCATCTTATCTCTCCCCTTAACGCCGGGTGGCGGAACTAACTGCTGCACTGCAAAATTTGAATCCCGCCGTCATGTTCATACGCCTCGGGCTGGCTACTTAACCCCTGACCACTGCCTGGTAACTCGAAGTATTGCCCGGCGTTCTGTGGGGCGGGGTGGGTTGGTAGGTATATAATGTACTTTGTGTTCATCATTGTAAAGTACTTTAAGTACATTTTATGTATAAAAAAATGAGACGGGATAAAGTGAAGCACAAACCCGGAGGGGGACGCTACCGGATTTATGCTGGTTTAAGAGGCTTTTTGTTTTTTCTTTCGTGCTAACTCTTCGTAAATTGCATTGTACTTCTGTTTTTTCTCCTCAAGAGTTTTTAAAAGTTCATCTGTCTCACTGTCAGGGAGCTCGTCCAGAAGGTCAATGATGATTTTTTGTCTTGGATTTAACTCCTGATAGAAACGTATCTGTCCACTTTCTTCTGTATCCTCTCCCAAAAGATAGGTTGGTGTTGTTCCAATGAGTGTTGCTAATTCCCTTAATTTCTCTCGGCGAGGAATTGTTTCACCATTAAACCATTTGCTAACCGCTTTTGGTGTTAATTTCATTCGACGGGCAATTTCTGCCTGCCTTCCATGTTGTTCATAACCAGCGTTTTCACAGGCTAGCGCAAGCCTACTGGCGAACTCTTTACGCGCTTTATCTTCATGAACCATAAGTTCAATGATATTCGCTCTTGAATGTACTGTCAGTTCTGTTATAGCATGTACTCAAAGTTCACATTGTGAGGATGATATGAACCAGAAAACACTTGAAGATGTAATCAAAACTGTTCGCGTTTCTGTTGTGGCCGACGTTTGTGGTGTCAGCCAAAGAGCAATCTACAAATGGATGGATAACGGAAAATTGCCTCGCACAGAATATACCGGCGAAACAAATTACGCTGAAAAAATCGCTCATGCATCAAACGGATTATTTTCTGCCGATGCAATTTTAACTATTGGCAGAAATAAAACTACTACGAAAAAGCTGATGGGAGTTGATTCATGAAAATCAAGCATGAGCACATCGAATCAGTGTTGTTAGCCCTGGCAGCCGAAAAAGGGCAGGCGTGGGTCGCTAACGCAATTACTGAAGAATATCTGCGCCAGGGGGGCGGCGAATTGCCCCTGGTACCAGGCAAGGACTGGAACAATCAGCAGAATATCTATCATCGTTGGTTGAAAGGTGAAACGAATGCGCAAAGGGAAAAAATTCAGAAACTGATCCCTGCGGTTCTGGCAATTCTTCCTCGCGAGCTGCGTCACCGACTCTGCATCTTCGATACCCTGGAACGCCGTGCATTACTGGCGGCACAGGATGCACTGAGTACGGCAATTGATGCGCATGATGATGCAGTCCAGGCCGTTTACCGTAAAGCACATTTCAGCGGCGGCGGTTCTCCTAGCGATTCTGTCGTAGTGCATTGATTGAAATTAATCGTACCGAACTGTTTTGTTCGGTATCAGTTAAATGTAACGCTGCGAGCGTTACAAGGTGAAAACAAATGGCTTCAAACTGGATAAAGCTCGAAGTTATTACGCCGGATAAGCCGGAAATATTCAGGCTTGCTGAGATTCTGAATATTGATCCAGATGCCGCATTAGGGAAAGTCATTCGCTTCTGGGCATGGGCGGATCAACAAATGATAGACGGTAACGCAGAGTGTAACGCTCGCGGCGTTACAAAAAGTGCAATAGATCGCATCACTTTTATGGCTGGTTTTGCTGATGCGTTAATTCAGGTTGGATGGCTGGTCGAAACTAATGGTGTGTTGTCGCTTCCTAACTTTGAGCGCCATAACGGGAAAAGCTCTAAAAAACGGGCGGTTACAAACGAGAGAGTAACAAAAATACGAGAACTGAAACGAAAAGGTAACGCTGCCAGCGTTACAAAAACGGATCAAAAAGCGTTACCAGAGGAAGAGAAAGAGGAAGATATAAATACTTATCTCCCCCTAAATCCCCCTCGCCAAAAACGAGCGTCTAAAAAATTCGAACCGGAGGCTATCGAGCTGCCTGACTGGTTGCCGGAAACACTCTGGCATGAGTGGGTTCAGTTCAGGCAGGCATTGCGAAAACCGATTCGAACGGAGCAGGGCGCTAACGGGGCGATACGGGAGCTGGAAAAATTCCGCCAGCAGGGTTTTTCACCTGAGCAGGTGATTCGACACAGCATCGCCAATGAATACCAGGGCTTGTTCGCGCCAAAAGGTGTTCGACCTGAGACGTTACTCCGACAGGTTAACACCGTCTCGTTACCGGATAGTGCGATCCCGCCAGGCTTCAGGGGGTAACTGACCATGAAAAATATTGCGGCAGGCGGCATTCTTGAACGTATCCGCAGACTGGCCCCGCCACATGTAACCGCCCCATTCAAAACGGTAGCGGAGTGGCGCGAGTGGCAACTTTCCGAAGGCCAGAAACGTTGTGAGGAGATCAACCGTCAGAATCGTCAGTTGCGGGTGGAAAAAATTCTGAATCGCTCTGGCATCCAGCCATTGCACCGCAAATGCTCGTTTGCGAATTACCAGGTGCAGAACGACGGTCAGCGATACGCGTTGAACCAGGCGAAATCTATCGCTGATGAACTGATGACCGGGTGTACAAATTTTGCGTTCAGCGGAAAACCTGGTACCGGAAAAAACCATCTGGCGGCGGCTATCGGGAATCGCCTGCTGAAAGATGGCCAGACAGTGATTGTGGTTACCGTGGCTGATGTCATGAGTGCTCTACACGCCAGCTATGACGACGGGCAATCAGGCGAAAAATTTTTGCGGGAACTGTGCCAAGTGGATCTGCTGGTTCTTGATGAAATTGGCATTCAGCGCGAGACAAAAAACGAGCAGGTGGTGCTGCACCAGATTGTTGATCGCCGGACAGCGTCGATGCGCAGCGTGGGGATGCTGACAAACCTGAACTATGAGGCGATGAAAACATTGCTCGGCGAGCGGATTATGGATCGCATGACCATGAACGGCGGACGCTGGGTGAATTTTAACTGGGAGAGCTGGCGTCCGAATGTCGTCCTGCCAGGAATTGCGAAGTGATTTTTACCGGGAGGAAATTTTAATGGAGACTGTTTTTGACGCACTGAAAGCAATGGGAAAAGCCACGTCGGTAGAACTGGCTGCGCGACTTGATATCAGTCGTGAAGAGGTACTGAACGAGCTGTGGGAACTGAAAAAGGCTGGTTTCGTTGATAAAAGCGTATACATCTGGCGTGTGGCTGATAACAACGTTCAGCAGGAACAGCCAGAGCAGGCAGAACTGCCGGAAGAAACCACCACGGCAACAGTCGCAAAAATTTCGGAGTGCGATTTAACTGCGACGATTGAACAACGTGGCCCACAAACGGCGGATGAACTGGCTACGTTTTTCGGCATCACATCACGCAAAGTGGCCTCAACGCTGGCAATGGCAATCAGTAAAGGTCGTCTGATTCGCGTTAATCAGAACGGTAAATTTCGTTACTGCATGCCGGGCGATAATTTACCAGCAGAGCCGAAAGCTGCATCGGTAGCGGAAACTGATGGTAAAGCCTTTCCTCAGCCAGCCGGTGTTGCGTTACCAGCACAGGAAGCGGCAACACAGGAAGAAATTAAAACAGATACTATGGGGGACATTGTGCAGTCACTACCATCGTTCACTGAAACGCGAGCCAATGACCTGATGTTACCATCGCTGCATATGGCAAACCGCGAACTGCGCCGGGCGAAAAGTCATGTCCAGAAGTGGGAGCGAGTCTGCGCCGCGCTGCGTGAGTTGAACAAGCACAGGGATATTGTACGACAGATTACTGATTCTTCCCGCCATGTTGCATCGGAAAAGTGATTGCCGGAGGCACCTATGGCAAAAGTATTTACACCAGAAGAGCGGGAAAAAATTAAAGGGCAGGTTGTTGAACTTGTACGTCTGAGCGGTCGCGAGACGTTACGGGCTCTGGAGGCTAAAACCGGTGCATCAAGGTATTACATAAGCACTCTTGCCAGAGAACTGGTCGCCAGTGGTGATGTTTACAATTCTGGCTACGGATTATTCCCGTTTGAGCAGGCGCGTAAAGACTGGCAAAACGCCCGCAAAAAACTATCAAGGGCAAAGATGAAGAAACCGGTTGTGGTAGATCCAAACCTAATCTGGTCATTACCTGATGGAGAAATCCGTCGCCTTAGTCTTTGATACTATGTTTATAATGTTGAAAAAGAGTCTAATAGTTGACATTGTATGAAATATGATTGTTATATAAAATGATTTTTTTGGAGACTGTTTAAGGTAAACAAATGAAACCAGAATACTTAAGGAAAATAGAATCATTGCAACGTGAAGTTGATGATTTCCATCCAGTGCTAAGAGCGCTTCTACCACGTTTGCCGACTGTTACACATGTTGAATATAAGCAAGGACCATCAGAAAAAGGTGCTGATTTTGTCATAATTAAACGAGATGAGGCATTAGATGAGGAAATATATATTGGGGTTATTTGTAAGGTTGGAAAGATAATTCAGTCAAATAGTGAGGTCGAACGACAAATAGAAGAGTGTCAATTATACCCACGCTTTATTTCTTCTGGCTCTAAGAACATACATTTGAATGAAATTTGGGTTGTTACTAATTCATCAATCTCAAATAATGCTCAAGAAAAAATCTACTTAAAATTCAAATCTACAAATATAAAGTTTATAGAAGGTGAGAAAATATGTTCTTTAATCAGTAAATATTACCCAGAGTTTTGGGATTTCGAATCCATTAATTATGAGCAATACTTAACAGATACATTGCAAACCATAAGTGATACTCCTGAAAGTTCTTTTTTTGGTAGTGTTGGCATAAATAACCTTATTGATAGATATGTAAGCAAGGAAGATCATAAAAAACGCAGGCACAGGCCGTTAAAACTGTATAGTGTTGTGAGAGCCGAGAGATTTATTTTTTTAGAGGGAACTGTTGGCTCCGGGAAAAGTACTTTGCTGAAACAGCTAATTAAAAAAATAAAAGAAGAATATTCTTACGAAAAAGACTACATCCTTCCAGTATTTTGCCAATACAAGGATGTTCTAGAAAAAAAACTCAATATTGAAAATATAATACAAAGTGTATTAAGTAAGTACAAAATACAACATGATGGGAATATTTTATTAATTGTTGATTCGGTGGATGAAGTAAAGGAATCACTTGAGGAAAGGCAAAACAACTTCAGGGACATTGTAGAGAAAGTATCCAGGAGTGATAAAGTTCGATTACTAGTTGCTTCAAGAATTATGGACTCTCTTCAGGACTATGAAGTTATCGATCAGATGTTTGCAAGATACTCGATAATACCACTTAGCACAGGTCAAATAATCGACTTTGTAGATAAAATCTGCAATGACATTAAAATAACAAACAAGCTTAAGAATGGTATAGAAAAAACACCACTATTTAAATTCATTCCCAGGACTCCAGTGAGTGCTATTCTTCTAGCAAGAATACTCTCTGATGAGATTAAAGAATTACCATCTACAATGACAGAACTATACTCAAAATACAGTGAGATAGTATTGGGACGATGGGATACATCTAAGGGATTATTATCGCAAACAGAATATGATGTAATAAGTAATATATTAGTAGAAATTGCGATGTTTATGATGGATAACTCTCTAAACTGCATATCAATTTCTGAAGTGCAGGACATGTTTTTAAATTATTTGGCCAAAAGAAACTTGAATGTTGATGAGGACAAACTTTTCAAAAGACTAATTTATCGCAGTGAAGTAACAACAGTTAATGTTAGAACTAATACGTTCTCATTTCTACACAGATCATTCATGGAGTATTTTTACGCTGAAGGACTTAGGAAGCGTGGCTTAATAGACATAAATGATAATATTTATGATATTTATTGGGCAAATAGTTATTTCTTCTATTTTGGTTTATTAAGAGACAATGAATATCTTATTGATAAAATTAATGAACTTAAACCTAGTAACGATAAAACAAGATTTTTAAGGTTATTTTATAACGGTTCTTTTTATTTGGCTTCATATCTAACTCCGTATAAAAAAATAGCAAGGGGAGTCCTTTTATCATATATAGATGCAGGTAAATTATATGTTGATATTCTCCATGGAAATACCGACATCCCGCTGAAGGAGTTTTCACCAGTAGCTCTTCTTTGTATTTTTACAAAGTGTTTAAGTAACAATTACGCATATGATTTTTTCAAATCTGCCTTGGAAGACTTGTCAGTTCAAATTGAACAATATGAGGAAATTGGGGAACATATTGATTATGCACGTTTCTTCATAGCATCAACACTGAATGAGCTCGGGGATAAATCCGCATTTGATAGCTTAGTGGAAAAAAATAAATTAGGTGTTTTGATTAATTTAGGGATAACTCACGTTACAGACGACTCAGGGCTACTAAGTACTACGGTTGATAAGTACCTGAAAAAATTCAATAAAAAAGTACGAAGTAACCATGATATGTCTAATTATATATCTAAGTTATATGAGGAATCTACTGGTTCCTTACGTACAAACCTACAAATTCAATAATAAATAGATTGTCACATTGAAGGTAACGTATCGACCTTCAATGTGATTATTATCCTCTTAATAATATAGCCTAGGCTACTTTCGATTTTCTGAGGCACAGAGATTGCAGAATGTATCAATCATAGTGAAGCTATCGTAAATGTCCGCACGTTTCTACAGATAGTCAGATTTGAGTGAACTGCCTCCGCAAAATGCTGGTTGGGGCCTGACTTAATACATCTGAAGAAGTGTTGGTTATGTTTGGCTGTTATGAATCAGATAATTGATATGTTGATTAGAGGAGAAGATAGAATCAACATGGTTGTTTTTCGTATAACTATTTGTTTTACTTTTAGTTTATGCATTCTGTGTGTTAGGAGTAAGTTATTAAAGTTTAACCAAAAAATCTTGATGTCGTCCACATAGATTACTGTTACTGAACCTTATTGTGTGCATTAGTTGTGTTTTGAAATTTCAATTTAATTATTTATGATGTGTATTTTTAACGATAAATGTTTTCTGGGTAAAAGACAGTGGGGGATGAGATAGGCAATATATCATTAATCTTGATTATCTCCAGGATGCCTTTACTGTTCATATAAATAAATCACATGCGCATCAAGTAATGTAAAGGCATCCTTTTAGTTATATCTTATTAAATGTTAATGCTTTGAGTGGAAAACATGATTCCAGCAATTATCATATGGCTACTTTATAAAAATAATGCCCATATAAAACAACAAGTGAAAAGGATTACGGATAAAAAAGGAGCGAGATGTGCAAAGTTGTTATTTTCCATGTTTAACCACCTTAAACAATTGATGATGACGGGATGATTGCATCTGCAATGCTTTTATTGAAATGTTATGATAAAAAAGAACTTTTTCATAACATTAAAATGCAATTTATCTAATCGTTTTTAATAATAAGTGTGGTATTTCTATCCTTGTACCAGCTATTTGATATGTAGTGTTTGTTCATGCTATGTGGAGCTTTACACCATAGCCAGTTTATTTATACTTTATTCGTCAGCCTGAACAACTGGCATCTGCTGCACTGCGCCATAGAGAGATTGAGAAATGGCGCATATACAACTAGTCAAACAAACCTCTTCCGGATTACTTCTCCCGGCGACGCCGGAGAGTTGCGATTTTCTGCATCAAATCAAAATAGGTGAGTGGATACACGCAGACTTTAAGCGTGTGCGTAACTACGCATTCCACAAGCGTTTTTTCAAACTCCTGCAACTGGGATTCGATTACTGGACTCCGGTCGGTGGGGCGATCACGCCTCGCGAACGAGAACTGCTGTCTGGTTTCGTTGATTACCTGTGCGAATCAGTTGGTCGGGAACACACGCCAGCCCTGAGTGATGCCGCAGAGCAATACCTTAACACCGTTGCGACTCGTAGAACCCGGGATACGGCGTTGCTAAAGTCGTTTGAGGCTTTCCGCGAGTGGGTAACCATTCAGGCCGGATTTTACACCGAGCATATTTATCCGGACGGTAGCCGTGGGCGTCGGGCAAAATCCATCGCTTTTGCGAATATGGACGAAACCGAGTTTCAGCAGGTTTATAAATCTGTACTGAATGTGCTGTGGAACTGGATTCTGTTCCGTAAATTCTCCTCTCAGGAGGAAGTTGAAAATGTGGCCGCACAACTACTGGAGTTTGCGTAATGGTGAATTTACGTAAAGCGGCTAAAGGCCAGATGTGCCAGATCAGAATCCCTGGCTACTGCAATCACAATCCCGAAACCTCTGTGCTGGCGCATTACAGGCTGGCGGGGACGTGCGGAACAGCGACAAAACCACACGATATGCAGGCGGCGATAGCCTGTAGCTCATGCCACGATCTAATCGACGGGCGGGTAAAAACCAGCGATTACACCAAAGAAGAATTGCGCCTGATGCATGCTGAAGGGGTTTTTCGCACACAAGAAATCTGGAGAAAGAAAGGTCATTTATGATTTACCCAACGAATACAGGAAAAAGCGGAGAACACCTTCGCCTCACCACGCTGGAAAGTGTCTGGATTCAGGGAAAACTACGTATGTGGGGGCGCTGGTCGTATATTGGCGGTGGCAGGTCAGGGAATATGTTCAATCAGTTGTTGGCATCCAAAAAACTGACGAAAACAGCCATTAATGAAGCCCTGCGCAGAATGAAAAAAGCGGGAATAGAGAAAGCTGAGCTGGAAGCGTTTTTGCGAGAGATGATCAACGGCAAGCAAAAGAGCTGGCTGGCGCATTGTACTGATGCAGAGGCGTTATGTATTGATCGAGTCATAAGTGAGGTGCTGGCAGAGCATCCAGGATTGATTTGCATTCTCCGGCAACGCTATGAAGGGCGGGGGATGACTAAGCGCAAAATGGCTGAATTGCTAAATGATGCACACCCAGAGTGGTGTTTTAGCACATGCGAAAAACGGATTGCTAATTGGTTAGCTGTTGCTGAGTATGCCCTATATATTCCCATGCGTGAATCATTTGCTGAGAAAATGGCTTGATTTCTTACGTATAAACTGCTTCAATTTTGCTATGCTTCGCAAAGCTGTATCGCGAGGCGGATTGCAGACATGGACATCGTAAAAAAACCGCTTAATGCGGTTTTTTTACGTCAGGAAAGCAGGGGAGAATGCTGCTAGTTGGGCAACTGGTCTTTCTGCTCCAAATTATAACAGAGACCAGTTATAGTTTCGGTGCTGTGTTTTTTTTACAATATTGTGATAACACATTGCTGGCGGGAGTTTTGATATTTCTTGGCAGGGGCTGATGATGCGTTATCCTGATGTCGTCAACTCATATAAAATGAGATGAGAGATCATTGCAGGGTGGTTTGTAATTCGCTGTTTAGCGGGACAATATGTTGTCTGATACAAGACACCCGACGCCTCAGATTACTATAATAAAGACGAAGCATCCTTTGTATTGACCAACCGCCTGTTTAGGCGGTTCTTTTTGGGCTGGTTTATTGTATGCCAAATGATTATTAAAAAGGTTGTGTTAATAACAAAACCCGAAATAATATGCCTGCATATTTTTATCTTGCTTATATTCTGCATATTGTGCATAGCAGGCTCATCCCTGCAATCAAAACTGTATGATGAGTATTTTTTGTTTTCCTTTTTTCCAGTCATCTGATGATGACCTGCTTCTTTTTAATCCGGATCGACATCAGTTTTTTAAGATAATTCCTGCGAGTTATATGCATAAATACCACAAACTCCGCATTTTATGTGGTTGGGAGTTGCCGGGCGCGCAGTGAGTTTGCTAAGAAAACTCCTGCATGGTGAATCCCCCTGTGCGGTGGGGTGATACCATTAACCTTTTCTGTCGCCGACAGGTATCACGAACATTTTGTTCACCGGGAGGCACCCGGCACCATGCACTTCAATAGATTCTCTCCACATTATGGATATTCTTTCAGAATATCCCACGCAGACTTTGTGTAAATGTTAACAAATGTGCGTTTTATTTGATCTGATTCGCTGTTTGAGCGTCCAAAACAACGGTATATATAATCCTTTACTATATGACATATGTGAGGAAAAATGGGTTTTCGTAGCGCATCAATTCTTACGTTGATTATTAGTGGGATTATTATCGGGTGCACTGATGCTGTATCGACAAATTATCATGACCGTACATCATATTACTCCGATAAAGCAATAGAGACACAGTATGTGAGTTCATCTGAACGTACTTCTGATGTTAGTGAGGATATCCGTCTGTATGCCCATCAAATCAAGAGCGCCATCGAAAAACAGTTCGGGGATGCGAGTAAGTATTCAGGAAAAGAGTGTACACTGAGAATGCATATGGCCCCGAATGGCCTTCTACTGGAGGTTAAAAGAGAAAGTGGAGACCTCGATTTATGTCGTGAAGCGATGAATGCGATAAAGAATGCTGATATACCTGCCCCCCCTTCGCCGGAAGTATATAAAGTATTTCAAAATGGGGTGCTGGATTTTAAACCCTGATATTTATTGTTTTGTAATAAACGGTTTCGGCTTAGGTTTGTTCTGACACAGCTACGGCACTGAGCTAAATTTAGCGGATAGTCAGCTCTGAGCCAGTGGCGGACGTAACAACTACTATTGCTGAGATTTTAATGGATTGAGGAGCAAGAAGTGGGATTAAAGAAAATCGTTATGTTGACTTTTTGGGTCGGTTTTGTTGCGGGATGCACACCTTTACACCCTTCAGATTGCCACAAAACTACTGCTACAGGTAGTTGCAGTTCAGGACGCTGGGATGATCAGGATGAATGGGGGGCGCAAGCGCGGGGAATCAGAGCTGCAATTAATGCCAAACTTGATGAGCCGCATAACTGGAAAGGGAAAAAATGCAGGTTGCATATGGAATTCTCTCAGGATGGCACGGCGTTAAAAATATCTACCAGTAACGGTGATAAAGCCTATTGCGAAGCGATAAAGTCCGCAGCTCATAAAGCCAAATTTCCGGCCTTCAACAATCCGGAAGTCTACAGAGATTTTCAGAAATCTGGCTTTGACATGCGAGGTTAGCTCTTCAATTACTATATCTCATTCATAGCAAACTGACAGATTTGATGATGTTCTATATACGAAACCTGTGATGTCAAGTCTGAGCTAATACAAATAAACATAATATCAGAGAAATACATTTTATTAGCTCGCTACGGCGAGCTTTTTATATTGCATCGTCTCCAGCATATATATCAATTAAGGCTCTGATTGATGTGTCTGAAAGCCTACACATAATAACTATGCCATCCGTTCCGTGCGGAGGTGAGGCTATGAAATCCATGGACAAAATTTCAACAGGCATTGCCTACGGCACCTCCGCAGGCAGTGCTGGCTACTGGTTTTTACAGTTGCTCGATAGAGTCACGCCCTCACAGTGGGCAGCAATAGGTGTGCTGGGTAGTCTGGTGTTTGGCCTGTTGACGTATCTGACAAATCTTTATTTCAAGATTAAAGAAGATAAGCGTAAGGCTGCACGGGGAGAGTAATTCAATGACTCAAAACTATGAACTGATTGTGAAAGGGATCCGCAATTTTGAGAATAAAGTTACGGTAACTTTAGCGTTACGGGACAAAAAACGCTTTGACGGTGAAATTTTAGACCTGGACATCTCGCTGGACCGTGTTGAAGGTGCCGCGCTGGAGTTTTATGAGGCAGCAGCCAGAAGGAGCATCAGACAGGTCTTCCTAGATGTTGCTGCAGGGTTATGTGAAGGGGATGAGCAGTCACCGGAAAAGCGCCCCATAATTTTAGAGGCGCAGGGTGTGTGGATAACCTACAAAGGAAAACTGCCGGGAAGAATTACTGGTTCACTGAAGACTCCGCCGAAATGGTAATTTCACCAGCATATTTTTCTTCCAGTAATACCGCCAGCCACTTGAAAGAATTTTGTTGTTGCTGGGACCATTTGGGGTTGAGTGATTCAAGCTGGAGCGATGCCAGTGTTGGTTGCATTTGTTCCTTGGGAATTGAGAATGCCAGATATGAAAATGCGACAGTAAGGGCATTTACATCATCCCGAAGCTTGGAAATGCAGTCGAGCAACTCCTGTAGAGAAATGGTGCTATTGTCCATAAACAATCCTCTCTATTGTATTTAACTATTCCTTGCCTGATTCAACAGGCCGGGACAGATAAACATATCCAGGGTTCAGAAACCGATAAATCCTGATAAATATCCATGAACGCAAAAATCAGATACGGCCTGTCGGCTGCCGTTCTGGCACTGATTGCCGTCGGTGCGCCTGCGCCTGATATTCTCGACCAGTTTCTGGATGAAAAAGAAGGTAACCACACAACGGCATACCGCGATGGTTCCGGTATATGGACCATCTGTCGTGGTGCCACAATGGTGGATGGTAAGCCCGTCATACCGGGAATGAGGCTGTCGAAGGAAAAATGCGACCAGGTTAACGCTATTGAACGTGATAAGGCGCTGGCATGGGTGGAGCGCAATATTAAAGTACCACTGACCGAACCACAGAAAGCGGGTATAGCGTCATTTTGTCCCTATAACATTGGCCCCGGTAAGTGTTTCCCGTCGACGTTTTATAAGCGGCTGAATGCCGGTGATCGTAAGGGTGCATGCGAGGCGATTCGCTGGTGGATAAAAGATGGTGGGCGCGATTGCCGCATACGTTCAAATAACTGCTATGGACAGGTTATTCGTCGTGACCAGGAAAGCGCATTAGCCTGTTGGGGGATAGATCAGTGAGCAGAGTCGCCGCGATTATTTATGCTCTGGTTATCTGCATCATCGTCTGCCTGTCATGGGCTGTTAATCATTACCGTGATAACGCCACCGCCTACAAAGAGCAGCGCGACAAAAATGCCAGAGAACTGAAGCTGGCGAACGCGGCAATTACTGACATGCAGATGCGTCAGCGTGATGTTGCTGCGCTCGATGCAAAATACACGAAGGAGTTAGCTGATGCGAAAGCTGAAAATGATGCTCTGCGTGATGATGTTGCCGCTGGTCGTCGTCGGTTGCACATCAAAGCAGTCTGTCAGTCAGTGCGTGAAGCCACCGCCGCCTCCGGCGTGGATAATGCAGCCTCCCCCCGACTGGCAGACACCGCTGAACGGGATTATTTCACCCTCCGGGAACGACTGGTAATGATGCAGGCCCAACTTGAAGGTGCTCAGCAATACATAACCGAACAGTGTTTAAAGTAAAATCTTAACTACAATATGATTCATTTTGATGATTGTTTCATAAGGAACAGTGAAGTAAGATCTAAGAGGAGTTAAATTTTATACAGTATAATCATAATATTGCAGCAAGGTGGTTATAATTGAAAGAATATTTAGATATGAATACATCTCATGTAAGAGTTGTTACTCATATGTGTGGGTTCCTGGTTTGGCTCTATAGTCTTTCAATGTTGCCACCAATGGTTGTAGCATTGTTTTATAAAGAAAAAAGCCTATTCGTTTTCTTTATAACTTTCGTTATATTTTTTTGCATTGGTGGCGGAGCGTGGTATACAACTAAGAAATCTGGCATTCAATTACGTACCCGTGATGGGTTTATTATAATTGTAATGTTTTGGATTTTGTTTTCTGTTATTAGTGCATTCCCTTTATGGATTGACTCAGAACTTAATTTAACGTTCATTGATGCTCTGTTTGAAGGGGTTTCTGGAATAACAACAACAGGAGCAACTGTAATTGATGATGTTAGTTCATTACCTCGGGCATATTTGTACTATCGGTCACAGTTAAATTTTATAGGTGGTTTAGGAGTTATTGTTCTGGCGGTTGCTGTATTGCCATTATTGGGTATTGGTGGTGCAAAGCTTTATCAGTCAGAAATGCCGGGGCCATTTAAGGATGACAAACTCACTCCCCGCCTGGCCGATACGTCACGGACACTGTGGATAACTTATTCTTTATTAGGTATTGCTTGTATTGTCTGTTATAGACTTGCAGGAATGCCTTTGTTTGATGCTATTTGTCACGGGATTTCCACAGTTTCGCTTGGTGGTTTCTCAACTCATAGCGAGAGTATCGGATATTTTAATAACTATTTGGTTGAGCTGGTGGCTGGTTCTTTTTCCCTGCTATCGGCTTTCAACTTCACTCTTTGGTATATTGTTATTAGCAGGAAAACGATAAAACCTTTAATCAGAGATATTGAACTTCGTTTCTTTCTGTTAATAGCCTTAGGGGTGATCATTGTTACCTCTTTCCAGGTCTGGCATATAGGTATGTATGACTTGCATGGAAGTTTTATTCATTCGTTTTTTCTTGCCAGCTCCATGCTCACTGATAATGGTTTAGCTACGCAGGATTATGCAAGCTGGCCCACGCACACGATAGTGTTTTTGCTGTCGTCAAGTTTCTTTGGGGGATGTATAGGTTCAACTTGTGGTGGAATTAAGTCACTTCGATTTCTTATACTTTTCAAACAAAGCAAACACGAGATAAATCAGCTTTCTCATCCCAGAGCGTTGTTGAGTGTAAATGTAGGAGGGAAGATAGTTACAGATCGTGTAATGAGGTCTGTATGGAGTTTCTTTTTTCTTTATACTCTCTTCACGGTGTTTTTTATACTGGTGTTAAATGGTATGGGATATGATTTTCTTACATCATTTGCAACAGTGGCTGCATGTATTAATAATATGGGATTAGGTTTTGGGGCTACTGCATCGTCATTCGGAGTGCTTAATGACATTGCAAAATATTTAATGTGCATAGCTATGATTCTTGGTCGCCTTGAAATTTATCCTGTTATTATATTGTTTTCAGGTTTTTTTTGGCGCTCCTAATATATGGCTGATTTATAATTGTGAGTTTAATATTATATTGACTCACTCATTGATCCAATACCTAACTTTACCAGCAACACCTCCGCCCCCAGTAGCACTGGCTGCTGGGGTGCGTTTTATTCATAAAGCAAGGCTGTATGAGCGAGAAATTAAAGATAGTCTATCGCCCATTACAAGAATTGTCACCGTATGCGCACAACGCCAGGACGCACAGTACTGAGCAGGTGGCACAACTGGTAGAAAGTATTAAGCAATTCGGCTGGACTAATCCGGTGCTGATTGACGAAAAGGGCGAAATTATTGCGGGTCACGGTCGTGTTATGGCGGCTGAAATGCTCAAAATGGATTCTGTTCCGGTCATTGTTCTGTCTGGCCTGACGGATGAGCAGAAAAAGGCGTACCGCCTGGCAGATAATCGCCTACCAATGAATGCTGGCTGGGATGAAGATCTGTTGCGGATGGAGCTGTCGGACCTAATCAATGCTGATTTTGATGTCTCCCTGACAGGCTTCGGCCCGACAGAAATTGATGAACTGTTGACGGATGTTTTGCCCGGTACAGGAAATAAGGAGGAGCCGTATACGACGAAAATTGATACGCCTGTTTATGAGCCGTCGGGCGGTAAACCGGATATCAGTGAACTGTACGACGATACGAAAACTCAGGAGCTGATCAGCCGGATACGTTCGGCGTCCCTTGATCCTGATATTGAGAAATTCCTCCTGTGTGCGGCAGAACGTCACACGGTGTTTAATTTCAGCAGAATTGCGGACTATTACGCTCATGCCCCCGCTGAAATTCAGTGCCTTTTCGAGGAGTCGGCGCTGGTGATCATTGATTATCAGCAGGCTATTGAAAATGGATTTGTCCGAATGACGCAGCGCATGGTGGCGATCATGCATAGCGGGGAGGAGGAATATGCGTGATGATTTTTGCGCCTTTATTCTGACTCACGGGCGACCGGACAAAGTTCTGACTTACCGGACGTTGCGTCGTGCTGGCTATACCGGGAAAATTTTTATCGTTGTTGATGATGAAGATAAGACACGGCATCAGTACATGGCTGAATTTGGTGAACAGGTGCTGGTATTTTCCAAAGCCGATATTGCCAGTCGTTTTGACGAAGCCGATAATTTTGGTGACCGCCGCTCAATTTTTTACGCCCGTAATGCCTGTTTCGACCTGGCAAAACTGGTCGGGTGTAAATACTTCATTCAGCTCGATGATGATTATCACGAGTTCCAGTTTCGGGTGGATCGCAACTATGACCAGGCCTATTTCCCGATAAGGAAACTGGATGCGATCCTTTCTGAAATGCTGGCGTATTACGAATCAATACCCGCGCTTTCCATCGCTATGTCGCAGGGCGGGGATTTTCTTGGTGACAATGGCGGCCATGCTTCGTGGGTGAAACGCAAGGCAATGAACAGCTTTATCTGTTCGGTTGATCGACCGTTCTCATTCATGGGGCGCATTAACGAGGATGTGAATACGTACACGAATCTCGGTCGCCGTGGTGAATTGTTTATGACGATCGGTGCTGTCCAGTTAGGGCAGAAACAGACGCAGAAAAACAGCGGCGGAATGACCGAGCTGTATCTGGATTCCGGGACCTACGTTAAAAGTTTTTATTCCGTCATGTATGCGCCGTCGTGCGTAAAAATCTCACTGATGGGCGCCAGCCATAAACGCATTCACCATCAGGTCACCTGGAACAACGCTGCAGTAAAAATCCTTCACGAAAAATACAGGAAGAAGACACCCTGCATATTAATGGGGGTGACAAATGATTCCGTATTCGAAAGTCGAGTCTCTGGCAGCGTGCCGGATGACTGCACAACAAATCGCTGACGTTCTGGATGTTGATCTGAACCGACTGAAAGAAAATCGGGAAGCAATGACAAATTTTTACGCGTCCATCCGTAAGGGCAGAGCGAAAGGTGAAGCCGAGCTACGGGCGGCATTGTTTAAGCTTGCCAGAAAAGGGGATGCCTTTGCCCTGCGCGAACTACTCAGGGTGGATAAAAATCAGGACTAACTGATGAGCAGACCGGACTGGGGGGCGTTGCAGCAGGAGTATATTGCTGAATACACCCGCTCCGGTATATCTCCGGTGGCATGGTGTGAAGCAAGGGGACTGAATTACGCAACAGCCCGTCGTTACATCAAAAAACCTCCGAAAAATGCGCAGACAGAAATGCGCAAAACTGCGCAAAAAAGTGCGCAGAAAAAATCTGCGCAGACTGCACAAAAGCGGAACGGAAAATCTCAGGAAAAAAAGCCAGTATCCGATGCGTACCTGAATGAGGGCGATGCGGAAGAAATTTCGTTCTGTCCCGATGAATTCGGCGTTTCTGACCAGCAGGCGAAATTCGCAATGCTGGTTGCCCAGGGGAAAAAACTCGTTGAGGCATATCGCCTGGCAGGATACGAGTCAGAGGGGAATGCGGCCTACGTAACCGCCAGCCAGCTCCTAAGAAATCCTAAGGTTTTTCGTGCTATCAGCTACTTCCGCAATCAGTACCAGAAACGCTATACCGCAGACCTGGATTTACTGGTGAGTCAGTTGATGGCCATTGTCCAGGCCGACCCCAATCAGTTGGCACAATTTCGCCGTGTTAACTGCCGTTATTGCTGGGGCGAGAATCATCACTACCAGTGGCGCGATATAGCAGAATTCGATAAGGCAGCGGCGCAGGCCTCCAGAGATGGCAAACCCGAGCCGGAATATGGTGGCCTTGGCTTTGTTGATAACGCCATACCCAATCCGGACTGCCCGAAGTGCTGCGGTGAGGGAACGGGGCAGCTTTATATGGCTGATACCACTCTGCTTGATGGGGAAGCGCGGCAATTATATGCAGGGGCAAAGCTCGGAAAATTTGGTGTTGAGATCCTGCTGGAGGATAAGGCTGCCGCCCGGCGTGAATTGTTGCGTTTGCTTGCTGCTGGTGGGGCTTTATGTGCAGATAAGCGGCTACAGGAACTGGAAATTGAACGGCGCAGAATGGAAAACCAGAAGCTGCGCAAAGAGATCGAAACGGTGGAAGATAATGAACATCCCCAACCTGTGGCGATCAATATTAATGTGGTTGATGCCAGAGTAAGGAGTGATGAAGATGATCTCTCCGACGCTTAATGTGCCTCAGGCGCGATTTCTTTCAATGCCCCATAAATTTAAAGCCTATATTGCTGGTTTTGGCTCGGGCAAAACATGGGTTGGGTGTGGCGGCATATGCAAGGGGATTTGGGAGCATCCAGGTATAAATCAGGGATATTTTGCGCCAACGTATCCCCAAATTCGCGATATTTTTTACCCTACAGTGGAAGAAGTTGCTGCTGACTGGGGATTGAACGTAAAAATTAATGAGGGAAATAAAGAGGTTCACTTTTATTACGGACGCCAGTATCGGGGAACCACTATCTGCAGATCGATGGAGAAGCCACAAACGATCGTCGGTTTCAAAATTGGTAATGCGTTGGTGGATGAACTGGACATTTTGCCGAAGGAAAAAGCCAGAACGGCGTGGCGCAAGATAATTGCGCGTATGCGTTATAAGATTGATGGACTTCGCAACGGTATTGACGTTACAACCACGCCGGAAGGATTCAAATTTGTCTACGAGCAGTTTGTTAAAGCCGTGCGTGAAAAAACAGAGCTGGCCTCACTGTATGGTCTGGTGCAGGCATCTACTTTCGATAATGAAAAGAACCTGCCAGCAGATTACATTCCTTCGCTTCTTGAATCATACCCTCCAGAGCTGATTAAAGCCTATCTGCGAGGACAGTTTACTAACCTGACAAGTGGTACTGTTTACCATCAGTTTGACCGGAAACTGAATAATTGCGAAGAAGTGGAGCAGCCAGGGGAGCCGATTTATATTGGGATGGATTTTAACGTTGGAAAGATGGCGGGAATCGTCCATGTGCTGCGTTTGGGGCTTCCATGTGCGGTAACTGAAATCATCAATGCCTACGATACGCCGGATATGATCCGCATCATTAAAGAACGCTTCTGGCCGTATGACGGGCATGATTACCGGAAAGTGAGGGAGATTTATATTTATCCAGATGCTTCCGGAGATTCCAGAAAATCAAGTAACGCAAGTACGACGGATATAGCCCAGCTTAAGCAGGCAGGTTTTAACGTTGTGGTGAACAGCTCGAACCCGCCAGTAAAAGATCGCGTTAACTCAATGAATGCAATGTTCTGCAATGCCAATGGTGAGCGTCGCTATAAAGTTAATGTGAAGCGTTGTCCGGTATATGCCGAATCTCTGGAGCAACAGGTCTGGGATGATAAGGGGGAGCCTGATAAAAAATCTGGCAATGATCACCCGAATGATGCCGGAGGTTATTTCATCGTTAAGCAATTCCCTATTGTCAAACCGACCGGAAGAGTCACATCACTTCGGATTTAATTATGGCTGATATATCAACACCCAACCTCGACTATAACGATATGCTGGAGGCGTGGGATATTAACGACGCATTGATGGGCGGTACGCTTGAAATGCGCAGGCAGGGGGAAAATTATCTCCCCAAATGGCCTAATGAAGATGAAGACGCTTATAAAAAACGCCTGTCTGTGGCTACGCTACTTCCTGTGTATGAAGAAAGCATCAAACAAAATATTGGGCGAATATTTGCAGAGCCGACAGTATTGAGTGAGGAAACGCCGGAAAAAATCAGGGAATATGCAGAAAATATCGACATGGAGGGGAGCCGACTGGATGTGTGGGCGCAGCAATTTTTCAGTCTCGCATTTCAGTATGGTGTGGCACATGCGCTGGTGGACTATCCACGAACGGATATGAACGAGATTCGGACAAAAGCCGATGAAAACGCGGCCGGTGGTCGCCCGTACGTTACGATGCTGAATCCACGCCAGGTTATTGGATGGAAATCGAAAGTTGAAAAAGGGAAAGTTGTTCTCACTGATTTGCGTATAAAAGAGGTCATCATTATTGATGGTGATGATTTCGGGCAGAAGAAGGTGGAGCAGATCCGCCATATTATGCCCCGTCGAGTAGAAATTTATCGACGCAGCGAAGGTACTAATGGCGAATCTGTCTGGATGCTTCATGAGTCATGGAATACCAGCCGTGATGATATTCCTCTGGTAACACTGTATACGAAGAAAACAGGGTTTATGCGTGGTACACCGCCATTGCTTAATCTTGGCTTGCTGAATATCAAGCACTGGCAAAGCCAGAGCGAGCAGGACAATATTCTTCATGTTGCCCGCGTTCCATTGCTGGTGGCCTACGGGCTGGACAGGAATGAAGAACTGACGGTTGGTGCATCCACCGCTACGATTTTTGAGGACAGAACAAAAAATGGCCTCGAATATGTTGAACATAGTGGCGCAGCGATAGAATCTGGCGAAACATCACTTGAGAAGCTGGAAAATCAGATGCGTCATGCCGGCGCTAAACTTCTGCGGGCTGAAAATACATCCACCAAATCTGTTGATCAGACTAATGAAGAGCGGATGCAGGAACACTCGCCGCTTTATACAATGGCGAACTCCCTCGAAGATGCCCTCGATAATATTCTCCAGATAATGGCGGAATGGAGCGGAGAGAGTTGCGGTGGCAATGTGGATGTGCGCACTGAACTGGATGTATCTGCCCAGGTGTTTGACTCATCCTCCGCGCTGGCTGTTCAGTCATTGCGTCAGGGCGGTGATATACGTCAGATTGATGCGGTTCGGGTGTTGCAGGCGTTGAAATTTATCGATCAGGATTCCCGTCCAGAGGAAGTGATCGATGAATTAAAAAATCAGAGTGTAATGCTGATGGAAATCAATGATGCAAACCGTGAATGAACGGCTGCGTGATGAATCAATTGCTCATGCAGTCTGGATATCCCGCTATAGCACTGGTGTGGCTGCCAGAATGGTGAAAATACTGAATGACAGCGATGCGGAGCTTACAGCTCGCCTGCTGGTAGCACTGGACAGCCTCGATCCTGGTAGTTTTACCGTTACGCGCCTGGAGTCACTTCTGGCGAGTGTCAGAGAGGTTAACCGCGCTGCTATTAACAGCATGTTTACCAGTCTCTCCGGAGAGCTGAACGAGCTGGCAATTTATGAGGCTAGTTATCAGTTAAGTCTGTTTGATTCTCTGCTACCTGATTTTGTTGCTGATGTTCACCCTCTGGTTGGTATATCTTCTGATGCACTTTACGCCGCTGCAATGGCGCGACCATTCCAGGGACGACTGCTCAGTGAGTGGGCCTTGGATCTTGAGGCGGATCGGCTCAGACGCATAACAAATACGGTGCGTCAGGGTTTTTTGCTGGGGGATACCAATGAGCAGATCGCAAGAAAAATTCGGGGACATGTCAGCAAGGGATTTCAGGATGGTGCATTGCAGATGAGCCGGGCTAATGCGGCCAGCATTGCAAAAACAGCGGTTGGACATCTTGCTGCTACTGCCCGTGAGAGTTTTGCCAGCGCGAATAATGATTTGATTAAGGGTAAGCAATGGTTATCAACGCTTGATAATCGTACTACGCCACAATGTCGAATCAGGGATCGCCTCAAATATACGCTGGATAATAAACCTGTAGGTCACAGTGTGCCTTATTTGCATGGGCCGGGAAAAATTCATTTCTGCTGCCGCTCAACGGAAACGTTCATTCTGAAATCAGCGAAGGAACTGGGTATTGATGTTCGTGATATTTCCCCGGCTGAGCGGGCCAGCATGGATGGCGTGGTGGCCGGAGATACAACCTACAGGGAATGGTTTTTGCGTCAGCCTTACACCAGACAAAAACAGATTGTGGGGGAAACCCGGGCAAAGCTGATTCGGGATGGCGGTATGTCGCCAGATGAATTTTACACCGATAAAGGCGAATGGCTGACGCTGAAGCAACTCCGTGAGCGTGATGCACAGGTATTCAGAAAAGCAGGGATTTAAATAAATCATTTATTACAACAGGCTACCTTCGGGTGGCCTTTTTTATTGCTGCGATCCGGATGGTGAGCAGCGTAACTGTCGGAAGACTTAAACCAGGTACTAATATGAAACTGAAAACGGTCGAGATTAACGGAAAACAATACGCAGAAATTGATACTGCTGGCCTGCCAGTTTATGTGCACGACGATGGTAAAGAAATCGGCTTCGATGCACCGCTGGTGATAAAAAAAATTACAGAGCTTAATGGCGAGGCAAAAAATCATCGCCTGGCTAAAGAAGCTGCAGAGGAAAAACTGGCTAAGTTTGCCGCTATCGAAGACCCGAAGAAGGCGATCGAGGCACTGGAAATGCTGTCAAAAATCGACCAGAAAAAGCTGATCGATGCGGGACAGGTTGACCAGGTTAAGGCAGAAATTACGAAAAATTTTCAGCAGCAATTAGATGAAGAAAAGCAACGCTCTCAGATGCTGGAGACGCAGCTTTACGATTCTATGATTGGCGGTAGTTTTGCGGGTTCAAAATATATTGCCGATAAAATTGCGATCCCGGCAGATTTATTACAAGCCCGCTTCGGGCAGGCATTCAAAGTGGAAGAAGGGAAGATCGTTGCTTATGACGCTTCCGGCAACAAAATTTATTCCCGCGCGAAGCCTGGCGAACTGGCGCAGTTTGATGAGGCGCTGGAGTTCCTCGTCGAAAATTACCCTCAGAAAGACTACATCCTGAAAGCCAGTGGCAACAATGGCGGCGGCTCCCGTCCGACACAGCATGATATTGGTCAGAAAACGATGAAACGCTCTGCTTTTGATGCACTGGATGTTGCAGGTAAGCAAAACGCATTGAAAGACGGTATCACAATTGTTGATTAACACATTTGTCAGCTTCCGGATGGGAGCTGGTGTCAGGGCTGGATAGCTCATTACTCCATCTATTCACAATTACGCAAATTTTTAAGGAATATTTAATTATGGCTGGAAATACCCTGACCGGGTTGATCCCGACTATTTATACCGCCCTGGATATTGTATCCCGTGAGCAGGTAGGTTTTATCCCTGCGGTAGCAAAAAACGCAAAAGCTGACGCCGCAGCAAAAGATCAGACGGTAACCGCGCCAGTTGCGCCTGAGGCGAAAACCGAAGATATCGTACCGGGGCCGTCAGCTCCGAATACCGGTGATCAAAATATTGGCACTGTTGATGTGAAAATTACTAAATCCAAAATGGCACCGGTTAAATGGAATGGTGAAGAACAACTGGCTCTTGGCCCTTCAGGGACTTACAACACCATTCTGGCTGATCAGTTCAAGCAGGCTTTTCGCGCCCTTGCAAACGAGGTTGAGGCTGATCTTGGTGCGTTGTATTTCGGTGCTTCCCGCGCCGTGGGAACCGCAGGGACAACGCCGTTTGGTGTTAAAGATGATCTTTCTGATGCTGCTCTGGCTCGTCAGGTTCTGGAGGATAACGGCGCACCGACAACCGATCTGCAGATGGTGCTTGGCTCCACTGCCATTGCTAATTTGCGCGGAAAACAGTCTGTATTGTTTAAAGTGAATGAATCCGGCACTGAACAGCTACTGCGTGAGGGCGTGTTGGGGCGTCTGGAGGGATTCAATATTCACAGTTCGGCAGGTGTGAAACGAGCGCCAAAGGTTGCTGCAACTGGTTATCTCGTGAATGGCGAGAAAAAAGAAGGCGATGTTCTTATTTCCATTGATACTGGTTCGGGGAGTATTTCTGCAGGTCAGATTGTTACGTTCGCTGGTGATCCGAATCAGTATGTTGTGGCAGCAGCGACCAGCAATCTGATTACTCTTGCAGCGCCTGGACTGCGTCAGGATCTGGCCGATGATACTGCCATCACAGTTGTTGGGGCCTTTACTGCAAATATGGCGTTTGATCGCAACGCGTTTCTGCTGGCATCCCGTACTCCGGCAATGCCGGAAGGTGGCGATAATGCTGATGATGTAATGAATGTTACGGACCCGATTTCAGGGATTACGTTCCAGATTGCACTGTATCGTCAGTATCGCCAGGTGCGCTATGAAGTTGGACTGGCATGGGGTGTTTCATCAGTGAAGCCGGCACATGGTTGTCTGATTCTTGGTTAAACATTCAAACGGGGCTTCGGCCCCATTTTTAATGGGGGGCATATGGCCGGATTAACTAAAGAGCAAAGAGCACAGCGTGAAGCCGCACAAAAAACGCAAATTGAGTTAGTGGTTATGGTGACCGATTATCAGATGTTTCCCGGCGCACCAACTATCGCTAATGTTCATCCTGATGAAGTTGACAACTGGAAGGCTATGGGCTGGAAAACTCAGGAGTAACACATGATCACTTACGTGACCTGTGATGACGTTGATAATGCGTTTGGGAACGCCTGGACGAGTGAGAACGCTAAAAATAAAGCTGTTTTAATGGCTAATGCCTGGCTTAATGGCTTCAACCTGAAAATTAACCCATCCCGTATTCCGGAAGAGGTAAAACTTGCGGGAGCATATGCAGCCAGAATTGCCTCATTCGGTAAGTTGTTTCAGCAGAAAAATGATTCTGGCGTTGTTATCAGTAAAGCCGTGTCGGCTGACGGGGTCAGTGTATCGAAATCATTTTCTGAGTTGCCAGCAAACAGCACTGCATTGCTTGAACCCGATTTACAGCTTGCGATAGCACTGCTGAAACCGTACGGACTTAGTCGCTCACAAGTCAGGGTTGTGAGGGGGGGATAATGGGGCTTCGTGAAGAGATTCAGTCAGAGGTTGCCGCTGCTTTTGATGAGGATTTAGCGGACGCCGTGAGTGATTTTTCTGGTTCTTACGTTACGCACCGGCACTGGGATCCTGTGACGGAAACTGGCGGCGAATCCACCGCAATCTATACCGGGCGAGGCGTGTTGACACGTTATAAGCTGGGCAGAATTGATGGGATTAATATTTTGCATGGTGACCTTAAATTAACCGCTCTGGTATGCGAGGTTACGGATAAACCAGCTGTCGACCATATTATTGAGATTTATGATCCTGTATCAAGGCAGTTACAACGATACGAGGTAATTACAGCAAGTGTAGATCCTTCCGCATCAGTTTACTCTATCCAGTTAAGGAGAGCGTAAATGGCAAAGGCATGGGATATAGAACCGTCAATATTTGCCGGGATGATTGAGGAAGATGTAGGGCTGAAGATTCGCTACATCGCTATGCAGATTCTTACTGCTATTGATATTGCTGCTCCGGTTGATACCGGACGTTTCAGAAATAACAACCTGGTGTCGTTACAGCATCCCGATTTTGGTATATCTGATAACGTGGATCCGAACGGTACGATTGCTGTTCAGCGTGGGATCGGGGTTATTTCGAAAGCTGCAAATTACGGGGTTATTTATATCCAGAATAACCTTCCTTATGCAGAGGCTCTTGAAAACGGTCATTCACAACAAGCGCCAACTGGCGTGTATGCCAACGCTTTTCATGGTGTTTTACAGGCTTACAAATGAAGTTTACTGAAATCAGAAATACGGTTATTTCCAGAATGACGGCACAGACGATTATTGATGGAAAAGACGTATTGTATCCGAACGGGCCAACGTTCGATCCTTCCGGTAAGTTAATCTGGGCGCGGTTAAGTAATATTCCCGGGCAGGCTGGAGTTAATGAAATTGGCGCGGGGCCGGTTGTTTATCGCACGGGGATAATCATTATTCAGTTATTTGTCCCCGCAGGTTCTGGTTCAAAACTCATTACTGAGACAGCCGATAAATTGCGGGAACTGTTTGAGTTTCAGGATGACGATCGTCTCAGTTACCAGGCTGTTTCCTCAATAGCCGTCGGCGAAAAGAATGGCTGGTTCCAGCTTAATCTTCAAATTCCATATCGCGCGCTCTAGCGCAATTAATGACATAGGAGGCTCCTGTGAGTTCAGGTGCAAAGGTTATCTCGGCATTTATCCGGGAGACAGTTGCAGGCACTACGCCAGCAAGTGGTGACTGGAGTTTATTAAAACGCACAAGCTGGGGAGTAAAACCCACCCAGAATAAAGGCGAAAATAATGAGATTGGTGGCTCCCGGATGGCTCAGGGGGCGACGCCTGGCACTGTGGATGTCGGCGGTGATGTTGGTACCAAATTTCGCTGGGGTCAACATGATGATTTTCTTGCATCCTGTTTCGGCGCGGAATGGTCAGGCGATTCTCTGACAATGGGGAATGAGCGAATAACATTTTCTCTGGCGACCTATGCGTCCGATGTCGGAATTGCCTCTGTCGTCAGAGGAGCGCAGGTTGGCTCATGGAAAATGCAGATCCCTAACGACGGCGATATTACAGCGACCGTAACCTTTGCCGGGCTGGGCTGGGAATCAAAGGCCGATGATACGAATTTTATCAAAGGCGAACCTGTGGATAGTGCAGGAAAGTTACGCTATTCGTTTAAGGAGGTTTCAGCAGTAAGCCTGAATGGTGTTGCCGGAGGTAACGGTTTTTGTATCGACAGTTTTGATATTCAGTTCGATAACAAACTCCAGACACAGCGTTGTATCGGGACTGGCTCGCCTTATGCAGGAGCAAATATTCCGACTACTTTTACACCGTCCGGTACGGTGACGCTTTCATGGTCTAAAGCCGCGTGGGAAATCTGGAGTAAAACACTGACTGGAGAAACAGTTCCGTTCAGCTTCACGCTTTCGAATGGAGAGGGGGCATACACTTTCAGTTTCCCGAAGGTTCAGGTGTCAGGTGAATGGCCTGATGGGGGTAATACTGACATTATCCAGGTTCAATTGAGCATTACCGCAGCAGATGAAGCACCTACGATAACCAGAAAAAAATGCTCCCCGACTGCCGTGATCGCAAAAGCCAGTGCTGATGCGATTAGTTGATTTTCCGTTATTCCCCCTGTGGTACTGCACTACAGGGGGACGCATTGAATGAGGTTATGGATGTTTATTCTTAATCAGAAAATTATCATCGGTGGAGAACGCTGGTTTACGCCAATGAAGGACTTAAAACCTGTAGACGGGTTAAAACTGTTGGTGGCAAGCAGCGATAACGATCAGTATCGCTCCCGTAATGCATTAATCCGTCGTCACATTGAGAAAATGGATGCCAGTTTGCACGTCGGAACGAAGGAGTTTGATATTTCAAAGGTTTCCGAGGTAGATTCTGTTGATGATTTACTCATTGATAATGCTGCTCGTTATCTGCTGAAAGACTGGAAAGGGGTTGGTGAACTGGTTAATGGTGCTGAGGTTGCACTGGAATATACGCCAGAACGAGGGATCGCGCTGCTTAAGCAGAATCCAGAGTTGTACTGGCAGATCCTTGCAGAAGCAGCCAGCATCGCCCAGGGTAAAGAGCAGCAGAAGCAGGATACGATAAAAAAGCCATAGCCGCCCAGCGGTGGTTATCGGAGTTCGGGGGAGAAAGGGGGGAAAAGGCAAGATGGAAGCGAGAAAAACTCAGGTTGCCACCGATACCGGAACCAGAAATAGACCCGGTGCTTAAGGAATTGTTGTACGCCTATTCGGTAATATCCCGTGCCCGACGTTATGCTGGAATGACCGGGGTGCCTTTGCCTATATCTCTGACAGAGATAAATGAATATTTAGCCACTCATCCGGTATTGATTGAGCGCGATGAGTTTGAAGCAGTGATCTTTGCACTGGATGACCAGTATTTTCAGGAGCAGTGTGTGTAGTTGTTAATTACGTACACTCTGTTACAGAGATGTGATGGTGTCTTTAATTAAATCGATGATGCTCCTGGAGAAAAGCATTGCGTGGCCTCGTAATCGCTATATCTACTATTATGTCGCCTGAAACCCACTTCGGTGGGCTTTTTGTTGTCTGGAGTTTTAATAAATGGCAGAGCAAACCTCGCGTCTCGCAATAATTATTGATAGCACTGGAGCAAAAAATAATGCTGACAATCTGACCTCCTCATTAGTCAAAATGACGCAAGCCGGGGAAACTGCTGCAAATAGCGCAGGGAAAGTGACTAAGGCAACAGAAGATGAGAAGAACGCGCTCGCAAAATTAAAAGCAGCTATTGATCCAGTTGGTGCCGCAATTGATACTGTCGGTCGACGCTATTCTGAATTAAAGAAATTTTTCGATAAAGGGCTTATTGATAAAGAAGAATATGAATTTCTTGTCCGTAAACTTAATGAAACCACAGAGGAATTGAGCGGGGTTGCGCAAGCGCAGAGAGAAGCCGAGAAGGCCGGAAAACTTGCTGCCGCCCAGCAGGAATCGCAGGCTCAGGCCTTTCAAAGAATGCTGGACAAGATCGACCCTCTGGTTGCGGCGCTAAGAAATCTTGAACAACAGCAGGATGAACTTAATGCTGCGTTTGCATCCGGGAAAATAAATGGTTCTCAGTTTGAGAATTATAGCCGAAAAATACAGGAAACACGGCGAGAGCTTACCGGAGAGGCTCAGGCAGAGCGAGAAGCAGCAAAAGCGCATGATGAACAGGTTGCTGCTTTGCAACGTCTGATTGCTCAACTTGACCCTGTCGGAACTGCTTTTAATCGTCTGGTAGAACAACAGAAACAGCTCAATGAAGCAAAAGCTAAGGGGATGCTCTCTCCTGAAATGTATGAGGAACTTTCTGGAAAACTTCGTGCTATGCGGAGTGAGCTTGAGGTTACTCAATCTCAATTAAGCAAAACCGGAATGTCGGCAAAACAAACGGCTTTTGCTATGCGCATGTTGCCTGCACAAATGACGGATATTGTTGTTGGGTTGTCCACTGGTCAGTCGCCTTTTATGGTGTTAATGCAGCAGGGCGGCCAGCTAAAAGATATGTTCGGTGGGATTGGCCCGGCGATCAAAGGTGTTGGTTCTTATGTGCTGGGATTAATTAATCCTTTTACCCTGGCCGCAGCAGCCGTTGGCGTCTTAGGGCTGGCTTACTATAAAGGCTCTCAGGAGCAGGACGAATTTAATAAATCTCTTATTCTTACCGGAAATCAGTTGGGGACAACCAGCGGGCAATTGGCCGATATAGCTCAACGTGCCGGGAATGCGGCTGATTCGACAACTGGCGCTGCGGCGGCAGTATTAAACCAGCTTGTGCGTTCGGGAAAGGTAGCGAGCAGTTCGCTGGAGCAAGTGACGACAGCGATAGTAAAAACGAGCGAAGTAACAGGAATATCAACCGAACAACTGGTTAATGACTTCAATGAAATTGCAAAGGATCCTGTCAGTGCCATATCAAAACTTAATGATCAGTACCATTTTCTGACAATTGCGACTTATAACCAGATTAAGGCGCTACAGGATGAAGGGAACCAGCAGGAGGCCGCCCGCATTGCGACAGAAGCATACTCATCCTCAATGATCCAGCGCACCAACCAGATTAAAGAAAATCTTGGTTATCTTGAGACTGCATGGAAAGCTGTCGCTGAGTCCGCAAAATGGGCATGGGATTCCATGCTGGATATTGGTCGTGATGCCTCCCTTGATCAAAAAATCTCAGATGTTCTCCATCAAATTGATGAAATAGAAAAAAATACCCGACCCGGAGCTTTCGGGTTAGGTGGCATTGGGGATGGCGGCGCTCAAAATAAAAGGCTGGCACGATTAAAGCAGCAATTGGGCGTACTTCAAGCAGAAAAAATTGCTCAGGACGTACTAAATTCATCAATAACCGATTACAACAAGCGACAACAGGAAGGAATTGAACTCAGACAGAAAGCAGATGCCTTTTCAAAACAATATCAGACCCGGGAGCAGCAGAGAGCCAGTGAACTTGCAAAACTGGAAAAGCTAAAGAGTCAGTATTCAAAGGAAGAATATAATAATCTTGTCGCTCAAATAAATGAGCGTTATAAAGATCCAAAGCTACCAAAGGCGAAAGGTTATTCGGATGATGCTGCCCAACGAATGATTGATCATCTGAATCAACAGAATGCGTTACTAAGTTCACAAGCTGAATTGACCGTTAAATTAAGTTCCTCTGAACAGGAACTGGTTAAGTGGCGTCAGCAGATTGCCGACCTGGAGTCACGACCGTCATCGAAATTAACCCAGGATCAGAAATCGCTTCTCTTACACCGGGAAGAAATAACCGCGTTGATGGAGAAAAATGTTGCGATTGAAAAAAATAACAGGCTAATCAAGGAATCAACCGAAATAGCCGCATGGCGTGATTCATTGCAGGCTTCGATTGATAATCGTCAGCAGGGGTATGATATTCAGATTGCTGGTTATGGGCTTGGCGATAAAAATCAGCAACGTCAGCAGGAATTACTGCGGATTGAACGTGAATATAACAACCAGCGTCTGCAACTTGAACGTGACTATGCAGATAAATCCCGTGGAATGTCAGATCATGTTTTTCAGGAGAAAATGCAGGCTCTGAATGATGCTCTGGAACGAGAAAAAGAAATTGTCAGACAGAAAAACGAGCAGGTCGATATTCAGGCAGGAGACTGGGTTAGTGGTGCCTCCCAGGGATTCAATAACTGGCTGGATGACACTAAGGATATCAGTGAGCAGATAAAATCAACCACGACTCAGATGTTTGATGGGATGACCGATGCGCTGGGTGATTTTGTCACGACAGGCAAGGCAAATTTTCGTTCTTTCGCTACTTCCGTGATTTCGGATCTTAGTCGAATAGCATTAAAGGCTTCAATTACTGGGATTTTCGACAGCATTAGTAACAGTTCTTCTGGGGGGATTTTAGGAACTATAGGGAGTGCTATTAGTAAATTTATTCCGAATGCAAAGGGCGGTGTTTATGAGTCTCCGTCATTGAGCACGTATTCGAACGGTATTTATGATTCCCCGCAATTTTTTGCTTTTGCAAAAGGGGCGGGTGTTTTTGGTGAGGCTGGACCGGAAGCCATTATGCCATTAACACGAACTTCCGATGGTTCTCTTGGTGTCAGAGCTATTAATAGTAAAAGTGGTAATGGAGGCGGAGATATTACCTATGCCCCTGTATACCAAATCACTATTCAAAATGACGGCCAGAATGGAGAGGTTGGCCCTCAGGCAATAAAAGCACTTATGGGGATGGTTGATCAGCGGGTGCAGGGCACTCTGTTAAATATGCGACGTGATGGGGGAATGTTAAGTGGCTAATACGGAAGAATTTCACTGGTTACCAGAGGATGGAATGAAAACAGAAAATAAACCATCGATAAAAATTGTAAGACTTGGCGATGGTTATGAGCAACGAAGTCCAAATGGACTTAATCATTCTCTGCGCGTTTTCACCTGTGATTTCAAAGTTGAGGCGAATGAACGTGATTCATTTGAAAAATTTTTAGCCCGGCATGAAGGCTATAAATCTTTTTTTTGGCGCCCGCCGGGTATTAACAGAAAAATCAGAGTGGTGTGTCGAACGTGGTCAGCGACAGAACATATCACCTATACCGATTTTTCGTGTCAGTTTGACGAAGTGGTGATCTGATGCAGGACATACAACAGGAAACACTGAATGAATGCATTCGGGCGGAGCAGTCGGCCAGCGTGGTGCTCTGGGAAATCGACCTGACAGAGGTAGGCGGGGATCGCTACTTTTTCTGCAATGAGCAGAATGAAAGAGGTGAGCCGGTTACCTGGCAGGGGCGGCAGTATCAGGCATATCCCATTCAGGGGACGGGATTTGAACTGAACGGCAAGGGCAGTGCTGCCCGTCCGACACTGACGGTTTCTAACCTGCACGGCATGGTCACCGGGATGGCGGAAGACCTGCAGAGTCTGGTCGGCGGAACGGTGGTCAGGCGTAAGGTTTACGCCCGTTTTCTGGATGCGGTGAACTTCGTCAACGGAAACAGCGACGCCGATCCGGAGCAGGAGGTGATCAGCCACTGGCGCATCGAGCAGTGCAGCGAACTGAGCGCGGTCAGTGCCTCCTTTGTACTGGCCACGTCGACGGAAACGGACGGCGCTGTTTTTCCGGGACGTATCATGCTGGCCAACACCTGCACCTGGACCTATCGCGGCGATGAGTGCGGTTATCACGGTCCGGCGGTCGCGGATGAATATGACCAGCCAACGTCCGATATCACGAAGGATAAATGCAGCAAATGCCTGAGCGGATGTAAGTTCCGCAATAACGTCGGCAACTTTGGCGGCTTCCTTTCCATTAACAAACTTTCGCAGTAAACCCATGACAGAGACAGAATCAGCGATTCTGGCGCACGCCCGGCGATGTGCGCCAGCGGAGTCGTGCGGCTTCGTGGTGAGAACGCCGGAAGGGGAAAGATATTTTCCCTGTGTGAATATCTCCGGTAAGCCGGAGGCGTATTTCAGGCTGTCGCCGGAAGACTGGCTGCAGGCAGAAATGCAGGGTGAGATTGTGGCGCTGGTCCACAGCCACCCCGGTGGTCTGCCCTGGCTGAGTGAGGCCGACCGGCGGCTGCAGGTGCAGAGTGATTTGCCGTGGTGGCTGGTCTGCCGGGGGACGATTCATAAGTTCCGCTGTGTGCCGCATCTCACCGGGCGGCGCTTTGAGCACGGGGTGACGGATTGTTACACGCTGTTCCGGGATGCTTATCATCTGGCGGGGATTGAGATGCCGGATTTTCATCGCGGGGATGACTGGTGGCGTAACGGTCAGAATCTCTATCTGGATAATCTGGAGGCCACGGGGCTGTATCAGGTGCCGTTGTCATCAGCACAACCGGGCGATGTGCTGTTGTGCTGTTTTGGTTCATCGGTGCCGAATCATGCCGCCATTTACTGTGGTGACGGCGAGCTGCTGCACCATATTCCTGAACAACTGAGCAAACGAGAGAGGTATACCGACAAATGGCAGCGACGCACACACTCCCTCTGGCGTCACCGGGCATGGCACGCATCTGCCTTTACGGGGATTTACAACGATTTGGTCGCCGCATCGATCTGCGTGTGAAAACGGGAGCCGAAGCCATCCGGGCGCTGGCTATGCAGTTTCCGGCGTTTCGTCAGAAACTGAGCGACGGCTGGTATCAGGTGCGCATTGCCGGGCGTGATGCAGGCGAAAACGAATTATCAGCTCGTCTTAATGAACCGCTGGCGAATGGAGCAGTGATCCACATCGTGCCGCGTCTGGCAGGAGCCAAAAGTGGCGGTGTGTTTCAGGCAGTGCTGGGAGCTGCTGTTATGGCGGTTGCTATATGGATGCCGGGGGTAGGAATAATGGCGAGTAATCTGCTGTTTTCTCTCGGTGCCAGTATGACGCTTGGCGGTGTTGCACAGATGCTGGCTCCTAAACCCAGAACCCCCGTACACAGACAACGGATAACGGCAAGCAGAATACCTATTTTTCTTCGCTGGATAATATGATTGCCCAGGGTAATCCGTTACCGGTTCTGTACGGTGAAATGCGTGTGGGGTCACGTGTTGTTTCTCAGGAGATCAGCACGGCAGACGAAGGGGACGGTGGTCAGGTTGTGGTGATTGGTCGCTGATGCAAAATATTTTATGTGAAACCGCCTCCGGGCGGTTTTGTCGTTTATGGAGCGTTAGGAATGGGTAAAGGCAGCAGTAAGGGGCATACCCCGCGCGAAGCGAAGGACAACCTGAAATCCACGCAGTTACTGAGTGTGATCGATGCCATCAGCGAAGGGCCGGTTGAAGGTCCGGTGGATGGATTAAAAAGCGTGCTGCTGAACAGTACGCCGGTGCTGGATAGCGAAGGGAATACCAACATCGCCGGTGTCACGGTGGTGTTCCGGGCAGGTGAGCAGGAGCAGACACCGCCGGAGGGTTTTGAATCCTCCGGCTCCGAGACGGTGCTGGGTACGGAAGTGAAATACGACACGCCGATAACCCGCACCATCACGTCTGCAAACATCGACCGTCTGCGCTTTACCTTTGGTGTGCAGGCACTGGTGGAAACCACCTCAAAGGGTGACCGGAATCCGTCGGAAGTCCGCCTGCTGGTTCAGATACAACGTAACGGTGGCTGGGTGACGGAAAAAGACATCACCATTAAAGGCAAAACCACCTCACAGTATCTGGCCTCGGTGGTGGTGGGTAACCTGCCGCCGCGCCCGTTCAGTATCCGGATGCGCAGGATGACGCCGGACAGCACTACAGACCAGCTGCAGAACAAAACGCTCTGGTCGTCATACACCGAAATCATCGATGTGAAACAGTGCTACCCGAACACGGCACTGGTCGGCGTACAGGTGGACTCGGAGCAGTTCGGCAGCCAGCAGGTGAGTCGTAATTATCATCTTCGCGGGCGCATTCTGCAGGTGCCGTCGAACTATAACCCGCAGACGCGACAATACAGCGGTATCTGGGACGGAACGTTAAAACCAGCATACAGCAACAACATGGCCTGGTGTCTGTGGGATATGCTGACCCATCCGCGCTACGGCATGGGGAAACGTCTTGGTGCGGCGGATGTGGATAAATGGGCGCTGTATGTCATCGGCCAGTACTGCGACCAGTCGGTGCCGGACGGCTTTGGCGGCACGGAGCCGCGCATTACCTGTAATGCGTACCTGACCACACAGCGCAAGGCGTGGGATGTGCTCAGTGATTTCTGCTCGGCGATGCGCTGTATGCCGGTATGGAACGGGCAGACGCTGACGTTCGTGCAGGACCGACCGTCGGATAAGGTGTGGACCTATAACCGCAGTAATGTGGTGATGCCGGATGATGGCGCGCCGTTCCGCTACAGCTTCAGCGCCCTGAAGGACCGCCATAATGCCGTTGAAGTGAACTGGATTGACCCGGATAACGGCTGGGAAACGGCAACAGAGCTTGTGGAGGACACGCAGGCCATTGCCCGTTACGGTCGTAACGTCACGAAGATGGATGCTTTTGGCTGTACCAGCCGGGGGCAGGCGCACCGCGCCGGGCTGTGGCTGATTAAAACGGAACTGCTGGAAACGCAGACCGTGGACTTCAGCGTGGGCGCAGAAGGGCTTCGCCATGTACCGGGCGATGTCATTGAAATCTGTGATGATGACTATGCCGGTATCAGCATCGGTGGTCGCGTGCTGGCGGTGAACAGCCAGACCCGGACGCTGACGCTCGACCGTGAAATCACGCTGCCATCCTCCGGTACCACGCTGATAAGCCTGGTTGACGGAAGTGGCAATCCGGTCAGCGTGGAGGTTCAGTCCGTCACCGACGGCGTGAAGGTAAAAGTGAGCCGTGTTCCTGACGGTGTTGCTGAATACAGCGTATGGGGGCTGAAGCTGCCGACGCTGCGCCAGCGTCTGTTCCGCTGTGTGAGTATCCGTGAGAACGATGACGGTACGTATGCCATCACTGCCGTGCAGCATGTACCGGAGAAAGAAGCCATCGTGGATAACGGGGCGCACTTTGACGGTGACCAGAGCGGCACGGTGAATGGTGTCACGCCGCCAGCAGTGCAGCACCTGACCGCAGAAGTCACTGCAGACAGCGGGGAATATCAGGTGCTGGCGCGATGGGACACACCGAAGGTAGTGAAGGGCGTGAGCTTCCTGCTTCGCCTGACCGTGGCAGCGGATGACGGCAGTGAGCGGCTGGTCAGCACGGCCCGGACGACGGAAACCACTTACCGCTTCACACAACTGGCTCTGGGGAACTACAGGCTGACAGTCCGGGCAGTAAATGCGTGGGGGCAGCAGGGCGATCCGGCGTCGGTATCGTTCCGGATTGCCGCACCGGCAGCGCCGTCGCGGATTGAGCTGACGCCGGGCTATTTTCAGATAACCGCCACGCCGCATCTTGCGGTTTATGATCCGACGGTACAGTTTGAGTTCTGGTTCTCGGAAAAACGGATTGCTGATATCAGGCAGGTTGAAACCAGCGCGCGTTATCTTGGTACGGCGTTGTACTGGATAGCCGCCAGTATCAATATCAAACCGGGCCATGATTATTATTTTTACGTTCGCAGTGTGAACACCGTTGGCAAATCGGCATTCGTGGAGGCTGTTGGTCAGCCGAGTGATGATGCATCCGGCTATCTGGATTTTTTCAAAGGCGAGATAGGGAAAACCCATCTGGCTCAGGAGCTGTGGACGCAGATTGATAACGGTCAGCTTGCGCCTGACCTGACTGAAATCAGGACGTCCATAACGGATGTCAGCAATGAAATAACACAGACCGTCAATAAGAAACTGGAAGACCAGAGTGCAGCGATCCAGCAGATACAGAAGGTTCAGGTTGATACAAATAATAACCTGAACAGCATGTGGGCAGTGAAGCTGCAGCAGATGCAGGACGGACGCCTTTATATTGCGGGTATCGGTGCCGGTATTGAGAACACCCCCGACGGCATGCAGAGTCAGGTGCTGCTGGCGGCAGACAGGATTGCGATGATTAATCCTGCGAATGGCAACACAAAGCCGATGTTTGTTGGTCAGGGCGATCAGATATTCATGAATGACGTGTTCCTGAAATATCTGACGGCTCCCACCATTACCAGCGGCGGTAATCCTCCGGCATTTTCCCTGACACCGGACGGGCGACTGACGGCGAAAAATGCGGATATCAGTGGCAGTGTGAATGCGAACGCCGGGACGCTCAACAACGTTACGATAAATGAGAACTGTCAGATTAAAGGGAAACTGTCAGCCAACCAGATTGAAGGCGATATTGTCAAAACAGTGGGTAAGGCTTTCCCGCGGGACTCCCGGGCACCGGAGCGGTGGCCATCAGGGACCATTACCGTCAGGATTTATGACGATCAGCCGTTTGACCGGCAGATTGTTATTCCGGCGGTGGCATTCAGCGGTGCTAAACATGAGAGAGAGCATACTGATATTTACTCCTCATGCCGTCTGATAGTGCGGAAAAACGGTGCTGAAATTTATAACCGTACCGCGCTGGATAATACGCTGATTTACAGTGGCGTTATTGATATGCCAGCTGGTCACGGCCACATGACGCTGGAGTTTTCGGTGTCAGCATGGCTGGTAAATGACTGGTATCCCACAGCAAGTATCAGCGATTTGCTGGTTGTGGTGATGAAGAAAGCCACCGCAGGCATCAGTATCAGCTGAATTTTATAACCCATAACGGGCGTCAGAAATGACGCCTTTTTTATTGCAGAAAAGCGAGAGGTAATTATGCGTAAACTTTATGCCGCCATTTTGTCCGTAGCCATTTGTCTGGCCGTATCCGGTGCGCCTGCATGGGCGTCTGAACATCAGTTCACGCTGAGCGCGGGGTATCTTCATGCCTCGACGAACGTTCCCGGCAGCGATGATCTGAACGGGATTAACGTGAAATACCGTTATGAGTTTACGGACACGCTGGGGCTGGTGACGTCATTCAGTTATGCCAATGCCAAAGATGAGCAAAAAACGCATTACAGCGATACCCGCTGGCATGAAGATTCCGTGCGTAACCGCTGGTTCAGCGTGATGGCGGGGCCGTCTGTGCGCGTGAATGAATGGTTCAGCGCGTATGCGATGGCGGGTATGGCTTACAGCCGTGTGTCGACCTTCTCCGGGGATTATCTCCGCGTAACTGACAACAAGGGGAAAACGCACGATGTGCTGACCGGAAGTGATGACGGTCGCCACAGCAACACGTCTCTGGCGTGGGGGGCTGGCGTGCAGTTTAACCCGACCGAATCCGTGGCCATTGACCTTGCTTATGAAGGTTCCGGCAGTGGTGACTGGCGCACTGACGGTTTCATCGTGGGTGTCGGTTATAAATTCTGATTAGCCAGGTAACACAGTGTTATGACAGCCCGCCGGTTCAGGCGGGCTTTTTTGTGGAGTGGATATGGCAGCAGTAAAAATCTCAGGTGTGCTGAAAGATGGTGCGGGAAAACCAATACAGAACTGCACTATTCAACTGAAGGCAAAGCGTAACAGCACCACGGTACTGGTGAACACGGTAGCCTCTGAAAATCCGGATGAAGCCGGGCGTTACAGCATGGATGTCGAGTATGGCCAGTACAGCGTCACCCTGCTGGTTGAAGGTTTTCCGCCTTCACATGCCGGAACCATTACCGTCTATGAAGGTTCCAGACCTGGTACGCTGAATGATTTTCTCGGTGCCATGACGGAAGATGATGTCATGCCGGAGGCATTGCGTCGTTTTGAGGCAATGGTGGAAGAAGCAGCACGCAACGCTGAAGCCGCCTCTCAGAGCGCAGCGGCAGCAAAGAAATCAGAAACAGCAGCGGCATCGTCCAGGAACGCGGCGAAAACATCAGAGACGAATGCAGGTAACAGCGCGAAAGCGGCAGCTTCTTCAAAAACAGCCGCACAAAACGCAGCAACAGCGGCAGAACGTTCAGAGACAAATGCCCGTGCGTCAGAAGAAGCCTCCGCAGACAGTGAAGAGGCTTCCCGCCGTAATGCAGAGTCAGCCGCTGAAAATGCCGGAGTCGCCACCACAAAAGCGCGGGAGGCCGCAGCAGACGCAACAAAGGCCGGGCAGAAAAAGGATGAGGCTCTGTCGGCAGCGACACGAGCTGAAAAGGCGGCAGACCGCGCAGAATCCGCAGCGGAAGTGACTGCAGAGCCCTGTGCGAATATAGTGCCGCCGCTGCCTGATGTGTGGATACCGTTTAACGATTCGCTGGATATGATTACGGGTTTTTCGCCATCTTATAAAAAGATTGTTATTGGTGACGATGAAATAACAATGCCAGGCGACAAGATTGTTAAGTTTAAACGTGCTTCAACAGCAACGTATATTAATAAGTCCGGCCAACTCAAGCTTGCTGAAGTTGACGAACCGCGATTTGAGCGCGATGGCTTATTGATTGAAGGACAGAGGACAAATTATCTGAGGAACTCAAATAAACCAGACTCATGGACTGTTCATTCCGCACTGAATAAAACATTTGGCACTGATAAACAGGGGTTCAATTATGCCACGGTGACACCCACGGAAAGTATAGTGGGAACAACAGGTGGCTATACTGTGCATGGTGTGGTTGCAGCAGACAGATTCCCGCTGGCAAGTGGTGAATGTTTCACTTTTTCGTGCCGGGTTAAAGGCGCTAAAGCACGATGCAGGTTAAGAGTTTCAGTTATTATTGGTGGAACAGATACATTCTCTGCTGACTCTTATCTTGATCTGGATACCCGGATCGCAACAGTAAGCGGTAATACATCCCTTATAACAGCCAAAGCTGAACAACAGGGCGAGTGGACCTACTATGAGGCCACTTATACAGCTAATACGGACATTGATACCGTTAACTGTGCTTTTTATATGACAAATAAAATAAGTAATGAGCCATTCTATGATGACTCAACATTAACCATGACGACGCCGCAAATTGAACTGGGCAATACGGCATCGTCATTTATTGTAACTACAATGCCAACAACACGCGCAAGTGATGTGGTTACTATCCCCTCGGCGAATAACCTGTCAACACGGCCTTTTACAGTATTGTGCGAAGTAAGGAGGAACTGGAGTACACCGCCCAATGTTGCGCCAAGGATATTTGATGTTGGAGGGCACAGTATTGATGATAATTATTTATCGCTGGGGTTTGTTTCAACAGGAAAGATAAGCGCCAACGTAGGAATGGTTCAGCCACAAATTTCCTCAGATGGAGAAAGGTTCATTGTGGGTGTGAGAGCTAAATCTGATTTATCAGTAAATGCAATATGCAATGGTAATTATACAACAAACCTTAATGGTAAAATATTTGGAGTTACAGCAACATCGTACCGGTTTGGTGGGCAGACCGCAGCAGGAACGCGTCATTTGTTTGGACACATCAGAAATTTCAGAGTCTGGTTTAAAGAATTAAATGACAGGCAAATCAAGGAGGCAGTATGAAAGATTTAACTTTGAAATTTCCTGGTAACAGAGAGTTTAAATCCTTCCTGTCATCTCTTGACTGGGAGGAAGATGAAGACCTCCAGAATAAACTGTTAGTCGATGAAATTGGTTTCACCTACACAGAAACAGGGGTAACTGAAGAGGGAGAACCTGTCTGTATCCGGAATAACGGTTATTTTGTCAACATTCGCATTCTTGATGACTTGTTTGATGTTTCTGTATTCTCTGATTATGTCGTGGAGCTGGAAACACCGCTTCGGGAATGGAGCTGAAAGGAGGAAATAATGGATATAAGCCCCTTACTTCATGCACTTTGTGCTGTGGCTGCGCAGATACTGGTTGGTCTTTTTACCGGAAACTGGGCTTACGGAGCGATAGCCGGTTGTACGTTCTTCATTGCGCGTGAACATACCCAGGCAGAATATCGCTGGATTGAAATGTTCGGGCATGGCAAGCGAATGAATATGCCGTGGTGGGGCGGTTTTGATCCGCGCGCGTGGGATGTGGCAAGCCTGATGGATTTTGCTGTGCCGGTGGTGGCGTGTCTGCTGGTCTGGCTGTTGGTTAATCGTGGGTGAAAAAAGGTGGGCTGTATATGCAACGGAGGAAGAAACCTCGTTGCTGGAAGCATGGAAAAAGTATCGGGTATTGCTGAACCGTGTTGATACGTCAACTGCACAGGATATTGAATGGCCAGCACTGCCGTAGGGTAAAACATATAAATTCTATAATTAGATGTATCTTTCCATTTACGGCAAGGAAGGGGGCTTGGAAGACGTAAAGCATCTCACACCGAGATTATTTTTTATATGTCAGGTGTCTGAAGTTTTGCTTTGGCTCTTAAAATGGTTTGCCGCGAGGTTTTGAATTCCCGGGCAATGGCACTTATACTTACACCTGACTTAATTCGTTCGAATACCACCTGTTTCTGTTCTTCATTTAACACAGGTGGTCGACCAAAACGTTTCCCTGCGCCGCGGGCTCTTACTATCCCGGAATGAGTGCGTTCAAGTAAAAGGTCTCGTTCAAATTCAGCGACTGCTGAAATTACTTGCATCATCATTTTTCCTGTTGGACTGGTCAGGTCAATGCCCCCCAATGCTAAGCAATGCACTCTGATACCTGTTTCGGTCAGTTGTTCCACTGTTTTCCTGATATCCATTGCATTACAACCAAGGCGATCCAATTTTGCCACAATCAATTGATCACCACATTTCAGGCGAGCAAGCAACCGGTTAAAACCAGGACGCTCACTGGTTGCTGCTGAGCCACTAATGTGTTCTTCGATTATTTGCTGAGGTTTGATTTTAAAACCTGCACTTTCGATTTCCCGGCGTTGATTTTCGGTGGTCTGATCCAGCGTTGATATCCGACAGTAAGCAAAAATTTGAGACATAGTGAGACTCTATACGAAATTGGTGTTCATATCATAATGCATCTCAGAAAATAATTATGATTATTTTTGTGCATATTTGTATGTACACGTTCGAAAATAAACGAATGCGTATGCAACCCCGTAATTTTGGTGAGACCCAAAATCGATTTTGTGAAAAATGGCTTTAACTCGGTTTGTTTTTCGAGTTCCGGGCGGACTCAAGGAAGAAGAATAGTGTTGCGTGTTATTTTAACCAGATTTCAAGTTGTTTGGTCGTGGAAAAGTGGAGCAAAATGTTGTTAAAGTGGAAAAATGATAAAAAAGTAAGTTTATTATATTACATTTTACCATTTAAATTTTGGTTGTCTTTAAGAACTGATATCGCTGTTTGTAATAATTCTTTGTTATCCAGCCATGATTTTTTCTTTATGTTTCCTTCAATGTAATCAAGCAATGTTCTGGTATTGATAGGTCTTCCCTGTTTTGCTACTTCCACTACAGCATCCCCTAGGATAATTCTTACTTCAGGAAGCTGCGCAGGGAACCACTTTAGGGTGTCTTTTGATTTCATGAAGATATTCCTTAAAATATTATTGATTTTCATTGCGATATTGTATGTCTGATTCAGGATATGTTGACTTATACATCGGTTTTGTCTGGGTTATTGGATATGCCAATCCCTAATTTTATTAGGGCATGACTAAAAATGCTGAATATGATAAGGAGAGAAGTGATTATCAGTATGCTGTTCATATAGCCTCGAATTAGTAATGTGTTATATATGATATAGTTGACAATTTTTATCTTGGGTGTTCTTAAAGTTCGTAGATAAACATTGTCGTTTCAGGTATACAGGAATGCTAACAGGTGGCAGCAAAAATCAGGCGGTTTATGGCGCAAGCTGAAGCGGCAACTGCAAACTATCTTATGCAGAGACTCTACACGGATTGGGTTTAAAAGTATACATAGATAACAGTTTTTATCTGAAGAAGAAAAATATCAAGGTGATATAGCCTATATGCCTATGATGCGGAGGAATGAATGTGATGGGAGTGATGTATCTGAATAGTTGAAAAACCGCAGTCACGTCGTATGCAAGAACGTGCTGCGGTTGGTTTAACTTTGATTGAGACGTTTTGGAATTTTTTTTTGTGGCAAAAATGGGGCAAAACGCTGCAAAAGGGGCAAAAAAGGGGCAAAAAAAGAGTGGATTATCGTAGTTTATTGTTCTCGCTGATGATGTTTAACACATTGAAAAATAAGTAAAACACTTATGAGTCAGATAGTTGTGATTTTTGCCCTTACTTGTTCAGGTTGTATTGTTCTTTCTTACTAATTTCTTGATTTTGCGACATTTAAAAGCGACTCAATTCGTTATATGGCATCAGAAGAGTATGCGTCATGCCGGAATGTCCAGCATAAGAAATCTGATATAAAAACTGTGGCGTGTATGGTACGGATTAGAGGGGAAAATGTCAGCACATTTGCGAAATGAATCAAAAAGCCCGCAGCGACGTGCGGGCGTTAGTTTTTAGCGCACGACCAGCACGGAGCACTCTGCATGACGCACGACGGCGGCGGCGTTAGAGCCGAGCAGGTAGGTGGTGATATCCGGTCGATGGGAGGCAATGATGATCATATGAGCAGGGATCTTTTTCGCCATTTCCAGAATGCGGTCTTTTGGCGAACCTTCTTCAACATGAACATGCACTCTGTCAGTCGGCAGTTTGAATTTTTTAATTATCTCTTCCAGTTGCGATTTAGCTTCCGCTTTCAGGTCATCCATTGCCGGCAATTCTGCGGAATACGCTAAACCCAGAGAGGCATAGTAGGGCAGCGAAGGTATTACCGTCAGGAAATGAACCTCTGCATCATCAATCTTTGCCTCGGCCTCAACGTGACTAATCACGCGTTGAGTTAATTCTGAATCGGAAATATCGATAGGGACAAGAATCGTTCTGTTCATAAAACCTCCTGTTTTAGTATCCGCATAAAGTGTAACGCCAGATGAGGTCTTTTGTATAATGACGGAGTTCACATTTTTAATTTAGATTAAGCAGGATTCAATAAGTAGAAAAAGCCCGCCAGAGAGGCGGGCAGGCAGGATTAGAACTGATAAACCAGACCTAAAGCGACAATATCATCGGTAGAGATACCGTTGGCAGCGTAGAAGCTGTCATCTTCATCCAACAAGTTAATTTTATAATCAACATAGGTAGACATATTTTTGTTGAAATAATATGTCGCGCCAACGTCGGCGTATTTGACCAGATCTTTATTGTCAACACCAGCCGGATTATCAGCACCACCGGCAGCATTCAGGTCACGCCCTTTAGACATCAGGAAAGACACTGCCGGACGCAGACCAAAGTCAAACTGATATTGGGCAGTGACTTCAAAGTTCTGGGTCTTGTTCGCAACGGCGTAATCGCTGTTGCCAAATGGTGTCATATTACGCGTTTCGGAATACATGGTTGCCAGATAAATGTTGTTAGCATCATATTTTAATCCGGCAGTCCAGGCATCGGCTTTATCGCCACCTGCCGCAGTATGGTTGACCTGATCATTGGTGCGGTCTGAGGAGGTGTATGCCGCGCCCGCGCTAAAGCCCATACCTAAATCGTAGGTTGTGGAAAGCCCCCAGCCGTCGCCGTTTTCATGACGAACATCACGTCCGTTGTTGGTGCCTTCCTGACCGTTGTTTGCACCTTCGTTATTACCCTGATACTGCACTGCGAAGTTCAGACCATTAACCAGGTCGAAGAAATCAGTATTACGATATGTCGCTACCCCATTAGCACGACCAGTCATAAAGTTGTCTGCATTGGTGTAGGAGTCACCGCCAAATTCTGGCAGCATATCGGTCCAGCCCTCTACGTCGTACATTACACCGTAATTACGTCCGTAATCGAAAGAACCGTAATTTGCAAACTTCAATCCGGCGAATGCCAGACGAGTCCAGGACTGGTTTTTTGAGGATTCAGTATTGTTTGCCTGAATATTGTATTCCCACTGACCATAGCCAGTGAGTTGATCGTTAATTTGTGTTTCGCCTTTAAATCCAAGACGTGCATAGCTCTGATCGCCATCTTTTGCAGAACTATCAGAAAAATAATGCAGGCCATCAACTTTGCCATAAAGATCTAATTTATTGCCGTCTTTATTATAAATTTCTGCTGCATGTACAGCACCTGCGGCGAGCAGGGCAGGGATTAAGAGTGCCAGTATTTTGCTTTTCATTGAAAAAATCCTTTAGTTATTTTATTTGCCTTTTTCTCCCCGTTTGGGAAGTGAAAACATCCTAAAGGAAAAGTTCCATTAGCCGATAAATGTCATTTGTTACGCCTTAAGTAAAACCTTAATCAAATAATTCCTGAGAAATGATGATTGGTTTGGTGAATGATTTGATGGTTATACATACAAAATAAAAATTATACTTTTAAAAAATGATGCGTTATTCTGCGTGGGTTATATGCCTTTATTGTCACAGATATTATTTGTTGTTGGGTCATTGCTATAGTTATTTCTTTCCCAACAAATAAAAAGACAAGCCCGAACTTTCATTCGGGCTTTTTTTTCGTTCTGGATAATCCTTATCCGACGACGCTACTCGGTGCCACTTTTATCCGTTTTTCCTGCCATTTGCGCGAGGAAGTCATAGCGTTTTTGCAGATCGGCTGCGGCATCTTTCCATAACTGTTCCGCCACTTCTGGCTGTTGCGAATTCAGACGGCGGAAACGTTGCTCATGGAGCAATGTCTCTTCCAGAGCCTCTGATGGCGGACGTGAATCCAGCGCCAGTGGCAGTTTGCCTTCATCAGCACGACGTGGATCAAAGCGATACAGCGGCCAGAAGCCGGTTGCGGTGAGTTGGCGCATCTGGTCGTGACTCAATGCCAGGTCATAACCGTGCTCTTCACATGGACTGTAAGCAATGATCAGCGACGGCCCAGGATAGGCTTCCGCTTCCTGAATTGCTTTTACCGTCTGGTTCAACTGCGCGCCGAGAGAAATCTGCGCCACATAAACATGACCGTACATCATCATACTGACGCCGAGGTCTTTACGCGCTTTGCGTTTACCGTGTTCGCCAAACTTAGTCACCGCGCCGAGCGGCGTGGCTTTTGACGCCTGACCACCGGTATTGGAATAGCATTGCGTGTCCAGCACCAGAATGTTGACGTTTTCCGTCAGGCTTAATACATGATCCAGACCTCCGAAGCCGATATCGTAAGCCCAGCCATCGCCACCTATCAGCCAGATTGATTTTTCCACCAGCGCATCAGCGTCGCGTAGTAGTTCATGAGCTTCACTCACATCTTTGAGATGCTGGCGCAGCGTGGCAACCTGTTCGCGACGAACGTCTGGCGTGGCATCTGATTTCAACGCTGCCAGTAACTCCGCAGGAATTTTATCAGCAAACTGATCCAGCAGACGCAATACGCGGACACGATGCTGATCGACCGTCAGGCGGAAGCCCAGGCCAAATTCGGCGTTATCTTCAAACAGTGAGTTCGCCCATGCTGGGCCTCGACCGTTGGCATCAGTGGTATACGGTGTGGACGGCAGATTACCGCCGTAAATTGACGAACAGCCCGTGGCGTTAGCGATTAACATCCGGTCGCCATAGAGTTGAGTCAGCAATTTGATATATGGCGTTTCGCCACAACCGGAACAAGCACCAGAATATTCAAACAGCGGTGTGATTAACTGCGAAGTCCGAATATCAATACGTTCCAGTTTGCTGCGGTCGATTTCTGGTAAGTTGAGGAAGAAGTCGTAATTGATTTTCTCTTCTTCCACATGTTCCAGACGCGACATCATATTGATGGCTTTGATCTCTGGATTCTGGCGGTCTTTCGCCGGGCAAACTTCAACACACAAATTACAGCCGGTGCAATCTTCCGGTGCGACCTGCAACACATATTTCTGCCCGCGCATATCGCGCGATTTTACATCCAGTGAATGCAGGCTGGCAGGGGCGTTTTCCATTGCTTCGGGCGGCACCACTTTTGCGCGAATAGCTGAATGTGGGCAAGCGGCGACGCAATGGTTACATTGGGTACAGAGTTCCTCTTTCCAGATAGGGATCTCTTCGGCGATATTGCGTTTTTCCCAGCGCGTGGTTCCCATCGGCCATGTGCCGTCTGGCGGCAGCGCCGAAACGGGGAGGGCATCGCCAAGTCCGGCGAGCATCGCAGCGGTAACGGTTTTAACGAAATCAGGTGCAGCATCGGAAACCACCGGTGGACGATTCGCACTATGCGGATTGACCGGCTGTAACGGGACTTCTTCCACGGATTCTCGCGCCAGCGCCAGTGCCTGCCAGTTACGTTCCACCAGATCCTGGCCTTTGCTGCTGTAGCTTTTGGCAATCGCCCCCTGCAACTCGGCCAGGGCGCTGTCGCCAGGCAGAATTTGCGTCAGGTGAAAAAACGCCATTTGCATTACGGTGTTAATACGAGCCGCCAGTCCACATTCACGCGCGATTTTCGCTGCGTTAATGACATACAAGCGTGCTTTTTTCTGATTCAGTACTGCCTGCACTTCTTGCGGCAACCGCGACCAGACGTCATCGGCACTGTACGGGGTGTTAAGCAGGAAAATGCCGCCGGGTTTCAGACGTTCTGCCATCTGATATTTGTCGATAAACTGCAACTGGTGGCAGCCAACAAAATCAGCCTGGGGAATCAGATATGCAGAACGAATTGGATGTTCGCTCACGCGCAGGTGAGAAACTGTCAGACCACCGGCTTTTTTGGAGTCGTAAACAAAATAACCCTGTGCATACCACGGCGTGGAGTTACCAATAATCTTGATATTATTTTTGGTCGCGGAAACGCTGCCATCACTGCCCAGACCATAAAACAGGGCTTCCAGCTTCGCGGAGTTTGGCAGGGTATTTTCTGGCAATGGTAGCGACAGATTGGTTACATCATCGTAAATACCGACGGTAAAACGGGGTTTTGGTTTGGCTGTGTTAAGTTCGGCAAATACTGCCAGCACGCAATCCGGGCCAAACTCTTTGGACGATAAGCCATAGCGCCCGCCAATGACGCGTGGCAGTGTTTCACGCTCGCCATTATTAAAAGCTTCCGCCAGCGCGGTCATTACGTCCAGATACAGTGGTTCTGCCTGGGCGCCCGGTTCTTTGGTGCGATCCAGCACCGCGACAGTTCGCACAGAGTCTGGCAATGTTTGCAGTAAATGTTTGGCGGAGAACGGGCGGTATAGTCGAACTTTCAGCACCCCGACTTTTTCGCCACGGGTAAGTAACTCATCAACCACTTCTTCACAAGTACCGATGGCAGATCCCATCAGGATAATCACCCGTTCTGCTTGTGGATGCCCGTAGTATTCAAAAGGCTGATACTGACGACCCGTAGCGGCGGCGAAATCATTCATCGCCTGTTCAACATGGTCGTAAACTGCGTTGTACCACGGGTTAGTAGCTTCACGAGACTGGAAGTAAGTATCAGGATTGGCGGATGTACCGCGAATCACCGGATGTTCCGGGTTCAGCGCGCGGGCGCGGTGGGCATCAATTTCTGCCTGCGGCATCAGTTCAAGAATCGTGTCGTCAGCCAGTGGAACAATTTTGTTGATCTCGTGGGACGTGCGGAAACCATCAAAAAAATGAATAAACGGCACACGGCTTTTTAGTGTCGCGATATGCGAAATGAGGGCGAAGTCCTGCGCTTCCTGAACGTTTGCTGCACACAACATGGCGCAACCGGTTTGGCGCACGGCCATCACATCTGAATGATCGCCAAAAATAGAGAGTGCATGAGTAGCGACGGTACGCGCTGCTACATGCAGTACAAACGGCGTCAGTTCGCCCGCCAGTTTGTACAACGTCGGAATCATCAGCAGTAAACCCTGCGATGATGTAAACGATGTCGAGAGAGCCCCCGTTTGCAACGCGCCGTGCACGGTCGCGATAGCACCAGCTTCTGACTGCATTTCAACCACACGAGGCGTATCTCCCCACACGTTTTTCAAGCCGTTTCCGGCCCAGGCATCGGCCTGTTCCGCCATCGTGGAACTTGGGGTAATAGGGTAGATGGCGATAACTTCACTGGTGCGAAATGCCACCGAAGCTACCGCGCCATTACCGTCAATTGTGATCATACGACACCCTTACATTGCGCAAATGAGGGGCACACGAAAAAGCTGCGCGCCCAGTAGTTATCTCTCAATTTTAGCAAATGGCCTTCTGTTGCATTTTCGCTTTTGTGTCCCTCATATCTGCGTAATGAATGTTTTGATCAAACAGTGGACAAAAAAATAGCGATAAAAAAGTAACAATGCGTTGCAACACACATAGTTGTTCTCGACGTAGTCGTCTGTGCTGCCTATTATTTACGGCGGTGTCGTTTGGTTTAAAGATTAGAGGAAGTAAAGATGCGAGCAGCGTTGTGGGTCGGGTGTGCCGCTTTATTGTTATCGGCGTGTAGTAGTGAACCAGTTCAGCAGGCAACTGCGGCGCATGTGGCGCCTGGTTTAAAAGCGTCCATGTCCAGTAGCGGTGAAGCAAATTGCGCGATGATTGGTGGTTCGCTATCCGTTGCCCGCCAGCTAGACGGAACGGCTATTGGCATGTGTGCATTACCCAACGGCAAACGCTGTAGCGAACAGTCACTTGCCGCCGGAAGCTGTGGCAGCTATTAATTCATTAAATCCGCCAGCTTATAGGTTAATGTCTGTTTCACGGTGGCCAGCGTTAACTGGTTCGCAGTCAGATCGACTTGCGCACCTTCTTTCAGCATTTCGCTGATGGTGTGATCGAGTTCATTAAGCTGAGGAGTGGCACACATCATGCGGGTCATTGCCAGCCCTTTAACTTTCAGTTCACCGCCAGAAAGTTTACCCTCGCCGCTAAAGCGGTTGCACATGTTGCCGGAAATCATCATCTTTTCACCAAAGCTGATTTCTGGCGGGTTTTTATCGCTGGTAACAGGTTGACCGTTGACACTTTCCAGCACAAAGCGGTGATGCTGTAATTGTTCTGGCGTCACAGCAATTTTGTCATTACTTACACATCCCGCCATCAGCAGGCTTAACGCAACAAGCGCGGCTACTTTCTTCATTTTGGTTCTCAACTTAAGGTATAAATCAGGTGCTGACTGCCGAATGCAACGCGACGCGTCTTATCCGTCCTGCAAAACATATTTTAAGAATAGAGGATGAAAGATCTTTGGGGATTATCTGAATAAGCTCCCCTGACTTGCAGGGGAGCAGCAAGATTAAACCAGTTCGTTCGGGCAGGGTTCGCCTTTTTCCAGATTGCTTAAGTTTTGCAGCGTGGTCTGGGAAATACTGGTCAGAGCTTCTGCCGTCAGGAATGCCTGGTGTCCGGTAAACAGCACGTTATGGCAGGCAGACAGACGACGGAACACGTCATCCTGGATCACGTCGTTGGATTTATCTTCAAAGAACAGATCGCGTTCGTTTTCATACACGTCCATCCCCAGCGAGCCAATTTTCTGGTTTTTCAGAGCTTCAATTGCCGCCTGAGAATCAATCAATGCACCACGACTGGTGTTGACGATCATTACGCCGTTTTTCATCTGTTCAAACGCTGCCTCATTCAGCAGGTGGTAGTTCTCCGGCGTCAGTGGGCAGTGCAGGGAGATAACGTCTGATTCAGAGAATAGGGTCGGCAGATCAACATACTCCACACCAAGTTCCAGCGCCGCCGCACTTGGGTACGGATCGAACGCAAGCAGACGCATACCAAAACCTTTCAGAATGCGCAGCATCGCCACACCGATCTTACCGGTGCCGATAACGCCCGCTGTTTTGCCATACATGGTAAAGCCAGTCAGACCTTCCAGAGAGAAGTTGGCGTCACGGGTACGCTGGTACGCGCGGTGAATACGGCGGTTCAGCGTCATCATCATACCGATAGCGTGTTCAGCGACGGCTTCCGGATCGTAGGCTGGAACACGGACTACTTTCAGCCCAAGTTCTTTTGCCGCATCAAGATCGACGTTATTGAAACCGGCACAGCGCAGGGCGATATATTTAACGCCGTGCTTTTTCAGCTCTTCCAGCACCGGGCGGCTGCCGTCATCGTTTACGAAAATACATACCGCTTCGCAGCCATTGGCGGTTTTGGCGGTTTTTTCCGTCAGCAGAAAGTCAAAAAATTCCAGCTCAAAGCCAAAGGACTCGTTCACCTGTTGCAGGTACTTCTTGTCGTACTGTTTTGTGCTATAAACGGCGAGTTTCATAAGACTTTCTCCAGTGATGTTGAATCACATTTAAGCTACTAAAAATATTTTACAAAATTTAAAATATAATTGAAAGCTATGACCATATTGAAAAATTCATCAACAACTATGCTTAGTGTAGGCGCAACCTTCAACTGAACGGTTAAACATGCCACAATACCCGTATTGAACGCTTAATTTTTCGCTAAATCAGGATATTAACTACCCATGTTGGGTAAATATAAAGCTGTTCTCGCGCTGCTATTACTGATTATTCTTGTGCCGTTGACGTTGCTAATGACGCTCGGATTGTGGGTTCCCACGCTGGCGGGCATCTGGCTACCGCTCGGGACACGTATTGCATTAGATGAAAGCCCACGCATTACGCGTAAAGGTTTAATCATTCCCGATCTCCGTTATCTGGTGGGAGATTGTCAGCTTGCGCATATCACCAACGCCAGCCTTTCACATCCCAGCCGCTGGTTATTGAACGTTGGCACGGTAGAACTTGATTCTGCTTGCCTGGCGAAATTGCCGCAGACAGAGCAATCTCCAGCCGCCCCGAAAATCCTCGCGCAGTGGCAGGCCATGTTGCCTAACACCTGGATCAATATCGATAAACTGATTTTTTCTCCCTGGCAGGAATGGCAGGGAAAACTCTCTCTCGCATTAACCTCTGATATCCAGCAACTGCGTTATCAGGGCGAAAAAGTTAAATTTCAAGGCCTGCTTAAAGGGCAACAATTTACAGTCAGCGAACTGGATGTTGCCGCGTTTGAAAATCAGCCGCCGGTAAAACTGGTGGGGGAATTTACTCTGCCGCTAGTGCCGGATGGGCTTCCTGTAAGTGGTCATGCTACCGCGACGTTGAATTTGCCGCAGGAACCGTCGCTGGTGGATGCTGAACTCGAGTGGCAGGAAAATAGCGGGCAATTGATTGTGATGGCACGAGATACCGGCGATCCGTTGCTCGATTTACCGTGGGAAATTACCCGTCAGCAATTGACTGTCAGTGATGGTCGCTGGAGCTGGCCATATGAAGGTTTTCCCCTTAGTGGGCGATTGGGTGTCAAAGTCGATAACTGGCAGGCCGGGCTTGAGAACGCATTGGTTAGTGGTCGACTGAGTGTGCTGACCCAGGGGCAAGCAGGTAAGGGCAATGCGGTGCTTAATTTTGGCCCAGGAAAATTAAGCATGGATAACAGCCAGCTGCCTCTGCAGCTGACCGGTGAAGCGAAACAGGCGGACCTCATTTTATATGCCCGCTTACCCGCGCAGCTAAGTGGAAGTCTGACTGACCCAACGCTGGCCTTTGAGCCAGGCGCGTTATTACGTTCGAAGGGAAGAGTCATCGATTCGCTGGACATCGATGAAATCCGTTGGCCATTAGCGGGTGTAAAAGTCACCCAACGTGGTGTTGACGGACGTTTGCAGGCCATTTTGCAGGCACATGAAAATGAACTGGGCGACTTTGTGCTGCATATGGATGGTCAGGCGAATGATTTTCTCCCTGATGCAGGACGCTGGCAGTGGCGTTACTGGGGAAAAGGCAGTTTTACCCCGATGAATGCCACCTGGGATGTCGCAGGAAAAGGTGAGTGGCATGACAGCACGATTACGCTTACCGATCTTTCGACCGGTTTCGACCAGTTGCAATATGGCACGATGACGGTAGAAAAGCCGCGCTTAATTCTTGAGAAACCTGTTGTCTGGGTACGCGACACGCAGAATCCGTCTTTTAGTGGTGCGCTTTCGCTGGATGCAGGGCAAACGCTTTTCACGGGGGGCAGCGTGTTACCGCCATCAACCTTAAAATTTAGTGTTGAAGGGCGCGAACCAACTTATTTCCTCTTCAAAGGCGATTTACATGCTGGCGAGATTGGTCCGGTACGGGTAAATGGTCGCTGGGACGGTATTCGTCTGCGCGGTAACGCCTGGTGGCCTAAACAATCACTCACTGTATTTCAGCCGCTGGTGCCACCTGACTGGAAGATGAACCTACGCGATGGCGAGCTGTATGCTCAGGTAGCCTTTTCCGCTGCGCCTGATCAAGGCTTCCGTGCGGGGGGGCATGGCGTATTAAAAGGTGGCAGCGCCTGGATGCCTGATAACCAGGTCAACGGCGTCGACTTTGTACTACCGTTCCGTTTTGGCGACGGTGCGTGGCACCTGGGGACGCGGCGACCTGTATCATTACGTATTGCTGAAGTGGTTAACCTTGTGACAGCAAAAAATATCACAGCCGATCTTCAAGGGCGTTATCCGTGGACCGAAGACGAACCCTTGCTACTGACCAATGTGAGTGTTGATGTTTTAGGCGGTAACGTGCTGATGAAACAATTACGTATGCCGCAGCACGATCCGGCGCTATTGCGCCTGAATAATCTCTCATCCAGTGAACTGGTTAGCGCCGTCAACCCGAAACAATTCGCCATGTCAGGAGCATTTAGCGGTGCATTGCCATTATGGCTGAATAATGAAAAATGGATTGTAAAAGATGGTTGGCTGGCAAACTCAGGTCCCATGACCTTACGTCTGGATAAAGACACTGCGGATGCAGTAGCAAAAGACAATATGACCGCTGGAACCGCCATCAACTGGTTGCGCTATATGGAAATTAGCCGTTCATCGACAAAAATTAATTTAGATAATCTCGGTGTGTTAACCATGCAGGCAACGATTAGCGGTAATAGTCGGGTTGATGGCAAAACAGGCACTGTGAATCTTAATTACAGTCACGAAGAAAATATTTTTACGTTATGGCGCAGTTTACGCTTTGGCGATAATCTCCAGGCGTGGCTGGAACAGAATGCCCGTATCCCGGAAAATGACTGCCCGTCAGGAAAAGAATGTGAGGAAAAACAATGAAAATAGTGATAGCCGCGCTCGCGTCCTCTTTTATGTTGGTTGGTTGCACTCCGCGCATAGAGGTGGCTGCGCCGAAGGAGCCAATCACCATTAATATGAACGTTAAAATTGAGCATGAGATCATCATCAAAGCGGACAAAGATGTTGAAGACCTGCTTAAAACTCGTAGCGATCTTTTTTGAGGTCATGATGAAAAGAACATTACTCATAATAGTGTGGATTATTGGCCTGATGAGTAGCAGTGCGATGGCATTAACTCTGAATGAAGCCAGAAGTCAGGGGCGGGTCGGTGAAACGCTTAATGGTTACCTGGTGGCGCTGGAAACGGATGCTGAAACACAGGCATTGGTAAGAGATATTAATGAAGCTCGTAATCGTAGTTACCAGCAACTGGCAAAACAGAATAATGTATCCACAGATGAGATAGCGAAACTGGCAGGGCAAAAACTTGTCGCGCGTGCGAAGCCGGGTGAATATGTACAGGGGATTAATGGTATATGGTTGCGAAAATAAATTATATTTCATAACAACATGTTTATTACATATGTTTATATGATTCTTTGTGTTTTTAGCCAGGTAAGTCTTATTAACTGATTTGCTTATATATTCTCTTATTATCTCGTCTGTTAATTACAATTCATCATTTGTGTGGATGCGAGCCAATAATCTATTTATGATATAAATGGATTATTAATGTCTTTTTCTCGCCTGTTTTTAATTATTGTTTGAAATGACTTGCTCGCAGAATATAATTTAATAAATGCTCTGATGTGGTTTTTAAACTGCTTCGCCTTAATATTCGCCATACAAATAACATAACTATTATTTAATGAATGTTTCGTTGCAGGCATTTAGTGCTTTCTGTTTTTACGTTTTGCGTAGTTTGTTACGCGGGAACTATTTTTTAAGGAGTTATATATGCAAAGGAAAAAATTGTTGTCGGTATGTGTTGCGATGGCGTTAAGTAGCCAGACATGGGCTGCGGATACCACTACAACCGAGTCAGCAGACGAAACACGGAAATCCAGCAAAATATCATGTCCGGCAAATATTCAAATATTAAATAAAGAACAGCTTGAACATTTACCTGCAGAATGTAGAGATCTTAAAGACAGTGCCGTTTTACCCTGGGCCGCCGCTGGGCTGGCGGCGGTAGTAACTGGTGTCGCGGTCTATGCCCTACACGATGATAATAATCATCACGACGATCCGTCTCCGGTGCCGGACGATGGCGGTAATACGCCAGTACCACCGGATGATGGCGGAGACACACCAGTACCACCAGACGATGGCGGAGATACACCAGTACCGCCGGACGATGGTGACGACACACCAATACCGCCGGACGATGGTGACGACACACCAATACCGCCGGACGATGGTGACGACACACCAATACCGCCAGATGATGGCGGAGACACGCCAGTACCGCCGGACGATGGCGGAGACACACCAGTACCGCCGGACGATGGCGGAGACACACCAGTACCGCCGGACGATGGCGGAGACACGCCAGTACCGCCGGACGATGGCGGAGACACGCCAGTACCGCCGGACGATGGCGGAGACACACCAGTACCGCCAGACGATGGCGGAGACGCGCCAGTACCGCCGGATGACAAACCGGATCCGATCAAATTCAACAACAACGTTACCTGGGATCAAGCTGAAAAAACGGTGCAGATCCGTAATGCAACCTTTACCTACACCGAGAATGCGGATGGCAGCTATATCCTGACGGCAAAAGATGGTCGCCAGACAATCGTTAAGCAGTGGAAAGTAAATGAAGACAGCAACACGGCAGTCTTCGAAGGCGTTAACAAAGCGGGCGGAATCATCTGGAGCTACGACGACGAAGGCAAAATCCACATCACCAAAGAAGCCGGCGTGGTGGTTGATGGAACCACAGGCAACGACATCAAAGTGAGTGATGCCATTATTACCGATCAGGGCGGTAACACGGCACTGAATGGTGGTACGGTAATGACCGTGGAAGGCGATAATATTGTTCTGAACAACGACGGTAAAACCACTGCGATTGGCGAAGGTTCCGTTGTTGGTATCCTGACGGGCGATGACATCACTATCAATAACAACGGTGAAACCGAAGTCGATGGTGGTACTGCAGTTATTGTCAACGGCGATAGCACAACCATCAATACTCAGGGCGACGCGGCATTTACTCACGGTGGTACGGGTAGTCTGATTAACGGTGACGAGGCCACTATCGATAATAAAGGGAATATGACCGTCGATGGCGAAAACTCGGCAGCGACCAAAATTGTTGGTAATGACGCACTTATCAAGCAGGAAGGCGATCTTTACGTCAGTGACGCTGCACACGGTATTGACGTTACGGGGAATGGCACCATTGTCAGTAACAAAGGCAATATTACCGTGGTGGATGATAAATCCATAGGCGTATTGCTGGATGGTAGTAACGCCACGTTTATGAACATTGGTGATATTACGGTTGGCGACACGGGGCGCGAGGGAAATCCATTCGGTGTACTGATCGACGGCGACAACGCAACTTTTGTCAACGTGGGGGATATCACCACCAACAATAGCGGTACAGGGATTAAAGTTGCCGGTAACGAAGGCAGTGTTTCACTTTCAGGTAAGATGTCTGTTAACGACGCCACAACGGGTCTGGAAGTAAACGGCAACGATAACAGCATCACGATGACAACGTATGAGCTGAGCATTGCGGGCGAAAATGCGACGGGCGTAAATTTATCTGGCAACGGCAACAATCTTGAAATTTCCGGAGATATGACCGTTGATGGTAAAAATACCGTCGGAACGCGAGTTATGGGTGATGATGTAAGCGTTCTTCAGAATGGCGATCTTTACGTCAGTGGCGCCGCGCACGGTATTGATATCCAAGGTACACGCGCCAAAATTAGCAATACCGGTAAAATCACAGTTATAGACAATGATTCGGTCGGTGTGCTGATCGAGGGCGATGATGAGCAGTTTGGTAACATTGGTGAAATTGATGTATCCCAAAATGGTACAGGTATTTCCCTTATCGGCGATCGTGAGCAGGTATCTTTATACGGGGATATTAATGTCACGCAAGAGCGGGATGACAGCGGTAACTTCCAGGGGGCGACGGGCATAAGCATTGCCGGGAATGATAGCCAGGTTACGCTGGAGGGGGATGTCAACCTGACCTCTGATATGGGTTCTTCTCCTACAGAATCTGATAACCATCTCAACGGTTTAGTGATTAGCGGCGATAATAATACGATATCGTTGAATGGTAGTTTAAATATTGAAGCCTATTCATCCTTCTTTCGAGAACAACCTGAACTGGATGGTGTGGTCGTCGCCGGAGATGATAATGTCGTTAATTTGAATGGCGGCGTAAATATATCAGGGGACACTGGTGGTCATGGTATTAATGGTATTTATGTCTCTGGTGATAGTGTGGTTAATATCAGTGGGCATTCTGTCCTGGACATCACTTCAATCCGTGGGGCAACAGGGCTTATTTATGTCACAGATGGTGGTAGCGTCGTGCTTGATGAAAACTCTGTCACTGATGTTTTTAGTCCTGTGCGTGATGCTAGCTATTATGGTGATAATTCCACGATAACAGCGGATGGTATAGGTTCCAGCGCAGAGAATAAAGGCGAGATTAATGCGTTAACAGCGAAGGAAATTATTTTCGCTATTAACGGCGCATCAGTCATTAATTCAGGAACCATCAATATTAAAACGGTGGAAAGCAGTGTGGATGATGGTAGAACGGGTGTTGTGCGCGCAAATGGAAAGAATTCTAGCGCCTCCAATGCCTCAGGAGGTGTTGTTAATATAACATCATCTCTTGCTCCATCTGGAGCCAATGGCAATCCTAATTACCCCCTAAGATGGTATTATAAAACCTACTACGCGCTTCTCGCGAGCGATTATGGAGACGTTATTAACCAGGCCGGTGCGGTCATTAATTTACACGGTGCGGGAACTTATGGCGTTTCTGCCACTAAAGGAACTGCCACCAATATCGGAGAGATTAATGTCAACGGGTTTATTCCGACACTTGATGAAAACGGGAATACCATTAGCGAAACATACTGGCAAACCAGTACTGCTTTTCTGATGGGCGGTGGTATGTTGGCGGGTTCGACCGATACTTCGGTGGGCGATGCCACAGGACTGAATACCGGAACCATCAACGTCAAGAATGAAGGTTTTGGTATGCTAGCACTTAATGGCGGTACAGCGGTAAACCAGGGCACCATCAACCTGACGGCGGATGAAAACGTCACTAAGCAGCAGGATAACCAGCTATTTGCGATGGGCGCGATTGGCAGTGGCGTGGCGATTAATGACAAAACTGGTGTGATCAATATTGATACCGACGTCGGCCAGGCTTTTTATACTGACGGTTCAGGCACCATTATTAATTACGGAACCATTTGCACGCTGGGCATTTGTGAAAATTCCGGTGAGTATAACCCGACCGATCCGGCAGTTAGCCAGGTCTACACCGGGGGCGATACTTTCAGCACTGAAGGGCAGTCAACGAATTTCGCTCAGTCTGTGGTGATTACTAACACCACGCCAGGCAGCGTCATCAACTCCGGTACGATTTCTGGCCCAGTGGTGACGGTGCTGAACGGTGAACTGGAAAATACCGCAACAGGAATTATCAATAACCTGATAAAACTGAACGAAGGTGGCGAGGTCGATAACGCGGGCACACTGAGCAATATCGATATTGATGGCGGCACGCTGAATAACGATGGCACGGTTTCTGGCCAGATAACAATGTATGCTGGCAAAAATACTTCGCAGGTGAACAATAACGGCACGATTAATAAACTGGTGCAGAAAGCGGGCGTCTTTAACAACAGCGGCACCGTCACCAGTCGCATCGACCAGCAGAACGGCATCTTCAATAACCAAAAAGACGGCATTGTAAAACATGGTTCTAAATTAACCAATAATGCAGTGGTGAATAACGACGGCACCTGGATTCTGGGCAACAGCAGCGAAGACAGTAATGCCGGGATGCTGGAAATCGATAACAATGCCGTTTTTAACAACCACGGCGAATTTATTCTCGATAACAACAAAAACGCCGTTCACATCAACCAGTCTGGCACACTCTACAACACCGGGCATATGTCACTGACGAACTCCTCCCACAACGGCGCAGTCAATATTTGGGGGGGAAACGGGCGCTTTATTAACAATGGTAAAGTGGATTCAACCGCCAAATCAGTCGTTGTCAGCGCCAGTAACGCCGCAGCTACGGACGCGTTCTTCTGGAACATGAGTGAAGGTGAGATTAATTTCGATCATGATAACGCCAGCGCCGTGAAATTCACGCACACCAACTATGTCGCGCAGAATGACGGCACCATGAACATCAGCGGCAATAATACCGTGGCGATGGAAGGGAATAATAACGCGCAACTGGTCAATAAGGGCATTATTAATCTGGGAACGGAAGGCACGACCGATACCGGCCTGATTGGTATGCAACTGGATGCCAATGCCACGGCGGACGCAGTTATTGAGAACAATGGCACCATTAATATCTATGCCAATGATTCTTATGCGTTCAGTGTGCTGGGGACGAATGGCCACGTAGTCAACAACGGTACGGTAGTGATCGCCGATGGCGTAACCGGGTCAGGCCTGATCAAACAGGGCGGCAGCGTGAACGTGGAAGGTATTAACGGTAACAACGGTAACTCCACCGAAGTCCATTACGGCGATTACACGTTGCCGGATGTGCCGAATACCACGGTGACATCGTTTGTTGATAATACAACGGGCGAAGAGAGCGGCACCAACAGCCTCAACGGCTACGTTGTGGGAACCAACGCTGATGGCAGCGCCGGTAAGCTGAAAGTAAACAAGGCCAGCATGAGCGGCGTGGAAATCAACACCGGCTTCGCCGCAGGCACAGCAGACACTACAGTCACCTTCGATAACGTGGTGCAGGGCAGTAACCTGACGGATGCTGATGCCATCACCTCCACCTCTGTGGTGTGGAATGCGCAGGGTAGCACCGATGCCAGCGGTAACGTTGACGTCACCATGAACAAAAATGCTTATACCGATGTGGCTACCGATGCCTCGGTGAATGATGTTGCGCAGGCGCTGGACGCGGGTTACACCAATAACGAGCTATACACCAGTCTGAACGTAGGCACCACGGCGGAGCTTAACAGTGCGCTTAAGCAAATCAGCGGCAGTCAGGCGACCACCGTATTCCGTGAAGCACGGGTGTTAAGCAACCGCTTCAGTATGCTGGCGGATGCCGCACCGAAGGTGGGCAACGGTCTGGCGTTCAACGTGGTGGCAAAAGGCGATCCGCGCGCGGAACTGGGCAACGACACGCAATATGACATGTTGGCGCTGCGTAAAACTCTCGACCTGAGTGAAAGCCAGAGCCTGAGCCTGGAGTATGGGATCGCCCGTCTGGATGGTAACGGTTCTGACTCGGCAGGGGACAACGGCGTGACCGGCGGCTACAGCCAGTTCTTTGGACTGAAGCACCAGATGGCGTTCGAAAACGGGATGAGCTGGAATAACGCCCTGCGTTATGATGTTCATAACCTCGACAGCAGCCGTGCCGTAGCCTACGGCGACGTCAGTAAAACAGCCGATACCAACGTGAAACAGCAGTACCTGGAGTTCCGCAGCGAAGGGGCGAAAACCTTTGAACCACGCGAAGGGTTGAAAATAACGCCGTATGCCGGAGTGAAACTGCGCCACACGCTGGAAGGCGGTTATCAGGAACGCAACGCCGGTGACTTTAACCTGAATATGAACAGCGGCAGCGAAACGGCGGTGGACGGCATCGTTGGCCTGAAACTGGACTACGCAGGTAAAGACGGCTGGAGCGCGAACGCGACGCTGGAAGGTGGCCCAAACCTGAGTTATGCGAAGAGCCAGCGTACAGCAAGTCTTGCCGGAGCTGGCAGCCAGTACTTTAATGTTGACGACGGGCAGAAGGGCGGCGGTATCAATAGCCTGGCAAGCGTTGGCGTGAAGTACAGCAGCAAAGAAAGTTCGCTGCATCTGGACGCTTACCACTGGAAAGAGGACGGCATCAGCGATAAAGGCGTGATGCTGAACTTTAAGAAAACGTTCTGATTTTTAATCTGCGACACAAAAACCGCAACGCTGATACAGGTTGCGGTTTTTTTATTGTTATCCCTAAACAACCTCCTCAAGAGGTCGTTCAGGGATAACAATAAAAAGCCTCCCACAGTTGCAGGAGGCCTCTTAAAACTTATGCTGTAACAACTTCGTCAATTGCTGCTTTGGCGTCTGCCTGCGCTTTCGCCGCCATTTCCGGACCGTAGGCAATACCTTCCGCAAAGACGAATTTCACATCGGTAATACCGATAAAGCCCAGGAATGTAGACAGATACGGCGTCACCAGATCCGTCGGCCCATCTTTATGGATACCGCCACGGCTGGTAATCACGATGGCTTTTTTACCGGTTACCAGACCTTCCGGACCGTTCTCGGTGTAGCGGAAAGTAACGCCTGCACGCGCAACCAGGTCAAAATAGTTTTTCAGCTGAGTCGAGATGTTGAAGTTGTACATCGGTGCCGCAATTACGATAACGTCATGGGCTTTCAGCTCGGCAATCAGCTCATCGGAAAGAGCCAGAGCTTCCTGCTGACGCGGGGTCAGCGGCGCATCGCTCGGACGCAGAGCGCCAACCAGTTCGCCATCCAGCACCGGAATCGGATTTGCAGCCAGATCACGCACGGTGATTTCATCAGCAGTGTGCTTTTCGCGCCATTGTTCAACAAAATAATCGGACAACAAATTAGACTGAGAGTACCCTGCCAGGATGCTGGATTTAAGAACTAATACCTTGCTCATGGTGTTTCCTTATAGATGTTTGAATGGGCGATGCCCCGTTGCTTGTTGACACTTTATTCACAATCCTGCCACAGAGATAGCGCAATAAATCGAAGTCTATGTTCGAATTTATTGAACAACGCATAAAAAACCGCGATGTGGTACTCTATATCTATCATTTAAAAGAAAATTAACCAGGCAGACTACTGCCCTCTAACGTTATGACAGAACAACAAAAATTGACCTTTAATGCCTTGCAGCAGCGGCTGGATTCGCTAATGCTGCGTGACAGAATGCGCTTTTCCCGCCGTCTGCATGGTGTGAAGAAGGTTAAAAATCCTGATGCACAACAGGCTATTTTCCAGGAAATGGCAAAAGAGATTGACCTGGCAGCAGGGAAAGTCCTGCTGCGTGAAGCGGCGCGTCCGGAGATTACTTATCCGGAAAATTTACCGGTTAGTCAGAAAAAACAGGACATTCTCGAAGCGATTCGCGATCACCAGGTCGTCATTGTCGCCGGTGAAACGGGTTCCGGTAAAACTACCCAGTTACCGAAAATCTGTATGGAGCTGGGGCGCGGGATTAAAGGGCTGATCGGCCATACCCAGCCGCGTCGCCTGGCGGCACGAACGGTAGCGAACCGTATTGCTGAAGAGTTGCAGACCGAGCCCGGTGGTTGTATCGGTTATAAGGTTCGTTTTAGCGATCACGTAAGCGACAATACGATGGTCAAACTGATGACTGACGGTATCTTGCTGGCGGAAATCCAGCAGGATCGCCTGCTGATGCAGTATGACACCATCATCATCGATGAAGCGCACGAGCGTAGCCTGAACATTGATTTTCTGCTCGGTTATCTGAAAGAGTTGCTGCCGCGTCGTCCAGATCTGAAAGTGATCATCACCTCGGCGACCATCGATCCTGAACGTTTCTCACGCCACTTTAATAATGCGCCGATTATCGAAGTTTCCGGTCGCACTTATCCGGTGGAAGTGCGCTATCGTCCGATTGTTGAAGAAGCGGATGACACCGAACGAGACCAGTTGCAGGCCATTTTCGATGCCGTAGAAGAGCTAAGCCAGGAAAGTCCTGGTGATATCCTGATCTTTATGAGCGGCGAGCGGGAAATTCGTGATACCGCTGATGCGCTGAACAAGCTGAATCTGCGTCATACCGAAATATTGCCGCTTTACGCACGACTATCTAACAGCGAACAAAACCGCGTCTTCCAGTCGCACAGCGGACGGCGCATTGTGCTGGCGACCAACGTCGCGGAAACGTCGCTGACCGTACCGGGTATTAAATACGTTATCGACCCCGGTACGGCGCGTATCAGCCGCTATAGCTATCGCACGAAAGTGCAGCGTTTGCCGATTGAGCCGATTTCGCAGGCTTCTGCTAATCAGCGTAAAGGTCGCTGCGGACGTGTGTCAGAAGGGATCTGTATTCGTCTCTATTCCGAAGACGATTTTCTCTCGCGCCCGGAGTTTACCGACCCGGAAATTCTGCGTACCAACCTGGCCTCGGTTATTTTGCAGATGACCGCGCTGGGGCTGGGCGATATCGCTGCGTTCCCGTTTGTCGAAGCACCGGATAAACGCAATATCCAGGATGGCGTGCGTCTGCTCGAAGAGCTGGGCGCGATCACCACTGATGAACAGGCCAGCGCCTATAAACTGACGCCGCTCGGTCGCCAGCTCTCTCAGCTGCCTGTCGATCCTCGTTTGGCGCGGATGGTACTGGAAGCGCAGAAACATGGCTGTGTAAGGGAAGCGATGATTATCACTTCCGCGCTCTCCATTCAGGATCCGCGTGAGCGACCAATGGACAAACAGCAGGCATCGGATGAGAAACATCGTCGTTTCCACGATAAAGAGTCCGACTTCCTCGCGTTTGTAAATCTGTGGAATTATCTTGGCGAGCAGCAAAAGGCGCTTTCTTCTAACGCCTTCCGTCGCCTGTGCCGTACCGATTACCTTAACTATCTGCGTGTGCGCGAATGGCAGGATATCTACACCCAGTTGCGTCAGGTGGTGAAAGAACTTGGCATTCCGGTCAACAGCGAACCGGCGGAGTATCGCGAAATTCACATCGCCTTACTGACCGGTTTGCTATCCCATATCGGCATGAAAGATGCCGATAAACAGGAATATACCGGTGCACGTAACGCGCGTTTCTCCATCTTCCCCGGTTCTGGTTTATTCAAAAAGCCGCCGAAATGGGTAATGGTGGCGGAATTGGTAGAAACCAGCCGCCTGTGGGGGCGCATTGCTGCGCGTATCGATCCAGAATGGGTGGAACCCGTTGCGCAGCATTTGATTAAACGCACCTACAGCGAACCGCACTGGGAACGGGCGCAGGGCGCGGTGATGGCAACGGAAAAAGTCACTGTGTATGGATTGCCGATTGTTGCCGCGCGCAAGGTCAACTACAGCCAGATTGATCCGGCGTTATGTCGTGAACTCTTTATTCGCCACGCGCTGGTGGAAGGTGACTGGCAGACGCGTCACGCATTCTTCCGTGAAAACCTGAAACTGCGGGCCGAAGTGGAAGAACTGGAACACAAATCACGTCGCCGCGATATTCTGGTTGATGACGAAACGTTGTTTGAGTTTTATGACCAGCGCATCAGCCACGATGTAATCTCCGCTCGTCACTTCGACAGCTGGTGGAAAAAAGTCAGCCGCGAAACGCCTGATTTGCTGAACTTTGAAAAGAGCATGTTGATCAAAGAAGGGGCGGAAAAAATCAGCAAGCTGGATTACCCGAACTTCTGGCATCAGGGCAATCTCAAGCTGCGTTTGAGCTATCAGTTTGAGCCCGGCGCGGATGCTGACGGTGTGACGGTACATATCCCGCTGCCGTTACTTAACCAGGTTGAGGAGAGTGGGTTTGAGTGGCAGATCCCCGGCCTGCGCCGCGAACTGATCATCGCGCTGATTAAATCGTTGCCGAAACCGGTACGGCGTAATTTTGTACCCGCGCCAAACTACGCCGAAGCGTTCTTAGGCCGCGTCACGCCACTGGAGCTGCCGTTGCTCGACAGCCTTGAGCGCGAGCTGCGGCGGATGACCGGCGTTACCGTTGACCGCGAGGACTGGCACTGGGATCAGGTGCCCGATCACCTGAAAATCACCTTCCGCGTGGTGGATGACAAAAACAAGAAGCTAAAAGAAGGGCGCTCGCTACAAGATCTGAAAGACGCGCTGAAAGGCAAAGTGCAGGAAACGCTGTCTGCGGTGGCGGATGACGGTATCGAGCAGAGCGGCTTACATATCTGGAGCTTTGGGCAACTGCCGGAAAGCTACGAGCAGAAGCGCGGCAACTACAAAGTGAAGGCGTGGCCGGCGCTGGTGGATGAGCGCGACAGTGTGGCGATCAAACTGTTTGATAATCCGCTGGAACAGAAGCAAGCGATGTGGAACGGTCTTCGCCGTTTGCTACTGCTGAATATTCCATCGCCGATCAAGTACTTGCATGAAAAGTTACCAAACAAAGCCAAGTTAGGGCTGTACTTTAACCCGTATGGCAAAGTGCTGGATCTGATCGACGACTGTATCTCCTGCGGTGTGGATAAATTGATCGATGCCAACGGTGGCCCTGTCTGGACGGAAGAAGGCTTTGCTGCGCTGCATGAAAAAGTGCGTGCCGAACTGAACGATACGGTGGTGGATATTGCGAAGCAGGTCGAGCAAATCCTCACAGCGGTGTTCAATATCAATAAACGCCTGAAAGGGCGCGTTGATATGACGATGGCGCTGGGACTTTCAGATATCAAAGCGCAGATGGGCGGGCTGGTATATCGCGGTTTTGTCACCGGTAACGGTTTCAAACGTCTGGGTGACACGCTGCGTTATTTGCAGGCGATTGAAAAACGACTGGAAAAACTGGCGGTTGACCCGCATCGTGACCGTGCTCAGATGCTGAAAGTCGAAAACGTCCAGCAGGCGTGGCAGCAGTGGATCAACAAACTGCCGCCAGCACGTCGTGAGGATGAAGACGTGAAAGAAATTCGCTGGATGATAGAGGAGTTGCGCGTCAGTTACTTCGCTCAACAACTTGGTACGCCTTATCCTATTTCTGACAAGCGTATTTTGCAGGCGATGGAGCAGATTAGCGGATAACGCTGCAATCTGGTTGATAAATCTAAAACCCGGTAAGCATTTAGCGCCGGGTTTTAGATTAATTCTAAAAACGGTAAGGGCAAAATTCAGGAGTTCAGAAAAATACAATTCTCTGCTGTAAGATGAATAATGTTTATCTACAGCTTTTCTGTAAAACATATGCCATGTTTGCGCAGAGGCGGTTAACGAAATACGACTTCCTCCTTTCAGAGTGCTCCGCTTCTCATTATTATCTCACGCAGTATTCTTAAGGGAACGAGAAGGAGGAACCATGAATATTACCCCGTTTCCGACGCTTTCGGCGGCAACCATCGATGCCATAAACGTTATCGGTCGATGGCTGGCGCAGGATGATTTCTCCGGTGCTGCTCCGTATCAGGCTGATTGCGTGATCCTTGCAGGTAATGCGGTTATCCCTACTATCGACGCCGCTTGCAAGATTGCCCGAGATCAGCAAATTCCTTTACTGATCAGCGGTGGTATCGGTCACTCGACAACGTTTTTATACAGTGCCATCGCCCGGCATCCGCATTACAACACCATTCGCACAACAGGCAGGTCAGAAGCTACCATCCTGGCGGATATTGCCCATCAGTTCTGGCATATTCCGCATGAAAAAATCTGGATTGAAGACCAGTCAACAAACTGCGGTGAAAACGCACGCTTTAGCATCGCGCTATTGAATCAGGCCGTAGAACGAGTTCATACGGCTATCGTTGTTCAAGACCCCACCATGCAGCGGCGCACGATGGCGACGTTCCGCCGTATGACCGGGGACAATCCCGATGCACCACGCTGGTTAAGTTATCCGGGATTCGTTCCTCAGTTAGGAAATAACGCAGACAGTGTAATCTTTGTTAATCCGTTGCAAGGATTATGGCCAGTTGAGCGTTATTTATCGCTTCTTACTGGCGAGCTACCTCGTTTGCGTGATGATAGCGATGGCTATGGGCCACGCGGGCGCGATTTTATCGTTCACGTTGACTTTCCCGCTGAAGTCACCCAGGCCTGGCAGACGCTGAAACACGACGCTGTGCTTATTGAAGCGATGGAAAGTCGTTCACTACGTTAAAAATTGCCCGTTTGTGAAATACCGTTGGCAAACGGGCATGATTCTTTACTTTTACTTCTGCCTTTTATTCCTTTCACACTTGTTTTTATGAAGCCCTTCACAGAATCGTTTTTCCACGATGCCGTCATCTACGATGATTGATGTTTACACAGGAACAGACTTTTTTGACCGGGACGAGTCGCGTTTGCTTACTGACGAGCTTTCCCTGCTAGCTGGAATGACCAATACAGGGCCATTATCCTGAATACACCTTCAGTTGTTGTGAATGCTATTGCTCAGCAGATCGGATGCACTCCGGTATCTCTTCCGCTTCAGGGACGGCAGGCTCCGCACCTTGTATCCTCCCGTTAAATCCGGGCGACAGAGCATATCAGTGGCTCCGTTGCTGTCAGTGAACAACCAGGAATTCATACATTTGAATATGGCAACTGCATCTTGTGCAGAAGATAGAGCGTTGATTTTATTTAAGAACTGAAGGGGGGAGTATGATGTGCCTGATTTAACCTTTCAGACAAAATGGATTTTTTATGGCAGCAGGCGAGAATACTGAGCCGGGTAATACCGGCTATCACCGGTATGAAACTACCGGGGAGAACACGCACTACACCGATGTTTTATGCAGTGGAAAAGTCATCCGGTGCCGGCGGGTGCCGGTCAGAGGGATCACGCTGACGGTGGGGGTGTTCTTTGATGGTACCGGGAATAACCGGGCAAACGCAGACGATCTGCGGCTGGCGTATGCCCACTGCGCCGGTTTGGTCGGTGAAGAACGAGCCAGGGCGTGCGCGAAGTATGAAGAACACGCCAGAGAGGGGGCAGGCAACGCCAGCTGGCAGGGCGGCATCACCAATATTTCCCGGCTCAATGACCTTTACAAATCTGATACTGCCCTTGGTGAAGATGAGATGGAGGCGCAGGTGAAAGCCTACGTCAGCGGCATCGGGACGGCAGATGGGAAAAGCGACTCGTTGCTGGGGATGGGGCTGGGCAGCAGCCTTATCCGGCGGTTTGAGGGAGTGGTGACCAAGACCGATGAAGCTCTTGAGAAAATTGCTTCCGCACTGAATATATTTATCAGTCGTAACCGCGATAAAGCGGCGATCGCGAAGGTGCAGTTTGATGTGTTCGGGTTCAGTCGCGGCGCGGCAGCGGCACGGCACTTTGCCAACCGGGTGATGAACCAGGATACGGCGATAGTGGCTGCAATAGAGAACGGGCTGGATATGTCCAGATACCATGGAAAACCTGCGGGAGAGGTGCGCTTTCTGGGGCTTTTTGACACAGTGGCAGCCATCGGGAGCCTGCTGAATTTCTACGATATTAACGGACGCAGTAATCCTGGTGTCAACCTTGAGCTGCGTCCTTCCGTGGCGCAGAAGGTGTTTCAGATAAGCGCAATGCACGAGTGCCGTTATAACTTCAGTCTGAACAGCATCGCGGGGATGTGGCCGGAGCTGGCACTGCCGGGGGCGCATTCGGACATTGGCGGGGGCTACAACGCGGGTGAGGATGAGATTTCCCTGCTGACGATGCCGGACTTTGATGTGATACCGGAGAGCGCGGACGAGACGCAGACTGCGGTGTACCGTCAGGCGGAGAAGATGCGTCAGGCGCTGTTTTCACTGCCGGCGCTGAAGTACCTGATGCCACACGGTAAGGTGGAGACAAAAATGATTTCGTGGCCGCTGGTTAACCTTGACAAGGCTCGGGCTTTTATTTTTGAGAAGAAAGCCGGCGCGGCGGTGTTTATGACACGCAGGGCGGTGCCGAACGACTGGGAAAAGGTGTGTATGCGGGTGATGCTCGATGCGGCACAGGACGCCGGGGTTATGTTTGGAGATATTGACCCGCAAAACCCTGACACAGCTCTTCCTGCTGAGCTGGTTCCCCTGTGTGACAAAGCAACAGCCCAGGGGCGTGCGATCCGGCGTGGCGCAGAGCCGGAGGGCTTCACGGCGGAGGAGATGCGAACCATCGGGCGTTATCTGCACTGTTCGGCGAACTGGAACATCGACTCGGACCTGAGCCTGTGGGTGAGTCCGTCCTCGGGAGAGGTTTTTCTGCGAAACCACTATGCGCCGACTGACGACCGCTCGTTCGTGTGGCCGATGGCTCCGGGCAAAGGGTGGGTGCGGACGGTGTGGAGGATGGATGACCAGCAGCAGTGGGAAGACCGGGAGCGGGCGAACGTGGACGTGCTGGACGGACTGTTCTGAGGAGGAAGGGATGAGACGATTACCGCTGATGGTGGCCGTGCTGGGGGGCATTCTGCTTTCAGGCTGCCATGACCGCCGGGCAGGCGTGAAGACGCTGCTGGGAGACGGCGTGGAGCAGTGGGGAAAGAAGCTGCCTTACGATAACTGGAATTTTAGTTTTATATACCCGAAAAATCTGCCTGCACGGGTGACGATGGTGTACCTGGAGGACGGGGATATTCGGGAAAGTATCTTCCGTCGGTTAGATCCTATAGACATCAGTGATCTGAGTGTCGGGCGCTGGCATGATTTGATAGGAGGGTATGGCGGGTATTTTAACCGGGGAAAAGCACTGCCGGTACGAATGACGGTGTGCTGGGACTCGGTTATCGACAAGAAAGCGTATGAAACGGAGATCTGGTTCAGCCGGGAGACGTGGCAGCAGATGGCTACGGCATATCCTGATCCGTATCATCCAGGTAAACCTTACTACCGGAAGCGAATGGCTGTTGGTCTGGCTCCAGGCGGTACTGTACGGGTCTGGCTTGAGGATAACGGGAACCCATCCGTACTCCAGCAACCAGCCAGACAGTTTACCCTGACGGGGGATGATATGCTGATATGCAAAAACGTTCCCAACCAGATTGATTTCAGTTACATCAAGGCTAACGGTTACGCCCCCTTTATCCGCGATTTTATCAAGGGAAAGCACTATCCATATGGCAACTGGTAGGGCATAATGATTAGAAAACTTAAAAGGATCTTCTTGAGATCCTTTTGAGCATTAATCTGATTGTTTTAACGGGTTAAACTTCAATACCGCGAACGCGCCAGAGAAATCAGTACGCTGATTGTCGAGTAAGGGGGCAAGAGCCAGCAATTGGCTGAAATCGAAGTGGGCGTGGCGTTATGAGGGAAAAATTATTCAAAGCGATCATATTATTCTGTTTAAACGTGCTCTTGGCGTGACCACCGGTATTCTGCCGTGGAACTTCCCGTTCTTCCTTATTGCCCACAAAATGTCGCCTGCTCTAGTGACCGGTAAACATGGCTTGCATGAGTACCTTCAAACCCAGGTAGTCTATTTACAGTCATAATGTGTAAAACAGGCGGAGGCATTTTTCTCCGCCTGTATCTGTCAGAGTTTGGCGAATTTTTCGAGAGTGCGAATAAGCTGGGTAACAAACCCATATTCGTTATCGTACCAGGCGACTGTTTTCACCAGTTGTAAATCGCCCACGGCGGTAATCTCCGTTTGCGTGGCATCAAACACCGAACCGAAATGGCTACCAATGATATCGGAAGAGACTATTTCTTCATCGGTATAACCAAATGACTCGTTATTGTTTGTCGCTTTTTTAAGCGCGTTGTTCACCTCTTCGGCAGTGACTTTTTTCCCGAGAATAGACACCAGTTCGGTGACCGAACCTGTTTTCACGGGTACACGCTGCGCATGGCCTTTCAGTTTGCCGCTCAGTTCCGGGATCACCAGGCCAATGGCTTTTGCCGCGCCAGTGGTGTGGGGAATGATATTTTCTGCCGCCGCACGTGAAGCGCGGAGATCTTTACCACGCGGACCATCCACCAGTGACTGGGTGCCGGTATAGGCATGAATAGTCGTCATCGTGCCGACTTCTATTCCGAAACTGTCGTGCAAGGCTTTGGCCATCGGCGCAAGACAGTTGGTGGTGCATGACGCCACGGAAACAATGGTGTCGTTGCCATCCAGAGTGTCGTCATTGACGTTATAAACGATAGTTTTCATCTCACCGGCAGGGGCGGAAATCAGTACCTTCCTGGCGCCAGCATCCAGATGCGCCTGTGATTTTTCTGCAGAGGTATAAAAGCCTGTACATTCGACAATGATTTCTGCACCTTTTGCTTTCCACGGAATATTTTTTGCCTCTTTTTCGGCGTAAACCGCAATGCTTTTCCCATCGACGATAAGTGAGTCTTCTGTGAAATCAACGCTCCAGGGGAACGGGCCGTAGTTTGAATCGTGTTTCAGCAGATAGGCGAGAATTTTCGGTGATGTGAGATCATTAATAGCGACAACATCTATGTTGCTTTTGACCTCAAGTAATCGACGCAACACCAGTCGACCGATACGACCAAAACCGTTAATGCCAACTTTACTCATGGTTTTCTCCTGTAAGGAACTCTTGGGTGAAAATTGATCCTTTCCAGGCTTAGACCAGGATGGCGGGATGAGCAATCTACATTCGTGCAGCGAAACGTAACGTACTGAAAAAGGGCGAACAATATTTAATGAAATTTTAAGAAAAGCTGGTTATGTTAACGGAAAATTGTTTTAAAGCAGGAAATGTTATGGAAAAGAAATATTCAAGGTTACAAATTGGCATTCACTGGCTGGTCTTTTTGCTGGTTATTGCAGCGTATTGCGCAATGGAGTTTCGTGGCTTTTTCCCGCGAGCCGATCGGCCGCTCATCAACATGATCCATGTTTCCTGCGGCATTTCGATTCTCGTACTAATGGTGCTTCGTCTTGTGCTAAGACTGAAATACCCAACCCCGCCAATTGTGCCTAAACCGAAACCGATGATGACGGGGCTTGCGCATCTTGGGCATCTGGTCATTTACCTGCTGTTTATCGCGTTGCCACTGATTGGTATCGTGATGATGTATAACCGTGGCAATCCCTGGTTTGCGTTCGGTGTAACGATGCCTTACACATCAGAGCCAAATTTCGATCTGGTGGATATTTTAAAGTCGTGGCATGAAACGCTGGCAAATTTGGGATATTTCGTTATCGGGCTACATGCTGCTGCTGCATTGGCACACCACTATTTCTGGAAGGACAACACGCTTCTGCGCATGATGCCGCGTAAGCGTTCCTGACGACAATAAAAGAAAGCGCCTGTACTAAACCAGACCCGTGGTACAGGCGAAGAATACGGGTCTACATCGGAAGCATCTATTATATTTATTTGTATGATAAATAAAATCATAATTAGCCTTTATGTGTTTATCTGGATTATATTTAACCAATTTATCTTTCAGTTAAGATTGAAATCCAATTTCCTCAATTTTTGATCTCTCTAAGTGAAATCAAATCCACCCAGCGTATAACTTTTATACCGAACATAAAATTTGGTAAACAATGGAGGTTATATGAAAAAAATTGCACTTATCTTGTTAGTGGGAATGCTTGTTTCTTTTTATGCCGATGCCGGGCGCAAGCCGTGTTCTGGTTCGAAAGGTGGGATATCCCACTGTACTGCTGGTGGCAAATTTGTTTGTAACGATGGATCTATCAGCGCATCGAAAAAGACATGTACTAACTGAAAGGAAAAAAGGGGTGCCATGAGAAAATGAACCTGCCAGCCAGATGCGCGGGGAAAACTCCCCGCGCTGGCCCTTACCTGGACTTACAGGCCATGAGAGCCGCCACCTCCTTATTACCGTCCCGGAACCGCAGTTCGTAGAGCGTTTGTCGGGTCAGAAGTGTGAATGCCAGTATTGTGAAACAAATAATGAGCAGACACACCACCAGAGGGTTGCGCTTCATAGCCTTTTATCCTTGCCGGATAGCAGGTAAGAGACTAACATCTGAATTGCGAGTTTCATTCGTTGGCCTCGGTTGATAGAAATATCGGTCGGGGCCTTCGTCTTTCTGATTCCCGGTTAGCCTGAAAACAGAAAGTCTCAGGCACCCGCGATCATCCTATGTGGTTTCCCTTAGCAGAGAAATAATCACTTTACGGAATTGCGTGACGATTTCCGGCAAATTTTAATCAGATAACATAAACGACAGGATTAAATGCGAGCCAGGTTCCGATTGCAGTATGAAAAGGGGTGCCATGAGAAAATGAACCTGCCGCCAGATGCGCGGGGAAAACTCCCCGCGCTGGCCCTTACCTGGACTTACAGGCCATGAGAGCCGCCACCTCCTTATTACCGTCCGGGAACCGCAATTCGTAGAGCGTTTGTCGGGTCAGAAGTGTGAATGCCAGTATTGTGAAACAAATAATGAGCAGACACACCACCAGAGGGTTGCGCTTCATAGCCTTTCTCCTTGCCGGATGGCGGGTAAGAGGCTAACATCTGAATTGTTGGGTTCATTCGTCGGCCTCGGTTGATAGAAATATCGGTCGGGGCCTTCGTCTTTCTGATTCCCGGTTAGCCTGAAAACAGAAAGTCTCAGGCACCCGCGATCATCCTATGCAGTTTCTCTTAGCAGGGAAATAATCACCTTACGGAATTGCGTAACGCTTTCCAGAATTTCACGCAATATACCTCACAAAGCATTCTTATTCGCCAGCCTATTGATTGCGGCGCCCGATGATCTCTTAACGCATAACATGTTGTAAAAATGTGAAGTGAAAACGTTTTTGGTCGTAAGTAATTACCACCGATTGCCGATGATTCTCTCTCGGGAGTAAATCTGGAAGAGAGACAACGACCATGCATACAACACCCTCACACCGCTTAGGTTTTTTATATCACATCAGGCTGGTTCCGCTATTTGCCTGTATTCTGGGCGGCATATTACTTCTTTTTGCCCTGAGTTCAGCTCTGGCTGGGTATTTTCTCTGGCAGGCTGACCGCGATCAGCGTGATGCCACTGCGGAGATCCAGACTCGCACCGGTCTGGCAAATAGCTCTGATTATCTGCGTTCAGCCCGGATCAATATGATTCAGGCCGGGGCGGCGAGCCGTATCGCAGAAATGGAAGAGATGAAGCGAAATATCGCACAAGCGGAATTGCAGATTAAACAATCGCAGCAAGGTTATCGTACTTACCAGAATCGCCAGGTGAAAACGGCTGCAGATGAAGCTCTGAACGCTGAATTAAATCAACGTTTTCAGGCTTATATAACTGGCCTCCAGCCTATGCTGAAATATGCCAAAAATGGCATGTTTGAAGCGATTATTAATCATGAAAGTGAGCATATCCGAACGCTGGATAATACTTATACCCATATATTAAACAAAGCCGTTGAAATACGTAGCGCCAGAGCGAACCACCTGGCGGAGCAGGCGCATCAGCGCACTCGACTGGGTGTGATGTTTATGATAGGTGCGTTTATGCTTGCCCTGGTCATGACGCTGATGACCTTCATTGTTTTGCGTCGGATTGTGATTCGACCTCTGCAACATGCCGCGCACCGTATTGAACAAATCGCCAGTGGCGATCTGACAATGAACGACGAACCGACGGGGCGCAGTGAAATTGGACGTTTGAGCCGCCATCTACAGAAAATGCAGCATTCGCTGGTGATGACCGTCGGGACGGTACGCCAGGGGGCGGAGGAGATTTATCGCGGCACCAGCGAAATTTCCGCTGGCAATGCTGACCTTTCTTCACGCACTGAAGAACAGGCGGCGGCGATTGAACAAACCGCTGCCAGCATGGAGCAACTCACCGCGACGGTGAAACAGAATGCGGATAATGCACACCACGCGAGCCGTCTGGCACAAGAGGCTTCCGTTAAAGCCAGCGATGGCGGGAAGACAGTTTCCGGCGTGGTGAAAACGATGGGCGATATCTCCAGTAGCTCGAAAAAAATTTCCGAAATCACCGCCGTGATCAACAGTATTGCTTTCCAGACAAATATTCTGGCGCTCAATGCCGCCGTTGAAGCCGCGCGAGCTGGTGAGCAAGGTCGCGGATTTGCGGTTGTTGCCAGCGAAGTGCGTACACTTGCCAGTCGCAGCGCCCAGGCAGCGAAAGAAATTGAAGGCTTAATCAGCGAATCAGTTGAGTTGATTGGACAAGGGGCTGATGAAGTGGCAACAGCAGGTAAAACGATGAGTGCCATTGTGGATGCAGTGGCGAGCGTCACACATATCATGCAGGAAATTGCCGCTGCTTCGGATGAGCAAAGCAGGGGAATAACGCAGGTTAGCCAGGCGATTTCTGAAATGGATAAAGTAACACAACAGAATGCCTCTCTGGTGGAGGAGGCGTCTGCAGCGGCGGTGTCGCTTGAAGAGCAGGCGACACGATTAACTGAGGCTGTGGATGTATTCCGCCTGAAGAAACAATCGTTACCTGTGGATCAACGAGGGGCAGGCAACTCGGTTAGTTTGGCAACGGCGTGATAATGTCAAAGAAGGGATCGCAAGATCCCTTCACCTTTCAGAATGGCATTGATTTCCGAATTGCGTTAATCATTAGCTGACAGCCGGAAGAGAGCGTTGCATCTACGCGGGTCAGTATTCCAATCGGTTCGCCTGCGCCATGTCCCGGAACAGGCAGCGCCACCAGCGAGGCATGACGCAGGTCGTCTTTTACTGCGCCAGAAGGGACAAACCACACATAGTCATATTCAACCGTAAGCTGACGCGAAAGCGATGCTGAAAGCGTTTCAATACAACCCGAAGGAATTTTGCAGCCCTGGCTTTGTACTAACGCATCTGAATGTTGGCGGGGCGCAGTGCCTTCCGGCGATACGACAACCGGCCATTCCAGTACCCGGCTTAGCGTCACGTTTTCCTGAAGAAGCGGGTGGTTAGGCCGGACAACCAGTTTCAGCGATTCGAGAAACAGCAATTCGTAATTAAGCCCGGTCATCAGTTCAGGATCTGACATCCGGCCAACACCGATATCAATTTCTCCCGTTTTTAAGCCTGCCAGAATCATGGTGTTACTCATGGTAGCAACTTGCAGAGTGGTCTCTTTTTGTTGCTGATGAAACTGACCAATAACGGAAGGCAAGATCCCCAGTGCAGCTGTGGGTAATGCACCAACCCTTACAACATCATTGTTAAGCCCTTCTTTACGATTAAGCGCCTGACCTGCGGTGTTGATGGCGTCAAGCACTCTGACTGCATGGGTTAAAAATTGCTCACCAGGTAAGGTGAGCTGCGCGCCCTGACGTCCACGGTCAAATAAGCGGGTGCCTGTCAATTGTTCAAGTTCATTCAATGTCTTAGAGAGCGCAGGTTGACTCAAATTAAGGGTTTCAGCCGCGCGCCCCAAAGTTCCTTGTTGTGCGACAGCTACGAAAGTATGAAGGTGGCGCAAACGGATGCGCTGACTAAACAGACTATTTTTTTCCATAAGCGATGTTAAAAACGAAGCGGTGCCGCTGACAAGTGAAGTTGTTTGATTATGATAACTTGATTGCAAAATATTATTAACATATAAAGCAATTTTGTTACGTTTTCAGGCGTGGTTTTACTGATTTCGTGGGGAGATCACAGTTTGTAAATTCTTCCCACCAGAGTAAATGTGGTTACCTACACTCCAGATTACTGACCACTGGAGGCAGAGATTATGGCGAACAGCATCACGGCGGATGAGATTCGGGAACAGTTTTCGCAGGCTATGTCAGCCATGTATCAGCAAGAAGTTCCACAGTACGGTACGCTGCTGGAACTGGTGGCTGACGTCAATCTGTCTGTGCTGGAAAACAATCCCCAATTGCATGAAAAAATGGTAAATGCGGACGAACTGGCGCGACTTAACGTTGAACGTCATGGGGCGATTCGCGTCGGCACAGCACAAGAGCTTGCCACTCTACGGCGGATATTTGCCATTATGGGGATGTATCCGGTCAGTTATTACGATCTCTCGCAGGCGGCGGTGCCGGTACATTCCACAGCATTTCGTCCTATCGATGATGCCTCGCTGGCGCGTAATCCTTTCCGGGTTTTTACCTCATTACTTCGCCTTGAACTCATCGAAAACGAAACCTTGCGCCAGAAGGCGGCGGAGATTTTACATCAGCGCGATATCTTTACCCCGCGTTGTCGGCAACTGTTAGATGTATATGATCAGGAGGGCGGCTTTAGCAAAGCTCAGGCGCGGGAGTTTGTGCAGGAAGTCCTGGAGACGTTTCGCTGGCATCAGTCAGCAACAGTAGATGAAGAAACCTATCGCGCGTTGCACAACGAACATCGACTGATTGCTGATGTGGTCTGTTTTCCTGGCTGCCATATTAACCACCTGACGCCACGCACGCTCGACATTGACCGGGTGCAGTCGATGATGCCCGAATGCGGTATTGAACCCAAAATTCTGATCGAAGGGCCGCCGCGCCGCGAGGTGCCGATTTTACTGCGCCAGACCAGTTTTAAGGCGCTGGAAGAGACCGTGTTGTTTGCAGGGCAAAAGCAGGGAACGCATACCGCACGCTTTGGTGAGATAGAGCAACGTGGTGTGGCATTAACGCCGAAAGGACGGCAACTGTATGATGAGCTTCTGCGTAACGCCGGAATCGGACAGGATAATCTCACTCACCAACTGCATTTGCAGGAAACCTTCAGCGTCTTTCCGGACAGTGAATTTCTGATGCGCCAGCAGGGATTGGCATGGTTTCGCTATCGCCTGACGCCATCGGGTGAGGCGCATCGTCAGGCGATCCATCCCGGAGACGATCCACAACCTTTGATCGAACGTGGTTGGGTAGTGGCGCAACCTATTACATATGAGGATTTCCTGCCGGTTAGTGCTGCGGGGATCTTCCAGTCGAATCTGGGTAATGAAACGCAAATGCGCAGTCACGGTAATGCCAGCCGGGAGGCTTTTGAACTGGCGCTGGGGTGTCCGGTATTTGATGAGTTTCAGTTGTACCAGGAAGCGGAAGAACGCAGTAAACGCCGCTGTGGTTTGCTTTAAATTCTGTCCATCCGACTTTGCAAAAATTTGCCTGATTTTACAAACGAATCAGGCTCATCCCATCGACAGAAAAAAATTGCCGATTTATGCATATTCTCTGAGTTCAACAATTGGATTATTAATAAATATTGTCTAGAGTGAGCGGTCATTAATAAGCATTTTCTTGCCGCTGAATACGACCAGCGCGGGACCATTCACTACACCAGAAGGACTCACTTTCAGGTATGGATCGTAGACGATTTATTAAAGGTTCAATGGCTATGGCCGCCGTGTGCGGGACTAGCGGCATTGCTTCTCTTTTTTCTCAGGCTGCGTTCGCAGCAGAATCTGATATTGCCGACGGGCAAACCCAGCGTTTTGACTTCTCTATTTTACAGTCAATGGCGCACGACTTAGCGCAAACAGCGTGGCGTGGTGCACCGCGTCCGTTACCCGATACGCTGGCGACGATGACGCCGCAGGCTTATAACAGCATTCAGTATGACGCCGAAAAATCACTCTGGCATAACGTTGAGAATCGCCAGCTGGACGCTCAGTTCTTCCATATGGGAATGGGGTTTCGCCGCCGCGTTCGCATGTTCTCTGTTGATCCAGCAACACATCTGGCGCGCGAAATACACTTCCGTCCGGAATTGTTTAAATACAACGATGCGGGTGTTGATACCAAACAATTAGAAGGGCAAAGCGATCTCGGTTTTGCGGGATTCCGTGTATTTAAAGCACCGGAGCTGGCGCGCCGCGACGTGGTTTCTTTCCTCGGTGCCAGTTATTTCCGTGCCGTTGATGACACTTATCAATACGGTTTGTCGGCGCGTGGTCTGGCGATCGACACTTACACCGACAGCAAAGAAGAGTTCCCCGACTTTACCGCCTTCTGGTTCGATACGGTAAAACCTGGCGCGACCACTTTTACCGTTTATGCGTTGCTCGATAGCGCCAGCATTACTGGTGCTTACAAGTTCACCATCCACTGTGAGAAGAACCAGGTGATTATGGATGTCGAAAATCACCTGTATGCGCGTAAAGACATTAAACAACTGGGCATCGCGCCGATGACCAGTATGTTCAGTTGCGGGACTAACGAACGTCGTATGTGCGACACCATTCATCCGCAAATCCATGATTCCGACCGTCTTTCCATGTGGCGGGGCAATGGCGAGTGGATCTGCCGTCCGCTGAATAATCCGCAGAAATTGCAGTTCAATGCCTATACCGATAACAATCCAAAAGGGTTTGGCTTGTTGCAGCTGGATCGTGATTTCTCCCATTATCAGGACATTATGGGCTGGTATAACAAACGCCCAAGTCTGTGGGTGGAACCGCGTAACAAGTGGGGTAAGGGCACTATCGGTTTGATGGAGATCCCGACGACGGGAGAAACGCTGGATAATATTGTCTGTTTCTGGCAACCAGAGAAAGCAATCAAAGCGGGCGACGAACTGGCGTTTCAGTATCGTCTTTACTGGAGTGCACAGCCTCCCGTTCATTGTCCATTAGCACGAGTTATGGCGACGCGTACCGGCATGGGAGGCTTCCCGGAAGGCTGGGCGCCAGGTGAACATTATCCGGAAAAATGGGCTCGTCGTTTTGCCGTCGATTTTGTCGGTGGTGATCTGAAAGCGGCTGCGCCGAAAGGGATTGAGCCTGTTATCACACTTTCCAGTGGTGAAGCGAAACAAATAGAAATTCTCTACATTGAGCCGATTGATGGTTACCGTATTCAGTTTGACTGGTATCCGACTTCGGACTCAACTGATCCGGTCGATATGCGTATGTATTTGCGCTGCCAGGGCGATGCCATCAGTGAAACATGGCTGTATCAGTATTTCCCTCCAGCACCGGATAAGCGCCAGTATGTTGACGATCGCGTGATGAACTAATCTTCATTTTTTAGGCACCTTCTTCCGGGAGGGTGCCGTCTGGTTAAACACGATCCCGCTCGCATTTTTCCTCAAGTTAAATGGGTAATCTGATGTTGTATATTCCATATACACGTTGTCAGCCACTAACAGGGAGTGCGTATGTTTCCAGAATATCGAGATTTAATATCCCGTCTGAAAAACGAAAATCCTCGCTTTATGTCCTTGTTTGATAAACATAATAAACTTGATCATGAAATTGCCAGAAAGGAAGGCTCTGACGGTCGAGGATACAATGCGGAAGTCGCTCGCATGAAAAAACAGAAATTACAAATGAAGGATGAGATGCTTAAAATCCTGCAACAGGAGAGCGTCAAAGAGGTGTAAACTTTCCTAAGCCGCCTGCCAGGCGGCTTTTTAACGACTGCAAAGAGTAACAGGAGATAAGATGACTGAAACGATAAAAGTAAGCGACTCACTTGAATTACATGCCGTTGCAGAAAGTCACGTCACACCTCTTTATCAGTTAACCTGCAAAAATAAAAACTGGTTACAGCAGTCGCTAAACTGGCCGCAGTTTGTTCACAGCGAAGAGGACACGCGAAAAACGGTGCAGGGTAATATGATGTTGCATCAACGCGGTTACGCCAAAATGTTCATGATCTTCAAAGAAAATGAACTCGTCGGCGTTATCTCTTTTAATCGAATTGAACCGCTAAATAAAACCGCCGAAATCGGCTACTGGCTGGACGAATCCCATCAGGGACAGGGGATCATTTCTCAGGCGCTACAGGCATTGATTCATCATTACGCCCAGTCTGGTGAACTTAGACGCTTTGTGATCAAATGTCGGGTGGACAACCCGCAAAGCAACCAGGTTGCCTTGCGCAATGGTTTTAGCCTGGAAGGTTGCCTGAAACAGGCTGAGTTCCTGAATGATGTCTATGATGATGTGAATTTATACGCGCGCATTATCGATTCACAATAACCCAGCCAGCGGCGTTCGCGTAATACGTTCCTCACTGTTAATGACTTTTGGACCACGGACATGAATGGTGTCGCCACCAAAGGCTTCAACGACGGCGTGGTCGGTTATCTCCACATGGTTTTCAATCATTACCGCACCTGTAATACGGCTCTTTCCTTGTATTATAACGTGATCGTCAAGCAGAACCGGACCGCCACGCACAACGGCATTTCCGCCAATCAGGACATGATGTTTTAACACGCAATTGCCTTCTACAATGGCATATTCCGCCACCTGAGAGCTGTAATGAATTGTTGGAATCGCATCTTCTTCAGTTCCGGCAATCACACGTGCGTGACCGTAGACTTTCGCACAGTCGCACAGCCAGACATTGTTTTCTTCATTACCTTCAATACGCGCAAAATCAAAAACTTCGGCACGATGCTCAATAAAAGCATGGCGGACGACGGCATCGCCATAAATTTGCGCCTGATGGACAACGCGTGAGGCGCTGACGCTGGCGCGGTCATAAATTTGTAGCAGAAGATGGTGGTCGGGCGTTAAGCCTTGTGTGGCGACGATCATTGAATGTTGATCGATACAGACCTGACCAAAAATTCTGCACTGACCGCAAACTATTGAATCACGAATGGTGACGCTGTCACTTACATGGACGCCCTGGCTGATTTCACTGTTATCGATCCAGGTGTTATCCGTCGTGCAAACCTCTCCCCATAGCATGCTGGTGCCGGTAATACGCGTATTACCGGAAATCACCGTTCCGCCGAACGCAAGAGCATTCTGGTCGTAAATCCAGCAATTTCCTTCCTGCGCCAGCACAGTTTCGCTATCGATCCAACCACCAGCCGTCCCTGCTATCACATCATTAAAATCGGCTATGGCAATAATCTGCCGTAATAGCACACTTTTTTTGAAGCCATCTTCCTGATAACTAAAGGCTCGTTGCTCTTCACTTAGACGATATTTGCGCATAGCGTTTTCCCGCAGGTGACTTACTATAACCGTAGCAAATTCTGCGACTCTGGCTATGTTTGAGAAATTTCCATAAAATGCATTTCAAATATACTTTATAAATTAAACAAAATGAGTAACAAGATGCAGAGCGATAAAGTGCTCAATTTACCGGCAGGTTATTTTGGCATTGTGTTGGGGACGATAGGGATGGGATTTGCCTGGCGCTATGCCAGCCAGGTTTGGCAGGTTAGTCACTGGTTGGGGGATGGGCTGGTGATTCTGGCGATGATCATCTGGGGATTATTGACCACCGCATTCATTACCCGACTGATGCGCTTTCCGCAAAGCGTGCTGGCGGAAATTCGCCATCCGGTGATGAGCAGTTTTGTGAGTTTGTTTCCGGCAACGACGATGCTGGTGGCGATTGGTTTTGTCCCGTGGTTTCGCCCGCTGGCAGTATGTCTGTTCAGCGTTGGGGTAGTGATTCAACTGGTTTACGCTGCCTGGCAAACTGCCGGATTATGGCGCGGTTCTCACCCAGAAGAAGCGACGACACCAGGGCTTTATTTGCCTACTGTTGCCAATAACTTTATCAGCGCGATGGCCTGCGGTGCGCTGGGTTATACCGATGCCGGACTGGTATTTTTAGGCGCTGGCGTCTTCTCCTGGTTAAGCCTTGAACCGGTGATCCTTCAACGACTGCGCAGCTCGGGAGAATTACCCACGGCGCTGCGGACATCGCTTGGCATTCAACTCGCTCCGGCTCTGGTGGCCTGTAGTGCCTGGTTAAGCGTCAACGGCGGCGAGGGGGACACGCTGGCGAAAATGCTCTTTGGCTATGGGCTGCTGCAATTACTGTTTATGCTGCGCCTGATGCCGTGGTATCTCTCACAGCCGTTTAATGCCTCATTCTGGAGTTTTTCGTTCGGTGTTTCCGCGCTGGCTACCACCGGTTTGCATCTGGGAAGCGGTAGCGATAATGGTTTTTTCCATACGCTGGCGGTGCCGTTGTTTATCTTTACCAATTTTATTATTGCATTACTGCTCATCCGTACTTTCGCGCTTCTGATGCAGGGAAAATTGTTAATCAGAACTGAGCGCGCCGTTTTAATGAAATCCGAGGACAAAGAATGATCATTCGTGACGAAAACTACTTTACTAACAAATACGAATTAACCCGTACACACTCCGAAGTTCTGGAAGCGGTGAAAATCGTTAAACCGGGGAAAACGCTGGACTTGGGCTGTGGCAATGGTCGTAACAGTCTTTACCTTGCAGCCAATGGTTATGATGTTGACGCATGGGATAAAAATGCCATGAGTATTGCCAACGTTGAGCGCATTAAAGCCATTGAAAATCTGGAAAATTTACGTACTCAGGTTGTCGATCTGAATAGCCTCACGTTTGATGGACAGTACGATTTTATTCTTTCTACTGTGGTGCTGATGTTCCTGGAGGCGAAAACCATCCCAGGGCTGATTGGCAATATGCAACGTTGCACTAAACCTGGCGGTTATAACCTGATTGTGGCTGCGATGGATACTACTGATTTTCCATGTACCGTCGGCTTTCCGTTTGCCTTCAAAGAGGGAGAGCTACGTCGTTATTATGAAGGCTGGGATTTATTGAAATACAATGAAGATGTCGGTGAATTACACCGCACCGATGCCAACGGTAATCGTATTAAACTGCGTTTCGCTACTATGCTGGCACGTAAAAAATGACCTGAAAAGGATCAACGTAAGAAGTTTGCCTGTTGATCTATTCGGTAAGCATATTTTTTAGCAGGATGATGTGAAATAAGTCACAGCGGATGTGCTTTTTTATCGCCTCAAGTCTCTGAAAATAAATCAATGATGATTGACTCAGCTCCTTTTTCAGCATTGACTATATTGTCGAAAAAGGGGCCGATAAATTTATTTCTGCCAACACTTTTTTTGCCACAACACGAAGCGGTGCTTTTTGCTATAACTTAAAAAGTAATATAATCATCTCAGGAAACTATTCATGCGTACCACATCAATTGCGAAAGTTGCAGCTTTATGCGGCTTGTTGGCTCTGTCCGGCTGTGCCTCTAAAATCACCCAGCCGGATAAATACTCTGGCTTTTTAAAGAATTACTCTGATCTTCAAGAAACAACATCGGCAACAGGTAAACCCGTTTTACGCTGGGTTTCCCCTGATTTCGACCAAAGTAAATATGACAGTATTGTCTGGAATCCAATCACTTATTATCCGGTGCCGAAACCTTCTACTCAGGTAGGGCAGAAAGTATTGGATAGAATTTTGAGTTATACCAATACCGAAATGAAAGAAGCGATTGCGCAGCGCAAACCACTGGTTACCACTGCTGGCCCGCGTAGTCTGATTTTCCGTGGTGCTATTACTGGTGTTGATACTAGCAAAGAAGGACTGCAATTCTATGAAGTGGTTCCTGTTGCATTAGTGGTAGCGGGAACACAAATGGCAACCGGTCACCGTACCATGGATACCCGCCTGTACTTTGAAGGTGAACTGATTGATGCGGCTACCAATAAACCTGTTATCAAAGTCGTTCGTCAGGGCGAAGGTAAAGACCTGAATAACGAAAGTACGCCAATGGCTTTCGAAAATATTAAGCAAGTTATTGATGACATGGCGACCGATGCCACCATGTTTGACGTTAACAAAAAGTAATGCCAGTTGCGCCATCGTAAGATGGCGCTTCTTATTATCGGTTTCTGTCAGCAATTAAATTCAACACCACGTAACAGACGCCGCCGGCAATTAATCCCCAAAACGCCGAACCAATCCCAACCAATGTCAGCCCGCTCGCTGTTACCAGAAATGCCACCACAGCAGCGTCGCGCTCACGCTCATTATGTAGCGCCTGATACAAACTACCGCCAATGGTGCTTAACAGCGCCAGACCAGCCAGCATCTGGATCCAGCTAACCGGTAGGGCTGCCATCATTCCGGTAATGGCGCTACCAAACAGACCCGCAAGCAAATAAAAGACGCCCGCAACGGCGGCAGCCAACCAACGCCTATCTTTGTCCGGATGCGCTTCCGGGCTTTGGCAAATAGCGGCAGTAATTGCCGCAATACCGACGGAATAAACCCCGAAAGGGGAAAAAATCAGCGCCAGCAAGCCAGTGAATACAATCAGTGGCGAAACCGGAGCCGAATACCCGGCCGCTTTCATTGCCGCAATACCCGGTGCGTTTTGCGATGCCATCGTCACCAGAAAAAGGGGGAGTGCAACGCTCAAACTGTGAGCAAACGAAAATTCAGGGGTAATATAAATGGGGAGAACGGGTTTAAAGACAACATCCGTTGTGACAACGTCACCTTGCGCGATAACGATCACGATCCCAATAATCATCGCGGCAATTACCGCATAGCGCGGTGCAACGGCCTTGGTTGCCAGCCATACCAGCAACATACTGCCACACAACGTAAACTGACCATCCAGACTGGCAAACGCCTGTAAACCAAAGCGTAATAAAATCCCGGCAAGCATTGCCGCCGCAAGCGAGTGCGGAATAATGCGCATCAGACGAGCAAAGAGTCCCGTTATGCCGCAGAGGACAATTAATGCGTTGGTGACTATAAAAACGCCGATGGCTTCGTTAAGTGTTAGCCCCTGTAAACCAGTGACCAACAGCGCCGCGCCAGGCGTTGACCATGCGGTGAGAACAGGCACGCGATACCATAATGTCAGCGCCAGCGTACTGACTCCCATTGCCAGTCCCAGCGCCGTCATCCAGCCGGAGATTTGTGCAGTGGTTGCTCCGGCGACAATCGCCGCTTGCCAGATTATTGCTGCTGAACTGGCGTAGCCAATCAATACCGCCAGAAACCCCGCCAGTAGCGTGGGGGGAGGAATAGAAAACAGACGCATAGTCACCTCGTGCGTTATAGCGTACAGGCACCGTAACATTTGTCCGTTATAACGCACAAGTGATAAACTCCTGTTTTGCCGGAGGAGTCGCATGGAAAATCTCGCTCGCTTTTTATCCACTACGCTTAAACATCTTCGTCAGCAGCGAGGCTGGAGTCTTTCGCGACTGGCAGACGCCACGGGCGTTTCTAAAGCCATGTTAGGGCAGATTGAGCGCAATGAGTCCAGCCCGACGGTCGCGACACTCTGGAAAATTGCCACCGGGATGAACGTGCCATTTTCGACATTTATTTCGCCGCCGCAGACCATTACGCCATCAATTTATGATCCACAACAGCAGGCAATGGTGATCACTTCGCTGTTTCCTTATGATCCGCAACTCTGCTTTGAACACTTCTCGATTCAGATGGCACCCGGTGCAATAAGCGAATCGACGCCGCACGAAAAAGGGGTAATTGAGCATGTTGTCGTCATTGATGGACAGCTTGATCTGTGCGTTGATGGTGAATGGCGTAGTCTTAATTGTGGAGAAGGTGTTCGTTTTGCTGCCGACGTCAGGCATGTCTATCGTAATTGTGGGGAGAAAACCGTACATTTTCATTCCCTCATCCATTACCCGCGTAGTTAAGCGGGAAAACTATTTCGCAACATCGCGCTTGTGGCTAAAATAGCCGCCATTTTTCAGCTACTGGATAAGAAAGTGACCGTATCTTCTCATCGTCTTGAACTGTTAAGCCCGGCACGCGATGCCGCCATTGCCCGCGAAGCTATTTTGCACGGTGCCGATGCTGTTTATATCGGCGGACCTGGTTTTGGTGCCCGTCATAATGCCAGTAATAGCCTGAAAGATATTGCCGAGCTGGTGCCATTTGCCCATCGTTATGGTGCAAAAATTTTCGTCACGCTTAACACCATTTTGCATGACGATGAACTGGAACCGGCGCAGCGACTGATTACCGACCTCTACCAGACCGGCGTCGATGCGCTGATCGTTCAGGATATGGGGATTCTGGAACTTGATATTCCGCCGATTGAACTGCACGCCAGTACGCAGTGTGATATTCGCACTGTAGAGAAAGCGAAGTTTCTTTCGGACGTCGGTTTTACGCAGATTGTGCTGGCGCGAGAGCTGAATCTTGAGCAGATCCGTGCGATTCATCAGGCCACGGACGCGACCATTGAGTTCTTTATTCATGGTGCACTGTGCGTGGCATATTCCGGTCAGTGCTACATTTCCCATGCGCAAACAGGGCGTAGCGCCAACCGTGGCGATTGCTCGCAGGCGTGCCGTTTGCCATACACATTGAAAGACGATCAGGGGCGGGTGGTTTCCTATGAAAAACATCTGCTGTCGATGAAAGATAACGATCAGACTGCCAACCTCGGCGCGCTGATTGATGCTGGCGTACGCTCCTTCAAGATTGAAGGGCGTTACAAAGATATGAGCTACGTGAAGAATATCACCGCCCATTATCGCCAGATGCTGGATGCCATTATTGAAGAACGTAGCGATTTGGCGCGAGCTTCATCCGGTCGTACTGAGCACTTCTTCGTACCGTCGACGGAAAAAACCTTCCATCGTGGCAGCACCGACTACTTTGTTAACGCGCGTAAAGGCGATATTGGCGCATTCGATTCACCGAAATTTATCGGCCTGCCGGTGGGTGAAGTATTGAAAGTGGCGAAAGATCATCTTGATGTTGAGGTTACCGAACCGCTGGCTAACGGCGATGGACTGAACGTAATGATTAAGCGTGAAGTCGTCGGCTTTCGTGCCAACACGGTAGAGAAAACTGGGGAAAATCAGTACCGCGTCTGGCCAAATGAGATGCCAGTGGAGCTGCACAAAATTCGCCCGCACCATCCGCTTAATCGCAACCTCGACCATAACTGGCAGCAGGCGTTGACCAAAACCTCCAGCGAACGTCGGGTGGCGGTAGACATTGAACTGGGCGGCTGGCAGGAACAACTGATTCTGACTCTGACCAGCGAAGAGGGCGTCAGTATCACTCATACGCTGGACGGGCAGTTCGACGAAGCGAATAACGCCGAAAAAGCACTCCTCAATCTGAAAGAGGGATTGTCGAAGCTTGGGCAAACCATCTATTACGCCCGCGATGTGCAAATTAATTTGCCGGGGGCGCTGTTTGTGCCAAACAGTCTGTTAAATCAGTTCCGCCGTGAGGCTGCTGAAATGCTGGATGCTGCGCGTCTTGCCAGTTATCAGCGCGGTAGTCGTAAACCGGTTGCTGACCCTGCGCCAGTTTATCCGCAAACGCATTTGAGTTTCCTCGCGAACGTATACAACCAGAAAGCTCGTGAATTTTATCATCGCTATGGTGTGCAACTGATTGATGCTGCCTATGAAGCGCATGAAGAGAAGGGCGAAGTGCCGGTAATGATCACCAAGCATTGTCTGCGCTTTGCCTTCAATCTGTGCCCGAAACAGGCGAAAGGCAATATCAAAAGCTGGAAAGCAACGCCAATGCAACTGGTTAACGGCGATGAAGTGTTAACGCTAAAGTTTGATTGCCGGCCGTGTGAGATGCACGTCATTGGCAAAATCAAAAATCACATTCTGAAAATGCCGTTACCGGGGAGTGTTGTCGCCTCCGTAAGCCCGGATGAACTGATGAAAACATTGCCGAAGCGAAAAGGGTAAAACGCAAATTTTCAGACCTGTTCACAACTTATTGAATTTGCAGATATTACAGGCCGGGTAAGGCGTTCATACCGTATCCGGCAACAAACGACTCAACGCTGTCCCGCTTCTGGTTTGCGTGACTTTTGCCAGTAAAAATGCTCGCGCAAACCTTCTGCCGATTCTTCCGCAACGGCGCGCAATTCATCACTGTCCGCTTCATGACGCAGTTGATGATCCACATTTTTTACCCACAAAAATTCATGTCCTTTGTGTCCTGCCATCAACTGTCCAGAGAACAGCGCACACGTTAATAAGACAACCGCTAACGCCTTCGTAAACATCCCGACACCTTTTTCTTACCTTTTGCCGCTATGATGCCGATAGTTTCTTGAGGTTATTATTCAGTTTTGCAAATTAGCGCAAAGAAATTCTGGAATCAGCCTTCCTTATTTGGCATCGCATTCTGCCGTTGCGGCGATTAAGTGCTATTTTCGAGCAAATTACACACGGAGGTAAACATTAATGTTTACTTTGTTGATATACTCAGCGGCAGGGAGGCGATGTGAAACAAAACGAGTTCAGACGTTGGTTCGAATCTCAGGGCGTCGATGTGACGAATGGCAGCAACCATCTGAAACTCCGGTTTCACGGGAGGCGCAGTGTCATGCCGCGTCACCCCAGCGAAGAGATTAAAGAACCATTGCGTAAAGCAATTCTGAAACAACTCGGTTTGAATTAATCGCCAATTAAAAAGGTTAATGACATGCGAGAGACAGTCGAAATTATGCGTTATCCCGTCACTCTTACACCCGTGCCGGAAGGCGGTTATATGGTTTCTTTTGTGGATATCCCTGAAGCGTTGACCCAGGGCGAAACTGTCGCTGAAGCGATGGAAGCGGCAAAAGATGCTTTACTGACCGCATTTGATTTTTATTTTGAAGACAACGAGCTTATCCCGTTACCTTCGCCATTAAATAGTCACGATCACTTTATTGAAGTACCTTTAAGCGTCGCCTCTAAGATATTGCTGCTAAATGCTTTTTTGCAGTCAGACATTACTCAGCAAGAGTTAGCCAGACGAATTGGCAAACCTAAACAGGAGATTACCCGCTTATTTGACTTGCACCATGCGACAAAAATCGACGCTGTCCAGCTTGCGGCTAAGGCGCTTGGCAAAGAGTTATCGCTGGTGATGGTTTAATTAAAGTTAACGAAAAGTTGTCATTTTTAACAACTGATATAGACTGCCGGATCATCTGCACATAAAAACGATCCGATAATGAAAAAATACCAGCAACTGGCAGAACAATTACGCGAGCAGATTGCGTCGGGCATCTGGCAACCCGGCGATCGTTTGCCTTCGTTGCGTGAACAGGTGGCGCTTTCTGGTATGAGCTTTATGACCGTCAGCCATGCCTACCAGTTACTCGAAAGTCAGGGGCATATTATCGCGCGACCGCAGTCGGGTTATTACGTTGCACCACAGGCATTAAAAATGCCGAAAGCCCCAGTCGTTCCAGTCACACGTGATGAAACAGTCGATATCAATACTTATATTTTTGACATGTTGCAGGCCAGCCGCGATCCTTCAGTGGTGCCGTTTGCATCTGCTTTTCCCGATCCGCGCTTGTTTCCGCTTCAACAACTCAATCGCTCCCTGGCACAGGTAAGCAAAACCGCAACGGCGATGAGCGTGATTGAAAACTTACCTCCAGGGAATGCTGAGCTTCGTCAGGCTATTGCTCGTCGCTATGCCTTACAGGGCATCACAATTTCGCCCGATGAAATCGTCATCACCGCCGGGGCGTTAGAGGCATTAAACCTCAGTTTGCAAGCGGTAACCGAGCCGGGTGATTGGGTGATTGTCGAGAATCCTTGTTTCTACGGCGCGTTGCAGGCGCTGGAGCGGTTACGGCTGAAGGCGTTATCGGTAGCGACGGATGTTAATGAAGGGATCGACCTTCAGGCGCTTGAACTGGCGTTACAAGAGTATCCGGTGAAAGCGTGCTGGTTAATGACCAACAGCCAGAACCCGCTCGGTTTTACCTTAACGCCACAGAAAAAAGCGCGGCTGGTAGAACTCCTTAGTCAGTACAACGTGATGCTGATTGAAGATGACGTCTACAGCGAACTTTACTTCGGACGGGAAAAACCGCTGCCCGCAAAAGCGTGGGATCGCCACGATGGCGTGCTGCATTGTTCATCATTCTCCAAATGCCTGGTGCCAGGTTTTCGCATCGGTTGGGTCGCCGCAGGAAAACATGCGCGTAAAATCCAACGTTTGCAGTTGATGAGTACACTTTCCACCAGTTCACCGATGCAGCTTGCCCTGGTGGATTACCTTTCTACACGCCGCTACGATGCGCATCTGCGTCGTCTACGTCGTCAGCTTGCGGAACGCAAACAACGCGCCTGGCAGGCGCTGCTGCGTTACCTGCCTGCGGAGGTGAAAATACACCATAACGACAGTGGTTATTTTCTCTGGCTGGAACTTCCCGAACCGTTAGATGCAGGCGAATTAAGTCTGACGGCACTGGCGCATCACATCAGTATTGCGCCGGGTAAAATGTTTTCTACTGGCGAACGCTGGTCGCGTTTTTTCCGTTTTAATACCGCGTGGCAATGGGGAGAGCGCGAAGAACAGGCAGTAAAAGAATTAGGCAAACTTATTCAAGAACATCTGAAGTAACTTTCAATTTAATTCCTCTCAGGTTGGGTAATATGAATTTCGAATAGAAGCCATATTTCGTAACCCCTTGTCTATACTCCAGAAGATAGCTTCACAGACGGCATAATGCGCGTTAGCTCACAACCTGATTAAATTTTCTCAGGGGTGAAGGTGTGCCTGCAAGCCGCCGTCTATGGTTAAACAAGGAGATATTTTTACGGCACGGCGGCTGAACAATTAATTACGACAGGAGTAAGACCTTATGAGCAAGACATTTGCCCGCAGCAGCCTGTGTGCGCTCACCATGACTATAATGACCGCTCACGCCGCCGAACCGCCTACCAATTTAGATAAACCGGAAGGGCGACTGGATATTATTGCCTGGCCGGGATACATCGAACGCGGACAAACTGATAAACAATACGACTGGGTAACGCAATTCGAAAAAGAGACAGGTTGCGCGGTAAATGTGAAAACCGCCGCGACTTCCGATGAAATGGTCAGTCTGATGACCAAAGGGGGTTACGATCTGGTCACGGCGTCCGGCGATGCCTCGCTGCGTTTGATTATGGGTAAACGCGTGCAGCCGATTAATACCGCCTTGATTCCCAACTGGAAAACGCTCGATCCGCGCGTGGTTAAAGGCGACTGGTTTAACGTTGGCGGCAAAGTTTATGGCACACCTTACCAATGGGGGCCGAACCTGCTGATGTACAACACTAAAACCTTCCCGACGCCGCCGGATAGCTGGCAAGTGGTTTTTGTTGAGCAAAATCTGCAGGACGGCAAGAGCAATAAAGGCCGCGTTCAGGCTTATGATGGCCCTATCTACATTGCGGACGCTGCGTTGTTCGTTAAAGCCACTCAGCCGCAGTTGGGCATCAGCGATCCGTACCAACTTACCGAAGAACAATATCAGGCGGTGCTGAAAGTGCTGCGCGATCAACATAGTTTGATACATCGCTACTGGCATGACACCACCGTGCAAATGAGCGATTTCAAAAACGAGGGTGTGGTTGCTTCTAGTGCCTGGCCGTATCAGGCCAACGCGTTGAAAGCCGAAGGCCAACCAATCGCCACAGTATTCCCGAAAGAGGGGGTTACCGGCTGGGCTGATACCACCATGCTGCATAGCGAAGCGAAACATCCGGTTTGCGCCTACAAATGGATGAACTGGTCATTAACGCCAAAAGTGCAGGGTGATGTGGCAGCCTGGTTTGGCTCATTGCCGGTAGTGCCGGAAGGATGTAAAGCCAGTCCGTTATTAGGCGAAAAAGGCTGTGAGACCAACGGTTTTAACTATTTCGATAAAATTGCTTTCTGGAAAACGCCTATAGCAGAAGGGGGCAAGTTTGTTCCCTACAGTCGCTGGACGCAGGATTACATTGCCATTATGGGCGGTCGCTAACTTCGCTGAGGTGTTTTATGACGTACGCAGTGGAGTTTGACAACGTCTCGCGGTTGTACGGTGACGTGCGCGCGGTAGATGGCGTCAGTATTGCGATAAAAGATGGTGAGTTATTTTCAATGCTGGGGCCGTCCGGCTCCGGCAAAACCACCTGCCTGCGCCTGATTGCCGGATTTGAACAACTTTCCGGCGGGGCGATCGCTATCTTTGGTAAACCCGCCAGCAATCTGCCACCGTGGGAGCGGGATGTTAATACTGTTTTCCAGGACTATGCGCTGTTTCCCCATATGTCGATTCTCGATAACGTGGCCTACGGGTTAATGGTCAAAGGTGTGGAGAAAAAAAAGCGTTACATCATGGCGCAAGAGGCGCTGGAAAAAGTGGCGCTGGGTTTTGTTCAGCAACGTAAGCCGTCACAACTTTCTGGTGGTCAGCGCCAGCGGGTTGCTATCGCCAGAGCATTAGTAAATGAACCACGCGTATTATTGCTGGATGAACCACTCGGCGCACTGGATCTCAAGTTGCGTGAGCAGATGCAACTTGAGCTGAAAAAGCTGCAACAATCTCTCGGCATCACGTTTATCTTCGTCACCCACGATCAGGGGGAAGCATTATCAATGTCCGACCGTGTGGCGGTGTTCAACAACGGTCGCATTGAGCAGGTCGATTCACCACGTGATCTCTACATGCGCCCGCGCACGCCGTTTGTTGCCGGATTCGTCGGTACATCCAACGTTTTTGATGCGCTGATGGCAGAGAAACTTTGCGGAATGATGGGTAGCTTCGCATTGCGCCCGGAACATATTCGCCTCAATACACCTGGCGAAGTGCAGGCTAATGGCACGATCCAGGCGGTGCAGTATCAGGGCGCGGCGACCCGTTTTGAACTGACACTGAGCGGCGGTGAAAAACTGCTGGTAAGTCAGGCAAATATGACGGGGGAAGAACTCCCCGCTACGCTTACTCCAGGACAACAGGTGATGGTTTCCTGGGCGCGCGATGTGATGGTGCCGCTGGTTGAGGAGAGGTGAATGGCGATGAACGTATTGCAATCACCTTCACGTCCAGGTCTGGGCAAGGTGTCAGGTTTCTTCTGGCGGAATCCGGGGCTGGGGCTGTTTTTGCTGCTGCTTGGCCCGTTGATGTGGTTTGGCATCGTCTATTTCGGTTCGCTGCTGACGCTGTTATGGCAGGGCTTTTATACTTTTGATGATTTCACCATGTCGGTAACACCGGAACTGACACTGGCGAATATCCGCGCGCTGTTTAATCCGGCCAATTACGACATCATTCTGCGCACGTTAACCATGGCAGTTGCTGTGACCATCGCCAGTGCTTTTTTGGCCTTTCCGATGGCGTGGTATATGGCGCGCTACACCAGCGGTAAGATGAAAGCGTTTTTTTACATTGCGGTAATGTTGCCGATGTGGGCGAGCTATATCGTCAAAGCCTATGCCTGGACGTTATTGCTGGCGAAAGATGGCGTGGCGCAGTGGTTTTTACAGCATTTGGGGTTGGAACCGTTATTAACTGCGTTTCTCACGCTACCGGCGGTGGGCGGTAATACACTGTCAACTTCCGGACTGGGACGCTTTCTGGTGTTTCTCTACATCTGGCTGCCGTTCATGATTCTGCCGGTGCAGGCGGCGCTGGAGCGTTTGCCCTCGTCACTTTTGCAAGCCTCAGCGGATTTAGGCGCACGTCCACGGCAAACCTTCCGTTATGTGGTGTTACCGCTGGCGATCCCTGGCATTGCAGCCGGCTCTATTTTTACCTTCTCGCTAACGCTGGGCGATTTTATTGTCCCGCAGCTGGTTGGCCCGCCGGGGTATTTTATCGGCAACATGGTTTACTCGCAGCAAGGCGCGATTGGCAATATGCCGATGGCAGCAGCGTTCACCCTGGTGCCGATTGTTTTGATCGCACTGTATCTGGCGTTCGTGAAACGTCTGGGAGCGTTCGATGCACTCTGAGCGCGCACCGTTTTTCCTCAAACTGGCGGCCTGGGGCGGCGTGGTTTTCCTCCATTTTCCCATCCTGATTATCGCGGCCTATGCTTTTAACACTGAAGATGCGGCGTTTAGTTTTCCACCGCAAGGTCTGACGCTGCACTGGTTTAGCGTGGCAGCACAGCGTAGTGATATTCTTGATTCCGTGACACTGTCACTTAAAGTGGCGGCGCTGGCGACATTAATTGCGCTGGTATTAGGGACGCTGGCCGCCGCCGCGCTGTGGCGACGAGACTTTTTCGGCAAAAACGCCATTTCGCTGTTATTGCTGCTGCCCATTGCGCTGCCGGGCATTGTCACAGGCCTGGCGTTATTAACCGCGTTTAAAACTATCAATCTGGAGCCGGGGTTTTTCACCATCGTAGTCGGTCATGCGACTTTTTGTGTAGTGGTGGTGTTTAACAATGTCATCGCCCGTTTTCGCCGTACCTCATGGAGTCTGGTTGAGGCGTCAATGGATCTTGGGGCCAATGGCTGGCAAACCTTCCGCTACGTGGTGTTACCGAATCTCAGTTCGGCGCTACTGGCAGGAGGAATGCTGGCGTTTGCCTTGTCGTTCGATGAAATCATCGTTACGACCTTTACGGCAGGTCATGAACGAACGTTACCGTTGTGGTTGCTCAATCAGCTTGGGCGACCACGTGATGTACCGGTAACCAACGTGGTGGCACTGCTGGTTATGTTGGTAACAACCTTGCCGATCCTGGGAGCCTGGTGGCTAACCCGCGAAGGCGACAATGGTCAATAACCACTGATACAGGAATATGCTATGCAACATAAGTTACTGATTAACGGAGAACTGGTTAGCGGCGAAGGGGAAAAACAGCCTGTCTATAATCCGGCAACGGGGGAAGTATTACTGGAGATTGCCGAGGCCTCCGCAGAGCAGGTCGATGCTGCTGTGCGCGCGGCAGATGCAGCATTTGCCGAATGGGGGCAAACCACGCCGAAAGTGCGTGCGGAATGCCTGCTGAAACTGGCTGATGTTATCGAAGAAAATGGTCAGGTTTTTGCCGAACTGGAGTCCCGTAATTGTGGCAAACCGCTGCATAGTGCGTTCAATGATGAAATCCCGGCGATTGTCGATGTTTTTCGCTTTTTCGCTGGTGCGGCGCGCTGTCTGAATGGTCTGGCGGCAGGTGAATATCTTGAAGGTCATACTTCGATGATCCGTCGGGATCCGTTGGGGGTTGTGGCTTCTATCGCGCCGTGGAATTACCCGCTGATGATGGCAGCGTGGAAACTGGCTCCGGCGCTGGCGGCAGGGAACTGCGTGGTGCTTAAACCATCAGAAATCACCCCGCTAACAGCGTTGAAGCTGGCAGAACTGGCGAAAGATATCTTTCCGGCAGGCGTGATTAACGTGTTGTTTGGCAGAGGCAAAACGGTGGGTGATCCGCTGACCGGACATCCAAAAGTGCGCATGGTGTCGCTGACGGGGTCTATCGCCACTGGTGAGCACATCATCAGTCATACGGCACCGTCCATCAAGCGCACTCATATGGAACTTGGCGGTAAAGCGCCAGTGATTGTCTTTAATGATGCTGACGTTGAAGCGGTTGTCGAAGGTGTCCGTACATTTGGCTATTACAATGCCGGGCAAGATTGTACTGCTGCCTGCCGTATCTACGCGCAAAAAGGCATTTACGACGTGCTGGTAGAAAAACTCGGTGCCGCAGTGGCAACGTTGAAATCAGGCGCGCCGGGTGATGAATCCACAGAGCTTGGCCCGTTAAGTTCACTGGCGCATCTCGAACGCGTCAGCCGGGCGGTGGAAGAGGCGAAGGCGACGGGACACATTAAGGTGATCACCGGCGGTGAAAAGCGGCAGGGTAATGGTTATTATTATGCGCCTACACTGCTGGCTGGTGCGTTACAAGAAGATGCTATCGTCCAAAGAGAGGTATTTGGGCCGGTAGTCAGCGTGACGGTCTTCGACAACGAAGAGCAAGTAGTTAACTGGGCGAATGACAGCCAGTATGGCTTAGCTTCTTCAGTATGGACGAAAGATGTGGGTAGAGCGCACCGCGTCAGCGCACGTCTGCAATATGGCTGCACCTGGGTTAATACCCATTTCATGCTGGTGAGTGAAATGCCGCACGGCGGGCAGAAACTTTCAGGTTATGGCAAAGATATGTCACTTTATGGGCTGGAAGATTACACCGTAGTACGCCACGTAATGGTTAAACATTAAGGATAATGTTGTAAATCTGGAGAGTGTGAGAAGATCTAACGCACTGTCAGAGAGTTGATTTTTCTCTGACAGTGCGTACTGCGTGCAATTTTGCTACATCAGATAAACCATCCAAATCTCATAGAGATAAGAGTAAACAACCCAACAGCAGCAAAGAGATTTATCAGCACTACAGTTCTACTGGAAACGTTCATTTTTGCCACCTTTTGTCATAGCCCTTATGTGTATAGTACGGGTTAAGAAAATCCGCAATCATACTTATTCTGAAGATGGACAAGAACATGCGGTAGGTTATTGAATTTATCTCAAATGGACTGAAAACTTGATACACATCAAGAAATGACGCATATTTGCGCGCGTTTTATTCATCTGGCTGGACGCCCATACATGTCTCTTTATCAATATATGCTTGTTTTTTATGCTGCCATGGCAGCAATCGCCTTTCTCATTACCTGGTTTCTTTCCCACGATAAGAAGAGCATTCGCTTTCTGAGCGCCTTTCTGGTGGGGATTACATGGCCAATGAGTTTTCCGGTGGCGCTACTGTTTTCACTATTTTAAATCTTACACGCTGGCTTGACGGCACAACGCAGACTTATATCATTTGAGTGAATCGATAAATTTCACAAGTGGCTGAGGAGAAAGTATGTCGCATCTGGATGAAGTCATCGCGCGCGTGGATGCCGCGATTGAGGAGAGCGTCATTGCCCATATGAACGAGTTGTTAATCGCCCTGAGTGATGACGCAGAGTTAAGCCGGGAAGATCGCTACACACAGCAGCAGCGTTTGCGTACCGCAATCGCTCATCACGGACGCAAGCATAAAGAAGATATGGAGGCGCGCCACGAACAATTAACCAAAGGCGGCACCATCCTCTGATTAAAACGTGCGTCTGGCCACCAGCCAGGCGCCAACTACCAACAAAACTGCCCCGCAAATTGGGCCAATCAGCGCCCGAAGTGGTACGCCATGACTGCGGAAAATATCCAGCACCAGACCACCAATAAGTTGACTGGCGACCAGTACCGCAATGGTCGTTGCCGCGCCAACATTCTGATATCCGCTGATACTGGCGAAAACAAAAAACGATCCCAACAAACCAGGGATTAGAGTCCACCAGCGCACGCTGGACACCAGTTCGCCAAAGCCTGCTGTTCCTTGCTTAAACCATAAAATAGACACGAACAGCACAATCCCCACCAGTGAATTCAGCAGCATGGCGATGAGAATGGTGGAGGATGTCTGGGTGATGCGTACCATCAATGTGTTTTGCACCACAAGACCAATCCCGGCAGCGATCAAAAAGGCAAGGGTAAGCGACTGGTTCATCCAAGTGAGTCCGGTTCGCTACGATCGTCAAGCTGCAATTGCATAAAGGTGAGATCCAACCAGCGACCAAATTTAGTACCAACTTGGGGCATTTGCGCCGTGACGATAAATCCCAGTGACTGGTGCAGATGCAACGACGCTTGATTTTGTGATTCTATGCCGGCAACCATCACATGCTTACCGCAGTTCCGCGCTTCATCAATCAACGCGCGTAACAATTTTCGCCCAAGACCTTTGCCCTGATGATCCGGATGGACATAAACCGAATGTTCCACGGTATGGCGAAAACCGTCGAAACTACGCCAGTCACCAAACGAGGCATATCCTGTAACCACGCCATCTTCTTCGCTCACCAGCACCGGATAACCCGATAAAGTTCGTGCTTCAAACCAGGCAATGCGGTTATCTGTATCTACAGTCTGGTCGTTCCAGATAGCTGCCGTATGCAGTACAGCGTGGTTATAAATTTCCGCAATTGCAGCACAATCGGCTTTGCGGGCAGAACGGATGGACATCTTAAGCCTCGATAAAATAATGATGATGACGTTATCAATACTATCGAAAACAGCCCGAAGCAACGGATTCCTCGATGAAATTATTGCGTGTCGCAGTAGTGATGTGACGGCTGCAAACTAAACCAATCCAGTGAGCCTGCTACTATTGATGGATTCATGCCAAAAGCACAGGAGAGCATTATGGGTCAACAAAAGCAACGTAATCGCCGTTGGGTTCTGGCGTCGCGTCCACACGGCGCGCCGGTTCCGGAGAATTTCCGTCTTGAAGAAGATGATGTCGCCACGCCGGGTGAAGGACAGGTGTTACTGCGCACGGTCTACCTGTCGCTCGATCCGTATATGCGCGGGCGCATGAGCGATGAGCCATCTTATTCACCACCGGTTGATATTGGTGGCGTGATGGTCGGAGGCACGGTGAGTCGGGTGGTGGAATCTAATCATCCGGATTACCAGCCTGACGACTGGGTGCTGGGTTACAGCGGTTGGCAGGATTACGACATATCCAGTGGCGATGATCTGGTGAAACTTGGCGATCATCCGGAAAATCCTTCGTGGTCACTGGGTGTGCTGGGGATGCCAGGCTTTACGGCTTATATGGGGCTGCTGGATATCGGTCAACCTAAAGAGGGTGAAACGCTAGTGGTTGCTGCAGCAACGGGGCCGGTCGGTGCGACAGTGGGGCAAATCGGCAAACTAAAAGGTTGCCGCGTGGTGGGTGTTGCCGGTGGCGCGGAAAAATGTCGCCATGCCACAGACGTTCTCGGTTTTGATGTTTGCCTTGATCATCATGCAGATGATTTTGCCGAACAACTCGTGAACGCGTGTCCGAAAGGCGTTGATATCTATTATGAAAACGTTGGTGGTAAGGTGTTTGATGCGGTGCTGCCTTTACTCAATACATCCGCGCGTATTCCCGTTTGCGGTTTAGTGAGCGGCTATAACGCCACCGACCTGCCTTCCGGGCCGGATCGTTTACCGCTACTTATGGCTACGGTGCTGAAAAAACGTATTCGCCTGCAAGGGTTTATTATTAGCCAGGATTATGGTCATCGCATCCATGAGTTCCAGCAAGAGATGGGGCAATGGGTGAAGGCGGGGAAAATTCACTATCGTGAACAAATTACCGATGGTTTAGAGAACGCCCCGCAGACATTCATTGGTCTGCTGAATGGTAAAAACTTCGGCAAAGTCGTGATCCGTGTTGCGGATGATGATTAACATTTCAGGTGGCGGCATTCTTGCCGCCACTAATGAATATTATTCAAATCGCCATGCGAGATTTACGCCTACACCATAATTCCGCCCAGGCGCAGGCTCGTAATATCGACCATTCGATTCATTAACAATCACCGAGCCGACATATTCTTTATCGAATAAATTATCGACACGACCAAATAAATCTATTGTCATATTACGATAATTATATTTGTAACCGGTGAACAAACCGACGAGAGTGTAAGAGGGCGCTTTTGCCGTATTTTCGTCATCCGCCATGATATCGCCCATATAACGTGCTTCTGTGCCTGCATACCAGCCTTCTTCTGGTACATAACCTAATGACGCAAAGCCCATATTGCGGGCGATCCCGGGCATTCGGTTACCATTACAGTCCTGAGCGTTACAAACATTGCTGCGATAAGTTGCGTCAAGCCGCGTCCACGACGCTTTCACACGGAAATCTCCGGCAAAACGCTGATCCCAGGCCAGTTCAGCCCCCTGACGGCGCGTCTTCCCGGCATTTTTATACGTGGTACGCCCGCCGCTACTGCTATCAACAACGATTTCATCATCGGTATCAGTCTGGAATAACGCAGCGGTAAACAAGCCATCGCCAATACGCGTTTTACTGCCGATTTCGATTGTGTCGTTGGTGGACGGTTTTAAACCAAAGTTCATGCCACTTTGCCCGTCAGCACGGTAAGAAAGCTCGTTAATGGTTGGTGTTTCAAAACCGCGCCCGGCTGCCAGATAGATGTTCCAGGCATCGGTTATGGCGTATTTCAACGATCCCGCAGGAAGCCATTTGTGATAACTGGCATCACCGCTGTCATCACCGTTACCCGGGGTAACGTAATGATCGTCAGAGTCAAACCACACGGAGCTGTAGCGCACACCAGCATCCAACGATAGTTTGTCAGTTAGTTGCCACTGGGTTTGTAAATAGGGATCGACGTTCCACATCAGATTGCGCTCGTCGCGGCGCAGATCACCTTTTTGCCCGTACTCCGGCACGCCGTTATTAAGGCGGAAGTTATTGTAACCCTTGCGTTTTTCACTCATGTTTTCATAGTTCAGGCCAGTAGTGAAAGTGACCGGAACTCCCAGCTCTCCACGATGTGTCCAGCGGCTGTCTATACCCTGGTAATGACGTTGCAGAGTAATTACGCCGCCCGCATGAGATGGGGTAAGTTGGGGTGCCATCGGAATCGATTGATACTGGGTCGTTTCCCGTTCACCTGCGTACATCATCACGCTCATATCATCCCGCGAACTCAGGCTGCGCTCATAACGCAACCCTGCCTGAGTTTGCTTGATGGTTTTTCGCGTGTCGTACTGTTCAGCGCGAGGCGCTTGTTGCGGATTCGCTTTCCATTCAGCTTCGGTCAACCCACCAGGGTCATCGGCTTTGATATCCACACTGTTGAAAATCAGGTTTAACTTACTGGCGTCATCAATGTGTACGCCCAGTCTGGCATTGGCTAAATTTTTCTGTGCGCCGCTATGGTCACGATAGCCGTGAGTTGTAAAACGCGTGGTCGAAACGGTGTAATCGACATCGCCAGGCTGTGTGCCGTCGCCCGTTGCGCCCGTTGCTTTCAGTCCATAGCGCCAGCTACCATAACTGCCATAGTAACTGCTGGCCTCAATAGTTGGCGGCTGTTCGCCGATTTGGGTAGTGACGTTCATTACGCCGCCGGACGCATTGCCATACAGGGCAGAGAAGGGGCCTCGCAGCACTTCCACATTTTGCACACTGCTTAAATCGATATTGGATGTTTGCCCTTGTCCGTCGGGCATGGTAGCGGGAATACCATCAACATACAGGCGAATACCGCGAATACCGTAAGTGGAACGGGAGCCAAATCCGCGAATAGACAGTTGTAGATCCTGCGCATAGTTCTGCCGGTTTTGTACCTGCAAACCAGTCACACTGGTCAGTGATTCAGACAAATTGATGCGCGGCGTTGCCAGACGCATCTCCTCGCCATCGACCACGCTTACCGCAGCGGGTGTGTCCAGTTCAGAAACTACCTGCGGCGCGGCGCTAACAATCATGGTTTGTTCATTAGCGGCAAAAGTGGAAGGAGAAAGGAGAATCAGTGCGGGTAAAACGGTCTGTCGGACGGAAAAAATCTTCATGAAAAAAGCCAGGTTAAGAATGGGAAAACGCCTCAATGGTAATAAATTTGTAAATTTATAGAAAACTAAACGGCACAATACGTTAATCAATTGAGAAAATTGTAGTCGTAACAACAAGAAATGCTCCACATTTGAGAAAATAATGATTACCATTCCCATTTATAACAAGGGCGTAACGAAGATTATGCTCAACGAAGCATTGTGAAGCAGCTATAAATCGGTTCATCAAAGGGAGTCGTCATGCATTTACGTCATCTGTTTTCATCGCGCCTGCGTGGTTCATTACTGTTAGGTTCATTGCTTGTTGCTTCATCATTCAGTACGCAGGCCGCAGAAGAAATGCTGCGTAAAGCGGTAGGTAAAGGTGCCTACGAAATGGCTTATAGCCAGCAAGAAAACGCGCTGTGGCTCGCCACTTCGCAAAGCCGCAAACTGGACAAAGGCGGTGTGGTTTATCGTCTCGATCCGGTGACTCTGGAAGTCACTCAGGCGATCCATAACGATCTCAAGCCGTTTGGTGCCACTATCAACAACGCGACGCAAACGCTGTGGTTTGGTAACACAGTAAACAGTGCGGTCACGGCAATTGATGCCAAAACGGGCGAAGTGAAAGGGCGTCTGGTGCTGGACGATCGCAAACGTACAGAAGAGGTGCGTCCGCTGCAGCCACGTGAGCTGGTTGCTGACGATGCCACGAACACTGTTTACATCAGCGGTATTGGGAAAGAGAGTGTGATTTGGGTGGTTGATGGCGAGAATATCAAACTGAAAACCGCCATCCAGAACACCGGTAAAATGAGCACCGGCCTGGCGCTGGATAGCAAAGGCAAACGTCTCTACACCACTAACGCCGATGGTGAACTGATTACCATCGACACTGCCGACAACAAAATCCTGAGCCGTAAAAAGTTGCTGGATGATGGCAAAGAGCATTTCTTTATCAACATCAGTCTCGATACTGCCAACCAGCGAGCGTTTATCACTGACTCCAAAGCGGCAGAAGTGCTGGTGGTCGATACCCGTAACGGCAATATTCTGGCGAAGGTAGCAGCACCGGAATCCCTGGCTGTGTTGTTTAACCCGGCGCGTAATGAAGCCTACGTGACGCATCGGCAGGCGGGTAAAGTCAGTGTGATTGACGCGAAAAACTACAAAGTGGTGAAAACGTTCGATACGCCGACTCATCCTAACAGCCTTGCGCTGTCTGCCGATGGCAAAACGTTGTATGTCAGCGTGAAGCAAAAATCGACTAAACAGCAAGAAGCCACTCAGCCGGACGATGTGATTCGTATTGCGCTGTAATAGATATGGCGAGGGTGAAAATGGAGTGACTTGCCTGACTTTTATCACGCCGCATCCGGCACCTTCGTCAGTAATTTGAATTTGCCCAGCACGTAGCCGGGCAATTTTGCAATTAACTCGCCGTTTCAGGCTTAAACACAATTTCCTGTTGTTCTTCATCTTCCTTGACGACTGGCGCAGTGCTGTGAATTTCAGCAACGCGTTTGCGCACACCAAACCAGCCTATAACCAGCAGAATACCGATAATCGGCAGCGCCGCGATGGTATAAGTCCCGTTCGGGTAATCGAACGCCATCAGCACAAGAACACTCAGTAAAAACAGTAATGTCAGCCAGGAAGTGAAGGGCGCGCCAGGCAGTTTAAAACTGACATCTGCCGCTTTACCTTCTTTGATGGCTTTACGCAGGCGCATCTGACAAACAATGATAAACGCCCACGAGGCGATAATTCCCAATGACGCGAAGTTCAGGACAATCTCAAATACGCGCGACGGCACCAGATAATTGAGGAATACGCCAACGACATACACAACCAGCGTCGCCAGAATCCCGGCATACGGCACATGTTGGCGACTCATTTTCGCCATAAAACCCGGCGCAGATCCGCCCATCGCCATCGAGCGCAAAATACGCCCGGTGCAGTACAGGCCAGAGTTCAGGCTGGAGAGGGCAGCGGTCAATACCACAATATTCATGATGCTGCCAATGTACGGCACACCGAGTTTAGAGAAGAAGGTCACAAAGGGACTTTGACCGGCCTGATAGGCACTCCACGGCAATAACATAACTAGCAACACCACGGAACCGACATAAAACAGGCCAATACGCCAAATCACGCTGTTAATTGCTTTTGGCACCATAGTCTGCGGATCTTTACATTCTCCGGCGGCAGTGCCGACCATTTCGATGGAGGCAAAAGCAAATACCACGCCCTGAATTAACACCAGCGCAGGCAGCAAACCGTGGGGGAAGAAGCCGCCATTATCGGTAATTAAATGAAAGCCAGTGGTGTTGCCATCCAGCGGCTGACCGCTACCGAGGAACACTGTCCCCACGACCAAAAAGGTCACAATGGCGAGCACTTTAATCAGCGCAAACCAGAACTCCATCTCTGCGAACCATTTCACACCAATCATATTCATGGTGCCAACGATGGTCAGCGCAGCGAGCGCAAATACCCATTGCGGCACGCCGCCAAACGCGCCCCAGTAATGCATATACAGTGCGACGGCGGTGATATCGACAATCCCGGTCATCGCCCAGTTGATGAAGTACATCCAGCCGGCAACATAAGCGGCTTTCTCACCCAAAAACTCACGGGCATAAGAGACAAAACTACCACTGGAAGGGCGATGTAATACCAACTCACCCAACGCACGCAAAATAAAAAACGAAAACAGGCCGCAGATTAAATAGACCAGTGCCAGTGCCGGGCCGGCCATTTGCAGTCGGGCACCCGCGCCTAAAAACAAACCAGTCCCAATCGCGCCGCCAATGGCGATCATCTGCACCTGGCGATTACCCATCGCTTTGTGATAACCCTCTTCATGGGCATTAAGCCAGCGGCGTTTCGCGGCGTGTTGATCTGAAGTGTCGGTGTCGTGTTTACTCATTGCTCTCCCTGATTGCTTCGTTGAAAAAGTCTTATAAGCCGCCATGAACAATGTTTATTCATCCTGGCGATGACAGTTATTACCATTATTCTTTATGGGTATAACGGTCGGCGCAGAATCCTACCTGTTATCGATAAACGATGCAAAATATCCCCTTACAAGTTGAGTGGGGATTAAAAGGATTGCTGAAAAAATGACAAATCTTAGTCCTGGCCGCCCTGTTTACTGACCTACACTTAAGCTTTAACGCTGTGTGGGGGAAATATGATTAAGGTGTATGGGGTTCCACCATGAGTGAACTGATGCTGACTTTGGCTGATATTCCCTATAAGTTTGTTGATGTCAGCGGAATAGAGTTATTTAGCCCACCGATTTCGCCCACTTTCTTTCGCCCGATATAACGAGGCATCGGCATCAGCAACTATTTGTTCAGCCGTTTTTGCAGGAGCAGAACAGGCAATCCCCTGACTAACCGTAACAAATGCACTAACAGCAGATGCCTGATGCGGGATAGCCGCCAGTTTAAGTTCTTGCTTAACTCTGGCTGCTATCGCTTCGGCTTCCTGCAAGCCCGCATTGAAAAGAATAATGGCAAACTCTTCACCGCCATAGCGCGTAACTACATCTTCGGGCTGGCGAATTGCACGTTGCAGTGCGTTGGCAACTTGTATCAGACAACGATCGCCAGCAGGGTGCCCATAAGTGTCGTTGTAGCGTTTGAAAAAATCGACATCCAGCATAATTAAAACGAACGACGTCTTTTGTTCGACGGCATCGCGTAAAATACTATCCAACGCTCGTCGGTTTGCCACTCCAGTTAAGGGATCGCGATGAGCTAATGCATCGAGGCGATGAATCAACTGGTTGTTGTACTTATTTTGTTGCCATGCTTCTTCAAACCAACGCAACAAAATAAAACGTCCGCCATAGAGAGCCAGTGAAAAAATGCTCCAGATAACAGCGAAATGAATATTCACATACTGATTGAGCACAAGACTGGCTAACGGGATGGTAAACCATAATGGAATGACAAATGCGAGGAGTGATGGGGTGTGGAAATATAGCGCAACAACGGCACTAAGCATTAGTAATACGCACAGTGGATATGCAAAAGGCAGCGTCCAGTGTGCAATAAAATAAAAACAACACCATGACCATAGTAGGCTTAGAATAACCAATAACTGCTGAATATACTGTACTTTGTTGCGTGGGCTAACTAATAAAAGACCACTGATTAGCAGAATACCTAATGATGAAATATCAATCGTATGTACAAGATTTTTCTCATTAAACCATGGAGTCGTGCCTTCATTAAACAATACCCCTCGAAGCAAAACCAACGATGAAAAACTGATGTTAATCAACGCAAACCACGGCAGGCTAATCGCCATACCGCGAATAACCATATCCTGGCGGTTTTTCCATGAATAATGAGGGTGTTTTCTTTTGTCAGAATACATGTTTGTTTATAACCCAAAAAGGGCAGGGAACCTGCCCGACTTACACAAAAATTATGGCGTTACAATATTGAACCAGAATTCAAAGTTGTCCATATAACCTAACAGTTCGTTGAGTTTTTCCTCATTTCCAGTGATTTTTACTTCGCCTTTATCCGTGGCTTCTTTTAATGTCTCTTCCTTCAGGATGATTTTATTCAGGACATCGCGGGAGAGGGTGATAGTCGCATCGGCGTCAGAGGCTTGCGTATCAGCCGTGTGATTGAGCACACCGTTTTCCAGTTCCACTTTATAAGTGCCGCCATCTTCACCGAAATCAAAATTCAATACTGCTTTAGCGTCTGCCGCTTTCTCGCCATTTATATGCACAGCAAGATAATCAAAGAACATTTCCGGCGTCATGGCACGAACGGTGTCAGGACTGGCTGTATTTGGCGTAGGCAGTTTTTGCACACCATTGCGTAATTCCTGTGCGCCAGTGAGATAAAAATTACGCCACGGCCCGGATTCGGCCTGGTAGCCTAACTGTTCAAGCGCATCGGCTTCCAGATTCCTTGCAGCCTGGTTGTTTGGATCGGCAAACACCACCTTACTGACAACCTGGGCAACCCAGCGGAAATTTCCCTGGTCATAATCCTGTTTGGCTTTTTGTAAAATGGCATCAGCACCGCCCATATACTCCACGAATTTTTTAGCGGCTTCTTCTGGTGGCAGTTCATCAAGAGTCGCGGGGTTACCATCAAACCAGCCAAGATAAAGCACATAAGTTGCTTTCACATCATGGCTCACTGAACCGTAATAACCGCGATTCGCCCAGGTGTTAGCAAGTGAAGAGGGCAATTTGAAGTTTGCGGCAATTTCATCACGAGTCAGCCCCTGATTCGCCATGCGTAGCGTTTGATCGTTGATATAACGGTACAAATCGCGTTGGCTTTTTAGCAGTTTGACAACGTTATCGTTACCCCAGGTTGGCCAGTGATGCTGGGCAAGAATAATCTCCGCTTTATCGCCCCACAGATTGAGGGCTTCGTTGATGTATTTAGACCACGGAAGAGGTTGACGAATTTTGGCACCACGCAGCGAATAGGTGTTGTGGAGGGTGTGCGTGACATCTTCTGCGGTTTCGATCAGTTTCTTTTCTTCAATAAACCACAGCATTTCGGAAGGTGCTTCGGAACCGGGCGCCATCAAAAAATCATAGGTCAGCCCGTCAATAGTCTCTTTTTGTCCGGTTTTGGTGATGTAGTTGGTAGGGGCAATCAATGTAACCGTTCCGGCTGAGGTCGTTGTTCCCAGCCCAGCGCCGACCTGACCTTTAGCATCAGGTTTCAACAAATTACCGTACATATAACTGGCTCGACGGCTCATTACATTGCCAGCCATAATATTTTCTGAAACAGCCTCTTCTAAAAATCCGGCTGGCGCATAAATTTTTGTTTTTCCTGATTTAACGTCAGCTTCATCAACCACACCGCGAACGCCGCCGTAGTGATCGACATGACTGTGCGTGTAGATAACCGCCACCACTGGTTTTTGACCGCGATTTTTATAATAAAGATCCATGCCAACTTTAGCTGTTTCTGCTGAAACCAGTGGATCAACAACGGTAATACCTTCTTTACCTTCAATGATGGTCATATTTGATAAATCGAGATTGCGAATCTGATAGACGCCTTCAGTCACTTCAAATAAGCCGCTGATATTTATCAGTTGCGCCTGACGCCATAAACTTGGATTGACAGTATCAGGTGCTTTATCGCCTTCTTTGATAAAAGAATATTGCTGTGGGTTCCAGATAACATTCCCTTGTTCACCCTTAATCACTTCCTGAGGTAAAGGAGCAATAAAACCTTTATGAGCATCAGCAAAATCGCTGTTATCGGAAAACGGCAATTGACTATAAAGTGCGTTATTCGCTTGTTGGGTGGCAGCGGAGGCCTCTTTGGGCGCTTCTGCTGCGATGAGAGGAAGTGAACTTGTTGTGAATAATCCCATGACTAGCAGACTTTTAGCAATATGGTTAAGCTGCATCGCAAGTGTCTCCAGAAAGACTTTATAAAAGAAAGGATATTACGATTGAAAATTATGATTGAGGGCAAGAATAACTATAATTGGCATTAATAAATCAGCAAGCTGGATGTCGTGAATTTTCTTAATATGATAATAAATAAAGAATAGATTCTGTATGTTACAGGACGGGTGCTTATTGGCGCGGAAGCTAATAGTATATGTACGTTATTAAAGTGACGGCGTATATATCGCACATCATTTCGCATCAAATAACACATGACGTTTTCGGCTTGTGCTAAATTTGCTGGCAGTCTTTAAAAAGGAGCACAACAATGCCGCACATAGACATTAAATGTTTTCCCCGTGAACTGGATGAGCAACAAAAAACGGCACTGGCGGCGGAGATTACCGACGTCATTATTCGCCATCTGAACAGTAAAGAAAGTTCGATAAGCATTGCCCTACACCAGATACAACCGGAATCGTGGCAAGCTGTCTGGGACGCCGAAATCGCGCCCCAAATGGAGACTTTGATAAAGAAACCCGGTTACAGCATGTAATTGCTTAACCAGCCGTAACACGCTTGCCGCTGGTAACAAAGGTGCCAGCGCCTAAATGATGTAGCGTATTGAGTTTATCGTCATCAAATTGCCAGCGGCCTTCGACAAAAACACGAGCGTCTGCCGCTGCTGATACCACTTCGCCAAACAGCGTGTCGTATTTTTCTTGCGCAGAAGTCGCGGGAAGCAAGCGGCACTCCATCCATGCCAGACATTTCTTTTCGACCACCGGCAAGCCAAGCACCGGACCTTTCACAACCGGAATGCCATAACAGTTAAACTTATCTTCATCACGCCCAGAAATGCTGCCCACTGCCCACGTCCAGTTTGTTGCTGCGACGCCTGGGATCACAATGCCAAACATGCCACTACGTTCAATCAACTCCCGTGACCATGTCGATTTATCGACCACAATTGCCACGCGTGGTGGTTCGAACTCCACGGGCATCGACCAGGCCGCAGCCATAATGTTACGTCGCTGGGATTGCTCATCGAAACTGGTGATCAGGACGGTAGGGCCGTGGTTTAACAGACGGCTGGCATGATGCAACTCAACGGGAATAAATTGGCTCACGGTATCGCCTCGCTAAGAAAGTGGTTTTAAAAGCGTAGCTCGTAACGCAATAAGTAACGAAATTAACGGGATTGGCGATTTGCGAACGTGATGCTTGTCCGCGATCGCACAAAATAGCCGGTGTGGCGTCCATTCCAGGTTATAAATTGAGAAAACCACTAAGGGAAACGCCTGATGACGCCCATTCTGAATCACTATTTTGCCCGTATTCGCTGGACGGGTGCTGCTGCGGTCAATATCGATACGCTACGAGCATTACACCTGAAACACAATTGCACTATTCCATTTGAAAATCTCGACGTTTTGCTGCCGAGAGAAATCCAGCTTGATGATCAATCGCTTGAAGAGAAGCTGGTGACTGCGCGACGTGGCGGTTACTGTTTTGAGCAGAATGGTGTGTTTGAGCGAGTGTTACGTGAGCTGGGATTTAACGTTCGCAGTTTGTTAGGTCGCGTGGTGTTATCTAACCCACCATCGTTGCCGCCGCGCACGCACCGTCTGTTGTTAGTAGAACTGAAGGGTGAACAATGGATTGCCGACGTCGGTTTTGGTGGTCAGACGCTGACCGCGCCAATCCGTTTAGTGCCGGATATCGCGCAAACCACGCCACACGGAGAGTATCGGTTGTTGCAGGAGGGTGATAACTGGGTTTTGCAGTTTAATCATCATCAGCACTGGCAGTCGATGTACCGTTTTGATCTCTGCGAGCAGCAACAAAGTGATTATGTGATGGGCAATTTCTGGTCGGCGCACTGGCCGCAGTCGCATTTTCGCCATCATCTGTTGATGTGCCGCCATTTGCCGGACGGTGGCAAGCTGACGCTGACCAATTTCCATTTCACCCATTATGAAAATGGGCACGCGGTGGATCAGCGGAATCTACCGGATGTGGCGTCGTTATATGCCGTGATGCAGGAACAATTTGGGCTGGGCGTGGATGATGCGAAACATGGGTTTACCGTGGATGAACTGGCACTGGTGATGGCAGCGTTCGACACACATCCGGAGGCGGGGAAATAGTATGTGCCGGATGCGGCGTAAACGCCTTATCCGGCCTAAATTAGCCAACAGATTCACGCTTGTAGGTCTGATAAGCGAAGCGCATCAGGCAATTGGAACCGGCAACGGTTTCAGAGATCAATGGCCCATTCGGCATGAAACAAAATCACCGCTGTGCCAGAAATGGTGACTTTCTCCGGTTGGTTGTCCCGAATAGTCACCGTCACATCAATCACGCCGTCACGCCCCAGAGCTCGTCCCTGATGGCCTTTAACACGCAACACGTTGCCATCGTGGGGCAATACGTTGTGATGCACTAACCATGCGCCCATTGGGCCATTGGCATTGCCGGTCACCGGATCTTCCACAATACCAATCGCAGGCGAGAACATGCGACCATCGGTTTCATTTTTGCCTGGGCGGATCTGGAAGGGGAAGAAACCATTGCAGCCAATCTGTTTACTGATAGCGGTCAGCGCAGCAAGGTCAGGCGAAAGGGCATCGATATCCACTTCTGGTTTCAACGGGATCATCACTTTTGAGTGTCCTGTTGTTGCCACCTGAATTGGCAAGCCTGGCAGAATATCGTTCTCAGTGAGATGAAGCGCGTTGATAATTGCCGCGCGAGCTCCACCTTCCAGCGGCGGTTCAAAGCCCGGCGTGCCTTGCTCCAGAGAAATACGATAATCACCGTTTTGTTTTTCGATAGTGACACGGTGCTTTCCCGCCAACGATGTTTGCCAGACGGTGCAATTTCCCAAACCCAATACCTTTGAACGTACATAGTGCGCTGCTACCGTCGCGTGACCGCAAATTGGCACTTCAACCATTGGCGTAAAGTAGCGAATGTGTACATCGCTGTCGTCACTGCGCAGCAGAAAAGCCGTTTCCGAATGGCCTAACTCGCGGGCGATAAGTTGCATTTGCGCTTCGCTAAGATTATCGGCAGGGAATACAACACCGGCAGAATTGCCGCGAAACGGTTGAGAGGTAAAAGCATCGACGTGGTAAATCTGCGGTTTCATTACTGTTCTCCTGTGGCTGGAGAACTATCATAGCCTGCAATCGGCCGGAGAGCGAAAGGCTATCCGGCCGGCATGAGAATTATCGCCGTGAGCGCACAATCTGATACCTACGGGTAAAGTACTCAAACGGTGCGCTCCATACATGCACCAGTCGGGTGAACGGGAAGAGCAGGAAGATGGTCATTCCCAACACCAAATGAACGCGGAAGATATAAGCTACGCCATCAAGATGCGTCGATGCGCCGCCCTGGAAAGTGACGATGCTTTGCGCCCATCCCACCAGCTTCATCATTTCACTGCCGTCCGGATGTTGTGCTGAAAAGGGAATGGTGGTTAACCCAAGAATGCACTGAATTAACAAAATGGCGAGGATCAGGATATCCGCACCAGAAGACGTCGCCCTGATACGCGGATTTGTTAAACGACGCACCAGCAGCCCCGCACCGCCAATCAGCGTCAACACCCCGCAAATACCGCCGAGGATCATCGCCATCTGCTGTTTTACCGCCACCGGAAGGAACCACGCGTACATCCAGTGCGGCGTTAACATGCCGAACAGATGACCGAAGAAGATCCCCAGAATACCGATATGGAACAAGTTCGACCACAGCACCATTCCGCGTTTATCCAACATCTGGCTTGAGGAGGCACGCCAGGTGTACTGCCCGTAATCGTAGCGCAACCAGCTTCCGAGGATAAAAACCGTGCCACACAAGTACGGGTAGATATCGTAAAAAAAGACGTTCAAATACTGAATCATTTCCCACCTCCCGCACTGATGTCCACATACTGCGGTGCGACATCCTGACTAAAGCGTCGCTGATATTGATTAAGCGGCGAGCTGTCACACGCCGTGGCGTTATCTTCAATAAACTTCACCTGTTCCTCTTCCCACACCGCATCCAGTGCCTGACGGGTGTCGTCGCGCTCCTCGCTGCGTATCTGTTTTGTGACACTGTCACTTGAGAGTGTACTTCCCGCCAGATGCAGCAGGGCGTCAAACAACGGATACCACGGCGCCTCACGTTGTTTTAAGCGCCCGCCGAGCAGGGCGAGGATTGGCGCAACGTTGAGCAAACCTTCTTTAGCCTGGTTGTCGGGTAGCACACTTAAATACTCCAGATACAAAGGCAGATAATCAGGCAACTCGCGACAATTTAGTTGCAGGCCGACTTTTTCATACTCCGCCAGCAGATCCACCATTGCCTGACCGCGATCGCGTGACTCGGCATGAACATGTTCAAATAGCAGCAGCGAGGTGGTACGTCCACGGTCAAACACTTCACACCATTCAGCCTGTTTATCCAACAGCGGCGCATTAAGCAGGTCGCAGGTGAAATCGGTGAGCATCGGCGCGTCGTGGCGAATCAGCGCCAGCGCGTCGTCTTTGTTCTCCCATAGCAGCTCGTCCGGGTACTCCATCAACAGGCCAATCACTTTGAGGATTTGCATTATTCCCCCTCCGCTTTATTGCGTACTTCGGTAATGTCGATAGCATCGATCCGGCTACTGTTGAACAGGTTGAATTTAGTATCAGAGCCGTGGCAACCGTCGCCAAAAGTAAAGCCGCAGCCGTTGCGTTCACCGAAGGCGTCGCCCGCCATTTCCCGATGACTGGTCGGAATGACAAACCGATCTTCATAGTTGGCGATAGCGAGATAGCGATACATATCTTCCACCTGGGCGACGCTCAGCCCGACTTCGTCGATCGCGCGGGTATCAGTTACACCTTCTACGGTTTGCGAACGCATATAGTGGCGCATTGCCATCATCCGTTTCAGCGCCCGCAGTACAGGGCCGGTATCGCCCGCACTCAACATATTGGCGAGGTATTGCACCGGAATACGCAGGCTTTCGATGGCGGGAAGTACGCCTTCGCTTTTGGGCAGTCCGCCCGCGTCGGCGTAAGACTGAATCGGCGACAGCGGCGGCACGTACCAGACCATCGGCAGGGTGCGATATTCCGGGTGCAACGGTAGCGCCAGTTTCCAGTCCATTGCCATTTTGTAAACCGGCGAACGCTGGGCGGCTTCAATCACGTTTTGCGGGATACCTTGTTTCAGGGCTTCTTCGATCACTGATGGATCGTGCGGATCGAGGAACACTTCGCACTGGCGTTCATAGAGATCAACTTCGCGCTCGGTGCTCGCTGCTTCCTCGATGCGGTCGGCGTCGTAGAGCAGTACACCAAGATAACGAATGCGCCCCACGCAGGTTTCGGAGCAGACCGTGGGCTGACCGGACTCAATTCGCGGATAACAGAAGATGCATTTTTCCGACTTGCCGCTTTTCCAGTTGAAGTAGATTTTTTTGTACGGACAACCGCTAATGCACAAGCGCCAGCCACGACATTTATCCTGATCGATCAGCACAATGCCGTCTTCTTCGCGTTTGTAGATAGCGCCGCTGGGGCAGGTCGCCACGCAGCTGGGGTTGAGGCAGTGTTCGCAAAGGCGCGGCAGGTACATCATGAAAGTGTTTTCAAACTGACCGTACATCTCCTTTTGCATGGCTTCGAAGTTGCGGTCGCGGGCGCGTTTTTCAAACTCGCCGCCCAGCAATTCTTCCCAGTTTGGCCCCCAGATCACTTTGTCCATCCGTTTGCCGTCAATCAGCGAACGTGGGCGGGCAGTGGGAATGTGTTTACCTTCCGGCGCGCTATGCAAATGTTCGTAGTCGAATGTGAAAGGTTCGTAGTAGTCGTCAATCTGCGGTATCACCGGGTTGGCGAAGATTTTGGTTATTACGCCCATCTTGCTGCCCAGGCGCGGGCGGATCTTGCCATTCACATCACGCACCCAGCCGCCTTGCCACTCTTCCTGATCTTCCCAGTTTTTCGGATAACCAATGCCCGGTTTGGTTTCGACGTTGTTAAACCAGGCGTACTCCATGCCTTCGCGCCCGGTCCAGACGTTTTTACAGGTCACCGAACAGGTGTGGCAGCCGATACATTTATCGAGGTTAAGCACCATGCCGACTTGCGAACGTATTTTCATTTTTCCGCCTCCTGTACCTGATCGCGACCTTCATCATCCAGCCAGTTAACGTTTTTCATCTTACGGATCATGATGAACTCATCGCGGTTCGAGCCGACGGTGCCGTAGTAGTTAAAGCCCCAGGCCAGTTGCGCGTAACCGCCAATCATATGCGTCGGCTTCGGGCAAACGCGGGTGACTGAGTTGTGAATACCGCCGCGCATTCCGGTCACTTCTGAACCGGGGATATTCATAATGCGTTCCTGAGCGTGATACATCATGGTCATGCCCGGCGGCACTCGCTGACTGACTACCGCACGAGCCGTCAGCGCACCGTTGGCGTTAAACACTTCCACCCAGTCGTTATCAACAATGGTCAGTTCGCGGGCATCGGTTTCGCTGATCCAGACAATCGGCCCGCCGCGCGAGAGCGTCAGCATTAGCAGGTTTTCACTGTAGGTAGAGTGAATGCCCCATTTCTGGTGCGGCGTCAGGAAGTTAAGTGCTTTTTCCGGGAAGCCGTTTGGCGGGATCTGGCGCATTTCACTGACACTGCGGGTGTCGATAGGCGGGCGATAAGCCACCAGGCTTTCACCAAAGGCGCGCATCCAGGGATGATCCTGATAGAGCTGCTGGCGTCCCGACAGCGTGCGCCACGGAATTAACTCGTGAACGTTGGTGTATCCCGCGTTATAGGAGACGTGATCGCTTTCCAGACCGGACCAGGTGGGGCTGGAAATGATTTTACGTGGTTGCGCCTGAATATCGCGAAAGCGAATCTTCTCATCCTCTTTGTGTAGCGCCAGATGAGTATGTTCGCGCCCGGTGATCTCGCCCAGCGCCTGCCAGGCTTTTACCGCTACATGGCCGTTGGTTTCCGGTGCCAGCGCCAGAATGACCTCTGATGCATCAATGGCGGTGTCAATCAGCGGACGCCCCTGTGCCGGGCCATCGCGTTTGGTGTAATTGAGTTTGCCGAGGAAATCGATTTCATCCTGGGTATTCCACGAAATCCCTTTACCGCCGTTGCCAAGTTTGTCCATCAACGGCCCCAGCGAGGTAAAACGTTCATAGGTAGCAGGGTAGTCGCGCTCCACCGCCACAATATTCGGCGCGGTCTTACCTGGGATTAGGTCGCATTCGCCTTTGCGCCAGTCGAGCACTTCACATGGTTGGGAGAGTTCTGCCGGAGAGTCGTGCAATAACGGTTGCAGTACAATATCTGTTTCTTTGCCAAGATGCCCCACGCAGACTTGCGAAAATGCTTTGGCGATACCTTTGTAGATTTCCCAGTCGCTGCGTGATTCCCAGGCGGGATCGACCGCCGCAGAAAGTGGATGAATAAACGGATGCATATCCGAGGTATTCATATCGTCTTTTTCGTACCAGGTCGCGGTGGGCAAGACGATATCGGAGAATAAACAAGTGCTGGACATGCGGAAGTCGAGCGTCACCAGCAGGTCGAGCTTGCCCTCTATCGCGGCGGTTTGCCACTCGACTTCTTCCGGTTGAATTCCCTCCGTTGGCCCAAGTTCTTCCCCCTGAATACCGCTTTCCGTACCCAGCAGATATTTCTGCATATACTCATGGCCTTTGCCGGAGGAGCCAAGCAGGTTAGAACGCCAGACAAACAGGTTACGCGGATGATTGCTGCCGTTATCTGGCTGCTCGCAGGCCATACGCAAATCACCCGATTTCAGCGCCTGAGCGGTAAATTCAGTGGGTGATAATCCGGCCTTGTCGGCTTCAGCTTTCAACGTGAGCGGATTACGCCCCAACTGCGGCGCAGAAGGTAGCCAGCCCATGCGTTCGGCGCGAACGTTGAAATCAATCAGATGACCGCTGTATTTACTGGCATCGGCGAGCGGTGAGAGCAATTCCTGAGCGGTGACTTTTTCATAGCGCCACTGGCTTGAGTGATTGTAAAAAAATGAGGTGCTGTTCATCTGGCGCGGTGGGCGGTTCCAGTCAAGCGCAAAGGCCAGTGGTAACCAACCGGTTTGCGGACGCAGTTTTTCCTGACCGACATAGTGCGCCCAGCCCCCGCCGCTTTGCCCGACACAACCGCAGAAGATCAACATATTGATCATTCCCCGATAGTTCATATCCATGTGATACCAGTGGTTAACACCAGCACCGAGGATAATCATCGAACGTCCGTGGGTTTTATGGGCGGTATCGGCAAATTCACGGGCGATGGTTTCAATATACTGGCGCGGCACGCCGGTAATTTGCTCGCCCCATGCCGGCGTGTAGGCTTTGATTTCAGCGTAATCTTTCGCGCTGTTTTCGTCTTCCAGCCCGCGATCAAGACCGTAATTTGCTAGCACCAGATCATAAACGCTGACCACCGGACAGGTACTGCCATCGGCGAGCGTCAGATTTTTCACTGGAAGCTGGCGTACCAGAATCGGATCGTGTTTTACGCTGCGAAAATGCGGGTTTTCAATGCCGCCAAAGTAGGGAAAAGCCACGCCAGCAACAGCGTCGTGTTGACCGAGCAGGGTTAACGACAATTCGGTTTCTGAACCTGCGGCAATGGATTCCAGATTCCATTTGCCTTTTTCTCCCCAGCGAAAACCAATCGAACCGTTCGGCACCACCAGTTCTCCAGCGATATTAAACGCCACGGTTTTCCACTGCGGATTGTTGTTTTCACCCAGTCCATCCACCAGGTCAGACGCGCGGATCATGCGTCCCGGAACGTAGCTGCCATCGTCGCGCGGTTCCAGCATTACCAGCATCGGCATATCGCTGTAGCGGCGGCAGTAGTTGATAAAGTAGTCGCTGGGGTTATCGAGGTGGAACTCTTTTAAGATCACATGGCCCATCGCCATTGCCAGCGCGCTATCGGTGCCTTGCTTTGGCGCCAGCCACTGATCGCACAATTTTGCCACTTCCGAGTAGTCCGGGGTAATGGCGATAGTTTTGGTGCCTTTGTAGCGCACTTCGGTAAAGAAGTGAGCGTCTGGCGTGCGCGTCTGCGGTACGTTAGACCCCCATGCGATGATGTAGCTGGAGTTATACCAGTCGGCGGATTCCGGTACGTCGGTTTGTTCGCCCCAGGTCATCGGCGAGGCGGGCGGCAGGTCGCAATACCAGTCATAGAAACTTAAGCAGGTGCCGCCTAGCAGTGACAGATAGCGTGTTCCGGCGGCGTAAGAGACCATCGACATCGCCGGGATCGGTGAGAAACCGGCAACGCGATCAGGGCCGTAAGTTTTGATGGTCCAGACATTAGCGGCAGCAATCAGTTGATTCAGTTCCTGCCAGTTGGAGCGGATAAACCCACCGCGCCCGCGTACCTGCTTGTAGCTCAGGCACTTTTGCGGGTCATTCATAATTGATGCCCACGCCAGTACCGGATCGCTGTGTTGTTTAAGTGCTTCGCGCCACAGTTCAATCAGCCGTTTACGAATTAGCGGGTATTTCAGACGGTTTGCACTGTAGAGATACCAGGAGTAACTTGCGCCACGCGGGCAGCCGCGTGGTTCATGATTGGGCAGGTCAGGGCGAGTGCGTGGGTAGTCGGTCTGCTGAATTTCCCAGGTCACCAGGCCATTTTTAACGTAGATTTTCCAGCTACAGGAGCCGGTACAGTTAACGCCGTGGGTGGAACGCACGATTTTGTCGAACTGCCAACGCTGGCGATAGCTGTCCTCCCAGTCGCGGTTGCTATGCATCACCTGTCCGTGACCATCGGCAAAAGTTTCGCCCTTTTGTTTGAAGTAGCGAAAGCGATCCAAAAGTTTACTCATGACATGACTCCTGCTCCAGGAATGATTTGGGCTCTGATGCCTTGTCAGATGCGGCATAAACGCCTTATCCGACCTACGGGTGCGACACGTTGCATCAGGCATCGATCTCTTATTTTTGGCTAAACTTCCGCCGACCATAGACCAGCCAGGTCAGCAGTACACAGATGATGTAAAAGATTAAAAACACTTTCATCGCGCCCACCGGAGAGCCTGTCATATTCAGCGACATGCCAAACGCCTGCGGAATAAAAAAGCCGCCCACTGCGCCAATGGCTGAGATAAAGCCCAGCGCCGCCGCCGTTTCGGTGATCGCTTCTCGCTGCGCTTCATCATCGCTGCCACCTTTCATCTTGACGCGATAAATGGTTATCTGGCGGAAGATGACAGCAATCATCTGGAAGGTGGAGCCACTACCCAGACCCGCTGTCAGGAACAACCCCATAAACACGACGAAAAATGCGATGAAATTGCCGGAACCTGTACCAGGCAGAGTGAGGAACAACAGGGCACTGAAAAGCGCCATAAAAATAAAGTTGATAAGCGTCACCCGCACGCCGCCAAATTTATCGGAGATAGCACCGCCAACTGACCGGGCAATCGCGCCGATAAACGGCCCAAAGAACGCCAGTTGCAGTATATTCACATCCGGGAACTGAGTTTTCGCCAGCATGGCAAAACCAGCGGAAAAACCGATAAACGAACCGAAGGTGGCGAGATAGAGCAGACTCAACAGCCAGAGATGCAGACGTTGTAAAACGGGCAACTGGTCGGCAATTGACGCGCGTGAACTGGCGATATCGTTCATCCCAAACCAGGCGGCGATAGTGGCAATTGCCAGCAGTGGCACCCAAATCCATGCGGCGTTCGCCAGCGACATCACTGAGCCATCGGCCTGTGGTACGCCATTAACACCGAGAAAGGCAAATACCGGAACAAAAATCACCAGTGGCGCAACCAGTTGCATCACGCTGACGCCTAAATTGCCTAATCCGCCATTAATCCCTAATGCGCTACCTTGTTTTGCTTTCGGGAAGAAAAAACTGATATTGCCCATACTGGAAGCAAAATTCGCGCCAGCGAAACCACACAGCAAGGCAATAACAATAAATATTCCAAAAGGAGTATGGGGATTTTGTACGGCAATACCGAGCCAGACGCAGGGAATAATCAGGATCGCGGTACTAAAAACAGTCCAGCGACGCCCACCAAATATAGGCACCATAAAGGAGTAGGGGACACGTAATAATGCGCCAGAAACGGAGGGTAATGCGGTTAATAAAAAAAGCTGATCGGTCGTAAAATTAAAGCCAATTTTATTGAGATTAACGGTGACTGCGCTAAATAACATCCAGACACAGAATGCAAGAAGTAAACAACTGACTGATATCCAGAGATTTCTTCGTGCTATATGTTTTCCTTTATTTTCCCAGAAGGCCGGATTTTCTGGCTTCCAGTCGCGCAAAAGATAACGATTACTTTTCTCATTTTGCAGTGCCATATTCTTCCTCACATGCACACGTTGGTAATGAAAAAAAGAAAGACAGGACGTTGGGCGCGATGACCCACTTTTAGAATTAAGAGAATCAGGTGAGATACTGACTGAAAGAATAGATAAGAAAGCGCAGCCGCGCGGTGAGAATGCGGATTATCTGAAGGGTTATGTGTTACTGAATGTAACAAAGATATATCATTGCCTTCACTAATATTTCAATCCGCATACCCTGAACGAACTTTGTTGCAGCATGAAACTTATCGGTGACGTGTCGCCAGCCAACAGAGCAGAGAGCCGCCACAGACCATGAGTGCGCCTTGCCAGAATGAGAACGATAGCGGTGCGTTGAGTAGCACGGCAGCCAGAGCAGAAGAAAGTACAGGCGTAAAATAAGAACCAACCGCCATAATCGTTACGTTGCCATGTAAAATACCGACATTCCAGGCGGCGTAAGCAAATCCTAAAGTAAATGCCGCAGATATGAGTTTAACGATGACAGGAAAGTTAAAAACCATCTCTGGTTGTGGCGTTATAAAATAGTAAATCCATAGACTTGCCCCCGTCAGAAGAACGAAAACAGTAATGCCGTTAAATCCACGGGCATATTTATTAGTGACTGTGCAATAAGCTGCCCAGATAAACGCACCAATAAACGCCAAAAAATAACTTAATGGACTGGTGGTAATATTATTGATGATTTCATCATATTGTAGCCCGTTGTCGCCGCCTAATACCCAACAGACACCCATCAAAGCTAAAAGCAATCCGGGAATAATCAGCCAGTTTGTTTTCTGACCATTAAAAAGAATGGCGAAAAGTATCGTCAGGCTGGGCCATAAATAGTTCACCATGCCTACTTCTATCGCCTGATGACGGGTAGCAGCATAACCTAAGGAAAGCGCGAGGCAGATTTCATAACTCACGAACAATACGCTGCCAGCAAGTAAATAGCCTTTCGGGATCTGCCGGATACGCGGGAATCCAACGGTGAAGATTAACAGCAGCCCGCTTAATGAATAGATCGCCGCCGCACCACCGACCGGGCCGAGCCCCTCGCTGACACCGCGAATCAATCCTACCATGGTGCTCCACAGGACGATCGCGATTAGCCCTATGAGCGTTGCTTTTTGTCGTGTCATGCGCGTTGTTTAGTCTCTCTTGCCGTTAAAAATTAAGCTGAAATTTATAGCATTTTTTTAACCGGCCTGTCAGGCAGTGGTGTGTTTTTCTACCGCCATTGAGGTAGGTCAATTTGCGCAGGCGGATTATTTTGTGGCAAACACGTGTTCTTTTTGATTTCGCGCAAAAAGATTCAGAATTTTACTGTTAGTTTCCTCGCGCAGTAATACCCCTGAAAAAAGAGGAAAGCAATGGACGTCAGTCGCAGACAATTTTTTAAAATCTGCGCGGGCGGTATGGCGGGAACAACAGTAGCGGCATTGGGCTTTGCCCCGAAGCAAGCACTGGCTCAGGCGCGAAACTACAAATTATTACGCGCTAAAGAGATCCGTAACACCTGCACATACTGTTCCGTAGGTTGCGGGCTATTGATGTATAGCCTGGGTGATGGCGCGAAAAACGCCAGAGAAGCGATTTATCACATTGAAGGTGACCCGGATCATCCGGTAAGTCGTGGTGCGCTGTGCCCGAAAGGGGCCGGTTTGCTGGATTACGTCAACAGCGAAAACCGTCTGCGTTACCCGGAATATCGTGCGCCTGGTTCTGACAAATGGCAGCGCATTAGCTGGGAAGAAGCATTCTCCCGTATTGCGAAGCTGATGAAAGCTGACCGTGACGCCAACTTTATTGAAAAGAATGAGCAGGGCGTAACGGTAAACCGTTGGCTTTCTACCGGTATGCTGTGTGCCTCCGGCGCCAGCAACGAAACCGGGATGCTGACCCAAAAATTTGCCCGCTCCCTCGGGATGCTGGCGGTAGACAACCAGGCGCGCGTCTGACACGGACCAACGGTAGCAAGTCTTGCTCCAACATTTGGTCGCGGTGCGATGACCAACCACTGGGTGGATATCAAAAACGCTAACGTCGTGATGGTGATGGGCGGTAACGCTGCTGAAGCGCATCCCGTCGGTTTCCGCTGGGCGATGGAAGCGAAAAATAACAACGATGCAACCCTGATCGTTGTCGATCCCCGTTTTACGCGTACCGCTTCTGTGGCGGATATTTACGCACCTATTCGTTCCGGTACGGACATTACGTTCCTGTCTGGTGTTCTGCGCTACCTGATCGAAAACAACAAAATCAATGCCGAATACGTTAAGCATTACACCAACGCCAGCCTGCTGGTGCGTGATGATTTTGCTTTCGAAGACGGTCTGTTCAGCGGTTATGACGCTGAAAAACGCCAGTACGATAAATCGTCCTGGAACTATCAGTTCGATGAAAACGGCTATGCGAAACGCGATGACACGCTGACTCATCCGCGCTGTGTGTGGAACCTGCTAAAAGAGCACGTTTCCCGCTATACGCCGGACGTCGTGGAAAACATCTGCGGTACGCCAAAAGCCGACTTCCTGAAAGTGTGTGAAGTGCTGGCCTCCACCAGCGCACCGGATCGCACAACCACCTTCCTGTACGCGCTGGGCTGGACGCAGCACACCGTCGGTGCGCAGAACATCCGTACTATGGCGATGATCCAGTTGCTGCTCGGCAACATGGGTATGGCTGGCGGCGGCGTGAACGCACTGCGTGGTCACTCCAACATTCAGGGGCTGACTGACTTAGGTCTGCTCTCTACCAGCCTGCCGGGTTATCTGACGCTGCCGTCAGAAAAACAGGTTGATTTGCAGTCGTATCTGGAAGCGAACACGCCGAAAGCGACGCTGGCGGATCAGGTGAACTACTGGAGCAACTATCCGAAGTTCTTCGTTAGCCTGATGAAATCTTTCTATGGCGATGCCGCGCAGAAAGAGAACAACTGGGGCTATGACTGGCTGCCGAAGTGGGACCAGACCTACGACGTCATCAAGTATTTCAACATGATGGACGAAGGCAAAGTCACCGGTTATTTCTGCCAGGGCTTTAACCCGGTTGCGTCCTTCCCGGACAAAAACAAAGTGGTGAGCTGCCTGAGCAAACTGAAGTACATGGTGGTTATCGATCCGCTGGTGACTGAAACCTCTACCTTCTGGCAGAACCACGGCGAGTCGAACGATGTCGATCCGGCGTCTATTCAGACTGAAGTATTCCGTCTGCCTTCGACCTGCTTTGCCGAAGAAGATGGTTCTATCGCTAACTCCGGTCGCTGGTTGCAGTGGCACTGGAAAGGTCAGGATGCGCCGGGCGAAGCGCGTAACGACGGCGAAATTCTGGCGGGTATCTACCATCATCTGCGCGAGCTGTACCAGGCCGAAGGTGGTAAAGGCGTAGAACCGCTGATGAAGATGAGCTGGAACTACAAGCAACCGCACGAGCCGCAGTCTGACGAAGTGGCAAAAGAGAACAACGGCTATGCGCTGGAAGATCTCTATGATGCCAATGGCGTGCTGATTGCGAAGAAAGGTCAGTTGCTGAGTAGCTTTGCGCATCTGCGTGATGACGGTACGACTGCATCTTCTTGCTGGATCTATACCGGTAGCTGGACAGAGCAGGGCAACCAGATGGCCAACCGTGATAACTCCGACCCGTCCGGTCTGGGGAACACGCTGGGATGGGCCTGGGCGTGGCCGCTCAACCGTCGCGTGCTGTACAACCGTGCTTCAGCGGATATCAACGGTAAACCGTGGGATCCGAAACGAATGCTGATCCAGTGGAACGGCAGCAAGTGGACGGGTAACGATATTCCTGACTTCGGCAATGCCGCGCCGGGTACGCCAACCGGGCCGTTTATCATGCAGCCGGAAGGGATGGGACGCCTGTTTGCCATTAACAAAATGGCGGAAGGTCCGTTCCCGGAACACTACGAGCCAATTGAAACGCCGCTGGGCACTAACCCGCTGCATCCGAACGTGGTTTCTAACCCGGTGGTTCGTCTGTATGAACAAGACGCACTGCGGATGGGTAAAAAAGAGCAGTTCCCGTATGTGGGTACGACCTATCGTCTGACCGAGCACTTCCACACCTGGACCAAGCACGCATTGCTCAACGCAATCGCCCAGCCGGAACAGTTTGTGGAGATCAGCGAAACGCTGGCGGCGGCGAAAGGCATTGCCAATGGTGACCGTGTCACTGTCTCCAGCAAGCGTGGCTTTATCCGCGCGGTGGCTGTGGTAACGCGCCGTCTGAAACCGCTGAATGTAAACGGTCAGCAGGTTGAAACGGTGGGTATTCCAATCCACTGGGGCTTTGAGGGTGTCGCGCGTAAAGGTTATATCGCTAACACTCTGACGCCAAATGTCGGTGATGCAAACTCGCAAACGCCGGAATATAAAGCGTTCTTAGTAAACATCGAGAAGGCGTAAGGGGGCGAACAGATGGCTATGGAAACGCAGGACATTATCAAAAGGTCCGCAACTAACTCCATCACGCCGCCTTCTCAGGTGCGTGATTACAAAGCAGAAGTCGCGAAACTTATCGACGTTTCCACCTGTATCGGCTGTAAAGCCTGTCAGGTGGCGTGTTCGGAGTGGAACGACATCCGTGATGAAGTGGGGCACTGCGTCGGGGTTTACGATAACCCCGCCGATCTGAGCGCCAAGTCCTGGACGGTGATGCGCTTTAGCGAAACCGAACAGAACGGCAAGCTGGAGTGGCTGATCCGTAAAGACGGCTGTATGCACTGTGAAGATCCGGGCTGCCTGAAGGCGTGCCCGTCTGCTGGTGCAATCATTCAGTACGCTAACGGGATTGTCGATTTCCAGTCGGAAAACTGCATCGGCTGTGGTTACTGCATTGCCGGGTGTCCGTTTAATATTCCGCGCCTCAACAAAGAGGATAACCGGGTATATAAATGCACGCTCTGCGTCGATCGCGTCAGCGTCGGCCAGGAACCGGCTTGTGTGAAAACCTGTCCGACCGGGGCTATCCACTTCGGCACCAAGAAGGAGATGCTGGAGCTGGCGGAACAGCGCGTGGCGAAACTGAAAGCGCGTGGTTACGAACATGCTGGCGTCTACAACCCGGAAGGTGTCGGTGGTACTCACGTTATGTACGTGCTGCATCACGCCGATCAGCCGGAGCTGTATCACGGTCTGCCGAAAGATCCGAAGATCGATACCTCGGTGAACTTGTGGAAAGGCGCGTTGAAACCGCTGGCAGCGGCTGGCTTTATCGCCACTTTTGCCGGGTTGATTTTCCACTACATCGGTATTGGCCCGAATAAGGAAGTGGACGATGACGAGGAGGAGCATCATGAGTAAGTCGAAAATGATTGTGCGCACCAAATTTATTGATCGCGCCTGTCACTGGACCGTGGTGATTTGCTTCTTCCTGGTGGCGCTGTCCGGGATTTCGTTCTTCTTCCCGACGCTGCAATGGCTGACGCAAACCTTCGGTACGCCGCAGATGGGACGCATTTTGCACCCGTTCTTCGGCATTGCGATTTTCGTTGCGCTGATGTTTATGTTCTTCCGCTTTGTGCATCACAACATCCCGGATAAGAAAGATATTCCGTGGCTGTTGAACATTGTCGAAGTATTAAAAGGCAATGAGCACAAAGTGGCGGATGTTGGTAAGTACAACGCCGGGCAAAAGATGATGTTCTGGTCGATCATGAGCATGATTTTCGTGCTGCTGGTGACCGGGGTGATTATCTGGCGTCCGTACTTTGCGCAGTACTTCCCGATGCAGGTTGTTCGCTACAGCCTGCTGATCCACGCGGCTGCCGGTATCATCCTGATCCACGCCATCCTGATCCATATGTATATGGCATTTTGGGTGAAAGGATCGATTAAAGGGATGATCGAAGGGAAGGTGAGCCGTCGCTGGGCGAAGAAACACCATCCGCGCTGGTATCGTGAAATCGAGAAGGCAGAAGCGAAAAAAGAGAGTGAAGAAGGGATATAATCTCTTTTGAACTTTAAGCTGAAAATGGCGCTGTAAAAGGCGTCATTTTCATATTGTAGACAACGTAGGCTTTGTTCATGCCGGATGCGACGTGAACGCCTTATCCGGCCTACAAACCCTTCAAATCCAATAGATTGCAGTGAACTTGTAGGCCTGATAAGCGTAGCGCATCAGGCAATGTCGCGTTTGTCATCAGTTTCAAATGGCGCTTTATAAGGTGCCATTTTTTATTGCGTAACCAGACGGCGCAGTCGCGACACATCCACCGTCTTTTCCGCCTCAGCCAGACTCCAGGCGTTTTGCAGATTCAGCCACATTTGCGGCGAACTGCCGATCACCACGGAAAGTTTAATTGCCATTTCTGGCGTCAAAGCTGCTTTTCCGGTCAGCAATCGGCTTGCCGTTGAGGGAGCAATTTCCATTGCTCTGGCAAACTCGCGCAGGCTGACATTAAGTTCGTCCAGTGATTCCTGAATAATGTCCCCCGGGCGGGGATGATTGGCCATTTTCATTAGTGATAGTCCTCGTAATCCAGTATGTATGCATCGCCATTGACGAACTCAAACGTGATTCGCCAGTTGCCCGAGACAGATATTGCCCAAATTCCATCGCGATCGCCGCTTAACGGGTGTAGGCGGTAACCGGGCATATCGATATCAGCAAGACAGCTTGCTGCATCAATCACAGCGAGTCGGTGGCGTAATCGTTTGACTTGCGTCGGTATAACGCCGGAGGTTTTGCCGAGAAGAAACAAGTCACGCAATCCCTTGTGTCTGAAATTCATTATCATCTCTTCATCCTTGTTCCCTCGAAAGGAACACTATCACTATTGTTCCGTGCAGCGCAACAAATTTCGCTACGTTTTCGCGAATTGTGAGGGGAAAGATGGGTGAGGAAAAGAAGAAGAGTGAAATTGCGGAAAGCGTCTCGCAAAACAGGCTGCGACCCGAATATGGCAGTCGCAGCAAAGGCCTCTTAGCGGCGGAAATCAATCACCATACGGCCACGGATTTTGCCTTCTTCCATCTCGGTAAAGATGGTGTTGATGTCCGCTAACGGACGCAGGGCGACTTTCGGCACCACTTTGCCTTCGGCGGCAAACTGGAAAGCTTCGGTGAGATCCTGGCGCGTGCCGACCAGTGAACCGACCACTTCAATACCATCCAGCACAAGGCGTGGGATGTCCAGGCTCATGGACTCCGGCGGCAGACCGACTGCCACAACACGCCCGCCTGCACGAACGGCATCAACCGCCGAGTTAAATGCGGCTTTGGCTACTGCTGTAACAACCGCAGCGTGTGCACCGCCCGCTTTCTCCTGCACAATTTTGGCGGCGTCTTCGGTGCGTGAGTTAATCGCTAAATCTGCCCCCATTTCAGTCGCCAGTTTTAACTGCTCATCGTTGACATCAATGGCGATCACTTTGGCGTTAAAGACATTCTTCGCGTATTGCAGGGCGAGGTTACCCAGACCGCCAAGACCGTAGATAGCAATCCACTGACCGGGACGAATTTTTGACAGTTTAACCGCTTTGTAGGTGGTGACCCCCGCACAGGTAATGCTGCTGGCCGCCGCCGAGTCCAGACCATCTGGCACTTTTACCGCGTAATCGGCGACCACGATGCACTCTTCCGCCATCCCGCCATCAACGCTGTATCCGGCATTTTTAACTGAACGGCAGAGCGTTTCGTTACCACTGTTACAGTATTCGCAATGACCGCATCCTTCGTAAAACCACGCCACGCTGGCACGATCGCCTGGTTTTAATGAGGTGACACCTGGGCCAACTTCTGCCACCACACCGATGCCTTCATGGCCCAGAATTACGCCGGTTTTGTCACCAAAATCGCCATTCTTAACATGAAGATCGGTATGACATACACCACAACACTCCATTTTCAGCAGGGCTTCGCCATGTTTCAGTGAGCGCAGTGTTTTATCCGTAACGTCAACATGATGATCCTTCGTAACAACCGCAGCCTTCATAGTTCCTCCTTTTCGGATGATGTTCTGCATAGCAGGTGAGGCAAATGAGATTTATTTGCCACTACCCAGTATGGATGAGATCTGAAAAAGGGAGAGGGAAATTGCCCGGTAACATTCACTACCGGGCGGAGGCTTAGATGGAGGTACGGCGGTAATCGCGGTATTCGGCTTGCCAGAAGTTGTCGTCAATGGCTTGTTGCAAAGCTTCGGCAGACGTTTTCACCGCCACGCCTTGCTGCTGCGCCATTTTGCCAACCGCAAACGCAATTGCGCGGGAGACTTTCTGAATATCTTTTAGTTCCGGTAGTACCAGACCTTCGCCGTTCAGGACCAGCGGCGAATACTGGGCAAGCGTTTCACTTGCCGACATCAGCATCTCATCGGTGATACGTGACGCGCCGGAAGCAATAACACCCAGCCCAATGCCCGGGAAAATAAAGGCGTTGTTACACTGGGCGATAGGGTAGATTTTATCTTTCCATACCACTGGATTAAACGGGCTGCCAGTGGCGACCAGCGCGTTACCTTCGGTCCAGGCGATAATGTCCTGCGGTGTGGCTTCCACGCGTGACGTCGGGTTAGACAGCGGCATCACGATCGGACGCGGACAGTGTTTATGCATCTCACGGATGATCTCTTCCGTAAACAGCCCGGTCTGTCCTGAGACGCCAATCAGAATATCTGGTTTTACATTGCGCACCACATCCAGCAGTGACAGCACATCGCTGTCGGTATCCCAGTCACTAAGATTTTCGCGTTTCTGCACCAGTTTGGTCTGGAAAGGCAGTAGGTTTGGCATCTTGTCGGTGAGCAGACCAAAGCGATCGACCATAAACACTTTCTGTCGCGCCGCTTCTTCGCTTAATCCTTCGCGCTGGGTCTGGGCGATAATCATTTCGGCAATGCCGCATCCCGCTGAACCGGCGCCGAGGAAGACAATCTTTTTCTCGCTTAACTGACCACCTGCTGCGCGGCTGGCTGCGATCAGTGTGCCGACTGTTACCGCCGCAGTGCCCTGAATGTCATCGTTAAAAGAACAAATTTCATGGCGATAGCGGTTAAGCAACGGCATCGCATTTTTTTGTGCAAAGTCTTCAAACTGCAGCAACACGTTCGGCCAGCGTTGCTTCACTGCCTGGATAAATTCGTCAACGAATTCATAGTATTCATCGTCAGTGATGCGCGGATTACGCCAGCCCATATACAACGGGTCGTTAAGCAGTTGCTGGTTGTTGGTGCCGACGTCCAGCACCACCGGCAGTGTATACGCCGGGCTGATGCCGCCACAGGCGGTATAGAGCGACAGTTTACCGATCGGAATACCCATCCCGCCGATGCCCTGGTCACCAAGACCCAGGATACGTTCGCCATCCGTCACCACAATCACTTTAATATTATGGTTCGGCACGTTTTGCAGAATGTCGTCCATATTGTGGCGGTTCTGGTAAGAGATAAACACGCCGCGCGAACGGCGGTAGATCTCAGAAAAACGCTCACAGGCTGCGCCAACGGTCGGGGTATAAATAACGGGCATCATCTCATCAAGATGATTGTTTACCAGACGGTAGAAGAGGGTTTCGTTAGTGTCCTGGATGTTACGCAGGTAGATGTGTTTGTCGATTTCGGTTTTGAATCCCTGATACTGGATCCATGCACGCTCCGCTTGTTCTTCGATGGTTTCGACCACTTCCGGCAGTAACCCCAGCAGGTTGAAGTTACGGCGTTCTTCCATGCTGAAGGCACTGCCTTTATTCAACAACGGAAATTCCAGCAGTACAGGGCCAGCGTAAGGAATATAAAGCGAACGCTGTTTTTTTGTTTTTGGTTCCATGTCACTCACTCTTTTTTGAATATCCATCCCTGGGGTTTTTATCGTCTTTGCTTTACCTCCAGGGCGTCGCCCCCAAGTATAAAGCAGATAAAAACAAAAACACCATTGCGCAGGCAATGGTGTTTAATCGTCATTGAGGACTGATTGTTAAGGATTACTTTTCAGCGGGGCGTTTTCTGCCGGTTGGGTTATTTACCACGCTGGATTTGTCACCTTCGGTAACTATTTTGCGCTGGTTAGAAATTTTATGATCCAGTCCAAGAATATGACGTGCCTGACGGTTCGATTTCATTTTAACTCCTCAATCCTGTTGCTAGTTTTAAGGACAACATCGCCGTAGCGAAGAAACACGTGCTAAACCCCTAAATTAGGTTGCCGATCAAGCATAGCAGCTTAAAGCGTAGGGTGCTGGCCACTGACCACATAATTGATCGTTTGCTGGTAGATATCACTGAGGATGTCGTTATCAGAAGCTTCCACCCATTTGGTCAGCTCCATGAGAATGTCATCTTCAGTGACAACACCGTGCTCTGCCCGAAGGCCTTGCTCAATGGCATTAACCAGAGCGGGTTCTGCTGTTGAATTTTCTGCCTGATAATAAGTAAACATAGTGATTCTCCGTGTCTGTGTATTTATGGTGTCTGCTACGGATCGCAGATTTATAAAGCACATTCAGCATGTGCAAATATTTGCCGCTTCGTTGTTAAGATTAGTCCTGGTTGATGTGTTTTATATTTTAACTGCATGATATTCATGACTATTGTTATTGGCATTCGTTGCTTGATATTGCTGTAATATCTTTTAAACCATATATTCCCCGCCTTCTGTTGTGGTAATTTTATTTAAGTTCGGAGGTAATATTTTCGCCGGATTTTATTCGGAATATCCTGCTTATCCTCGTGCGGTTTCTCACGTAGTCTATAATTTCCTTTTTAAGCCCACAGGAGAGCAACAATGACAATCCATAAGAAAGGTCAGGCACACTGGGAAGGCGATATCAAACGCGGGAAGGGAACAGTATCCACCGAGAGCGGCGTGCTGAACCAACAGCCGTATGGGTTTAACACGCGTTTTGAAGGCGAAAAAGGAACCAACCCTGAAGAATTGATTGGCGCGGCACATGCCGCTTGTTTCTCGATGGCGCTTTCATTAATGCTGGGGGAAGCGGGATTCACGCCAACATCGATTGATACCACTGCCGATGTATCGCTGGATAAAGTCGATGCTGGTTTCGCGATTACCAAAATCGCACTGAAGAGTGAAGTTGCCGTACCGGGTATTGATGCCTCAACCTTTGACGGCATTATTCAGAAAGCAAAAGCCGGATGCCCGGTTTCTCAGGTACTGAAAGCGGAAATTACGCTGGATTACCAGTTGAAAGCATAAGTACTCGCCGGATGATGTTGTCATCCGGCAAGCATTTACACCAATATTTTCTGCTTATCTCAATGAAATCTCGCATTTCAACTGCATCGTCATTCTTTTCGTTATTCCCGCCTGTTCCCGAACAATCATTATTGCATCAGGTTGTAAACTCCTATTTCGTTCAGAATAACAGTAAAACTCTGTTTATTTATGTTCTCTGTTTGATGGTGAGAAACATTTATGGCATTGTAAGATTCAGTTGATTTAATTAATTTGAATTAATTAAATTTAATTAATGAGCTAATTAACATTGTTTAATAAGGATGAAACTATGTTGATGAAAAAGGTCTCTTTTGCTATTGCTTTAATTTCTCTAAGTCAGTATGCAAGCGCATCTTCAGAATTTAATTTCTTATCTGACAATGTTTTTGGTGATGCTTCTCTTTCATTTCTGAATGGTGAGTCAGGTGAGTTTGTTTATAGCGATGGCGGTAAACTTAGCCAACTGGACTGGAAAATTCAAAATACCCCCATTATTAAAATGGGGCTAACCTGGGATGCAATCTCATGGCTGACGCTTAATGCTAAAGGCTGGACGACGATTGCGTCTGCCGGTACGCTAATGGATGATTATGACTGGCTGGAGCCGGGGCAGCACCACTGGAGCGATTGGTCACATCACCCGGCAACGCGGTTGAATTTTGCAAATCAGTTTGATCTCAATATGACAGGTTGGTTTTTAACGGATCCGAGTTACCAACTCGGCGCTATGTTAGGCTATCAGGAGACGCGTTTCAGTTGGCTGGCGAAAGGAGGTTACTATAGTTATGATAATGGTGCCGACACTGGAGATATTCCTCATGACCAAAGAGTTATTGGCTACCAACAAAAATTCAGTGCGCCTTATTTAGGTCTTTCTGGTAAATATGTCTATCATGATTTTGATATTATTGCTTAATTTAAATATAGTGCCTGGGGAGAAGGGAAAGGAACAGATCAGCATTATTTGCGCAACATTACATTTAAAGATAAAGTATCCAACCAAAAATATTATTCAGGTCTTATTAATGCGGGGTATAACATTAACTCACAGGCGCGGATTTTCACAGAAATATCATGGAGTAGATTCTCTAATGATATTGGTAACACAGTAATTTCTTATAAAGACAAGGGTGAAAGCGTAAAAGAGAAAGATTCGCCAGGGATGCAAAACTATAATTACATTATTGGCGCGGGCATTCAGTACAAATTTTAATATAGCGTCGGGCGAATGGCGGAATATGAATACATGAAATCTTGCCCGCCTGCGCGGGCAAGATGTTCTAAGCGTCGATTTGAAGCGGTAGCGTAGTAGACATCCAGCCAGGGATCTCCTCAGCGGGCAAAGGACGTGAGAAGAAATAACCCTGAATCACAGGGCAGTGGATCTTGCGTAACATCTCAAACTGTTCTTTCGTTTCCACACCTTCTGCCACTACGGTTAAGTTCAGGCTTTGCCCAATGCTGGTAATGGCTTCTAATAAGGCACGGATGCGTTTTTCGCTCAGGCAACGATCGACAAAACTTTTATCGATTTTAATTTCCGTTACCGGCAGGCTGACTAAGCGTGACAGGCCGGAAAAGCCTGTACCGAAATCGTCGACAGATAAACCTACGCCCATATCCCGCAGGATCTGGATGCGTTTAAAGATCTCCGTATCGTGTTCCATCATCATGCTTTCAGTGATTTCCACCGTCAGCTGGTGGCCGTCAATCTGCCAGGCTTCCATCGCATCGCAAACCTGATTGGGTAGCTGATTACTGCGAAAATGCAGCGCAGATAAGTTTACGGATAACGCCGGGATATGAATATTCTGGCTTCGCCATTCTGCTAACTGGCGACAGGCTTCAGCAATTACCCAACGACCAATATTTTCAATTTCACCAATCTCTTCTGCGAGGGGAATAAACCGGGAAGGGGGAACATGTCCATGCTGCGGGTCATACCAGCGAGCAAGAGCTTCAATACCATACAGTTCGCCCGTTTCGGCGAAGATCTGCGGCTGGTAAACCAGCTTCAACTGGTTGTTGCTGATTGCTTCTTTCAGCGCCGCGCCTAATATCAACCGCTCTTTAACCATCTCGTTCATTGTCGGGCTAAAGAACTGCCAGCCGTTACCGCCGTTTTTGCGAATGAAATCCATCGCATTGTGGGCGGTAGAAAGCAGGTAGTCACGGTTTTTGCCAACGTCGTAACTGATACCAATACTTAAGGTTAAAGGAAAAGGCTGATTGTCAATGATGACCGGTTTGCTAACGACGTTGCGTAGTTCATCAGCGATTTGGGTAATGTTGCTGACTTCATCCTCCAGACTAATGAGGACAAACTGTGCACCTTCAACGCGGCAGAGATACTGGTCGGGTTTGAGTTTTTCGCGAAAGCGATTAACGACTTCTAACAATGCCTGATCGGCCCACGCATAGCCGAGGCTGTCGATCACATCCTGAATATGGTCGACGCCAATAAGATAAACCACCGGAGATACAGCTCTATCGACAAGGTCATCGAGGTAATTGTGCAGATTATTGCGATTTGGCAGACCGGTCATCGGATCAAACTGGATTAGCTGTTCGATGTGCTGGCGGCTTTTCTCCTGTTCCAGCGCCAGTGCGGCCATATGCTGGCTGATGTCTGCCACGCGTTCGACAAATGCACTGGTTTCTGTCCCTGCAGCCGTCTTGATTTGCAGAACTCCCGCTGGTGCGCCATCGCGCTGGCGAATGGTAACAGCCCAGCTTTGTGCATTCTTTACTTCTGTCCCATGAGAGGACGACGCCCAATGCACTGGCATCCCATTACGCAATGCATACAGTGACACATGCGATTCATGAAGAATGGCTTCAATATTACGGCAAATGATTTCACCCATTTCGTGAAACGGCGGGCTGCTGCACATGGCGGCGAGGATGTTGCCTTCCAGTTGGCGGATTTGCCGTTCTTCAGTGATATCTGAGAAGGTCATTACCAGGTTTTGTAGATGAGCAAGCACGTCATAGACCGGACTGATAGACGCTTTAATCCAGATATTTTCACCCGTGCGCGTTAATAGCAAAAATTCATCTTGATCGCGGGAGGTTTTCCACAAAAGCTGCTGTAAGCGGATGCGGTTATCTGTCGGGTATTCAGGAATGTTAAGCAGCGCATCGGGCTGCATACCGCTGGCTTCGCTGATGCAATAGCCGAACATTTCTGTAAACGCGCGATTGCACTGAACGATATGACGCTCAGGATCAAGCACAATCACAGGTCGGTCGAGATGATCCACGGCAATGAGCAACTGCCGGGTCTGTTCTTTCTGCGCCATTTCAACGCTGGCATCTCGCACCAACGCCAGGTAATAAATTTTCCCCTCGGCAGTCACTTTTGACAGGGCAAATCGTGTCCATATTTTACTGCCATCTTTTTTCTCCAGCTGCAATTCCCGGCTCATTCCTTCGACACGCGCTTTACCTCCTTCGCGGTTATGCCGGATGTATTCAGGGTGTGCTAGGCGCAAATTATGGGGAATCAGCATATCGATGTTATTGCCAATGACCTCTTCGCGTTTATATCCCCAAAGCTTCTCTGCAGCGGGGTTGAAAAACATGACTTCATCATTTTCGTTGATTAACACCGCGCCCATCATATTTTGCTCAAGCGCGGGGAAAAAAATGCCGTCAGCGGCATTTTCTGCATCGGTTAGCTTCATGATTACCTCTGCATCCGGGCGAATCTAAAGACTGGCTTTCCAGAGTTCAACACGGTTTCTACCTCGTCTTTTGGCGATATACAGAGCTTCGTCGGCTATTTGAATTAAACGTTCATAATCCGGATGTCCATTAAACATGGCGGCACCAATGGACAGAGAGAGGTAAATATCTTCGCCGTTTGCAGCTTTCAGTTTGGTTTTTTCTACCCGACTGCGAATACGTTCTGCGGTACGTAAAGTGTCAGTTTCTGAGGCTTCCGTCAGTACAATGATAAATTCATCACCACCGTAGCGGAAAACATAATCACTACTACGGACGTTGTCGTAAAACGCCTGCGAGACTTTACGCAGAATTTCGTCGCCGGTGTTATGTCCCCATGTATCATTGATCTCTTTGAATTTATCAACATCGATGATGAGAACAGATAACGGCGTGCCAGCCCGATTGGCATGGGCAATTTCACGTTTGAAGATAGTCGGCAGGAAACGGCGGTTAAGTAGCTTAGTCAACACATCCATTCCCACTTCATGGCGAGAAACTTCTTCAAACAGTTCTCGCAATAAGGTTGTAATTTGCGATACGGTATTTCGTATCTGCAATAAAAACTTCACTCGCAGACTTTTGTTACTCAGATTCTTGGCATGGAGTATTGTCTGATTAAAAACCCCGTCGAAATCCTGAATAAGGCGGGAGATATGACCGACTTCGGCAATACCGCTAAAATAATGCCGACCTTTATGGTTAAACCATAAGCCAAAATCAGCCTGGCTTAACGGTAAGCTGCTGCCTAAATCAGAATCCAACAGGACTTTATAAATAACATCTAATTCCCATGAAAGTAATGAGGCTATTTGCCGTTCTTTTTCTTCTTCGGCATTTTCAAGTAGTGAGAAGATACGATAATTCTCGTCTTCTTTAGCCGCACTACTGTCGCTAAAGGTAAACGCCCGGGTCATAACTTCCATGGCTATATCAATACTGTTAATCGAAAAATGATAAACCTGAAGTTTATCCGCTGGCGAATAATCAGAGGAAAATATCGCTGGATAGAGGATTTTCTTCAATACACGAAAACCCATCTCAACGATTTCTACGGGAATGCCAATACGGGCATGTACTTCGGCCACGGTATGTTGGATTTGTATAAGCCTATCAACATCGTCCGCTTGCGCAGAGAGCACATCGATAATCTCTGTTTCCAGAGCACTTTTAAGCTGCCTTTCAACCTGTTCGTTACTCAAAAACTCTTCGGCATGTGGGTCAGTACGTACAATACGATAAAACTCATTGCTCAGGTAATGGGCATGTGCAACAGCAATTTCTGCGGCTTTAGCGCGAATGAGAGGGGAAGCCTGGGTAACTAATCCAGTCCACTCATCTTTCATTCTTTTAAAGTACATCTCCATAATTCAGCCCCTTATACGACTGGAAAGGCAGATGGGATCGAAAAACGAAACGCAACATACTGGACAGACTTATCGCACCATATTCTCCTGAAATATGAGGATATAATGAAAAGAAATAAACGGATTAGACAGTTTTAATCTACGCTACTGTTCTTCTGAAGAGTATAGCCCATCGTGATTATTTTTCGGTGGTGACGAATATCGTATTGTTTTTCATGTTGATACTAATTAATCAGAGGATTATAGCAATCGGCTTATATGGAGATAATTTTATTTAAGAGGTTACGGCATTTTTGCAGGGTGACAAGCCGGTGCTTGCATCACCGGCATGACACAGTAAAAGAGGGCGTTTAACTTCCCCAACGACTTTGCAGATAACTAACGGCTTGTTGGGTCTGTGGTTTATTAAGGTAATCTTCGCGGAACAGAATCGTGCCGCTAATTTCGGGTACAGCATCGTTAAGATCAAGCTGCTTTTTTAGTTCTGGCACGCCGCCGTTAACCATCCAGTCAGGTTCTATCTTTGAGGGTTCACCCACTTTATAGAAGGCAACGCCGATATATAGCCGGGTTTTGGTCGGTTTGACGACATCTGCCCACCATTTTGCCAGTACGTCATAGCGTGCTGCGCTACGTGAGAAAGGCCAGTAAATTTGTGGGGCAATATAATCCAGTAAACCATGTTCTACCCAACGGCGGGTATCTGCATAGGATTCGTCATAGGCTGCTGCGCCTCGTGTATCGGAACCGAGCGGATCGTGTGATCGGTTGCGCCAGACGCCCGCCGGGCTAACGCCAAATTCAACCTCAGGCTTAATGCTTTTGATGGTGTGCGATACCTTTGCAATTAATTGCTGAGTATTGTTGCGCCGCCAGTCTGCTTTTGATGCAAAAGCTCTCCCATATTTGCGGTACGTCTCGTTATCGTTCAGCAGCGAACCCGGTGATTCAGTATAGAAATAATCGTCGAACTGCACGCCATCTATCGGATAACGGGAAACCACTTCCGCAACTATTGATGTGATCCAATCCTGAACCTCAGGGATACCAGGGTCGAGAACAAAACGGTCGCCCGACGTTCTGATCCAGTCGCGATGCTGCACGTAGACACTGGCTGGTTGCTGTGACAGGGTGCTATTCAATTCCCTGATAGTTCCGGGTTTTGTATTAACCGACACGCGGTAGGGATTAAACCATGCGTGCACTTTCATCCCACGCTTGTGGGCTTCGTCGAGCATAAATTGCAGCGGATCGTAACCTGGATCTTCACCAATCTTGCCGGTCAGAAGATCGGACCACGGTAAAATTTTCGATGGCCAAAGGGCTGTACCATCGGGCTTTACCTGGAAAAAGACCGTATTTATGCCGAGACGTTGTAGATGATCTAACTTGTCAATCATCGCCTGTTGTTGTGCGCGGGCTCGGCTGGTGGGGTTACTGATATTAACCGAGGAAACGGGGGGCCAGTCGAGGCGAGAGACAGTAGCCAGCCAGATACCTCGCATCGGCTGCGCTGGTTGATGTGTTGTCGCTGGTGGTTTTGAACCTGCTGGTGGTGTAGTTATTGGCGTTGGCGGTGTGGTCTTACAACTACACAGTAAAAGAGCCAGAGCAACGAGTGTGGCTGGCTTTTTGATCGTTAATTTCACGTTTCGGGAGCAGATATCCATATATGCTGGTTTCCGGTAAACAGATGTGTTGCTCATTCTCGTACTTATCTGGGGCAAGTCAATACGATAACAGGTACGAAAAAGGGAGCGATTAACTATCGCTCCCTTGTCTTATCCCCTTCAGAGATTGTTAATGTTTCTTATCGTTCATCACAATATAGTGCGGTGAACGAGCACGTGGATGCAGGAAGAAGTGACCTTTCGGTGCGTTCTGGCTGTTAATTGGCTCCAGTGTCACACCGGTATTCGCTTTGCCTTTACGATCGTGGATGGCATAGAGAATAAAGGGCAGGGCAAGTACCACCAGGAAGCTAACGACCAGTAATTCGACATACATATCGGTAGAGTCACCCTGGATATTATCCGGCGGTAGGAAGGAAACAATAAACGCCATGATTGAGGTCAGCAGGCCGACAATAGCCACAACCAGTTTCACGCCTTTACCACCAGGGATATTAAATGTGCGTTTTAAGTCAGGATGTTTAAGGACTAACACAATGTAGCCAATAAACAGCATGAAATAAGCACACAGATAAATCACCACCGTCAGCGCCAGTGCGATCAGGAAGGACATGTTGTTACCACCACCGGTATTGGTGAGGATAATCAAGGCGATAGAGGTAATCACTAGCTGAGAAATAACCAGAGTGACCGGCACGCCATTTTTGTTCATTTTGGCGAACGCTGGAGGTAGCAGGTTTTTCTGCGCTGTGACATACATCCCGCGAGAAGGACCGACAATCCAGGAGGCGATTTCTGCCAGAACACCCAGCAGCAGCAGTGCGGAGATCACGCGAACCGTCCACTCAATTTCCGGTGCCACATGGGACATCAGAACGGTAAAGGTTTGCATTACCCCAGCGGACAGATTGATTTCATTACCCGGAATGACCATCGCAATGGACAAACCACCAACCGAGCTTAAACAGATTGCCGCCACCATCAGCAATAACATTGCCAGCGGATAATCTCGCCCCGGATTGCTCATTTCATTGACGTGGGTTGCGGAGGCTTCTACACCCATATAACTCAATATGAAGGCAACAAACACAACCAGGGTGCCAACTTTAGAGAAATCCGGGAAGAAGGTTTTTGCATCCATTTCGATAGCAACTGGCGCACCGGAGTGCAGATAAATCGCCGCTAATGCAATCAAAATAAATGCGGGTAACAGGATACCGGCAAAGAAGCCGACTTTAGCAATTCGCGCTGTATATTTAGTACCGCCAAACTGAGTTAATGCCAGAACCCAAAGAATGATGAGTGCCGCAATGGTTTTTGTTACCGGGTCTTCATTCAGTGCTGGCCATTTAAGAATGTAGGAGAGTGCCCCTAACACGAAATAGAGCATCGGAATAAAGCCGATAGCGATTTGCAAATAACCAAATGAGATCGCTGCAAATCCCCATTTTAACCCCAGGGTATTCGATACCCAGGCGAAAACGCCGCCTTCCTCCCAACCGTCCACGGTAGCCATTTCCGCAGCACAGAGTCCAACGGGGATAAACCATAAAATCCCGCCTAATAGCAGGAAGAAAACTAATGAAAAACCGGATGTTGCAAAGGTAGGGTATTCATAAACAGCCATTACCATCGATGCCGTAATAGCGAAGAACCCAAGTAATGTTAGCTGCTTAGCTTTACCTGTCTGTACTGATGTAGCCATATTTTCCCCCTAAAACGGTATTCCTGTCGGAACCGCGCCTGTCTTGTTCTGAAGCGTATTCAGAGCAATATTTTCCATTGCTAATGCCAGTGAACAGACTTTGGAATTTGTCCCGAAACGAGAGCGTTCCGGGACACCGTTACCACTTAAACGTTATCAGGTATGTTTAAAGCTGTTCTGCTGGGCAATACCCTGCAGTTTCGGGTGATCGCTGAGATATTTCAGGGAAGCTTTGTAGTCTTCCAGCAACAGTTCAGCGAAGTCCATTTCGAAACCACGACGGCACATAATACGCATCACCACAATGTCGGTGGCTTCACCGCCGAGGGTAAAGGCCGGAACCTGCCAGCCGCGCAGACGCAGACGTTCAGAGAGGTCATACAGGGTGTATCCCGGATTTTCCCCGTCTTTCAGTTTGAAGCAAACCGCCGGAATACCTTCGTCCGGGCGACCTGTACAGATGAACTCATACGGCCCCAGTTTAGCGATTTCATCCGCCAGGTAAGTGGCGACCTGATAAGAGGCGTTTTGTACTTTGGTGTAACCCTCACGACCGAGGCGCAGAAATTCATAGTATTGCGCAATCACCTGACCGGCAGGGCGAGAGAAGTTGATGGCGAAAGTCCCGATTTGCCCGCCAAGATAGTCAACGTTGAACACCAGTTCTTTCGGCAGTGCTTCTTCATCACGCCAGATAACCCAGCCGCAGCCGAGCGGAGCCAGACCGAATTTATGGCCTGAAGCACTGATCGATTTCACGCGCGGCAGGCGGAAGTCCCAGACAATATCCGGAGCCACGAACGGTGCCAGGAAGCCACCGCTGGCGGCGTCGATGTGCATGTCGATGTCGATACCAGTGTCGGCCTGGAATTTATCCAGCGCATCGTGCAGCGGTTGCGGGAACTCATAGTTACCGGTGTAGGTCACACCAAAAGTCGGCACCACGCCGATGGTGTTTTCGTCGCAGGCTTCAATCATGCGTTTCGGATCCATGAACAACTGACCGGGGCGCATAGGGATCTCGCGCAGTTCCACATCCCAGTAGCGGGCAAATTTATGCCAGCAGATTTGCACCGGCCCGCACACCAGGTTGGGTTTATCGGTCGGTTTACCTGCGGCTTCCATTCGTTTGCGCCAACGCCATTTCATTGCCATCCCACCGAGCATACAGGCCTCGGAAGAACCAATGGTGTTGGTGCCAACGGCCTGACCGTTTTTCGGCGCAGGCGCGTGCCACAGGTCGGCAACCATGTTTACACAACGCAGGTCGATAGCTGCGGACTGCGGATATTCTTCTTTATCGATCCAGTTTTTGTTGATCGACAGATCCATCAGCTTATGAACATTTTCGTCGTCCCAGGTCTGGCAAAATGTGGCAAGGTTTTGTCGGGCATTGCCATCCAGGTATAATTCATCATTGATAATCTGGAATGCGATGTCATCGCGCATTTCGTGCAGCGGAAAACGTTTAGATTCCGCGATAGTGGAAATAGATTTCGCACCAAAACGTGAATCGAGTAGTTCTGACCTTAAATCCGTTACTTGCTTCTTATCCATTTCAAACTCCTTAAAATGATTGGATCGCATTAAAAAAAGTAGGATTTATCGATAAAGTAAGCAAGCGTAATGGCTTGGGTTTTAAATAACAAAATCCTAACCGATTTTTGATTTTCGGAATAAGCGCAGTGTATTTTTCATAATTAATTACAATGAGATACAACAGTTTCCGATAAGGGGTTTTGAGTGATATGTTGTTATTTTTCTGTGATTTTACTACGCGGCATGATTATCACATAAAAATCAGCTCGTAAAATATCATTATTCGCTCGTCATTAATTTATGAAAGCGATGGATAAGATTGTCAAATAACAAAGGTTATTACTGAAATCTCTGCCAACCATGCTGGCGGGTGAGGTTTTTATTCCTTCAGCAATCGTCCAGTATAGATGTATGCAGATAATGACTATGAGAAAAATTAAGTAATGTCTATCGCGAGTGATTAAGATATTTCCTAATCGAAGAACACATGACTATAAATGAGGATTGGCATACCACCGAAGGCTTATTGACTTATTTTGACTGAAATGCCTTTCCGCTATAAAAGGCCAGTAACGATACCTAAACAATCCAATTCTAAATAACCAGGTAACCATAATTTAGTCAGCATCCAATAGAACTTGCCCCTTTATATTAGCTCTTGCACAAAAAGCTAAATTCATATTTACAAACAAAAATATAATCCCGGCCCTGTCACCAGACGAGTTATTGCAACCACTGAATATTCAGGGTGGCGATGCGCTTTCTTTCATAAAGGTATTTCCTTTTCTGCGGAAAAGGAAACCGGGAAATACCCGGTTTTTCTGACAAGCAAACATTTTATTTGCGTTTGCTTATGTTCGTTAATTCGTTCATCAGGAAATTATCTCAATGTCACGTTTTAAAAAAGCTAATAAACAACCACGCTTTCGTTATTCAGCCCTGGCTCACTGCGTGGCGTGGGCAAACATCTCTATTCAGGTTCTTTTTCCACTGGCTGTCACCTTTACGCCGACAATGACGGCGCGAGCGGCTCTGCCTCGTCTAAGTACGGAAAATACTGCGGTTGCGACTGACAATAATGCAGAAAAAAATATCGCGTCGTTTGCCGCGAATGCCGGTAAATTTTTAAGCAGTCAGCCGGATAGCGATGCGACACGCAATTTTGTTACCGGAATGGCCACAGCTAAGGCTACCCAGGAAATCCAGGAGTGGCTTGGAAAATATGGTACGGCGCGTGTCAAATTGAATGTCGATAAAGATTTCTCGCTGAAGGACTCTTCGCTGGAAATGCTTTATCCGATTTATGATACGCCTTCAGATATGCTGTTCACTCAGGGGGCAATACATCGTACCGACGATCGTACTCAGTCAAATATTGGTTTCGGCTGGCGTCATTTTTCAGGCAATGACTGGATGGCGGGGCTGAACACATTTATCGATCATGATTTATCCCGTAGTCATACCCGTATTGGCGTTGGTGCGGAATACTGGCGCGATTATCTGAAACTGAGTGCCAATGGTTATATTCGGACTTCTGGCTGGAAAAAATCGCCGGATATTGAGGATTATCAAGAGCGTCCGGCTAATGGTTGGGATATCCGCGCAGAGGGATATTTACCGGCATGGCCGCAGCTTGGCGCAAGCCTGATGTATGAACAATATTATGGCGATGAGGTAGGGCTGTTTGGTAAAGATAAGCGCCAGAAAGACCCACATGCCATTTCTGCTGAGGTGAACTATACGCCAGTGCCTCTTCTGACACTGAGTGCAGAGCACAAGCAGGGCAAGAGCGGTCAGAATGACACTCGCTTTGGCCTGGAAGTTAACTACCGGTTTGGCGAGCCTCTGGAGAAACAACTCGATACGGATAGCATTCGCGAGCGTCGGGTACTCGCAGGCAGCCGTTATGATCTGGTTGAACGTAATAACAATATTGTTCTTGAGTATCGCAAAGCTGAGGTGATCCGTATTGCTCTGCCTGATCGTATTGAAGGTAAGGGCGGACAGACGGTTTCGCTTGGTCTTGTAGTCAGCAAAGCAACTCACGGTCTGAAAAATGTGCAATGGGAAGCGCCGTCCTTGCTGGCTGCAGGCGGTAAAATTACCGGTCAGGGTAACCAGTGGCAAGTGACGCTCCCGGCTTATCAGGCAGGCAAAGACAATTATTACGCAATTTCTGCGGTCGCATACGATAACAAAGGCAATGCCTCAAAACGCGTACAGACTGAGGTGGTTATCACCGGAGCAGGTATGAGCGCCGATCGTACTACGTTAACGCTTGACGGTCAGAGCCGTATCCAAATGCTTGCTAACGGGAGTGCGCAAAAGCCGCTGGTTCTGTCTCTGCGAGACGCCGAAGGGCAGCCAATCACGGGTATGAAAGATCAGATCAAAACGGAACTGACGTTTAAACCTGCCGGAAACATCGTAACGCGGGGCATTAAGTCTGCTAAATCACAAGCGCAACCAACTCTGGGGGAGATCACCGAAACAGAAGCCGGGGTGTACCAGTCGGTCTTCACCACCGGTACGCAATCAGGTGAAGCAACCATTACGGTGAGCGTTGATGGCATGAGCAAAACCGTCACTGCTGAACTGCGTGCCACTATGATGGATGTGACAAAATCGACTCTGAGCGTGAATGAGCCGTCAGGTGACGTGGTTGCCAATGGTCAGCAATCCTACACGTTGACGCTTACTGCCGTGGATACCGATGGCAACCCTGTGACGGGAGAAGCCAGCCGCCTGCGATTTGTTCCACAGGACAGCAATGGCGTTACCATTGGCAGCATTTCGGAGATAAACCCAGGGGTTTACAGCGCCACGGTTTCTTCAACCCGCGCCGGAAACATTGTTGTGCGTGCTTTTAGCGAGCAGTATCAGTTGGGAACGTTACAACAAACGCTGAAGTTTGTCGCCGGACCGCTTGATACAGCGCATTCAACCATCACCCTGAACCCGGATAAACCGGTAGTTGGTGGCACGCTTACAGCTATCTGGGCAGCAAAAGATGCCTATGACAACCCGGTGACCGGTCTCACTCCAGATACACCGTCATTAACGGGGACTGCCGCTGCGGGTTCTTCCGTTTCAGGCTGGACGGATAATGGCGACGGGACGTGGACTGCGCAGATTTCTCTGGGTACTACGGCGGGTGAATTAATTGTTATGCCGAAGATCAACGGTCAGGATGCTGCAGCTAATGCGGCGAAAGTGACTGTGGTAGCTGATGCTTTATCTTCAGGCCAGTCGAAAGTATCCGTTGCAGCGGATCGCGTAAAAGCAGGGGAAAGCACGACTGTGACGCTTGTGGCAAAAGATGCGCATGGTAACGCAATCAGCGGTCTTTCCCTGTCGACAAGTCTGACGGGAGCTGCGTCTGAAGGGGCGAGCGTTTCCAGTTGGACTGAGAAAGGTGACGGTTCCTATGTTGCTACGCTGACCACCGGCGGAAAGACGGGTGATCTTCACATCATGCCGCTATTCAATGGCCAGCCAGCAGCCACCGACGCCGCGCAGTTGACAGTTGTCGCGGGGGATCAGGCAGTTTCTACTTCAACGCTGACAGTAAAAGATGCCAATCTTGCTATTGAAAGCACGACGGAACTGACTTTCTCCGCCAGAGACCAGTTTGGAAACGCGCTTACCGATATCGACACCGCTAAACTTGGCGCATCGCTTTCCGGTGACGCTGCGTCTGGTAGTTCAGTTACAGGCTGGAGCCATAAAGGCAACGGCGAATACACGGCTGTTCTGCGTTCGGGAACGCGGGCAGGCGCGCTGAACATTATGCCGCAGATCGATGGCAAAAACGCTACAGCACAGGCAACTCCGGTTAACGTTAAAGCGGGGACTATTGCGGTTGACCACTCGGAAATGACCGTATCAAAAACGTCGATTACCGCAGGCGAAAGCATCACGCTGACGCTGACTGTGAAGGATAAATTCGGCAACGCAATCACCGGTATTACACCGGAAACACCGCAATTTGGTGGTGATGCATACAACGTCAACCAGCAGCGCCCATCCGTCAGTCAGTGGACGGAGAAGGGCAATGGAACCTATACGGCGATGCTGACTGCTGGCGCAACGGGAGTTGGTGAGCTGACCATCATGCCGCGCGTTGATGGCGCTGATGCTCTGAAGCAGGCGGTTTCTGTCACCATCGCCGCCGGGGAGATGTCGTTAGTGAACTCCACGCTTGTTGCAGATAATGAAGCCCCGATGATCAAAACGACGACACAATTGACCTTCACGGCGAAGGATGCGAACGGTAACCCTGTAAGTGGTCTGAAACCTGATGCTCCAGAATTTAGTGGCGTAGCCAGCACAGGGACGGAACAACCTTCGGCAGGAACCTGGACGGAACAAAGCAATGGCACCTATGTTACGACGTTAACCACAGGCTCTGCAGCCGGTCAACTGGTTATCTGGCCTCGAGTGAATGGCAAAGATGCTGCTTCGAAACCACTACTGCTGAACGTTGTGGGTAACGCTTCTGAGGCTAACATTCACGATATTTCAGTGAATGTTGATAACCAACTGGCTGATGGACAGTCCGCCAACAAGGTTACCCTGACCGTAACAGATTCCTATGGTAACCCGTTGCAGGATCAAACGGTAACACTGACTCTGCCTGAGGGAGTGAGCAGCAAGACAGGGAATACGGTAACAACGAATGCGGCAGGTAAAGCCGATATTGAGCTGATGTCCACAGTTGCCGGGGAACACACAATCACAGTCTCGGTGAATAAAAATCAGAAGACTGCCACGGTGAAGTTCAAAGCGGATGCCAAAACCGGTCAGGCAAGCCTTCAGGTTGATACCGTCGATCAAAAAGCAGCAAACGGCAAAGATGCCTTTACGCTGACGGCAACTGTTGAGGATAAAAACGGCAACCCTGTTCCCGGAACTATGGTCGCCTTTAATCTGCCTCGGGGCGTCACACCGCTTAATGACGAGAGTACCTGGGTGAAGACCAGCGATGAAGGTAAAGCCGAGCTGCGAGTCGTTTCTGTGACTGCGGGAACGTATGCAATCACCGCAACGGCAGGAAATGACCAGATGTCGGATGCGCAGAGCATCACGTTTGTGGCTGACAAGGCTACGGCAACCATCTCGAGTATTGAGGTGATTGGCAACCGTGCACTGGCAGATGGTAAAGCCAAACAGACTTATAAAGTTACGGTTACTGATGCCAATAACAACCTTGTGCAAGGTAGTGAAGTGACGCTGACCGCCAGCCCGACAACATTAGATCTGGAGCCGAACGGGACTGCAACAACTAATGAGCAAGGGCAGGCTATATTCACCGCTTCTACCACTAAAGCGGCGATATATACGCTAACAGCGAAAGTGAATCGGACCGACGGTCAGGTATCGACGAAAACTGCCGAATCCAGATTCGTTGCGGATGATAAAAATGCAGTACTTGCTGCATCATCTGATGTAAAAGAACTGGTAGCAGACGGAGTGGCGACCGCAACGCTGGATGTTACTCTGATGTCGGCTGGCAACCCTGTTGGGGGAAATATGTGGGTCGACATTAAGGCTCCGGAAGGCGTGACGGAGAATGATTACCAGTTCTTGCCGTCGAAAGCTGACCATTTCGTGAACGGGAAAATCACGCGTAAATTCAGTACCACTAAGCCAGGGGAATATACATTTACATTCAACACTCTGACGTATGGCGGGTACGAAATACAGCCTGTGACTGTGACAATTAACGCTGTGAAAGCTGCTACTGAAGAGGGTGAGGAGGTCGTAAAATAATTGTCCCCGCAATGAAAAACTCGCTGTAATAAAGAATAATGGCGTTGACATTCTCAACGCCATTATTCCACTAAATACCTACCCTGATACTGATTAGACGGTAGCAGGGTAGGGTAATCCTTAATGTGAGAATGTGACACAGAGACAAACTAAGCTGGGCGAACGGGGATGAAAATTTCGCAAACAACATAATTGCTATCCTTTTCTACGAAAGTTTTATCGTAGTAAAATCGCTCAATATCACTGCCGTTGACTCTGACTAACCCCCTGGCAGGCAGTTCTATCAGATAGAGATTCCGCACCCAGTTAGCGTAGTGCTCCCAATCTCCTTCATAGCGGAAAGATGCATAAAGCCCTCCAGCCGTTATCCATTCCTTTGTCATATCTGTATCCGTATGGTTACAGACTGTACCGGCGAAAGTTTCAACTGTGAGTAAATCTACCGATTTTGTTGATGGTGTATATGCTGAGACATAATAGATATCCATCTTCAAATTTTGAAGACACCGGGATAAATGATTACGACGCAGTTTTACTTCTTCATCTGGTGGCGTATTAGACAGTTCAATATCATATTTAAATGCATTGCCAAAAATACGTGTTTCAGGAAGATGGACTAATGAGCAATCGGTCTTTTGATGTTGACGCGTTAATAACGGGGGTAAAATATTTGTTAGATCCCAAAAATCACGGTGCCGATATTCTCTGGGAGAACATCCAAACAATTTTTTAAATTCACGACTGAATGACTGCTGTGAATCAAAATGCAAAGAGAGCGCAATATCAAGCATTGATTTGGCAGTAAGTCTGACAAGAATGGCTGCCCGACAAAGTCTTCGTTTGCGGATGTATGCGCCCAGGGGCATGTGCATGAAGTTTCTGAACAGGAGTTGAATATTGCGTCTGCTGTAGCCAGATTTCTGTGCGATATCTTCGATTGAGATAGGGTGATCGAGATTGCACTCAATCCACTCCAGGAGCTGCTGTAAAATCTTCTGCCTGATCATAACATTCTCCATTTATCTTTAGTCACTTTGCACATTTTCCTGGCGACAATGGCTTTGAGTATATCAAAAACAGAAATGCCCGAGGCAAAACGATTGATAGTGCCTGTCGGGGAATGGGGAGGGAGCATGTACATTAAAGCTATGAGGTCAAATCGTAGCCTGTGTTTGTCTCCTGGCAGGCCTCAGTCAAGCGGACCGAGCTTGTGCATCGCTGGCAATCAGCTGCCCGTTCAAGATAAAGTTTTGGAAAATGCCACTATGTAGTTCTGGTCAACAATTAGTTGAGCAGAATCACGTTTGAATTCAGGGCTAAATTTTTTCTTTTCATTAGTGCACCAGTGTTGTTCTGAGGTGAGACCATCACCTCTGTTCAGATAGCCAATTTTAGTAAATCATCACATATTAATACTATGCGATAAATAAATAACAGACAAATACAATTCTCAATTCGACTTTGATACTCTCGTGTAAATTATAATTTACTTTGTTTCATATCTGTTATGGCCGTATGCAGATCACGGTATGGACGGTAGTATGCTTATTTGCTATATCAAAGCGATCAGGCCAAGAACAAAAAATGCAAGGTTAATTGTTAACCGCTAATACAATAAAGCAGATAATGTCAAATGGTGATATTGTAGATATAAATCTTTAAACGTTAGTAATCCCTTATCTCATTAAAATAGTTATTAAAGTGCAAAGATGATGATTAGACATTCTTTTATCGTGTTTCTTGCGATTTTTCCAAAAATTTTGATGGCGCACCCATTTAAACATGAAGGTTTGGTGATGAGTGTATTTGATAGCCAGTTTTCTAATGGTTCTGCTATCATTTTTTCTACCCCTCATAATGGAGATAATCAGAACTTCATATACTCAAATGGAAGTATAAAAGTTGCCACTCAGACAAATTATTGTCTCAGTATTAATAGAGATAATAACGATAGCAAAGCTATTCTCTTGGAATGTAATGGTGAGGATAACCAAAAGTTTACGATAAGTCAAAATACCATCAGACCTTATGATAAGCCAGATGAATGCCTGACGGTGGCACAAGATAAAACTGTAACGTCTGAAGTTTGTGAGTCTTCATCTAATCAAACGTTTTATATTCCGAAGGTTTGTCTCTATAAAGATGTAAATTACAGAAATATTAGCGAGTGTTCAGATAATGACATACCCAATGTCAAAGAAAATGACACTTTATCTTCTATAAGCGTAGTCAATTCCACAGGGACTCTTTTCGAACATTTTAACTTTGAGGGGGATAAAATAAGTTTTCATGGCAACATTGGGTCATTATCAAATTTAAATGACAAGGTGTCTAGTTTAAAAATATCCCCTTTACGTTCATTTTTAATAACATCTGATCCACAATTAGTATGTCAGGGCAATTGCAATAATATTTCTGCTGAGACCTCTAAAGGTAATATCAAAAAACAATATGAGATATTTAATAGACATCATTCTGATGTCGACGCGGTGTTGATTAATGGTGATCTTACTGAATATGGTCATGAAAGTGAATGGAACGACTTTGAGAACATTATCAAAACGTTGGAAATTCCTTATTATTTTGGATTAGGCAACCACGACATGTATAATAATTATAATGATTGTCATGAAAACAATTGTTTTATACGGAGTATAACAAAACTATTTCACCATATTAATGGTAAAGAAAATATAGCGAGCTTTGACGCACACTACTATTACGGGTATTTATTTCCTGATATTGTTGAGTCAATTAAAGGTTCTTTGTCATATTCTATTGATTTTGGGGATATTCTTGTTATTCAGCTCAATGATTTTGAATCGCGAAAAAATCCATTATCTTTAAACCAATACTCATCTGGTGGTTGGGGTAATGGGGCAATGCGTTATATAATTGAGAGATATCAGGATCCGGGGTACTCATGGCTTGAAAGTCAATTATATTCAGCTTACAAGAAAAAACAGATTGTGATCTTTAACCAGCATCGTGATGATGCAGATGCCGGCAATCTACAAAACCTCCTTTATAAATATAAGGTAAAACTACGATTTTCTGGTCATTATCACAATTCAGTTGGCGAGACTCGCAACGGTTTTATCCTTTCTGGTTCAAGCGCATTAGGTACCTACCTCAAAGCGGAAATCGACACAGTTAAACAAACTGCAAAAATATATAAGGGAGTAGATAATACAAATGAACCTGAACTAATAAGCACTGTTAATCTTGAGGATTCTCAAAGTATTACACCGCCGCAGGCACCTGCGCCATCCCCCATTTATGTACGTGTAAAGACATCCGGCGGATATGAGGCTTTTGTTTCTTTAATTTACAATACACAGGATGGTAAACAGGAGACGATCAATTCCGATAAACTACTTGCAGGTAATTCCTGGGAGTACTTTGTGCCTGCAGGCTCTACAATCGAATCTCTGGAAGTTAAAAATAATACAGGATTAGTCTGGGAGCCGCAGCGAAGAATATTCAAAGTAAACAATATAAGGAAAGATACTTGTTTTGCCACATGGGGGACTACATTGAATGCGGCATGGCAACAAGTTAGCTGTCGTTGAATAACTTCATCATTCAATGTTTTCTCTTGTCATCACAATTTATAATTATGGTTGTGGGGTCTATAAATATAGACCCCAGTCTTTAATGGCTTATAATTTAACATAAGGACTTTTTTTGGCACTTTACTTTATTTTATTCTTTATTGGACTTATCACAGGTAGTTTTCTGAATGTCGTAATTTGGCGTTATCCAATCATGTGCAAACAGCAACTGGCAGAATTTCAGGGAGATATTGATAGCTCACAACCCAAAATTAGCCTTGTCCGACCTCGCTCACACTGCTCATATTGTCGTCAGACTCTGCGGGTTTACGATATTATTCCTTTATTCTCATGGTTGATACTAAAGGGATATTGCCGTAACTGCCATGAGAAAATTGGTTTGCGCTATCCGTTGACCGAATTATTAACCGCTTTCTCCTTTTTACTTGCGTGGTTTGTCTGGCCAGCCAATATCTGGAGTGTAGCGGTAATGATTTTATCTGCTTTGCTGATCGCTGCGAGTTTCATCGACATTGAGCATCAATGGTTACCCGACGTATTTACTCAGGGCATATTGTGGACAGGCCTGATTGTCGCATGGACACAGCAAAGTCCGTTGTCATTACATGAAGCAGTTACTGGCGTGCTTGCGGGATTCGCCTCCTTTTATTCCCTAAGATGGGGGGCCGGAATCGTTCTACGGAAAGAGTCGCTGGGTATGGGGGATGTATTATTGTTTGCCGGGTTAGGTGGTTGGGTAGGGGCATCATCATTGCCCTATGTGGCACTGATTGCTTCACTCAGTGGCTTAGTGTATGCCGTCATTATGAGAAACCAATCAGGCCTGTTGCCCTTTGGACCCTGTCTCAGTTTAGGCGGTTTAGCGACTCTCTATGTCCAGAGAATGTGTCAGTGACAACGTTCATCTCTTGACGGCAGTCTCGTTTCATAATGAATCAGTGAGTCTGAAAACATGTCAGTAAAAGAAGTATTACATAAAAGATTAACATACTTACTTTTTAGTGTCGTTTGCATTTTGTTAACAGGATGTTCAGGTCATAATCAAAATGCCAGTTCATTGGCTAAAGAATTGGCGCGGAATATTAGTCAGAGTCTGCCAGTTCAATCCGCTGGTTATACATTAGCGTTTGCCCGTAGTAGTGGGTCGACAGTAACAATGACCGTTATCAGCGAAGCAGGGACACAACCTATTTTAACGCCTGAAAAGTTTTTGTGGAATTTTCAACAACAAATGTGTGCTGATCCTTCAGTGGTAAATATGTTTTCCAGGGGTATTCTTTATGAGATTATGATCAATGATATATCCTCAGGTTCTTCCTATCAGAGTAAGTTGAATCGTACAACCTGCAGAATATGATAATTATCATATCAAAGAGTTTGAGCCTGCACGAATGAAATATTGTAATATTATACGCAACTTTATTGAATATATTAATAAAATAATCAAAGCGCAGACTATGTATAACATTCCCATATGAACAGAATTTTTTTTCTGAATATTGTTCGCTATATGCTTTGGATACTTCTTTTTAGCCTTTATTTAAAGATGTCGCTATCACTTTGGCGTTATATCACTTTACCTACAGAATACACGAAGGTTTCCAATTCGGTTACCGAAAAAAAAAGGATGGATTCGGTAATGGTTAACACCGAATCTTTAAAGCTTATCCAACAGCAAAATTGGTTTGGTAAATATCAACCGACAACAGCATTCGTACATCAACCTCAATCTGCTTCTGTAACAAAAAACTCTCTCAATGTGAAGTTACGCGGTATCGCTTTGGGTGCCAGACCTGGTGCTGTTATTGAAGATGGGGATAAACAGCAGGTTCTTTTACTGGGTGAGTCGCTGACAAACAATAAAGCTGTTATTACAGGTATCTATCCAGATCATGTGATGATAAGCCATCAGGGAAAAATTGAGTGTCTACGTCTGGTCGATGAGAGTTACTCCACCGATCAAAGTAAAACTGAAAACGACGACGTCCATAAAGTACAAACTCTGCCTGTTACAGAGTCAACTTTTCCCCGTAAGACTAATGTGCTCCCAATGACCGTGCGTGAAATGTTGGCAAAAGATCCGCAGGAAGTTTTTAACTTTATTCAGTTTACTCCCGTGCGTAAAGCGGGCGTTGTTGGTTATACAGTTAAGCCGGGCGTTGACCGTGCTCTTTTTGATGCCAGCGGTTTCAAAGAGGGAGATATAGCGGTTGCTTTAAATCAGCAGGATTTAAAAACACCAGATGCCTTAAATAAACTGAGACAGCAAGTCTATTCCATGACATCCATGCAAATTACGATTTTAAGAAATGGGGCGTATGAAGATATTTCGATTAGCCTACACTAATAATATTTTTATTTAATCCCGGAGATTTATTCATCGTGTTCTTATGTGATATTACATCACTTGCCTGGCGTAAAAAAAAGAAAGTTGTTTGCAATTCAAGAATACATCTGCTGATGCTGGTAATGATATTGTTCAGTTCAGTGGTCTGTGCAAATGAAACAACCTTCACTGCTAATTTCAAAGATACGGATCTCAAATCGTTCGTTGAAACCGTTGGAGCCAATCTTAATAAAACCATCGTGATGGGACCTGGTGTTGAAGGGCGAGTGAGTATACGAACCATGACTCCACTGAATGAACACCAGTACTACCAACTCTTTCTTAACCTGCTTGAAGCTCAAGGATATGCCGTCGTTCCTATGGAAAACAATGTGCTGAAAGTCGTCAAATCCGTTGTCGCAAAAGGTGAACCACTGCCACTCATTGATGAAGGCGGTAGAGATTACAGCGGTGATGAAATGGTTACCAGAGTAGTACCTGTACATAATGTTTCTGTTCGTGAATTAGCCCCTGTTTTGCAACAAATGCTTGATAGTGCAGGTTCTGGCAACATCGTCAATTACGAACCATCTAATGTCATTATGCTGACCGGACGTGCATCGGTTGTGAAACGTTTGACTGCGGTGATTCAAAGAGTAGATCACGCGGGAAATCGAACCGAAGAGGTTATCCCCCTTACAAATGCATCAGCGTCTGAAATTGCCAGAGTGCTTGAAAGTCTGTACAGAAATAGTGGAGAGCACCAGTCTGCAGCATCTAAAACGCAGATTGTCGCTGATGAACGCACTAACAGCGTAGTGATTAGTGGCGATGTTGGCGCACGTGACAAAATGCGCAGACTGATACGCCGACTGGATTCAGAAATGGAGCGCAGCGGCAATAGTCAGGTGTTCTATCTCAAATATAGCAAAGCGGAAGATTTAGTTGATGTCCTGAAACAAGTCAGCGGCACGTTGACTGCCGCTAAAGAAGAAGCCGAAGGGACAACTACCAGTGAACGCGAGATTGTCTCTATTGCAGCCAGTAAACACAGCAATGCACTGATCGTCACTGCGCCGCAAGATATTATGCAGTCTTTACAGAAGGTTATTGAACAACTTGATGTTCGTCGTGCTCAGGTACATGTTGAGGCGTTAATTGTTGAAGTTGCTGAGGGAAGCAATATCAATTTTGGCGTCCAGTGGGCGTCGAAGGATGCGGGATTAATGCAATTTGCCAATGGGACACAAATTCCTATTGGTACGTTAGGGGCAGCAATTGCCCAAGCGAAGCCCCAGAAAGGATCAACCGTCATTAGTGAAAATGGTGCGACAACCATTAATCCTGATGTTGAAGGAGATCTTTCCACACTTTCCCAATTGCTTTCTGGTTTTAGCGGCACTGCGGTTGGCGTGGTAAAGGGTGACTGGATGGCACTCATGCAGGCAATAAAAAATGATTCCAGCACAAATGTACTCTCCACGCCAAGCATTACTACCCTGGATAACCAGGAAGCCTTCTTCATGGTGGGACAGGATGTTCCTGTATTAACAGGGTCCACTGTGGGGTCAGATAACAGCAATCCTTTCAATACAGTAGAAAGGAAAAAAGTGGGGATCATGCTGAAGGTGACACCACAGATCAACGAAGGTAATGCAGTCCAGATGCTCATTGAGCAGGAAGTTTCGAAAGTGGAAGGACAGACCAGTCTGGATGTTGTGTTTGGTGAGCGTAAACTAAAAACCACCGTTCTCGCCAATGATGGTGAATTAATAGTTCTTGGTGGATTAATTGACGAACAAGCGGGGGAGAGCGTGGCAAAAATTCCTCTTCTGGGCGATATCCCATTGATTGGTCATCTGTTTAAGTCCACCGCAGATAAAAAAGAAAAACGCAATCTGATGGTGTTTATTCGCCCGACAATTCTACGTGACGGTATGGCAGCAGACGGTGTTTCACAGCGTAAATATAATTATATGCGCGCTGAACAGATCTATCGGGATGAGGAAGGAATAAGTCTGATGCCGGAAACCACTCAGCCGATACTCCCTGCCCAGAATATGTCATTACCAGCAGAAGTACGCGCGTTTCAAAATGCCGGGAGGTCGGGTTAAAAGTGGCAGTGCCAGAGGAAACGGCCGCAGGTACCGTCCGATTACCCTATAGTTTTAGTCGTCGGTTTAACCTGATAGCCTGGTGTGAATCATCGCTGGAGATCTTGCATGTCTATCCACTGTCAGTTTCCGTCTTGCAGGAACTACAGCGTCGATTGAGCGTCCCATTCACACTAAGGACAATTGGTGAGGCAGAATTTGAACAGCGTCTTAATGCATTATGGCAGCGGGACTCTTCTGAGGCTCGCCAACTTATGGAAGATATCAGTTCTGCCGGGAATTTCTTTACCCTCGCAGAGGAACTACCTGAAACCGAAGATCTTCTGGAAAGTAACGACGATGCCCCCATCATCAAATTAATCAACGCAATGTTGGCAGAGGCAATTAAAGTGGGAGCCTCCGATATACATATTGAGACGTTTGAAAAGAGTCTGGTAATCCGTTTTCGTGTTGATGGAACGCTACATGAAATGTTGCGTCCCGGACGAAAATTGGCCTCATTGCTGGTATCGCGTATTAAAGTGATGGCTCGCCTGGATATTGCCGAAAAACGTATTCCACAGGATGGGCGAATCGCGTTGCTACTGGGCGGTCGGGCGATTGATGTACGTGTCTCCACAATGCCATCAGCCTGGGGAGAACGGGCGGTGCTTCGTCTGCTGGATAAAAGCCAGGCCTGCCTCTCTCTTGAGTATCTCGGACTGAACCACACTCTAACCGCGCAACTGCGGCAACTTTTACACCGCCCCCATGGCATATTTCTGGTCACTGGGCCAACAGGTTCCGGCAAAAGCACTACGCTCTATGCAGGTTTACAGGAGTTGAACAACCACACGCGCAACATCCTTACAGTTGAAGATCCTGTTGAGTATATGATTGAAGGAATAGGCCAGACGCAAGTTAATAACCGCGTTGGGATGACCTTCGCCCGTGGCCTGCGGGCGATTTTACGCCAGGACCCTGATGTCGTGATGGTTGGCGAAATTCGAGACACCGAAACGGCGGAAATTGCTGTTCAGGCTTCTCTAACAGGGCACCTGGTCCTTTCCACCCTACATACCAACACTGCCATTGGAGCCATAACCCGTCTGCAAGATATGGGGATTGAACCATTTTTACTTTCATCCAGTTTGATAGGAATGATGGCGCAACGTCTGGTTCGCACCCTATGTCCAGATTGCCGTCAGGCTGTTCAGGCTAACGATGAAGAAAAACGTCTTATGGGGCTTACCGAGGCACGTGATGTCATCCTGTACCACCCGGTGGGGTGTTCTGCATGTAATCACAAAGGATACAGAGGGCGAACAGCTATTCATGAATTAATTCTTGTTGACGCAACGCTACGTAATTTGATTCATCGTAAGGCCGGTGAAAGGGAGATGGAGCGTTATATTCGGCAGTACTCCGCCGGGATCCGGACAAATGGTATCGAAAAAGTCCTTTCTGGTGAAACGACGCTCAGGGAAGTTCTACGCGTTACTCAGGAGGAGCAGTAATGGCACTATTCTACTATCAGGCACTACAGCATAATGGTCACAAAGCGAAAGGTCTGATTGAAGCGGACTCTGCACGTCACGCACGCCAGTTGTTACGAGGAAAAGGTCTGATTCCTGTACGTGTTGAAGTACGATTGCATGATTTTACTGGCAAGAACTTACGTGGGATGTTACAGCACCAGTGGCATTCACGCCGACGTGTTGCATCTGCCGAACTTGCCCTTTTCACACGCCAGCTTGCAACATTAGTTCAGTCCGCAATGCCGCTGGAAACCTGCTTACAGGCGGTCAGTGAGCAAAGTGAAAAACTGCACGTGAAAAGCCTGGGAATGGCATTGCGCAGCCGGATTCAGGAAGGTTATACCCTGTCGGACAGCCTGCGCGAACATCCCCGCGTCTTTGATTCTCTGTTTTGTTCGATGGTGGCTGCCGGAGAAAAATCCGGGCATCTCGACGTGGTGCTCAATCGACTGGCGGATTACACGGAACAGCGCCAGCGCCTGAAATCCCGCTTACAACAGGCAATGCTCTACCCGATAGTACTGCTGGTTGTCGCTATTAGTGTGGTTTCTATTTTGCTGACGGCAGTGGTCCCCAAAATTATTGAGCAGTTTGATTATCTGGGGCACGATTTACCTGCTTCTACCCGAATGCTTATCTCTCTGAGCAATGCGTTACTGTCAGGTGGCCTTTACTGGCTGGCCGGATTTCTGCTTCTGTCTTTTTTCATCCAGCGGTTATTAAAAAAAGCCAACTTTCGCCTGTGCTGGGATAAGACACTTTTACGCCTGCCGGTGGCAGGGCGGGTTGCAAAGGGGCTTTACACTGCTCGTTTCTCTCGTACGTTGAGTATTCTCACGGCCAGTAATGTCCCACTGCTGGAAGGGGTACAAACTGCAGCTGCTGTGTCGGTTAATTGCTATGTCGAACAACAATTGCTGAAAGCCGCAAGCCGCATACGTGAAGGCAGCAGTCTACGTGCCGCGCTTGCGGAACAAGGTCTGTTCCCACCAATGATGCTATATATGATTGCATCAGGAGAACAAAGCGGCCAACTGGAAAAAATGCTTGATCAGGCTGCAATAAACCAGGAACGAGAATTTGACTCCCTGGTGGGGATAGCGTTAGGGCTGTTTGAACCGGCCCTGGTGATGTTGATGGCCGGTGTAGTGCTATTTATCGTTGTCGCAGTCCTTGAGCCTATGCTGCAGCTTAACAATATGATTGGAATATAATTTACGGAGCTATCAAATGTATTCATTTCCTCGCCATCATAAACACCGGGCTGGATTTACCTTGTTAGAGGTGATGGTAGTCATTGTTATTCTGGGTATTTTGGCCAGTCTGGTCGTGCCAAACTTGCTGGGAAATAAAGAGAAAGCCGATCGACAAAAAGCGGTGAGTGATATCGTGTCGCTGGAAAATGCATTGGATATGTACCGACTGGACAATGGACGATACCCGACGACAGAACAAGGTCTGGAAGCATTACTTCAGAAACCAGTAAATACGTCCAGTAGTAGCGATTACTCGTCCAGAGGGTACATCAAACGCCTGCCGAAAGATCCCTGGGGCAATGATTATCAATATCTGAGCCCTGGGGAAAGAGGTGTCTTTGATCTTTACACGTTAGGCGCGGATGGCCAGGAAAATGGCGAAGGAGCTGCGACTGACATTGGCAACTGGAACTTGCGGGAATTTCAGCGATAAATGCTCAGACGCGGATTCACCATTGTAGAAATCATGCTGGTGCTTTTCCTTATCGGACTTGTTAGTGCAGGCGTGGTGCAGACCTTTGTTTTCCCCTCCATATCTCCAGCAAAAAAAGCGGCACAGAATTTTATGACCCTCTTTTCACATCTTAAAGACAGGGCTCTGATCGAGGGACGAATGATGGGGGTATTAATCACGCCTTCAGGCTATCAGTTTATGCAATATCACTCAGGTCAATGGGAGCCTGTGACTGCAACGCGTTTAGCTGCTCAGTCCTCTGTGCCGAAACAGGTGCATATGATATTGCTGCCAGTGAGCAGTATCTGGCAGAAGGAAGATATTCTGGAACTAGAACACCATCGTCTGACTCTGAATGATATTGAGCTGGAGTTAAAAAAAGAGGAAAAAAGGAAAACGCCACAAATTCGTTACACACCATTTGAACCGGCTATGCCATTCGCGCTTCAGTTTAATTCCCCAGAAAAGCATACGTGCTGGGCGGTCAACATGACGTCTGATGGTGAGTTATCTCTTGATAATTGTGATGAGTAGGGACGATGAAGCGCGGATTTACACTGCTGGAGGTAATGATTGCCCTGTCTATTTTTGCTCTTGCTTCCATACCGATCTTACAAATCACCTGTAGCGTGTTGAATTATCAGAATAAAATTGAAGAAAAAACGGTGGCGGGTTGGGTAGTTGAGAACCATATGACCTTGCTTTATTTAATGGATCCTGCACAACGCGCGACGGATCAGCATGGTGAGGAAGAAATGGCCGGGATTCTCTGGTACTGGCGAACCGTGCCCTTAAAAGCAGACAACACCTTGATAAAAGCAGTGGATATTGACGTTAGTCGCCAGAAAGACTTTTCCAGTGTAGTTAATTCTGGACGCGCATGGTTTAGCGCAGATGAAGGAGCACTACCTTGAAGATTGTTCGCTCTGGTTTTACGTTAGCTGAAGTGCTGATTGCTATTGCTATTTTTGCCTCACTGGTCTTAATGGCGCAGCAGGTAGCTAACGGCCTCTCAAATGTCAACGTCGTTGTCACCGAACATGATCATAAACTAAAAGCACTTCAACAAACGATGAGTTTTATGAGTCATGATTTGACACAAATTGTGCCACGCCAGATGAGAAGGGAAAACGGTCAGTGGGAATCGTCATTTCTGGCTGGCGAAGGTGTACTGGCCTCAGAAAGCTGGGGAATACGCTTTGTCCGCAGTGGGATAATCAATCCGGGAATGCAGCTACCACGTAGTAATTTACTCACTGTCGGGTATCGTATCCGCAGCGGTTATCTCGAACGCTTATCCTGGCCATTGATGGACATGGACGATAATGTAAACCCTGTCGTACAAAAATTGATTAAGGCCGATACATTCAGCCTGTTTTTTTATGATGGCTCAGTCTGGCAGACGAGTTGGCAGTCATCACAGGAGTTACCCTTTGCTATGCGAATAATACTGCATACGCAAAAATGGGGCATGATAGAACGCGTTTGGTTACTTCATGGGCCACAAATTAAATAACGATATAATGATACGAACACCGCCAAAACGAGGTATTGCACTTGTCGTAGTGCTGGTGTTACTGGCAACAATGATGCTGATGGTTACCAGCCTCTCGACCATGATGTGGCAGCAACAGGAAAGAGCACATATTCAGCAAGATTATCAGCAGGCAATGAGTTACAGCGCCAGTGTTGAAAGCCTGGCGCTGAGTATATTAAGTCGGAGTCTGAAAAAAGAAACGCGTGTACATTTGGGGCAGGAATGGGCCTCAGGTCCTCGTCTTTTTCATTTACCGCAGGGGAAAGTGGTCATTACCCTGCAAGATGCTCAGGCCTGCTTTAATCTGAATATTTTCTCCAGGTCGGCAACAACTTCACACTTCCTTGCTGTTCAACAACTCATCGCTCTGCTTTTACGTCTGGAAGTTCCAATCAACCGAGCTGAAAAGATTGCTGAAAACCTGCGGGAGTTTATTGGTACAGATACTCGGCAGGGACGAGAGGACAGAGAATACGGGGCTCAAACAGAGCCTTTCTATACGGCAAATCAGCCACTGGCGGACATCAGTGAGATGCGAATTGTTAAGGGAATGGATGCAGATATTTATCGCAAAATGAAACCGCTGGTCTGTGTACTGCCGATGAACATGCAGCAGATCAATATCAATACATTAGATATCTCACAAAGCACCCTTTTGGAAGCATTATTCGATCCGTGGTTAACATCCGTTCAAGCCAGCGTATTACTACAACAACGTCCCGCAGAAGGATGGAAAGATGTCGATCAGTTTCTTTCTAATCCGATACTAACTCGTGTCGATGAGTATACAAAAAGAAAAGTAAAAGACGTACTGGTCGTACAGAGTAATTACTTTTGGTTGCGCTCAGATATTACTGTGAATGAGACAGAACTGACAATGAATTCTTTGATTGCCCGCCAGGGACCTCAATATTTCTCGGTTCAGCGACATCATACAGGGGACAGTGAGTGAGAGCTATTCTGAAGTTTTTTTTCCCTTTTCTGCCTCCGGGGTAATACGCTGGCAACGCCATGCACAAGAAGTGGAACAAGGTATTTGGCCCACAACTCCAGACGAATTGCTTATACAGTGGTGCCAAACAGATATAATTCAACTCTATATTCCCGGTGAATGGCTCAGCGTCTGGCAAGTTGAAATACCAGACGTCCCTCACAACCAGGTGCAGAATATTATCCCGGCATTACTGGAAGAAAATCTGAGTGAAGATATTGATGAATTGCACTTTGCAATTTTGAGGACTGTAAAACAACAGGCAATAGTTGCAGTAATACATCAGCAACATATGAAATATATTGTTGACTGGTTGCAATGTTATGATATTAACTATGCAACTGCCGTTCCGGACTGGATGTCCATTCCTTGTGGGAATATGATTTTCCATGCTGACCGAGTGATCGCTAGAATCGATATATGCCAGGGATGGAGTGGTGCCCCAGATCTGATAGCTGACATATTACGCGCGCAGATTAGTGCTCAAAACCATCCACTGATCTTACCCAGCAATAGTGGACACGCGGCTAAGTGAGTAAACTCTCAGTCAGAGGTGACTCACATGACAAAAACAGTATCAACCAGTAAAAAACCCCGTAAACAGCATTCGCCTGAATTTCGCAGTGAAGCCCTGAAGCTTGCTGAACGCATCGGTGTTACTGCCGCAGCCCGTGAACTCAGCCTGTATGAATCACAGCTCTACAACTGGCGCAGTAAACAGCAAAATCAGCAGACGTCTTCTGAACGTGAACTGGAGATGTCTACCGAGATTGCACGTCTCAAACGCCAGCTGGCAGAACGGGATGAAGAGCTGGCTATCCTCCAAAAGGCCGCGACATACTTCGCGAAGCGCCTGAAATGAAGTATGTCTTTATTGAAAAACATCAGGCTGAGTTCAGCATCAAAGCAATGTGCCGCGTGCTCCGGGTGGCCCGCAGCGGCTGGTATACGTGGTGTCAGCGGCGGACAAGGATAAGCACGCGTCAGCAGTTCCGCCAACACTGCGACAGCGTTGTCCTCGCGGCTTTTACCCGGTCAAAACAGCGTTACGGTGCCCCACGCCTGACGGATGAACTGCGTGCTCAGGGTTACCCCTTTAACGTAAAAACCGTGGCGGCAAGCCTGCGCCGTCAGGGACTGAGGGCAAAGGCCTCCCGGAAGTTCAGCCCGGTCAGCTACCGCGCACACGGCCTGCCTGTGTCAGAAAATCTGTTGGAGCAGGATTTTTACGCCAGTGGCCCGAACCAGAAGTGGGCAGGAGACATCACGTACTTACGTACAGATGAAGGCTGGCTGTATCTGGCAGTGGTCATTGACCTGTGGTCACGTGCCGTTATTGGCTGGTCAATGTCGCCACGCATGACGGCGCAACTGGCCTGCGATGCCCTGCAGATGGCGCTGTGGCGGCGTAAGAGGCCCCGGAACGTTATCGTTCACACGGACCGTGGAGGCCAGTACTGTTCAGCAGATTATCAGGCGCAACTGAAGCGGCATAATCTGCGTGGAAGTATGAGCGCAAAAGGTTGCTGCTACGATAATGCCTGCGTGGAAAGCTTCTTTCATTCGCTGAAAGTGGAATGTATCCATGGAGAACACTTTATCAGCCGGGAAATAATGCGGGCAACGGTGTTTAATTATATCGAATGTGATTACAATCGGTGGCGGCGGCACAGTTGGTGTGGCGGCCTCAGTCCGGAACAATTTGAAAACAAGAACCTCGCTTAGGCCTGTGTCCATATTACGTGGGTAGGATCACACTCCAGCTAACAGTGATCGGGAAATCGGCTCAAGAGGTAGCAGCCAGGATTGGTACTGATAGTGAAAAACTGAAAATTACCAGCGAACTCTCTCTCTGTGAGCCCGGTCAACCTGAAGGGAATTTGCTGACCGGGCCATGGCAACCCCGGGTCAGTTATCAAAAACAGTGGATACGTTGGCGGGCAGTAGTTTTACCTGTATTCCTGATTCTGGTTAGTTTATTAGCAGATCGTGTGGTGACGTTATGGAGCATTAATGAGCAGGTAATACAAAGCCGTATACGTGTTGAGAAACAATTTTTATCGGTTTTTCCGGAGCAAAAGCGAATCGTTAATTTGCGCTCACAGATTATAACAGCGATCAATAATTCTCGGTCTCGAGCAACTGATAAGACGTTTCTCGAACATCTGTCGATTATTGCTAATGCTCTTAAATCTGCCTCGCTCTCAAAGTTAGAAATCCGTAGTTTCACTTATGATCAAAAACATCAGACACTGCATTTCAGGTTAAGTGCTCCAGACTTCTCCAGCTTCGACAAACTGCGAGATGCGCTTGCTGTAGATTTTTTTGTGCAACAGGACGCGTTAATAAATGAGGACAATTATGTGTCAGGAGCAGTAACGTTACGGAGAAAATAACGTGTTACGTCATGAATTCATTCAATTTTTTAATCACTACCGTGATCGGTGGTCAAATGCAGTAGAAAATTGGGTTACTCAATACTATGTTGGTCGTTCGCTAAGAGAAAAAGGACTGTTGATCGGTGCGTTGTTAATCATGTTTTGCGCAGGATATTATTCGCTATTATGGCAGCCATTGAATATACGTATAGAGCAACAAGAGAGGGAATTGCAACAATTAAACACTCTGCTCAAAAACCTTCAAACAGCAACGCCTGATATTATCAGCGCCAGACAAAAACGAGCACCCTTTGACAATTTGTCAATTTCGCAGATTTCACAGATTATCAACACTACTTCTTCGATTCATTCTATTGTCATCAGACAAATAAAACAAAATGGGGTTAATATTCAGGTAGCGATTGAGCCCGTCATTTTTGATGATTTGCTGAAATGGCTTAGTTTGCTGAGTAAAAAATACTCACTAGAAGTTATACAAATTGATGTTATCTCTATTGAACAAAAGGGGATGATTAAAGTTGAGAATCTTGTATTAGCTCCATATTGATTGGAGCCTGCTTAAAATAGAGTAGGTAATATGGTAACCAGCAGGCGGACAACCATTGATTTTCCTATGTAGGCTATGATCTTAAAATCAGTACAGTGTTAAATGTCTTTCTGAAGACTTCGGATTAATTCGGCCGGAGTCATGTCATTTAATGATGAAGTTTCAAAGCATCACAAACGCAGGAGCGAACGTCGTTCCTTCAACTCCCGTAATAACTGAAGGGTAAGGGAGATTGAAATGTGCATACTGAAGACCTCCAGATATGCTATTTCAAAACAGAAATGCCAGAGGCAAAACGATTGATAGTGCCTGTCGGGTAATGGGGAGGGAGCATGTACATCAGAGCTATGAGGTCGGTACGGTGGTCAGGGGCATTCTGATATCTTTTATTTAACATAATATACATTATGCGCACTGACGTTGTAACTGCAATATTCTAATGTCACTTTTAACCCATTTAGTGATGTCACTTTTTATGGCATAAAGGATCAAGCCTTTGTGTCATGGAGACATCAGGATGCTAGTGACCATGTCAGATAAAGAACTGAACAGGATTAATGTCATTCAGTCAGTTGTCGAAAAGCGCATGCGCCGTCGTGACGCTGCACATCTACTTGCTCTGACCGAACGTCAGACGCAGCGTCTGATGAATCGCTTTCGTGAATCTGGTGCTGCAGGTTTGGCAAACCTTCGACGAGGACGCCCCGGCAATCACAGACTTCCTGAGTCACTGAAGCTGCGTGTACTTTCTTTACTTCACGATAACTACAGCGACTTTGGACCAACGCTTGCCGCAGAAAAATTGCGCGAACGCCATAACATCACGGTGTCTGTTGAAACGCTCAGAAAATGGATGACGGCTGATGGACTCTGGGTTCCATACTCGCGTCGCAGGCCACGTGTTCATCAACCCAGATACCGGCGTGACTGCCTCGGAGAACTTGTTCAGATCGATGGTTCCCCGCATGATTGGTTTGAAGGACGTGCGCCGAAATGCTGCCTGCTCGTCTTTGTTGATGACGCTACAGGCCGCCTGATGCACCTGCGCTTTGGTGAGACTGAATCAGCCTTTGATTACATGATGGCCACTCGTGAGTATCTTGAGCAACACGGCAAACCCCTGGCGTTTTACAGTGATAAGCACGGTATTTTCAGGGTCAATAATGGTGGTTCCACCACGACCGGTGTTACACAATTTGGCCGCGTACTTTCTGAACTGGGGATCGGGCTGATTTGTGCCAACAGTCCACAGGCTAAAGGTCGCGTGGAGCGAGCAAATCAGACACTTCAGGACAGGCTTATCAAGGAAATGCGCCTCGAAGGCATCAGCAGCATCGAGGAAGCCAATACCTGGCTGGATACCTTCATTGCTGACTTTAATCGTCGTTTTGCCAGGCCAGCAAAATACCCTAAAGACCTGCACCGGCCGGTGCTAGAAAACGCTGAAGATCTGGATGACATTTTCGCCTGGCAGGAATCACGTAAGCTGTCGAAAACGCTGACGTTCCGTTACGACAAGATGATATATCTTGTTGAACCTACAGAAGAAAATACCAGAGTTGCGGGCGAAAAGATCACAGTTTACGATTACCCGGACGGCACTCTGGCATTTAAATACGGCTTCCGTTCACTCAAATATCAGGTGTTCGACAAACTGGAATGTGTCGACCAGGGACAAATCGTTGATAACAAACGTCTTGGTGCTGTTCTGAAGTTGGCGCAAAGCAAAATGGATGAACTCGAACGCGATGGTAAGCGTGATCGGAGCAAAAAGATGCCTAAACGACGCGCACAGGCCCGGGTTCAGGAGCAACTCAGGGTCATTAACCCGGTACTGGCTAATCCTGAAGAGTTCCGGGCCAGTTTGAAACGCTAGCCCCCTGCTCTGTTTGGACTTTTTATCTGTGCCTTCATGTCACTTCAGGTGACATTTAAAACTGGTTAAATCAGGTGACTTTTTAATCTTGCAATAACAAAGGTTGTCAGCACAAAGCGTTATTGTCGTCTCACCACAATTCAGCTTTCATTTTGCTCAGCACAGGACCGCAATCTTATGTTGGTGACTATGACAGACAGAGAACTTTACCGACTTGGCATCATTCAGCGAGTATTTGACCGGGCTTTGCTTCAGCTCTTCATGGATGACGCCACCGGTCGTCTGATGCACCTGCGATTCTGTGATTCAGAAAATGCGTTCGACTACATGATGGCCACCCAGCAATACATTGATAATAAACGTTACCGTGAGCTGGGACCTGCCGGTCTGGTCAGCCAGCGCAGGGGAAAGCCCGGCAACCATCAGTTAAACACTGCCATCAGAGACCAGACCCTGCAGTTTATTCGCACACGTGGTCGGGGGATGAATCCGTCTGCAATCTGGCGAATTCTGACCACAGAATACGGTGTCCGGATTTCAAAAGAGACCGTGCGGAAAATGATGATTACAACCGGCGCTTTGCGAAATCGCCTCGGCATGACTTTGATGTTCACCGGCCACTTGAAACTGATGATGATCTAGCCGCATCTTTCACATGGCGGGAACTGCGACGTGTTTCAAAATCTTTAACGGTGCAGTACTTTATCTGATTGAAGATAATGAGATGAGTTAAGCCGCAGGGCTATCGGGAAATATATCGAGGTCTGGCATTGCCCGGAAGGTCGTAAAGAACTCTGCCTTAACGGTGAAGCTCTTCCCTACTCCACCTATGATCGGCTCCAGGAAATCGACCAGGGGGCTATCGTGGACAACAAACGACTCGGACGTACCCTTGAATTTATCAAACTGTTTCAGGATAAACGCGATAATAACCGTTCACAGGCACTCCCTGCCGGTGATGGCCCAGAAAACCAGGCGAAAAGAAATCGCAACGTTCACTGAATGGTGACGATATGCTTGATGCGTTGAAGACGTTACAGTCCCGTTCTGAAGAAATTTTCGGTACAAGGAAATGACGAAGCTCTGAAGGCAGACATAATCCCACCCTTCACAGAACTGAATTGCCAGAGACATTAATGTCCGCTTTGAGCGAGGAGCGGTCATTAGCCCCTCAGCCGTATGCCTTAAAGAGCGTACGCCAGAAATAAAAGGATTGCGCTACTGCGCATTCCTACTTTGACGGGATGTGACCCATGTCATCGCCACCGCTCCCAGAAGTAACAAACCACTTAAACCAAAAGCACTTCTCCATCCCAGACTGTCGAATACCAGACCTCCAGCCGTTGAACCAAGTGCAATAGATAGCTGAATCACCGCAACCATGAGGCCTCCCCCCGTCTCTGCATCTTCGGGTAACGCACGTGCTATCCATGTCCACCACCCCGTTGGCGCAGCCGTTGCAAGTAGCCCCCACAGGCTGAGTAAAACGGCAACAGCCCAGATGTGGTGTCCGACCAGCAGTAACGCACCGGTAATCGCTGCCATAAGCAACGGGATCATGATTAATGTTTTATAAAATATGGTGTTCAGGAATGTTGAGACGAGCATTGTGCCGACAAAACCTGCTACACCTATTGCGAGCAAAATCAGAGAAAGATCAGAAGCTCCCACTCTGGTGACGCTTTCCAGAAAGGGGCGCACGTAGGTAAATAAAGCAAACTGTCCCATAAAGAAGAGCCCACAGGCCAGCAGTCCCGTTGGTACGATGGCGACACTGAACAGACGAAGCACAGACCCCTGTGGTTTATGTGTTTTATCGCTTTCCATCGAAGGCAGGCTGATCCATTGCCAGATGAACGCAGCTATCGCAAGGGGGACCAGACATAAAAAGGTGCCACGCCAACCGATGGTTGTCCCCAGATAGCTACCAAGCGGCGCAGCCACAACGGTGGCCAGCGCGTTGCCGCCGTTAAAAATTGCCAGTGCGCGGGGGACCTGGTGCTGCGGCACGAGCCGAATGGCGGTTGCAGCCGACATTGACCAGAATCCTCCGATGACGACGCCAATCAGAGCCCTCCCCAGCATATAAACCGGATAGTTAGGCGCTATGGTGATAACTATTCCCGATATGGCCATTAAGACCGTCAGCCCCAGCAGAAGATATTTTCGATTCAGGTCTCCGACAATACGGGAGATAGTCAGACTGGTAAGCACCGCCAGCGCGCCAGACACAGCAATTCCTTGCCCTGCCAGCCCTTCGGTAACGTGTAAATCATGGGCAATGAGCGTAAGCAGGCTGACTGGCATAAACTCAGAAGCGATCAGCACAAACACGCAAAGCGTCATGGCAAATACGCCGCTCCAGTATGCATGCGTTTTTTCGTATGATTGTTTTAGACTTATAGTGAACATTATTAGCATCCGTTAATATCGAACCAGCCAGATTCAGGCGCAGTCGGGTCAGAAGTTATTCAGGGAATAACGACATAATAGTTGGGTGAGAATAGAGGGCGATGTGGCATATTCTGCATCACACCAGGCAGTTAAAAGCCACCCGTTTACGACAGGTGGCCTGGTAAACCTTTCGGGTTATCTTAAGTTTGCCTTGAAAAATTGCTCAAATTTGGCAAATGGGATCTTACCCGCAACGTTGTCATACAGATCAACATGGTTTGCCCCGGGAACAATCACTAACTCTTTCTCTTTGCTGCCGATCGCGTTAAAGGCATCTTCAGCAAAATAGCGTGAATGGGCTTTTTCGCCGGTCACGATGAGTGTAGGGATAGTAACTTCATTAGCGTAACTCAGCAGCGGCATATTCATAAATGACAGCGGCATGGTTGCATTCCAGGCACCGGTTGAGTTGACCGAACGCGCATGGAAACCACGCGGCATGCGGTAATAATCAAAGAACTCTTTCAATACCGGATTAGGATTCGTGGGCAGAGTTTCCGGTAAAATACGATCGGAAGCGGTGATGTTGCCCTTCTCATCAACGTAATTGTCATGCCCGCCTGGCGCGAAAGCGCCATTTTCCGCATCCTTCCAGCGCTGCATGTTCAGATACTGCAATACGGCACGACGATCGGCAGTGGTATAGCGGTCTTTGCCATCGCCCACGCCATGACCCATTGCACGGCTCATGTCATACATCACGCTGCTCGCCACCGCCTTGACACGCGTGTCCATCGCCGCGTCGTTTAAAGCCATGCCGCCCCATCCGCAGATACCGAGCAACCCGATACGGTTGCGATCCACCTCTTTTTGCAGGCCTAAGAAATCAACCGCCGCGCTGAAATCCTCGGTGTTGATATCCGGAGATGCGACGTTTCGCGGGTAGCCGCCGCTTTCACCCGTGTATGAAGGGTCGAAAGCCAGAGTGACAAATCCCTGTTCAGCCAGCGTCTGCGCATACAGGCCGCTGGATTGCTCTTTCACCGCCCCGAAGGGGCCACTAACAGCAATAGCGGCCAGCTTGCGATCTCCACGATCCTTCGGTATGTAGAGATCCCCGACTAAGGTGATCCCGTACCGGTTCGGAAAGGTCACCTTACGGTGATCAACTTTCGTGCTCTCAGCAAAAGTTTTATCCCATTTCTCAACCAGCGAAACGGGCGCGTTCGGATTGGTTGTATCAGCGTAACTCATATTTGTGACTCCACTTAATGATGCGCATAACAGCATGGCGGGTATCGCAGCTGTCAATTTTTGGGTGAAAGCAGTCATCAAAATCCCCTTCATAAAATGTGCCAGATACTGGTTTCATACGGCCAACGCTGCCGTGCTTTGTTGCAACGCGCATATTATAGTTAGCACTAATAGTGCTGATTAGAGGGTAAATAATGCTAAGATTAATACCATATTGTTCTGAATTGTGATGCAGCAGCAGAGGAAGAATGATGGCGAAAAGGGAAAACTATAACGATCTCTATCTGTTTATGCAGGTCGTGCGAGAAGGGAGTTTTACCGCCGCCGCACAGAGGCTTGGTCTGGCGCAGTCAGGAATTAGCCGTGCAGTGCGCGAGCTGGAAGAACGACTGGGCGTGCAGCTTCTGGTACGCACCACGCGCAAGCTATCGCTCACCCATGCTGGCGAGTTGCTCTATAAAAACGTCGAATCTGGATTTGACGCCTTAGATATGGGGCTTGCCACGCTGGCCCATTATCGCCATACACCATCGGGTACGGTCCGTATTAATGCCAGCCAGCACGCCATTGACAAAGTACTGCTGCCGAAGCTGGCGGTGTTTAAACAACGCTACCCGGATATTCGGCTGGAGCTCATCAGTGAAAGCCGGTTTGTCGATATTATTACTGAACGCTTCGATGCCGGTATACGTCTGGGCTCGGAAGTGGATAGCGGTATGGTCGCGGTGCGTATTTCGCCCGATATGGAGATGGCCGTTGTCGGCACACCCGAGCACTTTCGTCGCTACGGATTTCCGCAAACCCCCACCGATTTAGTGGGTCATCCCTGCATCGCTTACCAGTTCGGCGACGGCAGCCTGTATGCCTGGGAACTCAATCAGGACGGTAAAAAGATCACCCATCAGCCTCAGGGACAATGGGCCTTTGCTGACAGTTATATGGAAGCCAAAGCCGCGAGGCTAGGTCTGGGACTGGCTTATGTTCCGGAGGAATTGGTGTCTGATGATATAGAACAGGGGGCGCTGATCAGAGTTTTGCAATGCTACAGCCAACGCCTGGAAGGTTCATATATCTATTATCCGCACAGAAATGTGTCACCCGCTCTACGAGCGGTTATCGATACATTGAGAATTTAAGGGATGAAGATGAGATGATTCGCAGGCCTGGGTAATAGTTGGAAAACAACGTCCGTTCCTGGCACACAGCGGACATTTCAGCTTTACCCTGCCCCGGACATCTGAACTTAGCTTTGACATAGATTGTAGAGGCTAAATTGAGATGTCCATTTCTGGCAAATATAGCCATGCCCGCGCTACAGTCTCACCACTGCTTTCAAAGGATGAGACTCATAACTGCATTCGGAACTGAGTTTTTCTCAATGACCGATGTTAATCAACTCAGGCTCTTACAGGACGTGTTTGGTTCCACGCAGGCTTCGCGCCCCCAAAATTCAGTAGCCAAGGATCGACGTGCTTGTACTGGTGAGCTCATTCAGCAACATTGTGCGTCCATCAGTTGAATTCACAGCGAAAAGCAACCCTGGCAACTTTAGAGAGACTGGGATATTTTTACTTAACTCTTCTGACAAAGGTTATGGCAATGGTCTTAATCAGGACTCCTGAATTAAAAGATATACCATCTCTACAAAAGCTCTTTCTGCAATTGGGTTATCAGACAGATGTAGAACGCTTAGAAAATCATATTAACCAGAAGCATACCAGTCTTAGTATTTTGGTTGCTGAAGCAGAAAAGGAACTCTGCGGGGTTATTGTGATGAATTTTATCACCCCTGTACATGAAAACGGTTTGTGGGCATTAATTTCAGCTCTGGTCATAGATGAATCGTCGCGAGGAACAGGTATCGGAAAGAAGCTTCTCATTGCCTCTGAGCAAATCGCACTGGATAAGGGATGTTCTCAAATTGAGCTTTCAAGCAGTGAACGTAGAATCAGAGCACACAAGTTTTATGAAAGCCACGGTTATCAGGAAGTGAGGAAGCGTTTTGTTAAGCTTCTCGCAGACATGCCCATTGTTAAATAACTCTCCAGCGAGGTTTGCATGTCGGATTCGAGTACGAGCGCAAGCTGATTATTATAACCACTTCGTAAGTTGTGCCACCTGGTGTATATCATCTGACTTGATGTACACCAGGTATTCTACAGTAGTAAATCCAGTGTTTTCAGGGTCAAGCCCCCTTCCCCATGATTGTATTTCTTTTCAATTTAATTGCATTCCTCAGTTCGAGGTTGAATTTAGCCTCGTCAATAAGTTTGTCCTTAAGTTCCTGTGCAATTCGCTTTAATTCCGTAAACGCAAGCGGCTTTTGCCCATGTAAGAATTGAACACCAGAACGTTCATAATACTTATCAATATGTTTTAACCTGTATTTTGCTAACTTTCTTATTTCACCTATAGAGCCCTGTTGTCCATTGTCTATTAGTCGGTTGATTGTATACTCAACAAACTCTTTTTTATCTTTTCCGAAATAACTCAAGACCAACGGAAGTAAAAAGCTTTGCATACAGATATCATATGAGAAAACCATAGAAAAATCGGCACCTAAAAGATCACAAGCTCCATCGAAATCATTATATAAAAAGATATAACGGTAAAAATCTTTAAACCTGCTAATTATACTTGCGTCAGTAACTTTGTTTGCGCCAATATAGCAGCCATAAGGGCTTCCTTTTGCAAACTCTATATTTTCTGTTGATTTGAAACTGTCACATCCCGCGACAATGGCCAGTAGGTTATTCATTGTATGTTTGTTTATCATTAAAAATAAATCATTCATCTCCCCCCAGGAGATATACTTTTTAATTCCAGGGAAAAACATCCCTTCCTCAGGTGAACCATGACACTCAAAATGCACTATAGGAATTAACCCTTTTTTTATGACTCCTTTTTCCAGCTCTTTAAAGAAAGAATTCAGCATGGGGATATTATGTATCTTAACAAAAACAATAGGAATTGGCACTTTCAGACTTGATATGGATTTAAATAGTTTCGAGGCGGTATTACTTTTAAGCGTTATATCATCTGGTTTATTATTGATTTTGATGTCACTCGGGGAATCAAGATCCTCATCACCTAAAACATCAATGATGTATAAAATGTTGAATGCAAATTTTCTCGTCATGTTTTATATCTCTATATCCGATAGAGTTAGTGTCCAAAATGCCATGATTGCACAAAAAACTCCTTCAAATCTGGCTCCTGCCCTAAGGATATCAAAAAAAATCCTCTGTGGAATTATTTACTTCATGGATATTTGGCTGGCAGATATTAAAATTAGATATTGGATATTCTGTATGTTAATAGATTCATATAAAATCAACAAAAAGCTTAATATATGGATTTTATTTGTTTTAAAGTGGTTGTAATTAAAATTTACGCCAGGCTACATTTGAGTTAATCACGTAGGCCACGTACAAAGCGTGTGTTCAATGGATTGATGACGTGAGGCGAATCCATCAGTTTTATCTACACTTGGGATAATGCGCTGACGGGAGTAAAAAAATGGCTGACTGGAATCCCTCTTTATATCTGCACTTCAACGCCGAACGGTCACGACCGGCAGTAGAACTGCTTGCCAGAGTCCCTCTGGAAAACGCCTGGGAAATAGCCGATCTTGGCTGTGGCCCAGGCAATAGCACCGCCCTGCTACATCAACGCTGGCCAACGGCTAAAATTACCGGCATTGATTCGTCTCCGGCGATGATTGCCGAAGCGCGCGCAATTTTACCAGAATGTCAGTTTGTGGAAGCAGACATCCGCAATTGGCAACCTAACCATGCACTCGATCTGATTTTCGCCAATGCCTCGCTGCAATGGCTGCCCGAACACTATGAACTGTTTCCGCATCTGGTATCGTTACTCAATCCGCATGGCGTGCTGGCGGTGCAAATGCCGGACAACTGGCTGGAGCCGACGCATGTGTTAATGCGCGAAGTCGCCTGGGAGCAGCATTATCCGGATCGTGGACGCGAACCGCTGGCAGGCGTTCATGCTTACTACGATATTCTGAGCGAAGCCGGATGTGAGGTTGATATCTGGCGCACCACCTACTATCACCAGATGCCGTCGCACCAGGCGATTATTGACTGGGTGACAGCCACCGGATTACGCCCATGGTTGCGGGATCTGACGGAGAGTGAGCAGCAGCATTTTCTTACGCGCTACCATCAGATGCTGGAAGAACAGTATCCACTGCAGGAGAACGGGCAGATACTGTTGGCATTTCCGCGTCTGTTTATTGTTGCCCGGCGCACGGAGTAATTATTACGTCAGCTGGTAATGGCGATCGGGAAGAATCTTCGGCGGAATTTCTGTTTCGTCGTTCATCTGTAACAGGTCAATTTCAATAGCGTTGCAGATGGCATCCAACGGTAAATCATTGTTTTCAGTACCGAACGGATCTTCCAGCTCTTCCGCCAGACAATCCAGCGAAATAAAGGTGTAGGAAATTAGCACTGAGATAAAAGGCGTCATGTAATGCAGGTCCACGACCAGCGCGAACGGCAGCATGATACAAAACAGATAAACGGTACGATGCAAAATCAGGGTGTAGGCAAAGGGAATTGGTGTATATGCAATGCGCTCGCAACCTGCCAGAACTGCTGAAATATCGTTAAGCCGATCGTTGAGGCTAATAAACAGGATATCTGAAAGCTGTCCATTGCGTCGCTGAACCGCCAACCACTCCCCCATTATCAACAAAATACGGTTAGCTGGAGTGTTTGAAGCCAGTACACGCTGAAGATCTTCAGTCTTGAGATAATGTGCCAGCACTTCCGCCTGTGGCTGTTTGCGTAATGTTATGCGTAAACAGTGGGCGAAGGCGATTTGCAGCCGGGCAAACTCCCTTACACTTGCCGAATCCGGCAATGTCGTTTTTACCTCGCGCAGTAACGACCGTGAGGCAATCATCAACTGCCCCCAAAGTTTGCGCGCTTCAACGTAACGGGCGTACCCAGCATTATTACGAAAACCAAGAAAAATGGCGATGGCGACACCGAGAATGCTGAACGGTGCGAGGGTGAATTTGATGCCCAAATGCGTGTACCAGGGCAGCATGAAAATAACAGCGATAGAAAAGAGAAAGTTTAGTAGCAAACGCGATGATATTTTGGATAATACTGAACCGTGCCAGACAAAAATACGGCGCAGCCAGTGTTGTTGTGGGCGAACAATCATGATTATCTTCAGGCGTGGAAAAGTCGCACTATTAAACGTGATTCCGATCACATTCTCAAGACACTACTTACAAATTACCTACAAGCTTACAACATTAACAGGTTCTGCATGTGGCACCTGTTAATGATAAAGGCACATAGGATGTTGTAACTAATATAGTCAAATAAGAAACCCGGTCGAAACCGGGTTCAGAGTATTAGCACAACGGACGTACAGCTTCGCGCATTCCTTTTTCGAGAATCGCATCCAGGTCATTAGCAACCTGCTCGACCAGACCAGGCACTTGCGTCAGGTCCTGCTCCCAGTGGTCTTTTTCTGCTAACACAATCGCAACCAGTTCCTGGGTGCCGATAACGCGGTCACGATGCTGGCTCCAGAGTTGCTGGTAACGTTCCAGCCAGTGCGCATCGTCCTGTACCGGATACGTTTCTCCGTTACGCTCTCCGCGATAGAACGCAATCAATGCCGCTAATGCGAAAGTGAGGCGCGCCGGAAGTGTGCCGTTTTCCTTCTGCCCTGCCAGCAACTGCGGCAGGATGCGGGTGCGGAACTTGGTCATACCGTTGAGCGCGATAGACAGCAGCTGATGCTTAATGTACGGGTTACGGAAACGCCCGGTGACGGCACTGGCGAAAGATTCCAGTTCATCACGTGGCAGATCCAACACCGGAATAATCTCTTCGTAAATGGCTTTTTCAACGAATGCGCAAATTTCAGCATCGTTCATCGCTTCGCCGACGGTATCCAGCCCTGCCTGGAACGCCACCGGCACCAGCGCGGTGTGTGCGCCATTAAGGATTGCTACTTTGCGCTCTTTATACGGTTTAATATCGTCAACAATCAGCACGTTAAGCGGATATTTATCCAGACGCAGTTCAGTCGCTAAGGATTTCGGCCCCTGAATCACAAACAGGTAAAAGTGTTCAGCGGTGTCGAGGAAACCATCGTGATAGCCGAGTTCAGCTTCCAGTTTAGCCACTTCATCACGCGGATAACCGGTAACGATGCGGTCCACCAGCGTAGAACAGAAACTGTTAGCCTGATCCAGCCATTGAATAAATGCTTCGGGCAGTGCCCATTCTTGTGCGTAGCGCAGCACCAGTTCACGCAACGCGTCGCCGTTGTAGTCGATCAGCTCACACGGAATGATGATCCAACCTTTATCCAGCGCGCCGTTGAAATGGCTGAAACGTTCGAACAGCAGACGCGTCAGTTTTGCCGGATAGCTTACTGCTGGCGCATCATCAAATTTGTCGCCCGCATGATAGCTAATACCCGCTTCTGTGGTGTTGGAAAAGACGAAGCGCATTTCCGGATTATGTGCAAGTTTCAGGAATTCATCGTAGTCACCGTAGACGCTGATTTCACGGTTTACAGAACGAATCAGACGCGCATCGCTGACCGCTTCTCCCTTCTCATTCAGGCCACGAATAATGGTGGTATACAGACCATCCTGCGTGCTCAGTGACGGCGGGAATGAAGTTTCAATCGGACGAACAACGACCACGCCAGAATTCAGGTCGGTGTGTTCATTCAGGAGATCAATTTGCCAGTCAACAAAGGCGCGCAGAAAGTTACCTTCACCAAACTGAATGATTCGTTCTGGATACTGTGCACCGGGAAAATCGCGACGATTTAGTGTTTTCACAATGGGTTCCCTTTTGATTAGTCATACAACCTGCTTGAATTGGTACGACAGGTTAGCAAACTTTAATACATTGAACCCCTGTTTTGATCAACTCGTGATGATTAATTAGCAGGTTTAAGATAAAAATGTGGCACAGATCATGGTTCCATCGAGGATTTTCCTCTTTCTCCAGTCGACAGAGTGGTAGAACACATTACGCTAAAACTGTGACAAAATAACAAAGCTGTCAGACAACTTCCTCACCATAACGCATGGTACTGGTGCGGTTACGCCCGTCTTTCTTCGACCGATAGAGACACGTATCAGCTTCGACCATCAATTTATTGAAGTCATCGGTTAGTGTGCGGTATGAAGCATCCCCACTACCGACGCCGATGCTAACCGTCAGATAAAGCGTCTTTTGTTGCCAGGTAAACGGTTGTAGTTCAACGCCTTTACGAATTTTCTCCGCCATCAGCAGACCATCAACGGGATTCATTGATGGCACGGCTACGGCAAACTCTTCGCCTCCCATTCTCGCCACCAGCCCCTTATCGCCGACAATTTTCTGAATATGCTGGGCAAACACGCTTAACACTTTATCGCCACACTCATGACCATAGTTATCGTTAATGCTTTTGAAATAGTCGATATCAAGCAACATGACGGTCAGATGTTGTGTCTGTTGCAGCGATGGACTTTTCAGCGCCTCATAAAGACCGGATCGTGAGTAAACCTGAGTCAGAAAATCAAAGTCGGCTCGCAGCGCAACTTGCTTCATTAGCGAATTAATCGCTGCCACGCTAAAGGAAACCATAATTGGGCAAATCGCCATCGTGGCAATGCCCAGACGTGCGGAAAACATCTGCGGAATAAAGAACGGCGAACCGACGGCGATATCAATTACCGAATTTGCTACCAGTACGATCTCCACTGCTCCGGTGATAAAAGTCAGCAGACACGTCACCTGTGGCGTATAGCGCACTGCACACCAGATTAATGCAGGCAGCGGGAACGCCAGACTCCCCGCTCCGCCAATGACGACCGAGGCAATAACCGACACAATAAGCGCAATGGCTGGCATCATCTGCTCTGCTTTAAAGCGCGGCAATACCCCAGGAATTGCCAGCGTCAGCATACAAGGCACAATCAACACGCCTGTTGAGAATTGTTCACTAAACCAGTCAGCAAGCAAAGGCCAGAAATCCAGGCTATCAATACTAACCGAACCAATCGCCCCGACGATGGCACATAATAAAGCGGCAATCAGACAATAATTAAATAACCGTAATGCGCTTACTGGCTCGTACTTATTTTTCCCCAGACGCTTATCCCGCATAACCAGTAGGGAGACAGTTACGATAAACATCATATTGGACAAATTGATAACCAGTGAAACCAGCCCCCATTCGGTGGTCATGGCATCATAAACCAGCATTGCTACGTAACAGATGGCATAGTAATGCAGACGATTAAGCCAGACGTAGCGGGCAAATACCCCTGCCATCACGCCATTCAGCGGCCAGAAAAGAGAAAGTTCGTGAACCAGGCGTAGCTCTGCACCTATAAAATAGAACAGCGTCGTTAGCGCAAAAATTGCAATGCTATTACGTAGTAGATGACCTTCCTGGAACAAACGGAAAGTGGATATGGGGTGTACATGCATTAATTATCTGTCCATACAATTGCGAGTGGCAATTATCTCAACGCAATAAGTAAATTCTCATAAAGGATAGCATGTTCGCTGACAGCGGCGACAAAGAAAGATATCAATCAGATGATCTTTTGGCTTTTACCACCATTCTTATGGCTGATTCATCTGAATAACCAGCCAGTGATAGATAACCGTCACGATATAACGTTGTTGTTCCTCACTTAACGAAACACCCTGCGGAATGTTATGCCACTTAGCCAGACAGCCACGGCAGCAGGTCGCGGTGGCGTGTTGAGCGATAAACACCGGATGCCCTCGCATGGGGGTTTGCTTCCCGTCGTTCGCCGGTAATGCCGGCGCAAGACGCTTAGCGACAAAATCTGCCGCATGTTGTTCAATAACCGGCGCGCCCTTCTCCAGACAATACTGACGCTCCTTGACGCCCAGACGAAAGCGAGAGCGAAATTTTGAACGGGCTAAACGCGCGAAGAGTGGATCAAGTGGCTGCATTAATAAACCGAGCGTCCTAACTGTTTCGTTAATTGTTCAAGTACTGCGATACCGGCAAGCGAGTTACCTGCATCATCCAGTTCCGGGCTCCATACCGCGATAGCCATTTCATGCGGGACGATCGCAACAATACCGCCGCCAACGCCAGATTTCGCCGGAAGGCCTACCCGCCAGGCAAACTCCCCCGCGTTCTGGTACATTCCGCTCGTTGCCATCAACGCGTTAATTTGCCGCGCCTGCATCGGCGTCACTACGGGCTCATCGATATGAATAGCCTTTCCCTGATTTGCCAGAAAAACAAACGTCCGCGCCAGCTCAACGCAGCTCATTTTCAGTGCACAGTAATGAAAGTAGTTTTGCAGAACGGTTGTCACATCATGATGGAAATTGCCAAACGACTTCATCAGCCAGGCAATAGCCGCATTTCGCGCGGAATGTTCAAACTCGGAACGGGCAACCACCGTATCGTAGGCAATATCAGACACGCCGCTTAAGCCGCGCACGACTTCCAGCATACGTTGCCGTGGTGCGCTTAATCGCCCTTGCAACATATCGCAGACCACCAGCGCACCGGCATTAATAAACGGATTACGCGGAATGCCCTGCTCCATTTCCAGTTGGACTAAGGAATTGAACGGAGATCCCGACGGATCTTTGCCGACGCGTTGCCAGATTTCTTCTTCGGAGTAATGACGCATAGCAACAACGAGACTGAGCACTTTGGAAATAGACTGAATAGAAAAACGTTCTTGCGCGTCTCCGGCCTGGAAAAGCTGCCCATCAACGGTACAGATAGCAATCCCCAGACGGGAACCATCGACGGTTGCCAGTGCCGGAATATAATCAGCGACTTTACCCTGACCAATTAGCGGACGTACTTGCCGCAAGATATTTTCTAAAATTGCATTATCCATGGCGACTGCCACTCTCTGCTCCTTGCTCGCAGGTCTGAAAAGACCTGCGAGTATAACAGAGCTAAATATGTGACGTCAGATCCGGTCTTTCCACACCGTCTGGATATTACAGAACTCATGTAAGCCGAAATGAGAAAGTTCACGCCCAAAACCGCTCTTCTTCACACCGCCAAAAGCGACCCGTGCGTCGCTGGCGCAGAAACCATTGATAAACACGCCGCCGCATTCCAGACGTGCCGCCATCTGTCTGGCTCGTGTTTCGTCAGCGGTAAAGATCGTCGCAGAAAGGCCGAACTCACTGTCATTCGCCAGTTCCAGCGCATGTTCTGCATCTCTCGCTACGGTGATTGCCGCAACGGGGCCAAACATTTCTTCACGAAACGCGGTCATTTCTGGGGTGACATTTGCCAGAACCGTTGGCGGATAGTAGTTACCTGCCCCAGCCATCTTTTCCCCGCCCAGTAACAAACGTGCGCCCTGCGCCAGGTTTTTTTCCACCTGATGATGCAACTCATCACGCAAGTCAAAACGTGCCATCGGACCAAGATCGTTCTCTTCGTCACGGGGATCGCCCATTTTCAACGCTGCCGCAGCTGCCACAAAACGTTCGGTAAATGCCGAAGCAATCCCCTCTTCGATGATAAAACGTTTTGCCGCCGCGCAAACCTGTCCGGTATTCTGGTAACGCCCGGCAACCGCCGCTTTAACCGCCAGTTCCAGATCGGCATCGTTAAGCACAATAAACGGATCTGAACCGCCCAGCTCCAGTACGCATTTTTTCAGTGCCGCACCAGCCTGTGCACCGATAGCCGCTCCCGCACGAACACTCCCGGTCACGGTGACTGCCGCAATACGTGGATCTTTAATCATCTGACTGACACCATCGTTGTCAGCATTTAGCCAGCCATATACGCCCTGAGGGATACCCGCGTCTTTAAACACCAGGGCAATGAGCTGAGCACAGCCCGTCACATTCGGCGCGTGCTTAAGTAAGTAGCCGTTACCTGCAAGAATGATGGGAACAGCGCCGCGCATCACCTGCCATAAAGGAAAGTTCCACGGCATAACTGCCAGAATCGTCCCCATTGGTCGATACTCAATAACCGCCTGCTGATTCTCAACCAGCGTTGGCTCTGCTTTCAGCATTGCCGGACCATGTTCTGCATACCAGTCACACAAATTCGCCGATTTCGCCACTTCAGCGCGCGCCTGGTTGATTGGTTTGCCCATTTCGCGGGTGATCATTTGCGCTATCTCTTCGCTGCGAGTACGCAGAGCTTTACCGATATCTCGCAGTTTTTCCGCCCGGTAATCTACGCTTGTCTCGCGCCAGCCGCGAAAACCTTCCACTGCAAGCTGAAGAGCGTTTTCAATATCGTCAGCGCCTGTCCAGGGCAGTGAAGACAGTTGTTCACCATTGGCTGGATTTATCGAAATGGCATGGGTCGCCGGAGTGATGGTCATTGGGGTATCTCCTTTATGAGTTATGGTTTGAAGATACGTAGATTTACTCTTGTTTGAAAATGAATAATATTAAGCCACTTATTCACAAATCGAGAATGCTATGGATCTGACTCAACTGGAGATGTTCAACGCAGTTGCCGAGGCAGGCAGCATTACCCAGGCTGCGGCTAAAGTACATCGTGTGCCGTCGAATCTCACGACTCGTATACGTCAACTGGAAACAGAGCTCGGTGTTGAGCTGTTTATCCGCGAAAATCAGCGTTTACGGCTTTCTCCCGCCGGGCATAACTTTTTACGCTACAGCCAACAAATTCTCGCGTTGGTGGATGAGGCGAGAAATGTCGTGGCTGGCGATGAGCCACAAGGTCTGTTTTCTCTCGGATCGCTGGAAAGCACCGCCGCAGTGCGTATTCCGGCAACGCTGGCAGAATTTAACCGTCGTTACCCCAAAATTCAGTTTTCACTTTCCACCGGCCCTTCCGGCACGATGCTGGACGGCGTACTGGAAGGAAAACTGAATGCGGCATTTATTGATGGGCCGATTAACCATACCGCCATCGACGGGATACCGGTGTATCGTGAGGAGCTGATGATCGTCACGCCGCAAGGACATGTGCCAGTTACCCGTGCCAGTCAGGTTAATGGTTACAACATCTATGCCTTTCGCGCCAATTGTTCGTATCGCCGTCATTTTGAGAGCTGGTTTCATGCTGACGGTGCCGCACCGGGGACTATTCATGAGATGGAGTCGTATCACGGGATGCTGGCCTGTGTGGTCGCGGGTGCGGGCATTGCGCTTATCCCTCGTTCTATGCTGGAAAGTATGCCGGGGCATCACCAGGTTGAAGCATGGCCGTTGGCTGAGCAATGGCGTTGGTTAACAACCTGGCTGGTCTGGCGTCGCGGTGCGAAAACGCGCCCGCTTGAGGCGTTTATTGAACTGCTGGATGTACCAGACTAAATGTTGTACCGGCTACTCACGCTGCCGTTGATACAGCATGACATGAATCGGCGAAACGCGACATAGATCACAAAACCGTTGTATTCAGATCATTAACCGTTTTAAGATCATTTCATTACCTTTTCGCAACTCATCCGATAATCGGTTATGACAACAAATATGGTTTCCCGCAAAGTGGCGTGGCTACGGGTCGTTACGCTGGCCGTTGCCGCCTTCATCTTCAATACCACCGAATTTGTGCCTGTAGGTTTGCTTTCTGATATTGCGCAAAGTTTTCATATGCAAACCGCACAGGTCGGTATCATGTTGACCATTTATGCGTGGGTAGTGGCGCTATTGTCACTGCCTTTTATGCTAATGACCAGTCAGGTCGAACGCCGCAAATTGCTGATCTGTCTGTTTGTGGTGTTTATCGCCAGCCACATACTGTCGTTTTTATCGTGGAGCTTTACCGTTCTGGTAATCAGTCGCATTGGTGTGGCTTTCGCCCATGCTATTTTCTGGTCGATTACGGCGTCTCTGGCAATCCGTATGGCGCCAGCCGGAAAGCGAGCGCAGGCATTGAGTTTAATTGCCACCGGCACAGCACTGGCGATGGTATTAGGTTTACCTATCGGGCGCATTGTGGGGCAGTATTTCGGCTGGCGAACAACCTTCTTCGCGATTGGTATCGGGGCGCTTATCACCCTTTTGTGCCTGATCAAATTACTTCCATTGCTGCCCAGTGAGCACTCTGGTTCGTTAAAAAGTCTTCCGCTGCTGTTTCGTCGCCCGGCATTGATGAGCATTTATTTGCTGACGGTAGTCGTGGTCACCGCCCATTACACGGCATACAGCTATATTGAACCTTTTGTGCAAAACGTTGCGGGGTTCAGCGCCAACTTTGCCACAGCATTGCTGTTGATGCTCGGTGGTGCGGGCATCATTGGTAGCGTCATTTTCGGTAAGCTGGGTAATCAGCACGCATCTGTGCTGGTCAGTGCGGCGATTGCGCTATTGCTGGTGTGCCTGGCACTACTGTTGCCTTCGGCAAGTAGCGAGATACACCTCGGCGTGCTGAGCATTTTCTGGGGGATCGCGATGATGATCATCGGACTTGGGATGCAGGTTAAAGTACTGGCGCTGGCACCAGATGCCACCGACGTTGCGATGGCGCTCTTTTCCGGGATATTTAATATTGGTATCGGCGCCGGGGCGCTGGTGGGTAATCAGGTAAGTCTACACTGGTCGATGTCGATGATTGGTTATGTGGGTGCAGTTCCGGCTCTCGCCGCGTTGATATGGTCAATCATCATATTCCGCCGCTGGCCTGTGGCACTTGAAGAACAGACGCAATAGCTTCCATGCACGAACGAGCCTTTCAGATTATTGACAACGTGCGCTTTGTTTATGCCGGATGCGGCGGGAACGCCTTATCCGGCCTACAACTCAATACATTGCAGAGATTACGTAGGCCTGATAAACGTAGCGCATAGGCAATGTTGCGTTTGTCATCTGCTCAGACCCATTTGGGTCTTTTTTAATGGTAAGTTTTAATAATTTCCAGGATGCCGTTAATAATAAATTGCACGCCCATACAAACCAGCAAGAAGCCCATCAGGCGGGAGATCGCTTCAATTCCCCCTTTCCCCACCAGCCGCATAATGGCACCAGAGCTACGTAGACTTCCCCACAAAATGACCGCCACCAGGAAAAAGATCAGCGGCGGCGCAACCATCAGCACCCAGTCCGCGAAGGTTGAACTCTGACGCACCGTTGACGCCGAGCTAATGATCATCGCAATGGTTCCCGGTCCGGCGGTACTTGGCATTGCCAGTGGCACAAAAGCAATATTGGCGCTGGGTTCATCTTCCAGCTCTTCCGATTTGCTTTTTGCTTCCGGTGAATCCGTTGCCTTTTGCTGGGGAAAGAGCATACGGAAACCGATAAATGCAACAATTAACCCCCCAGCAATACGTAGACCAGGAATCGAAATGCCGAACGTATCCATCACCAGTTGCCCGGCGTAATACGCCACCATCATGATGGCAAATACGTATACCGAGGCCATCAACGACTGGCGGTTACGTTCGGCGCTGTTCATGTTGCCCGCCAGGCCAAGAAATAACGCGACTGTCGTTAATGGGTTGGCTAACGGCAGCAACACCACCAGCCCCAGACTAATTGCTTTAAACAAATCTAACATTGGTGGTTGTTATCCTGTGTGTCTGAGTCATCAGCGAAAAGTATAAAGGGAAAACAAAGAGAAAGTTTCACTCTTTAACTAATCTTGCATAGCACTGACCAAAACTTGAACCGATTTAGCAAAACGTGGCATCAGACAATTCATTCATTTGACTTATACTTGCCTGGGCAATATTATCCCCTGCAACTAATTACTTGCCAGGGCAACCAATGTGAAAAGTACCAGCGACCTGTTCAATGAAATCATCCCCTTGGGTCGCTTAATCTATATGGTTAATCAGAAGAAAGACCGTCTGCTTAACGATTATCTGTCTCCGCTGGATATCACTGCGGCACAGTTTAAGGTGCTCTGCTCTATCCGCTGCGCAGCGTGCATTACGCCGGTTGAACTGAAAAAAGTGTTGTCGGTCGACCTGGGGGCACTGACCCGTATGCTGGATCGCCTGGTCTGTAAAGGCTGGGTGGAACGGTTGCCAAACCCGAATGACAAGCGCGGCGTGCTGGTAAAACTCACCGCCAGCGGCGCAGCAATATGTGAACAATGCCATCAATTAGTTGGCCAGGATCTGCATCAAGAATTAACAAAAAACCTGACGGCGGACGAAGTGGCAACGCTTGAGCATTTGCTTAAGAAAGTCCTGCCGTAAACAAAAAAAGAGGTATGACGATGTCCAGACGCAACACTGACGCTATTACCATTCATAGCATTTTGGACTGGATCGAGGACAACCTGGAATCGCCACTGTCACTGGAGAAAGTGTCAGAGCGTTCGGGTTACTCCAAATGGCACCTGCAACGGATGTTTAAAAAAGAAACCGGCCATTCATTAGGCCAATATATCCGCAGCCGAAAGATGACAGAAATCGCGCAAAAGCTGAAAGAAAGCAACGAGCCGATACTCTATCTGGCAGAACGTTATGGTTTCGAGTCCCAGCAAACGCTGACCCGAACCTTCAAAAACTACTTTGATGTTCCGCCGCATAAATACCGGATGGCTAATATTCAGGGCGAATCGCGCTTTTTACATCCATTAAATCATTACAATAGCTAGTTGAAACGTGACAACGTCACTGAGGCAATCATGAAACCACTTTTATCCGCAATGATAACCGCGCTTATTGTCTTTTCTGCGCAAGGCTTTGCGGAACAAACCACGCAGCCGACAGTTATTCCCTGTGGTGATGAAGTGATTGTTCCCCCATCGCAGGAACAACCACCATTCGATTTAAATCACATGGGTACAGGCAGTGATAAGTCGGATGCGCTGGGCGTGCCCTATTATAATCAACACGCCATGTAGTTAATTCTGGCCCCGACATATCGGGGCTTATTAACTTCTCACCTTCACCGCTTTACGCCACCGCAAACCAAACACATTGATATACAGCCCGCCCATTATCAGCACCGCACCGAAAAATTGCAGACCCGTTAATCGTTCATCTAACAATAACGCCGCACTTGCCAGACCGACTACCGGGACAAGTAACGATAACGGTGCCACGCGCCAGGTTTCATAACGCCCAAGCAGCGTACCCCAGAGCCCATAGCCGACAATCGTCGCCACAAACGCCAGATACATCAGAGACAAAATGGTGGTCACGTCGATAGTGACCAGGCTGTGAATCATTGTTGCGGAACCATCGAGAATGAGCGAGGCGACAAAGAACGGGAGAATCGGGATCAATGCGCTCCACACTACCAGCGACATCACTGCCGGGCGCGATGAGTGCGACATGATCTTTTTATTGAAGATGTTGCCACACGCCCAGCTAAATGCTGCCGCCAGGGTCAGCATAAAACCGAGCATCGCCACATGCTGACCGTTCAGGCTACCTTCAATCAACACCAGCACGCCAAATATCGCTAAGGCGATCCCCGCAAGTTGCTTGCCATGTAGTCGTTCACCGAAAGTAAACGCACCGAGGACAATCGTAAAAAACGCCTGTGCCTGTAAAACCAGCGAGGCCAGACCTGCTGGCATACCGAAGTTAATGGCGCAGAAGAGAAAGGCAAACTGCGCAAAACTGATGGTTAAACCATACCCCAGCAGCAAATTCAGCGGTACTTTCGGTCGTGCGATAAAAAAGATTGCCGGGAAGGCCACCAGCATAAAGCGCAAACCGGCCAACATCAGCGGTGGCATATTATGAAGCCCCACTTTGATGACCACAAAATTAAGCCCCCACACAACCACTACCAGTAGCGCCAACAACCCATCTTTTCGCGACATTCTACCGCCCCTGAATTTTCATCTTTTGTAAGCAATCAACTTAGCGGAATTTACTTTTTTTTAACAGTTGATTCGTTAGTCACCGTTTACGACGGCATTAATGCGCAAATAAGTCGCTATACTTCGGATTTTTGCCATGCTATTTCTTTACATCTCTAAAACAAAACATAACGAAACGCACTGCCGGACAGCCAAATGAACTTATCTCTGCGACGCTCTACCAGCGCCCTTCTTGCCTCGTCGTTGTTATTAACCATCGGACGCGGCGCTACGCTGCCGTTTATGACTATTTATTTGAGTCGCCAGTACGGTCTGGGTGTTGATTTGATTGGTTATGCGATGACAATTGCACTCACTATCGGCGTCGTTTTCAGCCTCGGATTTGGCATTCTGGCGGATAAGTTCGACAAGAAACGTTATATGTTACTGGCGATTACCGCCTTCGCCAGCGGCTTTATCGCCATTCCCCTGGTGGACAACGTGACGCTTGTGGTGCTGTTCTTCGCGCTCATCAACTGCGCGTATTCCGTTTTTGCTACCGTGTTGAAGGCCTGGTTTGCCGATAATCTTTCCTCTGCCAGTAAAACGAAGATCTTCTCGATCAACTACACCATGCTCAACATTGGCTGGACCATCGGCCCACCGCTCGGCACGCTGTTGGTGATGCAAAGTATCAATCTACCCTTTTGGCTGGCAGCCATCTGTTCTGCGTTTCCTGTGCTTTTCATCCAAATTTGGGTGAAACGCAGCGAGAAAATCATCGCCACAGATACCGGCAGCGTCTGGTCACCAAAGGTTTTGTTACAGGATAAAGCTCTGCTGTGGTTCACCTGCTCAGCCTTTCTGGCTTCTTTCGTGAGCGGAGCGTTTGCCTCGTGCATTTCACAATACGTGATGGTGATTGCTGATGGTGATTTTGCCGAAAAGGTGGTCGCGGTTGTTCTTCCGGTTAATGCTGCGATGGTAGTTACGTTGCAATATTCCGTGGGCCGGCGCATTAATCCGACCAATATCCGCGCGCTAATGACGGTCGGCACTCTCTGCTTTGTCATCGGTCTGGTCGGGTTTATCTTTTCGGGCAACAGCCTGCTACTTTGGGGAATTTCAGCCGCCGTGTTTACTCTTGGCGAAATCATTTATGCCCCTGGTGAATATATGTTGATTGACCATATTGCACCGCCAGGGATGAAAGCCAGCTATTTTTCCGCCCAGTCTTTAGGCTGGCTTGGTGCAGCGATTAACCCATTAGTGAGTGGCGTCGTGCTCACCCGCCTGCCGCCGTCCTCGCTGTTTGTCATCTTAGCGTTGGCGATCATTGCTGCATGGGTGCTGATGTTAAAAGGCATTCACGCAAGACCCTGGGGGCAGCCGGTTCTTTGTTGACTCTCTGCCGTGCCTTAACGGCACGGCTTGACTCATTATTTTCCTGTTGCAAAGGCGTAGCCTTCATCTTCCCAGCCGGTTACCCCGCCGATCATGATTTTAACTGGCCTTCCTAACCGAGCCAGTTTGAGTGCCGCGCGGTCTGCGCCGTTACAATGGGGCCCCGCGCAATACACCACAAACAGAGTATCTTCCGGCCATTGAGCCATTCTCTCTTCGGTCATTTGCTTATGGGGCAGATGAATTGCGCCTGGGATATGCCGACGGGCGAAATCCTCTTCACGTCCGACCACATGCAGCAAAACGAAATCATCGCCAATGTAGGCCAGCGAGTCATGAACATCGGCGCAATCCGTTTCAACACTCAAACGCATGAGAAAATGCGCTTCGGCAACGTCCGGTTTCGCTGCGGTAAATTCAGTGACATAACGCATATTGCTTTTTCCTTTTGGGTTGTTGTGTTAACAATAATGTAACCAATCAACCTTTCACTGACCGCCTTCCGATATGCCAGAAAAGAGTAAAATGATGCCAACATTGCAGCGCCCGCTGGTTGTTGTATTGGCTTATGACGGACTATGCACTTTCGAATTTGGTGTAGCCGTTGAAATCTTCGGCCTGCCGCGACCGGAACTGGGCGATAACTGGTATCGGTTTGCTGTTGCTGCGGTAGAACCCGGTGCGCTGCAAGCTACTGGCGGGATCCACGTAGTTGCGGATGGCGGGCTGGAGCTACTGACTGAAGCCGATATGATTATTATTCCAGGCTGGCGCGGTATAGATGCAACAGTACCAGAAATGCTATGCCAGGCGTTGCGCGAAGCACATCAACGCGGTACTCGCCTGGTTTCGATATGCTCGGGCGTATTTGTCCTTGCCGCCGCTGGCCTTCTTCACCAGCGAAAAGCGACCACCCACTGGCGCTACACGGAACAACTCCAGCATCGTTACCCTTCAATTCACGTAAGTGACAATGTGTTATATCAGGATGAAGGACAAGTGATGACCTCCGCTGGAAGCGCAGCAGGGATCGATCTGTGCTTACATATCGTGCGCAAAGATTATGGTCACGAAATTGCTAATAATGTCGCCCGGCGGCTGGTCATTCAGCCTCATCGCCACGGTGAGCAACCACAAAACCTGACACGCCCGATGGCTGCGCCGCGTGAAAGCCATACGTTAGGCGCATTATTCGACTTTTTACAGCAAAATCTGGCACAAACGCATACCGTTGCCTCTCTCGCCGGACGAGTGAATATGAGTCAACGTACTTTTTTAAGACGCTTTGTCGCCTTAACGGGTATGACACCCGCCCGCTGGCTTCTCAATGAGCGATTAATACGAGTGGAAGATTATCTGCAAAATTCGTCGTTTAGCATCGATAAAATTGCAGATCTGACGGGGTTTGGTAATTCATCTTTACTGCGTCATCATTTTCACCAGCGTTTTTTATTATCCCCTTCACAATATCGGAAAAACAGCCGTTCCTCATCACATTAACCCTCTAATTCAGCCTTCGTTTAGGTTACCTCTGCTAATATCTTTCTCATTGAGATGAAAATTAAGGTAAGAGAGGAAACACACCACACCATAAACGGAGGCAAATAATGCTGGGTAATATGAATGTTTTTATAGCTGTACTGGGAATAATTTTATTTTCTGGCTTTCTGGCCGCGTATTTCAGCCACAAATGGGATGACTAATGAACGGAGATAATCCCTCACCTAACCGGCCCCTTGTTACAATTGTGTACAAGGGGCCTGATTTTTCTGACGGCGAAAAAAAACCGCCAGTAAACTGGCGGTGAATGCTTGCATGGATAGATTTGTGTTTTTACTTTTGCGCTAACAGGCTTTTCTCTGCACTGGTAACGGATCATTGACACAGTAGCATTATTTTTCTCAATGAATGTTAAACGGTGCTTAAACTCGGGTAATCACGTTTTGTTCGTCAATAAACATGCAGCGATTTCTTCCAGTTTGCTTACCCTCATACATTGCCCGGTCTGCTCTTCCGATGACCACATCCAGCGGTTCTTCAGGAAATGCGCGGCTCACACCTGCGGTCACGGTTATGTTGATATGCCCTTCAGAATATGCGATTGCATGGGTATCGACTCGCTGGCAAATACGTACTCCGGCACGACATGCATCTTCATCATTAGCAGCTTTGACAATGATGATAAATTCTTCGCCACCATAGCGATAAACCGTTTCGTAATCACGCGTCCAGGTAGATAAGTAAGTTGCCAGGGTGCGTAATACCACATCACCGATTAAATGCCCGTAGGTATCATTAACCAATTTAAATCGGTCTATATCCAGCAGCATTAAATAGAGATTCAGTGGTTCAGCATTACGTAATTGATGATCAAAGGATTCATCAAGAACCCGACGACCAGGTAATCCAGTCAGAACATCCATATTGCTACGAATTGTCAGCAAATAAATTTTGTAATCTGTTAATGCTGCAGTAAAAGAAAGTAACCCTTCCTGAAATTCGTCAAAATGAGCGTCCTGCCAGCGATTTTCGACAATTGCCAACATTAATTCCCGACCACAGTTATGCATATGTTGATGGGCAGAATCCATTAGCCGAACGTAAGGTAATTCATCGTTATCGAGTGGCCCCAGATGATCAATCCAGCGACCAAACTGGCACAGTCCATAAGAATGGTTATCCGTAATTTCTGGCTTACTGGCATCTCTCGCGACCACGCTGTGAAACATACTCACCAGCCACTGATAATGGGCGTCGATAGCCTTATTGAGATTTAGCAAGATGGCATCGATTTCCGTTGTCTTCTTGATCATTGCCACTCCTTTTTCACAGTTCCTTGTGCGCGCTATTCTACCGAGAGAAAAGAAAAATTACGTCAATATTTTAATAGAAATCCTAATCTGAGACGACGTTAAAGATAACATTGTGATTTAAAACAAAATAAGCAGATAAAAAAGTGTTTAATACTGTAAATTATCTCTTCCTTGCACCATAAAACAGAGGCAAATAACATAAACAGTAAAGCCTGATGCCCCTATTGATTGGGCCATCAGACGCATTTATTTTTGTGACTATTTCTGCAGATGTGTGACCCGAACGACGGCTGGAGTGCTTTTCTTATCCAGACTCCCGCTAATGTTGATCATCTGGTCAGGCTGAACTTGTCGTCCATCAAAGACGGCAGCAGGAATAACAACATTAATCTCACCGCTCTTATCACGAAAAACGTAACGGTCTTTACCCTTGTGGGAAATCAAATTACCACGTAATGAAACTGAGGCACCATCATGCATAGTTTTCGCAAAATCAACGGTCATTTTTTTTGCATCATCAGTTCCGCGATAGCCGTCTTCTATTGCATGTGGCGGTGGTGGCGCAGCATCCTGTTTTAAACCTCCCTGATCATCTGCCAACGCATAAGGCATGACAAGAAAACCTGCTAATACAATGGCCTGAAATTTCATACTAACTCCTTAATTGCGTTTGGTTTGACTTATTAAGTCTGGTTGCTATTTTTATAATTGACAAATAAGAATCGTACTGATTGTTATAAAACAATTAAAATCAGTCAGCTAGCAACAAAATTTGCTGCAAATTTAACTCAAAAAAGACAATAAAAAGATTAATGAAAGCTGTGTTTAAGTCTTAAATATATTTTCAGAATAATCGGATTTATAAATCTGATTTTTATTATAGTGAAAGAACATACCAAAAAGGCAAATCACCTTTGCAGCTAATAACGTGGACAAACAACGATGAACATTAATAGCAATAAAATTGTACAACTTGCAGATAGCGATACTATTGAAAACCTGACATCCGCGTTGAGCCAAAGACTTATCGCTGATCAATTACGCTTAACTACCTCCGAATCATGCACTGGCGGTAAGTTGGCTTGCGCGCTGTGTGCTGCTGAAGACACACCAAAGTTTTACGGCGCAGGCTTTGTCACTTTTACCGATCAAGCCAAAATGAAAATCCTTGGCGTCAGTCAGCAATCTCTTGAGAAATATACGGCGGTGAGCGAGAAGATAGCGGCAGAAATGGCAACTGGCGCCAAAGAGCGCGCAGATGTCGATATTAGTATTGCCATTACCGGCTACGGTGGGCCTGAAGGTGGGCAGGATGGTACGCCCGCAGGCACAGTCTGGTTCGCATGGAATATAAAAGGAAATACGCATACTGCGGTTATGCATTTTGATGGTGATTGCGAAACAGTATTAGCATTGGCGGTTCGATTTGCACTGGCGCAGCTTTTGAAATTACTGGAGTGACTTTCTGGCCTGGCTTTACGCCAGACCAGCTATATTTACAGAAAATTAGACGTTCAGTCCGCGATGTTGCAACATCGGCGCAATCTGTGGTGCCTTACCGCGCCATTGACGATACAAACGTTCTAAATCTTCGCTGTTGCCTCTGGAAAGAATCGCCTCGCGAAAACGTTGCCCATTCTCACGCGTTAAGCCGCCCTGCTCGACAAACCATTGATAACCGTCGTCTGCCAGCATTTGCGTCCACAAATAGGCGTAATATCCCGCCGCATATCCGCCACCAAAAATGTGGGCAAAATAACTGCTGCGATAACGTGGCGGTATGGCGGGAAGATTCATATTTTCCGCCACCAGCGCCCGCAGTTCGAAATCATTCACATCCTGCATCGCTTCATGCTCTTGCAGACAGTGCCAGCGCATATCAAGAAGTGCGGCGCTAAGCAATTCGCTCATCTCATAACCTTTATTGAACAGGCTGGCATTACGCATTTTTTGTTGTAACTCTTCCGGCATTGCTTTCCCGCTCTGATAATGCCGGGCGTAGCGCGCGAATACCTGCGGATGCATTGCCCAATGCTCGTTGATTTGCGAAGGAAATTCGACAAAATCGCGTGGTGTATTGGTGCCAGAAAGCGTGGCATAACGCTGGCAGGCAAACAGACCGTGCAACGTATGCCCAAACTCATGGAATAATGTAATAACATCGTCCCACAGCAACAATGCGGGTTCGTCTGCCGCCGGTTTCTGATAATTACAAACGTTATAGATTACCGGGCGTGTTTCATTAAGCGTAGATTGTTCTACAAAATTCCCCATCCATGCGCCGCCGCTTTTTGAGTCACGGGCGAAGAAATCACCGTAAAATAACGCCAGCCCCACGCCATTATGATCAAAAATTTCCCATACGCGGACATCAGGATGGTAAACAGGAATATCAAAACGTTCGACAAACTTAATACCGAAGAGCTGATTCGCAGTCCAGAATACACCTTCATTCAACACTGTGTTTAATTCGAAATAAGGTTTGAGCTGCGCTTCATCAAGACAGAATTTCTCCCGCCGCACCTGTTCAGCATAAAATGCCCAGTCCCACGGCTGGGCACTGAACTCACCCTGCTGATTATCGATAACCGCCTGTATAGACGCTAATTCATCGCTCGCACGTTGACGCGCCGCCGGAACAATTTCCCGCATAAAATTGAGTGCTGCTTCTGGTGTTTTTGCCATCTGATCGGCAATTTTCCACGCGGCATAATAAGGGAAGCCAAGTAATTTGGCCTGTTGGGCGCGGATCTCCACCAGCCGTTGAATGATGGAACGAGTATCATTGCCATCGTTTTTTTCCGCGCGTGTCCACCCCGCAGTGAACAGTTTTTCACGTGTAGAACGATCGCTGAGTTCCGCAAGCGCCGGTTGTTGCGTGGTATTCAGCAATGGGATGAGCCATTTGTTTTCCAGACCTTTCTCGCGAGCCGCCTCTGCCGCCAGCGCAATTTCTTGCTCACTCATGCCTGCCAGTTGCGAAACATCGTCAGCCACCAGCCCTCCGGATTTGTTCGCGGCTAATAACCGCTGGTTAAACTGACTGGTCAGGGTAGCGGCTTCTGTGTTCAGCACTTTTAATTTTTCTTTATCGGCATCTTCAAGTTTGGCACCGGCAAGAACAAAACGCTGATGAATAACTTCTACCAAACGAACAGATTCACTATCAAGGCCCAGCGTTTCACGCCGCTGCCAGACAGCATCTACCCGCGCGAATAATTCGCCATTCAGGTAGATATCATTAGCCAGTTCCGCCAGTTCCGCCGAGAACTGTTCATCGAGACGCTGTAATTCATCATTAGTATGCGCCGAGGTCATGGCAAAGAAGACGCTGGTAACGCGAGTGAGTAACTCCCCGCTCTTTTCGAGGGCCAGAATAGTGTTAGTAAAATCGGGCGTCTGCGGGTTTAAAGCTATCGCCTCTATCTCAATCCGCTTTTGCCGCATCCCCTCATCGAATGCCGGGCGATAGTGTTGATTTTCAATCTGATCAAAATGAGGAGCCATATACGGCAGAGTGCTCTGCGTAAGGAAAGGATTCGTCGTTGACATTTTCTACTCCTGAAAACGAGGTGTTCCATAGCGTAGGCTTACTGATAACGGAGTGCAATCTTGCAAACCAGTATTACCCGCTCTTAAGCATCACGTGCTATGTTATTGACACACAAAATCGTTGAGGAACAGTGAGATGATCGTTTTAGTAACTGGAGCAACGGCAGGTTTTGGTGAATGCATTACACGTCGTTTTATTCAACAAGGGCATAAAGTTATCGCCACTGGCCGTCGCCAGGAACGGTTGCAGGAGTTAAAAGACGAACTGGGAGATAATTTGTATATCGCCCAACTGGACGTTCGCAACCGCGCCGCCATTGAAGAGATGCTGACTTCGCTTCCTGCCGAGTGGCGTAATATCGATATTCTGGTAAACAATGCTGGACTGGCGCTGGGTATGGAACCTGCACATAAAGCCAGCGTTGAAGACTGGGAAACTATGATTGATACCAACAACAAAGGCCTGGTGTATATGACCCGCGCTGTCCTGCCTGGCATGGTCGAGCGTAATCATGGTCATATTATTAACATTGGCTCAACGGCGGGTAGCTGGCCATATGCTGGTGGTAACGTTTATGGCGCGACAAAAGCGTTTGTTCGTCAGTTCAGCCTGAATCTGCGCACTGATCTGCATGGTACGGCAGTACGTGTCACCGACATCGAACCGGGGCTGGTGGGTGGCACCGAGTTTTCCAATGTTCGCTTTAAAGGTGACGACGATAAAGCGGAAAAAACCTATCAAAACACCGTTGCGCTGACGCCAGAAGATGTCAGCGAAGCAGTCTGGTGGGTTGCTACACTCCCTGCTCACGTCAACATCAACACACTGGAAATGATGCCGGTTACCCAAAGCTATGCCGGACTGAATGTCCATCGCCATTAATTTTTATACCCGGCTTAACCGCCGGGTTATTGCTTGTCACAAAAAAGTGGTAGACTCACTGAGTTAACCCACTCACAAGCAAGAACGAATGACCGTCGAAACGCAACTTAATCCCACACAACCTGTCAATCAGCAGATTTATCGTATTCTTCGCCGCGACATTGTCCATTGTCTAATTCCACCGGGCACACCGTTGTCGGAAAAAGAAGTTTCTGTTCGTTTCAATGTGTCACGCCAGCCGGTTCGTGAAGCCTTCATAAAACTGGCAGAAAATGGCCTGATTCAAATTCGCCCGCAGCGTGGCAGCTACGTCAATAAAATTTCCATGACTCAGGTACGCAACGGTAGTTTTATTCGTCAGGCTATTGAGTGTGCCGTCGCCCGCCGGGCGGCGAGCATGATTACCGATAGCCAGTGCTATCAGCTTGAGCAAAATCTCCACCAACAACGTATTGCCATTGAACGCAAACAACTGGATGATTTTTTTGAGCTGGATGATAACTTCCATCAAATTCTGACGCAGATTGCCGACTGTCAGCTTGCGTGGGACACCATTGAAAACCTGAAAGCAACTGTTGACCGCGTGCGCTATATGAGCTTTGACCACGTATCGCCACCTGATATGTTGTTACGTCAACATATGGATATTTTTACTGCTCTACAAAAACATGATGGTGATGCGGTAGAAAAAGCAATGACTCTGCATTTGCAGGAAATAAGTGAATCCGTGCAGCTGATCCGCCAGGAAAATAGCGACTGGTTTAGCGAAGAGTAATTCATTTCCTCTCATCCCATCCGGGGTGAGAGCCCATCCCTTTCTTCTGGTTCATGCAAGCATCAAAAAAGATGTGAACTTGATCATAAACAAAAAAATATTCACTCGACAGGAGTATTTATATTGCGCCCGTTACGTGGGCTTCGACTGTAAATCAGAAAGGAGAAAACACCTATGACGACCTACGATCGTAACCGTAACGCAATCACCACTGGCAGCCGTGTTATGGTTAGCGGCACCGGTCACACTGGCAAGATCCTGTCGATTGACACTGAAGGTCTGACCGCAGAGCAAATCCGTCGCGGTAAAACCGTGGTTGTTGAAGGTTGTGATGAAAAACTCGCGCCTCTGGACCTGATTCGTCTCGGCATGAACTAAGCGTGTGAATGCCGCCGATGGCGGCATTGCTGTTTTTACCTCTCGATATATTTCGCCACGGTCGCTTTCGCGCCATGCGCTAATAGAGACAAGTACGCTTCCGTCACCTTTGCAACAAACAAGTTATTGTTCGGCAAATTATCACCAAATATCGCCTTAATCGCCATCAACGACTGCACACGCGTTTTCCCTTCGGCACTACTTTGCACAGCCTTTTGAATGACCGCTAGTAACGGATCGCTAATCTCAATCTGATTTCCCTGTTCATCAACACCACCAACATAACGCATCCAACCAGCGACGCCCAGCGCCAACAGATCGAACGCGTTGTCATGCGCCAGATGCCAGCGAATTGAATCCAACATCCGCTGTGGCAGTTTCTGACTACCGTCCATTGCAATCTGCCAGGTTCGGTGGCGTAAAGCCGGGTTGCTGTAGCGTTCAATCAATCGATCGGCATAATTTTGCAAATCTACACCCTGTACTTTCAGCGTGGGCGCCTGTTCCTGCAACATCAAGGCATGTGCTGCATGACGATAATTTTCATCTTCCATACAGTCGTTAATGTGCTGATATCCCGCCAGATAGCCCAGATAAGCCAGGAAGGAGTGGCTACCGTTGAGCATACGCAGTTTCATCTCTTCATAAGGCAGCACATCGCTGACCAGTTCAGCGCCTGCTTTTTCCCATTCCGGGCGTCCGGCAACAAAATTATCTTCAATCACCCACTGACGGAACGGCTCACACGCCACGCCTGCCGGATCGCGCACGTTGGTAAGTTGTTCGATTTTATCCAGCGTTTCCGCCGTCACTGCGGGTACAATGCGATCCACCATTGTCGATGGGAAAGTCACGTTTTCCTCTATCCATTGCGCCAGTTTTACATCTACAGCCCTGGCGTATGAAGTGACAACGTCACGCATAACGTGACCGTTTTCTGGCATGTTGTCGCATGACATAACGGTAAACGCGGGAAATCCTGCGGCTTTACGGCGAGCCAGCGCCTCGACAATCACGCCTGTTGCTGTTTTCGGCTGGTGGGGATTTTGCAAGTCGGCAGCTACCATCGGGTGATCCATCATTAACTGTCCGGTCGCCGGAGGGTAATGACTCTAACTTATTGATAGTGTTTTATTTTCAGATAATGCCCGATGACTTTGTCATGCAGCTCCACCGATTTTGAAAACGACAGCGACTTCCGTCCCAGCCGTGCCAGGTGCTGCCTCAGATTCAGGTTATGCCGCTCAATTCGCTGCGTATATCGCTTGCTGATTACGTGCAGCTTTCCCTTCAGGCGGGATTCATACAGCGGCCAGCCATCCGTCATCCATATCACCACGTCAAAGGGTGACAGCAGGCTCATAAGACGCCCCAGCGTCGCCATAGTGCGTTCACCGAATACGTGCGCAACAACCGTCTTCCGGAGCCTGTCATACGCGTAAAACAGCCAGCGCTGGCGCGATTTAGCCCCGACATAGCCCCACTGTTCGTCCATTTCCGCGCAGACGATGACGTCACTGCCCGGCTGTATGCGCGAGGTTACCGACTGCGGCCTGAGTTTTTTAAGTGACGTAAAATCGTGTTGAGGCCAACGCCCATAATGCGGGCAGTTGCCCGGCATCCAACGCCATTCATGGCCATATCAATGATTTTCTGGTGCGTACCGGGTTGAGAAGCGGTGTAAGTGAACTGCAGTTGCCATGTTTTACGGCAGTGAGAGCAGAGATAGCGCTGATGTCCGGCGGTGCTTTTGCCGTTACGCACCACCCCGTCAGTAGCTGAACAGGAGGGACAGCTGATAGAAACAGAAGCCACTGGAGCACCTCAAAAACACCATCATACACTAAATCAGTAAGTTGGCAGCATCACCATTATTGATAACAAAACATGAGTTATATCAGATAAGTCAGGCGCGTCCCCAGCCAGCAACAATAATCAACATGCCGAAAAGTGCAATTATCGCTCCCGTCCAGTCGTAGAGACTGAGCTTCACTCCATCCACAACCCGCAGCCACAGGAGCGCCGTACAGACATAAACACCGCCATATGCTGCATAAACTCGCCCACTTGCTGCTGGATGCAACGTTAACAGCCAGACGAAAAGCGCCAGGGAAATTCCCGCCGGAACCAACAACCAGACACTGGCATTCCGTTTCAGCCACAGCCAGGGCAAAAAACAACCAATGATTTCACACAAAGCGGTAGCAAAAAACAGTAACGTTGTTTTAATCATCTTTGTCACTCATTGACATCATGTATATTTATAGGACGACATAATATCATCAACATAGACATCCTCTGGTACGTTTCGCGTTCACAGTGGATCGTGTAAAATCGCCCTTAATCATTCATGTAAGGAATAGATCATGAATATCACTCTCTGCAAAAAACTCAGCCTGCTCGCTTTTCTGCTGCCTTGCGCACTGGCATTTAGCGCAACTACCCATGCAGAAACCAACAAACTGGTGATTGAATCTGGCGACAGCGCACAGAGTCGCCAGCAGGCAGCAATGGAAAAAGAGCAATGGAATGACACGCGTAATCTGCGTCAAAAAATCAACAAACGCACCGAGAAAGAATGGGATAAAGCTGACGCCGCATTTGATAACCGCGATAAATGCGAGCAGAGTGCCAACATTAATGCCTACTGGGAGCCGAATACTTTACGCTGCCTGGATCGTCGTACTGGTCGCGTAATCATCCCCTAACCTGTTATTGATATAAGGAATGTAAGGACACGTTATGACTAGCGCCCACAGTGTTAAGCTACGTCCGCTGGAGCGTGAAGATTTACGCTATGTGCATCAACTCGACAATAACGCCAGCGTGATGCGTTACTGGTTTGAGGAGCCCTACGAAGCCTTCGTTGAACTCTCTGATCTGTACGATAAACATATTCACGATCAGAGTGAACGTCGTTTCGTCGTGGAATGTGATGGCGAAAAGGCAGGTCTGGTGGAACTGGTAGAAATTAACCACGTCCATCGCCGCGCAGAATTTCAGATAATCATCTCCCCGGAATACCAGGGTAAAGGTCTGGCAACCCGCGCCGCGAAATTAGCGATGGATTATGGTTTCACTGTTCTTAATCTTTATAAGCTTTATCTGATTGTTGATAAAGAGAATGAGAAAGCGATTCATATATATCGTAAGCTCGGTTTTACGGTCGAAGGTGAACTGATGCATGAATTCTTTATTAACGGTCAATATCGTAATGCCATTCGCATGTGCATATTCCAGCATCAGTATCTGGCGGAACATAAAACGCAAGGGCAAACTCTACTAAAACCGACCGCGCAATAGTATTAATAATAATCAATGGTATTTTTGATGGTGTAAACCCGTTCGACGGCGGGTTTTACTCCCTCATCCACAATGATTAATTGGCAGTCCACTGGATTCGCGTGGCTGTCATATTCACAAGTCTGTCTGACATTACCAACCTGTTGATTATTCAGTAAAGTAATTGCCGTATAATCCAGTTTTTTGATCGGGTCCGTTGATGGCGTGGCGCTGACAGATAACGTTTTGTCGTTACTTTTCGTCGTTTTCCCCAGCGGATAACCCTGATCATCATAGTGATATTCCATCTGCATCTGTTTGCTGCTGGCCTTAACCACGAAACCATTATCATCAGTTTCCCAACTTACACCGGCAGAAGGTAATTCTGCTAACTGGCATTTTCCCTGTAGACGTACTCTTTTCTCCAGCGTCTGTGCATCCCGGTAATAATTTGCATCCAACACCAGGGTAATCACGGTATTATTTTCCAGATCCAGTAATTCGAGGGAATCAAAACAGCCCTCTTCCGATAAATTTCCCGAAACACGTTTCGTGACTTCCCCTTGCTCATTCATTAACGTCTGAGTGAAATCTTTAACCGGCCCACGCAGCGGGTCAAAATCAAATTCATTAGAGAAACTGGCCATTTCTGGCGTTAATGAAAGAGTTACCTCTGTACGGTCACATCCTGTGAGTATTATCGCAAGCAAACATGGCAGTAATTTGTAATTCACATCAATCACCAGACAGTAGAGATGATTCTCAATCATAGTAGTAAATACAGTAATTTACACGTGAAATGCTATGCTTATTTAGTAATATTCACGTAAGGAGCCAATGATGAAAATCATAGCCTGCAGTGCCGCACTTCTGCTCACCCTGGCCTCATCCACAGTGCTCGCCGCGTCGGATTCATGTGAGCGCATAAAAAGTGATATTTCACAGCGTATTATCAATAACGGCGTACCAGAAAGTGGCTTCACTTTAAGTATTGTGCCGAATGATCAGGTCGACCAGCCTGATTCACAGGTCGTCGGGCATTGCGCTAACGACACGCATAAAATTCTCTACACCCGCACCACCAGCGGTAATGTTTCTGCCCACACCCAGCCAACCCATGATAATGAGCCTGCTGAATCGCATTAATAAACCTGTGACTGCCTGATACGATGCTTACGCATCATATCAGGCCTGCCGTGTGGTATTGTTATGCGCAGGCAGTGTCCGCTAGCTGGGACACCTGCGGTGAGATGATCGGGCGTGCGCTCGTTTATGGCCTGCACATAATGCCCGGAATGACCATCGCAGGTTAACAAATTGGTGCGGGATAAACCGCACGTTTCAGGATGATAGGAATGACGCATTTCTCACAACAAGATAATTTTTCTGTCGCGGCGCGCGTGCTGGGCGCGCTGTTTTATTACGCTCCTGAGAGTAAAGAAGCCTCTCCACTGGTTTCTGCGCTAACCAGTGACGATTGGGTCACCCAGTGGCCTTTATCACAAACGTCATTAGCGCCGCTGGCAACGGCTTTTAAGGAAGAATGTGAAGAGTCGCGTACTCAGGCCTGGCAACGATTATTTGTCGGGCCGTGGGCGCTACCCTCTCCTCCGTGGGGATCTGTCTGGCTGGATCGCGAATCGGTGCTGTTTGGCGATTCTACTTTGGCGCTTCGTCAATGGATGCGCGAAAAAGGCATTCAGTTTGAAATGAAACAAAACGAACCGGAAGATCATTTTGGTTCGCTGCTGTTGATGGCAGCATGGCTGGCAGAGAACGGTCGTCAGACCGAGTGCGAAGAGTTGTTGGCCTGGCATCTTTTACCGTGGTCAACACGCTTTCTTGAGGTGTTTATCGAGAAGGCGGAACACCCTTTTTATCGCACGCTCGGTGAGCTGGCTCGTTTAACGCTGACACAATGGCAGTCACAGTTGCTGATTCCTGTCGCGGTAAAACCCCTGTTTCGCTGAATAATCCTGAGTAAGACCGAAGGGCGTAAACTGCACGCCTTTCGGCTCCAGTAAGTGACAACGTCACGCTTAATACCACATAAAGCACGCACAGCTTTTGCGCCAGGCTTCTTTTCCCGCAAAATAGAGACCCGTGTTTAATTTGCCGTTTCTGCTCATGCAACATCTACATGTCTACCCGGATCTGCGCACCATGTTCCGCCGCCTGCTTATCGCAATGGTCGTAGGCATTCTGGCGGCCTTTGCCGTTGCAGGGTTTCGTCATGCGATGCTGCTACTGGAGTGGCTGTTCCTCAATAATGACTCCGGCAGTCTGGTCAATGCAGCAACGAACCTTTCTCCGTGGCGTCGGCTGCTAACGCCGGCGCTCGGCGGACTGGCGGCTGGTTTGTTGCTGATGGGTTGGCAGAAACTCACTCAACAACGCCCCCATGCGCCTACCGATTATATGGAGGCGTTACAAACCGATGGGCAGTTTGATTACGCCACCAGTCTGATTAAATCCTTCGCTTCTTTGCTGGTGGTGACCAGCGGCAGCGCCATTGGTCGTGAAGGTGCGATGATCCTGTTGGCGGCACTTGCTGCATCCTGGTTTGCCCAACGTTTTACCCCACGCGAAGAGTGGAAATTGTGGATTGCCTGTGGCGCGGCTGCGGGGATGGCAGCAGCCTATCGCGCCCCACTTGCCGGGAGTTTATTTATTGCCGAAGTATTGTTTGGCACCATGATGCTGGCCTCCCTTGCACCAGTAGTAATCTCTGCCGTAGTGGCATTGCTTATTAGCAATCTTCTTAATCACAGCAATGCTTTGCTCTACAGCGTGCAACTCTCCATGAGGATTCAGGCTCGTGACTATGCACTGATTATCAGTACAGGCGTGCTGATGGGTTTGTGCGGTCCATTGTTTTTAAAGCTAATGAACGCCAGTCATCAGGGTTTTATTAATCTAAAACTTGCACCGCCCTGGCAACTGGCATTGGGAGGGTTAATCGTGGGTCTGCTTTCCCTGCTCACTCCTGCCGTGTGGGGCAACGGCTATAGTACGGTGCAATCCTTTTTAACAGCCCCGCCACTGTTTATGGGCATTGCCGTGATCTTCCTCTGCAAGCTAGTTGCCGTGCTGGCCAGCAGTGGTTCCGGCGCGCCTGGGGGCGTGTTTACGCCGACCTTATTTATCGGACTGGCAATTGGCATGTTGTATGCCCGGAGCCTGGGGTTATGGTTTACTGACAGTGAAGGAATTACGCTTTTACTTGGGCTAACCGGGATGGCAACACTACTGGCTGCGACTACACATGCGCCCATTATGTCGACACTGATGATATGTGAAATGACCGGGGAGTATCAGCTACTCCCCGGTTTATTGATTGCTTGTGTGATTGCGTCAGTAATGTCGCGGACGTTACATCGTGACTCTATCTACCGCTAGCACACTACGCAGCATGGATAAGCGGATATATTGCCCCAGTTCACGCTGTTCTGCGCGAGGCAGATAAGGAAGCTCACCAATAAGCGGTGCCGGGAGTTTTTTACCCAATACATCAATGATTTCAGCGTAATGTGCTAACCCTGGGTTGATACGGTTAGCCACCCAGCCAATCAGCGGCAGTCCGTCGTTGGCAATCGCCTGTGCGGTCAGAAGCGCATGGTTAATACAACCTTCCTGAATACCTACCACCATCAACACGGGTAGCTGCTCCTGAACCACCCATTCAGAGAGCGGACGCAGGTCATTCATCAGGCTACGCCAGCCACCAGTACCTTCAACAACCACATGGTCGACTTTATCAGTCAGATTAGCCAGGCCATTTGAAATAAGGGTGTAATTGATCGGGCAACTGTGCGCCACACTGCTTTCTTCTTCGCTTAACGCTATGGGATTGACTGCTTCATAAGGCAGTTCAATTGATGAAACACTCTGCAACACCAGGGCATCTTTATTACGTAGCCCATCAGGTGTCTCTTTGCTCCCCTTCGCCACGGGTTTATACCCCGCAACCGTTTTTCCCTGGGAGGCTAACGCTTGTAGCAATGCGCGGGAAACCACTGTTTTCCCCACAGAAGTGTCTGTACCTGTTATAAAGAAACGCTTCAGCATCACTAACTCCACCGTTATGCTTCACAAATATAAGCCAGGAAAATAATTCAACTTTGGAAGTCTAAGTTATGCGTTCCTGGCTCAATTTGAGATAGCGCAAATTTTGGTAGAACAGTTAAAAAATGTTAACCCTGCAACAGACGAATCAACAAAGAACCGTTATACATCGCGTCTTTTACCAACGCCGCCCCCGCCATCGTCCCCTGATTAGAGAACTGGGTGCTCTCGACGCTAATATGCTGGCTGTAGGCGGGAAGCGCCTGCTGACGGATACTGTCAGAAATTACAGGGAACAGGATCTCCGCAGCTTTGCTTAGCGGCGAACCAATCAGTATTTTTTGTGGGTTGAATAAATTCACCATAATGGCAAGAATCCGCCCGACGTGCGTCCCCACGCCAGTAATAATATCTTTTGCCAGCAGATCGCCCTGCAACGCAGCCAGACACAATGAATCCACAGTTAATGGCTGCCCATGTAACATCGAACTCATAGATTGATTCAAACGTAATTGTGCAAGCTCAAGAATACTATCAACACTAGCAATGGTTTCCAGGCAGCCGTGGTTACCGCAATAACAGCGTTTCCCGTAGGGATCGACCTGAGTGTGACCAATTTCCACAAGGCTACTGCTTCCCGCGTGTAGCAAATGACCATCGGTAATCACACCAGCACCCACGTTGTGATCAATCACCACCTGAATCACATCGCGTGCTCCGCGTGATGCGCCGAACAAGGCCTCAGCCATCGTCCATGCGCTAATATCATGCTGAATATAAACCGGTACACCGGTGTGCTGCTCCAGTACTTCGCCGAGCGGCATCTCTTTTACGTCCTCATAGAACGGCATACGATGCACAATGCCATTTTCCGTATCAATAATTCCCGGCAAGGTTATGGCAATCGAAGTTAGACGCTCCAGTTTTTTCTGATGGCGGATAAAAAACTGATCAATATGATTAATGATGCGATCCAGCAGTGGCGAGTCATCTTTCAACGCCAGCTCCTGCGACTCTTCCACCACCAGTTTGCTGCTCAGATCGCGCAGGGCAAGGAAAATCTCCCCGCGACTAATGCGCAAAGAAAGATAGTGCCAGGCTTCGGTTTCAACCACTAGCCCCACCGCTGGACGACCACGGTTCCCCGCTTCTTTAATTTCCAGCTCTTGCACCAGGTGCGCTTCGAGCATTTCACGGACAATTTTGGTGATACTGGCTGGCGCCAGTTGCGCCAGCCGGGAAAGATCGATACGCGAAACTGGACCAAGCTGATCAATCAGGCGGTAAACCGCGCCCGCGTTGGTCTGCTTTATTTGATCAATGTGCCCAGGCTGGTTTTCAGCAACCACCGCATACTCCCTATATTTTCGCGCTCCGAAATAATCTGTAGGTTATGGTGAAGTACTTCAATATGCGTCGTCAAATTTTTACTTCGTCATGTGATTGACAGCACATTTTTCGGTTTTTTTTGCTGAATTATCCCTCACCGGAGTGCATTCATCAGCTGAATACGAAAGTTTCGCGCTGCCGGGCTTTGTTCACGATGCTTTGGCCAAACCAGCCACATTTCAGAAACCGCATCCTCTTCAGCAATAGGTAACCAGCGCATTTCATTGAGTTGGACACGTTTAAAAGAGGCGGGCAAAATCGAAACACCAAGACCGGCGGAAACCAGACCGATGATCGTCATCGCCTCGCCCACTTCCTGGGTGATGACCGGAGTCAGATTATAACGCCGCATCAGGCCAATAATGTCGTCATACAGCCCCGTCCCTACGTGCGGATCAAAAAAAACAAACGGTTCTTTTGCCAGTTCCGCCAGCGTTACCTTCGGTTTATTTGCCAAAGGATGATCGTGCGGGATCATCGCCATAAGCGGTTCATGCACAATAACCGCGTGATCCAGCGTCTCCGGCAACACAGTGTTTCGTAACAACCCCATATCGAGCGTCCCTTCGGTAAGAGGGTCTATTTGCTCGCGAGTATTCATCTCACGCGTCTGCAAATGAACATCAGGAAATTCACAGCGAAATAGCGATAAGGTATCAGACACTGCGCGAATAAAGGGTGCCGACGAGGTAAAGCCAATGCGTAACTCTCCCGCCTCTCCCTGATGCAGACGCTCAGCGCGAGCGGCTGCGTCATCCACCATAGACAGGATTTGCCGACTATCAGCAAGGAACTGCTTTCCTGCTGCCGTAAGCAGCACGCTGCGGTTGGTTCGTGCCAACAGTCGCGCGCCAATTTGTTGCTCCAGAGCCTGAATCTGCTGACTTAGCGGCGGTTGCGAAATGTTCAGGCGGGCAGCCGCGCGTCCAAAATGCAGCTCTTCCGCAACGGCAACAAAGTACCGGAGGTGACGCAATTCAATATTCATATCTTAAACATCTTATTTGAGATTATTAATATATTAGACATAACAATTCGATTTTCCTACTCTATTCCTAATCCCACATCACGGGCATAATTAGCAAGGATTTCAAGTGAGTCGTACTACAACTGTTGATGGCGCTCCGGCAAGCGACACTGACGAGCAACCCCTTTCCCAGCCAAACGAATTCATTAAACGCGGTACACCGCAATTTATGCGTGTCACCCTGGCGCTATTCTCTGCCGGGCTGGCAACCTTCGCGCTTCTCTATTGCGTGCAACCTATTCTTCCGGTGCTTTCGCAAGAATTTGGCTTAACGCCTGCTAACAGTAGTATTTCACTGTCCATTTCAACGGCGATGTTAGCTATCGGTTTGCTGTTTACTGGCCCGCTATCCGATGCCATTGGTCGCAAGCCAGTGATGGTGACGGCGCTACTGTTGGCCTCCATCTGTACGTTACTTTCGACAATAATGACCAGCTGGCACGGCATTTTGATTATGCGCGCCTTGATTGGCCTGTCGTTAAGTGGTGTAGCTGCTGTTGGTATGACCTACCTTAGCGAAGAGATCCACCCCAGTTTTGTGGCCTTTTCAATGGGACTGTATATCAGCGGCAACTCGATTGGCGGCATGAGCGGGCGCTTAATCAGCGGTGTATTTACTGACTTCTTTAACTGGCGAATTGCGCTGGCGGCTATCGGCTGTTTCGCCCTGACCTCGGCGTTAATGTTCTGGAAAATTCTCCCGGAATCACGTCATTTCCGTCCTTCTTCGCTGCGCCCAAAAACACTGTTTATTAACTTCCGTCTGCACTGGCGCGATCGGGGACTCCCCTTATTATTCGTCGAAGGTTTTTTGCTGATGGGCTCATTCGTAACGCTGTTTAATTACATCGGCTATCGGTTGATGCTCTCCCCATGGCATGTTAGCCAGGCAGTGGTTGGGTTATTATCGCTGGTCTATTTGACAGGCACCTGGAGTTCGCCAAAAGCAGGCACCATGACTACCCGCTTCGGTCGTGGCCCGGTGATGTTATTTTCGACAGGTGTTATGCTTTTGGGTCTTATCCTGACATTGTTCAGCTCACTTTGGCTCATTTTTATCGGTATGATGCTTTTCTCAAGCGGATTTTTTGCCGCTCATTCTGTTGCCAGTAGCTGGATTGGCCCTCGTGCTAAACGCGCCAAAGGCCAGGCTTCCTCGCTTTATCTATTCTGTTACTACCTGGGTTCAAGCATTGCCGGAACATTAGGTGGCGTCTTCTGGCATAACTATGGCTGGAACGGCGTCGGTGCATTTATTGCCCTGATGCTGGTGGTCGCTATTCTGGTCGGAACACGTTTACATCATCGGCTGCACGCCTGAAAAAATAAGTCCGGACGATGTGTTAAATTTCTGTCCGGACTTATTGCTTGCTCAACTCAACGTTAATAACCACCCCAAAATAGACGAAGCGCCTGCCATTTCTCGCAGAGCATCTAACGTCATCAGGATAATAAATACCCAAATTAGCGGATTCATTTTGCTGTGTGTCATTTATTGCAAATACACAGTGATTCTACCAATTTATAGGTAGCGAAAAAGTTAAGTATTTCAATACTACCGATATTGGTGGGAAATTCGCCTTACATCACAATGCGTTATTATTTCCTTCGTCATCGTTATCCGCTTTGTACATATCGTTACATGCCGAAACCAACCACTCACGGAAACCTGTCACTTCCAGAGATATAGTCATGACATCGGCCCCGCAGTGGGGTTGCATAAAAAACAAAATTGAGGGTATGACAATGAAAAAAGTATTAGCTCTGGTTGTTGCCGCTACTATGGGTCTCTCTTCTGTCGCATTTGCTGCAGAAACTGCGACCACGCCTGCTCCGACTGCTACAGTCACCAAAGCAGCGGCTGCAAAAACAACGCATCATAAAAAACAGCATAAAGCGGCGCCTGCCCAAAAAGCGCAGGCGGCTAAAAAGCATCATAAAAAAGCGAAAAATGAACAGAAAGCGCCTGAGCAAAAAGCACAGGCAGCCAAAAAGCACAGCAAAAAACACAGCCAGCAGCAATCTGCAAAACCAGTTGGACAACCAGCCGCGTAAGTTTTCGGCAGTAATAATGGCGCGCCCCCTCGCGCCTGAAAATTACGGTGTTAAACGGATAACGTTTAACACCGCCTTTAGCGGAGGGTACTATGGTGGGCCGTTATCGCTTTGAGTTCATTCTTATCACCCTTATTTTATGCGCCCTGATTGCCACCTGTTTTTATCTTTCCTGAGCGTAGTTATCTGATTTTACTCCCACTTTCATTCCGTCCCGTCTATAGTATTTACGAGGGTTTGCTTTTAATAATCATAATTACTCACCAGAGTGTGATATGCGTACAACCATTGCTGTAGTACTGGGTGCAATTAGTCTGACATCTGCATTTGTGTTTGCGGATAAACCGGACGATCATAAATCGACCAATAATGAGGTCAGCACCCTATTTTTTGGTCATGATGATCGTGTATCAGTAAATAACACGAGCCAATCGCCGTGGGATGCGGTTGGGCAACTAGAAACGGCCAGCGGCAATTTGTGTACGGCGACGCTAATTGCGCCGAACCTGGCATTAACGGCAGGACACTGTTTATTAACGCCGCCGAAGGGCAAAGCGGATAAAGCAGTTGCGTTGCGTTTTGTGTCAAATAAAGGTCTTTGGCGCTATGAGATCCACGACATCGAAGGCCGCGTTGATCCGACGCTAGGGAAGCGGTTAAAGCCGGATGGGGATGGCTGGATTGTTCCCCCCGCAGCCGCGCCGTGGGATTTCGGTTTGATTGTGCTGCGCAATCCCCCTTCGGGCATTACGCCGTTGCCGTTATTTGAGGGAGATAAAACCGCGCTTACCGCTGCATTAAAAGCTGCGGGTCGTAAAGTGACTCAGGCGGGATACCCTGAAGATCATCTCGATACGTTGTACAGTCATCAAAATTGCGAAATAACCGGCTGGGCGCAAACCTCGGTAATGTCGCACCAGTGCGATACCCTACCAGGTGACAGTGGTTCGCCACTGATGCTTCATACTGATGACGGCTGGCAGTTAATTGGGGTACAAAGTTCAGCTCCTGCAGCGAAAGATCGCTGGCGCGCCGATAACCGGGCCATTTCTGTCACCGGTTTTCGCGACAAACTGGAAGAACTGACCCGGAAATAACGTTCAAACGCTGCCCGCATTATCGGGCAGCGTGGTCATCAGGCGAGTTTCACCATAATCATTCCAGCCAACAGCAAGACCAGACCAACCCAGCCTTTGCGATTTAAACGTTGACCAAACAAGATCCAACCAGCGGCTAACGTGGCAGCAATACCAAATCCACCCCACAACGCATACGCCACCGACAAATCTATGCCCTTTACTGCCTGGGAGAGTGAGCTAAAGGCCGCAAGCACCGCTGCCAGCGAAAGCAAGCCATAGACTTTGCGGCGAAAGCCGTCAGAAAATTTCAAAAAGACGTTAGCAATGATTTCCAGCACGATTGCCAGTGCCAGCCAGGCGGCGTGAACCCATTCAAACTGCGCCATGATTCACCTCCAGCGAGGGTTTACGCACTTTGCGAGTACCAGATTTAATCAACACAATCCCGAGCACCAGGGTTGTTAACCCGGCAATTTTTAGCAGCGATAAGCTTTCGTCAAATAACAGAACACTAAATAGCGTAATAAATAAAATACCGATACCTTCCCACAGAGCATAAGCCACGCCAAGTGCTATTTTTTTCACGGCGAAAGAGAGAAATATATATGACAGCGAAATCATCACCAGCATTAAAATAAAACCGCCGCTTCCCTCACTAACGCTCGCCCATTTCATTGACAGCGTGCCGGTAATTTCTGTGGCAATAGCCAGACCTAATAAAACCCAATAAATATACATCGTCCTTCCCCTGCAAGAGAATTATTTTAACATTCGCTCGACTCAGCGAAACCAAAAGAAAAGTATTCAGCCCAGCGCAGAGCGCCAGCTTTGGCAGAGGAAGGGACTAAAGCGCGTTGCGCCAGTGTTGCTCACCTGCGAGCAAGATGGTGGTTGAGGTACGAAAATGAGTAAATGTAGAAAATAACGTCCTGAACAAATTGTCCATAATATTACAATTATCCGCAGTGTTGCTTCTCGTCATCGCGGATGATAATTGTCCTCGGTAGTTGTACACGTCTGATTTGTATCATAGCTTAAGAATTAACTCAAAACATTTTCATTTCTTTACCTGAGGAGTTTGATTTTCGTTATAATGCCACGGCTAAAAAGAAAATATTATTAGCGAAGGAAGAAAAAACGGGGATACGCATGGCAAAGCCGATCATCACGCTCAATGGTCTAAAAATAGTCATTATGTTGGGAATGCTGGTCATTATTCTCTGCGGTATCCGTTTTGCCGCCGATATCATCGTACCCTTTATCCTTGCCCTATTTATCGCAGTCATTCTTCATCCGCTGGTACAACGCATGGTTCGTTGGCGCGTGCCGCGTGTGTTGGCTGTGTCGATTTTAATGATAATCATCGTGATGGCGATGGTGCTATTACTGGCCTATCTCGGCTCAACGCTTAATGAGCTGACCCGCACTTTGCCACAGTATCGCAGCTCAATCATAAAGCCTCTGCAAGTTCTGGAGCCTTTATTACAACGCGCGGGTATTGATGTCTCGGTTGACCAACTGGCGCATTACATTGATCCGAACGCGGCGATGACGTTGCTCACCAACTTGCTGACACAGTTATCTAATGCCATGTCATCCATATTTTTATTGTTGCTGACGGTGCTGTTTATGCTGCTCGAAGTGCCACAACTTCCCGGCAAACTCCAGCAAATGATGGCACGCCCGGTTGAAGGTATGGCGGCGATCCAGCGCGCCATTGACAGTGTGTCGCATTATCTGGTGCTGAAAACAGCCATCAGCATCATCACCGGTCTGGTCGCCTGGGCGATGCTCGCCGCACTCGATGTTCGCTTCGCTTTTGTCTGGGGATTACTGGCCTTCGCGCTTAATTACATCCCTAACATTGGTTCGGTTCTCGCGGCTATCCCCCCTATCGCTCAGGTACTGGTGTTTAATGGTTTCTATGAGGCGTTACTGGTACTGGCGGGATATCTGCTGATTAATCTGGTCTTCGGCAATATTCTGGAGCCGCGCATCATGGGGCGCGGACTGGGGCTTTCCACACTGGTAGTTTTTTTGTCGTTAATTTTTTGGGGATGGTTGTTAGGACCGGTGGGAATGCTGCTTTCCGTGCCGTTGACGATTATTGTCAAAATTGCGCTTGAACAAACGGCGGGAGGCCAAAGCATCGCCGTCCTGTTAAGCGATCTCAATAAAGAGTAACGGCCTCCGCAGAGGCCGTCAGGGTTACAGGGCTTTCAGGATTGCATCCACGCTGGCTTTGGCGTCACCAAACAGCATGTGGGTATTTTCTTTGAAGAACAGCGGGTTTTGCACGCCAGCATAGCCGGTGTTCATCGAGCGTTTAAAGACAATCACGTTCTGTGCTTTCCACACTTCCAGCACAGGCATACCAGCAATCGGACTCTTCGGATCATCCTGCGCCGCCGGGTTAACCGTATCGTTAGCGCCAATCACCAGCACAGTATCGGTATCAGCAAAGTCATCGTTGATCTCGTCCATTTCCAGCACGATGTCATACGGCACTTTCGCTTCTGCCAGCAATACGTTCATATGCCCCGGTAATCGACCTGCAACCGGGTGAATACCGAAACGCACATTGATACCACGGGCACGCAATTTCTCGGTGATTTCTGCCACCGGATATTGCGCCTGCGCGACCGCCATGCCGTAGCCTGGGGTGATGATCACCGAGTGCGAGTTTTTCAGCAATTCTGCCGTCTCTTCCGCAGTGATTTCGCGGTGCTCGCCAACTTCCTGATCGTCACCGGTGGAAGAACCATCTGTGCCGAAACCACCTGCAATGACGCTGATAAAGGAACGGTTCATCGCCTTACACATGATGTAAGAAAGGATGGCACCAGAAGAACCGACCAGCGCACCGGTCACAATTAGCAGGTCATTACTGAGCATAAAGCCCGCCGCTGCCGCTGCCCAACCAGAATAAGAGTTCAGCATCGACACCACCACGGGCATATCTGCGCCACCGATGGAAGCCACCAAATGCCAGCCGAAAACCAACGCAATGGCGGTCATTATCAGCAATGCCAGAACTTGCAGGCCAACGCTTTCAGTGCGAACAAACACAATCAGCAGCAGGAAGGAAACAACCAGTGCCGCCAGGTTCATTTTGTGACGGTTTGGCAGCATCAGCGGTTTAGACGAAATTTTACCGCACAGCTTACCGAACGCCACGACTGACCCCGTGAAGGTTACCGCACCGATGAAGATGCCGAGGAACACTTCCGTCAGGTGAATATTCACCAGAATCGGCGCCATTTCCGCGTCGTGATGCAGATAGCTGTTAAAACCAACCAACACCGCCGCCAGACCAACGAAGCTATGCAGGATCGCCACCAGTTCCGGCATTTCGGTCATTTCAACCTTCTTCGCCAGACGGATACCAATCGCCCCACCGATGACCATTGCCAGTAAGATCCAGCCAACGTTGCCAGTATCCGGTCCAAAGATAGTTGCAATTAAAGCAATCGCCATCCCGGCGATACCGAGGTTGTTACCCCGGCGAGACGTTTCATGTTTTGAAAGCCCGGCCAGACTGAAGATAAACAGGATCGCGGCAACAATGTATGCAGCTGTAACTAATCCTCCAGACATATGTTACCCCTTAGTTTTTGCGAAACATTTTCAGCATACGCTGAGTCACGGTGAAGCCACCGAAAATATTAATGCTGGCTATAAGCACCGCGATAAAACTAAGGAAGCTAACCCAGCCGCCCTGGCCAATCTGTAAAAGTGCTCCGACAACAATAATCCCTGAAATCGCATTGGTGACCGACATCAATGGCGTATGTAGCGCGTGCGAAACATTCCACACCACGTAATAGCCCACAACGCACGCCAGCGCGAACACGGTGAAGTGTCCGAGGAACTCTTTCGGTGCAACATTCGCCAGCCAACCGAAAAGGATAATTGCCAGCGCCATCAAGGCGTATTTACGCCACGGCGAACAGGCACATTTTTCCTCGGTTTTGACTTCCGGTGCTGCTTTTTGTGCCGCCTGCGGCTGAGCTGATACCTGAATCGGCGGTGCCGGCCAGGTAATTTCGCCCGCACGGATCACGGTCACGCCGCGAATCACCACATCATCAAAATCAACAGTGATGTTGCCGTCTTTCTCTTTGCACAACAATTTCAGCAGATTGACGAGGTTGGTGCCATAAAGCTGTGAGGATTGCGTCGGCAGACGCCCCGGAAGATCGGTATAACCAATGACTTTGACGCCATTTTCAGTGGTGAAGATTTGCCCCGGCACGGTGTATTCACAGTTACCGCCGTTTTGTGCTGCCAGATCGACAATCACACTGCCCGACTTCATGGAGTCCACCATTTCACGGGTAATCAGTTTCGGTGCCGGTTTGCCTGGAATAAGCGCAGTGGTAACAATGATATCGACGTCTTTTGCCTGCGCAGCAAAAAGCTCCATTTCCGCTTTGATGAACGCTTCCGACATCACTTTGGCATAGCCATCGCCGCTGCCTGCTTCCTCTTTAAAATCCAGTTCAAGGAATTCCGCGCCCATACTCTGAACTTGTTCTTTCACTTCCGGACGAGTATCGAACGCACGCACAATTGCGCCGAGGCTGTTTGCTGCACCAATGGCCGCCAGACCAGCAACACCCGCACCAATCACCATGACTTTTGCCGGCGGCACTTTACCTGCCGCAGTGATTTGCCCGGTAAAGAAGCGCCCAAATTCATGTGCCGCTTCAACAATGGCGCGATAACCGGCGATATTCGCCATCGAGCTTAGTGCGTCCAGCGATTGTGCGCGTGAGATACGCGGCACAGAGTCCATCGCCATCACGGTCACGTTACGTTCCGCAAGTTTTTGCATTAATTCCGGATTCTGCGCAGGCCAGATAAAACTCACCAGCGTTGTCCCAGGATTCAGTAACGCAATTTCATCATCTAACGGTGCATTGACCTTCAGAATGATCTCTGACTGCCAGACGTTATTCCCTTCTACTATTTCAGCGCCCGCTTGCACAAACGCTTTATCGTCAAAACTCGCCAGTTGACCCGCGCCGCTCTCTACCGCGACGGTAAAACCTAGTTTCAGCAACTGTTCCACTGTTTTTGGCGTTGCTGCAACACGGGTTTCATTGGTTAACCGTTCTCTTGGTATGCCAATTCGCATGATATTCCCTTCCATCGGTTTTATTGATGATGGTTTGCCTGTGTTTCAAGTACACAAGCCGCTCATGAACGAGCTAAATGTTACTCCGTTAAAATAAATTAGTAACAAACGTCTATAACGTACTGAAAATAATGCCTGTGATCTAGCGCCAAAAATCAGTATCTCGGCGTTAACTCGAAAAATATTAACGATTCAGCCTTGATAGTGGGATAAACACCATAGAACACAGGATAAGGGGCGATAATTGTCTTCGATAGCCAGGTAAAACATGAGATCACCCCGTCGCAAGCCGCCAGTTAACATTAAATTAACTTATACAATTCAGCCATTTCAGCCATTTTATGTTACTGCGGTTACTTTTTAATCACAGATGGTTATTCGAACAGGTTTAAAATCAAATCAAGAAGTCTGATATGAAAAATCACGCAGACAGTTACACCGTTTAAATGCAATAATCAGCCACGTTTCTCGTTAATAACAATACCAGTACCTGGTTTGCGCAAGGCGAAGGATTATTTTTATGAAGCTTAAGAACACCCTCCTGGCGTCGGCACTGCTTTCTGCTACGGCATTCTCCGTTAACGCAGCAACAGAACTGACACCGGAGCAAGCGGCAGCGGTTAAACCTTTTGACCGTGTAGTGGTTACCGGACGTTTCAATGCCATTGGCGAGGCGGTCAAAGCCGTATCCCGCCGCGCTGATAAAGAAGGCGCAGCCTCTTTTTATGTTGTCGATACGTCAGATTTCGGTAACAGCGGTAACTGGCGTGTAGTTGCCGATCTCTATAAGTCTGATGCTGAAAAAGCAGAAACTGAAAAGAATCGTGTGATTAACGGTGTGGTGGAACTGCCAAAAGACCAGGCCGTTCTGATCGAACCGTTTGATACAGTTACCGTCCAGGGCTTTTACCGTAGCCAACCTGAAGTTAATGACGCCATCACCAAAGCGGCGAAAGCAAAAGGCGCATACTCTTTCTATATTGTTCGTCAAATCGATGCCAACCAGGGCGGTAACCAGCGCATTACGGCCTTCATCTATAAAAAAGATGCTAAGAAACGCGTAGTACAAAGCCCGGATGTGATCCCGGCGGATTCCGACGCGGGACGTGCAGCCCTGGCTGCCGGTGGCGAAGCTGCGAAGAAAGTTGAAATCCCAGGCGTTGCCACTACTGCATCACCAAGTTCCGAAGTCGGTCGCTTCTTTGAAACCCAGTCATCAAAAGGCGGGCGTTACACTGTCACGCTACCTGACGGCACTAAAGTAGAAGAGCTGAACAAAGCGACCGCAGCGATGATGGTGCCGTTCGACAGCATTAAGTTCTCAGGTAACTACGGCAACATGACCGAAGTCTCCTACCAGGTTGCTAAACGTGCCGCGAAGAAAGGGGCTAAGTATTACCACATCACCCGCCAGTGGCAGGAACGTGGCAATAACCTGACCATCAGCGCAGACCTGTATAAATAACTATTCAGTATCACGATAAGGCGGCTTTATGCCGCCTTTAGCATTTTTAGTCACAAATTTTCCCCTAACCATTGCATGACGATACATCTCTTCGTAAAATCCCGCGCCTTAGTGACAAACACCATTTTTATGCGTTTTGTCCTAATATTTATTCTTCCAAACACGTTTTGATCACTGGATACAGATGGAAAAGAAACTGGGACTGAGCGCGCTCACTGCGCTGGTATTAAGCTCAATGCTGGGCGCAGGTGTTTTCAGTCTGCCGCAAAATATGGCGGCGGTAGCCAGCCCGGCAGCATTATTGATCGGCTGGGGTATCACCGGCGCAGGGATTTTATTACTGGCCTTCGCTATGCTGATCCTGACGCGTATTCGTCCCGATCTTGACGGCGGTATCTTTACCTATGCCCGTGAAGGGTTTGGCGAACTGATTGGTTTCTGCTCCGCATGGGGATACTGGCTGTGCGCAGTTATCGCCAACGTCTCCTATCTGGTGATCGTCTTTTCCGCATTGAGTTTCTTCACCGATACGCCGGAATTGCGCCTGTTTGGCGATGGCAATACCTGGCAATCGATTGTCGGTGCATCCGCCTTATTATGGATTGTTCACTTTTTGATCCTGCGCGGCGTGCAGACTGCTGCCAGCATTAACCTGGTGGCGACGCTGGCAAAATTATTGCCGCTAGGTCTGTTTATTGTGCTGGCGATGATGATGTTCAAACTGGACACCTTCAAACTCGACTTCACTGGCCTTGCACTTGGTATACCGGTATGGGAACAGGTGAAAAACACAATGTTGATCACACTGTGGGTATTCATTGGCGTGGAAGGTGCAGTGGTGGTTTCTGCGCGAGCGCGTAATAAACATGATGTCGGCAAAGCAACACTTCTGGCGGTACTTTCCGCGCTGGGCGTTTATTTACTGGTAACTCTGCTTTCGCTGGGGGTGGTAGCACGCCCTGAACTGGCTGAAATCCGTAATCCCTCTATGGCCGGCCTGATGGTGAAAATGATGGGGCCGTGGGGTGAGATTATCATCGCTGCCGGACTGATCGTTTCCGTTTGCGGCGCGTACTTAAGCTGGACCATCATGGCAGCAGAAGTTCCGTTCCTGGCCGCCACTCATAAAGCATTCCCACGCATTTTTGCGCGCCAGAACGCACAAGCTGCGCCATCCGCTTCACTGTGGCTGACCAACATCTGCGTGCAAATTTGCCTGGTACTCATCTGGCTAACCGGTTCCGATTACAACACATTGCTCACCATCGCCTCAGAAATGATTCTGGTGCCCTATTTCCTGGTTGGCGCGTTCCTGCTGAAAATCGCTACCCGTCCACTGCATAAAGCAGTAGGTATCGGTGCCTGCATTTATGGCTTATGGTTATTGTACGCCTCTGGCCCAATGCACCTGCTGTTGTCCGTCGTTCTGTATGCACCTGGGCTTCTGGTGTTCCTGTACGCGCGTAAAACGCATACACATGATAATGTACTGAATCGTCAGGAAATGGTGTTAATTAGCATGTTGTTAATTGCCGCAGTTCCGGCGACCTGGATGCTGGTGGGATAACGTTCGTCCCATCGTTGGATAGCAAAGGAGATAACGATGGGTAAAACCCACCCCTTGCCAATATTAATTACTGGCGGAGGCCGTCGCATTGGCCTCGCCCTCGCCTGGCATTTCATTAATCAAAAGCAACCGGTGATTGTCAGCTATCGGACGCGCTATCCTGCCATTGATGGACTGATTAATGCGGGTGCGCAATGTATTCAGGCTGATTTTTCAACCAACGACGGTGTGATGGCGTTTGCCGATGAGGTACTAAAAAGCACCCATGGCCTGCGTGCTATTTTGCACAACGCCAGCGCGTGGATGGCTGAAAAACCAGGTACGCCACTGACTGACGTGCTGGCCTGCATGATGCAAATCCACGTTAATACCCCATACCTTCTTAACCACGCTCTGGAAAGATTACTGCGTGGGCACGGACACGCCGCCAGCGATATCATTCACTTTACCGATTATGTGGTGGAGCGCGGAAGCGACAAACATATTGCCTATGCTGCGAGCAAAGCGGCGCTGGATAATATGACACGCTCGTTTGCCCGCAAGCTGGCACCGGAAGTGAAAGTGAATTCTATCGCGCCATCGCTGATCCTGTTTAATGAGCATGATGATGCTGAATATCGTCAACAGGCGCTGAATAAATCACTGATGAAAACCGCACCAGGCGAGAAAGAAGTGATCGACTTGGTCGATTATTTACTCACCAGTTGCTTTGTTACCGGACGCAGTTTTCCGCTTGATGGCGGTCGACATCTGCGTTAATGCAGCTTCATCCAGCATATAATCAACACCCATGCGCTTATTCCCCAGCACGCAACGGAACCCACAAAAGCGGCGGGCAAGCGCATTATTCCGGTGAAATACCACAGCGACGCCAGGTAAATAAAATAGGGAATAATCGACCACATGCTGAAAATGATAGTTGCGCGTAAGGCTTCAATGCCGCGTTCGCTGGCAACAATATAATGCGCAATAAGCGCAAAGGTCGGGAAAAGCGGAATCAGCCCGGCGATATAGTAATTTTTCGTTTTTGCTAATACACCAATTAACACCACCACCAGCGCACCAAGCGCGGCTTTGATTACCAGCCCCATCTTTTTACCTTAACACTTCCATAACAAGTCATCCGTAGAATACCTGATGAAAACTTGTTTAGAAACGATTGATAGTAAGTAAAATCGGTGCAGTGTATTGTGACGTTTTTATATCTACCGTGAATAATATGAACACTATCGTATTTGTGGAAGATGACGCGGAAGTCGGTTCACTGATTGCCGCGTATTTGGCAAAACATGATATACAGGTAACCATTGAACCTCGCGGCGACCATGCAGAAGAAACAATTCTGCGGGAAAATCCGGATCTGGTGCTCCTCGATATCATGCTACCAGGCAAGGACGGCATGACTGTCTGTCGTGATTTACGCACTAAATGGAGTGGGCCTATAGTTCTGCTGACATCTCTCGATAGTGATATGAACCACATTCTGGCTCTGGAAATGGGCGCCTGCGACTATATTCTCAAAACAACGCCCCCCGCAGTCCTGCTGGCGCGGTTACGTTTACATTTGCGTCAGAACGAGCAAACCACGCTGACCAAAGGTATACAAGAAGCACCTCTTACTCCTTATAAGGCATTGCATTTCGGCACGTTAACCATCGATCCCATTAACCGTGTAGTTACGCTTGCTGACTGCGAAATTTCACTCTCTACCGCCGATTTTGAACTGCTCTGGGAATTAGCCACCCACGCGGGGCAAATTATGGACAGAGATGCGTTGTTGAAAAATTTACGCGGCGTCAGCTATGACGGTCTGGATCGTAGCGTGGACGTGGCTATTTCGCGGTTAAGAAAAAAACTGCGCGATAACGCTGCCGAACCTTATCGCATTAAAACCGTGCGAAACAAAGGCTATCTGTTTGCGCCTCATGCGTGGGAATAAGCGATGAAAAAACTGTTTATCCAGTTTTATCTTCTACTGTTTGTCTGCTTTCTGGTGATGTCCCTACTGGTTGGGCTGGTGTACAAATTTACCGCCGAACGCGCGGGCAAACAGTCGCTGGATGATTTGATGAACAGTTCTCTATACCTGATGCGTAGCGAATTGCGCGAGATCCCCCCACACGACTGGGGAAAAACGCTGAAAGAGATGGATTTAAATCTCTCTTTTGATCTGCGCGTCGAACCGTTGAGTAAATATCATCTCGATGAAATCTCCATGCATCGACTGCGTGGCGGCGAAATTGTCGCCCTGGACGATCAGTACACATTCTTACAGCGTATACCGCGCAGCCACTACGTGCTGGCAGTCGGTCCCGTGCCTTATCTTTATTACCTCCATCAAATGCGATTACTGGATATCGCGTTGATCGCTTTTATTGCCATCTCCCTCGCCTTTCCCGTGTTTATCTGGATGCGTCCGCACTGGCAGGACATGTTAAAACTGGAAGCAGCGGCGCAACGATTTGGCGATGGGCATCTCAATGAACGTATCCACTTTGATGAAGGTTCGAGTTTTGAACGGCTTGGCGTGGCGTTTAACCAGATGGCGGATAATATCAACGCCTTGATTGCCAGTAAAAAACAGCTTATTGACGGTATCGCCCACGAACTGCGAACGCCGTTAGTGCGCCTGCGTTATCGACTGGAGATGAGCGAAAATCTGAGCGCAACAGAATCTCAGGCGTTGAATCGCGATATCAGCCAACTGGAAGCCTTAATTGAAGAGTTGCTGACTTATGCCCGACTCGATCGCCCGCAAAATGAGCTCCATCTTAGCGAACCAGACCTGCCGTTGTGGCTGTCAACGCATCTGGCCGACATTCAGGCACTAACTCCCGATAAATCTGTACGGATAAAAACCATCATGCAAGGTCATTATGCGGCGTTGGATATGCGCTTGATGGAGCGCGTGCTGGATAACTTGCTCAATAATGCCCTGCGCTACTGCCATTCAACAGTCGAAACCAGCCTGCTACTGGCAGGAAACAAAGCGACATTAATTGTTGAAGATGATGGTGCAGGGATTGCACCACAGGATCGAGAGCATATCTTTGAACCCTTTGTTCGCCTCGACCCCAGCCGTGACCGTGCAACCGGCGGCTGCGGACTGGGACTGGCAATTGTCCACTCAATTGCACTGGCAATGGGCGGCACGGTTAATTGTGACACCAGCGAACTGGGCGGCGCCCGCTTCTCGTTTAGCTGGCCGTTATGGCACAACATTGCGCAATTTACCTCTGCCTGACGCTACGCGCACGGTGGTCAAGTCGTCGCCACTGTGCTATAACATAAGTATGTTGTAACTAAAGTGGTGATTTTATGGCTCGTTACGATCTCGTAGATCGACTCAATACTACCTTTCGCCAGATGGAGCAAGAACTGGCCGCATTTGCCGCTGAGCTTGAACAGCACAAGTTGCTGGTTGCCCGGGTATTCTCTTTACCGGAAGTCAAAAAAGAGGATGAGCATAATCCGCTGAATTGCATTGAAGTTAAGCAACATCTCGGCAAAGAGGCGCAGGCGCTCGCGCTACGTCATTTCCGCCATTTGTTTATTCAGCAACAGTCTGAAAATCGCAGCAGCAAGGCCGCTGTTCGTCTGCCCGGCGTGTTGTGTTATCAGGTTGATAACCTTTCACAAGCGGCGCTGGTAAGTCATATCCAGCGCATCAATCAACTTAAAACCACTTTCGAGCATATCGTCACGGTTGAGTCAGAACTTCCTACGGCGGCGCGTTTTGAATGGGTGCATCGCCATTTGCCGGGGCTGATCACACTGAACGCTTACCGCAACCTCACCGTTCTACATGACCCCGCAACTTTACGTTTTGGCTGGGCGAATAAACATATCATTAAGAATTTGCATCGTGATGAAGTGCTGGCGCAGCTGGAAAAAAGTCTGAAATCACCCCGCTGCGTCGCACCGTGGACGCGTGAGGAGTGGCAGGGAAAACTGGAGCGTGAATATCAGGATATTGCTGCCCTGCCACAGGACGTGAAGTTAAAAATCAAACGTCCGGTAAAGGTGCAGCCGATTGCCCGCGTCTGGTACAAGGGAGATCAAAAACAGGTACAACACGCCTGCCCTACGCCGCTTATTGCACTGATTAATCGGGATAATGGCGCGGGCGTACCGGACGTTGGCGAGTTGTTGAATTACGATGCCGACAATGTGCAGCACCGTTATAAACCGCAGGCGCAGCCGCTTCGTTTGATCATTCCACGGCTGCACCTGTATGTTGCAGATTAACGCCCGGATTTCATGCTGCCGACCATCTGTTCTGGTCGTACCCAGCTGTCAAACTCGGCTTCGCTAAGATAGCCCAGCGCAAGGGCTGCAGCTTTTAAGGTCAGCCCTTCTTTATGCGCTTTTTTTGCAATCTCGGCGGCTCTGTCATAGCCAATGTGGGTGTTGAGTGCGGTCACCAGCATCAGCGATTCATTGAGTAATTGATTGATTCGCTCACGATTCGGCTCAATCCCCACTGCACAGTGTTTATTAAAACTTTCCATGCCATCTGCCAGCAAGCGTACCGATTGCAGGAAATTGTGGATAACCATCGGGCGGAAGACGTTCAGTTCAAAGTTTCCGGAAGCGCCACCCATGTTGATCGCCACGTCGTTCCCCATCACCTGACAGCAAAGCATGGTTAACGCTTCACACTGCGTTGGGTTCACTTTCCCAGGCATGATTGAACTGCCCGGCTCGTTTTCCGGGATTGAGATTTCACCAATTCCGCAGCGAGGGCCAGATGCCAGCCAACGAACGTCATTGGCAATTTTCATCAGTGACGCAGCCAACCCTTTCAAGGCGCCGTGCGCCTGAACCAGCGCATCACAGGTCGCCAGAGCTTCAAATTTGTTCGGCGCGGTAACAAACGGCGCGCAGGTAATTACCGAAAGTTCATCCGCAACGCGACGCGCATATTCCGGATGAGTGTTCAGCCCCGTCCCTACTGCTGTACCACCCAGCGCCAGTTCCGCCACGTGCGGCAGACTGTACTCGATATGTTTGAGATTATGCTCCAGCATCGCTACCCAGCCAGAAATCTCCTGCCCCAGCGTCAGCGGCGTGGCGTCCTGCAAGTGAGTACGACCAATTTTGACGATATCGGCAAATGCGCGTGATTTCTCACTCAGCGTTTGTGTCAGTGTTTTAAGCTGCGGAATGAGTTGCTTGCGCAGCGCCAGCAGCGCCGCAACATGCATCGCTGTCGGAAAGACATCATTGGAACTTTGGCTTTTGTTCACGTCGTCATTAGGGTGAACTTTACGTTCCATCCCACGCACGCCGCCAAGCAATTCGCTCGCGCGGTTAGCCAGCACTTCGTTCATATTCATATTGCTTTGCGTACCGGAACCGGTCTGCCAGATAGCCAGCGGAAATTCATCGTCATGCTGTCCCGCCAGCACTTCATCTGCCGCCTGACGAATGGCACTCGCTTTCTCTTCAGACAGCAAGCCTAAATCTTCATTAACTTTTGCCGCTGCGCGCTTGGTTAGCGCCAGCGCATGAATCAGTGAGGTTGGCATTTTCTCCGTCGAAATGCGGAAATGCTCCAGCGAGCGTTGAGTTTGTGCGCCCCACAGCTTATCTGCCGGGACATCGATCGCACCCATCGAATCTTTTTCGCTGCGTACTGTTTTCATGGACTGCTCCTCACCTGATTAATTTTTTCTTTCTGTTTTGCTTACGTTAAGCAACTTTTAGCTCACTCATTATTTACTATTTGATAACAAATGTTTGGTCTTTCGTGCCATGTAAAAAAGCCGCCCCGAAGGACGGCTCTGTTTATTTCACGCAGCGGGTGCACTGCGTGAGCTGTATCTGCTGGAAGAAGTCATTTCCTTTATCATCCACAAGAATAAACGCCGGGAAATCTTCCACTTCAATTTTCCAGATCGCTTCCATTCCCAGTTCAGGATACTCAACACATTCCAGACTCTTAATACTGCCCTGCGCCAGCACTGCCGCCGGGCCGCCAATACTGCCGAGGTAGAAGCCACCGTGTTTTTTACAGGCATCCGTCACCTGCTGGCTGCGGTTGCCTTTCGCCAGCATGATCATACTTCCGCCCTGCGCTTGCAGTTGATCGACATAAGAATCCATCCGTCCGGCGGTCGTTGGGCCAAGAGAACCGGAAGCATAACCTTCTGGCGTTTTTGCAGGACCCGCGTAGTAAATCGGGTGATCTTTGATGTATTGCGGTAGCCCTTCGCCGTTGTCCATGCGCTCTTTCAGTTTGGCGTGGGCAATATCACGACCGACGATAATCGTGCCGTTAAGCGATAAGCGCGTAGAAACGGGATACTGCGACAACTGTGCGAGGATCTCTTTCATCGGACGGTTAAGGTCAACGCGCACCGCTTCGCCTTCTCCCGCTTTGCGCAGCTCTTCCGGGATATATTTGCCTGGATTATGTTCCAGTTTTTCGATCCAGATCCCCTGACGGTTGATCTTCGCTTTGATATTACGGTCAGCAGAACAGGAGACGCCCATTCCGACCGGGCAGGATGCACCATGACGCGGCAGGCGAATCACGCGGATGTCGTGAGCGAAGTATTTACCACCAAACTGCGCGCCCAGTCCAAGATTTTGCGCTTCGATCAGCAATTCTTTTTCCAGCGCCACATCGCGGAACGCCTGACCGTGCTCATTCCCTTCCGTTGGCAGTTCGTCATAGTATTTAGCGGAAGCCAGTTTCACCGTTTTAAGGTTAGTTTCCGCAGACGTTCCGCCAATAACGAACGCAATATGATACGGAGGACACGCCGCCGTACCCAGCGTGCGCATTTTCTCAACCAGGTAATTTTTCAGTTTCCCCGGCGTCAATAACGCTTTGGTTTCCTGATAGAGATACGTCTTGTTTGCCGAACCGCCACCTTTGGCGATACAGAGGAATTTGTACTCGTCGCCATCAACAGCATAAAGATCGATCTGCGCTGGCAGATTGGTGCCGGTATTCACCTCTTTATACATATCCAGCGGCGCATTTTGCGAGTAGCGCAGGTTATCTTCGATATAGGTGTTATAGACACCGCGAGCCAGCGCCGCTTCGTCACCGCCACCGGTCCATACGCGCTGCCCTTTTTTACCAACGATAATCGCGGTGCCAGTGTCCTGACAGGTTGGCAGAACGCCTTTTGCCGCGATATCGGAGTTACGCAGGAATTGCAGCGCCACATATTTGTCGTTTTCGCTGGCTTCCGGGTCACGCAAAATGTCGGCAACCTGCTGTTGGTGAGCCGGTCGCAGCATAAATGACGCATCATGAAACGCCTGACGCGCCAACAGAGTTAACGCTTCGGGTGCGACTTTCAAAATCTCCTGCCCTTCAAATTCAGATACGCTAACGTGTTCGCTGGTCAGCAGGTAATACTCGGTATCATCTTTTTTGAGTGGGAAAGGAGCCTGATAATGAAAGGGTTTGTTTGACATTGTTCTCTCACTTACTGCCTGGTTTGGTTATGCTCTGGGCGGGTGTTCCGTTGCCCTGTTAAAAGCGAGTAACAATATCCTACACACTTTTTTAACAAAAACTGAGACAAGTACGACTTTTTGCGGCTCCAGGTTACTTCCCGTAGGATTCTTGCTTTAATAGCGGGATTAATTTCCACATTTAAACAGGGATTGATCATGCAAAAACTCATTAACTCAGTGCAAAACTATGCCTGGGGCAGCAAAACGGCGTTGACTGAACTTTATGGTATGGAAAATCCGTCCAGCCAACCGATGGCCGAGCTGTGGATGGGGGCACATCCGAAAAGCAGTTCCCGTGTGCACAATGCTGCCGGAGATATCGTTTCACTGCGTGATGTGATTGAGAGTGATAAATCGACTCTGCTCGGAGAGGCCGTTGCCCAACGCTTTGGCGAACTGCCTTTCCTGTTCAAAGTATTATGCGCAGCTCAGCCGCTCTCCATTCAGGTTCATCCGAACAAACGCAATTCTGAAATCGGTTTTGCCAAAGAAAATGCCGCAGGTATTCCGATGGATGCCGCCGAGCGTAACTATAAAGATCCTAACCACAAGCCGGAGCTGGTTTTTGCCCTGACACCATTCCTCGCGATGAACGCGTTTCGTGAGTTCTCCGAGATTGTCTCCCTGCTCCAGCCTGTCGCGGGCGCGCATCCGGCGATTGCTCACTTTTTACAGCAGCCCAGTGCCGAACGTTTAAGCGACCTGTTCGCCAGCCTGTTGAATATGCAGGGTGAAGAAAAATCCCGCGCGCTGGCGATTTTAAAATCGGCCCTCGGCAGCCAGCAGGGTGAACCGTGGCAAACGATTCGTTTAATTTCTGAATTTTACCCGGATGACAGCGGTCTGTTCTCCCCGCTATTGTTGAATGTGGTGAAATTGAATCCTGGCGAAGCGATGTTCCTGTTCGCTGAAACACCGCACGCCTACCTGCAAGGCGTGGCGCTGGAAGTGATGGCGAACTCTGATAACGTGCTGCGTGCGGGTCTGACGCCAAAATATATTGATATTCCTGAGCTGGTTGCCAACGTGAAGTTCGAAGCCAAACCAGCTAACCAGTTGTTGACCCAGCCGGTGAAGCAAGGTGCAGAACTGGACTTCCCGATTCCAGTGGATGATTTTGCCTTCTCGCTGCATGATCTTAGTGATAAAGAAACCACTATCAGCCAGCAAAGTGCCGCCATTTTGTTCTGCGTTGAAGGTGAAGCAACTCTGTGTAAAGGTTCTCAGCAGTTACCGCTTAAACCGGGTGAATCAGCGTTTATTGCCGCCAACGAGTCACCGGTGACAGTGAAAGGCCACGGACGTTTAGCCCGTGTTTACAACAAGCTGTAAGAGCTTACTGAAAAAATTAACATCTCTTGCTAAGCTTATTAAAGGCTTATAACACTTCAGGCGGCCAGTCCGCCTGATTTCATTTTATGGATAATCACTATGAATAAATCGCTGGTAGCGGTAGGCGTCATTGTTGCGCTCGGCGTAGTCTGGACAGGCGGCGCATGGTACACAGGCAAGAAAATAGAAACCCATCTCGAGGAGATGGTCGCGCAGGCGAATGCGCAACTTAAACTGACGGCTCCTGAATCCAACCTGGAAGTGAGTTATCAAAACTATCATCGCGGCGTGTTCAGCAGCCAGTTACAGCTGGTGGTGAAACCCGTTGCCGGGAAAGAAAATCCGTGGATTAAAAGCGGTCAGAGCGTGATCTTCAACGAATCGGTTGATCATGGTCCCTTTCCCCTGGCCCAGCTTAAAAAACTGAACCTGATCCCGTCGATGGCGTCGATTCAAACCACGCTTGTCAACAACAATGTGAGCAAGCCACTGTTTGATATGGCAAAAGGAGAAACACCTTTTGAGATTAACTCCCGCATTGGTTACAGCGGTGATTCCAGCTCAGATATCTCTCTCAAGCCACTGAATTACGAACAAAAAGATGAAAAAGTCGCCTTTAGCGGCGGCGAGTTCCAGTTAAATGCTGACAGAGACGGCAAAGCTATCTCCCTTTCCGGGGAGGCACAAAGCGGCCGGGTGGATGCGGTTAACGAATACAACCAGAAAGTGCAGTTGACCTTTAATAATCTGAAAACCGACGGTTCCAGCACACTGGCAAGTTTTGGTGAGCGCGTGGGTAACCAAAAACTGTCACTGGAAAAAATGACCATTTCGGTAGAAGGCAAAGAACTGGCACTGCTGGAAGGCATGGAGATCAGCGGTAAATCAGACCTGGTCAATGACGGTAAAACGATCAATAGCCAACTGGATTACTCGCTAAACAGCCTGAAAGTACAGAATCAGGATCTGGGCAGCGGCAAGCTGACTTTAAAAGTTGGTCAGATTGATGGCGAAGCCTGGCACCAGTTTAGCCAGCAATATAACGCGCAAACCCAGGCTCTGCTGGCACAGCCAGAGATTGCCAACAATCCCGAACTTTATCAGGAGAAAGTGACGGAAGCCTTCTTTAGCGCCCTGCCGCTGATGTTGAAAGGCGATCCGGTGATAACTGTCGCTCCGTTAAGCTGGAAAAACAGTCAGGGTGAAAGTGCGCTGAATCTGTCGCTGTTCCTGAAAGATCCGGCAACGACTAAAGAAGCGCCGCAGACACTGGCTCAGGAAGTTGATCGCTCGGTTAAGTCTCTGGAGGCAAAACTAACCATTCCGGTCGATATGGCAACTGAGCTGATGACCCAGGTAGCGAAGCTGGAAGGTTATCAGGAAGATCAAGCGAAAAAACTGGCAAAACAGCAAGTTGAAGGCGCGTCAGCAATGGGTCAAATGTTTCGTCTGACCACCTTGCAGGACAATACCATCACCACCAGCCTGCAATATGCTAACGGTCAGATCACGTTAAACGGGCAGAAAATGCCACTGGAAGATTTTGTTGGGATGTTTGCGATGCCGGCATTAAACGTTCCGGCTGTACCGGCAATACCGCAGCAGTAATTCACAGCCAAAACGCCGGAGATTTTTCTCTCCGGCGTCTGATTTTTGTCGGATGCGGCGTAAACGTCTTATCCGACCTGCGATGTGTTCAGGTTTTGTCGGTCTAAGCGTAGCCATCAGGCAATTTTGTGTTTGCCGTCAGCCTCGAAGATTTTTGTTCAGGGACTAAAACATTAAACACGGGTACAGTGGTCACCGACCCGCGAAAAGACAGAATCAGGATGCAGTTAAAATACCACCAATCATCGCGCGTAATCCCCGGGCGAATGACGCTTCACACGCCAGGTCTTCGGCTTCGATATCGGCCAGTACGCCATAGGTCAAATCCAGCAGTAAGCGAGAGGTCATTGCCGTGTTGATGTCAGGGTTTATCTCACCTTTTTGCTGGGCATCGCGCATACGCTGGGCGATAAACTCCGTAATCGTCAGATGCTTATTCTTAAGCATGGCGGCGACCTGTGGATTGCGCATCCCTTCCGCCATAATCTCGACCACCAGCGCCCGCTGTCCAAAGGCTTCATGAGTGAGAGAAACTATCGACTCGACCATATAGTCAACGAAATGAATCCCTTCGATAGCTTCGCGGAAGCGGATCACCGCCCTCTCCTGATCCTGAAGGATAATCGCCTGAATTAAGGCTTCTTTAGAAATGAAATGGTGATAGAGCGTTCCTGGGCTTATGCCGCAAGATTTACAGATGGCTTTCATCGAGGCACTGTGAAATCCATTTTCTGAAAAAATCTCTCTGGCAGCATTGAGGATCCGGGTCCGTGTCGGTTGTGCTTCAGTCTGCATGTTATCCATCGTTAAACCATTATAGTTAGCGTGAATAAGTAGTTTACTGCTTTGCCATGCAAGCGCCTAACATTGCAGGTCAAATGTGCGAAGCCCCCCGCATTCGAGTATTATTCACACGATAATTGGTCAACCAGCAATCAAAATATGGCAACCAGTAGCGAGATGGATGCACTTTTCTGATAACCCATCAGCATCAGAAAACAACGCTGAGTTGCGTTGTTTTCTGGTTTATTTGAATTAATTGAGTTCCTGTACCCCACCGCCAGAGACAGTGAGAATTTGTCCGCTTATCCAGCCGGCTGCGGGTGAACACAAAAACAACGCCGCATTAGCAATATCTTGCGGTTGGCCCAGACGTCTGATTGGCGTGTGTTGCAACATTTTTTGTTCGATTTCTGGTGTAATAACGGATTTGAGGGCATCCGTTAATATTGCTCCCGGCGCAATACCATTCACCCGAATATTTTTCTCACCCAGGTCAAACGCCATATTCCTGACCAGATGACTGGCCGCAGCTTTAGATGACGCATACGAGGTCATGTTTTTATTTTTATTTTCTGCCGCCATAGAAGTGATAGTCAGAATAACGCCACCGCCATTTTTTTCCATCTCTGGCGCAATGAGTTGTGAAAGATGGAAAAAAGAAAAGACATTCAGTTCATAAGCGCGGCGAAAATCCGCCATTGGCATATCAAATGGCTTAGGCCCACCGCCACCGGCGTTGTTAACCAGAATATCAACTTTACCCAGTTTACTGACGGCAAAGTCTGCCAGAGCGGATAATTCCTGTTCGGACGTAATATCACAGCGCCACGCAAATGCCTGGCCACCCAGTTGTTGAATTTCATCTACAACATGATTAGCTGCATCGGCGTTAATATCGCTGACTACTACAGATGCACCTGCTGTCGCGAATGTAATGGCGATTTCTTTACCAATACCTGCACCCGCACCGGTGATGATGGCGCATTTTCCGTCGAGTCTCAGGTTGTCAGAATTAAACACATAAACCTCCTGTGAACTTCAGTAAAAATAAAAGGCACCGCCTGTGTGCCACATTTTTTATCATTAACCTTGAGGAAAGGACACTACCAGGTATAGCAGATAAAGAGAGGTTTATTTCGCCGCAATGAGCCGGGCGGGGATAATAAGATTACGTGAATGCGTCTCTTCATGGGTGATTTTTTGCATCATGCGATCTGCAAGTGTTGTACCAAGTTCCCGCGCAGGTGTACTTGCCCAGGTAACGGGTATGTCATCAAGTGTGGTTTGCGTCGCATCGGTAAATGCCGCCAGCGAAACCTGTTGCTCAAAGTAACGATCGACTCCGCTCTCCCCGCTTTGCCGCCCTGCTTTCAGCAAACCAAACCATGCCCCCATCGCAATAGTTTCGTTATAGCAAACCACGGCGCTGATAGTCGGGTTACGGCGCAAAAGTGCTGTGATAGCTTCCGCAGCTTGTTTCTGGCTGGAAGTGCACTCCAGTACCCAATCGCTGTGAAACGGCAGGCCAAATTTTAATAATGTCGCGCAATATCCCCCCACCCGCTCCGCGCGGGTTAATGAGGAACTTTGCCCTCCCAACCAGGCGATACGCTGATGTCCATTGCGAATGAGATGCTCCGTCAATAACTGCGCAGCCTGCATGTTGTCCGGGCGAACAGTATCGACATCATCAAGATAACTGGCACGGGAAGCGAAAATCACCGGGATACCTTTTTCTTCTGCCATCCGCCGCAGGCCATCGCTGCTTCCCGCCGCACCGGCAATCACTACACCATCGACGCCCTGGTTGAGCAACAGTGAGAACCGCTGTGCCAACTGCTCGCCGTCTTTACCGCCGTGAAGCAAAAAAACCATCCGCCCCTGCGCCTCCAGAGCTTCCGTCAATCCGGCCGTTAATTCAGCGTAAAATGACGTAGATAAATCACGGACGATCAAACCAATGACGCCGCTTTGCCCGCCGCGCAGTGCCGACGCCTGGCGATTGCGCACAAATCCCAGCTCTTCAATCGCTGCGTTAACCCGTTCCCCCGTAGCGGTAGATATTCGTCCTTTCCCGCTAAGTACCAGCGAAACGGTACTGACCGACACGCCCGCAGCCAGCGCAACATCATGAATGGTGATTTTTTTGGCGGTAGCCATACAGATGACCTACTCCCTGATTTTTGTGACAGATAAAACGTTTTACCTTTAATTTATCTTATACCCGCTATTATCGTCGCGTAATGTGATTTATGCCTCACTAAAGTTTGATAAAACGTTTTATCTTCTCGCGCAATTTATTGAATCCAGACTGTTCTTAACAAGGAGTCGTTTTATGACGGCGAAAGCAGCACCGAAAGTCACGCTGTGGGAATTTTTCCAGCAGTTAGGCAAAACCTTTATGTTACCCGTCGCATTACTGTCGTTCTGCGGCATTATGTTAGGGATTGGTAGTTCCCTGAGTAGTCATGATGTCATCACCCTCATCCCGGCATTGGGTAACCCCGTGTTGCAGGCTATCTTTACCTGGATGAGTAAAATTGGCTCGTTCGCTTTTAGCTTTCTGCCGGTGATGTTCTGTATTGCGATCCCGCTAGGGCTGGCGCGCGAGAACAAAGGCGTAGCGGCGTTCGCTGGTTTCGTGGGTTATGCGGTAATGAACCTGGCGGTTAACTTCTGGTTGACCAATAAAGGCATTCTGCCAACCACCGATGCAGCTGTTCTGAAAGCCAATAACATCCAGAGCATTCTTGGGATCCAGTCGATCGACACCGGGATCCTCGGTGCGGTGATCGCCGGTATTATCGTCTGGATGCTGCATGAGCGTTTTCATAATATCCGCCTGCCGGATGCGCTGGCATTCTTCGGCGGTACGCGCTTCGTGCCAATTATCTCCTCGCTGGTGATGGGGCTTGTCGGTCTGGTGATTCCGTTAGTCTGGCCGATTTTTGCCATGGGTATTAGCGGCTTAGGTCATATGATCAACAGCGCGGGTGATTTCGGACCTATGCTGTTTGGTACGGGTGAACGTCTGCTATTGCCGTTTGGTCTGCATCACATTCTGGTGGCATTAATTCGCTTTACTGACGCGGGCGGCACGCAGGAAGTCTGTGGACAAACCGTCAGCGGCGCACTCACCATCTTCCAGGCGCAATTAAGCTGCCCGACCACTCACGGTTTCTCTGAAAGCGCCACGCGTTTCCTCTCCCAGGGTAAAATGCCTGCGTTCCTCGGCGGTCTGCCAGGTGCTGCATTAGCCATGTATCACTGTGCTCGCCCGGAAAACCGTCATAAAATTAAAGGACTGCTGATTTCTGGCCTGATCGCCTGTGTTGTTGGCGGCACCACCGAACCGCTGGAGTTCTTGTTCCTGTTCGTAGCGCCAGTTCTCTACGTCATCCACGCGCTGTTAACCGGCCTCGGCTTCACCGTCATGTCTGTGCTCGGCGTCACCATCGGTAATACCGATGGCAATATCATCGATTTTGTGGTGTTCGGTATTTTGCATGGCCTGTCGACTAAGTGGTACATGGTGCCAGTGGTGGCGGCAATCTGGTTTGTCGTTTACTACGTCATCTTCCGTTTCGCTATCACCCGCTTCAATCTGAAAACACCGGGTCGCGACAGTGAAATCGCCAGCTCAATCGAAAAAGCCGTTACCGGTGCGCCGGGTAAATCGGGTTACAACGTTCCGGCAATCCTCGAAGCCTTAGGCGGTGCCGACAATATTGTCAGCCTGGATAACTGCATTACCCGTCTGCGTTTGTCAGTGAAAGATATGTCGCTTGTTAATGTACAGGCGCTAAAGGACAATCGGGCAATTGGCGTAGTACAACTTAATCAACATAACCTGCAGGTTGTTATCGGGCCGCAAGTTCAGTCAGTAAAAGACGAAATGGCTGGTCTGATGCGTACTGTTCAGGCATAAGGATAAAATATGTTCGATTTTTCAAAGGTCGTGGATCGTCATGGGACATGGTGTACACAGTGGGACTATGTCGCTGACCGTTTTGGCACTGCTGACCTGTTACCGTTCACGATTTCAGACATGGATTTTGCCACCGCCCCCTGCATTATCGAGGCGCTTAATCAACGTCTGATGCACGGTGTATTTGGCTACAGCCGCTGGAAAAACGATGAGTTTCTCGCGGCTATTGCCCACTGGTTCTCCACCCAGCATAACACCGCCATTGATACGCAGTCGGTGGTTTATGGTCCTTCTGTTATCTATATGGTGTCGGAATTGATTCGCCAGTGGTCTGCTGTCGGTGAAGGTGTAGTGATCCATACCCCAGCTTACGACGCATTTTACAAAGCCATCGAAGGTAATCAGCGCACCGTGATGCCCGTTGCTTTAGAGAAACGAGCAGACGGCTGGTTTTGCGATATGACCAAACTGGAAGCGGTGTTGGCAAAACCGGAGTGTAAAATTATGCTCCTGTGTAGCCCACAGAACCCCACCGGTAAGGTCTGGAGTTATGACGAACTGGAGATAATGGCAGACCTGTGCGAGCGGCATGATGTGCGTGTTATCTCCGATGAAATCCATATGGATATGGTATGGGGCGAGCAACCGCATATTCCCTGGAGTAACGTGGCGCGCGGAAACTGGGCGCTGCTGACCTCTGGCTCAAAAAGCTTCAACATACCCGCTCTGACCGGAGCCTACGGCATCATTGAAAATAGCGATAGTCGCGAGACGTATTTATCGGCACTGAAAGGTCGTGATGGATTGTCCTCACCAGCCGTACTGGCGCTTACCGCCCATATTGCCGCCTATCAACAAGGCGCGCCGTGGCTGGATGCCTTACGTGTCTATCTGCAAGACAATCTGACATATATCGCAAATACGATGAATGCAGCGTTCCCGGAACTCAACTGGCAGCTACCACAATCCACTTATCTGGCCTGGCTTGATCTACGTCCGTTGAATATCGACGACAACGCATTGCAAAAAGCCCTGATTGAGCAAGAAAAAGTAGCGATCATGCCGGGATATACCTACGGTGAAGAGGGTCGTGGCTTTGTTCGTCTCAATGCCGGATGCCCGCGTTCAAAACTGGAAAAAGGTATTGCCGGTTTGATTAACGCCATCCGAACTGTACGCTGATTACGATTGCGCAACGCAAATAATCGTTGCGCAATCGTAGATTTTTACCCGGTTTTGTTTTTATAATGGTGCGCACTTTTATATACAGAAAAAGAGTGCGACCATGATTGATACCACCCTGCCATTAACCGATATCCATCGCCACCTTGATGGCAACATTCGTCCCCAGACCATTCTTGAACTTGGCCGCCAGTATAATATCTCGCTTCCTGCACAGTCCCTGGACACGTTGATCCCTCACGTTCAGGTCATCGCCAACGAACCCGATCTGGTTAGCTTTCTGACCAAACTTGACTGGGGCGTAAAAGTTCTTGCCACGCTCGACGCCTGCCGTCGCGTGGCGTTTGAAAATATAGAAGATGCTGCCCGTAATGGCCTGCACTATGTTGAACTGCGTTTTTCGCCGGGTTATATGGCGATGGCGCATCAGTTGCCTGTCGCAGGCGTCGTTGAAGCAGTCATTGATGGCGTACGTGAAGGTTGCCGCACCTTTGGCGTGCAGGCGAAGCTTATCGGAATTATGAGCCGAACCTTTGGCGAAGCCGCCTGTCAGCAAGAGCTGGAAGCATTTTTAGCTCATCGCGATCAGATTACCGCACTGGATTTAGCCGGTGATGAGCTTGGTTTCCCGGGGAGTCTGTTCCTTTCTCACTTCAATCGCGCGCGTGATGCAGGCTGGCATATTACTGTCCATGCGGGCGAAGCCGCCGGGCCAGAAAGCATCTGGCAGGCTATTCGTGAACTGGGGGCGCAGCGTATTGGACATGGCGTAAAAGCCATTGAAGATCGGGCGCTGATGGATTTTCTCGCTGAACAGCAAATTGGTATTGAATCTTGTCTGACCTCAAATATTCAGACCAGCACCGTAGCGTCTCTGGCGGCACATCCGCTGAAAACGTTCCTTGAGCATGGTATTTGTGCCAGCATTAACACTGACGATCCAGGCGTACAGGGCGTGGATATCATTCACGAATATACCGTTGCCGCGCCGGCTGCTGGGTTATCCCGCGAGCAAATCCGCCAGGCGCAGATTAATGGTCTGGAAATGGCTTTCCTCAGCGCAGAGGAAAAACGCGCACTGAAAGAAAAAGTAGCAGCGAAATAAGAACATGCCTGATAAGACGCGTAAGTGTCGTATCAGGCATTAAACTCATCAAGAATGTCTACATTATTTACGCCAGACACAGCGTCGCGCGATGTTTGGCGGATTCAATGCCCAGCTCAATCAGCTCCATCACCTGGATTGCCTGACTTGCCGGAACCGGATTTTCTCCATCGCCATTCAACGCATCACGAATAGCAGCATAGTAAGCCGGATAATTTCCCGGCACCGTCAGCAGTGTTTCTTCGACACGTTCTTCACCTTCAACGCGGGTAAGTACGCCGTCACGCATATCGTAGCCCCAATCCTCTTGTGGCAGACGCTCGCCATTTTTCAAGCGTTCTTCCTGTGGATCGAGGCCATATTTAATATAGCTGCCGCGAGAGCCATGAACGATATAACGCGCCGACTCTGCCGCCGCCAGCATAGTGCCGTGTAAAATAACCCGCCGTTGTGGATAGGACAAAATGGCGTGGAAATAATCGGTCGACTGCGCTCCTGGACGTAACTGTGCTAAATCCACGGTCATGCTGACAGGTAAGCCAAACAACGTAATGGCCTGATCGAGCAGATGCGGTGCCAGATCGTACCAGATACCGCTGCCAGGACCGCCCTGTTCACGCCAGCGATCGCGTACCTGCGGACGGAAACGATCAAAATGTGACTCAAAGTAAGCAACCTCACCCAGCACACCTTCCGCAAGTAATCCTTTCAGCGTCAGAAAATCACTGTCCCAGCGACGGTTATGAAACACGGACAACACGCGTCCAAGGCTTTTTGCCAGCGCATCCAGTTCTCGCGCTTGTGACAGTGTCACGGTAAAGGGCTTATCAACGACTACGTGTTTACCCGCTTCCAGCGCCGCTTTCGCTAACGGAAAATGAGTATCGTTGGGCGTAGGAATGACAATCAGGTCAATATTGGGATCATTAAAGAGATGCTTCGGTTCAGAGACAACCGTAACCGTTGGCCAGTCGGCCTTTACTTTTGTTTCGTCACTGCTGGAGATAACTGCCAGCTCCAGCCCGGGCGTGCCCGCAATCAGGGGCGCATGGAAGGTTTTACTCGCATAACCGTACCCAATCAACCCAACACGGATGTTGTCGCTCATGTCATTGCCTCTCATTGAAGTATGATTGCTATTTGACACTATCCTTTACCCTCTCTCAACAGTTTAATAACCTGCCAGCAATAAGGGATGTTATTTAACTTAAGTCAAAAAAATAGCTAATTTTCCGAAGGAAAAAGATAAATATCGCAAAAACATCAGTAAAAATCTTGCTGGAGCAATTATTGCTAAGTAACATTTACGGCCTTAGTTAATGGATCAATCAACATAGATGTGGGCAGTAATGAATCGTCTTATTGAATTAACAGGTTGGATCGTTCTTGTTGTTTCAGTCATTCTTCTTGGCGTGGCGAGTCACATTGACAACTACCAGCCGCCAGAACAGAGTACCCAGGTGCAACACAAGTAATCTCTGCGTTTGCAAGACAACATGCAGCCATTCGGGTGCATGTTTTAACTTGACAGGTATTTAAACCAGGAATTTATTATCTTGCTCGATGGAGTTGACGATTGTCAGGAATAGTAAAGCGCGTTACTCTTTTATTAGCAGTATTTCATCCCTGAATATTTGCCATCAGCACATTCTTATTATTGTTATTGCAAAAGCGTTCACCGCTGGTGAAATTTTATCATAACATATAATACCTACCACTTTGGTATTAGTTATTTTATGGATCTTTTATGACTGCTCAGGAATACTTATTAAAGTTTCGTAAAATCAATTCTCTCGAAAGTCTGGAAAAACTCTACGACCACCTTAATTACACCCTGACGGACGATCAGGATATTATCAATATGTATCGCGCAGCCGATCACCGCCGTGCTGAACTGGTCTCTGGCGGTCGATTGTTTGACCTTGGCCAGGTTCCAAAGTCCGTCTGGCACTATGTTCAATAAAGAAAGTAGCGATTGGTTATAAAAGCCTTATAATAACGCCCCTAAAATTAGATTTGCCTGTTTGCTGTCGCTATTCTGGAGAACGTATGATCACCACAACGCCACAACGTATTGGAGGCTGGTTGCTTGGGCCGTTGGCCTGGCTGTTAGTCGCCCTATTGAGTACGACGCTGGCGTTGTTGCTGTACTGTGCAGCGTTATCCTCTCCTCAAACATTTAAAACGCTCGGCGAACAAACACTGACGACGCAAATCTTATGGGGCGTTTCGTTTATTACCGCTATTGCCATGTGGTATTACACCTTGTGGTTAACTATCGCGTTCTTTAAACGCCGGCGTTGTGTTCCTAAACACTATATTATCTGGTTACTGATTTCCGTATTACTGGCGGTTAAAGCCTTTGCGTTTTCGCCAGTTGAAGATGGTGTCGCCGTTCGCCAGTTGCTGTTTACTTTGCTGGCAACCGCATTGATCGTCCCCTATTTCAAACGCTCGTCGCGGGTGAAAGCGACGTTTGTGAATCCGTAATAACCTTACAGTTAACCTGTTGTCGCCTGCTCTGGATTAACGGATAATAGGCGGCTTTTTTATTTCAGGCCGAAAAATGACTGACTACCTGTTACTGTTTGTCGGAACTGTACTGGTCAATAACTTTGTACTGGTCAAGTTTCTGGGGCTTTGCCCGTTTATGGGCGTTTCCAAAAAGCTGGAAACCGCAATGGGCATGGGGCTGGCAACAACATTTGTGATGACGCTGGCGTCTATTTGCGCCTGGCTTATCGACACGTGGATTTTGATCCCGCTCGATCTGATTTACCTGCGCACCCTGGCCTTTATTCTGGTGATTGCTGTGGTCGTGCAGTTCACCGAGATGGTGGTACGTAAAACCAGCCCGGTGCTTTACCGACTGCTGGGGATTTTTCTACCGCTTATCACCACCAACTGTGCGGTGCTCGGCGTGGCATTGCTGAATATCAATCTCGGACACAATTTCTTGCAGTCGGCACTGTACGGTTTTTCTGCTGCTGTCGGCTTCTCGCTGGTGATGGTGCTTTTCGCCGCCATTCGCGAACGCCTTGCTGTGGCTAATGTCCCGGCACCTTTTCGCGGTAATGCCATTGCTCTCATTACCGCAGGTCTTATGTCTCTGGCCTTTATGGGCTTTAGTGGTTTGGTGAAGTTGTAATGAATGCTATCTGGATTGCCGTTGCCGCCGTGAGCCTGCTGGGTCTGGCGTTTGGCGCCATTCTGGGTTATGCCTCCCGCCGTTTTGCGGTGGAAGACGATCCGGTCGTTGAGAAAATTGACGAAATCTTACCGCAGAGCCAGTGTGGGCAGTGCGGTTATCCTGGCTGTCGCCCCTATGCCGAAGCCATCAGCTGTAACGGTGAAAAAATCAACCGCTGCGCCCCTGGCGGCGAAGCTGTAATGCTAAAAATTGCCGAACTGCTTAATGTCGAGCCGCAGCCGCTGGATGGCGATGCGCAAGAGTTGACGCCTGCGCGGATGGTGGCGGTTATTGATGAAAATAACTGTATTGGCTGCACCAAGTGCATTCAAGCGTGTCCGGTAGACGCCATCGTTGGCGCTACCCGTGCCATGCATACGGTAATGAGTGATCTCTGTACGGGCTGCAATTTATGCGTTGACCCGTGCCCGACGCACTGCATCTCGTTGCAACCGGTCGCAGAAACGCCTGACTCCTGGAAATGGGATCTGAACACCATTCCCGTGCGCATTATTCCCGTGGAACACCATGCTTAAGTTATTCTCTGCATTCAAAAAAAATAAAATCTGGGATTTCAACGGCGGCATCCATCCACCGGAGATGAAAACCCAGTCCAACGGTACTCCCCTGCGCCAGGTTCCGCTGGCGCAGCGTTTTGTCATTCCACTGAAACAGCATATTGGCGCTGAAGGTGAGCTGTGCGTTAGCGTCGGCGATAAAGTATTGCGCGGCCAGCCGCTTACCCGTGGTCGCGGCAAAATGCTGCCAGTTCACGCGCCAACGTCTGGCATTGTTACGGCTATTGCGCCCCATTCTACGGCTCATCCTTCAGCCTTAGCTGAATTAAGCGTGATTATTGATGCCGATGGTGAAGATTGCTGGTTCCCTCGTGACGGCTGGATCGATTACCGCTCACGCAGTCGGGAAGAATTGATTGAACGCATTCATCAGTTTGGCGTCGCCGGGCTGGGTGGTGCGGGCTTCCCGACAGGCGTTAAATTACAGGGCGGCGGCGATAAAATCGAAACCTTGATTATTAATGCAGCCGAGTGCGAACCGTATATTACCGCCGATAACCGTCTGATGCAGGATTGCGCAGCTCAGGTGGTGGAAGGCATTCGCATTCTTGCGCATATCTTACAGCCGCGCGAAATTCTTATCGGTATTGAAGATAACAAACCGCAGGCGATTTCCATGCTTCGCGCGGTGCTGGCGGATTCCCACGATATTTCTCTGCGGGTGATTCCAACCAAATATCCTTCCGGCGGCGCCAAACAGTTAACGTACATCCTGACCGGGAAACAAGTGCCGCACGGCGGTCGCTCGTCGGATATCGGCGTGTTAATGCAAAACGTTGGCACGGCTTACGCAGTAAAACGCGCAGTAATCGATGGTGAACCGATTACCGAGCGCGTGGTGACGCTGACCGGAGAAGCGATTGCACGTCCAGGCAACGTCTGGGCGCGTCTGGGTACGCCGGTGCGTCATTTATTGAACGATGCCGGATTCTGCCCTTCTGCCGATCAAATGGTGATTATGGGCGGCCCGCTGATGGGCTTTACCTTACCGTGGCTGGATGTACCGGTAGTCAAAATCACCAACTGCCTGTTAGCACCGTCCGCCAGTGAACTGGGCGAACCGCAGGAAGAACAAAGCTGCATCCGCTGTAGCGCCTGTGCCGATGCCTGCCCTGCGGATCTTTTGCCGCAGCAGTTGTACTGGTTCAGCAAAGGTCAACAGCACGACAAAGCCACCACGCATAACATTGCCGACTGCATTGAATGCGGTGCCTGCGCGTGGGTTTGCCCGAGTAATATTCCCCTGGTGCAATATTTCCGTCAGGAAAAAGCCGAGATTGCCGCCATTCGTCAGGAAGAGAAACGCGCCGCAGAAGCTAAAGCGCGTTTTGAAGCTCGTCAGGCACGCCTGGAACGCGAAAAAGCGGCGCGTCTTGAACGACATAAGAGCGCAGCAGTCCAACCGGCAGCCAAAGACAAAGATGCGATTGCTGCCGCACTGGCACGTGTGAAAGAAAAACAAGCTCAGGCCACGCAACCGATTGTGATTAAAGCGGGTGAACGCCCGGATAACAGCGCGATTATTGCGGCACGGGAAGCCCGTAAAGCACAAGCCAGAGCAAAACAGGCAGAATTGCAGCAAACTAACGACACCGCAACAGTTGCTGATCCACGTAAAGCAGCAGTAGAAGCCGCAATTGCTCGAGCTAAAGCACGCAAGCTGGAACAACAACCTGCTAACGAATTGCCGCAGGAACAGGTTGACCCGCGCAAAGCCGCCGTCGAAGCCGCTATTGCCCGCGCCAAAGCACGCAAGCTGGAGCAGCAGACAAACGCAGAACCAGAAGAACAGGTTGACCCGCGCAAAGCCGCTGTCGAAGCTGCTATCGCCCGCGCCAAAGCACGCAAACTGGAACAGCAGCAGGCAAACGCAGAACCAGAAGAACAGGTTGACCCGCGCAAAGCGGCAGTTGCTGCGGCTATCGCCCGCGTTCAGGCCAAAAAAGCCGCTCAGCAAAAGGTTGTAAACGAGGACTAAATGGTATTCAGAATAGCTAGCTCCCCTTATACCCATAACCAGCGCCAGACATCGCGCATTATGTTGCTGGTACTGATCGCAGCCGTGCCCGGAATCGCTGCGCAACTTTGGTTTTTTGGCTGGGGTACTCTCGTTCAGATCCTCCTGGCGTCGGTCAGTGCACTTTTAGCCGAAGCTCTTGTGCTGAAACTGCGCAAACAGCCTGTTTCCACAACCTTAAAAGATAATTCGGCGCTTTTAACAGGGCTGTTACTCGCCGTAAGTATTCCGCCCCTCGCACCATGGTGGATGGTCGTGCTGGGTACGGTGTTTGCGGTGATCATCGCTAAACAGTTGTACGGAGGTCTGGGGCAAAACCCGTTTAACCCGGCGATGATTGGCTATGTGGTCTTACTGATCTCCTTCCCGGTGCAGATGACCAGCTGGCTGCCACCGCATGAAATTGCGGTCAACATCCCTGGCTTCATCGACGCCATACAGGTTATCTTCAGCGGTCATACTGCCAGCGGCGGTGATATGAACACGCTACGCTTAGGTATTGATGGCATTAGCCAGGCAACGCCACTGGATACGTTCAAAACTTCTGTCCGCGCCGGTCATTCGGTTGAGCAGATTATGCAGTATCCGATCTACAGCGGTATTCTGGCGGGTGCTGGTTGGCAATGGGTAAACCTCACCTGGCTGATTGGCGGCGTGTGGTTGCTATGGCAGAAAGCGATTCGCTGGCATATTCCGGTCAGCTTCTTAGTAACGCTGGCGTTATGCGCAACGTTGGGCTGGTTGTTATCACCAGAAACACTGGCATCACCGCAAATTCACCTGCTGTCTGGCGCGACCATGCTCGGCGCATTCTTTATTCTGACCGATCCGGTGACCGCTTCTACGACCAATCGTGGTCGTCTGATTTTCGGTGCGCTGGCGGGCTTATTAGTCTGGTTGATCCGCAGTTTCGGCGGCTATCCTGACGGCGTGGCTTTTGCTGTCTTGCTGGCGAACATCACGGTTCCTCTGATCGATTACTACACGCGTCCGCGCGTCTACGGCCATCGCAAAGGATAAACCATGCTGAAAACTATCCGAAAACACGGTATTACACTGGCGCTGTTTGCTGCGGGTTCAACAGGTTTAACGGCGGCCATCAACCAGATGACCAAAACGACGATTGCTGAACAGGCCAGCCTGCAACAAAAGGCGTTATTTGATCAGGTGTTGCCAGCCGAACGCTATAACAATGCGCTGGCGCAGAGTTGCTACCTGGTGACGGCACCAGAGTTAGGTAAAGGTGAGCATCGGGTTTACATCGCTAAACAGGATGACAAGCCGGTAGCCGCCGTTCTGGAAGCGACCGCGCCGGATGGCTATTCCGGTGCGATTCAGCTACTGGTCGGAGCCGACTTTAACGGCACGGTACTTGGCACTCGCGTGACAGAACATCACGAAACGCCAGGGCTTGGCGATAAAATCGAACTGCGCCTTTCAGACTGGATCACCCATTTTGCGGGTAAAAAAATCAGCGGTGCTGACGACGCGCACTGGGCGGTGAAGAAAGATGGCGGTGATTTTGACCAGTTTACTGGGGCGACCATTACGCCTCGCGCGGTGGTGAATGCGGTAAAACGCGCCGGATTGTACGCTCAGACGTTACCGGCACAACTTTCTCAACTTCCTGCCTGTGGAGAATAAACCGTGAGCGAAATTAAAGATGTTATTGTTCAGGGGTTATGGAAGAACAACTCCGCACTGGTTCAGTTGCTTGGCCTCTGCCCACTGCTGGCGGTCACGTCCACTGCCACCAACGCTCTGGGTTTAGGGCTTGCGACGACACTGGTGCTGACGCTTACCAACCTGACTATCTCGACGCTGCGTCACTGGACGCCAGCTGAGATCCGTATCCCCATTTACGTCATGATCATCGCCTCGGTGGTCAGCGCCGTACAGATGCTGATCAACGCCTACGCCTTCGGCCTGTATCAATCGTTAGGGATTTTTATTCCACTGATTGTCACTAACTGTATCGTTGTGGGTCGCGCTGAAGCCTTCGCCGCCAAAAAAGGTCCGGCGCTTTCGGCTCTTGATGGTTTTTCGATAGGCATGGGCGCAACCTGCGCAATGTTTGTGCTGGGTTCACTACGCGAAATCATCGGCAACGGAACGTTGTTTGACGGTGCCGATGCGCTGTTGGGTAACTGGGCAAAAGTATTGCGGGTGGAGATCTTCCACACTGATTCCCCTTTCCTGCTGGCAATGTTACCACCAGGCGCATTTATTGGTCTGGGACTGATGCTGGCAGTGAAATATCTGATTGATGAAAAAATGAAAAAGCGCCGCGCTGAAGCAATCGCCGAACGCGGCTTGCCGAACGGTGAAACAGGGAATGTCTGATGAACAAAGCAAAACGCCTGGAGATCCTCACACGTCTGCGTGAGAACAATCCTCACCCCACAACCGAGCTTAATTTCAGTTCGCCTTTTGAATTGCTGATTGCCGTACTGCTTTCCGCTCAGGCCACCGATGTCAGCGTTAATAAGGCGACGGCGAAGCTCTACCCGGTGGCTAATACGCCTGCGGCAATGCTCGAACTGGGTGTTGAAGGCGTAAAAACGTATATCAAAACTATTGGGTTATATAACAGCAAAGCGGAAAATATCATTAAGACCTGCCGTATCTTACTGGAACAGCATAATGGCGAAGTTCCGGAAGATCGCGCGGCGCTGGAGGCCTTACCCGGCGTTGGACGTAAAACAGCTAACGTGGTGTTGAATACCGCTTTCGGCTGGCCGACCATCGCTGTAGATACCCACATTTTCCGGGTCTGCAACCGCACCCAATTTGCGCCAGGAAAAAATGTCGAGCAGGTTGAGGAAAAATTGCTGAAAGTGGTTCCGGCAGAATTTAAAGTCGATTGCCACCACTGGTTAATCCTTCATGGGCGTTATACCTGCATTGCCCGCAAGCCGCGCTGTGGCTCCTGCATTATTGAAGATCTTTGTGAATACAAAGAGAAAGTTGACATCTGACACAAATAGATGGTGGCGTCTACCCATCCATTACCTTTCCTTATCTTCTTCAAAAACATCCCTCTAACGTTAATGATGCCGCCTCGCTGCGGCATCATCAGGCAATCCGTTTGTGAATAACCAAAAATGCAGGTTAATTGTTTTTTTAATAGCGAAATTTTCTATCTATTCGTGATCAAGATCACACTGATACTGAAATGTAAAAAGAATGCATTTTAAAAGTTAAATTTGACAAAGCATTGATTCAATCCGTCCTGAAACCTACAAAACATTACACTGGCTATTTTTCAGATAATGGACTATCCCACTACATAAAACACCTTATAGCAGAACATATCGCCAAACTGGAATTATTACCCTGTCTCAGTAGTGAAAAAATCTGCCTTTACGTTTTTTGAAAAATTTAACGCTGGATAACATTTCCCGGAGCCGATGAATTCTCCACGTCAGTTATATGTAACAGATTATTACAAAGGACTTGTCTGAAAGTGCAAGATAGTGAACATTACCTGCCGTTTCCCCTCCCACTATAACAATTGCGCGTATAGTTTTTAGACATCACGCGAGAAAGCACCCCCGTTAATATGGGATGTAAAAAAAGAGGTAAAAGTGTCCACTGCAAACCAAAAACCAACAGAAAGCGTCAGTTTGAACGCTTTCAAACAACCGAAGGCGTTCTATCTCATCTTCTCGATTGAGTTATGGGAACGTTTTGGTTATTACGGCCTACAAGGAATTATGGCTGTCTACCTGGTTAAACAACTGGGTATGTCTGAAGCGGATTCAATCACCCTTTTCTCTTCCTTTAGCGCCCTGGTTTATGGTCTGGTCGCTATCGGCGGCTGGTTAGGTGACAAGGTACTGGGTACTAAACGCGTTATTATGCTTGGTGCTATTGTACTGGCCATTGGTTATGCGCTGGTTGCATGGTCTGGTCACGACGCCGGTATCGTCTATATGGGTATGGCGGCTATTGCCGTAGGTAACGGCCTGTTTAAAGCCAACCCGTCTTCGCTGCTCTCTACTTGCTATGAGAAAAACGACCCGCGTCTGGACGGTGCATTTACCATGTACTACATGTCCGTCAACATCGGTTCTTTCTTTTCTATGATTGCAACCCCATGGCTGGCTGCCAAATATGGCTGGAGCGTCGCGTTCGCCCTTAGCGTAGTAGGTCTGTTAATCACTATCGTTAACTTCGCCTTCTGCCAACGCTGGGTTAAGCAGTACGGCTCAAAACCTGACTTTGAACCAGTCAACTACCGTAACCTGCTGCTGACCATTATTGGTGTTGTAGCCCTGATCGCAGTTGCAACCTGGCTGCTGCACAACCAGGAAGTAGCACGTATGGCGCTGGGCGTTGTTGCCCTGGGTATCGTGGTTATCTTCGGTAAAGAAGCGTTCGCCATGAAAGGTGCTGCGCGTCGTAAAATGATCGTCGCCTTCATCCTGATGCTTGAAGCAATCATCTTCTTCGTGCTGTACAGCCAGATGCCGACGTCGCTGAACTTCTTTGCGATTCGTAACGTTGAACACACTATTCTTGGTCTGGCCGTCGAGCCAGAGCAGTATCAGGCGCTGAACCCATTCTGGATCATCATTGGTAGCCCGATTCTGGCCGCTATCTATAACAAGATGGGCGATACCCTGCCGATGCCGACCAAGTTTGCAATCGGTATGGTGATGTGTTCTGGTGCGTTCCTGATCCTGCCGCTGGGTGCGAAATTCGCGTCTGACGCCGGTATCGTTTCTGTAAGCTGGCTGGTAGCTAGCTACGGCCTGCAGAGTATCGGTGAACTGATGATCTCTGGTCTGGGTCTGGCGATGGTTGCACAGCTCGTTCCGCAGCGTTTGATGGGCTTCATTATGGGTAGCTGGTTCCTGACCACTGCCGGTGCAAACCTGATTGGTGGTTATGTTGCGGGTATGATGGCTGTTCCGGATAACGTAACCGATCCGCTGATGTCGCTGGAAGTGTATGGTCGCGTGTTCTTGCAGATTGGTGTCGCCACTGCCGTTATTGCTGTGCTGATGCTGCTGACCGCGCCGAAACTGCATCGCATGACCCAGGACGATGCTGCAGACAAAGCGGCGAAAGCTGCCGTAGCGTAAATTTCAGGGAAACTCTTTTACAAGCCGCTAACTTTTCGTTAGCGGCTTTTTTTTGTTCAGCAACGCACTACCATACTTTAAACCACAGCCAAAAGGAGTTACCGATGAAACTGTTCTACAAACCGGGCGCCTGCTCTCTTGCTTCCCATATCACCCTGCGTGAGAGCGGAAAGGACTTTACGCTCGTCAGTGTGGATTTGATGAAAAAACGTCTCGAGAACGGTGATGATTACTTTGCCATTAACCCTAAGGGACAGGTTCCTGCGTTGCTACTGGACGATGGTACTTTGCTGACGGAAGGCGTAGCAATTATGCAGTATCTTGCCGACAGTGTTCCCGACCGCCAGTTGCTGGCATCGGTAAACAGTATTTCTCGCTATAAAACCATCGAATGGCTGAACTATATCGCCACCGAATTGCATAAAGGGTTCACACCACTGTTCCGCCCGGATACCCCGGAAGAGTATAAACAGGCTGCCCGTGCACAATTGGAGAAAAAGCTGCAGTATGTTAACGACGCGCTGAAAGATGAGCACTGGATCTGCGGGCAACGTTTCACCATCGCTGACGCCTATCTGTTTACGGTTCTGCGCTGGGCATACGCGGTGAAACTGAATCTGGAGGGTTTAGAGCACATTGCAGCCTTTATGCAGCGTATGGCTGAAAGACCGGCGGTGAAAGCCGCGTTGACGGCGGAAGGCTTGCAGTAATCGTCATCGGCCCACAGGAAACTGTGGGCCGAGGTATTTCAGAGCTTCGTTGCGCTGAAATAGTGTTCCGGTTTGGCTATACGATCTTGCGCGGCAACCACCTGCAGTTCATATTCCTGCATTGCTTTGGTGGTTACCATAATTTCGTATACTGCAGCCGTCACGTGTTCCAGTGCCTCCTGCAGCGTTGCCCCCTGCAACAATTTCACCAGCAGTAAACCGCTCGTCACATCACCAACACCTACCGGCTGGCGCATACCAAAATCCACCAGCGGACGGCTGATATGCCAGGCTTCATCGGCAGTAACCAGCAGCATTTCAAAACGATCTGTGCTGTAGCCCGCACGTGCAAGGTGTTTAACCAATACGATTTGTGGCCCTTGCGCAATAAGTTCACGCGCAGCGTTAACGGCCTCTTCGACGTTATGTACTGGATGTTCACAAAGAATTTCCAGCTCGACCAGATTCGGCGCGATGATATCGCTGGCTGGCATACCGTGACGGACATGAAATTCCGCCACGCCTGGCGCAACGATGCAACCTTTTTCCGGGTGCCCCATTACGGGATCGCAAAAATATTTCGCTTGTGGATTCGCCGCTTTTACCTGACGGACAATACCGAGGATATGTTCGCCCTGCTCCGCCGATCCCAGATAACCACTGAGTACGGCATCACAGGTGTGTAATTTATCAATGGCGGCAATGCCCTGCACAATTTCGGTTAAATGGCTGGGCGGCATCACACAGCCAGTCCATTTGCCGTATTGAGTATGATTAGAAAATTGAACGGTATTCAGCGGCCAGACATTCGCGCCCAGGCGGCGCATCGGAAACTCTGCCGCACTGTTACCCGCATGACCATAAACAACGTGAGACTGGATAGCGAGAATATTTTTCATTGTGCTCCCTGTATAAAAATCAGGGGAGTGATTTCTCACTCCCCCTTTCCACTTAGTGCATTATTTCCAGCAAATCAGACAGTAATTCTTTTTGCCGCGACGCAGTAAGGTATAACGACCAAACAGGCGATCTTCTTCTTTAAAGAAGTATTCAGGATCGGACTGTTTTTCACCGTTAATGGTGATGGCATTGGAGGCGATAGTTTTACGCGCCTGACCACGGGACGGTTGCAGTTCAGAATCGACCAGCGCCTGCATCAGATCAGCGCCTTTTTCCATCTCAACCATCGGTACGCCGTCCTGCGCCAGCTGTTCAAAGTCCGCTTCGCTAAGCGCACTCAAGGAACCGCTGAACAGACATTCGGTAATACGTTTCGCGGCTTGCAAACCTTCTTCACCGTGAACCAGACGCGTCACCTGCTCCGCCAGCACATACTGGGCGCGCGGTGCTTTACCGCTGTTTTTATCTTCCTCTTCCAGGGCGTTGATCTCTTCAATGCTCATAAAGGTGAAGAACTTCAGGAAGCGGTAAACGTCGGCATCGGCGGTGTTGATCCAGAACTGGTAGAATTTGTACGGGCTGGTTTTCTTCGGATCCAACCAGACTGCGCCGCCTTCAGTTTTACCAAATTTGGTGCCGTCTGCTTTGGTGATCAGCGGAACGGTCAGGCCAAACACCTGATTCTGATGCAGACGACGGGTCAGATCGATACCAGAGGTGATGTTACCCCACTGGTCAGAACCGCCAATCTGCAACGTAACACCATACTGTTTATTCAGACAGGCAAAGTCATAGCCCTGCAACAGGTTGTAAGAAAACTCGGTGAACGAAATACCCTGATCTTCACGGTTGAGACGCTGCTTAACCGCTTCTTTGTTGATCATCTGGTTAACGGAGAAGTGCTTACCGATATCGCGCAGGAAAGTCAGCACATTCATATTGCCGAACCAGTCATAGTTGTTCGCGGCGATAGCAGAGTTTTCTCCACAGTCGAAATCGAGGAACGGGGCAACCTGCTTGCGGATTTTGTCCACCCACTCCTGAACAGTTTCTTCGGTGTTCAGCTTACGCTCGGCAGCTTTGAAGCTTGGGTCGCCAATCAGACCTGTCGCGCCGCCTACCAGCGCAACCGGCTTGTGGCCCGCCTGCTGGAAGCGTTTCAGGCATAACAATGGAACAAGATGCCCCAAATGCAAGCTGTCAGCGGTAGGGTCGAAGCCGCAATAGAGCGCGATCGGGCCTTGCGCCAGTCGCTCTGCTAACGCTTCTTCGTCCGTCACCTGGGCCACCAGCCCCCGCTCTTGCAATTGTTTAATCAAGTTACTGCTTGCCATCAAAATCTCCATGTATATAACGACTGCACCTTTGCCGGTACACGACTTTTCGCCAGATGCGAAAGAGACATAGAATAAAGTGCCGGAATCAGGAGTGCCAGCGATTAAAGCAAGATTTTTGCATCTTTTCAGGGTGCGAGACGATCGATTTTCCACGCCTCATTTTCACGCTGGTACAAAAAGCGGTCATGCAGACGATGCTCACCGCCCTGCCAGAACTCAACCTGCTCAAGACTTACGCGGAAACCGCCCCAGAAACTCGGTAAAGGGACATCGCCCTGCTGAAACTTCTGCTTCAGCTCAAGAAATTTGCTCTCAAGGATCCCTCGCGCAGAGATACGGCTGGACTGCTTAGATACCCACGCGCCAATCTGGCTATCGCGCGGACGACTATGAAAATATTTCATTACTTCGAGAGTCGAAAGACGCTCCGCTTTACCGGTCACCATTACCTGGCGCTCAAGAGTATGCCACGGGAAAAGCAGGCTAACGCGCGGGTTATTTTCGATTTGATGCGCTTTGCGACTGCCGAGATTGGTGTAAAACACCATCCCTTTTTCGTCGTAATGTTTGAGTAACACGATGCGCTGATAAGGCTGACCATGTTCATCAACGGTTGCGACGACCATCGCGGTGGGGTCAACCAGCTTGGCTTCACAGGCCTGGGAGAGCCAGCGTTCAAAAAGGGTTAAAGGATCGGCGGGAAGATCGCGGCGGCGTAAACCGCCTTTGGTGTATTCACGGCGCAGATGCGCGATTTGCTGCAATTCGTCGTTATCAGACATGGTTTTCTTTACGGATTGTCAGTGGGTGACGCTATTGTGCGCCGCCCCTGGAAAAATCTCAACGCTGCGGATTTTGTAACTGACAGTTATTCAAGACGATGCGGTCACGCTTATAGACCGTTGCCTCATCACCTTTTGACCAGAAAACATAAATGCCATCGGTATAACGTGCGCCAGAGGCTGAAATGCCCTGTTTAAGGTGAATTAATTGATTGTCGTAGACAAAACTGACTTCCTGACGCGGATTATTCAGTTTTACCGTCAACGGTTTTTCATCACACTGGTATTCCAGCGTATCAGTTTGCATACGTTCAACCAGTTGATTAAACGCGCCACAGCCAGTGAGAAGCACCGGCAAACAGATCAGTAACAGTTTTTTCATAAACACATCCCGAAGACTTTCCTGGTCCGGAGAGCAAAACGCTCTCCTCAACTTCCAAGTGTAACGGCAGACGCAGTAGGAAAAATTCAGTTAACTCTGATATCGCGGGTTTGCAGGGAAAATTGCGCCCAGCACCGTCGCCTCGCTTGCGCCGGTGACCGAAGGCAGGTTGCCGGGTAGCCCCGCCAGCGTCCGCCAGGCAAGCCACGCGAAGGCCAATGCTTCCATGTCATCACCACTAATGCCGACGGCGTCAGTGGTGGTCACTTCGGTTCCTGGCAGCAAGGCAGCAAGTCGCGTCATCACCAATGGATTACGGCTTCCGCCACCACAGACCATCAAACGATCGCAGCCGCCACTCAATAATACCTGTTCAGAAATGGTCACGGCAGTAAGTTCCGCCAGCGTCGCCTGGACATCGCGCGCATCAACACCCGGGAAATGGCGCAAATGCCGTTCCAGCCAACCGTAGTTAAAGTATTCGCGTCCGGTGCTTTTCGGCGCGGATTGGGAAAAATACGCATCACTAAGCATATTCTGCAACAGTGGCAAAATAACTTTACCCGCCCGCGCCCACTCAGCGTCTTTATCGTAAGGTTTCCCGGCCTGACGCCAAATCCACGCATCCATCAACATGTTACCCGGCCCAGTATCGTACCCCCCCACCGGCTGCCCTGGAATCAACAACGACAAATTGGCGATACCACCAATGTTGAGAACCATTCGCCGCTCTGTCGGATGAGCCAGCAATGCGTGATGAAACGCTGGCACCAGCGGCGCACCCTGACCACCTAAGGCGATATCGCGACGGCGAAAATCACCAACGACAGTAATTCCAGTGCGCGCCACAATTTGATTATTATCACCAATCTGTAGAGTATGCGGTGCAACGCCAGTAGGTTCGTGCCAAACAGTCTGTCCGTGACACCCGATGGCGACGATATCTTTTGGCTGCAAATTTTCTTGCTTGAGCAGTGCGTTAACGGCATCGGCAAACAAACGACCAAGTTGAGTATCCAGTTGACCGAACTGAGAAAGCGTAAGCTGCTGCCCCTGACAAATATCCAGTACTGCTTGTTTAAGTGATGGGGGAATCGTCCAGCTCAAACTTGCCAACTGCGCCACCCTGTGTTCATCGATAGTCGCCAGTACAACATCGACACCATCCAGGCTAGTACCTGACATTACGCCAATAAAGCGGCCTGATTTCATAGTTCATCCTTTTTCAACCTGTCGTTTGCGCTCCACTCAAACACAAACCTCTCACGAATTCCATGCATGAGCGCCGATTTTTACCATTACCAGGAAAACATTATATTCATATCAATAATTACTATGAATGTTTTGTTTATACTTGGTTAACCGTATTCTAATTATGATTCCATCATGTTTTAGTGGAACATGTAATCATAGTTATACCAATGCCATTTACTTTGGCCATGAGGGATGCTTGTGAGGCGTTTCATGGTAATCAGGAGATTTTTCAATGATTAAGCGCGTACTGGTTGTATCAATGGTAGGTCTGTCTCTTGTCGGTTGTGTTAATAACGATACCCTTTCTGGCGATGTCTATACCGCCTCTGAAGCGAAGCAAGTGCAGAATGTCAGCTATGGCACAATCGTTAATGTACGACAGGTACAAATTCAGGGCGGTGATGATTCCAACGTTATCGGCGCAATTGGCGGTGCGGTTCTCGGTGGCTTCCTTGGGAATACCGTTGGTGGCGGAACTGGGCGTTCTCTGGCAACTGCGGCAGGCGCTATCGCAGGTGGCGTAGCGGGTCAGGGCGTGCAGAGCGCAATGAACAAAACTCAGGGTGTGGAGTTGGAAATTCGTAAAGATGATGGCAACACCATTATGGTGGTACAGAAACAGGGCAATACCCACTTCTCTCCGGGACAACGTGTTATCCTGGCCAGCAACGGTAGCCAGGTGACTGTCTCTCCGCGCTAAATAAGTTGACGTGTGGTCAGGTCACTGACCACACGCCTTCTTCATTTCACCCTTTGGCCTGCAGCTCAGTAATATTATGCTCAAGTTTTGCAATGAGCTTAATCAACTGTTCTACTTCCTCTGCGGAAATTCCATGCAATATTTCCGCCCGGGTTTTGTTAATAACCGCTTCCATTTCGCTAATCAGCGGCTCCGCTTTTTCCGTCAGTTTAATACGTTTAGCCCGACGATCGCTGGCGCAAGTTTGACGCGAAATTAACCCTTTTTCTTCCAGTTGGTCCAGCGTACGAACCAGTGAAGGCTGCTCAATGCCGATCGCTTTTGCCAGTTGAATTTGCGACTGGTCTGGAGGTAACTGATGGATATTGTGCAACGTTACCCAATGGGTTTGCGTTAACTCCAGCGGTTTCAGGCGATGGTCTATCAGAGCACGCCATATGCGCACCAACCGTGCCAGATCAGAACCTAGTGGCGATTCCAATTTCATCTCCTTATAATTAGCTTGCTAAGATATTATACAGCTTTTAGAATAGTGTGCAGCAATTGTATTGCTAAAACAAATGTATTGCTGCATTTGCTTACCGTCAGACATGCTTTTCAGAAATTGCGCGTAACTTTTTCGCACTTAAAGAATATTTATTAATCTAACGCAATATATTCGGTCGTAAAGGAATCTATTTTGTGAAGTTTATGCTTAATGCAACGGGATTGCCCTTACAAGATCTGGTGTTCGGTGCGTCCGTCTATTTTCCTCCGTTTTTCAAAGCGTTCGCGCTTGGATTTGTCCTCTGGCTTGTTATACACCGCCTGCTTCGCGGCTGGATCTACGCCGGTGACATCTGGCATCCCTTGTTAATGGATTTATCGCTGTTTGCGATTTGCGTTTGCCTTGCTCTGGCAATACTGATTGCGTGGTAACTATGTCAATTAAAACAATTAAGTATTTCTCAACAATTATTGTAGCGGTTGTTGCGATTCTTGCCGGATGGTGGCTATGGAACTATTACATGCAGTCACCGTGGACACGCGACGGAAAAATACGCGCAGAACAGGTTTCTATCACGCCTCAGGTGTCTGGACGTATTGTTGCGATGAATATAAAAGACAACCAGTTGGTTAATGCTGGTGATATTTTACTCACCATCGATAAAACGCCCTTCCAGATAGCCGAACTGAACGCCCAGGCTCAGTTAACGAAAGCGCAATCTGACCTCGCCAAAGCCAATAACGAAGCTAATCGTCGCCGTCATCTCTCACATAATTTTATCTCTGCCGAAGAGCTGGATACCGCTAACCTCAATGTTAAAGCGATGCAGGCCAGTGTTGATGCCGCACAGGCGACGCTTAAACAGGCACAATGGCAACTGGCGCAAACGGAAATTCGCGCTCCGGTGAGTGGATGGGTAACTAATCTCACTACCCGCATCGGCGACTACGCCGACACCGGAAAACCCCTGTTTGCCCTGGTGGATAGCCATTCGTTTTACGTCATTGGTTATTTTGAAGAAACCAAATTGCGCCATATCCACGACGGTGCACCAGCACAAATTACGCTCTATAGCGACAACAAAACGTTACAGGGTCACGTTTCCAGTATCGGTCGGGCGATTTATGATCAGAGCATTGAAAGTGATTCCAGCCTGATTCCGGATGTGAAACCTAACGTCCCCTGGGTGCGTCTCGCCCAACGCGTTCCCGTCCGCTTTGCTCTGGATAATGTTCCCAGCGATGTCACGCTGGTATCCGGTACAACATGTAGCATCGCCGTAGGTCAATAATGAACGCATCGTTATGGTCCTTGCGCAATTTGCCCTGGTGCAGGGCATCGCTGGCGCAATGGCGTTATGCGTTACGCAATACCATTGCCATGTGCCTGGCGCTGACGGTTGCCTATTATTTAAATCTCGATGAACCCTACTGGGCGATGACCTCGGCTGCGGTGGTAAGCTTTCCCACCGTTGGCGGTGTCATCAGCAAAAGTCTCGGACGCATCGCTGGTAGTTTGCTGGGAGCCATCGCGGCACTGATTCTTGCCGGGCATACGCTTAACGAGCCGTGGTTTTTTCTATTGAGCATGTCGGCGTGGCTTGGCTTTTGTACCTGGGCTTGCGCGCACTTCACGAATAACGTGGCGTATGCCTTCCAACTGGCGGGCTACACTGCGGCCATTATCGCCTTTCCGATGGTCAATATCACGGAAGCAAGCCAGTTATGGGATATCGCTCAGGCACGCGTTTGCGAAGTCATCGTCGGTATTCTCTGCGGTGGCATGATGATGATGATCCTGCCGAGTAGCTCCGACGCCACTGCGCTTTTAACCGCGTTGAAAAACATGCATGCCCGTTTACTGGAACATGCCAGCTTGCTCTGGCAGCCTGAAACAACCGATGCCATTCGCACAGCACATGAAGGGATTATTGGGCAAATATTAACCATGAATTTGCTGCGCATTCAGGCGTTCTGGAGTCACTATCGCTTCCGCCAGCAAAATGCACGCCTGAATGCGCTACTCCACCAGCAATTACGCATGACCAGCGTCATCTCCAGCCTGCGACGTATGTTACTCAACTGGTCATCAACGCCCGCCGCCACACGTGAAATTCTCGAACAGTTGCTGACGGCGCTTGCCAGTTCGCAAACTGATTTTTACACCGTCGCACGTATCATTGCCCCACTGCGCCCAACCAACTTAGCCGACTATCGGCACGTCGCCTTCTGGCAGCGACTACGCTATTTTTGCCGCCTTTATCTGCAAAGCAGTCAGGAACTACATCGTCTGGAAAGCGGTACAGATGATCGTGCCAGACTCCCACGAACAGCCGGCCTGGCACGTCATACCGATAACGCCGAAGCTATGTGGAGTGGACTGCGCACATTTTGTACGTTGATGATAATTGGCGCATGGAGTATTACCTCGCAATGGGATGCCGGTGCCAATGCATTAACACTGGCAGCAATTAGCTGCGTACTCTACTCCGCCGTAGCGGCACCGTTTAAGTCACTGTCGCTACTTATGCGCACGCTGGTATTACTTTCGCTATTTAGCTTTGTGGTTAAGTTTGGTCTGATGGTTCAGATTAGCGACCTGTGGCAATTTTTGCTGTTTCTCTTCCCGCTACTGGCGACGATGCAACTTCTCAAATTACAGATGCCAAAATTTGCCGCGTTGTGGGGACAACTGGTCGTATTTATGGGTTCGTTCATCGCTGTCACTAATCCCCCGGTGTATGATTTTGCTGACTTTCTTAACGATAATCTGGCGAAAATTGTTGGCGTGGCACTGGCGTGGTTAGCGTTCGCCATTCTGCGACCTGGATCTGATGCCCGTAAAAGTCGTCGTCATATTCGCGCACTGCGCCGGGATTTTGTCGACCAACTAAGCCGCCATCCAACCCTGAGTGAAAGCGAATTTGAATCGCTCACTTATCACCACGTTAGTCAGTTGAGCAACAGCCAGGATGCACTGGCTCGCCGTTGGTTATTACGCTGGGGCGTGGTGCTGCTGAACTGTTCTCATGTTGTCTGGCAATTACGCGACTGGGAATCGCGTTCCGATCCGTTATCGCGAGTACGGGATAACTGTATTTCACTGTTGCGGGGAGTGATGAGTGAGCGTGGCGTTCAGCAAAAATCACTGGCGGCCACACTTGAAGAATTACAGCGGATATGCGACAGCCTTGCCCACCATCATCAACCCGCAGCCCGTGAGCTGGCGGCGATTGTCTGGCGTCTGTACTGCTCGCTTTCGCAACTTGAGCAAGCGCCGCCGCAAGGTACGCTGACCTCTTAATTACTTAATGACACCACAGGCATAGCGTTCACCGCCACCGCCCAGCGGTTTTGGTTGATCGGACATATTATCGCCGCCAACGTGGATCATCAGCGCCTTGTCTTTGATTTCATCAAGTGATTTCAGACGAGGCGCAATGACGGCATCGGTTGCTTTACCGTCATTGTTAACCACCAGTGCCGGCAGATCGCCTAAGTGTCCTGCACCTTCTGGCCCTTCATGCTTACCAGTATTTTGTGGATCAAGATGCCCGCCTGCGGATTCTGCGGCGCTGGCTTTGCCATCTTTCATTGCTGGCTGGCAGCTTCCTTTGGCATGAATATGGAAGCCATGCTCACCGGGTGGTAATGCTTTCAGATCGGGTGAAAACTCCAGACCTTTATCGGTTTCAGTAATTGTTACACTACCGATTGACTGCCCAACCCCTTGCGACGTGACGAGGTTCATCTCGACTTTTTCACTGGCAGCTTGTGCGCCGGTTGCAACAACCAGCGCCAGAATGGCCAGACTAAAACGTTTCATAGGACCTCCGTTCAATGTGCATACCCGTTAAGTGTAAACCAGTGACACATATTTGAACGGCGGCTATTCCTAAAAGTGTTTACGGTACGTCGTAACCCAGTGCCGCTTTACGGATACGGAACCATTGTTGGCGGGTCATTTTCAATGTTTCCGCTTCGACAGCAGCCCGCACGCGCTCAATTTTACCGGAGCCGATAATCGGCAGCGGCTGCGATGGCAGACGCAATATCCAGGCATAAACCACCTGCTCGATAGAGCCCGCGTTTAATTCTTCCGCCACCACAGCAAGTTCATCACGTAGCGGCCTGAAATAATCATCATTAAACAGACGACCACCGCCAAGACAAGACCAGGCCATCGGGCGAATACGCAGTTGTTGCAGTTGGTCGAGCGTGCCATCCAGCAGTAACGGCTGATGCACCGGGGATATTTCCACCTGATTAGTGGCAAGGGTAAACGGCAAGCGCGATTGCAACAGCGCAAATTGCGCAGGCGTGAAGTTGGAGACGCCAAAATGGCGTACTTTTCCGCTCTGATGCAGATGTTTAAACGCATCTGCCACTTCATCGGCATCCATTAGCGGGTCGGGGCGATGGATCAGCAGCAGATCCAGATGATCGGTCGCAAGATTAATCAGCGACTGTTCGGCGCTCTTAATGATGTGGTCGCGGTCAGTGATGTAATGACCAATGACGTTTTCTTCACGCGCGGTCGTCGCGATACCGCATTTGCTGACAATTTCCATTCGCTCACGCAAATGAGGCGCCAGTTTCAACGCCTCGCCAAACGCCGCTTCGCACTGATAGCCACCATAAATATCAGCGTGATCCACAGTAGTCACGCCGAGATCCAGATGCTCTTCAATAAAACTGACTAACTGGCGGGCGGACATATTCCAGTCCATCAATCGCCAGTAGCCCATCACAAAACGGGAAAACTCCGGGCCTTGCGGCGCAATAGTAATACGCTGAACCATAATCGCTTCCTCTTATCAGATATGAGAGGAGTATACGCAAGATTAGGCTCAAAAGAGTGATGGTTGCTCAGGTTCGTCTGATGGCGCTGGCTTATTCGCGCGTAATTTACGCATAAGTCGTTGCCGACAAAGGCGCAACACTTCTTGTTTTTCGCCATCGCTCATTTTATTCCAGTTAAAACGCTCATCCCGGCTACGATAACAGCCACGGCAAAATCCGCGTTCATCGGACTGGCAAATTCCCCGGCACGGGCTCTGGACGGGAAAGAACTCTAATTGCTCCGCCACTTCGCCCTCCTAAGATAAGATTATTACCACTATTGAAGCTGTTAATGCCCAAAGTAGCAACTTTACTTGCACTAGACCGACCGGTCTACTACACTCGAACACATGAACAAACACACCGAACATGATACTCGCGAACACCTCCTGGCTACGGGTGAGCAGCTTTGCCTGCAACGTGGATTCACCGGGATGGGATTAAGCGAGTTACTGAAAATCGCTGAAGTGCCGAAAGGGTCGTTCTATCACTACTTTCGCTCTAAAGAAGCGTTTGGCGTTGCCATGCTTGAGCGTCATTACGCGGCGTATCACCTGCGACTAGCGGAGTTGCTGCAATCCGGCGAAGGTAACTACCGCGACCGCATACTGGCTTATTACCAGCAGACACTGAACCAGTTTAGCCAGCATGGAACTATCAGCGGATGCCTGACAGTAAAGCTCTCTGCCGAAGTGTGCGATCTGTCAGAAGATATGCGCAGCGCGATGGATAAAGGCGCTCGTGGCGTGATCGCCCTGCTCTCTCAGGCACTGGAAAATGGCCGTGCCAGCCACTGTTTAACCTTTTGTGGTGAACCGCTACAACAAGCGCAAGTACTTTACGCGCTGTGGCTGGGCGCCAATCTGCAGGCCAAAATTTCGCGCAGTTCCGGGCCGCTGGAAAACGCGCTAACACATGTAAAAACCATTATTGCGACGCCTGCCGTTTAGCAGGCATTTTTTTCATCACCAGACGACCGGGAGCCTTTATGTCATCTGAAAAACTGTATTCCCCACTGCAAGTGGGCGCGATCACGGCGGCAAACCGTATTTTTATGGCCCCTCTGACACGTCTGCGCAGCATTGAGCCGGGTGACATCCCTACTCCGTTGATGGCGGAATACTATCGCCAACGTGCCAGTGCCGGCTTGATTATTAGCGAAGCCACTCAAGTTTCCGCTCAGGCAAAAGGGTATGCGGGCGCACCAGGTATTCATAGCCCGGAGCAAATCGCGGCATGGAAAAAAATCACCGCTGGTGTTCATGCTGAAAATGGTCATATCGCCGTACAGCTTTGGCATACGGGGCGCATTTCTCACGCCAGCCTGCAACCTGGCGGCCAGGCTCCGGTAGCACCTTCGGCACTTAGTGCGGGAACGCGTACTTCTCTGCGCGATGAAAATGGTCAGGCGATCCGCGTCGAGACATCTATGCCGCGTGCACTGGAGCTGAAAGAGATTCCGGGGATCGTCAATGATTTCCGTCAGGCCATTGCTAACGCGCGTGAAGCCGGTTTTGATCTGGTAGAGCTTCACTCCGCTCACGGTTATTTACTGCATCAGTTCCTGTCGCCTTCTTCAAACCATCGTACCGATCAGTACGGCGGTAGCGTGGAAAATCGCGCACGTCTGGTACTGGAAGTTGTTGATGCCGGGATTGAAGAATGGGGTGCCGATCGCATTGGCATTCGCGTTTCGCCAATCGGTACTTTCCAGAATACGGATAACGGCCCGAATGAAGAAGCCGATGCACTGTATCTGATTGAACAACTGGGCAAACGCGGCATTGCTTATCTGCATATGTCCGAACCTGACTGGGCAGGCGGCAAACCATATACCGAGGCTTTCCGCGAAAAAGTACGCGCCCGTTTCCACGGCCCGATTATCGGGGCTGGTGCATATACGGTAGAAAAAGCGGAAACGCTGATCGGCAAAGGGTTAATTGATGCGGTGGCATTTGGTCGCGACTGGATTGCGAATCCGGATCTGGTTGCTCGCCTGCAGCGCAAAGCCGAACTTAACCCACAGCGTGCCGAAAGTTTCTACGGCGGCGGCGCAGAAGGTTATACCGATTACCCTACGCTGTGATCTAACATTGCGAGCGGCGCAAAGCCGCCGCTATACTAAAACAACATTTTGAATCTGTTAGCCATTTTGAGGATATAAAGATGCGTCTTCTTCACACCATGCTGCGCGTTGGCGATCTGCAACGCTCCATCGATTTTTATACCAACGTGCTGGGCATGAAACTGCTGCGTACCAGCGAAAACCCGGAATATAAATACTCACTGGCGTTTGTTGGCTACGGCCCGGAAACCGAAGAAGCGGTGATTGAGCTGACCTATAACTGGGGCGTGGATAAATACGAACTCGGCACCGCTTATGGTCACATCGCCCTTAGCGTTGATAACGCCGCTGAAGCGTGCGAAAAAATCCGTCAGAACGGCGGTAACGTGACCCGTGAAGCCGGTCCGGTAAAAGGCGGTACTACGGTTATCGCATTTGTGGAAGATCCGGACGGTTATAAAATTGAATTGATCGAAGAGAAAGACGCCGGTCGCGGTCTGGGCAACTAATCTCCTGCCGGGCGTGCACTCATCACGCCCGCATCTTTACTGCATCGGCAAGTAATATTTGTCATAATGCGCGCTGCAATTTATCCGTATTAAGAGAATCAGATGTCCGATAACGCTCAACTTACCGGTCTGTGCGACCGTTTTCGTGGTTTTTATCCTGTTGTGATCGATGTTGAAACAGCCGGATTTAACGCCAAAACCGATGCGCTGCTTGAGATTGCCGCCATCACCCTGAAAATGGATGAACAAGGCTGGCTGATGCCGGACACCACATTACATTTCCACGTCAAGCCGTTTGTCGGCGCTAATTTGCAACCAGAAGCCCTCGCCTTCAACGGCATTGACCCGAACGATCCCGATCGTGGCGCGGTCAGTGAATACGAGGCACTGCATGAGATTTTCAAAGTTGTACGTAAAGGCATTAAAGCGAGCGGCTGTAACCGTGCCATTATGGTGGCGCACAATGCCAATTTCGACCACAGCTTTATGATGGCCGCCGCAGAACGCGCCTCACTGAAACGTAACCCGTTCCACCCTTTTGCCACTTTTGACACTGCTGCACTGGCCGGGCTGGCACTCGGACAAACCGTATTGTCAAAAGCCTGCCAGACCGCTGGCATGGAGTTTGACAGCACTCAGGCACACTCCGCGCTGTACGACACCGAACGCACTGCTGTGCTGTTTTGTGAAATCGTCAACCGCTGGAAACGTCTGGGAGGCTGGCCGCTACCTGCCGCCGAAGAGGTGTAATCGAGTCGATGCCTGATGACATGCAATGATTCAGGCATCTATAGTGAGGCTATTCCACGCATCATGCATGATATTCACGGGGAATAGCGTTAATGGCAGATAACCCAAATCCTTCATCGTCGCTGCCGGACGTTTTTTCACCGGCGACCCGCGACTGGTTTCTTCGCGCCTTTAAACAGCCGACCGCTGTTCAGTCACAAACCTGGCATGTGGCGGCACACGGTGAACATGCGCTGGTGATTGCACCGACAGGTTCCGGAAAAACGCTGGCAGCTTTTCTCTACGCCCTCGATCAACTCTTCCGCGAAGGCGGAGAACATGCAAGCGAAGCGCATAAGCGTAAAACCTCGCGCATCCTCTATATTTCACCAATTAAAGCCTTAGGCACCGACGTTCAACGCAACTTACAGATCCCGTTACAGGGCATTGCGGATGAGCGGCGGCGGCGTGGCGAAACGGAAGTCAACATTCGTGTGGGTATCCGCACTGGCGATACTCCCGCACAAGAACGCAGCAAACTGACCCGTAATCCGCCGGATATTCTGATAACCACGCCCGAATCACTCTACCTGATGCTAACCTCCCGCGCACGCGAAACGCTACGCGGCGTCGAAACGGTAATTATTGATGAAGTCCACGCGGTAGCGGGCAGTAAACGTGGTGCGCATCTGGCGTTAAGTCTGGAGCGACTCGATGCGCTGCTCCACACCTCAGCACAGCGAATTGGCCTTTCTGCCACTGTGCGCTCAGCCAGCGATGTGGCGGAATTTCTGGGTGGCGATCGCCCGGTCACGGTAGTCAACCCGCCCGCAATGCGCCATCCGCAAATCCGGATTGTCGTTCCTGTCGCCAATATGGATGATGTCTCATCGGTCGCCAGCGGCACCGGCGAAGACAGCCATGCCGGCCGGGAAGGCTCCATCTGGCCATATATTGAAACGGGTATCCTTGATGAAGTGTTGCGCCATCGCTCGACCATTGTTTTCACCAATTCTCGCGGACTGGCGGAAAAACTGACGGCACGACTAAATGAGCTTTACGCTGCACGATTACAGCGTTCCCCGACTATCGCCGTTGATGCGGCAAATTTTGAGTCTACCTCCGGCGCAACCTCTAACCGCGTGCAAAGTAGCGACGTTTATATTGCCCGCTCACACCACGGCTCCGTCTCTAAAGAACAACGAGCAATCACCGAACAGGCGCTGAAATCGGGTGAATTACGCTGCGTGGTCGCAACCTCCAGTCTCGAACTGGGGATTGATATGGGCGCGGTGGATCTGGTGATTCAGGTGGCAACGCCGCTTTCTGTTGCCAGTGGGTTACAACGCATTGGACGTGCCGGACACCAGGTAGGAGGTATCTCCAAAGGGCTGTTTTTCCCCCGAACCCGGCGTGACTTAGTCGATTCCGCAGTCATTGTAGAGTGTATGTTCACAGGCAGGCTGGAAAACCTGACACCACCGCATAATCCACTCGACGTTCTGGCGCAGCAAACTGTTGCCGCTGCGGCGATGGACGCATTACAGGTGGACGAATGGTACGCCCGCGTGCGCCGTGCCGCACCGTGGAAAGATCTACCGAGGCGCGTTTTTGACACCACGCTGGATATGCTTTCCGGGCGCTATCCTTCTGGTGATTTTTCCGCTTTTCGCCCAAAACTTATCTGGGATCGGGAAAGTGGAATATTAACTGCGCGTCCAGGCGCCCAACTGCTGGCGGTGACCAGCGGTGGCACCATTCCGGATCGTGGCATGTACAGCGTGTTATTACCGGAAGGTGAAGAACAGGCCGGATCTCGTCGGGTAGGAGAACTGGATGAAGAGATGGTGTATGAATCGCGGGTGAATGACATTATCACCCTCGGTGCTACCTCCTGGCGGATCCAGCAAATTACCCGCGATCAGGTGATTGTGACGCCTGCGCCCGGACGCTCCGCCAGACTTCCCTTCTGGCGCGGCGAAGGAAACGGACGTCCGTCTGAATTAGGCGAGATGATCGGCGATTTTCTTCATTTGCTGGCGGATGGCGCGTTCTTTTCCGGGAGTATTCCCCCGTGGCTGGCAGAAGAAAATACGCTCGCCAATATTAAGGGACTGATTGACGAGCAGCGCAAAGCAACGGGCATTGTTCCTGGCAGCCGTCATCTGGTTCTCGAACGGTGCCGTGATGAAATTGGCGACTGGCGTATTATTTTGCACTCTCCCTATGGGAGACGCGTGCATGAACCCTGGGCGCTGGCGATTGCAGGACGAATACATGCACTATGGGGCGCTGACGCCTCAGTAGTTGCCAGTGATGACGGCATTGTTGCGCGCATTCCTGACACCGATGGTAAATTGCCTGACGCCGCCATTTTCTTGTTTGAACCAGAAAAATTGCTGCAAATTGTCCGCGAAGCGGTAGGCAGCTCGGCTCTTTTCGCCGCTCGTTTCCGTGAATGTGCCGCGCGGGCATTGCTGATGCCCGGCCGCACGCCGGGGCATCGCACGCCACTGTGGCAACAACGACTACGAGCCAGCCAGTTGCTGGAAATCGCCCAGGGTTATCCTGATTTTCCGATCATTCTCGAAACCCTACGTGAATGCCTGCAAGATGTTTATGATCTTCCCGCGCTGGAACGTTTGATGCGTCGCCTGAACGGTGGCGAAATACAAATATCCGATGTAACGACTACTACGCCCTCGCCTTTCGCCGCCAGTTTATTGTTCGGCTATGTCGCGGAATTTATGTACCAGAGCGACGCCCCGCTGGCAGAGCGCCGGGCATCCGTACTGTCGCTGGACAGCGAGTTACTGCGCAATCTACTCGGTCAGGTCGATCCGGGTGAATTACTCGACCCGCAGGTCATACGCCAGGTGGAAGAAGAGTTACAGCGGCTAGCGGCTGGCAGAGAAGCGAAAGGTGAAGAAGGTTTGTTTGACCTGCTACGCGAACTGGGGCCAATGACCGTTGAGGATCTGGTACAACGGCATACAGGCAGCAGTGAAGAGATTGAGACGTATGTGGAAAACCTTCTCGCGGCAAAACGAATCTTCCCGGCGATGATTGCAGGTCAGAAGCACCTTGCCTGCATGGATGACGCAGCCAGGCTACGAGACGCCCTCGGTGTACCATTGCCGCACTCACTACCCGAAATCTACCTGCACCGCGTAAATTACCCGCTTCGCGATCTCTTTCTGCGCTATCTCCGGACTCATGCTCTGGTCACGGCGGAACAACTTGCCCGTGATTTTGGCCTCGGTATTGCCATTGTCGAAGAGCAACTTCAGCAACTGCGCGAACGGGGGCTGGTGATGAATCTGCAACAAGACGTCTGGGTGAGCGACGAAGTTTTCCGTCGTCTGCGCTTACGCTCGCTGCAGGCTGCCAGAGAAGCGACGCGTCCAGTTCCGTCTACAGTCTATGCGCGATTGCTGCTGGAACGTCAGGGCGTGTTGCCCGCTACCGATGGCAGCCCGGCGCTTTTTGCCGCAACATCTACAGGCGTTTATGAGGGGGTGGATGGTGTCATGCGGGTAATCGAACAACTTGCCGGTGTTGGTTTACCCGCCTCGCTCTGGGAAAGCCAGATCCTGCCAGCCCGCGTGCGCGACTATTCGCCAGAAATGCTCGATGAACTGCTGGCAACCGGCGCAGTTATCTGGTCGGGGCAAAAAAAACTGGGCGATGATGACGGTCTGGTGGCTCTGCATTTGCAGGAATACGCCGCAGAATCGTTAACACCAGTAGAAAATGATCACGCAAAACGTTCAGCGATTCAGCAAGCGATTATCGCGGTTCTGGCTGACGGCGGCGCCTGGTTTGCGCAACAAATCGCTCAACGGGTAGGCGAGAAAATCGGTCAACCGGTAGATGCTTCGCCCCTGCAAGAAGCGTTATGGGAGCTGGTCTGGCAAGGCGTCATTTCCTGCGATATTTGGGCACCGTTACGCGCCCTCACCCGCAGCAGTACCAGCGCGCGTCCCTCAACTCGCCGCAGTCACCGGACCCGGCGTGGACGTCCTGCCTATACGTCGTCCATCTCGCCACTGGTATCTTACAACACGCCGAAGCTGGCTGGACGCTGGTCGTTATTACAGGTGGAGCCACTTAACGATACTGAAAGGATGCTGGCGCTGGCGGAAAATATGCTCGACCGCTACGGCATCGTCAGTCGTCAGGCGGTGATAGCCGAGAATATCCCTGGCGGATTTCCGTCAATGCAAACGCTTTGTCGCAGCATGGAAGACTCCGGGCGAATTATGCGTGGTCGTTTTGTTGAAGGTCTTGGCGGCGCGCAATTTGCTGATCGCCTGACTATTGACCGATTGCGCGATCTGGCGACACAAGCCACGCAGACGCGGCACTATACGCCAGTGGCGCTCTCTGCCAACGATCCGGCTAATGTGTGGGGAACTCTCCTGCCCTGGCCTGCACATCCGGCAACGCTGGTTCCAACGCGTCGGGCGGGTGCGCTGGTGGTCGTTTCTGGCGGCAAATTGTTACTCTATCTGGCGCAAGGTGGCAAAAAAATGCTGGTCTGGCAGGAAAAAGAGGAATTACTCGCCCCAGAGGTTTTCCAGGCGCTGACTACCGCACTGCGTCGCGAACCACGGCTGCGCTTTACGCTGACAGAAGTGAATGATCAACCCGTCCGGCAAACGCCGATGTTTACGCTGCTGCGTGAAGCGGGATTTTCAAGTTCGCCACAAGGGCTGGATTGGGGATAGATAAAGCACTGACGGATGCTTGTTTGCATCCGTCAGTATTGCAGGACGGATTACTCCGCGTCCGGCTCTTCAGACTTGTATTTAGCGGCAGTTTCTTTGATCAGCTGTTGCAGTTCGCCGCGCTGATACATTTCGATCACGATATCACAGCCGCCTACCAGTTCGCCGTCAACCCACAGTTGTGGGAAAGTCGGCCAGTTAGCGTATTTCGGCAGTTCCGCACGAATGTCCGGATTTTGCAGGATATCAACATAGGCAAAACGTTCGCCACATGCGGCAAGCGCCTGGACTGCCTGGGCAGAGAAACCGCAGCTCGGCAGTTTCGGTGAACCTTTCATGTACAGCAGGATCGGGTTTTCAGCAATCTGGCGTTGGATTTTTTCGATAGTGGTGCTCATTGTCTTGCTTCCTCAAACTTCTTTACGGCAGTAATCTGACATTGTAGCGGGTCAGTGCGGCAACGGAAAATAACATTTTCATCACGCTTTTGCTATTTTATCCCTTTGCTCTATATGTTGCATTTCAAATATTCTTTTCTTCTCTGGCACGCAGCAACGTGGTGTTTTTATAACCATTTTTAGCTTTGCCTGCTGCATTTTTTTGCGCTCGCCGACGAAACGTATTTTTTAACAATAAAAGCTATTAACTTTCTCTTCTTCTATGCATTAGAATCATCAAGTTTTGTAAATCAGACGCAGGCATGATAGACCTGCCTTAACAGAGGGACGCTCAGTGGCGCGGATAAACCGTATTTCGATCACGCTCTGTGCTTTACTTTTTACCACCCTGCCTTTAACGCCTATGGCACATGCTTCAAAGCAAGCCAGGGAGAGTTCTGCTACCACTCACATCACCAAAAAAGCAGATAAAAAGAAAAGCACGGCAACCACCAAAAAGACCAATAAAGCCAGCCAGAAAACAGCGAAAAAAGCCGCCAGTAAAAGTACTACTAAAAATAAAACTGCTTCTTCCGTTAAAAAATCCTCCATTACAGCTTCTAAAAACGCCAAAACTCGCAGCAAACAAGCCGTCAATAAAACGGCGTCAGTCAGCTTTACGGAAAAATGCACCAAACGTAAAGGCTATAAGTCACGTTGTGTGAAAGTCAAGAATGCCACACAGGGAACCATCGCCGACGCGCATAAAGCAAAAGTACAGAAAGCCACAAAAGTGGCTATGAATAAGCTGATGCAGCAAATTGGCAAACCATATCGCTGGGGCGGCAGCTCACCGCGTACCGGTTTTGATTGCAGCGGACTGGTTTATTACGCGTATAAAGATCTGGTGAAGATCCGTATTCCACGCACGGCTAACGAAATGTATCACCTGCGTGACGCCGCGCCGATCGATCGCAGCGAACTGAAAAACGGCGACCTTGTCTTCTTCCGCACTCAGGGGCGCGGAACCGCCGATCACGTTGGCGTGTATGTCGGCAACGGCAAATTTATTCAGTCACCACGCAGTGGTCAGGAAATTAAAATCACTTCGTTAAGTGAAGATTACTGGCAACGCCACTATGTTGGCGCTCGTCGGGTGATGACCCCAAAAACACTTCGCTAAAACTTTACCCTGTTGTTACGGCAACAGGGTAAGTTCATCTTTTGTATCACCTTTTAATTTGCTACCCTATCCATACGCACAATAAGGCTATTGTACGTATGCCAATTAATAATAAAGGAGAGTAGCAATGTCATTTGAATTACCTGCACTACCATATGCTAAAGATGCTCTGGCACCGCACATTTCTGCGGAAACTATCGAGTATCACTACGGCAAACATCATCAGACTTATGTCACTAACCTGAACAACCTGATCAAAGGTACTGCGTTTGAAGGTAAATCACTGGAAGAGATTATTCGCAGCTCTGAAGGTGGTGTATTCAATAACGCCGCTCAGGTCTGGAACCACACTTTCTACTGGAACTGCCTGGCGCCAAACGCGGGTGGCGAACCGACGGGTGAACTGGCTGAAGCTATCGCCGCTTCTTTTGGCAGCTTTGCCGATTTCAAAGCTCAGTTTACTGATGCTGCGATCAAAAACTTTGGTTCTGGCTGGACCTGGCTGGTGAAAAACAGCGATGGCAAACTGGCTATCGTTTCCACTTCTAACGCAGGTACTCCGCTGACCACCGATGCGACTCCACTGCTGACCGTTGATGTCTGGGAACACGCTTATTACATCGACTATCGCAATGCACGTCCGGGTTATCTGGAGCACTTCTGGGCGCTGGTAAACTGGGAATTTGTAGCGAAAAATCTCGCCGCATAATCACTGATGGCAAATGCAGCATTGCCTGATGCGCTACGCTTATCAGGCCTACGCGGATGAGGCATTAACACCACATCCGGCAAGATAAATCGCACTTTGCCTGCAAACTGTAACGCAGAAGGTTATCCTTCTGCGTTTTTGTTTATTAGCTGTTGGCAACGCAAACTGCTTCAGGTTGTTTTCTGGCTGACATAAATACCAGCAACAATGCCAGCCCCGCGACAATCGCCCCCATCACCGGCACAAAACTGTATCCCAGACCACCGGAAATCACTGCACCACCGGCTGCGGCACCCAGCGCATTTCCAAGGTTAAAGGCACCAATATTTACTGATGAAGACAAACCCGGCGCTTCGCTGGCAACGCGCATCACACGCATCTGCAACGGCGGTACGACAGCAAAGGTTGCAGCGCCCCACATCACCATGCTAATAGCCGCGCCAAACTCATTTCGCGCCAGGAACGGGATCGCGAGCATAATCACCATCAGCAGCAGCAAAAAGCCTTTCAACGTGCCGTTAACTGAACGATCTGCAAGTTTGCCGCCGAGAAAGTTACCGATAGAGAACCCGACGCCAATCAGCACCAGCATTGCCGTGACGAACACCGGCGTTGCGTGGGTAATACTTTGCAGTACCGGAGAAATATAGGTGTAGAGGGTGAACATTGCGCCAGCGCCCAGCACCGTCGTCAGCAATGCAGACAGCACCTGTGGACGCAACAGTACCGCCAGCTCTTTTTTCACGTCAGGCCGCGCCCCTGCGCCACCTTTAGGTAAAGAGAAGAACAGGCTCACCATTGAAATCACACCCAGCCCCGCCGTTGCCAGAAATGACATACGCCAGCCAATAGTTTCCCCAAGCCAGGTTGCCGCCGGAACGCCACCGATATTCGCGAGGGTTAAGCCCATAAACATAGTTGCAACTGCGCTGGCCTGTTTATGTTTTGGCACCACGCTTGCTGCCACGACAGACCCCAGGCAAAAAAACGCCCCGTGATTCAGGCTGGTTAAAATGCGTGAAAGCATCAGCGTCATATAATCCGGTGCGATGGCAGAAAGTACGTTACCGAGGGTGAAAATCGCCATCAGGAAAATCAGCGCACTGCGGCGGGCACGATGAGAAAGCAGAAGCGTCATCAATGGCGCGCCAACCATCACGCCAACCGCATAGGCGCTGATTAACATTCCGGCAGCGGGAATCGAGACATCCACACCACGCGCAATAACGGGCAACAAACCCATTGGCGAGAACTCCGTTGTCCCGATACCAAATGCGCCAATTGCCAGCGCCAGCAACGGATAGTTGATTTTCATGCCTAATCTCCACCTCTTCGCGTCATCACGCGATGTTCATCAAAGTGGCGAAAGCATGACATCAATCACAAAAGAATGAAAATAACAAAAAGAGAAAACACTTTTGCCATTTTGCTAACAAAGAGGAAGGAGATGTGAGGGAGAACGCGCTCCCTCGAGGGGAAATCAGTGTAGCGCGGCAGTCAAACCCACGGCCACGATCAAACCAAGAACGATAATGGTTGTTACCAGTGAAAATTTAAGGTCGGTGCTCATCAAGTTTTCTCCTTTTTATTACCCCACAAAAAGTGATATTACGCATTTTTACATACTGTGATGAAAAAATCTCCCGCCATTTATAATGATAAGTGTTTTTACTACTTCCCCTTTTCATCAAGATCGGCCAAAATTCCACGCTTACACTATTTGCGTACTGGCCATTGACCCCTTCCTGACGCTCTGTGTCATTTTCCCGGCGTACCGCAACACTTTTGTTGTGCGTAAGGTGTGTAAAGGCAAACGTTTACCTTGCGATTTTGCAGGAGCTGAAGTTAGGGTCTGGAGTGAAATGGAATGGCAACAATAAAAGATGTAGCGAAACGAGCAAACGTTTCCACTACAACTGTGTCACACGTAATCAACAAAACACGTTTCGTCGCTGAAGAAACGCGCAATGCTGTGTGGGCAGCGATCAAAGAATTACACTACTCCCCTAGCGCGGTGGCGCGTAGCCTGAAGGTTAACCACACCAAGTCTATCGGTTTGCTGGCGACCAGCAGCGAAGCGGCCTATTTCGCCGAGATCATTGAAGCGGTAGAAAAAAATTGCTTCCAGAAAGGCTACACGCTGATTCTGGGCAATGCGTGGAACAATCTTGAGAAACAGCGGGCTTATCTGTCGATGATGGCGCAAAAACGCGTCGATGGCCTGCTGGTGATGTGTTCGGAGTATCCGGAACCGTTGCTGGCGATGCTGGAAGAGTATCGCCATATCCCGATGGTGGTGATGGACTGGGGTGAAGCAAAAGCAGACTTTACCGATGCGGTTATCGATAACGCTTTTGAAGGCGGTTACATGGCCGGGCGCTATCTGATTGAACGCGGTCACCGCGAAATTGGCGTTATTCCTGGTCCTCTGGAGCGTAACACCGGTGCAGGTCGTTTGGCGGGCTTTATGAAAGCGATGGAAGAAGCCATGATCAAAGTGCCGGAAAACTGGATTGTGCAAGGTGACTTTGAGCCTGAATCAGGTTATCGCGCCATGCAGCAAATCCTGTCGCAACCACACAGACCTACCGCTGTCTTCTGTGGCGGCGATATTATGGCAATGGGCGCACTCTGTGCCGCTGATGAAATGGGGCTGCGCGTCCCGCAGGATGTTTCGCTGATCGGTTATGATAACGTGCGCAACGCTCGCTACTTTACCCCGGCACTGACCACTATCCATCAGCCAAAAGATTCGCTGGGTGAAACGGCGTTCAATATGCTGTTGGATCGTATCGTCAACAAACGCGAAGAACCGCAGTCAATTGAAGTTCATCCACGATTGATTGAACGTCGCTCCGTGGCTGATGGCCCGTTCCGCGACTATCGTCGTTAATCATCCGTTGCGGGAGTCTCTTCAGGCTCCCGCAGCCACTCCTTATTCAGCGTCTCACTATCGCCGAGATACTCAAGCAACCAGGTTAAAGCAGGCGACATATCATTCTGCTGCCAGGTCAGACAACATGCTGAATCAGGGAATGGATTTTCCAGTTCTAGAGCTACCCACTTCCCCTCATTAAGCCACGGTTTGGCGAAATGTGTCGGCACCATACCGATGCATAACCCAGCCGAAATACACGTTGCCGATGATTCCCAGTCCGGTACAACAAGGCGCTTTTGGTTATCCAGCAGCCAGGTAATACGTTTTGGTAGCGTCCGCGAGGTGTCTTCGCGCACCAGCGATGGCCAGTTGCGCAACGTATCATCGCTGAATGGCCCATTCATTGACGCAAGCGGATGATGACGGGCAACAACACAACTCCAGCTCAACATCCCCATATCACGGAAGGCGTAACGACCGCCCACCGGAATCGCTCGTGTCGCGCCAATCGCCAGTTCCACGCGCCCGTCGGAAAGCGCATCCCAGACACCATTGAATACTTCCTGAAATACCAGAAGTTCAACGTCATCAAAATGGCGATAGAAATCAACGATCATCTGCCGTGTACGTTCTGGCCTGACGATATTATCCACCGCAATGGCTAACTGACCGCGCCAGCCGTTCGCAATCTGCTGACATTGCTGGCGAGTGATCTGCATTTTTTTGACAACAGAGCGCCCTTCTTTGAGAAACCACGCCCCGGCAGCGGTCAGTTCCACATCACGATGACGCCGTTCAAAAAGCGGCACCGCCAGCCACTCTTCCAGCTGACGCACGGTATAGCTGACCGCTGAAGGAACGCGATGCAACTCCTGAGCCGCAGCACTAAAACTGCCATTACGCGCTACCGCATCAACCACTTCGAGAGAATACTCAGACCACATAGTTTGCCTGCAAAATTTTTGAAACCAGTCATCAAATATTACCGTTTCACAACAGGAATTTCACTCCCTACACTTTGCGACGGTGTTTAATTGAGAAATTTAGAGAATATACATGCAACCTGGGAAAAGATTTTTAGTCTGGCTGGCGGGTTTGAGCGTACTCGGTTTTCTGGCAACCGATATGTATCTGCCCGCTTTCGCCGCCATTCAGGCCGATTTGCAAACGCCTGCGTCTGCTGTCAGTGCCAGCCTTAGTCTGTTCCTTGCCGGTTTTGCCGCAGCCCAACTTCTGTGGGGGCCGCTCTCCGACCGTTATGGTCGTAAACCGGTGTTATTAATCGGCCTGACAATTTTTGCGTTAGGTAGTCTGGGGATGTTATGGGTGGATAACGCCATCACTCTGCTGGTATTACGGTTTGTGCAAGCGGTTGGTGTCTGTGCCGCCGCAGTTATCTGGCAGGCGTTGGTGACGGATTACTATCCTTCACAAAAAGTGAATCGTATTTTCGCCACTATCATGCCATTAGTGGGACTCTCTCCTGCCCTTGCTCCTCTTTTAGGTAGCTGGCTGCTGGTTCATTTTTCCTGGCAGGCGATTTTCGCCACCTTGTTTGCCATTACAGTGGTGCTGATTCTGCCCATTTTCTGGCTTAAACCCACGACTAAAGCACGTAACGATAGTCAGGATGGACTGACCTTTACCGATCTGCTGCGTTCAAAAACTTATCGCGGCAACGTGCTGATTTATGCAGCCTGTTCAGCCAGTTTCTTTGCCTGGCTGACCGGTTCACCGTTCATCCTTAGCGAGATGGGCTACAGCCCGGCAGTCATTGGTTTAAGTTATGTACCACAAACCATCGCGTTTCTGATTGGTGGTTATGGCTGTCGCGCAGCATTGCAAAAATGGCAAGGCAAACAATTATTACCGTGGCTGCTGGCGCTGTTTGCTGTCAGTGTCGTGGCGACCTGGGCTGCTGGCTTCATTAGCCATGTTTCGCTGGTCGAAATCCTGATCCCATTCTGTGTGATGGCTATTGCTAACGGCGCAATCTACCCGATTGTTGTCGCCCAGGCGCTGCGCCCCTTCCCACATGCGACCGGCCGCGCTGCAGCATTGCAGAACACACTGCAACTGGGACTGTGCTTCCTCGCAAGCCTTGTGGTTTCCTGGCTCATCAGCGTTAGCACACCACTGCTCACCACCACCTGCGTGATGTTATCGACCGTGGTACTGGCTTCTCTGGGTTACATGATGCAACGTTGTGAAGAACCTGGTTGCCAGAATCATGGCAATGCCGAAGTCGCTCATAGCGAATCACATTGATCTATATCGACATCTTTATACTTAGGCTGCTAACAAAATTTTGTTGTATGATTGAAATTAGCGGCCTATACTAATTTCCAGTTGTTAAGATTACGATAAATATTATGTTTTTACGGGGACAGGAGCGTTCCCGGATTGCTATGGATGGTCATTTCGGCAAGGGTTCCTCCTTTCCCTCTGTTCTACGTCGGATTATAGACTCGCGGATTTTCTGCGAGATTTCTCACAAAGCCCAAAAAGCGTCTACGCTGTTTTAAGGTTCTGATCACCGACCAGTGATGGAGAAACTATGAGTTCATCGTGTATAGAAGAAGTCAGCGTACCGGATGACAACTGGTACAGAATCGCCAACGAATTACTTAGCCGCGCAGGTATAGCCATCAACGGTTCTGCCCCGGCGGATATTCGTGTTAAAAACCCCGATTTTTTTAAACGCGTTCTGCAGGAAGGATCGTTGGGGTTAGGCGAAAGTTATATGGATGGCTGGTGGGAATGTGACCGACTGGATATGTTTTTTAGCAAAGTCTTACGCGCAGGTCTCGAAAACCAACTCCCCCATCATTTCAAAGACACTCTGCGCATAGCAGGCGCTCGTCTCTTCAATTTGCAGAGTAAAAAACGTGCCTGGATAGTCGGCAAAGAGCATTACGATCTGGGTAATGACCTGTTCAGCCGCATGCTTGATCCCTTCATGCAGTATTCCTGCGCTTACTGGAAAGATGCCGATAATCTGGAATCTGCCCAACAAGCGAAGCTTAAAATGATCTGTGAAAAATTGCAGTTGAAACCAGGGATGCGCGTACTGGATATTGGCTGCGGCTGGGGCGGACTGGCGCACTACATGGCGTCTAACTATGACGTAAGTGTGGTGGGTGTCACCATTTCTGCTGAACAGCAGAAAATGGCTCAGGATCGCTGCGAAGGTCTGGATGTCACCATATTGCTGCAAGATTACCGTGACCTGAACGATCAATTTGACCGCATTGTTTCAGTGGGAATGTTCGAACACGTCGGGCCGAAAAATTACAACACCTATTTTGAGGTGGTAGATCGCAATCTGAAACCGGAAGGTATTTTCCTGTTACATACTATCGGCTCGAAAAAAACCGATCTGAATGTTGATCCGTGGATTAATAAATATATTTTCCCGAACGGTTGCCTGCCCTCTGTGCGCCAGATCGCTCAATCCAGCGAACCACACTTTGTGATGGAAGACTGGCATAACTTTGGCGCCGATTACGATACCACGCTGATGGCCTGGTATGAACGATTCCTCGCCGCCTGGCCGGAAATTGCGGATAATTACAGTGAACGCTTTAAACGGATGTTTACCTATTATCTGAATGCTTGCGCTGGTGCTTTCCGCGCCCGTGATATTCAACTCTGGCAAGTGGTGTTCTCTCGAGGAGTCGAAAACGGTCTTCGGGTTGCACGCTAAATGTTATTCTATCGCCCCCGTTTGGGGGCGATATCATATTTCAGTCCGTTATTGATTCAACGCCTTTTCCCGCATCGCCAGCACACGTTCTACCGTATCTACCACTGCCTGAGTTTGTGGATCGATTTCAATATTGACGCGTGCACCGAGTTTTTTCTTACCGAGGGTGGTACGTTCCAGCGTTTCTGGAATTAAATGCACGCAGAAACGTGTTGACGTTACTTCGCCGACGGTCAGGCTAATACCGTCGATGCCGATAAATCCTTTGTACAGGATATATTTCATCAACTGACTATCCTGCACTTTAAACCAGATCTGGCGATTATTTTCAGAGGTTAATATTTTCGCTACTTCAGCGGTGGTCATAATATGACCCGACATTAAATGCCCGCCAATTTCATCACTGAATTTAGCCGCACGCTCTACGTTTACCCAATCCCCAACCTGTAAATCGCCAAGATTAGTAATGCGTAACGTCTCTTTCATCAGATCAAAACTGATATGGTTACCGTTGATTTCCGTCACGGTCAGGCAACAACCGTTGTGTGCCACAGACGCACCGGTCTCCAGACCATCCAGCATATAGTCAGGTAACTCAACCACATGAGTACGAAAATTTGGTTTCTCGTCAATCGACACCAGTTTTGCAGTGCCCTGCACTATCCCCGTAAACATACTTACAACTCCTGAAATCAGTTAAGGCATTCTGTTCAGCACAATAGCAGGTGGGAAACACCCTTACCAGTAAAGGGGGCTGAATGGTTATTTTTTCACTGGAGAATTAATAAATCCTCGCTACAATAGACTGAATTTCCCCTGCTTCTTCTTTTTGCTGCCCATTCAGGCGGCTTTTTAGTCTCTCATATAACAACAATATAAAAGGTGTTCACGTGCAGAAGTATATCAGTGAAGCGCGTCTGTTATTAGCATTAGCAATCCCGGTGATTCTCGCGCAAATCGCCCAAACAGCGATGGGTTTTGTCGATACTGTCATGGCGGGCGGCTATAGCGCCACCGACATGGCGGCGGTCGCCATTGGTACATCTATCTGGCTCCCGGCTATTCTTTTCGGTCACGGACTGCTGCTTGCGTTGACGCCAGTGATCGCGCAATTGAATGGTTCTGGTCGCCGTGAACGCATAGCGCATCAGGTACGACAAGGTTTCTGGCTAGCCGGCTTTGTCTCGGTGCTCATTATGGTGGTTCTGTGGAATGCGGGTTATATCATCCGCTCCATGCAAAATATCGATCCGGCGCTCGCCGATAAAGCGGTAGGTTACCTGCGTGCACTGCTGTGGGGTGCTCCGGGCTATCTGTTCTTTCAGGTCGCGCGTAACCAGTGTGAAGGTCTGGCAAAAACCAAACCAGGGATGGTGATGGGTTTTATTGGCCTGCTGGTGAACATTCCGGTTAACTATATCTTTATTTATGGTCATTTCGGAATGCCTGAACTCGGTGGCGTCGGTTGTGGTGTAGCGACGGCGGCTGTGTATTGGGTGATGTTCCTCGCCATGGTTTCTTATATTAAACATGCCCGTTCCATGCGCGATATCCGCAACGAAAAAGGCACCGCGAAACCCGATTCCGCCGCATTGAAACGACTGGTGCAGCTTGGTCTACCTATCGCGCTGGCGTTGTTCTTTGAAGTGACACTGTTTGCTGTAGTGGCGCTGTTGGTATCCCCACTCGGTATTATCGATGTGGCAGGCCACCAGATTGCACTGAACTTTAGTTCACTGATGTTCGTGCTTCCAATGTCGCTGGCCGCAGCGGTAACCATCCGTGTTGGTTATCGTCTGGGTCAGGGTTCAACGCTGGATGCACAAACAGCCGCGAGAACAGGGCTTATGGTTGGCGTTTGTATGGCAACTCTGACCGCAATTTTCACGGTTTCACTACGAGAGCAGATTGCCCTGCTGTATAACGATAATCCTGAGGTCGTAACGCTGGCGGCACATTTGATGTTGCTGGCGGCGGTGTATCAGATTTCTGATTCCATACAGGTTATCGGCAGTGGGATTTTGCGTGGTTATAAAGATACGCGGTCGATTTTTTATATTACCTTTACGGCGTATTGGGTATTAGGCTTGCCGAGCGGCTACATTCTGGCGCTGACCGATCTGGTGGTTGAGCCAATGGGGCCAGCAGGTTTCTGGATCGGCTTTATTATTGGCCTGACTTCTGCCGCTATTATGATGATGCTGCGTATGCGTTTCCTGCAACGTCTGCCATCAGCCATCATTCTGCAACGCGCAGCTCGCTAAAAAACAAGGCGCAACCTTCACAGATTGCGCCTTAGTTTTTATTCGGGCTGGAGCGTTGCGCCAATCCTGTCTTCGTCAGGTTGCAGTTTAAGCGCACTGCAAATTGGTTGCCGACTGGCATCCGTTATCTCAACGAGGATATTGCCACTAACTTCCCCTTTCACATTGATGAAGTCAGGTGAAATTTCTTTCGCGCTGGTTTGCAGGCAAATCGTTCCCTCTCCGTGCAGGCGTTTCACTTTCAGTTGCACATGTGTTGCCGCAGAAGTGATCAGCCACACTTTTCCGCCATCGAGATTGACGTTGCCAACATTTAAAGTGACGTTGTCACCTTTTACCGTACTGCCATCGAGAATCAACACGCCACCCTGCTGTACCGTAACCGTTGATTGTTGCAGATCTGCACCATAGCCAATAATCATTGAAGCACCGTCCAGAACGGCAACACTCCCGGTCAGTTCAACCGGTGCTCGATCTTCTTCTACAACAAAATTTTCGTCCGCGCTGGTGGGTGACATCAGGATCACCGTCCCACCTTGTATGACCGCGTTTTCCAGCGTACCAGCATGCACTTCAGCCCGACCACCAGCATTAACGGCCAGGTTTTGCGTCTTACCGGAACTATAAAGCTGAAGGCCATCCGTCCCCAGACGGTAAATGGCTCCATTTTCAACAATGGTATTATCGTCTTCACCACCGAGATTATTCATGGTGCCACCAGCAAGCAACGTATCACTGGCTTTCCCCGCCAGCATAAAGACACCGCCCTGATTAATCTCACAATTGCCGGCTTCCCCACCCGGATACACCAACAATTCACCGCCATCATCCACTATTGCTGATGAAGCCGTCCCGTTGACCAATAAACCACCAGCCTGATCGAGAATAATTTTTTCTGCCCGATGACCTTCCAGTACGCGCAAATTTCCGCCATTCTCCAGCAACAAACCGCAGGCATAGCCCTTATCAACGCTAAATTCACCTTCGGGATGGCGACCATTAACAGTAGCGAGCGTTGAGAGGCTAATTGCTCCACCGTCAGATTGAACAATGTCTGTGGCAATTGCACCGTCACTGACCGATAGCGTGCCATTGTTGCCATATTGTGTGCCTTTGGCGATCCCACCCGTTTCCACTTTCAGCCAACCCGCATCTGTCACTACGGTGTTTTCTGCTCTTCCGCCTGTCTCAACGAGCAACTCACCGTCAGTAAGTTGAGTCGCGCCAATGACCTCGCCGGTCTTAACAATTTGCACTTTCCCGTCGCTCATCAAGTTTTTTGCATCAGATCCCATGATTTATTCCTTTGCTGCATCTGTGTGCCCTTATCGCTACCTAAGTGTAAAGGCTACGGAGGATTTATCCACGACAGAATTGATTTGCTGGCAAACGACTCGGTTTATATCCTGATGCGCGAGATAGTGGGTTGTGTCAGATGTAAATGCGATCCTGAATAAAAATCGCCCTTGCAAATCAACAAAATATAGCCAATTTGCTTAAAAGCTCTGCAAACGGTCGAAATACCGCAGAAAATTACGTTTTGCCTCTTGCCACCTTCCCACTCTGCCGCTAATATTCGTCCCCGTTGTCACCTACAACGTTGCGTTCATAGCTCAGTTGGTTAGAGCACCACCTTGACATGGTGGGGGTCGTTGGTTCGAGTCCAATTGAACGCACCATCCTGCGTCCGTAGCTCAGTTGGTTAGAGCACCACCTTGACATGGTGGGGGTCGGTGGTTCGAGTCCACTCGGACGCACCAGATTTCTTAATCTGGTCTTCTCCCTTTTCCCTCTGTTTCTTCTCTGTATCCAATACGTTAAAAGATTTACACTGTCTTCGTATGCGTTATCAGAAGGAGAATCGCTATGGCAACTTTGTTACAACTTCATTTTGCTTTTAATGGCCCATTTGGCGACGCAATGGCTGAGCAGCTTAAACCGCTTGCCGAGTCGATTAATCAGGAACCTGGTTTTCTGTGGAAGGTATGGACGGAAAGTGAAAAGAACCGCGAAGCCGGTGGGATCTACCTTTTCACTGATGAAAAAAGCGCCCTTGCCTATCTGGATAAACATACTGCCCGTCTGAAGAACCTCGGCGTTGCAGAAGTTATCGCCAAAGTTTTCGATATCAATGAGCCACTGAGTCAAATCAATCAAGCAAAACTCGCCTGACAAGTCTCCATGAAGGGCGGTTAGCGCCCTTTTCATCTCTGTCTGAAATTTCCCAAATTCTAAAAATATCAACCAAACTTATCTGATAACACTAAATTCAAAAGAATACATTCAGGTAAGTAACAATGAAAAAAATTGCCATTGTGGGTGCCGGGCCAACAGGGATCTACACTCTCTTCTCGCTTTTACAGCAACCAACGCCGCTTTCTATTTCCATCTTCGAACAGGCTGACGAGGCTGGTGTCGGAATGCCGTACAACGACGAAGAAAACTCTAAATTAATGCTGGCAAATATTGCCAGCATTGAAATACCGCCGATTTATTGTACGTATCTCGAATGGCTACAAAAGCAAGATGCCAGCCATCTACAACGTTACGGCGTTAAAAAAGAAACCTTGCACGATCGTCAGTTTTTACCGCGTATTTTGCTGGGAGAATATTTCCGCGATCGATTTTTACGATTAGTAGATCAGGCGCGACAGCAAAAATTTGAAGTGGCTATTTATGAATCATGCCAGGTTACCGATCTGCAAATTACAAATGCTGGCGTGATACTTGCTACAAATCAGGATTTACACACAGAGACGTTTGATTTAGCGGTAATAGCCACCGGTCACGTCTGGCCTGATGAAGAAGAAGCAACCCGAACGTATTTTCCCAGCCCGTGGTCGGGTCTGATGGAAGCAAAGATCGATGCCTGTAACGTGGGCATTATGGGAACATCCTTGAGCGGACTGGATGCGGCAATGGCAGTGGCTATTCAGCATGGTTCGTTTATTGAAGAAGATAAACAACGAGTTATCTTTCAACGTGATAGCAACAGTGAAAATCTGCACATTACGTTGATGTCGCGCACGGGCATTTTACCGGAAGCCGATTTCTATTGCCCCATCCCCTACGAACCGTTACGCATCGTCACAGAACAGGCCTTAAATACAGAAATAGAAAAAGGAGCAGAAGGCCTGTTGGATCGGATATTCAAATTGATACAGCAAGAAATTAATTCTGCCGATCCAGACTGGAGCCAACGCATAGCGTTAGAGCGCCTCAATGTCGATACCTTTGCGCAAACCTGGTTTGCCGAGCGTAAACAGCATGACCCTTTTGGCTGGGCGGAAGAAAACTTAGCCGAAGTCGAGCAACATAAACGGCAAAAACATACCGTCCCCTGGCGTTATGTCATTCTGCGTTTGCATGAAGCTGTACAGGAAATTGTGCCGCATCTGAATGAACACGACCATAAGCGATTCAGTAAAGGTCTTGCCAGAGTCTTTATCGATAATTATGCGGCAATCCCTTCAGAATCTATAAGACGATTACTGGCCTTACGCGAAGCCGGGATCATTCATATTCTCGCCCTCGGTGAGGACTACGAGATGGAAAACAACGAAACGCGCACAATTCTGAAAACAGCGGATAACAGCTACTCGTTTGATGTTTTTATTGATGCCCGAGGTCAACGTCCACTCAAAGTGAAAGATATTCCTTTCCCTGGGCTACGCGAACAATTGCAGAAAACAGGCGAGGAAATCCCTGATGTTGGTGAAGATTATACGCTACAGCAACCTGAAGAAGTTCGTGGTCGCGTGGCGTTCGGTGCTTTACCCTGGCTGATGCACAACCGGCCTTTCGTCCAGGGACTTACGGCTTGTGCAGAAATTGGCGAGGCTATGGCGCAGGCCATTGTAAAACCTGCATCCCGTGCACGTCGGCGTCTTTCGGTTGATTAATCAGCACTCAACAAACTGATGCTGTGCATTGAGACGATAGCGGACTCCGGCACGGATATTGTTTTCACCTTCAATGGCGACGGCGAAGCGCACTCTTTCGCCATCATGATATGCCAGTGCGGCGCTGCCACCAGGCCCGAGGACAATCGAGTCAACCACGCCCGTACTGACTACTGTTGAGTTAGCACCGCTGGCAATGATGTGAACATTATCACCGCTGTTAGCAATTTTCGCGTTTGCGCCAAAGCTGGCAATTTGTACCAGATCGCCATTACTGGCGACATGACACCTTTCACCTGGAGTACAGACGCGTACTCGCATCCCGGCATTCGCAATACGGCTACCATCTCCGGCACTGCTGATTCGAGTCGAGTTACCCACCACTGCCACGCGGGCACGCTCGCCTGAGCTGCCAATATGGCTGTTAAAACCCACACTAGCCATCCGTACGCTGTAGCCCGTGCTGGCAATTTGCGCCGCATAACCTGCTGTAACTATTCTGGCGTTATCGTCGCAACACCCGACGCGTGCGTTATCCTCGGCACTGGAGAACTGGCGGCAAAATGTCGGTTCCTCTGGTTCTGTGACCAGTTTTTGCATAGAAGAAACTTCCTGGCGGGCAAAGTTTTCGTCTGTCAGCCATTTGTTCCATGCATACTCAACCAGACTATCTGCCCAATCCGTATACCCTTCGTCGAGCAGCGCATGGTGAACATCGGCATAGCTGCCGTCCTGCGGAAAATGGCGCAAAAACCAGCGGTATATGACCGCTCCTACACGCCACTCTCGCAGGTTCTCTCGCGTAATGATCATACGTTAATGTCGGTGATAGCCATCGATCATACATTTAAAGGTTTCGTGCGGAGTACGCCCCGTAGTGCAAAGATAGAGATGACCGAAGATGAAAAAGAGGCTAATAGATGCCAGAGCAAAATGCGCTTGTAATAACCAGTATCTTACGCCAGGAAACGCATCGCCCACGACTTGCGGATAGAGACACAACAGCCCCGTCACCATTAACAACGGCAGTAATCCATACATCACCCCGACATAGGCTACCTGCTGTAAGGGATTAAATTTAGACTGCATTGTCGCCGGAAAAGGGTGCGCTTCCCCCTGCATAATGCCAGACAGATAAAATCGCGTTTGTTTCGCCGCTCGCCCCAGCCACCCTTGACGACGAATGCGATAGTGGTGACCATTACCCCCAACGGCATTAATCAGAACAAAGCCAAGCCAGCATACCAGTAACAAGAATCCACAAACTTCATGCACAGCAACCAGACTTTTGACCGCAGCTGCGCCCACCAGCGCAAAGTGATTAATTAGCCCACTTGCCAGCAACAATACGAAGAGTAATGCGTTCGACCAGTGCCATAATCTGACCGCCTTGCTGTAAAGATAAATCTTCTCACCATGATCGGTGGCTGATTTCTTCACACCACGAGCACGAAGCAAAGCGTGCAGCCCCAGGACTAACCACATCCCAACCAGCAATAGCCCGGCGATGACCAGCCACACCGGCCAAAATTCAGGGGTGAACTGTGGTACATAGTTCGCCAATTGGCTCTGAAACTGTTCAGCATTTTGCGACGGGTTCATACATTTTCCTTCTTAATCAAATGTTGACCGAACCGGCGATACAAATGCGGTTTCCCGGCACCAGGTAGCTGATATTGATAGTATTTATTTTCCTGTAACCACGCCTGAATTTCTGGGCTATCTTCGCGGCCAAAGATCAATGCGTGTTCCGGGCAGGCGCTGACGCAAATGGGCGGAAACCCTTTTGCCAGCCGGGACTCGGCGCAGAAATCACATTTATCCGCTACTTTAGTCACAGGGTTAAGGTAACGAACCTGGTACGGACAAGCGCCAATGCAATAACTGCAGCCGATGCACTGTGATTTTTCTACCCGCACGATCCCCTGCTCATCACGCCACGACGCCCCTGTTGGGCAAACGTCAATGCAAGGAGCATCTTCGCAGTGCTGGCATGACTGGCGAAAAAAGTGATACAGCGTTTCGTTGTCGTTATCGGTGACAGGAATGTGTGCTATCGATAAACGGCTTCCCTGAGCAGGAACGTAATTGGTCTTGCGACATGCACGGGCGCAAATATTACAACCATTGCACCGTGACTCATCGTGAATCATGGCATACCGAACTTCCTTTTCTTGCCTGGTGTTCGCTAACAGCGAAGACGCAGAACCAGTAAAAAAGATTACTGTTCCCATCCCCAGAACAAATTTGCGTCGAGTGAAGGACATCTGATTATCCCCTAATGCAGTGGCTGCAACTGTCCACCCTGTCCATGACATTTCCCTGAAATTTCAGGGATTCTGAAACTGCTCTACCTCGAACCATTCGCATAAGCCATAAGCCTTGCCATAGCTCATATACCGCTCACTAAACAGGTACAGCACCGCTGTCGATGACTCAACCTGGCGTATATCGGCATATTCAGGGGCAACATCCATCGCGGCTATCGCGGCTTCAATCTGCGCGTCCTGGAAGTAATATGGCGCTTGCCTCAGCATGGCGACTTTGTAGGGTCGCGGATACGTCTGGCACTCAAAACGAACGACATGAGCAATGGCGCGACAAATGTCCTGCTCCACAACTTGCAAAGACATCGCCGCGTAGTTTTCGCTCATGGCCTGCGTTGAGTAATAGTAATCATCGTGAGTTCCCGTGATACAGGCGATATCCGCGTAGTCTCTGTTCTGTTTTATGCCTTCCAGCAAAACAGACAGATCCTCTTCAGCAACCGAATAGGGTGGCGAGAGAAACACGCCGCGCGCCACCAGTTGACCCGCTACCGAATGCTGGCGGATAAACTCTGCCAGGACGTCTGTAGGTTCTGGTTCTGCGATGTCTTCACTGACCGTGTCACCGGTGTGACGCATCCCCTGCAACCATTGACGCTTCACCTCATCAACTTCGCTGACGCCGGGTAGCGGCAGCTCATCCTGATGGCTCATCTCACCTATTCCTTACGCCGGAAGCAGATTGTGTGCAGCCAGATCGGTGGCAATATCTTCCAACCCCAGACGCTGCAACGTTTCACGTGTCGGACAACCGAGTTGTGGATCCCAGCCCATTTCCTTGTAGAACATCGTGAGAGACGCGTACATATCGTCGCGATCCATTTTGTCAGTTCCTTCGGTAAAGACCGGGATCTGCGGATCCTTGTCGAATACCCAGGAGCAAATAAGATCGTGCTCATTACGCATATCTTTGGTTTGCATCAGTTTTACCGTGTAAGCACGATGCAGTGTAAAGATACGTTCAGCGGCTAAATCTAATTTTTCCTGGGTCATCTCTTCACCGGTGATCGCTTTGAAGAATTTGGCTTCTAAAGCAAGGTCACCACGGTAATTACGGCTCTTCAGCGGCGAAACGGTCATTGGCCAGACCCAGTTGCACAGGGTGACGGCGTTATGCAAACAGACCCGCAACAGTGACCATTTGGCATATTTAATTTTTGCGTCATTGATCGGCGTGTAGTTTTTGGTTTCGTCGTAAGCATCTTCAGAGCCAAAAAGCTCTTTCGCCACTTCACGCTGCAATTTCAACGGCAGACCGGAACCAATAAAGTTAATGTGGGTGTGCGTCATGCAATCGCGGTTGAACATGCAGTTAACAATGGAACCAACTTGCGCCGAGGCTTCATTAGCATGGTGAACCGGATAGCCAAATGGTGACCAGAGTTTATTTTTCGCGTAACCCCAATACTCTTCGCCCAAATTCCAGCGTTCCGCAATGGCATATGAGCCATCAGCCAGGTGGCTCAACTCACCCACGCGATGCGCCAGACGGTAGTAAAAATCTTTGATGAAGTTAACGTCACCCGCTTCCAGCTGATCCCAGCGAATTTCCGCATACTCTTCAGCAGGCAGAACGCGTTTGAACACGCCTTTGCTGTAGCAATACGAAAAATCTCGATGTAGCTGCCCGTAGTTACACCACAGACCATAGTCATCAAACAGATTCAGACCAACCAGATTACCAATGACACGACCATCGTCTTTATCTTCAAAATCTTTCGGCCCGTTCGGGAAGATGGTGGTATGGACAAAGTTTGCTACACAAGTGTTACCGCCGGTGCTGGGCACGCCGAACTCTTTGACCCGAGGAATGTTCATCTGGGTCATACAACGAATTGGGCAAGAGTGGCAGCCGCTCATTTTTACCGTGTATTTCTCTGCCGCCGGACCTAAGTCAAAAACGGATTTATAGGTGCGAAAACCGACCGTGTTCTGATTTCCCGGCGGGATCTCTCCTGTTTCAATCGGGCCGCCTTCCGCCGCTCCCCAGAACAAACCTTTACGCGCCGTCCAGCGAGACTTGGGATCGGAGTACTCCGCCCACGATTGCGGTGTACTTGGCACCACATGGTTGTTATTAGCCCCGATAAGTTCGGTCATCATGTAGTCATTGAGACGTTTCATTTCCTGACGATCGGCAATGTTGACCCCCTTAGTCCCTTCAACTGCGATCGCCTTGAGGTTTTTCGACCCCATTATTGCGCCAGTTCCCGCGCCACCGCTGTGATTACGGCTATTCAACATGCCAGAGAGCGGCACAAGGTTTTCACCAGCCTGACCAATAGCTGCCACACAGGTTTCCGGGCTGGTCAAACGACAAATTTCTTCCGTCGTGGCTCGCGTCCCTTTACCCCATAGGAAATCTGCTTTTTCAAGGGTAACTTTGTCATCTTTAATATTCAGCCAAACCGGTGATTTCGCTTTCCCTTCGATAATAATGACGTCGTATCCAGCGAATTTCATTTGCGCGGCAAAAAAGCCGCCCATATGGGCATCGACGACTAAATTTCCTTTGGTAAAAGTGGAAAGTGAGGTGATATTTACGCGAGAACTACAGGGTGCACCAGAGCCAGTTAATGGCCCTGTAGCGAAGACTAATTTATTCGCTTCATCGAAAGGTTTAGTGCCAGCCGGCACTTCGTCATACATAATTTTGTAGCCAAAGCCCATGCCACCGACAAAACTTTTAAACTTACTGGAATCTTCGAGGGTAATATTTCCTGTCGTGAGATTGACTCTTAATATATTACCTGCCCAACCGTTAGCCATGATTTTTTCCTTTGCAAGATTCACACAGTAATATCTTTCCACTCGATAATTTTTAACGCCCCTGTTGGGCAGGCATTTGCGCATTCACCGCATAGCACACATTTCGAGGATTTTTTACTTTCGGTATTTACGGTAGCCATCATCCACGGACATGCTGTAGTACAGGCGCTACAACCAATACAACGTTTATGATCGACGACAATACAGCCTTCTTCCTGCTGCCAGGTAATCGCGCCAATCGGGCAAACGTTCATGCATTGCGGATCTTTGCATTGACGACAGGTGTCAGCGGTATAGTTCAGATCGCCATACAGGCCACCGCCTGACCCTATTCCATTGTCGCCAAAGAAATAATTGCGATGAATTTTGATGCGGGAGAAAAAAGTGCCCACTGAGCCATCATTGAAGTTAGTACAAGAGATTTCACAGCGATGACAGCCTGTGCATCTCGCTCGCTGAGTCACCAGCACCCCTTTGGGGGTATTTATCAACCCAACCGTGCCGCTATCAATATCTTCCTGTTTGCAACCCAAAAGTGACAGTAACGCAGGGGCAATTGTTAAACCAGCAAGGCCTTTTCCTGATATACGCAAGAATTCTAATCGCGTTAAGCCAATATCTAATAGTGGACGTCCAACCGGGTTCATTTATTTCGCATCCTCTTCGCAAACACAGTGCTGACAATTCAGCAGCCTGATATTAAGCATTCAACTAATACGCTGCTGACTCTGTCCCCAACACCAGATATTTTCCCTAACCCGATAGTGTATGAGAAAGATTTAACGCTGATAAACTAATCCTTTATGGTTAGGAGAAAAAATAATGTGATTATTCTGAGCTCTTAACATTGATCGTTATCAATTAAAATCACAAAGTGAAAAATTAAAAGTGGACTGATATTTATTATCATCTGAAATTAATTTCATTTAAGCGACAATTATTTGTGATATTCATTCCAGAAAATAAAAATAACATTATCGTTATACACTTTAATACATATCGCAACTGATATAATTTCATCAGTTGCTATTTATGAAAATTAGCTGTGACTGCGATTGAAAGAAACGTATCAGGATGAAGCGTTGCACTTCATCCTGAACGATCATTTTACCAGCGCGTTAATGACGGTTTCCATCGCCTGTTTTTCCAGTTCACTACGTTGAATGCGTTTATTGGCTAAAGCCGTGCGTAATACGCCAGCGATGACAATATGTTTTGGTTCCTGTCCCAAATCGCGCATTTCCAGCACAACTTTACCGACTACCCTGCACATCTCGCGGTACAGTTCGTCATCTTTTGTTCGATTTCCCATTCTTTATACCTATTTATCATGCCAACTATCAGCATATATCAATCTAATCAATTAAACAAAAACCAAATAAAATCATATAAATAACGCGATAAATTATTTTGACTGTAGCGATTGAGCGATGGTGTATTTATACACCTGATGAACATACACTCCTCCCCACTCTGGCGACCTCACCTCCAGATGTTGCGCAAACAACGAAGTTTTTGCGTAATCTTTTCCCAGGAACGTTAAATCTTTGATAACAATTTATTGTCTGGCGACTTGTATATTTTTTTGAAACGCTGTTTTTGTTTTCCTTTTGGATTAATTTCAGCGTATAATGCGCGCCAATTGACTCTTGAATGGTTTCAGCACTTTGGACTGTAGAACTCAACGACTCAAAAACAGGCACTCACGTTGGGCTGAGACACAAGCACACATTCCTCTGCACGCTTTTTCGATGTCACCTATCCTTAGAGCGAGGCACCATCACTTTCGTAATACCGGATTCGCTTTCCGGCAGTGCGCCCAGAAAGCAAGTTTCTCCTATCCTTCTCAACTTAAAGACTAATACTGTCATGAAAAAGACCAAAATTGTTTGCACCATCGGACCAAAAACCGAATCTGAAGAGATGTTAGCTAAAATGCTGGACGCGGGCATGAACGTCATGCGTCTGAACTTCTCTCATGGTGACTATGCAGAACACGGTCAGCGCATTCAGAACCTGCGCAACGTGATGAGCAAAACAGGTAAAACTGCCGCTATCCTGCTCGATACCAAAGGTCCGGAAATCCGCACCATGAAACTGGAAGGCGGTAATGACGTTTCTCTGAAAGCAGGCCAGACCTTTACTTTCACCACTGACAAATCTGTTATCGGCAACAGCGAAATGGTTGCGGTAACTTATGAAGGTTTCACTTCTGACCTGTCCGTCGGCAACACCGTACTGGTTGACGATGGTCTGATCGGTATGGAAGTTACCGCCATTGAAGGTAACAAAGTTATCTGTAAGGTACTGAACAACGGTGACCTGGGCGAAAACAAAGGTGTGAACCTGCCAGGCGTTTCTATTGCCCTGCCGGCACTGGCTGAAAAAGACAAACAGGATCTCATCTTTGGTTGCGAACAAGGCGTAGACTTTGTTGCTGCTTCCTTTATCCGTAAGCGTTCTGACGTTATCGAAATCCGTGAGCACCTGAAAGCGCACGGCGGCGAAAACATCCAAATCATCTCCAAAATCGAAAACCAGGAAGGCCTCAACAACTTCGACGAAATCCTCGAAGCTTCTGACGGCATCATGGTTGCACGTGGCGACCTGGGTGTAGAAATTCCGGTTGAAGAAGTTATCTTCGCCCAGAAGATGATGATCGAAAAATGTATCCGCGCACGTAAAGTCGTTATCACTGCGACCCAGATGCTGGATTCCATGATCAAAAACCCACGTCCGACCCGCGCAGAAGCCGGTGACGTTGCGAACGCCATCCTCGACGGTACTGACGCAGTAATGTTGTCTGGTGAATCCGCAAAAGGTAAATACCCGCTGGAAGCTGTTTCTATCATGGCAACCATTTGCGAACGTACCGACCGCGTGATGAACAGCCGTCTCGAGTTCAACAACGACAACCGTAAACTGCGCATTACCGAAGCTGTTTGCCGTGGTGCGGTTGAAACTGCTGAAAAACTGGATGCTCCGCTGATCGTCGTAGCAACTCAGGGCGGTAAATCTGCTCGTGCAGTGCGTAAATACTTCCCGGATGCAACCATCCTGGCGCTGACCACTAACGAAAAAACTGCACATCAGCTAGTGCTGAGCAAAGGCGTTGTGCCACAGCTGGTTAAAGAGATCACTTCTACTGATGATTTCTACCGCCTGGGTAAAGAACTGGCTCTGCAGAGCGGTCTGGCGCACAAAGGTGACGTTGTAGTAATGGTTTCCGGTGCACTTGTACCGAGCGGCACTACCAACACCGCATCTGTTCACGTCCTGTAATATTGCTTTTGTGAATTAATTTGTATATCCAAGCGCCCTGATGGGCGCTTTTTTTATTTAATCGATAACCAGAAGCAATAAAAAATCAAATCGGATTTCACTATATAATCTCACTTTATCTAAGATGAATCCGATGGAAGCATCCTGTTTTCTCTCAATTTTTTTATCTAAAACCCAGCGTTCGATGTTTCTTTGAGCGAACGATCAAAAATAAGTGCCTTCCCATCAAAAAAATATTCTCAACATAAAAAACTTTGTGTAATACTTGTAACGCTACATGGAGATTAACTCAATCTAGAGGGTATTAATAATGAAAGCTACTAAACTGGTACTGGGCGCGGTAATCCTGGGTTCTACTCTGCTGGCAGGTTGCTCCAGCAACGCTAAAATCGATCAGCTGTCTTCTGACGTTCAGACTCTGAACGCTAAAGTTGACCAGCTGAGCAACGACGTGAACGCAATGCGTTCCGACGTTCAGGCTGCTAAAGATGACGCAGCTCGTGCTAACCAGCGTCTGGACAACATGGCTACTAAATACCGCAAGTAATAGTACCTGTGAAGTGAAAAATGGCGCACATTGTGCGCCATTTTTTTTGCCTGCTAATTACTGTTATTGCGTCGCGCGTAACATATTTCCCTGCTCAGGCTCGCCATTTTGAGCTGACTCAACTGCGGGCGAGTTGCTGACATGTGCCGTTCCATTGCCTACCGCGACCGGATATCCCGCCCGACGATATAAAGCTTTATCCACCAGCTTCTTATCAACAGCCTGATTATCTTTGAATTGCGTAAAGCCAACAGGCAGTTTGTACGGCATCGTCTGAACGTTCTGCTGTTCCTCTGCCGACAGGGGGCGATGTACTTCCACATAACGCATTCCGTTCGGTTCTACAGAGTATTTCACCGGTTCGTTGATCACTTTCACCGGCGTCCCCGTCCGCACGCTGGAGAACAAGGCTTTAATATCCGGTGCGTTCATACGAATACAGCCCGAACTGACGCGCAAACCGACGCTGTCCGGCGCACTGGTGCCATGAATGAGATATTCGCCATTGCCGTGCGCCAGGCGCATTGCGTAGTGTCCTAGTGGGTTATTAGGCCCTGCGGGAACGACTGGCGGTAATTTTATGCCACGCTCCAGCGAACGCTGCCGAATACCAGCGGTCGGTGTCCAGGTAGGGTTAGGGATTTTCTGCCCAACCCGCGTTTCCATCACTGGCGTTTCCAGCCCCTGCAAGCCAATGCCTATCGGGTAGACCTGCACGATATTTTCTCCTGGCGGATAATAATAAAGACGCAGCTCGGCAAGGTTAACGATAATCCCCTGACGCGGCGCATCAGGTAATAACAGTTGCGAAGGAATCGTTATCGTCGTGCCTGGTTTTGGCACCGGGGCGATGGTGTTATTGGCTTCCAGAATCAACATTGCCGCAGTATCAAAACGTCGGGCGATGGCCTGAAGGTTTTTATCCCCCTCTTGCACCGTATACGTTTGATTTTGCCCAACCAGTCGGCTGCCGGTTGGTGGGAGCGGATAATCTACCGCCCAGGTAGCGTGTATGGCGCTAAACGCGCCAATAAGGGTCAGTGTAAGCAGAGACGCGCGTTTCATTGTAAACCTCCTGTATTTGCCGGAGACTCACGCTAAGACGTCGGATGGTGCTTTTGCTTACCTGAAGCCGAAACACTCCTGTGCTGGTCAGAGTAAACATCGACCATCCGGCAATGTGAGTCATCCAGATGAAAGCTGTTCCTTTAGTTTAGCTAAGTGCAGCGGCTTTAGCGCGGATTGCACGAATCATCGCTTCCAGACCTTGTGAACGAGATGGGGTGAGATGCTGAGCAAGCGCCATTTTTTCAAACCACGGGCGCACGTCAAAATTAACAATATCCTGCGGCGTCATCTGGTCATAGAGAATAAAAACAACCGCAATAAGCCCTTTCACAATGGCGGCATCGCTGTCGCCCTGCAATTCAATAATTCCCTGCGCATTCTGGCGCATTACAATCCATACCTGACTCTGACAGCCCTGAATACTATTTTGCGGGTTTCTGTCTTCATCGCGTAATTCCGGCAGACGCTGACCCAGTTCAATAATGTAGAGATATTTCTCTTCCCAGTTGGCGCAGCGTAAAAAATTACGCAGCAATTTTTCTTTATCCGGCAATACAGCCATAGAGCCTCCCTGTTATCCCAGCAGACGATGAATGCGTTGCAATCCTGTCACCAGACGATCCACTTCTTCATGGGTGTTATACATAGCCAACGACGCCCGACACATAGCCGGAACGTTATAAAACGCCATCAACGGCATCGCGCAGTGATGGCCGGTACGCACAGCGATACCGTAGTTATCAAGAAAACTGCCAACATCATAGGCATGATGTTTACCGAGATTAAAGGCGATAACGCCAAGTCTGTCCGGTGGCCCATACAGAGTAAGATCCGGCACTGCTGTCAGTTGTGACAGCGCGTAATGCATCAGATTCTGTTCGTACTCAGCAATGTTGTTAAGCCCCAGAGCTGATACATACTCCAGCGCCGCACCAAGACCAATAATCCCCCCCGTATTGGGTGTGCCGGCCTCAAACCGCCACGGTGCTTTGGTCCAGGTAGTACCTTCGCTAAGGCTGACGGTGGCAATCATAGACCCGCCCCCTTCCCACGGCGGCATCTCCTGCAACAAGGCTTCTTTAACATAAAGAATGCCAATGCCGGTGGGGCCATACAGTTTATGCCCGGAAAAAACGTAGAAGTCGCAATCCAGCGCCTGCACATCCACCGGATGATGCATCACTGCCTGAGCGCCATCCACCAGCACTTTTGCGCCATGCTGGTGCGCAAGTGCGATCATTTCCGGCAGCGGATTTTCCGTCCCCAGCACATTAGACACGTGAGTAATCGCCAGCAGGCGGGTTTTCTCATCAAACAGATTAGGCAACGTCTCAAGTTGCAGCGTGCCGTCCGGATTAAGCGGGATCACCCGCAGCTCTGCGCCAACGCGCGCGCAAAGCATCTGCCAGGGAACAATGTTAGCGTGGTGTTCCATCTGACTGATGATGATGTTATCGCCTGCCCGCACGTTGCTATTGCCCCAGCTATTGGCGACCAGATTGATCCCTTCCGTCGTGCCACGGACGAACACCAGCTCTTCCGCCGAACGGGCATTGATAAACAGCGATGCACGCTTACGCACGTTCTCCATTTTCTCGGTCGCCTGGGCGCTTAACGTATGAATACCGCGATGCACCGCCGCGTAGCCGTGACGATAAAACTCAGCCTCGGCGTCAATCACCTGGCTCGGTTTCTGCGCACTGGCGGCGCTGTCGAGATAAGCCAGCGGCAAACCGTTCACCTCACGCGAGAGCACCGGAAAATCGGCCCGCACCTTCTCAACGGAAAAAGTCATCTTGCACCTCCCGGCAGCCGTTGGCCGATTCGAGCCAGCACCTGCTGTTTAAGACCCTCATCGCGCAAGGCTTCCGTCAGTTCGGCGGCAAAGGCATAGATGATCATCTGCTGGGCATCCTGCTGATTGATCCCGCGAGAACGCAGATAGAACATTTGCTCATCATCAATACGCCCGACCGTTGCGCCGTGGCTGCATTTCACATCATCGGCATAAATTTCCAGTTGCGGTTTGGTATCCACTTCCGCCAGCTTGCCCATCAGCAGATTATTATTGGTCATCTGGCCGTCAGTCTTGATGGCATACTGCGCGACATTAATCAAACCATTAAATACCGCGCGCCCTTTGTCGCTGACGATAGTTTTGTGCAACTGGCGGCTGTTACAAAAACCTTTATTGTGTTCCAGCCAGGTGCGGGTATCGCACACTTCATTTTTCACCGGCATCGCCAGGCTATTAATCCGCAGCGTACTGTTTTCGCCATTAAGTTGCGTACTGGTGTTGTGCCGTAACACGGCGCCACCAAGCAGAAAACTGTGGCTAGATGCGGTGGCATCGTCTGCCAGCAGCAAATCGTTATGGGCAAAGTGGTGACTGACCGGGTTTTCAAACGCCAGCTTGATATGCTGCAAGTGGGCGTTCGCTGCGACGTTGATAGTAAAGCGAGCGCCTGTAAAATGGCGGGCATCATTAAGGCTGACAAAATGTTCAATCACCGTCGCTTCCGCGCCTTCCGCCAGATCCAGATGATGGCGGTAATGGGCAGTGTTCACCTCTTCACCTACCACGCCCTGGGTAATATGCATTAACAGCAATGGCTTTGCAGGCCGTTGACCGCGCTTCACCGCAATATGCGTAACGCTTTGCGCCAGGCTTTCCGTCAGATGCAGAAACACTTCTGGCTGAATAGCATCGGGCAGCCCCTGGCGTTCGTCGTTTATGCTCACGTCATATCCGCTGCCTTCAGTTGCATCGCTAAGTGCTGGCATGTAACGTCCATCGACAAACACCAGTCGCACGGCGTCTAACGTTATGGCTAAGGCATCACGCTGCTGTGGGGATATCTCCCCCGCAATGCTGACAAACTGGCTATTGGTCAGCCCTTCCAGCGGCGTATATTTCCAGTGCTCATGTTTACGCGTCGGCAGACCGGTACGCAGCAATTGTTGTAAATGCTGCTGCGCTTGCGGGGAGCGTTTTGCCCCTTCAGCCTCAAACAAGTGATGCCACTGTTGCAGCACGTTACTGCTGTTCACTAAGCCAGCCATAACCCTGCTCCTCCAGTTGTTTGACCAACGTGAAATCGCCGGATTTCACAATTCGCCCCTGATACAGCACGTGGACGTAATCAGGCTTGATGTAGTCAAGAATGCGTTGGTAGTGCGTCACGATGATGAATGAACGCTTGCCATCACGCAGCGAGTTCACACCATCGGCAACCACTTTTAATGCGTCGATATCCAGCCCGGAGTCCGACTCATCAAGAATGCATAACTCCGGTTCCAGCACTGCCATTTGCAAAATATCGTTGCGCTTTTTCTCGCCACCGGAAAAACCAACGTTAACCGAACGGGTTAATAAATCTTCCGGCATCTTCAACAGGGCGATTTTCTCTTCCATCAAATCCTGAAAATCGAAGCGGTCGAGGGTTTCCTGACCGCGATAACTACGCACCGCATTGAGCGCCGTTTGCAGGAAAAACTGGTTACTGACGCCAGGGATTTCCACTGGATACTGAAAAGCCATAAAGATCCCTTCGCCTGCACGATCTTCCGGCGACAGCTCTAGCAAATCTTTGCCTTTAAACTCCACCGAGCCGCCCGTCACTTCATAATCTTCTCGCCCGGCAAGCGTTGCCGATAAGGTACTTTTGCCCGAACCGTTTGGCCCCATAATGGCGTGAACTTCGCCGGGACGAACGTCGAGGCTTAATCCGCGCAGGATAGCTTTATCTTCCACGCTGACGTGTAAATCTTTAATACTTAACATGTTTATTCCTTATCCGACGCTGTGTTCAAGACTGATGGCGAGGAGTTTTTGTGCTTCAACGGCAAATTCCAGCGGCAGTTCCGAGAACACGTCTTTGCAGAAACCGTTAACAATCATCGAGATGGCGTCTTCTTCGCTGATCCCGCGTTGCAGGCAGTAAAAGAGCTGATCTTCACCAATACGCGATGTCGTTGCCTCGTGCTCCAGTTGTGCGCTGTTATTGCGACATTCGACATACGGGAAGGTATGCGCCCCGCAATTAGCGCCAATCAGCATTGAGTCGCACTGAGTGAAGTTGCGCGCATTGGTTGCCGTCGGCATGATTTTCACCAGGCCGCGATAGCTGTTCTGGCTGTGTCCGGCAGAGATCCCTTTCGAGATAATGGTCGATTTGGTGTTCTTACCGATGTGGATCATCTTGGTGCCGGTATCAGCCTGCTGATGACCGCTGGTCAGCGCCACCGAGTAGAACTCACCGATAGAGTTATCGCCGCGCAGAATGCAGCTTGGGTATTTCCAGGTAATGGCTGAACCGGTTTCCGATTGCGTCCACGACATTTTGCTGTTTTCGCCTTCGCACAGAGCACGCTTGGTGACGAAGTTGAGAATACCGCCGGTGTTGTTATCGCCAGGGAACCAGTTTTGCACCGTGGAATATTTCACCTCGGCGTTTTTATGGATGATGACTTCCACCACCGCCGCGTGTAGCTGGTAGCTATCACGCACTGGTGCGGAGCAGCCTTCAATGTAGCTGACGTAGCTGTCTTCGTCGGCTACCAGAATGGTGCGCTCAAACTGCCCGGTTTTTTCTGCGTTAATGCGAAAATAGGTGGAAAGTTCCATCGGGCAGCGCACGCCTTTAGGTACATAAATAAACGTACCATCGGAAGCCACCGCCGCATTGAGCGCGGCAAAAAAGTTGTCATTCCCAGGCACCACGGTGCCGAGATATTTCTTCACCAGCTCCGGGTGCTCATGAATCGCTTCGCCAAAGGAACAGAAAATGATCCCCTGCTCCGCCAGTTTTTCGCGATAAGTGGTGGCAACCGAAACAGAATCGAAAATGGCATCCACCGCCACCTCTTTGCCTTCCCGCACCGGTACGCCCAACTGCTCAAATGCCGCTTCAACCTCTTTACTTAAAAAAGCGTTTGCGCCGGTTTGTTGCACCGCGCCCGGTTCAGAAACACAGGTGTCATCGCAGTTACCACATGAAGGCGCGGAGTAATAGCTATAATCCTGATAATTCAGCTTATCGTAGTGCGCCTTCAACCAGTGCGGCTCTTCCATCTCCAGCCATGCGTGAAAGGCGTTGAGACGAAACGCCAGCATCCACTCCGGTTCATTACGCTTCGCCGAGATTGCGCGCACCACCTCTTCGTTTATGCCCTTAGCCAGCTCATCAGTGGCTAACTGGGTGAAGAATCCTTCTTTATAATTCAGCGAGCCGCCAGTCCAGGTTTTGACATCGTCAGTTGCTTCAGTATTACGAGACATAGTACCGCCTATACCCCGAAGCTTTCGCCACAGCCACATTCATTCTGGGCTTTCGGGTTGTGAAATTTGAATATCTGATTGAGTCCTTCGCGAACGAAATCGACTTCCGTGCCATCAATAAACGGCATTGCTTGTAGCGGGACATACAGCTTCGCGCCGTCGTGTTCAAACAGCAGATCGTCTTTGTCCGGCTCGCTAACACTGTCGAGTACATAGCCAAAGCCCGCGCAACCCGTTTGCTTCACGCCTAAGCGCACGCCGACCATACCTGGCTGCTTTGCCACCAGCTCGCGGATGTGCACCGCCGCTGCGGGTGTCAGCGTTAAGCCTTGCCAGGCGAAATCCTGTGGATTAAAGATTCCTGAATGCATGTCCATCGATTTACCTCACTTCATCGCTTTCAGCGTATAACAGCATGTTAGTGATAATGATTATCAGTTCAACCCGACAAACGCAGGGGCTTTACCGTAAAACATGCTTTTTACCTGCATTTAATAAGCATAGACCCTGATGTGCGGCTTAACAGGCACGCTAAGAATTAGGTATCTCATTGTTAGTTAATGATTATTACCGGAGGACATTTAAGACTGTGATGGAAAAGAAAAAGTTGTATTGAAAATGACTATTTAAGAGATAGGTAAAAAAGTGGCTCGTTCAGAAATAAGAAAACCCTTAAGTCTGTGCTACACAGGCTTAAGGGTTTCTACCCCATCCGGCGCTTATCTCCGGCACTCACAGTGGCTTAGCTCTTGAAGGGACGATAAGAATAATCTCATAAAGCTAAGCCAGCGTTTTAACACAACCTGCGATTTGTATTCTTTTTGAACAAAATCAAGCGGGTAAAAATGGGAGAAGTCAGAAGAAAGTCGTCAGACCTGGACTGGAGTTAATCCAGGTCGATGGGGCACACTAACTGCGTTCAGCCAGAATCAATGCACGCCCAAACGCCAGGCAAAGTAGATTTCTTCTTTTAATTCAGCAGAAGAGAGAGTAAGCAGATCAGCGAATTCAAGTTCTAGTTGTTTCAGACGTTTGAGATATTGGGCAGGTGAAAGATTGCTCTGGTCACGGCGTAAAAATTCAATGGCCAGTTGGGTGGGATCAAGTTGAGTAGACATAGCATCCTCGCTTTTAGACAAGACCTGCACAGTATACCACCGTTTACTGTGCAGATAATAACCAAAGGCAATATGCGTCACACTTTTCTGGTGACAACGTCACAAAATAGCGGTCGTCAATCGTGACGAACAGCACAAACGCTCTTTCTCATCGAATATTTCAATCTGCCAGACCTGATGACGTGAACCAAGATGCAGCGGCTTGCAAACGCCGCGAACTCGCCCTTCTCGCGCTGATCGAACATGGTTAGCATTGATTTCCAGACCAACGACTTTTTGATCACCTTCGGTACATAAATAACCGGCAACGGAGCCAATACTTTCGGCCAGCACCACGGACGCACCGCCATGCAGCAGCCCGAAAGGTTGCTTTGTCCGCGAATCTACCGGCATTGTCGCTTCCAGAGTGTCATCACCAATATGTTCAAAGCGAATATCCAGCAATCCCACCATGTTTCCATCACCCATGGCATTCAGTGCTTCCAGGGTGATTTTACGTTTCCATATCATTTAATAATCTCCAGTAATGCCTGCACAGGATGGCGTACCCCCGTACCTTCAACCCGTTTTACCTGACTACGGCAGGAATATCCGGTCGCCAGACAGCGATTTCGCGGCAGACGCTGCATCGCCTGATGCCAGGATAACTCATAGATCCCAAGCGAGTTTTTATGATTTTTCGCTTCATGTCCGTAAGTCCCCGCCATACCGCAGCAACCCACACTGACATTTTCCAGCTTCGCGCCAAAACGGGCAAATATCGCGGCCCATTGTGCTGGCGCGCCCGGCAAGGCGGTGACTTCGGTACAGTGACCAAAGAAATACCACGGTTCACCGCTGACCGCAGCCACTGGCTGTGACTCAAGTACGCTTGCCAGCCATTCATTCGCCAGCAGAACGTTAAACTCGCCGCGTTCCTCGCCGAGAGTGAGTTTGTATTCGTCGCGATAACAAAGTACCAGCGCCGGATCGACACCCACCATTGGCATTCCCAGCTTCGCCATACGGTTGAGGAAATCCGCCGTCTTTTTCGCCGTCTTCACAAAACGATTGAGGAACCCTTTGATGTGCTGGGCTTTACCATTCGGCGAGAATGGCAGTAACACAGGCTGGAAACCTAATTTTTCGACCAGACGCACAAAATCCGCCACCACTTGCGCATCGTAATAGCTGGTGAAAGGGTCTTGCACCACCAACACCGTGCGCGCTTTCTGCTCAACATTGAGAGCTTCAAGCTGTTCCAGCGTCATGTTTGCCGAGCGATGCCCCACCATTTGTTGTTGCAGCGACGGCACCGAAAGCAGCGGCAAGTCGACCATGCCGATATGTTTTTTCGACAGTTTGCGAACCAGAGGCTGGTTAATGAAGAAGTTAAACGTCTTCGGCGCTCGCGCCATCAGCGGCGCATAACTTTCGACCGTCGCCACAAGATGGTCGCGCAGCGGGCGTAAATAACGGGTGTGATAGAGTTGCAGGAAACGAGAGCGGAACTCTGGCACATCTATTTTGATAGGGCACTGGGTCGAACAGGCTTTACAGGCCAGACAGCCTGACATCGCCTCTTTCACTTCGTGGGAGAAGTCATATTCGCCTTTATTTGCGTGCCAGCTATTGCGCGTGCGGGCAATTAACGTCCGCAAACTGGCTCGCGATTCCGGCAGTTCTTGTTCCAGTTTTAGAGGATCAACACCACGGTCAGCCAGCAAACGTAGCCATTCACGCACCAGCGTTGCGCGCCCTTTCGGTGAATGAATCCGGTTCTGGGTGATCTTCATCGACGGGCACATGGGGCTGCGGGCATCAAAGTTGAAGCATAAACCGTTGCCGTTACACTCCATCGCACCGCGCCACTGCTGGCGTACCGCGATGGGGATCTGCCGATCAAATGTACCGCGCTTTACCGCGTCCACTTTCATCATCGGCGCGTCGAGACCTTCTGGCGGGCAAATCTTTCCTGGGTTGAGTCGGTTATGCGGGTCAAATGCCGCTTTCACTTTGCGCAGTTCTGCAAAAAGTTCCTCACCGAAAAACGCCGGGCTGTATTCGGCGCGAAAACCTTTGCCGTGCTCGCCCCACAACAAACCACCGTATTTCGCAGTCAGCGCCACCACGTCATCAGAAATTTGCTTCATCAACATCTCTTGTTGCGGATCGCACATATCCAGCGCCGGACGAACGTGCAAAACCCCCGCATCGACGTGACCAAACATACCGTAGCTTAAGCCGTGACTGTCGAGCAGCGCGCGAAATTCAGCAATATAATCCGCCAGGTGTTCTGGCGGCACGCAGGTATCTTCGGCAAACGGAATTGGCTTAGCGGCGCCTTTAGCATTGCCAAGCAGGCCAACAGCTTTTTTGCGCATCGCATAGATACGTTCAACACCCGCCAGCTCGCGGCACACCTGCCAGCCAATGACACCTGCTTGCTGACTAGCGATAAGTTCGTCCAGCCGCGTACAGAGTGCATTTACCCGCTCGTCAATCAGCGCCTCATCATCACCAGCAAATTCCACAATGTTCAGTCCGAGCATCTCTTTGTCGGGCACATCGGTAATCAACTCACTGACGGAATGCCAGACGATATCTTCCCGCGCAAGGTTCAGCACTTTAGAATCCACCGTCTCAACTGAAAGCGCGCGCGCCTCAACCATAAACGGCGCGTTACGCAGCGCGGAGTCAAAAGAGTCATATTTGACGTTCACCAGACGGCGCACTTTCGGCAAGCGAGTAATATCCAGTCGCGCTTCGGTAATAAAGGCCAGCGTCCCTTCTGAACCCGTCAGAATGCGCGTCAGGTCGAACTCGGTCATCTCATCGTTAAAGACATGACGCAGATCGTAACCGGTAAGAAAGCGGTTAAGTTTGGGAAATTTGTCGATGATTAACTGCCGTTGCTGACGGCTGCGTTGATAAACCGTTTTATAGATACGCCCGATAGCTGTATTGGTTTTGCCCAGCGTTTCCGCCAGCTCGACGGGTAAAGGTTGCGTATCGAGAATATCGCCCCCCAACAACACTGCCCGCACGCCGAGCACGTGATCTGACGTTTTGCCATAGACCAGCGAGCCCTGACCGGAAGCATCGGTATTGATCATCCCGCCGAGCGTTGCCCGGTTGCTGGTCGAAAGTTCTGGTGCAAAAAAGTAGCCGAACGGTTTCAGGTACTGGTTAAGCTGATCTTTAATAACCCCCGCTTCAACGCGCACCCAGCCCTCTTCAGGGTTAATTTCGATGATGCGGTTCATATGACGGGACATATCAACAATAATCCCCTGGTTGAGCGCCTGACCGTTAGTGCCGGTGCCGCCACCGCGCGGGGTGAAGATCAACGATGAATAGCGTTCCTGCGCAGCCAGACGGGCGATTAATGCCACATCTGCGGTCGAACGCGGAAATACCACTGCGTCGGGGAGAAGTTGGTAAATACTGTTGTCGGTCGACATTGTCAGACGATCGGCATAACTTGTCGCCGTATCGCCGGTAAAACCCTGTTGCTCCAGCTCTTGCAAAAAATTAAGCACCAGTTGAACGACGCCGGGTGCCTGGGAAATCTGTGGAATCATTATATTGACCCTTTCCTGCGGTCTGTGATGTAGGTCGATACACAGTTCTTTCAGGCTACTGCAATAGCGCACTGAAAGGTGATGTATGTTTACTCTATGGATTTCGAGTTGCGGGAAGGCGGCAAGCGAGTGAACGCCAGGAGCTTACAAAAGTAAGTGACTGGGGTGAACGAACGTAGCCGCAGCACATGCAACTTGAAATACGACGAGTAAACCGTTTGCGTGTTGCCTGAATTGTTGTACCACATTTTTTTCTTACACGCCCATCAGAATTAAGGGCAGAATCGGCCTGTTAAAAACCGCTGAAATTGCTCATCATTATGCAGGTGAGTTTCGCGTGTTCACGTCGCGTCGACGATTTGACGCACAAAAAAGGTGAAAAGTAGTTATGGTAAATGTTCGTCAGCCCAGGGATGTCGCACAAATTCTGCTTTCGGTGCTGTTTTTAGCCATCATGATTGTGGCATGTCTGTGGATTGTTCAACCCTTCATTCTCGGCTTTGCGTGGGCCGGTACGGTGGTTATCGCTACCTGGCCGGTATTGTTACGCTTGCAAAAGATCATGTTTGGTCGCCGTTCGCTCGCCGTTCTGGTGATGACGCTGTTATTAGTGATGGTGTTTATCATCCCTATCGCCTTATTGGTTAACAGTATCGTCGATGGCAGTGGGCCGTTGATTAAAGCCATTTCCAGCGGCGACATGACGTTACCCGATCTGGCGTGGCTTAATACCATTCCGGTGATTGGTGCGAAGCTGTATGCAGGCTGGCACAATTTGCTGGATATGGGGGGTACGGCGATCATGGCGAAAGTCCGTCCTTATATTGGCACCACCACCACCTGGTTTGTTGGGCAGGCGGCGCATATCGGGCGCTTTATGGTGCATTGTGCATTAATGCTTCTCTTCAGCGCCCTGCTGTACTGGCGCGGTGAACAGGTAGCGCAAGGCATTCGCCATTTTGCCACTCGTCTGGCAGGCGCTCGCGGTGATGCCGCAGTCCTGCTGGCGGCGCAGGCTATCCGTGCGGTGGCGCTGGGCGTGGTGGTAACAGCGTTGGTGCAGGCGGTACTTGGCGGTATCGGTCTGGCGGTATCCGGCGTTCCTTACGCAACGCTGCTGACGGTGTTAATGATCCTCTCCTGCCTTGTCCAGCTTGGCCCGCTGCCGGTGTTGATTCCGGCGATTATCTGGCTCTACTGGACCGGTGATACCACCTGGGGCACGGTATTGCTGGTGTGGAGTGGTGTGGTTGGCACACTGGATAACGTGATTCGCCCGATGTTAATTCGCATGGGCGCCGATTTACCGCTGATCCTGATCCTCTCCGGGGTTATCGGTGGTTTGATTGCCTTCGGGATGATTGGTCTGTTTATTGGTCCGGTTCTGTTAGCCGTTTCCTGGCGTCTGTTTGCTGCGTGGGTGGAAGAAGTCCCGCCACCGACTGACCAGCCGGAAGAAATTCTCGAAGAACTGGGCGAAATTGAAAAGCCGAATAAGTAACTCTCTCATCAGGCGGCTCTGCCGCCTGATTGTTAACCATCGCTAATTGATATTTCATTTCTCAACCTCGTATTTCCCTGCTTACCTCCATTCAGCTGGTAGTACCTGTCGCAAATTCTTTACAGTTTTTAAACTAATGAGACGAATCTGATCGACGCAAAAAGTCCGTATGCCTACTATTAGCTCACGGTTATAAATCAACATATTGATTTATAAGCATGGAAATCCCCTGAGTGAAACAACGAATTGCTGTGTGTAGTCTTTGCCCATCTCCCACGATGGGCTTTTTTTTAACATTTTTCCGTTTCCTTACCTCGCCATTCATTCTTTCCAATAATGTTGCACAAGATACTGTGACTCTCTTCAAGCCGTTAGCAGGCTGATAATGTTATTTATATTTTATTCTATTTTTTGATGCAGCCATTACCTATGAACGCTTATGAACTCCAGGCACTACGCCATATTTTTGCCATGACTGTTGATGAATGCGCGACCTGGATTGCCCAGACAGATGACAGCGAAAGCTGGCGGCGGTGGGAAAATGGCAAAAGCGCCATTCCTGATAGCGTCGTTGAAAAATTGCTGGCTATGCGTCAGCAAAGAAAAAAACATCTTCACGCCATCATAGAGAAAATAAATAACCGCATCGGCAATAACACCATGCGTTTTTTCCCTGACTTAACCGCGTTTCAACGTGTCTACCCTGACGGCGATTTTATTGACTGGAAGATTTATCAATCAGTAGCCGCTGAGTTATATGCGCACGATCTTGAACGCCTTTGTTGATATTTTAACGGGAATCAACAGTCATCATTACAAAAATAATGAACGGATATTGACGCAATATCGCCACATTTTTTAAAGCACAGTTGCTAAGTGGATCTTATGAAAAATCCCTATCTCCCTACCGCGCTGGGGTTGTATTTCAATTACCTGGTGCATGGTATGGGCGTCATTTTGATGACCCTGAATATGGCCTCGCTGGAGACGCTTTGGCATACCAATGCGGCAGGTGTCTCGATTGTTATCTCATCATTAGGCATTGGTCGACTAAGCGTCCTGTTTCTTTCTGGCTTATTATCCGATAGATTAGGTCGCCGACCGTTTATCATTCTCGATATGTGCTGCTATATCGCCTTCTTTTTTGGCATCCTGCACACCAATAACATCATTATCGCTTATGTTTTTGGCTTTCTGGCCGGAATGGCAAACAGTTTTCTCGATGCAGGTACTTATCCCAGCCTGATGGAAGCCTTTCCTCATTCACCGGGTACAGCCAATATTTTAATTAAAGCGTTTGTTTCCTGCGGACAATTTTTATTGCCGTTAATCATTAGTTTATTGGTATGGGCCGAACTGTGGTTTGGTTGGTCTTTTATGATTGCCGCAGGCATTATGATTATTAACGGTCTGTTTTTATACCGCAGTACCTTTCCACCGCATCCGGGTCGTCGCTTACCGGCAGTAAATAAAACAACCACTTCTGCGGGGCATCGCTGCTCAATAATCGATTTAGCCAGTTATACCTTATATGGCTATATATCAATGGCAACGTTTTATCTGGTCAGCCAGTGGCTGGCACAATACGGACAATTTGTCGCTGGCATGTCATACACAATGTCGATCAAATTACTCAGCATCTACACCGTGGGATCGCTGCTTTGCGTATTTATTAGTGCACCGCTCATTCGTAAAGCGATTCACCCGACAACATTGTTGATGCTGTACACGTTTATCTCATTTATTGCCCTGCTCACCGTTTGCCTGTATCCCATATTTTATGTGGTAATAACATTCGCTTTCGTTATTGGTTTTACCTCCGCTGGAGGCGTTGTACAAATTGGCCTGACGTTAATGGCTGAACGTTTTCCCTACGCTAAAGGTAAAGCAACCGGGATTTATTACAGTGCGGGAAGTATTGCGACCTTTACCATTCCGTTGATTACGGCTCATCTATCACAAAGAAGTATTGCCGATATTATGTGGTTCGATACTGGCATCGCTGCCGTCGGTTTTTTACTGGCGCTGTTTATTGGCTTACGCAGCCACAAGGAAACACAACATCCATCGCTAAAGGGAAATGTCGCCACGGGCGGGTAATGCAATATTCTTTTCAGGACATGCAAGATCTTACGGATAAATTAATCTTTCTGCGCTAATTAAGGGAAATCACGATCCAAAACAAACTATCTCATGCAATATACCTGGAAACATAAACTTTATGCCATGTATCCGGAGAAAATCATCTTCAGTATAGTGATTATGTAAACCGTCGAAGAACAATACGTACAGTAACAAAATTATCTTTCAGCAAGGAGCTGTGAAAATGTCTCAAAATAAGGCTTTCAGCACGCCATTTATCCTGGCTGTTCTTTGTATATACTTCAGCTATTTCCTGCACGGCATTAGTGTTATTACACTTGCACAGAACATGTCATCTCTGGCAGAAAAATTTTCAACGGACAACGCGGGTATTGCTTATTTAATTTCCGGTATTGGCCTGGGTCGCCTGATCAGTATTTTATTCTTCGGTGTAATCTCCGACAAATTTGGACGGCGCGCAGTCATATTAATGGCAGTAATAATGTATCTACTGTTCTTCTTTGGTATTCCCGCTTGCCCGAATTTAACGCTCGCTTACTGTCTGGCAGTGTGCGTAGGTATCGCTAACTCGGCGCTGGATACCGGTGGTTACCCGGCGTTGATGGAATGCTTTCCGAAAGCCTCCGGGTCGGCGGTAATACTGGTTAAAGCAATGGTGTCATTCGGGCAAATGTTCTATCCAATGCTGGTGAGTTATATGCTGCTGAATAACATCTGGTACGGCTATGGGCTGATTATTCCTGGCATCCTGTTTGTACTGATCACGCTGATGCTGTTGAAAAGCAAATTCCCCAGCCAGTTGGTGGACGCCAGTGTTGCCAATGAATTGCCGATAATGAACAGTAAACCGTTAGTCTGGCTGGAAGGTGTTTCGTCGGTACTGTTCGGTGTTGCCGCATTCTCGACCTTTTATGTGATTGTGGTGTGGATGCCCAAATATGCAATGGCATTTGCCGGTATGTCGGAAGCCGAAGCATTAAAAACCATCTCTTATTACAGTATGGGTTCGCTGGTCTGTGTCTTTATATTTGCCGCGTTACTGAAAAAAATAGTACGCCCCATCTGGGCTAACGTATTTAACTCTGCACTGGCAACGGTAACCGCCGCCATTATCTACTTGTATCCTTCCCCATTGGTGTGTAATGCCGGAGCCTTTGTTATCGGTTTCTCAGCGGCTGGCGGCATTTTACAACTCGGTGTTTCGGTCATGTCAGAGTTTTTCCCCAAAAGCAAGGCCAAAGTCACCAGTATTTATATGATGATGGGCGGTCTGGCAAACTTTATTATTCCACTGATTACCGGTTATCTGTCAAATATCGGCCTGCAATATATCATCGTTCTCGATTTTACTTTCGCGTTGCTGGCTCTGATTACCGCGATTATTGTTTTCATTCGCTATTACCGCGTATTCATTATTCCCAAAAATGATATCCGGTTAGGCGAACGTTATTTTAAACACAATTAAGCACAGAGGTTAAAGGAGTGAATTATGGATGTTACCGCAAAATACGAATTGATTGGGTTGATGGCCTATCCTATCCGCCACAGTTTATCGCCTGAAATGCAGAATAAAGCCTTAGAAAAAGCGGGATTGCCATTTACCTATATGGCCTTTGAAGTGGATAACGATAGCTTTGCCGGAGCAATTGAAGGATTAAAAGCCCTCAAAATGCGCGGCACCGGTGTGTCGATGCCGAACAAACAACTGGCGTGTGAATATGTTGATGAATTAACGCCTGCGGCGAAACTGGTGGGCGCCATCAATACCATCGTTAATGATAACGGCTACCTGCGTGGTTATAACACCGACGGCACAGGCCATATTCGCGCCATAAAAGAGAGCGGTTTTGATATCAAAGGAAAAACGATGGTGCTGTTAGGTGCCGGTGGCGCCTCAACGGCGATTGGCGCGCAGGGTGCGATTGAAGGGTTAAAAGAAATTAAACTCTTTAACCGTCGGGATGAGTTTTTCGATAAAGCCCTCGCCTTCGCGCAACGGGTCAACGAAAACACCGATTGCGTCGTCACAGTGACGGATCTCGCCGATCAGCAGGCCTTTGCCGAGGCGCTGGCTTCTGCCGACATTTTAACCAACGGCACTAAAGTGGGTATGAAACCCCTTGAAAATGAATCATTGGTTAATGATATCAGTCTGTTACATCCAGGACTTCTGGTCACCGAATGCGTATATAACCCGCATATGACGAAGTTATTGCAGCAGGCGCAACAAGCAGGTTGCAAAACGATTGATGGATACGGCATGTTGTTGTGGCAAGGGGCTGAACAGTTCACGTTATGGACTGGCAAAAATTTCCCTCTGGAATACGTTAAACAGGTCATGGGGTTCGGCGCCTGACAGGCTGACCGCGTGCAGAAAGGGTAAGAAATGAAAACCGTAACTGTAAAAGATCTCGTCATTGGCACGGGTGCACCAAAAATCATCGTCTCGCTGATGGCGAAAGATATCGCCAGCGTGAAATCTGAAGCTCTTGTCTATCGTGAAGCGGACTTTGATATTCTGGAATGGCGCGTGGATCACTTTGCCGACCTCACCTGTGTGGAGTCGGTCATGGCGGCGGCAAAAATTCTCCGTGAGACCATGCCAGAAAAACCGCTGCTGTTTACCTTCCGCAGTGCCAAAGAAGGCGGCGAGCAGGCGATTTCCACCGAGGCTTATATTGCACTCAATCGTGCAGCCATCGACAGCGGCCTGGTTGATATGATCGATCTGGAGTTATTTACCGGCGATGATCAGGTTAAAGAAACCGTCGCCTACGCCCACGCGCATGATGTGAAAGTTGTCATGTCCAACCATGACTTCCATAAAACGCCTGAAGCCGAAGAAATCATTGCCCGTCTGCGCAAAATGCAGTCCTTCGATGCCGATATTCCTAAGATTGCGCTGATGCCGCAAAGTACCAGCGATGTGCTGACGTTGCTTGCTGCGACCCTGGAGATGCAGGAGCAGTATGCCGATCGTCCAATCATCACGATGTCAATGGCAAAAACTGGCGTAATTTCTCGTCTGGCTGGTGAAGTATTTGGCTCGGCGGCAACTTTTGGTGCGGTAAAAAAAGCCTCTGCACCAGGGCAAATCTCGGTAAATGATTTGCGCACAGTATTAACTATTTTACATCAGGCATAAGCAATAATATTTCGGCGGGAATATCCTCCCCCGCCGAACTAAAAAAATATATTTAACCGTATTTAATAAAAATATTTCGTGAGTCTCTGTGCGCTAATTCTCCATCTGGCGTAGGGAAAATCACACCTGAATCAGGAATTAACAATGAAACCTGTAAAACCACCTCGTATTAATGGACGAGTGCCGGTCCTGTCGGCACAGGAAGCGGTGAATTATATTCCCGACGAAGCAACACTTTGTGTGTTAGGCGCTGGCGGCGGTATTCTGGAAGTCACCACGTTAATTACTGCTCTTGCTGATAAATATAAACAGACTCAAACGCCACGTAATTTATCGATTATTAGTCCAACAGGGCTTGGCGATCGCGCCGATCGCGGTATTAGTCCGCTGGCGCAAGAAGGTCTGGTGAAATGGGCATTATGCGGTCACTGGGGACAATCGCCGCGTATTTCTGATCTCGCAGAACAAAATAAAATTGTTGCCTATAACTATCCACAAGGTGTACTCACCCAAACATTGCGCGCCGCCGCTGCCCACCAGCCGGGAATTATTAGCGATATTGGTATCGGTACATTTGTTGACCCTCGCCAACAAGGCGGAAAACTGAATGAAGTGACCAAAGAAGAGCTGATTAAACTGGTCGAGTTTGATAATAAAGAATATCTCTATTACAAAGCGATTGCGCCGGATATCGCTTTTATTCGCGCTACCACCTGCGACAGCGAAGGCTACGCCACTTTTGAAGATGAGGTGATGTATCTCGACGCATTGGTTATTGCCCAGGCGGTACACAATAACGGCGGTATTGTGATGATGCAGGTGCAGAAAATGGTTAAGAAAGCCACGCTGCATCCTAAATCTGTCCGTATTCCGGGTTATCTGGTGGATATTGTGGTGGTCGATCCGGATCAAACCCAACTGTATGGCGGTGCGCCGGTTAACCGCTTTATTTCTGGTGACTTCACCCTTGATGACAGCACCAAACTTAGTCTGCCCCTAAACCAACGTAAATTAGTTGCGCGGCGTGCATTATTCGAAATGCGCAAAGGCGCGGTGGGAAATGTCGGTGTCGGTATTGCCGACGGCATTGGCCTGGTCGCCCGTGAAGAAGGATGTGCTGATGACTTTATTCTGACGGTGGAAACGGGTCCGATTGGCGGTATTACCTCGCAAGGTATCGCCTTTGGCGCAAATGTTAATACCCGCGCCATTCTGGATATGACGTCCCAGTTCGATTTTTATCACGGCGGTGGTCTGGATGTTTGTTATTTGAGTTTTGCCGAAGTCGACCAGCACGGCAACGTCGGTGTGCATAAATTCAATGGCAAAATCATGGGCACCGGCGGATTTATTGATATCAGCGCCACCTCGAAGAAAATTATTTTCTGTGGCACGTTAACCGCAGGAAGTTTAAAAACAGAAATTGCCAACGGCAAATTAAATATTATCCAGGAAGGACGGGTGAAGAAATTTATTCGGGAACTACCGGAAATTACTTTTAGCGGAAAAATCGCTCTCGAGCGAGGGCTAGATGTTCGTTATATCACTGAGCGCGCAGTATTCACGCTGAAAGAAGACGGACTGCATTTAATCGAAATCGCTCCTGGCGTCGATTTACAAAAAGATATTCTCGACAAAATGGATTTCACCCCAGTGATTTCACCAGAACTCAAACTGATGGATGAGAGATTATTTATCGATGCAGCGATGGGTTTTGTCCTGCCTGAAGCGGCTCATTAACAGGAGTATAATGATGGATTTTTCTTTAACTGAAGAACAAGAACTGCTGCTGGCCAGTATTCGCGAACTGATTACGACTAACTTTCCGGAAGAGTATTTCCGCACCTGCGATCAAAACGGTACATATCCGCGTGAGTTTATGCGGGCGCTGGCGGATAACGGTATTTCCATGCTTGGCGTGCCGGGTAATGACTCTAACTTATTGATAGTGTTTTATGTTCAGATAATGCCCGATGACTTTGTCATGCAGCTCCACCGATTTTGAAAACGACAGCGACTTCCGTCCCAGCCGTGCCAGGTGCTGCCTCAGATTCAGGTTATGCCGCTCAATTCGCTGCGTATATCGCTTGCTGATTACGTGCAGCTTTCCCTTCAGGCGGGATTCATACAGCGGCCAGCCATCCGTCATCCATATCACCACGTCAAAGGGTGACAGCAGGCTCATAAGACGCCCCAGCGTCGCCATAGTGCGTTCACCGAATACGTGCGCAACAACCGTCTTCCGGAGCCTGTCATACGCGTAAAACAGCCAGCGCTGGCGCGATTTAGCCCCGACATAGCCCCACTGTTCGTCCATTTCCGCGCAGACGATGACGTCACTGCCCGGCTGTATGCGCGAGGTTACCGACTGCGGCCTGAGTTTTTTAAGTGACGTAAAATCGTGTTGAGGCCAACGCCCATAATGCGGGCAGTTGCCCGGCATCCAACGCCATTCATGGCCATATCAATGATTTTCTGGTGCGTACCGGGTTGAGAAGCGGTGTAAGTGAACTGCAGTTGCCATGTTTTACGGCAGTGAGAGCAGAGATAGCGCTGATGTCCGGCGGTGCTTTTGCCGTTACGCACCACCCCGTCAGTAGCTGAACAGGAGGGACAGCTGATAGAAACAGAAGCCACTGGAGCACCTCAAAAACACCATCATACACTAAATCAGTAAGTTGGCAGCATCACCGAAGAAGGCTGGTATTACAGCGGTGATCTCTGCCGCATGGATGAGGCTGGCTATATAAAAATAACCGGACGTAAGAAAGATATTATTGTCCGTGGCGGCGAGAATATTAGCAGCCGTGAAGTGGAAGATATATTGTTGCAGCATCCCAAAATTCATGATGCCTGCGTGGTTGCGATGCCCGATGAACGCTTAGGCGAACGCTCGTGTGCTTATATTGTATTAAAATCGCCACATCATTCATTATCTCTGGAAGATGTGGTAGCATTTTTTAGCCGTAAACGGGTCGCGAAATATAAATACCCTGAACATATCGTGATAACTGAAAAGTTACCCCGCACTGCATCCGGTAAAATACAAAAATTTTTACTCAGGAAAGATATTATTCAGCGATTAACCGAGGGTCATTGCGGAATTACTGAATAAGATTCGTATCCGCGAATAGCTAGCCCCGGCGACAATATGCCGCCGGGGCTATATTTTATTTCTTCAGTTCAGCCAGACTTAACCAGGTTTGCACTACAGTGTCTGGGTTCAGAGACAGGCTGTCGATTCCCTCTTCCATCAACCATGCTGCAAAGTCTTCGTGGTCAGATGGCCCCTGACCGCAAATCCCGACGTATTTGCCCTGTTTCTTCGCGGCACGGATTGCCATCGACAACAGTGCTTTCACGGCATCGTTGCGCTCATCGAACAGTTCAGACACCACGCCGGAGTCACGATCCAGGCCAAGCGTCAGCTGCGTCATGTCGTTTGAGCCGATAGAGAAGCCGTCGAAATATTCGAGGAACTGTTCTGCCAGCAAGGCGTTGGACGGAATTTCACACATCATGATGATCTTCAGACCGTTCTCACCACGTTTCAGTCCCTGACGCGCCAGTTCTTCAACCACCGCTTTCGCCTGGTCAACGGTACGCACGAACGGGATCATGATCTCAACGTTGGTTAACCCCATGTCGTTGCGCACACGTTTCACCGCTTCACACTCCAGCGCGAAGCAGTCGCGGAAGCTATCAGAAACGTAGCGACCGGCGCCACGGAAGCCCAGCATCGGATTCTCTTCATGCGGCTCGTAACGTTCGCCACCGACCAGGTTAGCATATTCGTTGGATTTAAAATCAGAGAGACGGACAATGACGCGCTTCGGATAAAACGCTGCGCCCAGCGTCGCGATCCCTTCAGTCAGACGACCAACGTAAAATTCACGCGGAGAATCAAAGCCTTTCATCATCTCGCGGATTTCGTTTTGCAGCTGCGGTTCCTGGTCGTCAAACTCAAGCAGCGCACGCGGGTGAACGCCAATCATGCGGTTGATGATAAATTCCAGGCGCGCCAGACCTACGCCTTCATTTGGCAAGCAGGCGAAGTCAAACGCACGATCCGGGTTACCGACGTTCATCATCACTTTCAGCGGCAGATCCGGCATGGTTTCCACGCTGGAGCTTTTCACGCTAAATTCCAGCAACTCGGCATAAACGTAACCGGTATCGCCTTCAGCACAAGAAACAGTGACATTCTCACCGTCTTTCATCCGTTCGGTCGCATCGCCGCAGCCAACCACCGCCGGAATACCCAGTTCGCGTGCGATGATCGCCGCGTGACAGGTACGACCGCCACGGTTGGTGACGATGGCTGATGCTTTCTTCATGATCGGTTCCCAGTCCGGGTCGGTCATGTCAGTGACCAGAACGTCACCGGGTTCGATGCGGTTCATTTCGCTGATGTCATGAATGACTTTCACCGGCCCCGCGCCAATGCGATGACCGATAGCACGGCCTTCGGCGATAATCTTGCCCTGTGAATGCAGCGTATAACGTTCCATGACCTGGCCGCGTGAACGCACGGTTTCCGGACGCGCCTGCACAATAAACAGTTTGCCGGTGTGGCCGTCTTTCGCCCACTCAATATCCATCGGGCGACCGTAGTGTTTCTCAATTTGTACGGCCTGTTTTGCCAGCTCCTGCACTTCTTCGTTGGTCAGCGAGAAGATGTCACGTTGTTCCTTTGGCACATCTTCAATTTTGACCTGCTTGCCGTGCTCCTGGGTCGGCGCGTAGACCATGCGGATTTTTTTCGACCCCATGGTACGGCGCACGATAGCCGGGCGATTCGCCGCCAGCGTCGGTTTATGCACGTAAAACTCATCCGGGTTAACCGCGCCCTGCACAACCATCTCACCGAGACCCCATGCGGAAGTGATAAACACCACCTGGTCGAAACCGGATTCGGTATCAATGGAGAACATCACGCCAGAGGACGCGAGGTCGGAACGCACCATCCGCTGAACACCGGCGGAGAGCGCGACGCCACGGTGATCGTAACCCTGGTGAACGCGATAAGAGATGGCGCGATCGTTAAACAGAGAAGCAAAGACATGCTTCACTGCCACGAGGACGGCGTCAAAACCCTGAACGTTGAGGAAGGTTTCCTGCTGACCGGCAAAGGAGGCGTCCGGCATGTCTTCTGCGGTGGCGGAGGAGCGCACCGCAAAAGAGGCGTTTTCGTCATCGGCGGAAAGCTGTGCATAGGCTTCGCGGATGGCGTTTTCCAGCTCAGGCTGGAAGGGAGTGTCGATAATCCACTGGCGGATTTGCGCGCCTGCTTTCGCAAGCTGAGTAACATCGTCAATATCCGTTTTATCCAGCAGTTCATAAATGCGCTGGTTTACGCCGCTTTGATCCAGAAACTGGTTAAACGCATCGGCGGTGGTGGCGAAACCATTCGGAACGGAAACGCCCATTCCGGAAAGGTTAGTAATCATTTCACCCAGGGAGGCATTTTTGCCCCCAACCCTGTCTACATCATTCATGCCGAGTTGGTTATACCAAAGCACCAGCGGTGACGAGCCATTGTTGGACATCGAACAATCCTTTTGTGATAAATGAACGGTTTGAGAAACACATTTCTGCGCATTTATCTTTGCATATTTAACCGGATGAAAAAAACGGTGAATCGTTCAAGCAAATATATTTTTTTACTTTTTAAGACTGATCCCAGCGTTGCGCAAATCTGTTATCTTCGATAATTCCCACATAAACCATCGGTATAAACGAAACCGAAAAATGAAATGCTGTTTTCATAAAAAATAAAATTGAAGGTTCATTTTATAAACCCGGCATAACGTTCTACGCTTCTGTGCATTTTTAATTTATGCTTTCATAGAATTATGTCTGCATCACAGGAAGAACAAAATGGATAATGCTGTTGATCGCCACGTTTTTTATATTTCTGATGGTACGGCAATAACTGCGGAGGTATTAGGACACGCAGTGATGTCGCAATTTCCTGTTACTATCAGCAGCATTACGCTGCCGTTTGTCGAAAATGAGAGCCGTGCACGGGCGGTGAAAGACCAAATAGACGCGATTTATCAGCAGACAGGTGTGCGCCCGCTGGTCTTCTACTCCATCGTGTTGCCGGAAATTCGCGCCATCATTTTGCAAAGTGAAGGCTTTTGCCAGGATATCGTTCAGGCGCTGGTTGCCCCGCTACAACAAGAGATGAAACTGGACCCAACGCCGATTGCTCACCGTACTCACGGCCTGAATCCCAATAATCTGAATAAATATGATGCACGTATTGCGGCGATTGATTACACCCTCGCCCACGATGACGGTATTTCGTTGCGCAATCTGGATCAGGCACAAGTGATCCTGCTCGGCGTTTCTCGCTGCGGTAAAACTCCCACCAGTCTGTATCTGGCGATGCAGTTTGGTATTCGCGCGGCAAACTACCCCTTCATTGCTGATGACATGGATAATCTGGTGCTGCCCGCGTCACTTAAACCGCTACAGCATAAACTGTTCGGGCTGACCATCGACCCAGAGCGTCTGGCGGCTATTCGTGAAGAACGTCGGGAAAACAGCCGCTATGCCTCGCTTCGTCAGTGCCGGATGGAAGTCGCGGAAGTAGAAGCGTTGTACCGTAAAAATCAGATCCCGTGGATCAACAGTACCAATTATTCGGTAGAAGAGATTGCCACCAAGATCCTCGATATCATGGGTCTTAGTCGCCGAATGTACTAGGGAACTAGTATAAAGGTTCGTTTTTTTGTTATTATGCCGTCAATTGAGCGAAGTGTTGCCTGCCTCGCACTTGAAATCAGCAGGGATTGGTTTATCGTGATGCGCATCACTTCTTGGCATCCCTGCCGTTGAAGCAACAAATTTCTGAGACTTGTAATGAACAGAACTGACGAACTCCGTACTGCGCGTATCGAGAGTCTGGTAACGCCCGCCGAACTCGCGCTACGGTATCCCGTAACGCCTGGCGTCGCCAGCCATGTCACCGATTCCCGCCGTAGAATTGAAAAAATACTGAATGGTGAAGACAAGCGACTGTTGGTCATTATTGGCCCCTGCTCGATCCACGATCTTACCGCTGCAATGGAGTACGCCACCCGTCTGCAGGCACTGCGCAACCAGTACCAGTCACGGCTGGAAATCGTAATGCGCACCTATTTTGAAAAACCACGAACCGTTGTCGGCTGGAAAGGATTAATTTCCGACCCGGATTTAAACGGCAGCTATCGCGTAAATCACGGCCTCGAACTGGCGCGTAAGTTACTGTTACAGGTAAATGAGCTGGGCGTCCCCACCGCGACCGAATTTCTCGATATGGTGACCGGTCAGTTTATTGCCGACTTAATTAGCTGGGGCGCGATTGGCGCACGCACTACCGAAAGCCAGATCCACCGCGAAATGGCGTCCGCGCTCTCATGCCCTGTAGGCTTTAAAAATGGTACTGATGGCAACACGCGTATTGCCGTGGACGCGATTCGCGCGGCGCGCGCCAGCCATATGTTCCTCTCGCCAGATAAGAACGGCCAGATGACCATCTACCAGACCAGTGGCAACCCGTATGGGCACATTATTATGCGTGGTGGCAAAAAACCAAATTATCATGCCGATGATATCGCCGCCGCCTGCGATACGTTGCACGAATTTGATTTACCAGAACATCTGGTGGTGGATTTCAGCCACGGCAACTGTCAGAAGCAGCACCGCCGTCAGTTAGAAGTTTGTGAGGATATTTGCCAGCAAATCCGCAATGGCTCTACGGCGATTGCCGGAATTATGGCGGAAAGTTTCCTGCGTGAAGGTACACAAAAAATTGTTAGCAGTCAGCCACTCACCTACGGTCAGTCAATTACCGATCCATGTTTAGGCTGGGAAGATACTGAACACCTGATCGAAAAACTCGCCTCTGCGGTAGATACCCGCTTCTGAATGCGTGCCCATTCCGTCGGGAATGGGCATTTCTACTCAATATCTTGTCTTATCAATGAATTATTACTTGCCCTGGCGCAAGATTGTATTGATAATAAGAATCATTGTTATACCAATTATTATTAGTTTTTATGAGCTATACGGACAGCAGCAGACTCACGCCTAAAACGGATGCAAATCAGAAGATCTCTTCCCCACAGCCTGTTCGACGGATTACCAGCCAGACACTGTTAGGTCCGGATGGCAAACTGATCATTGATCATAACGGACAAGAATATCTGCTCCGTAAAACACAGGCTGGCAAGCTGCTGCTGACAAAGTAGCGTTTAACTCGAACAGCTGACTTCCAGTCGTTTGCCCCAGTCCGGTGGGCGGCTGACATAATCATCATCTCTGTCGCTGAAAGGATTTCGCAACGCCTCATGCAGGCGGTGTAATTCCGTCATATCGCCCTGTTCCGCCGCCTCAATGGCTCGTTGTGCCAGCCAGTTGCGCAACACCAGCGCCGGATTGACGCTTTGCATCAGTTGCTGACGTTCGCTGTCGGTGACGTTATCTTGCTGCAAACGCGCCCGATAACGGGCAAACCAGTCATCAAATGCCGCACGATCAATAAACTCATCACGCAGTGGCGATGCCGGACTGCGCTGTTCAACCAGGCTAAGGATGCGGAATGTACGGGTATAGTCGCTGCGCTCACGCGCCATCAGACTGAATAATTCATTCAGCAGCGCGTTATCCTCTTTCTGCTCCGTCATAAAGCCCAGCTTCTGCCGCATACGTTGTCCGTAATGCGTCAACAGAACCTGTTGATAGCTGTCCAGCGCCGTATTGAGCGCATCTACAGAAATAAATGGCGACAATGTCTGTGCCAGACGCTGTAAATTCCACAACGCGACGGCAGGCTGATTATCAAAACTATAACGCCCCTGATGATCCGAGTGGTTACAGATAAAGCCAGGCTCGTAATCATCGAGGAAGCCGAACGGCCCGTAATCGAGGGTCAGGCCAAGAATCGACATGTTGTCAGTGTTCATAACACCATGAGCAAAACCGACTGTCTGCCAGTTAGCCATTAACGACGCGGTACGTGCGACAACATCGGTAAACCAGAGACGGTATTTATCCTCATCATCCTCAAGATGTGACCAGTAATGTCGGATGGCAAAGTCAGCCAACTGGCGAACCTTTTCCGGCTCGCGGCGATAGTAAAAGTGTTCGAAGTGACCAAATCGCAGATGGCTTTGTGCCACGCGCATTAACATCGCGCCTGATTCTACCGTTTCCCGATAAACTGGCGTATCGCTGGTAACAATGCTTAAAGCGCGCGTCGTAGGAATACCCAGATAATGCATCGCCTCACTGGCGAGACTTTCACGAATCGTAGAGCGCAATACCGCCCGTCCATCGCCCATTCGCGAATAAGGCGTCAGCCCCGCCCCTTTCAGATGCCAGTCCATTGTTGTGCCATCGGCGAGTTGTTGCTCACCGAGAAGAATGCCACGCCCGTCACCCAACTGGCCCGCCCAGACGCCAAACTGATGACCGCTGTAGACCTGCGCCAGTGGCGACATGCCAGGTAGTAATGTTTCTCCCCCCCACACGCCGGCGCCACTTTCAAACAGCGACGAGGGAATACCCAGCGTGTTAGCCAGTTCTGCATTATGCCAAATCAGCCGGGCGTTATTTAAAGGCGTGGGGGAAAGTGCTGTATAGGTTGCTGGCAATTCATCGCGCCAGCGGGTAATAAAAGACAGGGTCATAGATCCTCCTGTCTGATAGTGTAGACGGTTACCCTCATCTTAAACACCAGCAAACAAAAGGGTTATCGCTGAACCAGCGTTGTTACCTGACTTACGGGAACTGCTGGCCATAAGCATCCTTGTAGGGCATGAAAACCATACGGTGTGATTCGCGCCAACATTCCTGGGGTATCGATACCTGCCGCAATGATATAGCTGCAACAAGGCGAAATTTGCGTATGAATAGCACGAATAAATGGTGCGAAGGATGTATTAGCTATTTGTTGCTGAACAAAGCCTTTATCCAACATAACTCGAGTGAAAAGACCATCAAATATTGCTTTCATGGTGCTGTTACCCGCACCTAAATCCCCCAACACCAATGGACAAATTTGAGATAAGCGCAAGAGATTACAATTATCTTTCCCCTCATTAAGTTGTGGATAATTTTCATTAATCCGCAATTCAATAAAAGGAAATTTTAATAGTTGGTCTGCGTAATTATTAGCACCTAATAATAATTTTGCTACTTGTGGCGTTAAATTAATCCATGCAAAAATTTTGTGTTGAATAAAAAAATGTTGGCATGATTTAAGTAATTCTAACTGCTCGGCAAATAGCTGCCAATGCTGTTCCTCAGAAAGCTGCGCCATAACCCGCGTCGTCGGGATGCGAACCATACCGTCTTCACTGGAGAAATGGGTTATTATTTCAACCCCAACAAGATTTTGCCGGCTATCTCTTATCGGCAGGAAATAGCAATCAGAATGATAAACATTATCTAGTAAAATCTTCATGGTAATCGCCCTTCTCCAGAAATATTTTTACAAATCCGGCTAAAAAGGATGAGGCCATAAAGTATAAAAAAAACAGAAGGGATAACTTTCATTTGTTCCTTGTTAACCACTTTTTCATGGGTCCTTTTTTAGATTATTCTAATTATAAACGAATATTCCATTTACGGAATTTTTGTCTGAAAAATACTACGGCATTCAGAAGTAAAAGGACGGTGATGTATCATCACCGTCCTTTTCGACATACTAGATTCGTCTCGCTTGCCAGAAATTTTTCTGCCAGTAGACATTATCAAGGGAAGAGCGCATCACCCCTTTACTGGTAGAGGCGTGAATAAATTGGTTGTTGGTATCATAAATACCCACATGTAAACCATTTTGCCCAGAGCCGGTTTTGAAGAAAACCAGATCGCCTGGCAGCAACTCGTCTTTATCAATTTGAGTACCGATAGAGGCCTGTTGCTTTGTTTCACGCGGCAACTGCAAATCGAAACGATCGCGCATCGTTACGACCACAAAGCCTGAGCAGTCAACCCCGCGACGACTCATACCACCATAACGATAAGGTGTACCATGCCAGCTTTGTAGTTGATCGTTCAAACCAGCAATCACGGTAATAGAGTCAGAAAGTCTGGCGTTTGGTGGCGGCGCTTTATGGTGGCTACACCCGACCAGAAACAGTGTTGTGATTAAAATAAGGCAGAAACGCATTCCGTACGAATCCTCTGTTTTTTATTCTTGCATTAATTTAGCGTCGAAATTACCCGATTTTCAAGATGCTATTGTTATCAGGCTGTCGAAATCAGCATTCTGTGACCTTCAATGTCCAGACGGCGGAAATTCATCCCATAGGCCTGCGCCAGGTTCGGCGGTGTCAGAACGTCCTCCCTGCGTCCACTGGCCAATAATTTTCCACCTTTTAGCAGCCATGCCCGATGCGCGTGACGCAATGTGTGATTGAGATCGTGACTGCTCATCACAATCGCTAGCCCTTGCTGGCACAGCGCGCTCAGAATTTTGTCTAACGCACTTTGTTGCGCAACGTCAAGGCTGTTCATCGGCTCATCAAGAAGCAGTAATTGGCCTGCGGAATTGGCTTGTGGTGTGATTTGCAGCACTACCGCAGCAAGACGTACACGTTGCCATTCACCGCCAGAAAGTTGATTGGTGCTGCGTCCGAGTTTGTCATCAAGAGCCAGCGCCCCGGCGACATCGTTTAACAGGTCGCTACGCGTTTTATCATGCTGATGCAGGGTCAGGTAATGCCAGACCGGCATAGCAAATGGCGGTGTTTGTTGCTGTGAAAGATAGGCGCGATGCAGCGCGAGTTTTGTTGCGGACCATGCTTCCAGTGGTTGCCCCGCGAACTGAATGCTTCCCTTACCGCCGGTCATTCCGGCCATTCGCGCCAGCAAGGTACTCTTACCCGCGCCGTTCGGCCCCACCAGATGCAGGATCTCCCCTGCCCGAACCTCGCCAGAAAGCGGCCCCAGGCGGGTAGATTCCGCAACATCCTGTAACTGCATCACAATAGACATTATTTTGCCAACGCCAGTTTAATGCTTTCCATCACAATGGGATCTTCCGGCGTCATATCCGGGGAAAAACGCTGGATGACCAATCCGTCCCTGCCAACTAAAAATTTCTCAAAATTCCATAAAATATCATCAGGGTACAGCGGTGCACGACCTTTGCTGACCATACGGGCATAGAATCCGCTCTCTTCCGGCGCGACTGCGGTCGGCGCTGCGGCAATCAGTTTTTGATACAGCGGATGGCGACCTTCGCCATTGACCTCAATCTTACTGAACATCGGGAACGTCACCCCCCAGGTGGTGGTGCAGTAAGTTTTAATCTCTTCATCGCTGCCCGGTTCTTGCTCCAGAAACTGGTTACACGGGAATCCCAGCACGACAAAACCACGATCGGCCCAGGCTTTCTGAATATTCTCCAGCTGCTCATATTGCGGCGTTAAGCCACACTTTGAGGCGACATTGACAATCAACAGTACATTACCGGCATATTTCTCCAGCGTGGTCACTTCACCGTCGATATCCTTCACTACAGTGGTCAGAATGGAATCTTGCATCGTGTCTCCTGGATGTGGTCAGTAAAAATCTTAGCTTTTAATCATAGACCGTCTTTTTGCGGCTAACGTCCTGCTTTTAACAATAGCCAGATAAACACCGGTGCGCCCAACGTAGCGGTGACTACACCAATTGGCAGCTCGGCGGAAATCAGTGCCAGACGAGCGACAATATCGGCGAGTAGCAATGCCGTAGCGCCTGCCAGAGCACAGCCAGGAAGTAAAACACGGTGATCGGTTAACCCACACAGCCGCAGAATATGCGGGATCACCAGACCAATAAATCCAATAGCACCAGCAAGCGCCACACTGACGCCGACCATCCAGCCGGTCGCTGCTACCAGCACATTGCGCCAGAACCAAAGAGGCAACCCCAGCTGTCGCGCCGAGACCTCGCCAAGAGCTAACATATTCATCGGTCTGGACTGACAGCAAATCCACAACAATACCGGGATCAACGCCACCATCAGCCAGCTTTGCCGCCAGTCAACGCCGCCAAAGCCGCCCATCATCCAGTACATTAACTGACGTAAATCAACCGAGGTGGAAAAGTAAATGGCCCACGTCATTAATGCGCTACAGATAATCCCTAATGCAACTCCCGCCAGCAATAATCGGCTGGTCGAAAGATGACGGCGGGCAAAACGCAACAGAATTAAAGTGATAATGAGTGCACCAGCAATGGCACAAAGCCCCAGCGCCCACTCAGGTAATTGCCCGTGCCCCAGCAATACAGCGGCGATAAGCCCTACACCTGCACCATTAGAGACGCCGAGTAACCCTGGTTCTGCAAGCGGGTTTTCAAATAGCGCCTGCATTACTGCGCCGGATAACGCCAGCGCAGCACCAACCAGCAATACAGCCAGCGTGCGTGGAAGACGTATTTGCCAGACAAAAAGCTCGCCTCGTGGAGTAAACCAGTCAGTTAGCGAGATCCATTGTTCACCAGCACAAAGGCTTAAAAGAAGCGCCAGCAGCATTAATATTGACAGGCTAAATAACCAGCGTACATTTTGTCGCTGTTGTTGGCGGGCAAGTGTCAGCATGGTATCCGTTCTGCTGAAGAGTCATTTCGTTGATTTTACGGTGACTCGCCAGTAGTGAAAAGAAAAAAGGCCGCAGAGCGGCCTTTTTAGTTAGATCAGATTACTCGTCTTTGGGCGAAGCGTTTTCGACACGGCTTTTTAACTTCTGTCCGGGTCTGAAGGTCACCACGCGCCGTGCTGTAATGGGAATATCTTCGCCCGTTTTCGGGTTACGTCCCGGGCGTTGATTCTTATCACGCAGATCGAAGTTACCAAAACCAGAGAGTTTCACCTGTTCGCCGTTCTCCAGAGCGCGACGGATCTCTTCGAAAAACAGTTCAACCAGTTCTTTGGCATCCCGCTTGCTAAGCCCAAGCTTATCAAACAGATATTCTGACATTTCAGCTTTTGTAAGCGCCATAGGTTCAATCCCTCAATGATGCCTGGAATCGCTCTTTTAATGCCTCTACACATTTGGCGACGGTAGCGGCAATCTCCTCTTCTTCAAGTGTACGGCTGGTATCTTGTAGGATCAGGCTAATGGCGAGGCTCTTATACCCCTCCGCAACACCCTTACCACGGTACACGTCAAATAAGTTTACGCCAACTACCTGATTTACGCCAACTTTCTTACATTCGGATAAAATATCCGCAGCAGGAACGTTTTCTGCGACCACAACGGCGATGTCACGACGGTTCGCCGGGAAGCGAGAAATCTCGCGCGCCTGAGGCACCACGCGGTCTGCGAGCTTGTTCCACTCCAGTTCGAACACCAGAGTGCGACCGTTAAGATCCAGTTTACGTTCCAGTTCAGGATGAACAACCCCAACAAAACCAATACGTTCACCTTTCAGATAAATCGCTGCGGATTGTCCCGGATGCAGTGCCGGATTCGCTTCTGCACGGAACTCAACGTCAGCCAGTTTACCGGTCAGGTCGAGTACGGATTCAAGATCGCCTTTCAAATCATAGAAATCAACGGTCTCTTTTGCCAGGTTCCAGTGCTCTTCGTAACGGTTACCGCAAATAACACCAGCTAACATCAGATCCTGACGAATGCCCAACGGTGCCTGAGTATCTGGTACGAAACGCAGACCGCTTTCAAAAATGCGCACGCGGTTTTGCTGACGGTTCTGGTTGTACACCACGGTTGCCAGCAGGCCAGTCCACAGAGAAAGACGCATTGCCGACATTTCAACGGAAATCGGGCTAGGCAGCAGCAAGGCTTCAACGCCTGGATGGATCAGCTGCTGAACTTTCGGATCAACGAAGCTATAGGTGATCACTTCCTGATAGCCTTTGTCGTTGAGCAGCGTTTTCACGCGCTTGAGTGACAAGTCAGCTTCACGGTGAGTGCCCATAATCAGGCTTGCCTGTACCGGTTCATCCGGGATGTTGTTGTAGCCGTAAACACGCGCCACTTCTTCGACCAGATCTTCTTCAATCTCCATGTCGAAACGCCAGCTCGGCGCAACTGCCTGCCACTCGTCCTTACCTTCGGTCACTTCACAGCCGAGACGGCGCAGAATGTCGGTCACCTGCTCATCTGCAATATGATGGCCAATCAGACGATCCAGTTTGCTGCGACGTAAAGTGATGGTCGCACGCTTCGGCAGCGTTGCTTCGTTAGTGATATCGATTACCGGACCAGCTTCACCGCCACAGATGTCAATCAGCAGACGGGTCGCACGTTCCATCGCTTTGTGCTGCAGTGCCGGATCAACACCACGCTCGTAACGATGAGACGCATCGGTATGCAGACCATGACGACGAGCACGACCGGTGATAGACAGCGGGCTGAAGAAAGCACATTCCAGCAGGACGTTTTGCGTTTCTTCATTTACGCCAGAGTGTTCGCCACCGAAGATGCCGCCCATCGCCAGCGCCTTGTTGTGATCGGCAATGACCAGGGTGTCAGCATTCAGCTTCGCTTCAGTGCCATCAAGCAGCACCAGCGTTTCGCCCTCTTTTGCCATCCGCACCACAATGCCGCCTTCAATGCGATCTTTATCGAAAGCGTGCATCGGTTGACCCAGTTCGAGCAGCACATAGTTGGTCACGTCAACTACCGCATCAATGGAACGAATACCGCAGCGACGCAGTTTTTCTTTCATCCACAGCGGGGTTGGCGCTTTAACGTTAATACCTTTTACAACGCGGCCAAGATAACGCGGGCAGGCTTCCGGCGCTTCTACTGCAATCGGCAGCGTGTCGTCGATGGTCGCACCAACCGGAACGATTTCCGGTTCAATCAGCTGTAGTTGATTCAGCACAGCTACGTCACGCGCAACACCAATGATGCCTAAGCAGTCGGCACGGTTTGGCGTAACGCTGATTTCGATGGTGTTATCATCAAGTTTCAGGTATTCGCGGATGTCGGTGCCAATTGGCGCATCCGCTGGCAGTTCGATAATGCCGTTGTGATCGTCAGAAATCCCCAGCTCAGAGAAGGAACACAGCATCCCTTCAGACGGTTCACCACGCAGTTTCGCCGCTTTAATTTTGAAATCGCCCGGCAGTACAGCACCAATGGTCGCTACCGCCACACGCAGGCCCTGGCGGCAGTTTGGCGCACCGCAGACGATATCAAGCAGACGATCGCCGCCGACATTAACTTTGGTCACACGCAGTTTGTCCGCATTCGGATGCTGGGCACACTCAACCACTTCACCAACAACCACGCCGTGGAAGCTACCGGCAACCGGTTCTACACCGTCAACTTCCAGACCCGCCATGGTGATTTGATTCGCCAGCGCGTCGCTATCAATCGCCGGGTTCACCCATTCGCGTAACCACAGTTCACTGAATTTCATAATCTATTCCTGCCTTATTTAAACTGTTTGAGGAAACGCAGATCGTTTTCGAAGAATGAACGCAGGTCGGTGACGCCATAACGCAACATGGTCAGACGCTCCATCCCCATCCCGAAGGCGAAACCAGAGTAAACTTCCGGGTCGATACCAACGTTACGCAGCACGTTCGGATGCACCATCCCACAACCCAGCACTTCCAGCCATTTGCCGTTTTTACCCATGACGTCAACTTCTGCAGACGGTTCGGTGAACGGGAAATAAGAAGGACGGAAACGAATCTGCAAATCTTCTTCAAAGAAGTTACGCAGGAAATCGTGCAACGTGCCTTTCAGGTTGGTAAAGCTGATGTTGGTATCAACAATCAGGCCTTCCATCTGATGGAACATCGGCGTGTGGGTCTGGTCGTAGTCGTTACGATAAACACGTCCAGGCGCGATGATACGAATCGGCGGCTGCTGAGCTTTCATGGTACGGATCTGTACGCCAGACGTCTGAGTACGCAGCAGGCGGGTTGCATCAAACCAGAAAGTGTCGTGGTCAGCGCGCGCCGGGTGGTGACCAGGAATATTCAGAGCATCGAAGTTATGATAATCGTCTTCGATTTCCGGTCCGGTCGCCACGGTAAAGCCAAGCTCACCGAAGAAACTTTCGATACGGTCAATGGTCCGAGTCACCGGATGCAGACCGCCGTTTTCAATACGGCGACCAGGCAGGGAGACATCAATAGTTTCCGCCGCCAGGCGCGCATTCAGCGCCGCGCTTTCCAGTTCGGCTTTACGCGCATTCAACGCCTGCTGCACCTGCTCTTTCGCTTCGTTGATAACCGCACCGGCTGCCGGGCGTTCTTCTGGCGGCAGTTCACGCAGGGTCGTCATCTGAAGGGTTAAGTGCCCTTTTTTACCCAAATATTCGACGCGCACATTGTCTAACGCGGCAACATCTGACGCCTGGCTAATGGCCGCCTTCGCACTGGCAACCAGTTCTGCGAGATGTGACATGGTTTTCCTCATTGTGTCAGTGGTGACACTGGTTCGTTGGACTTAGAGCCTATCCCATCAGGCTATTTTACTTGCCATTTTGTCCTGGGCAGTGCTCGAAAGCCTCACGTACTGAAAAGTACGCTCCGGTTTCTCCGCACTGTCCGTGTCCAGAATGGCGGCGATAATTACGCCTGATGAGACAAGCTTTTTATTCTTCAAAACGCGCATACAAAAAAAGCCTCCACTGGGAGGCTTTCAGGCGCTGTTTTCCGTTTCTCTTCTCACGCGCTAGCCTCCTGGTGTCAGGTGCTAAAGTAAAAAAAGAAGCGGAAAATAGCAGCATTCATTGCTTGCGTTACCTTTTGGTACTCTTCAAAAGACCTTTATTGAAAAGGTTGCGACGATAAAAGTCAATGTTCTGATGGTGTTGAAACGAAAAGAGGGAGACTAGCTCCCTCTTCCAACTGGCTTATGCCAGAGCTGCTTTCGCTTTTTCAACCAGAGCGGTGAACGCTACTTTGTCGAATACAGCGATATCAGCCAGGATCTTACGGTCGATTTCAACAGAGGCTTTTTTCAGGCCATTGATGAATTTGCTGTAAGAAATACCGTTCTGACGTGCTGCTGCGTTGATACGCGCAATCCACAGTTGACGGAACTGACGCTTACGTTGACGACGGTCACGGTAAGCATACTGACCAGCTTTGATAACAGCCTGGAAGGCAACGCGGTATACGCGAGAACGCGCACCGTAGTAACCTTTAGCTTGTTTCAAAATTTTCTTGTGACGTGCGCGTGCAATAACACCACGTTTTACGCGAGCCATATGTGCTCTCCTGTATCTATATTCTAATTAAAAAGTTAAAAACGTTAACGGCTTATGCGTACGGCAGGCACGCGATTACCAGACCCAGATCGCCTTTGGAAACCATGGCTTTCGGACGCAGGTGACGTTTACGTTTGGTCGCTTTTTTGGTCAGAATGTGACGCAGGTTAGCGTGCTTGTGCTTAAAACCACCTTTACCGGTTTTTTTGAAGCGCTTAGCAGCACCGCGTACGGTCTTAATTTTTGGCATTTTAATAACTTCCACTTCGCATTGTTGATAAACAGAAACAAAGGCGAATCACCCTGTGAGCCGAAGCCCACAGGAATGATTACTTGATGGCCTTACTGTTTCTTCTTAGGAGCGAGCACCATGATCATCTGGCGGCCTTCGATCTTCGTTGGGAAGGATTCGACCACTGCCAGTTCTTGCAAATCGTCTTTCACGCGATTAAGCACTTCCATACCGATTTGCTGGTGCGCCATCTCACGACCACGGAAACGCAGTGTGATTTTGGCTTTGTCACCCTCTTCCAGAAAGCGAATCAGGCTGCGGAGTTTTACCTGATAGTCGCCTTCATCTGTACCAGGACGGAATTTGATTTCCTTAACCTGGATAACTTTTTGCTTTTTCTTCTGTTCCTTAGAAGACTTGCTCTTTTCATAGAGGAATTTGCCGTAATCCATGATACGACAAACCGGCGGCTCGGCGTTAGGGCTGATCTCGACTAAGTCTACTCCGGCTTCTTCTGCTTTCTCCAGAGCTTCTCTCAGACTCACAATACCAAGCTGCTCGCCTTCCAGACCTGTTAAGCGAACTTCCTGGGCGCGAATTTCGCCATTGATACGGTTAGGGCGCGCCGTTTGAACTCGTTTTCCGCCTTTAATACCTTATTCCTCCAATTGTTTAAGACTGCGGCTGCGAATCTCTTGTTGCAGCTTCTCGATCACTTCATTTACGTCCATGCTTCCCAGGTCTTTACCACGGCGGGTGCGAACGGCAACTTTGCCAGATTCCACCTCTTTATCACCACAGACCAGCATATATGGGACGCGACGCAAAGTGTGCTCGCGGATTTTAAAGCCAATCTTCTCATTTCTCAAGTCTGCTTTAACACGAATGCCCGCATTTGATAGTTTTTGCGTCAATTCGTTAACGTATTCAGACTGAGAATCGGTAATATTCATGATAACAACCTGCACTGGCGCAAGCCAGGTCGGGAAGAAACCAGCGAACTCTTCGGTCAGGATACCAATGAAACGTTCCATTGACCCCAGAATTGCGCGGTGAATCATTACCGGAACCTTACGCTCGTTGTCTTCGCCTACATAGGAGGCGCTCAGACGAGACGGCAAGGAGAAGTCCAGCTGTACTGTACCGCACTGCCATGCACGATCGAGGCAGTCATACAGGGTAAATTCAATTTTCGGACCGTAGAAAGCGCCTTCACCCAGTTGATATTCAAACGGGATGTTGTTTTCTTCCAGCGCAACCGCCAGATCCGCCTCAGCACGATCCCACATTTCGTCGCTGCCAATACGTTTTTCAGGACGAGTGGAAAGTTTGACCACGATTTTTTCGAAGCCAAAAGTGCTGTACATATCATAGACTAAACGGATACATCCGTTAACTTCATCGCGAATTTGTTCTTCAGTACAGAAGATATGCGCGTCATCCTGGGTAAAACCACGTACACGCATCAGGCCATGCAGAGAACCTGACGGCTCGTTACGATGGCAGCTACCGAACTCGGCCATACGCAGCGGCAGATCGCGATACGACTTCAGCCCCTGGTTGAAAATTTGTACGTGACCCGGGCAGTTCATCGGCTTAATGCAGTATTCACGGTTCTCTGAAGACGTGGTGAACATCGCATCTTTGTAGTTGTCCCAGTGACCGGTTTTTTCCCACAGGACGCGGTCCATCATGAACGGACCTTTTACTTCCTGATACTGGTACTCTTTCAGTTTAGAACGAACGAATACTTCCAGTTCGCGGAAGATTGTCCAGCCGTCGTTGTGCCAGAATACCATACCCGGTGCTTCTTCCTGCATATGATACAGGTCAAGCTGCTTACCGATTTTACGGTGATCGCGTTTAGCGGCTTCTTCCAGGCGCTGCAGGTAAGCGTTGAGGGCTTTTTTATCTGCCCACGCAGTACCGTAAATACGCTGCAACATTTTGTTGTTGCTGTCGCCGCGCCAGTAAGCGCCTGCCGTTTTCATCAGTTTGAAATGATGGCAGAAACGCATATTCGGTACGTGCGGACCACGGCACATATCGACATATTCTTCATGGAAATAGAGGCCTGGCTGGTCATCATGGGCAATATTTTCGTCCAGGATGGAGACTTTATAGCTCTCGCCGCGTTTAACAAACGTTTCACGCGCTTCGTGCCAGCTGACTTTCTTCTTAATGACGTCGTAGTTTTTCTCAGCAAGCTCATGCATCCGCTTCTCGAGTGCTTCGACATCTTCCTGGGTTAACGTGCGGTCAAGATCAACGTCGTAATAGAAACCGTTGTCAATAACCGGGCCGATTGCCATTTTGGTATGCGGCCAAAGTTGTTTAATCGCGTGCCCTAACAGGTGCGCGCAGGAGTGACGAATGATCTCCAGACCTTCTTCGTCTTTTGCGGTAATGATCGACAGTTGTGCGTCGTTTTCAATCAGATCGCAAGCATCAACCAGCTCACCATTTACGCGCCCTGCGATACAGGCTTTCGCCAGACCTGGACCAATGTCCAGCGCAACATCCATGGGACTGACAGCGTGGTCGTAATGGCGTTGGCTGCCATCAGGAAGAGTAATAACAGGCATGTTATATCCTTATTTGCAGTGGTGACCCATACGCAAGATCACATACAAAGATTCATATGAAATTTACCAAAAAGGTTTGGGCTGATTCCCGCTTCACTCTGCGAAATATGTCACAACATGCTGATTAGCGATGCCAGACCTACACCCACTTTCTGATAATACCGTCTGGCAGTTTACACGGTATTTGTTATCGGGCAAAGCGGCAATCATCATGATCGAAATGATATAAATCAATACAGGCAACGCCTGCCCATTTTGTTACACTCGGATATTGACCACTCGAAATACGCAGGAAAACACATGCCGACAAAACGTTTTGACAAAAAACACTGGAAGATGGTGGTGGTGCTACTGGCTATTTGTGGCGCTATGCTGTTACTGCGTTGGGCGGCAATGATTTGGGGTTGAATGGTAGAACGCTATTAGCTAACGAAAAAGCCAGACCGCTCGTCGCGGCCCGGCAGTAATTACATTTTATATCCCAGCGATAACGTTGTTCGGCGATCGGTATGTTCTGGAGCCGATTCAGGCGGTTCAGAGTTCCATGTAACGTTGTACGCCACCTTCAGACCGAAATGTTCATTAATAGCCACATTTAACGCGCTTTCCGAGTTCAGTGTCGTATCTTCTGCGCCAAAGACGGAAACACCCTGGGTAATTTTCGCGTTGTCGGTCAACTGCCACGCGTAAGCCCCGGAAGCATAACCCAGCGGCTGGGTTTTACTGGCATTGTCGGTATATTTGTCGTAACGCACGCCAGGACCGAATTCAAAGCGGAAGCTGTGTACCGGGCCATTCAAAAACTGGCGACCATAACCCGCAGTCAACACATCGCGTTCGCGATAACCGTTATAGCGGTCTGTCAGCCAGCTTGCCTGACCAAATAAATAGTCATAGTCAGTTAAATTAAAACGGCTACGCCCGCCCGCCGCATATTTTTCCGAAGAACGCTCATCGTTAGAAGAAGTATTACTGGCATTCCCCCACAGCGACCAGGCAGTAGAATGCCCATACCAGGTCATAGTGGTATCAGCCGTTAGTGAAGAACTTTTCGTGTTACCTGATTGTGCAAGGTAGCCTGCATTCAGATTACCTTCAAAAGGTTTTTTGGCGCTGGCAGGATCGTCCATGACAGTAAAAACGGAATCATCGGCAGCTGCATTCAGAGACGCAAACATACCCCCCGCCAGCATAACGATGGCAGGAACTGTCTTCAAAAGCTTCATTTATTAAAAGTCCGTACAACAAAAAAAGAGACCATCGCGGTCCCGGAAACTTTCTTAAGGATCAAAGAGTAGCGTCCCTGGAAAGGTGACAAATTATAAAAAGGAGTGAAAAACTTAGCAACGACTTCTTATTTCATTTTTTGAATAAGCACATTATGAAAACAAATATTTATTTATATATCTTCATCTTATTAATTTCATATAAATATCCAATAAATCATATTGTTAATTTCTTCACTTTCCACTGATTCAGTGCCAGACTGAAATCAGCCTATAGGAGGAAATGATGGTACGTATCTATACGTTGACACTTGCGCCCTCTCTCGATAGCGCAACAATTACCCCGCAAATTTATCCCGAAGGAAAACTGCGTTGTACCGCACCGGTGTTCGAGCCTGGTGGCGGCGGTATTAACGTCGCCCGCGCCATTGCCCACCTTGGTGGGAGCGCCACGGCAATCTTCCCGGCTGGCGGAGCGACTGGCGAACATCTGGTTTCACTGCTGTCTGATGAAAATGTCCCGGTTGCGACTGTCGAAGCAAAAGACTGGACCCGCCAGAATCTGCACGTACATGTGGAGTCTACAGGTGAACAGTACCGATTTGTCATGCCTGGCGCGACATTAAGTGACGATGAATTTCGTCAACTTGAAGAGCAAGTTCTGGAAATTGAATCTGGAGCCATTCTGGTCATAAGCGGAAGCCTGCCCCCAGGTGTGAAGCTGGAAAAATTAACTCAGCTTATTTCAGCTGCGCAAAGACAAGGGATTCGCTGCATCGTCGACAGTTCTGGCGAGGCTTTAAGTGCAGCCCTGGCCATTGGCAACATTGAACTGGTTAAACCTAACCAGAAAGAGCTAAGCGCACTGGTTAACCGCGAACTCACCCAGCCTGATGATGTACGCAAAGCCGCGCAGGAAATCGTTAATAGCGGCAAGGCCAAACGGGTTGTCGTTTCCCTTGGCCCGCAGGGCGCGCTGGGGGTGGACAGCGAAAACTGCATTCAGGTTGTGCCACCACCGGTGAAAAGCCAGAGTACCGTCGGTGCAGGTGACAGCATGGTCGGCGCGATGACGCTGAAGCTGGCAGAAAATGCCTCTCTTGCAGAGATGGTTCGTTTTGGGGTCGCTGCGGGCAGCGCCGCCACGCTCAATCAAGGAACTCGTCTGTGCTCCCATGACGATACGCAAAAAATTTACGCTTACCTTTCCCACTTATAGAGATATTCCCCCAATCATTGGGGGAATCACCATAAACCTGTCGACAACGCGTTTCTCCGACTATGCTAAAAAATCACGTGATAACAAAGAGGTGAATTATGGCTGGTGGCGATCTTGTCCGTTATGTCATTACTGTCATGTTGCATGAAGACACATTAACTGAAATTAATGAGTTAAATAACTTTCTGACACGCGACGGTTTTTTACTGACCATGACGGATGATGACGGAAATATCCATGAGCTGGGAACGAACACCTTTGGGCTTATCAGTACTCAAAGTGAAGATGAAATAAGAGAGCTGGTTGCCGCACTCACCCAAAGCGCCACAGGCAAAGACCCAGAGATCATAATCACCACCTGGGAGGACTGGCATAGCAACAGAAAATAAATGGTTTTTGGGCAATAATCAGTCTGTGGTGTGCGTTAGCTCGTGTTTTTGCACCGCATTCCTGCGCTAACCTTATGATCTGGCAGACAACATGGGAGAGACATCATGTGGCAGGCAATCAGTCGTCTTTTGAGCGAGCAGTTAGGTGAAGGCGAAATCGAACTGCGTAATGAACTGCCTGGCGGAGAAGTCCATGCCGCATGGCATTTACGCTACGCAGGACGTGACTTTTTCGTCAAATGTGATGAAAGGGAACTGCTTTCCGGTTTTACCGCCGAAGCCGACCAGCTGGAATTACTGTCGCGCAGTAAAACCGTCAGCGTGCCTAAAGTCTGGGCTGTTGGCGCTGACCGCGACTACAGTTTTTTGGTGATGGACTATCTCCCGCCCCGCCCGTTGGATGCACATAACGCATTTATTTTAGGACAGCAAATTGCGCACCTGCATCAATGGAGTGACCAGCCGCAATTTGGCCTCGATTTCGATAACGCACTTTCCACTACTCCACAACCCAATACCTGGCAACGTCGCTGGTCAACGTTCTTTGCTGAACAACGTATTGGCTGGCAACTGGAACTGGCAGCAGAAAAAGGGATCGCCTTCGGCAATATCGACTCCATCGTCGAGCATATTAAGCAACGCCTGAGCTCTCATCAGCCACAGCCATCACTGTTACACGGCGATTTATGGTCTGGAAACTGCGCTCTGGGCCCGGAGGGGTCGTATATATTCGACCCTGCTTGTTACTGGGGCGACAGAGAGTGCGATCTGGCGATGTTGCCACTGCATACCGAACAGCCGCCACAAATCTATGACGGCTATCAGTCCGTTTCACCGCTACCGGCAGATTTCCTCGAACGTCAACCAATTTACCAACTCTACACGTTGCTTAACCGTGCAAGGTTGTTTGGCGGGCAGCATTTGGTTATTGCCCAGCAGTCACTGGATAGATTGTTAGCAGCGTGATGTGGATTGATGATAATGGCCGCCCCATGCGGCCTTTTGCTTAAATAAATCCAAGCAAAGAAAAGAACACATACCCCGCAGCAATACAAATTACCGGCAGGATATAGAGTGAGAAAATCTGTAAGAAAATAGTATGGTGTGGCACAACAATGCGTGACTCAATCTGTTCACGCGTTAACCCCTCTTCCCCTTTAGCCTTCTCCAGAATGAGTTGATCCTCAACACCTTCGCGCAAAAAGCGCGCCTGGCGGCTCATACGGGCACCAGAGTCTTGCAGCGCAAGCCCCACAAATATCAGGATGAAAACCACCCAAAACATAACGTTCACGCCACCATTAAAATTGGGCGTCGGTGAGTTGTACCAGAACAGATTCAGAAAAGGCGTATTCGCCTGCATCATATCGATCATGACATGCGCAAAGTCGAGCATTACAGCATTGATACCTTCCTGGGATTCTTGCCGGACATTCATAAACTTCAGCAAGGAAATTAACGTGGAAACAAGTGTCGGTATAAAAATCACCCAACCCAAAATCCTTTTCAAAACAGCAATGCGTCCAGCTTGTTGATACGTCATGAGTTCTCCTTGATTAAGACGCGTCGTTTCAATTAGTTTACCTGTAGATATCTGTTTTCGCCCATTCTTTAAAGGCGATATGATAGGCACTTAATCATAAGCACTGCTTAATACCTTACACATAATGCTCTAAAGGAGAGGTTGTAATGTCAACCCCGCGTCAGATTCTTGCTGCAATTTTCGATATGGATGGATTACTTATCGACTCAGAACCTTTATGGGATCGAGCCGAACTGGATGTGATGGCAAGCCTGGGGGTAGATATCTCCCGTCGTAACGAGCTACCGGACACCTTAGGTTTACGCATCGATATGGTGGTCGATCTGTGGTATGCCCGGCAACCGTGGAATGGGCCGAGTCGTCAGGAGGTAGTTGAACGGGTTATTGCCCGTGCCATTTCACTGGTTGAAGAGACACGACCATTACTGCCTGGTGTGCGTGAGGCCGTTGCGCTATGCAAAGAACAAGGATTATTGGTAGGTCTGGCCTCCGCGTCACCGTTACATATGCTGGAGAAAGTACTGACCATGTTTGACTTACGTGATAGTTTCGATGCCCTCACCTCCGCCGAAAAGCTGCCTTACAGCAAGCCGCATCCACAAGTGTATCTCGACTGTGCAGCAAAACTGGGCGTTGATCCTCTCGCCTGCGTGGCGCTGGAAGACTCTGTAAACGGCATGATCGCCTCTAAAGCGGCACGTATGCGTTCTATCGTCGTCCCCGCGCCCGAAGCGCAAAATGATCCCCGTTTTGTGTTGGCGAACGTAAAACTTTCCTCTCTCACCGAATTGACCGCGACCGACCTCCTCGGCTAATAAAATCGGGCAGTGCCATAACTGCCCCTGGCTTTTTATCTGAATTCTTATTCAACTGGCGGATTTATCATCATTTTGTGATAAAGAGTTACACCGTCACCACTTCCGCGCACTGTATAAAAATCCTATACTGTACGTATCGACAGTTTAGTGAGTTTTATCATGACGGCGGAAGGTCACCTTCTCTTTTCTATTGCTTGTGCGGTATTTGCCAAAAATGCCGAGCTGACGCCCGTGCTGGCACAGGGTGACTGGTGGCATATTGTCCCTTCCGCGATCTTAACGTGTCTGTTACCGGACATCGACCACCCAAAATCGTTTCTTGGGCAGCGATTAAGGTGGATATCAAAACCCATTGCCCGCGCATTTGGACACCGTGGATTTACCCACAGTTTGCTGGCTGTATTTGCCCTGCTGGCAACCTTTTATCTCAAGGTGCCGGAAAGCTGGTTTATTCCGGCTGATGCACTGCAAGGTATGGTGCTGGGTTATTTGAGTCATATTCTTGCCGATATGCTGACACCGGCTGGTGTTCCCCTGCTCTGGCCGTGTCGCTGGCGCTTTCGCCTGCCAATTCTGGTGCCACAAAAGGGCAATCAGCTGGAACGTTTTCTCTGCATGGCATTATTTGTCTGGTCGGTGTGGATGCCCCATTCCCTGCCTGAAAACAGCGCGGTTCGTTGGTCATCGCAAATGATCAATACCTTGCAGATCCAGTTTCATCGCCTTATTAAGCACCAGGTTGAATACTAAAAAGGCAAAAATCACCTTTCTGGAATAAGCAATTCCATTTGAATATAAGAGCCAGCTCACAGTTCTGTTAATCTTGCGCCAACACTATGACTGTTACACAGTGATAGAAATAATAAGATCAGGAGAACGGGGATGAACTTTCCATTAATTGCGAACATCGTAGTGTTCGTTGTTCTACTGTTTGTGCTGGCTCAGGCCCGCCACAAACAGTGGAGTCTGGCAAAAAAAGTGCTGGTGGGTCTGGTGATGGGCGTGGTCTTTGGCCTTGCTCTGCATACCATTTATGGTTCTGACAGCCAGGTACTTAAAGATTCTGTACAGTGGTTTAACATTGTCGGTAACGGCTATGTCCAGCTACTGCAAATGATCGTTATGCCGTTAGTATTCGCCTCTATTCTGAGCGCGGTTGCTCGCCTGCATAACGCATCTCAGTTAGGAAAAATCAGTTTTCTGACCATCGGTACGCTGCTGTTTACCACGCTGATTGCGGCGCTGGTTGGTGTGCTGGTGACTAACCTGTTTGGTCTGACTGCTGAAGGTCTGGTTCAGGGTGGCGCTGAGACTGCTCGCCTGAACGCTATTGAAAGCAACTATGTCGGTAAAGTCGCAGATTTAAGTGTTCCGCAACTCATTCTGTCTTTTATCCCGAAAAATCCGTTTGCCGATCTGACCGGTGCGAATCCGACATCAATTATCAGCGTGGTAATTTTTGCGGCATTCCTGGGTGTAGCTGCGCTGAAACTGCTGAAAGATGATGCGCCGAAAGGTGAACGCGTCTTAACAGCTATCGACACACTGCAAAGCTGGGTGATGAAACTGGTTCGCCTGGTCATGCAACTCACCCCTTACGGCGTGCTTGCGCTGATGACCAAAGTGGTTGCCGGTTCCAACCTGCAAGACATCATTAAGCTGGGTAGCTTCGTTGTCGCGTCCTACCTGGGTCTTATCATTATGTTTGCGGTGCATGGCATTCTGCTGGGTATTAATGGCGTCAGCCCGCTGAAATACTTCCGCAAAGTGTGGCCGGTGCTGACATTTGCTTTCACCAGCCGTTCCAGTGCTGCGTCTATTCCACTGAACGTTGAAGCACAAACGCGTCGTCTGGGTGTTCCTGAATCTATCGCCAGTTTTGCCGCCTCTTTCGGGGCGACCATTGGTCAAAACGGCTGTGCCGGGTTGTATCCGGCAATGCTGGCCGTAATGGTAGCGCCAACGGTGGGTATTAACCCGCTGGATCCGATGTGGATTGCAACTTTGGTCGGTATTGTTACCGTCAGTTCTGCCGGTGTTGCAGGTGTTGGTGGTGGTGCGACATTCGCCGCGTTGATTGTTCTGCCAGCAATGGGCTTGCCGGTAACGCTGGTGGCTTTGTTAATCTCCGTTGAACCGCTTATCGATATGGGTCGAACTGCATTGAACGTGAGCGGCTCAATGACCGCAGGTACGCTGACCAGCCAGTGGCTTAAGCAAACCGATAAGTCCATTCTGGACAGCGAAGACGACGCCGAACTGGCACACCGTTAATCCTGGTTTATAACGCAAAACGCCTGTCCTTCGACAGGCGTTTATTTATTCTTCGATCTCATTTTCCTGGCGCACCTGATTAGCCCAACGCTGAGCCGACTCCGGCACATTAAACACAGGTGAGCGCAAGAATGATTCCCCAACCAGCACAAACGCAACATATTTGCCACGCAGCATCCAGACATCGCGAAACGAATCCATCTTAATCGCATGTTCTGGCGGCGCAGGTTCCGTGCGAGGAACATAGCTAATAATCGGGCGGTTTTGCTGACGTAGCGGTTTCTTCATTACTGGCTTCACTAAACGCATATTAAAAATCAGAAAAATTGTAGTTTAGCTGATTTACCCCCCGTCCGTCCTGCTTTGCGTATATTCCCGAATACCTTCTCTGGCACCGCTTCCAGAGCGAGATCACCCTGATGGTCTATAGTTAGAGGGTTTTTTGACCAAAACAGCGGCCCTTTCAGTAATGAATTAAGGAGACGAGTTCAATGTCGCAACATAACGAAAAGAACCCACATCAGCACCAGTCACCACTACACGACTCCAGCGAAGCGAAACCGGGAATGGACTCACTGGCACCTGAAGACGGATCTCATCGTCCAGCGGCTGAACCGACCCCGCCAGGCGCACAACCTACCGCCCCTGGGAGTCTGAAAGCTCCTGATACGCGTAACGAAAAACTAAACTCTCTGGAAGACGTACGCAAAGGCAGTGAAAATTATGCGCTGACCACTAATCAGGGCGTGCGCATCGCCGACGATCAAAACTCACTGCGAGCCGGTAGCCGTGGTCCAACGCTGCTGGAAGATTTTATTCTGCGCGAGAAAATCACCCACTTCGACCATGAACGTATCCCGGAACGTATCGTTCACGCGCGTGGGTCAGCCGCTCACGGTTATTTCCAGCCATATAAAAACTTAAGCGATATCACCAAAGCCGACTTCCTGTCAGATCCGAACAAAATTACCCCGGTGTTCGTGCGTTTCTCTACCGTTCAGGGTGGCGCAGGTTCGGCAGATACGGTGCGTGATATCCGTGGTTTCGCCACCAAGTTCTATACCGAAGAAGGCATTTTTGATCTTGTGGGTAACAACACGCCTGTCTTCTTTATTCAGGATGCACACAAATTTCCGGACTTTGTTCATGCGGTAAAACCAGAACCGCACTGGGCAATTCCGCAAGGGCAAAGCGCCCACGACACCTTCTGGGATTATGTTTCCCTGCAACCAGAAACGCTCCACAACGTGATGTGGGCGATGTCAGATCGCGGAATACCACGCAGTTACCGCACCATGGAAGGCTTCGGCATTCACACCTTCCGCCTGATTAACGCCGAAGGTAAAGCAACCTTTGTGCGTTTCCACTGGAAACCACTGGCAGGTAAAGCCTCGCTGGTTTGGGATGAAGCGCAGAAACTTACCGGACGTGATCCAGACTTCCACCGCCGCGAACTGTGGGAAGCCATTGAAGCAGGCGACTTCCCGGAGTATGAACTGGGCTTCCAGTTGATCCCCGAAGAAGATGAATTCAAATTCGACTTCGACCTGCTTGACCCAACGAAACTCATCCCGGAAGAGTTAGTCCCCGTTCAGCGCGTCGGCAAAATGGTGCTTAACCGTAACCCGGATAACTTCTTTGCCGAAAACGAACAGGCAGCTTTCCATCCTGGTCATATTGTCCCCGGTCTGGATTTCACCAACGATCCGCTGTTGCAGGGGCGTTTGTTCTCCTATACCGATACACAAATCAGCCGTCTTGGCGGGCCGAATTTTCATGAAATTCCGATTAATCGCCCTACCTGCCCGTACCACAATTTCCAGCGTGACGGTATGCATCGGATGGGAATCGACACTAACCCGGCGAATTACGAACCGAACTCGATCAACGATAACTGGCCGCGCGAAACGCCGCCGGGGCCAAAACGCGGTGGATTTGAATCATACCAGGAGCGCGTGGAAGGCAATAAAGTGCGGGAGCGCAGCCCATCATTTGGCGAATACTATTCGCATCCGCGCCTGTTCTGGTTAAGTCAGACACCGTTCGAGCAACGCCATATTGTCGATGGTTTCAGCTTTGAGTTAAGCAAAGTTGTACGACCTTATATTCGTGAACGCGTCGTTGACCAGTTGGCGCATATTGATCTGACTCTGGCGCAGGCGGTAGCAAAAAATCTCGGTATCGAACTGACTGACGATCAGCTGAATATTACGCCGCCACCTGACGTAAACGGGCTGATAAAAGATCCTGCGTTGAGTCTGTATGCCATTCCTGATGGTGATGTGAAAGGTCGTGTGGTAGCGATTTTGCTTAATGATGAAGTGAGATCGGCAGACCTTCTGTCAATCCTCAAGGCGCTGAAAGCTAAAGGCGTTCATGCCAAACTGCTTTATTCGCGGATGGGGGAAGTGACTGCCGATGACGGTACGGTGCTGCCAATAGCCGCTACCTTTGCCGGGGCACCATCGCTGACGGTCGATGCGGTGATTGTCCCTTGCGGCAATATCGCCGATATTGCCGACAACGGCGATGCAAACTATTACCTGATGGAAGCCTACAAACACCTTAAACCGATTGCGCTGGCAGGAGACGCTCGCAAGTTTAAGGCGACAATCAAGGTTGATGACCAGGGTGAAGAAGGGATCGTGGAAGCCGACAGCGCCGACGGTAGTTTTATGGATGAACTATTAACGCTAATGGCAGCGCACCGCGTATGGTCACGTATTCCTAAGATTGATAAAATTCCGGCGTAAATATGAATAAAGTCACTCCCCCAGGGGAGTGACTTTACAAACTATCTTACACATCAAGATAACTACCCAACCGATAACCTCGCTCGGCAATGGCATACTTCAACGATGCTAATGTCAACACTTCCAGCTCCGTTAACCGTGGAAAGCAATAAGCACTCTGGCGAATTGTATTATCGACAAACGCCGGATGGCACATCACTTCCAACGAACGTTCACCGCGATGGCTGGAATCATCCAGCACTTGCAGAAACAGTGACTCGCTAATCTCTTCACCATAGAACGCGCTACTGAAGCCCTGCGAACTGCGCAATTTAGCGGGTAAATCACCATCGCTAAATAACGGCTGACGGTCGATGCGCAACGCAATCCCCTCTTCAGCCGCAAACTTTGCCACAATCGGGAAAATCTGCGGGAACATATGCACATGATGATGGCTATCAAGATGTGTAGGTTTGCGCCCAAATAGCTCAATGAAACGCAGATACTGACAGGCAAGTTCCTGAGCAATTTCCTTTAGCGGTAAAGCATCTTCTTCCGCCAGTTGCCAGATCCACTTCCCCAGCACGCCTTCGCGGGTTAAACCCGGCATTGCAGTCAGCGGCTTGCCCATGGTGAGAACAAAATGCATCCCAACTGCCAGGCTCGGTTCATCACGACTCAACTGCACCGCATGGTTGATAGCTTCACCATTCACCAGCGCCGTCGTTGACGTGACAATACCGTTTCGACAGGCCTCGATAATGCCGTAGTTCTGACCTTTGCTTAAGCCAAAATCATCGGCATTAACAATCAGTAAGCGTTCCATAATCAGCCCCGGTTAATGTGCTTTTTTGAGTTCTGCTATGCAGTCGGCAAAATTTGGCAGCCATTTCTCATGCGCCAGAATCATCTCACGCGCCAGCAACTCAGCATCGCGATCGGAATGCACCAACGGGCTAAGGTTTAGCGCCAGTAACACATCGTTAAATTCCCCGCTAAGTGCTGCGTTGCTGGCCGCAATCTCGAAGCCTTTGATGGTGTGAATCAGCCCCATCACTTTGTCATCGAAATGCGTAATGCGCGGATGTGGCGTCGCGCCATCGCGCCCCAGCGTGCAGGTCATTTCTACCGCCCAGTCTGCCGGAATATTATCAATATGCCCATGATGCGGGATATTAACGTAATGTTCCGTTTGCTTGTCGTTGTAGATAGCGTTAATGACTTCGCACGCTGCATCAGAGTAATAAGCTCCACCGCGCTGTTCCAGTTCTTTCGGCTTAACTTTCAACTCCGGGTTTTTATAGAGCTCAAAAAGTTGTTTCTCGACTTTCTGTACTACCTGCGCTCGTGCGCCGCCTTTATAGTATTCGCCCATTTCAATAGCCAGCATCTCTTTTTGCTTGAAGTAATAAAGCAAATACGAACACGGCAACAGATTCAGAGAACGAATTAAGCCTTCGCTAAATGGCAGATCGAAAATATTTTTAACGCCAGATGCTTTTAACTGCCCGGATGCCACACCATCAAGCAATTCGGCAAAGCGTGATTTGCCATTTACCAGCACATCCTTAATGAACACCATATGGTTGAGGCCGAACAGATCGATAGATAAATCATCGCTGTCTTTCAGCATCAGAACATCGCGAATAAACATCTTCATGCCGATCGGAATATTACACACGCCGATAAAGCGTTTAAATCCGGTATGACGATAAACGGCTTCAGTGACCATTCCCGCCGGGTTAGTGAAGTTGATCACCCACGCATTCGGACAAAGTTCTTCGACATCTTTTACGATGTCAAAAATCACAGGAATGGTGCGCAGACCTTTAAACAGGCCACCCGCACCATTAGTTTCCTGGCCAAGATAACCATGACTTAACGGAATACGTTCATCCAGTTCGCGTGCTGGTAATTGACCTACGCGCAGTTGGGTAGTGACAAAATCAGCCCCTTTCAGCGCCTCACGACGATCAAGCGTTTTATAAAGTTTAATCGGTACACCAGCGTTATCGATCATTCGCTGGCAGAGATCAAAGATAATATCCAGTTTTGCCTTACCACCTTCGACATCCACCAGCCATAATTCAGTCACTGGCAATTCGTGATAACGCTTAATAAACCCTTCCAGCAGTTCCGGGGTATAACTACTCCCGCCACCAATAGTGACGACTTTTAATTTCTGGCTCATAATTTCTCCCTTCATCAGGAAATACTGATATTCTTCATACCTGCCTCTACGTCAGGAATATCCCGGTCTCCCCAGGATAAATAAGGCACGCATGTAAATTTAATGATCAGTGACAATAGCTACTGATTAAATTCAGTCAATTTCTTACGATAACTATTTGGTGTAAAAGATGTTAGTTTCTTAAACGTTTTAATAAACAGGCTTGGGCTACTATAACCGGCTTCAAATGCAATATCAGTCACAGAATAGTTGGTCATTTCCAGTTGTTTTTTGGCAAAGTTAATGCGGATTTCATTAATAATCTGCATCGGCGTTTTGCCATAATATCGCTGAGTCGCACGCGTCAAATACTCCTGCGATTTAGCCGATAACATCACCATATTTTCCAGCGCATTTTCACTGAACTGCGCTTTATCATGCATCTTTTCAACCGTACTTTTTAACCACTGTGGCACATCATCAATCACCTGTTCTTCGCGGTAATGACGTAAACGGTTAATGACATAAAAAGTGACTATCTCAACAAATTCTTCCAGACCGGTTTCGCTGAAATTCAATGAAGAAATCACAGTTTCCACATAGGTAAGAAAAGTATTATTAGTTCGGTAAACCTGTGAAGCAACAAAGCAATAAGGCAACAACGGCAAATAATGCTGTTCAAAAAAACGTTTACTGATCCCAACGTTCAATATGCGCGTGGCACCAAACTCATAAAAACTTTGATGGTGTGATCCTAACGGAATAAAAACAAAATCGCCCCGTTCCAGCAACACGCGCTTACCGTTAATCTCCTGGAAATAACGACCAGTTAAAACCAGGGTAAATTCATAATAGTCATGCTGATGCAATCCAGTAATACTTTCCGTTTTATTGTAGATAAACACATGGAAATTTTTGCCATTAAACAACTGCTGTTCACGGGCAGTGGCAATTTCCGGCGCATTAATCACTGGCTGCATCATCGACTCCTTATGCCTTCAGTTTTTCATGAAGCTCAATTAATTCGGTAATCAGTTCACGTGCAAGCATGGAAGTCATTAAATGGTCCTGGGCGTGAACCAGCACCAGACTCACTTTCATCTTGCCTTCACCCGCGTCGCCTTCAATCAGTTTCGTCTGTACCAGATGCGCTTCATTCAAGGCCATCCGCGACTGATCCATCATGGCTTTTGCCGCTGCAAAATCACCCTGCTTCGCCTGCTTCAGCGCCGCATACGCCAGGCTGCGCGCTTGTCCGGAGTTGATGATAAGCCCCATCACCACTTCTTCCAGTTCCTCAGCTTCCGTTTGCGTATCAGGAATATTATCGAGATCCATCATACATCGTTCCTCTCTATTCTTACCGGCACGATTGCCCGTACCGGCATCGATTAAAATTTCAGGGCGTTAGCAATATCTTCTTCGCTCTCTTCTTTATCAATCACGTTCTGCGCTTTGTTTGCCACCACGACAAATGGCAGATATATCAGCGTTGCGATGCCAAGGTTGAAGAGTGCGACCAGCAATGCGGCGACGCTACCGTTAGTATTAAAGAAGGCTCCCAGACCAGTTGGCATGGTCCACGGTGCAATGTTTGTCACCGGTGGGATGATGCCCATGTAGTACGCCGCTAGGGTAATTGCCGCCAGAATCGGTTGCACCAGAACAAACGGAATAAACATCACCGGGTTCATGATAATCGGCAAGCCAAACAGAATCGGTTCGTTAATCTGGAAGATGCCCGACGGCAGCGCCAGCTTTGCCACCTGACGATAATCAGCACGGCGAGAAGCGATAAAGATAGCCAGGATCAGGCCTAAAGTCGCACCACTGCCACCAAGGAAAATAAAGGAATCCAGCATCGGCTTGGCCCAGATATGGAAGGTCTTACCGGCTGCCAGCGCCGCTTCGACGGAGCCATATTGTTGATAGGTGGCGATGTTTTCCAGCGCCCACGGCGTCATAATGCCGTTGTCCAGCGCGGTCAGCGCCAGTGCGCCGTGAATACCGAAGAACCACAGCAGCGGAACAAAGATCACATACGCCCAGCCGACCACGCTACCCAACGATGCCAGCGGCGTCGAGATGGTATCCATAATAATCTGATGGAAGTTAGTGCCCCAGGTATTCAGCGCCCAGGCAATAATCCCCATCACAGAAAGAATAATAAAGCCGGGAATTAATGCTGAGAAAGAACGTGAGACCGATGTCGGTACACTGTCGGGTAATTTAATCACCCAGTTGCGGTGGACAATAAAGGTAAACATTTCTGCCACCACCAGGCCGATAATAATCCCGGAGATGATATTCGCGCCACCTAACCAATTAGCGCCGACCGCGTAAGCTTCACCGACACTATAAGGCGTGACGGTCATAAATGCCGCAACGGATAACAACCCTGCCGCGAGCGCATCGACTTTACGCTCTTCTGCCAGCGCCATACCGATAAAAAACGGCGCCATTAAAGACATAATCCCTAATGTTCCGTTGTATACGTTTCCGCCAATACCTTTCAGGCCATTAAGTGTTTCAATGGTTGAAGCGTCGAGGCGAATACCTAAGGAGTAAAAAAACGACCCCTCCCCAAAGCTCAGAAAAACGTTATTGATTAATACAAACATGGCCCCCGCAAGGGTTAACGGCATTAAGCGAATAAAACCGTTTTTGATTGCATTAACGTGTGGCTGTTTTCCTATTTTGACTGCAAAAGGGAGGAGTACCTTTTCAAGCGATGCAATAACATTACTCATAGAAAAATACCCTTAAAAACCGCAATTAAAGTATTGCGGTATAGATTTATGAAATAACTCTTTGACGGAAAAATTTAAAAATTAATTTGCTGCGGCTTTTTTAATTGCTGCAACTGCAGCCTTAAGCACGCCTAAACCATCGACTTTGCCATATAACAGTGAATCAATGACTTCAACGGGTTTGTTGGGTAACAAACGCTGGATTTCGGGCAACATATAAGCAATCTGCGGCCCTAATAACACGACATCGGCATTCTGACCTTTTTCACCCGCCAGTGTTTCCGGAAATGCTTCAATAATGACCGGAACTTCATATTTTTCTGCCTGTGCGCGCATTTTTGATACCAGTAAAGAGGTAGACATGCCCGCAGAACAAAACAGATAAATGTGTTTCTTTTCCATAAAACTGCCCTCATCAACGATTATCTGTCAGCCAGACACTCCGCAAGCCTTCACCTGCTTCCATGCTCTGGGTAACTTGCGAAACCAACATGACTTTTTTTGGTGGCTGAAAAGAGTATACGGTATTGACCTGAACGATAGTATTTCTTTGACCATACAAATTGTCTCTCCTTGACCTGTTGTTATGACCTCCTTCACATTTCGGTTAAATAATTCGCGACAATAAATAAGAACACGGGGCAAAAAAAAACCGGCGCAATGGCCGGTTTCCGGTGTAACTCAAGCTTTCAGGCGAAGAAATTACTTCGCTGCTTGTGGATCGGTGTCGTATTCGGCACAGGTCTGATAGCCAGAGTTGATAACATGTCCGGTATCATCTAAGGCGACAAAATAGGTTTCTGCTTTACCATCACGTTGACCCAGGATATAGGTCTGGCAAGTACCACGAGCATGGATCATGCTCACTTCAGACGAAGGTTTACCCGCAATTTGTGCAACCTGCGCCCGGCTCATGCCTTTTTTGACGTCTTTCACCACAGGCTGTACAAACTGGTCTTTGGTACGATCATACGCCGTACAACCTGCCAGCATGGTTAATACCGCCGCTGCACCCAGAATTCCTGCCATATTCTTGTTCATATTCCGTCCTCTTGTTTATCAGCGTGTTAGATAAGCCTGGAACACATCGAGGGCTTTTTCAAGCCTGTGAACGAAACGGCTCCGCTTTCAGAGGATTCCTGTATGACGTTTTAACCGCCATTCAACCTGCTGTCACTTGTCGTTTCAGTAGCAACGGGTTAGCTTTAAGGAAGTTTTATTTTTCTGTCTGGAGGGGTTCAATGACATTGCAACAACAAATAATAAAGGCGCTGGGCGCAAAACCGCAGATTAATGCCGAAGAAGAAATTCGCCGCAGCATCGATTTTCTGAAAAGCTATCTGCAAACCTATCCGTTCATTAAATCACTCGTACTTGGTATTAGTGGTGGTCAGGACTCCACTCTTGCCGGGAAACTGTGTCAAATGGCAATTAACGAGCTTCGTCAGGAAACGGGCAACGAGGCACTGCAATTCATTGCCGTGCGCCTGCCCTACGGTGTTCAGGCTGATGAACAGGATTGTCAGGACGCCATTGCCTTTATTCAACCGGATCGCGTATTAACCGTGAATATCAAGGGCGCGGTATTGGCCAGCGAACAGGCGCTGCGCGAAGCAGGTATTGAATTAAGCGATTTCGTTCGCGGCAATGAAAAAGCGCGTGAGCGGATGAAAGCGCAATACAGCATTGCAGGCATGACCAACGGTGTCGTGGTTGGCACCGATCATGCGGCAGAAGCCATTACCGGATTCTTTACTAAATACGGTGACGGTGGTACTGACATTAACCCGCTATACCGTCTGAACAAGCGTCAGGGTAAACAGTTACTGGCGGCATTAGGTTGCCCGGAACATCTCTATAAGAAAGCACCCACCGCCGATCTGGAAGATGACCGCCCTTCTCTGCCGGATGAAGTGGCGCTTGGCGTCACTTATGACAACATTGATGACTATCTGGAAGGGAAAGCCGTGCCCGAACAGGTCGCCAGAACAATAGAAAACTGGTATCTGAAAACCGAACATAAACGCCGTCCGCCAATTACCGTTTTCGATGATTTCTGGAAAAAGTAATAATTTGCACATAATGGCTTGTACGCAAAAACATACTTTGTTCATGCCGGATGCGGCGTGAACGCCTTATTCGACCTACAAAACTTCGCAAATTCAATTCATTGCAGGCGGCGTTACTTTTGTCATCGACCCGCCTCTTTTTTAATCGTTTCCCGCCTGTTACACTGGATAGATAACCAGCACCTGGAGTCAACAGTGGTACGGCGTTTAACTTCCCTGCGGCCAGAATTTGAAGCGGCGGCAATCTACGAATATCCCGAACATTTACGTTCATTCCTTAATGACTTACCCACCCGACCAGGGGTGTATCTGTTTCATGGCGAAAGTGACACCATGCCGCTCTATATCGGCAAAAGCGTTAATATCCGCAGCCGGGTGCTTTCTCATTTACGCACTCCGGATGAAGCCGCCATGCTGCGGCAATCCCGGCGAATTAGCTGGATCTGCACCGCAGGCGAAATCGGTGCGCTACTCCTTGAAGCGCGATTAATTAAAGAACAACAGCCACTGTTTAATAAACGCTTGCGCCGTAATCGCCAGCTCTGTGCCCTGCAACTGAATGAAAAGCGTGTCGATGTGGTGTATGCCAAAGACGTGGATTTTTCTGCCGCAGCAAACTTATTCGGCCTGTTTGCCAACCGTCGTGCGGCTTTACAAGCATTACAGACCATCGCCGATGAACAAAAACTTTGTTATGGCTTGCTCGGGCTGGAACCGTTAAGTCGCGGGCGCGCTTGTTTTCGTTCGGCGCTAAAACGTTGCGCCGGGGCGTGCTGCGGTAAAGAGAGCCATGACGCTCATGCGCTACGTTTGCGTCAGTCTCTGGAGCGTTTGCGGGTTGTTTGTTGGCCATGGCGAGGTGCGGTGGCGCTGAAAGAACAGCATCCGGAAATGACGCAATATCATATTATTCATAACTGGCTGTGGCTGGGTGCCGTTAATTCGCCGGAAGAGGCAGCAACGTTAATTCGCACACCCGCTGGGTTTGATCACGACGGTTATAAAATCCTCTGTAAACCTCTGCTTTCCGGTAACTATGAAATTACTGAACTTGATCCGGTGAATAGCCTGCCAGCCAGTTAATTTCACTGAACAGCAGTTTGCCTTGCGGTTGCAAAAGCCGCAGGGTGTGCCTGCCATCGAACCAGCACGCGCCCTGGTCGGTAGTCAACAGCTTGTCGCCCAGTTGCCACGCGCCACTAATTACAAACACCACCCCACCGCGTGAGCCAAAAGTGGTGAACGTGCGATCGGCAATTCTGACTTTCGCCTTACAGGCATCAAGGCGCGTCATAATGTTGAAATCCATCGACATCTGACCTTCAGTCAGTTTCGCTTTTACCACCTGATCCGCAGCGAAAGCAAAAGGCTGTAGCGGTTTTAAGGTATGGCTAAAACGGTTAGTACTTTCAAGGAGCATCTCACCGCCTTCCAGCAGCGTCACGCTCCTTTCCATTCCCGGAAACAAAGAAAACTCACCATTTGCCGCAATGGAAGCAATGCTGGCACGCCAGTAAAAATCACGTTTTGCCGGAGGAAAGCTACAGATTTCACGAGTTTCACCGGCAGCGTTTCGCCACAGGTTCACCGACATTTTACGCATATCAAAGTATTCCATACTCGCTCCCGGCATGCTCTTTTCATTGTTATCGTTCAGGCAACCGTGGATTGTTATCGGCAACTCGGGTGATTTACCTTAGTGGTGATTAGACTTTTTTTGCAAAAGTTGAAGAACAGAAAAGAAAACCGCCGATCCTGTCCACCGCATTGCTGCAAGGTAGTGGACAAGACCGGCGGTCTTAAGTTGTCAGGCTGAAAGATTATTCAGCAGTTGCAGGCATTTTACCTTTTGCCGCAGGGCGTTCTGTCAGACGCTTCTCAAAATTAGCATTAAATTGCTTTTTCTGCTCCGGCGTCAGGATGTTGTAAATCTTGTTCTGGGTTTCCAGGTGCGCCAGCATGTTAGCTTTGCGCTGTTCTTCCATTTTTGCGATCTGCGCTTCAGCTTTCGCTTTGTCGAAGGTATCGCTGGCAATAATGTCATGCATTGCGCGGCGTTCTTCCAGCGGCGGGCGTTTCATCTGGTCACGCTGACCTTTCATGATTTCGCGAATCTGCTGTTTCTGCGCGTCGGTCAGGTTCAGATCTTTAAACATCATGTCGTGATGCGGACCGAATTTACCTTTATGGTGCATCATCGGCTTCGCGTCAGCCGGTGCTGCAGTAGTGGTATCGGCGGCATGGGCCAGGTTAGCCGCGCCAAAAGCCAGGGTAGAGGCAACAAACAGTGCAGTTAATTTACGCATATTCTATATCCTTCCTTTCAGTTATTTATTACGGCTTTCTTAAGTAGCGTGCCGTGTTGACGAGATTAACTTTACTGACTTTAGCGTCAATTAATCAGAGCAACGGTAAAACAATGAAAGTGTAAAAAACACTTTTGCGCCAATTATGGAGAAAAAAAGAAAATTTGATGGAGAGTGATGATGAAATATTACAACACACTGATTTTGCAGAAATTATGAAGAACTATACCTGATGACTGGTGATAAATAAAGCAAATAACCAGGATTAATCCGCATTATTTCATTAAAAAGCCAGTAAATACCCGCAGAATGATTTCTGCGGGCAAGTATTAGGTTATTTTTTCCAGCATTAATCCCGCACGTAATCCCGTCGCCACCAATGGATTAGGGAATAACACATACTCAACATCATGAGTCACAGTAAAGTGTTCCTCACCATCCTGCGCCAACAACGTTCCTTTCTTAAACGGAGTGAAGTTCAGCGTCTCGCTTGCCATATGCAGTTCGAAGGATGATGAGTGGCGGGTAATTTGCGAAACGACCCGATAGCGTAGCGGCGACTTTCTCTCAGTACCGACACTCACGCCAGATAACAGCGCAGCAATCGCGCTGGCGGTGGGTGAAAACTGGCGAAGATCGTTTTTGCCAAATGGCAATGCTTTACCAAGTTCCAGCGTACACGCCAGTGCACCGAAATGTTCGGCACTAAAATGGGTAAACGTGCCCCCCGGCGCCTGGTGAAACACCAATGCCTCCAGCCCTGCCGCACCCAGCCATGTCAGAAAGTTTTCGTCCCAGGGAATATTACGTTGCGGTAAAACACCAAACCGTGGGTGATACGAACCACGAATCGCGGTATGCAGATCAAGATGCCAGCGGACAGACTCTTTACCCTGTTCATAAAAATCTTCCAGACACTGTTCCAGCTCGCGCGCACGGCACGTTTCGCCGCTTTCGGCAAATCGCTGCCAGCGTCCGCCAAACATGCGATTCATATCACTATGGCAATAACGTGTTCCTTGCTTCAGCGCCGGGGGATTTCCAAGGATCGCCAGTAACCGCCAGCGTAGAGGGATCTCGCCGTGGAGAATCGCGCCAAGCAAAGCATCAAGCATTTCTACCGGCGCGGTTTCATTACCGTGTATTCCCGCAGAAATCACCAGCGCACCTTGCGGTGGCGTTAACGGCGTCAGTTCCAGCACACCATCACCCAGCCAGCGCCAGCGAATACCGTTGCTTTCCCTCTCACTCATGGCTGGTTTTTTGCCCGTTAAGGTCAGGGCAAGAAAATTATCCATTGCTCCCTCCCTCACGCTGAAACGGATAAACCGAACCGAGATTCAGTAAACGGGTCAGCGAATCCAGGGCTTCCCTTCCTTCACGCAGCAATTGCGGGTCGGAAAGATCGGCGGCAGTAAGACGATCGCGATAGTAGCGATCCACCCAGTCATTGAGCGTATTAAACAAGGTATCGTTCATCATCACAGCCGGGTTTACCGTCTGATATTCTTCTGCCGTCAGCACCACACGTAACCGTAGGCACGCCGGGCCTCCGCCGTTTGCCATGCTTTCGCGTAAATCAAAAACTTTCAGCTCGCTTATCGGGTTATCGGCAGCAAGCAATTCATTGAGATAACGCCATACTCCAGCATGTTCCCGACACTCCTGTGGCAGCACCAACACCATCGAACCATCATCACGGCTCAGTAACTGGCTGTTAAACAGATAAGTCGAGACAGCATCCGCTACGGAAACCTGTGCCGCCGGAACTTCTATCGCCATAAAACCGTTCACCCGCGCGCGCAGGTTTGCCAGTAATTGCGCCTGGCGGGCGAACGCCTGCTGATGGCAAAACAGCACCTGGCGGTTGCTCACCGCAATCACATCATTATGAAAAACGCCCTGGTCGATAACGTCCGGGTTTTGCTGGGCGAAAACCACCTGCTGTGGATTCACCTGATTCAACCTGGCGACCGCCTCACTGGCTTCGCGGGTTTGCCGCGCCGGATAACGGGAAGGTCGCGTGCCATTGCCCTCTTCTCGGCCATAGACGAAAACCTGTATACCCGGATCACCATAGTTACCACCGAGCCGATTGTGGTTTGCCGCCCCCTCATCCCCCAGCATCGCCACCTGCGGCAGAGCAGAATGAACAGTGAACTTCTCTTCATCGTTAAAAATCGCTTTTAACAGCGACTCGGTGACGGGCGCTTCCAGCGAACGGTGAAATTTATTGTTCAGGTTGGCAACGGTGAGATGCACTTTGCCATCCAGCGTATCGGCAGATGGCGCGATCGTTGCCGCATTCGCTACCCACATTGGCGAAGCGGAACTGACGCTGGAAAGCCAGTGCGGAGCCTGACGGGCAACCTTTTCCAGAACGTGTTCATCGCTGCCGCTAAATCCCAGTTGACGCAAAACCGGGATAAACGGTCGCTCGTGCGGAGGGATCACCGCCTGGGGGAATCCCGCATCAGCAAGGGTTTTCATTTTCAGTAAGCCCTGTTTCGCCGCCAGTCGCGGGTTAGACACCTGAAAACGGTGACTGGTAGAGGCTTCATTACCAAACGACAGGCCAGCGTAATGATGCGTCAGCCCCACCAGCCCGTCGAAATTCACTTCCCGGGCGTTCATGGCGCTACCTCATCGGAAAAATCAAGCCCGGGATTAAGCGTAGTGGGCAGCGTTAATGAAGATGATTCAAGACTTGCCATCGGCCAGGCACAATAATCAGCGGCGTACCAGGCACTTGGTCGGTGGTTGCCGGAAGCGCCAACACCGCCGAAGGGTGCAGTACTGGCTGCACCGGTAAGCGGTTTGTTCCAGTTGACAATCCCCGCCCGCGCTTCCAGTAACAGTCTATCGAACTTTTCCCGCTCCGATGACACCAGCCCGCAAGAGAGGCCAAAGCGAGTGTTATTCGCCATCTTAATCGCCTCATCAAAGGTGTCATAACGCCAGACGCGCAATAGCGGCCCGAACACTTCTTCATCCGGCACGCCGGCAACGCCCGTCATTTCGATGATCCCTGGCGTCAGTAACGATGTTCCTGCGCGCAGTAAGCGTGGCGCAAGCAGCGTTCGGCCCCCCATCGCTTCCAGTTCCTGCCAGGCAGTAACAACCTGCTGCGCGGCCTGTTCAGAAATCAGCCCGCCAATAAATGGCTGTGGTTCGTCATCCCAGTTACCCGGCGTTAACCGCTGGCTGACGGCAACCAGGCGAGCAAGGAGCGCATCGCCCTGAGCCCCGCTTTTCAGCATTAAACGGCGGGCGCAGGTACAGCGTTGCCCCGCAGTGACAAATGCTGACTGAATAGTCAGATGCACTGCGGCGTCGATATCCGCCACGTCATCAATAATCAGCGGGTTATTGCCGCCCATTTCAAGGGCGAGGATTTTTTCCGGCTGACCAGAAAGCTGGCGATGCAACTGGTAGCCCGTGTTGGCGCTGCCGGTGAACAGCAAACCGTCGAGGTCTTCCAGCGCACTCAGCGCCTGACCCGTTTCGCGCCCACCCTGCACCAGATTCAACACCCCCGACGGCAAGCCTGCCTGCTGCCATAAGCGCATTACCACCTCGCCGCTCCACGGTGTCAGTTCGCTGGGTTTAAAGATAATTGTGTTGCCTGCCAGCAGCGCCGGAACGATATGCCCGTTCGGCAAATGCCCTGGGAAATTGTACGGTCCAAACACGGCCAGTACGCCGTGCGGGCGATGGCGCAAACTCGCCGCACCGTCTGGCATTTCGCTGCGCTGCTCGCCCGTGCGCACATGATATGCCTTGATTGATATCGCGATTTTATTGATCATCGCCGTCACTTCGGTTGCCGCTTCCCAGCGCGGCTTACCCGTTTCTCTGGCAATAATCGCCGTTAATTCGGCTTTATTGCTTTCCAGCAGTCCGGCAAAGCGTTCAACTCTTACCTGACGATCGCCAAAGGAGAGCCGCGCCCAACGCGGAAACGCGGCGCGTGCAGCACGACAAGCCAGCTCCACCTGAGCGGCATCGGCATCATTGCCTTGCCATAATACGTCGCCCGATACTGGATTACGCTTCACGCGAAGTTCGCCCTGCCCCGTCACCCAGTCGCCGTTGATCCATAAAGTCATGTTGTTTTCTCCTCTGCGCACAGGCGCACCAGACGAACGCGATCCCCGGCGTGGCACTTGAGAACGTCCAGTTGTGCGGCGGTTAAAATCAAACGCTGGGTTGCCGGATCGGCACGCACCAGTACCACGCGGAAATGGTGATAATTTTCATTGGCGACCAGACAGGCCGGGAAATCCCCCTGCGCTGGCTGCCCTTCCGCTACTTCCACCAGCCGACTTTTGCGGATGGCGCGAACGCGGTCGATGTCACACTCCAGCGTCGGTCCACCGTCGAAGATGTCGATATAGTTACGGTAGCGAAAACCTTCTTTTTCCAGCACCGCACGCGCGGGAGCTGTTTGCGGATGCACCTGGCCGATAACGTCCTGCGCTTCCTGGGATAAAAAGTCCGTATAGATCGGATGTTTTGGCATCAGTTCAGCGATAAACGCCTTTTGACCAGTACCGCAGAGAAAATCAGCGCGGCTAAAATCCATCGAAAAGAAGCGTTTACCGAGGCTTTGCCAGAACGGCGAATAGCCGTGTTCGTCAATCACGCCGCGCATTTCGGCGACCACTTTGTCGTTAAACTTGTCACGAAAAGCCGCCATAAACATAAAGCGCGATTTCGACAGCAAATAGCCATTGCCCTCTTTGCGCCACTCCGGGTCGAGAAACAGCGTGCATAACTCACTGCTTCCGGTGTGATCATTACTGAGAAACAGCGTCGGTAGCGCGTTATAGACATTCAACTCTTTCGAAGCGTGAACCAGCGTACCGACGCGATAGTTGTACCAGGGATCGTTCAGCCCGACAGCCACCTCAATGGCACAAATACCCGCCACGGTGCCTGTCTCGCTCTCTTCCAGCACGAACACATAACCTTGCTCGCTTTCGGGTAATTCGCCCTGCCAGGTTTTAATGGATCTGTCGATACGCGCCGAAAGCGTGGCTTCATTGGCAGGGAGCGACGTCAGGCCACCGCCCGTTTTACCTGCAAGCTGCATTAAGGCTGCGACATCGGTACGCTCAACGGGACGGATGACCATCATGATGAACCCCGGCTAACAAAGTGTTCGCAAGTAGCGGCAAAGCGATCCAGGCCGGTTGTCACTTCTTCTTCGCTGACGTTGAGCGCCGGTGCAAAACGCACCACGTTGCCACCCGCAATCAGCACCATCACGCCTGCTTTCGCCGCCTCCTGAGAGATCAGTTTCGCTTGTCCGGCGTAATCCGCATTCAGCACACAGCCAATCAACAGACCTAATCCGCGAATTTCACTGAACAAACCGCAGCGATGATTAATGGTATTAAGACGCTCAACAAACCAGTCGTGACGCCGTTTGACACCAGTAAGCATCTCTGGCGTGTTGATGAGATCAAGCACTTTACCCGCCACCGCCGAGGCCAGCGGATTACCACCATAAGTGGTGCCGTGAGTGCCAACGGTCATCACCCGGCCGCACTCTTCGGTTGCCAGCAGCGCACCAATCGGGAAACCGCCGCCCAGGGCTTTAGCGGTGGTCAGCAGATCGGGCGTCACCCCGTAGTGCATATAGGCATACAGTTCACCGGTGCGCCCGACGCCGGTTTGTACCTCATCGAAAATCAGCAATGCATTGTGGCGATCGCATAACTCACGCAATCCCTGCAAAAATGCCTTGCTGGCTGGCACCACGCCGCCTTCGCCCTGTACTGGCTCGACGATCACCGCGCAGGTGGAGTCGTCAATCAGCGCACTGGCAGAATTAATATCGTTATACGCGGCGTGGCGGATATCCGGCGGCAGTGGCGCGAAATCCTGTGAATAGGCTGGCTGCCCGCCCGCACTAACGGTAAACAGCGTGCGCCCGTGGAAAGCATTTTTAAACGCCACGATGCCGCTCTTATGGCTACCGTAGCGGTCGTGAGCGTATTTGCGCGCCAGCTTCAGCGCCGCTTCGTTAGCCTCCGCGCCGGAGTTACAAAAGAACACGCGATCGGCAAACGTCGCGTCAATGAGCTTTTTCGCCAGCCGTAATACCGGCTCGTTGGTGTAACCATTACCGGTATGCCAGAACTTACTCGCCTGCTCGTTCAGCGTCTCCCGCAGTTCCGGATGCGCATGACCCAGTGCGTTCACTGCAATGCCACCCGCGAAGTCGATATACTCTTTCCCCTGCTGATCCCACAAGCGCGAACCTTCGCCACGTACCGGAATAAACGGTGCCGGAGCGTAAACAGGTATCATCCATTCATCAAAATTTTCACGCGTAATTGGCTGAGACATAGCGACCCCTACAGTAAATAAATAGTTATTTATATGTTAATAATAAGTGACGATTACGCTGTAAATGTAGATTGCAGGGTTCGTGCCAGCCAGTGGTAAAAGTGCATAAACGGCGGCAGTTAACTGGAAATCAAGGCGTTACAACCCAGCGATATGCACCTGAAGTGCATATAAAGTGAATACGTTTGCGATACTGATTAATAAAAAGAATAAAAAACGAAATGTTATGCAGAAGTAAAATATAATTCTGGAATTGTGATCGTTGACGAAATTTACTGGAAATTACTGCGCCATTCTGACGCAGCCGCACCAAAAACGGGCATTTTTTGCGCCATCGTTGGCATCATTAACAACCATCGATCAAATCACTTAACAACAGGCAGTAAGCGCGGCGAATTTCTGCTAACATCCACGCACTCTTTATCTGAATAAATGGCAGCGACTATGAAATTTGTCTCTTTTAATATCAACGGTCTGCGCGCCAGACCACACCAGCTTGAAGCCATCGTCGAAAAGCACCAACCGGATGTTATTGGTCTGCAGGAGACAAAAGTTCATGATGATATGTTTCCGCTCGAACAAGTGGCAAAGCTTGGCTACAACGTCTTTTACCACGGGCAGAAAGGCCATTATGGCGTGGCGCTGCTGACCAAAGAGACGCCGATTACTGTGCGTCGCGGCTTCCCCGGCGACGGCGAAGAGGCTCAACGACGAATTATTATGGCGGAAATTCCCTCGCCGCTGGGTAATGTCACCGTAATCAACGGTTACTTCCCGCAGGGCGAAAGCCGTGACCATCCGATTAAATTCCCGGCGAAAGCGCAGTTCTATCAGAACCTGCAAAACTACCTGGAAACCGAACTCAAGCGTGACAATCCGGTGCTGATTATGGGCGATATGAATATCAGCCCCACCGACCTCGATATCGGCATTGGTGAAGAGAACCGCAAACGCTGGCTGCGTACCGGTAAATGCTCTTTCCTGCCGGAAGAACGCGAATGGATGGAGAGACTGATTAACTGGGGTCTGGTGGATACTTTCCGCCATGCGAACCCGGAAACGGCAGATCGCTTCTCATGGTTTGATTACCGCTCAAAAGGTTTTGATGATAACCGTGGTCTGCGCATTGACCTGCTGCTCGCCAGCCAGCCGTTGGCGGAATGCTGCGTAGAAACCGGCATCGACTATGAAATCCGCAGCATGGAAAAACCGTCAGATCACGCCCCGGTGTGGGCGACCTTCCGCCGCTAATTTCTCTGTTCTCCTGACTCGCTCTGGGTCAGGAGAATTAACCTTGAGAAAAATCAACAAACTGTCAGTAATGATTTGTTGCCTGCCGTCCTTTGTTATACCGTCACTGCGTTTTTAGTTGTCTGACCACTTCTCTATTATCAAGTTTGATATAGGAAACTCCACGATGAACGCTGAGCGTAAATTTCTTTTTGCCTGCCTTATTTTTGCGCTGGTCATTTACGCTATCCACACTTTCGGTTTATTCGATCTGCTCACCGATTTACCCCACTTGCAGACACTCATTCGCCAGAGCGGGTTTTTCGGTTATAGCCTCTATATTCTGTTATTCATCATCGCCACCCTCTTTCTGTTGCCGGGTAGCATACTGGTGATCGCCGGTGGAATAGTCTTTGGCCCGCTCTTAGGGACGTTTCTTTCACTAATTGCCGCCACGCTGGCCTCATCATGCTCCTTCCTGTTGGCGCGCTGGCTGGGGCGTGATTTACTGCTGAAATACGTTGGTCATAGCCACACTTTCCAGGCCATAGAAAAAGGTATTACGCGTAACGGTATCGATTTTCTTATTTTGACCCGCTTAATCCCGCTATTTCCTTACAATATTCAAAATTATGCTTATGGATTAACCGCCATCTCCTTCTGGCCTTATACCCTTATTTCGGCATTAACTACTCTGCCCGGAATAGTAATTTATACCGTAATGGCAAGCGATCTCGCCAGTGAAGGCATTACGCTGCGCTTTATTTTAAAACTCTGTCTGGCAGGACTGGCGCTGTTTATTCTCGTCCAGCTCGCCAGACTCTACGCCCGACACAAACACGTGGATCTGTCTGCTTCGCTCCGCAGCCCACTAACTCACCCCAAAAATGAAGGATAGAACGATGTTGCAACATTATTCAGCGTCATGGAAAAAAGGACTGGCTGCACTGTGTTTACTGGCAGCCGCAGGGCTTAGTGGCTGCGATCAAAAAGAGAACACCGGAGCAAAAGTGGAATACGACGGGCTTTCCGCCAGCCAGCCACTGCGTGTCGATGCCAATAACCATACGGTCACCATGTTAGTGCAAATTAATGGCCGTTTTCTGACAGACGATACCCGCCACGGCATTGTGTTTAAAGATGGCTCCAACGGACATAAATCGCTGTTTATGGGTTATGCGACCCCGAAAGCATTTTATGAAGCCCTGAAACAGGCCGGTGGCACGCCGGGCGAAAACATGACGATGGATAATAAAGAAACGACCCATGTGGCGGGCAGCAAACTGGATATTTCGGTCAACTGGCAAGGGGCGGCAAAAGCGTATTCCTTCGATGAGGTGATTGTCGATAGCAATGGCAAGAAACTGGACATGCGCTTTGGCGGTAATTTAGCAGCGGCAGAAGAGAAGAAAACTGGCTGCCTTGTGTGTCTCGATAGCTGTCCGGTCGGTATCGTCAGCAATGCGACATACACTTATGGGGCAGTGGAAAAACGCGGTGAAGTGCAATTCAAAGGTAATGCGTCGGTTCTCCCGGCAGATAACACGCTGGCAACGGTTACCTTTAAAATCGCCGAATAAAACCAGGATAAAGGATGATGAAAATGCAATCGCGTAAAATCTGGTACTACCGTGCCACCATCGTCATCCTGTTGATCGCTTCGCTGCTGGCATGGGCGCTGCTTCCTGGCGTCCATGAGTTTATCAATCGCAGCGTTGCGGCGTTTGCCGCCGTCGATCAACAGGGTATAGAACGCTTTATTCAGTCTTACGGCACACAAGCGGCTGTGGTCTCGTTCTTCTTGATGATCTTACAGGCCATTGCCGCGCCGCTGCCTGCGTTTTTGATAACCTTTGCCAATGCGTCGCTGTTTGGCGCATTCTGGGGCGGCTTGCTGTCTTGGACCAGTTCGATGGCGGGCGCGGCGCTGTGCTTTTTTATCGCCAGAGTGATGGGCCGCGAAGTGGTGGAAAAGTTAACCGGCAAAACCGTGCTTAACAGCATGGACGGCTTTTTTACTCGCTACGGCAAACACACCATCCTGGTATGTCGGTTATTGCCTTTTGTCCCTTTCGATCCTATCAGCTATGCTGCCGGATTGACTTCAATACGTTTTCGCTCGTTTTTTATCGCCACCGGGCTTGGTCAGCTACCCGCAACCATCGTCTATTCCTGGGCGGGCAGCATGTTAACGGGAGGCACATTCTGGTTTGTCACCGGGCTGTTTATTCTGTTTGCCCTGACCGTGGTGATATTTATGGCGAAAAAAATATGGCTTGAACGCCAGAAGAGGAATGCCTGATGGGGTTACCGCCGCTTAGCAAAATTCCTTTGATTTTACGTCCGCAGGCGTGGCTGCATCGTCGCCATTATGGCGAGGTGCTAAGTCCTATTCGCTGGTGGGGGCGAATTCCGTTTATCTTTTATCTGGTGTCGATGTTTGTCGGCTGGCTGGAGCGCAAACGCTCACCGCTCGATCCGGTGGTGCGATCGCTTGTCAGCGCACGCATTGCACAAATGTGTCTGTGTGAATTTTGCGTAGATATCACCAGTATGAAAGTCGCGGAGCGTACCGGCAGCACTGACAAACTGCTGGCGGTGGCTGACTGGCGGCAAAGCCCGCTGTTCAGCGATGAGGAGCGGCTGGCGCTGGAATACGCCGAAGCCGCGAGCGTTACACCGCCAACGGTCGATGATGCCCTGCGTACCCGACTGGCTGCCCATTTTGACGCTCAGGCGCTCACCGAGCTGACAGCATTGATCGGCCTGCAAAATATGTCAGCCCGTTTTAACTCTGCCATGGACATTCCCGCTCAGGGGCTGTGCCGTATTCCTGAAAAACGTTCTTAAGGAGAGATGATGCGCCATTGTGTGTGGTTGCTGGGATTGTTATCGCTGTTTTCTTTGGCAACACATGCCAGTGACTGGCAGGAAATCAAAAACGACGCCAAAGGGCAAACCGTCTGGTTTAACGCCTGGGGCGGCGATACCGCAATTAACCGCTATCTCGACTGGGTTAGCGGCGAGATGAAAACCCATTACGCTATAAACCTGAAGATTGTCCGTCTGGCGGATGCCGCAGATGCAGTAAAACGCATTCAGACCGAAGCCGCAGCCGGGCGCAAAACAGGCGGTTCGGTGGATCTGCTCTGGGTGAACGGCGAAAACTTCCGCACCTTAAAAGAGGCCAATTTATTACAAACGGGCTGGGCGGAGACTCTACCCAACTGGCATTACGTCGATACGCAACTGCCGGTACGGGAAGATTTTTCTGTACCTGTCGAAGGTGCAGAATCTCCGTGGGGTGGCGCACAACTGACGTTTATCGCCCGCCGCGATGTTACGCCACAGCCACCACAAACGCCGCAAGCATTGCTGGAGTTTGCCAAAGCCAATCCCGGCACGGTTACTTATCCGCGCCCACCAGACTTCACAGGCACGGCGTTTCTGGAACAGTTGCTGATTATGCTGACGCCCGATCCCGCCGCATTAAAAGAAGCGCCGGACGATGCGACTTTCGCCCGTGTCACTGCTCCCTTGTGGCAATATCTTGATGCGCTGCATCCGTATTTGTGGCGCGAAGGAAAGGATTTCCCGCCTTCGCCCGCGCGGATGGATGCACTGCTAAAAGCCGGTACATTGCGCCTGTCGCTAACCTTTAACCCCGCTCATGCCAAACAAAAAATAGCCAGCGACGATTTGCCAGCAAGCAGTTACAGCTTCGGCTTTAGCGAGGGGATGATTGGCAACGTGCATTTCGTCACCATTCCTGCCAACGCGAATGCCAGTGCTGCGGCGAAAGTTGTCGCCAACTTCCTGCTCTCACCCGATGCGCAACTGCGTAAAGCAGATCCTGCTGTCTGGGGCGATCCTTCGGTTCTCGATCCACAAAAACTGCCTGACACGCAGCGTGAAACATTGCAATCAAGAATGCCGCAGGAGCTGCCACCGGTACTGGCTGAACCGCACGCGGGTTGGGTAAATGCGCTGGAACAAGAATGGCTACGCCGTTACGGTACGCATTAATCTTTCTGCTGTGGGCGATGGTGGCGGTGATTTATGCACCGCTGATCCCGGCTGCTTTCACGCTGATAGCGCCAGCCTTGTCGCTGACGCACTGGCAGGCGTTATTTGCCGACCCGCAGTTACCGCAGGCATTACTGGCGACGCTGGTTTCGACGACTATCGCGGCGGTCGGGGCGCTGTTGATTGCCCTGCTGGTGATTGTGGCGCTGTGGCCTGGCGCAAAATGGCTGCGTATGTGCGCCCGTCTGCCGTGGCTGCTCGCCATTCCCCACGTGGCTTTTGCCACCAGCGCCCTTCTGCTCTTTGCTGACGGCGGCCTGCTTTACGACTATTTCCCGTATTTCACTCCACCAATGGACAAATTGAGTATTGGGCTGGGTTTCACTCTGGCGGTGAAAGAAAGCGCATTTCTGCTATGGATCTTGTCAGCCGCGCTAAGTGAAAAACGGCTGCTACAGCAGGTTATAGTGATGGATTCACTGGGCTACAGCCGCTGGCAATGCCTGAACTGGCTGCTGTTGCCCTCCGTCGCTCCTGCTCTGGCAATGGCGATGCTGGCGATTGTCGCATGGACGCTGTCGGTCGTGGATGTGGCAATTATCCTCGGGCCAGGTAATCCACCGACGCTGGCGGTAATAAGCTGGCAGTGGTTAACCCAGGGCGACACCGATCAACAAATGAAAGGCGCACTTGCCAGCCTGCTACTGATGGCGTTACTCGTCGCCTGTGTTTTGCTGGGCTATCTGTTATGGAGCGCCTGGCGGCACACCATTCCCCGTGAAGATGGCGTTCGCAAGCCGGCTGCGCCTTTACTGCCCGGCTATACGCTGGCGAGGTTTTTACCATTAACCGGTGTGCTCTGTGTGGTTCTGCTGGCGATCCTCGCGGATCAGTCGACGATCAATCACGAGGCGCTCATCAATAGCCTGACTATGGCTCTGGTCGCGACATTCATCTCTTTGATCCTGTTACTGCTGTGGCTGGAATGGGGGGTAACGCATCGCCAGTTATGGCTATGGATGCCCATTTTATTACCGGCACTGCCATTAGTGGCAGGCCAGTACACGCTGGCATTATGGTTGAATCTGGATGGTAGCTGGATTGCGGTGGTCTGGGGGCATCTGCTGTGGGTAATGCCGTGGATGCTGTTTATCCTGCAACCTGCCTGGCGGCGTATTGACTCACGGTTAATTTTAATTGCGCAGACGCTAGGCTGGTCGCGTGCCAAAATCTTCTTTTACGTGAAATGTCCTCTTATGCTACGCCCTGCGCTAATTGCATTCGCTGTCGGATTTTCAGTGAGTATTGCGCAATATATGCCGACGCAGTGGCTCGGTGCGGGACGTTTCCCGACGCTGACGACCGAAGCGGTGGCGTTAAGCAGCGGCGGCAGCAACGGTATTCTCGCCGCCCAGGCTTTATGGCAACTGCTGTTGCCGCTTATTATTTTTGCCCTGACCGCCCTGCTTGCAAAATGGTTAGGTTATGTCAGACAAGGACTCCGCTAATGCTCTGCGTGAAAGATGTTTCGCTACGTTTGCCAGAAACCTGCTTGCTAAAGGACGTCAACTTTACGGTCGCTAAAGGTGACATTGTCACGTTAATGGGACCGTCTGGCTGTGGGAAATCTACGCTGTTTTCCTGGATGATTGGCGCGCTGTCCGGGCAGTTTTCTTGTACAGGTGAGCTTTGGCTCAATGAGCAACGCCTCGATAGCCTGCCGACTGCACAGCGCCAGATTGGTATCCTTTTCCAGGATGCGCTGCTATTTGACCAGTTCAGCGTCGGGCAAAATTTGCTGCTGGCGCTACCGGCGACACTAAAAGGTGTTGCAAGGCGCAATGCCGTGAATGATGCGCTTGAGCGTGCGGGACTTGGTGATACTTTCCATCAGGACCCGGCAACTCTGTCTGGTGGTCAGCGGGCGCGCGTGGCCCTGCTACGCGCCCTTCTCGCCCAACCCAAAGCATTATTACTCGATGAACCGTTCAGCCGTCTTGATGTGGCTCTGCGTGATAATTTTCGCCAGTGGGTGTTCAGCGAAGTTCGCGCCCTGGCGATCCCCGTCGTTCAGGTAACTCACGATCTCCAGGATGTTCCTCCTGATAGTTCTGTTCTGGATATGGCGCAGTGGTCAGAAAATTACAACAAACTGCGATAACGCAAAGTTTTTCTCAATGCGTCAGTTCAGAATGGCGCACTCAAAACTACAATGTCGGGATTTTCGATGAAACGTGTTTCTCAAATGACCGCGCTGGCAATGGCTTTAGGGCTGGCTTGCGCTTCTTCGTGGGCCGCTGAACTGGCGAAGCCTCTTACTCTTGACCAGCTTCAACAACAAAATGGCAAAGCGATAGATACTCGCCCCAGCGCGTTTTATAACGGCTGGCCACAAACTTTAAATGGCCCTTCCGGTCATGAACCTGCCGCCTTAAACCTTTCTGCTAGCTGGCTCGACAAAATGAGCGCCGAACAGCTCAACGAGTGGATCAAGCAGCATAACCTGAAAACCGATACGCCAGTGGCGTTATACGGTAATACTAAAGACGTCGAAGCCGTCAAAACGCGACTGCAAAAAGCAGGCTTTACGCATATCTCCATCCTGAGTGACGCGCTAAGCGAACCTTCCCGCCTGCAAAAATTGCCGCACTTTGAGCAACTGGTTTACCCGCAATGGCTGCATGACCTGCAACAAGGTAAAGAGGTTACGGCAAAACCTACCGGTGACTGGAAAGTCATTGAAGCAGCCTGGGGCGCACCAAAGTTTTACCTTATCAGCCATATTCCCGGCGCTGACTACATCGATACCAACGAAGTTGAAAGCGAACCGCTGTGGAACAAAGTCTCCGATGAGCAACTGAAAGCGATGCTGGCAAAACACGGCATTCGCCATGACACCACGGTCATTCTGTACGGGCGAGACGTTTACGCAGCAGCACGTGTGGCGCAGATTATGCTGTACGCAGGCGTGAAAGATGTACGCCTTCTGGACGGCGGCTGGCAAACCTGGTCCGATGCGGGGCTGCCCGTTGAGCGCGGTACGCCACCGAAAGTGAAGCCGGAACCTGACTTCGGCGTGAAGATCCCGGCGCAACCGCAACTGATGCTCGATATGGAGCAGGCACGTGGACTGCTGCATCGTCAGGATGCTTCACTGGTAAGCGTTCGTTCATGGGCTGAATTTATTGGCACCACCAGCGGCTATGACTACATCAAGCCAAAAGGAGATATCCCAGGTGCTCGTTGGGGTCATGCAGGCAGCGACTCAACGCATATGGAAGATTTCCATAATCCGGACGGCACCATGCGTACTGCGGATGACGTCGCGGCAATGTGGAAAGAATGGAATATCCGGCCAGATCAACAAGTCTCGTTCTATTGCGGCACCGGCTGGCGCGCCTCAGAAACCTTTATGTATGCGCGCGCGATGGGCTGGAAGAATGTCTCCGTTTACGATGGCGGCTGGTATGAATGGAGCAGCGATCCGAAAAATCCGGTAGCAACCGGTGAACGCGCCCCGGACAGTAGCAAATAACACGGCAATTACTGACGCTGAAGCGACTTCAGCGTCAGATACCCACTCCACACTCGCGTAAATGTTGTCATCCAGCACAGCGCGCCAAATACCCACGCCAACCACGGGAAATACGCCGGAAAGAGACAACTTAAAACAAACAGCAAAATCGTCTCGCTGCCTTCAGTCAACCCGCCCAGATAGTAAAACGATTTGTGCGCATAACCGGGGTTATCAATCTGATGTTTCGCCGCCAGCGCAGCAAATGCGAGAAAACTGCTGCCCGTGCCAATAAACGCAAACAGCAGCCAACCGCCCGCCAGCGCATTTTGTTCCGGTGCGGCGAGAATAAACCCGAACGGCACCAGCGCGTAAAAGAGAAAATCGAGAGAAATATCAAGAAAACCGCCTGCGTCAGTTAACCCTCTGCGCCTCGCCAGCGCGCCGTCCAGTCCATCAAGCAACCTGTTGAGCAAAATGGCAATCAGCGCCGCCAGATACCATCCCAGTGCCAGAAACGGCAAGGCCAGCACGCCGATGGCAAACCCCACTAACGTTAAACCATCTGGCGTTATACCGGGTCTATCAAGAACCCGCACACACTGATGCAACAACGGTTTAATTCGCGGATGAAGATGGCGGTCTAACACAGGTACTCCTTACATATAAAGCCCTTCTGATCGGGCAACACTGCGGATATTATGACATTTTTCCTGTATTCGACCGTGGGTAATTTATGAAAATGATTGAAGTTGTTGCCGCCATTATCGAAAGGGATGGCAAAATTTTACTCGCACAACGCCCCGCCCATAGCGATCAGGCGGGGTTATGGGAGTTTGCCGGTGGCAAAGTCGAGGCGGATGAAAGTCAGCCACAGGCGCTGGTACGGGAATTGCGCGAAGAACTGGGCATTGACGCAACGGTTGGTGAATATGTTGCCAGCCATCAGCGGGAAGTGTCTGGCCGGATTATCCATCTTCATGCCTGGCACGTACCGGACTTCCACGGGACGTTACAGGCACACGAACATCAGGCGCTGGTCTGGTGTCTGCCAGAGGAAGCATTGCAATATCCGCTGGCTCCTGCTGATATTCCACTACTACATGCGTTTATGGCTTTACGCGCCGCCAGACCAGCGGATTGGTGCTAATGGTTTTGTCATCCCGCTGGCATTGCAGCAGTATCCCCTCCGCTTTAATCACTGCGCCCTCCGAATAATTTTTATCCTGATAAACGCAGCACTGGTTACAGGGCTGCGCCGATTTCCCGCCAGAACTAAACACCTCCGACGGCACATTCACTTCCACATCCGGACGGTATTGCGGGTTAGCCAGCGCAAATAATGGAAATACCAACGCTACGGCGAGTAATGTTCGACTCACAGGAAACTCCTTATTTTTCGTTGCCTCTGGTACTGATAACGGTTACCAGGCGGAAAAACTTTAGCATCTGGTAGCCGGATGCGGCGTGAACGCCTTATCCGCCTACGCTCCACTCTTGAAAATGCGCCCGTTTTTTCAGGTCTGATAAAACGCACCTGACATTAGGTGACTTTTATAACTACCACACATTATTAATTTGCTTTCCGGTGTCATTTTTTTCTTGCTTACCGTCACATTCTTGATGGTATAGTCAAAAACTGCAAAAGCACATGACATAAACAACATAAGCACAATCGTATTAATATATAAGGGTTTTATATCTATGGATCAGACATATTCTCTGGAGTCATTCCTCAACCATGTCCAAAAGCGCGACCCGAATCAAACCGAGTTCGCGCAAGCCGTTCGTGAAGTAATGACCACTCTCTGGCCTTTTCTTGAACAAAATCCAAAATATCGCCAGATGTCGTTACTGGAGCGCCTGGTTGAACCGGAGCGCGTGATCCAGTTTCGCGTGGTGTGGGTTGATGATCGCAATCAGGTACAAGTTAACCGTGCCTGGCGTGTCCAGTTCAGCTCCGCCATTGGCCCGTATAAAGGCGGTATGCGTTTCCATCCGTCCGTAAATCTCTCCATTCTTAAATTCCTCGGCTTCGAACAAACCTTTAAAAATGCCCTGACTACCCTGCCGATGGGCGGTGGTAAAGGCGGCAGTGATTTTGATCCAAAAGGGAAAAGTGAAGGCGAAGTGATGCGTTTTTGCCAGGCGCTGATGACCGAACTGTACCGTCATCTGGGTGCAGATACCGACGTTCCGGCGGGCGATATCGGCGTTGGTGGTCGTGAAGTCGGCTTTATGGCGGGGATGATGAAAAAGCTCTCCAACAATACCGCCTGCGTCTTCACCGGCAAGGGGCTATCTTTTGGCGGCAGTCTGATTCGCCCGGAAGCGACCGGTTACGGTCTGGTTTATTTCACTGAAGCGATGCTGAAACGCCACGGTATGGGTTTTGAAGGAATGCGCGTTTCCGTTTCTGGCTCCGGCAACGTCGCCCAGTACGCTATCGAAAAAGCGATGGAATTTGGCGCTCGCGTGGTTACCGCATCAGATTCCAGCGGCACCGTGGTTGATGAAAGCGGATTCACGAAAGAGAAACTGGCGCGTCTTATCGAAATCAAAGCCAGCCGCGATGGTCGCGTGGCAGATTACGCCAAAGAATTTGGCCTGGTCTATCTCGAAGGCCAACAGCCGTGGTCTGTGCCGGTGGATATCGCCCTGCCATGCGCGACCCAGAACGAACTGGATGTAGATGCCGCGCACCAGCTTATCGCTAATGGTGTTAAAGCGGTGGCGGAAGGGGCAAATATGCCAACTACCATCGAAGCGACTGAACTGTTCCAGCAGGCAGGCGTACTGTTTGCACCGGGCAAAGCGGCTAATGCTGGCGGCGTCGCGACATCGGGGCTGGAAATGGCGCAAAACGCTGCACGTCTGGGCTGGAAAGCCGAGAAAGTTGATGCGCGTTTGCACCATATTATGCTGGATATCCACCATGCCTGTGTTGAACATGGTGGTGAAGGTGAGCAAACCAACTACGTGCAGGGCGCGAATATTGCAGGCTTTGTGAAGGTTGCCGATGCGATGCTGGCGCAGGGCGTAATTTAAGTCATCAGGCGTTTGCGCCGGATGCGGCGTGGACGCCTCATCCGGCCTACAAAAATCTACTGCATCAGACCTTTATGTTATCGCTCCACTGCCCGCGTCTTCTGATGGCGGGCTTTTTTTCACCGCTCGCTTGCGTGGTGAAGCCTTTTTCTTCTCTTCTCCACTACCCGGTGCCACTATGCCGCGAAACTGCCGCACCGGCGTACGTTTTGCCTGATCAATCAATTGGTAAAGCGTCCCCACCAGCGGCTGCATAAAGTCCTGGTAGCGACACTGCTTTTCGCTGATTTGCGTCAGCACCGATTCCCAGTGTGCCGTCATGTCCGGTCGCGTTGCCATCTCTGGCAGCGAATGGAATAACGCTTTACCGGCGTCGGTGGAGTGGATATAGCGCCCTTTTTTGGTCAGGAAACCACGCTTGAACAGCAGTTCAATAATCCCGGCACGAGTTGCTTCCGTCCCCAGTCCATCGGTCGCACGAAGGATTTTTTTCAGATCTTTGTCCTGCACAAAGCGCGCGATCCCGGTCATCGCTGAAAGCAGCGTTGCATCGGTGAAATGACGTGGTGGCTGAGTTTGCCGCTCTACCACTTCACCTTTTTCACACAATAACTCATCGCCTTTCGCTACCACCGGCAGCGGTGTACCATCGTTTTCTTCATCACGCTCTTTGCTGCCTAACAGCGTGCGCCAGCCTGCTTCAGCAAGAAAACGGGCTTTAGCGACAAATTTGCCTTTGGCAATGTCCAGTTCGATAACACATTTGCGGAACACCGCATCCGGACAGAACTGCATCAAATACTGACGGGCAATCAGGTTATAGACCTTCGCTTCGTTCTCCGTCAGGTTGATGGCAGAACTCCGCGCGGTCGGGATGATGGCGTGGTGCGCATCGACCTTTTTGTCATCCCAGCAGCGATTGCGTAAATCTGGATCAACCACCGGCTGCGGTAACAAGCCCGGCGCATGAACGCTGATGGCATTCATTACCGCCTGACATCCGGCAAAATGTTCTTCCGGCAAATAACGACAATCGGAACGCGGATAAGTGATCAGTTTGTGCGTTTCGTACAGCTTCTGGCAGATATCAAGTACGTTCTGCGCACTCAGACCAAAGCGTTTTGCTGCTTCAATCTGCAACGCCGAAAGTGAAAACGGCAACGGCGCGGATTCTGATTCCCGTTTATCGTTATAACTGGTGACAATCGCCGGTTGACCGCTGATGCGGTTAACCACATGCTCCGCCAGTGGACGATGCAGCAAGCGCCCTTCTTCGTCCTGGTACGGCTCACACGCTTCGCTCGGTTGCCAGATAGCGGTAAATCGCTCATCGGCAGGCGTCACAATATGCGCTTTGACCTCAAAGAAATCTTTCGCCACGAAGTTTTCAATTTCTTCGTCGCGGCGCACCACCAGCCCGAGCACTGGCGTCTGCACGCGTCCAACGGAAAGTACGCCCTGATAACCCGCATTGCGACCGAGAATGGTGTACGCGCGGGTCATATTGATGCCATACAGCCAGTCGGCACGCGCTCGCGCCAGCGCAGAAACGCATAGCGGTACAAACTCGCTATTGGAACGAAGACGATCGATCGCCCGTTCAACCGCCTGCGGGTTCAGGTCGTTTATCAAGCAACGCTGCACCTGCTGGCGCTTTTCCGGTGCCAGTTGCAGGTAGTCCAGCACTTCATCCACCAGCAATTGCCCTTCGCGATCCGGGTCTCCGGCATGAATAATTTCGCTGGCTTCATGCAGAAAGCGTTTGATGACGTTAAGTTGTTTGGTCACGGAGGGTCGTGGCTGTAATTGCCACTTTTCCGGGACAATGGGGAGATCGGCCAGGTTCCAGCGCGCATAGCGACTGTCGTAGGCGTCTGGCTGCGCCTGCTCAAGCAGGTGACCAATACACCAGGTCACCACCTGACCGTTACCGCACTCGATAAAGCCATCGCCTTTACGGTGCGGTTTGGGCAGGACATCAGCAATAGCGCGCGCCAGACTCGGTTTTTCGGCAATAAATAACCGCATTGAATTAACGGATCTCAACCATGGCACGACCAGCGCGCGCAGGCACCAGTTCGCCAATCGCCGTCAGTTCGATACCAAATTCGGCAGCGGTAGCTTTTACTTCGTTTTCAGCCTCTGGCATCACCGCCAGCAGCAGACCGCCGGAGGTTTGCGGATCGCACAGCAGATCGCGCACTTCACGCGGCATTTCACCCATCAGATGACCATAGCTGGCAAAGTTGCGTTCGGTGCCGCCAGGTACTGCACCCAGCTTAATGTACTCTTCCACGCCCGGCAGTTTCGGGATCGCGTCATAGTCGACACGTGCCTGTACGCCTGCGCCCTGACACATTTCACTCAAATGCCCCAGCAGACCAAAACCAGTCACGTCAGTCATCGCTTTTACGCCTTCGATGTTGGCAAAGGACGCGCCTGCGATGTTCATCCGGCACATCACTTCCGTCGCCAGCCCCTGATGTTCCGGTTTCAGCAGTGATTTTTTCTCCGCAGTGGTAAGAACGCCAATCCCCAACGGTTTCGTCAGGAACAGTTTACATCCGGCTTGTGCGGTACTGTTTTTCTTCACCCGCTCAGTTGGAACGATCCCCGTGACCGCCAGACCGAAAATCGGTTCCGGCGCGTCGATGGAGTGACCGCCAGCCAGCGCAATACCCGCCTGACGACATGCGTAGCGACCACCTTCGGTGACTTCGCGGGCAATTTCCGGGGACAGTTTGTTAATCGGCCAGCCGAGGATCGCAATTGCCATAATCGGTTTTCCGCCCATCGCGAAGATATCGCTGATGGCGTTAGTCGCGGCAATGCGGCCAAAATCGAAAGGATTATCAACGATCGGCATAAAGAAGTCGGTGGTGCTGATAACGCTGGTGCCATTGCCCAGATCGTATACCGCCGCATCGTCGCGGGTTTCGTTACCCACAAGCAAATTCGGATCAACAAACTTCGCCTGTTCGCTGTGCAGGATGGTTTCCAGCACTTTTGGGGAAATTTTACAGCCGCAACCGGCTCCGTGGCTGTATTGGGTCAAACGAATCGAGTTCTCGCTCATGGACATCTCCTGTCAATGCAATCCGGGTATGGTAACCCTCATTCCGTGAAGTGATAAGTGAGAGTGTCTGAATTACTGCGCCTTTGCTCACAATCCACACAGTTTTGCCGTTTTTATCAAAAATAAGTCACAAACGGTGTCGGGTCCGGAATGTTTATCGATGTTGACGCTTTCAGTTGTGGCGTACCGAGATAGAGAAATCCGACAATTTTATCCTGCTCGCGACAGCCGAATGCGTCACGCACCACCGGGCTTTCAGTTAATGCGCCACTGCGCCAGATGCCGCCAAAGCCCTGGGCAACCGCCGCCATTTGCATTGCCATAACCGCGCAACCCGCCGACATTTCCTGCTCCCAGCGCGGGACTTTATGATTTTCTTCGCATTTCGCCACCACCGTTATGATGAGCGGCGCCCGGAACGGCGCATTACGCGCTTTGTCGATTGCTTTTTCATCGTTACCGGCAGCAATCGCCCCCTGCTCCAGAACGGCACTGAAACGCTCACGCCCTTCCCCTTCAATCACAAAGAAATGCCACGGTTGCATGGATTTATGGTCTGGCGCACGCATACCCGCGCGCAGGATATTTTGCAGTTGCTCACCCGTTGGCGCTGGCTCAGCCAGACGGGAGGCGCTACGGCGGTTGATCAATAGTTCGAGTGCATCCATTTGATTAACTCCTGTAATGATGTTTATTCACAAAATTAACACGAGAGTGGATTTTGTTACAGCACAGTCCATGATTCCTGCTGACAAGTGCCGGTTGGGTCATTACGATAACCACATCACTTGCACCTGTAACAGGTGTAACTTTTAGTCTGGGAGAATACATGCGAACCCTTTGGCGATTTATTGCCGGATTTTTTAAATGGACGTGGCGTCTGCTGAATTTCGTCCGTGAAATGGTACTTAACCTGTTCTTTATTTTTCTCGTGCTGGTTGGCGTGGGGATCTGGATGCAAGTCAGCGGTGGTGATTCGAAAGAAACCGCCAGCCGTGGCGCGCTGCTGCTTGATATTTCTGGTGTGATCGTCGATAAGCCCGACAGTTCGCAGCGGTTTAGTAAGTTAAGTCGTCAGTTGCTTGGTGCCAGTTCCGATCGTCTGCAGGAAAACTCGCTGTTTGATATCGTCAACACCATTCGCCAGGCGAAGGACGACCGCAATATCACCGGTATCGTGATGGATCTGAAAAACTTCGCGGGCGGCGATCAGCCTTCCATGCAGTACATCGGCAAAGCTCTGAAAGAGTTTCGTGACAGCGGTAAACCGGTTTATGCCATTGGCGAGAACTACAGTCAGGGGCAGTATTATCTTGCCAGTTTCGCCAATAAAATCTGGCTTTCCCCGCAGGGTGTGGTCGATCTGCATGGCCTTGCCACCAACGGTCTGTACTACAAATCGTTGTTGGATAAGTTAAAAGTTTCCACTCATGTGTTTCGCGTAGGCACGTATAAATCTGCCGTTGAACCGTTTATTCGTGATGATATGTCACCGGCAGCCCGCGAAGCTGACAGCCGCTGGATTGGTGAGCTGTGGCAAAACTATCTTAATACCGTTGCCGCTAACCGCCAGATCCCTGCCCAGCAGGTATTCCCTGGGGCGCAAGGTTTGCTTGATGGTTTAACCAAAACTGGCGGCGATACCGCGAAATATGCGCTGGATAACAAACTGGTGGATGCGCTGGCGTCAAGTGCCGAAATCGAAAAAGCCCTGACCAAAGAGTTTGGCTGGAGTAAGGCTGATAAAAATTATCGCGCCATTAGCTATTACGATTACGCATTGAAAACGCCGGCAGATAACGGTGACGGCATTGGTGTAGTGTTTGCCAATGGTGCAATTATGGATGGCGAGGAAACTCAGGGGAATGTAGGCGGTGATACCACTGCGGCACAAATCCGCGATGCTCGTCTTGATCCAAAAGTGAAAGCAATTGTTCTGCGCGTTAATAGCCCTGGTGGCAGCGTTACGGCTTCTGAGGTGATCCGCTCTGAACTGGCAGCAGCCAGAGCAGCGGGCAAACCTGTGGTTGTGTCAATGGGCGGCATGGCGGCATCCGGTGGCTACTGGATCTCCACTCCGGCTAATTACATTGTGGCTAACCCCAGCACCCTGACCGGCTCTATTGGTATTTTCGGCGTGATCACCACCGTAGAAAACAGTCTGGATTCGATTGGTGTTCATACCGATGGCGTCTCAACTTCACCGCTGGCGGATGTTTCCATCACTAAAGCACTGCCGCCGGAAGCGCAGCAGATGATGCAGCTAAGCATTGAGAATGGCTACAAACGCTTTATCACGCTGGTTGCCGATGCGCGCAAATCGACGCCGGAACAGATTGATAAAATCGCTCAGGGGCACGTCTGGACGGGTCAGGATGCGAAAGCTAACGGCCTGGTCGATAGCCTCGGTGATTTCGATGATGCGGTCGCAAAAGCGGCAGAACTGGCAAAACTGAAGCAGTGGCATCTGGAATATTACGTCGATGAACCGACCTTCTTCGACAAAGTGATGGACAACATGTCAGGTTCTGTCCGGGCGATGTTGCCAGATGCGCTTCAGGCCATGTTACCTGCCCCGCTGGCCTCGGTAGCCTCTACCGTAAAAAGCGAAAGCGACAAGCTGGCAGCGTTTAACGATCCGCAAAACCGTTATGCGTTTTGCCTGACCTGCGCCAACGTGCGTTAAGTCTTGTACTGAGTGGTCGACAGATCGTCGGCCACTTATTTTTTACGTCTACGAATCCCCCTTCCCGCTGTTTCGCCCCATATTTCCTTATCCGCATAGTATCAGGTGCGCTCCCCCTGCCTCACGTATATACTTTTGCTCTTTCTACATCATTCATATCAATATCATGCAAAAGAAATCTATCTATGTCGCCTACACGGGCGGAACCATCGGGATGCAGCGTTCCGAGCAGGGTTATATTCCGGTGTCAGGTCATCTACAACGCCAACTGGCGCTGATGCCGGAGTTCCATCGCCCGGAGATGCCAGATTTCACTATTCATGAATATACGCCGCTGATGGATTCTTCTGATATGACGCCGGAAGACTGGCAGCATATTGCTGAAGATATTAAAGCGCACTATGACGACTATGATGGTTTTGTCATTCTGCACGGCACCGATACGATGGCCTATACCGCTTCTGCGCTGTCGTTCATGCTCGAGAATCTCGGCAAACCGGTCATTGTGACAGGGTCACAAATTCCATTAGCCGAGTTACGCTCTGACGGACAAATCAATCTGTTGAATGCGTTATACGTTGCGGCGAATTACCCGATCAACGAAGTAACACTCTTTTTTAATAACCGTCTGTATCGCGGTAACCGCACCACCAAAGCCCATGCCGATGGTTTTGATGCCTTCGCGTCACCAAATTTTCCTCCATTGCTGGAAGCGGGTATTCACATCCGTCGTTTAAATACGCCACCAGCACCGCACGGCGAAGGTGAACTGATCGTTCATCCAATCACGCCACAACCGATCGGCGTGGTAACAATTTATCCGGGGATTTCTGCTGGCGTTGTGCGCAATTTCCTCCGTCAACCGGTGAAAGCGTTGATTTTGCGCTCATATGGCGTGGGCAATGCGCCCCAAAACAAAGCCTTCCTGCAAGAATTACAAGAGGCCAGCGATCGCGGTATTGTGGTGGTCAACCTGACACAATGTATGTCCGGTAAAGTGAACATGGGCGGTTATGCTACCGGTAATGCCCTCGCCCATGCCGGCGTTATTGGCGGCGCGGATATGACTGTAGAAGCCACATTAACCAAACTGCACTACCTGCTTAGCCAGGGACTGGATACCGAAACCATTCGCAAGGCCATGAGCCAAAACCTGCGCGGCGAACTGACGCCGGATGATTAAGGAGACTGCAATGCCCCATCGCGCCCTGTTACTGGTCGATTTACAAAATGATTTCTGTGCTGGTGGCGCGCTCGCCGTACCGGAAGGTGACAGCACAGTGGATGTTGCTAACCGCCTGATTGACTGGTGCCAGTCGCGCGGAGAAGCGGTTATTGCCAGTCAGGACTGGCACCCGGCTGATCATGGCAGCTTTGCCCGCCAGCACGGTGTAGAGCCTTATACGCAGGGACAACTCGACGGCCTGGCGCAAACATTCTGGCCTGAACACTGTGTGCAGAACAGTGAAGGCGCACAATTACATCCGTTACTGAATCAAAAAGCGATCGCAGCCGTGTTCCATAAAGGCGAAAACCCTTTAGTTGACAGTTACAGTGCTTTTTTTGATAACGGCCGTCGGCAGAAAACCGCGCTTGATGACTGGTTGCGCGATCATGAAATCAATGAATTGATCGTTATGGGTCTGGCGACCGACTATTGCGTGAAGTTTACCGTGCTGGACGCGTTGCAGTCAGGTTATAGCGTGAACGTGATTACCGATGGCTGTCGCGGCGTGAATATCCAGCCACAGGACAGCGCGCACGCGTTTATGGAGATGTCAGCGGCTGGGGCAACGCTATATACACTGGCGGACTGGGAAGAGACGCAGGGATAATTTTACGCAGGCCTACAATTCTGTACTGTCGTTGTAGGCCAAATAAAGTGCGGCAGCGGTGCCTCTGGCATGTTGGTTGTTAAATCAAACAACCAACACGTGACAGTAAAGATTATCCCCTCCCTTCGTAAACGCGCTACAAAGGGGACAATTCATTCACTTAAACATGGCAATTGGTTTTGCCGTGATACCAAAATCTTCTTTCAACTGTTGTTTGCTCTTCATGACCATCTGGCCGTTCGTATCAATAGTCATATGCTGCGCATCGGTATTGTTACGGGCTTGCCACAGCATCACCAGTTGCAGACAGTTCTCTTTTTGTTCTTCCGTCAAGGCAACACCGTCTGGCCATTTACCCAGTTCAACGGCTGTCGATAAACGCTGGTAAACCTCAGGCGTCATGCTGTTGATTATTTCATCAAGATTCATAATTTTCCCGCTCCTGTGGAATAAGTTGCTGAATCGTTTTTCAACCGTTGATTTCTTCGCCATTTTCGCCATCAGTAAAACGCAATGATGCCGAGTTAACACAATAGCGTTCGCCTGTGGGTTGTGGGCCGTCGGGAAAAACATGCCCCAGATGAGCATCACAGTTTCCACAACGAATTTCTATCCGCTGCATTCCATGTGACAAGTCTTTGATATAACGGATTGAATCTTCACTCACCGGCTCATAAAAACTGGGCCAGCCACAGCCTGAATCATACTTGGTTTGAGAATGAAACAGAGGGGCGTCGCAGATCAAACAGTGGTAAATGCCGTCGCGCTTATTATGCAATAAACGTCCAGTAAATGGCGGCTCCGTCCCGTGATTCTGTGTCACGTAAAACTGCATCTCGGACAAATTTTTTTTCAGTTCTTCTGCCGAAGGTTTGTTAGCCATTTGCTCACATCTCACTTCAATCACGCTCACATTACGTGACTTATTCTAACAAAACATTAACACCAACTCGCAAAATTTTGTTCTAAACTTGATCTCAACGAAATGGCAGCACTTAAAACGTGATAAAAATCACATTTTTATCGTAATTGCCCTTTAAAATTCGGGGCGCCGACCCCATGTGGTCTCAAGCCCAAAGGAAGAGTGAGGCGAGTCAGTCGCGTAATGCTTAGGCACAGGATTGATTTGTCGCAATGATTGACACGATTCCGCTTGACGCTGCGTAAGGTTTTTGTAATTTTACAGGCAACCTTTTATTCACTAACAAATAGCTGGTGGAATATATGACTATCAAAGTAGGTATCAACGGTTTTGGCCGTATCGGTCGCATTGTTTTCCGTGCTGCTCAGAAACGTTCTGACATCGAGATCGTTGCAATCAACGACCTGTTAGACGCTGATTACATGGCATACATGCTGAAATATGACTCCACTCACGGTCGTTTCGACGGCACCGTTGAAGTGAAAGACGGTCATCTGATCGTTAACGGTAAAAAAATCCGTGTTACCGCTGAACGTGATCCGGCTAACCTGAAATGGGACGAAGTTGGTGTTGACGTTGTCGCTGAAGCAACTGGTCTGTTCCTGACTGACGAAACTGCTCGTAAACACATCACCGCTGGTGCGAAAAAAGTGGTTATGACTGGTCCGTCTAAAGACAACACTCCGATGTTCGTTAAAGGCGCTAACTTCGACAAATATGCTGGCCAGGACATCGTTTCCAACGCTTCCTGCACCACCAACTGCCTGGCTCCGCTGGCTAAAGTTATCAACGATAACTTCGGCATCATCGAAGGTCTGATGACCACCGTTCACGCTACTACCGCTACTCAGAAAACCGTTGATGGTCCGTCTCACAAAGACTGGCGCGGCGGCCGTGGCGCTTCTCAGAACATCATCCCGTCCTCTACCGGTGCTGCTAAAGCTGTAGGTAAAGTACTGCCAGAACTGAATGGCAAACTGACTGGTATGGCGTTCCGCGTTCCAACCCCGAACGTATCCGTAGTTGACCTGACCGTTCGTCTGGAAAAAGCTGCAACTTACGAGCAGATCAAAGCTGCCGTTAAAGCTGCTGCTGAAGGCGAAATGAAAGGCGTTCTGGGCTACACCGAAGATGACGTAGTATCTACCGATTTCAACGGCGAAGTTTGCACTTCCGTGTTCGATGCTAAAGCGGGTATCGCTCTGAACGACAACTTCGTGAAACTGGTATCCTGGTACGACAACGAAACCGGTTACTCCAACAAAGTTCTGGATCTGATCGCTCACATCTCCAAATAAGTTGAGATGACTTTGTGATCTAAAAAGAGCGACTTCGGTCGCTCTTTTTTTTACCTGATGAAATGAAGTTAAAGGACTGCGTCATGATTAAGAAAATTTTTGCCCTTCCGGTCATCGAACAAATTTCCCCTGTCCTCTCCCGTCGTAAACTGGATGAACTGGACCTTATTGTGGTCGAACATCCCCAGGTAAAAGCCTCTTTTACATTACAGGGCGCACACCTTCTCTCGTGGAAACCTGCGGGTGAAGAAGACGTCCTGTGGTTGAGCAATAACACTCCATTCAAAAATGGCGTCGCCATTCGCGGTGGCGTGCCGGTTTGCTGGCCGTGGTTTGGTCCGGCAGCACAACAAGGTCTGCCTGCGCACGGTTTTGCCCGTATTCTGCCGTGGACGCTGAAATCGCATAGTGAAGATGCCGATAGCGTGACACTGACTTTCGAACTGACGCAAAGCGACGAGACAAAAAAATACTGGCCGCACGACTTTACGCTGTTAGCGCATTTCCGCGTGGGTGAAACCTGTGAAATCGATCTTGAAGCGCACGGCGAATTTGAAACCACCTCTGCTCTGCATACTTACTTTAACGTGGGTGATATTGCTAAGGTAAGCGTCAGTGGTCTGGGCGATCGCTTCATTGATAAAGTGAACGACGCGAAAGAAGATGTACTGATCGACGGTATTCAGACCTTCCCTGATCGTACCGATCGCGTGTATCTGAATCCGCAAGATTGCAGTGTGATTAATGACGAAGCGTTGAATCGTACTATTACCGTTGGTCACCAGCATCATCTGAACGTCGTCGGCTGGAACCCTGGCCCGGCACTTTCAGTCAGCATGGGCGATATGCCGGATGATGGCTACAAGACTTTTGTTTGTGTAGAAACAGCTTACGCTTCAGAAACTCAAAAAGTGACTAAAGAGAAACCTTCCCATCTGGCACAATCCATTCGCGTTGCCAAACGTTAATTTGTGCTAGTTTATGTGCCGGGTGCGATGCATCCGGCATTTCCCAACATCACACCATATCCAGCGAAGTTTTGCCTTTTGGTGCCGGATACGCGTTGTCCAGCATGGCTAATTCCTCTGACGAAAGCACAATCTCAAGCACAGCTGCATTTTGTTGAACATGGGCGATAGTTGCCGCTTTTGGAATCGCCATCACGCCCTGATGGCTGATTACCCACGCCAGCAACACTTGCGCGGCAGTGGCATTGTGAGCATGAGCTATTTCGTTGACCACTGCGTTTTTTAGCAAACCATTACGTAAGCGCCCGGCCTGCGCCAACGGACTGTAAGCCATCACTGGCATTTGCTGTTGTTGGCACCAGGGGAGTAGATCATACTCAATCCCTCGCGAGCCGAGATGATAAAGCACTTGATTAGTGGCACACTGATTTCCACCCGGCACCTGCCAGAGCTCCTGCATGTCAGAATAATCAAGGTTAGAAACGCCCCAGCGGCGGATTTTTCCCTGGGCGATCAATTTTTCCATTGCTGCGACAGTCTCTTCAAAAGCGAAACTGCCAGACCAGTGTAATAAGTAAAGATCGAGATAATCAGTATTGAGGCGGCGTAAACTGGCTTCACATGCGTTAATCGCTTTTTGTCCGCCAGCATTCCACGGATAGACTTTAGAGACGAGAAAGACTCTATCACGCAGACCGGTTAATGCTTCACCGACCACCTTCTCGGCACCGCCATCGGCATACATTTCGGCGGTATCAATGAGGGTTAAACCGAGGTCAATGCCCGCGCGTAGTGCAGCAACTTCTGTTTTGCGCTGACTGGCGTCTTCGCCCATATACCATGTTCCCTGCCCTACGGCTGGCAGTGAGACATCGCCACTGAACTGAATCATTTTTTGTTGCATTGTTTCCTCCCGGTTTTTGCACCACCGTAATGCAAAACAGGGCGTGACGCCCTGTTTTTATGCACAAAATGCCCTGGAAAGATGCATTATCAGAATTTGTAGGTGATCCCGGTAGAAATCAGACCAGTCCAGGATTTATCCACCATCGGGCTGTCAGTAACTTCATCAGACAGGCGGGTGTAGCGTGCGGTGCCGTAAACACTCCAGTCGCCGAGGAAGTTGTAGCTGGCACTCAGCTCCAGGTAAGGACTCCAGCTGTCATTCGGGTTATAGCCACGCAGACCGCTGCGAGCGGACTCTTTGCGCGATACGCCATAATAGTATTCGTTCTGGTTTTCGCTGTTCCACTGCACACCGATACCCGGAGTCACGGTCAGGCCGCCGTTGGTGTAACGGTACAACCAGGCCATATCCCACACGATACCGTTGCTGTTATCCAGTGTGTCTCCTGCCAGGGTGGTACGCAGATAACCGTACTGGGTAAAGTGTGCGTAGGACAGACCAGCCATCATAGTGCTCTTACGGTCATCCAGGTGGCGCATTTGGTGATCACCACTGTCTTTGGCTTTGAAGTAGAGCGGCGACCAGTAAGCGGTAATTGAAAGTTTATCCGTTGCGTCATTCCACAGGTAGTAACCACCACCTAAGCCACGGAACCAGAAGTTATCGCCTTCATAGTTGATTACTGGTACTGGGTAAACATCGGTATCGTAATCTTTATAGGGGTGTTCAACGACACCTACGCCTGCGCCCAGGGAAAAATTACCTTCAGCGTGCGCTACGCCTGCAGACGTTGCGATAAGCACTCCAAGTGCCAGAAGTTTGAGTTTGGTCACAATTAATCATTCCTTAAACAAATGTTTAGCGGGCGACAAAGTTTACCCGTCAATACATCGAAACCCAACCTTTTTACATTTTCATTTCTAAAGGTAACTGTTTAATTTTCCTGACGCTGATGACATCGGGCTTACACCTGAATGAATTTTGCGTTACTGGCGGCAATATTCTTTACATTAATTATGCAATTTTTATGGATGAGTTGTTGATATGCCATTGAAATCCAGAAAGCCATGCAGGCAAGTTTTCCAATTGCCATCTACGCTTAATTTTGAAGGTGTATCACCGGGCACGTTGTTCTCACAATCGGTAAGATGGCATGAGAGTTGCTGTGTTTTAGCAAGCGACGTCGTTCAGTTTACCTCTTCCGGGAGCCTCTACTATTCATATGAACGGCTCTTAACCTGTGCTAAAAAACGAAAGGACGGCATACCATGAATATATTCGATCACTATCGCCAGCGATATGAAGCTGCCAAGGACGAAGAGTTCACACTGCAGGAGTTTCTTACCACTTGTCGGCAAGATCGCAGTGCTTATGCCAACGCGGCTGAGCGGCTATTGATGGCTATTGGTGAGCCGATCATGGTCGATACGGCCCAGGAACCCAGACTTTCTCGACTCTTTTCCAACCGGGTCATTGCACGTTATCCGGCGTTTGAAGAGTTTTACGGCATGGAAGACGCGATTGAACAGATTGTCTCTTATCTGAAACACGCGGCTCAGGGGCTGGAAGAGAAGAAACAAATCCTGTATCTGCTGGGGCCTGTAGGTGGGGGTAAATCATCGCTTGCTGAGCGACTGAAATCATTAATGCAGCTCGTGCCTATTTATGTATTGAGCGCCAATGGTGAGCGTAGCCCGGTCAACGATCATCCATTCTGTCTGTTCAATCCACAGGAAGATGCGCAGATTCTGGAAAAAGAGTATGGCATTCCTCGCCGTTATCTCGGCACCATCATGTCGCCGTGGGCTGCGAAGCGTCTGCATGAGTTTGGTGGTGACATCACAAAATTCCGGGTTGTGAAGGTCTGGCCGTCTATTCTGCAACAAATTGCCATCGCCAAAACGGAACCGGGCGATGAGAATAACCAGGACATCTCCGCGCTGGTAGGGAAAGTCGATATTCGGAAGCTCGAACACTACGCGCAAAACGATCCGGACGCCTATGGTTATTCCGGTGCGCTGTGCCGTGCAAACCAGGGGATCATGGAATTTGTCGAGATGTTTAAAGCACCGATCAAAGTGCTGCATCCCCTGTTGACCGCCACCCAGGAAGGTAACTACAACGGGACGGAAGGTATCTCCGCCCTGCCATTTAACGGGATTATTCTCGCTCACTCGAACGAATCCGAATGGGTCACTTTCCGTAATAACAAGAACAACGAAGCCTTCCTCGACCGTGTCTATATCGTGAAGGTTCCGTATTGCTTACGCATTTCCGAAGAGATCAAAATCTACGAGAAACTGCTTAATCACAGTGAACTGACTCACGCCCCATGCGCGCCTGGCACGCTGGAAACGCTGTCTCGTTTTTCCATTCTTTCGCGCCTGAAAGAGCCAGAAAACTCCAGCATTTATTCAAAGATGCGCGTTTACGATGGCGAAAGCCTGAAAGATACCGACCCGAAAGCCAAGTCGTATCAGGAATATCGTGATTACGCAGGCGTCGATGAAGGGATGAATGGTCTGTCCACGCGTTTCGCGTTTAAGATCCTCTCGCGCGTGTTTAACTTCGATCACGTGGAAGTGGCGGCTAACCCGGTTCATCTGTTCTACGTCCTGGAACAGCAGATTGAACGCGAGCAGTTCCCGCAAGAGCAGGCAGAACGCTATCTGGAGTTCCTGAAAGGTTATCTGATCCCGAAATATGCCGAGTTTATCGGTAAAGAGATCCAGACAGCTTATCTCGAATCCTATTCCGAATATGGGCAAAACATTTTCGACCGTTATGTCACCTATGCGGATTTCTGGATCCAGGATCAGGAGTATCGCGACCCGGATACCGGTCAGTTGTTTGACCGCGAATCTCTTAACGCCGAGCTGGAGAAAATCGAAAAACCGGCGGGGATCAGCAATCCGAAAGATTTCCGCAACGAGATTGTCAACTTTGTGCTGCGCGCCAGAGCGAATAACAGCGGACGCAATCCGAACTGGACCAGCTACGAAAAACTGCGCACGGTTATCGAGAAAAAAATGTTCTCCAATACCGAAGAGTTGTTGCCGGTCATTTCGTTTAACGCCAAAACCTCAACCGACGAGCAGAAGAAACACGACGATTTTGTCGACCGTATGATGGAAAAAGGCTACACCCGTAAACAGGTGCGTTTACTGTGCGAATGGTATTTGCGCGTACGTAAATCGTCTTAACACAATGGCCCGGTGCACATGTTACCGGGCCGACAATGACAGCGAACCGTAGGCCGGAAAAGCAAAGCGCATCCGGCAATACAGGTGCAACATACTGTTGGCAAATGCAGTACGGGGGGCATATGACCTGGTTTATTGACCGGCGTCTGAACGGCAAAAACAAAAGCATGGTGAATCGCCAGCGTTTTTTACGCCGTTATAAAGCGCAAATTAAACAGTCGATCTCCGAGGCCATCAATAAGCGTTCGGTGACCGACGTCGACAGCGGCGAGTCCGTTTCTATCCCAACGGAAGATATTAGCGAACCGATGTTTCATCAGGGGCGTGGCGGCCTGCGCCATCGCGTTCATCCGGGCAATGACCATTTTGTACAGAATGACAGAATTGAACGTCCCCAGGGCGGCGGAGGTGGCTCCGGCAGTGGTCAGGGTCAAGCCAGCCAGGACGGTGAAGGTCAGGATGAATTTGTCTTCCAGATTTCGAAAGACGAATATCTCGACCTGCTGTTTGAAGATTTAGCCTTACCAAATCTGAAACAAAACCAGCAACGCCAGTTGACCGAATATAAAACGCATCGGGCAGGCTACACCGCTAACGGCGTTCCTGCCAATATCAGCGTGGTGCGTTCATTGCAGAACTCACTGGCGCGGCGTACCGCGATGACCGCAGGCAAGCGACGGGAACTTCATGCTCTGGAAGAAAATCTGGCCATCATCAGCAACAGTGAACCTGCGCAATTACTGGAGGAGGAACGGCTGCGCAAAGAGATTGCCGAATTACGCGCCAAAATTGAACGCGTTCCATTCATCGACACCTTCGATTTACGTTACAAGAATTATGAGAAACGCCCCGATCCCTCCAGTCAGGCCGTAATGTTTTGCCTGATGGACGTTTCCGGTTCGATGGATCAATCCACCAAAGATATGGCCAAACGTTTTTATATATTGCTGTATCTGTTTCTCAGCAGAACATACAAGAACGTCGAAGTCGTTTACATCCGCCACCATACCCAGGCGAAAGAAGTTGATGAACATGAGTTTTTCTACTCACAGGAAACTGGCGGCACCATTGTTTCCAGTGCCCTGAAACTGATGGATGAGGTGGTGAAAGAGCGTTATAACCCGGCGCAGTGGAATATCTATGCTGCACAAGCGTCAGACGGCGATAACTGGGCTGATGACTCTCCGCTTTGCCATGAGATTCTGGCGAAAAAATTGTTACCCGTTGTTCGTTATTACAGCTATATCGAAATTACCCGCCGCGCTCATCAAACATTGTGGCGGGAATATGAGCATCTGCAATCTACTTTCGAAAACTTTGCGATGCAGCATATACGCGATCAGGATGATATTTATCCCGTGTTCCGCGAGCTATTCCATAAACAAAATGCAACGACTAAAGACTAAAATAGTCAGCCGGGTCATTGTTACCTGGCTGATTTTTAGCTCACTGTAAATTAATTCATTTATTACATACATTACCTTACAATTGTTTTAAATATGTCAGCATCAGCTTTACAGAATTTAGTTCCATAAAAAAATCATTCGGAAAAAATGATTCTGTTAACACGCTTTTTTTCAGGGGTATTCTTTAATTATTTTTTTATCGGCAAAGAAATTTGATCCTGGTCAAAACCATATATCTCTGCCATCAATAAAATCCAGCACTCACATTGCTCTCCTTTTTATGGTTCCTATGGGTACACAAAAATTAAAAGCACAAAGCTTTTTTATTTTCAGCTTGTTACTGACATTAATTTTATTTTGCATCACCACCTTATATAATGAAAACACCAATGTAAAACTCATCCCACAGATGAATTACCTGATGGTTGTTGTGGCTTTATTTTTCCTCAACTCCATCATCTTTCTTTTCATGCTAATGAAATATTTCACTAATCGTGATATTTTTCCAACACTCATTTTAAGCCTTGCTTTTTTAAGTGGCCTTTTCTATTTAACTGAAACTATTTTCATTATTCATAAACCTATCAATGATAACATCCTTATTCAGACGAAGGCGAATGATGTTTCCATATTATATCTATTTCGCCAGCTAAGTTTTATTTTCTTAACCGCACTGGCTCTCTACTGTTATGGACGAAATAGCATCCTGACGAACAACAAGAAAAAAACCTGTATCTTGTTGCTGGCGCTGATACCTTTTATATTTTTCCCTTTTCTGGCACATAACCTGAGCAGCTATAATCCTGACTACTCTTTATATGTCGTAGATTACTGTCCGGATAGTCATACGGCGAGCTGGGGAATTAACTACACCAAGATTTTGGTTTGTCTGTGGGCGTGTTTACTGTTTTTTATTATCATGCGTACACAATTAGCAAGCGAGATGTGGCCGTCAATTGCATTATTATGTCTGGCATCGCTCTGCTGTAACTTGTTACTACTGACTCTGGATGAATATAATTATACCATCTGGTATATCAGTCGTGGCATTGAGGTTTCGAGTAAACTGTTTGTTGTCACCTTCTTGATATATAACATATTTCAGGAACTACAACTTTCCAGCAAACTGGCGGTTCATGATGTACTAACCAATATTTATAACCGTCGTCACTTTTTCAACAGTGTAGAGTCATTACTCTCTCGCCCTGTTGTGAAGGATTTTTGTATTATGCTGGTAGATATTAACCAGTTCAAACGCATAAATGCTCAATGGGGTCATCATGTGGGCGATAAAGTTCTGGTTTCAATTGTCGATATTATCCAGCAAAGTATCCGCCCCGATGACATCTTCGCACGTCTGGATGGTGAAGTGTTTGGCTTGATATTTACCGAATTGAATACCGCCCAGGCAAAAATTATCGCCGATCGGGTGCGTAAAAATGTCGAGCTCCTGACCGGTTTTAGTAATAGATATAATGTCCCTGAACAAATGACCATCAGCATTGGCTGTGTTTTTTCCACGGGTGATACGCGTAATATCTCGCTTGTCATGACAGAAGCAGATAAAGCGTTACGTGAAGCGAAAACCGATGGCGGTAACAAAGTGATTATTCATTATATTTGAGTGCAAAATTATTCACAGCCATGCATTTTGCGTGGCTTTGGCATACAATTTATTACCAATACCCCTAAATTTCCCCTCCCCAGCGGCGCAGAGATGAGTATAATTAGCGCCCCTGTACCAGGCCGCAATCGAACTTTATCTGGTTTTCTCGTTTCACTAACCGAAGGAGTGCCATTTATCATGAAATTGCACCATAGAATGCTCCGGCATTTTATCGCCGCAAGTGTCATTGTGCTGACATCTTCCTTCCTTATTTTTGAACTTGTCGCCAGCGACAGGGCAATGAGTGCTTATTTGCGCTATATCGTCCAGAAAGCAGACTCCTCCTTTCTCTACGACAAGTATCAAAATCAGAGTATTGCCGCACATGTGATGCGCGCACTTGCTGCTAAACAGTCTGAGGTGTCGCCAGAACAGCGACGGGCCATCTGTGAGGCTTTTGAGTCTGCCAACAATACCCATGGCTTAAACCTGACTGCCCATACTTATGCAGATTTACACGGAACATTGCAGACTGCATCCACTGACTGCGACACAATTGTCGAAGCAGCGGCGCTATTACCGGCATTTGATCAGGCGGTGGAAGGTAACCGCCACCAGGATGATTACGGTTCCGGCCTTGGGATGGCCGAAGAGAAATTTCACTATTATCTCGATCTCAATGATCGCTATGTCTATTTTTATGAGCCGGTAAATGTTGAATACTTCGCGATGAATAACTGGTCCTTCTTGCAGTCAGGAAGCATTGGTATTGATCGTAAAGATATTGAAAAAGTGTTTACCGGTCGCACCGTATTATCGAGCATTTACCAGGATCAGCGTACTAAACAGAACGTGATGAGTTTGCTGACGCCCGTCTATGTTGCCGGGCAATTAAAAGGTATTGTGTTGCTGGATATTAGTAAAAACAATCTGCGCAATATTTTTTATACTCATGACCGCCCTCTCCTCTGGCGTTTTCTCAATGTTACGCTAACCGATACAGATTCGGGACGCGACATTATTATCAATCAGAGCGAAGATAATCTGTTTCAGTATGTCAGTTACGTCCATGACTTGCCTGGCGGCATTCGTGTTTCGTTATCCATTGATATTCTTTACTTTATTACATCATCATGGAAAAGCGTTGTATTCTGGCTGCTGACAGCATTGATATTACTCAACATGGTACGGATGCACTTCCGCCTGTACCAAAACGTGACTCGTGAAAATATCAGTGATGCGATGACCGGACTGTATAATCGCAAAATATTAACGCCTGAACTTGAGCAGCGTTTGCAGAAACTGGTGCAATCCGGTTCTTCGGTGATGTTTATTGCAATTGACATGGACAAGTTAAAGCAAATAAATGACACCCTCGGTCATCAGGAGGGGGATTTAGCCATTACGTTATTAGCTCAGGCGATTAAACAGTCGATTCGTAAAAGCGATTATGCTATCCGTCTCGGTGGCGATGAATTCTGTATCATTCTTGTCGATTCGACGCCGCAAATTGCAGCACAACTGCCTGAACGTATCGAAAAACGTCTGCAACATATCGCGCCGCAGAAAGAGATCGGCTTCTCTTCCGGTATTTACGCGATGAAAGAACACGATACGCTGCATGATGCATATAAAGCTTCCGATGAGCGTTTATATGTCAATAAGCAGAACAAAAACAGCCGTTCATGATAATCTTCTGTGGTTGTTTGCTTGTAATCCCAGGAGCGTGAAATGACTGAAATGGCTAAAGGAAGCGTGACGCATCAGCGGTTAATCGCTTTATTATCACAAGAAGGCGCTAACTTCCGCATCGTTACCCACGACGCGGTGGGTAAATGCGAAGCGGTGTCAGAAATTCGTGGCACCGCTTTGGGTCAGGGTGCTAAGGCACTGGTGTGTAAAGTCAAAGGTAATGGCGTAAATCAGCATGTTCTGGCGATCCTCGCTGCCGATCAACAGGCCGACCTTAGCCAACTCGCCAGCCATATCGGTGGGTTGCGTGCTTCGCTGGCCAGCCCGGCTGAAGTCGATGAACTGACAGGCTGTGTCTTCGGTGCTATCCCTCCATTCAGCTTCCATCCAAAACTCAAACTGGTCGCCGACCCGCTACTTTTTGAGCGATTCGATGAGATCGCCTTCAATGCGGGTATGCTGGATAAATCCGTTATCCTGAACACCGCAGATTATTTACGCATTGCACAACCAGAGCTGGTCAAATTCCGTCGTACTACGTAACTAGCAGCTCCGTTCAATAAGCAGAACAGACAGCACCAGCACAACTGCAATGGCAAAAAACGATGACGTGATAATCAGTGTCTCAACGAGCATTTGATCGTTCATGGTCTTACCCCAGGAGATACCTGTTTTCACGTTATTGTTAGCGCGCACAAATGGCAATTTGATGACAATTTGCCTGATTTTTTATGCATAGCACGTAATTGTTCTCTGCTTCCTCTCATCAGCAGGCGTAAAGTAGGCAGGTTTATTATTTTTTGGCAAGGAAACCACGATGTTTGATGTCACTTTGCTGATCCTGCTCGGGTTAGCTGCGCTGGGCTTTATCAGCCACAACACCACTGTCGCTGTTTCAATTCTGGTGTTGATCATTGTCCGCGTCACACCGTTAAGCACCTTTTTCCCGTGGATCGAAAAACAAGGACTGAGTATCGGGATAATCATTCTGACTATCGGCGTAATGGCTCCTGTAGCCAGCGGGACACTGCCACCCTCGACACTTATTCACTCGTTTCTGAACTGGAAATCGCTGGTGGCAATTGCAGTAGGCGTTATTGTCTCCTGGCTTGGCGGACGCGGCGTGACCTTGATGGGCAGTCAGCCGCAACTGGTTGCCGGGCTGCTGGTGGGCACGATTTTAGGCGTGGCGCTGTTTCGCGGTGTGCCGGTCGGTCCGCTTATTGCCGCAGGTCTGGTCTCCCTGATCATCGGGAAACAGTAGTTAATCCCGCAATATATCGGCCTGGGGTTTGCCCCAGGCCTTTCTTAAACATGGTAATAAAAGCCGTTGTTGAATCATACCCCAGCATATGCGCCACTTTCTGAACACTATCGCCTTTCACTAACCTCTGAAGTGCCAGAATGAGCTGCAACTGATGACGCCACTGACGAAAGCTCAACCCCGTCTCTTTAACTATCAATCTGGCGAGATTGCGTTCACTCATCGCAAAAAAATTTGCCCATTGCCCTAATGTCCCCCATTCAACGGGCTCTTTTGCCATCGTATCCACCATCACGCGGATTTTGGGGTGTGAAGAAACGGGTAACTGCAACTGTTGTTGCGGTTGCTGAGGAAGTTCATCAAACAGCACCTGAATTAATCTGCGCGTCATTGGTTCAGCACGTTGAGCTGCTGTTCTTTTTGCCAGCGTTAAAATTAATTCACGACATAAAGGCGCAATTTTCAGCGAGCAACATTTGCCCGGCATTATCACCGCACTGGATTCAATAAATAAAAAACAAAGCTCGGCATTCGCTGTTACCTGATTACTATGCTCCACACCACCGGGAATCCATACTGCATATTGTGGCGGCACCATCCACAGCGCATTTTCCACCGTACAGGTAATGGCTCCACGCAGCGCCAGTATCAGTTGTCCTTTGCGGTGCTGATGTACAGGACTGGTCAATTCATCCTTTCCGGCATGAATACAAAATGCGACCGCCGTTTCATGGTGAAGATCGGGTTCATAACCATTGAGATTTAACCTGTGCATCATTTTGTCCGAATTTAGCGATAATTTGTCATTTTAGCTTGATTCAACATAGCAATAAAAACGCTAAGGTACAGCCTCGCTTGTAACAATGAGATATCTATGATCCGTTCAACTTCATTAAGCGGCAAAAACAGGATTGTCCTGATAGCCGGCGTTCTAATGATTGCCACCACACTCCGTGTTACCTTCACCGGCGTAGCACCGTTACTGGATACCATTCGTTCCGCTTACTCACTGACGACGGCGCAAACAGGGTTACTGACGACCTTACCTTTATTAGCCTTTGCCCTGATATCCCCTCTTGCCGCGTCGGTGGCTCGTCGTTTTGGTATAGAGCGCAGTCTGGTGGCTGCATTACTTTTGATTTGTGCTGGCATAGCAATTCGCTCTCTTCCTTCGGCTTACTTATTATTTGGCGGTACGATTATCATTGGCTGTGGGATTGCATTAGGGAATGTCTTGCTACCTGGTCTCATTAAACGCGATTTTCCCCATTCCGTCGCCAGACTTACCGGCGCATATTCCCTGACGATGGGCGCTGCAGCGGCGCTGGGGTCAGCTCTGGTGGTGCCGCTGGCTTTGAACGGTTTTGGCTGGCAGGGCGCGTTGCTCATGCTGATGTGTTTTCCTCTGCTGGCTCTATTTATATGGCTGCCGCAATGGCGTAATCAACAACATGTGAATTTGAGTACCTCACGCGCCTTACATACCCGGCGTATCTGGCGTTCGCCGCTTGCCTGGCAAGTGACGTTGTTTCTCGGTATCAACTCACTGGTCTATTACGTGATTATCGGCTGGCTTCCGGCGATCCTCATCAGCCACGGCTACAGCGAGGCACAGGCTGGTTCGCTGCATGGTTTGTTGCAATTAGCCACTGCTGCTCCCGGTTTGCTGATCCCACTTTTCTTACATCATGTGAAAGATCAGCGCGTTATTGCCGCTCTGGTCGCCTTAATGTGCGCAGTGGGTGCGGTTGGGCTCTGCTTTATGCCAGCACACGCTGTCACCTGGACTCTGCTTTTCGGTTTTGGTTCCGGGGCAACAATGATACTTGGACTAACGTTTATCGGACTGCGAGCAAGCTCTGCGCATCAGGCTGCTGCTCTTTCGGGTATGGCACAATCCGTCGGGTATCTGCTGGCAGCTTGTGGGCCGCCGCTAATGGGCAAAATACACGATGCTAACGGTGACTGGTCCACGCCACTGGTTGTTGTCGCAATTCTTTCGCTGCTGATGGCGATTTTTGGACTTTGCGCCGGAAGAGACAAAGAAATTCGTTGATGTCCGGTGCTATAGTGACGTGATAAATCATGCGTGAAAGGGAGAACAAACACGATGAATATTCAGTGTAAACGCGTTTATGATCCGGCTGAACAGAGCGATGGTTATCGCGTACTGGTCGACCGTCTCTGGCCGCGTGGTATCAAGAAAACAGACTTAGCACTTGATGAGTGGGACAAAGAGATCACGCCGTCAACGGAACTGCGCAAAGCCTTTCACGGCGAAGCGATCGATTTTAAAACCTTTCGCGAACAATATATTGCAGAACTGGCGCAACACGAGCCAGAAGGGAAGCGGCTGGCGGAAATCGCCCAAAAACAGCCGCTGACCCTGCTCTACTCAGCAAAAAATACCACGCAAAACCATGCGCTGGTGCTGGCCGACTGGCTGCGAAGCTTGTGATTTTAGCCTGGCATCCGGCGGTTATTTTTCACCCGCCGGATGATCCCGTCGCCATAATGCCCATTCATCAATCGTTTCACCGCCCGCTAATTTGCAATTGTTGCTGACCCCTTGCGATGTCTGCACGGGAATGAGCGTACCGCCTTTCTGTTGGCAGTAGACCGACGCCGGATTCGCCATCCCAACATGCGGCGGTTTTGGTGCATCGGGTTGAGAAGTGGTTGAACATCCCGCAAGAATTAACAGGCAAGGCAGAGTAAAACTGATAATTTTCATTCGTTGATCTCACACGTTTATCTACGCCTTAGAGTATCGCGGTATCGTTTTGTTTTGCAGCACTATTTATTTTACATTCACTTAAAATATATTACGGCTAGTTTCATCTTCTTTGATGATGTTTTATCATGCCTGCAAAGATTAAATAATCAGCATTTTACCCGCCGTATCCTGGAGTTCTTTCGTGTCAGATCAGATTATTGCCCGCGTCTCGCAGTCACTCGCCTCAGAACATTCTCTGGAAAGTCTGGTTCGACAACTTCTGGAGATGCTGGAAATGGTCACCGACATGGAATCGACCTATTTGACAAAGGTGGATATTGACGCGCGTCTGCAACATATCCTGTTTGCCCGTAACAGCCAGAAAATGCACATCCCGGAGAATTTTACCGTCTCGTGGGATTACTCGTTGTGCAAACGCGCCATTGATGAAAACTGTTTTTTCAGCGATGAAGTTCCCGACCGTTGGGGTGACTGCATTGCGGCACGCAATCTCGGTATTACCACATTCCTGAGCACACCAATTCACTTACCGGATGGATCATTCTATGGCACGCTTTGCGCCGCCAGCAGTGAAAAGCGCCCGTGGAGTGAACGCGCAGAGCAGGTTTTGCAGCTATTCGCCGGACTGATTGCACAATATATTCAAAAAGAGGCGCTGGTTGAGCAATTACGTGAAGCCAATGCCGCTCTGATTGCGCAATCTTACACCGACTCGTTGACCGGCCTACCAAATCGACGGGCTATTTTTGATAATCTGACGACGTTGTTTTCCCTCGCACGACATCTGAAACGTAAGGCAATTATTGCTTTTATCGACCTGGATAACTTCAAATTAATCAACGACCGATTTGGCCACAATAGTGGCGATCTGTTTCTTATTCAGGTTGGCGAGCGCCTCACCAGGCTACATCAGAATGGCGAGATTATTGGTCGTCTTGGCGGTGATGAATTTTTGGTCGTTTCCCTGGCTAATGAAAACGCCGATATCCAGTCACTGCGTGAGCGTATCCAACAGCAAATACGTGGAGAATATCACTTGGGTGATATTGATCTGTTTTATCCTGGCGCCAGTCTTGGCGTAGTAGAAGTGGATCCTGAAACCACCGATGCCGACAGTGCCCTACATGCTGCCGATATCGCGATGTATCAGGAGAAAAAACACAAACTGAAAACCCCTTTTGTCGCGCATTCAGACAGGCACTCCTGAGGCGTATTCACATCCTTTTCTTTGGTGGTAACATGCGAATCGGTATTGTTTTTCCCGTCGTGATCTTTATTACGGCAGTCGTATTTTTAGCGTGGTTTTTTATTGGTGGCTATGCGGCCCCAGGGGCATAAAGATGAAAAAAACAACGATTATTATGATGGGCGTGGCGATTATTGTCGTTCTTGGCACCGAGCTGGGATGGTGGTAATACCGCGTCGATAAAATAGCAAAGGCTGCCTGTAGGCAGCCTTTGTACTTTTCAGTATTAACTTTTGACTTTTCTGTAGATAAACAGCACGACAAGCGCACCAATCACGGCAACCACAAAACTACCAAAGTTGAAGCCATCGACTTTGCCAAAACCAAACAGTGTACTGATCCATCCACCAACTACGGCACCGATAATTCCCAGCAGGATGGTCATAAAGAATCCACCACCATCTTTACCAGGCATGATCCACTTCGCCAGAATACCGGCAATAAGTCCAAAAATAATCCATGACAGAATGCCCATTGTTTCCTCACTTATCTGTTTTGCATTAGCGGGTTAGTCGCTGATAAAAAGCATAGCACAACATAAGAGAGGCAAGAATTGTGATATGTGTCACAGAGCATTTTTTTTTACAATGCCGCAGAATTAGCGCCATCTACATTAGCAATAATTACCAACCACAAACATCATGCTCATTTTCCGTGTCATAAGAGCGCACGGTATTGACGAGATCTTTGATCACTTCGGCCGCCACTTCTGGCACCAGTAATGTCATCGGCGTCTCTGTTTCGTAATCGACAGAAACGCCATTACTGTTATTGGTGACGGTTACGGTATACGTTGCTTTGCCCATAATTCATTTCCCGCTATGAATGACTTTCCGCTGTTTTGCACCTTCCATCAGGACTTCAGGAGCAACGAAGAAGTCGATGTTAAAATAAGTATCGTCAGTCATGGCTTCAATATTGTGCCACTTTTCCGGCGGGAACACTGCGAATTGACCTGCTTCGATGAGGATCACCTGATCAGGTTCTGCGCTGTGTTCATCGGCGTAGCCGAGATATTTGACCGCCCCATGCATAACGGACAGGCGTGGATAAACACCCGGACGCGTTCCTTTATCAAGATGACGTTCGAATATTCCGGCAGGCGCAGTTTGTTTATTCCAGAAAGGTGTTGAGCGCGTATGAATGTAATTTTGTGGGATTTGCAGCATCCTTTTCCCTCCTTCGGTAAATGTGCTGAAAACCATTTATTCCAGCCGTTTCAGGGTACGCCTGATAATTTGCATTTTAAATACCATTTATTGGTTACTTTTTAGCGTCATCCAGGCGGTGAATATAGATGTATTTCAGGAGGGAAGCCCGCAGCATCGCGGGCTGAAAGCATCAGGATTGCAGCGTCGCCAGTCGGGCAGCGAAACCCACGAACATCAAACCAATCAGTGAGTTGCCCACTTTAGCCAGTTTCTTTTTGGTACGTATGTACTGCGTGACAAAAGCACCAGAAATAATCAGGAAGCTCAAATAGCAGAAACTCACCAGTTCCAGCGTCGTCGCCAGAATAAAGAATGAAATTCCCGTATGTGGGGCATTAACATCGATAAACTGTACGAAAAACGACACATAGAACAAAATGGCTTTTGGATTGGTCAGACTTAAAATTAACGCACGCTTGAAAATAGCGCCATATTGAGGTTCATCTGATTTGGCCTCGCTATTTTTACCCTTCAGAGTTGCGTAAAGAATTTTACTCCCCAGATAGAGCAAATAAAACGCGCCAAGATAACGTACAATATTGAATAATATCGGTGTGGTCTTAATTAAGGTTGCTACACCGGCCCACGCCAGAAACATCAATACTGCATCGCCAATAAATACACCACAGGCTGCAAGATAACCGCCTTTCACTCCACTACTAACGCTATTTTTAAGCACAAACAGGGTATTCGGCCCTGGCACCAGCACGATAAAAATGGCCCCAACCAGATAGGTCCAGTAATTCAGAACCCCATATTCTGCGAACACATTAACCTCTTTAATTCTCTTTGGATCATGCGCGATTAAAGGTGAATATGCTAACCAATCCGCAACGGCTTAGAAAGGAGAAAATCAGGTTGTAACCTGAGAACAGAGTAAAAAATTGCACTCATTCCAGTGAAAAATTCGGGTAATGATTTGCAAAATACTGGCGCAAAAACTCTACCGTAATCCGTACTTTTGCGGATGTCGCCAGCCTTGAGACATAAACAGCCCAGACATTTGCTGGCTGATAATATTCAGGTAAAACCTGTACCAGATGCCCACTGGCAATATTTTCACTAACGTCCCACCAGGAGCGCAACGCAATTCCCTGCCCATCGAGACACCACTGATGGACAATTTCACCATGATTAGACGACATCGATCCGGTGACTTTAATGGCATGGTGACCTTCTTTATTGCGCAATTGCCAGACACCAAACGGATGATCGCGCTCTTTTATGACCAGGCAGGGTAACGCAGAAAGATCCGTTAAATGTTTCGGTGCACCATATCGCGCAATAAACCCCGGCGATGCGCAGAGAATACGGTAATTGGTCGCCAGTTTGCGGGCAATTAAGTTAGGTGCAATGTCGTCGCCAATACGAATATCCAGATCGACCCCTTCATTGACCAAATCGACCAACCGGTCTTCCACATCAAAACGTAACTCCAGTTGCGGATACGCTTTCGCAAGTGCTGACAGTGCCGGAGCTACCACCTGCCGTCCAAACCCAAAACTGCTGATAATACGCAGCATTCCCTGCGGCACCTGGCGCACGTCGGAAAGCTCATCCATCATCTGCCCGACATCCTGCAAAATCCGCTGCGCCCATTCATAAATCCGCTCGCCTTCCTCGGTAATGGTGACGCGACGGGTGGTGCGGTGTAATAGCACCACGTTCAAGGTTTGCTCCAGCAAGGCGATGCGCTTGCTGACGAAAGCCGGTGAAACGCCCAGTTCTTCCGCCACGGCAGCAAAACCGGCCCGGCGAGCCACCAGCATAAAGACGCGCAAATCGTTCAGCAGCGGTAAATTATTCATGATTCGTGTTTTATGTTTCACCAGTTGCGGGGATTAATTCCTGATCAGTCAATTATAGGATGGTGGAGTTGTCAATTTTGCTGATCAGGAAGTGAGAACCTAATGATGAAAACGATGCGTATTGCTGCGATCCCTGGAGACGGGATTGGCAAAGAAGTCCTTCCTGAAGGGATTCGTGTGTTACAGGCTGCTGCTGAACGCTGGGGCTTTGCCTTAAGTTTTGAGCAGATGGAGTGGGCAAGTTGCGAGTATTACATCCATCACGGCAAAATGATGCCGGACGACTGGCATGAACAACTCAGCGGTTTCGACGCTATCTACTTTGGTGCCGTCGGCTGGCCGGACACCGTTCCGGATCATATTTCGTTATGGGGGTCGCTGCTGAAATTTCGCCGCGAGTTTGATCAGTACGTTAACCTGCGCCCGGTACGCCTCTTTCCCGGCGTTCCCTGCCCACTGGCGGGTAAACAGCCTGGCGACATCGATTTTTACGTGGTGCGCGAAAATACGGAAGGCGAATACTCGTCTCTGGGCGGTCGACTGAATGAAGGAACGGAACATGAGGTTGTCATCCAGGAATCGGTATTTACCCGCCGTGGCGTCGATCGCATTTTGCAATATGCTTTTGAGCTGGCACAAAGCCGCCCGCGCAAAACCCTGACTTCTGCCACGAAATCTAACGGTTTAGCCATTAGTATGCCGTACTGGGATGAGCGAGTAGAAGCAATGGCAGAAAATTACCCGGAAATCCACTGGGACAAGCAGCATATTGATATACTCTGCGCGCGCTTTGTGATGCAGCCGGAACGCTTTGATGTGGTGGTAGCGTCTAATTTATTTGGCGATATTCTTTCCGATCTTGGCCCGGCCTGCACCGGCACGATTGGTATTGCGCCTTCAGCCAACCTGAATCCGGAGCGCACTTTCCCGTCGCTCTTCGAGCCAGTCCACGGTTCCGCGCCAGATATCTACGGTAAAAATATTGCCAACCCTATCGCGACGATTTGGGCCGGGGCAATGATGCTGGATTTCCTTGGCAATGGCGATGAGCGTTTCCAGCAAGCGCACAACGACATTCTGGCAGCGATTGAAGAAGTGATTGCTCACGGGCCGAAAACACCCGATATGAAAGGTAATGCCACCACGCCACAGGTTGCCGACGCGATTTGCAAAATTATTTTGCGTTAAGGTCAAACCAGTTTATTTGAACCGCGTCACTGACGCGGTTTTTTTATTCGTTCTTTACAGTAAATAACCTGCGTCATTTCACCTTTTATTGTTTCCGTTTCGTGTTTTATGGCTTTCCGTATTCTTAATTGTTTAATTTATGTAACATGCAAATAATCAATTTGTTAAACACAACAAAAGTTCATTACCCTGCAAATAATTACAACTGGCAAAAGCCAGCGACGGGCTTTTATGCCCAGGAGATGACTCATGATGAGCAATGTTAAGAAAAAAGATTTGCCGCTGATTAGCATCAGCCTGGTGGCCATTCTTTTCATCGCAGCCACATTAAGCCTTTTTCCGCAACAGTCGGCCGACGCGGCCAACGCAATATACAGTTTAGTTACCCGCACGCTGGGTTCCGCCGTACAGGTATTAGTTTTGCTGGCAATGGGGCTGGTAATTTATTTAGCCACCAGCAAATACGGCAATATTCGTCTTGGCGAAGGTAAACCGGAATACAGTACGCTCTCCTGGCTGTTTATGTTTATTTGCGCCGGATTAGGTTCCTCCACGCTTTATTGGGGCGTAGCGGAGTGGGCCTATTATTATCAAACGCCGGGTTTAAATATCGTGCCGCGTTCACAGCAGGCACTGGAATTTAGCGTTCCCTACTCCTTTTTCCATTGGGGCATCAGCGCCTGGGCAACTTATACGCTGGCCTCATTAATCATGGCTTACCACTTTCATGTGCGGAAAAATAAAGGGCTGAGTCTTTCCGGCATTATTGCTGCTATTACCGGCGTTCGCCCGCAAGGCCCATGGGGAAAACTGGTGGACTTAATGTTCCTGATCGCCACTGTCGGCGCACTGACCATTTCCCTTGTTGTCACCGCAGCAACCTTTACCCGTGGGCTTTCCGCGCTGACCGGTTTACCCGATAACTTCACCGTGCAGGCATTTGTGATCCTGCTTTCCGGCGGCATTTTTTGCCTAAGCTCGTGGATAGGTATCAACAACGGTTTACAACGTCTGAGCAAAATGGTCGGCTGGGGCGCGTTCCTGCTGCCATTGCTGGTTTTGATTGTCGGTCCAACCGAGTTTATTACCAACAGCATCATCAATGCCATCGGCCTGACCACACAAAACTTCTTACAGATGAGCTTATTTACCGATCCGCTTGGCGATGGTTCATTTACCCGCAACTGGACCGTTTTCTATTGGCTGTGGTGGATCTCTTACACCCCCGGCGTGGCAATGTTTGTCACCCGCGTATCACGTGGTCGTAAGATCAAAGAAGTTATCTGGGGGCTGATCCTCGGTAGCACCGTCGGCTGCTGGTTCTTCTTCGGCGTGATGGAAAGCTTCGCCATTCATCAGTTTATCAAAGGGATAATCAACGTTCCGCAGGTGCTGGAAACGTTGGGCGGTGAAACGGCTGTTCAACAAGTTCTGATGTCGTTGCCAGCCGGTAAATTGTTCCTTGCCGCTTATCTGGGCGTGATGATTATTTTCCTCGCCTCGCATATGGATGCGGTGGCCTACACCATGGCGGCGACCAGCACGCGAAATCTTCAGGAAGGTGATGATCCAGACCGTGGGCTGCGTCTTTTCTGGTGCGTGGTAATCACCCTGATCCCGCTTTCAATTCTGTTCACCGGCGCGTCGCTGGAAACCATGAAAACTACCGTCGTACTTACAGCCCTTCCCTTTCTCGTCATTTTACTGGTGAAAGTGGGCGGATTTATTCGCTGGCTGAAACAGGATTACGCCGATATTCCGGCTCATCAAATTGAACATTATCTCCCGCAGACACCGGTTGAAGCCCCGGAAAAAACGCCAGTGCTCCCTGCGGGAACCGTATTCAAAGGCGACAACTGAGCGCCATCATCCTAACGATAAAGGTATCCCTATGAGCAATCTGAGCCCTGACTTTGTACTACCCGAAAATTTTTGCGCTAACCCGCAAGAGGCGTGGACCATTCCTGCCCGTTTTTATACCGATCAGAACGCCTTTGAACACGAAAAAGAGAACGTCTTCGCCAAAAGCTGGATTTGCGTCGCTCACAGCAGCGAACTGGCGAATGCCAATGATTATGTGACGCGTGAGATCATTGGTGAAAGCATCGTGCTGGTACGCGGTCGTGATAAGGTTTTGCGCGCGTTCTATAACGTGTGTCCGCACCGTGGTCATCAGTTGTTGAGCGGTGAAGGAAAAGCAAAAAATGTGATTACCTGCCCATATCACGCATGGGCATTCAAACTCGATGGCAACCTGGCTCATGCGCGTAACTGTGAAAACGTCGCCAATTTCGATAGTGACAAAGCGCAACTGGTTCTGGTGCGTCTGGAAGAATATGCCGGATTCGTCTTCATCAATATGGATCCCAACGCCACCAGCGTAGAAGATCAGTTACCAGGCCTGGCGGCAAAAGTGCTGGAAGCCTGCCCGGAAGTCCACGACCTGAAACTGGCGGCCCGCTTTACCACCCGCACGCCTGCCAACTGGAAGAACATTGTCGATAACTATCTTGAGTGCTACCACTGTGGTCCGGCGCATCCAGGTTTCTCCGACTCCGTTCAGGTTGATCGTTACTGGCACACCATGCACGGTAACTGGACGCTGCAATACGGTTTCGCCAAACCGTCAGAACAGTCTTTCAAATTCGAAGAGGGCACGGATGCGGCATTCCACGGTTTCTGGTTGTGGCCGTGCACGATGCTGAACGTGACGCCAATCAAAGGGATGATGACGGTCATTTATGAATTCCCGGTGGATTCTGAAACTACCCTGCAAAACTACGATATCTACTTCACCAATGAAGAGCTAACCGATGAGCAAAAATCGCTGATTGAGTGGTATCGCGATGTGTTCCGTCCGGAAGATTTACGTCTGGTTGAAAGCGTACAGAAAGGGCTGAAATCGCGTGGCTATCGTGGTCAGGGGCGCATCATGGCCGACAGTAGCGGTAGCGGAATTTCCGAACACGGTATCGCCCATTTCCATAATCTGCTGGCGCAGGTGTTTAAGGACTAATGACATCGGCGGCGGTATTTTCCGCCGCCGGGCTGATTTTTGATGGAGTACAGCAATGTCAGACTATCAAATGTTTGAAGTACAGGTGAGCCAGATTGAACCGCTTACCGAACAGGTGAAACGCTTCACGCTGGTGTCAACCGATGGCAAACCGCTGCCTGCGTTCACCGGCGGAAGTCACGTCATTGTGCAGATGAGTGATGGTGATAACCAGTACAGCAATGCTTATTCACTACTAAGTTCGCCACTCGACACCTCTTGTTATCAGATTGCCGTTCGGCTGGAAGAGAACTCGCGCGGCGGTTCGCGCTTTTTGCATCAGCAGGTAAAAGCGGGCGATCGATTGACCATCTCGACACCCAATAACCTGTTTGCTCTGGTTCCCACGGCTCGAAAGCATCTGTTTATCGCAGGCGGCATTGGTATCACCCCTTTCCTGTCGCATCTGGCAGAGTTGCAACACACGGACGTCGACTGGCAGTTACATTATTGTTCGCGGAGTCCAGTAAGTTGCGCATTTCGTGATGAATTAAACCAACATCCGCAGACTGATAAGATTCATTTTCATCACTCATCGATCGGAACGCGACTCGAATTAGTGCGATTATTGGCGGATGTCGCCCCTGGCACACACATTTATACCTGTGGCCCCGAAGCTCTGAATGACGCGGTGAGAAGTGAAGCAGCGCGTCTGGGCATCTCCGCCGATACGCTGCACTTTGAGCAGTTTGCTATTGAAGACAAAACCGGCGATGCCTTTACGCTGGTACTCGCCCGTTCTGGAAAAGAGTTTGTAGTACCAGAAGAGATGACCATTTTGCAGGTCATTGAAAATAACAAAGCGGCAAAAGTGGAATGTTTATGTCGTGAAGGGGTATGCGGAACCTGTGAAACAGCAATTCTGGAAGGTGAAGCCGATCATCGGGACCAGTATTTTAGCGATGAAGAGCGCGCCAGCCAGCAGAGTATGTTGATCTGTTGTTCGCGCGCGAAGGGTAAACGACTGGTGTTGGATTTGTAGTTTATCCGAAGCCGGATGCGGCGCTGGTTGCGCCTTGTCCGGCTTACGAACGTTTTACTGCGGATATTCCTGCAATAAATTATGTAATGCTTCCGCCATCAACTCACCACGCCAGCCGGAAATCAGCTCAGGCAAATTGTTCTGCGGTTTTAATTTCCAGTGCCAGTTCAGCAGTTGGTTGATTTGCCGACGCGATGCCAGCAATTCGACGCTGATCTTGTGCGTTTCGCTCACGTCAGTAATCAGCGACTTAATCGCTTTAAACGCTTTGCGATAACCGGGCATATCCATCAGGTTAAGCATTGGCTGCGGTAAGGCCTCTTCCGGCAATGCCTGCGCTTTCTCTACCAGCGCCAGCAGCGTTTTGCCGTGGAAGCGAATTTCGCTACCGGATAAACCCAGACTGTCCAGCTCACCCAGACTCCCTGGCATATAACGCGCTACCGACCACAAGTGTTCTTCACGCACGACAAAGTTCACTGCCAGATCGCGCTCACGAGCCTTACGCAGTCGCCAATCGGCTAACAGTTGCAGACAGGCCAGTTGGCGTGTGCGTAACTGCCAGGCATTGGTGATATCACGCCAGGCATCTTCCGGCGCAACGACTTCCTGACGACGTGTTTGCATCAGGCGACATTCATCCAGCGCCGCAGGTAGCCAGCCAGAGGCTTCGGTTTCAACCATCAGCTTTGCGGTGATCGGTAACAGATACCAGACATCCGCCGCCGCGTATTCGCACTGACGTTCGGTTAACGGTCTGGCGAGCCAGTCGGTGCGCGATTCGCTCTTGTCCAGCGTAACACCGGAATACTCTTCCACCATGGAGGCAAAACCCCATGACATCGGGCGTCCGCAGAATGCGGCGAGGATTTGCGTGTCAATCAGGGGTTGAGGTAATTCGCCAAAGACATTGAGGAATACTTCCAGATCTTCACTGCCCGCATGGAGAAATTTGGTGATGGAAGGATCGCGCAAGATTGCCTTTAGCGGTGACCAGTCGCTGATCCCAAGAGGATCGATTAGCGCCAGATGCTCGCCATCAAAAAGTTGAATCAACCCCAGTTGCGGGTAATACGTGCGCGTACGTACAAATTCAGTATCCAGGGCTATCGCCGGAAAGGCACGGACGGCTTCACACAAAGAAGCCAGCGCATCGTCCGTGGTAATCATTTGGTAATTCAAATTGTATTCTCTTTAGTGGGCGTCAAAAAAAACGCCGGATTAACCGGCGTCTGACGACTGACTTAACGCTCAGGCTTTATTGTCCACTTTGCCGCGCGCTTCGTCACGTAATTCTCGTCGCAAAATTTTTCCGACATTAGATTTCGGTAACTCATCACGAAATTCCACCAGCTTCGGTACTTTGTAGCCCGTAAGCTGACGGCGGCAAAAGGTCACCAGTGACTCTTCAGTGAGCGACGCGTCTTTTTTCACCACAAAGATTTTCACCGCTTCACCACTGGAGCCAGAAGGTACGCCAACAGCCGCCACTTCCTGTACGCCAGGGTGCTGCATGACCACATCTTCAATCTCGTTGGGATAGACGTTAAAACCGGAAACCAGAATCATGTCTTTTTTACGATCGACAATGCGCAGGAATCCTTCTTCATCCATTACCGCAATATCGCCAGTGTGTAACCAACCGTTTTTGATGATTTCATCGGTGGCATCCGGACGCTGCCAGTAGCCCAACATCACCTGAGGACCTCTGACACAAAGTTCGCCCGGTTGCCCCGGTGGTACTTCGTTATCGTCATCATCCACCAGTTTGGCCTCCGTCGAGGGCACCGGTAATCCAATGCTACCGCTGTGATAATCAATATCATACGGGTTAACGCTCACCAGTGGCGCACACTCGGTTAAGCCATAACCTTCCAGCAGATATTGTCCGGTCAGTTTTACCCAGCGTTCTGCCACCACTTGCTGAACGGGCATCCCGCCGCCTGCGGACAAATGCAAACTGGAGAAATCCAGTTGCTGGAACTCTTTATTGTTCAGCAACGCATTGAACAAGGTGTTTACGCCGGTGATAGCGGTAAACGGATATTTCGCCAGCTCTTTCACCAGCCCCGGAATATCACGTGGGTTAGTGATAAGCAGGTTCTGCCCGCCGAGTTCGATAAACAGCAGGCAGTTAATGGTCAGTGCAAAAATGTGATAGAGCGGCAGTGCCGTTACTACCAGTTCTTTACCTGGATGCAGCAACGGCCCATAGGTGGCGTTGACCTGTTCCAGGTTCGCCAGCATATTGCGGTGAGTCAGCATCGCGCCTTTCGCCACACCTGTGGTGCCGCCGGTGTATTGCAGGAAAGCTAAATCTTCCGGCACCAGTTCAGGTTTGACGTACTGCATCCGGTAGCCGTTATGCAGGGCGCTACGAAATGAAATGGCATCTGGCAGATGGTATTTCGGCACCAGACGTTTGATGTATTTAACAACGAAGTTAACTACCGTGCCTTTTGCCGTGGAAAGCTGATCGCCCATACGAGTCAGAATAACGTGCTGGACGGCGGTTTTATCGACCACTTTTTCCAGGGTATGGGCAAAGTTAGACACAATGACAATCGCCGATGCGCCGCTATCGTTAAGCTGATGCTCAAGTTCGCGTGGGGTATACAACGGGTTAACGTTTACGACGATCATCCCGGCACGCAAAATACCAAACAGCGCCACCGGATATTGCAATAAGTTAGGCATCATCAGCGCAACGCGATCGCCCTTCTTCAGCCCCAGCCCTTGTTGCAAATAAGCGGCAAACGCGCGACTGCGTTCTTCCAGTTTGCGGAAGGTCATCACCTCCCCCATATTCACAAACGCTGGCTTGTCGGCGTAGCGCGCGACCGACTGCTCAAACATATCCACCAGAGATTGATAACGGTCAGGGTTGATCTCCGTCGGAACATCGGCGGGATAACGGTTAAGCCAAACCTTCTTCAATTCTTCACCTCTAAAATGCGTGTTCGTCGTCATCGCAACCCCAAGTAATATACATGCCGTTAACATAATATTAACTCATCATACCAGCTTGATAATTCCCCAACGAAAAGGTTGCGAAGCGCGTCACTATTTATTTTTATCGTTACCGTAAGAATGCAGAAACAGCGGACCAGCCGCTGTTTCTTTTTCTTTAAAAACAAGCAATTATTCAGTTACAACTGTTTGTACTCTCGCGGAACCAGGATTATACCAGCCCCATCCGCCGTAGCCATAGGGCCAGCCACGACCGCCATAAAACCACGGATCAATCGGCTGAGGCGGCATAATCACCTGCTGGGTTAAATGCCAACGTTTATAACCCGTTACCTGCATCACCATAAATTTATAGGGCGTGTTGCCGATTTTGCCGTCAACCGTACCGGTGATTGGCCCAACAACTGTGACCAGTTGTCCACGGAAATCCACCGGGTCCAGAAAACCGTTCACATCGGCATAAATGCGACCGCGAGAAGGTTCTCCCAGCGTCGGCCTGGCTCCGCTATCGAGCGGTACGGTGGCAATTTCCAGACGGGTGTTCCCCTGCTGGTTTTGTACCGCAACCACTTTGCCGCCAAAGCGCGCTTCCTGACCAACGTACAGCTGCGGCGCACTCATCACCCGAACTAAATCTTGTTGCGGCGTGGGACTGCTGCCTTTAATGGCGTCCGGCACAGTGACACAACCGCTCAGCATTAGCGCAAACGTACCTGCCAGTATGCCTTTGATAACATTCTTTTGAACCGCCATGATGCGACTCCTTTTTTTCTCAGGGCATACTCTTAAGATTCATTCTTTGCCCGGAAGTTTCTTCCAGGCGACGTTGTTACGTAAATAAACCGGCTCGGCATGTTCCACCGCTACCGTTTTACCCTCGGTAAACATCTGGCAGGCAATCGGCAGCATATCTTCTGCGGCGGGCAGTAACACTTCGCCATCGCGCAAAACCAGCCCGCTATCTTTACCGAGATCCGGCCAGGCTTGCCAGCCCGTTCCCACCGTCACCCATTCTCCGGAAAGCTGCTGCATCCGCTCATGAACGAGTTCGGGTTTGAGTACGGCTTCGGTTTCTTCACCGTGCCAGACACCGTTTTCATCACGCTGATATTCGGCCCAGTAAACTTCGCCCATTCGCGCGTCAATGGCTGCCAGCACGCGGGTTGCGCCGTTTTTGCGCCACGCCCCTTGCGCCATCGTCATTAGCGTGGAGACGCCAATCATCGGCAGCTCCGCGCCAAGCGCCAGCCCTTGCGCAATGCCAATACCGATGCGCACGCCGGTAAAGCTACCAGGGCCACGTCCGTAAGCCAGAGCGTTTATGTCAGTCAGGGAAGTTCCGCTGGTGGTCAGGATATCCTGCACCATCGGTAAGATTCGTTGAGTATGTTCACGAGGGCAAAGCTCAAAATGAGCGTTGACAGTACCGTCGTTCCACAGGGCGACAGAGCAGGCCTCTGTCGCGGTATCGATAGCCAGAATTCGCATGGGTCTTCGTGCTTAGATCAATAAAAAGGCGCGCATCATACCATACTCAATAACAAATTACCTGGAGGATGGTATCGCAAGGAAACGAACCGCACGGGCAATGTCACGGGTACGCGGTGCGGGCGGGAGGCTGGCGAGGAACGTCGCACCGTAAGGGCGCATCACCAGCCGATTGTCACAAATCACCAGCACACCGCGATCGTCGGCGTCGCGAATCAGTCGCCCTACGCCCTGTTTAAGAGTAATCACCGCATCCGGTAGCTGCACTTCATCGAACGGGTCTCCGCCACGCAAACGGCAATCTTCCATGCGCGCTTTTAACAGCGGGTCATCTGGCGAGGTAAACGGCAACTTGTCGATAATCACCAGCGACAGCGTATCGCCGCGCACGTCCACCCCTTCCCAGAAGCTGCTGGTTGCCACAAGAAGCGCGTTACCGGCGCTGACAAATTGCTGCAACAGTTGCCCTTTGCTGGTTTCCCCCTGCAACAAAACGGGAAGCGTCATGGTAGCGCGGAACTGCTCGGCCAGATCGCGCATCATGGCGTGCGAGGTACAAAGCATAAAACAACGACCATTGTTAGCCTCGATGATCGGTCGCAGCATTGCCGCCAGTTGCCTTGCGGAACCCGGTTGATTGGTTTGCGGCAGGTTGCGCGGCACACAGAGTAACGCCTGGCGGCTGTAATCAAACGGGCTGGGTAACAGCAACGACTCTGCCTGTTCAATGCCAAGCCGCGAGGTAAAATGATGCAGATCGTCATTCACCGACAGCGTTGCTGAGGTAAAGATCCAGCTACCTGGTTTTTGCGCCATTAACTCTTTGAATTTATCCGCCACGCTGAGCGGCGTGAGTGCCAGAGTAAAATGGCGCGAAGTGCATTCGTACCAGTAGCTGTAGCCCGGCTGATTGATCTCTTTTAGCCGTTTCAGCCGCGTGCGATACAACGTGGCGCGCTCAAATGCCGCATCCAGCAAGGCGGAACGCCCCAGCGACAGTTTCGCCACGTCATAACAAAGTTCCAGGGTGTCATCGAGCAGTAAAAACGCCCGTTGAATTTGCGGATTAGCTAACAGTTCGCGCAGGTTTCCGCGATAACCTGGCTCGCCTAATTGCAGACGAAAATCCTGCGCACTCTGGGCAAGACGGTCGGCGCATTTTTGTAACTGCTGAGTGTCTTTTAATTCGGTGCGATAGGCGATGGTGATGTCTTTTGCCAGGTCGAGCAGTTGTCGACTGGAGAGTGACTGACCAAAATACTGGCTGGCAATGTCGGGCAGTTGGTGGGCTTCGTCGAAGATCATCACGTCAGCTTCCGGGATCAGTTCGCCAAATCCACTCTCTTTCACCACCATATCCGCCAGAAAGAGATGATGGTTTACCACCACCACATCGGCGTCCATCGCTTTTTTGCGTGCTTTGACTACAAAGCAATCTTTATACATCGGGCAGTCGCTGCCAAGGCAGTTATCGTTGGTGCTGGTGACCAGCGGCCACGCCTGTGAATCTTCCGCCACGCTGACGCAGGTGCTGATATCACCATCGACTGTTTGATTAGACCAGGAGCGCAGCAGGATCACATCGCTTAAGATTTGTACCGGCAGATCGCCCCCCGCCAGCGCCTGCTGTTCGAGACGTTCGAGGCAGAGGTAGTTTGAGCGCCCTTTCAGCAACGCCACATTGCCCGTGTATTTCAATGCCTTTGAGACCGTTGGCAAATCGCGGCTGTAGAGCTGATCCTGCAACGCTTTTGAGCCGGTCGAGATAATGACTTTCTTTTTCGCCCGCAGCGCAGGAGCCAGGTAAGCGTAGGTTTTGCCCGTACCGGTTCCGGCTTCCACCACCAGCGGCTGGCCTTTTTCTATCGCCTGGGTGACGGCTACCGCCATCTGTCGCTGTGGTTCTCGCGGCTTAAAGCCTGGTATCGCTTTCGCCAGCTGACCGTCTGGTGCAAAATCGTCCGTCACACTACCCCCTGTTGATTTGAACAGGGATTATGTCAGGATGAGGGCGCTTTCGCCAGTTGAAGTGATGACGGCGACCTCACATTGTGGCAGTCTTTGCAGCACGAAAATGGAAGTATAATGAGGACAAAATGATGACTATCGTTCGTATCGATGCTGAAGCCCGCTGGTCTGATGTGGTGATCCACAACAACACGCTCTACTACACTGGTGTACCGGAAAACCTCGACGCCGATGCTTTTGAGCAAACCGCCAACACGCTGGCGCAGATTGACGCCGTGCTGGAAAAACAGGGCAGCAATAAATCGAGCATTCTGGATGCCACCATTTTCCTGGCTGATAAAAACGACTTCGCTGCAATGAATAAAGCCTGGGACGCCTGGGTTGTCGCGGGTCATGCGCCGGTGCGCTGCACGGTACAAGCGGGTTTGATGAACCCGAAGTATAAAGTTGAAATTAAAATTATTGCGGCGGTTTAATTCCGGAAGATAATTATATCAAGGCAAAAATCACACGATAATTTATCGAAAAACTGGTCGATCGTGAACAAATCGGCCAGTGCTTAAGGTCTTACTTTAAATGGGTAGTACCCTGGATGATAATTTATTTTTATGATTCCTGCTGCATTTATACAAAAATGATATTAATCGCAAAAATCAAACCATTATGTTAATCACTTGATTAACTTACGCTGCTTTTCTTTCTTGCCCTTCCTTGCCTGAACAACTTGGCTGCGGTACTACGATTTGCTGTTAATTTTCGGCACATCACTAGATAACCCGCCATGACCTGCTACCTTTAAAATACCTGAATGTCAACAGGTTAACTAATGAGATATCGTTATAATCCTTTTGATATTAGGCGCAATTTAATGTCATATATAGCCTTATCGATCACGTGGTTAATTTAAGGACAAGAATATGCCTGCTGTAATAGATAAAGCCCTGGATTTTATTGGTGCCATGGATATATCAACACCAACCCCCAGCTCTATGAATGAAAGTACGGCGAAGGGAATATTTAAATATTTGAAAGAACTGGGAGTACCCGCGAGTACCGCCGATATTACTGCGCGAGCCGAACAGGAAGGCTGGAATCCTGGATTCACGGAAAAAATGGTGGGATGGGCAAAAAAAATGGAATCTGGCGAACGCGTGGTGATTAAAAATCCAGAATACTTCTCGTCCTATATGCAGGAAGAGCTTAAAGCACTGGTATAAGTTAAATCTCTACCAGCCCAAATGAGCCAGGACGCTTTTTTATCACATAAAAGCGTCCTTTTTTTCTAACCATCAAAAACACTACTTAATTCATTCAACCAGTACAGCCCCTCAATTTTCTGGTTCAAACGCTACGGGCCAAAGGGTTCGCTTGTCATAATGCGCCCTGTTGAAACTAACATTGTATTACTCGTCTTCATCCTCAAAACGCGCCACAATCCGCTCGCCGGAATGGTTGGCGCGTAACTCTTCAGCTACCAGTGCGATTGCCTGACCGCTGCTCATCCCCTGTGCCATCAGTTCCTGAATACGCTCAACGGCTTTTTGCTGCTGTTCATGGGTGAGTGAAGGTAAACCTGCAAACATTGTTAACTCCTGCTAAATTGTTGGCGCTAATTATTTCATGCTACCCGGCACATAGCCAGTAGAGTCAGGACTGATGAAGACGTTATCTCCCGCTGTGATTACTTTACCCTGGCGTCAGGACGCCGCTGAATTTTATTTTTCCCGCTTAAGCCACCTGCCATGGGCGATGCTTTTGCACTCTGGCTATGCCGAGCATCCGTATAGCCGCTTTGATATTGTGGTGGCAGACCCGATTTGCACCTTAACAACTTACGGCGGTGAAACTGTTTTGTGTAAAGGCGAAACCCGCACAACAACCGCTGACGATCCGTTAACAGTACTCCAGCAGGCGCTGGAGCGTGCAAACATTCACCCGCCGCATAACGATGATTTGCCATTTCAGGGTGGCGCGCTGGGTTTATTTGGTTACGATCTGGGTCGCCGTTTTGAGTCACTGCCAGAAGTGGCGCAGAGAGATATCGACCTGCCTGATATGGCGGTAGGTATTTACGACTGGGCACTGATTGTCGACCACCAGCGCCAGGCTGTTTCTTTGCTGAGTCATGATGATGTCAATGCCCGTCAGGCCTGGCTGGAAAACCAGCAAATCACACCGCAGGGTGATTTTGCGCTAACCTCAGCCTGGCAATCTAATATGAGCCGCGAACAGTATGGCGAAAAATTTCGTCAGGTGCAGGAATATTTGCACAGTGGCGACTGTTACCAGGTGAATCTCGCCCAGCGTTTTCAGGCTACCTATTGCGGTGATGAATGGCAGGCATTCGTTCAGCTTAATCAGGCCAATCACGCGCCGTTTAGTGCATTTCTGCGTCTGGAACAAGGCACAATTTTAAGCCTCTCGCCAGAGCGTTTTATTCTTTGTGATGACGGTGAGATCCAGACCCGTCCGATTAAAGGCACACTGCCACGTCTGCCCGCTCCTCTGGAAGATAGCAAACAGGCAGAAAAACTGGCGAACTCGCCAAAAGATCGCGCTGAAAACCTGATGATTGTTGATTTAATGCGTAATGATATTGGTCGCGTTGCGGTGCCTGGTTCAGTAAAAGTGCCGGAACTGTTTGTGGTGGAACCTTTTCCCGCTGTGCACCACCTGGTGAGCACCATTACAGCTCAACTACCCGAACAACCTCATGCCAGCGATCTGCTGCGCGCGGCTTTTCCTGGTGGCTCAATCACCGGGGCACCGAAAGTTCGGGCAATGGAAATTATCGATGAACTGGAACCGCAGCGACGCAACGCCTGGTGCGGAAGCATTGGCTATTTGAGCTTCTGTGGCAATATGGATACCAGCATCACTATCCGCACGCTGACTGCCATTAACGGTCAAATTTACTGTTCTGCGGGCGGCGGTATTGTCGCCGATAGTCAGGAAGAAGCGGAATATCAGGAAACTTTTGATAAAGTTAATAGGATATTACGCCAACTGGAGAAGTAAGACGTGGACTACCGTAGCCTGACGCTTGATGATTTTTTATCGCGCTTTCAACTTTTACGCCCGCAAATAAACCGGGAAACCTTAAATCATCGTCAGGCTGCCGTATTAATCCCTATCGTTCGCCGATCGCAGCCGGGGTTATTGCTCACTCAACGTTCTATTCATCTGCGCAAACACGCCGGACAGGTGGCGTTTCCTGGTGGTGCAGTAGATGACACTGATTCGTCAGTTATTGCCGCTGCGTTGCGCGAAGCCGAAGAAGAGGTTGCTATCCCCCCTTCCGCCGTCGAAGTTATCGGCGTGCTGCCGCCCGTCGATAGCGTAACGGGCTACCAGGTAACGCCAGTGGTTGGCATTATCCCACCTGATTTACCTTATCGTGCCAGTGAAGATGAAGTTTCCGCAGTGTTTGAAATGCCGCTCGCCCAGGCATTACATCTGGGTCGTTATCACCCGTTAGATATCTACCGCCGTGGTGATTCACATCGGGTATGGCTTTCCTGGTACGAACAGTATTTTGTATGGGGAATGACCGCAGGCATAATTCGTGAGCTGGCGCTGCAAATTGGTGTGAAATCCTGACTATACTTATCTTTACATCTACAAAACACTACTTGAGACAATCATCGCAATATTAGTTAAATCGCGGTTTTTGATTAGTTTAATTCATGTGAATAGTTAAGCCTGTCGCCGCGTTCCCTCTTACACTATGCGTTGTTATTAGTTCGTTACTGGATGTCCAGTCACCTTGTCAGGAGTATTATCGTGATTAGTCTATTCGACATGTTTAAGGTGGGGATTGGTCCCTCATCTTCCCATACCGTAGGGCCTATGAAGGCAGGTAAACAGTTCGTCGATGATCTGGTCGAAAAAGGCTTACTGGATAGCGTTACCCGCGTTGCCGTGGACGTTTATGGTTCACTGTCGCTGACGGGTAAAGGCCACCATACCGATATCGCCATTATTATGGGTCTTGCAGGTAACGAACCTGCCACCGTGGATATCGACAGTATTCCCGGTTTTATTCGCGACGTAGAAGAGCGCGAACGCCTGCTGCTGGCGCAGGGACGGCATGAAGTGGATTTTCCGCGTGACAACGGTATGCGTTTTCATAACGGCAACCTGCCGTTGCATGAAAACGGTATGCAAATCCATGCTTATAACGGTGATGAAGTCGTCTACAGCAAAACTTATTATTCCATCGGCGGCGGCTTTATCGTCGATGAAGAACATTTTGGTCAGGATGCCGCAAACGACGTGAGCGTGCCGTATCCGTTCAAATCCGCCACTGAGCTGCTGGCGTACTGTAATGAAACTGGCTATTCCCTTTCCGGTCTGGCAATGCAAAACGAACTGGCGCTGCACAGCAAAAAAGAGATCGATGAATATTTTGCTCATGTCTGGCAAACCATGCAGGCATGTATCGATCGCGGAATGAATACCGAAGGCGTATTGCCTGGCCCGCTGCGTGTTCCACGCCGTGCGTCTGCCCTGCGCCGGATGCTGGTTTCCAGCGATAAACTGTCTAACGATCCGATGAATGTCATCGACTGGGTAAATATGTTTGCGCTGGCGGTAAACGAAGAAAACGCCGCCGGTGGTCGCGTGGTAACTGCACCAACCAACGGAGCCTGCGGCATCGTTCCGGCAGTGCTGGCTTACTATGACCACTTTATTGAATCGGTCAGCCCGGACATCTATACCCGTTACTTTATGGCGGCCGGGGCAATTGGCGCATTATATAAAATGAATGCCTCTATTTCCGGTGCTGAAGTGGGTTGTCAGGGCGAAGTGGGTGTTGCCTGTTCAATGGCTGCTGCGGGTCTTGCAGAACTGTTGGGCGGTAGCCCGGAACAGGTTTGTGTGGCGGCGGAAATTGGCATGGAACACAACCTTGGTCTGACTTGTGACCCGGTTGCAGGTCAGGTTCAGGTGCCGTGCATTGAACGTAACGCCATTGCCTCTGTGAAAGCGATCAATGCTGCACGCATGGCCTTACGCCGCACCAGTGCACCGCGCGTCTCGCTGGATAAGGTCATCGAGACAATGTACGAAACAGGTAAGGACATGAACGCCAAATACCGTGAAACCTCTCGCGGCGGTCTGGCAATTAAAGTCCAGTGTGACTAATACTTTTCTTTCGCCCATCTGCAACGGATGGGCGAATTTCTCCCGCTTTCTCGTCTGCTGTAAATTTCCCCACTACACTTCCACTGTTGCGTCAGGCGTTTGTTGCCATGCGCTTACAGGGCGGCCCGCATGCAAAAAGCACAACGGATCATTAAAACCTATCGCCGTAATCGAATGATTGTTTGTACAATTTGCGCACTTTTTACGCTTGTAGCGACACTAAGCGTGCGGTTTATTTCACAGCGTAACTTAAATCAACAGCGGGTGATCCTCTTCGCCAATCACGCTGTTGAAGAGCTGGATAAAGTCTTGCAGCCCCTTCAGGAAGGACGCGAGCTTTTACTTCCGTTGATTGGCCTTCCCTGCTCAGTCGCTCATTTGCCTCTACGCAAGCAGGCCGCAAAACTGCAAACCGTGCGTTCTATTGGTCTGGTTCAAAACGGTACGCTCTATTGCTCCAGTATTTTTGGCTATCGAAATGTCCCTGTTTATGATATTCAAGCCGATTTGCCTGCCCCACGGCCTCTTCTGCGTCTTTCCACCGATCGCGTGTTGATTAAAGGTAGCCCAGTGCTGATCCAGTGGTATCCCTTGTCATCACATAGCGGTGATGGCGTTCTGGAGATGATCAACATTGGGTTATTGACGACGATGTTACTGGAGCCGCAGTTGCCGCAAATTAGAAACGCCAGCCTGACGGTGGCCGATCGCCATTTACTCTATGATGACGGTCTGGTTGATTCTTTACCTCCGCTTAATGGCAATGAACGTTACCAGGTTTCATCGCAAAATTTTCCTTTTACCATTAGCGTCAGCGGACCTGGTGCGACGCAACTGGCGTTGCATCATCTTCCCAGCCAGCTCCCGCTGGCTGTACTGTTGAGTTTACTGGTGGGTTATGTTGCATGGCTTGCAACCGCACACAGAATGAGTTTTTCGCGCGAAATTAATCTTGGCCTTGCGCAACATGAGTTCGAGCTATTCTGTCAACCTTTACTAAACGCACGTAGTCAGCAATGTATTGGCGTAGAGATATTGCTGCGCTGGAATAACCCACGTCAGGGTTGGATCTCGCCGGATGTGTTTATCCCTATTGCGGAAGAACATCACCTGATAGTGCCGCTTACCCGTTATGTGATGATGGAAACCATCCGTCAAATCCACGTTTTTCCAATAAGCAACCAGTTTCACATTGGGATTAACGTCGCCCCCAGCCATTTTCGCCGTGGCGTGCTGTTGAAAGATCTTAATCAGTACTGGTTCAGTGCTCACCCGATTCAGCAACTCATCCTTGAAATAACCGAGCGCGATGCCTTACTGGATGTTGATTATCGGATTGCCCGCGAACTGCATCGTAAAAACGTCAAACTGGCGATTGATGATTTCGGCACCGGCAACAGTTCGTTTTCCTGGCTGGAAACGTTACGCCCTGACGTCCTGAAAATTGATAAGTCATTCACCGCTGCAATTGGTTCAGACGCGGTTAACTCGACGATAACCGATATCATCATTGCGTTGGGGCAAAGACTGAATATTGAACTGGTGGCGGAGGGCGTAGAAACGCAAGAACAGGCAAAATATTTACGCCGTCATGGGGTGCATATTTTACAAGGATATTTGTACGCGCAACCAATGCCGCTGCGTGATTTCCCAAAATGGCTGGCGGGCAGCCAACCGCCGCCCGCCCGGCATAATGGGCATATCACGCCCGTTATGCCATTTCGTTAATGATTATTCGTCTTCGTCGTGCGCCAGTTGCTCTTTAACAATACGAACCAGGTCAACACGATAATCGTTAGCTTCAACAATGGTAATATGCAACGGCCCTACGTTAATCACATCGCCCGCACGCGGGATGTGACCATTTGCAGAAATCACCAGACCTGCGACCGTCGCGATATCATCGTCATCAGCAAGGTGCTCAACATCAAGCGCCTGCTGTAAGGCGTGGAGGTCTGTACCACCTTTTACCAGCCAGCCGTCGCCGTCGGTAATGATTTCCGGCGTTTCATCAGCATCCGGGAACTCACCGGCAATGGCTTCCAGCACATCCAGAGGCGTAACCAGACCTTGCACCACACCAAACTCGTTGGTCACGATCACAAAACTACCGCGAGCGCGACGCAGCACGCCCAGCAGATTGATCGGATCGAGGGTTTCCGGAACGATAATCGCCGGAGACGCCGAAGCAATCGCCGCTACATCAACGCCCTCTTCCAGTGCCACCAGCAGTTCTTTCGCACGCACGATACCGATGATTTCATCCAGCTCTCCGCGACATACCGGGAACAGGCTATGTGGAGAAGAAAGCAACTGCTCACGGATTTCATCGACACTAAGGTTAGCGTCAACCCAGCTGATTTCGCCGCGCGGCGTCATAATCCCGCGCAGAGAGCGCGACGCCAGAGTCAGTACACCGTTAATCATGTATCGCTCTTCTTCGGCAAACGCACCTTCCGGCACCGGGATCGGCATCGGGTTATCCGCATCATGCTGCACATTCGCCTGACGTTTACCGCCCATCAAACGCAGGATGGCATCAGCAGTACGTGCACGCAGCGGTAAAGTCGACTGGTGACGAATAAAGTTACGGCGCGCAATTTGGTTAAATACTTCGATAATGATCGAGAAGCCAATCGCGGCATACAGGTAACCTTTCGGAATGTGGAAACCAAAGCCTTCTGCTACCAGACTCAGACCAATCATTAACAGGAAGCTCAGACAGAGCACCACTACCGTTGGATGCTGGTTAACGAATCGCGTCAGCGGTTTCGATGCCAGCAACATGACTGCCATCGCAATCACCACCGCTGCCATCATCACCGGCAGATGGTTGACCATCCCTACTGCAGTAATCACCGCATCCAGCGAGAAGACGGCATCAAGGATGACAATCTGTGTTACGACCACCCAGAAACTGGCATAGCCTTTGCCATGACCAGAATCATGATCGCGGTTTTCCAGCCGTTCATGTAGCTCCGTTGTCGCTTTAAACAGCAAGAATATCCCCCCAAGCAACATAATCAGATCGCGGCCGGAGAAGGAAAAATCCATCACGGTAAATAGCGGTTTGGTCAGGGTGACCATCCATGAAATCAGCGATAACAGTCCCAGACGCATGATCAGCGCCAGCGACAGCCCCAACAAACGTGCTTTATCACGTTGTTTTGGCGGCAGTTTATCGGCAAGAATGGCGATAAAAACCAGGTTATCGATACCCAGCACGATTTCAAGAACGACAAGCGTGAGTAGCCCCGCCCAAATCGAGGGGTCCATTAAGAATTCCATGACAAGCTCCTGCTTAAGGAATAGCTATTCGGCGCCAGAAATAATGCAGCCGTAACGACAAAATGCAAACAAAAGGTGCGGCAAAAAATGCCAGAAAGGCAGGCGCTGAAAGGCCTGATGCTGAAATGACGTCGGTGACGATCCATACTGCGGGCTGCTGCCCCATACTCCTTGATTGTTAAACGGGAGTTAAACATATCAGAGAGAACTCTGATTTGGCAAAGATTTACCTTCCTTTGCAAACGAATGTAACGAGGGTATTTTACCTTTCGGAATTTTGCTAATCCAAAGTTAAATTACGGATCCTCATCACATAAAATATTTTTTTCGCTATCTAAAATAAATCGCGAAACGCAGGGGGTTTTTGGTTGTAACCCTTATCTGAATCGATTCGATTGTGGACGACGATTCAAAAAATACATCTGGCACGTTGAGGTGTTAACAATAATAAAGGAGGTAGCAAGTGACCATTGCTATTGTTATAGGCACACATGGTTGGGCTGCAGAGCAGTTGCTTAAAACGGCAGAGATGCTGTTAGGCGAGCAGGAAAACGTCGGCTGGATCGATTTCGTTCCAGGTGAAAATGCCGAAACGCTGATTGAAAAGTACAACGCTCAGTTGGCAAAACTCGACACCACTAAAGGCGTGCTGTTTCTCGTTGATACATGGGGCGGCAGCCCGTTCAATGCTGCCAGCCGTATTGTCGTCGACAAAGAGCATTATGAAGTGATCGCAGGCGTTAACATTCCAATGCTGGTGGAAACGTTAATGGCTCGTGATGATGACCCTGGCTTTGATGAACTGGTGGCGCTGGCAGTAGAAACAGGCCGTGAAGGCGTGAAAGCACTGAAAGCCAAACCGGTTGAAAAAGCAGCGCCAGCACCCGCCGCCGCCGCACCAAAAGCGGCTCCAACTCCGGCAAAACCAATGGGACCAAATGACTACATGGTTATTGGCCTTGCGCGTATCGACGATCGTCTGATTCACGGTCAGGTCGCTACCCGCTGGACCAAAGAAACCAATGTCTCCCGTATTATCGTTGTTAGTGATGAAGTGGCTGCGGATACCGTTCGTAAGACACTGCTCACCCAGGTTGCACCTCCGGGCGTAACAGCACACGTGGTTGATGTTGCCAAGATGATCCGTGTCTACAACAACCCGAAATATGCTGGCGAACGTGTAATGCTGTTATTCACCAACCCGACAGATGTTGAGCGCCTCGTTGAAGGCGGCGTGAAAATTACCTCTGTTAACGTTGGCGGTATGGCATTCCGTCAGGGTAAAACCCAGGTGAATAACGCGGTTTCGGTTGATGAAAAAGATATCGAAGCGTTCAAAAAACTGAATGCGCGTGGTATCGAACTGGAAGTCCGTAAGGTTTCCACCGATCCGAAACTGAAAATGATGGATCTGATCAGCAAAATCGATAAGTAACGTATTGTGTTGATTATCACTCAGTTTTCACACTTAAGTCTTACGTAAACAGGAGAAGTACAATGGAGATTACCACTCTTCAAATTGTGCTGGTATTTATCGTAGCCTGTATCGCAGGTATGGGATCAATCCTCGATGAATTTCAGTTTCACCGTCCGCTAATCGCCTGTACCCTGGTGGGTATCGTTCTTGGCGATATGAAAACCGGTATTATTATCGGTGGGACTCTGGAAATGATCGCACTTGGCTGGATGAACATCGGTGCCGCAGTTGCGCCTGATGCCGCTCTGGCTTCCATCATTTCTACCATTCTGGTTATCGCTGGTCATCAGAGCATCGGTGCCGGTATCGCGCTGGCAATCCCGCTGGCCGCTGCGGGTCAGGTGCTGACCATCATCGTTCGTACCATCACCGTTGCTTTCCAGCACGCTGCGGATAAGGCGGCTGATAATGGCAACCTGACGGCAATTTCCTGGATCCACGTTTCTTCTCTGTTCCTGCAAGCGATGCGTGTGGCTATCCCGGCCGTGATTGTTGCGCTGTCTGTAGGCACCAGTGAAGTTCAGAACATGCTGAACGCCATTCCGGAAGTGGTGACTAATGGTCTGAATATCGCCGGTGGCATGATCGTGGTGGTTGGTTATGCGATGGTTATCAACATGATGCGTGCTGGATACCTGATGCCGTTCTTCTACCTCGGCTTCGTAACCGCAGCATTCACCAACTTTAACCTGGTTGCTCTGGGTGTGATTGGTACTGTTATGGCAGTGCTCTACATCCAACTTAGCCCGAAATATAACCGCGTAGCCGGTGCGCCTGTTCAGGCTGCTGGTAACAACGATCTCGATAACGAACTGGACTAACAGGTGAGCGAAATGGTTGATACAACTCAAACTACCACCGAGAAAAAACTCACTCCGAGTGATATTCGTGGCGTCTTCCTGCGTTCTAACCTCTTCCAGGGTTCATGGAACTTCGAACGTATGCAGGCACTGGGTTTCTGCTTCTCTATGGTTCCGGCGATTCGTCGCCTCTATCCTGAGAACAACGATGCCCGTAAACAGGCGATTAAACGTCACCTCGAATTCTTTAACACCCAACCGTTTGTGGCGGCGCCAATCCTCGGCGTAACCCTGGCGCTGGAAGAACAGCGCGCTAACGGCGCAGAGATCGACGACGGTGCTATCAACGGTATCAAAGTAGGTCTGATGGGGCCGCTGGCAGGCGTGGGCGACCCGATCTTCTGGGGTACGGTACGTCCGGTATTCGCGGCGCTGGGTGCCGGGATCGCAATGAGCGGCAGCCTGTTAGGTCCGCTGCTGTTCTTTATTCTGTTTAACCTGGTACGCCTGGCAACCCGTTACTACGGCGTAGCGTATGGTTACTCCAAAGGTATCGATATCGTTAAAGATATGGGTGGCGGCTTCCTGCAAAAACTGACGGAAGGGGCGTCTATTCTCGGCCTGTTTGTCATGGGGGCATTGGTTAACAAGTGGACACATGTCAACATCCCGCTGGTAGTCTCTCGCATCACCGACCAGACGGGTAAAGAGCACGTTACCACTGTCCAGACCATTCTTGACCAGTTAATGCCAGGCCTGGTGCCGCTGTTGCTGACTTTCGCCTGTATGTGGCTGCTGCGCAAAAAAGTTAACCCTCTGTGGATCATCGTTGGCTTCTTCGTCATCGGTATCGCTGGTTACGCTTGCGGCCTGCTGGGACTGTAATACTGTTGTACACTACCGGGGCCTATTGGCCCCGTTTTTTTATCTGGAGGATTAATGACAATCACGGATCTGGTACTGATTCTGTTCATCGCCGCACTCCTGGCCTTTGCGATATACGATCAGTTCATCATGCCCCGACGCAACGGCCCCACCCTGCTGGCAATTCCTTTGCTCCGGCGCGGTCGCATCGATAGCGTTATCTTCGTCGGGCTGATTGTCATTCTTATTTATAACAATGTGACCAACCATGGCGCACAAATAACCACCTGGTTATTAAGTGCACTGGCGCTAATGGGCTTTTATATTTTCTGGATCCGGGTTCCGAAAATCATTTTTAAACAGCAAGGTTTTTTCTTCGCCAATGTCTGGATTGAATATCGCCGAATTAAAGCGATGAACTTATCGGAAGATGGCGTACTGGTGATGCAATTAGAACAGCGCCGTTTATTAATCCGCGTTCGAAATATCGACGATCTGGAAAAAATTTATAAACTTCTCGTGTCAACTCAATAAGTTATAGATTTAGCCGAAGCTATGTTTAGTGTATTTTTAATAACCAGACATAGCTTAGGCTATATTATTCCTTCTCTTATTTGTTATTTATTTTAACGTTTTATTGATATATAAATCTAAATGAAAATCGTTATCAATAATACAATGCAATAATATATCCCAACAGTTGTTTTATATTCTCAAAATATGTTAAGGTTGCGCCCTCATTTGGGGAGTAGCCGATTTCCAGATTCCGGAAATGTACGTGTCAACATACTCGTTGCAAAACGTGGCACGTACGGACTGAACACCTTCAGTCAGGCGAGACCATATGCACATCAATCGCTATGCCTGCATGGGCGCTTCTTGTCGTTCATGTGTGCATGTTTGCTGGGGGCGGTGATGTGTTTTATGGATACCCCGGTCAGGACGTTGTCATGAATATCACTGCTACTGTTCTTCTTGCTTTTGGTATGTCGATGGATGCCTTTGCTGCATCAATCGGTAAAGGTGCCACCCTCCATAAACCGAAATTTTCTGAAGCCCTGCGCACTGGCCTTATTTTTGGTGCCGTTGAAACGCTGACGCCGCTGATTGGCTGGGGTATGGGCATGTTAGCCAGCCGTTTTGTTCTCGAGTGGAACCACTGGATTGCGTTTGTACTGCTGATATTTCTCGGCGGGCGAATGATTATTGAGGGTTTTCGTGGTGGAGACGATGAGGATGAAGAACCGCGTCGTCGTCACGGTTTCTGGTTGCTGGTAACTACCGCAATTGCCACCAGTCTGGATGCCATGGCGGTTGGTGTTGGTCTGGCCTTCCTGCAAGTTAATATTATTGCTACTGCACTGGCGATTGGCTGCGCCACCTTGATCATGTCAACATTAGGTATGATGGTGGGTCGCTTTATCGGTTCAATTATTGGCAAAAAAGCAGAAATTCTTGGCGGGCTGGTGCTTATTGGCATTGGCGTCCAGATCCTCTGGACGCACTACCACGGCTAATTTGTTCGTTGCCAGACGTGAATATTAAAGTCCGTCTGGCAATCAAATTCTTCTTTTGCCGCCAGCGTTTGCCAGACTTCTGGCTTGGCGCGCCAGGCAAACGGTGTCATCTGTAACAACGCAACGGCCTCATCTCCGCGCAGGCGCATCGGATAACACAATTCATCGCTCTGCTGTAATGTAAAACCTTCCAGTTGTTCCGTATGGAGCGCATGTAGATGTACTTCGTCGTAAATCAGCCCCTTCAGCTCCATTAAATGTCGTGGTCCCGGGGTAGCGGTAATGACCCATCCTCCCGGTTTGACCACGCGCGCTAATTCTTCTGCTTTGCACGGCGCGTAGATACGGACAACGGCATCCATACTGGTATCAGAAAACGGCAGACGGTGGCTGGAAGCGACACAAAAGGTAACCTGATGATAGCGTTTCGCCGCAGCTTTAATCGCAACCTTAGAGACATCCAGACCAAAAGTAGTCACACCCGGCAATGCCTCGGCAAAAGCATGAGTGTAGTACCCTTCCCCACAGCCAATATCCAGTATTGCCGTTGCGTGCTCATCAAGACAATCACACAACTGAGCAACTATCGCATCACGAAGCGGCTGGTAATGACCGGCATCTAAAAATGTACGCCGCGCTTGCATCATTTCCGCACTATCACCCGGATCGCGGGATCGTTTATGCTGAACGGGCAGCAAATTAACATATCCCTCTTTCGCCATATCAAATTGATGCCGTTTGGGACAGATATAGCTGTTTTTTTCAAGCGATAGCGGCTGATGACAAAGTGGACAGGAAAACGACATGACAACTCCGGCAGGATACTAAAGGCCGCAAGTGTAACGCGAATTGCGCGACGGGCAAATATCCGCAGGCAAGAGCGCGAATAAAACAAAGTAAAAAGCCTCGCATTTGGACGAGGCTTGATAGCGAGATTGAAGCGCGTTTACACTTCAGATCAGTGGTTTCGATCAGATTGCTGTTACGTTAACAGCTGCCGGACCTTTCTGGCCGTCCTGAATTTCGAACTCAACGTTCTGGCCTTCGGCCAGAGTTTTGAAGCCATTACCCTGGATAGCGGAAAAGTGTACGAATACATCTTTGCTGCCATCAGCCGGAGTAATGAAGCCAAAACCTTTAGACTCGTTGAACCACTTAACCTGACCTTTAATCTTTGCCATTTGAAAAATTCCTTAGATTGTTTTCTTCGCCCGCAGGCATTACAGAGATAAAACTGACACATTACTGCATGAGGCACTAATATAAGGCTCGGCAGAGAAGCGGTATTCAACGACAACGTGTTTACTCAGGACTTCTTTACTGAAAATGCCACACATAAACAGAACTGTACCTCGTTTAACCCGAAACTGTTATCACATACAACGTTAATTATGGCAAGCCATTTTTAAACATGTCTCGATCAGCCGCACAAATCTCGATACGCCTTCCACTTTTTTGCACATTTATGCAACGGAATACATGTCGATATATCGATGCACTTAACCATACCATTACAAACAGATACTTGATCTGATGTAGTTTCTAACATAGTTCAATAAGTTCAGTTCTTCCAGAGCAGCACTACAACTTATTACGCAATGCGAGCGATATCACTTTTTATGATATATAACGAATAAAATATTATATAAATTCACTCCATAAAACAGTCAGTTAACAACAAACTCGAGTACAATAAAGAAACTATACTTAAGGCATATTATTATTTTAAAATAAGAAAAATTGATGAAATACTAAAAAGTGAGAAGAGAAACGTTTCGCTAATAAACAATACCGTGATTGATCACAATTCCGATGTAAACATCCCAATAACTTAGCGGGGTAAATATCTTTTTCCGATATCGATGTTATTAAATAAATAACACGATAAATAATTGAAGTCAGACCAGAGTATTAATTTAAATCAATTGCACCACTATAGTGCATATATGAATGATAAGATGAGTAACCCGTTAACACCAGGGTTACTCAAATTTGAGGACGGATTACCGTTCAGCTACCAGGCGGATGATATCGTCATCTTCAGCCGCTTTTTGGTTCTCTGCAGCACTGGTATCTGTTTTTTCAGGTTCGCTTGCTTCGCACAAACGACGTAACAGCGCATTTTGCCGTTTTTGCTGATCCAGCAATGCCTCAAGAAGTTCAATCTGTTCGTTAGTCCGTGAACTGGCACGGTTGATGAAAAACCACAAGATGAGCCCAATAGCGAGAACTACCACCGATACAACCAAAGACGCAATGTTCATCACGCCTGAATTTACAACTTCGTTCATTTCACCACCTCTAAGTAGAGGCGCCATTCTACCACTGCCACACAGGAAGGAAATCTACCGTTGAAAAAATGATATCACCACGGGATAAATTGATTGATGGTACAAATTCCGTTGAAAAATTGTACGTCCTGATCGCACATCATATTGAACACCTGCGCCCATAGCAGCAAGCAAGCCAGCACAGCGACAACCAGAACGCCCCATCGAAACTTTTTCACTCCAGTCTCCGTTTAAACTACCTTATGTCATTAAACTATCATGCGTTAGTTAAACAGCGCCTAACTATGTCGATATTCGTGCTTTTTCGGAACTATACGCTTGCTTCAGCCCATATTACCGCTACGATTAGGCGAACAAAAAAGAGATGAGGTCATAATGCGATTCATTATTCGCACAATTATGTTGATAGCACTGGTATGGACAGGATTATTACTAAGCGGATATGGCGTTCTGATTGGAAGCAAGGAAAATGCCGCTGGGTTAGGTTTGCAATGTTCCTATCTGACCGCCAGAGGCACCAGCACGGTACAATACCTACACACTAAAAGTGGGCTTTTCGGAATAACAGATTGCCCGCTGTTACGTAAAAGCAATAACGTTGTAGATAATGGCTAAAGGCATAAATAACTACTTAAACCGAAGATAAAAAGTACATTCATCGCCATAGCGTACTATGTTACGCCATTTGTAACTTTATTTAACCCGCGCGAAATACAGAACCTGTCTGAATATTATACAGACAGGTTCTTCCTCTAATCAGAACGGATAGTCGTGATACCCCATTTGAGAGGAAATTTTACGCGCCGCCGTATGCAGCATAGTCACGTACTCCTGCAAACGTTCCTCAGAAAAACGCAGGGTCGGGAAGGAAATACTCAAACCAGCAATAACCACGCCAAAGCGGTCAAATACCGGAACTGCGATACAGCGCAGCCCCTCCTCCTGCTCTTCGTTATCTTCGCCATAACCTTGCTCACGCACCAGATCCAACACCGGTAATAACGCTTCTGTGCTGGTAATGGTACGATCGGTACTGCGTTTATACTCAACGCCCTCAAGGATTTGCTTCACTTCATCACGATCGCGCCAGGCCAGCAATACTTTACCAATCGCAGTACTGTAAAGCGGATTACGACGACCAACCCGAGAATACATGCGCAAATTGTACATAGAGTCAATTTTGTGGATGTAAACAATGCTGTCTTCATCCAGCGCGCCAAGGTGGATGGTCTCTTTGGTCAGGCGGGAAAGCTCACGCATCTGGATATCTGCGCTACGAATAAGATCAACATTTTGTAACGCGCGGGCGCCCAGTTCAAACAATTTCAGGGTCAGCGAATATTTCTCTGACTCCCCTTCCTGCGCCACGTAGCCCAGGGTTTTCATGGTCTGTAAAAAGCGATAAACGGTGCTTTTTGACATCATGACGCGCTGTGACAGCTCGGTTATCCCTATTTCACGCTCTTCGCCCAGCGCCTGCAAAATGCCAAAAACTTTCAGTACAGAAGATACAGAATCAGGCTGTTTATCCAGATCTGCGTTAGCCATTTATCACCTCATTGCGAGTGTTTTATAAAAATCAGAACTGTTTTTTATTATAATTTCGTGCCAGGGTGGTCGCAATCCATCTTTTGCCGGTTAGTTACAATTCTGCGACATTCGCCGTGAATATCAGTGCTAGAATCATACCCCTGTTGATTATTACCAAAAGATATAAAATTCCTATGCCAAAAGTTCAGGCCGATGGTCTGCCGTTGCCTCAGCGATACGGCGCGATTTTAACCATTATTATTGGTATTTCGATGGCGGTCCTCGACGGCGCTATCGCTAACGTCGCCTTGCCAACAATCGCCACAGACCTTCATGCCACGCCAGCCAGCTCCATCTGGGTAGTGAACGCCTATCAAATTGCCATTGTCGTCTCTCTGCTCTCATTCTCGTTTCTGGGAGATATGTTTGGCTATCGACGTATTTATAAATGCGGACTGGTCGTTTTTCTGTTGTCTTCGCTGTTCTGCGCCCTTTCTGATTCGCTGCAAATGCTCACCCTGGCGCGTGTAATACAAGGTTTCGGCGGCGCAGCACTGATGAGCGTCAATACTGCACTTATCCGCCTGATCTACCCGCAGCGTTTTCTGGGTAGGGGGATGGGAATTAACTCGTTTATTGTTGCCGTCTCCTCGGCTGCCGGTCCGACAATTGCAGCGGCAATTCTTTCCTTTGCTTCCTGGAAATGGTTATTTTTAATCAACGTGCCGTTGGGTATTATCGCTCTGCTTCTGGCGATACGTTTTCTGCCACCTAATGGCTCGCGTTCCAGTAAACCTCGTTTTGACCTGCCCAGTGCAGTAATGAATGCGTTAACCTTCGGCCTGCTTATTACTGCGTTGAGTGGTTTCGCTCAGGGGCAATCGCTGACGTTGATTGCAGCAGAACTGGCGGTAATGGTTGTCGTGGGTATATTCTTTATTCGCCGCCAGCTTTCTCTTCCCGTACCGCTGCTACCGGTGGATTTACTGCGCATTCCGCTGTTTTCACTTTCTATTTGCACGTCTATTTGCTCTTTCTGCGCACAGATGCTGGCAATGGTTTCTCTGCCCTTTTACCTGCAAACCGTGCTTGGGCGCAGTGAAGTAGAAACGGGTTTACTCCTGACGCCGTGGCCGTTAGCTACCATGGTGATGGCACCGCTTGCAGGCTATCTGATAGAGCGCGTACATGCAGGATTACTTGGTGCTTTAGGTTTGTTCATTATGGCAGCGGGTCTGTTTTCACTGGTTCTGCTGCCCGCTTCTCCTGCGGATATCAACATTATCTGGCCAATGATCTTATGCGGCGCTGGATTTGGCTTATTTCAGTCCCCCAATAACCACACCATTATTACCTCCGCCCCTCGCGAACGTAGCGGTGGTGCCAGTGGCATGTTAGGTACAGCTCGTCTGCTTGGTCAGAGTAGCGGCGCGGCTCTGGTGGCTCTGATGTTAAATCAGTTTGGCGATAATGGTACGCACGTCTCGCTGATGACTGCGGCTATTCTGGCTGTGATTGCTGCCTGCGTCAGTGGGTTACGGATTACCCAGCCACGATCCCAGGCATAAAAAAAGCGCGTCGACCAGGACGCGCTTTTTAGCATTTACTTCATATTACTTCAGGTATTCACCGGTGCGCAGAGCTTCAATACGTTTATCCAGCGGCGGGTGAGTCATGAACAGCTCACTGAGCGATTTTGACTTACCGTTAATGCAGAAAGCCATCATGCTCGTTGCTTCTTGCGGCTCATAGCTGGTTTTAAGACGCTGCAGCGCGGCAATCATTTTTTCACGGCCAACCAGTTTCGCTGAACCCGCATCGGCGTGGAATTCACGATGACGCGAGAACCACATGGTAATAATGCTCGCCAGAATACCAAATACCAGTTCCAGCACCGTCGCGACTGCAAAGTAGATCAGCGGGTTACCGTTGCTCTCTTCACCTTCGTCACGGTTACCGCCCATGAAGCCAGCGGCCAGTTGCGCGAGAATACGAGAAATAAAGATAACGAAGGTGTTCACCACACCCTGAATCAGCGTCATCGTAACCATATCACCATTGGCAATGTGGCTAATTTCGTGAGCGATTACTGCCTCGGCTTCATCCGGGCTCATGTTTTGCAACAAACCGGTGCTGACAGCAACCAGAGAGGCATCACGGCGCGCACCGGTTGCAAAGGCGTTGATATCCGGCGCATGGTAGATAGCCACTTGCGGCATAGCAATTCCAGCCTGACGCGCCTGGGTTGCAACAGTATTGATCAGCCAACGTTCCCTTTCGTTACGCGGTTGCTCGATCACTTCCCCGCCAACAGATCGTAATGCCATCCATTTGGACATCAGAAGCGAAACGAAGGAACCACCAAAACCGAACAGCAAGGCCATAATCATCAGCCCCTGAACGCTGCTCGACTGTATCCCTGTCAGGCTCAGTACCAGCCCGAAAACGACCATCACGGCCAGGTTCGTTAGCAGGAAGAGCGCGATTCGCATCATAATTTTCTTTTTACCTCAGTTTAACAAAACGCAATATGCGATACCCACATCGTATGGGCTACGTGACTATTTTCAAGTCCGGATAGCGCGTAAGTCACCAGAAAGACACAACTTTACATTTTGTAGCATCTGATTTACGGCATCTTGCCACTGTTAAAAAATCAGGCACAATTTCTTGTGCCTGATTGATGTTACTTGACGGGGGCGGGCTGTTCCGCAGGTCTGGCTTTTTCCAGACGCGCCAAATCAAGCGCGATGTTCACTGTTTCATCCAGATACGGATCTGGCTCCTTGTAATCTTTTGGCAGATCGTCCAGTTTCTTCAACTCCGGTTTTCCTTCGCGTTTAAAGCGATCGTTCAACCGCGCCAGACGCGTCGCATCATCTTCGTTATTCTCTTTTTCACGCACAGCGTAATTCAGAGAAACGATGTTGCGTTTGTCCTTCATGGCGTTGAAGCGAGCGATATCCTTCATGATGTTCTGGAACTCAGGATCCTTCGCGATACGCGCATTATGTTCCTTCAGCAACTCCGGTTCAAACGCCGTTAAGTCTCCAGATTTCACATAGGTTGCAGCGTCAATGCTATCCCACGGTAGCGCGTTATCTTCAAATTTCTCACCGGTTTCCGTCTCTTCATTGCCCGTAGGCATGATGATATCTGGCGTTACGCCTTTACGTTGCGTACTGCCGCCGTTAACGCGATAGAATTTCTGGATTGTGTACTGTACTGAACCCAACGCCGGCCATTCAGGACGTAACATCTGATCGTAGATACGGTTCAGAGAACGATACTGCTGGACTGTGCCTTTACCAAATGTCGGTTCACCCACAACCAGCGCACGACCGTAATCCTGCATGGCAGCCGCAAAGATTTCCGAAGCCGAAGCACTGAAACGGTCAACCAGCACCACTAACGGGCCTTTATAGAAAACCTGACCGTCGTTATCGCTATCTTCGCGAACCTTGCCGTTGTTATCACGAACCTGCACAATCGGACCTGATGGAATAAACAGCCCAGAGAGCGATACCGCTTCAGTCAGCGCCCCCCCGCCGTTGCTACGTAGGTCGATAATGACACTGCTGACATTTTGTTTTTCCAGTTTCTGCAGTTGAACTTTGACATCGTCCGTCAAACCAACATAGAAGCCCGGAATATCCAGCACACCGACTTTTTCTTTACCGACAGTCTTCACAGACATTTTAACTGCACGGTCTTCCAGACGAATACGTTCACGCGTCAGCGTTACTGTCCGGGTCTTGGTCCCTTTACCCGCAGGCAGAATTTCCAGACGAACCTTACTGCCTTTCGGCCCTTTGATTAAGGCAACGACATCATCAAGACGCCAGCCGATCACGTCAACCATCGGTTTACCGGTTTGTCCGACACCGACAATTTTGTCACCAACGCTGATAGCTTTACTCTTCGCTGCTGGCCCACCCGCCACCATTGAATTGATAACGGTGTAGTCATCATCCATTTGCAGTACTGCGCCAATACCTTCCAGCGACAAACTCATTTCAGTATTGAACTGTTCGGTATTGCGCGGAGAAAGGTAGTTGGTATGTGGGTCGATTTCGCGTGCAAACGCCGTCATTGCCAGCGAGAAAACATCTTCGCTGTTGGTTTGCGCCAGACGACGAATAGCAAATTTGTAGCGGCGAGCCAGGGTTTCACGAATTTCTTTATCCGTTTTACCTGCCAGCTTCAGGCTTAACTCGTCGAATTTAACTTTACTGTCCCACAGCGCGTTTAACTCGGCCTCGTTTTTCGGCCAGGGCGCTTTGCTGCGATCCAGGTTATAGGAATCGTTGCCGGTAAAATCCATCGGCTTTTCCAGTACAGACAACGCATACTGGTAACGTTCGAAGCGGCGTTTTTGCGCCAGATTGTAGAGATCGTAGAAAACGTCAAGTTTGCCGGTGCGAAGTTCATCGCCCAACTCGGTTTTCTTTTTCGCAAATTGTTCGACATCGCTTGCCAGCAGCACATTGTGGCTGTAATCAAGCAAGTTCAGGTAGCGGTCAAAGATTTTGGCCGAGAACGCCTGATCGAGATCGAACTGACGATAATGGGAACGGGTGAAGCGCGACGTTACGCGCTCACTCACAGTCGCATGCTGCGTCTCTTCCTTTAATACCGGAATTTGATCAGCACGCGTAATATCTTCTACTGCGAAGGTCTGGCCTGCTATTGCAAGCAGGCCAGCTAACGCGGTAAGCCTAAAAAACATGTTCATGCCTGGCCCGGCCTCCGTTTCAGAACACCAGGTGTTCTGCGCGCACAATCAAAGACATACCCGAATTCAGTTGGACGCGGACGCCGTCTTTGGTGATTTCTAATACGGTGGCATCCATCGCGTTTTGACCAGCTTTCACCTTCAGGGCTTGTCCGACAGTCAGAGCTGAAATGTCAGAAACCGGGGTATGCTGTTCTTCGCGAGGTGCTTTTACTGTTTTTGGCGCTTTCTCAGCCGGTTTTTGCGCGCGAGGTTTGCGCTCGGCGCCTTCTTTACGGCGTTGCGCGGCAGGACGTGGTTTACGTTCGCGGCGTGGTGCATCTTCTTTCTCACCAGCAGCTGCGGCAGCTTCGCGTTTTTTCGCTTGCTGTTCAGCGCGCTGAGCCTGAACGCGTGCTTTCGCTTCTTCAAGCTGTTTGCGAGCATGTTCTACATGCTGCTCGTCCAGCTCACCGCATGGGTTGCCGTCAAGATCGACACGCGTTGCGCCGGGTTTAACACCGTAAAGGTAACGCCAGCTCGAAGTGTAGAGACGTAAAGCGGATCGCAGTTGCGTTTTGCTCAGGTTCATTTCCCCGGCAACACGATCGACCAAATCCTGAAAAATACCGATTTTCAGCGGACGCGCTTCACCTTCCGCACTGAAACAGTGGGGAAAACGTTCGGCCAGAAACGCGATTACTTCTTTACTGCTATTCAACTTAGGTTGATTTTCCATGAAATTTCCTGATTACAACGGACGTAGCCAACAAGCGCAGGCATGAACAGGCGTCATTATAATGACGCCATCAGTAAATGCTACGTTATCCGTTGATTATCCTGCGACGCTCGCAAAGAATTTTTTGTAATCCGTCGTTGCAAGCACCTTTTCAAGCTGTGCCACAAGCTGACGTAAGCCTTGCTCGTCCTCGTCTGTAAAGCGACCGAAGACGGTACTGTCGATGTCGAGAACACCAATAATCTGATTTTTCACCACCAGCGGCAGGACAATTTCAGAATTACTCGCCGCATCACAGGCAATATGCCCATCAAAAGCGTGAACATCCTCGATTCGTTGTACTTGATTGCGGGCAACCGCAGTGCCGCACACGCCGCGCCCGACGGGGATCCGTACACAGGCAATTTTGCCCTGAAATGGTCCGAGCACCAGCGTATCGTCCTCAAGCAAATAAAAACCGGCCCAGTTTACGTCTGCCAGACGTTCGTATAACAACGCGCTGGTGTTTGCCAGCGTTGCCAGAAAACTGGTCTCTCCCGCCATCAGCGCGTTAAAGTCGCGATTTAAATCCGCGTAAAATTCTGTTTTGTTCATTATATAATCACTTGGTTGTCTTACCTGGAACTGCCAGCCTATTAAAATAAGCATTAAATGCGTTAATGCTCAAGATCATTCCCATCATGGGTTAAGATTAATGTTAATTCTTATTACATTTGGCACGTCATGGCACTTAACACCCCGCAAATTACGCCAACAAAAAAGATAACAGTGAGCTCAATCAGCAAGGAACTGCCGCGTGGTGATTATCAACGTTGCCCGCAATGTGACATGCTGTTTAGCCTGCCCGAGATAAATTCTCATCAAAGTGCCTATTGTCCGCGCTGTCAGGCCAAAATTCGTGACGGGCGTGACTGGTCGCTAACGCGCCTGGCGGCAATGGCGTTCACCATGCTATTGCTGATGCCATTTGCCTGGGGCGAACCACTGTTGCATATCTGGCTGTTAGGTATTCGTATTGACGCCAACGTCATGCAAGGCATCTGGCAAATGACCAAACAGGGCGATGCGATAACGGGGGCGATGGTCTTTTTCTGCGTTATCGGCGCCCCACTTATCCTCGTCACATCTATTGCTTATTTGTGGTTTGGCAACCGACTGGGGATGAACTTACGCCCGGTACTGCTGATGCTTGAGCGACTGAAAGAGTGGGTGATGCTGGATATCTACCTGGTCGGCATTGGTGTTGCTTCTATAAAGGTACAGGATTATGCCCATATCCAGGCGGGTGTCGGCTTATTCTCTTTTGTAGCGTTGGTGATTTTAACGACGGTGACGTTGTCACATCTTAATGTTGAACAGCTGTGGGAGCGATTTTATCCTGAACGCCCTGCCACGCGCAGGGACGCGAAACTACGTGTTTGCCTGGGGTGTCACTTTACCGGCTATCCTGATCCGCGCGGTCGCTGCCCCCGCTGCCATATCCCGCTTCGCCTGCGTCGTCATCATAGTCTTCAAAAATGTTGGGCGGCGTTGTTGGCTTCAGTCGTCTTGTTGTTACCAGCTAACCTGTTGCCTATCTCGATCATTTATCTGAACGGTGGACGACAAGAAGATACGATTCTTTCCGGCATCATGTCGCTGGCAAACAGCAACATTGCGGTCGCCGGAATTGTGTTTATCGCCAGTATTCTGGTGCCGTTTACCAAAGTGATTGTGATGTTCACTTTATTATTGAGCATTCATTTTAAATGCCAACAAGGATTACGCACGCGAATACTGTTACTGCGAATGGTGACCTGGATTGGTCGCTGGTCGATGCTCGATCTGTTTGTCATTTCTTTAACTATGTCGCTGATCAATCGCGATCAGATCCTCGCTTTTACTATGGGACCGGCTGCGTTTTATTTCGGCGCAGCGGTTATTTTAACTATTCTTGCAGTGGAATGGCTGGACAGCCGCTTACTTTGGGATGCACATGAGTCAGGAAACGCCCGCTTCGACGACTGAAGCGCAGATTAAAACTAAACGCCGTATCTCACCTTTCTGGCTGCTGCCGTTCATCGCGCTAATGATTGCCGGCTGGCTGATTTGGGACAGTTATCAGGATCGGGGGAACACCGTCACCATCGACTTTATGTCGGCGGATGGCATTGTCCCTGGTCGCACACCTGTTCGTTATCAGGGTGTTGAAGTCGGAACCGTTCAGGATGTCAGCCTTAGCGATGATCTTCGTAAGATTGAAGTCAGGGTCAGCATCAAGTCCGATATGAAAGATGCGCTGCGCGAAGAGACGCAGTTCTGGCTGGTGACGCCAAAGGCCTCGCTGGCAGGTGTCTCCGGACTGGATGCGCTGGTTGGGGGTAACTATATTGGCATGATGCCAGGCAAAGGCAAAGAGCAGGATCACTTTGTCGCCCTCGATACCCAACCGAAATATCGGCTGGATAATGGTGATCTAATGATCCACCTACAGGCTCCCGATCTTGGTTCGCTGAATAGTGGTTCGCTGGTCTATTTTCGCAAGATCCCGGTGGGACGTGTCTACGACTATGCGATCAATCCCAATAACCAGGGCGTGGTGATTGATGTCCTGATTGAGCGGCGTTTTACCGATCTGGTGAAAAAAGGGAGTCGCTTCTGGAACGTTTCTGGCGTTGATGCCAATGTCAGTATCAGTGGCGCGAAGGTGAAACTGGAAAGTCTGGCTGCGCTGGTTAACGGTGCGATTGCCTTCGATTCGCCGGAAGAGTCGAAACCCGCCGAAGCGGAAGATACCTTTGGTTTGTATGAAGATCTCGCCCACAGCCAGCGTGGGGTAATCATAAAACTGGAACTGCCGAGCGGTGCCGGATTAACCGCCGACTCAACACCGTTAATGTATCAGGGTCTGGAAGTCGGACAACTGACGAAACTGGATTTAAACCCAGGCGGCAAAGTCACCGGAGAAATGACCGTTGATCCCAGCGTCGTAACGCTGTTACGGGAAAATACCCGCATCGAATTACGTAACCCGAAATTATCCCTCAGCGATGCGAATCTCAGCGCCCTGCTCACGGGCAAAACCTTCGAACTGGTGCCGGGCGATGGTGAGCCACGCAAGGAGTTTGTCGTTGTGCCTGGCGAGAAAGCCCTGCTGCATGAACCTGATGTTCTGACGCTGACCCTGACCGCGCCAGAAAGTTACGGTATTGATGCCGGTCAGCCACTCATTCTGCATGGTGTACAGGTCGGTCAGGTAATTGAACGTAAACTCACCAGCAAAGGCGTCACCTTTACCATCGCCATTGAACCACAGCATCGCGAGCTGGTAAAAGGCGACAGCAAATTCGTCGTCAACAGCCGTGTGGACGTGAAAGTGGGACTGGACGGCGTCGAGTTTCTCGGTGCCAGCGCCTCTGAATGGATCAACGGAGGGATACGTATTCTGCCGGGCGATAAAGGCGAGATGAAAGCCAGCTATCCGCTGTATGCCAATCTGGAAAAAGCCCTGGAAAACAGCCTTAGCGATTTGCCCACCACGACCGTGAGTTTAAGTGCAGAAACATTACCAGACGTGCAGGCGGGATCGGTAGTGCTGTACCGTAAGTTTGAGGTTGGCGAAGTCATCACCGTGCGCCCACGAGCTAACGCCTTTGATATCGATCTGCATATTAAGCCGGAATATCGCAACCTTCTGACCAACAACAGCGTGTTCTGGGCAGAAGGCGGGGCGAAAGTTCAGCTTAATGGTAGCGGCCTGACCGTACAGGCTTCGCCGCTTTCACGGGCGTTAAAGGGTGCTATCAGCTTCGATAACCTCAGCGGCGCCAGCGCCAGCCAGCGTAAAGGCGATAAGCGTATTCTTTATGCGTCAGAAACGGCGGCTCGTGCGGTCGGCGGACAGATTACGCTCCACGCTTTTGATGCCGGAAAACTGGCGGTCGGTATGCCAATTCGCTACCTCGGTATTGATATCGGGCAAATCCAGACGCTGGATCTGATAACCGCACGTAATGAAGTACAGGCAAAAGCGGTGCTCTATCCGGAATATGTCCAGACTTTCGCTCGCGGTGGTACACGCTTTTCGGTGGTCACACCGCAGATTTCGGCAGCCGGCGTTGAGCACCTTGATACCATCCTCCAGCCGTATATCAATGTCGAACCCGGTCGTGGAAATCCTCGCCGCGACTTTGAATTACAGGAGGCTACCATTACCGACTCTCGTTACCTGGATGGCTTAAGCATTATTGTTGAAGCGCCAGAAGCCGGATCGTTAGGCATCGGTACACCGGTACTGTTCCGTGGTCTGGAAGTGGGTACGGTCACTGGAATGACGCTGGGTACACTATCGGATCGGGTGATGATTGCGATGCGCATCAGTAAACGCTACCAGCACCTGGTGCGGAACAATTCCGTCTTCTGGTTGGCATCGGGCTACAGTCTGGACTTTGGTCTTACGGGCGGCGTAGTGAAAACCGGTACATTTAACCAGTTTATCCGTGGCGGGATCGCCTTTGCCACTCCGCCTGGTACTCCGCTGGCACCGAAAGCCCAGGAAGGCAAACACTTCTTGTTGCTGGAAAGCGAACCGAAAGAGTGGCGTGAGTGGGGAACCGCGCTACCCAAATAATGCGCACTGCTCCGGCGTACCTGCGCCGGAGCGTTTATGCTAAACTGCGCGCCTGTTTTTTTGCCAGTGGTACATGCTCGTGGCCCAACACACCGTTTATTTCCCGGACGCCTTTCTGACGCAAATGCGTGAAGCAATGCCTTCGACGCTCTCTTTTGATGATTTTCTCGCCGCCTGTCAGCGCCCATTGCGCCGCAGCATTCGCGTTAATACGCTGAAAATCTCCGTTGCAGATTTCCGGCAATTAACCGCTCCTTATGGCTGGACGCTAACGCCAATCCCGTGGTGTGAAGACGGTTTCTGGATCGAACGTGACGATGAAGACGCATTGCCGCTGGGCAGTACCGCTGAACATTTGAGTGGCCTGTTTTATATTCAGGAAGCCAGTTCAATGTTACCGGTTGCTGCATTGTTTGCCGATGGTAACGCCCCAAAACGGGTGATGGATGTCGCTGCTGCACCGGGTTCAAAAACTACGCAAATTGCCGCACGGATGAATAACGAAGGGGCGATCCTTGCCAACGAGTTTTCCGCCAGCCGGGTTAAAGTGTTACATGCCAATATCAGCCGCTGTGGCATCAGTAATGTTGCGCTCACGCATTTTGATGGCCGCGTGTTTGGTGCGGCATTGCCAGAAATGTTCGATGCTATTTTGCTGGATGCCCCCTGCTCCGGCGAAGGCGTGGTGCGTAAAGATCCCGATGCGCTGAAAAACTGGTCACCGGAAAGCAATCAGGAAATCGCCGCCACGCAGCGGGAACTGATCGACAGTGCCTTTCATGCCTTACGTCCTGGCGGCACCCTGGTCTACTCAACCTGCACCTTAAACCGGGAAGAAAACGAAGCCGTTTGCCTGTGGCTGAAAGAGACTTACCCTGATGCAGTAGAGTTTTTACCGCTGGGCGATCTATTCCCTGGCGCGTACAAGGCGCTGACCGAGGAAGGCTTTTTGCACGTCTTCCCACAAATTTATGATTGCGAAGGTTTTTTCGTTGCTCGTCTGCGTAAAACTCAGGCGATTCCCGCGTTGCCTGCGCCGAAATATAAAGTGGGCAATTTCCCGTTTACCATAGTGAAAGATCGCGAAGCCGGACAAATTCATCAGGCGGCTGCGAGTGTCGGCTTAAACTGGGATGAAAACCTGCGCCTCTGGCAGCGCGATAAAGAAATCTGGTTATTCCCGGTGGGCATTGAAGCGTTGATAGGTAAAGTCCGATTTTCCCGTCTGGGGATTAAACTTGCTGAAACGCATAACAAAGGTTATCGCTGGCAGCATGAAGCTGTCATTGCCCTTGCTTCAGTCGCCCATGCTAACGCGTTTGAACTGACACCACAGGAAGCGGAAGAGTGGTATCGCGGGCGCGACGTCTACCCACAAACCGCGCCAACTACGGATGATGTGCTGGTCACCTTCCAGCATCAGCCAGTCGGTTTAGCCAAACGTATTGGTTCACGGCTGAAAAACAGTTACCCACGGGAGCTGGTGCGCGACGGGAAACTTTTTACCGGTAAAGCCTGACCGCACACAAAAAAGCGCACTTTTTGACTGGCGAATCTGACTGCCTTGACTAGGCTGAAAAATGGTACGATCGAACTGGTCGTACCACAATCGGCACTTAAATGGAGAGCACGAAGATGAAAACCAGTGTACGCATAGGCGCTTTTGAAATCGACGACGGCGAGTTAACCGGCGAATCGCCTGGTGACCGAACGTTAACCATCCCCTGTAAATCTGACCCGGATTTATGTATGCAACTTGATGCCTGGGACGCCGAAACCAGCATCCCAGCCCTGCTAAACGGCGAACACTCTGTCCTTTACCGTACCCGCTACGATCAAAAGTCTGATGCCTGGATTATGCGTCTTGCCTGATCCAAAAAGAACCCGTCGGCATGACGGGTTATTTATCCTGGTTATTTCCCCCGTTGTAAAATCTCCCCTAAACTTAACGGTACGGCACCGCACTTCGAGGATGAAATGTTCGCGCTGGTACTTTTTGTTTGCTATCTGGACGCTGGCTGTGACGATATTGTGGTTGATATCTACAATACGGAACAGCAGTGCCTCTATTCAATGGACGATCAACGGATCCGCCACGGCGGCTGTTTTCCGATTGAGGATTTTATTGATGGTTTCTGGCGACCTGCACAGGATTACAGTGACTTTTAATTATTGCAGTTGCACAAGAGTCAACTCACCTCCGAAGACGGCGCCGGTATCAATATAATGCAAGTTACCGATATCCACGCGATGACGTAATGGCGTATGCCCAAACCAGAAATGATCGGCACCTGTAATTCCCTGCCCTTTTTGACCCCCACGCAATCGCGATCGACTCCACAACACCTGATGCAGATCGACTTCCTTATGCCACTCATAAATATCATTGGGGTAATCCGCATGGGCGATGACATGCAGTCCGCTACTACAGCTTAATTCAATTATCCACGGCAAAGACCAGCACTTTTCCAGCACTATTCTCGCCTGCTCGCATTGGCGCTCTGTCAGTGCTGCGAACCAGTCGCCGCCATTCATAAACCACAAAGACATCTGCTGCGAATCCAGCGCATCCATCGCCATCTGCTCATGATTGCCTCTTACCGCTCTGATCCAGCGTTGTTCCAGTAATTGCAGGCAGCGCAAACTCTCCGGGCCACGATCGATAACGTCACCAACCGAGATCAGCAAGTCTTGCCACGGGTCAAACCGGCAGTGCCATAATTTCTTACGCAGTTGCGCCAGGCAGCCATGAATATCCCCCACCAGCCAGATATGTCGCCACTGACTACCATCAATCTTCTGATAGATGTGTCTTGCCTGTTTCATCAATTCCTTACTCCCGCGCGAAAGATCACATTACCTTAACAAAAATGTTAAAAAAGCCTGGACTGAAGCAGTAGAGTGTGTGTTATGGTTGATGGTAAAGTCAGTGCAGTAAAAGCTGTGATGTAATCATCAAACTGGCTTTATAGATAAAAAGAGACCGAATACGATTCCTGTATTCGGTCCAGGGAAATGGCTCTTGGGAGAGAGCCGTGCGCTAAAAGTTGGCATTAATGCAGGCTTAGTTGCCTTGCCCTTTAAGAATAGATGACGACACCAGGTTTGCCAGTTTGCGTGCAAAATGGTCAATAAAAAGCGTGCTTGTCATCGTCTTAAATGTTAAAAACCGCCCGTTCTGGTGAAAGAACTGAGGCGGTTTTTTATTTGAAATTAAACATTTACTGTAGATGATTAACAGAGTTTCTCAGCTCTTTCAATAAACGGTGCCAGACTCATTTTTTCACCTGGTTTGTTAGGATTATCAATCTGGATCACTGAAATAGGCTGGGCGTTGGTCTTTCCGCTGGTAACTTCTTTTTGCGCGACATCGTTCAAAGGGTACTGCACCAGGGTGCTGGGGTTAATGACATACAGCGCGTTGCCCGGTCGGCATGTCAGCATCACTTCTTCACGATTAAATGCCCATTTGTCTTTGCCAATTTCAAAGCGACTAACGGTGATCACTTGTGGCGCTGCCAGCGCCGCTGCCGAACTGGTAAGCAATACAAATGCCAGAATACTTTTTTTCATCATTTTCGTAATCCATCAAAAAGGTTCGAGAGTTGCAAGCAGGCTGATAATCACCAGCACTACCGCACCTATCGCCCATTCGAGTTTTGTCATCCAAACAAACCACGGAGCCGCACGGTCTTCATCTTGCCCCATCCGTGGCACCAGAACATAACGATTTGCCAGTGCAATGGCTACCATAATCATCACCAATATGACCTTTAGAAATAAAAGCTGCCCCCAGTAAGTCGCAAGTGTTGGGGGAAATCCGGTGATGAATAATGCATTAAGCACACCGCTTGCCAGCACGCCAATTACCGCAAAATGTCCACACCAGGAGAATCGCATCAGTGCATGAATGGCCTGACGTCGCCAGCGCCCTTTTACCAACCGCATACACCAGACGACCGGCAGCAAGCCACCAAACCATGCCGCCGCGCAAATCAGATGTACAGCGTGATTAGTCTGATGGATTTTCGCCGTTAATCCTTCGTTTAACGTCGCATGTCCTACTCCCGCCATCAGGATAAATTGCGCGGTAGTTAGCACAAACAACAGACGTGGCATGTTCCCTGGTTGCATCAGAGCGACGGTTAGCGTAACGAGGGCGAGAACGATTTGCCAAATCCAGACACCACCAAACTGCGTTTGTAACACTGATTGACAAATGTTCAACGAAACCACATCCGACCATCCCGCGCCCATCAACCCGCCCTGTACGGCGAACATCGCAGCGGCGCTGCTCAAACTCCAGACGGCAGCATGTTGTTGTAAACGCAGAAAACGTTTCGTCAGCAAGCGACGAATTGCTATTGGTGCCAGCCATGCGCCATACATCGCGAAGCCAAAGACCAGCATCAGGGAGGTAAAATGGATAAATCGCAATGCGACCCAGGTAAACGCCAGCATGTTTTATTTCACTGTAAAGGTGTAATGCCCTTTGGTTTTATGCCCGTCCACCGAGACAACATGCCAGTTGACGGTATAACTTCCGGGCTTCAGGGCGTCGGCAAGCGGAACAATCAATTGGTTTTTGTCTTGTTCATTACGCTTCGCGGGTAATGTTTTAACATCTTCATTCTTTGAACCGATGATTTTGGCGCCGCTGAATCCGGGTTCAATACTTTCAGAGAAGTTTAACGTAATGGCCTGTGGGGCAGCAGTAACCTCCGCATTCGCCGCAGGATACTGATGCGTCAGATGCGCATGTGCCCAGACAGAAGGCGCCAGCGAAGCGGCAAATAATACGAGTGCGTAACGAAGAGAACGTGCAGTTGAAACCATATTATCTATTCCTTTTTGTAATAACTTTTTTACAGAGCATAACCTTGTCTAATGATAGAGTCGAGGATCATCAATTCCGGCTTGCCATCCTAGCTGACTCTTAGTAACTTTTGCCCGCAATTAACGAGGAGACACAATATGCTGAAGAATCTGGCTAAACTGGATCAAACTGAAATGGATAAAGTTAATGTCGATCTGGCGGCTGCCGGGGTGGCATTTAAAGAACGTTACAATATGCCGGTAATTGCTGAGGCGGTTGAACGTGAACAACCGGAACACCTGCGAAGCTGGTTTCGTGAGCGCCTTATTACCCACCGCCTTGCCTCTGTAAATCTGTCACGCTTACCTTACGAGCCTAAACTTAAATAAACCTTATATTAAGTTACACTTTCTTACATAGCGCCTGCTAAATTGTGAGTATTTTCTTATACGCATCAATATTTGCGGACACTGTGAAAAGGAAGTCATTATGACATACAGGAAAGTCGCAGCAGCACAATATGAGCCTCGTAATGCCTCACTCACTGAGCAGGTGGCCCATCATCTGGAGTTCGTGAGGGCTGCCGCCAGACAGCAGTGCGAACTTTTAGTTTTCCCCTCGCTTTCTCTACTGGGATGTGATTATAAGCGACGCTCTCTTCCTGCCCCGCCCGACCTTTCGCTGTTAGCCCCGCTTTGTTATGCCGCGACAACATGGAGAATGACCATTATTACCGGCCTCCCCGTTGAACATAATGAACGTTTTATTCGTGGTATTGCCGTATTCGCGCCAGGGATGAACGCGCCCGGAATTTATCATCAAAGCCACGGAGCATGTCTGGATCGACATTCTAAAACCATCACTGTGGTGGATGGACAACCTGAAGGCATTGATATGCCCCCAACCTGTTCACTGTTTACCACCGGTCAGTGCATCAGTGAGCCAGAACTATTGGCTTCTACTCGCCACTTACAATTTTTCTCACATCAGTTCTCCATCGCCGTACTGATGGCTAATGCCCGGGGCAACAGCGCACTGTGGGATGAACATGGCAGCCTTATTGTTCGCGCCGATCGCGGTTCGTTATTGTTAGTTGGTCAACGCACAGCGCAGGGTTGGCAAGGCGATATCATTCCATTACGCTAGGCGTTTTCGGCCCGGAGTTTTGCCATGCTGCGTATTATCGATACAGAAACCTGCGGTTTACAGGGAGGGGTCGTCGAGATCGCCTCAGTTGATGTTGTTGATGGGAAAATCGTCAACCCCATGAGCCACCTGGTGCGCCCCGACCGTCCCATTACTCCGCAAGCTATGGCGATTCATCGCATCACCGAAGCCATGGTCGCCGACAAGCCGTGGATTGAAGAGGTGATCCCGCACTACTACGGTAGTGAATGGTATGTCGCCCACAATGCCAGCTTTGACCGCCGCGTATTGCCTGAAATGCCTGGCGAGTGGATCTGCACGATGAAACTGGCTCGTCGTTTGTGGCCAGGAATCAAGTACAGCAATATGGCGTTGTATAAAACGCGTAAACTCAGTGTACAAACGCCGCCAGGCTTGCATCACCACCGTGCGCTGTATGACTGTTACATCACCGCTGCCTTGCTTATCGATATTATGAACACATCCGGCTGGACGGTGGAACAAATGGCGGATATCACTGGACGTCCATCATTGTTAACGACGTTCACGTTTGGCAAGTATCGCGGTAAAGCAGTATCAGAAGTTGCAGAGCGCGATCCGGGCTACCTGCGCTGGTTGTTTAATAACCTCGACAGTATGAGCCCGGAATTGCGTTTAACGTTGAAGCATTACCTGGAGAATGCTTAAGCCGCTGGCTGACCGGGTAATGTCCCCTGCGCCAGCGCGACCAGAAAAGCATATTCCATCGCCACACCTTCGTAAGATTTGAAGCGCCCCGATTTACCGCCATGCCCTGAGTCCATGTCGGTACACAGCAATAACAGATGGTCATCGGTTTTCAACTCACGCAATTTAGCCACCCATTTTGCCGGTTCCCAGTATTGCACCTGTGAATCGTGTAAACCGGTCGTTACCAGCAAATGCGGATAAGCCTGTGCGGTGACGTTGTCATACGGGCTGTAGCTTTTCATGTACTCGTAATATTGCGGATCTTGCGGATTCCCCCACTCTTCAAATTCGCCAGTGGTCAGAGGAATTGATTCATCAAGCATCGTTGTTACGACATCAACAAACGGCACCTGGGCGATAACGCCGTGGAACAGCTCGGGGCGTTCGTTGATAGCGACCCCCATCAGCATTCCCCCCGCACTGCCTCCCATTGCATAACAGAGCGAAGGAGAGCCATAGCCCAGTTTTAACAATGCATCGCAGGCATCAAGATAATCATTAAACGTATTTTTCTTCTTCAGGAATTTACCGTCTTCGTACCATTGATGCCCCAGCTCGCCACCACCGCGAACATGGACAATGGCGTAGACAAATCCACGATCCAACAAACTCAAGCGGCTAAAACTGAAATCGGCATCAATACTTGCGCCGTAAGAACCGTAGCCATACACCAGTAGCGGGTTGTGTCCTTTGCGAAAATGTTTGCGATGATAGACCAGCGAAACCGGAACTTCGACGCCATCACGGGCGACTATCCACAGGTGTTCACTGCGGTAATTCGCCGCATCAAAACCGGGAACTTCCGTTTGTTTTAATACACGACGCTCACCGGTATCCATATCCAGTTCAAACAAAGTATCTGGCGTGGTCATGGAGGAATAACCGTAACGCAATCGCGCGGTTTCAGGTTCTGGATTGTAGGCAATCCAGGTCACGTAGGCCGGATCATCAAAGGCAATGCCGATGACTTCCCGTGTCTTGCGGTTAATTTGGCGCAAACTGGTTAACCCGCGCTGACGCTCTTCAACCACCAGCCAGTCGGTAAACAGCGTAAACCCTTCCAGCATGATGTTATCGCGTGGCGGAATTAACTCCTCCCATTGTTGTTCATCACGCATACGGGTACGGTATAAACCAAAGTTTTTGCCGTTGCGGTTGGAACGCAGATAAAACCGATGCTGGTAGTGATCAAGACTGTATTCGTGATCTTTGCGGCGCGGCAGAAAAACAAACGGCTCGGCATCGGCCATTTCCGCGTCCAGCAAGCGAACTTCACTGGTGGTGGCGCTGGCCAGGTGAATGACTACATAGTGCTTCGATGTCGTTTTATGCAAACTGACGTAATAGGTATCGTCTTTTTCTTCGTAGATCAGTTTATCGTGCGATGCCGGAGTCCCGATGGCGTGTCGCCAGACCTGATAAGGCAGCAGCGTCACCGGATGCTTGCGCACATAATAGAAAGTCCACGAGTCATTCGCCCAGACAAAGCTGGGATCGACATTATCCAGCAATTCGGGATACCAGTTGCCCGTTTCAAGATTGCGAAAACGGATGCCGTACTGGCGTCGGGAAAGGAAATCTTCCGCCAGCGCCATAATGGTGTTATCGGGGGTAATTGCCATTCCGCCCATCGAATAAAACTCACTGTGCGCCGCGCGCTTGTTGGCATCGAGCAATGTTTCCCACTCATCCCACTCTTCACTGAACGCCGATTGACGCTGGTAGATGGCATATTCACAGCCAGGTTCATAAATATGCCGGTAGCGGTAGCCATTTTTGATGTAGGGCGCAGAGACTTCTCTTTGCGGAATGCGGTCGATGATTTCCTTTAATATGCGATCCTGCAAGGCTTGTTGCGAAGCCATCACCCGATGACCGTAGCTATTTTCTTGTTGCAAATAGTCCAGCACTTCCGGCTGTGAGCGCGTGTCGTCCCGCAGCCAGTAGTAATTATCGATACGCGTATCGCCATGAAGCGTCATGGCGTGGGGAATGCGGGCGGCTTTTGGTAGCATGTTATTGTTCTTTCTGGTTGAAACATCTTATAAGGGTGGCAAAACTCACCCGGTATGCAAGCGAAACAGGGTAGTCATTGCTCAGATGATGACAGGTAATGGCGTGGATATCGAATGATATGCTGACAGAGAAAATCAGTCCGTTCAAATGGCTGTGCGGTTCTGGATAGCCCGAAATAGTCCACTGTCAGGCTATCCAGAGAGCGGAATTATTCCGCCAAAGTGCGCTTTTGCTGTTCGAGATCGCGTTCGATCCCTTCACGAACATCCTGGGGAATTTTCAGCGCGTCGCCCAATGCATTCAGGTAGCTACGCTCCATGAAATGATCAATATCAATAGCTGCACAGCTCAAGAAATAGATTTCCAGCGCCTCTTCTTCATTACGAACCCCGTTCGCCAGGCGCTGCGGATCCAGCGGTTGTTCAATTGCCTGCTCAATGAGTACACGCCCCTGCTCTTCCACGCCGGCTTCACGCAATTGCTGGTCGATAGCTGCACGTTCTTTGGCATCAATATGACCATCACTTTTAGCGGCAAAGACCAGTGCAAGGATCAAACGTTCCGTACGCTCATCCAGCGGCGTGCTTTGAGTGCCGAATTGCGGTTCATCCTGATGCGCCGCACGAATTTTATCTTTGTATTTGTTCCACAGCACCGTACCCGCTACCGCTCCGCCGCCAACCAGCAACGCATTGGTGCCATATTTCGTGAGAAGTTTACGTGCTGATTTATTTGCGACCAGCAACCCTGCCAGCCCGCCTAATGCGCCCGGCACTAAAAGTTTGCCCAATCCCTGCTCCATAGACGAGGAGGTAGAAGAACTGCTTTGCCCAAGCAGGGATTGCAGCTGATTTAACCAGTTAGCCATATTTGCTCCTCAATAACCATTTTTAGTGCCTGTAGCATAGCGGATGAGGATGTCAGAAAGTGTATATCGCGGCAAAAGATGCGCAAATAAACGGACCGAAAGGAAGTCAGCGACGGAAATTCGCGTCAGATAAGGAACTCGGCTATGGTGGGAATGTGGAGGAAGGATTGATTGGGATTATCTGCTGCTGATTGCCTACTGCGATGCTGTCGCGCCTTATCATGCCTACGGGGTCTGATGCATTGTAAGGCGGACAGGTGCTTACACCACATCCGCCAGGAATTATGCGCAATGACTAATAGCCATTAACGACGCTGATACTCCGCCATTCCCGCTTTACAGTCCACGCTTACCTGATAATGAATATCGGCACTTTTACCGCGCACGGTCAGCGGAACTGACCATTTATCATCTTTACCCTGAATATCCTGCAAACTAACCCACGCAACCGGATCTGCCTGACCAACGATTTTTTGATCGTCTGCCCAGCGCGCTACGCGGTTTTGTTGATAATCGCGTTTTACACTCGCGGCAATTCCGGCTGCATCCAGACCTTCACACTTTGGGAAAGTTACTGACTTGCTGGTTTCGTTATTTGCAGCAAAAACTGATGCGCAGGCAGAAAGCAGTAACAGCCCCAACAACGCTCCTCTTTTTTTCATGTTTTTCTCCATAGCACAATGATTCAGGAGAAAGCATGGTACAAATTGTCAGGAGCGCAAGTTGCTTCAGGCGGCGTGGGTCTCATCTTCCGCATCGTTGTTATTATCGACCACCTGCGGAGACGGTAATTTGCCTGTTTTCAGGATGGTACTCAGGACATCTTTCTGTTCTGCCAGCCACAGTGAAAGGGCTTCACGTTGCTCGTCTTCCATTTTGACCGGGGAATTTGCCAGCCAGGTGTCGAGCAGATCCGCCGTATCAAGCATTTTGTCATAAGCATCGGCTTCCTTTTTGCTGGTAAACGACATCTTCTCTTCGCCCTCACGAATGACTACGTATTTAATTTCAACCGCCATTTGCAGCCTCTCATCATAACTGTAATTTTATACAGTATATTTCTTTTCAATCGAGTAATCAACGCAAGCAATCAAGCAATAAAGACACACGCAAACGTTTTCGTTTATACTTCACGCGAAATTAATCAGGGGATATTCGTTATGACGTTATTAGGCACTGCGCTGCGTCCGGCAGCAACTCGCGTGATGTTATTAGGTTCCGGTGAACTGGGTAAAGAAGTGGCAATCGAGTGCCAGCGCCTCGGCGTAGAGGTAATTGCGGTTGATCGCTATGCCGACGCGCCAGCCATGCATGTCGCACACCGCTCCCATGTCATTAATATGCTGGATGGTGATGCATTGCGCCGCGTGGTTGAACTGGAAAAGCCGCACTATATCGTACCGGAGATTGAAGCTATTGCCACCGATATGCTGATCCAGCTTGAAGAGGAAGGACTGAATGTTGTCCCCTGCGCGCGCGCGACAAAATTAACCATGAATCGCGAGGGCATCCGCCGTCTGGCGGCAGAAGAGCTTCAAATTCCCACTTCAACGTATCGTTTTGCCGACAGCGAAAACCTTTTCCGCGAGGCGGTTGCCGCCATTGGCTATCCCTGTATTGTTAAACCGGTGATGAGTTCTTCCGGCAAGGGGCAGACATTTATTCGCTCTGCCGAACAGCTTGCTCAGGCGTGGGAGTACGCCCAGCAAGGTGGTCGCGCTGGAGCAGGTCGTGTGATTGTTGAAGGCGTGGTTAAGTTTGACTTCGAAATTACACTACTGACCGTCAGCGCCGTGGATGGTGTCCATTTCTGTGCGCCAGTCGGCCATCGTCAGGAAGATGGAGATTACCGTGAATCCTGGCAACCGCAGCAAATGAGCCCCCTTGCCCTTGAACGTGCGCAGGAGATTGCCCGTAAAGTGGTGCTGGCGCTGGGAGGTTATGGGCTGTTTGGTGTCGAGTTGTTTGTCTGTGGTGATGAGGTGATTTTCAGTGAAGTCTCCCCTCGCCCGCATGACACCGGGATGGTGACGTTAATTTCTCAGGATCTCTCAGAATTTGCCCTACATGTACGCGCGTTCCTTGGACTGCCTGTTGGTGGGATCCGCCAGTATGGTCCAGCCGCTTCTGCGGTTATCCTGCCGCAACTGACCAGTCAGAATGTCACGTTTGATAATGTGCAGAATGCCGTAGGCGCAGGTCTACAGATTCGATTATTTGGTAAGCCGGAAATTGATGGCAGCCGTCGTCTGGGTGTGGCACTGGCTACTGCAGAGAGTATTGATGAGGCCATTAAACGCGCGAAGCACGCCGCCGGTCAGGTGAAAGTGCAAGGTTAAATCTGTTAAAAACAAGCTACAAAAATGCCCGATTCACAATCGGGCATTTCAGATTGCTGACAAAGTGCGCTTTGTTTATGTCAGATGCGGCGTAAACGCCTTATCTGACCTACAAATCTTATGAATTCAATATATTACAATTCACTTGTAGGCCTGATAAGCATAGCGCATCAGGCAATGTTGCGTTTGTCATCATCCTCAAAAATGCCCGATTCTCGATCGGGCATTTTGACTCTTACAGCTTAGCGCCTTCTACTGCTTCACGCGCCAGCTTAGTAATACGGTCGTAATCGCCCGCTTCCAGCGCATCCGCCGGAACCAGCCAGGAACCACCGATGCACAGTACGCTTTTCAGCGCCAGGTAATCACGGTAGTTAGCCGGAGAAATGCCACCAGTCGGGCAGAAACGCACCTGGGAGAACGGACCTGCGATCGCTTGCAGGGCTTTCACGCCGCCGTTAGCTTCAGCCGGGAAGAATTTGAACTCTTTCAGGCCGTAGTCCATACCCAGCATCAGTTCGGAAACAGTGCTGATCCCTGGAATCAGAGGGATTGTACCTTCAGTCGCCGCTTTCAGCAGTGGCTCAGTCAGACCCGGGCTGATTGCGAACTGTGCACCCGCTTCGGTCACTTCTGCCAGTTGCTGTGGATTCAGCACTGTACCGGCACCCACAATCGCTTCAGGCACTTCTTTGGCGATAGCACGGATAGCATCAACTGCACACTCGGTACGCAGAGTCACTTCCAGAACGCGCACCCCACCAGCAACCAACGCTTTTGCCATCGGCACCGCGTGTTCCAGTTTTTTTACCACGATAACCGGTACAACCGGGCCGGTGGTCAGGATTGATTCTGCACTTGTTTTCCAGTTTTTCATCAGAGTTTTCTCTCGCCTGATTACAAATTTGTCATCTTAAAAAGTGATACAGGTTGCGCCCTGTTCGGCACCGGACAGTTTTTCACGCAAGGCGCTGAATAATTCACGTCCTGTTCCCACGCGTGACGCGCTCAGGTCAGGAATGTGCGGTTCGCGAGCAGCCAGTTCCGCTTCGTCTACCAGCAGCGTCAGTTCGCCTGTCTGTCCATTCACACGAATGATGTCCCCGTCGCGCACTTTTGCCAGCAGCCCGCCATCGTAGGCTTCTGGTGTTACGTGGATAGCTGACGGCACTTTACCTGAAGCACCGGAGAGTCGTCCATCAGTAACTAACGCAATTTTGAAACACCGGTCCAATAATACACCAAGTGGCGGCATGAGTTTATGTAATTCTGGCATTCCGTTCGCTTTTGGCCCCTGATGACGGACAACAACCACACAATCGCGATCCAGCAAACCCGCTTCAAAGGCAGGCATAACGTCATGTTGGCTTTCAAAAACAACCGCAGGCGCTTCAATCACCTGGTTTTCTACCGGTACGGCAGAGGTCTTCATAACCGCACGGCCCAGGTTACCGCTTAACACTTTTGTCCCGCCATGATGAGAGAAAGGCTGCTCGAAGGAAGCAATCACATTGCTGTCGAGCGATTTTTCTGCGCCCTCGCGCCAGTCCAGCTCACCGTTATTCAGCCACGGTTCGAGGGTATAACGCGAAAGGCCAAAACCCGCTACCGTGTTGACATCTTCATGCAGCAGGCCCGCCTTGAGCAGTTCACGCACCAGCACTGGTACGCCACCCGCTGCCTGGAAATGGTTAATATCGGCCGGACCGTTCGGGTAGAGACGCGCCATCAGCGGTACGACATCAGAAAGATCAGAGAAATCATCCCAGTTAATCTGAATACCCGCCGCACGCGCCATCGCCACCAGGTGCATTGTGTGGTTAGTGGAGCCGCCGGTCGCCAGCAGTGCCACGATGCCGTTCACCACCACTTTTTCGTCGATCATCTTACCGATCGGCATCCATTCATTACCGTTGCCAGTCATGCGTGTGACCTGGCGCGCTGCGGCTGCGGTTAATGCATCACGTAACGGGGAGTCCGGATGAACAAAAGAAGAGCCCGGCAACTGCATCCCCATAAACTCCACCACCATCTGGTTGGTGTTGGCAGTACCGTAGAAAGTACATGTACCCGGCGCATGATAAGATGCAGCTTCTGACTCCAGCAGTGCCATACGATCCACTTTGCCTTCGGCATAAAGCTGGCGAATACGCACTTTTTCTTTATTTGGCAACCCGCTTGCCATTGGACCTGATGGCACAAATACCGCAGGCAGATGACCGAACGACAAAGCAGCCATCGTAAGCCCAGGGACAATCTTGTCGCACACGCCGAGGAACAGCGCGCCATCAAACATATTATGGGACAGCCCCACCGCCGCAGACATTGCAATCACTTCGCGGCTTAGCAGCGACAGTTCCATGCCGTCCTGCCCCTGGGTTACACCATCGCACATAGCCGGAACACCACCAGCAACCTGACCGACCGCGTTGGCTTCATGCAGTGCTTTACGAATAATCTCCGGGTAGTGTTCATAAGGCTGGTGGGCAGAGAGCATGTCGTTGTAGGAGGTGATGATAGCGATATTGTTACGCAACATGCTTTTCAGAGAGGCTTTGTCTTCTGGCTGGCAGGCAGCGAAACCGTGTGCCAGGTTACCACATGCCAACTGCGAACGATGAACGGTCGAAGTTTTCGCTTGTTCGATCCGGGCGAGGTATGCAGAGCGAGTCTCGCGCGAACGTTCAATGATTCGATTTGTTACGCGTAACAATTGTGGATTCATAAAGGCTCCTGAAATTGAGTTGTCAGAGCAGGATGATTCACAACGCGTTTCATTCAGGAAAATTATGACTGAAACGCCTGTAACCGGAGCTCATAGGGCAGAAACGTTTCAGTCAGTGTAATAAAAAAAGCCTCGTGGGTGAATCCACACGAGGCTCAAAAGTGTAAAAATTACTCTACAATCTGTGCAAGATCATGTTACCGGTAAAATAACCCGTAAGGATAAGTCGAGATATTACTCAAACTCATTCCAGGAACGACCGTCACGAGTAATCATCGCCACCGAGGCAACAGGTCCCCAGGTTCCGGCCTGATACGGTTTCGGCGCATCATTGTCCATCGCCCACGCCTCAGTAATGGAGTCTACCCATTTCCAGGCTTCTTCCACTTCATCGCGACGTACAAACAATGCCTGAATACCACGCATGGTTTCCAGCAGCAGACGTTCATAGGCATCTGCCAGATGCGTCTGATTAAAGGTTTCTGAATAGCTCAGATCCAGCTTGGTGATTTGCAGGTTATGTTTATGGTCAAGGCCAGGAACTTTATTCAGTACCTGGATATCCACGCCTTCATCAGGTTGCAGACGGATAGTCAGTTTATTCTGCGGCAGATCCTGCCACGACTCTTTAAACAGATTCAGTTCTGGCGTTTTGAAATAGACCACCACTTCAGAGCATTTAGTCGGCAGACGTTTACCGGTACGCAGGTAGAACGGTACGCCAGCCCAGCGCCAGTTATCGATGTCGACGCGGATCGCCACGAAGGTTTCCGTGTTACTGCTTTTGTTCGCGCCCTCTTCTTCCAGATAACCCGGCACTTTTTTGCCCTGTGCAAAACCTGCGGTGTACTGCCCACGCACCGTCTTTTCACGCACGTTAGAGCGATCAATGCGGCGCAGAGACTTCAGTACTTTGACTTTTTCATCACGGATGCTGTCTGCGCTCAGGTCAGACGGCGGAGACATCGCAATCATGCAGAGAATTTGTAGCAGGTGGTTCTGGATCATGTCGCGCATCTGACCGGCTTTATCAAAATAGCCCCAGCGCCCTTCGATCCCCACTTCTTCTGCCACCGTAATCTCAACATGATCAATGGTGCGATTGTCCCAGTTGTTTACAAACAGGGAGTTAGCAAAACGCAGCGCCAACAGGTTCAGCACCGTTTCTTTACCAAGATAGTGGTCGATACGGTAAACCTGGCACTCCTCGAAATATTCGCCAACCTGATCGTTGATTTCCTGCGAGGTCGCCAGCGACGTCCCCAGCGGTTTCTCCATGACTACGCGTGCCGGTTTAGCATTCAGTTTTGCCTCGCCAAGCCCTTTGCAAATTGCGCCAAAAGTGCTGGGCGGCATGGCAAAGTAGTTAATGGTGATACGATTTTTTTGATCCAGCATCGCGCCGAGACGGCTGAATGCAGCAGTGTCATTGACATCGAGATTACAAAAATCCAGACGTGCACTCAGGGTGTCCCATAAACCTTCATCAATGGTTTCTTTCATGAAAGTTTCGAGCGCCTCGCGGACAACTTTGGTATATGCCGCTTTATCCCAGTCAGCACGCCCTACGCCGATAATCCGGGTGTCCGGGTTGAGCTGACCGGCTTTTTCCAGTTGATACAGGGAAGGCAGCAATTTACGACGCGCAAGGTCGCCTTTCGCGCCGAAAATGACCAGGTCACAGGCCTGGGCTGTTTGCGTTACCGCCATGTCATTCTCCTTAAGTTAACTAACCCGGTACTTAAGCCTGGGTATACTTGTAATTTTCTTACGGTGCACTGTACTGCTTTTACGAGCTTGCGAAAACTGTAAACGCTTATCCACCCGTGCGATTACGGCAAAAGCGCGTAAAGTGCGGCAAAACTGATAAAAAAACCATCGTTTTCCTTTGGGTAAAAATCTGACACTGATCATGTTATGAAAAAAAATAACAACTTTTTTATCTGCTTTTGTCATTAACACAGCGCACAGGCGTAATATCTGACAAAACTGCATTTCGATTTCTTTCCGTGCGGAAATCGTCATTACCCGTGAGTCTCTTTACATCATGAATATGCTGGAAAAAATCCAGTCTAAACTGGAACATCTGAGCAAATCAGAACGCAAAGTTGCCGAGGTCATTCTTGTCTCGCCCGACAACGCGATCCATTCGAGTATTGCTGCTCTGGCACTGGAAGCCAATGTTAGCGAACCGACGGTCAATCGTTTCTGTCGCAGCATGGACACACGCGGTTTTCCTGATTTTAAACTGCATCTGGCGCAAAGTCTGGCTAATGGCACACCCTATGTTAATCGCAACGTCAGTGAAGATGACAGCGTTGAATCATACACAGGGAAAATATTTGAGTCGGCAATGGCTACTCTCGATCACGTCCGCCACTCGCTGGATAAGTCCGCCGTCAATCGCGCTGTTGATCTCCTCACCCAGGCGAAAAAAATTGCCTTTTTCGGGTTAGGTTCTTCTGCCGCTGTTGCCCACGATGCAATGAATAAGTTTTTTCGCTTCAATGTTCCGGTGATCTACTCGGACGATATCGTACTGCAGCGAATGAGTTGTATGAACTGTAGCGATGGAGACGTCGTTGTGTTGATTTCCCATACCGGCAGAACCAAAAATCTGGTTGAACTGGCGCAACTGGCGCGGGAAAACGACGCAATGGTGATCGCCCTCACCTCTGCTGGTACACCACTCGCCCAAGAAGCGACGCTGGCAATTACCCTCGACGTACCGGAAGATACTGACATTTATATGCCCATGGTCTCTCGACTTGCCCAGTTGACCGTGATAGATGTGCTGGCAACAGGATTTACTTTGCGACGCGGCGCAAAATTCAGAGATAACTTGAAGCGGGTCAAGGAAGCTCTTAAGGAATCGCGTTTTGATAAGCAGTTACTTAATTTAAGTGACGATCGTTAAAACGATTGCCATTGTTCTAATCTTATACGACATCCGAATGAGATTAATTTATCGCCACAATGGCTTTATTTCATTCGGATTTCATGTTCAAGCAACACCTTGTTGTTTCAGTCAACGGAGTATTACATGTCCAGAAGGCTTCGCAGAACCAAAATCGTTACCACGTTAGGCCCTGCTACTGATCGCGATAATAACCTTGAAAAAGTTATCGCTGCCGGCGCGAACGTTGTACGTATGAACTTTTCTCATGGCTCGCCTGAAGATCACAAAATGCGCGCGGATAAAGTTCGTGAAATTGCCGCAAAACTGGGGCGTCATGTGGCTATTCTGGGTGACCTTCAGGGGCCAAAGATTCGTGTATCTACCTTTAAAGAAGGTAAGGTATTCCTCAATATTGGGGATAAATTCCTGCTGGACGCCAACCTGGGGAAAGGTGAAGGCGATAAAGAAAAAGTCGGCATCGACTATAAAGGATTGCCTGCTGACGTCGTGCCTGGCGACATCTTGCTGCTGGACGACGGTCGCGTTCAGTTAAAAGTGCTGGAAGTTCAGGGCATGAAAGTGTTCACCGAAGTGACCGTCGGCGGCCCGCTCTCCAACAATAAAGGGATCAACAAACTCGGCGGCGGCCTGTCGGCTGAAGCCCTGACCGAGAAAGATAAAGCAGATATCCAGACTGCGGCGCTGATTGGCGTGGATTACCTGGCGGTCTCCTTCCCACGCTGCGGCGAAGACCTGAACTATGCACGCCGTCTGGCGCGCGACGCTGGTTGTGATGCGAAAATTGTCGCCAAGGTTGAACGCGCAGAAGCCGTTTGCAGCCAGGATGCGATGGACGACATTATTCTCGCCTCTGACGTGGTGATGGTTGCACGTGGTGACCTCGGCGTAGAAATTGGCGATCCTGAACTGGTCGGCATTCAGAAAGCATTGATTCGTCGCGCGCGTCAGCTGAACCGTGCGGTAATCACTGCGACCCAGATGATGGAGTCAATGATTACCAACCCAATGCCGACTCGTGCAGAAGTTATGGACGTGGCAAACGCCGTGCTGGATGGTACTGACGCAGTAATGTTGTCTGCAGAAACCGCTGCGGGTCAGTATCCGTCAGAAACCGTTGCAGCCATGGCGCGTGTTTGCCTGGGTGCGGAAAAAATCCCAAGCATCAACGTGTCTAAACATCGTCTGGACGTTCAGTTCGACAATGTGGAAGAAGCCATCGCCATGTCCGCGATGTATGCGGCTAACCACCTGAAAGGTGTTACCGCTATCATCACCATGACCGAGTCAGGTCGTACCGCACTGATGACTTCCCGTATCAGCTCCGGACTGCCGATTTTCGCAATGTCTCGCCATGAGCGTACCCTGAACCTGACTGCGCTTTATCGTGGTGTAACGCCGGTCTATTTTGACAGCGCGAATGATGGCGTGGTTGCAGCCAACGAAGCGGTAAATCTGCTGCGCGATAAAGGTTACCTGATGTCTGGTGACCTGGTAATTGTCACCCAGGGCGATGTGATGAGTACCGTGGGTTCTACCAACACCACGCGTATTTTAACCGTAGAGTAAGTACGTTGCCGGATGCGGTGAAAACGCCTTATCCGGCCTGCAATTCAATGATAATTCGACAGATTTCAAATCTTCTGAAGCAAACTTGAATTTATCATCAGACGAAAGCCTCTCTTTGTGAGAGGCTTTTTCTATTTGATGGGATAAAGATCTTTGCGTTTATAAGGCTGAATTTCGCCCGGTTTGCGAGTCTTGAGCAATTTTAAAATCCAGGTGTATTGCTCTGGTCGCGGACCAACAAAAATCTCGACTTCTTCATTCATCCGCCGCGCAATGGTATGGTCATCTGCCTCTGACAAGTCATCCATCGGCGGACGAACCTGAATTGTCAGGCGGTGCGTCTTACCATCATAAATCGGAAACAACGGTACGACACGCGCACGACACACTTTCATCAGACGACCAATCGCGGGCAGCGTCGCTTTATAAGTTGCAAAGAAATCAACAAATTCACTGTGCTCCGGGCCATGATCCTGATCGGGCAAATAATAGCCCCAGTACCCCTGACGAACCGACTGGATGAACGGTTTTATGCCGTCATTCCTCGCATGTAGACGACCACCAAAACGACGACGCACGGTGTTCCAGACATAATCAAAAACCGGGTTGCCCTGATTATGGAACATCGCCGCCATTTTCTGCCCTTGCGAGGCCATCAGCATAGCGGGGATATCTACCGCCCAGCCGTGCGGCACCAGAAAGATCACTTTCTCGTCGTTACGCCGCATCTCTTCGATGATTTCCAGTCCCTGCCAGTCTACGCGCGGCTGAATTTTTTCCGGCCCGCGTATCGCCAGTTCTGCCATCATCGCCATCGCCTGCGGCGCTGTGGCAAACATCTCATCCACAATCGCTTCGCGTTCAGCTTCGCTACGTTCTGGAAAGCAAAGAGACAGATTGATTAACGCACGACGACGTGAGCTTTTACCCAATCGTCCGGCAAAACGTCCCAGCCGCGCCAGAATGGGATCGCGGAATTTCGGAGGCGTTAAGGCAATGCCGGCCATCGCCGCCACACCCAACCAGGCTCCCCAGTAACGCGGATGGCGAAAGGATTTATCAAACTCAGGAATGTATTCACTATTATTTTTTTTCGTTTCCATGCTTTTCCAGTTTCGGATAAGGCAAATATCAATCTGCTGATAGTGTAGCGGCGCAACTTGCCCCGCACCAAATAAAAAAGCCGGTACTGACTGCGTACCGGCTGCGAATGGGTGTTAATTAATCAAACTGTAGCTGCGGCACAATCTCTTTGGCCTGCGCCAGGAACTCACTGCGATCGGAGCCAGTCAGCCCTTCGGTACGCGGCAGTTTCGCCGTCAGCGGGTTTACGGCCTGCTGGTTGATCCATACTTCATAGTGCAAATGCGGCCCGGTTGAACGCCCGGTGTTACCGGAAAGCGCGATACGATCGCCTCGTTTTACCTTCTGCCCCGGTTTCACCAGAATCTTGCGCAGGTGCATATAACGCGTGGTATAGGTGCGGCCATGACGGATCGCAACATAATAACCTGCGGCGCCACTGCGTTTGGCTACAACCACTTCACCGTCACCCACCGAAAGTACCGGCGTACCCTGTGGCATCGCGAAATCAACGCCCCTGTGCGGCGCAACGCGGCCTGTTACCGGGTTCAGACGACGCGGGTTAAAGTTAGACGAGATACGGAACTGCTTCGCCGTCGGGAATCGCAAGAATCCTTTCGCCAGACCAGTACCGTTACGATCATAGAACTTGCCATCTTCGGCACGGATAGCGTAGTAATCTTTACCTTCAGAACGCAAACGTACGCCCAGTAACTGGCTTTGCTCACGTTTGCCATCAAGCATTTCACGTGACATTAATACCGCAAATTCATCGCCTTTTTTAACCTTCCGAAAGTCCATCTGCCACTGTAACGCTTTAATCACTGCGCTCACTTCAGCACTGGTTAAACCAGCACTTCTGGCGCTGGCAACAAAGCTCGACCCTACAGTGCCTTTCAGTAGATTATTAACCCACTCCCCTTGCTGCATTTCGCTGGTCATTTTAAAACCGTTTGCTGCAGTGCGGTCATAGGTACGCGTTTCCCGACGAGAAACCTCCCAGGTCAGACGTTGTAAATCGCCCTCTGCGGTTAATGTCCAGGTGAGTTGTTGACCAATTTTCAGGTTACGCAGATCTTTATCCGCAGCAGCCAGTTGGGTGATATCACCCATATCAATACCATATTGATTGAGGATGCTACTTAGCGTATCGCCTGTAGAAACAACATATTCATGCACACCCGCTTCTCCGGCGATCTTGTCGTCCAGTTCATCTTGCGGAATGGCTTCATCTTCTTGTGCGGCTTGATCAATCGGTTCACTGGCTTCAGGTAAGAGTGAACGGATTTCGTTTTGTTCCAGCTCAATGGTTTTAACAATTGGCGTGGCGTCGCGGTGGTAAACATAGGGCCGCCAGACAGCGACGGCCAGAGTAAGAACGGTGAGCGACCCCAACATAACGCGGTGTGGTCGCGGTAAATTATTAAACGCCAGGGCGACAGAGCGGGCTATCTGTTGCACGTAATCACTTCCTCATTAATCTCCTTTCAGGCAGCTCGCGTACTGGTTGGCTAATTGATTCAGAAATTCTGAATAGCTTGTTTTACCCAGTTTGATATTCGTCCCAAGGGGATCCAACGTTCCCATACGAACGGATGTCCCTCGTGCGACGCTTTCAACGACCGCTGGCCTGAACTGTGGTTCAGCAAAAACGCAGGTTGCTTTTTGCTCAACCAACTGTGTTCTTATTTCATGTAAACGCTGCGCGCCCGGTTGAATCTCTGGGTTAACGGTAAAATGACCAAGCGGTGTCAGTCCGAATTGTTTTTCGAAGTAGCCGTAAGCATCATGAAAAACGAAATAACCTTTTCCCTTGAGCGGCGCGAGCTCATTACCAACCTGTTTATCGGTTGCAACTAATTGTGCCTCAAAATCCTTCAGGTTGGCGTCAAGTTTGGCTCGACTTTGCGGCATAAGTTCCACTAATTTTCCATGGATTGCAACCGCTGTAGCCCGCGCTATCTCTGGGGAGAGCCAAAGATGCATGTTGAAATCGCCGTGATGGTGATCTTCGTCACTTTTTTCCGCGTGGTTATGATCATCATCATCGCCGTGAATACTTTTCATCAGCATCGGTTTTACATTCTCAAGCTGCGCAATCGTTACCTGTTTCGCCTCAGGTAATTTGCTCACCGGCTTTTGCATAAACGCTTCCATCTCCGGGCCAACCCAGACGACTAAGTCCGCGTTCTGTAAGCGTTTTACATCCGATGGACGCAGTGAATAATCGTGTTCTGAAGCACCATCAGGCAGTAATACTTCAGTCTCTGTTACCCCATCAGCAATGGCGGAAGCGATGAATCCAACAGGTTTAAGCGAAGCAACAACGGCGGCATCTGCCGCCTGTGTTGCACCACCCCAGAGAGCGGCGGATAATGCTGCGAAAAGAAGCGTTTTTTTATGTAACATAATGCGACCAATCATCGTAATGAATACAAGAAGTGTGATATTATAACATTTCATGACTACTGCAAGACTAAAATTAACATGACAAGTCTGGTTTCCCTGGAAAATGTCTCGGTTTCTTTTGGCCAACGCCGCGTCCTCTCTGATGTGTCGCTGGAACTTAAACCTGGAAAAATTTTGACCTTACTTGGGCCGAACGGCGCAGGTAAGTCGACGCTGGTGCGGGTTGTGCTCGGGCTGGTAACACCAGATGAAGGTGTTATCAAGCGCCACGGAAAACTGCGTATCGGCTACGTGCCGCAAAAGCTCTATCTCGACACCACGTTGCCACTGACCGTAAACCGTTTTTTACGCTTACGCCCCGGTACATATAAAGAAGACATTCTGCCCGCACTGAAACGCGTTCAGGCCGGGCATCTGATTGACGCGCCAATGCAAAAGCTCTCTGGCGGCGAAACGCAGCGTGTACTGCTGGCGCGCGCGTTGTTAAATCAACCGCAATTATTAGTGCTGGATGAACCCACTCAAGGCGTGGATGTAAATGGTCAGGTTGCGTTGTACGACCTGATTGATCAACTGCGCCGCGAACTGGATTGTGGCGTATTAATGGTTTCTCACGATCTGCATCTGGTGATGGCAAAAACCGATGAAGTACTTTGCCTCAATCACCACATCTGTTGTTCCGGCACACCGGAAGTCGTTTCCCTGCATCCAGAATTTATTTCGATGTTTGGACCTCGCGGTGCTGAGCAACTGGGTATCTATCGCCATCATCATAATCACCGCCATGATTTACAGGGGCGGATTATTCTGCGTCGGGGAAATGATCGCTCATGATTGAATTATTATTTCCTGGTTGGTTAGCCGGGATCATGCTGGCCTGTGCCGCAGGTCCGCTGGGTTCGTTTGTTGTCTGGCGCCGTATGTCTTATTTCGGCGACACGCTGGCACATGCATCTTTACTTGGCGTCGCGTTTGGCCTGCTACTGGATGTGAATCCTTTCTATGCAGTGATTGCGGTTACGCTGCTGCTGGCGGGCGGTCTGGTATGGCTGGAAAAGCGCCCACAACTGGCGATCGATACATTATTGGGAATTATGGCGCACAGTGCTTTGTCGCTGGGTCTGGTCGTCGTCAGCCTGATGTCTAACATTCGCGTTGACTTGATGGCATACCTGTTTGGTGATTTGCTGGCAGTGACGCCGGAAGATCTTATCTCCATTGCGATTGGCGTGGTCATCGTGGTGGCAATTCTGTTCTGGCAATGGCGCAATTTGCTGTCGATGACGATTAGCCCGGATCTGGCGTTTGTCGATGGCGTGAAATTACAGCGCGTAAAATTATTGTTGATGCTGGTGACGGCATTGACGATTGGCGTGGCAATGAAATTTGTCGGCGCGTTGATTATTACCTCGCTGCTGATTATTCCTGCGGCTACTGCACGTCGTTTTGCCCGCACGCCGGAGCAGATGGCTGGTGTCGCTGTTTTGGTGGGGATGATTGCCGTAACTGGTGGTTTAACCTTTTCCGCGTTTTACGATACGCCAGCAGGCCCGTCGGTGGTGCTGTGTGCGGCGCTGTTGTTTATTATCAGTATGATGAAAAAGCAAGCCAACTAAGTTGCGACTGGCACTATACAGTGCCAGTTTCATCGACCAGGTCACCACATTGCGAGTATCAGCAAAAAACATTCTGTTAAGAACAAGCGACCAGAGAATGTTTATATGGTCTGCATAAAATCCATGTCCGCATTCGACAAATTAAACGACGATATTAAGAATTCTCCTTTGCAGTTATTTCCCCACGAAAAATATTATCGTTCTCTCGAAAAAACGTGAGTGAGCAGATAAGCAGTCTCTGGAAACTGGCAATAAATACAGGAATGTAGCACCGAGAAATAGGAGTATCAGTATAAGTTCGTACAGCGTATGAATCGCAGCACATTTGCTCGCAGGGCATTAAGTGCAGGAGTAAATCCAATCTTCATTACTGCACAGAGGGGCATTTTTCTGTTCGCATTGGGGGCAGATAATAATGACAATCCCCTGGCAATTCTGAATGTAAATTTCAGTTCTGATGCACCAACAGTGCCCCGTTCAAAACGAGAAAGTAATCCCTTCTGTTTCAAATGCTCACTGCGCCCAGTCCGGTTTATTGAGTATATGATCCTGCCAGTCGATCACTTCTGATTCTTTCACCGCAATATGACGTACAGAGATTCGCTCACCGTGCATTGCCGCTTTCGAACCAGTCATCAGCGGATGCCACTCTGGCAATGCCTTCCCTTCCGCCAGCAATCGATATGCACAGGTTATCGGTAGCCATTCGAATGTTGGCAGGTTTTCGCGGGTTAATTTGATGCAGTCAGGTTCAAACTCGAAGCGGCGTTCGTAGTTCCGACATTGACAGGTTTTAATATTAAGCTGACGGCAAGCGACGTTAGTGAAGTAGATTTCGTCGGTGTCTTCATCCATCAGTTTATGCAGGCAGCACTGACCACAACCATCACACAACGACTCCCATTCTGCATCGCTCATTTCATCAAGGGTTTTACTTTGCCAGAAAGGTATATCGCTCATCAGGTGTTCCGCCATTACGTTAAAACGCACCTTATAACCAGTCTGGCATAGCGATGCAAGTTTTGCCGCCTCATTCAGGCGGCAAAAAAGTATTACAAAACGCGAGTTGTCAAAGAATGACCATCGAAAGTAACAGTCAGTTCATCGCCACTGTATAGCGGGCCGACACCATCAGGCGTGCCTGTTAACACAACGTCACCGGCCTTGAGGGTAAAAAACTTGCTCATATAAGCAATCAGCGGAACGATTTTATGGATCATGTCCGCAGTCGTACCTTGTTGGCGTTGTTCGCCGTTAACGCTCAGACCCAGCGATGTATTTTGCGGATCGCCAGTGAACTCTGCGGCAGGAATAAACCCGGAAAGAGGACAAGAGTTATCAAACGCTTTGGCCTTTTCCCACGGCTGCCCGGCTTTCTTCATTTTTGCCTGAATATCACGTAATGTCAGATCGAGCGCCACGCCGTAACCTGCAATGGCTTTGCGCACATGCTCTTCCGTAGCCTGACGTAGCGTCGCGCCAATCAACACAGCCAGTTCTACTTCATGATGAACCGCGCCGAAATCTGAGGGAATAGCCAATGGCTGGCGCAGATCGCACAGTGCCGTTTCAGGTTTAATGAACAACACGGGCTCTTCAGGTACTTCACTCCCCATCTCTTTAATATGTCTGGCATAATTACTGCCAACACAAACTACTTTACTCACCGGATAATCCAGCAGTGCACCTTGCCAGTTGTGATGTTGATACATAACGTTCCTCTCACTTCATCGTGGATCTTAAAACCCGCTCCGACAAATATGATGCCACCGCCGGATATTGGTTATTTTTTAGTGCTGTCTGTATTTTTCGCCATCACAGAAAGATGTTGCTTCAGCAAATCCTCAGGAGGAGGTGGCAATTGAAGATAATAGCCATGCTCAGCTAAGGCCTGTTTAACTTTCTCAATATCGGCATTTACCAGTTTTTTTCTCCCGTCCAATGGAAGAATCATCGCAAGTTGCGGTTGACCAAAACCTTTCATCAGCTCCTCTGGAACACGTGAAAAGTCGTCTTTTTTTTCAACATATAAATAGGTCTGGTCACGTTTACTACTTCGATAGATCACACAAAACATAATTTTACTCTGAATAAATGGGGGGGTGACTTGCCTCAATATAATCCAGACTATAACATGCCTTATAGTCTTCGTAATATCATCGCACGCTGATGATGATGGTAATTAGCTAATTGAGTAAGGCCAGGATGTCAAACACGCCAATCGAGCTTAAAGGTAGCAGCTTCACCTTATCTGTGGTTCATCTGCATGAGGCAGAACCTAAGGTTATTCATCAGGCGCTGGAAGACAAAATCGCTCAGGCTCCGGCATTTTTAAATCATGCTCCCATCGTACTCAATGTCAGTGGCCTCGAAGAACAGGTCAACTGGCCAGCAATGCACAAAGCTATCTCAGCAACAGGCTTGCGGATCATTGGTGTCAGTGGCTGCAAAAATGCGAAGCTGAAAGCTGAAATCGAAAAGATGGGGTTGCCGATCCTGACTGAAGGAAAGGAAAAAGCGCCACGTCCAGCACCGACTCCCCAGGTTCCTGCGAAAAATACAACACCGGACACAAAAACGCGCTTAATAGATACCCCTGTACGTTCCGGTCAGCGCATTTATGCGCCACAATGTGATCTGATTGTTACAAGCCATGTTAGTGCAGGGGCTGAATTGATCGCAGATGGTAACATTCATGTCTATGGCATGATGCGCGGTCGTGCGCTAGCCGGGGCAAGTGGTGACCGGGAAGCACAAATATTTTGTACGAGTCTGATGGCAGAACTGGTCTCTATCGCCGGTGAATACTGGCTGAGTGATAAAATCCCAGCAGAATTTTATGGCAAAGCAGCACGACTGCAATTAGTCGAAAACGCTTTGACCGTTCAATCGTTAAATTGATCCCTTTTTAACAAGGAATTTTTATGGCACGCATTATTGTTGTTACTTCGGGGAAAGGGGGCGTTGGAAAGACAACCTCCAGCGCGGCCATCGCCACTGGTTTGGCCCAGAAGGGAAAGAAAACTGTCGTGATCGATTTTGATATCGGCTTGCGTAATCTCGACCTGATTATGGGTTGCGAGCGCCGGGTCGTTTACGATTTCGTCAACGTCATTCAGGGCGATGCAACGCTAAATCAGGCGTTAATTAAGGATAAGCGTACTGATAACCTCTATATTCTCCCAGCTTCGCAAACTCGCGATAAAGATGCCCTCACCCGCGAAGGGGTGGCCAAAGTTCTTGATGACCTGAAAGCGATGGACTTTGAGTTTATCGTTTGTGACTCACCGGCGGGTATTGAAACCGGTGCATTAATGGCTCTTTATTTCGCTGATGAGGCCATTATTACCACCAACCCGGAAGTCTCCTCAGTGCGTGACTCTGACCGTATTTTAGGTATTCTGGCGTCGAAATCACGTCGCGCAGAAAACGGCGAAGAACCCATAAAAGAGCACCTGCTGTTAACGCGCTATAACCCTGGTCGCGTGCACAAAGGAGACATGTTGAGCATGGAAGACGTGCTGGAGATCCTGCGCATCAAGCTCGTCGGCGTGATCCCAGAGGATCAATCAGTATTGCGCGCCTCTAACCAGGGGGAACCGGTTATTCTCGATATCAACGCCGATGCGGGTAAAGCCTACGCTGATACCGTAGAACGTCTGTTGGGAGAAGAACGTCCTTTCCGCTTCATTGAAGAAGAGAAGAAAGGCTTCCTCAAACGCTTGTTCGGAGGATAAGTTATGGCATTACTCGATTTCTTTCTCTCACGGAAGAAAAACACGGCCAACATTGCAAAAGAGCGGTTGCAAATTATTGTTGCTGAACGCCGTCGCAGCGATGCAGAACCACACTATCTGCCCCAGTTGCGTAAAGATATTCTTGAGGTCATTTGTAAATACGTACAAATCGATCCCGAGATGGTGACCGTACAGCTTGAGCAAAAAGATGGTGATATTTCCATTCTTGAGTTGAACGTGACCCTGCCGGAAGCAGAAGAGCTGAAATAAGCTGTATTAGCTCAGGTCCGATCTGACAGTTACCGGTTATTTATACAGGTATCTGTCAGATTACACTCTGGTTAAATTTTTCTCTTCCCCGGTTCGCTATTAAGTAATGTTGTCATCGGCGTCCAGGCACAACCCCCTTCCCTCCGTTGAGTTCGCTCATTTGGTTGCTGCGTTGTTAGTACAGGAAATGGGAATTACCTCATGTTTTGTATAAACGGTAACACTCCCCATTCAAGCTCCAGCGTCAAATTAAGTCGCAACTAATTCACATTATCGCCACCAGAATAAAATCACTGACATTACGTTTTCTGATAAATATTGTTCACATATAAATTACACAATAACATTGATATTTCAGATTGCCTTACCTTTGCAATGCAATGTTAACACTTGATGACATTTCTTGAATAAAATATTCAAAATCAATGAGTTAATTATTATTTAAGATTATTCCCATTCAAGCGAAAAACATAACTCTTATTATACAAACCGCGCTCATTTTGAATGATCTGAATAATATCGAGCGTTCTTTAGTTAAGCTGCTCTTAATTGAAGACGAAATTATTGTGTGTGCAACTTACTTAATACCGGACATCTAAGTTGAAGAAAAAAACACTCGCCTTCGGGCTCATCTCAATATTACTCTGCTCCACGCCAGCCATGGCGGATATGAATCGCACCACTAAAGGCGCATTGTTAGGCGCAGGCGTAGGCTTACTGACTGGCAATGGCGTAAATGGCGTACTGAAAGGTGCTGCTGTAGGTGCAGGTGTTGGCGCAGTCACTGAAAAAGGTCGCGATGGTAAAAATGCCCGTAAAGGCGCAAAAGTAGGTGCGGCCGTTGGCGCAGTCACTGGCGTCCTGACCGGCAATGGTCTGGAAGGCGCGATTAAAGGTGCTGTGATTGGTGGTACAGGTGGTGCCATTCTGGGTAAAATGAAATAAGGTATGATGATGAAAAAATTTGCTTTACTGGCTGGACTGTTTGTTTTCGCACCAATGACCTGGGCGCAGGATTATAATATTAAGAACGGCCTGCCGGCAGAAACCTACATTACTTGCGCAGAAGCCAACGAAATGGCAAAAACTGACAGCGCACAGGTTGCAGATATCGTCGCTGTAATGGGTAATGCCAGCGTTACTAGCCGTGATTTAAAAATTGAGCAATCTCCAGAACTGAGTGCCAAAGTGGTAGAAAAACTGAATCAGGTTTGTGCTAAAGATCCGCAAATGCTGTTAATTACCGCAATTGATGACACCATGCGTGCCATCGGCAAAAAATAATAGTTAATGTAGTACCGCGTCGATTTATTCGACGCGGTATATTTTTAGCGGATGGATGTGCTTATAAACAAAAATGAAGTGTTAGTATTTGGCTTTGGTTTATTCCGTCAGTTTTCACTGTATCAAAAACTATTTTACTGCAATCATATCCGTATACCCCCGCCTCACCGCAGAGTAATTTTCCCAAAACTAAACCTGACCAGTTTTTCCAGTTTCAAAGATTAATCATCTACTGATTGGATTTATAAGCATTTCTGATCAAATATCCTGTCAGCCCAAATTGTCAAAACGTATTTAAAAGAAGGGTTAATGCTGATCCCTTTGGCTTACCAGCTTCTCTCTTAACCGGTTAAGCAAATTGATTACCAGCCAAACCAGTGCATTGATTAAATTTATGGTAACAAGCACTTCTCCTAGCCAGATGCTGGGTTTGGCGATCAGGATAATCAGGATGGAGATCAGCATAAACGCAATGGAAAAGATGATATACAAAGTGAAATAATCCAGGCTATTACTTTTGTTCATGCTACTTACGGTGATCCTGACAAAATCTTCAGACAATTATAGCAAACAAAATAATGAACAATAGTAACAAGAAGCAACGAACTAATTACCTGTCTACAATTGCACCATTTCATCGCCTTGCTGATCAATTTTCAGCCAAATATCATCATGCTATATCAATTAGTGCAATATTCACTCAACAACCACTTTCACCTTCGGTTTTGAGAGAATAATTTTGACGAGTTCAATATACGTCACCGGTTTATAGAAATAGTACCCTTGCTGGAACGTAATATTATTCTGGTTCAAATAGTCGAGCTGCTCCTTCGTCTCGACGCCTTCGGCGACAATACTGATAGAAAGTTTGCGCGCCAGATCCAGCACACAGTCCAGAATTCGGGTGGAATCAGGATCTGCATTGACCCGACCGACGAAACTGTGATCAATCTTAATATAATCGATGTGCAGATCATGGAGATAAGAAAGCCCTGAGTAGCCCGTACCAAAATCATCCAGCGCGATAACAAAACCATTTTCATGCAGAATGTTCAATCGCTGAACCAAATTTTCATCAACATGTAACGCTTCACGCTCAGTAACTTCAAGAACGAGATTCAAATCATGGCGAGTGAAGCTGTCGCGGTATTTCAGACATTCTTCAACAAATGTCGGCGAAATAATATGCGAGGCGCTAAAATTGATCCCAACATGAAATCCTTCCGGCAGTTTACTGGCGATCGCGTTCATTTGTGTGGCGACCTGACTCATCAAACTTTGGGTGAGCGGAACTATCAACCCTGATTTTTCAGCAAGTGGAATAAACGCTACAGGTGAAATATATCCTCCACGAGGATGTTTCCATCGGGCAAGAACTTCTACGCCGCGTAACGTCCCTTCCCGACCATTAACTACCGGTTGGTAAAAAGGCACAATCTCACCATTACTTATCGCCCTACGCAGAATCTCTTCAGGTGTGTCTGTCTTATTGAAATATTTATCAAGTAAAAAGGCAGCGGAACAGGATATTAAAAGGCTGAATATCAAAATACCCAAGCCTTTGTCGATCATTCTGGTAAAGCTAAATAGCGGCGGCTGGTTATAGATAATACTGAAATGATATTCAGTGGAGTTAACCCGTCCAGAAAGTTGATGTCTGCCATTGAGAGTTGTCACATCTCCCGACGGCCCAATAATATTATCCCCCACGCGCAAACTATATTTCACCCCCTTCAACGGCACATGGAGCGCCCCACGGATATGCTGGTCGCTAATAGTCACCAGGATACGCGTATCAGCGAACTGAATCTGATAGAGCAGAATGGGTAATCTATTTACAGTGTCGAGCGCCGGAGCCAACAGCAAATTACTGTCTGGTATCTCAGGAATACGGGATAGCAGTACCCGATTACCCGGCAGCGATGTACACCAGACAGCACCTTGTTTGAGAATGATGATCGTCCGCAGATGGGGTTTCAGCGCGGCCTCTGTACCTAGCTGATATTGTTCATCCAGATCGCACCTTTTCCCTGCAATTTCCATCGCCGTTTGAGTCGCCTGTGACGCTTCCTCAAGAATATGATTAATGTTGTTGGCGGCGTACTTCGCCCCCGCCAGGCTCTCTGCTTTTGCGGAATACCAGAGCTGAACATTCAAAATAGAGACGCCAGTAATAAACAGGCACACCGCAACGAGGATGGGGATAAGTGTATTGCGCATTCGCGTGTCCCAGGACCATTTTTCTCTGTTCATTCGCTCAATCTGGCGTCTACAGAGAGCATGGTAGAGAGAATCAGAAATATCCACGTTCTTGATGAAATTTCACCCCGCTATGCCGTAATACCTTCAATGTTGGATAAAAATCTCAAGTGAGCGTTAATTGACTGCCCCCAGGACAGAGAAGACGATTGAGCAACAAACCAGAACAAGAATATTGGGTAGGCAACGTTCTCTGTGTACTCATCCTTTAATACTTAACTGTATCAATGAGTAAGGATATGCTGAACTGGTACAACGTCGATGGGGACAGTAAAGGTTATACCGAGGTAAGGCAGTGCAAATTGTTACTCTACGCGACCCAGCTTTTTCTTCAACAGCACACGACACCTGCTCATAACAAACGGTATCCATCAATAGCGGCATCCAAAATCAGCTCCATTATATACAGCAATATCACTGGAAGGAATGTGAAGAATCGATAGCAGTAATATAAGTTGCACAAGTCAAACGTGGATTTTTTATACTCTTAAAAACCAGAGAAATAACTTTTTCTGATAACATCAGAAACCAGTTAGAATAAGAAAGAGAGCGATATATTCTTATTTAGCAAGTCAGGCTATAGAAGCCATATAATGCGAACTCTGGTGCGTAAGACATTTTCTTTTCACAAAACCCCATGTTACAAATTGTAAAGATTAACTCTTCCTATTTGTATTCAACTTGTCTGGTCATATCTAAATAGATATGTAAAATTGATAATGGCTGGTAATCATTCAATACTCGCACTATAGAAAGTTCGCCAGCCTGCCGCAGGCACGCGCCTTTATACGACGTGTCTGCGGTTTTGTTGTGATATTTATATAGAAGTACTGGTGAATTATGAGCAATCTGAATCCATGCATGGCGTGTGGTGCCTGTTGTGCATTTTTCCGCGTCTCTTTTTACTGGGCCGAAGCTGATGATGCAGGCGGAACCATACCGGCTCATCTTACTGAGCAGATATCCCCTTACCACCGATGTATGTGCGGAACTAACCAGAAGAACCCACGCTGTATTGCCCTGGCAGGAACGCCTGGAAAAAACGCCTGCTGCACAATATATAAAAACCGCTCTTCCACATGTAGAGAGTTCGCCATGTCAGGCGAGCATGGAGAAATTAATGAGGCATGTAATCGCGCTCGAGCTAAATATGGACTACCTCCAATTTAAAAACTTTTTCGAGTTTAATTAGCTCCTTACGATCGCCATCCTCAACAATATATCCAGGTAGCGAAACTAACTATGCCGCGACATTACTGTCGCGGTTAATCCATTAATAATAAATACAGAAAAAACCAAAATAAATCATATAACACCCCATCAATAATTAAGACCATTGATAAAATTAAAGCACGTCTGTAGCATTATCATATTTTATTTTTCATAGACGAGTTTTTTCGTGTTATGTTATAATATGGCGAATAAACACAGGTTATCAACTTGTCAGTAATGTAAATAAATTTCGAGGAGATCATTCCAGTGGGACGTAAATGGGCCAATATTGTTGCTAAAAAAACGGCTAAAGACGGTGCAACGTCTAAAGTATATGCAAAATTCGGTGTGGAAATCTATGCTGCCGCTAAACAAGGTGAACCAGACCCAGAATTAAACACATCTTTAAAATTCGTTATTGAACGTGCGAAGCAGGCACAAGTTCCAAAACACGTTATTGATAAAGCCATTGATAAAGCCAAAGGTGGCGGAGATGAAACGTTCGTACAAGGGCGTTATGAAGGCTTTGGACCAAATGGTTCAATGATTATCGCTGAAACGTTGACTTCAAATGTTAATCGTACAATTGCTAATATTCGCACAATTTTCAATAAAAAAGGCGGGAATATTGGAGCAGCAGGTTCTGTCAGCTATATGTTTGACAATACTGGTGTGATTGTATTTAAAGGAACAAATCCTGACCATATTTTTGAAATTTTGCTTGATGCTGAAGTAGATGTTCGTGATGTGACTGAAGAAGAAGGAAGCATCGTTATTTATACTGAACCTACAGATCTTCACAAAGGAATTGCAGCTCTAAAAGCCGCTGGAATTACTGATTTTTCAACAACAGAATTAGAATTGATTGCTCAATCAGAAGTAGAACTTTCACCAGAAGATTTAGAAATCTTTGAAGGGCTTGTTGATGCCCTTGAAGATGACGATGATGTCCAAAAAGTATATCATAACGTTGCTAATCTCTAATTATAAATATCCTCCGGCTATGCCGGAGGTTTTTCAGATGCACCTATAAGGCACTGTTTCCAACTGCGCCCTAACTGGTGCATATGATCTAACATTTGCATTCAACTTCGTTACTTACGCCCCGTAAACGAGCTGCCTGGATATGGGTTCAATAATTGTTCGCCAATTTTATCTTCTTCGAGCGGGTGCTTTATATATTCTTGTATCTTTGCTGTGTTCTTACCCAGCGTATCTACATAATAACTTCTACACCAAAATTCCCTGTTCCTGTATTTGAATTTTAGTTCTCTAAATTGCTCATAGGGCCTCAGACTGCATTTACCCTTCAGATAGCCCATAAACCTCGATACGCTCATTTTCGATGGGATCTCCACAAGTATGTGGATATATTCACACAGCATTCTGCTTTCGCATCGGCTAACTCCTTCGTGTATTTCGCATCGAGTGCAGCAACATCGCACTGGCGCAACTGCATATCAGTAAAGGAAACGTCCTCAGCTTCTTGTACCGTCTGATTATCGATATTACCCCCGAAGAGGGACTGTTCAATAAATCAGATTGTAGTGAGCAATCAGGCTAACGTCAGAAAATAAAAAGGGCGCCTACTGGCAATCTTATGAATTCAACACATTACATATGGGTTCAGGTATTGCACAGTCCTGTACCATGTAATTAATATCGAAAGGCAATAAAAATATCCGATATATAAATCATGATACTTGCCCATAAAAAAGCCCTTCCGGAGATGAAGGGCAGGTTTTTGTATGCGCAATGTTCCATCATTTGCATGGTGCCGGGTGCCTCCCGGTGAGTCCGGCATCAGCATCCGAACCCGCAATATTGCCGCTAAAGCCGAAGGATATTTGCAACCTTGCTGATATGCCCCTCCGCACAGGGGGATTCACCATGCAGGTGATTTTTTAACAAATAAGAAAAATGGCATCAATACCATAATCTCGAAAACACATAATTTTATCAAATACAATTAATTTGTTATCGGAATATGTTAATTACGGATTTTCCTGCATCCGAAACAACAAAATCCACTCAACGGCAGGTTTATACTATTTCGGCACAATATCAAAATTTGCTCAAATAAAGCAAAAGGAGTAATAGTGACCTGTTGATATCCCCGCGCAGCCAAGTTCGAAGGTTGGCGCTCTCTCCCCCAATGAGCTAATGGCTGTATGGTTGGTGGCGCTTGCTGGATTTGAACCAGCGACCTGGCGATTATGGGCCGCTCACACTCACCACTGAGCTAAAGAGTCAGAAAAACAAATTTGCTTCGTTAAAAGTACATATATACAGTCTACATTATCGCATTATTAATAAAAAACAAAAAATTGATATTTTCTTATCTATTACAGATATTAATCGCATTGTATATTTTGATGATTTATATCACCCTGTAAAAAAATAAAGCTTTAGCCATTATCAAAACAAAGACTTCATCACATCTTGCAACAAAAGGATTCAACAAGTATATCTATCACTAGGATAGACCACGTATCAAAAATATTACAAAAAATCTTAACTATGAAAAAAAATGTTTTTATAATATTTTTAAGTATTCTCTGTACAGGAGCCGTTGTGGATCATCCTCACTTAGACAGTAGGATACCAACAAACGAAATAATCAATTGTCTTTCCCGCTCCATCCAGGAAAGTGGTTATATAATGGATCTAAACGGCACCAGGCTGCCTATTAATGCAAAAGAATTCGCAACATATAAAATGTCAAACTTCTCCGGTTCATTCTGGATCGAATATTCAACAGAAGGAAGACCAATAAGGGAGGCTGGTATAAAAGATGCAACACAGGAGAGTTATAAGGTTCTGAATGATGCATTGCGACTATGTAGTGAGACCCTGACAAGATATTGACGTTCACAATCAATGTATTTACAGACCACATATATATTTATCAACAAATCAGTTTTCCGAAATTGTTGAACATAAATCAAGGCTGAACATTTCATCTCCGACAGTCCGCTGGCAAAGATCTTTTTCGGGTTTATCTGTGAATTAACGATGCAAAAAACTGTATATCTGCGGGTTTGTATTAAAATCCTAACACAGACATAAAAAGTCTATCATTGCGCTTAACTTATCACAGATACGGGAAAAAGTGAGCTAAAGAAAAAGCGACAACGAATTGAAATGGAAAACGAAATATTTAAAAAGGCTACAGTGCTCTTGATGCGGCTCCCTTGAACAGTTCTCGATAATCGGGAAACTCAGGGCGCTCTCTGCCACGTGTTCGGGGTTCATCGCAGTAGCTACAAATACTGGAGGAAAACCAGACGGCAGATGTGCTGTATTACGCAGTCAGGTACTGGAGCTACATGGCATCAGCCACGGTTCAGCCGGAGAAAAAAGCATCGCTACAATGAGTAGAACTGCTATCTGCCCCACCAAACTATCAGGGGGTTTTGATAACCCTTAGCAAGCTAACAAAAAACAACGGGCGTGTTATACGCCCGTTACAGTTTTTAACACATGCAGAAATTACATGTTCTTGATGATCGCATCACCAAACTCTGAACATTTCAGCAGTTTAGCGCCTTCCATCAGACGTTCGAAGTCATAGGTTACGGTCTTCGCGTTGATTGCGCCTTCCATACCTTTAACAATCAGGTCTGCGGCTTCAGTCCAACCCATATGGCGCAGCAGTATATAAAAACATTAAGTTCAATTCATTGATATTTAATGATAAAAATTATTTTATTGTCTTTTTATTAGCCAAAATCAACTTTATTCAACCGTTTGATTTCATTGACGTTCGTTTTTATTTTGGGGAAAGGTTTTATCTACCATTTATATCAAAATTACAAGCCTACATTTTATTAACATCTCAATACATGTGAGGCCTTGCAGACCTTTGTGAGGCCTTATGTGTCTCAGTTTTGTCCCTCTTTTTTGTACTAAAAAACATAGTAATTGAGGATAAACCTCATGCTATTTTCGCTTATATGCCTCTAAAGGCATGGCACTTAAATAGATAAAAGCACCACAAAATCATAAAAAAACCACACAGTAAAACCGCAATATGAAACAATAACAGATAATTAAACCAAAAACAGATAGCGCATTGTGATAATCATTCAATACTAAACAAAATATAAACAGTGGAGCAATATGTAATTGACTCATTAAGTTAGATATAAAAAATACATATTCAATCATTAAAACGATTGAATGGAGAACTTTTATGCGGGCGAAACTTCTGGGAATAGTCCTGACAACCCCTATTGCGATCAACTCTTTTGCTTCTACCGAGACTTTATCGTTTACTCCTGACAACATAAATGCGGACATTAGTCTTGGAACTCTGAGCGGAAAAACAAAAGAGCGTGTTTATCTAGCCGAAGAAGGAAGCCGAAAAGTCAGTCAACTTGACTGGAAATTCAATAACGCTGCAATTATTAAAGGTGCAATTAATTGGGATTTGATGCCTCAGATATCTATCGGGGCTGCTGGTTGGACAACACTCGGCAGCCGAGGTGGCAATATGGTCGATCAGGACTGGATGGATTCCAGTAACCCCGGAACCTGGACGGATGAAAGTAGACATCCTGATACACAACTCAATTATGCCAACGAATTTGATCTGAATATCAAAGGCTGGCTCCTCAACGAACCCAATTACCGCCTGGGACTCATGGCCGGATATCAGGAAAGCCGTTATAGCTTTACAGCCAGAGGTGGTTCCTATATCTACAGTTCTGAGGAGGGATTCAGAGATGATATCGGCTCCTTCCCGAATGGAGAAAGAGCAATCGGCTACAAACAACGTTTTAAAATGCCCTACATTGGCTTGACTGGAAGTTATCGTTATGAAGATTTTGAGCTAGGTGGCACATTTAAATACAGCGGCTGGGTGGAATCATCTGATAACGATGAACACTATGACCCGGGAAAAAGAATCACTTATCGCAGTAAGGTCAAAGACCAAAATTACTATTCTGTTGCAGTCAATGCAGGTTATTACGTCACACCTAACGCAAAAGTTTATGTTGAAGGCGCATGGAATCGGGTTACGAATAAAAAAGGTAATACTTCACTTTATGATCACAATAATAACACTTCAGACTACAGCAAAAATGGAGCAGGCATAGAAAACTATAACTTCATCACTACTGCTGGTCTTAAGTACACATTTTAAGAACGCCAACTAAAATTTCCCCGAGGTGAAAATCGCCCCGGGGAATAACTAGCCATTTCAATGTAACAATTAACCCTTAAAATAAACCCAGAAGGTTATTAACTAAATCACATAGAAAACCATCAATTATAGTGTGTATAAAATAGGCGACAGCAACCCAATTACAAATTAATGGTTCCAGAATATCACATCAAAAAACACGCTGTATAATATTATAATTAACATGTAGACAACTTGTAATAAATATTATCAGTCAATTGTTTTGTTTATTCCATCTGTGACGCCGATTATTTTCTCAAAATAATGAGATGGCGTGACACCATAATAATCTTTAAATGCACATATGAAATATGAAGTACTGTTATAGCCACATTTCTGGGCTACGACATTGATAGAATAAGAGTTTGAAGTTATGAGTTTTTTTGCATACCTCATCCTAGTATCTCTCAATATTTCAGTAAATGACGTTCCTTCATCCCTTAATCTTTTTTTTATTAAACTTTCACTCGTATAAATCAATTCCGCAATATCTTTTAAATGCCATTGCCGCTCAATATTAAAACTGATTATTCCAGTAATTTTACAGGTAAATGTATTTATATTTGTTAGTATAAATGAATTTACACTTTCGCGTTTTTTGAACATGGCAAGTAAGGATATACATAGTCTTTCTTTTAACCAAAGGGAGTGTGAGTCTGCTATTTTAATCCCTTCAAACAGAGAAAAAACAAGCGATAATGGAGGTTCCTCTTCAGCAATATAGCCATTCTTATCAAGAGTAAATTTGCCAGGCAACTCATTATTCACGTCGATAAAAAAGGATAAACATGTTTTCTTATCTATATCAACAATTCTTAGTTTAGAGGGGCATACTGGTAACTCTCTTCTAATTTTGTCGCTTACAATAAACAATGAATTTTTTTTGAACGAGATAACTCTCCTGTTTATAATTAAATCAAATGATTGACAGATGAAAACTACGGAGCAAACATAATCCATCTTGCACCTATCATAAAATTAAAACAAGTTGATAGTAGTCAAATAACAACCAATTAAATACACAATCATAATCAGGATGATGTGCATTTATATTTTTATACACAAAATTATAGTTTGCAAATTTTAATAAATTTCATTTAAGATTAAATTATTATATGTATATTGTTTTTTATTCTAACGTATTTCAAAGTTACATTTTTTCAACGATTACTATGCTTTTTATTAACATAAACTCACTACAACGCACCTGAAACCTCTTGCTATATATATGTCAACCGTTTGAATTTAAAATAAAAAGAGTATCATTTTTACTTGCATTTCTTATCAAGTCACATTCAACAACAGTAAAAAAACATTATTAGAACCATTCAATTAACAAAAAACCAACATCCAGCTTGCTTAATTTTTCTTTATTAAACGATATTGAAAATCAATTGATAAAATACATCTAAACAACCTTTTGGGGCGCAAAAGCATAACATCAAACAAACAAATAACACACCGAAAAAACTCACAATTAATAACCTATGATATACATACTGTTTATTATGGTTGAATAAGCCACTCGATATCTGGTGCTACGGAAGTGTCCACACGGTTTAGCAACACCCGATACTTTTTCCTGGCTTCCAGCAACGGGGTTTCTTCCTCCGTTGCATATACAGCTCACCTTTTTTCACCCACGATTAACCAACAGCCAGACCAGCAGACACGCCACCACCGGCACAGCAAAATCCATCAGGCTTGCCACATCCCAAGCTCGCGGATCAAAACCGCCCCACCGCATATTCATACGCTTGCATGTCGAACATTTCAATCCAGCGATATTCTGCCTGGGTGTGTTCACGCGCAATGAAGAACGTACAACAGCTATCGCTCCGTAAGCCCAGTTTCGGTAAAAAGACAACCAGTATCTGCGCAGCCACAGCACAAAGTGCATGAAGTAAGGGGCTTATATCCATTATTTCCTCTTTCAGCTCCATTCCCGAAGCGGTGTTTCCAGCTCCACGACATAATCAGAGAATACAGAAACATCAAACAAGTCATCAGAATGCGATGTTGACAAAATAACCGTCATTCCGGATACAGACAGGTTCTCCTCTTCAGTTACCCTGTTTCTGTGTAGGTGAACCAATTTCATCGACTAACAGTTTATTCTGGAGGTCTTCATCTTCCTCCAGTCAAGAGATGACAGGAAGGATTTAAACTCTCTGTTACCAGGAAATTTCAAGTTAAATCTTTCATACTGCCTCCTTGATTTGCCTGTCATTTAATTCTTTAAACCAGACTCTGAAATTTCTGATGTGTCCAACAAATGACGCGTTCCTGCTGCGGTCTGCCCACCAACCGGTACGATGTTGCTGTAACTCAAATATTTTTACCATTAAGGTTTGTTGTATAATTACCATTGCATATTGCATTTACTGATAAATCAGATTTAGCTCTCACACCACAATGAACCTTTCTCCATCTGAGGAAATTTGTGGCTGAACCATTCTACGTTGGCGCTTATCTTTCATGTTGAAACAAACCCAGCGTAACTAATTATCATCAATACTGGCCCTCCAACATCAAATATCCTTGCGCAACATTGGGCGTGTACCAGTTCCTCTTACTTCGCACAATACTGTAAAGGCCGTGTTGACAGGTTATTCGCCGAGGGGATAGTAACCACATCACTTGCGCGTGTGTTGGCATTGTAGTTACAATAAATGACGATGCCGTATTGCCCAGTTCAATTTGCGGCGTCGTCATGGTTAATGTTGAGTCATCATAGAATGGCTCATTACTTATTTTATTGTCATATAAAAAGCACAGTTAACGGTATCAATGTCCGTATTAGCTGTATAAGTGGCCTCATAGTAGGTCATCGCCTGTTGTTCAGCTTTGGCTGTTATAAGGGATGTATTACGCTTACTGTTGCGATCGGTTTCAGATCAAAAATAAGAGTCAACAAGAAGGTACTGTTCCACCAATAATAACTGAAACTCTAAAACCGCACTTTACGCCAACCCAAAAAAAACATTTTC